>OY969625.1:0-4742498 GCA_963701685.1 uncultured Acidobacteriaceae bacterium | reverse complement strand
GCCCTAAACGATGATTGTTTGATGTGGGGGGTACCCAATCCTCCCGTGTCGAAGCTAACGCGATAAACAATCCGCCTGGGGAGTACGGTCGCAAGGCTGAAACTCAAAGGAATTGACGGGGGCCCGCACAAGCGGTGGAGCATGTGGTTTAATTCGACGCAACGCGAAGAACCTTACCTGGGCTCGAAATGTACAGGACAGCGGTAGAAATATCGTCTCCCAGCAATGGGTCTGTATATAGGTGCTGCATGGCTGTCGTCAGCTCGTGTCGTGAGATGTTGGGTTAAGTCCCGCAACGAGCGCAACCCTTATCTCCAGTTGCTACCATTTAGTTGAGCACTCTGGCGAAACCG
This sequence comes from uncultured Acidobacteriaceae bacterium, assembly GCA_963701685.1. Taxonomy (GTDB): domain Bacteria; phylum Acidobacteriota; class Terriglobia; order Terriglobales; family Acidobacteriaceae; genus Granulicella. The sequence continues at coordinate 4,742,145 of OY969625.1, read as the reverse complement.
CCTCGGATAACGGGGAGGAAGGTGGGGATGACGTCAAGTCCTCATGGCCTTTATGTCCAGGGCTACACACGTGCTACAATGGCCGGTACAAACCGCTGCAACCCCGCGAGGGTGAGCTAATCGGAAAAAGCCGGCCTCAGTTCGGATTGGAGTCTGCAACTCGACTCCATGAAGCTGGAATCGCTAGTAATCGTGGATCAGCATGCCACGGTGAATACGTTCCCGGGCCTTGTACACACCGCCCGTCACATCACGAAAGTGGGTTGCACTAGAAGTCGGTGCGCTAACCGCAAGGGAGCAGCCGCCCAAGGTGTAATTCATGATTGGGGTGAAGTCGTAACAAGGTAGCCGTAGGAGAACCTGCGGCTGGATCACCTCCTTTCTAAAAGAGAACGTTCTGGCAATCTTCATCCGTCCTGCGATTGCAGGCAGCTTAGGACATCGTCCGACGCTGAGGGTGTGATGTGCCAGACAACTCCTGATTGCGCCGACTCGATCTTGGTCGGGGAGGCAAGAGAGGGAGAATCTGAACGCAACCTTCTTTTCTTCACGATCCATCAACAACGATGGTCAGATTCGGCGTAGCCGTTTCGCACGTTCAACTGTGTCCTCGAAAACCTTCGAGAGAGCTCACAAGCTCGTTGCCCCTGTTCTTCAGAGCGGGAAGCGCGGGCGACAGAGCAAGCAAGCCAGGGCGGCAAATGCCGGTCAGGCGATGCCGGGCCTGTAGCTCAGTTGGCTAGAGCGCACCCCTGATAAGGGTGAGGTCGGTAGTTCGAATCTACCCAGGCCCACCACTTTCAATCTGTATCGGTTATACTGGTCAGACGGGGCTGTAGCTCAGTTGGGAGAGCGCCTGCTTTGCAAGCAGGATGTCATCGGTTCGATCCCGGTCAGCTCCACCATTTCTCTCTGAAGGTCATCGAAGCAAACCAGCTCGAGGTTGAGTCTCCGACTATGAAAGTAGCGGAAGCTGATCCTTGAGCTTGTGGCGGAAGCCATTCGCGTCAGGCGCGCTCCAGAGTGCGTAGCAGCAACTAGCCGTTGCCGCAGACGATTTTTGACAACTGAATAGATTGGGTAAATATAACTACAAGGCTGAGCAGCTTTGAACTTACAGGTAGTTTCTGTAGGGGATAGCTGATTATCAGTATTGAGTGTCTTTAGAATATTCTCGGTACCCCTCACCCTAATCCAGTGAGGACACGTACCAGAAGGCGGACGAAACTATGTAGATTGCTCTACAGGTCAGAGGTAGGTTCTCTGATGCGTGTGAGTAAATTCTATGGTCAAGCTACTAAGGGCGCACGGTGGATGCCTTGGCAGAAACAGGCGATGAAGGACGTGGCAAGCTGCGATAAGCTTCGGGGAGCCGCACACAGGCGTTGATCCGGAGATTTCCGAATGGGGAAACCCACATGAGTAAACCTCATGTATGCCCTACTGAATCCATAGGTAGGAGCAAGCGAACGGAGGGAAGTGAACCATCTCAGTACCTCCAGGAGAAGAAAGAAACCTCGATTCCGATAGTAGTGGCGAGCGAACTCGGAACAGCCCAAACCCGTACTATTTCGGTAGTTCGGGGGTTGTAGGGCCTGCAACAGTAGAGTTACCAATCTGGTCGATAGTCGAAGTCATTGGAAAGTGACCCGAAACAGCGTGACAGGCGCGTAGACGAAATTGATCCAGACTCGAAGCAGGTACCTGAGTAAGGCGGGGCACGAGAAACCCTGCTTGAATCCACGGGGACCATCCCGTAAGGCTAAATACTCGTTTCTGACCGATAGTGAACCAGTACCGTGAGGGAAAGGCGAAAAGAACCCCGAGAGGGGAGTGAAATAGTACCTGAAACCGTGTGCCTACAAGCAGTGGGAGGACTATGCCCGTAAGGGAATGTCTGACCGCGTGCCTATTGCATAATGAGCCGGCTAGTTATTCTTGTCAGCAAGGTTAAGCGTGAGCGAGCCGCAGCGAAAGCGAGTCTGAATAGGGCGTTCAGTTGGCAGGAATAGACGCGAAGCGGGATGATCTACCCTTGGCCAGGTTGAAGTTGGGGTAACACCCAATGGAGGACCGAACCGGTGTTTGTTGAAAAAAGCTCGGATGAGCTGAGGGTAGGGGTGAAAGGCTAATCAAATTCCGTGATAGCTCGTTCTCTCCGAAATAGCTTTAGGGCTAGCGTCGTGTGATTTGGATCGGTGGTAGAGACATGGATGGACTAGGGGGCTTTCCGGCTTACTGAATCCAACCAAACTTCGAATGCCGATCACAACCAGCACGGCAGTCAGACTGTGGGGGCTAAGCTTCACAGTCGAGAGGAAAACAGTCCAGACCGCCTGCTAAGGTCCCAAAATTATAGTTAAGTGGGAAAGGAAGTCGGAACGCTCAGACAGCCAGGAGGTTGGCTTAGAAGCAGCCATCCTTTAAAGAAAGCGTAATAGCTCACTGGTCAAGCGGTCCGGTGCCGACAATACAACGGGGCTAAAACTATATACCGAAGCAGCGGATGCACACATTAGTGTGCGTGGTAGGAGAGCATTCTCTCGTGAATGAAGCGTAACTGTGAAGATACGTGGACATTAGAGAAGAGACCCTGCCGGCATAAGTAGCGATAATGAAGGTGAGAACCCTTCACGCCGAAAGTCTAAGGTTTCCTGAGGAAGGTTAATCCGCTCAGGGTTAGGCGGTCCCTAAGCTGAGGCCGAAAGGCGTAAGCGATGGATATCCGGTTAATATTCCGGACCTCCCAAATCATCGTTATCACGATGGGGTGACGCATAAGGATAAGCAGGACCTCATATGGCTATGGGGTTTGATACGCGTAAGCTGGTTTCTCTAGGCAAATCCGGAGAGACTTAACAGTGAGGCGTAAAACAGTAAGCCGTAGGGCTGAAAGCTGCTGATTTCATGGTGCCAAGAAAAACCTCTAAGGAGAAGATTTGGGAACCGTACCACAAACCGACACAGGTAGACGAGGAGAATATCCAAAGGCGCTCGAGTGAAAGCTTGTTAAGGAACTCGGCAAATTAGACCCGTAACTTCGGGAGAAGGGTCGCCCCCGTGGGTGCAAGCCTAGGGGGGCCGCAGTGAAACGCGAACGGCGACTGTTTAACAAAAACACAGGTCTCTGCAAAGTCTAAAACGACGTATAGGGGCTGACTCCTGCCCGGTGCCGGAAGGTTAAAGAGAGAGGTTAGCCGCAAGGCGAAGCTTTGAACTGAAGCCCCGGTGAACGGCGGCCGTAACTATAACGGTCCTAAGGTAGCGAAATTCCTTGTCGGGTAAGTTCCGACCTGCACGAATGGAGTAACGATCGTTCGACTGTCTTAACGAGTTGCTCGGCGAACTTGTAGTACCGGTGAAGATGCCGGTTACCCGCAGCTAGACGAAAAGACCCCGTGCACCTTTACTATACTTTTACTATGAGTTACGGCACTTGCTGCGCAGGATAGGTGGGAGGCTTTGATACCGGACTTTTGGGTTCGGTGGAGCCAACGGTGAGATACCACCCTGCGATTGTTGTGATTCTAACCTCCACCCCTTATCGGGGTGAGGGACATAGTAAGACGGGTAGTTTGACTGGGGCGGTCGCCTCCTAAATTGTAACGGAGGCGCGCGAAGCTACACTCAGGTCGTTTGGAAATCGACCGTCGAGTGCAAAGGCATAAGTGTGGTTAACTGCAAGACCTACAAGTCGAGCAGATGCGAAAGCAGGCCTTAGTGATCCGGTGGTTCTGTATGGAATGGCCATCGCTCAACGGATAAAAGGTACGCCGGGGATAACAGGCTGATCATTGCCAAGAGTTCATATCGACGCAATGGTTTGGCACCTCGATGTCGGCTCATCGCATCCTGGAGCTGTAGAAGGTTCCAAGGGTTAGGCTGTTCGCCTATTAAAGCGGTACGTGAGCTGGGTTCAGAACGTCGCGAGACAGTTCGGTCTCTATCTGCTGTGGGCGTAGGAGATTTGAAGAGGGCTGTCCTTAGTACGAGAGGACCGGGATGGACGAACCTCTTGTGTTCCAGTTGTCATGCCAATGGCACGGCTGGGTAGCGAAGTTCGGTTGTGATAACCGCTGAATGCATATAAGCGGGAAGCACGCTCTAAGATGAGATCTCCCAACCCGTAAGGGAAATGAAGGGCCCAGGAAGACCACCTGGTTGATAGGCTGGAGGTTGAAGTGCAGTAATGCATGTAGCTTACCAGTACTAATCGCCCGTTCGGCTTGTCCATAGAATTTACTCTGCGCAATGTTTCGTTCATTGTTCTAGAGTCATTCAATACAAGCTTTGTAGTTATAAAATGATCGCCATTTATGGCTGTCAGACAATAACTAGGCTATTGTTTCCGAAAGACCGAAACATGGCTAAGATTTTTATAGGTATATAGTCTGCTCAATCTATTCAGTTGTGAACGATCGCGCTGCGGCGCACGTTCGACAATTTGCCGGTGAGTTTACTACGAGGGTCCCACCCGTTCCCATCCCGAACACGGAAGTTAAGCCTCGTTGGGCCGATGGTACTGCACGCGTAAGTGTGTGGGAGATTAGGTGATCGCCGGCATAATTCAAGAAGAGCCCACCCATGCGGTGGGCTTTTCGTTTTAACGCAGCAAAGTTTCTGCTAGGTGAAATCCTTATTTTTGCTCGTGGATTCTCCCCGTTCGATTCTCGGTTCGATTTCTAGGCCAATCCGGCACAGGGTCCTATAATCAATGGGCGAGGAATTCATGGCACGTTATCTGATTACGGGTATCGCGGGTTTTATTGGATCTTCTTTAGCCCACGAGCTCGTCAAGCAGGGGCACGAGGTCAGCGGCTTCGATAACCTGTCGACAGGAAATCTTGAGAATTTAGCGGACATCCGTTCTTCCATTAATTTCCAGGAGTTGGATCTCCAGGATAAAGATGGGGTGCGAGATGCCTGCAAGGGAATCGACTACATTCTCCACCAAGGCGCTCTGGCTTCGGTTCCACGATCCGTGAAGGATCCTCTCACGTCACATGAGTCGAACATCAATGGGACGCTTAATCTTTTGATCGCAGCCAGAGATGCCGGCGTGCGGAGAGTCGTCTATGCGGCCTCGTCCTCTGCTTATGGAGATCAGCCGACACAGCCAAAGCACGAAGGCATGTTGCCGATGCCACTGTCGCCTTATGCTGTACAAAAGTTGACTTGCGAGTATTACATTCAGGCCTTCTATCGTTGTTACGGATTGCAGGGTGTCTGCACTCGCTACTTCAATATCTTTGGTCCACGCCAGGCTGCGGACTCGCCGTATTCCGGCGTGATCGCGCAATTCGTCCACAAAATGATGGCTGGTGAAACTCCCACCATCTTCGGCGATGGATCGACCAGCCGGGACTTCACGTATGTCGATAACGCCGTCAATGCCAATCTGCTCGCGTGCGTGGCGCCTGATGCCGTTGCTACCGGCAGGGTCTTCAATATTGGCACGGGTAAGAGTGAGACGCTCAATGAAGTGTATGCGGGAATCGCGAAGATCCTCGGATTCACGAAGAGCCCCATCTACGGTGTGGCACGTGAGGGCGATATCAAGCATTCGCTTGCGAGCATCGATCGCGCCCGGAACGAGCTGGGATATGAGCCGAAGGGCAATTTCTTTGAGGGCTTAGAGAAGACGGTCGCCTGGTATCTATCGGAGGCTAAGAAGTAGCCAGTGCGGGTAGCTGGGGAGGATTATGCGCTCTTGGAGCGATGCAGGCTCTTCACGCGTGGGCGCAGTCCGAGGATTTCGAACCCGGTGAGTTTGCTCTTCGACACATAAATGAGCCAGTTGTTTCCGATGGGATCCGCGGGTGCCATGAAAAAACCCGGTCCAACGATATAGTCCAGCGCATTGTGGATGATGCCTTCCACCGTTTCGCCGTCGTCAAAGCGAATGCGAATCCAGAGGCACTCCATCGGGGGCAGCCGATCATGGAAAAGAAGATCCACGTGACTCGTCTGGCCTGAGAAGTCCTTTACAAAAAAGACTGCCTTCACATTGTCGAGCGGGACATCTTCGACCTCGCCGGATTGAAAGTGTTTCAGGCGAATCGAGCTAAGGCCCCGCGCATGGATATCATCCATATCGGATGGCCATTGACTGCGGTCAGCAAATCCTTTGATCGTGTAATCTTCGCCACGGATCACGATCATATAAGGATCGTCCGAAGGTTCCTGGGGTGGAAAGTGATTCAAGCTCGCCGTCTGGGTGCGAGGTCGTACTGCTTGATCTTGTACAGCAACGCCTTGTAACTGATCTGCAGTTCGTTTGCTGCTGCTTTCCGGTTCCATCCATTTGCCTCCAGAATCCGTTCGATCGCCGCTGCTTCAGCGTCCCCTTTCAGGCTGCGGACAAGCTGCTTCAATCCTGTGCCTTTCCCCTGGTCGTGGGACGAATTCCCCTCGGCATGAAGGTTTGAGAAGGGGCTGAGGTCCGCGAGGATCGCCATTTCGTCGCCCAGAATCAGGAACCGGTTGATAACATGCTCCAGTTCCCGACTGTTGCCCGGCCACGAATAACGCGTCAACGCGTCGAGCAGGTTGTGCGAGAGCGTAAGCGGCTTGCTCCCGTATTTGGCGGCACCTTTTCGAACAAAATGCTGCGCCAGAATGGAAATCTCGTCTCGGCGATCACGAAGGGGAGGTATAACCAGGGAAAACCCGTTCAGTCGGTAGTAAAGATCTTCCCGGAAGCTCTTTTGTGCGATCGCGGCCTTCATATTGATGTTGGTGGCAGCAATTACACGAACATCCACCTTCATAGGCGCTCGGCTTCCCAACCGGGAGAAGGTTCCGTCCTGCAATACCTGAAGGAGCTTAGCCTGCAGGATCGCGGGCATTTCCCCAATCTCATCGAGAAAAATAGTTCCACCAGTGCAGATCTCAAATTTGCCCGGTTTCGCTTTGATGGCACCGGTAAATGCACCCTGTTCATAGCCAAACAGTTCGCTTTCAAGCAGGTCCGCCGGCATGGCCGCGCAATTGACCTTCAGGAACATGCGTTCGCTGCGCAGCGACATCTTGTGGGTATACATGGCGAGAATCTCTTTGCCGGTGCCGCTTTCGCCCATGATCAGGACGGGAATGTCGGACTTCGCCACCAGGGAAGCCTGGGCTTGCAACTCGCGCATCCGCTTGTTTGACCACACAAAGGAGTGACTATCGTCCAGCCGAATCTCCTGCGGCTCGGCGGAGGTGGCGCGGTCTACGCACTCGAGGTGTTCTTCGATCGCGGTTTCGAGGTTACCGTCCACAAAAGGCTTCAAAACAACACCCCGCGAGCCAATGCGGGTCACAATTTCCAGGTTTTTCACCTCAGCCGAGGTCGAAAGGATGATGATAGGTACGTCGGGAATTGAGGCGCGCACGTGCGACAAAATCGGCAGGGATTGTTCAATGCTCTCCCATGCGAGCAAGACCAGATGCGGCTCAGGGCCATTGGAACACTGGTGCAGAAGCGCCGTTTCGTCGGAAAACAGGCTGAGACTATACTGGTTGCTCAATACTGCCCGCAGATACTCGAGAACCGCGAGATTCGTATCCAGGACGAAGAGTCTAGGCTTTGGTGTTTGCGCGAGTTTGGGAACACCAAAAGGCAATGCGGTAGACATCAAATGACTCCAACACTCGGCGGCGGCTGCATGCGGTGACGTTCATCCGCTGTTCGCATCTGGGTGCCAAGATTAGGCCGCGAGGACATACATCCACTCGGTTCTCAGGCGCCTCAAGGTGGATTCAGTCTAGCCGAAGCCCGCCACAAAAGGAAGAACTTTGCAGTCAAAAAGAGAAAAAAAGTTCCACATTAGTAGTGTTAATCACTCGGTAAACAAAGGGGATTTGCGTCTCTCCGAGATGCAACGATAGGTACATGCGCTTTCAAACCCAGTCTTTTGCATGAAGTTGTGCACTTCACGCATATGGCCTCTGACGTGCTACCTCCAGGCTAGGATTTGCTAAATCAAGCTCGTTGGTAGGACATCCCTTGGACCATTTCGTCAACTCGGCCGCTTTTCTGGATCTCCCTCCGTTGGACGTCGTCTTTGGACGCACGCCCGCCATGCAGGCAATCCGCCAGAAGTTGGAACGCGTCGCTACGACAGACGTGCCTGTACTTCTCCAGGGAGAGACCGGCACCGGCAAGGAGATCTGCGCCCGCCTTCTGCACGCTTTTTCGCGGCGCTCTAAGGACTCGCTGGTCAAGGTAAGCTGTCCGTCGATTCCCCAGACCCTGCTTGAGACAGAGTTATTCGGTTATGAAAAGGGCGCGTTTACCGGCGCCCATTCCACGAAGAGGGGCCGGGTCGAGCAGGCCCACATGGGTACCCTGTTTCTGGATGAGGTCGGCAGCCTCGACCTGATGGTTCAATCCAAGCTCCTGCAGGTTCTGCAGGACGGGACTTTCGTCCGGGTTGGTGGCCATACGACTCTGACGATCGAGACGCGCCTTGTGTCGGTTGCCAATCAGGATCTCCGCGCCCAGGTGGAAGATGGATCCTTTCGGCTCGATTTTCTGTATCGCATTAACGCAGTGACCATTAATCTTCCGCCATTGCGGGCACGGAAAGAAGATATCCCGCAGCTGGTGGATTACTTCCTCGACCAACACGCGCGGACGTTCAGCCTTTCTCCGAAGCCGCTTTCGCGGAATGCAATCGAACTTATGCAGCGCTATGAGTGGCCGGGGAATATCCGTCAGCTGGAAAACATTATCCGCAGCTACGTCCTCATCGGGAACGAAGATATTCTTGCCGACGAGTTACTGCCGCAGCAGCATACTGCCGATAGGATTATGGCGGACATCGATCTCAGTGAGCCTGTCTCACTAAGGCACATTACAAAAAAGGCGACCCTCGATCTGGAGAGGCACATTATCTTGAAGGCTCTTCAAGCAAACAGTTGGAATCGCCAAAAGACTGCAAAATGGCTTCACATCAGCTATCGATCGCTGCTGTACAAACTAAGCGAAGAGAGCACGCCTGTACTTCTGATGCCGTCATCTCAAAAGCACGGCCCAGCCAAGGCTGCGATGGATGATCCGTTGCGGCGCAAGCTGAGCGTGCCAACCCATATCTGACAGCGAAGGCCTAAGGGCGTTAGAAAAAAAATTCCGGGATCAGGCAGTGACCATGCACAAGGGACCACAGATGAAATTTAAAATTCGGATACCGCTTTTCGTCATGTTGGCGATTGCCAGCGTGGGAATCGGTACGGTAGGCGTTCATGCGTCGACGGACTGCCAACATCTCTTTCGTGCGTATAAGGACCAACTCGCAAAGCACCTTCACCACAAGGTAAGTGCAGAGACGCTTGCGCGTTGGGCGGCGTGGAATAAGGCACATCCCCACTATCGTCCGACCAAAAAGGAATCGATGGACAAGATCGACTTTGTCTGCCAGGTCCCGATGGATGACGCTGGTATCTCGGATGGTCTCCCACCGGTCGCGCTTCCTCCGGTGTTTCCTTCGATGATGGATACCTTTTCTGCTCCGTCTCAGCCGACTGTGGTTGTAAGCAACCTGGTGCCACCGGATAATCCGGAGCAGCCGCCGGTCGCTGAGCCAGTCTATTCGCCGGTCTACTATCCCGGGCCGCCAACGGTCTTCTCCGGCGAAACACCCCCTCCCATCAATCCCACGCCAGAGCCTGGAAGCGTGGTGCTGATGACAACCGCGCTTGGACTCATGTCTGCGCTCATCTATCGCAAGAAAATCAGAGTGACGGCGTAGCTCGTTACCGTCTCGTTGGGTTTAGGGAAAATAAGAAGGGCTGCCAGTGGCAGCCCTTTTGCTTCGTGAACGGGTTTGATTTAGTCGCACTGACAGAAATAAGTCCTAGCAGCGGACAATTTTTTCGGAAGTAATCCCCTTCGTCGCATTGCGCGAGTCCACTACCAGTTGAGAGTTTTTGACAATCTCCGGATAGTTATAGTCGGAGTGGTCCGTGATGATCAGCACACAGTCATATTGTCCCAGGTTCTCGAGTGGTGTGCAGGTCATGTTGAGGTTGTAGTGCCTGCCTCTTCCGACGGTGGGGAAGTACGGGTCGTTGTACAGCACCTCCGCTCCTTCATTGCGCAGCAGCTCGATGATGGTTAGCGACGGGCTTTCACGCAGATCGTCAATGTCCTTCTTATAGGCCATTCCCAGCATGAGAATCTTTGAGCCGTTCAAGGCCTTCTTGCGTTGATTAAGTGCTTTGCCGACGGTCTGAGCAACAAACTCCGGCATCGCTCCATTGACTTCACCGGCCAGCTCGATAAATCGGGTGTTGAAGTCGTATTCCTTCGCCTTCCAACTCAGATAGAACGGGTCGATGGGAATGCAGTGCCCGCCGAGGCCGGGTCCCGGATAAAAAGGGTGAAAGCCGAACGGCTTGGTCGAAGCCGCGTCGATTACCTCCCAGATGTCCACGCCCATGCGAATCGACAAAACCTTCAGTTCATTGACGAGCGCAATATTGACGCAACGATAGATGTTCTCCAGCAGCTTGGTCATCTCAGCCGTCTTCGTCGAGGTCACGCGTACCGACTTCGTGAAAATTCCCTCGTACAGCGTCGCCGCCAACTCTGTGGCAATCGGGTCGTGTCCGCCGACGACTTTGGGAATGTCGTGCCGTGCCACCGTCGTGTTGCCCGGGTCTTCGCGCTCGGGAGAGAACGCTACGTAGAACACGCCCTTCTCAAGTGCAGGACCGTCGCCCTGCACCTTCAGACCGCGCGTATTGTTGCTTTCGAGGATCGGAATCAACAGATCTTCTGTTGTACCTGGATAGGTGCTGCTCTCGAGCACGATGAGCTGGCCCTCGGTGATCCACGGGGCTGCTGACTGCGCGGTCTTCTCAATGAAGCTCAAATCCGGTTCGCGATGTTCTGTGAGCGGCGTTGGAACGCACATGATCACAACATCCTGGTCCGAGAGATTGGAAAAGTCGGCGGTGGCGCGTAGGCCCTGCTTGCGCGCCGTCTGAATCTCTTCCTGCGGGATTTTGAAGATGTACGAGCGACCCGCCTCAAGGTCTTCGATCTTCTTCTCGTCAATATCAAAGCCGGTGACCTGGAAGCCCGCGCCCGAAAGCAGAAGCGAGAGAGGTAATCCGACGTATCCGAGACCAATGACTCCAATCTTTGCCGTGTGAGCCTGTAGCTTCACCATGCGTTTCTGAGCTATGTCAGGGAGCGCAAGCGTTTCGTTTTTCATCATGGGGACAATTATTGCACCTGACCGGGAGGCGTGATTCTGTATTCACAAACGCTGCGTTACTAACGAAGAACGCGGCGAATGGAGAATGCAAAGAGATGGCGCTGCAGCTTGTCCACGTCGAGGCGCCGTTTTGCCATTTGGCTTCCCGAAGCAAGATTGCTGTGCGCTGCGGAGCCACCGGCCCCTTCGATCGCCGTGAATCGTGCAAGAAAGAATTCGGCGAGGTTGGTGTGGGCTCGCGCCCCGGGGTTCATCACGGCGCCAATGTGCAGGAGTACCTACCAATATGTGCAAGATTTTGCGGTCGATTTAATCAAGCTAAACGCAAGTCGCTGATTCATAAAGAGAAAGTTTGGCATCGAACGTGCTTCTACATGGGTATCGTCACGGAGATTTAACCGCGGAGAGTTCAGCTCTCTAACGGCAATTGGTTTCCAAGACTTGCTTGCCGGTGCTCATGTGCCGGAAGGCTTGTATGCTGTTCCGTTTTGCCCGCTTTCCAGCGGTTATCTCAGGAGATTCGAATGAAATATCTCGGCAAACTCACAATCCTCGGCGCGGTTCTCGCCGCGTCTACAACCCTGGCTTACGCATCTTCCATTACCCTCGGCAGCTATGCAACGGGTGGCTCCAGCATGGGAAATGCCAACTCTGCCATGAGCTTCACCGGATTTGAGCCCACGTCCGGCTGGCCCACAGGCACACCCACGTTCGGCAGTCCTACTTCCAATCCCACCTATACCCTCGGGTCGGGCGGCGTCTGGGCGTCGGCTCTTTCCAACTCCACATGGGTTGGCGAGGCGTCTTCCGCAGGTCCGGGCGGCTCTCTGAATCCGGCGTACGGTTACTACGAGTTCACCACCACCTTGAGCGACGTTACGGCCGGTACGTACAATGGGAGCCTGAGCGTGTTGGCGGACGACACGGTAGAAGTGCTGCTGAATGGGACGGTCATTGTCCCTTTTGGCGCGCTGGGCAATGACTCTACCTGCGCGCAGTACGCCCCAGGCTGCCTGTCCTCCACCGAGGCCACGGCGATGCTGTCCGACGTCTACCTGAACTCGAGCAGCACCCTGGAGTTCATCGTTGCGCAGGCGGGAAACGTATCGGGGGCAGCCGGCACCGATCCCTCGGGCATCGACTTTGATGCCACCCTAAGCCCAACACCTACCCCTGAGCCCAGCTCTCTCTTGCTACTCGGCACCGGACTTCTGGGAGCCTGCGGAGCGGTGCGCAGACGGTTCGCGGCTTAGTACGCAGCTCATTGCAAGGAATACATCAGGAAGCCTTTTCGGAGGCTTCCTGTACTTTTTGACCCTGAATTCAGGCTGGCGCCCTGAACGTATGGAAGGGGGCCGGGGTCTGCCTGAGGCCACTACCTTCCAGCAATCGGCCGGCCGGTCGGGAGTAGCTTCGGGTTCTGTAAAACGGGTCTCCTAATGAGGAAGATGTGGGGCAAGGACTATGCAAATGGTTGCGCACTAGCCTGACTCCGGGGCTGCAAGTTATTGATTATAAAGTTCTAATATTTGGCTATCCAGATGCTCTAACTGTGGATGTAAGGAATCTAGTTTGTTGGCTTGGAGGCTACGCAAGTAGCCGTCTGTTCCGAGGAGATAGTTCCTTGCAGCATGCCGCAATGCTCCCAGCTCGACCCGCGACAGCGGTAAATTTTTCAGGAGGAAGTATGAGGACTCTCACAAAGTTGTGCGTTTTAGCAGCATCCATCGCAGTATCGACTTCGATGGCCTATGCCGACACCCTAGGTCCCGGCACCATCCAGATCGCTTCAGAAGGCGGCGGTGAAGCGCTTGCCAACTACAGCAACGGCGTCCTTTCGTTCACGGGTGGGGATGCGGCAGTCGACAGTGCCACTGGCAGCCTAGCTGCCTTCTACAGCCCTGGCTTCCCTGGCACTCAGGTGAGCATCAACGGGTTTACTTTTAGCCCATACTCGGGACCGACCCTGGTGTACTGGGTAAATGGGACCACGACTCTGTATTACTATCTGACGTCCATCACCTCGGTTAACACGACTGGAGGCTTGGTCATCAATGGAGACGGGTATTTTGTGGATCCTGGTCTGAACATAACTGAAAGTGATGCCAGCTACGCCTTCTCGACACAGCCTGGCGGAAACACCAGTTTCTCCATCACTTCCGACGTCGCCCCAACTCCTGAGCCCGGCAGCCTCATGCTGCTTGGAACCGGTCTGTTGAGTGCGGCCGGTATCGCTCGTCGCAAATTTGCTTCCAAGCTCGTCTAGATATTCATTTCCCAAGTACTTGCAGGGTGCCTCGATGGGGGCTTCCTGCACTACTTGATAAGGTTGCACTTATCCGATCTTGAAAGCCTCGTCCCGATGAGGAAGATTGTGGGTTGAGTAAAACGCGGCTGTTGCATTGTGAGAACGATGAGCGGTAGCCGTTCACGAGCTATTGCTCATGCTGTTAGAGCCACCTCTTTCGAGGTGGCTCTTCTCATGTCAGGGGGTCAGTTCACCGGCGCGCGAGGAGTGTCGCTTGGATGTCCGCGGGAAGGCTTCCGCGCTACGGCCACACGAAGCACTTCCGCGTTCACCCCTTCAGGCTAGATTCCAGACCGGCCGGGCAGGCCGTTGATGCACGCATCCACTTACCAATAAGGCGGCCAAGCTGTTCTTCAGCATGACTGCCAGGGGTTCCATATGGTTTCAACGGCCGGCCGCTGGATCCCACGTGAGCGCTTCGTGCAGGTGCGCATCTCTCTTTGCGATCAACTTACGGGACCGTTGATGGAGGGGTTGTTTCAGGTGTGCTGCTAGGAAGGGAAGAGGAGCGGTTCGCCTGTGGACTACTGCGCTCCGCGCCGCCGGAGGATCGTCTTGATGGTCTCGAACATGATCAACAGATCGAGGCCCAGCGTCTGATGCTTCACGTAGTACAAGTCATACGCAAGCTTCTCGCGACTCTGTTCCAGGGTGGCTCCGTAGCCATAACGGATCTGCGCCCATCCCGTAAGACCAGGACGGATCATGTTCCGTACCTCGTAGAAGGGGAGCTCCTGTGCCAGCCATGACACAAACTCAGGACGCTCTGGCCGAGGTCCCACAAAGCTCATATCGCCGCGCAACACGTTCCACAGCTGAGGCACTTCGTCCAGGCGGGTCTTCCGCATGAACTGCCCAACGCGGGTCACACGTGGATCATTCTTCTGCGCCCACTGTGCCCCTTCGGCCTCGGCGTTCACCACCATCGTCCGAAATTTATACACGTTGAATACTTTGCCGTTCAGGCCGACCCGTTCCTGCCGAAAAAAGACAGGACCTGGTGAGGAAAGCCTTACCAGCAACACCACGAAAGGGAACAGCGGCAGGAAAAGAATCAGGCCAATCGCTGCTACCAGCGTTGAAGCAATTCTCAACAAGAACTGCTGGGAGGGCTTCATCCGAAAGCCCTCGCAGAATAGAAGATCGCTCGGTCGCAGGCCATCCAATTGCAGCTTGCCCGTCAACCGCTCGAGCACGCTGCCCACCTCTTCAATCGTTACCCCGCGAAACCGCATCGCCAAGAGTCCGTCGACTGGCAACTCACCGCGCCGCTCGTCCAGCGCAATCACGATGCGATCGATCGACGTCTCCGAAGCCATCTGCTCAACAGCCGACGCAAATGTCTCCCTGCGCCCTGTCTTGTCGGCTGCGGGAGCGTCCCACCCCACTACCACCATGCCGGCCTCGCGATGTTCGCGGATCGTCTCGATGATGTTGCTCGCGCGCTCTCCTTCGCCCAGCACGTAAACCCGTTCCTGAAACACTGCATGGCCACTGATCCACTCGAAAGCGCTGCGCCATGCGATGAGTCCTGCCACCACCAGGATCAAGCCAAGTAGAAAAACAAACCGCGCAATCGCTGCTTGCGGAAATACGTATACGATTGCCGACAGTGCAAACGCCATGCACCCCATGACCAGCAGAAGCCGGAAGTAGATCTCCCAGCGGGCCGAAATATGCTGCGGCTCATAAAGATCGAAGTAGTACGCGCACAAAATCGTGCAGACAGTCAGGATTGCAATCTTCATGACTCCGTGATCATGGCCCAGCACATTGAACGTGTCTCCACCCAATACGATCGCCGACGCCAGTACGAACGAGGCGCACACGATGAAGGCTTCGCACAGGATCAGGACGACCGTTCGAGTCGGATAATAAACATTCAGTAGCTTTATCATGCGTGCACCGTGGTCTGCCTTACTCTTTCTTGCTTTCGTAGCGGTAGTAATAGTTTCCGCTCATGGGCGGCTTGTCGACTGCGTTTAGTACAAACCCGATGACATTCGAGGCCTTTAGCTCCTGCTGTGCGCGCTGTGCTACGGGGAACGTGGTTACACCGGAGCGGGCTACCAACAGCACAGCATCGCAGGACCGCGCCAGGTTGACGGCATCAGAAACCAGCAACACTGGAGGCGAGTCGACAATGATCCAGTCGAAGTACGGAGCCACGGTCGTCAGTAACTCATCGAAGCGTTTGCTGGCCGAGAGATCGGCCGCCTGGTCTCCACCATCCCCGCCCGGAATAAACGCAATGTTGTTCAAGACTGCGGTCATCGAGGGGTCGCGGTCCTTCGCCTCCTCTGGGAATTGCATAACCTCCTGCAGGCTCGCTTTTCCCGATAGATAATCCGACAGTCCTGGATGGAATTCGCTCCCCAGATAATGATGCAGGCTGGAGCACCGCATATCGCCGTCGATGAGCAACACCTTGCTGCTCTTGTGCCGTGCGAGATTAATGGCCAGGTTTACGGCAATGAAGCTCTTGCCCTCCTGCGGAAGACCGCTGCTGACCAATACTGTCTTCAGCTTGCGAAGATCGCGAAATTCCTGGATTCGCGATCGGAGGCTGCGGAACTGCTCGACACCTACACCACCGCGTTCCAACGCGGGCAGCCGCTCAAACGAGGGATTCCACGGCCTGCGCCGCACGTCATTCAGGAACGATGGGTCGACAGTTGCGGGCTCCTCTGCAGGCGCCGTTGTGACCAGCTCGGGCGTATGCGCGACCTCGGTTACCAATGGCGGCATTGCTGTCGCGAACGCCATGCTTTGGTGTTCTGGCTCCTCAGCAACGGCCTGCGCACCAGACTTCCGCTCCGCCTCTGCTCGTTGTAGTGCTTCGTAGATGTGGCTCATCGGCCGCCCCCAGGTTCTCTATTAAAGGAGTTCATAAGTTTTCCCGTCTCCATCGGACGGAGCGGGCTATGCAACCCCTCCCCGACCTGCGAAGGAGCCATCAGAAAGGACTGCATGTCCAGCTCGAGATCCGCCGCTACTTGAGCGATCAGGGATGCCGGGATGACGTGAATCTGTTCCACATAACCAAGAATCAGCGAGTGCTCGCAGATCAGGTTGATCGTGCGCGGAATTCCGCGGCTATACGTGTAGATCAGCTGGACCGCTTCCGGCGAAAAGATCGCGTCCGTCGTGCCGGCGATGCGCAAACGCTCTGCGATGTACTCGCCCGTCTGCTCGGCAGTGAGCGGTTGCGTGCGACACCACAGGAAGATGCGCTGCCGCAGTTGCCGCACACTGGGATGCCGCAGCTTCTCTTCCAGCTCCGGCTGACCCGACAGCACGATCTGTAACAGCTTTTCAGACGAAGATTCGAGGTTCGTGAGCAGGCGAATCTCCTCGAGCAGCTCCCAGGAAAGATTCTGAGCCTCGTCGACGACTACCACGCACGTCTCCTGCATACGAAAGCGTTCGATCAGCCACCGATTGAGTTGCAGCAGCATGCCTGACTTGGTGCGCGAAGTCGGTGTAAGCCCGAAGTCTGTCAGCACGAATTCCAGAAAATCCAGTGGATCAAGCAGCGGGTTGAAGACAAACGAGGTCGAGACGCGCCGCTGTCCCAACGATCCGAGCGCGCTTCGCAGCAACGTCGTTTTTCCTGTCCCCACCTCTCCGGTGAGGACTGTGAATCCCTTGCGCTCCGAGATGCCATACTCCAGACCCGCGAGAGCCTCGCGCGTGTGCGGCATCATGTACAGAAAACGAGGGTCCGGGCTCGTGCCGAAGGGACTGGTTTGCAGGTTGAAAAACTTTCTATACATGGTTAGCTACCAACATTCGCGAGCGGTTTCGTTGTGGGGGAATCAACATCCTTCTTCTTGAACATGCCGGCGATGGAGCCTTTCGCTTTGCCCTTCGTCTCATGAATCAACGCAATCGTGGCCAGTGTGGGCAACTTGGTAAAGGTCCATACATCGCGCTCCGTCCGCAAAGACTTGTCCTTGTACTCAAGGAAGGCTATCAGCAGCACGCCGAATCCGAGGCCGAGCACCAATCCGCCAATCGCGAACAGCCCGCGTTTCGGAAACGTTGGTGCATCCGGAAGATTTGCGTCGTCCATGATCTTGAAATTCTCCCCCTCCTGGCGGCGCTCCAGGTCGGTTGCCATCTGTGAATTGTTCATTTTGCTGAGCAGGCTGTCATAGAAGTCCTGGGCTGTCTGGTGATCGCGGGTCAGGTCCTTCATCTTCGCCTCAACCAGGGGTGTGGTTTGAATACGATCCTGGTAGGTCCGTATCTGCGCCTGCAGCTCCGACTGCTGCTGCTTCTTTTGCGCGATGGCTTGAGTCAATGCCGTGATTTGTGCACGCAGTTGCATGGTGCCTGGCGAGTCGTAATGCGGTGCTGCCGGAGTGGCTGCCGGCACCGCTGGCTGAGGGGCTGCCATCTGCTTCTTCAAATCGCTGATCTGGCGCTGGACCGCAATCACATCCGGATAGTCGGGGGTGTAACGCGTTTTCAGGTCTTCTTCCTGCGCCTCAAGCTTCTGCAACTCGAGCTGGTCTGCCTGAGGGCTCGACTTCTGCCCCGGCACCACTTGTGTCTGCCGCGATTCCTGCGCCAGCAGTGCCTCCTCGAGCGACTTGTCATTCTCCAGGCGCGTCAGCGACTGTGTGGTCGCGTCCAGCTGCGTCGTCAGCGTGTTGAGCATCTCCATGTTCGGAGCCTGCTGCTCGGGCAGAGTTCCCATATACTGCCGCTGGAATTCAGCCAGCTTTTGATCCTGCGCGTCGAGGTTTGCCTTCGCCTGTTCGAGCTGTCCCTTCAGAAACGCCGTCGTTCCTTCAGCCGATTGCTCGCGCGCCTGCAGATTCTCACTCACAAACAGCGACGTGATCTCGCGGCACACCAGCTGCGCCGTGTGCGGATCTGAAGCCGTGAACGAGATGAAAAATCCCGGCAGGCCGCCCGCGCCCTGGATCTCAGAATGAATCGGCGTGATGCCTATGTCCTTCCGCGTGCTGAGAACGCGGTCGTCCATATCCATTCCGGGCGCGCCCAGATTGAAGCGCTCGATGATCGGTTCCAGTCTCGAGCGGCTTAGAATTTGTTCCTTCATCGAAGCCAGACGGCTGTCGAGGTCCTCCGCGATGATTGGTTTCACGTACGTGTCCGGCACAGTTTGCGGCTCAATCAACACCAGTGTCTGAGACGTGTAGATCGGCGTGATCTTGTAGGTGATGGCGACCGCAATGATGGGCAGCAGCAGCGCCGGGATGAGGATCATCCAGCCGCGGCGCTTCAGGATGGCGAAGTAGTCTTCAATAACGAGGGGACGATGACCAAGCATACGATTTCCTTAGAAGTGCCCGAGATGTTGTGCGCCAGGTGCGTAGGTGATTCCGACAGAAAATGTCTGGCTAAGGCCGCTGAAGGCCGGCTGTACGCTGATAGTGGTGGGTTCACTCTGGGTTACCGCGGTATAACTGAAATAGGCGGAAAGTGAGCGACTAAGCCTGCGTGAAACCTGGGCTGCGCCGTAGGTCGAATGATAGTCTTCGCTAAATCCAGCGAGATTCGCCAGGGACGTGCTCTGCGAGTACGAGGCGGTGAGTGCTCCCTGCCAGTTGCGGCTGAACTGCCGTTGAACGCTGCCCCCAATCGAGTTCGTAAGAGCTCCGTACACCACGCCAGAACCAGCGTTGGTGGCGCGCGAGAAGAAGACGCTGGCGGTTGTGCTTCTGCGGGCGTAGGTGAGGGCTGCACTCGCTACCACCGTAATTTGTGACGGAATCAGCGGCGCTGCGGCGCCCGTCCCGAACGTTCTCTGCGGACCAGCCATGACATTGATGTTGAAGAATCGCGTCAACTGGCGTTGATATTGCAAGTCGATTCCTTCCGTTTGGAACGGGTAACTGTATCCCGCATACTTGTCGTTCGTATAGGAATAGACAAAGTTGGCGCTGGCTGAACTTCGCGCATCGATATGATACGAGGGCCCAAGACTCGCGCTCACCATCGAAGAGTCGATGCCTTCGTTGTTGTTGAAGTGCAGGATCTGCCATGAAGCCGAACCGTTAAGCGATAGACTCGCGCCGAACTTCCGCGTGAAGCCCCCGTTGAGTCCATTGCCCACGCGCGTTGCGTAGTTGGTTAGGATGCTCTGGGTTGGCTGGTCGCCAATCTGCACTGGAGTAACGCCGATATCCCCCACCCCAGGAATGCCGGAGAGCCCCGTGGTCGGTGACTCCGGCAGGTAACTCACCGCGTCGTCGATCACAAAGTTCCAGTTCTTGGTGGTGACCACCTGGCTCGCGGCCAGGTTCTGGAAGGTAGAGCTCGACGGATATCCCGGTACCGACGAATATAGATAACCACCGGAATACACCAGGCTGAACGGCTTGTTCGGGCTTGAAGAAAGATAGCCGAGGCTTCCGCTCACTGCGGTCAGGTAATTGACGCCGTCGTTGTATCCCGTCAAGAACGACTCCGAAGCGCTCAATGAGTACGTCATCGTTCCCTCAACCGTCGGAAGAAAGAATCCGAAGGTTGGAGGCGTCGCTACTGGCGGTGCCTGCGCCTCAGCCCGCCATCCCAACGCCAACAACAGAGCAGGTGCCACAAGGTATCTCTTCATCGTCATCCTCATGGAACCACGATCGTGTCCCCTGCGAGCAGGGGAACGTCCTGACGGTTATCGCCCTTAAGTGCGAGCCTGTAGTTGAAGGGAATCTTGGTCTGCTTTCCCTGGGGTCCGCGCAATATATAGATATGCTTTCCGTTGGTGTAAGGGGTGAGCCCTCCGCCCTCCGCAATCGCCTGCAACGGCGTCATTCCGGCGGTCAATTCAATCGGGCCGGCCTTCATCACTTCTCCCACCAGGTACACCCGTTGGCTCTTCACTGCCGCAACAACGACAGAAACCACCGGGTCCTGGATAAACTTCTTCAACCTGACCGTAATATCGTGGGCCAAGTGCATCGGCGTTAGACCAGCCGCCTGGATGTCCCCCACCAGCACCAGTGAGATCATTCCGTCTGGACGTACCGGAAACGTTCCCGAGATGCTGGGCTCCTGCCAAACGGTGACCTGCAGCGAATCATCCGGCCCGATGACGTACCGAGACGCATCGGTCTCTACCGTCGCCGCGTCGACGGGAGGAGCGGCAGCCGCGGGCGGCGGCGCCGTCGGGGTGAGGAGAGGCCGCGCTGTCGTCTGGCCAAACCCAGCCGACGCCAACATGATCCCCGAGATCAGGACAAAGGAGGAGACAAACATCCCCCTTCTTCCCTTCTGTTGCACAGTACCACTCATGAGAAGCTCCTTAGGCAAATACTGATAGCACCGCGTGGGCCAAACGCAAAAAGTTGCATGCACTCTTTCAGGCAAAATCGAAGGCCGCGTCTAAGTATCTGTTTTTGTTCGGTTTGCCTCCGCGCTGCAAAGAATCAATGACTGGAGCTGCCCGGACAGGTTTCAACCTCGGCCGCAAAGTGATGCACGACGGCGTTGAAAGTGGTAAATCAGTTCCACATTGGCAAGGAGACTTCCGCTCCATTGCCCTCGTTGACCCCGCTCGCGTTTGATCTTCCTGCGTGACCGGTGATTTCGACGCCCCGAAGGGAGCTTTCTTGGGCAGAATTTGTTGGTACGGAGCCCGCGACAGCGCGTAAAACCGGCTAACACAAATCGCGTGGCACTTTGGATAGTCCATTAGGTTACGCTCGCCTTGGCCGCCGGGATTGCACTCATTCTTCGAATTCCATCGATTAGGAGAGCCTGGCTACGGGACCCGGTCTGTCCTTTGCAACGCTATAACTATCCCGTTTTCCTATCGATAGACCGATACCGAAGAGCTTGCGTTCATCCTGGGCAATGCTCAATATAGATTTGGAGCGTACGCAGGTAATATCGCTATGCGGTAAAAAATCGTGTCGATAGTATGGCTAATTCGGCACCATTATGCCGTAGTGGTTAGGGTTCAGCCTGGCTTGTCTTGGAAGATAACCGGGCGGTGGGTCCACTGTGGCAGGGGAATTGCTCCACTTTGTTCTGGAAGGACACGTTTCCAGCATGCCGGACATTCAATCTGCCACCATTGCGGTTCCAACCGTCGAGACCGAACGCGCTCCGGCACCCTCGCAGGAGGCCCAGTCCTGGCTTCCATGGCTTCCGTATATCGTTCTTGCGCTTGTAGTTACAGCCATCTACTACCAGGTTGTCGGCAAGCTGATTGCAGATTGGTATAGCAATCCCGACTTTTCCCACGGCTTTCTGGTCGCTCCCTTCGCGCTGTACGTGCTGTGGGACAAACGCAAGGTTCTGCGCGAAACGCCGGTGCGGCAGACATGGTCGGGGGTCTGGCTGGTGGCCGCCGCGATCTTTGTCCTGTTTATGGGCGTCTATGGTGCCGAGCTGTTTCTCTCTCGCCTTTCGCTCGTGATGCTTCTTGCCGGCATCGTCTGGACGCTCTGCGGACGGGCCATGCTGCGCGAGATGCGCTTCGCCATCCTGGTTCTCCTGCTGGCCATTCCGATCCCGGCCGTAGTTTTCAATCAGGTCACCTTCCCCCTGCAACTGCTGGCGTCACGCATGGCGAGTGCGCTGCTCCCACTCTTCGGCGTTCCGGTCCTGCGCGACGGCAACATTATTCAGCTTCCATCCATGCAGTTGGAGGTGGCTGAAGCCTGCAGCGGGATTCGCTCCCTGATGAGCCTGTTTGCAGTCGCCATCTTCTACGGCTACTTTCTAGAGCGTAGTACCGCACGCCGCGTAGTGCTGGCGCTCGCGAGCATACCCATTGCGGTGTTCGCCAACGCCGCCCGCATTGTCGGCACCGGTCTCTGCGTTCAATACTGGAATCCGGATAAGGCTGTCGGCTTCTTCCACGAATTTTCAGGCTGGGTGATGTTCATCATCTCCCTCTGTTGCCTGTATTTCGTTCACAGCTTGATGAACCTCAAAACTCCCGCAAGCAGGAAAACGACATGAAATCACCTCGCTTCTGGGTCGTCCTGGCACTGTTGTTGGCGGCGTTCACGACGCTTCATCTGCGCGCCAGCGTGGACCGCGTCCCGCCGAGCGAGCCGCTCAATCTCCTGCCTCAGAACTTCGGTGCCTGGGCCAGCCAGGACATCCCAATCAGTCAGGACACGCTCGACATTCTCGGTGACGGCCGGTTTCTTAATCGCATCTATACCAAGTCCACCCTTGACGGTGAGCCGGTTGAACCACCTGTCTCGCTCTTTATTGGATACTTTCCGACTCAGCGTACCGGCCAATCGATTCACTCTCCGCAGAACTGTCTACCCGGCGCCGGCTGGACCTTCGCGTCGTCCAGAAAGATCTACCTGCAGAGCTCCGAGTTCAAGAGCTACCCGGTCGGCGAATATGTTATCGCCAATGGAACCGCCAAACAAGTCGTTCTTTACTGGTACCTCGCGCACGGCCGGAGCATCGCCAACGACTACCTGGCCAAGGCCTACATGATGGCGGACGCCATTCGTTATGACCGCACCGATGGCGCCCTCGTCCGCCTGGTCACGCCGCTCGAGCCCAATGAGTCTCTGGACTCGGCACGTGCTCGCGTCATTAAGTTTGCAAATCGCCTGGTCCCGACGTTGCCGCGCTTTATTCCCAACTAAGGCACACCGAGCGATTCCCAGAGTGGCAGTTGGATTGCACCACTTGCACTATACGGATTAACGATCACCAGTGGTTGCCAGTTCGCGGAAGACCCGCACAGCTTGATTTACAGAATGGAAGGAAGTTCGATGAAAATGCTACGGAGTCAGGGAACGATTCAGTGTTCAGCGCTGTTGATCCTATCGATCGGCGCAAGTCTTCTCGTGGGATGCACGCGCGATCCGAACGTCAGGAAAGCGAAGTATCTCAAGAGTGGCGAGCAGTATGCTGCCCAGGGCAAGCAGCAGGAAGCCATCATTCAGTACTCCAACGCCATCAAGATCGACAAGAACTACTCTGCCGCGCACTACGATCTCGCGAAGGCGTACATGAAGATCGGCGCTTTCGCGGGCGCTTACCAGGAGCTCCAGCGCACGGTCACGCTGGACCCGCATAACATCCAGGCCAAGCTCGATCTTGGCTCTCTCCTGCTCGCCGGCAAGCAGTATCCGCGGGCCAAGGAACAGGCTGACGCTGTGCTTGCGCAACAGCCCAACAACGCCGACGCGTTTGCCCTCCTGGCAAACATTGCGCTGTCCCAGGGCGATCACGCAGAGGCCCTTGCGCAGATTCAGAAAGCGCTGGCGATCGATCCCAACCGTTCCAACTTCCACGCGGCCCTCGCCATTATTCAAAGCGGAGACCCCACTCAGCAGGCAAACTCCGAGGAGGAGCTGCAGAAGGCAATCTCTCTCGACCCCAAGAATGCCATGGCCCATATCGTGCTGGCCGAATTGCTGCAGAGGAAAGGCGATCTGCAGGGGGCTCGTCAGCAGGCGTCCGCGGCTCTCGATCTTGAACCGAAGAATATTCGCGCGCGGCTCGTTCTCGTCGGCATTGAGCTCCGCGCTGGCGATAAGGCAGCTGCTGAAGCCGCTCTCCTGCAGGGCACCGAGCTGCTTTCCGACACCAACCAGGGCGCCGAGCTCCTATGGGATTACTATGGCCGCACCGGCCAGGTCGATCAGGCGGCTACCGCTTACGCCAACCTCGTAGCGAAGTATCCGAAGAGCGTTCCGCTCAAGGTCACGTACGCGCACATTCTCGTTCAGCAGAAGAACTTCGCCGAGGCGACCAAGGTCTCTGATGACCTCATGAAGTCCAACAGCAGTGATCCGCAGGTAGCTGTCCTCAACGGGATGCTGTTGCTCCAGGCGGGCAAGGCCAACGACGCGTACATCGCTTTGCAGAAGGCCGAGAAGAACGCTCCCGACAATGTTCCCGTCCGGCTCTGGCTCGCCCAGGCGGCACAGGCCAAGGGCGATCTCAACGACGCGGAGCAGAACTTCCAGGCCGCCGCCAACAAGGATCCCAACAACCTGGATGCAGCCCGCGGTCTGGCCAGCGTGGCCAACCAGCTGCGCGACTACAACCTCCTGATGCAGGTTGCCACCAACACCCTGACCCGCAATCCAAACTCATCGGACGCCTATCTGTGGAAGGGCATCGCAGAGATGCATCAGCAGCAGCCGGACCAGGCCGCTGCTGATTTCCAGACTGCCATCGCCAAAGGTCCGAACAACGCCGCGGCCATGCAGGAACTCGGCGCCCTCAGGCTCTCGCAAAACAAGCTGCCAGAGGGCAAGCAGTTGCTCGAACAGGCGCTCGCCACCAACCCCAATGATGCCGGCGCTCTGCGCGTGCTCGTCGCCTACTACCTGCATGAGAAGCAGCTTCCGCAGGCCATCGCGGTCGTTCAACAGCAGATCGCCAAGTCCCCGTCCAACGGCGCCATGTACGACATCCTGGCTGAGCTGCAGCTTGGCGCCAAGAATGGTCCGGAGGCTCTTACCGCCGCGCAGAAGGCCATGCAGCTCAATCCCTCCGATGGCAACGCTCTCACCTTATTTACCCGCGCCCAGGTGATGCAGGGAAATATTCCGGCTGCCATCGCGACGTGGAGAACGTGGCTCAATATCCATCCCACCGACGCGCGAGCGTACTCCATCCTGGGAACTCTGCAGGAAGCCCAGGGTGATCCTAACGGCGCGGAGGATTCCTACAAGAAAGCCCTCGCCAATCAACCGGATCAGCCGCTGGCTGCCAATAACCTTGCCTACCTGATGATGGAGCGAGGTCAGGACATTGATGTCGCGCTGTCGCTCGCCGAGACCGCACATCGCGCTATGCCCAACTCGCCCAACACTGCCGACACCCTTGCCTGGGCCTACTACAACAAGGGCACCTACGGGTCAGCGCGCGATCTGCTTGAGACCGTCGAAAAAGATGATCCGAACAATCCCTCGATTCAATACCACCTGGGGATGATCTACGCCAAACTGGGTGATAAGACTGACGCCATCACGCATCTCAAGAAGGCGTCCAGCCTGGCTCCCAATACGCAGACGCAGAAGGACGCGGACCAGGCGCTGCATACCCTCGGCTAACCCCTCGCGTACCGCATAGCAACCACACTGGCCGCGCTCAATGTTTTGCAGGATCTGCAAAGCATTTCAGCGCGGCCAGTGTGCGTTTCTCTGAGCTTCTACGCGTCGGTAGCAGAGTGGTAGGTATGGCGTGAGAACTCCGCAAACTTCTGCATAGGAACCATCTTTTTGCCTCGCAAGTGGCTCATTTCAGGGCATCCAGGATTGGCGTCCGAGTTGCCTTAGGAGAGGTGTACCTGGGATTCGGCTGCATCGACTCTGCTCTCGACACAACGGTTCGAGAACAGCGTAGGGGCTGAAACCTGAAACTAACCCAGAAAGGTTGTTATGAAGCCCCTAATCAACTTCGTGTCCGACAACGGTCCGTTCCTGATGGTCTGTGGTGTGGTGGCAAGCATGGCCGCCAGCCTTCTTCTCTACACGGCTGCCTACCTGCATACCTAATCCGGCATCGCAGCATTAGCAAGTTAACCAGCCCCGAACCTGGGTATGCGCGCAGCGTGCAACGCTTTGTCCCGCAAAGCACTGCACGCTGCGCGCACCAGTTTCTAGAGCTTTGTCTAACGTCTCGTTTGTCTTATCCGGTTTGAGGAGTTGCGATTCGGTTTACGCGCTGATCGACCGTACCTGCCGCAATGCAGGCTGACGGATGGATGGGGGAGAGATCTTATGGTCAGCGTCGGTGTTCTCATGCACCGTCACCAGCGCCTTTGAAATCTCTTCGGGCGACATCGGCTTCGCAAACAGGTAGCCCTGCATGCCGTCGCAGCCCAGCCGCTCAAGAATCGTCCGCTGTTCTTCCTGCTCCACGCCCTCGGCGATCACTTCCATCTTCATGCTGTGTCCAACCGCAATAATCGCCTTCACAATGGGATAGCTGCTGCAGGAATCATTCAGCCGCTGCACGAACGAACGATCGATCTTTACCGTGGAGATGGGCAGCCTGTGCAGATGCTGCAGCGAAGAATATCCGGTGCCGAAATCGTCCACGGCAAAGCGCACGCCCATGCCCGAAAGCTCATGCATCTCTGTGCTGATCTCGTCGAAGTTCAGAATCGCCCGCTCGGTGATTTCCATCTCCAGGCAGGACGGATCGATCTTCCACTTCGTCAGGGAGTCGGCAACCTCTGACGCGAATTCTTTGCGCATCAGCTGGGAAGGCGACACGTTCACCGCAACCCGCAGCGGCGACCCTGAAACCGACTTCCAGGCGTCCATTTGCCGGCAAACCTCTTCCACCACGCAGCGGCCCACGGGATAGATCATGCCATTGTCTTCGGCTCGGGCAATGATTCGATCCGGGCTCAGGTATTCCTGGCCTATCTCGGTCATGCGAAGCAGCGCTTCCATGCCACGCACGGCGTCAGTGGGAGAGTACTGCAGCTGATAGTGCAGCAACAGCCTGTCCCTCTCGAGCATGTCGCGCAGCCGCTTATCCAGTGCCGCGCTGTCGTCCGCAGAACTTGAGGCGTCGGGACCGGCCACGATGTAACGATTGCCACCAGCTCGTTTCGCGCGGTACATCGCCGCATCCGCGCAGCGCCATACCTCGTCCATATCCGAGCCATGCTCGGGATAGATCGCGATGCCCAGGCTGCCACGCGGCTGAATCGTATACCCGCCGATGACCGTCGGCTTATTCAGCGCCTGCAACAGCATCTTGCCCACCAGGCCGGCGGACTCAACCGTGCTGATCTCTCCCAGCACGATCGCGAATTCATCTCCACCCATGCGCGCCACGGTGTCCATGCCGCGCAATCGGCTGGTGAGAAGGCCGGCCACATGCTTCAAATACGCGTCACCGATCGCATGCCCGTACCAGTCATTCACTTTCTTGAAGTGATCCAGATCGATCGATATCACCGCGGTCTTGTGCTTTAGCCTCTGCGCCGTTGAAAGCGCCTGCGCCATGCGGTCAGAGAGGAGCATTCGGTTTGGCAGCCCGGTGAGCGCATCGTGATGCGCCATCTGGATCAGCTCTGCATCCACGTGGCGCCGTTCCGTCACATCCTCGGCGATTACGAGTTTGCACGGCTTACCGCCGTAGGAGACGTCATTGGATCGCACTGCGACGTCGATCTGTGTGCCGTCGCTGCGCAGGTGCCGTTGCACCACGTTCGCCTGGGACCGGCCGCGGTCTCCATCCTCACCTTCGAGCGATGTCTGCTGGCTGGAGAGGACAACATCACTCAGTGTGAGTTGCAGAAAGTCCTCGCGCGTATACCCGTATTGGGCAAGCGCACTCTCGTTCGCATCTAGAAACTGGTAGGTGGTGGCGTCGTATATCCAGATCGCCAGAGGATTCCCATTGAACAAAATGCTCACCGCTGAGATAGGAGACTCAGAGGTGGAGTCGTCTTGTTCTTGTGAAACTTCAGATCGCATTACCGAATACCTCAAACTTACTCAGTGAACCATTGAGTGGCAGCGAGCCATGCGAGGGACGGTATCCGCATACAAACGTCAGATTCGGTGCGGTAATCACACCCCATCCGGGCATCGGGAGAACGAAACAATCAAGCCTTGCAATTTAGAAGCACATACCTGGCCATGGACACCGTTTTGACCGTGAGCGTTGGTTCCAGATAGCACGAACAATTTGTTGATAGCTTACCGCTAAAGTTAATACGTTTGCGACTACCTTTTCAACATTTTTGCGAACGCAGCTTGCCTTAGTGGTAGCAATCGTGTGGCCAATCCATGCAGGCGTTTAGACAATAGGATGCAGCCCTGTTGACTGGGGATCGCCAGTCGCAGCATAGGCGCGAGCTGACATCGGTGCACGATGTTTTTCTGTAACGATTTTTCCAGAGTCGCGCGTTGCGATATCGGGCTATACCAGTCGGTTAGTAACCCGAAACCTGTCTGAAAACGTACGAGCGCGGCGAAAATCTCGCTGATTTCGGCGTAGGGGACTAATGCTCGAAGGGAGTAGCAAGCTGGTTAATTCACCGAAGCACAAGCTGTATGGTGAGAAAAAATTACCTGAGGAAGGAATTTCAATCCTCATCCGCGGGCGAAGCAGGCGCAGCAGGAGCAGCGGGAGCCGGAGGAGGTGCAGACGGCTTATGTGATGGCGGCTTCAACGTAATCCGTGGTGCGGGCGGAGGCGCTGGCGGCAGCGGTGCCACTGTGCTCCGCCGCACGGTCACATCCCCGTCGGTGGTTGCAATGGTGACCGTCGGCCCACCTCCGGCGATCCGGCCCTGCAGCGTGTGGACGTCATTGTCTGTGGCAGGTTCGAGGCCGAAGTCATTTTCCATGTCTCCGTTTCTCGTCTGGGCATTAAGCGTGAATCCTACACCGCCTGGCAATCCGACATCGACGGAACCATGCTGATTTTGTATCGAGATGGCGTCGAGCGGCGGAGCGTGAGTCAGTTCCACGGATCCATTGCGATTCGTGACATCTGCGCTGCCCTGGATGCGGTCGAGCGTGATGTTTTTATTCTCGGTCTTCAGCACCACCGGGCCGAGCAGTTCGCTGGCATCGAGGCTGTCTTTGTCTACGTTGAACTCATCATCCAATCGCGCGGCGCTGAATTGCGTCCTGGTCGTCGTGAAGTGAATCTGGCCGTTGATGTGTTCGAGATCCGTTGAGCCAAAGAAATCGCCTTGCAGCGTGAGATCGCCGGTGACATCCGAGATGTCGATGTCGCCGCTGTGGCCCTCGACCGAAGTTGCTCCGTGAATGCTGTGCAACGTAACGCTGCCATCGTCGTCATTCATGTGAAGCGCGACGCTGCTATCGACGCCACTTAC
This sequence comes from uncultured Acidobacteriaceae bacterium, assembly GCA_963701685.1. Classification (GTDB taxonomy): domain Bacteria; phylum Acidobacteriota; class Terriglobia; order Terriglobales; family Acidobacteriaceae; genus Granulicella. Next base: position 4,712,843 of record OY969625.1, on the reverse strand, counting down.
CTCAACGTCGCCATGGTTGGCGGAGATTGTTACGGGTGCTGCCATCTCGCTCACGTTTACGTCGCCATGATCCGCCTGCACCGTCAGAGGAGCGGAATGCGGAACAGTGATCGTAAGATCGGCCTCTCCACCGTCGACGGGGTTGATATTGAGCTTTAGAACTCCTGCTTCGCTCGAAAACGTTGGTTGGAGCTCCTTTGTCTTGCGCTCAACGTCGGAGTCTTTCCAGGCGTAGGTTTGCGTGTGCACGTTTACATGTACCTGGCCGTCGCTGCTGGAGCCGGTGATGGTTACGTCTCCGTGCGGGTTGACGATGACGAGCGTCGTGGCCTTCGCCAGGGGCGAAGTGATGGAGCTATCGGCGTCATGGCGATCGCCGAAGAGGTAATCCAGCTTGTGGTATCCGTAGCCGAAGGTGTGGTCTCGCCATGCCAGCCCGTACTCGACTGTGCGCGATGCGAGGCCAGCGAATACAAGCAAAATCAGCAGAAAAATTACACCGCCGCCCAGGACGCGGACATGGCCAGGCTCGTTGCCTCGCTGTTGATCGATGAACCATTCCAAAAGGAGCAGCAGACCTGCACCGATGAGGACGGCTGGCCACCATCGGCCGTACCACTCAAGGGACTGTCCCCAAGAGATTCTGCCCACTTCAGCAAGGAGGAACATCACGCCGATGGCGAGAATAATCAGCGGCCCAACAATGGATCCGCGGCGAAGGCTGCGGCGCTGCGCTCGTAACTGGTAACGCATGGCGCGTTGCTGTGCCTGTTGTGCTCGGGCCTGGGCGCGCAAGATCTGTCGCTGCGCTCGCATGGCATTGCGATCGTACACAGGCGGATATTGGCTGGGTGGCGGCGGTGGCGGATAGGAACTCATCTCACTGGCCGCCCTTGGTGTCGTCTGGATTGTAAGAGGCGCTCTCAGTACCTGTTCCCCATGCGGCACGGGCAGGTGACTCTGCCGTCTGCACATTGCCATCCGGGGTGACGTTATAGGGCGCTCCTGCGTAAGGAGACGGCTCGAAGGGTGGCGCCGTTACGGGGAGCGCACCGGCGGCGCGCTCAAGCAGCAGAAGAGCTCCAAACGTGATCAATAATATCGAGCCGGCGAGACCAATGGTTATGGGGACGTAGGCCGCGTGGAGGATCAACAAGACGGCGAGCACCATCAGAACTACCGGCCAGCGAATAATGCACACCAGCCTGGCTCCTGAATGCAGCCGACGAGTGAATAGCCAGACGGACAGGCCGGCTAAAAGGATTGGGGGCCACCATTGCGCGGTCAGCTTCCAGTTGGGCAGCAGGTTGGCGATGAGGATCAACACCCCGAGGGCGATGAGCCAGATGGCTCCGGTGGGGAATCGCCTTACCGGGACGTAGGGTACGCTCGACACTGCGGGGTTGGTGGCTGCGTTGTATGGTTGCGAGCTGCCAGTGTACGTTTCGGCATAGGGAGCGTGTAGGAAACCCGCGTCCTTCGCCGCCTGAGCGCGAATCTGAGCGGACATTGCAGAAGCGGCGTTGGCTTCAGGTGTTGTGGCCTGAGGTGTAAAGGCGGAGGGTGGAACGTAACCGACCCAATCGGGAGCAGTCCCTACCGGGACCGGGTTGACCGGCGCGTAGGCTGGGCCGGGAACGGGGTTGGTCGGCTGAGCCTGGCTGGAGGCGGAAGGCGGGGTGCTGCCTGCGACCGGTCTCACGGGATTCACCGTTCCCCACGACTTGCCGAAGCCCATTCGCTCGCCGATGTCGTTGAAGCCGAACGCATTCGGGAGAGGCAAGCCATCGCGTCGTGCCACTGCGGTGTGGTAGGCCTCGAATACCATGTAAAAGATCCATCCAGCCGCAAACAAGCCGAAGATCCCGTTCACGTTGTCGGAGAGCGAAATCAGTACGGCAAAGACGGCGAGGTGGGCGATACCTTTGGCGAACTGCCCGTTATACATGGCGCCGACGCCAGGGATGAGGCCGAGGATCGCTGCGAGAGTTGGGCTTGGATCTGACGTTGCGGCCGCCTGAGGTGGCACGGCGGCGTAGGAGGGGACGGTCGTGAAGCCACTGGAAGGGGATGCGCCCACCCGGGTCGCCAGACACGGTTCGCAGAAGACACCTGTTCCGACCGCTCGCAAAGTCTCCTGGGTCAGCGGCTTGCCGCAGTCCTGGCAAAATCCCACTCGTTGGGAATCCGCTTGAGATCCTCCATTGGTTGATTTCTCAGCGCTGTCGCTTGAGGTTTCTGCCGGCCCCCACCCGTCCGTTCGTGTTGAGTCGTCGTTCATACCTGCCACACCCTTCCTTACCGACGCCCGGCCGGAGATGCGTCCTCGTCGCTGTTCAATTCACTCAGCCGAGATTCCACCTGGTATACCGCCCGATTGTTCTGAAACGTCCGTGTAGCTGAAGCATCGATGTCCGCTACGGTCCGCTTGATCGCAGACGGGGTAAAGTTCGAAGCTCTCAGGTCGCGCAACCGGACGCCGGTCAGATTCAATGTCAACGCGATCGAGAAGAATGCCATGGCAGCCGTCATCGCGAGACGCGGCTGAAAGATAACCTGTGCGCTCCTGGTTGCAAACCAACCTGCCCACAGCTTGCGGAGCCCAGGCTTCTCAACGGCGAATCCTCTTTGCAGCTCGACGACTTCTGGAAGCACAGCCGGACGGGCGGGGATAAAGACCGCGGGAGCGGGAGCGGGTGTTGTGTGAGGTTGAGCTGAGCCGGTGGTTTCGGCCAGGATCTTTGCGAGCAGGCTGGCAGGCGGCTCCGGTGCCTGGCTCTTCAACATGCTCAACCAGGCTGCACCGCGCTGGGCCTCGGCCAGTTCGCGCGCACATTCGACGCAGCCCGCCACGTGCTTATCCAATGCAATCTGCTCGGTCTCACTCAACATGCCATCGACAGCTTCGGGAAGCATCGCCTCGCAGACGGAACACGCTCCGGGACGCCCTTCAAATTCCTCGAATTGGCTCATGTTTGCCACTCACATCACCTGCCCTTCTATACGCTTCAAAAGCCTTGCCAGTTCACTGCGCCCACGGCTGATCCGGCTCTTCACGGTGCCTTGGGGTACACCTAAAATCTCGGCGATCTCTTTGTAATCCATATCTTCCAGATCACGCAAAATCACTGCTTCCCGCAGGTCAGGAGAGACTTGCTTGAGGGCCTCCTGGATCTGCGCCTTCAGTTCAAGGCCCGCTACGTGTTGCTCCTGACTCTTGCTGCCGTCGGTGAGGCGTTCCGCTTTGGTCGGTCCATCTTCCTCGCCTTCGTAGCCTTCGTCCAAGGAATCGCTCACGCGTTCGAGCCGCGAGCGGCGGTAATTGTCGACCAGCAAGTTCCGAGTGAGGGTGGTAAGCCATGTGGTGAAGCTACCCTTTTCCGGATCGAAACTCGCTAAGTTCTTATACATCTTGAGAAAAGCTTCCTGCGCGAGGTCTTCTGCATCGCTCTGCGAGCCAGTGAACCTGTAGCAGATTCCATAGATTCTACGATGCTGCGACTTCGCCAGCTGCTCCCAGGCCTGGGCATCGCCGGCAAGGCAGCGGCAGGCCAGGTCCGCTAAGGCCTTCTGCTCGGCCAGGGCCGCGCTTCGGTCGCCCTGTAGCTGGGCTTGTGACTTTGGCTCTTCAGGCGACATGTGCGCCTCTACGAGGCGGATCTCCTTGGAAAGCGGCTGTTGTGCCCCGTGGGTCTTGTCGCGTGTCAGCGGGCTAGACCGGAAGCGTGTGGGCGGCACCGCCAGAGGTGCTTTTGTACACTGCCCAAACAGTGCCGGAATGGTCGCGCTCGCCATAGAGTTTCATACGTAAACACTGCGGATGCGGTTCCATTTGGCTCCAAATAGGAGACCACGGCGGGGTATCAGGCCATGCTATCTGGCTTTTGGTAGCCCTTGGAGGCTTTTTTGTGCATTTGGCCTAAGGTTTGATCACTCCACAGGCGATGCGGTTCCCTGAATCTCCGCTTGGATCGGTCTTCTGGTCGTCGGCTTTGGCATGGACCACGATGGAGGTCCCGCCGTTCAGGAATAGGGAGTTGGGAGCCGCAGGGTCGAGAGAAATCGACTGAAGGACAAATGTCGCCTCACCCGTGTGATCCTCGCCTACGGAGACGCTCGCCGGCATGTCGCCGTTGTGGTGTCCCATGGGGTTGAGATAGCCGTGGTGTTTGCCGTCGGGGTTGAAGTGTCCGCCGGCCCCCTTGAAGTCGGGAGCGTCGCAGACGGGATTTTGGTGGATATGCACGGCGTGCATTCCAAACTCGATGTTTTTCAGCTCGATTTTGACCTTCACGCCCTTCTTCACCGTCTTGAAGATGGCAAAACCGGCGTCCTGGCCGGTGGCGTTCAAAAGCTGAACCTTGATTTGCTTTGGAGCTTCCTGTCCCTGGGCCGCCGAGGCTGTAAAAGCCGCTAAAATAAGACCCGTTATCAAGTGACCGTAGCGCATGAGAGACCTCCAGATACCTCGGCCAGCATACCCCAGTTATCCACTGCTTCGCACCAATTTACGATAGGCGAATATGGTATCTACCAACGTTCCCGGCGTGCTCGAAGTGATCACTGGCCCAATGTTTTCGGGTAAGAGCGAGGAGCTGATCCGGCGTCTCAAACGCGCGCGGATCGCTCGCCAGCGCGTCGCATGCTTCAAGCCCGATATTGATCTTCGCTACCACCGATCGGCGATCGCCAGCCATAGTGCGCAGACGCATGAGGCGACTACGGTGGCTAATGTGGAATACCTTCGCGAGGCGCTCTATCCGCAACTCGATACGGTCGAGGTGATCGGCATTGATGAGGTCCAGTTCTTTGATGATGCCATCATTCCGCTGGCGGTCGAACTCATCGCGTTGGGCAAACGCGTGATCATGGCGGGGCTGGACACTACGTTTGCTGCGGAGCCGTTTGGACCTGTGCCGAACCTGATGGCGATTGCCGATACGGTTACGAAGCTCTCGGCTGTATGCATGGTTTGTGGGGCGGCGGCGATTCATACGCAGCGTCTGGGCCAGAGCCAGGAGCTGGTTGTTGTAGGTGCGGCGGGGCTTTATGAGGCCCGGTGTCGCGCGCATTTTCATCCGTACACGGATGAGCATGCTTCGGAGCAACTGGAGCTTACGTCGGTGTTGGGGAACTCCAGCAACGCCTAGAGTTTGGCCATGAGGATCGCTCCGCCCAGGGCTGCTGCCAGGGCGATTGGCATGGCGATGATGCCGAGCTTCAGGAACTGCCAGGCGCTGACGTTTAGGCTTTCCTTGCGCAGGGCGAGGAGCCAGAGGATGGTTGCGAGCGAGCCGGTTACCGATAGGTTGGGGCCGAGGTCGATGCCGATGAGCACGGCGTTGGCGATCAATCCGTGGATGTGAGCCGTCCTGAGCGTGGCCCCGGCGATCAAGCCCAAGGGCAGGTTGTTGACGAGGTTGTTTCCGACTCCGACGGCGAATCCTACGACCGTTGCTGCAGCGGCGGGGGCCATTTGCTGCGCGCGGATGAGCCATTGCTGGGTTAGGTTGAGGGCACCCTGGCTCTCGACGGCATCGACGAGGATGAAGAGCCCGGCTACGAGCAGAATCGTGCTCCAGCTGATCTCGCGGAAGAGCTTCAGGGGATTGGTTTTAGCTACGGATGACGCGACTGCGGTGATAGCGAGCGCGGCGAGGCAGGTGGGCAGGCCGAGGTCCTTCTTCATGGCGGAAGCCACGAGTAACGCTGCGATTACGAACAGCAGTCCCCAAAGGACAACTTTGCCTGAGGGTGTGAGGTTGGCAGGCTCTACGGACTGCTCGATGCGGCCGTTCAGGTCTTTGCGGAAGAACACGCGTAGCACTGCGTATGTGGCCGCAATCGAGAGCAGAGACGGCACGCCAAAGGCCGCGAGCCAGTGACCCAGCGGGGGCATTCCGGTGTGGAAGACGACCAGATTCGCGGGGTTAGAGATGGGGAGTACGAAGCTCGCGGCGTTGGCGACTAATGCGCAGATAAAGAGGTAGGGAAGGGGGGAGATTTTTACCTTGCGGATGACGGCTAGGATCGCGGGGGTCAGTACCACGGCTGTCGCGTCGTTCGACATAAAGATGGTGACGATGGTTCCAACGGCGTAGATCAACAGGAAGAGCCGGGAACAGGAGTTGTTGGCGCCGCGGACTGCGATGGACGATACCCAATCGAAGACGCCCTGCTCGCGGGCGAGTTCGGCAAGAAGCATCATGCCGATGAGGAACAGGTAGACGTCGACGCCTTCTTTTGCGGCGGAAAACGCCAGTTTTGCTGGGATAAGGCGGAGGGCGAGTAAGAGGAATGCGCCGGCGGAGATCCACCAGACTTCCGCGATCTGGCGCGGGCGCAGCAGCATCAGGAGGATGCTGATCGCGACGATGCACGGCAGGAGAATGTGGGCTACGGCGGCTGGCATCATCACACGATCGGGGTCAGGCGTTTGCTGTTTTGTTAGGATGCGAGGTCTTCGGCTGGCGGGCAAAAAGCCACATAACGAGCGCCATCGCGACGCAGGCTACGATGCTTAAACCTCCGTCTATCAGGTACATGCGGGACAATCCGTGGCTTCCGTAGACGCGGCCGTCGAGGACTCCCATGTAGAGGATCGGGATTACAGTTGCGGAGGTTAGAAGGCTGAACTGGGTTGCGGCGAGGGGATTGTTTCGGCCGATGGTGGCAAAACAGATGGCTACGGCGGCGGTAAAGCTAAGAGCCTGCACTACGTTCTCGCCCAGGAACGCTACTGCGAAGGTGAGTGGGGATCTCGGGAGGAGGAGGAGGGCGAGCGTGAAGAGGCTGCCTATTGTACCGATCAGTAAATAAAGCGGGAGAGCTTTGATCCAGCGGGCAAAAAGGGGGAGCAGGAGGCAGGCGGTGGCACCTGCGAGGGACAGAACGGCTCCTCCCATGCGGCCTACGAAGGCGGGGGAGGCGTGGAAGTCCTGGGAGACGCCGCCCAGCTGGTTGGTGAGGGCGAAGGAGCCGGTTGGGGCCGTAAATAGTAGCAGGGTAAGGACTACTTCGCGCCGCTTTAGGAGGGCGGCGAGCTCGGCGAAGAGCTTTCGGAAGCCGTCGCGGGCGAGATTCAGGGCGGATTTTGCAGCGTCGGGCGAGGTGAGTTCGGGGACCGGGATCCAGGGGAAGACGGCGGCAGGAAGGACGACGAGGGTTCCGAGGAGGGGGGCAATTACGGCTAACGGGAGGCTGCGCATGCCTTCGGCGGCGATGGCGGCCATGAGGCCGTTGCCGAGGAAGAGGCCTACCTGGGTCCAGGCGCTCAGGCGGGCGCCCTCGTGGTTGGGATTGTCGCGCTCGGCTTCGGCTACGTCCGGGATGACTCCTGCGAGCCAGCCGCCGAGGGCGTTTGAGCTTAGGACGGAGGCGGCGTAGGCGACCATCAGGAGGATCTCGAGCGTGAGGAGATGGCCGCGCATGAGGACGGCCGACATCAAGCCGATGCCTGCAAGTATGGCAAACAAAGCGGCATAGAAGCGGCGGGTGAAGCGGATGTCGAGCAGCGGACCGAGGAGAAAGACCCAGAAACCGGGGGAGAGGCAGGCGGCGCTGATGGCTGCGATGCGGATTTCGGGGACGCCTTGGGCGGCGAGCATCTGCGGCAGGGGCAGGACGATGAAGCCGCCTACGAGGCCGATGGTGGCGTTGGAGAGGCCCATTAGCCACACGGGGGCGCGTCGTCTGGGGTGATCGGGTGGCATCGCCACAGTGTACGGCAGTTGCGCGCTTATTCCTCTTAGGCGAGGGGCTGCCAGAGTTCGAGGCGGTTGCCGTCGCAGTCTTTGATCCAGGCGAATTTGCCGTAGGAGGCGTTGTCGCGCTTGGGATCGATCCAGACGCCGGCTTCGCTAAGTGAAGCAAGCAAAGCATCTAAATCGTCGACGCGGTAGTTGATCATGAACTGCTGGGGACCGTCGCCGAAGTAGCTTGTGTCTTGCGGGAAGGTGGACCAAGCGGTCATGCCGGTACCTGCGGGGATTTCGTCGGACCAGTTGAAGGTGGCGCCGCCGAAGTCGGAGAGGGTGATGCCGAGGTGGGTGGCGTACCACTTTACCAGGGCCTTGGGGTCGGGGGAGCGGAGGAAGACTCCGCCGATGCCTGTAACTCGTGCCATATGAGCCTCTTAGGGTTGCTGGAGCTGGTTGAGGAGGTGGGTAACGGCTCCGCTGTCGATGGTGGTTGCGGCTAGTTGGATGCCGTCGCGAAGGTTGGCGGCGAGGCCACCGACTACCAGGACTGCTGCGGCGTTGAGGAGGACCACGTCGCGGGGAGGGCCAGGCTTTCCGGCGAAGATACTCCTTAGAATGAGAGCGTTGTCTGAGGCAGTGCCGCCGGCCAGGGCTGAAAGCGGGGCTGGCTGGAGGCCGAGATCTTCGGGCGTGATGGTGTATTCGGTGATTTGGCCGTTGCGGAGCTCAGCGATTTCGGTGGGGCCGGAGAGGGCGATTTCGTCTATTCCGCCGTCGCCGTGGACTACCATGGCGTGATGGATGTCCAATAGAATCATGGCGTTGGCTACAAGAGGGACGAGGCGGGACTGGTAGACGCCCATGACCTGGCGGCGGGCTCCGGCGGGGTTGAGGAGGGGGCCGAGGATGTGCAGGATGGAGCGCACGCCGAGAGCTCGGCGGACAGGCATAACTGCTTTCAATTGAGGGTGATGCGAGGGAGCCAGGAGGAAGGCGAAACGGTGGGTGCGGAGGGTTTGGGCGGCTTCGGCGGGGGAGAGGTGGATGGGGATATTGAGGGCTTCGAGGACGTCGGCGGAGCCGCAGGTGGAGGTGATGGCGCGGTTGCCGTGCTTGGCTACGTGGGCGCCGGCGGCAGCGGCGACGAGGGCGGCGGCGGTTGAGATGTTGAACGTGCCGCAGGAGTCGCCCCCGGTGCCGCAGGTGTCGACTAATTCCTGCTGCTCTATATTGCTGAGGGGAAGTATGTTAGCGGCGTCGCGGAGGGTGCTGGCAAAGCCGGCGATTTCGGCGGAGGTTTCGCCGCGGGCGGCGAGGGCGCCGAGAAGGGCGGCTAGTTCGATGTCGGTGGCGTGGCCGGCGAGGATGCTTTCCATGAGCGCGGCGGCTTCGGTACGCGAGAGGGTTTCGCGTTGTTCGAGGATGCGGCGGAGCTCGTGCTGGATAGGCATTGCGCTTCTGAGCGTATCAAATCGTGTCGGTATAGCCGCGTTTGGGGTTACGAATCGACGTCTATAGCGGGGTTTTGGATAGCAGATTTTCGGGTTAGCTGAGTGTTCAGTCAGCTAAAGGTCGACGTGCCTGGGATCGCGCAGCTGCACCGATTATCGGCGTTTGTATTTGCTAGTGTTTGAGGCGAGTCGCTAGGATGATCCCGATGGTGGGATCACAAACCGTCCTATGAATCCGTAAGGCTGGAGTCCGCATGAAGATCCACGAGTACCAAGGGAAAGAAATTCTGCGCAAGTATGGAGTGGCGGTTCCGAACGGGGAGATGGCGACGACGCTGGAAGAGGCGGACACGGCAGCCAAGCAGCTTTTCTCTGAGGGGAACGCGGTGGTGGTGGTGAAGGCGCAGATTCATGCGGGTGGGCGTGGGAAGGGTGGCGGGGTGAAGCTGGCGAAGTCGCTGGCGGAGGCGGCTGCGGCGTCGAAGGCGATTCTGGGGATGCAGCTGGTGACGCACCAGACGGGGCCACATGGGCAGAAGGTGCAGCGGCTGTTGATCGAGGCTGGGTCGGCGATCGATCGGGAGCTTTATCTGGGATTGGTGCTGGACCGTGCGTCGGCGCAGGTGGTGTTCATGGCGTCGCAGGCGGGCGGGATGGAGATTGAGGAAGTGGCGCACGATACGCCGGAGAAGATTTTCAAGGAGTATGTGGATCCGGCGATTGGGTTTCAGCCGTACCAGGCGCGGCAGCTGGCGTTCAAGCTGGGGCTGGCGCCGTCGCAGATCTCGGAGTCGGTGCGATTCATGATGGGGATGTACAAGGCGTTCATGGATACCGATTCGTTGCTGATGGAGATCAATCCATTTATTACGACGAAGGATGGGAAGCTGCTGGCGCTGGATTGCAAGATGAACTTCGACGATAACGCGATGTTCCGGCACAAGGATTTGAAGGAGCTGCGCGATATTTCGGAGGAAGATCCGCTCGAGGTTGAGGCGAGCAAGTTTGCGCTGAATTACATCAAGCTGGATGGGTCGATTGCGTGCATGGTGAATGGCGCGGGATTGGCGATGGCGACGATGGACATTATTAAGTATGCGGGTGGGGCGCCGGCGAACTTTCTGGATGTTGGGGGTGGGGCGAATCAGGAGCAGATTGAGAATGCGTTTGGGATTTTGCTGTCGGACCCGAATGTGAAGGCGATTTTTATTAATATTTTTGGGGGGATTTTGAGAGTGGATGTGCTGGCGACCGCGGTTGTGGCTGCGGCGAAGAAGTTGAATGTGCAGCTGCCGATTATTTTGCGGCTTGAAGGAACGAATGTTGAAGAGGGGCGAGAGATTATCGCTAAGTCTGGGATGAAGGTGCAGATTGGGTCGACGATGAAGGAGGCCGCGGATATGGCGGTGGCGGCGGCGAAGAGTAGCTTGCGGCGCGAAGACTAGACGTTCTCCGTTGTCCGTTCTCCGTTGTCCGTTTTCGTTGTATGGTTGTTCGTTTTGCGGAAGGTTCGATGGCTACATCGTTTCGTGAGTTGCGCGTTTGGAACAAGTCGATGGATCTGGCGACGATGATCTATTCGATCAGTGCCGCGTTTCCCAAGAGTGAGATTTACGGTTTGAGTTCGCAGATGAGGCGAGCGGCGGTTTCTATAGCAAGCAATATTGCTGAGGGCTCCGCCCGAGGGACTAAGAAGGATTTCAAGCAGTTCGTCGCCATCGCAAGAGGTAGCAACTATGAGTTGCAAACGCAACTGCTTCTCGCAAAGAGGTTGGAGTATGGGGATTCAGTCAAAGTCGTGGAAGCGGAAGATCTTTCCAACGACATTGGTCAGATGTTAAGTGGATTGTCGAAATACCTCAGCGAGCCTCGTTCGAAACTGAGAACTGAGAACTAAGATCGGAGAACTAAGCGATGTCGGTATTGGTTGGTAAGGGAACGCGGTTGATTGTGCAGGGGATTACTGGGCGTGAGGGGTCGTTTCATGCCAAGGGGTGCGCGGAGTATGGGACGAAGGTGGTGGGCGGGGTTACGCCGGGCAAGGGTGGGACTACGTTTGAGGGGTGGCCGGTTTTAATACCGTCGAAGAGGCGATGCGGGAGACGGGCGCGAACGCTACGGTGATCTTTGTGCCTCCGCCGGCGGCGGCGGATGGGATTCTCGAGGCGACCGCGGCGGGAATGCCGCTGATCGTTTGCATTACCGAGGGGATTCCGGTGCTGGATATGGTGAAGGTTTGGGAGATTGTGAAGGATTCGAAGTCGCGGCTGATTGGGCCGAATTGTCCGGGAGTGATTTCGCCGGGCAAGGCGAAGATTGGAATTATGCCGGGGCGGATCCATAAAGAGGGGTCGGTGGGGATTGTGTCGAAGTCGGGGACGCTGACGTATGAGGCGGTGTACCAGCTGACGCAGCGGGGGATTGGGCAGTCGACTGCCATTGGGATTGGTGGCGACCCGATTATTGGGACGACGCATATCGATGCGCTGAAGCTGCTGAATGATGATCCGGATACGGAGGCGATCATCATGATTGGTGAGATTGGCGGGTCGGCGGAAGAGGCTGCGGCCGAGTTTATTAAGCAGAATGTGAAGAAGCCGGTGGTGGGATTTATTGCCGGGCAGACGGCTCCTCCGGGAAGACGGATGGGGCATGCGGGCGCGATTATTTCTGGGGGCGAGGGGACGGCGGAGAGCAAGATGGCTGCGATGTCCGCTGCGGGGATTCATGTGGTGAAGTCGCCGGCGGAGATTGGCGAGACGATGCAGCGCGTGATGGGGAAGTAGTGAGGCAGGAAGCAGGAGGTGGGAAGTAGGGACAGCGAAGGTCCGGGCGGGTGCTCGGGCTTTTTGCTTTGGGTGGGAGTGGGGGTTTAGCGGGTGGGTTGGCGGGAGTAGTAGGCCCAGGCGATGGCGAACATTACGGCTACCATGAAGGCGAGTTCCGCGTGGGGGCGGTTGTGGTAGTAGAGGTTGACGATGGCGTCGAAGGTCCAGGCTGCGGAACCGACGGCCCATATCCATGCGGTGCGACGCATCATCATCTCTCCTTGGACGCGGGAAGCCGCGCGAAGACGCGCCGGCGGGAGCGTATAGAGCATTTTATGCGCGAGATTGCGGGGAGCGGCGGTGGGTTTGTTGCTGGAGGAGGTTCTATACTCCGGTATGCGTACATTGCTTGTGGGTTTGGTTGCGGGTGTGGTGTGTTTGGGCGTGTCTGCGATGGGGGTTGCGCAGACGGTGGCGGTGCGGTTTCCGGCGGCGGTGTCGGGGACGGCGCTGGATGGGCGGCTGATGGTGCTGCTGTCGAATGATCCGAGCGAGGAGCCTCGGTTTCAGATCAACGATACGATGGCGTCGCAGCAGGTGTTTGGCGTGACGGTGGATGGGATGAAGCCGGGACAGGTGGTGGTGGTTGGGGATGGTGCGGATGGATATCCGAGAAAGAGCTTAAAGGATGTGCCGCCGGGAGATTACACGGTGCAGGCGGTGCTGAATGTGTATGAGACGTTCCATCGCGGGGATGGGTCGGTGGTGAAGCTGTCGGCTGATCGGGGCGAGGGGAAGCAGTGGAACCTGGCGCCGGGGAATTTGTATTCGAAGCCGGTGAAGGTGCATGTGGGGCCGGGTGCGAAGTTGGCGGTAGTGATGGACCAGGTGATGCCGGAGATTAAGCCGGAGGCGGATACGAAGTACATTCGGCACATACGGATTCAGAGTGCGCTGCTTACGAAGTTTTGGGGGAGGCCGGTGTTTCTGTCGGCGGTGGTGATGGTGCCGTGGGGGTTCGATGAACATCCGGAGGCGCGGTTTCCGCTGATTGTGGCGGAGGATCATTACACGGCGGAGTTTGATGATTTTCGGACGGAGCCGCCTGATCCGAATCTGAAGCCGGTGTATTCGGAGAGGTTTCATCTTGCGGGGTACAACCGCATCATGCAGGAGGAGGCTTACAAGAATTATCTGGAGTGGATTAAGCCGGGGACTCCGCGGATGTTGATTGTGAAGCTGCAGCATGCGAATCCTTATTACGACGATAGCTATGCGGTGAACTCGGCGAATGTTGGGCCTTATGGAGATGCGATTGAGACGGAGTTGATTCCGGCGATTGAGAAGCAGTTTCGCGGGATTGGGAAGGGGTGGGCGCGGTTTCTGTATGGCGGGTCTACGGGCGGGTGGGAGTCGCTGGCGGTGCAGATGTTTTATCCGGAGCACTATAACGGGGCGTTTGTGGCTTGCCCGGATCCGGTGGACTTTCATGCGTATATGACGAGGGATTTGTATAAAGACGACAACATGTTTTACGCGCAGGGTGCGAACAAGCGCGTGGAACAGCCGGCGATGCGGAATTACCTGGGGCAGACGCTGATTTCGATGCGCGACAACATTGCGTATGAGGCGGCGCTGGGGGATCACGGTCGGTCTGGAGACCAGTTTGATATCTGGCAGGCCGTGTATTCGCCGGAGGGGAAGGATGGGTATCCGCAGCCGATCTTTGATAAGGCTACCGGGGTGATCGATCACAAGACGGCGGAGTACTGGCGGGAGCATTACGATCTGGATGCGATTTTGCAGCGGGACTGGGCGCGGCCTGAGAACCCTTTGGGGCCTGAGTTGCAGGGGAAGCTGCACATCTATGTTGGGTCGGATGACACCTACTTTTTGAATAATGCCGTGTACCTGATGCAGGACTTTTTGGATAAGACGGGGACGCCGGGGTATGGGGTTCCGTATGAGGGCGAGGTGAAGTATGGGCCTCGGGCGGAGCATTGCTGGAATGGGGACCCTACCAAGCCGAATGCGTATTCGCGGATGCATTACAACCAGATGTATGTGCGGCAGATTGTGGAGCGGATGGAGAAGACCGCGCCTAAGGGGGCGGATTTGACGAGCTGGCGGTATTGAGGAGCAGCTTTTAGCTTCTAGCTTCTAGCTTTTAGCTTTCAGCTTCTAGCTTCTAGCAAAGGCAAAGGCAGATCCCTGCGGGATGATGGCGGAAAGGCAAGGGCAACGGCAAAGGCAAAGGCAGCGGCGATGCGAGGTCGTGCTCCTGGAGGGTCAGCCGTGGCGGAGCCAGAAGTCGGCGGGGGTGAGGATTGGGTACTCGGCTGCTAGAGCTAAAAGGTCTTTGTCGCCGGTGATGAGATAGTCTGCGTTCGAGACGCGGAAGGTTGAGAGGACCTGCTGATCTGCCGGGTCGCGCAGGGTTGGGTTGAGGGTTGGTTGGGGTTCGACGATGTCGGCGAGGAACAGGAAGGTGTCTGCGAGGGTGCGAATCTCGTCAGGGCTTCGCTTGTTTTGGTGGAGACGTGGGAGCACCCGAACCATCTCATCGAGAATGTAGTGGGACAGGATGACATGCAGGGCGCCCTGGTGCCAGAGACTCATAATGCGTCCGGGTGTGCTTGCAGGGTAGGCGAGGCCGGAGACCAGGACATTGGTATCCAGCACAACGCGCAGGCCTGGCACTACTCTGCACGCTCTTTGGCTACAAGGGCGTCGATTTCCGCGAGTCCGATTTCAGCAGGGGTACTGGCGAAGTCATCGGCTACTTTGCCGCTCAGGGTATCGAAGAGATCGCGCATACGGCGGATACGGGAGAAGAGGCCGGCATCGACGAGGGCAGCGACGGGCTTACCGTCTTTGTGGATGACAATGCTGTCGTTACGGTATTGAACCTGACCGAGCATTTCGCCGAGGTTTTGGCGAAAGTGTACGGCATTAACTTCCTTCACCATGCTGGTCGCCTCCCGAATACTGATCGTTATGATCATACCATGCGACATGGTCATGATGATCGATCGCGGATTGTCGGGATCACTCTTCGATGAAGTGGCCCATGGGTTCGCCTGGTTTCAGGTCGGCGCCGAAGCGGAGGCGGTGGTTGTCGGGGTCGAGGACTTGGATTTCGCGGGATTCCCAGGGGAAGTTGGTGGGGCCCTGGAGGATGTTGGCGCCGGCGGCTTTTAGTTCTTCGTAGAGGATGTCTACGTCGGAGCAGGGGGACCAGATCCAGGTGCCGGGGTTTCCCTGGCCGCCTTCGCAGAGCATGATCGAGCAGGTGCCTCGCTTGACGGCGGCGTAGGCGGGGAGTTGCCAGGGGATGGTGAAGCCGAGGATGCGGGTGTAGTAGTCGAGGCTGGTGGCGAGGTTGGAGACGCGGAAGATGGGGATGGCGGGGTGGAGGAGGACTTTGGGGGTGGGGGAGTTGGTGGGCATGGGGGCTCCGGGGGGTCGCAACTTTTAGCTTCTAGCTTTTAGCTAAAGGCGAGGGCAAAGGCAAGGGCAACGGCAACTACAGGGGTCCTTCACTGCGTTCAGGATGACGGGGCTTGGTGGCGAGGCCAAGCCTTCAGGGGCTTGGTGGCTAGGGCAAGTCTTCAGGGCTTGGTGGCTAGGCCGGGCCTTCCGGGGCGGTACACTGGTGGGGCAGTCTAATTAAGGAGATTTACGTGTCAGAGCGCACTTTTAGCATCATCAAGCCGGACGCCGTGAAGAAGGGCGATGCCGGCGCAATTCTCGCTGAGATTGTGAAGGCGGGATTCAAGATTGTTTCGATCAAGAAGATTTCGATTTCGAAGGCGCAGGCCGAAGGGTTTTATCATGTGCACTCGGCGCGGCCGTTTTTTGGGGAGCTGACGGAGTTCATGAGCTCGGGGCCGATTGTTCCGATGGTTTTGGAGAAGGACAATGCGATTGCTGATCTGCGCAAGCTGATGGGCGCGACGGATCCGGCGAAGGCGGAAGAGGGAACGATTCGCAAGATGTTTGCGGAGTCGATTGGCGAGAATGCGATTCATGGGTCGGACGCGGCGGATACTGCGGCGTTCGAGATTGGGTACTTCTTTGCGGGGCTTGAGTTGAAGTAACGCGAAATAGAAGCGGGAAAAATCAGGGGCGGCGCCGAGGAGGATATTCGGGCCGCCCCTATCTCTTCATCTGGGATTACTTCTTTGTTATCGGATGGGTGGGGGAAAACTTTAGGGTTGTTCGTTGTCCGTTGTCCGTTCTCCGTTCTCCGTTGTCCGTTGTCCGTTCTCCGTTGGGCGGTGGGGCTGGGGCAAGGCGAGAAGTAGATTCCCGGAGGAATGGCAAAGAGAAGCAAGAACAAAAGCAAGAGCAACGGCAACTACAGGGGTCCTTCACTTCGTTCAGGATGACGGGGATCGAGGTGAAGGGTTGAGGTGGCTGGTTATTTGGTGAAGAGGGTCAGGTCGATGGAGTTGGCCATGGTGTGGAAGCCGGCGTCGCCGGGGTGGAGGTGGTCGCCGGAGTCGGCGGCGGGGGCGAAGACGGAGGGGTTGGCGGGGTCGCGGGTGGCTTTGTCGAAGTCGATGACGCCGTCGAGTTGATTGGTGGTGCGGATCCATTGGTTGACGGCGTTGCGGACGGCGTCGCCGGCGGGGGAGGAGTAGGCGGCGCCCATGTAGGGGGTGAGGGTGGCACCGATGACCTTGAGGTGGTGGGCGTGGGCGCGGGTGGCCAGCTGGGTGAGGCCGGTGATGAGGTTGTCGGCGGAGACGATGTCGTAGGGCTTCTTCGGGTCGTAGGCGTGGCCGATGTCGTTGATGGATTCGAAGAGGACGACGTACTTAACGCCGGAGGGTGCGAGGACGTCGGAGTCGAAGCGGGCGAGGGCGTTGGGACCCCAGCCGTCGTGGAGGACGCGGTTGCCGCCGATGCCTTCGTTGATGACGGCGAGGTTGGCGGTGGCGGGGTTGTTGTGGAGGCGGACGGCGAGGAGGTCGGGCCAGGTGTTGTGGGTGCCGGAGGTGCTGTGCCAGCCGTCGGTGATGCTATCGCCGAAGGCTACGATGGTGGCGGCTGGGGGCTCGGATTGAGGTGTGGATTGGGGAGCTTCTACTTCGACACCCTTGAGGAAGGTCCAGACGTCGGTGGGGGCGGCGTCTTTGAGGGTGGTGGCGGAGACCTGGTCGAAGGTGGCGATGTAGTTGGTTTCGAGGGAGAGGTCGTGGGTGGTGAGGGTGGGGATGGCCTGGCCGGCTACGGAGAGGCTGATGGCGAGGTCAGAGAGTGGGGCGAGGTTGAAGGCGATGGGGTCGGAGACGGCGATGGAGCCGGGCGGGATGGTGATGGCGGGATGGCCGTTGAAGGTTAGCGGGACGGAGGAGTTGGGCTGGATGGAGCCGGCGGTATTTGGGGCGGCTGCGGGGAGGGCTACGGCGGATTCGTCGATGACCAGGGGGGTGACGCCTTGCTCGTTGGTGAGGACGACGCGGAGGGTGGAGCCGCCGAGCGAGACGTGGACGATCTGGCGGAGGGTGGTGGGCATGGTGAAGGCTTTGTGGTCGTTGGCGCGGGCGACGGGCGCGGTGCCCCAGGTGGCTACCCAGTGGGGTTGGGCGGTTTGGGCGAGGGCTGGGAGGGTGAGGGCGGCTAGTACGGTGAGGCGGAGGGCGGTGGGGGACAAGCGCACGGCGGGGGGCTCCTGGTGGGGGTGGCGAGCGGCGTGTGGGGGCCGGTTTCGCGTCGGTATCCAGCATACGACGTGTTCCGCGTGGGCGGGATCTGCGGGATGCCTGGGGTTCGTCTTTCCCACTCATGACGATGAAGCCGTCATGAATGGGGCACCCGGGGATTTGTCTTTCCCACCCGTCCGCAAAAGCGCGTACGGATGGGGCACCCGGGGAATTGTTCTTGGGGATGCGTAATTTGGTGGGGGTGGTGCGTATACACCGCGTATGTACGGATACGATATGGCATTGGCGAGCACGGTGAGTGGCGATACGCGGGAGATTGCGCGGGGGTTGCGCGAGCGCGATGTTGCGGTGCTGCAGATGCTGGTGGAGGAGTACCAGGATCGGCTGGTGCGGTATCTGGTGTATGTGCTGGGGCGTCGGGATGGGGTGGACGACGTGGTGCAGGAGACTTGGCTGCGGGTGATGGAGCGCGGCAAGAGTTATGACGGGCGCTCGCGATTTGAGCCGTGGCTGTTTACGGTGGCTCGACATTTGGCGATTGATTTTTTGAGGCGGCGGCGGGAGGTGAGCCTCGATGCGGAGGACGATGGGCGGGCTGTGGTGGCGGCGCCGGTGTCGGGGGAGATGAGTCCGTTTGCGATGGCGGCGCGGACGGAGGATGCGGAGCGGCTGGCGGCGGCGTTGCAGGGGTTGCAGGCGGTGACGCGCGAGGCGCTGGTGCTGCGGTTTCTGGAGGACATGTCGCTGCAGGAGATTGCGGCGGTGGTGAAGGCGCCGGTGCCTACGGTGTCGGCGAGGATTTATCGCGGGCTGGCGGCGTTGCGGTCGGAGATGGAGGAGAAGCATGAGCGTTGAGAGGCATATGGATTTTGAGGCGAGGATTGACCGCAGTCTGGCGGGGGCTGGGACGGTTGAGGACGAGCGCGCGTTGGCCGAGCATGTGGGGTCGTGCACGGCGTGTGCGGAGTATTTGAGCGCCAGCCGGAGGGCTGTGGCGGGGTTGAAGGGGTTTTCGTTTGAGGCTGGGCCGGGGCTGAATGCACGGGTTGTGGCGGCGATGCGGGTGCGGGCGGAGGAGTTGGAGGCGCGGCGGCGATGGATGAGGTTGAGTGTTGTGGCGCTGGTGTTGACGGTGCTGGGGACGGTTGTTGATCTGTGGGTTGGACGGTGGGCGGCGGCGTTCTTTGGGCTGCCGTCGGCTGAGGTGCATCACGGGTTGATGGCGCTTTGGATTATGCCGTCGTTTGGGTTGCTGGTGTTGTTTCCGCTGCTGCCGGTGTTGGCGGCGAAGCGGTCTGGCGAGTCGGTTTAGGGAAGGAAGGACGATATGAACAAATTTATGGAAGTGGTGCCGAAGGGCGTGAAGGTTGCTGCGGTGATTTGGGGCTGCGCGATCGTGGTGCTGGGTGCGGTGGCTGGCGGGATGTTTATGCACCTGGGTGGGAACGGAGCCTTGGGCGCGCGGCTTGCGGGGAGCATTGCGATCGGTACGTTGGGTGGTGTGGCGATGGGCGCGTTCATGGCGGCGTGGCTGCTGTGCGTGGGGTATGTGTATGCGGATGCAAAGCGGCGGGGGATGCGACCGGTGTTGTGGGCGCTGATTGCGGCGCTGTTTCCGCACCTGTTCGGGTTCCTGCTGTACTTTGCGCTGCGGCAGCCGATGTCGCCGCGGTGCCCGAAGTGCGGGCAGCCGGTGACGCTGGATCAGCGATTCTGCTCGTGGTGCGGAGCGGCGGCGCCGGTAGGTGGGCAAGGCGGGACGGGTGAAGGGGCTTCGGGGGTGGGGTCTGTGCCTGCGGTTTGAGGAGCTTAGGACGGTAGCCTTTTGGGCTCAAAAAAGTGTGCGAAATCACTGTCAAGGGTTGTTGGACGGGACTATTATGCTGTCGAACCGCCTCTCCTACCTTCCGAGCCCGGGAACACCAGACTTGCTCGGTATCAGGACGGCTCAATTCGAGTCTTGAGGTGTTGTATGGATGCACTACGTGTTTTAGTCATTGCGTGGGGAGCTGTAGGGGCCGTGCTGTTGGTGCTGCTTGGGTATCGTGGAACGTTGACACGGTACGAAGAGGACCAGATTTTTTTGAGCGACGCCGTGAGCATGGAGTCTCAGCAGCAGAATGATATTCAGCGGAAGCTGCTGAAGCTGCGGCCATTCCTGGTTGCGATGGTGTGGACGATTGGTCTACTGACGGCGGTGATCCTGGGATGGTTTATCCGGGACCTGATCATCCACCTGATGTAGAGGGTTTGTAGAGGGTAGGGGTAGCCGGAGCGGCGGGCTTTGGCGCGGGCCTGGTCCATGGGGCGGGTGCTGAGAGGCATTGCGTCCCGTGGCCAGCGCCGTTGCTGCGCACGTGTGGGGGCCGCGTGGGTGGGTGGGTTTATGCTGGGTACCTATGGCTTTCGACAAGTTGGGAACGCAGGTTAAGTCTGAGACGTTTGGGACGCTGGCGGATGGCAGCGTTGTGAGGCTGTATGTGCTGACGAGCGACGAGGCGCAGCTTCGGCTGATTACGTACGGCGCGCGGGTGGTGGGGCTGATTACGAAGGACCGCGAGGGCGAGTCGGGCGACGTGACGCTGGGGTATGGCGAGCTGAAGCCGTACGTCGAAAACACGAATGCGTACTTTGGGGTGATTGCGGGACGGTATGCGAATCGAATTGCGAAGGGGCGGTTTGAGCTCGACGGGAAGACGGTGCAGACGACGATTAATGACGGCGTGAATATGCTGCATGGGGGAGTGGAGGGATTCGACAAGCGCAACTGGGAGGGAGATGTGGTGGCGGATGGCGTGGAGTTTACGCTGGTGAGTCCGGATGGCGACCAGGGGTTTCCGGGGGCGCTGGCGGCGACGGTGCGGTACACGCTGAAGGGGAGCGTGGTGCGGATTGAGTATTCGGCGAGAAGCAATAAGGATACGGTGGTGAACCTGACGAATCATGCTTACTTCAACCTGGATGGCGAGGCTTCGGGGACGATTTTGGGGGAGGAGCTGACGCTGGAGGCGGATGCTTATACGCCTGTGGGGAATGCGGAGGCGATTCCTACGGGAGAGATTGCGAGCGTGGAAGGGACGCCGTTTGATTTTCGCAAGGCTACGGTGATTGGGTCGCGGATTGGGGAGGCGAATGACCAGCTTAAGTTTGGGCGCGGGTATGACCACAACTGGGTGTTGCGGGGGAAGGCTGGGACGTTGAGATTGGCGGCGAAGGTATACGCGCCGAAGTCAGGAAGGACGCTGACGGTGGAGACTACGGAGCCGGCGATCCAGTTTTATTCCGGGAACTTTCTGGATGGGACGCTGGTGGGGAAAAGTGATGTGGCGTATGTGCAGCGGAGTGGATTCTGCCTGGAGACGCAGGCGTTTCCGGATGCGCCGAATCATGCGAATTTTCCTAGTGCGGAGTTGAAGGTGGGGGAGACGTACGAGAGTGTGACGACGTGGACGTTTGGAGTGGAGTAGCGCGGCGTTTTCCGTTGTCCGTTCTCCGTCGTCCGTTGGGTTGGGGTGGAGAGATCGCTAGCGGGAGCTGGCTATTTGTTTGTCGAGGGCTTCTAGTTGGTCGGGGTCGAGTTGTTGGCGGATCTGGAGGAAGGTGTGGGCGTATTCCTTCTCCAGATCGGTGCGGGCGTGGGAGACGCGGTCGATGGCGGCGAAGACTTTGGTTTCGTCGCGAAGGTCGGCGTTGGAGAGGCTGCCGAGGTTGATCTCTTCGTGCTGCAGGTTGGTGTAGAGGTTGGTGATGGTGGGCCAGTTGGCTTCGAAGATGCCGTCCATGCGGCGCTGCTGGTCGGAGGAGAGGTTAAGTTTTTTGGCGGTGCCGTGGTCGTCCCACCAGCGGCCGCCGAGGCCTAGCTGGAGGCCCATGCGGGGCATGCCGTGGGATTCGGCGGCGGGGCGATCGAAGCCGTTGGGGCGGGCGAGACCCATGCCGGGAGGGCGTTCGCCCATCATGCTGCCGCCTCCCATGGTGTGGCCGCCTCCCATGGGATGGCCGCCTCCGCCGTGCTGGGCGCGGGTTGGGGCGGGGAAGAGGCATACCCAGAGACACGCCGGTGCAGCGGCCAGCAGGGCAAGGCGCCCGGCGACGGTGCGTCGAGATGTGAGGTCGTGCGTCACGCTTCCTCGTTGGGTTGAATTAGTCCTGAATGGAAGTCAGGGTCCCGGAGCTGGGTG
Source organism: uncultured Acidobacteriaceae bacterium (assembly GCA_963701685.1). Classification (GTDB taxonomy): domain Bacteria; phylum Acidobacteriota; class Terriglobia; order Terriglobales; family Acidobacteriaceae; genus Granulicella. Next base: position 4,691,071 of record OY969625.1, on the reverse strand, counting down.
CGGGTGCGGGGGCGAGGCCCAGGGCCGCGGGGGAATCACTGGACGGATCGAGCGAGGCGTCGATGACCTGCAGCATGTGATTGTCGGCGGAGATGCGGGCTGCGACGTGGGCGATATGTGGCGCAGGGGCAACGCTCGCGGTGGTGAGTGCGGCAGCCTTGGGCGCGGGGGCTGGTTGCTGCGCGGGCGCCGGCTGGTACGATGCCACGGGCGCGGGTGTGCTGAGGAGGGAGAACTGGTGGGTGGCGTTGATGAAGGCGAAGCCGAGGGCCATGGAGAGCGTGGCGGTGGCCCAGGCGGTGTGACGCTGCCAGCTGGTGCGCTGCTCGGCGGGAATGGGGATGGGAAGCGTGGCGGAGTGGCGCTCGCTCCAGGCGGTGGAGACTTGCTGGAAGCTGGCGATGGGGGAGCGGGCGAGGGCGACGCGGTGGGTGCAGAGGGTGCAGGCAGAGAGGTGCGCGGCGGCGGTGGGGGCGAGGTCGCCGATGAGGTGGTCGTCGATCTGGTCCGGCGTGAGATGGTCGGGCGTGAGGTGCTGGGCGTGCGACTCGGCGGGGATGGAGGCGAGGTGGTCCGGATGGAAGTTCATAGGGTTTCTCCGGCAGGGTGGGATGCGATGGGTTCTGGTGAGGCAGGTTGCGGGTTGCGGGCTCGGCGGCGGGGCTTTGGGTCGCGGGCCTGATCGGGTGTGGCGGACTGGGCGGCGCGGACCTGGTTGCGCACGGATTTGAGGGCTCGGTGGAGGTGCGTTTTGACGGTATTGACGGGGATGTTGGTGATGGTGGCGATCTCAGAGAGCTCGAGCTCTTCCGAGAAACGCATGAGGAAGACGGTGCGCTGGTTGGGGGAGAGGTTCTGCAGGGCGGCGTAGACCTGGGAGGCCTTCTCTTTGGCGAGGAGGCGGGATTCGGGGGAGCTTTCGGGGCTGGGGAGGAAGTTGGAGGCGTCGTTGATGTCGATGGCCGTGGCGCGGGCCTGGCGCCAGAAGCGGAACTTCTGGAGGCGCTGGTGGTCGCGGATGAGGTTGACGGCGATGGAGGTGAGCCAGGTGCTGATGGAGCAGTCGCCGCGGAAGCGTTCGCGGGCGTTGTAGGCCTTGAGGAAGCAGTCCTGGGTGATGGATTCGGCGAGGTCGGCGTCGCCGACGGAGAAGGCGACGAAGCGCAGGAGGCGTGGCCGGTAGGTGCGGACCAGGGTATCCATGTCGTCCAGCTCCGAGGCGGTGCGCTCGGTGGCGGGGACGTTCGCGATGGATGCATCCAGAGCTAGCTGCATATGGTTGGAGACGTGCTACCCCCCTTACAAGGTTACATAAAAGATGAGGGAATTCGGGGGAAGTTTCGGGGGGAGAGGCGAGCTTTTGGCTTCTAGCTTTTGGCTTCTAGCTTTTAGCTAAAGGCAAGGGCGGGGGTGGTTGCGGGGGAGAAGCGGATTCCTCCGCTACGCTGCGGAATGGCAGCCAGAAAGGCAAGGGCAAACGCAAGGCAAGCAAGGGCAAAGGCTGGGGGTGGGCTAACTGGATGCTCTGTCGGCGGCCTGGGAGGCTGCGGCGGCGGAGTTGGCGGCGGAGGTGGCGGCGGCCTCGGCGGCGGTTTTGTCGCCGGTGGCTGCGGCGGCTACGGACTCGGTGTAGGCGGCTGCGGCGGCTTCGGCTGCGGCCTGGGCGGCTTCGGCGGCGTCGCCCTGGATGATGTACTCATCGATGATGACGGCGACGAGGGCGGCGGTGGGGATGGCGACGAGGGCGCCGACAACTCCGGCGAGGGCGGTGCCGGCGAGGAGGGCGACGAGGACCGAAAGGCCCATGAGGTTGACGCGGGTGCGCATGATGCGCGGGGTGAGGAAGGCGTTTTCGAACTGGGCGTAGATGACGTAGAAGATGAGGACGCCGGCCATCTTGGTCCAGGAGTCGGTGGCAGCGACGCCGGCGGCGAGGCAGATGGTGATGATGCCTCCGACGACGGGGATGATGTTGAAGAGGCCCATGAGGACGCCGAGGAGGAAGAAGTAGCGAACGTGCAGGAGGCCGAAGACGGCGGTGCTGCAGAGGCCGAGGATGACCATGAGGGCGACCTGGCCGACGAACCAGCTGCTCATGCGGACTTCGGCGACGACGAGGGTTTTGGCGAGGCGTTCGCGGGAGCCGTCGGAGAAGAAGGAGAGGAAGTAGAAGTAGACGAACTCGCCTTCGAGCATGAAGTAGATGCAGAGGATGAAGGCGGTGAAGAGATCGAAGATGCGAGCGATCCAGAGGGGAGCGGTGGCGAAGAGGTATTGCGCGGTGGAGGCGATGGCGCCTTCACTCTTCTGGGCAAGGGAGTCGACGCCGAACTTGTCGGCCAGGGGAAGGTGCTTGATTTTAGCGATGACGGCGGGGATGCGGGCGGGGAGGTCGGTGGCGAAGCGCTGGATGTCGTGCATGACGGGCGGAAGCGCGACGACGAGAAAGACGGAGAGAAGGACGAAGACGGAGACGACCAGGGTGACGATGGCGAGGGGGCGCGAAAGAGACCACTTGCCGATGTGCAGGCGCATGATGTGCTGCACGAGCGGCATGAGAACGACGGCGAAGAGGGCGCTGACGTAGACGATCTCGAGGACCTGGCGAAGACGCCAGGCGAGCGCGAGGCCGAGAGCGAGCGCGAAGGCGAAGAGGATGTAGCCGCGGACGGTGGAGGTCTGGCTGGAGCGGTCGTCAACAGCGCGCGAATTGTAGGGCTCTAGCGACAGCGGGCACGCTCCATGAGTGGTGTACTGGATGCTCTCACTTGGATGCGGTGCGGCGCAACCGGGCTGGCTGGAGGGAGATGCGAGATTCTAGATGCGAGATTCGAGATTCGAGATTCGAGATGCGAGGGGCGAGATGCCAGATTCGAGGTTCGAAAGGCGAGGTGCGAGGTGCGGTGGGGGCAGAACTGCAGGTCTCTCCACTTCGCAGGACGGTAAGGCCGTCCTGCTTCGGTCGAGATGACAACGCGAATACCAACACCAAAGGGGGGACATCTCTAGTGGTGAGAGGGAGGGGTTAGTTTGATCTGGAAGATGGTGGGCCATTCTTTGCCGGTAACGAAGAGGCGGTCGTGCTGGGGGTCGTAGGCGATGCCGTTGAGGACGGCTTCGTCGTCGAGGTGCATGACGTCGGGGAGGAGGCCGGTGAGATCGATCCAGGCGATGACGTGGCCGTCGCGGGGAGAGATGCGGGCGATGCGGTTGGTGTGCCAGACGTTGGCGTAGATCTCTCCGTGGATGTACTCGAGCTCGTTGAGGTTGGTGACGGGAGAGCCCTGGTCGGTGACGGTGATGTTGCGGACTTCGTGGAAGTCTTTGGGGTCGCGGAAGCGGATGATGGCGGTGCCGTCGTCGGTGAGGATGTGGGTGCCGTCCTGGGTCATGCCCCAGCCTTCGCCGGTGTAGGTGAAGCCGGCGAGCTTGCGGAGGGTGGCGCGGTTGTAGACGAAGCCGGTGTGAGATTGCCAGGTCCACTGGTAGAGGTTAGGGCCCCAGTTGACGATGCCTTCGCCGAAGTATTGCGGGGCGAGGTCGAGGTGCTGCCTGACGTGGCCGGTGGAATCGTAGACGAGGATTTGGGAGTGGCCCTTCATGCCGGTGCCTTCGTAGAAGAGGCCGTTGAGGTAGAAGAAGCCTTCGGTGTAGGAGGTGGTGGAGTGCGGGAAGGTGGCGACGACCTTGTAGCCGTAGACGGGTGTTGGGGTGGTTTGCGCGTGCGTGGAGGGGAGGGCGAAGAGCAGGGTGAGGGCGAGGAGCAGAGCGCGGCGCATTGATTTGAGGATATCGCAGGGGAAGATGGACGGTTGTGAAGCTCTTGATGGATTGATTTTGATTGCGGCAAAATTCGGGTTAACTTCATCGACTGTTTTGGAGTGCGGGAGTATGGTGAAGTTCTTCCTCTTATCCGGCTGCAACGATCGTTCCTTTTGGTATCGACCATTGACTTTGAGGTGACTATGAACACTGGCATTCGTCGGCTGTTGGTTGGGGTGTGTTGCGGAGTTTTCGGGGTTCCGGGTTATGCGCAGGGACCGGGGGCGCGGCCCGGGTCGGTGACGCTGTTCAACAATGTGCGTGTGCTGAACCGCAGCGGCGAGCTTACTGCGCCTACGAACGTTCTGGTGAGAGGGAATTTGATTGAGCGGATTTCTACGTCGCCGATTCCTACGGACCGGATGGCGACTACGAAGATTATTGAGGGCGGCGGGCGAACGCTGATGCCGGGGCTGATCGACGCGCATACGCACATCATGATGCAGGAGGTGCCGATGTCGGTGGCGATGACGGCGGACATTGGGTATCTGACGCTGGTGGCGGGGAGGGCGGCGACGGATACGTTGATGCGCGGGTTTACCAGCATCCGGGATATGGGCGGGCCGACGTTTGGGTTGAAGATGGCGATTGACCAGGGGTTGTTGCCGGGGCCTCGGATTTATCCTTCGGGCGCGTTTCTTTCGCAGACCAGCGGGCATGGGGATTTTCGGATGCCTTACGAGATTCCGCGGGTGATTGGCGGGCCGCTGAGTCATGCGGAGGTGTTGGGAGTGGCTGCGATTGCGGATGGGCCGGATGAGGTGTTGCTGCGCACACGCGAACAGCTGATGAAGGGAGCTTCGCAGATCAAGCTGATGGCGGGCGGGGGTGTGACGTCTCCGTATGACCCGCTGGACGTGACGCAGTATACGGAGCCGGAGATTCATGCGGCGGTGATGGCCGCGGATAACTGGGGGACGTATGTGACGGTGCATGCTTACACACCGAAGGCGATCCAGATGGCGATTGCGGCGGGTGTGAAGTGCATTGAGCATGGGCAGCTTGCGGATGATGCGAGCGCGAAGCTGATGGCGGATAAGGGGATTTGGTGGAGTCTGCAGCCGTTTCTTGGCGATGCGGATACGGGCGCTGTGCCGGCGAATGCGGCGACGGAGCAGAAGCGGGCGCAGATGCGCGCAGGGATCGATACGGCGTATAAGTTGGCGAAGAAGTACAAGGTGAAGACGGCGTGGGGGACGGACACGCTGTTTGATGCGAAGGTCGCGAAGCAGCAGGGGGCGCAGCTTACGACGCTGGTGCGGTGGTATACGCCGCCGGAGATATTGAAGATGGCGACGGCGGACAATGCGGAGTTGCTGGCGCTGTCGGGGCCACGCAATCCTTATCCCGGGAAGCTGGGTGTGGTGGAAGAAGGGGCGTTGGCGGATCTGTTGCTGGTGGATGGCGATCCGGTGGCGAATATCAAATTGATTGAAGACCCGGAGAAGAACTTTCTGGTGATTATGAAGGATGGGGTGATTTACAAGAACATTGTGAATGGTGGTCCGCAGTAGATAGAGCGGGCTCGAAAGCCCCCGGGGTTAGCGGGGGCTTCTACCCTGGCGGATGGCGGTGAGGACGGCTTCGACGGTCTGGTCGGGGGAGAGTTGGGTGGTGTGGATGGTGTGAGCGGCGATGCGTTCGTAGTGGGGGCGGCGGAGGCGGAAGCGGCGCTCGGCGAGGTTGAGGTCGGCGAGGTTGGGGCGGGCGGTGGCGGCGGGATCGGTGGCCTGGTTGGTGCAGCGGGCGACGAGGGTGTCGAAGTCGGCGGAGAGGTAGACGACGGCGGTGTGGGGGGTCTGCTCGAGGAGGAGTCGGTTGCCGAGTTCTTCGGGGGCACCTCCGCCGAGGGCGATGACGGCGCGGCGCTGGCCTAGCAGGGAGGCGAGGGTGGCGGACTCGAGGTGGCGGAAGTGGGGTTCGCCGTATTCGGCGAAGATATCGGGGACGGAGCGCTGGTGGCGGGCTTCGATCTCGCGGTCGAGGTCGAGGAAACGCCAGCCGAGGCGCTCGGCGAGGAGCTGGCCGGCGGTGGTTTTGCCGGAGCCCATGAATCCGGTGAGGACGATGCGGTCTACGGTGTCGCGGTCGGGGTGGCTGGCGGGGGCCGGATGGGTGGCGGGTTTGGGTTTGGCTGGCATGGGCTTGGCCGGTTCGGTGAGGGTTGCTGTAGTCATTGTCGTTCTCCGTGAGTGGATCGGTGAAGCAAAGTTTGTGGGGGCAAAAGAAAAAACCGCAGACCCTGTGGGCTGCGGCTCGGTGGATGGCTTGGGTTCTCTTCAGGTCAGATCAGAGAAGCGCACAACGCCGCCGGGCCGCTGGGGATACCAGTAGCAATCGCTAAATCGGCCGGTGGTGGGGCGCAGGTTCATCGGAATTGATAGTAGCGCGGGGCGGAAGTTGTGGCAAGAGGACAGATTCGGGGTGTGCGGTGATCGGATGGCGTGGTTTCTGGGCCGGGAGATGCGGTTGCTAGAATTTGTAGCCGAAACCGATGGAAACGATGGGATAGAACCGCAAGGCGGAGAGATCGTCACGGTACTTTTGCCTTTGGGCTGCGAGGTCCTGCTGGAAGGTGGGGTTGCTCTGAACGTCCTGGCAGGCGGTGCCGAACTCATTGCAGGCGGTGCCGATGAAGTTGAGGTCAACGCTTGGATAGCCTACGTAGGCGAAGCCGATTTCGACGGGAACGCTGAAGTGCTTATTGGCTTTTCTGGGGACGATGTTTCCCCAGCCGAAGCTGAAGGTGGGCGCGGCCTTGCTGCCGAGATAGAGGGTGCCGGTGGCGTGGGGCGGATCGGTGAGGCTGGCGTAGTAGGTGGTGCCGTTGAGGGTGAAGCTCTGGTTCGGATTGAGGGCGGCGGTGCCGGTGATGCGATTGCCGTTGTAGGCGATGAATCCTGCGCTGAGGCGGAACTTGCCGTTGAAGGGATACCAGTCGAGGCTGCCGCCACCTGAGGCGAGCTGGATATCGCCGCCGTAGGTCACGTAGTTCTCGGTGATGGTGACGTTGTAGCGGAAGAAGTAGCCGGTGCCGCGCAGATTCCATTTACGTCCGAGAGGGGTGGCCACATCAAAGCCGATACCATCCGCGCCGATTTTCACGTCGACACCGACGGCGGAAAACGGCCGGGTGGAAACTTCGGGAGCGGGGGTCCTGGATGTGGTGGAGTTTAGGGCGGTCTCGGGGGAGAGATCCAGGGTGGTGCTGGAGGAGGAAGAGGGCTCGGTTGCGGGCGCGGGAAGCTCTGCGCGGTCGGGCGTGGCTGAGATCTGAGCCAGGAGGGACGGGCTGAGAGCAGCCGAGAGAACCAGGAGGGATGAAAGGCAGAGACGATGGATGTTCACATAGGTCCGATCAATGCATTTTTTTGAAGACCCACGACGAACGCTGTGGACGCTTGCGAGCTGGTACGTGTCGGCTGCAAGTTTGCGGCAACGTCTGGAAGATCATGGGATTTCCCCAAATGACTATGCAGCAATTTAGCCCGCAGCCGGGTTGGCCGCTACTGGCAAAACTGCCAGTCGGAAGGGTGAGGGCCTTGGATGCGGCTGGTCAATCGTGGCGAGGGTTTGTTGGAGGATGACTGCGAGTTCTGACAGTTGTTTGGTGGGGGAATTGGAAGGATGATGGTGGGATTAAGTCTGTCCTGCGTCCGATGCGGCGACGATCCGATAAAGCCACTGACTAAGGGGTAGCGAACGTCTATGCATGCTCTGGAGATAAGTTCCCTTGTGTTCGCGCTGGTGATCGGAGGCACGTTTGGGGGGATGGTGGTGCGCAGATTCAGGCCGGATGAACGATACAACGCGGACTCAAAGGACACGATCCGGCTTGCGATCGGGCTGGTTGTGACGATGACGAGCCTGGTGCTGGGGATGCTGGTGTCTTCGGGCAAGACGTATTACGACGGGCAGAAGACTGAGGTTGCGGAGTTGTCTGCGGAGGTGATGTTCATCAATGGGCTACTGATCGCGTACGGTCCTGAGACGCAGCGGCTTCGGGTAGAGATCCGGATATACATTGAGGGGATTGTCGATCGAATCTGGCCTGAGGACGGAACGGAGGCGGTAAAGCTGAAACCGCTGGGCAACAGCGAGACGTTTTATGAGCATGTGCAAGAGCTTGCGCCGAAGACTCCTGAACAGGTTGCGATCAGGGCGGAGTTGCTTTCGTCGATTCTGACGTTGAGGAGGTCGTACTGGTTCATGTTTCTGAAGTCGGAGCAGCCTGCGATGTCGGTACCTCTTTTGGCGGTCGTGACGGCTTGGCTGGTGATCATCTTTTTCAGCTTTGGGCTTTTTGCTCCGCGCTTGCCGAATGTGATCTCGACGCTGATTGTTTGCGCGATGGCCGCATCGGCGGCGGTGTTCATCATCGTCTCGCTGAACTCGCCGTTTACTGGCGTGATGAAGATACCGCCCACGGCAATTCGCGATGTGTTGAGCCAGCTGGCTACGGGGCAGTGAAGGTTTGCAGGCGGTAGAAACAGCGAATCCCTTCGCAGGTGGCAGGCGCGGGGCCTGGTGGCGTACGAAGGGAGTCGGTTATACGGTGAATTAGTTTCGTTTGCTAGTGGGAGGGGTGTCTTCTCCCGCGATCGGCGGTTCTGTTTTCAGCTTGCTGGCGATGTTGGACCAGACGGCGTCGCTGGGTTCGGGGCCGGTGCCGTCGCCGCTGGGTTCGAAGAGGCTCCTGGCTTGTTCGGCGATGGTTTCGAGATCGCGGACGAGGGCCTGGCAGTCGGGATGGGCTTTGAAGAAGTTGGCGAAGCGGGGGTCTTTGCTGATGGAGCCGCCGCCGGATTCGAAGAGCTCGGGAAGATACTCTTCAAACTCGGCTGGGGTCATCTTGTCGAGATTCGCTGTAGCGAGGTCTTTCATCAGGCAATCACCTTCTGGCCTGCGGGGCCCTTTTCGCCGACGGACTCGGTGTCGAGCGGTTGAAGCGCCTGGGATTGGCGAAGGAGTTCGCGCAGCTTGAGGCGGGCCTTGTGGAGCTGGGACTTGCTGTTGCCGGTGGAGCACTCGAGCATGGTGGCGATCTCGTTGTGCTCGAAGCCTTCGACGTCGTGGAGGACGAAGACCATGCGGTAGCCGGGAGGCAGGAGGGCGACGGCGCGCTCGAGGGTGACGCGGTCGACGGAGCCCGAGAGCATGGTGTCGCGGGAGCCGAAGTCGCGCTTGGGTGCGTCTTCCTCGGAGGGGTTGATGGTCTCTTCGAGGGAGACGAGCTGAAGGCCCTTCTTGCGGAGGTGCATGAGGACGAGGTTGACGGTGAGGCGGTGCAGCCAGGTGGAGAAGGCGGACTCGCCGCGGAAGCTGCCGAGCTTGCGGAAGAGGTGGAGGAAGGCCTCCTGGGTCATGTCTTCGGCTTCGGAGACATTGCCGAGCATGCGCAGGCAGAGGGTGTATACGCGACGTTTGTGGAGGGCGTAGAGCTTGGCAAAGGCATCGGGGTCGCCGTTCTTGGCGCGCTCGATGGCTTCGGCTTCGCCGGCGATTGGAGCGTTCCGCTTAAAGAAGCCGGGGTTCGGTTTCGTCTGCATTCTTGGTAGGCCTTGGAGATCCATGTGAAATTGTCCGCTCGTGAACTTAAATCGAACGGCGCAGCGATCACGTACTTGGGTTTGAACGCTGCGCGCGGGATAAAGGTTTCAAGAGCTTGGACTGGTGAATGGGCCCGAGGGTTGTCCGGTGGAAAGATCGCGGGGGTAAGGTGCCTGGGGTGAGTGGTTTGGGGCTGGTGTAAGTTTACGCGCGGATTCGTGGAAACCCACATCTCAAAATCGAGATATGGGGCACCCGGAGCAGTGGGAGTCAGCTGCCGATGAAGCGGGCGTAGAGGGAGCGGGCGAGGCCGGGGTCGGTGGTGCCCTGGATGAGGGCGCGGCCGTCGGGGAAGACGGTGAGGGTGTAGGGGGCGTAGGTGAAGCGGAGGAGGAGGCCGTTGGCGCGGACCTCGCCCAGGGGTTGGAGGCGGGATTGGAGCTCGGCGAGGTTGAGGGGGTGGTGGTGCTGGTGGATCTGGACGGAGTTGCGGCCGCAGAGGGTGATGTGGGGGCGCTGGTCTCCGGCGAGATGGCGGAAGATGCGGCCGTGGCAGACTTCGCAGTCTTCGCGGGGGCGGGAGGTGGAGATTTCGGAGCGTTGGTTGGCCCAGAGGTCGAAGGAGAGGAGGGTGCGGCGCATGGCCTGGGGTTGGTGGGTGAGGTACTTGAGGGCTTCGGTGACCTGGAGGGAGGCGGCCAGGTTGACGGCGGTGGAGAGGATGCCGGCGGTGTCGCAGGTGTCGACGTTGCCAGAGGGGGCGGAGGGGAAGATGCAGGCGAGGCAGGCGGTGGGCTCGCACTCCCACATCTCAGAAGCGAGATGTGGGGCACCCGGTTCGGTGGGTGGGGAGGGGGTGCGGGGGAGGATGTTCATGGTGGCGGCGTAGGCGCCTACGGCGGCGGCGTAGATCCAGGGGCGGTGGTCGCGGACGCAGAGGTCGTTGATGAGGTAGCGGGTTTCGAAGTTGTCGGTGCAGTCGAGGACGAGGTCGGCGTGGAGGAGGGTGGGGGCGTTAGCCGGGACGAGGTCGGTGATGTGGGCGTCGATGTGGACGGAGGAGTTGATGCGGTTGAGGTGGAGGCGGGCGGCTTCGGCTTTGGGGAGGGAGGCGCGGGCGTCGGCTTCGTCGAAGAGCATCTGGCGCTGGAGGTTGGAGGGCTCTACGAAGTCGCGGTCGATGAGGGTTAGGCGACCGACGCCGGCGCGGGCGAGGAGGCTGGCGGTGGCGGCTCCGGTGGCGCCTACTCCTACGACGGCGACGTGGGCGCGGGCGAGGAGCTTTTGGCCGGTTTCACCGATGGGGGCGAAGAGGATCTGGCGGGAGTAGCGGTCGGTGTCGGAGATGGGGACGGGTGTGGTGGATTCGGTGGCTGCGTTGAGGAGTTGTGGGTCGTGGGTGGTGAACGCAGGCATGAGGGAAGTATACGGTTGGTGGGGAATCTGGAGGGGGTCGGGGAAGGGGGAGCGAACCCGCGGGAGGTGGATTGCATCTGTAAAATGAAACGTATACGGGACAGGTGAAAGCCGTGTGTTTAAGGCCTGCAGGACGGGGCCGCCGCAGGATGAGCTATTGAAGAGAGATGGGGCGGCTTTCGAATTTGCGAATTTGAAGGTTGAGAGGAAAGCGGCGTTGGCGCGGAGCGAGTGGTTGAGCGAGCGCGAGATGAAGCGACTCTCCGTGCGCCTGCTGGGGGTTAGAGCTGGAATGCGCCGCCGGGTGTGGACGCGTTGGGCGATGCTGCTGGTGCTGGGGTGCGCGGTGGCGGCGGTGAGAGCGCAGACGGTTGACACGGTGGCGCCCCCGGCTCAGAAGAGTGCGGGAGAGCAGGGCACGCAGGTGAGCAATGCGCTGCCGGCGCTGCAGACCAGTTTGTGGTCGAAGGAAGGCACGACGGTGACGGCCGTGCGGTTTGCGGGCGTGACGTTCTCGGAGAAGAATGCGATTGTTTCGGAGTTGAAGCAGAAGGTGGGCGAGCCACTGGATCCGGACAAGGTGCGGGCGGATATGCGGCGGCTGTTTGCCTCGGGGCTGTATGTGAATATCAGCGTGAGCGTGGTGCCGGAGGGGAATGGGGCGGCGCTGGTGTATTCGGGGCAGCCGCAGTATTTTGTGGGGCGGGTGACGATTGAGGGCGTGAAGAGCGAGAGGTTGACGTCGCTGCTGGAGTTTGCGACGCGGCTGGATCCGGGGACGCCGTTCACGGACGGAGCGCTGGCGACGGCGGTGGAGTCGGTAAAGGAGTCGCTGGCGGAGAACGGGTTCTATATACCGAAGGTGGCGCTGGCGACGGACGTGGACAATGCGAATCGGCAGGTGAATGCGACGTTCACCGTTGAGACGGGGCCGCAGGCGCGGGTGGGTGGGGTGGAGGTTGCGGGGGCGGATGCAGGGATCGATGTGCCGACGTTTCGGAAGAAGGGCAAGCTAAATTGCAGCTGGCTGACGACTTCGTGGGACAAGTTGTTTGGCCGGGTATGCGATCTGAAGGTGACGCGGGAGACGGTGAACAATGCGCTGTCGGGCGTGCGGTCGTACTACCAGAAGCAGGATCGGCTGGAGGGGACGATCAGTTTGCAGAAGTCGATTTACGCGGCGCCGCGGCGGCAGGTGGACTATGACTTTTCGGCGAATCAGGGGCCCGTGGTGAAGGTGGTGGTGAACGGGGTGACGCTGTCGAAGTCGCGGGTGAAGCTGCTGGTGCCGGTGTATGAAGAGGGCGCAGTGGATATCGATCTGCTGAATGAAGGGGCGTTCAACATCAAGGACTACCTGCAGCAGAGTGGGTACTTCGACGTGACGGACAAGGTGGAGTTGCAGGGCGAGGGGACGGGACAAGTACAGGTGGTGTACACCGTAGACCCGGGCAAGAAGCACAAGGTGACGGAGGTGACGCTCAAGGGAAACAAATATTTCGACAACACCACGCTGGAGGATGTGCTGCGGGTGAAGAAGGCGGACGCGTATCAACGCAGCGGGCGGTACAGCGCGCAACTGTTGTCTGAGGATGTGAACTCGATTGAGGCGCTGTATCGTGCGAACGGGTTCAGCGAAGTGAGTGTGACGTCGGACGTAAAGGACGAGGACAAGGGGTCGCATGGGGCGGACTTGAAAGAGGCGAAGATCCAGGTGGCGTACACGATCCACGAGGGTCCGCAGCAGAAGTTTGGCAACGTGGAGCTGACGGGGGTTTCGCCGGAGCGGAGGAAGGCCGTGCTGGCGCTGCTGAGCTCGAAGACGGGACAGCCGTTTTCGCTGATAACGCTGTCGGGAGATCGCGACGCGATTATGAGCTACTACCTCGCGCATGGGTTCGACCAGGCGCGGGTGGAGCTGGCGCAGGCGAAGGAGCAGAAGGACGAGGCTCGAACTGATGTCGATCTGACGGTCAGCGAAGGGCAGCGGGTGATGGTGGAGAAGGTGCTGCTGTCGGGGATTGTGCACACGCGGCCGAAGGTGGTGCAGGGTCAGATCCTGGTGCATGCGGGCGATCCGCTGGACCAGTCGGCGTTGTTGCAGACGCAGAGGAATCTTTACAACCTGGCGTTGTTCAGCGAGGTGAATGCGGCGGTGCAGGATCCTGCGGGGAATTCGCCGGAGAAGAATGTGCTGGTGCAGGTGACCGAAGCCAAACGTTGGGACGTGACGTATGGATTCGGGATTGAGGCGCAGACGGGGACGCCGGGCCTTGTGATTGGGGAGACGCAGGGAGGGACGGCGGCGCAGAATGGGAAGGCGGGAGCGAGCCCGCGGGTGTCGCTGGATGTGTCGCGGATTAATCTGCGCGGGACGCAGGAATCGCTGACGCTGCACACGGAGTATGGGTTGCTGGAAGAAGTGGCGACGCTGAGTTTCAATATTCCGCAGCTGTTTGGAAATCGCAAGCTGACGGGATCGGTTTCGGGCGGCTACTCGAATGTGCAGAACATTACGACGTTTTCGTCGTCGACGCTGCAGGGCGATCTGCGTATGGTGCAGAAGGTGAAGCGGGCGGACACGTTTATTTATGACTGGGAGTATCGGCGGGTGTCGGTGGATCCGAACTCGCTGGCGATCACGCCGAATCTGATTCCGCAGTTATCGGAGCCGGCGATTGTGGGAGGGCCGCAGGTGACGTATATCCACGACACGCGAGACCCGAGCCCGTTGAATGCGCAGAAGGGGAATTATTTTTCACTGACGGAGTTTCTTGCGGCCACGCAGTTTGGATCGGCGGTGGGGTTCAACAAGGTCGATGGGACAGAGTCGACGTACTACACGTTCGGGAAGCGGAAGTACACGTTTGCGCGGAACCTGCGGATTGGATTTGAAAAGTCGTGGGGGCCGAATCCGAATGCGTTTAATGCCGGCGACCAGATTGGGGTGCAACCGACGGCGTGCGCTGGCGACCTGCTGTTTACGAATCCGACGTGCAACGCGGTGCCGCTGCCGGAGCGGTTGTACGTGGGTGGGGCGACGTCGCATCGCGGGTTCGGGATCAATAATGGAGGGCCACGCGACGGTACGACGGGCTATCCGGTGGGTGGAGGAGGAGCGGTGGTGAACACGTTTGAGCTACGCATGCCTCCGCCAACGCTACCGCTGGTGGGCGATAGTATCTCGTTTGTGCTGTTCTGGGATATGGGCAATGCGTTTGAGTATCCGGGAGATATGTTCAAGAGCATCGAGCATTTCCATCAGCCGGACAAGGCGCAGTGCAGGGATCTGGCGGGACCGCTGGCGGCTGCGGGGGGGAATGCGTCGGAGGCGGTGGGCACCTGCAACTTCAACTATTATTCGCATGCGGTGGGATTGGGATTGCGCTATGGGACGCCGGTTGGGCCGATTCGCCTGGACTTCAGCTACAACCTGAATCCGCCAATTTATCCGGTGTTTGACGACTACACGGGCGCTCCGCCTTATGTGGGGCAGGCGAGCCACTTCAACTTCTTCTTCAGCATTGGACAGAGCTTCTAAGCGATGATGCGACGCGTGGCACAACTCGAGAGGGGGCGAAGGGGCAGATGGCTGCTGCTGCTGTGCGCGTTGCTGGTGTGGCTGCCGCGGGGTGTGGCGCAGAGTGCGCCTCCGGTGCCGACGGGGGCTACGGCGGCGCCCGCGTTGCCGGCGTTGCCTCCGGGATCGGTGCCTTCGGTGGCGCAGTCGCAGGCGGGGCCGACGACTGTGGTGGAGCCGACGCTGCCGGGAATGCCGCCGGCGCAGGGTGACGAGGTGGATCGGGTGGTGGCGATTGTAAATGGGCAGCTGATCCTGGACAGCGATGTGGATCGGGAGCGGCGGTTTGCGGCGCTGCTGAATTATGGCGAAGACAAAGGGCCTTTCAATCGGGATGAGGCGATTGAGCGGCTGATCAATCGAGACTTGATATTGCAGCAGGCGCAGTTGCAGCCGGGCTACGGGGTGACGCAGGAGGCAGCGAGCAGGGACCTGGAGACGCTGCGGAAGTCGTTGCCGAATTGCGCGAAGTATCACTGCGAGACTGAGGAAGGTTGGAACAAGTTCCTGGCGACGCAGGGATTTACCGACGAGAGTTTGACCACCCTGTGGCGGCAGCGAATGGAGGTGCTGGCGTTTATTGAGCAGCGCTTCCGCATGGGCATACGGATTTTGCCGGCGGAGATCCAGGAGTACTACACGAAGACGATGCTGCCGGAGTATGCTGCGCACGGTATGGAGGCTCCGCCGTTGCGGACGATCGCGAAGCGGATCCAGGAGGTGTTGCTGCAACAAAGGGTGTCGAAGCTGCTGGATGACTGGCTGACGAGTCTGCGGGCGCAGGGCAATGTGGTGTTGCTGCATCCGGGGGAGGAGGTGCGATGAGCGACGACGCGAAGAGCGACGATGCGAACGTGCGGCCGCCTGAGGAGCCGGTGAAGCCGGAGCCGCAGGAGATTCCGAACCCCAAAAAGAGGCACGTGTTTCTGCGGGGGCTGGCGTGGTGTGGTCTGTTGCTGGTGGGAGTGGTGGCGGTGCTCGCGCTGATTGCGACATGGTACACGGGCACGGCGGACTTTCAGCGGCGCGTGGGCGGCGAGGTGGTGAGCACGCTGGAGAATGCTACGGGCGGGCGCGTGGAGTTGAAGCATCTGTCGTTCAACTTGTGGCATTTGGCGATTGAGGCGGACGGGCTGGTGATTCATGGGACTGAGGCGCCGGGAGAGATGCCATATTTGTCGGCGACGAAGATTTTTCTGCGACTGCATTTGAATATGGTGCTGACGCATATTCGCGGGCTGGGGCCGCAGTCGCGGATCAGCTTGCGGTATCTGCGGGTGGAGCAGCCGCGCTTTCACTTGATCATGGACAAGAATGGGCACAGCAACGCGCCGGTGCCGAAGCATCCGAGGACGAACAGCGAGTCGGTAGAGGACACGCTGCTGGACTTGCAGGCGCGCAAGGTTGAGCTGGTGGATGGACTGGCGGTGGTGAATGATCGCGCGGTTCCGTTCAATGTTGCGGCGCAGGATGTGAGCGCGGAGGTGCATTATGTGCGCCGGAAGGATCAGTACGGCGCGACGATCGACCTGGCAGATCTGCAGACGAAGCTGGGGAATGAGAAAGAGGTGCAGTCGAAGATGCACCTGACGGCGGAGCTGGGGCGTGACAGGTTCGCGCTGACGAATCTGGATTTCACGACGACTCCCGACGCTGGAGCGATTACGCACCTTTCCGGGAATGCGCTGGTGCAGCACTTTGCGAGCCCGCAGTGGCAGGCATCGGTTACGGGCAATGTCGACGTGAAGCAGTTGGGCTATCTGACGGATGTGCCGGGGCTGAAGGCGGGGACGCTGGACCTGACGGTGCATGGTCACAACTGCGCGGTGACGCCGCAGGTGGCGCAGCGGAATCCGCACTTCTGGCAGGGGCACAAGAAGATTCCGCCGAGCGCGAAGGTGCTGCCGCCTGATCCGAACTGCCCGGCTGGCTATCTGCTGGTGGGGTCGATGAAGGTCCACAACCTGGGGTATCGCGACGAAAACGTGCGGCTGCGGGACATTAATGGCGGCGCGGATTTGCACATTACGCCGACGGAGTTGCTGTTCACGGCGCTGAGCGGATATCTGCCGGGCGGTGGCGATGCAAAGGGGCAGCTGAAGATTGAGAACTGGCTGGGTGAGGCTTCGCCGGATTCGGCGGCTAGCTCTCCGACGACGGTTGCGGCAGCGAACACGGTGAACTCGGGTGCGAAGAGTATTGGGGCGAAGGCTCCTATTTCTTCGCTGAAGTCGGCGCCGGTGCAGAGCGCGCATGCGTATCTGACGGTGGTGGTGGAGCGCATTCCGGTGCGCACGATCATGGATGTGACGGCGCCGGAAGGCTACGGCGATTTGGGATTCGATACCGCCGTCACGGGACCGACGACGGTGGAGTGGGGCGGGCCGGAAAAGGATATTTCTGACACCGTGCAGGTGCAGGCGCATTTGATGTTCGCTCCGACGGGCGTGAAGCGGAAGGGAGCGCTATCGAATGTTCCGGTGAGCGGAGAGGTAGTGGGGCACTACGACGGTCGGATTGAGGTGGTGAATATTGCGCAGCTGACGCTGCGGAGTCCATCGGCTTCGCTGGTGACGAACGGGGTGCTGGGAGTGAATGTGGGAGACCCACTGACGAACCTGCAGGTGAACCTGGAGACGCGGGACCTGGGTGAGTTCGATCAGCTGTTGCAGACGCTGGCGTTTGAAGGCAATGGAAGGAAGGGTGCGGCGGCGATTCCGGTGGTGCTGCATGGCAATGCAAATTTTGTGGGGACGGCGAAGGGTGCGATTCGCAACCTGGATGTGAAGGGTCATCTGACGGCGAATGATCTGGTGCTGCAGGCGAGTGAGTTTGGAAGCGGGATACCGGATGTGCATATCGACTCGGTGGTGGCGAATGCGGAGTACTCGCCGAACGGAGGCGTGGGGGTGGTGTCGTCGACGATTGAGCGCGGGACGGCGGTGCTGAATTTGGTGGGGACGGTGAAGCCGTATCGCGAGATGGTGCGAGGGGTGGCGACGTACGAGTGGAATAAAGAGATGGCGATTGATGCGTCGGCGAAGCTGAGCAATGGGCAGGCGTCGGATGTGTTGCAGATTGCGGGCGTGCAGTCGAAGGTGCCGGTGACGGGGACGGTGAACCTTGATCTGAGCGCGAGCGGAACGATTCACAGCGTTGTGGGAGGGGGGATGGTGACGCTGACCAACGGCGTGGCGTATGGGGAGAGTTACCAGAAGATTGCGGTGGATGTCGCGGCTGAGGGCGAGCAGGTGAGCCTTACGAAGGTGCTGCTGGAGGCGCATGGGCTTTCGATTACGGGGAGCGCGGGGTACAACCTCAGCACGAAGCAGATTCGCGGGCAGGTGACGGGGAACAATCTGCAGCTGTCGAAGTTCGATACGATCCGCAAGGCCGAGCCGGATGCGGATGGTGTGCTTTCCATTACGGCGATTGCGAACGGGACGTTGCAGGAGCCGGATCTGCATGCGCGACTGACGCTGGAAAAGATTTCTGTGCAGGGGAAGCCGTTGGGGGATTTGGAGGCGAAGGCCGACAGTACGGGGTCGACGTTGAACTATGAGGTGCGATCGAAGCTGGTGGGTGCGCAGTTGAATGCCAGCGGCGAGACGTCGCTGGTGGGCGACTATGAGACGAAGGCGAAGCTGACGTTGAGTGGGCTGGACATTGCGAACGTGATCACGCTGATGGCGCCGGGATCGTTCAAGGGTACGTCGGCGATTGCGGGAACGATCAATGTGTCAGGGCCGGCGGCGACGCCAAAGGAGATGGTGGGCTCGGCCGAGTTTGATGAGCTCGATCTTAAGCTGCAGGGAGTGGAGTTGAAAGCGCCGGAGCCGGCGCGAGCGAGCTTGCGCAATGGCACGGTGACGCTGGATCAGATCCACGTGACGGGGCAGGATACGGACCTGCTGGTGTACGGCACGGCGGTTGTCTTCGGCGATGCCAATCCGCGCGGTGGGCGGTTGGCCATGCATGCGAATGGCAGTGTGAGCATGGCGCTGGCAACTACGTTTAACCCTGACTTGATTACTTCGGGCAAGGTAACGTTCAACGTGGCGGCCGATGGGCGGATGAAGGCGCCGACGCTGACGGGGAATGTGGAGTTCCACAATGTGAACCTTTCGATTGAGGGCGTCGCGAATGGTTTGAGCAGTTTGAATGGGACGCTTGTGTTCAACGAAGACCGGCTTGACGTGCAGAATATGACGGCGAGGACTGGCGGCGGGGAGTTGAAGATTGGCGGATACCTGGCGTATCAGAAGGGCCTGTTCGCCGACCTTACGGCGACTGGCGATGTGGTGCGGGTGCGCTACAACGGGCTGAGCGCGACGGCGAATGCGAGCTTCCGGCTCCAGGGACAGCCGCAGTCGATGCTGCTGTCGGGGAACGTGCTGGTGACGAGGTTTGGTGTGGGCGCGGATGTGGACTTTGCGGCGCTGTCCGCTGCGGGAGGCGTGCAGGCGCCGCCGGATCCGACTTCGGCGCTGAATAAGATTCGTCTGGATGTGCACATTACGAGCTCGCCGCAGCTGGATTTTCAGAACTCGTTTGCGAAGCTGGCGGGGTCAGTGAATTTGACGGTGCGGGGGACGATGGCGGTGCCGAGCGTGCTGGGGCGAATCCAGATAACGGATGGGAGCGCTACGTATCTCGGGACAAAGTATGAGCTGGAGCGGGGAACGATTTACTTCAGCAACCCGGTGCGGATTGATCCGACGATCGATCTGGACGCGACGGCGCGCGTGGAGAACTACGATCTCACGATTGGCGTGCATGGAACGATTACGAATTTGAAGCCGACGTATCGGTCGGAGCCGCCGCTGACAGAGGCCGATATCTTCAACCTGCTGGCGCTGGGACGCACCCAGGAGGAGGCGCAGCTTTACCAGGAACAGCAGACGCAGATTGGCGCGGACCCAACGACGAGCGCGCTGCTGGGCGGAGCTCTGAATGCTACGGTGGCGAGTCGCGTGGGCAAGTTGTTTGGCGCGGGTTCGGTGAAGATCGATCCGGCGTTTATTGGGACGCTGGGAAATTCGTCGGCGAGGATTACGGTGTCGGAGCCGCTGTCGAAACAGGTGACGCTGGTGTTTGCGACGAACGTGAATGAGACGGCGCAGCAGTTGATCCAGGTGCAATATCAGTTGAATGACCAGGATTCGATTGTGGCTACGCGCGATGAGTCGGGCGTGTTCTCAGTGGTGTACAAGATTCGGAAGCGTTACAAGTAAGGCGAGGGTTCAGGGCCCAGGGTTCAGGGTGCGGCGCGCGTGGAGCACCGCCGAGGCCTGAGGCGATTTACGATAGATAGAGATGGAAAATGTTCTTCGCAGCACGCGCGTTACGCTGGAGATGATCAAGTGGGAGCACTCGATCTTTGCGCTGCCGTTTGCGTTGACGGGTGCGATGCTGGCGGCGAATGGGTGGCCTACGTTGCGGGTGCTGGGGCTGATTGTGCTGTGCATGGTGGCGGCGCGGTCGGCGGCGATGGCGTTCAATCGGCTGGTGGATGCAAAGATTGATGCGGCGAATCCGCGGACCGCGATGCGCGCCATTCCGGCGGGACAGCTGTCGTCTGGATTTGTGCTGGTGTTTACGATTGTGGCGTCGGGCGTATTTCTGCTGGGAGCCGCGCTGCTGAATCGGCTGACGCTGGAGTGTGCGCCGATCGCGCTGGCGGTGGTGTTGGCTTATAGCTACATGAAGCGCGTGACGCGGTGGTCGCATTTGGTACTGGGGCTGGCGCTGGGTATTGCGCCGGCGGCGGCATGGATTGCGGTGCGCGGATCGTTTGCGCCGCGTGCTGCGCTGCTGACCGCGATCGTGATTTTGTGGGTGGGCGGTTTTGATGTGTTGTATGCGTGCCAGGATTTTGAGTATGACCGCAAGGTGGGGCTGTTCAGTGTGCCGGCGGCGTTTGGGCTGGAGGGCGCCTTCTGGATTGCGCGGGCGATGCACCTTGGCGTGGTGGTGCTGCTGTTTGTGATGCTGCATGTGTTCGGGTTGGGCGTGATTGCGCTGGTGGGGATGTGCGTGGTGGTGGTGCTGCTGGCGTATGAGCACATGATTATCAGCCCGCGGGATTTGACGCGCATGAACGCTGCGTTCTTCACGTTGAATGGGATTATTTCGGTGGTGTTTTTTGTGTCGGTGGCTGCGGATGTGCTGCACCGGCGGTAACGATTGGCAGAAACGGGAAGAGGCCCGCGGGTGCGCGGGCCTCTCTTGTTTAGCTTCTGCGGTGTTTAGCGATTGTGTCTGGCGCGGTAGTCGTCAACGCTGTCCTGGATTTTGTTTTTGACGTTTTGAGCGGTTGAGGCGACGGAGTTACGAACGTCGTGCGCTTCGTCATGAATTTCGTTTTCGCGGACGGTGCGAGACTCATTGGCGCGCATGCGGGCTTCAGCGGCGGTATCGTTTGCTGCTGATTTGACCGATCCCCATGCCTGCTCGGCGTGGCCTTTGACCTGTTGTGCCGTGCCCTCGTTGGCCAACTTGCTGTTATGGGTGGCTTCGCCGACCGACTGTTTTACCTTGCCGGCAACTTCGTCGAATTTGCCCTTCAGTTTGCTTTCAGTTCCAGTGCTCATAGCCCGTTCCCTTCTCAGGCAGGACGTTTGAAATTCGTTCTGCGTGTGTAACGTTGTGCGGCCAGGACATGGGACATGTCCGGGCCGCGTTATTCAAAAGCTGAAGGTTGGCTTAGAGTGCTCGCCTACCCGACAGCAGGTTGAAGATAAGAACGATAATGGCGAGAACCAGCAGGAGATGGACCCAGCCGCCCAGCGTATACCCGCTCACGAGGCCGAGAAGCCAAAGAATTACCAAGATGACAGTGATCGTCCAAAGCATTAGCGTGCTCCTAAATTTCGTGCGGCTAGTAGAGCCACACGAGAGTCCCGCCGACAGCATCGCAGCGTTCGTTATGGTAAGTTGCCGGGCGGAGAGGCGAGGTTGTCCTGCGCGTGGGAGAATCTTTATAACAGCGCAGGAGTTGCATGGTGAGTGAAAGAAATTTGAACGAGCGGACAACTCGCGCGGGATTAGGTCGGATTGCGATTCAGGGCGAGCGTGGGTCGAACAGTCACATGGCGGCGATGGAGATGCTGGGCGAGGTGGAGGTGGTGCCCTGCAGCGTGTCGGCTGAGGTGATTGAGGCAGTGTTGACGCAGCGGGTGGACGCTGCGGTGTTGCCGATCGAGAACAGCCTGCATGGATCGGTGGCGGAACACTACGATCTGCTGCTGGCGAATCCGGTGAGGATTGATGGCGAGAGCTTGTTGCGGATTCGGCACAATTTGATTGCCGCGCCGGGGGTGAGGCTGGAGGAGATTCGGAATGTGCTGTCGCATCCAGTGGCGCTGTCGCAGTGCCGGAAGTTTCTGGGGGAGTTCAAGCAGGCGAAGACGGTGCCGTTTTATGACACGGCTGGCAGTGTGAAGCATTTGATGGAGGCTGGGCTGCGGGATACGGCGGGGGTGGCTCCTGCGCTGGCGGCGAAGGAGTATGGGGCTGAAGTTCTGGTGGCGGGGATTGAGGATCATGCGCAGAACTACACGCGGTTTCATTTGCTGCGGCGAGCTGTGGATGCGCGGCCTGCGGGGGCGACGGCGGCGAATAAGCTGACGGTCGCGTTTGCGGTAGAGCATCGGCCGGGAACGCTGGTGGCGGCTTTGGAGCAGTTGCGCGATGCGGGGGTCGACTTGACGAAGATTGAGTCTCGACCGGTGCCGGGGAAGCCTTGGGAGTATGTGTTCTACGTGGAGTTGCGGTATGCGGATGAGGGGATGGCAGATCGGGCGGTGCGATCGCTGGCTCCGCATTGCGGGATGGTGAAGGAGCTGGGACGGTACACGGCTGCGTGAAATAGCGCTCAGTGGCTTCGTTTCCTTGCTACACTTCTCTACACACTGGCCATCTGTTCCGAATCATCTTTTAATCTTTTCTTGCGTGGAGAAAACATGTTGGTAAAGTCTCGTCTGGTTCTTGCGGCAATGGGTCTTCTTCTTGCCGGGCAACTTTGTTCTGCGCAGCAGGCGCTGGATAACGCGTCGGTCGTGAAGCTATCGAAGTCGGGGCTGAGCGAGGATTTGATTGTTCAGACCATCAATGCCTCGGCGGGTCACTACGACACGAGCGCGGACGCTCTCATCGCGTTGAAGCAGGCTGGAATAACGGACAAGGAAGTCGGGGCCATGCTGATGAAGAACGCGAACCCGAATGGGCCGGCGCCAGCGCAGGTGCCGACCACGATCGTGATTGCGGCCCCGCCGCCGCCGCTGCCGGGCGTTACGGATGTTGGCGTCTACTTCAAGGACAAGAGCGGACAGTGGGTGAATATCGAGAGCGAGAACGTTAACTTCAAGACGGGCGGCGTGCTTAAGAGCGTCTTTACAGACGGGATTGTGAAACAGGATTTGAACGGGCACCTGACGGGGCCGACTAGCAAGCTCAAGCTGAACACGCCGGTTGAGTTCGCAATTTACGCGCTGGAGGGGCAGGATGCTGGGAACTACCAGTTACTGCACCTGCATGAGCATAAGGACGGGCGGGAGTTTCGGTCGATGACGGGCGGGGTCTTTCACCAGTCGAGCGGTGCGGAACGGGATACGGTAGATTTTCAGTCGAAGCGAGTTGCTCCGAGGACGTACATCATCACGGTGACGGCGCCGCTGGTGCCTGGAGAGTATGGCTTCCTTCCGCCGATGACGATGAATACGGGCAAGAACCTCGCCAGCTCGGGTGAGATGTACACGTTCGCGCTGCAGGAATAAGGCGAGGGTGAGGCCCCACTCCTAAGCGGAAGCGGGGCTGCTCATTACTTTGGCGAAGGCGGTTTGGAAGACTTGCATCTCGTGGGGGGTGCCTACGGTGATGCGGACGTAGGTGGGCCAGACGGGCCAGGTGCGGCCGATGTAGACGTCCTGGTGGCGCATGGCGGTGATGACCTGGCGGCCGGGGCGGCCGGTGTCGATCATGAAGCAGTTGGAGAGGGAAGGGATGTACTTGTAGCCCTTGGTGTCGAGGAAGGCGAAGGTTTCGGTGCGGGTGTCGGCGATGATTTTGCGGCGGGTGACGACGAGGTCGGGCTGCTTGAGGCTGGCGGAGGCGGCGGCCAGGGCGGTGACGGGGAGGGGGTTACGGCCGTAGACGCTGAGTTTCTGGAGGAGGTCGGGGCGTCCGAAGGCGACGCCGCAGCGGATGCCGGCCATGCCGTAGATCTTGGAGAAGGTGCGGAGGACGATGATGTCCTTGCCGAGGGCGACCTGATCGATTACCGAAGGTGAACCGCTGATGTGGATGTAGGCCTCGTCTACGAGGAGAATGGAGCCGGCGGGTTTGTGCTCGAGTGCCCAAAGGATGTCATCCTTTGGTGTCAGGGTGCCGGTGGGATTGTTGGGGCTGCAGATGTAAATTACGCCCGAATTGGGATCGGCGGCGACCATGGCGCGGACATCGTGGGCGTAGGTGGGGGTGAGAGGGACTTTGACGATGTTTGCGCCGGCGGCTTTGGCGGCGACCATGCCGGCCTCATAGCTGGGGTCGGCGGTGACGTAGCTGCGGGAGGGCGAGGTGAAAGCAAGGGTTGCGAATTGGAGGGGCTCGCTGGATCCTGCATAGATGATGAGGTGGTTGGCGGGGAGGTTGAACTCGGCGGCGAGCTGGGCGGTGAGCTCGTCTTCGATGCCGGTGGAATCGTAGCGTCCGCCGGTGCGCGCGATGGAGGTGATGGCGGCGAGCGCGGCGTCACAGGGGCCGAGAGGATTCTCGTTGGCATTGATCATGACGGCGTTGGAATTGGTGGGGTGAGGAAAGTCGTCGTCGACCGGTTTGGGGTGCGCGGCTTTTTGCGCTGCGAGGGCGAGTTGGCCCTCAGAGACGAGAGGGAAGGTGGCGGCGAGGCCGGCCATGCGCAGGAAAGAACGGCGGGAAGATTCCAAAGAAGGACATCGGGAGGATGACGACATGGCGTTCACCTGCAGAATGATTTTTGAGGAGGAGCTGCCACTACTGTATCGCAAAGAGACAGTAGGGACGCGGAGATTGCGCGCTGTTGTGGAAATTCTGCGAGAAGCTACGAAGGGGGAGAGGAGAGGAAGAACCAGGTTGGGGGAAGACGAAAAAGCCTACTCACTGGGAGTAGGCTACTGGACTTCAACAGGCGATGGTTGGGCGGAAGCCTAGCCTTCGCTGGGCATTCGTCAGACGATCTAAACCTAGGAATGCGACTTTGCGACCATCTGAGCTACCCAGATTCCGAATACGAGCACGGACATGAGTGCAGCAACGCCACCAGCACCAGCGCAGAAAGGCTGGATGAAGTTAACTCGGCGGATGATCTCTTCGTTCTCTTCCTGAGCTATAGGAAGAGCGGTCTCGCTGAGAAAAAGCTGATCTGTTTCATGTTGCGTGAGAGTTCCACGGTAGACCATCAGACCAACGAAACAGGTAACACATATGCCCCAGATTACGGCTGCAATGTGAAGAGTATTCATGGTGTTCCCCAGAGAAGAATTTGATGTCCTGGCCCGAGATATCGCCAGGATCACAGTTGGGTGAACCCGACGGTAAGGCGGGGCCGGCAACCAAAGAATACGCCCAAAAGTGCTTTGTTCCTAACATTTTATGGTAACTTACCTTGGTTCATCGGGCTTATACACTTTAGTTTACATAATGTGGAAAACTATGATAGTCGCGGTTCCGATAGTGAACACGATGAGAGCCAGAAGCCCGAAAAGGAACCAGACAGCGCGACGGAGTTGCTGGTCGCTGGGCTGGGTAATACCGAAGGTGCGAAAGAAGGCGGTTGCGAGGGCTTCCAAGAATCGCATGGGTTGATGGTACGCGGTTGAATTCGAAGGTGGGCGGTTGCATTCAAAGTGGGAACGATTTTCGGTGGGTGCGGCGCGGTAAAGAATCCTGGGAGGCACGGGAACATCCAATAGGGGACTGGTTGAGGCTTGCTGGAAGCAGAGGCCGGGGCTAGACTGAAAAGAAGGTCAGACCGGGCTCCCAGCCGGACGAACCTGAGAATTTTGAGGAGAGATACCTTTATGGCAACTACCGCCGTAACCCCCACCGTAGAAGTTGTGAATGCGCCCGCCGCGCCGTCGACGCCGGTTGTGCTTACGCCGGCCGCGATTGCGAAGGTGAAGGAAATCATGGCGACGCAGGATCCGGTCCCGGCAGGGCTGCGGATTGGTGTTGCGGGTGGCGGATGTTCGGGGTTCCAGTACTCGATGTCGTTTGAGAACGCAGCTGGGATGATGGACAAGATTGCGAAGTTCGACGACCTGAAGGTGTTCGTGGACGCGACGAGCGCGATGTACCTGAACGGCTGCACGGTGGACTATGTGGAGACGCTGGAGGCTGCGGGGTTCAAGTTCGATAATCCGCAGGTGAAGTCGACTTGTGGCTGCGGTTCCAGCTTCAGCGTGTAATGAACTACAGATTGAGATGAAGAAGGCCTCGCCGAATGCGGCGGGGCCTTTTTGCGTTTGGTCCGGTTGAAGGGATTAGTTCAAGCGCTTGCGGACGGTGCTGATGAGCCTGGCTGGGCCGTCGGTTGCTTCCATGACGGCGTCGGTGGAGTCGGAGCCACAGTCGGAGGAGCCGGAGACGAGAGCGATGGTTTGGATGTTGGGCCAGCGCTCGTGGGTGAGGAGCAGGGCTTCGTCGCAGTCCTCGGGGGAGAGCGAGTGGCAGAGCAGCATGACGTCCATGGTGGGTTCGGAGAGCAGCTGCTGGATGTCAGGGAGGCTGGAGGCTGTACGGACGTGGAATCCGGCCTTCTCGAGGATCAGGCTGCGTGTGTGAACCAGCTGATCATCGTGGCCGAAGACGAGCACGGAAGCGGGAGTAGGCATGATGTGCGTCCGGCGTGCTGAATTTGGAACGAGAAGACTTCACGGTAGGCCGTTCGCGAGCGCGTGTCTGTTCGTTGTCGAACATTCTATTGTGGTTTTAAGTACAGACCTGGTTTTGGAATAGAGAGTATGGTCACAACACCCGTCGAGATTTTTGAGCGATGGCTTCGACCCCGGTGCGTGAAAGCCGCTGAACAGTCCTGCGGACTCCCTTACGAACGGAAGTGAAGGAGTGCGCAACGCTTTGAAACAAAATAATCTTTTCCTGGAATCGCTATCGCGCGAGAGCCGGAGCTCGCTGATGCGGTCGTGCGTGGAGGTGGATTTACCGCTCCGCAAGGTGCTGTACGAGCCGGGAGTTGTCCCTGCGTATGCGTACTTCATGACGTCGGGGATCGCGTCGGTGGTGGCGGTGATGGAGAACGGGGGGATGGCGGAGGTTGGGCTGATTGGACGGGAAGGCGTGGTGGGGAGTTTTCATTTGCTCGGGCCGGCGAAGGTTTCGACGAGCTGTTTTATCCAATTGGAGGCGACGGCGCTGAGGATACGCCTCGCGGACTTGATGATCCTGTTCCGGGAGAACGCAGAGATACGCGAGCGCCTGCTGGAGTTTGTGCAGGAGCAGGCGGTAAGTTTGAGCCAGTTGGCGGGTTGCAATCGGCTGCACGACAACGAAGAGCGGCTGGCGCGATGGCTGCTGATGGCGCAGGATCGGACGCACAGCGACACGCTGAATTTCACGCAGGAGTTTCTGGCGATGATGCTGGGCGCTCGACGGACGACGGTGACGTTGATTGCGGGTGTGCTGCAGCGGCAGGGGCTGATCAAGTATCAGCGCGGGAAGGTGAAGATTCTTGATCGCGCGGAGCTGGAGGCGGCGTCGTGCGACTGCTACCAGATTACGAAGGAGCTGTATCTGAATCTGTACCGCCACCCGGTGCAGACGGTGGAGCTTGATGGGGAGCGGTCGATGGAGGTTGGGGGCAAGGTCGGGAAGGAACTGGGAAATGGGGGCGGGGCTGTGAAGTCCGGAACCAAAGCGCGGGTGAGCGCTGCGAAGAGCGGGGATGGCCGCGGGGCGGCGAAGAGGGGTTCCGCACGCTCGAAGGGCTAGATTGCAGGTGGTTTGCGGCGTCGCGGCGAAAAGGCGGGTTGAGCGTCTAAGATGGCAGAGAGACCTCCGCTTTCGAGCTGAAGTGCGCGCATGAACGAATTTATTGTCAAACTCGCCGATGAACGGGGACGCATGCAGGAGCAGACGCACGCGGCGGCGACGGCGGAGGAGCTGCGGTCGAGGTTTACGCAGGCGGGATACCTGGTGTATTCGGTGAAGCCGCGATCGACGCTGGGGCGGTCGGCGAAGAAGAAGGTCAAGCTGGATACGTTTTTGATCTTCAACCAGCAGTTTCTGACGCTGATTCGGGCGGGTTTGCCGATTTTGAGCTCGCTGGATTTGTTGGCGAAGCGGCAAAAGGATGTCAGCTTTCGGGCGCAGCTGGAGGATGTTGGCGGGCGCGTGAAGACGGGCGAGTCGATCTCTGCGGCGTTTGAGGCGCAGGGGACGGTGCCGCTGGTGTATACGACGACCTTGCTGGCGGGCGAGCGGTCGGGCAATTTGGAAGAGGTGTTGCAGCGGTACCTGGACTTTCAGCGGGTGGCGCTGACGTTTCGGAAGAAGCTGCGGGCGTCGCTGATTTATCCCGCGTTCTTGATCGTGATGGTGATTGGGCTGTTTACCTTCCTCATTACCTTTGTGGTGCCTCGGTTTGCGTCGCTGTATGCGCAGCTGGGTACGAAGCTGCCGACGTTGACGCTGTGGCTGCTGACGCTGGGGCAGGATGCTCAGCATTATGGGCTGTATGTGGCGCCGGTGCTGGTGCTGATTGGCTGGCTGGTGGTTCGGTGGAGCAAGAGCGAGGCTGGAGCGGATCTGATTGATCGGGTTCGGATCAAGACGCCGGTGCTGGGGACGGTGTGGCTGAAGTACCAGGTGGGGTTGTTTTCGCGGACGCTGGCTACGCTGCTGACAGGCGGGTTGCCGCTGGTGCCGAGCCTGGAGACGGCGGCGCGGTCGATTGAGTCGCGATCGATTGCGAAGGCAGTGCGGGTGAGCGTGGATACGGTGCGCGAGGGTAAGGGGCTGGCGCTGAGCCTGGAGCGGACTGGGGTGTTCCCGGAGCTGTCGATTGAGATGATTGAGGTGGGGGAGAGCACGGGCGCGCTGCCGCAGATGCTGAACTCGGTGGCGGAGTTTTTTGAGGAAGATGTGCAGACATCGCTGGCGGCGATCATGAGCATGGTGGAGCCGATTATTCTGATTGGGATGGGTTTGGTGGTGGTGGTTGTGTTGATTGCGCTGTATCTGCCGATATTTAGCTTGAATGGGGTGGGTGGGTAAGCCAGTAGACGGTTGCACTCTGGAGGAGTCAAAAGGTTATGGCCAGTACAATTCCTGTCGCGGTTCCTTATAGCAACGAGGCGCTTAGTGAGGTGGAGCGGGCGCAGATGCTGGCGCGGCGCTATCACGCTGAGTTTGTGGATCTGAAGAACTTCAAGATCCAGGTGGAGCTGTTTAAGTCGGTGCCGGTGGACATGATGTTCCGGTACAACTTCGTGCCGCTGGAGCAGAGTGAGGGGCGGCTGGCGATCGCGGTGGCGGACCCGTCGAAGCTGATGGTGATTGACGAGATTGCGGGGCTGCTGGGGGCACGGATTGTTACGCGCGTGGCGACGCTTAGCCAGATCACGGATCTGCTGAAGAAGAATGAGCAGTCGCAGAGGGTGCTGGATGAGGCGAGCGAGGGGCTGGCGTTCGATGTGCTTTCCAACGAGGAGAACGCGGAAGAGAATATCTCGATTGAGAAGCTGACGGCGGATGATGATATTTCGCCGATTATCCGGCTGGTGGACACGACGATTTTTACGGCGCTGGAGCGGCGGGCCAGCGATATTCACTTGGAGACGTATGACGATTCGCTGCTGGTGAAGTACCGCATTGACGGCGTGCTGCAGCAGGCGATGGCGCCGATTGCGCGGGAGCATCACCAGACGATTCTGTCGCGCATCAAGGTAATGAGCGAGTTGGATATTGCAGAGCGGCGCGTGCCGCAGGATGGACGCTTTCGGGTGCGGTACAAGGGGCGGCTGATCGACTTTCGCGTGAGCATTATGCCTACGGTGCATGGCGAGAATGCTGTGCTGCGCGTGCTGGATAAAGAGTCGATGTCGGAGAAGTTCAAGCAGTTGTCGCTCGACGTGGTGGGGTTTGCGGAGAAGGATTTGACGCGGTTCCGGCGGTACATCAAGGAGCCGTACGGGATGGTGCTGGTGACGGGGCCGACGGGGTCGGGTAAGACGACGACGCTGTATGCGGCGCTGAATGAGATTAAGAGCGAAGAAGACAAGATCATCACGATTGAGGATCCGGTCGAGTACCAGATTCGGGGGATCACGCAGATTCCTGTGAACGAGAAGAAGGGGCTGACGTTTGCGCGCGGATTGCGTTCGATTTTGCGGCATGATCCGGACAAGATCCTGGTGGGCGAAATTCGAGATGCTGAGACGGCGCAGATTGCGATCAACTCGGCGCTGACGGGGCACCTGGTGTTTACGACGGTGCACGCGAATAACGTGGTGGATGTGCTGGGGCGGTTTCTGAATATGGGCGTGGAGCCCTATAACTTTGTGAGCGCGCTGAACTGCATTCTGGCGCAGCGGCTGGTCCGGCAGGTTTGCGATTTTTGTGTGAAGGACGTGAAGTACACGGATGCGGAGCTGGAGCTGAATGGGCTGGTGCCGTCGGAGTGGCGGGACGTGGTGTTCAAGGAGGGGCCGGGGTGCATTGAGTGCGGCGGGACCGGGTATCGCGGGCGGTCTGCGATCCATGAGCTGCTGGAGCTGGATGACGAGATACGGGAGATGCTGCTGGAGAAGCGGCCGGGGTCGGAGATACGGAAGAAGGCGCGGGACAAGGGGATGTCGTTCCTGCGGGACTCGGCGTTGGAGCGGGTGCGGGCGGGGATTACGACGCTGCGGGAGATTAACAAGGTTACGTTCATTGAGCAGGGGCGGTAGGGGAGGATTGCGGATATTGCGTTGATTTCCTTAGGCGATTCCGTAAACGGAGCGTTCAATGGAACGTCCAACGTCTGAGCAATACCATCCTTAACCTTTGCAGGGTACTCTAGTTAGAGCTCGATGAACTTACTTCCCAAAGCTTCCGGAATCCGCCCACGTGTGGCGTGCGAGATTATGCCGCAGGGCGTAGTGGCGGCGCGTTCTGCGGACGCGGTTTCGGCGGTTTCTGCGGTGGCGAGAGTTCCGTTGGCCGAGGGTGCGGTGGCGCCGAGTCTGAAGCCGGGGAATGTGGTGGACCGAGTGGCGGTTACGGCGGCGATTCGGGGGGCGCTGGAGCAGATTGGGGAGCGGGCGAACGCGCGGGACGCGAATTTGACGCTGGTGATTCCGGACTCTGCGGTGAGGGTGCTGCTGCTGGACTTTGAGGCTTTGCCGAGTCGCGAGGCTGAGGCGCTGCCGCTGGTGCGGTTTCGGTTGAAGAAGCTGTTGCCGTTCGACGCGGACGAGGCGATGGTGACGTACCAGACGATGAGCTCCGGCAAAGGAGTGGTGCGGGTGCTGGCTGTGGCGATTCCGCGGGATGTGCTGAGCGAGTATGAGACTGCGGCGCGGGAGGCGGGATTTGAGCCGGGATGCGTGCTGCCCAGTACGCTGGCGTGTTTGGCGGCGGTGGATGATGCTGAGCCGGCGCTGCTGGTGAATGCGAATCCGATTGGGGTTACGGCGGCGATTGTGCGGGGCGGGGTTTTGTTGCTGCATCGGAGCGTGGATTTGCAGGAGCATTCGGTGACAACGTCGACGCCGCTGGCGGGTGCGGTCAGTCTTCCGCTGGTTGACGCACATGAGACGGCCGGGGAGTGGGCCGCGCAGGAGCCGCTGCCGGAGCATGGCCGGAATCCTTATGCAGACCAGGTGCAGGATGAGGCGGCGGTGCAGGATCCGGGGAGCATTACGGGGTTGAAAGTGCCGGACGTTTACCTGGCGGGGCAGGGGAATGTGGGTGCGTCGGATTTGCAGCCGGTGCCGCTGTCGGCTGAGATTGCGCAGGCGGTGAGCGTGGCTGCGGCTTATTTCGAGGACACGCTGGCGGTGGCACCGACTGAGGTGCTGAGCGCGGGTTCGCTGGGGGCGGAGCGGCTGGCACGGATTTTGACGACGTCGGGCGTGGGTGACGAAGACGGATTGCGGGTGCGGGAGTTGGTGGAGACGGGCGCGCTATTGCCGGAGGCCGTGACGGCCGCGGCGCCGCGGGCTTGGCTTTCTGGTGTGGTGGGGGCGCTGCGAGGCTGATGCGGATCACTGTCAATCTCGCTACGCGGCCGTTCATTGAGCTTCGGCCAATCTTTCTGCGGCTGCGGATTTTTATGGCGGTGCTGGCGGCGCTGGCAGTGGCCGCGCTGGTGGCTTCCCACGTGATGCAGAAGAAGCTGGATGTGGCGCAGGCGCAGATCCAGGCGGTGCATGCGAAGGTGGTCGCGGCGCAGGATGAGAAGCGCAGCAATGAGCGGCGGATGCGCGAGCCGGCGAATGCGGCGGTGCTGGCGCGCGCGCATTTTCTGAATGCGCTGTTTTTGCGCAAGAGTTTTTCGTGGACCGCGATCATGATGGACCTGGAGACGGTTCTGCCGGCGGGCGTGCAGGTGACTTCGATTGAGCCGGAGCCGACCAGCGATGGCGATGTGATGATTCGGCTGCGGGTGTCGGGCGATCGCGACCGGGCAGTGCAGCTGGTGAGGAACCTGGAGCGGTCGAAGCGATTTTTGGCGCCACGGTTGACGGGCGAGGCGGCGCAGGCGAAGGAGACGGGGTCGCAAAATAACAATATTGCGGCGAACAGCATGGCGCCAGCGGGAGTGGAGTTCGAGATTCTGGCGAACTATAACCCGCTGCCGCCGGGTGAGTCGTATGCGAGCGCGAAGGCGAAGAAGAGAGACCTGGGGACGGACGCAGATGAGCCGCGCGGCGGGGCGGTGAGTGGAAGAGGTCACGGCGCGGTTCGGAGACCGGCTTCGGCGATTCCGCGGAAGGCGGGTGTGCGATGAGCCTGACTGCGATGGTTACGCCGCCGCCGAATAGTTCCGTGCCGGAGCGGATGGTGCCTCGGTTGACGGCGCGCGCGCGTTCGTTGATGACTGCGTTGAACCTGCACCTCGCAGGGGTCGCGGTGCTGGCGCTGCTGGTTCTTTATTTGATCGTGCACCTAATTTTTCTTTGGCAGGGATTGAATGCGAACAGTGCGGATGCACTGGATCAACAGCGGGTGCAGTTGATTGCGGCGCAGATTTCGGCGAAGCCTTTGCGGGGATTGGATACAAAGCTGGTGACGTCGACGCATGATGCGAATGCGTTTTATGAGACGCGGTTGCCGTATGCGAATTCGCAGGTGCTGGCGGAGATTGGCGCGCTGACGCGCAAGGCGGGGGTGCGCTGGACGCATGCGCAGTATGCGTATAGCCCGCAGCTCTCGGGCGACAACAGCCTGACGCAGATGAGCATTGATGCGAGTGTGTCGGGGGATTATCGGCCTATTGTGGAGTTTATTAACGCGGTCGAGCGGGACAAGCTTTTCTTTGTGATCAATGGCATCAACCTGACCGGGCAGCAGACGGGGCAGGTGAACCTGCGCATACGACTGACGACGTATCTACGGCCGGCGAGTTCGGGTGAGACCTCTGCCGAGGTACCGGCAGGTGCGGCGAGCGACGCTGGGATTGGTGACAGCGGGACGGGAGGGCGACCGTGAGCGCAGCTCCTGCGAAGGACAAGAAGACGATTGCGGTGGTCTCCATCTTTGGGGTGCTGCTGCTGGTGTTTGTGGTGTACGCGTACAACAGTTTCTTTGGCGGATCGCCGAACCCTGCGGCGACGGCGCCAGCGGTGACTGCTCCGGTGGCGACGCGGTCGAGTGAAAGCGCGGAGCCGGAGAACCTGACGCTACCGGCGGGGAATGCGCGGCGAGGCGAGGGCCCGGCTCCGGGAGTTGCGGCGACGAGGATGGCGAGCACGTCGTCGAGCCTGGATCCGACGCTCGATGAGTCGGCGATGCTGAGGACGGAGAGCCTAGTGTATTCGGGGACGGGGAGGAATATTTTTTCGGCGATATCGGCGCCGCCGATGGTGATTCCGACGAATGTTCCGAAGGCGCGGCCGGGGGTTGTGCTGCCGGTGATGCCACCGATGCCGGTGGGGCCGCCTCCGCCTCCGCCGATCAATCTGAAGTATTTTGGGACGGCGGTGCGGGTGAATGGGCGGCGGCAGGCGTTTCTGCTGCAGGGCGAGGATGTGTACCTGGCGTCTGAGGGGGACATTGTGGCGCGGAAGTATCGGATTGTGACGATTGGCACGAGCAATATCCAGGTGGAGGATTTGGTGAACAAGGACACCCAGACGCTGCCGCTGATTGGGCGTTGAGATTTCGGACGCGAGGCGCGAGATTCGAGATTCGGTTGCGTCTAAATTTTTTGGGTGTGGGAGCTCTTGTTGCTTTATGAACTGGCCGATTCAACTCGATCGCAGGCAGGCCAGGGGCAGCCGTGACCGCGCGCGGGCGGGTGAAGAAGGTTTCATGCTGCTGGCGGTGGTGGTGATGGTGGCGCTGGTGCTGATTGCGCTGGCGGTGGCGGCGCCTGTGGTGGCGCGGCAGCTGCAGCGTGACAAGGAGATTGAGAGCCAGCACCGGATGGAGCAGTACGTTCGCGCGATTCAGCTTTATCAGCGGAAGTTTCCAGGGCAGTATCCGGCGTCGATCAAGGTGCTGGAGAATACCAACAACATACGGTTTCTACGGCATGTGTATGTTGACCCGCTCACCGGGAAGGCGGATTACAGGTTGATTCACCTAGGTGAGCAGAAGACCAAGATTCATGTGTTCTTTGGGCAGGAGCTGGGCGGAATTGCGGCGAGCCTGGGGTCGGCGGCGGGGATGCAGTCGGCTGGCGGAGTGGGCGTGGGGGTGGGGGGAGGGTCTACCAGTGTCAACTCGACGAACGCGCTGAACTCGGGATTTGGGGGCGCGACGATTGGGTCGGGAAGCGGGACGAGTGGGCTGGGGGCATCGACGACGGGAAGTTCGGATAGCAGTGGAACGTCCGGCACCAATGGGGCGTCGGGAACGAATGGCACGGGAACGAATGGCACGGGAACGAACGGGACGGGGAGTAGTTCGAGTTCGGACTCGTCGATTGGAAGCCTGGGCGTGATTGTGGGGGTGGGGACCTCGAAGAGCGGCACGTCGATTACGGAGCCGAACGCTCAGACTACGTATGAGTCGTGGGAGTTCTGGTACGACCCGCGCATCGAGATGCTGAAGCAGGGTGTGAACGTTACGGGTGGCGGGATGACGGGTAGCGGTGCGCCGGGAAGCGGCATGGGGTCGCAGTCCGCCAGCAGCTTTGGGCAGAATGGGGTGACTGGCCAGCCGAACTCTTCCATCAACGGCTCAAACGGCACGACGGGGACTAACGGGACGAATGGCACGAGTGGCAGCAATGGGTCGACTAACCCGAATAGTTCTGTGCCGAACCCGTTTTAGTTAACGAGGGAAAGTGTACTCATGGCCCGGCGAGCAAACAGCAGCTTGTCGGGGGAATGACAGAAAGAAGAGCAAAAAGCTGCGGGGCTCGGTTTGATTGACGTCGCCCGGTGGGGAATTTATCTAGTGCTTGATGAAGTACATGGCCCAGCTGGCTACGATGACTGCGCCGACCAGCAGGACGAAGCAGAGGGCACCGAAGCGGATCATCATTTTGGGGGCCGCGCGCTGCGTGATGCCGAAGACCACTGAGACGCAGAGCGCGAAGATGAGCATGGCGGAGAAGTGGGTGAGCACTAGAGCGAGGCCTTTCTGCCATTGGCCAGGGAGTGGGCGTCGACGGCGGCGATGATGTTGAGCAGGCCTCCGACGGTGAGGAACTTGGTGCCGTAATCGCCGAGGGCGGTGATCACCGAGGAGGATCCCCAGCCAAAGATACGGGCAAGAGCGTAGAGCAAACCTATGCCGAGCTGGCCGACGAAGCCGAGCATATCGAGCAGGTCGCCGGTGTTGGGTGTGTAGATCTTGCCGGAGAGGGCGAGGCCGGTGAGGTACATGGTGAGGATGGCGGCGAAGAGCAGGAGCGCTCGCACCCACTTGCCGATGAGGAAGTGTCCAGCGCCAGGAATGAGCCAGCCTGCGAGAAGGACCAGAGCGGGGAACATCGAGTTCTCGCGGGGAATTGTTTGAGCGACTTGCGGTTGCTGCGTTGGTAGGGCCATCGTTGTCGATTCTATCGTCAATTTCGCTGACGGGCGCGGAGGGCGGGGCTCAAATTCGGAGCAGCTCGCGCTGGATGGGGCCGGTAACGATGGCGCTGCCGGCGTGGTCGGGGGTTGGGGGCTGGGTGATCATGTTGACTTCGCTGCGGATGCCGAACTCGCCGGGGAAGTAGATGCCGGGCTCGACGGAGAAGCAGGTGTTGGGGAGGAGGAGGCGCTCGTCGTGGGTCTCGAGGTTGTCGAGGTGGGCGCCGTTGCCGTGGAGGATGACGGCGATGTTGTGGCCGGTGCGGTGGGTGAAGAAGTCGCCGAAGCCGGCGTCGCGGATGACGGCGCGGGCTGCGTCGTCGGCCTCCCAGCCGGCAATGGGGCGGCCCTGGGCGTAGGCACGCTGGACGGCTTCGATGGCGGCATCGCGGGCGTCGCGAACGGTGTTGAAGATGAGTTGCTCGCGGGCGGAGGGGTCGCGGCCGACGACGCCGGTCCAGGTGATGTCGTACCAGATGGCGGTGGGGTCAGGTTGATCGGGCTGGCCGTGGGCGGCGAG
Source organism: uncultured Acidobacteriaceae bacterium (assembly GCA_963701685.1). Classification (GTDB taxonomy): domain Bacteria; phylum Acidobacteriota; class Terriglobia; order Terriglobales; family Acidobacteriaceae; genus Granulicella. The sequence goes on along the minus strand of OY969625.1, from coordinate 4,654,956 downwards.
CTTGGCCCAGATGTCGATGAGGATGAAGTCGCCGTTGCGGATGGTGCGGGAGGTTTCGCGAGTGGGTTCGTAGTGGGAGTCCGCGGAGTTGGGGCCGGCGCTGCAGTTGGGGCCGTGGTCGGTCCAGAGGCCAGCCTTTTGCATTCCGGAGAGGAGGAACTCGACTACATCGAACTCGGTGATGGGGGTGTTGGCGCGGACGCTTTCGCCGATGTATTTCCAGCCGGCAGCGAGGACGGCGTCGAGGCGGCGCTGGGCTTCGAAGTGGGTGGCGATCTGCTGCTCGGTGAGGACAGCCTCGAAGACGCTGACGAGGTCCGCGGAGCTGACGACTTTCTTGCCCATGGAGCGGATGAGTTCAACGGTGCCTGCGTCGACCATGGCGACATACATGATGGCGTTGCGCGGGGAGTATTGCATGGCGATGGTGTCAGCGCCATCGAGCATGGTTTCGAGTTTCTGTTCGAGCTCCTGCCAGGAGGAGTAGGCGTCCTTGGTGCCGGGGAGGGAGTCGAGCTTGCCGGCCTCGATGCGGTGAACGAGTTTGCGCGGCTCGCCTTCGGCGGGGATGAAGTAAAACCAACGACGCGAGACGAAGCTGTCTTCGTCGAGGCCGAGGATGCGATAGGCGATGGGGTCGCGATGGTGGTGGTCGTAGAAGAGCCAGCCGTCGAGGTTATGCTCGCGCAGCGCGGATTGGATCGCGGTAAGAACCATGCGTAGTATCTTAGCTTTCGCGGTTGCGGAGTGTCCTGTGAATCGTTGCAGCGGCGCGGGTGGGGGAAGCAGCATCTTACTCAGGGAAGTTCACCCAAGGAGAGTTTTATGGACACCGCACCACGCTTTGCAGCGCAGCATCGAGTGCCCCTGGCAGGCAGTGAGAGGAAGCCATTCGCAGCGGAGGCCGTGCCGGCCGCGGCAACCGCAGCAGAACCTTCGACGACGGCGGGGCAGATTACGGTGTCGGTGATTTTGGCACCGAAGACGCCGTTTGAGATGCCAGAGGGAACGCCGCCGGAGCGGTTGACGCGCGAAGAGTTTGCGAGCCGGCATGGAGCGAATCCTACCGCGGTGCAGCTGGTGGACGCGTTTGCGAAGGAGTTCGGTTTGAGCGTGGAGCCTGCGCCGCAGGAGGGCCGCTGCACGGTGCATTTGAGCGGCAGCGTTGCGAACATGCAGAAGGCTTTTGGGGTGACGCTTCGAACGGAAACTACGGAGGGTGGGACGTTTCGCGTGCGGGAGGGGGCAATCTATCTTCCGGAGGAGCTGGCGGGACATGTTGTGGCGGTGCTCGGATTGGACAATCGGCCCCAAGCGAGGGCTCACTTTCGGATTGCAAAGCCGAATGCCGTGAATGTGTCGTACACGCCGGTCCAGGTGGGCGCGTTGTATGGGATTCCCGCGGGGGCGACGGCTAGCGGGCAGACGATTGGATTGATTGAGCTGGGCGGGGGCTATCGGGAAGCTGACGTGACGGCGTATTTTCAGTCGCTGGGACTCGCGGCGCCGGCGATTACGGCGGTGTCGGTTGACGGAGGAAAGAATACGCCGGGGAGCGCGAACGGTGCGGATGGCGAGGTGATGCTGGACATCGAGGTGAGCGCTTCGGTTGCGGCGGGGGCGAAGGTTGCGGTGTATTTTTCGCCGAACACGGACCAGGGGTTCATTGATGCGGTGACGACGGCGGTGCATGACACGACGAATAAGCCGAGCGTGATTTCGATCAGCTGGGGAGGGCCAGAGTCGAGCTGGACGACGCAGGCGTGGACTGCGCTGAATGCGGCTTGCAAGGCTGCCGCTGCGGTGGGAGTTACGATTACCGTGGCTTGCGGTGATGATGGGTCTACGGATGGGGGGACGGGGAACAACGTGGATTTCCCCGCATCGAGCCCGTATGTGCTGGCGTGCGGCGGGACGACGCTGGAGGGGTCGGGGGCGACGATCAGAAGTGAGGTGGTGTGGAATGAGCTGGCGAGCGGGGAAGGCGCGACGGGCGGCGGGGTGAGCACGCTGTTTGCGCTGCCGACGTGGCAGCAGAACTCGAAGGTGCCGGCCTCGACGACGTCGGGGGGCGGGCGTGGCGTGCCGGATGTTGCTGGCGACGCGGACCCTTCTACGGGGTATGAGGTTCGCGTTGACGGCGAGACCACCGTTATCGGAGGGACCAGCGCGGTGGCGCCGCTGTGGGCTGGGCTGATTGCCCTGGCGAACCAGAAGAATGGCGTGTCTGCGGGATTTGTGAATCCGGCGTTGTACGCGGCGGGGGCGAAGAGCGCCTTCCGGGACATCACGCAGGGGAACAACGGGGCGTTTTCGGCTGGGCCGGGGTGGGATGCATGCTCGGGGCAGGGCAGCCCGGTTGGCAGCGCGATCCTCTCGCTGCTAGGGACTGGGTCGGGAGGGACAGGCTCGGCGAAGTGAGCGCGCGACCGTTGGTCAGGTGGAGCATCAGACCATCAGCAGTTAGCCATGAATCGGCTAAGGCTGCTGTAATGCGGATGATGGAAGCAGGCAGGCGCTGCCGAAATGTATATCGTGTTACCGGTACAACTTGAAGGCTTGACAGGGGTGGTATGACGCTGCTAAAAATTCGTCCGTTGCACAATCGTTTGCGCAAAGTGTGCAAACGATTGTGCAAGGCCCTGCCATTAGAAACTCACAGCAACACTTTCGGAGGCAATATGCTGCACGCACGTCCACTCTCCCCCAACCAGAGTTCGAGCATTCGCAGAGCGGTTACGCTTCGCGGCTGGCTTCTCAGCTCGATCTTCTCGGCGTTGGCTCTCCTCGTCGCGATGTTGACCACGAACGTCGCTCAAGCCCAGTTCCGTACTTCGGTGCAGGGCGTCGTCACCGACTCGACGGGTGCCGTAATCCCTGGCGCCACGCTCACGCTTAAGAACAATTCGACGAATGAGACGGTGGTTCGGACGAGCGACAGTTCGGGCACATTCAACTTTAATGCTCTGCCTGCGGACACCTTCACACTTACGGTGGACCACGCGGGGTTCGAGCAGAAGGTGCTTTCAGATCTGACCTTTATTCCCGAGCAGGCGAACTCGCTGACGGTGCAGTTGTCGGTTGCAGGCACCACGCAGACGGTTACGGTGAATGCTTCGACGGTTTCGGCGATCGATACGGAGACACCGAATGTTGGTGGCACGATCACAGATAACCAGATTCAACACTTGCCCTCGTTCAATCGGGATCCGTTCACTCTCAGCCAGCTGGCTCCGGGAGCGATCAACGATGGGTCGCAAAGTGCCGGTGGTGGTGTATTCAGCACGCCTGGTACGCAGGGTCCGGGCGGTTCTGGCAACGGCGGCCAGGCGCCGACGGAGAATGGACCGCAGGTCAATGCGAATGGTGGCCAGTATGAAACCAACGGCATCAGCATTGACGGCATCAGCACGGTAAGCGCGGTGTGGGGCGGAACGACCGTTATAACGCCGGACCCGGACTCGATTGCCAACATCAGAATTGTTACCAACGATTACGACGCTGAGACCGGCCGGTTCAGCGGAGCGCAGACGCTGGTCACTTCCAAGAGCGGCACCAACCAGATTCACGGCAGCCTGTTCTTTGGACTCCATCGGCCGGGCCTGAATGCTTACCAGCGTTACAGCGGCGGCGGCACGCCACAGAGAGACAATGCACGATTCAACCAGTACGGTGGCAGCGTGGGCGGTCCCATCTGGAAGAACCGAGTGTTTGCGTTTTTCGATTATGAAACGTCGCCCCAGAGCACAACCACTACAGGAACCGGATGGTACGACACCGCGGCTTTTGATGCACTTGGACCTACGGGCAGCATCTCCTCGAAGTACCTCACGTTCCCCGGAGCTGGAGTTGTCGCCACGGGGATTATTACGGCAAACGAGTCGTGCGTGAACATCGGTCTAGTGGAAGGCGTGAACTGCCGGACGATTGCAGGGCAGGGCCTGAACATCGGATCGCCGCTCACGACTCCACTGGGTACACAGGATCCGACGGCTACGGGCACGACTGCTAATCCTGGTATTGGCAGCGGGTTGAGCAACGTTGCGGACATCGCGGACTATGCGACGGCCAGCCCGTACACCTCGTACTACCACCAGTACAACGGCCGTCTGGATGCAGATGTGACGAAGAAAGACCACGTCGCATTTGCTATTTACTGGGTGCCGCAGGGAAACACGCAGTACAACGGCGGGTCGCGCGCCTATAACCTGTTCCATCACAACCAGGTGAACGACGCGTTTTCTGTAATCTGGAACCGCACCTTTACGCCGACCCTGTTGAACGAAGCGCGCGCCAATGCAGCGGGCTGGCGCTGGAATGAGATTACGGACAACCCGCAGCAGCCGGTTGGATTGCCGCAAGATCAGGTTAACCAGATTGGCTCGATTACTATCAATCAATTTGGCTCGTCGCTGGGCAGTCATTTGAATCAGTGGACCTACGGGTACCAGGATGTCATGACGAAGGTGTGGGGACAGCACACGCTCAAGTTTGGCGCAGACTTCACCAACCTGCATTACCTCAACGATCCGATCGGGCGTCCGAACTATAACTTTTACAACATCTGGGATTTCCTGAATGATGCTCCCAGCACGGAAGCCGGAAGCTTTGATACGGCGACCGGGTTCCCGGGTGGCGTACGGCAGGACAATCGTGAAAACCTGTTTGGCGCGTTTATTCAAGATGACTGGAAGGTACGTCCGAATCTGACGCTCCATGCGGGCATACGCTACTCCTGGTTCGGAGGGCTTTACACCACGCAGAACAACCTGAGCCGGGTCGTATTCGGTACGGGGGCGGACGAACTGACAAATCTCGCCGTTCATGTAGGCGGTAATTTGTGGACGCCGCAGAAGGGCAACTTTGGTCCCCAATTCGGATTGAACTGGAGCCCCGAGATGTTCCATAACAAGCTCGTTTTCCGGGGTGGTTATGGCTTGAACTTCAACCAGGAAGAGATTGCGATCTCGGCGAACGTGGATTACAACCCCCCAGTGCAGGGCTACTACAACTTCACGAGTGCATCCCCCAGCGATATCAATCCAAATATCCTGTACGGCATTTCGAGCAGCCCGACCTCGCTGACGGGTTTTGCTTCAAATCCCGCCACCATCACGGACTACAACACCAACCTCCTCCCAGTGGCGGGCAGTGGCAACGTCACGGCGGTGGGCAATACCACGGGCGGACTTCCTACGGCTTATACCGAGCATTATTCGGTAGACACCGAGTATGACTTCGGCCATCAGATTGTAGGGTCGCTTGGGTACCAAGGAAGTTCGTCTCACCACATGATCCAGCAGCTGAACGAAAACGCGGCAGCGCTGGCTAAAGGCCTACAGTTGAATCCGTTGCTGACCGGTGTGGATTTCTATCCGAACACGGGCTCCTCAAATAACAATGCCATGCTGGCCGAATTGAAGCACCCGTTCTCACATCACTTCCAGGCGGATGCGCAGTTCATGTGGGCCAAGAGCATGGACAATGGTTCGGGACCGTATGAAGAGGATCCGTACTATCCGTCGAACCCGTCGTACGCGTGGGGCCGTTCTGACTTCAACGTTGGAAAGTCGTTCAAGGCCTTTGGTCTGTGGCAACCGGTGATCTTCAAGGGCGACAAGGGATGGATGGAGAAGATTGTAGGCGGATGGTCCATCAGCGGCATCTACAACTATCACACCGGCTTTCCGTGGACACCGAACTTTGGGACGGGGCAATCGCTTTATTGCTCGAACTGCGGCTACTACAACCTTCGTCCACAGTACCTTGGGGGTGCTGGAACCTCTACCAGCAATGCGCAGTTCGAGAAGGGTACCAACTATCCCAATTACGCCGCAATTGCGACGGCCGCAAATGCAGCGGCTCTTGCAGGCGCACAGCCTGTCAACAATCCTGGATGTATTCCCGGAAGTTCCGGCTACCCGGGGTGCTTGACGATTGTTTCGTATAACAATCAGTTCTTCAACGTACCTAACTTCCAACAAGCGATGACCGGTTCGTTCCCGTCGGTCAATGCTGCACTTCCGCCGCCGCCGGGCATGTCTCGTAACTCGTTCAATGGCCCTCATTACCAGGATGTGGATGCTTCAATCACCAAGTCCTTCGGGTTCCCGAAGGCGCGGGTGATTGGGGACGACGCGAAACTTGAGATTCGTGCCGACTTCTTCAACCTGTTCAACAACCTGAATCTAAACCCGACTCAGGTCTCGAATAACATCAACTCCACCAACTTCGGACAAGATACGGCTGCATTGGGAGCGCGCACCATCAGCTTCCAGGCACGTTTCTCGTTCTAAACCGACGACGATGAAGGGCAAAGGGCGCGCTGCGGCGCGCCCTTTGTGTTACGGTTGCGCGGAATGCGTTTAGAGTTGAACGTGAACGCTTTTCGCGAGGCCCTGATCGATTTGCTTCTATGACAGATGAACATAAGATCAACGCGGTAAAACACTTAAGTTCGGGACGCAGCCTGAAGGAGTTGGCCAATCACCTGGGTCTTTCGCAGACCACGGTTTCGCGGGTGATCAACAACTCTGGAAGCACGCATCGCATTTCGGCGGCGACGCAGAAGCGTGTGCTGGCGGCCGCGGCCGAGATGAACTACAAGGCGAGTCCGCTGGCGCGCGGGTTGCGCAGCCGGCGGTCGCAGACGATTGGCGTGATGGTGCCGGAGATCAGCGGGGGCTATTCGGCGGCCGTGCTGAGCGGGATTGAAGATGTGCTGCTGGTGAGCGGCTTCTTCTATTTTGTAGTGAGCCACCATCATCGCGAGGAGCTGCTGCGGGATTATCCTGCGTTGCTGCTTTCGCGCGCGGTTGAAGGCATCATCGCGGTTGATTCTGCGCTGGATGTTGAGTTGCCGGTGCCGATTGTGGCGGTGTCGGGGCACTTGCGCTCGCCGTCGATCCTGAACATTGAGCTGGACCATAATCTTGCGGCGCGGTATGCGCTTGAGCATCTGCAGCGGTTGGGACACCGCAGGATCGCGTTCATCAAGGGGCAGAGCTTCAGTTCGGACACGGAGATTCGCTGGCAGGCGATTACACGGGTTGCGGCAGAGATGAAGATCCCGATTGAGCCGCACCTGGTGGTTTCGCTGGAGGGTGATGATCCGACGCCGGAGCCGGGGCGCGTGGCAACGCATAAGCTGCTGAGCGCGGGTGTGCCCTTCAGCGCGATCTTCGCGTTCAATGATCTTTCCGCGATGGGCGCGATTGTGGCTCTGCGTGAGGCCGGGGTGGACGTGCCAACGGGTGTGTCTGTGCTGGGCTTCGATGACGTGGTTGGGGCGGCGACGAATAACCCTCCGCTGACCACGGTGCGGCAGCCGCTGCAGGAGATGGGGAGGGCGGCCGCGACGGCATTGCTGCAACGGATACGCCATCCGAAGGCGAGCGATGCGGCGGCGCATGGGTCGGAGTCTATTCTTGTGTTGCCGACGTTTGTGGAGCGCAAGTCGACAGCTCGTGTGGCGAGCTAATCGCTTTTTGGTGTGATTGATGCCGATTGCAACGCTGACGCTGGAACTCGGGATTGAACATGCCCATTCGCTGAAGGATCGCCGGCAGGTGGTGCGGTCGCTGAAGGACAAGCTGCGGCATGGGTTTAATATCTCCATTGCCGAAATGGATGATGCGCTGCTGTGGAACCGGGCGACGCTTGGGGCGGTAGCCATTTCGAGTTCGGCGGCTTATTTGAGCGGGCAGTTGCGCGAGGTGGAAGCGGCGGCCCGGCGGCTGGCCGTGGGGCTCGGTTGCGAGATTCTGGACAGCTATATCGAGAGCGATACGCCGCTTGAGGATTAAACGAAGATGCTATGCGTTTCAGTGCCGCAAGAGTGCTACCCTGTAGAGTCAACTATGCCCGAGCAACGAGCCAGAACGTATCACCGCGGTCGCGTCGTCAACACTTTTGCCGAAGAGATTACAGCCATGCTGGAAGGCGAATTATCGGATCCGCGCATTGCGCCTTGTCATGTGACCGAGGTAGTTTTAGCGCCGGGCGGGAAGAGCTGTCGGGTGTTCATCGCTGTTGTCGGTACGGAGCAGGAAGAGTTGTCGACGCTGGAAGGATTGATGGCGGCGCGCGGGTATATCCGCACCGAGATCCGGCAACGCATGAACGTGCGCCATGTCCCCGAGATCACGTTTGCGATCGATCGCTCGGACAAGATTAATTCGCGGATGGATGAACTGCTGGGGCGCATGGAAAAGCGGCGCAATAAACTTGCCGGTAAAGGCGCGAAGGAGACAACGAAACCAACCGGGTCAGCTTAGTTACCTGATCCGCGTACATTGTCTGCTATGAAAAATCAGGCCTCGATCTCCGCCCTGCTCGAGCTTATCCGCGAACGCAACAGTTTCGTGATCAGCTCGCATCTCCGTCCGGATGGAGATGCGATTGGCTCCGCGCTGGGATTGATGCATCTGCTGGAGGCGATGGGAAAACGAGCGACAGTGTGCTTCGTGGATCCGATTCCAGCGAACTTTCAGTTTCTGGATGGCAAAGAGCGAGTTACATCGATCTTTCCGAAGGCGGATGCGGCGATCTTCCTGGAGTGCGATTCGATCGAGCGCAGCAGCATTGATCGTGCCGAGTTTGAGGCGTCGCCGCCGGGGCTGATCATCAACATTGATCATCACCGCAGTGGGCGGGAGTTTGCTGATTTCAACTGGATTGATCCGGAGGCGGCCGCAGTGGGTTGCATGATTTATGACCTCGCGCTGGCGGCCAAACTTCCGGTGACTCGTTCGGTTGCCGAATGTCTTTATGCCGCGATCCTTACCGATACGGGTTCCTTCAACTATCCGAGCACAAGTGCTTCGACGTTTGCGATGGCGGAGCACCTGGTGAAGAGTGGCGCCAATCCAAATCGCATCGCTGCGGATGTTTACTTTTCTAATCCGCCAAGCAAGGTGCGGTTGCTGGGGATTGCGCTCAGCAACATCCAGATTGACGGTGCGGTTTCGTGGAGTTATGTGACGGTGGAGGAGATGGAGCGTGTGGGTGCGAGCGTGGAGGATTGTGAGGGCGTGGCGAATCACCTGATCGGTATCGCGGGCGTGGAGGCGGCGGCGTTTCTCCGCGAACTGCCGGAGCAGAATCAATTCCGGTTGAGTTTGCGAAGCCGGCGGGCGCTGGATGTGTCGGTCATTGCTGAGAGTTTTGGGGGCGGTGGGCACCGCAACGCGAGCGGTTGCAGTATGGAAGGGACGCTGGCGGAAGTAACTCGCCGTATTGTCGCGCAAATGCGTGAGGCCTGTTTACCCCTGCGGACGGAAGCTGCCACGATCGAGGCTCCAACACTGCCCTCGATTCTGTTAGCCTAAGTTTCGCTTCGCGAATATGCAGCAGGCGGTTCAAGTAGACCTGCAAGGGCTTCGGCCACAACGAGTTCGCGTGGTGCAGCTGATATCACTGATAACACTTTGACGGACCTCCCCCAATCCGCGTTCGCGCCTACGGACACAACCGCCGCCGCGGCATCGTCGCCAACGCACACGCGCGGGCACGGCACAAAGGGCATCGTGCACTGGCTGCGTCATACGCAGTTGGGGTATACCGCCACTGAGTTCGTTGTGCTTCTGCTGTTCGTGGGATTCTTTCTGTTCTACGGGCTGATTCCGATCTTTGGTGGTGACCAGCTGGGGCTGGTGGGAGCGGACGAGCCGCGCTATGCGCAGATTGCGCGCGAGATGCTCGATGCCCATACGGCAACGTGTGATGCGCTGCATGCCAGCATCATGCCGAGCAGCCTGCGGATCTCGGCGCTGAAGGCGTCGTACCGGTGCCTGATGGGAGGCACGGTGACGCCAATCCTGTATGGCAAGCCTTGGCTGGAGAAGCCGGCGCTTTATTACTGGCGGGCGATGGGCTACTATCGCGAGCTTGGAGTTTACGACTGGACGGCGCGCCTGGCTTCAGCGACAGGGGCGCTGGCGCTTATTATTCTTGCGTTCCTGCATCTGAAGCGCTTCCGACCGGGAGGACATCTCGATGCTGCGCTGATTATGGTGTCGGCGGTCGCGATGTTCGCGTTCTCGCGCGGCGCATCGACGGACATGCAGCTGGCAGCGCCTTTCTGTATTGGCATGCTGGGCTGGTATGCGTGGTATGAGACGGGGAAAAAGTTCTGGTTGTTCGATCTTTATTTCTTTGGGGCCGCGGCTACGCTGGCGAAGGGCCCCGTGGCACCCTTTCTTGCGCTATCGATTATCTGCCTGTTCCTGGGGCTGCGACGGGAGTGGTCAGCTCTGCGCCGAACGATCTGGATTCCGGGCATCGTGCTTTACCTGGTGATGGTGCTGCCCTGGTACATCGCGGTGCAGCGGCGCAATCCAACGTTTCTGAATGAGTTTTTCTGGAAGCACAATCTCGAGCGTTACACGACCAATCTTTACCATCATCATCAGCCGTTTTATTACTATCTGATCGTTCTCATTCTGGGCATGATGCCTTGGACGGCGCTGTCGTTTCGGGCGCTGGTGGACGGCGTATCTACGTCGATTGCGGAGTGGAAGGCACGGTTCAAACCCCAGCGGTACGTGGGTCATGTTCGTGCCGGCGATGCGTTCCCCGAGTTTTTGGTGTTGTGGGCGCTGTTCCCAATTATTTTCTTCTCGTTCTCCGACTCCAAACTGCCGGGGTACATTCTGCCGTCAATTCCGCCGCTGGCAATTCTTACGGGCGATTATCTGTATCGGATTCGAAAGCAAGGCATTTCGAACTGGCTGCTGTATACGCACGCGGTGCTGACTGGATTTTTGACGTTCGTATTGATTCTGTGCCCGCAGTATATGGTGTACCAGCGGCTGATTCCGGCGGCGGGGATACTGACGTGGGCGATCGTGCTGGGCATCGCGGCTGCGTTGTTGGTAATCCTTGCGACACGCAGGTTCGGAGTTCGGTTGCTGCGACTGGTGACGATGATTCCCCTGGTCTTCCTGCTATATTTTCTGCTCGGTAGAAACGGTCGGCTGCTGGATTTTAACTACTCCGCCCGGCCGCTGGCGCGTGAGATTCAGCAAGCTGATCCGAATGCGAAGGTGGTTGCGGAGTTCGATGTGCGCCGCGATCTGGTGTATGGGCTGGCGTTTTATCGCGACCAGCCGATTGTGAGCTACACCGATAGCGGTGTTCCAGCCGGGGAACACTTGGTTGTATTTCCCACGCGCGACGAACCTTTGTTAGAGAATTATCTGAAGGGGAGATTTACCCAGCCACTACTTCTTTACCAGGCACAGGGGCTGTCGGTGTACAGGGTCTATCCTCGAAGTTAGGAAGTTAGCAAGTCAGAGGTCGAGCGCTGTTGAGCCAATCGCTGAATCACTTCGCGCAACTCGAGATCCTGGACCTTCGTCACTTTTCCGCGGCGCAGCTGAGGCCGCTACTGCGCGACGAGGCTGAGCGTTGGCAGCGGCGTTTGCACTGGGACTATGGGCGCGCCTCGAATATGCTGCTGGATTACCTGGACAGTCGAATTCTTCCAGGGTTTGTTGCGCTCCAGGCAGGACATATCGTGGGATACGCTTTCTGCGTCTGCGAGGGAGCGAAGTCGGTGATTGGGGACGTCTATGCGTTCGGCGAGACGGAGTCTACGGTCAACCCGATCTGCGACACGCTGCTGCATCATCTGCTGGAGCTGGTGCAGAACACGCCGGGGGTCGATCGAATTGAGTCTCAGCTGCTGATGTTCCCGGATGGAGCGCTCGGTGAGGCGTTTCAGGCGCGAGGATTTGTAAGCTTTCCGCGATGTTTCATGCTGCGTGACTTGGAGGCCGATCCCTCTCGCGTAGATACCGATCCGGCCTCACTGCACCCGGGGAGGAGCTTGATTCTGCAGGCGTGGCAGCCGGAGTTTTATGAGGGCACCGCGCAGCTGATCCATCGTTGCTATGCGGACCACATGGACGCTAACATCAACGATCAGTATCGAACGCTGCACGGGGCGCAGCGGTTCTTGCACAACATTATTCGGTTTCCGGGATGCGGCGTATTTGATCCGGAGAACTCCTGGGTGCTGCGCGATGCTGACGCGGTGACGCACACACATGGTGGCAGCGATGCGACGACGCGAACTGCTCCGATCGAGGCGGTGCTGCTTTGCTCGAAGGTGCGAAGTGATGTCGACCATATTACGCAGATCTGTATTGCGCCGTCGCTGCGCGGACATGGACTGGGGCAGATGATGCTGGAGCACTGTGCGCGGGAGGGTTCCAAGCGCGGGGTACGTCAGCTCTCGCTCACGGTGACCGAAGCCAACCTGCCGGCGCGGCATTTGTATGAGCGCAACGGATTTGCGACGTTGCATCGCTTTGAAGCGATGGTCCGCGACACGCATGTGTCGGAGGGATCGGCTCGTCCCGGGGTCATCAGCTTTAACGCTCGTTAGGTTTGCTGACCGATCCATGAAGGGCGAAGGTGGGAGTGGGTTCGCTTGACTAGTTCGCTTTCTTCCACGTGACACCGGGTCGAGCTACGGCGTACATCTCGGTTGCTATCTGATCGAACAGGCCGTAGCGATCCTTGCCGACCACGTAGAGATCCATGTGGGTGCGGTCAGGGATGTAGGTGAAGTGGGCGTCGGCGCCGAGCTTGGCGAGGCGTGCGTCGAACAGGTGCGCTGAGCCGTCGAGATAGAAGGTGTCGGCGGTGCCTACGAAGAGATGAATGCGGCCTTTTAGGAGAGCTGATTCTGTGGGCCATTTTTCTTCGACGAGGTGGGCGAGGTCGTAATGGTCATGCCAATACGCGATGACGGTTGGGTTCACGTCACCGGTGACACGGTCAAACATTTGCATGGGCGCGCCGCTGCTGGAACGCGGTGAGAAGACCCAGTCGAAGGAGGTCATCTGGCCGCCGTAGGGGCCGAGGACTGCCTCGATCTTGCTGAACTGCTCGAGCGTGGCTACGACTTTGCCGTTCATGCGCATGATGGGGTAGGGCGTTCCGTCGGGGCGGTGGTAGACGTTGGCGTGGGGTGCGTAGAGGTCGGGGCCGGTGAAGTTGTGGAAGTCGCTGGGGTCGGGAGAGGTTGACCAGGTGCCGCCGAAGACTTGCGGGAAGTTGATCTGCAGTTGCAGCGTGGCCCAACCGCCGCTGGAGTGGCCGTTGAGGAAGCGGCCGGTGGGCCTGGCATCCATGCGGTACTTCTGTTCGAGCATGGGGATGAACTCGCTGGTGAGAGCGGTGCCCCAGGGGCCGTTATTTACGGAGTCGGCGAACTCGTGGGTGCCTTGCGGGCAGGATTCATCGAGCATGACCCAGATCATGGGGGGCATGGTGCCGGCTTCCATACGGCCGTGGATCATGGCCGCCTGGAACAGGTTGGACTCCAGGCTGCCGCCAAATCCGTGCGTGAAGTAGACGGTGGGGTAATGCGCCCTCGGGTTCTGTGCGTAGTCCGGGGGCAGGACGACCCAGGCTTTGATGGAGGTTGGGTTTCCGGAGAAGCGGGTGAGGAGGGGGCTGAGCAGTTCCTGCTCTTCAATTACGCCGGGCTTTACCTGCTCGTGAGCTTTGGCCAGAGCCTCGGCACGCATTGGATTTTCGGTTGGGTGACCATCGAGGGTGAGAGTAGGTTCCGAGCTGCCAGGCGCCCATTTGGCGAGAGAGATGACGGGGGAAACCCAGTCGGAGGGTGTGCGGCCTGAGTAGTTGTAGGTGTGGTCGGTGTCGAGAACGGCCTGGATTTCGTAGTCGTCGGCGGGGAGGGCGGAGAAGGGAGCGGGATAGGCGGTGGCGTCGGCGTAGAAGTCTATGGAGGCGCCGGGGGCGAGGTCATGGACTTCCTGGGCGGCGACGGAGGTGTCGGCGGGACGGAACTCCTGGATGTTGACCTCTTTGTCGCCGGTGCCTTTCTTGAGGAAGACGAGGAGGCGTCCGCTGACCGGGCCGGGGGCGGAGTCGGCGAGCTTTACGCGGAAGAATACGTGGGGTGTTGCCTGCGCTTGCGCGCTGCCAAGGGTAGAGGCGGCGAGGAGCGCTGCGGCCAGGGCGTGGACGAAAAAAGGTACTGAGCGTTGGTTCCGCATGGATCTCCCAGATGAATCGTTCTGGGATGATACCAAGTTACGATGCGTCGCGACTTGGTTATTCCACGTGGTAGTTGGGGGCTTCGCGGGTGATGACGACGTCGTGGACGTGGCTTTCGCGGAGGCCGGCGCCGGAGATGCGGATGAACTTGGCGCGCTCGTGGAGCTCCTCGATGGTGGAGCAGCCGAGGTAGCCCATGCCGGACCGCACACCACCGACGAGCTGATAGATCATGGCTTCGAGGGCGCCGCGATGGGGAACGCGGCCTTCGATGCCTTCGGGCACAAACTTGGCGAGGCGATTGCCGCTTTCCTCACGGGCGGTGATGGAGGGGCGTTCGCCGCTGGAGAACTCTTCGATATCAGACTTGCTCTGGAAGTAGCGCTCGCCGGAGCCCTGCGCCATGGCGCTCAGCGAACCCATGCCGCGATAGGCCTTGAAGCTGCGGCCCTGGTAGAGGATGGTTTCGCCGGGGCTTTCATCTACACCTGCAAAGAGGGAGCCGAGCATGCAGACGCTGGCTCCTGCGGCGATGGCCTTAGTGATGTCGCCGGAGTACTTGATGCCGCCGTCGGCGATGATGGCGATGCCGCGCTCTTTGGCTGCGCGGTAGGATTCGGCGATCGCGGTGATCTGGGGCATGCCGGCGCCGGTAACCATGCGGGTGGTGCAGATGGAGCCGGGGCCGATGCCGACCTTGACGGCGTCTGCACCGGCGTCGATGAGAGCCAGGGTGCCTTCGTAGGTTGCTACGTTGCCGGCGAAGAGGTCGACGTCGGGGAAGGCCTTTTTGACTTCGGCGACCGCTTCGAGGACGCGGGAGGAGTGGCCGTGGGCGGAGTCGATAGCGAGGGCATCGACACGATATTTGACGAGCTCTGCGGCGCGCTCCATGAAGTCGCCTGTGGCTCCGATGGCGCCGGCGACGCGGAGGCGGCCCTGCTCATCCTTGCTGGCGTTGGGGTACTTCAACTTCTTCTGGATGTCTTTGACGGTAATGAGGCCCTTGAGCTCATAGGCGTCGTTGACGACGAGGAGCTTTTCGACGCGGTGCTGGTGGAGGATCTGCTCGGCCTGCTCGAGGGTGGTGCCGACGGGGACGGTGATGAGGTTTGTCTTGGTCATCACGTCGTTGATGGGGATGTCGGTGCGGGAGACGAAGCGGAGGTCGCGGTTGGTGAGGATGCCGACGAGCTTGCCCTTCTTGGTGACGGGGACTCCGGAGATCTTGAAGCGGCGCATGACCTCGAGGGCGTCGGAGATGGGGCGCTCTGGCTCGATGGTGACGGGATCGACGATCATGCCGGATTCGGAGCGCTTTACCTTGTCGATTTCGCCGGCTTGTTGCTGGATGGATAGGTTGCGGTGCACGACGCCTAGACCGCCCTGCTGGGCGATGGCGATGGCCAGGCGCGACTCGGTGACGGTGTCCATGGCGGCGGACATCAGGGGGATGGCGAGGGAGATCTTTTTGGTGAGTTGGACCTGGGTGCTGACCTGGGACGGAACGACGTCAGAGTAGGCGGGAACCAGCAGCACGTCGTCGAACGTGAGCGCTTCGGGGATCTGAGTGGGGATCATACTTCTCTATTGTTGCACCGGAAGGCGCATAGTTGAACTTTTGCGGGAGTTGGCCTAAAATTCCTGTAGCAGACGAATTTGTTCTGCCGCTGAAAGCAGCCGCGTGGCAACGGCTGGTATCCGTGAACAAACCGGAAAGTGGCGGAAGAGACGAGTGGGCGAGAGCCCACTTTTTGTTTGCTCTAAAGATCGATTGGCGGAGGGTGACAGCAGCCGCCAATCCAAGCACGACAAGACGGGAAGTTGCCGTAAGCACTATGGCTTTGCAGATGGAGACAATTCGCGCCACGGCTGACCGCGTTGCGGCCTCGCACCAGCTCGACCTGGTGGACCTGGAGTTTACGGGCGGGGCGAAGCATCGGACGCTGCGGGTATACCTCGAGAAGAATGCGGAGGCGCGAGCCAAGTTTGCGGCGGAGGCGGCATCCAATGAGGAAGCAGGCCTGCCCAAGGGTGTTCCGGTCGAGACGCTGTCTGGGGTGACCCATGAAGATTGCGCGAATTTTGCACGGGACTTCGGAACGGTGCTGGACGTGGAAGATCTCATCCCGGGCGCCGAGTACACGCTGGAGGTAAGTTCTCCGGGGCTGGAACGGAAACTGTTGAAGGCGGCGGATTATGAGCGCTTTCGCGGGAGCCTGGCGAAGGTGCAGACCTTTACGGCGATTGATAACAATCGGCACTTCACGGGCAGGTTAACTGGATTTGATGGCAAGACGATTGCGCTCGATCTTTCTGCCGTGAAGCAGAAGGGCAAAGCAAAGAAGACTCAGACGGCGCAGACGGTCGAGATCCCGCTGACGAACGTGGAGAAGGCGAACCTGGTCGCCGAGATTTAGACGTAAGAGTTCAGAAGCACGCAATTTGAATTATCGGCAGCAAGACGTTAGCCGAAAGAAGTGAGAGACAACATGGCAAGTGCTTTGTATCAGTCGATTGAGATTCTGGGACGCGAGAAGGGGATTGACCCTGAGATCGTGGTGAACGCGGTTGAGGATGCCATTGCGCTCGCGACCCGCAAGTATTACAAGACGGTCGAGAACATGCGCGGGGAGATGGACCGCGAGACCGGCGAGATACGCGCCTACGTGTACA
Source organism: uncultured Acidobacteriaceae bacterium (assembly GCA_963701685.1). Taxonomy (GTDB): domain Bacteria; phylum Acidobacteriota; class Terriglobia; order Terriglobales; family Acidobacteriaceae; genus Granulicella. The sequence goes on along the minus strand of OY969625.1, from coordinate 4,638,246 downwards.
AGACCGTGGTGGAGACGCCGGAGCTGGTCGAGGATCCGGATAACCAGCTGACGCTGGAACAGGCTCGCGAGTTGGCGCCTGAGGTTGAGGTTGGCGGAGAGCTGCGCTTCTACAAGGACACCACGCCGCTGGGACGCATTGCGGCGCAGATGGCCAAGCAGGTGATCTTCCAGAAGGTCCGCGAGGCCGAGCGCGACACCGTGTTCAACGAGTATGCGCACCGTGCCGGCGAGATTCTGACCGCGACCGTGAAGCGGCTCGAGCCGATGGACGTGATCTTCGACCTGGGCAAGACCGAGGCGCGGATGCCGAAGCGTGAACAGTCGCGGCTGGAGCAGTTTGCCGTGGGCGAGCGGGTTCGGGTTGTGTTGTTGCGGGTGGATCGCGCTGCCAAGGGACCGCAGGTGATCGTGTCGCGCGCCGCGCCGGCGCTGGTGCAGTCGCTATTCCAGTCGGAAGTGCCGGAGATCTATGACGGCACGGTGACGATTCGCGCCATCGCTCGTGAAGCCGGTGAGCGGAGCAAGATTGCCGTGATGAGCCGCGACAAGGACGTTGATCCGGTTGGCGCGTGCGTAGGCATGAAAGGCATGCGCGTGCAGTCGATCATTCGCGAGCTGCGCGGCGAAAAGATCGACATCATTGAGTACTCGGACGAGATCACGACGTTTGCGGAGAAGGCGCTGCAGCCGGCGAAGGTTTCGCGTGTGTCTATTACGGATTTGGCGGAGAAGCAGCTTGAGGTCATCGTGGACGACACGCAGTTGTCGCTGGCGATTGGCAAGAAAGGCCAGAATGTTCGGCTCGCGGCGAAGCTGCTGCAGTGGAAGATCGACATCAAGAGCGAAGAGGAGAAGCGCCAGGAGGTCGAGCAGCAGATGCAGGCCATGGGCGGCGGACCTTCGACGCCGATTGAGCAGGTTACCGAGCTGGGCGAGTCGGTGATGGAGAAGCTGATTGCGGCCGGAATTACGACCGTGGAAGCGCTCGCCGATATGACGGCCGAGGAGCTCAGCGAGATTCCGGGCATTGGCGAGAAGACGGTCGAGAAGATCGCTGTGGCGGTTCGGCACTACTTCGGGCAGTACGAAGAGGGTGAGGAGCGTCCAGTTCCGGTGCCTTCGGATCCCGCGTTAATGGTGGGTGAAGAAGCCATTGCCGCGGCTGCCGCATCCGATGAGGCGGGAGACGAGGTACATTCCATGACCAACACGCCGGAAGAGATTCTTGCTGGGCGCGCTGCGGATGCGGGTTCAGCGGAAGAAGTCAGTGCATTTTCAACCGAGGATATCGCGGAAGCCGAAGATGAGTCTTCGGATATAGACGCGAATGACGATAATGATGCTCGCGAAGCGGGCATCGAGCTGGATAACGACACCGTGGACGAACTGGTCGATCAGGCCCAGGAAGTTTCGGATGAAGGAATCGACGACGTTGAGCGCGACCGTGAGTAGTAGGGGCGCGTTCGGCGGAGTTTTTTGCTGGTCTTTCAAAAAAGCTGTAAAACCCAGCCAAACGGCTGAAAAGTTAACGGATTCAAGGGATAATACCTTTGAACGAACTCCACCTTCGATTGAGGCTGATATGAACAGCTAAGTGCGCAGTGGAACTGGAAAAGGGCTGAGCGGATAACGCAAGCCCGTACAAAGGGATAGATGAGCAAAGTTCGCATCAACGATCTTGCACGCGAGTTAGAGGTCAAGAGCAAGTCCATTCTGGATGCTCTTACGGCGGTTGGCGTCACCGAGAAAAAGACGCATTCGAGCTCCATCGAAGAAGATGAGGCCGAGAAGGTGCGTGGCTACTTCAGCCGGGGAGGGCGCACGAGTGCGTCCCGCGTAGCACCTGCCGAGACCAAGCCCAAGTTTGATTTATCGCATGTTTCGAAGCCTGGCGACGCGCTGAAGGCGATCCTGGAGCGCAAGCAGGCCGAGACGGCCGCGCGCTCGGCGCCTCCGCCGCGGCCAGCGGTGACGGTTGCTCCTCCGGCAAATCGGCCGCCGGTTGTGGCCACGCGGCCGGCGGTGGCGGCTCCTGCGGCTTCGGCTCCGGCTGCGCCTGTGGTGGCTCCGGCAGCTGCAGCGCCGGTTGCGGCGGCTGCTGCTCCTGCAGCGCCAGCTCCGCGCCGCATTGTGCCGATTCCGCGGCCTGCGGCACCGAATTATGTGGTTCCTCCGCCCGCGATTGCGAGCCGTCCGGTGAGTGGGCCGGTGGTGGCTCGGCCGCCTGCGGCGGCGACGCCTCCGGCGGTTGTGGCGATACCTCCGGCTGAGCCGGTGGTGGTGAAGCCAGCGGCTGCTGCTCCGGTGCCTGTCGCGGCTCCGGCTGCTGCGGCTCCCGTTGCTGAGCCTGTTGCTCCTGCTGCTCCAGAACCGGTTGCAGCTGCTCCTGCTGCCCCGGCGGCGAATGTCCCGGCTCCGCGGCGCGTGGTGATGCCGCAGACGGGCCCGCGTCCTACGTACAGTGCGCCAACTCCGCCTCCGGGTGCGCCGCGAACACCTATCTTCCAGCGGCCACGCCCTGGATACCAGGGGAACAATCCCTCGGGCGGACCTGGCGGACCGCGGCCTGGGATGGGGCAGAACATGGCTCCGGGCGCGCGGCGTCCGATGCATCCAACGCGGACGTTTCCGGGAGGTCCGGGCGGAGGGCCGGGCGGACCGGGATTTGCTCCGCGACCGGGATTTGGCGGAGGTCCGGGGCGACCTGGGTTTGGGAATCGGCCAGGAGCTGCTCCGGGCGGGTTGATGCCTGCTCCGGGCGAGGCTCCGGGACCGAGCCGTCCGGTTCGCGCTGGACAGCGCGGCCGCGGCGCTCCGCGGTATGAGAAGAACAAGGAAGTCGCGCTGAAGGGTTACAGCGTGCCGCGCTTTGGCGGGCCGCAGATTCCGCAGGGCGATGTGCCGATCACGAAGACCATCACCGTGACGGAAGGCATCTCGGTGAAAGACCTGGCTGAGAAGCTGGACGTTCGCGGTAAGGATCTGATTGCTACGCTGCTGATGAAGGGCGTGATGGTGACGGTGAATCAGTCGCTGGACGGCGAGCTGGTGAAGGAAGTGGCGCGGCAGTTTGGCGCGGATGCAACCGTCATCTCGGTTGAAGAGCAGTTGGAGAACGAGGCTATCGAGGGCTTGTTGGAAGATACGTCCAACATGGTCGAAGTGGTCCGCGCTCCGGTGGTCACGATCATGGGTCACGTCGATCACGGTAAGACGTCATTGCTGGATGCGATCCGGTCGACGGATGTTGCAGCTGGTGAGGCTGGCGGAATCACGCAGCACATTGGCGCGTACAAGGTGAAGATCACGAAGCCGGATTCTCCTGCGTTCGGGCGCGAGATCGTGTTCCTCGATACTCCGGGTCACGAGGCGTTTACGCGTATGCGTGCTCGCGGAGCAAAGATCACGGACATCGTTGTGATCGTGGTTGCGGCGGATGATGGCGTTATGCCGCAGACGTTGGAAGCGATCGATCATGCGCGTGCGGCGAAGGTGCCGATCATCGTGGCGGTGAACAAGATCGATAAGCCTGAGGCTGATCCGTCGCGGGTGATGAACCAGCTGGCGGCTCGCGGCGTGCAGGCTACATCGATGGGCGGCGACACGGAGTTCGTGGAAGTGTCGGCGAAGAAGCGGTTGCATCTCGACCAGCTGGAAGAGATGATCTGCCTGGTTGCCGATGTGAACGAGCAGAAGGCTACTCCTGAGCGTCCCGCTGTTGGTACGGTCATTGAAGCCAAGCTGGATCGTGGACGCGGCGCTGTGGCGTCGATCCTGGTGCAGAACGGAACGCTGCGCGCGGGCGATAGCTATATCGTCGGCAACACGTTTGGCAAGGTGCGCGCGATGTTCAACGATCGCGGCGTGGAGATCAAGGAAGCTGGGCCTTCGACTCCGGTCGAAATCCTGGGACTGGAAAGTATCCCCGACGCGGGCGATACGTTCCTGGTGATGGCGGACCGCGACAAGGCCAAGGGCATTGCGCAGTACCGCAAGATGAAGGAGCGCGAGGCGCAGCTGGCGAAGAGCTCGCGGGTATCGCTGGAAGGGCTTGCGGAACAGATCAAGCAGGCGGGCGTCAAGGACCTCAACCTCATCCTCAAGGGCGATGTGCAGGGTTCGGTCGAAGTGCTGGCCGATTCGCTGCAACGGATGTCGACCGAGAAGGTTCGGGTGAAGGTGCTGCACTCGGGTGTTGGCGCTATTACCGAGTCGGACATTCTGCTGGCTTCGGCTTCGAATGCTGTGGTCATCGGGTTCAACGTTCGGCCGGACCGCAAGGCTACCGAAGTTGCGGAGCGCGAGAATGTCGAGATCCGGCTGCACTCGATTATTTACGAGCTGCAGGACCAGATTACGAAGGCGATGTACGGATTGCTGGAGCCGGTGTTCAAGGAGAACTACGCTGGCCGGGCTACTGTGCTCAATGTCTTCAAGATCACCAAGGTTGGCCAGATTGCCGGCTGCCAGGTGACCGATGGGCTGATCAAGCGCGACAACCAGGTGCGCGTGCTGCGTGACGGCGAAGAGGTCTGGAAGGGCAAGATCTCCAGCCTCAAGCGGTTCAAGGACGATGTGTCCGAGGTGCGCTCGGGTGTTGAGTGCGGCATCGATCTGGCCGGGTTCAAGGACATCAAGGTTGGCGACGTCATTGAGGCGTTCACGACCGAGAAGATGGCCGATGAGCTGGGACGGAACTCTGCGGAGGCCAAGAAGGAGCGCGATGTTGCGGCTCTGAAGGCAGCCAAGGATGCCGAGAACGAAGTGGCCAAGGCTGAAGCGGATACCGCGAAAGCTGAGGCGGAAGCCGCCAACGCTTAGGGCTTGTGGGTGTGTGAAGGGCCGGGAGCGATCCCGGCCCTTTTTGTTGTGCAGGGGGGCGGGTACCCCCCCTCCCCTGGGAGTGAATTCTTGCTGTAAACCGCTGTATTCAGGCGGTTTAGGTGCGAAAGTATCCCCCCTGGCCGGGAGTGAAAATGGCCTCTAAACCGTTCTAATCATGAGGGTTAAGGGTGAAAGTATCCCCCTTGGCCGGGGGTTCTGGCGGGAATGGAGGGCTGGTTGCGATTAGGGGCTACTTCCATTGTAGCGGGTTGGGAGGGGGTGGTATGCCAACTTTGCGGAAGAGAAATCGCCAGTGTTGACGGGAGTTTTGGCGATCAGGGATGGTGGCGGGGGGTTGACACGCGAGTTTTGGGCTGTTTTCGAGGAAGTTATTTTTTCGGCATGGATAGGAATTCGCGGACTTCTACGGGAGCGCGGCAGGCGAGGACGGCCTTGCGGCCCCACTCGAGGGCTTGATCCATGTTGGGGGATTCGAGGATCCAGAAGCCGCCGATGTGTTCTTTGGCTTCGAGGTAGGGGCCGTCGGTGACGATGACGTTGCTATCGGATTGCTTGCGCAGCGACTTGGCATTGCTGGCCGAGGTAAGTCCGCCGGCGAAGAGCCGGACGCCGGCCGCGATCATGTCTTTGTTCAGGGCGCGGATGTCGTCGATCATGGCGTTGTCTTCGGTGGAGGGGTCGTAGTTATCGGGGTGGTGAATTGCGACGAGATATTGGGGCATGATGTTCCTCCTGAAAGAGTTTGCGGGCGGGGCGGTTTGCCTGCCTACACTTTATCGTCGAACGGGTGGTGCTGGATTCGACAGGGGGAGCAGGAATTTTGCGATTGGGGAAGAGTAAGGCAGGGGTAGGGTCCCCGGAGGGAATGACAGAAAGGAAGGCAAGGGTGAGGGCGATGGGAGCGGGGTGATATATCTGGCTGAACAGTTTAAATGTTTGGGAGGGTTCGTGATGGCGCGTTCACGTCGGGAATTTTTGGCCAAGGGTTCGATGGGGTTGGTGGCGGCGGTGGTGGCGGGGAAGGCTGCGGGTGAGCAGGTTCCTGAGGGGCCTCAGGTGCCAAGCACACCGGGAGCTCCGGGGGCGTTTGGAACTTCCCCGGTGACGGGGCCGGAGGTTTCGGTGGAGACGTTTGTGCAGGCGGAGAAGCTGGTGCAGATGGAGATGACGCCGAAGGATTTGGCGGAGGCTGCGGGGAACTGGCGGCAGAGTATGGCGGCGGTGTATGAGCGGCGGGTGGGGCCTCGGAAGCTGGCGATTGGGTATGACGTGGCGCCGGCTACGGTTTGGAACCCGCTGATGCCGAAGGTGCAGGGGTGTGAAACCGTGAAGGCAGAAACGAACAAAGAAATGGAGGAGCGAGAGTTCGGTCGGCTTTCTGCCGTGACGGGACCTCAACAACCGTCAGAGCCGCTGCCTTCGAAGGAAGAGGACATTGCGTTTGCGCCGGTGTGCCAGTTGTCGAAGTGGATTGAGTCGAAGCAGATCACTTCGGAGAGGCTGACGGGGATTTATCTGGATCGGCTGGAGCGGTTCAATAAGGAGTTGAATTGCGTGATTACGCTTACGCGGGAACATGCGATGGAGCAGGCTCGGGCCGCGGATCGGGAGATTGCTGCGGGGAAGTATCGCGGGGCGCTGCATGGGATTCCGTGGGGGGCTAAGGATTTGTTGGATACGGCGGGGATTCGGACTACCTGGGGGGCAGAGCCGTTTGAGAAGCGGGTGCCGGTGGAGGATGCGACGGTTACGAAGCGGTTGAATGAGGCGGGGGCGGTGCTGGTGGCGAAGTTGAGTTTGGGGGCGCTGGCGTTGAATGATGTCTGGTTTGGGGGGCAGACGAGGAATCCTTGGAACCTGGATGAGGGGGCGTCGGGGAGTAGCGCGGGGCCGGGGGCTGCGGTGGCGGCGGGGCTGGTGGGGTTCGCGATCGGGAGTGAGACGCAGGGGTCGATTGTTAGCCCGAGTATGCGGGATGGGGTTACGGGGTTGAGGCCTACGTTTGGGCGCGTGCCTCGGACTGGGGCGATGACGTTGAGCTGGACGTGCGACAAGTTGGGGGTGATGGCGCGCGGGGTCGAGGACACGATGCTGGTGCTGGAGGCGATCAAGGGGCCGGATGAAAAAGATGTGGCTTGCGTTCCTGCGGGGCTGACGTTCGATGCGGGGCGGAGCGTGAAGGGATTGAAGGTGGGGTATTTTCCGGAGTGGATGAAGGTGGCTCCGGCTACGGAGGTTGATCGGGCGGCGATGGACGTCGTGAAGAAGTTGGGGATGGAGTTGGTGGAGGTGTCGTTGCCGGATTGGCCTTATGACTCGTTGAACATTATTTTGTTTGCGGAGAGTGCGGCGGCGTTTGAGGAGATCACGCTGAATCACCAGGTTGACGAGTTGAAGATGCAGGTGCCGGATGCGTGGCCGAATACGTTTCGGCAGTCGCGGTTTTTGAGTGCCGTGGATTTTGTGCAGGCGGACCGGATGCGGCGGATGGTCGCGATGGAGATGGAGAGGGTGATGCGCAGCGTGGATCTGCTGCTGGTGCCTAGTCTGCGGGATGAGTTCCTGGTGATCACGAACTTTACGGGGCACCCGTCGCTGACGCTGCGGGCGGGGTTTGTGGAGGTGAGTGAGGCTCGGAGTGATTGGGCTCCAGACCCGAAGCATCCGGTGATGAAGTTTGCTACGCCGCGGCGGGTGCCGCATGGGGTGACGCTGGTGGGGAGGTTGTTTGATGAGGGCACGATTGTGGAGGCGGGGATGGCGATGGAGGGCGCGTTTGGGGTGGCGCGAGAGAGGCCGAAGGGGTTCTGAAGGAAGTTGTCAGCTGTCAGTTCTCAGTTGTTCGTGGCGCAGTGCCAGGAATCTGACGTGAGGGCTAGTGGGCGTTGTTGGGGGTGAAGGTGAGGGTTAGGTCTACCTGGTGGGTGGCGGGGTCGCCTACGGCTTTGAAGCCGGCGCCGTAGGGTTGGAAGGGAGGCTGGGCGATGTGTTTGGCGAGGAAGGCGTTGACGGCCTGGTCGCTGTAGGGGTCGCCGGGCTTCATGGACCAGTCGGCGTTGAATTGCTGGAGGGCTTGCGGGGAGAGGCCGGTGGCGGTGACGGTTTTGAGGCGGTAGATTTCGCCGGGGATGGGTTCGAAGGTGTAGGCGACGGTGTGGGCGGCGTCGTCGGGGACGGGGTGGGAGAGGACGTAGACGTCGAGGTAGCCCTGCAGGAGATAGGCTTTGGCGATGGCGGCTTCTGTCTTGGCGAGGTCGGATTCATTGGCTAGATCGCCGGGGTGGAGCTTGTTGTCGCGGGCGAAGTCGTCGGCGGAGTAGAGGGGCGTGGGGATCCAGGTGAGGGTGGAGATTTTGTAGGGGTCGCCGGTGACGATGCGCGCGGTGTAGGTGACGAGGAAGGCGTTGGCGTCGGTGGGGGCGGGGGCGACGGTGCGCTGGATGTTGTCGAGCGAGGCCTGGACGTAGCCGGCGCGGCGGAAGGGGTCGAGGAGGATGTTGGAGAGGGTGATGCCGGTGAGGCCCTCGTTGAAGGGATGGCGGGTGGCGGCGTTGGCTGCCTGCTGGAGGCCGGGAGAGAGAGTTGCGGCGGCGGCGGTGGGGGCAAGCATGGAGAGGTGCAGGGTGCCGAGACGGACGAAGGGCTGGTCGATGCTGAAGTTGATGACGCGGCGGGGCTGGAGGTTGGTGGGTTCGGCGATGGTGTGGGAGATGGTGGCGGTGATGCCTTTGGCGGTGAGCATTTGCTGGAGCGCGGCCTGGATGTCGTCGGGGAGGGTGCCGGCGTCGGAGGCTACGCCGCGGTAGAGGGGGACTTGCGCGCGGATGCCGGCGGTGAGTTCTTCAGGGGTGAACCATACGAAGTTTTCGAAGCTGGCGGGGAGGAGCTGGTCGAGGGGGATGGGGGTAACGTCGACGACGATGGCGCGGGCGCGGGCGGTGTTGCCGTAGTTGATGGTGGCGTCGGCGAAGAGACCGGTGTTGAGGAGGCGCTGGGCAGCGTTGGCGAGGGAATCGTTGGAGAGGGGCTGGCCGGGCTTGAGGCCGGAGACGGTGAGGAGCTCGGTGGGGGTGTAGGGGTCGGCGTGGCGGAAGGTGACGCTGGCGATGGAGTACTGGGCGTGGGAGGCGAGGGGCGCGAGGAGGAGTATGGCTAGAACTCGGAGGTGTAGTCGCATGAGGTTTCAGCAAGAGTATGGGGGAGCGGGTAGATTGGCAAGTTGGGCGGAGTGAACAGCGAACCTCAGGGGCTAAAGCCCCGTAACCGGTTGGGGTTTAATGGCACGGCTGAAACCGTGCCCCTTCGAGGTTAGAGGCCCGGGGGAATTCGAGACGAGGGGGTGAGGCTGGGCGATTTCGAGGCTGGGGGATGAGGCGAGGGGAATTCGAGACGAGAATGGTTGGTGCGTAGAGGCTGTCATTGCGCTGATTGGGGAGAACGGTTGGCGGCTAGTTGCGGGGTTTGCCGGGGTAGACGCGGTCGTGGATCAGGTCGAGGGTGAGGGAGTCGAGGGAGTTGATGAGGTCGCGGCCGAGGGAGCCTTCGTATTCGTCGGAGAGGGTGTTCTGTGGAGTTTTGAAGACGGCTACGTGGTCGAGGTCGATGATGCGGTTGGCTAGTTCTATGTCGACGTGGTCGAGGACGTAGACCTGGTCGGTGGAGGTGCCGCCGGCGCCGTAGCCGTTGCGGGTGCCTTGCTTCTCGTGGAGGAAGTCGGCTGTGAAGTCGCGGTAGTAGGGGAGGAAGAAGGTGGTGGCGTCGGCGCCGGAGTCGAATAGGAAGGGGCGGGAGAGGTTGTGGGTGCGGGCGGAGAAGAGGATGTTTAGCTTTTCCATGTAGATAGGGGAGGGGTCGATGGGCGAGGAGTCGCCGGTGAGGGGGAGGGTGGGGCCGGCCTGGAAGTGGTGGTCGTGGGTGAAGCGGATGATGCCGAGGGCCTGGAAGACGGGGTAGCCGAGGATGGCGGGGATGGTGTAGGACTTTCTGCCGGCGCCGATGGTGAGGTTGGCGTCGGGGAGGACGAGGAGGACTACGTTGTGGAGGGTGGCAGTGCCGATGGGGAGGGTGTCGAGGATGGCGATGCGGAGGGGATTTTCTGCGCCGGTGGCTCCCTGGGTGTGGGCGATGCCGGTGCTGAGGGTTAGGCCTAGCTGGCGGGCGAAGGATTCGGAGACGACGGAGAAGTTGGCGCCGGTGTCGAGGATCCAGGGGGTGGTGATGTTGTGGACGGTGAGGGAGGCGGTGATGGACTTGAGGCGGTCGGACTTGGTGGGGATGTCAACGGGGGACGGGATGTCGATGGTTTGGGGAGGGGCTTTGAGGAGGAGCTTGATGGTGTCGGCGTCGTCCTGATCGTCTTTGAGGAGGGCTGGGGGAAGGCCGGTGGGGGCTTCGGTGAGCAGGCGGGTGTAGAGGGCGGAGGCTTGCGCATAGTGGAAGAGTTTGAGGTTGGCGTCGGCGAGCGAGCCGAGGACGAGGGCGAGGCGCGTGGGGGAGAGGGTGGTGTCGGAGGCTAAGGGGGTGAGGAGTTGGATGGCGTCGTCGAGATGGTTCGTGCGGTCGGCGAGGACGCCGGCGAAGAGATCGTGGGTGGGGCCGGGCGGGGTGGTCGCTAGGTCGGCGGTGAGGTCGTCGTAGCGGAGGTTCGCGGCGTCGGTGTCTAGCTTGGTTTGGGCGGGGGCGGAGATTGCGAGTGTGCAAAGAAAGAGGGCGAGTGCACGGAGCATGTTGCGCTCAGTGTACTCGCCCACAGCCGCGGATGAACTGGTGGGTTCGTAGCTTGGGATGGCCTGCGAATCTGTGAAGCGTACCTCAGCGGCTAAAGCCGTAACGTACGGGGCAATCTTTATGGCACGGCTGAAGCCGTGCCCCTTCGATGTGCTGAGCAATGCGATGAAGCCGTGCGCCTTCGATGTATGGAGCAATGTGACGAGGGCGTGGCGCCTTCTACAAGCGGAAAAAAGCAACAGCACGGGCAGACGCAGATACCCGGAGGGCATGACAGAAAGAACGGCAAAGGCAACGGCCTGCAGAGCTAGGCGGGGGTGACTTTGGAGGTCCAGGGGGTGGCGGCTTCGAGGGCCTTGTTGACGTTCTGGATGTTTTCTACGCCGGTGGTTTCCAGCCATTTGCGGAAGGCGTCGGCGCCTTGCCTGGCGTAGATGGCGATGCCGTCTTTCCAGGTGGCGCGGCCGCAGAGGACGCCGTTGAAGGCTACGCCGGACTCGGCGGCTAGCTCGAGGGTTTCGATGAAGACGGGGTTGGAGACGCCGGCGGAGAGATAGATGAAGGGCAGGGTGGTTTCGGCGGCGGCGGCGCGGAAGAAGTTGAGGGCTTCGGCGCGGGTGTAGGCGTTTGCGCCCTTGTTGGCGTGGCTGCCGGCGACGAATTCCATGTTGATGGGGACTTCGACTTTGAGGACGTCGACGCCGTAGCGGGGCTTCGAAAATTCTTTCATGGAGCCGGAGACGACGGCGGGTTTCTTGCGGGCGTACTCGATGAGCTTTTCGTCGGTGCCGTGTTCGTCGTAGCCGACGCACTCGAGGAAGAAGGGGATGTCGTGGGCGCGGCACTCGTCGCCGATGCGCTCGACCCAGGCATGCTTGATGTCGTTGATGCGGGGCTGGTCGAAGGGGGTGTAGTAGAGGAGGATCTTGATGCAGTCGGCGCCGGCTTCGGCTAGGCGGCGAACGCTCCAGAGATCGAGGAGGTCGGGGAGGCGGCCGTGGGTGGTGGCGTCGTAGCCGGTCTTCTCGTAGGCGAGGAGGAGGCCTTTGCCGTTGCGGTGCTTGGCGGCGGGCAGGCCGTACTCGGGGTCGAGGAGGATGGCGGAGGCGTAGTTGGTGAGGACTTCGGTGACGAGGGTCTTGAAGACTTCGAGGTCGTGGCCGTCGGCGGAGGCGCCGCGCTCTTTGGCGAGGGACTTCTGGAGGGATCCGCGCTGATCCATGGCGGCAGCGGCGATGACGTTGCGCTGGTTGGAGACGGCCTGCAGGCCTGCAAGTTTTCCAGGGGTAATTTTCATGGTTCTCCTCGTGCTGTAGAGCTCTTTGGGACTCCCAAAGGTATTGATGCTCAACGATACCGTTGGGGTACTGGGTGTGGTCGTTGCGATCAGATGAAATTGTACATAGGCGTCAGGAAGGATCGCACGCGGCGTTCGTTGTTCGGCTAAAGGCGCGGATGCAAGCATCTTTGAACCCCCACTCACGACGATGGAGCTGTCGTGAATGGGGCACCCTGGGCGTTTAGGCGCGGAGCTTGTCGCGGAGGTCGGTGGCGAGCTGAACGAGGTGGCGGAGGCGGGGGGCCTGGGTGGGGGTGGCGTCACGGAGGGCGAGCTCGGATTCGAGCAGGACGCTGGACAGGGCGGTGTTGAGCTCGCTCTGCAGATGAGTGGCGGCGGCGGTACGGGCTGTGGCGAGATCCTGGGAGCGGCGAGCGAGCGCGCTGTGGGCCTGGCGGACGACGCGCGCGGCGCTGGAGAGCGCGAGATTGAGCTCGAGGATGAGGGCGCTGCCGGCGTGCTGGTAGAGGAGGTCGATGGCTGCGAGGTCGGTGGAGGCCAGGCTCTCGTCGATGAGGATGAGGGCGAAGTCGTTGCGGCGCAGGAGGGTGAGCGCCGAGCGGCGGCTGGGGGTGGTCTCGACGTGGGCGCGGAGGTCGGAGCGGAGGGCTTCGGCGATGGGCTCGGCGGCGGAATCGGAGGCGATGAGGAGGAGGGCTGTGGGCATCAGGCAAGCTCCTCGCCGAGGCCGTACTCCTTGAGTTTGCGGTAGAGGGTTGTTTTGCCTATGCCGAGCAGACGCGCGGCGGTGAGCTTGTCGCCGTTGAGCTGGGTGATGGTGGTGAGGATGGCTTGCTTTTCGAGTTCGGCGATGGACTGCACGGCGTGGGTTTCGGATGACGTAGCGGGGTTGTCGGCGGCGGCTGCCTGATTGACCTGGAGAGTGTGCTGGGCGTGGAACTGGAAGTCCTGCATCTGGGTGGGGAAGTCGCCGAGGTGGAGGATGGGGCCGCTGGAGAGGGAGCAGGCGCGCTCGATGGCGCGCTCGAGCTCGCGGACGTTGCCGGGCCAGTCGTACTCCATGAGGAGGTGGAGGGCTTCGTCGGCGAAGGTGTAGGCGAGGCCGTGCTGGCCCTTCACGCGTTCGAGGATGTGGGCGGCGAGGAGGGGAATATCGTTACGGCGCTCGCGCAGGGCTGGGATGCGGAGGGTGACGACGTTGAGGCGGAAGTAGAGGTCTTTGCGAAAGCGGCCGGTCTCGACGAGCTGGGTGAGGTCGCGGGTGGTGGAGGCGAGGACGCGGGCGGTCAGCGGGACGCCCTGATCGGAGCCGACGGGAGTAACGATTTTGTCCTGGAGGGCGCGGTGCAGGCGGCCTTGCAGATCGAGAGGGAGTTCGCCGATTTCGTCGAGGAACAGGGTTCCGCCGTCGACGCCAGCGAGCAGGCCTACCTTGGCGCGGGTGGACCCGGGGACGGCGCCCTTGGCGTAGCCGAAGAGTTCGCCTTCGATCATGGCGGGGGCGAGCGAGCCGCAGTCTACGGGCAGGAAGGGCTTATTCGCGTTGGGGCCATTGGTGTGGATGGAGCGGGCGACGAGTTCTTTGCCGGTGCCGGACTCGCCTACGATGAGGACGGGGTGGGTGGTTCCGGCGACCTTGGAGAGGATGCGATAGAGCTTCTCCATGGGCGGCGAGTTGCCGACGATGTTGCCCATGGAGGCTCCGGTGCGGAGGCGGTCGCGGAGCAGGCGGGACTCGACGTCAAAGGCACGGCGCTGGGCGGCGCGGTCGAGGGTGCTGGAGAGCTCTTCGAGGGTAAAGGGCTTGGTGAGGTAGTCGCCGGCGCCGGTTCGCATGGACTCGACTGCAGAGTTGACGGTGGCGAAGGCGGTCATAACGATGACGATGGTCTGGGGATGATGGGCGCGGATGTCTTCGAGCAGCGAGAGGCCGCCGCCGCCGGGAAGTTTGAGATCGAGCAGGAGGATATCGATGGAGCTGTGCTGGAGTGCGAGGCGGGCGGTGGAGACGGAGTCGGCGGACTGGGTGGCGAAGCCGAGGCTGGTGGCGATTTCGGAGCAGGCGTTGCGGATGGGGCTGTCGTCGTCGACCACGAGGACGCGGAGGGGCGGGAGGCGATCGGCACCGGTGCCGCGGGCGGCGGAGAAGGTCGAGTTGTACTGGGGCCAGGAGACGTTGGAGGATGCCGGGGCAGGAACCTGATGGAGGGTGGTTGGAAGCGTGGCGCTGGTGTCGGATAGGTAGGGTTTGGAGGTGAGCACGTGAAGGTCCTCGGCGGTGCTTAGGTGGTGGAGAGACTTTGGGGGATGGCCGAAGGGCAGGGTTCGGCGGATAGGGCGGCGTGGAGGGGCCACTTGAGACAGAAGGCGGTGCCATGGCCGGGGAGGACGCGGATGGAGAGTTGACCACCGCTGGCGTTGGTGAGCTCGTGGACGATGCGATGGCCGAGTCCGTGGCTGGCGCCGAGCGGGAGCGGCTCGGGATGGAGATAGGCCTCGACGTAGGTGGGCGACATGCCGGGGCCGTTGTCTTCGACGGTGAGCTGCAGGCGGTCGTCGATGACGGCAAGGGCGACGCGGATGTGGCCGGCGGGGGCGAGGGGAGCGCAGGCGGCGCAGACCTGGTCGCGGCGAATGGCTTCGGCTGCGTTACGCACCAGGTTGACGGTGATGCGCTCGATGACTTCGGAGGGGAAGGGCAGAGGCGGGAGCGCAATCTGGCAGGTGACGGTGACGTCGGCCGCGCCGGCGGCGATGCGGCGGAGGACCGGTACCAGGCTGAGTAACATGGCCTCGTGATCGGAGGTCTGGGCACGGCGGTCGGAGGTTCGCGTGCCGCGGCGTTCCAGTAGACCGGTTGGAAGCGATGCTGCCTCGATGGGGTGGGGCGGTTCCTGGGTGGTGGCGGGGGCTGCAGCCAGCATGCGACGGATGAGACGGGAGCTGCGGTCGGAGATGAGGCGGAGTTCGGTGGCGTAGTGCTGGTGCTCGGGGCGCAGAACGCCGGAAACGTTGAGGAGATCGCAGTAGAGACCCAAGGCGGCAAGGAGGTTGCCGGCATCGTGGGCGAGGCCGCCGGATTCGGCGAGGGAGGGCGCTGGTTGGGGTTCGGATTGCGCTTTGGGGGCGAGCCTGTTTGAGGCCCGCGGTAAAGCGTGCAGCGAGGGAATCCGTGCGGCCAGATTGCTCTGCGGTTGAGCCTGCATGGTGATCTCCGGGGAATAGGTGTTATTTGGTTTGAGTGGCCTATCGCGTTCCAGACTGGAACAAATGGATCGCGATGGTGGGGGTTGCTCTTCCCTCTATCGACAGATTTGGCCCAAAGATCAGGAATTTCCGAAAAAAATTCCCGAGATGGAACTTTGACTATGGGTGCACAGTAGCACAGGCGATTAAGAGATAGATGTGACGTGGTGCACGTGGAGGGGTCGAGGGGGCACCGAGCAGAGGGTGGGCGGGGTTCCTATAATGAACGATATGACAAAGGTTGAGGTTGCGGAGCTGTATCGGAGTGGTGGACGAGGGGCGCATGAGGCGCGGGCGCTGAAGTTGACGCCGGGATTTGTGGCGACGGCGGAGGGGTCGGTGCTGATTGAGGTGGGGCATACGCGGGTGCTGTGCAATGCGACGGTGGAGAACGGGGTGCCGGGATGGATGCGGAACTCGGGGCGGGGGTGGGTGACGGCGGAGTATGGGATGCTTCCGCGGGCTACGCTGACGCGGTCGCCGCGGGAGGCGGAGAAGGGCAAGATTGGCGGGCGGACGCATGAGATTCAGCGGCTGATCGGAAGAAGCTTGAGGAGTGTGGTGGACATGAAGCTGCTGGGAGAGCGGACGGTGATTCTGGATTGCGATGTGCTGCAGGCGGATGGGGGAACACGGACGGCGGCGATTACGGGAGCTTGTACGGCGCTGGCGCTGGCGCTGGGGAAGCTCGTGGAGGCGGGGAGCTTGAAGGAGTCTCCGCTGCGGGAGATGGTGGCGGCTACGAGCGTGGGCGTGGTGGATGGGCGGGTGCTGCTGGATTTGGCGTATGAGGAGGACTCGCGGGCGGAGGTGGATATGAATGTGGTGATGACGAGTGGCGGCAGGCTGGTGGAGACGCAGGCGACCGCTGAGAAGGGGACGTACACGCGGAAGCAGCTGGACGAGATGCTGGATGTTGCTGAGGCGGGGATTCGGGCCCTGCTGGCGGCGCAGAAGGCTTGCTTGGAGGGCTGACGGATGAGCGGGGCAGATGGAGTTGCGATTGTGGGGCTATGATTTCGTTTTGCGGTTGGAGAAAGGAATGGAGGAGGGATTATGGCGTGCCATCATTTTGAACATTTGAAGCCGGTGCCTAGCGTGAAGGCGAGCTATGCGAAGGGCTGCGCGGAGTGCATCGCGATGGGCGATACGTGGGTGCATCTGCGGGAGTGTTTGATTTGCGGGAATGTGGGGTGCTGTGATTCGTCGAAGAACAAACATGCGACGAAGCACTTTCATGCGACCAAGCATCCGGTGATGCGTTCTGTGGAGCCGGGAGATGGGTGGGGATGGTGTTATGTGGATGAGGTGATGG
This sequence comes from uncultured Acidobacteriaceae bacterium, assembly GCA_963701685.1. GTDB lineage: Bacteria > Acidobacteriota > Terriglobia > Terriglobales > Acidobacteriaceae > Granulicella. The sequence goes on along the minus strand of OY969625.1, from coordinate 4,621,811 downwards.
TGGAGTTCTAGTCTGGCGCGTTTTGGGTGGAGCGCGCCCTCGCTGGAGGTTAGTGGCGGGAGAAGGCTGCGGATGGGGTTTGGGATGAGGCGGCTTCGCTTTCCTTGAGGTCCAAGCGTTCGATGAGGCCGTTGGCGAAGGTGTAGACGTGCCTGACCTCGCTGTCGGAGAGGACTTCGCCCGCGAGATTTTTCACTAGCTGGTGAACGCGGACTTCGGTCTTGCCGTCTGCGCGGATGATGACTTCGAGGGGTTCGACGTGCGGGTCGAACTCCTGCCACTGACGGGTCCAGTAGGAGCGAATTTCTTCCTTTCCTACTACGCGACCACCTTCGTAGGCTTTGGGCCAGCTGACGTTGTCGGTCATGAGGGCGACGGCGGCGTCGATGTTTCGCTGGTTGAATGCAGCGTAGGCCTGGGCGATGAGGGTCTGGGTGTTGGGCATGGGTCCTCCAGCATGGCTGTGGGTAGGTTATACGCGGGCTTGATGGTTTCGGAAGGCGTTGGGCTGGCGTCGCCGCGAGTGGCTGGGTTGCGGTTTCTCGTCGTTTGGTGGCGCTGCTATGCTTGAGGTTCGTACGGAGGAGTTAGTTATGGCAGATGAGACAGTTTGTATTACGGTGCGGCCAAATGGGCCGTTGCGGGTGGAAGGGCACATCATCCTGAAGGATGCCGATGGGCGGGAGTGGGACCTTACGGGTAAGCCGGCGATCAGTCTTTGCCGGTGTGGCATGAGTGAGAAGCGGCCGTTCTGCGATGGAGCACATTCGCGGAATAACTTTCTGTGTGACACGGCGCCTCCGGGAAATCTCACGTAAGGGCAGTTGTCCGTTCTCCGTTGTCCGTTCTCAGTTTGAATCTATCTGGAGAGTACGAATGCGTCTGACGAAGCTGGTGGTTTGTTTGGGTTTGGTAGGTGGGGTTGGCAACGGATGGGCGCAGAGTGCGCCGGCTTCGACAACGACTCCTAACACGACTACACAGACGGCTGCGCCGGCGAAGGCTGAGGATGAGGCGGCGGCTCGGAAGGCTCGGATGGCGGAGATGCTGAAGGATTATCACGGGCCGGAGTATGTGCGGTCCGAGGTGATGATCCCGATGCGCGATGGGGCGATGCTGCATACGGTGATTCTGCGGCCGGTGGGAAGTGAGAAGGATGGGGCGGCGTTGCCGTTTTTGATGACGCGGACGCCGTATGGGGTTGATGGTTATTCGGCCGATGCGCTGAAGATGGTGTTTCCGACGCTCGCGGCGAGTGGGTACATCTTTGTGGCGCAGGATATTCGCGGGCGGTATGCGTCGACAGGGCAGTTTGTGATGAACCGTCCGATTGTGGCGCATACGACGAAGAACGATGTGGATGAGACGACGGACACGAATGACACGATCGACTGGCTGCTGAAGAATGTGCCGCATAACTCTGCGAAGGTTGGGGTGATGGGGGTTAGCTATCCGGGTTTCCTGGCGATGATGGCGGGGATTGATGCGAATCCGGCGGTGAAGGCGATCAGCCCGCAGGCTCCGATGACGAACATTTGGATTGGCGATGACTTCTTCCATAATGGGGCGTTTCGCGAGACCTATGGGTTTGATTATGTGCAGGGGTTGGAGGCGCAGAAGACCAATGGGTTTACGGATTCGAAGGAAGACCAGTATGAGTTCTTTCTGAAGCACGTGAATTTTGAAGGAGCGGCGAAGAGTGCGGGGATGGAGAGCCTGCCTACGGCGAAGGTGTTTCTGTCGGAGCCTAGCTATGTGAAGTTCTGGCAGGATATGGCGGTGGAGCCGCATTTGAAGCGGCCGGAGGTTCCTACGCTGGAGGTGGGCGGGTATTGGGACCAGGAAGATATGTGGGGGACGCAGGCAGAGTATGCTGCGTTGCGCGCGCACGAGAAGCCGAAAGAGCCGCTGCACAAAGTCTGGATGGTGCTGGGGCCTTGGAATCATGGTGGGTGGGAACGCGGGCCTGGCGATGAATTGGGTGGGAAGTTTGGGACGATTACGTTTGGCGGACAGAAGACGGGGGCGTATTACCGCGCGCATTACGAGGCTCCGTTTTTTGAGAAGTATCTGAAGGGCAAGCCGGGATTTGATCTCGAGGATACGGCCAGCTTCCGGACGGGTGAGAACCGGTGGCATACGTATGCGATCTGGCCACCGAAGATGGGGTATCACGCGGAGCGGATGTATTTGGAGCCGGACCACAAGCTGGGGTTCGTGGGGCCGAAGGGTGACTATGACGTGAAGGCGGCGGCGTATGTGGCGGATCCGGCCGATCCTGTGCCGTATCGGCAGCGGCCGATTCAGTCGACGTACGGCGAGGGGTCGACGTGGCGGACGTGGCTGGTGGAAGATCAGCGGTTTGTTAGCGGGCGGAAGGATCTTGCGAACTTTGAGACGCCGGTGCTGACTGGCGATGTGACGGTGACTGGCGATGTGGTAGCGGATTTGTTTGGCGCCACTACCGGCACGGATACGGATTGGATTGTGAAGCTGATCGACGTGTATCCGGAGGATGCGAAGGGGGTGACTTCGCCGGAGATGGGCGAGGCGGCTTCAGGCGAAGGGAATGAGGGCGGGTATGAGTTGATGGTGGCTGAGGAGATTTTGCGCGGGCGCTATCGGAAGAGCTTCACGAAGCCGGAGCCGGTGAAGCCGGGCGAGGTGGCGGAGTACAAGTGGAGTCTGCATGGGGTGGACCACACGTTTTTGAGGGGGCACCGGATGATGGTGGAGGTGCAGTCGAGCTGGTTTCCGCTGTATGACCGAAATCCGCAGACGTATGTGGAGAACATCATGACGGCGCCGGCGAGTGCGTATAAGGCGGAGACGGTGTCGGTGTTCGGGTCGGCGAAGTATCCGTCGCATCTGGATCTGCCGGTGGCGGATGGGGCGGCACTACCGTAGCGCTGGTGGATTGCATAAATAACTGATAAATGGGTGGATGGCGCGGGTTCGTCTGGATGCGACGTTGTTTAGAAATCGTATTTCCAGAGAAACTTTTGCGGGGTCCGTTCGTATCCAGAACAGTGCCTGCGTGTTCCTGGCGGTTGCTGCGGCGGCTGTCTGGGCTGAAACGAGCTCTGGAATTTAGCGCGGGCTGGCTTGGCTGAACGGTTATTTCCCTGCATCACACGAGCGAAGAACGGGATGCGAGGGGTTGGAGACAGATGCGAATGATGAAGGTGGCAAGGGCGTGGATGATGATGGCGGCGCTGTCGGTTGCGTGCGCGCTGGTGATTCCGATGGCGGTGGCGCAGGCTCCGGCGGGGCAGCGAGCGGCTGGGACCGTGAAGTCGACTAGCGCGACGGGGCTGACACTGACGACGGCGGCTGGGCAGGATGTGGTGGTGACGGTTCCGGATTCGGTGAAGGTGCTAATGGTGGCGCCGGGTAGCAAGGATCTGAAGTCGGCTACGCCGGGGACGTTGAGCGATGTGGCGGTGGGGGATCGCGTGTTGGTGGCGGGGGACGCGAGTGGAGCGGGGCTGACGGCTACGCGCGTGATCCTGATGAAGGCGGGAGCGATTGCAGCGACGCACCAGGCGGAGGAAGCAGCGTGGAGCAAGGGGGGCGGCGGGATTGTGAAGTCGGTTGACCCGGCTACGGGAACGATTGTGATTGCGAGCGGGTTGAAGACGGTGACGGTGATGGTGACGCCGCAGACTGTGATTCGACGCTACTCAGGCGATTCGGTGCGGTTTGCCGATGCGAAGGTGAGCACAATCGGCGAGATTCATAAGGGCGACCAGTTGCGGGTGCGGGGGGCGAAGTCGGCGGATGGGAGCACGATTACGGCCGATGAACTGGTGACAGGCATGTTCAAGAATTACTCCGGGTTGATTGCGTCGATTGATGCGACGGCGGGGACGGTGACGCTGAAGGACCTGGCGACGAAGAAGACGGTGACGGTGGCGGTGGGGGCGAATAGTGATGTGCGGAGGATTCCTCCGATGCTGGCAGAGCGGGTGGCGGCGCGGATGAAGGGCGGCGCGGCTGGTACAGCTGGCGCGGGAGGTACAGCTGGTGCGGGCGGTACAGCGCCGGGAGGGCCTGGAGGGCCGGGGCAGGATGGGGCGGCGCGCGAGCGGAGTGCGGGGTCGGATTTGTCGCAGATGCTGTCGCGGCTGCCGACGGAGACGCTGGCGGGGTTGAAGGTGGGCGATGCCGTGATGATTGTGGCGACTTCGCCGAGCTCGGATACAGAGACGCCGATGGCGGTAACGCTGCTGACGGGCGTTGACCCGATTCTGCGGGCGTCGCCGAGCGGGCAGACGATGACGCTTTCGCCGTGGAGCCTGGGCGGAGGCGATCAGGGCGGCGAAGGCGGCGGTGCACCGGAAGGCGGCGGACAGCGTTAGTTCTGTCCGCAGGCATTGGTATTGGATGAACACTGTGGGCAAAGGGCCTGCGGATGAGAGGGCGGGGGACAGAAGATGTCTGCCGTGACATGGGAAGGGCCGGTTCGTTGTGATGCGAGAGTGCGCAAGAGCCGGAGCTTTCGAGAGTTCAGAGTTCAGGAGCAAGAATGCTGGTTGAGAGTTTGGGCAGGAAGCGTGTGACGGGGCGGCTGGGAGCTGGGTTGGCAGGCGTGCTGTTGGCTGGGGCATTGGCGGCCGGAGGGCAGGCGACTGCGCAGTCGCCTGCGACGACGCCGAAGCCTGCGGGTGCTTCGGGAGTTCAGGCGGGGAAGATCCGCGTGCATGGCGTGGTGACGGATCCGGATGGCGCGTTGATTCCGGGCGCCACGGTTACGCTGACGGGACATGGGCCGGCGGTGAAGGCGACGTCGGGGTCCGACGGATCGTATAGCGTGGTGGTGAATCCGGGGACGTATACCTACACCGTGACGATGCCGGGTTTTGCGACATACACGGCTCCGGGGCTGGTGATCGCGGGCGCGAACGGGATGACGCTGAATGCGAAGCTGCAGATCGGGGTGCAGTCGCAGGTGGTGACGGTTCAGGCGAACTCGGTGCAGTTGAGTGTGGATCCGGATTCGAACCAGAGCGCGATTGTGCTGACGGGCAAGGACCTGGACGCGCTGTCGGATGATCCGGATGAGTTGTCGGACGAGCTGACGGCGCTGGCGGGACCGGCGGCGGGGCCGAATGGCGGGCAGATTTATGTGGACGGATTTACGGGCGGGCAGTTGCCGCCGAAGTCGTCGATCCGCGAGATTCGGATTAATCAGAATCCGTTTTCAGCGGAGTATGACCAGCTTGGGTATGGGCGCGTGGAGGTGTTCACGAAGCCGGGTACGGACAAGCTGCATGGCTTCTTCCAGTTGAATGGAAACGCTTCGCAGTTCAATTCGGGGAACCCGTTGGCGACGGGCTATCAGCCGCCGTACCACACGATTTTCGGGTTTGGAAACTTGACGGGGCCGTTGAACAAGAACGCGTCGTACAACGTTGGTGGAAGCTATCGCGACATTGAGTCGGATGAATTTACGAACGCAATTATTCTGGCGCCGGCGGCGGGGTCGACGACACTTTGCGCGCCTGGCGATGCGACCTGCGTGCAGACGCCGTACCAGGTGTCGACGTACTTCCCGCAGACCCGGGGGGACATTAATCCGCGGCTTGATTTGGCGCTCGGGGCGAAGAATGTTCTGACGACGCGATATCAGTATGTGAACAACTCTGCGAAGAACGACGGCGTGAACAATTTGAATCTGCCGTCGACGGCGTATAACCAGGATTCGTTGAGCAACATTCTGCAGATGAGCGACACGGAGACGTGGAACTCGCATGTGATCAGCGAGACGAGGTTTGAGTATGAGCGTGAACATACGACGGTAACGCCGGCGAGCACGGCAGCTGCAGTGGGCGTGTCGGGAGCGTTCACCGGCGGCGGCTACGCGTCGCAGGGGTTGAGCGATCACCAGGACCACTTCGAGGTGCAGAGCTACAACTCGATGCAGTTGAAGAAGAACTTCATTCGTTTCGGTGGGCGTTTGCGTGTGACGCGCGAGGCGGAGAACACGGGGAATTTGACGAACGGCTCGTTCACGTACGCGACGTACGGAGATTACACCGCGGGGACGCCGAACCAGTTCCGGATTAACGTGGTGAACAATCACAAGATCGGGGACACATTGGCGGACCTTGGGCTGTATGCAGAGACGGATTGGAAGGTGAGACAGAACCTGACGATCTCGTATGGGCTGCGCTACGAGACACAGAACCATCTTGCGAAGAACCAGGCGGTTGCTCCGCGTGTGGCGTTCAACTACGGATTGTTTAGCGGCAAGGGTGCGCCGAAGACGGTGGTGCGCGGTGGATTCGGAATGTTCTACACACGGTTTTCGCAGGCATATGTGTTGACGACGCAAGAAGAGAACGGTGTGAACACGACGGCGTACACGGTTGCGAATCCGGGGGCGAACTGCAACCCGAGCGCGCCAGACCTGATTGTGGCGTGCGGAGCGTCGGCGGAGAATCAGACGACGTACACGACGGCGTCGAATCTTCGCGCACCGTACATTGTCGAGTTTGCCGGCGGCGTGGATCAGCAGGTGGGTAAGAACGGAACGATCTCGGTGAACTATCTGCACTCGCAGGGTGTGCACCAGTTTGCTACGCAGAATATTGGATACAACTTTACTGATCCGATGGCGAGCACAGCACAGTATCAGTTTTTCAGCGAAGGCGTCTTCAATCAGAACCAACTGATTGTGCATGGACGGATTCAGACGTCGAGGGCGATCTCGCTGTTCGGGTATTACTCGCTGAACTCCGCGCATGGCGATACGTCGGGCGCGACGTCTGACATTTCTACGCCGGGAAACATTGCGGCGGATTATGGGCGGACGGCGTTCGATGTGAAGAACCGGATTTTTCTGGCAGGGTCGATTTCGCTGCCGAGGTTCTTCCAGGTGAGCCCATTCTTCCTGGCGCAAAGTGGAACGCCGTACAACATTACGACGGGCAGCGATAATAACTTTGACACGTTCTACAACGACCGGCCTAACCTGGTGACGGGCGTGGCGCCGAATGGGACGACGATCAAGACGATTGCCGGTTGCGGAACGTTTGCGCAGCCGGGGATTGTGAGCGGAGCGCCGGTAGTGCCGATCAACTATTGCACGGGGCCATCCCTGTATACGTTCAATTTGAGGTTGACGAAGACGTTTGGATTTGGAGCGTCGACGCGGCCGACAAATGCTGGAGGCGGACCGGGTGGCGGCCCTGGAGGCGGTGGCCATGGTGATCATGATCACGGCGGCGGTCGCGGAGGGGGCGGCGGCGGCGGGTTTGGCGGTCCAGCGAGTACGGGCAAGCGCTATAACCTGGCGTTCGGTGTGCAGGTGCAGAACCTGTTCAACAATGAGGACCTGTCGACGCCGCAGGGAGTGTTGTCGTCGCCAAACTTTGGGCAGTCGACGCAGATTTATGGACAGCCATATACGACCACGAGCGCGCTGCGACGGATTACGCTGCAGACGTCGTTCACGTTCTAGTGAGTGGCGGGAAAGAGAAGAGGCGCGGCCTGATGGCTGCGCCTCTTTTTTCGTGCGGGGATTGCGAAACGCTTAGCGCAGGCCGAGCGTGGAGCCGCTGGGGGGTGGGGCGTCGCCGTCCTTGCTGGGCTCGAGGGGTTTGAGTTGAGACGGAGCTGGCTCGGCGGGGGGCGGCTCAGCGATCGCTGGTTGAGCGGTGACAGGTCCCTGCTGGGCGAGTTCGGGCTGTTGCGGAGCTGCGTTGACTGGAGGGTTGGTTCCTGTGCTGGGGGACGGGGATTTGGGTGGCTCGAATTCGCGTAGCTGCTCGGCCAGGCGTTGGAAGTCGCTGAGCTTGCCGGGGCGCGGCTCAGCAGCGGGCTCGGCTTTCGGTTCGGCGTGGGTTTTATCGGGAGCGGGGCGGGTTTCGACGACCGGTTCGGCAACGACGATGGTCTTGGCATTGAGGAACTCGCGCATGCCGACGGTTGAGAGCTCGCGGCCGTAGCCGGAGCGCTTGATGCCGCCGAAGGGGAGGCGGGGGTCGCTGGAGACGGGGGAGTTGAAGAAGACGGCACCGCACTGGAGGTCGGCGGCGAGGCGCTGGCGTTCGGCGTCGTCGGTGGTCCAGGCACTGGCGGCGAGGCCGAAGGGCGTGTCGTTGGCGAGCTCGATGGCGTCGTCGATGGAGGAGGCGCGGAAGAGCAGAGCGACGGGGCCGAAGATCTCTTCCTGGGCGATGGGGGCATTGCGCATGACGCCGGCGATGACGGTGGGCTTGAAGTAGTTTCCGAGGTCGCCGTTTTCGACGAAGGCGCGGCTGCCGCCGGTGAGGACGCGGCCGCCGGACTCGCGGGCCTGGGTGACCTGCTGGAGAAGATCTTCAAGGAGCTGCGGGGTGGCGAGGGGGCCGATGTCGGTGGTTTCGAGCATGGGGTCGCCGATGCGGAGGTCGGCCATACCGGCGACGAAGCGCTTTTCAAACTTGGGATAGATGCTGTCGTGGACGATAAAGCGTTTGGCGGCGATGCAGCTTTGGCCGTTGTTGATGCAGCGGGCCTTGATGGCGTTGTCGATGGCGGCATCGAGGTTGGCGGAGGGAAGGACGATGAAGGGGTCGGAGCCGCCGAGTTCGAGGACGGACTTCTTGACGAGCCAGCCAGCCTGGGCGGCGACGGCGCGGCCAGTGGCCTCGGATCCGGTGACGGTGACGGCGACGACGCGGGGATCGTTGAGCAGGTGTTCGACCTGGCGGGCTTCGATGAGGAGGGTTTGGAAGACGCCGCGGGGGAAGCCGGCGCGGCGCACAAGGGCTTCGATGGCGAGGGCGCACTGGGGAACATTGGAGGCGTGCTTCAGGAGGCCGACGTTGCCGGCCATGAGTGCGGGGGCCAGGAAGCGGAAGACCTGCCACATGGGGAAGTTCCAGGGCATGACGGCGAGGATGACGCCGAGAGGGTCGTAGCGGACGTAGGACTCGATGTGTTCGGTGGCGATGCGGTCGGGGGTGAGGATGCGGGCGGCGTTGTCGGCGTAGTAGCGGCAGACGGCGGCGCACTTGGAGACTTCGTCGCGGGCGGAGACGAGGGTCTTGCCCATCTCGGAGGTCATTGTGGTGGCGAGCTCTTCGAGATCGGATTCGAGGAGCGCGGCGAGGCGGCGCATCCAGAACATGCGCTGATCGAGGCTTTCCCTGGGATAGGTTTTGGCAGCACCTGCGGCGATGGTTAGCTTGGCGCTGAGGACATCGGGTGTGAGTGGATCGAAGCTGCGGAGTAGCTTTCCATTGGCCGGATTCAGGGATTGGATCATAGAGGCAGTGATGAGTGGCTGGTGGCTAGTGGTTAGTGAGTCGCGGTGGTAAGTGCATTGAGCCGTCGGTAGGTGTGAGTAGTGTAGCTGGATGGGGGCGGGAGGGCTAGGAGGGGTAACCCTCCTGGGCAAGGCTGGCGAGGGCGAGGGCGAGGACGTGGGTGCCTAATGCGATGGATTCGGGGGTGGCGTATTCGTCGGGGCGGTGGGAGACGCCGTTGCGGCAGGGGATAAAGAGCATGGCGACGGGCGCGATGGGGGCGATGAAGTTCGTGTCATGGTAGGCACGTGCGACCATTTTTTTGTAGGGAATGGACTCGGAGTTGCAGATGGCTTCGAGGGTGGAGAGGGTGTGGGGGTCGGAGATGGCGGGGACGTCGGCGTTGACCTGGTGTTCGGTGATGGTGACGTGGCGGCGGGCTTGGATGTCGGCGATGTCGGCGTGGAGGGCGGACATGATGTGGTTGCGGCGAGCTACGTCGGTGTCGCGGATGTCGAGGGAGAGGGTGACGCGGGAGGGGACGGAGTTGACGGCGCCGGGGTGGATGGCGACGGTGCCTACGGTGGCTACGGAGTCGAAGGTGCCGGAGGCGGCGTTCGCGGCGAGGGTGTGTTTCTCTACGGAGAGGATGACTTCGGCGGCGGCGGTGAGGGCGTCGCGGCGGTCGGGCATGAGGAGGGCTCCGGCGTGGCCGCCGAAGCCGGTGATCTCGTAGCGGTAGGCGGCGGGGGCGGCGATGTTGGTGACGATGCCGACGGGAATGCCTTCGCGTTCGAGGATGGGGCCTTGCTCGATGTGGAGTTCTACCCAGGCGTGGTAATAGTGGGGCGGGAGGGGGACGGTTTCGAGGGCGCCGAGGAAGCCGGCTTCGGTGCGGACGTCCTGGAGGGTTAGGCCCTGAAGCGCGGTGCGGTCGGTTTCGGGGAGACGGTCGGGGAGGTTGTCGGCGGTGGTGGGGTCGATGGAGCCGCCGAGGAGGCGGGAGCCGATGCAGCCGATGCCGAAGCGGGTGGGCTCTTCGGAGGTGAAGACGAGGAGTTCGATGGAGCGCTTGGGTTGGAAGCCGGATTCTTTGAGGGAACGCATGGCTTCGAGGCCGCCGAGGACGCCGACGGTGCCGTCGTACATGCCGGCGTGGGGGATGGCGTCGGTGTGGGAGCCGGTGCCTACGGCGGGGAGGTCTGGCTGCGAGCCGGGGAAGCGGATGAAGGTGTTGCCGATGGCGTCGGTGCGGAGGTGGAAGCCTGCGGCGTGGGCGAGGGAGGCGATGTAGGCTCGGGCTTCGAGGTCGCGGGGGGTGAAGACGATGCGGGTGACGGCCGTGGTGGGCGCGGGGAGGGTGGCGTCGGTGGTGGGGGGGCAGTCGGTGAGGGTGGCGAGGTGGTGGAGCTCGTCGAGGAGGCGGGTTGTGTTGATTTGCAGGGTCATGGGGGCTCGCGGTGGAGGGCGCTTTTAGCTTCTAGCTAGAGGCAACAACAACAGCAAATGCAAATTCGGGGGCCTTTGCTTCGCTTAGGATGACGGCGAAGAACAAGCAACCGCAAGAACAACACCAACTACAGGGGTCCTTCACTGCGTTCAGGATGACGACGAAAAACAGACAACGGCAACGGCGAAAACGGCTACTAGCCGAGGGGGTGGCGGTTGAAGTCTTTGTAGATTAGGTATTTTGCGGGGACTTTGCCTATGGCGCCGAACCATTGGGGGCAGTAGGCGGACATCCAGATGGCGTCGCCGGCGGTGGTGGGGTACCAGCTGTCGCCTAGGCGGTAGATGCCTCCGCCTTCCAGCATCAGGAGGCCGTGCTCCATGTAGTGGATTTCAACTTGGGAGAGCGCGGCGCCGGGGGCGTAGGTCATGGTGTTTACGGCGAAGTCGAAGATGTGGGAGTCGGGGAGGAGGTTGCGGACCTGGAGGCCGGGGTCGCCGTTGAGGTCGATGGGGGCGATGTCGGGCTCGCGGTTGAGGAGGAACCAGGGGTCGGGGTCGGCGCCGGGGTCGTTGATGTAGAGCGGGTCGAGGGGGAGGAAAGGCTTGTCGACGACGACCACGCGTGCGGGTGTGAGCGCGGTGAGGGTGTGCTCGTAGCCGGTGGGGAAGTAGGCGTAGCTGCCGGGGGCGAGGTCGTGGGGGATCTGCTTGCCGGGCTCGTCCAGCTTGAACACGCCTTCGAGGACGTAGAGGAAGCGCTGCGTGGGGCCCTGGATGAGCTTGCCGTGCTCGGCGAGCTCGAGGGTCATCATGGTGAAGGCGGCGCCGGTGGGTGGGGCGATGTGTACGATGGCGAGGCCGTTGGTGAGGCCGGGGAGCGGCGTGCGCACGAAGGTGTCGGGGGTGAGGAGGAGGTGGTCGCGACGGTTCGCGCTGCGCGTTTGGCCGAGGTTGTGCATAGGAGAGAGTGTAGAGGATAGAGCAGCTCTTAGCTTCTAGCTTTTGGCTTCTAGCTAAAGGCAACAGCAACAGCAAGAGCAAGAGCAACTACAGGGGTCCTTCGCTTTGCTCAGGATGACGAATCTTGTGGCCGACTGAAGGCTAATGCTTGTGGGGGTGGAGGTGGAGGAGGAGGTTTAGGAGGGTGGCCAGGGCGGCTTCTACGTCTTCGAGGCGGACGTCCTCGTTGGGGTGGTGGGAGAGGCCGTTGGGGGAGCGGAGGAAGAGCATGGTGGTGGGTACGGCGGCGGCGAGGATCATGGCGTCGTGGCCGGCGCCGGAGAAGATGGGTTGGGCGTCGAAGCCGGCGCGCTCGGCGGCTTTGTGGAGCTTGAGGGTCAGGTCGCGATCCATGGGGACGGCGCGCTGCTCGGACTGGACGTGGGCATGGACGCGGACGCCGCGGAGAGCGCCGGCGGCTTCGGCCTTCGTCAGCAAGTGGGCTATGGCCGCGTGGCGGGATTCGTCCTTGGGGTGGCGAATGTCGAGAGAGGTGCGAACGGTGCCGGGAATGACGTTGATGGCGCCGGGTTCGGAGGAGATCCGGCCTACGGTGGCGACAAGCTGGGTGTAGTTGGCGGCGTAGCGCTCGACCTCGACGATCCACTGGGCGGCGGCGGCGAGGGCGTCCTGGCGGAGGGACATGGGGGTGGTGCCGGCGTGGTTGGCGTGGCCTTCGAAGGTGAGCTCGAGGCGCGACTGGCCGACGATGGCTTCGACTACGGCTAGCGAGGAGTCGCTCTTGTCGAGGACGGGGCCTTGCTCGATGTGGACTTCGACGGCGCCGAAGGTGTTGGGAGCGAGTGGGCAGGTGGTGGGGATGTTGGCGGGGTCGAGGGGTGTGCCGTCGGAGCGCGTGAAGTTGCGGATGGCTTCGGCAACGGTGACGCCGTCGGCGTCTGTGCGGGCGAGGAGCTCGGGGGTGAGCTGGCCGGTGGTGGCAAGCGAGGAGAGGAAGGGGAAGCCGAAGCGGACGCCTTCTTCTTCGGCGAAGGCGATGAGCTCGATGTGGAAGGGGAGGGGCGTGGCTCCCAACTGTTCTATAGCCGCGAGGGCTAGGAGGACGCCGAGGGGGCCGTCGAAGGCGCCGGCATTGGTGACGGTGTCGATGTGGGAGAAGAGGACGAAGGTGGGGGCTTCGGGGTGTGCGGAGGGACGAGTGGCGCGGATGTTGCCGGCGTCGTCGGTGCGGGCGTGAAGGCCGGCCTGGCGGAGCCACCACTGGAGGAGGGTGTGGGCGTCGCGGGTGGCGGGCGAGAGGAAGAGACGCGTGGTTTGGTTGGGGATGTCGGTGATGCGGGCTAGCTCGCGGCAGCGGGCGATGACGGTGGTGGCGCGGGTGGCTAGGTGTTCGGGGGTGTGGGGCATGTCGAGATCATTCTAGTGCGAGATGCGAGATGCGAGATGCGGGGGTGCGGGTGCGGAGATGGGCGGGGGCGGTCGCGCTGGCGCACGATACCCATGCATGACGATGAGGCCGTCATGCATGGGGCACCCGGCGAGGTCGCCTCATTTCCTCATCGCATCTCGCCTCTCGTGTTTCGTATCTCGCATATCCGTATCTTGCACTTACGAGCGGCGGATGGTGGCTTCGATGGTGCCGTGGGGTTCGTCGGTGGGGACGAAGATGTGGTTGGGGTTTTCCTGGCCGAAGCGCGCGAGGTCGACGAGAAGGTTGTGCTTGTTGGGCATGAGGAGGTAGATCTCGTCGATGAGGGTGGTGTGGTCGAGCGCGGCTTCGCCCATGGCGAAGAGGGTTTGCTGGACGGAGAGGGAGTCGTGTTGGGCGAAGGTGGCTAGGAGGGCTTCGCGGAGGTGGGTGCGGACTTTGTTGAAGTCGATGGCTTGATCCGGGGAGGCCGCCGCGCTTGCTATGGCCGCGGGGGTGTAGGGCCACTCGGCTTTGAGGGCTGTGCCGAAGAGGCGGTCGGTGGTTTCGGGGAGGGTGGTGAGGGCGTCTTTGATGTAGCCGGTGAAGGCGGATTGCGAGGTCTTGAGGATGGTGAGGCGGTCGAGGCCGGAGGTAATGGTGAACGGGGCATTTTGTGCGCGGGAGACGGTGGTGGTCTGGCGTTCGTCGGAGCCGCGCATGAAGGCGGTGGGGAAGGGTTTGCCGTCTACGGTGAGGCGCTTCCAGAGGGTGGACTCGATGACGACTTCGGCGGAGGAGACCTGGGGGTTGCGGGTGAGGATGTAGTCGATGAGCTCCTGCGCGTAGGCTTCCATGCTGTCCGCTTTGGATTCGCGCGCGACGAAGTAGACGGTGTTCTTCATCGTGTCGGTGGGGAGAATTTTGGAGTTGTCACCGTGGGTGTGGGCGGTGTCGAAATCACCGGTGAGGAGGATTTGAACGGTCCACTCGTCGAGGTCGTGGTGGGAGTAGAACTTGGTGAGGCGCATGAGGCGGACGCGCGATTTGCCGTAGCGGTTGGTGTGGAGTTTTGCGGGCATGAAGGGCTCCTGGGGCGAGAGACGAGCTGCTGCTGCTAGCTGCCTCTGTAGGTGGTGTAGCCGTTAGCGGTGAGCAGGAGAGGGATGTGGTGGTGCTGGGTCGGGTCGGTGATGGTGAAGATGATGTCGACGTAGGGGTAGAGGCTGGGGAGGTTCAGCGCGTGGAAGTAAGGCGCAGTAAAGAAGCGGAGTTTGTAGGTAGTGGCGGCGAGAGGGCGGTCGCCGAGGAGGGTTTTGCAGCGGCCGTCGGCGTCGGTGGAGGCGGTGGCGATGTCGAGCCAGGTTTCGCCGGTTAGCTCCGAGAGGGTGATGGCGACGTTGGCTGCGGGACGGCCGAGAGCGGTGTCGAGGATGTGCGTGGAAAGGCTCATGGAGTTTCCTCCATCTTAGCGGGGATTGGGATTTGTGCTTGAAAAGGGCTGAGCGGTAATGGATGGGCGAAGTGCGCTGGTGTTCCGCGGCTGCGCTCGGGTGACAGGTTATGGTGACAGGTTATTTTGTTGGTTGGGCTAGCCATTTGCGGAGGCGGATCTGGGTGATTTGGCGTTGCTGCTCGCAAGCTTCGCGGAGTTCGGTGGCGGGGTCGTTGGCGAGCCGGTGGCGGAGGATGGCGAGCATCTCTTCGGCGGATTTGCCGGTGGCGCAGACGATGAAGATGCGGCCGAATTTTTCTTCGTAGACGCGGTTGGCGGCGGCTAGCACGGTCTGCGTGTCGGCGTTGAGGTTGGCGGCGGATTGTTCGGTTGCAGAGAGGGCGAGGCTGGCGGCGGTTGCGGATTTTGCGTGGTTTTCGCCGATGCGGGGGTGGGAGTCGAAGGCTTGTTGCCAGTCGTCGGGCGCGAGGGAGCGCCATACGATGTCGGCTGTACAGGTGAGATCAAAGGGCGTGGCGAAGGGGCTGAGGGCGGCGAGTTGATTGGCCCAGGTTTGCGAGCCGTTGCAGGGGAGAATGGCGGCTGCGGCGGCTGGGGCGTCGAGATTGTTCCAGGCGGCGAGGATGGGATTGGTCGCAGGCACTTTAGAGAGAGGATAGCTGGTGTTCGCGGCCGTTTGGGGGGCTAGGGAATTCGTCATTGTTGTCGCGGCGGGTGAAGACTGGTTGGCCGCGGAGCCAGGTGGTGTGGACTTTGCCGCGGAGGGTTTCGCCTAGGTAGGGAGAGATTTTGTGGCGATAGTGCAGCATGTCTTCGGTTAGGGTGAAGATCGCGTCTGGGTCGAAGGCTACGAGGTTGGCGTGCTTGCCGGCTTCGATGGAGCCGCAGTGGGTCGCGAGCCCGGCGAGGCGGGCGGGTGCGGTTGAGGTCCAGTGGGCGAGTTGCGAGAGAGTGAGCTCGCGGTGCATGCACTCGGTCCAGAGGACGGAGAGCGCGGTGGACAGCGAGGGGATGCCGCCCCAGGCGAGGTCGAAGCGGCCGGGTTCTTCTCCTGATTGCGTCGCTTCCATGCGCTTCATGTGTGGGGGGCAGGGAGAGTGGTCGGTGGCGATGAGGTCGAGGGTGCCGTCGATGAGGGCGGCCCAGAGTTGTTCGCGGTTGGCGGCGCTGCGGATGGCGGGCGCGGATTTGCAGAGCGTGGGACCGTTGGGATTCTGCTGAATGGTTTCGGCGGTGAAGTGGAGGAAGTGAGGGCAGGTTTCTACGGTGACGGGTAGGCCTTCGTGTTTGGCGGCAGCGATGAGCGGAAGGGCGCGCGCGGTGGAGAGATGGACGATGTGAAGGCGGAAGGGCTGGCCGCGGTCGTGGGCTTCACGGTTGAGCTCCAGGAGCATCTCGATGGCGTCGAGTTCGGCCTCGTCGGGACGAGAGGCGAGGTAGGTGGAGTATTGCGTCCAGTCGGCGTGGGTGGCGTTGAGGTGGGCGATGGCGGCGTTGATGGAGGGATCGAGTTCGGCGTGGACTAGGAGTGGCAGCCCGGTGCGGGCGATGTAGGGGAGGGCGCGGAGGAGGTGCTCGCGATCGATGGCGGCGAAGCCGTCGCAGCCGGGATAGATGAGGAAGGACTTGAAGCCGGCGACTCCGGCTGAGGCGAGGGGTTCGAGGTCGTGCTGGTTGTAGTCGACGGCGCCGCCCCAGAAGGCGTAGTCGATCATGCACTGACCGGCTGCAGCTTCGCGCTTTAGTTCGAGCGCGGCTACGGTGGTCGTCTCGGGGAGACAGTTGAGGGGCATGTCGATGAGGGTGGTGAAGCCACCGGCGGCGGCGGCGCGGGTGGCGGTGGCGAAGCCTTCCCAGTCGGTGCGGCCGGGTTCGTTGATGTGGGTGTGGACGTCGATGAGGCCGGGGAGAAGGGCGAGTGAGCCGAGGTCTTCGGTGGGGAGGTTGGAGATGCGAGAGGGGAGGTGCGAATTCTTGTGGACTGCGGTGATGATGCCGTCTTCGATGACTACCGTGGCATCCTGTTCGCCATGGGGCGTGATGACGCGACGGGAGCGGAGAGCGTGTACCATGATGCTGATTAGAGCCGAAATGCAGGGATAAGGGAACAGGGATACGGGATTAGGCGAACCGGGTTGCGGGGGATGTGAGGATGCAGGGGAATCCTGAGTTTATGGAGCGTGCGATTGCGCTGGCGATTGAGAATGTGACCAGCGGGCGGGGTGGGCCGTTTGGCGCCGTGATCGTGAAAGATGGCAAGGTGATTGCGACGGGCGTGAACCAGGTGACGGCGACGGATGATCCGACGGCGCATGCGGAGGTGACGGCGATTCGCAACGCGTGTAAAGAGTTGGGGACGTTTCAGCTGGAGGATTGCGAGATCTACAGCAGTTGCGAGCCCTGCCCCATGTGTTTGGCGGCGATTTACTGGGCTCGGTGCAGCGGGATTTATTACGGGTGCACGGCCGCGGATGCTGCGAAGGCTGGGTTCGATGACGCGTTTTTGTACGAGCAGATGAAGAAGCCGGTTGGCGAGCGTAGGTTGAAGGAAGTGAATCTGCAACCGGAGGAGGCCTGGAAGGCCTTCGCGGCGTGGATTGAGAGCCCGAACAAGGTGGAGTATTGATGGCTGACGAGAGCGTGGTGCGCGTAGGGTTGTTGGGATTCGGGACCGTGGGAAGTGCGTTTGCGGAGGTGCTGGCGGCGCATGGGGATCTGGCTACGCATGGAGATCCGGCGGCGCATGTGGATGGCTGGGTGCGCATCACGCGGGTGTTCAATCGGGGGGTTGACCGGAAGAAGACGCATGCGCGGGCCAAGTTTCTGACGAAGGATGTGGTGTGGACCGAGCGCGCGGAGGACGTGCTTGAGGCCGAGGATGTGGATGTGGTGGTGGAGTTGATGGGCGGGATGGAGCCGGCGGAGGGCTGGATACGCGCGGCATTGAACTCGGGAAAACATGTGGTGACGGCGAACAAGCAGCTGATTGCGTATCGCGGGGCGGAACTGTTGGCGCTGGCGGCGGAGAAGGGGGTGCAGCTGCGCTACGGGGCGTCGGTAGCAGGCGGTGTGCCGGTGATTCCGGGGATTTCTCAGGGGCTCAATGGCGAGGTGATCACGAAGATCAGCGGGATTGTGAACGGGACGTGCAATTTCATTTTGAGCTCGATGGAGGGCGGCGCCGAGTATGGCGACGCGCTGGCGAAGGCGCAGATTGCGGGCTATGCCGAGGCGGATCCGTCGGCCGATGTGGACGGGTTGGATGCGCGGGCGAAGCTGTGCATCCTGACGCGGCTGGCGCTGCACGCGGAGATTGATCCGGAGCAGGTGCCGACGCAGACGATTGCTACGATCACGGCGGTGGACTTTGCGTATGCGAAGGAGTTGGGGTGCACGGTGCGGCAGGTGTCGCGGGCGGAGGTGATAGAGGGTGCGGTGAGCGCGAGTGTGGGGCCGATGCTGGTGCCGCGGACGTCGCCGATTGCGTGGTCGCACGGGACGCAGAACATGGTGGTGACGAGTGGGAAGTTCGGTGGCGATGTGGTGTTCAGCGGGCATGGTGCGGGCGGGCATCCTACGGCGGTGGCCGTGATGAGCGACGTGCGCGCGATTGCCGAGGGCAGCGTGCAGGTGCGTTTGCCGGCGAGGAAGATGAAGGTGGTCGGCGACGTGGTGGCGCCGCATTATCTGCGGTTCGTGGTGGCGGATCGGCCGGGAATTGTGGCGGCCATTGCGGGTGCGCTGGCGAAGGTTGGGGCGAACATTGATTCCATCCTGCAGCATCGCGGGTTTGCGGGAGACCGGTTGCCGTTCGTGGTGACGACGGAGCCGAGCATGAGCTTGTGGCTGAAGGAAGCGATCGCGGAGATGGCGACGTTTGATTTTATGCTGGAGCCGCCGCTTTGTTTGCAGATATTGGTGGTGGATGATCGGGACACGGATTGAGGTGGATTCGATGGATCAAAACTCGGATCCGTGGATTCAACGCGTGAGTGGTTACGTGCTCGGCGGATTCTTCTCGATGATGGGGATGTTCCTCCTGTTTCTCGGCACCTACGGTGCGCTTCATGATGGTTCGAATCCGCCGCAGCATTTGATCAACAAAGGATTGACCGGCGGTCCAACTCTCATCTATTTCGGTGTGTGGATGATGATTCCGAGCTTGGCTGATTACCCGTCTGATCGTGATTTAACGAGATGGCAATGGACGCGTCGCCATTGGCTTCTATGCCTAGGCTGTTTCGCCGTTGATGCGCTCGTGATCGTCTGCTGGGTGGGGTATCTGCATCATCACGGATTTTCGTACGTCGCCTAATCAGTGGTGGGCGAGGGTGACGTAGAGTTCGGAGCGGATTTTCCAGCCGTCTTCGGTGTGGTGCCACATGGCCATGTAGGTGCCGGTGTATGCGGTCCTGCCAGCGGCGTCGGTGCCGATCCAGTGGCCTTGTTCGGCGGCCTGCGGGGCGGAGGTGGAGAGCTGGATGGCGTCGGGGATGCGCTCGTAGCGGAGAGAGGTTTTGGGGGCGTCGAAGTCCTGCTTGAAGAGCTTGAGGTAGGCGGCGCGGGTGGAGACGAAGGTGCCGTCGCCGATGATGGCGCAGAAGTTTTCGGCGAGCGAGTCGCCGACGCCCAGGAGGTTGCGGCGGGCGATGGAGCGGTTGGAGTGAGCGCGGGCGGCGCGGATGTTGGACTCGTCCTGGGTGGGGTCGGTGGTCATGGGATTGTTGTAGCAGGTTGGGCGGACGCTCGGCGGTGGATCGGGCGTTTAGCCCTCTGATTTCCTTAACGCACAAACCCAGGGCGTTGCCCTGGGCTGTGATGGAGCGCGCCGTTGGCGCTTGTTGGATTAGTACTTGGGGAGGGTTTTGTCGATGCGGTCGGCCCAGGCCAGGATGCCGCCGGCGAGGTTGCTTACGTTGGTGTAGCCCTGTTCTTTCAGGTAGAGGGCGGCGCGTTGGGAGCGGGCTCCGGATTTGCAGTGGACTACGATTTCGGTGGTCTTGGGGAAGGTTAGGCGGTGAAGCTGGTTGGGGAGATCGCCTACGGGGATGAGCGGTGCGCCGATGTCGACGATCTGGTATTCGTGGGGTTCGCGGACGTCGAGGATGAAGGGCGCGGTGTTGCTGTCGATGCGGGCCTTCAGTTGTTCGACGGACATCTGCGGGATGCCGTCGACGACGGGGAGGTCGGGCGTGGAGCCGTGGGAGGAGACCTCGAGCGGACCCGCTTCGGTGGGTTTGGGGATGCCGCAGAACTGGTCGTAGTCGATGAGTTCTTTGATCTCGTGGGTGCCACACATGGGGCAGTCGGGATTTTTGCGGAGCTTCATCGTGCGGAAGCTCATGCCGAGCGCGTCGACGAGCAGGAGGCGGCCGATGAGGGGCTCGCCGATACCGAGGATCAGCTTGATGACTTCGGTGGCTTGGATGACCCCGACCAGGCCGGGCAGGATGCCGAGGACGCCACCTTCCGCGCAGGAGGGGACGAGGCCTGGCGGTGGTGGCTCGGGATAGAGGCATCGATAGCAAGGGCCGGCTTCTGTGGCGAAGACGGAGGCCTGGCCTTCGAAGCGGAAGATGCTACCGTAGGCGTTGGGCTTGCCGGTGAGGACGCAGGCGTCGTTGACGAGGTAGCGGGTCTGGAAGTTGTCGGTGCCGTCGGCGATGACGTCGTAGTCCTTGAAGATCTCGAGCGCGTTGGCGCTGGTGAGCATGGTGTTGTGCTTGATGATGTTGGTGTTTTTGTTGAGGCCCTTGAGGGTGATCTCGGCCGAGTCGACTTTGAGTTTGCCGACGGTGGACTGCGAGTGGATGATCTGGCGCTGCAGGTTGGATTCGTCGACGACGTCGAAGTCGACGAGGCCGATGGTGCCTACGCCGGCGGCGGTGAGGTAGAGGGCTAACGGGGCGCCGAGGCCGCCGGTGCCGACGCAGAGGACCTTGGCGGCCTTGAGTTTCTGCTGGCCTTCCATGCCGACCTCGGGGAGGATGAGGTGGCGGGAGTAGCGGGCGATCTCCTCGTTGGTGAGCTTGGGGAGGGCGGCTTGGTCGAGAGTGGCTGGCATAGGGTTCCTGTGTAGATCCTGAGTAATGCAGATGCGCGGCGCGGGAGGAAAGATTCGACCGGGGCGCGGGAACATCCATCTCAAGTTTACCTGCGGTGGGCAAAGGTGTGGGCAGGGTGGTAGTTTCGTTACGAACTTTCGCTGCCAGTGTTGGAGCTATTTGATTTGTGAGGAGCTTGCCGTGCGTCTTGTTGCGTTGCTGCTGGTGATGGCGATGGGTGGAATTGGTGCGGCGGGGCAGCCTGCTCCGGGTGGAACGCAAACGACTGCCGCTGCGCGGCCGCCGATGGGGTGGAACAGTTGGAACCACTTTGCGAACCACGTGACCGATGCGGATGTGCGGACGGCTGCCGATGAGCTGGTGAGCACGGGCATGCGCGATGCCGGGTATGTCTATGTGAATCTGGACGACACCTGGCAGGGCGAGCGCGACGCGAACGGTGTGCTGCATCCCAATGACCGCTTTCCGGATATGAAGGCGCTGGCGGACTATGTGCACTCGAAGGGCTTGAAGTTTGGGATCTATTCTTCGCCGGGCGCGAAGACCTGCGGGAGGTATGCCGGCAGCCTGGGGCACGAGGCGCAGGACGCAAAGATGTATGCGGCGTGGGGCGTGGATTTTCTGAAGTACGATCTGTGCTCGTTCCAGGAGAACATGCGGGCAGAAGCTAAGGCGTATCCGGATGATCCGATGGCCGAGTACAAGCTGATGATTGCGGCGTACCAGAAGATGGGCGACGCGCTGCGGACGACGGGCCGTCCGATTGTCTACAGCCTCTGCCAGTATGGCGTTGATGAGCCGTGGAAGTTTGGGCCGGAGGTGGGAGGCACGATGTGGCGAACTACCGATGACATCGACGACACGTATCAGCGGATGATGAACATTGCGTATGCGCAGGTGGGGTTGGGCAAGTACACGGCGCCGGGGCGGTGGAACGATCCGGACATGCTGGAGGTGGGCAACGGTGGTATGTCGACTGACGAGTACCAGACGCATATGAGCTTGTGGGCGGTGCTGGGTGCTCCGCTGCTGGCGGGAAATGATTTGAGCAAAATGTCGGAGGCGGACAAGGCGATCCTGATGAACCGCGAGGTGATCGCGATTGACCAGGATGCGCTGGGCAAGGGTGGAGACCGGGTTCGGCAGATTGGCGACATCAGCGTGTGGGAGCGGCCGCTGACGGGAGGGCGGACGGCGGTGGCGATTGCGAACGCGTCGCGGGGCGGACGCGATGTGCCGATTGACCTGGCGACGATTGGTTTTGCGAAAGGCGCGAAGGTGCGCGACGTGTGGTCCGGGAAAGACCTTGGACGTCTGCACGGAGTGATGAACCGGCACTTTCCGGGACACTCGGTGATGCTGCTGATTCTGTCGGAGTAGAGAGCGCGGAGGGATGGCGGCGCGCTCGGATTAGCGGCTACAACAGCGGGCGATGGACGGACTGCCGCCAGCAATGGAGAGAGTGCCGCCGGCGATGCTGGGGATAATGGTGAGCTCGTCGGTGGGGGCGACGGCGGTTGCTTCCTTGGCGGGGAGGTAGCGGACGTCGTCATCGTTGAGGTAGAGGTTGACGAAGGAGCGCAGCTTGCCGTCTGGGGAGTAGAGGTGTTGCTGGAGGTCTGGGTGCGCGGCGATGAGCGCGGCCAGGCCTTCGGCTACCGTGGAGGCCGGGACCGAGACAGTCTCCTGCTTGTCGGTGTAGGCGCGCAGCGGTGTTGGGATGTGTATTTCCATAGTTGATTATCTCTGATGCGAGGCGGGGGTGATTCGATCTACTCGACGACGATGGGCTGGTTGAGGAAGGCTTTGTCTTCTTCGGTGGTGCCGCTCAGGCGAAAGCTGTTGGTGATCTGGGCTGAGCCTTTTTCGATGGCGGTGATGACGTAGGCGCAGCCGAACCAGTGGGCTTCAGCGAAGTCGGTGGGGGAGTATTGGGCGGGGTGGTCGGGGTGGGAGTGGTAGAAGCCTACGATGTCGAGGCCTTGCTTGCGGGCTTCGCGCTGGGCGGCGATGAGTTCCTGGGGAGCGATGTTGTAGCGGTTGCGGGCGCTGTCGGTGCGGGTGTTGCCGGCGCGGAGAAGGGTGGCGACGGTGAGGCTGTCATCGGAGGATTTGCCTAGGAGGATGCCGCAGCACTCGTGCGGGTAGGTCTCTTCGCCGTGGCGGCGCAGGTCGTTGTAGAGAGCGCTGGGTATGGTGAGCGTGGGGGTTGCCAATCTGACCTCAGCGGCTAAAGCCGTTCATGATGCATGATTTTATGGCACGGCTGAAGCCGTGCCCCTTCGAACTGTGGCGACTGCATGAACTGTGGCGACCGCGAGCTGGAAGGCACCATTTATTCGCCTTCAGTGGGTTCGGTCCAGAAGCGTTCGCTAAGGTATTTGTCGGCGGAGTCGCAGAGGATGGTGACGATGACGGCTTCGCGCCCTGCGGAAGCCTCTTGTTGGGCGATGTCTAAGGAGGCGGCTACGGCTCCGGCGGCGGAGACTCCTACCAATAGGCCCTGCGTCTTGCCGAGGCGTTTGGCCATTACGTAGGCGCGCTCGGTGGGCATGTAGATGTTGCGGTTGGCGAGGGTGGGGTCGTAGATGGGAGGGACGATGGCGGTGGCCATATGCTTGAGGCCTTCGAAGCCGTTGAAGGGCGAGTCGGGTTGCATGGAGATGCACTGGATGCGCGGGTTGAGTTCGTGGAGGCGGCGGGTGGTGCCCATGAAGGTGCCGGAGGTGCCGAGGCCTGCGACGAAGTGGGTGATGCGGCCCTGGGTTTGCTGCCAGATCTCGTTGGCGGTGCCGTGGTAGTGGGCGAGCCAGTTGTTGGGGTTGCCGTACTGGTCGGCGTAGAAGTATTTTTCGGGCTCGTCGGCGGCGAGCTGGCGGGCTTTGCGGATGGCGCCGTCGGAACCGTCGGCTGGGTCGGTCCAGATGATTTGAGCGCCGTAGGCTGCGAGGATATTCTTGCGCTCGGGGCTGACGTTGGAGGGCATGCAGAGGGTGACGGGGAAGCCGATGGCCGATCCGAGCATGGCATAGGCGATGCCGGTGTTGCCGCTGGTGGCGTCGAGGAGGGACTTGCCGGGGGTGAGTTTGCCGTCGACGATGGCGGCCTGGACGATGGAGGAGGCGGCGCGGTCCTTGATGCTGCCGCCGGGGTTGACCCACTCGACTTTGCCGAGGAGCTGGATGCCGGGGAGATGCGCGGTGAGCTTTTCGAGACGCAGCAGGGGCGTGTTGCCGATGCGGTCTAGGAGGCTGATGCCGAGCGGCTTTTGCGACGTTGGGGTCATGAGGTCGGTAGAGAGCATCTGGTTGGTTTGTGCGTCTAACGGCTGTTGGTGCGCGTGTTCCTCGAGGCTGTGATCTGGTTCATTGAAGGGACGCGAGCGGATGTGCGACAGTTAGTACAGGTTAGCCGCTGTCTCGCGTGTTGCGTGATGGGCGGCTGGTGCAGAAAGTGGAACTGGCGATCATGGCAAAGACAAAAGCGATTCCTACGTTTGATGAAGTGCTGGCGACCCTGGGCAACGAAAAATTTGATGTGTCTCCGGCGACGGAAGGTTCAAATCGAGCGGCAGGGGCGTACCGGGTGAGCAAGGACGGGTGCGCGGCGGAGATCGCGCCGAGCCCGGAGAAGGATTCCCCGGCACGCGTGCTGGCCAAGGGCGGTTGGGTGCTGGACGGAGAGATTGCGCGGCTGGTGGATCGCGGGTATCAGAAGTTTTTTAAGACCAGCAAGCTGGAGATTCCGGCCACCGCCGATCATCTGCGCGCGCTTCATAAGTTTGATGATCAGTTGAAGGAAGCCTTGGGGTCGATGGTGCTGTATAACCAGGCGCTGGGGACGACCAGCGATCGGTATGACTACGATCGGATCAAGGGGAAGTAGTTGGCGCGGCGATAGGTCGGGCTTTCAGCCCTTGGCATTGTGGCGGGACCGGAACCTAGGCCCTTCGGCCTTGGCTGTTATAGGGCCGCGCCATTGGCGCTAAACAGTAGGGCCGTTGCGTGCTGCGGCGATAGGCTCGCGAGAGACTAGCGCCCGCGTAGGCGCGAGAGATTAGCGTCTGCGCGGGCGGCGAGAGATTAGAATTTGCGAGGGCGGTAGGCGCTAGCGTTTGCGGGGTTGGGAGCGCTGCCATTCGCGGTAGGCTTCGCTTTTGCCGATGTTGCGGGATTTGGCTACGCGCTTTAGGGCGTCCTTTTCCGAGAGAGATTCAGAGCGCATGAGGGCTGCGACTTCGTCGGCCAGGGTTAGGTGCGTGGCGGCGCTGGCGGGTGAGAGGGCGGTTGGGATGCCGTCGATGAGGAGAACCATTTCGCCGCGGATGGAGGGGCGGGCGCGGAGGTTGGCGAGGAGCTCGGCTGCGGTGCCGCGAAGGAACTCTTCGTGGAGCTTGGTGAGCTCGCGGGCGAGAACGATGCGCTGATGGGGGCCGAAGAGGTCGACGATGTCGGCGAGCGCGTCGACGATGCGGTGTGGGGTTTCGTAGAAGATGTGGGTCGCGGGTTCGGTGGATGGGGTGAGGGAGTTACGGAGGGCTTCGAGCGTGGTGCGGCGTTGGCCTGCTTTGCTGGGTAGGAAGCCGTGGAAGGCGAAGCGCTCGGCGTTCAGGCCGCTGGCGATGAGGGCGCTGAGGGCGGCGTTGGCACCGGGGATGGGGTAGACGGCAATGCCTGCCGCGATGGCTTCGGCGGCGATGGTTGCGCCGGGGTCGGCGATGCCGGGCATGCCTGCGTCCGAGACTACGGCGATGCGGCCGCCGGCCTTCAGCGCTTCGATGAGTTCGCTGGCGCGGGAGTTTTCGTTGTGGGTGTGATAGCTGACGGTGGGTATGCGGATGCCGAAGTGGCTTAGCAGCTTGGCGGTCTGGCGGGTGTCTTCGCAGGCGATGCGGTCGACCGAGCGAAGGACGCGGAGGGCGCGCAGGGTGATGTCTTCGAGGTTGCCGATGGGAGTGGCGACGAGATAAAGGCCGGGGGCGAGGGGGCGAAGCGAGGGCTCAGGGTCGAGGGTCGAGGGTTCAGGGTGAGCGGGGTCGTCGATCACAGGTTCTCGCGGAGTTTGGATGTGGTGGGGCGCATGAGTTTGATTTGTTGTACGGCGCGGGAGAGCGACTGCGGTGTCAGGATGCCGATCATCTTAAATTCGGAGCCATCATTTTCGACGACGGGAATGAATTCGCTGGCGCCCAGCAGGGCGGCGCGGCGAAGGGCTTCGACGAGCTTGTCGGTGGGGCTGGCGAGTTGCAGGCTGCGGGTCATGATGCCTTGCAGGTAGCTGTCGCCGTCGGAGACGAGGCGCTCGGCGATGGTCTGGCGCGCGATGGAGCCGACGAGGCGGTCGCCGCGGACGACGGGGAAGACGTCCTGGCCGCTGTGGACGGAGCGATCGAGCGCACCCTGCAGGGTGTCGGAGCTGGAGAGGAGGGTGTACTCGGTGAGCATGACCTCGCGGACGAGGATGGTTTCGGCGTCGGTGGTGGAGACGGTGTGGGCGCTGGAGAGTTGTGCGCCAAGCATCATGAAGCCGCCGAGGATGACCAGCCAGAGGCTCATGAGGATGAAGCCCGCGACGATCATGGCGAGGGCGAGGCCGGTACCAAGGCCGAAGGAGGGAAAGTGCAACATTCCGGCTACGCCAGGCTTGGCTTGTTTGGCATCGGCCGCGGGCTCGGGGCGGGGCGCGCTTGCGGGGACTACGGGCATGGGCAGCAGGCTGACCATGCCGAGGATGATCTGCATCCAGACGAGGCTGCGCAGGATGTGGCTGGTGGAGATCCAGGGCTGGGCGATGAGGGAGACGTGCGGCTCAAGGCCATAGCTGGTGCCGAGCAGAAGGAGGCCGACGGTGAAGTTGGCGATGGGGCCGGTGAGCATCAGAAGGCGGGTGCTGGCTTCCTGTGCATTGGCATCCTGCGTGGAGGTGGAGAACGCCATGAGACCGCCGATGGGAAGAAGAAACAGTGCGCGCAGTCGGAGACCAACGTAGGTTGCTGCGATGGAGCGCGCGACTTCGCGAACGAGGACGGCGGAACACATTCCCAACCACAGCGCTACGCCACGGGTGGCGCCGCCATTTTCGACGATGGAGAAGACAACCGCGATGACCAGCAGAAACACGAACGAGATGTGGACGCGCAGATCGACATTCATGAACCTGCCGATGGCGATAGACGAACGCAGCATGGGTCTATTGTAGGTCCTGCGCGAACGACGAGGGTAAGGGCAGTGATTCAGCGTGGGGGTGTAGAGCGCGCGATATCCTCAGAAGATGCGAGTGATTGCGGGAGAGTATCGGTCGAGGTTGTTGCAGGCGCCGCGTGGCGTGGCGACGCGGCCTACGAGCGACCGGTTGCGGGAGACGCTGTTCAATGTGCTGGGGCCGCTGGTGGAGGGTTCGCGGTTTGTGGATTTGTATGCGGGCTCGGGCGCGGTGGGGATTGAAGCGATCAGCCGGGGCGCGGACTTCGTGTGGTTTGCGGAGAGTGCGCGGCCGGCGGTGGCGGCGATGCGCGCGAACCTTTCGGCGCTGAAGATTGCGGGCGGATTTGCGCTGGAGGATCGCGGCGTCAAGAAGCTGCTGGAGTCGCTGCTGCCGAAGGAGCGCGCGGCGGAGATTGTGTTTCTGGATCCGCCGTATGAGGACGCCGAGGCGTATGAAGAGACGCTGAAGTTTCTGGCGCGGAACCATGCGGCGGTGCTTGCGGATGGCGCGGTGGTGGTGGCGGAGCATGCGCGCAAGTCGCCGCTCGAGGCGCGGTATTCGGTGCTGGAGAGAACGCGAGTGCTGGAGCAGGGCGACGCAGCGTTGAGTTTTTATCGTGTGGTGTAGCGGCGTGGGTGGACTAGTCGGGGTGGGTGGCGAGGAAGTCTTTGTAGCCGCTGGAGAGTCCTTGCATGAACGACTCGACGAGAATCAATTGCCCCTGGACGACTTCGATCTTGTCGACGATGCTTAGGGCCTGTTCGCGGGACGGCATCAGGTCATTGGGTTCGTTGATGAAGGGGCCGATGGCGAGGACCGAATCACGTGCAGCCTGCTGCTGCGCGACGGTGACGATATCCTGCTGCATGTAGATGCTCGAATAGTCCTGGGCGAGATCGTACGGCATGTAAGAGATTGCGCCGGTGGACTGTGCGGTCTTCCAGGCTACGCCCTGGAATGAGACGATCTGAAAATTTACTGACATCTGCTTGTCTTCTGGATATTTTCCGTTGGTTGCGATGTAGTTGAGAACGTAGACATCATGTTTCAGGGCGGCTTGCCGCTTGTGCACGTCGGCGAGGACACCGTCTATGTTCGCTGCATTGCCTTTGATTTCGGCGTGGAGGCTGGCCTCGGCGTCGTGAACGAGATGGCGATGGTGTTGCCACTCGACGAGGCCTTCGAGCGAGAGTGCGATGAGCAGGCCGATGGTGATGGTGGTGAGATGAAGGAAAAAGTCGCGCCAACCGTGCATCGATTCGTGGGGAGCATGAACATCCAGCAAGGAATTACCTCAGCGAGTGGCTATGTGGTTAGCGTAGCAAAGTTGGGAGCGAGCTATGGCAGGAAGCGGCTGGCCTTCAGCCTGTAAAGCCGCCGCCCTGGTGCTCGCCTGTGATGAGATCGACGGTGAAGGGAACTTCGCGATCGGTGTGCATGTTCCAGCCTGTGCCGTGAAGATAGTCGGCGTCGGCGCGGGTGAGGGTGACGCCTTCCCAGCTGAGGCGCGCGCTTTGCCAGCGGATGCCGTTGGCGTCGAGGGCGAGGACGTTGTGAAAGCCGGCGAGGAGGATGACGCCGGCGGGGGGTGCGGCGAGAATCTGGGTGACCGGGCGGAGAGGGAGATGAACGCAATGCTCGGGGGCGAGCGTGTCGATGACATAGGCATAGCCGCCGGCAAGGGCGAGAAGATGGTCCGGGTGCGGGCAGGCGAAGACGCCGGTGGGGAGCGAGACTTCGCGGAAGCCGAGAGCGCAGGTGGCGAGGAAGTTGGCGGCCGGCCCGGGTTTGACGTCGAGCAGGAGAGCGCCACGGTTCATCGCGTCTTCTTCGCCGGGGATGTGGTGGGGGTACATGTACTGGCGCGCGGGAGCGATGAGCGGGGGCGCGGTGAGGATGCGCGCGGCCCAGGTTTGGGGGAAGGTTTCGAGGCTCATGCGAAGTGTTCCCAGCCGTTGGGTTGGAGCTCGAAGCGCTCGGTGTCGCTGAGGATCGTCATCTGCGGTCGATTGCGTTGCGGCTTGAGGATACGGCCGATGCGGGTGATGGGGACGCCGGCGATGGAGCGCGGGATTTTGGAGGAGGGCGCGGCGGTAAAGAGCAGCTCGTAGTCTTCGCCACCGTGAAGGAGGGCGGTGATCTGGGCGCGGTCGTCGAGCGTGGCGGCGAGGAGGTGGAGCGGGAGGTGGGCGAGGTCGAGCTGGGCGGCTACGTTGGAGGCGGTGCAGAGGTGGGCGAGGTCGGTGGAGAGGCCGTCGCTTACGTCGATGCAGGCGGTAGCGAGGCGGCGGCGCAGGAGAGCCTGGCCAACGGCGAGACGCGGCTGAGGGAAGAGGTGCGGGTGGTCCTGGGCGGAGGTTGCGTTGCGAAATTTGCGGGGAGACGCGGAGAGAAGCGTGAGCTCAGCTGACGCGCCGCCGAGGGCGCCGGTGGTGTAGAGGATGTCTCCGGGGCGAGCGCCTGAGCGGCGAAGGGCGCGACCGGCGGGGGCGGAGCCGATGAGGATGATGTCGGCGAGTATAGCCTCGGCGGGCGACTGGGCGGTGTCTCCGCCGGCGAGCGGGACGTTGTGTGCGGTGGCGAGCGCAAGCAGGCCATCGAGGAAGCCATCCAGCCAGCGGGGATTGCGGGCGATGGATTTCGGCATGGCTAGGGAGAGAAAGGCGGCGAGGGGATTGGCGCCCATGGCGGCGAGATCGCTGAGGCCGCGAGCCAGGGTGCGATGGCCGATGGAGGCGGGGCTATGCCATTGGCGGCGGAAGTGGCGGTCTTCGAGGGAGAAGTCGGTGGTGACCAGAAGCTCGTGGCCCGGGGGTTGTTTGAGGATGGCGCAGTCGTCGCCAATGCCCAGGCGAACTGCATTTGAGGGACTGGTGCGGGAACGAATGCGGTCGATGATGCGTAGTTCGCCGAAGGGATTTTGCACAGGGCGACGATGGGAGGGATAAGGCACAGATTCCAGAGTAAATCTACACGACGGAGCGCTGCTGGAGGCCAAGGAAAGACCGCTAACCGTAAATTGGAGGCTTGCTCGAAGGTTGCTCTTAGGTCGTTGCTCCGTTAAGATAAAGAGACGTTCATCGGGTGAACGTATGGGCCTTTTCCGGGTTTCCTGCTCGATGCTGATCGAAAATGGTCGCAGAAAAAGCGATTTCAATCACAGCCTTACGTTGCATTCGGGAGTATTGTTTCAGCGTGGGAAAGAAGACGCGCACGGTTGTCGCGAATTTGATTTAGGCAGGAAAAGCATTGCGGAAACGCTTTATTGTTTATGTAACGCAGCATGAGGATGGCACGGTGGAACGCGTCGGCATCCCGATGCGTTACGTCACAATGTTCGTTGCGGCTGGCGTGGTGGGGATGTTTTCGATTGCCGGCATGGCGGGTTCGTATACACGGATGCTGGTGAAGGCCGAGTCGATCAATCACATGCGCGATGAACTAGCGATGACGCGCAAAGACTATGCGGGCCTGGAGAAACAGGCTCATGAAAAGGACGTTCAGGCGGCGAGTTTGGGGTCGCTTGCAGTTGAAGTTTCGGCGATTTACGGGCTAACTGCAGGGAAGCTGACGCATATTCACGGATCTCATCTGCCGAAGTCGGCCGCCCTGGATGCGGCAAAGGCGCCGTTGAAGGATGATGCAACGAATTTCAACGACGACAGCTATTACAAGTCGCTGGACACGTATCGTGCGCTGAAAGATACGGCAACTGAAGGACTAACGGCGCCGGAGCCTCTGAATCAGAACCTTGGGGTTCGCGGTGTGCTGAGTGATTTTGCTTCGTTTGATGCGAGCGTGGGGGCCAATGTGCCCGACATGTGGCCGGTCATTGGACCGATTAATAGCGGATTCGGCGAGCGTGAAGATCCTGTTTTAGGCAATGGAGAAGGGGAGTTTCACGAGGGTGTTGACATTGGTGGGCCGGATGGGACGCCGGTGCATGCTCCTGCTGGGGGGCGGGTGATCAAGGCTGGGATGGGGACCGGGTATGGGCGCGAGGTGCAGATCGATCACGGGAACGGGATTGTGACGCTGTATGCGCATCTGTCGGGGTTCAACGTGGTTGCGGGGCAGAGCGTTGTGAAGGGCGAAGTGATTGGTTATGTTGGACATAGCGGCACACGGGTGACCGGGCCGAACCTGCATTACGAGGTTCGGGTACGGGGGACACCGGTGAATCCGCACAAGTATCTGCGCACCACGATGGCGCAGATTGGTGGCGTGGCGGCCGGCGGGCGGTAACTTCTCGCTGGATCAACGGACATTTCGGGTGAGTTTCGTGCGGGTATAGCCCGGTTTCGGGATGCGCGACGGCAGTATAGCCGCGTTTCGGGTTGCGCACGCCGTTTGGGAGGTTCTCGCAAGGGCGGTAGAGACGTCAGAGGGAGGTTTGTGCCCACGCCATGAGGGTGACGTGGGCACCTCCGACGCGCTGGGGGCGCGCCGAACTTTTGGGCTGCGAGGGAGGCCCGAAGGGGTTACATCTCGGCCCATTGGCGGAGGAGGTTGTGGTAGACGCCGGTGAGCTGCACGGAGCTTTGCCTGATGGGAGCGGACTGGGCGTGGTCGCTGGCGGCGAGGCGCTGGATGGAGGCGTCGAGGTCGAAGAGGAGGGTGCGGTGGGCGTCCTGGCGGATCATGCTCTGGATCCAGAAGAAGGAGCTGACGCGGTTGCCGCGGGTGACGGGCTCGACGCGGTGGAGGCTGGTGGCGGGGTAGAGGACCAAGTCGCCGGCGGGGAGCTTGACGGATTTTTCGCCGTAGCTGTCTTCGACGATGAGCTCGCCGCCGTCGTAGTCGGAGGGTGGGGTCAGGAAGAGGGTGGCGGAGAGGTCGGTGCGGATGCGCTGGCCGGTGGTGGCTAGCTGTCGGATGGCTGTGTCGACGTGGGTGCCGAAGGTTTGGCCGCCGGCGTAGCTGTTGAACATGGGCGGAAAGACGCGCAGGGGGAGCGCGGCGGACATGAAGCGCGGCGAGCGGGCGAGGCCGGCGAGGATCATGTCGCCTAGCTCTTTGGCTATGGGAGAGGTTTCGGGGATCTGGGCGTTGCGTTTGACTTCCTGGGCCTGGTAGCCGGCGGTGACACGGCCGTCTACCCATTCCGCGGTGGCGAGCTTCTGGCGGGCTTGGGTTACTTGCTCGGGGGTTAGAACTTTCTCGATGGTGAGGAGCATGGCTGGTTCCTTTGCGCTGGTGGCTTTTTAGAAGCGGAAGTTCGCACCGATGAGCGCGCTTAGTCCGGCACCGGGGATGAGGTGGCTGGGGTGCGGCTGGTCGATGTAGAAGCGGTTGAAGAGGTTGTAGATGTTGGCCTGTAGCTCGATGCGATGGGTGATGGGGCGCTTGACCATGAGGTTGAAGACCCAGTAGCCGGGGACTTGCTTCATCGCGGTGGAGAGGACTTCGTAGCAGGTGGTGGCGGTGGCGCTGCAGGGTGCGGTGCCGGGCGCGAACGGGATAGGGCCTGAGTAGCTGGTGCCGACGTAGGGCGTAGTGGAGCTGGCGGTTCGGCTGGCGACGTAGTTGGCGCCGAGGCCTGCGCTGATCTTGGAGAAGAGATTGTGGGTGAGGAAGGCGTTGAAGGTTTGCCTGGGGACGTTGGCTAAGGGGTAGCCGATGGAGGTGGGGAACTCTTTGGAGGCGAGAACGGAGCTATCGAGGTAGGCGTAGCCGAGGATCAGGTCGGTGCCGCCGCCGAGTTGACCGACCGCGCTGGCCTGCATGCCTTTGACGAGCTGGTTGCCGGCGAGGACGACGACGTTGGAGTTGGTGGGGCTGGTCTCGCGGGCGTTGTCCTGTTCCGTGCGAAAGACTGCGCCTTCGAGTTGTAAGCGCTGGTGAAGGAGGCTGTATTTTGCGCCGATTTCGTAGGACTCGTTTTCTTCGGGCGGGAGAATGCTGGTGGCTACGCTGAGGCTGAGGGTTTCGGCGGAAGGATCGAAGCTGGTGCCGTAGTCGAAGTAGACGCTGCTGTGCTGGTTGGGTTTGAAGACGATGGCGGCACGATAGGTGGGCTGGTGCACGACCTGGTCGAGGGGCGCGATGTTGGCGGTGGGAGCGGCGCCGGGGATGGTGGTGGGCGGAGCGTAGAGGTTGTAGGAGGTGTCGAAGTAATCCCAGCGAACGCCGCCGCTGAGCTCAACCCAGCGGCCTAGCTTTAGCGTGTCGATGAAGTACAAGCCGACGCTCTTAGAGGTAACGTGAGTGATGGACGCGATGTAGCCTTCGCCGGAGAAGACATCAGAGGGCGTTGGGTTAGCGAGGTTGGTGGGCGTGACGCTGTTAATGCCGGATTCGGTGTAGCTGGTCTTGATGGGGTTGGAGACTTCGCGGCCACCTTCTACGCCGCCGGCGAAGTCGTTGCGGATGCCGAAGGTTTTGAAACGGGCGGTGACTTCGGTCTGGTCCCAGAGATCGCCTTCGACGCTTTTGATCTGGATCTGATTGCGGTTGACTGTGATCTGGTCGGCAGGTGTGGATTGGGTGTAGACGCAGGGCAGGTTGGTGTTGCGTGCATTCGTGGGGAGTGCCGCGACGTAGCCGCCGACGGGGGTACTGACACTGACGTTCGAACAGATCTGCGGTTCTGTGATCTGGACGTCGCGCGGATAGTTGGCCCAGCGGCCGATGGTGTGGAGGTCAACGTCGCCGCTGTCGTCAAAGGAGTGGTTGGCTTTGAGGGTGAGGATGTCGTCGTTGGTATTGAGGTGATTGGCGCTGGGGAAGCCGAAGTAGGCGTGGCGGTTGACGCCGTGGGCCAGGCTATTTTCGAACCATGGGAGGCCGTAGTCGGGAGTGTCATGTTCGCCGAGGTGAAAGTAGCTGACGGTGAGACGGCTGGGAGTGTTGAGGCCGAAGGAGATGGAGGGCGCGATGCCGAAGCGGCGAATTGCGTCGTAGGGGCGGCCGGCTACGCCGCCTTCGTCGGCCATCGCGTTGATGCGGAAGGCAGAGCCGTGGGCGAGATCGGGGAGAGGCTGGTTGATGTCGGCGGTGACGCGGCGGGTGAGGTCGGTGCCGAACTGGAGGTCGACGTTGGTGAATTTGTCGACGGTGGGCATTTTGCTTACTTCGTTGATGACGCCGCCGGTGGAGCCGCGGCCGAACTGAACGCCGGCGGGGCCTTCGAGGACCTCTACCTGCTCGAAGTTGAAGCTGTCGCGGTAGTAGCTGCCAAAGTCGCGAATGCCGTCGAGGAAGATGTCGTTGCGTGCGGTGAAGCCACGGATGGTGAGGTTGTCGCCCTGGGCTCCGCTTTCGCCGGCGGCGATGCTGATGCCGGGAACGTTGCGGACAGCGTCGAGGAGGGTGCGGTTCTGCTCATCTTTGAGGATGAACTGGGGGACGTCGACGACGGTTTGCGGGGTGTCGAGGAGGGGCTCAGTGAACTTCGTCATGGTGACGGAGTCGGGGAGAGCGGAGGAGGTGACGTCGACGGACTCCTGGCTGCGGAGGCCGATGCGTACGGTGTCGGGGCCTTCGAAGGTGAAGTTGAGGCCGGTGCCGGCGAGGAGCTGGCGCAGGGCGGAGTCGTTGGGGTAGAGGCCGACGACGCTGTGGGCGGTGAAGGTGGCGAGGCTTTCCGTTGGGATTTCGAGATGGAGGGTCACGCCGCTTTGCTGCTGGTATTGGTCGAGGGCGGTGTTGAGCGGGCCTTCGGCGATCCGGAAACGCCGGACGGGTAGTTGGGCTGGGATGGGATCTTTGCCGGCTGGAGCTGCCATCATTTGTTGCGCCATTGCGTCTGACCTGCTCATGGCGGCGTAGGCCGTCATCGTAGCCATGGCAACGAGCTTTGCCCGCTTGCCGCAGCTTCCTGCACGCTTGAACATCTGCACGTTCTGGTTCCTTTGCTTCTAAGCGAACGGCGCGCCCTCACGGCCATCCGTCGCCCCTGGTGCGCGCGGCCCTCATGGCCACGCCGTCTAATCCAGACTGAATCGGTCGGATATCAGGAACTACTATAGCGCATATAGGGGACTGAATTGGTCCTATATGTTAATTTTTATAGTTTTGGGGTGGGGTTTGCGGCGTGTGGGCAGGAAAAAGCCAGGGCGGCAGTGAATCTGCGGCCCTGGCTTTTGGTGGGTCTGGTTGCTTGGTGAGGTGGTTATTTGCTGAGGTAGGAGACGTGCCAGACGGAGCGGGAGCCGTCGTCGGTAACGTAGAGGCTGCCGTCGCTGCCTACGGTGACGCCTACGGGGCGGCCCCAGACCTGGCCGTCGGGGGTTACGAAGCCGGTGAGGAAGTCGTCGTATTCGCCGGTGGCGTGGCCGTCTTTCATGGGGATGTAGATGACTTCGTAGCCGGCGCGGTTGGCGCGGTTCCAGGAGCCGTGCTCGGCGGCGAAGATACCGCCGTAGTAGGTGGAGGGGAAGGCGCCGTGGGGCTTGGTTTTGGCGGGGTAGTCGGGATAGAAGGTCATCTCGAGGGAGGCCATGTGGGGCTGGACTAAGACGTCAGGGGTGCGGACTTTGGAGGAGAGGTCAACGCGCTTGCAGTCCTTGGCCTGGGCTGCGGTGAGGGGAGCGGTGAGGCCGGGGTTGGGCCCGGTGCCGTTGGCGCAGGGCTGGGGGAGGCGCGGGTCCTGGTGGGGTCCCATGTAGTACCAGGGCCAGCCGAAGAAGCTGCCTTGGGGGACGGAGGTGACGTAGTCGGGGACGAGATGGTTGCCGAGGTTATCGCGCTCGTTGGTGGAGCACCAGAGGGCGCCGGTGACGGGATTGATGGCTTCGCCGACGCAGTTGCGGAGGCCGCTGGCGTAGACGGTGATGAACTTGCCGTCGGGGGTGTACTCGAGGATGTCGGCGCGGTGGAACTCGCGGGGGTGGGTGTCGGCGTCGTCGACGTTGGAGCCGGAGCCTACGGAGACGAGGAGGTACTTGTCGTCCTTGGTGAAGACGACGTCACGGGTCCAGTGGCCGCCGCCGCGGAGCTGGGCGTATCCGGGGATGTCGGGCACGATGGTTTGGGGAGCGGCGGTGGCGTGGAGGTCGCCGGACTTGTAGGCGAAGCGCTGGATGGTGGTGGCGTTGCCGATGTAGACGTACTGGGGGTTGGGGCCGGAGGGGTAGAAGGTGATGCCGAAGGGGTGGTCGAGGCCGGTGGCGAATTTTTCGATGGTGGCGGCGCGGCCGTTGGGAGCGATGCCGCGGAGGATGAAGATGGTGCCGGCGCCGGAGTCGGCGAGGAAGAGATCGCCGTTGGGGGCGGTGGTGATGAAGCGGGGCTGGGTGAAGGTGCCGCTGGAGAGCTTCATGTGCTCGCCGGAGGCAGAGCGTTCGAGGGGTGTGGAGTCACCGCCGGCGTAGAGGGTGACGCTGAAGCTGGAGGGGGCGATGGGCCAGGCGTTGATGGGACGGGGGACTACGTTGGGGCCGTTGTCGACGGCTTCGGCGGGGTTGGGGGCGGGGAGGTCGGCGGTGGTGATTTTGTGGCGGACGCCGGGGTGTTGCTGGGCCCAGTCGGTGAAGGCGGCCTGGCCGGTGAGGAGCGGTGGAGGGGGGAGCGGGGCGGGGGCTTTCTGGGCGAAGGCGGCGGTGGTGCAGAGGGCGAGAGAGAGGAGGGTGATCGGCTTGATCATTGGGAATCCTTGGAGGCGAGTGGGCTAGGTTGGAGCGGCTTTAGCTTTTAGCTTCTAGTGTTTCGCTAGAAGCAAGAACGACGGCAGAAGCAAATTCCGGCGGGGAATGACGGAAAGAAAAACCAGAGCATGGGCAGAGGCGGCGGTAGCTGTATGGGTGCTGCAGGGTTCGGTTACTTGGACGCAGCGGGGGGCGTTTGAGTCGCATGGGGATGGTTGGAGGCTAGTGGGTGGTCTCCAGGGAAGAGGGGGCGAGGGGGCTGGTGGCTGGGTCGTGGGCGTTGGTGAGGGCTTTGAGTTGGGCTAGGCTGGCGGTGGCGTTGAGGAGGACGCGGGTGTCGTGGCGGGTGAGGGTGACGGAGTTGAGGATGGCGTTGCTGGCGTCGGTGGTGGGGGTGGTGGGCTGCTGGTTGGTGGCCTGGTCGGCGGCGAAACCGCGGAGGACGTTGAGCAGGTTGGTGAGGGTGTCGACGGTGGTGGCTGCGGCGCTGGGGCTAGGGGCGATCTCTTCGATGCGGAGGTGGACGGCGCCGCCGGAGAGGACGTGGGCTGCGGCGGTGTAGCGGAGGCTGGCGACGAAGTCGGTGTCGGTGCGGAGGGGGAGCTGGAGGCCGAAGAGTGAGATGAAGTCGGGGTCGGAGCTGTCGGTGGTGAAGGGAAGGCCGATGTGGCCGATGCCCCAGGCTTCGGAGAGGATGGGGACGTCGTGGTAGCGGGCGGCGAGGAGCGAGGAGCCGGGGGTGGAGACGGCGCCGGCGCGGGAGCGGTCGAGCATGGAGTGGATCTGCTCGGGGGTGGGCATGTTGGAGGCGGCGAGGATGTCGTAGCCGATTTGCGCGATGCGGAGGTGGCGGCCTGCGTCGCCGACGGGGATGGTGTAGATGGTGCGGCCGGTGTAGGACTCCTCTGAAGAGGCGATGGAGTGGAGGTATTCGGCGAGGCGCACGCCATCGAAGCGGCCTATGAAGACTTCGGAGTAGGCGACGGGGCCGTTGGGGCCGTTGGGGTCGGGCATGCGATGGAGGGCGAGGGCGACGGAGTCGAGGTCGCGCTCGGGAACGATGCCGGTGGCGTCGATGAAGTGCTGGAAGTCGGGACTGCGCTCGATGGGGGACTGGTCGAAGTGGGTGAAGGAGCGGACAGACTTGACGTTGATGTAGACGATGGCGTCGGACTCGGGGAGGAGGCGCGCGGCTTCGGGAGGAGCGACGGCGCGGAGGTAGAGCATGGCTCCCAGGGCGCAGAGCAGAACGATGGCGATGAGCAGGGGAATCAGCGTGCGTTTGCGCATGAGCCTTTGCGTGGGGAGGGTGCAGGGTGGCGATTGCCGGAGGGATGCATGGGTGCGGGTGAAACCGTGTCCATGGGTGCCATGCTACCAGTCCTGCGGGGAGGGCGGGAGTTTTTGTCGGGGGGCGGGAGAAACGCGCTTCCAGCTTTGGCTTTCGCTTCAGGCTCCCAGCCGAGGCAACCGCAAGGGCGATGAGGGAACTGAATTCTCGTCCCACCCGGTCGCTGGTTTGCGTTCGGGTGGGGCTGTGTGTGGCTATCGTCAGCGGTCTGGTTAGGCTACGGCGAAGGCGGTGGCGGCTTCGAGCTTTACGGCGCGGGGGAACAGGATGTTGTTTTCCAGGTGCATGTGTTGGCGAAGGTCGTGCTCGAGTTCCTGGAGGCCGGTATAGAAGATGCGGTAGCTGAGACAGACGCCGAGGGGCGGGGTGAAGTTGTGGCTGAGCTGGCGGATCTGGGCGAGCAGGATGCCGGCTTCTTCGTGGTCGTGCGAAAGGACCGCGACTGGGTCGGGGAGAAAGCCGTAGCAGCTGACGGGGTCTGCGTCGGGCGAGGTGAGGGAGCGCTCGAGCGAGACGATGTACGGGAAGAGGACGGACTCTTCTTTGGCGAGGTGCTCGTTGATTTCGATCTCGAGCTCGCCGAGGGCGGCGTGGATGGCGGCGAGTTCGGCGTGGTGGTCGCCGTGGCGCGCGAGGACGGTGTTGGAAAGGTCGATGAGGCGAGGAATCTCGCGGCGGGCGTAGGCGTGGTGTTTGACGACGATGTGGGCG
This sequence comes from uncultured Acidobacteriaceae bacterium, assembly GCA_963701685.1. GTDB lineage: Bacteria > Acidobacteriota > Terriglobia > Terriglobales > Acidobacteriaceae > Granulicella. Next base: position 4,583,381 of record OY969625.1, on the reverse strand, counting down.
CAGAGGAGCTCGAGGGAGGCCTTGCCCCAGTCGGGTACGGGGAGGGTTGGGCGGCCGGCGGCGAACTCGAGGGCGAGGACGACGGCGCGGGTGTCGAGGTTGACGGCGGCGCAGGCGTCGGCGAGCGAACGATTGCCACCGCAGCAGTAGTCGATACCGAGGTGCTCGAATACACGGATGGCGGTGGGTTGGTGGAGGGCGATTTCACGAACGGTTGGGGTGGCGGCTAACTGCTCGGCGGCGATGTGGGTTTTGGGTGTGAAGGTCTCAATGGACGTCATGTTGGCTCCCTTGGATCGAACTTAGAGAACGCGAGGGGTTGCCGCTGCGATTGAAATCACACGAAGCGAAATTATTTTTTGGCCGGTGGAAATATTGGGAAAGAGCGGGTGGGATATGTGACGGGCGTCGCAGCGCGGGTTGGGGGGCGATGGTTAGGGTGGTGGGGTAGGCGGAAGCTTTCGAGGGGATCCAGGGAGGAAATGAGCAATGTTTTGTTATCAGTGTGAGCAGACGTCAGCGGGGGTGGGCTGCCAGATACACGGTGTGTGCGGCAAGGACGAGACCACGGCGGCGCTGCATGATCTGCTGACGCATGTGGTGAAGGGGATTTCGGTGTATGCGCACCATGCGCGATTGTTGGGCGCAACTGATCCGCGGCTGCGGGTGTGCGATCCCGAGGTAGATGGGTTTGTGGTCCAGGCCGTGTTTGCGACGCTGACGAACGTGAACTTCGAGAAGGAGCGGCTGGTGGCGCTGATTCATGAGGCTGTAGCGATGCGAGATGCGGCGCGGTGCGTGTATGAGCGCGCGGCTGGCGAGAGTGGCATCGCGGCGCAGCAGTTTGGCGGGCCGGCCGTGTGGATACCCGCTGAGACCGTGGAGGGTTTGGTTGCGCAGGCGCGGACGGTGACCCTGCCGGCGCGGATTCTTTATGCAAGTAAGGAGATTGCGAATCTGCAGGAGCTGGTGCTGTACGGGGTGAAGGGCGTGGCGGCGTATGCGGCGCATGCCCTGGCGCTGGGCGCTGGCGATCCGGGGACCTTCGGGAAGATTCACGAGGTGCTGTGCTTCCTGACGCACGAGGGACCGAGTGTGGCCGAGTTGCTGGCGATGGCGCTGAGCGTGGGCGAGCTGAATTATCGGGTGATGGAGGTTTTGGACAAGGCGCATACAGATACGTTCGGGCATCCGCGGCCGACCAAGGTGCGGCTGGGTGCGACGAAGGGGAAGGCGATCCTGGTGTCGGGGCACGACCTGCACGACCTGTATGCGCTGCTGATGCAGACAGAGGGCACAGGCATTAACGTGTACACGCATGGGGAGATGCTGCCGGCGCACGGGTATCCGAAGCTGAAGGCGTTCAAGCATTTGGTGGGAAACTATGGCGGCTCGTGGGTTGACCAGGCGGCGGAGTTTGACGCGTTTCCGGGGGCGATCCTGATGACGTCCAATTGCATGCAGCAGCCAAAGGCTACGTATAACGACCGAATCTTTACGTCGAGCGCGGTGAACTGGCCGGGCGTGCAGCATGTGGAGGGAACGCAGTTTGCGCCGGTGATTGAGGCGGCGCTGGCGGCTCCGGGGTTTGTGGAGGATGGCTGCGACGAGGAGATCACGGTTGGCTACGGGCACGATGCCGTGCTGGGCATGGCAGACCAGGTGGTGGGTGCGATGAAGTCGGGCGCGCTGAGGCATTTGTTCTTGATCGCCGGGTGCGATGGAGCGCGATCGCAGCGGAGCTACTACACGGAGCTGGCCAAGGCAGTGCCGGAAGACTGCGCGATCCTCACGCTGGCTTGCGGGAAGTACCGCTTCAACAAGCTGGCGTTTGGCGAGGTCGCCGGGCTGCCGCGGCTGATGGATATGGGGCAGTGTAACGATGCCTTCTCGGCAGTGCAGGTAACGCAGGCGTTGGCGAAGGCGCTGGAGTGTGAGGTGAATGATCTGCCGCTGTCGCTGGTGCTCTCGTGGTACGAGCAGAAGGCGATTGCGGTGGTGCTGACACTGCTGTTTCTGGGGGTGAGAAATCTGCGGATTGGGCCGACGCTGCCGGCGTTTCTGTCGCCGGGCGTGCTGGCGCTGCTGGAGGAGAACTACAACCTGATGCCGATTACTACGGTGGAGAAGGACCTGGCGCAGATGCTGCATTAGGTTCTGCGCGGACGGCGAGCGTGGGGCGCTGTTGGGTTGGGGGCGCCGGGAGAGTGGGGACTCTCCCGGCGGTGGGGGTCCTTCGCGGACGGCGAGCGTCGGTCATGCGGCCGTGTGGGATTAGTGGTTGTAGTCGTCGGCGTGGGGGACTAGTTGCTGGTAGGTGGAGCGGGGCAGGTTGGTCTGCCAGTGGTGGGTGGCGCGAGCCAGGCCGATGAGTCCGAAGAAGACGATGGCGAGGATGATCGCGACCGTGCGGGGTTGGAGGGCGCGGTTGTGCCAGCGGGCGGTGGAGAGGGCCAGCGATTGCGCGGCAGGGCTGGTTTCAGGGTTGGTGGGGAAGGATGTGGGCGCGTACACGGCGTTGGCGCGTGGGGGCAGGGCGAAGTTGAGGGCGTTTTCGGCGGGGCAGATGGCGATGCAGCTGAGGCAGCCAGTGCATTCGGCGGAGCGGATGGTGACGAGTTGGGCGACGGGTAGGTGCGAGGGACAGGCCTTGTTGCACTTGTTGCAGTCGATGCAGGCGGCCTGGTCGCGGCGGACTTTTACGGGGCTGAGGATGGAGACGAGGCCCATGAGGGCGCCGTAGGGGCAGAGGAATCGGCACCAGACGTTCTGGATCATCGTCGAGAGAAGGACGAGGGTGAGGAGGACGGCGATGCCGATGAGGCCCATGTGGCGGAAGAAGTTGAGCATCTTGACGTCGGCGATGATGCCGAAGGGGGCGAGGAGGAATTGCTGGAGGCCGTCGGCGTCGAGGGTGGCGACTACGTAGACGAAGAAGGCGAGGAGCAGGTACTTGAGGCTGCGGAGGGGGATGTCGAGCCAGCGGGGAAGGAGGAGGGAGCGGTGGAAGAGTTTCTGGCCGAGGTGCCAGAGGTATTCCGATACGGTGCCGACGGGGCAGAGCCAGGAGCAGAAAGATTTCTTGAGGAGCCAGCTCGAGAGCAGGAAGACGACGAGGAGGACCATCGCTGCGGGGTGGATGGCGGAGACGTGGCGGGTGGTGAGGAAGAACTTGAGATTCATAAGGCCGGCGATGGGGAGCCAGCCTTCGACGCCGGCGGGGCGGCTGAAGTAATGGGAGTGACCGTTGGTTTCGAAGTAGCGGACCCACAGGTAGAACTTGAGGCCTAGCCAGGCGTTGAGCGCGAGGAAGGCGATCTGGACGGAGTGGCGGATGCGCTGGGAGTTGTCGAGGATGTGGCGACGGATGAAGGGCTTTTTGGGTCGTGCGGTCGTCGGGTGGGGAGCAGTAGCGGTGGACATGGGCTTCCTTCTACTGCTGACTGTAGGCGGAAGGGGAAGGGGGCGATATGACTTCGGTCACAGGGGGTGGGAGGGGGATTTTTTGATTGCGCGTGGTGGTAGGGATGACTAGGATGCTCGGTAATTCGTGCGGAGGTGCTTCGTGGTCAATCCATTGATGGTGAAGGCGATTGTGGCGGTCGGGGTGCTGGTGGGGGGATTTCAGACGGCGATGGCGCCGCCGATGAAGCTGGGGTTGTGGGAGACGACGTCGGCGACCAAGATGGATATGCCGGGAATGCAGATGGCGGCGCATTCGACGAAGGAACGGAGTTGCGTGACTGCCGAGTCGTGGAACAGGGCATTTGGGCAGTCTCGGCAGGACAGGGATTGCAAGCCGGTAAACGAGCAGCGGACGGCGACGCATTACAGCTTCGATTTGAGCTGCTCGAATCACAACGCGACAGGGCACGTGGAGATGGACTTTGTGGATGGGACGACGGGGCACGGAACGATGCACATGGTTGTGAACACGGCGGGGAAGACGTTGACCATGGATTCGAACTGGGAGAGCAAATACCTGGGAGCGGACTGTGGATCCGTCGCGCCGGGGGATTCCGAGATAATTCCGTAGGGCGATTTTCGGCGGAGCGGGCGCAGGAGGGGGCTCTGCGCAAGTTTCTTCGTGGGTACTGGCTATGGTAAAGTGAAAGCTGCGCTCGGGTATTTTGACGAGCGCCGTTTACTGTTAGAACCCAGTTGGGCAGAGTTTGTTTGGAGTTGGACAAAGGCTGTCTTGAGGGGTTTTGGCGCACCGCCCGGCGGAGTGATTCGTTGGGGGCCCGGCTATCGGGCTGGCGTAGCTCAGCTGGTAGAGCACCTGATTTGTAATCAGGCGGTCGGGGGTTCAAATCCCTTCGCCAGCTCCAGATTTTTGGGGCGCAGTAGATGAGAAGGAAGTTGGTTGTACCTGCCAGTTGTTCCAGCCTTGCAGCGTTCGCCATCGACAACTCCGGCAGAGGATTTCGTGCGAGTGCTCGTGCGGGATTGAGACGCGCGAGCGATCTGCAGGAATCGAGATGGGTTGCGGGAAGCGGTTGGCAGTGCGTTCGAAGCAAAAGGGCACAGGTGGCCGAGTGGTTAATGGCAGCAGACTGTAAATCTGCCGCGTTATGCGCTACGGAGGTTCGAATCCTCCCCTGTGCACCATTTCTTTCGTTGGAGTGAGTGAAGATGGAACGATCACTCAACCCGGCAGCAGATCGAGGGCGGATGTTTATCGCACTCGGAGTTTTGGTAGTCTTAGGCTTGCTGTCGTGGTTCACGATTGATCCGGCAGCGGTAATTCACATGCATGGATATTCGTCCAGGTATGTGGGGATTGCGGATCGGGACGTCGAGATTCGATGGCTGCCGATCCTGTTTTTAGGGCTCTTTGCGTTTCGGGTCGTGATCGCGAATATGCGCGCACGGATCGAGGAGCGGAAGAGCCAGGAACGCTGATGTAGCTCAGTGGTAGAGCACTCCCTTGGTAAGGGAGAGGTCATGGGTTCAAGCCCCATCATCAGCTCCAGAACTTTGGAGATGCGAGATACGAGATGCGAGATGCGAAAGGTCAGGCAGATCGAATCTCGAATCTTCTCTCTCGCATCTGTGGAACGGGCGGGAGTAACTCAGTGGTAGAGTCACAGCCTTCCAAGCTGTTGGTCGCGGGTTCGATTCCCGTCTCCCGCTCCATAGATTGAAGCTTTGAAGGACGGACGTATAACGATGGCGCAGCCCCAGTTTCAGGTAGACCGCACAACCGCTCTGTATGAGCGCCCGGCAATGGACATAGTGGACGCAACCACGTTTGCCGAGGTGAAGCAGGCGATTGCGAGCGCGTTTGCGCCGGCAAATGTGGACAAGTTTCTGAAGTCGGTGGAGCGCGCTGGCGTGAGGATACGGCACTTTGAGACGGTGCTGGAGGGTGGGAAGCTGGGAGCGGGGACGGCGGCGCAGTATGCGAAGCTGTCGAATGGCGACCAGGGACAGATCCGGGAGTTCTACCTGGCGTCGGTGGAGAAGGTGGAATTAAAGCTTCGTGACAAACATTTCAAGATCTACGCGTATTACTAGAACAGCGGAACGCGCGTGAGGGCCGGGCTGGAAGAGTGAGCTGGCTGGATTTTTGCGAGAGTTTTGCAACACAGACTTGTTTTCGATAACCGAGAGGAAAGTGAGTAGTCATGGCGAAGGAAAAATTTGATCGCAGCAAACCGCATGTGAACGTAGGGACGATCGGGCATATCGATCACGGCAAGACGACGCTGACGGCGGCGATCACGAAGGTGCTGTCGAAGCATAATCCGAAGAACGCGTTTCGTTCGTTCGACACGATTGATAACGCACCGGAAGAGCGTGAGCGCGGTATCACGATCGCGACCTCGCACGTGGAGTATGAGACGGCGAACCGTCATTATGCGCACGTTGATTGCCCGGGCCACGCGGATTACATCAAGAACATGATCACGGGCGCGGCGCAGATGGATGGCGCGATCCTGGTGGTGGCGGCCACCGACGGCCCGATGCCGCAGACCAAGGAGCACGTGCTGCTGGCGCGCCAGGTTGGCGTGCCGTACATCGTGGTGTTCCTGAACAAGTGCGACGCGGTGGAAGACGAAGAGCTGGTCGACCTGGTTGAGATGGAAGTGCGCGAGCTCTTGAGCAAGTACGACTTCCCGGGCGATGATGTGCCGGTGATTCGTGGTTCGGCGCTCGGTGCGTTGAATGGCGAAGCGCAGTGGGAAGCGAAGATCGACGAGCTGATGGACGCGGTGGACAAGAACGTGCCGCAGCCTGACCGGCTGGTGGATCTGCCGTTCCTGATGCCGATCGAAGACATCTTCTCGATCTCGGGTCGCGGTACGGTGGTGACGGGCCGTATCGAGCGCGGCAAGGTGAAGGTTGGCGAGGACTCTGAGATCGTTGGGTTCCGCGAGACGCGCAAGACGGTGGTTACGGGCGTCGAGATGTTCAAGAAGCAGCTGGATGAAGGCCTGGCGGGCGACAACGCTGGACTGCTGCTGCGCGGCATCGCGAAGGAAGATGTGGAGCGCGGGATGGTGCTGGCCAAGCCGGGATCGATTACGCCGCACACCCAGTTCAAGGGCGAGATCTACGTGTTGAGCAAGGAAGAGGGCGGACGTCACACTCCGTTCTTCAACGGCTATCGTCCGCAGTTTTACTTCCGGACCACGGACGTGACGGGTTCGGCGAAGCTGCCGGAGGGCACTGAGATGGTGATGCCGGGCGATAACATCGCGCTCGAGATCACGCTGCACACGCCAGTGGCCATGGAGAAGGGTCTGCGCTTCGCGATTCGTGAAGGCGGCAGGACTGTGGGCGCGGGTACGATCTCGGACATCATCAAGTAGCAGGGTCCAGGGCTTAGGGTCCAGGGTCCAGAAAACAGGCGGCGGGCTTCGGCTCGCCGCCTTTGTTCGTGGTGGCGCATTGTGGACGAGGTTATGCTTGGGCGTGCCCATGTTTGCCACCGGTCGTGAAGCGAAGGAGTACCTTGTCGGCAGGATTGTCGAGGAGGCTCGGCGCGAGGATATACCGCTCTCCGAAATCGAAACCAAGATGCTGTATTTCTCCGAGACAGCCTGGACTTTGCCGAACATGCTGGAAGTAAATCGAACTTTTGAGAGCGAGTACGACGATGGTGAGTACGAGCGCAAGATTGCGGGACTGGTTCGCGGACTTCGCACTGAGGCTAGTGAGCGTAATACCAACGAGCTGGTAGCCTGGGACGAGGCGGTCCGGATACTGAGCAGTGAAGACCACTATCTTCTTGTGCTGATTGGGATTGCTGACGGGAAGTTCAATTCGGCTGGATCTGGTGATCCCGAGGCGTGCGGGCGGCGACTTTTGAAGCTTGTGGTGCTGGGATTCGGGCTTTTTCTAGTGTGCGCTGCCATTTTGATGGGAGTTCTGTTTCTGAACAGGTAGGAACTTCCCCTTTCGCAATCCCCGCTTTTCGTGGATAATGGAGGAGGACGAGCGTGTGCCTGACCGCTTTGCTATGCCCGTTTGGGCTACTCCGTTTCAACAACTTCAGGAATACAGGTTGCAGGGACCTTAACCCTGCGTCGCGGCGTGTCGGGCGGAGGAGAATTCCTTTCGATGCGCTGCTTGCCAGCCGAGGTGGCTGGCCACACTAGAGAGGAAGTAACCATGCGCGAGATCATTACCCTGCAGTGTCCGGATTGCAAGAACCGGAACTATTCGACGACGAAGAACAAGAAGACAACCACGGGACGGTTGGAGTTCTCCAAGTTTTGCAACACGTGCCGGAAGCACACGGCGCATAAAGAGACGAAGTAGTTCTTAGTTGTCAGTTCTCAGTTGTCAGTAAAGGCGTTCGACTGAGAACTGATAACGGAGAACTGACAACTTTACAGGGGCGTAAGCTCAACGGTTAAACTGTCGGTCTCCAAAACCGAACTTCTCGGTTCGAATCCGAGCGCCCCTGCCAGACTTTTGAACGTTAGTTATTGAACGCAGCAGCAGTTTTCAGGAGTACATCCATGGCGAAGGCCGCCGTAGTTGAGACGAACGAACAGAGCGCATTGCAGCGGGCGACCGCGGGTCCCCAGCGGCTCATCGAGTTTCTGAAGGAAACGCGCCAGGAGATGAGCAAGGTGCACACGCCGTCGCGGGCCGAAGTGCAGTCGACGACGATCGTGGTGATCATCGCGGTGTTTTTGTTTGCTGCGTACTTTGAGCTGGTGGACCTGGTTCTTGGCTCGGGCATCGACAAGATGTTTTTGCATCTGACCAAGCACTAGGAAACAGATTCGAGCGGCAAGATGCGAGAGGCGAATCTCGACTCTTGGTTCCTGTTCGAGGACAAGATTGGGTTTGAAGGAAAGTAAAACCATGGCAGACGAGTTGAAGCAGGACGAAGAGCAGGTTGTGCCGGTCGGCGACGATGAGGCGCTGAAGAGCGACGTTGCGGTTGACCCTGAGGTTGCAACCGAGGGCGAGGCAGTGGGCGGCGATGTGGCTGCCGCGGCGCCGGTTAACGAGAACTTCAAGTGGTACATCATTCACGCGTACTCGGGGTTCGAGCGCAAGGTGAAGGAGTCGTTGCAGAGCCGCGTGGCGGCGTATCACCTGGAGGATAAGGTGGGGCGCATTGAGATTCCGACCGAGCCCACGACCGAGCTGCGCAATGGGAAGAAGTACACCATCGACCGCGTGTTTCTGCCGGGGTATGTGTTCGTGGAAATGGCGCTGGACAACGATATGTGGCACGTGGTGAAGAACACGCCGCGGGTTACGGGATTTCTGCAGACGGGCGATCAGCCCAATGCGCTTTCCGAGGCTGAGGTTAATGCGATGTTGAATCGCAGCGACGTGACCAAGGAGAAGCCGAAGCTCAAGCTTAAGTTTACGAAGGGCGAGCAGGTTCGAATCACCGATGGACCGTTCAACAACTTCAATGGCGCGGTTGATGACGTCAATGAAGACAAGCAGACGCTGAAGGTGATGGTGTCGATCTTTGGCCGGCCAACGCCTACCGAGGTTTCGTTTGCGAACGTGGAAAAGGTCGAGGCGTAAAAGCAGGGATTCGGGAACAGGGATTAGGAATTAGAAAGAACGCTCGCGTGGCGAGTGTGGAACAGACAAGTTTTGGGAGTCACAGCCCGGGCGCTTCACCGGACCTTCTAACTCCTGGCAGTACGGGCAGTACAAAATTTATGCGAGCGCTGTAGAACAGACCGTTCGCAACACGGAAGAAGGATTACGAATATGGCACCGAAGAAGGTTCAGGGAGACGTTAAGCTCCAGATCATTGCTGGCAAGGCAACGCCGGCACCGCCGGTTGGACCCGCGCTTGGACAGGCGCAGGTCAACATCATGGAGTTCTGCAAGCAGTTCAACGAGCGCACCAGCAAGGACCCGTCGATGGCGGGGCTGACGATTCCGGTCGTCATTACGGTGTACGCGGACCGCACGTTCACGTTTATTACGAAGACGCCTCCGGCGCCGGTGCTGCTGTTGAAGGCGGCGGGGATTCCGAAGGGCTCGGGGACACCGAACAAGGACAAGGTTGGCAAGGTGACCGAGAAGCAGATCCAGGAGATCGCGAAGCAGAAGATGCCGGACATGAATGCGGCGTCTGTGGAGTCGGCGGCGAAGAGCATTCGCGGCACGGCGCGGTCGATGGGCATCGAAGTCGTCGCGTAAGCGCGAATTTTGGAAGATTGAAGGGCGCAGAAGGATTGTGGAGGGTCTCCCTCGCGATCCGGCTGCGCCTTTTTTGTGTCGGGGGGTGGGCAGGGAGGGGTCGATTGTCGAGACCGGAGCGGCTGCGGGGGGCCGCAGGCGCATCCTAATTGATGCGATCGAAATTGCGCGATGCTTTGCGTCATGGGAGCATACGCGTCGGGCCCGAGGTTCAAGACTGATTCATGAATATTGCAAAGACATTCCATCGGGGTTACGCGGCCAGCGATCTTGGGGCAGAAGGACCGGCCTCGTTGCTGGAGGCGATTGTTCATTCCTCGGAAGACGCGATCATTGCGAAGAACCTGGACGGAATCGTCACGAGCTGGAATCCGGCGGCTACGAGGATTTTTGGATATCAGCCGGAGGAGATTGTCGGGCAATCGATTCTGAAGTTGATTCCTCCGGACCTGGCGTACCAGGAGCCGTTCATTTTGAGCAAGGTGAGGGCTGGGGAGCAGATTGCCCATTTCGAGACGGAGCGGGTGAGGAAGGATGGGCGGAAGATCATTGTGTCGCTGACCATCTCTCCGGTGCGGGATAGCCAAGAGAACGTGATTGGCGTGTCGAAGATTGCGCGGGACATTACGGACCAGCGGCAGATGGAGATTGCCCGGGCTCGGCTGGCGGCGATTGTGGAGTCGGCGGACGACGCGATTGTGAGTAAAGATCTTGATGGGGTGATTACCAGCTGGAATCAGGCGGCGGAGCGGACGTTCGGTTACAGCGAAGAGGAGATGCTGGGGGCGTCGATTTTGACGCTGGTGCCGAAGGAGCTGCATCCGGAGGAGGCGGGGATCCTGCGGAAGATTCGTGCTGGCGAGCGAATTGAACACTATGAGACGGTTCGGTTGACGAAGGATGGCAGAAGCCTGAATGTGTCGCTGTCAATTTCGCCGTTGCGGAATGCGCTGGGAGAGGTAGTCGGGGCGTCGAAGGTGTTGCGTGATGTGACACAGCGCAAGCGGATGGAGCAGTCGCTGGTGCAGGCGGAGAAGCTTTCCGCCAGTGGGAGAATGGCGGCGTCGATTGCGCACGAGATTAATAATCCGCTCGAGGCGGTGCTGAATTTGATTTACCTGGCGCGATCGAACTCTTCGGATATTGAGGTGATGTCGTATCTGAATACGGCGGAGAGTGAGTTGGTGCGGCTCTCGCATATTGCGAAGCAGACGCTGGGGTTCTATCGCGAGCAGAATTCCGCGGCAATGGTTTCGTTGACGGAGTTGGTGGGGGAGGTGCTGAAGATCTACAGCTCGAAGTTGAGAGAGGCGGGCGTGAAGGTGGAGACGTGCTTCGCGTCGGCGCAGGAAGTGGCGGTGCGAAAAGGGGAGCTGATGCAGGTGATCTCCAATCTTGTGACGAATGCGATGTACGCGATGAAGCCGGGAGGAACGCTTCGCGTGACCACCGAGGATGGGCTGTGCGGCGAGCGGGAGGCAGTGGTGTTGACGATCGAGGACAACGGGCGAGGCATTCCTGCGGAGAATCTTCAGCGGGTCTTCGAGCCATTCTTTACGACGCGCGGATCGATTGGTACGGGGATCGGGTTGTGGGTGGCGAAGCAGTTTATTGGTGGGCACTCGGGAACGATCGAGGTAGAGAGCAGCACGGATGCGGTGTCGCACGGGACGACGTTCCGGATACGCTTGCCGCTGGAGAATGCATACGCTGGCGACCTTGCGAATGAACGTGCGAGCTTGTGATTTCGGTAGCGCCCAGCTAGTGGTCGCGGTAGCACGCGGCTAGTGATTGCGGTAGCACGCAGCTAGTGATTGCGGTAGCACTCGACGAGCATGAAGTCGGTCCAGATATTGGCGTCGATGGATTGATCGCCCTTCCAGGTGAAGCGGGTGGGGGAGTGCGGGGTGTAGGTGGCACGGGTGAAGGGGTGGGCGGCGGTGGGTTCCTTGAAGGCGTAGGTGATGGAAGGGGTGCCGTTGTTGCGGTGGATCTGGACGCCACCGAGTTCCTGTGAAACGAGATCGGTCCAGGTGCCCGTGAGGGCGTTGAGCCACTTGATGCACCAGGTGTGGGTGCTGGGGTCGTAGGTGCGGACGTTCATGCCGAGGACGATGAGCTCGCCGGAGAGGGTGGTCATGCGGTACTCATCGACGATGGCGTGGCTGTCGAGGATGAAGCGGCCCACCCACTGGGCCTCGAGCCGCTGCCATTCGCCGCCGGTGGATTTGATCCTGGCGTTGCATTGCCAGCTGCCGATGAGGAAGGCGAAGGTTGCGAGCTCGGGAGGGGCTTCGGGGGCGATCCTGCCGAAGACGGGATCGAGGAACTCCTGGAAGGGCTGTTCCTGATGGGTGTGGTCGTGGTGCGGGTGATCCATGAGCGCTGTCTCCACGAGTGCTGCTGGGGGTCAGATGGCGATCCAGTGGCGCATGGGAGCACTGCAGGGTGCGTCGGTTGGTTTACGTCCTGAAGGAACGCCGACTCGTTCGTTGGTTACTATCTTGCCACAGGCTGGGTATCCGCATCCGGACGAAGGTCGCACTTGAGCGGTATCCGACAAGTGACGCGGCGCTCGGGCATAATGGTTGCTTCGCGAGCAGCTGATTGAGTTGCGGGCGTAGGGGTGCGAGGGATCTCGCGGAGGTTGCCGATGTTTGTTCCGTCCACGTTTGGTGTGGCGCTGCTGATGACGATTCTTAGCACGATCTGCTGGGGCTCGTTTGCGAATACGTTCAAGGGGACGAAGAACTATCGGTTTGAGCTGTACTACTGGGACTATGGGCTGGGGATTTTTCTGATTGCGGTGGTGCTGGCGTTCACGATGGGGAGTTATGCAGGTGGGCCGACGGCGTTTCTTGCGAATCTGCACTCGGCCGATGATTTGAATTTGCTGTGGGCAGCCCTGGGTGGGTTCATCTTCAACATTGCGAATGTGCTGCTGATTGCGGGGATTGAGATTGTGGGGCTGGCGGTGGCGTTTCCGATCTCGATTGGGATTGCGCTGGTGGAGGGCGTGGTGTTGAGCTATGCGCTGCAGCCGCGCGGGAATGCGATGCTGCTGGGTGCGGGCGTGCTGATGGCGGTGGTGGCGGTGGTGCTGGTGGGGAAGTCGTATGGGGCGCTGCGGAGTGGGAGCGAGGCGGTGTCGAAGAAGGGAGTGGTGGTGTGCGTGGTGTCAGGATTTTTGATGGGGATCTTTGCGCCGTTTGTGACGCGCGCGATGACGCATGGGAACGCGCTGACTCCTTACACGACGGCGGTGTTTCTGACGGGCGGGGCGTTTGTGTGCTGCTTTTTCTTCAACACGATTCTGATGCGGAAGCCGATTGTGGGGAGCCCGGTGGCGGCGGGAGATTATTTTCGCGCGCCGGCGCGATATCATGCGCTGGGGTTGCTGGGCGGAGCGATCTGGGGGCTGGGCACGGTGTTTAATTTTGTGGCAGCGAGCCTGGTGGGGGTGGCGATCTCGTACGCGATTGGGCAGGCGTCGCCGATGGTGGCTTGCTTGTGGGGCGTGTTTGCGTGGAAGGAGTTCAAAGGCGCGAACACTAAGGCGAAAGGGTATCTGGCGGCGATGGTGGTGTCGTATCTGCTGGCGCTGGTGCTGATTGCTCGTGCGTATGCTGGGTAGTTGATGGGAGAGAAGAACGTGGCGAAGAAGATTCTGGTGCTGGGAAGCTTTGTGGCGGATGTGGCGTTTCGGGCGGCGCGGCTGCCGGCGTGGGGCGAGACGCTGATGGGGAGCGGGTTTGCGCTGGGGCCAGGGGGCAAGGGGTCGAACCAGGCGGTGGCGGCGGCGAGGGCGGGGGCGCAGGTGCAGATGTTTTCGCGACTGGGCGAGGACGCGTTTGGGAGGCTGGCGCGCGACACGTGGGCGGCCGACGGGATTGATGCGTCGCTGACGGAGAGTTGTGCGACACCGACGGGCTCGGCGGTGATTTTGATTGATGAGGTGAAGGGCGAGAACGCGATCATCGTGGTGCCGGGCGCTTGCTTCACGTTGCGGCCGAAGGATGTGGAGGCGGCTAGCGAGGCGATTCGTGGGGCTGGCGTTTTGTTGACGCAGCTTGAGTTACCGCTGGATACGGTGGAGTGCGGATTGCGGCTGGCTCGCGGGGTCGGGGTGCGGACGATTCTGAATCCGGCTCCGGCGCAGCGCTTGAGTGACGAGATGTTGGGGCTGGCGGATTTTCTGATTCCGAATGAGAGCGAAGCGGCGCTGCTGACCGGGATGCCGGTGGAGACCAGGGCGCAGGCTGAAGCGGCCGCGCGGGCCTTGATGGAACGCGGCGCGAAGTGCGTGATTGTGACGCTGGGGGCGCAGGGGGCGCTGGTTTGCGTCGAAGGGAAGACGGCGGAGCTGGTGGAGGCGTTTGATGCGGGACCGGTGCTGGAGACGACTGGGGCCGGCGATGCGTTCTGCGGCGGATTTGCGGCGGCGCTGAGCGAGGGGAGGTCGGTGCTGGAGGCGGCGCGGTTCGGATGCGCTACGGCTGGGATTTCGGTGACGCGGGCCGGGACGGCGCCGTCGATGCCGACGCGGGATGAGATTCTGGCGCTGCTCGGATAAGCGATTCTGCGTCTATTGATTCAGAGTCTGATTGAGGTGGTAACACTATGCAGGATGCGCATTGGGTCGACGTTCGGAAAGAGCGGCCGGTGATGGCAGGGCTGGCGACGAACCTGGCAGTGTTCGTGGGGACGCCGCTGCTGGTGAATGGGTTGATCTTTGGGTTGGGGTTGGAGCAGTCGGGCGGGGCGCAGACGGGACTGCCGCCGGGATGGGTAGTGGGGACGATCTGGCTGGTGCTGTTCGCGGGGATGGGGATCGCGCGATGGTTGCTGTTGCGAGCGGCGAGAACGCATCGGGATCAGCGGCGTGCGGAGTGGGTGAGTGCGCTGGCTTTTCTTTGCTTGTTATATCCCTTGTACACGGGTGGGTTCAGCAACTTGTTTGCCGGGCTGGTGGGGAACGTCGTGACGTTGGTGGTGGCATTGCCAGTGGCGGTGTATGCATGGAGGCGAGTGCGGATGGCCGGGTTGTGCCTGGTTCCGCTGGTGGTGTGGATGGCTTATGCAGCCTGGGTTACGGCGCGCCTGGTGTATCGCTAGCTGGCGGCGAAGAGGCTGGGCTGGAGGGGTTCGGGGCGGACGGGGATGGGTGGCTTGCGGGCTGAGGATTCTTTGCTATTGGCTGACGGGGGCGAGAGCTCCTGGGTGAGGTGGGCTTCGGACTGGCGTTCGTAGAGGTGGTGCTTGCGGCAGATCTGGCGGACAAGGGTGGCCATGCGGTTGCGATAGGTGGCGTCGACGAAGTCCGCTTTGGCGTAGCGGCGGTTGTAGTCGTCGGCGAGGTGGGGAAGGTGTTCGCGGATGAAGGCGAGCCAGGTGGGGCGGGAGCAGGATTTGAGGAAGAGCGGGTTGGCGCCCAGGAAGCAGGCGCCGTTGGCGGCGGCGCGGGAGGCTACCGCGTCGATCGAGGCGACGCTGTCGTTGATGCCGGGGAGCAGCGGGCAGCAGAGGACTCCTGCGTTGAGGCCGGCGATGCAGAGCTTGCGCAGGGCGGCGAAGCGGAGGTCTGGGCGCGGGGCGCGGGGCTCGAGTTTGCGGGCGAGCGCGGCGTCGGTGGTGGTGATCGTGATGTGGATGACGAGCGTGTTGTGCTTCGCGATCTGCTGGAGGAGGTCGATGTCGCGCGTGATCAGCGAGGATTTGGTGATGATGCCGATGCGGAGGCCCTTCTGGCGGGCGAAGACCTCGAGGAGCGAGCGGGTGATGCCTACGCGGCGTTCGATGGGTTGATAGGGGTCGGTGGCGGTGCCGATCGCAATCTCTTCGGTTGGGTCGACGTTGCGGAGCTCCTGCTCGAGCAGCCAGGCGGCATTTTCTTTGAGGTAGATCTCGTGTTCGAAGGCGAGGGCCCAGGGTTGTTGGCGGATGTCGTGGGTGCCGGGTGGGGGAGGGGAGATTGGGGCAGGCTGGAGGAACTCGTGGGTGTAGCGGGCATAGCAGTATTTGCAGCCGAACTCGCAGCCGCGGTAGGGGTTGATGGTCCAGTAATGCTTGAGCTGGCGTTTGGAGACGGAGCGGTTGAGGATGGTGCGGGGCTGGAGGGTGCGGAACTCGATTTGGTGGCCGTCGTCGGCATGGGTGGACTCGGCGGCCAGGCGGGCTATGCCCAGCAAGCGGGGGCCGGGGTGGGTGTTGAGGATGGGGAAGAGGGAGCTTGGGGTGGGTTTTAGTTTCGCCATTTCTTCGCCTCACTGGAGATGAGAGTAGGCGGATGGGGAGGGGTGTGTCAAGGGGATTATTCTCTGTCGGTCCTGCGTCGTCGGGGGGTAGAGGCGGGGTCGGGGTGATGGGGTTCGAGCTGGATGCCGGCGTGGGAGAGGTTGGACTCGACGCGATTGCGGCCGAGCAGCTTGGCCAGGTAGAGCGCGCTGTCGGAGGCGTTGAGGAGAGAGACGGGGGACTGGCCGGTTTCGGGAACGGCGACGGCGACACCGATGCTGATGGTCTGAAGGTGCCAGGGGCTGCCGGGGTGGGGAAGTTTGATGGCGGCGACGGCGGCGCGCAGGGTCTCGGCAGCGGCCATGGCGCAGGAACTGTCGGTGTTGGGGAGGATGACGGCAAACTCTTCGCCACCGAAGCGGGAGGCTTCGCCGGAGGTGAGGTGCACGGCGTCGGCGATCACGTTGGCGATCTGGCGAAGGCAGTTATCGCCGTTGATATGGCCGAAGAGGTCGTTGTACTTCTTGAAGAGATCGACATCGATCATGAGGAGGGAGAGGGGTTGGTTGGCGACGAGGGCGCGGCCCCATTCGTCCTGGAGGCGCTCGTCGAAGGTGCGGCGATTGGCGAGGCCGGTGAGGCCGTCGAGCGAGGCGAGCATGCGGTAGCGGGCTTCGCTTTGTTTGAGGGAGACTTCGAGCTCGGTGCGCTCCTCGAGCAAGGTTGCGACGAGAAAGCAGGTAAAGAGAGCGACGGCAAGGAAGATCTGGACGTCGACGATGCGGTGCAGCATGCGGTGGTCGGCGACCAGCATGAGCGGGCCGTAGCCGCGGATGGTGAGGGGGATGGAGATGAGAGCGACGACGCCGACAGCGAGGACGGTGCCTGGGAAGCCCAGGCGGAAGACGACCACGAGCAGTGCGGGGACGATGAGGAAGATGAGGGGGTCGCGACTGTCGGTGAAGACAAAAAGGGTGGCTAGGGCGGGGATAAGCAGGAGGCCGAGGGTGCTGAGGAGTTGTCGGCGGTGGAGCATCTCGAAGAAGCCGGGGCGAAGCAGGATGAAGACCAGCGGCGCCATGATGGACATCCCGAGGATGTCGCCGAGCCACCAGGTGCGGAAGAGGGTGAGCCAGGGGCCGGCGTTGACGAAGACGAGGGTCCAGGAAGCGCCGAGTGCGCTGGTGACGGCGGTGGCGCCGATGACGGCGATGAAGAGGAAGCCAACCAGAGGCCTGCGACGGGAGAGGTTGAAGGGGCTGCCGAAGAAGTAGGTGAGAACGAGGACGGAGAGGATGACCTCGACGGAGTTGGCGAGCGAGACGCCGAAGGCCAGGGCGAAGCGGTCGCCGTAGAGGACGTCGGCGAGGGTATCGGCGAAGAGGCCAATGGCGAAGTACTGAATCCAGAGGTGACGAGGCCGAAGGATGATCAGGGCAAAGAGCATCCCGTTGGTGAACCAGATGGTGGCGACACCTTCGGAGGAGTTGGAAAGCTTGATCCCCAGCCAGGAGAAGAGGAGGAGGACGAGGAAGGTGAGGGTGAGTTCGAGATAGTGCGCGAGGCCCCGCCGCGGCGCGGGGGGGAAGGCGTCGGGGTAGAGGAGGCGCTGCGGGTTAGGCTGCGTGTAGGGCTCGGCTCGCATGGGTAAGTAACAGTATCCACGAAAGTTGACGAGCTGGGCGGTAATTGATCATGAAGAGGCGGGGTGGCCTCCTGCGAAGGGTCGGGTTGGAATCGGTGGAGGCTACTTCTTTTCCTGGTGACCGCCGAATTCGAAGCGGAGGGCCGAAAGGAGTTTGTCGCCGAAGTCGGCTTCGCCGCGGGAGCTGAAGCGGTCGAAGAGGGCGGCGCTGAGGACGGGAGCGGGAACGGACTCGTCGATCGCGGCCTTGACGGTCCAGCGGCCTTCTCCGGAGTCGGAGACGCGGCCAGCGAACTTGCTGAGGTCGGGGCTTTCGAGGAGTGAGGAGGCGGCGAGGTCGAGCAGCCAGGAGGAGATCACGCTGCCGCGGCGCCAGACTTCGGTGACGTCGGTGAGGTTGAGGTCGTACTGGTAGTTTTGCGGATCGCGGAGGGGGGTAGTTTCGGCGTCGTCGACTTGCTTGGTTTTGCCGGCATTGGCGTGGTGGAGGATGTTGAGGCCCTCGGCATAGGAGGCCATGATGCCGTACTCGATGCCGTTGTGGACCATTTTGACGAAGTGGCCGGCGCCGTGGGGGCCGCAGTGGAGGTAGCCGTGCTCGGCGGTGCCGCCTAGTTTTTCGCGGCCGGGGGTGCGAGGCGCTTCTTCGATGCCGGGGGCGAGGGCTTTGAAGATGGGTTCGCAGCGGGCGAAGGGAGCGTCGGAGCCGCCGATCATGAGGCAGTAGCCGCGGTCGGCTCCCCAGACGCCGCCGCTGGTTCCGCAGTCGATGTAGTGGATGCCTTTGGGCTTGAGGTCGTTGGCGCGGCGAATGTCGTCCTGGTAGAAGGAGTTGCCGCCGTCGATGAGGATGTCGTCGGGGGCGAGGTGGGGGAGGAGGTTGGAGATGACGGTGTCGACGACGGCGGCGGGGACCATGAGCCAGATGACGCGGGGGGTGGTGAGTTTCTGGACGAAGTCCTGGGGGGTGGTGGCGCCGGAGCCGCCTGCTTTCGTGAGGGTGTCGATGGTGGCCTGGTTGCTGTCGAAGCCGACGCATTGGTGGCCAGCCTTGATGAGGCGGGTCACCATGTTCATTCCCATTCTTCCGAGGCCTACCATTCCCATTTGCATTTTGTGGTTCTCCTTGTGTGGTTGGATGTCGGGGCGAGTGAAGGTGGTGCGATAGATCACTCCTCTTGTTCTGATGCTTTGTTTTGAAGTTTTTCTCTATAAGCAAGAGATAATAGCGTTGGAGCGGTTTGATAGGAGAGAGCATTGACATGGGTCAATTTGAATTCGATAGTGCCGCCGCCCTCAGCCGCCTCGAAAGTGAGGAATCGTCCCCCTCGGCAATGGGGTTATTAGTTTCGAGGGTCACCGCGATCGGTGGGATCGTCGCTGATTTAGCGGGGATGTCCGGTGCAGCCGCAATTGCGGAGCTTTGTTCGAAGCTCATGGAACTCGCTCCGGCAAAAGACGAGTCGAACCTTTTGTATTTCGCGAATGCGGTCGTCGAGGATGTCAGGAGACTGTACCGACTTGCGGACGACATTCGGAGGATTGTCATTGAGGAGAACCTCAGGAAGAGAGAGGCTGGTGAGGTTCTAGCCAACGCAACACTGTACGTCCCTCGAACGAACGTTGAAGACGGCTTAAGAGGCTTGCTCACATTTTTGCCAACGGGGTTGCAGCTTCGGATCTCGACCCCGAAAATGCCGATGACATGATGCGTGCTGCCGTAGAGCTGAAGGAAATAGACGTTACTCTCTTGCGAAAAATCTATGATTCTCAGATTTCACTTGTCACTCGACAGATGCGTTCCCCGGGGACGGCCCCCAGCGGATGGCATGGCGAAATTCAGCAGGTTTGGGGAGACTTCACCAATAAGGGAGGACTAAATCCTCAAGAGCACTTGAGATATCGCAGCTCCCTGTCTCGTCTCGCATCATTTGGTCTCATTCAGCAAGTCGACATCACCAACACTTACGGCGTGGGGCTCGATATTTATGCCCTTCTCGTCGAGGGTAAGACGTTTTGCGAACGGATTCAGGAAGTTGGGAAATGATCGAATCCACTTCCAATCGACTCAGTTAAGGCGTTGACGAAAGCCCTAAAATCCGGCATACTTAGAAGGTTGTCTGCACTCCTATGCAGACTAGTCGGGACCACGCCCTTGCGGGAGAATGCAAGGCCTTCGCCGGAAAGGCGCGAGGTACGGGGTGGGAGACGAGGAAATCATGGCAAAGAAGCTATCCAAGAATATTACGAAGGCGCGCGCGCTTGTGGAGCCGCGTCCCTATACGATTGGCGATGCGATTCCCCTGCTGCAGAAGGCCAAGTATGCCAAGTTCGACGAGACCGTCGACCTGACCATGCGGCTGGGTGTGGATACGCGTCACGCTGACCAGATGGTTCGCGGGACGGTGGTTCTGCCCCACGGTCTGGGCGGCAAGTCGAAGGTTGTGGCGGTGATCGCTTCGGGCGATAAGGTCAAAGAGGCTGAGGCTGCCGGCGCTGAGTTCTTCGGCGGCGAGGAGCTGGTCGAGAAGATCCAGAAAGAGAACTGGACCGACTTCGACGCTCTGATCGCGACCCCGGACATGATGCGTTCGGTTGGACGTCTGGGTAAGGTTCTCGGACCGCGCGGCTTGATGCCGAACCCGAAGACGGGCACGGTGACCACGGATGTGGCTGCTGCGATTCGCGAGATCAAGGCCGGTAAGGTTGAGTTCCGCGCCGACAAGACCGCGCTGGTGCATGTGCCGGTTGGCAAGCTGTCGTTCACGCCTGAGAAGCTGCAGGAGAATGCGCTGACGGTGATCTCCTCGGTGGTGAAGGCGAAGCCTTCGGCTGCCAAGGGCAAGTACATCAAGCGGATTGTGCTGAGCTCGACGATGGGCCCTGGCATTGAGCTTGAGGCCGCTGTTGCGGATGTGGCTACGAAGTAAGAGCAGGAGCTCCAGCTTCTAGCTTAGCCCAGGACTTGCAGGCTTGAGATTTTCGCTCGAGCGTAGGCGTTTGAGAATACAGATTTTGAGCTAGCGGCTCGAGCCGGATTCAGCTGGGAGCTAGAAGCCAGAAGCTAAAGGCTAAGTTCAGATGGCATTGACCAAGGCGAAGAAGAACGAGAAGGTAAAAATGCTGGCGAGCGAGCTTGAGAGCTCGACCTCGGCCATCATCGGCACGTTCAAGGGGCTGACGGCCTCGAAGGACTTTGAGCTGCGCAAGGTAATCCGCGAGGCGGGCGGCAGCTATCACGTGGTGAAGAATAAGCTGGCGGCGAAGTCGAGCCAGGGCACCAAGGTTGAGGCGGCGCTGCAGGGCCTGAAGGGCGTGAACTCGGTTGCGTACACCTCGGGTGACCCGGTGGCGCTGGCCAAGGCGCTGTCGACCTGGGTGAAGGATAACGCCGAGTACACCTTCAAGCTGGGCATCGTCGACGGCAAGGTGATTACGGTCGCCGAGATTGACTCGCTGGCGAAGCTGCCGGGCAAGGAAGAGCTGTTCTCGAAGCTGCTGTTCCTGATCAAGTCGCCGGCACAGCGTTTGGCGACGGTGATCAATGCTACGGGCCGGAATCTGGCGGTCGTCGTGAACATGGCGGCGGAGCAGGGCAAGTTTGGCGCGCCGGCAGCGAAGGCTGCGCCGGTTGCCGAAACTCCGGCGGCAGAAGCACCTGTAGCGGAAGCTGCACCGGCGGCAGAAGCCTCCGGCTGCGGAAGCTGTAGCGGAAGCGGCGCATGTCGAAGAGGCAGCGGCGGGCGAGCAGCCTTCGGGCGCGGCGCAGCCGGAGAATGGCACGGCGACGCAGGCTGGCGAAGCGGCAGCCGAGCCGGCAGAAGAGTAACCAAGTTTCGTCGCAATCTTCAGCGGGTGCGCAGTCTGGCGCAACGGAAACCCACGGAAGGGGCGGCAGCCTGGGGCGGAAGAAGGCCTTAGGTGAGTTGAATCAGCAATATAGCGGCATCAAAGTTTTGAAATTTGTAATAAACGGAGAGAGAAACATGGCGGACATTCAGCAGTTGGAAGATCAGATCGTTAGCCTCAGCCTGCTTGAGGCGTCGGAGTTAGTGAAGAAGCTTGAGGAGCGCCTTGGCGTTTCGGCAGCGGCTGCGGTTGCTGCGGCTCCTGCGGGCGGCGGCGCTGCTGCGGCACCTGCGGTCGGAAGAGAAGACCGAGTTCACCGTCATCCTCAAGGATGCGGGCGCGAACAAGATCAACACCATCAAGGCCGTACGCGAAGTCACCGCTCTTGGGCTGAAGGAAGCCAAGGACCTGGTGGACGGCGCGCCCAAGGCGTTGAAGGAGAACATTTCGAAGGAAGATGCGGCTGCCATCGCGAAGAAGTTTGATGGCGTTGCGACCGTCGAGATCAAGTAAAGCTCTTCGACCGTTGAAGTTGAGACGGCTTCGGCAGTTTGCGGGGGAGCGGGCGAAAGCCTGTTGAAATCCCCCGGTTGCAGCCGGGGCAGATCTGCGCTATTCTCTCTAATGGGAGACTGCCGCAGCTGCCTCGGCGCAACGTTTTTCTGCGGAGCTCGAAAGCTTAGAATCTAACGGAATCTAACTAGCATCTAACAGATACAAGCTACTGAATTAGTGGTTTTATCCGGTTCATCCTGGCATTGCGAAGCAGGTTATGGAGCCGGCCACCTTGTGGTTCGAGCGGCGGGTCCGCAAGGTGCAAACGTGCGACAAGCGGCAAACGTTGAGTCCCGTACGGCGTGCGGGATCAAAGGGCGGCGATTATCCACCGTTTCTGTACCAACTCACTCACGAATAGCGTATGCGCGCTCTCCGGGCACACTGTCCCGCAGGGCGCATTCGCCGTCTCTGGCGAAAACAGCGCTTTTGTGGCGTCGGGCGGGTTCTAGCAAGTCCAGTTTCAAGTTCAGCCGGGCCCAAGAGCTTTATCCCGGCCAAGCGCTCTATGGCTGTTGTAACAGAGTTTGCCATGTGTAGGTAAGGCGGCGGCACGACCCAGGTTTCCACCCCGCAGAATGCTTCGCTGGGGTTTCTGTACTACGCGCTTCAGGTGCCACTTCTGCGAGGAGAGGCAGCACCGGAACAGGCGCACATCAAGTCCAATGAGAAGCGCCGCAGATGCGGTGGTTTCTCCCTTCCGAGGGTGGTAGCTCCAAGCGGGCGCACTCCGGAGGGCCTCGAGCCAAGCAGAAGGCCAGCGCCCCAAGAGGCTGGCCGAGCAACAGGAGAGAGCATGTCGAAAACAACCCCCACCGAAATGCGCGCGATCCGTACCCGACTGGATTTTTCCAAGATTCCGACGAGCATCCAGATCCCCAACCTGATTGAGGTTCAGCGCCGCAGCTACGAGCGCTTCCTGCAGATGGACAAGCTGCCCCGCGAACGCGAGGACAATGGCCTGCAGTCGGTCTTTACCTCCGTCTTCCCCATCACTGATTTCCGTAACGTATCCGAGCTTGAGTTTGTCGATTACTCCATCGGCAACTGGGAGTGCAAGTGCGGCTACCTGAAGGGCCTGAACCACCTCCGCACCGCATGTACGAGCTGCGGCCACATGGTCATCACCGACCCGTTCCACCCCGGCGATGTGCTTTGCAAGTTCTGCGGAACCTACAACAAGAACACCCCTGACTTCTGCACCAAATGCGGCGATCCCGTCGGCCTCCAGCTGAAGTACGACCAGGCTGAGTGCGAAGAGCGCGGCATGACCTACTCTGCGCCGCTCAAGGTGACCATTCGTCTGAAGATCTACGACAAGGACCCCGAGACCGGCGTGAAGACCCTGCGCGATATGAAGGAGCAGGAAGTCTTCTTCGGCGACATCCCGCTGATGAGCGCCAACGGCACGTTCATCGTGAACGGGACGGAACGCGTTATTGTGTCGCAGCTGCATCGTTCGCCCGGCGTCTTCTTTGAGACGGCGAACAACCGCACCTACTTCCTTGGCAAGATTATTCCGTACCGCGGCAGCTGGGTAGAGTTCGAGTACGACCAGAAGAACACGCTGTATGTGCGCATCGATCGCAAGCGCAAGTTCCTCGGAACCATCTTCCTGCGCGCCCTCGGTCTGCGTACCGATGAAGAGATCCTCAAGACGTTCTATGTTGTCGACACCATCACGGTGAAGGACGGCAAGCTGTTCTGGTCGGTGACGCCGGAAGAGACGCCGACGCACCTGGTTGGCACGCGCTCGGCGCTCGCGCTGCATGGTGCGAAGAAGGAAGAGCTGGTTGCTGCGGGCAAGAAGATTGGCCCGTCGTCGATCAAGCACGTTCGCGCAGCCGGCATTCACGAAGTTGAGGTTGAGCCCAGCGAGTTCGACGGCGCGATGATTGCGGCTGACGTGGTCGACATGGCGACCGGCGAGCTACTGTACGAGGCCAACGCTGAGCTCACCGCGGACAAGCTGCACAAGATCATTCAGAGCGGCGTGACCAATCTGCAGGTGTTCTTTCCGGAGCGCGACGATGTGGGCAACATCATCTCGAACACGCTGCGGCGCGATTCGGTGCGCAAGCCTGAGGAAGCTCTCATCGAGATCTACCGCAAGCTGCGTCCGGGCGACCCACCGACGCTCGACACCGCGACCGCGCTCTTCGAAGGCATGTTCTTCGATCCGCGCAAGTACGACTTCTCGCGTGTGGGCCGGCTGAAGTTCAACATCAAGCTGTATGAGAACCAAGATCCCAGTGGGCTCGACAAGAGGACGCTGACGTCCGAGGACTTCTACGGCACGATTCGGTACCTGCTGAAACTGCGCAAGAATATCGGCGTCGTCGACGATATCGATCACCTTGGCAATCGTCGCGTGCGTGCGGTCGGCGAACTGATGGAGAATCAGTTCCGAATCGGCCTCGTGCGTATGGAGCGCGCGATCAAGGAGAAGATGAGCGTGTATCAGGAGATGTCGACGGCCATGCCGCACGACCTGATCAACGCCAAGCCTGTGATGGCGGCGATTCGCGAGTTCTTCGGATCCTCGCAGCTGTCGCAGTTCATGGATCAGACGAACCCTCTGTCGGAGATCACGCACAAGCGCCGCCTGTCGGCTCTTGGGCCCGGTGGTTTATCGCGTGAGCGTGCGGGCTTTGAAGTCCGCGACGTGCACCCCACGCACTATGGCCGCATCTGCCCGATTGAGACGCCGGAAGGCCCGAACATTGGTCTGATCTCGTCGCTGTCGTGCTTTGCGCGCATCAACGAGTACGGCTTCATCGAGAGCCCCTACCGCAAGGTGAAGGATGGCGTGGTCCTGGACTACGTGGCCGTCACCAATGCCGGCGAGTCCGGTCTGCGCCAGGGCGACTTCCTCGAGATTTCGGAGTCGGTGAAGTTGAATAAGCAGCTGAAGAAGGACGGCAAGCGCACGATGGATCTCGAGCCGTTCTCGTTCTATCTGTCGGCGTGGGAAGAGGATCGGCACACGATCGCGCAGGCCAACATTGGTCTCGATGAGAACCTGCATATCGTTGAGGACCTCGTCAACGCGCGTAAGGCTGGCAACTTTGTACTGGTGCCCAAGGGTGAGGTCGATTACGTCGACGTCAGCCCGAAGCAGCTGGTGTCGGTCGCGGCTTCGCTGGTTCCGTTCCTCGAGCATGACGATGCGAACCGCGCGCTGATGGGCGCGAACATGCAGCGTCAGTCGGTGCCGCTGCTTGTTGCTGAGGCTCCCTTCGTCGGTACCGGCATGGAAGGCGTCACCGCGCGCGATTCCGGCGCTGTAATCCTGGCCAAGCGCAACGGCATCATCGATTCGGTCGACTCTGAGCGCATCATCGTGCGCGTCGAAGGCGAGCATCACCCGACACAGCTGTCGCGCGAGGTTGGTTCGGATATCTATCAGCTGACCAAGTTCAAGCGGTCGAACCAAAACACCTGCATCAACCAGAAGCCGGTGGTGCGCAAGGGTGATCGGGTGATCAAGGGCCAGGTGATTGCTGACGGACCGTGCACAGAGCAGGGCGAGCTTGGTCTCGGCCGCAACGTGCTGGTGGCCTTCATGCCGTGGCGCGGCTACAACTTTGAGGACGCGATCCTGATCTCGGAGAAGCTGGTCCGCGAGGACTACTACACCTCGATCCACATCGAGGAGTTCGAGATCGAAGCGCGCGACACCAAGCTTGGACCGGAAGAGATCACGCGGGATATCCCCAATGTTTCAGAGCACGCGCTGCGTGACCTGGACGAGTCGGGCATAATCCGCATCGGCGCCAAGATTGGGCACAACGACATTCTCGTCGGCAAGGTTACGCCCAAGGGCGAGACCCAGTTGACGCCGGAAGAGAAGTTGCTGCGCGCCATCTTCGGTGAGAAGGCAGGCGACGTTCGCGATGCTTCGCTGACGTGCCCTCCGGGTATCGAAGGCACCGTCGTTGATGTCCGCATCTTCTCGCGCAAGGGTCAGGAGAAGGATCAGCGCGCGTTGCAGATCGAGCAGGAGATGGTCGAGAAGCTGGAGCGCAACCTCGCCGACGAGATTCGTATTCTCACCGACGAGCGCCTCAAGCGCCTCGAGAACATTCTCGGTGAGAAGGAAGTCCTCGCCGACCTGCACGACGAGCGCACCAACAAGAAGCTGTTGACCAAGGGCGACATTCTAAACCGCGACATCATCGAGCTGATCTCGACGCGCAATCTGAAGCGTATTCGCTACGCTGACAAGGATCCGCGCGTGAACGAGCAGATCGACGAGATCGAGGAGATGACCTCGCGCCAGATCGACGTGCTGCGCAAGATCACCAACGAGAAGATCGGCAAGATGCAGAAGGGCGATGAACTCTCGCCCGGCGTCATCAAGATGGTCAAGGTGTACATCGCGATGAAGCGCAAGCTGTCGGTTGGCGACAAGATGGCGGGACGCCACGGTAACAAGGGTGTGATTGCGCGCATCTTGCCGGAAGAGGATATGCCGTACCTTCCCGATGGAACTCCCGTCGAGATCGTGCTCAATCCGCTTGGTGTGCCTTCGCGTATGAACGTCGGTCAGATCCTGGAGACGCATCTTGGCTGGGCTGCTCATGAGCTCGGCGCGAAGGTTGCCGCACTCGCTGAACAGCACAACAAGGCGAGCGAAGTGAAGGAGATCTTCAAGGACGCGTTCAAGAATACGGCTGCCCTCAACCAGCTCCTCGCACTCGATGACGAGCAGACGCTTCGCGTTGCTGCCGGCATGAAGCGCGGCATCTGGTTTGGAACGGCGGTGTTCGACGGCGCCAAGGAGTCAGAGATCAAGGCGCTGCTCGCAGCGGCCGGACTCCCGAGCTCGGGCAAGAGCGAGATGTATGACGGTATGACGGGCGAGCCTTTCGAGCAGCCTGTGACAGTCGGCTACATCTACATGCTCAAGCTGTCTCACCTGGTCGACGACAAGATCCACGCACGCTCGATCGGACCGTACTCGCTCATCACGCAGCAGCCGCTGGGTGGTAAGGCGCAGTTCGGCGGACAGCGCTTCGGTGAGATGGAAGTGTGGGCGCTTGAGGCTTATGGCGCCGCTTACATCCTGCAGGAGCTGTTGACCGCGAAGTCTGATGACGTCTATGGCCGTACGAAGATCTACGAGGCCATCGTCAAGGGCGAGGCTGCGATCGAGCCCGGCGTGCCGGAATCGTTCAACGTTCTCATCCGCGAGCTGCAGTCGCTCTGCCTCGACGTCGAGCTGGTCAAGAAGACAGCGGACGCTGAAGAGGTTGTGCCGCTGCCGGAGCTTGCGGTCGCCGATTAGCGCTTGACTTAGATCGCCGCTGTTGTCGGCTCCGGGCTTGTGTAATGGCAGGAGCCGGCGGCAGAAGGCGAGGAGAGATTGAAGGGATGAGGCCGGAAGACTGGATCATCTCGAAGGCAACAGAAATAGAAACAGCAGCGAAGCTCGCAACACAGGCTCTTGAAGTCGAAGAGTGAAATGCAAAGTTGGCATCGAGCTAAGCACTGCGCCAATGAATAACGGAGAGAAAAAATATGTTCCGCTCCAGCCCCTTTGAAACAACGAGTCCGATTACGGACTTTGACTCGATCAAGATCCAGCTCGCGTCGCCCGAGAAGATTCGCTCGTGGTCGCACGGTGAAGTCACCAAGCCGGAGACGATCAACTACCGCACGTTCAAGCCCGAACGCGATGGCCTGTTCTGCGCGCGCATCTTTGGACCCATCACCGACTGGGAGTGCCTCTGCGGCAAGTACAAGCGGATGAAGCACCGCGGCGTGATCTGCGACAAGTGCGGCGTGGAAGTTACCCTCTCGAAGGTCCGTCGCGAACGCCTCGGGCACATCGAGCTCGCTTCGCCCTGCTCGCACGTCTGGTTCTTCAAGGGCCTGCCGTCGCGCATTGGCCACCTGCTCGACATTTCGCTGCGTGAGCTCGAAGCTGTTCTTTACTTCGAGAGCTACGTGGTGGTCGATCCCGGCGACGCGCCCGTAAAGGAGCGTGAGGTCATCAAGGACGAGAACCGCTTCCGTGAGCTCGACCAGCAGTACCGCCCCTCCGGCTTCAAGGCCATGATGGGCGCCGAGGCCATCAAGGAACTCCTCAAGCGCGTTGAAGTCAACGAGCTCGCCATCGAGATGCGCGAGCGCATGAAGACCGAAACCTCGCTGCAGAAGAAGCTCAAGTACGCCAAGCGTCTCAAGGTCGTTGAGGCCTTCCGCCGCTCCGACAACAAGCCGCAGTGGATGATTCTGGACGTGATCCCGGTGATCCCGCCCGAGCTTCGCCCGCTGGTGCCGCTCGATGGCGGACGCTTTGCTACGTCCGATTTGAACGATCTGTATCGCCGCGTGATCAACCGCAACAACCGCTTGAAGAAGCTGATGGACCTGCACGCACCTGAGGTCATCGTCCGCAACGAGAAGCGCATGTTGCAGGAGGCCGTCGACGCTCTGTTCGACAACGGCCGCCGTGGCCGCGTCCTGCGTGGCGCCAACAACCGTCCGCTGAAGTCCCTCTCCGACACCCTCAAGGGCAAGCAGGGCCGGTTCCGTCAGAACCTGCTCGGCAAGCGCGTGGATTATTCGGGACGTTCGGTCATCGTGGTCGGCCCCGAACTCAAGCTGCACCAGTGCGGCCTGCCCAAGAAGATGGCGCTCGAGCTCTTCAAGCCGTTCATCTATCATCGCCTCGAGCAGACCGGTCACTGCACGACCATCAAGCAGGCTAAGGAGATGGTCGAGCAGCAGGACTCCATCGTCTGGGACATTCTTGAAGAGGTCATCAAGGACCACCCGGTCCTTCTGAACCGCGCACCGACCCTCCATCGTCTAGGCATCCAGGCGTTTGAGCCGGTGCTGGTCGAAGGCAAGGCTATCAAGATTCATCCGCTGGTCTGCACCGCCTTCAACGCCGACTTCGATGGCGACCAGATGGCTGTCCACATCCCGCTCTCGCCGGAAGCGCAGATCGAAGCTTCGGTCCTGATGCTCGCTTCGCACAACATTCTTTCGCCGGCGAGTGGTCACCCGATCACGGTGCCGACGCAGGATCTCGTGCTCGGTCTCTACTACCTCACGAAGGCAAAGCTTGGCGCCAAGGGTGAAGGTCGCGTGTTCGCGAATATCGAGGAAGTGTTGATGGCGCTCGAGGCCAAGCAGGTCGAGACGCTGACGCCCATCCGCCTGCGCTACACCGGCCCCGTGCTCGACATGACCGTCGCGTATGACGATCAGGACATCCTGCACACCGAGCCAGTGGAGTTCACCAAGCAGTTCATCAACACCACCGTCGGCCGAGCCATCCTCAACGATGCGCTGCCCGAGGGCATGCCCTACGTCAACGGCCTGATGAAGAAGAAAGGCATTGGTCAGCTGATCAATTACCTCTACCTGAATCTCGGCCTCGAAGTGACTGTGAAGGCGCTCGACAAGATCAAGGAGCTCGGCTTCCAGTACGCGACGCGCTCTGGTCTGTCGGTCGGCCTCGACGACATGGTCATTCCGGACTCGAAGTACACGCTGGTGCACGAGGCGGAGAAGCAGGTCATCGCCATGCAGCAGCAGTATCTGGACGGCTCGATCACCAACCTCGAGCGGTCGAACAAGGTCACGCAGATGTGGTCTGGCGTTACCGAGCGCGTTGCCGACGAGATGTTTAACAACATGAAGCGCGCGGACAAGGAAGGAGCCATGAACCCGATTTACATCATGGCCGATTCCGGTGCTCGTGGTTCGAAGCAGCAGATCCGTCAGCTAAGCGGTATGCGTGGTTTGATGGCCAAGCCCTCCGGCGAAATCATCGAGACCCCGATCACGGCGAACTTCCGCGAAGGCCTCACGGTTCTGCAGTACTTCATCTCGACGCACGGCGCGCGTAAGGGCCTGGCGGATACGGCGTTGAAGACGGCAGACTCGGGTTATCTCACGCGCCGCCTGGTCGATGTGGCGCAGGATGTCATCATCTCCGAGCTGGATTGCGGCACGGTGGAAGGCATCTACGTTACCCCGATCATCGAAGCCGGCGAGACCATCGAGCCGTTGCGCGACCGCATCATTGGCCGCGTCTCGCTCGAGAAGCTCAAGGACTTCGAGGGCAAGGTCATCGTCGAGATCAACGACGAGATCGACGAAGAGAAGGCCTCTGCGGTGCAGGCTGCGGGTATCGAGCGCGTGAAGATTCGCTCGGTGCTCACCTGCGAGTCGAAGCGCGGATGCTGCATCCTCTGCTACGGCCGTAATCTTGGCTCGGGCAAGATGGTTGAGATGGGCGAGGCTGTCGGCGTCATCGCAGCGCAGTCCATCGGCGAGCCGGGAACGCAGCTCACCATGCGTACCTTCCACATCGGTGGAACCGCGTCGCGTGTGCAGGATACCTCGCATCTTGAAGCCAAGAACGCGGGCAAGATCCACTTCATCAACCTCGTCACGGTTCGCTCGAAGGAAGGTGGACTGGTTGCCTTCAACCGCAACGGCTCCATCGCTGTCATCGATGCGAAGGGTCGCGAGAAGGAGCGGTACGCCATCGTCTACGGCGCGAAGCTGCGCGTGGAGGACGGCCAGGAGGTCAAGCTCGGCGACGTGATCGGCGAGTGGGATCCTTACACCTTCTCCATCCTCACCGAGATTGCCGGAACCGTGCAGTTCAAGGACCTGCAGGAAGGCCTCACGCTCAACGAAGAGATCGACGAAGTCACAGGCCTCTCGCGCCTCGTGGTCGGCGACTCTGCGGATGAGAAGCGGCAGCCTGCGATCATCATCAAGAGCGCCAAGGGCACCAAGCGGTATCTCATGCCATCGCGTGCTCACCTCATGGTGCAGGATGGCGACGAGGTCTTCCCGGGAGATATTCTCGCGAAGATCCCGCGTGAGACGACGCGTACGAAGGACATCACCGGCGGTCTGCCGAGGGTTGTTGAACTCTTTGAAGCGCGTAAGACACGTGATCCGGCGATCATCTCGAAGATCGATGGCGTTGTTCGCTTCGGCGATGTCAGCAAGGGTCAGCGCAAGGTGTACGTCACTGCGGACAACGGCCAGGAAGAGGAGTACAGCGTTCCTCGCGGTGTCTACGTCAACGTCCAGGAAGGCGAGCGGCTGCGTGCCGGCGATGCACTCATCGACGGACCGCGTAACCCGCACGACATCCTCGAGGTGCTCGGCGAGCGCGAGCTCCAGCAGTATCTCGTCAACGAAATTCAGGAGGTCTATCGTCTCCAGGGCGTGTCGATTTCGGACAAGCACATTGAGACCATCGTCCGCCAGATGCTTCGTTGGGTGAAGGTCGAAGAGGTTGGCGACACCAACTTCCTGCTCGAGCAGCAGATCGATCGCTTCCGCTTCAACGCCGAGAACCAGCGGGTGTTGATGGAGGGTGGCCGTCCGGCAATTGGTCGTCCGCTGCTCCTCGGCATCACCAAGGCGTCGCTCTCCACCGACAGCTTCATCTCGGCGGCGAGCTTCCAGGAGACCACCCGCGTGCTCACCGAGGCTTCCATCAACGGAAGCGTCGACACGCTGCGCGGCCTCAAGGAGAACGTCATCGTCGGCCGTCTCATCCCCGCGGGCACCGGCATGGCCTACTACCGCAACGTCCAGCTCTCGCCGGAGCTCGAAGAAGCGGCGGCGCAGGTCCAGCAGGAAGTTACCGCGGCGATCGAAGCCGAGGAGCGCGAGCTGGAACAGATGCGCATGGAAGGCGAGCAGGAAGAAATGGCCGCGGAATAAGTCCTGCGCGGACGGCGAACAACGCTTCGCTAATAACCAAACCACTAAGGGGCGGACTCGAAAGAGTCCGCCCCTTTTTGTGCGGCATTGTTGCCGGAGACAGTGGCCGTGAGGCAAGATGGGTGGTCGGTGAAACAGATGGGCGCGACCCATCGGAAACGCGGTTTCCCAGTGAAGCGATTTCTTGCGGTGTTGCTGTTGGTGGGTTCGGCTGGGGCGGTTTACGCCCAGGTTGAGCGTGGGGAGCATCTGGTTTGGTCGGATGAGTTTGATGGAAAGAGCAGCGTTCCGGATCCGGCGAACTGGAGGTTTGAGACCGGTGGTGGTGGGTTTGGGAACCACGAGCTGGAGACGTATTGTGCTCCGGGGTCGAGCGTGGCGCCTTGTGTAGCTGCGGAGCCAAATGTGGTGGTTGCGGATGGATTCCTGCACATCGTGGCGCGGCGCGATGCTGCTGGCACGTGGACTTCGGCTCGGATGACGACCAAGGGGTTGCAGAGCTTTCAGTATGGTCGCATTGAGGCGCGGATACAGATTCCTTCTGGACCGGGAGTCTGGCCGGCATTCTGGATGCTTGGCGATGACATCGAGCAGCGGCAATGGCCAGCTTGCGGCGAGCTGGACATCATGGAGAATGTTGGCAAGGAGCCGGGGAAGATTCACGGCTCGGTGCACGGGATTGGATTCACGGGCACGCCGCTTACGAAGGTCGCTACCTTGCCAGAAGATGCTGAGTTTGCCGCGCGGTTTCATACGTATGGCATGATCTGGTCGCCGGGACGAGTGCAGTATTACGTGGATGATCCAGAGCATCCCTACGCGACGTACACGCGGGCAGATCTGCCGTCGGGTGCGATCTGGCCATTCGATGATGGCCGATATTTCGTAATCCTGAACCTCGCGATGGGTGGAGATTGGCCGGGTCCGCCGGCGGCAACGACTCCTGCGACGGTGGAGATGCTGGTGGATTACGTGCGCGTGTACCAGGATGAGCAGTTGAGCTCGGTCAAGCGGTAGGGGATTATGCTGTCGGTATGAGTGAACGGGTTGCGCTGGTTACGGGAGCCTCGCGAGGGTTAGGCGCGGCGATGGCGGTTTCGCTAGCAGAGGCTGGACATCGCGTGGCAGTGAACTATTTTGAGCGCGCACAGCGAGCTGAGGAGCTTTGCGCTGGCTTGCGGGCGAGGGGATTCGTAGCGCAGGCGTTCCAGGGAGATGTTCGGGACGAGGCTGAGGTTGCGCGGCTGGTGAAGGCGGTAGAGGCTGCGCTGGGGCCGATTGAGGTGTTGGTGGTGAACGCTACGGGACATCAGCCGCTGCTGTCGATTGAGGAGCAGACTTGGCAGGCTTACCTGGATCAGTTGGAGTTTTTTGTGAAGTCTCCGCTGCTGCTGATGAAGGCGGTGTTGCCTGGGATGCGAGCGCGTGGGTTTGGCCGAGTGATCCAGATTGGGAGCGAGGTTGTGGAGTTGGGGAATCCACGGTTCGCGAATTATGTTGCGGCGAAGGCTGCACAGCTTGGGCAGACGCGATCGTGGGCGAGAGAGCTGGGTGTTTCTGGAGTTACGGTGAACCTGGTTGCGCCGGGATGGATTCCAACGGAGCGAGCGTTTGAGGCGACCGAAGAAGAGAAGCTTGGGTATGCGCGCGGCGTTGCGCTGGGACGCATGGGAGTGCCGGAAGAGGTTGGTCGGGTGGTGGCATTTCTGGCCAGTGATGATGCTTCGTTTGTTACGGGGCAGAAGATTGCGGTGAATGGTGGGAACACGCTCTGAAGGGGTTGTCAGTTCTCAGTTGTTAGTTGTCAGGAAGTACAGGGCCTTTTCACTGAGAACTAACAACTGACAACTAACTCTTCGTGCCTAGCAGACCGTGGAGATCGAGTGGGTGAGTGTGCATGGCCAGGTTTCCGGTGGGGTCGCGGGGCCATTCGGATTCGGGGCGATCCCAATAGAGTTCGACGCCGTTTTGGTCGGGATCGTGGAGGTAGAGGGCTTCGCTGACGCCGTGGTCGGCGGCGCCGTCGAGTGAGATGTTGGCGGCGATGAGGCGGCGGAGAGCGTCGGCCAGGGCTGCGCGTGTGGGGTAGAGGACGGCGAGGTGGTAGAGGCCGGTGGTGCCTGCGGGCGGTGGTTGGCCGCCGAGGGATTCCCAGGTGTTGAGGCCGATGTGGTGGTGATAGCCTCCTGCGGAGAGGAAGGCGGCGGAGTTGCCCATGCGCTGCGTGATCTCGAAGCCGAGGACGCCGTGGTAGAAGGCGAGGGCGCGGTCGAGGTTGGCGACGCGGAGGTGCACGTGACCCATGCGGGTTTGCGGATGGATGGCTGCGGGCGAGGTCATGGAGTGGGCATTCCGTTCGTGGGTGGAGGTTCGTTGGCGCTGGCGTCGAGGGCTACTTTCCATTCACCATGAACTTTCTTCCAGAAGGTGATGTAGCGGCCAGACGTGGAGACGGATTTGCCGTCCTTGCCGATGGTGGTTGCGTCGTAGTGTCCCCAGGTGAAGCCGGCGTCGTTGGAGGGGCCCATCTGGGCGCCTTCGGCGTACCAGCTTAGCTTGTAGTTGGCTGGATCCCAGTTGGCGATGGCTGCGATGGCGGAGCGACCGCGGACGGCGGGCTGGCCGTTGTTGAGGGTGACGCCGTCGTCGGCGAACCAGGAGCTGAAGGCTTTGCCGCCGCCTGCGGTTACTGCCTCGGAGAATTGGCCTTCGAGCTTGAGGAGCTCGAGAACGCCAGGCGGCAGATTCGGCATGTGCATCGGCGTGTAGGTGAAGGGCGCCTTGCCTGCGTTGGTGGGCGGAGCGACGGCGGGATTGCTGGAAGGGCTGACGGTGGTCGCTGGAGGGATGTTCTGCGCGCGCAGCGCAGCGGGAGCGGCGATTGTGGTGGTGAGCAGAAGGGCGAGAGCTAGTCGACTCATGAAGAGAATTGTACGTCTGGAGGGACGCGGCTGATATGCTTCGGCCCATGGCACAGAGTGGGGCGAAGAGCGAGATGTTGGTGACGGCTGCGGGTGCGGTCGTGCTGGGCGTTGGCGTGGTGCTGGGAGCGATGCACGCTCCGCATGCGGTGGCGATGGCGGTGCGATGGGTTGGCGTGTTGCTGCTGATGGTGTATGCGTGGCGGCGGAAGAGTCTTACGCCCTGGATCTTCGTGATGATGGTTGCGGGAGCAGAGCTGGGGTTCGATGCGCCGCATGTTGCGGTGCAGTTGAGGGTGTTGTCGGATATCTTTCTGCGGTTGATTCGGACGATTGTGGCTCCGCTGATTTTGGCGACGCTGATTGTGGGGATTGCAGGGCATGGCGATCTGAAGAGCGTTGGAAGAATGGGGCTGAAGGCGCTGGTGTACTTCGAGGTGGTGACTACGCTGGCGCTGGCGGTCGGGTTGGTGGCGATCAATGTGACGAAGGCCGGAGTTGGGTTGAGTTCGTCGATTACACAAACCCAGGTCTCAGAAGCGAGACCTGGGGCACCCGGTGTTGTGGTCGGGACCAAGTGGGATGAGGTGTTGCTGCATGTGTTTCCTGAGAACCTGGCCAAGAGCATCGCTGAAGGACAGGTGCTGCAGGTGGTGGTGTTCGCGGTGCTGTTCGGGATTGCGCTGGCTACGGTGAGTGAGGCCAAGCGGGCTCCTGTGCTGAGGCTTTGCGAGAGTCTTAGCGAGGTGATGTTTCGGTTTACGAACGTGGTGATGTACTTTGCGCCTGTGGCTGTCGGCGCGGCGATGGCTTACACCGTGGGGAATATGGGACTGGGCGTGCTGGTGAATCTTACCAAGCTGCTGGCTACGCTGTATGGCGCGCTGGTGGTGTTTGGCGTGTGCGTGCTGCTGCCGGTGGCGCTGCTTTTCCGGGTTCCTGTGTTGCGGTTTCTGCGGGCTGTGACGGAGCCGGCGACGATTGCGTTTGCTACGGCGACGAGCGAGGCAGCGCTGCCGAGTGCGATGGAGCAGATGGAGGCGCTCGGTGTGCCGCGGCGGATTGTGGCGTTCGTGATTCCTGCGGGATACAGCTTCAACCTGGATGGGTCGACGCTGTATCTTGCGGTGGCGAGTCTCTTTGTGGCCCAGGCTGCGGGGATGCACCTGACGGTGGGGCAGCAGGTGGTGATGATGTTGACGCTGATGCTGACCAGCAAGGGCGTCGCTGGGGTTCCGCGGGCGATGCTGGTGGTGCTGCTGGCTACGGCTTCGCAGTTCCATCTGCCGATGGAGCCGATTTTTGTGATTCTGGGGATTGATGCGTTGATGGATATGGCTCGGACGACGGTGAACGTGGTGGGGAACTGTTTGGCTAGCGTGGTGATCGCGAAGTGGGAGGGTGAGTTTGGGACCGAGCCGGTTAGCGAGGTGGTGTTGGAGGGGGCGGAGGCGTAGGGTACCCCCCCTTAAGGAGCGATTTTGGTTCGTAAGTGATAGATGGGGTTGGGGTTAAGGGGCAAAGTATCCCCGTTTCGGGAGTGATTTCTGGCTGTAAAGCGTTGAATGCAGGTGGGTTAAGGGGCAAAGTATCCCTGGGTTTTAGGGGCCGCACGGGTGTCTGGGTTGGATGCGGGGGTCTAGTTAAATTGTAGCGGGTCGGTGGGGGTAAGTATGCCAAGTGGGTCGGAGAGAAATGGGCAGTGGGGGCGCATGTTTTGTCGTTCTTGTGGGTGGATGGGGGGTTGACATGCGGATTATGGGTTGTTTTTGGGGGTGTTTTTTGGGATTTATTTTCGGACTTAGGTGGGGTGGTTGAGGGTTGGGAGAGGGGCGGGAGCGGTCGCGCTTTCGCGCGATGCCCACATCTCAGAATCGAGATATGGGGCACCCGGGTTTCTGGGTGGACCTGGAGAGGGGCGGGAGCGGTCGCGCTTTCGCGCGATGCCCACATCTCAGAATCGAGA
Organism: uncultured Acidobacteriaceae bacterium; assembly: GCA_963701685.1. Lineage (GTDB taxonomy): Bacteria > Acidobacteriota > Terriglobia > Terriglobales > Acidobacteriaceae > Granulicella. Next base: position 4,546,858 of record OY969625.1, on the reverse strand, counting down.
TATGGGGCACCCGGGGGGAGGGTCACTCCACTGCGCATCACAACGACAGGTGCGTGGTGCTCCGGTCGAGATGACGGAGTTTTGGTGACGCACGGAAAGGCCGCGGTGATGAGGGGGCGGTCAGGGTTGGGTGGACCAGCAGTTGGGGTTGGGTTGGGTGGTGGCTGAGGAGGAGGGGTTGGGGGTTGGTGGGTTGATGGGTTGCGAGGTTGTGGGGCGGCCGGGTCCTGGCGGCTGGGGCGTGGGGCAGGGTGAGGGGGCGGCGGTGGGCGTTTCGTTGGCGTGGTGGCCTTCGCGGGGTGGGAGGATGTTGATGGTGCGGAGCCAGGCGGTCGCTAGCTTGGGCCAGTTTTCTTCGGGGGCGTTGGGTGGGTGCATGCCGAAGCCGTGGCCTCCGGTGGCGTAGTAGTGGAGCTCGGCGGGGATGTGGGCGTCGAGCAGAGCGGCGTAGTAGACGAGGGCATTGCGGCCGTAGCTGCGATCGTTCTCGGCCTGGATGAGGAAGGTGGCGGGAGTGAACTCGTCGGGAGCGTAGACGGGGTTGAGCTCCTTGTTGTCGGGGGGGATGGCGAGGTAGGCGGGATAGACGATGATGGCGAAGTCGGCGCGGGCGCTGATGGAGGTGTTGGCGTCGGGCGCGGCGGGGGTGGAGGCGATGTGGTCGTCGTTGGGATGGGTGCAGAGAAGGACGGCGAGGTTGGCGCCGGCGGAGAAGCCCATGACGCCGATGTGGGTGGGGTCGATGTGCCAGTCGGCGGCATGGGCGCGGGTGAGGCGCATGGCTTGCTGGGCGTCTTCGAGATCGTCGGGGTCGTCGGGATAGTGGCCGGCGTCGCCTGCGGGCTGGGCTACTCGGTATTTGACGAGGATGCAGGTGATGCCGACGGAGTTGAGCCAGTGGCAGGCGTCGGTGCCTTCGCCGTCGGTGACGACGACGCGGTAGCCGCCGCCGGGAAAGACGAGGACGGCGGCGCCGGTGTTCTCGCCGCGCGGCGGATAGACGGTGAGCGTGGGGACGGTGACGTTGGTGAGGCGGACGACGCGATGACCACTGATGAAGTTGTCGGTGGGCTTGGTGGTGTCGGTTTCGGGGGCGGTGGTCTGGGGCGGTTCGGGTGTGCCGTGCGGCCAGAGGGGGAGGGTGACGGGCTCGGTCTGGGCGTGGGCAGGTGCGGCGGAGAGGGTGGTGGCAAGGAGGGCAATTGTTGCGAGGCCGGGGAGGAGTTTCATGCGCACTATAGTACGGTTATAAGTTCTCAGTTGTCAGTTCTCAGTTGTTCGTGTGAGAACGTTCAGATGGCGGAACTTCCTCGGAAATTCCTTCCTGACAACCAAGGACTAACAACTGAGAACTTGATGGGGCGAACGTCGGGGAAAAGGGGGAGGAAGGAAATGCGGGCGGGGTTGGTACACTGGAGGGATACAGATCGCGTCCTATAGGCATGAGGTCAAGGGCCCCGCGGGTTTCGAATATGAGCGAATACTTAAGTAAGATCAAGGCACCGGGGGATGTGAAGAAACTTGGCCTTGTGGAGCTGGAGCGGCTGGCGGAGGAGATCCGCGAGCGGCTGATTGTGGGCGTCGCGAAGACGGGCGGGCATATCGGGCCGAACCTTGGGGTGGTGGAACTTACCATCGCGATGCATTATGTGTTCGACACGCCGCGGGATAGTTTTGTGTTCGACGTGAGCCACCAGAGCTATGTGCACAAGCTGCTGACGGGGCGGGAGAGCCAGTTTGAGACGATTCGGCAGCCTGGGGGCCTGAACGGGTTCATGCTGCGGACGGAGAGCGAGCATGACAGTTTCGGGGCCGGACACGCCGGGACGGCGCTGAGTGCGGCGCTGGGTATGGCGGTGGCTCGGGACATGAGCGGCGGGGACGAGCATATTGTGGCGCTGGCGGGGGATGCGGCGTTTACGAATGGGATCAGCTTTGAGGCGCTGAATAATATGGCGTCGACCAAGCGGATGATCATCGTGCTGAATGATAACGAGTGGTCGATTGATAAGAATGTGGGAGCGATTGCGGAGTACTTCCACAAGATTGCTACGAATCCTACGTATGTGAATCTGCATGATCGCGCGGCGTTGCTGGTGGAGAAGTTTGGGGGCAAGGCGGCTCGGCATATTGCGCGCAAGGCGGAAGAGGCGGCGAAGGGGATCGTGGGGCGCGGCATGATCTTTGAGGAGTTTGGGCTGAACTACTATGGCCCGGTGGATGGGCACAATCTTCCGATGTTGATTGAGACGTTTAAATTTCTCAAGAAGCAGAAGCGGCCGGTGGTGCTGCATGCGCTGACGCAGAAGGGGCGCGGGTTTGCGCCGGCGATGGAACAGCAGAAGAAGTTTCATGGGCTGGGGGCGTTCGATCCGGAGACGGGTGCGACGAAGACGTCGGGGCAGAAGACGTACTCGGAGGTGTTTGCGGAGAGTCTGACGAAGCTGGCGGATGAGAACGACAAGGTCGTCGCGATCACGGCGGCGATGCCGAATGGGACGGCGCTGGATTTGTTTCGGCCGCATCATCCTACGCGGTACTTTGATGTGGGGATTGCCGAGGAGCATGCGGTGTTGTTTGCGGCGGGGATGGCTACGAAGGGGTATCGGCCGTTCTGCGCAATCTACTCTACGTTTTTGCAGCGGGCGTTTGACCAGGTGGTGCATGATGTGGCGCTGCAGAATCTTCCGGTGGTGTTCTGCATGGATCGCGGCGGGTTGAGTGGCGATGATGGGCCTACACATCATGGGCTGTTCGACATTAGTTATCTGCGGGGCGTGCCGAATCTGGTGCACATGGATCCTATGGATGAGGACGAGTTGCAGGACATGATGCTTACGGCGCTGGAGCATGAGGGGCCTAGCGCGATTCGGTATCCGCGAGGGACGGGGACTGGGGTAGAGGTGAAGGCTCGGCCGGTGGCGCTGGAGATTGGCAAGGCTGAGGTGCTGCGGGATGGGCGCGACGTGGCGATCTTTGGGCTGGGAAATATGGTGGCGGAGGCGGAGCGGCTGGCGAAGATGCTGGAGGCTGAAGGGCACAGCGTTGCGGTGATCAATGCGCGGTTCGCGAAGCCGATCGACGAAGAGTGTGTTGTGCGGTATGGTTCGCGGTGTGAGTTGCTGGTGACGATGGAAGATCATGTGCTGGCAGGTGGGTTCGGGTCCGCCGTGCTGGAGTGCTTGAATGCGCGCGGTATGGATGTGCCGGTGGTGCGGGTGGGGTGGCCGGATGCGTTTATTGAGCATGGGAAGGTGGAGGCGCTGCGGGCGAAGTATGGGCTTACGGCGGAGGCGGCGTTGAAGCGGGCTCGGCCGTTTTTGAAGCGCGTGGTTGCGGTTTAGGCCGTGCGCGGACGGCGGAGTGGGTTATGGCTTGGGGGAGATTTAGCTTCTAGCTAAGGCAAAGGCAGGAGCAGATTCCTTGCGGGAATGACAGGGAAAAAACAACGGTAAGGGCATGGGCTTTGACGCGAAGGGCGCTAAGGCTGCAAGTTTCGCAACGTAAGGCGGGTGGGTGCGGTGGGGCTAGAGGGATTGCTGGTTGGCTTCGATCGCTAGCAGGTCGAGGGCGCGGCGTTGGCGGTAGTTGAAGGTGGCGGCTAGCTGGCGGTGGACGAAGAGTTTGTCGGCGAGGGAGTTGAGGGGGCCGAGGGGGAGTTCGTACTCGACTTCGTCGTGGAGGAGCGTGCCGTTGCGGTGGGGCTGGACGGTGTGGCAGTGACGCCAGTAGCGGAATGGGCCGCGGAGCTGGACGTCGCAGAAGCCTTCGAGCCAGCGGAAGTCTTCGATGAGGGCTTCCCAGGTGAGACGGATGGGTGAGAAGGGGAGGGGGCGTACGGTGAGGGTGAGGCGCGTGCCGGAGCCGGCGGTGATGCGGTCGGAGTTGGGGAAGGGATGGGGTGCGGGCGGGGGCGGGAAGGGTGTGGCGTGCTCGATGCGCGCGTGCTGCCAGGCGGGCATGAGTTTGGGGAGATTGGCGGGGTCGGCGAAGAAGGCGAAGACCAACTCGATGGGGTAGGGCAGCCGCTGTTCCGTTTGGAAGTGGAGGCGCATGGGTTTCATTGTGAGTGTAATCGCGGCAGGTGCGATGGCCGGGCCTGGTTATGAGAAGATCAAAGTTTTCGGCAAAGGATGATGGCGTCCCGAAGGACGCCATCGAACCTGCTGAATGCGATGCGAGGTGAGGTTAGTTGGGCATCAGGACGGCGTTGATGACCTGGATGACGCCGTTGGACTGGATGACGTTGGCGGTGGTGATCTCAGCCTTGCCACCTTTTTCGTCGGTGATCATGATATGGCCCATGTGGTCGGTGAAGGTGAGGCTGCCACCCTGCACGGTCTTTGCCATGTAGCTGCCATTCCCCTTCTTGATCCACTCTTTGAGGTCCTTGGTGGTGATCTTTCCGGGGACTACGTGGTAGGTGAGGATCTTGACGAGGGTGTCGTGGTTTTCTGGCTTGAGGAGGTTATCGACGGTGCCGGCGGGGAGTTTGGCGAAGGCGTCGTCCGTGGGCGCGAAGACGGTGAAGGGGCCGGGACCTTCGAGCGTGTCGACGAGGCCTGCGGCCTTGACGGCGGCGACGAGGGTCTTGTGGATGGGGGAGTTGACGGCGTTCTCGACGATGTTCTTGGTCGGGAACATGGCGGCGCCGCCGACGTCGGGATCTTTCATCTGGGCGGTGCCTGCGAGCGAGGTGATAGCAAGCGCGGCGCCTGCCATGAGGGTGATCAGAGACTTCTTCATTTTGGTTTCCCTTTCAAAGGTTGCTGCTGAAGATCGAGATGAGACTTAAGGCTCGTAGCTGGGTGTCGCGGTCCGCGGAGACGCACATCCTATCTACGTGGTGAAACTCCAAGTGGATTGTGGTGCCGTGAAAGAAGGTAGCGGAGATGAAGGGCGAATGGGGAGAAATCAGGGTGAGGCTTTGAGGGGATGGACAACGGGAGAGGAATAGTTTGGTGGGCCTGCTAACGCGAGCGCAGTGAGAGGAAGCGCATAGCGATGCCGTCGGGGTATGCAGGGAAGGTTCGCGTGCATTGACAATGCAGCAGGGTGCCCGTCAACTGGAGCGAGAGCATGGCCAGGCAAAGGGAGTTGCGAGGACGAATGTACGAGAGAGGTTCCCAATCCCGGATCAGGGTGGCGCTGGCGCGCGTTGGCCATGAGCGCGGGCTGCTGCTGGTGGGATTGTTCAAGCTGAGTAAGGCGATCTTTTTTACCGCGGTGGGAGCGGGCGCGCTGGATTTGATGAACAAGAACATCAGCGATGTGGTGATGCATGTGATCGATGCGCTGAAGATCGATCCGGAGCGGCACTTTGTGGGGATCGTGATGGGGCGCGTGGGGCTGATCGATCCGCATCAGCTTAAGAGGGCGGGGATTCTGTCGTTCCTGTATGCCACGGTGTGCGTGGTGGAAGGGACGGGGTTGATGCTGGAGAAACGATGGGCGGAATACTTCACGACGATCCTGACGGCGATGGGGCTGCCGTGGGAGAGCTATGAACTGATGCAGAGGTATTCGCCGTACAAGGTGGCGCTGCTGGTGATCAACCTGGGGGTGCTGATCTACCTGGTGTGGATTCTGAAAAAGCGGCGGGTAGATCAGGATGTGAGATACGGTGGGGAAGGGGCGGGGTAGGGTCACTTTCGCTTTTATTTCGCTTACAACAAGCGGAAAGCGGTGGCAAGTACCCAGGCGGGGGCGAATCCTTCGAGATAACACAAGATGTAGGGGTGGGGAACGGTAAAACTACTATAGGGTGGATTTTCCACATTTCCTGCGGAAAACGGGGGACGTAACCCTGAGATTTCACTTGCTATCCAGCGCCTTACACTACATTCTTAGTGGAACGAAGTGGAGCAAAGTGGTCAAAAGGGCTTAAGCAAGAGCAACTCTGTGTTGATAGTACGGCAACTCAGAGCCAGACATGAGTCTTCGGGCAGGTACCCTTCGGGATTTTGGTTCGGAAATGGGAATGAGGATTTGGAATGTTTCGCGGCAATCATCCAGCGCGCATTGACGAGAAGGGCCGGTTGAAGGTTCCGGCCGACTTCAAGCGCCTGGTGGATGAGCTATATGGGCCGCGGTTTTTTATTACGAGCAAGGACGGGAAGCGGGCTGAGCTGTACCCGATGAAGGAATGGGAGCGGATTGAGGATGCGCTGGCGAAGGCACCTTCGAGCGCTGCGAAGAAGAAGTTTCTGGACGTAACGAATTACTACGGGCAGGTTGTGGAGATGGATGCGCAGGGAAGGTTGTTGATTCCGCAGTTACTGCGCACGGATGCGACGCTGGCCGGCGATGTGGCTGTACTGGGAATGCAGGCGTACCTGGCGGTTGCGGATGACGCGAAGCATAGGGCGGCGTTGATGGAGAATCCGCTGACGGACGCAGATATGGATGCGCTGGGAGCGGCAGGAATTTAGGTTGGAAAGCCCCTGAGTGGGGCGCATGAGGCGGAAGGAATGGCTGAACCGCAACATGTACCGGTTCTTTTGGAAGAGAGTTTGAACTTTCTGAATGTGCGCGCTGGCGGCGTGGTGGTTGATTGCACGCTTGGGTTTGGCGGCCACTCTTTGGCGATTGCCAAGAGGCTTGGAGGGTCGGGCAGGTTGATCTGCTTCGATCGCGACGAGCAGGCGATGGAGTTAGGAAAGGCGCGGCTGGCGGGATTGGCTTCGGATCTGGGAGGCGAGATGCCCACGGTTGAATTTGTGGGGCGGCCGTTCTCGGAGATTGCTGAAGTGATCTCGCCGGGCACGCTGGATGGACTGCTTGCCGATTTTGGAGTGAGCAGCATGCAGCTGGACGAAGCGCACAGAGGATTTAGTTTCCGGTCAGAAGGCCCGTTGGATATGCGGATGGATACGCGCAGCGGGTTGACGGCCGAACAAGTGGTAAATCAGGCGGACGAAGAAGATCTCGCCAACCTGATTTACGAATTCGGAGAGGAAAGGAGGTCGCGGAGAATCGCCAGAGCTATTGTGCGGGCGCGGCCGTTATCGACGACAGCAGAACTTGCTCGAGTGATATCGGCCGTTGCCCCGCCAATAAAAGGCGAACATATTCATCCGGCGACCAGGACTTTCCAGGCACTTCGAATTCGCGTGAATGATGAGTTGGGAGAGATTCAAACGCTGCTGAAGAGCGCGGGGTCTCTGCTGAAGCCGGGCGGACGAGTGGTGATGATCAGTTTTCACTCGCTGGAGGACCGGCTGGTGAAGGACAGCTTTCGCGAGAGCGCGAGGCTGGGCGAGTTGGAGATTTTGACGAAGAAGCCAGTGACGGCAACGGAGCAGGAAGCGCTCAGGAATCCAAGATCGAGAAGCGCGAAGTTGAGAGCAGCTGAGCGGATCGAAAAGAGCTCAGGGAGAAAGACCAAAAAGTTTTAGAGATCGGGCCGGGGTTGTCCTGCCGTGCTTTCAGGCGAAAGACAACCAACGTACGAAAAAGTCCCTTCCCCCTTACAGCAACCCCGGCCCGGGTTGCACTCGCGAGACGAGTCGAGGGTGAGGGAATGAAGAGATTGAAGACATGCAAGGCGGAGGATGCGCGATGGCGACGATGGCAATGGGCGGACAAGAGATGGCGGAGATTCAGGCGAGGCCGAGCGTGCGCCGTGGGGCCAGCGTGGCCGAACGGAATCGCGAGCTGTTCGAAGCGCAGCGTGCGCGGCGCCGCGGGCCGACACCGGAGATGTTCTTCGCCAAGCACATCGACAACAGCCGGATTGTGAAGGCGGACGATCCGGAGCGGCGCAAGGAGATGCGCAGCTTCACGATCGCGATGACGATGTTTTTTGTGCTGACGATGGTGTATGTGTGGCAGCACTTCTCGGCGATTGAAGTGGGCTATCGGGTTGAGGCGCAGAAGACGGCGGTGGCGCAGCTACAGGAGAAGAATCGGCAACTGGAGCTCACGGAGGCGCAGCTGAGCGATCCGGGTCGGATTGACAAGATTGCGAAGCAGCTGGGACTCGGAACACCGCAGCCGGGACAGGTGGTGCGGCAGGACGGGATGACGGGCACGACTTCGGTGATGGCGCAGGCGCGGATCCCGGTGCTGGCCGGAAAACTGTCGGGCAACTAGGTGGCTGCGATGACTCGGCGTCGCGGGGAATTTGATACGGGAACAGGAAATCCAGGATGAACGAGACGTCGCGTCAGAAGCTTACCGCACCCATACGCCGGGTGCGGTTTGTCTACGTTGCGATGATCTTTTGTTTCTGGGCAGGCGCGATTGCGGTGCGGCTGACGTGGCTGCAGGTGGTGCAGCACAGCTTGTGGGTGGATCGGGCAAAGCAGCAGCAGCAGCGAACGTTTGAGGTGGCTCCGCACCGGGGCGTGCTGTACGACCGCAACATGCATCCGCTGGCGATGACGGTGCTGGTGGATAGCATCTATGCGGTGCCGAGCGAGCTGGGTGACAATCGTGCGGATGATGCGGCGCTGCTGGCGAAGATTGTGCATGCCGATCCGCTGGATGGGTTTACGCGGGAGAAGGAGATTGATGCGAGGTTTAATGCGTCGAAGCATTTTGCGTGGGTAGCGCGCAAGGTGACTCCTGAGATTGCGGCTCGAGTGCAGCAGCTGAATCTGAAGGGGATTTATTTTCAGAAGGAGTTCAAGCGGTTTTATCCGAATGGCGATTTAGGTGCGCATGTGCTGGGGTATGTGGGCACCGACGACAACGGGCTGGGTGGGCTCGAGGCTAAGTTCGATGATGAGCTGCATGGAGAGCCGGGGCATGAGTACACCGCGATCGATGCGAAGCGGCATGTGCTGGGGTCGGATGAGAGCGATCCGATTCCGGGCGAGAATCTGCAGCTGACGATTGACGCGAATATTCAGCACATGGCGGAAGAGGCGCTGGATAAGCAGATGGCGAAGGTGAAGGCGTCGCATGGGACGATCGTGGTGCAGGATCCGAACACGGGGCAGATCCTGGCGTTGGCGGTGAGTCCGCGATTCAATCCGAATGATGCGCTGCATGTGGATCCGCAGGACCTGACGGATTTGGCGGTTAGCGATGTGTATGAGCCGGGGTCTACGTTCAAGCTGGTGACGTATTCGGCGGCGCTGGATGCGGCGAACGTGAAGCCGACGGACATGGTGGACTGCCAGTTTGGTGCGATGACGATGTTTGGGCGCACGCTGCATGACGACAAGACGGACCGTTTTGGGGTGGTGACGGTGCAGTATGCGCTGGAGCACTCGAGTGACGTGGGCGCGGCGAAGATGGCGCTGAAGGTGGGACCGCAGACGTTCTACAAATACATTAAGGGATTTGGGTTTGGCGATCGGAGCGGGGTGGAGTTGCCGAGCGAGACGCGCGGGTTGCTGGCGCCGCCGCGGAAGTGGGGATCGACGAGCATCTTGTCGATTGCGATTGGGCAGGAGGTTGCGGTGACGCCGGTGCAGCTGGTGTCGATGGTGTCGGCGATTGCGAATGGGGGCATGTATCTGCCGCCGCATATTTTGTTGCAGTCGAGTGATGCGCTGAAGAGCGCGCAGCACCTGGCGGCTGATCCATTCCATCCGGAGTCGGCGTTGCCTGAGACGTTGCCGGACGGGGCGCACCGCGTGATCAGGGAGCAGACGGCGCAGGAGATGCGGCAGATGATGGCGGCCGTGGTGACGGACGGAACGGGCAAGGCAGCGCAGTTGAACGGATACAGCTCGGCGGGCAAGACGGGCACGGCGCAGAAGGTTGACCCGGTGACGCATACGTATTCGCATACCAAGGTTGTGGCGAGCTTTGCGGGGTTTGCGCCGGTGAATCATCCGGCGATTTCGGTTACGGTGGTGATCGATCAGCCGACGGTGGGAATTTTGTATGGCGCGGAGGTGAGTGCGCCGGTGTTTCGCGAGGTGGCGCAGGAGGTGCTGGAGTACCTGGGCGTGCCGCATGATCAGGCGCTGAAGTCCGAACAGCAGATGGAGCAAGCGCGGAACACGGTGGAGCCGGATGATGTGCCGGACCAGCACCTGGGGGATTTGAATACGGTATTCGACGAGGTGAACAGCTTGCCTGCGGATGATCCGCTGCGGCAGCCGGCGAATGCGGCGGCGATGGCGGAGAATCGGAGCGCGGACGAAGAGTTCGAGGAAGCAGCGAAGGACAAGCCGAAGCCGGCTGGGTTGGCGGCGCTGCCGGATAAGGTGCTGGCTGCGTTCCATAAACGCGGAGGCGCGCCTGGGGTTGCGACTGTGGCGGCGGCGAGCGATGAGAATGTGGCGGCGCCGGTGATCCGACCGCCGGTGCAGGTGCGGGACAATGGGGCGGTGGTGGTGGATCCAGGACAGCGGGTTGCTGTGCCGGACTTTCATGGGAATGATCTGCGCACGGTGGTGGAGCGGTCGGGTGGGTTGAGGTTGAGGGTGCGGACGCTGGGGAGTGGGCTGGCGATGGACCAGGCTCCGCTGGCGGGGACGATGGTGCCGCTAGGGACGGAGATCGTGGTGCGGTTTACGCGATGATGCACTTGTCGCCGTGGGTGGTGGTTTTGGTGGGAGCGGTGGTGGGTGTGTTCGTAGGGCTGCTGGGAACCAGCGGAGCAATCATGATCCCGGTGATGATTTATGTATTCGGTCTGACGCAGCTCAAGGCGCAGGGGACCTCGCTGTTCATTGCGCTGTTGCCGGTGTGGGTGTTTCCGTTGGTGCCGTATGCGCGGGCTGGGAATGTGGAATGGAAGCTGGGGTTATTATTAGCGGCGGGGTTGGCGGCGGGCGGATATTTCGGTGGGCACTGGGCGCAGGAGTTGCCGGTGGGTGTGATTCGCAAGGGATTTGCTGTGCTGCTGGGGGCGGTGGCGGTTCGATTGTTCCTGCAAAGGTAGAATCGTCAGAATGCGGTGGAGCGAAGCTAGAGCGGCAATCAAGACAATCGAGGTGGCGGGGCGCGCGGATGTGGAGGTGCGCGGGGTGCAGTATGACTCGCGCAGGGTGAGCGCGGGCGATGTGTTTGTGGCGATGCGCGGTGGGACTTCGGATGGAAATGATTTTATCGATGCCGCGATTCGCAAAGGGGCGAGCGCGGTAGTGACGGATTCGCTGGAGAGGTTTGTAGATCTGCGGACGCAACAGCCGGAGCTGGCGATTGCGTTGGTGGATCGCGAGTCGAATGGGGGACGAAGGGCGCTGGCGGAGATTAGCGCTGTTGTGTTTGGGGAGCCACAGAAAAAGCTGAAGGTTAGCGCGGTGACGGGGACGAATGGGAAGACGACGACTGCGTTTCTGCTGGAGCAGATGTTGCGGAGCGTGGGGCGAAAGTGCGTGCTGCTGGGGACGATTGAGACGCATGTGGGGGATTTGGTGAGGGAGAGTGAACATACGACTCCCGAAAGCAGGGATGTGCTGGCGGTGTTTGCGGAGGGCGTGCGGGCGGGGTGCACGGAGGTGGTGATGGAGATGTCGAGCCATGCGCTCGAGCAGGAGCGGGTGTGGGGGATTCCGGTGGATGTGGCGATGTTTACGAATTTGACGCAGGACCATTTGGATTATCACGGGACGATGGAGAAGTATGCGGCTGCCAAGGCGCGGTTGTTTGAAGGGGAGGGTGCGGGTGCGCCGCGGGTGGCGGTGATTAATGCGGATGATGCGTATGGTGCAGCGATGAAGGATGCGGCGTGTGGGGTGGAGACGGTCTGGACGTATGGGCATCGTGCTGCGTCGGAGGGGGAGCCGAGTTTTCTGGCGTGGAATGTGGCGCTGAGTGCGCAGGGCGCGGCGTTTGAGCTGGTGACACCAGCGGGGGTGCGAGAGGTTCGGTCGCCGCTGTTTGGGTGGTTCAACGTGGACAACCTGGTGGCGGCGATGGCGGCGGCTGTGGCGCGCGGGTTGACGCTGGATGAGGTGGTGAAGTGTGCGGCGACGATCAAGCCGGCGCCGGGACGATTTGAGCCGGTGGCGAATGACCTGGGGATTACGGTGGTGGTGGATTACGCTCATACCGACGATGCGCTGGAGAATGTGATTCGGTTTGCGCGCGAGCTGGTGGGCGAGGGGCGCGTGATTACGATGTTTGGATGTGGGGGAGATCGAGATCGGACGAAGCGGCCGAAGATGGGGAGGGTTGCGGCGATGGGGAGTGATTTGGTGGTGGTGACTAGCGATAATCCTCGCAGTGAGGATCCGATGGCGATCATCGACGGGATATTGGTGGGGGTGAAAGGGTCGACGGCGGAGTGTGTGGTGGAGGTGGATCGGCGGGCGGCGATTGGGGTGGCGATTCGAGCGGCGCGAGTGGGGGATATCGTGCTGCTGGCGGGGAAGGGGCATGAGAAGACGCAGACGTTTGCGGATGGGGCGGTGCACTTCGATGATGTGGAAGAGGCGGAGAAGGTGTTGAATTTGATGAAGGCGGGGGTGAGCGCGTGAAGCTGACGCTGGGGCAGATTGCGGATTGGATTCATGCTGAGGGTGAGTTTGATACGAGTGCGGAGGCGGTGGGGTACTCGATTGACTCGCGGACGGTGGGGGCTGGAGAGCTGTTTTTTGCGGTGCGCGGGGAACGGGTGGATGGGCATGATTTTGTCGAGACGGCGCTGAAGGATGGTGCGGTTGCGGCGGTGGTGAGTATGCGGTGGTTGAAGCCGGCGCTGGTGGAGGAGGCGCGGCTGTTGCGGGTTCCGGAGAGTGCGTCGGATTGTGTTCTGCACTCGATGCAGGTGTTGGCGCACGCGGTGCGGAGAGAGTGGGGCGGGCGCGTGATCGGGGTGACGGGGTCGGCGGGAAAGACTACGACCAAGGAGTGCGTGGCGGCGGTGCTGGCTACGAAGTTCAAGGTGCTGAAGACGGAGGGGAATTACAACAACCACTTTGGGGTGCCGCTGACGCTGTTGCGGCTGGAGAGGGAGCACGAGGTGGCGGTGCTGGAGATGGGGATGAATCATGCGGGGGAGATTCGAGCGCTGACGAAGATTGCGGAGCCGAATTGGGCGGTGGTGAGCAATGTTGGGCCGGTGCATTTGGAATTTTTCGAGGATGGGATTGAGGGGATTGCGCGCGCGAAGTATGAGCTGGTGGAGGCTCTGCCGGCCGATGGGATTGCGTTTCTGAATGCCGATGATGAGCGGGTGCGGGCGTTCGGTAAGGGGATGGGCGAGCGTGCGGTTTACTTTGGGACGAGCGAGAAGGCGTCGGTGCGGGCGGTGCAGATTGACGACCATGGGCTTAGGGGAACGGAGTTCGAGTTGGTGGCTGGGAGTCGGCCGATGCTGTGGCCGGTGATTTTGCATATGCCGGGGAGGCATAACGTGATGAACGCGCTGGCGGCTTATGCGGTGGGGAGTTGGAGTGGGGTGGAGCAGTTCGATGCAATTGGTGCGTTGGAGCGGATGCGGCCTACGGAGAAGCGCGGGAATTTGGTGGAGTGGCGTGGGGCGGAGATTGTGAATGACACGTATAACTCGAATCCGAGGGCGCTGGAGGGGATGGTGGAGGCGCTGAAGAAGACGGAGGCGAAGCGGCGGATTGTGGTGGCGGGGGAGATGCTGGAGCTGGGGCCTGAGGGTGGTCGGCTGCATGAGGCTTGCGGGGAGGCGATGGCGGGTGTGGATGTGGTGGTGGGGGTGAGGGGGTTGGCGCGGGAGCTGGTGGCGGGAGCGCAGTCGATGGGGGTGCGAGCGGAGTTTGTGGAGACGCCGGAGCTGGCGGGGGAGTGGCTGCGGGAGAATCTGCGGGAGGGGGATGTTGTGTTGCTGAAGGCGTCGCGCGGGGTGAAGTTGGAGCGGGCGCTTGTGGTGCTGGGTGCGGCGTAGGCAGGGCTTAAGTCGAGAAGCAGATTCCCTGAGGGGATGACAGAAAAAAACAAGGGCAGGAGCGTGCAGAGGGAGGTTCCTGCGCTGGTTACGCGCGGGAATCACATGGGAAGCACAACGTTGGGCGGTAAGATTAGCGGAGGACTGCGGCCGCACGATCCGGTTCGACGACACAGACGAGGCAAGATCCGTTGCTCTATTGGTTGCTCTACCAAAAATTGTTTCCGTACGCTCCGGTGTTCCGGATCTTTCGCTATGTGACATTTCGCTGCGCGTTTGCGAGCATGACGGCGATGCTGATCGGGCTGCTGATTGGGCCGTTCGTTATTGAGCGGCTGCGGGAGTTTCAGATCGGGCAGTACATTCGCGAGGACGGGCCACAGAGCCATCAGAAAAAAGGCGGCACACCGACGATGGGCGGGGTGCTGATCTGCATTTCGATCCTGGTGCCAACGTTGTTGTGGGCGAACCTGGCGAATCCTTATGTTTGGCTGGTGATGTTTGCGACGGTTGCGTTTGGCGGGATCGGGTTTGCGGATGACTACATCAAGGTGGTGAAGAAGCGAAACCTGGGGCTGACGTCGTGGCAGAAGCTGGCGCTGCAGTTTTTGGTGAGCGCAGCGATCGCGGTGGTGCTGCTGGTGATGCGCGGCGAGCGCGCGTATTCCACGCGATTGATGGTGCCGTTTATAAAGCGGTTTCGGCCGGATTTGATCTGGGAGTGGATGGGGCATGTTCCCCATATGCACTGGCTGGTGGTGGTGCCGTTTGTGCTGTTCGTGATGCTGGTGCTTACGGGATCGAGTAATGCGGTGAACCTGACCGATGGATTGGACGGGTTGGCGATTGGGTGCACGATTGTTGCGGCTGGCGCGCTGACGGTGTTGACGTATGTGAGCGGCCATGTGGTGTTTGCGGATTATCTTGAGCTGCAGCGCATGCCGATGGTGAGTGAGCTGACGATCTTCTGCGGGGCGATGGTGGGTGCGAGTATCGGGTTCCTTTGGTACAACGCGCATCCGGCAGAGGTCTTCATGGGGGATGTGGGTTCGCTGGCGCTGGGCGGGGCGATTGGGACGGTCGCGGTGATTATTAAGCAGGAGTTGCTGCTGCCCTTTATCGGCGGGGTGTTTGTGCTGGAGATATTGAGCGTGATTCTGCAGGTGGGGAGTTATAAGCTGCGGAATGGGAAGAGGATTTTCAAGATGGCGCCGCTGCATCATCATTTTGAGTTGATGGGGTGGTCGGAGTCGAAGGTGATTACGCGGTTTTGGATTGCGGCGCTGGTGTTTGCGCTGTTTGCGTTGACGACGTTGAAGCTGCGGTAGAGGTGCAGGGATTAGGGCGTAAGGATTAGAGATTAGGTCGGGCTTTCAGCCCTCTGGGTTTGTGCGGATGGATACCTGGGGCTTCGCCCCAGGCTGTGATGGGAGGCGCCGTTGGCGCTGGTGTTTGCGGTGAAGGAGGATTGATACGAAAACTGCGGACAAACTTGCCAGCCTCGGATCAGCGCTAACCGTTTTGGCAAGCGCTGTGGGTCTGGTCTCTCAAGGTCCAGATCTTGGTATCGTGAATGCTGCTGGTTGCGCCCAAATTTTTGCGTCGCTTCTTGTGCTGGTTGGTGTAGTTCGCGGCTCTCGTTGGTGGCTGCTTTCGATACTTCTCGTCATCGCCGGCGGTTATCTATGGTTATTGGAACAGGGGCATTGATGGAACTGAAGAGTAAGCGCGTGTTGGTGGTGGGGCTGGGGAAGAGCGGGCTGGCGGCTGCGCGGTTTTTGAAGACGCTGGGGGCTCGGGTTACGGTGAGCGATGCGCGGCCGGCGATGTTGATTGCGGAGTTGTCGGAGTTGCTGGAGCAGGGGTTCATGGTGGAGGCGGGGAGCCATGGGCTGCTGACGTTTCGGCGGCAGGATTTGATTGTGGTGAGTCCGGGTGTGCCGATGTCGACGCCAGAGCTGAAGCAGGTGCGGGCGATGGGGGCGCATATTATCGGCGAGCTGGAGTTGGGGTTTGAATATTTGAAGGGCGAGGTGATCGGGGTTACGGGGTCGAATGGAAAGACGACTACGACTACGCTGATTGGGGAGATTTTGAAGGCGGCGGGACGGCCGACGCTGGTGGGTGGGAATATCGGGCGGCCGGTGACGGCGATGGTGGAGGAGAGCACGCCGGAGAGCTGGAGCGTGCTGGAGGTTTCGAGTTTTCAGCTGGAGACGGTGGAGACGTTCAAGCCGAGGATTGCGCTGGTGCTGAATATTACGCCGGACCATCTGGATCGGCATGGAACGTTTGAGGTGTATGCGGGGCTGAAGGCTCGGATTACGGAGTTTCAGACGGCGGAGGATTTTCTCGTCTTGAATGGCGAGGATAAAGAGACGCAGATGATTGCTGCGAAGACCAAGGCGCAGGTGTACTGGTTCAGCGGGCGGCGGCCTATGAAGCAGGGAGCGTTTGTGCATGGTGAGTCGGTGTTGTTTGTGCCGCGCGAGGGAGCGAAGGCGGAGCCGGTGATGCCGGTGGCGGAGATCTCGCTGGCTGGCGCACATAACGTGGAAAATGTGCTGGCGGCGGTGTGTGCGACTCGGCTTGCAGGGGTGGAGAGCGAGACGATTCGCGCTGCCGTGCGGGACTTTAAGGCAGTGGAGCATCGGCTGGAGTTTGTGCGCGAGGTGGGGGGCGTGCGGTACTACAACGACTCGAAAGCTACGAATGTGGACGCGACGATGAAGGCGGTGGAGGCGTTTGCGGGTGGGATTCATTTGATTCTTGGCGGGAAGGACAAGGGATCGGATTATAGGGTGCTGGAGCCATTGCTGCGTGAACGTGTAAAAACGGTTATCACGATTGGTTCAGCGGCAGAAAAGATTGAGCGCCAGCTCGACGGGATCGTGAAGATAGAGAGAGCGGAGACGCTGGCAAGGGCTGTGGCGTTTGCGCACGAAGCGGCGGTTGCAGGCGATGTGGTGCTGCTGGCTCCGGCTTGTGCGAGTTTTGATCAGTTTGAGAATTATGAGCAGCGTGGACGGGTGTTCAAGGAATTGGTACAGGGATTAGACACCCCAGCGAGCAAGGAACGCTCGCCGGGGACCCCGTAGGGAACAGGGATTAGGGATTAGGTGCATCGCAGATGGCGAAGCGGGTTGGCGTCGATAAATGGTTGTTTGGGACGGTGCTGCTGCTGGTGCTGTTTGGATTAGTGTCGGTGTTTTCGGCTTCGGCTGTGATTGCGAAGGCGACGCTTGGTTCGCCGTATGCGTACGTGATGAAGCAGGCGGGGTTTGCGCTGGCGGGGATGGTTGCGCTGTTCGTGTTGATGCGGGTGGATTATCGGAAGTACAACAACCCGAAGTTGATCTTTCCGCTGATGGGGATTACGGGGTTGCTGTTGCTGGCGGTGTTTGCGTGGGGCGGGATGAATGGAGCGCATCGGTGGGTGCGGTTTCCGGGGCTGGGAACGCTGGAGCCTTCGGAGCTGGCGAAGCCGGTGATCGTGGTGTTCCTGGCGTGGTTTTTGCAGACGCGGATTCATACGATCGACAACGTGAAGGAGACGATTTTGCCGGCGGTGGTTCCTCCGCTGCTGTTTGTGGGGCTGATCCTGCTGGAGCCTGATTTAGGTACGGCGCTGGTGTGCGCGGCGGTGATGATCCTGATGCTGTTCCTGGCGGGGATGCAGATGAAGTGGATCATGGTGGGGGCGGCGGCGGCTTCTCCGGTGTTGTATTACATGCTGTTTCATGTGGCGTGGAGAGCGAAGCGGATGCTGGTGTTTCTGCATCCGGAGGCCGATCCGAAGGGCGCGGGATTTCATATTATGCAGTCGCTGATCGCGGTGGGGACGGGCGGGATTCGCGGGCTGGGGTTGATGGAAGGGCGGCAGAAACTTTTCTATCTGCCGGAGCCGCACACGGATTTTATCTTCGCGAACATCTCGGAAGAGCTGGGGTTAATTGGTGCGATCTGCGTGCTGGCCGCGTTCTGCATTTTGGGGTATCGCGGGTTGAAGGCGGCATTCCTGTCGACTGATCCGTTTGGGCGGTTCCTGGCGTTTGGACTGACGTCGATCATATTGGTGCAGGCGTTCTTCAACATGAGCGTGGTGCTGGCGCTGTTGCCGACGAAGGGGATTCCGCTGCCGTTTATTTCTTCGGGTGGGACGAGCGTGTTTGTGACGCTGGCTTGCATGGGCGTGCTGCTGAATGTGACGCGCGAGATCGATTAATGCAGGGTCCAGGGTTGAGGGCCCAGGGCCCAGGGAAAAGCGACGCGTTGCGGGTGATGATTGCTGGTGGGGGGACCGGCGGGCATGTGGTGCCGGCGCTGGCGATTGGATGCGAGTTGCGCGATGTGCATGGGGCTGAGGTTTGGTTTGTGGGGACGGCGCGGGGGCTGGAGACTCGGCTGGTGCCGGAGGCGGGTTTTCGGCTGGAGCTGGTGCGGTCGGGACAACTGAAGAATGTGAGCCTGGCTACTCGGCTGCGGACGATGGGGGATCTGCCGCTGGGGGTGTTGCGTTGCGTGTCGTTGCTGCGGGAGTTTCAGCCGCAGGTAGTGGTCGGCGTGGGAGGGTATGCGAGCGGGCCGGCGATGATTGCGGCGCTGGTGTTGGGGATTCCTACGCTGGCGTATGAGCCGAATGCTGTGCCGGGGATGACGAACCGGGTGGTGGGGAAGCGGGTGAGTGCGGCGGCGGTTAACTTTGGGCAGACGGCGAAGTACTTTCGAAATGCCGAGGTGACGGGAGTTCCGGTGCGGCCGGAGATTTTTACGTTGCCGGCGCGTGCGGTGGGCGCGGCGCCGCGATTGCTGGTGACGGCGGGAAGTAATGGGGCGCTGGTGTTCAACGAGACGATGCCGCTGATTGCGGCTCGGCTGCTGGAGGAGGTGCCGGGATTGACGATTGTGCACCAGTCGGGGCCGCGGGCTTTGGAGGCTACGCGGGCGGCGTATGCGGCGAGTGGGGCGGATGCTTCGCGGTGGGTGGTGGAGGCTTTCCTGATGGATATGCCGCAGCAGTATGCGGCGGCGGATGTGGTGCTGGCGCGGTCGGGGAGTACGGTGGCGGAGTTGTGTGCGGCAGGGAAGCCGTCGCTGCTGGTGCCGTTTGCGGGAGCGGCGGATGATCACCAGCGAAAGAATGCGGAGGTGCTGGTGGAGGCTGGCGCGGCGGAGATGTTGCTGCAGCGGGAGGTAACGCCGGAGTCGCTGCTGTCGGCGTTGGTTGGGTTGCTGATGGATGCGCCGCGGCGGGCGGCGATGGCGGAGAAGGCGCGGTCGCTGGCTCGGCCGGGAGCGCTGCAGCGAATTGCCGAGATGGTGTTGCGGCTGGCGGGGAGATAGGTTGGAGCGAAAGAAAAAGGGCTGAGGAGTTCATCCTCAGCCCTTGATTTTTCTGGTCAGCGGACTCGCTGTTTAGTGATGTCCGCCGCCACCGCCGTGGCTTCCACCACCACCGCCGCCGCTGGCGTGTCCGCCACCACCGCCGCCGCTGTAGTGACCACCACCGCCGCTATAGCCGCCGCCGCTGTAGCTGGGGTGACCTGCATTGCTGCCTCCGCCGTTGTAGCTGGGGTGGCCGGTGTTTCCGTTGTAGCCTCCGCCGTTGTAGCTGGGGTGGCCGGCGTTTCCGTTGTAGCCTCCGCCGTTGTAGCCGACGTGACCTGCATTGCCGTTGTAGCTACCGTGGCCAGCGTTGTTGTAGCCTGCGTGACCTGTGCCGTTGATGGTGGAACCGCGGAAGCTTGCTCCGCCGTGGAAGCCGCCGTTGTAGCCGGCGCGGGCGAAAGAGGATCCACCGGGACGGCCGTTGTAGCCGGCGTAGGCGTGGTTATAGTAGTTGCCGTGGAAGCCGGGTCCGAAGTGGCCGTAGGCGCGGTTGTACCAGAAGTGTCCGCCATTCCAGTAGCCGCCGTAGAAGCCGACGCCGAAGTAGCCCCAACCGTAGTTGATGCCACCGTAGTAGCCGACAGTCAGGCCCCAATAGCCGGGATACCAGCCGTAGTAGCCACCATAGAAGCCCCAGTAACCGGGGGTCCAGAGGGCTCCGGAGTAGGGAGGAAGCACCCAGGCGCCGTTGACCCAGTAGTAGCTGCCGCCGCCCCAGGCCCAGTAACCGGGGGTCCAGAGGTAGCCGTCGCCGGGGCAGGGAGGCTGGTCGTAGTCGGGGTAGGCGGGAGGAGCGACGTCGGCCTGGATTGCGGCCGGTCCTGGCGCCTGATAGTCCTGGCCGCCCTCCTGATCTTGAGGATACTGGCCCTGAGGAGGCGGAGGAGGCTGCCCCTGATATGTCTGAGCCTGAGGGTCGGGATCGTTTTGCGCGTGCGACGCTGGCGCGGTTGCGAGTGCGGCAGTGGCGATTGTTAGCGCAGTAAGAGAGTTGCGAATTGCGCGGGTGAGTTGCATAGTATCCTTCCGTCCGCCAGTCGCTTGGTCCGGTAGGACTGCGGGTGCGGCGACGAGAGTCCGGATGGTTGGTCCTCCGAATCTGGCTCTCAGCTGATTAGACACGTACTTACCATGATTTGTTGCGGTTTCTTCGGATAGGTTTCAACGATTGGCAGAATTGGTGCGGGGTGGCCATCCCGGGGGTATTTTCGGCCATAAAGCCGTGACTCGGGGGGCAGGGGCTGGAGTTATCGCTGGAATCATCGTCTATTGTGGAGTTAGCCGCCATGTTGCCTTCATTTGCGCTGCTCAGCGCTTTGGTCTCTCTCGGAGCGCTGTTCAGCTTTCTCAGTTATCGAGTGCTTCGCCTGCCGAGCAGCGTGGGCACGATGTTGCTGTCGCTGGGCGCCGCGTGTGTGCTGATCGTGGGCGGACATAGTGTTCCGGAGTTTCGTGCGGGCGCTCAGCAAGTCGTGGCGGGCATTGACTTCAACGAGGTTGTGCTGCACGGCATGCTGGCGTTCCTGCTGTTTGCCGGAGCGTTGCAGCTTGATCTGCAGGAGCTCGGGCGCGAGCGCGTCTCTGTACTGAGCTTGTCGATCTTCGCGACGGCTCTCTCGACGGTGATCGTCGGGTTCCTGTTTCGCGCTGGGCTGCACCTGGTGGGGATTCCGATCAGCACGATGGAAGCGCTGCTGTTTGGCGCGTTAATCTCGCCTACCGATCCGATTGCTGTGCTGGATATGCTGCAGCGTGTGGGCGCGCCGGCGGAACTGAAGATTCAGCTCGCGGGCGAGTCGCTGTTCAACGACGGGATTGGTGCGGTGATCTTCGTGGCTCTATTGGGCGCGTCTACGAGCGAGTCGGCACATGGAGGGTTGCCCTCTCCGGCGGCGTTCGGGGGGTTGTTGCTGGTGGAGGCGGGGGGCGGGATCGCGCTGGGATTGGCGCTGGGCTATCTTACGTATCGGCTGATCCGGATGGTGGACAGCTATCGGGTAGAGGTGATGCTGACGCTTGCGCTGGCGATGGGTGGCTACGTGCTTGCGGACAAGCTTCATCTTTCGGGGCCGCTGGAGGCGGTTGCGGCCGGGCTGATGGTGAGCGGGACGGCGCGGCGGTTTGCTATGTCGGCGACGACGCGAGACCACCTGGAAAGCTTCTGGGAGATGATCGACGACATTATGAATGTGGTGCTGTTTCTGCTGCTGGGGTTGGAACTGCTTGTGCTGCCGCTCAGCTACTCCTTGCTGACGGCGGGATTGATCGCGATCCCGGTGGTGTTGCTGGCGCGCTACGCGAGCGTGCTGGCAGTGGTGCGGACGCTTGCGGTTTGCCGGCAGAGAGTTACCGGCAACGTAGCGGTGTTGACGTGGGGAGGACTGCGCGGGGCGCTGGCGGTTGCGCTCGCGCTTTCGCTGCCTGCGGAAGCAGCTGGTGGGCGCAACCTGCTGCTGGCCGCGACGTACATCACGGTTGTCTTCTCGGTGGTGGTGCAGGGGTTGACGATCTCGCCGCTTTTACGGCGGATGGAGGGGCGGCTTGGGGATGTTGCTTGTTAGGCGCGCGGCTACCGGTAGGCGTTGCGATGGGGTGGTGGTGGCGCGAGGCGATGAGTCTTCTTAGGGCTGGGGTGGGGATTTGGGGCCGGTAAAGAGGGCTTTGGGGCAGAGGACGTGGACGCCGTCGTTGGTGTCGACGAGCTGGGTGATGTCGACGTCGCAGGCGGTGGAGATGAGGGCGTAGGCGTCGTCGCGGGAGAGGTGGGGGTAGTCGGGGTTCTGGGTGGAGAGGAAGGTGATCATGTTGCGGACGGCCATCTCGGTGGCGGTCTTGAGGTCGGGGGAGAAGCCCATGGCGATGTAGGCGGTGGGGGTTTCGGCGCGCGGCCAGAGGAGTTGCTCGCGGGCGGCTTCGCCCTTGTGGAGGATGAACTGGAAGGTGCCGGTGAGGAAGGTTTCGAGGGCGGTGATGTCGACTTCGCCGTTGCCCTGGCCGGCGTGGCCGTCTCCTGCTTCGAATAAGGCGCCTGGCGCGTGGACGGGGTAGAAGATGGTGGAGCCGGCGGTGAGTTCTTTGTTGTCCATGTTGCCGCCGTGCATCCAGGGGGGCGCGGAGTTCCACTTGCCGGCGGATTCGGGTGGCGCGATGCCCATGGAGCCGAAGAAGGGGTGGAGGGGGATGGTGATGCCGGGGGCGAAGTCGGCGGTCATGGTGGTGCGGTTGAGGGGGATGATTTTGGTGCGGCCGTAGGGGAAGTCGTCGGGGAGGAAGCCGCGGCCGGCGCCGAAGCCGTTGCAGGCGAAGTCGGTGGTGATGTCGATTTTGAGGACGCGGACTTCGAGAACGTCGCCGGGCTCGGCGTCGGTGATGGCGACGGGGCCGGTGAGGATGTGGCCGCCGGGGCCGCGGTCGGATTGCGGAACTCCGGCGTAGAGCGGGGCTAGCCAGGTGGGGATTTGGTCGGGGTGGACGCCTTCGGACTCGAGCCGGTCGGGGGGGCCGCAGGTGGAGGCGGTTTGCATGATGACCGTGTCGCCGGAGTGGATGGTGAGGACTGGCTTGGCGTGCGCGGAGTAGTAGCCCCAGGCTACGGTGGTGGGGGTGGCGAGGAGGGTGTGGGTTGTCTGGGCGGAGAGGGGTAGCGAGAGGAACGTGGCGGCTAGGAGGAGGTGGGAGGGGCGCATGTTGATGTATAGCATGCACAGGGGCTGCGGATGGGAGAATACATAGCGATGAAGACTTCAGGATTGCCGGAGCATGGGATGTTTGCGCCTTCGCAGAGGGTGCATTTTATTGGGATTGGTGGGATTGGGATGAGTGGGATCGCGGAGATCCTGCTGACGATGGGGTATGCGGTTTCGGGGTCGGATCTGAAGGGCTCGGCTACTACGGAGCGGCTGGCGCGGTTGGGGGCTACGATTTTTGTGGGGCATGCGGCCGGGAATGCTGCGGCTAGTGATGTGGTGGTGACGAGTTCGGCGGTGGCTAAGGATAATCCGGAGGTGGTGGAGGCGCGGGCGCGGAAGATTCCGGTGATTCAGCGGGCGGAGATGCTGGCGGAGTTGATGCGGCTGAAGTATGGGATTGCCATCGCCGGAATGCATGGGAAGACGACCACTACGAGTATGGTGGCGGCGGTGCTGGCGGGTGGGGAGCTGGATCCTACGGTGGTGGTGGGCGGGCGCGTGGATGCTATGGGGTCGAATGCTCGGCTGGGCAAAAGCCAATACCTGGTGGCTGAGGCGGATGAGAGCGATC
Organism: uncultured Acidobacteriaceae bacterium; assembly: GCA_963701685.1. Classification (GTDB taxonomy): domain Bacteria; phylum Acidobacteriota; class Terriglobia; order Terriglobales; family Acidobacteriaceae; genus Granulicella. The sequence goes on along the minus strand of OY969625.1, from coordinate 4,523,442 downwards.
GGAGTTTTTTGTTGCTGTCGCCGATTCTTGCAGTGGTGACGAATCTTGATCGCGAGCATATGGATTCGTATGCGGATATGAGCGATGTCGAGAACTGCTTTGTGGAGTTCATGGATAAGGTGCCGTTTTATGGGGCGGTGACGGCTTGCGTGGATGACGAGCGGTTGAGGGGGATTCTGCCGCGGGTGCGGCGGCGGGTTTATACGTATGGGGTTGGCGCGGAGGCGGATTTTCGGTTGCGGATGTTGCCGCCGGCAGTGGAACCCACTCATGACGATAAGACCGTCATGAACGGGGCACCCGGATTGGTTGCGAGCGAGGCTCATGCGCGGTTTGAGGTGAATGCGCGGGGGTTGGTTCTGGGGCCGTTTGAGCTGCATGTTCCGGGGCGGCATAATGTGCTGAATGCTACGGCGGCGGTGGCGATTGGGGTGCAGCTGGGACTGAGTCCGGAGAAGATTGCGGCGGGGTTGGCTACATTTCGGGGGGTGGATCGGAGGTTCCAGGTGCGCGGGGTGGAGCGTGGGGTGACCGTGATCGATGATTACGGGCATCATCCCACGGAGATTCGGGCTACGCTGCAGGCGGCGAGAGAGTGCGGGTATGGACGGGTGCTGGTGCTGTTCCAGCCGCATCGGTATACGCGGACTCGGGATTTGATGGAGGACTTTGCAGGGGCGTTTGGGGATGCGGATGCCGTGCAGGTGCTGGACATCTATGCGGCGAGCGAGCAGGCGATTGAGGGGATTACGGGGGAGGCGCTGGCGGCGGCGATTCGGGAGAAGAGTGGGAAGCGGGTGATGTATGCGGCGTCGATGGGGGAAGCGGTGGAGCGGTTGGCGGAGGATGCGCGGCCGGGGGAGATGATTTTGACGCTGGGTGCGGGGAGCGTGTCGCAGGCGGGGCCGATGTTGTTGGACGCGTTGCGGTCCTGCGCGGACGGCGAGAGTAAAGAACCCCGGAGCTGAGTGTTTGCTTTAAGGTGAACAGCGGCGGGAGCGGTCGGGCTTTGCAAGATGGGGCACCCGGGGTCTTGCGTGGACGGTGTTCTGAATTGGGCGGTGGAGTGTTCCTGATGGGATACCCCGGGGCTTAGTATTTCGACGGGGTGGGTGGGGGCCGTTATAGTTGAGGGAACGGCGATTCTTCCGCGGCCTTGCTCAGGGCCTTGCGGAGATGAAGAAGACAGGTGCGAAGCGCGTGTCCGGGTACGAATCCGGACTGGGCTCGGCGGTGCTGACGGCGCCTGAGGAGAACTACGCCTGGGAGGCTGAGGCTCGGGGAGGGCGCAAAGGGCCGGCGCCAGCGGGGGCACTGCAGCGCGGGTATGGAAACGATCGCTATGGGGATTCGGGAGCAGACAGCTCTTATCCCGATGAGTCCGAGTATGTTCCGCAGCGGGGAAGGCTGGGGGCACGGTTCCGCACCTTGCCGCGGAGTGTGGGAGGACGGATTGTGCTGGGGGTGGTGGCGTTTGTGCTGCTGGGCGCGGTGGCGGTGGCGGTGGCTGGGGCGCGCTCGTACTTGATGCACGATGCTCGATTTGTAGTGGCAAGCTCGGACGATATCCAGATAACGGGTGCGGAGCATTTGACGCGGGACCAGATATTGAGCGTGTTTGGGGCTGACCTGGAGCGGAACATTTTTCGGGTGTCGCTGGCGGAGCGGCAAGCGGATCTGGAACGGCTGCCGTGGGTGGAACATGCCACGGTGATGCGGTTGTTGCCGCATGTTCTGCGGGTGCAGATAACGGAACGGACGCCGGTGGCGTTTGTGCGGCAGGGATCGCAGATCGGGTTGGTGGATGCGGGCGGTGTGCTGCTGGATATGCCTGCGGATGCTCCGGGTAATCCGCACTATTCGTTCCCGGTGCTGACAGGGTTGTCGGCGGATGAGGCGATGTCGGAACGCGCGGCGAAGATGGCGGTCTACGAGCAGTTTTTGCATGACCTGGATGGCTCGGGACAGCACCTGTCGGACTCGGTGAGCGAGGTGGATGTTTCTGATCCGGAGGACGTGAAGGCGTTGATTACTTCGGGAAGCTCAGACATCCTGGTGCACTTTGGCGAGGAACAGTTTTTGTCGCGGTACCAGGAGTTCCAGCAGCACTTGGCGGAGTGGAAGCAGCAGTATCCAAAGCTGGCGTCGGCGGACATGCGGTATGACGGGCAGATTGTGCTGGAGATGCAAGGGGACGCCGATGCGGCGACGATTGGAACGGGCGCGCCGGAGGGTGCGAGCGTCGCGCCTGTGATCGCGAAGCCAGTAGCCGAAGCGAAGACTATTGCGAGTGCCAAGCCAGTGCCGGTGAGATCTCCTGTGGCGAAGGCTGTGGTTACGAAGCCGGCGTTGAGCGCTGCGGCGTCGAAGCCGCCGGTGCTGAGGCCTGGGACGGTGAACGCTGAGGCGCCAAAGTCTGTGGCGTTGAGTGCGGCTGGGTCGAAATCGGCGGTGGTTAAGCCTGACTTCTCGAATGGTGCGATGCCGAAGCCTGCGATGCCGAAGCCGGTGTCGTTGAACGGGGCAGGGCCGAAGCCTGCGGGGGTGAAGGCTGTGGCTACGTCGAAGGTGCCGTCGAAGGCGAGTCGGCCGGCGGCTAAGAAAGTGATGGCGAAGCCGGTGGCTGGAAAGCCGAAGCCGGGGTCGGGTATGAGCGCGGCGAATGAGAAGGTGTTTGCGCGGCTGGCGGCGGAGCATAAGGCTGAGTTGGCGCGGGAACATAGGGCGGCAAGCGTTGCGAGGAACGGCAGGGCAGGAGCTAAGAGTGGAGTGACGCCATGAATACAAAGATGGACAACCTGATTACGGTGCTGGACGCGGGAAGCTCGAAGAGCTGCGTGCTAGTGGCGGAGTTGATTGATGGCGTGCTGCGGTATCGCGGGCATGGGATCGAGGTGTCGCGCGGGATGCGGCGCGGCGTGATCTCGGACCTGGGGCCAGCGGCGAAGGCGATTAATGCGGCGGCGTTGACGGCGGAGCGGTCGGCGAAGGCGCCGATTGAGACGGCGGTGGTGGGGATTGGCGGGCCGCATGTGCGGGGGATGAACTCGCAGGGCGGCATTAGCATGGGCAGCCGGATGAAGGAGATTACGCGCGAGGATGTGCGGTCGGCGATTGATCGCGCCCGGAGTGTCGGACTTGCGCCGGATCGCGAGGTGCTGCATCTGCTTCCGCAGCAATTTATTTTGGACGACCAGGGCGGGATCCATGATCCGGTGGGGATGGTGGGGAACCGGCTGGAGGTTTGTCTGCATTTGTCGACGTGCTCGGGTTCGGCTTCGCAGAGCGCGGTGACGTGCGCGAATCGGGCTGGGCTTGAGGTGGTGGACACGGTGTTTGAGGGAATTGCGGCGGCGGAGGCGGTGCTGTCTGCCGATGAGCGCGAGCTTGGGGTTTGCGTGGTGGATATCGGTGCGAGCTCGACCGAGCTGGTGGTGTTTTTTGAAGGCAGCGTGGCGCACACGGCGGTACTGCCGATTGGCGGCGATCATTTTACGAATGATCTTGCGGTTGGATTGCATGTGAGCGTGGAAGAAGCTGAGCAGTTGAAGCGGATGTATGGCAACTGCGTGGTGACATCGATTCCGCAGATGAACGAGATTGAGATTGGCAGCGACCTGGCTGTAGGCGGGCACTCGTCTCGGATGGTGCGGCAGCGGTTCCTGGCGGAGATTCTTGAGCCGCGGGCGCGCGAGTTGCTGACGATGCTGCGCGACAACCTGCGCGCGGGCGGCGTGCTGGAGGCTATGGGCGCGGGCTGTGTGTTTACTGGTGGGGGAGCTCACCTGGTGGGCTTCCTGGATAACGCTGAGAGTTTGCTGCGAGTGCCGGCGCGGATTGGATATCCAGTGCCGTTGAGCCGCATGCCACCAGAGCTGGCGAAGCCGGAATTTTCTGTTGCGATTGGGATGCTGCTGTACACGCACCGCACCCAGGTACGCAAGGCGAGCGAAGAACAGGGACTGGCGCAGAAGCTGAAGTCCATCTTTGCAGGCAGTTTCTAAAGACAGGGATTCGAGAACAGGGATCAGGAATTAGAGGACAAAGGCTTAGGAAAACCGCGGTTAAGGCTGGGGAGGTGCGGCCAGAAGGCGCTAGGAGACGGTAGACTGGATCATATGAGATTTTGCACAAGGTTGGCTGTAGTTTTGTTTGGATTGGGGTGGGCCGCAGCGGCACATGCCCAGGCAGGTGTTTATATCGGGTACCAGGCGACGCAGTTGAGTGGCATTACTTGCTTTGAGCCAGCGCCGAGTCAGTGCTCGAGCACGGGCGGCAAGGTAAACCCGGCTGGATTCCAGGCGGGTGCGTACTACGACTTTCATAACTTCGGGCCCATGCGGTTCGGGTTGGACTTGCGGGGCGGGACGATGCACTCGAACAAGTCGGCGACGAGTTCCGCAGGTGGCGGGGACTCGACGGTTTTGGACAACGTGTTGGTGGGAGCGCGGGGGTCGTTTCGGACGCCGATCTCGTGGCTGACGCCGTATGCGCAAGTGTCGGTGGGGTATGCGCGGAGTAACGCGACGCTGCCGTTCGGCGCAAGCCTGACGACGACCACGCCACTGCCGCGGCTGGAAGACGATTTCATCATGTATGAGGGATTCGTGGGCGTGACGATACGGATCTTCCCGATGATTGACCTGCGGCCGGTAGAGCTGGGAATCGGGAACATGAACCGCTTTGGCAGCAGCGGGGCGACAGTGGATGGGCCGAGCTCGGTTGGCGTGAAGTCGATCGGAGCGTCGGTGGTATTCCATCTGCCGTCGTCGCGATAGGTTTGAGGCAACAGGTAGCAGGAGAGCCGGTGCACGAAGTGGACTGCCGGTAATCGATGTGATGCACGGCGGATTTCGTGAATGCAGATGAGGCGTTCGCCGTGCACAATGAAGAGAAGTGAATCGCCAACGCCGAAGGAGATACGCTTATGCCCATGCCGCCTGACAACATACCCGGCGTTCCGCAAGAGTCTTTTGACGAGAAGCAGCCGGATTCGCTGCGGATTCAGTATCACGAAGAGACGCAGCGGAACGCGCGGATCAAAGTAATCGGGGTGGGTGGTGGCGGAAACAACGCTATCAACCGCATGATCGAAGCGCATGTCGAGGGCGTTGAGTTTATCGCGGCCAACACGGATGTGCAGGCGCTGGAGGGGTCGCATGCGCCGGTAAAGCTGCAGCTGGGCGTGAAGCTGACGAGCGGGCTGGGCGCGGGAGCGAATCCAGATGTGGGGCGCCGGGCGGCGCTGGAAGATTCGGACAAGATTATTGAGGCGCTCGAGGGCGCGGACCTGGTGTTCGTGACTGCGGGTCTGGGCGGCGGAACGGGCACAGGAGCTGCGCCGGTGATTGCGTCGCTGGCGAGCGAGATGGGCGCGCTGACGATTGCTGTCGTCACGCGGCCGTTTGGGTTTGAAGGCAAGCGAAGAGCGATGCAGGCGGAGCGCGGCTTGCAGGAGCTGCTGGAGTCGGTTGATACGCTGATCGTGATCCCGAACGACAAGCTGCTGACTACGGCGAAGGATGCGGGCTTCTTTGAGAGCTTCCGGATTGCCGATGATATTTTGCGGCAGGGCGTGCAGGGAATTTCGGACATCATTACGATTCCTGGCGTGATCAATCGCGACTTTGCGGATGTGAAGACGACGATGGCGGGGATGGGCTATTCGGTGATGGGAACGGCGGTACGGTCGGGGCCGGAGCGGTCGAAGGAAGCTGCCAGGGCCGCGATTGCTTCGCCGCTGCTGGAGGCTGGAGCGATTGATGGGGCGCGCGGAATCCTGATCAACATCACGGGGTCCAGCAGCTTAAAGTTGAGTGAGGTGATTGAGGCGAGCTCGATTATCCAGGAGGCGGCGCACGAGGACGCGAACATTATCTTTGGCGCGGTGCTGGATGAGTCGCTGGGCGACGAGGTGAAGTTTACGGTGATTGCGACCGGGTTCCGCGAAGCGATGCCGGCGCGGCGGGAGCGCATGATGGCGGCTTCCGCGCTGCCGACGGCGCACCATGAGATTGTGCCGCCGAAGGTTGTTTCGCGGCCGCTGGTTCCGAAGTCGACGCAGGACGAGAAGCCGGTGGAGGAGACGAAACCTTTGATCTTCGGGTCCCAGGCGCCGAGGCCGGCGATTCGGTTTGCAAGCGAGGCCGAGGTAGAGCAGGCGCTGGGTGGCCGGACGGTTCCGGAGCCGAAAGCGCCCGTCGCGCCGCCGGTTGCGGCTGCGCCGGTAGCTTCTGCATCGCCAGCTTTTTCCGCTGCGCCGGCGGCTCCAGAGCCGGTGGCTGAGGCGCCAGTGCAACGGCCGGCGTATCCAGTGTCGTCGTATTACGAGACGGCTCGGCAACAAGCTTGGCAGGAGCCGCCGCGGCTTGACTACACCCCGCGTCCGGCAGACGACTTTGACCGCTTCAAACCGTCTCATACAGAGGCGGTCGAAGAGCCGAAGGCTGTAGCGCCTGCTGAGACGCCCGCGACACCGGTTCCGGTGGTTGTCGAGCACATTCCGCAAGCTGACTACGCGCCGGTGGAGATGGAGCCGGCTGCTGAGCAGACGCCGGAGAAGACTTCGGTGTTTGACGACGAGTTTTTCCGGAAGCCGAAGGAAGACGTGGCAGAGGCTCCCAGGGTTGCGGAGGATGCGGCAACCAAGTCGTGGCCGGATCCGAGGATTCCGTCGTTTGCGGGGTATGCGAGTGAACCCGCTGCGGAGAGCGATGAGCTGGATATTCCAGCGTTTCTGCGGCGGAAGCAGTAGAAGGATTGTGGCGGATTGATAGATGACGCCTGAGCATGCGGCAGTGTGTCCGATGGGATGTAGAAGGTGCGGTCGTTTTGTCTTGGCGTGTTTCTAATCACGGACAGAACGGCTGCAAGGCACGAAGGTTAGCAGATAGTCGAATTTTTGCAGAGAAGAGACGAGATGGGACGCAGGATATCAGGGCTGGTGATGGTGTTGTTGATGCTTGCAGGCGTGGTGAGCGCGCGTGCAACGACTACGCCGGCTCGGCACAGACATAGGATGGTGGCGGCGAGCACGTCGCATCGGCTGGTGGCGCACAGCGTTGTGCGTACACGGGCGGGGGCAGCGCACGCGCATGCGGAGATGAGGCGTGTGGCTGGACGAGCGCGCTCCTATGGGCACGCGACCTTGGTGAGGGTGAACGGAAGGCGGCGGCGGGTTCGGTATTACGCGGAACGGTTTACGGCGAGCAGCTTTACGGATGAGAATCTGCTGACGGCGAACGATGTTACGGCAGGCGAAGATCCGGTGGTGCGTGCTGCGGCGGTCGAGGCCCTGGGAAATATGAACGGGACGGTGCTGGCGATCGATCCTTCGGATGGGCGCATCCTGGCGATGGTGAATCAGAAGCTGGCACTGAGTGCGGGCGCGGAGCCTTGCTCGACGATTAAGGTGGCGGTGGCACTGGCGGCGTTGAAGGAAGGGTTGGTGAAGGCCGATACGCCGGTGAATCTTGGCGGACACTATTCGGTGGACCTGACGCATGCGCTGGCGCGGTCGATTAATTTGTACTTCGAGGTGCTGGGGCGCTCGATGGGCTTTGAGCGCGTGAAGCATTATGCGAATGAGTTTGGGCTGGGTGAGCTGGCGGGGTATAACATTCCGGGCGAGCACCTGGGAGTGTATCCGGATACGGTGCTGCCGGCGGCCGATGGCGGTGTTGGAAGGATGTGCTCGTTTGGCGAGAGCATCAGCATGACGCCGCTGCAGTTGGGTGCGCTGGTGAGCGCGATTGCCAATGGCGGCACGCTGTATTACCTGCAGCATCCGACGACGCAGGCCGAGGTTGCGAACTTCCAGCCGCAGGTGAAACGGCTGCTGGACATCAAGGATGTGATTCCGCAGATTCTGCCTGGTATGGAGGGTGCGGTGGACTTCTCGAATGGTACGGCACGGTCGCTGCGAACGAACTTTGTGCAGTTTCCGGTGTTCGGGAAGACGGGTACGTGCTCGGATAACGGGACCCGGTTTGGCTGGTTTGTGAGCTACGGCGACGCGCCTACGGGGCGAATTGTGACGGTGATCTTTCTGGAAGGTGGAAGGGATACGTTTGGTCCGAAGGCAGCTGAGCTGACCGGGCAGTTTTATCGCGCGATGTCGGATCGGAACTACTTTTTGCAGTCGAGGCCTGAAAACACGGCTTCGGTGGGGACGGGTAGCGCCGCACAGCAGTAGGGGTGCGCTTGCCGCGTCAACTGTTGCATCCTAATGGATGTAGAGGGATGAGGCAGTGCTCACGATGAAGATCCTGACAGCAGAAGAGATGGGTGCGGCGGACCGGCGGTCGGTTGAGGCCGGCGTGCCGGTTGGTACGCTGATGCAACACGCGGGTGCGGCGGTCGCTCGGTTTTGCCTGCGGCGGTTTGGTGGGGATGGGCTCGTGGTGGTGCTGGCGGGCAAGGGAAATAATGGCGGCGATGGGATGGTTGCGGCACTGCGACTGGCGGAGGCTGGGCGGCGCGTGCGGGTGGCGCTGCTGGGGAAGGCTGAGGAGCTGAAGGGCGAGGCGGCGCAGGCGTGGGAGCGTGTAACCCATCTTTGCGACGATGAGATCGTCGCGAAGATGGGTCACCTCGTCTTGGCGGAGGCAGTTGAGATTGCGGATGAGGCCGGGTTGCGAGGGGCGCTGAAAGATGCGGCACTGGTGATTGATGCGGTGGCGGGGACGGGTTTCAAGCCGCCGCTGCGCGGGCTTGCCGCGGTGGCGCAGAAGGTGCTGGCAGAAGGTGAGGTGCCGGTGGTGGCGGTTGATCTGCCGAGTGGGTGGGATGCGGATTCGATGGAGGAAAAGGCGGAGGGGGCGTTTCGCGCGGATGCGGTGGTGACGTTTACGGCTCCGAAGCTGGCGCATGCGTTTGGGCATTTGACCGTGGGAAAGACGTTTGGGCCGGTTGTGGTTGCACCGATTGGGACGCCGGTGGGGGCGATTCAGTCAGCGACTGGGATGACCTGGGGTGGGAGTTCGAAGGTGATTGCGGAGGCGCCGCGGGCGATCAACGGGAACAAGGGGCGGCTGGGGCATGTGTTGCTAGTCGGCGGAGCGTATGGCAAGGCGGGCGCGCCGTCGATGTCGAGTTTGGCTGCGCTGCGCACGGGGGCTGGGTTGGTGACGGCCGCGATTCCGCGGGAGATTCTGTCGATTGTGGCGGCGGTTGCGCCGGAGTTGATGCTGACTTCGCTGGAGGAGCAGAGTTCGGCGTCGAGGGTCCAGGGGTCAGGGTTTGAGGTGGGTGGGCTGGCGCTGGACCAGCTGGAGAAGGATCCGCTGAAGGTTCTGCTGAAGGGTATGACGGTGGTGGGGATTGGGCCGGGGTTGGGGCAGGAGGGAACGACGCCGCAGTGGGTGCGGACGTTTGTGGGGCGAGTGACGCTGCCGATGGTGATTGATGCAGACGCGCTGAACGCGTTGGCGGGAAGGACGTCGATGCTGAAGGATGCTGCGAAAAAGGGGCGGACGATTGTGCTGACGCCGCATCCGGGTGAGATGGCGCGGCTGGTGGAGATGAGTGTGAAGGAAGTGGAGGCGGATCGCGTTGGGCTGGCGCGGAAGTTTGCCACGGAGCATGGTGTGACGCTGGTGCTGAAGGGTTGGCGAACGTTGGTGGCGCATCCGGAGGGGCGGATTGCGGTGAATACTACGGGGAATCCGTCGATGGCTAAGGGTGGGAGTGGAGATATTTTGACTGGGATCGTGAGCGCGATGCTGGCGCAATATCCTGATAATGTGGCGGATGCGGTGGAAGCGGCAGTGTTTTTGCACGGGCTGGCTGGAGACTTTGCTTGCCTGGCGCAGGATGAGCATACGGTGCTGGCTACCGATACGGTGGGGCATCTGTGGGAGGCGTTTCGGGCGCGCGTGAAGGATGCGGATGGGCTGGTATGGATCTCGGGAACTGCGACGAACGGGGAGGTGCGATGAAGGAGTGGAGCCGGGAAAAGCGGCTGCGGACGCGCAGTGAGAATGGGACGCTGGCGTTGGGCGAGATGCTTACGGAGCTGCTGCCGGCTCCGAAGCTGGTGGTGTTGCGCGGAGATTTAGGGATGGGGAAGACGACGCTGGTGCGCGGGATGGCTGCCGCGTTAGGTGCTGATTCTGCGGAGGTTACTAGTCCAACGTTTACCCTGGTGCACGAATATACGGGGCGCAAGGTGCGGCTGATTCACCTGGATTTGTATCGGCTGGAGGAGGAACGGGAGATCGAGGGAATTGGGTTGTGGGAGATGGCCGAGGCGCAGGACGCGCTGGTGATGGTGGAGTGGGGCGACCGGTTTGCGAGCGTGATGGAGCGGGCCGACGCGGAGATTTCGATTGGGCAGGGTGAGGCTGAGAATGAGCGGTTGTTGCTGGTTCGGTGGTGAGCCTGGGGGAAACGTGAAAGGCCGCGATTCGGGTCGCGGCCTTTGTTTGGTTGGAGTTGAAGCTTAGAACCGGGCATGCCAGTCAGCGTTGGTACGGTCACGAATGGCGATGAAGCTCGGAACGAAGATGGTGGAAGCCGAAGCGAGTGCAATGAGTGCGAGGTACATAGTTTCTCCTTTGGCGCGCGCGACCGGGCTTGCCGGGATTGCGGCGCTCTAATAAAGCGTTTGGTATCAGTGAATGTCTGCCGCGCCGCCGGGAATGAGATCTTGACTCAGCCGTCGCGTTCGCGGGTCTAAATTGGAGGCCTGTGCGGTCCCGGGAGCTCACCAGGATCTTTTAGCCACCGGTCGCTCGCTCAGTTTGAGGGGCGCTCCCGGGTATTGTGCACATCACCTGTTACGTATAAGACTAGCGAGCGGTTCCATTCGATGCAACCTTTTATCGCTCGTCCTGTTCGTTATTCGCACTCTGCCCTTACTTTATTGGGAAAAGCGGGGCGAATCAGGTCTGATTTGTAGTACGGGGCTGGATGGGGGTTAGTTCCATGAAGGGACTGTGAATTGAAATTATTGTGGCGCGGCGGGAATTACCTGGAGGTGCGGCCGGTGAAGCGGTAGATGGCGCAGAGTTCATCGCCGGTGGAGCCGTACTCTTTCTGTTGGGCGATGGCGGCGAGGTCGGCGGCGTGGTCGGCGGGGGACATGGGGACGAGGCCGGTCCAGAGGCGGGTGAAGGCGGGGTGGCGATCGAGGTAGGAGTCGTGTTCGGCGTTGACGTAGAGGAGGTCGAAAGGCCTTGGATTGTTGGAGATAGAGGTTTCGATGTGGCGGAGGAAGCGGCGCAGAAGGGGGAGTTCGAAGGGGTGGAAGAGGAAGGCGAGGGTGGGTTCGGAGGGGAGGGGGTGGGTGGTGGCGTCGGCGTGATGGAGGTGGATGGGGGCGAGGGCGTTTGCTTGTAAGTCACTGTGCCATAGAGAGATATTGGCGTTGGCGATGCTGGCGAGGTCAGCGTTTAGCTCGACGCCTTCGACGCGGAGGAAGGGGAACTGGGAGGCGAGGAGCATGGCGCGGCCTTTGCCGGCGCCGACGTCGAGGAAGACCGTGCGCTCGATTGGTTGCGGGTTGGTGCGCTGGAGCCAGATGTCTAACAAACCATGGAGGATAGACGGGGCGACGCCGTAGTAGGCGGTGAGCTCGGAGGGACTGGCAGCGGTGCCCTGGGCGATAACGGGGCCGGGGATGAGGCCGGAGGTATCGGTGCCGTGGAGCTGGTCGAAGGGGTGGATGGCGGGTTCGGGCTTGCGTCGGGGCATGAGGTTTGGGCGAATCTCGGGGTTTTTGAGCGCGGTATAGCTGGGTTTCGGGTTACGAATCGATGTCTATAGCCGGGTTTCGGGTAGCGCGGGCTTTAGAGGATGGGGAAGAGGGCGGGGAGGAGGTTGACCTCGACGCGGGAGATGGCGGGGAGGCCGAGCAGGCGATTTTCGACCTGGGCGCGGAGCTGGGCGGTGGCGGTGTCGTCAGTGGATGGGGAGTGGAGGGTGATGTGCGCGATGAAGCGCGGGGGAAGGCCGGGGATGTTGGCGCCGGGAGCGTCGGGGTCGGGGGTGAGGGTGGCGGAGCGGACGAGGCCGGCGGCTACGATGTTGGGGCCGGTGGGGGTGTAGCAGTCACGGAGGAGGTCGAGGAGGTCGGCGTCGGTCATAAGGAAGGCGTCCTGTGGAGCGCTCTTCTCACTGTATCTTCTTGTGGAGTAATGAACTATGGAGTTGGGTAAACATGAAGCGCGATTGTCGGCAGTCATCCAGGGACCGGGCGATCAGGCCACAACATTTGCATCCTTCAATCTGCTCTTGAGCGTATAGGCAATTGAGAGTCGGGGTGAGCTAGCTTCGCGCACGACTATGCCAATCTCAAAGAGGATCGTGGTTGCGTATTTCTCTATGAACGTATTCGCAGACGATTACAGGTCTATTCGGTGTCAGTCGGCAACAGCCGCGCTGCTGTTGCTAGCATTCTTTGTTTCCCCGGCCATCGCACGCGCTCAAACTGATGATCAGATGGTCGATGTCGGCGGGTATCGGTTGCACTTCCACGTGGTCAAAGGAAGCGGACTGCCCATCCTGTTTGAAGCCGGTGGAGGCGATGACGGATCGACATGGGACTCCATACTCACTACAACGGCGAAGGTGACCGGCGCGACCCTGATCACGTACGACCGTGCCGGCTTTGGGAAAAGCGAAGTTGCACCTCTCGATTACAACATCGTCAAGGAGGTGCAGGGGCTTGAAGTCGGACTGGCCAAGCTCGGCTACTCCGGCGACATCATGCTTGTGGCGCACTCGTTGGGCGGAGCCTATGCGACTCTCTATGCCTCACGCCATCCCGACCATGTGAAGTCCGCGGTCCTGGTCGACATCAGCCTGCCGTGTTTCAACACCGATGCCGAACTGGAGTCCATGACGCAGGACAAGACCCAGATCGCAGCGCTCGAAGCCAAAGGCGGCGGGTGGCCGTCGCTGATTGCCAACTACGCGGCCAACGCGCGACTGATGAGAACCATAGCCTTCCCAGGCAATATTCCTGCGGTCGCCATCACGTCTGACAGGACTCCGTTCGACGAAAAGCCGAGGGCGGATCGGTGGAGAACCTGTCATCACGACTTCGCCGCCGGGCTCGCGAACGTTCAGGCCATGACAGCGTATGGCACCGGACACTATATCTTCAAAGACGCGCCCGAACTCGTGGTTGCTGCGATCGCCAAATCCTACGCGCGAGCGGTGGGTGGCCCCAGAGGTGCGCAAGTGGCGCAACGGTATCTCGATTCGGCACCGGACTTCATTAACGAAATCGATCGGCGCGACGCTACAAGTCAGGCGACGAAAAAGTAGATTCGTCCCGCACTCGAGGATTGAGTTGTACCGTGTGTGGTCGCGAGCGGGCTCGATTGCCCCGCATTGCGTGAGGAGTTCCTGGCGTTGGCACCCTACCAGGGAGGCGCAGTTTAGGATCAGGCTCTTTTTGCAGCCTGCGCATTCTCAGCTACGGCTGCTTTGGCGGGCGCCTTTTTCTTGTTGAGGGCTAAGCCGAGTCCTACCGCCTGCTCTACCGCTTTCTCGGTCAGGCCCTTTTTCACGGCTTTTCTCACGGCTTTTTCGACCTTCTTTGCGGCCTTCTTCTTTGTCTTATCGTTTGCCATAATCCCTCGCAGTTATTTCCGCCCTCGGGCAGTTTTCTTCGCAGCCTTCTTTACGGCTTTCTTCACCGTTTTCTTCGCGGCTTTCTTCGCGGGCGAACTTTTGGCGCCGGCTTTTTTCGCAGCCTTTTTCGCGGCTGGTTTCTTCCCGGACGCCTTGGCTACCGCCTTCTTGACTGTCTTTTTGGCAGGCGCCTTCTTTGCGGCTTTCTTCGCAGGCTTTTTGGCGGCTTTGGTTGCGGGGGCCTTTGGGGCGACAGGCTTCGCGGGAGTTTCGTTGGCGGGTGGCTTTTTTAAGGCGTCCGTCACGGTCGTGACTGCTGTACCGACCGCCGTTTTCGCTGCGCCGGCGACATCTTCTGCCATGGCGATTCCGAAGCCAACTGCCATAGCGGCCTTCTCGATGATTGTTTTCTCAGCCATTCTCAGGTCCCTCAGTTTTGGTGCTTGCACGCAGATACGAATTGTAGAGGCAAATCGACGTACGCGGTCAAATCTATTTCAGGGTCGGCGTTGGCTTGCCGGGGGTTGATAATTTTTGTCTGAGCGGACCGAACTTTCTGCGGGGGTGAGGGCTCTCTTGAGTATGCACAGCAGAGGGGAAGGCGAGGAGGGCACGACGGGCGATCCAACGATGCTCGTGCTGCTGGCGCAGAGCGGTGATCGGGGTGCGCTGGAGGAGCTTCTGCGGGAGGCGTATGGGCCGCTGCGGCGGTATGTGACGTATCTTGCGGGGGCGGAGCTGGCGGATGACATTTTGCAGGAGACTTCGCTGCAGATTTTTCGGAAGCTGAAATATTTGCGTGAGCCGGCAGTGTTTCGGGCGTGGACATTTCGGATTGCATCGCGGATTGCGTTTGCGCATTTGAAGAGTGCGCGGCGGTGGGGGCCGTTGAAGGATGCGCCAGTGGAGCAGCTGGCTATGGTGGATGAGCGACTGGGTGAGCCGGCTGACGAGGGGTTTCTGGAGCTGGTGGAGCATGTGTCGCCGGCGAGCCGAGCGGTGTTGTTGTTGCGGTATCAGCAGGATTTATCGCTGGAAGAGAGTGCGGCGATTTTGGAGATTCCTGTGGGCACGGTGAAATCGCGCCTGCACTACGGAGTGAGTATGCTTCGCAAATATTTGACTGAGGAGAGGACACCAGCATGAGCCCTGAATCGATGAATCCTGAAAACACGAGTGGTGAGCGCGCGTTTGTGCAGCAGGCGCTGGCGGATGCGGATCGGTCGGAACGGACGTCGCGGATTGTGGTTGGCGTGCTGGCTGTTCTGGCGGTTGTGGTGTTTGTGTGGATGCATATGTATATGTTTCCGCCGGAGTCTTTGGCTAGTTTGCTGCATTCGATTTTGCGGGTGGATTTATTTTTCCTGGTGCTGATGTTTGCGCTGACGATGTATCTGCGGCGGGAGATGAATCGGAATACGCGGACGATATTGCGGGCGTTGGCGAATACTCGGGGGCGGTAGCGGGAAGGCATACCCCAGGGGCTAAAGCCCGGGTGCATTGTGGCCATTTTTGGCACGACTGAAGTCGTGCCCCTTCGAGGAGAGGGCGTGCTCCTTCGAAGTCGGGGCGTGCTCCTTCGAGGTCAGGGCTGTGGCTCTTGGAGGTCAGGGGCGTGGCCCCTTGGAGGTCAGGGCTGTGGCTCTTGGAGGTCAGGGCGTGCCCTTCGAGGTCAGGGCTGTGGCTCTTGGAGGTCAGGGCGTGCTCCTTCGAGGTCAGGCTTGGGGATCGTCGGGAGGGTTGGGGTTAGTGGGATTGTTCGCTGGCTTGGCGGGCGGGGGCGAATTCGTCTCCGGGGAGCCACTCTACGGGGTGGGGGGCGTTGAGGACCTGCCAGCCGAGGTCGATGCCGAAGCGGGCTAGCCTGGCGTCGCCGGTGAAGTCCCAGGTGGGGTCAAAGTTGTCGGAGAAGCTGTGGTAGTGGTTGTCGTTGAAGTCCTTCTCTTTGGCTACGCCCCAGGCACGATCGTGGCCTTCGTAGAGGGTGCCGGCGTCGACGGAGAAGGCGGGGATGCCTACGCGCGAGAGGCTGAAGTGGTCGCTGCGATAGTAGCTGCCTGCTTCGGGGCGGGGGTCGGGGACGATGGCCAGGTGGAAGCGTTTGGCGGTGGCTTCGACGTTTGGGTAGAAGGTGGTGCGCTGGGCTCCGTTGACGTTGATTTCTTGTTGGACGCCGATGGGGAGGAGCATGTCGAAGTTGATGTCGAGGGAGATTTGCGAGGCGGGGATGGGAGGGTGCTGGCCCAGGTATTCGGAGCCGAGGAGGCCTTGCTCTTCGGCGGTGACGGCGGCGAAGATTACGGAGTGGGGCGGCTTGATGCCGGACTGGGCGAAAGCGCGAGCGATTTCGAGGAGCATGGCTACGCCGGTGCCGTTGTCGGCGGCGCCGTTGTAGATGTTGTCGCCGGGGTGGGTGGGGTCGAAGCCGAGGTGGTCGTAGTGGGCGGTGTAGAGGACGGCCTGGTCTAGGCCAGGCTTGCAACCATTTCTACCGTCTCTGCCCCCGCACGACTGACCGGGGAGGATGGCGACTACGTTGGGGCTTTGGAAGGGGCGGACGGTGCTGGTTACGGTGGCTTTTAGGCGGACGGGGAGTTCGATGGCTTGGAAGCCGGGCTTGCCGGCGGCTTCGAATTCTTGGTCGAGGTCGAGGTTGGACAGGGCGAAGAGTTTGCGGGCTACTTCCAGCTGGATCCAGCTGGCGGCCTGGAGGCGGGGGTTGGCGTCGTCGCGGAGGAAGGTTTTTTCGCCGGAGTTGGAGTTGTGGACTACGTTCCAGCCGTAGCTGGCGAGGTCGGTGCGGTGGATGATGAGGGCGCCGATGGCTCCTTTGCGGGCGGCCTGTTCAAACTTGTTGGTCCAGCGACCGTAGTAGGTGAGGGCCTTGCCGGCGAAGAACCTGGGATCGTCGGAGGGTGGGTCGCCGACGATGCAGAGGATGACTTTGCCCTTGACGTCGACGTTGGCGTAGTCGTCCCAGTGGTACTCGGGTGCGGTGGCGCCGTAGCCGACGAAGACGATGGGGGCGTCGAGGGTGGTGGTGGGGGTTAGGGTTTGGTTGGAGACTACGAAGTCGTCACCGAATTTGAGGAGGACGGGTTGGCCGTTGGATGGGATGAGGGTGAAGGAGGTTTGGTCGGGGATGACTTTCATGCCGACGAAGTTGACTTCCTGGAGGTAGGTGCCGTTGTCGCCGGCGGGGGCGAGGCCGTCGAGTGCGAACTGGGTGGCGATGTATTTGGCGGCAAGCTCGCCGCCGCGGAGGCCGGGGTAGCGGCCTTCGAAGAGGTCGTCGGAGATGAATTGATCCTGGGTGCGGATGTTGGCGGCGCTGACGGAGGCTTCGACTGCGGCGATGGAGCCTAGTGGGACGTTCGCGTTGGACTGGGCGAGGAGGGGCGCGGCGGCCAGGAGGGAGAGTAGGGCGGCTGCTGTTGTGATGCGATGGATGTTCGGGTTCGGCATGCATCCTTTATAAAGGGCAACGGCTTGGACGCAAAGGGCGCGGAGTTTGCCGCGTTTCGCCACGTACGGTGGAGGGGACTAGGATGGAGCTCGAACGCACGGGGAGGGTGTATGGACGAGGGATCGATGCGGGCGGCGCTGGATGCGCATTGGGCGGCTTCGGCGGCCGGCGATGCGGATGCGGAACATGCGATCTATGCGGAGGATTCGGTGTGTGATTATCCGCAGTCGGGTGAGCGAATTCTGGGACGAAAGAATTTGCAGGCGCTCAGGAGTCATCATCCGGGGAAGCCTTCGGGGTTTAAGGTGCGGCGGATGGTTGGGAGAGACGATCTCTGGGTTACGGAGTACACGATTACGTACCAGGGCAAGGCTGCGTTCACGGTGAGCATCATGGAGTTTCGCGATGGGAAGGTGGTGCACGAGACGCAGTATTTTGCGGATCCGTTTGAGGCGCCGGCGTGGCGGAAGCAGTGGGTGGAGCAGAAGGCGTGAGGGTGGCGGCAATTAGAAGTTGAAGACAGGGCCTAGTTGCAGGACAGGGTTGCCGCGGTTGATGAACTGGTCTTTCGAAAGCCAACTGAAGAAGGGCGGAGCGCCGGTGCCGGGCTCATCGACTTTATTGGTGCGGTAGCGGACGATGGCGTCTTCGAAGCCGATGCGGAAGCCGATGCGTTGGGTGAGGCGGTAGTCGAAGGCTAGCTGCCAGTCCCAGGCGAAGTGATGGATGGAGCCGAGGCGCGGTTGATTGGGGGTGCCGTTGGCATCGGTGACGCCGGGGTAGGGCAGGCCGTCGGCGTTGCCGCCGGTGGTTGCGATGCGCGGAGGCGAGGTGAGGACGGGATAGAGGACCGGGCTGTAGAGATAGGCCTGGCTGAACTGCACCATGCCGGGACGCATGGCGAGGTGGATGCCGTAGTAGTGCCACTGCCTGCTGGCGCTGAGGCCGAAGAAGGCTGCAAGCATGTTGCCGCCGGCGCGGTCACTGGGGAGCGGGCTGGCGTTGGGGTGATAGCTGATGGCGGTGTCGAAGCCAAGCCAGCCGCGAATTTTAAGGGTGGTTTGAAGGCCACCGCCGATGGTGGTCTCGCGGCAGTTGAAACAGGTGGGCGTGTTGCTGGCGATGCTGACGTTATTCCAAAAGGGAGCGAGCTGCACGCGGGGAATGGCGCGGTACCGGGCGACTTCCTGGGAGGGGAAGAAGTAGACGCGATTGGGCTGCTGGATGGGTTGCTCGTAGTCGCGGTACCAAGGGACTTTCCAGCGCATCATGTTGGCGAACGAGCGCGAAGGGCTGAGGCCGCTGCGGACGACGAGAGGCCAGAAGCGAGTGGGGTGGCGCAGGACCATCGGGTTGGTGACGTAGCGATCGAGGAGGTCTTCGGCGGTGACCCAGACCATGCCTACGGTGGGGGTGATGATGAAGTCGACCCAGCCGGTGTTGTTGGTGTACTTGGTGTCGGGATGGCAGATGCCGTCGGGCCAGTCGAAGGACTGGTAGAGGCAGTTGGTGGGGTAGGTGAAGCCGCCTTCGTTGCCGACGCCGGCCTCGCCTGCGGGGCTGATTTCGGAGTGAGTGCTGTAGACGACGGCCCAGAGAAAACCTTTGAAGCGCGACTTGCCGTAACCGGGATCGCCCCACTGCAGGCGGCGTTCGGTGGGGCTGTTCTGGATCTCGATGTCGGCGGCGATTGCGCCCTGCATGGGGTGGCCGACGTAGTTGACGATGAACTGGTCGCCATCATTCCAGCGGCGCATGTTGAACTGCTTTGCGGAGGCGAGCCAGTCGTGCCAGAAGGGGCGATGGGCGAGGATGTCGCGCATGACGGGGTCGCTGGAGACGCGAAAGCCATTTTCGACGACGTTGAACTCGACGCTCTGCCAGATGAGGCCGCGCCACTGGTAGTGTTCGGTGTAGCCGGGGTTGGGCTTCGCGTCGGGGTCGAAGGAGGCTGGCGTCCACCAGTGAGACTGGCCGGGTTGGTTGGGAACCTGTGGCGGATCGTAGGTGGGTGCGGGGACGTTGTTGTTCGATGGAGGGGGTGGGACGCTGCTGACGTCGGCGAGGATGCGGAGGGTGGAGGGTGCGTCGGGGAGGTCGCCGGGGCTGAGGAAGGTCTGGGCAGGCGAGCGGGTGGGCAGGCCTAGCAGAACTAAGAGGCAGAGTCCTTTGAAGAGCAGCGCACGCCCGGCGGGAGTGGTGGAGTTGCGTAGACTCCGGCTGATTTCAGAGGACATCTCGACCTCCTTTATCCCGTTTCGCGTTCCTCAAGGATCTGTGTGGCGGCGCGGAGGCCGCTGCGAATGGCTGCGTGGACGGTGCCCCAGTTGCCGGTGACGTCGGTGTGCTCGCCGGCGAAGAAGAGGGTGTTGGCTTCGGGATGGGTCATCGCGGCGGAGGCATCGGTGGCGCCGACGGGGACGTAGCTGTAGGCGCCTTGGGCGAAGGGGTCGGCGGCCCAGTCGTGGGAGTGAGTGGAGACGAGGGCAGAGCGGATGAGTTGCTCATCGAGGGCGAAGATTTTTGCGAGGGTGATGCAGGCGTCGGAGGCTAGCTCGTCGGGGGACTTTCCTGCGAGGGTTGAGGCGCGCGGGCCTCCTGCCCAGCCGGTGAGCGCGGGGAGGGCGGCGGGGTCGGGGTGGGATGTCCACCACACGGGCGGGATGTGATTCGCGGTAAACAAGAAGCTCATGTTAAGCAGGGGCTGGCGGTCGAGCAACTGTGTTAATTGCCAGTATGGGGTTCGAAAAATCATGGTGAAGCGGGCGGCGTGGCCCATGGCGAGACGTCGCGCGTGCGAGATGGCGGCGGGTTCGGGGGTGATTTGGATTCCGCCGGGGCGGTTGGCGTTTTGGAGCAGAGGGAGAGGGAAGGTGATGAGGCATTGAGGCGCGGAGAATTCTGCGGCGGTGGTTTGGACGAGGACGCTGCCGGGGCTCCAACGGATGTTGCGGACTTCGGCGTTGAGGAGGATTTCGCTGCCGAGGTTTTTAATGCGGGCGCCGAGATAGTCGGTGAGCTGGGAGTAGCCGCCGGGGAGGTGCCAGGAGCGGTCGGCCTCGATGAGGTCTTCTGCTTTTTGCTGGATGCCGAGGGAGCGGGCGCTGATGCGATTGGCGTCGGCGGCGTTGAAGCCTTCGACGTAGGCGGTGAGGGCGGGACGGAGGTTGTCGGGAACGTTGCTGGCGGAGAGCCAGTCGGCGAAGGTCTGGTCGTGGGTCTGGTCGTGAGTCTGGTCGTGGCCGGAGAAGTCTTCGAGGCGCTCGAGGGGTTCGAACATGGCGTAGTCCTGCGGGTCGTCTGCGGTGAGGGTGCCGGGGGAATTTTCGCGGAGCATGGAGCCGTGGCGCTCGACGGTGGCTGCGCCGGATTCTTCGATGAGGGCCCAGAGTTCGGGGGCGCGGCCGTGGACGAACTCGGCGCCTAGCTCGATGGTGCCGCCGCCTTCGACTTGCTGCGAGAGGATGCGGCCACCGACGCGGGGTCTGGCTTCGAGGACGCAGACGCGGAGGCCGCGGTCGGCGAGGGTTCGTGCGGCGACGAGGCCGGAGATGCCGGCACCCAGGATGAGGACATCGGGATGGTTCTGCAATGGGGTCCCGCCTTTCGTTTTATGTTTCTGATGCAGGGAAGGTGGAGGAGAGGAAGGTAGGGTATTGCATGTGGCGGGGCTGAGGAGTATGTATGGGTGTCGGGTTAAACGTTTACTGGCGGTAAAACTGCGGTTAGGTCGCGGGTTCCGAGACGGGTCGGCAGATTCGATAGGCAAAGGGGTGATGGATTTTATGGCGAAGAAATTGAAGTTTGGGTTGGGGAAGATCCTGGCGTTGCCGGTTCTTGTATCGGCGCTTGGAGTGAACATGGGATGCGCGGCGGCGGTGCCAGCGGCGAGTTCCGTACCGGTGGTGGGTGGTCAGCCGTGTGATCTGTTGGCGTCGACGACACCGTGCGTGGCGGCGATGAGCACGACGCGGGCGCTGTACGCGGGTTATGCGGGGCCGCTGTACCAGGTGACGCGTGCGTCCGATAAGACGACTGCGGATATTGGGTTGCTGTCGGACGGCTATGCGAATGCGGCGACGCAGGATACGTTCTGCGCGAATACGAGCTGCACGATTACGAAGATCTATGACCAGTCGGCGAACCATAATGATCTGACTGCGGCGCCTCCGGGTGGAGCGGCGAAGGGACCGGGGCCGAATGGGTATGACTTGCCGGCGGTGGCGAATGCGCTTCCGGCGATGGCTGGGGGACACAAGGTGTATGGCATTGCGATTGTGCCGGGGATGGGGTATCGCAACGATACGCCGACGGGGACGGCGGTGCATGGGCAGCCGGAGGGCGTGTACATGGTGACTTCGGCGCTCGATATTAATACGAAGTGCTGCTTTGATTTTGGCAATGCGGAGACGAACAATCTGGACAACGACAAAGGGCACATGGATGCGATTAATTTGATGTGCTACGGCTCGCCTTGCAGCCTGGGCGCGGGGCTTGATATGGAGAATGGCATCTACGGGAATCTTGCGGTGTCGAGTGGGACGATGTTTGTTACGGATATGGGCGCGAGCGATGGTCAGCATAGCTACGCGATTTACCAGGGCAACGCGCAGAGTGGAGGGTTGACGACTACGGGGATCATTCCGCTGCCGGCAGGGTATCAACCGATGCAGCAGGAGGGCGCGATCATCCTGGGGATTGGCGGCGATAACAGCAACTGGGCTACGGGTTATTTCTTCGAGGGTGTGATGACGAAGGGTATGCCGTCGCAGGCGGTGCTGGAGACGGTGCAGGCGAATATTGTGAAGGCGGCGTATGCGGGGACGTTGCAGCCTTGAGGCTTCTTCATGCAGGCGGGGAGTATGACAGAGCGGTGAGGTAGAGTGAAGGCACAGCTCTGGAAAAGCTTTGACGCGAAGGGCGCAACGTCAGCCAGGTTTCGCTACGGGTTCGTGCGAAAACGTGAGGGCTTGCGGGTTGGAATGGATCTCAACTGAGGAGAGAAGCGATGAAGATTCGTGCAGCGGTGTTGGTTGTGGCGGCGATGGTGGTTGCTTGCGGTGTGCAGGCGCAGACTGCGGTGAAGCGGATTTATTCGGCGGATGCGCCGGTGGCGTCGCAGCGGTTTGCGGCGGCGATTTGGGCGGGGGACACGCTGTACCTGTCGGGACAGATGGCTAGCCCGGTGACTGCTGCGGATGAGGCGAAGGGAGTGGCAGCGGTGTATGGCGATACCGAGACGCAGGCCGAGAGCGTGTTGACCAAGATTGAGGCGCTGCTAAAGACGCAGGGATTGACGATGGGCGATGTGGTGGAGATGCAGTGCTTTTTGGCGGGTGATCCTGCAAAAGGCGGGACGATGGACTTTGCGGGGTTGAATGCGGCGTATGCGAAGTTCTTTGGGACGGCGGAGCAGCCGAGTCGGCCGGTGAGGGCGGCGGTGCAGGTGGCGGCGCTGGCGGCTCCTTGGGGGTTGGTGGAGATCCAGGTGATTGCGGTGCGGAGCTCGTCGAAGACGCAGGAGAGCGTGGAGTTGATGCCGGCGAAGAAGTAGGGCGGTGGCGCTTCCTCAGCGGCTAAAGCCGTGCGCCTTCGAGGGCGTACGCCAGTTTGATGGCGATGACAATTACGGGCGGGGGCCGAGGGGGAAGAGGAAGAGGATGGAGGTGCCGCCGGTGGGGCGGTTGGTGGCGCGGAGGGTCCCGTTGTGGAGGCGGACGGCGCGCTCGGTGATGGCAAGGCCTACGCCGAAGCCTCCGGTGTGGGAGCTGCGGGCCTGGTCGACTCGGTAGAAGGGGCGGAAGATTTGCGCGAGCTCGGCTTCGGGGATGCCGGGGCCGTGGTCGGTGACTTCGATGGCGGCGCAGTGGCGGTTGTCGGCGATGATTTCGGCGATGCGGATGGAGACTTCGGTATTGGGGTCCGTGTGGCGGATGGCATTGCGGACGACGTTTTCGATGGCGCGGTAGAGAAGGTCGGCGCTGCCACGAATGGTGCACTGATTTTCTTCGATGAGGGTGACGGTGCAGTTGCGCTGCCGGGCTTCGTATTCGGCGTCGGGTAGGAGCGGGCGGCAGAGTTGATTGAGCGAGACGGGTGTGAAGGCGGAGGTGTTCTCGCGGGCCTCGAGGGACGAGAGGGTGAGGAGCTGGCCGATGAGCTGGTTGAGCTTGCCGGTCTCGCGCTCGATGCGGTCGAGGTGGTCGGTGAGGCTTGGCGGGGGTGTACTGCCTGATGCGGATGTATCGTCTGTTTGGGTTGTAGGGAGCGTGGGGGAGGTAGCATCCTCCCGGGCCAGTTCGAGAGCTACGCTGAGGCGGGCTAGCGGGGAGCGAAGCTCGTGGGAGACGTCGCGGAGGAGAAGCTTTTGGGCGTCGACAAGGGACTCGAGGCGTTCGGCCATGTGGTTGAAGTCGTGGACGAGACCCTGGAACTCGTCGGAGTTGGACTGCGAGGCGGCGGCGGGAGATTGGTGGACGCGTGCGGTGAGGTCGCCATGTGCGAGGGCGCGGGCGGCTTTACGCATGCGGACGAGTGGACGCGTGAAGAGCAGAACGAGGATGAAGGTGGTGAGGCCGCCTACCGCGATGGCGACAGGAAGTTGTGGGAAGGCGAAGTGGAGATAGGCCCAGCGGCGCTGCGGGGGCTGGCGGGAGGATGGCGGCTGCAGCCAGATGTATTCGTAGCGCGTGCCTGTGGCGGAGGTGATGGGGACTAGCCAAATGGAATGGTTGTCGATGACGCGGCCGTCGACGCGGTAGGGGAAGGGCGTGGGGATGAAGGGCAGAGCGGGTGCGTTGGCAGTGCTGCAGAGGAGCTGGCCGGTGCTTGAGAGGAGTGCGGCGCCGGATGGTTCGAAGCGCGTGGTGCTGCTGCGGAAGCCGGTGCAGCCGCTGGTTTCGTAGTCATGGAGAGCGAGCGAGGCGGTGTGCGTGAGGGTGGTGTCGAAGGCTTCAGAGCCGGCGGGACCGGGGAAATGCTGACGCAGGATGAGCGTAGTGGAGATGATGAAGATAAGGCTCTGCGCGAGCCAGAAGATGGCGAAGATTTTCCAGAAGAGACTACGCATTCAGGGTCGGCCTCCGGCGAGGGTGCGGCGAAGGACTAGCTGGTAGCCGGTGCCGCGGACGGTCTTGACGCGGTCGTCTGCTGCCGAATCGTCGGTGGCCAGTTTTCGGCGAAGGCGGCTGACGTGCATGTCGAGCGAGCGGTCGAAGGGGTTCCACTTGCGGCCGAGGACGGCTTCGGCGAGGGCTTCGCGTTCGACGACTTTGCCGGGGGAGCGCATGAGGACTTCGAGGAGGGTGAACTCGACGTCGGTGAGATCGATGAGGGTGTTGTCCTGCCGAACGGTGCGGGCGGCGGGATCGAGGACGAGGTCTTCGACGATGAGTGCGGAGGATTCGGTGGTGGCGGTGGGCGCGGTGGAGCGGCGGCGAATGGCGCGGATGCGGGCGAGGAGTTCGCGGGCGTTGAAGGGCTTGGCGAGGTAGTCGTCGGCGCCCATCTCGAGGCCGACGATGCGGTCGACGTCTTCGCCGCGCGCGGTGAGGAGGAGGACGCTGTCGGTGGATGTCGAGCGGAGGCGGGTGAGGACTTCGAAGCCGTCGATGCCGGGGAGCATGACGTCAAGGAGGATCATGGGCCAGGGACGGGAGCGTGCGGCCTCGAGGCCGGTGTCGCCGCGGTGAACGGCGGTCACGCGGAGATCGTAACGCGCGAGGTACTCGGTGAGCATGTTGCAGAGTTCTACGTCGTCGTCGATGAGGAGGATGTCTTCCATGCTCTGGCTAGGGTAACGCCGAGACGCGCGGTGTGCGGAAAAAGGATGTAAAGGATGGTCACTCGGATTGTGACACAACGTTACATAGCGTGACGCAATGAGGGGGCACGGGAAGTTGGGATGCGGTCTTCTGGAGGAGCGTCGAAGGGGCGCTTTGAGATGAAGATTGCGGTGCGGCTGGTTTTAGGTTTGGCTTTGAGCTTGTCGATGGTGCTGGTGGGCATGCGGCCGGTGATGGCGCAAGTGGCGACGGGAACGATTGCGGGGACGGTGACGGATCCAGATGGGGCGCTGGTGCCGTCGGCGGCGATTGTGGTGTCGAGTGGGAGCGGAAGTGCGCGAAAGGCCTCGAGCGATGCGGCGGGGGCGTTTGCGGTCACGCGGCTGGTGCCGGGGCGGTATGAGCTGCGCGCGACGGCGCAAGGGTTTGCAGCGACAACGGTGAGCGACGTGATAGTGACCGGCGGGAAGACGACGAGCGCGGTGGTGAAGATGGAGATTTCGGTAAGCACGGATGTGCAGGTGACGGCTGAGGCGACGGGAGTGAGTACTAGTCCGGATGAGAATGCGAATGCGCTGGTGATCAAGGGGAAAGATCTGGATGCGCTGTCGGATGATCCGGACGATTTGCAGAACGAGTTGACAGCGCTGGCGGGGCCGTCGGCAGGGCCGAGCGGGGCGCAGATTTATATCGATGGATTTACGGGCGGGGAGCTGCCACCGAAGAGCTCGATTCTGGAGATTCGGATTAATCGGAATCCATTTTCGGCGCAGTACGACAAGCTGGGGTATGGGCGGATTGAGATTGTGACGAAGCCGGGGTCGAACAAGCTGCACGGGTCGTTCATGATCAATGGAAATACGAAGGCGTTGAACTCGATGAACCCGTTTGTGACGGAGGAGCCTTCGTATTATTCGACGTTCCTGATGGGGAATGTTAGTGGAGGGTTAGGGAAAGATGCTTCGTGGTTTGCTAGTGTGTTCTCGCGGAACAGCCAGTCGAACTCGATTATTAATGCGGAGGTGCTGGGGACGAATGGGACGCCGGTGAACTACACGGCGGCGGTGCCGAATCCGCAAACGCGGCTGGATGTGAGTCCGCGATTTGATTTTGCGTTGGGAACGAAGAATACGCTGAGCGTGCGATACATGCTGGATCGGCAGAAGGAAAGCAATAGCGGCGTGTCGGGATTTGCGCTGCAAAGCCAGGGCTATGACGTGTCGAATTACGAGAACACGATCCAGGTGAGCGACACGCAGATTGTGAATCCGCGGGTGGTGAATGATCTGAGGTTTCAATACATGCGGGATCGCGACAACCAAGTGGCGAATGAGACGACTCCGACAGAGACGGTGCAGGGCGCGTTTACGGGTGGCGGGAATAATCAGGGGACGGTGCGAGATAATCAGGACCACTTTGAGTTGCAGGATTATGTGACGGCGTCGGAAGGGACGCACACGCTGAACTTTGGGACGCGGCTGCGGCTGACGCACGAGGTCAATTCGGCGACAAGTGGTTTCAACGGAAACTATATTTACTCGTCGCTGACGACGTACGCGGCGGGGACGCCTTCGGAGTATGACGTGACGGCTGGAAATCCGTCGGCGGCGGTGAATCTGTTTGATGGCGCGCTATTTTTTCAGGATGACTGGAGTGTGCGACCGAATTTGACTGTCAGCTATGGGCTGCGGTTTGAGGGGCAGAATCGCATTAGCGATCATGCAGATTGGGCTCCGCGGTTTTCGGTGTCGTGGGCGCCGGGAGCGAAGGCGGGCAAGAAGGCAAATACCGTGCTGCGCGCTGGGTATGGGTGGTTCTACGACCGGTTCGAGCCGACGTATGTGCTGGATGCGATTCATGGGAACGGAGTGAATCAGCAGAATTATGTGGTGAAGAATCCGGACTTCACGACGGATGCGCCGACGCCTGCGGAGTTGGCGAACAGCAGCACGGCGGCGCCGACGATCACGGAGGTTGCGCCGAATATGAAGGCTTCGGTGAACATGCAGGCTGCGGTGGGGGTGGATCATTCGTTCGGAAAGTATGTGACTGTGTCGGCTACGTATATTAATTCGCGGGGCGTGCATCAGTATCTTAGCGACAACATTAATGCGTATGAGGTGGGGACGTATGATCCGACGACGGGGACGGGTGTGCGGCCGAATGGGATCAACGAGAACATTTATCAGTTTCAATCGGGCGGCGTTTATAACCAGAACCAGTTGATGCTGAACTACACAGTGCGGGCGAAGAAGGTTTCGCTGTTCGGGTTTTATGTGTGGAACTCGGCAAAGGCGGATACTTCGGGGCCTACGTACTTTCCTTCGGAGCAGACGAATCCTGGGGCGGATTATGGGCGCGCGAATTTTGATGTGAGCAGCCGGTTCTTGCTGGGAGGAAACTGGCAGGCGCCGTTCGGGATTTCGTTTAGCCCGTTTCTTGTGGTGGATTCGGGGACGCCGTTCAACATTACGATTGGGCAGGATTTGAATGGCGACAACCAGTTCAACGATCGGCCCGCGTATGCGACACCGGAGAGCACGGACACGAAGGACACAGCGTATGGAAATTTCGATCTGAATCCGGGAGCGACGGAGGCGCGGATTCCTTACAACCTGGGGACGGGGCCGGCGCAGTTCAGTATGAATTTGCGGGTGAGCAAGTCGTTTGGGATTGGGCCGCGGGTTGCGGGCGGTGTTGGCGGATCGCAGGGTGGAGGGCCGGGCGGGCCGGGTGGTCCGGGCGGTGGAGGGCGCGGTGGTCCGGGCGGTGGCGGGCCTCCGGGTGGCGGGCTGGGGCCGGGTGGCTTGAGTGGAAACAATGGGCCGCCTCGGCTGGATCAGACCGTACCACGACGTTTCTCGCTGACGTTTTCAGCGATGGGGCACAACGTGTTCAATCATGTGAACCTGGCGGCGCCGGTCGGGGTCTTAGAGTCTCCACTGTTTGGGCAGTCGACTGCGCTGGCGGGCGGATTCTTCAATTCGGCGGCTTCGAATCGGAGCATTAATTTGCAGGCGAGCTTTAATTTCTGAGAAGGGCTGAAGGGTTCTGAATTAGTTTTTGATGTCGCTGAACAAGCTGCGGATGCAAATGTTTGGCGGCTGAGGGCCGCGAGTCTCAGGGAGGGTTTTGTGCGTCTCACTACTGAGCGCATTACAACCCTCCTGAGGCGTCTATGTGGATTGTCCGGCTGGCACTTCGCCGCCCTTACACCTTCGTTGTGCTGTCGATGCTGATTGCCTTGCTGGGCATCGGGTCGGCGATTGAGACGCCCAAGGATATTTTCCCGAACATCAATATTCCGGTGATCACGATTGTGTGGACGTATGCCGGACTGACGCCTACGGAGATGGAAGGGCGCGTGGTGACGGTGTGCGAACGCGCGTTGACGACGACGGTCAATGACATGGAGCACACGGAGAGCGAGAGCTACCAGGGCGTCGCGGTGATCAAGGTGTACTTCCAGCCGCAGGTGCAGGTATCGCAGGCGCTGGCGCAGGTGACGTCGATTGTGCAGACGATTTTGCGGGTGCTGCCGCAGGGAACGTATCCACCCTTTGTGATCAAGTATGACGCATCGTCGGTGCCGATTGTGGAGCTGGCGCTGAGCGGGCAAGGGCTGAGCGAAGCCGATCTGTATGACGATGGGCTGCAGTTTATTCGGCCGCGGCTGGCGAATGTTAAGGGCGCGAGCGTGCCGTTGCCGTGGGGCGGCAAGGTGAAGCAGGTGATGGTGGATACGGATCCGAACCTGCTGTATGCGCGGCATCTGTCGGCCAGCGACGTGTCTATGGCGATCTCGCAGCAGAACGTAATTCTTCCGGCGGGCACGGAGCGGATGGGCGATCGCGAGTACGTGATGCGGACGAACTCGAGCCCGGATGATTTGTCGGCGCTGAACGATCTGCCGATCCGCGCGGCGAACGGGGCCGTGGTGTACGTGAAGGACGTGGCGCAGGTGCATATGGGATTTGCCACGCAGACGAACATTGTGCGCGAGAACGGCAAGCGATCGGCGCTGCTGACGGTGCTGAAGAACGGCGAGACGTCGACGCTGGATATCGTGTCGCAGACAAAGGCGATGGTGCCGCAGCTGACGGCGGGGCTTGGAAATCTGAAGGTGACGCCGCTGTTTGATCAGTCGATTTTTGTGCGGTCGTCGATTAACGAGGTGGTGCGCGAGGCGTGTATTGCGGCGGCGCTGACGGGGTTGATGATCCTGTTGTTTTTAGGGTCGTGGCGATCGACGCTGATTGTTTGTATTTCGATTCCGCTGTCGATTGCGACGTCGCTGATTATTTTGAGCGCGCTGGGCGAGACGATCAACGTGATGACGCTGGGCGGGCTGGCGCTGGCGGTGGGAATCCTGGTGGACGATGCGACGGTGGAGATTGAGAACACGCATCGGAATATGGCGGAGAAGCGGCCGCTGACGCAGGCGATTCTGCACTCGGCGCAGCAGGTTGCGGCGCCGGCGTTTGTATCGACGCTGTCGATCTGCATTGTGTTTGTGCCGGTGGTGCTGCTGACGGGCGCGGCGAAGTTTCTGTTTACGCCCCTGGCCGAGGCGGTGGCATTCGCGATGATGGCGAGCTATTTTCTATCGCGCACGCTGGTGCCGACGATGATGCATTTTCTGCTGGGTAGCGAGATTGCGCTGTACCAGGATCCGGGCGAGAGCGAGCGCGAGGAGCAGCGCAGCATCGTGTGGCGGATTCACGCGAAGTTTGATCGCCAGTTTGAGAAGATGCAGCACCACTACAAAGATTTGCTGGACTGGTGTTTGGAGCATGCGGCGATCACGCTGGGAATGTTTGTGCTGCTGCTGATTGTGAGCCTGCCGCTGACGTTATTTATTGGGAAGGACTTTTTCCCGTATGTGGATTCGGGGCAGATGAAGCTGCACGTGAATCCGCCGCCGGGACTGAGGCTGGAGGATTCGGAGCAGTTCTTCGCGGCGGTGGAGAAGGAGATTCGGACGCAGATTCCGGCGGAGCGGATTGAGTTGATTCTGGACAATATCGGATTGCCGAACAGTGGAATTAATCTGGCGTTCGGCGGGACGTCGACGATTTCGAATTCGGATGGCGATATTCAAATTGCGTTGAAGCCGGGGAAGAAAGACACGCTGATGTATACGCGGATTCTGCGCGATGACCTGCGGCGGAAGTTTCCGGATGCAACCTTCTTCTTCACGCCGGCGAACATGACGAACCAGATTCTGGATTTTGGTTTGCCGGCCCCAATCGATCTGCAGGTGATTGGGCATGACCCGGGGAATTATGAGTTGGCGACGAAGCTGCAGCGGCAGATCGCGGCGATTCCGGGAGCGGTGGATGTGCACCTGCATCAGGAGGTGAACTACCCGACGATGCAGATTAATGCGGATCGGACGAAGGCTCGGCAGGTGGGGCTGACGCAGTCGGATGTGGCGAACTCCGCGCTGATTTCGCTGACGGGATCGGGGCAGACGACGCCGAATTACTGGCTGAATCCGAAGACGCAGGTGAACTACCAGATTGTGACGCAGACGCCGATTTACCGGCTCGACAGCTTGCAGACGCTGGCGCGGACGCCGGTCACGTCGCCGAACGGGAACACGACGCAGTTGCTGGGGAATGTGGCGGACTTCCGGCGGGACCTGTCTCCGATCATTGCTGATCACTACAACATTCAGCCGGTGTACGACGTGTATGCGGATGTGGACCAGAGAGACCTGGGCGGCGTGGCGAACGAGATCGACAGGATCATGGATCAGGCGAAGAAGGGTTTGCCGAAGACGACGCAGTTGAAGCTGCGCGGCGAGGTGCAGACGATGAACGAGTCGTTCCTGCGGCTGGGCGTGGGAATTATTTTTGCGATCATTTTGGTGTATCTGCTGATGGCGGTGAATTTCCAGTCGTGGCTTGATCCACTGATTATTCTGATGGCGATTCCATGTGCCTTCTGCGGAATTTTGTGGATGCTGTTTTTGACGCAGACGACGTTCAGCGTGCCATCGCTGATGGGCGCGATTATGACGATTGGCGTTGCGACGGCGAACTCGATTCTGCTGGTGGTGTTTGCGAATGATGAGCGGCTGGCGGGGAAGGATCAGCGAGAGGCGGCGCTGAACGCAGGTCACACGCGGCTGCGGCCGGTGCTGATGACGGCGCTGGCGATGATTATCGGCATGCTGCCGATGGCGCTGGCGTTTGGTGAGGGTGGGGAACAGAATGCGCCGCTGGGGAGAGCGGTGATTGGCGGGTTGCTGTTTGCGACGGTGGGCACGCTGTTCCTGGTGCCAACGATTTATTCGTTGTTGAAGACGCATCCGCCGATTGATTACTCCAAAGAGATTGATGAAGAGGCTGGCCCGGTGTTGAGCGGGCATGGCCAGCAACCACCGAATCCCTCGCAAGGAAGTCAGGAGCAACCAGCGTAATGGCCGATGACAGGAACGATCCGATTGATCCGAAGCACGAGCTGCCGTGGCCGAAGGAGAGCGATCCGCGTAGCGTGGGCGAGCAGTTCGCCGATCCGAACGCGGCGGATGATCGACGGCTGGGGAGAGAGTTTGAAGAGACGAACTCGAGCCGCAAGAAACATGCGCCACCGCTGAAGGAGAGAATTCACTGGCCGGAGAATCGGAGGCCGCTGTATTGGTTTCTGATTGCGTTTGTGATCCTGGTGGTGGTGGGGTTGCTGGCGGGTGGGCTGCCGCGACTGTTCCGCGACAGGGACATTGACCAACGGGCGAAGCAGGAGAAGAGCGCGAAGCCGGTGGTGGAGACGACGAAGGTGGTCGAGCCGAAGAACCAGGCGGGACTGGCGGTGCCGGGCACGACGATTCCGTTGACGCAGGCGTATGTGTATGCGCGGGCGAATGGGTATCTACAGAAGCGGTTTGTAGACATTGGCGATCACGTGAGGAAAAACCAGCTGCTGGCAATTATCGACGCGCCTGACCTGGATGCTCAGGTGGCGCAGGCTCGGCAGCAGGTGTTCCAGGCGCAGCGGCAGCTGGAGCAGCAGAAGGCGCAGTTGGCGTTGAACACGGTGACGGTGCAGCGGTATCGGGTGCTGGTGGCAAAGGGTGTTTTCTCGCGGCAGGATGGCGATACGCAGGAGGCGAACTACGCGTCGCAGGTGGCGAATGTGCAGGCGGCGCAGCGGAACGTGGATGCGTTCAACGCGAATCTGCAACACCAGTTGGCGCTGCAGAGTTATGAGCAGGTGCGGGCTCCGTTTGACGGCGTGATTACGGAGCGGGATGTGGATACGGGGGCGCTGATTTCGGCTGCGGGTGCGAGTTCGGGCGCGCTGAGTTCGCCTGCGCCGCAGGGACAGAATTCGCAGGCGGGAGGAACGACGCAGGCGGGAGCGACCAATAACTCGGGCAGCTCGGGGAGCGGGCCTACGTCGGCTGTGTCAGCACAGACGCCGGGGCAGGGCGGACCGCTGTTTGGGATTTCGGATGTGAAGCGGCTGCGGATATTGGTGTCGGTGCCGGAAGGATATGCGACGGCGATTCATCCGGGGTTGAAGGCTCCGATTGAGGTGCAGGAGTACCAGGGCGTGCCGCTGTTTGCGGAGGTGACGCGGACGGCGAATTCGATTGATGCGAATACTCGGACGATGCTGACGGAGTTGCAGATTGATAATTCGGCGGGCAAGCTGATCTCGGGGATGTACGTGGTGGTGACGTTCCCGCCGGTGCCCGGACATGCGGCTCCGCTGGTGATTACGGGAGACGCGATTGCGATTCGTGGGAATACTACGAAGGTTGCGACGGTAGTGGACGGAAAGATCAAGTGGGTGCCTGTCACGATTGGGCGCGACTATGGCAACGAGACCGAGATTACTACGGGACTGAAGGCTGGCGACATCATCGTGACGGACGTGACGGATGATGTGGTCGAGGGCGCGGCGGTGCAGACGCACATGGCGAAGAGCGCGGCGCAGCAGTCGGGTGGGCCGCCGCAGAATGTGCCGCTGGGTGGAAGCACGCAGTATGGCAATGCCGATATTACGGACCAGAATCTGCAGGGGCAGCAGGGCCAGCAGAATCAGAGTGGCAAGGGCAAGCAGCAGGGTCCGAGCAAACAGAAGAGCAGTGAGAGTAAACAATGAGGCGGGCGAGGCAGAGCGGAGTTGCGTGGTTTGGGGCGCTGCTACTGGCGTCGACGGGTGGGGTGCGGGGGCAGTCGCCTTCGCCGGCGTTGCCGACGCAGAACCTGCCAGCGCTGAGTCCTGCTCCTACGGAGCGATCGGTGCCGCCGGCTGCGGAGCCGCAGGTCTCTCCGCTGGATGGACATGAGCCGCCGCCGAATGCGCCGCAGCCTCAGTTGCAGCATGCGGCGGATACGAACGTCGAACCGCAGCGCGAGGGCGTGACGGGATTGCGGCCGGATTTTCTGGGGTTCCTGGGACCGTTTCGACGGGCGACTGTGCCGCCGTTATTTGACGGAGACGAGACGCGGCTGAATGGATTGATTCGCGATGGGAAGCTTTACCTGACGCTGCAGGATGCGATTGCGCTGGCGCTGGAAAACAATTTGGATGTGGAGACGGAGCGCTACAACATCACGCTGGCGGGAACGGACGTGGTGCGGGCGAAGGGGGGCGGGAGCACGCGGGGGATCGATTACACGACGGAGCTGCCGGAGAATGGCGTGGGCGGGCCGGGATCGCCGCTGTTGAATGCGGCGACGGCGAACAGCAATCCGACGACGCCGACGGTGACGGATTTGACGGCGTTGAACGCGACGATGCAGACGCAGCAGGTGCTGTCGGAGTTGGGGACGGGGCTGACGTATTCTCCGGGACCGAACGTGCCGTTGTTCGATCCGCATTTGATTGGGGATGGGGGATATTTGCGGCGGTCGGATACGCGGGAGCTTGGGGGCTCGACGGCGGCGGGTGGGGTGGGGACGGGGACGACTTCCGGGACGACGACGAAGCCGGGGCCTTACGATTTTGTGGCGATGAACCTGTCGTACCTGCAGGGGTTTTCGACAGGGCTGCAGTTGGAGGCGATCGTAAACAATGCGGCGTCGGTGGAGTATGGGTCGAAGTCGCAGCTCGATCCGTTTTCTACGCCGAGCACTTCGGTTACGCTGACGCAGCCGCTGCTGAGGGGGTTTGGGAGGGGCGTGAATCTGCGCTACCTAAGGATTGCGCGGACGAACCAGAAGATCTCGCGACTGCTGTTTGAGCAGCAGGTGATGGAGACGATCTATGGGACGTCGCGGCTGTACTTCGATTTGGTTTCGTTGGGTGAGGATGTGCAGGTGAAGGCGGAGTCGTTGCGAGCGGCGACGAAGCAGCGCGAGGACTATGAGAACCAGGAGCAGATCGGGACGCTGGCGCCGATTCAGTTGACCCAGGCGAAGGCGCTGGAGAGTTCGAGCCGATTCGCGCTGGTGCAGTCGGAGGGGCTGTACAAGCAGCAGGAGATTATTCTGCGCAACGAGTTGTTGCGGACGGCGTCGCCGGTGTTCACGGCGCAGTTCAACGAGATTGTGCCGACGGACACGATCGTTGTGCCAGACAAGCTTGAGGATTTGAATGTGCCGGAGCTGGTGGGGCAGGGGCTATCGCGGCGGCCCGACCTGGCGCAGGCACAGTTACAGGTGGAGGCAGGAAAGATCAGCGTTCAGGCTAGTCGCAACAACGCGCGGCCAGAGCTGAACTTGTATGCGAACGCGGAGACGCGTGGCGCGAGTGAGCAGCCGTACGAGACGCTGGGAACGGCGGGCACGGGGGTTCCGACGCCGCCGACGGAGCTGGCGCTGGGAGGCCTGGAGGTGTCGACGATTTACCAGGCGGGTTTGCAGCTGGCGTTGCCGTTGCGCAACCGCGTGGCGCAGGCAGATGCGGCTCGGGATGCGGTGCAGTTGCGGCAGGTGCAGGCGCGGACGGAGAAGGTGGCGCAGCAGATTCGCGAGGATGTGGAGACGGCGGTGGTGGCGCTGCAGACGGCGCAGGCGGCGTATGAGGCGGCGTCGCAGAGCCGGGAGTACCAGGCGCAGCTGCTGGATGCGGAGAGAGATAAGTTGTCGGTGGGGCAGTCGACGGATTTGGCGGTGCTGCAGAATGAGGCATATTTGGCGCAGGCGAAGTCGACGGAGATTGCGGCGCGGTCGAACTGGATGAAGGCGCGGATCAGCCTGGATTATGCGCTGGGGGATCTGCTGGAGAAGAATCACATCGAGCTGGATGATGCGATTCGGGGAACGCTGCCGGCGTCGGCGTCCGGGGCAACGCAGCCTTAGGGGGAGATGGGTGGAAACCCACATCTCAGAAGCGAGATGTGGGGCACCCGGGTTGGTGATTAAGCGCTAGTGTCCTGGTGGTACTTCACGCAGTTGTCGATGTGGTGGGCGGCGATGGCTTTGATGGAGTGGTTGGACTGGGATTGGGCGGCGCCCTGGCGGTAGACGCCGAGCCAGGTTAGGCAGTCGTGGATGTCCTGGAGGTGGCCATCGTTCTGGTTGGGGTCGAGGGGCAGGAGTTTTTGGAGGTCCTGGATGGCGGGCTCGTAGGTGGCGGGGGGATCGTCGCGAAGGGCTGCGGCGTGGTCGTAGGCGGCCCAAGCTGGAGTGTCGAGGCGCGGCTTGGTGACAACGACGGGCGCGGGTGTGGTGCTGGTCGAGGTGAGATTGCGCTGGTCGCGGCGGTGGCGAACGATGTTGAAGAGGAAGAGGCCGAGGACGATGGCGAGGAGGACGTAGTGGCGGGGGCGGAGGCTCATGGTTGTCAGCTCTCAGTTGTTAGTTCTCAGTTACGGGTTTTCAATCGTCAGCGAGGCGAAACTGACAACTGTGAACTGACAACTGAGAACGGAGTTAGTGGGTGCGGTCGACTAAGTAGTGGGCGAGGGACATGAGTGGCTTGGCGGCGTCGCCGAAGGGAGCGAGGGCCTGGTCGGCGTCGGCGATGAGTTCGGCGGCGGCCCTTTTGGATTGCTCGATGCCGTAGACGGCGGGCCAGGTGGCTTTGTCGGAGGCGGTGTCTTTGCCTGCGGTCTTGCCTAGCTCGGCGGAGGTTTGGGTCATGTCGAGGATGTCGTCGACGATCTGGAAGGCGAGGCCGGCGCTTTGGCCGAAGGTGCGGAGGCGGGCGATGATGTCGAAGCCTGCTGGGGAATTCGCGTCCCACCCATCCGCAAAAGCGCGTATGGATGGGGCACCCGATTTTGTGCCTAATCCTAAGAGGCCACCGGTGACGATGCTGGTGGTGATGAGGGCGCCGGTTTTGGCGCGGTGGATGCGCTCGACGAGCTCGGGGGTGGGCTTTTGGTGTTCGGACTCGATGTCGACGACCTGTCCGCCGATCATGCCGGGGGGGATGGCCGAGGGGGCTCCTACGCCGGTGCCTATGGCGAGGGCGAAGTCGTGGAGGATGGCGACGACGGTGGCGGGTGGGGCGGGGAGATTGGAGATGACCTGGAAGGCGAGGTTCTGGAGGGCGTCGCCGGCGAGGATGGCGATGGCTTCTCCGAAGGCGACGTGGCAGGTGGGCTTGCCGCGGCGGAGGTCGTCGTTGTCGAGGGCCGGGAGGTCGTCGTGGATGAGGGAGTAGGTGTGGGCCATTTCGATGGCGGCACCGAGGTCGGCTGCGCCTTCGGGGATCTGGCCGGTACCGGCTATCATGCGGGCGGCTTCCATGCAGAGGATGGGGCGGAGGCGCTTGCCGCCGGCGAAAGTGGAGTGGCGCATGGCGCGGTGGATGGAGTGGGGTTCGGTGGTGGCCGAGGGGAGGAGGCGCTCGAGCGCTGCGTCGGTGAGGGTGACGCCGGAGGTGAGGATGTCTTGCACTGCTGAATTCATGGTCACTGCTGATTCTACGTGACGCGAGCGGGGGTCCTGCGCGGACGGCGAGGGTTTGATGATCGGGCGGGCGAAGATCGGCGGCGGAAGGTGAGGGCTAGGACGATGAGGGAGAGCGCGGAGAGGATGAGGCCGAGGGTTTGGTCTGGGGTGCGGTGCCAGGTGATGTTGATGGTGCGCTGCCCACGGGGTAGCTGTAGCGCGATGAGGCCGTCATTGCGTGGGGGTTCGGGGTAGTGCTCGATGGACATGGTGTCGAGGCCCGTGCCCGTTACGTCCCAGTTGGGGTAGTCGCGGAGGTTTAGGACGAGGATCGAGGGTTGTGCGAGGTTGAGGGTGAGGTGGTGGGGGGCTGGGGTGGAGAGGGTTTCGGTGTCGGGGATGGGGGTGTCGTCGGTGTCGAGGGTGGGGTTGAGTTCGGCGGCGGTGGGGGTGGTGTTGGGTGCGGGGTCGTTGGGGGAACGGGCCAGCCAGTAGGCGGGGTTGTTGGTGCGGAGGGGGTCGTTGTCGGCGAGGGTTGGGGTGTACTCGTCGGTGGGGGGAAAGCCGTGGTGGGTGGTGAAGAGTTGGGCGAGGTGCGTGGGGTCGTCGGTGGGGTCTGGGGGTTGGTGGTAGAGGCGGTAGGCGGGGACCGCGATGGCTAGTGGGAGCAGGAGGGTGAGCGCGGTTGCAGGCCCACTCATGTCGCGATGAAGCCACGCCATGAATGGGGCACCCAGGTTATTTCGGGTGTCGAGGAGGAGAGCGACGGAGAGGGCGAGGATGGGGGTCAGGAGGGTTAGGAGGCGCCAGGGGAATTGGAGGTAGGCGAGGTTGGGGAGGTGTTGCCAGATGGGGGTGGAGAGGGGCGTGAGGAGGAAGGCGATGATCAGGGTGAGAAAGGACAGGGTGTAGGCGAGGCGGGGAGTGTCGGTTGAAAAGGGGGGCGAGGTTTGGGTGGGACGAAATTCTTCGGGGTCCTTCGGCTGCGCGCTGCGCGCTTCGCTCAGGATGACAGGATTTTTTACGGCGAGAGAGGTCGAGTTTGGCGCTTCGCTCGGGATGACAGAGTTTTCGTGGGGGATGAGTTTGCGCGTGAGGGCCAGGCGGGTGAGGAGGGTTAGAAGGGCGCCGGCGGTCAGGAGCAGCAGGGTTAAGGCGAGGAGGCTGATGGTGTGGTTGACGGCGTTGTGGGCTGGGTCGGTGGTGGGGGTGAAGAGGAAGTTGTCCTGGTAGCGCATATTGGGGAGGAGGGCCATGGCTGTCTGGACGTACTTGCGTTCGTAGGCGGCGGGGAGGAGGTAGAGGGCGGAGAGGGTCAGGCCGAGTGTCGCGGAGGCGAGGTGGGTGAGGGCGAGGCGGAAAGGCATACCCCAGGGGCTAAAGCCCCCCTTCGTTTGGGGCAGGCCCAAGGCTGAAGCCTTGGGGTACCTGATTGTCGCGGGGGCTGGATCGGTGGGCGGTGCGGGTGAGCTGGGGGTCTTTGTAACCCAGCTACCAAGGAACGCTCGCCGTGGACCCCGCCCTCCGCTGCGGCCTACGGCCTTCAGTCGAGATGACAGCGTGGTGGAGGTGAAGAGTGTGGTGAGGACGCGGAGGGTTGCGATGAGGGCGAGGGCGTAGCTGCCGATGACGGCGGCGGGGGCGTTGGTTAGCCAGAGGAGGGCTAGCGGGATGGCGATGTTGCGGATGGTGCGCAGGGCGGTGGGAAGGTTGGCGGGGGTGGGGCGGAGTAGGGCGAGCAGGAGGAGAGGGATCCAAGCGGCGGCGAGGAGTTCGGCTAAGGCAGAGCGCTCGAAGGCCGTGAAGAGCATGTAGGGATTGGCGAGGTAGAGCGTGGCGGCGAGGAGGGCGGCGTTGGGGCTGGCGAATTCGGTGGCTAGTTTGTGGAAGGTGAAGCCGGAGAGGAGGAGGGCGATCGCGATGAATATTGTGGGGCAGAGGTTGATGGGGAAGATGAGGGTGAGGATCGCGCCCAGCATCCAGGAGATGGGAGGGTAGAAGAGGAAGCGGGGCTCGCCGGCGTTCCAGGCGGCGGTGATGTCCCAGTGGGGGTAGAGGGTGCCGTGGCGGAGTTGGTGGGCTGCGTCGAGCCAGCTTTGGAGGTGGAAGGCGAGGTCCTGGCCGCAGGATGGGCCGTGGATTAGGAGTGGGTGGAGGACCAGGAGAACGGTGAAGGGGATGAGGAGATATGCGCGCTTCGATGCGGGGGATGGAGCGGTTGCGGGCATTCGCTATTGTTGCACCTACGAAGTTGTCAGTTGTTCGTTCTCAGTTGTCAGTCGGACGCACGTTTTTACTGAGCCTGAGAACTAAGAATTGAGAACCTACTGAGGAGTCAGGGTGAGGGTGTGCTGCACTGTGGGGTGGGTTAGGGGGAGGGTGAAGGTGGTGCCTTGGAGCCAGGGTTGGAACTGGTCCAGGAAGTGGGGGCTGGCGGCGTTGCCGGATTCTCCGGTGGGGAGGTTGGCGTGGGTGTTGTCGGGGTCGGCGAGGTCGGCGGTGAAGCGCTCGCTGGGGCCGAAGTGTAGGCCTGCGGCTTTGATGGTGGTGGAGTCGCCGCCGTTGGGATGGAGGCCGGAACCAGTGGCGACTCCGAGCATGGTGCTGATGGGGGAGTGGCTGCCGAAGATGGGGTGAGCGATGTCGATGGGATGCCGCGAGCCGTAGGTGAGGGTGGAGAGATCGCGAGGTGCGTTCATGAAGCGGAGGCCGCGTTCGACGGCTGTGGTGAGGAAGTCGTTCCAGTTGGGGAAGGCGTGTGGGAGCCAGCGTGCGGGGGTGTTCTGGAGGAGTTGTTCGAGGGCGGTGCGGTCTTCGTCCCAGGTGTAGAGGTTGAGGATGCGGTTGAGCTGGATGTCGTCCAGCTTGAGGTGGTAGTGGGCGTTGGCGTAGTCGCGGATTTGCGGCGCGAGAAGCATGGGCCAGATCTCGTGATAGGCGGCGAAGGTGATGGCGGCGGCGGGGGAGTTGGCGGAGACGTCGCCATTCCAGCCGCGAAGGATATTGGCGGCTTGCAGGAGGCGCGCGTCCTTGCGGGTTAGCGGGCTGTGGTCGAGGGCGTAGGCGAGGCGCTGGGCTACGAGGAGATCGAACTCGGAGTGGACGTCCATCTGGATGCGCAGCATGTCGGCGGGGGTGAGGGGGTGGTTGGCGGTGACGCTGGCGTCGAGGAGGTGGTTGATGCGTTCGACGCGGTAGGGGTCGGCCCAGTTGTTGGAGATGTAGTAGGGGTAGTCGTCGGAGGTGATGCGGGCGTTGGCGGTGGCGATGATGCCGGAGGTGGGGTCGAGTACAGAGGGGAGGGCGTCGTAGGGGATGTAGCCGGACCAGGCCCGGGATGGATCGAGCGCGTCGACGGGAATGGCGGAGATGGGCGAGCCGATATTGTAGGCCGTTGTCGGGGTGGTGGGGACGGTGGTGGTGGAAGGGTTCGATGGAGTGGGTAGGACTTGAACCTTAGGCGTTGCTGGGCTGTGCTGGGTCCGGCTGAGGGTGAAGGCAGCGAGGATGGCTTGGGGATGGGAGATGGAGGCGGAGGGGTTGTCGCCGGACTCGTCCTGCTCGTCTTGTTGGGGTGTTGTGTCGGGGAGGATGAAGGGCTGGGTGGCGCGGGGGTGTTGGGTGGCGGTACCGCGGATGGGGATGCGGCCGAGGAGGTGATAGCCGATGTGGTGCGCGTCGGCGTAGACGAGGTTTTGGGAGACGCTGCTGAAGCTGGCGAAGGCGGCGACGAGCGAGGCTGCGTCGGTGGCGGTGTTGATGGCGAGGAACGGTGCGGTCTGGGTGGAGGGATCGTAGACAGTCCAGGCGAGGGCGAGGGGGCGATGCTCGGAGGGATAGAGCGGCGAGATGATGGGCGTCTGGATGGAGGTGGCGCCGATGGTGTGGGTGGTGGTGAGGACGTCGAGGGAGACATCGCGGCCGGCGCGGACGTGGATTAGCTCGGTGTGATGTTGGACGGGACCCCAGGTGTGGTCGGGGCGTTCGTACTCGGTTTCGTTGCCGGACTTGCGGAGATGCTCGATGAGGACGTCCTGGACGTCGGCGCCGGAGTTGGTGAATCCCCAGGCGATGAAGGGATTGCGGCCGACGATGACGAAGGGAACGCCGGGGAGGGTGAAGCCTTCGACGTTTAGTCCGCCTGCCGGGACAGCAAGGGTTGAAGCGGCGGAGGGGACGGTGTCAGCGTGGAGGGCGGCTTCGTACCAGATGTCGGGGGCGGTGAGGCCGAGGTGCATGTCGTTGGAGAGGAGCGGGGCGCCGGTGGCGGAGTGGGAGGCGGCGACTA
This sequence comes from uncultured Acidobacteriaceae bacterium, assembly GCA_963701685.1. GTDB lineage: Bacteria > Acidobacteriota > Terriglobia > Terriglobales > Acidobacteriaceae > Granulicella. The sequence goes on along the minus strand of OY969625.1, from coordinate 4,482,525 downwards.
CCCAGTTGTTGGAGCCGTCGCGGCAGCCGTTGCATTGGAGGGCGCGGAGGTCGGAGAAGATGCGGAGGAGGTCGCCCGGTGATGCTGTCGAAGCTCGTTGAGCCAGGGTGGGCCGGATGCACGGAGAGTAATCGCCCACCCACTCATCCCGGGATGAGACTGCGGTATGCGTGGGGCACCCGGAGCTTGGGTTGTTCGATGATTGGGTTGGGTCGAGGGGGATTTGCTCTACGGGGGCGGAGGGTGCGGTGAGGTCGGGGGGTTGCTGGGTGGGAGGGTGATCGCGCCAGGAGCCTACGGGGTAGAGGTCGGGAACGAGCTTGGGTGGGAGGCTGGTGGAGAGGAGTTCGCGATTGAGCTTGGTGGGGAAGTCGGTGGAGAGGTCCTGGGCCATGACGATGCCGATGAGGATGGAGTCGCGGGGCTGCCAGGGTTCGGGGGAGTAGCGGAGGATATGGAACTCAACGGGGAGGGTCTTCTGATGGGTGGTGATGTAGGCGTTGACGCCGTTGGCGTAGGCCTGGAGTTCGTGGAGCTGGTCGGGGGGAAGGACGGCGGCGGCGCGGTCGGCGGCGGCGCGGAGCTGGAGGATGCGCTGTTCGCGGTCGTGCTGGATGAGGGAGGGGCCGAGGATTTCGGCGAGGGTGCCGGCGCCGTGACGACGGAGGGAGTCCATCTGGAAGAGGCGGTCGGAGGCGGTGATGTAGCCCTGGGCGAAGAGCAGGTCGTCCAGGTTGGCGGCGTGGATGGAGGGGACGTTCTGCGCGTCGCGGGTGACGGTGACGGGCGCGGAGAGGCCGGCGACGGGGACGTTGCCGTCGAGGAGGCCCTGGTTGGCGAGGAGGTTGGCGCGCATGTCGCGGCGGAGGGCGCTGGCGATGATGGCGAGGACGATGAAGAGGAGGGCTAGCAGGATGCTGAAGGTGAAGGCGACTCGTCCGAGCCAGCGTCTGAGGCGGCGGGCTTTCAGCCTGCGGTTTTCCTCGGGATCAGGGTCCTGCGCGGACGGCTGGAGCCGGGACTCGGGGTCGGCCGGGGTCGTGCGGTGGCGGAGGGTTGCGATGTCGTCAGGGTTTTCGGGGTTGGAGGGATACATGGTCTAGAGCGATTCTAGGTCACACGCGCATTGGAGGGGAGGCGAGATCGGTGGCGTTGGCCGACATTCTGCGAACCCATGTCCCAGAAGCGGGACATGGGGCACCCGGGTCCTGCACGGACCGCGGGAGTTGCGATGGATGATGCTTCAGAAGGACGGGGGGACGGGCGTCGAGACGAGTTGGGATTCGGGTTCGAGGGGTGGCTGGGTGCCGGGCCTGGTGGTGAAGCGGATGATGAGGGCGGCGAGAAGCATGATGGGGATGACGTAAACGCTGCCTTCGGGGCCGTCGATGCCACCGGAGAGGAGGGGATTGCCGGTGGGGTGGGTGTGGAAGAGGCGGCCTGCGGAGATCTGGCCGCTGTCGGGGACCCCGTAGAGGAAGCTCTGGGCCCAGTCCCAGGACATATGGAAGCCGATGGCCCACCAGAGCGAGCCGGTGCGCCAGAGGGCGTAGCTGAAGATAACTGCGGCGAGGAAGGTCATGACGATGCCCATGGGATTCTCGCGCGCGTTGTGGAGGTGGCCGGCGCTGAACAGGAGGGACATGAAGAAGGCGGCGATGGTGAAGGCGATGGCGCGTGCGTGGGGGAGAGAGATTTTTTCGGCGAGACCGTAGACGCCGCGGGTGAGGGTGTACTGGAGGAATCCTCGGCTGAAGTACTCCTCAAAGAGGCCGACGGCGAGGAAGGCGGCGAGCCACTTGATGCCGGAGAAGAAGACGGGTGCGCCGTAGAGGACGCGTGCGTCGAAGACTAGAACGTGGGTGGCGTGGAGGACGAAGATGAGGATGCTGAGGGTGGCGAGTCCCCAGAAGGCGCCGGGCAGAAAGTCGGATAGGCGGTTGCGGCCGATGCCGTAGACGGAGATGTGGCGGCGCTCGATGCGCGAGAGGATGAAGGTGGCGAGGGCGAGGGCGGCGAACTGGAGGCCGTCGGCCATGAAGGCGTCGAGGGCGCGGATGTCGGGGATGGTGTGGGTGGCGACTTTTGGAGCGTGTGAGTGGGCGTCGGCGATGATCTGCGGGAGCTTTCCGGCGGCGGCCAGCGCAGCGAGGATGAAGATGGCTGCGAAGAGGACCAGGAGCGGAACGAAGATGAGGATGCTCCAGCCGGCGCGAAGGCCAAAGCGTCCGAAGAGGACTGAGCTGGGGGGTGGGGCGACGGGCGCGATGGGTGTCACTTCGGACTGGGTGGGGTCGGGTTGATTGAGGGACATGGCGGGCTCCGGCGGAGAGGGTTTGGGATCAGGCTAGAGGTGAAGGGCTGTCGGGAAGGGGAAGGTCCTGTGTGGTCGGACTAAGGCTCTGCGCGGACGGTGAGGGGTGGGACTCGGGGAGCTCGAGGGATGGTTGGGGTGAGGGGTGCGTGAAGAAGAGGACGACGATGGCGAGAAGCATGATGGGAATCGAGAGGACACTGCCCTCGGGTCCGACGGTTCCTCCGGAGAAGAGTGGATTGCCGGAGGGGTGGGTGGTGAAGAGACGGCCCTGCATGAGGAGACCGCTGTCTGGGACACCGTAGAGGAAGGACTGGCCCCAGTCCCATGCCATGTGAAAGCCAATGCCCCACCAGAGCGAGCCAGTGCGCCAGAGGGCTACGACGAAGAGCAGGCCGGCGAGGAAGACCTGGAAGAGACCGAACGCGTTTTCGCCATTGTTCTGGATGTGCGCGGCGAGAAAGATGGCGGAGGTTAGAACCGAGGCGATCCAGAAGGCGATGGTGCGGGCGTGCTGCGGCGAGATGCGATTGCCGAGGAAGACGAAGCCGCGAGTGAGGGTGAATTGGATGTAGCCGCGAAAGGAGTATTCCTCGAGGAGGCCGACGAGGAGGAAGCCGACAAGCTGGGCGGCGCCCCAGGAGAGGATGGAGCGGCCGTGGTCGAGGCGGCCGTCGAATGTGAGGAAGTGAAGGCTATGCAGGGCGAGGATGAGCAGGGAGATAGCGGCGATTCCCCAGAAGGCGCCCATGAGGAGGCGGCGAATGCGATGGGCTCCGCCGAGGCCGAAGGCAGAGAGCTTGCGGCGTTCGATGCGTGCCATGAGCCAGCTGACGAAGAAGTAGACGAGGAAGGCGCTGCCTTCGAAGGCGACCAGGGTGGCGATGGGAGCGGGGGCTTTGCCGTCCGGGGGCGAGAAGAGGGACTTGGATGGCGGAGGCGCTGGCTTGCCGGCTCTGGCGGCGGCGATGGCAGCGGCGTGCTCGCGGTGCAGGTGCACCTCGTGGCCGATGAGGAAGAGGCTGCCGGCGATGGCTCCGAGGATTGCGAAGTAGATGAGGAGGCTCCAGAAGGCGCGAAGGCCGAATGGGCCGAGGAAGACGCGCCTGGCAGAGGATTGTGTGGGCGGCGAGGGTGCGGTTTCGGTGAGGACGTCGCCGGGATGTTCTGGGAGTGTCAGGTCCATGCCTGGAATCCTATGCGGAGGGTTTGGTTGGTGCGATGGGGATGTTCACGATGATACGCGTGGGGAAATGCGATGGTTTCGTGAGGTGTCAGATATTCTGGGTGGGTATTCAGAAAGCAAGAGGGTCAGGACGACGTGAACTGCCGAGTTTTTTATCACGATAAATGTTTTGACGGCGCTTGTTCGGCGGCGATGTTTACGCGATTTCATACCGAGTGTGCGACGGCGGCGGATGGGTCTGCCTGGAATTATGCGTACCAGGGGTTGGTGCATCGTGCCGGGTCGTTGTTTGAAGAGGAATGGTTTGATGCGCGGGGTGAGAATGCGATTGTGGACTTCAAATACTCGGCTTCACCGAAGCTGACCTGGTGGTTTGATCATCACCTCTCGGCATTTATGACGGTGAAGGATGAGGAGACGTTTCGGCGCGGGCAGATGGATGGGTCCGAGACGATGCGGCAGTTCTTCGATCCCGCCTATACGAGCTGCACGAGCTTGATTGCGCATGTGGCGGAGACGAAGTTCGGGATGGATGTGGCTCCGTTTGCGGAGCTGATTCACTGGGCAGACATTGTGGACGGCGCGAAGTATGAGAGTGCGAAGGCTTCGGTGGAGATGGCTGCGCCGGCGATGAAGTTGACGATGGTGATTGAGAGTGCGCCGGATGAGAATGGCGAGTCGGTGTCGAAGAAGTTTATTCCGCTGCTGACGGAGATGCCGCTGCAGCAGGTGCTCGAACAGCCATTTGTGCAGGAGTTGGTGGGGCCGCTCCTGGAGCAGCATTTTGCGATGCTGGAGTTGATTCGCAGGCGTGCGGTGTGTGAGAACGGCGTGATTCGTTTTGATATTACGGACCAGCCGACTGAGGGGTACAACAAATTTATTCCGTATTATTTGTTTCCTGAGGGGACATACAACGTTGGGCTGTCGAAGTCGAGCTTTCGGACGAAGGTGAGCGTGGGGACGAATCCGTGGACAGATAAGGACTCTGAAGAGCTGGCGAATATTGCGGCGATCTGCGAACGGTATGGGGGCGGGGGACATGCGCGTGTGGGGGCGATCAGCTTCCCGGTGGATAAGGAAGATGAGGCTAGGGCGGCGGCGAGGGAGATTGTCGCGGAGCTGGAGAGAAGCAGCTCTTAGCTTCTAGCTAAAGCAACAGCAATTACAGGGGTCCTTCGCCGCGCTCAGGATAACGAGGGTGGTGGACGGGCCGTCGAGCTAGAAGCTGGAAGCTAGTGGAGGTGGAGCTTGGTGATGTCGTTGAAGATCACGAAGAAGGCGAACAGGACGATGCAGACGAAGGCTACCTGGTAGACAACTTCCTTGAACTGCTGGTTGACGTCGCGGCGCATGATGCTTTCTACGAGGAGGAAGAGGATCATACCGCCGTCGAGCAGGGGGAAGGGCATCAGGTTGAAGATGCCCAGGTTGAGCGAGATGATACTGACCAAGTTGAGTAGTGGCCAGATTCCCATCTGGGTGGCAATGTCGATCTGCTGTGCCATGCCGACGGGGCCCATCATCTGGTTGACGGCTACGTGGCGGGTGAAGAGGCCCTTGACGACGCGGAGGATGAGCATGGAACCATCGCGATTGTCCTTGAGGGACTGCTTGACGGCTGCGCCGATGGGAAGCTGCTCAACGTCGGCGGGGGGTGGGCGATAGGTGAAGCCGAGGCGGTACTGATCTCCGGCGCCTGGAGTTTCCATCTTCTCAGGAACCGCGGTGAGAGTGAGGGGCTGGCCCTTGCGGAGGACGCCGAGCGTGTCGGGGGCGCCCTTGTTGTCCTTGAGGAAGGAAAGCAGCGCGGGGACGGAGTGGAGCTGAAGGCCGTTGATGCTGACGAGTTGGTCGCCGGCCTGGAGCCCGGCGCGTTCGGCGGGGGTGCCTCCGGTAACCGTGAGGACGTTAATGGGGCCGGGGTCCATGCGGGGGATGAGGCCGACGTTGGCGATGTCGTCGACGCCGAACTCGGTGTTGGGCGGAACGGTGATAGTGAGGGTGCCGGTGCGGGTTTCGCCGGCGTGGCTGAAGGCGATGGGGAGAGGCCGGTTGAGGTTGAGATCGGACTCTTCGAGGATCTGTTCCCAGTTGGGATTGGAGACGCGATTGAAGCGGGTAATGACGTCGCCGGGGGCGATGCCGGCGTTGGCTGCGGCGGATCCCTGGGGAACGTAATCGACAATCGCGGCGCCGGTAAGGTACTGGTCGACTTCGTGGTGGTAGTGGGCAACGAGGAAGAGCAGAACGAAAGCGACGAGGAAGTTCGAGACGGGGCCGGCGAGGGCGATGAGGACACGCTGCCAGCGCGGCTTGGCGGTGAGGTCGTCGGGCGCTGGGGCAGCGTCTCCGGTGCCGCTCATGGGGTTGCCGTCTCCGCCGAGCTCGCCGGCGAATTTTACGAAGCCTCCGATGGGGAGGAGGGAGATGCGGTAGTCGGTATCGCCGTAGCGGAAGCCGAAGAGCCGGGTTCCGAAGCCGATGGAGAAAGTTTCGACACGCACGCCGCAGAGTTTTGCAACGATGAAGTGGCCGAGCTCGTGTATGAGGACGAGGAAGCCCAGGACGATAGCGAATTCAATGATGACAATGACGATATGCATGCGGACTACGCGGGAACCTTATGGGAGAAGATCGGCAGGATGAAGCAAACATTCCTTGCTCAGGATGAAAAAACTTGAGAATTCGCGACGAGCTCGGAAGCTTGTTCGCGGGCCAGAAGGTCGGCTGCGAGGACCTCGGGGATGGACGCGGGAGAACGGGAAGGGGTTAGCGCCAGCACCTTCTCGATTGTACGCGGGATGCCGTTAAAGGAGAGTTGACCGTTGAGGAAGGCGGCTACGGCGATTTCGTCGGCGGCATTGAGGGCAATGCAGTGATTCTGCGAGGCTGCGGCGGCTTCGTAGGCTAGGCGGAGGCAGGGGAAGCGGCCGAAGTCGGGGGTCTGGAAGTCGAGCTGGGTGAGGTGGGCGAGGTCGAAGGTGAGGTCACTGGCGACGCGGTTGGGCCAGGAGAGGGCGTAGAGGATGGGGAGGCGCATGTCGGTGACCGAGATTTGGGCGAGGATGCTGCCGTCGATGTATTCCACCAAAGAATGGATGGTGGATTGGGGGTGGACGGTTACCTTGACGCGGTTGGGGGGAAGGTTGAAGAGGCGACAGGCTTCGATGATTTCGAGGCCCTTGTTGAGCATGGTGGCGGAGTCGACTGTGATGCGCTGGCCCATGACCCAGGTGGGGTGTTTGAGGGCCTGGGCCGGGGTGATGCGGTCGAAGTCGGCGAGTGGGGTGTTGCGGAAGGGGCCACCGCTGGCTGTGAGCCAGATTTGTTTGACCTCGGCGGCGGTGCCGGCGCGGAGGCATTGGTGGATGGCGTTGTGCTCGGAGTCGATGGGGAGGAGGTCGACGTTGTGCTCGCGGGCGGCGGCGAGGATGAGGTCGCCGGCGGCGACGAGGCATTCTTTGTTGGCCAGGCCTACGGTTTTGCCGGAGAGGACGGCGGCGTAGGTGGCTTCCAGGCCGGCTACACCTACGATGGCGGCTACTACGAAGTTGACTGCGGGGAGGGTGGCTACGCGGACCGTGCCGGCGGTGCCGTGGACGATCTCGATGCCGGTAATGCCGGCTGCATTCAGCTTGGAGCTGAGGTCATTGGCGAGTAGCTCGGTGGCTACGGAGACGACTTGTGGGCGCCAGCGGCGGCATTGCTCGAAGACGGCATCGAGGTTGGAGCCGGCGGCGAGCGCGATGGGGTGGAAGCGGTCGGGGTGGGACTCGCAGATGCTTAGGGTGCTCTGGCCGATGGAGCCGGTCGAGCCGAGGACGGCGATCTTCTTCACACCGATGATTTTACTTGGTTGCGGGGAATTTATCTGGATGTGGAGGGTTTGCTTGGCCCACCTCAGCGGCTAAAGCCGGTTGGCGAGGGTGGGTTTATGGCACGGCTGAAGCCGTGCCCCTTCGAGGTCGCGGTGAGCCACGGGGCTTGTGGCCCTGGGTATGAAAAAAGGCCACCCTTGGCGTGAGGCCGAGGGTGGCTGGGAAGGTCGAAATGTTGGAGCGAGTTAGGCGGTAACTGGTTCGGGTTCGAACTGCTCTTCTTCGGTGGAGCCGGGAAGGGCGTTCGTGGAGGTTTCGCCGTGCGAGATGGTGGTGGAGACTTTGTCGAAGTAGGCGGTGCCGACGAAGCGTTGGTGGCGGACGGCGCCGTAGCCCTGGTCGGCGAGGGCGAACTCGCGCTGCTGCAGGTGGGAGTAGGCGAGCATGCCATCGTGCTTGTAGGCCTCGGCGAGCTCGAACATGGAGAGGTTGAGGGCGTGGAAGCCGGCGAGGGTGACGAACTGGAACTTGTAACCCATGGCGGCGAGGTTTTTCTGGAAGGCGTGGATTTCGGGCTCGGAGAGCTTGGCGCGCCAGTTGAAGGACGGGGAGCAGTTGTAGGCGAGGAGCTTGCCAGGGAACTGCTTGTGGATGGCGGTGGCAAACTTCTCAGCTTCGGCTACGTTGGGCTCGGAGGTTTCGCACCAGACGATGTCGGCGTAGGGGGCGTAGGCGAGGCCGCGGGCGATGGCGCAGTCGATGCCGCCGCGGATGCGACAGAAGCCTTCGACGGTGCGCTCGCCGGTGACGAAGGCGGCGTCGATGGGGTCGCAGTCGGAGGTGAGGAGCTGGGCGCCGTTGGCGTCGGTTCGGGCTACGAGGAGGGTGGGGACGCCGAGGACGTCGGCGGCGAGGCGGGCGGCGATGAGTTTTTGCACGGCTTCGCGGGTGGGGACGAGGACCTTGCCGCCCATGTGGCCGCATTTTTTGGCGGAGGAGAGCTGGTCTTCGTAGTGCACGCCTGCGGCCCCGGCTTCGATCATGGACTTCATGAGCTCGAAGGCGTTGAGCGTGCCACCGAAGCCGGCTTCCGCGTCGGCGATGATGGGGAGCATCCAGTCCATCTTGTCGCCTTCTTCAGAGTGATGGATCTGGTCGGCGCGGAGGAGGGCGTTGTTGATGGCCTTGACGACGGTGGGGACGCTGTTGACGGGGTAGAGGCTTTGGTCGGGGTACATCTGGCCGCCGGTGTTAGCGTCGGCTGCGACCTGCCAGCCAGAGAGGTAGATGGCCTTGAGGCCGGCTTGCGCCATCTGGACGGCCTGGTTGCCGGTAAGAGCACCGAGGGCGGCGATGTGGCCGGGCTGCTGGAGTTCGTTCCAGAGACGATCTGCTCCAGAATGGGCGAGTGAGTATTCGATGTGGACCGAGCCGCGGAGCATGTAGACATCCTCTGCGGTATAGCCGCGCTTGATGCCTGTCCAGCGGGGGGATTTCCAGTCGCTTTCGATCTGCTGAATTTGCTGTTGTTTGGTCATCTGCTGCTCCTTGGTTTGGGTTGGCTTCGAGTGGGTGGTTGCCTACCCTCGGAGTAGAGTGGATTGCGAGCGCTGTGGCAAGGTGGGGTAGTACGAATCGTGCTAGTGAACGAAGTGTGCCAGAACACAGACGTAGCGGTAGAGCGAGCTGGAGACTGGTGACGTTGTCGGAGGTTGGAATGACTGGGAAACGTGTGCGGCGCGGAGCGAAGGCAGTTGCGGCGGATCATGATTGGCTGACGGAGATGATGGATTGTCTGCGGCGGCGGAGTATTGCTGAAGGGATTAAGCTGCTGGATCGCGCAGAGCCGGCGTGGAGGTCGCTGGAGTTGAATGACCGGCACGGCGCGGAGGTGTTGTTGATGCTGGCGCAGTGGGTGGATGTGGGGTATCGCGATCCACAGCTGTTGCGCGAGCGGCTGGACCGGCTGACGCCGGGAGGCCGGGAGCAGATGGGCGTGGCGGCGTATGTGCGGGTGAGGATGACGGAGGCGTTCTATGCGCTGTCGACGAATGATGCGGATGGGGCGATACGTATATTAGGTGGGCTGCTGCAGATGGAGGATGTGTTCCGCGATGCGGAGTTGAAGGCGCTGGCGAATCTGTGGAAGGCGCGGGCGCACCGCAAGAAGGCGGACTATGACATGGCGCGAGATCATCTGGCGGAGGCGCTCGAGATTGCGCATGCGATGCCGGGGACCGAGGCGCTGGTGGCGATCATCAAGATCCAGCAGGCGTGGATTGTGTTTCAGAACGGCGATAGTGCGGGCGCGCTGCAGATGCTGAACGAGGCGGAAAAGACATTGAAGAAGACGGACCACTGGATTGCGCTGGGGAATATCGAGAGCGCGAGGGGAAGGATTGTGCGCCGGCATGGCGATTATGCACGAGCGGTGACGCACTTTGAGCGCGCCGTGGCGCTGTATGAGATCAGCCATCCAAACCATACGAACCTGGCGCGGGCGGTAACGAATTTGAGCTTTGTGAAGCGGCTGCTGGCGGCGCAGTTGAAGAAGCATATTGATGTGACGGCGGCGCGGAAGACCGGGAAGGGCGATGGGGGAAAGTCCGGCGAGTCGCGGCTGAGGGAGTTTCATCGGCAGTACCAGGAGCTGTATCGGAGCGCGATTTTGGAGCTGGAGCGGGCGAAAGAGATTTGCATGTTGCATGGGGAGCATGGCGGACTGGGGTCGGCGTTGTTGAATGCCGGGTATCTGCATCTGGATGTGGGGGATTTGGGGATGTCGGCGCGTGAGGCGGCGCAGGCGCTGGAGATTGCGGAAACACATCATAACGTGGTGCTGCGGGCGAGGGCATGCACGCTGATGGGGATGATTGAGAATGCGCGGGTGGAGGAGCTGCTGGGGTCGGCCGAGGAGATTCCGCAGTATGCGCGGCTGGCGAAGCAGCATTGCATGGAGGCGGTGGCGCTGGCACAGTCGATGGAGAATAAGCGCGTGCTTTTGAATGCGTACGTGGCGTTGGGCGAGACGGCAGCGAATAATTTCTTTCATGATTATGAGCTGGCGCAGAAATGTGTGGACGCGGCGTCGGCGCTGCTGGAGCCGCAGGATGCCGATTATGCGGTGGATGAGCTGAATACGCTGAAGGCGCGGTTGCTGAAGGTTGTGGGGATCGAAGATACGCTGCGGGCGTGGTCGCAGGGGATTATTACGGGCAAGAGTTTCCAGGAGGTGACCGAGCAGTTTGCGCAGCTGGTGATTCCGCGGGTGTGGATGCGGGAGGAGTGCAAGATTTCGCGGGTGGCGAAGAAGCTGGCGATGTCGCCGCAAAAGGTGAGGCGGCTGGTGAAGCGGTCGTCGGTGATGCCGATGGCGGGGAAGGCTGGGGCGTGAACGGACTGTCACGGCGTAAAGCGAGGGGTTAAGCGAGAATTGGGAAACGACTGCGATACGAACAGAGAGCCTTCATGACTAGCAAGGATTCGGCACATTTGATTGAGGCACTGGCCAGCAACTGGCAGGCGGAGATGCGGGGATATCACACGTATCAGGCGCTGAGCGAGCAGGAGAGCGACTCGCAGCGGCGGCGGACGCTGCGCAATTTGGCGCTGGCGGAGAAGCACCACGCAGATTTGTGGGCGACGCGGCTGACGGTGCTTGGCGCGGAGATCCCGAAGTATGATGGGCCGGAGGAGGGTGAGGCAGGATCTCTGGCGACGCGGGTGGGCGGGCAGGATTTGGCGTTGCGGCGGCTGGAGCTGGATGAAAGTCGCGATATTGCGCGCTATGGGAAACAGATTCGCGAGTTGGGGGATGAGGAGAGTATTGCGATTCTGAAAGAGGTGATTGCGGATGAGTCGGATCATTACTTAACTTTGGGTGGGTTGATTCGCCATCATCTGCCAACAGAGCCGCTGGGACCGGAGTCGGCGCAGCAGGCGCTGGATGAGTTGGTGGCCGAGCGCGAGAAGGGTCAGCCGAAGGCAGCGAGCTGGATTGGCGATGCGATTTATGGGGTCAATGATGGACTGGGCGCGATCTTCGGGATCGTGTCGGGTGTGTCGGGCGCGACGCTGGGGAACAGCAAGTTTGTGCTGATTGCAGGGCTGGCGGGGATGTTTGCGAGCGCGCTGTCGATGGGGTCGGGCGCATATTTGGCGTCGAAGAGCGAGCGCGAGATCTATGAGGCGGAGTTTGCGCGCGAGCGGGATGCGGTGGAGAACAACGAGGCGGAGGCGCGGGAGTTGCTGTCGCTGACGTACCAGGTGAGGGGGCTGTCGGCTGAAGATGCGGACCATTTTGTGGGGCACATTGCGGAGAAGAAGGAGCAGCTGGTGGAGGCGCTGGCGCGGGAACGGCTGCATGTGAGCGAAGAGGGGCTGAGCAAGCCGTGGGTTTCGGCTGTGTCGGGCGCGCTGTCTACGGCGGTTGGTGCGTTGATTCCCGTGATTCCGTTCTTCTTCCTGCAGGGTGTTCCGGCGATTGTGGTGGCGGCGATTGTTTCGCTGCTGGCGCACTTTGCGGTGGGCGCGGCGAAGTCGCTGATCACGATTCGTTCGTGGTGGAGCAGCGGGCTGGAGATGACGATGGTCGGGTTGCTCGAGGGCGTGGTTACGTACGTTATCGGGATTGGGATTGGGCGACTGGCTTGAGAAAGACAGCCTCTAGCTCTTGGTTTTTTGCGAAGGCCGAGGTGCTGCGGGCGGATCTGTGGCTTGAGGTTTCGGTGGGTTAAACAGCACGGGGAGCCAGCTTGGCTCCCCGTGCTGCTTTCGGAGGAAAAGCTCAGCCGACCAGCTTGGCTACCGGTTCGGGGACTGCCTCATCGGTGGGCAGCGCTTTGGTGCTGCTGAAGAGGCCGTAGCGCTGGAGCATCAGGATCCAGAGAGTTACTCCTGAGAGGAAGAGCACGAGGAAGATGGGAAGGACGGCCCACTGGGTTTTGACGGCAAATTCGTGGGGCTGGAAGTAGGGTTCGAGGTAGGCGTCACGCAGGATGTCGCGCATGATGACCATGGTGAGGATGACGACGGCGAGGAGTCCGGAGACACCGTAGGCGGCGATCCGGATGTTCTGCTTGCGCAGCGCGTCGGACATGAGGAAGATTGCGGCAACGGTGGCGAGGATGCCAACGAGGAAGAGGACGGTAGCGAGAGGACTGTCGCCCATGAAGAGCATGCGGAACTCGCGGGGAATGCTAATGAGGAACCAGCTGCCGATGACGAACTGGGCCATGGTGGCGTACATGAAGGACTTGCCGCCGTACTGGAAGAGGTAGCTGGCGTACTCGCGATCCTTCTCCCACCGCACGAGCGCGAGGAGGACGAGCAGGATGCCGCCGACCGCTATGGCTGAAGTGACGAAGTGCAGGTAGCGCGGGATCAGGGTGGGGTCAGAGAGGTTGTTGCTCCAGCCGGTGGGGGAGGCGAAGTACTTCGCAGCCCAGTGCGTGGGGTTCTGCATGAGCGTGACATTGGTGGACTGGATGAAGCCGATGACCAGGACCAACACCAGGCTGGCGAGAAGGACGATGCCGGCCGGACCGGGGCGGCGCTTGCCGTTGTAGGCGACGAAGTAGAAGCCGTAGTAGGCAATGACCAGCAGGACGAGGAGAAGAAACCAGGGCCAGGCGATGAGGATGGTCGAGGTGTAGAAGTACTGGCCATAGATGGCCTGGACGAAGAGCAGTGGCGCGATGCCGATGGTGATGGTGGCGGCGAGGAAGACGGGGATTTTCTTACCGAGGTCGAGGAAGATGCGATTGCGAAACGCTTTGCCTTTGGAGGTGAAGCGGGCGACGACGGCGAGGAAGGCTCCGCCGAGCATGAAGTTCATGGCGATGATGTGGAGGAGGAAGGTGACCAGCAGCAGCGTCTTGAAGAGCCAGTAGGGCGCTGGGAGTGGATTGGGGTCGATGGTGGGAACCATGCTGGGGTCGATCATGTTATTTGCCTCCTTCGGCTACAGGGCTGAGTTGGGCATGCTGCGCGGATGGGCGCTGGGTGTTGATGTACTGGACGAGGGCGGTGCGCTGGGCGTCGTTCAGCTTGAGATCGGGCATCAGGGGGAAGAGGGTGGTGAGGTCCTTGAGGGAGTCAGCGGCGGCCTGGGGATCGGTGACGATGCCGGAGAAGAACTGGTCGGTGGGGTGATCGGTGTGGCACATGGAGCAGTTGTTCTGGTAGAGGAGTTTGCCGTCCGTGGCGGGAGTCGGGGTGCCGGTTTGGAGCGAGGTGAGGTAGGCGGCGAGGGCATCGCGTTCGGTGTCGGTGCCGGCGAAGGGTGGCATGACGCCGTTGTGCATGAGGGCGAGACCGGAAAGCATGGCTCGTGTGGTGGCGGGGTCCCACTGGCGCTGGGCGATGAGGTTATGGATGCCTCGGTAGCTGTTGGGAGTGTGGCAGGCCTGGCACTCTACACGGAAGATCTCGTGGCCTACGGCTACCTGATTATCGGGGGTGATGGTGCGTTGATCGATCCAGGCTGCAGAGTTCAGGACGCCTTTGGTATTGAGGCTGTCGACGGTGAAGCCGCCATCGCCGGGCATGGCCGCAACGTAGAGCGAGTTGTCGTAGAGGTAGTTTTCGATGACGAAGGGCTTGCGGACATCTTCGCGGACGAACTCGAAGGAGTCCATGGCACCGAGGGCTACGAGGCCGATGACTAACGCGAAGACAAGGTGCATGCGGCGCGGGGTGAAGAGGGCGAGGAGCATCAGGACGAAAGTGACGGCCAGAAGGCTCCATGCGAGGAGTGCGTAGTGGGTGGCGGTGGGCATGGGGCCTCGGGCACTGAGGAAGAGCGCGGCAGGGACCTCATGGATGTACCACCAGCCGAAGGGGATCAGGGCGAGGAGGGAAGGGATGGTCCAGAGAGAGCCCCAGCGAACGATGCGGGCCTTGAGTGCTTTGTCTTTCTGTACGCTCGCGGTGATGAGGGCGTAAATGCCGGCGAGCGCGAGGCAGATCGCGGTGCGGAACAAGAGGGAGGGGAAGTAGGTGGGGTTGAAGAAGCCGATCCAGAACTTATGGACGTCCAGCCAGCTGCCTGGCGTGAGCATGAAGGTGATGATGCCGTTGATGACGACGAGGCTGGCGAAGGCGCACCAGAAGTAGATCCAGCCGTACCACTGGTGGAGTTTGGGGCTTAGCTTGTCCCAGCCCGCGAGGTAGAGGAGTGCGGCGGTGATTTCGAGGAAGAAGAAGACCCATTCGATGGCCCAGCCCCAGACGAAGATGTGGATGAGATTGCTGGTGGCGGTGGGCGAGATGAGGCCTATGGTGAACCAGATGCCGACGCCGCTGACGGCTCCATAAACGACAGTGAGCAGGACGAAGAACTTGGTGTGGGACTTTAGCCACTTGAGCAACGCGTGGTCATTGGTCTTGAGGGCCTTGCGCTCGGTGAGGACGAGGAAGAGACCACCGCCGACGGCGAAGTGGGAGACGAACACGTGGAGTCCGGCTACGAGCGCTATGAGTAAACCTGCGCCAAAGGATACGTCCCAGATGGGGTAATTCATGATGCTTCCTCTCGCCTGTGCGCGCACCGCCGGACGAACCGGGGTGCGTGGTTGAGGCTCTGTGAACAGGCTGAACTGTGTGAGTCTTCAGCCGTGTGGCTGTGGTGTACGGGTGCGAGGGAGAAACGCAGGAACAAGTGGGGAGCCGATGGAAGACGGAGGATTGCTCTACGCGGGATATCTTGGATCGACACACTTGAAACGGAGTCCACAAACTACTCCCTTCGTCATCGTGCTGGCTGTAACCCTACAAGCGGTGGTTGCGGCGCTGCTGTGACGGGCGTCACGAAGAAACTGAGTGTAGTCGGTCAGGATTAGAACGAACAGCTTGTCAGAATCCATGGCAGGTCGAGTCACGACAGAAGCTTCAACTGAGAGGCGGACAGTCTGATGGAAGGGCTGGGAGCCCCCGCTATGTTATCGGAAAAGATTCTTACACCGCTGCTTCGGTTTGTTACGCGAGATGCGTTTCAACTGGAGGAAAGCGGCGAGATCGGTTTGCCCGGACCACAGGCGGATCGACGGTACATGCTGTATATCCATATTCCGTTCTGCGATGTGTTGTGTCCGTATTGTTCCTTCAACCGGTTCGCGTACAAGGAGCCAGCAGCGAGGAGTTACTTTGTCGCGTTGCGCGAAGAGATGCGCATGACGGCAGCGTTGGGGTACAAGTTTAAGTCGCTGTATTTTGGCGGGGGAACGCCGACGATTCTGCTGGACGAATTGATAACGACTATTGATCTGGCTAAGGAGTTATTTGGAGTTCAGGACATCTCTTGTGAGACGAATCCTAACCAATTGGAGCCAGCGCTGGCTGAGAGACTTGATGGAAGAGTGCAGCGGATGTCGGTGGGGGTACAGAGCTTTGATAACACGCTGCTGCATAAGGTGAGCCGCCTGGAGCGATTCGGGGACGGCAAACAGATACTAAAGCGGATTCACAGTGTGGAGGGAATGTTTCAGTCTCTGAACGTGGACATCATCTTTAATTTCCCTGGACAAACCAGAGAGGTGCTGCTGAGAGATATCGAATTAGCGAAAGGGTCGGGTGCAAATCAGATTACTTTTTATCCCCTGATGAGTCCTTCGTCGGTGGTGAAGTCACTCAGGCAGACCGTTGGCGTTGTGACCTACGACTGCGAGTATGAGGACTACCAATTAATTCTGGAGGAGATGTCGGCGGACTTTGAACAGACGACGGGCTGGGCTTTTTCACGGAAGAACGGTGGCTTGATTGATGAATACATCGTGGACACCGAGGAGTATGTTGGGATCGGTTCAGGGGCATTCAGCTATCTGGATGGGACGATCTACGTCAACACGTTTTCATTGAAGGGGTATGCAGAGGCGATTGAGGCTGGGCGAAGGCCGGTGATGGGATCTAAGTCGTATAGCCATCATAACCAGATGCGATACCACTTCCTGATGGATTTGTTTGGGTCAGGGCTGGACCGGAAGAAGTTCCACGACCGGTTTGGATTGGCTGTGGAGCTTGGCTTGCCGATGGAGTTGTCGTACTTTGCTGCGAACGGGGCGTTGGATTTTTCGAATTCCGATGTGATTCGACTGACAACGAAGGGGAAATATCTTTTCGTTGTCATGATGCGTGAATTTTTCATTGGGATTAACGAATTCCGCGATCAGGCTCGCCAGTCGTTGACGGCTGAAGATGGCACCGAAGGAAAGAGTTGCGCTGTAGGGAAGGGGCTCGAACAAATTGCTCTTTTGCCCCGCAGGCTGGCTTCGTAGATCATGCCGTGGCTTGGCGAATATGGCGCGTTGGTGTGGTTGAGATTGCGATGTCGGCTTGCCTGACTCTATTTATGGTGGGGTTCGCTGGTTTCAAAGCCATGGGTCAAAAGCCCGGAAGCAGGCGAGATTAGGAAGGTTGTTGCTGGAAGAAGGTGGTGCGGAGGTGGGTGTCGCGGAAGGCTTCGGTGCCTCCTGGACGAAGGGTGGAGAGCGCGCCGGCGATGTTGGCGAAGGCTGCGGCGCGGAGGGGATCGCGGCCGCGGAGCCATGCGTGGAGGAAGCCGGCGTTGAAGCTGTCGCCTGCGCCGATGGTGTCGATGGGGTCGACAAGGAGGGGGGCGACCAAATCGCGCTGGATGCCGTGCGCGGTCTGTTGTTGGACGAGGGCGCCGCGGGGACCGCACTTGACGACGATGAGCGGGACGCGTGAGGCGAGCGCGTCGAGGGCTTCGTTGAGCGTTGACGTACCTGCTATTTTCTTGATTTCATCCTCGTTGGGCAGGAGGAGGTCTATCTTGTCGAGGAGAGAGTCGAGGACGCTGTCCCAGTTACCTGAAGGGTCGTCGTTGGTGTCGAGTGAGAGGGTAAGGCCGGACTGCCTGAGCAGATCGAAGAGATCAGGGAGCCCGGGATGGAGACCGGTCTGAAGAAAGAGGGACGATAGATGGAAGTGGCGGGCGGAGGTGAGGTAGGGCAGATCGAGATCGGCGACGGTCATCTCTGCCATGACGCCAGGGTAGGTGAGGATGTGGCGCTCAGAGCCGTGGGGAAGCAGGATGGTTACGCCGGTGCCGGAGGTGATTTTGCGGGCGATGTGCGAGGTATCGAGGCCAGCTTCTGCGAGGCGCGTGCAGGCGATGTTGCCCATCTCGTCATTACCTACCTGCGAGGTGAAGCCCACGCGGGTGCCGAGGAGCGAGAGATTGTGTGCCAGGATGGAAGACGATCCGCCGAGGGTGAGGTTAAAGCCGGAGCCGAGCAGCTCGCGTTCGGTGGGCAGGGATGCAGGCAGGCCGTAAAGGATGAGGTCGAGGTTCGTCTCGCCGGCGATGGAGATGTCGAAGGGTTTGACCAAAGGGCTGGGAGGCTGGGGATTCACAGGAGAACCTCATATTGTTTTGTTGCGCAAAGAAGAGTATAGAGGTTATTATTACTTATCTTTAGTTTCTGTTTTCGGCTTCGCTTATTAATGTTGTGCGGATGATTTCCCATTGATGAGGACCATGATTGTGACATCCCTTTCGAGTTTTGTGGCGTTGCCTGAGGATGAGCAGAAGGCGAGGGGGCTGGTCTTTACGCCGCGAGAGATTGCTCAACAACCGTGGACCTGGGAGACGACGCTTAAGATTTTCAAACAGGAACAGCAACGAATCTGTAACTTTCTCGACTCAGTGGGAGTGCGAGAGGGGCTGGAGCAACGGCCGGTGGTGATGCTGATCGGGGCAGGGACGTCTGATTATATTGGGCAGGCGCTCGAGCTATTGATTCGGCAGAAATGGGGTTGCGAGGTGTGGACGGTTGCGAGTACGGACTTGCTGCCGAATCTTGTGGAGTATGTGGTGCCGGGACGGAAGTACTTGTGGATCTCGTTCTCACGGTCGGGGGATTCTCCGGAGGGAGTTGCGGTACTGGAGCAGGCGATTCAACTGTACCCCGAGGTGGCACACCTTGTCGTGACGTGCAATGTGAAGGCGCGGATGGCGGAGGTATGCAAAGCGTCGGAGCGCGCCTGTGTGGTGGTTTTGGATGACGTGGTGAATGATCGCAGCCTCGCGATGACGAGTTCGTTTACGAACATGGTGGTGATGGGGCAGTGTTTGGCGAATGCGTGGTCGATTGACGAGTACACGGGCGTGGTGGAGCAGTTGGTGCGCGCGGGCGAACACATGTTGACGCGCGCCGCAGAAGAGGCAGAGAGAATCGCGGCGCGCGGCTATACGCGGGTGTGTTTTATTGGCGGCGGAGCGCTGGCGAGCGTGGCGAAGGAGTCGGCGCTGAAGGTGCTGGAGATGACGGCGGGGCAGGTGCAGGCGATGTCGGAGACGGTGCTGGGGTTGCGGCATGGGCCGATGGCCGCGCTGGATACGCAGACTCTGTTTGTATGTTTCGTTTCGGGTGACGAGCGGCGGGCCAGGTATGCCAGCGATCTGCTGCGGGAGATTGGCGAGAAGGGGATTGTTGGCGAGCGCATTGCGGTTGGAACGGCGGCGGCGAAGAGTGAGGTTGCATCGTTTTGCGATTCGTATGTGGTCGTCGATGACGCAAGAAAACGTGCGGAGGAGGAGCCAATCGGGGATTCGTATCGGCCGGTGGTGGATGTGATCTTTGGGCAGATGTTGGGACTGTATTGTTCGGTCGCGCATGATTTGAAGCCGGACTCCCCGAGCCCGGATGGCGTGATCAACCGCGTGGTGCAGAAGTTCAGGATTTATTGAGCTATGGCGTCCGTTTTACAGCGGCATCTGGCGAAGCGCAGGCAGGGAGCGGCCGCCGGGATTTATTCGGTGTGCTCGGCGCATCCGTGGGTGATTCGAGCGGCGGCTGAGCAGGCAGCTGAAGATGGGTCGCTACTGTTGATTGAGGCGACCAGCAACCAGGTGAATCAGTTTGGTGGATACACCGGAATGCGGCCTGCGGAGTTTCGCAGCTTTGTGCAAGAGCACGTTGCGGCCGCGCGTGTCGGTGCGGAGCGTTTGATTCTTGGGGGCGATCACCTGGGGCCGAATCCTTGGCGCGCACTGCCGGCTGACGAGGCGATGGAGCGCGCCGAGGCGATGGTGGCAGAGTACGCGCGCGCGGGCTTCGGGAAGATTCATCTGGACGCGAGCATGGCGTGCGGTGGTGATCCCGATAGGTTGTCTGATGAAGTTGTGGCTCAGCGTGCGGCGCGACTTTGTAAGGCGGCAGAGGACGCATGCGGCGTGGGCGAGCGGCCCGTGTATGTGATTGGCACGGAGGTTCCTGTGCCGGGTGGGGCGACGAACTCGGCGAAGGAACTCGAGGTGACTTCCGTGGACGCAGCGGCTCACACGCTTGCGGTGCATAAGCGCGTATTTGCGGAACAGGGGCTGGCTGAGGCGTGGCCGCGGGTGATTGCGATGGTGGTTCAGCCCGGCGTGGAGTTCGATCATGATGCCGTGGTGGCGTATGAACGAAAAAAGGCGAGTGCGCTGGTGGGATGGTTACGCGAGCAGCCGGAGGAGATTGTGTTTGAGGCGCATTCGACGGACTACCAACTGCCGCATGGGTATGTGGAGATGGTCGAGGATGGGTTTGCGATTCTGAAGGTTGGGCCGGCATTGACGTTTGCGATGCGTGAGGCGTTGGACGCGTTGGAAGATATGGAGTCGCAACTGGTTGCGGAGGATGAGTGCTCCCACCTGGGCCGGGTGGTGGAAGAGACGATGTTGCGTGAACCGAAGGAATGGCTACCTTACTACGCGGGAAGCCCTGCGGAGCAGAAGTTGCTGCGGCGGTACAGCTATAGTGACCGAGTGCGGTATTACTGGCACTGTCCGGAGATTGAAATTGCGGTGGAGCGGTTGGTGGCGAATTTATCCAGGGTGACAATCCCGGAGAGCATGCTTAGCCGATACCTACCTGCGCAGTATCTGCGGCTTCGGATGGGGCAGCTTAGCGGTGATCCGGTGGCGTTGATCGTGGATAAAGTACGGGATGTGTTGCGAGAGTATGCGGCGGCTTGCAGTCATGGGTAGGATTTGGTGTGGATTTCACAGGCCCGGCTTTCCTTTTATTTCGACGTTGCAATCTCGAAAGCTCCGTTGTAGTCTTCGGGGAACATTGCGGAGGCGGGCGGAAGGGTTATGAAATCTATGGTTGCTTCGAAGGCTCCGGAATCGGAAGCCGGCGGGGAACAGGTGCGCGGCTCGCAAATGCTGATCGAGGAGCGGCGGCAGTATATTGTGGGGCTGGCGCAGCAGCATGGGCGCGTGCTGGTGGAAGAACTCTCGCAGTCGCTGGGAATCTCGCGCATCACGATTCGGAAGGACCTGGATTACCTGCAACGGCGGGGAGCGCTGCAGAGGACACATGGCGGCGCGCTGCTGCCGGGATCGGGGGCGTTGTCGGATCCTTCGCTGCAGGAAAAGGAAGGGCGCCATTCAGGCGAGAAGCAGCGGATCTCAGCGGCGGCGGCGGAGCTGGTGCAGGAAGGTCAGTGCGTGCTGCTGGACTCCGGGACGACGACGACAGCGATTGCGCGTGCTCTGAAGACCTTTTCGCGCCTGACGATTATTACGAATGCCGTCAACATCGCGGCTGAGCTGAGCGGCACGGACTTTGAAGTGCTGCTGACTGGCGGCTCGCTGCGCAAGAATTCCTTCTCGCTGGTGGGGCCGCTGGCTGAGGATATGTTGCACGACATGCATGCGGACATTCTGTTTTTGGGCGTGGATGGGTTCGATCTCGAGGTCGGATTGACGACGCCGAATGTGATGGAGTCGCGGGTGAATCGAGCGATGGTGAAGGCCTCGGCTATGGTGGTAGCGGTTTGCGATTCGACCAAGTTTAACCGGCGCAGCATGTCGAAGATTGTGGATGCGACGGCTATTCATCATGTAATCACGGATAGCAACCTGTCGAAGGAGACGGCCGAGGCGATCCGCAGTCTCAACATCAAATTGACGCTCGTGTAGGTTTCGCAGGGGTGTTGGAAGAGCCGGGGTGCCGGGGCGTGGAGAGATCAGCCCGCGCAATTAAGAAGGAACAAAACGAATTGTAAGAATATATACTTTCATTACGTTTTATTCCGTTGGTTCTCGCTATTTGCGGGGCCACCAGGGCACGCGGGTGGAGGAGCAGGATGCCGGAGCAGGGTTTGCAGGACAAGTTCATCGCGATGGTTTCTGCGAAGGCGGAGGTGACTCTGCCGCTGAGTGAGTTTCATCCTCGTTGTATGTTGGCGACGTCGCGGCACGAGATTAAGGTGCCGCGGTTTCCGGCGATTGATTATCACAACCATCTGGATGCGCAGGATCCCGGGCGAGTGATAGAGGTGATGGATGCATGCGGGATTGAGCACGTTGTGAACATCACGATGAAGGTGGGCGATGAGGCGCTGGCAATGATGGACCGCTATCGGGCGGCTGATGCGCGGCGATTCTCAACAATTGGATGGATGGACTGGGCCGGGGTGGAGGGTGATTTCGTGGACTTTGTGGCGCTCAGCGTAAAGCGCCTGGAACGATTGGTAGCGCATGGCGCAGTTGGGTTCAAGATATGGAAAGATCTTGGGCTCACGGTACGTGATGCGAGCGGGGAGTTGGTGCGTGTCGACGACGAGCGTCTGGCGCCGATCTTCGAGAGGGCCGGCGAACTCGGGATTCCGGTGATGGTCCACATTGGCGATCCGCAGGCATTCTTTCTTCCGATTGATGGGAACAACGAGCGCTTCGAGGAGCTCGCTGCGCATCCGGATTGGAGTTTCTGTGGAAGCCAGTATGGGAAGCATGATCTTTTGGAACAGAGGGATCGCGTGTTTCGGCGGCATCCTGGCACGACGTTCGTTGCGGCGCATATTGCGGAGAATAGCGAAGACCTGCAGCGGGTGTCGGCGATGTTGGAGACTTGCCCCAATGTGATGGTGGACATTAGTGCGCGGGCGTCGGAGCTGGGAAGGCAGCCATATTCGGCGCGGAAGTTTTTTGTGGGTTTTGCAGACAGGATTTTATTCGGGTCGGATTTGGTGCCAGAGGTGGAGATGTATCGGCTGTACTACCGGTTTCTGGAGACGGCGGACGAGTATTTTGAGTACCCGACCCACGCTTCAGGGCAGGGACGCTGGTACATTTACGGGCTCGATCTGCCGGAGGATGTGCTGCGCAAGGTGTATCGCGAAAACGCTCTGCGCCTGCTGCCTCAATTGCGTAGGTAGCTCAGAGTTGTGTGATCCTGGGGCTGAATGACATGGAAGCCCACGCCGCACTCAGGCGGACTACAATCGCACAAACGCAAGACTTGCGGAGGGTCTTATGTCTGGTGTCGATGCAAAGCCGGTTGCATCCGATCGAGAACCGCAGCGAGCGGAGTTGGGGTTAATGGATGGGCTTGATCTGCATGCTCAGTATCATGTTGACCGCACCGGCGGGGACTTCTTTGATGCGGTGCGGGTGGGCACGCGGGTTGTGTTTCTCCTCAGTGATATATCGGGCAAACGACGCGATGCGAACCCAATCGCGCTACGCACGCAGGGAGTGTTTCGAGCAAGAGCCGTCGAGCTGTTCGGTGCCGGCGATGTGAACTTGATGGAAGGCACGGAGCTACTGGTGCAGGCTATCAACCTGGCGATCACAGGGCCGACAAAGGAGGTTCGCTTCGCGCCGACTTTCGTGGGTTGCTACGATCTACAACTTGGCGTGATGGCGTATGTGAACGCGGGGGGCCAGACTGCGGCTATTCGCGATTCGGAGGGGACGCGGCTTTTGCCCGATGTGGCCATGCCGCTGGGTCTGTTTACGCACTTAATCTATGACGCTTCGATGCAGGCATTTGAGCCGGAGGCGATGCTCCTGGTTGTTACCAAAGGGGTGACGCAAAGTATGCGCGGCAAGGTTCCCTTCGGCCCCGAGCGTGTGATGGACGTGCTGCGGAGCTCGAAGCAGGAGTCGGCAGCTGCCGTGTGCGATGAGATGCTGGACGAGGCGCATCGATTTGAACGGGGGCCGTGGGCCCGGGTTGCGTTCTGGCGGAAGAAGAAGATGCGGGAGGATATGACGGCTCTCGCGATGGTTCGAAAGAGCTAATCGTCGGGGTATGGATGCGCAGGACTAATTCTGCGGAGCGTTAGCTTTTTCGGCCTGCTTGTTTGCCTTGTCCTGGGCCTTATCCGCTTTCTTCTGCTGCTTCGTGCTGAGTGCTTTTCTCTCCGCCTTATCTGCCTTGGCTTGCTGCTTGGCCGCCTTCTGGTCGTTCTTGAGCTGAGTTTTGGTCGCCGCGGTATCCGCCGTATTCTGCGCTACCAACGGTGCGCTCATCACAAACCCCAAACTCAAGAGCCCAGCAAACATTTTTCGTTTCATGGCGATCCCTCCAGTTTGTGTGAGATGGCCGAATCGCGCTTATGTTTGCCTGTTCATCGGACGGCGTATCTCCGGATAGCTAGGCGAGAGCCTGGGGTATCGCTTCGTCCCATCGGCCCTGCGCTTTCAGAATGAGTTCCACGACTTCACGGGCGGCGCCGCGACCACCTTCGCGCTTTGTGATGAAGTGACATACCACCTTTAGCTCGGGCGCGCCGTCGGCTACGCTAACTGCCAGGCCAGCGCGGAGGGCTAGCGGAATATCGGGAAGGTCATCTCCCAAGTAGGCAACTTCTTCAGGAAGAACATCGGCCATCTTCATACATTGCTCAAAGGCTGCCATCTTTTTTGCCTGGCCCAGGTGGACGTAGTCGACCTTCAGTTCGGCGGCGCGCTTGGTGACTGCGGGTGAGGAACGGCCGGTAATAAAGCCGGTTTTTATGCCCATGGTGTGCGCGAGAGACAACCCCTGGCCATCGTGTGCATCGAAGACCTTCATCTCCATCACAGCGGGTGAATTCGATCCTTCCGCTGTCGTTGAGGAGATTAGGCAAACGCCACCGTCGGTGAGCGTTCCGTCGACATCCATCAGGAACAACTTGATTTTACGGGCGCGGGAGAGAACGTCCGGGGAAGCGAGGTCCATAGGCATGCGAGGGAGCTCCGAGCTCGAAGTGGGCACGCTCGTTAGATGCCCAACTCACGGCGGGGGTCTCTCAATGCCATGGAGCGCGAATCACAATTTAGGCACTGGCTGGATTGTGATCGGCGCTTTACTAGAAGAGAAGTCGACCACCCACCTGAATGACGCGCATGGCGGAGGCGCCGGTGATGGTGCCGAAGGTTCCGCTGTTGAAGGTTCCCGCGGGGGCGCTTAGGCTGACCATATTGAAGACATTTGTCGCTTCGCCACGGAATTGGAACTTGATGCGTCCGCGGATTGTGAAGTCGCGAAAGATCGATGCGTCGACGTCGCGATATCCGGGGGCGTCCAAGGCGTTGGCGCGCACGGTTCCATCCAGATGAGAGGGGCCAGCGCCTGCGGGGCATCCAGCCGCGCCATTCTTGCAGTATGCGGCGGTGTTGAACCACTTTGCCGTGGACGCCGTGAAGACGGACCGCTGATAGGGAATCAGGTGAGCGGTTTGTCCGGGAAGAATATTGGGCCGGTCGTTCGTATCGCCATCGAGATTATCGTCCGTACCAGTCATGATGGTGAACGGCTTTCCGCTATGCAGATTGACGACTGCGGAGATGGACCAGCCATTGAGGAGGGTTCGCACCACGGCGTTGGAATGTCCAAAATAGTCAGGCTTCCATACGGCGGAGACGACGAGCTGGTGGCGCATATCATTGTCTTCCCGTTGTCGCTCCAGTGAGAGATCGTGATAATCTTCCGGCTCTGTGGCGGCACTGTTGCCTATGTTGCCGGTTGTCTGGAGTGAGGCACTGGCGAGACCTTTGCTCCAGATGTAGAAGCCATTGAGGCTGAGGTGCGCGCTCAGTCGCTTGACGACGGTTACTTGTAGTCCGTTGTAGTTGGTGGTCTGACCGTCTGTAATCACGTAGGCGTTGCTCATGTACTTGGAGCCGACCGCTGGATTAGCGCAAGTGTTGACAGTGGCGAAGGGGATTGCGTCGTAGGGTCGACGGCAGTTAACGTCGCCGGTGGTGTTGGCGGCCGGGTTCGCCGTGTCGTAGATGGGCGCGTTTTCATCAATGAAGAGCGGGAGCTTGCGGCTAAATTCACCGACGTAGGCAATGCCGAGGGCGATGTCGCGAGTGAGTTGTTGCTGGACTCCGAAGTTTGCCTGGACGTTATAGGGCCAACGCATTCCCTTCTGAACGAAGACCAGAGAGGCAGGAGATACATAGCGAGGGTTTGCTTTGTCGTAGAGATAAGGGAAGGGAGAGGTGCAGCCGGCGAAGTCCTGGCAGTCCGTGGAGTAGATATTCTGCAAGCTCACGACGTGCGTGAATGCGCTGGTCTCGCGGACGGCAAAGGGCTGGAAGTTTTGAGAGAGCATCCATTCATTTCCGGAGATGGTATCGAAGAAGAGTCCGGCGCCTCCGTGGAAGACTGTTTTGCCGTTGTTGTAGGGATCAAACGCGAAGCCCACGCGTGGGGAGAAGTGGTTGTAGTTAGTGTCGACACCACCGGCGGGCACACCCGGATCGCCGGGGAAGAGCTGTCCAAGCATCGCGTTGGGCGAAACCGTTGACTGCACGCCGGGTTCGAAGACGGCGATGCGGCGTTGGGTGTCGGTGGGCGCTGTCTGGACGTCATAGCGGATGCCGAGGTTCAAGGTTAGTTTTGGAAACACGCGCCAGTCGTCCTGTGCAAAGAAGCCGTAGTTCCAGTAGTTCTCGTTGGCGTCGTCGGGCGAATCCTGGCTCATGGTGTTGGGATGGCCGATGAGGAAGTCGGAGATGGCGACGCCGGTGCGGGTGTAGGTCAATTGTCCGGAGGCGGTGCTTGGAACGGTAGCGCTGGTGAAGTTGAAGACGCCGTAATTGTTCAGCAGCGTCTCGAGCCGATCCTTTTCCAGGTAAATTTCGCCACCGATGTTGATCGTATGGCGGCCACGAGTGGTGCTGAAAACATCTCGTGCGCCGTAGATATTGTCTCCAGCCAGTGGCCCGCTGATGGCATTGGAAAGCGTGAAGAAGTTAGAGACGCTGATGTCTGGCAGCGAGGGCGTTCCTTGCACATTGATGTCAGAACCATAGGCGGAAAGTGACTCGGCTGGATTGCTGATGCGTCCGGCGAGCATGCGCGAGAAGTTTATCCACACTTGATTGACCGATCGGGGCGTTACGGTCCACACATCGCTGGCATTGGCGTTTTGCTGCCGGAAAGCGTAGTTCGAGAGAGCCCAGCCGGGAAGTGTTCCCCCTGAAGGGAGCTCGATCTGCGATCCGTTCGCCTGAAAGTAGGAGAGCGTCACGCGATGGTTTGGGATGGTCTGGAAATCCCCTTTGATCAGGAACTCGTTGTTTTCCTGGGGCAGACCCTGGTTTCCGACGAAGCGGTTATCTGGGGTTGGACGGTTGGGCGAGGGCAGTGGAACGTTCTTAGCTAACACCGCAGCGGCAACGGGGTCGGGAACATAGTTCGGGTCCAGGTCGAGACGGTTTCCAGGTACGGGTTGATGCGTGACTGGATCGCAGACGATGAAGCGGCCACCGTAGTTTGTTACTGCTTTATCTGCGGCCGAAAGCGTGGTGGCGCAGGCTCCGAGGCCATGCGCAATGGTAGTGGAGGTGGGAAGATTCTCAGAAAAGTTGCCAGTCCGTTGCAGGGCATCGGGGACGACCGTGTTGTAGTTCTGCGGGGTTACTTCGCGGAGTCCACCGTAACTGCCGAAGAAGAAGATCTTGCTTCTCTGGACAGGGCCACCGACTGTGGCGCCGAAGCGGTTGATATGTTGCGGCGTTCTGGTTGTCTGAAGGTAGCTGTCCGAGTTGAAGTTGGTTTCCTGATGAAACTCGAAGACCGACCCATGCACCTGGTTTGTCCCGGACTTGGTGAGAACTGAAACGACGCCTGCTCCGGTCCGACCATATTCTGCGCTGAAGTTATTGGTCTGGACGTCAAACTGGTCGATGGCGTCGGGATTTGGGATGAAGTTTCCTGTGTCGCGGACGCCGGTCATGTTGATGCCGCCATCGAGGTAGTACGTTACCTGTCCCACCATGTTGTCGGAGGAGCCATTGATGATGACGTGCTCCATGGGGAGGCCGATGGAGTTCTCGTTCTGCACGTTTTGCACACCAGCTGTGAGGTTGAGGAGCTGGTAGGCGTCGCGACTCACCAGGGGGAGGTTATCGACCTCTTGATTGGTGATGGTTCGGCCGAGGACAGAATTCGCGGTGTTCACGAGAGGTACCGTCTCTGTAACGGTGACTACGGTGTTTTCGCTCCCCACCTTGAGTTGGAAATTCAGCGCGGCCTCCTGGGTTCCGGTGAGCACGACGCCATTCCGCACGATCTCGGTAAACCCGGGGGCGCTGACCTTGACGGTGTAGGGACCGAGGGGCAGAAACTCCGCGCGATATTCCCCCAGAGCGTTCGTGGTGGTGGTGCGGGTGAAGTTGGTCTGGGTCTGGGTAAGAACGATCGTCGCGCCTGGAACTGCTGCGCCGGAGGAATCGGTCACGTTGCCGAAGGCGGTGGCGGTGGAGAGTTGGGCCAGAGAAACGGCCGGGGTGACGAGGAGGAGCACTGCCGCGGCGAGGAGAAAGAAGATGGCTCGCAGACGGCGACTACCTGGTTCATGTCCTTGGCGACCTGAAATGGGTCGCGTAAGGGATGCATTCCGGTTCGTGCGGGCTTGCTTCTGTGACGTCATGGCGATTCTCCTGAAGGGTTACGGCCTCACGCGATTCCGTTTAGTTAGAGTTCAACAGATTCGGAATTCAAGGATTGAGAGGCACGCACACCGTCAGCCCTGCCTTGCACGGCTGGCAAGTGACTAACGGTTTGGTTCAGCGTTTGGAATGTATCTATCGGAAAATAATGCGGTTGCAATCAGCATTGCGTTTGTGACAAACATGCCTGCTGGCGACTGCGTGGTCGCCGACGATCAGGGGGATCCAGCGGATTGATCAGCGGTGGTGGTCCAGCGCAGGTGAAGCGGGACATCTGTCTACCAGACGTCGACGGCTTCGATCGACGGGGCGCCGGTCTTGCCTTCGATGACGTTGACCTTCAGCACAGCTTCGACATTTTTGTCGGCGAGGCTTACCCCGACCCGGCGCCTCAGTAGTTCCATGTAGTACGGGCTCGTTACGAACTGGGCGGCGGCCTCTGTTCCGTTCCGGCCGATCCCGGCGACGATCACGACGATTCCGCCGGTGGTTGCGTCGTGGAATCGAGCGACGATCGCGTAGTCGTCGGCACTCGAATAGGGTTGGGTGGGATCTCTTTCCCATTTGGTAGACGGATGATCCCGATCCACGATAATTTCCTTTGGCCCAGGGACGAACCGAAAGCGGAGGGGCTCGAGCAAGCGCATTGTCCAGTCGTTGTTATAGGCGCCGAGCATGACTACGGGCCTTTCGCGAAGGTCTGTGAGGACCGTCGACGCCGACGAGCGAGTTTGCACGGTTTCGCCAAAACGTTCGAGTTGTCCGCTGATGTGCGCGATCGCGGTGGCGATCTGCATGGATACAAATGGGTAATCGATGTCGCGCCCGGCGGTTTTCACCCCGGAGAATCTTTCGGGCGCAAACACTACGCCACCCGAGCAGATGAGTGTGGTGTTGGACTCACCGAGGACCGGCGCCCAGAACTGCTGGAGCGCGTTCTGCGAATTCGCGCGCCAGTGCTGCCAGGCGAATGCGCCGATCAGCAACAGAAGCATGGCCGATACCGCTATGACCCAAAGAAGTCGGTGTTGGGATTTCTTCGGTGTCGCGATCTGGCGAATGGAATGATCTGAGGTTGTTGGGTGCGGCAACGCTGCGGTTGCATTTATGGAAGCCTTGGGCTCGAAGGCCGCACCTTCGATTGACAGCCCTTCCGTTTCGCCCAGGCGCGACGCGGAGGAAGGGGTGGCGACTTCCTCGTGGTTACACAGGAATTCGGGAACGTATGACCCTGAAGGCAATGAAATCTGGATCCGCGACTTGTGCTCGTGATAGTAGAGCGAGAGGCGTTTGCGTACCTCACCTGCTGTGTATCGGACGACGGTATCGGAGTTGGTATCGTAGTCCGGGGGGCGATGGAAGATCTCGACGCCGAGAGTGCGTTCCTTGAGCAGGTCGCTGTGCCCCGATAGCGTGCTCTGAACTACATACCGAAGCAATGCCGGGTAGCGCTTGCTGTTGCAAAATTGAGGACTGGCGAGGACTGCCTCCATTTCCTGCAGGATCTCTTCCTCATCCTGCCGGGATTTGGGGTGCCACGTTTCCCAGCTTGATTTCAAAGTACTCATTGCGTATCGCGATGATACCCACCGACTGTGCGGAGCGGCAAGGCAACGTTTGTCACAAGCCGTTTTAGGTCAGTTTCCTCAACATTTCAAACAAGTTATTACCTTTGCAAAGAACCAAACGGTGAGTCACTTGTCACACCTTGCTTATTTGCTGAGTCTGTCACTGACCGATTGGAGAAGAAATTGTTCGAGCGACCGAGGAAGACGTGCCGAGATGTTTGAGAGCAGCCGCCGGCAATTCTTGTTAGGAGCTGTATCGGCCGGGGGTACGGCCTTGTTGGCGCCGTCGCTGCGAGCGGTTACGCGCATATCCTGGCCGCAAAGCGATTCGGTGAAGGGTTCTGCGCGGCTGGATACGAACTGGCAATATCGACAGGGTCAGCTGGAGGGCGTTTGGGAGGTCTGGCGCGAAGAAGAGACGGAACTCTGGCAGCCGGTGAGCCTGCCGCACTGTTTCAATCATGCGGATGCCTGCGATCCTGATCGCGCGTACTATCAGGGGCACGGCTGGTACCGGACTACCCTCGCGATCGCGAATCCATACGAAGATGGGCGGACGGTTCTCCACTTCCAGGGGGCTGGGCAGACGTCGAGCGTCTGGATCGGATCGACGTTTGTCGGTACGCATAAGGGTGGGTATGACGAGTTTGTCTTTGATATCACGGAGGCAGTCTCGGCGTTTCAGCGGACTAACGGTGCGGCACATGGAATTCCGATCGCGGTTCTTTGCGATAACAGTCCAGACCCTGAACGCGTGCCGTCCGAACTCAGCGATTTTTGCTTGTATGGCGGAATCTACCGGCACGTAAATCTCTTGTACCTGCCGGCGCTTGCGCTCGACAACATTCACATTCTTCCAACCATCGGCTCGGAGGGTTCGGCTGATGTTTCCATTCGCTGCAAGCTGTATAACCCACGCGACGCCGGCTCGAGTTGCAAAGTTCGGGTGGAAGTGTTCGACCCTCAGCGCCGCTCGGTTCGTGAGTGGTCCGGTTCGATGCCACCGTGGAGCGATTTTAGGCAGCTAGTCAGTTTCAGAATGGAGAATGCGCAACTCTGGTCGCCCGAGACTCCTGCGCTGTACATGTGCAGGGTGACGCTCTCGAGGCAGAATGAAGTTTCCTTGATCGAGGAGCGTTTTGGTATACGGCATGCGGAATTCGTGGAGCATGGCCCTTTCAAGCTCAACGGAAAGCGCGTTCTCCTGAAAGGAACACATCGCCACGCCGATCATGCAGGCGCTGCGGCCGCGATGACCGACGACCAGGTGCGTCAGGAGATGCAGCTGATCCGCGATATGGGTGCGAACTTTATTCGACTCGCTCACTACCAACAGGATCGCCTGGTGTTGGATCTGTGCGATGAGCTTGGGCTGATGGTTTGGGAGGAGGTGCCCTGGTGTCGTGCCGGGGTTGGCGACGCGTCCTTTCAGGAGAATGCGAAAGATATGCTGGCGCACATGATCGAACAGCACTTCAATCATCCGTCCATTATTCTTTGGGGTCTGGGCAATGAAGACGACTGGCCGGACGAATATCCGAGTGTTGATCACGCCGCCATTCGCGCTTTTATGACCGAACTGCGCGATATGGCGCACCGGATGGATACTTCCAGGCTCACAGCGTTTCGCCGCTGCGATTTTGCACGCGACATTCCGGATGTGTATTCGCCTTCCATTTGGGCCGGATGGTACGGAGGGAACTATCGCGAGTATGAAGACAGTCTGCTGAAGCAGCGTGATCTCGTTAAGCGGTTCATTCATATTGAGTGGGGAGCGGATAGCCAGGCAGGCCGCCACGCTGAGGATCCTGAAGCCGTGCTTCGACAGGTTCCCATAGGGAGGGGAACTGAAGAACGAGGTCTGGCTTATCTCAATAAGGATGGCAACGTTCGTGTCTCCAAGGACGGCGACTGGTCTGAGACATACGCCTGCAATCTCTTCGATTGGCACCTGAAGACGCAGGAGAAGCTGGAGTGGCTCACGGGCTCAGCGCAGTGGATATTCAAAGACTTCGCATCCCCTCTTCGCGCTGATGATGGAATTCCAAACGTGAATCAAAAAGGGGTCGTGCAACGCGATCTCAGCTTGAAGGAGTCTTATTTTGTCTTCCAATCGTACTGGTCGAAGAAGCCGATGGTTCATCTGTATGGGCACACCTGGCCGATTCGCTGGGGCAAGCCGAACGAGCCCCGCGTTGTGAAGGTGTATTCGAACTGCGAGAACGCGGAGCTTTTCCTGAATGGAGCGTCGCAAGGGACCAGGCAGCGTGACAGCCAGGACTTTCCTGCTGCCGGGCTGCGTTGGGACGTGATCTTTCGGAGAGGGGAGAATCATTTGAAGGTGGTCGCGAAAACAGGAGCCGTGATCTTGCAGGACGAAATTGATGTGACATACCAAACGGATGCGTGGGGGGCGCCAGCGCAAATGCGACTGACGCAGATGCCAGACAAGGATGGCCGTGTGACGGTCACCGCACGTCTCTATGACTCGGCGAACGTTCTCTGCCTGGATGCGCGTAACCAAGTGCGTTTTTCGCTTGCCGGTGCAGGAAGGCTTATCGACAACATGGGGACGACGCACGCTTCGAGGGTGCTGCAACTAGCGAACGGGGTAGCATCTATTTCAGTAGATATGGGATCAGAGAACGCGATTGGGGATCACGCGAGTTGTGTGGTCGGCATTACGGCTCGAGATCTTCCGCCAGCGTTTCTTACATTGTCTGGCGCAACAATGATGAATGGAAGCTTGAAATGATTCGAATGACTCGCCGGGCCTTTTGCTACCAAACCGCTGCATGCGTTACCAACCTTGCGTTCGCGGATGCGCTGAAGGCTGCGAGCGGCTACGCACTTGTGGCTCGGACGGACCGGACCCGGATCATCGAAGCCGCTACGCGTTACCTGAAGCTGCGGCCGCGGACTATTACCAGTTATCCTTCTTCGCGAAGCCCTGGCGGTTTACATGATTACTTCTCCCAGGCGGATTATTTCTGGCCCAATCCGCAAGACCCAGGCGGGAAGTATATCAATCGAGATGGTCAGAGCAATCCTGACAACTTCAACGAACATCGCAAGGCCATGATTGCTTTATCCATTCAGATGCCGGCGCTGACTGCCGCGTGGGTGCTCACGGGAGATCGTCGTTACGGGCAATTAGCCGGTGACCATCTTCGCGCATGGTTCATTGATCCCGATACGCGCATGAATCCGAACCTTGAATATTCGCAGGGGGTTCATGGTGTTTCTACGGGGCGGTCTTACGGGATCATTGACACGCTGCACCTTGTGGAAGTCGCTCGCGCTGCCTCTGTTGTTTCTTCAGCCATACTGACGGTCACGGAACAACAGGCGCTGCAAGGCTGGTTTCGTGCTTATCTGCACTGGATGAAGACCAGCGAGAAGGGCATCGCTGAGAGGAACACGGTTAATAATCATGCAGTGTGCTGGGCGCTGCAGGCTGCGGAGTTTGCTCGGTTGATCGATGACCAAGGGACGAGGGAAGAGGTGCGCAAGCAATACGAGACGCTCTTTGTTCCCGGCCAGATGGCGTTGGACGGCAGCTTTCCTAAAGAGCTTGCGCGCACCAAGCCGTATAGCTACTCCATCTTCAACTTCGATGTGATGGCGACGCTTTGTCAATCGCTCCAAGGCGATGGGCCGAGCCTGTATGCTTTTGTCTTGCCCGATGGGAGGGGCATATGCAAAGCCGCCGCGTTTCTCTACCCCTATCTTCTGGACAAGGGCGCATGGCCGTATAAGCAAGACGTCGAGCACTTTGCTTCGTTGCCAGTCCGTTCCCCCGGACTGCTCTTCACCGGTTTGGCTTGCCACCATGAGGACTATTTGCAGCTATGGACGAAACTGAATCCCGATCCCACCGACCCGGAGATAATCCGCAACTTTCCTATTCGGCAACCGCTGCTTTGGGTAAGGCCGCCTTCGAGGTCAAGGCGACGCACATCATGAATCCCTCACGCGTCCCCGCCCTATGGTTGCTAATAAGCGCGCTTCTGATCACTGTGCCTTCCGCACATTCGCAAGCAGTTCAGGCTTCACCAGCAGCGGTGCCGTCAATCGTTGAGCGCGGAACCGTCGGCGATGCTCCGGATGATCCGGGCCCGCTTGCAACCGATCTATCGACATCACTGAAGCCGCGCGCCATTCGTCGGGCAATGAAGAAGGTTGCGGACTGGCAGCTGCGCGTCGCGGAGCCCCATTTCAATTCGCAGTGGACATTCGCGGCTCTCTACGATGGCTTGATTGCAGCGTCGGACGCCACGGGAGATTCGCGTTATCGTCAAGCTGTCTTTGATTATGCGACGAAGCAGCAATGGAAACTGCTCGACGACCGCTTTCCGCATGCAGACGACATGGCACTTGGTCAGGCATACCTCGATCTGTATCTAGCGGATCCTGAGAAGCAGCGCGATCCGCAACGCATCACGGACACCAAGGCGATTCTTGATCGACTGGTCGAACGGCCGGATGACCCTGCCAAGGATCTGTGGTGGTGGTGCGATGCGCTGTTTATGGCGCCGCCGGTTTTTACCCGCATGAGCCTTGCGACGAACGACCCGAAATACCGGTTGTTCATGGAACGCGAGTGGGCGATCACGACCAAGAGCCTTTATGACCCGGGGCATCATCTTTATTTTCGGGATGCTCGCTACTTGAACAGGAAGGAACACAATGGTCAGCCGATCTTCTGGTCTCGTGGCAATGGATGGGTGATGGGTGCCTTGGTCAAGGTGCTTCAAACAATGCCGACGACAGATCCACGACGACCGGAGTTCGTTCAGCAGTTCCGCGATATGGCTGCGGAAGTGGCCTTCATTCAAGGAAAGGATGGATTGTGGCGTTCGGGCTTGTTGGATCCTGATTCCTACCCGCTTCCGGAGATATCCGGGTCTGCTTTCTTCACCTATGCGATCGCGTACGGTATCAACGGGCACATCCTGGACCGGGATAAATATCTGCCGGTTGTTGAACGCTCATGGGCTGGCATGCTGAGTCACATCTATGTTGACGGACGGTTAGGTTCGATTCAGCCCATTGACGGGCAGCCAGGAATCTTCAAGCCATCTGCGAGCTATGTCTATGGTGTTGGTGGGTTTCTACTTGCGGGATCCGAGCTTGAGCGGCTCTCGCGTGGTAAGCCTCTCACGTCGGGGCGTTGACCGTCAGGTTGTGATCGATTCGACCGATGTCCCGGGGCGTGAATGGTTTAAAGATACCAGCAACAAGTGGATGCACTTGTCCGTCTCATATAGGAATCGGTATCTTCGGCTATGGTACTCGCCGAGATAGGCGAGAAACAGCACGAGTCACTACGGAGAGACAATGATCACGCGTCGCGAATTCATCCATACCGTTGGGGCCGGAGCGGTTGCTATCAGCAGCACGGCAAAAAGCTATGCACAGATTCTCGGTTCCAATAACCGTTTAAATTTCGCCGTGATCGGACTGAACAGCCGTGCGTATGCGCACTTGTCTGCGTTGAAGGCAAACAAGGCTAATGCACGCATATCACACGTCTGCGATGTTGAGGGCAATATTTTGAAGAAATACGTAAGCAGCACATCGCAAATGATGGGTGAGGAGCCGGTAGGGGAGAAGGACTTCCGAAATATTCTTGCGGTGAAGGAGATTGACGCGATTACGATCGCGACGCCCGACCATTGGCATGCACCGATGGCGATCCTTGCACTGCAAGCAGGAAAGAATGTGTATGTGGAGAAACCTTGCTCCCACAACCCTGCCGAAGGTGCGCTGCTGGTTGAGGCGCAGAGAAAGTATGGCAAGGTGGTGCAGATGGGTTCGCAGCAGCGTTCCTCGCCGCACACTATTGAGATCGTAGGCAGGATTCACGATGGCCTGATCGGCCGCGCTTATTTTGCCAAGACGTGGTATTCCAATGTTCGTAAGTCCATAGGCTACGGGAAGGTCGTGCCGGTTCCGCCGACCTTGGATTGGGACCTGTTCCAGGGACCTGCTCCTCGCCAGGAGTACAAGAACAATGTCCAGCCTTATAACTGGCACTGGTTTAAGACCTGGGGCACGGGAGAGTCGCTGAATAATGGAACACATGAGGTTGATGTGGCTAGATGGGCGCTCGGGGTTGAGTACCCGAACAGCGTGACCTCGACGGCGGGGCGTTATCAGTTCAAGGATGACTGGCAGTTCTACGACACGATGGTGACGAGCTTTGCTTATGATGATGCAATGATTTCGTGGGAGGGGAAGTGCTGTAACGGCATGAAGTACTTTGGTCGTGACCGCGGAATCGAGATCATGGGCACGACGGGTGGTGTGATTCTCGACCGGGATGGATATGAGATCTACGACCTGAATGGCAGAAAGCTCAGCGAGTTCAAGGTGAGCAAGACTGCAACCAGCTCGGCCGACCTGGTGGGGCGTGATTCAATGACGGACGCGCATTTTGCAAATTTCATTGCTGCAATTCAAAAGGGAGAGAAGCTCCATCAGCCGATTGCGCAGGGGAACGTTGCGGTCACGATGCTGCAGCTTTCGAATATTGCCTGGGAGGTCAACCGCGAGCTGCATTTGAACACGGCGGACGGCAAGGTCATGGGCGATCCAGCCGCGATGAAGATGTGGGGGCGCGAGTATCAGAAGGGCTGGGAGCCGCACCTGTAGCGGTGAGAGGAGTTTTATGAAGCACGATTGGTCGCGTCGAAATTTTCTCCGCAGCGGGGCGCTTGCTGCGACGGCTATCTCCTGTAGCGGCGCCATGTCTGCCGCCGCACAGGACTATGTAATGGAGGGGCGCGTTCCGGGCATCAAGCTAGGGCTAGCCAGCTACACGTTTCGTAACTTTACGCGCGCGCAGTTGATTAACTATATGAAGCAACTGGATCTGAGCGCTTTGAACGCAAAGGACGTGAAAGATCACTTGCCGGTGGATCCGACGCAGGAGGCGGCGGCGCTCGCCGACTATTCTGCGGCCGGCATCACATTACATGCGGCCGGAGCAATCTATTTTCCCAAGGATGAAGACGATGACATCCGCAGAAAATTCGACTACTGCAAGCGGGCTGGCGTCCGTGTCATTGTTGCGGGAGATCCATCGCCAGAGACGCTGCCGCGTATTGAGAAGTTTGTGAAGGAATATGACATGTACTTTGCGATTCACAACCACGGGCCGGAGGACAAGATCTGGCATTCGCCTTTGGATGTCTTGAAGGTTGTGCGGACGATGGACCCGCGCATGGGTTGTTGCATCGACGTAGGCCACTGCATGCGTGCCGGTGTGGACCCCGTGCAGGCCGTGCATGCGGTTGGCCCTCGGCTGTTCAACATGCATATGAAGGACCTTGCCGTCGCAACCGCTAAGGACAGCCAGGTGGCCGTAGGCGAAGGCGTGATGCCGGTACGCGGCATCTTCGAGGCGTTGATCGCAACGAAGTATAAGGGATTCGTTGACCTGGAGTACGAGATCCATGCCGACGATCCTATGCCTGGCGTGAGTACAAGTTTCGCGTATATGCGCGGCGTGCTCGCAGGCATGGGTTATCAGAAGAAGGCGTGACTAAGTGCGGTTCGTTGGGGAGGGGTCAATTGTGAACCAGATGAATCGTCGTGAATTGGCGTTAACGCTGTCGGCAGTTACCGCGCTGGGTCGTCTTTCCGCGGAAGCGGAGAGTGGTGCGTCCGGCGGCGGATGTTCCAAGACTGCTGCACTCGGAGATTTTTTCTATGAGAAGTTATCTATCAGGACAGCAGCGAATGGCATGACGTCGCGCGCGGCCGTGCAGGAGACGCTTGCCACGGGTGAGTTCATCGAGGTACACGAAACGACGCTCCCTGCCGGCGAGATGCCGCATCCTCCGCATCGCCATACCCACTCGGAACTGCAGTTGATCCGGAAGGGTGAACTGCGGGTCGATAGCGGCATCGTTCGTGCAGGCGACGTCGTTTTTACTGCGTCGGCGGTATTACATAACCTGAAGAGAGTGGGCGCGAGGCGTGCGAATTACTTCGTGGTCGCGGTGGGAGTGCAGAGGGCGATAGCCTAGCGAGAGTGCGCATCTTTTAAGCGCCCGCATTCGTCACACTGAGAACTATACAGAGGAGTTCGATCCATGCACTCGCTTTCCAGACGCCAATTCGCAGGGCTTTCCGTCGCAACGGCTGCTTCCGCCTTAGTCCCGCTCCGTGCGTGGGCCGCGGGGTCCAAGTTCAAGATCGGTGTCATCTCCGATGAAGTGTCGGAGGATTTCGATCACGCGTGTTACGTCATCAACAAGCAATTTGGACTGCACTGGGTAGAGTTGCGCGAGATATGGGGAAAGAATCTGCAGACGGTTTCAGACGATGAAATCTCGAGGGCGCAGAAGATTCTTGCGAAGTACCATCTTCAGGTCACCGACATCAGCAGTCCGCTTTACAAGGTCGACTGGCCCGGTGCTCCTCACTCTCAGTACGGCTCCAAGAAAGACCTCCACGGGGCGGATGAAACTACGTTCAACCAACAACAGGAGGTACTGGAACGGTCTATCTCCTTGGCGAAACAGTTCAAGACGGATAAAGTTCGCTGCTTTGATTTTTGGCGCATTGATGACGTTGCCCCGTATCGTAAGGCCATTAATGCCAAGCTACAGGAGTCAGCGGAATTCGCTGCGAAGCACAATGTGATGCTAGTCCTGGAGAATGAGTTTGAGTGCAACACGGCGACCGGCCGCGAGGCTGCGGCTACGCTTGCTGCTATCCCTTCGAGAAACCTCGCGCTCAACTGGGATCCGGGCAATGCCGTAATGCGCGGTGAGCTTGACGCCTATCCTGGCGGATGGGACGCGCTGCCCAAGGATCGCATTCATCACTGCCATGTAAAGAATGCCGTGAAGGACGCGACCGGCAAGATGGTGTGGTCACCGGTGGACGTCGGATACATCGATTGGACCGCGCAGTTCAGGGCTCTCAATGCCATTGGCTACGCCAACGCGGTTAATCTGGAGACGCATTGGAGAGGGGCGGGATCGCCCGAGGCCTCCTCCGTTCGGAGTTGGGAAGGGATGAAAAAGGATCTTCAGCAAGCAGGGGCCTGGGACGTTTGAGGTTGGGGTTAGTTGTGACCCAGGCCATCGTTTTGATGGTAGTTGGGGTAAGGAGGGACGGTGTAGGTGGGCAGGGGATGGGCTTTGAGATCTTCGAGGAGGATCTGGACAGCCTTTTCTAACTGGGGGTCGTGGCCTTCGGAGACGGACTTGGGGTCATCCTGGACTTCCACGTCGGGAGAGACACCGATGTTCTCGATGTCGAACTTGCCGGTGAGGCCGTAGAGTGCGGTGCGGGGTGCGGTGACCGTGCCGCCATCGATGAGGACGGGGTAGCCACCGATGCCGACGAGGCCGCCCCAGGTGCGGGTGCCGACGAGGGGGCCGAGGTTAGCCTGGCGGAAGAGCCAGGGCATTGCGTCGCCGCCGGAGCCGGCATTCTGGTTGATGAGCATGGCCTTGGGGCCGAAGATTGCGCCGGTGGGTTCGGTGGTGTGGAGGCCTTCGCGGGACTCATAGTTGAGCATGGGGGTGCGCTTGAGGACATCGATGACGTAGTCGGCGATGTCGCCGCCCTGGTTCCAGCGGTCGTCAATGATGACGGCCTTCTTCTGGGTCTGGGCGAAGAAGTAGCGATTGAAGCTGTTGAAGCCGTCGCCGGCGGTGTTAGGCAGATAAACGTAGGCGACCTGGCCGTGGGAGAGTTGATCGGCGCGGCGGATGTTGCCTTCGATCCATTGCTGCATACGCATGTCGGTCTCGCTGTCGACGGGGACGACGAGGACGTCGCGAGAGGCGGAGCCGTCGGGGTTGGGGCCGACGGTGATGGTGGTCTGCTTGCCGGCAAGGCCTTCAAAGGCGGCGTAGAGGTTCTGGTCAGCGTGAAGAGGTGTGCCGTTGACGGCGAGGAGATACTCGCCCTCGTGGACGTTTACGCCGGGCTGGGTGAGAGGCGAGTAGAGTTTGGGACTCCAGTTCCCGCCCTGGACGATGTGGGCGAACTTATAGCGGCCGTGGTCAATGGTGTAGTCGGCGCCGAGGAGACCGGTCTTGGGGAAGTTCTCGTCGCCGGGTTTGCGGTAACGGATGAACATGTGGCCGACGGTAATTTCGCCGAGCATCTCGTCCATGAGGTAGGTGAGATCGCTGCGGGAGCTTAGGCCGGCAACCCAGGGTTCATATTTGGCTTTGATTTTGACGAGGTCGAGGCCGTGGAAGCCGGGGTCGTAGAAAAACTCGCGCTGGATACGCCAGGTTTCGTTGTAGATCTGCACCCACTCGGCGCGCGGGTCGATACGTGCTTCGAGGGCCATTTTCAGGGGCTTGCCGGGAGTGGCGTCGACGGTGGCTGGCTTGAGCTCGTCGATCGAGGCGATGTAGTAGCCATGGCCTTTCTGGTAAAGCATCTTTCCGCCGTTGGCGGAGATAACCACAGCGCCGACGTTGTGAAGGATGTCTTCGGTCTTGCGGTCTGTAAGGGTGAACTTCCAGACAGAGCGGATCTGCGGGCCGTTGCGGTCGGCAGGGTTGGCGGCGGGATCGCCTTCTCCAAGAAACAGGACACCTGTCTTGCCGGCTTGCAGCGTGATGTAGTTGCGCGCGGGTATGGGCAGAGCAAGGATTCGCTGCTGAATACCTTCGAGGTCGATTTTGGTTTCGGGCACCGGCTTGTCCTTGGACGTGCCCTTATCATCTCCTTTATGCTCGGCCTTGGTTTCAGCGGCGGTTTCATCTTTCTGGCCGGAGGTCTTGTCAGCGTCGGGTTTAGGAGTGTCGGCTGATTTGTCCTTGTCTTTTTCGTCGTCGCTCTGAGGCGGGATGGGGGAGGGCTCGTCCTTGGAGAGGACGGCGACGTAGACGCTGGACGAGGTAGTGCGGTTGAGCGAGCCGAGGCCGAAGCCGTCCCGGCCGGGGCCGTTATCGGTGGAGGCGGTGAAGAAGATGTACTTGCCGCTGGCGTCGAAGACGGGGTTGGTGACATCGCTCATACCGTCGGTGATCTGGGTGGATGTGGCGTTGGCGATGTTGTAGAGGAAGGCGGCGTCTTCAAAGTTGGGCAGCGAGGTGGAATAGAGGATCCACTTGCTGTCGGGTGAGAAGCTTGCGCTGAAGTTGGAGGGGCCGAAGCCTTCGCGGAGCGCGGTGGTGACGAGGATTGGCTTGGCGGGGCCGAGCGCGGGGTCGAGGTTGACGAGCCAGAGACGGAGACGCTTGTCGGAGAAGAGGATGCGTTTGGAGTCGGGCGACCAGATGGCGGAGTAGTAGTAGGTGGGGTCGGGGCCGAGGGAGATGACGCGGGGCGCCTGAAGGCCGTCCTGGTCGCGAATGTAGAGCTGGTACTCGCCGGAGGCGTCGGAGAAGTAGGCGATGTGTTTGCCGTCGGCGGACCAGGCGGGCTCGCGCTCGGCGGCGTTCGAGGTGTTGGTGAGGTTGCGGACGTCTCCCTTGTCCTCGGGGACGGTGAAGATGTCGCCATGGGCTTCAAAGAGGGCGCGAACACCGGTAGGGGAGATGCCTGCATTCTG
The DNA here is from genome assembly GCA_963701685.1 of uncultured Acidobacteriaceae bacterium. GTDB lineage: Bacteria > Acidobacteriota > Terriglobia > Terriglobales > Acidobacteriaceae > Granulicella. The sequence continues at coordinate 4,441,414 of OY969625.1, read as the reverse complement.
GATCTCGCGATTGGAGATGGAGGCGAGATGGGGCACCAGCGCAGGAAGGTCGCCGTCGGTGGTGATGTCGACCTGGTGTTGTTTGCCGGTGGCAATGTCGTAGAGGTGGATGGTGCCGAACTGCTCGTAGGCCAGGGCGTCGCCGCGGCCGGTGAGGGTCTTGAAGTCGAGGCCGTGGTTTTCGACGAGCTGTTTGATGGCCTTGGACTTGGTGTCGTAGGAGTAGAGCGAGATAGGGCCGTTGCGGTCGGAGAGGAAGTAGATGCTGTCACCGATCCAGAGCGGATAGCGGTCGTTGGAATTTTCGCGTGGGACTTTGACGAGGTCGAGGGATTTGAGGTCGACGATCCAGATGGGCTGGGTCTGGCCCCCGCGATAGCGCTTCCAGGAATCTTCTTCCCACTGAAGCCAGGGGTTGTAGGCAAAGTGCGAAGCATCGGGTGAGTAGGTGCCGACGTAGGCGGAGGGCAGTGGGAGGGGTTGGGGTAGACCTGAGCCGTCGGCAGCGATGTGGAAGATCTGGAAGTAGGTGCGGACGGCGTCCTGCATGGAGGCGTAGAGGATTTCGCGGCCGTCGGGTGACCAGCCGATGACGAAGTTGCCGCCGGGATGGTAGGTGATGCGGTGTGGGACGCCGCCGGTGACGGGGATTGTGTATACGTCGAGGCTGCCGTTAACGGTGGCGGAGTAAGCGACGGAGCGGCCGTCGGGCGAGAAGAAGGGGCCTTCGGAGACATTGCCACTGGAGGTGAGGCGGCGGGCGGCGCCACCGTCGCGGGAGACGATCCAGACGTCGTCGGCGTGACGGAAGGCGAGGAGTGTGTCCGATAGCGAGGGCGCGCGGAGGAGTTGCGGCGGTGCCTGGGCGCGGGCTGCGGCGGGGATGAGAAGAGTGAGGGCGGCGAGGCTAAAGGCGAGGGTCGCGGAGCAGGCCGCGGAGAGGAAAGTGGCCGGGTGAGTACGCATCGGTGTCCTTGGGCATGAGGATTCGAATTGCGATGATTCTACCCCGAATGCGCTGTAGTGCCACAGGCTGTTCCCGGTTGCGACCGCCGGTTCCTACGGATCGGCGGTCGCGATGCCCCCAGGAGACGGCCCCGATTGATCTAGTAGTACGAACCGATGGTGACATTTGTCAAGCCTTCCGGAACCCTGTTTTCGAAAGAAGATACTGCTTGCTCTTCAGTGGAGTGGACGTCGAAAAGTGTGGCAAGCTTTGTAATCTGCATCAGATCGTCGATTCTCTTTGTGAGACCGACGAGCTTGAGCTCGCAACCGTGGTCCCTTGTGGACGTATAGGCCGTGGTCAGTTCGCCGAGGCCGGAACTGTCCATGTAGTTGACACCGCTCAAATCAACGGCGAGCTTTTTCGTTCCGGCATCTAACGCATCCTGAATTGCATTTCGGAGGGTGACACCCCCTTCGCCGAGCGTGATGCGGCCGCTGACTTCGAGAAACGTTATTCCCTTGACGTGACGAATGTTTATTGTGGCGCTCATTTTCCTAGACTCCTATTCATGGTTGAGATTGTTGATCTGAGGTGCGCAAGCGAACGCCCGCAGTATCGTTCGCGGGCGTTCAGGCCTTATCGTGGGAGCTGTAGCAGAGCGACTTCCACATTCGATTCAGGTGAGTTGGACGCGCGATTGTTGTAGAGCATTTCGCGCCGAATGCTTCGTTCGTCCCTGGATTCCTGACAGAGAACGTACTCTGGGTCGCCTGTCCTCCAAATCTCGCGGAGGAAATAGTGGTTGCCGTACCGATAGAAGACCACCTTGCTGGAAGTGGCTGGCTTGAGACCCATCTCGTGTGCGGTCATGGTAAGGCCAGAGTGCTTGCCGTCCTGAATCAAGACGACGCTATCTCCCACTTTGCTCAAGATGTAGCTACCGGGTCCAAGGTGAGTTGAGCCGACTTCGAAACCGAAGGGCACGACGATTTGTGTCCGCTCCGGCATGAATTGTGCATGAACCGCCGGCGAGCCGAGGGCAATTGCGAGGCCCGCGACGGCAACCGCTGCGCGAATCTTCAACATTGAGAGTGTGGACATGGGAGGTTCTCCTTTTCGGAGGCGTCTCGAAAAACGCCTTCACTCAATAAGGCGGAGACGCCAGGAAAAGGTGCCACAAGATATCGGTTTTATTTTTAGCTGGTTTTATTGTGGGTCGTTGGCCACCGGGGCGGTGACTTGCTTGAGCTCGCGAAACAGCCAGATCCGTGCCAGGGACCAGTCGCGCTTCACCGACCTCTCCGATACCCCGAGAAGCGAAGCAATCTGCTCGAGCGACAATCCTCCGAAATAACGCATTTCCACCACTTTCGCCTGTCGCGGATGCAAACTCTCGAGCGCTTTCAGGGCTTCGTCGAGCGCGACGACTTCCTCCAGCTTCTCCGCGGATACCGCCAAGTCCTCGTGCAGTTCGACTCGCTTCAACCCGCCATCTCGCTGTTGCGCCTTGTGCGCGCGTGCGTAATCCACCAGCACGTGCCGCATCACGTTCGCCGCCACTCCGATGAAGTGCTCGCGGTTATTCCACTCTTCGTCTCCACGGGCGAGCCTGAGGTACGCCTCGTTGATGAGCGCTGTGGCCTGCAGGGTATGGTCGGGCCGCTCTCTGCGCATGTAGGACGCGGCAAGCCGGTGAAGTTCCGTATAGACCAACGGCAACAACTTTTCCGCCGCGCCGGAATCACCTTTTGTCATCGCGTTCAGCAGCTGGGTTACGTCGCCCTTCTCATCTGTCACGGGAGTCACCTCCTGGTTGCCTGTGGTATTATCCTACCGTCGCCAGGCCAAACTTCACGTGAAATGCGTTTCATGAGCAGCGCGACGCTCATTCTTCCTGCCGACGCGGATCAACCGATGGCCAACCAGCAGCAATCCGCCGAGGAGATCTTTGAAGTTGCTCTTGACCTGCCCGTCGAGCGACGTCCTGCTTACGTGGTGGAAGCCTGTCGAGGATCTTCCCAACTGCGCGGCGACGTCGAGAGGCTGCTTCGCGACTATCAACAGATGGGCGACTTCCTTGACGATTCTCCTGCTGGTGCAACGAATGAGGATGTAACTCAGTTTACTGGACAGACTCTCAGCGCTGGACAAAAGCTTGGGCGTTATACCGTCGTGGATTCCATTGGATCCGGGGGAATGGGTTCGGTTTATCGGGCTCGCGATGAAAAGCTGGAACGTTTTGTAGCCATCAAGATTCTGTCCCCTGGGCTGGTCACGGATGATGAGTCCCGGCGGCGGTTTCGTAAGGAAGCCCTTGCGCTCGCGAAGCTTAGCCATCCTCACATTGCCGCGGTACATGACGTTGGCGAGCAGGAGGGAGTCGACTACCTCGTCATGGAGTGTGTTCCGGGTGAAACTCTCTCAGAGTTGATCAAGGCCGGACCGCTCTCAGTGGAACGTGCGACGGCGATACTCCTGGAGATTGCGGGAGCGCTTGAAGAAGCCCACGAACAGGGAGTCGTCCATCGCGATCTTAAACCCGCGAACGTGATTGTTACGCCCAAGGGCCATGCAAAGGTACTCGACTTTGGCATCGCAAAGTTGCTTGCGCCGGGCGCTTCCGATGCGACAGCTTCTCTGGAGACAGGGTTTCTGATCGGAACTCCTCTCTACATGTCTCCCGAGCAGGCCTTGGGGAATACAGTCGATGCGCGAACGGATCTTTGGAGCCTCGGCGTCATCTACTTCCAGTTGCTTGCCGGCCGCACGCCCTTTGAAGGTGACAGCAATATCGCGATTTTGCATGCAATCATCAACGATCCTCCGACCCTCCTGCGGGCGCTTCGTCCTGACGCTCCACAACTCGCAGATCAAATCATCGCTCGTTGCCTTCGGAAAGATCCTGCCCGTCGCTATCAGTCGGCCGCGGAAATTGTTCGCGACGCATCGGCCCTACTGGCCCAGGTCTCCTCGAGTGCGCAGGGCCTGGCGCCAAAGCGACAATCCCGCTCCATTGCCTTGGCGGCGATTGTTGCTCTCGTTGTCACCCTTCTCGCAGCAGCATGGTTTGTTCACCGGTCGTCCAGACGGCAATGGGCTCGAGAAGAAGCCGTCCCTCAGATTGCAAAACTAACCGCTGCCGGGAGGCCGCTGGCAGCGTTTGATCTTCTTGAAAGAGCGCAGCGTTACGAGCCCGGCGACCCCGCGATTAAACAGTTAGCGGCTCAGGACACGTTGCAGGGCTCGATCACCTCTTCCCCTTCAGTGGCCACGGTCGCCATTCAGGATTACACGACACCGAACGGGCCGTGGCGTGTTCTCGGCAACACGCCACTTAGTGGCATTACTCTCCCCAAAGGATTTTTTCGCTGGAAGCTGTCGAGTCGCACTGGAGACGTAGTGGAGGGCCTGGCAACCGAGGAGTCCATGAACTTCGCGCTCGACGCTCAGCACGCCGCGCCCGCTGGTATGGTGGCGGTGCCCGGGGGGAACTGGGTCGGGATCATTGCGTTCATTGGTTCTGTCGGCCCGTTCCGGATTCCACCCTTCTATCTGGATCGCTTCGAGGTGACCAACCGCGACTACCAAAAGTTTGTCGACAGCGGCGGTTACGCGAAGCAGGAATACTGGCATGCGAAGTTTATTCGCGATGGCCGCGAGATTCCCTGGACAGAAGCGGTCGCGGCGTTTCGCGATACCACGAACCGCCCAGGTCCCGCCGGCTGGGTCGCAGGCCACTATGCAGAAGGACAGGCGGATCTGCCGGTATCCGGCGTAAGTTGGTTCGAAGCAGCGGCCTACGCGGCGTTTGCAGGCAAGAGTCTTCCTGTCCTGCCGCAGTGGTACATGGCGGCTCCTCCGGATGTTTCACGCTACATCGTACCCATGAGCAATCTACCGGGCGACGCACTGGCTCCCGTCGGCTCCCACATGGGAGTGGGTCCGTACGGAACCTACGATATGGCGGGCAACGTTCGCGAATGGGTGATCAACGCGGACGACAACGACAACCGTTTCATCCTGGGTGGCTCCTGGAAGTCTCCATCGTACTTCTACTACAGTCCGGAGACGCTCTCACCGTTTAGCCGGTCGGAAGAGAACGGCTTCCGCTGTGTCAAGAACACCGCGCCGCTACCGGCATCGGCAGTTGCGCCGATCAGGCGCGTAGACGCGCGAGATTTTTCGAAGTTCAAGCCAGCCTCAGACGACGTTTTTCACGCCTACCAGATCATGTACGCACCCTCTACTTCGCCCTTGAATACCGTCGATGGTGGAGTTGTCAGCGAGACGGCCGATTGGCGCGAGGAGAAGGCGACCATCGATACCGGCTATCGCGGCGAACGGATCGCGGTGTATTTGTTCCTCCCCAAACACGTGCGGCCGCCGTATCAGACTGTGTTGTTTTTTCCCAGCGCGCGTGTGTATGACATCGCCGACAACAAGAACGGGACCGCACTCGGCGATAGCGAGTTCTTCGACTACATCATCCAGAGCGGCCGCGCGGTTGCCTATCCGATATTTCAGGACACGTACGAGCGGCGTCTCCGGTACTCGCTCCCAGGAGGTTCTCAGGCGATCCAACTGACCACCGACCGCTACAAGGACGCCGCGCGCACGCTCGACTATTTAGCCACTCGCTCTGACATCGACAACAGCAAGCTCGCCTACCTTGGCGTCAGCATGGGAGCGGCCGAGGGGATCACCTACTCGACGCTGCTTCAGGATCGCCTCAAAACCATCATTCTTCTCGACGGCGGCTACTTCCTCGAGCCACCCCCGCCGGGTGGCGATCAGGCGGACTTCGCCCCGCGCATGAAGAAGCCTGTGCTCATGGTCAATGGACGCTATGACTACGTCTTCTCTGTAAATCTCGCGCAAGACCCAATGTTCAAGATGCTTGGAACTCCGCCAGCAGATAAGCAGCATCTTATTCTGGAGACATCCCACGACGTAACCGAGCAGCGTCCACAACTCGTGAAGGCCGTTCTCGATTGGCTCGACCGCTACCTCGGAAAAGTAACTGAATAGATTGTTTCGCCCGTTTGACTCCGGTGCTCAATGCTACGCAATTCTCTCGATAGCCAAGATCGTGCGGTCATCCTGCGCAGGGCTTCCCTTGCAGAATGTATCGACTGCGTGGAGCAGTTCGGCAACTGGATCGACCGCAAGCATTGGCTTCGCAAGCCTCTCCATACCGAACTGATCGCCGTCTCCGGCTTCTGCCTCGGTGATCCCGTCAGTCAGCAGCACGATTCGATCGCCAATAGACAGCGTCACGTGGACCACGTGATATTGCGCAAATCCAAATAGCCCCACCGGCATGTCGCCATCTCCGAGGGTTTCGACGCTACCGTCTGCGCGGATAAGTATTGGCGGCACATGGCCTGCGTTGACTACTTCAACCGACGCGGCGCTCGATTCAGAATGTACGTAGCGGAGAGCAGCAAGGGTCACGTACTTTTCGCTCGGCGTACGGGAACAGACGAACGCGTTGAGCGATGCGATGGACTCCACCAGGGTGATACCTCGATTCGCCCCGAGGCTCATCTGTGCTTGAAACATTCCCTGGACCATCGAGGCGAGCAGCGCAGCCGGAATGCCCTTGCCGCTGACGTCGGCGACAATCCCCGCAAAGCCATCCTCAAGCGGAATCACATCGTAGAAATCCCCACCCACGCCGGTGCAGGGAATCGTTCTTGCAGAAAAGCGTACGTACTCCAACTCGGGAAGCTGCTGTGGGATGATCTGGCTCTGGATTGCGGCTGCGATCTCCAGCTCCTTGCGCAGCAGTGCAGATTGGCGCTCCATCTCGATCAGTCGCAGATTTTCCAGCAGCGTTGCCGCCTGTCGCGCGATCGCATGAAGAATTTCTTTGCCGACGCGTGTGAATTCGCGGTTGCGGCTGTGACTATCCAGGTAGAGGAGGCCAAGCAGCGAGGGCGAACCTTGCGGTCGCAGAGGGATCGCAATGACGCTGCGAATCGCGTTCGCCGCGATGCTCTGCCGCTCCGCGGCAATGTCACCCGTAATATCGGTGAGAATGAAATCGTCCTGAGATCGCGACGCGTCTCGTACCACGGAACGAGAGATCGCCGGCTCTCCGGCAATTTCGTTTCCATCGCGGTCTCGTCCGCACGCCAACCGGAATGTCTCAGCGCTGTCACCAAGAAAGACAAAGCCACGTTGTGCTCCGGTAAGTCGAATGCTGTATTCGAGCATGGTCCGCAGTACTTCCTGACTCGCTTCGATCGAGCTCAGGCTTTGCGCCGCCTGGAGAAAGAGCGAAAGCTTTTCCAGGTCACTATCCCCCGCCGGGTTCGACCAGCTCCTGGACAGGTGGGCGAGCAAGGTCTGTGATCCGTCTCCCTTACCAACGGCTTCTTGAAATACCAAGACGCTCTGCCGGCTGCCAAGCATAATCGAATCGCCCGTCTGCAGCAGCGTCGTCGTGATGCGTGCACCGTTGACGAAGGTGCCATGCCTGCTGTTCTGGTCGCGAAGGGTATATCGGCTGCCATCCCACTCAATGACAGCATGCTCGCGAGATACCTGCGGATGGGCAAGCACCAGACTGCAGTCCTCGCTCCTTCCAAGACTGAAAGGAAGCGTGTCGATCGGGAGCGTGCGCTGCGCTCCGTCGGCTTTCAGCGCGAGATGGGCTGTCGATCGTGGTTGGAGATTCATAGTCATTCGCGCGGAGACGCTCGGTTTTGCTTAGGTAAGCAGCTCTTGCTGTCGGGAGCATAATCGAATCGCTCGCGACGCAGAAATAGTGGTCTGATGATATGCGCAATTGGCAGGAGCGGTGAAATCGGCTTCCGGACCCCACGGCGCGATCGGACGGAGTAGATCGACAAGGCCTTCGGGCTGCGTTTGGGCCGGTCTTTTCGGAGTCTCGGGATAGGAGACGGATGCCGTGGTAAGCGTCTGGCGCAATTTGCTTGCTAGATTCGCCCCAGTCGGAGATAATTTCCGCGAGTTCACGGGATGCGACATGTCTACTGAGGGAGACCCGGCTGAGGAAATCTTCGCTGCGGCCCTGCCCTTATCGCGCGAGGAGCGGGTTTCGTTCCTTGATCGCGAATGCGAGGGCTCCCCTGAGCTGCGTCAAGCGGTGGAGGCGTTGCTTGCGGCAGCGGACGAGCTCGGGAATTTCCTAGAGGAACCGATTTTTGCCGCTCCACAATTGCAAGCGCCGGGTAACGTGACAGCTTCTTTCGGGGCGGATGGGTCCAGCTGGGATCCCGGTGGCGCCTTTCAGATCGACAAAGTCATCTTCAACCGTTTCAAGATTCTGCGCTTCATCGCCCGCGGAGGAATGGGGGAGGTGTGGGAGGCCTGGGATAGCCAACTGCAGGAACGCGTGGCTCTCAAGACCGTCCGTGCCGAGCTCGTGAGGCACCCTGAGATCGTGGAGCGTTTTCGGCGTGAAGTGCGACAGGCCCGCGCCATATCTCATCCCAACATTTGTCGGATTCACGAGCTGTTTACGTACGAAACAGCTTCTGGTGACAAGGGGATATTCCTTTGCATGGAGTTCCTTGACGGGCCTACGCTCAGCGAGTATCTGCGTCATGACGGCCCGTTCGAACCTGATGCTGCATTCAAGCTCGTACAGCAGTTAGTCCAGGGATTGAACAGCGCGCATTCTCTCGGGATTGTGCATCGTGACCTCAAATCGAGAAACATCATGCTGGTGAGCGCTGGGCCCGGAAAACTGCGCGCGGTGATCACCGATTTTGGACTGGCATTGAACGTTCTCACGCCAGACGGCGGCTTGAACGAGATCGGTGGGCAAGGAACGCCGGATTACATGGCGCCTGAGCAATGGGTTACGGGAGATGTTACCGCGCTGGCTGACCAATATGCTTTGGGTGTGGTGATGTGTGAAATGATCACGGGCTCCCGCCCCGTCCGGACTGAGGTCAGTTCTTCCGGGAAGACAGTGGGAGTAAAGCTTCCCGCCAAATCGATACCGGTTCGGTGGGCCAACGTCATCCAGCGTACTTTGGCGACCAAGCCGGAAGACCGATTTTCAAAGCTTGACGACGTAGTGTCAGCTCTTCGGCCTCCCGCACGCAAATGGCTGTTTTGGGCAGCGGGTATAGCCATCGCAGGCTTGTTGTTGGGAAGATTGGGTTGGGTGAGACACAATCGTCCAGCCGACGCGACCAGTCTGGCGGTATTACCGCTTCATAATGCCAGTGGGAACGGCGCGCTCGACTACGTGGGTTCCGGGTTTACCGAAGCGCTCACCAATGACCTCGCTGGCATGCCGGGCTTGCAGGTAAAAGCTGCTGGCATCGCCGAACGGTACTCTGCGCAAAGTAGCGATCCGGGGGATACCGGTAGACTCCTGAAAGTGAGATCCGTGGTGAGTGGGTCGATCTCAGAGACCAATGGACATGTCCGCGTTCCCATTGAAATCATCGATGTGAGCAGCGGTTCGCAAATATGGGGTCAAACCTATGAGGGCGACATTTCCAATCTTGCGCGGCTGCAGAACGATATATCCACCGACGTGGCCTACCACCTCAAGGTCCGTCTCAGTCCAGACGTGAAGGCTCGGCTTAAACGCCAATACACAACCAATTCGGCTGCCTATGACGCGTACCTGAAAGGCCGCTACCTGCTTACGAAGCGGTCGGGAGCAGACCTGCTTTCGGCGGTTACGGAATTTCAAGATGCGCTCAATGCTGATCCACACTATGCTCCGGCCTACGCCGGTCTGGCCGAAAGTTACAGCGTGCTGGCGATTTATCGTTCAGGTAACCCAATTCCAACGCTGAAGAACGCCCTTAAAACGGCGGATGAGGCGCTTGCCTTGGACCCAACGTTGGGCGAAGCTTATGCTTCGCGCGCCTTGGCCCGCGTCACTTTGAACTACGACTGGAAAGGAGCAGAGAGCGATTATCAACGCGCTGTGGAACTGAACCCCAACGATCTGAACGCTCACATTGATTATGCCGTCCACCTGCTCGTCCCGCTAGGAAGAGATGCAGAAGCGCAGGCGCAGATGGAATATGTACAGGCCATCGATCCGAATTCGCTACTTACGAACATCAGTCGAGCTTGGGTAGCGCAATGCGGGGGGCGAATGGCCGAGTCGGCCCGCTTGCTGGAAAAGCAACTCAAAACAACGCCGAGCCTACCACAGGCGATTGAAATACTCGCCGTCGACTACATTGAACTCAAGCGTCCAATGGACGCCGTGAATCTTCTCCGGACTGCGCCGGTTGATCCCGGAACAGAGGCTGACAGAGCCATTATGCTGAGCATCTCCTATGCCCAAGTCGGAGACCGTGCCAATGCCGCAAAATGGTTCAAGCAAGCTTCGGAAAAGGGCGATCCGGAAAATTCTTTCCCGTTTCAGACTGCGGTCTACTACACTTCTCTCAGAAATCATCGCAAGTCATTGGATCTGCTGGAAATTGCTTACGCTAGGCGAGATACTGACCTGCTTTCCGTCAAGGTAGATCCTTTGCTAAAGCCGCTACATTCGGATCCCCGGTTTCAACAGCTGCTTGGTCGCATGAATATCGAATGAAGGAGAAGGTCACATGACAAAACAAGAGTTTCTAGACGAAGTGGGCTTAAGTAATCACGAATTTCGCGATCTTATCCAAAAGTTCGTTCACTTTCTAGAACCGTTGAGTGCAGCCCAGAGGGATGCCGTGCATCGCTCGCTGCCGACGATTGCGGAAGCGGCTCGTACGCTGGGGCCGAATGTGACTCAAGAGCGGCTGGGCGAGATTTTGAAAGAGATTCTCGAGGGGATTGACTATGTCACGTTAAATTGCCATGCCATCAGCATTATGAACCTCGACCCCAGGAGATCCATTGCCCCTCATCAACACAACCCCGAGAAACCCGAGTAGCCTAAAAGTTGACGGGTTAGATCGCGTGATCGGCGCGTCCGAAACCTTTGAACGGTTAAGAGAGATCGGGAACGCATTAGGTGTTACTCGCATAGCGGATATTACTGGCCTCGATCGAGTCGGGATACCTGTCTACTCTGCGATCGTGCCATTGTCTGATGATGCCCTTTCCGTTTACAACGGAAAAGGATCGCGGCCCGTCGATGCGAAGGTGGGAGCGCTGATGGAGGCAATCGAGCGGCAAACAGCACTAAGGACCAGGTTGCCGTACATTGAAGCTACATACCGTCAGCTATCGCGACAGGCCCGGACCCTGGATCCATGGAAGATCAACCAATCATTATTTGAAGATTTCACACCGGAAAGCCTGTGCAGTTGGGTGCGCGGAACGGACCTGTTTTCAGGAGAAAGGGTATGGGTGCCGGCACATTTGGCGGGATATCTATGGAATGATGTGCCCCATAGTTCACCTTTCACTGTAAACGACAGCAATGGGCTTGCCTCGGGGAATAACCGTCTTGAAGCTGTGTACCACGCGCTCTGCGAATTGATTGAACGCGACGCTTGGAGCCTTGCTGAACTGGGCGCAAGCTTCCTGCCCGCGGCAAGACGCCAAGTCATCGGAGGCAGTTCAGTAGAAGATAGCGATGATCTAGAACATTCTCCCTGCGTTGAAATACCCAAGGAGAACGAGTTGTTCCGGGCCTTCCAAGAGGCGGGCTTGTGTTTGCAGGTACGAGAGATCACCTCCGCTCTCCGAGTACCGGCGTTTGTTGCTTCTGTCGCAGATGAGAGCATCTTCGGTTTCCCGATGGCGCACGCGGGTTTTGGCTGTAACCCAAATGCCGAGGTCGCGCTGCGCAGGGCAATTACGGAAGTTGCGCAGTCGCGTTGCGTAGACATTCAAAGCGTTCGCGAAGATATCGTAGACGCGAATGCACCTAAAGAAACGTTTGCTCCCCACACAAAACGGATTGCGGCTGTGAACCGGAAGAGTTGGGTTATGGGTGAGTCGCGGATTCGCCGCCCCTTTGAAGCAATCGAGTCTCACAAATTTGCTGACCTCAACCAAGATCTGCAGTGGCTAATGACGCGGCTTGAGAGCGCGGGTCTGTCCGAAGCGATTGTGGTCGACTTCACCCCTGAGTGCACAACCCATTCCGTGGTGCGAGTCATTGTTCCGGGGATTGAGTTGTGGGCGAGCGACCATGGGCGTGTGGGCCCACGTGCCGTCGAGTTCTGGAAGCAACATGCATGACACCGTTGTGTTTCTTGGTCCGAGCATGGCTGTGGCGGAGGCCCAGGGCTTGTTGGATGCGGAGTATCAACCGCCTATATGCCGGGGCGACATAGACCGTCTGCCCGCCGGCATCCGCTTCATAGGAATCATCGATGGGGAATTCTTTCAGAATCTCGCAGTCTCGCCAAAGGAAATCATCAGGGCATTGGATCGCGGCATCAAGGTTTTCGGCTCTTCCAGCATGGGTGCGCTTCGAGCCGCGGAAACCCACACCTTCGGTATGGTGGGGGTTGGGCGAGTCTTTGAGATGTTTCGTGATGGAATTCTTGATGCAGACGACGAGGTTGCGGTCGCTTATGAGCGTGGGACCTACCGCGCGCTCTCGGATCCGATGGTTAACCTTCGAGAAGGTCTGACGCTCGCGCACGATGCAGGAGTAATTTCTGAAAATCAGCGCGACGAGCTGATCTCGGTGATGAAGGCCCGCTACTTCCCGCATCGATCATGGCGTGCGCTGGAGCACCTTTGCCCTTCCTTGAGAAAATTCTCTGAGACGCACCTTCTGCCCGATTTGAAGCATGAGGATGCATGTGCACTGCTAACGGTCATCTCCAGCGATCAGTGTAGAAATACAAAACAGGGATAGCCAGTCGGGACAATAACGTAGATGCGACTTCGCCAGCCATCAGTGAGATCGCCAATCCCTGGAAGATTGGGTCGCTAAGAATCACGGAAGACCCCAGGACGACGGCTCCGGCTGTTAGAAGCATCGGTCGGAAGCGTACGGCGCCGGCATCAATCACCGCCTCGTGGAGGTTGAGACCATCCCTTCGGCGCACCTCGATGAAGTCCACCAGGATAATCGAGTTGCGAACGATAATTCCTGCACCTGCGATGAATCCGATCATCGATGTAGCCGTGAAGAACGCTCCCATCAATGCATGCGCGGGAAGGATGCCTACGAGCGTTAGTGGAATCGGCGCCATGATGACCAGGGGCGTCAGAAATGATTTGAACCAGCCAACAACGAGGATATAAATCAGCACCAGCACTACAGCGAACGCGAGGCCGAGGTCGCGGAACACTTCATACGTGATCTGCCACTCGCCGTCCCATTTCAGCGAGTAGTGCTGCGTGTCCGTCGGCAGCTGCGTAGAGTACTGCGTGATGCTCAGACCGTCTGGAGCTCTCATCTTCGCGATCTCCTCCTTCATCTTCGCGATGGCATACACTGGGCTTTCGGCCGCGCCCGATACATCTCCGACGACGTAGACCACCGGCAACAGGTTCTTATGTTGAATTTGTTGCTCGATCGTTCCCTGACTGATCGAGTCCAGGCTGCCGACGCTTACAGCACTGCCGCTCGCGTTGAGGAGCCGCATATTACGGATTGCGTCCAAACTGGATCGGAGGGGGCGATCCAACTGCAGACGAATTGGCACGGCTTCGCGCGCGCGCGCGTCATGCAGTAATCCGATCTCTCTCCCGGACACTCCATCTGCTACGTTCAGTGCGATCTGCTGCGTTGTAAGTCCTGCGATCGCCGCCTGAGCGGAATCGATGTGAAGATCGTACTGCCGTTCCGGCGCAGCCACAAACCAATCCGTGTCGACGACGCCGTGCGAGTGCTCGAAAACGCTCTTTATCTCTGAGGCGAGTTCAATCTGCTTCTTCGCGTCCGGACCGTAGATCTCTGCGACAAGTGTCTGCTGTACAGGCGGCCCGGGCGGAACCTCCGCCACCGCAATCCGCGCACTTGCGGCGTCCGCGATCTCTTTCAGTGCGGGACGCAGCCGCTTGGCGATGTCATGACTCTGAGCCTTGCGATCACTGCGCGGCGTGAGATTCACCTGGATGTCCGCCTGGTTCGGAGCTCCGCGCAAATAATAGTGGCGTACGAGACCGTTGAAATTAAAAGGAGCTGCTACGCCAGAGTAGACCTGGTAGTCGGTAACGTCAGGATCCGCAGCAATGCGTCTGCCCATCTGCTGAGCAATAGCTGTGGTCTGCTCCAGACTCGACCCCTCCGGCATGTTTAGGATCACCTGAAACTCACTCTTGTTGTCAAACGGCAACATCTTCACCTTGACGGCTTTCAAGGGAACCAACGCCACCGCAAGCAGTAACAGAATCACCACGATCCCGAGGAACATGAGGGCGTTCCGATTGTGGTCCAGCAGCCCGCCCATCAACTGACGATAGCGCCTGGTGAGGTTGCCTTCTGCCTCATCGTGATGACCCGCCGCGCGTCCGCCGAGAAACTTGAGCGCCGCCCACGGTGTCACCGTAAATGCCACCATAAGTGAGAACAACATGGCAGAAGATGCGCCGACCGGAATGGGACGCATGTAAGGACCCATCAGGCCGCGCACAAATGCCATGGGTAAAATCGCGGCGATGACCGCAAACGTCGCCAGAATGGTTGGATTGCCTACCTCGTCGACCGCGTCGATGGCCACCTCGCGAAAACTGCGTTCGCGGTTTTCGTCCATGCGGAAATGGCGAACGATATTCTCAACAACCACGATCGCATCATCGACCAATATCCCAATGGAGAAGATCAGTGCAAACAGCGTGATGCGATTGATCGTGTATCCGTAGAAGTAGAACATCGCGATTGTCAGCGCCAGCGTAACGGGGATGGCGACAAGCACCACGCCGCCTTCGCGCCAGCCGAGCGCGAACGCGATCAGCAGCGTCACCGACAGTGTTGCGAGAAAGAGATGCAGCAGCAGTTCGTTCGCCTTGTCCTTCGCTGTTTCTCCGTAATTACGTGTGATATTGACCTCGAGGTCAGGCGGAAGGAGAGTGTCGCGCAAGCCGGATAGACGTGCTTTTATGTCGCCCGAGATCGTCGTTGCGTTCGTCCCGGCACGCTTGGAGATGGCAATCGTGACAGCCGGAGTCTCTTCCGTATTGGCGTGGCCCAATCCAACCCCGGAGAGGACGTAGCTTTGTACATCCGAGCCGCCATCTTGAACCCGCGCAACATCGCGGAGGTATACAGGCGTCTCTCCATGCGAACCGATGGCCGTGTTTGCAAGATCGTTAGCAGACGAGAAGAAGCTTCCCACCTGCAACATCGAATTCCGCCCTTGGCTCGTGAACCTTCCAGGCGTGGTGCGGCTGTTATCAGTCTGCAGCCGAGCTGCCAGGGACTCCGGCGTGAAGCCGTACGAGGCGAGCTTGGCCGAGTCGAACCAGATGTTGACGGCGCGAGGCTCGCCCCCAATGATGGATGTCTGCGCCACATTGTCGACGCGTTTGATCTGTTGATCGAGCTCTTCAGCGATCTTGCGCAGCTGCACTACGCTGTAATCTGAGCCGGTCAACGTGATGGTCATCATTGGGACGTCGTTGATCGAGCGCACCTTCAAGAGCGGACGGGAAGCGCCCGGTGGCAACGAATCTGCGGCGCCGTCGATCTGCTTATACGTCTGAACGATGGCGTTGTCTTCTTTGTCGCCCACACGAAAGCGCACCGTGATAAGACTCATTCCCGGCTGGCTTGTAGAGTAGATGTATTCCACGCTGGTGTTGTTGCGAAGGATGCGTTCAAGTGGAGTGCTTACGCGCTCCTCAACCTCCTTGGCAGATGCTCCCGGCATCGCGGTAAAGATGTCGATCATTGGCACAATGATTTGCGGCTCTTCTTCACGCGGGATCTCGGTAAGGCTCAGGCCACCCAAAGCGATCGCCGCGATCACCAGCAGCAACGTAAGCTTAGATTCGATGAAGATGGATGCGATGCCGCCCGCAATATTGCGATCCCTCATGGGCGAACCTCGATCCTTCGGCCAGCCAAACCCAGTTCACCCTGCGACAGCACGCGGTCACCTGGCCGCAATCCGCTTAGGACCTGGATCCGATGCCCAGTCGAGCCACCAAGGGTCACGTACCGGATTTGAGCGTAGCCATCGGGCGTTGCGAGGAGGACGGCATCCAGGCCGCCCTGCTGGACCACCGTCCGCAACGGCACCGAGATGCTGGCGGGTTGATTGCCAGAAGGAAGCAACACCTCAACGACCGCTCCAGCATTCCAGGACGCCGAAGCCGGGAGGGCCGCCTTCACCAGGTACGAATGCGAACCCGCATCGCCAGCCGGCGAAATCGTCGCAATCCTGGCCCGCACCGCGCCGTCTCGATTCAGCGATACAGGTAATTCCGATCCAACGCGAAGAAAACCCATTAACTCTTCCGGGGCCGAAAACTCAACTTCGTTTTCGCCCACCGACTGCACGTGAAGAAGAGCCACCCCGGGTGTCGCCATGGCTCCCGGATCGACCATTCGTCTAGTAACGACGCCATCAAAGGGAGCATAAATCATGGCATCCGAGCGAGTCGCTAGGCGCGCTGCAAGCATCGACTTCGCGGCCACGACCTGGGCTTCGGCTCCTTGATGTTGCGCGTAGGCTGCCGCAGCTTGTTCCTGTATCTGGGCTACTTCGTAAGGGGTAACCGAATGACGTTCGCGCAACTGTGCATACCGTCCCAGTGTGTCCGTCGCAAGCTTTTCCTGATCGGATGCGACAGCCTCTTGCATCTGGGCGCTGGTTACGCCGGCATTCGCCTGCGCCACGTCGGCATCCAGTGCCGATGCATGGAGTCGCACTAGCACCTCGCCTTGGCGAAAGTGATCGCCTTCGCGCTTGGTAACCGCAGCGACTGGCGCAACAATCTGTGAGGCCAGGTCAGCTTCCAGCCGAGGCTTAACAATCCCTGCTACCTGGACGGTCCCAGCGTCATTCTCAATCGCTATCGTAATCACGTGAACAGAAATTGCTGCCTGCGAGATGGTCGGTGACGTTGATCCATGGCATCCCGCGAGTAGAAAACAAACGGCGGCGAGACTGAGAAGTTTGTTCATGGTTGTCCTGCTTTCGCGGTCGAATACAATCCGCACACGAATGCGAGATCCGCATTCGCAATACGAAGCTGATAAAAGATCTTGGCGCGATTCAACTCAGCGGCCGAGACGTTGCTTTCGTCGTTCAGGACGTCGCCGATCGTTGCAAGGCCGCTATCGTAGCGGTCTCGAGCCGTCTGCAACGCTTCCGCTTCCACTTGAACTGCATCCTGCGCCGTGACGTACCGACGGCTAAGGTCCCCGATCTGGTGTCGCAGACTCGCGACCTCAGACCGCGCCGCAAGCCTGATCACCGCCTCCTGAGCATGGAGCGAGTGCAACTGTGCGTTAGTCTCCTGTTCATGCGCCTTCCGAAGCCCCCCGTCGAAGATTGGAATCTCCAGCTTCGCGGCGATCGTCCAGTTTCCGCTCCCGTTGGTGATGAAGTGCTGCGCGTCATTCTCGGCATGCGCATAAGTGGAGAGGCGCGGCCATCCCGTCGCCCTGGCTGCGACCCTGCTTAGCCTGAGGGCCGACTCCTGCTCACGGAGAGCCTGCAGGTCAAAACGGCTTTCGAGAGCTCCCGGGATGGTTTTCAGTGGCACCTCCGCTAATGAGGGATCGGGGGGACGGACCAGCGCTCGGCTGGAGTCTGGCTCGCCGATCGAATCGAAGAGATCGCGACGCGCCAGAGCCAAGTTGTCACGCGCCGCTGCGAGATCGTCCTCGGCTGACCGTTGCGCCAGCATCGTTCGCATATTGTCCGATTCCAGCGATAAGCCGGAACGTTCGCGGTCCTGAATATCAGAGGAAAGTTCCTCTGCTCTAACAAGATTGGCTTCTGCTACACCGACCTGGTCCTCGGCGAGAAGGACACGGTAATAGAGCTTCGTGATCTCCGTTCCGAGTTCTTCGCGGGTGTACTTCTCCGATAACTCGGCGGCATGGAGAGTGGATTGCGCGCTCTCCACGTCTCGATGAGCCGAGCCCGCATCAAACACAACCCACGTTGCTGTCGTCGATGCGCTGAAATTCGCCATCGCGGCAGGGTGGTTCAAGCTGGGCAGATCGAAGTCACTTGCATTGAAGCGCCCCTGACGCAACTTGCTGCCAAACACGAACACCGGATCGTTGGAATACGTGGTGTCTTCAGCGGCTGAGATCGTTGGCCAACGCGCAGCTCTGTCCTTCAGCACACCAGCACGAGCCTTTTCCAGCGACGCTTCCGAGGCAGCAACGAGGGGGTGATGCGTCAATCCAGACGTGATGGCTTCGTCCAATGAAAGGGGTGTTGGTGTTTGGCTCCTGCCTTCCAGCGTCATCCCGCAAGCCATGCACAGCGTAATGAGAGTGTTGTAAAGGATTTTTTGAGTAACCAATGGTTCGCCTCTTCAATGCAGTACTATATCACTATGTGGTGATATAGTGAATGATGTGTAGAGGCGCGAAATGGCGATCATTTCCAATTCAGGGCAGGAGCTACTTCCGTTTAGAGAGTTTGCGAGTTGTTTCTTTCTCTAGAGCGGCCAGTTCTTGTCTGGTCTTCGCCGTGGCGCTCTTACACACAAGGTCGCAAAGCGTGAATATGAGCGGATCGGCAACCGAGTAGATGCTACTGGTGCCCTTCTTACGTCGGGCGACCAGGCCTCCTTCGAGCAGCAGATTCAGATGCTTGGAGACGTTCGGCTGATTGGCTTCAAGATCTTCCACCAATTCGGTAACTGTCTTTTCCGACTTCGAAAGAGATTGGAGGATTCTGAGGCGAAACGGTTCGCTAAGATATCGAAAGCGCCGCGCAACCAACTCCAAGGTCGGGCCCGAGAGGGTGATCTCACTCATGTCACCAAGATATCACTATATGCACATGTAGTGAATTCGGGCGTCGATTGCGATCCGTCGCTTTAAGATTCGACAAACGAGTCTACAAAAAGCTCTGCGAAAGGTAACAATATGACAGTTCAAGCGGCTGTACGCATGTTGGCTGGAACGGTGATCCTCATCTCAGTAGCGTTAGCGCACTGGGTGTCTCTTGATTGGCTGTTCCTCACGGTATTTGTCGGCCTCAATCTGGTGCAATCTGCCTTTACAAACTGGTGCCCTGCGATAACGATATTCCGGTGGCTGGGGTTTCGTGACGCGGAGCCTCCATTAACGTCGTCCGGCAAGGCGTAGGCGGGGCCGAGCCGGTTCGTGCGATCTGTTGTATGGTCGCTCGTCGCGCGTCGACGGTTTGGGTTATTGGGCCGTAAGAGCGACCCCGGTGGTAGTCTTCGCCGGCGTCACGGTGTCCGTCGCGAAGACGACCAAGGCATAGCTTTGCGATGCAGGCGGAGGCGCAGCACTGCCGCAACCGCCGATTGCCAGCACACGGTACCGAGCAAGACTCCAACAGCCAGCGGAACGGCGGGCAGACGTGGAATCTGGTGCAGCCGCTCGCGCGTGGACCTCAGACCCAGCAGCGGCAGCAGGAGTAATCCGAAGGCGACTGTTGTAGTCGGTCGTGTCCGTTGGAGTGAAGATCGCTGAGAGCATCTGCGCCCTCCGGTCAGCATGGCTCCCGCAGCCGGACTGTAAACGAAGGTTCCCGCAATGCCGCCCGTAGGATTCAGCTGGGTTGTGCTCAGCGCCGTGCCGTAGGAGATTGCCGCAGGTGTCGCCCAGGTGATTGTCGGCTTCACCTGGTTGACCGTCGGCGTCACCGTCGAGAGATGTTGTGTTCGGCCGTGTCTGTTGGTGTAAAGGTCACTGAGAGCGTCTGTGATCCCGCAGTCAGCACCGTTCCCGTAGTCGGGCTAAAGCTGAAAGTTCCGGCGACACTCGTCGTGGCATTGAGCCCGGTTGCGCTGAGCGCCGTGCCGTAACAGATCGCTCCGGGCGGCGCCCAGATGATCATCGGCTTTCAGGGTAACCGACGAGGTAGCCGTCGTGTAGTAATGATGTTCATTGGTGTGAACGTAGCCAAAAGCGTCTGGGACCCTGCAGTTAGCAACGCTCCCGCGGCCGGGCTGTAAATAAAGGTTCCTGCAACGCTGCCTGTTGCATTGAGCTGGGTTGTGCTTAGCGCCGTGCCATACGATATCGCCGCAGGTGTTGCTAGGCGATCTTGGGCGTTTCCCGGACAGCCGATCCGCTTAGCACGATGCTATGTGACACGCAACCTGAAGCAAACGCATTCAGGTTGTCGTCGGTCACCACCAATGAGCCACTCATGGCGCGGACAGTAGCCGGTTCGAAAGTAATGGAAAAATCACAGGACGTTCCCGCGGCAAGTGTTCCCGCCTGGGCACCGACGGCAAGAAGTGGGCAGGCAGACACCGCGGAGCTGTTCAGGTCAAAGTTCGAAGCGATAGTTGGGTTTTTCCGGCCACTGGGCGCTGGAAAGCTCAACGCAGCGTTCCCGATGTTCGCCATCATCACGGCCTTCGGATTGTCGCTGCTGATGGAGTCAAAGGGTGTCGAAGCGAAGCTCAGACTCGGGGCATCCACCCTATCGATCTTC
Organism: uncultured Acidobacteriaceae bacterium; assembly: GCA_963701685.1. GTDB lineage: Bacteria > Acidobacteriota > Terriglobia > Terriglobales > Acidobacteriaceae > Granulicella. Next base: position 4,421,002 of record OY969625.1, on the reverse strand, counting down.
CACGTAGTATTACCTGAGTCGCTACAGGCGTAGACATTCCCACTTGCATCGACCCCAACTCCAATAAGATTGCTTAGGCTGGCGATCGTACTCGGGCTATAAGTAGATCCGGAGGGCGTCTCCTTCAAGACGCATTGCTTCCGATGTCCGCCACGTAGAGATTGCCGAGAGAGTAAATCCTTAGAGCAATGGCCCGTCCGAACCCGCTCGCGATGAAACTCTAGAAGTAGCCCGTTGGACGCCGTCTCTTTGAACACGATGAAGCAGGCAGTTGTAGTGTTGGTGGGCCGAATCTTCTCTGCTTTTAACCAGATATGCGCTTGAGTACGCATATCCCTCTGACACCGATGAGCTAGATAGATTGTTGATCCCAGGAGGTGACGGCGTGCTTTGCTGCTATCTGCCGAAATTACTTAGCGGTGGTGGTTGAGCGAAAGAATATCAGTTCGGAGCTGAGCGGATCTTGCAGATGGATCGAGAGGCCATTCAGTCTCAGATGTTGTCCGGTTACGACTTCATCGGGGGAGGTCCCATCTTGAAAGTGGATCTGATAGTGCGTGTCATCCCGAAGACCAGCGAGGCGGAAGGAGTGTTGGGGTTCATCGGGCCCGGATCCGCGAAAGGCGTAAAGTACACCGGCCGAGCGACATGGGTTCCATAGTTCCATCCCGTCCCAATGGATTCCGTCGGGTCGCTCCGAGACATGGTAAAGATCTGCATCGCGAATTAAGGGTCTTAGTTCAGCTTTGTAGAGGGCGAACTCCTGCCGGGCGACGTTGCGCTGTTGTTCCGACCATGCAGTGGTATCGAGCATGACGCTCATCCAACCCATCATGCCGCTCCGCAGCATGTAGAGGAAGTTATTGATGTTTGGGGTCGGGATCCTTTCAACATAACTTTCAAGCATTGCGGGAGGAAGAAGATGGCTGGCATCGAAGAATGCGCGGCGATTGGATAACGGATCATAGGTATCGGTGATGGAGAAGTAGTCACCGCGGGCTGCGGAGCCGAAGTCGACCATGCGGCCACCGTCGTTGCAGATCTCGAATAAGAGTCCGGGATGTTCGCGGCGAAGCTTTTCGTAGATGGAATAGTAGGCGCGCACCGCGTGATAACTCACGTCGGTGGAGTTGGCGCCGAGTGCGAAATCAAAGCCGGCGTCGTGCGTGATCGTCAGAGGGCTTTCGGGGGGAGCATGTGGGTGGTCGGAGCGTGTGCAGCTCTCTGCTACCACATAGCCATCGTGCTCTAGCATGTCGAGGTGATAGTCCTCGACGATGCGCTTGACTTCTTTGGAAGCGTACTCGCGAGCAGCGGGAACGCCGATGTCGATCGTTTGACCTTTAAACTCTTCGGGCTTCCAATCTGGCGCAAGATCATTTACGAGCCAGTCTTTGACCTCGGGGTTGCGGACGTTGAGCGCCGTGGGAGAAGTGCCGAGGCCAGCCTGTGCCCAGTCGACCCAAAGACCAAACCGGAGGCCGCTGCGATGAGCCGCATCGGCGATGAATGCCAGGCCGTGGGGAAACTTTTGGGGGTCTGGATACCAATCGCCAACGGCGCGAAACCAGCCAGCGTCGAGTTGGAACATGTCGAGACCGAGGTCCCTTGAATTCGCAATCATCCGAAGGGCGAGCGCTTCATCGACTTGCATGCCGCTTCCCCAGCTGTCGTTGACTAATAGGGGGTATTGAGGATCCTCCCATGTTTTCGGGTTGGTCAGCGCGTTTCGCACCCAGCGGCGGAGTTGGTTGCCTGCGTCGTCGATGCTGCCGTTGAACGCCCCGAGGAAGATGGTCGGGGAATTAAAGGTTTGGTTGGGTAATAGACGGGTACGGAAGGGGCCCAGTTCAGGGTTTAGTCCCATTACACTCTTGAGGCTCGCGTTGTCGCGCTGCAAGGTGATACGTGTGCGCCCGCTGAATTCTATTCCGGCATACCATCCAGCCCCTAGATCTGGCCTGGAGGATCCGGCTAGGTTGGTCCGGTAGACGATCTCGGCCGGGATAATCTCGCGCTGCTGGCCTTCGATTGGATGAGCGTAAGTTGTCGAGCGGCCGATCCAGCTGTAGCCGTTCGTCACAGAATCGAGATGAGTTCCCTGGGCTGAGGGCGTATCCGCTCCTTTTTCTATATATACGTTCTCCATGGGAGAGGAGGCAGGCACATTGAGGTTCAAGCGAAGACTATCGACGAGGGGCAACCAGATTTCCTGGCTGCTCATGTTCACGATTCGGATGGAGTGCTCGATCGGTCCGCTGCTGGCGCGCACGTTCCACTGCCAGCGAAACTGCAGGTGCGGCTTTGCAGACTCGTAGACGAACTCTACCTGACGCGAATGCACGTGAGAGATATCTGGCCGGAAAACCCACGTGACCCGGACGGGGGTTTCGTTGATGTAAATCAGCGACGGGGGGAATTCTACAGCTTCGTTGCGCCAAACGTTGTTCGGGGCTCCAGAGATGCTCACCAGGGATGGGCCTTGTGCGCTCGCCAATATCTTGACGTGGACGTCTGCAGTGTTGAGTGTTTCCAATCTGACCGCTTGTGAAGTTTCTGACCTACCTTGAAGGGTGAAGCCAGCAGAGACGGTAAGCGCTGATAGATGGAGTGCTGCAGCGGCGATCGTAATTCTGGTGATCGATTGAGGAATTCGCATAGCTAATTGGGATCTTGGCGCGTTAGCGCTTGAGTTGGAAGCTTGCTTGTATACGCTGAGTGTGATCAACGACGGAGCTATTGCCCGGCGCCTGAAAGGTGACTCGGATAAGCTGCGGCGCGACCGTTTCCACTTTGGCATTGGTTGAGCTGATGATCGTCCAAGGCGTTGAGATGTCCAAGGTCGCGGCGTGATCGGTGGGAATGTCGGCCGTGATTTTCAGGGCGTCACCAGTTAGGCGTGCATCGATTATGCGGATGTCGTGGCTGGGATCTCCGAGAAGCGGCTGAGGATCGCTGGGGATAAGGTACAGGCCTCCGCGGAGAGTCATATGCACCTCGGTGGTTCCGTGGCGAATCTCACAGCGCACATCTGCAACGGTGTCCGGGAGGTCTTGCGTTACCGTAATCCGAATGGCACGGTGATTGACTTCTACGTTGTCCACACGTGTGCCGAGAGGCAAGGTGGGAGAGAAGTTGAGTAGGAACGGAACGCCTGGATTATCGATTTTGAGTTCCAGATCGGTATTGCTTTGATGAAGTGCGAAGGATAGTTTGGCCCCCGATAAGGGGACGTGGGCGACGGAGAGATCGTGCCACGTTGAAGGTAGGCGAGGAGCGAAGATGATTGTTTGTTTCAGACCATCCACCTGTAGCCCGAGTAGACCGTGAATACTCGACGCCACAAAACCCGCGGACGACCAAGTTTGCTCCGGCACAGATTCTTCCTGGGGTCGATAGGCATTTCCCGCTAGGACTTCATGCAGGTGACCGAGCGAATCGAGGGATATCCATGGGAGCAAGGAGTTCCAGAGCGCGAATGCCTGTGTCGATCGATGCTCGGACCAGAAGGTGTTGGCGAGGTCTGCCGTTCCCAAAGCGGAGACACTACCCTTGGCGTAAGAGGTTGGGTCGAAGCCCTGGGAGCCAGCGGCAACACCGCGACTGCCCCAGTCCGTTTGGAAGGAAGCAGTGGCTAGTTGCTGCAGGAGAAGCTTGTTCTGCTCGGGCGTAAACAGATCCATGGAAATGGCCTCGCTTGGTGCGATACGGCGTTCCGTAACCGCGCTTCCGTTTCCAGCATGGCCACTGATCCAGAACGAGTTTTGCGAATCCCAATAGCGGCTTGGAATCGATGCACGGGCGCGCCGGTTAGAGACCAGGGCGACTACCGCGTCATTGGCATGGCCAGTCAACCTCGCGAGTAGTTGAAACGCGGAAGTCGCACCTACCCAACTTACCGAGAGGCCAAGGTCGTCGGATAGGCGATCCTGCTCGTTCCCTCCTTCCTTGTTGGATGGGATACGTGGCAAGGCCGTGGCGGGATCGATCAGCGATTCGCAGTAGCGATAGGCGGCTGCGATGACTGACCAATGATCTTCGGCGAACTGGATGTCTCCGGTGATTTCGACATAACGGGCAAGGCTGCTGAGGAACTGAAAGGTGATGTCGACATGGACATACATGTAGGGGTATTTCCCTGTCCAATCGAGGAAACCTGCACTCTGCGATAGCTCGTGCCAGATCATGCCGGTTTTTTTATCCTGGTAGCGGAGAATGAACTCTAGCTCATTGCGCGCTTGCGAGAAGTTTCCTACCGTCGCCGAGGCGTCCGCAATGATCAAGCCATCGCCGGCGAAGAACCAATCGTACTGTGGCCTCCTGGCTCCGCGGGACGGACCGTATCCCGCGACGTAGCCGCAACCGAGATCGGGATTGCAGACCCACGCTTGATCGAGTGCGAGCTCGGACCACGCGATTGCCTGGTTGACTTGTGCGTCAGGTGTGGTAACCGTGATCGTTGTGCTGATCAAATCTGAAACATGCTGGTCGTATTCTTGGTATAACGTTTGGCGATGGATAATCAGGCTTTGAAACAGGGATGGCGAGCTAGTGGAGCCTGGAGGATTCAGCGCGATGTACACGCTGGCCGTGCCGGAGTCGGATGGGCGGAGAGTGAAGCCCAAAGGTGGTCCGTTACTCCCCTGGGTCGTGCTATTTCCCAACTCGTCGTGGGCTAAGATGTCTGGCGAGCCGACGAGCGCACTATATCTACCGGATGCTTCAGAGATAACAAATGCGGACAGTGAGGAATTCCATGTGGTCGATTGGCCGCCTATCCCCGCGGGCCACATTAGGTTGAGGACGGGCGTTGCGTGGACGTCTATCAATAGAGGGGATGCTGACTGTACGAAGTACGTGAGGATGGCACCGGGCTCATTGAGGGGAACGAACAGTGTTTCGCGGACGATGAAATCGGGGCCAAGATAGACGCGGGTGATGGAGTCCAGGTTGTACGTTACACGCCTTAGAATGCTTGGACCATCGATTGGCGTTGTCGTTCGAGCAAAATGAAACGAGACGCGATAGTTATTGAGAATTTCGAACGGGTAAGCCCACACTTCCAAACCAGAGGAGGCATATCCGCTAATAAGAGCGCGGCGTCCGTGGGCCGCAATGAAGCGGAGAGGTGCAACCGAAGTTGTGTCGAGCGCGGAAGGGATTTCGGACGGCGTTGGGCTGGTGGTGACCTGCGCAAGAGCCGCGCAGGAGATGAGTGCGAGGGAGGCGAAAGTAAGAACAGTTTGGCGTGCTCGAACCAATTCGATTTGGATTCTGACGCCTAGCACTCTGACCTCTTTCGCTGAGTCGAAGCTTGGGATAAAGAGCAGTGAAAGAGCGACGGAAGCGAGGTCCACTACCAGGAAAAACCCACAGACTTTTCTTTATAGGAGGGGTCTCCGGGAAAGGTGACGGACACCACTTGCAGCCCGCGATCCATCGTACCGAGGTCCGCGCCGTCGGCGTGAATATGCAAGTCAGGAGCATTTTCGCGCAGAAGAAATGTATATGAAGTCCCACCGCGGCCTTCTAACGTTAGAGTGCAATGATGCGCATCACTCTGCTGACTGAGGACCTTTAGTTGCAGGGTGTGTGCGCCGACTTCCGGCTGCTGGTGAGCGATGGCAATCTCTAGTGGCGGCAACGGTATATCGATTGTGTTTCGAAAAACCTGGGCGCCTGGAATTTTTGACGAGAGCTGAATCGTGTCGGGCGCGTGCAAGGCTGAGACTCTTAGCTTCGTCCCGACGCGGGTAAACGATAGATCAAAGTGGGCGGCGCCGAAGGGTACATCCTTGATCGTGGCGACTTGCCAATCTGCGGGAAGGTGTGGCGTAACGCTGAGGGTATTGCTGAGGACATTCCATTCAAGCCCGAAGAGGCCGCGTATCACTGGAGAGATAACCATGGCTGACGACCAGAGCTGGTGGGCAGTGCTTCGGCCGAGTGGCTGAAAGAATTGTCCTGACAACAGCTCGGTTACGTTGCCGAGGTCTTGGGTCCAGGTGAGGTCGACGTTCTGCATGAGGTGGTCGTAGCCAGAGAGCGCGTGTCCGGTGCGATACTCTGCCACCGACGCCCAGCCCGTGAACAAAGGCCACACGGAACCCTGGTGGTAGCTGATGGGGTCGTAGAAACTGGTGAGATCGCTGACGGGGCGTGTTCCCCAATCGGTAGAAAAATTGGCCGATGCCCAGCGCGAAACCATGGGATCCGGATTCGGTAGCTGGACGTCGCCGTCCCACCACGCTACTGACGGAAAGATCGTAGATGTTTTGTCAGCGGTGCCGTCGTTCCAACTAAATGCGTAGTCTCTGAATGCGGGGAGGTAGTACTCCTTCTCAATGGTCTTCGCGATGCTCTCCGCGCGGCGACGCGCCTCTGCTTCCATGTCGCTGTGACCTGTTGCATGCGCGAGATCGGCAAATGCTATGCTCGCCTGCTCATCCAACAACGCGAGATAGATTTCCTGTTTGGGCATGGTCGGGACCCAGGACTCAACCCACGCAGAGCCTTCCGAGTTATCGTAGATCCCGTCGCCGTCGGCGTCATGGGTTATTTCGAAGTGCCACGCGCGGGCTAGACCGTCCCAGTGAGCTTGGACGAAAGCCTTGTCCCCGCTGATGTGCAAGTAGTCACTCACAGCCATCGCCAACAACGGCGTCGCATCAGCGGAGGCATATTCATATGGCAGACTCTTCCAGTCGACGAGGTCCGCGGTCTGCGCCCATTCATGCAGGATCTTCCCTTCAGGGCTTTGGCGTTTGAGGAGAAACTCAACCTCCTGGCGAGTGGCTTCGAAGTTCCCCGAGCTATTCAACGCGTAGGTTGTCCACAAAGCATCGCGCCCAAAGTACCAACCAAATCCGGGCCGGACGGAGGCGCCTGAGCCGAGAAATCCTGCGGTGAGTGCTTCCTCGTGGTGTCCGGGCGTGGTCTCAACGCGCAGCTGATCGATTGAGCTTTCTGCGCGTGAAAACGCGAGGTCGAGACGCTTGTTGGGGGTCTCGAGATGCATCTCGGTCGTCAGTAGCTCTCGATAGTAGTTGCGGTTCTGCTCGAAAAGTGATTCGCAGGATCGATTGAGACCTGCGAGCTGTTTGGCGAAGGCTTGCTTCGTCGAGGTGCTTTTCTGCTCACTGATAACGGCTAAGAGAGGAAATGTTCTATCCGTATCGTGTGCTGGATCGAAGTGGATGACAAATTGAAGTGGGTTCGAGGCGGCTCGCTCCTGATAGGGCTGCATGATGCCCGGCTCCGCATTGGGCATCGCAAGGGCGGCCGCAATATTCGGAGTGTTCAGATGGAGGACATAGAAGCCGCTGGAGGGCGAATTGGCAATCCATTCTGGCGAAGGCATGTCGTCCGACTCAGCGGGCCACATGGCCTGCATATTCGGAGTGAAGCTAAAGGTAAAGGTGGTTGGACGAATGGCCTCGATTTGAAAGAACACAAGCGCGCCGGACCCGTCCGTTGCACTCTTGGGCGCGAGGATGGTCTCGCGAACGGTGAAGTTCGCATGAGAGAACGTGATGACGGTTGAGTCGGGGTTAGACGTGATCAGCGCTGCATGTTCGTTGACGTCTATGGATACAGGGTATTGGTCCATGAGCGCCGAGATGTGTAGATTGCTGAGAATCTTGTAGGGGAACACCCACAACTCGAAGGAACCATCCTGTTGTCCGAGAACGGCTCCTCGCGGCCCGACGACCGAGAACGGTTTGGATGGGATGGCTTCCTGCTGGATGGTCAGAGAACCTCTGGGAATCCTTGCGGATAATGGGGGCAAGCTCGAAAGAAATGCCGCTGCTGCTTGTGCGTGAGCCGCGGAATGGACGACCGCCAGGCTAAGACACGCGAGCAGCAACGGGAGAATTGGTGACGAGCGAGATGCAACTCGAGAATGATCGGCAGACGATGGCATATGCATTTATCCATTCCGGCAGTTAAAGGCAATCAGTAGCAGATCACAAAATAATGCCCCATGGATAGAGGCCCTCAATTCGTAAAGAACGTCAAGTGACCGGCGGGCAAAGAGGCTCGCCGATCACTTGGTAGCAGCGGGTTAGAAGGTGAAGCGCACCGAGAACTGCAAGAAGCGCATAGACGTACCGTATTGCTCTGAGAGTGTGCTTTGGATTGAACCACCGGAAAGGCCTGGGCCACTCGCACCGCAGTCGATGCAGCTTGCAGGACCTCCGTAGTTCACGTGATTGAACAGGTTGTAGGCCTGGACGATCGCTTGCATCTTGAGCGGGCCATATATTTCGAAGTTCTTCGCGAGTGAAGCATCTACATCGACGATGCCAGGGCCCCACAGGGAGTCACGTCCCCACGTACCGAATGATCCAACCGCGGGAAGTGCATAGGCACCTTCGGTTTGATTTGGGCTGTCGATCAAGAGGTTCCCGTAAGTTGTGAGATAAGGAACGGTCAATGACACCGGATCGAACGATCCCTTGTGGATGCTTGCGCGAACTCCTGGAACCTTGTTCGGCCAGGAAGGACCGCAACCATCGTTGGACGCTACGTCGTTGATCTGTCCAACTTCGCTATAGCAAGGGCTGAATGGCAGGCCTGACTCCCAAGTGAAGGTTCCGTTGAGTTGGAATCCACCAATAATCTGGTTCTCCCAACCGGAGATGTGTGAAGCGAACGCCTTTCCTTTGCCAAAAGGAAGATCGTAATCTCCGGCGAAGATGAAGGCCTGGCGACGATTGTAGTAGCCATTGCCTCTACCGATGGCGGGATTAACCAGGAACTCGTACGACTCATGATCAAGTGCATGAGACCAGGTGTAATGAGACAGGAAGGAAAGGCCATGGCTCAGCGTTTTGCTTACGACGACTTGCAGCGCCTGGTAACTGGCGGTTGCCTGGTTGTTGTTGTAGCTAATCGGTTGTGTCCATCCAAAGGGATGTCCGGGCAGCCCGAAGAGGGTTTGGGCGTTTCCTCCTGCGTCACCGCAGAACGGTTGGCGTTCACAGACCGTGTAGAGAACACCGGTATTTGGGTTGATTTGGTTGAATCCAGCAGAGGTTGGCTCATTGGCATTGTATTGGTTGGAAGAGCTAAACATGTTGTGATAGGCTTGGCTGCCGATGTAGCCGATCTGCAAGGAGAACGTTGGGCTCAACTGTCGCTGGATGGTGAGATTCCAACCGGCGACAGTTGGCAACCGCACCTGATTTGGGCGCGTGGCCTGAGATACTCCATTCGGCAGGAAGTACTCTCCGTTCGCTGGGATCGCGGGGAAGGTATAGCTGGGAGGTCCGGCCGGGGTACCGTCCGCGGTCTTGGTCAGATTGAATGCAGCACCATAGCTCGTTGATAGGGGAACGGCGCTTTCTTCGATCTGAAGCGGAAAGGAGTTGGTGAGGACCTGGCCGAAAGTGTTGCCCGCCCAGCCCTGACCGTAGACGAGACCGTAACCGGCGCGGATCACGGTCTTGGGGGTGAATTGATAGCTTACGCCGAAGCGTGGGGCGAACTCCTTGTAGTTATTTCGGACATTCATCTGGTTATTGACGTTGCCATAGCCGGCGATTTGAATGTTGCCAGTGTCGAGATTCAGCATGCCACCGGTACCTCTTTGGGTGACGGCCTCGGGAGTGTAAAGTTCCCAGCGAAGGCCATAGTTCACGGAGATGTTCGGTGTTGGATGCCACTGATCCTGGGCATAGGCGAAGATCCGCTTCTGTGTAGTGGTGCCTAAACCGCCGGTAGCCGACACAGAGCGAACGAAGTTAGTGACATCGCCGAGAAGGAAGGTCGCATAGCCAAGGCCAAGACCGTTCGGTCCTGAAGTTCGGGTTTGGTTCGCAGAATAGGAACCATTAAAGTTGACGTTGCCAGTGCCGCTTTCGGAGAGCGTGGTGTTCTTTCCATAGCGCCAATCGATGCCAAATTTGATGTTATGATTCCCAAGGGTATGCGACCAGTTGTTCACGACTTGATACTGGCTGGTCTGCTGCAGGTTTAGAGCCGCAGTTGTGCCGTAGGCTACGTTCGTGCCATTGTTGGTTCCGTTTCCGACGATCTCGACGTTGAATTGCGGCATACCTCCGGTTAGCGAGAGAGGCTCGGGATTCGCGTTGGGGATGCCGAGGTTATTTCCCAGGGGCAAAGTGGGGTCAGGGCCCGCAGTCTTGTTGTAGATGCGATAGTAGCCGAAACGGAAGTCGGTGACCCATTTGGGTGAAACGACGTCATCGCCACCGGCTGCCACACTCGAATAATGGAACGCGTCGGTACCAGCAAATCCGCCGGGTCCATAGCCAGGACCACCGGCTGCACCGAAGAATGGAGCGCCGGAGATGTCACCCTGGAAGAGCGTGTAACGTCCGAAGAGGTGGAGTCGTTGCGACTTTTGGAAATCCACGCGCACGTCAGGCTGGTTGGTGGAGAAGATGCCAGACCCCCGAGCCGCGTAATTATTGTAGATAGCTCCTGCTACACCGGCGTTGGGAGCCGGCAAGAGTTTGAAAAAAGCGACTGCAGCAGGAGAAAGGTCGGCCACGGGAATCTGGTTGTTGACGAACTCCGTGCGGCCGGCATTCGTAGTGTCTTGGAGCGAGTTGGGCAGATAAGCTTGTTGGACGCCGTATTGGGGATTGAGGTACTCGCTCAGGTCACAGAATCCTGACGCAGCGGTGCAGGTTGTCTCGGCCTTGAGAGTCGGTACCGTGGTGAGCTGCGAAGAGCCTGTTTTTTCCCGAAGCCCTTGATAATCCACAAAGAAGAAGAGCTTGTCCTTCTTGATCGGGCCACCTACCGATCCGCCGAACTGGTTGTGGAGTGTGGAGGGCAGGGTTGGGTGGGGATTCGAAGCGGACGGCGCATTGGCAAAGGGATCGCGTGCCTGCTGCGCGTCCGAGCGGCGGTACTCGAAGGCACTGCCGTGAAACTGGTTGCTGCCCGACTTGGTCTGCGCGGTGACAAGGCCGGCGACGGCTTTACCGAACTCAGCATCGTAATTCTGTGCGTTGACCTTCATTTCAGAGACGGCATCCAGATTCGGGTTAATGACCGCAACGCCGTTGATCGGCTCCTGGTTGTCGGTGCCGTCCAGTTCGTAGCCGGTTGCGAAGGGGAGTTGCCCGTCGACTTCGATCGAACCGCTGCGCTGGGGGTTACCGCTGCCTTCGCCAGGCCCCCAACCGATATAGGTGGTTCCGGGGGTAAGGAGCAAAAACTCGGTGAAGTTGCGATCCATATTGGGGAGATTTTCTACTGCGCGGGCGTCAAGGATGGTGCTCACCTCGGCACGGTCTGTCTGCAGCAGAGGGGCCTCATCCGTGACGGTAACGGTTTCCGTCGTGCCGCCTACCGACAACTCGATGTTGACCTCTGGAGCCGTATCTGCGAACACTACTACATTCTTGACCACAGCATTTTCGTAGCCCTTCGCGGATGCCTGCACTGAGTAGGTATCAGGAATTAAATGCTGTACCCGGTAAAGGCCGCTTTCATTCGTTTGAGCGGTGACCGAAGTTCCTTTGGAAACATCCGTCACGGTGATTGTGGCGTTCGGGATGACGGCGCCTGTCTTATCGGTCGCCGTTCCATAGACAGACCCGTAGACCGCCTGTGCATTTGCCGTTGAATGTCCCGAAAGAACTCCGATGAGGAGTATGGCCAAAGCGATCAAGGTCGTGCAGATGTCCGACCTGTTGGACGCTGCGCTTCTGGTTTGATGTGTAGTGTTCATTCGGACTGCCCCCTCATTTTTTCATTGTTCCGTAAAGACCTCTCCGAAGATGGTGTATATCGGAATCCAAGGCAGCTTCTAATACCTTTCGGCATTGCGCCCTTTCGTGATGTCCGACGCCATCTCCAGATCTGTGGTTTGCATAGCGAAAAATCTCGCAAAGCTGGTTTGCGCGTTGCGTAGAGCGTGGTCATCATCCGCGCTGCATACAGGGCACACAACGTTTTTTACGGTGATTTGACATGTCAAATTGCTGGGTATACTGTGACAGCGCAATGCGTGAGCTGATGGAAAACCATAAAGTAAATGATGTTCTGCAACGGGACCCGCGCTGGAAGCTGATTGAGCGAATAGCCGCAAGTCCGCATTTGAAGGCGTCGCTTCGCCTACAGGAGTTTCTGTTTTACGTATCCGAATGTGCAATTCGGGAGGTCCCTGGGGAAGCTACGGAACAGCAGATTGGCATTCACGTCTTCCATCGGCATCCGGGTTATAACTCAAGCGAAGACAGCATCGTTCGAACGCACGCGAGACTATTACGACAGAAGCTGGAAGCGTATTTCGCGAACGAGGGTTCACAGGAACATATCGTTGTCGATGTGCCAAAGGGACATTATCTTCCGGTCTTCGCCGACCGATCCTGGCCGGTGCCCAAGCCACCCCGAGTCGAAGAATCACATATCCCTTTGGCCGCCCACCCAACGGTAGAACGATATGTCTCGCCGGAAAGTCCCCGTCGGTTGCGTTGGCGGGTTCTTCTCGGTGTGGCTTCGCTTTTGACGGTGATTGCCCTGTTGGCCTGGCACCCCTTTAAGAAAGCGAAGCCTTTGCAGGGTTCGGTTGACACGTTTTGGCGCCCTTTCTTCGTTGATGATCCGCCCTTCGTCGTGTACAGCAATGCATTGTTTACGGGTAACTCCATCACCGGTCTCCGATATGCACCCTCTGGGCCATCGCAGGATGGAACCGCGACCGACTCGTACGTGGATACTTACACGGGAATCGGAGAATTATCTTCGGTCCATGATTTGACGAAGCTGTTTGACGCTCACCAGGCGACCTTCACCTTGAAGCGAAGTCAGCTTGTCGCTTGGGACGAGGCGAAGTCGCGCAACTTGATCTTTATCGGCGCAAGCGTTGAGAATCCCTCGCTACGGGTGCTGCCGCCGACGGTAAATTTCACGCAAGAGGCGGGTCCCGGTTTTGCGGGTATCGTCAACCATCATCCCAAACCGGGGGAGCCGGCTGTCTACTCACGCCCGGAGCATCCGCTCACGACCGACTACGCGATCATTGCGTTGCTGCCTGGTGTTCAGCCGGGCAAACGCGTCCTGCTCTTCAGCGGGTTGACGACCTTTGGCACGCAGGCCGCGGTTGAATTCATGTGCCGACCGGATAGCGTTGCGGAGATATTGAAGCAGGTAACCGGCCCGAAGGGGGAGATCCGGCCATTTGAAGCGGTCATCCAAACCACGGTCGGCGGAGGGGTCGCACTGGAAACCCGCCTGGTCACGCTCCGCATCGACTAGAGAAGGTAATGAGTCCGGGCAAACCCACGGGGGGTCATTGGACGGGCTCCAACTTCAATTGATTGTCGACGTGAATCTGATTTGTGATTGCAGTCTCGCGTTTGGCATCATCTTCCTGGCCGGCCGTTCGATAACCCTGCGCAAGCAGAGCGTGCGTGATGTAGTTTCCCGGATCCATTTTTTCCGCGTGCTTCAGATACATGATGGCGGTCTGTGTATCCTTGCTTCGCAAAAGCACTTTGCCCATCAGAATGAAGGGGCCCGTGCTAGTTGTGTCCAATGAGATTGCCTTCGTGAGGGCCTTCTGAGCGTCGATCAACCTGTCGGTGCGGAGGTAAGCATCCCCGAGGCGGTCATATACAGGCGCGTAATCGGGATTGATGTGGCGTTCTGCTTCAAATTCATTGATTGCCGTCGGGATATCTGATTTATACAGCGCAACCTCACCCACCATAAAGTGAGCGAGCGGAAAGTTTGGCGTTATTTGCAGCGCCTTCTGGGCCTGCTGCGAGGCAAGCTCGAGCAGGTTCGCGTGCATCAACATGGTGCCCAGTAGCAGATAAGCTCCGGCAGAGTTGGGATCTTCATCGTACTGGGTCGCGAAAGATTTGCGGGCATCGTCATAGCGTGCCGCGTTCAGGTAACAGAGGCCGAGTACGTAATTCGCATCGGCATCTGCGTTAGGCATCCAAGTGCGCACCTGTTCGAGATACGGGATAGCGGCGGACGGTTGACCCAGTCGATACAGAGTGAATCCCTGCATCTGGATCGATTCGAGGTCGGTGGGGTCTTCCTCCACGGCAGCTTCGAACGCCTGCTTCGCACTCAGCAACTTCCCAGTACGGTAGTAAGCCACGCCAAGCTCATGATGCAAACCTTTGACCGGCGGCTGCACGCTAACGAGTTTCTCGAGGATCACAAGAGCATCAGGAACCTTGTCGCGTTGAAGATCTTGCCGAGCTTGAGCGAGCTCGTCAGCGGGCGAGCCTGCGGGGGCTACTTGTGCGGCAATGGGTAACGTAGATAGAGCCAGGAACAGAAGCACATCAGGACTGCGCATAGCGGGGTCAGGATACTATGTGCCGTGCCGACAGGGAAATGCTAAACTGGGCGATCTGATGCGGCCTCGGCGTTTCGTTCTAGCGTTGCTCGTGAGCTTTGCCCTTGGGATGGGTGCCCAGGCCCACAGCAAGGCAAAGCAACACGGAGTTGGTCCCTATCCCATAAGCACTTCGTATGCGGCTCCAGCGTGGTTTGTGAATGTGGCGCCGCAAGCCGGCCTCACAATGCGGAATGTCAACGGCGACTCGGCGACAAAGAAGTACATCATCGAAACGACGGGCAGCGGTGTTGCTATCCTCGATTATGACCGGGATGGTTGGCCGGACATCTTCGTGCTGAATGGAACAACGCTCGACGGGGAACCAAAGCCTACCACTGCGCCAACAAGCCATCTTTATCACAACAATCATGATGGAACATTCACGGACGTCACCGTGGGGTCGGGACTGGAGACGCCGGGTTGGGCTCAGGGCGTGTGCGTGGGTGACTACGACAACGATGGCTATGATGATTTGTACGTAACCTACTATGGCAAGAATCGCTTGTATCACAACGAAGGGAACGGACACTTCAAGGAAGTGGCTGAGCAGGAGGGAGTCGCGGGGGACGGCACCAAATGGGGCACAGGATGCTCGTTCGTAGACTACGATCGCGATGGAAAGCTCGACTTGATGGTGGCGAACTACGTCCAGTTCGATATCAAAACGACACCGAAACCTGGCGAAGGGTTGATGTGCCTGTGGAAGGGTGTTCCGGTGATGTGCGGACCCAGGGGACTTCCATTCACGACCAACCTTCTGTATCACAACGCAGGAGGAAAGTTCGTCGACGCTACTCAGAGCAGCGGCATCACTAGGACGAACGGGCACTACTGTTTCAGTGTCTCAATGCTCGATTACAACCTGGACGGCTGGCCGGATATCTATGTTGCGTGCGACAGTACCCCGAGCATCCTGTACCGCAACAACAAGGATGGCACTTTTACGGATGTAGGGCCGGATGCCGCAGTATCTTATAGCGATGATGGGAGCGAACAAGCCGGTATGGGGTCTACCATCGGAGATTACGACAATGATGGCTGGCCGGATATCTTCAAGACGAACTTTTCGGACGATACGTCTTCGCTATACCACAACAATCATGACGGCACCTTCACCTCAACAATCTTCGATGCTGGCCTGGGCCTGAACACGCGGTATCTTGGCTGGGGCACGATGTTCCTCGACGTAGACAACGATGGATGGCCTGACATTCTCGCCGCGAACGGGCACGTATACCCAGAGGTCGACACGGCGCATCTCGGCGCGACCTATCGAGAGCCTCGTGTTCTTTACTGGAATCAAGGTGATGGTAAGTTCAAGGACATGAGTAAGGCGTCTGGCCCAGGGACCACTGAGCCGATGTCAAGCCGAGGTTTAGCCATAGGCGACCTTTGGAATGATGGCCGTGAGTCCGCAGTCATCAACGACATTGACGAAAGACCTATGCTGCTTGTGAACCTTGCGGCTAACACAAATCATTGGGTTGGTGTGATCTTGCAGGGCTCGCGGTCAAACCGCGATGGGATTGGCGCGCGGGTTACCGTGTCGGCCGGCGGCCGTACATGGGTTCAAGAAGAGCGAAGCGGATCGAGCTACATATCCAGCAGCGATCTGCGATTGCATTTTGGTCTCGGCTCGGCTTCCGCGATCCAATTCATTGATGTCGTCTGGCCGAGCGGCCTCTGCGAACGCTTTCCTGGTGGTGCGGCCGATCGCTTTTTTAGTCTCGTTGAAGGGAAGGGTGTCTCGCGGAAGGCACCGTGAGCGCTGATATCTCCTAATTGGCCAGCCGCAGATCAGGGCCTCCGTTCGCAGGAGGTGGTTTCAAACCCAAGGCTGTGTGCCAACCATTTTTTGATGAAAGTCGGAGTAGCTTGAACAGGAAGTTAGATAGCGCTGGCTTGCGGGTTGGTGACTTGAGCGACGAGCGATCGGAATTGTGCGCTGGGACGAAGGTCGTCGAAGCGCGGATCATATTGAAGGTAGATGATCCAGTTGGAGCGGGTCTGGTAGGCGCGGTTGAGGAACAACTGTGCTTGTTGCTTGTCGCCGATGGCGACCCATGCCGCGGCGAAGTAGTAATCGGGGAGCGAAGCGCCGTGCGCGTTCGCGAAAAGCCTATTGAGGTGCGCACCGGCTTCGACCTGTCTGCCGGAGCGGGCTAGTTCATAGTCGATGAGCACGGGGGTAATGCTGCTATCGGGTTCGAGTTTTCGGACCAGCGTTAGCTCCGCGAGGGATTTCTGATCCTCGTTCATTGCACCGAGGACCAGACCAAGGAGTTGGTGTGCGGGGACGAAGTCGGGATGGACGTCTAGCACGCGACGACACTGATCGGAGGACTGATCGAAATCGCGCATCAGATAAAGGGCCCATCCAAGCGAAGTTTGGACACTAGCAGAAACTGGATCAAGGTCGGCGGCATGTTTCATAGCGGTGAGACCTTCCTCACCTCGACCCATGCCAAGGAGAGCGTAACCGTAGTACTGGTAGGCGACTGCATAGTTGGGATCGATGGCGATCGTAGCCTTGAACTCACGTTCGGCGCCCGCCCAGTCCCAGTCATAGTCGGTGTAGATGGATAGCAAGGCAACGTGAGCTTCGGCCAGTGAATTATCGAGTGATAGCGCTTTGATCGCTGCCGCCTTGGCTCGGGGATAGGCTACACCTGGCGGGGCGAAGTGGTAGAAACCCTCGAGTTGATAGCAGCCCGCCAGGGCCGCGTAGGCGCGACCGTAACTAGGATCGATGAGGATGGCGTGGTTGAGCAGGTCGATCGCTTTGACGAATGACTTCTGGGTACGACTGCTGGCAAAGAACTCGGCCTTCATATAGTCGCTGTAGGCCTCGGGATGAGTGGTATCAGGGGTGTTAACGCTTTGGATCGTACCCGTGCCTAGCTGTGGCAGTAGGGCGTTGGAGACAAGCTGCGAAATGGACGCTTCGGTCGCAAAGATGTTCGAGTCGTCAGCGTTCATGTTGCTCGACCAGAGGACGGAGTGGGTGGTGCTATTAATCAGGCGAACTGTAATGATCAGGTTGCGAGCGGTGCGATGAAGATCGCCAGCGACAACGGCTTGGACTTTGAGGCGTCTGCCAGCGTCGGCCGGGTCGGGATGCTTACCGAGGGTGCTGAGAACGGTAGAGGACGATCGAACCGTGAGCTGTTCAGCGCCGCTGAGCTTATCTGCAACGGCATCGGCAATTCCCATGCCGAGATACTGATCGTTCTGCTGGCCGGTGTCGGCGGAGAAGGGAAGCACGGCAACGGAGCGAATGGGCTCGAGCACAGAGGCGTGCACCGAAGTCGACGCGGGTAAGCGGTTAAACCGCAGTTCTAGGATGACGACAGTTATGGCGGCGAGAAGCGCGACCATGAGTAGCGCAGAGACCCAGGTGTGCGAGAGCTTTCTAGCGTGAGCTCGAGAGTGAGGCGGGAGAGCGGATCCGCCATCATGAAGGATTGGTGACGGGAGGTGCAGCGGAGGAACGGATTGGTCCGAATCATGGAATGGCCCGACGTAGCGGTAGCCGATGCCCCAGCGGGTTTCGATGAAGGCAGAGCTGTCGCGGGTTTCGCCAAAGGCTTTGCGAATGCTGCCAACGGCCTTGCTGAGACTTTGGTCGTAGACTTCCTTGCCGTCCCAGAACTCATCGATCAGTTCCTTCCGGAGGATCATGCGGTGTCGGTTCTCAATGAGATAGCGAAGGACAAGGAACGGCTTGCGCTGAAGGGCGACTGTGCGCGAGTCGGTGATCAGCAGCTGCTTTTCTGGATCAAGGAGAACAGAACCTAAGACAAACATTGTGGGAGACCAGGGCTGTCTGCGGTGAAGTATATCGAGTATAAGGGACGGTTTCGCAAGTTATTTCGCAATTTGGTTAGAAGTTGCTCAGGATTTTCAGTGTGCCAAAGCCTAGGATGCGATATTAGAAAGCTCTTCGTGCGACTGATCATCGCTTTTGCAATGCGGAGTGTTAGTCGCGGGATATTGGAACAATAGTAACCGGCGAAGCGCCTTGATGTGGCATTCGGAGCCCCTAGCTCAGAGCTTTCTAGCTCTGGTGCTTCTACTGACCATCACTGCACCACCCACGAATTCGGGTGGTCCTTACCACTCGAAAGATAGAGGACATGAGCGATGCTTCAATTGAAATCTCCCATGTACAGGATGTTAAAAAGTGCTCTTATTGCAGGCGGTTTATTTGTGCCTGCCCGAGCGTTGATCGCGGACCCTTTGGTCTACACGTTTTCCGGAGTCGCATCGGGATCAATTGTTGGCCCAATGGCTTTGACCAGTTCCAGCTTTAGTAACCAAAATTTCAGCATCAGTTTCCTGGAAGACACGACCGGGGTAACGGGTTCAGATGGTTACTACCTGTTGAGCGGGATCAGCGGTACGTTCAGCGAGGGCAGCGAGTCGGCCAATATCACGGACGCGTATCTCGAAGTGAATGGAAATCCGAATACGGGATCGGGTGTGTACGAAAGTATCAATCTATTCAACAACACCTTCGCGACGGACATGCAAATCATCTATGACCCGGCCCTTCTGGGCTATGAACTGCTGACGACTCTTGCTCCGACGGGGAGTATGACCGGACAAACTATCGCAAATTATCCGGGGAGCGGCTACTCTCTTTCCAATGGCGACACGCTGAATTTTACAAGCATGAGTTCGCTTGACTTTTCTGTCACAGACGCGTCCACGCCCGAGCCTGGGACATGGATGATGCTGGCAACTGGCATTGGCGCATTGGCGCTGGTGCTTATGCGGAGACGCCCCTACGCCTAAGTATTTCGGGAAAGAAAAATTGCGCCGCTTGCACGAAGGTACGGGACTCGGGGGTAGATAAATGTCGGCAAAGGGGAGCTTGAGTCGGGCAGGTATGCGGAAACTTGCTATTGGGAACGCGGTGTTGACGCTCACATTGAGCGTTTGTCTGCCATGTTCGCAAGCCAACGCGCAAACGCGGAGCGGGGCGAAAGTTGGCGTCGGTCGTTCGCTGGCCAAGCCCATGGTCACGGGAACCGATGGCTCGGTAACGGGGATTGCGAATTTTCAGGGCAACCACACGACGATCACCGCATCGGGGAACCAGTTGGTCTCCCTTGTGCGCGAACCCAATTGCTCGCTCACGCTCGCTACTGGGACTTACTCTGAACAAACAGGAAGCAGTGATGCGCTGAGCGGAACGGTTGCGGATAATTACGAGCAGGTGCTGCATTCTGAGGCCGGTCTGACGACGACTCCCGACGTGTTTACGTCCGGCTGCGTTCCACCGACTACAGGTTTCGGGGCGGAGCAGGAGGTTTTCGTAGGTACGACCACATCCGGAGTCAATGTCTTCGTAGGAGTCGCCTACGATCCAATCGCCGGAACCAACGGCCTCTACGTTGTGAGCAGCACGTTAGCCAAGGGCACCTATTTCCCGACGGGCGCGTTTTCAACGGACTATTCGCTGACCGTGTTTGGTTTCTCGACCGCTAGCGCTGTCACTACGGCAGATCTAAACAAGGATGGAAACGGCGATCTGGTCGTGACCAATAGCGTGCTGACGACAAGTGGAAGCGTGTCGGTGCTGCTGGGGAACGCGGATGGAACGTTTCAGACTGCGGTCTCGTATCCGATGGCGGGACAGGGAACAATTGCGGCGGTGATCGACGATGTGAACGGCGATGGCAAACTCGACATTATTGCGGTATCGAGTGCTCTCGGAAGCAGCGGCGGGGTGGCGCAGCAGATCTCTGTGCTGCTTGGCAAAGGTGATGGAACGTTTCAGGCGGCGCAGAGCTTTACCGTACCAGCGCTGCCGGGATCCACAACCGAATATTCGACTCCGATTGGGAATTTGATTACGGCGGACCTCCGCGGAAGCGGCGAGAAAGACTTGATCACCGACAATGGAGAGGTGTTCCTTGGCAATGGGGATGGCACGTTTACTGGTGTTGCGACGCCAGCGTTCCCATATCAGGTGGATTCCTCATCTTCGACAGGACCGTATCTTGCGGCAGGCGATCTGAACAAGGACGGGAAACTGGACTTGGTCGTAGGCAACGGAATTATCTCGACCTACTTTGGCAACGGGGATGGGACATTTGCTGCCGGTGCGACCTATGCGTCGATCGGGAATTATGGCGAGGTGACGGTCTCGGATCTGGACGGTGATGGGAATCCGGATATCTATAACGGCCTGGCAAATGGAGGGGTATACGTGGGAGACGGAGATGATCCAAACCTCGCGTATGCGCTTATGGGATATGGGGATGGGACCTTTGCCGGCGCGCCTTATGTGCCCGGTACAGGCGTCTACTCGGCTTATACGGGAACGAACATGGGCGATGTGAACGGCGACGGATTGCCTGACCTGATCGCCCTCGGTAGCTATTCGGATAATGTGCAGAACTCCACGTTTACGGTCTATCTGGGATCGAAGAAGGGCATCTTCACCCCTGGAGCAAAGATCACTCTTCCGGTAAGCACCGTGTTGAACGGGACGACAATCATCGGCTCGAACGCGAGTATCCAGGGGTACGCGGTGGGGGACCTGAATGGCGACGGGAAGGCCGACCTGATGTTCATCACTAGCGGCAGCAGCAGTTTGAGTTACAGCGGACTCATCTACTGGACAGCATTGAGCAACGGGGATGGAACTTTCGCGACGCCTGTCCCGCACGAGATGCCACAGCTTGCGCCGCCAGGAGACAACGATGCGTCGACCCAAACGATTTCTGGCGTTCAGCTTGCACCGCTGACTAAGGGTGGCAAGGCGTCGATCCTGTTCAGCTTTTACGAGGACATCTACACCACGCAGAACGTCTATCTGCGTGGGTTCATGGTCTTACCGGGCAATGGTGACGGAACCTTCGGCACACCGGCCATCACGTATACCTATAACAGCACCACCGCGCCCTCCAATCTGACGAGTCTTCCGCACGTTGCGGCAGTCGCGGACTTCAACAATGATGGCAAGGAAGACCTCCTAACGATGGCTTCAAATGGGGTCTACAACTCAGACGGAGACTTCAATTCGGACGTAGAACTTTACCTGGGCAATGGGGATGGAACGTTTGGCGCATCAAAGACCGTGAATACGGCAACGAGCATTTCAAGCACTGCCGGGCCGTGCGTAGTGGAGGACTTCAACAAAGACGGCAAGTTGGACCTGGCGTGTCCGGGTGCAGATGCAAATGCGAATCCCGAATTGGCGATCTCGCTCGGTAACGGCGATGGAACCTTCGCGGCCCCCGCGATTATGCCGCTCACTGGCGCTGTCGGAAGTACGTCGGGAGGAATCGAAGGAGGCATCGCGGCGGCGGACTTTGACGGCGACGGTAATGTGGATATTGCGCTATTTGTCTTCAACTCCTACAGCGGAATCTTTTATGGCAAAGGGGATGGGACGTTCACTTCGGTGAACTCCGGTAGCGGACTTGTTCCGAAGGATCTGATCAACCTGGCTGCAGGGGGAACGTCGATCGCAGCGGACTTGAATGGCGACGGGAAGGCAGACATCCTCGCAGGATCCACCGTTCTCCTAAATGACTATGGCTTGACGAGCCCGGCGCTGGCGAGTTCGACGACTAGTTTGGGTGTGTCCGCTTCTGCAATCTCGGTGGGAGCGAGTGTCACATTGACAGCAACAGTGTCCGGCGCGACAGGAAGTACAGGAACACCGACTGGAACAGTGACCTTCTACGACGGAACGACAGTGCTGGGAGCAAGAACACTAACTGCCGGAGTTGCAACGTACTCGACGATTGGGCTCCCGGTTGGATCGGACAGTCTGACGGCGGTGTACGGAGGCGATTCGAATTTCGGCGGAAGTACATCAGGGGCGTCGATCGTTGTCGTGTCCGCGGTGGTGGTGACACCGGTGGGAACAAGCACAGCCCTCGCGGTTTCGCCGACGACTGCGGTGAGCGGGACAAGCATTTCCTTCACAGCAACCGTTACGCCTGCGTCCGGAACAACGGTGCCGACCGGCACGGTGACGTTCCTCGACGGCGCGACGGCACTCGGGATGGGGACACTGAACGAGTCCGGCGTAGCAACCTATGCGACGAGCTTCCTGGCGGTAGGCACGCACTCGATTACAGCGGCGTATGGAGCGACCTCAAGTTTTTCCGCTTCCACTTCAACAGCAGTATCGCTGACCATTAGCGCGGCCATCCCGCCGAGCTTCGCGTTGTCGATTTCTCCGGCGAGCGGAACCGTTGCAGAAGGCAGTGCGACAAGTACGACGATTACAGTTACACCCGCTGGTGGGTTCGCCCAGGCAGTGAGCCTTACCTGCGCAGGAGTTCCGGCTAATGCGGTTTGTGTCATAAACCCTACGTCCGTGACGCCGAAGGGGACGACTGCTGTTACGGCTACCTTGGCGGTCCAGACAAATGTGTCGGAGATGTCGGCACGCGGCAACGCTCTGCCCGAGAAAGGACAAGGTGCGATCGTCCTGCTGAGTGGCACGGTGTTGCTCGGTTGGTCGCTGCTTCGTAGACAGCGCAGGAGTTGGTGGTTCGTGCAACTTGGGCTGACCCTGTTGTTGCTGACGACAGGTGCGGCCGCTGGATGCGGCTCAGGCAGTGGCGGGAGCAAGACTCCGCCGGGAACATACACGCTCACTGTCACGGGCACATCTGGCGCCATGACGGAGTCAGCATCATACAGCCTCACGGTGCAATAGCGGGCAAGCACTTCTGCCGTGTTCATTTGGACATACAGTACGGCTATCGTCAAGTGCGATTGACTGTTGTTGCGTGTGTGCCAATGCCCAGTTACAGCTCTACTTTGCCAGATCGGCAAATTGGCGATTTCGCACTCAATGAACGGAGTCGGTATATGAGAAGGCGGTTGTCAATCACTAAACGGATCGTGCGCAAGGTCGCTTCCAGTGAGATGATGGCCACCTGAGAAATCCTTGACAATTCGGCAAGATCGATTGAGTGTGAGTAAAGCAGTACTGCCGATTGAATTGACCCGTGGTATATGAAAAAGCGATCTAAGCCGCTAAATAAGAACGAAAATACTTCAAAAGCTACCGACAGGGAGACCGTGGAAGAGGCGATTCGGCCCTACGCGATTGCCGACAAACTGCGGACTTTGCGCTTGCGCCGCAGCATGGGTCTCGCGCAGCTAGCCGAACACTCGGGATTTTCGCCTGCCATGTTGTCGCGTCTCGAGAATGGTCGCCTGGTCCCGACTTTGCCAACTCTTACGCGAGTTGCATTGGTCTTCGGCGTTGGACTTGACTACTTCTTCACTGATCCGCGGAAACGCCACGTTGTGGCGATCTCACGGCGCGATGAGCGCAAGGTATTCCCATCAGATCCGAAATCAACTTCTACCGCTTGGTATTTTGAGAGCCTGGACTTCCGTGCAAATGAGCGAAAGCTGAATGGCTTTCTGGCACACTTCCACCAATTGCCTGAGCAGAAACTCACACCGCATTTTCATCCAGGGGTAGAGTTGCTGTACCTCATAGAGGGGGAACTGGAAATGACGATCGGTGCCGAGAAGTTTCAACTCTATGCGGGGGATTCTATCTACTTCGACTCATTGCAGAAACATGCCTATCGAAGTCTGGTGAAAAAGGCCTGCACCGCAGTCGTGATCACTACTGCATCGTCCGCATAGCGGATTACTGCACCGTGCAGCCAGATGCACATGTTTACGGATCAGCAATTGGAGCTTCCTTCTTTGCTTGTGAAGCAAGTGAATCCGCTGTGAGAGTTCAAATCCCTACAAAATCTGACCCTCGAACCTTAGGGTCGAGTAATGAACTTTGATCCAGCAGATAGGGAAAAACACATCGTAATCGTGGGGGCTGGGCCTGGTGGACTCGCGACTGCGATGCTGCTTGCGCAACGGGGCTTCCGGGTTCAAGTCTTCGAAAAGCAAGATGTCATCGGTGGACGGAATGCAGAACTCCGGCTTGGAGAATATAGCTTCGATTTGGGACCCACGTTCCTGATGATGAAGTTCTTGCTCGATGAGCTTTTTATCGAGGGAGGCCGTCGCTCAAGCGACTACCTGCAATTCCGCCGGCTCGATCCAATGTACTCACTAAGTTTCCCGGACAAGACAATGCTAGTGCGCTCTGAACCGAACGCCATGAAGGCAGAGATTGAAAAGTATTTCCCTGGGGAGGGTGTTGGCTTCGATCGATTTCTAAGACGTGAGAGTCTTCGATTTGAAAAGCTCTATCCGTGTCTGCAGCAACCGTATGGCACTCTCGCAAGCCTCATCAGCCCCATACTTTTCGCTGCAGCGCCTCATATTGCCGCAGGACGTTCGTTGCATGACGTGCTCGCCGATTATTTTCGCTCAGAAGAGCTGCGCCTCGCGTTTACGTTTCAATCGAAGTATCTCGGGATGTCCCCTTGGGATTGTCCTGGACTGTTCACAATGATTCCATACACAGAGCATGCCCATGGCGTGTATCACGTTATGGGCGGACTTTGCCGAATCAGCCAGGCCTTTGCCAAGGTTGCATGTGAGGAAGGGGCTGAGATTCAGACATCTACGCCAGTCGAGCGGGTGCTTCTCGATGGTCGACGTGCCTGCGGCGTCGAACTCGCGAGCGGCGAAAAGATCTACTGCGATGATGTTGTAATCAATGCCGACTTCGGTCATGCCATGAGCCTGTTGTTCGATGAGAAAGATCTTCGACGCCATAAACCGGCGAGTCTCCGTAAGAGGAAATTCTCATGTTCAACGTTCATGATGTACCTCGGTCTCGATCGTGAATATGATGTCGAGCATCACTCGATCGTTTTTGCGAAGAACTACAAGACAAACATCGAAGACATCACGCAGGGTCGCGCTACATCGGAAGACATGTCGCTGTATATCCGGAATTCGGCAAGAACCGATCCCTCCAGCGCGCCCGCCGGCCACTCCGCGCTGTACATTCTGGCGCCGGTGGCCAACAACACTAGCGGCATCGACTGGACGAAATACAAGGAGCAATGTAGCGACTACGTGTTCCGCATCCTGCGTGAAAGGACGGCGTTTGGCGATGTGACGCCGCACATTCGCCGCAAGCTGATCATCACGCCTGAAGATTGGGAGAAGCGGCACTCCGTGTTTCTGGGTGCCACCTTTAACATGTCGCATAGCTGGGACCAGATGCTCTATATGCGTCCTCACAACAAGTTCGAAGAGTTCTCCAATTGTTACCTGGTAGGTGGCGGCACGCATCCTGGCAGCGGATTGCCCACAATTTTTGAGTCAGCACGCATTTCAGCCAACCTTATTTGCCAGCAATATGGGGTCCCGTATCCCGTAGTAAAACCGCTGAAGACGGCGGTCGCATGAGAACGGTCATATTACTCCAAATATGCTCGCACATCCGTGCGAAGCATGCCGCATGGACCGCACTCGCCGTAGGTCTATGCGTTCTGTTTGTCCCTCTCCTAATGGGTGCAGTATTTCCTGTCACTCTGCGGACGCAATCTAGCGTGGAAACGCATCTCACGATTGACATCCAGCTCACGCAGAAGGCACATGGCGAGCTAGGCTTTCTGATCTTCGCCTCGCCCTCCGGATTTCCCGGTGACCGCGATAAGGCACTCCGCCACGGTTTTCTGCCCATACCTTCTAACGCCCAGCATCTCCGCATTGATACCGATCTTCCGCCGGGTGTCTATGCCGTTGCTGTTTACGAAGACCTCAATAGAAACCACAGGCTGGATCACAATCTCATTGGCATACCGCGCGAGCCTGTCGGCGTCTCGAACAACCCGCCCGCGTATTTTGGTCCTCCGCACTTCAGCGAGTGTTCATTTCGCCTCGGAGGCACTGCTCAAACTATCACGATCGCTTTGGTAGGAGCATCATGAGCGCTGCTGAAAGGGGCAAACGTGTCATCGTTATCGGCGCAGGGTTGGGCGGTATGTCTGCCGCAATCATGCTGGCGCGCTCAGGCTTCCAAGTCACAATCCTTGAAAAGAATGAGCAGGTAGGCGGTAAGCTGAATCAACTGCAAACTCAAGGTTTCAGCTTCGATCTTGGGCCTTCGATCTTCACGCTACCTGAGATTTTTCGTCCAATTTTCGAAGGCGACGGCAAACGACTCGAAGATTATATCCAGCTTCAACGCGTTGACCCACAGTGGCGTAATTTCTTTGAAGATGGAGTTGTCGTCGACCTATGGGAAAATCCGGAAAGAATGTGCGCGGAGCTCGAGCGCTTCGGCAAGCGAACGTTCGGCGAGTATAAGGACTTTCTCGCATACTCACGGCGCCAGTATGAAATTCTTGAACGAGGTTATCTGCGCAACGGTCTCGATACGCTCATGCAGTTCTTCCGTTTTTATGGCTGGAAGGAGGCTCGCGATCTCGACTACCTGCACTCGATGTCCGGCAGTATTTATAGGCGTGTGAGCAATCGCTATCTTCGCGATATCTTCGAATACTTTATAAAGTATGTCGGTTCGAGCGCGCTCGACTCACCAGCTTTCATGAATCTGATGCCAACGATCCAGATGGATTTCGGCCTCTGGTATGTCGCTGGCGGCTTGTATCAGCTGGGCCAAGCGTACCGCAAGCGGCTTGAAGAGACCGGCGTGACGCTGTGCCTTAATCATGAGGTTCAACGAATCGATTACTCCGGCAGTACGGTTACTGGAGTGCAGGTCCGCAACTCCAACGGCGATCTTTGTGTTATTCCCTCCGATTTCGTTGTATCGAACATGGAAGTGATCCCTGCGATGCAGCGCTTGCTTCATTCGACCGCATCCACCATGAAGAAACTGCGTCGCTTCAAACCTTCCTGTTCCGGTATCATTCTGCATCTTGGACTGGATCGGGTCTATCCGCAGCTTGCGCATCACAACTTCTTCTACTCAGCCAATCTGCACGAGCATTTTCACCGCGTCTTCCGCGAGAAGCTGCTGCCAGACGATCCAACCATCTACGTTGTCGCCCCAACTCGCACCGATCCAACGCAAGCGCCGCCCGGCTGCGACAACATAAAGATCTTGCCGCACATTCCGTCCATCAATGACAGTAAACCCCATACACGCGAAGAATACATCGCGCTCAAGGAACTCTGTCTCAATAAACTTGAGCGAATGGGCCTCACGGATTTGCGAAAACACATTCTCGTAGAAGACTTCTGGACTCCACTAGATATTGAGGCTCGGTATGCATCCAACCGAGGCTCCATCTACGGTGTAGTGTGCGATCGCCGCTTCAATTTCGCGTTCAAAGCGCCGAAGAAAAGCAGGCAGTTCGATAACTTGTTCTTTGTCGGCGGTAGCGTCAATCCTGGAGCAGGTATGCCCATGGTCACCCTTGGCGGCCAACACGTCGCACGAATGATCATCGAGCAGGTCGCCAAAGGGAAGCCATGATTGCGCCCGCTCTCCTGTGCGCTTTGGGGCTTCCAGCCGGCTTCCTGATCGTTTGGCGTGTTCCCACTTGCCCGCCAGTTCAACTGAGCCATGCGACGAGCCTTTCCATTATCATTCCAGCGCGTAACGAAGAACAGAATCTTCCTCATCTTTTGCGATCGATCACGATGTCCGCAGGTCGTCCGGCAGAGATTCTTGTTGTTGACGATGCCTCAACGGACAATACTGCGCCCATTGCTCGTAGTCTTGGCGCCCGCGTTATCACTTCGGCTCCCCTACCCGAAGGTTGGACTGGCAAGGCGTGGGCGTGCCAACAGGGAGCCCAGCTCGCCATCGGCGATCATCTACTGTTTCTCGACGCGGATACATTCTTTGTCGGCGTAGGCCTTGATCGTCTGGTTGCCCGCTGGCTTCAGGAATGCGATTCGAGACTGGTTCTATCGTTGTTGCCGTACCATGCCATGAGCGCGGCATACGAGCAGTTGTCACTCTTTTTTAATGTACTCATGGCTGGGGGCGCCGGAGGGTTCGGTTTCGTTTCCGAATCGCGGCTACTTGGTCAGTCCCTGCTGATCGCCAAGGAAACGTACTTTGGTGTTGGTGGCCACTCTGCTGTTCGCGGCTTCATCCTGGAGAATCTGAATTTAGCGCACCTGCTCCGCGCCTCGGGTATCCCTATCCTCTGCCTGGGCGGTCGGGGCACTCTTCATATGCGCATGTTTCCGGAAGGTCCCGGCCAGATGGCTGACGGTTGGACGAAGGCTTTTGTCCAAGGAGCCGCGTCCTCAGACGGCTTTGTTCTTGCGTCATCGGTAGTGTGGATCTCGGCCCTCTGGTGTACCGCGCTGCTCCTGATTCTCCCGTTTGACTATGGGCACCTCGGCGTGGCCATCGTTTATCTGCTACTGGGCCTGCAACTTGTCTGGATGACTGGTCAACTCGGCGACTACCACTTCCTGACCTGCATGCTCTACCCGGTGCCACTCGCATACTATTGTGCTGTTTTCAGTCGCTCGGCCGCGCGCCGCGCCCTCCGTCGCACGACTATCTGGCGTGGGCGGGAAGTATGATCGCGGTGGTGTGGGCAGCGAACGTCCTCGGCTGGCCCATCCTTCATATCGCCATCAGCATCATCGCTCTTCGCGTTCCCTCACACTTCTTCGAATTCGACACATGGGTCACCGCTCCGCGCCGTTGGGAAAGGGATGGGCACGTGTACCGGGATAGGCTCGCCATTCGGAGATGGAAACGACTGCTTCCAGATGCTGCCCCGTGGCTTGGTTACTCCGCCAAAAAGAAGGTCCAGAGCCCCAGTCCCGCATCTCTTGCGCAATTTCTCATCGAGACGCGTCGAGCCGAAATCGCGCACTGGGTCATGCTGGGTTGTCTACCTATTTTTTTTACCTGGAATCCACCTTGGGCATGTTGGGTGATGGCCGCCTACGCGCTCACCGCTAACCTGCCCTGCATACTGGCGCAGCGTTATAACCGCTTGGTACTTAGCCGCATCCGTCGCACTCGATGCCGCACGCTCGTCATATGATGACCCCACCCGCACAAAAACCCGATCGAGTGCCACCGCGGCGGCGTTACTTGGTCCATTTGTGCAGCCTGCGCGATGAAGGTTGCCTTGGCCGCCGCTATGTTGCTCATATCCAACTATGGACAACCCGCAGCAGTGCGAAGGCGAAGGCCCAGACGCGCATCTTTGCGGACGAATATGAACTCATTGAGACGATTAACCCGCTGCTTCCTCAGGGCTCCGACGTCCGAAACGTTATAAGTCACATTGAAAATCCCGAGGGCTTTCTCTATCTGCTTCGGCTCAACTCCGACCAGGCGAGCGGTCTCGGATGGCAGGATAGATTGAGATTATGATGATCGATCATGAAGCGAACGTTAAGTTGTTGATGACTGACCCACGCATTTATCGAGTCTCGGCTGAACTGGCTTAAAAGGCTACTGTCGAAAGGAGCGTTGCCAACGTAAACGGGCTTCTTGATCGGTGACTAATTGAAATCGCAGGGTGCGATCGGCCTAAAAGGGAATCGACAGACAATAAGAACCAATCGTCGAACCTATGATCTGGCACAAAGAATCGAAGTTGCTCACTGCATGGTCCGCCGCGTGAATGTGACCGTGAGGTGTGTGATTGTGTTGGCATGCTCAAGGAAGATCATCGACCTGCAGATTCATTCAGTAGGTTTCGATCTCGGCAAGATGACGTTTCACCTAGTAGCCCTGAGAGCAGCGGGGAAGGTGCTGCTGCGCAGGAACTTCATGGCTTTGTGGTGCGCCAGTTTCGGGGCGGGCGGAACGTCGACAGTTTCTTTCGCCTGCTTATGGTGCCAGGGATGATGCATTGTGGATTGTGGCCAGCGCCGAATGCTTCTGAGGATAGGCTCGAGAGTTCGCATTAAGGCGACCCGCGGAAGGAGTATTTGCGGCGTTGCGCGCGTGGGTTGAACAGAGCCAGGCCCGAGACCAGATCATGGCCGCGACGTATCGACACGATCTGCCGTCGCAGCCCGTGATGGGCTCGCGGGTTAGTTGTTCCCGCCTGATATCACCAATCGAGCACCAATTTATTATCACACCATCATTTGTGAGGGCATGAAGGCGATGTCCTGTGTTCGTCAGCAACGGAACACGGAGGTCTCCGGCCAGTTCTTAAATCCGGCTCATCTTTGAGAGTTACTTGCGCGATTGAAGGTAGCTCCGCCATCCTCCAAACTGGGTAATCTCTATGGCGCGCTCGATTGCGGCCGGTTCTGCGAGGAAACCCTTCACCTCGGAACCATCCTCGAGCCTGAGAGTGCCAATGCAGAGGGGTGGAGGAACGCCTTCGACGAAGCTGCCTACTGAGTCTTCGGGGAGTGCCCAGATTTCGACTTCGATGCCGGGGCCTTCGTAGCCGGGGACGTGGACGAGGCCGGGCTTGGCGGGGACGGTGCCGCGGAGGGCGTAGAACTTGTAGTCGGGATGGGTGCGGCAGGTGCGGATGAGGCGACCGTTGCGCTGGGTTAGCTGCCAGTTGAGGGGCTGGCCGGAGAGATGGGCGCCTACTACGGCCATGAGGAGCGTGCCGGCGGGCGGGATGGTTGCGGGGAGGGGCTTGGTGTCGGCCAGCTTGCGGTGGCTGCCGCCGAGGGTGGCGGTGGTTTGGGTGTTGGCGGCGCGGTGGAGGCGGTCGGCGAGGGTGAGGAGGCCGGCGTCGTGGAAGGCTGGGGCGATGAGGCTGACGCCGAAGGGAAGGCCGTCGGGGCGGAAGGCGGTGGGGACGGCGATGGCGGAGAGGTCGAGGAGATTGACGAAGTTGGTGTAGGTGCCCAGGTTGGAGTTCAGCTCGATGGGTTTGGCGGCGACTTCTGCGATGGTGTAGGTGCGGGGCGCGGTGGGGAGAACGAGTACATCGATGATCTGCCAGACTGGCTTGGTTTGGGCGCGGAGTTCTTCTAGCTTGTAGGCGGCATTGAAGATGTCGACTGCCGAGTAGCTGGTGGCGCCGGAGATGATGCTGGCGACGGTGTGATCCATTTCAGCGGCGTGCTGCTGGAGGAAAGGAGCTATGGCGGCATAGCGCTCAGCTACCCACGGACCTTTGTAGAGGAGTTGAGCAGCGGCTAGAAATGGGGCGAGATCGATTGCGATCGGTTCGCCGCCCAGGGAGATTAGTTTGTCGACGGCAAATTGGAAGAGAGTTGGGTTGTCGGTGTCGCCGAAGAAGTTGAGAGGGGCGGCGGGGACGCCGAAGCGGAATGTGGGTGCGGCGGACCACGGAGTTGCCTGAGCACCGATGGCGGGCGTGCGAGAGTAGGGATCTTGCGTGGCGAAGCCTCTGGCGGCGGTGAGGACAAGCGAGGCATCGAGCGAGATTTCGGCAAAGATGGAGACGCAGTCGAGGGTGCGGCAGGCGGGGAAGACGCCGTGGGTGCTGAGGAGGCCGCGGGTGGGCTTGAGGCCGATGAGGTTGTTGAACATTGCGGGGACGCGGCCGGAGCCGGCGGTGTCGGTGCCAAGTGCGAAGGTGACGAGGCCGCTGGCTACGGCTACTGCGGAGCCGGAGCTTGAGCCGCCGGAGATGTAGTCGGGGTTGAAGACGCTGGAGGGGATGCCGTAGGGGCTGCGGGTGCCGACCAGGCCGGTGGCGAACTGATCCATGTTGGTTTTGCCGATGAGGATGGCGCCGGCGGCTTCGAGGCGAGTGACTACCGTGGCGGATTCGGTGGGGGTGAAGGCGAAGGCGGGGCAGCCGACGCTGGTGGGTAGGTTGGCTGCGTCGATGTTGTCCTTGACGGCGAAGGGGACGCCGAAGAGAGGGAGCTTGGCGCGCTCGGCGGGAGGGAGGGCTTCTAGCTCGGCGGCGCGTTGGAGTGCGGTTTCGGTGGGGATTAGGGAGATCCAGACCGGGTGGAGGCCTTCGGCTGCGATGCGGGCGTGGATGTCCGCGACGATGGAGGGGACGGTGGATTGGTTGGAGGCGTAGGCCTGGTGGAGGGAGGTGATGTCCATGGTTCGTCCTCTCGTGCTTGAGGGATTTGAGGGCCGTGAGGGAGGCCGGTGGATTTCCTCGGCGGCTAAAGCGGAGTTCGGGTGGAGGTGTTAACGGCGGGACTGAAGTCCGCCCCTTCGAATGAAAAACTTAAACAGAAGCTCGCACGTGTGGGACCCTAGGTGGGGCGGATGGAGACTACTAGTTGGCCAGCGTTGACGATGGCGCCTAGTTCGCAGTGGATTTGTTCGACGATGCCGCCGGTGTGGGAGAGGACGGCGATTTCGGTTTTCATGGCGTCGAGGACGATGAGTTTTTCGTCGGCCGTAACGGTCTGGCCGGGCTTGATTACGATCTGAAAGATGCTGGCGGTGAGTGGGGAGGAGACGCCTTCGCAGCCTTCGGCTACGGTGGCTGCGGCGGTTTCCTGGGGAGGTTCGGGGGGCTCGGCTACGGTGAGCAGGCCGGCTTCGCGCCAACGTTCGCGCTCGGCGTTGAAGGAGGCTTTCTGGTGGGATTTGAAGGCCGCGGTTTCGGGGGCGATGGAGTCGAGGAAGCGCTGATATTCGGCTAGCGAGAAGGTGGTGTCCTCGACGCGGAGGGGGTAGCCGCCGTGGGGGAAGAGTTCGCGGGCTTGCAGGAGCTCGTCGGCAGAGACGGGGTAGAAGCGAATCTGATCGAAGAAACGGAGCGACCAGGGGATGCCGGGAGCGAAGGCGGGGGTGGACTTCCAGGCGTTCCAAACCTGGATGGTGCGGCCTAGTAGTTGATAGCCGCCAGGGCCTTCCATGCCGTAGACGCACATGTAGGCGCCCCCGATGCCTACTGCGTTTTCGGGTGTCCAGGTGCGGGCTGGGTTGTATTTCGTCGTGACCAGGCGATGGCGTGGATCGACGGGCGTAGCGACGGGGGCGCCGAGGTAGACGTCGCCGAGGCCGAGGACGAGGTAGCTGGCTTCGAAGACGATGCGCTGGACGTCGTCGATGGAGTTGAGGCCGTTGATGCGGCGGATGAACTCGATGTTGGAGGGGCACCAGGGGGCGTCGGGGCGAACTGCCTGCATGTATTTTTGCTGAGCGAGTTTTGCTTGCGGGTCGTCCCAGGAGAGCGGGAGGTGCACGATGCGCGAGGGGACGGTGATGTCCGTTAGCGGCGGCATGGTGCGGTCTAGTTCGGAGAGCGTGTCGATGAGGGACTGGCGCGGGAGGATGCGGCTGTCGTAGTGGATGTGGAGGGAGCGGACGCCGGGCGTGATGTCGATGATGCCGGGGACGTTGGATTCGCGGAGGCGCTGCTCGAGGATGTGGACACGGAAGCGGAGGTTGAGGTCGAGCTCGAGCTTGCCGTATTCGACGAGGAGATATTTGTCGCCGTCGGCGCGGAAGGTCATGGAGGGGTCGCGGTCGGCGATGCGTTTGAGGATGGCGGGTTCGGGTGTGGAGGTTTCGGGGAGGGCTGGTGGAGTGGCGGTGAAGTCGCGGAGGAAGAGGTCTTGCTCGCGCTCCATGGCTTCGGCTTCGGCGAGGGTGATGCGTTTGAACTGGACGAGGTCGCCGGCTTTGAGTTGGCCTAGCTTCCAGAGTTCGGCCTGGACGATGGTGGCGGGGCAGACGAAGCCGCCGAGTGAGGGGCCGTCGGGACCGAGGAGGATGGGCATGTCGCCGGTGAAGTCGATGGTGCCGATGGCGTAGGCGTTGTCGTGAATGTTGGAGGGGTGGAGGCCGGCTTCTCCACCGTCGGGACGCGCCCACTTGGGCTTCGGGCCGACGAGGCGGACGCCGGTGCGATCGCTCTGGTAGTGGATCTTCCATTGCGTGGAGAAGAGCATGTCGATGTCTTCTTCGGTGAAGAACTCGGGCGCGGTGTGCGGGCCGAAGAGGACGCCGACGGTCCAGGTGTGAGTTAGCTCGGGGATGTGATTGGTGGGTAGGGTTGCGGGGGGTACGAGGGCGAGGTCGTGCTGGCCGAAGTGGAGGACGTCGCCTGCGCGGAGAGCACGGCCGGCGTGTCCGCCAAAGAGGCCGAGGACGAAGGTGCTGCGGCTGCCGAGGAAGGGTTGCGTGTCGAAGCTGCCGCGCACGGCGAGGTAGGCGCGGATGCCTTCTTTGGCGGCGGCGCCTAGTGAGAGCACGGCGCCGGATTTAACTTCGATCGCTTGCCAGGCCGCGATTGGCTTGCCGTCGAGCTTGGCGTTCATATCCGCGCCCGTGAGGGCAATGAGGGCGTCGCCGTAAAATTTTAGGCGGCCGCCCATGGTGGCAAACTCGATGGCCGAAGCGTTGTCCGCGTTGCCGACGAGGCGGTTGGCGATGCGGAAGGAGAGGTGGTCCATGGGACCGGAGGGTGGGACGCCGACGTTCCAGTAGCCGATGCGGCCGGGGTAATCCTGCAGGGTGGTCTGGGTGCCGCCGTCGAGGAATTCGATGGCGTGGCGGGCGAAGGGGAAGGTGCCAAGGAAGGAGGTGGTTATTTTGCCGGAGACGAACTCGGGCGTGGTGATGATTTCGCGGAGGTAGCGGAGGTTGGTTTCGGTGCCGTCTATGGCGGTGGCGTTGAGCGCGGTTGAGAGCTCGGCGAGAGCCTCGGTGCGGTCTTTGCCGTGGACGATGATCTTGGCGATCATGGGATCGTAGAAGGAGGTGATGGTGGTGCCGGATTCGATCCAGGTTTCTACGCGCGCGACTTGTGGTGGCGGGAAGGTGACGAGGGTGAGCTTGCCGGGCGTGGGTTGGAAGTTGTTCGCGGGGTCTTCGGCGTAGACGCGGGCTTCGATGGATGCGCCGCGGGGTTGGATGTTGAAGCTGGAGAGCGGGGGCATCTCGCCGGCGGCTTGGAGGATCATCCACTCGACGAGATCGATGTCGGTAACTTCTTCTGTGACGCCGTGCTCGACCTGGAGGCGGGTGTTGACTTCGAGGAAGTAGAACTGCTGGGCGTCGTCGTCGTAAATGAATTCGACGGTGCCGGTGGAGGCGTAATTCACGGATTTCGTTAGGAGCGCGGCGGCGGCTTTGAGGTGCTCGCGGGTTTCGTCGGTGAGGCCGGGGGCGGGCGTTTCTTCGAGGACTTTCTGGTGGCGGCGCTGTGCGGAGCAATCGCGTTCGCCTAGAGCGAGGACGTTGCCTTGGCCGTCGCCGAAGATCTGGACTTCGATGTGGCGGGCGCGGGCTACATGTTTTTCTAGGTAGACGCCGGAGTCGCCGAAGTTGGCGCGGCTCAAACGGAGAACGGACTCGTAGGCTTCGGCGAGCTGTTCGGCGGAGTGGCAGACGCGCATGCCGATGCCGCCGCCGCCGCCGGAACTCTTGAGCATGACGGGATAGGTGAGGGCGTTGGCTTTGGTGAGCGCGTCGTCGAGGTCGGCGAGGAGGCCGGTGCCGGGGAGGAGGGGAACGTTGCAGGCCTGGGCGGTGGCGCGGGCGGTGTGCTTGAGCGCGAAGGCTTCGATGTGCTCGGGCGCTGGGCCGATGAAGGCGATGTTGCGGGCGGCGCAGGCGCGGGCGAAGTCTACATTTTCGCTTAGGAAGCCATAGCCGGGATGGATAGCTTCGGCGCCGGTTGCGGCCGCGGCTGCAAAGATCGCGTCGAAGGAGAGATAGCTTTGCGCGGCGGGTGCTTCGCCAATGAGGATCGCTTCGTCGGCGTTGAGGACGTGGAGCGAGTTTTTGTCGACGGCGGAATATACGGCAACGGAGCCGACTCCCATGCGCTTGAGGGTGCGTTCGATGCGGCAGGCGATGGCGCCACGATTGGCGATGAGGACTTTCTTAAACATGCACGCTCTTGTCGGATTGGTCTGCTTCCCAGATGAGGATCTGAATGGGGGTGGGGTTGTAGGCGTTGCAGGGGTTGTTAAGCTGCGGGCAGTTGGAGATGGCGATGAGAGTGTCCATCTCGGCGCGGAGCTCGACGTATTTGCCTGCGTCGGAGACGCCGTCGGCGAAGGTGAGTTGGCCGGCGGGGGTGACGGGGACGTTCATGAAAAAGTTGATGTTGGCGGTGAGGTCGCGCTTGTCGAGGGAGTGGCCGGTGTGTTGAGACCAGTCCATCGCGCCTTTGAGAAAGGTCTGACGGCATGCGTGCATGGAGCGCTTCTCGATGGCGTAGCGGACCATGTTGCTCTCGCACGAGCAGGCGCCGCCTAGTGTGTCGTGACGGCCGCAGGTGTCGGCGACGATGGTGAGCAGGACATTGCGCTCGGTGGAGATGAGTTTTGTGCCGGTGGTGAGGTAGATATTTTGCTGCTCGCGGATGGTGTCCTGCGCGCTGTAGCGGTCGGCGTAGTTGCGTGCGTTGTAGAAGAGCGTGTCGACGGCCTGATTGCCTTCGAGGTCGACGATGCGGATGTACTGGCCGGCGAGGATCTCGCGGACGAAGGGATCGCCGGCGTCGACTGTGACGGAGACGATGGCGTCTTCGGGAAGGCGCGGGCTGGTCTTGATGATTTTTTCTGGCATGGGGAAAAGAATCTCGGGGGTCTAGAGGAAGTAGCGTCCGGTGAGGGTGAAGCCGCGGGCGTTTTCTGGGCGGAAGGTGCGGCAGGGGTCGTCGGGGCCGGGCGCGGGGACTTGCTTGAGGGTGAGCTTGACGGGGCGCTGGGCGTAGACGGGGTCGGGATCCATGGGGTGCTGGCAGGTGTTGAGGATGATGAGCGTGTTCATCTCGGCGCGGAGCTCGATGGCGCTGCCGGACTTGGAGTGGCCGGGGATGAAGTGCATGCTGCCGTCGTCGTGGACCTCTACCTTGGAGAAGAAGTTGATGTTCATCATGAGGTCGCGGCTGTTGAGGCCGTATTTTTCTAGCTCGATGAGAAAGCCGTCGAGGGCGTTCTGGTGCCAGTTGTTGCGAGCGGCCTGGTAGGTGGAGGGGCCGTACTTTTTGGCGACGAGGGTGCGGTCGGAGCAGCCGCCGAGCGGGTCGTGCCAGCCGAGGGTGTCGTCAGTGATGGAGCAGAGGATGCGGGCCATGTCGGAGTAGAGGACGGCGCCGGTGGTGAGGCGGGCGATGTGCTGGGCCTTCAGGGTGTCGGGGAGATTGAGGCGCTCGGAGAGGTTGTCGGCGTTGAGCAGGAGGGCGCCGACATTGCAGTTGTCCGCAAGCGCTTCGATGCGGAGAGCGGTTCCGCCTTTGAGGATGTGGGACCAGGTGGACGATCCGGGGAGAGTTTCCTCCCACAAGATTGAAGAGTTCAAAAGAGCATCCTTTGCGGGGTTGAGGTTTGAGGTGTGTTGATTAGATTATCGCGAGCGGTGAGGATTGCAGGGAGCGGCTAGGGCTGATCGGGGGAGAGGCGCCAGACGGTGCCCTGGCGGCCGTTGGAGAGCCAGAGGGAGCCGAGGCCGAAGCGGAGGCCGTCGCCGCCGGGCCCCCCCCATTGCTTGACGACCTTATTGGTGGCAGGGTCGATTTCGGTGATGGGGAAGTCGAACATGGTGGCCCAGACGTGGCCTGCGCCGAAGGTGATTTCTCCGCCGAAACCGGGGATGCCGCAGGCGATGTTGGCGACTAGTTTAGAGGTTTTTTCGTCGACGCGGGAGATGGTGCCGTCGCCCTGGTTGAGGGTCCAGATGGAGCCGGCGCCGGTGGTGAGGAAGCGAGGCTTTGGGCCTATGGGAATGGTGGCGACTACTGTTGCGGAGGCGGGATCGACTTTGAGGAGCTGGTTGTGTTCGTAGGAGGAGATCCAGACGAAGCCGTCGCTGAAGAGGGGATTTTCAGAGCCTGAGGGGAGCGGGATGGAGGCGATGATCGCGTTCTTGGAGGGGTCGATGCGGACGAGGGCGGAGGGCTTGATGACTAGCCAGATGGAGCCTGCGCCGACGGTAATACCGCCTTCGGAGTTGGCGGGGTCAACGGGAATTTGCGCAGTAATCTTGCCGTCGGAAGGGTCAAAACGAGTAAGGACGTGGTCGCCGCAGCTGGGGGACCAGAGCGAACCGAAAGCGTTGGCGACCCCAGAGCAAGGGTCTTTGACGGGAAGAACTTTGCCGATGGTGTTGGTGGCGGCGACGAGCTGAACTATATGGCTGTCGCGGCCGGTGGTGACCCAGAGCGAGTCAGCGGTGACGACGGACCAGTCAGGGCTTCCGGGTATGGTAAACACGGCCGCCTTCTTGATATCGCCCACGGAACGTGAGATGCCGGGTGTATTTACGCCGGGACGAATAGTGCGCGCTCGATGCTCGGCCGGAGCGGCGGGCCCGGCCACAGTTTTCTGGGCCTGAAGCGTCCGTGGCAGGAGCGCTGCGGTAAGGAGAAGGCCGACGCACACAGGGACCCACGGGTGGTTCTGAAAGCACATTTCTTCTGAACTCCTCGAGGGAGACGGTGGGGATTCGGAGTGGAGGCTGAACCGTTGAATCCGATAGTAGAGCAAATGGGGCAGCGGGGCGGCAGCATTGATGAGTTGAATGGAAACAATAGACAGCACCTATGCATCAAGATTTTCTATACAGCCCATACCTTATGTCGATAGTGATTGGAATTGCTTGGGCGGAAGAATTAGGATCACCGAAAACCCACAGTTTGACGAGACACTCCACGCCAGAGAGATTGAATTTCGGAAGTTTCTAGAACCCATGAGCGGGGTGCAACGTTTTACAGGAGTCACTCAGTGTTCCAATTGAAGTCGGCCGAGCCTGCAGAGTGTTCCTTCGTGACCTTTTCAAGGTATCTTCGCGGGAGCAATCTGGTGCACGGGTTGGTCGCAGGGGTTCTGCTGGCTGTTCCAGCGCGGGGGCTACAGCCAGGACCGTTTTCGGCCGGCAGGAGACAGAGTCCTCATTCCACGAGCAAGAAAGCCTCGGTCCCGGCTCATGCGGCTAAAGGAAAGCCTGACCAGGCGGAGAAGAACGCCTACGACTTCACTTTGCCGGGCGCAGATGGAAAGGACGTACCGGTTTCGAGTTTCAAGGGAAAGTACATCCTGATCGTGAATCTGGCCAGAAAATCGACTTATAGCGAACAGTTGGTGGCACTGATCAAGTTGAACGATACGTATAAGGACAAGGGTTTGCTTGTGATCGGCGTACCGTCAGATCAATTTGGGTTGGCGGAACCGGGTAAGCCAGATGAGATTCTGAAGGCGTATACCGACGCCAAAGTGGACTTTCCTGTCATGGCCGTTTCCAAGGTGGCAGGCGACGACGAACTTCCCCTGTACGGTTACCTGACGAAGAGCAAGGATGCGCCTCCGGGCGGGGCGGTGCACTGGAATTACACCAAATTCATCATCGACAAAGACGGCAAGGTGATTGCGCGGTTTGATCCGGATGTGACGCCTGATTCCGCAGAGATGAGGGCCACGATTGACCAGGTGTTGGCCGGAACGTACAAGCTGCCGAAGACGGACGAGAAGCCTGGCGCGAAACCCGCGGCTGATGATGACGAAGATGACTGAGTTTGAGGCCTTGTGCAACAGGAGCATGGCATCTATCTATGCTGTCGATTGCAACTTCAAATGCGGCACAGATTTGTAACGATTCGGATTTAATCTCTTGTTGGTAGCCGATTTCGGATTTCCGCCGTGTCCGGATCCTGCCAGCTCACATAACCAGCAAAGCGCGTCGCGTCTGAAGAGCGGCCGATGCGCAATCCTAACCCCAGAAGACCCAGGTGCCAATGCAATCGAAGCGGCTAGGAATTCTCCCGTTGGCGTGTAGTCTCGCCGTACTTTCTTGTCTTTCAGGCGCGGCATCGGTGAACGCACAGACTCCGACGTTTACTGTCGGGTGGTCAGTGTATGCCGGATGGAATCCCTACTTCTACATGCAGAAGTCTGGCATCCTGAAGAAATGGGCGGATAAATATGGTATTGCAATCAAGGTGCAGCGGTTCGATTATGCGGCGTCGCTGGACTCATTTGTGGCGAAGAACATTGATGCATGTGCGATGACCAATATGGAGGCGCTGGATATGCCGGCCGCCGCTGGA
This sequence comes from uncultured Acidobacteriaceae bacterium, assembly GCA_963701685.1. Classification (GTDB taxonomy): domain Bacteria; phylum Acidobacteriota; class Terriglobia; order Terriglobales; family Acidobacteriaceae; genus Granulicella. The sequence goes on along the minus strand of OY969625.1, from coordinate 4,380,877 downwards.
GTCGATTCGACTGCCATCATTATGGGCGACTACAGCAATGGCAATGATGCAGTCCTGGTGCGGGATAACCTCACCTTCCAAACGCTGCCGGGCAAGCCGATCATGCTGGTGCAGAAGACGGTTTCCGAATACCTGCTGGAGCGGGGTATGGTGCTGAATGGCCAGCAGTCCCAGCTGGGCAAGCTGCATCTGGTCAACACTTCCGACTCGGATATTGTTGCGGCGTTTATGAATAACAAATCGAACCAGGCTGTAGTGACATGGAAGCCGTTAGTGAGCGAGATTCTGGCGGATAAGAGCGTTCACCCGATCTTCGATTCGTCGAAGATTCCCGGCGAGATTATGGACTTGATGGTCGTTCGGACCGAGGTGCTGAACACTCCGAACGGGCAGAAGTTCGCGAAGGCACTTACGGCTGCATGGTACGAGACCATCCAACAGGTCGCGGCCGGACAGCCGAATGCGCTGAAGTATTCCGCAGCGGCTTCGGGCGATTCGATTGGTTCATACAAGGAGCAGCTAAAAACGACAGCGCTGTTTGTTTCGCCGAAAGCTGCCGTTGATTTCACCGATGGGCCGGATGTGCAAAAGAAGATGGAGTTGGTACGGCAGTTCTGCTTCACGCATGGGTTGTTGGGGCAGGGGATTCACTCCGTCGACGAGGTTGCAATCGCTTATCCGAACGGCACGGTTCAGGGAAACAAGTCACGTGTGCGTTTGCGTTTCAATTCCGTGTTTATGCAGGCTGCACAACAAGGGAAGCTATAGCCTTTATGACGAATCTCTCCCCATTCGACATACAAGCTCGCCCCAATCGCCTACTGGCACAGGCGCTTTCGTGCGTGTTGTTTGCAGTCTGCATCGGGTTGTATATGCATACGTCGATTGCGCGTCATAAGGATAATCCCGAGGATCGAGTGGTGCCGAGCGGGCACCAGTTGGTCGCTGGAATTCGGTCGGCCGTGCTGGAACCCGCGGAAGAGGACGATTACATTCCGGCCGACAACGCGTCCACGTGGGAGCTGCTGCGGCATTCGATGATATGGAAGGATACCGCTTCGAGCGGAAGGCGATTCTTCATCAGCTTCGGGCTGCTGATTCCGTTTGTGGTCCTGGCGGTACACATCGGTCTCTTCCCGTGGTTTGGCGCTGGTTTTCTGCGCTTCTTTCTATTCTTCGACAAGATTGTTGCGCTCTCTCTGCTGCCGATCCTATTCATCGTGTTTGGGATTGATGAGTGGTCAAAGATTGCCCTGATTGTGATTGGTGTTGCGCCGACGATGATTCTGGACGTAACGCAAATGGTGAAGGCAGTGCCGCAGGAGCAGATCGTGAAGGCGTTTACGCTGGATGCGAACAACTTCGATGTGGCGTATCGCGTGGTGTTTCGACAGGTGTTGCCGCAGGTGATCAATAGCCTGCGACTAAATCTAAAACCGATGATGCTGTTCTTATTTGCCGGCGAGATGATCGCCGCTTCGGACGGGCTGGCGTATCGGATCGCCATTATGCGGCGGCACATGGGGATGGACGTGATCCTGCCGTACGTGCTTTGGGTTGCATTGTTGCTGTTTTTGATCGACTTTTCACTGCGCACGATTAATCGGAGGCTTCATCCATGGTTTCAGGCTTGAGTACGCCCGAGATGACGGCTGGCCTCCACCTTATCGGTGAGCAGGCGGCTCGTGCTGCGGCCGAGACGCAGGTACTAGCGCCGAAGTCAATCTCGATCGAGGATGTATCGGTGTCCTATGCCCTGGGGCGCGCGACGCGGCGAAGCGTGCTGGAGAATATTTCGCTCGAAATTGAAGAGGGAGAGTTCGTTGTTCTGTTGGGCGAGACGGGCTGCGGCAAGAGCACGCTACTACGCATGCTCCTGGGGCAGGAGCGGCCAACGGCGGGTCGGATTTCAGTCGCAGGGTCGAGGGTGGAGCGAGTGGATGCGCGATCAGGCTATGTTCCGCAGCGATACTCACTGTTTCCAGATCGGACCGTGCTGGGCAATCTGATGATGGGGCCGTTGACCTCGAAGTTCCATATTCTTGGGAGGCTGCGGCCAACCTTCTGGGAGGCTCGGCGCACCGTGCGTGCAGAGGCGTTCCGGCAACTGACGCATATGGGATTGCAGACGTCCGATGCGGGCAAGTATCCGTATCAGCTTTCGGGGGGCATGCAGCAGCGAGTCGCAATCGCGCAGGCGCTCATGATGAAGAATCGCGTGCTGCTGATGGATGAGGCATTCAGTGCCTTGGACCCATCGACGCGCGCCAGTTTGCAGCGATTACTGCGTTCGGTGTGGAGCGAGGCGCGGCCGACGGTGGTGTTCGTGACACATAACACGGCGGAGGCGTTGTTTCTGGGCACGCGTGTGATTGTGCTGGCTCGGAAGACTAAGGAAGACGCGTGCGGGTCGCGCGTGGTGATGGACAGGCGATTGCCTGAAGGCGGTATGACGTTGCGCACCCATGGGAAGCAGTTCCTCGATCTCGTAGAGCATATCGAAGCCGTCTCGAACGGCGAGCGTCAGTCAGCCCCGGATCGTTTCGGCAATAAGTCGAGTCTCGTGGAACCGGTGAGGATATCTGCTGCAGATGGAGAGACACAGTGAAGAAACAGTGGAACTCTGATCAGACGTTTGTGCGCATCCTCGGCGCCTGTACGATCGCTATGCTTGGGTTTGCAGCTGCGAGTATTTCGACGGTGCACGGACAGGACAAGGGTGCAACGGCGGCGCCCGCGCAGACTGCTGCGCCGACGGAGTCGAACGAGGACAATCCCCAATTCTTCACGCAGAAGGTGCGTCCGGTGCTCGCGCAGAACTGTTACAAGTGCCACACGGACGAGGCCAAAGGTGGACTGAGGCTGGACTCGCATGAGGCGGTGTTGAAGGGCGGCGATTCGGGACCGGGAATCGTTCCGGGGATTCCTGACAAGAGCCTCTTAATCGATGCCGTCAAGCAGACGGGCGATTTGAAGATGCCTCCCAAAGGCGCCAAGCTGACAGATGCGGATATCGCGAACTTGGTGGAGTGGGTGAAGCGTGGCGGATCGTGGGATAGCGCAGAGACCACAATGCCGGTGACGCTGACTGCCGCCGAGGCGAAGGGCGCTCCGGGCGCTGACTATTTTGAGAACAGGGTACGGCCGATCCTGGTCAACTCCTGCGGGAGCTGCCATCAACAGAAGTCTTCGGGTGGCCTAAGTATTACTTCGCGGGCTTCGTTACTGAAAGGCGGCGACAGCGGCCCAGCGATCGCGCCCGGTGATCCGGAGAAAAGTCTACTGTTGGTTGCGGTACATCAGACGGGTGAGCTAAAGATGCCGAAGGGCGGTAAGCTGAGCTCGGATGACGTTGCGGTGCTCACCGAATGGATTCGTATGGGCGCGCCGTGGCCGCAGACCAAGGCGCCGATGGTGCTGGCGGGAAAACAGATCACGGAGCAAATGCGCCAGTTCTGGTCGTTCCTGCCGCTTGTAGAGCCGCCAGTCCCACCAATCAAGGATCCTGCATTGAAGAGTTGGGCGAAGACGGACATCGACCATTTCGTGCTGGCAGAGCTGGAGGAGAAGGGAATGAAGCCGGCTCCGATGGCGGACAAACGTACGCTCATTCGGAGGGCGACACTGGATTTGACCGGCCTGCCGCCAACTCCGGAAGAGATCGAAGTATTTGAGAAGGACAACTCTCCGGTTGCGTTCGCGAAGGTGGTCGACCGCCTGCTTGCGTCGCCGCAGTACGGCGAGCGATGGGGGCGCCATTGGCTGGATGTGGCGCGATATGGAGACGACGATATTCGCGGGCTCGACCCGCGCGGACGCGGTTATATGCCGATGGATGGCGCATGGGTGTATCGCGATTGGGTGATAAAGCAATTCAATGACGATCTGCCCTACGATCAATTTGTGAAACGGCAGCTGGCGGGGGATTTGATGTCACCGCACCCCACGCCGGACGATTTGAAGGGCACAGGCTTCTTGGGAGGAGCTCCCTGGATTTGGGATCAGGCGGAGCCGATACAAGGGCGAGCGGATGAGCGGAACGAACGGATCGATGCGGTGACGCGTGGATTCCTGGGGCTGACGGTAGCGTGTGCACGATGCCATGACCACAAGTACGATCCGATTCTGGCGAAGGACTATTATGCGCTCGGTGGCGTCTTCGCAAGTTCCAACTATAAGGAATACGCCTTCATGCCGGATTCTGAGATCGAGTATTGGCGTGAGCAGTTCCAGGAGGCCAACGAGAAGGACGAGGCAGCGCAGCAATACAACAAGGATGAGGCGCAGATGGTTGCCAAGGCGTACGCCGCGCAGACTGCGAAGTACATGGTCGCGGCTTGGCAGGTAGCGGGTAAGCCGAAGATGAAGGTGCAGGACGCGGCAGACGCTGCACAGGTCGACCCGGAGATGTTGGATCGATGGGTTGCGTTCTTGGCTAAGAAGCCGCTGTTCTATCCCTACTTGAAGGAATGGCAGGCGATGATTGCCCAGGGAGGGACGGAGGACGAGGCAAAGTTCCTGGCCGATTCGTTCCAAAAGCGGGTGAATGATCTTGAGATCGAAGAGAAGGCAATCGAGGACGAAAACGACAAGATAAAGGCGAAAGCTGGTGTTCCGACAGAACGCGAGAAGGACGTGAAACCGAACGAGTTCGACACCTATGACCAGTTCTGCCCTGGATGCACGCTGGAACTGAAGGTGATGACTACGGAAAAGGCGAACCTGTACGAGGATCTGTTCCTCCGCCAGTTAGGTTCCGGCATCTTCGATGAGCGCGGCCTGCCTGGATTATTTGTGTTCCGTGGATGGGATCTTGAACGACGTGTGGGGCCTGCAGAACAGGCGTATATGGCCGAGCTGCAAAAGGAAGGAAGCAACTACAAGAAGCTCGGACAGATTTATCCTTTCGTTCATGGCATGTCCGATAGGCCGCAGGCGGTCAACATTGCGCTCGATCTGCGCGGCAATCCGCATGCGCATGGCGATTTGGTCCAGCGAGGATTCCTGACCGTGCTCAGCCCTCCCGGCGGAAAACCTTACACGCAGGGAAGCGGACGGTTACAGCTTGCTGATGACATTGTTGCCAGCCCAATTGCAACCCGCGTCATTGTCAACCGCGTGTGGAAGTGGCACTTCGGGACCGGCATTGTGAACTCAGCGGATAATTTCGGTAAGGTTGGCGATCCCCCCTCTGATCCCGCGTTGCTGGAATATTTGTCAGTGCAATTCCGCAAGGATGGCATGTCGATTAAGAAACTGCAGCGGATGATCATGCTTTCGGCGGTGTATCAACAGGGCAGTAAGGAGACGCCGGACGAGCATATCAAAGATCCCATGAACCGCTACTATTCGCACTTCTCGGTGCAGCGGCTCGACGCGGAGCAATTGCGGGATTCCATGCTTTTTGTTGCAGGCGATTTGGATACGAAAAATCCTGGTGGACCCGCGACGCCGCTGGGGATCGACAACGATAAGAGGACCGTTTACGCCAAGGTGAGCCGTTTCCGGATCGATCCTTATCTTCAGGCGTTCGACTTTCCAAACCCGACGTTTACTGCGGAGCAACGTTTCTCGACAAACGTGCCCGTGCAGCGGCTGTACTTTATGAACGATCCGTTTGTGTACAAGCAGGCGGAAGTACTTTCGAAGCGAGTGTATTCGGCGGGCGATGATGCCGCGCGCATCACCGAGACGTATCGGCTGTTGTTTGGGAGAGCTCCCACCCCTGCCGAACTGCAGGCGGGACTCGAATTCCTGAAGGCGACACCGGAAAAGCCTGGATACATGGTCTACCAGGAGCCTATCAGCGCATGGAAGGAATATTGTCGCGTGCTGTTCAGTTCCAACGATTTTGAATTTTTGAATTGAGTTTTCGTCGCTACAATGGATCAAAGCGACAACGACAGACTCACGGCCATCCAGGAACGTAAATGTAGTTCACAGGAGATCAGATCATGTCTTGTCAGAAGCCGAAACCAGTTACTCGCCGCGACGCCCTCCGAAAGATCGGTGGCGGATTTGCAATGATGAGCTTCGCCAGTATGATCGGCGAATCTCTTGCAAAGGCCGAAGCTCTCGATAAGGAGAATCCGGGATCGGTTGCGGCAGATGCCTCTACGGTGAAGCCATGGATGCTACATGATCCCAACTTCAAACCAAAGGCGAAACACGTCATCTTCCTGTTTATGAACGGCGGTTTGTCGCATGTGGATAGCTTCGACAATAAGCCGCTGCTCACCAAATATCATGGGCAGCCGATGCCGGGCGGGGATCTAGGTCACGAGCGCAAGACCGGAACGCTTATGAAGTCGCCGTTCGAATTTTCGCGGTACGGCAGGAACGGCCTCGAGGTCTCGGAGCTGTTTCCGAACGTTGGTGCGTGTGCAGACGACATCTGTGTTGTGCGGTCGGTTTATACCGAGATCCCGAATCATGAGCCTGCGCTGATCATGATGAATACGGGCGCGAACGTTATTGGGCGTCCATCAATGGGAGCTTGGTTGACTTATGGGCTCGGCACTGAGAACAAGAATCTGCCTGGTTTTGTCGTGCTTTGTCCACAAGTCCCGTCGACGGTTGGACCGCCCCTTTGGAGTGCTGGATTTCTGCCAGCCGTAAACCAAGCAACCTATGTTTCGAGCGATACCAGAGACAAGAATTTCGATCCATACAAGTTGATCCCCGACATTCATAACGAGAAGTACGATATTACCCAGCAGCGGAAAGAGATTGACCTGGTTAAGAAGCTTGACGCGCTGAGCGCACAGCAAACCTACGGGTCGAGCGACGATGCGGACCCGCAACTCGAGGCAACGATCGGTTCGATGGAGACGGCTTACCGTATGCAGACGGAAGCTCCGGACGTATTTGATGTACGCAAGGAGTCCGAGGCGACCATCAAAATGTACGGGGAAGGTTCCACGGCGCGAGGATGTCTGACAGCCGCAAGGTTAATCGAGCGAGGCGTGCGGGTGGTGCAGGTGTATTACTCGATGGGCGACCCGTGGGATGCGCATCAGGACATTCAGGCGCATCGCAAGAACGCGAAGGATTCCGATCAACCGTTTGCGGCGCTGATCAAGGATCTAAAGGGCCGCGGGCTGCTGGACGAAACCATCATCGTGTGCGGGTCGGAGTTCGGCCGCACCCCTGTGGTTGAGCTAGGCGGAGCAGGAACCCACGCCGGGCGCGATCACAACCCCCATGGGTTCACGATGTGGCTTGCGGGGGGAGGAATCAAGGGTGGCATGACCTACGGAGCGACCGATGACTTTGGGTGGAAGGTGGTTGACAAGCCAGCGCATGTTCACGATATTCACGCCACCATCCTCTACCTCATGGGTATTGATCACACCAAGCTTACGTATCGATCGAGCGGGCGTGACTTTCGGCTAACTGATGTTGCAGGAAACGTGATTCACGAGATCATTGCCTAAGCACTCTTCCTTGATGCACCCGTTCCCTGTGCCAAAACGGTGGGTGTTGCCTTTTCAATTGCAGGTTTATAAACCTCCGGGTTGTGGTTTATGTCGCTCAGTAAAACGATCTCACTAGCTGTTCTGGCCTCGATGCCCGCGCTGACAGGCTGCCGCGCAACGCCGCCTTCGAAGGCAGAGATTTCAATCGCAAATTGGACGAAACATCACATCACGGTCCGCGGTAAGAAGGATGTGAATCCGTATAAACCGACCGAAGACAATATCTCTGAGGGCAAGGACTCATTCACCTCGTACTGCATGGTATGCCATGGGCTCGATGGACAGAACACGGGTGTGCCGTTTGCTGAAACAATCTCGCCGCGAGTACCGTCGCTGGCTTCGCCACAGGTTCAGCAATACACAGACGGGCAGCTGAAGTGGATCATCGAAAACGGGATTTGGCCATCTGGGATGCCGCCGTCGAAAGGGGAATTTTCTAATCGAGAGATGTGGGAAATGGTGTTGTATATCCGCCATCTGCCACCGGCCGGGAGTCTCGGAAGTCCCGCCGTTTACAGCGGCGGAACCGGCAAGTAGGCGGCATCTATTGCGGCATCACCGCGCCGGCCTTCACCCATTGGGTGACGAGAGCAATGTCCTCATCAGAAATCATGGGTTTGTTGGGCGGCATAGGGCCGGGGTCATCTGTTGGTCCCTCATGGCGTATCAGCTTGATGAGAAGGGAATTGGCGGGGTCGCCGGGAACGACGACGGGGCCGTCGTGACCACCCTTCAGCAGACCTTGCCGGGTATCCATGTTTAGCCCGCCACGATGATTGGTGCCTCCGTGACAACGAGCGCAGTTGGCGTCGAGGATCGGCTTGACTTTAGTGACATAAAACGCGGGCCTCGCGGCATTCTCGTGGGCGCGTACGACGGAGGGTTTCTGCAGGGCCAAGCTGACGAGGATAGCAACACCAAGTCCTGGAATGACGGCGGAACGTAAGTTCATTTACACCCCTGATAATTCTTCATGACTCCTGGTTCAAGCGTGGTTACGGTTGCGAGTGATCCCACATCTTCGATTTTTCGTCTTCTACGTGTGTCTTGTAGGCGGCGCGATCGGCCGGGCTGTTGGAGCCGGAAGGCCAGACGGTAAAGTCACGCAGCGCGAGCCGTTTCGGTGTGCCGTGCATGGACAGCAGCGCGCCTTCGAGCTCGAGCAGCGAGCCTCGCGACATGGCGAGTTGGTGTTCGTTGGGCTGATACATGGTGCCGACAGGATAATCGAGGAACGGCGTCGCGGACTCCTCGATATGATTGCCGAGAACATTTGCGATGGGCTTCCCTTCGGTGAACTTGATGAGCCGCTCAACGCTCGCCTGAAAGGCAGAAAAGTCCTGAACGTAGAGGCGCCCTGGATACATGGTATCTCCAGAGAGTAGGACGCCCGTGTTGCGATCATAGAAAGCGACGCTTGCAGCGCTGTGGCCCGGAATCGGGATGATGTCGAGGACGCGGCCTCCAAGGTCGACATGGCCAATGTCCTCCGGCCAATGCGAGATGCCGAAGAACTGCTGGTTGGCTTCGACCGATGCAGCGACAAAAATTATGGGGATGGAGGGGTAGTTCATCGACTGAAGAGCCTTGTCCCCCCATGTGTGGTCTTCATGCTCGTGGGTGTGGGTGACAATGAGCGGAATGCTGGTGCGAGCATTCCGCTTTAGCCAGTTCATAATAGTGAGTTGCAACGTCGGAGCGAGGTCGCCGTTGCGCGATCCGGTGTCGACGAGCATGGCTTTGTCTTTCCCGAAGATCAGAAAGATGAATGGCTTTTCGTAGTCGGTGCAGGGTGATTGGCGGAGGATAAAGAAATTTGGGTTGTACTCGTGTACTTCCCACTCAGGGATCTCCATGCACTTCGGCTGCTGTGAGAGCCAGTGGGCGGGAAGCGTGCCGCGCTCCAGGTTACCGCCATCTGGTTGCGGAAACTGCGCAAATGCTGGCGTTACTGAGAGACTCAGGGCAGCCGCAAGGGTATTCGCGACCAAAGAATTGCGAAACATTGGGACCTCGGTTCTGCTAAGAAATAGTACCGTGGCGCCTAGCCTGCTCGGGATGAGCGCCAGTCACCTCCTGCTTGAGGCTAGAAGATGTACTTGCCGGAAAACTGCATCTGCCGGGGCTGAAGCAGCAACGCACCAGGGCCGTTGAAACCAGCTGCCTGGTTTTGATAGACGCCGAAGTTGGGGCTGTCGCCCGAGGATTGGGGGATACCGAATCGATTTGTGTTGATTACGTTGAAGACCTCAACGGTGATCTTGAAATGTTGTTCATGCCAGGTGCGAAAGGACTTCGAAAGGCCATCATCGATAGATAGATAACCGTCTGAACGAAAGTTGTTTCGTTGGCCCGCCTCGCCGGGATAGGCGAAGCGCAAGTTAGCGGCAGCCTGCGCGGAAGTAATCCCATTGAGCGCGGTTTCTTCCAGAAGAGAAGCGTCGTAGTGATGACCGCCGGTTGGAATCGGTCCCGTCTGCACCATGTTGCTGTTGAAAGCAAAGTTTGTACCCCAGACGTTGGAAGCGACCGCACTGAACGGGAAGCCGGTGCTGTAGTGAACCACGCCGTTCAACTCCCATCCGCCGATTAGACGATCCGTCCATCCGCCACCGTTGAGGTAAGGTCTGCCTTTGCCGAACGGAAAGGGGATCGAATAATTGGCGGTGATGTTGTGGCGTACGTCAAAGTCAGAGTTTGCGTACCATTGATGCGGAGAGAATGAGTTGATGATTGGGCTGCCGTTGGTGTTGCGCTCGGGATCAGAGCCTTCGTCGAGTGAGTGCGACAACGTGTAATTCACGTCGTACTCCAGTCCGTAGTGGAGGACCTCCCGGACGGAGAGTTGGAACGCGTTGTAGTTGCTGACGCCCGTGGTGGACTGCACATAGACAGATGACGTCTGCGGGAAGAAGAAGCGGAAGCTCTGCCCGCTGGGCGATGCGGTGGGGTCCGTATCGGCCTGAAAGAGCGTATTGGTTTCATTGCCGCTGTTGGCCATGAGCGAAGCGTAGTAGCCCTGTGCACCGGTGTAGGTAACGCCGGTTACGCCATCGGTTGCGCTGAAGTTCGGAAAGAGATCCTGAAAGTAACCGCTGTTCGGGATCACTGCCGCATCAACCCCTGCGTCAATCTGCTTGCGATAGAGGGTGGCAGCCTCGAAGTAGGTCATCCCGCTGCGACCATCATAGAAATTGGTTGGCATGGCGACGTCGAGATTCTGAAGCAAGTGGCGCCCAAGACGCCCGACATAAGACGCCGTGATCGAGAGGCTCCTCGCGAATTCATGTTGGACGGTCAGATTGAATGTTTCGGCGTATGGAGTCTTTTGATGATCGTTGATGCTGTAGTCGAAAGTGAAGGGGCTCTCCGCGGGTGTGTAGGGAAGGGGAAGCGGAGTAGTGGCTCCCGGTACTGCGGGGACATCGTGATATCCGGTAAACCGCGGATTGGAGTTAATGTCGGTGTAGGTGGCAAGATTGGTCTGCGAGAGCGAAAGCAGCGACTGGGGGTTGGACTGGTAGGAGTCGATCACGCCGGCGCCGAAGTGATCGTAGGCGATGGCGAATCCGCCCCGAACCGATGTTGTATTATCCCTGCTCGCCCAGGCGAAGGCAATGCGCGGAGCGAAGTTCGCCTTCTGGGCGGTCCAGAAGTTGGGCTGTCCATTATGAGAGCCAGCCGCCCGGAACGAGATATCGGTGTCGTAAGGATCTCCACTGGAGGCGCCATTTACACGGTCCGCGAAAAAGGTGTTCAGCGAAATCGTGGGCGCAATCTCCTGACCGTTCTTCTCATCAGGAACGCCGAGATAGACGTACCGCAGGCCCGCAGTAATCGTCAGCTGGCTGGTCGCCTTCCATTGATCTTGGAAGTAATACTCCTGTTCGAGATTTCTGAAGGTATGGGTTGGCACAACGCCTGCGGCCTGGGGTACGAGCATGTTGTTTTGGACAAGGAACTCGGTGCCGGACGTTGCTGCTTCAATGACGCCGGCATTCGCGATAATTGCGTTGTTGTAGTTTGCCTCGAACGCGCCCGCAACCGGAGCGCAATCTGCACCGCACTGGCCAGTGCTCGGATCGAAGCTACCTCCTTGGTTCGCGATCGCTGCTGTGGCAAGCAGGTTCGGCGTCACCTGGGCTTCTCGCAGGAGTGGAGCGTCGAAGTACTGAGAGTTCGAAAGGTAGATGAAATCCGCGCCTCCCTGGAAAACGTGGCGTCCCTTCACGAAGGTGAAATCATCGGCGAAGTTGTTGGTCGTTACGTGGTACACGGTAGAGGTTGTCGCGGCGGTCAACGTGTTGAAAGCGCCAAAATTGACGAAGGGCTCGCTACCCGTCCCGCGAGACGCGTTCCCAAGCCGCACCAGGCCGTAGCGGAAGTTGTTTGTCATATGGTCGTTGATAGACCAGGTATGGCCTGCTGCGAGCCCCTTATTGTTGCCGAAGATGTTCGATGCTGCCGGTAGGCCAGGAAACTGGAGTGAGGTCGCCTGGTTATCTGACTGTAGGTTTCCACGCACGAACAGCGTCTGGCGCGGCGTCACGTTCCAGTCGATGCGGGCGATGTTCGTAATCTGATGGATCGGTGCGGGCGAGGTGAAGTTATATCCGCCCGTGTTGAGCAGATCGCCCGCTCCATTTGCATTCGAGATCGGGAACTGATTGAAATAGGCTACAGCTGCTGCGTTGGTTTCGGGGGCGTAGCAGGTGGTTGTTGCACAATTGGAATCTTGAGAACGTTGATCTAAGGTAGCGATGTCCGTCGGGGTCAATGTCAATGTCGTAGGGTTCAAACAATTGATCGAATTACCTACACCGCAGGTTTGATACGTGACGTTTCCTGTGACCAACCCGCCGCCGCCTAGAATAGACGGAACAGTCTGGCCAACCGGGACGTCGCTGGCCTGCTTAAATCCTTCGTAGGCTCCGAAGAAAAACAGTTTTCGTTTGATGATCGGAAGGCCGAGCGATGCTCCATAGGTATTTTGAAGTACCTTCGCTTGAACGTTTGGCTCACCAGATTGCAGTTGAGATTGTTTATTGAACCATTGATTTGAGGCGGTTGCGGAACCTCGGTAAAACTCGTAGGCGCTGCCGTGAATGGCATTCGTTCCGCTCTTGGTGACCAGCGAAACTTGTCCACCAGACGAGCGGCCAGCATCAGCGTTGGCATTGGTGGTTGTTACGCGGAACTCTTCGACCGAGTCACGCGTCGAACGCAGCGCGCCATTGAAAGCATAGCCAAAGATTTGGTCGTTGTTATCGACACCGTCCAAGGTGATGTTGGTTTGATCCTGACGTGCGCCATTGACGATTCCGGTGCGGGAGTCGACATTCAGACCGCCAGTTTGTGCACCGCTATCGAGCCCAAGAACTCCTGGCTGCAACGAGAGAAGATAGGTTACGTTGTTTGCCAGGTAAGGTAGGTTTGCCACCTGTCTGCTATCGAAAGCCTTGCCAAGAGTGGCATCGGTACTGTTGATCGTGGCAATGCTGCTCTCTACGTTGACAACTTCACTGGAGCCGGGTGCGAGCTTGAATGTCAGGTTCACTGGCGTGGATACCAGCAACTCCACCTTCTCATCCAGCTCGGAGAAGCCCGGTGTGGTGACTTTCACTTCGTAAGTTCCAGGTGGGAGTTGCTCAAACGAAAACTCTCCTTTGGACTTTGCCGTTGTTGTCTGGATCGCTCCTGAAGCGGCGTTCGCAATAGTGATCGTTGCCCCTGGAATCATGGCTCCACTGGTATCGACGACTGTTCCTGACAGCGAGGTCGTGTTGGTTTGCGCGCGCAGGCGCGGTATCGCCAGCAGGAGAAGAAACATATAGGTCGCGCAATACCTGATGATGCGGTTCTTCATGAACATCCTCCTGGGCAGGGAAAGAGGTGTGAATTGGCGAGGCAAACGATCCGCCGGGACGGATGACATGCCTATGGGTCTACCGACCAGACCTCTGAATGTGCTGGTTGTGGCAGTCCATTGGCTGAGTCATGTGCTCAGTCACAGCCCTGAAGTTGCCTGATTCGTCAATTGGTGTCCGCTGATTATGCGGATACCGGGTCCAGAAAGCAATCAAGTCCGGATTGGCTCAATGGACCGAATAGAATCTTTCTATTTCGCTTTTGAGAATAGAAATCTTCTATTTGCGTTACTATGAACGAACAATTGGCTCTGAGCCGGAGAACTAGGCTGTCGGTTAGGCAACGAACCCTGAACTAAAATCCTTGTGGACAGGACAACCGTGGATTTCGACTGGCTAACCACATTCCTTGAAGTTGCTCGACAAAAGAGCTTTTCGCGCGCCGGAGAGAAACTGCATCTGACGCAGCCGTCGATCTCAGCACAGATCCGCGCTTTGGAGTTGCACGTCGGACATCGTCTGCTAAACCGTGGCGGCGGCAAAGTTACGCTGACGGCAGCGGGGCGCGTCTTCCAGCCGTTTGCCGAGCAGTCGATCTCCCAGCTACGGCACATTCATCTGACGCTCGCAGACATGGAGCGCATGCCGCGCGGGACACTTACAGTGAGCGCGAACGATTCGACGGCGCTGTATGTCCTCCCGCTGCTTATCAGCAAGTTCAAGAAGCAGTATCCCCGAGTGGCGTTGAATATTGTTCGGGCGGAGCGGGCCAAGACACTGGAATTGGTGTTGGAGCGCGAAGTCGAATTCGGAATCGTGTCGTTGCCCGTGAAGGATGCAAGGCTTCATGTGGACACGATTCACAAAGACAATCTGGTTCTGGTTGTACCCGCAGATCATCCGCTGACAAAGCTCGAGACGGTGACTCTGTCGCAGGTGGCGAAGTACGGTTTCTTGCTACCGAACCGAGGCCGGAGAAGGGAGTTGCTTGACTATATGTTCGAGCAGCACAAACTCACCCAGCGCATAACAATGGAACTGGATTCGAGCGAATTACTGAAGCGACTTATCCTCGCAGGCCTGGGCGTCGGCTTCCTGCCGCGCATCAATGTGGTCACAGAGGTGAGGCAAGGGCTCTTGCAGACGGTTGATATCGAAGGTCTCGATCTGCCTCGACATCTGGCGCTCATCAACCGGCAGGATTCAACCCTTACACGCGCTGGCAATGCGTTTTTCACATTTGCAACGGGACGCGCGAGCGGCGCGCAAATGAGGGAAACAGTCGCTGCAAGTTCCGCAGCGGAGCTTGAAGATTACTAAGGAGCTTTTCGGCTTTCTGCTCGAGGTCCCGCGATAGTCACCACCGAGCTGAAGTTGCCGCAAACCCCGGCGGGGCGCGGAACGAAGAAATCCCCCGGGAATCCGCAGGATGATAGGAGTGCCACCTTCGCCAATGCCCGGTGCTGACAACCAGCCGCGAAAAGGCGTAAGCTTCCGCGCGAGGTAATGGTATGCGCAATCTATCATCATGTTTCACATTCCTAAGTGTCTTCTTGTCGCTTGTCTGCTGCCCGGCATTTGCCCAGAATTCGGGCTATCATCTGCAACTCTCAGACGGCACAAGTGGCTGGGTCATTCTCGTGAATGATACGCAGAGGCCCATCGAAGCCTTCACCGTCAACGCAACTTGCGGAGCGGTAACGGCCACTCCTGCCTACGATGCTCTCGCGTTCAGTGGAGGCGGCTCTTCACATCCTGCCGTCAGGGGCCTGCAGCCTTCTCTTATTCAGCCCGGGCAACGCTTGTTCGCCTTGGCAAACCTCGCTCCTCAACCCTCGGGCTGCGCGTGGCAAACGCAAGTCGCGGGCGTGATCTACGCAGATGGAACCTACGACGGAGACGAGAGCGCTGTGCGTGACCTGCAGGCAAGAAGGGCCGGCATCGCAGCGGCACTCCAATACTGGAGCAACATGCAACTCCTTGGCCATGAGCAGACGATCGCGGCGAACGGCCCAAACAACGCACAGAATCTGTCTCAAGACGACCTCGCGAAGACCTGGGGCTACACCTGCCGCGATCAACCGTCCGTCTGCGCCTACTGGTCTGGTCGCCGACAGGTCGACCAGAACGTTGGCCTCCTTATGAAACGCGATGCCCAGATCGGCCCCTATATCGACCGCTGGTCAGCCAAGGTCGAAGCCGACGCTGCGTTCAGGAAACTCGAACTGACCTTTCCAGCGCCAGTCACAGAAAGGGAAGCAGCCACCGTATTGTCCAACGCCAGGTAGTGACTGACATAGGCCCGGCTCCCATCCGTCCACGACGAGCGCCACATACCGTCGTCGCCGGTCCGTGGTGTCGCAATGTCAGTGGAGCGAAGTGGAATTGCAATATCCGGTCTTTTTCTGCCCGGCGCTAGCTGTAACACCGCCTCCCACCGAGTTCTGCGTAAAAGTGTAAGGTAGTCCAAAATGGAGACCGATGAACGGCCTCGTGAAGAGGCACCGGCGGCGTCAGTTACCTATCGAATCCGGCAATGGCAGAGAGCACACTACGAACTTGTAAACCTTTTAGCGCGTGCGGTGCAGCTGGCTTATTCGGCCCCCCATTTTCGATGTCTTCTGGACAGATTGTCGTGAATGCTCGAAGCGTGGAGCCTTCCTCGAAAGTCGTGTGGCCCCGAGGGTCGATGCAACATTCAGCTAAGGCCACATTTCTTCAGGTGTGGAACTGGCATCTGGCCCACTCTCTATGTGCGGTCTCTTCAGAAGGCGAACTGAGGACCGTGGAATATACCAAATCAGTGTTGGCGCGCTCGACTGGGTCGACTAGAACTGCCGCCCGCACGGTATATCGACGATGCACTCCGTCGGCCACTGCGAACTTCAAGAGTGCGTCGGCCTGATCGCCGGTTGAATGCTTGGCAAATTGCTGTGGCAAGCCCGCCTATCGGTGCGGACGCAAGCTCAATGACACGATCTGCGAGCTCCACGGCATCTGAGATGTGATTCATCATGCGTCCTCCTCGACCTAGGTCGGAATAATCCGGAACCGATTGTCGAAAGTCGATCTTCCCGCTCGTCGTTATAGTGAGGGCAGGTAATTGGGCTGACTCAAGGCATCTTGAAGGAGATAAAATACTGCGATATTTAGTTTTTTGCTTATATCCCCATCCACTTCGACCCGTCCACGGCGGACGGGCCGCATGAAGCGCGACGCATGCGCTCAAGGATAAGGATCGATGCACTCGGCGTCGCGACAATTAGCAGACCGGGCTGTCGATGAGCCTACGAGGGGCGCAGGGATATTAAAAGCGAAGTCTTTTCACCACGATCTTATCTTCGGAGCTTTATGAAAATTGCAATCATTATTGCCCGCATCTTGCTCGGTTTCGTCTTCGCGGCAGCAGGTCTAGTCGGCATCTTGAAAGTCGGCAAAATGGGCGGCATGCCAGCTGATGCTACAGCGTTCATGACCCTCATGGCGACGCACAACTACGCTACCGTCGTCGCACTCTTCATGCTGATCGGCGGCTTGCTGCTTTTGGTAGGTCGCTTCGTCCCGATCGGGCTTGTGCTCCTAGGGCCGATCCTGGTGAACATTCTGTTATTCCACATATTGTTTCGAGTACCAGGCGTGATCACGGGCGCGGCGTGCACAGCACTTGAGGTTTTCTTGATTTGGGCTTACCGGTCCAGTTTCCGCGGGCTTTTCGCCGCAACGCCGGCTAGCTGAACTTTGAACCTGTAGCGTTGAGAGTTTCACGATCAACAAGCTTCTCTTGAGGAATGCTCCTGGATCGGCGCTAAATCGCGGAGTCACTGATCGACCCATCCAAGGCCTTCGGAAGACGATTCCTTAGCCCGTGTCTTGTCCAAGTTCATGAGCTCTGGCCCTCGCCGGAATGAACTTGGCCAACCCCCTACCTCTGAATGCACATTAAGCAGCACACGTAAAATGCCTGTCGACAAGGCCTTACCTCAGGCCACAACCTTGGAGCGACGAACGGATCGATGAACTCTAGCCAACGTCCAAGTACCGATCTTCATCAACGCTCAACCGACATGTTTCAAGGACGATCCACCGACTGGATTGACACCAGCTGGTTTCCATCTCAGGAACACTCAGCAGACCGTGGCCCCGCTTACAGCTCAACTCCGTACCGTTCCACTCCAACAGGTTATGCGACGGGCGCCCCACGCGAGCTGGCGTCGCAAGCGACTGCAAACAGTTCTTGCAACGTTGTTCCTGATCGTGAATTGCCCAACGTAATCCGATCAGCGAGAATAGAACGAACCAGAACATTTGGAAGAAATCCGACGTGTCAGGGAACGCTGGATGCATCGGCTGGCAAATATCCACGCTCAGCAAAAAGGCGAGCGCCAGCACCTGAACTGCTTTTGCAGAAAAGAAGGCTTGCTGCTTGATCCAGAATCGCCCTTTGCTTTGCGAACCTCGTTCGATATGTCGACTGGATGCGCTGGCGAACGCAACGAAGAGGATCAGAGGAGCCGTAAACAGTGAGCGGCTGACTTGCTGCGCCACCGAGGCGAAAAGGGAACGCCAGCCTGCCTGCGGCGACAGAGTAATCACAGTAGCAACGAGAATCAGGCCAAACAGAGATGCGATGCAGAGCAGGGCTGTGCCAGCAAACGTACGTCTCCAGCTCTCGGTACGAAGCCATAGGGCGTCGCGGGTCAACCCAATCGAGAAATCAGCCATCACAAGAAGCGCTGACCTCCGACGCAGCCCTCTTCGACGATGCATATGCCAAAGTTCCGCCTGCCAGGCCCGGGACCACTCCTCCCGCTCTGCAAGGGGGACAAGTTGTTCGACCGCAGCAAGCAGTTTGCGGTCAAACGGCGGGAGCGGCGCAGTCGATGTCTGGCTCAAGATCGCTTCTCCGGAACAAGATGTGCGAGCAGGGGGTACCTCTGGGTCGCAGCCAGCGCAGCCGCCTTTCCTTCCTTCGTAACTTCGTAGTATCTCCGAGCGGGGCGCTGCTTCGCCGCAGCCTGCTCTTCTGGCTCCCACTTCGACTCCACAAATTCATCGCGCTCCAGTCGCCGAAGTGCTGGGTAGACGGTTCCGCTGGGGAGGCCAGTAATCTCCATAACGTCCAGGCCATAACAGTAGCCGAGACTGATTGCCTTGAGAATCAGGGCAGCGGTATGAGACAACCGGGGCACGTTCATATCTATGTAGTATACTATCACTGGTAGTATGCTACATAGGGGCCGTGATGCTGGAACTCAAGAATGTCTCGAAAACCTATCGCAGCATCCCCGCCGTACAGGACGTTAGCTTCGTCCTCAAAGCAGGCGAGGTGCTGGGCTATCTAGGGCCGAACGGCTCGGGCAAATCCACGACAGTGAAGATGGTGATCGGGATGATCCAGCCCACGAAAGGGAAGGTTCTCTTCCGTGGACGGAATATCCACGACAATCTCGCTTCGTATCGAGGGCAGCTCGGCTACGTCCCTGAAGAGGCGCAGGTGTACACACATCTTTCGGGTCTGGAGTACCTGCAACTCATCGGCCGGTTGCGCGGCATGCAGGAGAACTTGATCGAGCGCAAAGCTCGAACGCTGCTGCAGCTGCTGTCTCTGGAAGCAGCGCAGTATTCGGCAATGACGGATTACTCCAAGGGGATGAAGCAACGGGTCCTGATCGCGGCAGCACTGCTGCACGATCCACAACTGATTGTTCTGGACGAGCCGTTGTCGGGGTTGGATGCCGTCTCGGCGCGATTGTTCAAGGACTTGCTGTTGCTCTTGGCGGGCGAGGGCAAGGCAATTCTTTACATCTCGCATGTACTGGAGGTGGTCGAGCGCGTCTGCGATCGCGTGATCGTGCTGGCGCAGGGCAAGGTGGTTGCCGACGCCGCGCCGGACGATCTGACCAGGCTGATGGAGTTGCCAACGCTCGAGAGCGTCTTTGCGCAACTAGTACAGCAAACAGACACAAAGCAAGTGGCACACGAGATGGTCAACCTCATGAAGGTGCGCCATGGGTGAGAGCTGCCGTATCACTCGCATTCTTATCGATCATTTCTTCCGGCGTTTCTTCGACAACGACACCCTCCAGGTCGACGGGGACACGCAAACAACAGTGGTGCGCGCCCTTTCGATTGTGGCCGTGCCAGAAATGATCATCATCTTGTATCTCCAGTTGCTCTACCCGCCGCAACCTTTGCAGAGACCCCCATGGAATGTGATCGAGGACCACTATTTCTTCGACCTGTTTTCATTTGTGGTGATGGGAGCGGTATCGATTTTCGAGTGGGAAATGCTCTTTCCTGACCGACTGGACTTTCTGGTGCTCACACCCCTGTCCTTGAAGCCACTGCAGCTCCTGGCGGCGAAGGCAACAGCGTTGATCGCCTTCCTGGCGCTGTTTCTGTTTGCCTGCAACTTTTTTGGCATATGGATGCTGCCCGCGATCAGCAGATTCAGCTTCTTCCGGCAGGTATATGCACACGGAGCCGCCGTGCTGCTGGCGGGAGCATTTGCGGCGCTGTTCTTTCTAGCCCTCGGTGGAGTCCTGCTCTGCGTGCTTGGCGCTGCGCGGTTTCGCGCGGTTTCGCCCGTGATTCAAATGTTGTCCGTGACCGCGCTGGTGTTGCTGTTGCTGCATTGTGTGAACTACGTCGACTCCATGCAGGCATTGTTATCGGGGACGCTGGGGATGGTGCGCTGGCTACCTCCGGTGTGGTTCGTCGGACTCTATGAGCAGCTGCTTCATGGAAATGCCGCACCGGCATTCGCGCGCGAGATGACGCGATACGCGGTTCGCGGGACGTTGATCCTGGCTCTGGTCGTATCGTTCACGTATCCGATCGCGTGGGCGCGGATGCGGAAGATGGCGATCGAGGGAAGCTCGCGTAGTCGACGCAAGCCATTCCGATGGTTTACGCAGCTGGTGCATGCGATCATTCGTCGGCCCGGAGAACGTGCGATTTTCCACTTCATTGGGCAGACGATGGCGCGGAATAATCGCTACCAGGTGTATTTGGCGATGTACTGCGGAACGGGGCTCGCGCTTGCGGTAGCGTGCACGGTAACGTTTCGCGCGAATCGTGGAAACCTCCAGACAGTCATCTCCGATACAGGGCTGCATGCGGTCATGCCCCTCTTGCTTTTCTGGGTAATTGCAGGTGTAAGGGCTGCCTTTGCTTTCCCGCTCAATCTGCCGGCGGGGTGGATATTTCGAATCACAGGAGCAAGAACCAGTGAATGTGCAGCTGCAGCACGCAGATGGACATTCGTGTGTGCGTTGGGGGTTATATGCAGCATCCTTACTGCCTTGAGACTCGCAGGATGGAATGCGCAGCGCCTTGTGGTACAGGCGGTCTGGGGCTTATGCCTGGGTGTGCTGCTGACAGATGGCTTCTTCTTCTTTCAACAGAGCGTGCCCTTCAATCGGTCGCGGATGCCGGGTCGCACAAGTTTTCCGCTAATGCTAACGCTCTACGTGGGCGTGCTTCCGCCATTTATCTTCGAGGTGAGTTCCATGGAAATCCGCATGGAGAACAAACTACTACTGCTTCTGCTGCTGGCCTCGGTGACGACGGCGATTCATCTCGTGTTGGAGATGCTTCATCAAGGGCCGGAAGAGGTAGAAGAGGAGATGGAGGGCTACGAGGGCGAGTTCCAACTTCTGGGTCTTAGCTAAGATCTTGTGCAGTCACACCACGAGACCCAAGGAGCCGACGCTCCTGCGCAGTCGGGTTTTTCACCAAACGGAAGGGATTCGTTTTTCTTGACGGGCTATTTGACGCGAAGTTGTTGAAAATCAATCGGTTGGGAATGGGTTGGCATTCCGCTAAATGGTTGCGGGGGCAGGATTTGAACCTGCGACCTTTGGGTTATGAGTTCACAAATTTGGTGGATGGGGGAAGTCAGCAGGAGTGATTGGCTGTCGGCAGTAAGCCTGAGGAGGCGACAGAAAGTTCGTGGAGCACTCAGGTTGGGTTGATGCCGGGTTGGAAATCTGTGTGGCCGTCAAGCATCGGCCTCCATTTCAGGGTTTCAACCGTTGCGCAGGTTATGTTATAACTTATGTTAGTATCAAGGGTAAATGGGGCTCTCAATGGCCACGACCGCCAAAATCATCGCAATAGGCAACTCGGCAGGCATCATTTTGCCCAAAGAGACCCTGGCGCGACTCAATGTACAGAAGGGCGATACGCTCTACATCACCGAGGGTTCCCAAGGCATTCGATTGCTTCCTTTAGACACGGAATTCGCTACCCAGATGGAGGCGGCGCGTGAGGTCATGCGCGAAAACCGCGACGTCCTGCAGAGACTTGCTGAGTGAAAGAGCCGGTCTGGGTCAGGCTGGACGTCGTTCTGGTGATGCACGAGGAGGCGCTGATGCTCCACGGCGGTCCGGAAGGTGTGCGCGACCTTGGACTGCTGGAGTCTGCCTTGGCGCGTCCGAAGAATCTCTTCGTGTACGGTGAGCGAGAAGACGTTCCGATCGCGAGGTTTGCTGCCGCTTATGCCAAAGGAATTGTCGCCAATCATCCGTTTGTAGATGGTAATAAACGGACAGCGTTCACTGTGTCCCTTACCTTTCTGAAGTTGAACGGTCTCGAACTGACTGCCACGAAGGAGGATCGAGTTCTCACCTTCTGGAGTCTGGCGGCTGGCGAGACCTCAGAGGAGCAGCTCGCGCTGTGGTTCGAGCGCAACACGACGGCCCGCTGACCGAGCGTTCAAACCAAGCGGTTCATCGGATCCGATAGCGCAAGCTGAGCGAGATTGCCTCCAGATGATCCGCCACGAACTCCACAAATCTCACGTTTCACGTCTCAGTGAGTCACGCGACCCGAGACCGCCAACACTCGAAGCTCGATCATGGTCATCTTGCTAGGGTCATTTGGTTTTATGGTTTCGACATCAAACGCCAAAGGTTTGGTTACAGTAAATGAGCCTTGAGTATGTGCTAGAAAAGGCACCGAAGCAGCATCTGGCTATCAAGTATCCCCGCGATCAAGGCCGGTTCGCGAGAGCTTCCAGCACATCATCCGGGTGAATGGGCAGATGCCGAAGACGTGCACCTGAGGCGGCGAAGATCGCGTTTCCAATCGCGGGCGCGACTACTGTAGTCCCCGGCTCACCAAGGCCGACTGGTGTCGCCGTACTTGGCAGAAACTCAATCTCGACTTCGGGTACGTCGCCCATGCGGACGGGCGTATAAGTATCAAGGTTCGTATCTTTCGGTTTGCCGTTCTCGAATTCTGATCCTTCGTGGAGGGCCATGCTCAATCCCCACAGCGTGGCGCCCTCAACCTGAGCTTTCGCCCCGTCGGGTTGAATCAGCGTACCGGCGTCGACGACCAGCGTCAGTTTCTCTACGGTCACTTGACCGCTGCTGCGGTTCACCCGAACACGAGCGACGCAGGCAACCCAAGTGGGCATGTCGCGCTCCTGGCCGAAGGTCGTCGCGACGCCGAGTCCGGTATTACTGGGCATAGCGGTGCGCCATCCCGCTTTCTCGGCAACTCGCGCGAGGACGGCCGCTTGCCTGTGCGCGCCACCCACGGCGTTCGGCGCGGATCCTGGGTTGCGCCCGGCGCCATCCAGCAATCGCAATCGAAACTCCACCGGATCGACTGCGATCGCATGGGCGGCCTCATCCATGAAGCTTTCAAGAGCCCAGTTGGTCCAGCCGGCCCCCACGGAGCGCAGATAACCTGGCCGGAAGGATCGGTTTGCCAGATCATTTTGCAGCGCCCGAACCCGATGGGCGCCAACTGTGTACCAATGGTTGGCGCCGAAGACGGCGAAACCGTCGTACGGAACACCTCGTGCATCCTTGAGCATGAACGCGGGATTGATTGCGGCCGTAGGCCAGCCCGCTGATGCATGATGTTCCATTGCCGTCACCTTCCCGCCGTCTCCAAAAGCCATGCGCAGAGTCTGCACGGAGGGCGATCCAGGGCAATTTGCTAATGGCGGCGATGTGGCTGTCCGGCGGTTACCCTGGGGAACACGCCGCCTTTTGGATGTACTTCGGGGCATCGCTGAACTGGTCGGTATTCGCCCTGTGCTTCGCCATCCTCGTCGCGAGCAGACCGGAAGAGGTCTTGTCCGTGAGACATCTGGGCGTGTGGCAGCAAAGCCGGGAATCCACGGGCTAACAAATCCACCAAGACGAACGATCTGCGCGGCGGTCAGGGTCTCTTGACGGGAGCCGTAACTTTCAGGTCAAACACGTCCGGCCGCAAGTAATGGCCACTGACATCGAGCGTCATACATTCCCGGTCGATTTCGGTCAGGTCGAGATCTGCGCACAGGACGGCTTCTTCGTCGAAGACCGGGTCGGCGAGGTACCGGCCATCCGGCGCGATGATGGCCGATCCGCCTCGTTCGGTAAAGCTTTCCGGGTCCTGCTTCTGCGCCGAAGTTAGTTCGATGGGCAAGACGGAGGCCCGAAGAATCTGCCCGGCGGCCAGCACGAAGCAGCGGCCTTCGAAGGCGTAATGGCGGCTCGCGATCTGGTGCATTTCGTGCACCGTCGGCCACACCGCGATGTGAATCTGTTCCGCCTGGTTGTGCATATGCTGGCGCGCCAGCGGCATCCAGTGCTCCCAGCAGATCAGTCCCCCGACCTTGACCCCGTGAATTCTGGCGCAGCGCAGCCCCACGGCATCGCCGTATCCCCACACCATCCGTTCGGAGCGAGTCGGAACCAACTTGCGGTGATGATTGACCAGCCGGCCCTCTTCGTCAAAGAAGAGCAGCGTATTGTAGAGCGTGCCATGCCCTGGCCCATCATTCACGCGCTCATGGACGCCGATAACGATTCCGATCCGATGTTTCGCGGCGGCTTCGGCGAGTGCGGCGGTCTCCTGGCCAGGCACCACGATGCTGTTTGCACGGAGTTCGGCAAAGACTTCCTTGACCGGGGGATGGCCCCACAGCGCGGCTCCTTCGCAGATGTCGAGCCACACAGGATAGCCAGGCAGGAAGGTCTCGCCGAGGCAGACGAGTCTTGCTCCCGCTGCGGCAGCTTCCGCAACCCGCGCGAGCGCCTTTGCAGCGATGCCTGCGCGTCAGGATAGGCCGGCGAGGCTTGCGCCACCGCAACCCTGACCCTTCGATCCTCCGTCGTATTTCTCAGAAATCCTCCCCCCGCCATTCCCTTGTACCCCGGGGTTCGGGCGCTCGACAACTGCAATTCGACGAGAGAAACGTCGCAATCTCTTCCAGCGGCTTCTTGGTGATCGCCGGAACGGTCGCGCGATCGTGCGGATAACCGACGACCAGAACGAGGAACGGAAGCTCGTGCGCCGGACGCCCCAGCAGCTCCGTCAGAAATCCCATGGGGCTGGGAGTATGCGTCAGTGAGGCCAAGCCGGCGTGGTGCAGAGCCGCGATCAGGAATCCAGTGGCGATCCCGACCGATTCCTGGGTGTAGTAATGCTTCACCTTACGCCCATCGGGCAGCAGGCCGTAGGTCTGCGCGAAGATGACAATCAGGTACGGAGCGGCTTCCAGGAACGGCTTGTGCTCATTCGTGCCCATGGGCGCCAGCGCATCCAGCCATTGCCGCGGAGCGGTGTGGTGGTAGAACTCGTATTCTTCCTTCTCCGCGGCTTCGCGAATCTTTGTCTTCAATGCAGGGTCGCTGACGACCACGAAGTGCCACGGTTGAAGGTTGGCGCCGTTCGGCGCCGTCCCGGCCGCGCGCAGGCAATTTTCGATAATTTCTCGGGGAACCGGGCGCTCTGAGAACTCGCGAACGGTGCGCCGGGGCCGAATCTCTGCTTCGAATTCTGCGGTACGAGCCCTCATCTCCTCCACTGGATATTCGCAGTAGGCCGCGAGGGGTACGAAATTCGGTTCTGCCATTCTCTCCTCATTTTCAGTGATCCAAGTACATTTTCATTCCGGCAGCGGCGGTGTGTCCGGCATGGGAGCGTAGCCTTCGATCCTACTGCTTCGTTCTTTTGAATCCGCGGCGCCGGTTGCAGTAAGGAGTTCTCCGTCCTGCGTGCACTCCAGCTTATATCGTTGCGCGCAGGACCCACAAAGCCAGTAACGCCACAGAAGACGCGTGCGTCCCAGACGGCCTTTAACGGATCTCTGCAAATGAGAGCCTCCGTGCCGGACAAAGTTACAGCTGACCCTGTCGATTGCTTTCGCGGAGCGCCCGCCTGTCCGGAAAGAGTTAGGATTAGGTAGGGTGAAGTGAAGATGCTCAAAAAGGAGACCTCGGCAACCACAGCCGAGCAGCGAACATTCTATAATCCGGCGGAAAAGCGACCCTGGGCGATAGGCTTCACCAGTATCTTCTTCGCCCTTCTGCAAAGCGCCTGCACCGCGTTCATGGCGATCAGCGGTCTCCGTCTGCTGATCGGAATCGGATCGCTGGCGGCGGCCACCACCGGTCTCAGATTCCTCGCGGCCCTGCACGGCGCGGCTATCCGGATCCCCATGGAAACCGTGGCGGTTGTGGGCTCACTGGTAAATCTCTACGCGGTCTGGCGGGTTCGGAGTCTTCGGGCGCGACCCTCCTCGCAATGGAGATTGATTCCGCCCACGGCGAAGCAAAAACGCTCTGAGTCGATTCAGGTCTGGCTCGCAATTGTCACGCTGCTGCTCGTTTGCACGGAGTGGGTTTTCCACCTGTACCTGCACGGCACGATTTAGTTCGGTGGGCGACGGCTAGTCCGAATGCTCGAGCTTTACTCCCGAACCCGACTCTATCTCTCGCGCCAACCTCGCGTGGAGGCGATCGCTGAATCCCACCGGCAGTTCGAACACGCGATCGTCGGCCGTCAGTACAAGGATGTTCCGAGTCGAGTCGAGGATCGCCGAGCAGATTTCGCAGTGCTCGAGGTGCCGCTGCACCGAGTCTCTGATTTCATAGGGCAGCGCGTCGTCCAGATATCCGGAGATGTAGTCCCATACATGTTTGCACTCTAAGATCATCGGAACCACCTCCTTTTAGGATTCAGACTCTTCAACTTCGGTGCGAGTTCCTTCTGCAGCATCATACGCGCCCGACGCAGCCTGACCTTGACAGGGGAGAGGCTGATCTCCAGAACCCGTCGCTGTCTCTTCGATACTCAATTCTTCCAGATCGCGCACCAGCAGCACCTGCAGATAGATCGGTGACAAATGATTGACAGCAGTCTGCAATAACTCCCAAACCTCGCTTCGCTCCAGCACGCCGGAGGGAATCTTTATCCAGTCCCGCAAGACTGCCGGCGAGACGTGCCCACCCTTCTCGAGCGATTCGAAACCCAGCGTCCTGTGGCGCCAGAACCGCCGCCTGGCCTCATTTCGCGTGATGCTGATCAGCCAGGCGCTGAGCTTCGATTGCCCGCGGAATGCGGAGAGCTTGCGGAAGGCTTTCAAAAAGGCCTCTTGGGCCACATCCTCCACATCCGACTCGTTCTTATATCCGGTACAACCGCTCAGTGGCGTAAAAATTACAACCTCGCCCATTGGTGATAGCAAGTGGCTCAGCCGAGCACGTTCGTAACTTTTCGTGCGGTCAGGGGCTCAGAGAGGCGTCTCTTTCTTTGCAGTGGAAGGGAACAGGCTATTTTCCGCTGCCGGTGCCGTCTCCATGAAATCCTTTCCCAGAGTTTTGTTCGTCGCAGCCAACCCGCTGATGTGAGTTCTGCTGCAAGGTGTTTCTCAGGCGTAGCCTCGCGAAATCGGCGATGGCTCCCATTGTCCTTCTATGACCCGGTTTGCCGGATGGCTGCGAGGACGGCATTACGCGTCAGAAGTTCCGGTAAGACACGAGGGCTTCCTCCTGGATGACTGGGGAATACGACATAGGTTGGAACCCCGCTTCGACCAACCTGGCTCAATGCCTGCGTAATCTCGGGATCGTAACGAGTCCAGTCTGCGCGGAGCAGGACGCAGTGTTGACGGAGCAGATCTTGTTCGACTCTCTTATCCTGGAGCACGACCTTCTCATTGACCTGGCAGGAAAGACACCATGCCGCAGTGAAATCGACGAAGACAGGTTTGCCTTGCTTCCGCGCGTTCTGGAGGACCGCATCGGAGAACGGTTGCCACTGCAGCCGATCGGAGTGCGCTGCGGCCAAAGGGACAGCCAGCGCCGCCACCACAGTGATACCAGCAGCGGCATGTGCCCATCGACGAGCGGGCCAGCGTCCCAAAATCCATCCAGCGGCAGCGAGAATTACTAATCCGACCAGCAGGCGGGCAATATGGTCGGCGCTCTCTCCGGGCGCGCCGCCGTTGAGACGGCCGTATACCCAGATCAGCCAAACCACGGTGAGAAAGAGCGGAACGGATGTGAATTGCTTGAGTGTTTCCATCCAACGGCCTGGCCGCGGCAACTTATCCGCCCACGCTGGAATGAGCGTCAGAACGAGGTACGGGACGGCCAGTCCTAGAGCAAGCGCAGTGAACACGGCGAAGGTGATGAATGCGCTCTGAGATAGCGCGAAGCCCACGGCAGCGCCCATCAACGGGGCTGTGCATGGCGTTGCGACTACCGTCGCCAACACCCCAGTGAAGAAGGAACCCGCATAACCGCTCTTGCGAGCGAGGCTATCACCCGCATTTGTCAGGGTCAGACCAAGGTCAAACATGCCCGCGAGCGACAACGCCATGAAGAACAACAGACACGTCATGGCCACAACAAAGCTGGGCGACTGCAGTTGGAATCCCCAGCCAGCCTGTTCCCCAAATGTTCGGAACGTGAGCAGAGCGCCTACGGTGGCCCAGAAGGAACAAAGGATACCTGCGGTGTAGGCCAGCCCATGCGTTCGTTGACGCGCATTGTCTTCCCCTGCGCTTCCGATGAGAGCGAGAGCTTTCAGGAAGAGAACTGGAAACACGCACGGCATGAGATTGAGGATGATTCCACCAGCGAAGGCGAGCAGAACAGCGAGAAGGAACCCCGGTTCATTACCTGAATCTGTCGGTATGGTGGGGGCTACGACGGGAACGTCAAAGCTATAGGATCGTCCATCATTCAGCTTCAGTACGCCTTTGAGTTCCTTCGGCAGAATGTCGGAGATATCAGCTCGCTCCGTTACGAGTTTCACACCATTGGCAGTAGGTGTGATGTTTTGTTTCGCGGCATTGCGAATCGAGTCGTCGTCAAGTGGGTAATACTCCGCAGATGTCTCTCTCTTGCCAGTGGCGACGTTGAGCGTAAGCATGGTGCGGGTGGCATTTACGTCGATCTTGACCGAGTTCGGCGTATTGACCGGCTCAGAGCCAACCGCGGCATCGATTAACCGGTTCGTCTCGGCAGATCTCGTCAGCGTCACATTGAGATTGAGACCCAGGTATGCCTTCCCAGGGATGCACACCTCTCGGCAGACGAGCCACTGCGCGTGCGCTTTCAGCGTCGTGGTCCCAGGTGCGAGTTGCCGGGACGTCGACAGACTGAACGGAAACACAGCCCTTCCTTCGTAGCCGTAGTCCATTAACGGTCCAAGCGGGAGCCGGGAGGGTGTGGCGAATTGCATGGGCCCAACCGCGAATCCCTGCGGGAGGGACCACGCTGCGCTCGGTGGTTCTCCGGAATCTCCGGCGTAAATCCAGTAAACATGCCAACCGGGTTCGAGCGTCAGCAGCAGAGCAACCCGGCTCGTTGTTCCTGGCGTGACGGTTCCGGAATCTGAGATCAGTTCCGCCGTGAGATGCTGTGCTTTGACTGGTCCTGGTTCTCCGTTCCCCAGTTCACGGATCTGAGCATGACCTAACGAAGGGAGGACCAGCAAAATCAGGGTGACAAGAAAAAGGCGGCAACAAAGTTGTTTCATGGCTGACCTGGGCGGCTTGGAGACAGAAAGGCTGCGCCGAGCGTCGTCAGACGCAGCCTGCTTACCGTTAGTTCGTTGAAAGGTGGTCCAGGGCATCTTGTGCCAACAGGCGATCACCGTGAGTGTGGCTGATCTTCTCGAAAACAATCATTCCCCTTTTGTCGAGGACAAACGTGGACGGATATGCGGTTTCATGAGGTGCATCCCAACGCAGGTCATACTGATTAGTTACCTTATAATCTGGATCCGCCACGAGAACGATGTTGGCCGGCAATTCAGCTTGCTTCTCAAGAAACTCTTTAGCGTGTTGGTCCAATTCGGCGGGAGGGCCAGGATAGACAAGTAGCACCCGCGTGTTTTTCGCGGCGAAATCAGAGGCATGATCGACGAAGTCATGGACCTGCCTTACACAGTAGGGGCACTGGTAACCGGGAAAACCCCGCAAGACAACCAGGACAAGATCATGCCCCCGCTGCTCCCTCGACATCCGCACAAGTTTCCCTGTCGGGGTAGAAAGTGCGAAGTCCGGAGCCTTGGCGCCTACTGCTGGAGTCTCCGCAAACGACGGCACTCCAATCAACAAAGCACAAATGGCGACTAGGGCTAGGCGTACCGCCCGACTAAACTGAACGCTGGGCGACCTATCGAAGCTGAGGAAGCTAAAATCATATGCGCGCATGTAAAACACTCCTAGCGTGAAATGCCTATGAGACAAACGGGGCGGCGAAAAGTTACAACAAAGCTTTACGCAGCGCGGTCCGACAGACGGTCCAGACAGCAATGGTCATAACGAGCGCCGACGAGTAAGAGACAGCAAATGAAGGAGTCAGTTAGCTGAATCTCCACAGTCTGCCAGTCCTGGCGAAATGTGGACCCGAATGTCAGACCTGCATGAGAAATGCGACGGTAACAGCGCGGCGCGCGTCCAGAATCCCAAGGCAATGGCGGTCCCGATAAATGCTTCGAGGATCGGCACCGCGAGGCCAAATCCGTATACAGGCCACTCAGGAAGCGGCCTTTTTGGGGAACACCTGAATCAGTGAACGAGCGAACCTTCCGAGACCCGCCATCCGCTCTTACGGAGCAGTTCTGCTTGTTCGTCTGGTTTGAAGCCTGAACAGGCGCTTGGTTACGGCACAACCAAATACTTCAGAATGGCACCGTCGTAGCTCCAAGAATTGCCCCCTGATGAGATTCCTGGGCGAACAGGATCAGATGATGCCCTGATTCGCTGCTCCGTTCGAATTCACGCGGGAGGGAGATGCGGACGGTCTGCTCTGCATCACCCTTGACTGTTGCAACCTGGGTGAGTGAACGGGCGACGGAAACGTGCTGGAGAAGCCTTCCGTTGTTCTCCCCGCGGAGAACGTTTGATTGATCCGCGTCATCCGTCAGAACAGCGATGATGTCGAGCGGTTTAGTCACCTGGCCCGCGAGCGAAAACTTCACATTTAGTGCGGAGCCGGTGGGTACCAAAGATACGATACGAAGATCAAGAGAATTTCGGCTGGATCCGTCGCGCAGAGCTCGCACGAGGGCGCCCCCATCACTGCCCACAAACTGGTCGCGTCCATTCAACACCATTTGTGGTGTGTACGAACCCTCCGGTGAGAGGCGTGAAGCGTAGACGCTCTGTCTCTCTGTAAACAGCGGAAGTGAGTATGGATCTTTCCAGCCTAGACTGTTCCAGTACGTCACGTGCTCGCTGATGCCCACGATCAACTGTCCGGCTTTGGTCTGTTTCAGATTGATCTGACGCAGCAAGGCATCCGCGGGCGGGCAGCTGGAACACCCCTCAGAGGTAAAGAGCTCAACGATGACAACGGAAGCAGGCTTTTCGAGATCGACATTCTGCGCTGAGGCAAGCCATGACGTGGAATGCGCTGCGCAAAGACAAAGAGAAACGGCAACCAGGGAACGAAATTGCATGGAACGACCTCCAGATACATGTCGCTCATCTGACGTCGTTCCGCAAAAACGGTTACATCGTTGTTCCGAAAGACTTGTGTAACCAAACCGCTCTCCACGTCTCTAACCATGCGAAAGGCATTCTCGCGACGTTGGCGCGTGAGTCATCTTGCCGGAAAAGGAAACAGTGAACTGGTTGCTGCGCTTTTATCGCCGTTTCAAGTCAGCATTTTGTTCCCTGCAATCCGCAATGCTACTGGTTGTGCGGCATTACCGGGGACTTCAATGTGCCCAGATACGACGGAGCAGGCTGCACAACCTTGCACGAATCACGACATTCTTCGCGAGCCTCAACATTATTCGAATTCCTGCCTTCAGTGGTCCCTTCGTGTCTCTGTTGGAGTTCGTCGGTGGTGTCCTCCTGATGCTCGGCCTATTCTCGCGCCCGATCGCTTTCCTTCTCGCCTGCAACATGTTCGTCGCAAATTGGACTGCCGACCACGCGGCGCTAACGTCGGTTTTCTCTGACTCGGATAAATTCTATGTCGCAGACCCCTATACGTTCCTGTTCGCCTCATTGATGATTGTGGTCTTCGGCTCCGGCCTGTATGCGATCAATAGTCTCTTCGCCAGACGGCTGAAAGCTGTTGACTAATCATGGAGTCTCAGACGTCAGAACGCACGCAAGCTGGAATGATCGCCGCTATTCTCGCAGGAGACATTCAGCTATACCATGAGCTGATCCGGCCTCACGAGCGAAGTGTGTATCTGATGGCCTTGTCTTATATGAAGAATCAGACAGACGCCGAGGATGTGGCGCAAGAGGCTTTCATCAAGGCCTTCCTTAATCTTGCCTCATTCCGTGCGGAGGCAAAATTCAGAACGTGGCTCATCAGCATCGCGCTGAATGAGGCTAAGAGCCAGCTCCGGCGGCGCGCGGTAATTCGTATGGAGTCACTCGACGAGCCTCCGGACAACAATAAGAGCGTCTCACCGACGCTCTTGCGTGATTGGCGCGAGATACCTTCTGACACCATTGAACGCGAGGAGGTCCGAAAGCTTATACGGCGGGCCGTGGAGGCGCTCCCAGATACTTATCGCAGGGTCTTCGTTTTGCGGGATGTTGAAGAGCTCGATACAAGCGAGACTGCTCAGGCGTTGAATATAAGTGTTTCCAGCGTCAAGGTTCGATTGCACCGCGCGCGCATGATGTTGCAAAGTGTGCTAGCCCCTCAACTCAAGGCAGTAGGCCTACCATCGAAAAGGAGGAGGTTCCCATGGTCGTAGATTGCAAGCATGTGTGGAACTACATCTCTGAATATTTGGATGGGACGCTGACTGAAGATACGCGACGTACCGTCCAGGAGCACTTGTACAACTGCGAGATTTGCTCGGCTATCCTGGACTCCACGCGCAACATAATCATTCTGACCGCCGACGACCGTGTTTTCGAACTCCCGGTTGGTTTTAGCGAGCGGCTGCATGCAAAGGTTGAACTTGAGTTGACGCGCGCGAGGACACAAAAATGATGAGATTATTATCAATTATGGTGTACGAAGCGCTTATGTCCGCCGCGTCACTTCAGTTTCATCTGCAGACAACGTAAGGACATCAGCAATATGCAGTCGCCAACATTTTGATTATGGCGCTAACTACCAGCAGGCTCGAACCTCTGAAATCAACCAAACGGGCCGCTATCCCGCTGGGACTGATCGTAGGATATGGGTTCATGGAGCGCGACTACGCAAAGCTCGCCAAAGGACCCGAGGCGTTCGCGTCTATTATCCGCGCGCGGAATGTCGATGCCGCACCTTATGGTCTGGCTTACCAGCCTCACTGAGTTGCTTGGCGGCCTCGCTGTGCTTCTTGACGCATTCACCGCTCGCCAGTGTGCTGATGGCCGCGGTCCTGCTCGTTGCAAAGTTTAGAGCGCGTTTCCAGTATGGCCTTCAGTTCGATCGAACTCATGGCCATAATACCCGCCGGAACCAAATTCGCCCCCCCCGGAATCCGAGTGTGATCTGTTCCATCTTGCGCGTCTTGCGACACAGGTGCTTGGTGGTTCTGGCGCATTTGCGCTTGATAAACCTCTTGCAGGCAAGCGGCGGAACGCAGGCAGCTCAAACTAATGGTCTGTGAAGACAAGCTGTCAGGACTTAGTCAGAAGTCGCAATTGACCACAGTGGTACATGGCGTGCCCGGGACGCGACTTCAGACAGCAATCCGCCTTCCCTTCGGACCGGTTCGTACAGTCCTGCTCGGAGACGGCGGCATATCTCTTCAGGCAACCAAGTGAGGCCATTACATCGACACCGCGGGTTAGCGCCGCATTGACCTTTCTGAGTGCCTGACGGACCTGCGCGGACTCAATCGGTCAAGAAAGAGTTTGTCGGGATTCTAGATGAACAACTCATCTAATTCTGGATGTAGTAGTAGTTCTCCGATTGCGAGCATGGCCAGGAGCCGGTCGTGATGTGCGGCAAAATGCGCAACGACGTAATACGCGCGATTTCGCCGGGAGCCACCTCCAAGAGGAGTTATTCATCGCCAATAGCAGACAACAGCTTATCGATGTAGTCAGCGCCGCGCTTCCATGTCGTCGCCGCTGTGCTTGAGAAGAGCTCTTCAGTTGTCATTGACAGCATCCCTCCTGGTCCTGCGCGGGGCGTCACAGATGCTGCGTTAGCTTTGAAAGCGCTAGGCCGACAAAGTCACTTTAACAGGGCTACGACGGAATCCGGCCATGTATGCCCGATGGTGAACCCGAGCTACCAAATCGGTGCGGACGCCGCTTGAAGTGTGGGTCGGTGAGCGCGGAGGAAGCCTCGTATCAGAGAGGCGCACCCCCTGCGCGATGGCGATCAGAACTGCCGTGCATTTTCGATGGTCAGACCTGCGCCATACCGCCGTCGACGCAGATTTCGCTGCCGTTCACGAAGCTGGAATCGTTGGAGGCGAGAAAGAGAGCTGTCGTCGCAATCTCTTCCGGGTTTCCCAGCTCCTTGCGAGGAATTCCTGACAGGAAGTACTCCTTCGCCTCTGCAGGAAGATTCTTGAGAGCGGTGGTAGCGATCGGCCCGGGAGAGAGCACGTTCACACGAATCCTGCGCTCTGCGAGTTCTACCGCCCATGATCGCGCGAACGACCGCAGCGCAGCCTTGCTTCCCGCATAGACACTCAGTCCTGGCATACCCTTGAGGTGAGCAATCGATCCGTTCATAATGATCGATCCCCCGTCTCTAATCAGGGGCAGCGCTTTCTGCACCGTAAAGAGTGTGCCACGGGTGTTCAGGGAAAAGACGTTGTCGAACTGCTCTTCTGTAATCTCCCCCAGGGGAGCGCGACCACCATGACCAGCGCTGGCAAACACCACGTCGACATTGCCTTTCTCCCGCTTGACCGTCTCATAGAGCCGGTCAAGATCAGCCAGCTTCGCCGAATCCGCCCGCACTCCAGTCACATTCCGTCCAATCGCTTTGACCGCATTATCCAGGCTCTGTTGCCTTCGGCCCGTGATGAATACGTACGCTCCCTCTTCGACAAACAGCTTTGCCGACGCCAGCGCCATTCCGGAAGTTGCTCCGGTAATCACTGCCACTTTATTCTCCAACCTACCCATGGCTACTCTCCTTCTTGTCTGAACTGTTAAAAACAGAATCGTTCATCGCAATGAGCGATCGGCGCGAGTGACCGTCTAGTACGCGGTGTATCGCAGCAATCAGACGGCGCAGGTTCGCGAAGGTTACAAGATATTGCTTCGATAGTGAACATTCGTTCGGCAACTCGGAGGCGACTCAACGCCACAGAGCAATCATCTGATGCGCCATCTGCGTAAGGTCGGGAGCAACGACGTCGGGTTGGGGAAGGCCACTGACGGGTAACGCAGCATTTCCTGTCCTTGCCACAAATCCTGCGGAGAAGCCTACGCTCTGTGCACCGAGGGTATCCCAGATATGCGCAGCAACAAGACATATCGCCGATGGCGGGACGTTCAGGAGTTCTGTGATGAGAAGGTAAGCCTCCGGAGCAGGCTTGAACCTGCGTACACTGTCGACACTGAATTGGCGCTCGATGAAATGATGGAGTCCGGCGCGTTTCAGGGGCGTGCCGCCATCCGATGGCGGCGAGTTCGTCAGTGTCATCAAACGAAAACCGGCTTCCTTAAGAAGCCGGAGCCCTTCAGGGACATCTTTGTGCGCTGGCATCGACCTCATGCTGCTCCCCAACTCTTCGAGATCAGCTGGCAGGATCGAGACCCCGTAGATGATTCCCAACATCTCAAGGACACCCTGCCCAAGAGCGAAGAATGTTTCATAGTACCCAGACAGAGTAATTACGTTGGAATACAGGATCAATTGATTGAACCATTCGCGAAGTACTTTCCGGTCGCCGAATTTCTCTCGAAAAACGGTCCAATTGATTCGATATCGATGAGGGTTTCATTTACGTCGAAGACGATGATGGAAGGGGTTACCATTGACTTCCGGCTCCTGTTTGGGAAGATAGTTCATCTTCGATGGTGTTTGGTCGTCAGATCGAACGTCGCTTCGTCGCCTATTGTGTTCGCTATTTGACGAAACGGACGATGTACAGGTGAGAGGAGAATTCCGCAACCACAAGAACCAGAGTGATGACAGCCATCCCGATCTGTGCATTCTCGCTCCAGACCTTCTTACGTGGGATGAGCTGTTGCCTCCATTGAGCGGATGGGCGTCTTCTAAGCGAACGAATTCTCCAGATGACATACAAATTGACGAGCGATCCCACGACTGCAACTATCATCATTGGGATACGGATTGCGTCTCTGTGAAGACCGCCGGGGGGTACTTGCGTTCCCGCAGTCACGGCGGCCAGCGCTCCGAGCCCTATCAGGACACGAACTCCGCTGATCGCTAACACAATCGAACAGGCACTTTGCAGGACGATGAACACAAGACTCGTAAGACTGACAAGCCAACCGCGACTATCAGGTCTATCCACTGATTGTTCGCGCCCAACATCTTCTCTGTCGACTATCGCTTGTTCATTACCCGCTGAATTTAGACGCACGCAATGCCCCGAATGATAAAAAGTCACGTCGCCCGGTGTTGCAAGGCGGAAGCCCGATTCTATGAGCGATCGCTGTAACCAAAAAAACAGCGTAGGGCTCTAATAGGCGAAACATACGTCGATCTATGGGACTCACGGGCCGACTGGTAGGTTACAAGTTTATTGATCAATCACCATGGTGCGACTCTTATTACTATCGTCTCTCCTTTTCGGAGCTGTGAATCCCCCTGTTCCACCGCAATCACCCATTTCAGCGATGGCCGCCTCCAGGCGAGAGGAACCCTACCGCCAAGTGCTGCAAATCGGAGGAGCGGTCATTCAGCTGGATATCCGGATCGGTCAAGGGGGTCTTCGGAATGAGGACATCGTGGCATGGGTGCGACGGGCAACGGAAGCTGTAGCCGTCTATTACGGCAGGTTTCCCGTCCAGCGGGCCCGCGTCATTGTGAGCCAAAACGAGGACAAAGACGAATCGATTCACGGCACGACGTGGGGCGATGTCCAGGATGTGCAAGCTCTCACCCGCATACGTCTTGGTTCTGCCGTAACCAAGGCAGACCTTGAGGAAGACTGGACGATGACTCATGAATTGGTCCATATGGCTCTGCCTTCGCTCCCTGACGAATCGCATTGGCTGGAAGAAGGAATCGCTACGTATGTCGAGCCGATCGCCCGAGCCCAAGCGAATCAACTTCCGGTAGAACGGGTGTGGGCTGGCATGGTACGGGGAATGCCTGAGGGGGAGCCGCGACCAGGAGATGAGGGACTAGAGCGGACCCATACATGGGGCCGCACTTATTGGGGCGGCGCCATGTTCTGCCTGGTCGCCGATGTCCAGATCCGAAAAGCAACGGGAAATCGCAAGGGGCTGCAGGACGCTCTTCAAGCTATCGTGACTGCACAAGGCACCATCGATACAGAGTGGTCGCTATCACGAGTTCTCGAGACCGGTGATCGGGCGACAGGGACGACCGTTCTCATTGACTTATATCGCAAATGGAAGAATGCCCCGATCGTGGTGGACCTCGATCAACTCTGGCAACAGCTGGGTGTGCGAGTCGGTCCCCATGGAATCGAACTTGATGTGAACGCACCTCTGGTATCGACGCGACGGGCAATGACAAGCCCGCCCAAGCAACGATGACCCAGCCGCAATGTAACCTTCTTGACTCGACGGACTCCAACCTTCAGATAAGGCAACCTGCCTCGAAGGAGCACCATGAATCTTCAGAACGAACTCAATGCGCTAAGACAGACTGTCGCAGAAAAGACACCGCCGCACGTTGTCCCAACGATTGAAGCGACAACGCAACGATTGATGGACTCCGGTCTCGTACAGGGTGCTCTTCAGTCGGGTCAGATGATCCTGGATTTCGAGCTACCGGATGCGACAGGAAAGCTGGTGAAGAGTTCAGACCTTAGGCAAACCGGGCCTCTACTGATTTTCTTCTATCGAGGCACATGGTGCCCATTCTGTAACCTGACGGTTCAGGCGTATCAGGAGCAGTTGCAGTCGTTTCAGGATCGAGGAGTAACGCTCGTCGCGATCTCCCCGCAGACGCCAGATCATTCTTTAACGCTGCAAGAGAAACACCATCTGAAGTTTCCAGTGTTGTCCGATTCAGGGAATGGGGTTGCTCGTCAGTTCGGAATTGTCTTTCAAATGGATCCGGCTTTGAAGCAAGTTCAGGACCTCTTCGGCGTCGATGTGGCAGTTTACAACGGAGACAGCCGGTATGAGCTGCCAGTACCTGCAGCATTTCTCGTCTCGAAGGCCGGCAAGGTCATCAGATCCTACGTCGAGGTAGATTATATGAAACGGTTGGCACCCGAAACGGCGCTCAAATGGATCGACGAAATCTTTTAGCTTCTCATTAGCCAACAACCTTATTCCACGAAGTGCTCTGTCCTACTTAACTGAGTGGGGCTATGTGGGGCGGGCTGAAGTCCGCCCCACATAGCCTTCCGTTAGAGAGCAGCAATTCCATTGAAGCCGGCATTTGTGGGAAGTCCCTCGATGTCCCCAAGTTGGTTCAGAGTTCCATCGGAATTGATGGTGAAGACGCCGATGACTCCGACCCCGGACTGGAGATTAAAGAGATACTTGCCATCGCCGCTGACGGTGATGTCAAGGTTACCAGCCCCGTTGGAGAGCGTGCTCACGATCGTGTTGGCAATTGGCGTGAGAGTTCCGTTTGCCGCGACAGAAAAGCCTGCGATGGTAGACGTGCCTGCGTTGTCGACATAGGCAAATTTGCCATCGGGGGTGATCACATTCCAGCAGTTCCCATCGCCGAAGGTGCGGAGGCTCTGAGTAATCGCTGTCAGCGAACCGTTTGAGTTGATGGTGTAAGAGGAAATGCTCGACACATCAGTGCCGTTCGGTTGATTTTCCGAAACGACGAGCTGACCGTTTGGTGTGAATGAAGTGGCAAACACCCCCGGCGTCACGCTCTTGTTTGCGACGACTGCTCCAAGCGTTCCATCCGAATTGATAGGAAACACGTCAATGCTGTTGGAAGCCTTCTCGATCGCTATCAGCGACTTACTGTTCGGACTAACGGAGATCGATGAGGCACCCGAGTTGTCACCGGTAAGAAAGACCTGGGATTTGGAGATCTCATGCAGTCTTCCGAAACCGTCTGCCTTAAAAGCCACGATCGCGCCGGAACCACCTGCATTCAATACGTAGACTGTGCCGTTGTGCTCCGTCACAGCGACGGGAAAAGCGCCCCCTGACGATTCCTGATCGACCAGAACCGGAATGCCATTCAGCAAGTGAAAGCTCGATACGGTCCCACTGGCGGAATTGACTGCGAATAATAGGTTGTGGTCGCCGCTGAGAGTTAGCCCACCCTGAGACTGAAGCGGATCATTCGTGCCTCCACTTCCTCGCCCTCCGGTTTCGACGCGCGCCTTGAGGACGAACTGTCCGTTGGATGTGCGTTGATACGCAAGGACCTCGTTGTTTGCATTGTCGTTTGTCATGACGAACACCGAAGAGCCGTTGCCCCGGAAGATATTCTGCGCATGTGTGTGAGGTGCAAAAGCTCCGATAGAGAGCGCGATGGTCAGAAGACCAGGAATTGACTTCAACATTGTGCTGCCTCCTTTGAGGGGATACCCGTGTGCGCAATGGCACTCCCTCACATCTGCCAACAAAGCAGAGGACGAGATCATCCCATTATTCTGCGCAAATATGAGAGGCACGAGCGTCGAAAAGGTTACACAGAACTGCGACGATAGTGCGTAGGTGCGATGAATTACGACACAAAGATTGAGAACGGACCCAAGGACGGCAATAGCCGTCATCGGAATGCGGATTTTGTCAGCACGAAAATATTAGTCCGGGAATGAAAGAAGCTGCCGCCAGCGAACACAACCCAATGAGTAAACGAATGCCACTGGTCGCCGTCACCGCAGTACATGCACTCTTCAAGAAGATAAAGGTTAAGCTCGCCAGACCTACTAGCCAGGATCGTGCGTATCAATTCCAGTTGTAACCTTTTCCATTCCCGTCGATCAAACAGGGGCTTTGGTTCAACGAGTAGATACTCTGAAGATCGAACCTAGGGCTAGCAATGGCAACCGAAGAGGGCCAGAGGAGGTATCTCTGGTTCACACCACAACACATGAACCAAGGAATTAGGAGAAGACATGGACCGTTTTGCAATATCAGCCACACTGGAAGCGCGACCGGGTAAGGAACGTGAAGTCGAAGAGTTCCTGAAATCTGCGCAACCTTTAGCCATGCAAGAAGGGGGGACGACGACATGGTTTGCCTTCCGCATCGGGCCGGCCACATTCGGTATCTTCGATACATTCGAGAATGAAGCGGGACTGCAAGAGCATCTGAACGGTGCGATCGCCAAGGCACTCTTCGCCAAGGCCGAAGAATTATTTGCTAATCCCCCGCAGATTCAACAGGTTGAGATCTTTGCGGCCAAGCCGCTACGGTGAGCGCGCCGACGGACTCACAGCGCTACTGACATAGGCCTGGTTCGTTGGATCTCAGGATAGAGGGGTTTGCCCAAGGGCAAGCCCCTCTATCCTGAGCAGAACGAACCGAAGTGAATATTAGAGTGCGAGGCGTGTCGCAGCGTCGGCTTCGGCGGCCATGGCATTGAGTGTGCTGAGGAAAAGTTTGCTTTGGCCGGTGAACAGGCCATCGGCGGTTAGGCTTGCGACGGAAGCCACAGCACCCGCAAATCGATCGGTCAAAGGACGAATGATCGAAACATGAGGAAGGTCGGGACTGAGGAATTCGCAGGGGATGGGGAAGATGAGGCTGGGTTGAACGAGCGTGGCGGGTTGGAGGGGAGGGTTGTTGAAGAAGTCGGGAAACGAGAGGCCGGAGATG
This sequence comes from uncultured Acidobacteriaceae bacterium, assembly GCA_963701685.1. GTDB lineage: Bacteria > Acidobacteriota > Terriglobia > Terriglobales > Acidobacteriaceae > Granulicella. The sequence goes on along the minus strand of OY969625.1, from coordinate 4,340,441 downwards.
GGGTCCTTGAGGGGCGCGACGGGTTGCTGGACGCTGTTGCCGGCGAAGTCGACCCACTCGAGGAAGTGAGCGATCTCGTCACCGCCGATGCCGAGGGTGATTTGCAACACCTCCGGATCGGCCACCTTTTGACTCATCGTGGCGTAGAGGCTTGATCCACCTTGCTCGATCATGCCGAAGTGGAATGCGGCCACATTCGCGATGGCCTGAATGTGGTTGTTGGCACCGTTCAGGTTGGGGTTGGCGGCGCCGTTGAAGTCGGCATCGGTTCTGGGGATGGCGGTGACGTTGTTGAGGGTGACGGCCTGCGGGAAAGTGGCGTCGAGGTCGGGATTTGTTGCGCTGCGATAGCGAACGAACCAGCTGGTATCGACGTTGAGATGCATGAGGTTGGTGAGGCGGGGCTTGAGGGAGGAGCCTTGCGCAGTGCTGCCCTGCAAGGTTTCGAACTGGCTGAAGTTGACTGGCTCGACACCCCGGGACTCGAGATAGGCGTTGAGGAAATTCGCGTGGCTGACTTCATCGAGGGTGTTGCTGGTGATGTACTGCGGACCGTCGGAATCGAGGTTCGATAACGCGACCTGATATAGGTTGAGCGGCGGGTTCGGGGTGGGATTGACTTCGATGGGCTGGTCGTTGCCGATACCCCCCAACTCCGCATACTGCGTCCAAAGGTCAGCCTCGATCAATTCTGCCGCTGCCAGAAATCTGAGGATGGCGGCATCACCAGCGTTGAGCCTCCCGCCCGACTTCCCATATTGTGCATGGGCTGTAGTTCCATTGGCTAACAAACCGGCGCCAACTGCGCCTCCTGCCAGAAGACCACCTTTCATGAAAGAACGGCGATCGACTGTACGCTTCAACTTGCTTTCTGCATGACCCATGTGAAAGTCCCTTTCCTTGCGCTGCACAAAGACAGTCTCTTTTGAAGAAGAGACCCGCGAACACAGTAGGCGTAGTCGGGCAGGTTAGTTGTCAGGGAATCGTCAAAAAAATGTCTTTGTGCCAGGTGGAGCTGGAGGGCCTTCAACTTGAAGTTTCCGCTGATTCTCGCATCGGCAGGCTGTAACAAAACAGCGACAATCTGCTTACTGCGATATGACAATCCCCAGACGAAGTTTCATTAGGGTCGTCTTAGCATCTTTTTATCGCCGAAAGCAGGAGTACCTCTTGTCGGCGCACTGGAGCCTGACAAACGGCCGGATCATCGAAGAGGTGAGTTTCATTGCCATTGCTTTCCAATTGGACGTCTTCATCTGAAACCAAGACTCGGAATCGTGGCTTTCCGTCAGTTATTCGGCGACAGTCGTTGTATCCGGAAGAGACTGACGCGTCCGTAAAGGGCTACAGTCCGTATATCCGGACGGCATCGAGTTGTCTAAATCGCAAGCATATGATTCGTCGGGACGTGCTGGTGTCCTTTTGTGATCCCGTACCTGAAGAATGCATTCGACCTCATGATATTTCTGCCAAAGAATGGAACGGATTGCTACGCTGGTTGGACGTCAGTGGATTGGCGCTTTATTTCCTGGATCGCATGATGGAATTGCACTTAAGCACTCTATTGCCAGCCGAGGTACTGGCTCGTCTAAAACAAAATCTCCAAGACAACCAGGAACGAACACAGGGCCTGATTGCCGAGTCCGTTGCAGTGCAACGGGAGTTTCAGGAAGCGGATCTTTTGTATGCGACGCTGAAGGGATTTTCGCTTAGTCCGCATTCTGTAACGCGACCAGAGCTGCGTCATCAGTTTGATCTTGACTTTCTGGTAGCTCAGAGGAGTGCCGCGGGTGCGCGGGAGATCCTCGAAGCCCGCGGCTATCATCTGTACGCAATGAGCGGCAGAACTTGGGAATTCAAGCGAGACGATGCGCCGGGGCATATTCGGGACTTGTATAAGAACCTTCCACGCCGGTCCGTGGAATTGCATATTGAAGCCGAAGTGCGGGGGTATCAACCATTGCTGGAACGCGTGGAAATCAAAGAATTTCACGGCATCGAGATGCCTGTGCTCTCGACCGTCGACCACTTTATTGATCAGGGGCTTCACGCGTATAAGCATATTTGCAGCGAGTTTTCGCGGGCGTCCCATCTTCTCGAGTTTCGTCGCCATGTGCTAAGCCGCCGCGGTGATGACGTTTTTTGGAAGGAGGTTCGGTCTAGGGCGGAAGAAAACTCGCACGCTGTCGTGGGACTTGGGATCGTCACGCTGCTGATTACGAGCCTTATGGGGGCCTTTGCGCCGGAGGCCTTTACTAGTTGGACTGTAGGTCGGGTCCCCACATCCGCACGTCTCTGGGTAGACCTGTATGGAGCCCGCGTTGCATTCGGAGATGCGCCCGGGAGTAAATTGTATTTACTCCTGCAGAGGGAGCTTGAGTCCACGGGGGTTAGACAGAAAAGTTTGCTGTGGCGGGCATTATTGCCGTCGCGTTTACCGCCCCCCGTTGTTCATGGAACTTCCGGTGAGACGCTGTGCATCACAATGAGCCGGTATCGAGTGCAGATTTATTTTGTCCTGCTGCGTCTGCGCTTCCACGTTGTGGAGGGGCTTCGCTATCTTCGAGAGTCCCGCCGGTGGCGCCAATACGTGAGTCGAGTGATTGGATGATTCCTTCGTTACGCCCAGCAGCTTTTGCTTTTGATGCGATCGCGTCAACGTTTGACGCGCGCTTCGGTGCCTGGCACAGCGTTGCAGCCCAGCGCCGAGCCGTGCGCGGCGCACTACTGTGTGCCTTTCCGGTAGGAGGTCATATCCTGGAAGTGGGTGGCGGCACGGGAGAAGATGCGAGCTTCCTGGCAGAGCGTGGATTTGATCTACTTTTGACTGATCCATCTCCCGCGATGGTGGTGCAGGCGAATGCTAAGCTGGCGCCTCTGGGAGGGCGAGCTGAAGTCACCGCAGGGGAAGAGATGGAGGAATTTGCCGCCAGGCATCTAGCCGCGGGGGGAGCCAGGTTTGATGGCGCCTTCTCTAATTTCGCGCCTCTCAATTGCGTTGACGATCTGGTGCCCGTGGCACGGGGCCTTGCAACGTTGTTGAAGCCTGGCGCTGCAGCCATGCTGGTACTTTTTGGCACCTTTTGTCCCGGAGAGATGGTGGTGGAGACGCTGCGTGGCCGTCCACACTTGGCACTACGCCGTTGCAAACGCGGATCCGCTCCAGCAAGGCTCGCGAAGCGTGACTTCCACGTCGTGTACCACCGTCGCGCAGCCATGGAGCGTGCCTTCGCTCCGTGGTTTGTGCTGGAGAAGCGACTTGGCATTGGTGTCACCGTACCGCCTAGCGCTGCCGAGCCTTGGATTTCGCAGCAGCCTCGTTTGCTTGCTGCGATGGAGGCAGTCGACCGGAGACTCGCGCGTCCGCTGGCAATGCTCGGCGATCATGTGCTCTATCAGTTTCGCCGAACTCCCACGCCGTGAACCAAGAATCTGCCTCGGCTTCGACAATAGGATGACGACTCCGAGACATTGTGGCGACACCCAGATGCAAGCCGGAGGGTATGCTTCACCTGAAAGCGTGCTCCGAGCCGTCTGGGACAGACGGCGCAATACATGCATTGCCACCTGGACTCCCGTTGGACACCCTCAAACAAATCGCCGATGTAACTCTCCCAACCCACTGGGCAAACTTCCGTGTGTTGGCGTTCGAGGGGACACAACCCCGCAGCGGAACGAAGGAAGGACATTCTGAGACCGCGCTGGCTTTGCTTCTTGGAGATATCCACGGCGCACCACCGATCGTTCGTATCCATTCGCAATGCGCGACCGGGGACGTTTTCCACTCACTGCGATGTGACTGCCATGACCAGCTGCATTTAGCTCTAGGGACGATTGCAGAGGAAGGCTCAGGGATTCTCGTATACGAGCATCAGGAGGGTCGAGGTATCGGCCTGATGGAGAAGCTACGTGCTTATGAACTCCAGGAGCGCGGGCTGGATACGATCGAAGCGAACCTTCAATTGGGACATGCGATCGACCTGCGTGATTATGCTCTCGCTGTAGACATCCTTCGATTTCTCGAGGTTCGCTCACTCCGATTGATGAGCAACAATCCTGAGAAAATTAGTGCTGTGCTCTCGTCTGGAATCGAAATCGTCGAACGCTTGAGCGCTGATGTTCCGTGGAATTCTCATTCTGCTCATTATCTCGCGACCAAACGCGACAAGCTGGGTCATCTCTCAGGGCTAACGAACGAGTTCGCCGGGGTGGACCGCCGGTAAGCGAAATCGCCCGGATACGCACCGATATGAATTGGCCGCGAGACCTTAGCTTAGTGAGAGCACAGCAGTGCTGAAGGGAAGGGCATTCTGAACAAAAAAGGATGACATTGAGTTGACAATCGTGAGACAAGTCTCTTCGTACAGAGGACTACGCTACGACCATAAGCGGAACCTGCCAGTTGTGGAAATGGTTCTGACGTATGCATGCTCGTGCGATATCTAAGCGCACGCATGTATCGGAGGCGGATTGTGGCACAGGTCTTACTTACCCATTCATATCATCTTGGTTATGACCCCAAGCAACTGCGTAAGATGCAGCCTTATACTCCCATCGGTACGCTCTATGCGGCGTCGGCGTTGCGCCAGAACGACATTTCGGTTTCAGTATTCGATTCCATGCTAGACGATCCTTCAGAAAGCTTTCATTGGATGTTAGAGAACCATCGCCCGAAGATTGTGGCGGTCTACGAGGACGATTTCAACTTTCTTTCGAAGATGTGCCTTACGCGTATGAGGGAGGTGGCATGGGAGATGGCGGCGGCGGCTAGGGCGATTGGTGCTGTCGCGATCGCACACGGTTCGGACTCGACGGACAATCCCGGCTTGTTCCTCGAGAACGGCTTTGACTACGTGCTTTGCGGAGAGACGGAAGAGACCTTAGTTCAGCTATGTACCGCAGTACTGCATTGGCGACCAGTGCCAGAGATCGATGGGCTGGTAAGGTCGGATAAAGATGGAAGGTTAGTTCAAAGTCCCGTGCGACTTGCGAAGAACCCTGCATGGGCAGCGCTTCCTGTTGCCTCGCGCGAACTGATTGACCTGGAACCCTATCGCACAGCATGGACTAATGCCCATGGGTATTTCTCAACCAACATGGTTGCAAGCAGGGGATGCCCGTACCATTGCAACTGGTGTGCGAAACCGATCTCTGGTAACAGTTTTCATCTGCGTCCAGCGGCAGTTGTCGCCGAAGAGATGAAAGTGCTGAAGGAATACGAGGATGTACAACATGTTTGGTTTGGCGATGATGTATTCGCCTTGAGCCATCGTTGGGTGCAGGAGTTTGCCGAAGAAGTCACGAAGAGAAGGGCGAGTATACCCTTCAAGATTCAGTCACGCGCCGATCTGATGAGTGAGCAAACCGTACAGTGCCTGAAGGCAGCCGGATGCGCTGAAGTGTGGATGGGAGTTGAATCAGGCGCACAATCGGTGCTGAACGCGATGGATAAAGGGCTTAGTCTTCCGTCCGTAGTGGCTGCGCGGAGTCGACTGAAACAGGCTGGCATTCGCGCCTGCTATTTTCTGCAGTTTGGCTATCCGGGCGAGTCCTGGAGTGAATTACAGGAGACGATTGCCTTCGTTCGACTGACGCGGCCCGACGACATAGGAATCTCGTTTTCGTATCCTCTTCCGGGCACGCCGTTCTATGAGCGTGTCCGGGGTCAGCTAGGGCAGAAGCGTAACTGGACGGACAGCGATGATCTTTGCATCATGTTCAAAGCAGCATATAGGGCGGAGTTCTATCGCGCCGTACGCGATGCCCTGCATGCTGAGGTCGATTCCTGGCGTGAGCTGAAGGGGACGACCGAAAAAAAGGCTCAGATTGAGGCTCTGTGGCGCAATGTCGATGAGTTGGAGCCGGTGAGCCGGGATGCGGAAGCTGTGGAACTTACGGAAATCATCGCGAATCCAGCTTCGTCTGCGTTGGTGTCTATTGAGCTGGCGAGACCGCGCGGACAGGTATAAGCAGAATCGCTTTACATGATTAGAGCCGCAAGGGATCCGTTCGAGGAAGGCGCGCTAATGGCCGCATTGAATACTAACGCCATGGGAGACGAGATCGTCGATCCTGGCATCGCTCTGCAATGCCCTGGCTGTCGAAGCGGCCTGACCCGCCTGGAGTGCGCATTATGCGAATTTCAAATGCAAATGTATGACGGAATTGTGCACGCGCTGCTGCCAGAGAGAGATGCGCATTATGCTCAGTTCATCGACGACTATGAACGCATACGGTCTAGAGAGGGAAGAGGTAGCCGGAGCGAAGACTTCTACCTAGGGCTGCCTTTTGTGGATACTTCTGGGAGAAACTCCAAGCAGTGGGACATTCGGGCTCGCAGTTACAGGTATTTGATCGACGATGTTCTTAGGCCGCTAAAACAAGGTGGACGGATCCTGGATCTTGGCGCAGGCAACGGTTGGATGAGTTTTCGCCTCGCGCTCGCCGGATTTCGTCCTGTCGCGGTGGATCTACTCACAAATGACCAGGATGGTCTCGCAGCTGCGGCGCATTATCAGAAACACTTGCCCAGACCATTTCCACGATTTCGGGCCGAGATGACGCGTTTACCGTTTCAGAATGAGCAGTTCGATGTGATCGTCTTTAACGCCTCGTTTCATTATTCCGAAGACTATGCGGCTAGCTTGCGCGAGGGCCTTCGATGTCTCCGAATTGGTGGCACGGTGGTCATCAGCGACACTCCCTGGTATTCCCGTGAGAAGAGCGGGCGAGAAATGGTCGCGGAGCGTCATGCCGCGTTCCAGCAGAAGTTCGGAACTGCGTCGGACTCCATCTCGAGTCTCGAATTTCTTACTGACCAACGTCTGCGGTTGCTAGAAGAACAGCTATCCATCCAATGGACCATCCATAAGCCGAGGTATGGGTTGAAGTGGGCTTTGCGGCCATTTTTTGCGCGGCTTCGTCGCAGGCGTGAACCTTCCCGGTTTCGCATTTATACGGCGACGAAATATGCATGAGGCCAGGTCGTCATCACGAGGCACGGGTAGTGTGACACTGCATGGGGCTTGCTGCGCTTTTGAACCGAGTGAGCGGAAGCGAGCCTCCATAAAGATCATTGCTGGCCGCGTGGCCAAAATTCTGAACGATACAGAATCATCAAGCAGCGCGCGAACGAGACATGGAGTAATTGACCTCAGCGGATTTCTGGTTATGCCGGGTCTCATCAATGCGCACGATCATCTGCAATTCGCTTTGTTTCCCCGGTTAGCCGATCCGCCGTATCGCAATTACGTCGATTGGGGGACGGATATACATGATAAATTTTGTGACGTCATCGCAAAGCACCGGGCTGTGCCTAAAGGCGCGCGTATATGGTGGGGCGGGATCAGAAATCTTCTTTGCGGTGTGACAACAGTTTGTCATCATGATTCTTTGTGGCCAGAGCTAAAGAGGGGAGATTTCCCTGTAAGGGTGGTCCAGGAATATGGTTGGGGGCATTCTCTGGCGCACGGGGGCGATCTCCTCAAGGCGCGATCGATTACGCCTGAGAGAAGAGCTTTCATACTTCATGCGTGTGAAGGGGTGGATCAGCAAGCGTACGCAGAGCTGTCTAAGCTCGACCGGCTAGGGCTTCTGGATGAGCGCACAGTGCTGGTGCATGGCTTGGCAATCGGTGATGAAGGCGTGGCACTTGTGAAGAAACGTCGAGCTTCTCTCATCGTCTGTCCGTCATCGAACCAGTTTCTTTTCGAGAAGCTTCCAGATATGGCGCGGCTAGGACCGATTGAGAATATCGCCCTGGGAAATGACTCTCCATTGACGGCTGAAGGAGACCTGCTGGATGAGGTTCGATTTGCTGGTCGCTCCTGCGGCATCCCGCCTGATGCCGTGTACCGGATGGTCACCGAAGCTCCCGCCACGGTACTTCGTTTGGGAGATGAAGAAGGCTCGATAACGCTAACCGGTGTAGGCGATCTGATGGCAGTGCGGGATACTGGCCAAGCAGCACCGGACAGGCTTAGAGAACTTTCTATGCATGATGTGGAGTTCGTGATGGTTGGGGGCCGCGTGCAACTTGCATCCGAAACGATCATGGAACGGCTTCCGGAAGCTACCGTTCGCGGCTTGGAACCTTTGTGGATCGACGGTACGATTCGGTGGTTGCGAGCGCCGGTGAAGGATTTGGTTCTGAAGGCCGAAGAAATGTTAGGGAAAGGCGAGGTCCGGCTAGGAGGCAGGTCAGTTCGGATCCCGAGCTAAGCCGCATGGAAGCGCAAGAGTCACACTTTGGCGTTCTTTCGTATGGGGGGGCTGGCCACCTGAATTCACTGCTGGCTTTGTCGCGGCGATTGGTGGACCGAGGACATCGCGTCACCTTTTTCCAAAAAGCCGAGCTGGAGGCTCGGGTGCGAGAGTATGGGCTCGAGTTCTCCACGATTGGAGCAGCGAGGCAGTTGGCTGAACGAAGGCACTCAAGGTCTGGCGTTGCCGATCTGCGGTACCGCATCAAGCGGATCAATTACGAGATGGGCACATTTCTTAGAGACGCACCGAATGCGATTTGTCGATCAGGCATCAACGCACTCATCATCGATGAGATTGCACTAGTCGGTCCTACGATAGCTCAGATGTTGAAGTTGCCTTACGCTTTGATATCGACGTCTGTTCCTCATAACTTTGGTTGGACGGTTCCTCAATCAATGTCCCATTGTGACAATCCAGTCTCGCCATTTGGTAGATTGCAAAACGCCCTACTGCAGGTGTCGGTATTTCGGATAGGCGGTCCTGTGAGATGGAAACTGGATCACTACAGACGACAGCTTGGCTTAGGGCCGATTCGCGAACTTCAGAAAGTATTCCCAGCACGCGCGCACCTGGCGACCTTGCCAGAGTGTCTCGATTTTCCGCACTCGGCACGTCCTATCAATTTTTATTACACGGGCCCCTTTGTGGATCAAAGTGCAAGGCCGCCGGTTAATTTTCCTTGGGATCGTCTTAATGGACGACCCCTGATCTATGTCTCATTGGGAACCGCGCGGAAGATTCAGCCGTCCATCTTCCGCATGATCGCTGAGGCCTGTGAGGGATTGGGCCTGCAGGTTGTGATGTCTCTTGGTGGCCGTCGCGAGCCGAAGGAGTTTGTTGATTTGCCAGGAGATCCTCTCGTCGTGAGGGAGGCCCCTCAGCTCGAGCTCATAAAAATCGCGACTATCGTGATCAACCACGCGGGGATCAATACGGTATTGGAGACGCTGATGGAAGGCAAACCCATGATTGCCATCCCTATCACGCACGACCAACCCGCACTGGCGGCGCGCCTTTCTTGGCTGCACGTTGCGCAGGTGATCCCGGAAAGGAGGCTCTCTGTAGACGTTCTTCGATCAGCTGTACTTAGAGTTCTCAATGACTCACGCTATGGTGACGCCGCTCGAGAGATTCGAGGTAAAATCCAAGCTGGCCGCGGGTTGGAGAGAGCTGTGGAGGTGATCGAGAAGCGCCTAAACGGCTGGTCGGCCGACACACCAGCAACAAGGTTGATATCCGAAAGACAGTAAAGTGACATGCGGGTGACAACCTCCAAGTAAGACGCTCAGCATAATGAGGCGTGACCTCATTGCAGAATCATCCCGGTGTTTGTTGGATCGAGCGCATCGTTCTGTTCATGCTCCTTCTTTACATGGGCGTCCATACGCTACCGCGCGCGTGGCGGAGCTTGATTACTGATTTTCCCAACTACTATATTGCAGCTCAGCTAGTACACGAGGGCTATGACTCCTCCCGGATGTATGAGTGGACTTGGATTGAACGAGAAAAGGACCATCACTCCATCGGTGTGCGAGTTATCGGCTTAGCACCTATCACGCCATTTTCGACATTGGTGATCTGGCCGCTCACTGGACTTGCGCCACTTGCTGCGAAACATGTCTGGATCGTGACGAACCTGCTGTTGCTTTTGCCGCTTGCGTGCTTCCTGCAGTCGTTCACCGGACTGGGCTATCGTCGAATCGCACTGGCTTTTGCGTTGAGCGTCCCACTCGCGCGAAACCTGGAGTATGGTCAATTTTATGTGTTTCTTCTTCTCCTAATCACTACAGCTTGCTGGGCATACGCGCGCGGGTTTCGTGCCTTGGCAGGTGGCCTGGTTGCGATTGCCGCGGCGTGCAAGATATTTCCGATTCTGTTCTTTGTGTTCTTTCTGCGACGAAGAGACTGGCGCGCGTTGATCTGGGGAACGATCACGGGCCTAGCAGCGGTCGTTGTCTCCATTGCGATCTTTGGCTGGAACGTGCATCGAACCTATATACACGAGGTGCTTCCTTGGGCTCTTCATGGTGGGGGATTACAGCCGTATCAGGCAGGGGCTTCTATCTCCGGGGTGCTCCACTATTTGTTCCTCTCCGAACCTCAGTGGAATCCGCATCCCTGGCACTATTCTCCGATGTGCTACGCCCTGTTGCTGTCCACGGTTCAAATGCTGGCAATGGCGCCCGCAATCCTATTCATCCGCAGGGAAGGTAGCACCCGGGAACGGGTCCTCATGGAGTGGTCGGCGCTGTTGACCGCCGCCTTGGCTGTCTCCACGATCCCGGCGTCCTACAACTTCGTACTTATGATCTTCCCCGCATGTGTCGTTGCGGCGGAATTATTGCGGCGGCGGTGGTATGGATGGCTAGTCGTTCTGCTTGGTGTTTACCTTGGCATTGGATTCCCTATTCCGACTCCGCACGGGATGAAAGGGCTTGCGATCCTATTGTATGTGCCCCGACTTCCGCTGATGTTTGAGCTACTCTTCGGTATCTATGCGCTGCTATGGAATGATCCACATTCCGTATGTGCGGCTCGGGACTGGACTCACTATGCGTGGGGAGGGGCGATGGCCGCCTCCGTAGTGTTCACGATGCTTTCCACATTTCATCGCGAAGACGCCGCGCGGCAGGAGTATGCATACCGGGTGCCGCTGCAAGCCCAGGGATTTCTTAACGAAGGCCCGCGGAGCACAGGCACTGGACTTCGTTATATTGCATTTACGATCAGCGGATACCGCTTGATAACCGAGGATGGGAATGTCGAATCGGCGGATCCTCCCATTGGTTCTCCGCAAGATGATCTCTCGTTCAGCAATGGCTTCGGACGTGTATGGGTCGAACGATCACGTGGCTCTAGATCCGAGATTGTGGACGTACGCGATTCTTCGCGTGTGGTAATCAATGATGCCGAAGATCCGATGGTCTCGGCAGACGATCAGAGCCTAGCGTTTCTGCGGGAAGATCATGGACGGGGACAGCTCATGGTTCGAAGCGGCTTCCAATCGGACGGCCCGACGGATGTGGAGCTCACGCCGCCTCGACTGAATGTCTACGAGGCGTCCTTCAAGTCCCCGACGGAATACGCATTTGCAGCAGCCAATGGCCGGCAAGCGCCGCAAATTTATTTAAGGGACGCGACCCATATGAATTCGCCTCTCGCTCTTGGGGAGGTCCGCTATCCTGCACTTTCGCCGGATGGACGATGGATGGCGTATAGCCACTTCGATCATGGTGCGTGGAATCTCTGGCTGCGTAACCAGGGAAACGGTGCGACAAGAAGGATCGCGGATGTTCCATGCAATCAGATCCAGCCTGCCTGGGAGGACGACTCAAAGACCCTGCTCTACAGCACCGATTGTGGACGGAGTTTATGGTTTACCGCTATTGCACGGCGACGGATAATTCCCTGAAGGTGGAATCTCGGTCAGAGGTAACTCTGCGCGAATTCTCCCGGGATCGGCGTCCACAATTGGCTCAGACGCGTTCCACCAGAACGGCGAGCTGCTCGATGGCATCATCCAGGGCGCTATATTGAAGCTCATAGGTGGGCACAGAGGAGAGTCTTTCCAATATCTTCTCGTGCTTTTCGCGAATCTCTCCCGCAGAGAATAGCTCCTTCTGCATTCGTTTTGTGCCAGTGCCTGCTGGCAACGAAATAAGCGTAGCTTTAGCGGACGGCCGCCGATTGAGATAGAGGATGGCATGCACGTTGGCCTCGCACATAACGTTGAGGTGTGGAAGCTCCGACACGGGAACTTCGATAGAAGGCTTTCCCTCCATGCGGGGTGTTACCTCGAGGCCTGCGAGCTCACTGAAGAGTTCCTTAGCCGCCGGCCGGAAGCGCATTCGATGCGAGTGTCCAATCACTCGAGGAACGGTGGAGTCATTGATCAGGTAGCTCGTGTCGTCGGAAGTGTAGGTCCATCCGGCTCGTGCACACGCATAAGCAAGCGTCGACTTGCCGGCACCGGATTCGCCACAGAGTAGAATGCCCTTTCCATTCTTGCCGACACAAGCAGCATGTATATCAGTTACTGCTGACGATCCAAGCAGAAGATATACGACCTTCTCTAAGAAGTTATAGCGAAAATAGAGCTTATGTTTTAGAGCAGCCTTGTTGAGCCAGATGAAGCTGACGTATGTCTTGAGATCCAGCAAGGCGTGGTTGTTTGTGTCTGCTAGTAGAGCGTACAGATGATTGAATTCACGGCGTGTCGGCTCGGGAGGAATTCTCGAGCCGCCTCCTTTGCTTATGCCAATACGTACCTGAAGCATGGTGCCCCCGCGGCGCAAGCGCCTATGCCCAAAGCTCTCCTTTGCCGCCTGCAAGACATCCGGATCATTCGTGAGGATTTCAACGGCGAAGCCAAGGGGATAAAAGATACCACGCAGAGGTAGTTCCATATCGCAAAGGAGCGCATCCTGAGGCCTGCCTGGTTTGTCCTCAGTGGCACGTAGTAGATCCGTCTTTCGGTTGAGAGCGGGAGCCATAACTCTATCTTTCAGTCTCAGGGAAGTGAACAAAGGCTCGCTTTCAAAGGGACCAACACCACTCTCCTCGGCACAGCCTGAATGGATAAGACGTGTTTGACTGTCCAACATGCGAAGACCATAGCACGAAGATAGTGATCCGAGTAATAAGAGTTGTCATTTGCTGGTAAAGGAAATGTCACCGTTTCGTTCGAGTCCAATCTTCGCCGCCATGCGGAAGAGCCATCAGTGAAATCACATAGAGCCCTGACGTGACAATCAATTGACAAAGGATGAACGATCCGGAGACACCATTGGGCGCGCCTGTCTTTATTGTGCTTACTATGCCGCTATCAATATCGACGGTAGAGGAGAGAAAAGAGTGAAGACCTTTCGTGAACTCAGAATGAGTGATCTGACACCGAAGACTCTGCAGGAGGAGATCTCTGCAAGGGGCTACGTCCTGATCCGGGATCTGTTGCCTCGGTCAGCCGTCAGCTCTGTCTTAGAGGATGTTACCCAGGTACTTTCCGCCGCGGGTTGGCTGCTAGCGGGGCATGACCCTCGCCAGCGCATGGCCGACGTAGGCGCAGCCTGCGGTGATCCTGACCCGACGTTCAAACACGTCTACCAGCAGGTCTTCAACCTGGAGTCGTTTCACGCGCTACCTCATCATGCGGCGCTTCGAGAGCTGATGACGATGCTCGTCGGTGAGCAGGTCCTGGTTCACCCAAAGCCGATCGGCCGCTTGATTTTTCCTCATTGCGGGCGTCTCGTAACGCATGCACATCAAGACTATGAGTTCATGGGCGGGGACTCCGAATTCTTCACCGTATGGATACCACTACACGACTGCCCATTGGATGAAGGGCCGTTGAGGATTCTGGAAGGGTCCCATCGTTTCGGCACTCAGTTCCATGAGCGAGAAAATCTGCATGTTCCGGAGATTCCAATCGGGGCAGCCGCAGGAGGTGATTGGGTCGGTGGAGACGTGAACGCAGGCGACGTGCTGATCTTTCATAGCCTGACGGTGCACGCAGCCTCGGCAAACCTTTCAGAGCGGCTTAGGCTTTCAGTGGATTGTAGATTCCAGGACGCTCGGCGAGTTCTGAATCCTGCCAATCTGGTGTTTGGTGGTGAGTCCGGAAAGTCCTGGGAAAAGACATATGCTGGCTGGCATTCGGACGACCTAAAGTTTTACTGGAAGAGAATGTCTCTGACCCTGGAACCGTCGAAGGCACAGCTATTCCACCTTGCGGAAACGGCTGAGCCGGCCTCAGCTCGGGCAAGATACGCCAGGATGGTGAGTCAACTCGATTGAGTCATGGGCAAATTGTGGGCGCTCCACCGAGCGGGGTGAATCCATAGTAGTCGCTGAGTCCCTTGCGAGATTCACATGCGGCAGTAGGTTTGTCAGATAAGTTTGTGCATACCTACAGTCTTATAAGGAGAGTGAAATGGGACGTCGCGTGGCGCTGCGTATGGCGATAACCGCGATTGCTGGTATATACCCGATTCTAATGTCTGACCCTCGCCGTTTCCAAAAAATATGGGGGGACTGGACTACCTTCCAGAAACGTTCCATGTCGATCGAGATGGCAAGGTGTTGTTGCAAACAGCCAGAGCGCCGACGAGGGAACAAGTCGAGACAAGCATACGCCATGCACTAGCTTCAGGTTCTTGATCAGAACCTACAGATCAAACGTGGAGTGCGGTGACCAATCTCGTGGGTTGTCGGCGTTGGAAAAGCCAGAAGTGTCCAGTAACCTATGGCTGCCGGACACTTTTGTTTTTTTACATCTCTTAATCAGTCCGGGACTACTTGCTCAGAGTGTGAATTGCAGCAAGAACCTCTGCGCTATGCGCCTGAATGTCCTTGACGTCCCACTCCTTCACGATGTCTCCATGAGGTGATATTAAGAAGGTCGTGCGCTCCGCGTAGTGCATCGCGCCAAACGAATGTACCGGCACGCCATACGCATCGATGACTTTGTGATCGGGATCGGCTAGAAGTTTAAAGGTAAGTGAATCTTTTGTGCAGAAGGTCTTGTGGCTCTCGACCGTATCGAATGAGACGCCCAGGACAACGGCATTCAGAGCATCGTACTGCGGAAGATCGCGCTGAAAGTTGTGGGCCTCGAGCGTACACCCGCTGGTCTGGTCCTTTGGATAGAAGTAGAGCACAACCCACTTGCCTTTGTAATTTGCAAGTGAGACTTGCTTGTCTTCCTGCGACGGCAAAGTAAAGTTAGGGGCCCGAGATCCTATTGGAGCAAGATCGGCCGCTAACCCAATGCTCGGGGTCAGTGTGATCGCGCAGGCGATCGCACCTGCCACAACCATTCCGATACCGCGAAAACGCAACATAACTACCTCCTGGCTGTGGACTTTGTATTCAAGCTGCACGCCGATCGTTATACTATGGTGATTTCACAGTTAGATTGTCATCGTATTGTCACCGCTGCTTCCTTAATTCCGCATAGTCCCCGGAGTCCTCCCAGCTTTGAAGAAGGTTTTGAATATTGACGTTTTGTGTTTGATAGACGCTGCGACCCACGGGGGACTTAGCTCAGGTACGCGCGCGCAGGTTACAATTTCCTGACATTTCGGCGACCGCTCCCTGACAACTCGATCACGCATAGGTTGGTAGCTTCGGCAGGATGGAGACCAAATCGTGTGCGCGTTCCAAAGATCAATCGGATGCGATACGGCCTGTTGCCTGGCGTCCAAAACTCGGAGAGCGCCTACGGGCGGCCCTCGCTCTTGTGGGGAAACGGCGACGTCTAATATTTCTCCCGCTGATTGCGGAGAGGGTGCTGGTAGGATGCTGCGACCTGTTGCTCGCTGGTGCGATGTACCTTCTGTTCCTATTGCTGCAGGGCGCATCCCCTGTGCGTCACGCCTGGTGGACACCAAAGACCACTCTATCGGCCGCGATCGTCACGGCAGCTCTGGTTCTAGTCAGAGTCTTATCGGACCTATTCTCAACGCGCTCTGTCGTCGGCCACATCCAGGAGGTCTACACTGATATCCTTCTCCGGCTGACTCATGGATACAACAATATGCAGTGGGCCCGGTTTGCTCAGCGGAATCGCAGCGAGCTTCTGAATCATGCGATGTATACGGCTCGCGAAGCTTCGAATTTCTACCATCTTGGTATTGAAATAGCGGCAGGCGGCATCGTCATTGCGGGCATGACAATTGCTCTCGTCTACCAGAGTCCACCAGCGGCCTGTGGTCTCGGCGTGACGGCAGGAATCTTGTACGCGGTGCATCGATTTCTCATTCGGAAGAGGCTGCAGCGGTTTGTATCCCAACGTGAAGAAGCGTCGCGCATCCTTCAAAGGAGCCTGGCGGACATGTTCTCGTGTGGGAGGGAGATGCGCAGCTATGGGATCGAAGCATTTTTCTCCCAGCGGATTGCCTCGCAGGCACGATTTGCAGCGGTAAGCCAGCGCCGCGTGGCTTCTCTTCCTCAGGTTGCACGTATTCTTACCGACCAGGGAATCCTGCTGCTTTTCCTGTGTGTAGTCATCGCTGTGGAGTTTCGTCACGGAGATGTACGTCGGCTACTATCTCTGCTCATGTTCTATTTTGTACTCTCGAGGCGGCTGCTCCCTCTGATAAGCCAGATATCGTTTATGGCCGGTCAGATGGAGAGTTCCTACAAGAATGTTCAGATCGTCACCGATGAATTGAACGAATGCTCTCTGTACCGCACAGGTAATCCCGCTGCTCCAAGAACAAATGCCAATGTAGTTGCAGACCTCAAGCAGGTTACCTTTTCGTTTCATGAAGGAGCGCCCCTCTTGCAGAATGTAAATCTGAGCCTGCGACGGGGCGAGAGGGTAGTACTACAGGGGATTTCAGGAAGCGGAAAGAGTTCGCTGATGAATATCATCGCGGGCGTATTGCAACCCACAGCCGGCTCCGTACATACTGATCGCAGCAAGGTCGCCTATGTGCCGCAGGACGTGGCGCTGTTTGATGATTCGATACGGAATAATCTACTGTTTGGACTCACCTCGAAGGGTGATGCGGAACTTTTCCATGCCTTGGAAGTCGCCAACCTACGAGCATTCGTGGCAGCGCAGCCAATGGGCCTGGATTCGGGCGTCGGGGACAATGGCATTCTATTTTCAGGGGGGCAACGGCAAAGATTGGGACTTGCTCGAGCGATTCTGCGTGGAGCGAGCTTGCTGCTGTTGGATGAAGCTACCTCGGCCTTAGACGAAGAGAACGAATCGCAAGTACTTCGGAGATTGAGCGCGTCTGGAATTGCCGTCATACTTGTGACCCACCGCGAGCCCAGGCGTGACTTTGCTCAACGAGTACTTCGAATCGAGCATGGCCTCCTGATCGAAGAATCGATGCAGGATGTCTCGTTCGTGGAGCCGGAAGCCGTCACAGCGGCACGGTGAATGTGCCGAAGCAGGGCTGTGACAAATCTCAATAAGTACATAGAGTGTTTGGCCTCGACCTTCCACGATATATACGATCGATTGCAGCTCGGCGCAGAGTCATCCGAGTGCTGCGAGCAGTGGCAACGTACTGAGCGTGAGCACCCGAGGCTGGCTCCAGGGGGAATTGGAAGCAAGAAAAGGCCCCGTTGAAAGAGCATTTCAACGGGGCTTCGTTCATGTCTTAGCGAGAGCTCGCTTTACGGGTTTAGAAAGCGGAGCAACTCCGCCTTATCACGCATGCTCAGCGAGGCCCTTACGCTCATGTGGCGAAGAACAGTCTCGGAAATGCTGGGCGAAAAGCCGTCTGGCGCGTTATGGCAACGCGAGCAGTTTTGCCGGAAGATGCGCGCTCCTTCGTCTTCATGCCGTTGCGCGACATGCATGGGAGTGTGGTTCTTGTTCGCCTGTGTGGTGCGGGGCTGATCCTGCTTTACGGTCTGCGCGAGGGCCACAGATGAGACGAGAAGACTGAGGGCGAGGGAGATACGTTTTGGATTCATGATCACTTTCCTTTCCAGGCTGGGGTGAGGAACCGGTAGACAATCCCCGTCTGCCAGATGTTGTAATTGCCGGCAGAGGCGAACTCTCGCGAGTAACTGGTCAGAATTCTCGTGTTATGTGGCAAGTTGTAATCCAGGCCAAAATCAGTGATCTGTGTGTTTACTGGGGGAAGCCCATCACTGATGACGTCGTCGCGGCGAAAGGTTTGCTGCATACGAAAGACAGGCTCTATGCGGCCAATTGGGCTATCGTAGCCGCCAAAAGCCTGGGTACGGTATGCAGTCTCAACCCAGTAACCTTGTGCGTGGTGTCCGCGCGCGAACTCCGAGCGGAGCTGGAAACCAGAGTTCGGAGGTTCCCACCAGACATGCATGCCATAAAAATTCTCCTGAACTCCCTGCAGTTCCCGATTGTAGGATAGCCCAATCTCGAGACCATGGTTGGGAAGGAACAGGCTAACGCGACCGCCTGCGGACCGCCTGGCTTGGAAGTATGAATTGTTCACCAGGCTTGAGAAGTAAGCATTGTAACTAATGGAGTACTTGTTGCGTGAGATAGCCGATCCACTCAACATCCCACCAGTGCCGGTGCCGGTGCCCTCGGTACCGAGATTTGCTATAAGAGGCCCCTGCTGGAAATTGCCGATCCAGATAGGGGAGAGACGATCGTTGTAGGTGTTGAACGGAATTAGATAGCTGCCGGCCACCACTGTGATGTGCGCCGACAAGGTATAGTCGCCCTGGAGATAAGTAAGGCTGATGAAATGAGAGTGATTGTAGCCGGGAGAGCCGTTTCCGTTCGGCGCGAAGGACTCCAGCAAGATGGCCCGCGATTCGATAAGTAGGCGGGGACCAATGGGCGCGGCGATTAGAGGTTCGAACTCAGGAGCAGAATAGGATGTTTGTCCCGCGGTCGTAGCCGTAAAGAAACCGATACCGCCCGAGAGCAGGGGCGTATTCTGGGCGGCCATAGAAGAAACGATCGAGAACATCACCAAAGTTAAGACGATAAGCCTTGTTGAGCTTGCAGATCGGGCGAGAAGGAGATGGAATAGCGGACGTGGCATAGCAATGACAGTAGCTACCCCGCTCATTTTGCGTGTCTCCGGCTAGTCTGCGTTTTGTCAATTGATTGTCATTCAGCAGACCCGGAAGTTAGTTCGGATCCAATGTGGACTTTGGCCCGGGCTCCCATCGTGGCCACCAGCAAATGCCCTCGAGGTTGCAGCAACAAGACAGTGACAATCGCATTACGATGAGGTGACAACTCGATGATTCAAGGCTGACTACAGTTGTGGAACTGCTTGTGTATCTGACGGTGGCTAGGAAGTAGAACGCGGACGACTCGTCAGTTCCAAGGAATGGGCAAACGATGCCATTCAACTGCTCAATGAGCCGAGGTCCTTCGATGCTGTCACTTCCATTCGTTACAACAAAACTGCAATCCGCGGAACTCTCTTTCGAAGAGAGACTTCATCGAGCCCTGGATGATATGCGTCTTGGGCTTCCTGTCATTCTGGTGGACGACTTCGATCGCGAGAATGAAGCGGATCTAATTGCTGCTGCGGAAACAATTTCAGTTCCAACGATGGCGCTCTTTATCCGAGAAGGTAGTGGGATAGTCTGTCTCTGTCTAACCGATGAGACACTCGAGCGGTTGGATCTGCCACAGATGGTTTCAACAAACGAGAGCTGTTTCCAGACGGCCTTCACGGTGACGATCGACGCGCGCGACGGCGTCACGACCGGGGTCTCTGCACAGGACAGAGTGACGACGATCCGTACGGCGGTCAGACCTGACGCTCAGCCGCGCGATCTGGTTCGTCCCGGTCACGTTTTTCCACTGAGAGCGGTCCCAGGTGGCGTGCTAGTTCGTCAAGGGCATACAGAGGGATCGGTAGATCTAGCCGTAATGGCAGGAATGAAGCCGGCCGCAATTCTTTGCGAGATCACCAATCCGGATGGGACTATGGCCAAGGGCGCTGAAGTCGGTAAATTTGCTGAGCGGTATGACCTAGTGATGTTGAGCATCGCGGAGCTTGTAGATCACCACCGTAAGCATGCGCAGAGATGCGAAGAAGAAGCGATGTCGCACTAACACGCGTCGTTCCGAGCCATGATTCAGTGGAAGAAACTGAATCATGCGTCTTAGTGGGGCCCGCAACGGAATTGGAGAGAAGTGAACCGAGTGAAGTCGCCGGTGAATGAGCCTATAAATGAGAAGGATTCTGTGTTGGAATCAGTTGCCGCACCGACTTTGGCCGGTCAGTTCCGCTACGCTGTGATCGTCAGCGAATTCAATTCCTTTATCACAGATCAATTGCTCCGTGGTGCCTTGCGCACCTTGGAATCACATCAGGTGGGTCTACCTAATATCGAAGTGGTGTATGTTCCGGGAGCCTATGAGATCCCGGTTGCGGCGAAGTCATTTTCGATGTCTTCCAATTTCGACGCTATCATCTGTCTCGGATGCCTAATTCGTGGCGATACGTTCCACTACGAATTGATTGCGAACGAGGTGTCACGTGGTATTGGACAATCTGCGCTGGAGACAGGGGTTCCGCACAGTTTTGGTGTCATTACTTGCGACACGCAGGAGCAAGCTATCAATCGAGCAGGGTTGAAGGCAGGTAACAAGGGTTCCGAGGCGGCATCAGCAGCAATTCAGATGGCAAGCGTCATTCACAAACATAAGACCGACCGCGGATCATCAAGGAAGGACTAGATGCCGGTTGCGATGCGAAACAGGACGGATCTGCGGGAGCATGCGCGATTGGGGCTCTCTTGTGGAAGAGACGGCTTGTAGTCCATTCTTACCGACGCGAGCAAGGCGGGCAGTAAATGGAATGTCGCGAAGTTCATGGCGACCCGTGATGTCGAAATTGAGTCGGTCATGGATCATCTGGCGAGAATCAACTGCATTTCTAGGAGGAGTGAGAATTGCCGCTGTCAACCGAACCAACAGCAGGGAGCGTCAGCGAGCGTGACGCGATGCGGCGCGAAGAAGCGCTTAGCGCTCCTTTCGTCAGCATTCTGATCAACAACTACAACTATGGACGATTTCTAGGCGATGCAATCCGCAGTGCCCTCGCCCAGAGCTATGCGAACTGTGAGATTGTTGTTGTCGACGACGGCTCGACTGACAACTCCGTGGAAACTGCGCAGGCCTTCGGCGATGTTGTTCATTTGATCACCAAAGAGAACGGCGGACAGGCTTCGAGCTTCAACGCCGGCTTCGCTGCAAGCCGAGGGGAGATCATTTGTCTTCTCGACGCCGACGACGAATTCCTTCCCGGGAAAGTACAGCGAATCGTTGAGGTGTTCCGGCAGAATCCCCAGATAGGCTGGTGTTTTGAGAACCTGAAGTTGTTTCGTGATTCGAAGTCGGAGCGTATCCCAAGGGATCCGTATTTTACCGCGGGCAGCGTGGATGCGCGCGAGTCCATGCGCCGCGGAGTGTTCCCAAGGAACATTGAAAGCGCCAGCTCGGGGCTCAGCTTTCGCCGCAAGCTTATTTCGCGCATTCTTCCCATGCCGCATGCAAAATCGATTCTGCTTTGCGACGACTACATCAAGACGGCGTGCTTTGCGCTTTCGCCCGGGCTGGCGCTCGATGAAGAACTCGCACTTCAACGCTTACATGGATCGAACCTTTACACCGATACCCTCACGCGCGATCGTGGTACGACCGGGCAAATGAGCCTGCTGATGGGAATCCATCTACAGAGGCGACATGAGGAGTGTCTGATCGCGGGGATGAAGTTGATCTGCCGCGGCTGCGCGATCCTTACGGTATTCGGCGGATGGCAGCCCGGACAGCGGCGGGAGGTTATGAAGAATCTGCGCAGGATGGGACCGAGCCTGGCGCTCGAAAGCGTGGCGCGTATGGCGATCCTCATGGTGCTTGAAATACTCCGCCTTCGAAGGCTCTAGAGTCCCAACAAAACAATGACAATTCGCTGACTGGCGCATGACACCCGGATCTTCCCAGTTCTTTACGGTGAGAGTTGAAGAGGGAAGCTCAATGTCTCAGTCCTGCAGGTTCTCCCGTTGTGCCAGTTCCACCAGATGCGATGATTCGCCGGTGTTTACCTGGTGCAATCGTCTCCCCCGGGTTGCCGTGACTGCGATTGTATTAGCAGCATGCACGTCGCTTTCTGCGACAAGGGCGCTTGGTCAGATTCCAACTGGTGCTGCCCCGTCGCAAGTCATGGCCCAGCCTGCTGCGAGTGATGGCGGATCAGATTCGACAGAAATGGATTCAGGCGTGACAGGATCTGCTTCGGGATTCCCAGGCTCTTTTGATATCCAAGGTACCGAGGATAATCGCAATGCTTCGTCTGGTGCAGATAGCCTCGGAACTCCTCTCTCCCTCTCGTCTGACCAGATCATCCGTATTTTGCAGCAGAATCCGGATCTCGTCGTGGAGTTGAAGTCCCAGGTTGCTGATCGTTTGCAGCAACAGGGAACGCAGGTCGATGCGAACGACATCACCGACCAGATGCTCTACAACCAGATTGCTACGAATGCCGACTTGCGCACAAACATCACAACGTTCCTGCGAGCACGCGGATACGTGTCCGTCAACGATCTTCCGACGGCGGAGTCGAATATAGGCGATGGAGGTATGGAGGGCGAGCCGTTCCCCGGTCAACACTCGTTGTCAACATCGGACGGTACGAACTCAACTCGGCTCGCGGCAGCGGCTGGCCTGGATTCCGGATCGTCACCGTCGGATCAAGCTGATGTTTCCACGAGCTCGATTCAATCGCTGAACCCTGTGGGGAACCGAGGGCGTAGCGAGCAACGTCGAGGTCCCGAGGCAGAGAATTCCTCTACTGACATACCGAAGGTTCTTCGGCAGCCCACTCCCTACAATCTCCAATCGATGCGTGATCTGTACACGCAGATTCCGGAGCAGGTTGCGTCATTGAAGCGGTTCGGATCCGAGGTCTTCGTGAACCGAAACATGTCAGCGATGGCGCGCGGAGGCGCCGGTCGCGACACCCCGCTCGACGTTCCGTTGGGGCCGGATTATGTTGTCGGTGCCGGAGATACCCTCACCATTAACATGTGGGGAGGGATGACGCAGAGCCTCAGCCGTATCGTCGATCGAGACGGTCGCATTTTGTTGCCCGATGCCGGTTCCCTTGATGTTGCGGGGCTCCCTCTCCAGCGGGCGGAGAGTTTGATTGAGGGAGCGCTCAAGAAGCAGTATCGGGATATGCAGGTGACCGTCACCGTTTCGCGATTGCGCTCGGTGCGAGTGTACGTTGTCGGTGATGTGCAACGGCCAGGCGGCTATGACATCAGCTCACTCGCGACGCCATTGAGCGCGCTTTATGCTGCTGGGGGACCAACATCCGTGGGTTCTCTGCGCTTCGCACGTCACTATCGGGGCCTACAGCTGATCGAGGACGTCGATCTATATGACTTTTTGCTGCACGGTGTTCGGAATGGAAGTGCCCATTTCGAAAGTGGGGACACCCTGCTTGTGCCTCCGGCAGGCCCGCAGGTCGCTATCTTCGGCGCCGTGAAGCGACCTGCGATCTACGAAGTTAAGTCCAGCGACACAACACTGGCTTCCTTGATCAGCGATGCCGGCGGTGTTACAGCTGCGGCGTCTCTCGGCCATGTCACGATTGATCGCATAAGCACCAACCATCAGCGCGAGACGGTAACTTTAAAGGGCGCCGACGACGGAGGTTCGACAGCCGGAGCGGATGCCATTTCAACCTACCAGCTGAAAGATGGAGATCGAATTCGCATCGGCCCCATCTTGCCGTACAGCCAGCGCGCTATCTATCTCGAGGGTCATGTAGCCCGTCCTGGCCGTTTACCTTACACCGAAGGTATGCGCCTCAGCGATGTGCTGCATAGCTATCGCGATATGCTGCCGGAGCCCGCCCCACACGGTGAGATCGTCCGGCTCGTCCCGCCCGATCTCCATGCGGAAACCATAGAGTTTAATGTGCCTGACGTGCTCATCGGAAATGCGAATCTCGACCTCCAACCTTTCGATACGATTCGCATTCTCGGTCGCTATCAAGTTGACGCACCGAAGGTCAGCATCCAGGGCGAAGTGCTCAGGCCGGGGACCTATCCGCTGTCGAAGGACATGACGGTTGCACAACTTGTCCGCATGGCGGGTGGTTTCAAGCGCGACGCGCTGCTGGATAACGCCGATTTGACCAGTTACGGAATTGTCGACGGAAACCGAATTAGCGGAAAACTCGCGACGGTTCCAATCGGGGCAGCGGTCAATGGAAACAATCCAAGCGCGGATATTTCGCTCAAGCCTGGAGACATCTTGACGATCCATCAGATCACCGGATGGAACGACATTGGCGAATCAGTGACCATCATCGGACAGGTAAGGTTCCCAGGAACGTATGGGTTCCAGGAAGGAGAGCGGCTCAGTTCCGTACTTCGCCGAGCTGGAGGATTCCGTGACACAGCCTATCCCACCGGAGCGGTACTGGTCCGGGATCAGGTCCGCCAACTGGAAGAGAAAAGCCGGGAGCAGCTGATTCGTCAGATCGAAACCAGTTCTGCATCCGCACGCCTCTCGCCAAGTCTAGGATCGGCCGATTCAGGGACCACGCTGAAACTTATTCAGGCGCAGCAAGACCAGGTCCTGTCGCAATTGAAGAGCCAGCCTGCGAGTGGGCGTCAGGTCGTCAATATCACAGCCGACATCGACAGCTGGGCCAACACCCCTGCAGACATCGAATTGCGCCGCGGCGATGTGCTGACCATTCCGAAGCGACCCAGCTTTGTTCTTGTTACTGGACAGGTCTATAACGTCACCGCCCTCACCTACACGGAGGGGAAGACAGCGAAATGGTATCTCCAGCATGCTGGCGGAACGAGTGACGCCGCCAATCGCAGAGACATCTTCGTGATCCGTGCGAACGGCTCAATCGTCGGTCGTCACTCTGCAGGTGCCTTTGATCCAGGCGTGCTTTCAACAAAGCTTGACCCGGGCGATGTCGTTGTCGTGCCACAAAAGGTCATTGGCGCGTCTCTCTTTTGGCGAAATCTACTAACGGCTGCGCAACTGGCTTCATCAATTGCCATCACGGCAGCTGTGGCGAATCTGTAGCAAATCATGCGCTCACCAAGTTTCATAGCGTTCTTTCTCGTATGTCTCATGCCTACGACCATGACTCAAGCTAGCTGCCCACTCAATGCGCACAACTCGGCTGACATGGCATCCACGTACGTGCCGATAGAGAGCTGGGTCTATCCCGCCTTCGATCGTCTCGCGGCAGAGGGATATGTGCCGAGCGTTATCTTCAGTCTCCGTCCCTGGACGCGCATCGCCTGCGCTCGCATGCTCGAGGAAGCCGGCAAACGTATCGTTCAAGATCAAAGTCGGCCTTCCGACGCTGCCGTCCTTCTGCGGAGTTTGAAAGAAGAGTTCACGGTGGAGCAACAAGAGATTGAGGGAACGCCGAGCGGTGATATCCGTCTAGAGGCCATCGAGCAGCGTAGTACTTTCATTGCGGGAAGACCCCTGACGGATGGATATCATTTTGCCGAGACAATTGTCGACGACTATGGGCGCCCGTTTGCAGAGGGAGTCAATAACTATACGGGAATCTCTTTTCATGCTGCGGCAGGATCCTTCGCCGTCTATGCGCGCGGCGAGATTCAGCATGTTCCGTTAGCTCCTATACCGGATGCCACCGTCCAGGAAGCAATCGCAGCAGCCGACTTCACATCCGCTGGCGCGTTGGGGCCGCCGACGGGGTTTACGCGGGAACGGCTGTTGGATTCCTATGTCTCCTATACCTTTTCGAATAATCAGCTCAGCTTCGGTAAACAGACACTGTGGTGGGGGCCGGCGCGGGGTGGCTCTACGCTCTTCAGCAATAATGCAGATCCAGTGACGATGTTGCGGTATGACCGCGTTGAGCCATTCATTCTGCCCGGATTCTTGAGGTATCTCGGCCCTATTCGTGTGCAGTTGTTCCTGGGACGGCTGGGTGGCGCACAGTTCGTGCAGGCAGAGAACCAGATTCTTGGAAGCCCGGGCGTTGCGCTAAGAGATCAGCCCTACATCCACGGACAGAAGTTTTCGTTTAAACCGACAGAAAACTTTGAATTCAGCATCTCGCGTACGGTGCTCTTTGCTGGCGAAGGAGCCCCGTTCACGGCTCACACTTTTCTGCGCAGTGTCTTTTCGACGTCCGTTGGCAATGAGCAAAATGATCCCGGTGACCGGCGCGTCGCGGTCGATGCGACGTATCGAATACCAGGATTGCGCAAGTGCCTGACCGGCTATGTCGATGGGTTTTCTGAAGACCAACCTTTTCCGCCTAGCTATCCGACGGAAAGCACTTGGATCTCAGGCTTTTTTCTCCGCTGCGTACCGCGCTTGCCTCGCATGACGGCTCGTGCAGAGGGCCTGCTGTCGCCACACCGCAACCTTGCATTTCCTGGGTTCTTCTATTTCAACGTCCACTATCTGAGTGGATACACCAACTATCGGCAACTCATCGGCAGTTGGATAGGTCGCGAGGGTGATGGAGAACAGGTGTGGACGACATGGAATCTTTCGCCACGGTCCTCCATCGAAGCGAGCTATCGCGGCATGACTGTCAATAAAGAGTTTCTGCAAGGCGGCGCGTTGCACGATGTCAGCGTGGCGGCCAATCTCCAGCTTCATCCTGAATGGCATTTGACACTTCAAGATCAGGCAGAATGGTGGCGATTTCCTCTGCTCTCGACAACACCGCAACGCAATAATGCATTCACCATCCAGCTCTCCTACATGCCCCTTGGGAGGGCGAAACAATGATGAGTTCTTCCACGACGGCAATCCTTCATGAGACGGAATTGTCTGAAGCCGAACAGCCGACGCACTGGGCGAGCCGTGCGACGCTTCTCTGGAAGCATCGTCGAATCCTCGCACGGGTTGGGGCGATTTCTCTGGTCGCGGGGCTTTGCATAGCTTTCGCCATTCCGAAGCAATACACAGCAGTGACGACCATCATGCCTCCCGAGCAGCAGGGTTCCAGCGCGATGTTGCTGGCCGCGCTGGCCGGTCGGAGTAGTGGTTTGGGAACACTCGGCAGTCTCGCTGGCGGCTTTCTAGGCGAGCACCCCACGACCGCGCTGTTCATCGATCTTTTGCGGAGCGGAACCGTGGGCGGAAATCTTATCGAGCGCTTTGACCTGAAGCACGTCTATCACAAGCGCTACAACATCGATACGGCCAAGCATCTTGCTCACGTTACGACGATTACAGACGACAAGAAAAGTGGAGTGATCACGATCAAGGTCCAGGATAGAGACCCGGTACGGGCTCGCGATCTGGCCCAGGGATATCTTGATGAGTTGAACAGGCTTGTGACGCGGACCAGTACCTCGGCAGCACGTCAGGAACGTATCTTCATTGAACACCGCCTGCATAGTGTTCAAGCAGATCTTGAGCGTGCACAGCTGGAACTCAGTGAATTTTCAAGTAAGAACAGCACCATAGATATCAGGGAACAGACGCGTGCGATGGTTGATGCCGGAGCTCGCGTGCAAGGCGAACTGCTCGTTGAGCAATCCGGCCTGCAATCGCTCCGCCAGATCTACGGAGATGGCAATGTGCGTGTGCGCGAGACGGAGGCACGAATTGCCTCGCTTCAGCACGACCTCGACCGGATGACGGGTACCTCAGCTCCGCTCATCCCGCAGGTCGCTGATGGCTGGGACTCGAAATCCAGTCCCGAAGAAAAAGGGGAACTCTACCCGCCCTTGCGGCAGCTTCCTCGCCTTGCCGTCCCCTATGCAGATCTCTATCGCCGTGTGAAAGTGCAGGAGGCGGTCTTCGAACTACTTTCGCAACAGTATGAAATCGCCAGCATAGACGAGGCCAAAGATACTCCCGCTATCAAAGTGATTGACCCCCCGGGAGTGCCTGAGAGGAAATCCTTCCCGCCCCGCCTGTTACTCGCCCTGCTGTTGAGCTTCGTTTCATTCGCGGGGACGTCGGCCCTGATTCTGATGCGCGAGCACTGGTCAAACATCGATCCACACGATCCGCGGAAGATTTTGGCGTCCGAGGTCCTGCCGGTACTACGTAGGCGGTTCAAAGTTATCTCTGCACTGAGAAGAGGTGCCGAATGAGAAGGCACTTGACAAATGCAGCGTACGGCGTTCTTGACTACGCCTCCTATCCCTTCGGGATGTTATTGGCGGCGCCGATCATCCTGCACAAGCTTGGCGCTTCGGAGTATGGCCTGTGGATGATCGCCACAGCGGTAGTCAGTGCTGGGGGCATCATCGCTTCCGGCTTCTGTGATGCCAATATCCAGCGGGTTGCGCGGCTCCGCAGCAGCGAGGAACTCCACTCCGTGGTGCAAACAGTTCGCAGCATGATGGGTATCAACCTCGTACTCGGTTTCGCGATCGCAGTCGGCGTGTGGATAGCGGCGCCATTTGCGGCCCGCCATATCGCGGTCTCGCGTCTCACGCCCGTGAGGGAATGTCTGACCTGCATCCGTATCGCGGGGGGACTGATCCTGGTACGCGCAGTCGAAAGCGTCGGGGTGAGCACGCATCGAGCCTTCGAGCAATATCGCGGAACAGTACAGATCAGCACCGCGGTTCGTCTGCTCACTCTCGCTTCCGCCGCCATACTCGCACTTTTGGGGCGTCGCACGGCGAGTATTCTCATGGCGACCGCGCTCTTTCTGGTGGTGGGTACGTATCTGCAGTTTCGCGGACTACGTACTATTCTTGGGCCGGATACATTACGGCCCACCTTTGAATTCGGGGAAGCGAAAGTGTTGCTTGGGATGGGTGTCTTCGTTTGGCTACAGACTTTGGGTGGCGTTGTCTTCGGACAGTTTGACCGGATCCTTCTCGGTGTTTCTCTCGGAGCACTGGCCGTAGCCCCTTACGCGTTATGCGTTCAGTTTGCACAGCCTATCTTCGGCCTCACAGCTTCCGGGCTGCATTTCCTGTTCCCTTATCTCGCAGGACGCGCGGGAGTTCCCCCAAACGCGGCGTTGAAACGGACCCTGCTCAAGGCGTTCGCTGCAAATTTCGTACTAGTGGTTTGCGGTGCAGGTTTATTAGTTCTAGCTGGCGATCGGTTGATTCGTCTCTGGGCTGGACCGGCGGTCGCGATCAGCGCGAAAGGAATCCTTACCCCAATTGTGCTCGGCTCAGCGCTTATGGGATTGAGTGTTACCGGTACGTATGCCATGCAGGCTCTTGGCCTCTTTCGGACAGTAGCCTTTATCAGCCTGGCTGGAAGGGCGGCGATGTTGGTGGTCATGATCTATCTTTTGCACCACATGGGTCTGCGCGGATTGGCTGTGGCGCGTGTTTGGTACGGATTGATCGCGTTGATCGTTTACTTGCCGCTGCTTCGCCAACTGGAAATCACCAAGAAAGAACCGCAATCCGCACAGACTATCGTCATCCCTCATGACCTTCAGGAGGGATCGCAACCATGAAGATCATGGTCACTGCGGCTTCATTTTCCTCGGAGATCTCTGGGATTCAGCGCCATGCCTTCAATCTGGTCCGGTGCCTCCTTCGCCGTCCTCAGATCTCCAGGGTGGACCTCGTGGTGGCTCCTTGGCAAACGAAGCTGGCGCGAAGCACCGGCATTAACCGTGACGTCCGTCTGAAGACCTATGTCGCTGACATGGATAAAAGCTCTCTCAGCCGAAACTGCTGGTACTATCGCAAGCTTCCCTTGCTGGCCTCCCAGCTACGCCCGGACTTGGTCCACCTCTCTTACCCTGTGCCTATCGATGCCGGGTCGCTCTACTGTCCCACGGTGCTGACCTTGCATGACCTATACCCCTATGAGATCCCACAAAACTTTCGCTTTCCTCAAGTCATCGTCAATCGCCTCATCCTGAAGCAGTGTCTCAGAAATGTGGATGCGGTCGCCTGCGTCTCGGATACAACGATGGCGAGGATGCGGCAATACGTACCAACTTCCATTCAGGAAAAGGCCGTGCGGATTTACAACTGCGTCGAGCCAGAACCTCAGAGGGTCGTACGGCCGCCGATCCCGGACTGGCTGGGTGAGCCCTTCTTGCTCTGTGTCGCGCAGCATCGTCGAAACAAGAATATCGCTTTGCTGCTGCAGGCATTTCACCGTCTATTGGTTGCATCATCCGTTCCTTCAGCGATGAAGTTGGTGATTGTCGGTATCGAAGGGCCAGAGACACGGCGCATTCGACAACTGATGTCCGACCTTGAATTAGATTCCAGAGTTTTTCTGCTTCGGGGCTTGTCCGAGCCGGAGTTGCAGTGGTGTTACGCCCGTTGTGAAGTGCTCGTCATTCCATCAAAGATCGAAGGGTTTGGTCTCCCGGTTGCCGAAGCCCTCATGGTGGGCTGTCGTGTTGTTTGCTCCGATATCCCAGCGCTCCGTGAGATAGGCGGAGCGCACTGTCACTATGTTGCATTAGGGGCAGATGAAGAAGCGTCCCTCGCTGCCGCGATTTGGAAGACCCTTCAGAGACAACGGAGAGAACCGGTGTCGCTGCCCCATCTCTCAGCGGAAGTTCTTGCCGATCAATATTTGAATCTCTACCGCCAACTCCTGCCATCAGAAGTATCCCCGCAGAACACAAGCTCCAACGGTACCCTCCACACGGCGCCGGCGACGCCATCATTTGAAGCCGACCCGTCACGCGGTATCGCGGAGCAAGGGGGCATACGTGGCTGCATCTGAGTCGCGCGTTCCAAACCTTTATACCGATGTTCTCGCAAATGCCCGCGTGCAACGACAGCGCATCCCACGAGAATTGTTTCGCAGAGCCATGATTTTCTCGGAACTGGCGGCGGATTTTCTTACCTGTGTCGCCGCAGCGCTAGGCGCATACTTTTTTCAACTATATTTCGTCGCGCAGGTCCAGTGTCCCATCAAGCAAGTTGTGGCCGTCGGAATCCTCCAGGGAATTTTTGCGGTACTTCTGCTGCAAAGAAAGAGTGCATCCGATGGGGATGCCAGCCTGCTGCGCATCCGAGAGACCGAACGCGCGATTCGAATCTCTATTCAAACCCTTCTACTTCTTTTGTTCGTCACATTTCTTCTGAAGCTCAACTTCCCGCGGGCAGCCATCCTGGTATCGCTAGTATTGACTCCGATTCTCCTCATTGCGCAAAAGCAAGTCTTTTCCTCGATCCTTGAGCTCTTCCATACCAGGGGATGTGGCATTGATCGCGTAGTTATCTATGGTGCAGGGGAGACGGAAAAACGTATCGTGTCGACCCTTCTTTATTCACCACGACTCGGACTGCGGCCGATAGCGGTGATTGGAGATAGCTCCGTTGCCGCTGGTAATTGTTTGTTCGAACTTGGCTATCGACGCTGTCACGCGGTCCCGGTTCAACGCGGACCGATTACGCCGGCTCTCTTGAAATCCTTTGGATGCAACTTGCTGATCGTAGCTAGGCCGCCTGCTCGTCCCGAAGACCTCACTGAAGTCATGCACGCCGCGAATCAGGCCGGCATACCGCTTGCCCGTATGTCGAGCACTCTGCCGCAGGAGTGGAGTGGAGATAGACCGATTGAAGTCGATGGTTTACAACTCGCCGCTCCGTCACAACTGACGGCCCGATGGCACTATGGCTTCGCCAAGCGGGTTGTGGACGTCGTTGTATCATCGCTTCTGCTAGTCGCCTTCGCCCCATTTCTTTTGCTGATTGCGCTAATGATCCGGCTGGCATCGCCGGGGCCCGCACTCTTCGTACAGAAGAGAGCAGGGAAAGATGGCAAGCTTTTCAGCATGTATAAGTTTCGCTCGATGTATGTGGGGGCAACGAAGTATGACCTTTCTCCGACGCAATCCAGCGACCCCAGAATCACCCCGCTCGGAAGATTTCTCCGGCGGACTAGCATGGACGAACTCCCTCAGTTGATCAATGTCTTTCTGGGAGACATGTCGTTGGTAGGTCCTCGCCCGGAAATGCCATTTATTGTGGAACGCTACAGCGACCAGCATCGAAAAAGACTCCAAGTAGTTCCGGGAATTACCGGCTTGTGGCAACTGAGTGCTGACAGAGCATTACCTATTCACGAGAACCTGGAGTACGACCTCTTCTACATCAGAAACTGCACCTTTTTTATGGATGTCGCAATTCTTTTGCACACTCTGCTTTTCGCAGTTGGTGGTGGAGTGTGAAGGGGCAGCCCCAACTTCATGAACTCGAGTCGTCGGATGGGAAAACCAGGTGCGCAAGCGGCCCCTGCTACGGCTCCGGGATGTCTGATCCAGAATTCCAGCACGAATACGCTAACGTGCTGGGTATCAATGTTTCCGCTGTCGATCTGAACAGGACGGTCGAAATGGCTGACCGTTGGATAGCAGCGGAGAATCGCGGCTACATCTGTGTGACGGGTGTGCACGGAATCATGGAAGCGCAATCGGATCCCGAACTTCGACAGATCCTCAACGATGCATTCATCAATACGCCGGATGGGATGCCCATGTCATGGATCGGCCGGCTTCAGGGACTCAATGAGATGGATCGGGTATTTGGTCCAGACCTCATGGCCTCTCTATGCCAGATCTCCGTTGAGCGAAACTATCGTCACTTTTTATATGGCGGCGAACCAGGCGTTGCAGGGCTCCTGAAACAGAGGCTCGAGAGCAGGTTTCCGGGCCTTCAAATCGTCGGCACGTATACGCCCCCTTTTAGAAATCTCACGAATGAAGAAGAAGAAGAGATTATCTGTCAGTTACAAGAATTGCAGCCACACATCCTTTGGGTCGGATTAAGTACCCCAAAGCAGGAGCGATTCATGGCACGCTATGTGGATCGTCTTCAAGTGCCCCTCATGGTGGGTGTCGGAGCGGCATTCGACTATCACACCGGGCGCATTAGCGACTGCTCTGACTGGATCAAGCGGGCGGGCCTGCAATGGCTCCATCGCCTTATCCAGGATCCACGGCGTCTATGGCAAAGGTATCTGAAAAACAATCCGGCATTCCTCTGGAAAATTTCATTGCAAATATTCAAGCTGAGGCAATACCCACAGTCAGCAAGTAATCGCATGAATAAGAAGAACAAGATCGTGACAATTTGCTAACGCGTGCATGACAACCCGCAGGGACCAAATCGATAGGTTGAATATGGCCGATGAACTCGGTCGGAGTTAGGGTGGCACAGCCTAATCGCCACTCTGATTGCTAAAGCAACACAGAGCGTATCTAAAGGAGATTTCATGAAAACGGGGTTCATGCGGCGGTTATTGTTGATCGGGATTGTGGCTTCTGGTGTCATCTCGGCACGTGAAGCTGAAGCGCAAGCCTCCCCGCGGAGAATTGAAATTACGGCTAAGCGATTTGCATTCGAGCCTGAAGAGATCACCCTGAAAAAAGGGCAACCAGTTCTTCTTGTCTTGGAAGACAAGGATGTTGCACACGGAATTCGCTTTCGTGAATTGAATCTGGATATCAAGGTTCGCGCTGGCGGCACCGCGGAGGTTCAATTCACGCCGGAAAAGACCGGGGACTTCGTCGGACATTGCTCGGTATTCTGTGGTTCCGGTCACGGCGGCATGATGCTAACGCTGCATGTGGTGGACTAGCTATGCGTCGCATTCTTCTACTTGCGACGGCAATCGTTTCGCTGGGACTGGCCGGCTGTAAGGCCGACCCGCCCGGGAAGGTCGAGACGAGGACCATGACCTTCGCCAAACACCACGTCTTTGTACACAACAAAGACCAGAAGAACCCGTTGCCTTCAAACGCCGATACCTGGGCCGACGGCCAGGAGGCGTTCTCTCATTATTGTGTTGCCTGTCATGGGATGGATGGTCAGAACACGGGCGTTCCCTTTGCGGATCACATTTCGCCGCCCATTCCGCTATTGTCC
This sequence comes from uncultured Acidobacteriaceae bacterium, assembly GCA_963701685.1. Taxonomy (GTDB): domain Bacteria; phylum Acidobacteriota; class Terriglobia; order Terriglobales; family Acidobacteriaceae; genus Granulicella. The sequence goes on along the minus strand of OY969625.1, from coordinate 4,306,892 downwards.
TCCAAAGAAGTCCAAAGCTATACGGACGGCCAGCTCAAATGGATCTTGGACAACGGCATCAGCCCGTCCGGAATGCCCGGGTCGAAGGGGACCTTGAGCGATGACGAACTCTGGTCGATCATTGTATATCTGCGACATTTACCTCCGTCGGGCAGTCAGGGTGTGCCAGATATGTATACCCACTAAATTGTTCGATTACACGAGGGGTAAATGAGTATCCACGTCAGCGCGACAGAAAAGCGACGACTCGGAATCCCGGCGGCGACGGGACTGTCATATCTTGTAGGCTTCTTCTTCTCTTTCAGAATTTTCATCATGCTTCTTTCCGTGCGGCTTCTCGGAACCGACGAGCGGGTCGGAGTTGAGATTAGCCTGGCGCTGAATTTCTTTCTTCTAGTGCTCGTTGCCTTTCAAACGCTTGGAGCAACTGATCATGAGGGCATAAGCATGCTTCGGCTCCCAGCCGTCCGTTGGGTGGTCATCTTTCTAAGCTTTTCGTGCATGAGCTTGTTGTGGAGTGCCACGGCGTCTATGCCCGCTGCGATTGTCTACTGGTGCGCGATGGCTGCTGATGTTGGGATGGTCGTCCTTCTGCTTCGGATGGGTCCGGTCAGAGAGGTAGCTACCACTCTCATGAAGGGTTTCGTTGTGGGTGCGTGCGTGATTGCAATCATCGCTTGGCTATTGCCGGCACAATCAGATCTCCGCCTCGGTGATGAAGAACTCCTTGGGCCAAATGAGATCGGCTACCTCTGCGCTTTCGCATTATTTTTTGTGCAATACCTTATGCGCGAAAAGGTGGGCAAGTGGGGTTTGGCGACGTTTGTACTGGCCGTAACCCTCCTGCGAAGTCTCAGCAAAACATCCATCATCGCGTTTCTGATTGCTGAGTCATTCCTATTGATAATGGACAAATCCATACGCCGCAGAACGAAGGTCATGCTCATCCTGGCCGGCATGGCGACGGTCGGCGTATTTTCAAGCCTTCTAACCTCGTATTTCGACATTTATACGACTGCTGGGAACAGTCCAGAGACCCTCACAGGGCGGATTGGCATTTGGACGGTCATCTTAGGCGAAGCGATTCAACAACCATGGATCGGCCATGGCTTTCATTCAGTATGGAACGTAATCCCGCCCTTCGGAGATTTTGAGGCGAGGCACGCGCATAATGAACTCATACAACAGTTTTACGCGTATGGAGTGGTTGGCGTTACTATGCTGGGCGGCCTCTATGGTAGTTTTTACAGGCAAGCGCGAAGGCTTGCGGCCGCTTCGATGAGAACACTCTGGCTAGCGCTTCTGCTTTTCGTTCTCGTACGCGGCCTGACCGACACGGAGACATTCGATCTCTCACTGCCAATGTGGGCAATCGTTATGATCAGCATCCTGATAGAGGACAAGCAAACCATGGCCGGCAAGTCAGAACCTATTACCTCTTTTCAATAGAGACTAGTGAACTTTTCTACTCGACTCCAAATGTCATCTCATTGTCATTTCTTAGCGGTTTACTGGAAAATATCGAATCGGTTCGCCCAGAATAGGTAAGAGGTCTGAAATCATGATTCTGGATACGGATTTAACGGAAGAACCAATTGAGCTCGCGATGACGCCATCGGCAACTCTCGGTACAATCCTCATTATTGAAGATGATCCTCGCATGCAGAAGGTGTTACGGAGAATCTTCATCGAGGAGCATTACGCGGTCGCCGTTGCCGGCGACGGCCAAACCGGTCTCGACTTATTTCGCAGCGAACATCCTCTCGCTGTCGTCCTGGACCTTATTCTTCCCCGAATCTCTGGGCGTGACCTTTGCCAAGCGTTCAAGAGTCTCTCTAGCGAGACGCCAATCATCGTGCTTAGCGCCATCAGCGAAGTCGTCGACAAGGTGCTGCTGCTGGAACTGGGCGCTGATGATTACGTGACCAAACCCTTCAGCCCACGAGAGCTCACAGCCCGCATTCAGGCAGCCATTCGTAGACAACGTAAACCTGCGGGTGCAACGATCTTCCGTTTTGGGGAGTGCGAAATTGACTTCAAAAGCATGAATGCGCGACGCAGTGGAGTCCCGGTGGTCCTGACGGCACACGAGTTTAAGCTGCTGAAGTTCTTTACAGATAATCTTGAGAGGGTGCTCACACGGGAATTGTTACTCAACGAAGTGTGGGGATATAACTCGTATCCGACTACGCGCACCGTGGATAACCAGATCCTAAAGCTTCGCCAGAAATTGGAATCAGATCCAGCAAATCCAAAGCATCTGCTGACGATATACGGCGCAGGATATAAATTTGTCCCATAATCTTATCGTCGGTCGATCGCGGGTTGATGAGGACACTATGGAGGCAGACGGCAACCCCCGGAAGCAGGGCATTCGAACCCATGTTTTGCTTGTTGTGGCCATGGCGCTTGTCATCGCGATTGTTACGTGCGTGTGCTTGTTGCTGATCCGTCATCGCCTTCGCGCTCAGGTGACGGACGATCTGTCTCAGGATCTCAATCACTCTGTCATCACATTTCAGGATCTTCAGGCTGAGAGGGTGGGCGCATTGGAACGCGAGAATTCACTCCTTGCGGAACTCCCAACCCTTAAGGCGCTGATGACTAGCGGTGATGAACTCACTATTCAGGATGGCGCCACGGAATTCTGGCAACTGAGTGGAAATGATCTCTTCGCGCTCGCCGATCCGAATGGACGAGTAGTAGCCGTCTATACCAAGGGTGCGCCTGTAGACGAGACCCTTCGTCAAGGATTGAAGTCGCTGTTGGCGTCTCCTGAGAAGCGCTACCTGATCGATGGCCAAGGTCTTTACGTTTGCTCTCAGCGTCCGCTGTACTTCGGCAGTGATGAGGCGGGTACTCTGCTCGGTTATGTCATCAGCGGTGTTTCGATTGAACGCACCGTGCGGCAGATTAGCCAACCCACCGGCGTAGAAGCAACCTTCCTCAGTGATGGACAGGTTGTGGCCAGTACCCTCAGCCCTGCCGGACAGGCAAGCCTCATCATGCAGCCTCGATTGTTTTCAGGAACGCCCCAGGTGCCATCCACGGTGAACTTCGGAAGAACACGGTTTCTTGCTGCAACAGAGGATCTTTCCGGAGCTGCGACGTCTCCGTTAAAGTTGGTCGTTCTGAAGTCTTTTGAACCGGCGGAGCGTTCGATTAACCGAATCGACCGAATGGTAGTGAGCGCTGGGTTCCTAGCGCTTCTATCAGGCACAGTTGTGATGATCGCTCTGTCGCGCCTGCTGACTGGCCCGCTCGAAGATCTTTCCCGGAGCGTCATCGCTTTTGGCATGGGGAACCAACCATACCGCATCCCACGGTATGGTACCCAGGAGGTCCGACAGCTAAGCACCGCGTTCTCCCGAATGACAGACGAGATTCAACAGAAGAATCGCGCATTGTTGGAATCTGAGCGGCTCGCGACTATCGGACGGATGGCGAGTTCGGTCTCTCACGACCTACGCCACTATTTGGCTGCGATCTATGCCAATTCAGAGTTTCTTGCGTCGCAGCATCTTTCCGAAGCGGAGCGAGCGGAGATCTTTGCGGACGTCCGCGCGGCGGTGCATGGGACGACGGACATGATCGAGTCCCTCCTGATTTTCAGTCGTACCGGCGCCGGCGTGCGAAGGTCGCCGGAACTGATGGCAAACCTGCTGGAACGTGCGGCGACTCTGGTTCGTGCCCATCCTGATGCCGAAGGTGTTTCACTCTTGACACGGTTTGGCGATCCAGCGCAGACTTCAGCGGTCGTCGACGGAAAGCAGATCGAACGCGCTGCGTTCAACCTTCTTCTCAACGCGTGCCAGGCTGTTCGGACCGCTGGAACGGAGGCAAGAATTGTGATGACCTTGGAAGTTCAGCAAGAGTCTATAACCGTGAATGTCATCGATAATGGTGATGGTATCCCGGAAAATATTCGCAACAGCCTCTTTGAACCCTTTGTGAGCGAAGGCAAGCAGAAGGGAACGGGCCTTGGCCTCACGTTGGCTCACTGCATCGCCGTGGAGCATGGAGGAGAGGTCGTCCTCTTGAGTAGTTATCCGGGCGAAACTATCTTTCAAATGACAGTGGCGCGCGAGGTCAAACCGCCGGCTGTACCGGCCGCGACACCCCAGGGCCCTGAGGACGAGGTTGACCAACATGAAGATTCACGCGCCTAAACCAGAACAGCGTTATCTGGTGCTGCTTCGGCATGTGTGTTTTACATTGCCGTTGCTTATCTTCGTCTGCCACTGTTCGGAGCCTGGACTCTTCGCGCAAGCTGCCCAAGCCCCTAGTCCAGAGAGCGTCTCGGAGCAAATTCAAGGCTTGACGGAAGCGATGGCGCGGACGCAAACCCAACTCGAGCAGTCGCAGCATCAACTGGAAGAGATGCGCCAGGAGCTAGCTGCGCTGCAGCGCCAGATGGCACAGGCGGGAGCCGTCGTACCTCCTCCAGCACAAGCCAATCCGCCTTCTTCATCCTCTACTCTTTCGACTCAAACAACCTCCCAAGTCACATCGGCCGCCATCGACGATCTCCGCGAACGGCAAGCTATGCAGGAATCTCAAATTGCGACGCACGAGCAAGACAAAGTGGAGACTGAGTCGAAGTACCCGGTAAAGCTCACTGGATTGTTACTCTTTAATGGCTTTGTCAATACGCGGCAGGTCGATATGGCAGCCACGCCGACCGTCGCGCTTTACGGCAATGGAAGCACAGGTGCGTCGGTCCAGCAGACGATACTCGGCTTCGATGCGCATGGCCCCCATCTGATTGGTGCGCGTAGCTATGCTGACCTGAGAGTCGATTTCTACGGCAACTCAGGGTCTGCCAATTACCCTGCTGTCTACACTGGCTATTACACGGCGAGTGCTGCTATTCTCCGCCTTCGTACCGCTCACGCAGGTTTGCAATGGCAACATACAGACGCTTATTTTTCGCTGGACCGCCCCATCTTTAGTCCGGACGCACCCACCTCGTTGACAGCCGTCGCCGAGCCGGCTCTGGCCTGGTCGGGAAACTTATGGACATGGAACCCTCAGGTCGGGGTTACGCGGGACGTTGGGTTTGCCGGTTCGTACAATCTACGGCTTCAAGGCGCATTGATCGACGTGGGCGACGCGCCGTTATCTGTTGCATCCGCCTCAGCGGCCATGTCTGTGGTGATCCCGACCGCCGCAGAGCAAAGTCGCTGGCCCGGAGAAGAGGCCCATATCACATTGCTCGGGTCTAAGTTGGAGGAGGGAAACCACATCGGTTTCGGCGGATACTTCGCCCCACACCTCAGCCCAATCAATACGCGCTTCGATGCGTGGGCGAGTACGCTGGATGCGAAGTTGCTTCTCCCGGGCCGCCTTCAATTTACAGGGACGTTCTATCGCGGGGCCGCGTTGGGTGGTCTCGGCGGAGGGGCTTACAAAGACTCCGGCCTTAAAGCCGACCCCGACTCAAACGGATACTACTTCCGCCCATACGACGACGTCGGAGGATGGGCCCAACTGAAAGAGAAGTTCAGCGAACGAGTGGAATTCAATGCGGCTTTCGGACAGGATAATGTATTCGCTCGGGAACTACGACCCTATGCAGTTCCAGGCGGAACGATGTATCAGAACCTGGCCAGAAACCGAACCTATACCGGCAATGTGATCTTCAGCCCCAAAGCCTCGCTTCTTTTTTCTTTGGAGTATCGCTACCTCCAAAGCATCCCGGTCATCGGTGCGCCAGCTGAGAGCAACATCATCGGTATTGCCGCGGGATACAAATTCTGATGAAAATGCTGCGATCCATCAGTTGCCTGGTCTCGGTCGCGCTCGCGACACCGGGGGTGCTGCGGTCGCAAACCCTCCCGTCACCGGCTTCCACATCGGATTTGCACGTGCGCCTCGGCTTTTCGCAGTCGGGGAAGCAACGCTCAGTGCCTGCAGTCATCTGGCTGGAACCGCTGGCGGGAACAGTTGCCCTGCCGTTCGTCCCGCATGGGCCCTACACGCTGCTGCAAAAGAATCGCACGTTCCTTCCGCACCTGCAGGTCATTCCAGTCGGCGCTGTCGTAAAGTTCCCTAACGCCGACCCGTTCTTTCACAACGTCTTCTCGCTCTTCGATGGCAAGCGCTTTGACCTTGGACTCTATGAGGCGGGATCGAGCAAATCAGTTACGTTTTCCCGGGAAGGCGTCTCCTACATCTTTTGCAACATCCATCCCGAGATGAGCGCGGTCGTACTTGCCCTCTCAACGCCTCTCTTCGCCACAGCGGATTCCGACGATTCCTTCGTCCTCCGCAGCATCCCTCCTGGCGATTACAAGCTGCATCTGTGGATCGAGGGAGTACCGCAACCTCTCGTCGATGTCCTGACCAGGTCTCTGCACTTCTCTGGGGGACGCGTCGATTTGGGCTCGCTGACTATTCCCACGAAACCCAGTGGAAACCTGGTCCATACCAATAAGTTTGGCAACGAATATGACCTGCATCCCCAGTCCCCCTATGATCACTAAAGGTTCAGAGGGGGCCAACCCGATCATAGAGACGCAGCTCAGTGTCGTTGGGTTCTATCGGGCTAAAGGCCAGCGAGGCTCGCTCGTTTTCCACTTTATCTACGTTGTCACTGCTTGAGATAAGCAATCAGGTCCCGTCGCTCCTGGGCTTTTGGAACATAGAAGTCCATCTTCGTATCAGCCACCACCCTATCCGGACCGCTAAGCCACTTTTCCAGCGTAGCCTCGTCCCAAGTCATTCCGGAGTTCTTCAACCCGCGAGAGTAGTCAAAGCCCGCTACGCTTCCGGCCTTCCTCCCAAACACTCCGGCCAGCCTTGGTCCCTCCCGATCTCCCTGCATCGCATGACAGCCCGTACATCGCCTTTCAAATACGGCCTTGCCGCGCGCGGCATCGCCGGACATTCTCAAACTCTCTTTCCCGTCGCTCGTCTTGTCCATCGACGAAAGCGAAATCACGTCCGCCGCCGTCAGCGTCGCTCGCCAGTGAAGCGCTCGATATTGAAATGGCGGCATATCTCCGCCCTTTGCTTCGTGGATGATTTTCCCAATCAGCACATCCTGCTCGTCGGGTGACGTGTCATTCCAGTTGGACAGGTTCATCTTCCTCCGCGCCTCTACGATGTCTCTCTCAATCAGCCATGACCCTGGTGCCAACCGCGCATAGACAGGCCACCGAGTCTCGTTTGAATGGCAGTCTGCACACTTTGTAAGCAGAACTTGCTTGGCATCCGCAGGTATATCGGCGTGTTGCAGCAGCGTGTCGAGTCCCCTGGCAGACTCGACACGCGGATTTCCGAATGGATGCACAAACGCCAGTCCCACCGAAGCGGCAGCACACAATGCGAGGATTCCACTTACGCTTCTCAAGCGCCCTCCGCCAGCGAGTGATCGACCACGGCGAGGTGGCTATGTCCGCGAACGACCTTAACGCTGGTCACGCCAACTACACTCTGCAGCTTGCCTGCCGGTACAGTCATCGGTCCGGGATTCGGCGCAGCTCCGGGTCCAGGCTGCGGAAACGCGGTAGACATCGCTGTATGAAAGGCAATATTACCCTCCACTTTTTGGACAATCTGGTGAATGTGGCCATTCAACACGGTGACTGATCCGAACCGCTTTAAAAGGCTCAGCGCTTGCGCCCCATCGCTAGTGCCCCAGCCCCACTTCTCATAGACGATCCATAACGGAATATGCGCGAACACCACGATGGGTGTCGATGCACTCAACCCCGCTAGGTCGGATTTCAGCCATGCAAGCTGCTCTGCGCCCAGGTTGCCCATCGCGTCGACTTGTAGGCAATTGTTCAGTCCGATAAAGTGAACGCCCTTGTGGTTATAGCTGTACCAGCCATTTCCAAGTGTGCCTTTGCCAAAGCGTTGTTTATATTGCTCCCCATCATCGAGCGAAAAGTCATGTTCGCCCGGAACGTAGAACACCTCTTGCACCTTTGCACCCTTGATCACCTGCACAGCGGTATCGAACTCTGAAGCTTTCGAATTCTGGGTGATGTCGCCGGTATGAATCATGAAGTCCGGCATCTTGATCCCAGGCGGTACCACGTTGATTCGATCGATGGCCTTCTGTAGTGTCCCCGTTACATCGGGGTTAGCGCCCTTATTGAATCCGATATGACTATCGCTGATCTGAACGAACGAAAAATCCTGCATCTTCCCAACGCCGGAACCGGTCTTCGCCACCTGCGCCAGCAGCCTGGATGTTGGAACTCCGGCGGACATGGTCCAAAGCAGCCCCGTCCCTGCCCATGCCATGCATCCCAGAAAATTGCGTCTGTCGATCCCATCACCCACGGGCTGCGCCCGATTCTCCTGCACTACTTCGTCTTCCTTGAATTGATTCATATCCGTCTCCATTAGTTTTTGTTGTCTACTCAATGGAGAACTTCCGAAGTCTGGATTTATTCCAGTCAACCGGCAAAATCATCAAAGGAATAAAAAGGGCACAATCTGGTTTACGCTTAATATGTTCCGTGTTCAGGACCAATTCGCAGACCCCGTTTCACCTTCGGGGCCTCCTACCTGCATGGACTCCGAGGCGTGTCGCACGATGTCATCCGTTGCCAATCGCGCATCCTTCGAACAACTTGCACTGCCCCTCTTGCCATCGCTCTACAGTCACGCTTTCTGGCTTAGCCGCAATCATGCGGAATCGGAGGACCTTGTGCAAGAGACCATTTCGAAAGCTCTTCGTGCGTTCGACTCCTTTCAGACCGGCACCAACTTCAAGGCATGGGTCTTCCGTATCCTTCGAAACACGTTTCTTACTTCCCGCACCGGCATCGCGGCCTCACGCACAGTTTTTCTGGAAGATCATCCCGACCTATTCGGCACCGCTGATGCTAGCCCGACACCGGAAGATCACCTCATCCGTCTCGGGGACCAGGCAGCTGTTAACCAGGCTCTCGATCAGCTCCAGCCACCCCTCCGCGAAGTGCTGCTCCTTTGCGATGTCGAAGAGCTCAAGTACAAAGACATTGCGTTGGTCCTCGATGTCCCCATCGGCACCGTCATGTCGCGCATCTCTCGCGCCCGCCGCACCCTTCATCAGCTTCTGCAACCGCAACGTGGGGAATCGCTATGACTTATACGACAGAAGCCACCGGACATCTCGACCCCTATCAACTCACCGCCTTCGTCGATGGCGAGTTATCTCCTGGCGAGTCAAACGGAGTTCAGCAACATTTGGCCGAATGCCACTTATGTGCGTTGCGTGTTCTGTCTGCGACGCAGCTCAAGGCCGCCACAGCTCTCTCCGTGCATCGTTTCGCCGCTCCACCAGAAGCACTCTCCCGCCTTACCGCACAGCTTCTTCCGCAGGAATCGAAAAAGACCGCACGCATCTATTCGTTTCGATCCGTCCCGTTGGCAGGGTTGGCCGCGGGTCTTGTGATTGCGATATCACTGATGGGTTGGCGGCAGACACATCAATCCAACGCCCTTTCCGCCGAATTGCTCGATCAGCATTTGGCCACTTTATCCAGTGGTGCGTCCCCCGAAGTTCTATCGACCGACCGGCATACAGTAAAGCCATGGTTCCAGGGCAAGCTGCCATTCAGCTTCAATTTGCCTGACGTTCTTCCTGCCGACACGACTCTTAAGGGCGGCAATCTCGCCTACCTGAGCGGACAACCCGCGGCGCTGCTCCTCTTCACCATTCACAAGCACGAGGTTTCTGTCTTTCTCACGCAGCGCTCCGATAGCCCCATCGCCACCCTGCTGCCCCACACCCGGTCAGGATTCTCTATCCATCACGCGACGACCGCTGACCTGCGCATCGTCGCCGTCAGCGACGTCAGCCCAGCCGACCTGGATCTCCTCCTGTCGTCTCTCGTAAAAGCGCAATCGCCGCGCTAGTACGGCTGTTTGGAGCCAGAAACTTCTGCCCGGCCTCAGCTCGGGTAAATCCATCCCCGAAGTATCTTGGCCTGGTAGCGCCAGCTGACACCTACGTTCGATTTGCTCGCTGTCTGGCTTTCGTGCTTCGACCTGCAGGAATTCCCTGGTGCGGTTTCGAAATCCGATAACTTTCCTCACCACAAAACGATTGCAAGAAAAGCCGTGTCGCTGGGAATATATCCACCATGACGCAGTTTCAAGTCTTGGCGCCATCAAGATTTATTCTTTGGGGAAATTCAACCATGCGTTTTTGCCCATCGTTGCCTGTGGGCAGCGAGCTGCCGCCCCTTTCGCGCACATTTGGGTGTGTCATTAGAGTGCTTTGCTCGATCCTATATGCGGGCCCTCAACGGGCCTGGGCGGCGCCTTCTACCACCACGGCAGCGTTATCCGTCAGCTCCGCTGGAAACACGGTGACGACTGTGACAGCGGGAAGCGTAGTTAGCCGCTGGCGATCCGCAAAGACACGAGGGGTACGCGAAGCAGCTCAAGGGCTTTTGCCGAGCCGCATAGGTTGGTTCCGCAATTCCTTCGATGATGAGCCACTCAATCTGCCTACCATGGACCGGGCGAAGCGCTGAAAGTGCTGTTAGTGGGGAGCCATATGCTCCGAATGATCGACCGATCTTTCTAACAGGATTTATCTGTCTTGGTGACATAAGGTGGTGCCAACCGACGGACCTGTGAATGACATAACTGTCGGTGACTATTGCATCGAGGATTGTATTCCTGCAGTGAATTTGGACCTATATAAGACAAATGACGGCTTTAGTCCCAATCAACAGTTGGTAGTAACATGGGACAGTTCCGCGGTGACGAAATTTGCCCCCAGACACAGAAGCTCATCGTGCAGAGTGATCTGCATCGGTCACGAAGTACCGTGTGCTCGGCCCATTGTCAAATTCCGCGCCCTTCGCGCAAGCCTTCGGCCTCACCTATAGTCCGCTCCAATGCAGAACGTTGTGAAGTCTGGTAGGCGTCTGGAGTTCTGCTTCAGGGCGCTCCATGAAGGGCGCCTTTCCCTTCAACAACGGTGGCGAAGGGATGAGACGCACAGCCCGCGAAGCGTTCGTTAGTCCCCTTAATTTCGCCAACACGCAGTGGATGCCTTCTGTTAGGGCTGCTCATTCGCGGATGCAGCAAAGATGTTTGCCTTACCACTCCGAATCGATGGGTAGTTTAGCCAGGTTGTCGCAGCGACCTATTGCCTCACCGTCTGTGAAAACCTGCGCTAGTGAAAATTGCGTTACCTCACAAAGTGTCTATCGTCTCAACCGCCTGGCCGATCGGGCAAGGCCCACAAAATGAAAGTGTCATTCATGAATCTAACTGTTCGATTTTCAAATCCCTTGTACCTCTCTCTTTTCCGCTGCGCTGCTCTTCATCGGATGGGCCATCGGCGCACGATTCGGACACTCCGCGAGTGCGAAGTATGGACTTGTCGGAGCAATCGTCGCGATCCTCATCCACGATGTGGCGATGACGCTGGCGGCTGGATTCAGTGGATACAGAGCCGCCATTTACGTAAAAAATAGGGAAGGGAAGTAGTAGGCATTGGAAGAATCCCCGTATCCATTCGTAAGATGTAGCCTGCAAACATTCCGGACTATTACTTGTTCGCCGAGCGAATGCGCCTCAACGGTCCCACAGTATACGACTTCTTCAAAATCATAATGAAGTGCTATTTGGGCACGAAGGACGTGCGGGCTTCTGCTCGGCCGAAATACCGCCCCGCGGCTCAAGCAACTATCCTCCAGCACCGACGGCGCCCAAGCGGCTGAGCGTCGTTGCTCACGGGTCTGCGTTCGATATTCATTTGCACCTCCCTCCCCAACGAATAGTGATTGTGCTTGCTTGATCCGTACCGCTCACTCGGACATGGGCGTTTCCGAGACGACAGCACATACGTACTTAGCCCGATCCACCAGCGCACGTTGGCTGCTGCTTGTGCCTGCAGGCTCCAGTCGGCTCCAGTCGGGTAACTCGCGATGATCTGGACCTCAAAGCCATCCCACTGACTGAGAGAGCCGCCCCCAGAAGTTCCGAGACGGCCAACTCGCTGAGGTGCCAAATGGAAAAACCCAAAACAAACAATGGCGAAGACCACGTCGCGTTCGAGCCGCTAGTGGACTCACGCGCAGCGTCTGCCGCCTTTGGGATTCACTACAAGACCCTTGAACTCATGGCGAGGAAGGGAAAGGTTCCGGCTGCAAAGTCCGGGCGTTCATGGCGATTCAGGCTGTCGGTCCTTAGTGACTGGTTCAACGGCAAGCTAACGTCGAACCTTGAACCGAATACACAAGTAGATAAAAAGAAAGAAGAACCCCCGTAGATGAATGATCCGAAAAAATTGTATGCAGGAAGTTTGCGCGTAGTCGCGCGCGCAAACGGGAAATGGGCTTGGCAATGGCGGTATATCGATCCGGCAACTGGGCTTAGTGGGTCGAAGTACTTCTCGGGACTTGAGTTCCCCACCGAGAAGGACATCGAAACGCATCTGAAACCGTTTCGGCTCAGGCTGAATTCGGGTCAGACCGGAAAGGTCATAGTCGATCCGACTTTCGGTGATCTCTTGGACGCTTATATTGCGGAGGAGAATCTCATCGAGATCAAGAGCAGGAGACCGGGTGATCGATCCGCAAGCAAGGACGAGTTGGCTTTCTCAACGGCTAGTTCCTATCTCAGCATCTCTAAGCTTCTACGCATTCGTTGGGGAAACCTCAGGCTGGATGAATTCAAGCCGCTGGGTTTCCAGAATTGGCTCAAGACTTTGGAGGCCAAACCCAAAACCAAGGGTCACCTGAAGGCATTCGTTCATCGACTCTTCAACAAAGCAAAACTCTATGGCATGTTGGAATATCACGAAAACCCAATTGCCTTAGTCGAAGTGCGGGGTATCTCCAAACGCTCCAAGAAACCCACCGACCTCACGATCGATCAGTTCTATTTGATTTTGCGATTGGTTCCGAATACGTATCAAGACATGTTGCTGGTCGCCCAATTCACGGGACTTCGCGTCGGCGAGTTGCTTGCGTTGCGATGGGAAGCGATAGATTTTGAGCGGCTCTGCATGAAGGTAAAGGAGGGAGTCGTCCACGGCCGCATCGGTCCGGTCAAGACGGAATACTCAGAGGACGAACTGCCGCTCGATCCAGACTTCGCCACGATACTGCTTGAGATCAAACGGAGGTCGAACGGTTCCAGTCCGTTGTTTCCAAATCCCGCCACCGGACGTTCTTATCATGCTTCTCCGATTCAGCAGGACTACATCCGCCGCGCGGGATGGTGTCTTGTTGCGTGCCCTCGTTGCGGGGCGGCTCCCGGGACGTCATGCGCAGAAGTTGATCGCAATCGTGGAAAGCGTCATGCTATCCCAGTGCATAACGAGCGTAGCCAGCTCGCAACTGAGAACAAATTCGGGAGCATCGGATGGCATACATTTCGCCACACCTATCGGACCCTGCTCAGCGGCGCCGACACCCCGCTGGATGTCCAGCAAAGGCTCCTTCGCCATGCTCAAATCTCGACATTGCAGCAGTATGGGGGGCCGCCGATGGAGAACCAACGGCGGGCGAACAGTAAGGTCGCGAAAGAGCTAATGGTTGGTAGGTCGGCCCTGTAGCTTAGGGCCGGCTGGATTCATAGGCATGAAAATGGGAAACGGGCGCTCAAGGGCGCCCATTTCGATGGATCAGGAATGGATTGGCATTCCGCTAAGTGGTTGCGGGGGTAGGATTTGAACCTACGACCTTTGGGTTATGAGCCCAACGAGCTACCGGGCTGCTCCACCCCGCTCTCCGATTATATGTCGTCGTGTCTCGAGGGTCAATCTTGCAGCAATTGGGGCGCAATGCCAGCCGTCGACGGAAGTGCATGCCGCTATCGCGGTACGCCCCGCATCTATACAGAAATACACATATCGCTTGATCGCTAACCGGAACTTTTCTATCAAAACCGCGTCTGTGATACTGTCGGTGACCCGCGGAGTTTTTTTGGCCCGTCCCGCGGAGAAAATCGAGCAAGACGCGTCGCGGGGTGTTCCGCGCGCCGCACGAGGAGTAGACGATGACCGTTCGAAAGCTTCACAGCGTAGCGATCGCTCTAATTACAGTTGGTTTATTGTCCGGTGGGCTGGGAATTCTGGCGCAAGGCAATTCGGGGCAGGACAATTCAACGACACTTCCCGATGCGCAGATTGAGTCGAATGTACTCCGAGCACTGGCAAGCGCTCCGGAGCTGGCTTCACAGAATATTCAGACGTCCACAGTCTATGGAATTGTGACTTTGACGGGTAACGTCCACGACGAGCAGATGCGCACGACCGCGGAAAATCTTGCGGCGCGGGCGCAGGGGGTCAAGAAGGTAGTGGATGAGCTAGTGCTGGGCGACACGCCGCCGCCACCGGCAGGCGATCAGGCGTCGCTGGGGGATCAGAATGGCACTTCAGCTAACGGGCAGCCGGGCGGATCGCAAAACATGGTTTTGCAGTCAGATGGAACGTATGCTCCGGCTCCTGAACAGGCTGGTCCACCTCCAGGGCAGCAGGCCATGCAGAACGGTGCTCCAGCGCCAGACGAGCAACAGATGCAGGGCCAGAGCGTACCTCCTCCCGAGGGGCAGCAGGGGCCCCCAGATGGACGGCAGCCCATGGATCAGAACTATGGACGGCCAACCAACAATGCTCCAATCCCAGGCGGACAACAGGCTGGAATCCCGGTCACGGTGCCCCCCGGATCAATTTTGCGCATCCGCATTAACCGCGGCTTGGATTCCAACCATATCCAAGCTGGAGCCGCCTTTGATGGGACGGTCCTCACCGACATAGTGGCTGGAGGCCAGGTTGCGATTCCGCGCGGCGCGACGGTAAGCGGCCAGGTTGTAGCAGCAAAGAAGGCTGGCACGTTTAAGGGGCAGGGACAGTTGGCGCTCCAGGTTGACAGCCTGACGCTCGGCGGCCAGGTATATCCCCTACAGACGGAGGTTTGGTCCGCAACTGGTCAGGATAAAACCGGTGGCACGGTAGGAGCGACGGTCGGTACAAGTGCCTTTGGAGCCATACTTGGCGGGCTTGTTGGCGGCGGAGCAGGCGCCGCGATTGGTGCCGGCGCAGGTGCCGGAGTCGGTCTGGCTGGATCCGCAGCCACGCCCCGCGGCCAGGTCATCATACCGCCAGAATCGGTGCTTACGTTCCAAATCGCGGCCCCTACGACGGTGAGGACCGTGTCTGAAAGAGAGATGCAGCGGCTTTCCTATCAGGCTGGGCCGCCGCAACCCAATGGACCTCCCCGCGTTCGTTACTATAGCCCGTATTACGGCTACTACTATGGTCCTCCTCCGCAATAATTGGCTTAGAGCCCAAAAAAGAGGCTGCGAACGTTTTCGCAGCCTCTTTTGCGTTTGGGGATGACCGGTCTTCCGGCTAAACCAATCCCGCCAGGCACCTGCGGCTGATTTATACTTTGCGATGAGCCCCTGCGAGCAGGAGTGGTGCGTCTCGCAGGAGACGGTGCCCCAGCCGTGCGCAAAAATC
Organism: uncultured Acidobacteriaceae bacterium; assembly: GCA_963701685.1. Lineage (GTDB taxonomy): Bacteria > Acidobacteriota > Terriglobia > Terriglobales > Acidobacteriaceae > Granulicella. The sequence continues at coordinate 4,291,462 of OY969625.1, read as the reverse complement.
CCGGGCAGCGAGGTCTCCGTCGGAGATCCGCCTGAAGTGAAGGTCGTTAGCCAAGCATGATCCGCATTCTGCAGCAAGACAGCCGCATCATTAAAGTTATCTTTGCGCTCATTATCGGCGCCGCCATCGTAACAATGGTCATCACCCTTGTCCCGGGTATCTTCGATAATGGCGTAGCCAACGATGCCAGCGTCTACGCGACCGTGCACAGTCCAGGTGTGCTCGGGCGAATCGTCGGAGAGACAACCACCATCAAGACTGTCGATGTGCAGCGGGTTGCAGAGCAACAGATGCAGCAGCAACAATTGCCCGACTTCTATCTGCAGTTCATCATGCAACGCGCCGGCCAGGTCCAGGTAGAACGCGCCGTGCTCAAGCATGAGGCCGACCGTCTAGGCCTGCAGGTCTCCGACGACGATCTTCGGAGCTTCCTCCAGCACGGCCCGTACGCTCAATATCTGTTTCCCGGCGGCACGTTTATTGGCCAGGAGCAGTACGTCAACTTCGTCGAGTCGGCTTTCCGGCTGCCGGTTGCGCAATTCCAGGATGAAGTGAAGTCGGATATCGAATTGCAGCGGTTGCAGGCCCTCGTCACCGGTGGGGTGAGCGTAGCGGACAGCGCCGTTCGCGCCCAGTATCTACAGACCGGAACGAAGGTCAAGTTCGATTACGCGGTTATCTCGGGGACGGATATCAAGGCCGCCATCAATCCCTCGGATGCCGATCTGGAAGCCTTCTTCAAGAACAATGCCGTTCACTACGCGAACGCTGTACCTGAGACCCGCAAGATCGAGTTTTTCAGCTTTGAGACGGCAAATCTTCCCGGGGGCGCTCCTGCGGTGAGCGACGCCGATGCGCAGGCCTACTATCAATCGCATCTGGATCAATACAAGACGCCCGAGCAGGTGAAGACACGCCACATCCTCATCGCCGTGGCCAAGGGCGCCGACGCAAAGACGGATGCGGCCGCGAAGGCCAAGGCGGAAGACATCCTGAAGCAGATCAAAGCAGGAGGAAACTTCGCAGATCTGGCCAAGAAGTACTCTGACGATCCGGGCAGCAAGGAGCAGGGCGGCGAGCTGCCGATGATCGCAACCAGCTCCCTCGATCCGGCTTACGCGCAGGCGGCGATGGCACTCAATCCGGGCCAGACCTCCGGGCTGGTGCGCTCGTCCTTCGGCTATCACATCATTCAAACGGAATCGAAGCAGACGGCACAGGTAAAACCTTTCGCAGAGGTCAAGGCGTCGATTGTTGAGCAGTTGCAGAGCCAGAAGTCAGCTGCCGCAGCGCAGAATTACGCGACCCAGCTCACTGCCGAGGCGCAGAAGAACGGCTTGGAGAAAACGGCTGCGGCCCACAATCTACACGTCATCACCACGGACTACGTAGCCAAGGACGGAATCATCCCCAGCCTGGCGGATTCCACCGGCCTGCTGGCCGCAGCCTTCAACGCTCCCAAAGGTGCCGCTCCGCAAAGCGCCTCCAGCGGCGAGGGCTATGCGATCTTCCAGGTAGAGGACATCAAGGCCGCTCATGCACCGGATTTTGCGAGCTACAAGTCCCACATTCTTGACGATTACCGCTCGCAAAAGGCGCCCGAGCTGCTGAACGCGCAGCTGATCAAGCTCTCCGACCTTGCCAAGAAGCTGGGTGACCTCCACAAGGCGGCGGCCCAGATGAACCTGACGGTCAAATCGAGCGACCTGGTTGGTCGCGATGCGCAGATCACCGACATTGGTTCTCTCACCGGTGCAGCTTCGGTGGTGTTTACCATGCCGGTAGGCGGAATCTCGGGGCCCATCAATGAAGGTGTCAACGGGGCCGTTCTGCAGCTCACCGATAAGCAGGAGCCCAGCGCAGCCGACATCGCGCAGCACTTCGATGAGACCAAGCAGGCCCTCCTCAACCAGCAGCGCCAGGAGGCATTCAGCGTCTTTGTGGACTCTCTGATGAACCGGTACGAGAAGGCTGGAGCCATCATCTATAGCAAAAAGCCAGCTCAATCTCCGCTCGGCAACTAGCTTGAACCAAGATTCATACTGGCCTACCCGACTCTTGTGCGGCCGTCCTGCACAAGAGTCGGGTAGTGTCGTTTGCAGCGGCATCCCGAGCCGCGCGAGTGCACGTCCTACGCAACAGGGCCAGTCGCCGATGGGAATCGCGGTGGTACTTGGAAGGGTTGAAAATGAACGCTGAGCGAATCTCCGGCGTGCTTCTGCACGTCACCTCGTTGCCGTCGTTTGGCGGAGTGGGAGACTTTGGGCCGGCAGCCTATGGCTTCGTAGATTTTCTCGCCGCAGCAAAGCAGCGTCTCTGGCAGGTTTTGCCGCTTAGCCCGACGGGTTATGGCAGCTCTCCCTACTCGGCGCTATCGGCCTTTGCCGGCAACCCTCTGTTGATAAGCCTGGAGTTTCTGGTGCGCGATGGCTGGCTCGCGGCCGACCGCCTGGCAGCCGTCCCCGGCGGCTTGCCGGGGCATGAAGGTCCCTGCGATTTTGTCGCCGCCTTCGACAAGAAGATTCCGCTGATCGAGGAGGCTGCGGCGAATTTCCTAGATCGCGCTTCTCAAGAAGATCGTCTGCGTTTTCAACGCTTCTCGCAGGACAACCTCTCCTGGCTAACGGATTACGCGATCTACAACGTCCTGCGTCGTCGGTTCAATTACCTGAGTTGGAATGAGTGGCCGCCCGAGTATGCTGGCCGCCACCCCGACGCGATGACCCGCCTCATGACCGACAGCGGTCGCGAACTCACCATCGAACAGGTCGTGCAGTTTTTCTTCAACGAGCAGTGGGCCGCGTTGCGAGCGCATTGCGCAGAACGCAATGTCCTCATCCTGGGCGATGTCGCGATCTTCGTCAGCTACGACAGCGCAGACGTGTGGACGCATCCCGAGATCTTCGAGCTCGACGAAAGCCTTCATCCTATCCGGGTCTCTGGCGTTCCGCCCGACTACTTCTCAGCGAGCGGGCAACGATGGGGCAATCCCCTCTATAAGTGGTCGCTTCTGCAAGAGAATGGCTTCGATTGGTGGGTTGCCCGCATCCGCCGCGCGCTAACCTTATACGACGAGGTCCGACTCGATCACTTCCGCGGCTTTGAGGCCTACTGGTCCATTCCAGCCGAAGAAAAGACGGCCGTGAATGGCCAATGGATCAAGGCGCCAGGCCACGCGCTTTTCAATCGACTAAAGGAAATCTTTGGCGAACTCCCATTTATTGCCGAAGACCTCGGTCTGATCACCAAAGAAGTCGACGAACTTCGTGAGTATTTTGGTATGCCCGGTATGCGCATCCTGCAGTTTGGATTCGCGGATCGCGGAGGCCATCTCTACCTACCCCACCGTTACGTTCCGAACACGGTCGTCTACACCGGCACACATGACAACAACACTACCCTCGGCTGGTGGCGCGACGATGCCACCGAGGTAGAGCGCGCCAACGTTCAAACCTACCTGCACCGCATCGAGAAGGACACCGACATTGTCTGGGCGATGATCAAAGCGGCTGCGGGCTCGGTCGCCACTACATGCATCTTTCCCCTGCAGGATCTGCTGCAACTTGGCAGCGAAGCACGCATGAACACTCCAGCAGCGGCGACGGGGAACTGGACATGGCGATTCAGCCTGGATGCGCTACATCCTGAATTGGCCGCCAAAATGGCCGCGATCATGGAGATGACCGACCGCGATGGCTACCAGGCACCCACCGAGGGTCTCGCTGCGGGTGGCCCAACCGACGAGGCTTCGCTGCGGGTCCGCGAAGGGGCAAAAGCCTAAGCTTTAGACCTCTTTCTGCCTGCCAATTCCGTGTTCACCTGCAACCGGGTAAACTAGTAAAAACGAGGAGACATCCGTGCCACTTTCCGGTGAAGCTATTCGCACCATGAACTACGTCGACGACATCTCAGTCACCCTGCGCCGCATCCTTTCGGTGCTTCCTGTGCTGACCCCCGAAGAGCGCGAGCGCGTCGCCGAGCATATTCGCCACGCCGAGCCGAGCTACGAGTCGGTCATCACCGCGGTTTCCACAAAGTAGGCGCTCGTATTCCGTCCAGCGGCCACCATCTAGTGTGCCGTGTCAGGCTCAGCTTTGTACGCCGTTTCAATTAGCGCGCGTGCCTCATTGACAGCGCCTTGCGTGTTGTCCTTCGTCTGAATCGCCAGCCGATACTCATTCACAGCACGCTCGCGCTGACCAGCAATATCGAAGATCTTTCCCAGGTTCACGTGGCTCCAGACCTGCGTCCACCTCGGATCGGCGTCGCCGCCCAGGCTATCGCGAAAGCTGTTCGCCGCCGCCTGGTAGTTCTTCTGCGCAACATAGACTTCTGCCAGCCGATAATTCGCAAGCGAGCTTCCTCGGTCCACGGCCAACGCCTTCTGGTAATCCGCGATCGCGCCATTCTGATCACCCTGCGCCAGCGCCTGCTGGCCTAAAAGGATATCGGTCCGCACCGTCAGCTCAGGCGTGCTCTTCAGCAGCCAGTTGTCCGGATCCAAAATGATCCTCGTCGGTCGGCCAAACGTTTCAATCGAATACTGCACCGCGCTGCCGGACATATCGACCCGCCGGTCAACAGTTTTCCCTTCGGTTTCAATGCGTAGCTCCACGGGCATGGAAAACAGATCGAGATCCTGCGACACCGAACCCACTGTGCGAAATCCCTTGTCGCCGCCCAGTCGAAACACGCTGTAGGTATTCGTATACGCGGGTGCCCCCGTTCCATCCAGCCACTGCGAAAAGAACGCGGTCAGTTGCAGCTTCGAAATATTCCCGGCCAGCTCCTCTACATCGGCGGTACTTACGCCCTTATCCGCATATCGGCTCACTAGCGCCCGCAAAAACTGCTCGAACACCGCATCGCCCATCTCCCAGCGCAACATGTGAAACACCATCGCGCCCTTTTCCAGTGTCATCGACTGGAACTGCGGCGAGAACGGATCCACGTGTCCCAGCGACGTCAACGGCACCGTGTCGTACGCCAACGCGCCAGCCTCCACATCGGTCACCGCGCTATCAAAGGCTGCCCTCCCGCTCGTCTCCTCCAGGTACATCAACTCCGCATAGCGGCTCATGCCATTGGTAATCCAAGCGTCACTGAGCGTCGATGGGGACAGCTTCGATCCCCACCATTGATGGGCCACCGTGTTCGCCAGCAGCCGTGTGCTTGCATGGCTGGGCTTAATCGCAATCACCCCTGGCGCCCACGCGGCCGATACAGAGTCCTCCGGTAACTCCGCCACTTCCAGATGATCCGCCTCAGCGCTGCCGAACTCGCCACTCATAGACCGGAACACTTGCGCCACCGTCGTCGCAAGCTCCGCACCCTTGGCCTGATTTTGCGGTGTCAAATAGACCCGAACGTTCGCTGCTCCCGGCGCGTTGATCGCTGGCAAAAACTTCCCCACCACAATGTTTCCCGGAAACCCGGGCTTGCTCCAGTTGAAATCGAACTGCGTCCTCAAACCTCCAACATCGTGGGCACCGCCAGTCGCCGCTCCGCTGCCTATCACCATCTCGCCCTTCGGTACCGTGACATGAATCTCCGCGGTGAAACGGTCCGTGAACAGGCCCGGCAGCGCAATTGGAAACCATCGCCCCGGATACAGCAGCGCGCTCACGGGATCATGCACCTGCACAAAATCAATCCCGTGCGCCGGACTCGTCGCCAGCGTAGGCATGCCAGCGTAAGTGAATGTCCACGTCACGCTGCTGCCTTTGGGAATCACGGTCGCAGGCGTCACGCTCACCGTCGAGTCCGCCTCATCGCGCACGCAGGCCAAACTCCCGTGCACACCATCGCTCACGCTCTCGACGTGCAGCGCGTTGTTGAGCCCAAACACAGCCGCATCGAGATCTTCCAGCGCGGTGAATGTTACGGCCGCCGTCGCACTCAGTCTTCCCGTTGGAGGCTCAATCTCAACGTGAATCACGTAGCCCGACACATGGATCTGCGGCCGTAGCGGAATCGCCGCCCACGCATTCGCAACTACACCCAGCGCGAACACCACAACAACTAACCACGAACGTACGGCCGAGTTGGCAGCCCCCGGGCTACGCATCGCACACCGTCGAGAGTAGGCGAACCACAGCATCCGCTACGCGTGCGATCGGCAAAGCATTTGCGGATTCTCCCGGACCGTCGCCAGGTACCAGCCGCCGTCGAACCTCGCTCAGCCCGCGAATCTGCCGCTCGCGTTCTGGTCCATCGTTGAGCAATGGAGTCAGAGCCGATGCAACGTTAGCAGCGGTAAAGTCCCCCTGTAGCAACTCCGGAACCAGTCGTTGTTGCGCAATCAGATTCACCATCGATACGGGAAGATTTCCGTGAAGGTCCAGCTTGGCGTTCAGCTCCTCTGGATATTCCACCAGCTTCTTTGCCAGAGCAAACGTCAACGCCGACACGCGATAGACCACCACGAAGGGATTGCCCACGATTGCCGCCAGTACAGTTGCCGTCCCGCTGGCAACCACCGACGCGCGTGCGTGAAACATCGCCTCGGCCGCCTCGGAAACAAGTGTGAGTCGAAGGGTAGAAGCCTCTGGCCCAAAGTATTTCAGATGCTCGGCATTCAACTCTTCGATGTACTTTTGCAGCGCGCCTTTCTCAATTGTCGACGCGACGGGCAGCAAGAACTCATATCGAGTATGCGCTGCTGGATCGTTCGGCTGCCGCGTGGTGTCGCCGTCAAACGTGGTGTACGCCGCAGAGCTGCTGATCAAATCGCTCATCGCAAGCTCATGCAGCGCCGGCAGGTTTGCGCGAACCTCCTTCCATCGGCTACCCGGCAGCAGCGCAATCCACGTCTTCTCAGGATCCAACCCATACGTCGCCGCATAGGCGTCACGAGACGTCGTCATTTCCGCGCTTCCGGTCAAAGGATGCCCAACAAACTCCGCGTCCACGCCACGCTGTTGGTAGAAAATCTCCTCAAAAGGAAAGATCACCAGCATCTTGTCCACGCGCTGCTGCACCCAGCGCAGCCGGCTGCGTTTCCATGCCCACAACTGCGGGCTCACAAACCATACGACCGGAACGCCCGCTCGCCGAAGATGTTTGGCAAGCCGAAAGTTCACATCCGGAAAGTCAATCAGCACCGCCACATCAGGCCGAGTCTGTCGGATGCTTGCAACCAATTTGCGATAGCTCGCGTAGATATGGGGAATGTGTCGGAGAATCTCAGTCAGTCCCATAACAGCGACGTCCTCGGCCTTGACCACGCGCTGCTGCCCGGCTTGCTCCATCTGGCTCCCGCCGAGACCCGTGAAGCTGGCGTTTGGAAGTTGCTCCCGAAGAGCGGCAATCACCCCCGCACCGTACACGTCACCCGACGCTTCGCCGGCGGAGAGAAAGATTCGCGGGTTGGACTTCATAGCGATGTACCAAGTCTATCTCTGCGTTTAGGATGTGGTCATCGGAGACTGAACGATGGCAAGTCGAGCCCGAACCTTTCGCGTACCCCTCGAGCAGGGAAGTCTGGCGCTCGGCTGGATCATCGCGCGCGTGCCCTTCGATCCCGCCGAAGTCTGGCCGAAGATGATTCGCCTTCGGGTACGCGGGCAAATCAACGGCTTTGTCTTCCGCACCTCGCTCTTTGCCGACCCCCGCGGCGGCTTCTATCTTCTCGTAAATCGTGCCATGCAGAAGGCCGCACACGCATCCCTCGGTGACACCGCCGACTTCCAACTCGAACCCGACCTCGATGCCCGCGCCGCCGAACTCCCCGATGAGCTCGCCGTCCTGCTCGATGACGGACCCGGCCTTCGTCCCTGGTACGATTCGCTCACCGAGTACACCCGTCGCGAGATTGGCAAATGGATCACCAGCGTGAAGACCGACGCCTCCCGCATGAAGCGCGCCGAACAGATGGCGGAACGCCTCCTCGCCACTATGGAAGCCGAAGTCGAGCTTCCACCGCTGATCGCGGCTGCCTTCCGCCGCAATGCAAAAACGCGCGCCGCATGGGACAAGCTCACGCCGCTGCAACGCCGCCATCAACTCATGGCCGTTTTCTACTATCAGACCCCAGAGGCTCGCGAGCGCCGCATCGAGAAGATCATCACCATGTTGCTCGAGAAGGAAGACAAGTGCCGCCCCTAGGCCGGTATCGCCGCCGCAGCATCCGCGTCCAACTCCTGGTCCTTATACTGCAGCTGATAGAGCTTGTAATACAACCCGTGCATCGCGAGGAGCTCCTGGTGCGTACCCTGCTCACGCAGCTTGCCCTTATGCATCACCAGGATCGTATCCGCCCGCTGAATCGTCGACAGCCGATGCGCGATCAAAACAGACGTTCTTCCCGTAATCATTCGCTCCAAAGCAAGCCGCACTCGAATTTCTGTCTCGGTATCTACAGAGCTGGTCGCTTCATCAAGGATCAAGATCCCGGGCCGATGCGCCAGCGCGCGCGCGAAGCTGATCAGCTGCTTTTGTCCTGTCGACAGCGTGGAGCCACGTTCCAGCACCGGCTCCGCAAAGCCCTGCGGCAGCGTCCGAATGAAGTCCGCGACATTCACCTCTTCAGCTGCATGAGCGACTTCGTCTTCAGTAATCCAGTTGGAACCCAGCCGGATATTTTGTGAGATAGTTCCCGAAAACAAGAACGGATCCTGCAACACCACGCCGAACCGTCGCCGAAGTATACGTAAGTCCTGCTCGCGAACATCAACGCCGTCGACCAGCACAGCTCCCCGCTGCACGTCGTAAAACCGCATCATCAGCGCGGTAATCGTAGTCTTGCCAGCGCCGGTGTGGCCGACGATCGCAGCGGTTGCGTCGGGCTCAACCGTAAAGCTCACTCCGCGCAAGATCCATTCAATATCGTTGGATCGGCCGAGCTCATCCTCCGTGAGGGTCTGTACCCGCTCACGCTGCTCGGGCGTCAACCGCTGGTAAGTGAACCAGACACCGCGAAATTCGATGCGCCCCGTGCCATCGCCTTGGACTGGATGAGGGCTGCTCTTGATCTCTGTCTCGGTGTCCAGCAGCTTGAAAATTCTCTCCGACGCGGCCATTGCCGCCTGCAAAATGTTGTATTTGTCGCTGAGGTCCTGGATCGGCCGGAAGAACCTCTGTGCATATTGGATAAAAGCAATCAGGATGCCAAGCGTGACCACCGGATGCAGGAAGCCGGCGTGCGCAGCCAGCGCAGGGCTCGCATGCAGCACCGCAATGCCGCCGCGCCAGATCACCAGCGCGATAGCAATCGAGCTCAAGAACTCGACCACCGGATAGTAGAGCGCGTAGGCGAAGATTGCGTCCGTCCAGGCCTTCTTGTTCTCGTCATTGACGGCCGAGAACTCATTGAACGCCCGCCGCTCGCGATTGAACAGTTGCACCACGCTCATGCCAGACACATACTCCTGCGTGAACGAGTTGATCTTCGCCGTCGCCGCACGCTGCCTCCGATAGCTATCCCGCACGTGGCGCCGAAACAGATGCGTCGCGTACAAGATGAGTGGGATCACCGAAAGCGTGAGAAGCGCCAGCAGCCAGCTCATCTTCACCATGATCGCGACGATGAAGGCCAGCACAAAAACGTCCTCAAAGATCGCCAGCACGCCCGACGTAAACATGTCATTCAGCGCATCCACGTCCGAAGTCAGTCGCGTCACCAGGCGCCCTACCGGATTTCGATCGAAGAAGCCCACATGCATCTGCTGAATGTGGCGGAAGATCTGACGGCGCAGATCGAACATGATCTTCTGCCCGGTCCACTGCATCATGTAGGTCTGCACAAACTCCAGCCCGAAGATGAGTCCCAGCGACGCAAGGTAAAGGAATGCGATCTCTGTGACGCCACGCACCGGGCTGGAGCTTAGTCTTCCTGCCAGCCACGAATGCTTTTCGTGCGTGGGGGCAAAATACTTATCGACGGCCACTTTTACGAAGTACGGCCCCAAAACATCGCTAGCCGCCTTGAGCACAATCGCCACCGCCGAGACGGCAACCTGGAGCTTATAAGGCGCCAGATAACGAACCAGCCGCCGCATCAGCCGCCCGTCATACGCCTTGCCGACAACGTCGTCGTCTGCCGCCTTGCGCGAATCGTCCGGCTTTATCGGCTGGGGCGGTGAATCCGTTTTTTTCTGTTCGCCGGCCATCGCTTCCATTTTAGAAGGTTTGATGTCTGCGCAGTCAGTTCGATGCGCATCGTCGCATGAAAGAATGAAGATATGGGTATGGCTCAGCTGAAGTGGACACGGGCGCTGTCGGAGCAGGACACCCCCTTGGGCGTATACGTCTCTGTGCCTTTCTGTCGCGCCAAGTGCAGTTTCTGCAACTTTGCGTCGGGCGTTTCCTCACCCCAGGTCATCGAAGCCTACGTAACGAAATTGTGCCAGGAGATCACGGCCGCCCCCTCTTCCGCCGAGCGACTAAAGGCGCATCTTCCGCATACAGTGGACACCGTTTACTTCGGTGGAGGAACCCCGAGCCTGCTGGAACCCGCGCAGCTTCGCCGAATTTTCACCGCGCTCCGAGAGGCCTTCGAGATCATGCCCGGGGCCGAAATCACGCTCGAGGCCGCGCCGGGTCAGATCGCAGATGTCCTCCTCGCCGAAGCTCAAGCTCAGGGAGTAAACCGCATCAGCCTCGGTGTACAGTCGTTCGTCGACCGCGAGAGCGCCGCAGTTGGCCGAAGTCACACCGAGCGCGATTGCACCCAAGAAATCCTACGGCTTCAAGCTGCGGGCGTAACCGATGTCGGCGCCGACCTGATCGCCGGCCTCCCTTACCAAACATCCGCTAGTTGGCAGCACTCGCTCAATGTCGCATCCAGCATCGGCCTGAGTCACCTCAGCATTTATATGCTCGAGATTGACGAGGACTCACGCCTGGGACGCGAGGTTATGGCCGGAGGGCAACGCTTCCACGCCCACTGCGTTCCCGTCGATGAGCTCTCCGCGGAACTCTACGAAGCGGCCGTTGACTGGCTACCGCAGCATGGATTCCCGCAGTACGAAATTTCGAACTTCGCGCCGTCATCCCACCAGTCGCGGCACAATCGCAAGTATTGGCAGCGCGATCCCTACATTGGCTTTGGCCTCGACGCCCACTCGTTGCTCCTGCGCCCCCACGGTGCCGTTCGCTTCGCCAACCCTGAAGAGCTCGCGGATTACGCCGCCAAACCAACTCCCATTTCTATCGATATCTTCCAGCGTGAGGCGTTCGAAGAGACCATCTTCCTCGGCCTGCGCATGAACGAAGGAGTTAGCGTTGCGCAGTTGCATGAGCAATTTCCGAGCGAACTCATCGTACCTGCGGAAGACGCTGCAAGAGAGCTGATTCGCGAAGGTCTCATGATCGAACAGGACGAACGCTGGCAGCTAACGCTTCGCGGCCGCCTGATCTCGAATGATGTATTCACCAATCTATTGATGGGCGTCGCGGTCTGAGCGATCCCAGGAGGAAACGTGCCAGCAACCTCGAACGTAATTGATCTTCGCAGCGACACCGTCACCCGTCCAGCTCCCGCCATGCGCGCGGCCATGGCGGCTGCCGAAGTCGGAGATGATGTGTATGGCGAAGACCCCACCGTCAATCGCCTGGAGGCGCGCGCCGCCGAGATCTTCGCTCGCGAGGCCGCCATCTTCGTTCCTACCGGAACCATGGGGAACCAGATCGCCATCCGCCTCCATACGCAACACGGCCAGGAGGTCATCTGCGAAGCTCGCTCGCATATTCTCGACTGGGAGATGGCGATGATGTCCGCCTTTTCCGGGTGCCTGCCCCGCACCATCGCCGGTGACCGAGGCGTACTCACCTGGCCACAAATCCGCACGGCCATCGCACCGAAGATTTACTACCGGGCATCCACGGGCCTCATCAGCCTCGAGAACACGCACAACATGGCAGGAGGCACGGTCACGCCACTTCCGATTTACGACGAGATATGGGAAGGGGCCGCAGAGGCCGGCTTGCCCACTCATCTCGACGGAGCGCGTGTCTTCAACGCAGCCGTCGCCCTGGGCATCAGCGTCGCAGAGCTGACGCGCGGGTTCGATACCGTAAACTTCTGTCTCTCCAAGGGCCTCGGCGCACCTGTGGGATCCCTCCTTGTCGGATCGCGCGCTTCCATCGATCGCGCTCGGATTTATCGCAAAGCTCTCGGCGGCGGCATGCGCCAGGCCGGCATTCTTGCCGCGGCTGGCCTCATCGCCCTCGAACAAGGCCCGTCGCGTTTGCACGAGGACCATGCCAACGCGCGTCTTCTGGCAGATGCAATTGCGACCTCCCAGGCTGCCGACATCGATCTGCCGTCCGTTCAAACCAACATCGTATTCTTCACGCTCAAAGACGGCGGCGATGCTCCCGCTCTCGTCGCAACGCTGAAGAGCGAAGGCATTCTGTGCAGTGCGATCGGCCCGCACGCAATTCGCCTGGTCACTCACTCGGACGTCAGCCGCGAGCAATGCGAACTCTGCGCCGCTGTCCTCGTTCGGTTGCTTAAGAAATAATTCGCTACTTCTTTGAAACATCCAGCGATCCGTCGCTCGGCCAGTAGAGCAGCCGCGGCAACAGCGGATAGAACAACCCGAGCTGTATCGGCGAGTCCGCATCTGGCAGCCCACGACGAACCTCAGCGTAAGCCTCAAGCTGCGCTTTGTACTTCGCGATCTCCGTCGCTTCAAACTCTTCGTCAGAGCGCGGACCTTGCAGCGTAGTCTTGAAGTCCACGATCCATAGGTGGGTTCCGCCGCTCGATAAAGGTTGGGGACCCGCAAGAAATGTGCGATCGACACGCAGTCCGTGCGAGTCAAGCGATGCCACGGTAAGCGCCCGTTCACTGGCAGCAAATGCTCGCGGTGACAAGATCCACCGTCCCGTCGGATCGCTCAGCGTCAATTCGAGCGCCTTCTGTGCCCGGACGGCTTCACGCGCAACGAGTCGGGGAGGCAGCCCTTCTCCGCGTAGACTTGCCGCGAGCCTTGAATCCCAGGACGGGAGTTCCGCAAGCAACTCGTCGCATGTCGAGTCACGCTCTAAGCGCACGGCCAACACCTGCAGATAGCGATGCACCACGTTACCGAAGGCACGGACTGCAAAAGAGCCCTCCGGCCGATCGAACGCAATCGTGTGGCGCAGGGCCGATGCAACTGGATATGACAGCCGTTGCTCCCTTGCTCTCCGAAAGCGTGCCCCTGGATCGAAGCTGAGCGGCAGCCTTTCAAGCGTCGGACCCGAACCTTCGGCGACTTCATCTTCGACGACTTCGCTCGCCGCCGCCAGAGCGAGACCTCCGTCAAGCTCTTCGCCCAGCGAATCGATCACTCGCTGCTCGGTCGATGGTGTTGCCACTGCAAGGAATTCCTCAAAATATCGTGCCGCCGCCGGCCAACAAGCCCGCAGGAGGCTGTCATATCGCGGTTGAACAAGCTCCCCCTTAGTGCTGAGAGTTGCCGCGCCAAACAGATGTAGCTCTTCGCATGCGCGCGTGGTCGCGACATAGAACACGCGTTTATTCTCCGCCGCTTCGCGTTTGGCGCGAATGCCGCTAAGCCAGCTGCTCAGCCCATCCTTCTGTGTGCCTTTCTGCCCGATCGGTGCCAAAACGACGTTCGCATAGTCGCTCCCATCGGATGCGCCATCGAACTCCAGCCAGTTGAGCAACACGCTATGCGACTGCCCTCCGCCGCGCTCCAGCCCCGGCACCAGCACGAGGTCCCACTCCAGGCCCTTGGCTTTATGAATGGTCAGCAGCTCGACCGGTAATCTTCCGTCCACGATAGAAGCCGACGCCGGTTCCCCGTATAGCTTGTTCAGACGGCGCCTCAACACTCGAAGATCGATGCGATCTGCTTCTTGCTCCACTTCGCGTAACACTTCAAGGTAGCGTTGCACGTTGTTCCGGCGATCAGCGGACAACGCAACATCGCCGCCCAACGAACGCCATGTGCGCTCGACCTGAGTAGCGAGCGAAGTGCGGCCGAGAGTGTTAACAGCTGTCTCGAGCAAAGGCCACGCACGATCAAGCAGCTTCTGCCCCTCCTCGCTGAGAAACTGTCGCCGTTCACGCACCAGCTGCGCAACAGAGGCACCGGAATCGGCGTAATCACCTTCGCCGGTAAGTCTCAGTAGATCCGCCAGCCCGAGTCCGGACCATGGCGCATGCAGGACTGCGAGCCACGCAATGCGATCGGAAGGATGCAGGAGCGCCCGTGTCAGCGCGAGCGCATCAAGCACTTCCGGCAACTCATCCAACGGATCCAGATCAATGGCGCGATAAAGAATCGGTCCATCGCCATAGTCCTTCTTCAATTCCTCAATCACTGCTGAGAGATGACTCTTCGCTCGCCCGAGCACGGCAATGCGCCACGGCTTGAGTCCATAAGATGAATTTCGTTCCGCTGGCAGCGGCATAGCCATGCGCCTTTCAATAAGGCGCCGAAGGCTGCGAGCTTCTTGTGCTGCATAATCACTTGCCGAATCATCTTTCGCGAGCACTGTCGGATGCCATCGCACCCCAGTATCGCTGGTGCGCTCGCGGACCGCAACGGCCTCCACAAACGGGACATCGATACCCTCGCTTCCCAATACACGCTCATCGTCGGGTCGCGGAAAAAGAGCGTCGAAGATCTCGTTGAAATTTCCAACCAGCTCCGCCTGCGAACGAAAGTTCGACCTCAGCTGCAGCGACTCCATCTCGATCTCGCCCAGCCTTTGGTCTTTCATCGTTCGCAGGAAGCGCTCAACGCGCGCCTGACGAAAGAGGTAGATCGATTGCTTGGGATCCCCGACAAGGAACAGCGTTTGCGTGTGCCCATCCCAGGAACGCGTCAGGAGATCGAGCAGTTCATATTGGCCTGACGACGTGTCCTGCATCTCGTCGACCAGCAGGTGGCGCAGGCTTCCGCCCGCCGAAAGCGCGAGATCGCTGGACCCATCGTCCGAAAGAAGCGCCTCGTGCGCAGAGAGCGCAACCTCGGTGAAATCGCATTCACCGCGCTCGGAGAAGAGCAGTCGCAGCTCCGCGAGCGCATGCCGCAATACACGAAAGAGCGCCTTCGCAACCTCCCACTGGTCATCGGGATACTTTGCCGGCGGCAGCGAGAGCACAGCGGCTAGCGTTTCGCGAAGTGCGTCGCTTTGAATTCTCTGGACTAGATTCTTCAGTTGCAGCGCAGCCGCCTTGGGGATCTCGAACTTCACGTCCGCCCGGGAGTGCCTCTTGCGCCAATCTCCATCGGCCTTCAGAACGAGCCAGATCAGTGCGACCCAATGATCGAGATGCTCGGCAATCGCCTCAGGAGGATCGTTCCTGCCCGCGCACACGGCAATCGGCGACGGATTATCATCGAGCCCGGGCTCGATACCAAGCTGCGCTGCCAGTAAAGTCAGATCCCGCAAAACATCCGCAGGCAACGCGCGCAGCGCGCGTGAAAGACCGGCGCACACAATGCTCTCCAGCGATCGTTCGAGCTTCGTGCGCACGTCGCGATCGAGCTCAGCATCATCGATTGCATTCGGCGCGAGGGGAACGAGCTCACCCCATTGCTCACGAGTCCTCAGCATGTCTGCCAGCAGAGTTTCGACGTCGGCCAGACTACCATCGCGATGCAGCAGAACGGTACAAAGCGCCGCGTGCAAGGCGGCATCTTCGCCACCAAGCTGCAGAAGAGTTCGCCGCGCTGCCAGGCGATAAAGCGGCTCTGCATCCTCGACCGGCTGTCGCTGGCCGCCTGCCCCCGATAGCAATGGCAACGAGTTCGCAATCTCAGCACACACGGAGTCGATGGAACGGATGTTCAATCGACTCGGCCTCTCCAGCAATCCCCAGCCAAGCCTTGTGCTCCGGTCAAGGGCACCCTTCGCCAGATCCCATGTCTCTTGCTCAAACGAGGAAGCCCCATCCCTGAGCATTCTTTTGGCTTGCTGTAACTGCTGAAGCACACGCTCGCGCAGCTCGGAGGTCGCTTTGTTGGTGAACGTAATCGCGAGTACTTCTTCCGGTTGGTCGACTGTGTCGGTTCCAAGCAACTTCAAGTAACGCTGCACCAGAAGGCCAGTCTTCCCGGACCCCGCCGGCGCTTCCACGATGCATGAAGCTCTTGTATTCAGCGCTGCGGCTCGCGCCTCCGCGTCACTGGTTGTAGAAGGAAAGCGCAGTAGATTACTCAACGGTGTCCTCCACTTCGTCGCGATTCTCTTCAGCCGATCCCTCAAGAGACGAGGGATCGACCCTACAGAGAAGCCGCTGCGCGCAACGGCTACAGTTGATCTCGAAGCTCTTCGGATGCACATCCGCTCTTCCTGCCGCGAAATCCTCGGCAAGCTTCGTGAGCACTTGTCGCCACTCGATTGCCAGGGAACGAATATCTCGGATATTCGTCTTCGACCGCGACAGCGGGAGAATTCCTTCCTCTGCCTGGTACCCGTGCCACTTCATATCGCGACCGGCTCGAACCCTCGCAAATGCCACGCCTTTGAGCTCATCAGCCTCGGCAAGCAGCGTGTAGAGCGGAAGCTGCGGATCATCGGGACGGGGGCCCGACCACATCCTCGGACTTACGTCTGCACCCGTCTTGTAGTCCACGAAAAAGAGGCCACCCCCGACCGTGTCGACGCGGTCCACTCGAACTTCCAGCGTGAGTGGGCCTACAGTGACCAGTTCTTTACGTTCAACATCCGAAACGGCGAACGGCCCCCTGCGCAGCTCCTGATCCAGCCACTGTTGCAAGACCGAACGCAGTCGATGCTTCTGCAGCCAGAGATAGGCGCGGTCCCACCCGTCGCGCAGTTGCAGTCCGGTTGGCAGTGCAGCGTCGATCGCGCGCATCAGCCTTTCATCGCGGTCCGCCAGGCTCATCGCGCGCAGACGGTCTTGCGTCTTGGTTTCACGCCAGAAATACTGCAGGACGCGGTGAAGCAGGCTTCCGCTGTCTCCGGCATCAAGCCCCATCGTGCCGCTTCTGGGTTCGGAGGCCCCCAGCCGAAATTCGGCAAACGCTAAGAACCCGCATGCCGCCTGCAGTTTTAGCACGGAGGCTCCGCCGCCAACCTCGCTGGATGGCAGCGAAGGAAGCTCATCATCGTCTGCCAGAAACTCGCTTTCTATTTGCTCAAAATGATGCTCAGGGATGCCCAGCTCTGCGGCATCGATGCGCTCAATCCCAAGCTCACTCAAGATTGGCGAAGGCCGCAGCTTTCCGTCTTCGTCCTCGAGTGCGTAACTGAACAGTACCGTGGAACACGAATGCAACAGATCCTCAGTAAGCGCCCGGCATTCTGACACCGCAAGTCCAGGATCACTGCCGGGCATCCTCAAGGCGCGCTGTAACGCCCACGGCAGCAGAGGATGCGCTCTCTCGAGCGTCGGCCAATTCGTGTCGGTAACATGCAGAAACACAACGCCATCGAAGCTTGATCCCATCGCCTCTGCCACGTTCATTATCTGCACGGGCGCACCCAACGACGGCGTCGCGAACACACTCTTCTGCACCTGCAACTCAAGTACCTGGAGTGCATTCGCAAACGCAACACGTCGTCCCGCAAAGTCCAGCGTCGACACCAGGTCCAACAGGCTCTGCCACGCGCGTGTGGCCTCAAACTCTGACGCCGTGAGTGCACGGTTCCCGGGCCAATTTGCAGCCGATAAAACGCCCCTCACGAACTCCATCCATTCGGCAAAACCGCGTCGTCGCTTAAGATCGCCGCTCGCCTTCAGGAACTCCTGCACGTCATGCACCCACGACAGAATTGCCGCTATCCCGCTGTGGTCCGCATCATGAAGATGGACCAACTGCAGCAATCCCGGAATGTCGATCTCCGACCGCAACAGCAGGGTGCGTCGCAGCCGGCTCACATCGAACCGCGCCGCCGCGTCTCGAGCGTCCGCGTCCGCTCCAGTCCTTCCGAGATACGGAGACAGCAGCAGGGCACTTACGCTTTCAAGCGGAAGTGGGCCTTGTGTCCACCGCACCAGCTCCAGGGCATCGACCACCATGGCGAGCGATGACAACGTCGCCCCGCCGGAAAACTCCCAAGGCGTCGACGAAAGATCCGCCTCAATCGATTGCAACTCCGGCGCCAACACTTCGCGGAGCACGCCCTCAAGTTGTTCGCGCTCCTCATTAAGATCCGGAACCAACACGGCGACGCGCGCAGCTGGCTTTTCCGTCTTGCGCAGTTCAAGAAACTCTCGGACCCATCGCACAGCAAGCAAGCGCTCTTGCGCCTCGGTAGACGCATCAACCGATGCCACCAGGCGATTCGCATCTTGCGGTGCCTCGAGCGTTAGTTGTCTAATGACTGAACCGCGCTCTCGAAGCGCCATCATCAACGCCTGCTGACAAGGCAGCATCTGCGGAAAACCTACAAGATCCAGAGATGCTGGCAATGCGAGCTCGCCACCGCGCGCATGTTCCGTAAGAACAGCATTTATCTGGCTTCCGGAAACCCAGCCGCGCTCCGCGCATAGCCGTGTAAATGTCTGTGCCCACCCGGCGAAGATGCGGCTGTCGTGCGAGGTCGCAAACTCTCGTAGCTTCCTCGTAGCGCCGTAATCGCTGGCAAGCTGCCACGCCGACTGTGCGAGCTCCGCCAAGGAATCCACAGACCCGATCGAGCGGTGCGTCTCATCTTCCGCGATGATTTGCCGCCACACGCTATGCTCCTGCGCGGGATTCAGCAGGAGGCGCGCTTCCTTGCCATCTACGACCAACCCGCTCCACAGCGAGTGAGCCCATTGCTGCCAACTGAGCGCCTGCGCGGGCTCCCACGCTCGCAGTCCGCGCGATCGTTGGCGGCCGTCGAAGGCGGCGCGCATATCGCGGGCCGCTCGCGCACTCGGCAACACCAACAGCGCGTCCTGGTCCAGTGCGTCGAGAAGCTCGGAGAGAGTCGCAGAAGACATCTCTTATCGTTATACCCAATCCTCTCCAAAACTTCGCCTTCTGGAAAAAAGCTACTCAGCGGGCACTCCACCTTGCGCGTAATCCCGCCAAAGGCTAAGCGCCAATAAAATCAATGCCAACGCCAACGGAACAGCCATTGCCGTCCGCAGTGATCCGCTTTGCGTCGAAACAAATCCCATCAACCAGGGAAACAGCGCGGCACCCAGTCCCGATACCGCCAGGATGAACCCCGCCTCGCGCGCCGTCGGCCCTCGTTTCATCAGCAGCGCAAACGTTGTCGGAAAGAACGGTGCCAGGCTCAGCCCTAACAGCACGCAGTAAAGCGACAGCAGTGGACCATGCCGCGTTGTCACCAGCGCCGCAATCAGCAGCGCGGAAAGAGCAAGCCCCAATCGCTGCAGCGTTGCCTCGCGCATCACCCGTAACGCCCCCGACGAGAGCGCGCGCCCCGCCGTCAGCGCCGACCACAACAGCACAATTGCCGACTGCCCGCCCAGCAGTCGCACATCCGAAAAGCGCAATGTGTACGTTGTTAGCCAACCCGTCATGCAGGTTTCCAGCCCGCCATACAGAAACAGCAGCAAGGCGAAACGCGCAAGGATCGGCATTGGCAGTGGAGGCGCGTCCATTGCTGACGACTCCGCCGTCGCTGCTTTCTCTCGCGCCGGATTCAGGAGTCCTCCAAGCCCTGTCACCAGGAACATCCCGGCAAACGTCAGCAACGGCCCACGCAAATGAAAACGCGGCAAGGTAGCCGCTGCAATCACTCCACACAGCACAGCCCCCAGGCTCCAAAAGAAGTTGACCGACGCTAGGGCCGAGCCCGTATGTTCGCGGTATCGCCGACCGATAACAATATTTGTCGACGCAATGATCTGGCCCAGCCCGAACCCGCCAACAAACAGGCATGCGGCGCCGCTCACCAAACCGACGCTTAGCGCAAAGGCCCCAAATCCCGCGCAAGCAAACGCCATCCCGCCCAGCACGCCCAACCGCAGACGTCGCGGCACCGAAACTCCCCCCAGGAACGACCCGACAAACTTAGCCGCAAGCAGCAAGCCCCCCTGCTGATCGGTGAGCCTCCAGTCGTGCAGTAGCGTGGGCATCAACGGCCCAAGCATTACGGTTCCCAGGCCAGCCAGAAGGAAGCCGATCGCCAGCCAGACAACCGACGGTCCCGCGACGCCATCCTCGCGGCCTGCGGTCGACGTGGGTCGTTGCGTCATACGCTCTGCACTCCGCACAATAAAATCCGACCCCGTTTATAAGAGCTGCGTTTCGAAGCAGATGCTACCACGCTGCCACGAGTTCCTGCGCGTCCGTTCGACATGAGCCACCCATCGCGCACAGTTATCATGATGTCAGGGCACTGCTGGCGCGAGCCAAGGCTCAACCGTCGTTGCCTCGAGGAGATTCAACATGCGTGTCCGCTCGTCCTGGGTTTTGTTGCTCGTTGCGATAGCCGCGATTGCCTCTGGCATAACCGGCTGCCGAGGAACGGCGAACTCGCCCGCCGCCAACACAACCCCCTCGCAGCAATATCCGGTACGTGGCGTTGTGGTCAGCACCGACGCCACCAACGGCGAGGTTCTTCTCAAGCACGACGCCATCCCCGGGCTCATGCCCGCAATGACCATGTCCTATCACCTCCAGGATCCTTCCGTCCTTTCCGAGTTGCATCCCGGCGACCTCATCACCGCCACCCTCCTCGCCGACCACGATGCCGCTGGCCCCACCAATCTGCGCCTCACCAACATCGTCGTCATCGCCCAGGCGCGCCCTGACTTCAAGCCCGCTGTCAACTACCACGTCCCCGCCAAAGGCGACGAAGTTCCGAACTTCAAGCTGCTCAACCAATCCAATCACACCATCGATTTGAAGCAGTTTCGTGGCAAGGTCGTCGTCATGACATTCATCTACACCCGCTGCCCACTCGCGGATTACTGTCCCCGCATGAGCCATAACTTTGCCGAAATCGACAAGGCCCTGCAGGCAGATCCCGCTCTCTACAAGAACACGCATCTGCTCAGCGTCAGCTTCGATCCCACCTACGACACGCCCAAAGTCCTGCGCAGCTACGGCGGCGCCTACACCGGCAACTACGTCAACGAAACCTTCCAGCACTGGGAGTTCGCCGCGCCCTCCGTCGCTGAGCTTCCCAGCATGGAACAATTCTTCGACGTCGGCGTAACCCCCGGCGAAAATGGAACCTTGCAACACTCGCTCTCTACCGTCGTCATCGGCAAAGACGGCAAGATTGTCGCTTTCTATCCCACCAACGACTGGACGCCCGCTCAAGTACTCGCGAACATTCACGCCGCAGCATCCTAAACGTATATCTGGATCGGAATTCCGCCTCACCCGCATCGATTCCACTCCCCGGCGCATCGTATCTTGGCGCATCCGCATAAGCTAAGGCCGTCGCTGCCTATCTTCTCCCTGAAAGGAATATCATGTCGCGGATCACACTTTACTTCGGCGCCATCCTCATCGGCATCGGCATCTACTTCTTCCTCTCCACCGGATCCACTCACCCGACCTCGCTCATCCCGGTGTGGTTCGGCCTCGCGCTCGCACTCTTCGGCATCCTTGCTAACTCAAAGGACGCGGGCAAGCGCAAGCTCTACATGCACATCGCTGTCACCATCGGCCTGCTCGGCTTTGTCTTTCCCGCGATCATGGCGGCCAAAGACCTCCTCAAGGCCCACTCGGATAACCTCCCCGTCGCCCATCCCGCCGCTGTTCACGAGCAGCTCCTGATGGCGATTCTCTGTTTCATCTTCGTTCTGCTCTGCGTGCGCAGCTTTATCACCGCCCGCCGTTCAGGCATCGTCTAGCGTCATCGCAGCGTAAACTAAGGGCAAATGGCAAATCACGGAATGTCGAACATGGGGGGTGCACCCAGAATGCGCGCGGCAGATGCGCCCACCCGCGGGGCCGGCCGCGCCGCTGCCGCCGACCTCACCAAGGCCCGCCCCAAGCCCAAGTTCAAAGATATCTGGCCCGAGATCTGGGCGCTCATCCGCCCGCGCCGATTCCTCCTCGCCGGCTGTTTCCTCCTGATGATCGTCAACCGCACCTGCGCCCTGGTGCTGCCCGCCTCCTTCCGCCCCCTCATCGATCAGGTCTTCAGCAAGCACCATTACTCGCTCCTTCCGTGGATCGTCGGCGCCGTCCTCACCGCTACTCTCATCCAGGGCATCACTTCCTACACCCTCACGCAACTGCTCTCGAAGGCCGGCCAACGCCTCATCGCCGAGCTCCGCATGCAAGTCCAGCAGCACGTCGGCAAGCTCTCCGTCTCCTTCTACGACGAGAACCGCACCGGCACCCTCGTCGCCCGCATCATGAACGACGTCGAGGGCGTCCGCAACCTCATCGGCACCGGCATCGTCGACTTCGTCGGTGGCGTCCTCACCGCGCTGCTCGCCTTCACCTACCTCATGTACGTGTCGGTCTCCATGACGCTGCTGGCCTTCGTCGTCATGACCGCCTTCGCGCTCGTCCTGCAGCGCGCCTTCAAGGTCATCCGCCCCATCTTCCGCGAACGCGCCAAGATCAACGCCGAGGTCACTGGCCGCCTCACCGAATCGCTCGGCGGCGTTCGCGTCGTCAAGGGCTACCACGCCGAAGAAAGTGAGTCCAAAGTCTTCGCCGGAGGTGTGGACCGCCTTCTCCAGAACGTCATCAGCTCGCTCACCGCCCAGTCCCTCATGACGCTCTCCTCCACCGTCATCCTCGGCATCGTCGGCGCGGTCGTCATGTACATGGGCGCGCACCTCAACCAGGTCGGCAAGCTCACCGCCGGCGGCTACTTCTCCTACGTCATGATGCTCGCCTTCATGACCGCGCCCATCGTGCAGCTCGTCGCCATCGGCACCCAACTCACAGAAGCCATGGCCGGCCTCGATCGCACCCGCGAGATCATGGGCGAGCGCGAAGAGGACGCCGACCCCGCCCGCTCCATTGAACTCGGCCCCCTCCAGGGCGACGTCCAGTTCGTCGACGTCAGCTTCTCCTATGTCCCCGACAAGCCTGTCCTCCATAACATCAGCTTCGAATCCCGCCCCGGCACCGTCACCGCACTCGTCGGCTCCAGCGGCTCCGGCAAGTCCACCATCATCTCGCTCATCTGTGGCTTCCACACCGCGCAGTCCGGCGCCGTGCTCATCGACGGCCACGACCTTGCCGCCGCCCGCCTCGCCAGCTACCGCCAGCAGCTAGGCGTCGTTCTGCAGGAGACCTTCCTCTTCGACGGCACCATCCGGGAGAACGTAAAGTTCTCCCGCCCCTCCGCCACAGAAGAAGACTTCCTCAAAGCCTGCCAGATCGCACGCGTTGACGAGTTCGCCGAGCGCTTCCCCGAAGGCTACGACACCATCGTCGGCGAGCGCGGCGTCAAGCTCTCGGGCGGCCAGCGCCAGCGCCTGTCGATCGCCCGCGCCATCCTCGCCGACCCCCGCATCCTCATCCTCGACGAAGCAACCAGCTCCCTCGACTCAGAATCCGAAGCCCTCATCCAGGCCGGCCTCAACTTCCTCATGCAGGGCCGCACCACCTTCGTCATCGCCCACCGCCTCTCCACCATTCGCCGCGCCGACCAGATCCTCGTCGTCGAGCAAGGCGAAATCGTCGAGCGCGGGACCCACCAGACCCTCTACAACCTCAACGGCCGCTACCGCGACCTCTACGACCGCCAGCATGGCCTCGAAGCCAACCTCTTCCTGGCCCCCGGCGAAGGCGACATCATCCCCGACACGGTCTAGCTAGCGGCTTCTACTCCCAACTCCCGCAGCACAAACGCGTCATCAAACGCTATCTCCTTCAGATAGTCATACCGCCCGCTCGCCCCGCCATGCCCCGCATCCATGTTCACGTGCAGCAGCAGTGGCGCGTCCCCCGCCTTCAGCGTCCGCAGCTTCGCCACATACTTCGCCGGCTCCCAATACATCACCTGCGAATCATTCAGGCTAGTCTTCACCAGCATCGCCGGATACGCTTCCGCCCTCAGGTTGTCGTACGGCGAATAGCTCAGCATGTACTCAAACGCCGCCTTCTCATTCGGGTTCCCCCACTCCTCATACTCCGCCACCGTCAGCGGAAGCGTCGCATCGAGCATCGTATTCATCACATCCACAAACGGCACATGGCTCACGACCACGCGAAACAGATCCGGCCGCATATTCACCACCGCACCCATCAGCAGCCCACCCGCGCTTCCCCCCTCAATCGCCACCCGCTTGGGATCCCCATATCCCTCGCGCAGCAGAAACTCGACGGCCTCGACGAAGTCCGTAAACGTATTACGCTTCTCCATCATCTTGCCGGCATCGTGCCACGGATCGCCCAGCTCGCCTCCTCCTCGAATATGCGCGTACGCCATCACCACGCTGCGATCCAGCATCGCCAACCGGCTCGCACTAAACCCAAGCGGCAGCGCATACCCATACGACCCGTACCCGTACACATACAGCGGTGAGCGCCCATCCTTCTTGAACATGTCTCGCCGATACACCAGCGACACCGGAACCTCCGTCCCATCCTTGGCCTTGAACCAAAGCCGCTCCGACGCATATCTTGCCGCCTCAAACCCACCCGGCACCTCATGCTCCTTCAGCAGCGCAGACGCGCCCGTCCGCACGTCATACTCAAATATCGACGGCGGCCGCACCAGCGACCGATACGCATACCGATACACCGTCGCCCCAAAGTCCCGATTGACATCCCCATCCGCCTCGTACGCCGGGTCAGGGAAGCTTATCTCCTTCGACTCTCCCGGCAGCCCATCCTCGCTCAGCGCAAACACCCGCAGCACCGGCAGACCGCGCTCCCGATAGCTCGCCACAAAAAATCCGCGAAACAGATCCACATCCTCCAGCGGCGCGTCCTTCTGCTCCGCCAGAATCTCCACCCAGTTCTCCCGCGCCGTCGCATCCACCGGCGTACGCATCAGCCGAAACTGCTCGGCTTCATGATTCGTGCGAATGTAGAAATATCCCTCACGATGATCGACGTCATACTCCTCATCGTCCACGCGCTGCGCCACCACCTGAAAGGTACCCGCAGGCTCCGTCCCTTGCAGACACCAAGTCTCGCTCGTCGTATGGCTCCCCGCCTCCAGCAGCAGGTACTTTCGGTCCCGCGTCCGTCCCACCCCCACATTAAATCGCTCGTCCTTCTCGTGGAACACCTGCACCGGCTTCGCCCCCAGCACATGCCGAAACACCCGATCATGCCGCTTGGTCTGCTCATCCTCGGTCGAATAAAACAGCGTAGCCGAATCCGGCGCCCACACAATCGACCCCACCCGCTCCGCAGTGTCCGTCAGCAACTCGCCGGTCTCCAGGTTTTTCACCGCCAGCGTGTACTGCCGAAACCCCGTTTTGTCGGTCGAGTAGGCCAGCAGCTTCCCATCCGGGCTGACGCTCATCGTCCCCACATCCATAAACGGCTGCCCCTCGGCCAGCACATTCACATCCAGGATCACCGCCTCGTCGTCAGGCTTCCCAACCGGCCGCCGACAGAACCGCGCATACTGCTTCCCCTTCTCGGTGCGGGTCAGGTACTCCCAATCGCCGTCACGATACGGAAGCGACACATCATCTTCTTTGATGTGCGACAGGATCTCGTCATACAGCTTCTTCTGCAACTCCTCTGTCCCGCTCATCGCGGCGGCGGTATACGCGTTCTCCGCCTCCAGGTACGCCGTCACGCGGGGCGCCCCTTTTTCGCGCATCCACCCATAATCGTCCTCTAGTAAGGTTCCATGGATCGGTGTCTTCTTCGGTTCGCGTTCGGCGACAGGTGGCACAGGCAAGGTCATGTTTGTCAGAACTCCATCCCCAGCATAAATGTCCGGCACGTGTGCAACGCCAACCCCGGCAAACCCCCTCTTACACCTCGTATTGTTTGTAACTCGCGGCATTGCCGCATTTTGAAGAGGGACCCCATGAACAGAATCACGAAGTTGGTTTGCATCGCAATGCTCGGTTGCGCCGGAACCCTGCTCTCCCTAACCGCACGCGCAGCAGTCACCGATCAGGACAAGCAATTCCTCACCAAGGCCTCGCAAGGTGGCTACGACGAAATCCAGCTCAGCAAGCTCGCCGAGACCAAGGCCACCAACCCGCAGGTAAAGGCCTTCGCCCACAAGATGGTCGCCGATCACACCGCACTCGCCGCCCGCATGCAGCCCTTCGCCCAGGCCTGGGGCCTCACCCCGCCTGCCAGCCTCGACCCCGACCACCAGGCCGAGTACGACAAGCTCAACGGCCTCTCCGGTGCCGAGTTTGACAAGGAATATATGAATGTCATGGAGAAGGATCACCACGAAGCCCTTGACCTCTTCAACGAAGAGGCAAAGACCACCACGGACATGAAGTTCAAAGCCGCCGTCATGCATGGTCAAAGCGTCGTCGCCGCCCACACCCATATGGCCGACGACTTAGGCGCCAAACTCGGCTAAGCCACTACCCCGTAAATTCCAGCCAAAGGCCTCCGCATCAGGAGGCCTTTTCTGGAAACTTTCCCCCCTTGCCTCCCACCCTTCTAGGCGTACCATATCGTTGTGACTGCCAAAGGCTTACTCCTCCGGGTCATTCTCCTGGTTTGTCCGCTCGTCGGCCTCGCCCGTGCTGAGGCGCCCGATAAGCTGCCCAAGCCCACCAGCTACGTCAGCGACTTCGCCAATGTCATCGACCCTCAGTCCAAGGAAAATATCGAAGACATCGCCTGGCAGGTCTATTCCAAGGCCCACGCTACCATTCAGGTAGTCACCGTCAAATCCCTCGACGGCGAGGATATCGATCCCTGGACCACCACGCTGGAAGACAACTGGAAGGTCGGTCCCAAGGATAGTGACAAAGGTATCCTGATGGTCTTTGCCATCCAGGATCGCAAGAATCGCATTGAAGTCGGCTACGGACTCGAAGGCATTCTTCCCGACGGCAAAGTCGGCGACATCCGCCGCAGCATGAGCCCGCTCCTGCAGCAGGCTCAATATGGCCCAGCGATCCAGATGGGCGTCCAGCAGATCGCCAACGTCATCGCGGCAGACGCCAACGTCACCATCACCCCACCCCAGCAATCCGCGCCCGTCTACAACTACCAGCCGCAGCAACAACAGCACCACTTCAACTGGTTCGGCATCATCTTCTTCATCATCTTTATCCTGCTGATGTTCCGCGGCGGCGGTCGTGGCTGGCTCTGGTTCCTGCTTGGGAACATGATGGGCGGGGGCTTCGGCGGCGGCGGCCGTGGCGGCGGCTTCGGTGGAGGTGGTGGCTTTGGCGGTGGCGGCGGAGGCGGTGGTGGAGACTTCGGCGGCGGCTTTGGCGGAGGCTCCGGCGGTGGCGGCGCCAGCGGTAGTTGGTAAATTGATCTCAGAGTCACAAAGGTTTGAGCAAATGACTACGATAGACGCGAAAGGGAATACATCGATGAAAGCTCTTTGGGTTGTGCTCGGAGTCGTCGGCCTTCTGGTTCTGGTTGTCATCCTGAGCTTCGGAAGCTACGTCTCCGCGAAAAACCAGATGGTGCAGCTCAATGAGGATGTCAGCCAGAACTATTCCCAGGTGGACATCCAACAGCAGCGCCGCCTCGACCTCATCCCCAACCTCGTTGCCAGCGTCAAGGGTTATGTCAGCGAGGAGTCAACCGTCCTCACCAATATCGCCAACGCGCGCGCTGGCGTCATCGCTGCCGGCTCCAATCATGCCAGCAGCATCAATGCCAACAGCCAGCTGGATGTCGCCATCAGCCCGCTCCTTCGTCTTCAGGAGCAGTACCCCGATCTCAAGGGCAACCAGCAGTTCATGCGCCTTGAAGATGAGCTCTCAGGCACCGAGAACCGCATCTCCGTCGCTCGCATGCGCTACAACAAGGCCCTCGAGGCTTACAACGTCTTTATCCGCCAGTTCCCCAATAGCATCTGGGCGAACATGGCGGGCTTCCACTACCGTGACGAGTACTTCAAGGGCAATCCCGCCAACGCCACGGCACCAACCGTCGACTTCAGCAAATAGTTCTACCGCAGCAGGCCGCGATCCCGCAGCCCTCGCAGCACCCGCTCGATCGACCAGTCCAGCGCTTCCTTGCCTGAGACCGTGATCGAAGCCCGTGCCTGCGAGGGCAGCACATACTGCTCCGCCATCGGCCGTACTGCCGCTTCAAACTGCGCACGCACGCTCTCCTCACTCCGTCCCCGCTCGCGCATATCGCGATAGATTCGCCGATTCAGGCAAATCTCATTCGGCGCGTCCACATAGACGCTGAAGTCATACAGCGGCCAAAGCTCGTCATAATGCAGTGCCAGAATTCCTTCCACGATCAGAAACGGCCCCGGATCCACTGTCTCGAACGCCCCCAACACCCGCGTATGCTGCGAGAAGTCATACACCGGCCGCTGAACCGCACGCCCCTCTCCCAGCTCCCGAATGTGTTCAATAAACAACTCGCTCTCCAGCGAATCTGGATGATCAAAATTCTGCATGTACCGGTCATCCAGGGGAAACTGCGAGAGGTCGCGATAGTACAGGTCCAGCGGAAACAGCGTTGCCGCAAGCTCCCGCGCTAACTCTCGCGCCAGCGTGGTCTTTCCAGACCCCGAACATCCGGCAATCCCCACCACGGTAGGTCGCCGCGGAAAACTCATCTGTTTCGGTTCTTGCCCTGCGCTATCCAAACCGATGCCCCCTACGCAGTAGCCGCGGCAACTTGCGGCACCAGCGCCTTCACCAGCGACGTAAACTGCGCCTCCACCCTGCGCCCCGTCTCCATCACTTCAACATGATCGATCGGCTGATCGAGCACCCCTGCTGCCATGTTCGTCACCAGCGAAATGCCCAGCACCTCAATCCCCATATGCCGCGCCACGATTACTTCGTGCACCGTGCTCATCCCCACCAGGTCTGCGCCCAGCACGCGAAACGCCCGAATCTCCGCGGGCGTCTCATAACTCGGCCCGAGTACAGCCAGGTAAACTCCCTCCGGCAGCGGAATCTTCTGCTTGTCAGCCTCCGCCTTCGCCAGCCGCCTCAGCTTAGGCGAGTACGCCGCCGTCATATCGAAGAACCTCTGCCCAGCGCCCGGCTTCAACCCAAACCGCGGCTCATTTCGCCCCAGCGCCGCATTCGACCCCGTCAAATTAATATGGTCGCTGATCGCCACCAACGTTCCCTCGCCATAGCTCTTATTGATTCCGCCTGCCGCATTCGTCACAATCAGCGCCGTGCATCCCAGCAATCCCAGCACCCGCATCGGGAAGGTCACCTCGTTCATCGAGTAGCCCTCATACGCATGCACGCGCCCCTGCATCACCGCCACCGTCACGCCGCCAATCGAACCCAGCACCAGCTTTCCGTCATGGCCCTCAACGGTCGACACAGGCCAATTCGGAATCGCTCCGTACTCGATCGTTGTCGCGTCCTCCACCTGCGTCGCAAAATTCCCCAGCCCGGAGCCGAGAATGATAGCCAGTCTCGGCTCTGTCGTATGCATCGAGCGAACATACTCAGCAGCAGCAAACGCGCGTGTGTAATGGTCAGGCATCCTTCAACCTCGCTGTTGCATAAATCTTCCTACTTAATCAGCATGCTCACAATGCTCGCCGACATCAAGTTCGCCATCGTCCCCGCCAGCATCGCCCGCACGCCCAGCTGCGCCAGGTCATTCCGCCGATTCGGCACCAGCGCCCCGATCCCGCCAATCTGCATCCCAATCGACCCAACATTCGCGAACCCGCACAACGCAAACGTAGCAATCGAAAACGTCCGCGGCGTCAGCGTGTCCTTCAGCTTGCCGAGCAAGTTGAACGCCAGAAACTCATTGATGATCGTCCGTGTCCCCAGCAGGTTTCCAATCACCTTGCACTCACGCCACGGAATCCCGATCAGCCAAGCCACCGGCGCTCCCACCACACCCAGCACATTGTTCAGAGAGTGCGGGAAGGGAATATGTCCATGCGCCCATGCAAAGTTCGAGATCGCCAGCATGATCGCATTGAACAACCCCACCAGCGCCACGAACGCAATCAGCATAATCGCCACATTGAACGCCAGCTGCCCGCCGTCGATCGTCCCCCGCGCAATCGCACCCACAAAGTTCTCGTCCTTGTGTTCCTCATTTGGAGGCATCTTCACGGTGCCCGCCGTCGCCGGCACCTCGGTCTCCGGCACCAGCATCTTCGCCACCAGGATCGTTCCCGGCGCTGTCATGATCACCGCCGACAACAAATCCTTAGCATTAATCCCAAACAAAATGTAAGCCGCCATAATGCCGCCCGACACATGCGCCATCCCCGAAGTCATGATCGTCATCAGCTCGCTGCGCGTCGCCCCCGCCAGAAACGGTCGAATCGTCAGCGGAGCCTCCGTCTGCCCCATGAAGATCGACGCCGCCACATTGGTCGACTCAGCGCCCGAAGTCCCCATCGTCCACTGCATCAACCACGCCACCACGCGAATAATCTGCTGCATCAGCCCAATGTGATACAGGATCGCGAAGAACGCGCTCACAAAAATAATCGTTGGCAGCACTGCAAACGCAAAAACACTCAGCGGATTGCTGGGTATTCCCAGGTACCCAAACACCAGCCCGGACCCATCCGCCGCATGCCCCAGCAGCCCCGTAATCACGGCCGATACGTTGCTCAGGATGATCTGCCCGTAGTTCCACTTGATCACCGCGAAGGCAAACACAATCTGCAGTCCCAGCCCCCACGCCACCGTCTTCCACCGAATCGCCCGCCGATTGGTCGAGAAGAGATAGGCAAGCGAGAGAAACACAACAAGTCCGAGCAGTCCGGTAAATCGTCCCAAGGGCAGGCTCCGGTAATACAGGCTGGGTGGTACAAGCTACAACAATAAGCCAAGCGGAAGGTAGTAACGGCAGTGTATCGATTCAGGCCCTCAACCACCAGCCAACGCCTCACCGACAGCCAGCCCCATCGCACAAGCGGTACATGGTATACTACTTTTGGTCGTCGAATACGATTGGTCAATTTGCTTGTTCCGGCAGTATCGCTCTACACGCAAACAACACCAACATTGCGTTCAGCGGTACATTGCTTTAAGAGGAACAAGAATAATGGAACAGGGAACAGTAAAATGGTTTAACGATGCCAAGGGCTTCGGATTTGTCAGCCGCGAAAACGGCGACGACGTCTTCGTGCATCACTCCGCCATCCAGAGCAACGGCTTCCGTTCGCTTCAGGAAGGTCAGCGCGTTCAGTTCAACGTGGTCAAGGGACCCAAGGGCTGGCAGGCCGAGAACGTCCAGGCTCTCTAATTGATCGTGCAGTAAGCCGAAGGGGCAGTTCGTTAAGAACTGCCCCTTTCGCATTTTTACCCTCCGTTGCCGTATCCCGTTGCTCCTGGATCCCGCTCTTAGCGACGTCGAAGGGCCACCGTTTACAAGGTTTTCGCGTCTTACCCCACACCTGTCCCGCGCCGATCCTATCCCGCAGGCAGCTAACGTTTTGAGCCGTCACCGACTCTGGAGCGTGTATGACCACCCCCACCACTCAGCCCACCGCCACCGAAAGCAAATACCACCTCAAGACCCTTCACGCCGACATCGACCTCTTCGATCGCCGCCTCGCGCACCTGCTCAAGTATGAAGTCTTCGCCACCGAAGCCGCCCGCGCTGCTGCCGCTCGCAAGATCACCCTCAAGCGCGATGCCCTCGTGATCACCGCCAAGCGCCTCGCCGCCGAAGGCATCGAGTACAAGGACAGCGAGCTCCCCCGCTCCTTCCGCCCCGAAGGCGTCCCCGCTCCCGTAGAAGCCAAGCTTCCCGAGCCGGAGCCCGCTGCCGTGCCCCACAATCCCCTCGAGAATCGCTCCACCCGCCGCCAGGGTTCGCCCTACGCCGGCACCTCGCTCGATTGGGAAAAGTCGGTGCAGCACTACATGCAGAACAAGGCTGCCAAAGCCTAGTTCGCTCCGACTGGACTGTCATCTCGACCGAAGCCAGACAGCTTCATCGTCTGGCGCGGTGCAGAGACCTGCAGCTTAGCGGCACCATCGCGCTACTCACCCCGCCGTCACCACCTCGCGCACCAGCGGCAGCCGCTCCGGCCGCTCCACGCCAATCTGCACGGTAGCCTCAAGCATCCGATAAGGCTCCTCCAGCAGCCCCTCCTCTTCACTGAAGGGCGTAAACAGCGCCTGCCCAGCTTCCACCCGATCGCCAATCTTCGCGTGCGATTCAATTCCTGCATGGGCGCTCACTGGATCACCCGGCCGCGCGCGGCCCGCGCCCAACCGCTGTACCGCCCACCCCACCTGTTTGCAATCCATCCCTGCCAGAAATCCAGCGCGCGAAGCCCGCAGCACCCGAGTCGCCTTCGGCTTGTGAAACGCCGCCGGATCCTCGAACACGCTCACGTCCCCGCCCTGCGCCGCCACGATCCTCAACCATGCCGCATACGCCGCCCCCGAGCGCAAAATCTCATCCGCCATCGCGGCGCCCTCCTCCGGCGACCCCGCCCGTCCCGCCAGAAACAATCCCCACCCGCTCAGCGCATTCGACAGCTCAATCAAGTCCGCCGACATCGCATGCCGCACACCCTTCATAATCTCCACGCACTCCCAAACCTCCACCCAGTTCCCAGAAAACCGTCCCAGGGGTTCGTCCATTGCCGTTAGCAGCGCCACCGTCTTCGTCCCCGCCGCCTCACCGGTAGACACCATCAGTTCAGCCAGGAACCGCGACCTTTCCTCCGTAGGCATAAACGCCCCCGACCCCACCTTCACATCCAGCACCAGCCCGCGGAGGTCCTCGGCCAGCTTCTTGCTCATAATGCTCGCGCAAATCAAAAATGGAGACTCCACCGTCCCTGTGTGGTCCCGCATCCCATAAAGAATCCGATCCGCCGGCACCAGCCGCGGCGTCTGCCCCACCAGCGCCGCGTGAGTCTCCCGCAGCACCTCGCCCATCCGCGTCAAACTTAGCTGCGAATCGAACCCCGGAATCGTCTCCAGCTTGTCCAGCGTCCCACCCGTATGACCCAGCGACCGCCCCGAGATCATCGGCACCGACACGCTGGCCCCGCCATCCATCCCTGCCGCCGCCCACACCGGCGCAATCAGCAACGAGCTCTTATCCCCCACCCCGCCCGTCGAGTGCTTGTCCACCGTAAAGCTCTTCAACCCCGACGCATCGAACGTCTCCCCCGAGAACCGCATCGCCCGCGTCAAATCCCCCAGCTCCCGCAGCGAAAGCCCGCGCTCAAACACAGCCATCAGGAACGCCCCCATCTGCGCGTCCGAGATGCCTTCCCCACCATCCCCGTTGCTCGCCGTGCGCGCAGCACCGCCCAGCTTCAACTCCCCATTCCGCACCACCGCGCGCACCACAAACTCAATCTCCGCGGTCGACAGCTCCACCCCATCCCGCTTCTTTAGCAACACATCAATTGCATGCATCCCAACCACTCCTAATCCCTGCTGTTAAGAAACTTCGCCCGAAACGCATGTGGCAGCAACTCCCCAAGCGTCGTCTCCTCTGGCCCGCTCTCCCCCGGATACAGCACCACCATCGCATCTTCGCCAAACTCACTCAACGTCTGCCGGCAAGCCCCACAAGGCATACTCGCCGCATCATTAAGATTCGCCACCGCAACCGCCCGCACTCGAATCTCCGGCCCACGCTCAGCCACAGCCCGAGCAATCGCGCCCTGCTCTGCACAACTGGTCAGCCGATACGAACAGTTCTCCACGTTGCATCCCGTCACCACCGCGCCATCCTCCAGCAGCAGCGCCGCCCCCACGCGATACCGGCTATACGGCGCATACGCATGCTCCGCCGCCTTCGCCGCCAACTCCCTAAGCTTCGCCTTCTCCGCCTCACTCACCATCGATGACCTTTTCCACTCCCGATCGAAACACTTCGATATCCTCAATCGTAAGTCGTTTAGGGTAGCCCGTCGTTACCGCCATAGCAAGCCACCCGCCCCACGGAGTCCCTCGTGCCCAACCTCCTCCACACCGCCGCGCTCCTCGCCTTCCTGACCACCACCACGCTCGCCCAGACGCAGCAGCCCACCACTCCCGCGCCCTACGTGCGCCCCACACCGCCAACCCGCGACCCCCACACCGCCGGCTACGTCCCGGCAACCGAACTCCCCGACGACACCCTTCCCGCGCCCACCCAGAATGGCAACTACATCATTGGCCCCACCCACACCTCCGCACCCGAGTCCGTCCCCAACCCCAACGTCCCCCAAGGTACCCTCACCACCATCACCATGTCCTCCGCCGACAGCAAATATTACCCCGGCATCGCCCGCGACAAAGGCACCTTCGGCACCCCCGACCCCGCCAATCCCGCCAAGCTCGACGTCACCACCAGCCGCCCCGCACCCTACACCCGCACCGTCACCGTCTACGTCCCCGCGCAGTACGTCTCTGGCACCATCGCCCCCTTCATCGTAGGCGCCGACGGCCCCGACAAACTCCTCTTCACCGTCCTCGACAACCTCATCGCCGAGCACAAGCTCCCGCCCATGATCGCCATCTCCATCCAGAACGGTGGCGGCGACGCGCAAGGCTCCGAGCGCGGCCTCGAATACGACACCCTCTCTCCCCGCTACGCCGAGTTCGTCGAGCATGAAGTCCTTCCTCTCGTCGAAGCCCAGACCCACGTCAAGCTCTCCCACGACCCCAACGCCCGCGCCACCATGGGCGGCAGCTCCGGAGGCTCCTGCGCCCTCATCATGGCCTGGTACCACCCCGACCTCTACCACCGCGTCCTCACCTACTCCGGCACCTACGTCAACCAGCAGTGGCCCTGGAACCCCGCCACCCCCCAGGGCGCCTGGGGATTTCACACCACCCTCATCCCGCACTCGCCGCGCAAGCCCCTCCGTCTCTGGCTTGAAGTAGGCGACCGCGACCTCTACAACCCCAACATCATGCGCGACAACATGCACGACTGGGTCGCAGCCAACGAAGCCATGGCCCGCGTCCTCGCCGCCAAAGGCTACCCCTACCAGTTCGTCTTCGCCCGCAACGCCGGCCACGTGGACCACGCCGTCAAAGCCCAAACCCTCCCGGAAGCCCTCGAGTACCTCTGGCAGGGCTACCCCCACTAGCCCGCTGCGTATACTGATCCCGCTCCAGCAGCTCCCACCCGAGGTCCACCCATGCAGCCGCCCTTCGACTATGACTTCCTCATCGTCGGCTCCGGCTTCGGCGGCAGCGTCTCCGCCCTCCGCCTCACCGAAAAAGGCTACAAAGTCCTCGTCGTCGAGATGGGCCGCCGCTGGACCCCCGAAAGTCTCCCCAAAACCAACTGGACCCTCAACCGCTATTTCTGGAAACCGAAACTCGGCCTGCGCGGCTTCTTCAACCTCCGTTTCTTCCGCCACGTCATCGTCCTCCACGGCAACGCCGTAGGAGGCGGCTCCATCACCTACGCCAACACCATGCTCGTCCCGCCCGACACCATCTGGGACCACGGCACCTGGGCCGGCCTCGATGACTGGCGCCACGTCATGCCCGCTCACTACGCCACCGCCAAGCGCATGATGGGCGTCGTCACCAATCCCATCCTCGGTCCCGCTGACCTGAAGTTCAAAGAAATGGCCACCGCCGCCGGAGTAGCCCAAACCTTCTACCCCACCGACGTCGCCGTCTACTTCGGCCCCGAAGGCACCCCACCCGGCACCCCCTCCCCCGACCCCTACTTCAACGGAGAAGGCCCGGCCCGCCAGACCTGCATCGCCTGTGGAGGCTGCATGGTCGGCTGCCGCCACGACGCCAAAAACACCCTCGACAAAAACTACCTCTACCTCGCCGAGAAAAAAGGCGCCCGCGTCCTCCCAGAAACCGAAGTCATCGACGTCCGCCCTCTCAACGGCCAGCCAGACGGCAGCCAGGGCTACGAAGTCTTCACCCGATCCTCCAACGGCTGGTTCAAGGGCCCCCTCCAGCGCATCACCACCCGCGGTGTCATCTTCGCTGGCTCCTCCCTCGGCACCCAGGAGCTGCTCTTCCAACTCAAGCAAAAAGGCTCCCTCCCCAACATCTCCGACCAGGTCGGCAACGGCGTCCTCACCAACGCCGAATCCCTCATCGCCGTCCGCTACCCCGGCACATCCGACGACCTTTCCCACGGCATCGCCATCGGCTCCGGCATCTACATCGACGCCACCACCCACATCGAAGCCGTCCGCTACCCCTGCGGCTCGGACGCCCTCAGCCCCCTCGCCACGCTGCTCGTCCACGGCCGCCCCGGCCCCTCGCGCATCCTCACCTGGCTCCGCACCCTGGCCGTCCAGTTCGTAAAGTCCCCGCTGCGCACCCTCCGCGCCCTCCAACCCTTCGGTGCCTCCCACGAGACCCTCATCCTGCTCTGCATGCAGGCCGTCGACAGCCCGCTCACCATGCGCCTCAAACGTCCCTGGTACTGGCCCTTCACGAAGGTCCTCACCACCGCCGGCGACCCCATCCCCACCTACATCCCCGCCGCCAACCGCTTCGCCGAGCTAGGCGCCCAGGTCACTGGCGGCGTCCCCTGCACCACCCTCACCGAGATCCTCTTCAATATCCCCATGACCGCCCACTGCATCGGCGGAGCCGCCATGGCCGACACCCCCGCCCGCGGCGTCATAGACAGTCACCACCGCATCTTCAACTACACCAACCTCTACATCTGCGACGGCTCGGTGATCAGCGCCAACCTCGGCGTCAACCCCGCCCTCACCATCACCGCTCTCACAGAGCGAGCCATGCAAGCCATCCCACCCAAAGCCGCGCAGCCTCCTCCAGATCCATCATGACCGCGAAACCCGACGGCCCGGTACATAGGTCCAGGGCGAAGGCCTGAGTTAGCGTCGGTCCCAACGCACATAGGGCCAACGGCCCGGTAAATACCAGCCCAGGCCGAAGGCCTAGGTAAGGTCCGCCCGGTACATACCAGCCTAGGCCCGCGGCCCAGGTCTTCGCCGCCCAACGCACTAAGGGTCAACGCCCCGGCATATACCAGCCTAGGCTGAAGGCCTAGGTAAGGTCCGCCCAACGCGCAAAGGGCCAACGGCCCGACATATACGAAAGGGGGTAGAAGGCCCCCGTCGCAAACCCGCCCAAAAAAATAAAATCCACCAAAACGCCCCAAATTCCGCATGTCAACCCCCCGACAACCCCCAATCGTTCCAAACCCCGCGCCACCATTGGCGATTTCTCTTTCCCAGGCTTGGCATAGTTACCCCACCCAACTTGCTACACTTGAAGTAGAGCCCAAATTCAAAAAAGCTGCACCGGCGATAACCGGCTGCAGCGTTCACATTTAAGCCCTAACCCCAATAGAAAGAATATGATACCCGTAACCAATTTAGAATGAGTCGTTTGAAAGCAATGTCACGCTCTAACTAGATCATTTCAAACCAGTTACTTCCAGAAAGTGAAAGTAGGGGGGAGGGGGGTACCCTCGCACACCACCACATACGCGCGACCCGCCGCCCGCGCCTCAAAAGGGGGGATACTTTGCCCCATAACCCATTTGAATAGAACGACTTACAATCCAAAAATCACCCCCGAAACCGGGGATACTTTGCCCCTTAACTGTCCTGAATTGAACGAGTTACAAGCCAAAATCACTCCCACAGGGGGAGGGGGGTGCCTTAGTCCCCGGTAACCGCAACCACCACCGGAAGCGTCTTCGGAGGGTAGCAAACCGCATTGTCGCAAGCCTGGTAATGCAGCAGGCCGTTCAGCGTCGACGACCCCTTCGGCACCACCAACCGAACGCTCACCCGAAACTCGCCTTGGTACACATCCAGCGTCTCGCCCGCCCCTACCGGCAGCCGGTATGTCGACCCCGCAGGATACCGCTCGTCCACCACCTTCGTCCCGCTCGCCGCCTTCAGCTCCAGCGCCGTCGGAATCAGCAGCTCATCCTTCGGCTTGTGCGAGTTGATATGAAACCCTTCCTGCACCCGGAACCGCAGCTCCACCACCTGCGGCTCACCAGCCTTCACCTCAACCGCATCCGACAGCAGCTCCACATGAGCCCGATGCACAACCGGCCCAGGACCCAACTGAATCTCCTGAGCCCCAGCACTCAACCCAAGCCCAGCGACCAAGGCAATAGCGCACCACCAACGCCCTAATCCCTGTTCCCTAATCCCTAATCCCTGCTCTTTCACATGCCACCCGAAGCGATCGCCTTCTGCACATCCGCCTCAAGCTCATTCTTCGAGTGCGCCCCGATCGTCTGGTCCACAATCTTGCCGCTCTTGTCCACGTAGAACGTCTCGGGAATATAGTCACTCAGCTGGTAGCTCTTGGAAACCTTGTCATCCGGCATCAGGATCGGATACGTCACGCCAACGCGCTTGGACGCGTCCGCAACCTCCTTCACCGCCATGCCATCGTCCTGGTCCAGCCCAAGTACAACGAGTCCCTTGTCCTTGTACTTGTTCTGCAGATCCTGGAACCAGGGCATCTCAAGCTTGCAAGGTCCGCAGTACGTAGCCCAGAAGTTCAGCACCACCGGATGCCCCTTGTAATCGGCCAACGAAACCTTCTTGCCGCTTAGATCCACCAGCGTGAACGACGGCGCAGCCTGACCCACAAGCTTCTTCGCCATCGGATCGTCACCCGAATCCGCCGACGCCGACGACGAATCCGCAGCCGTCAGCTGCACCTGCTGCGCCTTCTGCATCTCCATCTGCCGATGCCGCAGGTTATGCGTACCTGCCATCACCACCAGCGTCAACCCCGCAATCAGCAACACGACAATAGTCAAACGACGAACCACGGCACGATCCTTCGGCGCCGGCCGATCAGCGCCCGCGCTCCTCTTCTAGTCTATCGCCGTTCCCCGTTCTGCTAGCATTCTCACTAGCCAATATCTACGCAAGCCGCAATGACCCAGCTTCCTCAGACGCCCGTCCCAAAACGCCCCTCAGACCTCGTCCGCATCGAAGCCGAGGCGCTAGAGCAACTCGCCCAGCGCCTCGAAGGCCCTCAGGCTCAGGTGTTTGAGCAGGTCGCCGAACTCCTCGCCGAAACTTCCCAAAGCGGCCATCGCGTCGTCCTCACCGGCGTCGGCAAGAGCGGCCTGATCGCTCGCAAGATCGCAGCAACCCTGCTCTCCACCGGAACCGCGGCGCAGTTCCTGCATCCCACGGAAGCCCTTCACGGCGACCTCGGCCTGCTCAACCGCGGAGACGTCCTCGTCGCCCTCTCCTACTCTGGCCAAAGCGAGGAGCTGCTTCGGCTGCTGCCCGTTCTCCCGCGCCTCGGCGTAACGCTGGTCACGCTCACCGGCTGCGAGGACTCAGCCCTCGCCAAAGCCAGCACGCACGTGCTCGACGTCAGCGTAGACCGCGAAGCCTGCAACCACCAGCTCGCGCCCACAGCGTCCACCACCGCAATGCTAGCCCTCGGCGACGCCCTCGCCATCGACGTCAGCCGACGCCTCAACTTCCAACCCCAGGACTTCGCCGAGCTTCACCCCGGAGGTCAGCTGGGCAAACGTCTCGTCCCGGTAAGCCAGCTCATGCACACCGGCGACGCAATCCCAACCGTCGCCCCAACCGCAACCCTCCCAGAGATCATCCACGAGATGTCCGCCAAGCGCCTTGGCCTCACCACGGTCCAAACCAACGGCAAGCTGCTAGGCATCCTCTCCGACGGCGACCTCCGACGCCTCTTCGCCACCCGCGGCCCCGACGCCTTCCACCTGACCGCAGCCGAGATCCTCAATCCCAACCCACGCACCATCGGCCAGACTCCCTTCGCCGCCGACGCGCTCACGGTGATGGAACGCCACAAGATCACCGCCCTGATCGTCACCGAAGACGGCACCGCCGCGACGCCAGTCCAGGGCGTCCTTCACCTCCACGATCTGCTTGCGTAACTTCTGTACTCAAAAGCGTTACCAACCTCTGATACTGCGCTCCGATACAATCGACGAATATGCATCGTTGGTCGAAGCTCTTTATTCCCACTCTCCGCGAAGCTCCAACAGACGCGGAAGTCGCGAGCCACAAACTCCTTCTGCGCGCTGGATATATCCGACAGCTCGGAGCTGGCATCTACAGCTATCTGCCGCTCGGGCAGCGCTCGCTGAACAAGATCATTGCGATCGTGCGCGAAGAGATGGACAAGATCGGCCAGGAGTTCTTCCTCCCAGCCCTGAACCCAGCAGAGATATGGCAAGAGTCTGGCCGCTGGATCGGCATGGGCGACAACATGTTCCGCCTCAAGGATCGCAAAGGCGCTGAGCTTTGCCTGGCCATGACACACGAAGAGGTGATCACCTCCATCGCACGGAACGAACTGCGCAGCTACAAGCAGCTCCCGCAGATCTGGTACCAGATTCAGACCAAGTTTCGCGACGAACCCCGCCCGAAGGCTGGCTTGATGCGCGTCCGCCAGTTCATGATGAAGGACTCCTACTCCTTCGACGTCGATGCAGCGGGCCTCGACGATAGCTATAACAAGCACGACGCAGCCTACCGCGCCA
Source organism: uncultured Acidobacteriaceae bacterium (assembly GCA_963701685.1). Lineage (GTDB taxonomy): Bacteria > Acidobacteriota > Terriglobia > Terriglobales > Acidobacteriaceae > Granulicella. The sequence continues at coordinate 4,251,128 of OY969625.1, read as the reverse complement.
TCTTTACTCGCTGCGGCTTGCAGTTTGTGGCCGTCGATGCCGACTCCGGCGCAATGGGTGGATCGCAGTCGCAAGAGTTCATGGTGTACACCGAAGCCGGCGAAGACCTCATCGCCAGCTCAGCGTCCGGTTATGCTGCGAACCTGGAGAAGGCGACCAGCAAGCTCACGCCAGTCGAAGACCTTGCACCGGCAGGCGATGGTCAGCCGGAACTCGTTCACACGCCAGGCAAAGCGTCCATCGCTGATGTCACGGAGTTCTTCGGCATCGAAGCCTCGCAGGACATCAAGTGCGTGGCTTTCATGGGAATGACTGCGGACACCGCATCTGTTCCGCGTCCGATCGTCGCCTTCCTTCGCGGCGATCACCAGGTCAACGAAACCAAGCTGGCCGCGGTAACCGGCGTTACCGAGCTTCGTCCAATGGTGCCGCTTGAACTGGAGATCCACATCGGCGGCCCCGCGGGATTCCTCGGCCCTGTAGGCATTGCTGAGGTCATGACGCAGGGCTCGCTGAACGGCCTGAAGTCAGGCAAGGAGCTAGCAAAACTGAAGGGCGTTCTGCGCGAGAATCCAACTGAAGGGTTGAAGTCCATCGTCGTGATGGACCTCGGTCTGGAGGGTCGGACAAACCTCGTCGCCGGTGCGAACAAGCTGGACTATCACTACCGTAACGTCACCCCCGGCCGAGACTTCACACCAACCCTTATCGCCGACATTCGAAACATCAACGAGGGGGAACTCGATCCCATTGGCGCGCAGCCGCTACGGCTCGGCAAAGCCATGGAGATTGGCCACATCTTCAAGCTCGGCTACAAATACAGCGAAAGCATGAATGCGCGCGTATTGGATGCCAACGGCAAAGAGGTGATGCCGATCATGGGATGCTACGGAATCGGCATTGAACGCATTCTTACAGCTGCGATTGAGTCGAGTGCAGCGAAGTTCGCCGCGGAATCATCGACCGAGCAATACACGTTGCCGCCCTCGATCGCCCCCTACGAAGTAATCGTGACCATCACCAACGTGCGTGAACCAGAACTTCTTAAGGCCGGCGAAGATATCGCCGGAAAACTGGAGGCGGCGGGAATCGATGTGCTGTTGGACGATCGCGATGAGCGCGCTGGAGTAAAGTTCAAAGACGCAGAACTGATCGGAGTTCCTTATCGAATCAATATCGGCAAGAAGCTCGCCGACGGTCAGGTGGAACTGGTAGATCGCCTGACCCAGAAGACCGAAGATCTGGCCCTTGATTCCGTCACGCAACACCTCGTAGCCCTGATTGCTGCGTCCAAACCATAGGATCTTCGATTCGATCGCATGCCTGTAAAAGTCAAACTCGATAGCACCTCTCATCCCGTTCTCTGGCAGCTGTTCCGTGTCGCTCTGGTGCTGGCGCTCCTCGTATTGGTAATTGGCGGCTCTGTCTTCGGCTACTACTACTTCCGTTATCGTGGACTGGTTGCTGAACGGCTTGCGAAGGGACCGCTGTTTGCTCCGGTCGCGCAGGTCTATGCAGCGCCCCAGGAAGTTCGTCCGGGACAGGAGCTCTCTGCATCCGCCATCGCTGCGGCTCTGCGGCGCGCCGGATACAACACAAACCCGGAGCTAGGCAGCTATGAGCTTCGTGGCAACTCGATCCTGATCAAACCAGGCCCGCAAAGCTACCTGGCGATGGATGGCGCTACCATCACCTCCGAGGACGACCAGGTCAAGAGCATCACGGCAGAAAACGGTGCTGCGTTGTCCGCCTATAAGCTCGAGCCTCAACTTATAACGGCGTTATCAGAGGATAAGAATCGAACCAAGCGCCGTCTGGTCACCTACAGCCAGATTCCGCCAAACATGGTTCAAGCCGTGCTGGCGATCGAAGATCGCCGATTCTTTGAGCACTCAGGCATCAACTATGTGCGCACGGCGAAGTGCGCGGTTCAGGATATTCTCGCTCACCGGATGAACTGCGGAGGTTCCACTCTCACGCAGCAACTGGCCCGCGGGTTCTTTCTATCCTCGGAGAAAACGTACTCGCGGAAGATTGCGGAGGTTGTGATCACGTATCAACTCGAAGCTCGCTTCTCAAAGCAGCAGATCTTCGAGATGTATGCGAACGAAATCAACCTTGGTCAGCGAGGTTCGTTCGCGATCAATGGCTTCGGCGAAGCTGCGCAGGCATATTTTGGGAAGGACCTGCGCCAGCTGGACTTAGCCGAATGCGCCTTACTTGCCGGAATGATCCAGCGGCCAAACTACTTTGCTCCGTATCGTCATCCTGACCGAGCCATGGAGCGACGCAACGTCGTATTGGATTCGATGGTGGAGACAGGCGCCATCACGCAGGAGCAAGCTGATCGAGCAAAAGCTGAGCCAATTCGTTTAGCCCCTCCAGATGCCGACGCGAGCGAAGCACCGTATTTCGTCGACCTCGTTCACGACCAGATCATACAGCGACTCGGCGACTCCGATGTCACTCGCTCAGCTCTGCGGATCTATACCTCGCTCGATCCCGAACTTCAGCGTGCAGCCGCGGCAGCCATTGAAGCCGGCATGAAAAATGTTGATGTGCTTGTGCGGCGTCGCTACTTCGCGCTCAACCACAAGAAAGGCGAGAAATTCAGCCCGGACTATACGCCGGACGGACACATCACATATCCGCAGGTCGCGCTGGTGGCGCTCAACCCGCACACGGGCCAGATCCTGGCCCTCATTGGTGGGCGCAACTACGGCGATTCGCAGCTGGATCATGCTCTGGCTGAGCGTCCGACTGGATCCATCTTCAAACCGTTCGTGTTCGCCGCTGCCTACAACACGTCTCTGGACGGCACCAATCTCGGCTCCGGTGGAGTCTTCACGGCCCTGACCAGGATCAACGACGACCCACAGGACTTCGGCATAAACGGCCAGAGCTACACTCCGGGAAATTTTGTGCGAGGAGAGTATCCGGGAATGGTTACGGCAGCGGACGCTCTTGCCCACTCGCTCAACATTGCGACCATATCGCTAGCCCAGATGGTTGGCTATGACAATGTTGCCGCTCTTGCGCGCTCCGCGGGCATCGTCAACGCGCGCGGTACACCGTCGGTTGCTATTGGCACCTACAACGCGACGCCCCTGGAGATGGCTGGCGCTTACACCATATTCGCCAACAACGGCGTACATCTCAAACCCTGGGTGCTCGCGAGTGTTCGCAATCCCCAAGGCGATATCGTTGCCGATTTCGCGCCGGAAGCGAAACAGGTGCTTGACCCACGCGCTGCATTCCTCACTCAATCGCTACTGGAAGACGTGATGGCCTACGGCACAGGATCGACGGTCCGGGCGCACGGCTTTACCGCTCCAGCAGCCGGCAAGACGGGCACAGAGCACGATTCCTGGTTCGCAGGGTATTCCTCCAATCTTCTGTGCGTGATCTGGGTCGGCAATGATGATTACACCGACCTCAAGATCCAGGGCGCAGATGCTGCCGCGCCGATCTGGGCTGAGTTCATGAATCGGGCGATTCGTATTCCTCAATACTCCGACATGAAACCGCTGGGTCCCGTTCCGAGCGGGGTCGAGGTGCTACGCATCGATCGAACCACGAACCTCATCGCGGATGATTCCTGCCCGAACAATGCGTTCACCGCTGCGTTCCTCGTCGGCGCCGCGCCCCAGGGCACATGCTCCCACATGGGGGACGACTCACAGTCGCTGGGCAGCCGCATCTTCGGGTTTTTCACTGGGAAATCGGCGAGTCCCGCTCCCACAACGCCTCCAAGCGATACGCAGCCCGCTGATGCCACCAAGCACCGAAATCTATTGCAAAAGATATTTGGCACGGGCAAGGATAAGCCAAAGGATCAACCGCCGCCGCAGTAGGCAGTTTTGATGTGTTTCGCGGAGTGAAACGGTCGGATGCTGCCTTGCTTCAGGCCAGATGGATCGGTTGCTGCTGGTTCACGTTCGCCCGGTCAAACCCGTGGTCTGAGTTGCCGAGCCAATATCGGAGCAGGAAATAACCAATCGCCCAGATAACCAGATTCACCTCTAACTGAGTAATCCAGAACCAGCGATAGGCCACATGAAACAGCAGCATGTGCATTCCGAAGAATGCGAGACCCGCGCACTCACGGTCCAGCGAAGTTGTCTTGTACGGAATTCTGTTGAAGAGCAAGGGTAGCGCCACGAAGAAAATAGGCCAAGCGTATCCGATAAGGCGCGCAAACCAGGTTCCAAGAACTGGCGCCAAAATCAGCGATGCGACACCGTAAATCAGGGCGAACCGCAAGAGGACATTCGGGGTGCTGAGCTTTCTGCCGCGCCACCAGAGGAATGCGAGCAGCAGCGGCAAGAGTCCAAACTCACTCAAGACTGCTTCCGATATAAGCACCCATCCCATAACTGAAAACCCGCATATGCCGATGGCATGCACTTGTCCAAGATGGACCTGCCATGACCATCGAGGAACTGCGCAGAATTGGGTATTTACGTTGCTCCACGGAGCCAGGCCAAGAATGTTGTACATGAAGTTCCACGGCACTTTTGCGAGCATATAGATCGACTCGGGCAGGTGCTCGGAGTTGGGCTGGGCGCGCATGGCAAGATGCTTTACGACAACGCTCCCGGCGAGCGCTGAGACTACCGCAACAACCCTGTCTGTCCATCGCAACCGCTTCCAGGCCGCGATCAGGAAGCAGACCAGGGTGAGCGATGTGGACTCTCGGGAAAGCATCAGCGGAAACATCATCACGGCTGCTGCCAGCATGTGCTCCTCGTCCAGCATGAGGAGCAAGAGCGCTAAGAGCGCTGAGTACCAGAGGTCGGGCAAGACAAGGTCCTGCAGCAGAAACGGCCAGAACGGCACAAATGCCATGGCAAACAGAAACCATCTGGGAGCTGTCGTTTTGAGCGCGAGATAGTAGATTGCGACCAGCATGAATACGATGGACGCAGTGCCTTCGATGAGAAATCCGGTCTCAACGGTTCCGTGCAGCCAACGCATCCATGCAGTCACGAGAAGCGCGCCGAGCTGGCGGGACGCGAAGGGCTGCATTACATGGCTGTAGTCGCCTGTAGCGATTGCGATATAAAACCGCGCGTCCCCATTGATGAAGACTGACTCGGAATGCCCGACGCAATCCATGGCGTAGAGCAGGCAGCCGACGATTGCTGCGAGTGCGAGGGCGAGGCGAACGATTGGAGACGTTCGTCGTATGGGCGCATTGAACGCGCGAACCATCGCAAGAGCTCTAGCAGACAAACGCAATCTTCTCCTCGTACGCTCCAGCCATAGCGCGTTCCTTCATCCTTATACATGGAGTGGATTTCTGCTCTTCAGCGTTAGGCGCGGGTTCCTGAGGAGGAGCGTTGGGCACCCCCTCCCCCCTGTGGGAGTGATTTTGGCTTGTAACTCGTTCAATTCAGGATAGTTAAGGGGCAAAGTATCCCCGGTTTCGGGGGCGATTTTGGGTTGTAAGTCGCTCTATCCAAATGGGTTAAGGGGCAAAGTATCCCCCCTTTTGAGGCGCGGGCGGCGGGTCGCGCGTATGTGGTGGTGTGCGAGGGTACCCCCCTCCCCCCTACTTTCACTCTCTGGAAGTAACTGGTTTGAAATGATCTAGTTAGAGCGTGACATTGCTTTCAAACGACTCATTCTAAATTGGTTACGGGTATCATATTCTTTCTATTGGGGTTAGGGCTTAAATGTGAAAGCTGCAGCCGGTTATCGCCGGTGCAGCTTTTTGAATTTGGGGTCTAGTTCAAGTGTAACAAGTTGGGTGGGGTAACTATGCCAGGTTTTGGAAAGATTTATCGGCAGTGTTGATAGGGGGTTTGGCGATTTTCGGGGTGGTTGGGGGCTTGACACGGTCTTGAGGGGCGGGGGCGGGCTTGGCGGGTGGGCTGTGCGAAAGGAAGGCAATTTGGTCGTTGCGCCTGCGGCTTCACTCAGGCCTTCGGCAGAGCGGTAAAGGGCGTTTCTTTGCGGGCGTACCCCAGGGCTTCGCCCTAGGCTATGATATGTCGGGCCTTTGGCCCTGTGCGGCGGCGCGGTGGGCCGACGTCGCGGTGGGGCGGGGGTGCGGTGGGACGGTGGCGAGGTGGCGACAAGCGGGGTGGTGACGTGGCGCGCGGTGGAGTTAGGTGTCTTGGGCGGAGGGTTGGGTCTAGGCGGGGTGTTTGGAGAGGGCGAGGGTGTTGCCGTCGGGGTCGTTGAACCAGGCTACCTGGGCGCCACCGGGGGCGGTCCAGACGCCGGCTTCGTCCTGCTCGAAGTAGTCGTATTGGAGGAATTCTACGCCGCGGGTTTTGAGGTCGGCGATGGCGGCGTGGATGTCGGGGACCTCCCAGCCGAAGATGGTGTAGGGGGCGGGGGTGAAGGGCTGGGGGACGCGGGCGATGCGCAGCATGGTTTGGGAGGAGCCGACGCGGAAGACGATGGCGAAGTCGTCGTCGGAGACGAAGTTGAGGCCGAGGGCGGTTTCGTAGAAGTTGCGCGCGGCGGCTCCGTCGGCGGTGGGGATGAAGGCGATGGGTTCGTTGGTGGTCAAGTACATGGGGTCCTCAATTCGATAGGAGGTTGGAACATTGATTCAGATTTGCGACGGGAACCAATACGTCCCCATTTTGCAGGAAGATCGCATTGAACCTCATGAAGTCCTGTTCCGATTTGAATGCAATCATGTCCGGGTTTATTGCTTTGGATGTTCGACACGATGCGAAAGCTTCGTTGAACTGGATTGTGTTTCCACCGTCGCCACCGTTGAAGCGGTCGTTGTGGCGGACCAAGGTGCACGTATCGAAGGCAGAATCCTTTCGCTCGCATCCAAGCCACGAGCCGTGGGCGAAAGAGAACGGTAGGGGGAGACCGTTGATCCAGATTGTGTTTTTCAGCATGTACAAAGGCTTTTGAGGAGCATACGGTCCAACCTCCAGTTCTCGTTGAGCAAATCGGAACGAGAGGAAACAGAATGCCAGCGCTACTGTGATCGCGGAACCCATGAGCCATCTTGAGCGCAGTCTCATCGCAGCCATCCTTGGCATCATTTGTACCAAGACTATAAGAGCGGCACTTCTTCGATGATGGGCGGTTGCTGGTTGAAGTCACTGTAACGTACCCAGGTGGGCTTGACGACGATATGGGCGATGCCGGGCCAGGATAGGCGGGCGCGGCCGTCGGGCCAGCGGGTGAAGTATTGCTCCTGGTAGTGGGCGAGGTCGGGGCCGGATGGGAAGAAGGCTGCGCCTTCGTATTGGAGGGTTTGTTCGTTGTCCCAACCGATGACTAAGGAGCAGGAGGGTGAGCGCAGGAGGTTGGCGTACTTACGCGTAGTGTTGAGGGTGTCGAAGATGATTTCGAGGGCCGGCGTCACTGCGATGCCGACCAGGGCAGACTGCGGTGTACCGTTTGCAGCGATCGAGGAGATCACGGCGTAGGGTTTGGCGGCGATGAAGGTGTAGAGGTCGGAGGGGTTCATTTGTCCTCCTTGTGAAGATTCGTTTCGTTGGTTGGCTGGCGTCTATTTACGTTGATTGGCTAACTTTTTTTGAGTTTCGAGGAAGCGGCGGAGGCGGTCTAAGGAGCGGGATTTGCCGAAGACTACGAGGCTCTCGGTGAGGGGTGGGCTGGTGGTGCTGCCGGTGAGGATGGCGCGGAGGAGCATGAAGTTTTCTTTGACCGACCACTGCTTGGCTTCGCCGAGGGCTTTGAGCGCCGCTTCGATGGAGGCGGCGTCCCAGGTGGCGGCTTCGAGGGTGGTGAGTTGTTCGGCGGCGAAGGCTACGGTTTCTTCGAAGGTGCGCTTCTTGGGGAGCCAGACGGACTCGGGGGGCGTGATGTTGTCGGAGAAGAAGAAGCTGGTCATGTCGCCGAACTGGCCTAGGGTTTCCATGCGGGCCTGGACGAGCGGGGCGATGGCGCGGATGTAGTCGTCCGATAGGATGGTGGAGCGGAGGGCCGAGAAGAATTCGTCGGGGGAGAGCTTGCGGAGGTATTCGCCGTTGAGCCACTTTAGCTTGACGAGGTCGAAGACAGGGCCGCCGAGGGAGATGCGCTTGAAGTCGAATTTCTCGAGCATCTCGGGGAGGGAGAAGATGTCGCCTTCCTTGGTGTTGAGGCCCTTGCTGACGATTTCGGCTTCGGTGGGCTGGGCCATGCCTCCGCCCAGCAGGCCGAGGAAGTTGAGCATGGCTTGCGGGAGGTAGCCGGACTGTTGATAGAAGACCAGCGAGACGGGATTCTTGCGCTTGGAGATTTTTGATTTGTCGACGTTGCGCAGAAGCGGCATGTGCCAGAAGCGGGGGAGGTCCCAGCCGAAGGCGTTGTAGAGCAGGACGTGCTTGGGGGTGGAGGAGATCCACTCTTCGGCGCGGATGACGTCGGTGATGCGCATGAGGTGGTCGTCGACGACGTTGGCGAGGTGGTAGGTGGGGTAGCCGTCGGATTTCAGGAGGACCTGGTCGTCGACGTTGTTGTGGTCGAAGGTGATGTCGCCGCGTAATTCGTCGCGGAACGTGGTGGAGGTGTTCTCCGGGACTTTTAGGCGGATGGTGTAGGGGCGGCCTTCGGCTAAGTAGGCGTCTACTTGCGCTTGGGTCAGGTGGCGGTGGGCGCCGTTATAGCGGGGTGGGGTCTTGGCGGCGATTTGTTGCTGGCGCATGGCTTCGAGTTCTTCGGCGGTTTCGAAGGAGCGGTAGGCGGTGCCGTTGGCGAGGAGAATTTCGGCGTGGTGGCGGTAGATTTCGGTGCGCTCGGACTGGCGGTAAGGGCCGTAGGGGCCGCCTACGTCGGGGCCTTCGTCCCAGGTTAGGCCGACCCACTTGAGGGCATCGAAGATCATCTGTTCGGAGGTGGCGACGAAGCGGGTGCGATCGGTGTCCTCGATGCGGAGGACGAACTTGCCGTTGCGCTGCTTGGCGAAGAGGTAGTTGAGGAGGCCGATGTAGGCGGTGCCGACGTGGGGGTCGCCGGTGGGGGAGGGGGCGATGCGGACGCGGATGGGTGCGGGTGTTGCGGGGTTCTCGGATGTCATAAGGCTTCGAGAACCATGTTAACAGGCGGGGTGGTGGAGGCGATGCCCCCACGGAGTATATGTCGGGCCTTCAGCCCTTGGTTGAGGGGCCGGGGTTACCTGGGCCTTCGGCCCAGGCTGGTATATTTCGGACCGTTGGCCCTTGGTGGTTCCGGACCGTTGGCCCTTGGTGCTTCAGAGCTGGGGCGGTGGCGGTGGTGGTGGGTTGAAGCTGGTGGGCGGTGGCGGGTAGTTGGTAGGCGGGGGTGGGTAGGGCTGGAGGCCGCCGTAGGGGTTGGGGGCGGGGACTACGCGCCAATCGGAGAAGGCGAGGATGCAGGTAACAATGATCCAGCCGACGGCGGGAACCAGGACAAGCAGCGCGAGCGGACCAGCGAGGCCTGCCTTGGTTAGGATGCGCCAGAAGATGAAGACGGCGAATGCTACGAACACGAGGCCGAAGAGCATGAAAAAGCCCATCATGCCTGCTATGGCGCCGCTCATGTGGTTAATCTGATCAGGGTCCATGGTGCCCTCCAATAGATGAGGACAATGTACGCGAGAAACGGGTGGGGCGACAGAATTAAATTTGCGTGGGGCTAGGTGAGGTCGTCGGTGTCGAAGGTGGGGAGCTTGCGGCCGAGGGCGCTGATGTCGCGGGGCTTGGCTACGGCGGCGAGGGCGGCGTCGATGTCGGCTTCGTCGGGGGCGTCGGCGTGGAGGGTCAGCTTCTTGTGCTCGTTGGGCAGGTCGATGGATTCGAGCAGGACGACGACGTGGGCAACGGCCGTTCCGTCCTGGGGGAGGCCTTCGGGGGTCTTGCCCTTGATGCTTACGTTGTTGACGTCGATGCCGAGGAGGTCGGCTACGCGCTCGCGCATTTCTCCGGCGAGGGGGACGATCTTGGGGCGGTGCATGACGAGGACGCAGTCGATGTTGACGATCTTGAAGCCGACGAGGGCGATCTCTTCGAGGGCGGTCTTGAGGAAGAGGGTGGAGTCGGCGCCCTTCCACTTGGGATCGGTGGGGGGGAAGAAGGTGCCGATGTCGCCGGCGGAGACTGCGCCCAGGAGTGCGTCGGTGATGGCGTGGAGGAGCAGGTCGCCGTCGGAGTGGCCGGCGAGGCCTTCGGGGTGATTGATCTTGAGGCCGCCGATGACCAGCGGGACGTCCTTCTTGAAGGCGTGAGAGTCAAAGCCGAGACCGATGCGCATGCTCATTGCAGATGATGATAAAGCAGGAGCAGGGATCGGAACGGGTTGCGGGTGTGATTCGTGGAAGGGAATTGGAGGGTGAGGTTAGCGGCGGCGGGCGGTGGGTCGGGCGGCGAGCGAGACGGCAAAGCTGTCTTCGAGCATCTGGAAGCGGGCGATGAGGCCGGAGCCGACGGTGAGGATGATGGCGAACGTGGTTTCGATGAGCCTGCCGGTGGCCTTGATGCGGGTGGCGAGGGTGCCGAGGATGATGGCGCGGTGATCGCTGGCGAGGATGTCGTCGACCTCGAAGCGGAGGCGCTCGGTGTGGGAGCGCATGTTGCGGACGAAGTCGGCGGCGGCGATGCGGCCTTTACGGTAGCCGACCCAGGGGAGCGAGCCGATGTCGCCGGGGATCTCGAAGTCGAGGTCGGGGCTGAAGATTTCAGCGATGGACTCGGGGGACTCGCCGTGGCCGAAGCGGGTGAGGAATTGCTGGGCGATGGCGTGATTTTGCTCGGCACTCATGGCTATGTCCTCCAGTGGGGTTGGCGTGAAGCTACTTGCTGTCGCTGAGGTTAGTTGCAGTAGCTGTTGCTGGGATTGCAGCAGGCGTCGCCGGGCTCGCCAGAGCGAGGCTGAACGGCTTTGGAGGGGGAGTGCCAGGCAGCCACGGTAAAGGTGACGGCGATGGGAAGCATGGTGAGAGCGAGGTTGAGCATAGGGATCTCCTTCGGCTCGTACGCGGAGCCGTGCGGTGAAAGGGAAGAGGAGGCCTGGTGGGAACCCGGCTCATCGGGCGGTGTGCCGTGCGATGAACCGGGAACGCATCTAGTGGTTAGACGAACGAGGTTCGTGGGTCGACTCGAAATTCGTTCGATCTTTTTCTTTCAAGCGGGGCGAGGTCAGCGTGCTCCGCCGGCGGCGTTGATGAGCTGGCCGTTGATCCAGCCGGCGTTGTCGGATGCGAGAAGGACAGCTGCATTGGCGATATCCTCCGCTTGCCCGACGCGACCGAGGGGTGTCTTGGAAACGACATCCTTTTCGAATTCGGCTTCGGGACCGACGAAGCCGGCGGCGTGGGTGCCTTCGGTGACGGTGAGGCCGGGGTTGAGGGCGTTGACGCGAATGCCCTTGGATCCGAGCTCGAGCGAGAGGACACCGGTGATGACGTCGACGGCACCCTTGGTGGCGGAGTACACCGAGCTACCCGCGGGCGTGATGCGGCTGACGAGCGAGCCGATGTTGATGATGCTGCCGCCCTTGGGGAGGTGCTTGACCGCGGCCTGCGTAACCAGCAGGAGGCCGAGAACGTTGACGTCGAACTGCTTGTGGAAGTGTTCCGGGGTGACGGCTTCGAGGGGACCGAACTCGTAGACGCCGGAGTTGTTGACTAGGACGTCGAGGTGGCCATAGGCCTTGATGGCGGCGTCGATGATGGCTTGCGCGTCGGCGGGCTTGGAGACGTCGCCCTTGACGACTACTGCTTTGCCACCGGCCTTGGTGATGGTGTCGACTACTTTGTCCGCGCCGGCTTTGTCGGAGGCGTAGTTGACGACGACGGAGGCGCCAGCGGCTCCGAGAGACTTGGCGATGGCTGCGCCGATGCCTTTGGAAGCTCCAGTGACTACGGCTACTTTTCCTGTGAGGGTGCTCATAAATTTCCTTTCGAGAGGGGAGATAGGGGATGGGAGATGCGAGCTTCTAGATGCGTGGTGCCGAATGCGAGGTGCGAGATTTCAGATAGCCCTTTCGAGCTGTGTGGCTTGCTTACGCGATCGTTAGCGGAGGCCGCCGGCGGCTTGCAGCAGCGAGCCGGTGATCCAGTGGGCGTCGTCGGAGGCGAGGAAGGAGACGACGGTGCCGATGTCTTCGGGTTGGCCGATGCGGCCGAGCGGCGTGCCGGCGAGCATCTGCTTTTCGAAGTCGGAGCCTTCGACGCCCTGGGACTTGAAGCCTTCGGTGACGACGGGGCCGGGGTTGACGGAGTTGACGCGAATCTTTTTGGGGCCAAGCTCCTTGGCTAGAACGCGGGTGATGGTGTCGACTGCGCCCTTGGTGGAGGAGTAGATGGAGGACATCGGTGGGGTCTGTTCGCTGGCGACGGAGCCGATGTTGATGATGGCGCCGCCGGTGGCGGGGAACTGCGCGACCGCGGCCTTGGTGGTGAGGAGCAGGCCCTTGACGTTGGTGTCGTACATGAAGTCGATGTCGTCGGGGGTGATGACTTCGAGGGGCGCGAACTTGTAGACGCCCGCGTTGTTAACGAGGATGTCGACGGTGCCGTAGGTCTTCCTGGCCTGGGTGAAGAGCGTGTCGATACCGGAGGCTTCGGAGACGCTGGCGCCGATGGCGGTGGCCTTGCCGCCGGCCTTGACGATCTCGGCTACGGTTTTTTCTGCGCCGGTTTTGTCGGAGGCGTAGTTGACGATGACGGAGGCGCCGTCGGATGCGAGTTGTTTGGCGATGCCTGCGCCAATGCCCTTGGAGGCTCCTGTAACGATGGCGACTTTTCCTTTGAGTTTGCTCATGATGATCCTCTTGTGTCGTTTTGATAATTCGACAACCATCGAATTGATGTGGTGAGGGGGTGGGAGGATTCAGGATGGGTGTGAATTTTTGTTGAAGGGGACGGAGGTGCTACCCCAGGGGCTAAAGCCCCGCGTCTTCGGAGCCTGCGGAATGCCAAGGCTGAAGCCTTGGCTTACCTAGAAGCGATGTTTGAGCGGGGCTAAGCCTTTGAATTTGTGGCGGGCGAATACCCAGGCCTTCGGCCTAGGCTTTGATGGGTCGGGCCGTTGGCCCTAGTGCGTGGCGTTGGGTGCTTATCAGGCGAGGTCGGACTTTAAGCGGTCGAGGTAGGCGCGGAGGATGTGGGTCTGGGGGAAGTAGTTGACGAACTTGCCTTCTTTTTCAGAGCGGACCAGGCCGGCGGTTTCGAGCTCTTTCATGTGGTGGGAAAGTGTGGCGGCGGAGATGTCGATGCAATCGCGCATGCGGCTACACGGGGTGCAGGAGCGCTTGGCGCTGATGGTCTTGAGGATCTCGTAGCGGCGCGGGTCGGCGAGGGCGCGGGCGATGAGGGCGAGCTGGTCTTCGGTTAGCTCGACGGATTGGGTGGCGTTGGCCATGGCAACTGGATTAGATGATACGCGGTGGGGTTTTGGTGCGAGTGGTGCGGGTGAGTGTGCGTGTGGGTTAGTGAAGGATGCTTAGGTAGGCTTGCCATGGGCCTACGGCTTCACGGTATTCGTTGGACATGGTGCGGACGATTTGCTGGATGTGGTTGAGGTCGTGAACTACCCAGGTGGCTAGCAGGTTGCGTAACGCGACTGCGCCTAATTCCGGGTGCGTGCCTTGCAGGTCGAGCTGCTGTTCGGCGAGGTTGAGGGAGGCTAGGGTTTGGAGGGTTTGGCTGCGGAGTGCGGCGAAGTCGTCGAGGAGGGTGTCGATGGACTTGTTGGCGATGAAGCGCTGGAAGTCGAAGCGGTCGAAGGGAGCGAAGGGGGTGTGGGCGCCTTCGAGGATGATGCGTGCGCGGGGGAGCCAGTCGGTTTGGTCGGCGTGCATGAGGTGGCCGAGGACGTCGATGGGGCTGAAGGCCTCCGGGGATTTGCGGCATTGGAGCCAGGCGTTGGATTTGTTGCGGAGGAGGGCGTCGAGGACGGTGGGGGTGGTGGCCAGGACTTCGATGGACTGGTCGAGAGTGAATTGCATGGATAAACCTTGCGATCAGCCTGCTAGGTAGAACTCGGCAACTTCTAAATCCCCGGGCTGGGTGACTTTGAAGTTGCGGGAGGAGCCCTGAACGACGAAGACGGGAATGTTGGCGCGCTCGAGGAGGCTGGCTTCATCGGTGCCGGTAAACTCGTCGGCCGCCGCCTCCGCAAACGCTCGGCGAAGGAGAGGGATGGTTGCGCCTTGCGGCGTTTGGGCGTGGACGATGAGCTCGCGGGGGATGGTGGCGGTGATGAGGGCGCCGTCGGCGGTGCGCTCGACTTGCTTGATGGTGTCGATGGCGGGGGTGGCGACGATGGCGGCGCCGTGCTTTTCGATGGCGGCGATAGTGCGCTCGATGGTGGCCGCGTCGATGAGGGGGCGCACGGCGTCGTGGACGAGGACGATGTCCTGCGCGGAGGTGGAAGGGAGGGCGGCGAGAGCGTTGGCGACGGACTCCTGGCGGTTGTCGCCGCCGGTGACGACGTGAACTTTTTCGGAGAGGTGGTACTCGTCGATCATGGCGGCTACGCGGTCCTGCTCGGTGTCGCGAACAGCTACGTAGATGGCGGTGACGGCGGGGACTGCGAGGAAGGCACGCAGCGAGTGGATGACGATGGGGAAACCCTTGAGGGCTAAGAATTGCTTCGGCGAACCGCCCGTGGTGTGGGCCATGCGGGTGCCGATGCCGGCGGCGGGGATGATTACGAAGACAGACATGGGAATGTGAGTATAACGCTAAAGGCAGGGAGTAGGGATTAGGGAACAGGGATTAGGAGATGGTGGGGCGGAGGATCATTTCGTTGTTTTGGGTGAAGCCGAATTTTTCATAGATGGGTTTGCCGAACTTGGAGGCGTGGAGGGTGATGACGCGAACGTTGCGGTGGTGGCATTCGTCGACGGCGTGCTGGAGGAGTTGGGTGGCGAGGCCGCGGCCGCGGGCTTCGGGTGCGGTGTAGAAGTTGAGGAGGTAGGCGCGGATGGGGTTGGGGTCGAGGAAGTGCGGGGGGAAGTCGCCGAAGAAGATGCCGCAGGCGGCCAGGAGGTTTACTTCGTCTTCGAGGAACAAGCCTACGTAGCGGCCATCGGATAAGCGCTCGCGGACCCAGGGTTCGAAGTTGCGGTCCATGGTGTTGTAGGCGGCTTCGGTGGCCAGCTCGTTGTCGGCGAACATTTGGTGGCGCTGGGCGGTGATGGTGGCGGCGTCGGCGGGCGTGGCGCGGCGGAGGGTCATACCTACAGAGTGTAGGGGATAGAAGATAGGAGAAGAGCGGCGAGCCTTGCTGGCGCACGGCTCGTTCGGCCGGAAGGATGCACAGAACGTATCGAAAAGGAAGCCGAGCCTTAAGAGTTACCTCAGCGGCTGAAGCCGCAACGCAAGGATCGCTCTCAAGGCACGGCTGAAGCCGTGCCCCTTCGACAAAACGTAATCGTTGAGCGGGGTTTACAGCGCGGCTGCTCCGGCCTCGGCTACGGCCTGGTCCTGGGCGCCGAGGCCTCCGCTTACGCCGATGGCGCCGATGACGTTGCCGTCGCTCTTGAGGGGGACGCCCCCGGCGAAGATCATGACTTTGCCGTCGTTGGAGGCGTGGATGCCGAAGAACTGGTCGCCGGATTGGGAGAGCGTGCCGAGGGTTCCGGTTTCGATGTCGAAGGCGCGGGAGGTCCAGGCTTTTTTCTGGGCGATGTCGACGGAGCCGATCCAGGCGCCGTGCATGCGCTCGAAGGCGAGAAGGTGTCCGCCGGCGCAGACGACTGCGATGTTCATGGGCTGGTTGATCTCTTCGGCCTTTTTGGTGGCGGCGGCGATGATGCGGCGGGCGTCGTCGAGTGTGACGGTGTGGCGGGGGGTGCTCATGAAGATCTCCTTGGGTGGACGTGTTGTCAGACGGTTGGATGCGAGTGGGGACCTGGAGGAATTGATGCCGAGCAGGAATGAGCGGGAGCGGTTGCGCTGATAGCGCGATGGCGACCCTAGCCGCAAAGTGCGCGGCGAAGAAGGGGCAGCCGAAGTGGGGGCGGTTGAGAGATGATGGGGAGATGGCGTCGAAGGCGATGTTGGCGATGGATCGGGGGTTGTTGAAGGCGGGCGAGCGGGTGTGCGTGGCGGTGAGTGGTGGGGCGGATTCGGTGGCGCTGTTGCTGGGGTTGGTGGAGGCGAATACGGGGAGTGCGCAGAATAAAACTCCGCTGGGGGTGGTGTTGCGTGCGGCGCATGTGCATCATGGGCTGCGCGGCGCGGAGGCGGATGGCGATGAGGAGTTTGTGAGGGCGTTGTGTGACCGGGCGGGAGTTCCGCTGACGGTGTTTCGGGTGGACACGGCGGCTCGGCAGTTGGCGGAGGGGGAGGGCGTGGAGGAGGCAGCGCGCGAGTTGCGGTACGAGGCGCTGCGGGGGTTGATGACGAGTGGGGCGGTGGATGTGGTGGCTACGGCGCACACGCTCGATGACCAGGCCGAGACGGTGGTGATGAAGATGCTGCGGGGAGCGTGGACGGAGGGGCTGGGTGGGATCTCTCCGGAAGTGCAGGGTTCAGGGTCCAGGGCCAAGGGTCCGGGGACGGAGGGGAGGATTGTGCGGCCGTTGCTGGGGGTTCGGAGGGTGGAGGTGGAGGCGTTTTTGCGGGAGCGGGGGCAGGGGTGGAGAGAGGATGCTACGAATCAGGATGTGTCGTTGACGCGGAACCGGGTGCGGCATGTGTTGATGCCGATGCTGCGGGAGTTTAATCCTGCGGTGGACGCGCTGCTGGCGCGGACTGCGGAGATTGCGCGGGAGGAAGAGGCGTTCTGGCAGGCGGAGGTGGGAAGAGTTTTGCCGCAGGTGTTGCTACCCGGTAAGCCGGTGCGCGGCGGCGGTCGGGCTGTGAGTACTGTGGTGGGGGAAGTGGGTTACGCGATTGAGATTGAGCGGCTGCGCGCGATGCCGGCGGCGTTGCGGCGGAGGGTTGTGCGGGCGGCGGCTCGGAAGGTGTTTGCGGAGGCCGCAGAAGTTTATGTACTGGGTGGGGAGGAGACGGCGAAGGTGTTGGCGGTGGCGGGTTTCGGCGGCCTGGGCGGCGCGGTGACGGGAAAGATCGGGAGCCGGCTGGAGCTGCATGGCGGGTTGCGGGTGGAGCGGTCGGCGCGGGAGATCCGATTGTGGCGGCAGGGTTAACGATTCCGTCAGGGGGAAAGATCGGAGTCTGTGGACGATATTTCTGCCGAATGGGGGCGGCGCCAGAGTAGAATTTAGATCAAACCCGGCGTAAGAGCGAAGACGGCCGCAAAACACTGCACCGTATTTCTGTGGTTGACGTCTAAAGATCAGGCTAAGTTTTGGGGTTTCAGGCTTAGGGAACTCTCGAGGCTGAGCAAGTCGCCGGCAGTTGGGGCGAAGGTTGGGTGGTAGCCGTCCATGGACTACGGGCGGAGCAGTAGAAGACGAAACGAGGAATCGGATTGAACTCAACAGTCAAACAGTTGTTGATTTGGGTGCTGACGCTGGGCTGCCTTTTGGTGGGTTGGCGCTTCGTCGCGACCAACATGGCTGCGGGCCACGATAAGGCGGTAAGCCTGACACAGTTTCAGGATGACGCGGACGCCGGCAAAATTTCGGATGTGCTGGTGGACGGCGCGGACGTTACGGGCAAGTACAAGGACGGCAAAGAGACCTTCCACACGACGATTCCGGCGAACTATGTGGACCACAACGAAGAGGCGGATCTGAAGTCTCACGGGGTGGACGTCACGTTCAAGAGCCAGCAGGGGAATATGTATTGGAATGCGCTGCTGAGCTTCGCGCCGATTCTGGTGCTGGTGGCGTTGTTCATGTTCATGATGCGGCAGATGCAGAGTGGCGGAAACAAAGCACTTAGCTTTGGCAAGAATCGCGCGCGCCTGCTTTCGATGCAGCAGAAAAAGATCACGTTCAAGGACGTTGCAGGCGTGAACGAGGCGAAGGAAGAGCTTCGCGAGATCATTGAATTTCTGCGCGAGGCGCAGAAGTTCCAGCGTCTGGGCGGACGCATTCCCAAGGGCGTGCTGATGGTCGGACCTCCGGGAACGGGCAAGACGCTGCTGGCGCGGGCTGTTGCTGGCGAGGCAAACGTTCCGTTCTTCTCGATCTCGGGTTCGGACTTCGTGGAGATGTTTGTTGGCGTGGGCGCTTCGCGGGTTCGCGATTTGTTTGAGCAGGGCAAGAAGAATGCTCCTTGCATCATCTTCATCGACGAGATTGACGCTGTGGGACGGCATCGCGGTGCTGGCCTGGGTGGTGGACACGATGAGCGCGAGCAGACGCTGAATCAGCTGCTGGTCGAGATGGATGGGTTTGAGTCCAACGACGGCGTGATCCTGATCGCTGCGACCAACCGGCCAGACGTGCTGGATCCGGCGTTGCTGCGGCCGGGACGTTTCGATCGGCGCGTGATTGTGGATCGGCCGGACATTCGCGGGCGCGAAGAGATTTTGCGCGTGCACTCGAAGAAGGTGCCGCTGGCGGAGGATGTGAACCTGCCGGTGCTGGCTCGCGGAACACCGGGCTTTACCGGCGCCGACCTGGCGAACATGGTGAACGAGGCGGCGCTTACGGCTGCGCGTTTCAATCGCAAGGCTGTGCACATGTTCGACTTCGAAGTAGCGAAGGACAAGGTGCTGATGGGCGCCGAGCGGAAGTCCATGCTGCTGAGCGAGGATGACAAGCGCGATACGGCATACCACGAGGCTGGACACGTGCTCGTAGCGGCGAAGCGCGATCATTCTGATCCGCTGCACAAGGTGACGATCATCCCACGCGGTATGGCGCTGGGCGTGACGATGCATCTGCCGGAAGAGGACAAGCACACGGTGACGCGGGATTATCTGAACACGCAGCTGGCCATCCTGATGGGCGGGCGCTGCGCGGAAGAGATCTTCATGAACCGCATGACGACGGGCGCGGGCAATGACATTGTGCGCGCGACGGAGCTGGCTCGGAAGATGGTGTGCGAGTACGGCATGAGCGAGCTTGGACCGCTGACCTACGGCAAGAAGGAGCAGGAAGTGTTCCTGGGCCGGGATATCGGGCAGGCGCGGGACTACTCGGATGACACGGCACAGCAGATAGATAAGGCTGTGCGGCGGCTGGTCGATGAGGGGTATAACTCGGCGTACAAGATCCTGGACGAGAACCGCGAAGTGATGCATGCGATGGCGGCGGCGCTGTTGGAGCGTGAGACGCTGGATGCGGCGGAGATCGAGTTGCTGATCCAGGGCAAGCTGCTGGGACCGGTGAAGTCGAGCCTGGCGGCGGCTGGCGATGATGATGGCGACGACAAGCAGCAGGTGCTGAAGCCGGAAGGCGGACGCAAGCCTGGGTTCGGCGAAGGGCATACAACGCCGGCGTAGATGACAAGGCATAACGAACGAAGGGCGGCTCAGTGAGCCGCCCTTCTTGTTTTGCAGCGAAGAAATGTCATGCCTTCGTCGTTTTCTTTTTGTTGCCGTGACCGTTTGCGGGTTTGGAATGACCGTTCGAAGTCGAGCCAGTGCTCCTGGCGCCGGCTTTGTTGGTGCTGGGGTGGGTTTGGCTGAGGGCTTCTGTGAAGGGAGAGGTGTAGGCTTTTTGTCCGAAGTCCTGATGCCCACGGTCTTCGAGTTCTTCGGTGCCGTTGATGTCGTCGACGGAGAGGCCGGGGCCGCCGTTCATCTGCGACTCCACGGGATGCAGGCCGAAGGAAGTTTCCCATGGGCCGCGCATGTCGGAGTCGCCTTCGTCGCCGTCGCCGGTGGAGGCGTTGAAGTACTCGTCGACGATGCCGGGGGTGGGTTTGAGGAAGCCGATGGAGAAGGCGGGCTTTTCCATGGACTCGAGTGCCGCGGTGAAGGCCTTGAGGTGGGTGATTTCGCGGGTCATGAGGAACTGCAGAGCGTCGATGGAGCCGGGATCGTCGGTGTGGTCAATGAGGCGTTCGTAGACGATTTTGGCGCGAGCTTCGGCGGCGATGTTGCTGCGCAGATCGACGTCGAGCTCGCCGGTGATCTTGAGGTAGTCGGCGGTCCAGGCGTTGCCCTGCGAGTTGTAGAGGCTAACTCCGCCACCGCCTGCGATGGTGACGAGAGGATCGGCATCGGCAGCATCGCGATCGGTCTTGAGCGGCTTGAGATGCATGCGGATCAGGGCGCCGACAACTTCGAGATGGCTAAGTTCTTCTGTTCCGATGTCGAGCAGAAGGTCGCGGCGAGCGAGATCGTCGACGCAGTTCCAGCCCTGGATGGTGTATTGCATGGCAGCGGCTAGTTCGCCGTTGGCTCCGCCGAATTGTTCGAGAAGAAGCTTGCCGAACAGGACGTCGGGCGTGCCGATGTTGACGGTGTACATGAGTTTTTTAATGTGGTGATACATGGATGACCTCTTGGGGAGTTTTCAACGTGCGCTAAAGGGGACGTGCGCCGTGAGGCCAAAGCAGAGGCGTGCTCTGGGGTGTTGGATGCAAGTTTTCGCTGACGCGAAATTCAGGTGGTCTGCACGCGGTGGAAGAGGCGTTTGAGGCGGGTGGCGATCCAGCGCAGGCTGAGGATGAGGAAGATGATGGCGGCAGTTGCGATGCCTCCGGCGAGATAGGGGTGATGCGTGGCGAGCCAGGTGAGGGAGATGGCGGTGACGTCTTCACTGGCGGAGAGTGCGATGTTGGAGAGCGGCTCGGGGCTGGGGGTGACCATGGCGCGGGCGGCGGTCTTGGAGGTGTGCGCGATGGCTGCAATGGCGGCTCCGCCGACGGCGGCGAGGAGCTTCATCTCAGGGCTGAGTTGCGAGGCGGCCTGGTAGGCGAGCAGCGCGGCGACGGGGACGCGGATAAAGGTGTGCGCGGCGTTCCAGACGAGGTCGAAGGCAGGAATTTTGTCGGCGAAGATTTCTACTGCGAAGAGCAGGCTGGAGACGACGATGACCCAGGGGTTGGAGAGGGCGTGGAGGCCGGCAGGGAGGGTGACCCAGTCAAAGCGGGAGAGGATGCCGAGGGTAGCGACGGTGGCGTAGACGTTGAGGCCGGCGGCGAAGGACGCGGCTACAATGAGCGCGGCGATGGAGGAGGGCGTGAAGGTCACGAGTGTCTCCGATCTGGTGTGCGTCTGGGTGATCTCTTGGGGGGATGGTATCGCAGATGGCGCGCGGGTGCGATAGGCTAACCGGATGAAGATGCGAGCTGGGTGGTTGTCGGTTGTGGTGGTGGGGTTGTCGGTGGGGTTGGCGGGGGCGCAGGCGACGAAGCCCATGGCGTCGGCGCAGAGTGCGAGCACTACGCCGGGAGCGAAGGTTGGGCAGGGAGCGCAGCCGCCGGTGTCGGGATTATTGCCGACGAAGGAGGATTTGTTGCGCGGTGGGTATGGGCCGTATCGCGCGAATAATGATCTGCTGTTTTATCACCTGACGCTGCGCGTGGATCCAGTGGCGAAGACGATTGCCGGGACGAATGTGGTGCGGTTTCGGATGTTGAAGGATGGGCGGAAGATTCAGCTGGAGCTGACGCCGGAGTTGTCGCTGGATGGGATTACGTTTGAGGGCAAGGCGCTGAAGTATGAGCGCGCGGCGGAGGGCTCGCGGACTTTTTATGTCGAGTTTCCGCGTGACTTGAAGACGGGCGAGGTGGATGAAGTTACGGTGGCGTACCACGGGCAGCCGGTGACGCAGGGACGGTTTGGGTGCTTCTCGTTTGATAAGGACAAGGAGGGGAAGCCGTGGATTACGACGGCGTGCGAGGGTGAGGGGGCGAGCGTCTGGTGGCCGAATAAAGATCAGTGGAAGGATGAGCCACAGGATGGGATGGAGTTGGATATTGCGGTGCCGAATGGGCTGATGGATGTGTCCAACGGGCGGTTTGTGGCGAGCAAGGACTTAGGCGATGGCTACACGCAGTGGCATTGGCGGGTGCATTATCCGATCAACAACTATGATGTGGCGTTGAATATCGGGGAGTATCAGCACTGGTCGGGGCTGCATGTGAACAAGGACACGGGCGAGCAGACTACGCTGGACTTCTACGCGCTGCCGGAGGATCTCGAGAAGGCGAAGGTGCAGTTCGCGCAGGTGCCGGTGATGCTGGATGCGTATGAACATTATTTTGGCGAGTATCCGTTCGACAAGGATGGGTACAAGCTGATTGAGGTTCCGTACGCGGGGATGGAGCACCAGACGGCGGTGGCGTATGGCAATCACTTTGAGAATGGATATTACGGGCGCGATTGGACGGGGGTGGGGATTTCGCCGAAGTTCGACTTCATCATCATTCATGAGAGCGGGCATGAGTGGTTTGGGAATTCGATCACGGCGGCGGACCGGTCGGACATGTGGATCCACGAGGGGTGGACTACGTATTTGGAGGGGCTGTATGTGGAGTATCGGTGGGGTAAGGCTGATGCGATTAAGTATTTGAATGGGCTGCAGCCGAAGATTCGGAATCGGCAACCGATTATTCCCGAGCGGGGGACGAATGCGGAGCCTACGGAAGATCAATACTTCAAGGGTGCGCTGATGCTGAATACGCTACGCAGCGTGATCGACGACGATGCGAAGTGGTTTGCGGATATTCACGACTTCTATCAGCACTTCAAGTATCAGAACATCATGACCGAAGATGTGGTGGCCTGGTGGAATCAGCGGACGGGCATGAACCTTACGCCGTTCTTCAATGAGTATCTCCGGCATGCGGCGATTCCGGTGCTGGAGTTGAAGTTCGATGCGGCGAAGGGGACAGTGGCGTATCGGTGGAGCGCGGAGGAGGCGGGGTTTGCGATGCCGATTCGGATTGGCGAGCGCGACCATTTGACGCTGGTGACGCCGGTGACGACGGAGTGGAAGACGATGCCGTGGACGGCGGATCCGGACACGCTGGAGGTGCCGCACGATCTGTATTACATCGGCGAGAAGACGGTGGATTAGCGGCGAGGTGTTGCGACTGGCTATGATCGTTGCTGAAGGTGCGTCCGAATGAAGACCAGTTACAGAGTCGGCGCGATTTCGCTTGTTGTGCTCAGCAGTATTGGGTGCGATCAGGCGACGAAGTTCGCAGCCACGACAATGCTTGCGGGCTCCCCGAGGGCGTACATGGATGACATGCTGCGCCTGGAGCTGACGCATAATCGCGGCGCGTTCCTAAGCGTGGGAGAGACGCTGTCGCCGCTGTGGAGGAATCTCATTTTCTGCGTTGGCGTGTCCGTGCTACTCGCGGGGATGCTGATCTATGCGGTTCGGTCGAGGCATCTCTCCGCATGGACGACGGTAGCGTTGGCGCTGTGTGTTGCGGGCGGATTCAGCAATTTGATCGATCGCCTGCGATCTGGCGGCGCCGTGCTCGACTTCATCAATGTGGGTGTAGGCGGACTGCGTACCGGGATCTTCAACTTCGCGGATATGGCGATCATGGCAGGAATGGCGCTGCTCTTTGTCTCGCTGATTCAGGGGCCTGTGAAGAAGTAGCCGAAGGACGGTGCGATGGCTGGAGATGCGCTTCGAGCCGACCAGTTATCATCGTAGCTATGCGTGTTCTGGCTCTTGGATTGGTTGTGTTGCTGTCTGGGTGTGGGTACCACCAGGTAGGTGCGGCAGCGCATATTCCGGCAAACGTGCGGACGCTGGGTGTGCCGATCTTCGTGTCGAAGGTGCAGGCGTACAACACAGAGACGGCGTTTACGCGGGCGATGGTGCGCGAGTTGAATACGCGGACGAACTACCGGGTGGTGACGGGCGCGGATGCGGACCGCAGCGACGCGGTGCTCAAGGGAACGATTGTGACGGAGACGGTGGTGCCGCTGACCTATGACTCGACGACTGGGCAGACGTCAAGCTACCTGGTGAACGTTACGGCGAGGGTGGAGCTGGTGGCGCATGACGGGACGGTTCTTTATAAGAACGATGCGTTTGCGTGGAGGGAACAGTACCAGTCGACCGAGGACTTTGCCGGGTTTGTGCAGGAGGACGGAGACGCTGTTCGCAGGATGGCAAAAGACTTTGCGCAGGCGCTGGTGAGCGACATGCTGGAGAGCTTTGGATGAGCGAAACATCACAAGCAGGCGTCGCGCGGTCAGGACTCAAGAGCTTCGCGGGGGTGGAGCGGTTTCTGTCTGAGGTGAGTGGGGACTCACGACGGGCAGGATATGTTCTGTTGGGAGACGATGCGTTTCTGATGGAGATGTGTCGCAAGGGCTTGATGCAGGCGTTGGTGCCGGAGGAGATGAAGGATTTCTGCCTGCATGATCTGGATTTGGGGCAGACGTCGATCTTCGAGGCCCTTGATCTGGCACAGACCCCTTCGCTGATGGCTCCGTTCCAGGTGCTGTTTTTGCGCAATGTGAAGACGCTGTATGGACGCGGGTCGAAGAAGGAAGAGTTCAAGGCGATTGACGAATATTTTCGGCGGCCGAATCCGTCGGCGCTGGTGATGTTTGTGGCTGACCATATTGCGTTGCCGCAGGATCTGCGCCGCATGGACATGACGGACAAGGAGCGGGCGGAGAAGATTCGCGAGACGCTGGGCGATGTTTGCGGCGTGGTGGAGCTGCAGCGGGTGAGCGAAGAGGATGCGATGCGCTGGGTGGTGCGCGAGGCGAAGGCTCGGGGGGTGGACTTTAGTGAGGATGCGGCGCGAGAGTTGGTGGACGCGTTGGGGTCGGCCGGCGGTGCGGAGATGATGCTGGTGGCGAGCGAGGTGGAGAAGTTATTGCTGTACGTGGGGGGCGTCGGGACGTCGGAGGTGGAGGTGGGGGATGTGGAGACGATGGTGTCGGCTGCCAAGCAGCGGAGCTTGTATGAGCTGACGGACGCGATCAGTTTGAAGGACGCGCCGCGGGCGCTGGCGCTGCTGGCGGGGTTGCTGAATGCGTCGGAGGGTGGAGAGGACGCGGCGATTGGGCACGTGTTTTCACTGGCGAAGACGTATCGGCAGATGCTGGTGCTGAACGAGAAGCAGGTGAAGGACCAGAGGGCGATGTGGTCGGTGCTGTGGCCGGGATTCCGGGTGGCTCCGTTTGCGGCGGATGCGCTGATTGCGCAGGCGCGGCGATATCGTGATCGCGGGGAGTTGACGCGCGGGCTGCGCTTGATTGCGAAGGCGGATTGGGAGCTGAGGTCGGGGCCGGTGGACAAGAAATTGGTGTTGGAGAGATTGGTGATGCGGCTGGCGGGGAAGTCACGCACGATGGAGTTGGAAGGTCAGGGCGTGTAACGGGCCAGGCTAAGGCGGGAGTGGGAGACGTTCGTCCTGATGCCGTTGCTGCGGGGGAGTGATCGGTGAGAGCTCGTTTGGGCCAGATTTTGAATCGTGCAAGGGAATGCTGAGACTGAAGTTCAGCAGGCAACGAGTAGAATCCGAAGAGTCCTTGGAAACGGAAGCGTAGTTGAAAACAGGAGAGCGTGCGCATGCGTGTAGCTGTTAGAGCGTCGTTGGGGTGGGGGTTGATGGTGGGGATGGTGGCGTCGGTGGCGTCGGTGGCCGCGCAGACGAAGGCGGCAGTTGCGCCGGCAGCTCCACCTACAGTGCAGCAGCGCATGGAGCAGATGATGCTCTTCGCGAAGACGCACTATGAGAAGCATGAGTACCGGATTGCGATGCGCGATGGCGTGAAGCTCTATACCCAGGTGTATACGCCGATTGCGGGGCAGTTTGCGGATAAGGGGCCGTATCCGTTTTTGATGACGCGCACACCGTATAGCTGCGGCAGCTATGACAACGACGTGGTAATGCCGCGCGTGACGGCGAATATGGACATTCTCGAGAGCGGATACATTTTGGTGTGTCAGGATGTGCGGGGGCGGTGGGAGAGCGAGGGGAGTTGGGTGGAGATGACTCCGCCGAAGGATGGCAAGGGGATTGATGAGTCGACCGATATGTATGACACGGTGGACTGGCTGCTGAAGAACGTGAAGGACAATAACGGCAAGGTGGGGATCACGGGGATCAGCTACCCGGGGTTCTACACGGTGGCGAGCATCATTAACGGGCATCCAGCAATTAAGGCGGCGAGTCCGCAGGCGCCGATGATGAACCTGTTTGACGGCGATGACAGTTACCACGGCGGCGCGTTTATGCTGGCGGCAAATCACTCGTTTTACTCGGAGTTTTATCGGCCGCAGAAGAATCCGCTGAAGGTTGAGCCGGAGAGCAATTTTGAGTTCTTTACCAAGGATGCGTATGCGTACTACCTGAAGATGGGGACGCTCGCGAATCTGGATTCTCCGGCGGGGAATACGAATCCGCTGTATCACGATCAGACGATCCATGACACGTACGACGGCTACTGGATCGCGCGGAACATGGAGCTGCATATGTTTGGCGTGAAGGCCGCGGTGATGACCGTTGGCGGATGGTTTGATGCGGAAGATCTGGCGGGGCCGGTGAAGTTGTTCCACGCGATTGAGAAGGAGAGCCCGGAGGCTGCGGCGAATACGCTGGTGGAAGGGCCGTGGGTGCATGGCGGATGGGCGCGCGGAAGCGGCGCTTCGCTGGGCGACATCAAGTTCGGATCGGACACGTCGGAGTTTTTTCGCAAGACGATGGAGGCGCCGTTCTTTGCGCATTATCTGAAGGACGCGCCGTGGACTCCGCTGCCCAAGGCTTACACGTTTGAGACGGGCAGCAATGTGTGGAAGAAGTATGACGCGTGGCCTCCGAAGCAGGCGGAGACGAAGATGATCTACTTCCAGCCGGAGGGCGGGTTGGGGTGGACGGCGCCTGCGGCGAAGGAGAGCGAAGACAGCTACGTGAGCGACCCGGCGCATCCGGTGCCGTACGTGGGGTATGTGACTGAGGCAGATCCCCCGCAACGGTACATGGATGACGATCAGAGGTTTGCGGCGACTCGGCCGGATGTGCTGGTGTATGAGACTGAGCCGCTCACTGAGGACGTCACGGTCGTTGGGCCGGTGCGGCCGCGGTTGAAGATTGCTTCGACGGGAACCGATTCGGATTTTGATGTGAAGCTGATTGATGTGTATCCGGATAACTATGTGGATCCGGATGCGGAGGACGAAGGCAAGCATGTGCTGGGCGCTCCGCCGGTGATCATGGGCGGGTACCAGATGCTGGTGCGCGGCGAGCCGTTCCGCGCGAAGTTCCGGAACTCGCTGGCTGAGCCGGAGCCGCTGGTTCCGGGGAAGATGACGGATGTGAACTTCAGTATGCAGGATGTGAACCACACGTTTCTGAAGGGGCACAGGATTATGGTGCAGGTGCAGAGCTCGTGGTTTCCGCTGACCGATCGCAATCCGCAGGTGTTTATGGATATTGCGAAGGCCAAGCCGGAGGACTTCAAGAAGGCGACGGAGACGGTGTTTCATGAAGCCGGCGCGGCTAGCGGCATTGAGTTGATGGTGATGCCGAAGTAGATTCTGCGAATAGAGGATTGCCAGGGAAGGTGTATGGGCTTAGATCGAAGGCAAGAGGGTGGTGGCAGACGGATTGCGACCGTCGCTACGTTTGTTGCTCACTATTCGCTAGTGATTGTTTTTCTGGTGTGGATCGCGGATATTTTCGTGAAGTGGTCGGCGCCACATTTGATCGAGCTGCTGTTTTTGCTGATCGCGCCGGCTTTTGTTTCAGGCTTTCTGATCTATGCAAGCCTGCATGATCGCCGCAGGATTAATGCGTGGCTGTTTCTCGCAGCCGCGGAAGGTCATCTTGGTTTCGTTGCGCTGGTTCTTGTGTATGAAGCGTTTCAGCTGAACGATGTTGTTTCGCAGAGTGTCATCGATGAGATTGTGATTTGCGTGGTGGCGGCTTCATTTGTGGCCGCTGTGGCGCTGTACAAGAGGATCAGAGGGCGGGTTCGAGAGCTTGAGGTTCACGGCGGAGACGAGCCGCTCGAGGCTACGCTGTGAAGGGAAGCTAGGCGTTGGCGAAGGGATGCTCCAGGCTCGGGCTTTGGGGGGTGAAGAGTTTGGCTCCGTCTTCGGTGATGTGCATGTCGTCTTCGAGGCGGATGCCGAAGGGTTCGGGGTCGTCGGGGAGGTAGATGCCGGGCTCGTCGGAGAAGGTCATGTTGGCCTGGATGAGCCGGGTGTTGCCGCGGACGAGGTAGTACCACTCGTGCATGTCCATGCCGATGCCGTGGCCTACGCGGTGGGTGAAGTACTTGTAGTCGGGGCCGAAGCCGGCGTTGGTGATAACGGCGCGGGCGGCGGCGTCTACGGATTGCATTTCGACGCCGGGGCGGGCGGCGGCCAGGGCTGCTGACTGGGCTTGATGCACGATGTCGAAGACGCGCTTCTGGCGGTCGGTGGGTTTGCCGTAGACAAAGCTGCGCGAGATGTCGGATTGATAGCCCTGGACGTAGCAGCCATCGTCGATGAGGATGATTTGGTTTTCGCGGATGACCTGCGGGGCGGGCGAGCCGTGGGGCTGGGCGGAGAAGGCGGCGACCTGGCAGGAGGCCTCGCCGCGAACTCCGCAGCGGGCGTAGGCGGCGTCAACGAGCGAGGTGAACTGGCGGTTGGTCATGCCGGGCGAGCAGGATTCGTAGACGGCCTTGTAGACGGAGAGGGTGATGTCGTTGGCGAGCTGCATGAGGGCTAGCTCGGCGGGAGACTTGATGCTGCGGCAGCCGGCGACTACGGGGATGCCGGAGGTGACGGTACGGGGCGCGACGGCCTGTGCGATGCGGTCGGCGAAGACGAATTGAACGCGCTCGTCGAGGGCTAGAGGGAGCGAGGATGGCGTTGCTGCCTGAAGGGATTTGGCGAGAAGGGCGTAGGGGTCGTCGTCTTCGTTCCAGGTGTAGACGCGGGTAGAGGCGCCGTTGGGGGAGGCGCTGAGGGCTTCGTGCATGCGGCCGGCTTCGAAGGTGGGGCAGACGATGAAGGGGTCGCCGGTGGCGGGGAGTGTCCAGGCGAAGAGGCGTTCGGACTGACCGGCGGGGACGCCGAGGAAGTATTGCAGGGTGGTTCCGCCGGTGACGGTGAGGGCCGCTAGTTTGTTCTGGGCGAGGAGTTCACGGGCGCGGTCGATGCGGTGCTCGCGCTCGGCGGCGGAGATGGGAACCGCTTCGTGGGAGCGGTCTTTGAGGGCGGCGATGGGCGCAGGCAGGTCTTGCGTGGGAGGGGCTTGGGCGTTGAGGTTCTGGGAGTTAAGGGCGAGGGCGGGCGCGGTTGCGGCGGCGGTGGTGAGGAATCGTCGGCGGGAGAGCATGAGGAGATTGTAGGCTGTAAGAGAGAGTTTGCAGCGGAAGTGAGGGCTGAGCAGATGGCGGACCAATCGACGATGACCGAGGAGACCGGGACCAGGCTGGTAACGGTGGAAGACTATGTGGCGTCGCGGGCGAGCGCGGAGCTGGCCGACGTGTTTGGAGCGATCGGTGCGGCGGCGCGGCAGATTGAGCGCAAGATTCGGCTGGCTGGGCTGAACGATGTCTACGGCGCGGCGGGCGCGGTAAATGTTCAGGGGGAGCAGCAGCAGAAGCTGGACGTGTTTGCGAATGAGTTGTTGACCGAGGTGCTGCGCGGGGTGGGGTGGGTCGCGGCGATTGTGAGCGAAGAGGATGAAGGGCCGGTGGTGTTTGAGCGCGGTGACCCGCAATCGGATGCGCAGTTTGTAGTGGTGTTCGATCCGCTGGATGGCTCGTCGAATATTGATGTGAATGTGAATGTGGGGACGATCTTCAGTGTGGTGCGGCGGGTGGGGGACGTGGTGTCGTCGGTGCTGCGGCAGGGGACGGAGCAGGTGGCGGCGGGGTATGTGCTGTATGGGCCTTCGGCTGTGATGGTGATGACGCTGGGCCAGGGGGTTGCGGCGTTTACGCTGAATGAGGAAGACAGGTTTGTGCTGACGGGCGAGGGGCTGACGATGCCCGAGCAGGGACCGTATTACTCGGCCAACCAGGCCAATGCGGCTAGCTGGCCGGAGGTGTATCGGGAGTTTCTGGAGACCCTGGTGCGGGGCGAGTTGGGGGCACGCGAGTATGGGGCCCGGTATATCGGAAGCCTGGTGGCGGACTTTCATCGCACGCTGCTGAAGGGTGGCGTATTTCTGTATCCGCCGACCAAGAACGCGCCGCAGGGGAAGTTGAGGCTGCTGTATGAGGCGTATCCGCTGGCGATGGTGGCGGAGCAGGCGGGCGGCGCTGCCGTGAACGGAGAGATACGGATTCTGCAGGTGAAGGCTGCTGGAATTCATGATCGGACGCCGCTGGTGATTGGCAGCCGGTGCGAGGTGGAGGCGTTGCAAAAGGCCGTGTTGAAGACGGCGGAAGAGGTGGAGTAGTGGCAGTTGGATCGGTAGCGGAGAGGTTGTATTACAACGGAGACGCAGCGGAGGCGCTGGAGTTTCGTGCGGTGGTGACGGATGTTCGGCTGGACTCGCATGAGGTGAAGGAGGGCGGGCAGAAGGAGCAGGTGTGGCAGGTGGCGCTTGATCGGACAGCGTTTTATCCGGTGGGCGGAGGGCAGCCGTGGGATGCGGGGTTGCTGGTGGCTACGGCGAAGAGTGGGGCGGTCCTTGAGGTGGTGGTGGAGCGCGTGGAGGAAGATGAGGCTGGCGAGGTGTGGCACTATGTGCGCAAGCCGCTGCCGGAGGAGACGGAAGTTGTGGGGCGCGTGGATGCGGATCGGCGGATGGATCACGCGCAGCAGCATACGGGACAGCATTTGCTGTCCGCGATGTTTTTGCAGGAGATTGGGGCGGCTACCGTTTCGTTTCATCTGGGCGCGGATTCTGTGACGATTGATCTGGCGGTGGAAAAGGTGAGCGAGGAGGAGCTTCGGCGCGTGGAGGCCGCGGCGAATCGGTTGATCTATGAGGACCGCGCGGTGCGGACCCGGTGGGTGGAGCGCGAGGAGGCTGAGGAGATGCTGGCGCGGGGCGAGCTGCGGAAGTTGCCGGAGCGTGCGGGGCGGATGCGGATTGTCGAGATGGAGGGCGTGGAGTTCAACGCTTGTGGCGGGACGCATGTGCGGTCTACGGGCGCGATTGGCGGTCTGCTGGTGCGGCGGGTGGAGAAGGTGAAGCAGGGGCAGCGGGTGGAGTTCTGCTGCGGGCTGCGCGCGGTGCGTGCGGCTGGGAGGGACTACGCGCGGCTGCGGGAGTTGGGTGCGCTGCTGAGTGTGGGGCCGGCGGATTTGGCGGCGCGGGTGGCGGGGTTGGTCGAGGACAAGAAGGCTGCGGCGAAGGAGTTGAAGCGGCTGCAGAGAGAACTCGCGCAAAAGGGAACGGGCGTTTCGTCGTAGAGCGGGGGCGGCGGCGCGCGTATTCTGTGCGTATGAAAATTTCGTTGCAGGAGATGCTTGCGAGGCTGCCTCTGCCGGCGACTGCGAAGTGGCCGCAAGGGGTTTGGGATGCGGAGGCCATGGCGCGCGGGTCGATGTCGCTGATTGTGTTTGCGCCTAGGGGCAAGGACTACCAGACGACGCATGAGCAGGACGAGTTGTACATTGTGCATCGGGGTACTGGCGTGTTGATGGTGGAGGAGGAGCGGTTTCCGTTTGTTGCGGGAGATGTTTTGTTTGTCCCAGCGAATGCGCTGCACCGCTTTGTGGAGTTCTCCGATGACTTTGTGACGTGGGCGGTCTTCTGGGGTCCGGAGGGTGGGGAATTGCCACAGGCGGCGGGCAGCTAAGCTGTAAGGGTGAGTGTGTATTGCGATGTCGCGCTGCCGGTGCCGCTGGACCGGGCCTTTACGTACGAGCTGGGGGGGCTTGAGGCGGAGGTAGGGGCACGGGTGATGGTGCCGTTTGGCGGGCAGCGGCTGGTGGGCGTTGTGGTGGGGTTGCATGATGTGGCGCCAGGCGATGACGTCGAAGTGAAGCGCGTGCACCAGGTGATGGATGAGGCGGCGCTGCTTCCTGATGACTTGATGGAGTTGGGGAAGTGGGTTGCGGCGTACTATTGCGCTCCGCTGGGTGAGGTGCTGCGTGGCATGATGCCGCTGACGGCAGAGGTGCGGCGGCAGTGGGTGTATCGGATTGCTGAGCAGGGGCGGAAGGTGCTGTATGAGGGCGCGGCGAAGGGGTCGTCGCGGCGGTCGAAGCTGAGCGTGGAGGATCAGAATCGCGAGTATGCGGTGCTGAATTATCTGGAGAGTGGGGAGGCAGGGAAGACGGCTACGATTCGCAGCGCTACGGGCGCGAACAAGACGCTGCTGGATGCGATGGCGAAGAAGCGCTGGCTGGTGCGGGAGCCGTTGGCGGAGGTAAGGGATGCGAGACGGGTGGAGATGGTGGCGGTTTTAGAAGAGGGCTCAGGGCCCAGGGTTGAGGGCCCAGAAGGCGAAGGGCGGCGGCTGCCGAAGTTGAATGAGAATCAGCTGGCGGTGATGGCGGAGCTGGCTGGGTGTGGGGGAAGGGAGTTGGTAAGGGAGTTGCGCGGGAGGATGGCGGCGCGGGGGGTTCCGGACTCGACGCTGGGGACGCTGGTGAAGCGCGGGCTGGTGCGGTTGGAGGAGACGGCGCAGGCGTTCCATGTGACGGGGATGACGCAGGACGGGAAGAAGTTTGCGCATGAGCATGTGCTGAACGAGGCGCAGACCGAGGCGCTGGGCACGATTGTTGCGGCGATGGAGAAGGGTGGGTTTCGGCCGCACCTGCTGTATGGGATAACGGGGAGTGGGAAGACGGCGGTGTATGTTGCGGCGATGCAGCGGGCGCTGGCGGCGGGGAAGAGTGCGCTGCTCCTGGTTCCGGAGATTGGGTTGACGCCGGGGACGGCGGCGCAGATGGTGGCGGCGTTTGGAGGCGAGGTTGCGCTGCTGCACTCGCAGCTGACGCCGGATGAGCGGGCTGAGCAGTGGCATCGGATTCGACGGGGTGAGGCGCGGGTGGTGATTGGGACTCGCTCGGCGGTGTTTGCGCCGATGCCAGAGCTGGGGCTGATTCTTGTCGATGAAGAGCACGACGGGAGTTACAAGCAGGAAGAGACCCCGCGGTATCACGGGCGCGATGTTGCGGTGATGCGGGGCAAGCTACTGGGGTGCACGGTGGTGTTGGGGTCGGCTACACCGTCGCTTGAGAGTTGGCAGAATGCGGAGCGGGGGCGGTATGCGCGGGTGGAGATTCGTGAGCGCGTGCAGGATCGGCCGCTGCCCAAGGTCGAGATGATTGACATGCGTGTGGAGTTTCGCGAGACCGGGCAGGAGCAGCTTTTCTCGCGGCGGCTGATTGAGGAGACGCAGGCTACGATCGATCGCGGGGAGCAGGTCGTCATCCTGATTAACCGGCGCGGGTACAGCTTTGTGGTGATGTGCAGAAGTTGCGGCGAGAAGCTGGAGTGCGAGAACTGCGCGATCTCGCTCACGTATCACAAAAACGAGGGTTCAGGGTCCAGGGCCCAGGGTTCAGAAGGCGATGAGGCGCGCGTCGGGCAGCGGTTGGAGTGTCATTACTGTGGGTATCGGCGGACGGTGCCGAAGGCTTGCCCGAAGTGCCAGAGCGAGCACTTGTACTATCTCGGCGCGGGGTCGCAGCAGGGGGAAGAGCGGTTGCAGGAGCTGTTTCCGGGGGCGCGGATTGGGCGGATGGATCGCGATACTGTCCGTAGCCGGGGCGACATGGAGCGGCTGCTGGGTAAGCTGCACTCTGGCGAGATTAATTTGCTGGTGGGCACGCAGATGATCGCCAAAGGGCATGACATTCATGGCGTCACGCTGGTGGGAGTGGTGGGCGCGGATTTTGCGCTGGGGCTGCCGGACTTTCGCGCGGCGGAGCGCGTGTTCCAGCTGCTGACTCAGGTGAGCGGGCGGGCGGGACGCGGAGAGTTGCCGGGGAAGGTGCTGGTGCAGACGTATCAGCCGGATCATTACGTAAACCAGTTTGCGCGCGAACATGACTACACCGGATTTGCGGCGCGCGAGCTTTATTTTCGGCGGGCGATGCGGTATCCGCCATTCAGTGTGCTGGCGAACGTGATTATCCAGAGCGAGCGGCTGGAAGAGGTGCTGGAGTGGTCGACGAAGCTTGGCCGCTGGCTGCAGGCGCGACAGCCGGAGGGCGTGCGGGTGCTGGGGCCGGCGGCGGCGCCGAACTCGCGGCTGAAGAGGATCTATCGGTATCACCTGGTGCTAAAGTCGGATCGGCGGGATGTGCTGGGAGGCGCGCTGCGGGAGATGCTCGCGGTGGTGGATCGCGAGGAGATTCCGCGGCGGTCGGTGGTGGTGGATGTCGATCCGATGCACCTGATGTGAGGAGGAGGGCTCAGTGTCCAGGGCCCAGGGCTTAGGGTTCAGCGTCAAGGCACATGGGTTGGCCCGGGAGATTTGCGGGCGCACCTCAGCGGCTCAAGCCGTCTGGTCTGGTGGAGGGTTTGATGGCACGGCTTAAGCCGTGCCCCTTCGAGGGTCGTGTGGGTCTGAGGGATGGGTGGCGCAGCGAATGAAGTTCTTGGGCCCTGAACTTCCCTGGCCCCTTAGCCCTCGCGGTGAACTTCGCTGGGGCCTGAATTTCCCTGGGCCCTGAACTTCCCTGGGCCCTGAGCCTTGGCGCTAGCCTAAGGCCTGGAGATCCTTGCCCGGCTTGAAGCGGACGGCTTTGCCGGGGGTGATGGTGACCTCGGTGCCAGTGCGCGGATTACGTCCGACACCGGTTTTGCGTGGCTTGACGGTGAAGACGCCAAAGCCACGGAGTTCGATACGGTCGCTCCCGCCCAGGGCGTTCTTCATCGCTTCAAAGATCGCGTCCACGGCGGACTCTGCCTTGGTCCGTGGAAGGCCGGTGCGCTCAACTACTCGCTGGATTAGGTCCTGCTTGATCAATGGATGTCGCCTTCCTGTGCTAAGTCCCACATCGTGGGGCGGTACCGTAATGTCTTACAGCCTACACTGCGATGGTAGAAAGACAGGATTTGGTTGTCAATTTTCCTCAGATCGGGCGGGCAAAATCGTACGGAGGGGGTGGGTATGGACTAAAGTTTGCGATAGGCTCAAAGGGACGCAATATCCGATGGAAAGGTTTGTGCGCGGAGAATTGGCCGCAGCCGTGGGTACGAGATGTCGATTAAGAGCGATATATGGATTCGGCAACAGGCTGTCGAACACAAGATGATTGAGCCGTTCAGCGAGAAGCAGGTACGCGAGGGTGTGATCTCCTACGGGCTTTCCTCGTATGGGTACGATCTCAGGGTTTCGGATGAGTTCAAGATTTTCACTAACGTGAATAGCGCGATCATCGATCCTAAAAATTTTGATGAGCGCTCGTTCGTGTCGGTAGAGGCGGACAGCATCATTGTTCCGCCGAACAGCTTTGCGCTGGCGCGGTCGGTGGAGTACTTCCGCATTCCGCGCGATGTGCTGACGATCTGCGTCGGCAAGAGCACCTATGCGCGCTGCGGGATTATTGTGAATGTGACGCCCTTCGAGCCGGAGTGGGAGGGATTTGTCACGCTGGAGATTTCGAATACGACACCCCTGCCGGCGCGCATCTATGCCAATGAAGGGTTGTGCCAGATACTATTTTTCCAGAGCGACCAGGTATGCGAGGTAAGCTATGGAGATCGCAAGGGCAAGTATCAAAAGCAGCAGGGCATTGTCCTGCCGAAGTTGTAAGACCATGGAACTGGGCCTGCTGGGCGATTGAATTCCTGGTGCTGTGCAAGTAGATTCGGACTGCTGGACGAGTGAAGAAGGACTGCTGGGCGAACAACCAAACACCGCCGGACGGCGACAGAAAGACCGGTCACCGGCGTAATGAGAATCGCAGCTCGTGACGAATGATACGAAAGCGAATATCGGTGTAGTAGCGGCAGACTCCCTGCGGTCGATGGGGTTGGTGGCCATCCTCGAAGAAACTGCCGGCGTCAAGGCGTTTCCCCTTACGCTGGACGAGGTGTGTACGGTCGAGGATGTCGACCTGGTGCTGCTGGACCTGCAGGAGCCGCTGGACGCGATTCTGCACACGATCATGCACATCCGCAGAGACCGGCCGGCGTTGAAGCCGGTGGTGATGGGCGAACCGCTGACTCCTGACCAGATCCAATCGGTGATTGGAGCAGGCGCGAAGGGCTTTCTGCTGCGCAGTGCGGGTGTGAGCGAGATCAGCATGGCGATCGAGATCGTGCTCGACGGATCGATCTGGGCGCCGCGTAAGGTGCTGGCGAGGCTGGTGGAGGCGGGAACTGCAGGAGCCGAACACCTGACGCCGCCACCCGCGCAACAGGAGTCTATTGAGCAGATGATCACCGGGCGCGAGCGCGAGGTGCTGCATCTTCTGATGAACGGGCGCTCGAATCGAGAGATTGCGGCGGCGATGGGAATTGAGCAGGCTACGGTGAAGGCGCACCTGGGAAGAATGCTGCGCAAGACGCGCGCGAAGAATCGGGTCGAGCTTACGCTGCGAGCGATGGAAGAGAAAGACGAAGACGAAGAGTAAGTTACCGGCTGTGGCTCCAGAATTGAGACTTTGTGGGGAAAACGCTAGGCGTAAGCCCTTGGTAACAATCGGAAGTCTACAGTACTAGGTACTCTTGTAACCTGCGGACGTAATGGTGCATAGTGGTTGCAGTACAAACCTGGGAGAATAGGGTTGCGAAAGTTGCTGCTGATAAGCGCACTTTCGCAACCCACTTTTTTGTTTTTTGGGCGGCGCGTGGGTGGTACTGTACAACCTGACAGGGGTGGTATCCATCAGATGGAGTGAGGGAAAGGGCGGTATGTCCTTCAACCCAAATCGGTTTTGCACGAAAGGCAGGAAATGAAAAAGATACTCGGAGTTCTCTGTGGCATGGCGATGTGCCTGGGTGCGGTGTCCGCCAAGGCGCAGGATGATAGCAAGTTGAATGACCGTCTTGACGCTGCAACCTCGGTGATCAATCAAGTGATGTCGGTTCCGGACAAGGCGATTCCGCAGTCAATTCTTGCTGGCGCGCATTGCGTGGTGGTTATTCCTTCGTACAAGAAGGCTGCGTTTGGGGTTGGAGCGCAGTATGGCCAGGGCGTTGCTACCTGCCGCACGCCTCGGGGCTGGAGCGCGCCGGTTGGCGTGCAGCTAGCGGGCGGAAGCTTCGGCTTCCAGATTGGCGGCCAGGCTACTGACTTGATCCTGGTTGCGATGAATCACCAGGGCCTGCAAGACATGCTGAAGAACAAGGTGAAGCTTGGTGCGGACGCGGCTGCGTCGGCTGGTCCGGTTGGGCGTAATGCCCAGGCGGGTACCGACTGGAAGCTCAATGCTGAGTTTTTGACCTATTCGCGCAGCAAGGGCTTGTTTGCGGGCGTCGACCTGGACGGTACTGTGCTCTCGCAGAATCAGGACTTTACGCGGCAGATCTTCGGTCATGATGTTTCATACCAGCAGGTCCTGAGCGGCGGCGTTCCTACGCCACCGGTCGCGCGTTCCTTTGTCCGTACGGTGGCTCGGTACTTTGTGGTTTCGAAAGATAACCACTAAACCAGGAATCACTTGCAGTTCGGGAGGGGCGGCTTAGGCCGTCCCTCTTTTTTGCGCGTTGCATGGTTTGTGAGCGAGGCGCAACCCACGGAATTGGCTCGAAGTTGCGTACACTGAGTGATGTTGGCGACTGCGATTCAGAACGTGGCGGTGCGGGAGATCAGCCTGCGGGAGCGGCTGGAGAACCTGGCGCTGCAGCTGGTGGCCGGAGCGGTGGGGATATTGCCGCGCCGGGCGGCCAGGGCCGTGGGCGCGGCGCTGGGTGCAGCGGCATGGGTGTTGCTGGGCCGTTTGCGCCGCGTGGGGCTCCAGAATCTGCAGCTGGCTATGCCGGAGAAGACGCCCGCGGAGCGCGAGGCAATTCTGCGCGGGGTGTTTCGCTCGCTGGGATGGCAGATTGGCGAGTTCTGCAAGATGAGCGGCTACACCGCGGACGAGGCTTCGAAGTTCATCCGCTATGACGGGCTGGAGAATTACCTTGCGGCGCGGGATAAGGGCAAAGGCGTGCTGGTGTTGACCGGCCACCTGGGAGCGTGGGAGCTGTCCAGTTTTTATCACTCGCTGATGGGGTATCCCATGTCACTGGTAATTCGTCGGCTGGATAATCCGCTGGTGGATGCGTTTGTGAACAGGATTCGCTGCCTGCATGGGAACCGGGTGATTCACAAGGATGATTTTGCGCGTGGGCTGCTGAGCTCGATGCATCGGGGAGAGACGGTTGGGATCCTGATGGACACGAATATGACGCCGCCTCAGGGGATCTTTGTGCCGTACTTTGGGGTGGAGGCGTGCACGGCGTCGGGGCTGGCGCGCGTGGCGCTGCATTCGGGTGCGGCGGTGCTGCCGGGCTTCCTGGTGTGGGAGGCGGCGGAGAAAAAATACGTGCTGCACTTTGGCGAAGAGCTCGAGCTGATTCGCACGGGCGATCTGGCGAATGATATTCGGGCCAACACGGCGCTGTTTACGGCGACGATTGAGGCGTATGTGCGGCGTTATCCTGAGCAGTGGCTGTGGGTGCATCGGCGCTGGAAGACTCGGCCCGAGGGCGAGGAGCGGCTGTACGGATGAGCGCGAAGACACTGAGTGCGGCGGAGATTGCGGAGATGTTGGGCGCTGCGACGAATTCGACGGCGACGCTCGCGCGCGTGTCGGCGCTTGAATCTACCGGCCCGGATGCGATTGTGTTTGCGGAGGATGAGCGCGCGCTCGCGGCTGCGATCGCGACGGATGCGGGCTTGATTCTTGCGCGCGTTGCGGGGACGAAGCAGGATGCGCGTGTGGTGGTGGTAAAGGATCCGCGCTACGCGTTCGCGCTGTGTGGCAAGGCGCTCGCCGGGGTGCGGACGGAGAGTGAGGTGCATCCGTCGGCGGTGGTGGATGCGTCGGCGAAGGTGGGCGCGCGGGTGAAGATTGGAGCGCGCGCGGTGGTGGAAGCAGACGTGGTGCTGGGCGATGATGTGGAGATTGCCGCTGGAGCGGTGATTCTGCGCGGCGTGGAGATTGGGAGTCGGGTGGTGGTGCAGGCTGGAGCCGTGCTGGGGGCAACTGGGTTTGGCTATGCGCGCAATGCGAAGACAGGCGAGCATCTGCTGTTTCCGCAGCAGGGACGGCTGGTGATTGAGGACGATGTGGAGATTGGCGCGAACACCACGATCGATCGTGGGGCGCTGGGCGAAACGCGCATTGGGCGTGGCACGAAGATCGACGACCAGGTGCACATTGGGCACAACTGCAGGATCGGGAAGAATGTCCTGATGGCATCGCAGGTGGGAATTTCGGGGTCGTGCGTGGTGGAGGATGGCGCGGTACTGGCGGGGCAGGTAGGGCTGGGCGACCATGTGCACATTGGGCCCGGGGTGATTCTTGGAGGGGCTGCGGGCGTGTTTCCGGGCAAACGCCTGGAGGGGGCGGGGCAGATGTTTATGGGCGTGCCGGCTGAGCCGCTGAAGGATTATCTGAAGACGATTGCGCGGGTGCGGCGTCTTAAGGGCAAGGATTAGGGATTAGGAAGGACGCGGTATGGCGATTGTCGTGGTTGGCGGGCATACTCGGAATATCGGGAAGACCAGTGTGGTGGCTGGTCTGATCGCGGCGATGCCCGAGAGGCGGTGGACGGCGATCAAGATTACGCAGTTTGGGCACGGGGTTTGCTCGGCGAATGGGGAGCCGTGCGACTGCGAGACGGCCGACCATACGATTGCGATTAGCGAAGAACGCGAGCGGGAGAGTGGGACGGATTCGTCGCGGTACCTGGCGGCGGGAGCGGCGCGGTCGTTCTGGGTGCGGACGCGGCAGGGGCAATTGAGCGAGGCGATGCCGCGGGTGCGCGCTCTGCTGGCAGAGTCGGAGAACGTGATTGTGGAGTCGAACAGCGTGCTGCGGTTTCTGCAGCCGGATGTGTCGCTGAGTGTGCTGGATCCTTCGGTGAAGGACTTCAAGGCGTCGGCGTTGCGGTATCTGGATCGCGTGGATGCACTGGTGGTGCCGTCGGGCGCGGCGTTTGAGGAGGGGTGGGGTGGGGTGTCGCTGCGGATGCTGGAGCGGAAGCCGCGATTCGAGTTCGTCGCGCCGGAGTATTGCTCGGCGGGGCTGGTGGGCTTCGTGCAGGAGCGGCTGGGAGAGCTGGTGGGGCCGGTGCCGATCCCGCGCTAGATGCTTTGCACGGGCAGCGTCATCAGGTCCTGCACGCAGGCGACTTCGCGCTGCACGAACGGCTCGGCGTAGCGAACGCCCGCGAGCAGGCCGTAGTGGCGGGCGGTGGCGAAGGTGCGTTCGCGGATGTCTTCCTCCGGTACGAACAGGCCAGCGCCAGTGGGCTGCGTGCCGTACTGCGAGCGGTAGGCGAGGAGCGATTGCAGGCGTGTCTCGATGTGCGGGGTGATGTCGACGACGAAGGTGGGGCGAACGTCGGCGTAGAGCGAGGCGTAGAGGATCTTGTAGGGGCGATGCGGGGCGCCGTGTTCGGCGGGCAGGTCGAGGCGCGAGAGGCCGGCTGCGAAGCAGGCTTCATAGCCTAGCGTGGAGGCCGTGTAGTGGTCAGGGTGGCGCCCCTGCCAGTAGGGAAGGATCACGACGCGGGGGCGAAGCCTGCGCAGTACGGCGGCGATCTTGAGGCGGTTTTCCTGGGTGTTCTGCACGTTGCCGTCGGGCAGGTCGAGGGCTTCGCGATGTGAGACGCGGAGGATCTTAGCTGCGGCTTCGGCCTCGGCGGCGCGCTCCTCGGCGGTGCCACGCGTGCCAGCTTCGCCACGCGTGAGATCGAGGATGCCGGTACGCCAGCCGAGGGCTTGCTGCACCAAAAGAGTGCCGCCGCAGGTCTGCTCGACGTCATCGCGATGCGCGGCGATGGCAAGTATGTCGAGCGGAGCTGCGGCGGTTGAGGGTGAGGCCTGCGGCGTGGCCATGGGTTAGTCTTGGCTGTCGGACTCGGCGTCCATGTAGGCTACGTCGTAGACGGTACCTTGCACGGTGAAGTTAATGTTGTCGATCTCCGTACCGGGAGTTCCGCCATTCGCGTCGATCTGCTGGGTTTCAACAATCGGCGAAGGATTGGGACCCGTATAGAACGCGTGTACCTGACCGCCGTACCCGGTGTACACCTTGTAGTAATTCTGCACCCAGCACAGGCCTGTCGCGCTGCCGTAGTAATACTGGTTCTGGTTGGTGTTCGGGTAGGGGACGGTCACCGGCGTCACGCTCGAAACGTTGGATTGGACAACCGCTGGAATGATCGTTGCCGGCGGCGTAGCGGTGCCGGTGGTCGTCATGGTCAGGCAGTTGTAGTTGCCAGCCTGATCGGTAAAGCCCTGCGAGGCCAGCTCCGCGGCTGCGGTTGCGGCGCGCACGCCATTGGAGCAGTTCGACGCGGCGATCCACATGGTGTTGTTGTCGGCGAAGAGCAGCTTGGTATGCGTGCCGTCGGAGATGGAGACGGGCGCGCTGACCGCGTAGGTTGCAAGGTTGATGGTAGTGAGATTGCCGGCAAACAGTCCCTTGTAGGGACCGCTGGTCTGCAGTTGCTGGCCGGCCAGATAGAGGTAGGTTCCATCCGAGTTTGAGGCCGTCACGCCGCCCGGGATAAGGATGGGATTGGCGATGCCAGAGGGCAGCGTCGTCATCGGGGAGGGCGCGCCGGGGCTCAGCGGATCAACGGTTGGCACCGAGTCAATATTCAGCGCGGACGTATT
Source organism: uncultured Acidobacteriaceae bacterium (assembly GCA_963701685.1). Taxonomy (GTDB): domain Bacteria; phylum Acidobacteriota; class Terriglobia; order Terriglobales; family Acidobacteriaceae; genus Granulicella. The sequence continues at coordinate 4,209,741 of OY969625.1, read as the reverse complement.
GAGGAAACTAACGCTCGCGGTGTTGCCGCCGTTTTCCGGGCCCGAGTTGAGCACGTAGGCGGTGCTGCCGTCGACCGAGAAATTCACATTCACCGGGCGATCATAGGTGCCGGCAACGGGCACCACACAATAAGCAGGCAGGAGTAGGGGTTCACAGTCTACGTAACCTGGCGGAAGGACGGGATTAGCGGTCGCGGGCAGTTTGACCACGCGGTACAGCGTGTTCGAGTTCTGGACCATCGCCAACACGACACTGAAGCCCGGATTGATCACGACCTTGTTCACGCCGGGAAGATTCAGCGGATAGGTGATTCCGCCGGTTTCAAAGATCAGCTGGCCAGCCTGTTGCGCGGCGCCGGCAAAGGCAAGCCCCAGGGGCGAAGCGGCGGCTGACGGAGGTTGCGCCGCGAAGTTGGCGACCGTTCCGCCTGCGGTTTCCTTGCTGTAGTTGATGTCGACGAGGTTGCCGTCGTTGTAGGAGAGCACGTAGCCGGTGGTCTCTTCAGGGAAGTTCAGGATGCTGACGGGCTGAGCCTCAGAGTAGCCGGAGATCGAGAAGGTCTTGGTGGTGTTCTGGACGTTTCCGCGCAGGTTACGCAGGCCATCGAGGATCTCCAGGCCGCCCGAAGTTCCGGTCGCTGAAAAGGCCACGAGAACACGCTCCAGCAGCTTGCTGGGCGGGACCGGACGACCGGAATAGGTGTACTGGGGAGTCTTATACAGTACGACGACACCGCAACCAGAAAGTGCAAGCGTGGCCGTGGCCAGCAGGATGCCCGACGAAATCAGGGCAGAGAAACTTCTTGTCTTCAACGTGAACCGCTCCAAACTTCAGCCGCCAACCGCGCGGAGTTTGCAATTTCTATGCCAAGTATAACAGGGCAAACTCCCGAATCTCTTCGTGGTCTGGCCCTTTCCAGGGAGGGCGACGAGGCCCCCAGCGTTATACGATTGAACGATTAGACGAATCAAATCGTCGGGCGGGTTACGAGACGGATGGCAGCTGCTGTGGATAGACTTTTCGAGGGTGGAACCGTTCTCTGTGACGGGGCTATGGGCACCATGCTTTACAGCTGTGGTGTGTTCATCAACCGGTGTTACGACGAACTGAACGTCACCCAGGCGGAAACGGTGCGCTCGGTGCACCAGCAATACCTGCAGGCGGGCGCGGAGATCATCGAAACCAATACCTTTGGTGCCAACAGCTTCCGGCTGGAACGGTTTGGCCTGCGCGACAAGGTGGGCGAGTTCAACCGTGCCGGCGCAGCGATTGCCCGGCAGTGTGTAGATGCCATCCGCGAGAAGCAGGGGACGCAGGCCTACGTGGCCGGCGCGATGGGGCCGCTGGGGTTGCGGCTGGAGCCGCTCGGCAAGACGAGCCTGGAAGAGGCGCGCGCCGCGTTTGCGGAGCAGATTGCTGCGCTGGCGGAAGGTGGCGTGGATCTGCTGATGCTCGAGACCATGATGTCGGTGGATGAGGCGGAACAGGCCGTGCTGGCGGCGCGCGAGGTGGCGCCGCAGCTGAAGATCGTGGTGCTGTTTACGGTGGATGAGGAATCGAATTGCCTCGATGGCACGAGTCCCGAGGTGGCGGCGCAGCGCATGGTCGCGGTGGGCGCGGATGCGGTTGGATGCAACTGCAGTACGGGCCCGGCCGCTGTGCTGAGTGCCGTCGAGCGTATGCGCGCTGTGACTACGCTGCCGATCGTCGCGATGCCCAATGCCGGCATGCCGCGCAATGTGGAGGGACGAAACATCTATCTCACCTCGCCCGAATACATGGGCAGCTTTGCGCGCAAGTTTGTGCGCGCCGGGGCGAACTGGGTGGGCGGGTGTTGCGGAACGACTCCTGCGCACATTCGTGCGATGCGCAGCGCGTTGCGCGCGATGGAGGCACAGGATGCGGGCGAGTCGGCTGTTGCGCAAGCGAACCCCACGGCCGCCACCGTAACGATCGCGCGGCACGAAGCCGCGGTTGAGCCTCCGCCGTTACGCGAGCGCTCACACATCGGCAAATGCATTGCCGAGGGCAAGTTCGTGACCATGGTGGAGATTGTTCCGCCCAAGGGCTTCGACTGCGAGAAGGAGCTGGCTGGAGCGGCACTGCTGGCGCGCTACGGTGTGGACGCGATCAACGTGCCGGACTCTCCGCGCGCGAGTGCGCGGATGAGCGCGCAGAGTCTGTGCGTGCAGATTCAGCAGAAGGTCGGCATTGAGACGATTTTGCACTACACCTGCCGTGATCGAAATGTGCTGAGCATTCAGAGTGATTTGCTGGGTGCGGCTTCGATTGGGCTGAAGAATATTCTTTGCCTGACAGGCGATCCGCCCAAGATGGGGAACTATCCGGATGCGACTGCGGTGTTCGATGTGGACGCGATTGGGCTGGTGAACATCGTGCACGGATTGAACCAGGGGCTCGACATCGGGCGGAATCCCATCGGCGGCTCCACGGGGTTTACGATCTCGGCGGCAGCGAATCCGGGCGTGGCTGATATCGAGCATGAGGTACGGCGGTTTGCGTACAAGGTGGAGGCGGGCGCGGAGTTCTGCATCACGCAGCCGGTCTTTGATTTGAAGCTGCTGGAGGACTTCCTGCGGAGGATTGAGGGCTTCCGGATTCCGGTGATTGCCGGCATCTGGCCGCTCACCAGCGTGCGCAATGCGGAGTTTATGAAGAACGATCTGCGGGTGTCCATGCCCGACGAGATCCTTGCGCGGATGGCTGCAGCGCCTGACAAGGACGCCGCGCTGGCAGAGGGTGTTGCGATTGCACGCGAGATGCTGGAAAGCGTTCGTGGCTCGGTGCAGGGCGTGCAGGTGAGCGCGCCCTTCGGGAAATACGCGTTGACGACTGAGGTGCTTGGCCTGAAGGAGGAGGTGCGGTGATGGCGAGCTTTGAGGATCAGATGTTGGAGTTGGAGAAGGTCGTCGATCAGCTGGAGCACGGCGATCTGAGCCTGGAGGAGAACGTCACGCTGTTCGAGCGCGGGGTGCAGCTATCGAATGCGTGCAAGGCGCAGCTGGCCAGCGCGGAAAGCCGCATCCAGGTGCTGCTCGACCCTGCGGCGGGCGGCACTCCACGTGTGGAGGACCTGGCAGTCACGGTGGCGGACGAACAGGATGAAGAGGACGCAGACGAGGCGGGAGAAGATTACGACGATGGCCGTTTGTAGCTAGCGGTCGCGGCTGGTAACGAAGCCGGGAACCCAGAGCAGGGCGCGCTTGTAGTCGCTCTCGGGGAGATCGGCGATGGATTGCCGGGCGGCTTCGGCGTAGGCGCAGGCGGTGTCCATGGCGTAGGACAGCGAGCCGTGGCGGTGCAGGATCTCGAGGATGTCGGCGTGGGCTACGCGGGCAAAGCTGCGGTCGGCCAGCACGGTGCGGATGGCTTCACGGTCGGCGCCTGTTCCACGTTCGAGCGCGTGAATCACGGCCAGCGTGGCCTTGCCTTCGCGCAGGTCGGAGGCTGCGGGCTTGCCGAGGATCTCGTCGTTGGCCGTGAGGTCAAGCACATCGTCGACAATCTGGAAGGCGAGGCCGAGGTTACGGCCATACTCGCCGAGCGTGTCTTCGAAGGGACGCTCGCCGTCGCGGATTGTGGGGTTCGCAATCACGGCGCCCAGCTGCATGGACACCTTGAAGAGGCACGCGGTCTTGCGGTAGATCAGGTCGAAGTACTCTTCTTCGTTGATCAGGTGGCCGAGCTTTTCCATCTGCAGGAGCTCGCCTTCGACCATCTCCTGGGTAAGCGAAATCAGCAAATCGAGAATGCGGAAGTTGCGTTCGGCCAGCGCCGTCTGGAAGGCCTGCATGTAGAGCCAGTCTCCTGCCAGGACGCATTTCGCGTTGCCCCAGGTGGTGTTGGAGGAGGGCCGGCCGCGGCGGGTGTTGGCTTCGTCGATGATGTCGTCGTGGACAAGCGTGGCGGTGTGAAGCATCTCGACGACCGCGCCGAGGCGGATGCGGGCGTCGCTCTCGCAGTTCAGCGACTTGGCCGACAGCAGTAGCAGGAGCGGGCGAATGCGCTTTCCGCCGCCTGCAATCAGATAGTTGGCGATGTCGGTAACGACGGCGACGGGGGAGTCGGCCTGGCGGGAGAACTCAACCTCAATCGCAGCAAGATCATCCTTCAGGAGATCGAAGACTTCAGCAGCCGTCGCGATGGAGATCGTGCTCATACTTTATCCAAGAGTAGCAGGTGATCCTCTGGTCAGGGTGTGACGGAAATCATGGCAAGGCCCAGATTGCGCAGAATCAATGTTAGTTCGAGCGGAAGTTCGTGAACTGGAGGTCGATGCCGAGGTCCTTGCCGCGCAGCAGCGCAATGATCTGCTGCAGGGTGTCGCGGTCCTTGCTGGTTACGCGCACGGTGTCTCCCTGGATGCTGGCCTGGGCCTTGAGTTTGGAGTCCTTGATGAGCGCGACGATCTTCTTGGCGGGCTCGGACGAGATGCCCTGCTTGAGCTTGATCTTCTGGCGGACGGACGAATTTGAGGCGGGCTCAATCTTCTCGTACTCGAGGTTCTTGAGCGAGACGCTGCGCTTGACGAACTTCTGCGCGAGGATTTCGATCACCGCCTTGAGCGTGTACTCATCCTGCGAGGCGAGCTGGACGACGTCGTCGCCTTCGAGCGCGATGGTGGACTTGGAGTTCTTGAGGTCGAAGCGCGCGTGGACCTCTTTACTTGCCTGGTCGATGGCGTTCTTCACTTCCTGGATGTCGACTTTGCTCACGATATCGAAGCTGTTATCAGCTGCCATGATTGGTCCTCTGCAAATTAGATGCTGCGGCGCGGGTGATTGCTCTCATTGTGTCAGAAGTCCGACGAAACGGACAGTGACGCGGGGAACAGCACGCCAAAATTGGTTGTGGTTAAATCCGCCAGTTGCTCAGGCGAGATGCCGCGCAGCCCGGCTACGAAGCGTGCGGTGTGGGCCATGAAGGCGGGCTCGTTGGTCTGGCCGCGCAGGGGGATCGGGGCGAGAAAAGGCGCGTCGGTCTCGACCAGGATGCGGTCGGCGGGCACGCTCGCGGCAACGGCCTGGATGGTCGTCGACTTCGGGTACGTGACGTTGCCAGCGAAGGAGAGATAGAAGCCGGCGGCGAGGGAGCGGGCGGCCTGGTGCTCGTTGCCGGAGAAGCAGTGCATGATGCCGGGGAGGCCCGTGGGCGTCCAGTGCTCGGCGATGAGGGAGAGCAGATCTTCCCAGGCGTCTGCTGGTTCGTACTTGGCTTTCGCAGCGGGGATGGCGAGCTCGGAGGTGCGGCAGTGGATCGTGATGGGCTTGCGCGCGGCTGCCGCGATCTTCATCTGCGCGATGAAGGCGGCCTGCTGGGTGGGGATGTCCGGGTTGTTGAGGTGATAGTAGTCGAGGCCGATCTCGCCGATGGCGAGGCAGCGGGGGTCTTGCGCCAGGGCTTCGAGCTTGGTGAGATTCGCGGGCGTGGCCTGGTGGGCTTCCTGGGGATGGATGCCGGCGGTGGCGAAGATCTGTGGGTGGGCGCGTGCGAGGTCGAGGGCGCGGTGCATGCTGTCGGGGCCATCGCCGATGCCGATGGCGAGGAGCTTGTCGACGCCGGCTTCGCGTGCGTGCGCGAGGATCGCGTCGAGATCTTCGTAGTCGTCGAGATGGCAGTGTGAGTCTACAAGGTGCATCGTCTTTCTAGAGTACAAGGGCTGAAGCGAGAGGGTTTCGGAAAGTGCGTGCGGTGTGATGAGGCGTAGGATGTTTTGCGAAGGTGAGCCCAACGAATGCGCGGGGGCGGGGCAGGGTGCGTACCTGGTTGTGGCGACGGCAGGGCTGTCAATAGATGAACAGAAGGAGGAGCTGATGGAGATCAATCGCAGGGACATGTGTGTGGCGATGGCAGCGTTTGCGTCGCTGGGAGGCGTGCTGGCGCGGGCGCAGGAGACCTCGGGTGGGCCGGCTGACACGACCGACATGGGGGTGTCGAAGGTGTTTCACTTTGACGAGATGCATGTCTCGCACTACCCGAACGGCGGTTGGGGCCGAGCGGTGATGCATGGCACGCTGCCGACGGGGGAGTTTGTGGAAGTGCACGAGACGATGCTGCCGGCGGGGCAGATGCCGCATCCTCCGCATAAGCACCGCAACACCGAGTTCGTGCTGATTCGCGAGGGCAAGCTTGAGTTTTTGAATGATGGCAAGCCCGAACCGGTAGGGGTGGGCGACGTGATCTACACGGCGTCGAACCAGATGCACGGGCTGAAAAATGTGGGCGACACGGCGGCGCTTTATTTTGTGGTGTCGGTGAGCCACGGCCAGATGTAGCGCGGACTCACCGACGCTTTTACTTGAGGCGCGAGCCCAGGGCGATGTCTTCGCCGAAGGTGGCGAGGACGGGCTTGCCGTTTTCGCCGTGCGAGGCGGCAAGCAGCATGCCATGGGATTCGAGGCCGCGCATCTTGCGAGGCGCGAGGTTCGTGATGACGACGATGCGGCGGCCGATGAGGTCTTCGGGAGCGTACCACTCTGCGATGCCCGAGAGGATTTGGCGGCGCGGGAAGTCGGGGCCGAGGTCGACCTCGAGGCGGAGCAGTTTGTCGGCCTTGGGTATGCGCTCGGCGACAAGGATTTGCGCGACGCGGAGTTCGATCTTGGCGAAGTCGTCGATAGTGATTTGGGGCGTGGCTTCGACGGGCGCCGGCGTGGGCGCTGCCGAGGGATTGGGCGTAGGGTGCGTGGGATCGGGGCCGGTGGTGAGCGCGGTGCTGCCGCCTACGGGCAGCGTCGTGGTCGGATCGGGGAGCGTGGTGGTGCGTGGCGGCGCGTCGGGCGCGATGGTGGGGACGGGCGGGACGGCGGCGGGGTCCACCGGTTCTTTGTCTACGGGAGTGGGGTTTTCCATGTCAGTCATAATTTGTGCGAGTCCTTTGTTAGCGCGCGGGAAGATGGGCCCAAGTGGCCCAAGTTTGGTGCCAGGCTTGAGGCCGCCCCAGGTGAGGTTGGTGAGTTCGCCGTTGCGTGCGGCGGCTTCGATGTCGCCCAGGCCGAGTTGCGCCCAGACCTTGGCGGTGGCGTAGGGGAGGATCGGGTAAAGGAGGGCGGTGATGATGCGGATGGATTCGGCGGCGGTGTAGAGAATTTCAATAAGTTTTTTTTCACTATCTTCCGTGCTCGATTTTGCAATCATCCAGGGCTTATGGAAGGAAACGTATCCATCAAGAACGCTTATCCGGAGGCCTAACTCTGCTAGATACAGGTTGAAGGAATTCGTGTCGAATAAACGCGGGATGTAGTCTTCGACAAATTTCTCAACCATCCCAACGACGAATTCTGTGCTTGGTCCCGATAGAACGTTCTCCGGGTCGAGCGTCGCCGAGGCGCTATGTGTCGGCACGCATAGCCAAGGCTCCGACGGCTTGAGTAGCCCATCTTTAAGGTTCTGTTGGATCAGTCCAAGCGTTCTGCTGACGAGGTTGCCGTAGCCGTTGGCGAGGTCGGCGTTGTAGCGGGTGATGAGGGCGTCGAAGCTGAAGCTGCCGTCCTGGCCGAACGGAATCTCGCGGAGGAGAAAGTAGCGGAGGACGTCGGAAGCGAAGAGGTCTTGCTCGGCGTGTGTACTGGTTGGAAATATGCTTGCGTAGACGAGGTTGCCGAAAGCGTCAAGGATGGTTTCGGTGCGGACGATATTGCCTTTGGACTTTGACATCTTCGAGTCTTCGAAGAGTAGCCAGCCGTGGGCGGAAACTTTCTTCGGGAGAAATTTTTTAGCCCAGACAGAGTGTTGTTCGGTGGTTAGCTCGCGCGGGTCGGTTTTTCTCTTCCGCAAGTGCAGCGGAACTTCCGCTGCATTAATGACATCTACAATTCCTTTATCTTCTGCTTCGCTGTGATATTCAGGATTCAACGCGAGAAGGAACGCGGGCCAGTAGACGCAGTGGAAGCGGATGATTTCCTTCCCGACGAGGTGAAGTTCGGCGGGCCAGTAGTGCTCGAACCTCTTTTGCTGGTCTGGGTCGTCGGAGCCGTAGCCGATGGCAGTCATGTAGTTGGCGAGGGCGTCCAGCCAAACGTAGATAACGTGCTTTTCTTCGGCGGCGGAGGCGGCGGGTTCGGGGACAGGTATGCCCCAGGTGAAGCTGGAGCGCGAGACGGAGAGGTCTTTGAGCGCCCACGGAATGTAATCCGTCCCTGCGTTGGTTTTCGACGGCTCTGTAAAGGTGTAAAACTCAAGTTTGTTCAACTCATCAGATAGGCGCTCAGACCTTTCGACCTTTGGCACTCGTCTATCGACAGTGACGGATCCGTCGCGTTCAAGTATGGCGAGGGGCCCGCGGAGGAAGCTGAGAACTTCGTTGCGGCGGGCGTCGTTTTCTATTTTGAGTTGACCGGACTCGATGAGGTCTAGTATCGGGAGCTGGAAGTCGCTTAATCTAAAAAAGAAATTTTCTTCGGTCACAATCTCGGTGATCCGTCCGCAGTCGGGGCAGGGTGTGCCGGCGGCGACGTCTACGAAGGTTTCGTCGGAGACGCAGTAGGCACCGGTGTAGCTGTCGAGGTAGATGAAGCCGCGCTCGTACAGCGTCGAAAAAAGTTTTTGGACGCCCTGCTTGTGCTTGGGGCTGGTGGTGCGGATGTAGTCGTTGTTGGTGATGCCCATGCGCTTCCAGAGGTCTTCGAAGGACTTCGAGACCTGGTCGGCGAACTGCTGGGGCGGGATGCCGGCGGCGGCGGCGGAGCGCTCAATCTTCTGGCCGTGCTCGTCGGTGCCGGTAAGGAAGAAGGTGTCGTCGCCGAGCAGGCGGTGGCGGCGCGCGAGCACGTCCGCGACGATGGTGGTGTACGCGTGGCCGATGTGGGGGCGCGCGTTCACGTAATAAATCGGAGTAGTGACGTAGAACGTTTTATCTGACATTGCCAAGTGTCAGTTTACAGGGTGGGGGTGAGATTCGAGATGCGCGATTCGAGCAGGCGACAATCGGAGAGACGAGGTGCGGCACGATCTTGCCTCATGGGCCTTCGAATCTCGAATCTCGAATTTCGAGTCTCGAATCTCTCGTTACGCTTCGCCCATCCACACCAGATACGGATACACCAGGAAGAACAGCACCAGCATGAGGGCCATGAGGTCCATGTAGAGGCAGAACATCACGCCGCCATGGTAAAGGTTCCAGCGCTTCTGGATGCAGCGCAGCGTGTCGGCCATGCCAGCCAGGCAGCCAAGGAACGGTAGCAGCAGCCACGGGGTGGGGCGGATGTGGGGGAACTTCGAGATCAGGGTTGCGACGGCTACGCTGGTGTAGACGATGACATTCCCACGTACCAGGGAACGCGTACGCGGATTGAAGATGGCCGGTGTCATGGGACGGGGAGAATCGTCGCGCTGGGGTACATTCTAGACCTGAGGAGGGGTGGGTCGTCCAGCCGGTTTCGCGGGTGGGGAGGCGGGCGGCGCGGCAGGCGCATAGGTAGCTGGAGGCAGAGAGGTTACGGCGGAGGTAGGGATCTCGACCACGCCGAATCGGTTGGTGGTGACGTCCCGCATGCCGATACGAAGGAAGGTTTCGGCGCGATCCGGCACGCTGACTTCGAGGTGGTATCGGATGACGCTGCGCGCAAGCTTTGGCGCGTCGTTATGCAGGGGCTCGAGGGTAACTGACTGGCCGGTGGTGTCGAGCAGCGTGCCTTCGGTGTCGTAGACATAGGCGAGAACCTCCACCTTCGCGACGCGGCGTCCGTCGGGTTGCGGGACAAACTTGAGTTCGCCGGGGGGCGCGAGGAAATCGAGATCGTAGCGGCGGAATGGCCCCTTCACCGGGAGGGACGGAGCGAGCTGATTTTCAGGGGCGAGCGTGGTATCGGTTGTGGCGGAGGTGGGGAGAACGCGGACTCGGAAGAGCAGGCCTTCGGGCGCAGGGCCACCGCGGCGCATGGCGGCCTGCTGGTAGGCCTCGGCCCGGTCCTTTGGTTGGGTGGCTGTGTCGTTGCTGTCGTCGCCGCGGCGATAGGAGAGCTGCAGAGGCTGATCGGCATCGACTCCCGTTATGTCGACGTGGATCGGTCGATAGGCCGCGGGGACGTCCGGGTTAGTCGGGCTATAGGTCAGGGTGTAGTAGTTGCTTCCGGCAGTGACGACGCTGTTCACCGCATCGGCGAGGCTTTCAGGGTTGTAGATGGCACGGCCGCCCGTGTTTGCGGCAATGGCTTCCATCATGGCGTGCTCTGCGGCCTGCGACTGGGATGCTTTGCCGAGATCGAGGCTGGAGCCTTGGCGGCGGTTGGCGGATGCGTGGGGCGTTGCGGACCGCGCGATCAGACTGCGAGCGTCGACGGGATACACGGCGACTTGGGCTCTCGAGAGCAAGTCGACCGTCTCGCGGAGTTCGTCTGGGTCGGCGTTGTCAGCGCGAAACGGGTGCGGCAGCGCGGGATCGGGAGCGATGTTGAGAGGGAAGGATGCGGAGAACCAGATCAGGTTTTTGCGGCCGGGAAGCGATTCGAGATAGTGCGCCAGGGTATTGAAAGCGTCGAGCGTGTAGGGCACGCGAAAGTCGGTTTCAAGCACGTTGAGCTGATCTTCGAACGCTCGCAGGTTCGCGGCCAGGAGGATGGCCGAGGGGCTTCCTGCAATCGTCGACGACGCGACCTGCGAGGAATGGGTGGAGAGGTTCGGGCCGGCGGGCGCTCGGGCGATCAATTTGCGCTCAACCACGTCGCGCAGCGCAGAGGGATCGGAAGTGAAGCCTTGCAGGAGGATCAGGCGGTTCGCCAATCCAAGAATTGCGATCCGCGTGTCTGGATTGGCCTCGCGAACGTACTGGAGCAGTTGGGAGCGCACGAAGCCCTCGTTCTTCCAAGGCGTATTGAGCGCATCGATGAGCAGGATGTTGAGTGTTTCGCCGGGGGCGATGGGCATGTAGTTCGTGAAGTTACCGGGAGGCAGAGCAGGGAAGGAGGGAGCTTGCGGCGGTGGGGCCAGCGAGGAGTGCTCTTCGACGCGAGCGATAGTTTGTGGAACGCCGCCCTCGGTGAGGTAAAAATTTTGCGCTTTGAGGCCGCGAACGGGCTGGCCCTCGTGATCCTGCACAACGACGCTCAGCGCGACGGATCGTTGGCTCGCGTGATCAGCCAGCGCCGTTGGCTGGGGAGAGCTCGAGGCCGACTGCGCGCCGCTTGTGGCGCCTACCGTCGAGACAGCCAGCACGAGGACGAAGCGTCTGCACATGATTCGTCTCCAAACCAGGACGCTTCTGGAACACATCGAGAGAGTCACCGCCGGCAGACCTGATTCGACGGCGCTGCGCTAGACGGCCGCGAGCGCCCGTTCCGACTCCAGGGCCATGGCGCGGATGGACTCGTTGTAGGGGGCGCGCAGAACGCCGCGCTCGGTGATGATCGCGGTGATGTACTTTGCTGGCGTGACGTCGAAGGCAGGATTCTCAATGCCGACGCCATCGGGCGTCATCTGCTTGCCGTTGGAGTGCGTCACCTCGCGGGGATTGCGTTGCTCAATCGGAATGCCCTCGCCCGTCGCCGTCGCGAGATCAATCGTGTTGAAGGGCGCCGCGACATAAAAGGGAATGCCGTGCTCCTTCGCCAGGATCGCTACGCTGTAGGTGCCAATCTTGTTGGCGGTATCCCCATTCGCGGCTATGCGATCGGCGCCAACGATCACGGCCTGGATGCGGCCCTTGCTCATCAGGTGCCCCGCCATGTTGTCGCACAGGACGGTGGTGGGAATGGAATCCTTCATCAGCTCCCACGCAGTGAGCCGCGCACCCTGCAGATACGGTCGGGTCTCATCGGCGAGCACGTCGATCACATGACCGCGCTCCACGGCAGCGCGAATGACACCCAGCGCCGTGCCATAACCGCAGGTGGCGAGGGCCCCTGCATTGCAGTGTGTGAGTACGGTGCCTTCTTTCGGAAGCAGGTCTGCGCCATGCGCGCCAAGCGCCCTGCACTGCGCGATGTCTTCGTCGTAGAGGCGATTAGCCAGCGCCACCACCGCGATCTTGATCTCGGGGATGGGCGTGTTCTTCGCGGCGAGCTCATTGAAGAGATCCCGCACCTGCCCGATGCCCCAAAAGAGATTAACCGCCGTCGGCCGTGTCTCAGCCAGCGTGGAGCAGATGATCTCAACCTCGGCCTTAAGTTCCGCCAGCGTCGATGCCGGGCTGCGCTCGATGCCGATGGCAACGCCCATGGCGCCGGAGACGCCGATGGCTGGCGCGCCCCGCACGATCATGTCGCGAATGACGGTGGCTACCTGCTGGTAGTTGGTGGCGAGAACGTACGTCTCTTCGAGAGGAAGCTTGGTTTGATCAAGGAAGCTGACGCCGGCGGGCGTCCATTCGAGGGTAGGAATCATGTCCCTTCTAGTTTAGAGGAACTTGCATCTGTCCTACCAGTTGCCGGTCATCAGGGCGCGGATCGCCACTGCAGCACTCTGCCCTTCTCGAACACCAGGTACCGGCGCTTGCAATCGGCACAACAATAGGCGCGATATCCCAGCATCAGGTGCTCTTTGGGTTTGCGATGTACCCGGAAGGTATCCGTGCAACCGCAGTGGGGGCAATTATGCAACTTCACCATTCGCGCGCCTTCTTTCTCTATGGGCTGGGAGGTTCCACGAAAAACATCAATGGCGCATTTTGTCCAGATGCTGACATCCACCCGTAGTAGTTACGATGGCCGCGAAAGTTGAAGAGTTGTACGTAGCAAACAAGCGCGCCGGGGACACAAGCGCGCGCGTCAGCCCTGGCGATAGGAAACCGTATGCCAGTGCAGTACTTGTCTCAATTCGAATAGAAGGAATCGGTACCCGCAATCCAGGCAACAAAATGCTCGACAACCGAGCAGGACATATTCCTTGGGTCTGCGATGCACGCGGAACGTAGCGGTGCATCTGCAGCGTGGGCAATCGTAGTGGCGTGCCATTGCGTATCTTCTCCGTAAAGCTCAACAGGGTGCGGAGCCTAACTCTTAGTGAATCAATTTTTCCAGATGTCTGAACCCACTTGTCGTGATGAAAATCACAACGAAGATAGATAAGTTGTACGTCGCGTGCATGAGCGTGGAGCAGGCGAGCGAGTGCGTTCGGATACGCACAAAGCTGAGCATGAGGCTCACGCCATAGAGCACGCCCAGCACGCCCCACGCATGCGATAGCTGATCGGCATGCAGCAGCGCAAAGGGGATGCTCGAAAAGATCGCCGAGAAGAGCAGTGCAGAGGCGGAATGGAGCGAGCTGCGCTGCCAGCGTTGCAGGCCGGCCGGACTGCGCTCCAGGGCAAGCCAGTCATACGCCGTCGCCAGGGCCGGCAACAGGAAGCCGCGAAACGCCAGCTCCTCGGTCAGCGGCGCGAGCAAAACGGCGAACCCCATCAACATCCATGCAGCATGCGGCGAAGTGAGGATGCTGTCGAACGTGCTCGTCTTGGGAGCAGGAAGCAGTTGCATGATCGCCTGTGCAGCCGCGCTCAGCAATACGCCTCCCCCGACGATCCAGTACCAGTACCGGCGCGCCGCCAGAAAATTCCAATGGACGCCCTGCCAAAACGACACCTCCCACAGATGCGGAAATAGCCATATCGATGCCGCCAGCGTGAGCCCGTAGGCCAACGCCTGCGAGGCCAGTCCGAGCCCGGGATGTTGCAGCGCCGTCTCCAGGCGAATGTGGGCCAACGTGAAGATCGCCAGCTGACATAGCACCACCATCAGGAAGGCCAGCGAAAAGAACAAGATCGCGTGGCCGAGGTGCGGAATGCGCCGAGCCAGCCCGTGGTCCTGCGCGGGATCGGTATCGTGCTGGATGTCGAGGACTTTGGGCTCGACTGCCTCGGGGACGGGAAGATTGCTCATAGGACAGAGTTCAGATTACTTCGCCGACCGCGTTGACGTCTTGCTTCCCTTCGTTTTTGTGGACTTCTTCGCGGCCGCTCTTGGCGCCGTGGGTTCAGGCTTCTTCTTCGAAGCGGTTGGAACGCCAGTCTTTTTCTCCGGCGCAACGAACTTCGGCTTGGGCGCCTTCTTCTCCAAATCAGGCAGCACCACCGGCGGCAGGTGCCCATTCGAGTTCAACGTGCCCGCGTTGGCGTAATAGCGTTCGAGGAAGTGCCCGGTGTGGGAGCCGGGAGTGTGCGCGATGAGCTCCGGCGGCCCCTGTGCGACGATGCGGCCGCCACCCTCGCCACCTTCCGGGCCCATGTCGATCACGTAGTCGGCGTTCCGGATGATGTCGAGGTTGTGCTCGATGATGATCACCGTATTGCCAAGATCAGTCAGGCGATGCAGCACTTCCAGCAGCTTGCGCACGTCGTCGAAGTGCAGGCCGGTGGTCGGCTCGTCGAGCAGATACAGCGTGCGCCCCGTCTGGCGTTTGGAGAGCTCGCGGGCCAGCTTCATGCGCTGCGCTTCGCCGCCCGAGAGCGTGGTTGCAGACTGCCCGAGATGGATGTAGCCCAGGCCGACGTCGACCAGCGTCTGCAGCTTCTGGTTCACGGCGGGAATTTCTTTCAGCACGGGAAGCGCGTCTTCAATCGCGAGCTCGAGCAGGTCGGCGATGGAGTAGCCGTTGTACTTTACGGTGAGCGTCTCCTGGTTGTAGCGACGGCCGTTGCAGATCTCGCACTGCACGTACACGTCGGGCAGGAAGTTCATCTCGATGCGCCGCTGACCTTCGCCCTGGCAGGCCTCGCAGCGGCCTCCCTGCACGTTGAAGCTGAAGCGTCCGGGCTTGTAGCCGCGCTCGCGCGACTCCGGCAGCATCGCAAAGAGATCGCGGATCGCGGTGAAGACGCCGGTGTAGGTTGCGGGGTTTGAGCGCGGTGTGCGGCCGATGGGCGACTGGTCGATCTGGATCACCTTGTCGAGCAGCTCGGCGCCGTGGATGGCCTTGTGCTCGCCCGGCTCCTCGCGCGATCCGTACAGCTCCTTGGCAAGCGAGCGGTAGAGAATGTCGTTGACCAGCGTGCTCTTGCCCGATCCGCTGACGCCGGAGACGACGGTCATCACCCCGAGCGGAAAGTGCGCGGTCACGTGTTGCAGGTTGTGCGCGGTCGCGTCCTGCACGGAGAGCCAGCGGTCGGAGAGTGGCCGCGGCGCCTTGTCCGGCGTGGGCCGCGTGACGATGTCGATATGTCCGGCGAGATACTGGCCAGTCACCGAGGCAGGGTTCGCCATGATCTCGGCGGGTGTACCTGAGGCCATCACGTGGCCGCCGTTTTTGCCCGCGCCCGGCCCCAGGTCGAGCACGTAGTCGGCCTTGCGGATGGTGTCTTCATCGTGCTCGACGACGAGGACCGTGTTGCCGAGGTCCCGGAGGTCTTCGAGCGCCGAAATCAATCGCTGGTTATCGCGCTGGTGCAGGCCAATGCTCGGTTCGTCGAGCACGTACAGCACGCCCCTCAACCTGCTTCCAATTTGCGTCGCCAGCCGGATGCGCTGGCCTTCGCCGCCGGAGAGCGTGGCTGCGCTGCGGTCGAGCGAGATGTATCCAAGGCCCACGGCGTTGAGGAATTCGAGGCGTTCAATGATCTCGCGCTGCAGGCGATCCGCGATCAGGCGCTCACGCCCGCCAAAGGCCATGGACCGTGCGGCCATCAGCGCGCGCTCGAGCGAGAGTGCGGTGAAGTCGGCGATCGAGGCATCGCGCCGGGCATCGGCAGCTTCGATGGGCTCGGTCTCATCGCGCGTGCTGGGCGGATGCACGGCCGCGTCGGCAAGGGGGAGGGTGACCGCGAGCGACTCGGGGCGCAGCCTGCGGCCGTGGCATTGCGGACATTCGGTCGCAGACATGAACTGCATCATGTACTCGCGATAGCCCTCGGACTTGGTGTCCTCGAGCGTGTCGCGAAGCCAGTTGAGGATGCCGTGGAATCCGGTGCGGCCGACTTCGTTGCGCGGCGGCCCGTAGAGCAGCAGGTGTTGCTGATCCTTGGTCAGAGCGGAGAAGGGCTGCTTGAGGTTGATCTTGTACTTGTCTGCCGCGAGCTTGATGAGGCGCAGGAGGTATTGCGACGAGGAGCCCGGGCCCATCGCGCCGTCGAGTAGCGGCTTGGACCAGTCGGAGATAGTCTTGGCGGGGTCGAAGTCATAGATCGAGCCGAGGCCGTGGCACTCCGGGCAGGCGCCATACGTGGAGTTGAAGCTGAAGCTGCGCGGCTCGAGCTTGGCGACGTTGATGCCGCACTCGGGACAGGCCATGGAGGAACTGAAAAGGGTTTCGGTGGTCTTCCCGTTGGGCGCCTGCATGCCGATCAGGACGAGCCCGTTGGCGAGTTGCAGGGCGCTGGCGACGGCCGCGGAGAGCCTTCGCGTGTCGTACCCTGCGGGCGGCGTCATTCCTTCGGCGGTCGGTTCAGCCGGATACGGCTTCAGGATGATGCGGTCGACGATGGCTTCGAGGGTGTGGTTCTTGCGCTTCTCCAGGCGCATGCCTTCTTCGACTTCGGTGATCTCGCCGTCGATCCGAATGCGATAGCCCTTCTTGTCGAGCGCCTCAATCTCCTCCCGGAACTCGCCCTTACGGCCGCGCACGATGGGGGCCATGACGGTGACACGCTCGCCCGGCGAGTCGGCACGGCTGCGTTCAACGATCTGGGCAACGATCTGCTCGGCGGACTGCCGCGAGATGGGCCGATGGCAGTTGGGGCAATGCGGCTGGCCGACTGAGGCGTACAGCAGGCGGAGGTAGTCGTAGATCTCCGTGATGGTGCCGACCGTGGAACGCGGGGAGCGCGAGGTGGTCTTCTGCTCGATCGAGATGGCGGGCGACAGGCCGTCGATGGAGTCGACGTCGGGCCGCTCCATCTGGTCGAGAAACTGGCGCGCGTAGGCAGACAGCGTTTCCACGTAGCGGCGCTGGCCTTCGGCGTAGATGGTGTCGAAAGCGAGCGAGCTCTTGCCGGAGCCGGAGAGCCCAGTGACGACGGTCAGTGTGTTGCGCGGAATCGATACCGAAACGTTCTGGAGGTTGTGCTGACGAGCCCCACGAACGTCGATGTGCGTGAGGTTCTTGGACGGAGTTTGGGTCGAAGAGGCCAAGTCTCTAGTCTACTAGGTTCGGCGTCCGGTCCGAGACAGGCCGCCGGCCCGGCTGTGCGTCGTTCGGTCCGCCGTCCAAAGGGATGAAGCCTGTCAAGGAAGCTTTACACGCAGATTTTCGACGCGCGTTCCGAAACCGGGCTATAGACGTGGATTTGAAACCCGAAACCGGGCTAAGTCACACAAGAATTCGCCGAAACGCCCGGGAAGCGCGGGAAATCCACCGCCCAATCGGGAAAGGTGGAATATCGTTAGGTAATAACGCGGCTCAGTTTTCTAGTGGAAGTTTCGTCGGAATCGTCCAAAATAACTTTGGCCTGCGAATCGAACGTGATTCCCCCTGCTCGCATCCCAATAGAGCAGCCGGTATAGACCAAGGAGACGTTGTCGCATGAATTCGTCGATATTGCTGGTGGGAGCTGTATTCGCGTCCCTGGCTTTCGGAGTGCTACTGGCTTATGTCATCTGCCACGCCATGTTTCGGGCCTTTCGTGTGCATGCCCAATCGACCGCGCGGCGCGGCCAGACGGCCAGTGCGAGCGTAAGCGCTGGTAGCTAAACACCCTGAATAGCTAAGTTTACTGAGGCTTTGAGCTCGCGGGGGGCGGGCTCGATTGTCCTGCGCTGAGCTTCTTTTTCTCATCCTGCTGCGCCTGCATCTGCTGAAGTTCCTGCATCACCATCTCTGGCGTCAAGACCTTCGCTGGAGCGTTGGGCGGAACGGGCATGGACTTCGCCGGCGCGGTGGCTGAGACGGCAGGCGTTGGGGCCGGCACCGCCGCGACCGGAGGCCGTACTGAGGTCGCGGACGCGGCTGGGGCTACACGGTTTGAATGGTCGGTCGCATCGTCGTACATCGCGTAGGTGGGGGAGTTCGGCCCTGGGGGTTCGGGTCCACCGGTACGAGAGGTCAGGACGAGTTCCGCCGGAGTGTCAGCGCCGCTGCCCAACAAGAGCATGTTGGCCCCGGTTCCATCAAGTAGCGTTGCCAGGATGGTTGATAGAGGGGCGGGACCGTAGTTGCCAAAGACCCGCTGATCCTCCACGCCTCCGGTAATTTTCATCCCATTGATGTGGGAGATCGACCGCAAAATCTGGTTGAGGCTGGAGTTATCGGCGCGAACCTGGAAGAGTCCGCGGGTGTAGATCACCTCGGCGTGGAGCGGGGGGTTGGGTGCCGGGGTGGCAGCCTGCGGCGCGCCCTGCTGCCCGGCTGGAGTCTGCGAGGCGCCCGGAGCTACCTGGCCTGGCAGAGCCGTCGGCGGCGTGGCCGGCAGGTTTTGGCCGCGCATGCCAGTGGCGACGGCGAATAGAACGAGGAGTCCTCCACTAAGGCCGGAAATTCTTCGCAGATGATGAGTTTGGTGCATCTTCTGCTTCGGACGTGCGCGCCGGTAAGAGGGTAGCTTCACTGTTCCAGAATACCGTCAAAGTCCCAGGACGAGACCCTTTTGGGGAACGGTCACCGGTCGGAACGAGCGGTTCGCTGGACTCTCAACCCCGGCCTCCGTATGCTGGGCAAGGCAAGATGCACGGATTTGAGGAGCCTGGAGTGAGAGACAAGAGGAGCGGACTCGGACGCCAAGGGATTCGCGCGGGGGTCGTTCTGGGGGGGCTTCTCATGGTTGCGCCTTCCTTTTTAATTGCTCAGACGTGCGTTACCCAAGCCAAGATGACCTCTGATATCCGCGATGGTTTGAGTGCAGCGGCGCTTAACCTGGCGCAGGCCGTCCAGCAAGCCGATGTGGCGAAAGTGCAGGGAATGACCATTGCGGAGTTTTCGAGTGCGTCGGCGTTCGGGCCCACCGAGAACCTGGTCCGGTCGACCGCCGGGCGAATGGGCAATGATGCACTTCGTGTGACGCAGATTTACGAGCTCGACGCGAGCGCGCGCGCGGCCGATGATACCTCCGATGCAGACTTTAGCTGCGCCCTTACGGGAACCACGGCGGAGACCGACTTTTCCATCTCGGGTCTTCCTCGAGGGCTGTATGGATTCGCGATGGTTGAAGCGACTGGAGAGCGTCCCTGGCTGCTTGCCTTCTTGCTGCGACGAGACGGCGGTGTGTGGAAACTGGCGGGTTTTTACCCGCGGGCGCAGACGGCGGCCGGTCACGACGGTATCTGGTACTGGAAGGCGGCGCGGACGTATGCCAAGGCCGACGAGCTTTGGCTGGCGTGGATTTTCTATGGGCAGGCCGCGGAGCTTTTGCGCCCGACTAACTTCGTAACGAGTACGAATCTCGATCGGTTGCTTTCTGAGCGGAGAAAGTACGCGCCACCCGAGTTGGCTGGCGGCATCGGTTCGAACCATCCGCTTGTGATGAAGGCCAGCGACGGCAAGGGCGGAACGGTCGAATACCGGTTCACCGATATCTCTGCGCAGGGACCCGACGATGGCAAGGATCTGAACCTGATTCTTCATATTTCGGTGGATGGGGCGAGTGATCCGGCGGTGGCGATGGCGCGCAGTAAGGCGGCAGCCAAGGCGTTTTTGGACGCGCACATGGAGTTGCGGCAGGCGTTTACCGGAGTCTGGGTGTTTGCGGATTCCGAGGGGCATGAGCCGTTAGTCACGGAGCAGACGATCGCCAATATCCCCTAGTATGGTTGGTGTTTCTGAGGTGAGACGTAGTAGAGGTCAAGTGGCAGGGCGGAATTTCCCGGCGTCGATTGGGCAAGAGTAGGCATCTCGTGCGGCAAATGCTTCGCGGAGCATGTGGTTGAACGAGGAAAGAGACTTTCGGAGAAGAGTTCATGGCAAGCTTTCAGAAGTCCCTGGCACAGGCCATCCGTGACCGGCGCTCGACGCCCAGCTTCGACGGAGAGCCGATTCCGCCACGAGATTTGTGGCAGGTTCTTGATGCCGGCTTGCAGGCCCCGAGTGGCTACAACATGCAGCCGTGGCGTTTCGTTGTGGTGCAGGATGAGGAGCAGCGGCGCAGGCTGCGCGCGGTTAGCTATAACCAGGCCAAGGTGGAGGAGGCTTCGGCGATCATCGTTGCGTGCGGTGACCGGGACGGATGGCGAAGGGACCTGGAGGAAATGTTGCGCATGGGCCGGGCAGGCGGTATGCCCGAGAGTTATGCGGCGCAGGCGGCGGCCAGTGTTCCTGAGTATCTTTCAGAGTTTTCACGGGAAGAGATGGCTAGCTGGCTCAATAAGCAGGTGTCCGTCGCGTTGACGACGATGATGTGGATGGCCGAAGTGCTGGGGTATGACACTGCGATGCTGGAGGGTTTTGAGCAGCGGGGCGTCTGCGAGACACTGCGGCTGCCGATGAGCTACTGGGTTGTTTCCATGCTTGCGGTTGGACATCTGAAAGGTATGGATAAATTCGATAGTGGCCGGTTCGATCCATCGCATACCGTCTTCAGCGAAGAGTACGGAAAACCGTTGAAATAGGCCGATGGAATCGTCGCGCGAATATCCGAAGTTTCCGATTCCAGGTGTGGGAGCGGTGGTGTTGCGTAAGGTCGGGGGGCGGACCGAGGTTCTGCTGATTCGGCGCGGATCGGAGCCAATGGCGGGCGGCTGGAGCTTGCCGGGTGGCGCGATTGAGCTTGGCGAGAGCATTCGCGAGGCTTGTGTTCGCGAGGTGCTGGAAGAGACTGGGATCACTGTCGAGACATTGGAAGAGGTGGAGATCATCGATATCATTCACCGGGACGCCGAGGGGCGGGTCCAGTATCACTACGTTGTGGTCGACATTTTGTGTCGCGTGACGGGAGGGGAATTGCGTTTGGGGACGGATGCGAGCGAAGTGACGTGGGCCGATGTGAAGCGCGTGTTGGAGCTTGGGGACTTCGCTTTGACAGCGCGCGCCTGTACAGTGATAGGGAAGGCTTTGATCATGAATGAGGGCTTGAAATGAAGACGCTAGGGCGGTTGTTGCTGCTCGTGGTTATCGTCGGAGTCGCCTGCGGTGTCCTGTTTTATGAGCGTCCGCTTTGGGTAGAACAGCAGGGAATACACTTTGGGCTCTTTCTGCATCGAGTCCAGAGCAATTACGTGATGATGCCTGAAGGGCGGGTGCATTATTACGAAGCGGAATCCCGGATTCCGGGTGGCGGCATACCGTTGGTGCTGGTGCATGGCCTGGCCGACCGTGATGAGAGTTGGGCTCCGATGCTGGAGCGGTTGAAGCGGTCGGGATTTCATGTGTACGCACCGGACCTGCTTGGATATGGCCGTTCTCCCAAGCCGGCTGACAGTGACTACTCCATTGCTACGCAAGCGCAATTTGTTGCAGATTTCATCCAGGCGATTGGACTTCAGAAGCCTAACGTTGGGGGCTGGTCGATGGGCGGATGGATCGTCTTGAAGCTGGCGCTTGACCATCCCGATTTGGTGAATCGCGTGGTGATCTATGACAGCGCTGGGATTCATCATCAGGTGGGAGGAGGGAAAGAGATCTTTCATCCGACCACGGAGGCGGAGCTGCAGCATCTGGCTGACTTGCTCGAGCCGAATCAGAAGCCATTGCCCCATTTTGTTCTTAAGGATGCATTGCGGCATCTCGGCGAAGGTCAGTGGGTGGTTGATCGCAGCATGGATTCCATGGAGGGCGGCAAGGACCTTCTGGATGCGCGGCTGGGAACTATGACGAGGCCGCTATTGATTGTGTGGGGAAGTGACGACCAGCTGCTGCCCCTTGCAGTGGGTGAGCAGATGCATGAACTTGATCCGCAGTCTGAGATGGATATCCTGCAAGGGTGCGGGCATTTAGCGCCGAAGACGTGTCCAGACCGAGCTGCGGCGGTGACGGTAGATTTTCTTAAGGAAAATCCGCCTCCTACAGGCGGCACGTACACACTCAGCCGATCGCGTTAGCTCAAATCTTCTGAAGTGTGGTCTGCGCCCCAGATGTAGGCGTCTGGCTGGGGCAGACCGATGTGCTGCAACACACGGTGAGCGTAGTTGCGCGCGATATCGTCGACGGTCTGCGGGTGGTTGTAGAAAGTCGGGATAACGGGAAAGATGGTTGCGCCCGCTTCTGTGGCGGCGGCCATGTTTCGGATCTGGATCAGGTTGAGCGGGGTTTCGCGAACGCATAAAACGAGGCGTCTGCGCTCTTTGAGGCATACGTCGGCAGCGCGTTCGATTAGGTTCCCGGCCATTCCATGCGCAATTCCTGCCAAGGTCCCCATCGAGCAGGGCAGCACGACCATGGCGTCGGCGGGGTAGGAACCCGAGGCGATTGGGGCTCCGATATCTTCGTGCGCGAGCAGGGTGGTTTTTTCGGATAGCCGACCGAGGAGCTTTTCCAGGACCGAGTTTCTGGCGCTGATGCCACTTTCCTCGGCCAATACGCGCATTGCGCTGGGCGAAACGACTACGTGGACACGGCGGACGCGAGGGTCGCGGTCGAGCGCTCGCAACGCTTCGATCGCAAAGATTGAGCCGCTCGCGCCGGTGATGGCGAGAACGACGGTCTTGCTTGCCGGGACTGCGGAATCTTCGGCCCAATCCGGCGCGTTGTGCGTGATGGTCGCTAAAGCCATTGGCTTCGATTATCTCGCAATTTGTAGACGCATTGATGGAGTCAGCATAAGCATTTGCGAGTGGAAACTGCTGGATAAGAATATTGCAGGAGTTCATTTCAGCGGAGCCAACGCGAATGCGACGAGTGTGGGTCCGAAGAGGCCGGACTGCTTCTCGGCGACATCGATGAGTGCATCTTCCTGTGGACGCCAGCCCTGATCCATCTCGCAGCGCGCGACTTCGTCGGCAGGCGCGTCCACGAAGCAGAGCTCGCAAACGGTGAGCTGGTCGTCTGCGTCTCGGACCGGTGGGCCGAAGGTTCGGCATTGCACGGGCCGGAAAGCGTATAGGTCGCAAGTGCCGGTGTCGGGGTCAAGGACGGGACAGGGCTCGTGGTTGGCAAATTCTGGGAAGGCTTCTTCATGCTGCGGCTCGGTGAAGAGTTGGCCGGTCGCAGGGTCGCCGGGAAATTCTTCTAGGAGACGTGCGCGCGATTGCGCTGCCCGAGAGCGGATTCGGCCTGCAACTTCCGCAGGGGCGAGGGCAAGGCCTTCGCGCAGTTGTTCTGCGTCGAATTGCGAGATGGCAAAGACGCCGACGCAGCATTGGTGACAGCCGGGGCGGCAGGCTAGCCAATCCCCGGCGCGCTCTGTTGCGGAAGCGAGTGCAGTGTCGAGGATTGTAAACAACGCAGGCATAGGCTTGGGCGCGATCGGCGGAGGCGTCAACCTTCTGCCAGGACGCGGTTAAATACTTCGTCGATGTTCGTCAGCTGTCGGCGCACGTCGAAGGCTGCTGCAATCTTTTCGGGTGGCATGCGCTGATTGATCTCGGGATCAGCCTCGATGAGTGCGCGGAAGTTGAGGTCATGGGTCCAGGCGTTCATTGCGTGACCCTGCACCAGTCGGTAGGCGTCCTCGCGACTCATACCGGCGGCTGCGAGATCGATGAGCAACTGACCGCTGAAGACTAGGCCGTTGGTGGATTCGAGATTTTTCAGCATGCGGTCGGGATACACGAGCAGGCGTTCGATTAGTGTCGCTGCGCGGTCGAGGAGATAGTCCACAAGAATGGTGGTATCGGGAAGGATGACGCGTTCGGCGGAGGAGTGGGAGATATCGCGCTCGTGCCACAGCGCAACATTTTCAAGGGCCACCTGCGCGTTGCCGCGGACGACGCGGGCGAGACCGCAGATGTTCTCGGAGGCAATGGGATTTCGCTTGTGCGGCATGGCGCTGGAGCCTTTTTGGCCGATGGAGAAAAACTCCTCGGCTTCACGGACTTCTGTGCGCTGCAGATGGCGAATTTCGAGGGCGATTTTGTCGAGCGTCGAGGCGAGTACCGCGAGGGTGGTGATGTAGGCTGCATGGCGGTCTCGCTGGAGGACCTGGGTGGAGATGAGAGCGGGTTGCAGGCCGAGTTCGGCGAGGATTGCGGCCTCGTGCTCAGGCTTCAGCTTGCCAAACGCGCCTACTGCGCCGGAGATCTTGCCAACCCGGAGGTCTTCGGCTGCTGCGTCGAAACGCTTCAGATTTCGGCCCATTTCGGCATACCAGAGAAGCAGCTTCATTCCGAAGGTGGTGGGTTCGGCATGGACGCCGTGGGTGCGGCCGATGATGGGGGTGTGCTGAAATTCCACAGCCCTCTTGCGCAGAACGTCGCGAAAACGGACAATACCCTCACGAATCAACGCAGATGCCTGAACGAGGGCTAATCCCTGTGCGGTGTCAACGACATCGGTGGAGGTTAGGCCATAGTGCAACCAGCGGGAGTCTTCGCCAACCGACTCGGCGACGGCCGTTGTAAACGCGAGGACGTCATGGCGTGTCTCTGCTTCGATCTCGTGGATGCGTTCGATGGTGAAGGAGGCGCGTTGTTGCAGGGAATCAACGGCTGATGGAGGAACGATTCCTGCGCGGGCCAGAGCTGTAGTCGCCGCGATCTCCACCCGAAGCCAGTTTTCATACTTACGTTGTTCGGACCAGATGGCGGCCATTGCTGGCCGGGTATAACGGGCGATCATGTTTGAGCTCCGGAAAGGATGTTGGGACGTTGAGGTTCAATCGTTAAAGAAGTAGAAATTTAGTGGCTAGCGTTAGTGTAATCAGTTGTGTTGCAGCTTCAGTCTGTTTAGAACTATCGTTTCGCGATAGAATGGGGAGAGCCCTTATGCCAGATTCAATCGAAGTGCGGGAAGCGCAGTCCAAGCTGAAGAGCCTGGCAGAGTTTCGTTTTCAGATGCGCAAGTTTTTAAGTTTCAGCGAGAGCGCGTCGGAGAGATGTGGAATACCTGCGCAGCAGTATCAGTTGATGCAGGTGATCGCGGCGATTCCCGAGGGCCACCAGGCATCGATTACGTACCTGGCGGAGCGGATGATCCTGCGCCATAACAGCACCGTGGAGTTGGTGGATCGGGCGGAGCGCGCTGGCCTGGTTCGCAGGGAAAGCGATCCGAAGGATATGCGGCGGTCGCTGGTGCTGCTGACGCCGCACGGGCATGAAATTCTGGACCGCCTGGTGGCGGAGCATTTGAACGAGCTTTCACCGCTCTGCGAGCATCTTATCCACGCATTGCGTGATTTGCAGGGCGCAGTGGAGCGCCCAACCCCTTAGGAGAAACGTTGAAGACTTCGGACCCCGCTGGCGCGCTGCGAGACTACTCCGCGAACAGTCGGATTTTATATACCAGTTTTCTGGCGGCAGGACTGGGAGCAGTGAGTGCGGTTCTGGCCTGGATGTTGTTGGAGATGATTTCGCTGTGTACGAATCTCTTCTACTTCCAGAAGTGGAGCTTTATTGACAAGGATCCCTGGCAGGCTGGAAGGCACTGGTGGCTGATCCTGATGCCGGTGCTGGGCGGTTTGATCGTTGGGGTGATCGCCCGTTATCTTTCCCCGCGCGTGCGTGGTCACGGTATGCCTGAGGCCGTTGAGACGATCGTATTCAACGCAGGGCGGGTGCAGCCTCGCGTTGCTATTCTGAAGCCTGTAGCTACGGCCATTTCCATTGGTTCTGGCGGCCCGTTCGGGGCGGAAGGCCCGGTGATTATTACGGGCGGAGCCGTAGGCAGTGTGCTTGGCCAACTGCTGCCGATGACCGGTTCCGAGCGAACGGTGCTCATGGTCGCGGGCGCATCGGCCGGCATGGCGGCAACGTTCAACTGTCCGATGAGT
Organism: uncultured Acidobacteriaceae bacterium; assembly: GCA_963701685.1. Lineage (GTDB taxonomy): Bacteria > Acidobacteriota > Terriglobia > Terriglobales > Acidobacteriaceae > Granulicella. The sequence goes on along the minus strand of OY969625.1, from coordinate 4,184,068 downwards.
GCCACGTTGCTGGCAGTGGAGATTCTTCTTTTCGAGTGGAAGCCACGGTCGCTGGTTCCTGTCGCGATTGCATGCGTTACGGCTGGGGCGGTTCGCAGACTGCTGCTTGGCCCGCAGAGTTTGTTGCAGATGGTTCCGACCGGCGCGCCTGTCTATCATTCGGCAATGTTGGGCGCGCTGGTTCTGGGAATCATCGCGGCGTTCGTGGCGGCAGGTCTCAGTAAGTCCGTGCACTTCTTCGAGACGATGTTCGAGCATCTGCCGATCCACTGGATGTGGTGGCCTGCGATCGGGGGTGTGGTTGTCGGTTTGTGCGGGTATATCTTTCCTGAGTCGCTGGGCGTTGGGTACAGTGTCATCCAACAGATGATCTCCGGTGATTCGGGCTGGAAGCTGCTGGCGGGAATTCTCATCATCAAGAGCTTGAGTTGGGCTTTCTCGTTGGGATCGAACACCGCAGGCGGAATTCTGGCCCCGTTGCTGATGATTGGGGGAGCTCTAGGCGCGGCGCTTGGGCACTTGATGCCGATCATGAGTACGGGTGCGTGGGTATTGGTGGGGATGTGTGCCGTGCTGTCAGCGGCGATTGGTGCTCCACTGACTTCGGCCATGCTGGCGTTGGAACTTACGCATAACGGCGGTCTGATGCTACCGGTGCTGTTGTCGTGCGTGGCCGCTTACGCTGTGAGCGTGCTTGTGATGCCGCGTTCCATGCTCACGGAGAATCTCAGTCGGCGAGGACTACATCTTAGCCGCGAGTTTGGCGCGGATCCTCTCGAGGCCATCCTAGTGTCCCAGGCGATGCATACCAGCGTGTTTGCGCTTCCTGAAGACGCAACCCGCAAGGACGCCGCGGACTGGCTGCGCAAGATGGAAGAGCGCGGAAGTGAGGCATGGTCTCACTGGCAGCGCATTTTTCCATTGGTGGACAGCGAAGGGCGGATGACGGGCACGCTGACGCGCGCGCAGTTGATCGCGGCCGCGCGCAAGGAAGATCTGTCTGTCCCTCTGGCTGTTGACGCAAATCGCAATCCAAAGACAGTCTCGCCGGTCACAACGCTGCGCGCTTGTGCGATGTCGATGGCGGAGTCGAAACTGACGTCGTACCCGGTGGTTAGCGCGGACGGCAAACTACTTGGGGTACTGACGATCACTGATCTGCTGAAGGGGCGCAGCGAGGAAGCACATCGGGAGAGCGATCGAGAACGAGTGCTTCGATTGAGGTGGCCGTTTAGTCCGGCGAACAGGGGATCGGACTCGGTCATTCACACGGAACCGGTTACACATATTCCTTCGCCGCAGGAACTGGACGAGTCCGATTAGTTTGCGATGGCGAGGTTATCGGTGGTTGCGGATCAGCTTCGAGCTACGCCAAACAGATCAGCCATCTCGTCGTGAAGGAAGCCCTGTCCCGGCTTGTAGGGCTGGATCCACTTTCCATCGACCACAAATTGTGGAATTGCGCGTTTACCGGTGTTTGCAATGACCTGCTCTGCGGCGCCGGGCGTCTTTTCGATGTTGATTTCGGTGTAGGGAATCGCATGCTGGGCGAGAAAACGCTTCGCCTCGCGGCAATCGCGGCACCAGTCGGCGGAATAGAGAAGGAGCTCCATCCCCTTATTGTCGCCGATTGATGGGCATGACGGGAAGAGTATACTGTGGGAGTTCGGGCCTCATCCGCGTCAGCATAGCGGAGCGGCACTGGAGAGAACCATGAGCGTTACGCAACTCCGTAATGACGGAGCAGGCACGCCCGTCCGCCCCGTGACGGCGCAAACCCTTCTTGAAATGAAACGCGCTGGTCGTGCAATTACTGCATTGACAGCCTATGACTATCCCACAGCGCGCCTGGTTGACCAGACCGGCATTGATCTCATCCTGGTCGGCGATTCGGTTGGGATGACGGTGCTGGGTTATGAGAGCACCTTGCCGGTGACCATGGATGAGATGCTCCACCATACTCGTGCGGTGGCTCGCGGGGTGAAGCGAGCGTTCCTGGTGGCGGACATGCCTTTCGGGTCTTACCATGAGTCTTCCGATGAGGCGCTTCGCAATGCCACGCGCTTCATCAAGGAAGCGGGTGCGCATGCGGTCAAGATCGAAGGTGGCGCGCGGCGTGCGGATCTTGTCCGGCGGATGACGGACGCGGAAATTTCTGTTGTCGCTCATATTGGACTGACCCCGCAATCGATCCATCGCATGTCCGGCTACCACGTTCAGGGGCGATCAATTGAGGCGATCGAGGGCTTGTACGCTGACGCCGCTGCCTTGCAGGAGGCTGGCGCGGTTGCAATCGTTCTCGAAGGAATTCCACGCGAGGTTGCCGCCGAACTGACGACTCGATGCACCATACCGACCATCGGTATTGGTGCCGGGCCTGATTGCGATGGTCAGATTCTCGTGTTCCACGATTTGTTCAACCTTACGTTTTCGTCCCCGGCGAAGTTTGTGCGCCGGTATGCAGACGCAGCAGCTTTCTTTGGCGGCGCGTTGGAACGTTATCGCGCGGATGTCCTCGGTGGGACGTTTCCGGCCGATGCGGAGAGTTACCATCTATCGCGCGAAGTTGGTGCGCAGCTCGAGGCGTTGGAAGAAGAGACTGATGCACTCGATGGCACTGATGACTTCGGGCGGAGCGAAGACCTCGACGAATCCTACGATGAATTCATCAGGCTTGTGCATACAGGCAGGGGCTGAGCATGCAGATCATTACTACTGTCCGGCAAATGCAACAGGCATGTCGCAATCTCAGGCGCAGAGGCACGCTGGGGCTTGTCCCCACCATGGGTGCTCTGCATGATGGCCATCTCTCACTCGTGCGACGTGCGCAAGGAGAGAGTGAGTCTGTAGCCGTGTCCATCTTTGTGAACCCGACGCAGTTTGCGGCCGGCGAAGATTTCGCGACCTATCCACGGTCTTTTGAGGATGACTGCGCCAAATTGGAGGCTGCTGGTATTGATCTGCTTTTTGCGCCCAGCCCGGAGGAGATGTACTCGCCAGACTCAACGACTTTTGTTGAAGTGCCTGAAATTGGAGATCGGCTCGACGGAGCCTCGCGGCCCGGACATTTTCGGGGCGTCGCTACGGTAGTCGCTAAGCTTTTCAATATCGTTGGGCCGGACCGCGCGTATTTTGGACAGAAGGATGCGGCGCAAATTGCGGTCTTACGCGCGATGATCCGTGATCTCAACTTTGCTGTGCGGTTGGTGGCTTGTCCAATCGTTCGGGAGCCAGACGGATTGGCGATGAGCTCTCGCAATCGCTACCTGTCTCCGCAAGATCGTCGTCGAGCATTGATTTTGCATCGAGCGTTGCAGGGGGCCTGCGAACTGCTGGAGGCTGGTGAAATGCGCTCCGAGATATTGCAGAGTGCACTGTCAAGGGTGTTCGCCGAGGACGAGGGCGTTCGCCTGGATTACGCTGCGATTGTGGATCCATGCACCCTGCTTCCTGTCGCTGATACGTCGAAGGGGGCGTTGATAGCGGTTGCTGCTTGGGTTGGCTCGACACGGCTGATCGACAACATACTCACCGAGAATCTGCCGATTGAGAGCCTTGGTCTTCGTCATGGATCGATGGAGGAGACACATGCCTGAATCGTTCAAGGTCCTGGTTGGTGTCTGCGGTGGTATTGCGGCGTACAAATCGGCTGAACTTGTGCGCGAGCTGCAGCGGCGTGGCGCGAAGGTACGCGTGATCATGACGCGGTGGGCGCAGGAGTTCATTCAGCCGCTGACGTTTGCCTCACTCACGGGGCACAAGGTCTTCACGAGTCTATGGGATTCGCCCTCGGAGGCATCGATGATCGAGCACATTGCTCAGGCACAGTGGGCGGACGTCCTGGTGATCGCCCCGGCAACCGCGACCACGATTGCGAGGCTCTCCCATGGGATTGCAGATGACTTTCTTTCGGCCACTTACCTGGCTACGAATGCGAAGGTGGTTATCGCGCCGGCTATGAATGTGAACATGTGGAATCATCCTGCTACGCGTGCGAACGTTGCGGCGCTTGAGCAACGAGGTCATCGCGTCATCGAGCCTGGGAGTGGATATCTGGCTTGCGGTATGACGGGTGACGGACGGCTCGCGGATAACGAGACTATCGTCCGAGAAGTATTTGAGCAGGTGAATAGGCGGCAGGATCTGCTGTGTGAGACTGTTCTGGTTACTGCGGGAGGAACTCGTGAACCGATTGATCCAGTTCGGTTTCTCGGAAATCGTTCGAGTGGGCGAATGGGCTATGCCCTGGCTGAGGCCGCCGAACGACGGGGGGCGCGCGTGATTCTTGTTTCAGCTCCAACAGCGCTGGCCCCGCCGCCGCGCTGCGAATTTCTGACTGTGGAGACGGCAGAAGATATGCATGCAGCTGTGCTGTATCGTTTGCCAGAGGCCACGATTGTTATCAAAGCAGCTGCAGTAGCCGACTTTCGCGTGCGCCATGTCGCAGCAGATAAACTGCATCGCGACGCTCCGCCGATCCTTGAATTGCAGCCGACGGAAGACATCACTCGCAGCGTTGCAGAGCATAAGGCGCCTGGCTCGTTGCTCATTGCATTTGCTGCAGAGATGGGATTTGATATTGAGCGAGCCCGCGAGAAGCTTCTTCGAAAAGGGGCAGACGCTATTGTCCTGAATGACATTAGCTCACCTGGTGTGGGCTTCGATTCTGACCGGAATTCCGCCATCTTTCTAACGCATGATTCCGAGGTGCGTTTGGCGGAGGCTTCCAAGACCGAGATAGCGTCGCAAATTCTCGATCAGGTCGCATCCCTGCGTGCCCACCGTTTGGTCATGCAGGAATTGCATTAGGCGCATTTACCCACTCGAGATATTTCCGGGCGATATACTGCCTTGAAGTTCCTCGAAGGGATAAGCACCGCCATGAACGCTTTTCAGCGTCTTCTTGTTGCCTCCAGCTTGCTTGCGATTTCCATGCCTGCGTGGTCGCAGACGCCGATGAGCACACCGGATATTCCGGCCAGCTTCGTTGCGCCGCGCAATGGATATGACTATGTCAAACAGGTTGTTATGATTCCCATGCGCGACGGTGTGGGGCTTTACACCGTTATCGTGATACCCAAGGGCGCGACGCATGCACCGATTCTCCTGACGCGAACTCCGTACGACGCGGCCAGTCGAGCTACGCGGGAAGAGTCTCCTCATATGCTCGACGAACTCCCGCAGGGCGATGACGTGTTTGTGCATGCGGGTTACATCCGAGTATTCCAGGACGTGCGGGGGAAGTATGGGTCTGAGGGCAAGTACTGGATGACGCCAGCGCCGCTCGGTTCGCTGAATACAAGTGGCATCAACGATACGACGGATGCTTATGACACAACTGACTGGCTGGTGAAACACGTGCCCGAGTCCAATGGCAAGGTGGGTATGATTGGATCCTCGTATGAGGGGTTCACCGTTGTGATGGCTCTCATTGATCCGCATCCGGCGCTTAAAGTTGCTTGCCCTGAAAGCCCTATGATTGATGGCTGGATGGGGGACGATTGGTTTCACTATGGCGCCTTCCGCGAGATCAACCTGGATTATTTTGCAGAGCAGACACAGGTGCGTGGAAGCGGGCAGATGATTCCTCGTCAAGGTCGCGACGACTACACAAATTATTTGAAGATCGGCTCAGCCGGAGATTTTGCGCGCTACGGGGGACTTGAGCAGCTGCCTTTCTGGCGGAAGGTTGAGGAGCACCCGGCTTATGACGCTTTCTGGCAGGGGCAAGCGCTCGATTCGATTATGGCTAAGGTTCCGCTGAAGGTGCCGGTGATGTGGCTTCAGGGACTGTGGGACCAGGAAGACATGTGGGGCGCGATCCATGGCTATGAGGCGGTTGAGCCTAAGGACGCGACGAACTCGATGAATTACCTGGTGATGGGGCCTTGGCGCCACAGCCAGGTGAACTATGAGGCTTACTCGCTAGGTGCTTTGCGTTGGGATGGCGACACTGCTCTGCAATTTCGGCGCGACGTTCTTCTTCCGTTCTTCAATCAGTATCTGCTCGACGGTGCGCCCAAAGCGGACACGCCGCCAGTTCTCATCTACAACACAGGGGAGAATCACTGGGACAGGTTGGCGTCCTGGCCGCTGAGCTGCGAGAAGGGTTGCGCTGATGAGGCCAAACCGCTGTACTTGACCGCCGACATGGGGCTCTCGTTTACTGCGCCCGGGGCTGATTTGCCGAAGTACGACGAGTACGTCTCTGATCCCGCAAAGCCTGTGCCGTACACTCCGCGCCCGGTGATGGCAGTTGACGGGGAGGCGTGGGTTACGTGGCTGGTTCACGACCAGCGCTTTGTGGACAGCCGCTCGGACGTGCTCAGCTATGAGACAGCACCGTTGGATAAACCACTGCAGTTGAGTGGCGCGCCGGTCGCTAATCTTGTTGCATCCACCAGCGGAACGGATAGCGATTGGGTTGTAAAGCTGATCGACGTATATCCCCCCACCGTCCCGAACGATCCTGATATGGGTGGATACGAATTACCCATCGCGCTCGATATCTTCCGCGGCCGGTATCGCATGAGCTTCGAACATCCAGAGGCGATTGCTTCCGGACAACCGCTCAACTATCGCTTTGCTTTGCCCACGGTTAACCATGTATTTCTAGCTGGCCATCGCGTGATGGTGCAGATTCAGTCGACGCTGTTTCCGCTGTATGATCGCAACCCGCAGACTTTCGTGCCAAATATCTTTGACGCCAAGCCGACGGACTATCAGAAGGCAACGCAGCGAATCTGGCATACGCCCGGGAAGGCTAGCTTTGTAAGCCTCCCGGTGGTGACGCGATAGCTGGGTTGCGTCACCATCCGCGGATATTTCACTGTTCGTGATAATTGCGAATGAGGCCGCCGTCGATGAAGTAGGTGCTTCCAGTGACATAGGCGCCTTCGTCGGCTGCCAAGAAAGCTACGACGCCAGCAACCTCACTTGGCTCGCCGAGACGGCCCAGCGGAATGTTCGCCAAAAGTGCATTGAGCTTCGGCTTGTCTGCTAACAGCGATTTGTTGATGGGCGTGTTGATGGCGCCGGGGGCGATGTTGTTAACGGTGATGCCGGCCGGGCCCAGCTCTACGGCCAGGTCGCGCATCAGCATGCGCATAGCACCTTTGCTCGCGCAATAGGTGGAGAAATGGGGAAAGACCATGTCCTCATGGACGGAGGAAATATTGATGATGCGACCTGGCTTCTTGGCGGCAAGGAGCTTACGAACAAACGCTTGCGAGAGGAAAAAAGCACCCTTGAGGTTCACACCGAGGACCGCGTCATAGTCCGCCTCAGTGACGTCGGCGAAGTTCGCAGATTTTTCAATTCCTGCATTGTTGACCAGGATGTCGCACGATCCGAGCTCGCTCCAGGCAGTTTCGATGAGCCGATTGCAGTCTGCGACCACGGAGACATCGGCCTGCACCAGCACCGCTTTGCCTCCCGCTGCTTTGATCTTGTCAAGTGTCTGATCAGCCTCTTCGACGTGGTTAACATAGTCGATCACGCAGTCGGCGCCTTCTGATGCGAGCCGTTCCGCGATGGCCTGCCCAATTCCTGAGCCGGAGCCAGTGACAACCGCAGTTCTTCCGTCCAAACGTCCTGCCATTGCGTTTCCTTTCGACGGCGTTGCTACTTCTTGGCCGGTTTCGTTGAGGAGCTCTTCTTTTTATATTGCTTCTTGGAACCTTCAGTGGTCTTGTGGTTTGCAATAATCTCCGAAAGAATTCTCTTGGCTTTTTCCAGGTCTGCCAGGCGATCCTTGCCTAGATTCTTGCCAGCGCGGTTGATATAGAACGTTAGCATCCGCATGCCCGAGCCGGGACCCTTCGGCGAAACTTTCTTTGTCGCCAAAGCATGTGCGATGGTGCTGGGGCTCTTTAGGAATAATCCCTTGTCAGGATGTGTGGAGTCTGTGGTCACTTTCGCGGACCAGCGCCGGGTCGGGGGAGTTTTGTGTTTCGCTGCGGTTGGCTTGGTAGGCGTTTGCATCGGGGTTTTCCTGGCTGGCATAGAGAATCCTGCTCCTCGCTATTCTCTGATGCATCTTGCGTCCTCTACGTTCGTTTTGCGCGGAAGAAGTCGGTCAGCATTTTCCCGCATTCTTCGGCGAGCACTCCCTCTGTCAACTCGACGCGGTGGTTCAGCGCGGGATGATTCATGACGGCGATAACTGAGCCGCAAGCGCCGGCTTTGGGGTCGGCTGCGGCATAGACGAGCCGGGAAATCCGCGCGTGCAGAATCGCTCCTGCGCACATGGAACACGGTTCAAGCGTGGAGTACAGCGTGCATCCCAACAGGCGATAGTTCCCGAGAGCTGCTCCTGCAGAACGCAGTGCGACGATTTCCGCGTGCGCTGTTGGATCGGAATCGCGAAGCACGTGATTGGATCCGCGGGCAATGACTTCGCCTGCAGATGACACGATGATCGCGCCCACGGGCACTTCGCCGGCAGCCTCGGCAGCGCGCGCTTCCGCCAAGGCTTCTTGCATAAGTTCCTGATCTCTGGGAAGAAAATCTGTGGGCATCGACAACAGTTGTACTACTTTGCGGGTGGCTGCGCGACCGAAGTTGCTCCTTGAATATCCTTCAGATAGCCGGTGGATAGAGTCTTCTTCTGGGTTGCGAGCGGTAGCAGCGTGGGGTAGAACTGCACGAAGGTGGTGTCGACTGCGGCGTGAGCCTCATGGCAGGTGTAGCAACTGGCTGGCCGTTGAATCAGCTTGGCCACGGGACCTCCGTCGCTAAGATCGTAGAAGCTCCATTTTCCGTGGTCCTTGACATGTATCTCCATGCCCGTCAATTCGGCGCTCTGGGTATGCCCGCGCTTGTTGATGGAAACTGGATTCTCCGCACCCCGCACCTCGAGTACGAGGGTTGTCTTGTCGGGCCAGGTTCCTGTCTGAATAAAGGTTCGATAGGAAGTGGGGTTTACGAAGACATTGTCGAACATGGAGTGATCAGGTGGGGCCGTTGCTGCTGCGTAGGACATATCGATTCCGGAGGTCAGATATATCCATTCGCGATAATGGACGGGGGCGACGAGGTTGCCGTTGCTGCTGTACGTGGGCGCGTCACTGGGCGGAGCTGGAGCGCCCTGACCACCGGTAAAGAACGCGAGCAGGAAGAGGCTGGCAGAACATGCAATCTGTTTGATCATGATTGGTGTCTACGGTGATTGAATTCGAGTGGTTCCCTAAACTCTTGGAGAAGTGAGAAGATTCGTCGCAAACGGTCGATCGTGGCAGTCCGCTAAGCGGGTTCCTGCTGCGTCATGCAGTGTAGCGCGCCGAGGCCCCAGATGAAGTCTGTGCAGTGGATGCCGGTCACTGTTCGTTCCGGAAAACATTCGGCCAGGGTGTTCAAGGCGATGCGGTCATTTGGATCGTTGAAGGTCGGCACAAGTACGAGGTTATTCGCAATGTAGAAATTCGCATAGCTTGCCGGGAGCCGTTGGCCTTCAAACATTACCGGTGCAGGCATGGGGAGAGTCTTGATAGTGAATGGTCGGCCCTTCAAGTTTCGAGCATCACGCAGCCGCTCGAGATTTTCGGCAAGCGGTAAATGATTTTCGTCCTTGGTATTGGGTTCTACCGCGGTGAGAATGGTATTCACGCCAACGAATCGTGTGATGTCGTCGACGTGGCCGTGGGTGTCGTCGCCTGCGCATCCGCGATTCAGCCAGATCACCTTCTCGATACCGAGATATTCCGCAAAGGCCTGTTCCAGTTGCTCTCGGCTTACGCCTGGATTGCGCTGTTGCACGTCGCTCAGGAGGCACTCTTCGGTCGTGAGTAAGATGCCCTCGCCATTCGTGTCGATCGACCCGCCTTCCAGCACCAGGCGCCTTGTTTTTCCGTCAGGGAACGTCACGGTGGGCTCAAAGCCTTTCATGCCGTGGAGCTTTGCCACGTGCTTGGGAATGAGATCGTCGTTGCGCCAGTTGTCGTACTTCGCCCATGCATTGAACTTCCAGTTGGTGATGGCGACTTGGCCTTCGGGATTCTTGACGAAGATGGGGCCGGAGTCGCGTAGCCAAACACGGTCGGTCCGCCAGCAATGGAAGTGAAGCCTAGCTGCATTGCCGCCTTGCCTGCGCAGCATATTGAGGGCGCGGCGTTCATCGCCCTCATCATTCACAAGGATGTGAACATCTTCTACTTGCGAGAGGTGCCGAACGATTTCGCAATACACCCATGGAATGGGCTGGAACTTGTTAGGCCAATCCTCGGGGTTATGGGGCCACGCAATCCAGGTCGCGGCATGCGGAGACCACTCCGCGGGCATTCGAAACGTTTCATCTGCGCTCATGCGTTTCCCAATCATTTGCCCGTCGTATAGAAAGTGTACGTTGCCTGATAGGGAACCCGCACTTCGTTGTTCTGGTGCTCCGCGTCGCATGCCATAGGGGGGACGCCTGCTTGCGTATCGGAGCGGCGCACCAAGGTCACATCTGCCAACATACCGGTGGGCGTACCGATGGAGTGCGTCTCGAGGAGTAGCCACGCAACGTTGATCGGATCGCTGGAAGCGCGTTTTTGTACGACCTTCCCAGTGATCGAACTCCCGTCGTTCCACGTCCAGGTTGGTCCGACACTGTGGGTGCCGACTTCCTGATGGGTGGTTGGGTCAAAGAGCTTTGCTACTGGCATCTCGAGGACCCACTGGTAGCCCCCATCCTGTGCTCCGCACTTATAGACCTGTACGCCGAGTCCAACGGTGGTGGCTTTGATGTGGGCGGCGGGTGGTGGAAGCGTGGGGTCCGCGGTCTGTTGGAGCGAGATCAGCGCGAAGAGTACGAGGGATCGAATCATCGTGAGTACACCTTTCTGCTTGAGCTTAGTCCAGGAACCGGCTCGTAATACCGTCGTAGGCGTCGATTCGACGATCCCGCAGGAACGGCCAGTGCTGCCTTGTGATCTCTACTTCATTGGCGTCGAGGTCAGCGTAGAGGATCTCTTCTCGATCATGAGAGGCCTTGGTCAGGATTCGCCCAAACGGGTCTGCGATAAAGCTTCCGCCCCAGAACTGAATACCATCTGCGGCGGTGTGATCGCCCGGTCCGCGCATCATCTTGCCGTTGTGTTCTACGTCGCCCCATTCGTGGCCCACGCGATTCACTGCGCAGACGAACACTCCATTGGCGATAGCGTGGGCGCGCTGGATCGTCTGCCAGGCATCGTATTGACGCTCGCCAAACTCTTCCTTCTCGCTGGGATGCCAGCCGATTGCGGTGGGGAAGAAGAGCGTTTCCGCACCCTTGAGCGCAGTGACCCGAGCGCCTTCCGGATACCATTGGTCCCAGCAAACCAGCGTTCCGATGGGCCCTGCGGAGGTTCGCTGGGCCAGGAACCCGAGGTCACCCGGCGTGAAGTAAAACTTCTCGTAGTAAAGGGGGTCGTCGGGGATATGCATCTTGCGATAGATGGACGCGATGTTATCAGGCGCGGTGGAAGCGTGGTCGAGAATCGCAGCCGTATTGTGGTAGAGCCCGGGTGCGCGCCGCTCGAACAGGCTCGCGACCAGCACCAGGCCGCACTCGCGCACCACCTCGCTAAGGGCGGCGGTGGAAGGCCCTGGAATCGACTCAGCCGTGGCAAACAGCGCGTGGTCCTCGCGCTGGCAGAAGTATTGCGCGCGAAAGAGTTCTGGCAGGCAGACAAGCTTGGCGCCGCCCTGGGCGGCCTCGCGCACTCGCGCTACGGCCTTCGCCAGATTTGCCTCGGTCGAGGGTTCGCAGGACATCTGAATGAGCGCAACGCGCGTGGTAGCCATAATCATCCCCAATTCCGGGGCAGCGAATTCTGCCCAAGCAAAAGGCGCTGGAAGGTGCCAGCGCCACATCACTTCTCTTCCTATTTTATCGCGACTAACTTCTCGCCTGACTCAGATTTGATGGTCGTCTAGGCCTTGGAGATTCAGTGAACGCTTAACGGCAGATTACTTGTCGTCGAATAGCAGAATCGCTGCCGCGATCGTGGTGGTCCAGTTGCCATTCTTTGCGCCTACGGCCGACTGGGTTACGTTCGCGGTCCGAACGATCTTGTTGGAGATGCGGTAGATCTCTTTCTTCTCGTCCCAGCTCTTATCCGGGTCGAAATCCACGGCGAGGGTGGTTGCGAGCATCTCCGCGGCGAGCTCTTCGGCGTAGTCTCCCGCTTGGTCCTCAGTCTCGCCGAAGCTGTGATGTTCCGAGAGATAGCCATAGGTGTTTTTGTCGGCGGCAATGGCAACGCCGATCGAGCTGACTACGAGCCTGTGAGGTTCGCGGGTTGAGTTTTCAGCCACGACGGCGAATACGACCTCACCAGGGCGCAGGTATTTCAGCCCCTCTTTGCGGGCGATCATCTTGCAGTTTGGCGGAAAGATGGAGGAGACTCTTACCAGATTTTGCGCGGCAATGCCTGCGTCACGCAGCGCCAGCTCGAACGAGGTCAGGCGTTCTTTGTGCTTGCCAACGCCCTTCGTGAAAAAGAGCCGCGTGGGGACCATGTTTTTTCCCAAGTCCGAAACTCCTTCCGTGAATGCCGTGTATGGCTTTCCTGAGCGTTTTCCTTGTTCGCAACGGTGAACCATTGGAATTATCCCATGGCACGGGGCGGGTGTGCGGCGAGGCCTCGGAAATATGGGTCACTAAGCCTAGTGGGGTAACACCCCTGAAAACAGTGGCCATTCGGCGACGAAACCTTTCCAGTCTTTATGATTTTTTTATGGCTCCTTCTGCTAATTTTAAGTAGAGCTAGATACCCATCCTTTGAAATTGTGAAATTGAGCCGGGAATACCATTTTCGTTTTCAAGCACCGCTAAATTAACCACGGCAGATGACTGCCAATGAAGGAGTGCCATGTCGACTGAATTTCGTAACTTTCTGGAGCTGTCGTATGAGGAGCTGGAAGAGCTGAACCTTAGGGCAAAGGAGCAGCGCCGGAATCGCGTGGCTGCCGATGTCATCCAGGAAGAGCGACTGAAGTATCTTGCCGACACACCAGGCATCAAGGCTGTGACTGTTCTGTTCTCTGACCTCGAAGGTCGTCTCCACATGCTGGACTACGACAAGAAGTTCCTGGTGAAGAGCTACGACAATCTGACGTTCGACGGATCTTCGATTCGCGGTTTCACCGCGCAACGGGAGAGCGATCTTCGCCTGGCCCTTGATTGGAGCGCGTTTTATTGGACACCGGCCGACGTGTTCGGCTCGGGCAAGGTGCTCGTGTTTGGCGAGGTGATCGACAAGAATGGCGGCCACTACTCCGGCGACATACGCGGCGTTCTGAAGGACTTCGCCAATCAGCAATTTGCCAAGAACGGCTATTCGTTGAATGCTGCGAACGAGATTGAGGGCTTCCTCTTTGATGGTATCGACGCCGAGCGCACTTACCACCAGACTGGGAAGTTCGAGTACGTCAACCAGGGTGGGTACTATCACTCGCTTCCGGGTGACCCGCTCCGTGAATTTATCGACACCACGGCTGAGGTGCAGCGTGCCATGGGTTTCGAGAATGAGAAGGACCACCCGGAAGTGGCGCCGTCGCAGTTCGAGATCAACTATTCGTACGGCGATGTTGTGGCGGCCGCCGACCAGATTCAGCTGTATAAGCTGATTTGTCGCCAGGTTGCTACGCAGATGGGCATGACGGCCAGCTTCCTTCCGAAGCCGGTTACGGGCGTCAACGGTTCCGGCATGCACACCAACGTTTCTATCTCCAAGGCTGGCAAGAATCTGTTCTGGGATCCCAAGGGCGAAGAGAAGACTTCCAAGCTTGGCTGGAGTTTTGTGGACAAGATCCTTACCCACGGCAACGACATTTGCCTTCTGCTCAACGCGAGTGTGAACGCCTATCGCCGGCTCGACCCGCATTTTGAAGCGCCTAACCAGATCAAAGCTTCGGCCGTCGATCGCGGGTCGATGATCAGGATTCCGATTGGAAACTCGAAGTCGGCGCGCGTGGAGGTGCGTTCTGTCGGCCCGGATGCGAACCCTTACATGGTGCTGTACTCGGTCTTCAAGACGGGACTGGACGGCAACACGTCGAAGATCAAGAACCTTCGCCAGGCTGAGCGCTATCTTCCCGATAACATTTACACCGCCCTGGAGAACTTCCGCGGTGCTAGCTGGATCGACGAGATGCTCGGGAAGGATGTGAAGGAGCGGTACGCCGAGCTCAAGCAGGCGTCGGCTGATCGCTGCCCACGTCTTCTCGGCACCATCGTGAAAGCCAGCGAAGTGCAGTTCCATCACGACGTTTATAACCAGTTGCTGTGGGGCCAGTTCTAGAAGTCCTTGCAGGTCAGGGCGCATCAGGTCTCCTGGTGCGCCCTTTCTTTTTGTGTGGCGGTGGAAGGGGAATTGGCGTCGCTGGACACTGAAGGATTGGCACCGTTACCGTGATGTCGATCACCGCGCTTTGAGTGCGATTATCAATCTAATCGATGGCGAACCGTTGTCAGCCCGGAATATGATCGTTTTGCGAATCGTTAGTTTGCCGCGCATCTAGAAGGAATGAAGGAGAGCAGTATTATGCGTAAGAAAGTAACTATTGTCGGTGCCGGCAACGTCGGTGCTACGGCAGCTCATTGGATCGCCGCCAAGGAGCTTGCGGACGTCGTCCTCATCGATGTGGTTGAAGGTGTTCCCCAGGGCAAAGGATTGGATCTGCTCGAGGCGATGCCGATTGAGAAGCGCGACGTATCAATTTTGGGCACAAACGATTATGCCGATACTGCCAACTCTGACATCGTAGTGATCACGGCCGGGATCGCGCGCAAGCCTGGAATGAGCCGCGACGATCTTCTGAACACCAATTTTGGGATCATGAGTGATGTGGTTGGCAAGGCCGTTGCGGCCAGCCCCAACGCGATTCTAATCATTGTTTCAAACCCACTCGACGCGATGGCGCAGACTGCATTCAAGAAGGCCGGTCTACCCAGGGAGCGGGTCATCGGTATGGCTGGGGTGCTGGATTCGGCACGTTTCCGCACCTTCATCGCTGAAGAACTTAATGTCTCGGTTGAAAATGTCACGGCGTTTGTACTTGGGGGACATGGCGACACGATGGTTCCGCTGTCGCGCTATTCAACGGTTGCCGGAATTCCTATCACCGAGCTGATCGAGCCCGCGAAGCTCAAGGCTCTCGAGGAGCGCACCGCCAATGGCGGCGCTGAGATCGTAAAGCACCTCAAGACGGGCTCGGCGTTTTACGCACCGTCGGCCGCGGCCACTGAGATGGTGGAAGCCATTCTCAAGGACAAGAAGAAGATCCTGCCGTGCGCGGCCTATCTCCAGGGCGAGTACGGGATAAGTGGCCTGTATGTCGGGGTTCCGTGCAAGCTGGGTGCCAAAGGACTTGAGCAGATCATCGAGATCAAGCTCACGCCGGCGGAGCAGGAGGCTCTGAATAAGAGTGCAGCTGCCGTGAAGGAACTTTGCACCGTTATCGGCGTGGCCTAGTTGCAACCTAGAATGATAAAAAGGCAGGCCTTGATGGGGCCTGCCTCTTTTCTTGTCGGGCGAACGACGGAAGGACGTCTACGACAGCTCTAGGTGCGGTTAATCGTCACACTCTCCAGGATGACTGGGGTCTTTGGCTGATCCATGGCACCGCGGGGAACACGGCTGATCTTCTCCACCACGTCATAACCTTCGATCACTTCTCCGAAGATGGTGTGCTTGCCGGTAAGCCAGCTGGTATCGGTGACGGTGATGAAGAACTGGCTGCCATTGGTGTTGGGGCCGGCATTCGCCATGGCCAGCTTGCCGGGCTTCTTAAAGTCATGAGGGCTGCCCTTGGTCTCATCGGCAAACTTGTATCCGGGACCGCCCATGCCGGATCCCTCCGGGTCGCCGCCCTGGATCATGAACTCCGGAATCACACGATGAAAGATCGTGCCATCGTACAATTTCGGACCTTTCTTGGACCGAGAGCTCCACTCCTTGGTGCCTTCGGCCAAACCAATGAAATTGGCGACAGTCTGCGGCGCCTCGACTTCAAAAAGCTTACAAACGATCGTACCTTCGGAGGTCTTGAAGGTTGCGGTAGTCGGCATTGAATCTCCTTTTTTCACTGCTACTTCTATTAGGGTTGGATGCTGAGCACTATCGATAGGACATCTTTTGTCGGAAGAGGCGATCGAAGAAATGCTTGCGTGAGATCAATCGACAGATTGTTCCTTATCGGCAATTGTTTTCAGCAAAACCGTTCCTATCCTGCTTTTTTATCTTACAGATAATACTTGAAGCGGCGCCCGCAATTGAACTTGAATCAACGCAGAATGGAAAGCTTTCATCATCCTGCCCGGGCGAATTGACGCCAAGTTTACAAATGGGGGTGCTCTTTCAGCGTCTGACTATCATCGCCTGTTGGAGCGGCTCCGGAGTTGGCAGCTGGCTGTGGCGGCAATGGCGGTGTCGCCTGGCCCACGGGAACAATCGTCACTTTATTGATCACCACGGGCGTTAGCGGTTTGTCTTGCGCATTGCGATCCACCAGCGCGATGCCTTTCACCATGAGCACTGTGTGCGGGTCGCACTGGCCGAAGATCGTATATTTGCCATCAAGCGCAGCATTCGCAGCCTCGGTGATGAAAAACTGGCTCCCGTCGGTTCCTGGTCCCGAATTTGCCATTGCGAGGCGGCCGGGCACATCAAAGCGCAGGGCTGGGGTGATCTCGTCCGGAATGTAGTAGCCGGCGTCGCCTTCGCCAGTCCCCAGACGGTCGCCGCCCTGAATCATAAAGCCGGGGATTACGCGGTGGAAGGTTGTTCCATCGTAGAACGGCTGATTATTCACTTCCTTCAGCGTTACCGGATCGTTCCACGTCTTCGCGCCGGTTGCGAGGCCGATAAAGTTGGCCACCGTTAGCGGGGCCTCCTTATCGAATAGCTTGCACGTCAGTCGTCCCATGGTTGTGTCGAAGAGGACGGTCGGCCCTGTAGGCACGGCGGGTGGAATCTCATGTGCAATCGTCGAAGGCGCATCCGGAAGGGCATCGGGAGATTGAGTGCTCGCGGTGGGAGCGGATGTCGTGGCGGGAACTGGTTGCGGCGCGTCTGGAGGTGAGGACTGTGCGATCGCAATCGCAGGGCAGATAAGCAGAGCAAGCGCGGACAAGGCAATATGAGGCAAAAGAGTCTGATTCTTCATTCAGACTCAAGGCTACTCCATGCAGGGCCAACGTCCAAGCCACTGAGGCCGGGACGGAGTGCGAATCAGTGAATCTGGGCGCTTGCGACACCAATCACCGAATCAGCTGCGCCGTAGTACAGGAGCCATTGACCCTGATAGGGCACCAGACCCTCGGCAAATGTCGCACCCGCTGCGTATTGACCATGTCGTTCATACGGCCACACAGGGGTCAAAATAGGGCGTTCTGTGCGGCCCAGGAGTTTGCCAGGATCGGATGGTGAAAAGAGTGCTTCCCCAACCGAGTAAGCCCCAGGAGGAATGCTGGAATCTCCTGCAGATTGCTCGTCTAGGGCGGGAGAACTTCCGGCGCTAGCGTCTTTCGAGGCGACTGCACCTGTGTTGTCTGATGGGGATGTGTCTGGCTTTGCTGTGCCGGAATTCTTCCCGTTATAGATCAGCACGATGCCCTTTTTCGTCAGAACCGGGGGTGGCCCGACCTCCGGAAACCCGCTATCAAAGTGAGCGGCTCTTGGGCCCATTACCACTCGGGGCAAACCCGTTTTGGCATCGACTATGGGTGTCCAATGGACCAAATCTGGGGATGTGGCTAGGTAAATGTGGCCTTCTCCCCAGTACATCCAGTATTTGCCGTGCAGGCGCGCGGCTTGCAGCCGCCCGTTGTGAAGCTCTGTAAGAATCCCGGCGGACTTGTAGTGCAATTTGTCGAACTTGGCATTCTCAGCTTTGCCGAAGGCTGGGCCCAGTTTCGTCCAGTCCTCGAGATTCTTCGACGTCGCGATTCCGACTGTGTATTCACCTCGCTCTCTTGCCCATTGCGTATAGGTCATGACGTATAGTCCATCAGGTCCGACAACGATGCGCGGATCTTCAACGCCGCCGGGCGTCTCGTTCGATTTCTGATCGTCATTCTGCGGATAGAGGACGGGTGCGCCTTCGACAGTGAACAAGAGGCCGTCTTTACTGGTTGCAAGTCCGAGGCGGGAGGTGTGGCCTCCGATTTCGTCTTTTCCAGAGGTGTCCTCGGCGCGAAACACGACCGCTACGTCACCATTTGGTGCAATGGTTGCAGCCGGGTTGAATGTGTGTCCGGCGTCCCAGAATGTTTTCTCCTGCGTAAGGGGATCGGTGAAGTAATAGAACGGGTTTGGTTCGATCACAGGTTTTTCGGAGGGGCGCACAAATGGTCCAATCACCCACGATTGCGCGAATAGCGTATTGCCTGCGAATAGCGCGGAGGCGAGCACAAGAATATCTAGTTTGCGCATAACGTTCCTGGGGTCTCGATTGATGTCCTCGATCAGAGATTGATCTGTGCATTTGAGCCTACAGCAAGCTCAGCGTGAGTCAAATGAGACTCGCGATCAATCGCAGACTTCCATCGCAGTATCTCATTGTGTGGAGGCGTTTTATGGCTGTGCAGGCGTCCAAAGGTGTTAATACCTAAGACCAGGAGAGCTATAGCGCCAAGACCAACTATGCAATCGTGGCTTTCGCCTTAACTGCACCGAAGACTCGCAGCAGGTTTCCTCCGAGGAGTTTGGTTAGCTGCTCCGAACGATAGCCGCGTTCAATGAGAGCTGCCGTTATCTTCGGCAGATCGGCTGCACTGCACAGACTCTCGGGCAGGATTGGGAATCCATCGAAGTCGGAACCTAGCCCGACGTGGTCGATTCCAGCGACCTGCGCTACATGGTCGATGTGATCGATCAGCGCGCTGAGGGGCGCGAGCGGTAATTTGTCCTTGAGGAATTCCGAATAGAATTGACGGTCCGCGGACATAAACGCGCCGTACGGGACTAGTTCTCCGCGCTCTCGATGAGACTTTGTTATTGCGTCATAGAGCGAATCGCGCTGAGCTTTTGTCGCAGCCCAGCCATCGCGCCAGGAAGCATCGATGAACGCTGGGTAAAAGTTCACCATCACGATGCCGTCGTTGGTCGCGATTGCGCGCAACTGTTCGTCGGTGAGGTTTCGCGGCGCATCCGTCAGTGCCCTCGCACTCGAATGCGACGCAATTACGGGAGCATGCGTGGTCTGCAATACCTGCCAGAACGTAGTGTCCGCCGCGTGAGATACATCGATCATCATCCCCAATCGGTTCATCTCGCGTACAACATCGCGTCCGAACTCTGTGAGACCTCCGTGATGGACTATGGTTGTGTCATCTTCATCTCCGGAACTGTCAGCCCATTCATTCGAGTTGGACCATGTAAGCGTCATGTATCTGACGCCGAGCCGGAAGTACATTCTTAGAAGTCCAAGATCCGCCTCAATGGAATGGCCACCTTCGATGCCCAATAACACGCAGAACACCTTATCGAAGTGGGCCTGAACAACGTCTTCTGGTGTCAAGCCTAATCGCATCGAGTCCGGATGCTTTTGCAGCTGTTGGTAGACGCCGTCAAGTAATTGCAGCGTCCGATGTGCAAACCGCCCGTGCCACTCTTTAGGCTCAACCCAAATCGCAAAGAACTCCGCGGCGAGGTTGCCGGCTCGTGCCGACTCAAGGTTGAGCATTCCCGCTCCGAGGGGATCGCTGAAGTTCCAGGTCTCATCGACGAACCTTTGCGGGGTGTCTGCGTGCCCATCGAGTACGAGAGCATGTGCGTGGATTTTCGCAGGGTCATTCGTCATGAAAGCGGTCGGTCCCTCCTGTTTGCAGAGTTTTGATTGTATCAATGGGTATCGTCGTTCGATTGAGCTCGTCTCGAACTCTAAGAGACAGTAAGCGAGCTACTTACGCATTCCTAGCGCGAAGAGCATTGCATCTTCGGCTTGCCCCTTTCGCTGAATACAACTCTTGCATGCCGTCCTGCCTCTAACTTAACCAGAGGTGACATATGGCAGGCGGACTCGATTCGACAAAGACGGCAGATCGGCCCTCTCACGAGGCAATTGAAAGCAGCGGCGGAGAAGCAGAAGAGAGAACTCCCGCGGAACGCCTTGATCATGAAGCGATGGAGAGTGCAAAGAGGGCTCAAAATCGCATCCATAATGATGAGACCAAGAATCCCGGAACCTCGATTTTCACAAAGTAATCCACTTTACAAGTTCATAGTCTTGGGGCTACATTTTGCCCATAACAGAAGAAGCCTCGCTTGGCGCGAGGCTTTTCTGTTTAATGAAACTCCCCCGGAGTGATGCCGGGAGGAGAGCAACCCCTTGAGATTGCGTCTCTCACGTTCTTTGGACCACCGGGCTCACGGGGATTTGGAAATCCTCGCGGCGCTTGAAACTCGCGCACACGTAATCGCGATTCATGTTGGCGATGACTTCGAGCGGAATTTCCTTCGGACAGACGCCAGTGCATTCTCCAATGCTGGTGCAGTTGCCAAAGGCTTCTGCATTCATCTGCGCCACCATGCTCAGAGCGCGCCGTTCGCGCTCGGGTTCGCCTTGAGGAAGAACTCCGAGGTGGGTGATCTTGGCTCCGGTGAACAATGCAGCCGATGCGTTCGGGCAGGCGGCAACGCAGGCTCCACAACCGATGCAGGCGGCAGCATCCATTGACTGGTCTGCAATCTCCTTGCCGACGGGAAGCGTATTGCCTTCTGGGGCTTGCCCGGTGGACACCGAAACGAATCCGCCGGCCTCGATGATGTGGTCCAGGGCGCGACGGTTTACCACGAGGTCTTTGATCAGCGGAAATGCCTTCGCTCGCCATGGCTCGAGTGTCAGCTCGTCGCCATCTTTGAAGTGACGCATCGTCAACTGACACGCGGTGGTTCCGCGCTCCGGGCCATGCGCGACGCCGTTGATCACGAAGCCGCAGGAGCCGCAGATGCCTTCACGGCAGTCGTGCTCAAATGCGACGGGAATTTCTCCGCGGAGAATCAGCGACTCATTCAGTACGTCGAGACACTCGAGGACGGACATTTCAGGGTCAACGTCGTCCATGGGGTATTTTACGAAGGCGCCCTTTTCGTTCGGGTTCTTCTGTCGCCAGATGCTCAGTGTCAGTTTCATTACTTGTAGCTCCTCTGGCTGGGGTGAACGTATTCAAACGTGAGGGGTTCCTTGGTGAGTTCAGGGGGTGAGTTCGGACCGGTGTAACCCCATGCCGCAACGTAGGAATAGTGCTCATCGTCACGCTGTGCTTCACCGTCGGGGGTCTGATACTCCTCACGGAAGTGACCTCCGCAAGACTCATTTCGATTGAGTGCGTCGATGCACATCAGTTCGGCCAACTCAAAGAAATCGGCTACCCGGCCAGCCTTTTCCAGGCTTTCATTCAGGTCGTCGCCACTGCCGGGTACGGTAACGTTCTTCCAGTACTCTTCTCGCAGCGCTCGGATTTTTCCGATCGCCACCTCGAGGCCTTCTGCAGTGCGGGCCATGCCGCAATAGTCCCAGACGAGCTTGCCGAGTTCGCGGTGGAAGGAATCGACTGTTCGGTTGCCTTTGATCGAAAGCAGCTTATCGATCTTCGTCTTGACTGCTGTAACGGCTTCCTGAACTGCTGGATTGGACTCTTCAACCTTGGGGAATTTATGGGTCGCGAGGTAATTCCCGACGGTGTAGGGAATGATGAAGTAGCCATCGGAGAGACCCTGCATGAGGGCGCTGGCGCCGAGGCGATTGGCGCCGTGATCGGAGAAGTTGGCCTCGCCCAGCACGAATAGACCGGGGATGTTGCTCTGCAGTTGGTAGTCCACCCAGAGGCCGCCCATGGTGTAGTGGATAGCGGGGTAGATGCGCATCGGTGTCTTATATGGATTCTCGTCTGTGATGCGCTGATACATGTCGAAAAGGTTGCCGTAACGTTCGCGAACCGTTTTCTCGCCTAAGCGATGGATTGACTCCGAGAAGTCAAGATAGACACCGAGACCGGACTTGCCGACTCCGTAGCCTTCGTCGCACATGGCTTTGGCGTTGCGTGAGGCCACATCGCGCGGAACGAGATTTCCGAAGCTTGGATAGCGGCGTTCAAGGTAGTAATCGCGCTCGTCTTCCGGAATTTCGTTGGGAGGGCGGGGGTCGCCCTTCTTCTTTGGAACCCAAATGCGACCGTCGTTACGGAGCGACTCACTCATCAGGGTGAGTTTCGATTGATAGTCGCCTGAGACCGGGATGCAGGTGGGATGGATCTGCGTGAAGCATGGATTTGCGAAGAGGGCGCCACGCTTGTAAGCGCGCCAGCTTGCGGTTACGTTGGAGCCCTTGGCGTTGGTGGAAAGGTAGTAGACATTGCTGTAGCCGCCGCTCGCTAGAATAACCGCGTCGGCGATATGTACGTTGAACTCGCCGGTAACGAGGCTACGGGTCACGATGCCGCGTGCTTGCCCGTCGACGACGATGAGGTCCAGCATCTCCGTGCGGGGAATCATGGTGACGGTGCCGGCGTGAACTTGCCGCTCGAGCGCTTGATAGGCTCCGAGGAGAAGCTGCTGGCCGGTTTGGCCGCGCGCGTAGAAGGTGCGCGAGACCTGAGCGCCACCGAAGGAGCGATTTGCTAGGGAACCACCGTATTCGCGGGCGAAGGGAACGCCTTGGGCGACGCATTGATCGATGATCTTGCCGCTGATCTGGGCGAGCCGGTACACATTGGCTTCGCGTGCTCGGAAATCGCCACCCTTTACGGTGTCATAGAAGAGGCGGAAGACGCTCTCGCCGTCGTTCGGGTAGTTTTTGGCGGCGTTGATTCCGCCTTGTGCGGCAATGGAGTGTGCGCGCCGCGGAGAATCTTGAAAACAAAAGCATTTGACGTTGTAGCCGAGCTCGCCCAGCGAAGCCGCTGCGGCACCACCGGCCAGACCGGAGCCTACGACGATCAGAGAATGCTTGCGTTTGTTAGCCGGATTGACGAGCTTCATGTCGAAGCAGGCTTTGGCCCAGGCGTCTTCGATCGGTCCAGAGGGAATTTTTGCGTCAAGTTTCATCTTATTTTATGAACCCCAGCAACACACTGATAGGAATGGAGATATACCCCAAAACGATGATGATAGCTACAGCCTTGGCCGTAACTTTCAGGTACGGGGTCAGGCGCGGGTGCGCCAGGCCAACGGATTGAAACATACTCCACAGGCCATGACTGAGGTGAAAACCGAGAAGGCAGATGGCGAAGATGTACCAGGCTGAAACCCACCAGACCTGGAATCCCGAGACTACGTTTTGATAGACGTCGCCTGCCACGAAAGTGGCGCTGGGGTGGATATAACCAGCTGTAAATTGTAGGAGATGGAAGATGATGAAGGCGAGGACGATGGGCCCGCTCCAGTACATCGTACGGGAGGCGTAGGAGGAATTGATCGCCTCGCGGCGTGAGTAGCCGATCGGCCTGGCGGCCTTGCTGCGGAGTGCAAGTTGAACGGTTGCAGTAATATGCAGGGCAATCGCCATCAGCATGACGCCGCGCTCAATCCACAAAAGCTCGCCGAGGTTGTGGAGGAAGTGGCCGTAGGCGTTGATGTGTTCGGGGGCCTCGTACATCTGGAGGTTGCCGAGCATATGGCCTACAACGAAGCCAAACATCATGACACCGGTGACGGCCATCACTACCTTTTTGCCGTTGGTCGATTGCCAAAATGTAATGGGATCAGTAAGATGCGGGGTAACTTCAGTGGTGCTCATTAATATGTCCCAGTCTTGTCGTGATGGAGCGTCGAGCCTGCGCGGAAGGGACGAAACCGAGGGTGCGGAGTCGCGGAAGGTGCAGCTACTGCCATTTTCGTGTACTCCTTCGCCTGGTTTCGGGTTGCAAATCGACTGCTATAGCCCGGTTTCGGGTGTCGCGTCGCGGAGGAACCAGCGGAACTGATTATTGAACCCTGAAAATATCGCAGTCAAGTTGGGCGTGCGAATATCGTACCTTTTGTGCGGTATATAGCTAGAGGTGCGCTGCGACGAGTTGCGCGAGTAAGGCGCGGAAGGCATTGCCGCGGTGGGAGAGTTCCCACTTCTCTTCGCGGGGGATCTCGGCGAAGGTGAGGTTGAGCGCGGGGACGAGGAAGAGGGGGTCGTAGCCGAAGCCGTCTTCGCCTCGGGGGGTGTGGAGGAGCTGGCCGGCGGCGATGCCATCGGCGCGAAGCAGGACCTGGCCATCGCGGGCGAGCGCGAGGTTGCAGACGAAGCGGGCTGCTCGGTTGGGTTGGTGCTCCATGAGGTGGAGGAGGAGGGCGTTGTTGCGCTGGTCTTTGCTGAGGGGGGAGTCAGGCTGAAAGTTCTGGTCGTCGGCGAAGCGGGCGGAGCGGACGCCGGGCTGGTTGTTGAGGGCGGGGACTTTTAGACCGGAGTCGTCGGCGAAGACCAGGAGGCCGGGGGAGGCGAGGGAGTAGGCGATTGCCTTGAGGTCGGCATTGCCCTGGAAGGTAGGGGCGTCTTCGACGGGCTCGGGGATCTGGTTGAGGTTGGGGAGGGCGAGGACTTTGATACCCGAGGTGCTGGCGCTGGTGGCGAATTCGGCCAGCTTGCCGGGGTTGGAGGTGGCGGCGTACAGGATCATGACTCCAAGCTATAACGTTTTTTGCGGTTGGGTCCTCGACAAGTTTTGCGATTGCAGCATCTGAGAAATGGAGAGCTTGTAGAGGTTTGCGCGCTCTTGAACGGAAGGTACGCTCGATGGCTCGTCCGGTATGCCTGGTGTGGGTGTGCGTGATGTTTTCGTGTGCAGGATGCAAGCACCCGGAGACACCGGTGGTGCAGAAGCCGGTGCAGCCGGTGGTGAAGCCGGCTCCGCCGACGCCGTTGGATGAGAAGAAGGCTGAGCTGGGTGGAACGACGTGGGATCCGCAGTGGGATGCGGTGGTGGAGAAGGCTCTGCCGGCGGACCTGTTGAGCGAGCGCGCGGCGAGGGCGGTGAGGATGTACTGTCCGCGATTTGGTGAAGAGACTGAGCCGCAGAAGCGGGAGTTCTGGGCGTACACGTTTCAGGCGATCGCGGCGGCGGAGGCTGGGCTGAATCCTACGAGCGATGTACACCATCTACAGGCGGCGGTGGATACGATCGACCCGGTAACGCATCGGCCGGCGCGGCAGGAGGGTCTGCTGCAGTTGAAGTATGAGGATGCCGAGCGGTATGGATGTGACTTCGATTGGGAGAAGGATCGCACGCTGCCGGTGAAGGATCCGGGGCGAACGATCTTGCAGCCGGCGAACAATCTTGGGTGCGGCGTGAAGATTATGGAGAACCAGATTGTGACGCTGCGCCGTCCGCTGGTGACGCGGACGAGTTATTGGGCGACGTTGCAGCCGGGGACGGCGGGGTTTCGGGTGTTTTCGAGGCAGATGGTGAATGTGCCGGCGGCTTGTGGGGTGCGGAGCCGTGCGCGGAGCGTTCGACGGAGGGAAGTAGCGAGTCGTTGAGGGATTTTTTCAGGGAGTATTGTGGCGGTTGGAATTAGGCCGGGAGCCGGTGGGGCGGGGGAGAGTATGGTGCGGCGAGAAAGGGAAGTAATTCAGTCGTTGCGCCTGCGGCTCCACTCCGGCCTGCGGCAGCGCCGAGACGTGCTTCGCACGCGGGATTGTTTTCCTGGGGCGATGCCCCAGGCTGGTATGAGTCGCGCCGTTGGCGCTTGGTGCGGAGGTTGGGATGGGACGGTGGGCGAGCTAGGGTTTGGTGGGTTTTAGGGCGTTGGGGTTGAGGATGCCGATGCGGCCGTGGGGGCCTACGGCGTAGGGGAGGGAGAGGGCGTTCCAGTTGCGGTCGGCGTCGGGGGCTTCGTTGTTGGTGGGGTGGAGGGGGCGCCAGTTGCGGCCGTCGTCGGTGGAGATGTCGGTGCCGTTGGGGCCTGCGGTGATCCAGGTTTTGGTGGGGGCGTCGTAGGCTACGGCGCTGCGGTAGCCGTGGGGTTGGCTGGTGGCGGCGGTCCAGGTATCGGTGGTGCTGTCGTAAAAAACTGTGTTCCTGGTTGCGTCGTCGGGCTTGAGGTAATCTCCGCCAACGATGACACCGGCGCGGTGGTCCTTGGCGAGGTAGACGGCGAACGCGCCTGAGCTTGCGGTACCAGTTCCAAGATCAAGACCGGTCACCTTCCACCGAGTGGGCGAGCCGCCGCTGCCTGTCTGGGGTAGAGGCTCGTAGAGTCTTGCGCCCTCTGTGCCGCCGGTTACGAAGACATAGCTGAAGGGCCAGGTCATGCCTTGCTTGTCGCTTGCGTCGATAGCTTTCCAGGGGACGTAAAAAAGCGCTTGGTTGCTGGCGGCGAACGCTCCGGCTTGCGCCGGGTTCACCGCGAGGCTTGGGTGCGTGTCTGGCACGAGCTTCAGGTTGCTCTCGACGCGTTTGGCGGAGGTGATGAGGTTTTCGCTCACGGTAAAGAGACGAAAGCGGCCATCGACGGGATCTCCAAGCAGGATTCCATGCGCGGCAGCTTGCCTTCCTGGATAGCCCTGGTCATAGGACCAAATTACGAATGCGTCCCAGAAGCCGGTGGGGTCGGGGTTGGCGACGAGGAGGGTCCAGGTTTGGCAGCCGTTGTTGGTTTTGTAGAGGCGGGACTGGTCGCCGGGGCCGGAGGACATGACGATGGCGGTGTTGGCGTCGAAGGCCTGGATGGCGCGGAAGTCGAGGTGGGCGGCGGCGGGTGGGATGCCGCAACGCTGCCAGACGGAGCCGCCGTCTTCGGTGCGGAGGACGGTGCCGTCGGTGCCGGAGGCCCAGGCGATGCCGTGGCCGACGTTGACGATGCCGCGGAGGTCGGCGGTGGTGGGGGTCTGGATGGTCCACTGGGCGCGGACGGAGAGGGTGAGTGCGGCTAGGGCGACGAACAAGGCGATGGCACGCATGGGGAAAGCTTACCTCAGGGGCTAAAGGCTTCCTTCGTTTTGGGGAGATTTATGGCGGGTGAGGCGGGGTTCTTTGAGCCGTGCAGGGGAATCTCGATTGGTGTGACTCTCCATGCGCGCGGAGTGAAATTTATTTTTGTGGGGCGAGACTCGGTGTGAGGAGGGCACGTCAAACTGGGTGACTTTCTTCTTCCATTGAGTAACAAAGGAGTTTTTCTCGATGCGCGTTTCGAAGGGTGTGGCTGGGTTGGTGGTGGTGGTCGGGATGATGGTGGGGATGTCAACCGTGGCGGGAGCGGAGAGTAAGAACCCGGCGGATTATCCGCTGCGGTTGCATATCTTCGGGCGGAGCCAGACTTCGTTTTATTACCATCGCACTCGTTCGCTGGATGAGACGCAGGGAGATGGCCGGGCGAATTTGTTCGAGAATGGCGAGGCGCGGGGGCTGGATTTCAACTACCAATGCGGTTACAAGATTCGGGCGTCGTTTGGGTATGAGACGTATCCGGCGCGGTGGAAGAAGCCGGGCAGGCAGCTGGTAGTGCTGTTGCCGATCTTTGGGCAGAGCGGTAAGTACTTTACCTGCGACTTCAATACGGATATGAAGGACTTTGCGTACGCGCCGGGCAACGACGGTTTGCGGGCGGACCCGGTGGCGGATTACAAGCTGTGGATGCAGCGGCATGACTACGATCCGGAGCATGGGAAGGATGTGCCGGTGAGGGCGAACGGGGAGTTGGTCACGCCGCCGCCACCACCGCAGCGCCCGGAGGGTCCGGGAGAGCCGCCGCCACCACCACCTCCTCCGCCCGCGAGTGCGCCTGCGCCGCAGCAGTAAGTTGATTGCGGCGGTGCCTGGTGATTTAACATCGGCGCATGAAGGTTCATACCGAGTACCTGATGTTCAAGACTGACGAGCAATATGAGATGGTGCACATTACGCCCGAGGTGGAGGCGATTGTGCGGCGGAGCGGCGTCGATGACGGGCTTTGCTTTGTGTCGCCGATGCATATTACGGCTGCGATTTATGTGAACGATAACGAAGACGGGTTGATTGAGGATATCGGCGTGTGGCTGGAGAAGCTGGCGCCGCGGTGGCCGGGGTATAAGCATCATCGGACTGGTGAGGATAATGGCGATGCGCATTTGAAGGCGCTGCTGCTGCATCATGAAACGACGCTGCCGGTGACGAAGGGGAGGCTGGATCTGGGGACCTGGCAGAGAGTGTTTTATGCGGAGTTTGACGGGCAGAGATCGAAGCGGGTGATTGTGAAGGTGATGGGGGCGGGGAAGAGCTAGCTACTGGGCGGTTAGGATTTCTTCTTCGAGGGATTGTTTTTCGAAGAGGTCGGTGTAGTAGCCGTTGCGGGCGAGGAGTTCGTCGTGGGTGCCTAGTTCGGCGATGCGGCCGTCGATGAGGACGGCGATGCGGTCGGCGTTGCGGGCGGTGGAGACGCGATGGGCGATGAGGATGGTGGTGCGGCCCTGCATGGATTCGCGGAGGCCGGCGAGGATCTGCTCTTCGGTGTAGGTGTCTACGCTGGCGAGGGCATCGTCGAGGATGAGGATGGGGGGATTGCGGAGGATGGCGCGGGCGATGGCGGTGCGCTGCTTCTGGCCGCCGGAGAGAGTGACGCCGCGTTCGCCGACGATGGTGCGGAAGCCGGAGGGGAACTCGAGGATCTCGTCGGCGATGTGGGCGGTGCGGGCGGCGGATTCGATCTGCTGGTCGAGGAGCAGGGTCTCGGCGGGGGTGGTGGCTGCGGGGACTCCGAAGGCGATGTTGTTGGCGATGGTGGTGGAGAAGAGGAAAGTCTCCTGCGGGACGAAGCCGATGGCTGCGCGGAGTGCGTGGAGGGGGTAGTCGCGGAGGGGGCGGTTGTCGAGGAGAACGGCGTTGGGCGGGGCGTCGTAGAGGCGGGGGATGAGGGCGACGAGGGTGGACTTGCCAGAGCCGGTGGGACCAACGATGGCGAGGGAGCTGCCGGCGGGGATGTCGAGGGTGATGTCGTGGAGGACTTCTGGGCCGGTGGGGTAGGTGAAGCTGAGGTGGTTGAAGGTTATGTGGCCGGTGATCTGCGGGGGGCCAACCCAGGTCTCAGAATCGAGACCTGGGGCACCCGGCGTTGTGGCTGTGTTGAGCAGGGTTGGGTCGGCTTCGGCGTCGGTGATGGTGGGGGCCTCGGTCATGAGGTTGTGGATGCGGGTGACGGAGGCGGTGCCGCGCTGGACGAGGTTGACGACCCAGCCGATGGCGATCATGGGCCAAGTGAGCTGGACCATGAAGATGTTGTAGGTGAAGAACTGGTCGACGGTGATGCGGTGCTGGACGACTTCGTGGCCACCGACGAGGAGGGTGACGACGAGCGAGACGCCGAGGACGAACTCGAGTGTGGGCCAGAGCATGGCCATGAGGCGGGCCAGGAGCAGGCTACGGCGGATGTACTCCTGGTTGGAGGTCTCGAAGGCGGCGATCTGGGCGTCTTCCTGGGTGAAGGCTCGGATGAGGCGGGCGGCGGAGAAGTTCTCTTCGGCCTGGGCGGAGATGTCAGAGAACATGGCCTGGATGCGCTCGAAGCGGGTGTGGATGCGGGCGCCGAAGTACTGGACGAGGACGGAGGCGAAGGGCAGGGGGAGAAACGCGAACATCGTCAGGCGCGGGGAGATGCGCAGCATGAATGGGAGCGCGATGGCGGTGAAGACGATGGTGTTGGCCGAGTACATGATGGCCGGGCCTAGAAGCTGGCGGACGGCACTTAGATCGTTCGTGGAGTGCGCCATGATGTCGCCGGTGCGGTGGCGCTGAAAGAACTCGGGTGGCTGGGATTCGAGGTGGGAGAAGAGGTCGTTGCGGATGTCGAATTCGATCTCACGGGAGGCGCCGATGATGATTTGGCGGGTGAGATAGAGGGTGATGGCGGCGACGACGGCGACGGCCAGGATGCGCAGGGCGTGGTGCTCAACCTTGGCGGCGGAGAGGCTTTGCTGGATGTCCTTGGTGGCGCCGCCGATGAGCAGGGGGATCATGGCCTTGGCGGCGTTATAGACCACGAGCGCGAGACCTCCCCAGGCAAAGCTCGGCCAGTAGCGGCGGAGGTAGGGGAAGAGCGGTCTGAGGCGGGAGAGCATAGATGCAGAGATTAGAGAACAGGAATCAGGGATTAGAAACGATCGGCGGCCGCGGATTGGATGCTCGCGGCCGCCGGTTGGATGAACTTACTGTTGAGGCTTGGAAGGCGGCGGCGTTGTGCTGGAGGCCGGGGGCGGGGTGGCTGGCTTGCCGGGAGCGGGTTGGCCTGGCATGGGGTGGGCCATGGGTGCGGGTGGGGCCTTGGGCTTGGGCATCTCGTCGCCCTGGGCGATGAACTCTACGTCGAAGATGAGTTCAGCCTTGGCGGGAATGACGGGCGGGCGACCGGTTTCACCGTAGGCGAGCTCGTAGGGAATGAAGAGGCGGCGCTTGCCACCGATGCGCATGCCTTCGAAGCCGGTGTCCCAGCCCGCGATGACGCGATGCTTGCCATACGGGAAGGTGATGGGCTCGCCGCGATCGACGGAGGAGTCAAACTTGGTGCCGTCGGCGAGATAGCCGGTGTAGTGAACGGTGTAGAACTTGCCAGGCTCGGCGAGGGGTCCGGTACCCACGGCGGTGTCGACGTAGATGAGCGAGTAGGTGGTCTTCTGGCCGGCAAGATCGGCGCGGAGCTCAGGAGAGATGAGCGGGGAGGCGTAGTCGAGGTGAATGTCGGGGGTATGGGTGAGGGTGTAGAGGATCTTTGCGCAGGGCGCGTTGGCGGGAAGGGCTGGGATCTTTGGAGAGACCTCAGGTGTCTTGACGCAGCCGCCGGGGGCGATGTGGTGCGCGGCGGTGGTGTGGTGGACGGTGGGTGTTGCGGTTTGGGCTCCGAGAGGAAGCGCAGCTAGTGCAAGGATGAGGGATGCTGTGAGGCTCAAAGGGGGGAGGGTCTGTGTTTTCATGTCGAGTCTAGTTTAGCTCGGGAGGGCGAATCTAGCTTTCGCTCTTAGCTTCTAGCTTCCAGCAAAGGCCGATGCGACCGCAACGGTGACAGCGCTAGGTGGGGGTGCGGAGGAGGAGGTAGGTGCCGGCCATGGCGAAGAGGAGGTCGGGGGACCAGGCTGCGAGGATGGCAGGGAGAGAGTTTACGTCACCGAGGTTTTCGAAGACACCCGCGATAACCCAGTAACAGATGGCCACGCCGATGGCCGTGCCTATGCCGGCGATGCCGCCGCGTTTGCCCGCGAAGAGCGCGAAGGGGATGGCGAGGATAGCGAGAACCAGCGTCATGAGGGGGTAGGCGAGCTTGCGATTCAACTGGACGCGGAGGCGTACGGTGTCAAAGCCACTCTGCTTGAGGTCGTTGATGTAAGTGGCGAGCTCGGTGTAGGACATCTGCTCGGACTGGCGATCTTCCTTCTTGAAGTAAGAGGGTTGTTCGTGGATCTCGGGGAAGGTGGAGATGGCGAAGGGCTCGTAGGTGGCGGTGGATTCACCTTGAAAGGTACGCTGCCAGCCGTCCTCGAATACCCATTCGTTGAGCTTGTCGTCCCAGCGAGCGCTCTGGGCGAAGATGCGGCGAGTGAGATTGAAGGTGCCGGGCTGAAACTCGAAGACGGTGAGGTTGGCAAAGACGTTTTTGTAGGGGTCGAAGAACTGGTAGTAGAAGATGCGGGTGGGCTGTGCCTGGCTACCCTTCGGGCCGCTGTTCTGGCCGGACATCCATTTGCGATCGGGGCGAAGGAAGGTCTGGGCGGGCTTGCCCTTGATCTCGGAGAGGAGGGCTTCCTGGCGGCGGTTGGCGGCGGGGAGATAGGTTTCGTCGAAGACAAAGAGCAGGCCCGAGAGGAGCATGGCGACGACCAGCATGGGAGCGACGATGCGGTAGAGGCTGATGCCGGTGGCCTTCATGGCCGTGAGCTCGCTGTTGCGATTGAGCGCGCCAAAGGTAATGAGGACGGCAACGAGCGAGCAGAGCGGAAGAATCAGGTTAAGGATGAAGGGGACGAGGTTGAGGAGGTAGTCGCCGACGACGACGAGCGGGGTGCGATAGCGGAGGATATCGCCGATGAGTTCGAAGAAGGTGAAGATGACGAAGAGAACGACGAGCGAGATGAGGACGAGGGCGAAGTTGCGGAGGAAGCTGCCCATGACGTACTCGTCGAGGATGAGGGGAAAGCGGATGCGGAGGGCGCGACGGATGCGTTGCATCACGGCTCCGTCGCCGACGTGTTGGGCGCGGAGCTGATCGCCGGCGGCAGTATTGCGGCGGATGCGATCGAAGAGTTTCGTAAAGGCCTGGCCGAGGTTGGCGAAGAGCTCGAGGACGGCGCCACCGCGGGAGATTTGCTGCAAGAGCAGAAGGCCGGCAAGGGCAAAGAGGATGTTCGCGCCCCACACGCCGAGCGCGGGCGGAAGCTTACCCTGGCGCGCGAAGGCGATGCCCATGGAGGAGAGGAAGTAGTAGACGAAGACAAGGCCGAGGGTGGCGACGAAGCCTGCACCTTTGCCGCCGCGCTTGGAGGAGAGGCCGAGGGGGACACCGACGAGCATCAGCACGAGGCAGGCGGTGGGATAGGCGAAGCGATTGTGGAGCTCGATGAGGTAGGGCCGAGGGTCGGTTGTCCCGTTGCCGTGAGCGAGCCTCCAGAGTTCTGGGAGGGCGATGGCTTCGTTTCGGGTGTTGAGGCGCGTGAGGTGAGAGCCTTCCTCCTGCTGGCCGGTCTGCATGGGCAGCTCGGTGGTGGCGAAGGTGGTGATGTCGTACTGGCCGGGATCGGTGGTGGAGATGACGTGTTGGCTACCGTGGGCGAGATCGAGGCGGAGGGTCTGGCCGGGGCCGCCGAGGACGGTGGCGTCGTTGGCGGTGATGATGTGGGGGGATTCGGGTTTGGTGAGGTCGGCGATGAAGACGTGGCGCCAGATGGCGGTGCCGTTGGCCCCGGGGATGACGTCTTGCGCGTAGAGCACGTAGTTCTTGAAGTCTTCGTAGAAGACGCGGGGCTGGATTTCGACGGTGGCCTGGCTGGTCTTGGCGGCGTCTTCGTAGTTGAGCAGGGCCTGGGCGGCGTGGGGAGCTACGAAGAGCGAGTTGGCGAGGCCAAGGATCCAAAAGACGATGGCGAAGATGCTGACGATGCGGACGAAGGAGAGGACGCCGAGTCCGGAGGCGCGCATGGCGGTGACTTCGCTGTCGGCTGCGAGGCGGCTGAGGCCGAGGAGGATGCCGATGAGCACAGCCATAGGGATGGTGAAGGAGAGGAAGCCGGGTAGGAGGTAGCCGATGAGGCGAAGGATGTCGAGGGGCGAGGCTACGCCGCGGACAGTGAGCTCCATGAGCGGGAGCAGGTAGCGCATGAACAGAATGAAGGTGAAGAGCACGCCGCCGAGGAGAGCGTAGCCGGTGATTTCGCGGAGGATGTAGCGAGTGAAGATACGCACGGTTAGTCCGCGGTGGGCGGTGATTTTAGTTTAGCGCGGGAGAAGCAGCTTCCTGGTTCTCAGTTGTTCGTTCTCAGTTGTCAGTTGGGAGGGTGCGGAGGCGGAGGGAGTTGGCCAGGACGCTTACGGAGCTTAGAGCCATGGCGGCAGAGGCGAGGATGGGGCTTAGGAGGATGTGGAAGTGGGGATAGAGAATGCCGGCGGCGAGGGGGATGCCGATGAGGTTGTAGACGACGGCCCAGCCGAGATTCTGGCGCATGATGTGGGTGGTGCGGCGGGCGATCTGGATGGAGAGAGGGATGAGGCGGAGGTCGTGGTGGAGGAGCAGGATGTCGCCGGCGTCGCGGGCGAGGTCGGAGCCGGAGGCCATGGCGAGGCCGGCGTCGGCCTGGGCTAGTGCGGCGGCGTCGTTGATGCCGTCGCCGACCATGGCCACGCTGTGGCCGGCGGACTGGAGGGTGCGGATGGCGGTGAGTTTTTCGGCGGGGAGGAGGTGGGATTGGATGTCGGTGATGCCTGCGGCTTGCGCGATGGGGGTGGCGGAGGCGGCTATGTCGCCGGTGAGGAGGATGGGGTGAATGTGGAGGGCGTTGAGTTTGGCGATGGCGGCTGGGGCGCTGGGGCGGAGCTCGTCGGCGGCGAAGAAGACGGCCTGGGGGATGTTGTCGATGAGGAGATAGAGGGGCGTGGCTGTGGTGAGGTTTGGCGGGGCGAGGAGTTCTTCAGGCGGGGCGGAGGATAAGAGAGCGGCGTTGCCTATGGCAAATTTGTGTTTGGCGATGGTGGTGGTCAGGCCTGTGCCGGGGAGCGTTGTGTGGTTCTCGGCGGGCGGGGCTGTGGGAAGGTTGGGGTGTTCGTCGGCGTAGGCGACTACGGCTTGGGCGAGGGGGTGGGTGGAGAGGCGCTCGGCGGCGGCTGCGTAGGTGAGGAGGGTGGAGGCGTTGAGGGTGGCGTTGTGGGCGAGGGCGAAGGCGGCGATGTGGGGGCGGCCTTCGGTTAAGGTGCCGGTTTTGTCGAGGGCGACGGTGTCGATGGTGGCTAAGCGCTCGAGGGCTTCGCCGCCTTTGATGAGGAGGCCGGATTGCGCGGCGCGGCCTATGGAGACGGTGATGGCGGCGGGGACAGCGAGGCCCATGGCGCAGGGGCAGGCGATGATCAGGACGGCGATCGCGATGGAGAGCGCGCGGGCGAAGCCTTCGTGATGGCCGTTGGTGTTTTCGGCGATGGCCCAGATGGTAAAGGTGAGGGCCGCGAGGGCGAGGACGGTGGGGACGAAGATGGCGGAGGCGCGATCGGCGAGGCGCTGCATGGGAGCGCGGCTGGACTGGGCCTGCTCTAGGAGGCGCTGCATCTGGGCGAGCGTGGACGCTGAACCGACGGCAGTGGCCTTCAAGACTAGCGGGCCGTCGAGGTTGAGCGTGCCGCCGGAGACGTGGTCGCCGGTGGTGCGCGTGACGGGGAGGGGTTCGCCGGTGAGCATGGACTCGTCTACGGAGCTGCGGCCGTGGAGGATGAGGCCGTCGAGGGGGATGCGGTCGCCGGGGAGGACGCGGATGAGGTCGTTGGGCTCGATGGCGGAGAGGGGGAGGAGGGTCTCGGGGAGACTGCTGTAGTCGGGAGAGGCTGTGTCGATCCCGGGTCTCAAAGGCGAGACCTGGGGCACCCAATTTTGTGGTGGCGTAAGGAGGCGGGCGTCGGCGGATTCCAGTTGGGCGAAGCCGCGGAGGGCGCTGGTGGCGCGGGTGCGGGCTCGGGCTTCGAGCCAGCGGCCGGCGAGGAGGAAGGCGAGGATGAAGATGACGGCTTCGAAGTAGACGTCGGAGGTGAGGCCGTGGCGGGTGAAGTAGGTTGGCGCGACGGTTGCGGCGAAGGATGCGGCGAAGGCGGCGAGGGTGCCGAGCGCGACCAGGGTGTTCATGTTGGTGGTGCGGTGCCGTGTCGCTCGCCAGGCGGCGGTGTAGATCTCCGGTGCCGCGAAGAGCATGGTGGCGAGGGCGAGCGCGCAGAGGGTCCAGCGGAGGGGCTGGGTCGGAAGATTCATCAGCGCGGCCGGCATCAGGGGCGAGAGGAGATTCGCCAACGAGCGGAGAAGTGGGTCAGTGCTCTCGGTGGAAGACATCATGAGCGGCATGGAGAGCAGCATGGCGATGGCGCCGGTGACGAGAGCGAGGAGGGTACGAAGGCCAAGACGTGGCGCCTCCATGCTGTCATGGTCGTGAGAGGCGTGGGATTCACCTGCAATGGCGGGCAGCGAGGCGTCGTACCCGGAGTTCCGGACGGCTGCTATGAGTGTGTCGGTGTCAACTGGAGATGCGGTGGTGATCTGGGCGGTGTGCGCCATGAGGTTGACGCTGGCCGAGGTGACGCCGGGGACTGCTTCAAGCGCTTTCTGGACGTGAATCTGGCAGGATGCGCAGGTCATGCCCTGGACGCGCAGCGATTGTTCGCTCATGCACCTGCCGATTCTACGAAGGCGGGATAGCCGGCGGCGGTGAGGGCTTGCTGGATTTGCTCGGGCGCTGCGGCGGTTGCGACGCGCGCACTGCCGACGCGGACTTCTTCTGCGTGGGTCTGGGGCAACGCGTTCAGCGTCTGGGTGACACGGCGGATGCAGGAACCGCAGTGCATGTTATCGATCCGTAGAACGAGAGTGGACATGATTAATATGATGCGCCCGCGAAGGTTCGGTCGCGGGCGCATGGTTTCAACTTTCTGTAAGTGATGCGGTTTGTGCGCTAAACGACGGCTACTCCGACTCGGCCATTGAGTGCAGGGTTCATGACCAAGGGTTGGCCGAGAGGGATGACGGTGTAGCCAGCGACGGCGTTGAGGAGCTCGATGCCTGCAAGCATGACGGCATCGGCACCGGTGAGCAGGCCGAGATAGCCGCCGAGCTTACCGAAGAACGCGCCGAAGCCATAGTCTTTAGCGGCGAGACAGAAGAAGGTGATGGTGAGCAGAAGGAAGATGCTCCAGAGGATCTTGTTGAGGCGGAAGGTGACGATCCAGAGGATGAAGGTGAATATGCCCCAGATGAGGAGCGCCGTGGCCATGCCGCTGGCTGCGGGGGCCTTGAGCCAGCCGGCGCCGAGGGTCCAGAGCAGTAGGGAGAACCACCACCAAAACATGCCGTAGGAGGCGAAGGCTACGCCGCCAAAGGTGTTGCCAAGGCGGAATTCCATGATGCCGGCGATGAGCTGGGCGAGGCCGCCATAGGCGAAGGCGAGGGGCACAACGGCGGCGATGGATTCGGGCGGAATGAGGCCGGCGTTGATAGACGACAGGAGAAGTGTGGTCAGGCCGAAGCCGAAGAGCCCGAGGGGGCCGGGATTGGCGACCTTCGTGATGGGGGTGGTGGCGGTGTTGCTCATAGATGTGGACTCCTGACCATTGATCCGGCGGTTGGCTCGCCGTGACACGAAGCGATCATTGCTGCGGTGTGGACGGTGCGCTCGTTCTGAATGACTTCCCCTGCGAATCCGGTGATCGCGACGAAAGCCAGCTGACATGTTTGGGGGAACGATCTGCTTTTGCGGCCAGAGTTGGCTGTGATGAATATCACATCTCGTGCTGATTGTGATGATTCGGATCGTTCGAGGGGCGTGAGGAGTTTAAGGTTCCGGAATGAAGCGGTAGCCTACGCCGCGGATGGTGAGCAGGTGGATAGGCTTGGCAGGATCGGGTTCGAGGTAGCGACGGAGGCGGACGACGAAGTTGTCGATGGCGCGGGTGTCGGTGTCTTCTTTGACGTGCCAGACGTTCTCGAGGAGCTCGGAGCGCGGAACGATCTTGCCGGGGTGATCGAGAAGGTAGCGCAGGAGGTCGGCTTCCATGAGGGTAAGGTGGATGGTCTTTTCTTCGGGATCCTGAGGGCGGATTTCGAGGTTGTCGAGATCGATGGTGCGGCCGGCGAGGGCGTAGGTGGGAGTGGGTTCTGAGGCGGCAGGTTGCGTGGCGGGAGCTTCGGCGGGGAGGTTGGTCTGCCAGTGCATGCGGCGGAGGAGGGCGGTGAGGCGGGCGAAGAGCACGCCGAGGTCGAAGGGCTTGGGAAGGTAGTCGTCGGCGCCGGCGGTGAAGCCTTCGACGATGTCTTCGGCGCGGCCGCGGGCGGTGAGCAGGAGGACGGGGGTGTAGCGGTTGGCATCGCGAAGGGCGCTGACGATGGAGAATCCATCGCGGCCGGGGAGCATGACGTCGAGGAGGATGGCGGCGGGAGGATCGGGGGCGCCGGGTTGGGTGGCTTCGAGGAGCCAAGCGAGTGCTACGTCGCCGTCGGCTTCGTGGTGGGTGCGGTAGCCTTCCGCTTCGAGGTTGAAGATGAGGCCCTGGGCGAGGTGTTCCTCGTCTTCAACGATCGCGATGAGCGTGGGCTTGGACATGGGGTGTCTTCGCAGATTGTATGCTTGCGGCGTTTTTGCTGGCCGAAGCTATTTGTGAAGGAGAGAAGGGACGAGGGCGCTGATGCCGTTCCAGGCGATCTGGATTCCAATGCAGAAAAGGATGAAGGCAACTACGCGAAGGACTCCATGGGCGGTCGCGGGAGAGATGGAGCGGACGATCTTGGGCGCGTAGGCGTAGCAGAAATAGACGCTCGCGCTGAGGAAGATGCTGGCGGCAAGGAGACCGGCGTAGGCAAGGAGGGTCTGGGTGACGACGGGCTGCCTGGCGTGGATGCTGAGTGTGAGCATGACGACGATGCAGCCGGGGCCGGCGGTGATGGGAAAGGTGAAGGGGTAGAACGCTTTGCTCCTGAGGCTGGCGATTTCGGACTCGGTGACCGCGGGTTGGGCGGCGGCGGTCTTCTCGGGGCTGGGCTGGCTCTCCTGCTGATTGAGAAGCGACCAGCCGATCATGGCAATGACGATGCCGCCGGAGACCTGCATGATGGGCAGCGAGATTCCAAAGAAGCTGAGCAGGGATGAGCCGACGAGGGCGATGACGATGAGGAAGATGATGGTGTTGA
Organism: uncultured Acidobacteriaceae bacterium; assembly: GCA_963701685.1. Taxonomy (GTDB): domain Bacteria; phylum Acidobacteriota; class Terriglobia; order Terriglobales; family Acidobacteriaceae; genus Granulicella. The sequence continues at coordinate 4,145,789 of OY969625.1, read as the reverse complement.
TGGCGATCTTGCGAGCGAGGGAGCGATAGACCTCGATGGGGGCAGTTCCTACGAGCCCGAGAAAGACAAACGCGGAGCCGAGAGGGTTGACAAGCGGGATGAGGGCACTGAAGCCGAGGGCGAAGTATTTCCAGACGAGATACATAATTCCCCGGAGAGAGGGTGTCTAGCGGTGAGCCTGCTTGAGGTGATTGTACGTTGCGTGGGGCTGGTGAAGCTGTGACGAAGGCTATTGCGGGAGGGCTTTTGTTGGGGCGTCGCCGACCAGGAGAGGAAGCTGCAGTTGGAAGGTGGCGCCCTGGCCGGGGCCTGCGCTGATGGCGCGCACGCTGCCTCCATGCTGGATGGCGATGGTGCGAACGAGAAAGAGGCCGAGGCCGGTGCCTTTGATCTTTACTTGATCATTGGAGGGCGCGCGGTAGAAGCGTTTGAAGACGCGCTTGAGCTCGCGCGCGGGGATCCCGAGGCCCGTGTCGGTAATGGAGAGAACGGCCCAGGTGTAACGCTCGATGGCGATGCGGCAGGTGATGTGAACGCCGTTAGGGGAGTATTTCACGGCGTTATCGAGGAGGTTGAGGATGGCGGTGCGGAGGTCTTCGATATTGGCGAGGACGAAGAGGCGGACGCTGCCAGGGATGTCTTCGAGGGTGATGTCTTCGGGCTGGAGGTGATGGCGGAGGAGGACGGTTGCGATGCACTCGGCGACGAGGGGATGGAGTTCGACGCGAGTGCGTTGCTGGACGCGCTGGCGCTGGCCGAGTTCGCCGGCCTTGAGCACAGTTTCGACCGTGGCGAGGAGGCGGTCGCTGTCCTCGCGCATAATGGCGTAGAAGCGCTGGCGCTGCTGCTCGTCGCCGGGGTGGCGCTGGAGGGTTTCGAGGTAGAGGCGGATGCTCGCAATGGGGGTCTTGAGCTCGTGGGTGACGGCCTTGAGGAAGGAGTCCTGGCGCTCGTTGCGGCGGACTTCGCGGACGAGGAAGACGGTGTTGATGACGACGCCGGCGATGAGGATGGAGAAGAGGATGATGCCGAGGAAGTCGATGGCGAGGCGGCGGCCGTTGTTGTGGATCCAGGTGATGTTGAGGACGATGGCGAGCGCGGTGAGACACACGCCGAGCGTGATGAAAAACGCTCTGGTTCCGCGGCGCCGGGTGAGATTCATATCTAGAGTGTAGAGGTTAGAGGATGGCGGGCAGAAAGACAACGAACGGGGATGCGGGAAGTGAGAGATGTCGAACGCGGGGGTCGTTAGAATGATGCCAGATGAATGAATTTCGCAGCGCTTGGCGAAAGGTTGAGTGGTCGCTCAGGCATCGGGGCGTGAGGAGCACCGCGCGCCAGGCGTTGCAGCGCGTGATGGGGCCGCGGGGAGCGGATAAGTCGGAGCTGCATCCGTTTGATGAGGAACACGGGACGGAGACGAGCGGGCTGCTTAGCGGTGGAGGGTTGGCCGGCGGGCATGAACACGACCGCTTCTCGGTGGCGTATTACGGGGTTTCGCCTTCGCGGATGCGGCGGGCAATGGCGCGGTGGCGGGAGACGGCGGGAACGGTGGATGTCGGCGAGTATACCTTCGTGGATATTGGGAGCGGGAAAGGACGGGCGATGATGCTGGCGTCGGAGTTGGCGTTCCGCGAGGTGGTCGGCGTGGAGTTGAATGCGGGGCTGGCGGAGGTTGCGGAAAAGAATCTGGAGCTGTGGCGGAGGTCTGGTCGGGCATTGTGTTCGATGAGGATGGTGCAAGGTGATGCGTTGAGTTTGGGACTGCCGGAGGGGCGACTGCTGATCTTTCTGTACAACCCGTTTCTCGCGCCGATGATGCGGCGTTTGCTGGAGCGCGTGGACGCGGTTGCGGGTAGGCGAAGAGGTGAGATTGATTTGTTGTACGTGGTGCCACAGCAGGAGGTGGTGTTCGCGGAGTTTCCACGGTATGAGCTGATGTGGAGCGAACGGATCGGGATGTCTGAGGTGGATGCTGCGGCGGATCTAGTGTCCTCGCCGGAGGATCGGTGTAGTTTGTACCGGAGATAAAGGATTGGGGATTAAAAGAGCAGGCGCAGAGAGTGAACTCTGCGCCTGCTGTGTTTTGTTCCGGGTGAATTAGTCCATGTAGGCGCCAGCTGGCTTGGGGGCTGCTGGGTCGTACTTGGCGATCTGAACCTTCTTGGCGAGGCCTAGCTTTTCCATAAGCCAGATGCCGTAGTAGTTGACGTCGAACTCATACCACTTGAGGCCGTGGCGTGCGCTTACGGGATGGGCGTGGTGGTTGTTGTGCCAGCCTTCGCCGCCGGTGAGGATGGCGACCCACCAGTTGTTGCGAGAGTCGTCCTTGGTCTCGAAGCGGCGCTTGCCCCAGAGGTGGGTGGCGGAGTTGACGAGCCAGGTGGCGTGGAGGCCGATGGTGACGCGGAGGAAGGTTCCCCAGAGCAGCATGCCGATGGCGCCGACGACGCGGTGGGCGGGATCGAGCGCGGCGCCGAGCGCGAGCTGCAGGAGGCCGGTCACAACGAGCGGCACATAGTGGTACTTCGAGAGCCAGACGTGGACGCGGTCGCGAGTGAGGTCAGGGGCGTAACGGCCGAGGAGTGCGGTCTCGGAGTGGAGAGCGCGACCGGAGAGGATCCAACCGGCGTGTGCCCACCAGGTTCCGTCGTGCGGTGTGTGGGGGTCGCCTTCCTGGTCAGAGTTCTGATGGTGGACGCGATGGGTTGCTACCCAGAAGATGGGTCCGCCTTCGAGGGCTAGGCAGCCGCAGGCGGTGACGAAGTACTCGAGCCAACGCGGTGTCTTATAGCCGCGGTGCGTGAGGAGGCGATGGTATGCCATGCCGATGCCGACGTTGATGGCGAAGAAGTACATCACGAAGAAGACGGCAAGGTTGGTCCAAGAGAAGAAGAAGAGTGCGGCGATGGCGCCGACGTGGAAGAGCCCCATGGCGATGGTGGTGATCCAGTTGATGCGGCCCTGCTGGTGCTCGCGGCCCATGCGGAGGTCCTGCTTGATCTTCTGCGTGACCTGCTGAACGGCGAGAAGTGGGTTGGCAGGTGCGGCGCTCGTTTCGACTTCGGGTAATGTTGTATTCATCTAGGGGCTCGATCCTTGGGAGTACGGTGTATTACAAGTCCTATTGCTGACGATACTCGGAGGATGAAGCGGCGTGTGTAACACATTTGTAATGGCGGGAATGGGCGAGACTGTTGGATTTGCCAAGGTATCGAGCGGGTTAATGGCGGGTCCGAAGCTATGGCGCGTGACGTGCTGTGGGGCGCTGATGATGCTGGGGTTGGGCGTCATCGCAGGAGCGCAGACGACGGTGGATTTGCCGTCGAGCAAGCAACTGCTGCTGCCGGTTCCGGGTGGTGCGCAGCGGCTGAACAGCTTGCCGATGACGCTGGTGGTTTCGCCGGACGGACGATGGGTGGTGAGTTTGAATGCGGGCTATGGAACGTATGAGTCGGGGTATGGGCAGTCGCTGGCGGTGATGGATACGCAGACGGGAGCGGTGAAGGACTTCCCCGATGCGCGCGTCGGCGAGAGAGCGCAGCAGACGTTCTTCTCGGGGCTGGCGTTTAGCGCTGACGGGACGAGGGTGTATGCGAGTATGGCGTCGTCGAGCGCGCCGGTTGGTGATGGGGAGAAGAAGACTGGCAACGGAATTGTTGTGTACGGGTTTGCGGATGGCGTGCTAACGCCTCAGGGGTTCCTGAAGCTGCCGCTGGTGAAGCTGGGCTTGAGTCGGCATACGGATTATCTGGATACGCATAACGGAACGATGGGGATTCCTTATCCGGCGGCGATTGCGGTGGTGCCTGGAGCGAAGCAGCCGCTGCTGGTGGCTGAGAACCTTGCGGACTCTGTGGCGTTGATGGATGCGACGACGGGAGAGATTGAGCGGACGTTCGATGTGGGTGAGAGCGAGAACGTGCCGTCGACTTATCCGATTGCGCTTGCGGTTACTAAGGATGGGCGACGCGCGTTTGTCGCGCTGTGGAATGCGAGTGAAGTTGTGGAGCTTGACCTTGAGAGCGGCAAGGTTGAAAGGAAGGTTGCGCTGCTGAAGCCAAAGTCGGCGATTGCGCCGGGAACGCATCCTTGCGCGTTGCTGTTGGATGAGCGTGCTGGCGTGATGTATGTGGCGCTGTCGAATCGCGATGCTGTTGCGGCGGTGTCGATTGGGAAGGCGGGAGCTCCGGAGCTTGCGGTGCGCGGATACTTTGATACGCGCTTGCCGGGGCAGAGCTACTTTGGAGCTGAGCCGGTGGCGCTTGCGATGAACGCGGATCGGACGCGGTTGTATGCGGCGAACCTTGGGTCGGATGCGGTCGCGGTGCTGGATCCGCGGCGGCTGCGTGGCGTGGCGAAGGCTAAGGGGTTTGTGGAGCCGTTGGGGTTCGTGCCGACGGAGTGGATGCCTCTGGCGTTGGCTTCTACTGGCGGCAAGTTGTATGTGACTACCGATAAGGGCAAGGGAACGGGGCCGAACAACTTTGCGCAGCGGATGACGGCGGAAGGCGCTGGGCGCAAGGGTGGAGCTTCTACTTATATTGCGACGCTGCTGTATGGCTCGCTGGCTGCGCTGGATGAGAGGGCGATCGATAGTGGGCTGAAGGCTTCGACGGAGACGGTGCTGGAGTCGAACCGGATGAAGGCTGCGAAGGAGACGATTGCGTTTGCGGGCGGGAAGAGCCCGATCAAGCATGTGATCTACATCATTAAGGAGAACCGCACATACGACCAGGTGCTGGGCGATCTTAGCAAGGACGGAAAGCAGGTTGGCAATGGTGATCCGTCGTTGACGATGTATGGTGCAGCGATCACGCCGAATCAGCATGCGCTGGCGCTGCAGTTTGGGGTGCTGGATAACTTCTATGACTCGGCTGAAGTTTCGGGTGATGGACATGTCTGGTCGAATGCCGCGATTGGAACGGATTACTTAGAGGACACTTGGCAGCAGAATTATCGCGGTGAGCAGCGGACGTATGACTATGAGGGAATGGTTGCGGATGGATATCCGCTGCTGCAGCATATTCCCGATGTGAACGAGCCGCAGAGCGGATACATCTGGACCGACATGGTTGCGCATGGGAAGACGGTTTATCACTTTGCGGAGTACATCTCGTCGGTGTTCTGCGGCGATGAGGCGCAGAAGAAGACTCCAGAGAATCCGCAGCAGGGCGCGATGTCGGGCAGCGAGGTGAATTGTGCGAAGCCGTCGATTTTGCCGGGCGAAGAGATTCCCGCGGAGTGGGGTGGCGGGAAGAATCTTTGGCCGTGGGCGATTCCGAGGCTGGCGTATAACGTGGCGACGAAGCCGGAGCTGGTCGGGCACTTTGCGCCGGAGTCACCGGACTTCAACTTGTTGGTGCCGGACCAGATTCGGGTGAACATTTTTCTGAGGCATCTCGCGGTGTGGGAGAAGGATCGCGCGGCGGGGCATGACACGATGCCGAACTTTATTCAGCTGCGATTGCCGAATGATCACACCGCGGGGACGCGGCCGAAGTCGCCTTCGCCGAAGGCTTCGGTTGCGGATAATGATCTGGCAATCGGGCGAGCGGTGGAGGCTATTTCGCACTCAGCTTATTGGAACGACACGGCGTTTTTCATCCTGGAGGACGATGCGCAGGCTGGGGCAGATCATGTGGATGCGCATCGGTCGCTGGCGATCGTGGTGAGCAAGTATGCTCCGCATGCGGCGGCGGGGCAGGGCGCGTTTGTCGACAGCCGGTTCTACTCGACGGTGAGCGTGCTGCGGACGATGGAGACGCTGTTGGGTGTTCCTCCCATGAATAACAATGATGCGTTTGCGTCGCTGATCTCGACGCTGTTCACCGGGCCGGGCGATCAGGCTCCGTTTACGGCGGATGTGTCGAACCGGGTGAATGGGCTGATCTATACGGCAAATACGCCGAGGGCTCCGGGCGCGGCTGCGTCGATGAAGATGGACTTCAGCCATGCGGATCGCGCGGATACGTACAAGCTGAATCTGATCTTGTGGCAGGATGCGATGGGGAAGACGCCTCCGCCGGCTGCGCTGCTGGTTCATCATGCGAAGAAAAAGGATGATGACGACGACTAGGGGTACCCCCCCTCCTGGGAGCGATTTTGCCTTGTAACTCGATGATATGGAAAGAGTTAAGGGGCAAAGTATCCCCGTTTTGGGAGTAAAACGGGGTGTAAGTTGCTCTATTCAGGCGGGTTATAGGGCAAAGTATCCCGTTCGTGGACGGGGGTTTCTGCCCCCTTGGGTATATGTCGGGCCGATGGCCCTTGGGGGTGGTTTGGGGCTAATTCCATTGTAGTGGGTTGGTGGGGGTAACTATGCCAAGTTGGGGAATTAGAAATCGGCAGTGGGGGCGCAGGTTTTGTGGGGCCTGGGGGTTGGCGGGGGGTTGACACGCGCTTTTTGGCGGGTTTTTGAGAGAAAAATTTTGGGTGGGTGCTCTTGGGGTGTGATTCATAACCCACTCATGCGCAAGAGCGCGCATGAATGGGGCACCCGGATTAGTGGGGACTTAGCGGAGGAAGACGCTTAGTTCTGCGGCGGCGGCGCGGAGGGGTGGGAGGAAGCGGGTTTGCATCTCCAGCATGGGGATGCGGGGGGCGTGGCCGCTCAGGTTGACTACTGCTACTACGCGGCCGTTGCCTGCGTAGACCGGGACGGCGATGGAGCGGAGGCCGATTTCGTACTCCTGATCGACGAGGGCGTAGCCGTTGCGGCGAACGTTGCGGAGCGCCAGGCGGAGCTTGTCGATGGAGTTGATGGTGCGGGGGGTGTACTGGGTGAGGATGACGCGGGAGAGGTAGGCTTCGAGCTGGTCCTGCGGGAGGTAGGCGAGGAGCACGCGGCCCATGCTGGTGCAGAAGGCGGGCAGGCGGGAACCGATGTGGAGGTCGACGGACATGACGCGGGTGACAGAGGTGCGGGCGATGTAGACGATCTGTTCGCCGTCGAGCGTGGCCACGGAAAAGCTCTCGTGATAGGTGTTGGACATGCGCTCGAGGATGGGCTGGGCGGCGTTGGCGAGGGTGCTGGAGGCGGTGTAGGTATTGGCCAGCGAGAGCATTTTGGGGCGAAGGGAGTAGCGCTGGGATTCGTCGGCGCCGGCAAAGCCTAGCTTGGTGAGGGTGTAGAGGCAGCGGCGGACGGCGGCGCGGGAGAGGCCGGTGCGGAGCGAGAGCTGCGAGATGGTCATCTGCGGGGTTTGCGGGGTGAAGGCTTCGATGACGACGAGGCCGCGGGCGAGGGAGGCCATGAAATTGGGGTCGCCGGTGTAGGAGTCAAGTGCAACGCCGGGAAGGGTTTTTGTTTTGGCAGGGGCGGAAAGGGTAGCAGTGGGCGTCATGGGGGCCTCCTCAAAGGCGTGCAAAAGGGCAGGGTGGCTCGGGCGATTGCCGCTCTGAGATCACGGTAAACGCACAATTGAAGATAGTGCAAGGACTTGGCGCACAGGGCGGCGCTTTCCGTGCGGATATCTTCCATTGTAGTGCGGTTATCGCCGGAATGCGGCGATTTGCGACAGGAGTTCGTTGCGTTGTCAAATTCGTCGCAGATGGATCGGGCTTTCAGCCCTGAGGCCTTGATGTCGATCACAACCTGGGGCTGCGCCCCAGGCTGTGATCGAGCGGGCCTTTGGCCCTCGTTGCTAATTTAGCGGGCCTTTGACTCTTGGTAATTTAGCGGGCCTTCGGTTCTTGGGAGCAATCGAGCGGGCCTTTCGGCTTGGGGTCGATCGAGCTGACCTCTGGTTGTTGGATTATTTGTGGGCGCGGTAGAGGTTGATGAGATGGGTGGTGGAGGTGTCGTGGGTCAGGTTGGGTTCGGTGGGGGATTCTAGTTCGCCGAGGATTTTGGTGGCGAGGACTTTGCCTAGCTCTACGCCCCACTGGTCGAAGGAGTCGATGGACCAGATGGTGCCCTGGGTGAAGACGGAGTGTTCGTAGAGGGCGATGAGGGAGCCGAGGGTGCGGGGGGTGAGGAGCTCGTAGAGGATGGTGTTGGAGGGGCGGTTGCCTTCGAAGACTTTGTGGGGGACGAGGGCGTCGGGGACACCTTCGGCTTTGACTTCTTCGGCGGTTTTGCCGAAGGCGAGGGCCTCGGCCTGGGCGAAGACGTTGGCCATGAGCATGTCGTGATGGCGGCCTAAGGGGTTGAGGGTTTTATAGCCGCCGAGGAAGTCGCAGGGGATGAGGCGGGTGCCCTGGTGGATGAGCTGGTAGAAGGAGTGCTGGCCGTTGGTGCCGGGCTCGCCCCAGTAGATGGGGCCGGTGTCGGCGTCGACGTGGGTGCCAGAGAGGGTGACGTGCTTGCCGTTGGACTCCATTGTTAGTTGCTGGAGGTAGGCGGGGAAGCGCTTGAGGTATTGCTCGTAGGGGAGGATGGCGACGGTCTGGGCGTTGAAGAAGTCGGTGTACCAGACGGTGAGGAGGCCGAGGAGGGCGGGGAGGTTTTGCTCGAGGGGGGTGTTGCGGAAATGCTCGTCCATGGCGTGGAAGCCTTCGAGCATAGCGCGGAAGTTGTCGGGGCCGATGGCGATCATGGTGGAGAGGCCGATGGCGGAGTCCATGGAGTAGCGGCCGCCGACCCAGTCCCAGAAGCCGAACATGTTGGCGGTGTCGATGCCGAATTTTGCGACGGCTGCGTCGTTGGTGGAGATGGCGACGAAGTGGCGGGCGATGGCTTCGGTTTGTTTGAGCTTGGCGAGGGTCCACTCACGGGCGGAGTGGGCGTTGGTCATGGTTTCGAGGGTGGTGAAGGTTTTGCTGGCGACGAGGAAGAGGGTCTCTTCGGGGTCGAGGTCGCGGGTGGCTTCTACGAAGTCGGTGCCATCGACGTTGGAGACGAAGCGGAAGGTGAGGTCGCGGTGGGTGTAGTGGCGGAGGGCCTCGTAGGCCATGACGGGGCCGAGGTCGGAGCCACCGATGCCGATGTTGATGATGTTCCTGATGGGCTTGTCGGTGTAGCCGAGCCAGGAGCCGTTGCGGATCTTGTCGGCGAAGGCGGCCATCTTGTCGAGGACGGCGTGGACTTCGGGGACTACGTCCTGGCCGTCGACGAAGATCTTTTCGGATTTGGGGGCGCGGAGGGCGATGTGAAGGACGGCGCGGTTCTCTGTGGTGTTGATTTTTTCGCCGGTGAACATGGCTTCGGTGTGCTGCTTGAGGCCGGATTCTTTCGCGAGTTGGAAGAGGAGCCTGAGGGTTTCGTCGGTGATGCGGTTCTTGGAGTAGTCGAGGAAGAGGCCGCAGGCTTCGGCGTTGAAGCGGGTGCCGCGCGCGGGGTCGGAGTGGAAGAGGTCGCGGAGCTGCTGGGGGCGGATGGTTTCGGCGTGCTGCTGAAGGGCTTTCCAGGCTGGGCGGGAGGCCAGCGGAGCGATGCGGTCGGTCATGGATCTTGCTCTCCTTGTGCGAGCGGAGGGAACTCGCTGTGATATTAGAGCACTGCGGAGGTGAGGTGGATGTAAAAGTGGGCGAGATAGGACGTTGGGAGGGTTGTTGCGTATTCTGCATCTGAGTGTGGGAGGGGCGCGCATGATCAACGATCTTTGGTACAAGAATGCGGTGATTTACTGTGTGTCGGTGGCAACATACCTTGACACGAATGATGATGGCGTTGGGGATTTCCAGGGGTTGATGCGGCGGCTCGACTACCTGCAGGGGCTGGGGGTGACGGCGCTTTGGCTGATGCCGTTTCAGCCTTCGCCGGGACGGGATGACGGGTATGACGTTGCGGATTATTACGGCGTCGATCCACGCTATGGAACGCTGGGCGACTTTGTGGAGTTTACGCACGGATGCAGGCAGCGGGGCATGCGGGTGCTGATTGACCTGGTGGTGAATCACACATCGGATCAGCACCCGTGGTTCCAGGCGGCGCGACGTGATCCGGCGTCGAAGTACCGCGACTGGTATGTGTGGTCGAAGAAGAAGCCGAAGGATGCGGCGAAGGGCATTGTGTTTCCGGGAGTGCAGCGGTCGACGTGGGACAAAGATCCCGTGGCGGGAGAGTATTACTTTCATCGCTTCTACGAATTTCAGCCGGATCTCAACACCGCAAACCCGGAGGTGCAGGTGGAGATTCTGAAGATCATGGGCTTCTGGCTGCAGCTGGGCGTGTCTGGGTTTCGCATGGACGCGGTGCCGTTCGTGATTGCGGAGAAGGGAGCGAACGCTGGGCAGAAGCCGGTGGAGCACTATGACATGCTGAGGGAGTTCAGCCAGTTTCTGACGTGGAGGGAGGGCGAAGCCATCATCCTGGCTGAGGCTAACGTGCTGCCGGGAACGGACATGAACTACTTTGGCAAGGCTGGCGAGCGGCTGCAGATGATGTTTAACTTCGAGGTGAACCAGCATCTTTTTTACGCGCTGGCGAGTGCCGATGCGAGGCCGCTGGTGAAGGCGATGAAAGAGACCAAGGCGAGACCGGCGACTGCGCAGTGGGGACAGTTTCTGCGCAATCACGATGAGCTGGACCTGGGACGGCTGGAGAAGCAGCAGCGGCAGGTGGTGTTTGACGCGTTTGGGCCTGAGCCGGAGATGCAGCTTTACGACCGCGGCATACGGCGAAGGCTGGCTCCAATGCTGGGCGGTGACAGGCGACGGCTGGAACTGGCGTACAGCCTGATGCTGACGCTGCCGGGGACGCCGGTGATTCGGTATGGCGATGAGATTGGCATGGGAGACGACCTGCGGCTTCCAGAGAGGAACTGCGCACGGACGCCGATGCAGTGGTCGACGGAGCCGCAGGCGGGGTTTACGAAGAGCGACCGTCCGATCCTTCCTGTGATCGACCATGGACCGTACGGGTATGAGCATGTGAACGCGGCGGATCAGCGGCGCGATCCGAATTCGCTGCTGAACTGGATGGAGCGCATGATCCGGATGCGCAAGGAGGTGCCGGAGATCGGATGGGGAGACTTCGGGTTTGTGAGCACCGGGACGAAGACGGTGCTGGCCGTGGAATACGAGTGGAGGAACAACTCGGTTTTATGTGTGCATAACCTGGAGGGCGTTCCGAGGGAGATTGGGATGACGGTGGAACACGATGGCGAGGGTTGTGTGCTGGTGAATCTGCTGTCGAACGATCACAGCCAGCCGAATAAGCAAGGGAAACACACGATTCTGATGGAGCCCTACGGTTATCGGTGGTTTCGGGTGTGCGGGTTGGATTATCTGCTGAAACGGGATGACGCATGAGCTGGCGGGAGGTGGCCGGGCTCCTGGCTTCTGTTGGTGCTGTGGATCGTGGGGTCGGGGCGATGGCTGGGACGGTTCGGTCGGAGCTGTCTTGAAGTGGGGTGGGTGTCGTAGGATGACATGTCTGGGTTTGAATAAGTAATAAGAAAAAAGTATGAATAAGACCTTGAAGAAACTTGTATTGCTGCCGGGTATGGACGGAAGTGGAGAGCTGTTTCGGGGACTGGAAACAGTGCTGCCGGAGGAGCTGGAGACGGAGACGTTGTGGTATCCGGCGGACCGTTATATGAAGTATGGGGAGCTGGCGGGAACGCTGCGGGGAGCGATTCCGGTGGACGAGCCGTTTGTGCTGGTGGCGGAGTCGTATGGCGTGCCGCTGGCGGTGCTGATTGCGTCGATGGAGCCGCCGAATTTGAGGGGGATTGTGCTGTGCGCGGGGTTCGCGACGAGCCCGCTGCGGGGCTGGCGGAGGACGCTGATGTGGGACCTGATTCCGCTGCTCTCGCATGTGGCGATGCCGAACCTGGTGGCGCGGTATCTGCTGGTGGGGCAGGAGGCGCCGCAGGCGTTGGTGGAGCTGGTGACGGGCGCGGTGTCGTGGCTGACGCCGAAGGTGCTGGGTGCGCGGGTGCGGGAGGTTCTGAACCTGGATGTGCGGGCGGAGCTGGCGCAGGTGAAAGTGCCGGTGCTTTATGTGGAGCCGACGAAGGACCGGCTGGTGGATCCGGGGTGTGTGGCAGAGATGGAGGCGGTGAAGCCGGGACGGGTGGTGGCGATCGAGTCTCCGCATCTGGTGCTGCAGTGTGAGGCGAAGCTTGCTGCTGACGCGATTGCGGCGTTTGTGGACGAGCTTGGGGGGTGAAGGTGCCAACCCGGGAAGGCGATCGGCCATCAGACAGACTTGTTTCAGATTCTGAAAGGAACGCGACGGTATGAGCTCTGAATTTTTGCCTGATCCTGAGTACAAGTTTGTGAGTGGTTGTGGGGACTTTGAGCACGAGACGCGGCTTACGGATGCTGCGGCGAAGGGCTATCGCGTGAAGATGATCACGCACAACCCGAATGGGGTGGAGAGCAAGCGGGAGCTGGTGGTGTTGATGGCGAAAGAGGTGGAGCCGAAGCGGAAGGAGTAGTTCCGCGACGGTCTATTCTGGCGTTGAGGAGGAGCGCATGAAGAGGACGGTCGTAGGTGAGGGGCAGACGGCGGCGGAGCTGATCTCGAATCGGATTGAGGAGCTGGGGGACTGGCGGGGGAAGACGCTGGCGCGGGTGCGCAAGCTGATCAAGGAAGCCGATAGGGGCGTGGTGGAGGAGTGGAAGTGGGGGATTCCTGTGTGGTCGCATGATGGGATTCTTTGCACGGGCGAGACGTATAAGAAGGTGGTGAAGCTTACTTTCGCGAAGGGTGCGTCGCTGGGGGATCCGGCGGGGCTGTTTAATTCGAGTTTGGAGGGGAGAGTGCGGCGGGCGATCGATATTCATGAGGGGGAAGAGGTGGATGCGGGGGCGTTCAAGGAGCTGGTGCGGGAGGCTGTGGCGGTGAATGGATTAAAGCCGGCGAAGGGGAAGAAGAACGCAGCGAAGACGGTTTTGTAGCGAAGCAGATTTTCCGGTGGATTACAGAAAGAATGGCAAGGGCAAATGGAAAGGCCGCCTGGGTGGGCGGCCTTCGATGTGTCAGGTGAGGCTGGCTACTGGAGGAGCTCGGTGCAGTTGGTGCCGCCCTTGGGGTCGAAGCGGATCTGGGCGTTCTCGTCGGTGCAGAAGCCGCGGTTGCCGGAGTGGCCTACGGAGTTGGGGACGGCGGTGATGGAGTAGCCGTTGTACTGGTCGACGTTATTGTTGGTGGTCTTGTTGGAGCAGGTGATGGTGAAGGTGTAGCCGGCCTTAGTGCCTCCGGAGAGGTCGTCGGGGATGAGCTGTGCGGCTTCTGCGGAGGGTGGCGCGGAGCCCTGCTTGCCGCCGAGGGTGGGGAGGGTGCAGGCGAAGCCGTGCTGCGGGTAGGTGGAGGCGTAGATGCCTTCCTGGGTGTTGAGGTCGCGCAGGGAGGCGATGGCGGAGGTCTCGTTGCCACGGCGGATGACGGACTGCATGGCCGGGATGGCGAGGGTCATGAGGATGAGGATGACGGACATGACGATGAGCAGTTCGACGAGGGTAAAGCCGGCTTCGCGCGTGCGGGATTGGGTGTTCATGGACTCCTCAGGAAGAGCGGGGTTTGCGCTCGGATTTCCAGTTTCAGAGTATAGACGGTTGCGGGGGCCGAGGGGGAGCGTAGTGGGGTCAGGGAGTTGGGGAGAGGAGGTTTGGCGGGCGGAGGGTTTCGTCGAGATGCTGGCCGGTGCGAACGATCAGGGGAAGCAGGGCTTCGATGTCGGGTAAGGCGGTGCGGAAGTTGACGATGCAGACGCGGAGGGAGAATTTCCCTGCGATGACGGCGTTGGAGAGGTAGGCTTCGCCGCGTTGCTGGATTTCGGTGAGGATGGCGGTGTTGAGTTGGTTGAGGTAGTCGGCGGTGGTGGGGTCAGCGGGGTCGAGATCGGTGGGGACGTAGCGGAAGGTGGTGATGCTGAGGGATTGGGTGAGTGGTTCGAGGTCAGGGTAGGTGGAGATTTTCTCAAAGAGGGATTGGGCGAGGGCGATGTCGTCGGAGAGCATCTGGACGTAGCCTTCGCGGCCGGCTTGCTGGAGGGCGAGCCAGACTTTGAGGGCGCGGAAACCGCGGGAGTTCTGGGGGCCGAGGTCGAAGTAGTTGATGGCCTCGGTGCCGAAATGATAGTAGGGGGGATGGTAGGCGAAGGCGTCGCGGAGGTGTTGGGGGTTGCGGACGAGGGCGCAGCCGGCTTCGAGGGGAGCGTAGAGCCACTTGTGGGGGTCGACTGCGATGGAGTCGGCGAGCGGGATGGCGGCGAGGGCGGAGGGAGCGTTGGGGAGGACGGCGGCGAGGGCTCCGTAGGCTCCGTCGATGTGGAACCAGAGGTTGAATTCGTGGCAGAGGGCGGCGAGTTCGGGGAGGGGATCGATGGCGCCGGTGGAGACGGTGCCGGCGGTGCCGATGACGAGGAAGGGCTGGGCATCTTCAGCAAGGTCACGGGCTATGGCAGAGCGGAGGGCGGTTAGGTTGAGGCGCTGGTGGTCGTCGGCGGGGATCCAGCGGATGGCGTTGGTGCCGAGGCCGGTGATGTCGGCGGCTTTCTGGACCCAGGTGTGGGTTTCGGCGGAGCAGTAGAGGCGGAGGCGGGAGCTGGCGAGGCCTTCGGTGCGGATGTTTGTGGCGGACTTTGCCTGGCGGGCGGCGAGGATGCAGAGGATGTTGGCCATGTTGCCGCCGGAGACGAAGAGGCCGCCGCAGGAGGTGGGGTAGGCGAGCATTTCGGCGATCCAGCGGATGGTCTGGGCTTCGATTTCGCTGGCCATGGGAGAGAGCAGCCAGGCGCCGATGTTGGGGTTGACGGCGGCGGCGAGAAGGTCGCCGAGAGCGCCGATGGGAGCGGCGGAGGAGGTGATGTATCCCCAGAAGCGGGGATGGCCGTTGAAGAGCGAGTGGTCGAGGAGGAGGTCGGTGGCGTGGGTGAGGAGGTGTGCGGGGTCTGCGGGGTGTTGCGGGAGGGAGCGGTCGGCGTTGAGGGCGGTGCGGATGGCGGAGGGGGACTCGCCGGTGGTGACGGGGAGGTTGGGGAGGGTGTCGAGGAAGTGGGCGATGCGATCGACTAGGGCGTGCCCGAGGGTTTGGAATTCTTGCGCAGAGAGGGCCAGGGGGGAGACACGCTGGTCGGGGAGTGCGTGGGGCATTGCGGCTCCTGTGGATTCACTGGAATGTTACGCGAGAGGATGGCGTGATTGGTGGCGGCGTTCGAGGAATCGTTGGGATGGGCGTGCTAGACTTTCGCGAGAAATCCTGAACAGATGGATGGCGGGCTGCGTACCTCTTGAAGCGAGGTGTTATGGCGTCGAGTGTGGTGAGTGTGGGTTCGCGGCGTGGCGGGCGATTGCGGACGCTGTTGGTTTGGGTGGGATGCGCAGTGCTGGCGGCGCTGATTGTGCGGTTTTACGGGCGCGCGGTAATGAACTATTCGCACTTCGATGCAGCGCACTATCACAATTTGTGGCGGGCGAAGTGGTGGCTGGTGGCGCACCTGGGTGGAGGGTCGCTGGCGTTGCTGCTGGGGCCGTTTCAGTTTGTCGGATGGATCCGGCGGAAGTACGTGAAGGTCCACCGCTGGGTGGGTCGGCTGTACCTGGTCGGGGTGCTGGTGGGGGCAACTGCTTCGGTGTACATCGGGCTGGTGGTGGCGCCGAAGGCGTTCGGTATCGCGCTGGTGTATCTTGCGTTGCCGTGGGTGGTGACTACTGGGATGGCGTACTTAGCGGTGATGCGAAGGCAGTTTGCGGCGCACCGGGAGTGGATGATTCGCAGCTACGTGGTGACGTTTGCGTTCGTGCTGTTTCGGTTGATGGAGGATTTGAATGTGTATGGAAGTTTGGGGGGAGAGGCGCAGTCGGTGATGCTGGCGTGGATGGCGTGGACGGTGCCGCTGTTGTTTACGGAGGTGGTGTTGCAGTGGCGACGGTCGGTGGGCCGCTAGCAGGCGAGGTCGGGGCGGGTGAGTTTGAGGGGGCCGAGGTTGCCGAGCAGGGTTAGGGCGAGGGATTCGGGGTGGAAGAGGTCGTTGGCGAGGCGCTGGATGTCGTTGGGGGTGACGCGGTCGATCTCGGCGGTGATTTCGTCGAGGGAGAAGAAGCGGCCCCAGTACATCTGCTGGCGGGCGAGGGAGGACATGCGGGAGCCGGAGGTTTCGAGGCCGAGGACCATGTTGCCCTTGATCTGACTCTTGGCGCGTTGGAGTTCGTCTGGTTTTACGGCCTGATGCTTCATCGCAGAAAGCTCGGCGAGAGAGAGGTCGAGGACCTGGCGGGTGTTGTCGGCGGAGCAGCCGGCGTAGATGGCGAGTGAGCCGGTGTCGCGGAAGGGGCTTAGCTCGGAGTAGATGCTGTAGGCGAGGCCGCGGTCTTCGCGGATGGCCTGGAAGAGGCGGGAGGACATGCCTCCGCCGAGGATGCTGTTGAGCAGGTAGGCGGTGTAGCGCTGAGGCGAGGCTACGGGCGGCGCGGGGACGGCGAGGCAGAACTGGACTTGCTCGAGGGATTTTTTGCGCTTGAGGGTGATGTGCGGCTTAGTCTGCGGCGGGTTGGGGCGGGCGATCTTTTCGTCGGAGGAGGCAGAGAGGGAGTCGAAGGCGGCGGCTACTTGTTCCACGAAGGCGTCGTGGTCGAGATTGCCGGCGGCGGTGAAGACCATGTTGGTGGGGGTGAAGCGGCGGGCGTATTCGTCGAGGACAATTTTTTGCGTGAAGGACGAGACGGATCTGGCGGTGCCGAGGATGGGGCGGCCGAGCGCGTCGTTGGGCCAGAAGTTCTGGGTGAAGAGCTCGTGGACGAGGTAGTCGGGATTGTCTTCGTCCATTTTTATTTCTTCGAGGATGACGCCTTGTTCCTTGGCGATGTCTTCGGGGGAGAAGGTGGGGTGGAGGACGAGGTCGGTGAGGAGGTCGAGGGCGGCGGGGATGTTTTCGTCGAGGACCTTGATGTTGAAGCAGATGGTTTCTTTGCCGGTGAAGGCGTCGAGGTTGCCGCCGATGGCGTCGACTTCGCGGGCGAACTGCTGGGCTGAGCGGGTGGTGGTGCCCTTGAAGACCATGTGCTCGATGAAGTGGGAGATGCCGTTGACCTCGGGGGTTTCGTCGCGGGAGCCGGAGTTGATCCAGACACCCATGGCGACGGAGCGGAGGTGGGGCATGCGCTCGGTGAGGACGAGGAGGCCGTTGGGGAGGGTGGTGGTGCGGATGTCGCGGAGATGCGGGGCGGAGGGGGAGAGAGTGGAGGGTTCGGTGAGAGGTACGGAGACTGGCATTGGGGTTATTGTTTCATGGGCCAACGGTTTCATGATTGAGGCGGGGCGAGGTCGTCTTCGTTGGAGGTTACGATCGTGCCCTGGTGGTAGAGGATTTGCCAGCCGGTGGGGGTTCGTTGCCAGAGGGTGGCGCGGCGGGTTAGGCGGGCTTCTTGCCGGAGAGTGTATGTCAAGAGAAACGTGTCGGGGGCTAGTTGGCGGAGGGCGTGGCCGGTGGTGCGCCAGCGAAGGGTGGCGGCGTTGGCGGGTGGGTTGTCGGCGAGGGTTTGGAGGATGAAGTCGCGGGAGTAGCGGCGGCCGGAGGCTCCTACTTCCCAGTAGTCGGGGGCGGTGCGGCGGGCGAAGTCGGCGGGCTCTAGGCCGAAGTCGGGGGTGTGGAAGATGGGTTCGAGGGGGCGGAGCTCGTCGAGGATGGGGTTGAGGGTGGGGTCGGTGGTGAAGAAGTTTTTGCGCGAAGCCATGGGGAGATTGTAGGGGTGGTGGGTTTGGGGTGGAGTGGCAGCGCGTGGCGTTGGCGGAGGAGAGAACGGCGGGGTCAGGGTGCGGTGGGAGCGGTATTCGGGGTGGGGGTTTTCAACAGCGGGCGATGAGGCGTAGATTGTTGCGCATGAGTGGTGATGACTGCGTGATCGAAGCAAAGGCGGCACGGCGCCAGGGTCGGCTGGTAGATGCGACGGCGCTGTATGTGGAAGCGGCTGAATCCTTCCGTGCGGAACATGAGACGACACGCTGGGCGCACGCTCTGCGACACGCGGCGGAGCTGGCGATCAAGGCCGGCGACACGGCGGCGGGGTTGCGGGATGCGCAGGCGGTGGTGGCGTACTACAGGAGCTCTCCGCCAACGACGCTGGAGATGGCCAACGCTCTGCGTGTGGAGGCGATGGCTGAGGCGGCGATGGGTGCGACCGCGAGCGCGAAGCAGCACTGGAGCGAGGCTCGGGCGCTGTATGTGGATGCGGGCGTTGCCGATGGGGTGGCGGAGGCCGACCGGCATGTCGCGGTGCTGGCAAGCGCTTAGACTGGAAGTGTGAGAACACTTTTTGGGATGAGCCTGGCGGAGCTGACGGAGCTGATGGCGGGGCTCGGGCAGAAGCCTTATCGTGCGCGACAGATCTGGGAGGGGTTGTATAAGCAGCGAGTGGGGTCGCTGGAGGAGATTACTACGCTGCCTACGGTGCTGCGGGAGGAGCTGGCGGCGGCGGGTTGGCGGGTGGGGCTGCCGGTGATGGCGCAGACGGCTGTGTCGGTGGACGGGACTGAGCGGTACTTGATGCGGATGGGCGATGGGGAGACGGTGGAGACGGTCTGGATGCCGGATGGGGATGGTGGCGAGCGCGGGGATGGGAGCGAGGCTGCTGTCGAGGAGGAGGGTGAGGTGGAGACGGCGGAAGAGGCTGTTGGAGCGGAGGGTCCAGGGCCCAGGGCCCAGGGTCCAGAAGGCAAGATTCAGAAGGTGGAGGGGTACTGGGACCGGCGGGGAAACGGGCGGGATCGGGCGAACTTTGGGGCGCTGGCGGAGAAGGGGTTTCGGCGGGCTACGATTTGTATTTCGTCGCAGGTGGGGTGTGCGGTGAACTGCCAGTTTTGTTTGACGGCGAAGCTGGGGATCAGGCGGAATTTGACTGCGGGAGAGATTGCGGGGCAGGTGGCGGCGGTGCTGAATCGGCATGGGATTCAGATTGGGAAGGATCGGATCAACCTGGTGTTTATGGGGATGGGCGAGCCGTTTCTGAACTATGACGAGTTTATGAAGGCGGTGCGGCTGCTGGTCGAGGGGATTGGAATTCCAGAGTCGCGGATGACGGTTTCTACCAGCGGGATACTGCCGGGGATTGAGGCGTTTGCGAAGGAGACGGTGCGACCGAAGCTGGCGCTGTCGTTGAATGCTTCGAATGATGGCGTGCGCGAAGAGATTATGCCGATTACGCGGAAGTGGAATATTGCCGCGCTGCTGGAGGCGGTGGGGAAGATTCCGCTGCGGACCAGGGAGTGGGTGACGTTTGAGTATGTGCTGCTGGGTGGGGTGAACGATCAGCCGGTGCATGCGCGCGAGGTGCTGGCTCTGCTTGCTGGGATGCGGGCGAAGGTGAATCTGATTGTGTGGAATCCGGGGCCTGGGATTGCGTATCACCAGCCGACGCCGGAGGATGTTGCGGTGTTCCAGGGGATGCTGATTGAGGGTGGGATTGCGACGTATATCCGGCGGCCGCGGGGGAGAGATATTTATGCGGCTTGTGGGCAGTTGAAGCGGACGGTGGCGGAGGAGCAGGGAGTTCAGGGGCTGGTGGCGATCGGGGGGTAGGGCGGGGAGGCGAGCTTGGCGAAGTTTAGCGTTGTTTATATCGCACTTTGCGAACTTACTTTCGGGGTGATGGCGGGCTGTCTTGCTTTTGCGATTCACACTTCAGATAGCCATAGCGATCTGATTCAAGAGATATTCTTGTGCGCGCTTGCTTTGGTCGCGATCAGCGTATTTTTCGGCATGGTTTGCTTGAAGAGCTGGGGCTGGTATGGTTCGTGGATCGTTGGTGTGATTGTCGTGGCGATGAGCTGTTGGATTATTCGAGCCGCGATGCGGCCGGATCCCTATGGCGATAGCGGAGCTTCGGCGATATTCGGGATAGTATTTCTGCTGTTTGCGCTTCCAGGATTGGTATTGCTCTCGTTACGTTCAACGAGGAAACATCTCCATGTAAGCAAGGTTTAGCTGCGCGCGGTGAGGCGGGATTGGAGGTGGGCTTTGGTGGTGGGCCAGTCTTCACGGGTGATGCTGAACCAGACGCTGTGGCGGAGGGTGCCGTCGGGCATGAGGTAGTGGTTGCGGAATGTGCCTTCGTAGAGGGCGCCGATGGACTTCATGGCGTTTTGGGATTGCAGGTTTTCGTGGTGGGTCTTGAGAGCTACTCGGTTGAGGTTGAGGGTTTCGAAGGCGTAGGTGAGTTGGAGGAGCTTGGCTTCGGGGTTGATGAGGGTGCCGCGCGCGGGGGCGGCCAGCCAGGTGTGACCGATTTCGGTGGTGCGGTGGGTGAGGTCGAGGTCGATGAAGCGGGTGGAGCCTACTGGCTGGTTGTCAGATTTTTTGATGGTGACCCAGGTGAACATGTTGGGGGTGGCGAGGGCGGAGGTGGCCCAGGCGTGGAGGTCTTCGGGGGTGCGGATGTTGGAGAGCATGTAGCGCCAGATGGAGGGGTCGAAGGCTACGGCTTCGAGGGCGGGGAGATGCGCGAGGGTGAGGGGTTCGAGGCGGACGTGGGCGCCTTCGAGGGTGGGGGCTTGCATAAGGTAAGCGTAATGCATACCTCCTGGGCTAAAGCCCCCTTCTTCCTTAAGACGCATGCCCGAGCCTGAAGGCTTGGGGGTACCTGTTCGTCGCCAGTCCGCGCAATGCATGTCGCACTGATTTCTTCGCAGGCTATTTGGGTGAAGGTTTAGCGGGGACGCGGTCTGTGAAGGTGAAGGCTGCGCCGTTCCAGCCGCCGCGCGCGCCGCAGTAATTTTTGCAGGCACCGGTGTAGTCGTCGAAGGTGACGCCGGTGGGGGTGGGCTTGATGCCGAGGTGGCAGACGGGTTCGCCTTCGAGCGCGTTCTTTGGATCGTCGTCGTAGACGAAGGAGCCGTTTTTGCGGAAGAGGGCGCCGCCGGAGAGCGAGCATTCGTGGCCGTTGTAGAAGTTGAGGTGAGCGTCGAAGTGGATGGAGGCGGCGCCGAGGGGGGTGATGGTGAGAGTGTCAGTGGAGCGGAAGTGATCGCCCTGGACGTCGCCGTTGGCGAAGCTATGGCGGTAGCGGCCGGCGATCTTCCGGGCAACGGCGGCGGCGGTGGCTGGATCGCCGCGTTCGGTGTAGCCGGCGATCTGGGTGTTTTGCTTCGCGTTCATCTGGGCGATGTCGGCGGTGAAGCGGTCGTGGAGGCAGGCGGAGGGGTTGGGTGCGGTGTTGCATTGAGTGATGATGGCGGCGTCGATTCGTTCTCCGCTCGAAAAGGTGGATGTGTCTTTCGCGACGGGCGTGAGCGGGTAATCGGCGTAGAGGAAGAGCCACTGCTTTTCGAGGTCGGCGAGGGCGGGGTCGGTGCAGGTGGCCAAGCGGGCTGGGGCATTGCCGATGAAGCATTGATCGCTGAACCATCCGGTGTAGGGCGTGGCTGAGCGCTGCGGGAAGGTGTGGGCGAAGGTGATGGCGGGGCTGGTGCAGTAGTAGGAGGTGCAGGTCTTGCCGGTGGCGGCGATGGTGATGCTCTTGGGGTCGCGGTGGAGTTGGAGCTTGCAGGTCTGGGTGGCGGATTCGCCGGGGAGGGTGGCGGTGGCTTCGGTGGGAGAGGCGATGGTGAAGGTGACCTTGCTGGCGGTGCCGCAGTTGCCGCCGGGGACGCGGACGGAGACGGCGAAGGTGCAGGTGGTGGCGGAGCAGTCGGAGATGGTGAGGCGCTGGCCGGTGGTGGCGGAGGTGTCGGTGAAGGCGCCCCACTCGCCTTGCCAGGGGGATTGGGCGTGGGCGAGGGTTGTGGCGAGGAGGAGCGCGGCGGGGATGAGATATCGGCGCATGGAGGTCTCCGTGGGGGAGGATTGCATGAGGTAAGCGTACTGCATACCTCCGGGGGCTAAAGCCCCTTCCTTCAAGCAGCAGGATGGCGGCCCAAGGCTGAAGCCTAGGGGTACCTAGAAGCCTCGTGTAACGGAAGCCTTGACGGACTTGGAAGCGTGGGGGTGCTTGGACGGGCTAGGGGCGCCACGGGCGTTCTTTTCTGGGGGCTGATGCTTTCGGCTTGCTGGTAGTGCCGGTGGAGTCGCCGGCTAGGAGCAGGGCGGTTCCGCTGAAGGCGAGGACTACGAAGCCGCTGGACCACTCGTCGCCATTGTGGAGGGCGTGGAGGATGCGCGGGGCGTGGAGCAGGACTAGCCAGCCGAAGAAGAGGACGAAGAGTCCGTAGGCGGCGTAACGGTCTTCGATGGTGGTGGCGAGGGAGAGTCCGGCGGCGATAAGGGCGAAGCCGGTTCCGAGGACCCAGAGGTGATGGCCGGGTAGGTAGTGCGGGACGAGGGTGGCGAGGAAGCGGACGTAGAGGAAGTGCTGGATGCCGAAGACGATCATGGCGATGGCGAAGAAGAGGCGGCCGGGCATGAGCGAGTAACGACTTCCCGAAGAGACGCCGTGGAGGATGAGTGCGGTGCAGGCGAGGCAGAGGCACTCGAGGAAGAGGGTTCGGCCGTCGCCGTCGTAGAGGACGTAGTTGGGGTGCATGAGGTAGAGGGCGGCGGTGGCGAGGAAGAGGAGGCCGAGGATGAGGCTTATGGTGAGGGTTCGCCAGGTGGTGAGGAGGGCGAGGCCGGCGGCGATGCAGATGGCGGCGAGCGCATAGGAGAGGATGTGGTTGTGCGGGAGCCAGACGGGGCTGAGGGGAAGGCCGCGGCGGAGGTGTCCGTAGAGGGCGTATTGGATGCCGAAGCCGAGGATGGCGAGGGCGTAGAGGATTCGGCCCAGGGTGGTGAGTGCGGATGAAGAAGATTTCGGCATGGTCTCGCTGGGATCTTTGGGAAGATCCTCAGGTCGGATGTTATACGGCAGAGGTTTGCAGGGCCAGTTGCAAGACAGTTTCCGCCAGGACGTCGTAGCTGTGGCGGAGGACTTCGCCTTCGTGGACGAAGTTGCCGGTGATGGGCTCGACGCCGAGGGAGCGGATGCGTTCGAGGTCGGGCTCGATGGGAGTCTGGCCTTCGCGGGCGTAGCGGTCGAGGGTTTGGGGGAGGATGGGGGCGGTGTTGATGAGGGCGTAGTCGAAGATCTGGGTGCCGGCGTGGTCGAGAATTTTTTCGATGTGCTGCGAGGCAGAGAGGCCGAGGGATTCGTTGGCCTGGGTCATGAGGTTGCAGATGTAGACGCGGGTGGCGCTGGAGCGGCCGATGGCTTCGGGGATACCGCGGACGAGGAGGTTGGTGATGAGCGAGGTGTAGAGGGAGCCGGGGCCGAGGGTGATGAGGTCGGCGGCGGCGATGGCTTCGAGGGCCTCGGGGAGCGGGGCGGCGTCGGCGGGCGAGAGCATGAGCTCGGTGATGGAGCGCTGGGAGGCTGTGATGCTGGTCTCGCCGTCGACGATGGAGCCGTCGTCCATGCGCGCGGAGATGGTGGCGTTGGCGGTGGTGCAGGGGTAGATGCGGCCACGGGTGGCGAGGATCTGGGAGCTGACCTGGACGGCCTGGGCGAAGTCGCCGGTGATGCCGTTGAGAGCGGCGAGAAAGAGGTTGCCGAAGCTGTGGCCTTCGAGGTCGCCGTTGGCGAAGCGGTACTGGAAGAGACGCGAGAGCAGGTGCTCGTCCTGGGAGAGGGCGACGAGGCAGTTGCGGATGTCGCCGGGAGGAAGCATGTGGAGGTCTTCGCGGAGACGGCCGGAGGAGCCGCCGTCGTCGGTGACGGTGACGATGGCGGAGAGCTCGCGGATGAAGGCTGGGAGGTGATGGAGGGCGTGGTCAGCGAGGGGAGGGGCGCCAGCGGGCGCGGCAACGAAGGCCTTGAGCCCGCGGAGGAGCGTGGAGAGGCCTGTGCCGCCGCCGATGGCGACGACTCGAAGCTGGCGAAAGGTGATCATGCGTCCGCTCATTAGTTTAGTCGGACGGGAATGATTCCGGCGGGGTTAGCTGGTTCTGGAAGATAAGGAGTCACTAGGTGGGTGAATCAGACTTCAGGGTAGAGAAGCTCGGTGAATCGGGGATCTTCGGCTACGCCGTCGAAGTCGGAGTCATTGCGGGCCTGGAGGCGATTCTGGCCGTTGAGGCGGATGGCTTCGGTGAGGTGCTCGATGCAGGTGTCGTGGTCGCCGGTGAGTGAGGCGAGCAGGGCGAGGCCGTAGAAGGCGTAGTCGGCGGACTTCTCTTCGAGGAGGATGGCCTTGAGGTGCTGGCGGGCATCCTCGTAGTTGCCCTGGTTGAGGAGCGAGATGGCGTAGTCGTAGCGCTCTTCGTGGGTCTTGAAGTCGGTGGTGCCCTTGTGGATCTGGGCGACGCAGGCGGAGATGTACATGCGGATGCGGTCGGCGAGGTCCTGGGGTGCGGACTCAAGCATCTTGGCGAAGGCTTCGTGCGCGCGGTCGTACTTACCGGCCTGCATGAGCTTGAGCGCGCTCTCGTAGAGAGTGAGCGTGGACTTGCGAGCGGCGTCGTTGGCGTGTTGCGCATTTCCGGCGAGGGTCCGCGGGGCCTTGGACGAACTGGGGGCCTTCGTTGCTTTGTTGTCTGAGGTCGATGTTGCCGGCTTCGTTGCCATGATGTTCCCGGGTTGCGTGAATGGAGTTAGTAAAGCTCAAACGACGGCGATGTATCTGGGGTTATACGAGGATGAGTGTATTTAGGTCAACCACGAGTGTACCGGATAGAGCGTTAGACTGGGGAGCGGTTGTAGAGAACGGGGTTAAGGGTGGGGTCGTTGTACATCTTAAGTTGGCGATAGAGCTTGAAGCGGCGGCGGCCGGCGAGGACGTCGGACCAGAGGGCGTCGAGGCAGGAGGCGAGGTCGGAGCGCTGTTCGGTTAAGACGGCGAGGCGGGACTGGTTGCGGTGCTGGTGTTCGGGAGTGGAGCGGTGGAGCTGCTCGTGGGTGTGGAAGATTTTGAGGGCGAGGATGGAGAGGCGGTCGACGATGAGGCCGGGCGATTCGGAGTTGAGGGGCGCGGAGGGGATGTCGGGGGAGAGTTGGAGGAGGGTGATGTCGATCTGCTCGGCGAGGTCGTTGCGGAGCTGGTTGAGGCGATCGATGTCGTGCTTGACGTGGACGATGGTGGCGTCGGTGGCGTGGGGATCGCGGGCTTCGTCTTCACGATGCCAGAGATCGTAGTTGGCCTGGTGCTGGTCGAGGACGAGCTGGTCGAAGGGGTCGTGGGGTGTGGGAGCCGGGGACGAGGAGTTGTGGCCGTGCGCGGTGGATTGATCGTGAAGCTCGATGATGTGCGCGGCTCGGAGCATGGGAAGTGATACCAAGGATAACGGAGGTGCGGCAGAGATGGTAGAGGCGCGGAACGGCGCGAGTGGGTGTGGTGTGGGTGCTGTTTGAAATGCGACACTGGAGGCATGGGAAAGAAGACGACGCGTCGGGTGCTGGTGTATCGGCTGGGAAGCCTGGGCGACATGCTGGTGGCGCTGCCGGCGCTGCATTTGATCGCGAGGGCGTTCCCGGAGGCGGAGCGTCGGATGCTGACGAATGTTCCGGTGAGCTCGAAGGCACCGGCGGCTGCGGCGATCTTTGAAGGGTCGGGAGTGGTGCAGGGATATATGCGGTATGAGGTGGGGACGCGGAGCGTGCGGGAGTTGCTGGGAGTTTGGTGGGAGATTGCGCGCTGGCGGCCTGAGGTGCTGGTGTACCTAGGGTCGGCTCGCGGGGTGAAGGCTGCGCAGAGGGATGAGGCGTTCTTCCGGTTGTGTGGTGTGCGGAGACTGGTGGGGGTTCCTCTGACCGAGGGGCTGCAGCGGAATTATTATGGTGCGGCGACGGGTGGGAAAGATCATGCGATGGGGGATGGGCACCTGGAGCCTGAGGCGGGGCGGCTGGCTCGGTGCATTGGGCAACTGGCCGAGGCGAAGGATATTGCTGATCCGGGGAGGCTGGTGGACCCGGCTAGCTGGGATTTGCATTTGAGTGGGGAGGAGCGCGAGCGGGCGGCGCGGGCGATTGGGGCTGAGGCGCTGGCGGCGGAGTCGATTGCAGTGAGTGTGGGGACGAAGGTGCAGGCGAAGGATTGGGGCAAGGAGAATTGGCGGTCGCTGCTGGGAACGATTGCGGCGGAGTTTCCGGGGCGGGCGCTGCTGCTGCTGGGAGCGGAAGAGGAGAGTGAGGCGAGTGAGTTTGCTGCGGAGGGTTGGCGGACGAATGGCGGTGGGGTGGTGGTGAATTTGTGTGGGGTGCTGACGCCGAGGGAAAGTGCTGCGGCGATTGAGCGGGCGAGGTTGTTTGTGGGGCATGACAGCGGGCCGATGCATCTGGCGGCGGCTGTGGGGACTCCGGTGGTGGCGATCTTTGCGGCGCGGAATATTCCGCGGCAGTGGTTTCCGTATGGGAAGCAGCATCGGGTGGTGTATCACCGGGTGGAGTGCTGGGGGTGCGGGCTGGAGACTTGTCTTGAGCAGCAGAAGAAGTGCTTGATGTCGATTACGGTGAATGAGGTGATGGGGGTGGTAAGGGAGCAGTTGTCCGTTGTCCGTTCTCCGTTGTCCGTTTTCGGTGCGGGCACGACGGAGATCTGAGGACGCGCTTGATGCGATGATGGTTGGGGAGAATTGAGACGACGATGCTGCCGGAGACACATGCGGTTCTGGGATTGTTGGAGGGTGGGTTTGGGCACCTGAAGGTGTTGGTGGTTGGGGATTTAATGTTGGACCGCTATATCCACGGGGAGGTGGACAGGATCTCGCCGGAGGCTCCGGTGCCGGTGTTGCGGCATGCGCGGCACTATGAGCGCGCGGGCGGAGCTGCCAATGTGGCGATGAACCTGGCGGGACTCGGATGCCAGGCTGTGCTGGCGGGATTCTGGGGAGAGGACAAAGATAAGGACGAGCTGGCGGCGCTGGTGGAGGCTGCGGGGATCGATACGGTCGGGGTTGTGACGTCGAAGCTGCCGACGATTTCGAAGACGAGGATTGTGGGGCGGCAGCAGCAGTTGCTGCGGCTGGATATTGAGAGCAAGGACGCGCCGGGTGCGGAGGACCAGCAGCGGCTGCGGGAGCGGGCTGTGCAGTTGGTGGGGAAGGTGCATGCGGTGGTGTTGTCGGACTATGCGAAGGGCGCGGTGTCTGGTGAGTTGTGCGCGGCGGTGATTACGGCGGCGAAGGCTGCGGGGATTCCGGTGCTGGCTGATCCGAAGACGCCGGACTTTGGGAAGTATGCGGGGGCGACGATGGTGTGTCCTAACCTGCAGGAGCTGGCGGTGGCGACGGGCGTGGGGTCGCATCATCTGGAAGAGCTACTGGCTGCGGGCGAGCTGCAGCGCGCGAAGCATAGGCTGAAGTATCTGACGGTGACGATGAGTGAGAAGGGAATTCAGGTGCTGTGGGACGGGGGTACGTATCACTCGCCAGCGCGGGCTCGCGAGGTGTTCGATGTGTCAGGCGCGGGCGATACGGTGATTGCGACGCTGGCTGCGGCGCTGGCGGGCGGGTTGAAGATTGAGGCGTCGGTGGAGCTGGCGAATCTGGCGGCGGGAATTGTCGTCGGTAAAATGGGCACCGTGCCGATTGCGCAGCATGAGCTGGTGGCGGCGATGACGCCGTCGAGCGGGATTCGCGGCGGGGAGAAGGTGCTGGACGGCGAGCGGCTGGCGAAGCGCGTGGCGGAGTGGAGGGCTGCGGGCGAGACGATCGTATTTACGAACGGGTGTTTCGACCTGCTGCATGTGGGACACGTAACGCTGCTGGAGGAGTGTCACCGGTTTGGGTCGAAGCTGGTGTTGGGATTGAACTCGGATGCTAGTGTGTGTCGGCTGAAGGGACCGACGCGGCCGGTGGTGGGCGAGAACGAACGCGCGCGAGTGATGGCGGCGCTGGCGGCGGTGGATGCGGTGGTGGTGTTCGGGGAGGATACGCCGTTGGAGGTGATTCGCGCGGTGAAGCCAGACGTGCTGGTGAAGGGTGGGGACTACTCGGTTGAAACGGTGGTGGGGCACGAGGAGGTACTTGCCGCGGGAGGTCGCGTGGAGATTGTTCCGACGGTGGAAGGATTTTCGACGACGAACCTTGTGAGCAAGCTGAAGGCGAGCGAGTAAGAGCTGGGCGGCTCTTGTCGGCGGTGGGCCTATTGGGCTGATTTATTTGGGGATGGTGAGGTGGTGAGCGGGCTGGGGCTCGAACCCAGGACCAACGCCTTAAAAGGGCGATGCTCTACCAACTGAGCTACCCGCTCGCTCTCTATTAAGGTAGCACGACGGGTGGGGTTGATTGCGTTGGTGGTGGAATTCGATTCGTACTTGCATGGCGCAGCGAAGCCACGTATAAATCAACCACTAAATCTCTTACCAAGCGGGTCTCCATGAAAATGCGAGGCGGGAAACACCGAGCAGCCGCCATGCAGTCTAGAGTTGCACTATTTCACGGCCGATCGGGTGGTTGGCCGGGCGTTTTATTGGTGGGCATGATGATGCTCGGAAGCGGTGTTGCCGCGCGAGCCGGAAGCCTGTTTGGGTCGCAGCCGGTACCGGACTGGGTAAAGACGGCGGCGCAGGAGAAGCTGCCAGCGTTCCACGGAAATCCCAAGGCGGTGGTGCTGCTGGAGGAGACGACGTATACCGTCGACCCCAAGGGGCAAGCGGTTGAACACGTGCGCAAGGTGGTCAAGATTCTGCGTCCGCAAGGGCGCGAATATGGATATCCGTTCGTGTCATACGACAAGGATTCGAAGGTGCTTTCGCTGCATGTGTGGAGCATCGATGCGGCGGGGCACGAGTACACGGTGAAGGACAGCGAGATTCTGGATGTGGGTCAGCCGGGTGAGGGTGGTGAGCTTTACTCGGATGAGCGGGCGAAAGTTGCGGATCCGCCGGGACGCGATCCAGGTGGAATTATTGCGTACGAGTATGAGAAGCGGGAGCGGCCTTACCTGGCAGAGACGAACTGGAAGTTTCAGGATGAGCTGCCACGAGTGGACCAGAGCTTCACGCTGGCGCTGCCGGCCGGTTACACCTACACAACGACATGGGCGCGGCATGCGAAGGTGGACGGAATCGATCTAGAAAATCATTCCTATCGCTGGGACATGAATGACGAGCCGGCGATCGATCTGGAGCAGGTACCGCTGGCGCCCAATGAGGGCGCGCTGGCTGCTCGGATGACAGTGCACTACACCGGGCCGGGACTGGCTGAGCCTCAGGATGGCACATGGCAGGGCATCGGTGAATGGTATGAAGGCTTATCGCGGGACCGGTTGGTGGCGACGCCGGACATCGCGGCAAAGGCCGCCGAGTTGACGGCAGGGAAGACAGACTTCTACGACAAGGCGGAGGCAATCGGAGATTTTGTGCAGCAGAAGATCCGGTACTTCGTTATCGAGATGGGAGTGGGCGGGTATCAGCCGCACCCGGCGGAGGATATCTTTCGCGGACGGTATGGCGACTGCAAAGACAAGGCGACGCTGCTCTCGGCCATGCTATCGAGCGTTGGAATCCATAGCGCGCTGTTGATGGTGGATTCGGAGCGTGGCGTGATCGATCCGGATGCGCCTTCGATCTGGGGCAACCACATGATTGCGGCGATCGAGATTCCGAAAGGCTACGAATCGCCGAAGATGCACAGCGTGGTGACTGCGGAGACGGGCAAACGATATTTGATCTTCGATCCTACTTGGTATTTGACTCCGTTTGGGCAGCTAGAAGACAACCTGCAGGGAAGTTATGGGGTGCTGATCGAAGGAAAAGACAGCCAGGTCATCGAGCTGCCGGTGATGGACCCGACGCTGAATACGATTCGACGCTCGGGAAAATTTGAGCTGAGCGCGGATGGAACGCTGAAGGGATCGGTTACGGACCTGCGGTTCGGCGATCTGGCGGAGAGGAGGCGGAGAGTCTTCTCGAGCGAAGATGAAACGAAGCAGACGGAGTATATGAATCGGGTCATTGCGGAGGATTTGACGGGGGCGTCGATGACAGAGCTGAAGGTGGAGAATGTGGATGCACTGAATAAAGATCTGACGACTACGTTTGGGGTGCAGGCGAGCCACTTCGCGAGTTTTACGGGGCCTCTGTTGATGGTTCGGCCGCGGGTGCTGGGGAGGTATGACCTGGACGTCGACCACAAGGCGCGTCACGTGGAGATCAACCTGGAACAGACGATGCAAGGCACCGATGAGTATGACATCGAGCTGCCGCAAGGTTACGTAGTGGATGAGCTGCCGGATGCGGTGAAGATCGATGTGGGATTCGCGAGCTATGTGAGCTCGACGGAGCTGCATGGGCGGGTGCTGCACTACAGCCGGACGTACACGGTGAGGCAGGTGACGGTGCCTGCGGCGAAGTATGCGGATGTGCAGCAGCTGGCGGCAGCCATTGCTGCGGACGAAGACAATCAAGCAATTTTGAAGCGCGGAAACTAAAACGACCGAGACCAAAAGGGAGTGAACGACTGGTGATGACGACGAGACGAATACGTGCATGGGTATGTATAGCCGCGGCGATGAGTTTGACGGCATGCGCGCAGCAAACAAATTTCACTCAGCCGACACCGGAAGAGCTTTCCATGACCTCGTTGCCGGGATATCCGGGGGCGGCGGCAGTGGTGCTGAATCGTGAGGAGGTCACGAAGGACGATCTGCACGCGGTGTTTCACTATGAACGAGTCAAGATCCTGACCAAAGACGGGGAGAAGTACGCGAATGTGACGTTGCCGTTCGTCAGCACGACAGAGGACTACAGCGCGTTTGGGGGGAACGAAAAGACGCTGGAGGATATCCAAGGGCGAACGATTCATAGCGATGGCACGATCATTCCATTCACGGGCAAGCCGTATCTGAAGGTGCTCGAGAAAGCTCAGAACGTCAAGGTGCAGGAGAGAGTGTTCACGTTGCCGGATGTTGAGGCAGGGAGCATTATTGAGTACCGCTACGCCACTCGCATTTCCGACCACCGGTATGAAGCGCCCGACTGGTATATCCAGGGCGACCTGTATGTGAAAAAGGCGCACTATGCCTGGTATCCGACGGGTAAGGACCTTGTCAACGAAAGAGGACCCATATCGACGATTACCTGGTTTCCCATTCTTCCACAGGGTGTGAGCATCGAGAGGCATGATTTAGCGCACACCTCATTGGGAAGCAATCCGGCACTATTTTTTGAATTGACGATCAAGGACGTGCCGCCGCAGGTGAAGGAGCCGTACATGCCTCCGGTCGCCAGTTTCAGCTACCGGGTTCTATTCAACTATACGGTGGAGCATTCGGTCGCGGAGTGGTGGAAGGATGAAGGCAAGGATTGGTCTAAGCGTATGGATTCATTCTCCGATCCAAATGGGGACCTGCGAAAAGCGACAGCGGAGATCACCGCTGGAGCGACGACGGATGATCAAAAGCTGCGGAAGATTTATGCGGCTGTGATGGCTCTGGAGAACACGCATTACACTCGAGCCCACGAACAACGCGAAGACAAGGCTGAGGGTGAAGGCGGCCAAGTGAAGAATGCTGCCGACGTGCTGAGCCACAAGCGCGGCAACGAAACCCAGATTGCAGAGCTCTTTGTGGGGATGGCCAAGGCAGCGGGCATGAAGGCGTATTTCATGCTGGTACCGGATCGTAGCGAGCAACTATTTGTTCCTGGCTGGGAGAACTTCCGGCAGTTCGACGACGTGATTGCGATTGTTACGGTCGATGGGAAGGAGATGTATTTCGATCCCGGATGCCGGTATTGTCCCTACGGTCACCTTGCCTGGCAGCACAGCCTGATCAAGGGCTTGCGGGAGATGGATAAGGGGGTAGAGTTTGGCGACACTCCGGGAGACGATTTCAAGTTCAACGCGGATACTCGGGTGGCGAACCTGAATATGGATGATATGGGGCAGGTTACTGGCAAGATCGACCTTAGCTTTTCGGGCGCAGACGCAGTGGAATGGAGACACCGGGCACTGAGCGGAGACGAGGAGAGCCTGAATCATGGTCTGCGCACGCACCTCGAGGACATGGTGCCGAGGTCGCTGCAGGTGAAGGTTGGAAAGATCGATAATCTGACTGACTATGAACAGCCGTTGAAGGTGAGCTACGACGTGACGGGAACGTTGGGCACCCATACGGGCAAACGGGTGATCCTGCCTTCAGATATTTTTCTGAGTGGGTCGTCGGCGACGTTCAGCGACGAGAAGCGTGAGGAGGCCGTGTATTTTCACTATCCGCGGTATGTACAGGATGCGCAGCGTATCAACCTGCCCGCCACGATGAGCGTGGAGGCGGTGCCTGACACGGTGCGCTATAACCTTACCAACCAGGAGATCTACACTCTATCCGTCGCGGGAGACGCGAAAGGTTTTACAACGCGACGAAACCACATTCAAGCTGAATTGCTGGTGATGCCGAAGGACTATGATGGCCTGCGCAAGTACTATGCACAGTTCGAGAGCAAGGACCAAGAGAGCGTGGTGCTGAAGGCGGCGCCGGCGGTCGCTGCGTCAGGGGGGAACTGAGCGCGGGCGGAGGCGTCAGGGGTGCGCGGGCGCAAGCCTGCAGACCTTGATGACACCGTTGTTGTAAGGGCACTGGTGCGCGGTTGGAGCAGCGGCGTGAAGAACCATCCAGGTGACGCCGAGGGGGAGGAGACGAGCGTCGCGGACGGTGTTGGTCTCGGTGGAAAGGTTGGCTTGGGCGTCGGCTCCCTGCAGCCATTGCGTGGCGAGGGAGGATGTGATGGCTGCCTCGCCGCCGTCCTTGGAGAAGTCTGGCAGGGCGCTGCGGAGAGCGATGGGGCGGAAGGTTTGGGCGTCTTCGCCGTCCTCGTTGACGTACCTGGTGTCGAGGGCGAAGAGGGCGTTGGGTGGGGTGTTGTCGCGGGCCCAGAGAAAGGCCTGGACCCAGGGGTTGGGATTCTGCTGCGCGCGCCAGGGGAACTCGAGGTGCTCGGATGCCGGGAAGGTTTGGCGCTGCACGTAGAACATGGTCGCTGAGAGTGCGAGGAGCGCGACGACGGGTACGGATGCGAGCGCGAGGCGAGGCGTGTTCGACGTGAGGCGCTTGCGGGTTTCGAGGGCGATCTGGGTGAGGGTTGCTCCGAGCAGGAGTGTCATGACGGCGTAGGTGAGCAGGAAGACGCGCAGTGGCTGCATGCGGGCTACGAGGTGAGAACGGCTGGATTCGTGCGCGAAGCAGAGGACGACTAGCGCTGCGATGCAGCCGATGGCAATGCTGGCGCGGCAGAGAGTTGCGGCGGCGATATTGAGCGGGTCAGAGTGCTTGCGATAGCGGGTGAGAAGAGCGGCAAGGACGGCGAGCGGGCCGATGAGTCCGAGGAGCTCGAACCACTGCCATTGGGAAAGGAACCAGTAGTAGCGGGATTTCTCGGCGGCGATGATTGCGGGGGTTTCGGTGGGCGCGATGGTTTGGAGGATCGCTGCGAGCGCTAGTGCGGCAAGTGTGAGGATGGCGTAGGCGACGTAGCGTTGGCGCAGGCGGGAGACGCGTAGAACAAGCACGAAGCCGAAGGCGTATGCGGCCATCAGAGGATGGAAGGCCGCGGCGAGGATTAGGCAGAGCCCGGACAAGAGGAGAGGGCGGAGCGTTGGACGATTGTCGAGTGCGAAGGCTACGGCTAGCAGGGAGAGTGGCGTGGAGAGGCTGCGCGCGGTGACGTAGGGATCCATGAGGAGCAGCGACGTGCCTGCGATGGGGAGCGTCCAGAAGGCTGCCAGCAGACAGAGGCCTGCAAGTTGCGCGGGTTCGCTGGAGATGGTGCGTTGCAGTAAGCGATGAGCTGCGTAGAAGGTGAGCCACAGGCTGAAGATGTCGGTGAGGAGCAGCACCCAAAGAAGCGAGAGATGGGTGAGATGCACGATGGACGCGAGGACGGGCGCAAAGACGGAGAAGTGGAGGTGCTCGCTGACGAAGACGGTGTAGTGAGGGAAGAGGGACGGGTTGAGCGTGAGTTGGACACCGGCGACGTAGAGACCGCCGTCTTCGGCGAGCGGGTGATAGCCGTTGAGGAAAAGTGTGAGGATGGTGAGAGCCATCAAGGCAAGGCGCATCGACCAGGACGGAAGAAACCTGGAGGATAACGTAGGGTCTGGCCGTTTCGCAGAAATCATGTTGTTCTGAACTTGACGATACAACCAAATGCGAAGGGATGAATGTGGGAGCGAGTTTGTGGTCGCGTCTCGCGAGTTGCGGCTAGAATAAGAGTTGTGTTGTCCAGCCACAAACCCTCCCTCCTCGAAGACGAGACGCCGCCCGATCCCAGCGCACATGGCCCATTTGCCGCGCTTCGGCGTGTTCTGCCTTCTGGCGAAGTCATTCGATTCCTGCTTGTCGGGGGATCCAACACGCTGATCTCGCTGGGGCTTTATTCGGGATTTGTGATCCTGTTTGGGTTCCTGTTGCCACACCATGGGAAACCGTTGATCGCGGATTTTGCGCAGATCGTGTCGAAGCCGATTGCGATCACGGTCGCGTTCCTTTGCTACAAGCATTTTGTGTTTCGCACAAAGGGAAACTATTTAAAAGAATGGTTGAAGTGTTTTGCCGTGTATGGAATCAGTACGCCGGCAGAGTTGATTATTCTGCCGGTGGCGACGAAGGTATTTCTGCTGCCTACGCTGACGCATCCGTATGCTCCGTTTCTGGCGGGGATTGTTAACTCAGTCATCATTGCGTGCTACAGCTACTTTGCGCATAAGAAGTTCTCGTTCAAGCGGTAACGCTTTCGGCGCGTCGTCTCCGCGCTGCGATAGTTGAGACTTCAGTTAAAGGTTCAGAAAGACAATCATGTATAGAACATTGCAGTTGCAGTTGCAGGCACGGATAGAGGCGCTGCTGAAGGAGCGCTACGAGATTGCGCTGGCGAATCTTGCGGTGGAGTTGCCGCCGAAGATTGAGTTCGGGGAGATGGCTTTGCCGGTTGCGTTTGAGTTGGCGAAGCGGTTGAAGAAGGCTCCGCGTGCGATTGCGCAGGAGCTGCAGGCGGAGTTGGCCGCGACTCCGGGTGTGGCTGCTGTGGAGATTGCGGGCGCGGGTTATCTGAATGTGAAGCTGGATCGTGCTGCAACGGTGAAGCGCATGGCTGCTGATGAGCATGCGGTTGTGGGTGGTGGTGGGTTTCGGTTGGTGGAGCATACCAGCATCAATCCGAACAAGGCTGCGCATGTTGGGCATCTGCGGAATGCGATCCTGGGCGACAGCTTTGCGCGGATGCTGAAGAAGGATGAGTACAAGCCAGGTTGGGACGTTGGCGTGCAGAACTATATCGACAACACGGGCGTTCAGGTTGCCGATATTGTGGTGGCGGTGACGGAGCTGCAGGGGATGTCGCTGGCGGATGTGCGGGCCTGGCTGGCGGAGTTGGAACGCACGGACACGCGCTTGGATTACGCATGCTGGGACCTGTATGCGGCGGTGTCGCAGTGGTACGAGGCGGACGCTGCGCGGGTTGGGGAGCGCAAGCAGCTGCGGTTGGATACGCTGCATGCGATCGAGGCTGGTGGGAATGAGAAGGCTGACATTGCGGAGCTGATTGCTACGGGCGTGTTGCGGCGGCATCTGGAGACGATGGAGCGGTTGGGAATTGAGTATGACTTTCTGCCGCGTGAGAGCGAGATTCTGCACCTGCACTTCTGGGAGACGGCGCGCGCGCTGATGGTGGAGCGCGGCGTTTTGTATCTCGAAACGGAAGGCAAGAACAAAGGTTGCTGGGTGATGCGGCGGGCGATCTCGGCGGCTGCTGGTGTGGAGTTGTCGGAGAGCGGGCCTGATGAGGACGCGAAGATTATCGTGCGTTCGAATGGGACGGTTACGTATGTTGGCAAGGACATTGCGTATCACCTTTGGAAGTATGGGTTGTTGGGGAAGGACTTTGGGTATGCGAAGTTCCGGGAGTATGCGACGCATACTTGCTGGATTTCTACGACGCATGGCGAAGATCCACATCCGAGTTTCGGGCATGCGGATGCGATTTATAACGTGATCGATTCGCGGCAGGATGATCCGCAGACGCAGGTGAAGGAGTCGTTGCGTGCGTTGAGTTATGTGGATGAGAGCGAGCGTTACACGCATTTGAACTATGCGTTTGTGGGGCTGACTGCGCGGACGGCGGAAGATCTTGGCTACGTGTTGAGTGACGAGGACAAGGCTAAGAACTTTATCGAGGTGAGCGGGCGTAAAGGTTTTGGGGTGAAGGCCGATGATCTGATCGACCGCATGATTGCTGCGGCTCGGAAAGAGGTTGAGGCTCGGCATCCGGAGTTGGAGGAGCGAGAGCGCGCGGAGATTGCTGAGGCGATTGGCGTTGGTGCGCTGCGATTTTTCCTGCTGCGGTTTACGCGCAATACTGTGATTGCGTTCGACTACCAGGATGCGCTCGCGTTTGATGGCGAGACGGGACCGTATGCGCAGTATGCTGCGGTGCGTGCGGCGAATATTTTTCGGAAAGCTGGTGTGAGCGAGGAGGCTGCGCTGGCGGCTGTGGCCGATCTGGATCTTGCGGAGATGCTGCAAGGCGACGAAGGGACGAGTGTTTGGGAGGTTTGGCTGACGGCTTCTCGGCTGTCGTTGGTGCTGGAGCAGGCGATTGCTGCGGCGGAGCCGGCGATGCTGGCGCGGTATGCGTTTGCGCTGGCACAGCAGTTCAATAACTTCTATCACCGACATCACATTTTGACTGAGACGGATGAGGCTCGGAAGATGCTGTTGCTGGCGACGGCGGCGGTGGCTCGCCGGGAGCTGGTTCGGGTGCTCGGTTGGCTGGGGATTCGAGTGCCCAGCGCGATGTAGGGAGGAGACCCCCCTCCCCCCTTGGGTGCGTTTTTTGGCTGTAAGTGACTGACTCTGGGGATGTTGGATGCGAAAGTATCCCCAGAGCCGGTCATTTTTTCTGGCGTAACCTGTTGGATTCAGGCTGGTTAGGGGGCAAAGTATCCCCTTGGTTTTGTGGGATTTTCTGACGGAAAGTGTTCAGGGCATGGGGGTTATGGGGTAAAGTATCTCCGTTGCGCGCCGGAAGGGGCAGTGTAAGTGTTTGCATCCAGGGTATTTGCGGGCGTTAGCAGAGCGTTTGCGCGGGCGTGGCGGGGTGGGCTTCGGGGCTTTGAGGACGGGCTGGCGGTCGGGGTGGTGGAAGTAGCAGAAGGCCTGGTTGCGGATGGAGGGTGAGCCGCAGCGATGGGCGTCGGGGAAGATATGGTGGCAGGTGGGGATGGGAATGGTTTGCATGGTTGGGGCCTCCGCCCCGGGGTACGTTTGGATCTATGTGTTGAGGGGAAGAGGATGCGTGCGGACTGGGGACAGTCCGTCGTCGCCGCTTCCGCGGTTAAAGGCGAAGCCCGGTGCTGCGCGGACGGCGAGGGGTGTCGCTGGTGTCGTTTGCGCAGGGTGCCGGGCTGTAAATGTTTTGGGGGCTAAGTTAATTGTAGCGAGTTGGAGGGGGTAATTATGCCAGGTTTTGGAAATATAAATCGCCAGTGTTCATGCGGGGTTTGGCGGTTTTGAGGGGTTGAGGGGGGTTGACAAGGTTTTTGGGCGAGATGGGCGGTGGCGATGGGTCGGGTTAGGGTAGATGGAGGTGAGGGGAGAGGCGGCGTGGGAGAGGGAATGGACCGGCGGCGATTTTTGCGGGGGATGGCGGCGGGGGCCGGGCTGGTGGCGACGGCGCGGATGCGGGCTGCGCAGATGGCGGCTGTGGGCGCGGCTCGAGATGCTGGCTTGGCGATGGAGCCGTGGAGGCGAGGGTTTCTGGATATCCATCACGTGTCGACGGGGCGCGGGAATTGCGTGCTGGCGATCTGTCCGGATGGAACGGCGGTGATGGTGGATGCGGGGGCGAAGGCTGGGACGGGGGCGGATCTTGCGGTGCCGCGGCCGGATGGTTCGCGGAGGCCGGGCGAGTGGATTGGGCGTTATGCGAAGTACCATCTGCGGACTGCGCCGAAGGTGGAGATCGACACATTTGTCTTGACGCATCTGCATGACGACCACATGGGGACTTGCTCGGCGGATTCGCCGCTGAGTGCGGATGGGACGTATCGGCTGACGGGGGTGAGTGATGTAGCGGAGTTGGTGCCGATTCGGCGGATTGTTGATCGCGGGTTTCCGGATTATGGCTATCCTGCGGCGCAGACGGATACGAGTGCGCTGAACTACATTGCGTTTGTGCGCTCGAGTGCGCGGCGCGGGGTGCGGGTGGAGCGGTTGGTGGTGGGGTCGTCGCGGCAGATTGGGTTGCGGGGTGGGGCGGAGGAGTTTCCTTCTTTTGGAGTGAGGAATCTTGCGGCGAATGGTGAGGTCTGGACGGGCGCGGGTGAGGGTTCGAGGAAGTTATTTCCTGCGCTTGAGACGCTGAGTCGAGCGCAGTACCCGACGGAGAAT
Organism: uncultured Acidobacteriaceae bacterium; assembly: GCA_963701685.1. Taxonomy (GTDB): domain Bacteria; phylum Acidobacteriota; class Terriglobia; order Terriglobales; family Acidobacteriaceae; genus Granulicella. The sequence goes on along the minus strand of OY969625.1, from coordinate 4,107,674 downwards.
GCCTGCTCTGCTGCGCTGCGGTTTGAGTATGGCGGGTTTCGTTATACCAACTGCGGAGACATTACCTGCGATACCGCGTTCGGGACCGAGCCGTGGATGGATGTGGAGACGGCGGTGGCAAAGGTGGCGGGGCCGGTGAGCGTGGCGGCGATCGATCATCATGGATACTTCGACGGGACGGGGCCGGAGTTTGTGCGGGCGATGCGGGCGCGGATTTGGGTGTTGCAGTCGTGGCATGCGTCGCATCCGGCGCTGGCTACGCTGGATCGGCTGTATAGCCCGATTCTGTATGCGGGCGATCGGGATGTGCTGGCGACGAGTTTGGTGGAGGCTGCAGAGCTGGCGGATGCGCGGTTGTCGGATCGGATGCTGAGTAAGCAGGGGCACGTGGTGGTGCGAGTGCGGCCGGGTGGCGCGGCGTATGAGGTGATCGTGCTGGATGATTCGGTGGAGCAGGGATTGATCAAGGCACGGTTCGGGCCTTATCGGAGTTAGCACGATTCGCTTACTCCTCGGGCATGAGGAAGCGGAGGGGCATGTCGATGGCTTTGCTGATGCCGATGCGGGGGGTGGTGATGATGGAGGTTGGGCGGAAGCCGTCGTCCAGGACGCGGAGGGGGGATTTCGCGCGGGTGACGTCGAGGTTGTTTTCCGCGAGGGTGATGCCCATGGCCTGACAGAGGCGGCCGGGGCCGGAGCAGAGGAGCTTTGGCTTTACGGGGACGGTGAAGCCGCGGAGGCGGGCCATGGTTGCGAGGCCTGCGACGGGTTGGAGGGCGCGGATGAGGACGCCGTCGGGTTGGCCGGCTGGCCCGCAGGAGAAGTTCAGACAGTAGTGCATGCCGTAGATGAAGTAGACGTAGGAGAAGCCGTGGGGGCCGAAGAGGACGGCGTTGCGCGCGGTCTTGCCAATGAAGGCGTGGGAGGCTGGGTCGGCGAGGCCTAGGTAGGCTTCGATTTCGGTGATGCGGCCGGTGAGGCGCTCGCCGTGGAGGGTGTGGGTGATGAGCTTGCCGAGGAGGTTGCGCGCGACGATTTCGGGTGAGTCGAGATAGAAGGTGCGGGGGAGGAGAGTGGGCATGAGGCGCGACGTTATTTCGACTTGAGGAGTTGCTGCAGGACCACGGCTTCGTTGTGTTGCTCGTCGCGGGCTCCATAGACTAGCGTGGCGGGGCCTTTGGCGGCTGCTTGTTCGAGCTGCTCGAGGGGTTGCTGGTTGTGCTTGAGTTCGTCGCGGTAGCGGGCTTGGAATTCTGTCCAGCGGGAGGGGTCGTGGGCATACCACTTGCGGAGTTCGGTGCTGGGGGCGACGTCCTTTAGCCAGAGATCGACTTTGGCCTTTTCTTTGGTGAGGCCGCGGGGCCAGAGGCGGTCGACGAGGATGCGGGTTCCGTCCTCGCGGGTGGGCTGTTCGTAGACGCGCTTGATGGGGAGATTCATTGTGAGCACCGCTATGGGTTTGAGTGCTTCACGAGGGGAGAGGGAACAGATTATTTGAGGGACGCGGCGAGGGTGGGGAGGACTTCGGTGGCGGGGCCGAGGAGGATTTCATCGAAGGCGTCGGCGTTCAGGGGCTCTTCAGGGCCGACGTAGAGGGTGCGGATGCGGCGCTGGTTGGCGATGTGGACGAGGCCGGCGGCGGGGTAGACGTTGCCGGAGGTTCCTACGACCAGGAGGGCGGTGGCGCGGTCGAGCTCGGAGTAGATGTCGTCCATGGCTAAGGGGATTTCGCCGAACCAGACGATGTGGGGGCGGACGGGGTGGCCGCAGTCCTTGCAGGTGGGGAGGGTGGTTTCGTAGAGGGCTGTGTCGGGGAAAGGTTGGTTGCAGCGAGTGCAGCGGGATTGGAAGAGTTGGCCGTGCATGTGGTGGAGGTTGTTGGAGCCGGCGCGCTCGTGGAGGTCGTCTACATTTTGGGTGCAGAGGTAGAAGCGGTTGGGCATGTTGCGTTCGAGTTCGGCGAGAGCGAGGTGGCCGGCGTTGGGTTGGGCGACGAGGGCGTCTCGGCGGCGCATGGAGTAGAAGCGCCAGACGAGGGCGGGGTCGGCTTGCCAGGCTTCGGGGGTGGCTACGTCTTCGACGCGATGGCCGTTCCAGAGGCCTCCGGAGCCGCGGAAGGTGGCGAGGCCGGATTCGGCGGAGATGCCTGCGCCGGTCAGGACGAAGAGGCGGTCTTTAGCCGTGAAGGGAGCCGAGGAGGGCATTGAGCTAGTTTAGGCGGAGTGCGCTACGGGGTGGATTTGGTGTCGCGGCTTCCCGTGGCACCCGCATCCCACTCATGACGATGAGACTGTCATGAATGGGGCACCCGGTGGGTAGGGATGGGCACCCGACACTCGCATCCCACTCATGACGATGAGACTGTCATGAATGGGGCACCCGGCGTGTAGGGATGGGCACCCGACACGCGCATCCCACCCATGACGATGAGACTGTCATGAATGGGGCACCCGGTGGGTAGGGATGGGCACCCGACACTAGCATCCCACTCATGACGATGAGACTGTCATGAATGGGGCACCCGGCGTGTAGGGATGGGCACCCGACACTAGCATCCCACTCATGACGATGAGACTGTCATGAATGGGGCACCCGGCGTGTAGGGATGGGCACCCGACACTCGCATCCCACCCATGACGATGAGACTGTCATGAATGGGGCACCCGGCGTGTAGGGATGGGCACCCCCGGCACTCGCATCCCACTCATGACGATGAGACTGTCATGAATGGGGCACCCGGTGGGTTAGGGCTTGGGAGCTGGGGCGGGTTGGGGGTGGTCGTTGTCTGGGGCGGGGACGAAGACGGTGGGCTTGGCGTTGCCGCGGTGGCAGGTGCCGCAGGTGACTTCGTGGGCGGGTGCGGGGTTTTTGAGCTGGGTGAGGAATTGTTGGTTGATGGTGTCGGCCATGCGGATCATGATGCGGGCGCGATCTTTCATGGGGTTGTCGTCGGAGGCGAAGTCGAGGTGGCCGACGCCGGGCTTGTGGGCGGTGTTCTTGGCGTGGCAGTAGTCACAGTCGACGCCTAGCTGGTCTTCGAAGTGGTGCATGATGTCGACGACCTGGTCGCCGGTGAGGTCTTTGGGGAGGACCTGGAGGTTGGTGGGTTTGGGGCGGGGTCCGCGGGGGTGGTGTTGCTGAGGTGCGGCGGTGTCGGCCGGCGGGGTGGTGGTTTGGGCTGGGGTGGAGAGCGCGAGGGTGAGGGTGCAGAGAGCGGCGGCAGCGCCGAGAAGGGAGGGTCGTAGGCGTTGGGACATCCGTAGTTCCTTTGGGAGAGAGGATGGTGGAGCTTTGGTGGTGTACGGCGTTAGAAAACGGGTGAGAAGGCTACGAGCTTCCTGTATATCACGTGACGATCAGACGGCGTAGCTGCGGATCCATTCGGTGATGGAGCGGATGGCTATGCCGGAGGGGCCTTTGGACTGCCAGGGTTTTTGGTCGTCGAGCCAGGTGGTGGAGGCTATGTCGAGATGGATCCATGGAGTTTCGTTGACGAATTCTTTTAGGAACATGGCGGCGGTGGTGGCTCCGGCGTAGCGGCTGCCGGTGCTGTTGAGGATGTCGGCGATCTGGGACTTGATCATGTCGCGGTAGTCGTCGGTGGCGGGCATTTGCCAGAACTTTTCGCCGGCGTTCCAGGCTGCGGAGAAGAACTTTCCGGTCATCTCGTCGTTGTTGGAGAAGAGGCCGGCGTTGATTTGGCCTAGCGCGGTGCCGATGGCTCCGGTGAGGGTGGCGGCGTTGATGAGGTGGGTGGCGCCGAGGGTTTGGGCGTAGTGGAGGCCGTCGGCGAGGACGAGGCGGCCTTCGGCGTCGGTGTTCATGATCTCGATGGTTTTGCCGGACATGGCGGTGACGACGTCGCCGGGTTTGAAGGCGGCGCCGTCGGGCATGTTTTCGCAAGAGCAGACTACGCAGAGGACGCGGACGGCGGGCTTGAGCTGGGCGATGGCGCGCATGGTCGCGATCATGGTGGCGGCTCCGGCCATGTCGTATTTCATCTTGTCCATGTCGGCGGCGGGCTTGATGGAGATGCCGCCGGTGTCGAAGGTGATGCCTTTGCCTACGAGGCCGATGGTGGGGGCGTTGGCGGGCGGCGGGGTTGAGGGTTCGTAGCGGAGGACGATGAGGGCTGGGGGCTGGGGTGAGCCCTGGGTGACGGAGAGGAAGGCGCCCATGCCGAGCTCGCGGAGCTTGTCGGTGGAGTGGACTTCGCAGGAGAGGTTGAAGTCTTGCGCCGTGAGTTCCTGGGCCATGGCGGCGGTACGCTTGCCTAGCTCGGTGGGGGTGAGGATGTTGCCGGGCTCGTTGATGAGGGTGCGGGCGAAGTTCTGGGACTCGGCTACGATGACGCCTTCGTTGAAGGCGGTTTGGGTTTCGGGGGCGATGGGTTCGGGGGTGAGGATGGTGAGGGATTCGATGCTGAGGTCTTTGCGGTCGGCGCGGTAGAAGTCGATGTCGAAGTCGGCTACGATGGCGCCTTCGGCTAGTGCGCGGGCGGTGGGGGCGGTGGGGAGCGAGGGGTGCTCGGGGAAGGTTAGGGCGAGCGTGCGGAGGGTGCGGGGGCGGGCGAAGCGGATGGCTACGCCGGCGGCCTTGCGTAGCTCGTGGGGAGTGAGCTTTTCGGCTTTGCCGGTGCCGATGAGGAGGAGGCGCTGGGCTTTGAGGCCGGCGGGCGCGGGGAGGAGGAAAGTTTCGCCTAGCGTGGCTTTGAACTCGCCGGAGGTTAGCCAGGGGGCGGCTGCGGCTTGGATGGCTGCGTTGGTGGTGAGGAGGGTGGGGGTTGCGTCTTTGCTTTTGGATGTGGCGGTGTCGGTGGCGAAGGCTACGAGGAGCGGGGTGGCGAGGTCGGCGGGGGACTGGTCGAGCAGATGGGTGGTCACTTGGTTATGGTAACGCTGTCCTGCGCGGGAGGCGGGCGGGTACGCGTGGTGGGGAGGGGAGGGTTTGGCTTTCCCACTCATGACGATGAGGCCGTCATGAATGGGGCACCCAGGTCCTGAGGCGGCGCGAACTCATGTCTCAAAAGCGAGACATGGGGCACCCGGCGAGGCTTGCTTGGGAGATGTCGAGATATTGGAGATGCTAGCTGGCAAGGGAGGGTTGGGGTTGGGCGGGGTGGTTGGCTTCGGTGGCGGGGTTTCGCTGCGGCGAGAGGGGACGGCGGCTGAATTGGCGGGGGGAACAGCCCATGACGCGGCGGAAGGCTTTGCCGAAGGCGCTTTCGGATTCGTAGCCGAGGGTGGAGGCGATGGTGGTGAGCGAGTCGCCGGAGGTTTTGAGGCGGTCGGCGGCGAGCAGCATGCGCCAGCGGGTAAGGTATTCCATGGGAGTGGTGCCGACGGTTTCTTTGAAGCGCAGGGCGAAGACGGAGCGCGACATGCAGACGCGCTCGGCGAGGGATTGCAGGGTCCAGGGATGGCCGGGATCCTGGTGCATGGAGGTGATGGCGGCGCTCATCCGCTTGTCGGCGAGGGCGAAGAGCCAGCCGACGCTGGCGGAGGACGCGTCGGCGAGGTGCAGGCGGAGGGCCTGGATGAGCATCATGTAGGCGAGTTGCTGGGCGATGAGCGAGCCGCCGGGCTGGGGGTCGCGCAGCTCCTCTTTCATGCGCTCGAGGGACCAGCGCATGGCGGCCTTGTCGGACTCTTTGCGGATGTGGACGATGGGCGGGAGGGACTGGAGCAGGATGTCGGCGTGAGTGCCGGTGAGGAGGAAATGTCCGCCGGCAATTTGGTTGGCGCCGGCTTGGTTGGAGGCGACGCCGGACTTGAGGGCTTCGACGAGGATGTGGAAGTCGACGGGCTGGAGGGAGAGGTCGGTGGAGAGAGAGAAAGGGAGGCCTCGGGGAAGGAGGAAACAGTCGCCGGCGGTGAGGCGGACGGGGTCGGAAACCGTTTCTACCGTGAGCCAGCATTGACCGGCGAGGATGGCGTAGCACTTGATGCCTTCGTGGCGGGGGAATTGGACGGCGAGGTCATGATCGAGGCCGAAGGCTCCGGACATGTAGCTGCGGGGCTTGAGCAGGGAGAGGACTTCGGAGAGGGGATCCATGGGGACTCCTGTGGATTGTCGGTCGGACGATCAGACCAAACATGCGGACTTTCAGTATAGATCGTATTGAGTTTCGCCACATCTAGTGTGGTGAGTCGAACGTTCGTTGCAGCATCGATCGGGCTTTCAGCCCTGAGCCGTGGGTGTTATGTCCACCTGGGGCTGCGCCCCAGGCTGTGATGGAGCGGGCCGTTGGCCCACGATGGCAATGAACGTTCGACTCGCGACACCAGGTACGTACCGAGCGCAAAGGCTGCTCGGGCGGAGGAGATTGCGATGCGGGTTTTTGTTACGGGTGCTACAGGGTTTATTGGATCGGCGGTGGTGGAGGAGCTGCTGGGGGCGGGGCACCAGGTGACGGGGCTGGCGCGATCGGAGGCGTCGGCGAAGAAGCTGGCGGCGGCGGGAGCGCAGGTGCTGCGCGGCGATATCGATGACCTGGACTGCCTGCGGCGAGGGGCTGCGGGGGCGGATGGGGCGATTCATACGGCGTTCTATCACGCGCTGGGGCAGATGCCGCTGGGCAAGCGGATGGGGGTGCTGCTGGGTGGATTGCCGGGTGGGATCGTGAACCGCTACGTTGCGGCGGCGGTTGCGGCGGACCGACGGGCGATCGATACGATCGGGCACGCGTTGGCGAGCGCTGACCGGCCGCTGGTGGCTGCGTTTGCGACGATGGCGATGCCGGCGGGACGGCTGGCCACCGAGGATGCCCCGTATAGTCCGCGGGCTGTGGGAGGGCCGCGGGGTGCGACGGAAGAGCTGATGCACGCGATGGCGTCGCAGGGGATTCGGACGTCGATTGTGCGGCTGCCGCCGACGGTGCATGGGGTGGGCGATCACGGCTTCATGGAGCGGTTGATTCAGACGGCGCGAAAGAAGAAGGCGTCGGCTTATGTAGGGGATGGGCTGAACCGGTGGCCGGCGGTGCACCGGGTGGATGCGGCGCGGGTGTTTCGGCTGGCATTGGAGAGTGGGCCCGCGGGAGGAACATATCATGCGGTCGCGGAAGAGGGGGTGGCGTTTCGAGAGATTGCCGGGGTTATCGGCCGGAAGTTGAAGGTGCCGGTGGTGAGCAAGCCGGCTGCCGAGGCGGCGAAACAGTTCAGTTTCCTGAGCGGGTTCGTTGCGGCGGACAATCCGGTGTCGAGCCGGCTGACGCAGGAGCGACTGGGATGGCGGCCGACAGGCCCTGGGTTGTTGGACGATCTTGAGCACGCGGGCTACTTCGAGGCTTGACGGTCTGCGAGTTTGGCCGGTGAAGGATGCGCGTTGCGCGCTGAACACGAACGGGCTGGAGTCCAGCCCCCAACCGAAGTAAAGGAGAGTTCATCATGCGGGTATTTCTTACGGGTGCTACAGGGTTTATTGGGGCGGCGGTGGTTCCGGAGCTAATCAAGGCGGGGCATACGGTGCTGGGGCTGACGCGGTCGGATGAGGGCGCGGTGCAGCTGAAGGCGGCGGGGGCGGAGGTGCATCGCGGGACGCTGGAGGATGTGGAGACGTTGAAGAGTGGGGCGGCGAAGGCGGATGGTGTGATTCATTGCGCGTTCGACCACAACTTCGCGAACTTTGTGGCGAACTGCGAGAAGGATCGGCGCGTGATTGCGGCGTTGGGGTCGGTGCTGGTGGGATCGGACCGGCCGCTGGTGATTACGTCGGGGACGGGGATGGGGAGTAGGGGGCCGGGAGAGCTGGCGAGCGAGGACTACTTTGATGAGCACAACATGAATCCGCGGAAGGCTTCGGAGGAGGCCGGACGCGCGGTGGCGGAGAAGGGGGTGAATGTGTCGGTGGTGCGGCTCCCTCAGGTGCATGATCCGTTCAAGCAGGGGCTGATCTCTCCTTACGTGATGATGGCTCGGGCGGCGGGGGTGGTGGGGTATGTGGGGGATGGGTCGAACCGGTGGCCGGCGGTGCATCGGCTGGCTGCGGCGCAGGTGTATGCGCTGGCGTTCGACAAGGCGGAGGCGGGCAGCCGGTACCATGCGGTGGCTGAGGAGGGTGTGCCGGTTCGCGAGATTGCTGAGGTGCTTGGGCGCGGGCTGAAGGTGCCGGTGAAGAGCATGACGCCTGAGGAGGCGGGGGCGGCTTATAGCTGGCTGGCACCGTTTATAGCGTTCGACATGCCAGCGTCGAGCAAGCTGACGCAGGAGCGGCTGGGGTGGCGGCCGTCGGGGCCTTCGTTGATTGAGGATTTGGAGGCGATGAAGTTTGCGTAGGGTGGCGAGATGCTGGCTTCCAGGATGGAGCGGGGATGGAGACCAGCTATGCGCAGCTGGGGGAGATGATCTGACGGGTGCTGGATGGGTCCCGTGCCGGCTTGATCAGGGTTTGCAGGCATGAGCAGAAGACAAGCCCTGCGCGCGGCCCGATGATGCGTGTAGAACGTGCATCATCGGGCTGCCGGGCAGGGCTTGTGGAGGAGCATAGCCCGAACTTCTTGAAGCAAGGGGAATGTCAGGCCCGAAGCCGCCTGCGGATAGAAGCGCCCAGCCCTACCAGGCCACTTCCTAGCAGCATGAGAGAGGTGGGTTCTGGAGTTGCGTTGATGGGTGGCGGCGTTCCCTCGTAGATGTTGGCGAGGACACCGTTCGGTCCGCCGGAGCTGTGGTCGTCGTAGATGGTTTCAGAGAGGCCGTTGGGGTCGAGTCCTTCCCAACCGATGAAGGTCCCGGTTGCGTTGTCGGATGGGCTGAACTGCGAGTAAATCATTTGGCCATTCCAGTCGGCGGTGAAGGTGACATAGAAGTTGCCGACGTAGGCGCAAAGAGCCTGTCCCTGAATGCAGAGGGGATTGGGAGCCGCGCCGTCGCCGCCTGTGTCGTCGTAGTCATAGGAGAACATGTCTCCGGCAGTGGTTGGATCGAGCCAGAAGTAGTCGAGCGACGAATTTGCGCCGACGTTGGAGATGACACGGCTTTGAACCATACCGTTGTAGAGTCCCTGGTAGCCGGTTAGGGTCAGGGTTACGTCGGTAAAGTCGTACGCGGTTGTGTTGCTGATGATGAGTTCGGGGGTGTCGTAGTAATTGACGCCATACAACCCCTGGATGGTGGAGATGGGTGTGTCTGCCAAGGCGGGCAGGGTGAGTGCAGCCAAGGCGGCAACCCCAAGGAAGAGACTCTTCTTCATGGTGGGTGCTCCTGAAACGGAATTGTCTCGGGCTCTGAGAAGGGGACTGGTCCTCAGCTGAGAGCACGTTATCCTCCATGGACCACGATGTCATGAGTGGGATAAGTAATTTATAATCAGAATCTTACGGAAGAAAAAGCCCGTCGTAGAGCGAGGGAATGCTTCAAGATCGCAAAGGGTAGCGCGGGAAAAGGGAAAAAGTTTTCCACTGCGTGCGGGGAAAGATGACAACTCGTTCATTTTAAAGGGATTAGAAGGCATATCGCGAGAGCGGGTTGGGCTAGGGGGCGGTTGCAGGGCGTAGTGGTCCGGGATGGGGTGTCTGGCGAGGGGTGCGCTCGGTGGATACGCTATTCTGACGGGATCGGAGGGGTGCTTATGGGTGCGCAGGCTGGGTTTCTGCCGTTGCGGGGTGAGTTTGTCGGGGAGTTTGCCGCGGAGTGGATTGCGGCCTGGAACAGCCACGATTTGGAGCGCATTCTGACGCACTATGAGGAGGACGTGGAGCTGCGTTCGCCGGTGGCATTGAAGCTGCTGGGGGGTGAGGGGAGGGTTTGCGGCAGGACTCGCCTGCGGGAGTATTTTGAGCTGGGGTTGCGGGCGTATCCGCATCTGCGGTTTGAGCTGGTGGAGGCGCTGTGGGGGATTGAGACGATCGTGCTCACGTATGTGAACAACGTTCGCGGGAGTAAGACTGCGGAGGTGATGTTGATTGGTGAGACGGGGAAGATCCGTGGGGTATGGGCGAACTACGATCAGTAGAGCGTAAGAACAGATGGGGCGGTGGTCAAGGCTTGCAGGCCTGGGCGAAGCGGGCGGGGATGAGGGGCTGGGCGGGTTGGCTTTCGAACTGGATGGGGTAGGCCATTAGCTCGGGGAGTGCGGAGCATTTGCTGGCCATGAACTCCCAGCAGACGGCGTCGCTGCCCTGGAGGAGGCAGGTTGCGGTGGCGTAGAAGGTGGTGGCGTACTTCTCGGAGATAACGGAGCCGGAGAGGACGGCGGCGGAGTGGTCGGCGAGCTGGTAGTAGCCGGGGGCGCCGGTTTGGGGATCGCCAAAACGCTTGAGGGAGTTGGTGAGGGTGGAGGTGGCGATCGCGCTGAGTTCGGCGGCGGTGGTGGGGCGGCCGAGGCAGGTGCCGTCGAGGCGCATGATGCTGATCATGCGGAAGCCGTTGGTGGAGTCGGTGGCGGTGAGGGGGAGGGAGATGCAGCTGACTTCGGCTCTGGGGACGGCGCCGGTGACCTTATCTTTCTCGGACTGGAGGGCCTGGTCGGCGACGGCGGGCATGGGCTTGAAGGCGGAGCTGTAGGAGTAGTCGAGGTGGAGGGCGTCGCTATGGAAGGTGGCGGTGGGGGTGGTTGGCGTGGCGGTGGATTGTGCGGCGATGAGCAGGATGGCGAGGGTGGTGGTGAGGGGGCTCATGGGGTTGGGGGAATCGTAGCACGGGGTCGAGGGATTTTGGTTACGGTGGGTGGTGGCCTTGCGTCGAGTTGTGGGCTGTTGGGTCGGGCCTTCAGCCCTTGGGTGTTGCTCGCCCTGAACCTAGGGCTTCGCCCTAGGCTGTGATGGGATCGCGCCTTTGGGCCAGGGGTTAGGTGCGTTGGGAGCGGGCTATGGCGGCGCGGGCTTCTTTGTCGCCTTCGCGGGCACGTTCGGTGGCGCGCTTGTCCCAGTCCTGCTTGCCTTTGGCGAGGGCTAGCTCGCACTTGACGCGGCCGTTCTTGAAATAAAGTTTGACGGGGATCAGCGTGTAGCCTTTCTGCTTCGTCAAACCCTCGAGTTTTTCGATCTCTTTTTTGTGGAGCAGAAGTTTACGGGTACGTAACGACTCGTGGTTCATGGCGTTGCCATGCGAGAAGGGGCCGATGTGGGCGTTGAGGAGGAAGGCCTCGCCGTCCTTGAGGAGGCCGTAGGCGTCCTTGAGATTGGCTTTGCCTTCGCGAATGGATTTGACCTCGGTGCCGCGGAGGGCTACGCCGCACTCGAAGCGGTCGGAGAGGAAGTAGTTGAAGCTGGCGGAGCGGTTGAAGGCGGCGTCGCGCTTGCCGGCGGCTACGGGGTCGCGGTCCTTGGCCTTGACTGCTGGTTTAGCGGCAGAGGTGGCTACGGTCGGGTTGGAGAGGGAGCGGGGCATAAGGACAGGGTTCAGGGTCCAGGGTTCAGGGCCCAGAGAGCGGGCATCCTGCTGGTTATTAGGATTCGGTTCCTTGTGGCTACGAATTGGGCGGAGATACGTCCAAGAGTGTGATGCTAGCAGAAAGTCTGTTGGGTGAAGCTATAAAGGGATAGATGCGGGCCGAGGGGTTGGGACTCGGAGTTCGTGGAATGGGACGATGAGCAGGCGTGCAGGAACGCTGCGAGGGACGAAGGAAGCTCTCCGCGGACGGTAGGGGCAAAGGGTTTGGAGCGGAGAGACTAGTGAAGCGACAGATAATGGCTGTATCATCAAACGAGCCCGATCAACCGTTAGAGACCTCAGCAAAGGCCGTTCCGAACTGTCCGCGAGGCGGGATTGGGGCGATGGCCGGGCGGGGGTTCGAGACCGGTGTCCGAGGCATCTTGTATCGGATTGCAGGGGAGCGGGTTGCACGTATGCAGGAACGGCTAACGGTCGGAGTGGTTCGAAGCGTGATGCTGGGCGTGCTGCTGTTTTCAGGCATTGCGGTGGGCAGCGCGCATGCGCAGTCGGCGAGTGCATGGAACAAGAAGGGGCAGCAGGCGGAGGCGCGCGACGACTACGATGCGGCGTTTGAGGATTTTCGCCAGGCGCATCTGAAGAAGCCGAACGACATGCGCTATCGGACGAGCTTCGAGAGCATGCGGTTCAAGTCGGCGAACATGCATGTGGATCGCGGGCGGGTATTGCGGCAGTCGGGCGATGTGGATGGCGCGATCAATGAGTTTGCGCGGGCGTTGCAGATCGATCCGGGCAACCAGGCGGCGGCGCAAGAGCTGCAGGTGATGGAGAAGCGGTCGGGGCCAAACGGCGGACCTGCGGGGGCGCCGGGTTCGGCGAGCGGAGGGCCGGGCTCGCCGGGAAATCCGCTGGTGCCGGGGATGGGCGAAGAGACGCCGTATCAGCGGCAGATGCAGAAGGAGATCTCTACGCTGGGCGGGCCGGTGACGCTGCAGCCGGTGTCGGACGATCCGCTGACGCTGCACATGGCGCAGCAGGATACGGAAGTGGTTTACCAGGCGATCTGCAGGGCGGCGGGGCTGAACGTGATTTTCGATCCGGAGTATGTTCCCAAGCGCATCCCGGTGGACCTGAATGATGTGTCGCTGGAGCAGGCGCTGCACATTGTGGGCATGGTGAGTGGGACCTTCTGGAAGCCGGTGACGAGCAACACGATCTATGTGGCGGCGAACACGCGGGCGAAGCGGACCGAGGTCGATGACCTGGCGGTGCAGACGTTTTATCTGACGAACGTGTCGCAGCAGAATGACGCGAACGAGATCATGGTGGCGATCCGCAATTTGCTGGATCCGGGGCTGAAGATTTATTTGGTGGCGAGTCAGAATGCGTTGATCATCCGTGGAACTCCGGATGAGTTGATCCTGGCAGAAAAGATTATTAATGACCTCGATCGGACCAAGCCCGAGGTGGTGGTGGATGTGGCGGAGCTGGAAGTGAGCCGGCAACTTGAGCGGGACATCGGCATCACGCTGCCGACGAGTTTTGGGTTGACGCCGCAATACAGCAACGCGAATATTTCGACGAGCTCGACGACGTCGACGACGGGGAGCTCGACGACAACGACGTCCGGGCTGACGCTGAACACGCTGGGCAATCTTAATGCAACGAACTTTGCGGTGACGGTGGGCGGCGGGACGGTGAATGCGCTGCTGTCGGATTCGGACACGCGCATTCTGCAGAACCCGCGGATTCGGGCGACGGACGGGCAGCATTCGACGCTGAAGATTGGATCGAAGATTCCAATTGCGACTGGATCGTATTCGGCTGGTACGGCGATTACTACGGCGTCGCTGGGCGTGCAGACGCAGTTCACGTACCTGGATGTGGGCGTGAATATCGACATGACGCCGACGGTGCATTATGACGGCGAGATCTCGCTGAAGCTGAAGGTCGAGGTGTCGGCGGAGAACGGGTCGTCGACGATTTCGGGCGTGACGGAGCCGATTATTTCGCAGCGTGTAGCCGATGAGGTGATTCAGCTGAAGGACGGTGAGCCGGCGCTGCTGGCTGGGCTGATGCAGGTGCAGGACTCGAAGAACGTGAATGGAACGCCGGGATTGGGCGAGCTGCCGATTCTGCGGTACTTCTTTGCGAGCACGGACAAGACGCAGCAGAGCGACGACATTGTGTTCCTGATCATTCCGCATATTGTGCGCGAGTCGATTTTGACGGACGAGAATACGCGGGCGATTTACACGGGCACGAGCACGTCGGTGGAGTTGCTGCGCAAGGCGCCGAGTGCGGCGACGGTGGAGAGTTCGGAGGGCGGACAGCCGTCGAGCTCATTGCCGGCGACTTCAGCGGCGAATGCGGCGTCGTCGATGATTGCGAAGATGGCGGCGGACAGCAAGCCGGTGACGCCGGAGACGATGGCGAACATGCACATGGCGGCGAACGGGACGATGTCTGCGACGCCGCTGACGCTGGCGGTGACGCCGGGCAGCGCGAGCGAGGGTGTTGGCTCGACGTTCCAGGTGTCGATTGTTGCGCAGAACGCGCACGACCTGTTTGCGGTGCCGCTGCAGATCCAGTTTGATCCGAAGGTGCTGGCGCTGGTGAATGTGGATGCTGGCGATCTGCTGGGCAAGGATGGGCAGTCGGTGGCGCTGGTGCATCGCGATGAGGGTAACGGAGCGGTGACGATTTCGGCGACGCGGCCGCCGGGAACCAAGGGCGTGGATGGGCAGGGTTCAATCTGCACGTTGACGTTCAAGGCGATCGGGGCAGGCGATTCGACGCTGGCGCTGACACGGATCGGGACCAGGGACAGCGCGCAGAATCGGATTGCGTCGGTTGGCGCGCAGGGTGTTGTACACGTCAAATAAGAAAGCGGGGGCGGGTCGAAGGAAGGAGGGACGAGGATGAGTGAGCAGGGATTCAGCGTTGAGCGGCTGCGGTCGCGGGCTCGCGACGGAGAACGTGGCGTCACGCTGATGGAGTTGATCATTGTTCTCGCCATTCTTTCGGTGCTCGCGACGGCGGCGGTTCCCGCGGTGAAATTTGAGGTGAAGCGGCAGAAGGAGCGGCAACTGCGGGCCGATCTGTGGGAGATGCGCCGGGCGATCGATATGTATAAGGACGTTGCCGACCTTGGGGGAATTCAGACCAAGGCGGACTCGAACAACTATCCGCCCGACCTGCAGACGCTGGTAAACGGTGTTGAGGTCAAGGACAAGAAGATGCGGTTTCTGCGGGCGATCCCGGTGGATCCGATGACTGGAAATACGGATTGGGGATTGCGGTCGAACCAGGACCCGCCGGATTCGGATAGCTTTGGCGGGCAGGATGTGTTCGACGTGTATAGCAAGAGCCAGGGGACGGCGTTGGATGGAACAAAGTACAACACGTGGTAATGAAGCAGGGTCCCGGGCCAAGGGCCCAGGGTCCAGACTGCAAAGATTGTGGCGGAGTTGGATGGTTAGGATTGGGACAGTTCGGGGGAAGAAGCTGGGCGAGGGCGGGTTTACGCTTGTCGAGCTGATGATCGTGATGGCGATCATTATGATCCTGGCGACGATTGCGATTCCGATCTATGTGCGGACGCTGCAGCGGGCGAAGGAAGCTACGCTGCGGGAAGATCTGCACACGATGCGGACGGCGATTGATAGCTATACGATCGATAAAGAGAAGGCGCCGGACTCGTTGGATGATTTGGTGCAGGCGGGGTATCTGAAATCGATTCCGGTGGATCCGATGACGAGCAGCAATGAGACCTGGATCACGGGGATGTCGGATACGATGACGGATATTAACGAGACACAGGGTGGGCTGGACGATGTGCACTCGGGGTCGCAGGCGCTGGCTAGCGACGGGACTACGTATAACACGTGGTGATGAAGAGCAGGGATTAGGGATTCGGGATTCGGTGTGGGGGTAGAATGTGGGTCGAGCCAGCAGGATGGGCTCGGGCTGGAGTTGGTATGCGTTGGCTGACACTCGCGGCTTTGGTGATGGGTTGTGGGGTGGCGTGTGGACAGCAGGCGACGCCTGCCGTGGACGCGGCGACACCGGATCAGGCGGCGGGTCAGGCATCGGGGGATGGAGTTGCTGCGGGAACTCAGGCGGTTGCGCCGGCGAAGGCTGAGGTGGTGGCTTCGCCGGGGGAGCACCTGGATCCGCAGATTAAGAAGGGGTCGGAGCAGGATGTGGATGCAGTGGGGACGCGGAAGATTGGCGGGCGTGGGCTGGGGAACTGGTATTCGACGAACTGGGAGCTGAGCGTGGGGCGGCAGTATTCGATGGAGGTGGAGAAGTCGTCGCACCTCGTAACGGATCCAGTGGTGGTGGAGTATGTGAATCGGATTGGGCAGAATTTGGTGCGGAATTCGGATGCGAAGATTCCGTTCACGATTAAGGTTCTGGACACCGATGAGATTAATGCGATGGCCTTGCCGGGTGGGTACTTCTATGTGGATTCGGGATTGATTTTGGCGTGCGACTCGGAGGATGAGTTGGCTGGCGTGATGGCGCATGAGATTGCGCATGTGGCGGCGCACCACGCGGCGAGGGAGATGACGAAGCTCGGGTACATGGAGATTGGATCGATTCCGATGATCGTGTTTGCGCAGGGGTCGTGGACGGGGTATGGGGTGTATGAGGCGGCACAGCTGGCGATGCCGCTAACGTTCCTGGAGTTCTCGCGCGAGTATGAGGCGGAGGCGGATTACCTGGGGATTCAGTACATGTATCGCGCGGGGTACGATCCGCAGGGGATGGTGACGATCTTTGAGAAGCTGTCGGCGCTGGAAAAGCATAAGCCGGGCGCGGTGTCGAAGGCGTTCAGCGATCATCCGGCTACGCCGGAGAGAATTGCGGCGGTGGAGAAGGAGATTGCGACGATTCTGCCGGCGCGGCCGGAGTATCTGGTGACGACGTCGGAGTTCCAGGATGTGAAGGTGCGACTGGAACGGATTCAGAATAAGCGTGGGGTGGGAACGAAGAAGGTGGCGAAAGGGCCGGTGTTGCGACGGGTGGGGGAGTCGAATAACGAGGCGGTGGTGGTGCCGGGGAGTACGAACTAGCGCGGCTTATTTTTGCGGCAGTAGGCCGTAGACATCGAGGTGGCCGCGCGTGCCGAGGTAGACGCGGCCGTCGGCGATGGTGGGGATGGCGAAGCGGACGGTATTGTTGGCGCGATCACGTGCGCTATTTTGTTCGCTGTTGTAGAGCTCGTGGGTGATGTTGGTGGCGTCGTAGGCGTGCAGGATTGCGGGCCGGTCCATGTGGGTCTCGTCCCATTCCTTGGTGGAGGCTACCCAGAGGATGGCGTTGGTGTTGCCGTTGGCGGAGACGACGGGCGTGGCTGCTGGTGAGGGCATGGCGGTGGTGGCGGCCTTCTGGGTTAGGTGGGCGCTGGAGAGAGTGAACTGGCGGGTGATGTCGCTGCGATCGGTGAAGTAGACGTTGTTGTTCCAGGTGGAAGCGGCTCCGTAAGCGTCCTTGGTCTTGATGGATTGGAGGACATCCGGGTCGGAGCCTTCGTGGAATCTGCCGAGGTGGTCGCGATCGAGCAGGTAGAGCTTGCCTTCTTTTCCGGCGATGACGAGGAGATGCGGGTGCGGGCCGGGCTGGGTTCCGAGCAGGACGGGCCCCTGGCTGCCGAGGTCCCAATCGTGGGAGTCGAGATCTTTCTGATTGTGGGGTGTGAAGTAATCGCGGAGGGCGAGGTTGGGACCGTCGAGGTGAAGCTTGAGGAGGGTGTCGCCGTAGTTGCGGCCGTTGGGCTGGTTGGCGTTGAAGTTTCCGTTGCCGGTGGCGAGGTAGATGTTGCCGGCTTCGTCGACGGAGGGGCCGGTGTCGGATTGCCAGATGCCGGCGTCGTCGCCGTCGGGTGAGGTGTTGAACACGGCGCGCTGGCGGAGGGTGTGGGCGTCGTAGGCCATGACCCAGCCGTGGTAGGGAGCGACGTCGCAGGAGGAGGCCCAGGTTAGGTAGACGTTGCCGTTGAGGAGGAGGAGGGCAGCGCGGGGATTCTCTTTCAGCGGGTCGAAGGTGAGCTTGCCGTTTTCGGAGCCGTCGCCTTTGCCGGGGACGGAGGCGGTGATGGTGACGGGGCTGTTGGGGCGTTCGTGACCCGTAAGAATGTCGAGCGCGTGAAGTTTCTGGACGAAGGCGCCGTTTTCTTTGGTGCGAGCGAGGACGTACAAGGTGCGGGTGGTGGGATCGATGACGGGGGTTGGGGTGATGCCCACTTCGGGAGTGATGAAGGGGCATTGGACGTCGCGGTCGGTGAGGGTGGTGATGCCGTGGGCGGGGTCGAGGAAGCTGACGTGCCAGAGCGGGGTGTCGTGCGGGCTGTTGGCGTCGAAGGCGTAGACGCTGTCGTGCTCGGTGGCGGCGAAGACTACGTTGCGCTTGCCGAGGTTGGGGAAGGTGAGGGCAGGGACGTAGAGGGGTTGGGCGAAGACGTCGCCGTCAACGGTGAGGGAATAGAGCTTGCCGAAGGTGCGGGCGTTGACGTTGGTAGGGGTGAGGATTTTCTCGTGGAGCGTGGCGCCGGTACGGGCGTTGTCGTATTGGGCGGTGAGGACCTGGGCGTGCGCGGCGGAGGTGGAAGCGAGGGTGAGGCAGAGGAAGAGGCTGATGCGGCGAGTTGGCATGGGAGAGCCCTCGGCGAAATGGTCGCACAGACGGATGGACGTGGGGAATGGATTTTGGTTTAGGGGACGGAAGGATGTTTGCGGGCGGCCTCTGGGGCTTAGAATGTACGGCTTTGTTGGGGGACCGACGCCTCGAGGGTAGAAGCGGAATGTCATGGTAGAGTTATTCAAATTCTGTGACTGCCTTAGGCGCTTGAGGGTTCGAGATGGAAGACACGCGGCAGTATGCTCGTCAGCCACGCGAAAGAGGTGTGTTTCCTTCCGTATGGCGAACGTCGCTGGTTTGTTTCGCGTTGTGTGCGGGCATTGGGAATCTGCATTCGCAATGTCCAGATACGGGAGAGACCAAGGTCATCAAGCCTAGCCAAGGCACTGGCTTTTACTTTTACAAGTTTCTGGGTGATAGCAGTTTTCGATATTTTCTGGACGGAAAAGCGTTCTCATTCAACGACAAGGATCATCCAGGAAGGGTTTTCGTCTTTATCGATGACTTTGCCTATGAGTCCAATCTGACGAGTCGAGCCGACTTAGAAAAATATGTCGAGAGCTCAGAGGCAGTGGACGTTCTTCGGGCGCAGGCGAAACACGAACAGCTGGACTTCAAGAGCGCGATACCGTCCATGGTGATCACGGATTATGGGCCGTCAGCCACGAAGAACGCTGATGGTAGCGACGGCCGCTTATTTTACCTCTGGAAAAAGGAAAATGCCGCTGGGGACAAAGCGACAACGCAGTACATGGTTTCGACTTCGGTCAAAGGCGGAGTGGTTGTTCTATCCGTGATGCCGTTGAGGGCTTCGCTTACCGAAGACGATGTGCTTCTCCAGATCGGAGCGTACACTTCACACTTCGAAATGCTGACGGGTAATCAGTGTGCACGAGCGCTTTCCGCACCGACCTCTCGCTGAGCTGGATGATCGGGGAGGGTTGAACGGGGTGGGTGATTTCGGGTCGATCGCGATAAACTAGGGGGATGGCAGAACACACTACAGGGTATACCGATGACCACGCGGCGGCGGGGTTGCAGACGAAGTTTCCGGCGATTGAGACTTGGGCGAATCAGTTCAAGGCTTACGAGATTTTGATTGATGATCCGGAGTTTACTAGCGTGTGTCCGAAGACCGGGCTTCCGGACTTTGGTGTGCTTACGATTCGGTATATGCCGCGGGAGAAGTGCCTGGAGCTGAAGAGTCTGAAGGAATATTTGTTCACGTATCGCAACCTGGGAATTTTTCAGGAGAATATTGTGAACCAGGTGCTGGATGACGTGGTGAAGGCGACTGATCCGGTGTGGGCGGAGATCAAGGGGGACTTTCGGCCGCGGGGTGGGATCTCGACGGTGGTGACGGCGCGGTATCCGCGGAGCGAGGAGTGGAAGTAGCGGAACAGCAAAGGCCTTGACGCAACGGACGCGACGTTGGCTAAGTTTCGCAAAGTGGGGTCGTGGTATTCTCCGGCCAATATGAAAATTTCTGTGGCGGCTTTTTGGATGGCGGCGTCGTTCGTGTTGGGCGCGAGTGCGGGGGCACAGACCGCTCCTTCGGCGAAGGAAGCGGAGATGGTGAAGACGATTGATGCGGCTACGCCGGGGGCGGTGGCGCTGCTCGAGAAGATCGTCGATATCAATAGCGGGACGATGAATTTTGCGGGCGTGGTGCGGGTGAAGCATGTAATTGCGCCGCAGCTTGAGGCGCTGGGGTTCACGGTGCAGTGGCATCCAATGCCGCAGGTTGGGCGCGCTGGGGATTTGGTGGCGGAGCATCCTTGCCCGTTGGGGGCGGGGAAGTGCGGCAAGCGGCTGCTGCTGATCGGGCACATGGATACGGTGTTCGATGCGAGCTCGCCGTTTCAGAAGTATGAGATTGTGCCGGGGACGAGTGGGCGAATCGCGACGGGGCCGGGGACTTGCGATATGAAGGGCGGGCTGGTGGTGATGCTCGACTCGCTGCGCGCGATGCAGGCGGCGGGGGTGTTGAAGGATACCGAGATCAGCATTGTGCTGAGCGGTGATGAAGAGGATGCGGGGCGGCCGATTGCGATCAGTCGGAAAGACATGATTGATGCGGCGAAGCATAGCGATGTGGCGCTGGAATTTGAGAATGCGTTTCGCGATGGCGGGGTGGATGGCGTCGATGCGGTGAGGATTGGGCGGCGGAGTTCGATTACGTGGCACCTGGAGACGAGCGGGAAGAGTGGGCACTCGTCGCTGGTGTTTGGCGACAAGCTGGGGTATGGCGCGATCTATGAGCAGGCGCGGATTCTGGATGCGTTTCGGACGCAGCTGCGGGAGCCGGGGCTGACGTACAGCGTGGGGCTGGTGCTGGGCGGAGGGACTGCGGAGCTCGATAAAGAGAAGACGGGCGGGACGGCGACGGGGAAGGCGAATATTGTGGCGCAGACGGCGCTGGCGGTGGGCGACATGCGGACGGTGAGTGAGGAGCAGACGGCTCGGGTGAAGGCGAAGATGGAGGCGATTGTTGCGCAGCATCTGACGCTGACGGATGCGAAGATTTCGTTTGACGAGGCGTATCCGTCGATGGCGGTGACGCCGGCGTCGGAGGCGTTGCTGGCGAAGTTGCAGGCGGTGAATCAGACGCTGGGGTATGGGCCGGAGGAGGTGACGGATCCGACGCTGGGCGGCGCGGGGGACATTGCGTTTGTGGCGCCGTACGTGCCGGGGCTGGTGGGTGTGGGTGCTATGGGAACGGGCGCGCATGCGGTGGGCGAGGTGGTGTACCTGGATTCGATACCGAAGCAGGCGAAGCGGATGGCGTTGTTGATGTATCGGCTGTCGGAGGAGAAGTAACGGGCAGCGTGCGGCGTTGGTGCGGCATCTGACGGGGTGTGGCGGGATTGTGCGCGGGAGGTTGTGATGGGATCGGAGACGGAGTCGCTGTTTGTGACGCAGAAGTTTGCGTCGGATGAAGAGAGCATCTACGACGCGTTTCTGGATCCTAAGAGGGCGAGCAAATTTCTATTTGCGACGCCTACGGGAACGATGGTGCGCGCGGAGATTGATGCGCGGGTGGGTGGGCACTACACGTTTGTGGAGCGGCGCGATGGGAAGGATGTGCTGCATACGGGTGAATACCTGGAGTTAGTGCGGCCGCTGCGGATGGTGTTCACGTTTGGGGTGCCGGAGTATTCGAGCGAGGTGTCGATTGTGGAGATTAATCTGGCGCACCTGGGGGAGGGGTGCGAACTGAAATTGATTAATAGCGGTGTGCCTCGGGAGTGGGCGGAGAAGACGCGCGAGGGGTGGGCGGGGATTCTGTTGAAGGCTCGGGATGTGCTGGCGGGGTGAGTGGGTGCGGGGAAGCAGAAGAACAGCAGCGGATTCCCAGGGGGAATGACAGAAAGAAAAGCAAGGGGAACGGCAGGCTGATATCCTCGGCTGAGGATGACGATGGCTTCGACGACAGCGATTAAGCCGCAGGAGCGCGCGGTCAAGGGAGCCGTGGTGGCGCTTTGCTTGTTGACGGCGATGAACTTCGTCAACTACCTGGACCGTTACATTTTGCCGGCGGTGCAGGAGCAGATCAAGGGTGAGTTTCATCTTTCGGATAGCCAGATTGGGTCGCTGACGCTGTGGTTTTTTGTGGCGTATGTGCTGTCGTCTCCGGTGACGGGATGGCTGGGGGATCGGTTTCCGCGGAAGCCGATGATTGTGGTTGCGGCGCTGATGATTGCGGGGATGAATTTTTTTACCGCCAGCGTGCATAGTTACATGTCGCTGAATTTGCGGCATGCGGCGCTGGGGATTGGCGAGGCTAGTTTTGGGATCTTTGCGCCGGCGCTGCTGGCGGATTACTTTGCGGATGACAAACGCAATGCGGTGCTGACGATTTTCAATGTGGCGATTCCGGTGGGGGCGGCGCTGGGGTATCTGTCGGGTGGTGTGGTGGCCGCGCATCACGGGTGGCGGATGGCATTTATTGTTTCGGCGATTCCGGGTGCGGTGATTGCGCTGCTGATTTTGTTTTTCATGCGGGAGCCGCAGCGGGTGGCGGCGAAGGATCGGAAGAAGGTGGACAAGGCTTCGGTGATTTCGTTGCTGAAGAACAACGCGTACCTATGTTCGATTTTTGGGTATGCGGCGGTGACGTTTTCGCTGGGCGGGATTTCGTGGTGGATGCCGTCGTTTCTGAATCGCGTGGATGGGCGGTCGCTGGAGGCGGCGGGAACGATTATGGGCGGGATCACGGTGGTGTGCGGGTTGGGCGGAACGGTGACGGGGGGATTGCTGGCGCACTGGTGGTCGAAGAAGACTGCGAGGGCGTTATATTTGGTGCCGGCGCTGAGTGCGGTACTGGCGGTGCCGCCGGCTATTTTGTGTTTCTTTGGGCCGAAGACGGTGACGCTGCCGGCGCTGGGGGTTGCGGTGTTCCTGGTGTTCCTGGGGACGGGGCCGGTGAATGCTGCGACGCTGAATGCGGTGCCGGCGCATCTGCGGGCGACTGCTATGGCTGGGCAGTTATTTGTGCTGCATGTGTTTGGCGATGCGTTTTCGCCGAAGATCATTGGGATTGTGAGTGACCACTCGAACCTGAGGATGGGGCTGGGGATTACGCTGATCACGTTTGTGGTGGCGGCGGTGATTTTCTTTGTGGGGTCGAAGTTTGCGCCGCCGTTGACGCATTCGCTGGAGGGCGCGGCAGGTTGAACTGGCACGTCTTGCACGTACATGTATCGGAATCCTGGCGCGAGATTATACGGACGATCGCGTGGCTGCTGACGCTGGTGTGGGTGCTGCGGACTTATGATGCGGTGCATCTGCTGCCTACGTTGCCGGACCTTACGTTTCCGGATTGGGATGCGCTGCCGGAGGGTTTGCCGACGCTGACGGTGGTGGTGCCGGCTCGCGATGAAGCAGAGAAGATTGGCGCGACGATTGAAGCGCTGATGGTGGCGGATTATGTTGGGGTGCGGGTGCTGGTGGTGGATGACCGGTCGACTGATGGGACTGGCGCGATCGTGGATGGGTATGTGGAGGAGTATGCGCGGCGACGGCCGGGCGCGCTGAGCGCGATTCACATTTCGGAGTTGCCGGAGGGTTGGCTGGGCAAGACGTTTGCGCTGATGGTTGCGACGGAGAACAGCGAATCGGATTATTTGTTGTACACGGATGCGGACGTGCTGTTTTCGCCGTCGGTGTTGCGGCGCGCGCTGGTGTGTGCGCAGGAGTTGAATGCGGATCACCTGGTGGTGTTGCCGACGGTGGAGGTGAAGTCGCGCGGCGAGGGCATTGTGCTGGGGTTTATGCAGGTGATGAGCCTTTGGGCGACGCGTCCGTGGATGGTGGAGGATCCGAAGGCGCGGCGCGATGTGGCGGGGATTGGCGCGTTCAACATGGTGCGGCGCGACGCGTTGAATGAGATTGGCGGATGGATTCCGCAGCGGCTTGCGGTGCTAGAGGACATAACGCTGGGAAGGCGGATGCGCGCGGCGGAGATGCGGCAGCGGATGGCGTTTGCTCCGGGGATGGTGCTGGTGCATTGGGCCAAGGGCGGGCATGGGCTGCTGTTGAACATGACGAAGAACTTATTCTCGGCGTTCAACTTTCAGCCGGTGTTCGTCGTGCTGATGTGCTTGTGGATTGGGGTGTTTTTTCTGCTGCCGCTGGCGGGGTTGGTGTGGTGGGGGACGGTGGTGCAGGCGCTGGTGATTCTGTGCTGTATCGGCGCGCTGTATCGGGTGATGGGAAGAGCTAGCCGGATTGATGCGCGGTATGCGTGGCTGTATCCGCTGGGGGCGGTGGCGATGATCTTCGCGTTGCTGCGGTCGATGGTGGTGGTGCTGGCGCGGCGCGGGATCTTGTGGAGGGGAACGCTGTATCCGCTGCGCGATCTGCGCAAGCATAACAGCCCGTTTGTGTGGGAACGCGAGAGGCGGAAGAAACGGGATGAGGAGATTCGGGCTACGCGGGTGGCGCGGAAGCTGGCCAAGAAGGCGGAGAAGAAAAACAAAGGCTAAGGCAAC
The DNA here is from genome assembly GCA_963701685.1 of uncultured Acidobacteriaceae bacterium. Lineage (GTDB taxonomy): Bacteria > Acidobacteriota > Terriglobia > Terriglobales > Acidobacteriaceae > Granulicella. The sequence goes on along the minus strand of OY969625.1, from coordinate 4,083,706 downwards.
TGCCCACAGCGCGTGGGGCGGGCGTTCGCACGCCTTGTTAATGCTTTGCGTGGCCCTTCCGTTGGTCGGGACGGAGTTGCGAGCAGTGGCTGAAGGAGAAACGCGCTTAGACTTCTACCAACTGCTTGCCGTAACGCTTTTGGACGTACTCGTCGAGGATGACCTGGAACTCTTCTACGATGTGATCGCCCTTGAGCGTGGTGAAGAGATGACCGTCGACGTAGACGGGCGCCTTCGGTTCCTCGAAGGTGCCGGGGAGCGAGATGCCGATGTTGGCGTGCTTGCTTTCGCCGGGGCCGTTGACGATGCAGCCCATCACGGCTAGCTTGAGCTCTTCAACGCCGGGGTACTGCTTCTTCCACTCGGGCATGGATTCGACGAGGTAGGTCTGGATGCGCTCGGCTAGTTCCTGGAAGTAAGTGCTGGTGGTGCGGCCGCAGCCGGGGCAGCTGGTGACCTGCGGCATGAAGCTGCGGATGGAGAGTGACTGCAGGATCTGTTGGCCGCAACGAACTTCTTCGCTGCGGTCGCCGCCGGGAGTGGGGGTGAGGGAGACGCGGATGGTGTCGCCGATGCCGGCGAGGAGGAGTGGGGCGAGGCCAGCGGTGGAGGCTACTACGCCTTTCATGCCCATGCCGGCTTCGGTGAGGCCGAGGTGGAGGGCGTAGTCGCAGCGGGAAGCTAGTTCGGTGTAGACATCGATGAGGTCGCGGACGCCGGAGACCTTGGCGGAGAGGATGATCTGATCGCGGCGGAGGCCGTAGCGCTCGGCGGCGGCTGCGTTGTCGAGCGCGGAGACGACCATTGCTTCCATCATGACATCGCGGGCTTCGAGGGGCTGCGGGAGTTTGGAGTTCTCGTCCATCATCTTGGTGAGGAGAGCCTGGTCGAGCGAGCCCCAGTTGACGCCGATGCGGACGGGCTTCTGGTGCTTGACGGCGACTTCGACCATGGTGCGGAAGTTGTCGTCGTCTTTACGGCCGATGGAGCAGTTGCCGGGGTTGATGCGGTACTTGGCGAGAGCCTCGGCGGTGTCGGGATATTTGGCGAGGAGGAGGTGGCCGTTGTAGTGGAAGTCGCCGATGATGGGGGTGTTCCAGCCCTTGGCGCGGATGCCTTCGACGATGTAGGGAACGGCCTTGGCGGCGGCATCGTTGTTGACGGTGATGCGGACCATCTCGGAGCCGGCGCGCGCGAGGGCGGCGACCTGCTGGACGGTAGATTCGACGTCGGCGGTGTCGGTGTTGGTCATCGACTGGACGACGACGGGGGCGTCGGAGCCGACGCGAATGTTGCCGATGGTTACGGGAACGGATTTTCTGCGGTGAATGGCTGGCATACCCCTTGATTTTAGCAGTTTGGGGTCCGGCCTCTCGCAGTTTGGGGTGTTGCGATTAGCTGTCGAGGGGTGTTTCGGCGCGTTCCCAGGGAGGCAGGCGGTCGGCGTCGGCGATGGATTGGGCGGACACTTTCTGGTGATCGTCTTCGCGCTCAAGGAGTTCGCGGGTTTCGGAAAGGGTGAGGAGGGTTCCGTCAACGGAAAATTCGTACTCGCCGGCATTTTCGGGGACGTGGAAGACGGACTCGACGTTGTGGCCGCGGTCGCGGAGAAGCTTAACGATGAGATCGGTATCGATCATTGCGCATACACCTCTACAGGATTTGGATGCGGACCACCGTTCGCGACGGCGGCCGCGGAAATATTTTGTTGGGACGAAGGGTAGCACGCGGAGGGGATGGGTGGCGTGCGAATTTCGGGCGGGAGGGTGCGGCGTTACGGAAGCATGGCGGGGATCGGGTCAGCCCCAGGTGAATTCGATGGGGGTCTGGATGTCGGGGTGGAGGCTCTTGTGGACGGGGCAGGTGTGGGCGGCGCGCACGAGTTTCTGCTGGTTTTCGAGGGTGATGGAGTGAGGCACGTGGATGTTCACGGTGAGGCTCTTGATCATGCGCGGGGCGGAGGCGGTCATCTCCTTTTCGACCGTGGCGGTGGTTCCGGCGATGTTGATTTCGAGGGTGCGGGCCATGATGCCCATCACGGTGAGCATGCAGGTGCCGAGCGCGGTGGCCACGAGGTCGGTGGGGGAGAAGCTTTCTCCGCGGCCCTGGTTGTCCTTGGGCGCGTCGGTGTTGAGTTCGGTTCCGGAGGGGCCGTGCACGGCTTTGCAGTGCAGGTCTCCTTGATATTCGACTTTGATGGCGACCATGGGCGCTCCTGAATGGATGGCACGGAGGTAATCCGATGCGGAGCCAATAGGATACATGGCTGGCGGATTGTTCAGGCGAGTTCGCCAATATCTCGCAAGGGTTTTGAGAGAGATTGAGATCGATGCTGAAGCGGCTGTTGTTTATTTCGAGAGGACTTCAGCGTCTATCTCCTCGGCAGTCTGTCCCTGGCCAAGCCTGATGGCGCGCCGCTCTGCATCCGGCTTGGCGATATCTGTTTCGTCGAAGGCACCGTTGGCCTGAATGATTCGGGCGATGCAGCCGGTCCATCCGGTCTGGTGGCTGGCTCCGACACCGGCGCCGGTATCGCCGTTGAAGTACTCATAGAAGAGGACGTTGTCGCGCCAGTAGGGATCGGTCTGGAACTTCTCGGAAGAACCGTAGACGGGGCGTCGGCCGGAACTGTCTTTGACGAAGGTTCCGATGAGCCGCTCCCCTAAGACCTTGGCTACCTGGAACAGGGTCATCAGATTGCCGGAGCCGGTGGGGCACTCAATGGTGAAGGTGTCTCCGTAGTAGGCGCCGAGGCGCAGGAGCGAGGTGTAGAGGAGGAAGTTTACGGGCATCCACACCGGGCCGCGCCAATTTGAGTTGCCGCCGAACATTCCGCTGTCGGAGTCGCCGGGAAGGTAGGCGACCGAATATCTTTGACCGCCCATTTCAAACTCGAGAGGATGTTCGCGGTGATAGAGGGATAGCGCGCGAATTCCGTGGGGACCGAAGAATTCTTTTTCGTCGAGCATGCTGGTGAGGATTCTTCGCAGCTTCGCCTCGTTGACTGTCGAGAGGAGTCTTCTCCCAGCCAATCCGGGTGTGCCGGGCATGTGCAGATTCGCGGCGAGCTCTGGATGCCTGGACATAAAGAGTTTGGCGCTCTCAGCAAAGTTGGGTAGCCGGGTAAGGATGTCGTCCTCAAAGATGGCGACCGCGGTGAGCGGCAGCAGGCCGACCATGGATCGCACTTTGAGGCGGAACGACTCGCCATTGGGCATGCGGAGGACGTCGTAGAAGAAGCCATCTTCCTCGTCCCACATGGTGTCCTGCGATTTGCCCATGCGATCCATGGCACCGGCAATCCACATGGTGTGCTCGAAGAATTTGCTGACGAACTCTTCGAAGACGGGATAGTGCAGCGCCAGTTCGACGGCGATGCGCAGCATCTGCTGGCTGAAGAAAACCATCCACGCTGTTCCGTCGGCCTGCTCAAGGTAGCCGCCGCCTGGTAAGGGCGCGCTGCGGTCGAATACTCCGATATTATCGAGGCCCAGGAACCCGCCTTCGAAGAGGTTGTTTCCGGAGCGATCCTTTCGGTTGAGCCACCAGGTAAAGTTCACGAGCAGTTTGGAGAAAGCGTAGGTGAGGAACTGCATGTCGCCCTTGCCGCCATTCTTCTCCTTGTCGCTCATGTAAATCTGCATGGTGGCGTAGGCGTGCACGGGCGGATTCGTATCGCCGAAGTTCCACTCGTATGCCGGCACCTGCCCGTTGGGGTGCTGATAGTCGTTGCGCAGGATGAGCATGAGTTGATCTTTCGCGAAGTCAGAATCCACTACCTGGAATGCGAGCATGTGGAAGGCGAGATCCCAGGCTGCGTACCAGGGGTACTCCCACTTATCGGGCATCGAGATGATGTCGTTGTTGTACATGTGGAACCATTCGCCGTTGCGTACCTTTTGCCGGAGATCGGGCGGCGTTGTTGGGCCCACCTGGTGTTCTCTGAGCCAGACATTCAGGTCGTAGTAGAAATACTGTTTGCTCCACAGCATGCCAGCCATGGCCTGGCGCATGACCATGGCGCGGTCGGGATCGGCCTTTACCTTTGGCGGCGTGATTCCGTCGTAGAACTCGTCGGCCTCTTTGAGCCGCGTGGCGAAGACGTCGTCGAAGTTTTGAAACGGGGTTGTCTTCTGGATTGCGGCCACTCGTCCGAGATGGAGACGCACCACCTCCGTCTTTCCGGCAGCAACATTCAGCGTGTAGTGAGGGGCGGCCTTAGTGCCCACCAGTGCAGGATTGATGGCGTCGCTCTTCCCTTGTATCAGGAAGGTGTGGAACGCATCTTTTACATAAGGCGAGGCGTTTTTCGTCCCGAATAGTTTTTGGTTGTTGTTTTCGTTTTCTGTGAAGAGCAGCGGGACATTGCCTTCACAGTACAAGGCGTAGTCGGCGAGCGATTCCTGAAAGAGGGGGTCGGTGTGATGGGCGGAGATGATGCTGAAACCGGTTTGGCTGGTGCCCTTGAGCATCGGCTTGCTGCCTGCGTCTGACCACATCCACGTATTTCGAAACCAGAGTGTGGGCAGCAGATGGAGGGTTGCTGCTTCCGGTCCGCGGTTGGAGACGCTTATCTTGATTTCGATGTTCTCCGCGTCCGACTTGGCGTACTCGACGAACACATCGAAGTAGCGATCTTCGTTGAAGATGCCGGTGTCCAATAATTCGTATTCGGGTGCTCCGCGCCCGCGCTCCCGGTTGGTCCTGATGAGGTCTTCATAGGGATAGGCGGCTTGCGGATACTTGTACAGATACTTCATGTAGGAGTGGGTTGGGGTGCTGTCGAGGTAGAAGTAATACTCCTTCACATCCTCGCCGTGGTTGCCCTCGCTGTTGGTCAGGCCGAAGAGCCGCTCCTTGAGGATCGGGTCTTTACCATTCCATAAGGCCAGGGCAAAGCACAAGACCTGGTGGTCGTCGCTGATGCCGGCGAGGCCGTCCTCGCCCCATCGATAGGCTCGGGATCTCGCCTGATCGTGCGTGAAGTAATCCCACGCATCGCCGTTGGCGCTGTAGTCCTCACGCACCGTTCCCCACTGGCGTTCGCTCAGGTAGGCCCCCCACTTCTTCCAAGGGGCGATGTGCTGTCTGGCTTCTTTGAGTCTGCGTTGTTCTTCCGCCTGTGCCATGGTTGCCTCCACGGAACTCGCACGACGTACACACGCGCTGGGCGTGTAATCAGAACATCTTAGACCTAAAAGGTTATTTTGCGGTTATCTGGTTGCGCCGCGCGTATGCGATGGCTCGAGCGTGGGCAGCGGGGTGGAGGTTTGGCTCAGATCGGCGGTGCCCGGGAGCGGATCGGTTTCGGTGAGGCGCGCGCCCAGGGACCGAGCGAGGTCGGGGATGTCGTAGTGTAGGAGGACACCGGGGATGATGTCTTCAGGGGCGCCGATCGGCAATGGGGCATCGATCAGACTGCGATAGCTGGTGAGGACGTGGTCTACGGTGACGTGCATAAGGCGCGGGTCGAGGACAGCGGCGTGCAGTAGCACAAGGCCCATGTGCCCTGAGCCGATGGCGGTGATTTGGGAGGGATCGACATCTGGACGGCTGGCGAGGTAATCGGTGATGCGGAAGACATCGTCGGTTCGCATACCTACGAGCGTGCGGCTGACGAGGTCGGCGCGAAGGCTGAGTAGATAGAAGGGCCCGAGGATGGGAGACTTCATGTCCTCTGCGCCGGGAGGGGATGGACGCGGGGTGATGGCGAGCACGATGTTGCCGGCGGCGCAGAGCGAATCGAAACGAGCTTTGTTGGCGCGGGCGACGGGATTGTCGGCGTCGATGGAATTGGGCACGAGCAGGATGATGGCGGGGTGGCGGCCGGCGGTTGACGGGACGTAGAGATTTCCGTGGAGGTCGATGCCGGTGGTGGAGGAAAGGGTGAAGGCGCCCGTGTTCGCGGCTAAGAGGGATGGGTCGAAGGTTGAGGTGCCGGGGCGCAGGGAGGTCTCCGCGACTTTACGAATCGCTTCGGATAATTTCTTTCCAGCTAGCGTTTGCGAGGTGGGTGGCAGGATCCTGGCGGCACGTTTGCGGTTGAGTGTGAAGATGGTTTCGAAGCCGGGATAGCTGGTGGCGACCTGGCCTGTGGGCGTGACCTGGAGCGCATCTTTTGGCAGGTTGGCAGGCGTCCAGTTCGAGGCGGGGGCGCTTGCGGGATCTGCGGGTGGGAGGATGGGATGCGTGGCATCGGTGCCGGGCTTGAGGTTGCGGATGAAGAACTCGACGATGTCGCCCATGAGTGGCGCGAGGGCGCCATGGTGACCGGGGCCGGTGATGAATTGCAGCGCGGCGGTGGGTGGAATGGTGTTGGTGGTGTCGGCATTGAGCGCGGGTTCGGTGGGCGTTGGTAGAACTGTGGGGGAACCTGCGCCAGATGGAACTCCGGCGTTGTTGGGGTTGAAGAGGGAGTAGAATCGGCGGGCTTCAATAACGCTGGAGCGCGCGCCGGCGAATGGGAACATGTCGGAGTACGTGGCGACGACTGCGGTTGGGCGCGGTGCGCGGAGTTCGACCCAGTCGGGTAGGTCGAGGCCTGAAGCGATGAAGTGCGGCATGGACTGTTCGCCTTCCTGCGCGCCGATGGCCGGCAGGAGCGTGTCGAAGTTGGTGATGTAGCAGGCTATGGCGGTGGCGGCCAGACGCGGATCGAGCGCTCCGAGGTATGCGGTGATCGCGCCGCCGCCGGAGCAGCCGAATGCGCCAATGCGTTTTGGATCGACCTGGGGAAGACTGCTGAGATAGTCGACGCCGCGTACCGCGTCCCAGAGCATGTAGCGGTCGATGGTGTCGCCGATGAGCATGGGCTGCAGGCTTGCTTCGCCGTGCTCGCCGGTGGGGCGGGTGGCAAGCGATTGATTGGGATCCTTGGGGTCGGGGTACTGAAGGCGTTCGCCTTGACCGATGGGGTCGTAGGAGAGAACGATGAAGCCGTTGCGAGCGAAGATGGCGGCGGAAGTGTAGTCGCTGGCTTTGCCGCTGGGGATGTGGCCGGCAGAGATCAGAATGGCGGGAAGTTTTTCGGCTGCGGGCTGACCGTCTGGAAGGTAGAGCAGGGCCGGGACGTGGAAGCCGGGCTGGCTATCGAATAGCAGCTTCTGGATGCGGAAGCCGTCGGCCTGGGTGACTCCCATGAGCTTGACGTTGAGCGGGGTGCGCGGTGGGAGCGGGCCGATGAGGGACGTGATTTTTTTGCGTACTATGGCCTGGCGAGCCTCTGCCTGGGCGCGCGTTTTGATTGCGGCGACCTCGGAGTTGCGGCTCGCGATGTATTGGGCTGCGATGGTGTCGAGGTAGGCGTTGAGCTGGGCGCGACCGGCTGAAGCCGGCGGTGGAGTGTTCTGCGCGGCGGCGACCTGGAGGAGGATGGTGGCTGCGGCGGCGCAGATGCGGAGAAGGGAACGGATGGATTTCGACATAGGGCTCGGTGGTTGTTTGCTTCATGAAGGGGACTTCGGATGCTTTGATTTGGATTTTTCTGTTGCGCGTTTAATGCAGCGCGTAGGGTTGGGCTGGTGAGGGAATTGGCACGGGGATTTTGGTTGGCTGTAGAGGGGCGGCGTTGGCGAGCCCGGTCCCCGTTACGTTGTAGGTGTTGAGCAGGGCACCGGTGTAGCCGGTCACTTGGATGTTGCGCAGGACGGCACGCTTAACATTTGCAAGGAAGATTCCTTTGCCGCAGGTGCCGCTTATGTTGGTGAGGGACAGTCCTTCGAGGGGCTTGTCGGGATCGATTCCGACTCCGTCGACCAGCATCGGCACATCGGTGACACGGATGTTGTTGAAGTTGAAGTTTCGTATGGTCGGGATGCCGTCTCTTCCTGGAACGGCGAATTGATCTGGCCTTCCGCTATCGAGGATGTTGAAGCGGAGAAAGCCTTGCTGGGTTCCGGATACATCGAGATCGCTCATGTAGATGTTTTCGATGAATGCGCCTCGTCCTGGACGGCTCTTGATGTAGATTGCGAAAGTTCTGGCGCCGATGCATTTGCAGTGGTCAACGTGGACGTTGCGAATGCCGCCGGAGGCTTCGCTGCCGATGCCGATGCAGGCCCAGTGCGCGTCGGAAAAGGTGCAGTTGCTGATGCGCACGTCTTCGGTGGGTCGATGGATTGCGTAGCCTTCGGCGCCGCGGCCGGACTTTAGCGAGATGCAATCGTCTCCGGTGGCGAAGGTGCAGCCTTCGATTACGACGTGCCCGCAGGAGTCGATGTCGATACCGTCGGCGCCGCCGCGGACCGTGACGTTGCGGAAGAGGATGTTGTCGCAGTAGACGGGATGGATCGACCACATATCGTTCTGCTCGGTGACGCAGTCTTCTACGTGGAGGTGGCTGCAGTTGATGAATTCGAGCAGTGCTGGGTGGCGCAGTCCGTTCTGCGCGTCCACGCGGCCTTTGATGGCGGAGTTGCCAACGATTCTTCCCGTGCCTGTGATGCCGATGTTGGTGGCATCCATCGCGGATATCAGTCCGATGTAGCCCTTGACCCAATGTCCTTCCCAACGCACTTGTGTAAGGGGATAGTCGGCGAGGTTTGGCGAGCCGAGCAGGGAAGCTCCTGCGTCGAGGTGCAGGGTTGTGTTGGAGCGCAACATGATCGCGCCGGTGAGGTAGTCGCCGGCTGGCACGAAGACCTGGCCGCCACCGAGGACGCTGCAGCGATCGAGGGCCTGCTGAAGGGCTAGCGTGTCGTTGGTCTTGCCATCGCCGACGGTGCCAAAGTCCTTGAGGTTGAGATTGACTGCTGCAGGGCTGGCTGGCTCGGCAGATGCGCGCTGCGCTGAGAGGTTGCGCGTCGCAGATAGGACCGGGAGCGCGGCTATGGTGCTGGCGGCGGCTCGAAGAAATTTGCGGCGGTCTGTTGGCGCGCTTCGGACTCGGCTCAACGGAAGCTCCTGTTTGGATTTGGGCTCATGGTGTTTTCGGTGTCTGGTTGCTGCGCTGCACGCTCACCCAGCGGATGAGCTCTTTGCCTGCCGCGAAGTTGTCGCCTGACGGGTGGTTTTTTCGGCCGTCGGTGTACTCGTTATAGAGCCAGGGGTCTACGACCGCGAGGACGGTGCCCTTGCCGTACTTTGCCGTGGCGATGACGATGACGTTGCGGTCGGTGACTAGAGCTCGGGCGGGTGCGGAGAGGGAGATTGTGCAGGTGTCCTTCATGTAGAGCACGTGGGGTGCGTGAAAGAGATCGCCGTCAGGCTGCACTGGAATTTCTGCGGCGGCGTAGTCGGTGCCGACCACGTGGTGGGCGAGCACAGCATTGAAATGAATGCCGAAGTGATCTGCGATGTTGTTGAAGTGCTCGATGTCTGCATTGGCGGGATCGTTTTCGAGCAGGAGAAGAATGCCTCCTCCGCGAACCCATGTTGAGAGCTCCTTGCCGTCGTGCGCGGTTGCGTAATGCGGGTGAGGGTTCTTCGCCAGGTTGTCGGGCGAGGCGATGACATAGATCTGCGCGTGTTTGAGGTTCGATGCGGTTGGCGCGGTGTAGAGCGTTCCGATCGTTGCGCCGTCACGCTCGAAGAGGTGGCCGAAGAGGGAGTAGCCATCATTCGAGAAGTCGTTCCACTTGTAGTGGAAGTACTCGGTTTGTCCGGCGGCATTCTTGCGCTGCTGGCTGTTGAACCATGCGTCGACGAGAACGGTGTCGCCGCGCAGCCTGGTGGCCTCGGGGGCGTCTTCCATCTCTGTTGCGGCGAGGAGGAACGCGCCAACGCCTTTGGGATCGTTGCTGCCGAGCGGCGCGTGTATGTAGTAGCTGTACGTGCCGTCGCGGTAGGGAGTACCGCCAAGGCCTACCGCCTTGACGGTGTCGGTGAGAGTGACGGAGCCGGTGGCGCTGGTCTGCACAAATTTGCCGAGGATTCCCTGCCAGCCGCGTTGTGCGTTGGTGGCGTAGCTCTCGGGAAGGTATCCGAATCGCACACCCTTCTGGAGCGCGTAGACGAACATGCACGCTGCAGAGGACTCGAAGTAGTTGCCGTCCTGGCCGGGCTTGTCGAGGACCTGATACCACAGTCCTGTGCGCTTGTCCTGCACGCGGGTGATTGCCTCGGCGGTGCGGTTGAGGATGGTGATGAGTTTGGCCCGGCCGGGATCGTTTTCGGGATAGTAGGGAAGCGTGTCGACGAGAGCCATCATGTACCAACCCATGCCGCGGGCCCAGACGATGTGCGAGGTTCCAGTGCTGGGATCTGCCCAGCGCTGTTGCCGCGATTCGTCCCACGCGTGGTAGAGCAGGCCTGTCTTTGGATCGCGCGCGTGCGCTTCGATGAGGGTGAACTGACGTGTGATATCGGAGAAGTCCTGCGGCTCCTGAAAGACGGAAGCGTATTCCGCGTAGAACGGCTCGGCCATGTAGAGGCCGTCGAGCCACATCTGATTGGGATAGATTTTCTTGTGCCAGAAGCCGCCGGAGGCGTTGCGTGGTTGCACGGCCAACTGATTGCGAAGTAACAGTGCGGCCTTGTAGTAACGAGCGTCCAGCGTGACACGGTAGAGCAGAAGCAACTCGCGGCCGAGTGCGATGTTGTCGAGGGTGTTGGCGGAGGCGTCGTAGGTGGGGATGGAGCTGTCGGGCGTGACGAGGGTATCCATCGATTGCTTGATGAAACGAAAGTAGGCGGCGTCGGCGGTGTTGTACCAGACGGCGTCCATCCCGTTGAGGAGTGTTGCAAGCTCGTAGTTCCACTTCAGAGGAGCGGTTGGATTGTCGCCATGGTCGAGGTTAAGTGCGACCGCGGTGTTGGCCATGCGCTGAGACCACGGGAGATTTTGCGCGACAGCCACGCGACAAAGCGTGAAGCAGAGACTCAGGACGAGCGCATGGGATGGGGCGATACGGAAGGGGCGCATTGGTGTGTTCGCTGGCATGAGCATGCAAGTTAATTGAACGCCCGTGATGGGTGGAAAAAAGCGGCGCGAAACTCATTGAGCTTCGCGCCGCTTTCGGGTTGAGGTTGGGTTAGAAGTTGATGTGGCCCGCGAACTGGAACTGGCGGGGGTTGTTTGCCTGACCTGCTACGGTACCGAGACTGGCGGAGCCGACGGAACTGCCGATGGAGCCGTCTGCCGTGCTTGCCGGGCTTCCAAACCAGACATGGTTGACCGCGTTGAAGACGGACGCATCGAAGACAAACTTGACGCGGCCGTTCTTCCAGATGGGGAACGTCCGGCGGAGGCTGCCATCGATGTTGTAGTTGCCGGGTCCGCGAAGTCCATCGGGAGCCGTGCGCGCTACGTTGCCGAGGTAGGGTTGAGCGACCTCCACGAAGGCGGCCGGGTTGATGTATTGAATCGATGACAGAGTGGTACGGGTAGCGCCCTGTCCCCACTTGCCATTCTGCCGCGCCGAGCCGGTGAAGCCTGGAGCGTAGCCTGGCATGCAGGTTCCCTGTCCGGTAAGGCCGGTGCAGGCAGCGCCGGTGAGTGCCAGCGGATTGCCCGAGACAACCGTCAGGATGCCGGAGAAGCGCCAGTCACTTCCGATGGCGCGCACAATCGCGCTGCCACTGCCGATGTGACCCCTGCCGAAGGGAAGATCGTAATTGCCGGTCGCGACGAGGTTCTGCGTCTGATCCTGCGTGCTGAGCGAACGCTCAATCCGGTCGATGGGATACGCTGTGTTGCTGTTGTACAGCACGCCAGCCGGGATCGCGTAGCCGGTGCGGAAGGTACCCACATCGTCGATCGTTTTGCTGTAGGTGTAGCTCAGCATGAAGCCGAAGCCGTGGCTGAACCGCTGCTGCACGAAGACTTGCAGAGAGTTGTAGTTGGAGTTGCCGACAGCGGGGAGCTGATCCACGAGGCCGGAGTATTGCGGGAAGGCGGTGAGCGCGCGGCCCACCGTGTATCCCTGTGAAGCCGTGCCGTTGAAGCTAGCGTATGGCAGTGAAGTTCCCGCAGGCATGTTCGTCGTTGCAGCGGAGCCGAGGACAGTTGAGCCGAGCGAAAGATATTTCGGATCGAGTTGATTGCTCCAGTAACCACGCGGGCTGCCGGTCGGCACCAGGAAGTGGCCCTGGTTGCCTACGTAGCTGACGGTGGCCGTCATGTCCTTGGTAACAAGAACTTGATAGCCGAACGAGTATCCCTCGAAGGTTGGAGTGCGCCCACCGTAGTACGGATCAAGATACGCCGGGCTCGAAGAGACCTTGTTCGTACCGGAGGCGAGGGTGGAGTAGTAGGTTGCGTAGGCGGCATTGAAGACCGGAGGCGCAGCGATGGTGCTGGTTCCGAATGCCGTGTTGGCCAGACCAGCGCCAGTGAAGTACGAGCTGTTGTTGAGATAGAAGGCTGGCTGAGAGAGTCCTTCGCTGGTGGGATTAGGCGATGCTGCGTAGCCCAGCTCCATGTTGCTCGAAGGCAGCGTTGTCTGGCCGCCGGACGTACCGCCGCCGTGGCCATAGTAGATGCCGTAGGACCCACGCATGACGACGCGAGGAGACATCTGCCAGGCAAAGCCGAGACGCGGACCGTAGTCCTTGTAGTAGGTTTTCAGCGGAGTTGTGCAATTGCAACTATCCGTTCCATTCCCAGCGAACTCGAGTGTGCCAGGGGAACCGGTGACCGGGTTGCTGGCTGTCGGATTCAGGAAGGAGAAGCGATCTTCAGCTTCGCGGAAGGGCGGCATGACGTCCCAGCGCAGACCGAGGTTGACGGTCAGTTTGGGAGTTACCTGCCAGTCGTCGTTGGCATACAAGGCGAAGGGGCGATAGCGGGCACCGGTCTCCTGTGCGATCGGTGCGTACTCCGTGTAGCTGCCCGAGTCGACCGCACCAAGCAGGTAGCTTGCGTAGGGAAGACCAGTGTTTGATTTCGCCGCCGCTGATGCGCCACTGACCTGCGCCGTTTCGTTGAGGCCGAAGTTCAGCGTCGCGAGGGTGCTGCCGGTGTCAGCGTAGAGGTAGTTGTACTCCATCCACTCAACCTGACCGCCGAAGGTGAAGGAGTGACGTCCCTTGATCCACTGCACGTTGTCGAGCAGCGTGAAGGCATTGGTATTGCCGACGTAACCGGACTGCGGACCCCATGGAGCGAAGGACTGTGGGCCGCCGGAGAACTTCTCGTAAGGGAAGCTACCCGAAGCCTGTCCGGTGGGAAGGTTGGTGATGCCAGCGGCTGAAGCGGCGAACTCGGGCACACCATAGGTTGGGTTATTGTCTGGCGAGTGGTACTGCGCTGCACCGTACTTGAACTGGTTCACGAGGTTATTGCTGATTACGTACGTATCCTCGAGGATCAAGACCTTCGAAATTGGCGCGTAGTTCTTGGCATACAGGTACGGCAGTGGAGCTACGTTGGTCGTCTGGCTGCCAGCGGGACCGACCAGGCCCTGGCGACCCATAGCAAAGATCACGGCCGCCTGATGCTTGTTGCTGATATTGAAGTCAAAGCGATCCGCGGTGGACCAATTGTTGAGACCCCACTGATAGGAGCCCCAATAGTTATTGGTGAGGCTGGAGTTGCTGGGCGCCGGCATGAACTTCTGCAGGTACTGCGCAATCGGCGAAAGCTCGTTCTGAGGAATAACGTTGGCAATTACGGGGCCGGTGCCGCAACCATTGCTGGTGTAGCTTGCACCCTTGAACTGCTGGCGCGAGTAGCTTCCTCCGGTTTCGATCTGCGTGGTGGGATCATAGATGGGCTGGCCGACAGCGGAGAAGTCGCCGCAGAGCTCAGCGGGTGTCGGGATGGTTTGCACCTGGGGTTTGGTCAGCGTGGAGTAACGGAATCCAGAGTAATTTCCGAAGAAGAAGATCTTGTTCTTCCAGATTGGCAGACCGATGGTCATGCCGTACTCGTTCATGTGTTCTGGCGGTTTGTAGTATGTGCCGGCAAGCTTTGGATCGGGATAGTTGGCCGGATACTGTGCGGGGATGAAGCCGGCAGAGTCGAGGGCGGTATTGCGGAAGATGTCGTAGACGCTGCCATGAATCTGATTGGTGCCGGCCTTCATGGTGAAGTTTTCGACGCCAATACCCTGGTACTCGGGAGAGTAACCGGTCGTCTTGAGCTGGAATTGATTGATCGTCTCTACGGAGAAGGCTGGCCAGATGAAGCGTGGATCGCCGGCCGTTGAAGCCGACTCCAGCGGAACGCCCTCGACGTACATGGTGGTGCCAGACGAGTAGCCGTTCACGACCATCGGCTCATCCGATTCGTTGTTCTTGATTTCGTTGTTGGTGGCGCCCGGCATCATGATGGCGTAGTCGGTCACGCGGCGCTGATCGGTGCTGACGCCATTGGCGCCACCCATCTCGAGCGGGAGGGAGGTGTAGGCCTCATGCTCCATGGTTGCGCCGAGGGTTGCGTTTTCCGTCTCCAGTGGGGGCGGGGCCGTGGTTACAGTCACCGTGACATCGGCAGCTCCGGGCTGCAACACAGCATCGAGCGGCAGCACCTGCATGCCGTTCAACTGAAGTTTCTCACGCAGCAGCGTCTGAAATCCTTTGGCTGTGATCCTGACCGTATACTCGCCGACGTCGAGGGGCGAAACGTTGTAACGGCCGTCGGAGTTACTGGTGCGAACCATCTCTGCGCCCGTGGCGACATTGCGGGCTGTAATCTTAGCGCCCGAGATCAGTGCCCCGGTGGAATCCGTAATCGTTCCCTCAATTGTTCCCGAGCCGCCGATCTGCGCCGCCGCTACGGCGGGTAGAAAAAGTATGAGCATTGCGCAAACGGCAACGAGCGCCGCGGGGCAGGCTCGGCGTAGCATGGTTGGCCAGGATCGGAGACTTATTGCTCCGTGCTCTGGAATGGCCGGCGTCGTTCGCCGCTCTTTGATTGGTCCTGCCACTTCATCTTCAAACGTATTGATCGTTGACATTTGCGTTGGCTTCCACTTTCGTTCAGAGTTCACTGTTGCGGCGAAGTTATGAGTCATGGAGTTCTTTGTCGGCACGGGCCTTGCGGATGCAGCTGTAACGAGGCACCACGTTCATCTGAGCCCTACGGGGATCAGACTTTGAACAATCTGGCAACGTAGCCAAATGATCAGCGGAATAGTAGGCTCACCGATCAGCGATCGTCAACAGCTAAATTTCAATTGAGGAAAACCGGCTTGCAGGTGCCGAGGCTGAAACCCGGCAATGCCTGGTCATATGAGTGAAAATGCGAGGAAAACTTAGGATTTCCTGGGAGAGGGTGACTTACACCCGCAGGAGGAGCGAATCACCATATTGCCAGCTACCACTATGTGGACCGGCTTCTCCTTGGAGCCTGCGGTACGTCCCAGAAGCTGCTGAAATGCAAGCCGTGCGAAGTGCTCGGCGGGCTGCGCCAGCGTCGTAAGCGGGGGATGGATGAAGCTTGCGAACTCCATGTCGTCGATTCCGATGAACCCGATTTCGCTGAGCGGGATTTGGCTGTCGCGCAGGGTTGAAAGGATTGCAAGCGTGACGGAATAGCTCATGGAGAGTATGGCTGTCGCAGGCCCACGTTTCCGCTGCAGAGCCGCGCTCAGATCGTTCCGGAGCTGCTCGGAGTCGTGCCAGACGATCACTTCTGGGTTTTTTCCCGCCGCTTCCATCGCCTCTTTGTACCCCTTGAAGCGGTTCTGCAGCGGCTGTAACTTATACGGGGCGTTGATCGCGACGATGTGGGAATGGCGATGGCCGAGCAGGTGTTCGGTAGCCTCACGCCCTGCTTTGTAATTGTCCAGCAGTACCGAATCGACGGCGCTACCCAAAGAGCGATCAAATGCGACAACCGGTGTATCGCCAAGCAGAGCGCGTACCTGGGCAACGTTGGTTTCGGCAGCAGGAACCAGGATGACTCCATCCACCTGCGAGCTTTTCAGCGATGCCAGTTGCTCCTGCTGGAGCTTCGCTTCCTCCTGGTGCGTGAGCAGCATTACCGTGAAGCCGTTGATGCGAGCTTCGGTCTGGATGGTGCGAATGGCATTGCCGAAGTAGACATTGTTGACATGCGGAAACAGCACGCCGAGCGTGCGGGTTCTGCCAATCCTCAGGCTGCGAGCGAGCGTGTTTGGCTCATATCCCAGCTGTGCAATCGCGATTTCGATGCGTCTCGCAACTTCCGGGCTTACCGATTTGCCCCCCCGCACGTGCCGCGAGACAGTCGATGACCCGACGTTTGCCGCGCGTGCCACGTCAATGATGGTAGGGCGTTTCGTGTCTTTCATGCTGAACGATACTAACAGCAGATCGCGCATTCGAGTATGCAGGCAATCGGTGCTATGCATTTGCGGTTACCTTGACGTGGATTGTTTGCGCTTGCTACTATCGGCAGGATCTGGCAACGTTGCCATGAATCGCTGCCCAACGACGATGCCGAGCGTTTATTCCTCTCCCTGCCCCGGAGAGTCGTCTCGGCCCGTTTTATCGAGGAGAGATCAGAATGAAACCGATGCTGAGAGCCGCGCTGCTGATAGCCGCAGGTGCGGGATTCGCGGCCAATGCGTGCGCTGCAAAGGTCTGCGCGGTGCGGCAGTACGGAGCGAAGGGGGATGGCACGACGAATGACGCTGTGGCGATTCAGAAAGCAATCGATGCTTGCAGCGGGGCGCATCCGGGGACGGTTTTGCTGGACGGCGGGGTGGTGTTCGTGTCGTCACCGCTGATGTTGAGGAGCCATATGACGCTGAGGATTGCGGAAGGCACGACATTGGCGGGCAGCGCGAATCATGCGGATTATCCGGACAAGGAAGAGTTCAAGGACAAGGGCAGGCAGGCGCTATTGACGGCAACCAATGCTGAGGACGTGACGATTGAAGGGTCGGGCGTGATCGACGGGAGGGGTGAGTCGTGGTGGGATAAGCCGCATGATCCGCGGCCTCGGCTGATCGTATTTGATCACTGCAAACACATTCGGATGCGCGGCGTGACGGTGGAGAACTCGCCGATGTGGCAGATTGTTCCGTACTACTCGGACGATGTGAGCTTTACGAATATGAAGATATTGGCGCCGCAGCGTTCGCATAATACGGACGGTATCGATCCATTCTCGTCGTCGAATGTTGTTATTGACCACCTGACGATTGATACCGGTGACGATAACGTAGCGATCAAGAGCGGGCAGCCGGATTCTCCTGGGCCCGATGCGCCGTCGCGTCACATCGTGATCACGGACTGCACGTTTCTGCATGGACATGGGCTTTCGATTGGGAGCGAGATCGCGGGCGGCGTGGAGGATGTTCGGGCGGAGCGGATCCATTTCAGGGGTACCGACCAGGGTGTGAGGGTGAAGTCGAATCGAGATCGTGGCAATGCGGCGATCGGCCACTTTGTGTTTCGCGATATCACGATGGAGGACGTTCGGACGCCGATTCTGATCAGCGAGTTTTATCCCAAGGTGCCGGAGACGATCAGCGAAGAGAAGGTTACGCGGCTGACTCCGTTCTTCAATGACATCACGATTGAGAACGTGACGGCGACAGGCGCTCAGCAGGCGGCGTTGATTGTTGGATTGCCGGAGTCGCCGATTCGGAACCTTAAGCTGATCCACGTTCATCTATCCGGAGAGACGGGCGCGATTGTGCAGTATGCAGATGTGGCCGCGACTGATTTTACGGTGACGGCTGCGCACGGTGAGAATGTGCAGATTGGTGCAGGTGTAAGTGGAAACCTGAAGTAACGCGAAAGAATTATGAGGCTGCAATTATTCATCGCGATGGGTGCAATCGTCTGCTGGACGGGGATGACGTGTGCTCAGGACGTTCATGTGCGGGTCTCGCCTGAGTCTAAAGGAGACGTGTCCAGCATGGATGATTTCCCGACGATTCAAATGGCATTGGATCACGCGGCGCAACCGGGCGCGGTCGGTCGGTTGTATGTGCAGATTGCGCCGGGGGTGTATCACGAGCGGCTGATGGTGACACAGAATCGACCACGCACAACATTTCTTGGCATGGGGAAGGCGCCGGGGGACGTGGTGATTACGGCGTCGCAGAATGCAGCGAGCGCGGGCGGCACGTTTCTTTCCTCGACCGTTGAGGTGAATGGCGAGGGTTTTGAAGCGGACAATGTGACGTTCGAAAATGCGGCGGGGCATACCGGGCAGGCGGTTGCGATTTCGGTTCGATCCGATCGGTCGATTTTTAAGCATTGTCGATTTATCGGGGACCAGGACACGCTGTTCGCGGATTGGGGGAGGCAGTATTATGTCGACTCCTATATTGAGGGTGGAGTTGACTTCATCTTTGGCAATGCTGCCGCAGTGTTCGCAGACGATGAGATTCATATCATCCGTCCTGGCTATTTGACTGCGCAATCGCGAACGAGTGCTGAGGAACAAACCGGGTTTGTGTTTCTTCACGCGCGGGTTACGGCTGGCGACCTCGACGGGAAACAATTCTTTCTTGGTCGGCCATGGCGACCATTTTCGCGGGTGGTGTTTCTGTCATCTGAATTGCCGGAGAACCTTAGTCCGCAGGGTTGGTCAGTCTGGAGAAAGGGCGGCACGCTGGAGAAGGCTTTCTATGGGGAGCGTGGCAACACGGGTCCTGGGGCTGGGATGAATGAGCGGATACAAGGGTCGCACGCGCTGACAGCGGAAGAGGCGGCTGGATTTATGCCGGAGCGTTTTCTTGCCGGCCACGATCATTGGAATCCGATTGCGGAGGCGGCGAAGCTTCCATGAATGTGCGGTTGGCTCGCAAGAATCTTTGGCGAGCGATTGTTTCGAACGAGTGATGGTAACGGTTTGTAGTGATGCAGCGTTTTCTCCATTTGGCGCGCATGCATCGTTGGACAACGGTAGAAAGTAATTGACTTGCGTGACCTGGTAGAGGAGAAAGACATGAAACAGAAGCTGACACTTCCGCGATTTTCGATTGGAGTGGGGGACCGTTTTGGAATGCAGGCGAAGGCACAACTACAGGCATGCATTCTGGCGCTGGATGCGGGAGTGGAAGTGGTGCCGGTCTGGAACAAGTCCAATCGCGAGCACGTGATTATTGGGTCGGAGCCTAGCGCGGTTCGGGTTGCAGCGGACGCTGCGGTGAAGGAACTGCATTGGAGCAAGCCTTACTTCGTCGATGCTGATCACGTTCAATTGAAGACGGTGGACCGGTTTATTGAGCCGAGCGATTTCTTCACGCTGGACGTCGCGGACATGATCGGTCAGCCGGCTCATGCGATGGACGTGGACGCATTTATTGCGCGGCATGGTGAATTGATCGGCAAGGTGGTGATCCCGGATGTGGATGCGCCGTTCGAGGTGGATCGGGAGTATTTGCGGAGTGTGGCAAATAAATTTCTGGCGGCGGTAAAGGAGGCTGGAAGAATCTATCGCGCGATTGAGAGGAGCAAGGGCGAGGGGCAGTTCGTGTCTGAGATTTCGATGGATGAGACGAATACTGCGCAGACGCCGGTGGAGCTGCTGATTGTGTTGGCTATGATTGCCGATGAAGGGATCCCAATCCAGACGATTGCGCCGAAGTTTACGGGGCGATTCAACAAGGGCGTGAATTATGTCGGCAATGTGGACGAGTTCGCGCGCGAATTCAACGAAGATATTGCGGCGATTGCCTATGCCGTGGAGAGATATGGGCTGCCCACGAATCTGAAGCTGAGTGTGCACTCGGGTTCGGATAAATTTTCGATTTATCAATCGATCCATGACGCTGTACAGCGTTCGGGTGCGGGCGTGCATTTGAAGACGGCCGGGACGACCTGGCTGGAGGAGTTGATTGGATTGGCGGAGTCGGGCGGGGAAGGACTGGAGGTTGCGAAGGAGATTTATGCGGAAGCCTTCGCGCATGCCGATGAGTTGACCGCACCGTATGCGACGGTCATCGATATCGATCGCTCGATGTTGCCGTCCCCGGACGAGGTGAAGGGCTGGAGCAGCAAGCAGTTCACGGATGCGTTGCGACATGATGGAACGAATGCAGCGTATAACCCTAGCTTTCGTCAGCTATTGCACGTGGGGTTTAAGGTGGCGGCGAAGATGGGTCCGCGATACCTCGATACGCTAAAGGCAAACGAAGAGGTTGTGGCTCGGAATGTGACGGCGAATTTGTTTGAGCGACATATACGGCCTGTATTTCTGGGGAAGTGAAGTGATTGCTGCAGCGCCATGGCTCCGGACGCGATGGCGGCCAAGCGGGTCGCGGCGCGGCGGCCCCGTACGGCATTGAATCGAAGGCTGTTAGACGGGTGCGATGGGCCGGGGAGCTGCTTAGGCGCATGGCGGTCGGTATTCGTGGGGATTTCTGGTGGCCCGGGCAGGAATCCTGATGCGGAGCGCGGGACGAAAATCAGTAGCTAAATGGTGGCCCGGGCAGGAGTCCAACCTGCGACCTTCGCGTTAGGAGTGCGCTGCTCTATGCAACTGAGCTACCGGGCCATCTGAAGAAATCGGAGGAACACGACGAATTGGCCGCGACGCCCCAGGTTAGTGTATCGCGGACGGCAACCTGGGTGAGAAAAGGTGGTGACGGCGGCGATGCAGCGTAAAATCAAAACCGTGCCGAAGTACTCCATCGTCGTCCCGTTCCACAACGAAGAAGAGAACGTCACCAAGCTCTACGACCGCGTCAAGGGCGTGATGGAGCAGGTGGGTTCGAGCTTCGAGCTGGTGTTCGTGGATGATGGATCGCGGGACCGCACGTACCGGCTGCTGGAAGAGATTGCGGCAGTGGATTCGCGGGTGCTGCTGGTAAAGCTGCGGCGAAACTTTGGGCAGACGTCGGCGCTGGCCGCGGGGTTCGATCATTCTTCCGGAGAGTACATCCTGGCGATGGATGGGGATCTGCAGCACGATCCGGCGGAGATCCCCATGTTTCTTGCCAAGCTGGAGGAAGGCTACGACGTAGTGAGCGGCTGGCGGGCTCAGCGGGCCGACAACATGATGCTGCGACGGGCACCGAGCGCTGTTGCGAACTGGATGATGGCGCGGCTTTCGGGCGTGGACATTCACGATTTCGGAACGACCTTCAAAGCGTACCGAAGAGATGTGATCCAGAACATTCCGCTGTATGGCGAGATGCACCGGTTTATTCCGGCGCTGGCGAGCTGGTACGGCGCGAGCATCTGCGAGGTGGTGATCACCAATCCGGCGCGGGAGTCCGGGCACAGTCATTATGGGCTTTCGCGGACGTTTCGCGTCTTCTTTGACTTGCTGACGATTCGATTTTTGCTGAAGTACATGACGCGGCCGCTGCATTTTTTTGGGACGTTTGGGGCGATTGGAGTGCTGGGCGGCGGAGGGATTGCGACCTGGCTGCTGCTGCACAAACTCATCTCAGGCAACAATGTGATGGATGAGCATGCGCCGATGTTTACCATTGCTGCGGTGATGATCCTGGCGGGAATCCAGTTGATCGGCGTGGGACTGCTGGGCGAGTTGCAGGTGCGCCATTTCTTTACGCAGTCGCAGAATACGCCGTATGCGGTGGACCGCATTGTGCGGATACGACCGTCGGAAGAAAGCCTGAGCCGCTGAACCGGAAATAGGAACGAACGATGCGAGCGATACAAATCAAGACCACTGGCGGCCCCGAGGTGATGGAGGTCGTCGAGATTCCAATCCCGAAACCGGGCAATGGGCAGGTGCTGGTAAAGATTGAAGCATCGGGCGTCAACTTCATCGACACGTATTTGCGTGAGGGGCGCTATCCGGCAGAGCTGCCGTTTATTCCCGGCCAGGAGGCGGCTGGAACCGTGGTGCAACTGGGCAGCGGTGTAACTGGTTTCGCTGTAGGCGATCGCGTGGCCTGGAACGGAACGCGCGGAACCTATGCCGAGTATGCCTGCGCGCCGGCTGCGGATCTGTTGAAGATCCCTGACGGGATAAGTTTTCTGCAGGCCGCAGCGGTGCTGCTGCAGGGGCTGACGGCGCATTACCTATCGCACGCAACGTATCCAATTAGCGCGGGTGAGACGGTGCTGATCCATGCCGGGGCCGGAGGCGTGGGGTTGCTGCTGACGCAGATGGCGAAGCGGCTGGGCGCGCGTGTGCTGACGACGGTTTCGACTGAACAAAAGGCAGAGCTCTCGCGCGAAGCGGGTGCGGACAAGGTGATTCTGTACACGATCGACAGCTTTGTGGAAGAGGTGAAGCGGCAGACGGATGGAGATGGTTTGCCGGTGGTGTACGACTCGGTGGGCAAGACGACGTTTGAGGATTCGCTGAAGTGTCTGCGGCCGCGCGGTTTGCTGGTGCTGTATGGGGCGTCGAGTGGCGCGGTGCCGCCGATGGATCCGATACGGCTGATGACGGGCTCGCTCTACCTGACGCGGCCGACGCTGAAAGATTATGTGCGGAGGCGGAGTGACCTGGAGCGCCGAGCGGCCGATGTGTTTGGCTGGGTAGCGCGCGGGGAGCTGAAGGTGAGGATTGGCGCGACGTACCGTCTGCAGGATGCGGCGCAGGCACATCGGGACCTGGCAGGGCGCAGGACGACGGGGAAGGTTTTGCTTACGCTTTAGGTCCAGCTTGCGAAGCGGTAAGGGGGGTGCGCATGACGTCAGAGGCGGTTGTGATTCGGCCGGCGACGGTGGCGGATGTGCCAGCGTTGCATGCGCTAATTGAAGCGTCGGTGCGAGGGCTGCAGGCGGGTGACTATACCCAGGCGGAGATTGAGGGCGCGCTTGGGCATGCGCTGGGACTCGATACACAACTGGTGACGGATGGGACGTACTTCATCGCCGAGGTGGGAGGCGAAATGGTGGCGAGCGGCGGCTGGAGCTATCGCGCGACGCTATGCGGTAGCGATGGGATGACGGGGCGGGAGCCGGCGAGCCTGGATCCGGCGACGGACGCGGCGAAGATTCGCGCAATCTTTGTGCATCCTGGGTGGGCGCGCCAGGGGCTGGGGAGTCGAATGCTGGCGTATTGCGAAGAGCAGGCGCGGAAGGCGGGATTCACGCGGCTGGAGATGGGGTCGACGCTGACCGGGGCGCCGTTGTATCGGCTGCGAGGCTATGTGGCGCAGGAGAGGATCGCGATTCCGCTGCCAAATGGAGAAGCGCTACCGATCATTCGGATGACAAAGAGTGTGTGAGATGACTTGGGCGATAGGATTACACCTTTTGGGAAGTTACCAAGGATGTATAGACCGGTTACGCGAGGGTGACAGAGGTATACCTTGAGCATATGACGGCTCAAGAGATAGACAACATCGCTCGCAATTGGATCCGTTACCAAGAAGCCTGGGAACGGGGTGGTGGTCCCTGCCGCGAATGTACTGCGCTGCAGTGGGCCTATAACGCAGTAGATGACATGGTTGTCGACCGACCGGAGGAAACCTGGCAGCTAATGCTTGCGGTTCGTCGAATCGACCGTTCCGAGATGATTGAACAGATGCTCGCAGCCGCTGTGTTTGAGGATCTGATGTCAGTCTACGGGGCAAGGTTGATCGATCGAGTCGAAGCGGAGTCGAGGCGCGACCCGTCCTTCATCGGGGTAATCCGTAGCTCGTATAGGGCGCAGATGTCCGATGAGGTATGGTCACGGCTTAAAGCTTTGGCTGACCCCGCTGTCTTTCTACAACTCATCGCATAAGCTACGACTGATCGCATAGTATAGAGACTTCAGCAGAAGTTTCTGCGTTGCTGCAGTCGAAGGCAACGTGCGATTTTGTTCACGCTACCGCAAAGGAATGTTCGGGAAGCGCGGTGAAACTCCGCCACTGCCCCGCAACTGTGATGCGCGCACCTGGAATCCGTAAGCCAATACATTGGTTTAGGGATTTATGGGTGAAGCTGACCCGGAGGCGCCCACTGATCGTCCAATGGACATCGGGAAGGGACGCCCTCTGCAAGACAAGGGTCGACTTTGAAATCGCGCCAGTCAGGAGACCGGTTCCATTGCTGTTGTGCCCTGCCACGCTTCCGTCGGGGAAGCGGAGGAGAATACTATGCAATCGTCTCTGGGCCGCACTGCGGCCAGTCGATCGATACGCGCGAGAATCACTCGCTGCGTCGCCCTCACATGTCTGGGATTTTTGATTTCAACCTGCGCGCAGGCGGTGGTGATCCGCGGCCGCTTAACCGATGCATTAGGAAAGCCGGTGCCGCGTGGCATGGTGCGTCTGGTGCAGGGCGGGAAGACCGTCGCGTTTGCCTATGCGGAGACGGATGGTTCGTTCGAGATTCGCTCGTCTGAGTCGGGAAGGTTTACGCTGCTCGGCTCAGCCGCTGGATTTCTGCCGGCCATTGGTTTGGATTTTTATGGCGGCGTGACCGATGTGTTGCAGCAAGATGTTGTTCTTGCGGCAAACACTGTGCGCCAGGATATTACGGTGAGCGCGACGGGAATTCCTACGCCGCTGCCGCAGCTTACTTCCCCGGTAAGTATCATTCCACAAGAGGCGATGGACCTGCGGACCGGTGTTATCGATGTGATGCGCCAGACGCCCGGCGCATTCATGGTGCAGACCGGGCAAATGGGCGGAGTAACGAGCCTGTTCCTGCGCGGCGGCAACTCGACGGCTAATCTTGTGACGATCGACGGCGTGCCAGCCGATGACATTGGCGGCATCTTTGATTTTGGCACGGTGAGCTCAACGGCCGTTGGCAAGATCGACGTGGTGCGTGGGCCGGACTCCGCCATGTATGGTACGGATGCCGGCGCGGGCGTGGTGACATTTGAGACGCCGCGAGGAACCACGCTGACACCGCAACTGAACTACGAGGGCAGCGCGGGCAATCTTTACACATACCAGAACAAGGCATCGATTGGTGGTACGTGGAGCAGGCTGGACTACTTTGGGGCGTTCTCGCGAATCGATACGTCGAACGCGCTGCCGCTGGACAGGTATCACGTGAGTACCTCGGCGATGAACGTCGGGTATGCCTTCAACGGAAACACGCTGATCCGTTTCACGATCCGCAATGCGGATTCTGTGCAGGGTGTTCCGGGAGCCTGGGATTTTCAGGGAGTCTCGCAGGATAACCGGCAAGGCGACCAGAATCTCTATTCCGGCGTCACGGTGGAGAACGTCTACAAGGGTAAGTGGCACAACCTGGTGCAGTACGGGATTGCGCGGAAGCGTGAGCAAGAACAGGAGTTCGCTGCGGGGGGCAATTATTTGGAGTACGATCCCGGCAACTACGGGCCGGGTTATGTCGGCAACGTTGTGACGATCCGCGGCGCGAACGGATATACGGCGACGGGGCAGGTGCAACTTTATACCGGCAACAATTACGACCAGGCTAACAATCTGGACCAGCTTTATTACCAGACGGATTACAGCTTTTCGCCGCACTTTATCGGGCTGTTCGGATTCCGTTACCAGAACGAACGGGGTTCCTACAACGACTACTACACGGACGCCTTCGACCCGGATTATGACTTCATCGAGCACGAGTCGACGCAACGGACGAACTTTGAGTACAACCTGCAGTTCCAGGGCGAGTTCTGGCACCGGCTGTTTTATTCGGCGGGCGGCGCGCTGGAGAAGAACCACCTGTACGGCATTGCGGGAACGCCGCGGCTGGGGCTGAGTTACGTGCCGGTGCGGCCGTCGGCGAAGTTTTTCCACGGGACGCGGTTCCGCGCGAATGCCGCGACGGGGGTTCAGGAGCCGACGCTGGCGATCGAGTTCCAGAGCCTGTACACGCAGCTGCTGCAGGCTGGCGATACTGAGGACATTGAGCAATACCACATCACGCCGCAGGGTCCGGAGCGGTCGCGTACGTACGACGTCGGCATGGATCAGAACATCCTGGGCGAGAAGCTGACGCTGAAGCTCGGCTACTTCCACAACATGTTCAACCATCAGCTGGAGGGGGTGGACGCGGAGGCGCTAAACCAGTATTTCGGTCTGGATTTGAATCCAAGCATAAGCCTGTACGAGGCGTATGTGAACTCGCTTGCGTACAGCGCGAATGGCGCGGAGGTCGAGCTGGCGTGGCAGCCGCGGCCGCACTTTCTGTTCAGGGGTGGATACACCTATCTGAACGCGCGCGTACTGCAGTCGTTTGCGTCGGATGCGGTTGCGGCGAACCAGGGCGAACCGACGGAGAACCCGAATATTCCCGGAGTTCCGATCGGGGCTTTGGGACCGCTGGTGGGCGCGCGGCCGTTTCGGCGCGCCCCGAATACTGGATACTTCAACGCCCAGTACACGCGGCGGCGGCTGGCGCTTTCTGTGAGCGGAGCGATGGCCAGCCGGAGCGACGACTCTACGTTCCTGGAATATGAGGACCTCAACGGCGGTAATACGCTGCTGCTGCCGAATAGGAATCTCGATTTTGGTTACGTAAAGCTTGATTTGGGATTCACTTACGCTCTCAAGCACGGTTTTACGTACTTTGCGGAACTCAACAATCTTATGAACAACCAGCACATCGGGCCGATTGGCTATCCGGGGCTTCCATTCACGTTCCGGACAGGCCTGAAACTTCAGCTCGGTGGCCGGTAGAAGTCCCTGAAAGAATTCCCCCGGAAATCAACGCAGGTTTCCGGGGGCTGGGGTAAGATTACCCGGAGGTTTAGTGCCACCTGTGGCGCGCAAACCCCGTCTAAGCGTTTGAAGTTCAAGGAGAAGACTATGTCCAAGGCTTTTTGCAGCAAGACATTACCGGTACTCGCTGCCGGCTTCCTAATGGCAGCAATGCCCGTCTTTGGGCAAGGCGTTCCGATGGAGGGACCGATTCCCACCACGGCGACCATCGCGGTGCAGTCCAAGAGCGGGGCTCCCTTAGACCCAGCACTGCTGAAGCTCAAAGTGAACAACCAGGACACGCCGATTCTCTCGGTGCGGCCCATCCCTCCGCCGGGAGCACAGATTGCCATTTTGATTGATGACGGTCTGAGATCTGCGTTCGGCAACCAAATAGAGGACTTTGCAAACTTCATCAACGCGCTGCCGCCGGGAACGAAGGTGCTGGTGGGATACATGCAGAACGGCCTGGTTCGCGGCATGAACACGTTTACGGAAAACCATCAGGCCGCGGTGGCCCAGTTGCGGCTCCCGATGTCGGTGGCCGGCATCAATGGCAGCCCATACTTCACGCTGTCAGAGTTTGCCAAGCACTGGCCGTCCAATCAGCCGGGTGCGCGTTTCGTGCTGATGATTACGAACGGGGTCGATCCATACAACGGCCGGCCGTCGGTGATGAACCAGAACAGTCCATACGTTCAGACGGCGCAAGATGATGCCCAGCGAGCCGGGGTTACGGTGTACTCGATTTACTATCCGCAATCCTACCCGCGGGGCGCCCGTGGAAGCTTTAGCGGTCAAAGCTACCTGGCGCAGGTTGGGGAGGCCACGGGAGGCGAGTCGTACAACATTGGGACGATCACGCCACCATCTCTGACACCGTATCTGAATCAGTTCGGAAAAGCTGTCGCCAGCAGTTATCTGATCCGATTCAATACAAACTCAGCCAGAGTAAAGCGCGACACACTGGTTCGCATCAAGCTGACAACGACCCAGCCTGGAGTGAAGCTGCGTGTGCCGAATAATGTGCATCCGGGTACTGACTTGGGTTGGCGATAAACAGGGAAAACGGAGTGGCCAAAAGGGGCACGGCTTAAGGCCGTGCCCTTTTTGCGGGCGGTGTTGCAGGATTCGTGATTCCTTCATCAGGAGCCTGTACCATGGAGCAGGAATGAGAGGTGTATGAACGAAGGTCGTTGGGTTTTATTGATTGCGAGTGAAGTAGGTGGAACGGACTCCGTTTCGGACCGCGCTATGGAGCGGCTGGTGGAAGCTATTGCCGCAGAAGGTTACGAAGTTGTACGAACGTCGACGCCGGAAGACGGATTATCGCTGGTGACTTCTGACCCATCGCACAGCGCGATTCTGCTGGACTGGGATCTGGAAGGGGAAAACCAGTTTGACGAGCGCGCTGCGCTGAAGATTTTGCGCGCGGTTCGGCGCCGCAATAAGAAGATTCCGATATTTCTGATCGCAGACCGGACGCTGGTGAGTGAACTACCGCTGGAAGTGGTGAAGCAGGTGCATGAGTACATTCACTTGTTTGGAGACACGCCTGCGTTCATCGCGAACCGCGTGGATTTTGCCGTAGAGCGATACCATGAGCAACTGCTGCCGCCGTACTTTCGCGAGTTGAAGAAGTATACGGAGCAGGGAGCGTATTCGTGGGACGCGCCGGGGCATATGGGTGGCGTGGCGTATTTGAAGCATCCAGTGGGCATGGAGTTCCACAAGTTTTTCGGCGAGAACATCATGCGGTCGGATCTTGGGATCTCGACCTCGCCGCTGGGATCGTGGCTGGATCACCTGGGGCCTCCGGGAGAGAGCGAGCGCAATGCAGCGCGCATCTTTGGCGCGGACTGGACGTTCTATGTGCTAGGTGGTTCGTCGGCGTCGAACCAGATCGTCGGGCATGGCGTGATTGCGCAGGATGACATTGTGCTGGCCGATGCAAACTGCCACAAGTCGATTTGTCATTCGCTCACGGTGACGGGCGCGCGGCCGGTGTACTTCAAGCCGACGCGCAACGGCTACGGCATGATTGGCCTGGTGCCGCTGAAGCGGTTCAGCCCGGAAAATGTACAGGGGCTGATTGAACGCAGCCCATTTACGGCGGGTGCGCGGTCGAAGGTGCCAACGTATGCGGTGGTGACCAACTCCACCTACGACGGGCTTTGTTACAACGTGGATCGGGTGGTCGAAGAGCTATCCAAGAGCGTGCCGCGGGTGCACTTTGACGAGGCGTGGTATGCGTATGCGAAGTTCCACGAGATCTATCGCGGACGGTATGCGATGGGCGTGCCGGATGAGATGGCGGATCGGCCCGTAATTTTTTCAACACAGTCGACACACAAGATGCTGGCGGCGTTTTCAATGGCGTCGATGGTGCATGTGAAATTGAGTCCGCGCGCCCAGCTGGACTACGACCAATTCAACGAGGCCTTTATGATGCACGGCAGCACGTCGCCGTTCTATCCGCTGATTGCGTCGATTGATGTGGCCGCTGCGATGATGGATGATCCGGCCGGACCAACGCTGATGAGCGAGACGCTGCAGGACGCGATCAGCTTTCGGAAGGCGATGTCGTCGATTGCGCATCGGTTGCGCAAGGCAGAGCAGGGATGGTTCTTCCGGCTGTATCAGCCGGAGTATGTGTTCGATCCGCTGGACGGGAAGACTTACTTGTTTGAAGAGGCTGCCGATGGATTGCTGACCAACCAGTCCAGCGCGTGGACGTTGAAGACGGGCGAGGAGTGGCACGGCTACCAGGACGAAGATATTGCCGATGACTACTGCATGCTCGATCCAGCCAAGGTCACGATTCTTTCTCCGGGCGTGAACGCGCAGGGCGTATTTGGCGACTGGGGAATTCCTGCGGCGATTCTGACGGAGTTTCTGGATGGCCGACGCGTGGAGATTGCACGTACTGGCGATTACACCGTGCTGGTGCTGTTCTCGGTGGGCACTTCCAAGGGGAAGTGGGGCGCGCTGCTGGAGAACCTGTTCGAGTTCAAGCGGCTTTACGATAGCGAGGCACCGCTCGAAGAGGCGCTGCCGGAGTTGGTGATGAAGTATCCGGCGCGTTATCGCAACGTCACGCTCAAGGAGTTGAGCGAGCAGATGCACAGCGTGATGCAGCAGCTGAATCTTTCGGGGCTGGTGAATGCTGCGGCGGACGAGGACTTCGATCCGGTGCTGACTCCGGCGCAGACGTATCAGAAGCTGCTGCGCGGCGAGACGGAGAAGGTGCGCTTTGCGGAGATGGCGGGACGCATCGCGGCGGTGATGCTGGTGCCTTATCCGCCGGGGATTCCGATGTCGATGCCGGGCGAGCGACTGGGCGGGTCGGAGAGCCCTGTCATCAAACTGATCCTGGCGATGGAGGAGTTCGGCAAGCGGTTCCCGGGCTTCGAGCGTGAGACCCATGGCGTTGAGGTGGATGAGAACGGCGACTACTGGATGCGCGCTGTGATCGAAACGGGGAACGGCAAGAAGAACGGGCGCAAGCAGAAGGGGCCAAGTTCCGCGCCGCCTGTGAAGCGCCGCAAGAAAAATTTGCCGGGAGATGATGGGCCGCCGTTGCCGGGTACGCCGGTGAGGATCTCACCGGAGCGGTAAGTGGGGAGAGCATGGAAGAACAGTTCTGGCACGACCGATGGAAGACGAACCAGATCCCGTTCCACAAGGCGGAGGCAAACCCACTGCTGGTGCGAAACTTTCCCGCGCTGAGGCTGACGGCCGGAGCGAGGGTGTTTGTGCCGCTGTGCGGCAAGAGTCTTGACCTGCATTGGCTACTGGGCAAGGGCTACCGCGTGGCCGGAGCGGAGCTAAGCCGGCTCGCCGTCGAGCAATTGTTTGCGGAGTTGGCCGTGACGCCTCAAGTTACTCAGGAGGGTTTGCTCACACGATTTGAGGCCGATGGGATCGTGGTGTTCCAAGGCAGCCTCTTTGATCTTTCGCGGGAGCGCCTGGGGCCGGTGGATGCAGTCTACGATCGCGCGGCGCTGGTAGCGCTGCCGGAACCGATGCGTTCGCAGTATGTCCCTCATGTGATGGATTTGACTGCGCATGCGCGACAGCTGCTGATCTGTTTTGAGTATAAGAAGGGGTGTATGGATGGGCCTCCGTTCTCGGTGGAGGAGCCAGAGGTGCGGCGGCGCTTCGAGGCAGACTATGACGTGCGTCAACTGGAGCGCGGCCCTGGCGAAACTCTGAGAGGGATCTGTCCGTCGATCGAGACGGTGTGGCTTCTCGAGCCGCGAGCCACCGAATAGGACATTTGTCGTCCATTGCGCTCGGAGTTTGTGTCGCAAATAACAAGCAGGGCACTGGAAATATCCGGCGCCTTTGTGTTGTGTACCGTCTTTTGTTCCTCCGAGATTTTGCTGTCGCCGCCAGCGATTCTGGAAGCGTCTAATTTGTTTTAAGATGCAGATCCCGTTTGCATGGTCCTGCATGGAAAGCTGGAAGTCAGGAGGACAAGCGAGAAGATGATACTGGGCGTTCAGGAACTGATGAGGGAAGTAAAGATGCTGGAAGATTATGCTCGAGCGTGCCGGGCTGGGGAAGACATGCGAAGTGTTCCTCTGACGCGGGAAGAGGTGGAGGTGGTCGCCTCGTACCGCCGGTTTATGAGCGAGCAAGACAAGAGTTCTGAAATCTAAACGCAAAAGGCCCCCAGCCGCAGCCGGGAGCCTTTTGCATAACCAGACGGAAGCGTCGGAACCAGAATTACGCTGGTCCCTGCTCCTTCTGTCTTAGTACATGCCGTCCATGCCGCCGCCGCCGTGGCCGCCGCCTGCCGGAGCTTCCTTCTTCTCGGGAATCTCGGCGATGATGGCTTCGGTGGTGAGGAGCAGGCCAGAGATTGACGCTGCGTTCTGCAGGGCAGTGCGCGTGACCTTGGTGGGATCGATGACGCCGGCCTTGACCAGGTCCTCGTAGACATCCGTTCCGGCGTTGTAGCCGTAGTTGGGGTCCTTGGAGTCGTGGATCTTGCCGATGACGACCGAGCCCTCTTCGCCGGCGTTGCCAACAATGGTGCGGAGCGGCTCTTCGATGGCGCGACGGATGATGGTGGCACCAATCTTCTCGTCGCCCTCGAGGGTCTTGATGAGCTTATCGACCGCCGGGACGCAGCGGATCAACGCTACGCCGCCGCCTGGGACGATGCCCTCTTCGACCGCTGCACGGGTTGCATGCATGGCGTCTTCGACGCGAGCCTTCTTCTCCTTCATTTCCGTCTCAGTAGCAGCACCGACCTTGATGACGGCGACGCCGCCGACGAGCTTCGCAAGGCGCTCCTGGAGCTTCTCGCGATCGTAGTCAGAGGTAGTCTTGTCGACCTGCGCGCGAATCTCCTTCACGCGGCCTTCGATCTTGGCATCCTCACCACCACCGTCGACGATGGTCGTGTTGTCCTTGTCGATGGTGATGCGCTTGGCGGTGCCGAGGTCTTCGATCTTGACGCCCTCGAGCTTGATGCCGAGGTCTTCGGTGATTGCCTTGCCGCCGGTGAGGACAGCGATGTCCTCGAGCATGGCCTTGCGGCGATCGCCGAAGCCGGGAGCCTTGACGGCAGCGACGTTGAGCGTGCCACGCAGCTTGTTGACTACGAGGGTTGCGAGCGCTTCACCGTCGACGTCCTCTGCGATGATGAGCAGGGGCTTGGCGGTGCGGGCGATCTGCTCGAGCAGCGGGAGCAGGTCCTTCATCGTGGAAATCTTCTTCTCGTAGATGAGGACGTAGGGGTTTTCGAGAGCCACTTCCATGCGCTCTGCGTCGGTGACGAAGTAGGGCGAGAGGTAGCCGCGATCGAACTGCATGCCTTCAACGACGTCGAGCTGGGTCTCCATGGTGCGGGACTCTTCGACGGTGATGACGCCGTCCTTGCCAACCTTCTTCATCGCCGCTGCGATGATGGAGCCGATCTGCTCGTCGGAGTTAGCGGAGATGGTGCCGACCTGCGCGATCATGTCGCCGGTAACTGGCTTGGAGAACTCGGAGAGCGCTCCGCCGGTGACGACGCCGTGCTCATCGCGCTTGCCGATGATGGCTTCGACAGCCTTGTCGATGCCGCGCTTCAGGGCAGCGGGGTTGGCGCCGGCCGCAACGGTCTTTACGCCCTCGCGGAAGATGGCCTGGGCAAGCACGGTGGCGGTGGTGGTACCGTCGCCGGCGATGTCCGAAGTCTTGGAGGCGACTTCCTTGACGAGCTGTGCGCCGACGTTCTCGATGGAATCACCGAGCTCGATTTCCTTGGCAACGGTGACGCCGTCCTTGGTGATGGTGGGGGAACCGAACTTCTTCTCAATGACGACATTGCGGCCCTTGGGGCCGAGCGTCACCTTTACCGCGTTAGCGAGCGTGTTGACGCCACGCAGGATCGCCTGACGCGAATCTTCTCCATGCAGAATTTGCTTTGCCATTGTGTTGTGCTCCGTCGCGACGCTGTGGCCGCGAATGATATTTGAAGTTGAACGAGGGGCCAGGGTTTAGGGCCCAGGGCCCAGAAGCTGATATTCGTCCTGGACGCTGGGGCCTGGACGTTGAACTTTTATTTCTTGAGGATGCCGAGGACTTCTTCCTCGCGCATGATGAGGAACTCTTCGCCGTCGAGCTTGATCTCGGTGCCGGAGTATTTGCCGAAGAGGATGGTGTCGCCAGCCTTGACGTCGAGCGGGAAGACCTTGCCTTCGTCGTTGGACTTACCTTTGCCGACCGAGATGACTTCACCCTGCTGGGGCTTTTCCTTGGCCGAATCGGGGATGATGATGCCGCCACGGATGCTTTCGCCCTCTTCGAGGCGGCGAACCAGAATGCGATCGTGCAACGGCGTAAATGAAGTGGCTGCCATGTTGATGCTTCTCCTTGATTTCTGTTGGTCAGACTACTGTTTTGGTGCATTTGAGAGGCCGCGAGGGCCGCCAGGTGAGCAAAAACGCCACCCAAGCAGGCTGTTGGCACTCTCTACTGCCGACTGCTAATCTAAGCCTTCCGGGGGCAGGAGTCAATGGCCGAAAGGTGAAATCTTAGTGAAAGGCACTAAGATTCTTTTGTAGGGCGGACGGACGGCGGTTCGGGCCTCTTTCGGAGCCAAGTGGCCGCTCAACGCGATAGAATCAGGCCATGAAGCAGTTGTACCGGAGCAAGATGTTGAGCCAGGCCGCTGGGCTGGCCGTAATTGCAGGGATGGTATCGGTTGCGGGCGCGCAACAGCCTGAGCACGGGCGTAAATACAAGCCCCTGCCGGATCTATCACACATTGTGGTCACCGTGGTTAAGGGGTATGACGGCAAGCCTATGCCGCACGCCGCGGTGGTCTTCCATGCGACGATGAACGGCCGGGACGACGGCAACCTTGAGGTGAAGACAGACCCCGAGGGCAAGGCGACGATTGACGTCATTGAAGTGGGAAGCGATGTGTCCGTGCAGGTGATTGCGAATGGATTCGCGACCTACGCTCAGGATATTCATACGGTAGGTCCGGAGAAAACTCTCGTGGTGCGGATGATTCGGCCGCGCGAACAAATTTCGCAGTACGAGGACAACACAGGGAAGGCGAGTGTGTTGAAGCCGGGCATCCAGGAGCCGCCGCACATGGTGCTACCGCCAGCCAAGCCTGCTGGCGACCAGCCGCTGGCTGCGCCGGCTGCTACGCCTGCGCCTCAGACTCCCCAGACGAGCTCTCCACAGTGAGCGAGGCAGGGGGCCTGCAGGCGCGTCCGTTGGCAGGTAAGCGGGCGTTTGTTACAGGCGGTGCGAAGCGTATCGGGCGTGCCCTGGCGTTGAAGCTGGCAGAGGCTGGCGCGGACGTCGCAATCAGCTACCTCGGATCTGAGGCGGAGGCGCGCGCCACGGTAACGGATCTGCAGGCGTTCGGCGGTCGAGCGCTGGCTGTGCGCTGCAATTTGCGTGAGGAATTGAGCGTGACGGAAGCCGTGGCTGCGGCTGTCGAGGGCCTTGGCGGTCTGGACGTACTCGTAAACAATGCGGGCGCGTTCGAGACGGTTCCGCTGGAGAAGATCAGCGTTGCGGAGTGGGACGCGATGTTTGAGGTCAACACGCGCGGTCCCTTCCTGGTGGCCAAGGCTGCGCACGCGCATTTGAAGGCTGCACATGGGAGGATCGTCAATATCGGCTCGCTGGGCGGTCTACACCCGTGGGCAACGCATGCTCATTACTGCACGTCGAAGGCGGCGCTGCATATGCTGTCGCAGACCATGGCCAAGGCCTGGGCGCCGGAGATCAGCGTGAACTGCGTGGCGCCCGGCATGATCGTGATGGGAGAGGTTAATCCCGCCTACGAAGAGTTCGCGGTCAAGACGCCCATGCGGCGCAATGGCCGTGCGGAAGATGTAGCGGCGGCCGTGCTGTTCTTCGCGACCGGACCGCATTTCATCACCGGGCAGTTGATGGCGGTGGACGGTGGGCTGGCACTGTAGGACGCGGTCTCAGTCGTGCTCTTCTTTTCTCTGCTTCCAGAAGATCTGCCACCAGCGGCGTGAGAGGCTGGGATCGTCCTCGTAGAGGTGGAGTGGCTCCTCCTGCTGAGGAAGCTGTCTTCCCTCGTAGACCGCCAGGGGATTGCTGGTGCAGAGGCGGTCGGCGTAGGCCTCGCCATACTTCTTCGCGACAAGATCACGAGCGGCGCGCATGCGGGGCGGCCGCGACTTGGTATTGTGCGCGTCGGTGGCGAGGAAGTGCACCCAGCGGTCGGCGAGCATACGGTGGGCCATCCGCTCGGCATGCTTTCCCATCTGTCCCACCACGGAGCTAGTGGTGATCTGCGTGAGCAAGCCGATGCGCATCCAGTCTGCGAGGCGCTTGGGGTCGCGCTGCAGCGTTGGATTGCGTTCGGGGTGGGTAAGGATGGGGCGCATACCGGCTAGTCCGAGCTCGTAGAAGGCCTCATCCAGGTGCGGGGAAAGTCCGTAATCGGGCAGCTCCACGAGCAGGTAATCGCCACCGTTGAGGGTGTATTTTTTGGGGTTGGCGATGGCGTCCTGCATGTTGTCATAGCTGAGGTGGAAGTCGCAGCCTGAGGAAATCTTGAGCGGAATCGCCTCGTCGGCGAGGGCCGAGCGCAGGGCGTCGACACGACGAGCGATCTCGGGCGGGTCAAAGGTATAGACGTTGTTGGCGTGGGGCGTGGCGACCACGTGGGTGATGCCGTCGTCAGAGGCGATGCGGGCCATGGCCACCGAGGTTTCAAGGTCGGGAGAGCCGTCGTCGAGGCCCGGCAGCAGATGATGGTGGAGGTCGACCATGCGAGCTACCGCAAGAGTATCACCGTGGGAGAAGATTACCCGGAATAGATTTCCAGCGGGCAGGCAGCGCGAAGCGGTCGGATCTGCATCGAAACAACAGGCTTGCGAGACCAGCTGTGTATCGTCGCGCGATCCCTGACCACGTATGATGAAACCCGTTGGTCTGGCGTCAAACGAGTTGAGCACCCGGAAGGGTGTGCGGCAGGTATTAAAGCTAACGAAAGAAGTTTCAAGGATCTCTATTCATGGCAGAAAAGACAATGAACCAATCGAAGCCCCGGGTTTTGGTCGCGGACGACGAACAAGTGATCGCGAACACGCTGGCGATTATCCTGAACCAGGCGGGCTTTGAGGCTCGCGCCGTCTACAGCGGCGAGAAGGCGATCGACGCGCTTGATACGTTCCATCCCGACATGTTGATCTCCGACGTGATCATGACGGGAATGACCGGAATCGAAGCAGCGATCCAGACGCGAGCTCGTCTGCCGCAATGCAAGATCCTGCTGTTCTCCGGCCAGGCCGCGACCGCGGATCTTCTTGAGCGTGCCCGTACGCAAGGTCACGAGTTTGAGATCCTGGCAAAGCCCGTGCACCCGACTGATTTGCTGGCGAAGCTCAGAAGCTAAGCGGCGTCCGCCGGCTCACAGAGGTGTGCCGGCTTATAGCGGCTTGCCTTCGCGCCTCCGGATCAGCTCGCGGCACTTTACTTCGATAAGAAACTCGTAGAAGCTGTGCAGCGTTGCGTACATGATGCCTGCAGAGCCGTCGAGCAACGCGCCGCGGATAAACATCATGTAAAACCACTTGATCAGTGGTCGTGCAGGAAGCTCGTAGAAGAGGGCTTTCTGCGCGACTCTGCGCTCGTGGAAGTTGCTGGCAAAGAGCGCCTGGTGCAAGGACGCTCCGCGGGTTGCGGTGCCACTGGCCAACAGTTCGGCCTCTTTAGTCGAGTAGCTATTGTGCTTTGCCATCCAATGGGTGATGCCCTTGGAAAAGGCAAGGTGATCGAAGGGCGAGTGCAACTCCAAAATCTCGCCATCGACGTCGACCACCTCGTTGACGTCGCGCGTGTAGCGTGCGTGCCCAACTCGCAGCAGGCGCACGTAATACGGAGTCAGCTGCGCATGTTTCAACCATGTGCCCCAGAGAAAATCGCGACGACGGATACGGAAACCACCGACGCTCGCCGGAGCAGCGGCAACAGCACGCGGTATTTCAGCGCTCAGATCGGGGGTGGGCCGCTCGTCGGCGTCCAGAACCAGCACCCAGTCATGGCGAAAGGGGAGCTGCATCCCAGCGTTGCGTTGACCCGCATAGGTGTCAAAGCGCCGCGTCGTAACGGTAGCGCCTCGCTGGCGTGCTATGTCTACGGTCCTGTCGGTGCTCTCAGAGTCCAGGATATGAATGTCATCGCACCAGGCCACGGAATCGAGGCAACCGGGCAAGTCCTGCTCCTCATCGCGGGTGAGGATGAGCACCGAGATCACGCGTCGCCTCCGGCCGGGACGGTCTCCGTGTCTTCCAACGGAATGGTGCGCGTTCTCTCGCGGATGGCTGTGGCAGGATTGCCGCTATAGACCGTCCACGGCTTCAGATTACGTGTTGCAACGGCGGCCATGCCGAGTACCGCCCCTTCGCCGACATGAATGCCTGGCGCGACACATGCTCGCGCGCAGATCCACGCATAGCGTTCGATGTGCATGCTATAGGCGATCAAGGGGAAGCCGGGGTCGTTGTAATCATGGGTCGCGCCGCAGATATAGCAATCCTGCGAAAGGATGACGTGGGTATCAATCTGGATGGGAGACGGATTGTAGATTTCGACGCCATCGGCGGCGGCAACGCGGTCCGCGCAAACGAGGTTCCACGGGGCCCATACTTTGGACGCCGGATAGAAATGGCAGCCGCTTCCGATCGTGGCGCCGAAAAGGCGTAAGAGCATCGCGCGCCAAGCGTGGAATGGCCGCGGAGAGATGCGATAGAACAACATCCAGCAGGTGTTCCAGACCAGACGCCGCAACCGGTTGCGCAGGGTGAAGGCTGGTCGCGAGTATGGGTCGGCGTGATTGTCGGGCGGTATGTGGTCGGTGGCACGGTAATGCGGGTGGCGGGCCATCGATCAGTTCGCCTCGTGAACGATGGATGCGGGAGTCTGGGTCCGCAGCCGCTCGAAGATACGAAGGATGAGGGCGCTGTTCCTGCGCATGTCGTAGCGGCGGGCGAAGCTGATCTTCGCCTGTTGCTGCATCGCGTGACGCTCTTCGGTATCGAGCGCCAGCCAACGCTCCAGCAGGTTGGTGGTGCCCTCGAGCGTGTCGTGTTCAACGAGACCGCAGCCGTCCGCTTCAATCTCCGGGGCAATGTTCACCTGGTCGGAGATGAGAACCGGGCGACCGCAGGCGAGTGCCTCCGCGACCGCGATGCCGAAGTTTTCCTGGTGCGACGGCAGAACGAACGCGTCGCTGACCGCGAAGGCGCCCCACTTGGCGTCGCCCTTGAGCATGCCGGGCCAATGGACGCGATCGGTGAGGCCGGCTTCATCGACGATGGGCTGCAGCTCTTGACGCAATCCTGTAGCGTCCGGTCCTGCCATAATCAGATGTAGCTTTGGATGCGCCGGCGCAACCTTTGCAAAGGCCTGAAGCAGCAAATCGCATCCCTTCTTCGGATGAATGCGCGAGAGGTAAAGCAGGTAACTCCGCCCAGCATCCCCAACGTCGAGCTCGGGGCAGCGTTCATAGAATGCCGGCACGAGCTCGTCGATGTCGGGCAACTGAGGGTCGGCCCCGTAAGAGACGACCATTGGATTCCAATGCCATAGCCAGAAGGTCTTGGTGGCGAGATCCCGTTCAAGCTCTGTCGTGAACATCACACGCGAGGCAGCGCGAAGAACCCAGTACTGCGCGAGGATCCAGTAAATCCATTTCTTTACATGTTTGAGTGGATAACGGCGCTTGAAGTATGGATCGAGCATGCCGTGTGTGAAGACCAGGTACGGCTTATGGCCGGCAACCGCAAGCAGGGCTGCGAGCCCTGTAAACTCCCAGAGTCCGTGCACGATGATTCCGTCGAAGCGATCGCGGTTCTTGACCAGCCACGGAATCAGTCGGGGGGAATACCAGGATTTTTTTCGGTTGCCCAGGGCGTGGACTTCGAAGGGAAACTCTCCGAGAAACGGAGCGTCAGGGCTATCCAGGGTCACCACCTCTGCCTCGTAGCCGGGTGGACGGTAACGAATGATCATTCGAATGGCTTCCGTCGGCCCCCCGGCCGCAGGATTGATGGAACCGACGATGTGCAGAATTCTCATGGATAGCGTGAAAGAGATTTGAACTGCTTCCGAATAAGCAAGCGATCAAGCCTAAGAGTATCAGTCCTTTGTCATTCGTGTTACCGCGGCCAGGGCTCGTCGCAGACCTTGTACATCTTCGTCATACGTCCAAGTGCTGATGCGGCGCCGTGCCGCCGCTCCCATCGTTTTTGCGGAGTCGGGGCAGGAGAATACCCGGTGCAATGCCTGGGCAAGTGCGCCGATATCGCCGACAGGAAAGACGCAACCCTCGACGCCGTCCCTGATTAGATCTGCATGGCAGCCGACGTCCGTGGACACGATTACGGGGCATCCCGATGCCATGGCTTCATTCACAATCAGACCCCATGGTTCGTGCCGCGATGGCAGGACGAAGACGTCGGCAAGCTGAAAGAAGCGGGGCAACTCTGACTGATTGCGGAAGCCGGCAAACCGAACGTCTTGGAGCTGCAGCTGTTGCGCCTGCGCCTCCAGCTGGACACGCTGTTCTCCGTCGCCGACCACAACCAGGTAGGGCCTCTCCTGCGGCTGCCTGTCTGCGATAAAGCGGCTGTAGGCCTCGAGCAGGTGATCTGCATGTTTGCGCTGCTGAAGCTTTGAGGCAAACAAGATCACAGGTCTTTCTGCGGACAGGCTCAATTCCGTGCGAAGTTCCTGTTCACGAGGGCCGGCGGCCGCGGCCAGTCTCGCGAAATATTCGTTGTTGACCGCATACGGCACCAGGAACTGTGGAACGCTTGCGCCAAAGTAGTGCGTCCAATATGCGGCGTTTACCGTTCCGATGGGAAGTACCGCTGAGATTCCTTTGCCCAGGACCTTGAAGAAGGCTGACTTGACTGCGAGCTTCCAAGGGCCGCGCGCGCGATCGGCAAGCCAGGATTCTGCGCGCAACAGTACTGGGATACCAAGCGCATTGGCGGCAAGGATAGCTTGCAAAGAGTTAACGCTGGCGTACCCGTGCACCCATAGGGCATCGAACGCAGGACTGCCGTCTCTTTGCTGCAGGCGACGGAAGATGCCGCGGCTGATCGGGGTGGTCGGCGAAACCTCCCCTGTGTCCCGCAAGGGTCGCAGGAGCTCGGATCGATAGCCGTCCAGCAGCGGAGTGTCCCAGGCGACTTCTACGCCGAAGCCGCGATCTTTATACCCGCGCACGGAGAAGTCTGAGCCAAACAGAACGGTAAGGTCGATATCCGGCTCAAGCGCAATGCGCCGCAACAGGGGGGCCTGGTACTGAATTGGGTGGCTTACAAGGTATGCGAGGCGCACCTTGCGAGGCTCCGTCCCACCGCTTGCTGGGTGGAGAGAATCCGTCATAAATAGCCGGCTCCAAGCTAACGATTAGCGGAAAATAAGCGCAAAGTCGAGAATCCCGAGCGCGGTTCCTAGACCACCCGAGGTAATGAACTGCTTAAAGGGAACGGGCGGAAGATAGACGATGTCGTTAGGCTCCAGAATCGGATCCGGGACCTTGCCATCCAATACTTTCTTGATGTCGTACACCGCTACGGTGCGATGGTCGCCAACGGTCCGAATGATGCGAAGATCGGCGAATCTTCCTTCCCATTTGATGCCACCGGCCAGTGCAGTGGCCTCCGTTAGAGTCAACGGAGTATAGGCATTCAGGGGAATGGTTCCAAGCGGACTGGTGAAGGCTCCAAGCATGTAGACAATGCCAATT
Source organism: uncultured Acidobacteriaceae bacterium (assembly GCA_963701685.1). Lineage (GTDB taxonomy): Bacteria > Acidobacteriota > Terriglobia > Terriglobales > Acidobacteriaceae > Granulicella. Next base: position 4,043,083 of record OY969625.1, on the reverse strand, counting down.
CTCGAGACAACGATCACGTCACCGGGAAAAACCGGAATGTTCCCTAGGGAGCTAAGCAACGGGTCGGTTCCCAGATCGACGACAAGAGGCTTCGGAACGCCAGGACGATTGATCGTGATCACGTGGCTTGCGCTTGGCGGAAGACCGCCCGCGGTGGAGAGGACATCGAGCAGATGACGCGTGCCCACTACCGGAACGACCGCATGGACTTCTCCAACGACCGTGACGACCGCGTTGGGACCCTCTGTGATCTGAAGCGTGACTTGTGGATCGCGATACATGCCAGCGCTCTCAAGTTTCTCCGCGATCAGGTCTTCCGCCTGAGTCACGGACAGCCCCTCCAGATGCACCACCCCAATCAAGGGCAGGAGCACGGTACCGTCGTTATTGATGCGGACTTGAGGGTTGTATTTTGAATCGGAGAAGAGTCGAATGCTGATCTCATCGCCTATCGTCAAGACGACGTCTCGCTCCCCCGGATAGAGGAGTGCGCGATCCGTGGTTGCGGTGAGCTCCTGGTTATAGGCTGAGGTACTCGAAGTAGCTGGGCCGCTGAACTGCGCTCTAGCCTGAGAGGCCCCGACGAACAAGAGGATGCAGACCATGACCCACAGACCGGCCGCGCGAGTTGAGAGAGCCAGGCGACCGCCTCGGCGATGAGGGTTCAAGCGTATCATTCGCTGTCTCCCTTGCTGGAATCGTCCCTATCGCTGCGCCGCGAACCCGAATCCTTGCTGTCGTTCTTCGACTCCCACCCGGCGCTATCCACGCCCGCCGCGGCATATCCGGTATAGCCGTAATAACCGTAGTAGGCGTAATACTCAGGGCTGTTAAGGTCGACTGCGTTGAGAACGATGCCGGTAACCGGCGCGCCGGAACGGACGAGAAGGTCGCGGGCCCGGCGCATGGCATGTTTGCTGGACTTGCCGTGCCGCACAATCATTACGACTGCATCCGCGTCACGTGCAAGCACCACACTGTCTGTCACCGACAGCAGTGGGGGAGAATCCATCACAATGTGCGTGTACATTCCCTTGCACCGTTCGATCAGCTGCTTCATGGTCTCGGAGCTGAGCATCTCGGTAGGGAAGGGTGGAACCGGGCCGCTCACCAGAACATCCAGCTGTGGGATCTCCGGTATAGTTTGGATTGCTTCTTCAAGGGTAACGCTGCCTGTTAAGACCGAAGTAAGCCCGACCTTCCCATTGAGCCCGAAACGATGATGGACGGTTGGGCGGCGAAGATCCGCATCGATGATCAACACGCGAACGTTGCGTTGCGCCAACACGCACGCGAGGTTGATGGATACGGTGGTTTTTCCTTCGGACGGCGTGGCGCTGGTGAGCAGAATGACCTGTGGCTCACCGCCCGCAACCGATAACAACAGGGAGGTGCGCAAGGCGCGGAACGCCTCTGAGAATTGGGACTTTGGACTCGAGAGCGTGCCCAGGTTGCGCATAGCAGTTGACAAGGACGTTTCGTCGGAGACGCTCCGGCGCGCGCGAGGGATGAGAGCCAGCGAGGGCAGCCCGGAGACGGCTTCGATCTCTGCGACGCTGCGCAGTCCAGTATCCAGGCTCTCAAGCAGAAAGGCGAGAATGACACCGAAGACCAGCATCACAAAGGTGTCGATCATGACGATGCCGGTGCGCGGCCTCAGCGTTGGACCCAAAGGAGCATACGCAGCGTCAATCGGCTCGATTTCGGTGGATTCCAGTCCCGCTTCGACGCCAGCTGTACGCAGTCTCTGCTCCAGGCCATCGTAGAGGGTTCGATTCGCTTCGAATTCACGTTCACGCAAGGTGTATTGGAGCAGGTCATCGCGCAGCTCATACGCGGTAGCCTTCTCTGCATCCAGTGCGGCGTTGGTTTGCGTTTCCTGGGCCTTGGCCGCAAGGTAACCCTGCTGCGCCTCGCTTAGGATGCGGCTTTCTTCAACTCCAATTTCCCGATTCAGCTCCGCCATTTCATTCTGGAGCGCCTTGACGTCGGGATGATTGGGTCCTTCGGTCGTCTCGAGCTCGGCAAGACGTGTGCGATCTAGATTCAGTTGATTGCGCAGAGAAGATACATTGCTTGGGGCGTAGGCATTCCCAGTCTGATCCAAAATGCTGGGGTCCATGCTCGAAAGAACCTGGTAACGAGTCTGCGCCGTGATGCGCGCAAGCTCGGCAGCCCCGGCTGCGCGGTTCAACTCGTCCAAGGTTGCCGTGATCTGGTTATCTTTCGGATCGAACCCCAGCACGCCTAGCTTCTTCTGGAGTTCCAGCATTTCTCCCTGGGACGTCTCCACTTGCTGCTTCAGATCATCCAGCGTAGAGGAGAAGAAGGTCGCCACGCGTTTCGTCGCGTCCGCGCGGGATTGAAAACTGTGCGCGATGTAGTCCTGAACCAGCTGATTGACGATATCTGCCGAGAGCTGGGCTTTACCCGTCGTGCAGGTAATGCTGACAATGTCGGTCTTGGGAATGACGCCGATGTTGATATCTCTTTGAAGTGCCCCGATGACACTCTGCCGGATGACCGGATCGTCAACGTTCCGATAGCGTGGGCTGGGTCCCATGAATGCAGGATCGTTGGCCAGGTTGCGGTCCCGCGCTACCGACAGCAGCAGCGAGTTGCTCTTGAGGATCGCAACTTCTGTAGGCAGTCGCGAATCTCCACCAGAAGCGCCACCGCCTATGCGGTACTCATTCGACGAACCGCTGCGAATTTCTATCGTTCCCCCGGCGGTGTAGAGACGCGGTTGAGTTGCGCCCTGATAGTAGCCATAAATCGCGCCCAGGAGCGCTGCCGCAATGATCACCTTCTTGCGGGAACGGATTGTGACCCAAGCTTCCGATAAGGTTGCATCGGTGGCGTTTTGCTGGGTTCCTAAGGATGCGGCGGGAACTTCAGCGTCTGCCGGCGAATTCTCAAATGGTACAGGGCTCATTCAGTTCCTAGTCTACGCGAACAAGGGCCGTCGGCAAACCTCCTCTTTCTACCACCTTTAGGCCCCTCGGCAGGTATCGGTTACGGTATCAGAGCCGGGTAAGCCGGTCTGCGATAATACTGTTACAGACAAGTACTTTGCTGCATTTTCTAAAGAGAGATTTGTTGATGACGGAACCGGTTCAAATTGCGGTCGTGGGCTCGGGATATGTCGGGTTAGTCGCGGCGGTGTGTTTCGCGGAGATGGGCCATTCCGTCATCTGCGTAGATAACGACGAAAGCAAGGTGGCCGCGCTGCAGGGCGGCGACACCCTCATCCACGAGAATCACCTGCCGGAACTTCTGGAGCGATACCGCAACACCCGGGTGCGGTTTATGACTGACCTGGGGGAGGCGACTCGCTCCTGCCAGGCCATATTTGTGGCGGTTGGAACGCCGCAGTCGGAGACCGGGGACGCCGATCTGTCCTATGTTGAGGCGGTGGCCAGTGAGATCGCCCGGTCCATTAATGGCTATAAAGTGATCATCGAAAAAAGCACGGTGCCGGTCTACACCAACGAGTGGATTCGCCGTGTGATCGAGCGGAACGGGGTTCCTCAGGATGCATTTGATATCGTCTCCAATCCGGAGTTTCTGCGAGAAGGCACGGCAGTCGAGGACTTCCTGCATCCTGACCGGATTGTGGTCGGCGCGGATAGCGAACGAGCCGCTGAGCTTCTAAGCGAGATTTACTCACCGCTGACGCAAGGGGATTACTATCGCCGGCCGAATGCCATCCCGGGTTGCTGCTCCCCGGAAAATCTCCCTACCCTGCTGCAGACTTCGACCAAGAGTGCGGAGATCATCAAGCACGCCTCGAATGCCTTTCTTGCAATGAAGATCTCGTTTATCAATGCAGTCTCGAACCTCTGCGAAGCGGCTGACGCCAATGTGGAACAGGTAGCCCGTGGAATGGGGCTGGATTCGCGGATTGGCCCGAAGTTCCTTCGCCCCGGCATTGGCTATGGCGGATCCTGTTTTCCCAAGGACATTGCAGCCTTTCGCTCGGTTGCGGAGCAGATGGGCGTCGATTTCAGCCTCCTGAGCGAAGTTGAAAAGATCAATTCCAACCAAAAGAAGAGGTTCTTGAGTAAAGTTCGCTCAGCCTTGTGGACGCTTCGCGGCAAGCGGCTTGCGGTGCTTGGACTGGCGTTTAAAGGCGACACGGATGACATTCGGGAATCGCCCGCGATTGACCTGGTGGAGCTGTTGCTGGCCGAGGGTTGTACGGTCGTGGCTTACGATCCTGCTGCAATGGCGAGAGCTGAATCGGAGATACCGCGCTCCAGCCAGATGCAGTATGCAAGTAGCGTGGACGAGGCAGCTGCAGATGCTGACGCGCTGTTGATCCTCACCGACTGGCAGGAGTTCGCGCGTCTTGACCTTGTGCAACTACATTCGCTCATGCGTTATCCAATTATTGTCGATGGAAGAAATTTGTATGATCCACAACACATGATGGAAAGCGGTTTCACTTACCTGAGCATCGGAAGACCCTCGGCAACCCCTCTGCGCGAAGCCGCGCGGCTGGCTGTCTGATTCTCCGGATGGTTTCTATTTCTGTCGTAGGCTGGATGAAGAAAGGCGGATGGTAGATGGCTGAACGACTGGTTCTGGTTACCGGAGCCGCTGGTTTTTTGGGATCGCATTTATGTGATGCTCTTCTGGCAAAGGGACATCAGGTTGTGGGAGTCGACAATCTGTCAACCGGCAGCCTAGAAAACCTTGCCCATTTAAAGAACGAGCCAGGTTTCATCTTCGAGCGGCGAGATGTTACCCAGCCATTCGATATCGGTAAGGTGGATTACGTATTCAACTTTGCCTCGCCAGCAAGCCCCGTTGACTACATGCGACTAGGTATTGAAACGCTGCTGGTTGGCTCGGCGGGAACCCTGAATACCCTGGAGATTGCGAAGAAACACCGCGCCGGATACCTGCATGCGTCCACCTCGGAATGCTACGGGGATCCGTTGGTGCATCCACAGGTTGAGAGCTATTGGGGCAACGTAAACCCCATTGGACCTCGATCGGTCTATGACGAGGCCAAGCGCTTCTCCGAGGCGGCCGTCGCTGCCTACCAGCGCTATCACGGCGTGAATACACATCTCGTGCGCATATTCAATACCTATGGGCCTCGGCTGCAGCCGCGGGATGGCCGACTGATCTCCAATCTCATGATGCAGGCTCTGCGCAGGGAGCCGCTGACGATCTACGGAGATGGATCCCAGACCCGCAGCTTCTGCTACTGCTCGGACCTCATTGAGGGCATCCTGTTACTGGCCAAGAGCGATGAGCACGACCCCGTGAACATTGGCAACCCCGAGGAGTGGACCGTCCTCGATTGCGCAAAGGAGGTGCAGGCCGTGGCTGGATCACGTAGCGAGATCGTCTTCAAGCCGCTTCCGCAGGACGATCCCATGCGCCGCCGGCCGGATATCACGCGCGCGAGAGACCTGCTGGGATGGTCGCCCAAGGTTACGCTGCGCGAGGGGCTCAAACGCTCCATGGAGTACTTTACCGGCTGCATCGAAAATGAAAACGCCCGCGTCTAGCGGGCGATTTCTTTGCTATTCGGAAGAGAAAGTCTCTACTGTTCTACGCCCGGTGCTCGATTCTTCACGTCACTGCGGAGCTTGGGATACCAGGTCAGCTGAAAGGCGATTACGTTGTCGAAGTTGGCACCGTTATTCTGTTTCTGAATGTAGATTGGCGCCTTCCATCGCTCCTCCTGCATCCACGCATCCAGCTCAAGATCTTTGCCCAGCCGTTTTACGACATCAATCTTGTACTGACGCTGCGTCACTCCGCCGGGAATGAAGTCATTATGAGTTCTCTTGGTCAGGTACTCAAACTGCACCCATTCATTCCCGGAGAGATGGTAGGTAAGCCAGGCCTGGCCGCCCAGCGCTTCGCGGCCGATCCAATCGCCCATGATGAAGCCCTTGTTCGTATAGCCCTGCCGCTGGATGGTCTCCCAATAGTTGAGGGTGCCTCCACTGCAGGCAGTGGTAGAACAGTCGGTGTTCGCGGCTTCTACCCTGAGATCGAGCTTCGGCAAGCCCGGGAACGCGTTGAGGTAAATGCCTGGCCGGTAGGCGGCTCGGCGTGGCGCGCTGATGGGCGATACGTCGTCGTGAGAGATCGAATCGAGATACAGCAGCAAGTGATGGCGAACGAAAGGCAGCCGGTAGGAAAAGCTGAAATCGCTGTAACGCGCGCCCGGATCGTTGACAGAGTACTTCTCCGCGCCGCTCGTGTCATTGAACGAGAAGAAGCTGTTGAAGAATGTGTGGAGCGTAATTGGCTGGTTACAGGGAGTGGGTTGGCCGTTCGGTAGTATCGGAAAACAACCATGGCCGTGTCCACCCCAGATGATCGAGCGCGAGAACGCGAACTGAAAGTTCGACGTTGGCGCAAAGCTGAACATCTCGGAGTGCACCCAGGGCGCGTTGGGAGACGTGTGGCCCTGCAGCGATCCCACGAAGAAGTCGTAGCGCAGCGGCCCCATCACCTTTGATACCCAGGGGATGTACAACGGTTCCACTCGGTTAATGCGGAAGGCATAAATATCCTCCGCATTGTTACTCCAATTCATCGCGCTGCCCATGCCCGGCCCATCCCATGAGTCAGACTTACCACCCGAAATCTCGTGCCCCCATAGATGGAAGGAAAGCGTCGCTTCCTGCAGGCGGAACGTGTTGACAGAAGCGATGTTGCCGGAAGGAATGGTCGCCTGGTTGGCGTTATACGGAACGCAATAATACACCTCGTCGATTGCGGACAACCGTTCCACGAGGCCAACGGGAGCATTCGGATTGCAGGTTCCGGGGTTGGGGGAGTAGCCGTATGACGACGGTGCGTATTGATATTCTCCGCGTACGTAGAGTGAAAGCCGCCACCACTCATCGAGCAGCGCAACGCCCGTAATGTTGTTGAACCCTGGTTCGTAGGGGCGGCCGTAGTCCTGCGCGATCGTCTGTCCAAGGTGAAAGCTGTCCCGCAGCGTCTGTCCGCTGATGCCCATCATGCGCGTGTAGGCCGATTGAACGCCGTAGACATTGCCGCGGACGAAATGCTCCTCGGTTGTCGTGTCTTCGGCTCCTTCGGCGGCGAGGTAGTAGTCCAGCTTCGCGAGGATATCGATTGCCTGGTCGTTTCCGCTCGCAATGACGGCAGGCGAGGTTTGTTCCAGCATGTGCAGCAGGCTGCGGCGCGTCCACGGCCGCATATTGATAAACGCGGTATCCAGGAAGCCCATGGAATACAGCCGCAGAGCCATCGGATAGACGATGCTGTCCACGGGAATATAGGCGGAGCCGAGATTATCGTGGTGGGGTCCTAGGCCTTCGGGAGCGTAGGGCGGCAAGGCTGGCCGCACCGACTGGGGAACCCGTCCGGCCGCCGGCATTGCAGGCGGCGTCGTGTTTTGGGTCGACACGGCTCCCGGTACTGTGGCCTGAGTAGAGGGCGGAACGTTGGTGGGAGTCGGTACCTCCTGTGCCCTGGCATCCGTAGCCTGACCGATCAGCAAGAGTAGAAACGCCGTTGCACTTAGCCGGAGCAAGCTGGCCGCGCGCCCCTGGGGTCTGGGAAAGAACATGCTTTGAGTGTACTGGGTTGCGGGCTGGTTTGGCCCGTGGGGAACAAGCCAGGGCCACAGAAAATTCAGGCGCTCAAAAGGTTGCCAACACGCGCTGCCAGCACTTCGGATTTTCAGGAGGGCCGCGGCGTCCCAAATAACAAATCCGACAGAAAGCCCTACGGCTTCAGGGAAATCTTTCGAGTCGCGAGGTAGCTGCGCAGGCGCGCGATGGGCTGACTGGATCGGGGCATCGTCGCGAGTTGTCGTCCGGGAGTCATCACAGCCCACAAAACCGATGGGCCACCGCCCTGGCGCGCTCTCAGGAAAGACTCCTGCATCACCCGGTAAACAGCCACCGCGTCCTCGCCATCCACGGTCAGGACGGGTAGATGATGACGTTTGGCGAAACGGCTCATGCTGGAGAAGTCGATCGCTGGCTCGGCGCCTTTCCGCGAGCCGACGGCAGCGCCGTTTGTTGCATCCGAGCATGCCAGCACCAGCGGCAATTGAGACTCCTGTGCCCACTCCAAGGCGGCCATCCAGCCTTGCTCAGGGGCGCCAGCGCGTGCGAGGGCGAGGAGCGCGTGGTCGTCACCGGCCGCCTGCAGTCCCCGCGCAGCCGCAGCGCAAACTGCCAGCCGGGCTCCGAGAGATTCTCCGCCTACCAATGTGCCAGCGGGACGTTGATGCTTGCCCTCGGGAGCCAGCCGCTCAACGACTCGGTCGCCAGTAGTGGAACTCAGCAGGTCGCCCGGGATGAGATGAATTAGCGTGGCCGCAAGCAGCGCCTCGCGTCCCGATCCGCGGGCCGCTTGTTTGAGTTCCAGGCTGCGGCAGCGCACCATCAGAGCATGGAGTTCGCGGAGCTTGCTATGGGGGAGAAGCGGATTTTCAGACAAACCTGGGAACCTCTTACGCGCAGTAATTTGTAGAGAACATAACACGCCGGCATGCGGACCTCGCACCTCGGCGTTGTTTACGCGCGGAAGGCGCCTGCTCCGTCGATCGACAAACCAAGCTGCTCAAAAGCCTTCTCGGCAACCCCGGGCTTGACGACCCCGGCACGAGCCAACTTGGAGAGCGTTGCCGCGACGATGGACTCCGCGTCCACCTCGAAGTGGCGACGCAGGTGTTCACGATTGTCTGAGCGCCCAAAGCCATCCGTGCCGAGCGAAACCAGCCGCGCTCCCAGCCACGGAGCGAGCGAATCGGGTAGCGACTTCATGTAATCGCTGGCCGCGATGATGGGGCCAGCTGCGTCGCCGAGCGCCTCAACGACGAACGGCGTGCGCTCCTTCTCCGCGGGATGCAGGCGATTCCATCGCTCCGCACTCAGGCAGTCGCGGCGCAGCTCGTTGTAGCTGGTCACGCTCCATACATCGGCGGCCACGTGGTACTTCTCCGCCAGAATCTGCTGCGCCCGAAGGGCCTCGTTCAGAATCGGTCCGCTGCCAAACAGCTGCGCCATTGCCGGACCGTTCTCGGCCGCTTTGAATTTGTAGATGCCGCGGAGAATGCCTTCGTGCACGCGCTCGCCCTCGGGCATCGCCGGCATCGCGTAGTCCTCGTTGTACATGGTGATGTAGTAGAACGCATCTTCGCCGACCTCATACATCCGCCGCAGACCATCCTGGATGATCACCGCCATCTCGTACACGTACGCGGGGTCGTAGGTGATGCACGTCGGAATCGTTCCGGACAGGATCGGCGAGTGCCCGTCCTGGTGCTGCAGGCCTTCCCCGAGCATCGTCGTGCGCCCGGCCGTTCCTCCCATCAGGAAGCCTTTGCCGCGCGAGTCTGCAAACGCCCACGCCATGTCCCCGATGCGCTGAAACCCGAACATCGAGTAATACATGTAAAACGGCACCATGGGGATGTGATAGTTTGCATACGATGTTCCCGCGGCCGTAAAGCTGGCCATCGCGCCGGCCTCGGTGATGCCTTCCTCGAGAATCTGACCACCCTTTTCCTCGCGATAGCTAAGCAGCATGTCGGAGTCATGCGGCGTGTACTTTTGTCCTTCGTGCGCGTAGATGCCCACCTGCTTGATCACCGACTCGAGCCCAAAGGTGCGCCCTTCGTCGGGCACGATCGGCACGATCAGCTTGCCGATTTTGGGTTCCTTCAGCAGCCCGCGCAGCATTCCGACGAAGCCCAGCGTCGTCGAAACCGATCGGCCGCGCGAGCCACCCAGCCACTCCTTGAAGAACTCGATCTTCGGCGCGACGAAGGTTGGTTCCGGCACTTCGCGCACCGGCAGATAGCCGCCCAACTCCTGGCGCCGCGCCTGCATGTACTGGATCGCAGGATCGTCTGGATCGGGCCGATAGAAGGCTGCATCCTTCACCGCGCCGTCGGGAAGCGGAATGTCGAACGTGTGCACAAATTGCACCATCGCCTCATCACTGAGCTTCTTCTCCGAGTGGGTGGCATTCCGCGCCTGCGCCGAGCCCAGCCCGTAGCCCTTCACGGTCATCGCCAGGATCACCGTCGGTCCGCCCTTGTGCTCGAGCGCGCGTTTGTAGGCGTTATAGATCTTCGATGGGTCGTGGCCACCGCGATGCAACCGGATCAACTGGTCGTCGGTATAGTCTTTCACCAGCTCCAGAAGTTCCGGATACTTGCCGAAGAAATGCTCGCGAAGATAGGCGCCGCCCTTGGCCTTGTACGCCTGAAAGTCACCATCGACGCACTCTTCCATGCGTTTCAACAGCAATCCCTGGTGATCGCGCGCGAACAGCTCATCCCAGTCCGCGCCCCAGATTACCTTGATCACGTTCCAGCCGGCGCCGAGGAACGTGCTCTCCAACTCGTCGATGATGCGCTTATTGCCGCGCACCGGCCCGTCGAGCCGCTGCAGATTGCAGTTGACTACGAAGATCAGGTTGTCGAGATGCTCACGCGAGCCCAGCGAGATTGCGCCCAGCGTGTCGACCTCGTCGGTCTCTCCGTCGCCTACAAACGCCCATACCTTGCGGTCCGTCTTCTCGATCAGCCCACGGTTCTCCAGGTACTTCATGAAGCGCGCCTGGTAGACCGCGTTCAGCGGCCCAATGCCCATCGACACGGTGGGGAACTGCCAAAAGTCCTTCATCAGCCACGGATGCGGATAGCTCGACAGGCCTGGCTCATCGCGCAGCTCATGGCGGAAGTTCTTCAGGCGTGCGTCATCGAAACGGCCCTCAAGATACGCGCGCGCATATACGCCCGGTGAAGCATGTCCCTGGAAGTAAATAAAGTCGCCCGGCTGATCGCCCTTGGCGCTCGGATACTTCGCGTGAAAGAAGTGATTGAACCCGACCTCAAGCAGAGTCGCGAGCGACGAGTACGTTGAAATGTGTCCGCCAATGCCGGCATCCTTCTTGTTCTGGCGGTGCACCATCGCCATCGCATTCCAGCGAATCAGGGCCTCAATGCGTTTTTCCAGCTTACGTTCGCCGGGGTAGGGAACCTCGTCATACTTCGGAATCGTGTTGCAGAACGGCGTGGTGATCGTGCCAGTCGCAGGAACGCCAGCCTCGCGCGCACGCGTCCGCAGAGCCGACAGCACGGCTGCGCCCTGTTCCCAGTCATGCGCTACGACATCGTCAAACGCCTCAATCCATTCGGCTACTTCCGCCGACAAATCGTGCTTGGTTGTTTCATCCACCTGGGTTGCCATCGCTACTCTCCCTCAGAGACCGGCGTCCGCCAAAGGGCCTCCACTTCTACAATAATTTGCCGGACGCTTCTGTGCCCAGCGCCCTTGCCGACTTTACGTTGAATAATCCGCATTAATGCTGACGTACTCATGCGTCAGGTCGCAGGTCACAAACCGCGCCCGGCCCGGCCCGCGTCCCATCTGGATCGCGATCGTATACTCCCGCTCGCTCATCGCCGCATGCGTTGCTGCCTCATCAAAACTCTCCGCTCTCACGCCAAACTCAAACACCGGCAGTCCGCCGATCGAGATCTGCACCTGCGCGGGCTCGAACGCAACGCCCGCGCGTCCAGCGGCAGCCAGCAGCCGGCCCCAGTTCGGATCGGCGCTCGACCAGGCGGTCTTGCATAGGGGAGAAGTCGCAATCGTCTTCGCAATGGCTACCGCATCCTCGTTGCTCGCCGTGCCCGAGATCTCCAGCGTCACCACGTGCGTCACGCCCTCGCCGTCGTCGACGATCTTGTACGCCAGCACATCGCAAACCCGCTGCAGCGCCGCCTCAAACGCGGGCACCGCATCGCCCTGCGCCGTCACGCCACTCTTGCCGCTGGCCAGCAGCAGCACTGTGTCATTGGTGCTCATATCGCCGTCAATCGAGATGCAATCGAAGCTCGTCTTCACCGCAGTTGCAAGCATTGCGGTCAGGTGTTCGCTGCACGCTCCCAAGTCAGTGAACAGATAGACAAGCATCGTGGCATGCGGCACCAGTTGCGGCCCAATCATCCCCGCACCCTTCGCACAGCCAAATAGATTCACGGTCTTTCCGTCGATGACGAAGCTCTCCTGCGCAACCTTCAACTTTGTGTCTGTGGTCAGGATCGCCGTGGCAAACGCCTCGGCGCTCTCCGCTCCGCTGCCCAGCGCGGCCTTCGCAATCGGCACCGCGGCGAGTAGCTTTTCCACCGGTAGTGGCACGCCAATAATCCCTGTGGACGACGGAAAAATCTCGTCGAACACGCATCCGAACGCGTCCGCCACCGCCACGCAGGTCTTGTGGCAGGCCTCAATGCCCGGCTCGCCGGTCGCGCAGTTGGCATTGCCGGCATTCACAATCACGGCGGAAACCTTGCCGTCGGTCGCCGCCAGGTGCTTGCGGCCGACCGTGATCGGCGCCGCCACCACCTGGTTGCTGGTGTACATCACGCCTGCCTCAGCCGGGCTGTCACAGGCTGCAAGCGCGAGGTCCGGCTTGCCGCTGGCTTTGATCCTCGCGCGCACCGCGGACCACCGAAATCCGAGAGGAAGCGGCTGCCAAGTTGAGGAAGAGTTGTGGTTGCTCACACTGATCACTTTACCAAGCCCGGCGTATACTCAACCGATATAAGAGTGGGATGCGTGCGCGGCGACCTTCGATTCGCGCCCCCCCAGCGGGAGATCAAACAATGAGCACCAACGGCAACGGACATTCCAATGGCAACGGCCACTCCAATGGCCACTACAGCGTTCCCACGCCCCGCGCGGACTGGATCGTCAAGCGCAAGGAAGAGGCTGCACGCACCGGCGACTGGAATATGAGCCAGATGCACTTCGCGCGGCTCGGCAAGATCACCGAAGAGATGGCCTTCGTTGCCCACAAGGAGAAGATTTCTCCGGAGCTCGTGCGCTCCGAGATCGCCAAGGGCACGATGATCATCCCGGCGAACATCAATCACCCTGAACTCGAGCCCATGGCCATCGGCGTGGAATCGCTCTGCAAGATCAACGCCAACATTGGAAACTCGGCGCTCTCGTCCAACGTCGACGAAGAGCTGCGCAAGCTCCACACAGCCGTTCACTTCGGCGCCGACACTGTCATGGATCTGTCGACAGGCGGTGACATTCCGATGATTCGTGAAGCCATCCTGCGCCACTCGCCCGTGCCGATTGGAACAGTCCCGCTGTATGAGGCGCTGGCCCGCGTGCGCCGCGTCGAAGACCTCAACATCGATGTTTATCTGGAGGTTATCGAAGAGCAGGCCCAGCAGGGCGTGGACTACTTCACGATCCACGCTGGCGTGCTAATCCAGTATGTACCGTTGGTGTCCAAACGCATTACGGGAATTGTCAGCCGCGGCGGCGCGATCCTCGCCCAGTGGATGACAGCAAACCACAAGCAGAACTTCCTCTACGAAAACTTCGACCGCATCACCAAGCTGATGGCGAAGTACGACGTCAGCTACTCGCTGGGTGACGGTCTTCGTCCCGGCTCGGTCGCGGACGCCTCCGACGAAGCGCAGTTTGCCGAGCTCAAGACTCTCGGCGAGCTCACCCGCCAGGCCTGGAGGGATGATGTGCAGGTCATGATCGAAGGCCCGGGTCACGTGCCGATGGACAAGATCAAGGAGCAGGTCGACAAGGAAGTCGAGCTCTGCGACGGCGCGCCGTTTTACGTTCTCGGGCCGTTAGTCACGGACATCGCCCCCGGCTACGACCACATCACCTCTGCCATCGGTGCAGCCATGATCGGCTGGCACGGCGCGGCAATGCTCTGTTACGTCACGCCCAAAGAGCACCTCGGCTTGCCCAACGAGAAGGACGTCAAGGACGGCATTATCGCTTACAAGATCGCCGCCCACGCGGCTGATATTGCGCGCCATCGCCCCGGCGCCCGCGACCGCGACGATGCCATCTCCCACGCACGCTACACCTTCGACTGGGATAAGCAGTTCGCCCTCTCGCTCGACCCCGAAACCGCGCGCAGTATGCACGACGAGACCCTGCCTGATGACTATTACAAGGAGTCCGCCTTCTGTTCCATGTGCGGCCCCAAGTTCTGCTCCATGAACTGGTCCAGCAAGGTCGACAAGTTCAATGAAGAAGTCCATGGCCTCAAGAAGCCGGACCTCACGCAGATTGTCACCGAGCAAATGGCACTGCGCAGCTAAGCACTTCGCCGCCAAAGCAAAAGGGTGAGGCCGCGGCCTCACCCTTTTGCCTGCGCGCAAGCTTTAGCCGTGCACGTAATGGAAGAGCAGCTCCTGCTCGCTCGCCACCGGAACCCCATTGCGCGTCGCCGGCTGAAACGTCCACTGCTGAATCGTTGCAAGCACGGTGTCGTCGACGCCGTGTCCCAGCCCCCGCAGCATCGTATACTTCGCGATCTTCCCATCCTTGTCGATCACCACATCCACAATCACGTCGCCGCTCGTGCCCCAGGGCAGCTGCGACAAATCTGGTTTCGGCGATGGATGCGCAACGACCAGCGCCACCGTAGTATCGCCATCGCCCAGCGCATCGGCGCCAGAGGACGCATTCGGACTCGAGGTCGAAGCGGTCGCCGTGGCGGCAACTTCAGGTTGCGCAGGCACTGGAGCGGGTACGCTGACAGACCGAACCGGCTTCCGCGGCGGCGCCTTCTCGGACTGCAGTTTTGCGGCGGGCGCGCTCATCCCCGGCGCATAGGTCAGGGATGCGAGGTGCCCGGTCGCGTCCCCCGGTCGATCCACCGGGCTCAGTTGCGGTGAGCGCACATACAGCAGCGCCCCCAGCACGCAGACGTGAAACGCAATTGACGCCACCGTCCACCGCCGTAGCGTCGCAGAGCCGCCCACCAGCGGACCACCCGGTTGCTGCGCCAAATTGTTTCCAATCGCGCCCATACGGTCCCTCTACCTGTCCAGCATACTTCGAGTAGGACTCGGCGCGTAGCTATTTTGTGAGCGATTTCGGTGAGTTTTCAGTCTACTTCGCCGCATCCTCCAGGATCGTAGCGGAGCGATTCAGCGCCGCTGCCAGAGCATCCAGCTGCCCCTGCGTGCGCGCAGCGTCGTCCGCTTCAATGCCCTCAGTCACCCCCGGAATCACCACGGCGGCATAGCCCGTGTATTCGCCCGGAGCATAAATCGTGTGCTTGAACCACGGACGCCGTGGGAGCCCTGAATCGTTGAGCAGCGCGCTTTCCGCGTCACGCAGCGCGGCGTTCAGCTTCGCCTCGTTCGCGCCAGCAGTTGCTCCAGACTGCAGCGGGTAAACTTTCTCCCCTGCCGCCTGAAAGCGCTGGGCGGCAGCGCTCGCAGCGCTGAAGTCGACCTCCAGCTTCGCAGCCGTTGCCTGCTGCTGCGCGTCGGCTACATACCCGACCACATCCTTGCCATACAGCCGATAGTCATACGGCAGCACATCCGCATCGGCCATATGAAGAATCTCCAGGCCGAAGACCCGTGCCTGCTGCTGCTCATAGACGAACGTGGGGTCCGCGAATTTCGTGAACCACGTATAGTCATCAAACGTCGAGTGGTACACCCCGTACGGTCCGCCCGATCCAACATCCGTCGAAGGCACTCCCAGGTGCTGAATAAATGGCGTGTAGTCGGAACCCGATCCGAGGTTCCCGACAGAAACCTCGCTGCTGGCCGGCGCATCCGGACTCATCGCCCGGCCTCTCCGCCGCGGGGTCGACTGTTGCGTTGCCTTCCACTGCTCATACACTGTTCCGCCCTTCGGGCTTGGCACCTGACGCGTTACATCGCGCACAAACTCCTTCAACGACGGCACCGCCGAAGCATCAAAATCCGGCCCCGCCACGCCCACGTCGGTATTGAAGTAGGCGACCGCATGCGCCAGTTCCCTGGCGTGCATCTCAGCCCACTCGGTCGAGCCCACCAGCCCTTCTTCCTCCGCGTCCCATGAGCCGATGACGATCCGCCGCTTCGGCTTCCATCCCTGCTTCAGCAAATCTCCCAGCCCGTGCACGGCTTCCAGCATCGCCGCGGTTCCACTGTTTGGATCGACCGCGCCATAAACCCACGCGTCGCGATGATTGCCCGCCACCACCCAATCATCCTTCTGGTCCGGATCCGTGCCGTCAATCGTTCCCACGACGTCCCAGATTGTGCGCAGCTTGTAATCCTGCACCAGCTTCATGTGCACCTTCACCGCGCCGGTTCCGCCGAGGTGATAGGTGAAGGGAAGTCCGCCCTGCCACTCGCGCGGCGACTCCGGTCCGTCGAGCGCCTGCAAGATCGGTGCCGCGTCGTGATACGAAAGCGGGTTCGACGGAATCGACGGCTGATTCATCTTCGCCGGATCGGTAATGCGTTTCGATTCCGGCAAGTCCGGGGTCGAAGCCACGCCCGGTGTCTCTGGATCGCCCGGATACAGGGGCAGGAACTGCACGCTTCCACGCTGTACTCCCGTCTCCGGGCGGTACGGCCCACGCGGGTACATATCGCCCTTCACATAGCCGTCATCGCCCGGGTCAGAATAGATGAGCACGCCCGCCGCGCCATACTGCTGCGCGATATAGACCTTTACGCCGCGGAAGTTCCCGCCATAGCGCACCAGCACGATCTTGCCCTTGACGCTGACGCCCAGCGATGACAGCTTCTTGAAGTCCTCCAACGTTCCGAAGTTCGCATACACCACGTCGGCCGTTACATCACCGGAAGGCGATGAGCCGTTGAAGGCGGGCAGAATTCGCGGATCATTCTGGAAGGGATCACCCCCGTACGCGTTCGGATCGACGTGCTCCGGTGTCGGCCCCGACATCAGCTTCTTGCCGCTGGCGTCGAATGCCTCAATCTCAATCGAGACTGGCTTATTCAGCCAGACGCGGAACTCCTGAATGTCGGTATGCAGCCCCGCTGCCTTGAACTTCTCCGCAACATAGAGCGCGGTCGCGTGATCTTCCGGCGAGCTTGCCCAGTGCGGGGCAGCCGTCAGGGTCTTCAGCTCTTCGCCCGCCAGCTTCGCACTCGGAACCTCCATGAAGGCGTGGTCCCACTTGGCTTGCTGCGTGAAATCCTCATAGCCGAACACGTGGCTCGCTGGCGCTTGCGCCTGGACCACACCATGAAACGCGAATGTTGAAGTAAAAAGAGAAACGGCCAAGGCAGTCGATCGGCGCATTAGAACAAACTCCTATGGAATTGTTAGGAGTGTACGCGATGATCCCGGCCTTGGCCGAATCCGTATTCGGGAGAACTTAGACAGGTTGTGTGCAGAACTTGCAGCGAGTCGCCGCCACCGGTATGTCGCCAAGGCACTGCGGGCAGGCCCTGGTTGCCGGTGGTTCGGCTGCTGGGGGGTTGAATTTCTTCAGCAGGTATTGCGTTGGCAGCACCAGGAAGAAGTACACCACCGCAGCGATCAAGAGGAAGTTGATGATCGCAGTGAAGAACGTCCCATATTTGATCTGGCCGCCGTTCACGGTGGCTATCAGGTAATCGAAGTTCGGCTTACCGATTACAGCGCCCAGCAGCGGGTTGATGATGTTGGTGGTCAAAGCGGTGACAATTGAAGTGAACGCTGCGCCAATGATTACGGCGACGGCCAAATCCATCACGTTGCCGCGCAGGACGAAATCGCGAAATCCTTTTATCATGAATCCTCCAATGTGTAGAAAACATGGACTCGATTTGCCCGGCGAGTATATCTCAGCCCATGCATCGCATGATAAATCTCTTTCATCTCCGAATCCGCGCGCGCAGTATTCTTAAGCCATGAGCTCGACCGATATCCGGGTGCATCTGCTTGCGTTTGGCGCCCTCAAAACGATCGTCCCGGCAGGAGCAGCAGCACGCGAGCTTCCCGCCGGCGCCTCTGTCGACGACTTGCTCGCGCTGCTGTGTCGCGAGGGGCTCACGACCGCCGCCGCGCTTCATTCCGCCGCCATTGCGGTGAATCAGCAGTACAGCTCGCGCTCCTGCACGCTGCGCGACGGCGACGAGGTTGCCATCCTCCCTCCTGTCAGCGGAGGCGTCACGCCTGGCGCGGTACCGACCCCGCCCATCGCTCTCGTACGTGCGCCCATCGATGCCGCTGGCATTGTCCGAGACCTCAAGTCCGGTGCCGACGGAGCTCTCTGCGTCTTCGACGGCATCGTTCGCGACAACTCCCGCGGACGCCGCACACTGCACCTCGACTACGAGGCCTACGAGCAGATGGCCCTCAACCAAATGCATCTCCTCCGCACCGAGGCCATCGAGCACTTCGCCATCCGCGACGTCGCCATCGTCCATCGCCTTGGCCGCCTCACCGTCGGCGAAACCAGCGTCTTCATCGCCGTTGCCTCAGCGCACCGCGGCGCGGCCTTCGACGCCTGCCGATGGGTCATCGATACCCTCAAGAAAACCGTCCCAATCTGGAAGAAGGAGCAGTTCGTCGACGGCGCTGCCTGGGCCGACGGCGAACCGTTCCCCGACGATTTCACAGGCCCCGCGCGATGAGCCCTGCGCTTTGGGTCTGCTTGCTCGCACTCCTGGCTGTCCCGTTGACTCTGACGGCTCAGACGCCGACGCTCCATCTCGAAAGCCAGCTCGTTGCGCTCGCCCTCAATGTCACAGACGGCCAGGGTGCGGCTGTTCCCAATCTCACCGCCGCCGACTTCCAGCTAGCGGAAGACGGTCGCCCGCAGAGAATTGCCTTCTTCGACCAGGCCTCTTCCACCCCGCTCGAGATCGTACTCGCCGTCGACGAAAGCGAGAGCGTAGCCCCCTACCAGCACCTCGAGCGCGCTGCCGCCCGATCGTTCCTCCGCTCGCTTCAAGGCCAACACGATCGCATCGAGGTAATCGGGTTCTCCGACATCCCCGCCGAGCTTACAGCCTTTACCAGCAACCAACACCACATCGACGCCGCGTTTGGGCACATTCATAAGGGCCATGCCACCGCTCTATACGATGCCGTCAGCTTCGCCAGCCAGCGCTTCATGGATACGGCGTCGCCGCCCAACACGCGTCGCGTCATCGTCCTGCTCAGCGACGGCGAAAACACCACCCATCACGGTTCCTACGCCACCGCGCTCGAATCCGTTCAGCGTGCCGGCGCGGCGGTTTACTCGCTCATCATCGTTCCGGTCGAAGCGGATGCCGGCCGTGACACCGGTGGGGAGCACGCCCTGATACAGCTGGCCACCGACACCGGCGGCAGATTCTACGAAATCGCTCAACAGACCGACCTCGCCCTAGCGTTCGAACACGTGTCCGACGATCTCCGCAGCCAATACGTTCTCGGTTACTACCCAACGGCGGCGACCACAGCGTCTCCCATCCGACACATCCGTCTGCAACTCACCAGCCCCGCGCTGCAATCGCGCTATACCCTGCGCTATCGCACCTCGTACTACGCTTCTGCTCAGCCCTGAGACTTCCTTCAATCGCAGCCCGTACAATCTATCTATGGCGACCAAGAAGCGTCACAAGGGACCACCTGCTGGCGAAACCGGGCAGGAAGCGCTCTACCTAAAATCTCTCAGCGACCGCCAGGTCCCTGTCATCATCAAGCTGCGCGACGGAGAGATGGTCAGCGGCTGGGTGGAATATTTCGATGACATGATGTTGCGCCTCACCCGCGATGGCAAACCAAATCTCTTCATCTACAAGGCGCAGATTCGCACCATCACGGAAGGTGGCGCTCCCGGTCTCCGCCGCAACTCCCAGCGCGACGACGGCGCGGGTCTCTAACATGGCCGAGTTTCTTCCAATCGCAGAATCCATCGCGCGCGAAGCCGGCTCTCTCCTGCGCGACTTCTATCATCGCGGCGTGCGCACCGAGTACAAAGGCGACGTCGATCTCGTCACCGAAGCCGACCGCGCCAGTGAAGCCCTCATCGGCCAGCGCCTCCGCGAAGCGTTTCCAGACCACGGGATCTACGGCGAAGAGGGAACTCGCGAAGGCATGAACTCCGAGTTCCGCTGGTACGTCGATCCGCTCGACGGCACCACTAACTTCGCCCACGGCTTTCCCGTCTTCTGCGTTGTGCTTGGCTGCGAGCAGCGTCTCGCCGGGCTTGCCGCGGATCAAGACGGAAAAATGGTTGCCGGCGTCATCTACGATCCGCTCCGCGACGAGATGTTTTCCGCAGCCCTCGGCGAAGGCGCCACGCTCAACGGCGAGCCCATCCACGTCTCCCGCGCTCACTCGCTCGACGAGTCGCTCATTGCCACCGGCTTCCCCAGCAAGAAGCGCCACAACAGCCCCAACGTGCACTTCTACCAGGAGTTCACCCTGCGCTCGCACGGCGTGCGTCGCGCCGGCTCGGCGGCTCTCGATCTGGCCTATGTCGCCTGCGGCCGCCTCGACGGCTACTGGGAGTTTCAGCTCAACCCTTGGGACACCTCTGCCGGCTATCTGCTCATCGAGGAAGCGGGTGGCCGCATTACCCACTTCGATGGCAGTAAGTTCACCCTCGACAGCCGCGAAATCCTAGCCTCCAACGGCCTCATCCACCCGACGATGGAGCACCTGTTCGCCGACATGTTCGCCGGCCGCAACCTCGACCCCATCCTCACGCCGGCAGAGTTTGCGGCACGCCGCGCGGCCAGAACGATATAGGCCCAAAATGGTCCGAACCGATTACCGTAAATTTACGACCGGTCTTCGGACCTCACAGGCTTTGTTGCTAAAATTGAGTACACTACTCGTGAAGTTTTGAGTTAAAGCAGTATCAAGGAGAAATTGAGATGGCGTATGTAATCGCGGAACCCTGTATTGGCACCAAGGATCGGGCGTGTGTGGACGCTTGTCCGGTAGATTGTATCCACCCCAAGGCGGACGAGGACGGTGCCGATACCGACGATCAGCTCTTCATCGATCCCGTCGAGTGCATCGACTGCGGCGCGTGTGTTCCCGTATGCCCGGTCTCCGCGATCTTCGGCAGCGACGACCTGCCTGAGAAGTGGGAAAGCTTCCGCGAAAAGAACGCATCGCACTTCGGCCGCTAGACCAATCTCTCCCGCTACTGATTCTTCACACGAGCGCGCGGCCCCGGCTGCGCGTTTCGTATTTAAGTCGTGGCCATCGACCGTTCGCGTACCCTGATCTTCGGAGCCCACCCGATGAAGACCCTCGCCGACCCCAACGACGCCGCCGAGATCCGCACCCGCATCCTCAGTCTCGCAGCCTCGGATGCGCCGCATTGGGGCATCATGACGGTTAGTCAGATGATCTGCCACGTCCGCCAGGCCTTTGCCTTAGCCCTTGAAGACACACCCGTAAAGCTCATCAAGAGCCCATTGCCGCCCAGGGTACTGAAGTTCGCGGCTCTCAGAATTCCCAGGCAGTGGCCGCACTCCACCCCCACTCCCCGGCAACTCCGAATCGACGCTCCCGGCATGATCTGTACCACCTTTGAGCAAGATCGCGCAGGCCTGCTCGCGGCCCTCGAAAATTTCTGCGCTCTCACCAACCACACCCGCGACCACCCGTTCTTCGGCTCCATGCAGCACGCCGACTGGATGCGCTGGGGCTATCTCCACGCCGACCACCACCTCCGCCAGTTCAACCACTAAGCGCTTTTCGAATCCCTAATCCCTGTTCCCTAATCCCTGCCCTATGCAAGGTCGCCAAATCCAACATCACGGCGAGGCCATCGTCCTCCGCACCTGGCCCTTCCACGAGGCCGACCTGCTCGTCTCGCTCTTCACCCGCGACCAAGGCAAGGTGAAGGGTGTAGCCCGCCACGCCATGAAGTCCCGCAAGCGTTTCGGCGGTGCGTTAGAGCCCGCCACCCAAGTCCGCGCCCACTATACGGAACGGCCTCGGCAGGATCTGGTGAGATTGGATCAGTTCGAGATCCTCTGGTCGCCCCTCACCGCCCCCGTCGACAACCTCCGCCTCGCCGCCCTCCAGCTCGTGACCGAAGTCCTCGAAGAAGCCATGCCCGACCAGGCCCCCGAGGACAACATCTACCGCCTCGCCATCACCGTCCTCACGTCGCTGAACTCGGGTGTCCCATCTTTGGCGACGGCTTCGTCGTCGCCTGAGGTGGGTTCGCAACAAATCTACCTCCCCATTACCTACTTCTGCCTCTGGATGAACCGCCTCATGGGCTGGATGCCCGAGCTCGGCCACTGTGCCGCCTGCGGTCTCGACCTCCGCGCCCAGACCGTCTACTGGTCCCCCACCGCCGACGGCGTCACCTGCCACGACGACCGCCGCCCGAGCAGCCGCCCCCTCAGCGCCTCCTCGGTCGCCGAAGCCCACCGCATCTTCCGCACCCCGTTACCCGATCTCCTCACCGAACCCTGGCCCCTCGCCCGCTCCGCCGACCTCCGCACCTTCGCCATCGCCCTCCTCGAGCGCCACCTCGAACGCCGCCTCCGCAGCGCCGCAGCCCTCATCCCTTAGCAGCCGCATCGTTCCCGCGCCCGCGCAATCTAATCTGCAGAGGACCCCATGGGAAGCCAGTTCGCGAAGACAATGTTCTCTGCCGCCGCCAAGCGCCTGCAGGAGCAGCACAACTCCCGCGCCCAATACGAGCGCCTTGCCGCCCTCGGCCCGCGTGATGAGGCCCTCGGCGACTTCGAGCAGCAGTTCATCGCCGCCCGCGACAGCTTCTATCTCTCCTCCGTTACGGAAGACGGCTGGCCTTACATCCAGCACCGCGGCGGGCCCACCGGCTTCCTTCATGTTCTCGACGGACGCACCCTCGCCTTCGCCGACTTCGCCGGCAACAAGCAATACATCACCGCGGGGAACCTTGCCACCAACGACCGCGTCGCGTTGTTCCTCATGGATTACCCGCACCAGGCCCGCCTAAAGATCATCGGCCACGCCCGCATCGTCGAGCTTGGCGAAGACCCCGGCCTTGAGGCAAGACTCCAGCAGCCAGCCTCCCCCACAAAGATCGAACGGGTCCTCGTCATCTCCATCGTCGCCTACGACTGGAACTGCTCCCAGCACATCACTCCACGCTTCACCGAAGAGGAAATTCGCGCGCGGCATTTAGAATCATGAAATGCCTTCGGTAGTCGAACGAAAGAAAGCCCTCACCTTCCAGGAACTGCTCTTCACCCTGCAGCGTTTCTGGGCCGAGCACGGCTGCGTCCTCCAGCAGCCCTACGACCTCGAAGTCGGCGCCGGCACCATGTCCCCCGACACCTTTCTGCGCGTCCTCGGCCCCAAGCCGATAAGCATCGCCTACGCACAACCCTCGCGCCGCCCCGCCGACGGCCGCTACGGCGAAAATCCCAATCGCCTCTTCCGCCACACCCAGCTGCAGGTCATCCTGAAGCCACCACCGGAGCGCGTCCAGGAGCTCTACCTCGAATCGCTGGTCGCCATCGGCATCGACCTCACTCAACACGACATCAAGTTCGAAGAGGACAACTGGGAGTGGCCCGTCGGAGGAGCCTGGGGCGTCGGCTGGCAGGTCATGCTCGACGGCCAGGAGATCACCCAGTTCACCTACTTCCAGCAGTGCGGCGGCATGGATCTCGACCCCATCTCCGGCGAAATCACTTACGGATTAGAGCGCATCGCGCAGTTCCTCCAGGACCTCGACAGCATCTACGACATCGTCTGGTCCCGCGATCCCATCACCGGCCGCGAACTAACCTACGGCGAAGTCCGTCTCCACGAAGAGCAGCAGTTCTCCGCCTACAGCTTCGACTACGCCGACGTGCCAAGCCTCTGGAAGCACCTCGAACTCTACGAAGCCGAATGCCTCGTCCTCCTGGCCCGCGCGAAGGAAGTGCTCGTCGAAGAAAGCATCGACCCACTCGCCGTTCTGCGCTTCCCCGTCCTTGGCGCCTACGAACTCGCGCTCAAGTGCTCCCACACCTTCAATCTCCTCGACGCCCGCGGCGCCATCTCCGTCACCGAGCGCGTCGGCGTCATGGCCCGCATCCGCAACCTCATCGTAGGCGTCGCCAAAATCTACGCCGAGCAGGGAAGACTTACCGCCGCCGCCTAACCAGAAACTCAGGAAAGCATGCCAGACTTTTTACTCGAAATCGGACTGGAAGAAGTCCCCGCCCGCATGATCGCCTCCGCTGAAGCGGAGCTCCTCAAGCGCACGCTAACCCTGCTCACGCGCGAGCAACTCATCTCCGCCGAGCCAACGGCCCACAGCTACTCGACCCCGCGGCGCCTCGCCGTGCTCGTCCGCGGCGTCCTCGCCCAGCAGCCCGATATCACCGAAGAGACCACCGGCCCCGCCGTCAAGATCGCCTTCAAGGACGGTGCCCCCACACCCGCCGCCGAAGCCTTCGCACGCAAGTCCGGCATCGCCGTCTCCGACCTCAAGACCATCTCCACGCCCAAGGGCGACTATCTCGCCGCGACAACAACGAAGAAGGGCCGCAGCGCTGCGGAAGTCCTCGCCGCGGAACTCCCTAAGGAGATCGCCGCCCTCTACTGGGCGAAGAATATGCGCTGGATTCCAGGCAGCAACGAAAGGTTTGTCCGCCCGGTTCTATGGCTCACGTGCCTGCTCGGCGAAGAGATCGTCCCCCTCACCTTCGCCGGCAAGACCGCCGGCCGCGCCACCTACGGTCACCGCGTTCTCAGCGGCGGAGAGCCCTTCGATATCCAAACCCCCGGCAAGTACCTCGCGCAGCTCGAAGGTGAGTACGTTTTAGCTGACGTCGAACTTCGGCGCCAGAAGATCCGCAAGGCGCTCGACAAGGTAACGCGCGAAATCCCCAACGCCCGCTGGCGCGAAGACCATCCCCTCGTCGACGCGGTGACTCATCTCACCGAGTGGCCCGACGCGCTCCTGGGCAACTTCGAGCCCGCCTACCTAACCCTCCCTGAGGAAGTCCTCGTCACGGTCATGCGCGACCACCAGAAGTACTTCGCGGTAGAAGACGCCACAGGCAAGTTGGCCCCACACTTCCTCACCGTCACCAACATCGCTCTCACCGGCGAGAACGCCCCCATCATCCGCCAAGGCAACGAGCGCGTCCTCCGCGCCCGCTTCAATGACGCACGCTTTTTCTGGGAGTTCGACCAGCGCACCCCCTTAGCTGACCGCGTCAAGCTGCTTGAAAACGTCACCTTCCAGAAAGACCTCGGCAGCTACGCCAGGAAGACCGAGCGCGTCCGCGTGCTGGCCGCAACCCTCGGCGCCGTGGCTTCTTTGCGCGGCGCTACCCTCGACGCCGCCGCCATCGACAAGGCCGCAACCCTCGCCAAGACCGACCTCACCACCGAGCTGGTCAAGGAGTTCACCGAGCTCCAGGGCATCATCGGCGGCCTCTACGCCGCGTCCCAGGGCGTGCCTGCAACTGTGTCCGACGCGATCTACGACCAATACCTGCCGGCCTCCGCCAGCGACACCATCCCGCGCAGCGCAGAGGGCTGCATTCTCGGCCTCGCCGACCGCATCGACACCATCGCCAACATGTTCGCCCTCGGCATGGAGCCCACTGGCTCCAAGGATCCCTTCGCCCTCCGCCGCGCCGCTAACTCCATCGTAAAAATTCTCGCCGAGTCCACCCTCCCCCTTACACTCTCCGACGTCCTCTACGCCGCTGCGCCAGGCCCCGAACTGAACACCAAGCTCCACGCGTTCTTCCTCGAGCGCATCGACTTCTATCTCCGCGAAGCCCGCAACCAGGCCTACGACGTAGCCAAAGCCGCCATGGCCGCCGGCACCGACGACCTGCGCGACCTCGTAGCCCGTTCCGAAGCCGTCACCGCAGCCCGTGGCAGCGACGACTTCCTCGCCGTCTCTGCCGCCTTCAAACGCATGAAGAACATCCTCGCCCAGGCCACCGCCAAGGGCGTCATCGCACCCACCATCGTCGACCACGACCTGCTGCTCGACCCCGCCGAAAAACTTCTCGCCGTCACCACCAGCGCCGCCGCTTCAGCCATCCAGGAGCTGCAGTCGGAACGCAACTACAGCGAAGCTCTGCGCGTCATCGCCGCCCTGCGCCCCTCCATCGACGACTTCTTCGACAAGGTCATGGTCATGGTTCCCGGCGACGACATCCGCGCCAACCGCCTCGCGCTCCTCAACCGCACCCTCAACGACCTATCTCGCATCGCTGACTTCTCGGAGATCGTCACCGCCGGCTAGTCGCGAACTAAAGTGCCCCTGACAAGTCAGACTTCCATGAATCGAGATCTAACCGCCTGCCTGTCAGTAATTTGATCTAGAAGGTGGTCGTTGGGAACAGGTGGGTTAGGCCTCAATTCAACCGCTGCAGCCGCGCAATTAATTTTTCGGCGAGCGGTTCTCCACTCTCGGTCCACAGCAATCTGCTCGATATTCCACAGTGTTTTTCAACACTCAGCGTGAAAGCCAGCAGCTTTTCCACGTTGTGCTTGATCCGCTCCGCAGCGTCCTCATCGAGCGACTCATCCTCAAGCACCCAGGGCGAATCCAGCCCGAAATCGACCCGAATCTGGCCATTCTGCTCGTAACTTCCTGCATCGAATTCCGGCCCAAACCCGATCACTTTCACGCGCGCAGGCTCCAGCTTCCAGGACGTATCGAAGCCCGCGTCACCAACGTCAGGAATCCACAGCATCCACCGCATCTCAAACTCGTACGCCATGTCATCGTGCAGCTGTTCGGTAGCCTCAGCAACGGCGTTCTCGATGATCGAGCCTTCCGTGTCCTCTGAGCTCTGCGCCCGCTCGTCGTTCACATAGATCCGCTGATAGGTTGGCGACTCGGTCCAGTCGATCGGGTAGACGCTCGCCGCCGCAACGCGACCAAGCGCGCTGTTCGCCTGGCCATCTTTGGCGATCACGGCAAACTGCCGCAGTACGCCAACCAGCGCCGCCGGAAGCGACTCCAACCGGAAGTTCGGATACCACAGACTCAGATATAACTGATCGGCCATCTGCCTATTCTATCGATTCATTCGTCTTACCGTCAGCGAGACAGCGATCGCGCAATGAGAAGATAAAGCAGGGAATACGAACGAACGATGCGGCTGTCGATACAAAGACTTCGGTGGGTACTGATCGCAGGAGCGTTGCTGCTGGTAGGAGTCCTCGCCGTATTCATCGGCTACGGGCGCTACCGAGCCATGAAGGCTTACCGCCAGATCATCGCCCGCTCAGGTGTGTCCCTCACGCACGACTCGAACGGCGTTACGTACTCTCAGTCGATCAAAGGCAAGAAGATCTTCACCCTTCGCGCTAAGACGGAGAGTTCGTTGGGCAATGGCAACTATGCTCTGCATGATGCTGAGCTGCTGCTCTACAACCGAAACGGCGACGCCGCAGACCACATCTACGGCTCTGAGATGGAGTACAACCAGAATGAGCAGGTAGCGCGCGCCAAGGGTGAAGTGTTCATGGACATCCAGCCGCCGCAAGGTCTGGCGAACGGCGGCCGCACCCAGACTCAAACCGCCAAACCACGCCCAGCTTCTGCTCCAGTCATCCACGTCCGCACCAGCGGTCTGGTCTATCTACGCAAGCTAGGCGTGGCGGCAACGCAGGAGCAAGTGGAGTTCAACTACGGTGACATGACCTGCACCGCGCTTGGCGCCGAGTTCAACACGAATGAGAACACGGTCAACCTTTTGGCGAACGTGCATATGGACGGCCTGGCACACGGAAAACCACTGCACGTGACGGCGTCGCGGGCCAGCATGAGCCGCGATGAGAACATCGCGAATCTCACAGCGCCCGTCGTTACCTCCGGCGATCGCAGGATGACGGCAAACTCCGCGGTGATCTATCTGCGCAAGGATGGTTCGATCGAATCCGTGCAGGGCAATGATCGCGTGGTTCTGACGGACAAGACCCAGCAGATCACTGCGAATCGTCTGGACGCGGCGTTAAACGCGCAGTCGATCCCTCAAACCGCAAAGTTGACCGGCGATGTGGCGATGGTCGACACCAATCCACAGAGGCCGATGCACGGCTCCGCAGCTGTCGTGGATGTGGCCATGAACGCGCAGGGTCAGCCCACAAAGGTCGTCGCGACTGGAGCCGCCAAGCTTACGATGGTCGATCGCAAGTCGAATTCTGCGGGCTTGGAGCGTTCCATGGACGGTGCAAAGATCATCGCCCTCTTCGCTCCGGGGCAGCATAAATCGCCGGCCCACCTCACCGAGCTCCACGCGATTGGTTCAGCGCATGCGAGCGGGCAGTCGCTCGCCGCACAAGCAAAGCAACCTTCCGCAAGTGGCTCCAGGCCTCCCGTGCTGAAGAACGTGCAGGTAAACGCAGACGACTTGCGTACCAACTTCATCCAGGCGCCGGATGGCAAGGCGCATCCGGACAAGCTTTACGGAACCGGGAACACGAAGCTGCAACAGGATGCGCCGCTCGGTGAACAGGAAATCAGCACCGGCGATACCCTCGAAATTCTCTTCGCGCCCGTCCGTGCTGGCGCTATGCCGGGTCAGGCTGAGGCGATGGGCATCGCGTCGGCTGTCCAGACCGGCAATGTCGTGATCCATGACCGAGCTGCGGCTAAGCCCGGCTCGACCACTCCGGCCTCGACCACCGACGGCACAGCGGAGCGGGCGAGCTATGACGGCCAATCCCAGATCCTAACGCTCACGGGCGAGGTTCATCTCGATCGTGAAGATGGGTCACTCGTTGCACCGACTGTCTCGTTGAATCAAACTACGCAGGACGCGGAAGCAGCCGGCGGAGTGCAAGCCACCTTCCAGAACGCTTCATCGGAGACACCGAATCCCTCTCCGAACTCGAAGCCAGAGCCGGTGACGCACGTATTAGCCGCCCGCGGGCACTTCGACCATGCAACCCGCTTTGCCACGTTCTACGGCACCGACGCAGCGCCGGCGCGCATGTGGCAGGATGCTTCACAGGTCCAGGCGGCAACGCTGTCCTTCGACGGGATCAAGCGAACCTTCGCCGCACGGCCCAGCAAGCCTGGCGGTCTCGTCCACGCCATCCTGGCCTCAAGCGGCTCGCCAGCGAAGCCCGGAGTGCCTCTTCGCCTGCCCAGCATGATCCGCGTTGCCAGCCCGAAGATGGACTACAACGATCTGCAGCGGGAGGCGACCTTCTCCGACGGCGTCACCATCGATGGCACGACGGGTGAGGTGCGGGGGCAACATGCCGTTGCGTTCCTCAGCGCCGCTCACGCTCAGGCCGCAACCAGTCCAGTCTCGGCATCGCTGATCCAGGCGAGCCCGTTCAACGGGTCAATCGATCGGGTGGTCGTCTACGGGAATGTCCAGCTCGACCAGCCGGGACGGCATGGAACAGGCGAGCAGTTGCTCTACATCGCTTCTAAGGCAAACTACATCCTGACGGGCGCGCCTTCCAGTCCCGCGCACATCACCGATGCGCAGCAGGGCAATGTGACGGGCGCGACGCTCATCTTTGGGGATGCAGGGAGTACGATTGTGGTAGCCGGGGAACAGGGCGCTCCAAAGGGCAAAGGGGGACGTGTGCACACAGAAACCTACGTCCCACCGGGCAATAAAGAAGAGAGGCAGTAGCAGATGAGGACCCTCGAAACCGAGGAGTTGACGAAGGCCTATGGCGGTCGCCAGGTAGTCCGTGGCGTCAGCCTGCAAATCCGTCAGGGAGAGGTCGTCGGCCTGCTGGGACCGAACGGAGCGGGCAAGACAACCTCGTTCTACATGATCGTCGGCCTGGTGCGACCCGACTCCGGCCGCATCCTTAGCGACGGAACGGACATCACCCGTACACCGATGTATCTCCGTGCTCGCGAGCATCGCATCAGCTATCTTCCGCAGGAGCCGTCGGTCTTCCGAAACTTATCCGTCGAGGAAAACATCCTCGCAGTGCTCGAGACGCAGCACCTGACCTGGGAGGTTCGGCGCAAGCAGACCGAAAGTCTTATCTCTAAATTGAATTTGGGACATGTGCGCAAGACCCGTGGGTACGCGCTGTCAGGGGGCGAGCGCCGTAGAGTCGAAATTGCTCGTTGCCTGGCTATCGAACCGGCCTTCATTCTGCTCGATGAGCCATTTTCCGGAATTGATCCGATCGCAGTTCTGGAGCTTCAACAGATCATCTTTGATCTCAAGGCTTCCGGCATCGGCGTCCTCATTACCGACCATAACGTTCGAGAGACGTTGTCGGTAACGGATCGCGCGTACATCATCAACGAGGGGCGGATCTTCCGGACAGGGACGCCGGGCGAACTCGGGCGAGATCTTGACGTTAAGCGGGTCTATCTTGGTGAGGGATTCTCGCTGGTTTAGCAAGTTAACCCAAAAACGCACTGGGGTACCTAGGTGGGTTCCCAACTTTAATCTTTTTCCACGATTGCGCGGTAAACTGGCCCTTAGCGTGCTGGTAAGTTGCCGGCGGCACGGTAGAACCCTTCCCAGGTTATTCGCGAGGTAGAACCGTTGTTGCAGCCACATCTCAATGTCAAGCTCTCCCAACGCCAGGTTTTGACCCCGGGGCTGGTGCAAATGGTCAGCGTCCTGGCGCTCAATAAGCTTGAGCTCAAGGACATGATCAATGGTGAGCTGGTTGCAAATCCGGTGCTTGAGGAGATCGATGAGTCGACCGAGACTCTCGACGAACGGTCGGGGAAAGAGGGAACTCGCGAACGGAGCGCCGAGGACGTAGCCGGCGAAGCGGACCATAAGGAGAAGGATCCGTTCGACGAGATTGATTTTGGAAGTTACTTTCAGGATTATTTGGACCCTGGTTATCGCACGGCCTCCAATTTCGAAGAGTTGGACAAGCCGTCCTTCGAACAGTTCTTATCCCAACCAAGCACCTTGACCGACCACTTGTTATGGCAGCTTGGCTCTCTGACACTGCGCGACGACTTGAAGACTGCCGCAGAACTTGTCATTGGAAACCTTGACGAGAACGGTTACCTGACTGCAAATTCTGAAGAGCTCGCGGAATCGCTAGGCGCCGCCTTGCCGGGCTCGGAGAAGACCCCGGCAGAGCACCTGGCGTTGATTGAACAAGCACGCTCAGTGGTTATCCATCTTGACCCTTCGGGCGTAGGTGCCCGTGATCTGCGCGAGTGCTTGTTGTGCCAACTGGATGCGCTTCGTCTTGAGCTGCAAATGATTGAAGCGCGACGCACGGCCCCCCGACCAGAACCTCACTCCTCGGAACAGCAACTACTCGTAATTGATACAGCCAGCCTCATCGTCAGCCAGCATCTTGCGTTGCTGCAAAAGAAAGATATGCGAGAGCTAGTGCGACTTTGCCGGCGTCCGGTTGAGCGTGTGAATGAGGCGATTGACTTGATTCGGACGCTGGATCCTCGGCCGGGTCAACGTTATAGCGAGGTCGAGACTCGCCTGATCGAACCAGATGTCGCATTCGTAAAACGGGACGATGAGTACGTGGTGGTGATGAATGAAGAGGACTTACCTGCATTGCGCCTGAATAAGAGCTATCGGCGCATGCTGCGTGAAAAGACAGTCGACCGAGACGTTCGAGAGTACGTGAAAGAGCGTTATAAGTCAGCAATTCAGCTATTAAGGAACATCGAACAGCGCAAGAATACGATCGTCCGCACCTGTGAAATCATCATTCGCCGTCAGCGCGAGTTCCTCGACCAGGGCGTGGAGAGTTTGCATCCAATGATGATTAAGGAGGTTGCGGAGGAGATTGGCGTCCATCCGTCCACCGTGAGCCGGGCGGTCGCAAATAAATATGTACATACCGCACAGGGCGTTTATGAGCTAAGATTCTTCTTTTCCGAAGGTGTCGGTGGGCCAGAGGGGGGAGATTTGCCTTTGCTTCTTCTGAAGAGAAGGGTAAAGAAACTGATTGAAGAGGAGGATCCTCGCAAACCGTGGACTGACGACTATCTCGCAGCAGAACTTCAGCGTCAGGGAATCCAGGTTACTCGGCGCACGGTTGCAAAGTATCGCGAAGACATGCAAATTCCAAGCACACACCAAAGGCGTCAGCGCTAGTTTTGGATGCATTAGCGCATGACTGCATCTCATGAGTTTCAACAGCAGCGTTCCGGCTGCAAGGAGAATCTTTCATGATCATGGAATACACCGGACGTCACACCGTCGTCACACCAAAGCTTAAGACCATCGCTGAAGCGGGCATGGGCCGAGTCGCCCTGGTCGCCAACCGCTGCAGCAGTGCGCACTTCATTCTCACGGAAGATAAATATCGGAAGATCGCTGAGGTCAGAGTGCAATGTCGCAACGAGAGCCTGGTTGCTACATGTGAATCTGCTGAGATGGAGACGTCCCTGCGAGATGCTCTGCAGAAGGTGGAACTGCAGGCAATTCGGCATAAAGAACGTTATGCGACGGTGCGTGACCGCCCCAGGTCCGTTCCCGCGTACAACTAGACCCTGCCGGCATCCTTCGAGCATCGTTTCGGAGGATGCCGGGTCTTTGATGATGCTACGATTTCCTCATGACCACCCCTCGTTCGAAGGTCTCCGCCAAGGCGAAGAAAGTGCCAGTGAAGGCGCCAGGCAAAAAGTCTTCCAGAGAGCGGAGACGAGCGGGGGATGTTGAACCGCGCGAACTTGTAATCCTGACCGGCCTTTCAGGCTCTGGCAAGGCTTCTGCACTTAAAACGTTTGAAGATCTTGGGTTCTATTCTGTCGATAATCTCCCGCTTGAACTGATTCCACGTTTTGCGGATCTCGTCGCGAAGTCCGCTGAGATCACACACGCTGCGCTGGTGGTGGACGTACGCGAAGGCAGTCGGCTCGAGCGCTTCCCGTCGATCCTGACGAAGGTGAGGAAGGTTCTTCCGACCCGCGTCGTCTTTCTGGAAGCATCTGACGAAGCGCTGGTCCGAAGATTCTCCGAGACTCGCCGACCGCATCCCCTTGGACGCGGAGAAACGGTTTCCACCTCCATCCGGGCAGAACGGCGCAGGCTCGATCCGATTCGCAACGTCGCGGATATACTTCTCGACACATCGCGTTTCAATGTGCATGAGCTTCGTGCGCACATCAATGCTCAATTCACGCGTGGCGTAGGCAAAAACGATCGCAACCTCACGATTTCAGTGACCAGTTTCGGCTTCAAAAACGGGGTTCCAGGCGACGCAGACCTGGTCTTTGACGTGCGCTTTCTTCCCAACCCCCACTTCGTCCCGGAATTTCGTGCGCTGACTGGAAAGCATCCAAAGGTGGCGAAATACGTGCGCCAGTTCCCGCAGACCCGGGAATTTCTGGACAAAGTTACCGATATGCTGACGTTTCTATTGCCTCACTATATTCACGAGGGCAAGAGCTATCTGACGATTGGGATCGGCTGCACGGGGGGCCAGCATCGCTCCGTCATGATTGCAGAAGAGTTGAAGAAGCGACTTGGGGCAGCAGGCTATCGCGCGAAGTCGTCTCATCGCGATATGCCGCATAAACAGGGCTGACGCTGTTCAACTTCGTAGCAGTACACTAACGATTGATGAAAATCTTCGCCAGCAGCTATCCGACACGCGGGATCCGGGGACAACGATGAAGCTTGTCTTGCGACTCCTCGGGTACATGCGCCCGTATGTTCTGTATTGGGTGTCTTCGGTACTGCTGATGGGAGTGGTTGGAGCCTTAGCTGCCTTTCGCATCCTGCTGATCAAGCCCAT
Source organism: uncultured Acidobacteriaceae bacterium (assembly GCA_963701685.1). GTDB lineage: Bacteria > Acidobacteriota > Terriglobia > Terriglobales > Acidobacteriaceae > Granulicella. The sequence goes on along the minus strand of OY969625.1, from coordinate 4,009,670 downwards.
CATTGACAACGTTTTAAGCGCGGCCTCAGCTCCAGACAAGGTGCTGAACTTTGTTATCCCTCGCACCCATGTTCACGTCAATTTGCAGGTTCTCTTACCTCGCCACTTTCACAATGCATGGACAGTAGTTGCCGTCGCGCTAGTCGCCTCAGCGATCATCAAGAATCTGTGCGACTACCTGGGCACGCTTCTGGCCAATAAGGCTGGGTTCGGTATGATCACCGACCTGCGCAATGACCTGTACGACTCCCTCCTGAAACGCTCGACGGCCTTCTTCCAGCGCCACACATCCGGCACGCTGATCTCTACGCTGATCAACGATGTGGAGCGTGTGCAGGCTGCAATGGCTACGGTCATGAGTGACTTCCTTCAGCAACTCTTCACACTCATCTTCATGATCGGCACGGTCATCATCGTGGGCGGGCGAATGTCCTGGGTGCTGCTGGTTTTCGTTCCGATCATTGTTGCTTCAACGCGCCGTGTCGGACGCAGCGTTCGAAAGACTACTCGGCGAGGACAGGACAAGCTTGCTGAGATCCAGAACATCGTGCAAGAGACCATCATGGGCAATGGAATCGTGAAGGCGTTCGGCATGGAGAACTGGGAGATGAGCCGCTTTCGCAAAGCTGCGGACAGACTCCTCATTGCCAATATGCGCTCAGTCGCGGTGCAAGCCATTTCATCGCCGCTCATGGATGCGCTTGGAGCTGTCGCAATCGCGCTCCTCCTTTGGTACGGGCGCTATTTCATCCAGCGCGGAGGCACAGCTGGAGAGTTCATCACGTTTCTGATTGCTGTCATAGCCCTGTACGATCCAGTTCGGAAGATGCCGACCTATTACAACAGCTTCCAGCAAGCGGTTGGCGCAAGCGAGGAAATTTTCAAGTTCATTGATGCGCAGGACGAAGTGCGAGAACGCAAAAAGGCGATTGCACTCAAGGGCTTCGGGGGACTAATTGAATTTCGCGATGCCCGATTCGGCTACGAGCGGGACGGAGAGTGCAAAGAGATTCTGCATGGCGTCTCACTCACCGTTCGCCGCGGCGAGGTTGTCGCACTCGTTGGCCCGAGTGGCGCAGGTAAATCCACGCTGGTGAATCTGCTCCCGCGGTTTTTCGATGTAACGGGCGGCGCCATCTACCTGGACGATCATGATGTTCGCGACCTGACGCTGGTTTCGCTTCGCAAACAGATCGGTAAAGTTACGCAGGAAACGGTGCTGTTCAATGACACCGTGCGAAACAACATCGCTTATGGCCAGCCTGATGTACCTATGGCGCGCATCGTCTCGGCCGCGCAGGCCGCCTTGGCTCATGATTTCATTGAGCGGCTGCCGCAAGGGTACGACACGGTGATAGGGGAACGTGGTGCGCGGCTGTCTGGTGGGGAACGCCAGCGGCTCGCGATCGCACGTGCGTTGCTCAAGGATGCGCCGATTCTGATTCTGGATGAAGCAACTTCGTCGCTGGATACGGAGAGCGAAGCGGCTGTGCAGGCTGCGCTCGGAAATTTGATGCAGGGTCGAACCGTCCTGGTGATTGCACACAGGCTCTCAACGGTTCGCAGCGCCGACCGCATTGCAGTCATGGAAGAGGGCTGCATTACCGAACTTGGCTCGCATGAAGAACTACTGGCACAAGGCGGTACCTATAGCCGGTTGTACCATCTGCAATTCGGAGAGGCAGACCTTGTGCTCAGTGAGGCCGGTGAGGGAACCGCCTAACCAAGCAGCGTCCCTGACGGGTTACACTACAGAAAATCGCAATAGTTATGGCAGGCATTCTTTTTATCATTTCGGCGCCCAGCGGATCGGGCAAATCGACTCTCGTTAATGAGGTGCGCCGCCTCGTTTCCGGTTTAGACTTTTCCGTTTCGTACACGACACGAAAACCCCGTGGTTCTGAAGAGGACGGCCGGGAGTATCACTTCACCACTCGCGAGCAGTTCGAGCGGATGATCGGGGCAGGTGAATTCCTCGAATGGGCCGAGGTCTTTGGCAACTACTACGGAACAGCGATGGCGGCGCTCGATATGGCGCGTGACCACGGCACGGACCTTCTTCTTGACATCGATGTTCAAGGCGCGCTTCAGGTGATGGACAAGCTGCCAGATGCGGTCTCGATCTTCATCCTTCCGCCAAGCCCGGAGATACTGGAGCGGCGATTGCGGAATCGAAGTCAGGCAGAAGGAGTTGCCAATGAATCGATCATCGAGACTCGTCTCGCCGAGGCGCGAACCGAGTTACGGATGATTGATGACTATCGATATGCGTTGGTGAATGATGACCTTGACCAGGCTGCGTCGGAGATGCGGGCGATCGTCCTCACGGCCCGCGGCGATGCGACGCCGACAGAAGGAGACCTTGCTGCCCGATGCGTTACAGGAGCCCGGTCGCCACGCCTGGAGGCGGCACTTACGAGCTTTGGTGTTCCCACTGCAGGCATCTGATTCGATGCCGCCTACAAAGATAGTGCCAAGATTTCCACTTTGTGGACCGTGCATTCGCGCACTTCGGCGATAAGATAAATCATCTCCCCGGAGGTTCGTCGATGGCAGACAAGGAACCGCTCCAAAATAAATACAGTCTTGTGAAAGGTGCAGCGCGCCGTGCTCGCCAACTGCAGTCCGGTGCACCAGCTCTTGGGGTCTCAAACTCGATTAAGGCCTGCCGCGTTGCACAGGACGAGATTCGTGTAGGCAAGGTTACCTACACCGTGTCCGCCAAGCTTCCGTCGCCCGCGTGATTGCAGCAATGACTGAAGTAGATCTCGAACGTCAACTCGGCGCGTATGTTGAGTACCTTCGTGAAATGGGTGTCTATGACCTGTTCCACAGGAGTCAACCAACCGTTTCGCTTTCCGATGTGTCGCTGGATAATCCTCTCCGCTTTGCAGGATCAGAGATGGCCGAGACGCCATCTGCAGCTTCAAGTCCTGCAGATCGAGTGCAGGCTGTTGCTGCAACTCCTTCCCCTCAGAACTTTCCAGATGTAACAACAGAATTCTCTTCACAGATGGCGAAACCACCTTCATTGGACACGATCGCGCCGCTGCCCGAACATGCAGTGCCAGCCGCTGATCGGTTGGCGGCGCTCGAGTCGGTTCGCACGGAGATCGGCGACTGCACGCGTTGCCCTCTTGCCTATGCCGGGCGAAAGACGATCGTATTCGGTGATGGAAATCCCAACGCGCGGCTGATGTTCGTGGGCGAAGGCCCAGGCGCAGACGAGGACGCGAGCGGCCTCCCTTTCGTTGGAAAGGCTGGCCAACTGCTAAACAATATGATCGCGGCGATGGGCCTCAAGCGGGAAGAAGTCTACATTGCGAACATTGTTAAGTGCCGCCCGCCGGGAAATAGGACGCCGGAATTTCTAGAAGCAACTACCTGCTCACAGTTCCTTGCGCAGCAGATCGATATTGTTCAACCCGAAGTCATTGTCGCGCTTGGTGCGACCGCTGCAACCTACCTGCTTGGTGTCAGGCAGTCGCTGGGGTCTTTGCGGGGCAAGTGGCATTCCGTGCGCGGCGCTAAAGTCGCGGTAACCTATCACCCTGCTTTCTTGCTTCGGGATCCTCGCCAGAAGGCCGAGGCCTGGAAGGACCTGCAGCAGGTCATGGCGGCGATGGGTCTCGTAGCCCCAAAGCGTTCGTGATAACGAGGGTTCAAGCGCATAGCGTGCGTCGGTATCAACCCACTTGGTTATCGGGGTCCTGCCCTGCTAAACTATCGGGGTGACAAAATCCTTTGGATACGCTGTCACGATCTGTGGTGTGGGGCTGTAGCTCAGCTGGGAGAGCGCCTCGTTCGCAACGAGGAGGTCAGCGGTTCGATCCCGCTCAGCTCCACCAATCCTTGCTTGTGACCTCCGCGACTATTTGGCGGAACGTAAGCTCAGGATTTGCGCAGATTTTGCAGTAAGAAAGATCAAGGGTGATGGAGTTCACCCAAACCGCCATAGGCTGAGGAATATTCAGAATATGGATGATGACTCCTCGCAGGACTACCTGTGGAGGAGTTGTTTGGTCATGAAAGCTCTTGCGCCACCGAGATGGCATATTGCGACCTCAAGTCTTGGGCGCAGATCCCCCACAAAAACGCAAATCACCGCTGTGAGAATGATGACTCCGTCCCCTGCGCACATAAAGTGCGGGCACGATGTAGCTATGGTTTGTCGCAAGCTGCCATCGGTTATCGTTTTAGAGATACCCAAAGGAGTGCCACGTTGAGGCGATATCTATTGATTGCAATGGGCGGAGCACTCGGAGCTTTGGCCCGATACCTTGTCGGTGTTTTTGCGGCCGAGCATTTCAGGTCGAGATTCCCGGTTGGCACATTCTCCATCAATATCAGCGCATGCTTCATGATTGGCTTCATCCTCGAGTACCTCACGCGTCATACCCATATGAATCCAGCGTGGCGATATGCATTTGCCATCGGATTCCTGGGCGCGTACTCGACGTTTTCGAGCTTCGAATGGGAGACGTGGTCAGAAATGACCAACGGCGCCTATTGGATGGCGCTCCTTTACGTTGGTGCAAGCATTGTCATCGGCCTGATTGCGGTCGGACTCGGATCAGCGACTGCTCGATCTGTAAGCTAAGTGATGACGGCGGCAGGATTTACTCTTGTGGTGCCACGGAACCACGTTTGGTTCGTGTTATCCACTGAATTCATGAAATCCACACGCAAAGCCCTTGATAGATGAAGGTCTGCGAAGCATACTCGCACCTAGGGCATGCCGCATGACGCGGCTGCAATTGAAGCCGAGTACCAAGAGATGAGCGCCGTGAGCCGATACTGCCGTGAAGACGTTCTGCGCATTCTCAGATTGCCTATCCGCCAACTCACCGCGTGGGAAAAGGCTGGATTAATCGCTTCCTCCGAAAATTATTCCTTCGACGAATTGGTTCAGCTGCGCAAGCTGCGCGACCTTGCGGCCACGAGAATCTCTGTTAAGAGCATTCGCCAATCGGTGGATGCGATGCAGAGAGTGTCAGGGATGACGAATCCGCTGCTGGAGTCGGTAGCAGTGCTGCATGGCTCAAGGTTGGCGTTTCGGCAATGGGGCGCGCTGGTCGATCCCATGACGAGACAGATGGCATTCGACTTCGAATTGATGCCGTCGAACGGGATGGCCGTAGTCCGGAAGAATGGCCAGGAACTAGCTCCGAACTACTCCGATCTGCACGAGATGTTTCTCCGCGCGGTGCGGCTGGAGGACATTCCCGGCCGACTGGAAGAAGCCAAGAGCGTGTATCAAACGATTCTTGAGATCCAGTCCGGACATGCGGCGGCAGCGATCAATCTCGGTACGATTTTTTATAACGAGAAAGATTTCGTGCAGGCGGAGCAGCGATACAGGCAGGCGGTTGAAGCTGACCCTGAGTATGCCCTCGCGTTCTTTGATTTGGGCAACGTGCTGGACGAGCAGCAGCGGATGGATGAGGCAATCGAAGCGTATCAGCGAGCGCTTGCGCTAGTGCCTCAGTATGCGGATGCTCACTATAATCTCGCGCTGGCGTATGAGCGTATTCAGGAACCCAGGAAAGCTCTGCGGCATTGGACGAGCTACTCACGGCTCGATCCCACTGGTCCATGGGCGAGCCATGCGCGCAGCCAGGCTAAGAAGATCCTTGGCAGCGAGCGCCTGGCTATCGTGACCAGGCATGGCCGCACGATGCGGATCGCCGGCTAAAAGCTTCTGCGACAATCCTCTAAATCCTTCAGGTGAGATCTCCGGCATATCCCGGGTGATGACCTATGGGGTAAACTCCGAGGCAAAGCTAAAACCCTTTGCGTTGCTGAGGAGACCTTGCCTGATGGCTGAACATACGACCTTTCGACCCTTTGTGCCGGCGAATGAGGATCGAAAGGAACTGTCGATACGTGCGCTGCTTTTGGGCTCGATCTTTGGTGTAATCTTTGGCGCGGTTACGGTGTATGTGGGCTTGCGCGCCGGCTTGACGGTTGCAGCGAGCATTCCGATTTCCGTGCTCTCGATTTCGATTCTGCGTGCGTTCGGGCGAGCGTCCATACTGGAAAACAACATTGTCCAGACGACTGGCAATGCGGGTCAGTCCATCGCTTCCGGCGTCATCTTTACGTTACCTGCGCTTATTTTCCTGGGCTTCGATCTTGAGAGCTCGCGCATCTTCGCGCTGGCACTCTTCGGTGGTTGGCTCGGCGTACTGTTCATGATTCCGCTGCGACGACAGCTGATCGTGGAGGAACACGGCACGCTCACGTATCCCGAAGGAACGGCTTGTGGGGACGTGTTGCAGGCGGGTGAGCGTGGCGGATCGTTTGCGAGCCGCGTGTTTCTTGGCCTTGGACTCGGTGGGCTGTATACGTTGTTTCAGAACGAAAATCTGTTGAGCCTGTTTCCGGCGACGCCGAACTGGTCACCGAACTTCGATCCCAATGGGCAGCAGATTCTCAAAGGCGCTGCGATTCGGGCAGATGTTACACCGGAATATTTAGGCGTCGGATACATCATCGGACTGCGAGTGTCGGCGATCATGCTTGCGGGTGGTGTGTTCAGCTGGCTGGTGCTGATGCCGGCGATTGTGTTCTTCGGGAAGCATCTGGCGGGGCCGTTGTATCCGGGTGTGGTGCCGATTGCGCAGATGAGTCCCAGCGAGTTGTGGTCGACGTATGTGCGGCCGATGGGAGCTGGTGCGGTCGCGGCCAGTGGATTGATTACGCTGTTGCGCACGGCGCCGACGATTGTGAGTGCGCTTACCTCCGGGTTTGCGAAGATGGGGTTGAGCAAGGGCTCGGTTGCAAGCAAGCCGTTGCGGACTGAGAACGACATTCCCATGAGCGTGGTGATCGCGGGCAGCCTGGTTCTGATCCTCCTGATGTTTCTGTTCCTGCAGTTCAAGCCGGTTCCGGGCGCGCAGGTTGGGTGGCTGGCGAACCTTGCGGCTTCGCTGTTGGTCGTCGTGTTCGGGTTCCTGTTCGTGACGGTGTCGGCGCGCATTGTGGGCATCGTGGGATCCAGCGCGAGCCCGGTGAGCGGGATGACGATTGCTACATTGATGGCCGTTGCAGCGATCTTCCTGGTGAAGGGATGGACTGCTCCGGCGTTTGGGGCGTTGGCTATTACGATCGGCGGAATGGTTTGTATTGCGGCGTCGAATGCTGGTGACACGAGCCAGGATTTGAAGACGGGGTTCCTGATTGGCGCTACACCTTGGAAGCAGCAGGTTGCGGTGATGGTTGGGGTGATCGTGTCAGTGTTCTCCATTGGAGCGACGCTGAATGCGATGAACAAGGGGTTGGAAAGCTTTCAGCAACTGCCTACTGCGCGGGCAATTTCGCTCGCGGCGCTGCCGGATGGTGTGTCGAACCAGGGAAACTTCAAGCGCGATCATGTGACGGTAACGCTTCGGCCAGCTGCGGGGAGTTCGGGTTCGGCTACGCATGAGGACCTGTCGGATGCGACGAAATATGTGGTGCTGAACTCGATTGGCTCGGCTACGCTGCAGGATGGGAAGTATCTGTACGATCCTGCGACGGGGAAGATCGAGGTGCAATGGGTTCAGGGCATTGGGAGCGAGAAGGCTGCTGCGCCGCAGGGGCGGTTGATGGCTACGGTGATCAACGGCATCCTTAGCCGGAAGCTTCCGTGGAGCTTGGTGCTTCTGGGCGTCGCGCTGGTGATCGGGATTGAGCTGCTGGGAGTGCGCTCGTTGACGTTTGCGGTTGGTGCTTACCTTTCGATTGGGACTACGCTGGCGATCTTTGTTGGTGGAGTCGTTCGGTGGATGGTCGACAGCGCGATGGCGCGGAGCGGCGACGGGCCGAAGACTGAGGCGGAGAGTGAGATCTCTTCGGGCAGTTTATATGCTTCCGGACTGATTGCGGCTGGTGGCATTATGGGATTGCTCGGTGTTTGCGTGAAGCTGTATGAGGCGGCGACCGATAAGGTGGTTCCGAGTTTCTCGTCGACCAATCCGCTGCATAAAGATTGGATCAGTGTGATCTGCTTCGCAGCGCTGGCTTTCAGCCTGTATTACTTTGCGAGAAAGCCCCTGGATTCAGAGAAGATTCTGGAGCAGGTTGAGAGAGAGGAACTTTAGATGAAGCGTTGGATTGCGGTGTTGGCGATGGTGATGGTGGTGGCGCCTGCGGTGGCGCGGGCGGATGAGGCTTCGAAGCAAGCGAAGGTGAAGGAGCTGTTTGCGGTAATGCACATCGACCACAGCCTGGACCGGATGCGGAATGCGATGGAGCAGCAGGTGCAGGCGACCGCGAAGAATGCTCCGGGAACCGAGCAGATGACGCCGGAGAAGCAGAAGATCCAGCAGGAATATATCGATAACTCGATGAAGGTGGTTGACCAGGATTTCGGCTGGCCGGCGTTGGAGGCTGCGTACGTGAAGCTCTACTCGGACACGTACACCGAGCAGGAAGTGGATGGGATCCTGGCGTTCTACAAGTCACCGGTGGGACAGGCTTTCCTGGCGAAGACGCCGGAGGTTTCTGCGGGTGTGATGGAGATCGTGCACAGTCACATGGGCGATTTCCAGCCGAAGATGCAGTCCTTGCAGGAACTGTATCTAAAAGCGATGGCTCCTCCGGCAGCACACTAGGCGGGGGGGGTACCCCCCCTCCCCTGGGAGCGTTTTTGCCTCATAACTCGCTCATGGCATGAGGTTTAAGGGCAAAAGTATCTCCCGCGTTGGGTCGCAAGCTCTTCCATTCAGGCAGTTTAAGGGCAAAAGTATCCCCCTTGCAGCGCGCTAGGGGGATACTTTTTGCTCCCGCTGGCGTGAGCATGAAGCCCAGCCTGCTCTGGCTGCGCTGGTAAAACTGCCAGTTGTTTCCGTTGGCCGAAACGATCAGTATGAGCGAACGCTTCACTGGTGAGGTTCGGTAATGCGACGCATGCCCTGCTTGTCCCTGATGTCCTTAAGTCTCGTCTGTGTGCTTGTCCTTTCGGGTACTGCCCCTCTTCTCCGAGCGCAGGAAGCCCCGGATGCGGCTGCGCAGAAGGGTCCTCCGCCGCCGACGGCGGAGGAGCTGGATCAGCTGATGGCGCCGATTGCGCTCTATCCGGATGCGCTGCTCGCGCAAATTACGACGGCTTCGACCAATCCCCAGGAGATTCTGGATGTCACGAATTGGCTGGCGAAGAATCCCGGCCTGACCGGGCCCGACCTGACGGCGGCTGCGGAGAAGCAGGGCTATGATCCGGCCTTTCTTGCGTTGATCACTTTTCCTAAGGTCCTGCAGATGATGGCCGACCATATCGACGACTATGCTGCGATCGGGCTGGCGGTGAAGGCCAACCAGGCAGATGTGGCGGCATCGGTCCAGCGACTGCGGGCAAAGGCGTATGACGCTGGAAGTCTGCGCAGCAATGAGCAGCAGAAGGTTGAAGTTCAGACGGTATCGAACCAGCCGATCTACGTGATTCAGCCCGCGAACCCGCTCGTGGCGTATGTGCCGATGTATAACCCCACCGTGGTCTACGTTGCGGCACCGAGCACGACGACGGCGCTGATCACGTTTGGTGTCGGGATCGGGATTTCGGCACTGGTGTACACCAACCAGCCGTGGGGCTGGGGTGGCTGGGGCTGGGGCTGGGGACGCGGCGGATTCATTTACTACAATCGCGGACCGTGGGGAGGGATCTGGGTGGGTGGGTATCGCCCACCGGTTTATTGGTATCATCCGCGACCGCCGTATTACCGAGGCTATCCGGGATATGGCGGGAACTGGGGCTATCGTCCGCCGCATTATCGGCCTCCGTACCCGACGCAGCTCCCGGCCTATCGTCCCCCGAATCATCGTCCGCCTCAGAACGGAACGCCGGGTTATCGCCCACCGTCAAGCAATCGGCCGCCTAACTCAGGCAACCGGCCGCCTGCAAACGGCAACCGGCCCACGACGAAGCCCGCGCAGCCGGGAGGAGGAACACGGCCCCCTGGCGGAGGAACGCACCCGGGTACTCGTCCCGCGCAGCAGCCGGGAGGCCAGCCGCGTCCGACTCCCAAGCCGGCAACGAGGCCCAGGCCTGCTCCCCGGCCGAAGAATTGAGTTGGTGGCTGTTGCACAGGAGCGCGGCGGCCCAGGAGACTGGGCGCGAAGAATCGCGGGCGATCAGGCAAAGGCAAGGTTGAGATTGCTGATCGCTTCGTCGATCTCCTGCGTGTTCTTGAAGCCCACCGTTACGGCGTCGACTCCGGCGGTGCGGAAGGCGAAGCGCATGGCCGCCTGACGGTCCTCGCGACGCGTGAACGCTCCCGCTCCCACCAGCTTCATGCTGACCACGCCCATGCCCTGGCTGTGCAGCTGCTTCACGTGATCGACCACTTCGGAGACGTCCGATGGATTGTTATTGTCTGTGCCGGTGGGCCCATCCATGCGGGTTCCCTTGTGGTTCATCCGGATCATCGCGACTTCAAGCCAAGGGTTGCCGGGCATCTGGCGCAAAGCCGGCAGGCCGTGGACGGAGGCGCCGCGGGCGAGGATCGTCTTCTTCGCCTGGGCTTCGAGAATGGCATCCTGCCAATGCTTCGTGTCGCTCACCCAATCCGAGGTGTGCTGCCAGTGGAGGAGCATGATGTCGAAGTAGTCCGTCTGCGAGGTGCGGCGCATATTGTCAAGGCGCCCGCGCGGGTTGGCGTCGGAGTCGGTGGTCACCTTGGTCATCAGCTGGTAGCTCTCACGCGGAAACGGTTTCAGCGCTTCGCCCAGCATGGCGGGCGTGGCGTAGGCCTCGGCGGTCTCGAAGAAGCGGATACCGCGCTCGTAGGCGTAGGCGATCAGCCGGCTGAACTCCTTCTGACCGAGCCCGGCCTGCACGTAACCGTTGTCGGTGCCCGTGCCAAACGCGAGGCGGGTTACCTTCACGCCAGACTTGCCCAGCGTGACCGCATCCGTGGCCGAGGGTGGCGCTGCGTGCAGGGTGGACGTGCCGACGCTGGCAAGGGTTCCGGCTGCGATGGACGTCTTGAGAAAGTCTCGGCGGGTAAACGGGCTCATGGAGGTCTCCGTTTCAGGCAGAACGCGCTTGCCAGTTAGAAGTGGGGCACTTTGATGTTCGGGGAGCCAGACGATGTCTTCTGTCTTCGGAATTGCCCCTGTTTCTATTTTAGTTGAGTGGTGGGGGTAAGTATGCCAACGTTTGAGAATTTAAATCGCCAGTGTTGACGGGGGTTTTGGCGTTTTCGGGGGTGTCAGGGGGCTTGACAGGATTTGGCGGGGAGGGCGGAGCGGTGCCGGCGACGAGGGCTGCGGCCCAGTCGTCGGGAGAGAGCGGGGTGGCGTCGCTGCCGATGGTGAACTTGCCGCGCTTCTCGTAGATGATCCAGTCGGCGAGGATGATTTCGGGCTGGGTGGCGAGCAGGGTGATGAGGTAGAGGCGGTTGTGGAGGAGCGACTCGGCGGCGCCGCGGATGGGCCGGCTGCGCGGGAGCGAGCCGGGGAGCTGGGAGATTTCGTAGACCTGCAGGTCTGCGGAGGGATTGGCGTGGCCGTAGGCGTCGATCAGGCGGGCGAGGGTTTTGGGGGTGGTCATGTCGAAGTCGGCGGGGACGTTGCGGTGGGAGAATTGGCCGGGGATAACGATGTCGAGGAGGGCGGCGGCGAAGTCGGCGCAGTTGTGGCGGCCGAGGGTGTAGAGGCGGCGGTTGGGGTCAGCGTTGATCGTTGCCAGGATTTCGGCATCCTGCTCGGGCGTGGTGCGGATGGTGTAGAGCAGGAGGGTGCGATCGAAGGCGGCTCCAATGCCTTCTTCCCAGTCGCCGTAGGGCGGGGGGTGGAGGTTGCCGTACTTGTCGACGCGGTCGGGGAGGATGGTCGTGAGGTTGGCCTGGCGGTAGGACTCGCGAAGCTCGGCCTCGAGCCTGTGGGTGACGTACGGGGGGATCTGGTCGGGGGAGCTGACGCCGTAGAAGAAGGTGAAGGCGGGGAAGGCGAGCCAGTCGAGCTTCTGGGATTTGAGATCGTGATAGCGGGAGAGGACGACGCCGGATTCGCCGGGCTGGCAGGGGCGGAGCTGCGTGGGGGAGGCGGCGCAGAGGTTGTCGAGATAAATGGAGGCGTGACCCTGGGGCATCATCTTGCCGAAGGTGCCGAAGGGCTGCTGGACAATGAGGCCGATCCTCGCATGGGCGGCAATGGAGGAGAGGCAAAGGGCCCAACCGAGCAGGGCGCGCACGCAGAGGTGGACTGGGCGGGGCATCCTGCGCGATAAGACGCAGGATGGGCCGGGAAAGGCTGCCTCGGCGCGGAGGGCGGGATGCGAAGTACATTGCCGCTGGTGATCGCGGTTGTTAGAATCGGTGCCTGCCGTGGCAGGGAGCAGGATGGGCGCGGAAGTGCCGGCCAGTCGTGTTCCGAAGGGAAGTGGCAGATCCCTCTTTGCGGGCTATCCAGATTTCGTTGGGCTCCATTCACTCGTTTCCCGGTTCGATCGCAGGTAGTAGAAGTTTTCGACTTGGGCTCTAAGGAGGAGCTATGAGACGGATCCATTTTTGGCTAATTGCAGTTGGAATGCTGGCTGGCGGTGTCGCGTGTGTCGTCCCTACGGCTGGACAGGCGGATAAGAGTGCGGCGCCAATCTATCTGACGAAGATGCCTGCAGGGTTTCGCGATTGGAGGTTGATTTCGGTGGCGCACGAGGCGGGGAAGCTGAACAGTCTCGGCGCCATGTTGGGCAATGATATTGCCATCAAGGCGTACCGCGAAAAGACGCTTCCGTATCCCGACGGGACGATCATCGCAGCGTTGCACTACAGCCACTCGCCGAATGTGGAAAATAATGCGGTGTTTGGCGACGTGCAATCGTACACGCCAGGGCCACCCTCGAACTATCAGTTCATGGTGAAGGACTCGAAGAAGTATGCGGCCACGGGCGGGTGGGGTTTCGGGAGCTTTACGCCGGATGGGAAGCCGTTTGCGGTCGCGCAGATGAAGAGCTGCGCGCCTTGCCACGCGAAGGTTTCGCGTGACGGCGTGTTTACGACGTATGCGCCGTAGGGTCCTGCGCAAACGGCGATAGTTTTAGAAAGGCCGTTAGAGCTCGAGGATGATGGGCATGATGAGCGGGCGGCGGTTGGCGTTCTTTTGCAGGAAGCGCTTGAGGTCGCCGCGGATCTTGTCCTTCATGACGCCGTAGTCGCGGCGCTCCTCTTCGCTGGATTGCTCAAGCGTGCGGGCTACGATGTCGCGGGCGTTTCGGAGGAGCTCGGGGTCGTCGGCTGCGAAGCCGCGGGTGGTGATTTCGGGAAGGCCCTCGACCTGGCCGGTGCGCTTGTTGATGGCGATGATGGGAAGGAAGACGCCATCTTCGCCGAGATGCTTGCGGTCGCGGATGACGGTGTCTTCAACGACGTCAGCGGTGGAGTTGTTGTCGATGCAGACGCGGCCGGTCGTGACCTTGCCGGTCTTCTCGGCGTGCTCGCGGTCGAGGGTAAGGACGTCGCCGTCTTCGAGGAGGATGACTTTTTCGGGGACGCCGGTTGCCGCTGCGAGTTCCGCGTGGCGCTTGAGGTGGCGGTAGTCGCCGTGGACGGGAATGAAGAACTTGGGGCGCACGAGGTTGATCATCATGCGGAGCTCTTCTTGCGAGCCGTGGCCGGAGACGTGAATGAGGCCGTGGGTACCGTCGTCGTGGATGACGCGGGCGTCGCGTCGCTCGAGGTGGTCTATGACGCGGTAGATGGCCTTCTCGTTGCCGGGGATGACGCGGGAGGAAAGCAGAACGGTGTCGTTGGGCTCGATCTTGGCGAAGCGGTGGTTGTCGACGGCCGCGCGGGAGAGAGCCGACATGGGTTCGCCTTGCGTGCCGGAGATCAGGATGCAGAGCTTGTTGGCTGGCGTGTCCTTGATCTGGTTGGGATGGATGATGAGGCCGGCGGGAGGATCGATGTAGCCGAGGTCCTGCGCGATCTCGGTGGAGTTATCGATGGAGCGGCCGATGAGCGCGACCTTGCGGCCATGCTTGTGCGCGAGATCCATGGCGATGCGGATGCGATGGATGGAGGAGGAGAAGCACGAGAAGAAGATGCGGCGCTTGGCGGCTCCGAAGATGTCGTCGAGGCGAGGGATGACGGCCTTTTCGCCGGGGGTGAAGCCGGGGCGGTCGACGTTGGTGGAGTCCTGGAGGAGACAGAGGACGTTCTGCTTGCCGAGGTCGGCGAAGGCCTGGAGGTCGAAGGGATGGCCATCGGGGGAGGAAAGATCGATCTTGAAGTCGCCGGTGTGGAGGACGATGCCGACGGGGGTGTGGATGGCGAGCGACACGCAATCCACGAGAGAGTGCGTGACGCGGATCGGAAGGATGGAGAAGACGCCGAGGTTGAAGCGGCGGCCCGGGAGGATTTCGATGAGCTCGGAATCATCGAGGAGGCGATGCTCTTCGAGTTTGCCTTCGACGTAGGCGAGGGTGAACTCGGTGCCGTAAACCGGAACGTTGAGCTCGGAGAGGATCCAGGGGAGACCGCCGATGTGGTCCTCGTGGCCGTGCGTGAGGATGATGCCGCGGACCTTGCTGCGGTTCTCGATCAGGTAGCTAATGTCGGGGACGACGATGTCGACGCCGAGCAGCTCTTCTTCGGGGAACATGAGGCCGGCGTCGATGACTACGATGTCGTCGCCGAAGTGAAGGGCGAGGCAGTTCATGCCGAACTCGCCGAGTCCGCCGAGCGGGATTATTTGCAGTTTTTCATTTGCCATGGACCTTCAGTCTATCGCAGTAGGGAAGGTCGGGCAGAAATGGCGGAGATTCAGCCGAGTTCGGTGTCGTGGGGAAGGGACTGGAGATCTTCGGGGCGAGTGCGGGCGCGGGCCGCGCGGACCTTGCGGGCGTTGATGGATCCGTGCGCGGTCTTCCAGAGAAAGATAGCGAAGAAGCAGAGCGGGGCTTCGCCGGCTTTGTCGGGGGGCAGGAGGTGGGCGACCAGACAGCAGAGCAGGCCAAAGCTGCCAACTCCGATGAAGTCCCACATGAGTGAGAGGGTGATGGTGGTTTCGAGTGGGCTGAGATCGAGCTGGCGGCGCTGGCGCCAGGCGTTCCAGTAGAGCAGGGCGATCACGTAGTAGATGGCGGTGAAGCCAAGGCCGTAGACGACCATCAGCTCGCGCATCTGGTAGGGGCCAGAGAAGACGTCCGCTGCGTGGTTGATCGCGATGGAGAAGAGAAACTTCAGCGGGTAAACGTAAAACATGACGGTGAAGAGAAGGACGCAGTTGATCCAGATGGTGGCGTTGTCGTGAACGCCGAAGCGGCGAAAGAACCGATAGTGGGCGTGCCAGACGGAGAAGAATATACCGAAGCAGATGGCGAAGGGGTAGAGACCGAGGAGGACTTGGTGGAACTGGTCGTAGGTGCGGGGCACTTCGGATGAGACGACGATGAGGGTGAGAGCGAAGCCGAACACGACGTCGGAGAAGTTGTCGATGCGCGAGCCCGAGGTGCCGCGGAGCCGGAAGCCGTCTTTCTCGATTTTTCCGTAAGGAACCCGCATGGTTGCGGACAGTGTACGCGAGGGCGGCTTCCGCGGAGGCAGAATTTATATGGCGCGGATCATGCGGGCAGGCAGGGTGAAAAGGGCTCCAATGAGCTCGAATACGCCTCCGACCACGAGGCCTACCAGGCGGAAGGGCAGGAGGATGAGCCAGATGAAGGGGTACAGGATCAGCGCGACAAGGGCTGCGGGCCAGCAGATGACGAGGAGGATCAGGAAGAGAAGAAGCTTCATGGCGTCGGTGCGTCCTTTCAATCAAGATATCGTACGCAGGGGAAGGGCGGTTGGTTCCCGCCGTGAAATCAGAAACGGAGCCGCGCGGTGAAGATGGGGGAGTGGTTGTAGGTGTTGAAGTGGGTGAGGGCGATCTGCTCGCCCGCACCGAGGGTGAGCCGCAGAGGCAGGCGCGCGGCGTTGCGGATGAAGGGTAAGGGGAAGCGGCTGACGATGATTCCCGGTGTGGTGAAGGTCTGTTGTTTGCCATCATTTTTTCCGCCGAAGTAGAAGGTTGAGTTGAACTCAGTTTCGATCCAGAGGAGCTTGGTGGCGTGGTACTGGATGGCGTTGTTGAGGACGAAGGAGCGGCCGAGCTTGGCGGTGTTCGAGACGGGGAGGCTTGCTGTGGGGGCGACCGTTATGGCCAGCTTGCCGAAGCCTTTGCCGAATTCGACGCTGGGGGTGAGGATGGCGCAGCAGCTGCCGTTACCGTTCTTGCCGGTAGGCAGGCTGGCCGAGAGGATCGCCGTGATGATGGCGTTGTGGTGCTCTTCATTGCTGCCGTAGAGGCGGTACTTGAGGCGGAAGGCGATGTCGCCGAAGCCGTCGGGCGTCGACGAAGACGAGTGCAGGAAGAAGGGTGGCGGGCTGATGCGTAATTCGAGCCGCGGAAGGGGGACGGTCTGGAAGCCCTTGGTGTTGCCAAGGTTCCATGTCGTGACGCCGGAGGGAGCGGTTTGGCGAACGAAGTCGGTGCGGAAGCCTTGTTCGATGCGGGCGTTGGTGGTGACGAGCGGTGTGGCCCAGTGCGGCTGGTTGGCCTCGGTTGCCAGGACGCGGGTTTCGTAGCGGGCCCAGAAGCCCTGGTGGGGTGTGGGGGCGGATGTCGGTTGGGTGTCAGGCTCTGAGGCTTGCTGAGCGCGGGCCGGGGGGAGGACGAGAAGGGCGAGGGCGGCCAGCGAGAGGAGGCTGCGGACACTACGGGGCATGGTGGCTCCGGGAGCTCGGGGACGAGGGGCGGCGAATGCGACAGAGATTCGCTGCTGGCTCGGCCGGCTCAGATGTGGATCGGTTGGTAGGGGACGCGCAGGGATCTAGCGCGTGTGCATGCGTGACGGCTCGACGTTGTGGAGGGGACAACAACGGAGCTGTCGTGTGGATTGCATTTTGTCTACAGTATCAGCGGCGCGGTTGGAGTTCAAGCGGCTGGGAGGGCCGGAGAAAGATCGCACTTAGCGAAGAAGGTCTTCGAGGGTGGTGGAGAGGTCGGTTTTCTCGTCGCGGTATTTGACTATGATGGGGGTGTAGACCGAGAGACCGAGGTCTTTGCCGTAGCCGTGCTGGATGGCTCGGCTGCCCGCGACGACTACCGCGCCGGAGGGGATGATGAGCGGGGTTTCTGCGGTGGCCTTGTAGATGGTGTTGTTGGGGATGTCGTAGACGGGAGTGCCGCGAGTGAGGATGACTCCAGAGGCCAGGACGGCGCGGGAGCGGACGATGGTGCCTTCGTAGACGCCGGTGTTGCCGCCGGCCAGGACGTCGTCTTCGATGATGACGGGCGAGGCGTTGATGGGCTCGAGCACGCCACCGATCTGGCAAGCGGCAGACAGGTGGACGCGCTTGCCGATCTGCGCGCACGAGCCGACGAGAGCGTGCGAGTCGATCATGGTGCCCTCGTCGACGAAGGCGCCCACGTTAACATAGGCGGGGGGCATCATGACGACGCCGGACGCAAGGTAGGCTCCGGAGCGGACCGAGCTGCCACCGGGGACGATGCGGATGTTCTGCTTGGGTTTGAAGCGGCGCGCGGGGTAGGTGGCCTTGTCGACGAAGCTGAGTATGGGGCGAGCGACAGGATTGCTCCCGTTCATCGCTTCGAGGGCGCCGAGACGAAAGCCGAGCAGGATGCCCCGCTTGACCCAGGGGTTGACGCGCCAGCCGGTGGGGGCTGCGGGGTCGGGCTGGGCGGAGCGGACAACGCCAGCCTCAAGGGCGTCGCGGAGCTGGAGGAAGCCGGTGAGGGCATCAGGGTCGCCGACGGCGGCGGTGCCCTGGGCGAACCAGTGCTCGATGAGGGGCTCGAGGTCTTGCGCGGGTGCAGAGTTCATGGATGTGTTGATTGTAGCGGGGATGGTGGTGGAGAAGGCGTCGCTACTTGGTGGCGAGCTTGCGCGGGCGACCGCCTAGTTTGCCGTTGGCGCGGGCGGCGGTCACCTTAGCTTTGCTGCGGGAGGCTCCGCCTGCGGCGCCGAGGCGCGCGGCCATCCACTTGCGGGAGCCAAAGTGGCCCTGCATGAGGGCAGTGATTTCGAACTGAGCATCAAGAAGCGGAAAGTTAATGCCAAACGTTGAGGGCGTGATCTCAATCTTGCGGAGCTCCGCTGCGGTAGCTCCTTGAAGGCCTTGCGCGTCTTCGGGACGAAAGGCGAACCAAGCTCCTGAACTGAGAGAGAGGATGACGCGATGAAGCTTTGCGTCGTAGTGAGCTTTGACGATATGTGGCTCGGTGCGAAGACGGTGTTGGGACCGCTCGTTGGCGGCGCGAACCTGATCATCGAGGGTTGCATCGAGATATTGATCAAAGGATGTCATGAATTTCCTCCCATCTTCGGCAGAGCTTCTGGCGATGCGCTTGTACGATCGTCAAGATCTTACGAATCTCACGCGTCGGGAAGCGGTAGTTATTCCTGACGCTGACGAAAGAATCCTCGCAGTTGAGATTGACGATGAGCTCGCAATCGCTGGCGAAGACGTGCACATGAGGCGGCAGGTGATCCTGCGTGAAGATGTGAATGTCATACCTGTCGATGGGAACGACTGTTGGGATAAGAATACCAGAAAGCTAAGCGCTTGGGTTATTCGGCAGAAGGTTGAGGCCGTGGAGGATGGATTCCAGTTTGGTGCGAGTGGCGTCCGTGACGGGAACCATGGGGAGGCGGAGGGTTTCCGAGCAGCGGCCCAAAAGCGCGAGGGTAGCCTTGATGGGAGCGGGGCTGGGCTCGATGAAGTGGGCTTGCATAAGCGCGAAGTAACGCTTGTTCAGGTCGCGCGCGGTCACCCAGTCGCCGGCCAGGGCGGCGGCAAGCATCTGCGACATGGGACCGGGGATGGCGTTGGATGCGACCGAGACGAGGCCCGTTCCGCCGAGTGCGATGACGGGTAGGGCGAGCGCGTCGTCCCCTGCGAGGACCGAGAAGGTGGAGGGGGCGTTGGCGAGCAGCTCGGTGATCTGCCCCATGACGCCCGAGGATTCCTTGATGGCGACGATGTTGGGGAGCTCGGCGAGGCGGAGCACGGTTTCGGGCAGAAGGTTCGTCGCGGTGCGGCCGGGGATGTTGTAGAGCAGGATGGGCAGGTGCACGGCTTCGGCGATGGCGCGGAAGTGCTGGTACTGGCCTTCCTGGTTGGGGCGGTTGTAGTAGGGGTTGGCGGTGAGGATGCCGGTGAGGTTGGGGATCTTCGCGATCCGTTTGGCGTTGTGCACCGCCTGCGATGTCGCGTTGTGCGTGCAGCCGGCGAAGATCGGAGCGCGCCCGGCGGCAACTTCGATGGTGATCTCGATGACGCGGTGAGTCTCGGCTTCGGTGAGCGTGGAGGCTTCGCCGGTGGTGCCGCAGGGGATGAGCAGCGAGACGCCCTGGGCGAGTTGGGATTCGACGAGGGAACGCAGCGCGGGCTCGTCGAGTGAGCCGTTGGGGTGGAACGGAGTGACGAGCGCGGTGCCGCAGCCTTGGAGTTTCATACCGCTGCGAGTTTAGCGCGGATCGCTGTGGGACGGTTTGCCGGCTTTGAAGGAACGGGTCTGCTCAACGACTTTGCCGGGAGGCACCAGCCATAGGATGGCAACGAGCGTGATCATGCAGAGTGCGGTGTTGGGTGACCAGAACGCGGCGGGGATTGCGCCAAGGTAAAGGGCGGTTGAAGTCATTTGTTTAATGGGGCTGCCGGCGAGAGGCTGGCGCGTGGTGCGGCAGATGCAGGTGGAGAGGATGATCCAGCTGATAGCCGGAAGCACGGAGATGACGGCGTAGAGAGCGACCGAGAACGACGAGATGCCACGCTCCCCGACCCAGCGCGTGGCGAAGGGAAACAGCGAGAGGCAGAACAGGAACGCGAGGTTAGCCCAGAGGATGCCGTGGGTGACGTGGTCGAGGTCGTCGACGAGGTAGTGGTGGTTGACCCAGTAGATGCCGGTCTGGACGAAGCTGAGCAGATACACGAGCAGCAGGGGAAGGACCGCGCGAAGGCCGTCGAGGTTCGAGACTTCTTTGCCGGGGACGTGGAGCTCCAGCACCATGATGGTGATGATGACGGCGATGACTCCGTCGGAGAAGGCTTCCAGACGGTCGGGGGAGAGAGGCTTGGACATGGGCTCTGGTGAGCAGAATACAGCCCGTGTGCGCGGATGTCATTGGACTGGCGCGTGATGGTAGACCGCGAGCACCATGCCGAGGGTGAGGAGCGCGATGAAAATCTCGCCGAGGACTCCTACGAGGATGGGACGCCAGCCCTGGTGGACCAGGTCGCGGAGTTGGGTGCGAAGGCCTACGCCGGCGAAGGCGGGAAGGAACGCCCACTTGCTGAGGTTGCCGAGCGAGCTTAGCTGCCCGGCTGTGAAGAAGCCGACGCTGGCGAGGATGGAGAGCGCCATGAAGCCAAGGATGAACTTGGGAAACTTTTGCCAGAGGAAGAGGGCTTTGCGTTCGACGCGCGCGGCCTGGCCTTGCGAGGCCCAGTACACCGCGTAGCCGAGCACGACGAAGCCGATGAAGGCCGAGCGCGCGGTCTTGGCGAGGATGGCGATGCGGCCGGCGAGGTCGCCGTAGAGAGCGCCGGTGACGGTGGCTTCGGCGGTGTTGTCGACGGCCAGGCCTGCCCACACGCCGTAGGCCTGCTGGCCCATGTGGAGTGCGTGTCCTATCAGCGGGAAGGTGAAGAGGGCGAGCGCGCCGAGGGCGAGGATGGCGGCAATGGCGGTGGTGGTGTCCTCTTCGTCGGAGTCAATGGCGCCCTGCGCAGCCATGATGGCCGTCACGCCGCAGATGGAGCTGCCGATGGCGAGGAGGCTGGTGAGCTTCGGTGGGAGACGGAAGAGCTTGCCGAGCAGCGTCATCACGGAGAGCGACAAGACCAGCTCGATGGCCACGAGAACGAGGCTCATGCCGCCGATGCGGAGGACGTCGGAGAAGACGAAACGCGCGGCCACGAGAACGATGCCCAGCTTGAGCCAAAGCTCGTAGGTGGCGATGCCGGGACGGAAGACCGCCGGCAGGGTGAAGAGGTTGGAGAGCAGCAGGCCGAGGATGATGGCCCACAGGACGTACTCGATGCGTGGAAAGTAGTGGTGGTGCGCGCGGAGATAGTAGCCGAGGGACTCGAGGCCCTTGCCGGCGAGGCCGATGGCGAACAGCAAAAGAGTTCCAGGCAGAAGCGCGAGAAGCTGCCGCGATCGCGGAGGCTGGCGAGCGGCGGTGGGGAACGGGATGGTCTGGGCGGACATTAAGGGAGGGATTAGGGAACAGGGATCAGGGATTGATTAGAAAGGCGCGGCTACCAGGCGATGCGGTGAATGATGTTCAGCCGAATGAGTACGGCGAAGGTGAGGGCGATGACAATGGCTGCGGCGTCGGCGTTGAAGGCCAGCTTGCGGGTGGGGGATTCCATGGGGAACTCCTTGGAGTTGTGAAGGCCTGGTTGGGAGGTGGAAAGATAGGGCTCAGATACACGAAACCCACGCTGCTGGGGAGCTGTGCGTGGGTGTTTGAGCCTGGGGCGAAGTTTGTGAGATTCGCTTAGAGCAGACAGACACCGGCGCGACAGCGCGGCATGCAACAACACATGCAACAGAAGGCGGCGGTGGTGTGGATCTGCTTCATCTTGAACTTGAGACTAACCGAGCGAATAGGGCGCGTCAAGGTCCCGCGCGGACGGCGAGGGGGTTCGCATTGTGGGGAGATACTTCGTGCGGCGGCTAAAGGGTTGGGGCTGCGGTCCGTACGTCGGACAGGTATTGGTTGAGGTTGTAAGTCAGGCCGATGACGTGATGCATCACGAAGCGGTAGAGAGGTGGGCGGATGAAGCCGGTTTCGGTAATGGTGAGGGT
This sequence comes from uncultured Acidobacteriaceae bacterium, assembly GCA_963701685.1. GTDB lineage: Bacteria > Acidobacteriota > Terriglobia > Terriglobales > Acidobacteriaceae > Granulicella. Next base: position 3,987,869 of record OY969625.1, on the reverse strand, counting down.
GGTTGTATTGGGAGTCGGGCCCGGGGTGAGGAGGTAGGTCCAGGTGCCGCCGTAGGAGGCGGTGGGGAGATCAAGGAGGACATCACGGCGGCTAGGAGCTTCGGTGCGGGTGGCGACGAAGCTCATCGTTTGGTTGTGGGCGAGGTGCTCGGTCCAGTGGTCGCGGCCGTTGTCAGGGGGAAGGACGGTGACGGATTGGACGGCGTGCCGCCAGGTGGGGAAAGCGGAGACGTGGGTGATCAGGGCGAAGACTTTTTCGGGAGGCGCGGCGATGGTTCCCGTGACTGTGGCGACGTGGTCGATGGGTAGGGTGAGGCCGTCGAAGTAGGCGATGGAAAAAATAGCGGCCGCCAGGATGGCAAGGCCGAGGACGATGTTGCGCAGGGTTCTCATGTGGGGCTCCTGTGGTGTAGGGCCGAGGACAGGAGAAGAGTACCGCAAGTTCTGCGCGGTTGGCGGAGATTCGTGGGGGAAATCAGAGAGGCGGGCCGCCGTCGCGCGATGCCCACCTTCGTGACGATCAAGCCGTCGCGAAGATGGGCATGCGGATTTGTGGCGGGTGGAGCTAGTTGGCGGAGTTCTTGGTGTGGGCGTGGCTTCCCAGCTGCTGCCAGTGAGTCTCCTTCATCTCGACGCCGTACTTCTTGGCGGCTGCCTTGATGCGGTGGAAGGCCTTCTCGCGGTCTTCGTCGGAGACGTCCTTGACCTGGTCGAAACGCGCGATGGCGTTGCGTACGTGCGAGGCGTTTTCGAGGGGCTCTTTACGTTGATCGGGAAAAGCGTACTGCGAGTCGTCGATCTGCTTGCGATCGTCGGCAGAGAGGGTATGGGATTTAGTGGGCATCGGGTTTCACTCCGGGATACAGCCTTGCAGCGGTCTCGAGTCCGGCCGCTTTGAAGAGTTAGATGGCGGATGGGGCGTACGGGTTTGGCTCGAGCAGCTCAGGCGATGGCCTTGGCTACGAGGGCCTTGGCTTCGGTTTGGATTTGGGCCAGGTGTTCGGGCCCGTTGAAGCTCTCGGCGTAGATCTTGTAGACGTCTTCGGTGCCGGAGGGGCGGGCGGCGAACCAGCCGTTTTCCGTGGTGACTTTCAGGCCGCCGATGGGCGCGTGGTTGCCCGGTGCCTCCGTGAGGATCGATGTGATGGGCTCTCCGGCAAGGTCTTTGTCGGTAACCTGCGCGGCGGTGAGTTTGCCGAGTTTGGCTTTCTGCTCAGGCGTGGCTTCGGCGTCGATGCGCTGGTAGACGGGGTTGCCGTATTTCGCGGTGAGCTCGTTGTAAAGGACGCCGGGATCTTTACCAGTGGTTGCGGTCATCTCCGCGGAGAGCAGGCCGAGAATGAGGCCATCTTTGTCAGTGGTCCAGACCGAGCCGTTGCGGCGCAGGAAGGTAGCGCCGGCGGACTCTTCTCCCACAAAACCTAGCGTCCCGTCGAGCAGGCCGTCGACAAACCACTTGAAGCCAACCGGGACTTCGAGCATCGGGCGGTTGAGGCCCTTGGCTACGCGGTCGATGATGCTGGAGCTGACCAGCGTCTTGCCGATGCCAACTTTTTCTGACCACTCAGGGCGGTGCGTGAAGAGGTACTGAATACACACAGCCAGGTAGTGATTGGGGTTGAGCAGGCCGCTGCTGCGCGTGACGATGCCGTGGCGGTCGTGGTCGGTGTCGCAGGCCCAGGCGACGTCGTACAGATCTTTGTTCGCGATCATGCTGGCCATCGCGAACGGCGAGGAGCAGTCCATGCGAATGCGTCCGTCCCAGTCGAGGGTCATGAAGCGGAAGGTGGGGTCGGTGTAGAGGTTGAGGTCCTGCAGGGGGAGCTTGTATTGCTCGGCGATGCGCGGCCAGTAGGCTACACCGGCGCCCCCCAAGGGATCGACTGCCAGCTTGAGCGCGGTGCCGGCGAGGGGCGCGAAGTCGATGACGTTGCCGAGGTCGTTGACGTAGGCAGTGATGTAGTCGTGGCGATGCGTGGTGTCCGCGGCAATGGCTTTTGCGAAGGCGAGCCGCTTGATCCCTTGCAGCTTGTTGGTGATGAGCTCGTTGGCGCGGTTCTCGATCCACTTGGTGGCCGTCGTGTCGGCGGGGCCGCCGCTGGGTGGGTTGTACTTGAAGCCGCCGTCGTCGGGTGGGTTGTGCGAGGGCGTGATGACGATCCCGTCGGATTGCGGCTTGCCTTTGTTCGCGGCGTTGTAGGTGAGGATCGCATGCGAGCACACCGGCGTGGGCGTGTAGCCGAGGTCCTGGTCGATCATGACGGTAATCCCGTTGGCTGCAAGGACTTCGAGCGCTGTGGAGAAGGCGGGGTCAGAAAGGGCGTGGGTGTCCTGCGCGAGGAAGAGCGGGCCGGTAGTGTTCTGGCTGGCGCGGTACTCGACGATAGCTTGCGTGATGGCGAGAATGTGCGCGTAGTTGAAGCTGTTGCTAAAAGCTGAGCCGCGATGGCCCGAGGTGCCGAAGGCGACGCGCTGTGCGGGCACGCTGGGGTCAGGGTGGTTGGCGTAGAAGGCCGTGACCAGGCGCGGAATGTTGACGAGGCGGTCGGGCGTGGAGCGATGGCCGGGCGTGTTGGCGAGCGGGTCAGTGGCGTTCGTGTTCATGGAAGACAGCATACGGGTTGGATGCTCGAAACGGAATGATTGGATCCCGGATTCGAGGGTGTTCGCTATTTGTTGATGTGCGTGGGTTGAGGCCCGTAACCGGCTACGGCATGGTCGGCCCAGAGCTGCGGCGTGAGGCGATAGAGGACGTGGATCTGTCCCCAGCGCGGGGTGTCCTCGGCGCCGGCCAACTCGGCGCCAAGCTTTTCTACTGCGCGGCGGGAGCGCAGGTTGTGCTCTGCGACTGCGAAGCGCACTTCCTCCACGTCGGTGAAGGCGTGCTGCAGCATGAGTCTCTTCATCTCGGCGTTCGTAGGTCCGCCCCAATGGCTGCGGGCGAGAAACGTGTGCCCGATCATGACGAACCTGGAAGAGTCGTAGTTGGTGTAGCGAGACCAGCCGATGACGGACTGTTGCGCCGGATCGATTGCGGCAAGGCAGCTTTTTGATTTCAAAGCGACGTCGAAGTGCTGGGTGAAACCTTCGAGCGTGCCTCGGGCTGGCTCGGGGTGCTGAGCCCAGACCAGTGGGTCGGATGCAGCGGCGAACAGCGGATCGAAGTCCTGTTCCGCGAGCGGCCGCAGGGTGATGCGTTTGCTGGTGAGAGTGGGCTGCAGGTCGAGCATAATTCTCCAGGTCCTGCGCGGAGTCCGAAAGCAAAACGCGCTAGGGGGTGGTGGCGACGCGGATGGAGCGGGTGCGGTAGAAGGCGTAGCCGATAACGTTGGTGAGGAAGGTGACGCCGAGGATCTTGGCGGCGAAGGGGAGGGGAGCAGCCGCGGTGTCGAAGGGGTAGGCGTTGAGAAAAAAGGTGAAGAGGGTGGAGAGGAATCCGACCGCGCAGAGAAGGGCGACCCAGAGAGGGACGCGTCGGGTGAAGAGCTTGAGGCCCAGAATGGGGATCGCAAACATGACGAGGTAAGCGAGAACGTAGAACTCGGTGGAGGAGTTGTTGAGAAGGTTGAAGGCTTCGGCAGCGTGGACGCCGGCGCTCCCCAGCACGATGAGCGCGGCAATGATCACGGTTGCGAACAGGATGGAGTTGGCCGGGGTACGGTAGCGCGGGTGAAGGCGCGAGAACCAGGATGGGATCAGGTGGTCCCAGCCTGCGGCCATGGGGAGGCGCGCCACTCCGGTGAAGATGTAGCTGGCGGCGCCGAGGATGCGGATCTGGAGGAGCAGGATGACGAAGCGCGCCAGCAGCGTTGCCGCCCGGCTATCGCCAAAGGCCAGGCGCAGGGTCTGGGGGATGGGAGCGATGTAGTTGATGGTGGAGTGGGTGAGCTCGTGGAAGGCGAGCACCGAGGCGGTGCCCAGGATGAACATCACGACAATGATCGGGCTCGAGATGATGATCGACAGGCCAATGTCGCGGGACGGTGACTTCGCTTCGCCCGCCATGATGGCGATGTACTCGAGGCCGGCGGCGGCGAAGATAATCTGGCCGATGAGGGCGAGGGAGGTGGGGTCTGTTTTCGGGAGGTGGAGTTCGAAGGGAGTGAAGTGGATGGGAAGGTGGTGGGCATAAGCCCAGAAGGGGGCGGAGATGAGGAGGGCGAAGGCGGTCATCATGGCGATGCCGGAGAGATTGTGGATCCACTTGCCGAGAGCGAGGCCGCGGATGGCGGACAGGGTAAGCAGGGAGAGGAGAATGGCGAGCGAGCTGAGGACCACGAGATGGTTGTCCGGGATCCAGGCCGCCGAGGGGCCGATCATGAAGGAGAATTCGCTGGGAAGCTGAAAGAGCAGGAACGCGATGACGAAGATGCCGTAGGCCCAGATGTTCCACGCCGTGAGGAAGCCGACGGTGTCGCCGAAGGAGCGGCGCGCCCAGACGTAGAGGCCGCCTTCGAGCGGCATCTCGCGGTTGAGGAAGTAGACGGCAACGGCCATGGGCGCGTAAAAGACCGCGAAGGCGAAGATCCAGACGAGAGTTTGCGCATGGCCGAGACCGGCGGCGAGGCCTACCCAGGAGCTGCCCACGACCGTGAGGATCTGCGAGAGAACGAGGTCGCGGAGGCTGAGCTGGCGCGAGAGATGGTGGTCGTTGCCGGCGTCGGTGGGAGAGAGACCCTGGTCTGGCGAGGGAGAGGGCATTAGGGGCATCGTCTCATAGGCGGGCGGAAACGTGGGAAACGGCGTTGGCCCGTAACGGGAAAGGGGGTGGTCCGAACATCGGACGGGATTGGACGCTTGTGCGTTCCATCACACAGGTGTGCTTTACGAGTTGCTGGAATGAGTTCAGGTCTCTGCCGATTCAAACGGCCTCATCTCCTGGGTAGTCGCTCGATTTCCCAATAGGCTCGTCGGCAATGTGCGTAGTCGAGTTGGGATCGTTGCTGTATGCAGTTTGAGGGCTGACGGACTTGAGAGACAGCCTCCGAATAAGGGGCAGGGTTTGCACTGCGGCGAGGTTGCTGCTGGTGACAGGGGTGTGCGCTTCGGCGGGCGCGTGGGCGCAGCAGGCGACGCTGGTGGGCGATGCCCATGTTTCGAGTGCGCAGCCGGGCGTCAACTCGGGAAGCCTTAGCAATCTGAATGTAGGTGGGGCGTATACCGCGCTTATGCAGTTTGATCTAAGCGCGCTGCCGCCGGGGACGACTTCCACGCAGGTCGCGAAGGCTACGCTGCGGGTGTATTGCAATCGCGCGGATGTGCCGGGAACCGTGCTGGCGGAGTTGGTGGGCGGAGCCTGGACGGAGTCGAGTCTGACGTATGCGACGCTGCCGGGGCTCGGCGCGACCGTGCAGACTGCGCAGGTGGTGGGTGCTGGGGAGTTTGTGACGTTCGATGTGACCTCGGCGGTGCAGGGATGGGTGAGCGCGCCGGCGACGAACTTTGGACTCGCGCTGGTGGGCGGAGCGGGAGTGTCCGTGCAGTTGGATAGCAAGGAGAACGATGAGACCTCGCATGCTCCCGAGCTGGAGATTGCCCTGGTGGGGAGTGGAGCAGCGGGGCCTGCTGGACCGCAGGGGCCGGCGGGAGCGACGGGCGCGCAGGGGATTCAGGGAGAGACGGGAGCGACAGGCGCCACGGGTCCCGCAGGACCGCAAGGCGAGATGGGACCGCAGGGACCCCCAGGCGTGCCGGGGACAGGCGGAGGGATTACATACCAGGGTCCGTACGACGTGGGGAGAAGTTACGCGGTGGGCGATGTCGTGCAGTGGGGCGGCTCGAGCTGGGTGTCGCTCGTTGCAGGCAATTTGGGAAGCGTGCCCGGGAACTCGGGGTTAATGTGGGGAATGCTCGCCACGGCTGGAGCGCAAGGACCGACGGGGGCTGCCGGCCCGCAAGGTCCGCAGGGCTTGAGTGTGCAGGGACCGGCGGGGCCGGCAGGGCCGCAGGGTGTGGCAGGTGCCACCGGAGCTACCGGTTCGCAAGGTCCGCAGGGCGAAAGCGTGCAGGGCCCGGCGGGGCCTCAAGGACCAGCGGGAATTGCAGGGCCTGCGGGAAGCCCCGGACTCGTCTACCAGGGAGCGTATAGCTCGGAAGGGAATTACTCGCTCGGGGATGTGGTCGTGTTTCAGGGGTCGAGCTACGTGTCGCTGACGGGGTTCAACGTGGGCCAGACGCCCGGCTTGAGCCCCGCGTACTGGGGAGTGTTGACCTCCCAGGGACCGGCGGGTGCCACGGGTGCGCAGGGAGCAGCGGGACCGATGGGGCCGCAGGGATTGCTGGGGCCGGTTGGGCCTCCGGGATCGACGGGCGCCCAGGGCGCGCAGGGGATTGCGGGCGAGGCCGGCGCGCAGGGGATTCCGGGCGTGACCGGCGCGCAGGGCCTGCAGGGACCGATGGGGCCCACCGGGCCGGCGGGGCCGGTGGGAATGAGTTACCGGGGCGCGTATGACTCGACCATAAATTACGCGCTGGGGGATGGCGTGTTGTGGCAGGGCGCGGGGTGGGTGTCGCTGACTGCAAACAACCATGGGAATACGCCGAGCCTCAGCCCCACCGACTGGGGGATGTTTGCGGCGAGTGGGACTCCTGGCGCAACGGGTGCGCAGGGCGTCGCGGGCCCAGCCGGGGCGAATGGACAGGATGGCGCGCCGGGTGCAGCCGGTCCGGCGGGGCCACAGGGGCCGGCGGGAGCGGCCGGGACGCCGGGATTGGTGTATGAGGGCGCCTATAGCTCTGTGGGGAATTACGCGCTGGGAGATGTAGTCGTCTTTGCTGGAGCGAGCTGGGTTTCGCTGGTGGCGGGAAACGCTGGGCAGACGCCGGCAGTCGGCTCGGCGTATTGGGGAGTGCTGACGTCGCAAGGGCCTCAGGGAGCCGCTGGGCCTGCCGGTGCGTTAGGGCCCATCGGGCCGGCGGGGTTGCAGGGCGAGGTTGGTCCGGCCGGACCGGCAGGCGCTGCGGGGCCGACGGGGATGCAGGGGCCGGCGGGTGCGCAGGGTCTAACGGGAGCAGCCGGTGCGGCAGGGCCAGCCGGGCCGCAGGGACTGCAGGGTGTCGCTGGAGAAGCTGGTGCGCAGGGGATTCCGGGAGCGACCGGCGAGCAGGGCTCGCAGGGGCTGACAGGACCCGAGGGGCCAGCGGGCCCGGTGGGGATGAGCTTCATCGGGCCGTATGACTCGACGATGAATTATGCGCTCGGGAACGGGGTGCTGTGGCAAGGCGCGGGGTGGGTGTCCTTGATTGCGAATAACGTCGGAAACACCCCGAGCTTCAGCCCGGCGGACTGGGCGATGTTTTCGGCTCCCGGAGCAACGGGGGCTACCGGATCAACGGGCGCGACCGGGGCTGCGGGGCCCGCGGGCGCGAACGGGCTGCCAGGAGCGACCGGCGCAACCGGAGCGACAGGGCCCCAAGGGATGCAGGGCGAGGTTGGGCCGGCGGGACCGGAGGGGGTTGCCGGGCCAACGGGAATGCAAGGACCAGCCGGTGCGCAGGGTCTGACGGGCGCGACAGGCGCCGTGGGACCGGCCGGGCCGCAGGGAGTGCAGGGCGTCGCCGGTGCGGCCGGTGCGCAGGGCATTCCCGGAACTACCGGAGCGACTGGCCCGCAAGGCGCCACAGGGGCGACAGGTGCCGCGGGCCCGACAGGTCCGGCGGGCGCGAATGGCACCAACGGACTGAACGGGACGCCGGGGCTGACATGGCAGGGGGCGTGGACATCGGCGACGAGCTATGCGGTGAATGACGCGGTGAGCTACGGGGGGACGAGTTATCTGTCGGTGGTCGCGGGGAACCTGGGGCAGCGGCCGGATCTCTATCCGACAGCCTGGTCGGTGCTGGCGCAGGCAGGTGTGGCGGGCGCTACTGGCGCTACCGGAGCCACTGGAGCTGCAGGCACGGCCGGGCCGCAGGGTCCGGCGGGTGCAACCGGCGCTACAGGAGCGAGAGGAGCCGCGGGCGCGGTGGGAATGAACTTCCGTGGGCCTTGGAGCGCGGCTGCCGAGTATGCGGTGAATGATGCAGTAACGTTTGCTGGGTCGACCTACCTGGCGCAGGTGGCAGGCAGTAATGCCGAGCCGGATCTGTACCCATCTGAATGGGCTGTACTCGCGCAAGAAGGTGGTACAGGCGCTACGGGAGCTCAGGGTGCGGCCGCGACGGTGAGCGTGGGAACAGTGACTACGCTGGCGGCGGGATCTCTCGCTACGGTGACCAATAGCGGGACAGCCCAGGCGGCGGTGTTGAACTTCGGGATTCCGCAGGGTGCGGCCGGGGCAAGCGGAAGCAGTGGAAGTGGGACGAGCAGCGGAACGTTCGCCGCGATGTATCACGCGGTGAGCTTCAACACGCTGTATTACGCGGTGAACTCGCCGAATGCAAGTGCGACAGAGGCAAGCGGGGCGGTGCTGGCGTGGGTGCCGCAGGCATGTACCGCGACGGAGCTCGATGTCTACTCGCAGCAGTCCGCGACCATCACGGTGACACTGCGGTCAGGACTTCCAGGGGCGCTGACGAATACGGCGCTGAGTTGTTCCTCAGCGACGAATGGAAGCTGCACGGCGACGGGAGCGGTGTCGATTCCGGCCGGGGGCTTTATCGATCTTGAGATCAATGGCGCGTCGGGGACTGCGGCAGGCGTGTGGACTTCGCTGCAATGCCAGTGAAGCGAGGGTCCAGGGCTCAGGCTCCAGGGGTCGCCTCAGGCTGTTGGACGGGGACAGCGAGCGCATCCACGGCAGCCTGGGCTTCGCGGCCGGCGATCTTGCGGTTATGCAGCGCAGCTTCTGAGAAGGCGATGGGTTCGGGCGCGAAGTACAAAGTCCCGTGAACACCGTGCAGATCGGCGAAGTTCCAGAGGTGTTGCCAGAGGGATTGCTTGCCCCAGTGGACGTCGTTGCGGGTGGACTTGCCGCGCGCCAGGTCGTAGGGGCTGAGGTCGTAGTGGATGAAACCGGCGGTAACGGGTTGGTTGTCAGCGAGCGCCATCGCGAGCAGCCCGCTGCGGAAGGGGAGGGTTGGCACGTCGCCGACGCCGGTCGTTCCTTCGGGGAAGAAGACTACGGGCAGGTTGTCGCGAAAGCCTTTGGCCATGCCTTCTGCGGCCTTGGTGATGCTGCGGCCGCCGGCACGGCTGGCGGCGCGATCGATGTACACCGTACCGGCCATGCGGCTTACCCAGCCGAACATGGGCGTCTTGCGCAGCTCGATCTTGGAGACGAAGACGCAGGGCCGGATGGAGCCGTGCAGGACAAGGTCGAGGTAGGTGAGGTGGTTGGAGATGACGGCGCCCTGCGACGGTATGGGGCCGACCGTGGAGATGGTGATGTCTTGTGTGCGCAGCAGGCGATGCCCGATGCGGGTGAGCCACGCGGCGCGAAGCGGGCGCGTGCGCGGGCGCGTGATGAGAACTTCAAGAATGGAGTAGGCGAATACGGCGACGAGCGCGAGGATGCGGTAGATGCGGCGGCCGAAGCGGAGAAGAGCCAAGCGAAGAGTCCTTGCGAAGGTGGGACGACAGAATCAGGGAACGCGCGTTTGTTCGTGTGAAAGCAAAGAAGACGCTGCGCTGAGTGTACCGATATGCTGGAGGTGTGGCGAGTCTTTGGCAGCGATGGATTGTGAACCCGGTGATGGGCCTGCTGAGGATGGGGGCCGATCCGGATAAGCTGGCGTGGTCGCTGGCGCTGGGCGTGGTGGTGGGAGTCAATCCGCTGCTGGGGTCAACGACGCTGGTGGCGCTGGGCCTCGCGTCGGCGCTGCGATTGAATCTTGTGGCGTCGCAGGTTGGCAATCATGCGGTGTATCCGCTGGAGATTTTGCTGTTCCCGGTGTTCATCAAGTTGGGAGACGTTTTGTTTGGTACCGGGAAGCTGCCGCTCGCAGGGCACGCGCTTTGGTACGGGGTGAAACATCATCCGTGGGATACAACGAGGCTGCTATGGAGCTGGGAGTGGCACGCCCTGGTGGTGTGGGCAGTGTTTGCCGTGGTGGCCGCGCCGCTGATCGCGATGGCGAGCGAACCGGTGCTGCGCAAGATGGCGAAGAGTGTGCGGCGGGGGGTCGCTGAGTAGCTCTCAAATTTGACCGAAGGTCTCAGGCGTGTGAGACTTTACGGCATTGTCCAGGAGAGTGCGCGTGAGAAGAATTGTATTGCTGGGATGGGTGCTTTTGACAGTAGGCGCGACCACGCCAATTGCGATGGGACAGACGCAGCCAGCGTCTTCGGCTGATCAGACCGGCGCTGCGGCGAATGTCCCTTCGCCAGTGAGTGTGGCACCGCCGCCAGGGCCTGCGACGGTAAGGCCGAATGGTCCTGTGCGGATCTCGGGCGGGGTCATGGCAAAAAATCAAATTTCGAAAGTTTCGCCAGAGTATCCAGCAATGGCGACACTGAAGCGGCTTAATGGAGACGTCGTGCTCCGCATCTTGATTTCGAAAACAGGAACCATTGAAAAGGCGGAGGTCATGAGGTCGACGGACCCGGTTTTCAATCAGGCGTCGATCGATGCGGTGCGGCAATGGCGGTATCGGCCCTTCCTGCTGAATGGAGAGCCAGTCGAAGTGGACAGCACCGTCGTAGTTAGCTTCAGGTTGTAACTCCGGCGAGTTCGCAGACGGGCGTTTCAGCCTGACGAACATTTCTGAGCTTCTTGCAGGCCCGTGAGGTTACTGGGGCCCGTGGTATTCCTGCACGGGGTCGGCGGAGTGGACCCAGGCGGAGTTGATGAGGTCGCGGAGTTCGATCGCACCAGCGGCCAGGCGCTCTTCTGTGAAGGCCTTGGCTTCGGGAGTTCCGGCGTCGGTGAAGCCACCGGCCTTCTCGAGTTGATACACCTTCTCGACGAGCGAATTGGAGTGGTGGAGATAGTTCCAGTACTGCGTCCACTCATCGTCGATCACGGTGGGCTGCGCGGCCGCTACGAGCGGCGCTACGTCTTCGGGCTTGATGTTGGCCGAGACGTAGATGGACTCGAACTGCGCGTGGATGTGGTGTTCGATGGTGTAGCCGTTGGGATTCGGGCCGGTCCAGCCGTTGTACTGGATGGTGTTGTGCAGCGGTTGGGATCCATCGCCGACGTAGTGACCCAGCCACCCGGCGTCGAACAGGATCGCAAGTTGGACGGGAGCGGTGTCGCCGTTGGCGGCAATGAGCCTGCGGTACTCGCGGAAGTCAGACTTGAGACGCTGCCAGACTTCTTCGACCTGCCAGGGTTGGAAGCCGACCGTCTCGAAGGTTTTGATCTCGGGGTGCTGCGGGAGCGCGGCGGAGAGATTGCGGATGAAGTCGTAGCGTTTACGTGGGAAGTCATAGCCGTCGATGCAGTCCTTCGTTCCAGCGGAGCAGGGAGTTGCGCCGTAGATGCCCCACTCGTAGTCGAAGAAGTGGTCAGGGGATTGGGTCGCGACGAGCTCGGGCTCGGCATCGCGCTGCTTCCACCGGTCGGGCTCAGGTCCCATCCACTCGATCACGTCGACGCCGTTGCCGTTGCGCAGGAAGTAAGGGACGTCAGCAGGAAGGTTCTGCGCGGCGAGCTTATTGATGAGCATGTGGCCATCGCGGCCCCAGGCGTGCGCGGCGGGCGCGGTGACGATCGGCAGAAGTGTGGCGACGAGGGCAACGCGGGCAATCGTGATGAGGCGCATGGGGAGAGTATAAGTTGGCCCGGGTTCGGCGAGTTCAATGATCATGGCAAGGTCCTGCTGTTTGCCTTCTTGCACGCATGGATTGGCCGCGAAAATTCAGATGGCCGTGACCGTGACCTCTGCGCCTGCGAATAACTGACTGATCACTCAGGCATTGGCGCGATCTTGCTCCTCAAACCGCGCTAAAGACGTCGATTTGGGTCACGAAACGCGGCTATGGCGTGCATGAACGCGCGTGTTTGGCGGGTTAGACGAGGACGGGGACCTCGGCTTGGACTGGGGTATTGAAAACACGGCGGTAACGGGCGATCAGGTCGGCGGGGCCGGTGGATTTGCTGGGGTTGTCGCTGAGTTTTACGGTGGGGATGCCGTCGGCGCTGGTTAGTTTGCAGACTAGCGAGATGGGCTCGAAGGTGTCTTCGTTGCGGGGGTGGCAGCCTCGGAAGTCGTTGGTTAAGAAGGTGCCCCAGCCGGCGGAGAAGCGGATGCGGCCGTTGAAGTAGGCGTGGAGCTGGACGATCGTGCTGGCGTCGAGGCCGTCGGAGGCGATGAGCCGCTTGGTTTGGGGGTCTTGGCCGTGCGATTCAAGCCAGGCGATGTACTCGTCGCCGGCGACGAAGGGATCCTTGGAATCAATACGTTCCCCAGTCCACTTCGCTGTCCAGGCGGGGGCGTGGGCGAGGAACTGGCTGGTGCCAAAGGTGTCGGGGAGCATGATGAGCAGCTCGTTGTCGTAGGAGCGGCGCCAGAGCTCAAGTACTTTGTATTGAGAAGATCGGAGGTCGTCGTCGGAGCCGGTGGAGGCCAGGGCGGCCATGGCCATGGGGAGCTCGTGGGCGTTGGTGCCGATGGCTTCCAGATCGTGTTTGTAGGCCAGGGCGGTGTTGGAGGTTCCGGTGAAGCGCTCGGAAGTCTTTGTATTCAGGGCAGTTGCGAGGGCCTGGACGCAGTACTCCTGCCACAGGAAGCTGTGTCGGCGGCGGGTGCCGAAGTCGGATAAACGGAGGCCTTCGACGTTGCGAAGGAGCTCTATCTTGTTCCAGAGGCGGGTTTTAGCACGGGCGTAGAGGACATCGAGTTCGAGCTCGTTGAGGGTGGCGAGGGCGGCTCGGGTCTTCATTTCGGAGACGATGGCCAGGGAGTAGACCTCCCACATCGTGACGTCGGTCCAAAGGCCTGAAAAGCGGATACTTAGCTGGCCGTCGTTTTCGGTGATCTGGTAGTCGGAGAGGCGGAAGTCGCGGTCGAGCCAGGCCAGGAAGTCGGGGTGGAAGATCTGCTTAACCCCGTAGAATGTGTTACCTGCAAGCCACACGAGCTCGCTGCGGCGGAGCCGGAGAGTGCGGACGTGCTCCATCTGGTCCTGCAGGGCTGCGGCGGAGATGCGGTCGGCGAGGCGGATGTGGGTGGTGCGGTTGTGTATCTCGCTGGTTACAAGGGTTCTAGGGAAGTTTTTCCAGATGAACTGGAGCATGAGGAGCTTGTAGAAGTCGGTGTCGAGGAGCGAGCGCACGATGGGGTCCAGCTTCCAGTTGTGGTTGTGCGCGCGCTCGGCGAAGTTGACGTTCATGGGTAATAGCGTACCAATTCGTGTCGGTATAGGTGGGTTTCGGGACGCAAATCGTGTCGTACAGCTGGGTTTTGGATGCCAGAATTCGCGGTTAGTTGAAAAGTTAGTCAGCTAAAAATGTCCTCTGTGAAAATTATGTAAAGGAGGCTTGACATGTAAAGGAAGCTTGTCGTAAAGTTTGCTTGACATCGAGAGGAAGGACGGCTCGAGGGAGGTTTGGGATGAGCTGGAATTGGAAGAAGCTGAACGCAGCGAAGAAGGGTTTGATCCGGCGGGGAGCGGTGATGCTGGTGGCGTACGAGGTCTTGTGGACGAGCTCCTTCTTGTGGGTGAATCACGCGAAGCTGGCGGGGACGGCGCTGTGGATGCCGGCGGCGCTGACGACGCTTCCGGTGGTGGGGTTGATCTGGGTATTGGCGCGCTACCTGGGGGAGGAGACGGATGAGTTTCATCGGCTGCTGGTGGTGCGGTGTTTGTTGTGGGGGTTGGCGGCGGTGATGACGTCCGTGTGCTTCCACGGATTGCTGCAGTTGCTGGGATGGAAGGGGAGCTGGCCCGCGGGGGTTGAGCTCGGAATGTTCTTCGTCGCGATGCTGGCGGCGAAGCTGACGTACAAGGTGGCGAACCGGGTGCCAGCGGATGCGGATGGGTTGGCGGGAAGGGAGGGAGTGCGATGAGTGTCTGCGAAACGTCTACGCCGGCGAACAAGCGGTATCAGCGGCGGGTACTGGGGACGATGTCGGTGTACCTGGTGGTGTTGTTTGGAGCGATTTTTGTGGTGAGGCATACGCACCCGCATGGGTGGTTGCTGTACACGATTTCGGTGCTGCCGGCGCTGCCGATTCTGGCGATGCTGGGTTCGATGGGCGTGTATCTGCAGGAGGAGAAGGATGAGTACCTGCGGCTGGTCACGATGCGGTCGCTGGTGGCGGGAACGGCGGTGCTGCTGATGGTGCTGGTGGTGAGCGACTTTCTGCGAACGATCAGCGGCGCCCCGGCGTTGGCACCGTTCTCGAGCTGGGTTACGTTCTTTCTTGCGTTTGGAGTGGCGCAGGGGATCCAGAAGATGCGCAATCGGGTGAGGGACGATGCGTAATCGACTGCGGGAGTTGCGGGCCGATCGCGGGTGGTCGCAGGCGGACCTGGCGGAGAAGCTGGAGGTGTCGCGGCAGAGCGTGAATGCGATTGAGACGGGGAAGTATGATCCGTCGCTGCCGCTGGCGTTCAAGATTGCGCGGCTGTTCGGGACGGGGATTGAGCAGGTGTTTGCGGAGGGAGAGTGAAGGTATTGCGTAGGAAGTAGGGAATAGGACGTAGTCAAGATGCGTAATTTGTTGTGGGCGGTTCGTAGGTGTGATGGCGAACCTTCCTTCCGTTCAACGCTGCACTCACGGGTACGTGCGAGGAGATGAAATGACACTGAATGACAGGACCAAGAGGATTTTGCGGAATGTTCTTTATTACGCGACGCTGGCACTGCTGGCGATGCCGTGGGAACGTCACACGCGGATGTTTGGCCACGAGTTGGCGGTGCGGTTGGTGTTGATCGCGATGGTGGCGGCGGGGTATGTGCTGAGCGGTCGGGGGACGTGCCGGGGCGTGGTGCGCGGATGACAAGTGTCATGCGGGATTGCTGATGGATGGCACTGGGGATGGATGGCTGTGCGAGGGAGGATGAGATGGTCGATGCCGTGGTTGAGAGGAAGTGGACGTTGGGCGGGGCGTATCGGACGATGAGCGCTGAGGTTCGGCTGCTGTATGTGGCTTGCCTTTGTTTCATCGTGGCGCAGTATGTGGTGAACGATCACCCGTGGAACAGCGGGTTTCGGATTGTGGCGTTGCTGGCGATGATTGCGGCGCAGTTGATTGGGTTGCGGACGCGTAAGGGCGGAGAAGCAGATTCCCGAGGGGAATGAAAGCAAGACAAGGGCAACGGAAGCGTAGGGGCCGAGAGGCGGAATAGGAGAGGGTGATGGAGCGAATGATGAAGGGCTTGCAGTGGTTGGCTACGGTGGTGCTGGTGTTGGCGGGCGTGATGTTGCTGGTGAAGCCGTTGGCGGCGCATGCGCAGGCGTCGAAGTTTGTGCCGACGCGATTTACGGTGGTGGATGCGGGGACGGTGGGGAAGCCGGACGTGGTGCTGATTCCGGGGCTGTCGAGCTCGCGGGTAGTTTGGGATGGGGAGGCGAAGCTGCTGGCGCCGAATTATCGGCTGCACCTGGTGCAGGTGGATGGGTTCGCGGGTGCGCCGGCGGGCGTGAATGCTACGGGGCCGATGCTGGCTCCAATCGTTGAGGAACTGCATGGCTATATTGAGGCGGCGGGGATGAAGCCTGTGGTGGTGGGACATTCGCTGGGCGGACTGTTGGCGATGATGCTGGCGGACAAGTATCCGGGGGATGTGCGGAAGATGGTGATCGTGGATACGCTGCCGTTCTATGCGGTGCTGTTCAATCCGGACGCGACGGTGGAGGCGACGAAGCCGTACGCGGAGGTGATGCGGAAGCAGATGATGGCGGTTCCGGCGGACCAGTACGCGGGGATGCAGGCGATGATTGCGGAGCAGCTGGTGAAAGACCCGGCGGGGCAGAAGCTGGTGGCGGCGAGCTCCGGGGCGAGCGATCGCGCGGTGGTGGTGGAGGCGATGGTGGAGGACATGCAGACGGACCTGCGCGCGGATGTGGCAAAGATTGAGACGCCGACGCTGGTGCTGTATGAGTATGATCCGACGCTGAAGCAGCCGGACCCGACGACGTACGAGGCGCTGGTGAAGGCGGGATACAAGCCGATGCCGCATGTAACGCTGGTGCGGGTGGATGGGTCGCGACACTTCATTATGTATGACCAGCCGGCGAAGTTCGATGCGGCGCTGGAGGCGTTTTTGCAGTAGGGATTGGGCGGCAGGGAGATGTAGTATGGGCGTGATGTCGGGCCGGGCACTACGCAATCTCCCTTGCGAGAGGATGCCGTCATGTCTACGTTTACCTTGATTCATGTAGCGATCAGCCTCATCGGAATTTTTTCCGGGCTGGTGGTGGTGTATGGATTTGTGGCTGGCTTGAAGTTGCCGGCGTGGAATTTGGTGTTCCTGGTGTTCACGATATTGACCAGCGTGACGGGATTCTTTTTCCCGTTCCATGGGATTACGCCGGGGATTGTGGTGGGCGTGATTTCGCTGGTGGTGCTGGCGATTGCGGTGATGGCGTGGAGGAAGGGCTGGTCGAAGACGTATATCGTTATGGCGACGATTGCGGAGTTTTTTAATGTGCTGGTGCTGATTGTGCAGTCGTTTGAGAAGATTGCGCCGCTGCATGAGTTGGCGCCGAAGGGGACGGAACCGATTACGAACGTGGCGAAGCTGGCGGCGCTGGTGTTGTTTGTGGTGCTGGCGTGGGTCGCGATTCGGCGGGGGCGGTTTGTGCTGGCGTAGCGGCGGTTAGCGTGGGACTACGCGGAGGTGCGACATGCTGCGGATGGTGGCGGGCTGGACTGCGCCTTCGCGGTAGGGCTTGGTGGGACAGACGACGAAGTCGCCGTAGAGGGCGTTGTTGCTGCCGGCGGCGGGTGAGGTGTCTCCGGCTTTGAGGAGGGTGATGATCTTGTCCCAGGGGTTGGGGGTGTCGCCCTGGTAGGCGTCGGGTTGGAACTCGTGGTGGGTGCCGATGTGCCAGAGGCGGAGCTGTCCGTCGGCGGAGTAGTAGATGGCGCGGCCGTGGATGGTTTGACAGGGTTCGGCGGCGAAGGCGGCGGTGGTGAGGAGGACGAGGGTTGCGAGGGTTGGAAGGATTCGCATTGGGCGCCTGCGGGGTGGAATTGTTGAGAGGATAGCAGGTTGTGGCGGGGGCTGGCGGCAGATGGAATTTAACAGAATCGGCGCGTGGGGAGAGGGGCGAACGCGATATTCTAGAAGGGATATGACAACGAAAAAAGAACTTCTTAAAGACGAGATTCAGCACATCGACATCAAGCAGCATAACGTGGTGGCATTGGTGGATGCGATGAGCTCTATGGCGTACAGTTCGCGCGATTTGGCGCGGGCGGCGCATATCTACGACATGATGCTGCGCGATACGGAGTGCGGCGTGATTCTGTGCCTGGCGGGGTCGATGATTTCGGCTGGGCTGCAGAAGGTGATTGTGGATTTGGTGCGCAACAACATGGTCGACGCGATTGTGTCGACGGGCGCGAATATTGTGGACCAGGACTTCTTTGAGGCGCTGGGGTTCCGGCACTATATTGCCGGCGATGAGTACAAGTATGGCGCGGAGGATGCCACGCTGCGCGAGCTGGCGATCGATCGCATCTATGACACGTTCATCGATGAAGACCAGCTGCGGATTTGCGATGACGTGATGAAGCAGGTTACGGATTCGCTGGAGCCGCGGGCATATTCTTCGCGGGAGTTTATCCAGGCGATGGGCAAGTACCTGGTGGATCACAAGCGGACGCCGAAGGATGGCGAGCATGATTCGATCGTGCTGGCTTGCTATGAGAAAGACGTGCCGATTTTCTGCCCGGCGTTCTCCGATTGCTCGGCTGGGTTCGGGCTGGTGGCGCATCAGCATGAGCGGCGCGGGAAGGCTGTCGTGTCGATTGATTCGGCGAAGGATTTCTATGAGCTGACGCAGTTGAAGATGGCGAATCCTACGACGGGGTTGCTGATGATTGGCGGCGGGGTTCCGAAGAACTTTGCGCAGGACATTGTGGTGGCGGCGGATGTGCTGGGTGTGGAGGCGTCGATGCACAAGTACGCGATCCAGATTACGGTGGCTGACGCGCGCGATGGTGCGCTGTCGGGGTCTACGCTGAAGGAGGCTTCGAGCTGGGGCAAGGTCGATCTGACGTATGAGCAGATGGTGTTTGCCGAGGCTACGATTGCGTTTCCGCTGATTGCCGGGTATGCGTATCACAAGGATGGGTACAAGGCGCGGACGGGGAAGAAGTTTGCGCAGGTGCTGCTGGAGGCTGTCACGGCTTAGGAAGTAGGAAACAGGAAGTAGGAAATAGGAGGTAGATCGGCGGGGCTTTCGGGCTTCGCCGTTTTGCTTTTGTGGGATGGTGGGGGTGTTCAGGTTGTCAGGGTACGGCGTAGCATCTGATGGGTTAGTTTAGGGGTAGCGATGTCTGAGTTGCAGCTCATTCCGATGGCGGTGGCTACCAGTGCGTCTGCGCTGTTGGGGCGGAGTGTGCTGGGGCCGGATGGAGTGTCGCTGGGGCGGGTGAAGGATCTGGCGGTGGATGTGTCGATTGCGCAGGGGCATGTGGCGGCGCTGGTGTTGCGGAAGGGGTCGGGAAAGAAGGCGAAGTTGCTGCTGCTGCCGGTGGCGGAGATGGTGATGCCGGCGTCGAATGAGGCGGAGCTGCGGGCGAAGGGGAAGCCGACGGCTTACAAGCGGCAGCACGATTACCTGCTGCTGGATTATGACTTGCTGGATCAGCAGATTATTGACGTGGACGGGCGCAAGGTGGTGCGGGTGAACGACGTGAACCTGGCGTGGGAGCCGAGCGGGGTGGACGGCGAGACGGCGGGGCTGCGGATTGTAGAGGTCGAGGTTGGGAACCGCGGGGCGATGCGGCGGCTGTTCAAGGGGCTGCCGGTAACGATGGTGGATGAGTTTACCGGGCGGTTGAAGCCGCGGGTGATTCCGTGGGATTTTGTGGACTTGATTGAGCGCGATCCGGCGCGGCGGGTGCGGCTGAAGATTGGGCAGGAGCGGCTGTCGAAGCTGCATCCTTCGGATATTGCGGAGATTCTGGAAGACCTGGCGCCGGGCGAGCGGGATGCGGTGTTCTCGAGTTTGCCGGAAGAGACGGCGGCGGAGACGCTGGAGGAAGTCGATCCGAAGATGCAGAAGGCGCTGCTGCAGGGGCTGGATTCGGAGCGGGCGGCAGACATTCTGGAGGAGATGGACCCGGGCGCGGCGGCGGATGTGTTGTCGGAGCTGAGCGACGAGGAGTCCGAGGCGATCCTGGAGGAGATGGAGCCGGAAGAGCGGCACGACGTGGAGGAGCTGCTGGAGTTCTCGCCTGACTCTGCTGCAGGGCGGATGACGACGGATTACGTGAGCGCGCCGAAGGATGCAACGGTGGCGGACGCGATTGAGGCACTGCGGGAGTTTGAAGGCGATCCGGATACGATCACGGAGATTTATTTGCTGGACGCGGAGCAGAAGCTGGCGGGAGTGGTGATGCTGCCGCGGCTGGTGCTGTCTACTCCTGAGACGACGCTGGCGGTGCTGAGCGAGGGGCATAACGTGCGGTGTGGGCTGGACGCAAGCGATAAGGAAGTTGCGGAGTTGTTCGACAAGTACAATTTGAGGTCGCTGCCGGTGGTGGACTCTCATGGGCGCGTGGCGGGGGCGATTCATGCGGAGCAGGTGATTGCGCAGCTGCGGGAAGGGTAGGAAGTTGTCAGTTCTCAGTTGTCAGTTCTCAGTGGGGCGTAGGGGTGAACATCGATTGGGTCACCGAGCCACTGGTGGCAGCATTGAACTGAGAACTGAGAACCAAGGACTGAGAACGGAGTTTCTGCGGTGAAGATTTTGTATGTGGGGCAGCTGTCTCCTAATGATTCGGCGTTGTATCGGTTGTGGGCGCTGGAGCGGCTGGGGCATACGGTGGTGGCGATCGATTTGTTGGGGTATCAGCCGCGGGGTGAGTTTATTAAGAAGGTGGTGCATCGGGCGCAGGTGGGGCCTTGGGTGAGTCGGCTGAATCGGGATATTCTGGCGGCGGCGGAGCGGGAGAAGCCTGATGTTTTCTGGGCGGATAAGTTGTTGGGGCTTTGGCCTTCGACGCTGGACAAGTTGAGGAAGATGGGCGTGAAGACGGTTAGTTACATGATCGATAACGCGTTTGGGCCGCGGAGAGATCCGGGGTGGCGGCTGTATATGAAGGACATTCCGCATTTTGATTTGCACGTTGTGCAGCGGGATAAAAATATTGCCGACTATATGGAGCGTGGGGCTCGGGATGTGATCAAGATTCAGACGGCGTATGAGCCTACGATTCACTTTCCGGTGGAGGGAGATTGGAGCGATAAGAATAGGGATCGGGGGGTCTCGTTTATTGGGACATCGTATGATGACCGGCCGGAGTTTTTGACGCGGCTTTGGAGGGAGCGTGGGTTTCCGGTGGTGATTTCGGGCGATCGGATGTGGCGAGAGCGGCTGGATGCGGAGGCCGCGAAGGCGCTGTATACGGGGACGGAGTTGTATGGGAAGGATTATCGTGAGGCGATTTGGCGGTCGAAGATTAATTTGAGTTTTATTACGCACTCGAACCAGGACGAGTTTGTGCACAAGAGTTTTGAGATAGCGGCTTGTGGCGGATTTTTGCTGGCGGAGCGGTCGGCTGGGCATGAGGCTCGGTTTGTTGAGGGGGAAGAGGCCGTGTTCTTTACGGGGTTTGAGGAGTGCGCGGAGAAGATTGCGCGGTATCTGCCGGATGAGGTGGCGCGGGAGCGGATTGCGCGGGCGGGGCGGGAGAGGGCGGTGCGAGATGGGTATGGAAATGATGCGCAGGTGGGGAAGATTGTGGAGCGGTTGCAGATGGGAGCTTCTAGCTTTTAGCAAAGGCAACAGCAAAGGCTTTGAGGCGACGTTCGCAAAGTTGGCGAAGTTTCGCAAAGGAATCGCGCGGGCGGGTTAGTCTAGAGGAGGCCGGACGGCCGTTCAAACCAGAGCAGGGGAATTTGGGATGCGGACACAGAGGTTGACCGGCGTTGCGCGGCGTGTAAATTCGGGTGGGGCGGTGCTGGCTTGAGTTTCTGGAAGCGGTACAAGGTCAGCATCATCATGTTTTTTGCGGTGCTGGGGCCGGGGTTTATTACGGCGAATGTGGACAATGATGCGGGTGGGATTCTTACGTACTCGCAGGCGGGTGCGCAGTATGGATATCACCTGCTGTGGACGATGCTGCCGATCACGCTGGCGCTGATCGTGGTGCAGGAGATGTGCGCTCGGATGGGTGTGGTGACGGGCAAGGGTCTGAGCGATTTGATTCGCGAAGAGTTCGGGCTGCGGATGACGTTCTTCCTGATGGTGCTGCTGGTCATCGTTAATTTCGGGAATGTGATTGCGGAGTTTTCGGGGATTGCTGGATCGCTGCAGTTATTTCATGTGAGCAAGTATGCGAGCGTGCCGATTTGCGCGCTGGCGGTGTGGGCGCTGGTAGTGAAGGGGGATTACAAGAGCGTTGAAAAGATTTTTCTGATCGCCAGCGTTTTTTATATCTGCTACATCATTGCCGGGGTGCTGGCGCAGCCAGACTGGCATACGGCGCTGGTGGAGACGGTGAAGATTCCGGGACGCGCGGTGTGGAGCGACCACAATTATGTGTACATGGTGATCGGCGTGATTGGCACGACGATTACACCGTGGATGCAGTTCTATCTGCAGTCTTCGATTGTGGAGAAGGGCGTGTCGATTAAGCAGTACAGCGCGTCGCGGCTGGATGTGATTGTGGGGTCGTTCTTCACGGACATTGTGGCGTGGTTCATTATTGTGGCCTGCGCGGCGACGCTGTGGGTGCATGGAATGCGGAACATCACGGTGCCATCGGATGCGGCGCAGGCGATGCGGCCGCTGGCAGGAGACTTTGCTTATATTTTGTTCGCGGCGGGGCTGTTCAATGCGTCGTTCTTTGCGGCGAGCATTCTGCCGATTTCAACGGCTTACAGCGTGTGCGAGGGGTTGGGGTTCGAGAGTGGGGTGGATAAGAAGTTCAGCCAGGCGCCGTTCTTCTACTGGCTATATACGCTGCTGATTGTTGCGGGGGCTGCGGTGGTGCTGATCCCGAATTTTCCGCTGGTGACGATGACGATTTTGTCGCAGGTGCTGAATGGGGTGCTGCTGCCGTTCGTGCTGTATTTCATGCTGAAGCTGGTGAACAACAAGGCGTTGATGGGGCGGCATACGAATTCGCACTGGTTCAACGTGGTGGCGTGGACGACTACGGTGATTGTGATTGGGTTGACGGTGGTGATGGTGTGGCAGCAGCTGCATGCGGTGGCGAAGAGCTAGAAGAGCCGGTTGTCCGGTGTCCGTTCTCCGGTGTCCGTTGGGGTGGGTGGTGGAGAAGCAGATTTCCGGAGGGAATGACAGAAAGAAAGGCAACGGCTGCGTGCGCTTTCAACTGAGAACGGAGAACTAAGAACGTCTTAGAGGAGTTTGCCGTCGGCGAGGTCGCGGATGAGGGTTAGGTCGGCGGAGAGGAAGTCGTAGTCGGGGAGGCGGTGGAAAGGGGTCCAGAGCATCTGCTGGAAGATGCGGTTGACGGGCTCGCCCTGGAAGTCGCGGACGAGGAAGAATTCGATTTCGATGGCGCCGCCGTTGCGGTACGTGTGGTGGATGGTGGTGATGCGATCGCCAATGGTGGCGCGGATGTCGAGCTCTTCGGAGAGTTCGCGGGTGAGGGCTTCTTCCGAGGTCTCGCCGGGCTCGATTTTGCCGCCGGGGAACTCCCATTTGAGGCCCATGGGCTGGCCGGCGCGGCGCTGGCAGATGAAGATTTCGCGGGAGGGGCCTTCGCCGCGGAGGATGAGCGCGGCGACGACGCGACGCAGGGGCCGGGCGGCTGGGGAGGGTCTGGGTTCGTCGAGCTTGCGAATGGAATCTTTCACGTCTCTGCCAACAGTGTAGACGTGAGCGAGGGGTAATGGTTTACGCGGGGGTCCTCGCGCTTGATGCGATGAAGGTTCAGGGGGTGACGGAGGCGGGGTAGTAGACGGGCCAGCCTTCGGCGGCGGCTCGGGTCAGGAGGCCGGTGGAGGGGTTCACGGGGAAGGCGCCGGTGGTGCCGTTCTGGCGGCGGGCGATGGAGAGCATGGCGGCGTCGTGGATGGAGTTGCCGAAGACGACGTCGGGGTCGGTGATGCCTACGCGGCGGAGGGCTTCTACTTTGTCTGCGTCAGTGGGGACGTGGATGAGGCGGTCGCTGATGTGGCCGTTGGCGTCGATTTCGACGCGGGCGGCGAGGACGTGGTTGGCGGGGATGGAGAAGCGGCGGACGCCTTCCTCGATGACCCAGTCGTTGGTGGAGGAGACGGCCCAGATGTCGCAGCCGTTGTGCTGGAGTTCGGTGATGAGGACGGCGAGTTCGGGGAAGATGTTGGGCTCGATGTAGTCGCGGAAGAACTGGGCGGCGGCGGTGCGGAGGCGGTCTTCGGCGAGGCCGCGGTAGACGGTGACCATGTCGCCGCAGATGTCGTACTCGGAGACTTGGCCTTGCTGGTAGCCGGCGTAGCGTTCCTTGATCCAGGCGATCTGGTCGAGGGAGATGAGCTTGGTGTCGATGGACCAGTGCATGAAGGCAGAGCCGGCGTCGCCGGACCAGAGGGTGCCGTCGCAGTCGAATACAGCGATCTGGGGGTTGAGGGCGTGGACGCGGGCGTGGAATTCGGGGGTGGTGAGGCGGAGGGCGGTGGTGTCGGACAAGTGGGAACCTCTGGATGCGGGCTGCAAGTGTGATTCTATGCGAGGCGCAAGCGAGGGTGTGTGATGGGTGACGCGGAGGTTAGTGCTGGCCCCAGTGGTTGGAGGTGAGGGGGGCTAGGCTGGACCACTTGGGCTCGCGGACAGCTTTGGACCTGAGACGCACGGACGAGCGGAGAAAGTTCAGGGTCTGGAGCAGGATGAATGGCGAAAACCAAATCATGCGAAACCGGTGACTGAATAAGGCGAACACCAGGTATACAGAGAAGAGAGCGAGGGCGAAGGCGGTTGCGAGGGGCGATTCGATCCGAGCGCGTACGGAGTTGATCTCGTCTTCGGGCCAGCGCTCGTTGGCGATGCCGCTCTCCAGGTCGGAAGCGGAGAGATAGGCGATGGAGAAGCCGGAAATCATAAGGCCTGATACGAGAACGAAAGCCCACCAGGGATGGGACGCACGATGAGCGCCCCCTGCAAGCGGGGAGACCACAATGAAGAACGAGCTGGCAGCGATGACGCCACCGAGGACGCTGAGTGCGGCCAGTCGCGCGGCGGAGAGTTGGGAGTCTCGCCTCATGGCGACGATTATAGGACGGGCGGGCAGGTCGGGCAACGAGGTTTTATTGGCCCCAGTGGCTGGAGGTGAGAGGGGCGGATGGGGCGGGAGGTGGTGATTGGACTTCGGAAGCCCTGCCTACCGAGGACTTGACCATGGTCAGGGTGCTGGAGAACATCAAGGCGATCCAACCAACCTGTAGCAGGCTATGCGGACCGTTAAATAGCAAGGCGATCGATTGGAAGATCACCGCGATCAGCCAGGCCGAACCATGGAGTACTTTCCAGAGGGCGGAGCTGGTGTTGGATCGAAGTCGTTCCACCTCTGCGTCCGCAAATTGGTTGTGTTTGATGCTATAGCTCAGGCAAAGGTCCGAGGCGATCGTGATGACGCAGCCAAGAGTGAAGATAGCGAGCGCAATTGTCTTGCGGTGAGGGTTGTTCGCGAGAAGGGAAAAAGGCATCGCCGCCGACGCGGAGATTGCGCCACCTACCAACACAAGGAGGCAGAGATGCGTGGCGGAGATGAGTGTGGCCGATCTCATTGCCATGAAGTATAGGGGGTTTGGGAGCGGGGCGAGAAGTAGAATGATTGGCTATGAGCTTATTTTTTGCGGCTGGGTCGGCGGAGATGGAGATGAGCGCGGAGGAGATTCGCGCGGGGTTGAACGAGGCTTTGGGGAAACTCGGTGAGCGCAAACGGGTTGTGGCTGTGCCGCCGGACTTTACTCGGTTTCACTCGAAGGCTGGCGAACTTACGGAGATGGCGTGGGAGTTTTATGGGGACAGGCTGGTGGATGTGTTGCCGGCGCTGGGGACGCATACTGCGATGACCGATGAGCAGATTGCGACGATGTTTGGCGAGACGCCGCGGGGGCTGTTTCGGGTGCATGACTGGCGGAATGACATTGTGACGCTGGGTGAGGTTCCGGGGGAGTTTGTGCTGGAGGTTAGCGAGGGGAAGCTGGATTACTCGTGGCCGGCGCAGGTGAATAAGCTCTTGCGGGACGGTGGGCACGATCTGATTTTGTCGATTGGGCAGGTGGTGCCGCATGAGGTGGTGGGGATGGCCAATGGGTCGAAGAATATTTTCATTGGGACGGGTGGGGTGATGGGGATTCATCGCTCGCATTTTTTGGGGGCGGTGTATGGGATGGAGCGCATGATGGGGCGCGCGGATACTCCGGTGCGGCGGGTGCTGAATTATGCGAGCGCGCACTTTGGTGGAGAGCTGCCGCAGATTGTGTATGTGCAGACCGTGGTGAACAAGAATGCCGCGGGTGAGCTGGTGATGCGCGGGTTGTTTATCGGCGATGACAATGAGTGTTTTGAACGTGCGGCGGCGCTTAGTTTGCAGTGCAATTTTCTGATGATGGATCGCGAGATGAAGAAGGCGGTGGTGTATCTCGATCCGCATGAGTTTCATTCGACGTGGTTGGGGAACAAGAGCGTGTACCGGACGCGGATGGCGCTGGCGGATGGTGCGGAGTTGATTGTGCTGGCGCCGGGGGTGCGGGAGTTTGGCGAGGATAAGACGATCGATACACTGATTCGGCGGTATGGATATTGCGGAACTCCTGCGACGCTGGAGGCAGTGAAGAACGATCCGGAGCTGGCGGCGAATTTGAGTGCGGCTGCGCACTTGATTCATGGGTCAAGCGAGGGGAGATTTTCGATTCGGTATTGCCCAGGGCATCTGACGCGCGCGGAGATTGAGGGCGTGCATTACGAGTATGGGGACCTGGCGGAGTATTCGGCGAAGTATGATCCGGCGGTGTTGAAGGATGGGTGGAATGTGGTGGATGGGGAGGAGATTTTTTATATCTCGAATCCGGGGCTGGGGTTGTGGGCGTATCGCGGACGGTTTCTGGACTGAGAGATCCGGGGATGCGAGATCCGAGATTCGAACAGCAGATTCCCGGAGAGAATGACACAAGGAAAGGCAGCGGCAGCGGCGAGGGCAGCGGCAACGGCGCAGGCGTCGTGGTTGCGTGGGGTTAGTGGACGCCGGCGGGGGGCTTGCCGGCTTTCACCTTTTTGAAGAACCAGACGAAGATGATGCAGAAGACGCTGAGGACGGAGAGCCAGCGGAAGACGTCGATGAAGGCCCAGTAGGCGGACTGCATGCCGAGTTGCTGATAGAGGCTGGCCTTGGCGGCGTAGAGGGCGTTGGCTTTGCCGACGTGGTCGGCGAGGGCTTGCTGGGTGCCGGCGAGGGCGTTCTGGTAGCCGAGGCCGGATTGCGGCATGTAGTTGGTGAGCTCGTTCTGGTGGACGTCGGTGCGGCGGGTGAGCAGGGTGGTGGCGATGGAGATGCCGATGGAGCCTCCAACGTTGCGGAGGAGGTTGAAGACGCCGCTGGCGTTACCCATCTGCTCGTTGGAGAGGGTGGCGTAGGCGGCGGTGGAGATGGGAACGAAGACGAAGCTGAGGCCGAAGCCGGTGATGAGGATGGGCAGGAAGAGCGTTGTCGGCGAGATGCCTAGCGTGATGGAGCCGAAGTAGAGGGTGGTGAGTCCGAAGATGCCGAAGCCGAAGGTGAGGAGGTAGCGGGGGTCGACCTTGTTGGAGAGATAGCCGATGACGGGCATGCCGCAGATGGCTCCTAAGCCTCTAGGAGCTACGACGAGGCCGGCGGTGAAGGCGGTGTAGCCGAGGAGTTCCTGATAGAAGAGCGGAAGGACGACGACGGTGGAGTAGATGGCGATGCCGAAGAGGAAGATGAGGGTGCAGCCGACGAGGAAGTTGCGGTCCTTGAGGACGCGCAGGTTGACCAGCGGCTGCTTGCCCCAGAAGGACTTGTAGATGAAGATGGCGAGCGCGATGAGCATGGCGACGAAGGCCCAGCGCAGCCAGGTGGAGGCGAACCAGTCGACTTCCTGGCCCTTGTCGAGGATGACCTGGAGGCAGCCTACCCAGACGATGAGGGAGCCGAAGCCGATGTTGTCGAAGCGGGAGACTTTGGCGTTCTTGATGTAGGACGGGTCGTGGATGTAGCGGTTGATCATGTACAGGGCCATGACGCCGATGGGGATATTGATGTAGAAAGCGTAGCGCCAGGAATAGGTGTCGGTTAGCCAGCCGCCGAGGGTGGGGCCGAGGACGGGGGCGACCACGACGCCGAGGGCGAAGACGGCCATGGCGGCGCCACGCTTGGCTGGGGGAAAGCTTTCGAGGAGGACGGCCTGGGAGATGGGCTGTAGGGCTCCGCCGCCGGCTCCCTGGATGACTCGGAAGAGAAGAAGGAGGGCGAGGGAGGGAGCGGCACCGCAGGCGAAGCTGGCGACGGTGAAGATGGCGACGCAGACCATGAGGAAGCGCTTGCGTCCGAACTTGAGGGAGAACCAGTTGGAGGCGGGGAGGATGATGGCGTTGGAGACGAGGTAGGAGGTGAGGACCCAGGTGGCTTCGTCGTTGGTGGCGGAGAGGGAGCCGGCGATGTAGGGGAGGGCCACGGAGGCGATGGAGGTGTCGAGGACCTCCATGAAGGTGGCGAGCATGACGGCGGCGGCGATCCACCAGGGATTCACGCCATGGGTGAGCTCATGGGTGGAGTCGGGTGCGGCTTGGGGTGCGGCGTCGGTGTGTGCGGGTGCGGCGGCAGCGGCCATGCTCGGTGAATCTCGACTCTCTGGCAGGAGTTGGTTGGAGCGGCGTGCGGAACTTAGAAGTGTTTGGATGCCGGCAGAGAAGCCGGGGCATCATTATTTCGGCGGATGCCAGCGCAGAGGGTCAGGGAAGGTATTGCTGCTCTAGCAGATGCTTCAGGGTAAGAGGCGTTTGCGAGGTGAGTTCATTGGCCTGAAGGGCGGCGAGGATCTGGTCATGCTGAGGGGTGTCCTTACGGAGGAATTCGACTAGATAAAAGCCGTTGGCTTTGGAGGATGCAGCGTAGTCATACTGGCCGGATTGGTTGAGGTAGGCGGTGAGGATTCGGCCAGCGGCTTCGGTGCCTCCTACGTAGGAGCCGTTGTGCAGCAGGGCGGGGCCGGGGAATTCGTTGTAGACGACGATGAGATCGGGATGCATCTGCTGGAGCGATGCGGTGGTGATGCCGTGGCGGGCGATGCTGTTGGTGCCCAGGCCAAGGAAGTCGTAGGTAAACCAGCCGGAGTAGTACGGGAGACCGCCGACGTCGGGGGCCATCAGGGTGTGGCCGGCGGCGAAGGGGGCGAGGCGGCGGCCGAGGTCGAAGTGGGCATGCTTGATGGAGCCGGCGTACTTGAGGTTCCAGAGGACTTCACTGGGACGGAAGGCAAACACGAAGAGCACGGTGATGGCTGCGGCGAAGCGCGACATGCGCGGGATGTCTTCGGTGATGAGAAAGAGAAGAAGGATGGGGAGGGTGAGCTGCACGTAGTAGCGATCGCCGAAGTTCATGGCCATGTCGTGCGGAGCGAACAGCAGGAGCAAGAGCAGCAGGCTGCAGAGCGACATCACGCGCGTCACGGTTGTTTTGGAGAGCAGGGCGACCAGGGTGAGGGCAAAGAGATAGCCCTTGTACTCGGCGACTGCGACGATCCACTGAGTAAGGGTATTGCGCAGGTCTTCATGCGCAACTTTTACGTAGAAGGGGTTGGGCAGCAGGTTGTGGAAGTAGTGCCAGCGGGCAAGGAAGTAGGTGAGCCCGAGGAGAACCGATAAAGCGAAGAGTGGAAGCTGCCGGGAGGTGCGGCGGCCTTTCCAGTAGAGGATGACTCCTGCGCAGGCGAAGAGAACCCCTTCGGGTCTGGTCAGCGGCAGGAGAAGGAAGAGAGCGTAGACCCATGCCGGAGGTGTCGTGTCTGGCTTTGAGGCGGCGAGCGACATCTCGAGGACGAGCAGCATGTAGAGCGGTGCCTCGAGGCCTGCGTAGATTTGCATCCAGACTACGGGGCCGAGGGCGAAGAGGAGAAGGCCAAGAAGGACGGCCAGCCTGCTGGAGGTTCGTGTGACGAGCCGGTAGACCATGGCGGCAAGGCAGGCCAGGCTCACGAACTTCATGAACAAGACGGTGGAGAGGTGCAGAAGTGCCGGGATGAAGGCGATGAGGGTATAGGTGGCGCTGGTGTAGGCCTCTTCCCGGGTGCCGTAGGGGTTCCAGTTCCAGATGTGGTGGAGGGCGAGGTTTTTGCCGTAACGGAAGCTAATGAAGGCGTCGTCTACGGTGAAGCTGAAGAAGAGGAGGGTCCAGGCGATGGCGGCGAGAATCGCTACGGTGAGGACGATTGTGCGCCTGGCTTCGAACCATTGCGCGAAGGAGACGTCCGCATCTCCAGGCCGGGAAAGAGCGGGGATGGGCTCCGTTTGCAGCATGTTTGGGTCGAGTATAGCAGAGGGGTTCGGGCAATCAGGGGGGTCCTTCCTGCTAGCCGGAGGTGGGTGGAGTTGAGCTACTTCGAGAACCTGCGATGGGAGCGAGGGCTATTCACGATGGGCTCGCCCCAGGGGAGAGAGGAGTTGACGGGGAAGAAGCGCTTGAGCGAGAGGATGGGCATCTCGAAGAGATAGAAGGAGAGCGCGGAGATGATGTAGGTGATGACGAAGGCGAGGATGGCGCGGACGATGTGGTAGTAGTCGCCGGAGTAGGTATGGCTGAGTTTGGCGCCGAGGTGGTCATAGAGGGGCTCGAGGAGGATGTGGTAGACGTAGAAGCCGTAGCTGATGCGGCCGAGCGCACCGAGCGGGGCCCAGGAGAAGATTCTGCGGGGAAGTCCGGTGCGGAGAACGAGTGGGATAGAGGCGGCAGCGGCGATGCTGAGGGCGGGAAGGCCGAGCCAGAACTGCACCGGGTAGACGAGATAGAACGAGCCGCAGGCGATGCCGGCCACGAGATAGACGCCGAGGCCGCCGATGAAGGCATGGAGAGCGTACTTGCGGACCAGGCGGTGGGTTCCGGGCTTGCGGCCGGTTGGGCTGGTGCGGTTACCCATGGCGAGGGAGAGAGCGCAGCCGAGAGCGATGGCGCCACCCTGAGTGAGCAGGAAGTAGTCGTAGAGATGGTGGGTGACGGCGCCGACGAAGGGGGGAAGGGTGTAGACGCAGAACAGGAAGGACACACAGATGACAAAGAACCAGATGCTGAGGCGAAGGGCGTGGCGGCGGCTATGCGCGAGGAACATGACCAGCGGCCAGATGAGGTAGAACTGCTCTTCGACGGCGAGGGTCCAGAAGTGGTAGAGCGGGAGGGGCGAGGGGGTTTGAAGGGCGTAGCTGGAGAGGTGAGGGAAGTTTTGCAGGAAGAAGACGAAGACGAGCAGGGGGCGGAGCTGGCGAAGGTGGGCTCCATTGATCAGGACGGCAGCGACAGCGGTGGCGGCCAGGGCGAGGCAGTAGAGGGGAAGGATGCGGAGAGCGCGGCGGGCGTAGAAGTTTCGCAGGCGGTGGGCGGTGTGGTTGGTCTCCCAGAGGGAGCCGGTGATGAGGAAGCCGGAGAGGGCGAAGAAGAGGACGACGCCGCACCAGCTGAACTGGGTAAAGTAGCCGGCCAGGCGCTGCGCAGGTTTGGTGGACTGGAGTCCGCCGCCGTAGTGGAAGATGAAGACGAGAAGGATGGCAAGGCCGCGGAGGCCGTCGAGGGCGGCATCGCGGCGGGTTTTTGGGGGTGTGCTCGTTGTGGAGGTGCCGGCGTCGGTCGAAGGTTTGTAGGACGATTCGAGGGTCGATTCTCTGGGGGGTGCGTCGGAAGCCATTTGGCTTGAGCGTAGTGAGTTGGGCGGCCTGCGTCAATGAGGGGGCGCGGGATGGAGGGGATGTGGTAGGTTTCTGAGCAATGAACGAGATTGAAGCGGTGGGGGCCGAGGCTAGCGCAACGGCGGGCGCTGGGGGCCTTGTGCGTGCGGAACCGAGCGAGCGGCCGTGGATCTATGGTTTGTTGATTGCGCCTTCGGCGGTGCTGGCTAATGGGGTGGTGCAGGGTGGGGCGCTGGGATACCTGCTGAGCCGTCAGGGCGTGGGGAGTGGCGGGCAGTCGCACATGATCTTTTTGCTGGCGCTGCCGACGAGTTTGTATTTTTTGTGGAGTCCGATTACGGACTTCTTTGTACGGCGAAGGACGTGGGTGCTAGTGGGGGGACTGGTTGCGGCGGTGTTGATGGCGGCAGGATTCCATCAGCGGAACCTGTCGGGGCGGGGGGCGATGGTGCTGATGCTGATCAGCGCTTGCTGCGTGCAACTGGTGGTGTCGAGTTGCGGCGGGATGATGGGGGCGATGCGGTCGGAGCGGGCGAAGCAGGTGGCGGGGAGCGCGTACCAGGCGGGGTCGATGGGATTTGGGGCGCTGTCGGCGTCAGTGCTGGTGTGGATGAGTTCGCGGACGAGCCAGGACGTGCTGGGATTGCTGGCGGCGGGGATGATTGGAATTCCGGCGCTGTTTGCACTGGCGGCTCCAAAGCAGGAGACGATTGTGACGCATGGGTTGGGAGAGACCATGCATCGCGTGTGGACGGAGTGCAAGGCGACGTTCTTTCGCAAGGAGGCGATTCCTTATATCGCGTTGATGACGTTTCCGATGGCCAGCGGGTCGGCGGTGGGGCTGCTGACGGGTGTCGCCATTCAGTACCGGGTGAGCGGGGACAACGTGGCGTGGATCAATGGGTTGCTGGGAGGACTGCTGGTTGCGGCGGGGTCGGCTGTTACGGCGATGGTTTGGAAGCAGATGCGGGTTCCGGTGAAGTACATGTTGGTGGCGCTGCTGAATTGCGCGGCGATGGCGGTGCTGTGGCTGGGGCCGCTGGCGCCGGCGACTTATTTTGTGGGGGTGTTGCTGTACCTGTTCACGGTGGGGAGTTGTTATGCGATGGCGACGGCGGTGTTCCTGGAGTTTATGGGGGCGTCGGGCAAGAGCGGAAGTGGTCGCTACTCGGTGATCAATTCGGTGGGGAACGTGCCAGTGCTTTATATGGCGCTGGTGGATGGGTGGGGCGGGGATCGGTGGGGCGGCCGGGGGCTGGCGGGGATTGAGTGCGTGGTGGGGGCGGCGGGGGCCGTGGCGCTGCTGGCCTATTTTCTGACGCGGGGGCGGAGGATTGGGGCGGCCGAGGCGAACGCGCGGGTGTAGGGTACGCCGCAGGTTTGGGGGATGAATTCGACTTGACAGCGATCTATCCGTTAGCGTGTACTTACCGTTAGTGGAGGCTTACCTTCTGTGGATTTGGCGTTGCAAACGGGGTTGGAGGCGTTGGGCGACTCGACGCGGATGGCGATCTTTCAAAAGCTGTCGTCCGGACCTCTTGCGGTGAACGAGTTGGCGGGGATGCTGCCGGTGAGTCGTCCGGCGGTGTCGCAGCATTTGAAGGTGCTGAAGGATGCGGGCCTGGTGACGGTAAACAAGGCTGGGACGCGCAGTTATTACGCGCTCGATCCGGAGGGCGTGGCGAGGCTGCGCGCGCACTTTGACCAGTTGTGGGACCAGTCGTTGCGGGCATTTCAAGTGGCCGCGGAAAAAGGGTGACAGGAGACGGTTGATGAAGATGGCAACGGAAGAAGGAGTTGTTCGCAAGAGCTTGCGGGTTGAGGTTCCAGTCGAGCGCGCGTTTTCGGTCTTCGTGGAACAGATGGAGGTCTGGTGGCCGGCGAGCCATCATCTTGGAGCTACGCCGTTCGAGATGATTGTTGTGGAGCCGCGGGTGGGTGGGCGCTGGTACGAACGCAATGTTGAGGGTCAGCAATGCGACTGGGGCACGGTGCTGGCGTGGGATCCGCCACGGCATGTTGCGTTCTCATGGCATGTGGCGCCGCCGCGCCGCGCGGGGGCGGACCCGACGAAGTGGGAGTATGACGCGGACATGGCGAGGGCGAGCCGGGTGGACGTGCGATTCGAGGCGGAGGGGGCGGAGTCCACGCTGGTGGAATTGGTGCACAGCGGGCTGGAGAGGCATGGTGCGGACCACGCGCAGCTGCGCGCGGCGTTCGAGGCGCCGAATGCGTGGAGCGGAATTCTGGCGGCGTATGCGCAGGCGGCGAATGGGAAGGAGGCGCGATGAAGGCTGCGATCTTCGTTCGCATTGCTGCTGGGTTGGTGTTGCTGCATGCGGTGCTGCATACGCTTGGCGGAGTGTTTGGCAAGGTGCCGAGCGGGCCGGCCGGGGTGGCGGTCGCGGCGATGAAGGCAAACCCGTTTGTGGCCTTCGGGAACACACGAACGTTCTGGGATTTCTACATGGGGATGGGGTTGGGCGTGACGATTGCCCTCACTATGGAGGCGGTTGTGCTTTGGTCGCTGGCACCGCTGACGGTGGCGCCTGGAGAGAGGGTGCGGCCGGCGCTGATAGCGTTTGCGGTGGGCTACCTGGTGTTTGCGGTGAACTCGTATCGGTATTTTTTTCTGGGGCCGGTGGTGGCGGAGGTGTTGATCGCAGCTTGCCTGCTTGCGGCAGTGGCGTGTCTTCGGAGACCGGAGGGCGTTGAGGGGTTGCGGGCTTAGTAGGGTTGGGGGTGCGGCGGGGGAGGCTGACTGGCGGACGGATCGCCGGAACGGGGCATGGAGCGTGGTCGACGCGCTGGCGGCTATCTATATGAAAATAAGTTTGATATAGGGCGTTGCGGGTGCTGCGCTGGAGGGTAGGTGCCGACGGGCGCGGAATGGGGAATTTGAGGAAAAGAAGATGCATCCGCGGGGCGAGAGTTGCCATCATATAACTTGACAGTAAGTCACTCACATGCGAAGATAGTGAGGGTCTGGTCAACGAGTTTGGAATCGGCCAAGGGCTCGCGGTAGGGCTACGGCTAAAGGATGAGGTCAGGATATGGGAAAGATTATTGGCATTGATTTGGGAACGACCAATAGCTGCGTTGCGGTGATGGAGGGCGGCGAGCCCAAGGTCATTCCCAACGAAGAGGGCGGGCGGACGACGCCGTCCATCGTCGCGTTCACGAAGAACGGTGAGCGGCTGGTGGGTATGGTGGCGAAGCGGCAGGCGATCACGAACCCGGAGAACACGATTTATTCGATCAAGCGTTTCATGGGCCGTCGGCTGAGTGAAGTGGGCGACGAGATGAAGATGGTGCCGTACAAGGTTGTGGCCAAGGGCGACAACATTGCGGTGATCGCGCAGGGCAAGGAGTACACGGCTCCTGAGATCTCGGCGATGATTTTGCAGAAGCTGAAGAAGGCTGCTGAAGATTATTTGGGACAGACGGTGACCGAGGCTGTGATTACGGTTCCGGCGTACTTCAACGATGCACAGCGGCAGGCGACAAAAGACGCCGGCAAGATCGCTGGGCTGGATGTGAAGCGCATTGTGAACGAGCCCACGGCTGCTGCGCTGGCCTATGGATTGGACAAGAAGAAGGACGAGACGATTGCCGTGTATGACTTTGGCGGCGGTACGTTCGATATCTCGATTCTTGAGGTTGGCGATGGCGTAATTGAGGTGAAGTCGACCAACGGTGATACGCATCTTGGCGGCGACAACCTGGACCAGCGGATTGTGGATTGGCTGATCTCGGAGTTCAAGAGTGAGACGGGTCTGGATCTGACGTCGAAGGGCAACGAGATGGCGCTGCAGCGGTTGAAGGATGCTGCGGAGCGCGCGAAGATCGAGTTGTCGACAGCACAGGAGACGGAGATCAATCTACCGTTCATTACGGCCGATGCCTCGGGTCCGAAGCATCTGGTGCGTACGCTGAGCCGCGCGAAGCTGGAGCAGCTTGTGGCGGATCTGCTGGAGAAGTCGGTTGGCCCCTGCAAGCAGGCGATGAAGGATGCTGGTGTGGACGCGAGCAAGATCGACGAGGTTGTTCTCGTTGGTGGACAGACGCGTATGCCGGCGATCCAGGAGCTGGTGAAGAAGCTGTTCGGCAAAGAGCCGCATAAGGGTGTGAACCCGGATGAGGTTGTGGCGATCGGTGCTGCGGTCCAGGCTGGCGTACTTGCCGGCGATGTGAAGGACCTGCTGCTGCTGGATGTGACGCCGCTGACGCTGTCCATCGAAACGATGGGTGGAGTTGCTACGAGCATGATTCCGCGCAACACGACGATTCCGACGAAGAAGTCGGAGACGTTCTCGACGGCGGCTGACAACCAGACCGAGGTTGAGGTTCACGTGATGCAGGGCGAGCGGCCGATGGCGGCGCAGAACCGGACGCTGGGCAAGTTCAAGCTGGGCGGCATCATGCCGGCTCCGCGGGGCGTGCCGCAGATCGAGGTGACGTTTGACATCGACGCGAACGGCATTCTGAACGTGAATGCGAAGGATAACGCGACGGGCAAGGACGCGAAGATTACGATTACGAGTTCTTCGGGTCTAAGCAAGGAAGAGGTCGAGCGCATGGCGAAGGATGCCGAGGCGCACGCGGCCGAAGACAAGGAAGCCAAGGAGAAGATCGAGGCTCGGAACCAGCTTGATTCCCTGGTGTACAACGTCGAGAAGATGCTCAAGGACGGCGGCGAGAAGGTTGCGGCGGCGGACAAGGGCGAGGTTGAGAGCGCGCTTGCGGAAGCCAAGAGCACGCTGACGGGCGATCCGGGCACGAGCGAATTGAACTCGGCGAAGGACAAGCTGACGGCGGCAAGCCACAAGCTGGCAGAGGCGGTTTACAAGGCCAATGCAGCGAGCGGAACGACGGCTCCTACGGATGGCGACGCGGCGGCGGCTGGAACGGCTGACGAAGCGAAGAAGGACGAAGGCGTGATCGATGCTGAGTATGTCGACGCTGAAAAATAATTCGCGTTGAACTGCTGGCGAAGGTTGTGCGTATTGGATGAGGAGGGGCTTCGGCTCCTCCTCATTCGTATAAAGAGTGGCTGTGAGACTTGTCAGTTGCTGTGAGCGGCAGGGTGGTACCGACCGCGTGGACTGGATGGAAGTCGGGTCAAGAGAAGTAGGTCGGAAGGGGTGGATGGAACATCTAATCCACAGGGTACGAACAGGGTGAAGAAAGACCAGGAGGTGACGCGATGAGAAACGAGAGAGAACGGCGGCAGGACCAGGACCAAGCGTGGCCTGGGGCGATTCGGTGGGACCTGGGAGATGCGAGTGTGCATGCCCAGGAGACGCTGTGGCAGTGCGATGCGTTGAGAGCGGGACGGCTGTATCAGCGGAGTGTGTTTGCTACGCGTGAAGAGGCTGACGCCTTCGTGGCGAAGATGCAGGAAGCTGAGCCTGACCAGATGTTCAATGTTGAGGCGATCAAGGCGTCGACGGTCTGGAATTAAGAACGTACCGTGCAGCGGGCTTCGATGAGATAGGAGTTGTGGCTTTTGCGGATGGTTCCGCCGGGGTCACAACTTTTGTTGTTTGATGGGTGTGAGAGGTTGTGGTCGAGAGGAGATTTCGGCGTGAGAGCGTATGTTGTCGAACCGGCGGAGGGGGCATTTCAGCAGGTAGAGTTGCCGAGGCCTGCGTTGGGCGAACGGGATGTGCTGGTGAGGGTTTGTGCGAGTGGGGTGAATCCGCTGGACGCAAAGATTCGCGCGGGGAAGGCTGCTCATGCGAAGCAGCCGTTGCCTGCGGTGTTGGGATTGGATATGGCTGGGGTGGTGGAGGAGGTTGGCGCTGGGGTGAAGGGGTTTCGTGCCGGCGATGAGGTGTACGGCATGGTGGGCGGCGTCGGCGGATTGCAAGGGACGCTGGCGGAGTTTGTGGCGGCCGATGCGGATTTGCTGGCGCATAAGCCGCGGAATCTCTCGATGAGAGAAGCGGCCGCGCTGCCTCTGATTACGATCACTGCGTGGGAGGGGTTGGTGGATCGCGCGAAGGTTCATGCGGGGCAGACAGTGCTGGTGCATGCGGGCGCGGGGGGTGTGGGGTCGGCGGCGGTGCAGATTGCGAAGGCTTATGGCGCGGAGGTGTTTGCTACTGTCTCGGCTGAGAAGAGAAAGATTGTGGAGGGGTTTGGGGCGACGGCGATTGATTACCGTGCGAGTTCGGTGGAGGAGTATGTGGCGGCGAGTACGGGCGGTGAAGGATTTGATGTGGTGTATGACACGGTTGGTGGAGCTACGCTGGATGCGTCGTTTGTAGCGGTGAAACGGTATACGGGGCATGTGGTGAGCTGCCTGGGATGGGGGACGCACGCGTTGGCGCCACTGTCGTTTCGCGGTGCGAGCTACTCAGGTGTGTTTACGCTGATGCCGCTGCTGACGGGGAAGGACCGGGCGCATCATGGCAAGATACTTGCGCGGGCAGCGGCGCTTGTCGAGGAAGGAAAGCTGCGGCCGTTGTTGAGTGAGAAGAGATTCTCCGGAGCGGAGATTGAGGCGGCGCATGCGCTGATGGAGGCGGGGACCGTGGGCAAGGTGGTTGTCGAGCTGTAGGGTTTTGGAGAGAGTGCATGCCTGAGGGGAATGAGATCCATCGGTGGGCGGAGCGGCATGCTGCTGCGTTTGCTGGGAAGGCGGTTCGGGTGGATGGGCCGCAGGGTCGGTTTACGGATTCGGGTCTGCTGGATGGGCGGAAGCTGCGCGGCGTGAGGGCGGTGGGGAAGCACTTGGGATACGACTTCGGGAAGGATCGGATTCTGCATGTGCATTTGGGGTTGCAGGGGGATTTTACGGAGGGGTCGGGTGCGCTGCCGGCGGTGAAGGGGGCGCTGAGATTGAGGATGTGGAATGCTGCAGCGGTGAAGAAGGCGGCGGTGGAGGGTGCGAGCAAGCGGCATGGGTGGTATTCGTCGGATGATGGCACCGGGCATTTGCTGGCAGAACAGATTGCGTGGGTGGAGTTGCGCGGGCCGATGGATTGCTCGGTGTGGACGGAGGCGCGGTGGGCTGCATTGTTGGAGCGGCTGGGGCCTGATCCGCTGAATGGAGATCGTGTGGATAAGGCACTGGAGAGGATTGCGAAGAGTAAGAAGCCGGTCGGGGTGCTACTGATGGAGCAGGATGTGATGGCGGGGATTGGGAATATCTTTCGCCCGGAGCTGCTGTTTCGGGCGGAAGTTAGTCCGTTTGTTGCTGGGCGGGATGTGCCGGAGGCGAAGCTGCGAGAGATTTGGAAGGATGCGTTGCCTCTTATGCGGGCGGGATGGTCGATAGGAGGATTGTGACGACGCGGGCGAAGGATCGGCCGCTGAAGAAGAGAGGGCAGGCATTGAAGGAGGAGGCGCATTATGTGTATCGGCGGCAGGGGAGGGATTGTTTTGTGTGCGGGTCGGAGGTGAAGAAGATGGAGAATTTTGCGGGACGGAATTTGTACTGGTGCGAGGTTTGCCAGCAGACGGGGCTTGAGGCTATTGGGAGCCGGTAGGCTATTCAGGGCAGGTTGGTTGGAGTAAGTTGGGAAGAGCTATGGCGACAAAGACAAAAGATTATTACGGGACACTGGGCGTCAAGAAGACGGCTACGGCGGATGAGATTCGCAAGGCGTTTCGGAAGCTGGCACGGAAGCATCACCCGGATGTGAATCCGGGCGATAAGAAGGCTGAGGAGAAGTTCAAGGAGATCTCCGAGGCCAACGATGTGCTGAGCGATGAGAAGAAGCGGAAGATCTACGACCAGGTGGGGTTCTACTCGGACAACATTGATGCGGCGACTGCAGAGGCGTATGCGAAGGGCGGCGGTGCTCCGGGCGGTGGTGGTGGATTTGGCGGTGGCGGTGCTGGTGGATATTCGACTGGCGGCGGGCAGGGTGTGCCGTTTGATTTTGAGGGCTTTGATTTTTCCGGGTTCCAGGGTGGGGGAAAGGCTTCGTCGCGGGGGTCGAGCGAGGGATTCGGCGGGTTCAAGGATGTGTTCTCGGGGATGTTTGGCGGCGGTGGGCGGCAGGCTCGCGGGCCGCAGCCTGGGACGGACCTGGAGTACCAGGTTGAGATTGATTTCTGGACGGCGATTCGCGGAGGTTTGACGCGGCTGGAGATTCATCGGCAGGCTCAGTGCCCGACGTGCAAAGGCAAGGCGGTGCTGGGCGGAAGTATGGAGTGCCCGGAGTGCCATGGGTCGGGGCAGGTGACGCAGATGGGCGGGCGGATGAAGTTCAACATCCAGTGCCCGCGCTGCGGCGGGACGGGCAAGGTGCAGAATGCGTGCCCGACATGTGAAGGTGCGGGCGTGGTGACGAAGAAGGAGCCGCTGTCGTTCAACATCAAGGCGGGAACGCGGGATGGGCAGAGGATCCGGCTGGCGGGGAAGGGCAATGCCGGGACCGAGGGTGCGCCGAATGGGGATCTGTATTTGATCATCAAGGTTGGGGCGCACAAACTGTTTCGGCGGGTGGGCGATGACATTCACATTACGGTGCCGGTGACGGCGATGGAGGCGGCGCTTGGGTCGAAGATTGAGGTGCCGACGGTGGATGGCGTGGGCACCGAGACAGGGCGGGCGCAGGTTAAGATTCCGCCGGGGACGCAGACAGGGCAGAAGCTGCGGATGCGCGAGAAGGGTGTGACGTCGGCGACGAATGAGGGGCATCGCGGGGACCAGATTGTGGAAGTGAAGATCGTGGTGCCGAAGGTGCAGGATGAGCGGTCGAAGGAGATTTTGAGGGAGTTGCAGAAGCTGAATCCGGAGGATCCACGGGCGGAGATGCTGGCGGAGGTATGAGTACTATTCGGTTCGATGTCGGGGGCTTGCATTTCGAGTGGGAAGCGAGAAGGCCGCTACGAATCTGGTGAAGCATGGTGTGAGTTTTCTGGAGGCCGCTACAGCTTTCAGTGACGACTTGAGCATTACGGTTCCCGATCCGCTGCGTTCGCACGACGAGGGCCGTTTTGTCTTGATTGGAGTGTCGGCTGAGAGCAGACTATTGACAGTAGTTCACGTCGAGCGTGATGTCGCGTATCGGATTATCAGCGCTCGCAAGCCCACACCGAGGGAAAGGAGAGACTATGAGCGAAAATCGTGAAGTGGAAGTGGATGACGAAATGTTGCCGGAGTATGACTTCTCCAAGGGAGTTCGTGGGAAGTATGCGGGGCAGTTTAAGGATGTCGATCGGCTCGTGTCGCTTGATCCGGATGTGAAGGCGGTGTTTCCGGATTCGGAGTCGGTGAATGCGGCGCTGCGGACGTTGATTAAGGCGGCAGGCGTCGTGGTGCCCGAGAAGATGAGGAAGGCTAGCTAGGTGGGCGCCGGAAAGTTCTGAGTTCGACGGTGGGTTGAGCGCGGAGGCTGATATGGCGGAAGTAAAGAACGGGCGGTTTGCCGCGCAGGTTGATGGGGACTTTGTGGTGTTCCTCATTGGGATGCGGATCAACAAGCTTTGGGCAGTGCATAAGTGGCTGCCGGTGTCGTTGGCGATGCCCCGGATGATTGCGGAGTTGAAGAGACAGCCGGAGCTTGGATTACTGGAGGCTAGCTACTTTTTGAGTCCTCCGATTGCGATGACCGTGCAGTACTGGCGGTCATTTGAGCAGTTGCATGCTTATGCGCATTCCAAGGACAAGGAACATTTGCCGGCCTGGGCGGAGTTCAATCGCCGGGTGGGGGCCACCGGGGTGGTGGGGGTGTTTCACGAGACGTATTTGGTGTCGGCGGGGAAGTATGAGGCGGTGTATGTGAATACGCCGCGGATGGGGTTGGCGTTGGCGGGGGAGATGGTGCTGGCGGTGGGGCGCATGCAGTCGGCGAAAGAGCGGATTCAGGCTTCAGCGGAGAAGTAGAGCGGGGACAGCTTCTAGCTGGAGGCAAGAACGGGCGCGCGTTGCGCGAGCGAGGATAAGGCTCCTCGCTGCGTTCTAAGTGACAACAACGAGGAAGGGTCAGTCGAGAGCAGTAGCGAAGGCAAAGAAGAAGCAGATCCCTGCGGGATGACAGCCAGAAAGGCAAGTGCAACGACCGCAGGGTGGGAATGGCCTCAACCCTGTGTGAGCTGGAGTTCGCTGGGGGCTTTGGGGAGGAGGTGTTGGTTGGTTTGGGCGTTAAGGTATTGGAGGGTTGAGGGGAAGGCTCCGGCGAAGCGGGCGGCTAGCCAGGCTTGCGGTGAGATGGTGATCTCGGCGCGGCCGCAGGCTACGGCGTGGAAGATTCTGTTGGCTGCGTAGCGGGTGGAGACGGAGAGGCCGGGAGTTTTGGCGGCGAAGGTGAACCAGCGGCGTTCGAACTCTACGTCGCCCACGATGTTGACGTGGTCTTCTCCGCCGGTGCGCATGAGGCCGGGGCAGACGGTGGTGACGCGAATGCCTTTGTGGCGGAGCTCGGCGTGGAGGCCTTCGGAGAATCCTACAAGCGCGAATTTGGCGGCGGTGTAGGGGAGCATGTGGGGGACCGCAATCTTGCCGCCGATGCTGGCGATGTTGACGATGGAAGCGCGGCGGGTTCCGAAGAGGGGTTGTTGCTTGCGCAGGTGCGGGAGGGCGGCCCAGGTGGTGTAGAGGGCGGCGAAGAAGTTGACCTGCATGGTCCGCTCGAAGATCTCGAGGGTTTGGGATTCGACGGGGCCTACGTCGATGATGCCGGCGTTGTTGACGAGGACGTCGATGCGGCCGAAGCGCTCGATGGCTTCGTTGATGAGGCGCTGAGCTTCTTCGGGCTTGGAGAGGTCGGCGGCTACGAGATGGAAGTCTTCGGGGCTGAGGTGGGCGTGCTGGGCGAGGAGGGTTTCCTGGGCCTGCTGGAGCTCAGCGAGATTGCGGGAGGCGAGTACGAGGCGAGCAGGAGCGTGGCTGGCGCAACCGGCGGCGAAGCGGGAGGCGATGGCGAGGCCGAGGCCGCGGGAGCCTCCAGTGACGACGACAACGCGGCGCGGGGCGTTGGGGCCGGCTGAAGCGGACTTGCGGTTACGTACGGCGCGGACGACGAGCACGGCGGCTCCTGTGGCGACCACGGCGGAGGCGACGGAGGCTACAGCGATTCCGGCAGCGGTGGCGGTAGCGGCGGCAGCGAGGGTAGCTAGGTTGAGTCGTTTCATATGGGAATTATGATGCCTGGAGAGCGGTTGGGGTGTTCTGTGGAGCGCGAAAGGGGGTATTCTTCAGGCGATGACTACGAAACGGAAGTCCAAAGGCGCGTACATGATCTCGGCGGTGGCGGAGATGTACGAGATCCATCCGCAGACGCTGCGGCTGTATGAGCGGGAGGGATTGCTGCGTCCGTCGCGGTCGGACGGGAACACTCGGCTGTATACGGACGAGGACCTGGAGCGGCTGGAGTTCATTTTGAGCCTGGCGCGTGACATGGGCGTGAATATGGCGGGGATCGCGATTGTGCTGCAGATGCGCGAGCGGATGGAAGAGATGAATCGGCAGATGCAGGGATTTGTGGATTATGTGCGGACGGAGATGCTGACGCGGATGCAGCAGGCGGCTCCGCAGCCGGGGCTGGTGCCGCTGAGGAGGCCGTTCGGGGTGACGGGGCGTGAGACTGGCCGGGAGCCGGCGCCGCATGGGCGGAAGAAGGTTAGCTAGGGTGGTTGGTGGCGGTCGTCGCGTAGACTGGTAGGCGGGCTGGTCATGGTGGATGGCTGGCGCGGCCAAATTTTGATTTGGCTATTTTTTCAGGTTCGGTGCGATGAAGGTTTTGCAGCACGTGATGTTTCTGGTGGCGATGGTTGGGTCGGTCACCTCTTCGATCTACTGCGGGATGGTGCTTGCGGCGGCGGCGCGGTTTGGTCTGCGCAAGCGGCGGGAGCAGAGGGCCGCGGCGGACTTTCTGCCGGCAGTAAGTATGCTGAAGCCGCTGCACGGGACCGAGCCGGGGATGGAGCGGAATATTGCTAGCTTTTTCGAGCAGGAGTATCCGGGGGAGTGGGAACTACTGTTCTGCGCGCGGCAGGAAACGGATGAGGGATTGCGGTTGGCGCGGGCGGTGGGGCAGCGGTATCCGCAGGTGGATGCTCGGTATGTGACGTGCGGGGAGCCGACGCCGAAGTTTCATAACGCGAAGGTGTATTCGCTGGCGAAGATGGATTCGGTGGCAAAGAACGATTTGTATGTGACGAGTGATGCGGATGTGCGGGTGGATAAAGATTACCTGTTGCGGATGGTGCAGAACCTGAAGGATCCTGAGCTGGGG
Organism: uncultured Acidobacteriaceae bacterium; assembly: GCA_963701685.1. Taxonomy (GTDB): domain Bacteria; phylum Acidobacteriota; class Terriglobia; order Terriglobales; family Acidobacteriaceae; genus Granulicella. Next base: position 3,944,802 of record OY969625.1, on the reverse strand, counting down.
ATTGCGAGCTGCATCTATCTGGGGACGGCTCAGCCGGATACGGGGAATGGCGGGCCGGGGTTCGCGTCGCAGCTGGATGCGGTGGGCAAGAGTGTGGAGATGAGCTCGGGTGTGCTGGTGGCGGACATGCTGGAGGGCACGAAGTTTGCGCTGGGCGCGACGATGGCGCTGCCGAAGAAGAGCTTCCAGGAGGTGGGCGGGTTTGATCAACTCGGGGAGTTTTATGCGGATGACTTTGTGATTGGGAATCGGCTGGCGGCGCAGGGTAAAGGCGTGAAGATGGCGACGTATGTGATTCGGCTGATGGTGCAGGATTCGCCGTTCTGGCTTAGCTTTCGGAATCAGCTGAGGTGGATGCAGAGCACGCGGCGGTCTCGGCCATGGGGACACCTGGGCAGTGGGCTAACCTTTGCGATGCCGTTTGGATTGCTGGGGCTGGTGTGGGGATTGTTAAGCGGGCATGCGCTGTTGGGCGTGGCGTGGCTGCTGGCGATGGTGGTGAATCGGTGGCTGCAGGCCGGGGCGATTCTTGCTGTGTTGGGCGATCCGGATATTTTGTATAACGCGATGATCTATCCGCTGCGCGATGTGCTGGGCAGCTTGTTGTGGGTAGGGAGCTATGGTGGGGAGAACTTTTATTATCGCGGAAAGATTTACAAGCTGAAGGATGGGGGACGGGTGGAGGAGTAGTTGGTGGTGAAAAGTGAAGATGACAACAAACGCAGCGGCCCGCCTTCTCTGGGAGGGCGGGCCGTTGCATTTGCGGTTCGTTACGCACTGTTCGCAACTCGATTTTTGTTACTGGTTGCCGCTGCTGTTCATATTGCTCATGCTGCTCATCGGCTGCATGGGGTGCTGTTGCTGGGCGATGGCTAGCTCTAGTTCACTTCCGCTGGTCAGCTTCATGTGGTCGTTGGTGGAGGAGACGAAGACGCCGGAGTTTGTGCTGGCGATCTTGCTGTGGAGATCGACGCCGTGGAGGGCATTGAGCTGATCGATGGTGAGGGTGCCGTCGTTCCAGCTATTGGGGATCTGGTCGCCGGGATTCATGCGGTAGTTGTCTTCATTGGCATAGCCCGATTCCATGACGCCTACGATGGTGGCTTTGATGGGAACAGTCTTTCCATCTTTGAGCTTGGCTTCGGTGAAGCGTAGGGCGAGCTTGGAGGTGCCGGACTCGTTCATGTCATCGGTGGCTACTTGACCGATGAGGACCGTTCCGGCTGGGAGTTCGGGCCCGTTGTCGAGACGAACTTTGTTGGCGAGGGAAGCGCGAAACTCGTCGCCGGGCTTGACCTTGTTGGAGATGAGGTTGCCGATGAGCGCGGCGCGGGCGGGAACCATGCGCATGGCTTCGCGCTCGCCGCGCGGCGTTGTCTGGGATTGATCGGTTGGGGATTGGGCGAAGACGGGAAGGGTGGAAGCGGGAAGCAGGATAGCGAAAGAGAGAGTTGCAATCGAAAGAGGGAGAGTGGGGCGACGATTCATGTGGGCTCCTTAGGCCTGCGGTGGGCATCGGTCGCCGAAGGCGCTAAGGGGTTAGACAAGATGGGTTGCGGAGAAGTTGCAATGCCATTGTCCGTCCTCCGTTATCCGATCTCCGTTCAAAGTGGTTTTTTCTTACGGAGAACGGGCCCCTGAGAACTGAGAACTTCTATCTGTTGGTGAGAATGGATTTGTCGCCGGACGTGGCAAAGATGTGGACGGTAGCGAAGGGGGAGAGTGTGGCGGAGCGGGCTTCGGGGTTTTCAGTGAGGAGGAAGAGGCGATGGGGGCCGGCCCAGAGGTGCTTGAGTTGGGTGTCGTCGACGAAGATCTTTGGGGCGTCGGGGTAGAAGCTGCCGAACCAGGGGCCGTTGACGCGGCCGTTGACGAGATAGATGGGGGCGACGGATTGAGGAGTGTAGAAGAGCAAAGCGGAGCCGGAGGTGAGTTCGCCGTCATTGAGGATGATGTCACCGGGGCGGAGGTCGCGGTCGATGGCGAGGGCGAGGTCTTTGGAGCCGAGAATGGGATAGAAGCGGACCAGTCCTTCGTGGGCGGCGAGCAGGATGGCGGTCATGGCGGCGGCGATGAGGAGGTTGGCGGCGAAGGCGTTGCGACGTCGGATGAGGTACGCGATGGGGCCGAGGGTGAGCATGCCGAGGGCTACGGTTAGGAGGGGGCCTCGGAAGAAGCCCATGGCGGGGCCGGTGAGGTCGAATACGTGACCGAGGGAGAGGTTGTAGAGGTTGGGGTTGGAACGGAGAACATCGCTGAGCGTGATGTCGGCTGCGTGCGTGGGAGCTGTGAAGGCGAGGCAGCCGCAGAGGAAGAAGAGGAGCGTGCCTATGGGGACGAGGAGGTAGAGGCTCGCGCGCAGTGCGCGAAGTGCTGCGCGGACGGCGAGCGTTTGGTCGCGCTGGCGGTCGGCGGTGGCTAAGAAGCCTCCTACGAGGAGGGCGAGAGCGGGGAGGGCGGGGAGGTGGTAGTACTCCTGGCGTGAGGAGAGCGTGAAGAAGCCGAGGATGATGCCGGCCCAGAGGAGGCAGGCTAGCGCTGCTTCGCGGCGGTGGTCTGTGCGAGATGCTACGGGCGCCGTGGGAACCCACATCTCAGAGGCGAGACGTGGGGCACCCGGGTCTTGCGCTGAGGAGAAGTCGGCATCGGAGTCGAAGCGAACGCTGCGCGAGGCCCTGGGGGAGCGGAGGGTGCGGATGGCGTCGCGGAGGGCGGCGGGGAGGAAGGCTACCCAGGGGAAGAGCCAGAGGAGGAGCAGGGCCCAGAAGATGGGGATGGGGACCTGGCCGTAGTCGTGGGGGATGCGATGGCCGAGGAAGCGGGCGACGTGCTCGTTGTAGAGATAGAACCAGGCCCAGCCGGCGCGGGTGGGGAGGCCGAGGCCGGGGGGCATTGGTACGGGTGGATTGCGTAGGGCGGCGAGGATGTGCCAGGGCGCGGCGATCGCGAGGAAGACCAGGGTTGAGGAGATGACGTGGAGTTTGCGGAAGAGGTTTAGCTGGCGGGTGATCGCGAGGTAGAGAAGTGCGAACGCGAGCGGGAAGACGACGCCGATGAAGCCCTTGGTGAGGAGGTTGAGGGCCGTGACGGCGGCGAAGCCGAGGATTGGGAGTAGCGCGGAGGCGCGCATCCTGCGAACCCATGTCTCAGACGCGAGACATGGGGCACCCGGATTGGTGGTGATGCGAACGCGGTCGAGGGCTATGAGGAAGAAGTGGACGGCGAGGGTCATCCAGAGGGCGATGAGGATGTCGGGGATATAGAAGCGGGTGTAGATGTAGGGGCCGATGCAGGTGGCCATGGCGAGGGCGGCGTAGAGGCCTGCTCGGTCGACCTGCGCTGACGGGTCCTGCGCGGACGGCGAGAGTTTGATTGTGGCGGCAGGAGCGCCGTAAAAGCGGATGCCTAGCGCGTAGACGGCGAGGAGGAGAGCGAGGACGCCGAGGGCGAGGGGGAGGCGGGCGGCCCAGTCGTGGATGCCGAAGAGGTGCATGGAGCCCGCGGCCATCCAGTAGAGGAGGGGAGGCTTGTCGAAGAAGCGGACGCCGTCGATGGTGGGGGTGACGAAGTCGTGGCGCTGGAGCATCTCGCGGGCGATCTGGATGTAGACGCTGTCGACGTCGTCGAGGAGGCCGGGAGTGAAGAGGCCGCCGATCTGGAGGATGGCCCAGAAGGCGGTGATGACGGCGACGGATGAGGTGCGCCAGCGGCGGGTTGGCGCGGTGTGAATGGTCGCGATGGGGGCGGCGGAGGTCACTGGATGCCGGAGTCTTTCATGGGGTGTCAGGGCTGGTGCGTCAGGGCTGGTTCAGCGGGCGGTCGGTGATGAGAGCTTTGCCCGAGGTTTGCTGGAGGATGATCTGGCGGTTGCCCAGGAGGTGGTCGACGGCGTCGCGTTGTTCGAGGGGGACGAAGAGGAGTTTACGCGGTCCGGTGCCCCATTGGGCGAGCAGGTCGGCCGAGGTTTGGAAGATGGGTGGGGTGTCGGGGAAGGTGCTGCCGAAGAACATGGAGGTGGTGCGGCCGTTGACGAGATCGACGCGGCGGTCGAGATAGAAGGGGATGGAGGAGCCGAAGGCCTGATCGCCGTAGATGAGGACGATGTTGTTGGGGGAGATTTGGTGGGTACTCTCGAGAGTTTGGATGGTGCCGGCGAAGTTGACGGACGAGAGCATGGGGTTGAAACGGACGAAGGCGATGTGCGCGGCGATGAGGAAGACGGTGCTGGTGGCGGCGATGGCGAGGATGGCGGGGAAGAGGCGGCGACGTGCGCAGAGCAACCAGGCGATGGCTGGGCCGATGAGGAAGCCGATGAGGGCGAGCGCGGCAGGGAGACGGAGCGCGGCGAACGAGTGGCCGGTGAGGTCGAAGAAGTGCGACATGGAGAGGGTGTAGTCGCCTACGTCGCGGTGGGCGAGGAGTTCGCCGATGTCGGGAACGAAGGCGAGATGGCGCGAGGACCAGAGGCCGTACGCGAGGGCGGCGGCGATGGCGAGGCCGAGGAGGGTGTAGGTGGCGAAGGTGAAGGTGAGGGCGCGGCGGAGGGTTGTGTCCTGGAATTCGGAAGTGCCGGGATTGCGTTCGATGGAGGCGAGGGCCGCGGCCAGGAGCATGAGGAGAGGCAGGTAGACGGGGAAGGTGTAGTACTCCTGGTTCGTCGATAGAGAGAAGAAGACGAGGACGAGGGCGGAAAAGATGAGGAGAATTTGGATGGTTTGATGGCGGAAGGTGAGGGACGCCTCGGACGCGAACGGCATACCTGAGGGGCTAACGCCCGCTTTTTCTTCCAGGCTATGAGACCCAAGGCTGAAGCCTTGCGGTACCTGGTTGTCGCCTGCGGAGAAGGAACTGTGGGTCTCTCCACTGCGGCCTGCGGCCTCGGGTCGAGGTGACAGATCTCTGGTGGTGCGGGCGAGTAGGGATTTGCGATTGCGCCACGCGAGGATCAGGGCGGAGGGGGCGAAGAGGCTCCAGGGGAAGAGCCAGACCAGGTGGAGAGACCAGTAGAGGTATGCGGGGAGCTTGTTGTAGTCGCGGGGGATGCGGCGGCCGAGGAAGCGGAGGACGTGCTCGTTGATGAAGTAGAACCAGAAGAAGCCATGGCCGTGGGCGCCGCCGGTGTTGCGGATGCCGGCGAGGATGTGCCAGGGAGCGGCTACGGCGAAGAAGAGTAGGAAGCCGGTGAGAGGTCTGAGGCGACGCCAGGTGTGGAGTTGGTTGGTCCAGAAGAGGTGAAGGAGGATTGTGGCGAAGACGAAGACGATGGCAACGAGGCCCTTGGTGAGGACTGCGAGGGCGAGGGCTGTCCACATGGCGTAGGGCCAGATGCTGCTGGTGGAGCTTGTGGTTGAAAATGGGTCGGTTTCCTGCGGTAACGAGCGGAGGAAGGCGTAGAGGGTGAAGGCTAAGAGGAGGGAGAGGAGGGCGTCGGGGATGAAGACCCGGGTGAAGAGGAAGACGCCGGCGGAGGTGAGGAGGAAGAGGCCGGAGTAGAGGGCGGCGTGGTTGTTCGCGGAAGGGAAGGCTCGTCGGGCCCAGGCGTAGCCGAGGAGAGCGAGGCCGAGGATGGTGAGTGCGAGCGGGAAGTGGACGGCAAAGGCGGCAGCGCGGCCGTAGGGTGGATGCGCAGGGGCGAAGAGCTTGAGGCTGACGGCGGTGATCCAGTAGGGGAGGGGCGGCTTTTCGAGGTAGCGGATGCCGTCGACGTGGAGGGTGACCCAGTCGCCGGTGGCAAGCATGGATTGGGCGGCCTGGGCGTGGGTGCTGTCGGCGTCGTCGAGCAGCGGCGGGGTGAAGGCCGCGGCGACGTAGAGGATGAGCCAGAGGCCGATCAGGAAGAAGAGGTGAGTGCGCGCGGAGGGGGAGCCGGGCGCGGTCGGGGTGTGGGTGAGCCTGCGGACGGCGCGGTCGGGGAGACTGCGCGCGAGGCCGGGAGAGACGCAACCGGCGACGCTTTCGGGGGCGTGGGTGGAGGCTAGCGAGGGTCTGGGAGAGAAGGCGTCGAGCGGCATGTCGGGAGGTACTCAGGTTGCGGGTTGAGGTGGTGCGAGCAAGCCCGCGATGAGCGATGTTCTAAGCATAGCGAAGCTGGGGAGGTTCACGCGGGGTGGATGTTGATCGGATTAACGTACGCGGCCTGTATGGTGTCTGGAGGTTGTGCGGTGTGTGCCTGTTTTTCCACCGCATTTGACGTGTAAGGATGCAGGAGACGATGCCTACCTTTGCAGCAATCGATATCGGGTCCAATTCTTGCCGGCTGGCCATTGCGTCGGTGCAGCAACACCGGTTAAAGACGCTGGTTGAGGACCGCGAGGTGACGCGGCTGGGCGAAAGTGTTTTTGAGACGGGGGTGATTTCGCCGGAGGCGATGGCGAACACGATCAAGACACTGAAGCGCTTTCAGAAGTCGGTGCAGGCGCAGGTGGTGGACAAGGTGCGGGTGGTGGCGACGAGCGCGGTGCGGGATGCGCGCAATGCGGAGGCGTTCAAGGCCTGGGTGAAGTCGGCGACAGGATGGACGCTGGAGGTGATCTCGGGGCTGGAAGAGGGGCGGCTGATTCATCTGGGGATTGTGACGCATGAGCCGGGAGCGCAGGGAAAGTGTTTGCTGATCGACCTGGGCGGCGGAAGCTGCGAGGTGACGATCTCGGATCACGGACGCATTCAGGAGATGGTGAGTCTGCCGCTCGGTGCGGTGCGGCTGCAGGCTGAGTTTCTGCGGAATGATCCACCGGGCAAGGAAGATATTGCGCGGCTGCGGAAATTTATCGATCGCGAACTGGGGCGGGCGGAGCGCAAGCTGGGGCACCCGAAGGTGGGGCTGGTAATTGCTACGTCGGGCACTGCGGCGGCACTGGCGGAGGCGAGCAGCGCGCTGGAGCTGGGGCTCGAGAAGAAGAGTGTGCGCGCGGGAATTGGGAAGAAGGCGGCGAAGAAGGTTGCTGCGAAGCGGGTGGAGATTCTTACTGCAAATACGCCTGCTGTGCGCAAGATGGCGGATCGGCTGGCGAGGCTGAATAACGCGCAAAGGGCGGCAGTGGCGGGGATCGGGCCGCGACGGTCTGAGATTATTGTCGGCGGCGCGCAGGTGTATGCAGCGTTTCTGGAGCGGATGCATTTGAAGGGGTACAGGTTCTCGCGGCTGGGGCTGCGGGATGGGATCCTGGCGCAGATGCTGGCGGACACGGATGTACGCACGAGCGCGCATCGGACGATGGAAGCTGAGCGGTGGGAGGGAGTGCTGGAGGTGTGCCGGCGGTATGGGGTCGATCCGCGCAAGGCCGAGCCGGAGAGACAGCACGCGGTGCAATTGTTCGATCAGCTGGAGGCGGTGCACCAGTTGCCGGCGGAGTATCGGCTGTGGCTGCAGGCGGCGGCGATGATGCAGGAGGTGGGGAAGTATATGAACCACCAGGGGCATCATCGGCACTCACAGTACATCATTGCGAACTCGGAAATTTTTGGATTTTCGCCGGTTCAGCGCGCGATCGTGGCGGCGATTGCGCGGTACCTGGGGAAGAGCCGGCCGGAGGCGATTGACCGGCCGATGCGGTATGTGCCGGTGGAGCAACACGCCAATGTGCAGAAGGCGGTGGTGCTGCTGCGGCTGGCGGAGGCGCTAAACCAGGACCGGGCAACGGCGAGCGTGCGCGTGCGGCCTAAGGTGTATCCGAAGCGCGTGGTGCTGGAATTGATTCCGGCGCGGGGTGGGGCGGAACTGGAGCAGTGGTCGCTGAAGAAGGAAGCGACTTATTTCCGCGAGGTCTTTCGGCGCGAACTCTTGATTGAAGTGGTGTAGAGCGCGCGGACGACGCGGGGGTCGATCAGGGATTGAAGGACCGCGGTACTGCGCTGGAGGTTGACGCGGGCGAGAGAGCCTTTGCGGAGGCGGATGCGGGCGGGGGTGGTGGAGGGGTCGTCGTTGGTACCGACGCCGAGCAGGTGGCCAAGGAACTGGGTGATGTTGGGATTGTGGCCGACGACGAGAACGTTCTCGGCGGTGGCGGAGTCGCGCAGCAGGCGCTGAAACTGGGCGAAGGTGGCGGTTGGGGCCAGTGCGTTGGAGATGAGGATCTTCTGCTCGTAGCCGGTCTCGGTGGCGACCAGCTGGGCGGTCTGCATAGCGCGCTTGAGCGGGCTCGAGACGACGAGGTCGAAGCTGAGATTGAGGGCATTGAGGACGTGGGCAAGCTGCAGACACTGGGCTTTGCCGTCCTTGTCGAGAGGACGCTTGACGTCGAGTAGCGGGTTGGCGCGGCGGATGCCGGCGCTGGCGTGGCGAAGGATGAAGAGGTTCATTGCTGGTTATCGGATGCAGGAGGAACGGTGTTGGGTGGTTGAGATTGCGGGGCCTGGGGGTGGAAGATGCCGGGGTCGGGCGAGGGCAGCGAGGGTGCGGCTGGCTCGGGGTCGGATTGAGGATCGTTTACGGGTTGGAGAGCTGTCTGCATAGTGCTCTGGGGTGATTCTAATGGAGTTGCCAGATTTCTGTGTAGAGAAGGCCGGAAAGGAGTTCATGACGGGCGATGCGGCGGAAGCCGGCGGCGGCGAGAGCGGATTGGGGGTCGGGAAGGTGGGTGACGCGGAGGTTGGTGAGGATGCGGAAGGCCAGGTAGAGGGATCGGATGTAGAGGGCGGCGACGGGGCGGAGGATTGGGTTTGGGGGGATGGCGAAGTCGGAGAGGAGCCAGAGGGTGCCGGGGGCGGTATTGGCGGCGATTCGGTGGGCGAGGGTGTTGAGGTCGGGCTGGGTGAGGCAGTCGAGGAAGAAGTGGGTGACGATGAGGTCGGTGTTGGGGGTTGGGGTGACGGCGAGGGCAGAGGTTTGGAGCGTTTGGAGGCGCGGGGCGTGGGGTTGGCAGTGGCGGCGGAGGAGATGGAGCATGGCGGCGCTGGTGTCGACTGCTAGGGCATTTAGGTGGGGTTGGTGCGCCAGGAGCTGGGCGAGGAAGCGGCCGTCGCCGTCGCCGAGGAGCAGGGCCTGTCGGCGGGGCGGAAGTTGAGGAAGGAAGTGCGTGCGGGTGCGCTGCAGGAGCGGACCGAGGGCGAGGTATTCGGCGAAGCGATAGATGCGGGCGACGGGATCGAAGTTGGGCTGGGCGGGCTGGGGCGGATGCGAGTCCAGAGGTCTGTCCACTGCGTCTGCGCTGCACTCCGTTGTAGCTAGCGGGCTATCGGTCATCTGACGAAGGGGAGGAAGAGGATGGGCGTGAGCAGAACGAGGTCGGCGGCGGCTCGGAGGTGGATAGGTGAGAGGCTGCGGCGGTAGAGGTTTAGCGCGAAGAGGGCAGCGGTGCTGAGCGAGCAGGCCAGGGCGGGAAGGGCGATGGGGACCGCGCGGCTGACTGACGCGACGGTCGAGGCGGCTAGGATCACGAGGGCGATGGTGGTGAGGTGCGCGGTGGCCCAGCGGGTGGTCCAGTGGGCTTGCTGGCGCGGGGTGACGTCTGCGGGTGGGAAGTCTTGCGCGCGCGGGGTGGGGTGCTCCCAGGCGTAGAGGCAAAGGCAGTTGAGGGTGCAGACCGCGGCGAAGAGGATGGCCGAGGGGAGAAGGCTGGGGCGGATCCAGTCAGCGGCTGAGCCGAGGAAGTGGATCGCTGCGGGGATGGGTGCGGTGCGTGCGAGGGTGGGGATGAAGACAGCGGCGGGGAAGAAGATGCCGACGGCGAGCTCTTTGGGGAGGCGGCGGTTGACACCATTGCGCTGGGGGCGGAGGTGGATGAGGAACATCCAGGCGGCGAGCAAGGTGGCAAGCAGGACGTAGAGATGGAGCGAGCGGGGATCGAGGCGATGCAGCAGAGCGGCGAGAGCGACAGATCCGAGGACGAGGAAAGTAACGAACGTGGCGCGGTGCTGGTGATGGAAGCGGTGACGGGGTTCGAGATCCGATGGAGCGCCGTTGGCTTCGAGCAGGCGAGCGTCGAGGAGACGGTCGGCGGCGTAGATCATCCAGACGGCGAGGAACATGGCGGCTGGCTCGGTCCAGGGGAGATGGAGGTGGGAGCAGCGGGCGATGAAGACGGTCCAGAGGGTGGCCACGGTGGGGGCGTCGAGCGAGAGGAGATGCCAGAGGGCGAGGGCGGAATAGCGGGGGCGTGGCGGCGGGACGAGCTGGGGGCGCAGGGAATGTTTCGGGGAGCGCGCTCGGGATGGGTGGGCGAAGGGAGAGGAACTCATCGGGTAGCAAATGAAACAACTGGTGCAGTTAGATGCAAGATCGCGGGGTCAGGCCGAAGGGTTGGGGTTGTAGCGCGGGAGCAGCGTCGGATCGGGCGATGCGTGGTCGCGGGATGAGCCGTTATGCGGTGGGGGATCGGAGGTGGGGAGCGAGTGGCGGTGGGTGGCTTCGGGGCCGGTGTGGGTGTGGGGAGGGTCCGGTGCGCGGTGCTCGCGAGAGCCGGCGGCCCAGAAGTCGGGATCGATGTCGGGGAAGATGCTGTCGCGGACTTCGATGGCGGTGAGGCGCTCTTCCTGTTCGGGGGTGATGGAGTGGTTGGCTTCGAGGTGCTGGTAGATGGACTTGAGTTCGTTGAACTGATCCATGTGGGTCTCGAAGCGTAGCTCGGCGTAGTCGCGGGCGGCACCGGTGGTGATGAGGAACTGCCAGTCGGAGGATTCGAGGAGCAGGAGCTCGCGGCAGAGTTGTTTGACGATGCGTTCGGCGAGGGGCTGGTTGGCGTGGCCGTCGGGCTTCCATGTGCCGGAGGTGCAGACGTCGCGAACGTAGAGCTCGGCGGGATAGATCTGGGCGTAGGTCCAGGAGGTCTCGGGATTCATCCAGACGTGGTTGGTGCCCTCGGCGCCCCAGGAGCCTTCGTGCATCTTGATGAAGCCGGCGCGGGGATACTTGTCGAGATATTGAGAGCCTGAGCTGAGCTGGATGCCGATGGGGTAGTCGTGGAGGGTGCGGGCGACGGCCTCGAGCCAGCGCGGACCTTCGAACCACCAGTGGCCGAAGAGTTCGGCGTCGAAGGGCGAGGAGAGAATCGGGGGGATGGCGTCGTTCATGCCGGCCTTGATGGCTTCCCAGACGAGGTGGACGAAGTGGGAGGCGTGGGACTGGGTGCGCTCGGCGGCATGGGCTGGGTTGTAGGGCTGCTTGTCAGCCATGTCGACGTTGGATCCGGTAACGGACCAATAGCGATGACCGCCGGGCCAGCGTTTCTTGTGGAAGTCGAGGTAGTTACTGTCGCCGGGATAGCCGAAGTTTCCGGACCAGACCTGGGTGCCGGTGCTGGGGTCGCGGGGGAAGACTGTGGCGGGGTGGTGCTGGGGTTCCGCGACAGGTGAGCCGTCGACGTAGTAGGGCTGGTAGAGACGGCGGTAGTCGTTGTGCGTCATGGGCTCGTCGGTGGGGCGAACGATATCGCCATCGCGGAGCTCGTAGGGGGAGGGGGTGCGGGCGGACTCTTCGATGAGGTGGGTGTCGACTACGAAGAAGTCGATGTTGGATTCGCTGATGGCCTGCTCGACGCCGATGCGGTTGAAGCCGGGAGCGATGGGCGAGCCGTCCTGCTGGGTGACGGGGTAGTTCCAGGGGCCGGCGGGGCGATATCCGCACTCGGGCGCCCAGATGCCGCGAGGATGGTCACCGATGTGGCGCTGGTGGGCGGTTACGGCGGTGCGAACCTGGGCGCGCACGCTCTCGTCAGTGCCTAGAAGGGGCATGTAGCCGTGGGTGGCGCAGCAGGTGATGATTTCGATCAAGCCGGCGTCGTTGAAATGGCGGAAGCCCTTGATGATGTCGCCGTCGAGGGCGTTGAAGTCGTTGAGGGCGTCGGTGAAATATTTCTGCCAGAAGCGAGCGAGTTCAGCGTAGCCGAATTCGCTGACGGAGAGGAAGTAGGCTTCGTCTTCGCGGGCGGCGAGAACTTTGCGTTCGAGATAACGGGGGAAGTCGGCCTTGAAGACGGGGTGAGCGAGCTGCTCGAGGAGGATGGGCGATAGATTGAGATTGCAGTTTAGCGCGATGCCGTCGCGCTCAAGATTGGCGAGGACGCGGAGGAGCGGAAGGTAGGTTTCGGCGGCGGCTTCATGAAGCCACTCGATGCCGTGCGGCCAGGTGCCATGGTTGACGACCCACGGGAGATGCGCGTGGAGCGTGAAGGAGAGGAAGCCAGCGGGCTTGCGGTCGGGATGGGAGCGGTTGGCCTGAGATGTTTGCTCGCTCAATGTTTGTGGTCCCTTCTGGCAGGGTGGTGGGCTGGGAGGAAAGCCGCGCGAGACGTACCGGAGAGTGGGCGTTCGGCAAATCTCCGTCGTTAGTGGTTAGACGCCTGAGAAACAGGGGAAGCTGCAAAAGGGAAGGGTGTACGCGCTACAGGTGGACCGGTAATCGCAGCGGGAGGCAAAAATTGTGAGACTGCATTCCGTCCGTTGGATGCAAAGTGAATGCTGAGAGGTGCATGGAGCGAGATGGTGGGCCGGCGGTCCGGGCCTGACTACTAAGGAATTGTGATTCTTTGAGGGCGGCTTGCGAAGGACGTTTGTGCGCGGGTGCCAGGGACGTGTGCAGGAGCGGCGGGGGACGCAACCCGCGGTGTTGTAGAGGCATCCAGTAAGAGAGAGACTACAGCAAGCGACGAGTTTCCACGACCGGATTTTCGAAGTATTTACAAGCCGGAAGAGAGTATGCTGTCGCAGAGAGTTAAGTCTCAATAGGAGAGTGGTATGGCAGACAATGACAGCGCAGGCGGATTCGGATGGTTTTTGGCAGGGTTGGGCATCGGGGCGCTGGTAGGTGTGTTGTATGCGCCGAAGTCGGGCAAAGAGACCCGCGACGACCTTAAGGCCGGAGCGCTCGAGGCGAAAGACCGCGCGAACGACCTCTATGAGCAGGGCAAGACCCAGGCTGCGGCTTATGCCGAGCAGGGCAAGCAGGCTGCGAGTCAGTATGTGGACAAGACCAAGCAGACGGCGGCCGAATATGTCGATAAGGGCAAGGAGTATTACGACAAGGGACGCACCCAGTGGTCGCAGTATGTGGACAAGGGCAAGGACCTGATCCAGACGCAGGCAGAGGCAGCGAAGGCTGCTCTCGATGCGGGCAAGGATGCGTACGTGTCGAAGACCAACGATACGACGCCGGTCGCTTAGCTCATTGTCTCGATGGTGCTGAAGATAAGGCTTGTTGCGATGAGGGCCGGTGAATGCCGGCCCTTCGTCGTGACGGACAGCGGGTAGGCGTCGGGCGACTTGCACGGATGTGCAGGAACCGCCGAAGATAATGAAGATGAAGAGTTTGCAGATCGAACAGGAGTAAGGTCATGCCGGTACTGAGTGGCGCAGCGGTGGCGGTTTTCTATCAGACAACTGCGGAGTTGAGTGCACGAGATATTCATTGGGCGATGATCTTTCTGGCGATCATTGCGCTGGCGCTGGTGGCGCAGGCGGTTGGGGTATTGATCGGTGCTGCGTTTGGGGCGAAGTTGCTGCACCGGGTCAACGTAATTGCGAATATTGTCGAGACGAAAACAGGGCCAATCATGGATCGGACCAACTCGATTCTGCAGGACCTGGAACCGAAGGTGAAGAGGGTTGGGGACAACGTCGAGCTCATGTCTTCGACGGCGCGGGTGAAGGTGGAAGAGTTGGGCGTGACGATGACCGAGCTGAACGAAACGATGCGCGAGATTAATGGACGCACGCGGGTGCAGGTGAGGCGCGCGGATAACATTGTGAGCGATGCGCTGCATGCGACTGAAGAAGTCTCAAAGTCGGTTCAGCACAGCATCAAGGGGCCGGTGAAGCAGATTGCCGGGGTGGTCGCAGGCGTGAAAGCGGCGATTGACACGCTGGTGGCGCGGTCGCCGTTTCGGAGCAGGGATTAGACACCCCCATCGAGCAAAGAACGTTCGTAGGGATTAGGGAACAGGGATTAGGAAGGGCAAGAGCAACGGCTAGAAGATCCAGCCTCCGCCAGCTACTTCGTCTTCCTGGTAGAAGACGGCGGACTGGCCGGGGGTGATGGCGCGCTGGGGCTCGTCGAAGATGGCTTCTATGATGTCGGGGCCCCCTTCTTCTCGGCTTAAGACGCGGAGGGTTGCGGGGGCTGGCTCGTGGCGGTGGCGGATCTTGATGGTCACGCGGATGGGCTCGGTGGGTTCGGGGATGGAGACCCAGTTCAGGCGGTTGGCGGTGAGGCGGGTCGAGAGCAGCTGAGTGTCGGGGCCGACTTCTACCTGGTGGGAGTCGGGATGGATTTTGAGGACGTAGAGTGGGTCGGGGCTGCTGAGGCCGAGGCCCTTGCGCTGGCCTACGGTGAACGCGTGGATACCTTCGTGGTGGCCTACGACTTCGCCTGTTGTCGCCACGAGCTCGCCGGAGGAGTCAGGGAGGTCGCGGCCCTGCTCGGCGAGGTAGGCGGTGAGGAAGCTCTGGTAGCTGCCGCCGGGGATGAAGCAGATCTCTTGCGAATCGGGCTTCTGGGCGAGTTCGAGGCCGTGGTCGGCGGCCATGGTGCGGACGGCGGGCTTGTGCATCTCGCCGAGGGGGAAAAGGGTGCGGGAGAGCTGGTCTTGCGAGAGGCCGAACAGGAAGTAGGTCTGGTCCTTGCTGCGGTCGGCGGGGCGGGAGAGGATCCAGCGGCCGCGGGCTTCGTCGTAGTGATTGCGAGCGTAGTGGCCGGTAGCGATGCGCTCGGCGCCGATCTGGCGCGCGGTGAGAAGAAGCTGATCGAACTTGAGGTGGTTGTTGCAGAGGGTGCAGGGGATGGGGGTGCGGCCGGCGAGGTACTCGGATACAAAGGGGCGGACTACTTCGGCTTCGAAGCGGTCCTGGGCGTTGACGAGGTAGTAGGGGATGCCGAGGTGTTCGGCCACGTGGCGGGCGTCGTAGACGTCGTCGATGGAGCAGCAGCGGCCCTGGGGGACGGTTTCGGGGAGGCCAAGGTCGGCGTAGTTGGCGGCGAGGCGGCGCTGGTTCCAGAGCTGGAGAGTGAGGCCGACGAGGGGGTATCCCTGGGCGTGGAGGAGCGCGGCGACGGCGGAGGAGTCGACTCCTCCGGACATGGCTACGGCGATGGTGTCGTGCTGAGACATAGGCCCTAGGTAAGATGATAGTCTGCGGCGAAGTATGAAGGAAATCCGTACGGAGACGAACGGGCGAGGATGCCCGGATCGTCGGCTTGAGAGTTGAGGGTTTGTTTGGACGATAGGCAGCAGAGCACGATGGCGGGACGATGGGCGTTGCCGTTCCTGGGAGTGGCGTGCGCGGTTGGAGTCGCGTCGATTTACTACAACCAGCCACTGTTGCTGGTGATGGGTAAGACGTTCGGGCGCGACGCGCGGTCGATGGAATGGGTGGCGGTCGCGACGCAGCTGGGTTATGCGGCGGGGATCTTGTTCTTTGTGCCGCTGGGCGATGTGGCGGAGCGGCGGTCGTTGATGATGCGGATGTACGCGGCCGTGAGCGTGGCGCTGCTGCTGGCGGCGCTGGCGCCAGGGCTGGCATGGATGATCGGGGCGAGCGCACTGGTGGGGTTGATGGCTGCGGTGACGCACGTGGTGTTGCCGATTGCTCCGGAGCTGACGAGCCATGAGCGGCGGGGCAAGGCGATTGGCACGGTGATGACCGGGTTACTGCTGGGCATCCTGTTGGCGCGGACGTTCGCTGGATGGCTGGCCAATGTGGCGGGATGGCGGTCGGTGTTTGTGGTGGCGGCGGTGCTGAACCTGATGTTCGTGCCGGTGATGTGGCGGGTGATGCCGAAGATGGCGCCGCGGGAGTCGCTGACGTATGGGCAGGCGATGCGATCGCTTTGGACGCTGTTTCGCGATGAGCCGTTGCTGCGCGAGGCGGGGGTGCTGGGGGCGCTGACGTTTGCGTCGTTCAGCTGCTTTTGGACGACGCTGGCGTATCTGCTGAACTCGCACTATGGATTGGGGCCGGGGGTGGCGGGGACGTTTGGGATGGTGGGCGCGGCGGGTGCGCTGGTGGCGCCGTTCGCGGGATGGCTGGCGGACAAGCGAGGGACGCGGTTTGTGGTGTCGGTAGCGGGCGCGGTGATGACGGGCTCGTATGTTTGGCTGCTGGTGACGGAGGGCTTGCGGGCGTCGACTGCATGGCACATGGTGGCGCTGGTGGTGGGCGTGGTGGCGCTGGATGTCGGGCAGCAGATGATGCAGGTGGGCAACCAGACGCGAATCTTCGGGCTGGGAGCCGGTGCGCGGAGCCGGCTGAACACGATCTATATGACGATATTTTTTGCGGGCGGCGCGATGGGGTCGGCGCTGGCGGGATGGGCGTGGTGGCGGTGGGGATGGAATGGGGTATGCGGGCTGGCGCTGGCGCTGATTGGGGCAGCGGGGCTCCGTCACTTTACTGGGTACAGCCGCAAGCATGGAGAGGTGCGGGTGCATGTGCCGGCCAACGAGTGTGACCCGGTCTAAAGAGACAGGGTCCAGGGTCCAGGGTCTAGGGGTGGAGGCGGGTAGTGGTTGCTGGGTGGGTTTCGGGGTCGTCAGGGATGGCAGAGGCCTGGGCGCGGCGTTCAGCGCGCAGGGCGGCGGAGCGGCGGGCTTGTCGCCAGGTGGTCATGGCAGTGACACCGTAGTTCCATACGGCGCTGAAGAGCAGGCCGGTGACACCGGCGAGCGGCCAGGGCATGCCTTGACGAAAGGCTTCGGTGCTGATGCCGACGTTGGCGATGCCGCCCAGCGAACATGCAATGCAGAAGGTGAGCATGCCGAACCAGAAGGCTGAACCGCGGCGGCGACGATCTCGGTAGGTGAAGGAGTTGTTGAGGACGTAGTTCAGGATCATGACGATGCCGGTGGCCGAGGCCTGTGCGTCGATGAAGCTGAAGTGTTCAATCTTGAGAAGAATGCCGAGCAGCAGCAGATGGATGACTGCGCCAATAGTGCCGACGAGGCAGAAGAGGACGAAGCGGACCGAGACGTAGCTGCCGATGAGCTTATCGAGGATGAGCTCCAGGTATTCGAGGCCGACGATGAGATCGAGTTTGCTTTGGCCGTGCTGGCGAAGGCGAAAGTGGTAGGGGACTTCGCCGACGCGAACCTCTCCGTCGGCGGAGAGGACGATGTCGAGGAGGATTTTGAAGCCGATGGCGGTGAGGCGATGGGCGATGCGCTCGAAGAAGGAGCGGCGAACGATGAAGAAGCCGCTCATGGGATCGGTGAGGTGGGCGTGGCGCTCGACGCCGGAGAGACGGCGGCCGAGGCGGCTGAGTTTGATGCGCCAATCGGAAAACTCGCCCATGCTGCCGCCGCCGATGTTGCGCGAGCCGACGATTAGGTCGAGGTGCTCGGTGGAGATGCGACGGTACATTTCGGGAAGAACGGTTTCGTCGTGCTGAAGGTCAGCATCCATAACCGCGATGTAGGGGGCGGAGGTGGCGAGCATGCCTTCGATGCAGGCAGAGGAGAGGCCGCGGCGGCCGATGCGATGGAGGACGTGGAGGTTGGGCTGGTTGCGAGAGAGACGCTTGACGAGAGCGGCGGTGCCGTCGGGTGAGTCATCGTCGACGACAATGGCCTCGTAGCGGATATCATGGAGGGTATTGCGGAGCTTCTCGAGTAGCAGGCCAATGTTCTCGCGCTCGTTCAGCGTGGGAATCACGATGCAAAGATCATAAGACGGCATTGAGATCCTCTGGCGAATGAACGGACAGCGTTAGAAGCTATGTGCAGGTTGCGGCGACACGGTGCCGAACGACAGATGCTTGCTGCGCGGTTTCGCGCAAGATTAGATTATAAGTTACTGACAACGATCAGGGTCGAGAGATAGATGATTTTAGGATCCGCGGCGAAGCATAGGGCAAGCTCTGCACTCGAACGAATTGAAGAGAAGGTGGAACAGCATGCCGGGGCGGGGATGGCTGTGCTGCTTTGCCTGCTGTTTGTTGCGCTGGTGGGTCTGGCTGCGAGCGACTACCTCTGGTATGACGAGCTGATTATTGTTCGGGTGGCGGCACTGCCGCGGTGGCACGATATCTGGAATTTTTATGCGAGTGGGCTGGATACGATTGGGCTGCTGTATGCGCTGGTTCTGCATGCGCTGAGGGGGCTGCCGGCGGATGATGAGATCAGGTCGCGGCTGCCGGCGATTGTGAGCTTCCTGGCGATGCTTTGGTTCATGTTTGTGTTTGTGCGGCGACGGTATGCGGCGGTATATGCGTTCGCAGTGGTGCTGTTGCTGACGACATTTCCGCTACTGGCGTTTGCAGTGTTTGCGAAGAGCTACGCGGTGGAGCTGGCGGGGCTGGGGCTGGCGATGGTCTGCTGGCAGTCGGGGTTGGAGAGACGCGGTTTTGGCAGCGCGGTCGGCGTGTGGTGTGGGCTGGCGTTGGCGATTTCGTCGCACACGTTTGGGATTTTTCTGGTGGTGCCGTTTGCGGCCGCACAATGGTGGGCGGATGCTCGGCGAGGGCGTGTGAGCTGGGCGATGTGGGCGGCGCTGGTGCTGTTTCCGGCGGTGCTGCTGCCGGTATTGCCCGGTGATCTGAGGGCCGCGAAACTCTATGGTTCGAACTTCTGGTCGAAGCCGAGTGCGGCGTTGATGAAGCAGACGTATATCGATTACTTCATGACGAACTGGCGGTTTCTGGTGATTCTGCTGATCGCGGGATTGATTGTGTCGCTGCTGCTCGTGGAGGTCAAGAGCGGCGGGGAATCGCCGGAGCCGAAGAAGGGATTTTCGGGGCCGGAGTGGGTTTTGGTCGGGTTGCTGACGGCGCTGCCGGCGTTCGTGTTGCCGGTGTCGTACCTGCTGCATGCGTACCGAGCAGATTATGTGTTGGGGTATGCGATCGGGCTGGGAGTTTTGCTGGTGGCATTGTTCGCGGAGCAGTCGAAGCGGAGTGGAGCTGCGGGACTGGTGCTGCTGATTTTGTTTGCGGCGGTAACGCTGAAGGTGGATTTGAAGACAATCCCCGGCGGGCTGCGGGCGCTGCTGCATCCAAAGAGGGTGCATGCTGCGCTGGCGGCGAGATATGACGGCGAGGAGTGGGTGAAGTTGTTAGAGGGAAGCAATCTGCCGGTACTGGTGGGCGATCATCTGCTGTACACGCGGCTGGACTGTTACGCTCCGGATGCGTTGCGGCGGCGGCTGTATTTCCTGACGGACTTCGGCGAGGTGTCGCAGTATCCGCTGTCGGAAACTTCGCAGAGAAATTTTTTGTTGTTCGGAGATCGGTTGGGCTATCGGACGATGGATGTGGGGAGTTTTGTGCCGGCGCATTCTCACGCGCTGATGGCGGTGGGAGCGATGACTGGGACGCTGTGGCTGCCGCCATACGTGATGCACCAGGCGGAGTTGGGGCACGCGTCGCTGCGGCTGCTGGGGCCGCGGTTCGAGGAACCGGATGTGTACGACGTGCAGTTCAACCAGCTTCCTGAAGACCCTGCAGCGGTGCCGAAGCAATGAGCGAGCGATGGGAGCTTGTGCGTAGATTCCGAATTCCTGCAGTTACGTGCGCGTTAGCGGTGCTGATGTGCGAGCTGGTAAGTCGTCCGTACACGACGATGGGAGTGTGCGACGACATGTCGTACATCTTGATTGCGCGCAAGGTTGCGGAGACCGGACACATTTTTTATAACGGGCCGACGACCCCGATGCTGGGTTGGCAGCTTTACCTGGGTGCGTTGTTTATCAAGCTGTTTGGGTTTTCGCTGACCACGGTGCGGATGAGCACGCTGCTGGTGTCGATGGTGCTGGCGTATGTGCTGCAACGGGTGCTGGTGAGGGCAAATATCAGTGAGAGAAACGCGACGCTGGGGACGCTCGCACTGGTGCTATCACCGCTATACCTGGTGCTGTCGGTTACGTTCATGTCGGACATCCAGGGACTGTTTGCGATCGTGCTGTGCTTGTACGGGTGTTTGCGCGCACTGCAGGCTGCGACAGCGCGTGGGGCGATTGCGTGGATCTGCCTTGCGGTGGCGGCGGATGGAATCTGCGGAACGTCTCGACAGATTGCGTGGCTTGGGATTCTGGTGATGGTGCCGTCGACTGTGTGGCTGCTGCGGTCGCGGAGAACGGTGTTTGCGGCGGCGGCGGCGGTGAATGCGGCGGGCGCACTGTTTGTGTATGGGTGTCTGCAATGGTTTAAGCACCAGCCGTATGACGTGCCGGAGCATGTATTTTCGGATAGCTTTTCGGTGAGTCATGCGGCGGGGCAGTTGGGGCATATTTCTCTGGACGCGCCGTTCCTGTTGCTGCCGATTGTGGCGCTGTTTCTCCCGGGGCTACGCAAGAATCGGCGATGGGTGCTGGCGGTTGGCGCCGTGCTGGCTGCGGGGTATCTTTTCCTGGCAACGTATCCAAGTCATTTGCGTGGCAACTTTCCGCTCGATCCGACGGGTGGCGACTGGGTGGGAATTCATGGCGTGTACGAGTTCATGATCCTGAAGGGGAACCCGCCGATTTTTCTTAATCGAGGGATGCAAGCGGTCTTGACGGTGGTGTCGGTTGGCGGGGTGCTGGGGTTGATTTCGTTGCTCAGTGATGGGCGTACTGCGCGGCAAACGGCGAACGCTGCGGGGATTTCGTGGAGGCAGTTGGGCGTGCTTGTGGGGCCGTTCGTTGTGGTGTATGCGTTGCTGCTGATTCCGCGGGCGGGGGACTTTCACTTGACCGAGCGATACCTGTTGGCGTTGCTTGTGGTCGCGCTGATTTGCATGGTGCGGTATTACCAGGATGCGATCCGGCCCGAGCTCCCCTGGGTTTGCGCTGCGCTGGTTGGGATGATGGCGATCTATGGCGTGGTGAATACACATAATACTTTCGCGGTCGATCGCGGACGCGTGGTGTTAGCGAATGAGCTGCTGGCGGCCGGCGTTCCGGATACTGCGGTCGATAATGGCTGGGAATATAACCAGGGGGTTGAGCTGGAGCATGCAGGGTTCATCAATGATTACCGGATGATCAATCCAAAGGGCATGTATAAGGAAGCAGCGCCGTTGCCCGAAGGTACGTGCGAGGTGAACGGGCATGATCTGACACCGCACATTGTGCCGCGGTATGGGATTTCGTTTGATCCGAATGCGTGCTACGGGCTGGCGCCGTTTGCACCGGTGCACTATTCGCGATGGCTGGGCGCTGGGCCGGGGACGCTCTATGTTGTGTATTACGCAAAGCACTGATGCGTCCGCTGAACCACAAGCTGACTGCGGTCGAAGTGGGTGCAACTCAGGCCAGCAATGTACACTCAAATCCAAATGACTATGCACATTAGAGTTTGGAGTCCGATGACTGGCTCCGGTGTATTTGACGTGAAGCAAGAGGGGAATGAATGGCTCGCGTAGTAGTGATTGGTGCAGGGGCAATGGGCCTGGCGGCGGCGTACAGGGCTGCCAAAGACGGGCATTCTGTCGATGTGATTGAGGCGGCGCCCGAGCCGGGCGGGATGGCCGGTCACTTCGATTTCGGGGGGTTGTCGCTGGAGCGGTTTTATCATTTCGTCTGCCTGTCCGATCTGCCGACGTTTGAGCTGATGAATGAGCTGGGTATTGGCGACAAGATGATCTGGCGAAAGACGACGATGGGATACTTCGACGGGAAGCTGCATCCTTGGGGCGACCCTGTATCGCTGTTCAAGTATCCCGGGTTGAACATCTTTGAAAAGATTCGGTATGGTTTGTTCGCGTTTGTGTGCGTGCGACGGAACAGCTGGCCGGTGTTGGAGAAGGATTCGGCGAAGGATTGGATTTTGCGGTGGTGTGGGCAGTCGATCTACGACCGGTTCTGGAAGCCGCTGTTTGACTACAAGTTTTATGAGTATGCCGATAACATTTCGGCTTCGTGGATATGGACGAGGATCCGGCGGATAGGGCGGTCGCGCAAGAGCATGCTGGAGGAGCGGCTGGGATATATCGACGGCGGCACGTTGACGCTTGTGAATGCGCTGATTGATGGAATCAAGGCGCATGATGGGCGGGTGCATTTGGGAACGCCGGCTCAGCGTGTGCTGACCGAGCACGGGCGGGTGACGGGCGTTCAGACTCCGCAGCAGACGTTTGCTGCGGACGCGGTGATCAGCACGACGCCGACGCCGCTGGTGAATGCGATGGTCCCAGACCTGCCGGAGGAGTGGAAGCAGCGTTACGACGCGATCCACAACATTGGCGTGATCTGCGTGATCTTCAAGCTCAAGCGCAGTGTGACGCCGCACTTCTGGGTGAATATTTCGGCGCCGGGAATTGAGATTCCGGGCGTGATTGAGTTCTCGAATCTGCGCGGTATGGGCGGGGATGCGATTGTGTATGTGCCGTATTACATGCCGGTGACGCACGAGAAGTTCTCGTGGCCGGATGATCGGCTGTTGGCGGAGGCATTTGCATGTCTGCAGCAGATCAATCCGATGGTTGGCGATGTTGATGTGAAGGACACGAAGGTGGCGCGGTTGCGCTACGGGCAGCCAATCTGCGAGCCGGGATTTGCAGCGAAGATTCCGCCAGTGCAGACGCCCATTGAGGGGCTGCAGATTGCCGATACCTGCTACTACTATCCTGAGGATCGCGGGATTGCGGAGAGCGTGCGGCTGGGATCGGCGATGGCTCGAGCGGTAGGAGCGCAGGCTATAGTGGAAGAGAAACCTATATTGGAGCGCGTGAGCCATCACGCATAATATGCATCCACGCTGGAGAGTATGGCGACTAGAAAAATTGTGATCACCGGAGCGGCCGGCCTGGTTGGGCAGAATCTGCTGCCGCGATTGAAGAGTAAGAATCTGGGCGAGCTGGTCGCCATTGATAAACATCCGAAGAACACAGCCATCCTGAGGCAATTGCACCCTAAGCTGCGGGTGATTGAGGCAGACCTTGCGGAGGCTGGATCATGGCAGCAGGAGTTGGAGGGCTGCACGCACCTGATGATCGGGCATGCTCAGATTGGTGGCCTGTTTCCTGAGGAGTATGTGCGCAACAACGTTACGGCGACGGAGCGGCTGCTGGAGGCGGCGCTGCGGTACAGGGTTCCGTATGCGGTGAATATCTCGTCGTCGGTGGTTAACTCGCTGGCGGTGGACGATTACACAGAGACGAAGAAGGCGCAGGAGGCATTGGGTGCCGCGTCGGGGATTAAGCAGGTGGTCTTGCGGCCTACGCTGATGTTCGGGTGGTTCGATCGCAAGCATGTGGGTTGGCTGGGGCGGTTCATGCAGCGGGTGCCAGTGTTTCCGGTGCCGGGCGATGGAAGGTTTCTGCGGCAGCCGCTTTATGCGGGAGATTTCGCGGACATCATTGCATCGTCGATTGAGACGGAGATTACGGGCGCGTACAACATTACGGGCATGGAACGCATTGACTACATCGATCTGATCCGGTTATTGAAGCAGGCGACGGGAGCGAAGGCGCGAATCGTGAAGCTGCCGTATCGAGTGTTCTGGGCGCTCCTGAAGGCCAATGCTCTGTGGGACAAGAATCCTCCGTTTACAACCAAACAACTGGAGGCGCTGGTGACTCCGGATGTGTTTGAAGTGATCGACTGGCCGGGAATTTTTCAGGTGCGTTCGACGCCGTTGAAGGAAGCGTTTTATTCGACGTTTCGCGATCCGGTGTATTCGCAGGTGGCGTTGGAGTTTTAACGGGTCCGAGGGAAGCAAAGAGAAACGCCCCAGTCCTGAGAAGGACTGGGGCGTTTCCGGTTGAGGTGGGGTTGGGTTAGAAGATAATCTTGCCGGCGAATTGAACGTTGAAGGGTTCGCCGGGTCCGATGCCCGGGGCACCGAAGAACGCGCCGATGGTTGAGCCGATAGAGTTGCCACCAGCGCTGGTCTGCGGTGCGCCTACGGGAGCGAGGTTGGTGTAATTGAAGAGGTTGAACATCTCGGCGCGAAGCTGGAGGGTGAAGGGGCCGGCGAGCTTCGTGTTCTTGACGATGGAGAAATCAACGTCAGAGAAGCCGGGGTTGTAGTACTGGTTGCGGCGCTGGTTGCTGATCTGGCCGGGGGCGGGTTCAGAGAAGGCGGCCGAATTGAACCACTGGGCTGAGCCGTCGACAACCTGATGAGAGACGCCCTTGAAGGCCGAGATGCCGGTGACATTGGCGCGATCTGCGTTGTCGCCATTGCCGAGTTCGTCGGAGTTGGCTACGACGCTGAACGGCTGGCCCCCGTGTACGCTGATCGCACCGTTGAGTTCCCATCCGGTGGTGAGGCGGGGATAGGCGGTTCCTCCAGGAATTTTATAGTTCAGCAAAGCGGCGAACGTATTGCGGGTGTCGTAATCGCTGTTGCCGTACTCCAGCTTCTGGCGGTAGCTGTCCTGGGGGAGATAGGGGATGAGGCCAGTCTCGTAGTCGAGTGCGTGGCTCCACGTATAGACGATCTCCGACGTGAGGCCGTGGTAATTGGTGCTGCGCATGGTTGCTTGAAGGCTGTTGTAGTTGGCATTCAGGTTGCTGTTGAGTTGGTTGACGTTGCCGATGTTGGGGAATTGCGAGAAGTAGGGGCGTGTGCACTGCTGATAGGAGTAGTTGTTGGGATTCGGTGGAAGGCAGGCAGCGGGGAAGTTAGCCGGAAGGTTGTCAGCGGTAAGCAGCTGGCTGCCGATGGCGTAGGGGTTGATGTCGAGAACGCTGGTGAGTTTACGGGACAGGGTTCCGAGGTAGCCGAGTTGCACGATGACCCTGGGTCCGATTTCCTGCTGAACGTTGACGTTGTAGCTGTAGGTGTAGGAGGGGCGGTAGTTGGGGTTGACAGAGAAGGCGTTGGTGACGCCAGCGCCGGCTTCGGCTTGTGCGAGGGTGGGGAAGATCGGAACGCCGGCGGATATCACCGCGCCGCCACCAGGGTTGGTTGGGATTGCCTGGGCAGTGACGACTGGCAGAGCTCCGGCGAGGTTGTTGCCGATACCGAGTGCGCCGCCGTCGGTAGTGCCGCGGAGGTTGAGGATGGAGAGCATGTAGACGGCGTCATAGTAAATGCCAGCGCCTGCACGGAGTACCGTTTTCGGAGCAACAGCGTAGGAAGCGCCGATGCGCGGGCTGACAGATCCCTTGAAGGGATGGTAGAGGTCGCTGACGTTGCTGCCCTGGATGGCAAAGCCTCCGGAAAGGCTTGGATCAAAACTGGTGAGGTCCTTGCCAGAGTCGTGGACACTCTGCGCATAGTCGTAGCGGATGCCGTAGTTGATGTTCAACTTTGGAGTGATCTGCCATGCGTCCTGCGCGAAGATGTTCCAGGTGTTCTCGTAGACGGTACGCTTCTGGTTGCCTTCAGCGATGTAGGCGTTGTTGGTGGAGACGCAGCCGGCCATGAAGTCGGCCAGGAGAAGGACGTTGCCGTCAGTCGGTGTAATGGGAGTATGGCGAACCGTTTCCACCGGCGGTGGTGTTGTGGCGAGGGCTTCGCAGGCGGCCGAGCCCTGGGATACGCCTGTGACCGGGTTTATGTTCCACGGACCCTGGGAGCCGTCGAAGGTGAACACACCGCGGGAGCCGGTCTGATAGAAGTCGAAGACCTGGGATTTGCGGAACTCCCCCCCGAAGCGGAACTCATGCTTGCCTACGGTGTAGGCGACGGCATCGTTGAAGTGGCCGGTGATGTCCTGCCGACCCTCGGGAGGCGTTACGCCGATGGGATCGAAGCCGCTGGCGTTGCCGGTGAGACCGCTGCCGGCGGCTGCACCGCCGATGGTGATCTTGGGTGCGCCAGAGAGGCTGGGATCGGTGACGCCGGTGTCGAGGCCGAGGGCGACAGGATCGTAATCATGTACGGCATCGGAGAAGACCTGGTCGAAATAGCTGACACCGAAGAAGGCCTGGTTGGCGAGTTTGGGCGAGAAGATGTGGTTGTAAATGACCGCGTAGTTTTCTACGTGGATGGGTGCAACCTCGAAGTAGGGGCTAAGCGCGCTGCTGGTGGGGGCGGTTTGATTGCCATCGCCGAAATAGCCGCGCACGCTGAGCTGGTTGCTCTGGTTGATGTTGTAGTCCAGGTGCACGATGGGGTTGAAGCTGTGCCCATTTTCGGTGCCGGGGTTGAAGTAGTTGAGGGATGACGCGGGACCGGTCAGCGCAGATGCGGGCCACAAGGTTGCCAGCAGTGCGGTTGAGACGGGGTTTACGGGGATGCCGTAGGAATTAATGAGGGCGGTGGCTTCAGCCTGGTACGCGGTGGAGGGTTCGGTCTTGGATTGTGCGGCGCCGATGACGAATCCCTGGTGCTCGTAGCTGAGGAAGAAGAAGAGTTTCTCCTTGACGATGGGACCGCCGACGCTGCCGCCGTAGTCGATGTCGCGAGTCTCGGTCTTCTTGGAAGTGGGCGCGAAGGGAGTGTTGGAGGCGAAGAACTCGTTGCGGTTGTAGTAGTAGCCGTCGCCGTGGAAGACGTTGGTGCCGGACTTGATGGAAAGGTTGACGGTGCCGCCGGCGTTACGGCCGGTTTCGGGCATGCCGCTGGTGATGAAGGAAAACTGCTCGATGGAGTCGAGCGGAACAACGATGCCGGCGATGCCGGAGACGCCGCCCTGATTGATCGCGGGGATGTTCCACCAGAGATCGTTGTTATCAGTACCGTCGATCTGCCAATTGACCTGATTGGTTCGGACGCCATTGACTTGCGCAGCGCCTGCGCCCCCGCCGACGGAGTAGCCGGCGAATCCCGGGGTGTACTGGATGAACTGGGTGAAGTCGCGGCCATTGCTGGGCGCGTCGCTGATGACCTGGCTGGGGATGTCGGTGATTAGAGAGGAAGAGGTGGTGTCGAGCGTAACGCTCGAAGCAACGACTTCTACGGTCTGCGCGGAGCTTGAGACAGCGAGGCTGACGGGAAGAGTGTAGGGCGTGCCGGCGGAGACGGGGATCTTGTCGTATTTGCTGGTGGTAAAGCCGGAGATGGCGACAGTGACCGTGTAGGTGCCGACGGGTAGATCCTGGAAGACGAATTCACCGGCGGAGGAACTGACGGTGGTATGGGTGACGCCGGTGTCGACGTCGAGGATCGTGACAGAGGCGTGCGCGAGGGTAGCGCCGGTTTTATCGGTAACGGTTCCATTGAGGCTCCCGCGGAAGTTTTGCGCAGAAGCGGCGAGACTCCCTGCGACGAGAATCAACAACAAAATCAGAGCGTGGGGCTTCAAGTTGTTCAAACGAAAGTGCTGCATCAAAGGCGCCTCCTGAGTACACGAATCCTGCATCGTTCTTGAGAGAACGATGGGTAGAGAGAACTTCACACGCCTGCAGGTGTGCGAGGTCCTGAGAGTCGGATCATCTGAAACGGGTCAGCGGGTAGGACTCACGTACGGTAAAAATTGTAAAAAGGGTAATCCTTGAAATGTAACCCTGGAGTAAGAATTTGGCAAGCGATTTCTCTTGCAGGCACGCATCAAGGGGCGTGCCTGCAAGAGAAGGAAAAGCACTGTAGGAGTGGAGACGATTGCGCAGCTCACGCCTTGACGGCGAGAACCGACTTGGGACGGCTTGTGCGGTGTGGGGAAGGGCGCAACGGATCAACGTCATAGGCTCCCTGGGGAAGGCAGCCTGACGGATCGGAGTTGAGACGTCTGAATCGCCGTGGTGGCAGATTATTTTTCTGCGGAGAGGGTAATGTAGTTGCGGCCGAGATAGAGGCGGTAGCGACCCGGCGCGCTTTCTTCGGCAACGATGTGCAGGGGGTCGGGGCGAGCCATCTGCGGGTCGCGCATGGTGGTGGCTTGGAGGACTTCATTTCCTGCGATATCCATGACGACCATGCGATCGCCACCGACGAAGCCAAAGCCGTAGGCCCCTGGGGGCAGGACCTTGTCGCCGATTTTAAGGCGGACTTCGTTCAGAAGATAGGCCTGGTAGGTCTGAGCGACCGCGGAGGAATAGCCCGAGGTATCAACAAGCGCAAGAAGGACGAGGTCGCCGTTGCCGAATCGAATGCCGGCAGAGTTGCGTCCCTGTACGGTAGCGGTCAGCCCCTTGTAGAAGACGGTCTTGGGAAGGAGCGCGGCGGCTTGCGTACGGTCAAGCACTCCGGGAGTGGTTTCTGTCTTAGGGATGGAGGAGGATGCGCTCTGGGCTGAGGCGGCAGGGAGGAAACCGACCCCGGCGGCGCAAAGAGTCGAAAGGACGAGAAGGCGGCTGAGCGACTTGGTTTTGATTGTCATGGCGACCTCATCATACGGATTGATTTGGTGGCCTTGCAAGGCAGGTTGGACGATCATCGAGGTCCGGACTGAGGGGTGGGTGGCTCGGCGAGGATGTCTTCGAGCTTGAGGTAGGCAGCGTTAGTCCAGCCAAAGCCTACGACGTTGCTCTTGTAGCCGGTGGCAACTTTGACGTTTGCCGAACCGCTGGCCACGTTGTACTTCTCGCGAATGGTGCCGTCGCGAAGGAAGTTGTCGAGGATGGTTGCGGTGAACTTGCGGGCGATGCGCGTGGCATCGGCGTGGAAGCCGTTGCGATCGAGGCCTGCGACCGCGAGCCACGTGATGGGCGCCCAGCCGTAGGGTGCATCCCACTGAACACCGGAGACGATGTCGCTGGTTTGAAGACCGCCTCCTTGTTCGAAGAGGTTGAGATGACTGCGAACGGCTGCCGCCTGCTCGGGGCTCGCTGCTCCTGCCCAGAGTGGATAGAAGGTCGTCAGGAAGTGGTAGTTAGATTGCTTCTTGGTGACGAAGTTGTAGTCGGTGTAGAGACCAGTGCTTTGGTTCCACAGATATTTGTTGATGGCGGCGCGACGATCGGCGGCACGGCTGGTCCATGCTGTGGCTTCATCGTTTCGTCCGAGGATGGTGGCGAAGTCTGCCATGTCAAATTCGTACTTGTAGAGCAGGCTGTTGAGGCCGATGGGAGCGAATTCGACGGTTGAGCCGGAGAAGGGGCCGAAGCGGAAGCTGGGATCGAAGCCGGATTCGCGCATGGCTCGATCGCTGCGGTAAAACGCGGCGGAGAGGCGATGACCGTCAACCACTGCGAGCTCGCAGACGTGCGAGGTAGTGACATCACAGCTGGTGCGGGCAAGCTGTTTGGCCTCGGCGGGAGTTGGATTCGCGGGGCCGGGCACTAGGTACTCGGGGTGGTCGTTGGGATGCGCGAGCAGCCAGCGGATCACGTCGGGGTAGTAGCTGGAGTCGTCCGCTTGCTCGGGTACCGGACCCTCGCCGAGATCGTAATATCGGGCCAGGCCGGTGGCGCCGGCACGGTGCTCGGGTGAGATCCAGAGAGCGTAATCGCGCTGCGCGTAGTGGTAGGCGCGGGCAAGCCATTGCTTGTCGGGCTGCGTGCCGGGAGCGGGATGCTCGTATACTTGGCGGATCATGGAGGAAAGAAACGGCGGCTGCGATCGCGTGAAGTAGTAGGTTCGATTGGCGTTGAGGATAGCGCCATAATTAGCGATCTCGAAGAAGAAATTTTCGACCATATCCTTGGCTAGATCGCGGCGGCCATCGTGTTCGAGACCAAGGAGGATGAAGTAACTATCCCATCCATACATCTCGTTGAATCGCCCTCCGGGAACGACGTAGCGATTGGGGAGATAGAGGAGGCCTTCGGTGGGCAGCTCGGAGGGTGGCACCTCGTCGATGTGGTGGATGACGCGCGGTAGATGGCGGACGTCGACATTGCAGGACTTGCGCATAACTTCGACCGCGGGCGGTGTGGGAAGATCTGCCGGGAGATAGAGGACGGGGATCTGGTTGACCTTGGGATCGACGACGGATTTGCAGTCTGACATGGAGCGCGAGAGCGTGTCCCATGCGTTGTGAATGTAGTCGCGGATATGGGTTTGGTCGGCTGCCGAGGGCGACTGTGCGCAGGCAGGCAGCGAGGCCAGTAGCAGGATCGCGAGGAGTGCGTGCTTTCGGTTCATAGTTGCGAGTACCGAGCAGCGAACAAAAGCTACTGTACGCTTGCTACCCAGCTTGCATACGGAGGCAGGGTGACGCTGTTAAGGGTAGAGGTGGATTGCAGGGAAGGGTCGTCAGCTGCGAGGGTCTTGACCGATGTGCCCGTAACTCCTGAGCCGGCGAGGTTGAGCGTGATGGTCTTCGGCTGGGCGGTGAAGTTCATGGCGACAACGACGGCAGCGCCTGAACCGGTGGAGCGCACGTAGGAGAGAACGTCCGGGTTGCTGGTGTCGAGCATCGTCATCGTACCGCTGTGAAGAGCGGCGACGTTGCGGCGCAGGCCGATGAGTTGTTTGAACCAGGTCAGTTGAGAGTTGGGATCCTTCGACTCGACGGCGACATTGATGGTTTTGTAGTTGGGCGGGATTGGAAGCCAGGTGTGGGGGTTGGTGCTGAAGCCAGCTTGCGGGCCGGGCGTCCATTGCATGGGGGTGCGCTCGCCGTCGCGGCCTTTTTCCTTCGGCCAGCCCGTGATGCCGATGGGATCGCGTACGTCCTCGCGCCGTGTGGGTGTGGTGGTGCGCATGCCGATCTCCTGGCCGTAGTACATCAGCGAGGTAGCCCGGGTCGTAAAGAGCATGGTGGCGAGAAGCTTGTTGATCTGGTTATCGTGAACGCCATCGCCGTAGCGATCGATTGCGCGGATGTTGTCGTGGTTGTCAAAGACGATGAGGGGTTGGGAGCCATGGATCTGTGTCTCAACCTCTTCGATGTGCTGGCGGAAGTCGGCGGCGCTCAACTTTGAGTGATTGCCGTGGAATCCGATGAGCATGTCCATGGGGAGCTGCAGCTCATTGTGGGCTGTGCCGCCGTACCACTTGTCGAGCTCGGCGGTGTTGGGCAGGTAGGTTTCGCCAATGAGGACGCGGTCACCGGGATACTTCGCAACCATTGCGCGCATCCGACGAATCACGTCGTGGACCTCAGGCAGGTTGTCCGTGTACGTGCTGCCGACGTTGGGATCGCCCTGCGCGTTGATCCCGCCGAGCTCGGGATTGTTGTGCAGCTGGGGGTCTTCGAAGAGGCTTGGAATGGCATCGAGACGGAAGCCGGCAACGCCGCGGTCAAGCCAAAACTGCATAGCGCTGAACATGGCTTTCTCGACTTCTGGATTGCGCCAGTTGAGGTCGGGCTGCTGCTTGTAGAACTCGTGGTAGTAGAACTGGTGGACCGCCGGGACCCATTCCCATGCAGAGCCGCCAAAGCCGGAGATCCAATTGTTGGGTGGTACGCGACCCTCATGCTCGAAGCGTATCTGATAGGCTGTGACGCCGGGTGAGTTGGCGGGAATGCCATCGTTCCAGACGTACCAGTCGTGCTTAGGGTTGGTGCGGGAGCTGGATGCTTCGATGAACCACTGGTGCTTGTCGGACGTGTGGTTGAGGACCATGTCGAGGATCACGCGGACGTGATGCGTGCGGCCTTCGGCGATGAGGCGATCCATGTCAGCGAGGGTGCCGTATTGAGGATCGACGGATTCGTAGTTGGAGATGTCGTAGCCGAAGTCGACTTGCGGCGAGGGATACATGGGAGCGATCCAGATGGCGTCAACGCCGAGCTTCTGCAAGTAACCGAGGCGCGAGGTGATGCCGTTGAGATCTCCGATGCCGTCTCCCGTAGTGTCCTGATAGGAGCGCGGGTAGATCTCGTAGACGACCGCGTGCTTCCACCATGGATCGGCAGCGGATGCTGTTTGTGCCGATGCGTGCTGCAGTGAGGAGGGAAGTGCGCTGCAAAGCAGTGTGAGCGTTACAGTCGCAATGGCGGCGAAGCGAGAAGGCAGGCGCCAGGCGCGCGATGCGGATGCGGACAACGGGTTCATCGAAATGCCTCCAACAAGACCGGCGAGACGATCGGAATCCGCCGCAGGGTTGAGTTTACCCTCTCGCGATTGCGAAG
This sequence comes from uncultured Acidobacteriaceae bacterium, assembly GCA_963701685.1. Lineage (GTDB taxonomy): Bacteria > Acidobacteriota > Terriglobia > Terriglobales > Acidobacteriaceae > Granulicella. The sequence continues at coordinate 3,913,108 of OY969625.1, read as the reverse complement.
TTGAAGCAGAGCGATTTAGTTAAGATCGGATTCAGTCGCCGCGGGCGTTGGGGGGGTGGCTGGGGGAATCGCGGGGACAACGATCACCTTACGCTTGGCGCGTAGGTAGGCGACGAGGTCCTTGATCTCGGGGTCGGTGAGAGAGCTCGCGAAAGAAGGCATCGACATGCCGCCGTCGTGAATTTGATGCGTGATTTGCTCTTTGTTCATGCGCTTGCGGACGAGTTGGAGATCTGGACCTTTTCTGCCACCGACGCCAGCGGGTCCATGGCAATGCGCGCAGCCGTGGGTGGCAAAGAGCTCCGCGCCGCGTTGCTTTGCGCTTGAGTCTGCCGAAACAGGGGGTAAAGGCTGAAGGAGGGACAAGGCTGTGAACACGCAGCCCACCGCTGTGCAAATTACTGCTGATTGTAGAAACGCTCGCATGAAAAACCTACTTCAGGGTAGGAGAGTTGAGCGAGCTTTGTCCAGAGGAGGGTGCCGCTGCGGTAAGAGGAATGGCTGGCTGCGTTTCGTCGGCGCCCCGCTGATCCAGATCATGGACATGCCATGGCACGCTTTCCTGCGCTACCTCGCGATGCTTGCGAAGGTATTCCAACGCGAAGGTGCTGGCGGTGGGGTCGTCCTTCTGATCGGCGAAGGCTGCTGCTTCGATGGCGGCTTTATCCTTCATGCCGAGGCGGCGGTAGAGGATCGCGAGGTTGTAGTGGGCGGCGAGGTCGTCGGGGTCGATGGATTGAACGTATTCGTATTCGGCACGGGCGAGTTCGTACTTGTGTTGCTGGTAGTAGGAGAATCCGAGCTCGCGATGAGCGTCGCGGGACTCAGGGAACTGAGCGGCGACTTTCTTGAGATCTGCGATGGCCTCGTCGACCTTGCCCTGATTACGTTGCACGAGTGCGAGGTAATAGAGGGCGCGGGCATTGTCTTTGGCTAGAGACAGAGATTTTTCGAGATACGGGACGGCGTCGTTGTACTTCTCCCATTGGATGTAGGTGAGCCCGATGTTGGTGGGAGCATCGGCGTAGTCCGGACGCAACTGAGCGACGTGTTCGAAGGCGCTGATGCTGGCCGCGAACTGCTGGGCGTCGAGAAGCCCGATACCGTAGTTGTTCCAGCGCATCCACACGGGGTTTTCACCGGGCAGAGGAGCGGTTGTCGGGTTCGCGCCAATGTTAAGGGTGCGCGTTGTGCTGGCTACCTGGAGGACGGGCTCGATGTAGTGCTTGCCCTTTGGCATCTTCGTCGCGGCATCGAGGAAGTGCTGATCGAAGCGGCGGTAGAGAACTTCTGCCGTGACGGTGACCGGCTCGCCCGTGTGCGGCACGGTGAAGGCGTAGCGAACCAGTTGTGAGCGGCCGGACTGGATGGTGTTGTTGAAAGCCACTACGCGGTTGTCCCACACCTGGTGGAGATCGTTGATGTGACCTTGCTTGTTGATGAGGCGATTGGTGAAGCTGTGAGCGGCGGGGTCGAGGGCATCATCGGATTGGACGTAGCCGCTCTTCGCGAGCACCTTACCTTTCGCATCCTTGACGGTGAAGGCGACCCACGATTCGTAGAAATCGCGCTGCTCGGGAACATAGGAATGGCCTGCACCCTTGTTCTGGATGACGACGCCGACGGTAATGCGCTGGCCGGGGTTCAAGGTGAACGGCTCGGTGCCGAGCGGGGCGATGAGCTGAGCCTGGTCTGCGGATGGCGCGGTGGGTTCGATCGAGAAGATGTCGATGTTGAGCACGTTGTTCTGAAGGAATTGGGTTACGCGCTTGAGCTGCTCATCAAAATGGTAGTACTGCGGGATAAGGGAATTTGCAGATGCCCAGCGGTGCGACGCGAGCTTTCCGTCTTTGGCGCCGGAGTCCTGGAGCGTGGTTAGCTGCTCCTTCTGCATGTGGCAGGTCTGGCAGGTCGAGACGACAGGCTTCTTGTAGAAGGGAAGCGGAGACTGTTGTGAGAACGAGGAATTCTGCCACTCGTCGTACACGGCAAACGCGCGCTGCCACTTGTAGTCGTTGAGCATCTTCGGCAACGCAGCCTTGTGGCAGGCGGCGCAAAACTCAGGTGAGGAGTAGAAGGGCTTCATCACGGCGGCAGAGTGGCGATCGAGGTGGGCGAGGATTTCGGCGTCGGGGACAGGTCCGTGGATAGGCTTGCCGTTCTCATCAAGCAATACCGAAGGCTCCGCGAGCACGTAGCTTCCGGTTCCGTACTTGTTCACGGACTGGATGGAATGGCACACCATGCAGGTGATGCCGTCCTTGTCGTAGGAGCGCGAGCGCGGGCCGCCATCGACGAGCGCTCCGGCAGCGAGAGCTGTGGGATTGTGGCAACCCTCGCAGTGACGCGAATAGCTGAGACCCTTTTCGTCGTTGAGGGTGTTGACGTTGAAGACATACCAAGGGGCGCGGAAGGAGTTGGCATGAGCCGACTGGCGCCACTCGGCATGGGCTTCCTGGTGGCAGTGGGCGCAGTACTCCGCGCTGAGGAAGCTCTTTGGGTTGATGAACTGACCGGTGTCGGTGGTCATGTTGGAGGGGAGGAAGGGATGCCCGGCGACGAAGTGGTCTTTATAGCCGGCGGCTATCTTCTGGCTGTAGGCGCTTCGAGAGGATGCTGCATCGCTGGAGTCGCTGGGTGCCTGCGCCCGGAGGGGAGTTGCCAGCAGGAACGAGGTCATGGCCGCAGCAGCAAGGATGCGTGCAGATTGCTGATGGGAGGTCAGGCGAAGCAACATTTCGAATCCTCAGGAACTGGTGGTCGGTAGTGTGAAAGTCTGATCGAGGCTATAACAGCGAGTTAAGCGTTGTCTGCTGGTCGATTGGTAGAGGCGCGCCTCCGTCGAAAGGTGGAGGCGCGGCGACGTTGGCTAGGGTTTGGTGGCCGGCATGGGTTTGCCGTTGCCCTCTTTGAGCGTGACGATGCGATCGATGTTGGGGACTGCGAATTGCTCGACATTACCGCTTGGCCAATGGACCTCGAGCGAATCGACTTTGGCTGCTGTGCCGAGGCCGAAGTGGGGGCGCATGTCGGAGTTCGAGGCGAAGCTGCCGCCGGAGAAGATGTCGGCGCGCTGACGCATGCCGTTGGCATTGAGATAGAGCGTGGCGCCGATGGCGTCCCTGGGGCTCTTTGGTCCTCCGACGAGTTTGAATGCGACCCAGTGGTTGGTGTTTGGATCCACATTCTTGAACAGCGCGGGTACAGAATCCATGTTATTGATGACGGCATCCATTCGGCCATCGTTGAAGAGATCACCGACGGCGAGGCCGCGGGAGGGCATGACTTCGGCGAGCCCGGTGCCTTCAACTGCGGGTACGGGTTCGAGGTGCTTGCCTTCATCGTTGTGGAAGAGGATCGGGCGTTCGGCCCAGCTGGTTCCCCAGTTGTTGGTGTCGGCGTTGCGGTAGACGTGACCGTTGACTTCGAGCAAGTCTTTCCATCCGTCATTGTCGTAGTCGAGGAACGCGGTGCCCCAGCCAAGGAAGGGGATAGTCATGTCTGCGATGTGCATGTCGTCGCTGACGTCGGTGAAGTTGGCGTCACCGTCGTTGCGGTAGAGAACCTTGTAATCGTCGGAGAAGTTGGTGTTGAAGATGTCGACCTGGCCGTTGTTGCGGTAGTCTCCGACGGCGATTCCCATGGAGGCCGTCTCGCGGCCCTGCGCATTCAGCGCGTAACCGGAGGGGTAGCTCTGATCGGAAAAGGTGCCATCCCCGTTGTTGATGTACAGGTAGTTGGGGGTGGAATCGTTGGCGACGAGCAGGTCAACCTTGCCGTCGTTATTGACATCGATGAAGACGGAGGAGAGGCCGTAGTAGCCGGGCTTGTCGGCTACGCCGGCCTTCTCGCTGACGTCGGAAAAGGTGCCGTCGCCGTTATTGTGGAAGAGATGATCGCTCTCGCCGGGCAGGCCGCGTGGACCGCAGTAGGTGCGCACGCCACGGTAGCTGCAGAAGGAGAGGGGCAGATTGTCAGTATCGGTTAGCTGCGACTTGATGTCGTAGTGGACGTAGCCGGGTACGAATAGATCCAACCGACCATCGCCGTCGTAGTCGCCCCAGGTTGCTCCGGTGGACCAATTGCCGAGCGCGACGCCGGCCTTCTCGGCCACGTCGGTGAAGGTGCCGTCGTGGTTGTTGTGGTAGAGGCGATTCTTGCCGAAGTTGGAGACGTAGATGTCGGGCCAGCCGTCATTGTCGTAGTCTCCGATGGCCACACCGAAACCCCAGCGATCGTTGCCGACGCCGGCCTTCGCGGTGACGTCGGTGAAGGTGCCGTCGTGATTATTGTGGAAGAGCGCCGCATGAGGTGGGAGAGCTTTCCCATCCAGTGCAGCCTGCGTGCTGCCGTTTACGAGATAGATATCGAGCCAGCCGTCGTTGTCGTAATCCAGTAGGGCGACGCCGGAGCCGATGCTCTCAAGGATGTACTTCTTGTCAGGCGTACCCATGACGTGGTGCCATTTGGTCAGGCCTGCCTTGGCGGCGATGTCCTCGAAGACGATAGGGCCGGTCTTGACTGTGCCACCCTCAGTAATGGGCAGGTGGTGCGCGTCGACTACAGGCGCATAGACGCCGGCCGTGCTGGAGCCACCGTGGGCTGCGGGCTGCGCGCCTTCCTGGGGCTTGTCCTTCTGGGATTCGAGTGGTGTTGTGGTCTGGCTGCGCAGGAGCAGGGGGCAAAGAAGGAATGCGACGGAGAGGACGGTGGCGGCGCGGGCGAGGGCGGAATGCAGGAGGGCGGTGCGCTTGAGGCGCTTTGCAGCGGCAGGAGTCGATGACATGATGAAGCGGTTAAGTCCTTTCCAGGTCGCGCACTTGCCCCGTGTGGTCGGACAGCGAGCAGCCGCTATCCTACGTTAAGTTGGGGGAAGAATCAGCGTTTTCCAAAATAGCGTGAAAAATCGGGTTCGGGATCAACCATTTGGTGGAGGAGTGGCTCTTTCGGCACATTTTTTCTGTAGGGGACGCCCCGAAATCTGGTGGGAAGCTCCGACTGGCTGTCAGGAAGGAAGGGCTTCAAAATGTGGGGAGTATGGACAAACGGAGTGAGGAGCAGCATGCTGGAAGAAGGATGCGAACGCTCTGGCTCTCTTTGCGTGCACGACCGCTTCGGGCGCTGTTCTGCGTTCTGCTGCTGGCGCGTCTGGTGGTGCAGTCCGAGGGACAAAATCTTAAGTACCTGAGCCAGCAGGCCTGGTCGACGGAAGAGGGACTTCCGCAGAGCAGTGTGCACAGCATTGTGCAGACCCCGGACGGTTACCTTTGGCTGGCAACCGAGGGCGGGCTCGTGCGCTTCGACGGCTTTACGTTTCAGACCTTCGATCGTGGCAATCAGCCTGCCTTCACCAGCGACGATGTCTGTTGCCTGGCGGTGGATCGCAATGGGCTCTGGATTGGCACCGCAGACGGAGTGCTTCGACTGCAAAAGGGAACATTTCATCGTTACAGCACCGACGAAGGGCTTTCATCTTCGGCGATCGATTCAATCCATGTGGCGAGCGGGGGTGCGCTGTTTGTTGAGACCGCAGATGGATGGTCGCAGTGGGACCAGGCGAAGTTCAGGCCGCTGCAGCATCCACCGGCTGAACTGGAGGCGAACGGGGTTGGGGCGGTCGCGTTGCCCGGAAATTCATCGTGGAGATTCTCCCCGACTCTAGTTTCTGACGGAGCCCGCCAGTGGCGCGTTGGCGAGGAGTTGCCCAGCGGACGAGTCCAGACGGTGATCGTGGATCGAGAAGGACTGGCGTGGGTGGGGATGAACGGCGGTCTGTTCGTGCTAAGTGCGGACAAGCCAGCGGCTGCTCCTGTGACGTTGCTGAGCGGCAATTCAGTGCTCTCTCTTTTCGAGGACGCGGAAGGCAATCACTGGGTTGGGACTGAGACATCCGGATTGCATATCCTGCGGCGGCTGGCGTTTCGCAGCGAGGCCACGCTGGCGGACCAGGCTGTGACCAGCGTCGCTCAGACCAAGGACGGCTCTATCTGGGTGGGAACACGGGATGCGGGTCTTCGTCGCGTGCGCGCGGATGGGCAGCAGGAGCAGGTTCCCGCAAACGAGCTTACAAGTGCGGTGATCGTTTGCCTGGCACCTGAATGGACCGGAGGGCTCTGGGTGGGAACGCCGGACGGTTTGAATTACCTCGACGCCAGCGGTTCTGTCCGGCGGATTACCTCGGCGGACGGACTTCCGGATGACTACATACGCGCGCTCGTTGGGGACAGCGACGGATCGGTGTGGGTTGGAACGCGGCAGGGATTAGCTCACGTCCAGAGGTTTGGAGAACATTTCAGTATCCAGACGCTGACGAAAAGCGATGGGTTGGGCGGCGACCTGATCGGTGCCTTGATGTTCAAGTCGGGTGAACTCTGGGTGGCAACATCGGGAGGTCTTTCGGTTGTCCATAACGACTCGACGATTCGAAACTATACGGCCAGAGATGGATTGGGCGCGACGATTGTGACCGCAATGGCCGAGGATCGTGAGGGACACTTGTGGGTCGCGGGGAATGATGGCAGCTTGAGTTACTTCGCGGGCGAGAGATTTCTGCCGGTTGGTAAGTTTGCAGAGGACGCGGCGCGCGGGGGAAATATCGAGGGGATCACCGCAGATCGCCGCGGTTATTTCTGGTTTCGAATGGATCGGGGCATTCGCCGGATTGCGGTGAGCGCGCTGACGAGCTGCATTGGCAAGGATGGCTGCACGTTGCCCAATGACGCGATGGTGCAGTATGGCCTTGCGGATGGCCTGCCGAACGACGAGGTCGTCGCGGGTGAGCCCTCGGTGGGTTGGCTGACGACTCATGGAGAGATTTGGTTCCCCACGCGAGGGGGTGTGGCGATTGTGGATTCAGAACACCTCCCCGCAAATGCCTTTGTGCCGCCTATCGTTCTGCAGCGGTTTTCCGTGGATGATATCTCCGAGCCGATCGGACCGGGTTCGATCAAGATTCCCTTCGGGCATGCACGTTTCACCATGGAGTATGCGGGGCTCAGTTTTACCGCGCCCACCGAGGTCCACTATCGTTTTCGGCTCGATGGGTTTGATAAGAACTGGACCGACGCGGGTAACCGTCGCTCCGCTACGTACACCAATCTCACTCCTGGACGCTACGTGTTTCATGTCGAAGCCAGGACGAAGGATGGCGCGTGGAATCAAACAGGCGCGGAGCTGCGCTTCCGTATCGTGCCGCCAATTTACCGCAGGTGGTGGTTTCTTCTGCTTAGCCTGATCCTGCTTCTGGCTTTAATCGCCGGGATATATCTGCTGCGCCTGCGTCGTCTGGAGCGGGAGTTCGATGCGGTGTTAGCAGAGCGAAACCGCATGGCGCGCGAGATCCATGACACGCTGACACAGGACTTTGTGGGTACGTCGCTGCAGCTTGACCTCATTGCGCAGCATTTGAATCGTGGCAAGTTTGACCTCGCGCTGGAGCAGGTGAAGCGCACGCGCCAGCTTGTGACGGAAGGCCTTGAGGAAGCGCGCCGGAGCATCTGGGAGCTGCGCGTGAACAACTCGCAGGACAGCCTGCCGACTCGGCTCAGCAAGATCGTGCAGCGCGATACGTTCAGCTCCATCCATCCACGACTGCATGTCGGTGGAGCGTATCGAGTGGTCGATCCAAAGGTTGAGAGGGAACTGCTTCGGATTGCGCAGGAGGCGCTTTCCAACGTGCTGCATCATGCGCAGTCGGCGGAGACCTTGGTTGAGCTCCATTACTCGAGTGATATGCTGATGCTCACAATTGAAGATAAAGGTGTAGGGTTTCGAGTGAATGAAGCATCCGGTAAAACAGGGCATTATGGGCTGCTGGGCATGAAGGAGCGGGCGGCCACGATCGATGGCACGCTTGAGGTTGCAAGCGAGCCCGGACGGGGCACCAAGGTCACGTTGCGAGTGCCCATAGCCGAAGCAGCGAGGTAAAGATGTCAGAAAAAATTCGCATCATGCTGGTGGAGGACCACCAAGTTGTTCGACAGGGACTGGTTGCGCTGCTTTCGACAATGGACGATCTCGAGATTGTCGGATCTGTCGGCGACGGGCTCGAAGCGATCGAAGCATTCCGCAAGGTCGAGCCGGATGTTACGTTGATTGACCTGCAGCTGCCGAAGCTCGGTGGGGCCGAGACGATCAAGCGGATCAGGGCGGAGTTCCCCCAGGCGCGGTTTATTGTGCTCACTACATTTGATGGTGACGAGGATATTTATCGCGCACTGCAGGCCGGTGCGCGCGCTTATCTGCTCAAGGGCATGCCGCTGGAAGAATTGGTCACAACAATCCATGCCGTGCACAACGGGAAGCTGCATATTCCGTCAGCGGTTGCCGAGAAGTTGGCGGAGCGTCTGAGCGGCCAGGAACTGACTCCGAGAGAGCTGAGCGTTCTGGAGAGAATTGTTGCCGGGCGAGCGAACAAAGAGATCTCTGCTGACCTTTCAATTTCCGAGGCGACGGTGAAGACCCACATCAACAGCATGCTAGGCAAGCTGGGGGTTGCAGATCGGACCCATGCTGCTACGGTGGCGATTCAGCGGGGATTGGTGAGCCACCGATGAAGCTCACGCGCAGAGCGGTGGTGCTGGCGGCGATCCTCTGCACAATCTCGGCGCCGATGGTCGGGCAGGGGAGCGGAGCCGGCTCGAAGCGAGACTGGCGTCCGGCGACCGCGGCGGAGCTCGAGGCAGCTTTGCCGGCGCGAGCTCCGGTGGAGAAGGAGCGAATCGAGACAGAGATGCGTTCGGCGAGCGGCTTGATTGATTCGCGCGGGCGGGTGATAGCCGCGGTGGTCCTGATTACCGCTGGCTACGCCGCCAATGGCAAATACTACTACTACTTCCTCGTGCAGAGCCCAATACGGATTGGCAGCAACATTAATCTTGCTCCGGGATCGTATGCGATTGGGTGGACGCGAGGAAACGATGGCCTGCTGGTGCACATTTATGAGGCGGAGACGGGTGTTGAGCGCGGCACGATTACAGCTCATCCGCTCAGCCAGCCGTTGCCAGTCGTGTCCATTAAAATCTGGCCGCCATCTGAGCGTAGCGTCATCCAGATTGGCCGCTTCGTCCTTCCGTATTCCTTGGGGGACTGAGCCTTAGGGTGCGAATGCTTCTGCTTCGATAAGTCGCAGTCGGACCGGCGCGGGTGGGTTCTTGAAGACGATGCGAAGCTGTTGCGTCCTGAGCGCGGGAAAACGGATCCGATTTTCTCCATCGGCGATGGGGGCCTGCGGAACACGTACCTGCATCGGGACATCCTTCCAGTCATTGTTGCTTTGATATTGCAACTGGAAGGACGAAGGCGGCTGATAACGGTCACCATCAGCAAAAAAATATAGCTCGACGGAGCCGATGGCTTGCGGCGTTCTGAGATCGATTTGATACCAGCTTGTCGGCGACGAATCCGTGGCAGAAGGTGACCATCCGTTGGATATCTCCGGAAAGAACCACAGGCGGCCGTCAATGGCCTGCTCTAGCGGAGCCGCTTCATCTGCGGAGGACGCGGTGGCCAGCGGCCCGTAGGGAAAGCCGGGGTTCACCGCGAGATCAATCCTGTGCACCGGATGTTGTGTTGCCTGCACGGCGTTGGTGCGCTCGACTCGTGGCAGGGTAACGCGCGTGGGCGCGAGCGGGCCAGGTCCGGAGATGCGTTGATGGTCGACGAAGATCGAGAGTCCGCTGCCGATATGGTAGCGGCTGCCATCTGCATCGTAGAAGATGCCGATGTCGTGACGATGGTAGGCCACGTCTTGGAGCGCGAAGTAGCGGATCGGATGATCGGTGCCGGCCTGGGTAGGAATGAGCGGATGAACCTCTAGAACATTGTCCGGGCGCGGTCGAATGCCGATGAGCCCGCTTAGAACCAGATCGATATAGGTGGAGTGAAAGTAATGATGCGATCGAGGCAGACCGACGATTGGGGCGCCGGTGTCGGGGTTGTAATCCTCTTCGATGTCGGGGGTTCCCGAAGATAGGAAATGCTGGTGCGTGTACTGGCGCAGCAGGCGGAGGTAGTCAGCTGCGGTGACCTCTGCGGAGGGATAGTCGTCCAGAAAATTGGCGAGGCCCGTGAGTGCCTGCGAGGTTTGGAATGGCCATGACGGGCCGTTCCACTGGCATTCCGGGCGGCCCGTTGCCTGATCGTACCGGTATTGCGTCAGGTATCGCGGATAAGAAGGCTCGACGGTTCTCAGACCGTGAGAGCCGCCGAGTTGGTCGGACGAGAGCAGGTGCGGCCAGGCTTCTGCGTAGGTTTTCGAGGCGGATGAATCGTCGCGCGGGGGTAGCTCGAAGGCCCATGGGACGTACCCGACCAGCTCGCGTCCGCGAATGAAATCACCGGTGGTTACATAGGGCGTGGACCGCTGGTAGCGGTCGGTAAAATGCTCGAGCGTGGGATTCCACAGCTGCGCTAGCATCGCGGCGCGAAGACGTTCCGCGCGTGTGCGATATTCCTTGGCAACGTCGGGCTGGTGCGCCTCGGTTGCAATTTGAGCAATCGCCATCGCGTTCGCATATTGATAGCTGTTGATCGAAGGGCGATAGGCGAAACCGCGTGTGAAGCCGTTGTGATTCTGGTCTTTGCTGGGCTGATCCGTGAAACCAGCGCCCGACGCGTCGATCGAGGAGATGGTGTACTCGGTTGCATCGAGCAGCGGTTCAATCCAGTAGAGATTGCGTGAACGGTCGAAGTGGTCGTCCCATGCGTTGTAGATGTACTGCATGGTGTCGAGATGCCGCAGCGCCGGTCCGGGATCGCCGGTAACAAGGGTGGTGGCTTCAGTAGCTGCCGCTATAGATTCAGAAAAATGCCGGTCGTTGGCGCCACCCGTGTACAGATGATCGATCAAATCATCGATGACGGTTGGATCTCGCATCCAGCGCGCTTCCATGAGATGAAACGAAGCGGAGTCGTTCAGATCCGTGTAAGGCTGGCGAGCCCATGGAACGTTGTCGAGAAATTCGAGGATGGTGGTGCCCTGTGGGCCTATCTCTCGAATGTGAGAACGTAACAGCTTCCAGCGATAGAAGTAGATCTGTTGGATCTCCGAATCGTCGATCTCGAGGAACGGAATGTTAGTTAGGAACCAAGGCGCGTCTGCTCCGAAGTATTGCCGGGCCATCGCCTCACGTGGAAGTGCGGGCTCCTTGGTTGCGGCTATGATTGCGGCCTTTTGCGCGGCGAGCGGCGTCGTCGACGCGACCAGCAGGAGTGCGGCGCCAAAGCTTGCAAGCTTCCGTAGTCTGCACGTCGCAGGCATGAAGGATGCCCACCAACGCGACGGGATGATCATGGCTTCGGCGAGGTCGTCGCCGGTTCATCGACCTTTAGAATCTGGTCTGCGCCTACGTTGCGCAACGTCTGCACTATGCCGCTCGGCCAGTGAATCTCGATCGATTGCGCGGCGGATGCAGCGCCTAATCCAAAGTGGGCGCGCTTGTCACTGGCTGAGAGATAGCTGCCGCCCGTAGTCACGGTGACCCACTGAGAGCCCATCGCAGTCGTCAACTTGATGACAGCTCCAATGCCGTCACGATTGCTCTTGTGGCCCACTAGCGAAAGGGTGAGCCAGTGGTTGTCGGTTCTGGTCTCGTTGCGCAGAACGTATGCTGGGCCGCCGTTGGTGGTAAAGACGGCGTCGACGCGACCGTCGTTGTCAATATCTCCGATGGCTAACCCGCGTCCAACCCACCGCTCATCGAAGACGTTTCCCGACTGCGACGAGACGTCGACGAAACCTTTGCCTGTGTTGTACGCGAGCAGCGGAGGTTCCTTGTAATGCAACTGCGGGTAGTTCAGCTCAACGGTATCCAGATCATGACCTTGTGCGACCAGTAGGTCCTTGCGGCCATCGTTGTCGTAGTCGACGAATTTGATGCCCCAACCGGAGTGCAGCAGCGTCATGCCACCGATGCCGGTGACGTAACTGTCATAGGAGAAGCTGCCGTCTCCATTGTTGTGATAGAGGGCGTACTTCTGGTTGGCGAGATTGGTGATGATGAGGTCGGGCAGCCCATCATTGTCGTAATCCTCCAGATCGATGCCCATGCCTGCATAGGTGCGACCATCGCCATCCACTGCAATCTCTGCCGGCATGCCAAGCTCTTCGAATGTACCGTCGCCCTTGTTGTGATAGAGGTACTCGACCATGGAATCGTTAGCGATGGCAACGTCTATCTTGCCGTCTCCATCGAAGTCGCCGATGGAAACGCCCAGGCCCTTGCCAGGCCTGTCCATATGAATGTTCGCGGCGACTTCAGTGAAGTGACCGTGGCCGTCGTTGTGATAGACCAAAGGCGTGATCGGCTCAAAGACGTCCGGATGGCAGTAGGAGCGGTGACCGGGCAGGTGTTCGCCGCACCAGACGTCATCAAAATCCCACTTCATGTAGCGCAACACGACGAGATCGAGAAGACCGTCGTTATCCAGATCCACCCACGTTGCAGAGGTGGACCACCCGCTTCCACCAGTGCCAGAGCTTTGCGTGACATCGGTGAACGTTCCATTGCCGTTGTTGTGATAGAGATGATTGCCGCCGTATCCGGTGACATACAGATCGTCGTATCCATCATTGTCGTAGTCGCCGACCGCTACTCCCATGTCGTATCCGACGCCTTGAAGGCCGGCCTTTTCAGTGACATCTTCAAAAGTGCCATCGGGCTTCTGATGGTAGAGGCGGTTCCAGTATTTCGGGCCAGTCTTCTGCGGGATCGTGCCCTTTGGCATTGGGTCGCTGAGCGGCGCGCCGTTGGCGAAGAAGATGTCGAGTCGCCCATCGTTGTCGTAGTCGAAGAGCGCGACACCGGATCCCATGGTTTCGATCAGATATTTCTTATCGGTGTGCGATGCCTGCCCGAGGAAATCGATGTGACTCTGTTGGGTGATATCGACGAAGTTCCCCGGTACGACTTTCGGAGTTCCCGCAGAAGCTAAAGCCGCAGTTCCGCTCGCTCCGATCTGCGCGATCGCGCGTACTCCAGGAACCAGGCTCACCAGGCAAAGACTGAGAGCCAAAAGCAGGCAAGTGTCCGTCTTGGGCAATAGAGGCTTCACTTCTGGAAAGGCTCTCCCTTTCCCTCGACGAGAGTTACGATCTGGTCCACACGGGAGACTGAGAAACGCTCGCGTGCACCGCTGGGCCAGTGGACTTCCACTGAATCGATGACCGTCGCGTTGCCTAGCCCGAAGTGTACGCGCGGGTCGTTTGTAGATTCGTAGCTGCCCCCTGACACAACATCTCCCCGTTGCTTGATCTTATTCGCCGTCAGATAGACAGTCGCTCCCACTGCATCGCGTGGGCTCTTCGGGCCGCCGATCAGTTTGAATTCGATCCAATGGTTCGTATCCGGAGATACATTGCGGAGCAGCGCCGGAACACCATCGAGTGCGTTGATGACGATGTCGAGCTTGCCGTCGTTGAAAAGGTCACCCACTGCCAGGCCCCGACCGACATAGGTCTTTGCCAGCGCGGTACCCTCCACCGCGGGCATCAGGTCGAACTTCTTTCCGCTGCCATTATGGAAGAGCAGCGGGCGCTGTGCCCAGCTCGTGCCCCATGGCACCTGATCGACGGCCGGATAGACATGGCCATTCGCTATGATAAGGTCTTTCCAACCGTCATTGTCGTAGTCGAAGAAGGCCGTGCCCCAACCAAGGAACGGGATCGTGGGCTCAGCCATCCCCATCTGGTAGCTGACGTCTGTGAAGTTTGCGTCGCCATCGTTTCGGTACAGCGTGTTGTAGTCGTCAGAGAAGACCGTGTTGTAGATATCGATGAGGCCGTTGTTGCGATAGTCGCCGGTTGCCAATCCCATCGAGGCGGTCTCGCGACCATTCTCGTTCAGGGCATAGCCTGAGGCGTAGCTGTCATCCTCGAAGGTTCCGTCGCCTTTGTTGATATAGAGGTAGTTTGGCGTAGAGTCATTGGTCACCAGCAAGTCCGGCTTGCCGTCGTTGTTCACATCGATAAATACGGATGACATGCCATAGTAGCCGTTCTTGTCGGATACGCCCGCTTTCTCGCTGACGTCAGTAAACGTTCCATCGCCGTTGTTTCGGAATAGGTGATCGGGCTCTCCCTTTAATCCGCGCGGGCCACACATCACGCTTACACCGCGGAATTGGCATTGGCTGAAATTGACTGCTTTGGTGCCGGGGGCTGGTGGGTTGGCCAAGTCATAGTGCAGGTAGCCGGGCACGAAGAGATCGAGTCTGCCGTCGCCGTCGTAGTCGCCCCACGTTGCGCCCGTCGACCAGTTGCCGAGGGCGACACCGGCCTTCTCGCCTACGTCTGTAAATGTGCCGTCGTGGTTGTTGCGGTAGAGGCGATTCTTTCCAAAGTTGGAGACGTAGATGTCCGGCCAGCCATCGTTGTCGAAGTCGGCGATGGCTACTCCCGTTCCCCAACGCTCGTTCGTGACACCGGCCTTCTCGGCGACGTTGGTAAACGTGCCGTCGTGATTATTGTGGAAGAGGGCGGCTTTGGGCGGTGTCGTCTTGCCGGACATCGCGTCATACGTCGATCCGTTGACCAGGTAGATGTCCAGCCATCCGTCATTGTCATAGTCGAGGAGACCGACGCCCGAGCCATTGGTTTCAACGATGAATTGCTTCTCTGGAGTGCCCATCACATGCCTCCAGGTTGTTAGGCCTGCACGGTGCGCGATGTCCTCAAAGAGCACCGGGCCAGTCTTGGTGAAGCCACCAGCGGTGATCGGCCGATGCTCCGCGTCGAACACCGCAGCGTGGGCTCCACCGGTATTGGATCCGCCCATCGTCGATACCGGGGGAAGCTGGCTCGAAGGTTTGGACTGGGCGTCCGGGGTTTGCGCAAGAGTTGCCGTGCTCTGCGCCGGGCTATCGCTTACAGCGAACTGCATGAGTGGAAGCAGCAGGGCAAAGCAAAAGCAGAGGGTTTGCAGCGGGGCATGCTTCGTTTGAGTCGGAATCACGCGTTTCCAGAGATAGAAAAACAACACCGTAGATCCCATCCATCCTTGCCCATGCGTTTTCCAACGATAATCGCTTAAGTAAACAATTTCTACCAGATTCCACCCGGTAGCGTGCACGACTCTATAATCCAGTCTGACCTGCTCCTGTCAATTCAGTGAGTGGCCTCGTCGTTGGTCGGTTGAGAGGACAAAAGGGAATTCGCACTTGAAGCATTTCAAGATCTCCGCTCCTTTGAATCCTTGGTTTCGGGTCGCCAGTTCATCGATAGCTCTCGGCCTCACGTTATGCTGCGCGCAAAGGGTTTATTCGCAAATTCCTGATATGCCCGCGCCGCAGGCTGAAGCGGTAGCAAACACGTTACAGGCAATTCAGAAACGAATCGACTCGGGTGAATTCAAGCAGGCAGCCTCAGACCTAAATTCTTTTCTCACGAGTGATCCAAACTCCGCGAAGGCGCACGCTATGCTGGCCTATTGCATGTTGCGGCTCGACGACCCGAAAGGCTCCTTGGGTGAGTACACGCGATCCGCCGCATTGGCGCGTCCCGACTCGACGGATCTTCAGAATGTCGCGAAGGATTACGCGCTGCTGAACGACCTTCCTGACGCCGATCATTGGATGACGCTTGCCGTGAGAATGGATCCAAAGGACCCGGAGGCGTGGTACGGGCTTGGCCGCATCCGTTATACGCAACAGCGCTTTCAGGAGGCAGCCGATTGCTTTGAGCGTGCATTGGTTCTCGATCCGCGCAGCGTCAAAGCCGAAAATAACCTGGGCTTGTCGTATGAAGGACTCAACCGCACCGACGACGCAACGGCTGCGTATCGCAATGCAATCAAGTGGCAGCAGGGAAGCCCGCATCCCAGCGAGCAACCCCTGCTCAATCTTGGCATTGTGCTGTTGCACCAGGGAAAACTTCCGGAAGCAGAGCAGCTGCTGACCCAGGCAGCGGCCATCGCGCCGCGCGACCCCAATATTCGAGAGCAACTAGGACACCTGTACCTGCAGACAAACGAGCTTTCCAAGGCACAGTTGCAGTTCGAACAGGCGATCGCCTTCAGCCCCCAAAACCCAGCCCTGCACTTCCTTCTGGGAAGGGTTTACCGAGCCGAAGGGGAGGACGAGAAAGCGAAGGCAGAATTCGCCCGCTCGGAGGCTTTGAGCGGATATCGCTCGACGCCGGACGTAAATTAGTCCCGAATCTGAGACAACTAAAGACACTTATGGCCCATAAATCGTGAACCCGCTATCAGGTGGGTAACCGCTTCCACCTTTCGATTGATTTCTTCTTGACAGCGTTCTTCGCGGTGGGATATTCTTCGCGACGATTTCAAAGCAGTGAATTGTGCGTAGTTGAGAAAACGCTTCCTTAAGGCTTTCTCAGACTTTCAGGTTTCAGGGCTGGACACATTCGATGGGTCGGTACTTGCTTTTCAAGCTCAGGCTGAGGAGTTGGTGCACGATCAGGTCGCAGAAATTTTTTCTATTTGCAGTTCGTACCATTTCAGGAGCGCTTAATGATTAGTTTTAGAAGAATCTGCAGTCTGATCCTCGCAGTCGTCTTCGCCACGTCCGCCGCCTATGCTCAGTCCAGCCACGGTTCCGTGGCCGGCACAGTCACCGACCCGACGGGCGCAGTTATTCCCGGAGCTAAGATCGTTGTAACCGAACAAGCCACCGGAATTAAGAGCCAGACGGTTTCCACCTCGTCTGGAGACTACAGATTCAATGAGCTTCCGGTGGGAAGCTACAACGTCGTTACGACTGCTCCCGGCTTTTCGACCGCAACAGCAACAGGCATCCAAGTCACGGTCAACAGTACGGCATCGCTCAACGTGAAACTCACAGTCGGTTCCCAGACGGAGAACATCACGGTCGACGCCAGCGGCTTGCGTCTTGAGACGGAAACTTCCGATGTAGGTGGGACGGTCTCCAACAAGCAGGTCGAGGATCTTCCCCTCTCGCTGGCGAATGGCGTCGGCGGTCTGCGCTCTCCAGAGACATTCGTATTCCTGTTGCCTGGCACTACCGGTCCAGGCACCGGTACTTCAGGCAACACAGGCAATGGTGTGTTCTTCTCACGTCTGAGCGGTGGCCAGGCGTATGGCGCCGAGGTCCTGCTCGATGGTGCGAGCATTACGCGTAGTGAGAACGGCTCGTCCTTCGACGAAACCTCACCTTCGATTGAAGCGTTGCAGGAGTTCAAGGTCACCACGTCCACCCCTTCGGCAGAGTTCGGCCGCACTACGGCCGGTATTGAAAGCTTCTCCGTAAAGTCGGGCACGAATGTCTTTCACGGTTCTGGCTACGCCATCGTGAAGAACCGGGTATTCGACGCCAACAGCTGGTTCAACAACGCTTACAAGGCAACAAATTGCGTCGGTGTATCGGAGGTTGCTTGCGCCTACAGCAAGCCTCAAGACAGCAAGTATGATTACGGCGGGGTGTTTGATGGCCCAGTAATCATTCCACATCTGTACAACGGGCATAATCGCACCTTCTTCCTGTTCGCCTGGGAGAAGTATCAACTTCACTTAGGGGGTCCCCAGGTATCGACCCTCCCCACAGCGGCTGAACGTGGTGGAAACTTCTCCGACATTCTCGGCGGACCCATCCCGGGAGGAACACCTGTCCCGGGAATTCCGTACGACGTCCTGGTCAATCCATGTACCGGCCAACCGATCCTGTACAACCAGATCTTTGATCCCACGACGAGCGTGCAAAAGAGCCCTGGCGTCTTCTGCCGCCAGCCGTTGTTGAACGATACGGTGCCAACTGGTTACTTCAGCTCCGTGGCGCAGAAGCTTATTGCGGGACTTCCCAACCCGAACCAGACGCCATTGTCTACTGACATTTTTGGCTATACGGGTAATTATTCGCAGCCGGGCGTTGCGCCGAACACAAACACAACCTACACCATTCGTATCGACCAGAATATCTCGGACAAGAACAAGATTTTTGGTTCATACAACACTCGCCAGAACTTCAAATTGACCGGGGCCCCTAACCTTCCGGAGCCGTTCAACAGCAATGGATACCCGCAGACGTTTACCACGCACTACGGTCGTGCAGGTTGGGACTACGTGTTTACACCGACCCTGTCGAATCACGTGAACCTCGGGTACAACCGCACAAATAGCGTCAATATCGGCGCTACGCTCAACAGCAAATTGACGGCGTCGTCAGCCGGTCTCGCAAATGATTACTCGACGTTTTACCCGGTCATCGTATTTCCCAGTCCTGATCAGCCGACCACTTACGGTCAGCAGCAGAACGGGGACAATATCGATAATGGCGTTCGCGTCAACGATATCGTCAGCTGGGAAAAGGGCCGTCAAAGCATAAGGCTCGGTATTGACTATCGCCACCAGCAATATTCTGTCATCCAGTACAACCAGGACACGCTGAACTTCTACCGCGACCAGTCGGCTGGTTTGAGCAATGCCTGCTGCGGATCTGGTAACCCGGTCGCCAGCTTCCTGATGGGCGAAGTCGGCAATGGCAGCCAGGCTGTGTTCAACGATCATCCACGCTGGAACTCGTGGTACATCGCCGGCTTCTTCGAAGATGACTTGAAGTTTGGCCCCAATCTAACGGTGAATCTTGGCGTCCGATATGACGTCGACGTTCCTCGTAAGGAAGCTCTGAATCGTACATCAGAACTGAGTCTCACCGCACCCGATGCCGCCGCGGGCGGTCTTCCCGGCGCGCTGGTGTTCGGCACCAACTGCCATTGCAACACGGAGTGGGCTAATACCTGGAAGAAGGATATCTCGCCGCGCGTTGGCTTCGCCTATGTGCTACCAGGAACCAACAACAAGCTAGTCCTCCGTGGTGGCGGCGCCATTATCTACGGCCCGCTTCAGTACAACGACTTCGGCGGCGCCATGGCCTTCGGATACAACCAGAATCGTGACTTTTACCAGGGACAAACTTCGACGACTGGTGGCGCGTTCACTCCGGCTTTCCGTCTTGATTCGAATTCCCCTGCAGATCCGACCAACCCCAACATCGGTTACCCAGACGTCAGTTACGCTCCGAGCACCGATCCGACGCAGCTTACCGCACCGAACGGTCCTGGAAGCTTTGACGCGGTGGGCGGCGAAGTGATTCTGCCAAGAGACGGCAGGCCTTCGATGACCACCAGTTGGAGTCTGCAGTTACAGAATCAGCTGGCGCAAGATTTGATTCTCACCGTTGGATACCTCGGTCAGGTTTCGCAAAACCTGCGGTCTGGCGATCTTTCCAATATCAACAATATCGATACAAAGTATTTCGCCATGGGCGATCATCTCAGCAACTCCGAATACTTCATCCCCCAGGGCGGTTCGAACTCGGGAGTCAACGCTCCGTATTCGACCTTCGAGGGTGAAGTAGGACAGGCGCTTCGTCCCTTCCCGCAATATGACTACATCCAGGGAGACTGCTGCCTGGAGAACCTTGGGCACTCGAGCTACGAAGCAATGATCGTATCTCTGGCGCGCCGCTTCCGCAACGGGTTCAACCTCCAGGCGTCGTATACCTGGTCGAAGAACTTGACCGACGCAGACTCCACGATCCCGTTCAGCTACGTTTCGGGGAACCAGTTGGAACAGGCAGAGGGCTCCAGCAACCTGAAGCTCAACAAGGCTGTCAGTGCTCAGAACACGCCGCAGCAATTCTCACTGAGCTATCTGTATCAGCTTCCGTTTGGCAAAGGCAGACGGTGGGTCAACCATAATACGGTTCTGGACATCCTGATTGGTGGCTGGCAGGTAGGCGCCATCCAGCGTTACCAGAGCGGTCAGCCGATCGGCTTCGGTTGCGCCACTGGAATTCCTTACTACCAGAACTGCATCACGTACAACGCAGGTCCGGCGTCTTTAGCGGGTACCAGTTTTGCGAGTGCAGCCTACAAAAAGAACAAGAACGGTCCCAGCTTCTTCAATGGAGAGTCCTGGTTCAAGCCGGCCTATCGGGCTCCGGGAACGAACGGCTCAACCGATCCGGGCGTCCCAATGGCGAATGCTGCATTTGTCGACCAGAACCGCGAAGGCCAAAACTGGCCTCGTCCTTACACCACCGATTGCGGAAACCAGGCGGCCGGTAACTATTGCTCATCGCTTCCGTTCAGCCTTGGGAACTTGCGTCGTGAGACCGAAGCGATTACGGGTCCCATCTATAAAGCTGAGGATGTCAGTGTTATTAAAGACTTCCATATCAAGGGAAGAGTCGCGTTCCAGTTGAAGGGTGAAGCGTTCGACGTCTTCAACCGGCATCGCATGGGTCTTCCCGACTTGCAACCCGGTGACAGCACCTCGGCCACCGGATTCGGTATTCCTACTTACACGGATTACGGACCGAGACAGATGCAGGTCACTGGAAAAGTCACCTTCTAATCATTGTCGCGAACTGTTGTTCCTTAGAGCGAGAGGCCAAGCGAAAGCTTGGCCTTTCGTCGCTCTCCGGCATTCTTGAGTTGCTCACCGGATGCACACGTCGTTAGAATCGGGCTCGTAGGAGCTATGTTGCTAGCAGCTTTTCTTGTGATCGCAGTGGTGGCGGCTGGCCAAACGACCCCAGCGGCTCCGCAACAGGATCGCCTCCTGCAGGCTCAGCACCTTCAATCGCTCGGGAACAACGACCAGGCCCGCGATCTGTACGAACAGATCCTTCAAGCGGATCCGTCCAACGCGGATGCGGGGGAAGGAATGTCGGCCACTACCGAACGCCTCGCTCTGAGTGCTCGTGCCGCGGGCCATATGGATGATGCTCTGGCTGATCTGCTGCGGGCTCAAAAGGTCGAGCCGAACGACGCGCGTGTCCTCTACGACCTGGCCATCCTCGAAGATGAAATGCATCTCTACAGGGACGCGGACAAGGTCCTCGATCAACTCGTTTCCATGTCGCCGGACGACCCGAACATTCTGTACGCCCGCGCCCGGGTCAAGTTTGACCTCGGTCAACTCGACGCCGCGTTGCCAGCCATGCAAGCCTATCTCAAGGTGCGCCCCCTGGATGCTTCGGCGCATTATGGGTTGGGGAGAATCTACCAGTTGCAGCTGCAGTTCGACAAAGCACGCGCAGAATTTCAGCAGTCGATCAGTATTCAACCGAATCAGAGTGAGGCCTATTACCAGTTAGGTCAGACGGATCTCGATCAGGACGAGTATAAAGAAGCCATCGAGCTGTTTCACAAGACACTTGAACGAGATCCGCAACATGGGGGCGCACTGACCGGGCTGGGCATCGCGTCCTTCAAGCAGAAGCAGTACGACGATGCCGAGCAGTGGCTAACCAGAGCGATTCAGGCCGCACCCGAATATCAACCTGCACACTACTACCTGGGACTTACGCTCGCTCGCCTCAACAAAGCGGACGATTCGCGCCGCGAGCTCCAAACCGCAGCGGCTCTCGCCGACAAAGAAAACAAACAGTCCTCATCCCGATTGCAGTTAATGCAGCCCAATGGCCAACCGTGATCCTTCCAATGTTCGAGGCTCCATCAAAATGTTGACTTCTCGCCGCCGCCTGCACACGCTCCGCGCTCCAATCATCAATGCAGTTTTGCTGCTGTCGGCCGCGCGTTTGCCCGTCTTCGCGCAAGTAGCCGATCCCGCCGATCATTGGATGAACCAGGGCGCAGCCGCTTTGCGGCAAGGAAACATTCCGGAAGCCGAACAGGACTTTCAACACGCTGTAGCCATTTCGCCCCGGCATGCAGATGCATATCTCGGCCTGGGAATGACTCAACTTCGCGCGGGCAAGCTGGACGCGGCTGAGCAGTCTCTCGCAAAAGCAAGCGAGCTGAAGCCAGGTATCCCCAACGCTCATATGTTCCGCGGAATTGCGCTCTTTCAATTGAACTCGATCGAGCCTGCGATCGACCAGCTCAAGGAGGAGATTAAACTTCAGCCCCGGGATACCGAGGCCCTCACGTGGCTCGGCATCATCGAGCTCCAGGCAGGGAAACCCGAGGACGCGTGTGGACCTTTGGACGCTGCCGCTCAGCTCACTCCCGGAGATGAAAACATCCTCTACTACCAGGTGCGCGCGCACACTCTCGCCGCTCAGCAGGCCTTCCGCGCGCTGTACAAGATCAACCCTGACTCGTGGTACGTTCATCGCGCGCAGGCCGAGATAGACTCAGAAGCCCACCAGCCTGACAAGGCCATTGACGAATACAAGGCAGCGATCAAGGCGAGGCCTGGTGATCCCGATCTTTATGAAGCTCTTGCCGACGAAGAACAAAAGGTGGGCCACCCTCTCGAAGCTACCAACGACTATCAGACGGAGCTGAGGCTTCATCCCAACGACCCGATCGCGCTCTTCAATCTGGGCAAGATTCAAGTCGAGACCGGCGATCCCGCTCAAGGGGTCACGTATTTGCGCCAGGCCGATGCAGCGCATGCGTCGCCCGCTCCGACGGACTTTTATCTCGGCCTTGGGCTTTCCAAGCTGGGGCAGAACGAAGAGGCGGCCACCTGGCTGGAGCGCGCTCTCACCAACTCGCCCTCTCCGTTCATCCTGCAGAGTGACTACTACGAGCTGGTTCGGGTATATCAAAAGCTCGGCCGCAAGGACGATTCGCAGCACGCGCTGGAGGAACTGAAGAAACTGAAAGCCCAATCGTCCCCAGGTGCTCAACCGTAGCCGCCGGTCGTGTGAAGCCGCACATTTTTCATTGACAATCCAACCTCGCAAAAAGTATCGTTCAATGCGGTAAACGTTTGCTCACATTGTGGTTCCGTTCAGTGCACGCCAAGCGTCCGACTGGCCCGATTCTGTCCGAAAAACGATCCCTTTATTGCTTTCCATGGAGGAACACTAATGCTCATCTCACCCCGGCGGCTGCGTCCTCGAGCTCTGCTCCCAGCCCTTGGTCTTGCGCTCGTTGTCGGCACACTCCTCACGGGATGCGGCGGTGGTGGCGGAGGCGGTTCGACTGGCGGGGGAGGGGGCGGTACAACCACCACCCCGGATATGGGTGTGCTCGGATCCATCAGCGACGCCTATGGATTCACTCTGAAGAATGCCAGCAGCGGTCTTGTGCTCGGCATCGCGAACCAAAGCCAGGTCGCGGGCACACCTCTCGCACAGGAGACCAACGGCGGAGCAGCGACAACCGACGACATGTGGCACGCGATGCCGATGGGCACCAATCAGATGGAATATAACGTGGAAAACCTGCTTACCCACCAGGTGATGGGAATCTCCGACGCGTCCACGGCGACCGGTGCAACGGCCCTGCAGTATGCCGACAACGGCACCAACGATCATCTTTGGGAGTTTTATCTCCTGACCGACGGAAACTATCTAATCAAGAACGTAAACAGCGGCTACTATCTCGAAGACAGCAACTCCGGCACTACCTCGTCCGCTGTGATCGATCAAAATGCTCGCGCGACCACGGGCACCGGTTGCACTTGCCAGGAATGGACACTAGCGGTCTCTACCACGCCTGCGTACCCTTCTCCGCGCGCGGTCACCGGCACAGGAATCTTTGTTCATGACCCCTACATCCTGAAAGATCCCAGTGGAACGTACTGGCTTTATGGGACGCACCAGACGCTGGCGTACTCAACGGACCTGACAACGTTTACTTACACGACCGTTACGAGCCCGGACGGAGCCTGTAATGCGACGCAAGGCGGCGCCTGGATCACGCTCGACCAGCACTGCCCGATCATCGGTCCCGATTTCGCTTCGTGGTCCGGACTACAGACTCCTCCCACGGAAAATAATGGCGCCAGCACGGACGTCTGGGCGCCGAGCATGCTCACCTCTAACGGCGTTTATTACCTCTACTACTCGGTGCCTTACGAACCCTCAACGGGCGCGGAAGCTGTTATCGGCCTCGCCACTAGCACCAGTCCCTCAGGCCCATGGACCGACAAAGGCTACGTCGTCTCGTCCTGGACCGCAGGTACTACGGCGCCTCCGTCCAACAGTGCCTGGAACTTTAACTCCTCCACCACGTGGAACGCCATCGATCCCGATCCGTTCATCGACGCGAATGGCAACTGGTGGATGTCCTTCGGATCATTCCAGGACGGAATCCATCTCATGCAGCTCAACCCATCAACCGGACTATCGACGTCGCCCGGCTCACTGACCTACCCCGTCATCGCTGCGCGTGGCGCGGGTGAGGAAGGCTCCTTCATCTACCCGTACATCTTCAACGGCACGCAGTACTACTACTACTTCGCGCCCATCAATGTGTGCTGCAGCGCGACCAGTCCGTACCGCATTATCGTGGGTCGCTCCACCAGCCCGCAGGGCCCTTATGTCGATCGCGGCGGTCTCGATCTAACCGCCGGCGGTGGCACGATCCTGCTCAGCACGCACAGCAACATCGTAGGTCCCGGTGGCCAGAGCGTCTTCACGGATACAGTCAGCGGCGTCGCAACGCCAACCCTCGTCTACCACTACTACGATGGCAACAACAACGGGACACCCACGCTGGGAATCAACCGGCTTGGTTTCACGACCGATGGCTGGCCCTATGTGGAGTAACTCCGAGCAAGCAGAAAGATGTCGGCGCTGGCCTCAGGGCTGCAATGCGGCATGAGGCCAGCCGCCCGTCCAGTCAATGGTAGAGAGCTGCATGGAAGGCCTGCCTGTCTTCGCGTCGTATGCATGAAAGACAATCAGATCTTCGTTCTTAGGTCCCATCCAAATGCTCTCTCCGCCCGGGCCAAGCCAGCGCGAGTTTCCCGCCAGCAGCAGTGTCCCTCCGCCTTCGAGTAGCGGCTTGCCGGTCTCGTCGAGGTACGGGCCGGTGACGGCTTTTGCGCGTCCGACCATGGTTTTATAGGTGCTCTTGACACCGCGACAGCAGAGATCCCAAGACGTAAACAGATAGTAGTAGCCGCCATGAAAGACGATGAAGGGCGCCTCGATAGCCTCCCAGTTCGGCGGCAAGCCCGGAGGCGCCGGCTCGGCATTCGGGGGCTGTGCACGGCGAGCCAGCGAATAGAGCGTAGCATCCGTGGTCGACAATAATCCGGTGGACTTATCCAGTCGCCGCATCTTGATTCCGTCCCAGAAGCTTCCGAAGGCCAACCAATCTTGTCCTTTGTGATCGCGAACAAAATTCGGATCGATTGCGTTGAAGTTGTCCTCGGCCTTCGACTCAAGGACCAATCCCTTGTCCACCCATTTGAAATCCGGCGACGAGGGATCGAGCGTCTTATTTACCGCCAGCGCTATCCCCGATGTATTTTTGCCGAACAGCGAATACGCATAGTACAGACGGTACTCATGGTTCTCATACGAGACGTCAGGGGCCCATAGGTCTTTTGTTCCTGGGCTACGCTTCTGGATCCAGTCAGGAATCGCGTCGAAGACCTGGCCGCAGCGCTTCCAATGCTCCAGGTCGTCCGAGCAGCGGATCGCAAACTGGCCACCTTCCGGCGTCCTGCCCGTGGCGAAGACATACCAGGTCTTCCCATCGTTTGCGATGGACGGATCATGCGTGAAGGCAACATCGCCCGACAGCGAAGACGCGTGTGGACCCTGAGCGGCTGCTCCGACTGTGACCATCAATAGAGCGGCGAATCCTAGACTAACTTTCCAATGGGCGAACATGAGAACCTCGGGATGCGTCTTTTGCCGGTGGTTGGACGATCAGGAAATCGTTTTCTACATAGGTTTTAAGGGCGTAGAAGGTCGCTTGTCAATCAAGCGCTTCCCCCCTGCCAGTTCAGGGGTACTGCGAATTCAATTTTGGCTTTCGACGAAAGTGGTGGGCGAGACAGGGATCGAACCTGTAACCCCGGACTTAGAAGGTCCGTGCTCTATCCAATTGAGCTACTCGCCCGACTTGCTGGCACCTGCGCCCGCGCTACGACCCCAGGTGGCGGACACGTAAGGGATAACCATCCGCTGCATCGATTGTAGCGGAGCCGCGGGCGGCCTCAAGCTCTTTACTGCGCAGCAGGGCGACGGTGTCATCCATTGCCAACTCCCAGCGCCGGCGAGCGATCTCGGCATCCTGACCCAGAGCCGTCAAATAAAACGTGACAGCAAAGCCTTCGAGTGGGCCGGTCAGATCAAGAAACGCCGGTCGGAGAATACATTCCATCGCTGCCTCGGCGTGCGGGAGCCGCTGGGCTCTGCGCGCGATGCGATCCAGTCGGTCCTGCTGTTGGTGCGCGGACGCGAAAACGGAGCGTTCGCGCCATA
This sequence comes from uncultured Acidobacteriaceae bacterium, assembly GCA_963701685.1. Classification (GTDB taxonomy): domain Bacteria; phylum Acidobacteriota; class Terriglobia; order Terriglobales; family Acidobacteriaceae; genus Granulicella. The sequence continues at coordinate 3,886,990 of OY969625.1, read as the reverse complement.
GCAGATCGATATAACTCGCGTATCCGCATTGAGCTTCCTCTTCATGGAGGAGAAGCTCCAGTCGTAGCGCTTCGAGAGCTTCTGATTGCTCTGTCGCAGAGAGCGTCCAGATATCACATTTCGCCGTTAGGAAGGGAGAGCGTGTCGCGTTCAGCGACCGCAGCGCACGAGCCAAGGTTGTGTTGTGCTCGGCCTCAACGATCTCCGCAATATCGTAAGGGTTCGCTCGCAGATCGATGAAGTGTGCGCCCGCGTGCGATCCGCTCTCATGCCCGTCTGCTGCCCACGGGACGACAAGCGTCGGTGCATCGAGCGAACACTCGGCGGTCCATTCAGAGAGCATCAATGTTTAGGATACGTCAGCCGTGAGCGAGAACGAAGCGCAGCGCCGTGTGCTCGGCCCAATAACCGTCGTTACCCGCGGCATTATCCGGTGGAGCGAGGAAAGCGCAGTGGCCACCATGTTCGGTGGCGAGGAAGGTAATGCGCGAGTTCTCGGCAATCGCGCTGCGTGTCGCTGGAGTGATCCGGATGAAGGGATCATCCTCGGCATGCAGAATCAGGGTGGGAACCGTGATCCGGTTCAGCACCTTGGCTGCGGACGCACGCGCGTAATAATCATCCGCCGAACTGAATCCACAGTAGAGCGAGGTAATGCGCTCATCGAACTCGCGCAGGGAAGTAAGGTTTGCCGCGCGGTGAGGATCATAGGCTCGCGGAAAGAACGATGCCTTGCGCCGAAAGCGCTTGACCAGAGCGCGAACGAACTTGCGCTCGTAGAGGCGGTTCTGCGGTTCGTGCAGGGCATCGGCAGACGCCGCAAGGTCGACCGCGGGCGACACGCCGACGACCGAATGCAATTGCGCAGGCGCCGAGTCGCCGAGATCTCCCGCGAGCTTGAGTACCAGATTGCCGCCCATCGAATAGCCAATCAGCGTAACCGACTCCAGTCGCTCCGTCTCGATGAAGAATCGCAGCACGCGTTCCACGTCACCCGACAACCCGGAGTGGTAGAGGGTTGGCGAGAGGCGCAGCATATCGCCGTACTCCATGGGTCCGCAGTTGCGCATGTTCATGCGGATCACGTTGCAGCCGGCACGCCACAGCTTGTTCGCGTTGCCGGTGACATATTGAGAGTGCGAAGAGCCTTCGAGGCCATGCAGAATGATGGCTGTCAGACTCGTCCGGCGCTGCGGTTGCGGCTGCCAGTGACACTCGCACAGCACCTGGCTGGAGATCTGCGATCCATGCGCAGGGGACACCTCCACCATCTGGATTTCGGGAGGTGGCAGAGCATCCGTCCGAGGGAGAAAGTTACCGAAGATCGTCTGCAGATGCCCGTTAACGACCCACCGCCGCGGCTCAAACGGCGGATACATCTCCGGCCACGCGAAGTTTTGATCGGCTTGCGGATTGGGCACTGTGCTGGAGCTCATGCGCGGCCTCTATTATCCAACTTGGATGCGGCGGATAGCAAAGCAGCAGCGTTCAGCGCCCCGGTAGGTTCATCCTCGTGCCTGAAGTACACGTACACTTCTGAGTCCTTGGCGAGTCTTTCGAATCGCCTGGCAAACGCCTTCAGCTCGGCAGCAGTGTAGCCGCCGCTGCGGCGAAGCCGATAACAGCGGAAGTCGGCGGTCGATACGTCCGGCGTCTTTAGGACGTCCCCCTCGGCGACGCAGAGCGCATGGTTGCCATCTCTAAGAATATCGTAGGTCGTCTGGGTGAACCAGCTGGGGTGGCGGAATTCAAAGGCCACCTTCAGGAGGCGACTCCTTCGGAAAACAGGCGCCTTCAGAAAAGCTTCGAGGCGCAAATGATCCGCGGCAAAGTTAGGCGGCAGTTGGAAGAGGAGGGGCCCGAGCTTCCCGGCGGCTCTCGCCGGCTTGAGCGAAGCGACAAATTCGGCGACAGTGGCACGGCTATCTCGCAGACGCTCGAAATGCGTAATCCGCTGCGGCGCTTTGAAGCTGAACCGGAAGTCCGGGGGCGTCGCGTTCAACCAGCCCTGCAACTGGGCAGCTGACGGGAGCGTTCGGAACGAGTAGTTGACCTCCACCGAGGTGAGGCGGCTGGCATAGAACTGCAGAAAGGCGCGAGAGGGAACATCTTTCGGGTAAAAGCCGGGCTTCCACGACGGATAGGCCCAGCCGGAGGTCCCAACGAAAACATTGCGCGGAGAGGCCGCTGACGGAGGAGCGACGACGATGGTTTTCAGGGCACGCGGCACCGTGTTGTCGCTCTGCCTTCAGAGAAATATCGCGCGAACAGTGGCGCGCCAACCTGGCGAAACAGTAACTTAAGTGTCGGAGCGGCCTGTCTGGAACCAAAGGAGAGCCGCGCCTTCACTCCTCGTAGGCTAGAGAATACACGGTGAGTTCCCCAATTGTTCGCTTCCTCGCAGAAAGAGGCTCGCCTTCCCGTGGGAAAGCAAGCCCCTCTGGCAGAGCATTCGCTAAGACCGGCGAACGGAGCGCAGGCCGAACGAAGCGCCCAGGAACAGAAGGCCCATCAAGCCGATCAGCGGCAGCGAACTGCCAGTCTTCGGGAGCTTGGGAGCGGGTGCCGGCGCGGGCGCGGCCTCTGCTACTTCCGACGGCGGCGCCGGTGCCGCCACGGGAACCAGCACAGCGATCAGGATTGGCTGATCCGGCGGGATCGGCGGAGGCGGAGGCATCGTTCCAGCCAGAATTCTCTTTTCCGTAACCACCGTCTCGGGGACTTCGACGACCTTGGTGGCGGAAATCTGCATTCCCTTTCTGAGTCCAAAGGCGTCCGTCATCTGACCGTTGATGTTGAATTTCTGGCCCTTCGGAATCGTGAACCTCTGGTTTGTGTTGTCGTCCATCGTGAGAATTACGGAATTCGGGGGGCTAACGTAGAAGACCTTTCCTGTCACGGTCTGTACCGTCGTAGTCACTTTGGGTGTGGTGGTTGTCACGATCGTACGCGTAATAGTCATTCCGGGCTTTAAGTCGTGAATGCCAAGTTGTTGGCCGTTGACAGAGACCCTGACGCTGTTGGGAACGTTGGGAAAGTGCCGAATCTGGCCACTCGAATCCCTTACCCAGAGGTCATTCCCGGAGACCAGAACCACCGTTCCCGTCTGCACCGTAACGTGCCGGACAACAGGACCGTTGGTCGCTACGTTGGTAGTCGTCTCTACCTGCGCATTCATGGCGGCCGGGAAGGCCAACAAGACGGTGCCTGCCGCAACTGCCAACAGACGATGCAAAATTGTTTGTGAGACGTTCATGTTCAATTCTCCTTGTTGTTTTTTCCCAGGCCTGCGGAAGTTGGGGGTTGAGCTCCTGAGCCGACAGTCGGCCCATGGGACACGATGGAAGCGTGGACGATAAACCGTTGTGGTGCGTCGCCCACAAAGTAAAACGGATAACAGGTGACCAGGGTGAGGGAGGAAACGGCACGCGGCTGTAGCACGCGAACATCCTCCGGATTGACAATCTCGAGTTGATCTACGACGTAAGTCACTCGCCCTGTCGTGGTAACCAAATCAACTTCATCTCCAACCGAAATGTCCTTCAATCCCCTGAAGAATCCGTCGCGATGTCCCGCGATTCCAATGTTTCCCGGGACCCCTGGCATCGCGGTGCCAGCGATTCGTCCGGCCCCGCGGTTTAGGGTCAGGTCATCCGTTCCCTCGAATACAGGAACCCTGATCTTGACCTTGCTAATCTCAAGCACAGCCAGGGGCGAGCTTGATGCGCTCAGCAGGCTATCCCTGTATGCCTGAATACGCTTCGGCGCCCACAAGCTGAAATCGACGTCCCCAACCGAGTCCCCTGGCTTCAAGGACTCGGCCTTTTGCGCGGCGGCCGCTTGCGCGTTCGCAAAACTCCACAACGCGAGCCGGGACGAGATCTTCCCATCGAGAAACGCCGTTAGCCAGATCGCCAGAAGCATCCCCCCGGCTACCAGCAGACATCGCTCGAAGAAAATCGAGGCTGTCTTCAAAGTTCTCAATATTTGCCTTCTGATCAGCGATAAGTCGTATCGACCGACAAGGAATTCCTTCTGGAAGCTTGTAACTATGGGGGGAGGTTAGCTAGAACGCGAAAGCCACGCAACTGGCAAATGTGACAGTGGCAATCGTCCCTCGGCATAGCGAGTAGCCGCAGCAAGCCATTTTTATTCAATGGTTTAGATTCTTGCTGCCACTGCCCCACCACCCAAAGCCCCACGAAAAAGTAGCTGGATCGTTGGGTTCGCCAAGCCTTTCAACGCCCTTTCCATCTACCTCAAACCGTCATGGGGATTGAGCACAATCTGTCAAGACTGACAGTATCCCCGTGCTCGCCGAAGACGTTGTCTGACGGATCGGAGAAAGTAGCGCCAACTGGGCATTGGCGACTATATTCTCAGCAAAGCAGAGAAGCGACATCCCGACGAGGCGTCCGATGCTACGGAAATCACGCTCTATCGCATTAGTTCTCTTTCTTACCGTCTCCGTCATATCGTGGTCCGGATCATCCTTGATCGCGCAGGCTCCGATTCCCACCCCCCAAGAGCTGGATCAACTGCTCGCTCCAGTGGCCCTCTACCCCGACTCACTTCTGGCGCAGATCACTACCGCGTCGACGAACCCGCAGGAAATTCTCGATGTGTCGAATTGGCTGCAGGCGAACCCCGGTCTACAGGGCGCAGCGCTTAGCGACGCGGCAGAAAGGCAGGGCTTCGACCCTGCGTTTGTCGCCCTCGTGAATTTCCCCGACGTGCTCAACATGATGGCGGAAGACATCGATGATTACGCCGCCATCGGCGAGGCATTTAATGCCAACCAGGGCTCAGTGAGTGAATCGATCCAGAGATTGCGAGCCCAGGCCTACGCGGCCGGCTCATTGCAAAGCAACCAGCAACAGACGGTAGAGGTGCAACAAGGGCCGCAGCCAATCTATGTGATTCAACCGGCAAATCCGCAGGTCGTCTATGTGCCGATTTACAATCCGACGACGATCTATTACCGCTCGCCTACCCCGGTTTACGTCACATACGGACCGCCAATCCCGATTGGCATCCTTCTCGTAAGTACCCGGCCGTGGGGATGGGCGGGTTGGGGCTGGAACTGGTCGTCGCACCGAGCCTACTACAATCACACGATTTGGGTGGGGTGGCGAGCTCCTTATCGGCCGCCGAATATCTGGTATCGTCCGCGCCCGGTACCGTATTCCTCCCGCCCGGGATATGGCGGCAACTGGAAATACCGCCCGCCGAACTATCGTCCGCCGACACCTACCCGACCACCGGCTAACCGGCCAGCCTGGGGACCAAATAATCGTCCCGGAACCCGTCCTCCGGCAAATCGACCAGGAACCGGCCGACCGCCTGAGAACAGGCCGAAACCGACGAACCCCGGAACGAGACCTACCCAACCAGGCACGAAGCCGACGCAGCCGGGCACGAGGCCAACCCAACCGGGCACGAGGCCAACCCAACCAGGCACGAGGCCGACGCAGCCGGGCACGAGACCTACCCAACCAGGCACGAAGCCGACTCAGCCGGGCACGAGACCTACCCAACCAGGCACGAAGCCGACTCAGCCGGGCACGAGGCCAACCCAACCAGGCACCCGTCCACCCCAACCTGGAACGAGACCAACCCAGCCGGTAACCAGGCCGACGCAGCCGAATACGAGACCAACCCAGCCGGTAACCAGGCCGACGCAGCCGAATACGAGACCAGCACAACCGAACACCAGGCCGGCGCCACCCAACACCAGACCAGCACAGCCGAACACGAGACCTGCTCCTCAACCGAAGCCGGCACAGCCCAATACGAAGCCCGCGCAAGGTCAAAAGCCCGGATCACGACCTCCGCCGCAGCAAAAGCCTTCTCCGAATCGAAACTAGTCCAACTGCGATGATTCCGATTTGGACGGCCGCTTGATGCTCGCAGCGGCCCCGATTCTGTCGCCGTATGTGGCGTCACCGCCGATTACGCTGACAGCTCTGATGTCCACACTTCACGAATGATGGTGAATAAAAACGCCGTCGTAAGACCAAACAATATCCACCCGTTTAAGGCCTCCAGCGGTCCCATTAGCTGCCACTCCGCTCCTAGGCGAGCGCCGCCGGCGCCAAAGGTGGTCATCGCCCCCAAGGAGAACTCCATTGAGGCTTTCGGGTCAGGAATTGCACCCGAAAAAAAGTAAGCCAGGGACCATAACCATGCTTCGAAACCGTGCGCTCCGATCGCGCAAAGAGCGGATCCTCCAACGGTGACGACCGACACCATATGATGAAGGCTCTTGTTACCTTTTACCTTCAACAAGGAATGAACGCCATGGCCTACGAGTCGGAGCACAAATGCGTGGATCAGGACGGTCGCAACGATCAAGGGCACGCTGCATAGCCAATCTATGCCCCAATGAGCCGAAAAAAGGCTACTCATAGGTCGACCAGCCGACGAACAAGTGTGTCCCCAAGCTCCCCATTGCCAGAGATTCCAATTGGCCAGTGTCGAACAAATTGGTTTGAGCCGACATTCAGGCGCCTTTCATGACCCTAATTTGGAGCGACAAAGGCGGCCGCATTTGTCGGAAGTTCCCAGCTGGACTTCGAGCCAGTTAACCACACACACGGAAGCCCAGATAACTGTCACTAGTTACAGTGTTGTCCTCCCACAGTGCCTCCCATCTTGGTCCTTGATTTCGAGTGAAGCACTACGGGCCGTGAAGAGAGCACCTGAAGCCCCAGGGTCCATAGCACATTTATGCCGGCTGTTATTCGTGTTCTTCTGCGACACGATTCACCTTGCTGTTCAGCCGCATAGAAAGCTTGTGGGCGTTCATTCGCTGCAGATAATCCGCTTCACCGCACTGTCAGATGTGACAGTTGTGGCCACACCGCCGCCCTCTTATTCTCACTTGAGCGAATGCCTGTCCCGTATTGACGAAGTGCCAGTTAGCGGTTTCGTCGCAGGATCATCTTCTGGAAGTCGGGACCGCGCCAACGGGTGGCGCCTGGCAAACATGTGGAGCTCAGATGTGAGGAGCCGCAAGGATCATGTGCGGAATGAAATCTCCTAAGGAGAAACCGAAATGAACCTCCCAAGTTTTCCGAATGTTGATCTGTTCTCGGCGGGCGTCAATGCATTGAATGGTGTGCTCGTGGCTCGAAATCCGTCGCACAATCGCGGCTACGCCATGATCGGCTTAATTATCATGGGTTTTTTTGGCGGAATTGGAGGCGGGGTTACACGCGATGTCCTGCTCGGTGAGATACCCGCACCGCTGAAGAATCCGGCATACTTTTTCGTATGCCTTGGGGCGGGCCTGTTGGGATTAGCGATCTATCGCTACGCCGATTCGTTAGAGGAGCGTTTTCGCACCAGAATCCTGGCGTTCTTCAAGTCATTCTCCTTGCCGTGGTTCGCTGTCCTAGGTGCTCATCGAGCCATCGACCACGGCCTCGGTTTCTGGGGGGCGATTTTGGTCGGGCTAGCAGCTACCACCGCGGGCGGCGTGTTTATCGATCTCTTCTCCGGAGTAACGCCGGAGATTACGCGACCGTCAGAACACCTCGTAACGACGGCGATTCTCGCAAGTTCGGTCTACACCCTCATTGCTCTTCGGATGCAGAGCAGGACCACCTTCTTCCCGGTCACGCTGATCGCAGTAGGTGTCGCATTCATCTTTCGCGTGGTTGCCGTCCGCGAGCACTGGGCACAAATCGTGCCCTTCGACGCGCCGGCCGAAGGGCCCACAGCAGGCATATAACCATCCCCTGCAAGAAGAGCAGCTATAGCTGACTTTGTCGCACCAGGTTTTCGCAATGAGAAGGGAGTCTTTATGCATGGCATGTGGGAACGGGTTGGAACGCAGCTGATCGCACGCGTCACTGGGCCGATGAAGTTCAGGCTGGTATTGCAGCCATGCATGGCCGCATTTTTCGCGGTTCGTTCGGGACTGGCCGATGCCAAGACAGGCAGGTCGCCGTACTTCTGGACCATGGTCTCCGACCCAAAGGAGCGCGCGGCACTACTCAGAGACGGCTGGAAGAGCGTCGGCAAAGTATTCATACTTGCGATCGTGCTCGACTTCATTTACCAGATCATCGAGTTGCACTTCGTTTATGTGGGAGAAGCGATCATTGTCGCGTTCATTCTAGCCATCCTGCCCTACTTGATTCTCAGGGGAATCGTCACGCGTATTGCACGACGCAAGATCCTTGCGCACGTACTCGCCAAGAAAACGGTCTGAGGAGGAAGCTTCATGGATGTTGAAACAGCGGGAAAAGATCGAGGCACCATCCTGGCCGAAGAGCGGACCGATCTTGCCGTGGAGCGATCGGTGATGGCTGCCGAAAGAACGCTGATGGCGTGGGTCCGAACGGCGATTTCGATGATTGGATTCGGCTTCACTATCTACAAATTCTTCCAGTACAAAGCCGAAGACATTGCCGCAGGCACCGTCCGTCGTCCGAACGCGCCCCGCAATTTGGGATTGAGCCTGATCGCAGTGGGGACCCTGGCATTGATGGCGGCCTCGTGGCAGCACAGAGACTTTCTAAAGCAGATCGCGCCTTCTCGAAAGAAACAAACCTATTCCGTCTCGTTCGTGGTCGCCATGGGCGTCATCCTGATTGGCATCGTCACCTTCTATGGTGTTGTGCTTCATGCCGGACCGTTTTGAGCAGGAATATCCAGACCACAAAGACCGGAGACGTTAAGAATTCTGGAGAAAAAGTGAAGACGATCATGGAGCCGCCCATCGAAACCTTGCCATTGGATTCCTCTGAGTTCTCCTTGGTACTGGGCGGCGCATTATTTCAGTTGTGTCGACGCACGCGCCTGACGGGGCAAGCTCAGGAACGTCTATATCGCCAGGCCATATTGTTTGTGCTGATCACGTGGCTACCCTTGCTGTTGCTGTCCGTTATAGAGGGGCACGCCATCCGTGGCGCGGCGGTTCAAGTCCCCTTTCTGCACGACATCGAGGCAAACGTCAGATTTCTCGTTGCACTTCCAGTACTGATCCTCGCTGAGTTGGTAGTTCAGCGGCGCATCAGTCCGTTGATCCGCCGATTCATCGACCGGCGCATCATTGAAGCCAGAGATTTGCCCGCATTCGCCGCAGCAGTCAATTCGGCGCAGCGCGTTCGCGATCTCGTCTTCGTGGAAGTGGTATTGCTGATTTTGGTGTACACCATCGGGATATGGGTGTGGCGAAGCCAGATCGCCTGGGGATACCACACCTGGTACGCGTCCCCCGATCAGGCGCATTTGAATCTCACCCTCGCCGGCTACTGGTACGCATTCGTTAGCATCCCGATTTTTCAGTTCATCTTACTGCGCTGGTATCTGCGGCTCGCAATCTGGTTTAGGCTGCTCTGGCAAATTTCAAAATTACACCTCCGCTTGAGTGCGGCCCACCCCGATCGAGCGGGAGGTATTGGCTTCCTGGGAGGAGGCTCCTTCGCATTTGCGCCCATCTTGTTTGCCCAGGGGGCATTGCTTTCAGGCGGCATCGCCGACCGGGTTCTGATCGGCAAGCAATCGTTGATGTCCTTTAAGGTGGAGGCAATCGCAACTGCAGTTTTCTTGGTTGTGATCATCCTCGGTCCATTGCTGATGTTTACCCCTCAACTCACAGCCGCATTGCGGAAGAGTTCTGCCGAGTATGGATTAATGGCGAGCAGATTCATCGCGTGCTTTGAGCAAAAGTGGATGCGAAAAGAAGAATATGTGACGGAAGACTTGCTCAGGAATGAAGATGTCCGGTCGCTCTCGGAACTGTCAAACGTCTACGCGAATGTACGCCAGATGCACCCGTTCCCATTCTGGACGAACGACATCATCCGCCTCGCAGCCGCGGTTGCCGTGCCTCTTCTACCGCTCGCGCTCACAGTTCTCTCGCCCGCAGAATTGCTTAGATTCCTACTCAAAATTGCCTTCAAATAACCCGGCAGGCCACCGGAAACAGCACAGTGCTCCATTGGCTCGAGCATCCGAGCCACGCAGCCGCGCACCCCAACCAGTCCGTTCTGGCAGCAGGGAATCTCCAACTCTCAAAGCCGCTTGGAGCCATCCCCGTCAACGAAGTCATTGCGCCGAGGATCATTGCTTACGTATTTTCTGCCAGACACGGCCGCGTCGATGGCGGGCAGCAGGTCAAGGCCGGCGTTAGACTTAAAGACGTACCCCAACGCTCCAAGGGCAATGGCTTCTTCCATGAGGTCTTCCGATGTCTGCTGACTCAGAAAGATGATCTTCGATTTCGGGGTCAGCTTGCGAAGTCGTCGAGCCACTTCGATGCCACTCAGAGAGGGCAGCCCGACGTCGAGCAGAATCAAATCGGGCTGCATCGCAGTGGCTTCTTCAACTGCCTTCAATCCATCAGCCACCTCAGAAATAATCAGCAAGTCAGAACGTTCCTCCAACTTGGAACGGATGAACTTGCGGAACTCTAAGAAATCCTCGACCAACATGATTCGAAACGAAAGCAATTCCGTACCAACTTCCCGCCTCGAGAGGCAAACTCCAACCACGCAGTTCAATGGACCCAATTGGAAGATCGATACCGCGACCGTCTTCCAGGAGTAAGCGAGAATCTCTGGAGCTCAGGAAAAGCACACCAATACAAGTCAGATAACGCTTTCTTTGAAACTGTGACCGGCCTCATTCTAACTGCGGCGCAGGTTCTGCCGCTGCTCAACGTGTGGGAAAGAAACCGTGCCAACCAAGCCGATCCGTTCGCAACACATAAATTTTAGACGCGTTACGGAGAAAATGGAGTACCCGCCATCCCCAATTTCCTCCGGTGGAAAACCTGGACATATTTTGGGAGGCACCTCAACAATTCTGCGGTGCTGAAGATGTTATCCAACCAACGCGGAGCAAGCGGGCGGCTGTTAATACTGTCAGTTGTTTCGATTTTAGAACCTCCTACACTCGAACCTACTGGTACCCCTGAAAATGAGTCTTCCGAAGATCTCGAGCCCCATAATTTCAGCGCCTGATGCGCGGCCTTGGCTGCTCGGTGGCGACCCTGGCCCAGCTTTTCGAAGGCCTATATCGCTTCAGAGGTGGCCAGGTAAACCCATAAGACGCATCGTGGCACTGGCCCATAACGGAGGCATCGTCGCAGTGCTCCTCGTCGCATCCTCAGGCTTGTTTGTGCGCGCTCAAACGCAATTGTTGCCAGAGGTCGATACGTATCTTAGAGTCAATTCTGTCACGCGCGCATACTTTCAGGCAGAGGGCGATCGCGATGCGGGTGTTCCGATTCAGTCAACCATCGGACCAAGTCTCCAGTTCTATCTCAAGCCTCTTCTCAAGCTGAAAAAGGTGACCGCGTTTGATCTGGACGACGCAAAGAAGAGACCCCTCGTCTTGGAGGCCGGATATCGCGTAATAGCCGCTCCCAATGAAGCCGTAGAAAACAGATTCATGCCGATGGCGACCGCTGCGTTTCCACTGAAAGGTTTAATTCTCATAACCGACAGAAGTCGTGCAGATCTCGACTGGAAAGCGGGAGTCTTTAGCTGGCGCTACAGGAACAGACTGCTCATGCAGAGAACCATCTCAATCTTTTCGTACCATTTGACTCCGTACCTCAGCGCCGAACCCTACTACACAAGCCAGTATTCAAAATGGAGCACAACGCAGCTTGAGGGCGGCTGCCTTTTCCCTATCGGCACCCACGTGCAGATCGATGCGTATTACGAGCACCAGAACAACACCGGCAAGAAGCCGAACGAACAGATAAACGATGTTGGATTGGCTGCGCATCTCTTCTTTTCTTTGAAAAGAGCAGGACCAAGGACCTGACATCGTGGAGCTTATTCGACTACCGCGTTTCAGGAGACGCGAATGTCGACTAGGCGTCGCGGACCAAGTCGACATTCGGTGATTGACGGTAGATCAACGTCAGGCTCGCCCTCGTGCAACAAGCCGTTTCTAATTTGGACGGACGTTGGCTGCCTTGAGGTATTGGTTGCCGAAACTCTCTATCTCGTATTGGCCGCTTTTCTTGTCGAATCTCAACTTGGCGGCGACCATGAACTGGCCCGTCCCAATGCCTTTGTCGTTCAACTTGACCTGCAGGTAACCGAAGGGATAGCTGACGGAGCGGGTCCCCCGGTACAACTCGCCGAACGACATCTGCCGCGCTGTCACGATGGTGATGATGGTCTCGCTTCCATGTTGGCGCTTGCGTGCGATCGCAATCTGCGTGCCGACCGATCCCGTGGGGCTGAACCGTCCCTTGTCTTGCTTTTGCAACACACTCAGCAGTGCATCCTGCCCCTTGGTTTTGAGAAGCGTAGCGTAACTCTGCAACTCGTCATCGGTTGTGTAGGAACTGATGTTGAAGTTGAACCCCACGCTTCTCCCGCCTATCGTGCCGCCCGTGCCGATCGCCACACCAGAATAAGATTCAGGCTTCACCATATCGTTCTGGCCATGGGACGCGAGGGAAAACGTTGCGCAAAAAACTCCCAACAGCAATGCGTATCTCATCAGGCGGCATTTCATTGGTGGTACTCCTTTTGGGGTGAAGTCAGCTGAGGTTCTTCCCATAAAGTTTCCCCGGAAAGAACAAATCTGGCAACAGAACGAAGCCCGAAAATGATGATGGCCGAATATACCCGTTCGGTGTTCTACACTGTTCAATTCTACGCGGCGCCGATATGGCGAATAGATAACTCCGACATCCCCATCACTCCTCGCGAAACCAGCGGGTTTACAAGTTAGCCGCGCCATGTCGGTGCGAGGTTTGAGGTGCAATTGCGTATGGTGCAGTGTCCTCGATGCCGCTGCTGAACGTCTACTGTCAGAACTGACAGTTCATTTGGGAGCCTGAGATTGTTATAAAACATTGCCGGGAGTCCCGCTCACCTGGGCGGGCGATGACCCGCCAGTCAGCACCCGCGACCCAGCGAAATGAAGAAGGACAAACATGAATATTCATGATGGCCGTCCGTTCTTCTCATTCTCAATCTGGGCGGCATCGTTCTTGATCTTTCTATCCGCAACCTGCTGGGCCAGAGACAAGAAGGACGTCATCGTCTTCGCGAATGGGGACCGGATGACATGCGAAATCATGCAGCTCCAAAAGGGCTATCTCTACGTTCGGCTCGCCAACGGGGAAGGCACAATCGCGGTTGACTGGACCAAGGTTGTCCGCATCGAGAGCAAGTATCATTTCATCGTCTCCAATGGACGCGGGGAGCGGTTTATCTCCACTCTGAAGAACGTCGCACCCGACGACGAGCCAGACAAGTTCGACGTGCAGGTCACGGGGAGCAAGACAACCAATTTCATCCCGTCGCTTGAGATTGTTGCCCTCCAACAAAACGACATTGGCCTGTGGGCGAACCTGCACGGTTCCATCGACTCGGGTCTCAACTACACGAAACAACAAAATCGCGTCCAATACAACTTCGATTCAAGCGTTCTGTATGCGCAACCTAAATGGTCAGTGAGTGCTGATCTGAGTTCCAGCTTCAGTGGCGGCGGAGACGCTCAGAATCTTCGCTATGATCTCCAACTGCAAGGCGCTAGACAATTCCGTTCCCCCCGGAACCTTTACATTGGGCTGGCAGGCTTCCAGCACAATGGCGAGCAGCAACTGGATCTACGAACTACCTGGGGCGCTGCCGTAGGACACAACTTCAAGATGACGAACAACAGCCTTGTTGCGGCGTATTTCGGAGCAGACTGGAACAATGAACATTACGCGGATGTACCGTCGTCCCGGCAAATCGAAAACAGCGCCGAAGCGGTCATCGGTACCGATCTGAATTTCTTCCGCTTTAGAACTACGAATTTCCTCGTGAGCAACCAGGTCTATCCCAGCCTTAGCGACCCGGGACGTGTCCGCCTGGACATAAATGCTGCAGTAAAGCTGAGACTGGCCAGGCGGCTTTACTGGAGTCTAAGTACCTATCTCAACTACGATAGTCGGCCACCCGAAAATCTAAATCATTCGGACTTTGGATCCGCCGCAAGCATCGGCTGGAAGTTCTGAAGGTCTGCCCGAGGAAGGACGGTTGCGTTGGAAAGCGAGCTCGATAATTTGATCGTTTCGGATTCGAGTGCTCCAGTGCGGCGGATTCGCACCCCGCGACGCGTCCCTGGGTTTGTTGACCGTTGGGCTCGAAGAGCACGAGAGCTCCAAAAGCAAGCCCACGTTTTCTACTTTGTCTTCAAACACCCCAGGACGCCCTGGTACGCACGACTGATCGCTGCCTGTGCCGCGGCTTATCTGCTCAGCCCTATTCAAATTATTCCGAGCTATATCCCCTTAATCGGATTCATGGACGATCTGGTCGTCCTTGTCGTGGGTTTCAAACTTATCAAGAAGGCCGTCCCTCCACAAGTGCTGCAGGAATGTCGCGATCAAGCGAACGCCGCCGAAGTGCAGCGGAATACACAAGTCAGATCCCTAGCCAGGTTTGCCGTTTTCGTTACGATTGCCTTCGTGTGGTTCATTCTCGCGATAGTTGGCAGTCTCATGGTGGCAAAACACTTTTTGCATCGCTAGAGATCGCATTCGTGAAATCTAATTAGAGCCCACCCGCACCGCGCAGCTGATCTACTGTCATAATTGACAGTTTCGATCGTGGAAAGGACAGGTTAGCTTCGTGATAGCACGCGAATCTCTGTCAGAGCGAAGACCCTGACAAACCGAAGTTCAAAGTGGCTGCCTGTCTGGTTTGGGTTGCAGAAAAGACGCACACATGAATTTGATGCCCGAAGCTGACCGTCCTCAAAATGCTCCGCCGGGGTTCCACCTACTGGCGAAGCCGAGCGGGTCAACGTGCAACATCGATTGCACCTATTGCTTCTTCCTGTCTAAAGAGGCGCTGTATCCGAATGAGAAACATCGGATGTCGGACGAAACACTTGAGCTCTACATCCAGCAACTGCTGGACTCGCATCGCATGCCGGCGGTGACCGTCGCCTGGCAGGGTGGCGAGCCCACGCTCATGAAGGTTGAATTCTTTCGAAAGTCCATTGAAATCGTCGAGAAATACCGCCGACCGGGCCAAGCCATTCAGTACACCTTTCAGACCAATGGAATTCTCCTGGATGACGAGTGGTGTGCTTTCTTTAAGGAACACAATTTTCTTGTCGGTCTCAGTTGCGACGGACCCCGCGAGATCCACAACACCTACCGCCTCGATCGCGGCAAGCAGGGAACTTTTGACAAGGTGATGAAGGGTTGGAGCTACCTGCGCAAGCACGACGTGGACTTCAACGTCCTATGCACCGTGAATGCCGCCAACGAAAAACACGGTCGCGCGGTCTATCGTTTCTTCCGCGATGAGATGGGCGCAAAGTGGGTCCAGTTCATCCCCATCGTCGAGCGAGCCAACGCTGACACCATCAATATTGCCAACCTTGGATGGAGTGAGCAAGCTGGTGGCCAGCGAATTCTTTATACGCAGTCCGGCAACATGGTGACCAACCGGACCGTAGGCAGCAGGCAATACGGCCAGTTCCTCATCGACATCTTCGAAGAGTGGGTCCGCCACGATGTGGGCGAAGTGTTCGTTCAGTTGTTTGATGTAACGCTCGAGGCTTTTTTCGGTCGGCACCTGCTCTGTATCCATGCCCCAACCTGCGGGTACGGACCGGCGCTGGAATACAACGGTGACGTCTACTCCTGCGACCATTTCGTCGAGCCGAAATACCTTCTAGGCAACATACATCAGACCACCCTCCTAAAGATGGTCGCATCGACTGAGCAGCGTACGTTCGGCGACGACAAACGCAACCTTCTGACCAAGCAATGCCAGGGTTGCAAAGTCCGACACCTCTGCAACGGTGGCTGCCCCAAGGATCGTTTCAGTGTCTCGCGCGACGGGGAGCCCGGACAGAACTATCTTTGTGAAGGGCTTGAATTGTTCTTCATGCACACGGGTCCAACTATGTCATTGATGGCACAGCTAATCCAAAAGCGACGCGCGCCATCTGAAATTATGGGAATCATCGCCGAACGCGATGCCGAGCAGACCCACAATGCTCCATGTCCTTGTGGCAGCGGCAACAAGTTTCGCAGATGTCATGGCGACCAGAATCCGCCATCGCCGTTCAGCAAACTGGAAATTCCGCGAGTCGAAGCAGACTGGCAGTCGGTCTGAAAGACGAAGGGCGGCAGGAGCAACACAACAATGCGCGCCCCACGCACACAGGCGATCTAGGCTCCCGGCGAAATAACGTGTTGTTGAATTGCGTACTGCACGAGTCCCGCGTTGGTTTTGACGCGCAATCGTTCCATAACCTTGTACTTATGAAACGCAACCGTGCGGGGCGTCAGCTTGAGGATATAAGCGATTTCCTTCATCGATCTTCCTTCGGCGAGCAACTGAAGAACCTCGCGTTGTCGGCTCGTGAGTATCTCTTGCCTGGTATCCGAGACTCGAATCTCAAGAAAAAAAGCGTCTGTGTCAGGCGTGACCAGAGGAGATACGTAGTATTCGCCCTTGAGAACTTGACGAACCGCGCTTAGAAGTTCCGTGCCAGCGGAAGTCTTCAGCAGATAGCCGGAAGCGCCGCACCGGAACGCCTCACCCGCCACCCCTAAATCGGAGTTCATCGTCAAGTACACGAGCTTGATGGTTCGTTGTAGCCGCTTGATCCGCTTGCCTGCCTCCAGGCCATTCATCAACGGCATGCCAACGTCGAGGATAATCACATCCGGCTTGAGCGTCGGAACAGCATCCAGGAGAGACTGCCCATCCGTAAAGATGCCGGCAACATCCAGCTCCGGTTCCAGAATTCGCGCACACGCTTCAGCAACAAAAAAATGATCATCGGCGATCAAAACTCGAGGACGTTTAGTGGGGCTCAACTCTGCCTCCTGCACCATTCAAGTTTCTGGAGATGTGGCCATGACTCGATTGGCATGTGACTCGTTATGATGGTGGCTTTATGTCATCGTGTTGCTGGCCCGCTTCTCCTGGCGATGAAACGTTCCTGCAATCCTATCAGCCGGATTGCAGTAGCGGCATTGCCGCTTCCGCGCCAACCTTCCTGCTCATCTCATGGATACGCTTTGCCTATTACAAATGCTACCGTCGGTGCGTAATGGCGCCAACTGTCAAAACTGACAGGGTGCCTTGCGTGCGAGATCTTCGCGCGTCCCTTCGCTTCGTCCAACCGCTCCACGTAGGCATCAAGTGAACAATGAGACTCTTCCACTAAGTTCAATCAACATACCGTTAAAAGTGACAGTAGGCACACCGGCCAGGACGTTATAGGTTTTGACCATTGAACGTCGGCCTCCGATCGTGACTTGCGATCTTGGGCGGATGACGGAACGTCTTCCGAGGCGAATGGACGAAGCCGGGGTAGAAATATGTCACCAGTGCGGGTTCTGCTCGTCGACGATAATCGAGATTTCTTACATCACGTTATGGAGTTGCTTGAAAGCAACTATCACATCATTGGCACGGTCGCGGATGGGGGGTCTGTATGCGCCGAAGTATCGAGGCTTCGGCCAGATGTGGTGGTTCAGGATATTTCCATGGGGGAGTACAGCGGGATCGAAATCGCACGGCAATTGAGAAGTCAGGGCTACGGCGGGCAAATCGTATTTCTCTCAATTCATGAAGACCCCGACTTCATCGGCGCGGCCATCGGCGCAGGAGGACGGGGGTATGTGTTCAAATCTCGCATGAACACTGATCTTGGATTGGCTTTGAGCTCCGTCCTCTCAAGCGAGATCTTCATTTCGCCTCAAAGCCAGCGCAGGTAGTGCTTCGTCCTACGCTCACCGATGAATCGTCAGGTTGTCGTCGCAAGCTTATTACCGGTTATGCTAAGTCGGGGTCGTGCCCGGAACCGTAGGAAGGATTTCCCAAGCAGCCTAGCTCAAAGCCAATCCAATCATGACGACCAGGAATGATCACGAATCGCGGTTGGCGGCCCTCGGGGCGTCGCCGGATGTCCAGGATTTCTACAATAGCTATCCCTACCCTCGACCGGTCGAGAGTCTCGAGAGTTATCGCCGCCTCTGGGAGGATCGCCAGAAACGCGTAGCCGACTTTCACCTATTCTGGCCCGCTCAAATCTACAGGGAAGGCTATTCGATTCTCGTTGCCGGCTGCGGCACATCCCAGGCAGCCAAGTACGCAATACGATGGCCCAACGCCCGGATCACCGGAATCGATTTCAGCGAGACAAGTTTGCGCAAGACCGAAGAACTCAAGCGAAAGCACAATCTGACAAACCTTCATTTGCAGCATCTTTCTGTCGAGAGAGCCGGGGAATTAGGCGGCAGTTTCGATCAGATTATCTGCACCGGGGTTCTCCATCATCTCGTCGAACCTGGCGCGGGCCTCAGCGCGTTACGTAGTGTACTCAGACCAGACGGAGCCATGCATCTCATGGTCTACGCTCCGTACGGGCGAGCAGGCATATACATGCTGCAGGATTTTTGTAAGCGGCTTGATATCTCCGCGTCGGATGATGCGATTCGGGACCTGATCGTTGCGCTCAAAGCTTTGCCCCCCGGTCATCCCATGGAAACTCTGCTGCGTACAGCGCCCGATTTCGGCGATCCAGCAGAGCTTGCCGACGCCCTTCTCCATCCTCAGGACCGAGCCTATTCCGTGCCGCAATTCTTTGAGTTTCTCCAAAGCGCTGGCCTCGCTTTTGGCCGCTGGACACGCCAGGCGCCTTACTCCGCAAAGTGTGGAGTCATCGCCAGTCTTCCTCAGGCGTCGCGCTTGGCGAAACTCTCCTTGCAAGAACAATTCGCTGCAGTCGAACTCTTTCGTGGAACCATGGTCCGACATAGCGCTGTCGTGTATCACAACGACGCTTCGGCCCAGCGACAGCAGATAGATTTTGCACGCGACGGCTGGCATGAGTATGTGCCAATACGCACGCAAGACACGGTGTGCGTGCTCGAAAAACTTCCCACAGGAGCGGCCGCGGTTCTCATCAACCGCGGCCATACCTTCCGCGATCTATACCTCCCGATTAACGCCATTGAGAAGCGCTTGTTTGATGCAATGGACGGAAAACGCTCCATTGCCGAAATCGTCCACGCCGTCGCATCCTTTGTGCAGCAACCCGTTGTCGATGATCTTGCTCGCAAATTCTTTGACCAGCTGTGGTGGCAGGACCAGGTCGTCTTTGCTACATCCCCGCTCTCAAAAGCCACCTAACCAACATGGAATGACCGCTGGCTGTTGTTTTTAACAGTAGCCGCGGTCAAAGCCGGCAATTACTCTCCCTGTTAGACGAAACATCCACATTGGAAATGATGTTCCAAAATCCATCAGCTCGAGGTCGTCTGAACGTCCCGGTCGACATGAAACGTGTTGACGATCTTCTGCCTCAGTTGATTGCGCAGACAGGTCGATCTCGAGTAACAAGCAGCGCAATAAACGTTCACCCTCCCACGAACGGCAACAAGGAAGCTGCGAAGAGCCGAATCCCAACCTGAAGATCAACGTCTGGCTGCGTGAAGTCAAACAGGCCTTGATCAAGTGAAGCAGGTCGAAGGAGCAGGGAATGAGTCCCGTAACGTGGCCGCGGATCCTTATCGCAAGCGATCAGGCTCACCTCTCTGATCAATATGCAAAAGTTCTGCAGCCTGAGTTTCAGGTTATTGGCATCGTGGCGGACGAACCAACCCTCGTGGCCGCTGTGCGAGAACACAAGCCCGACGTGATCATCCTGGATTTGGGCGAGAGTTGGGCGAATCATGTCGAGACTCGGAAACGCCTCAGAAAACTGACTCGCATGGTTCGCATTGTGCACATTACAGCCGAGGTGGACGTTGATGTTGCCGCCGACGCGACTAGGGGCCGCATATCCGGATACTTGCTAAGAACGCGTGACGATGCGAACCTCGTGGACGCCGTCCGCGAAGTGCTGAAAGGTAAGCGCTACATCTCGGCTTCGATTCTGCGCGCCATCAAAAAGCTATCTCCTAAGAATGCGGATTCGTCTCTCAGTCCGAAACGTCTCACGCGTCGAGAGCTCGAAGTCCTTAAGTTTCTAGCCGAGGGAAGGACCATGAAAGAGATCGCCTACATCCTCATGCTGACACCGCGCACCGTTGCATTTCACAAGTACAAACTGATGCAACGCCTCAGCCTGCAAACGAATGCTGACCTGGTTCAGTATGCAATTCAGGAACAAATTCTTACGCCGCGATCCTAGCGATGCGTTCGAGACTCCGAACACATGCATGCTCATTTCTTATCGATGATGATGAGCACAGCGTTTGAACTTCCGCACATTCCGTAAGTCTCACCAGAGTGGCAGGCACTTACAGCGTACTTGACGCATCCCGGTCTCTTCGCGACGACCGAAACGGCGCGGGCAGATCCTCCCGTGATAGGCCCGGTCGGATCGAACGGCGACGACGGGCCGACATCGATAATAAAGCCATCGCCTTTATTCGAGCTCTTCCATACAACCGTAGTTCCCACATTCACGCAGAATAGGGAATTGCCCTTTGCGTTCGGGATGCCGGGCGTTGAAGACGCGGCGTTCGCAGTCCGCTTCACATCAACACTGCAAGGACTGGACGCAGACCCGCAGGTGTTGGCGGCTACACACATCTGCGCCGGATTCGACTCTTCACACGCATACTTGGCGTTCTGTGACTGTGCAGTAGCGCTCCCCGGCAGGAACGCGAAAGCAATCAAAAATGCGAAAAAGTTAAGTGCGAAATTTTGTAACATCCTCATGGTGCCTCGCAATTCGACATTCAAAGACAATGACCGCGAGATCAAATGGCCTTTGGCGTCTGTCAGGGTTTACGGTGGACAATTCGTCGAACGGGGCGAGCGTTCCCTAGTTGACCCCGGGGGTTCCCGCCCAGTCGAGTACGTCAATAAGTTTCCAGGGGTTCTGTGTGAGGTCCCATTGCAGTTGGCCCTGCTTATCCAGCACAAGCTCAGCAGCAGGGTATACGACTCCTGTGCTCTTACTCTTATCCTGATCGTTGATTTCGATGATGCCAGCGGTCAGATTGAACGACTGCGATTGCGTATCAAAGAAAGCTTCACCAAAGCGGATTTGGCGATTGGTCACGAAGATAATCTTTCGTCCCGTCGGCGTCGGAATCATCCTGATAAACGAGCAGTCATAGCCGAGAGTTCCAGTGATGGAAACGTGGCCAACAGCCTTCATCCTCTGAAGCGCATTCGACAGTCCCTGGCCTTGCGCCTTCTCATAGGCCTGCACAAGAATCTGCCTGTCTGCCTGAGTGGAGTACTCGTAAATGTCCAGCGTCACTCCAATATTTTGACCCAGCTGCGTTCCTGTCCCGAGCGCTGTCGCTTCAATCGTTTCATTTTTTGTCCCAGCGAATGCAGGCAAGGTGGAAACGACGAACATCCCGACCAGAAGCGAAGCACCAATCACGACCTTTGCGAGTTTCACTTGTCTCTGCATTTTTCTTCTCCAGTCTCAGGCTCAATGTGGCGTTGCTGATGTGACCGGATACAGCAGGCAAAAGACAGTTGACCGTTTCCCTGTCGATCTGTCGCATCATTATTCTCGATAATGGGCTGCCGCCGTATCCGAATACAGCAGGCAAGTGGCCGCGCTTTCCAAGTCAAAGCTCCGCCACGTTCACGTCGGGCCGGTCCCGGCACGTTTGTCAGAGGTGCCGGAACGAATTCACATCGGCAGTATCCGCGACGTCCCATGGCCGTGCAACTGTCAAATGTGACAGCGTGGGAAACAATCCGTGCATCGTCAAGATCGCTGACGTACTTCCTCGCGAGTGCAATTCGCAATCCGACGTTCACCCTATGCGGACCAGGCTGTCAGCCCGCCCGACTGTAAGTTCTGACAGATGTAGACATGTTCCCAAGCCTGTAGAGTGTGCTTCAGAAAATGTTCAGCGTGAGTGCATCAGGAGGGCAACGGCATGTCGAAGGCAAGACCAACAATTGGAACTGATGGACGTCCGCTTCCTGTTCTTCCCCCCGAGCGGGACGCCCGCGTCTGGGCGAAGCTTGTCCGCGTAATGTTTTACACGCCGGGTTTTCTAGCAATGTTGCTGCTCAAGGCCGGTGAGCCTGAGAGCTTTGGCATAACCGTCGAATTGCTGATGCTATCGAGCGCGGCAGCCATCGTAGGCGGACTATTTATCGGCACACAACAGTCCGGCGAAGGCGCCGATCCGACATCAAAAATTGGAACGTGGAGCGGATCGTTGGTGCTCGAGCTGCTCGCCGTCGTGCCTCTGCTCTGCGCAGTCCCCGCGTTATTCCATCAGCTGGCTCACAGCCGCCTGCTGCATGCGATTGCACCAGCTACCGTCGACCCCACCCTCGGTGCATCGGAGCTCCTGCCGATGGTCGCAATTCTGCCATTCATGCTTTATCAACTCGGTGGCTTCGGCACGTTGGATTACGTTGTCTCGAAGCCGGTGAATTGGATAATCAACGTTGGGATTTTCGTGTTGATCGTCGCCGGCTACATCGCCAATCGCGAAGGATCTTACGCGATGGAGAGGCACCTGTACGGGGGACTTGTTGTAGCAATGGCAATTACGGTGTTTTACGGCGTCCTGAAACTGCGCCAGATGCAGACGTCCTTCGATGCCCTGTGCCCGGTGAAGGCTCCAAAGTAAGCAGCCAGAGCTGGAGCAATGGGCCGCGTGTTGATCGACTATCGTTGCCCGCATCCTTGTCTGTCAGTCGATTGTGTCGCCGAACAGCAGACGCTGCGGAAGATTCTTAATGCCGTCCCGATCAATGCTGATGATGCGATCGTAAAGCTCCTCTGGCCAAGGCTCATAAGGGGGCTCGTGACCCAGTTCGCGAATGAGCTTCGGCATCATGCCATGATGCCAGCACATCAAAATCGTTTTCCCGTCGAATTCTTTTTTGCGCAAGTCCTTGACGATCTTCTTGGTGTCCCGATCAGCGTAAGTTGTCCTGACATCGATCCCGAGCTTATCGGCCGTGGGGCGGATCGTCTGGTAAGGCCGTGCCGAATGCTTTGTCGAAGTGGAGGCAAACACAAAATGGGGTTGCACTATTTTCGGTAACAGCTTCGAAAGACCAACCGCACGCATTCTCCCCCGCAACGCCAGATGAGGTAGCCGGGATGCGGGTTTCTCCGCGTGTCTGATGATCACAATTCGTGCTGGTCCCTTGCCCATTAGAAACTTGCCGCCTTTGAAATGGATCCAAACCAACTCCAGCAGTGTACGTGCTACGCAACTACAACCTTGTAGCCTCCGACCCCTGGAACCTATGAGTTCACCACGGTTCGTAGCCGATTGGAAACTGTTATTTATTACAGCTCTCGTCAAGCATCTTCAAATGTAGGATCTTCACCATGCAGGTTCAGTCTGACGGAACGATCAGGCGGGGATGGAAGCACGGAATGCCATCCATAGTCGTGCTGCTTGTCTGCTCTGCTTTAGGCGCTGAACAACCGTGCCCCGTTGAGATCAAGCTCCTGCTCGTTCCGTCAACACTTAAATCTGTGGTTGCTTCCATCAGTTTTGGAAGGCAGGCGACGAGTCAAATCTATTTCTTCGATACAGACGATCTTAGTCTTCTCAACCAGGGAGTGATCGTGCGAGTCCGGCAGGGTGCAAAGAGCGACCTCACGGTGAAGGTGCGATTGTCCGAGGGCAGCAGTCACACCGAAACCACCACGCTACAGGAGAACTTTGCGTGCGAGATAGACCGGACGGAAGCAGGAGCGAATACTTCTTACTCGGTCGATGAAAGCTATCAGGATCGCCGCGTACCTGAAAGCGGTGAAGATCTCTTGAGAGCTCTTAACCCCCGACAACGGGAACTTCTAAATGACGCGCATGTTTCGATTGCCTGGTCTGGGGTAAAAAGAGTTCCTGTCATCCACTCGACCTCGTGGAAGACTCCACCGGATTCTCGATTCCGCAAACTGACGCTGGAATATTGGGAGTTTTCCGGGAGCCGCCTTCTCGAATTGTCAGCAAGAAGTTCCGCCAACGAGTGGAAACTGAGGTCTGCGGATCTGCATCGGATAGCAAAATCGCAAGGCCTGTTGCCAAGCGCCAGTCAAGACACGAAAACAACCACGGTGCTACGGGGATGGAAGCCCGACGCGTCGCCGCCCGAATAACCTCTACCTGCCCGCATCAGCAAGCGAACGGACCAGTGGCCAAGCCCATATTGCCCCAACGCAAAAGCCAAACTACTCGAAAATCCATAGGATGTAGATTGGGGCGGCTAGTGGGGGTCGAACCCACGACATCCGCTGCCACAGAGCGGCGTTCTGCCACTGAACTATAGCCGCCGTATCGTTCTTGATTGTAGCATCCTACCAGGCAGAAGCGAAGAGGGAGCGCAAACCATGGCCGTAAGGACAACCCAACCCGAGATTCTGCCGCCAGGCTCGGCAAGCCCTACCGCAAACGGGGTACACCAGCGGCTGGGCGGTGCCGGAGGCGCCTTCCGCGACGAAAATCTCGACCTCCTATCCCGCGTGCTCGACACGTGGTTTCGCGTTCCCGGCACCCAGATTCGCTTTGGTGTCGACGGCATCGTCGGATTCGTCCCCGGCATCGGCGATCTCCTCGGCGGCATGGCCAGTTGCATCATCGTTCTGGCCGCCTACTTCCGCGGCGTGCCTCTCATCACGATCGCCCGCATGGTCGCCAACCTGGCCATCGAAGTGGTAGCTGGCCTGGTTCCTGTACTCGGCAACCTGTTCGATATCGGCTGGCGCGCCAATCGCAGAAACTACCATCTGCTCGAGCAAACCTTAGCCGCTCCGCGCAGGGACACCGCCCGCGATTGGCTCTTCATGGGCTTGCTGGGCCTCGGACTGCTGGTCCTCGCGATGCTGCCGTTTCTCCTGCTGCTTTGGCTGGGCGGATCGCTGCTGCACTCTTTGCAGGCACCCGGTTGGCGCTAAGTTGATATGATGAATCTGTCGGGGCGTAGCGCAGTCTGGTAGCGCATCTGCTTTGGGAGCAGAGGGTCGGGGGTTCGAATCCCTCCGCCCCGACCATCCAAATCAACAACTTGTAATTGTGCTCTCTGCGCAACCGCTCTGGGTCTGAGGGAATTTGTGGGAGCCCTTACAGCCAAGTCTGACGCTCCAACGGTAATTCTGCGCGCGATGAGTTTTCTCTCCGGCGCTGCGCCATCGCATCGCGAAGCAACTCTTCGCTCAACCATGCTGTCCATATAAAAAGACGTCAGGATTGCAAGGTTTCCTGTTACGGGCGTCAGCCCCACCGCGAACGGGATACAAGCATGAGTTTCGAAAGAGTACTTTCGCGCCTCGACCTTGCCACGAATCTTGACCCAGGCGGGGCCAGCCGCGGTCCAATTGCCTTGCCACTGGTCTCCGGTTCCCATTCCTCCGGGAACGACCCATTGGCGGCACTGGTCAGCCAACCGAACTCGGAAGCATCTACCCGCCAGCTATGCCACTTGCAATCGAATGCGGCGCCTGACATCAACAGGAGTCGTGTCGGCGCAGGCACCACTCCCTCAAAACAAAATGACTCGAGGAGACAAGATGGGAATCGCAACCGAAATCAAAGAAGTCTTCGGCCTCAACAGCAGCACCACCAAGGTCCGCTACGCAATCGTGGGACTCGGCGACATCGCCCAGGAAGACATGATGCCTGGTGTCGAACACACCGGCAACTCCGAGATTACGGCACTCGTAACCTCCGATCGGACGAAGGCCAAAGAGCTAGCAGAGAGGTATAAGGTCGAAGCGACCTACGATTACGATGAGTTCGAAAAGGCCCTTGCCTCCAAAAGATTTGACGCAATCTATCTCGCAACGCCCAACTGGCGTCACGCGGAATTCATTGTGCCGGCTCTGAAAGCTGGCATCCATGTCTTGGCAGAAAAGCCCCTCGAAATCTCCACCGAACGCTGCGAGCAAATCCTCGCCGCCGAGCGCGCCTCGTCCGCAAAGCTCATGGTCGCCTATCGCCTTCATTTCGAGCCGGGCACACTCGATACCATCGCGAAAATCCGCTCCGGCGACCTCGGCTTCGTCCACATCTTCACCTCTACGTTCACGCAGGTCGTCGACCCCTCAAATCACCGCGTCCATTCCGGCGAGCTCGCCGGCCCGGTTCTCGATATGGGCCCATACTGCGTCAACGCGGCACGCTATCTCTTCGAAGACGAGCCCACGGAAGTAGTCTCCGCCGTCGGCACCAGGCATCCTGAGTCGCAGTTTGACCAGGATTTTGATGACACCGTCGCCGTAACCCTGCGCTTTCCAAATCAGCGCCTCGCTCAGTTCACGCTGTCCTATTACGGCAATACAGCCAACTCGTTCTTCGCCGTCGGGACCAAAGGGTGGGTTCACCTCGATCCGGCCTACAGCTTTGGCAAATCCATTCACCAGGTGATTGCGATCGGAGACAAGCAAAGCGATCAAAGCTTCAAACACACCGATCAGTTCGGCGGCGAGATGAAATATTTTTCGAACTGCATCCTGAACAACACCGAACCCGAGCCCGACGGCGAAGAAGGTTACGCCGATGTTCGTGTGCTCGAAGGTATCTTGCAATCCCTTAACAGTGGATCGCCGGTAACTCTGAAGCCCTCCACGCGCACTCGCCGTATCGACACGGACACCCAGAAGGAAAAGCTATCGGCCCTGTCAACTCCTGAGTTGGTGGACGCGAAAAATCCAAATCGCGGCGTACAAAAAGAGCCGACGAATTAAACCGATTAATCCGGATGGCGTGCCCGGGCACCCCGCGTCACGTCATACGCGTCTTAGCTCACAGGAGCGTTCGTTGCTCAAGCTTGCATCACTGGAGAACTCGCAATGAATGCTTCGGACGTACTCGTAGAACGCCTGATCGCCTGGGGCGTAGACACCATCTTCGGCCTTCCAGGCGACGGCATCAACGGCGTCATGGAAGCTCTTCGCAAAGCCGAAAAGAAGATCCGCTTCATCCACGTGCGTCATGAAGAGTCGGCCGCTTTCATGGCCTGCGCGTATGCAAAGTTCACCGGCCGTCTCGGTGTTTGTCTCTCCACCTCGGGTCCCGGCGGCATTCATCTGCTCAACGGCTTATACGACGCCAAGATGGACCAGCAACCCGTCCTCGCCATCACCGGCATGCAGTTCAACGACGTAGCCGGGACCTTCCAGCAGCAGGACGTCGAACTCGACAAGCTCTTCGTCGATGTTGCTGTTTATAACAACCGAGTGATGAGCGGCGCGCACATGGAGCCAGTGGCCGACCTCGCCATTCGTTCCGCAATCGAGAAACGTGGCGTCGCCCACATCACCATTCCCATCGATATCCAGAACCAATCTATGAAGGCCGAACGCTCAGAGCGCAACAGGCCGAACCACTCTTCAAGCGTAAGCGCAATCTCAGGCAACGTCCCATCAACCGCGGATCTGCACGCCGCTGCAAAGATCCTCAACGACGGCAAGCGAATCGCCATTCTAGCTGGCCAGGGCGCGCTGCACGCCACCGATGAACTTCTCCAACTCGCCGAGCTCCTCGGTGCGCCCATCATCAAGCCGCTACTCGGCAAAGGTTGCGTGCCAGACGACTCGCCCTACACCACCGGAGGCATCGGCCTGCTCGGCACGGCACCCTCTGAAGAGGCGCTCGAAGAATGCGACACGCTGCTGATGGTCGGCACCTCCTATCCCTACATCGAATACCTTCCCAAACCCGGCGACTGCCGCAGCGTTCAAATCGATTCCAATGCGCAGCGCATCGGCCTCCGCACACCCGTTGAAGTAGGTCTCGTCGGCGACTCCAAGAAGACCATCCAGCTTCTTCTGCCACTCCTCCAGCGAAACAGCTATCGCCGCTTCCTCGAGAAGGCGCAGAAAAACATGAAGTCCTGGAACGCCATCCTGGAGAAAGAGGGAACCTCCACGGCAATGCCGATGAAGCCGCAAGTCGTCGGCTGGGAACTCTCCAAGCGCACCCGGGAAAACGCCATCATCGTCTCTGACTCCGGCACCAACACCACAGTATGGGCACGCTACATGCAGGCCAAGCGCGGCCAGATGCACTCCTGCTCCGGCAACCTCGCCACCATGGCCTGCGGCATGCCCTACGCCATCGGCGCGCAGATCGCCTTCCCCGACCGCCAGGTCATCGCGGTCGTCGGCGACGGCGGCTTCACCATGCTCATGGGCGAGATCATCACTGCCGTCGCGTACAAGCTCCCCATCAAGATCGTCATCATCAAGAACAACACCCTCGGCCAGATCAAGTGGGAGCAGATGGTCTTCCAGGGTAATCCCGAATATCAATGCGAACTCTTCCCCATCGACTTCGTCGCGCTAGCCAAAGCTGTCGGCGCCAACGGTGTTCGCATTGACGATCCGCGCACAGCCGGCGCGAAGTTCGACGAAGCTCTCGCCATGCCGGGCCCAGTAATCATCGAGGCCGTCGTCGATCAGTTCACCGCCATGCTTCCTGCGAAGATAACGACCGACCAGGCCGTCAAGTTCTCTGAGGCTCTCGCGAAAGGCGAGCCCAACCGCATCAGGATTGCGCTCACCGCCGCGAAAGACACGGTGCGCCAGATCGTCTAATGTCCACCGCAGCGACAATTCGCTCCGGTACCGCACGCGCCTACACCATTCCCACCGACGCACCCGAAGCCGATGGCACCATCGCATGGAACTCGACGACCATCGTAGTCGTCGAGCTCCACACCGCGGACGCCACCGGCATCGGCTACACCTACGCGCACCCGACGGCCGCCACAGTCTCACGCGAGCTGATCGACAAACACTGCCTCCATCAAAACCCTCTCGACACCAACATGCTCTTCGCCACCATGCGCATCTCGCAGCGCAACTACGGCGCCGAAGGCATCGGCGCTACCGCCCTCTCGGCCGTCGACATCGCCCTTTGGGATCTCAAGGCCAGGCTCCTCAACCAACCGCTTGCTACGCTCCTTGGTCCTATCCGCCAAGCCGCGCCCGTCTACGGCTCCGGCGGCTTCACCACGTATACCGACGCGCAACTGCGCAAACAACTTTCCGGCTGGATTGCCCAAGGCATCCCACGCGTCAAGATGAAAGTCGGCACCCACCCCGACGCCGATCCGCATCGCATAGCCGTCGCGCGCAAAGCCATCGGCAACGAGGCAGAGCTCTTCATCGATGCCAACGGCGGCTACTCCCGCAAGCAAGCTCTCCACTTCGCCGAACTCGCGCACGCCGAGCACAACGTCACCTGGTTTGAAGAGCCCGTCTCTTCCGATGATCTCGCTGGCCTGCATCTTCTCCGCAACCGCGCACCCGCCGGCATGGACATCGCCGCCGGCGAGTACGCCTGGAACGCCATGTACCTCCGCAGGATGATTGCCGCCGAAGCTGTAGACGTCATCCAGGCCGACGCCACGCGCTGCGGCGGTGTCACCGGCTTCATGGACGCAGCCGCCATCGCCGACGCGCACCCGCTCCCACTCTCCGCGCACTGCGGCCCCACCATCCACATGCACCTCGCCTGCGCCGCGCGCCCACTTCGCCACGTCGAGTATTTTCACGACCACGTCCGCATCGAGTCCATGCTCTTCGACGGCTTTCGCCCCGCCCAATCCGACGGCTGCATGCACCCCGACTTCACGCGCGCCGGCCTCGGCATCGAATTCAAACAGAAAGACGCGGAGCAGTTCGCCGAGAAATCCCAATGATCTACGACCTTGCCCAGCCTCACTACAATCACGCGCCGCAGTTTCCCGGACAGCCCCCCAACTCCATCGGCTACCAGCAACTCGCCGTAGTCGACGGCGCCACCGTTGAGCGCTGCACCTTCATGACCCACTCCGCCTCGCACGTCGACGCGCCATTCCACTACCTGCCGCATCTGCCCTGCATCCACGAACTGCCGCTCAGCCACTTCTACGGCGCCTGCGTTGCCCTTGATTTGCGCGGCTTCGAGCCCTCGCATCCCATCAACGCCGATGACTTGCGCAAACACGAATCACTCGTCACCGAAAACACCTTCATCCTGCTCAAGACCGGCTGGGGCGAGAAGCGGGGCAACTCCAAAGAATTCCTCACCGCGTGGCCCTACATGTCCGGAGACGGCGCACAGTATCTCCTCGACCGCAAAGTCAAAGGCATGGGCATCGACGGCCTCTCCACCGGCGGCTACCCCGACCCACACGCCGAGTCCGACGCGCATAAGCTCCTCCTCGGCGCGCAGAAACTTCTCCTCGAAGACATTCACATCCCGGAAGCGCTACTCGACGGCAAGCGCCGCCACTTCGCCGCCTTCCCCATCCTCATCGCTAACGCAGGCGGCGCATGGACACGCCCCATCGTATGGGACACCGGCGATCTCGACTCCGACAGCACCGCCCCAGAAGTCGCCACGATAATCCCACCGAGTGTAGCCGCACTCATCAACCTGCAACGAGGGCCCGCATGAGTTTTCCCGACACCAGCCCCACGGCCCTCGTACGTGCACTCCCCGCACCGCTCGCTAAACCCGCGGACCTCCTCGTCGATCATCTCCAGCACGGCACCTTCCAGCGCTCCATGTCCCTCCTCGTCGCGAGCACAAGCATCGTCACCGGCCTCGAGGTCGCCTACGAGCACTACAAGGGCAGCTACTCCAACCCGGTCATGTACATGCCGGTGATTCTTTCCGGCGTACTCACCACGGCCGCCATCTGCAGCTTCTTCAGCCGCCCACTCGCAAGAACATTCCTTCGCTACGCCAGCTTCCTCACGCTCGCCGACGGCCTCATCGGCTTCGGCTTCCACATCCGCGGCATCGCCCGCAAGCCCGGCGGCTGGCGTCTTCCCATCACCAACATCGTCATGGGGCCACCACTCTTTGCGCCGCTACTATTCGGCACCAGCGCCTACCTCGGCGTCATCGCCAGCTACCTGCAGCGCGAAGAAGATCACGGCCTCCGGAGTCATGCTGTGGCAACAGCGCTCTCGCTGCGCAGCCCCAGCTTCGGCGACGACATCCGCTCCGGCCGCTTCCAGAAACATCTCTGCATCGTCTGCGCTGTCGGCACCTTCGCCGTCGGCGCCGAGAGCTGGTACTCGCACTACAAAGATCAGTTCAAGTTCCGCGTGCAGTGGTCGCCCGTGCTGCTCGCGCCGCTGATGATCTTCGCTGCGCTCGCATCGTTGCGTAGCCGGCTCATCGCAAACACGTTGCTCCCGGCCGCTGCCGCACTGCTCATGCTCAACGGCGCCATCGGTACCGGCTACCACATTCGCGGCATAGCGCATCGCTCCGGCGGCACGCGCAAGCCGCTCTACAACATCCTCTACGGCCCTCCCATATTTGCGCCCATGCTCATGGCCGCCTGCGGCCTCATCGGCGCTCTCGCCTACTTCATGCGAAGGGAGCGCGCCTGATGTTCCGGAAGAAAATGAAGCCGCAAGTCACCGCACCCGCGCCTCGATCTCACCGCGAGCCCCTTCTCGATCCGTCCACCCGCAGCCCACTCGATCCCAAACCCACCCCCGGCTACTATCCCAACTTCCACACCCTCGACCAGCAAGACTACTGGGACCCCGCCACCCGCAAAGTAGTCCTCGACCGCATCCACAACGTTCCACCCCCGCGCTTCTTCACTCCCGAGGAAGCCGCCACCATGGAAGCCGTCATCGACCGCATCCTCCCGCAGGACGACCGCGCCGAAGCCACCCGCATCCCCATCCTTCCGTTCCTCGACGAGCGCCTTCACCTCAACCGCATCGAAGGCTACCGCTACGAAGACATGCCATCCGATCAGGAAGCCTACCGCCTCGCCATCCGCGCCATCGACACCATGGCGCAACAGCTCCACGACAAGGCCTTCCACCAACTCCGCACACTCGAGCAGGAGACGATCCTGCAATCCCTCCATGACAACGAGCCACACGCCGCGCAATCTCTCTGGCAGCAGATGAACCTCAAACGCTTCTGGGCCATGCTCGTCACCGACTGCTGCACCATCTACTACGCGCACCCCTCCGCGTGGGACGAGATCGGATTCGGTGGCCCCGTTTACCCGCGCGGCTACATGCGCATCGAAGGCGGCGAGCCCGAACCCTGGGAGGTCAACGAGCAACGCTACGAGTGGCTCGCCCCCGACGACACACTCTCCGATCGTCCTCAGAAAACCAGCAAGCAGGAATCGTCTCATCACGGACAGGCAGGCACCCATTGAGCATCTTGAACAGCACGCCCGTCGGTGGCCGCTTCCGCAAACCACACAAGCCCGATGACACCAAACTCCTCGGCCCCATGCAGCAGATCAAGCTGCCCCCGCGCCGCTTCCGCGACACTGACCTCATCGACTACGCGATCGTCGGCGTCGGCTCCGCGGGTGGCGTGCTGCTCCAACGCCTCGCGCGTGCGGGCTTAAAGGTCGTCGGCTTCGAGGCCGGCCCCTTCTGGGATACCGAGCGCCAATGGGTCTCCGACGAAGCCGGCTCCCACAAGCTCTACTGGAACGACCTCCGAATCACCGGCGGCGACGACCCGCTCGCTCTCGGTTCCAACAACAGCGGGAAGGGAGTCGGCGGCGGCTCCGTTCACTGGGCCTCCTTCGTCCCGCGCTTCCACCCCTCCGACTTCGAGGTCTACACACGAGACGGCGTAGGCGCCGACTGGCCCATCGACTACACCGACATAGAGCCCTACTATCAACTTCTCGAGCGCGAGATGCCCGTCGCCGGCCCCGCGTATTATCCCTGGGGCAAGCCGCACGGCCACCCTTACGGTCCGCATCCCGTCGGCGAAGTCGGCAACGTACTCATCAAGGGCTGCACGGCCCTCGGAATTCCTGTGTCTGCAGGCGGCCCCGTCGCCATCCTCTCCGCCTCGCACGGCGACCGCCCCCACTGCATCTATCGCGGCTTCTGCATCCAGGGCTGCAAGGTCGGCGCGAAGGCCTCCACACTCGTCACGCATGTGCCGGACGCCATCACGCACGGCGCCGAGATACGCGACAACTCCATGGTTGCACGCATCTCGCTTGACGCCTCATCCCGCGCCAACGGCGTCGTCTACTATGACGAAGACGGCAGGGAACACTTCCAACGTGCACGCGCCGTAATCGTCTGCGGGTACGCCCTCGAAACTCCACGCCTCCTCTTCAACTCCGCCTGCCCCGGCCACGAGCAGGGACTCGCCAACTCCTCAGGCACGCTCGGCAAATACCTAATGGCGCAAGCCGGCAACGTCATCCTCGGCAAGTTTGACGATCTCATTCGCCAATACAAAGCTCCACCCGCGCACGCACTCACCGAACAGTTCTACGAGACCGACCCAAAGCGCGACTTCGCGCGAGGCTTCGCCGTCCAAACCGTCGGCCCACTCCCCATAGCCTTCTCCAAACAAATGATGGCTGCCAAACACCTCTGGGGCTGGGGCCTTCGCCGCGAGATGATGGACTACAACCACTGGTCGCCTCTCGGCCTGCTCGGCGAAATTCTTCCCTGGGAAGACAATCGCATCGAGCTCGCCGACGGCAAAGATGGCCGCCACGACGCCCGCGATCGCTTCGGACTCCCCGTCGCGCAGGTCACCTTCTCGCTCAAAGACAACGACAAAAAGCTCATCGAGTTCGGCAAAAATAAAGTCATGGACATCATGCGCGCAGCAGGCGCACACGAGGTTGTTCAGGAACAGCGTTATGCTCATCTCGTAGGCGGCGCCCGCATGAGCGCCACCCCAGCCACCGGCGTCTGCGACAAGTTCGGCCGCACCTGGGACGTGCCCAACCTCTTCGTCATGGACGGCTCCGTCTTCCCAACACAAGGCTCCGCCAACCCCGGTCTTACCATCCAGGCCCTCGCCGCGCGCACCTCCGACTACCTCATCTCGCAGGCCGATGCTATCTTCACTTCTCCGCAGCGCGACCTCACCGCGCCACCCTGCCGCCACACCCTCTCCCCACCCGGCACCTTCACCAAAGGCGTCCCTCACTTCTAGCGCGCGGTTATAAGCATGGACTAGCCCCACCTAGCGATGGCATTGCCTGCAGCGTCGCCACGCGATATCGTGAGAAGCGATGACCTCTTCCCACTCGAAACCTGATTCCTCCATACTCGATTCATTCCGCCTCGACGAAAAAATCGCCCTCGTGACCGGAGCCTCGTCGGGAATCGGCCTCTCCATCGCGGTGGCGCTTGCCCAGGCCGGTGCAACCGTCGCTTGTCACGGCAACTCCCATCCCGCGGAAGCCACCGCCCACAGCATTCGCGATGCCGGAGGTTACGCCTCCGCCTTCTCGGCCGATCTCTCCACAACCTCCGGCGCCCAGCAACTCTTCGACGCCGTCACCGCAACCTACGGCCACATCGACATCCTCATCAACAACGCTGGCATCATCATCCGCCACGATGCCGTCGACTATCCCTTCGAAGACTGGCAGAAGGTCATCCAGGTCAATCTCAACGCAGTCTTCCAACTCTCGCAGCTCGTCGGTCGCGCACTCATCGCTCGCAGCGCTCCAGGCAAGATCGTCAACATCGCGTCATTGTTGTCTTTCCAGGGCGGCATCCGAGTCCCCGCATACGCAGCCTCCAAGGGAGCCGTCGCCCAGCTCACCAAAGCCCTTGCCAACGAGTGGGCATCCAAAGGCATCCAGGTGAATGCCATCGCACCTGGCTACATCGCTACGGACAACACCGCAGCTCTGCGCAATGACGAGACGCGCAATCGCCAGATCCTCGAACGAATTCCCGCCGGCCGCTGGGGCGATCCCAGCGACATCGCTGCAACGGCCGTGTTTCTCGCCTCATCCGCGGCGAACTACATCACTGGCACCGTTCTCAACGTAGACGGCGGCTGGCTCGCACGCTAGCTCTGTAAATCCTGCAGCACCGCCATCGCCGCGTTCCGCCCATTCATCCCAATCACGCTGCCCCCAGGATGTGTGCAAGCCCCACACAGATAGACTCCCTGCATCGGCGTACGCGCCGTCAGCCGCTTCGACCACATGTAAGGCGGCAAGCACTCGCCCTGAAAAATATGTCCGCCCGTCAGCCCCACTCGCTCTTCAATGTCGGGAGGCCCCAGCACCTGCGCATCGATGACCGCCGCATCAATGTTTGAGCAGAATCTCCCCAACGACTTCAACGCCAGCTGCTTCACCTCCCCTCGCCGTTCCTCCCACGTCCCCTGCGCAAAGCGATACGGCACGTACTGCGCAAACACCGACATCGTATGTTGTCCCTTGGGCGCGACCGTAGCATCATGCACGCTCTGAAAATACAGCTCACACCAAAGATGCTCTGGCAATTCGCCCCGTCGCGCAGCAGCATACCCGGACTTCCACTCCGAATGCGTCAGCGGCGCATTGATCTGCCCATAGTGATGCGGCTCATCCACTCCCGGCCGTGCTACAAAATTCGGCAGCTCACGCAACAGCACATTCAGCTTCACGGTGCAGCCTTCAATCGGCACGCGCTCCACGCCCGCCTTCCATCCCCCATCCGCATTCTGCCCAAGCATCGTCAGCGTCCGCCGAGGGTCAGCATTCGACACCACCACTTTCGCGCCAATCCTCTCTCCACCTTCTAGCACCACTCCCTCACCCGGCACAATCCGCTCCACCGGGACCCCGCTCGCCACCACCGCCCCAGCCTCTCGAGCCGCATCGCAAAAGTAGAACGACACCATCCCCATCCCGCCCCGCACATACCCCCACATCCCCGGCATCCCACCCAGCCTTCCGGATGCGTGATGGAATCGAATCGACGCCGTGCCCGGATCAAACGGGCTGGCATTCGTCCCAATCACACCCTGCCCCAAATACGCCGACTGCAACCGCTCATCCCGCAGATAGCGCTCCACGAACTCCGCCATCGACCAGTGGTACAGCATCTGCTTTGCCTCGGCATCATTCCCCAGCCGCAGGTCAATCTCCTCCGCCGTCGGAGCATCGCCAATCCACGCGTCGCCGTCCCCCTCAGGTCGCAGCGCATCGCGTAGCCGCCGGATCACATCATTCATCGCGCGCCAGCCTTCCACATCCGCAGGCGCGAACCGCCGCACCTCGGCCTCACACGCGTCGTCATCGTCCCAAAGCTGAATACTCGATCCATCCAGGAACGGCACGAACAATCCATTCACCGCCGGCGTCCATTGGAACCCGCGCTCCACCAGCTTCAACTCCGTCACCACGCGTGGATGCAACAACCCCGCAAGATAAGCGCACGGCGACATGTACACACCCGGAAATGGTTCTTCAATCGTGCAAGCCCCACCCACCCGCGCTCGTGCCTCCAGCACAAGAACCTTCTTGCCCGCTTGCGCAAGGTACGCTGCGCAAGCCAACCCGTTGTGCCCAGCCCCAACAACGATCACGTCCCACCGCCGCGCCGCAAGCTCACGGATCGTAGCAGGAAGCCCAACTTCGCCCAACACAGCCGCAGTAGGAGAACTCAATGCGCATCACCTCGAGGGAAGTCCACGCATCCACCATACATGTTCTTCGAGGCCCACCGTTACTTCAACGGCTGCAGCGATTGCAGCAGTGTCGGAATCAACTCCGACACCGTCGGGTGGATATGCACCGCGCGAGAAATCGTCGTGTACGGCGCCTTCGCATACATCACGTCCAGCAGGCAATGAATCGCCTCGTCGCACCCCACCCCCAGCAACGACGCCCCCAGGATCATCTTCGTCTCCGCATCCACCAGCGCCTTCATGAACCCCAGGCTCTCGCCCTTCTCCACCGCTCGATTCACACGCGTCATCGGCCGCGTCGCAATCAACGCTGGCTTACCCGTCGCGCGCACCTCCGCCTCCGTCATCCCAATTCGCGCCAGTGGTGGATCCAGGTACATCGCATAGCAAAGAATCCGATCCGACACCCGACGAGCATCATTGTCCAGCAAGTTCGCCGCAACAATCTCGTAGTCGTTGTAAGCCGTATGCGTAAACGCTCCGCGCCCGTTGCAGTCACCCATCGCATAAATGCCCGGCACGCTCGTCCGCAACTGGTCGTCCACCTCGATGTACCCCCGCGCATCGGTCTTCACCCCGGCATGCTCCAACCCCAGGTCATCCGTGTTCGGCACGCGCCCCACCGCCAGCAGTACATGCGACCCCACAACGTCCGGCTCGCCCTCCGTGCAGTTGGTCCCCACCACCACGTCGCTTCCTTGAGGCTTCAGATGCACACACTCCGCACTCGTGCGAATCGTAATCCCCTCAGCTTCCAGAATGCTTTGCACGCATGCCGACACGTCCTCGTCCTCATGTCCAACCAGCCGCGGCCCCTTCTCAACGATCGTCACCTCGCTTCCAAACCGCCGATACATCTGCCCAAACTCAATCCCGATATAGCTGCCCCCGACCACCACCAGGTGCTTCGGCAACACATCCAACGCCAGCAAACTGCTGTTCGTCAGAAATGGAACAGTGTGGACGCCCTCCAGATTCGGCACTGCCGCCCGTCCGCCAACGTTGATGAAAATCTGCCTCGACTCCAACACATCATCACCAACCCGAACCGTCGTCGCCGAC
Organism: uncultured Acidobacteriaceae bacterium; assembly: GCA_963701685.1. Classification (GTDB taxonomy): domain Bacteria; phylum Acidobacteriota; class Terriglobia; order Terriglobales; family Acidobacteriaceae; genus Granulicella. Next base: position 3,849,585 of record OY969625.1, on the reverse strand, counting down.
TCAAACCGCGCCGTCCCCTTGAACACCGTCACCTTCTCATTGCCACGCAGCGAAGCTTCCAACCCATTCCGCGACTTCGACACGATCCCTTCGCGCCGCGCATTCACCGCCTTCATATCCACTTCGACGGAAGTATCGATCGAGACGCCGTAATCACCGGAACGCCGCGCCACATGCGCCGCATACGCGCTCGCAATCATCGCCTTCGTCGGTGTGCAGCCCGTGTTCACGCATGTCCCGCCAAACAGCTTGCGTTCCACATAAGCAACCGTCTGCCCAGCCTTCGTCAACCGGGCCGCAAGCGAGGGCCCAGCCTGGCCAGCCCCAAGAATGATCGCGTCAAATGTTTTCATGGCGAGTTAGATGTCCATCTCCGAGCAACCAGACTACTCCGGCAATAAAAATCTTTGGCTACTGATAAAGCAGAAACGCCTTCCAAGCCTCAACATACGCCGCAAGCTTCGGCTTCCATCCCTCAGCAATCGCTCGAGGATCATCCCCGCGCTCAACCGCCTCAACCGTGCTCCGGCTACCAACCAGTCGCAGCGTTTTTTCGACGTCAAACTGCGCAGCATACATCCGATGCAACACACTCATAATCTCCACGCCCATCTCCGGAGAATCTAGCACCCGCCGATCCGTCACCGTAACCTTCACTGCCCCGATCGTCTGCCCATGGAACGGATAGTGATTCGCATTCTCCGCCACGCTCGTAGTCGTCGCCGTAAAACTCACCCCCGGAATATGCCGAGCATTCAGCGCTGCCGCAACCTCCGCCGCCTTCATCCACGCAGCCCCAAACAGCTCGAACGGCGTATCCGTCCCGCGCCCCACCGACACCGCACTGTAGTCCAGGAACCCCAGCCCCGGATACGGCACCGCTGCCGTCATCGTGCGCAGATTTGGGCTCGGATTCGTCCATGGCAATCCCGTCTCATCGAAGTACTGCCGGCGCGACCAGTGCTCCATCGGCACCACCGTCAGGTCCGCGTCCAGGTGCTTCACGCCAACCACGTACCGCGCCAGCTCCCCAATCGTCATCCCCGTTCGCACCGGCAGTGGCATGTAATCGATATACGACGCCACCCCCATCGTGAGCTCCTCATCCGACACCGGCCCCTGCACCTGCTCGCCGCCAATCAAGTCCGGCCGATCCAGCACCACGATCTTCAGATCATGATGAAACTCCGCCTTCTCTCTTGCCGCGGCCTCCAGAAAATATCCCGTTACCGTGTCATACGTGAAGAATCGAACGCCCGCATCCTGCAGATCAATCACCACCGCGTCCAGGTTCTTCAACTCCTCATGCGTCGGCCGCTTATCCGCCTCCGTCGGCCCATAAAGACTCGTCACCTGCAGCCCTGTCGCAGGGTCAGTCTCATTGTTCACGTGCGCAGAATCCAGCTTCCCAAAGATCCCATGCTCCGGCGAAAAAATCGCCACCAGCTTCGCCCCCGGCGCCACCTTCGGCAAATCCGTCGCCAGAATATCCACCGTCCGCCGCCCCGCACGATCAAGCCCCGTCTGGTTCGTCAGCACGCCCAGTGCAAACGTGTGCCCAGCAAGCCCCGAACCACCAAGTAACGGAGCGAAATGTTTTTCCTCCAACACATCGATGCCGGTGAGCGTTTCAGAAGTCTGGCCACTACTCCCAGCCTGAGCCACCGACCCATACAGTCCCAACGCCTCTGCCGCCGCGCTCGCAACCTCCCCACGCAGGTTAGAAATCGGCGCATTCCCCCGCGGATGAATCGCGTTCGCCAACAAAATTACATACGTGTCCGACCCCGGATCCATCCACAACGACGTCCCCGTAAACCCCGTATGCCCAAAGCTCCCAATCGGAAACACCACGCCCCGCGGCTTCGAAAACGCAGTATCGATATCCCATCCAAACCCGCGCAGGTCCTGCCCCTGCACCGCGGGATAATGCGGTGCCAACCCCGCAGCAGCCCCTTTAGCCCCCGCAGCAATCGCCGCGTGTTCCGCCGCATTCGCCGCCGCAATCTGCCCCGCCTCAGCCCCCGGCTGCTCCGGCGCAACCATCAACTCCAGCGTCGACTGCTTCAGCGGAAAACTACTCGGCCGCCCCGCTAGCCGATCCAGCAACGCCTGCGCAAATAGCGACACATCATGCGCCGTAGAAAACACTCCCGCATGTCCAGCCACACCACCCATCCTCCGCGTCGTAGGATCATGCACCGTCCCCCTCAGCAGCCGGTCGTAATCAGGATTCGTCGTCGGATCAGCCTTCGCCTCATCGTCATGAGCCTCCGGCGCAATCCGCTCCAGCAGGGAAGTGCTCCAGTCGCCCTTCGGACACGCGTACGCCATTCGCCCCTTCGGCGTCGGCGCCCACGCAATGGCCGCGCCCACCACGCGATGCGGCCCACACGCCTTCGCCAGCGGCAGATAGCGCGTTTCCGTCATCCCCAGCGGCTTGAAGATATGTTCCTGCGCATACACATCCAGCGGCTCGCCACTCAGCACCTGCACCATGTATCCCAGCAAAATAAAATTCACATCCGAGTAGCGAAACACCTCACCCGGAGCCGACATCAACGGCGTAGTCAGCGCCCGATGCACGCCTTCCATGAAGTCCGGCTTCTCCAATCCCCACGCGTCCTTCAAGTCCACATCGGGAGCCTCGCCCGACGTATGCGTCAGCAGCATCCGCACCGTAACCTTCGCGCGCTCCGGATCATGCTCCGCATTAAACGCAGGCAGATACTTCTCCACCGGCTCATCGAACTGCACCTTGCCCTGCTCATACAACTGCATCACCGCCGTGGCCGTGCTCAAACACTTGCTCAGCGAAGCCATATCAAAAATCGTGTCCTCGGTCATAGGCTCCGCCGCGCTGGGCTCGCCATCCAACCCTGGTTCACCCGCCAGCTTGCGATCGCCATACGCCCGCTCAAATGCAACGCGTCCCTCATGCCCGACCAGCACCACCGCGCCCGGCGGATGATGCGCCGCCACCGCAGCATTCAACAGCGTCGACACCTTCCCAAAGTCCGGCCCCGGCGTCTGCGCGCTCTGCGACACCCCCATCCGCGCAACGCACAGCAGCGTAATCACCGCCACAACCCGTCGCACCGACTGCTTCCCAAACACCAAACTAGCCAGCGACCCCACCCCAAACGTAGCCGCCGCGCCAATCAGCACATACCACGTCCACGCAATATGCGGAATCACAATCCCTCCCACGCGCACCGGAAACACTCCTTGCCATAGCCAGATATTCAGCACAAATCCAAACACCATGCCAATCGTCGCGCCCGTCTGCGTAGCAAACTTCGTCAGCGTACCCAGCAGAAACACTCCCAGCAAACATCCATACGCAACCGACGCAATCGACAACCCAATCTCCACAACATGCCCCTTCCCGCCCACAAACACCGCGTAGACCGCGATCGCAAACAGCGCCAGCGCCCACATCACCGTAGACGACTTACTCACAATCGCACGCTCCCGATCATCCGCCTCCGGCCGCAGCCGCATATAAAAATCCACCACAGTAGTCGACGACAAGCTGTTCAACGCCGCCGACAAATTCGACATCGCCGCCGCCAGGATCGCCGCCACCAGCAGCCCCGCAATCCCCAGCGGCATCTCCTGCACAATAAACGTTGGAAAAATCCGGTCCGCACTCGCGAACACCGCAGGGTGCTGTCCATAGAAAACAAACAGCCCCACCCCGATCAGCAGGAACAACGCAAACTGCACGAAGATCACCACGCCCGAACTCAGCAGCGCCAGCTGCGACTCGCGCAGCGTCCTCGCCGCCAGCATTCGCTGCACCATCAACTGGTCCGTCCCATGCGATGCCATCGTCAAAAACGTTCCGCCCAGCACCCCCGCCCAGAACGTATACGTCGTCGTCAAATTCAGCGCGAAGTTCAGCATGTGAAACTTACCCGCACTCGCTGCGACCGCATGGATCGTGCTCCATCCGCCGGTAACATGCGAACCCAGCGTAGCAATCGCGACCACTGTCCCGCCAATATAAATCGCCATCTGCACCACATCCGTCCAGATCACCGCAGCCATCCCGCCCTCAAACGTGTACAGCAGCGTCAGCGCGCTGATGATCCCAATCGACAGCACATCGCGCGTCCCAATCGCAATCCCCACCACAATCGAAACCGCAAACACCCGCACACCCTCGGCTGCCGCGCGCGTAAGCAGAAACAGTCCCGCAGTAACCTTGTGCAGCGACGCCCCAAAGCGTCGATCGATCAACTGGTATGCCGTCAGCATCTCTCCCGCAAAGTAGCGCGGCAAAAATAATCCCGCCACCACGATGCGCCCAATCATGTACCCAATCACGACCTGCAGAAATCCGAAGTCTCCCGCGAACGCCACCCCCGGAATGGAAATAATCGTCAGTGTCGAAGTCTCAGCCGACACAATCGACAGCGAGATCGCCCACCACGGTATCGTATTGTTCGCCAGAAAATAACTGCGCAGCGACTTATCCGCCGCGCCCGCGCCCGACCGCTTCCGGAACCGCAGCCCGAACAGCGTGATTCCCACCAGGTACACCGCAACCAGCGCCAGATCAAACGCACGCAGCCGATGCGTCCCCGCTAATTGCAGAACCGCCAAAGACCGCAGCACCAACGCCTGTCTAACCAATTCGATCTCCTGCTAAGGAATGTGCGGCGTGACCGGCGCGGTAGTTGGAGCCGGTGTCACAGTCGGTGTTGTTGTCGCAGGCGCTGCCGTTGCCGGAGCCGGTGTGGTCGGAGTCGCTCCCGGTGCTGCGGGCGCCGCCACCGTTGGAATCCCCAGGTCGCTCGCGGGCGGCAATGTCTTCAACTCGCTCCACTGCCGTTGCGCACTGCGAACCTTGTCCACCCGCGCATACCATTGCCCAATCGTATAGTCGTAGTGCTCCAGCACCGGCCGCAATCCCGATGGCCGGTACGTCTTATCCCACTGCTGCTTGAACATATCGCGCAGTTGCGAGTAGCCATCGATGATGTCCTGCAGCCGCCCATTCACGCCATTAATATCCGACAGCAGCGCCGGCACCGAAGGCCTCGGCCTCGGCAGATCCATGCTCAGCGTCCCCTGCGCCGTACCCAGCGCTTGCGCATACCCAGCTGCCATCTCATCGGCGAGCTGAAACTTCAGTCCCAGAAAATCAATCCGCCGCGCCCCGAACTCCATCGCCGAAATCGCATCCGTCTCGCGCAGGTTAGGCTCCTGTGCCTTCGCCTGCGCAATGTAGGTCAACGCGCGCTCCGCATACATGCGCAGCTCGGAGTTAATGGGTCGCATCTTCTCCGCCATCACCTGCCCGTCCTTCGACCACGGATCCACCCAGAACAATCCGTCCGACCCCTCCGTAGCCCCAATCACTTTGCTCTCGTGCAGCAGCGTCATCGCCCCCGTCAGCTCGCCTTGTGCCTGGTTCAGCAACCCCAGCGAGTCACCATGAAACACCTGCGCAAAGCTCTCCTGGAACGCCGGGATCGACGACTCGCCATGCTGCCACGCCGCCGCCGCGCCAAACAGAATCCCATACCAGTTCATGTTCGCCAGCGACTCGCCATCATCATTCCACAACGTGTTTAACTGGCCTGTCGCCCCGTACCGCTGGCCATCGTGCGTGAACTCCTGGATGTCTTCCAGCGCCAACTGCTGATTCGGCCACACCTGCCGATAGTTGTTGATCGACGGCGACACCCACACCGGAATCCCCGCCTGAACATAAGGTTTCAGCTCCCGCAAAAATCCCTGCGGCTTCGGCGTATATCCCCACGCCACCGCAATCAGCTGCCGCTTGATCTCCGGAGGAAGTTCCTTCAACAACTCGGGATCGCTCTGCGCAACATCGCCCCAAAACAAAATTTTCTTATGCAGCGGCTCAAGGCTCGTAACAATCCTCTGCAGATAATCGATATACACCGTCGGCAGGCCCCGCGCATCCACATCCGCGCGCGTTCGGCCAATCCCCAAATCAATCGTCTCGTCCCCACCAATATGCAGAAACGGTCCCGGATAAATCTCCGCCAGCTCCTTGAACATCTGGTCAATCAGCGGAATCGATCCAGCCTGCCCCGGGCTCAGCACCGCCCCATGCGGCGTCTCCGCAACATCCGCATACGTCTCCCACTGCAGCATCTTGCGCAGGTGCCCAATCGCCTCCTGCTCAGGAATCACAATGATGTGATACTTCTCCGCGTACGCCACCAGCGCGCGCGCGTCTTCCGCCGAAATACTCCCGTCAGGCGGCGCAGGCAGCGGGTTCGACGCATACTGCTGCGTGTTCTCAAAGTAAGGCGAGTACACATTGATCTTGTAAGCCGCGAGCGTCCGAATTAGCTTCTTCTGAAACTCCAGCGTGTCCACCGGCCCGCGCGACAAATCATCATGCAGCCCGCGATACCGCATCGCAGGCCAGTCATGGATCTCCGCCGCATGCAGCACAAAATCCGGACACGTTCCCTTGCATGCGGGCTGTAGCGGCCATCGCTCGATCATCTGCTTCGCCGTCTGCGCCGCATAAAACAATCCCGCCGCGCTCGCGCCTGTCAGCGTCAACGTCTTTGCCGCATAGCGAATCGTGTACCCCTCCGCCCGCATCTCTTCCGTAAAACTAGGATCCGGATGTTCCGCCAGCCGGCGCAGCACAATCCGCAATCCCACACCCGTAGGCACCCCACGATCAGCTAATGTTTCTCGAAGATCATTCGCCGCAAACGTATCCTCGGCATCACACCCCGTGCACACCACCGTCACCGAGTTGACCGGCACCTGCTCCACGCCCGTAATCTGCCGCGGCAGCGGAATCAGATGGTACGTCGTCTGGGCGTACTCAACGGAAGCAAGCAGCAACGCTGCACAGGCAAACCCTCTGGCAATCGAACCAATGCGCATAAAGCTACGGTACACGCCAGCGCCGCAGCATGGAAGAGAACGCGACCATAGAAGGGAACTCGCAGCTAACACCCTCGCCCCCAGCCGCATCCAACCACCTCGAGGAGTAACTATGAGCCCAGACACCAGCAGCAACCAGGCGCACGATCAGGACTTCCATGAACTCAGCGGCGAAGAAGGCCTGAAGAAGATCGCAGACCTGCTCAAAGGCATTCACATTGCCATGATCAACACGGTAGCCACAGACGGGTCCATCAGCTCCCGCCCCATGGCCGTGCAGGATAAGACCTTCGATGGCAAGCTCTGGTTCCTAACCCGAGTCACCTCCGACAAAGTCGACGAGATTCAGCAGGACCAGCACGTCACCCTCACCCTCACCGATACCTCGGACGCCAAGTACCTCGTTCTCAAAGGCCGCGCCAGCGTCAACCAGGACCGCACCAAAATCCACGAACTCTGGAACTCCATGTACAAAGCCTGGTTCCCCAAAGGTGAAACCGACCCCGAGATCGCCGTCCTTCTGGTCGACGTCTCCGAGGCGGAATACTGGCAGGCCTCCAGCAGCAGCCTCGTCCGCGGCGCCAAATATCTCGCCGCCGCAGTCACCGGCGGCAAGACCTCCGTAGGCGAAGCCGGACACGTCCTCGTCTAGCTTTTAGCGAAATGCGGCCGCGCTAAATCGGGGCCGCTCCATCGAAGATCGTCACGCCCGGTGGCGGAGTAAATTCAAAGTCGCTATCGGGCGTCGGCACGTTCTCCTGGATATCGCTGAACTCAAAACTCGTCTCCGCCCCGTCCGTCTCCACAATCCTCATCCCCGTGATCTTACCCGTAGCATCCGTGGTGATCCCAACGGATTGCACCGTCTGCTGCATCCCCTTCGGCACACCAGAAAGCGTATAGCCGCCGTTCACGATCGTCAGGGTCAGCCCCTCCAGCTCCTTCGCAATCTCCGTGTGCCCCAGCAGAAATCGCAGCGGCGACCGCAGATCATCCAGCTGCTTGGCCGGCGTTCGCTGCGCCTGCGAATCCCCCGGCGTATAGCTGATTGCGTTCTTTCCATCCAACACAAAAATCTTTCCAGCGGGCGAGTCATACGCCCAGCGCATCCGCCCCGGCTTGCTCAGCGTCAGTGTGCCAGTCTCCGTGCGATCGATCCCCATCCCGCGATACCGCTCCGTAAAGTGCGCGGTCAGCGAGTGCAGATGGTTGTAATGCGCATCCACCTTCGCTGCCATCGCAGTCGCCGACGACACCTCCGCAGGCGCCGCAACCGCAGCGGTCAAACCAGCCAGGACAACTAATTTCCCCAACGTGCGAATTCGGAACAAGCGTGTGAAATTCAATGGACCCTCAGATCCATTCTATCCAACGTCGCTCGCCGTCCCCTTCGCCTTCGCCTGCCGCACCATCTCCACCAGCATCTTCCGCGTCTCCTGCGCATCATGCACCTCGCTCAGGAAATTAATCCGCGGCCCCTTCATTCCCTCGGCCGTCTTCAGCCGCAGCGTAAATCCCAGCCGGTCCACCGACGTCATCGCCGCCTCGCTGGCGTCCATCCCGGCGTACGCCCGCGCCAGCACCACCATCGACTCCACATGATCCGCATTCATGTGCGCCATGATTCCAGCCGCAGCCTCTGCCAGTGGATCAGCCTTCGCCCCCGCAAACTCCGCAGCCTCCACCCATCCCATCACGCCAAATCCGCCCACGTAGTACATGTCCACCGGCTCCAGCCGAAAGAAATGGAAGTCCGCAAAGTCCACCCAATAGCTCGCATTCGCATGCCGTGCCAAATAAACTTCGCGCACCTCTTCCTTCTCGTCCTCCGCCACCACCGCAGCATTTCCAACCAGCGTAGCCCGAGCCGCACCCAGCGGATCGCCATCCGCCGCCGCCTGCATCACAAACAAGCTGCACCGCCCATCCTCGCGCAGATTCTGCGTATGCATCGCCATGTTGCTGATCAGAAAAATCGGACGCCCCTTCGCATCCAGCGCAAACGGCATCAGCGACCCAAACGGAAACCCCGCATGCTTCTTCGACATCGTCGACAGCATCCCCACGCTCACCAGCGAAAGCAGCGTCCGACTCCGCTCCGCATGGCTAGGCTCCGGCACCACCGGCCCCGCAGGCCCCGTCGACGCATGCTGCCGTGGTGCACTTCCCGCTGTAGCTGACATAAATCCTCAATCCCTCACGCCGCACCTAAGCGACGTTGAATCCACTCACCACAATCTTCGGCGTCTCGCCGCGCGTGTCCGCATGCTGCAACTCCGTCTCGATCGTTCGACGCTCGCCCGGCATCAGCAGCACGTAATTATCATCATAGATCGCCGGCAGAATCCGATCGCCCGTCACCCCGCGCACCGCCTTCACCCGCGTCATCAGCGCCGGCCAGCCAGACCCATTCTGCAACGCCGTCGTCAGCCTCCAAATCTCCCCCTCGCGCTTCACCTGCGTCGTAGCCGAAACCCGCGCCTTCGCCAGCGACCGAATCGCGCGATAATCTCCCTCCACCACGCTCCGCAGATAATCATTCCGCGACACCACCACCGCCCCCTGCATCAGCCTCAGCCGCAGAAAATGTACCGCCGAAAGCCCCTTCGGATACGCCATCGCCAGCGCCGTCACCACGCTGTCTTCCTTGCTATCGACCGTCGCAGTCTTCACCGCAACGCGCGCCCCATCCATATTCAGAATCTCCACGCTCACACTCAACCCGCGCCGATCTCCGCCGCTATAATTCACCACCTCAATCGTCTCGGCATCTCGATTCCACTGCACATGCAGCGGCTCCGACGCCAGCTTGCACCCAAAGTAAGCCGCCGTCGGCTCAAAGAAATAGTCATACGTCTGCCACACAAACGAAGGCCAGCACGAATGGCTCATCCACAGCAACAGCCCAGCGCGATACTTACTCTGCGACTCAAACATCGCGCGATAGCCTTCGAAGTTCAGAAACTGCGCCAGCGAAATCCACTGCTCCGCGTTATCCGCCCCGCCATAGCTTTCATTGATCAGGCTGTAAAACGACTTCGCCCCTTGCGCCCCATTCAAGCTGAAATCATGCAGCCCCCAATCCAGTCCCTGCGGCCACATCGCGCGCTCCGGCATCATCAGCCGCACGCTCTCCACCGGCGGAATATTTGGCATCCCAATCTCGCTATGCAGCTTCGTATCGGCAATCCTGAAATACTCTACCATCGGCAGCGCATGATACGGCCCATGCCCGCTCACCACATCATCGGCCGAGCTCGGAATGTACTGGATCCCGGGATGCAACTCCGCCAGCGCCGCGCGCAAACCATCCTCCAGCGCCTTCGGCGGATACCCCTCGTTCCTCCCGCAATACAGCCCAATCGATGCATGGTTGCGAATCCTCAACAGCAAGTCCCGCGCATTCGCCAGGAACATCGCATCATCATCCGGCACCGGCCCGTCCCACGGATTCGCCAGCCAGAAATCCTGCCACACCATCACGCCATGCCGATCGCACGCCTCATAGAAAGCCTCATCGCCAATCTGCCCCACCCAGTTGCGAATCATCGTGAAGTTCATCTCGCGGTGATACCGCACCGCCGCGTCATACTCCCGCGCACGATACCGCAGCATCGACTCCCCAAATCCCCAGTTCCCCCCGCGACAGATAAATCGTCGCCCATTCACAAACAACGTCAGCTTCCCGCTCACCTCGCTCGACGTCATCTGCCGAATCCCAAACTTCATCTGCTTCTTATCGAGCACCGCGCCCGCCGCCTCAAACCGCACCTCCACGTCATACAAATACGGTTCGCCATATCCCGCCGGCCACCACAGCTGAGGATCCTTCAGCCGCAACTCCCCGTGCTTCGACGCATCCACCATCACCCTAACGCTCGCATCACCAGCCACGCTCACCGCCTGCGCAACCTCAATCGCCCCGAACTTAAATCGCAGCGTGCCCTCTACGGCATGCGCGCGATGATTTACCAACTCCACCTGCACCCCAACCTCCGCCTTCGACGTGTCCGGCAGCGCCATGTCCGCCGTAACCCACGGCGCCTCCATCGTCACCGCGCCCGTCTTCCGCAGCGACACATCGCCCCAAATCCCCGTATTCCGCCCGCGAATCGTAGGAATCCAGTCCCACCCAATCGACGCATGATACGTAGGATTATCCGCACCCAGCGCCCCGCCATTGCGACTCGGATTCTCAAACGTCTTCTGCTTCGTGCTCCCCGGCGTAGCGTTTTTCTCAATCAACACCGCCAGGGCATTCTTCTTTCCCACCATCAACTTTCCGCTCACATCAAAGCGCCCGCGAATAAACCCGCCATCAATCCGCCCCAGCAACTCGCCATTCAAGAAGATCTGCGCCTTCCAATTAATCCCATCAAAATCCAGCCACGCAATCTCTCCCGCCTCCACCGCAGGCGCCTCAAACTCCGTCCGATACCAGAAGTCCGAACAGAAATACGAGTCCGAAACATACAGTTGATTCTCTCCAAAGTTCGGATCAGCAATCGCCCCCGCGTTGTAAAACGAAGTCAGCACCGTCCCCGGCACCGTAGCCACCACCCACGACGCATCCACAAACCCCACGCGCGAAATCGCCTCACCCTCCCCACTCACTTGGCTGCGACGTTCCACCCGCCACCCGCCGCCCGCCAGCATCAATCTCCCATTCGAATCCACCACCGGGGCACTTGCCTCCACAGCCACCGGCCCACCCCGCCCCCACACCTCCAGCTCGCTCAACACATATCCGTACTCTGAAGCAGGCCGCGTCATCAACACCCGCACAAACCGCGCATGCGCCGGAGCCGCCAGCCGAATCTCCTCCACCCCCTGCGCAGAAACAACCCCACCCACCCGATGCACGTCCGTCCACTTCACCTCATCATCGGAAATCTGCACCGACCCCTCAGCCGCCCGCGCAATCCAATACAACGACACGCGATCAAAAACACATCGCGCCCCAAGGTCCACCGACACCCACTCCTCCGCCGACCCCGCGCTCATCCACGCGCTCGTAAATTCGTAAGGCCCGCCAATCTCCACGCGCGCTGCGCCCCGATAGAACTCCACCTGCCCCACCATCCACGAGAGCCCTTGCTCCTCGGGATGATTCATCCGCTCGCACGTCACGCGATAAAACCGCCACGCTCCCGCCCGGCTAAGCGGCAGCCAAGGATAATAAAGCTTCGTCCCTCGCACCAGGTCCGGCGGATAATTCCCCAACTCCGTCTCCGCCTCAGCCTTCGCCGACCCCATCTCCTCCCACACCCGCCCGTCATCCGAAACCGCCACGCGAAAACGCAGGTCCTTCTCCGCTACATACTCCGGCAGCGCGGCAAACACGCGCATCCTATCCACCGTCGGCGCAGCCTCGCCGCCACCCACCTGCACCTCCACCGAAACCTTCGCACCCTCCAGCCTCAACCCCACAGGAGGGAAGTGGTCCAGCACAATCTCCCGGTCCGGCTTCGTCAACACCCCGTCCACACTCGTCGACACCGCCACCCACCGCGGCATCCGCGTCTCCTTGATCCCGTCCGTCACCAGCTGCGCCGTCAGGTTGTAGTCATAGCTGCTCGAGTGCTTCGCAGCCCGCCGCAGCGCAAGGTTCCGATACGAGGTCGCATCCACCCGCATTGTCGGCGAAAACACATCGCCCCACGCCCCCGGATAAATCCCCACCCCGCGCGTAAACTCGCTCTTCACCCCATCCGCCGGCACCGCCACCGCCGTCTCCACCCCAGACTCCGCAGCCGCCGCCACACCCGTCGTCGCTAAACCAGGCAGCGCCACCTCGCCCGCCGCAATCATCGAGCTCTTCAGAAACGCGCGTCGCGATAAGGACAAAGCAATTCCTCCCCTAACCTATAGTTGCGTCTGCGCCTACAGCTCTCACGAAACCGGCCGCCGCAGTGTACGAACATACTATCCGCAGCCACGCGCGTCCGCGCCACTTGCCACCAGTCCACGCCTGCCAGTACGATCCCTGCGTTCGGTATTTTGCTGCTGCCGAACGACTCAACCGTTCAGGAAGGCTCCATGAGACAGTCGTTCAGCATTGGTATCGGAGGCGCCGCCGGTCAGGGCGTCGCCACTCCCGGAGACATCTTCGCCAAGATCTTCAGCCGCCGCGGCCTCCACCTCAACGCCTACAACGCCTACCAGTCCATCATCCGCGGCGGCCACACCTTCCTCACCATCCGCACCGGCCAGGACAACATCCGCACCACCAACGGCCACCTCGACCTCCTCATTCCCCTCAACCAGGACACCGCCGATCGCCACCTCTCACTCCTCACCGCCGGCGGCGCCTGCCTCTTCAACGCCGACACCATCCACCCCGGCACCCCCGCCCCCGGCGTCCAGCTCTGCCCCCTCCCCGTCTCCAAACTCGCCGACATCAGCCGCAACAAGGTCGCCCAGAACACCCTCGCCATCGGCGCCGCCCTCAGCATGATGGGCATCGGCTTCAACTCGCTCGAGTCCGTCCTCGAAGAGCAGTTCCGCAAAAAAGAGCGCGCCGTCATCGACGAAAACATCGCCCTCGCCCGCGCCGGCTACGACTACGCCACCCAGAATCTCAAGCCCTTCGATCGCGCCCTCCCGCTCACCGACACCCGCTACGCCGTCCTCAGCGGCAACGAGGCCATGGCCATGGGCGCAGCCGCCGCTGCCTGCAAGTTCTACTGCGCCTATCCCATGAGCCCCGCCACCGGCGTCCTCCACTGGATGGCCTCCCACGCCCGCAAGGCCGACATCATGGTTCGCCAGGTCGAAGACGAGATCGGCGTCATCAACATGGCCATCGGCGCCGCCCACGCAGGCGTCCGCGCAATGTGTGCCACCAGCGGCGGCGGCTTTGCCCTCATGTCCGAAGGCCTCGGCCTCTCCGCGCAGGCCGAAATCCCCGTAGTCGTCATCGACTGCCAGCGCGCCGGCCCCTCCACCGGCGTCCCCACCAAAACCGAGCAGGGCGACCTCTGGCAGATGCTCGGCGCAGCCTTCGGCGACTACCCCCGCGTCATCGCCGCCCCCCTCGACATCGCCGACTGCTTCACCCTCATGCCCGAAATCTTCAACATCACCGACCGCTTCCAGTGCCCGGGCATCGTCCTCGCCGACCTCCTCCTCTCCGAAGGCCGCCTAAGCGTCGACCCCGCCATCCTCGACTTCAACCCGCCCGTAGACCGCGGCGAGTTCATCACCTCCAACGGCGAGCCCCACGACTCTGCCCAACCAGCCAAATACCTCCGCTACAAAATCACCGACTCAGGCGTCTCCCCGCGCGTCATCCCCGGCATCCCCGGCTACACCCACGTCGTCTCCTCCGACGAGCACGACGAAGACGGCGTCCTCATCTCCGACGCCTACACCAACCACGCCAAGCGCCGCGCCATGATGGAAAAGCGCATGCGCAAGATGGACGGCATCGCCGCCTCCATCCCCCCACCCCAACTCCGCGGTCCCGCCGCCGCCGACGTCACCCTCATCGGCTGGGGCTCCACCTTCGGTGTCATCGACGAAGCCTGCGAACTCCTCCGCGCCCAGGGCATCACCGTCAACCACCTCCCCATCCGCTGGCTCGTCCCGCTCCACGGCGAAGCCATTCTCGACATCCTCAAGAACGCGCGCCACACCATCATCGTCGAGAACAACTTCAGCGGCCAGTTCGCCCGCTACCTCCGCAGCGAAACCTCCTTCGTCCCCAACGGCAACATCCGCAAATACGACGGCGAACCCTTCTTCCCCCAGCACATCGTAGAAGGCGTCAAGGAACAACTAGCCGGCAAGACCAACCTCTCCATCCCAGCCCACGAAGTCATGGTCTGAAGAAAGCCAAGTCAGTCGTCCGCATCGAAGAGGCCGGCCTCCCGTCCAGTCTCCTCTACCAGAACTCGAAGGGGCAGGACTTCAGTCCTGCCATGAGAGCCCAAATGAAGTTCGGCTTTAGCCGCTGAGGCGCAAGGAGAAACAATGGCGACAGAAATCATCACCCCCAACCAAATCACCATGGCCAACTTCAAAGGCCGAGTCGAACCCGACTGGTGTCCCGGCTGCGGCGACTACGGCGTCCTCGCCGCCGTCCAGAAAGCCCTCGTCGAACTCCAGATCCCGCAGCACGAAGTCGCCACCATCAGCGGCATCGGCTGCTCCTCCAACTTCCCCGGCTTCATCGAAACCTACGGCATGCACACCCTGCACGGCCGCTCCCTCCCCGTAGCCACCGGCGTAAAGATGGCCAACCACGCCCTCACCGTCCTCGTCACCGGCGGCGACGGCGACGGTTTCGGCATCGGCTGCGGCCACTTCGTCCACGCCATGCGCCGCAACGTCGACCTCACCTACATGGTCATGGACAACCAGATCTACGGCCTAACCACCGGCCAAACCAGCCCCACCAGCCGCCTCGCCATGAAGACCAAGACCACCCCCTTCGGCAACGTAGAGCGCCCCGTCAACCCCATCGCCTTAGCGCTAGCCGCCGGCGCCACCTACGTAGCTCGCGGCTTCTCCGCCGAGCAAAAACACCTCACCGAGCTCATCAAGAACGCCATCCAGCACAAGGGCTTCTCCTTCCTCGACATCTTCAGCCCCTGCGTCACCTACAACCACGACAACACCGTCCAGTGGTTCAAGCCGCGCGTCAAAAAACTCGAAGACCTCCCCGACTACGACCCCACCAACTTCGACGCCGCCATGGACAAGTCCCAGCTCTGGGGCGACGAAATCCCCATCGGCAAATTCTACGAACGCACCGACGTCCCCACCCTCACCGAACTAGAGCCCGTCCTCAACCCCGGCCCGCTCGTCCACCAACCCAACCGCATCCCCCCAGCAACAGCGCGCACCTTCATCGACGAACTAATGTGACGCGCCTCCACTTCCGGGTGCCCCATTCATGAACGGCCCCATCGTTCATGAGTGGGATGCAAGTACTCCATGCGACCGGGGCCCCGTCGTTGCCTTTGCTGTTCTTTCTGTCATTCCTTCCGGGAATCTGCTTCTCTACGTACCCTCTACGCCCGCCCCGCAAACTCCTTCAACTCCGTCGACACCTTCACCTTCTCCCCCTCTTTAATAAACAGCGGCACCTTAATCTCCAGCCCCGTCTCCAGCCGAGCCGTCTTCGTCGCCCCACTCGACGTATCCCCACGCACCGCGGGCTCCGTGTGCGCCACATCCAGCTCCACAAAGATCGGCAACTGCAACCCAATCGGATTGCCGTTATACAGACGCACCTGCAGCGCGGTCCCGTCGATCAAATAATCCATCGCATCGGCCAGCATGTTGCCCGTCAGCGTCAGCGTTTCAAAGCTCTCCTGGTTGAGAAAGTACGAACCATCGCTATCGCTATACAGATACGTTGCTGGCACCAGTTCCAGGTCCGGCTCGTTGAACTTGTCCTGCGCCTTGAAGGTCTTTTCAAACACCGCGCCCGTCAGCAAATTCCGCATCTTCAACCGCACCAGCGTCTGCCCGCCCCGCGCCGTCGGCGTACTAATGTCCGAATCCAGACAGGCATACGGAGAACCCTCAAACTCAAACATCGTCTTACGTTTCACATGAATTGCTTCAACCATTCCGGCCATAACGTCCTCTTTCTCCTGCAACGACAGGCCGCCAACCACACAGCAAACCCACGTCCAATTCTCCAATCAAGTATAAAGGCCCAGGAGAACACGCAGGTACCCCGAGGCTTCAGCCTCGGGTCTCATCGTCAGCCAACGATTTGGGCTTTAGCCCTAAGATGCCTTCTTTTCGCGCGGCGCAAACTCGAAGGGGCACGGTTTCAACGCCAAGGCATGACTTCTTTTCATGGAGCGCAAACTCGAAGGAGCACAACTTCAACGCCAAGGCATGACTTCTTTTCATGGAGCGCAAACTCGAAGGGGCACGGCTTCAGCCGTGCCATCAAAGCCTCGCCACGAAGCCGGCTTTAGCCACTGAGGCGAACGCCCTCCACATTGCCACCCTCCACAGCCTCTGCGATCATCCTCTGTAGCAACCTCCCATGCCCACGACCAAGCACGCCCGCTACACACCCCTCCCCACCTCCATCCACACCCTGGTCGAGCGCACTCCCAACGCCATCCTCCTCCAAACCTCCCGCTTCGACGCCCACAACCACCACAGCTATCTCTTCCTCAACCCCACCCGCATTCTCACCGCAACAACCCCAGACGAAATCCCCGAACTCTTCGCCAACATCGAAGCCGCCCTCACCGAAGGCCTCCACCTCGCCGGCTACCTCTCCTACGAATGCAACGCCCACTTCGAACCCACTCTGCGGGTGCCCCATTCATACGCGGCTTCATCGCGGATGGGTGGGGAAGCACGAAGTCCCGAACCCCTCACAATTCCGTTAGCCCATCTGGCCGCCTACCCCGCCCCCCTCATCTTCGATCACGCCATCGGCACTTTCCTCACCCCACCACCATCCCGGGTGCCCCAGGTCTCGCTTTTGAGACCTGGGTTTCCAGAACTCCCCGAGCCCCCAACCCCCACCGCTCCCATCCTCACCAACCCAACCCTCCGAATCCCCACCCCCGACTACCTCGCCGCCATCGAAAAGATCAAAGCCTACATCTCCGCCGGCGACACCTACCAGGTCAACTTCACCGACGCCATCCAATTCCCAACCACCCTCAGCCCCGCCACGCTCTTCACCACCCTCTCCCAAAACCAATCCGTAGCCTACGCCGCCTTCCTCAACCTAGGCCCGCAACAAATCCTCTCGCTCTCCCCCGAACTCTTCTTCCAAACCGACGGCCACAAAATCACCACCCGCCCCATGAAGGGCACCATGCCCCGCGGCCTCGACACCACAGAAGACGAGCAAGCCGCGCAACGCCTCCAGCACGACGAAAAAAATCGCGCCGAGCACGTCATGATCGTCGACCTCCTCCGCAACGACCTCGGCCGAATCTCTCTCCCCGGCTCCGTCCACGTAGACGACCTCTTCTCCATCGAGCGCTACCAAACCCTCCACCAGATGACCTCCACCATCTCCGCCACCCTCCGCCCCAACACCACCTTCTACGACATCTTCGCCGCCATGTTCCCCTGCGGCTCCGTCACAGGAGCCCCCAAGATCCGCACCATGCAAATCATCCGCGAGCTCGAAGCCCATCCCCGCGGCGTCTACACCGGCGCCATCGGCTTCATCGCCCCCAACCGCAGCGCAACCTTCAGCGTCCCCATCCGCACCCTAGTCCTCGAGCAGGGAATCGCCACCATGGGAGTAGGCGGCGGCATCGTAGCCGACAGCGTCCCCGAAGACGAACACCGCGAAGCCCTCCTCAAAGCCAGCTTCTTAACCCGCACCCACCACCCCTTCGACCTGATCGAAACCCTCCTCTTCGACCAGCACTACGCCCGCCTCCCTCTCCATCTCGACCGCCTCGAATCCTCCGCCCACTACTTCGACTTCCCCTGCGACCGCACCGCCATCGAAGCCCAGCTCCGAGCCTTCGCCCACTTCCTCGACCCCCGCCAACCCCACCGCGTCCGCCTCCTCCTCTCATCCACAGGCGAAGCCTCCATCACCGCCCACCCCCTCGAACCAACACGCGCCACGATCTCCCGGGTGCCCCATTCATACGCGGCTTCATCGCGGATGAGTGGGAACGAAGAATCCCAACAACCAACCCCACCCTCGCCGTCCGCGCAGGACCCCCATTCATACGCGGCTTCATCGCGGATGAGTGGGAACGAAGAATCCCAACAGCCAACCCCACCCTCGCAGTCCGCGCAGGACATCACCGTAACCCTCAGCCCCCACCGCACCAACTCCGCCGACCTCTTCCTCCGCCACAAGACCACCCACCGCCAGCTCTACAACGACGAGCTAACCCGAGCCCGCGCCGAAGGCTTCGACGAAGTCCTCTTCCTCAACGAACGCAACGAGCTGACCGAAGGCGCCATCAGCAACCTCTTCGTCGAGCAACCTGCTGACGCCGCGGGAGCAGGGAGGTTCCTCACCCCGCCCCTCACCTCCGGCGTCCTCCCCGGAGTCATGCGCCGCCACCTCCTCGACACCCTCCCCCAGGCCGAGGAGCGCACCCTCACCCTCGCCGATCTCCAGCCCCCCAACACCCTCTGGCTCTGCAACTCCGTCCGAGGCCTCCGCAAAGCATTCCTGCGCCTCGATCCACGTTAGCTGACTGATCAGTCAGCTATCGCCGAAAACAGCCACCCGAAAGGCAGCTATAGCCGTCGATTTGTAACCCGAAACCCAGCTATACTGCGCCCAAACCACACGGATTTACAGTCGATACGCCTTCTTCGCCAGCCCATACGCCAGGTCATGCGCCAGCTCCCCGGCCTCGTCTTCCTCCAGCCGATGCTCGCCCACCAGCCTCGCCAAATACGCGCAATCCACCCTCCGCGCCATGTCATGCCGCGCCGGAATCGACAAAAATGCCCGTGTATCGTCATTAAACCCGACGGTATTGTAGAAACCGGCCGTCTCCGTCACATGCTCGCGAAACCGCATCATCCCCTCAGGACTATCGTGAAACCACCACGCCGGCCCCAGCTTCAAACAAGGATAGTGCCCAGCCAGCGGAGCCAACTCCCGGCTATAGGTAGACTCGTCTAAAGTGAACAAAATAATAGACAACCCAGCCTCGTTACCGACCACGTCGAGCAGCGGTCGCAGCGCCTGCACATAATTCGTCGGCCCCGGAATATCCGCCCCGGTATCCCGTCCATATCGTTGAAAAATAAGGCTGTTATGGTTCCGAACGCTGCCCGGATGGATCTGCATCACCAGCCCATCCTCCAGGCTCATCCGCGCCATCTCCGTAAGCATTTGTGCCCGAAACAACTCCCTCTCCGCCGCATCGCCCTTTCCGCTCAACACTTTACCGAACAGCGCCGCAGCCTCCGTCGCCGCCAAATTCGCCGTCTGAGCCGAAGGATGCCCATGGTCCGTAGCCGTACACCCCAACCCCTTAAAACGCTCCCTGGAAGCCCGCAAAGCCCCCAAATACCCACTCCAACTCGAAGTATCTTCCCCCGACATTCCACCCAAACGCTCAATATTCCCAGCAAATCCATCAAAATCAGGGTCCACCACCGAATCCGGCCGGAACGTGGGCAGAATCCGCGCCTTCCAGCCGGAATCCCGAATTGCCTGGTGATCCGCCAACGAATCCAGCGCAGAATCCGTAGTCGCCAAAACCTCCAGATCGAACCGCTCGTACAGCGCGCGAGGCAGGAACTCCTTTGTTTTCAACTTTTCAGAGATCACATCGAAGTAGAGATCCGCAGTCGTTTCCGACAGCCGCTCCTTCAACCCAAACAATTCCTGAAAACAGAAATCCAGCCAAATCCGAGTCGGCGTCCCCCGAAAAAGGTAATAATGCTGCGCAAATATCCGCCAAACCCGCCGCGGATCCTTCATCTCCGCCTGCCCAATCTCCAAATCATCCAGGGAAACGCCCTGGCTATACAACATCCGGTATACATAGTGGTCAGGCTGCACAAAAAGCTTGGCCGGATCAGGAAACGGCTCGTTCTTAGCAAACCAAGCCGCCTGCGTATGTCCATGCGGACTGATAATCGGCAACGCGCGTACCTGCTCGTAAAGCGCCTTGGCAATCTTCCTCACACCCGGTTCTGCCGGGAATAAACGATCTTCATGGATAAGCATGATCTCTGCTTCACTTTCTCTGCCCGATATAGCGCCGCTGTGAGCGCTCCGTGCGACATGGAAAGTATACAAACAAAGAACGAACCCACCATCACGAGCCCCGCGACCAATAAAAATGGGAGGCCGCCATCGCGGCCTCCCCTAGTCGAGCCTTCAGTCAGCAATCAAAACGTCAGCGACAGCGACATCTGGATCTGTCGCGGACTGCCGATCGTGTGCGACACCACGCCAAGTCCCGCCGGGCAGTTGTAGAAGCCCTCATTGCTCGCATTACAAGAGGTTGGCAGCACCGGTGTTCCGGCAATCGGAAACCCGTTGTAGTTCTCATTCTGCGAAACCTCATTGCCCGGTACGTCGAAGCTGCTGGTGTTTGTCAGGTTATATACGTCGAATGTGTACTTAAGGCTGAACCGGTCGGTGATCCGCGTCTGCTTCACCAGCGAAGCATCCGAACGCTTCTGGAACGCCTGCCGGAAGATGTTTCGCTGACCCGTCGTGAACGTATTCTCATAAGGATCAGACGTCGGCACCGCTCCGTTTAGCCCTCCAGCTGGAAGCAGTGGAATCGTGAAGCAGGAAGACTTCAGTGCATAATCGTCAAACGCGCCCGAGAGACCAGTCTTCGCGCTCTTGGCTGTACATCCAGCCGCAAGCGGCACAATAGGGTTGGTAATGCCGTTGCTGACGCCGTAATAAATACTGCCAACCGCACCGCTGAAGTCGATCACGCTATATGGCTGGCCGCTCTGCAGAATCGTGAGGCCAACCAACGACCATCCGTTCGTAAAGTAGCTCGCTACATTGTGCTGATGTACAAAATCCGGAAGCCGATACACGTAGTTGAAGTTGATCACGTGGGTGCGATCAAAGTCCGAAGACGCATAACCGTCGCGCAGATTCAGTGGGTTATTGCCGTTGTAGAACAGTCCTAGTCCGCTTTGCTCGTCCAGCGCATGCGAATACGTATATGACGCCGCTACCTGCAACCCGTGGCTCATGCGCTTTTCGATATGAGCCGTCAAAGCGTTGTAAGCATCCACGCCCGCCGCCCTGTAGTCGATCGACTCCGCCGCATATCCAATGTAGGGGACGCGATGGTCAATGTTGCCGCCCTCATAGTCGTAGTCGTAACCAGTCCCATCAGGCAAGGTCGCGCCCTGCACGTTGTAGCCGTACGAATAATGCTCGCCATGGATCGGGCTACTCGGCGAAGCAATCCCAGGCTGATTGAACGGTATCGGAATTACCTGGTGGCGGCCGAGGTTGCCCACGTATCCGAGTTCAATCGCCAAGTCATTGCGTGGCTGCCATTGAATATCAAGCGTGTAGTTGTAGGTATAGGGCAGTTTATTCGCGCGGTCGTAGATACCCAGCGAGATCGGTTGGCCGCCATTGTTAATGCTGGCGATATTTGGCAGATAGTTGCTCAGATCCGATGCCTTCGGATTGGACGGCGGAGCGGACTGAACATTGGTGTAAGGATTTGCTAGATTTCCGGTAGATGCCGTTGGCGGTGTGATGGGCGGTGCCGTGCCGCCGCCGCCGCCGCAGGTGGGAATGTAGTAGTCATACAGACTTTGCACAGGGCAACTTTGGGCCGTCACAAATGGGAGCGACTGGTTGACGCCGAAGGGTCCGCCCGTCACAGTGCCGATCGCATACCCCGGCGAGAAGTAGCTGAACAACTCGCCCCGATCGTAGTACATCCCGAAACCCGTACGCACCACCACCTTGGAGTGGAACATCGCCGGCTGCCAGGCCGCCCCCAGCCTGGGCGCGACGCCCCATTGCCTTCCAGTAAGTGTCGTGGTGCTCACGCCTTTCGTCCCATTCGCGTTGTTTCCCGCGATGATGAATCCGGGCTGCGTAATCGTGTCGGTGCCCTCATCGTATTGATAGGCATTAGGATCACTCGAGTTGTTTGGGTTTGGGAAGTCGAAGTTGAAAATGCGCCCATACTTCTCCGTCAAACCGCCGTCCCAGTCGTAGCGCACGCCGACGGTCAGGCTCAGGTTCGGTGTCACCTGGAACTTGTCCTGTGCGAATGTTCCCAACTGGTTCGCGCGGTAATACCGATTCGCATCGCCCTGCAGGAAGGAACTCACATAAAAGGAAGTCGAAGAACTGCCTGGCGTCACATAACCCTGTGCAAAGGCACTCAGGTCATCTGTTGCTACTGTGCCTGTTCCGGTGCGTTTGTCGATCGTGTTCAGCTGCGTATAGCTATAGCTCGCGCCAAAAGTGAGCGTATGCTTGCCCAGCGACCAGATCGCACTGCCCGAGGGCTGCAACCGATTCTGAAACACGCCGGTATTCGACGACTGTCCTTCCGCGTTTGGTCCAATGTTCAGAATGCCGGTGGAGGACAGCCCATCGTTGTAAGCCGTGTTACCCAGCACATTCACGATCGAAACACCGGGGAAGTAGGTCGATCCAAATTCGTTGATCGACACCGTGCCGAGAGAGCCGCCGGGGATAGCCTCTGGTGTGAACGGCTGCTCGTTGGTCTCGTAAATTTTCTCCCGAATATAGCCCAGCGTCTCCTGGGTGCTCAGGTTTGGCTTCACTAGGAAGGTGTTATTGATGGATGCCACCTGCGTCCCCGCATCAAGGTGCTCTGTAAAACCGGGCACGCTCGAGATTGAGTACGGCGCGACCGTGGGATCATGCTGGTAGTAGTACTTCAGCGAGATCGTATCCTTCTTAGTCGCGTTATAGTCAACGTCTGCGACTGCCATATCCGCCTTGAACCGGCCTGTTCCGGGCAGAAAGGCGTCAAACGGATGCTGCACAGACATGCTGCTCGATCCGCATACAGTTCCGTTGCAGTCATTCGGGATCAACCACTTGCCAGGCTCACCCGGCAGTGCTGGAGAATTGAACAGTGCGAGCGCGGTATTATCGATGTACGCAGGCGGTGAATCAGGGTACTGCGCACTTACAATCGACTGAAATCCCGCGGCCGTGCGCGTGCTGTCAGAGAGGCCCACCGGCACAGCCAGGAAGGAATCGCCGATCTCCTGATCCGATACCTGCAGGTGCTGGTACGAGACAAACCCAAACAGTTTGTCCTTGACGATTGGTCCGCCGAACGTACCGCCCGCAAGGTACCGATGTAACTCTGGATTCTTCAAATTGTCGGGGATGCCGGGGTCGTTCTTGAAAAAGAAGGGCGCGGCGTTAATCCAGTTCGTGCCTCTGCGTCCGAACAGGGATCCATGAAAGGAATTTGTTCCCGAAGCCGTGCTCATATCGATGTGCGCGCCCGACGTCGATCCCTGTTCCGCGTCATACATTGATGCATTCACCCGCAACTCGTCCACCATCTGAGGTGCCGGCGTTGGTAGCGCATTGCCGATTGAAAGATAGATCGATGCAACGCTCTGAATCACGCCGCCTGCTCCTTCACTCGTCGAAACGCCGGTACTGTTGATCACGCGCGCCGACGCGACATTGCTCGTACTCTTGCCATTGAATAGGTTGCTTGCATCTACGCCGTTGAGTGAGAAGCTGTTGCTGGTATCACGCTGACCGTTCGCCCAGATTGGGGGATTGCCCAGTCCGGCATTCGCTCCCGTACCGGGCGGAAGTTCCGCACTGACGCCCGGCGAAAGAATCGCAGCACCCAGTACAGTTCCTGTCGGAAGTGGGATCGACTCGATTTGTGCCTTGTCCAGCACATACCCATTGGTCGTGTCCGTCGCATTGAGCAACGGCGTCGACTCCACAGTGACCGACTCCGACACGGAGCCTACTGCCAGCTTGCCCGGCAGTGTGATCGTGCGATCGGCCTGCACGACGATACCCGGAATCCGTTCCGTGGTAAAACCGTTCAGGGCAAAAGTGATCGTGTAACTTCCGATCGGAAGGTCCACCAGTTCATAGCTGCCCGTTCCGCTGCTCTTGGTAGTACGCACCAGCTTGGTCTGATCCGAAGTGGCCGTCACTTCCACCCCCGGGATGGCGCTGCCACCGGGATCTACGACCGTTCCCGTAATTCCTCCAAGTGTCTGTTGCGCGAACGCTGGACCTGTGACAAAAAATATCGCAGCAAAGATTAGAACGAGGGCTGAGAGTCTGCTCTTCAAATACACCAATGCACTACCTCCTGAAGATGAATCACCGCCAGCGCCGCTGCCTGTCGATATACTTCGACACTGCATCCGCCGCGCCGTCGACAATGGCTAGGACGTTGCTATCTGTAGGGGCCCGTAGGTTGTAGGAAACTTCTGTAGAAAAATCGAAAGTCGGTTCAGCTGCGATTGCGGGATGCAAGCTTGCTGTTCAGTTTTGATAAACCATTGCGTTGCCTCCAAAAGAGTGTTCGGGGGTAGAGCGCTGCCTGGACTGCCTATTGCACATCGTGCGGGACGGTCTCCTCGAGTTAAAAAAACTAGCTCCGGCGAGCCGGTGGGGAGAACCTTCTAACTTTCTGAGCCGATATCGAGAGAATAGCCCAAAACGCCGCGCGCATAAAGCAAATTGAGACGCAACGTGAATTTTCCGTGGAAAAACCAACAACTCTTTTCGTGTGAGCGGCAATATCTCGCATGACAAACGTCACCGCGCTTTGCTGACGCGCCTCACTGCCCTCGCTCTCAACACCGTTTCATACTCGCTCTTGTAGTCATTCAGCCCACCCAGGAGCCTTCGATGAGCGCAGTCCTTGATCCCGTCCAAACGACTCCCTCCACGGCGAGTTCTGTCGCCGTGGCGTCGCTTTCTCACATCACCAAGCGTTACGCCAACGGCGTGCTGGCACTGGACGATCTCTCGCTTAACCTGCACCGCGGCGAGATTGTCGCTCTCCTGGGCCCAAATGGAGCCGGCAAATCTACTGCAGTCAAACTCCTCATGGGCCTCAGCGCACCCACCAGCGGCGCTGTCCGAATCTTCGAAGCAGACCCCCGTCATGCCACGACGCGCCTCCGCACCGGTGTCATGTTGCAGGTCGGCAAAGCTCCGGAGATGCTCCGGGTTCGCGAGCACATCAATATCTTTCGCGGCTACTACCCCAATCCCATGCCCTACGCCGACCTGATCCGCGCCGCTGGCCTCCAGGGCATCGAGGCTCGTATGTTCGGCCAGCTCAGTGGCGGTCAGAAGCAGCGTGCCCTCTTCGCCCTCGCCCTCGCCGGCGACCCCGACCTCATCTTTCTTGACGAACCCACCGTTGGCCTGGACATCGAGTCGCGCCGGGGGATGTGGGCTGAGATTCGCTCACTGGCCGCCCGTGGCAAGACCGTGCTCCTCACCACCCACTATCTTGAAGAGGCCGACGCTCTCTCCAATCGCATTGTCGTCATCAATAAGGGCCGCGTGATCTGCGAAGGCACACCCGCCGAAGTGAAATCTCTTGGCGCTGCCACTACTGGCGCCAGCACGAGCCGCACGTTGAAGATCATTCGCTGCGTCACCGATCTTCCAACTGCCACCCTGCTCGCCATGCCGGGCGTCACTACAGCCGAGTTGACCGTGGGAGTTACAACCATTTCCAGCATCCAGCCCGAGTGCACTCTTCGCGAACTCCTCGCACTCGATCAGAATCTCCACTCGCTCGAAGTCCAGAGCCCGGCTCTGGAAGACGCTTTCCTCGCCCTCACCAGTAACTAGTTATCAGAGCGCGTCCTCTGTAGTCGCGGACCGCCAATCGAACCTAGAACAAGCAAATCCGAGGAGCCGCCATGTCTGCCACTGCCCTAGCACTTCCCGCAACTCACCCGACCTCCTTCACGCACTCGTTTCGCGTCTTCCTCACGGAGGCCCGGTACGAGTTCGTCCGGCTCCTCCGCACCCGCGCCTTCTCGCTTGCTGTCGTGGGATTTCCCGTCGTTCTCTACCTCTTCTTCGGGCTCATCATGAACCGCGGCGAACATATCGGCGGCCTCCTTGTGGCCAAGTACATGCTCGCGAGCTACTCTGTCTTCGGCAAGGCGGGCGCCGCACTTTTCGGCATCGGGGGTGGCCTTGCCAGTGAACTCAGCACCGGTTGGCTCGACCTCAAGCGCGCAAGCCCCATGCCTCCGGTCGCCTACCTGGTCGCGAAATTGTGCTCCGCGGCCGCCTTCGGTCTCATCATCATTAGCTTGATTACGTTGCTTGGCATTACCGCTGGTCACGTCTCCATTACACTGCCGGAATATGCACGCATGATGGCCCTCACAGCGGTCGGTACCATCCCCTTCGCCTGCCTCGGTATGGTCATCGCGCTGCTGGTGCCGTTCAATGCAGCGCCCGGCGTCATTAACATCATCTATCTGCCCCTGAGCTTCTGCGGCGGTCTTTGGATTCCCATCATGATGCTGCCGCACGTACTCCAGAAGTTCGCTCTCCTGCTCCCGACATATCATCTCTCGCAATTGGTTCTGGCCAGTTTCGGCTTCCCCAGCGCCGGAAGCGCCATGAGTCACTGGCTGGGCCTGCTCGGCTTTACGCTGGTGATGCTGGGTATTGCCGCAATCGCGTACCGGCACCTCGAGCAAAACTCCTAACGGCTCGGCGTACACTTTTCAGGAAACCTTATGACGGAAAACAATGCCATTTCGAGGAAGCGTGAGAATCGGTGGGCATGGGTGTGGTTCGCCTACACGGGCTTCCTTTTCATTGGTCCCATTCTCGAGCCATCGCGGAATTTATGGCTCGCTACCCTCGCGGTTTTCTTTGCGTTCCTGGGCATCATGTGGGGCTACATCCGCGCTGTCGATGAAGGCCATCCGACTCGCTTCTGGATGATCGCCGCAACCTTCGCCTTGGGCCTCATCACCTTCCCGTGGAACCAGGGCGGCTCCACTTTCTTCGTCTACGCCGCCGCATTCTTGCCCTTCACCTTCGTCTCCCTGCGAAAGGTTTTGTCCCTCTTCTTTCTCGAAGTCACCTTTGTTCTGATCGAAAGTGCCATCTTCCACTCTGCGCCCAACTATCTGCGCATCCCTTGGTCCCAGGCATTCTTCGCGATCTTTCTTATGACCGTAATCGGCGGCGGCAATGTGTTTTTCGCGCAACAACGCCGCTCCGAGTGCCAACTGCGCGCCGCACTGGATGAGAATCTCGCGCTCGCCGCGGTAGCCGAGCGCGAGCGCATAGCTCGTGATCTCCACGACGTCCTCGGTCACACGCTTTCGGTCGTGGTCCTCAAAGCCGAGCTCGCCGGACGCCTCATCAATCGCCAGGATCCCACCGATCATGCGCGCGCAGCTTCCGAGATCGCCGACGTGGAACGCATTACCCGCTCCGCACTCGCCGAGGTCCGCGAGGCCATCGGTGGATATCGCACCCGCGGCCTGGGCGCTGAAATCGAAGCCGCACGCCTGACGCTGGACGCCGCCGGTGTCACATTCATCTTCGACTCAACAGTCTCTTCAACCGCGAATCTCTCCGCTCCGGAAGAGATAGCACTTTCGCTCGCCCTGCGGGAAGCCATCACCAACATCGTTCGTCACGCGTGCGCGACGACTTGTCACCTATCTTTTGCTACGGCAGGCAACCAGCGCCGCCTCGTCATCGAGGACAACGGTCATCACGCCTTCAATCGAGAGGGGAATGGTCTGCGTGGCATGCGCGAACGCATCGAGTCGCTTGGCGGCCATCTGCTCCTCGAACGTGACCATGGCACTCGCCTTCTCATCGAACTTCCTCTACGGGAGCCTGCCGCCTGATGACTCCCGCCACCTCGATCCGCGTTCTTCTTGCCGAAGATCAAACCATGCTCCGTGGGGCGCTCGCTGCCCTCCTCGATCTTGAGCCCGACATCACCGTCATCGCGCAGGCCGCCAACGGCAACGAAGCTCTCAAGCTCGCCCGCGATCTGGCGCCGGACGTGATCGTTACAGACATCGAAATGCCCATGAAGACAGGCCTCGAACTAGCGTCGGACCTCAATCTCACCGAGTCACGCGCCCGCGTCATCATCCTCACCACCTTTGCCCGCCCCGGCTACCTCCGACGCGCTCTCGATGCCGGCGCTCGCGGCTATCTGCTCAAAGAGCGTCCCGCCTCAGAGCTCGCCGAGGCCATTCGCCGTGTCCACTCCGGTCTCCGTGCCGTTGACCCCGCTCTTGCCGCCGAAGCCTGGACTGCCGACCCCGATCCTCTATCCGATCGCGAGCGCCAGATTCTTCAGCGCGCTGGCGATGGTCGCTCTTCGGCTGAAATTGCTGCCGACCTCCGCCTCTCGGAAGGGACCGTGCGTAACTACCTCTCCGAGGCCATTGCGAAGCTCGGCGCCACCAACCGCACAGACGCTGCTCGCATTGCACGCACGCGCGGCTGGCTCTAACCCTCCAGCTGAGAATTTGCCGCCCCCTCCTTTAGTCCCACACCAGTCAACTCCATCGCCCGCGCCGCATTCAACAGCCATATCAATCTCTCTGCCGCGTCTTCAGCATTCAATCCACCACCCCGGATATTGGAGACGCAATTGCGGTCTGCGTCCGTGCGTCCAACCCGCGGCTGCCATGTCAAATAAGCCCCCATGCTGTCCGCAGCAGAGAGCCCCGGGCGCTCTCCAATCAGCATCAGGCTGCATCTCGCCTTCAGCCTCTCGCCAATCGCATCGCAAATACTTACGCGCCCCTGCTCCACTAACGTCATAGGTCCCATACTCCAACCGTTGTCCACCAATCGCGGCAGAAGCGCCGTCAACAGTAGAATCGCATTCCTCTCGACTGCCAAAGCCGACAGGCCATCTGCAATGCTGATCGCCAAATCGCATTGGCTGGGCTCCAGCCTCGCCGCTGACTCTGCGTTCAATGACCGCCCCATCTGCGGGTGCCGCAGATAACTCGCACGGTCGACGGCGCAGCTTCGTAGCGTCAACACCTCAATTCCTTGCTCTGCGAGTACGGGAAGCTCCGCGCGCAAGCGCCGCGCAAACCCATTCGCATCCATCGCAGCGTTGACGGCATCGCGCGCCTCGGCATGCGCCAGCTGAAACTCCAGCACCTCAGATGTCGCTATCGCGTGCCCGCTCATTGGCAACGAAACTCGCGCTGCCGTTAAGGAGCGGAGGTCGGGTGTGATCCGCTTCACGCTGGTAGCCGTCATGATGTCGCAATCCCTTGTGCCTGCATCGGGGCGCCCAGCTTTCGAGGCATCTCGCCAGCCAGCCATGCCTCAAACTCGGGCGCCGGACGCAGTCCCATCGTCTCGCGGAGATACAGCGCATCCTGAAACGACGTCGACTGATACTGCAGCATGATGTCGTCTGCTCCCGGCACGCCCATGATGTAGTTCACGCCGGCTGCGCCTAGCAGAGTCAGCAGGGAATCCATATCATCCTGATCGGCCTCCGCATGATTCGTGTAGCAAACATCGCACCCCATCGGCAGACCCATCAGTTTGCCGCAAAAATGATCCTCCAGGCCCGCCCGCAGAATCTGCTTGCCATCATATAAATACTCCGGCCCAATAAATCCCACGACCGTATTCACCAGCATCGGATCGAAGGCCCGCGCGACCGCATAGGCTCGCACCTCGCACGTCTGTTGATCTATTCCGTAGTGCGCATTCGCCGACAGCGCGCTGCCTTGTCCAGTCTCGAAATACATCACATTGTCGCCAACCGTTCCACGCTTCAACGCCCGTGCCGCCTCATTGGCCTCTTTCAGCATGCCCAGGTTGATCCCGAACGAGGCATTTGCTTTCTCCGTTCCTGCAATCGACTGGAACAACAAATCCAAAGGCGCCCCCTGCGCCATTGCTGCCATCTGCGTTGTGATGTGAGCCAGCACGCAACTCTGCGTCGGGATCGTGTACCGCGTCCGCACCATGTCGATCATCCGCATCAGTCGCCCTGTGTTCGCCACATCGTCCGCTACTGGATTAATTCCAATCACAGCATCGCCCGAACCCAGGAGCAGCCCATCGACCATCGATGCAGCGATCCCCAGCGGATCGTCCGTAGGGTGATTTGGCTGCAACCTTGTCGACAGCCGGCCCTTCAGTCCCACCGTTGTGCGAAACCGCGTCACCACCTCTATCTTCCGCGCCACCGAGACCAGGTCCTGCACCCGCATGAGCTTACTGACCGCAGCCACCATCTCCGGCATCAGCCCGGGTGCCAGCGCGCCCAAGGTCTCCGTCGTCGCGTCCGCGGACAGCAGCCAATCTCGAAACCCACCGACGGTCATATGCGATACCGCGGCGAACGCATTTGTATCATGACGATCAAAGATCAGCCGCGTGACCTCATCCTCCGAATAGGGAACCAGCGGTTCCTCGACGAAGACGCTCAAGGGCAAATCTGCCAGCACCATTCGCGCGGCCACCCGCTCGACTGCGCTCCCAGCCGCCACCCCGGCCAGTTCGTCTCCCGAGCGCGCAGCCGTGGCCTTCGCGAGCAGTTCTTTCAACCCATCGAAATGATAGGTGACACCATGAATGCTATGCCGCAGAAGCATAAGATCGCGTCTCAGACCAATCGATGAACGCAGTGTATCAGCATAATAGCGCGAACCTTTGACCCCATCTGACCCAACTCCGACAGCCCAGGGGGAATTGCAGCATCCATCGGCTGCGATCCACCTTCACGCCATCTTTTGCTGCATTTTCGCAGGCAGTGCTTATACACTCTTACGTTATGCAGCCCCATCAACGACTGCATGAGCTCGCACCGGCGACTGCCGTTTGCGATGTCACCCCGAGGAGCACTGTGACATTTTCAAGGAAAGAAGACACAACAGTAAAACGCTCGCACCGTATCGCCTCGCCCTTGCTAACTACCGTGCTTGGAATCGCGCTCCCGAATCTTTCCGCGGCGCAGGCTCCTCCGTCTCCCCATTCCACTTACGATCCCCGCGTAACCTTTGCTCCGCTAACCCTGCCAGATCCCGTTAATTCCTATCGCTCCGCCTCCGGTGCTCCTGGCCCCTCCTACTGGCAGAACGAGGCGGATTACGTAATGCATGCCAGACTCGACCCAGTCGCGAAAGTCCTAACCAACGACGAAGTCATCACCTATACCAACAACTCGCCTGACACCCTCGACTGCCTCTGGATTCATTTGGAGCAGAACACCTATCGCAAGGACTCCCGTTCCGCGAACCTCGGCAATACCGGTTATAGACGTCCGCCGCGTCCGGGCCAAACTGTTGCTCCACCGCCCGCGCGCGCGGACAATCACACCGAAGGCTTCATCTTCGAGGCGGTCGAGGTAGGCCCTGCAGCCCCAACCGCTAAATTCGTCAAAGCAGATTACATCGTCGACGACACTCGAATGCAGATTCGTCTCGCGACGCCCCTAAAACCTCACGGGGCACAGCTCCGTATCCACATCCGATACCACTACGCAATCCCTGGGGTCTGGGGTGGTCGTACCTCTTGGGGAATGGCTCAGCATGGTGAGATCTACGACATCGCCCAGTGGTACCCGCGCATGTGCGTCTATGACGACCTTCGGGGTTGGGACACGCTGCCCTATATCGGCGCCGAGTTTTATTTAGAATATGGCCACTTCGACTACTTTGTGACCGTTCCCTGGAACTTCATCCTCGCCGGTTCGGGCGAGTTGATGAATCCTGCCGAGGTTCTTACGAAAACGCAGATCGCGCGTCTCGAGCAGGCCCGCCATTCCGACAAGACCATATACATTCGCACGCCGCAAGAAACCTCGGATCCCGCCAGTCGCCCCAAGCAAACCGGAACGCTCACCTGGCACTTCCGCATGGACCATACCCGCGACGTGGTGTTCACGGCTTCGCCAACGTTCGTATGGGATGCTGCCCGCATCAATCTCCCTGCCAAATCCGGAGCCGGTGATGACCCGCCAGGTTCGCTGCCGGTCGGGAAAGTTCCATTGGCAATGTCCGTCTATCCCATCGAAAGCGTCGGCCAGGAAGGTTGGTCCCGCTCCACCGAATATGTCAAGAATGCCGTAGAAAACTTCTCTCGCCGCTGGTACCCCTATCCCTGGCCGGCGGCCATTAACGTCGCTGGCTTCTCCACAGGAATGGAATACCCAGGCATCGTCTTCGACGGCATCGACGATAAGAGTAAAGAGCTCTTCTGGGTCACCGCTCACGAAATAGGACATGACTGGTTCCCCATGATCGTTGGCTCGAACGAGCGCCGGTGGGCCTTCATGGATGAGGGCTTCAACACGTTCATCGATATCTTCGAATCCGACGATTTTGACCACGGGGTCTATGGTCCAAAGCGTGACGGCGAGTACTCGGCTGGCGGCAATCCTCCGGACACGATCCTGAAGGTACTCGACAACCCAGACGCACCGATCATTCTCACCAGGGCGGATGCGTTCTCCGGGCCCCTTGGCCACCCAGTCCAATACTTCAAGGGAGCTTATGGGAACGTGCTGCTTCGCGAGCAGATTCTCGGCCCCGATCGTTTCGACTACGCTTTTCGCCATTACATCCGCGAATGGGCCTACAAACATCCCGCCCCCTCCGACTTTTTCCGTACGATGGCAAGCGAAGGAGGCGAAGACCTCGACTACTTTTGGCGCGGCTGGTACATGAATAACTGGACGCTCGATCTCGCGGTCGAGTCTGCAAAGTACATCGATAACGACCCGAAGGACGGAGTCTCCGTAGTAGTCGCGAACCTTCGTCCGTTGGTTCTTCCCGCCACCCTCGAGGTTGCCTACCAGGATGGAAGCAAGGCACGCATCCGCATTCCCGCCGAGGCCTGGCTCTCAAAAGGAACAGGCACTTTCGTCTTCAAAGAAGGAAAGCCCGTAACCACCGTCACCGTCGATCCGGATCACGTTCTTCCAGACGACGACCGCAGCAACAATGTATTCACGATGCCGTGAAAGTGATTTGAAGATCCATCCGCGCTTCCGTTAGGAGCATCCAACCAGACCGTGTCACTGCCACTTCAATCTCCGATCCTGCCCATGCTCGCGAAGCGAGTTGATGAAATTCCTGCGAACGTAGAGGCATGGAGCTTCGAGCCGAAGTGGGATGGCTTTCGTGCCGTGATTTTTCGCAACGGCGATGAACTGCTGCTGCAAAGTCGCGATGGCAAATCACTCGACCGCTATTTCCCCGAGCTCCGCGATCCGCTCCTGCAACAATTACCAAAGCAATGCGTCCTGGATGGCGAGATCGTCATTGCCCGCGAAGGCGGCCTGGACTTCGATGCGTTGACGCTCCGAATCCATCCCGCTGCGTCGCGCGTCAAGACGCTCGCCGCACAGTCGCCGGCATCAGTAGTTTTCTTCGACCTGCTTCTTCTCGACGATCGCGATTTACGCGGCGAGCCCTTCACCGTCAGGCGTGCTGAACTGGAGCGAACCCTCGCGAATATCCAAGCGCCGCTCCACTTAACCCCCGCAACTCGAGATCGCGCAACGGCGCAGGACTGGTTCACGCGCTTCGAAGGCGCAGGCCTTGACGGTGTGATTGCCAAGCCACTCGACGGTCCATATACGCCAGACAAGCGCACCATGCTGAAAATTAAGCACGAACGCGATTGCGACTGTGTCGTGGCCGGTTTCCGCTGGCACAAAGACGGTCAAGGAACGGCCGTTGGTTCACTGCTGCTAGGCCTCTACAACGATGCAGGCAGGTTGCAGCACGTCGGTGTCTGTGCGAGTTTCACCGCAGCCAAACGCAAGGAACTCGCCAACTTCCTTGCCCCCTATCGCGAAGACGCAATGCAAGGCCACCCATGGGCTGACTGGGCCGACGAGGCCGCACAAGCCAGCGGCCGGATGCCCGGTGGCCAATCACGGTGGAACGCCGGCAAGGACCTCAGCTGGGAGCCGGTGCGCATAGAGCTTGTAGTCGAGGTCGCTTATGAGCATATGCAGGGCGACCGCTTCCGGCACCTCGCCCACTTCCGCCGTTGGCGTCCCGACAAGCCACCGAAGGACTGTACCTACGAGCAGCTCGAAGTCGTTCCACCCCAGGAACTGATGAGCATATTTCCTGAACGAGCCGAGTAAACCTCTGTCAGGTCCGCGTCTCATGCCGTGCGCGCGTTGGGTCGTCATCTGGATCGGGCACACCCTGTTCGGGCCTCATCTCCTCCGGCACGTGCCGCAGATTCAACCGAATGCGATACCACACATACGCTGAGCCGCGCATGCGATCGATCAGCACATCGTCCGGTGCCAGCAGCGCCGCGGCCTCCGGGTGCTGCTGTTTCCAGCGCTCCAATCCAGCTTCCGCCGCTCCTTTATCAGGAGACTGCGCAATCACGATCAGCGGCATGGTCGGCTTTCGGCGCCCCTTCTTGCGAGAATCCGTCGCCGCAGGATCAACTTCCTCCCCCTCCGCCTTTTCCGCGTTCTTTTTCATGTTTTTCTTGAACCGTGACGCCCCGAAACCTTCCTCAATCTGATCCGAAAACTTCTTCGCCCGCGATGGTGCCACGCGCCGGCCTTCGCCCTCCTGCTTTGCAAAGTGCGGCGGCCACGGTGCATCGCCAATGCCTTCGGCCTCATCACGCGCAGCCAATTCCAGCAGGGCGTCGAGCACGCCAGCATGCTCATCCATCGCTGCGTGGGGGTCACCGATCTTCGCAAAGCGATCAGGAACGGTCAGCACCGTGAATTCGGCAGGATCACACGTCATCACTTCATCCCAGCGCAGCGGTGTGCTCACACGCGCGTCAGGAAGTGGCCTCACCGAGTACGCAGAACAGGTTGTTCGATCTTTCGCATTCTGGTTGTAGTCCAAAAACACACCGTGCCGCTCTTCCTTCCACCATTTACTGCTTGCCAGCGAGCAGCGCCTTTCAATTGCGCGCGCCAACGCCAGCGCCGCCTTGCGTACCTCTGTAAAGCTCCAGCGTGGCTCGACGCGCACATTGATGTGGATGCCGCGCGAGCCGCTCGTCTTCGGCCACCCTACCAGGCCCACTTCGTCCAGGAGCGCCTTGACTTCCATAGCCACTGTGCGAACGTCCGCCCATGCCACACCGGGCTGCGGATCGAGATCCACGCGCAACTCATCCGGATGATCGAGATCTCCAGTGCGAACGGCGTGCGGATGCAACTCCATGCAGCCCAGGTTCACAATCCATGCGAGGCCCGCGGCCTCATCCACCACCACTTCCTCAGCCGTGCGTCCAGAGGGGAACGAAAGGGTCACCGTCCGCATCCAGTGGGGCAGGTCGCTTGGCGCGCGCTTCTGATAAAACGGTTCCGCTTCGGCGCCGTTCACGAAGCGTTTCAGAACTACGGGGCGATCCACAATCCCGCGCAACGCCCCAGGCGCCACAGCCAGAAAGTAACGGACCACATCTATCTTGCTGAGCTGGACACCACGCGTAAAGTAAGGCTTCGTGGGGCTGCTAATCCGCACTTCCCGCCCGCCAACCTCCAGCAACTCAGCATCGTCAGCTTTTGCCATCGCAACCCTCGCCGATAGAGTGTGATGCGTCCTTTTTGCAATGAGTCGCCATCGGACCGAAACCTATTTGACGTTTGAGGGCTGCGGAACAAACTGCACCAGGAGCGTCACCCGACGATCCAGGTTTTGCTCATAAGGGTCAGCCGTAGCACGCTGTGGCTGACTGTCTCCAACACCTTCGCCCGACAAAATGCTTCCATCAATTCCACGCTCTTTCAGCAACCGAATTACGGCCGCCGCCCGCAGCTGGCTAAGCTCGGAATTATGCGTCTCAGCACCGGTGTAGTCCGTGTGCCCAACAACCTTGATGCGAATTGCCTCTCCTTGCGCCTTCGCATCCTCACTCAACCGGAGAATCTGCCCGCTCAGCTTGTCGATCCCCGGAAGCTCATCCAGTGGGATCTGAGTGCTATTCACCTCAAAGTGAATTACCGTATCCTGAATCGAGTCCAGCTCAGCGTTCATCCTCCGCATCCCCGCCAATCGAGGGTCCAGCGACAGGTACTCTTCCCAGCTTTCGGACACCTGATCCGGCCGCAGATGAAACTGCGCTAACAGGGCCCCAGGCTCAAGCGCCAAAGGATCCCGCATTCCCACCAGCGCAAGCTTCTTCCAGCCCCGTCGCGTATCAATCACCACGATCCCCGGCTGCTGACGAAGTGCGCTCACATAATGATTCCAGCGCATGTCCTGCCTCAATCGAAAGAACGCCCCGCACGCTATCAGGGCCAGCAAAATTCCGACGACAATCTTCAGCGTCGTGTTGGATCGCGGCACTGCAGCCGCTTCTCCTAGTAAGAATCCTCCCAGCCCTTCATCAATCCCGGCAATGGGTCGCCCATCCTTGTCAAAGCCAACGAGTGCCGCGTGAAAGTTCTTGTGAATCTGCTCTAACTTCGCTGCGAGTCTCTGCTGCAACTCCTGTGGCAGTTGCCCTCGCACCACGATGGCGAGAATCGCCAGTGGCCCATGCATCAGCCACACCTTGAACTCGCCAATCTGCAGTACCTCCAGCTCATCCTGTTTCTCACTCGTAAACGAATCCCGCGCAAAGTCCTGCAGCGCTGTCAGCATTCCTACCACGAGATCAGCGTCCTCCATCAGGCCTTCACTCCTGCTTGCCTGGGCAAGCAGCATGCCTGTCTTCCGATGGATCAGATATATCTGCTCTACGCGATAAGAGAGACTGTGTGCTAGTGCGATCTCACCAAAGCTCTTGCCGGTGCGCATCGCCTCCATGCGCCAGCGCCACCGCTTGAATGAGAATCTATCCGCAACGATCGTATTGAGCGAGTCGGCCAGCTGTTGAATCGCATGCGCGACAGCCTTGCGCACAGCCTGCCCCACAATAGGGAACAGCGCCGTAGCCAGGATCTCCGGTTCCTTCTCCACCGACGTCCGCAGGGATTGTTGAATCACCGGATGAAGCGCACTGGATATTGTCTGATCGCGCTTGATCGACTGAGCAAGCGCCTGGGCAAGAACCTTGCTTACCTCGCTCGCGCGCACACTCGGATCATCAAGTCGCTGGCGGAGTGCCTCCACCTTCTGAATCTGATCTCCCAGCAGAACTTCCCGCAGCTCAACAAACTCTCTATCCGGGATCGAATCGGCTTGCTGTTCGTCCAATGAGCTCTTCGTATCCATGCACACCTCGTCAGCTACTCTGACGCAGCCGTCTGATCCTTATCGTCCAGGTGTGCTGCCATCTCGCGAAACAAGTCCGACACGAGAGCTCGATCCACCTTCTGCCCTCGCAGCTCTGAAACACGCGCCTCCATCAAGGAGCGAATGCTGTCATAGCGCTGATCGATCTCTTCCATAAGCTTTCTTGACTCCGTCATGAGCTCCTGTCGCAGGGAGCTATGGCCTTCATTCAGCGCAGCATCGACATCGTTGATGCGCCTCGTCAGGCCGCCATGAGCGTCTTTTGTGTCGCGCTCAAGATTGGAGACATGGGAAACACGATCTTCCTTCTCTGCCCGCAGACGCGCCGCCAAGGCCTCAGACTCCATCTTGAAAAACGATTCGATCGATTCAAACCGCTTTCGCATCGAGTCTTTAAGCTCGGCAGTCTCGCGAACAAGGCTCTCCTCCAAACGCGCAAATCGGGCCTCGTAGTTCTTAATCTGCGACCCAAAGATAATGTCCCGAATCTTATCGACGCTCGCTCCGGTCTCGCCGGGCACATCGGAAGCGGTAGTTGTTTGAGGTTCGGAGGTAGTCGCCTCTGTTTCTTCATTGACGCTTGACATGGGATGATCCTTTCAAGACAACGTAACAATCGTAGGACAGCTGCTCCAGATTCTCTTCTCATCGAAAAGCAGTCGTAGACACGGCCCTAGGTCTGATGGTCGTCACCAAGTACTACTCGATTGCCGCCATTCCGCTTGGCCTCAGCGAGTGCATGCTCAACCGCTCTCAACATGTGCACCGCCGTCTCCTCGCTCTTCAATGGCCGCGTGAAAACGCCGATGCTTACCGTAGCACTTAAGAGGCCCCGCGAAATCGGATTGGGTACCCTCAGCTCGCGAATCATTCTGCTGAGCGTATGCGCGAGTCGCACAGCTTGGGGGCCATCGGTGCCCGGAAGCAGCGTTGCAAACTCTTCGCCCCCCACGCGCGCTGCTACATCGCGCGGTTTGTTCAGGACGCCTTGGATAAGCTGTCCGACGGAGCGCAAATAAACATCGCCCGCTGTGCGCCCGTTTTGATCGTTGAACAATTGAAAATGATCTATATCCAGGTAAAGCACCGAGAGCGGCTCATTTTGTTCGTTCGCGTCTCTCACTTCGAGCTCGAATCTTTCATCAAAATGTCGCCGGTTATGGATTCCGGTGAGAGCGTCCTTGGTCTCAGGTCCGCTCGATTCGGCCCTTAGCGAGGCCGTCATCCCGTCAAGCGCTCGTTGCCGTAGCTCAGCGAGCTTCATCTTGTTTACCGACTCATGAGCATGTTGCTGGGTTCGCTCGTGCTCACGATAAAGAGCCTCTGCAAGACGAATCAGCAGCAGCCGCTGTCCTTTAAGTGCCAACGCATAAGCCAGTAGGTGGATTTCCACTCCCGAGGCATCTGTCTGCGTCCAGAAATCGGAAACCAGTTGACCATCGCGGCCCTCGTCCCAGAACTGTGTCGCCTCCGGCAGAAAGCTCTCGAGAAAAGGCAATTGATCCGTGATAGAAACTGCACTCGCACTCAATGTCTCGAGGCTACCAAGCCAGTCCGGAGAAGCGCTTAATTGACGCAATTCTCCCCCCAGCGACTCAAAGATCACGCCGTCTGGTGGCGGGAAAAGTGAATTCGGCCAACCACACTCCCCAGCGCCTAACTCAAGGTTCAACATCCATCGCTCCGTCATGGCGAATCAACCTGCCTGCCAGATCCTGGAACATCTCCTCTACGCCCTCGCCCGTCTTAGCGCTGGAATATCGAACGTCCCAGCTCCGCTGACGAAGCGCATCGGTGACCTCGGGGCCCACACACCATTTCTCTACTAGGTCATGCTTGTTGATCGTAAAGATAAAGGGTACTTCACCAAGAATCTCGGTAACTTTTCTGTGCAGTGCTACGGCAATATCGACAGTATCTGGCCGCGTACCATCGGCTACGAGAAGGAATCCCGCGGCGCCCTGAACCTGTGCCGGCCTCAACGTCCTCATAGGAGACTCGCCCGCAAGGTCCCATATTACGAGATTAACCAAGACCTCCCCAATACGACACTGCTTTTTATCGATTTTTACACCGACCGTCGTATGGTATTTCTCAGAAAAAATGCTATCCACGTACTGCGAGATAAGACTCGTCTTGCCGACGCCGAATTCGCCGATAACACAAATCTTTTTCTGTATGAGCATGGCAGGGGATGAGTCTATCACGTTCGACAAGTCACTTCCTTTATCGACTACCCCGTCTTAATGGGCGTTGCGGGACGGAGAAAGGCCTGTGAGGTCCCGCGGGTAGCTGTGGAGCGACCTCCTCAGACGCATGCAGAACATCCAGTTGCGCCGGTCGCCGTCAGTCTCAGCGACCTCATTGGGCATCCATCACACCGGAACGTCTAAGGCGCTAGCTGACCACGCGCATAATCCAGCGCTCGCAGGGAGAGCAAGTAGTCATATCGCGCATTGACCGCTGCAACGATCGCCTGGGTGCTTTGCAGTTGTGCCTGGCTAAGCTCGACGATCGAGCTGAGCCCCAGCTTGTACCGGGTTTGTGCGAGTGCAAGGGCCTGGGCAGTCTGTTGGCGAAACTGATCGGCGACAGCAATGCGGCGAAACGCCGTTTGTGCATTGAGGATGGCGATGCGGACATCGCGGGCAATTGAGTTGGAGAGATCTTGCTCCCGTTTTTCATCGGCCTTTTGCCGTAGATGCGCTTCCTGCGTTTGAGCATCAATGCGAAAGCCGGTGAAGAATGGGACGGTGAGGTTCACCCCTGCTGCGGCGTACCACTTGGGGATGAAGACCCCATCCGGGGCGACCGGCGTGAAGCCCCCGATTGCCAACGCCGAGATGGTTGGGAGGTGCTGGAGTCTCTGTGCGGTTGCGAACCTCTGGTTGGCCGCGGCATCGAAGCGCAGCGCCTGGAGATCGGGGCGCTGCGCCTGAGCGCTTGCGTTGATGGCCGCAGAGTCATCCGTCGGCGGCGGTGGCGGCGGAGCCCCTGTGTCTTCAATAGCGCGATAAGGCGTGTCTGCAGGAGTAGCGAGAATGGCGGCGAGAGTTGCACTGGCGGACGCGACCGCATCTTCGGCGTCGAGCTGCAGAAGTTGAGCCTGTGAGAGATCGGCAGATGCGATGTTGAGGTCGAGCTCGCTCTTTAACGCGCTCCTGGTGAGGGCCGAGATGAGCTTCTGGACATCGCCTCGGGCTGTGACGGTTGCCTTGGCTACATCAAGCAAAGCCTGCGCGTTGAGCAGGCGATAAAACGCCTGGTCGGTTGCCAGCAGGACATCCTGCTCAGTGGCGAGTGCAGTTTGGTCCCGCGCTTTCTGTTGAAGTTTGTTTGAGGCCACGAGATTGCGTGTGTGCCCGAAGTCCGTTATGAGTTGCGAGAACGATCCGCCCGTACCGGCGTGACTGTAGAGCCGCGAGTCTGTGAGAGCGCCGGCCCCGATGCGGCTGGCGTCCTCCGCCTTCTCGGCGGTAATTGCTCCGGAGATTTGTGGGAGTTCCGCGGATCGGGTCTCGCGTGTGACCTGCCCGGCTGCAAGCGCGAGAAGACGGCTGGCGGTGATGCGCGGATTGTTTCTCAGCGCGAGTTGCTCCGCCTCCGTGCGGGTGATGGGAATGCTAGCCGTTCCCGAATCCGGGAGGGGCTGTTGCGGACCTGGATTAGTGGTTGCAGATTGCAGAGGACCAGCCAGGATATTCGCAGCCGCGAGCGCCAGGGAGGCCGCCGGAGGTCGTGGAGCCGCAGGCAGGTTGTTCTCGCCAGTTTGTGCAAGGACAGTAAGTGGCGCCGTGAGCATAAGAATCAGGAGACCGAGCTTCATGCGGTCACCCCCGTTGCCTGCGGTGAATCTCCCCCGGAGTCCGCGCCGGCCCTCGCTCTTCGAGCTTCGACGCGCCGATGAATGATCAGATAAGCGCTGGGCACGAGAAAAACTGTCACGATACCGGAAACGGTGAGGCCACCAAGGATCGCGCGCGCAAGCGGAGCGTACTGCTCGCTTCCTGCTTCGATGGCGAGCGCCATCGGAATCAAGCCAAGAACGGTGGCGAGAGTTGTCATGAGGATTGGCCGCAGACGCACCTTGCACGCAGTAATGATTGCGTTTTCGAGGTTGTATCCCTGCTCGCGGAGTTGGCCTGTGAACTCGACGATCAGAATGCTGTCCGACACTACAATGCCCGTCATCATGAGAACTCCCATGAGACTCATGATGTTGATCGTGGTGCCAGTGGCAAGAAGAAAGAGGATGACGCCAGAGATTCCCGGGGGGATAGCAAGGAGGATGATGAACGGGTCGACGAACGAGGCGAACTGTGCCATCAGGATCAGGAAAACCAGGATGATGGACATGATCAGGCCGATCGCGAAGGACCGGAAAGACTGATTCATATTGTTGATCGTGCCTCGCACCGTTAGCACCGTTCCACGGGGCACATGCGTATTTGCCACGATCTTATTGACGTCCTTGCTGATGGTGGAGAGGTCTTCCGTCTTCGGCATCACGTAAACGTCGAAAACCCGCCGGAGTTGGTAGTGATCGACTTCGGTCGGAGTGTTGATAGAT
Source organism: uncultured Acidobacteriaceae bacterium (assembly GCA_963701685.1). Lineage (GTDB taxonomy): Bacteria > Acidobacteriota > Terriglobia > Terriglobales > Acidobacteriaceae > Granulicella. The sequence continues at coordinate 3,807,485 of OY969625.1, read as the reverse complement.
TCGATCGATGCGACCGTTTCAAGCGGCGTTGTGGTCTTGCCGTCGGCGGAGCGCAGCGGGATCTGCTTGAAGTCCGTCAGGTTTTGCACCTGTGTCTCCGGGTACTGGACAGTGAGCATGTAGTCGTTGCCCGTTTTCGGATCAATCCAGTAGCTCGGAGCGACCATCCCGTTCGAGGTCATCGCGGTGATGACGCTATCCACGATTGTCTTTGGGGTAAGCCCTTCGAGGCTCGCCCGCTGACGATCGATGTTGAGCTTGAGACCCGGGTAGTCGATGTCCTGCGGAATGAGCACGTCGCCGACTCCATGGAGGGCGCGCATTTGTCGCGCAAGTTGTTGTGCAACCGCATATCCTCCAGCCATATTGTTGCTGCTGACTTGGACGTCAAAGGGTGCAGGGAGACCTTGGTTCACGATGGAATTGACGAGGCCACCAGACAAAAAATAAGTTTGGACGGAAGGCAGATCCGCGGCTAGCTTCGCTCGGACTCGCTGCATGTAGACGAAGCTGCTTACGCTGTGATCTTCCTTTAAGCTGACCTGAACGAACGCAGTGTGCATCCCGGAGTTCGGGGTGTAGATCGCAGAAAGATCCGGAGTTACTCCGATGTTCGAGACAATCATGTTGAGATCTCTTGGCGCTACAACCTCGCGGATATCCTGCTCAACGTGAGCGATGTACTGATCCGTGAGCTCAATGCGTGTCCCTGTGGGAGCCTTGACTCGAATAACAAATTGGCCAGGGTCTGTGCGGGGGAAGTACGCACGGCCAAGCAATGGAGCCAGCGCGAAGCTCAGTACAACGAAGATAGAAAACACAATGACGACGACACTCGGCCTGCCCAGGCAGTAATGAATCGCCATGTCGTAATGCTCTTGCAGCCAGCCGAAGCCCTGGTTGAAGTGATAGACAATCTTGGCAAAGAGATTGGTCTGGCCGTGGCCGCCATGCATATGCTCCGGCACCGGATCTCCCGCTTCTGCGGATTCATGTTGTTCGTCGTGGCTCGTGTGTTTGATGAAGCGGGAGCAGAAAAGCGGAACAACGGTCATGGCCACAACGTACGAACAGAAGAGTGCGATGACGACTGCGAGCGCAAGCGCCGTGAAGAGATACTTGCTGACGCCGGTCAGCAGGAGGACGGGAAAGAAGACGATGGCGGTGCTGAAGGTTGCCGCCAATACGGCGAGTTGAACTTCCTTGCCGCCTTCCTGCGAGGCCTTGATCGGGTCGGCGCCCATCTCAAAGTGACGAAAAATGTTTTCGAGTACCACCACGGAGTTGTCGATGAGGCGAGATAACACGAGGGCCATGCCGCCAAGCACCATGGTGTTGATGGAATCACCGAATGCCTTCAGAACAAGGAAGGTCGCGATGCAGGAGATCGGTATCGAGAGTAGTACGGCAACCGTGGCGCGGAGGTCACCCAGAAATAGAAGGATCATGATGCCAGTGAGGCAGAGGCCGATTGTCCCTTCGCTGATGACGTTCTTGATGGCTGTTTTGACAAACACTGATTGATCGAAAACGACCGCAGTCTTTAGCTGCCGCGGGATGTCAAGGAGATGGGCCGTGGCTTTGCGGACACCATTCACGATGGTAATGGTGTTGGAGTCGCCGCCCTGCTTGAGAATCGGAATGTAGACGGAGTGCTGCCCATCGACGCGCACAATGTTGGTTTGAAGCTGGCCGCCATCCACGGCGTGACCAATGTCACCCACGAGAATCGAAGCGTTGCCAACGGTCTTCAGCGGGATGCTATTCACAGCCTCGGGCGTTGGCACCTGGCTATTCGCGTAGATGTTGTAGTCCTTCGGACCTATCCGAACGTCGCCCGCGGGAAGGATGAGATTGGAGTCATTCACCGCATGGACAACATCCATGATGCCGAGTTGCGATGCCTGCAGCTTCAACGGATCAACGTAGACCATGATCTGTCGATAGGTCCCGCCGTAGGGTTGAGGCACCGAGGCGCCCGGAACATTCGCAACCTGATTCCGCACGCTGAACTGTGCCACATCCTTGAGCTCCGTCTGATTCATCCCGACACCCTTAAGCGTGATCAGGCAGACCGGAAGATTTGCTGCATCGAAGCTCAGGACGACAGGTGGTAATGTTCCCGGCGGCAACCGGCGCAGATTCGCCATTGCGAGGTTCGAAATGCTGCTCACGGCAGCCGTCGGATCCGTACCAGGCTGAAAGTAGATCTTGATGAGGCTGACCCCCGACATCGATCGCGATTCGATGTGGTCGATATTGCTTCCCAGCGTAAAGAAGCGCTCATCGCTGTCGGTGATGTCGGATTCAATTTGCTGCGGCGGCATACCCGCGTAGAAGGTTGCGACGACGACTACTGGAATATTGACCGGTGGAAATAAATCGACGGGCATGGACGTGATGGCCGCGACGCCAACGACAACAACAATCATGCAGGCCATCAAGATGAAGAACGGGTAACGAATCGCAAAGAAGGACATGGTTATCGACCACCCTTCTGATTCGCCTGGTAGTTCGCGAGGTCATTCTTCGCGGGCTGCGGGGTGACTTGCTCGCCAGGCTGCAGCTCGGACTGGCCCCCTACGATAACCTTATCGCCGGCCCTTAGCCCTGAAGCAATCTCCTGCAGGTTCGCGCTGCTTATACCCAGCACCACAGGTTGCTTTCGCACTCGGTTGTCGCTGTCGACCAGCATGACGGAAGGCTGATCGCCTTGGATAATGGCGCTTGTTGGAACGATGAGCGCGTTATTCTTTTGCTCCAGGTTGAAGGTCACCTCCGCGTACATTCCGGGTGTGAGTATCAGATCCGGGTTGTTGACGTCGACCTCCGTCAACATTGTTCTGGTTGCGTTTGATACATCTCGCGTGAAACGCACCACTGTTCCCTGGAACCGCTGACCAGTTGCCTGAACTTGAACGGTGACCTGCGAGCCGACGTGCACAAGAGGGACATCGCGCTCGGGAACAGGCATGCGAAGGCGCAACACATCGCTTTGTGCGAGCCTGACGACGGCCTGGTTATACCCTTCAGCAGTTCCGGCCGGAATCAGCGCCCCAGTGTCTGCGTAGCGCATGGTGACCACGCCGTTAAATGGGGCTGTGATGGTGGCGTACTGCTCCATGCTGCTGACTCTGAGATTCTCAGCTCGCGAAACGCCCAACTGCCCCTGCGCAGCGGCCACGGCAGATTTGGCGGCATCGACCTGCGAAGCGGCCGATCGATCCTTCGCCAGGGCATCGTCGAGCTCCTGCGCGGCAACTAATCCTGGTTGTTGATCCGACGCCTGCTTCAGACGCGTGTAGTTGGCATGGACGGCAGCATAGTTGGCCTGCTCCATGGCCACTTCATTCTGCAGGCGCACAATATTTTGCTGCGTCTGCGTGATCCCTGCCTGCGCTCCGGCAACCTCAGCCTGTAGCTCTGGAACTTCAAGGACGGCGAGCGTCTGGCCCTTGCGCACACGATCGCCGATATCGACATAGATGTGGCGGATGTAGCCAGAGACCTTACCGTGGACGTCGATCTCCTGATATGCCTGGAACACTCCGGCGACGGTTAGCTGATTGGCGATCACCCCGGTCTGAGCTGTTGCCACCGATACAGACGGGAAGGCGGCTGGAGTATTGGTAGCAGCCTCTTGCTCTTGATGAGCGTGTAGAAAATGAATGAATAACAGGGCTGCAGCCAGCAAACTGGCAGCTGCGACGAGAACACGCTTGGTGCGCATCAGAGACCTTTCCTCGAAGGAGTTCCTAACTTCATCCGCAGGAGAGGCTTAACTCCGGCGGCTAATCGAGAGAGTGTCTTTCGTCTGGTGGTGGTCGAAGATAGAGAATGGGCGCCCTGCTCAGCGGCGACCGATCTAAAGTCACTTGTTCGCGGTCAGCCTTGACTGGGTAGATCTCAGAGGCTTCGTCAAGAGAGAAGAGGGCTGCTGCAAGAACAGGAATCTGGACCAGATCCTGGGCATTTGCAGCGTGGTCGACAGCACTCTTTGCGGCATCGCTGCCACGAGTGCACACTTTCGCTGGTGCGAAGGATAAGGTCCCTTCCACCTTGTATAGGGACAATTTGTAACTCGTACCCCAGGCGCAAATCATGAAGGCGAGCGCCAGGCAGAGCCCGCCATAGAGGGAGATCAACCCTTTGAATTTGCGTTTTCGAGATTGAGCCGTGCTATCCAAGTTTCAGTTCTCGACTAACTCTCCTCTGGTACTGCAAGTGTAACTCGCGGTTATCCCTGCATGTCCTTTGATTAGTGATTGCCCGGAATAAGTTGTTTCTTCTCCGCGCCATCGCTCATGAGCCATACCGTCAACAGGAAATGGCTATCGTCGTCTCAGAAAACTTGTTGCCTTCACATTTGACGGTTGTGCCCACCAGAAGACACCTGCCCGGTACGGCTCTCCCTTACGCGTAGTCGATGGAACGCCTCGGGAATTATCATCCTCTCTAAACCGGTGACTAAAATCATTTTCACGACAACGACGGTCGGCGAAACGCGACAACGATGTGCCCCGATCGTCCTGCGAGACTGAGTTGATCTGTTCGCCCGCAGAAGTAACGGCAATTTAATTCCTTGTCATCCATGTCTTCTATGGACTCGAAGGCAGCAAGCGCCTCTCTGATCTCGACAGGGCTGAAGAACAAGCGGAAGGGTTCTCCAATACTCTCAACGCGACTGGAAAGCTCATCCCGCGCATCGACCTCTTCCTCGGGAAGCATAGCTCGCGGTAAGGCGTAGTCGAAGATCAGCCCGCTCCCTTCCGGAAACCCGGCGATGTACTTTAACGTCTCCCCGAACGCCTCGGCGGTCAGGTATACGACGACTCCCAGCAGCGCAAACAGAGTAGGCGCATGGAAGTCCAGTCCCGAACTTGTCAATTGTTCATGAAGGTTCTGTGTCTCGAAGTCCACCGCCACAAAGTGGAGCGACTTCGGCACTGCCAAATCGCCGGATTCGATAAGCTTTTTCTTCCACGCTTGTGTAGATGGATGATCAACTTCATATACTTCGACACCGGGATGAAGATTCCGGAGGCCGAGTGTATCTAAGCCTGCCCCCAGTACGACGTACTGCCGAACCCCGGCTTTGACTGCGGAGGCCAGACAATCTTCGGCGACGCGGCTCCGCGCCACCAGCCAGGCCCTCATCAGTCGTGACGGTTCTTCGTTCAAGTCTTCCCGGGCGTCAGCTAACGCCTGCGCGTACGTAGTGCCCAACAGTTGCACGGCAATGGGATCGTCCAACACCAGGGGCTTGGTGTCGTACATCTGGTGGGCCGCACGTCGCAGGCCGACGCCAAGCGCCGTGCGCGATGCTTGGCCTTGCTGCAGACTACGTTTGTCGCCCAACTTGCGGCTCGGAAGCTGTTTGAGAATGAGGTCGATCTGGCCCAGATGATGAGACTCGTGTTCGCAGACATGAAACCACTTGCAGAAATTGTTCGTCGGACCCCACCCCCACGTCGCGTCTACGGCCAGGAACCAAGTATCATCTCGCTTGCTCAGCTCGGACAGGGTTTTATCCCTGGCCTCTGCGAGATGTGAAAGGTAGTACTGGAGGTCACGGCCCTTAAAGCGTGTGCGCGCGGTCTCGCCAAGCACCATCGCGGCGCCCCACTTCTTTCGGATCTCGTAGGAAATGCGACCCCATGGTATGCCGTCGAAGGTGTTCAAGCCGTAATACACCTCGGCCGCCGCGAGATGCATAAGCAGGGCCCCAATCGAGTTTGCATCTGGATGTGGCAGCCAGTCGAGGTCTTCTGTCGCAAGATTCTGAACATGCAACAGAACGACTCTCCGCATCCAGTTAAGCTGCGACACGAACATGCCGATCTGAGGGCTATACCCGGTTCGCGCTCCGAAAATACATAAAGGTTCTGCCGCCGGATCATCTTGGGAGAAGAGACTCATACTCGTATTCTCGCGCACAAGCAGGCAAACTCCACACCTGAGGCCGACTTGTCGCCACCCATTCAGATCTCGCTTGGTGATAAGAAGCCAGTCCGCGTTTCAGGCACGTACCGCATCGATCAGTCTTGAAACACGACGTTCTCGTCCGTTTGGTACCATCTCGAAGAAACTGTCCGTAGAGTGACGTCCACGATGGCAAACCAAACGGCTGATGGACCTTATCCTGCGCTCTAAGCTCTCACATCCTCAAGCGGGCCATGCGGTTTGATCCAATATCGGCGGGCCTCACTCAACAACAAGGGAACAAGACGACACGAAGATGAAAGTGATCAAGAGAGTTTTTGTATTGGCATCACAGAGTCAGGCACACGCCTGCATTGTGGTATTCGCAGCCGGGATGAGGATCGCGTGAAGCGAAGGGATTTCGTACGGCTGGGATGGGCCACCATGATCGCGGCCGGGGCAGGGAAGTTGCGGCCCGCGTTAGCTGACCCGCCAGAGCATCTGATGCTGCTCGCGGAACGGAAGCCCACAGAGCGGGCTGCCGATTTCACCTTGCAGGTCGCGCCCATGTTGCTCGAGCTGGCCCCGCAGGTTGTCATCAGCACCATCGGCTACAACAATCAAGTTCCCGGCCCCCTCCTTCGCGCACGAGAGGGTCAATCCGTCATCATCGACGTCGTCAACAACACAGACGTTCCAGAGTACGTGCACTGGCATGGCCAGTTCGTTCCGCCGGAAGTAGATGGAGTGGAGGAAGAAGGCACTCCGCCGGTCCCGCCCCACGGCAGGAGGCGCTATCAATTTGTGGCAAAGCCAGCTGGTTCGCGATGGTACCACTCGCACACTGCGGCGATGATGGATCTGCATCGAGGCACCTACACCGGCCAGTTCGGTTTTTTCATGATTGATCCCCCGAACGACCCTGGGCGCTATGATCAGGAAGTCTTTCTGGCCCTGCGTGAATGGCAATACTTTCTGTCTACGATGGATCAGGACGAGATGGCGGCGGATCCCAGGGAACCGATGCCCGAAAGGCCTACCACTCTCGACCGGCGAGCGAACGGACTCGAAGTCAGCGCGCCGCTGTATTCCATCAACGACAAAATGCTCGGAGCGGGTGAACCCCTCCGCGTGCAACCGGGTCAGCGCCTCCTGATGCACCTGCTCAACGCCAGCGCTGCCCAGATTCATCGCCTGGCTTTGCCTGGGCACAAGTTTCAAGTAATTGCTCTCGACGGCAATCCCGTGCCGACGCCTCAGGCGGTCGACCTGATTGAGATCGCCCCGGGCGAACGCGTGGATGCGATCGTCGAGATGAATAATCCCGGAGTCTGGATCTTAGGGGAAATCCGCGATGTCGCGCGGCAATCTGGCATGGGAATAGTCGTGGAGTACGCCAACCAGAAGCAGCGCGCGCAATGGACTCCGGCTCCGAGGTCGCGTTGGGACTACACAATCTTTGGAACCAACGCACCGCATCCCGCGCCAGACCACACTATCGACATGGTCTTTGAAAAAGTGCCCGGTGGACCCAATGGAATCAATCACTGGCTCGTCAACGGCAAAGAATATCCACATGAACGAGAATTCATACTCCGAGAGGGACACCGTCACCGGTTGGTGTTTCACAATCGCAGCGACGATTCCCATCCCCTGCACATCCACCGCCACCTGTTCGAGCTCGTCGACATCAACGGCGAGCCGACCGCCGGCATCAGGAAGGACACCGTGATCGTCCCCGCATATGGGCGCGTGACGGTGGACCTCATCGCCGATCAGCCCGGCCTGACGCTCTTTCACTGCCACATCCAGCAGCACATGGACTTCGGTTTCATGGCGCTGTTTCGCTACGCCTAAAGTAGCGCCTACCGGTCATCACGAACCGACGACGCGTCCCCGGCGTAATGCCGCGTTGCCCTTCGCAGCTCCACGCCTCGCGGCTGGCTTGCAGAATCTCCACTGAGGCGGACTGCGCTTTTTCACACAACTGTCATGCAAGCGCAATGTTGGGACGCTACAAACGGAACGCGATAGCAATCATCCCCACAAGTTTGAACAGGAGAAAGTGTATGGAGACGATCCGGAGAAGCTTCCGAGCTGCCGTGCTCTTGGGAGCCGCCACCTCGATGTTGACATTTACAACCGGGGCCAACGCGCAGAATCAGGACCACGACAATCAGTGGTGGCATGGCAAGGGCTGGTCAAGCGGCAACTGGGTGCCGAACGACAATCCGTGGCCCTACAACAAGGTGCAAGGCTCACCGGTGCTCGCCGTGGTGGGCGACGTAGCCTGCCAGCCAGGCGAGGAAGAGAGTGGTGAAAAAGCCGGCGAAAACTGCAGCGGCGACACCGCTCAGAATCTTCTCGCCTCCCAGGCGGCCACTGCACAACAGATTGAGAATATGAAACCTGACCTCGTTGCGCTCCTCGGGGATGAGCAATACCAGGTAGGCCAGTACTCCGACTTCGAGAACTCGTACGAGACCACGTATGGCGCCTTCAAACTGATCACGCGGCCTGCGCCCGGCAACCACGAGTTCTATACCGAGCACGGCGCGGTCGGCGTTGCCGGCTACGGCTACTTCTCCTACTTCAACGGCGTCCAGCACAATACCGATGGATCCGTAATGACGGCCACGATCTCCGACAACCCTGACACCAACGGCACCTTCACCCAACCCGTGCCGCATTCCGATGGACAGGCCGGGCACTTCGCACAGACCGGCGGACTCGGCACCAACAGCACCGGCGGCCCGGTCGGCGTCGGGGACGGCTGGTACTCCTACAATCTCGGCTCGTGGCATCTTATCTCGATCAATATTGAGTGCGAGACACAGCCGGGCGGATGCACCGGCGCCTGGATTGCTTCTGAACTCGAGTGGCTGAAGAACGATCTCGCGGCGAATCATTCCGCGTGCACACTCGCCTACTGGCATCAGCCCGTGTTCAGCCCCACCAACGGCATCGCCGTTCCCGAGGGTCCGACCGCTCAGCAATTCTGGCAACTGCTCTACCAGTATCGTGCCGACCTGGTCCTCAACGGACACGACCACCTCTATGGCCGCTACCGCCCGCTTGACCCCTCCGGCAAATACGATCCCCGCAACGGCATCCGCGAGTTCGTCGTGGGCACCGGTGGCGAGACGCTTGATCCGGTCGTCACAACCACTGTGACCTCCGGCGCGGGCGAAACAAACCAGGAAGATCCCAGCGGCAACCCAAACTTCAACGCAGAAAATCTCGAGGCGGGTACCGGCGAATTCTGGGGCGTCATGGCCCTGACGCTCAACCCGAACGGCTACGCGTGGGATTTCGAGTCCGCCCTGAAGGATCCTGCCCAGACAACCGGACCAGCTTCCTACAGCGACAAGGGCGCCGGAACCTGCCACGGTACGCCCAACAAGTGGTAGCGACCGGATCGTCGTCGCCAGGCTAGGCTGTACGTTGCTTTACAACACATTCCCCCTTCGCGAAGAGTCGCAAAGGGGGGAATGTCTTTATGCCGAGTCGTTGCCGGCCGAGGTCCACTCCCTCGTTTACTCATGGCGAGACCGTGGCTGTTATCTGCCCGGGTTCGTTGGATGGAGTGGAATAGCCCGCAGGTTCGGTCAGGGTGAGCGTGGAAGTTCCCGCAGCGACCGGCTGGAACTCGATACTGGAGTTGTTATAGTACGACTGCACGGCGATCGTAGCGGGGCTGCCGCTGATGGTGCCCGTTGCAGTTGTGCCACTCGCAACCGAGAACGAGATCGGCGATGCCTGCGGACCGAGATCGTCATACGTGTATAACGTCAGCGTGCCGGGGTTCAGTGTCGCGAGGTAGACTGCCACGTTACTTGGCGACGAGGTCGTCGTTGTATTGATGGAACCGGTCGCGATATAGAGTCCGGTGGGATACAGCGAGGTCGTCCCTGTCCCATTGGAATAGCCCGCTGCGCTAGCGGTAACGATGGCAGTGATGGCGACGGCGCCACTGTAGTTCTGGCCCTGGATGTAGACAGCCGGTACGCTGCTGCTGCCGTGGGTCAGCGTCACCGTCACCGAAGCGCTGCCCACGGCGGTCGTGCTGGTGCTCAGCAGGAAGTGCGTCGGGTCACTGCTGGTGATCGTCATGGTTTCGTTACTGGGCGGCGCCGCGCCAAGCGACAGACTGAGGCCGGTGTAGGTGTTATTGCCTACGACGGGTGACGAGACCGTTATTGCAGGTGCCGCGACCGTAGCCGTGATCTGCAGGGGTTCGTTGGATGGGGTGAAGTAACCGGCTGGTTCAGTCAGGGTGAGGGTAGACGTTCCAGCAGTGAGCGGCTGGAACTGGATACTGGAATTGTTGTAGTACGCCTGCACGGGGATCGAAGCTGGACTGCCGCTGATGGTGCCCGTTGCCGTCGTGCCGCTCACTACCGAGAACGGGATAGCCGATGCCTGCGGGCCGAGATTGTCGTACGTGTACAACGTCAGCGAGCCTGGGTTCAACACCGCGAGGTACACCGCTACGTTGGTTGGCGAAGAGAACGTCGTCGTATTGAAGGAACCCGTTGCTAGGTAAAGTCCCGTAGGATAAAGCGACGCCGTTCCAGCGCCATTGCTGTACCCAGTGGCGGATGCGGTGATAGTGGCGTTGATTGCCGTCGTGCCGCTGTAGTTCTGGCCCTGGATGTAAACCGCCGGCACGCTGGCGCTTCCTTTCGTGAGCGGCACTGTTACTGAAGCGGTGCCAGCGGCGGTTGTGCTGAGGCTCAGCAAAATGTGCGTCGGGTCGCTGCTGGTAAGGGTCATGGTTTCGTTACTGGGCGGCGCTGCGCCAAGCGACAGACTGAGGCCGGTGTAGGTGTTGTTGCCTACCACCTGTGAGCCGACCGATATTGCAGGTGCCGTGACGGTGGCCGTGAGCTGGAGCGGCTCATTCGATGGCGTCGAGTAGCCTGCTGGCTCAGTCAGGGTGAGCGTAGAGGTTCCGGCGGCAACCGGCTGGAACAGGATGCTGGAGTTGTTGTAGTACGACTGCACGGGAATCGTAGCCGGACTGCCACTGATGGTGCCAGTTGCCGTTGTGCCACTCGCAACCGAGAACGAGATAGGCGATGCCTGGGGCCCAAGATTCTGATACGTGTACAACGTCAGCGTGCCCGGGTTCAACAGTGCCAGATACACCGCCACGTTGGTGGTTGACGAGAACGTGGTTGTGCTAAAGGACCCTGTTGCGAGGTAGAGCCCCGTAGGATAGAGCGAGGCCGTTCCCGTGCCGTTGGAGTACCCACTGGCGGTTGCAGTGATGGTGGCGGTAATTGCGGTCGTACCACTGTAGTTCTGACCCTGGATGTAGACCGACGGAACGCTGGTGCTGCCCTTGGTGAGAGGCACGGTCACCGAAGCGGTTCCGAGAGCCGTCGTACTGGTGCTCAGCAGGAAGTGGGTCGGATCGGGACTCGTGATGGTCATCGTGGTACCCGTCGATATCGGAGCAACCGGCAGCGAAAGGCTCAAGTTGGTCCACGTGTTATTGCCCACGATCGTCGAACCGACCGAGATTGCTCCGGGCGTCGTGACGGTGGCCGTGATCTGCAGGGGTTCGTTGGATGGAGTGGAGTAGCCTGCCGGTTCGGTCAGCGTCAGTGTGGTGGGGCCCGCTGCGATCGGCTGGAACTCGATGCTCGAGTTGTTATAGTACGACTGCCCCGGAATCGAGGCCGGGCTGCCGCTTATCGTGCCCACTGTCGTGGTGCCGCTCGCGATCGAGAACGAAATAGGCGACGCCTGCGGGCCGAGATTTTGATACGTGTACAACGTGAGCGTGCCGGGATTCAACAACGCCAGATAGACTGCCACGTTGGTTGGAGTCGAGAACGTCGTGGTGCTGAAGGATCCTGTTGTAATGTATAGCCCGGTGGGATACAGCGAGGCCGTTCCTGTCGCGTTGGTGTACCCGGTGGCGGAGGCGGTGATTGTCGCGTTGATGGCAGCCGTGCCAGTGTAGTTTTGGCCTTGGATGTAGATCGTCGGGAGACTGCCACTGCCTTGGGTAATTGGCACATTAACGGAAGAGCTCCCGACAGCAGTCGTACTGGTGCTCAGCAGAACGTGGGTAGGGTCGCTGCTCGTGATGGTCATCGTTCCGTTGGCCGTGGCCGCTGCACTCAGCGAAAGCCCGATGCTTGTGTAGGTGTTGTTGCCCACGACCGTCGAACCGACCGAGATGGTGGCTGGTGCGGCGACGTTCACCGTGTCGGTAGCCTCAGGAATACCAGGATAGTCAGCACGGATCGTGGTCGATCCCACGCCCATTCCCGTCACAGGAATCGCAGTACTCGTACTTCCCGCGAGGATTGTGACGCTTGCCGGTACTGTCGCATCGGCGGTGTTATCGCTGGAAAGCGTAAAGGTCAGGCCGCCGGCGGGCGCTGCGCCCGAAATGGTCAGAGAAGCATTAGCGGTGCCACCTTTATAAGTGTTCAGCGGCGACGGTGTGATCGTGGCCGTCGTGCTCACCGTCACAGGGCCAGCAGCCGGAGCGAAGCCGCTACCCGTCGCGGTGATCGTGGTACTGCCAATCGAAATCCCCGTCACCTGCGGGTTGGCAGCAGGAACCGTGGACCCCGCCGCGATGAAGATCGAAGAGGTAACGGTCGCGATAGCCGGGTTGCTGCTAGTCAGCGTGATGGTGAGTCCGCCGGTGGGTGCAGCTGTTCCCAGGCTGATCGGGAGGCTTTGCGTCCCCCCCAACGCGACCGTCGGGATCGCGCCGAAGCTGATCAGCGAGGAAGTGCCGGTGACGGTCGCCGAGCCGGTAACGTATCCCGTGGCACTGGCGCTAAGTATGCTGGCACCGGTCGCAACCCCCGTATAAGTGAACGAGCCCGTGGTCTGGCCCTGGGTAAGCGATACCGTCGCAGGCGAGATCGTGACGTCAGCAGGAACCGAGCTGGCCAGATTGACAACCACTCCGCCCGCAGGCGCTGGCGAACCCAGCGTGAAGCTGCCGGAGAGCGTACTACCGATACCCACCAGCGGGCCGTTCACGTTGACCGTGATGCCCGAACCGATGATATTGAACGAGCTGCTGGTTGCTGAAGTCAGGCCGGTACTCGCAGCCGTAAGGGTGTACCCGTTGCCGGCGTTGTTGATGCTGAGGCCGGTGAACGTGGCCACTCCATTGACCGCAGTAGCAGACAGCGTCCCGGACAACGTCCCACTTGAGGGGTTCGTGCCGATCGCCAAAGTCACCGAGGCAGTCGAGGTCGTGACCGTGTTGCCGCCAGCATCCTCCACCGTCACTTGCACCTGGTTGAGAGTCGCCCCGGCATTGGTATTCGTCGGCTGAGTCGTGAAGACGACCTTGTTCGCTGGCCCAGCGGCAACGTTGAAGGCCGCGCTGGTTGCACTCACCAGACCGGTGCTAGCGGCGCCAAGGGTGTAGCCGGTTCCAGAGCTGCTGACTGTCAGGTTCGCGAAGCTCGCCACGCCGGCAACCGCACTTACCGTCGCCGTTCCGCCAAGCGTGCCGCTCCCGGGATTTGTGGCAATGGAAATACTAACGGAAGCCGTCGACGTCGTAACCGTATTGCCGTTGCTGTCCTCAATTGCGACCGTGACAGCAGGTGTAATTGCCGTGTTAGGCGGCGTGTTGGAAGGCTGCGTGACGAAGGCAAGTTTCGAGGCCGTGCCGGCAGTGATGTTAAACGCCGTGCTCGTCGCAGAGCTGACACCGGTGGCCGAGGCACCAAGCGTATAACCCGTACCCGTCTTGTTGATGCTGATGTTCGAGAACGTCGCCACACCATTGACTGCGGCGACCGTGGCCGTTCCGCTCAGGGAACCGCTGCCAGGATTCGTGCCAATCGCTAACGTAACCGAATTGGTCGCGGTAGTGACGGTATTGCCACCGGCATCCTCAACGGTCACCGTGACAGCGGGCGAGATGGAAGTCCCCGCCGCCGTGTTCGAAGGCTGCACGCTGAAGATCAGCTTGTTGGCCGCGCCAGCAGTCACGTTGAAGGCCGTGCTGGCCGCCGCGCTGAGACCTGTAGCCGACGCAGCTAAGGTGTAACCCGTCCCAATCTTATTAATGCTCAGGTTCGAGAACGTCGCCACACCATTGACCGCCGAGACGGTGGTCGTTCCGCTCAACGTACCGCTGCCCGGGTTCGCGCCGATCGCCAATGTCACCGAAGTGGTCGCGGAAGTGACGGTGTTACCCCCAGCGTCCTCGACAGTCACCGTAACAGCAGGAGAAATGGAAGCTCCCGCCGCCGTGTTCGAAGGCTGTACCGCGAAGGCCAGCTTCGTTGCTGTTCCAGCGATTCCAGTCCCGCTCAAACCCACGGTCTGCGGGCTGCCAGCAATGTTGTCGTTGAACGACAGCGTCCCGGTGCGCGTACCCAGAGCCGTCGGCGAAAACACCACAGACGCCGCGCAGTAATTTCCCACGGCAACGCTCGAGCCGCAGGTTGAGACCAATTGATTCGCAAAGTCTCCCGTAGCGCCCACGCTGTTCATCGTGATCGGGACGGTTCCTGTATTCGTGAAAGTCACAGTCTGCGAGGTGCTGGAGGTATTGATCGCCTGATTGCCGAAGGTCAACGATGGGACAGAGACCGTTGCGCTCGGAGCCGCAGCCGTAACCTGCACCGTACTCGGCGTGCTGGAGTTCGTGCCGTTGTTCACGATCAGCTGAACCACGTAGGTCCCCGCAGTCGCCGCCACAAAACTAGGGGTTGCAGTCGTGGCATTGTTCAGCGTGGGAGCAGTCCCTGGAAACGATACAAAGGACCAGGCGTAGGTCAGCGGATTCCCCCCAGGATCGCTGGACGCGGCCCCACTCAGGTTGACCGTGCTTCCGACCGCCACAGTTTGGTTCGCACCCGCATTGGCTACGGGAGTGGGCGCGGGAACATCGATAGAGACCGTAGAGGGTGTGCTGCTGAACGTGCCATCGTTGACGATCAGTTGCACCACATACGTTCCTTGTTTGTCGGCGGTGAACGTGGGATTGATCGCGGTCGTGCTCGATAGACTGGCCGTGCTGCCGGTCGGTACCGACAGGAAGGACCACAGGTACGTCAGCGCCAGGTGGTTTGGATCCGTCGATCCGCTGCCGTTCAACTGCACCGCAGAATTCAGTGGAACGGTCTGCGTCGGGCCCGCATTGGCGACGGGCGGCAGCAGGCTAGTAGAAATCGTCACCGTCGAAGCCGTGCTGGAGTTATAGCCGTCGCTGACAATCAGCTGCGCGATATATGTCCCCGCAACATCCAGAACAAACGTAGGGGAAACGGTGGTTGCGCCGCTAAGCGCAGCAGCACTCCCGCTCGGAGTGCTGATCAGAGACCAGGAATACATCAGCGGAAATCCGTCGATATCCTTCGATTGCGACCCATTCAGCGTCACGGTCGAGCCAACCGTAACGGACTGGTTTACGCCTGCGTTCGCTACCGGCGGTGTATGCGTCGTCGTAATGGTCACCGTGCTGGGAGTGCTCGAAAGATAAGCGTCACTCACGACGAGCTGCGCAATGTAGGTCCCGAACTTGTCCAGCGTGAAGGTAGGCTTGACCGCTGTAGTTGAGCTGAGAGCCGCGGCGCTTCCGGATGGCACAGAGACAAGCGTCCAGGCGTAAGTAAGCGGATTGCCATCAGGATCAACCGAGCCGCTGCCGTCCAGCTGGATCGTTGTCCCCACCGCCCCCGTCTGATTCGGTCCGGCATTGGCTGTCGGCGCTGTGTGCGTGGTGGAGATCGTGACCGTCGAGGGGCTGCTGCTGTACGTTCCGTTGTTCACGATCAGTTGCAGGACATAATTGCCTTCAACGCCAATCTTCAGCGTTGGCATCGAGGAAGTCGGATTGGTGATCGCGGACGTATTGTTGGCCGGTGCCGATACGATGCTCCAAAGATAGGTAAGCGCCAGCCCCTGGGGATCTGTCGAACCGGTCCCGTCCAACGTTACCGTGCTTCCTACAGTCGCTGTCTGATTTGGACCTGCATTGGCTATCGGAATATCTGCGGTGGCATTGAACGTCCAGGTCAGGCTCGCGGGGTTGAAAGTGTACAGCCGATTCTGGCTGATCACAAACGTGTCGGTGCTGGCGACCGTACCTCCAGCGGGAACCGAACCGAAGTCAACCGTGCCCTTGATCACAATCGTATTGGGAGAGCTGCTGGTCACAGTCCCAACCACATTTTGCGCAGCCCCGCCGTTATTGGTCACCTGGGCCGTGTAGGTGTAGTCATACTGCGTCTGCGATACGCGGACTGAGCTCTGCAGTTGATAAGGCCCAATGGTGAACTGCTGCCCGGAGGCGGCAGTTGCGGCCGTGGAGAGGACCAACAAAGCGGTTGCGACGCGGCCTATCCGGCGCGCCAATACGCGACCCATCTCGATGAGTGGATTCATGGCAAAGCTCTCCTGACAACCTGTGACGATTGGGGATCTCGGTCAAAATTTTGGGGCCCGGTGTGGAACCGCACTGTTCGCCAGAATGGCGATTGTTCGATTGGCTCTTAGGCACTCGCGCGGCGGCGCTTCACATAGGCGCTCATGCCCAGCAGTCCCGACCCCAGCAGCAGCAGCGACGCCGGCTCCGGAACTGGACTTGGGGAACTGGCAGGTACGGTCTCGCCGTTATCAAGAATGTTGAAGTTCGGGTCGTACAGCGTAAATTCCTGTGGACCCGGCGAACCGGTACCCAGGTATTGAAACTGCACGTCGAAGCTGACAGTCAGACTCGGGTTGTCGATAGTTGCAAGCATGTCGTACTCCCCGTCGGCCGGCAGATTCGGGTCCGGCTGAAACACAAACGTAGTCCAGTCAGTACCGCCGGTCCCAAGATCGACCAGATTCAAACTCGTCGCCAGCGGAAAATAGACTGCCAGGTCATCTCCCGATAGAAAGGAGCCGGCGAGCTGGTAGTCATACTGCCACTCGCTGCCGCTTATCTGCGTTGCGGTGAAGGTCACACTGATCGGATCAGCTTTCACAACGGGAACAGCCCCGGCAAAGAGAAGAACGAGCGCCAGCCATTGGCAAAATGACGTCGTCATTGCACCTGGGTACTGACCCGCAAAGCGTTTAAGACCTCTGGCCTGCATACAACCTCCCTGGAATGCGCCGCCGCCACAGTGCAGCGTCCGGACGAAACCTATTCCGAATGGGCGGAAACAGAAGGAGAGTTTGGCCCTTCCCGGACCCGAAAAGCAATGGACTGGACCTGAACTTTGTCTGTATTGTCCGTGAATTGGTCAGAATTCAACGCAAACTTCGATTGCCGCTGCAGGCATTGAGGTGTAGTCTGTTCCCATAGAATCTTACGGTTAGCCGTTGCTTAACTTCTGAAGCGAAGAATGGGCACCATGGTTTCCGGACCCCTGTTGAAGTTCGGGCCTTATGAGGTCGATCTGACCCAGGGAGAGCTGCGCAAGGATGGCGTCCGCGTCCCTCTCCAGGAAAAACCCTTCCGGCTCCTCGCGGCTGTAGCCGAGCGGCAGGGCAAAGTTGTAACCCGCGCCGAGCTCCAGCAGTCCCTTTGGGAAGGTGAGACCTTTGGTGACTTCGACAACGGTCTGAACACCGCCGTGCGCAAGGTGCGAATGGCCCTCGGCGATGAGTCGGATGCGCCCCAATACGTGGAGACGATTCCGCGGCGCGGCTACCGATTCCTGGCTCCGGTCGAGATCGTGCAGGAACAGGGCCCCGGACCGCGACTCGCGCGGACCCGTGCGACAGATCAGCCCGCCGCAACCTCACTCTCACCCCAAGCGAACGCTGCTAACCCTTCCGTTCCTCGATCCGGACACCGCGCAAGAACAGTGGTGCTCGTAACGATGGCTGCGCTGGCCGTCGCCAGTGCGGTGGTGGTGTGGCTGGCGTATGGGCGGCCTGTGTTCTCATTCAACGAACGAGACTCCGTGCTCATCGCAGACTTTGATAACCAGACAGGCGATTCGCGATTTGATCACGCCCTGGAGACAGCCTTCACGGTAAGCATGGCGCAGTCGCGACACGTGAACATCTTTCCGCATGTCAGGCTCCCGGAAGTCCTCGCGCTGATGGGTAAGCCGCCTCAGGAACGCATCACCCCCGCGTTAGGTCGCGAAATATGCCAGCGCGAAAATATTCGCGGACTCATCACCGTCGGCATCACGCGGGTCGGCAGCGTGTACGCCCTGTCGGCCCAGCTCATCGATCCCCAGACCGGCGAGACAGTACGGTCGTACATGCAGCGATCGAACGGCGAAGGCGAGCTGTTGGATGCACTGGATAAGATTGCAGGGGACATGCGAAGAGATCTGGGCGAGTCCCTGTACCAGATCCACAAGAACACCCGACCGTTGCCCGAGGTCACGACAGCCTCCCTGCCGGCATTGCAGGCTTATGCCGACGGAAGCTCGCTATGGCACAAGGGCCACTACCAAGAGGCCGTGGCGCTCTTTGACACCGCGGTCGAAACCGACCCTGAGTTTGCCATGGCTCATGCGGCGCTCGGCAACGCATATTACAGCTATATCTACAACGAGACGGTCAAGGGAGATCAGGAATACCAGAAAGCGCTGTCGCTTAATTCGCGAACCACACAGCGCGAACGGATGAACATCCAGGCAAGCTATGCAAACAGCCAGGGACATGTGGAGGAGGCTGAAGGCCTGTATCAGGTATACCTGCAGCACTATCCGGATGATTGGGTGACCCTGTCGAATTACGCTCATCTGCTGCGCCAGAACGGGCGTGCGCAGGAGTCGATCGCGCAGTACGAAACCTTGCTGCGTCTATCTCCCGATGATCAGAGAACCCATGTCGAACTCGCCACCGCCTATAAGACGTTGGGGCGTTTTCCAGAAGCAGTCGCAGAGTATGAACGCGCGTTTCAAATCGATCCAGCGTATCGGAACACCGGCAGCGTTAGCCGAGAGTATGGGATGGCCCTCATCCTCAATGGAAACCTGAATAAAGCCGAAGCACTGTTTTCTTCTCAGATCGAAAATGAAAAGACACGCGAAGACGGCTTGCGGTCAATGGCGCTCCTGGATATGTATCGCGGTAGATACGCAAGTGCCCGATCGCTGCTGGATCAGGCGTTGCAGCTCGATGAGAGGGCTGACGCTCCAGTGAGCCTCGCACGCGAGCACCTGCAACTGGCCATGATTGCGTCGGGTCAAGCCGATACACGGGAAGAGCGCGATCAGCTGAACGCCGCAATCGACAGCCTGAAATCCGTCAGCGTCAAAGTAATACTTGGTGCGTGGATTGGATCTCTCTGTGCACGCGATGGGTTTGTGGACCAGGCCGAGAAGATCGAAGCTACAATCTCACCGCTCGTAGATAAGAAGAGTCCAGAGCAACTAGCGTACTTCGCCTTGCTCCAGGGCGAGATCGCACTCCAACACGGTGACAGCGCCAAGGCCATCCAACTGTTCAACTTCGCGGAGCAACAGAAAAGTACGCCGTTCAGCATGGAGGCGCTCGCGCGCGCATATCAGGCTTCGGGCGACAGACCGAAAGCCATAGCGCTGTATGAGAAGTTTCTCGCGGCGCCAGGTCACGCGTTGTTATGGGAGCCACAGCAGAGCTGGCTGATGGCACATGATGCGTTAGCTTCAGACTACGCCGCAATGGGCGATCGCCAGAGCGCCAAACGGACGCTCGACCCGCTCCTCACTCTGTGGAAGAACGCGGACGGGAACCTCACACTGCGCAAGAATTCCCTGGCCCTCGAAACCCAAATCACAAACTAGGCGCGAATCGCACCGCAGCCCGCTGCATCCACAAGCAGATCCTCGTCGGTGTGTCTTTCCCTCGACACCCAAGGCTGCCACTGGAAGAGTTCTTGGCGGCGGACGCAGCCCGCATCGAATCGCTCTCCGCGCATTTTCCCTGCTAACAGGGAAAATAACAGCGATTTGAGGGCTTCTTCGGCTCCGACGGCATATGCTTTCGGGTCTAATGGACGATCGTTGAAGGGCTTAGAGGATATCGTATCTTTCTGGTGCTGAACCGTAACAGGGAATTGGCCGCTCGTAACAGGGAACAATATCTCATGAACATGGATACATGCACCGTCAAATGAAATCGACCAACTTCGGAGTTTCCTAAAACCCGTTTCTCGCGAGGAACCTCGCTAACGCCCTCCGATGGCACCACACGTGTAGCTACGCAGAACTCTCAAACGCGGCTATATTCCCGTTGTGTATTTGAGAACCTATATCGTGGATCAGGATCGCTGGTCGCTTAGACCTGGACTCGTGTCTTTAGCTGCAGTTGCCATCGTTGCGCGGGATCGCGAGGAGCAGCACCCATGCCTGGAGTCAGTTGCCGACCGGTTTAGGGGCGGCCTGGGGTATCCTGCTGGTCAAGTTGGGAAGAAGTAGGCGGAGACCGTGCCCGCGTGCTCTGGATAGTGAGCTGGCTACCGCGTGTCCGCAGGAAGGAAATCAGATACCTGAACGCAATCCTGAGATCTCTTCGACGCACCGCAATCATGTAACAATTCAGCCTTGCGGAGCTCTACTTCCGCTTCGGACTCTGCCGCCGTCCGATAGCAGAGCATACAAATAGAGGCCCAGGTGCCGTCGTCCTGCTCGCGGTGGGTAAACTTGGCCTTCATCATATCGACAATAACCCTGAGACTTTGCGCTTCACACGGATTCAACACGGAAGCTCACGCAAAGTCGCGTTCTCGGCAACTCGGGTGTTCGGCGGCATGTTTCACTTCCGTTACGAGCGAACCCACCGGATTGGTGATCGACCGTGGGGCAATCGCTCCAAATGGTTCTCCGCAGTGATGCAATGCCACTGGATTTAGCTTGGCCATTTGCACCATGTAGTATGAAGCGACCTCAGACGTGAACGGGGAAGGGCATATCGCATTGCATGGATTGACAGAAAATGACGTTCTTCTCTCACTGGTGGCGTTTGCGATTCTTCTCCTCGCGACCCGCGCCATGGCGGAGCTCGCTCGCCGCTTTGATCAGCCTGAAGTGCTCGGCGAATTGCTGGGTGGGTTTCTAATCGGACCCTCCGCGCTGGGAGCCATCTTTCCAGGCTTCTTCCACGCGATCTTCGGGCAAGTCGTTATCTCTCAAGGAATGTCGCTTCTCTCCTGGATTGGAGCGATTTTATTACTGCTGATCGCGGGGATTGAAGCGGATCTGGTCATTCTTCGAGAGAAAGCTGTTCCAGGAGTCCTTTCAGCCGCTGGTGCAATTGGTTCTTCGTTAGTCGTCACCTACATCGTTACTCTGAAATGGATGCACCGAACGCCGGAAAGCGGACTGTTCTTAGGCTTGGTGTATTCCGTTACGGCGGTAAGCGTTGTAGCGAAGCTGCTGATTGAGCGAGGAACGCTGCGAAGAGGCTACGCGCAAGTGATGCTCGCCGCAGGCATAGCGAGTGAGGTGCTCGTTTGGCCCCTCATCTCTGTGGTCTCATCGCTTCATAGTGGGGGGAATGCCTGGGTCGCTGGTCTCAGGTCAGCTGCTTTGGCCATCGCCTTCTTTGCGTTCATGTTGACCCTGGGTCGCAAGTTTACCTTCTGGGCGATGCGGCGAGTCACGGATGTGGCCGGGATCGTGAACGGAGAACTCTCGCTCATTCTGCTTCTTGCTAGTCTGTCGGCGATCGCGACTGCCTCGGCCGGCCTCCATCCCCTTCTCGGGGCGTTCGTCTTCGGGGTGCTGCTGAGCCGCGCTCCGCGTGCAACCCTCGCTCTGAAGGAGCGGATCCAGGCGCTGACCGTATCGTTTTTTGCGCCCATCTTTTTTGGACTGGCCGGGATGCGAGTAAACCTCTTTGATCTTCGGGGCGCACAGTCGATCAAAGGAATTGTTGTCTTGTTGCTCGTAGTCGGATCGCTCAAAGTCTTGTTTGGCTTTGTGGGCGCCAAGGCTGGCCGCATGACGTTCTGGGAATCGGCCTCCATTGGCATCGGTCTCAATCTGAAGGGAGGTTCCGACGTCGTCGTGGCGATCGTCGGGACAGAGTTGGGCTTATTGTCCCCCGATCTTTATACGATGTACGCGGTGGTCGCCATTCTGACGGTGCTGATTACGCCGCCCATACTCGCCAGACTTTCGGCGAAAGCTATTCCTGACCAACTTGAGATCGAGCGGCTCAATCATGAGGAGGCTCGGAGGCGAGCGTACTTCGCGGATATGGAAAGAGTCCTGATCCCGCGCGTGCCAGAACTCAGACCCGAATTGATCGTCAGTCTGATCGAGCAGATCGCGAAGGCTAAGAGCCAACAGCGAGAGATTTTTGACATCACAGAATTGTCTACGCAACTCGACAGGGGGGCTGAAACAGCCGAAACCAGAGAAGCGCAACATGTCCTGCGGTGGCTCACTCGCGCCGTGAAACATGAGCATGTCGGATTGGAACAACAGCTGATTGCCAAGGATCCTTTAGAAGCGGTCTTTGAAGCCGCGAAAAGCCAGCAGGTGATCTTTATCGGCGGCAGCGCCGCTCAGGACGACGTGTCAACCCTCAGCTTCGGCCCGATGCACGATACGCTAGTGCGCGACGCCGCATGTGACGTCTTGTTGACGATACACGCTGGAACAATCCTTCCAGCGCCTAAACGGATTCTGGTTCCCGTCAATGGTTTGGAACACTCCCTCGCGGCCGCGGATGTCGCTGCCTACGTCGCAAGCGCGAGCAATGCGGAACTCGTCTTGTTTAATATCGCGCACACTCGCGAAGAAGCTATGTTCTGGAAAAGCGGAGGCCAGCGTGACGTACTCCAGCGCGGATATACTGTCGTCCGTGAGGCCGAGTTCAGAGTGGCCAGACTTGGCGCCTGGGTCAGCACACGTGTTCAGTTGGGGATGGACCCGGCCGTTGCCATCCTTGCAGAATTGAAGCGGCGACCTTACAGTATGGTCGTCATGGGTGCCATAGGGCGTACTGCGGACGGGGGACTCGCGCTCGGAAGTACCGTTGAGCATGTGATGCGAAAGGCGACTGTACCGCGGGTTCTTCTTGTTTCCCGAAATACAGATCTGGGCGAATAGCGAGATCAACTGGGAAGAGCGGGCTAAGAACCGGGTAGTTCCTGCTATGAATGTTCTCGTTGTCGTTCTCGGTGGCACCCATGTAAAACACTTGGCCACCGAACAGACTGAGTCCCGACGATTCGACTTTCTTCCTAAGAGAATGGTTCTGGAAACGCAGAGATTTTCGAACGGTTGGAACTATGACGTCGTTTCAATTCGCTCGGCTTCGCATTGGGGAAATCTTCGCGGTACCAGTCCTGACGCACAATTGCGTCGTTGATAGTCTCGCGGAGGTTTGCGCTGAGTTTCTTCCTCCCCGCGTCCTTGAACATTCGGAGGTTGGTGAGGACAGCGCCATCCGCTGGAGGGTCAGTCAAGAAAAGAGTCAAGACAGGCACTGCACACCTCTCGGCAAACTCCTCTACTTGAGTAAAGTCGGAACCTGCTTGCCGCTATCCCAGGCAAGAACGCGGTCACCGGTCACAAATTTATCTGCGATGCGCTCCGGCGATAGCTTCGCCTTCATTCGCGTCCATTCGAGAAGTCTCGGGGTAACATGCCAATGCCTTACTCTCCATCTCAGATAGCCTCTTTGGAGGAGAGCGGTGACGGAGAGTTTCTCAGTGGCCCATTAGAATCCGACATCCCACCCAAGACCGCCAAATCCCCTGAATTGTGACCGAGCCTGTTGGCTGCAGCATCGGCCGAGACTAAGTGGCGGAGGGAGAGGGATTCGAACCCCCGTAGCCCGTTAGGGCTAAGCGGTTTTCAAGACCGCCTGTTTCAACCACTCACACATCCCTCCGCGTCGGGAGACCCTTCCCATTGTACGTCGAATCACCATGCCGCCTGGCGCGAGCCTCACCAGGAATGCATCGTCCCATCGGCCAATCGGCAGACAGGCAGATATGCACGCTTGTACGGAAACCGCGCCGCAAGCTCCTCGTCAATATCGACCCCATGCCCAGGCGTCTCTCCCGGTTCCATCACGCCATCTGCAAAGCTGTACGCATGCGGAAACACCTCATCCGTGGTCGCCGAGTGAGGCATGTGTTCCTGGATGCCGAAATTCGGAATACTCACATCAAAATGCAACGCGGCGCCCATGCAAATCGGCGACAGATCGGTCGCTCCGTGACAACCCGTCTTCACTCCATAAAGGTCTGCAAAGCTTGCGATACGCCTCAAGTGCGTGATGCCACCCGCGTGCACCACGGTTGCGCGAATGTAATCAATCAGCTGCTCGTTGATCAGCTGCCTACAGTCAAAAATAGAATTGAACACCTCTCCGACCGCAAGTGGAGCCGTAGTATGTTGCCGAATTAGACGAAACGCATCTTGGTTCTCGGCCGGCGTCAGATCTTCCAGCCAGAAGGGCTGAAACTCCTCAAGGCTCTTGCCCAGCGCCGCAGCCTCGATCGGCGTCATGCGATGGTGGCCATCATGCAGCAGCGCCAGGTCGAAGCCGAACTTCGAGCGAACTGCGTCCATCAGCTTCGGCATGAAGCGCAGATACTTCGCGGTATCCCAGGTCTCCTCGCGCGGAAGGTCGCCATCGGCAGGCTCATAGGGTTTGTCGCCATGGGGAACACCATAAGCATCCGCGACCCCCGGCACCGCCGCCTGCACACGAACCGCCCGGTATCCCAGCTCCTGTTGCCTCGCCACCGACTCGAGCAGATCGCTCACCTCATGCCCATTCGCATGCGCGTAAACCAAAACGCTTTCCCGGCATCGCCCCCCAAGCAACTGATACAGCGGCATGCCCGCACGTTTAGCTTTAATATCCCAAAGCGCCACATCCACAGCGGCGATGGCGCACATCGTCACAGGCCCACGACGCCAATAAGCTCCGCGGTACAAATACTGCCACGTATCCTCGATGCGATCCGCATCGCGCCCAATCAGGCAGGGAATTACGTGCTCCTGCAAATACGCAGCCACCGCTAACTCGCGACCGTTAAGCGTCCCATCACCGATGCCGTAGATCCCATCCGTCGTTGTGATCTTGAGCGTCACGAAGTTTCGCCCCGGACACGTAACAATCACCTTCGCATCTATGATCTTTGAACTCAACGCAAACTCCTCAGGGAACCGTGGTCCTTGCAACGCCCGCACGAGCACCCGAGGGCACGATGCTCAGATAATCCAACGGCGCCTTCTCCAGGCCGTCCGGCCACCCGGTCACTTCAATCGAGTCTCCGTGATGAATAGCGACGCGATCCAGTGTTCGTCGCGTCGACGTGCTGCCGTTCAGCGTCTCACCCGGCAACGTGTCATCGGCCGTCCAGTGATCAACCTCATGCCCCGCGACCAAAAGAGAAAAACGCGATTGCCCGTGCAACAAATCAAAATACTGCACGCTAACATCGTACCAACCATCCGGCCCCGTCCATGTTGTTTGTACGGAACATCGCGGCAAGTCACAGATCACAGCCTTCCCACCCGAAGCTGTCTCCCACGGCGTAACATCCACGACGGTATAACCAGTAAGTTTCATCGACTCCGCTTCGATGCGATCCGGATAGTGACCCACCCTTCCCAGCGCATCCGGAATACCAGACTCTTTCGTAAACCAACGGGTCACTGCGTCCCGCCACACAATCGCCGCCCCCGCCTGATACTTGAAGCGTTTGAGCACCTCTGCATACGTGACATCGGGAACCTTTCCACGCAGCGCCTCCCACGCCGCAACCTGATCCCCCGCCTCCCGCGCGCCCCAGTAGTGCGTGTTATCAATCGTCTGCATGACCGTCAGTCCGGAGTGCAGCCGATACGTATACGGAACGTGGTGCATGAACAGCAAAAGGTTGTCAGGACACGTTGCAAGTGATTCGTACGTGGCAGCCAGCGGAGCAGGGTATTGGCCGATATAGCCCGTGCCGGTCGCCACGGTGCGATCCATGCCCACCCCATGTTCGTCCGCGCGTATCCACTGTCCCCATCCATTGCGCTCAGCCGATGCAATGCCCGGCCCAAAATGCGCGCCCACAATATCCGTCAACGTCCCAATGCCGAGCGGCCCCGTATAACTTTCATAGATATGCCACGAGTCGAGTTGCAGTTTGTTGATCGTCGTCCGCACCTGCTCGTCATTTCCAAACGTAAGCCGCGTCCACTCGTCGACGATCGTCGCCGCACTCAATCCAGGATCCCAGGCCAGCCGCCCAAAACCATACAAATTCGCAAGAGCCAGCGGATTACCCAACCATCCATCCGTGCCAACGTTCGAAACGCCAATGAACCCACCCTGCGTGTGGTGCTCCGTCGCCGTCGTTTGTCCGCTCACAATAAGTTTCACAGGCAGCGGAGCTGCGCTCGCAGACGCGCGCATGTCCGTATCCAAAATCTGCTTCCACATGGGCACCAGGTAAACCAGGTGACGCTGTTGCCCCGTATACTCCTGCGTCACCTGCAACTCGATGGCCTCATTCGTATTTGGAAGTCCTGCGAACAGCGGACTCACAGGTTCGCGTACCTGGAAGTCAATCGGCCCATACTTGATCTGCACAATCACGTTGTCGTCGAACTTGCCGTCCAGCGGGTGAAAGGTATCGTAGCCGGCACGCGCGCGATCAGCCTTCAAATCTCGCCAATCCAGATGGTTGTTATAAACAAACGCGCGATACAAAACCACCCCGCCATGCGGCTTTAACGCACGTGCCACCACGTTCGCAGCATCAGACTGTGTCCGCCCATATTTCGACGGCCCAACCCTTCCTTCGGAATCCGCCTTGATTACAACGCCCCCGAAGTCTGGAATCACAGCGTAGATCTCATCCATCTTCGTCTTCCACCACGCCGCAACCTTCGGATCGAGCGGATCAAACGTATCCATCCCGCCAATCACTTGCGGACTACTCATGTCGACGGATAATGACAGCCGAACACCGTAAGGTCGAAACGCATCGGCTATCCGAGCGATCTCACGCAGGTTATCAACTCGCAGGAGATCGATAGCGGCATTGACGTTATTGATCGTGCAGCCATTGATGCCCACGGAACTAAGCAGGCGCGCATACGCTGCAGCCCGCGAAACATCCGCGCGCACCTTGCCGTTCTCAAAGAAGATGGAAGGCCCCGCATAGCCGCGTTCAATCGTGCCATTCGGATTGTCCCACTCATTCGTCCAGCGGATCACCGCCCACGGCGCGGATGTTTCATCCAGCTTCGCCAGCGAATGCTGCTGCCCGATCTCGCGAAGCAGCGCAAACGTTCCGTACAGAACCCCGCGCTCGTCGCCGCCCTCGATCACCAGCGCATCTTTGTCCACATAGAGCCTGTAGCCGTCGTGTTCAAGCGTCCGCGTCGCCGCAGCCTGCGGTCGCCACGCAGCGATCTCAGCCTGCGTTCCCATCACAACTTCAGCGCGGCTGCCGCCGCTCGCCGAGTGCACAACCCGCGGCTCATGCTGCAACATCCCCCGCCATCCTGCTGCAAGTTCCTTGGCAGCCGAATCTTCAAGCACGCTGTTCCCAAGCTCAACCACCGTGTCCGGAACCCCACCAGGAAAGACCGTCCCCGTCACCACAGGCTTATAAGCAAGCCATGCGGGATCGCCCGGTCCAAGCGCCGAAGACGCCCCAACTTCCTGCGCCGTGATCGTCGGAAGTATCACGCACCCGCAGAGCAACGTGAGCTGCGCCAGCCGCCCGACACGCGACCTCACCGTGGCAACTCCTCGCTTCCACGAATCTTGAATGCCGCAGACACCGAGCCATCACCCGCATCAGTTGGCTGAGCTCCGCCCAGGTGAAGCGTGTATTCTCCGGCCCGCACAGCCCGCACGCCCTTAGCGTCCACGGTGCTAAGAGTCCGCGCGTCCACCACGAAATGAACGTGCTGCTTCGCGTGCGGCGCCAGCGTTATCCGGTCGAATCCAACCAGCGCCAGGCGCGGCGACGTCGGCTCCGCAGGAGGCGTGAGATACAACTCACCCACTGCATCACCCGCCCGATCACTCGTGTTCTCGACATCCGCATCTACCAGCATCGACTCGCCTGCCTTGAGCGAATCAGTGGACAGCTTGAGATTCTTCCACTGGAACGTAGAGTAGCTTAGCCCATACCCAAAGCCCCAAAGCGGTGTTCCTGCATAGTAGCGATAGGTACGGCCAGCCATCGAGTAATCATCAAAGGGCGGAAGATCCTTCGTGCTCGCGTAGAAAGTGATCGGCAGGCGTCCCGCCGGATTGGTCGCTCCCGTCAATACATCGGCGATCGCAGTTCCGCCTTCCTCGCCCGGATACCATGCTTCCACAATCGCATTCGCATGCTGCTTCGCCCAGTCAACCGCAAGCGCGCTGCCGTTCATCAACACAACCACAAGCGGCTTATCCGTGGCCGCAACTGCCTCCAGCATCTTTTCCTGCACTGCAGGCAATTCAATGCTGGTGCGGTCTCCCCCGTCGAAGCCCTTCACATGAACAGGCATCTCCTCCCCCTCCAACTCAGGGGACAGGCCAACGAAAGCCACTACAACATCAGCCTGTTTCGCTGCATCGACAGCGGCCTCGCGCTCCGCATCAATCGGCGGCATCCAGCTAAGTGTAATGCCCGCACCAAACAGCTTTGCTTTGTGCGTGTACTCGATTCGAAACGTGTGAGGCTTCGCGTCCGCAAAATGCAGAGTAAACGGCTGCAGTCCGCTTGACCGAAATTCAGTAGCCGGAACAGGTTGGTCCGACAGCGCCTTGCCATCGAAGTACACCTTCAAATTCTCTGCATCGCCGCACGGATAGCAATGGGCCAGCGTGAAGTTGAAAACATAGTCTCCGGCAACGGGTACCTGGATCGTCCCAGTCCACCGCACGCCGAAATGCGAAGCGCTGATGCTCTTCTCTGGACTCGCCGCATCCCAATCGAACGCAATCTGTTGATCGACCCTCGTCATCGAAGGCGCGCCCTGGAAGTCCACATTGTCGAAATACTCGCCCTTCAAACCGAAGCGTGAGTCGCCTTCTGCCGGGTGCAGCAACGTCCTTGGAACGGGAACCGGCAACTCGCTCGCATACGGAGAGCCTTGCGCATACAGTATCTGCCCACTGCCAAACGCATCTTCCATCCCGGCAAGTGGCAGAACCGGCTGCGAAGGCACCGCGTTGTAGTTGCCCTCGATCGCCGCCAGGCTGGCCGCGTTCGGACCGACCACCGCTATCTTCACCGGCTTCTTGAGCGGCAGCACGCCATCATTCTTCAACAGCACAATGGATTTTTGTGCGGTCTTCAAAGCCAGCTCGCGATGCGCCGGCGAATCGTCCTCAGAGAAGGGAATCCGCGCATACTCCACCTTTGCCGGATCATCGAACAGTCCAAGTTCAAACCGTGCTGTGAACAGCCGTTCCACCGAACGATCGATCTCTTTTTCCGAGATCAGCCCATCCTGCACAGCCTTCACCAGCACAGCATATTCCTTGCCGCAACTCGTATCGGTCCCTGCACGAACAGCCGCCACCGCCGCATGTTCCAGATTGGGCGAATAATGATGCCCCACCGCAATATCGGTGATAGCCGCGCAGTCCGACGTCACGTAGCCATTGAATCCCCAGTCCTTTCGCAGACGATCCTGCAGCAGCATGGTGTTTGCACACGCCGGCTCGCCGTCCACAGCGTTGTACGCGCACATCACACTGCCAGCCTTGGCCTGCGTCACAGTCGCCCGAAATGCGGGTAGGTAGGTGTCTTCAAGATCATGTGCCGACGGATCAATATTTGCCGTGTGTCGCGTGGTCTCCGGTCCCGAATGCACCGCAAAGTGTTTCGGCGTTGCAATGGTCTTGTAATACGTGGGATCGTCGCCCTGCAGGCCTTCGACAAACGCGACGCCGAGCCGGCTGGTCAGAAACGGATCCTCTCCATACGTCTCCTGGCCACGCCCCCAACGCGGGTCGCGGAAGATATTAATATTCGGCGACCAGATATCGAGACCGTAGTAAATGCTGTGATTCCCCTCGCGCAGCGCCTCAGCATTCTTGGCTCGCGCCTCCGTGCTGATTGTGTCGGCCACCTGGTGCATCAACGGCACATCCCACGTTGCAGCAAGCCCAATCGCCTGCGGGAACACCGTCGCATACCCCGAACGCGCGATGCCGTGCAATCCCTCGCTCCACCAGTTATAAGCGGGCACGCGCAAACGCGGAATCGCACTCGCGTCGTTCTGCATCTGCGAAACTTTTTCTTCCAGCGTCATCTGTCCCACCAACGCGGCTACCCGTTTCTCCGTCTCAGGTGTCGGCGAATGCGTCGGAACCTGGGACCACGAAACCGCGGACAAAGCAGCAGCACACACGCCGGCAACCGTAATTTTTTCAAAAGACCGCCAGCGTTTCACGAGAGAGAAGGGGGAACGTGTCATCATGCTGCCTTGATTTCAGGGTTGTGGAAAGACGATTCGCCAAGTGGCGTCGAAACTATTTGAATGAATCAACAATTGTCAAGCAAGACTTAAAGCGTTTTACATAGTAAATTCTATGCTGTGTCAGGTTGATTCTCGAGACACAAAATTTGCTTATGAATTCGTCGATCCCTGGGCCGCACCACTCCGCAGCCGAGGCTCGCTAACCCGCGAGCTCAGCCGCACCCCTCACCCCGCTCAGCGAAACCCCTCACCCCTGCAATGCCGCAACGCTGTCATCAAGGCTTTTGTCGATAGGCAGAAACGTATCCGTCTTCGTCATCTTCAGTAGAGACATGACTCGCTCCGTGACCCCACACAGTCGCAGCGCACCCTTCTTATCATTCAGCATCCCGTAAGCGAACATCAGCATCCCCAGCCCCGCGCTGTCCACATACTCCACGTCGGTAAGGTCAATCACCATCTTGGAAACGCCGTCTTCGATTGCAGACTGAATCTGTGAGTCGGCGATCTTCAGGGATGTACCCAGCGTCAAGCCTCCGGAGAGTTTGACCACGGCAATCCCATGCGGAAAGTTTTCAATATTCGCGCTCAGTGGCATCCGCAAATTGTACTCTCCTGCCCAACGCGCAGCCTAACTCCCTCGCCCGAAACCGGCGCTCTCCAACCGTCACGAAACTACCAGCCCTCGGAGCACAGAGACCCGTTCACACGACGGATGACCAGTGCCCGCTCGCACCATCTCGAAGAGCTCTTTGCCCCGTTCCTAACAACTGAACCGTACCTGCGGAAATACGATTCTCCACAAACGAACGGCGAACCGACAACCGAAGTCTTCATTATGTTCCCCCAATGCGGTTCAAGCATCAGGAGAGCGTGTCTTTCGCCGCTTCGAGAAGGATGTCGACAACCCTGCCGGGTGCGGTCAGCAATGGCGTGTGATCCACCGTGAACGATCGGACGGTCGCTTTCATCCGGTCGGCCATAAAGCGCTGCGTCTTCGGGTTGATCATGCGGTCCTCTTCGGCAACGAGGTACCACGTGGGCTTCGATCTCCAGGCGGGCGCCGGAGATGTCTCCTGGATGCTCTTGACCGAGATGGGACGCTGCACCGCTTTGCAGACCGCGAGTTGTTCAGGCGTGGCATTCTGGGCGAACGCGTTGGCAAAACCCTCGTCGGGCATCCAGATCAACCCATCGGCATCTGCAGCGAGTTGCGGGGCCTTAGGATGAGCTTCGTCTTTGTAGAAGACCTGCGCGACGGTTTCGCCTTCGTCGGGCGCCAGGGCCGCGATGTAGACCAGAACCGCCACGCGCTCGTCGTTAGCCGTAGCGATCACGGCGCCCGCGTAGGCGTGGGCCGCGAGGATCACAGGACCCCTGGTTCGCGCGATGGTTCGTTTCAGGGCGGCAGCGTCGTCGCTCAGAGACGTGAGGGGAAGCGGCGCGGCAACGACCTTCAGACCCTGGGCCTCGAGAGGGCCGACCACTGCCTGCCAACTCGATCCGTCGGCCCATGCGCCGTGTGCGACCACTACGGTCGTGTCCTGTGGGAAGTTCATGGTGACTTTCCTTTCCAGTCCAGCAGCTGCTGGACGATGGGGCATGCAATGCTTCAGGCAAAGAACCGGATGATCTGCTTGGCGATAAATTCGCTCGAGTCTTCAAGAGCAAAGTGGCCCGTATCCAGCAGATGCAGCTCTGCTTTTGGGAGGTCGCGCAGGTATGCCTGGGCACCCGGAACTGTGAAGAAGGGATCACTCTTGCCCCACACGATCAGCGTCTTTGGTTGCTTGTTCCGGAAGAACTCATGCCAGCCGTCGTACTTCGTCAGGTTGGATTGATAGTTATGCAGCAGGTTGATCTGGATGGCGTCGTTGCCGGGACGGTCCAGCAAGAACTGATCGAAGGTGTAGGAGTCCGGGCTGATGCGCGAAACGTCCTGCACGCCGTGCGTGTACTGGAAGATGGTGGTCTCTTTCTTCAGTAGCTCCCGAACCGGCTTCTCGGTCTCTTCATTGCGATTGGCCCAGAATGGCTTCATCGCGTCGAAGCCAGCGCCGATCCCTTCGATGTAAGCGTTGCCGTTCTGCGCGATGATGCCTTCGATCGCGTCCTGGTGCTTGTATGCGATGCGATAGCCAACAGGCGCGCCATAGTCCTGCACGTAGATGCTGAACTTCTTGAGGCCCAGCACGCCGAACAGGAGCTCTTCTATCTGCGCGGCCAGGTTGTCGAAGGTGTATTCAAAACCGGCCGGATCGGGCGCATCGCTATAGCCGAATCCCGGGTAGTCAGGCGCGATGATGTGAAACTTGTCGGCAAGCTGGGGAATCAGATCGCGAAACATGTGGGACGAGCTCGGGAAACCGTGCAAAAGGACGATGGTCGGAGCATTCTTCCAACCTGCTTCCCGGTAGAAGAGCTTCAGCCCGTTAACGGTGGCGTGTTGATATCTGATCATGAGGATGTCCTTTCAAATCGGGTGCTGAACTGCTTACAGAAAGTGAGATTACATGACACCAGTAAAAGTTTCAATAACGGTGTTATAATTTTCTTAGATTTTTCGAGGGAGAGGGTCGATGAGCGCAGGTACGAAGGCTGTGAGCGAATGGGTGGATGGATTTCTCTTCGTCGGCAACCGGCCAATCCTGGATTTCTTGAATACCAGGCCAGTGCTGGAGGCCGGCCCCACGGAGCTGCTTCCCGACGCACCCGCACTCGAACGCTGGTTGATTGCTTCGGGGACGGTAAGCTCCACGAAAGACATAGCGACGCTGCGCCTCTGGCGCAACTCTCCTAAATTTGCGGCTTTCCTTAAAGCACTCATCGCGTTCCGGGAAAGACTGAGAGAAGCTGTGCTCAGAATCGAGAGCGGACTTCCCGTCAGCCCGGCGTTTCTCTCTGAAGTGAATGGATTGCTGCTTCTGCATCCGCAGATCACGTCGCTTGTCAGACGAGACGGCAAGTTAGTTCAAGAATCTCGTCTTGAGCTTCGAAAGCCGGTTGACCTCTGGGCTCCGATCGCAGATGCGACGGCCGAGCTGATTGCCGAGACAGAGTCGTCACGCATTCGCAAATGCGAAACATGTGTCGTTCACTTCTTCGACACCAGCAAGAAGGGATCCCGCCGGTGGTGCAGCATGAACATCTGCGGCAACAAGTTAAAAGTGTCTGCCTATCAGCGAAGAAAACGA
Organism: uncultured Acidobacteriaceae bacterium; assembly: GCA_963701685.1. GTDB lineage: Bacteria > Acidobacteriota > Terriglobia > Terriglobales > Acidobacteriaceae > Granulicella. The sequence continues at coordinate 3,774,034 of OY969625.1, read as the reverse complement.
GCCGCCGAGTCCTAGCTTCTCCGCCATCGGGCGACGGCTTGTCATCGCGAACGACAGCTCGGCCTCTCGGACGCGATGAATCGGCAGCCTTTCCGTGCTTCATTGAGCCCAAAACCGCCCCAGGGCAGGGGGTACCACCGTGCGAAACCCGACACAACGCCCGCCGTCCTCGCAGGACGTAGAATAAAAATTCATGCTTCGTTTCTCCACAGCCGGCGAAAGTCACGGCGAATCCCTCGTAGCCCTCATCAGCGGTCTACCCGCGGGCATCCCCGTAGACCAATCCTTCCTCGACCACGAGCTCTGGCGCCGCCAGCAAGGCTACGGCCGCGGCGGCCGCATGCGCATCGAGCGCGACACAGCCCACATCCTCTCCGGCGTCCGCCACGGCAAAACCATCGGCTCCCCCATCGCCATGACCCTCGCCAACAACGACTGGAAGAACTGGGAAGAGATCCTCCCCGTAGCCGAAGGCGACCCCGAAAAGCACAAGGCCGTAGCCTCCCCGCGTCCCGGCCACGCCGACCTCGCCGGCGCCCTCAAGTACAACTTCCCCGACGCCCGCTACATCCTCGAGCGAGCCTCCGCCCGCGAATCTGCCGCCCGCGTAGCCTGCGGAGCCCTCGCCAAAATGCTCCTCCGCGCCCTCCACATCGAGGTCGCCAGCCACGTCACCCGCGTAGGCGCCGCCGAACTCTCCCGCGAGGCCACTTTCCAAGAAATCGCCGCCCTCGCCAGCAGGGAAGACGTCCTCCTCGCCTGCGTCGACCCCGAATCCGAAGCCCGCATGAAGGCCGAAGTCGACGTCGCCCTCCGCACCGGCGACACCATCGGCGGCATCTTCGAGGTTGTCGTCCACGGCCTTCCCCCCGGCATCGGCACCCACGTCAACTGGGACGAGCGTCTCGACGGCCTCCTCGCCCAGGCCGTCATGAGCCTCCAGGCCGTCAAAGCCGTCGAGCTCGGCCGCGGCGTCACCGCCGCCTCCAGCCCCGGCTCCCAGGTCCACGACGCCATCACCTACACCTCCGGCGACGTAGGCGACCTCCCCGAAGGCGGCGGCCCCTTCACCAAATTCACCCGCGAGCACAACAACGCCGGAGGCCTCGAAGGCGGCATCTCCAACGGCGAAGACCTCGTCATCCGCGGCTACCTCAAGCCCATCTCCACCCTCCGCCGCCCCCTCGCCTCCGTCTCCTTCGAAACCCGCGAGGTCACCAAAGCATCCTACGAGCGCTCCGACGTCTGCGTAGTCCCCGCAGCCGGAGTAGCAGCCGAGGCCATGGTCGCCCTCACCGTCGCTCGCTCCCTCCTCGAAAAATTCGGAGGCGACAGCCTCACCGAACTCCATCGCAACTACACTGGCTACTGCCAACAGATAAAATCCTTCTAGCCGCAACCGACCGATACCGACCGATACAGAACATGCCCACCGACACCAAACTCGAAGACAAAGAAGCCAAAAAATTGGCCCGCATCGCCACCCGCGACGAGGTCCGCAAGACCGCGCCCAAGCTCCACGAGGTCGTCAAGTACCCCGACCCCATCCTCCAGAAGAAGGGCGAACCCGTCACCGAGTTCACCCCCGAGCTCGCCCAGTTCGTCGACGAGATGTTCGACAGCATGTACGCAGCCGAAGGCATCGGCCTCGCCGCCCCACAGATCGCCGTCTCCAAGCAAATCACCGTCATCGACATCAGCTTCAACGAGCGCCCCGAAGACCGCCTCGTCCTCATCAACCCCGAAGTCATCGACCGCCGCGGCAAGCAGACCGAAGAAGAAGGCTGCCTCTCCCTCCCCGACATCCGCGAAAAAGTTCAGCGCGACGCCTGGGTTAAAGTCCGCGCCCAGAATGTCAAAGGGGAATTCTTTGAAGTAGAAGGTACAGAGTTGCTGGCCCGCGCCATGCTCCACGAAATCGATCACCTCCACGGCGTCCTCTTCATCGACCGCCTCAGCCGCCTCAAGCGAGACCTCGTCCTCCGCCGCATCAAGAAACTCATCAAGAACGGCGACTGGTAGGCCGCCTCGCCTCACCTCAACCAACCCACCAAACCGGTCATCCTGAACGAAGTGAAGGACCCCTGTAGTTGTTCTTGCCGTTGCAGTTGCTTTTGCCATTGCCTTTCTTCCTGCCATTCCCTCCGGGAATCTGCTTCTAAACGAGGTCCGCACCCATGAAACTCGTCTTCTGCGGAACCCCCGAATTCGCCGTTCCCAGCCTCCAGGCCCTGGTCGACGCCGGCCACGAGATCTCTCTCGTCCTCACCCAGCCCGACCGCCCCGCCGGCCGCAAACAAGAGCTCCAAGTCCCGCCCGTCAAACAACTCGCCCTCAGCCTCAACCTCCCGGTGCTCCAACCCGAGCGCCTAAAGAACAATCCCGAACTTCGCTCACTACTTGAACAAATCGCCCCAGACGCCATCATCGTAGTAGCTTATGGTCGCATCATCCCCCAGTGGATGCTCGACCTCCCGCGCTTCGGCAATATCAACGTCCACGGCTCACTCCTCCCCAAATACCGCGGAGCCGCCCCCATCCAGTGGGCAGTCGCCAACGGCGAAACTGAAACCGGAGTCACCACCATGCTCCTCGACGCCGGTCTTGACACAGGCAATACACTGCTTTCCCACAGCCTTCCCATAGGCCCCGACACCACCTCTCCAGAGCTTTATCCACAACTTTCGCAGATCGGTGCAACCCTCTTACTCCAAACACTTTCCGGCCTGGAGCGGGGAACCATTCATCCGCAGCCCCAGGACAACGCCGCTGCGACAGTAGCCCCAATCCTCACCCGCGAAGACGGCCGCCTCGACCTTATCCACCGCACCGCCCAGCAAACCTACAACCGCTGGCGAGGCTTCACCCCCTGGCCCGGAGCCCACGCCATCTTTCGCGGCAAGCGCTTCCTCATTCACCGCATGCATCCTTCAGCCAGCTCAGTCACTCTTCAACCAAACCACCTAGACTTTTCCACAGGCCAGCTCCTTGTGGGAGCCGCCCAGAACACCGCCCTCGCCCTCGACGAAGCCCAGCTGGAAGGAAAACCTCGCCTCCCCGGCCTGCAATTCGCCAAAGACTTTCAGCTCCACACACTCGAAGAGATTGCATAGAAATATCTACCTTGTAAGTAAAAAGCATAGCGCTAATAGATAAGCAATCACTATAAGTCAGACATCTTCGTTCCGCTACGCCCACATGCCCAAACCTCCCTCATCGAAATCCCGCCACCCCAAACCGCCTGTGCAAAACTCTGCGCAAAAGTCTCGCAACCCGCAAAGTTTTGCACAGCCCCAGGCACCCCCCCACGGCCCCATCACGCCAGCCCGCTCCGCCGCCTTCGCCATCCTCCTCCGGGTGGCCGACACCTCCGCTCACTCCGACGATCTCCTCCACGGCCCCGGCATGTCTGCCCTCTCTCAGGCCGATCGCAACCTCGCCCACACCCTCGTCCTCGGCGTCCTCCGCTGGCAGCTTGCCCTCGACGCCCGCATCCAACCTCTCCTCCAGCGCCCCGACCAGGCCCTCCCCACACCCGTCGCCACCGCCCTCCGCATGGGAGCCTTTCAGCTCCTCCACCTCGACCGCATCCCAGCCCACGCCGCCCTCTCCGAATCGGTCGAGCTAGTCCGAGCCGCCGGACATCCCCACGCCGCCGGCATGGTCAACGCCATCCTTCGCAACATCACCCGCCAAGCCGCCGCCAAGCCCAAACTCTTCGAAACCACCCCCGCCTTCGCCGAGCGCCTTGCCCACCCCCTCTGGCTAGCCAACCGATGGGTACAGAACTACGGCCGCGCCGCCGCTCTCGCCATCCTCACCCACGACCAGCAGGAGCCCGACACCGCCACCCTCTTCGTCGCCGATCCCGCCCTCCCGCACCTCGACGACGGTTCCCGCCTCGTAGCTGAGCTAGCCGCAGCCGCCCACCCCCATCCCACTCGCATCTGGGACACCTGCGCCGCCCCCGGCGGCAAGACCCTCATCCTAGCCGCCCGCCACCCCACCGCCCAACTCCTCGCCACCGACGCCAACCCCCGCCGCCTCCAATCCCTCACCACCCGCCTCGAAACCACATCCCCCAACACGAAAACCCTCCACGCCGACGCCACCGCCCTCCCCGAAACCGAAGGCCTCTTCGACCTCATCCTCTGCGACGTCCCCTGCAGCGGCACCGGCACCCTCAGCCGCAATCCCGAGATCCGCCACCGTCTCCAGCCCGCCGACCTCCCGCGCCAGGCCACCCGTCAGCGCGAAATCCTCACCGCCGCCCTGGCCCGCCTCGCCCCCGGCGGCCATCTCCTCTACTCCACCTGCTCCCTCGAGCCCGAAGAGAACGAGCAAGTCATCGCCGCCGTTCTCGCCACCACCCCCGCCATCACCAATCCCTCTCTGGAACCCACCCTGAACCACCTGGCCTCGACCGGCCTCCTCACCGAAGCTCCCGCCAATCTCCTCCGCCACGGCCACCTCCGCACCCTCCCCGGCGCAAACTTCGCCGGCGACGGCTTCTTCGCCGCCCTCCTCCACCGCCCCTGAACCTCTCTAGTGCGCCGCCGGAGCCGAAGCCGGGGCCCCCGGAACCGGAGCCACAGGCGCCGCCGCAGCCCCACTCGCCGCGATCGTCAGCCGAATCACATCTCCCTTACTAGCCCTGAACCCCGACTCCGGCGACTGTTCCGTCACCACCCCGCTCGGCACCGACGGCGCGACAGGCGCAGCAGGAACAACCGGCTGCCCAGGCACAGCAGGAGCCGCCGGCGCAGGTGCCGCGGGCGCCGGCACATTCCCCAACACCGCCACCTTCAGCCCTAATCCGATCGCCGCCCGGTTTGCCGCCCCAAAACTCATCCCCACAAACGACGGCATCACAAACGCGCTCGACGCATTCACCGAAGAACTCAGCAGCAAATTCACCCGCGGCTGGTCCACCCCCGCATTCGGTGGCGGAGTCTGCGCCAGCGTCATCTCCGGATCGCCCGGCGCGCCAATATGTGCCAGCGTACCCAGGTCCAGCTGCATCTTGCGTATCTCCATCGACGCTTCCTGCACCGGGTCTCCGACCACGTCCGGAATCGTCACCTGCTGCGGCCCCAGGCTCTCCGTCACCCTCACCTGCCATCCATGCCGCACCCGCGACCCTGCCGCCGGCGCCTGCGACAGCACCCTCCCTACCGGTACCGTGGTCGAATAAAACTTGTTCTCGATATTCAGGTCCACGCCCGTCCGTAGCGCGGCCTGGCTAGCTTCCCCCACCGTCATCCCCGCAAAGTCCGGAATCGTCACCTCGTGCCCATGCAGCGCAAACCGCAGCGTCAGCGCCGCCGACACCAGCATCACCGCCAGCATCGCCAACCCCATCATCACCCAGCCAATCCAACGCTTCATCGCAGCCCCAGCATACAAGTTCTCAGTTCGTAGTTGTCAGTTCCCAGTTAGGATGCCGCCTCTAGCGACAACGCCTTTACTGACAACTGAGAACTGACAACCGAGAACTTCCTCACCGCCGATTATCCGTAGCCGGCTCCGGATGAATAAACACCCGCGACACCTGCGGATGGTCCAGCCGAAACTCACTCTCGAAGTTCGTAATCACTTCGTGCACGGCCTCCATCGGAAGATCATCCGGCAGCGTGCAATGCAGGTTTACCTGCACGCTGTTCGCCGCGCCCCCATGCCCGCGTGTCAGCGAGATCTCGTGAATATCCAGGATCTCCGGATAATGACTCGCGGTAGCCCTCAGCTGATTCTCAAGGTTCTTGCTGGGATCAATCTGCGCTGCCTCCGCAATCGTCGCTGGCTCGCTCTCAATATGTGTCAGCAGCGTCGAAATCCCCGGCACCTCGCGCTTCATCTCCGTCTCCAGCGCGGTCACCACCTCATGCGCCTCGCGCAGCGTCATCGTCTCCGGAACCTCCAGGTGCTGCTCCACATGCAGCGCCCCGTCATACTGCCGCACACTCACGTCGTGAATGGAAAGATTCGACCGCGCCGCTACCGCCCGCACCTTGTCGAACACGCTCTCTCCCAGCGAGGCCGTCGGCACCGTGTGGATCACCACATCTGCTCCCGGCAACAAACGCTGCACCGCCTCGGTAGCCGCAGCCGTAATCTGCTCCGAGCGCGAAAACGTAATCCGCCGCGGCAGGCTCAGCGTCAGATCGACAAAATAATTCGACCCCGACCGCCGCACCCGCACCCGGTTCACCGAAAGCACACCCTCCTCTGCCTCCAGGTCCCGAATCAAATTCCGCCGAATCTGTTCCCGCACCTCCGGCGGCGTCGCATCCAGCAGGGAATCGGCCGTCTGCCGAGCCAGCCGCCACGTCACCCGCAATATAATCGCAGCCACAATCAGCGCCGCAATCGGATCCGCATACTCCAGCGCCGGCACATGCAGCTTCTCTCCCGCAAACGCCGCCAGCAATCCCAAAAACACCGCAGCCGACGACCAGATGTCGGTCCCGAAGTGCACCGCATCCGCTTCCAGCGCATCGCTCCTGTGTTCGCGCGCCACCCGGTGCAGCGACCTCGACCGCGTAAAATCCACCGCCATCGACAATACCAGCACCGCGAACGGCCACACCGACCACCGCAGTTCCAGATGCTCGTGATGCACCATTCGCTGAATCGCCTCGCGCGCAATCCACACGCACGACCCCACCATTAGCACAATCTCAAACGCAGCCGACAAGCTCTCCAGCTTGCCATGCCCATAGTTGTGCTCTTCATCCGCAGGCATATCCGCGGCCCGTACCGTCAGCAGCGTTATCGCCGACGCAATCAAGTCAATAAACGAGTGCGCCGCCTCGCTCAGCATCCCCAGCGAACCAGCCAGAATCCCCGTCAGCAGCTTCAGCAGCGTAATTCCCACCGCCGCCAGCACGCTCGCCTGTGCCGCCGAACGCTTCGCCGCCGTTCCGCCATTTCCCGGCAGCATCGTTCCATGATTCGTCTGCATCGTGCGCTCGGTCTGCATCATCGCTCGTCGCTGTAGCTAGCCTCTCCCGCCGCGTTTCCCCCCAGCCCCATCGCCATGAGCATACACGCCCCACACCGCCGCATCAGCACATTTCTCCCTACCCGCTCGCCCGGCCACCATCCGGGTGCCCCAGGTCTCGCCCTTGAGACCTCGGTTCCCACGGAACCTCAACTCGACGAAGTCTTCGTCCCCCGATAAAGCCCCGCAGCCCGCAACAAATACCCATCCCACGCGCTATCGGCAAACCCCGCCTCGCGCATCATCCCCAGCATCTGTTTCGGTCGCGGAAACCGCGCCACCGACTCCGGCAGATATCGATACGCCGCCTGCTTCCCCGAGATCATCCCGCCCACCACCGGCAGCACATGCTGAAAATAAATCCCATACCCAAGCCCGCGCAGCCCATCCGGCTGGTTACACTCCAATATCCCGACCCGCCCACCCGGCGCCAGCACCCGATAGATCTCCCCGAGCCCCTCCGCATAGTTCGTCAAATTCCGAAACCCGAACGCCGCCGTCACCAGGTCAAAGCTCCCATCGGCGCACGGCAGATGCATCGCATCGCCCTGCACCCAAACCGCATTCGCGCCGGCATACTTCACCCTCGCCCGCTCCAGCATCTCCCCCGAAAAATCCAGCCCCGTTACCGGCTCCGCACTCACCGGCCGCTCCTTCAGCAGAGCCGCCGTCATATCGCCAGTCCCGCAACACAAATCCAGCACGCGAGCATTCGGCCGCGCCAGCACATCCCGAAAACTCCGCGCCGCCCGCCCCCACCACCGCCGATCCAACCCCATCGACAGCAGATGGTTCAGCAAATCATAACTAGGCGCAATCGAATCAAAAATCTCCCGCACATGCGCCGCCGCCGCAGCCTCATCCGCCTCCCCAGCCGGCCGCGCCCCCGGATTAACTTCACTCACGGGACTCACGCTCCCACTCCAAGCGCAGCAGCCTCGGCAACAATCCCCTCCGCCGCACGCATCAACTCCGCCTCCCCCACATCCTTCACCACCACCGCATCCCCAATCCCCACCGGCAGCACAAACGACCGCGCCCCACTCCGATTCTTCTTGTCCTTAGCCGTCAGCGCCACCAACTCCGCGGCCTCCGCCCGAAACCCCCGCAGAGGCCCATACGCCCGCACCACCCGCTCCATCCGCGCCGCCTCAGCCGACGTCACCGTCCCACGCCGCACCGCAATCCCCACCGCCGCAATCATCCCCCAGGCCACAGCCTCGCCATGCAGCAGCTGCTTATACTCAGTGGCCGCCTCAATCGCATGACCAAGCGTGTGCCCCAAATTCAGAATCATCCGCAACCCACCCTCACGCTCATCCGCGCTTACAACATCCGCCTTCACCCGCACACTCGCGGCCACCACCCGCGCCAACGCCTCCGCATCACCGCTCAGCACGGCCGAACTCTCGCTCTCCAGAAAATCAAACAGCGCACGGTCCCGAATAATCCCCGCCTTCACCGCCTCCTGCAGCCCTGCCCGCAACTCCGCCGCCGGCAGCGTCCCCAGCGTCGCAATATCCGCATACACCGCCAGCGGATGATGAAACGCCCCCACCAGATTTTTCCCCGCCGCCAAATTCACGCCCGTCTTCCCACCCAGCGAGCTATCCACCTGCGCCAGCACGGTAGTCGGCACCCCCACATACCGAATCCCGCGCATGTACATCGCCGCAACAAACCCCGTCATATCGCCGATCACGCCACCCCCCAGCGCCACCAGCACCGAATCCCGATCCGCTCCCAACCCCGCCAACTCTTCCGCCAACCTCTCAACCGTCGCCAGCCGCTTATGCTCCTCACCCGCCGGCACCATCAGCCGCGTCAACGGAGCAGGGAATCCACGCTCAAGCGTCGAACCCCAAAGCTGATCAATCTCCGGCGAGGTAACCACGAACGCCCGCTGTTTCCCCGCCGACAGCCCACCCCCCAGCAGCGCATCCAACCGCGCTCCCACCAGCTCCACCAACCCCAACCCAATCTCCACCTCGTACTCCGCCGAAGGAGTCCGAACGCCAATCACCGTACGTGCATCCGCAGAAGTCATCGTCTTTCAGAATACCCCGCCGAGCCGGTTCTCAGTTCTCAGCTGTCAGTTCGCAACTGCAACTGCAAGTTGCTTGACCTTTCGAGAATCGTCCGGCAACGAGAGCAACGAGTCTCCCAACCGAGCCTCTAACTCAACTGAGAACTGAGAACTGAGAACTGAGAACTGAGAACTGAGAACTGACAACTGAGAACTAGCGGCCGACGGCCGCCCGCCCCGCCCACATCGACACTCCCACCGTCACCCCGATCAACCCCGCAATCACCGCCAGCGAAACCCCCGGCCCAATCTCCACCCAATCCGCCAGCAGCATCTTCACCGCCGCAAACGCCAGCACCGCGCCCAACCCGTAGTGCAGGTACTTCAACTTCGCCAGCCCCGCCGCCAGCAGCACATACAACGACCGCAGCCCCATCACCGCCATAATGTTCGACGTATACGCCAGAAACGGCACCCGCGTAATGCTCAGCACCGCCGGAATCGAATCCAGCGCAAACACCACGTCGGTCAACTCCACCGCGACCAGCGCCAGCAGCATCACGGTAGCCATCCGCTGCCCATCTTCCACCACCACAAAGTGCTCCATGTTCTCGCTGATCGGCCGCCACTTCGTCAGCCACTTCAACCACACCGGAGCCTTCTCCGGATGTTCCTCGTCCGGCTTCGGGAACATCAACCGCACCGCCGCCACCAGCAGCAGCGCACCAAACACATACTCCACCCAGTGAAAGTGCTCCAGCAGCCCCACGCCGCCGGCAATAAACGAACCGCGCAGCACCACCGCCCCCGCCACGCCCCAATACAACACCTTCGGCTGCTTGTTCGCCGGTATCCGAAACAGCCGGAACAGCAGCAGGAACACAAACAAATTGTCCAGCGACAGCGCCTGTTCCAGCGCATACCCGGCCAGGTACTGCGTCGCCCCCTTGGCTCCATACAGGCGGCTCAGCACCACCGCCAGCCCCAGCGCCGCAACCAGCCACATCCCGACCGCCCACATCGCCTTGCGCCGGGCATTCGGCACCGCCCGGTGCACCAGGTACTCCACCCCCAGCAGGGTCACCAGCGCGACATGAAAAACTATCCAGTAAGAGATCGGCGTCATCAAGAGTCTTCTGAAAGCCTACACTCCCCGCCGCTCACTGCCGCTCGTTGATCAGCTTTACCAAATCCAAAAACAAATCCGCCGCCACCTGCAGACTACCCGCGCTCAGCTTATCCATCGTGTCCTTATCCGTATGATGAAACGCCTCAGGATCCTGCGCGGTCCCATACTGAAAATCGATCACATCCAACGACGGCACGCCCCTCTGCACAAACGGCAGATGATCATCCTCAATCGCCTGCGAGTCCTTGAACAAATACTTCGAGTGCCCCGTGTCTTTCCCCGCCTTCGCCTCCAACTCCAGCAGCCATGGCGTCGAGTTCGTCTCCTTATCGATATTCAGCTGCTTCCACCCAATCATGTCCGCCAGCACAAACGCCTTGATGTGCCCCAGCGTCCCATCCCCCGACCACTTCGCCGCAATATGCCGCGTCCCGTACAGCGAATCCGACTCCGTCCAGTCCTTGCCAATCGACTCCTCGCCATCCGTAAACAGCAGCCAAATCGAATACCCCTGCGGCGGATGCTCGCGATAATACTGCCCCAGCGCAATCAGCAGTGCCGTAGTACAAGCCCCATCATTGGCCCCCACAAACCGAATGTCCTTGAGCCAATAATTCGTCTCATAGTGCGATGCCAGGACGATAATCCCGTCCTTCTTTCCCGGAAACTTCACAATCAGGTTATGCATCGTCAGCGGCCCAATCGGAGTCCGCGCCGTGAACTTGTCATCCACAAAATCGCCCTTCGCGATCTCCGGCTTGAAATGGTCCTTGATAAACTCCTCAGCCGCCGCATGCCCCGGCGATCCGACATACCGCTTCGGCGCCGCATTCACATACGCCTGCGTCAGCCGCAACACCTCCGCCCCACTCACCGCATGCGCCTGCGCGTGCATCGGTACAGCCGTCAAAGGGATCGAGAAAGCCAGCACCGCACTCAGCAGCCCAAAGTTTGCACCATTCATCTAAGTAACTTCTCCATCAACTGCGTTTCGATAGGACGGCACGTTCAACCGGGACACCATCTCGAAGGGGCAGGACTTCAGTCCTGCCATCAATGCATCCAGCACACTGCGGCTTTAGCCGCTGAGGGAATGTTGCCGGCTGCTCTTTGGCATCACGCTACCGCGTCCTTCTTCTTCCTTCGGTTCGGATGCACAAAGTAAGCCACCCCCACGCCCACGAAATACAGCACCAGCATCGGCGAAGCAAACAAGCACATCCCCACCGGGCTCGGATCAGGACAGATCACCGCAGCCAGCAGAAAGATCGCCATAATCGCGTAGCGAAAATTCTTCAGCAGAAACTTCGCATCCACAATCCCGAACAGCGCCAGGAAGAAGATCACAATCGGCATCTCGAACGTAATGCCCAGCCCTAGAATCACGGCCAGAAAGAATCCCGTGTAATCGTCGATCGTGATCATGTGCGTAAAGTTCTTGCCGAAATCCTGGATCAGAAACACCATCGCGCCCGGCAGCACATACCGATACCCAAACCACGTCCCCGCCAGAAACAGCCCCACCGTAGCCGACATAAACGGCCACACATACTTCTTCTCGTTCTGATACATTCCCGGCGAAATAAACAGCCACACCTGGTACAGAATGAACGGCGAAGCAATGATCGCGCCGCACACCAACGACGTCTTAATGAAAAAATTGATCGCATCGGTAGGATGCGTCATCGTCATCTTCAGCCCGATATCCACCAGCGGCTTCTGGATATACCCCACAATCCGGTTGTGAAAGATCCACGCCACCGCGAACCCGGCCAGCAGATACCCGAAGATCCAGAACAGCCGCGTCCGCAGCTCTTCCAGGTGCTCCATCAAACTCATCCCCGGCAGCTCAGCCCGGTCGTGCACCGCCGTCCGTGCGCGGTCTACCAGATCAGTCGCCATGGGCCGCCGTCTCCGCCGAGCTGTCTTCAGCCTCCGCCGCCGGAATCGCATCCAGCAACCCCTTCAGCGCACTGTTCCTCGCCCCACCATTCGGCCCAGTCGCCGACGCCACCGGCAGCCCCGTCTTCGGCGGCATAATCTTCAAGTCACCCGACACCGCAATCGGCACCGCCGTCTTCACCCCATCCACCACCTCGTACTCCTGCGCCGCAGCCTCTGCAGCCTCGAATCCGGGTGCCCCGGGTCTCGATTCTGAGACCTGGGTTTCCACTGCACCCGCATCCTCCACCACACTCTCTGCCGACGTCTCCGCAATCGCCGGCGTCACCGGAGCCGCAGCCTGCATCGCCGCAATCTGCTTATTCTTCTCCGCCTGCTCGCTCATCCGCAGCTCGTCTTCCATCTGCATCTTGAACTCGTTGCTGGCCCGCCGAAATTCACCCACCCATTTCCCCAGTTCGCGCGCCAGCACCGGCAGCCGCTTCGGCCCAAACAGCAGCAGCGCCAACACAAACAAAAAAATGCTGTCAGGAAAACTCGGCATACCGACTCCGATGATACGGCCTTACCCCTCGCAGTTGAAAGCCGACACCCTCTTCATGAGACGTTCCGCGCCTCCCGCTGGATTGCTAACACCTCCCACGCGCACCTTCAACCGCAATTCACAAAATCTTTGCCCTCACCGCCGAAACCCTTCCCCCTCCCATCCGTCCTAACCTTCAGCACTCCCACAAGGTGCACCTCGTCCAATGAACTACTAGATCAATGAACTACTATCAGAGGGCAGACCACCGCCCAATGGCTATGGAGAGTCCGATCATGGCGCCTGCCGCCCCCCGCTTCACGTTTCGCCCGCACCCCGCGCTTCTCTGCGCCCTCGCCCTCCTCTCGGCCATCACGGTTCTGCTCAACGGCTGCGGCGGCTTCTTCGTCTGCGAAGGCAAAGCTGACTGCCCCGCAACCCCCTGCGTCCCATCCTCCACCGTCACCTGCCCCGCCACCGGCACCGACTTCGCCTACGTAGCCAACAGCGCCACCTCCGCCAACACCGTCAACGGCTACAACCTCTCCAACGGCACCCTCACCGCCGCCACCAGCGCGCCCTTCTCCTTCGGCTACCAGCCCATCGCCATGGCCGTCACCCCCGCCAACACCTTCCTCTACGCCGTCAGCAATCCCGGAGTCAGCACCGGCTACCTCTACGGCTACTCCATCGGCACCGGCGGCGCCCTCAACATCCTCTCCAGCGGCAAGCCTCTCGTCACCGAAAGCGCCGTCTCCCTCGCCGTCTCCCCCGACGGCAAGTGGCTCTTTGTCCTCGACGCCAACAGCCTCACCCTCTCCGAGTACTCCATCGACACCTCCACCGGCGCCGTCACCTTTGCCACCACCGGCGCCATCACCCCCGGCGCCGGCACCTCCGGCTACGCCTCCATCAACGTCGCCATCGCCCCCAGCGGCGACTACCTCGCCGTAGCCCTCGGCACCGGAGGCCTCCAGACCTTCGCCTTCGACACCACCACCGGCGACCTCACGCCCCAGACCCCCCTCGCCCCCGCGACCAGCCAGATCGGCATCTACGCCGTCGCCATCGACGCCAATAACTATCTCTACGCCGCCAGCACCAACGGCCTCGCCGTCTTCTCCGCCACCACCTCCGGCGTCCCCACCGAGCTCAAGACCTACACCGCCGGCAGCGGCCCGCGCTCCGTCGCCGTCAACAGCGCCTCCACCTTCGTCTACGTCGGCAACAAGACCGACGGCACCATCTCCGGCTACGCCATCGGCACCAACGCCGTCCTCACCGCCATCTCCGGCTCGCCCTTCACCGGCCCCACCTCCATCGGAGCCCTCGCCTTCGACAGCTCCGGCAAGTACCTCATCACCTCCGGCTACGACTCCGCCACCGGCATCGAGCTCTTCTCCATCAACTCCGCCGGAGCTCTCACCTCCTCCGGCAGCGCCGGCACCGGCACCAACGCCGCCGTAGTCAGCGCCATCGCCACCACCCAGTAACCCCGCAGCAATCAGCCGCCAAAGCGCCTCCACTCTCCTTCCGACACAACCTCAACCGCCCCCCCAACCACCTTGATCGCAGTCGCGTCATCGATGGCATACACCGGCACCGGCAGCTTTGCCGCCCACTTCGGCACCCCGGCGAACGACGCATCCGGGCGCTCGTTGTGGTTCGCATGCGGAACCACCGCAAAGTCAGTAAATCCCGCTCCCTTGCCGGTAATGAAATTCATCGTGACCTCGCCATCCGCACTCGGGAACGTCATGTCTTCCAGCGTCAGCCGGCTCCCCGTCCCCGCATACGGCTTGTGATACGTCTCGCCAAACACAGGCGCAGCCACCATGCTCCCCGCGCTTACCCCGACGTACACCAAAGGTCGCTGCACCGACGCCAGCACCTCCGGCAATCCCGACTTCTCCATCCAGTAGCCCAGGTACAGCGGATCACCGCCCCAGACCAGCAGCGCATCCGTCTCCTCGACCGCCGGAACCCACGCGCTCCGATCGATGCTGGGCAGCGCCGTCAGCTCGAGCAGCCCCAGCGACTTCCACCCCACCTCGGCCAGCGGTGTCGGAGCCCTTCCGCAAACCGCCTTATACGCCATAGCCGCGCCCACCGGGAACGGATAGATCCCCGTAGGAACAATAAGGGCATTCGACTCGCCAATCGGCTTGCCCAGAAGCTCAACCATGGCGCCACGAATACTCGGATTGCTGATGCCGGAAGAAGTAAGCAGAAGCTTCATCATGCGTGTCCTTCATAGGAGCGTCTCGATGAGTCTACCGCCCCCCCCAACCCCTCCACCACCAACCAAGTCCCCACCCGCAACATCAACTCGTCTTCACTCCGTCCGCACCGCACCGTAGTTTCCCAAAACACCGTTTGTTCGGGAGCAGCGCGCGTTCGTGACGATAAGCCGACTTCCCGTTACTAATCGGCCATCGACCCTGTCATAAACACCACGAGACGGAGCGGCACTCAAGAAAACAGCTTTGCCAGTTCGTGGAGAATGCCGGCTGCGGCTAGGCTGCCAACCGCACCCTCAGCGACGTTCCGGATCGACGAAACAGCTTGCTGTACCTTGTTCTGATTCGGCGCGGGTTGCTTCATCTCAAATGTGAGATCGTCCAGAGCCTTTTTCAGTCGCAAAATCTCCGAGCTAGATACGTTCAGTGCACGTTCATTCGCTCTTATCTTTTCGACAAGGCTGAGGACTTCTTCCGAAGCAGCTTGGTGAAAAGTCGCGTTGACCGTTCCTGAATTAGCGCCCAGATTCCCGCTGAAATTGCCGATGCTACCAATCTGATAGGTCGACGGACCTTCGTGTGCCTTCTCGCGCTCTTCGTTAGAGAACCACAGACCCTCCCCCTTGATACCGGCCTGTTCAAGCTTGAGGCCCCAGTCGAGCAGAGCAGTTCTTACTGCGTCAAGAATTCCCCACGCTTCCCCTGAGCTTGTGATGACTGCGAAGGGCAGGTCCATACCAATCACTTTCCTCAGATGGTTTACCGCAAATCCAGAGAGCGGAATCATCATTTCGCCCGAACCGATTTCTAATCGCGAGAGCGTGTGCTCGATTTCCGCCACCGGCTGCCCAATCGGCTGACGCGTAAAGAGCTTCTCAATCTCTTCGTCATTGAAGAAGACGGGCTGCCAACCGCGATAAGGGTTTTTGCCTTTCAGTTGTCCGTTGATGACGCGATAAGCGGGCACTTCAGCGCAACCATAGCCATTAAGCTCATGTTCAACCCAGTGGGCTAGCTCAGGGAGATCAAGTTTGACAGAGATGACTTTCGCCATGCGCAGAAGATCGCTGACTGGCGTGTTCCGGTTCAAAGCTCCGCGTTGTAATTCTTCGACGATCGACGACATAGCTCTCGTAGTTTCTCCGTCCTGATGCTACCCCATGCATGACCGAACTCACCCCCAAATCACTCAATAAAACGGAGCATAACCTGTTCCAGCCATTGGAAGTTCCTTCAGCACCGTTCGAACGCTTCGTGTCGACGAAAGCTTTTAGCTTCTGCACGAAATATCTAAAGCATCCTGGCACTTCTTCTAGCAACGCAGGGCGGTTTACACTCACCTTACTAATGGCAAAGTTGAGCGCAGGCGAGAGGAAGGCGTTTTACCTGACGGCACTAGAGCAACATCGGCAACTTCTGAAAGCCGCCGTTGAGCAGATGGCTGAGGGAAATCTCGTTCATGCACTGACTATCGCGACATCTATTCGCGCCCTCGTACACGAAACAGGCAGCAGCGTCCCTTTGCTAAAACATCTGCGGACAGATTATCTTTCGCTGCCGATTTTTACGAGCGCCACGCCGAAACCTCAAGCTACTCCGTCAAATATCCGAGCGGTGACGGTAATGCACGTCGCGGCGAATTTAATGATCGTAGACGGCAAGCTTTCACTCAACCCTGCGATCAATATCGCACACTGTGAACAGAAAACACTCGGACGATGGTGGACCGAGTTGGGAATGATCGTTCCGGGTGGAGCCCCGCTCTCTCGAAAGGACATCATCCTCGGCATCGCCAACAAAGAGGGCGCTCACGTCGATGACGATATGCCACGCAACTATCGGCTGATGCTTCAAAGCAAGTCGATTCATATCAAGATCAACGATTCAGAATCTGAGGCGGTAAACATCACCAAGTACGTATGCGGTACCGCTGGTGTCGAATTGCTTGATTGCTTGGATCGAAATCCCTTCGCCACTTGATCTAGTGACGAGACGGCAGCACCGAATAGCCGGCAAGCTGAAAGTTCGATTCCCGTTGACGAATAACGGTCCAACGCGCTCATTGACCTGCGATTGGGCTATGCTCCGTGGACTAGTCCCTACAAACGCCGTTCTCGTCAGTTGTGGTCTCGATGTGTGACAAATCGCCAATGCACTCGTCGAGATCCGATAGGTAATCAAAAGTCGCATTTTGAGAAACTTCGCATTCGCCTCACCCAACCGCTCCCTCCCATCCCAAAGTCCCAAATCCGAACCAACCCCCTCACCGTATCC
Source organism: uncultured Acidobacteriaceae bacterium (assembly GCA_963701685.1). Lineage (GTDB taxonomy): Bacteria > Acidobacteriota > Terriglobia > Terriglobales > Acidobacteriaceae > Granulicella. The sequence continues at coordinate 3,756,940 of OY969625.1, read as the reverse complement.
GCCCATACACTAACCTGTCGCCAACTTCGCGCTACTCTGGATTCAGGTGTCTCCCACTCCCTTTCATACATCGCGGGCGCACCCCAAAGGCATCACCCAACCATGCACCAGGTTCTCTCGAAGCTGAGCCACCGGCGCCTCGCGTCCGCCTTTCTGGGCGTCGCCCTTACCTGCGCGCTCTCCGGCTGCTCCCACTTCCGTCCCCACCCCTCCGAGAACTACGTCTACGTCGTCGCCAAGCAAACCTACCTCCGCGATCGCGTCGCCGCCGTCTCCAACCGCACCGGCACCGTCACCAACGGCGAACAACTCGTCGTCCTCGAACGCGCGCGCCGCTGGGTCAAGGTCCGCACTCCCCAAAACGAAATCGGCTGGATCGAAGAACGCCTCACCGTCCCCCAGGACATCGCCGACAAGTTCGACACCCTCCGCAAAGATCACGCCAAGGACCCCGTAGTCGCCACCGCCAACACCGGCGACGAAGCCTATCTCCACGTCGCTCCCGGCCGCGAAACCGAACACTTCTACCTGCTCCCGGAAAACGACACGCTCAGCCTTCTCGTACGCGCCTCCGTCGCCAAGCCCGTAACCCCCGGCGCCCAACCCGCCGAACCCGCAGCCCCCAACGCCCCGCCCCCAGCTCCCATCTACGAAGACTGGTGGCTCGTCCGCGACAAGACCGGCCAGACCGGCTGGATCTATGGCCGCCTCCTCGAGGTCTCCGCACCCGACTCTCTCCTTCGCTACGCCGAAGGCCAGCGCATCGTCGGCGCCTACGTCCTCGCCCACGTCGACGACCCCAACTCCGGCATCCTCGACAACGGCAACACCATCACCTCCATCCCCGAGTACGTCACCGTCCTCTCCCCCTACAAAGCCGGCCTCCCCTACGACTTCAACCAGGTCCGCGTCTTCATCTGGAACGTCAAAAAGCACCGCTACGAAACCGGCTTCGCCGAACGCAACATCCTCGGCTACCTGCCCGTGAAGCTGGGCGCCCGCAAAGATCCCTACGGCAAGGGCCCCGAGGCCACCCAGATGCTCCCAGCCTTCACCTACAACGTCCTCGCCGCCGACCAGCCCATCCCAACCCCCGACCCCACCACCGGCCTCATCAAGCCCGGCCGCACCATCGCCAAAACCTACCGCCTCGAAGGCAACATCTGCCGCCGCATCCTCGCCCCCGGCACCCAGCCCGAACCCGAAGCCCACTCCGAACCCGAAGCCCAAAAAAAGGGCGGCAAGAAAGTCGCCAGGGCAGCCGCAAAGAAACCCGCAAGGCACCCCAGGCACTAAAACCAATAAGCCCGCCCACGAAACCGGACGACCAAACCGATGCCCCATCTTCGCGCCCGCGTTTGGGCGCTAAGGTGGGATCGCTAGCCCCCGGTGTTGGGCAAAGGAATAGCTGACTGGCTAGTCAGTCAACTCTCGCTGAACCCCTCGATTCGCGACCCGAAACGTAGCTATAACAGTCGATTTGCAACCCGAAATGTAGCGAAAACGGGCCAAACTCCCACTTCAAGCGTAAAACCGCCGAATCGCTTCCACCACGCTCTCCAGCTCCTCCACCCGCAACTCCGGGTAAATCGGCAGCGCTAGAACCTCCTCCGCAGCCCGCTCACTGACCGGGAAATCACCCTTCCGATAGCCCAGGAACTTCAAGCTCTCCTGCAAGCTAAGTACCAGAGGATAATAGACTTCCGACCCAATCGAATGGGCCGTCAGATACTCCCGCAGCGCATCCCGCCGCGGCGCCCGAATCACATACTGGTGGAACACATGCTCCCCCCGCGGATCGCAGAAGGGAAGCACAACCCCATCCGCGGTAGTCTTCCCCACCAACCCAGCCGCCGTAAACCGTTCATTATAAAGCGCCGCCAGCTCTCGCCGACGACTATTCCCAGCCTCCACCCGCCGCAGTTTCACCTCCAGAACCGCCGCCTGCAACGTATCCAGCCGCGAATTCCATCCCACCTCATCGTGGTAGTACCGTCGCCGCATCCCGTGTGCTCTCAACATCTTAGCCCGCTCCGCAATCACCGTATCGCGAGTAGAAACCATCCCCGCATCCCCAAAGGCCGCCAGGTTCTTCGTCGGATAAAAGCTGAACGCCGCAGCATCCCCCAAACCACCCGCCCGAACCCCCTCCCAGGAAGCCCCAAACGCCTGCGCCGCATCCTCCACCACCTTCAACCCCATCCCCCTAAATGCTGTCATATCAGCACATTGCCCATACAGATGAACCGGCATCACACCCGCAAACCGCTCCCCACCGCGCCCCAAAACCTCCTCAACCGCCCCCGGCGAAAGGTTGAAAGTCGCCTCGTCAATATCCGCCAAAACCGGCTTCGCCCCCACCCGCAAAATCGAACTCACCGTAGCAAAGAAACTGAACGGCGTAGTAACAACCGCGTCCCCCTCCCCTATCTTCAATGCTGCCAGCGCCAACCACAGCGCATCGGTCCCACTCGCACACCCAACCGCAAACGGCACCCCACAAGCCTCAGCCGCAGCAGTCTCAAACCGCGCCACCTCCGGCCCCAGAATGAACCGCTGCGATTCACAAACAGCGGCAATTGCAGCCAGCGCTTCTTCGCGAATTTCGGCGAATTCGCGGCTAAAATCCAGCATCGGAACAGCAAGCAATTTCGGGCGAGTATCAGTCTCAATCATCTCTATCATCGTAATCTTCCAATACCTTCCCCGCCCAATCAGTGTCAGAAGCCCTTGTCCTGAAGCATCGAAGGCGATAGGGTGAAGGGTGCAAGTCTGCTTTGCTGCATGGTTCGACCGCGAGCCTTTAGCGCGGAATGTCAAAAAATGGTTGAGTGCAATGATACGAGGAGATCGGCCCATGGATTCTAAGCCGGCACAGAACATTCAGGATACGTTCCTGAATACGGTCCGTAAGGACAAAAGCCCCATCACCATCTACCTCGTCAGCGGCGTAAAGCTGACAGGCAAGATTCGTTCCTTTGATAAATATTCTGTTCTGCTCGAAAACAACGCGCAGGAACAGCTGATCTTCAAGCACGCAATCTCCACCGTGGTGAGCGGTCGCCCGTCGGGCTTTGGTGACACGCGCAGCGAGAGTCGTCCAGTCTCGACCAACCATGCAGAGACTCCGCAGCCGGCTTCAGGACCGGCCAATAGCTAGTCGATCTACCGACACCCAGCGACCTCTGCTCGTGAGAGGGACAAGGCGAGGTGCCCATTAAGCCAGTATTCAAGGCAACAATGAATCGCGAAGCCGTCGAGCGTGACCTCCTGCGCTCGCGGCAGGGAACTTCGCGTGAAAGCGCCGTCCTCGTTGCAGTCGAGTTCACATCGGACCGATTTCGTCCATCGAGCGTAGCGCAGCAAGCGCGCGCCGCGGCGGCAATCTCGGAGCGCGATCCTGCGTCCGCGAACCACTTAGACGAACTCGCTGACATCGCGCCACCAGTTGCCGAACCTCCAATCGATCTGGACTTTGACGCCTCGCTGGCAGAGTTTCAGGAACTTGCCAGGTCCGCCGGCGCCACCATCGCTGCAGTGCTCATCCAGCGGCGCGGACGCCCTGATCCCGCTACCCTAGTCGGCGGCGGGAAACTCGACGAGATCGTTGCAACGGTCGCATCTACCGGTGCAAGCCTTGTCCTCTTCGATCACGATCTGACCCCGTCGCAGGCGCGTAACGTTGAGGCGCGATTGCCTTGCACGGTCATCGATCGAACCCAACTCATTCTCGACATCTTCGCGCGCCACGCTCGAACCCGCGAAGGACAGCTGCAGGTTGAGTTGGCACAGCTTGAATATCAATTGCCTCGACTCGCAGGCCGCGGAAAGACCATGTCGCAGACCGGCGGCGGTATTGGAACTCGAGGTCCTGGTGAAACGCAGCTCGAGACTGATCGACGCAAGATCAACACGCGTCTCGATCGCATCAAGCAACAGCTGGAAGCCGTGCGGCGGATTCGGCGTCAACAACGAGGCAGACGCGAGGCCGTCCCAGTGCCTACCGTGGCCCTTGTTGGATATACCAACGCCGGTAAATCCACTCTGTTCAATTCGTTAACAGGTGGGGAAGTCCTCGCTTCGGAACGAATGTTTGCCACACTGGATCCCAAGCTGCGTCAGTTGACCCTTCCTTCGCGACGCAAAGTGCTGCTTTCAGACACCGTAGGGTTCATACGAAATCTCCCTCACGCTCTGGTGACCAGCTTCCGCGCCACGCTAGAGGAAGTCGAACGCGCAGAACTCCTGCTGCACGTGCGCGACGCCGCCAGCCCTACCCTCGACGAGCAACGTGCCCAGGTGGAAGCTGTCCTGACGGAGTTGGGCGTGATGGACAAATCCACACTTCAAGTGCTGAATAAGATCGATTTGTTGCCCGCGGGTTCAAGACTCGAGCCGGGTTCTCAAGGCAACGCGACGATCGCCGTTTCGGCGCTCACCGGCAACGGATTGGAGGATCTGCTGCATGCCATTGACGCGGCATTGACGGCCGATCCGCTCGAGTCTGTGGAATTTCGCATTCCCCAGGCCGAGGGGCGAATCCTTGCCGCCTTAGAGCGCGGTGCAACGATCACCGGACAGCGGTTCGAGGGCAATCTGGTGTATCTCAACGCCGTCGGACCAGCCTCTTTGTTGGATCGCTACAGGCGCTACCAGCACCGCCAGGTGAAGTCACTGGAGCAGGTTCTGGATTAGTCCCGTAAACAAGTACAGGCCGCCTGATCGGGAGCGGAGGTGGTGTCCCGTTTCACGCGGCCTGCATGACCCGGAATGGGTCTCAGGGTGGTAAAAATATCTTACTCCTGAGGCGCGCGATGCAAGAAGAAATTAATGAGAAATCGAGCCAGAAAAGCGATTATCGCTTGTGCTTGAAGAATCTTCCTGAATTGCCGTCATAACGCGCTCATTCTTTGACTTCCAACTCCCAGCTTTGCTACAAATGAAGGGAGTGAACTGAAAAAATAGGAATGCTTGAGCGGTGCTCGGCAGTAGTCAACAGGGCTTGGTTAGCTCCTGGAAGCAACGAGCCTTTACCCCCTCCTGAAGAACCCTAGAATCTCATGGAAATTTTGCATCAACTTGGTGGTCTCGTGCTCGGCTCTGTGCCGACCATGGTCTTTTTCATTCTGCTGGTGGCAGCTTACGGACCTTTGGTGCGGAAGCCTCTCGACAAAACATTGGCCGAGCGTCGCGCACGCACGACTGGAGCCGTAGAGCGGGCGCGCGGGGCCATCTCCGCAGCCGAGGCTGAGGCGACCGTGTACGAGGAGAAGTTGCGAGCCGCGCGCAGCGAGATGTTGGCGGCCCGCGAGCGTAAGTTGCAACAGTGGCAGGCGGAGCGTGACCAAGCCGTGAAGGGCGCCCGCGACGCTGCTCAGGCTCGAGTGAATGCGGCCCGTAAAGAGATCGAGGAAATGTCGGCCGGAGCGCGCAAGCAGATCGAAGGATCGACCTTACAGCTCAGCGAACAGATTCTACGAGCCGTGCTTCCAGCCGGAACCAACCTCTCGGAGGCGCGCCAGTCATGATCTCTCGCCGACCAATGGCCGCAGCACACCGACCGCTTATGGTCGCACTTGCATTGTTGCTCCTGCTGCCTGTTGCGGCACCGATCCACGCGCAAAAATCCGAACAAGCCCAGCAGGCAGCGTTGAATGATGGTGCCGCGAAGCAGACGTCCCTCAGTGAGACAGACGCGTACCGGTTGTCACCGCCGGTGGTAAAGATTGGCGCAGCCCTCGGCATGAAGCCGGAGACGGCTGCGAATGTGTTCACGATCTTCAACATTCTGATCCTTGCAGGCGGCGTTGGTTACGGGTTGTTGAAGTTTCTTCCCAAGGCATTTCGCAACCGCAGTACGGCAATCCAGAAGCACCTGGTGGACGCACGGACCGCGACCGAGGAAGCCACGGCCCGGCTCAGTTCTGTAGAGGATCGGCTGTCCAAGCTTGACGATCAGATTGCCGCGATGCGCGCCCAGGCTGAGTCAGACGCTGCGCGAGATGAACAGCGAATCCTGGCCAGCGTGGAAGAGGAGAAGAACAAAATCCTAGCCGCGGCAGAATCTGAGATTCAGAGTGCGACAACCTTGGCGCGTCGCGAGATTCAGAAGTATGCCGCTGAACTTGCGATCGAGCAAGCGGCCCGGAAGCTGGTCGTCACGGCAGACACGGATCGGTTGCTGGTGGAGAGTTTTGCTCACAAGCTTGGCGAAGGGAGCAACAACTAATGCCTGCTGTTGATCTTCGCTATGCGCGCGCGTTGGCTGCTGTCATCTCCGACCAGAAGTTGGACGTAGTCGCCGCGCAAGGGCAGTTGAATGACTTTGCCGACACACTGGAAGCCAGCGCTGAACTGCGTGAGGTGCTGGAAAATCCCTCGCTTCCCGAACCGGAGAAGCTTAAGGTACTCGACGCCATTGCCGCGAAATCGGGCATGAGCAAGACGGTGCGGAATTTCATCGCGGTCATCGCCGACCATCAGCGCCTGCATGAGCTTCGCAGCATGGTTGCCGCATACGGCGCAATTGCGGATGAGAACTCAAGCGTCGCCGAAGCCGCGATCGTGAGCGCCATGCCGCTGGACGAGAACAACCGCAAGCTGCTGGAGCAGAAAATTTCTACCTTGACCGGTCAGCAGCACGTACATGCGACCTACAGCGAAGATGCGTCGTTGCTGGGCGGTGCGGTCGTCACCATCGGATCGACTGTTTATGACGGGTCAATCCGCGCGCAACTGCAGCAACTGAAAGCCCGACTGATTGCAGCCGGGGCGTAGCCCAGCTACGCAAGAGATACGCAACAGGTTTTGAAGCACTCGAAGGAAAAGGAATTACATGGCAAAGATTCAGGCAAACGAGATTACCGAACTGCTTCGCCAGCAAATCGAGAACTATGAGCAGCGCATCCAGGTGGATGAAGTTGGCACGATCATCACCCTCGGCGACGGCATCGCGCGCATCCATGGGCTCGACAAGGTTATGGCTGGCGAACTGATTGACTTTCCGCATGGCATCTCCGGTCTTGCGATGAACCTCGACGAAGACCAGGTCGGCTCGGTTATTCTCGGCGACTACAGCGAGCTCAAAGAGGGCGATCAGGTTAAGCGCACCGGCAAGATCATGTCTGTGCCCGTCGGCCCGGCGCTGATTGGCCGCGTGGTGAACGCGCTGGGTCAGCCTATCGATGACAAGGGGCCGATCAACACGGACACCTTTCTGCCCGTCGAGCGGCTTGCTCCCGGCGTGATCTCGCGTCAGTCTGTGACGGAGCCCATGAATACCGGGATCAAGGCCATTGACACGATGATTCCGATCGGCCGCGGACAGCGTGAGTTGCTCATCGGCGATCGCCAGACGGGTAAGACCGCGGTCGCGCTCGACACCATCATCAACTCGGCCAAGAACGACCTGATCTGCATCTACTGCGCGATCGGCCAGAAGCGCTCGTCGGTGGCGAGCGTGGTGCAGACGCTAGAAGAGTATGGCGCGATGGCGTACACGATTGTTGTCGCCGCTACGGCTTCCGAGCCCGCGCCGATGCAATATCTCGCTCCGTTCGCTGCGACCGCGATGGGCGAGTACTTCCGCGACAACGGCAAGCACGCGCTGATCATCTATGACGATCTCTCCAAGCACGCTGCGAGCTATCGTGAGATCTCGCTGCTGCTGCGCCGTCCGCCAGGCCGCGAAGCGTATCCCGGCGACGTGTTCTATCTCCACTCGCGTCTGCTTGAGCGTTCGGCGAAGATGTCCAAGGAGCTTGGTGCTGGTTCGCTGACCGCGCTTCCGATCATTGAGACACAGGCTGGCGACGTTTCGGCTTACATTCCGACCAACGTCATCTCGATCACAGATGGACAGATCTTCTTCGAAACCGACCTTTTCAACTCCGGCGTTCGGCCGGCTGTGAACGTAGGACTTTCGGTTTCGCGCGTGGGGTTTGCTGCTGCGATCAAGGCTACCAAGCAGGTGGGTTCGACCCTCAAGCTGGACCTCGCACAGTATCGCGAGCTGGCCGCGTTCGCGCAGTTCGGCTCGGACCTCGATAAGGTAACGCAGAACCAGCTCAACCGCGGCGCTCGCTTGACCGAGCTCCTGAAGCAGCCGCAGTTCGCACCGCTTACGGCGGCGCAGCAGGTGGCGATTCTGTTCGCGGGAACGCAAGGCCTGCTTGATGACGTTGAGGTCTCTGATCTGCGTGCGTTTGAAGACGGATACTATCCGTTCCTCGACTCCGCGCATCCCGACATCCTCGCGGACATCACGAAGAAGAAGGCATTGGACGACGATATTCGCAAGCGTCTGACCGATGCGATCAACGAGTACAAGCAGGACTTCCTGGCTGCCCGCAAGGAAGCCAAGACAACGGTAAACGCGTAACGGCGCAACGGCATAAGGACGAATGGCAAACGTACTCGATCTACGGCGACGCATCCGCAGTGTGAAGAACACGCGGCAGATTACCAAGGCCATGAAGATGGTCTCGGCTGCCAAGCTGCGTCGCGCACAGGAACACGCCATGCAGGCGCGGCCTTACGCGCAGATGCTGGCGAACGTTCTGCAATCCCTGGTGCGACGCACCGACCTCTACAACGACGAGACCGGCGAGATTATGCACCCGCTGCTGATCGAGCGCGAGGAGAAGAATGTGCTCGTGCTGGTGATCGCCGGCGACAAGGGATTTGCTGGCGGGTTCAACTCGAACATTGGCAAGGCTGCGCAGCGGTTCATCGACGATCGGCGCGCGACTGGCCAGAATATCGACCTTGAGCCTATCGGCAAGAAAGCGATTGGCCTGTTCAAGAAGCGCTATCCGATGGCGGTCTACGAGCACAAGGAAGAGATTTACGACAACGATCTTTCCAAGCACATCGAAGACATTCGGCATCGCGCAGCGCCCATCGAAGTTGCCTCGGAACACCCGACGCTTTTGTTGAAAGCGAACTTCTCGGAAGTGACGGCTGTAGCGAACTCCATCATCTCGCGCTACGAACGCGCTGAGATTGACGCGGTCTATATCGTCTACAACGAGTTCAAATCCGTGATCTCACAGCGCGTCGTTGTGGAGAAGCTTCTGCCAATCCGGAAGCTTGGATCGCAAGAGACTACCGTCCTCGAAGAGATGACTGAGGAACAGAAGGAAGCTGCGGGCAGAGCTGCGAGGGAGTCGGGCGTCTCAATTAACGAGCCGGAAGAATCCGCATACGAGCGGGAGGCCAAGAAGTTTGGCACTGCCGATGTGGATTACATCTTCGACCAGTCACCGGAACAGCTGTTTCGCCACCTCATGCCGAGGTACATCACCACGCAGATCTTCCATGCGCTGCTGGAGTCGATCGCCGCAGAGCATGCGGCGCGCATGACTGCGACGGATGCGGCCACCAAGAATGCAGGGGAGCTGATCGACAAGCTCTCGCTCACCATGAACCGCGTGCGTCAAGCCGCGATCACCAAAGAGATTATTGAAATTGTCAGCGGAGCGGCCGCGCTGTAAGCGCAGACTCGAACCGCGCGAAAGAGACTTATGGCAGAGACACAGAACACCGATAAGAAAACAGACCAGAACATCGGCAAGGTCGTCAGCATCAGCGGCCCGGCCGTTGACATTCAATTCGAAGAGGCGAAGATGCCTCCTATCTTCCAGGCGCTGCGCATTGTCAGCGAGGGCTTCGATGTGCCGACGCCGATGGACGTGGTCGTTGAGGTGCAGCAGCATCTCGGCGAGGGCCGCGTGCGGTGCATCGCCATGGTTGCGACCGAGGGATTGGTGCGCGGCATGAAGGCCATCGATACCGGCGCAATGATCACCGTTCCCGTGGGTCGCGAGACGCTGGGCCGCGTGCTCAACGTGCTGGGCGAGCCGGTGGACGAGCTTGGACCCGTCAACACCAAGGTGCGGATGCCGATTCATCGCCAGGCGCCTGCGTTCGACGAGCAGTCGACCTCGGAGGAGATGTTCGAGACCGGCATCAAGGTTGTTGACTTGATTCTGCCGTTCTTGAAGGGCGGCAAGATTGGTCTGTTCGGCGGCGCTGGTGTGGGCAAGACCGTCGTCATCCAGGAGCTGATCAACAACGTGGCGCAGCAGCATGGCGGCTTCTCGGTGTTTGCCGGCGTTGGCGAGCGTACCCGCGAGGGTAACGATCTCTGGCACGAGTTCCAGGAGTCGGGTGTTATCGACATCAACGACTTCAACAAGAGCAAAGCCGCGCTGATCTATGGGCAGATGACCGAGCCGCCGGGGGCGCGCTTGCGCGTGGCTCTGACTGGCCTGACTGTCGCTGAATACTTCCGCGACGAAGAGGGTGCGGACACGCTGCTGTTCATCGACAACATCTTCCGCTTCACGCAGGCCGGCTCCGAGGTCTCCACGCTGCTCGGTCGTATGCCCTCCGCCGTCGGCTACCAGCCCAACCTCGCCACCGAGATGGGCGAGCTGCAGGAGCGCATCACGTCGACCAAGAAGGGCTCGATCACCTCGGTGCAGGCCGTCTACGTTCCGGCCGACGACATCACCGATCCGGCGCCGGCGACGACGTTTGCTCACCTCGATGCGACGATGCTTCTATCGCGTCCGCTGTCGGAGCTGGGCATCTATCCGGCTGTGGATCCGCTGACGTCGACGTCCCGCATTCTGTCGGCTCGCATCGTTGGGCAGGAGCACTATGACGTTGCGCAGGGCGTGAAGAAGATCCTGCAGCGCTATAAGGATCTGCAGGACATCATCGCGATCCTGGGTATCGACGAGCTGTCGGAAGAGGACAAGCTCACGGTGTCGCGTGCTCGCAAGGTGCAGCGCTTTCTTTCGCAGCCGTTCCATGTGGCCGAGATCTTTACCGGCATTCCTGGAGCGTATGTGAAGGTTGAAGACACCGTGCGCAGCTTCAAGGAGATCATCGAAGGCAAGCATGATGACATTCCTGAGCAGGCGTTCTATCTCAAAGGCGGCATCGAGGATGTGCTCGCGGCAGCTGAGAAGCTGAAAGCAACGGCGTAAAGGGCCAGGGTCCAGGGCTTAGGGTCCAGGGCCCAGAGAACCGCAGTCGACACGGTTGCGGGGTTGATAGGAAGAGAATGGCTGAGGCTGGAAACAATTCGGGGCTGCTTGCGGTACGGCTGGTGACGCCGGACCGGGTGCTGCTGGATGCTACGGCGGAGGCGGTGGAGCTGCCGTCGATGTCGGGTTACCTGGAGGCGCTGTACGGCGCGGCGCCGCTGCTGGCGGAGCTGGGAGCGGGCGAGGTGCGGCTGCACGGCGGCTCGGCAGGGAACCAGGTCTTCTTTGTGGCCTGGGGCTTTGTGGAGGTGCTTCCGGAACGCGTGACGATCCTGGCGGAGACGGCGTTGCATCCGGACGAGATCGATCCTGCTGAGGCTCAGGCTGAGCTGCAGCATGGGCGCGAACTTTGGGACCAGGCTGGCGACGATCAGGCCAAGTATGACGAGGCCAATGCCGTTACGCGGGTCGCGGAAGAGAAGATCGCGAGCGCGCAAGGGAAGCACTAAACGGCACGCATTTGCTGGAACGGAAAGCCTCGCTCACGCGGGGCTTTTTTGTGGGTTGGGCTGGCGTGCCTACCCCCCCACACGCAGGAGTAAATTTTGGTCGTAAACCGCTGAATTCAGGCTGGTTAAGTGCCAAAGTATCTCGCTACTCGGGAGTGAAAATGGCCGCTAAAGCGCGGCAAGCAAAGACTTTATAGGGCAAAGATACTGTTCTAAAGAACTTAGGGGCATCCGTGTCCGATGACGCTGGAGCGCGGAGCGGCGATTGTTGTTAGCGGTGGATTGGAAGAGGGTCTACTTCAATTGTACCTAGTCGAGGGGGGTAACTATGCCAGGTTTCGGAAAGATTTATCGCCAGTGTTCATGCGGGTTTTGGCTGTTTTGGTCGCTGTGGGGGGCTTGACAGGGTTTGCGCGAACGACCGGAGAGGTTGCTGGTGGCCCAGCGCAAAGGGAGGGTGATGTGGTTGCAACAACAAGGTTGTAGTATTTACGAATTCCGCAGGTCGGAATTGAGAACTTTGCAGGAGAAATCACTATGCGAGCCATGCGCGCAGAGGCTTTTACCGGCTACGGTGGCCTGAAGTTGACTGATGTAGAAAAGCCAACTCCGATGGCGGGCCGAGTTCTGGTCCGCATCACGGGCGCCGGTGTGACCCCACTGGACCACACGATACTGTTCGGCGGCCTGCCGCGCGCCAAAGCTCCTCTGACCCCGGGGAATGAGGGAGCCGGAATAGTCGAGGATCCCGGAGAGTCCTCGTTTCCGGTCGGAGCACGTGTAATGATCTTTGGCGCTTACGGTGTGTCTGAAGATGGAACCTATGGTGAATGGATTGCGGCCAAGCCGGAAGACCTTTGCCTGATCCCCGAGGCGCTGGATGATGCTACCGCAGCTGGCGTTCCGGTCGCCTATCTGACCGCCCAAATCACGCTTACACAGGCAGGGTTTGAACGAGGAAAGACGGTTCTCGCTCCTGCCATTGGTGGATCGGTGGGCAATGCTGTGACGCAACTGGCGATGGCGCAGGGGGCAAAGTATGCGATCTCGACGACCACGAGCGCGTCAAAGGCGCGGCAGGCAAAAGCTTTGGGATACGAGCATGTGATTGATCTCTCCAGTGAATCTCTCACGGAAGGCGTGAGCCGCATTACCGGAGGGAAGGGGGTAGACATTGTGATCGACAGTGTGGGCGGCGTGCTAACGGGTAATGCGCTCTCTGCTCTTGCTCTCAATGGCGTCCTGACGAGCCTGGGCTACGCGGCGGGCCGCACTGCGACGATCGACCTGACCGACCTGATATGGAAGCGTGCACGCATGGGCGGATTCTCGCTGTTCGCTCAAGCGCCGGAGATCATCGCGGCGGCGTGGAAGACCATTACGCCTCTGTTGGATTCAGGTGAAGTGAAGCCGGTGCTCGAGCGAGTCTATCCACTGGAAGAAGCTGTAGCGGCGATGCGTCATTTGATTGAGGATCGGCCCTTCGGCCGTGTCGTGCTGGCGTTCCAGGCCTAGAACGTTGCGGTGGATGATTCCGACGCGACCCTTCCTGCGGGCGGGCGGTGACCGGGATTGGGCGGCATGTGGGCGGAAGGTTGCAAATTGGGGGGCAGTCCGCGAGACTAGGGGGAGCAGGTTGTTTCCCGCCTTCGTGGTGGTCGGACGGTACGATGCCCGTTGGGGACGTCAACCCTCTAGAATGAGCAACGGCTTATACGCGTCCCCGTCGTCTAGAGGCCCAGGACGACGCCACACTCATGGCGTAAACACGTGGTTCGAATCCCGTCGGGGACGCCAGATTTTGATGTCGGGTGGAGTGCGCGCGGCTTGCTCGTGGGCGGGGTGGCTGGAGAAGCAGATGCGCGGGGGAATGACAGAAAGAAAAGCCATGGCGCGACGGCCCGGTGAAGGCTCGTCGCGGAATCAGTGCGCGGCGGTCTTGACCTTCGCGGTGGATTCGCGGACGATCAGGGCCGGCTTGATGGGGATGTTGGCGGCGTAGGGAGCGGCGGGGTTGGCGATGCGCTCGAGCAGGATGCTGGCGGCGAGCTTGCCCATGTGCTTGAGCGGCTGGCGGATGGTGGTGAGGCTGGGGACGTGGAATTCTGCAGAGACGATGTCGTCGAAGCCGATGACGGAGACGTCGTTGGGGACGCGCATGCCGGCTTCGTGGAGGACGCGCATGGCGCCGATGGCGGCGGTGTCGTTGAAGCAGATAAGGGCGGTGAAGTCGCGGGTGGCGGCGAGCAGGCGTTGGGTGGGCTCGTAGCCGATCTGCGGGGTCCAGCCGCCGACCTCGAGTTGGACGGTGCGTTCGGGGGTGGGCTCGACGCCGAACTCGCGGGCGACGTGCATCATCGCTTCCCAGCGGAAGTCGGTGTCCATGACGGAGCGATGGCCTTTCATGAAGGCGATTTTGCGGTGGCCGAGGTCGTAGAGGTGGCGGATGGCGAGGCGGGCCGCGACGCGGTGGTCGATGAAGACGTTGGTGACGCCCTCCTTGTCCTTGTGGCCGGAGATGGTGACGACGGGGAGGGGCGTGTCGAAGTCGGCGTTGGTGTTGAGGAGGAGGAGGCCTTCGGCGCCGCGGTTCATGAGCAGCTCGGAGTATTCCTTGACGAGCTTGTGCTTGCCGTAGTGGCAGGCAGTGAAGTAGAGGAAGTGCTTTTGCAGGAGGTAGCGCTCGACGCCTTCCATGACGACGGTGAAGTAGCCTTCGCTGTGTTCGGGGACGATGACGCCTACCGAATCGCTGCCGGTTTTGTGGAGGTTCAGGGCGAAGTAGCTGGGCCGGTAGTTGAACTTGCGCGCTGCTTCGTGCACGCGCCGGCGAGTTTCTTCGGTGAGATTTTTTGCGAGAGGGGCATCGTTCAACACGAACGAGACGGTGGTCTGCGAGACGCCAAGGTAGGCTGCGAGGTCCTTGAGGCTGGTTCGCTTCTTGGGCGGCGTAACAAGTTCCGGCGAGCTAGGCGGCTTGGTTTTCATCCGTGAATCCGTCGTTTAGCCTCGGAGTCTTTCAAATGTAACAGTTACTGCCCCTGCATGATCGTTCGAGTATACAGGGATGATTTCGTCGAAGAGAGGAAAATCGTTTGTCTTGGCACCAGCGGCAGTACGGGGGCGGTTATCGGCGGAGGAAATTATCGCAGGGTGCCGGGAAGACTGCCGCTCATGAGGCGCTCGACCTCGGGGAGGGTGACCATGGAGGCGTCCCCGGGGGTGGTCATGGCGAGGGCGCCGTGGGCGATGCCGCAGTTGAGGGACCAGGCGAGATCTTTGTCTGTGAGGAGGCCGTAGAGGAGGCCGGCGGCGAAGGAGTCGCCGCCACCGACGCGGTCGAGTATGTCGAGGTCGTCGAAGGCGAGGCCGGCGAGGGCTTGCTGGTTGGCGAAGGCGAAGGCGCTCCAGCTATTGCGATTGGCGGTGTGCGGGCGGCGAATGGTGGTGGCGATGACTTTGAGGTTGGGGTACTCGGCGGTGACGCGCTCGGCCATGGGTGCGAAGGTGTCGAGGGTGTGCCAGGCGGGGCGGTTGGAGTCTTCGGTGAGGGTTGCGGCTACGTCGCCTTCGTGGCCGAAGAAGATGTCGATGAGGGGAAGGATGGTTCGGTTGACCTCGATGGAGCGGGCGCGGCCTCCGCGAGACTTCCAGAGCGACGGGCGATAGTTGCCGTCGTAGCTGATGAGCGTGCCATGGCGACGGGCGGCCGCGATGGCCTCGCGGACGAGGTTGGTGGCGTCTTCGGAGAGTGCGGCCATGATGCCGCCGGTGTGGAGGACGCGGACTGGTTGGGTGGAGAACAGGGTGTCCCAGTCGATGGTGCCGGGCTTGAGCTGGGAGATGGCGGTGTGGCCGCGGTCCATCATGCCGAGGCCGGGGCGGACGCCGAAGCCGCGCTCGAGGAAGTAGATGCCGTTGCGGGCGTCGCGGCCAACGCCGTCGAAGGGCTGCCAGTGGATGTGCGAGGTGTCGACGCCGCCTTGCAGGATGAGGTCTTCGACGAGGCGGCCGACGGGGTTGTCGACGAGCGCGGTAGCGATGGAGGTGCGGAGGTTGAAGCAGCGGCGGAGGCCTCGGGCGACGTTGTACTCGCCGCCGCCTTCCCACACGCGGAAGCTGCGCGCGCCGACGATGCGGCCTTCGCCGGGATCGAAGCGCAGCATCACTTCGCCGAGGGAGAGGAGATCCCAGCGGCAGTCGGAGGCCGGGTGGAGGGTGAGGGCGGGCATCGGGTTGGGCGCTTCGTTCATGGGGGTTACAGTCTCCAAAGGCACCGCGGTTACGGTGTGCCGCGGCCGGTGAGTTCGCGGATCAGGTCGACTTCGTGCTGGCGGTAGGGTGTGTCGTCCTGGCGAAAGACTTCGTGGAACCAGACGGTGGGCTGCATGAGGACGTAGGGACGCTGCCACGAATCCCACGGGTAGTAGGTTTGCGTTTTCCCGGCTACGAGGCCCCAGTTGATGGCGGCTACGTGATACTTCTTGGCGATGGGCAGGGAGTTGTCGAAGGTGCTGCCGGCGCCGCGGGCCATGTACTCGGTGCAGAGGATGGGGCGGCCGAGGGGCTGGAGTTCCTTGATGCGGGCTTCGAATTCTTCGGGCCAACCGTAGTTGTGGAAGCTGATGACGTCGGACTCGGCGAGCTGAATTTTGGTGGTGGCGCTCTCGCGGTCGGGGTGCGACCAGTCGCCTGTCCAGACGCCGCTGGTTAGAGGCTGGGTGGGATGTACGGAGCGTGCCCAGGCGAAGGCGAGGGGGAGGAGGTGGTCGACGCGCTCGACCTTGTGGGGCTGCGGGCCGTACTGGTCGGCACCATTGTCGGGCTCGTTCCAGACATCCCAGGCGAGGACGCGGGGATCGTTGGCGAAGGCGCCGACGATGCCTTTGACGTAGGCTTCGAGCTTGGGTTCGGCGGCGGGGTCGGTGAGTTCGGCCATGCCGGGGCTCTGCACCCAGCCGGAGTTATGGACGCCGGGGATGGGCGGATGCTGCGGGCCGAGCTTGGGGTTGGGATCCCAGCAGGAGTCGAATAGCACGAGGATGGGGCGGATGCCGTGATGCGAGGCGATGGTAAGGAAGGCGTCGAGGCGCTGCTTGAAGCCGGCGGGATCCTGCTGCCAGAGCTGGTCCTGCAGGAAGACGCGCATGGTGTTCATGCCGATGCTCTGCGCCATGCCGAGCTCTTTGTCGTTGAGCTGCGGATTCCAGGTGGCGGCCTGAAACATTTCGAGCTGATTGATGGCGTCGGAGGGGACGTAGTTGGCGCCGACAAGCCAGGGCTGTTGCGCGTACCAGGCATTAGCTTTTTCGGCGGACCAGCGCTCGGGATGTTGGGCGCAAGCGCAGGAGGATGCCAGCAGCAGGCAGAGAATTCTTGTTCGGAACTTCATGCTTCCCTCACAAATGGGGCGTTGAGCGTGCAACGAATTGATAGTAGCCGAATGAGCGGTGGGTTGGTTCATGGAATGTCGCTAGCGGTAGCGCAGGAAATTCGTGCGGCAGGCAAACTATGTGGTGCGCACTGGGTGGACCGTAGGTCCTTGCTTCGGGCGTTCGTGCAGAAAGATCGGCTATGATGGGGCATTCAGAAGCCGCGTGGTGTCGCAGGATGGCAGGAGCAGAATTCGTTGGAGACCCCTATGAATGATCGAGTGACGAGCCCGTTCGACCTGACCGGACGGTGTGCCGTGGTGGTTGGCGGAACGTCTGGGCTGGGGCGCGAGATTGCGCTGGGGCTGGCGCGCGCCGGGGCGAACGTGGTGGCGAGTTCGCGACGCAGGGAGCAGGTGGAAGAGGTTGCTGCGGCGATTGAAGCGGAGGGTCGGCGGACGCTGCGTTTGTGGTCGGACGTGTTGCAGCGGGAGAGCCTGGAGGCTTTGCATGCGGGCGTGATGCAGGAGTTTGGCAGCGTGGAGATCCTGGTGAACGCTGCAGGGATTACGTCGCGCGTGCCGACGATCGACTGCACGGAAGAGACCTGGCAGCGCATCTTTGACACGAATCTATTGGGCACGCTGCGGGCCTGCCAGATCTTTGGGCGAACGATGTTGGCGCAGGAACGCGGGAGCATCGTCAATATTGCTTCGCTGTCGAGCTTCGTTGCGTTTCACGAGGTGGCTGCCTATGGCGCGAGCAAGGCGGGCGTGGCGGCGCTGACGCGTTCGCTGGCGATCGAGTTTGCGCCGAAGCATGTTCGCGTGAACGGAATTGCACCGGGGATTTTTCCTACGGACCTCAATCGGGAGTTGTTGTTTACGACGGCGCGCGGGCGCGAGGAGATTCTTCGCACGCCGATGGCGCGATTCGGGCGGCTGGAAGAAGTTGCGGGAGCGGCCGTATTTCTTGCGTCCGATGCGGCGTCGTTTGTGACAGGCGAGATTCTTACGGTGGACGGCGGATATCTGGCGAGCGGCGTGAATCAGTAACGACGGCGGCGATTTTCGGGCACTAGAGTAGGGCAACTTCCTGAGCAAGAGGTAGGCGTGGCCAAGCGGAGCAGGGAATTCAGCGGGATGCGGCGTGTTGACCTGGCCTACGCGCAAGTGGCGTCGAGCGAGGTGGCGCGCGACATGAATCGCGATGTCGTGCTGGAGTTGATTCGCGCGCAGCAGCCTGTATCGCGCGCAGATTTGGCGCGGCTTTCAGGGTTGCAGCGAAGCACGGTGTCGGAGATTGTGGAGGACCTGATGCGCGAGGAGTGGGTGCGCGAAGGGTCGATTGCGCGGAGACCGCGAGGAAGGCGGCCGACGATGCTGGGGCTGAACGAAGACCTCGTGATCCTGGCAGTAGATGTGCATCCGCGGCAGGCGATTGTGGCGGTCGTCGATCTGAACGGACATTTTCTTTCGCGCGATGTGGTGACGATCTCGACGAACCCTGAGCGCGCCATGGAACAGATGATTGAGTCGATGCGGAGGCTGCGCGAGAAGCATCCGGGCAAGTCTTTTGAGGGGATTGGGATCAGCCTGCCGGGGCGAGTGGACGCGCAGACGCAGCGGCTGGTGTTTGCTCCGAACATGGCGTCGACCTCGAAGTGGTCGAACGTTGACTTGCGCGGCACGGTCGAAAAGGCTATGGGGTTGAAGGTGGAGATGGATAACGCGGCGAATGCGTGGCTGCTCTCGGAGACATGGTTTGGAAAGATGGACGGGGTGCGCGACGCGGTGCTGGTGACGATCGCGGAAGGAGTGGGCACGGGCATCCTGGCCAACGGGCAAGCGGTGTATGGCAACAGCGGCATGGCTGGCGAGTTTGGGCATGTGGTGATGGATCCGCAGGGGCCGCAATGTGCCTGCGGTACGCGGGGGTGTTGGGAGACGTTCGCTTCGTCGAACGCTGCGCTGAGGTATTTTGCGGAACGCAGACCGAAGTATCGGGAGATTGGAACTGCTGAGCTGCATGCGCTGGCCGAGGAGGGCGACAAGGACGCGCTGGCTGCGCTAACCCTGCAGGCAAAGCACATTGGGCGAGGCTTGCGCATGGTGACGGCATCGCTCTCTCCTGAGGTTATTTTTATTGCGGGCGACATCACGCAGGTGTGGAGTTTGGTGGGACCTGTGATTGAGGCAGAGATGAAGGCTACGCTGCTGGCAGGGACGGCGCCGCGCTTGACGCCGTCAGAGGAGGGCGGCCTGGCGAGGCTGCGGGGCGCGTCGGCGCTGGTGCTGCAGCGGCACTCCGGCAAGCGGCACGGACGCGATGTGCCAGTACGCGGCAAGGCGTCGAGCGCGGGGATTCGAAAGAAGACTGCGAGATGAATGCGGAATCCTCGGAGCGAGTGGTGGTGCGGGTTCGATATACTTCATTGCATTCCGTCGGAGTTCCAACAAAATGTCTTTTGTAGCCTCTAAATCCAACAACCAGGAATTCACCTCGCGACCCACAGAGTCGAATGTTCGCTGGTTCGTCTGCTTCTTACTCTTCCTGGCGACGACGATCAACTACATGGACAGGTCGGTGCTCTCGCTGATCGAGCCGTTGTTGCATCTGCCGTTCATGGGCTGGCTTCCGGGCGTGGGCGCGGCGCACCAGGCGGAGTATCACCTGAACTACGGGCACATCGTGGAGTGCTTCCAGATTGCGTACGCGGTGGGATTCCTGGTGGCGGCGCCGTTCATCGACAAGCTGGGCACGAAGATTGGCTACACGGTTGCGATTGGCGTGTGGGCCGTGTCGTCGATCAGCCACTCGCTGGTGCACTCGGTGCTTGGATTCTGCATTGCGCGCGCGTGCCTGGGGCTGGGCGAGTCCGGCAACTTTCCGGCTGCTATTAAGGCGACGAGCGAATGGTTTTCGAGTGAGGATCGCGCCCTGGCGATCGGGTTGTTCAACTCCGGCGCGAATGCCGCGTTCTTTATTGCGCCGGCGATTGTGCCATTCGCGACGCTGCACTTCGGCGGATGGCGGGCGGCGTTTCTTTGCACTGGCGGCATGGGACTTTGCTGGCTGGTGCTGTGGCTGGCGTTTCCGTATAACCGGCTGCGTCGCGGGTTGACGACTACGCAGGCGGATCTTCGGCGCGTGGTGCCTAATGTCAGAGGCACACAGCTTTATGGGATTCTTCTGCGCAATCGCGGGCTCTACGCGTTTTCGATTGCGAAGGGGCTTACCGATCCGGTGTGGTGGTTCTATCTTTTCTATCTGCCGATGTATCTGAACGACAACTACGGCCTGAGCCTGCAGCAGGCGTACTGGCCGATCGTGGTGGTGTATGCGGTGTCGTCAGTGGGATCGTTCCTGGGCGGAGGGCTTTCGGGATCGCGCATGAAGCGCGGGCATACGGTGAACAGCGGACGGAAGTTTGCGATGCTGGTTACGGCGCTGTGTGTGCTGCCGTTGATGCTGGTGCCGCACATGCACAAGGTCTTTGCGCACAATGCTTGGCCTGCGGTTGCGCTGTTTGCGCTGGCGGCTGCGGCGCACCAGGGCTGGTCGGCGACGCTGTTTGCTACGCCTACGGACATGTTTCCATCGACTTCGGTGTCGACGGTGGTGGGGATCGGTGGAGCGATTGGATCGCTTGGCGGCGCGCTGTTCACGGTGCTGGTCTCGCACCTGCTGTCGCTGCATCCGCTGGTTATTTTTGCGATGGCGAGCAGCGCTTATATTGTCTCGCTGCTGATCTTCCAGTTGCTGGTGCCACGGATTGGCGTGTCTGAGAAGAGTGAGGGCGGCGTCGATCTTTTGGCGGAGACGAACGGATAGCGGCCACTCTCGAAAGCTGTGCGCCGCGAATTGGCATCCAACGCGATGAGTGAAGCTGCGGCTGTATGGCTGCGATTTCATCTGGAGCCTCGTTCATGAAAGCTGCCGTGTTTGATGGAGTGGTTCGGTCGCCGGGAGAGTTTGTGCGCGTCGAGGATGTTGCTCGTCCGGAGATGCGGCCGGGGCACCTGTTGCTGCGCGTGCTGGCGTGCGGCGTGTGCCGCACCGATCTGCACATTGTCGAGTGCGATCTGCCGCAGTTGAAGAAGCGGTTGATTCCTGGGCACCAGATTGTGGGCGAGGTTGTCGAGGGCGGGACCGCGGAGATGCCGGTGGGGGCACGGGTTGGCGTGTCGTGGATGGGCGGTGTGGATGGCGATTGCTGGTTCTGCAAGCATGCGATGGAAAATCTTTGCGATCATCCGACGTTTACTGGCTACACGATCGACGGAGGGTATGCGGAGTATGCGCTGGTGCGTGCCGACTTTACGTATCCGCTGCCGTCGGGCCTCGATCCTGTGCAGGTGGCGCCGCTTTTGTGCGCGGGGATTATCGGGTTTCGGAGTTTGCGCGTGGCGGGTGTGAAGCCGGGCGAGCGCGTGGGGCTGTTTGGGTTTGGCAGTTCAGCGGGGCTGGCGATTCGCGTGCTGCAGTCGTGGAAGTGCGAGGTGTACGTGGTGACGCGGGGCGAGGGTCATCGCAAGACGGCGGAGTCACTGGGGGCGTCGTGGGTTGGGGCCGAGGACAAGAAGCCGCCGGTGGAGTTGGATCGCGCGATTACATTTGCGCCTGCGGGCAAGGTGGTGGTGGATGCGCTGTCGAGTCTGCGGAAGGGCGGTGTGGTCGCGATCAATGCGATTCACCTGGACGCGATGCCGGCATTTGATTATGACAAGCTGCTGTGGGGCGAGCGACAGATTCGCAGTGTGGCGAATATGACGCGGGACGATGCGCGGGACTTTCTGAAGATTGCGCAGGAGCTTGCGATCAAACCGAGGGTCGTTACGTTTTCGCTGGACGACGCGAATAAGGCGCTGGTTGCGGTGAAGGATGAGACGGAGAGTGGGTCGGCCGTCATCGTGATGTGAGGAGCGGGGTAAAGGGGTCAGGGCCCAGGGTCCAGAAGGCACAGGCGTTGTGAAGATGATTTGGAGACTTCTCGGCGCTGAACGTTGGGCCATTGTTTAACGTGGCTGGCGCAGAGGCGCGGTAGACTCTTGGCAACGGACGGGTAGGCAGGAAGGCACGATGCAGATACTGGTGATCAACAGCGGTTCGTCGTCGATAAAGTTTTCGATCTTCGCGGTTGAGCCGCCAGTGGGCGGTGATGCGCCGACGGTCTCGCCGCGTTCTTTGTTTGAGGGAGCTCTCAGTGATATTGGGGACGCTGAGAGCACGCTGACGATTCATGCGACTGGAGAGGGCGCCGAGAAGTCGGCGGTGTCGAAAGTCGGGATTCATGGTGCGGAGCAGGCGATTGCCGAGGTGCTCGAGGTGGTTTCCGGCAGCGGCGTGCCGGCGTTTGAGGCGGTTGGCTATCGGGTGGTGCATCCGGGGCCGCAGCTGAGGGAGCATGTGCGGATCACGCCCGAGGTGATTGCGGACCTGAAGGCGGCGGGCGAGTTTGCGCCGCTGCATGACCCCGAAGCCTTGCAGATGATTCGCGCGTTCATGAAGAAATTTTCTGCGCTACCGCATTACGCTTGCTTCGATACGGTGTTTCACCAGACGATGCCGGCGGAGGCGAGTACTTATGCGCTGCCGCGCGAATATGTGGAGCGCGGCGTGCGGCGGTACGGATTCCATGGGCTGAGCTGCGAGTCGATTGTGCGCCAGTTGAAGCGCGCCGGGGATGTCCCGCAGCGGATGGTGATTGCGCACCTGGGCAGCGGCTGCAGTGTCACCGCGTTGCTCGATGGCTGCTCGGTGGACACGACCATGGGGCTGACTCCGACGGGCGGGGTGGTGATGGGAACTCGGCCCGGTGATCTTGATCCGGGGTTGGTGTTGTACCTGCTGCGAGAGCAGAAGGGCGACCGAAGTGCTGAGGTGGAGGCGATGCTGAATCACGCTTCGGGTATGGTCGCGGTAAGTGGGATGGAGAACGACGTGAAGGCGATGCGTGAGGCTTCGGCGAACGGATATGACCGCGCCACCCTGGCGCTGAAGATCTTTACTCGGAGTGTGACGAAGGCGATGGGAGGGTTTAGCTGGCTGCTTGGAGGGCTGGATGCGATCGTGTTTGCGGGCGGGATCGGGGAGCACGATCCGAAGTCGCGGGCCGAGATCGTGGGAGGGTTGGCGGCGCTCGGCGTGACTATCGAACCGTCGCTCAACAATGAGCTCAACCGCGCGAGCGCGGATGGCATCCAACGTATCAGTTCACCAAACTCTCCTACTACGGTCCTTGTCGTCCCTGCGCGCGAGGACCAGATGATCGCAGTGCACGTGGAAGAGATGGCACGGCAAGAGGTACAGAGATAGCTGCTGACGTCGGCGGCGAGGTTGACGAATTCCCGGCATCAGTCAGGTTCCAATCAATCAACTTTCAGTTAATCAACGTGGTGAGAGCGAGGACATTATGAGCACAAATAATTCTGCCGTAGCGGTAGCGGAGCCCGTGGATTCTCAGGTTGAACCGTTGAGCGCAGACGAGCAGCGCAGGATGGACGCGTACTGGCGCGCCTGCAATTATCTGTGCGCGGGCATGCTGTACCTGATGCACAACCCTTTGCTGCTCGAACCGCTGAAGCCTGAGCACATCAAGAATCGGCTGCTTGGACACTGGGGCAGCGATCCGGGCCAGACGTTTACGTGGGTGCATTTGAATCGGCTGATCAAGAAGTACGATCTCGACCTGATTTATATTTCGGGGCCGGGACATGGGGCGCCTGCGACGTTGTCGAACAGCTATCTTGAGGGCGTGTATTCGGAGATATATCCGGCGATCACGCAGGATGTTCATGGGCTGCATACGTTCATGAAGCAGTTTTCTTTCCCTGGTGGGATCGGCAGCCATTGCACGCCCGAGACGCCGGGGTCGATCCACGAGGGTGGGGAGCTGGGCTACAGTCTCTCGCACGGATTTGGCGCGGCGTTCGATAATCCGGACCTGATTGTTGCGGTGGTGGTGGGGGATGGTGAGGCGGAGACGGGACCGCTGGCGACCTCGTGGCATTCGAACAAGTTCCTCAATCCGATCACCGATGGCGCCGTGCTTCCAATACTTCACTTGAACGGGTACAAGATTGCGAACCCTACGATTCTTGCGCGCATTCCGCAGGAGGAGTTGACCAGCCTGATGGTTGGCTATGGGTGGAAGCCGTATTACGTGGAGGGTGATGATCCGGCGGCGATGCATCCGAAGATGGCGGAGGTGATGGAGCGGTGCGTGCTCGAGATTCGTGCTATCCAGCAGAAGGCGCGATCGGCGCCGGAGGGGACGCCGGTGGAGCGGCAGCGATGGCCGATGATTGTGCTGCGATCGCCGAAGGGATGGACGTGCCCGAAGGAGGTCGATGGACACAAGCTGGAGGGCTCGTGGCGCGCGCACCAGATGCCGATTCTCGATCCGAAGACCAATCCGGAACACCTGGCGATGGTGGAGGAGTGGCTGCGGAGTTACCGGCCTGAGGAATTGTTCGACGAGAGCGGAAGGCTTATCGAGGAGTTGCGCGAGCTTCCGCCGAAGGGGACGCGGCGAATTTCTGGGAATCCTCATGCGAATGGGGGCCTGCTGCGCAAGCCGCTGCGGATGCCGAACTTCCGCGACTATGCCGTGAAGGTGGATGATCCGGGCAAGATCCAGGTGTCGTCTACGAATGTGCTGGGACATTTTCTTGCCGATGTGATGCGCAGGAACATGACGAGCTTTCGCTTGTTTGGGCCGGATGAGACGGCGTCGAATAAGTTGGACGCGATCTATGAGGCGAGCCAGAAGACGTGGCTGGAAGAGCGGCTGCCTTCGGATGATGATGGCGGGTTCTTGTCTACCGACGGGCGCGTGATGGAGATGCTCAGCGAGCACACGCTGGAGGGTTGGTTTGAGGGCTATGTGCTGACCGGGCGGCACGGGTTATTCGCGACGTATGAATCGTTTGTGCATGTGATCGACTCAATGTTTAATCAGCATGCGAAGTGGCTGGAGAAGAGCAAGCTGGAGCTGCGCTGGCGGTCACCGATTTCCTCGCTCAACCTGCTGATTACGTCGCTGGTGTGGCGGCAGGATCACAATGGATTTACGCACCAGGATCCGGGATTTCTGGACCTTGTGACCAACAAGAGTCCGGAGGTAACGCGCATCTATTTGCCGCCGGATGCGAACTGCCTACTAAGCGTGGCCGACCATTGCCTGTGCAGCACGAATTACGTGAATGTGATTGTGGCGGACAAGGCGCCGCACCTGCAATATCTGCCGATGGATAAGGCTGTCGACCATTGCACCAAGGGCATTGGCATATGGGATTTCGCGAGCAATGACCAGGGCGTTGAACCGGATGTGGTGATGGCGTGCGCCGGCGATATTCCAACGGCGGAAGCGCTGGCAGCGGTGGCGATTTTGCGCGATCGGTGCCCGGATTTGAAGATCCGGTTTGTGAATGTAGTGGACCTGTTCCGGTTGATGCCGGAGACGGAGCATCCGCATGGGTTGTCGGAGCGGGAGTTCGACAGCATATTTACCATCGACAAGCCGGTCATCTTCAACTTCCACGCGTATCCTTCGCTGATTCACAAGTTCACGTACCGCAGAACGAATCACGACAACTTCCATGTGCGCGGGTACAAGGAGAAGGGGAACATCAACACGCCGCTGGAGCTTGCGATTCTGAACCAGATCGATCGCTTCAACCTGGCGATTGACGTGATCGATCGGGTGCCTGCGCTGCAGGTGACGGCGGCGCATACCAAGGAGTGGCTGAAGGATCAGATCATCGATTCGATCTGCTACGCAAACGAAAATGGCATCGACCGGGCGGAGATTAACGACTGGAAGTGGCCGGCGCGACGCACGCAGATGACGTTCGACCGCTGAGGCTCAGGCGCTGGGTTTCTCGGCCAGCTTGTGAGCCTCGGACGTGCGTTGCTCGATGGGCGTGTAAGGTGCGGGGTAGGCGGGGCCGGTGTAGTTGGCGCGCGGACGGATGAGGCGGTTGTCGTCGTGCTGCTCGATGACGTGGGCACACCAGCCGGAGATGCGGCTGAGTGCGAAGATCGGCGTGAAGAGATCGATGTCGATGCCGAGCGTGGTGTAGGTGCTGGCGGAGTAAAAGTCGACGTTGGCGTTGAGCTTCTTCTCGTTTTTCACGAACAGTTCGATCTTGCGGGACATCTCGTACCACTTAGGATTAGCGTCCTTGCCCAGGTCCTCGGACATGCGGCGGAGGTGAGTGGCGCGCGGGTCTTCCGTGGTGTAGACGCGGTGGCCGAAGCCGGAGATCTTCTCCTTGTTGGCGATCATCTTGCGGACGTGCTCGACAGGATCTTCGCCGGCCTGATCGATGGCGTAGAGCAGGTGCATGACGGCCTCGTTGGCGCCGCCGTGGAGCGGGCCCTTGAGAGCGCCGATGGCTCCGGTGATGGCGGAGTGAAGGTCGGAGAGCGTTGCCGCGATCACGCGCGCGGCAAAAGTGCTGGCGTTGAGCTCGTGGTCGGCGTGCAGGACGAGTGCGACGTCGAGCGCCTTGGTGGCTGTGTCGGAGGGCTTTTCGCCGTTGAGCATCCAGAGGAAGTTTGCGGCGTGGGAGAGCGAGGTATCCGGCTTGACGATCTCCTTGCCCTTGCGGATGCGGTCGAAGAACGCGATGATCATGGCGATCTGCGCGGTGAGGCGGAAGCTCTTGCGGACGTTGGCTGTGTGCAGCACGGACTTCTCGTCGGGGTCGTAGATGGAGAGCAGCGAGACGGCGGTGCGGAGGACTTCCATCGGCGAGGCGGTCTTGGGGAGGCGGGTGAGGAAGTCGATGACGTCGTCGGGGAGTTGGCGCGCGGCTGCGAGTTGGTGTGAGAAATCGTTGAGTTCCCGGGCGGTGGGTAGGCTTCCATTCCAAAGTAAGAACGTCGTTTCCTCGAAGGACGACTTTTGCGCGAGTTCGTGGATGTCGATGCCACGGTACGACAGAATTCCTTTGCCGCCATCGATGAAACAGATCGAGGAATCATTGGCGATGACGTCTTGCAAGCCCTTGGGTGCAGCGGTGGACATAGATGCAGATCTCCTGAAAACTCACGCAGAATGCGTACCCCTGCGATTATCGGGCAGCGCAGAAGGGGTTGTCACGAGAGCTGGCCGAATATCGATTTACGCGGCCGATTCGCTTGCTAGGTAATTACAGAGCAGGCAAAGCGCATGGGTGATAGCGCCGAAACATCGATGGATGGGGCTTTTCCTTCGATGAGGTCGGCCATGATGAGGGCTGTGCCGGGAGCCTGGAGGATGCCGTTGCGGTAGTGACCCGTGGCGATGAAGTGTCCGGGACGGGACGATGGTCCCAGAATGGGTAGCTTGTCGGGAGTGGCGGGACGGAGGCCGGCCCAGGACTCGACGGTGGGGGCTTCGGTTTCTGAGCGGAGGGAAGGGATGAGTTCCGCGGCTAGCGCGCGCAGTTGATTTAGCGCATCGGGGCGAACGGTGGTGTCGAAGCCGGCGTTCTCTACAGTGGCGCCGATGAGCGCGGTGCCTGCCTGCGGGCCGTGGGTGCGGGGGCAGATGTAGACTCGCTCGCTGCGATGAACCTCATCGAGGGGGAAGGGCAGGCGCACGCGCAGCATCTGTCCCTTGCACGGTGTGATGGAGATCGGGTCCGCGTTCAGCGCCGTCATTACTTCGGTGGTCCAGGCACCGGCTGCGTAGACGAGAGCCGCGGCGTGGATAGACGAGCCGTCGCTCAAATCGATGCTGGCATTGTGATGGATGGCGGCGATCTGCGTATGCTCGAGCAGGCGAATCGAGGTGGCGCTCACGGCAGCGCGCAGGGCCTCGGCCAGCTGTCGGGGGTCGAGCGAGTGTTCTGCCAACCGCAGCGTTGAACCGTTGTCGAGGTATTGGAGCGTGGTGTTGGTCTGGAAGGGGACTGCTATGCCGGAGAGCGCTTCCAGGCGGCTGAGGAATGCTGGATAGCGCTCGGCGCTGAGTTGCGAGAGTTCTTTAAGTTCAGGGGGATTGCCGGGATCGTTGGCGGCGAGCATCCCAGCCGCGGCTGTTGACGCGCCTGCGAGGCTTTGTCCGCGGTCGATGACGGTGACGTTCGCGCCGCGGTCGCTAAGCTCCAGGGCAATCGCCAATCCGACCAATCCCGCGCCGACGACGACGGTATCGGGGGCCCGGGTTGAGCTCAAAAGACTCATCATCAACATTATCTATCGGCTTTCCGGACGGGCCGGAGTTGCGGGAATCGATACATCGTTGGGCGATGCGTCCAGATGTGTCCGATGGGAACGTACAATGAAGAGCACCCCTCGCATTTGGCCGCTTTTTTACGTCCACGCGCGAGCGGAATCTGCATCTTATCGTTCAGGTCAAGCTCAGAGTCAAATTATGCTCAAAGGGCACGCCTGCAAGGAGGAAGTCAACGAATGAGCCTATTAGATGACAATGACAGCACAACCCATGACACGTACGTGGAGCATAAGCCGGCAACGTGGCTGGTAGGTGTCGCAGTAGCGGCGTTGATCGTCGCCTTGGGTGGCCTGGCCTGGAGTTTCGGGCTGCAGAGCCATCTGACGGATGCGGAGTCTAAGCTTTCTGCGGCAACTGCGCAGAACGCGGCGCTATCGGAAAAGATTGATGACACCAACGAGCGCATGAAGGCCCAAGGCCAGGCGCTGGCTCAAAGCGTTGGCTTGACCCAGAAGCAGCTCCAGGACAAGTCCGATGAGCTGGTCGCGACCGAACAGCGCGACCGAATCCAGACAGCGCGTCTGGCCAAGGAACAGAAGGCTACCGAGCAGCAGGTTGGCGCGGTGCAGAGCGATGTTTCGAGTGTGAAGACGGACGTTGGTGGCGTAAAGACCGATGTCGCCAGCACCAAGGCAGATCTTGACGCGACTAAGACCCAGTTGAACCGCGTGATGGGCGATGCCGGCGTGATGAGCGGCCTGATCGCTACCAATCACACTGAGTTGGAAGAGCTCAAGCATAAGGGCGACCGCAACTATTACGAGTTCACGCTCGATAAAGGTGCAGGCGCCAAGAACGTTGGGACGATCAAGATCGATCTGAAGAAGGTCGACATGAAGCGCTCCAGGTTCACGCTGGTGGTTAGTTCAGACGACCGGAACATTGAGAAGAAGGACCGGACGCTCGACGAGCCCATCCAGTTCTACTCGGGAAAGACGCCGGCGCTCTTTGAGATCGTTGTAAACAACATCGGCAAGAAGACGGTTTCGGGATATCTCAGCACGCCGAAGAGTGCGCCTGAGCCGATGCCCGCGCCCAGCGCCGGTCGGTAGTAACGGAACAGAGCACGCTTTGTTTAGAGGGGCTGCACAGCTACTGTGCAGCCCCTCTGTTTTGGCGCCTACGGAATGGGAACCTGGATGGGTGCGGCATCGTGTGCGAGATAGACCGTGAGCGTGGCTGACTTTTTTGCTGCCCAGGCGGCGGCAGTTGTCTGCGGGAACAGGAACACGATGGTGCCGACGCGCGTGGCTCCGGGCGATACGGAATCTTCGAAGCGTAGGGGCGGAGCGGCGGGCGGCCTTACCAGCGGGGCGAGCTGTGGGAAGGTCTGCTCGAGTCGTGGCAGATCAAGCGCGGACACATTGGTCGCCTGGAGCGAGCCGGCGTCCGAGGTCATGGTTGCGGAGACGCTGTCGAGGAAGATGGGCAGGCGGAGCTTGTCAGTGATGCTCACCGTGGCGACCACATAGACATTGTCTTCAGACTGTGCGGTCGCACCGATGATCCGGCTGTTGCTGGGCATCTGGGTGAATTCGGTGTGGGGTGCGAAGATGTCCGTCTTGACCACGGTGATGACGGCGGTCTTGCGTGGATTGAGCATGTAGACGGCGATGACGATGATGATCATCACGACGCCGGCGATAATGAGTTTCGGGATGATGGGGTTGGGATCGGGCGGCGGCGCGATCTGCAGATCTTGCTCGACTATGGGTTCCTGAGATTGGAGCATCATTTCCTCACAATAGTGCGGCGCAGGGGATCGGCGCTGTGATTTGCCTACGTTCGTTGCAGATTCGCGAGCAATTCTTCCACGGGAAGGGTATTGAGCACATCGGCCGGGCTAAGCCAGGCCCGTCGCAGCTGCACAATGCCGTGGTCGATCTGGTCGAGTTCGTCGGTGGTGTGGGCGTCTGTGTTGGCTACGATCTTGCAGCCCTGCTCTTTGGCGTGGCGTAGATTGAGGTCGTTCAGGTCTGCTCGCGCGGGCGCTGCATTGTGTTCGACGGCGACTCCAAGACGTGCGGCCGCCGGCAGGAGCTGGGCGAGGTCGATCTTGTAGCCTTCGCGCTGCAGCACCTTGCGGCCGGTGGGGTGGCCGAGGATGTGCACGTGCGGATTTTCGGCGGCGCGGAGGACTCGCGCGGTGACTTCTTCGGGAGTTTGGTTGAAGCCGGAATGAACGCTGGCGACTACGATGTCGAGCTGCGCGAGCGTCTCGTCGGTGAGATCGAGCGCGCCGTCGAGCAGAATATCGACTTCGACGCCAGCAAGAATGCGGAAGGGAACTGAGGGCTTGAGGACGTCGGGCTCGTTGTTTTGCAGGCGAGCCTCGTAGCGTTCCCACTGGGGGCCGCGGCCGGCGGCAAACTCCTCGGCGAGCTGGGCGGAGGCCTCGCGGATGCGGCGCGCATGGGCCAAAGCGCGCATGTCGTCCATGCCGTTGGTCATGGCGAGATTCTTGGAGTGGTCGGTGATGGCGATGTATTCGAGTCCTCGATCGATTGCAGCCTCGGCCATCTCGCGGATGGAGTTGCTGCCGTCGGATTCGGTGGTGTGCATGTGCAGGTCACCGCGCATGTCGCCGCGGACGATGAGGTGCGGCAGCGTGTGTTTCGCGGCAGCATCGATTTCCCCGCAGTTCTCGCGGAGCTCGGGGGGAATGTAATCGAGATCAAGCGCGTTATAGATCTCCTGCTCGGTGGCTGCTGCGACGACGACGTTGTCTTCCAGGCGCAGAAGGGCGTACTCGCTGAGTGTGAGGCCGCGCTTGATGGCGCGCTGACGCAGTGCGACGTTGTGCATCTTGGAGCCGGTGAAGTACTGCAGCGCGGCGCCGTAGCTGGCGCGTGGGAGCAGGCGGACATCGACCTGGAGATTGTTGCGGAGGGTGAAGCTGACCTTGTTTTGTCCGCGTGCGAGCAACTTGTCGATGAGGGGGAGGGTTGCGACGTGCTCGACGGCTGCGGCGACGACGTCGGGCTCGCAGGCTGGGCCGGTGACCAGTAGATCGAGGTCGCCGACCGTCTCGCGGCCGCGTCGCAGCGAGCCTGCGGGCGTGATGGTTTCGATGCCGGGGAACAGGCGGATGAGCTCGCTGATGCGCTCGGCGTGCTGGCGCGCTACGTCGATGCGGAAGCGGGAGGAGTTCTTGCGATAGTCCTCGATGCCTTTGAGCAGCTTGTCGGTGAACTTCTGGCCCATGCGCGGCAAAGGCAGCAGGTCGCCGCGTTTGGCGGCTTCTTCGAGGCTGTCGATGTCGTGCACGCCGAGCGCGGAATAGACGAGCGCGACGGTCTTGGGGCCCATGCCGGGAAGGCGCAGCAACTCGAGCATGGTTGGCTTGTAGCGCTGCAGCAGGTCGTCGCGGAGCGGCATCGTTCCTGTGGCGACGAGGTCGCGGATATTGGCTGCCATGCCTTTGCCGATGCCGGGAATTGCGAGAAGGGCCTTGGGGTCGGCGTCCGCCGCAGCCAGCGTGGCAAGCTGCGTCGTCTGTTGTTCGACCGCTTCTGCGGCGCGGCGGTAGGAGCGGATGCGAAAGGGGTCAGCTGCGTCGATCTCCAGCAAGGAAGCTGTCTCATCGAGCAGGCGTGCGAGGGTAATGTTGTCCATAGAAAGTCGAAGTCCGGGCCAACGGAGGACGCGGCCCGGAGCACCTTCGATTGTAAAGTTTTAGGCCGTTCCCCAGCGAACCGCGGCCTTGTATTCGCTAAACAGATTTCGTTCGGGTGACCTGGTCGGCTTGCGGACCTTTTGTCCCCTGGATCACGTCGAATTCCACCTCGTCGCCCTCCTTCAGCGTCTTGTAGCCCTCCAGCTTGATGGAACTGTAATGTACGAAGACATCGGGGCCGTCCTCACGCCCCAGAAATCCGTAGCCCTTTGCGTTGTTGAACCACTTTACCGTGCCTTTGTACTGTGCCATGGGTCCCTTACCATTCTCGAGATTGCCTTCCGCGTGGCCGGAAGTTATAGGAGTAAGACGCAATCGGGAGCGCAGGGGCGGCCTGAACAAATGCTCGAATGGTGGAATTCGAGCTGATTCTGCATTTTTTTATTAAGTCGGCTATCCGACAGCCGGGTCAACGGACAAGACACAGTAGCGCTAACAGTCTTATAGACTTCCCCGGCCTTTCGAGGACTTCGAGCGCCAAAGATCGTCATATATCAGGACGCCGATCAAGGTTTTTCCGTCTTCGATTTTGCCTGCGCGGATGAGACGCAGGACCTCGGACAGGGGCGTCATGTGCAGCTCGATCTTCTCGTCATCCTCGGGCGCGGCTTCGCCCTGGGTGAGGCCTTCGGCGAGCAGGATGGTCATGGTCTCGGTGAGGAAGCCGGGGCTGGCGTAGTAGTTGCAGTGGTGCGACCAGCGCTTTGCGCGGTAGCCGGTCTCTTCGATGAGCTCGCGCTTGCCGGCGGGGATGAGCTTCTCTCCGGGCTCAATGCGGCCGGCCGGCAGCTCCAGCATGAGCTTGCCGGCGGCGTGGCGATACTGCCGGATCAACAGGATGCCGGGGTCCTTCGGGTTGGTCTCTGTATCGACGGCGAGCACGACAACGGAGCCGTTGTGGCGGATCACATCGCGGGTGGCCTTCACGCCGCCCGGCTCCTCGACCTCGTCGCGCGTGACCCAGAAGACATTGCCCTGGTACACGGTTTTGGACGAGACGGTTTTCCCGCGTCCGGTGAGCTTGAGCGGCTTCGGAACAACGGCGGCGGAAGCTTGCAGGGAGCCTGTGGCAGGGGTCTTCTCGGAACTCTTCTTTGCGGCGCTTGATTTTGCGCGGGAAGGCGAGCTGGTCTTAGGCTTCCTGGAGGCAGAGGTCTTTTTGGTTCCCATGACCGTACAGTACACGACCGGCGCGGCCGGATGCATCCCCGTGGTACCCAAGGATTTGCTGCATCGGCGGTGCGGCTCGAGCATCCAAAGAGTCTCAGGGTGAGAGACTAAACCTGCATGGACTCCCAGTGTTACCCCATCTCGACGCTGCCCGGCACGACGGCGCTGTTTCGCGACTTCGCGGATACGTCGGCGGGGCCGCAGCAGGCGGCATTGCGGCGCTGGTATCCGGCGAGTCCTTTCTCCATGGACTGGGCGAGCCATTCGCCGACGCTGGACGACTCTCATCGCGCTCGCCTCGCTGACGCGCTGCGGGCGCAGGCTGAGAATTTCGGTGCGGGCGAGGCGGTCTTCGCCAATATCGAGCGCCTGAGGAAAGGCGCTGCCGCCGTTGTGACCGGCCAGCAGGTTGTGCTGTTCGGCGGCCCGCTCCTGACGCTGCTGAAGGCCGCAACCGCGATTCGCAAGGCGCAGGACGCCGCGAAGGCTAGCGGCCGCGAGCACGTTCCTATCTTCTGGCTGGCAAGCGAGGACCACGATCTCGCCGAGGTTGACCAGCTTGCGTTGCTGTCGAAGACCGGAGTCGAGACCCTAAGCCTGGGGCTGAAGGCGGCGCGTCCGGTGCCTGTTGGCACACTGGCCGTTGATGGCGGCAGCGACGAAGGCTTGAAACATCTGGAGGCAACGCTTGATCGAGCCAGTGAGCTGCTCGGCTGGGCTCCTATAAGCAACGTGCTGCGCGAGTGTTACACCCCCGGCGCAACGCTAGCGTCGGCCTTCGGGCGCCTCCT
Source organism: uncultured Acidobacteriaceae bacterium (assembly GCA_963701685.1). Taxonomy (GTDB): domain Bacteria; phylum Acidobacteriota; class Terriglobia; order Terriglobales; family Acidobacteriaceae; genus Granulicella. The sequence continues at coordinate 3,723,195 of OY969625.1, read as the reverse complement.
GACCAGGATTTTTGCAGAGCACGGCTTGATCGTGATGGATGCTGCTTCGCGCGAATTCCATGCCATGGGAGCGAGCGTTCTGCAGGCCGCGCTCGAGCGCGCCGACGAGCTCGAAGATGCGCTGCTGGTGCGCTCGCAGGATCTCGAGGCTGCGGGATATCACGCGCAGGTGCTGGTTACGGCGGATCATTCGCTGCTCTTCCTCATCGACGGGGAAACGGGCGCACGCCTGCCATTACGCCGAACCGCGGACGGCGAGTGGAAGGCTGGCGTGCGCGGCTACAGCACCGCGGAGCTGATGCAGATTCTTGCCGCCGAGCCGGAGCGGTTGAGCCCAAACGCGCTGTTGCGGCCGGTCTTCCAGGACACGATTCTGCCGACGGCTGCTTATATCGGAGGGCCTGCGGAGATTGCTTATTTCGCGCAGTCGGAGGTGTTGTACAGCCGCATCCTTGGCCGCGTGACGCCTGTGCTTCCGCGCCTGATGGCGACGCTGGTGGAACCGGCGATTGCGTCCACGATGGCTGCGCACGAGGTGCAGTTCCAGGACGTTCTGGAGACAAAGACGATCGAAGGTCTGGCCCTTCGGCTGGGTGCCCACGCGATGCCGATCGAAGGCAAGCGCAAAATCGCGGCCGTCGGAAACTCGATGGATGCCGAGCTCACGGCGCTCACCGAATACATGACGGCGATGAGTGCCGACCTTGGCCGCTCCGCCGAGGTCTCGGCGAGCAAGATGCGCTACCAGATGAACCGCCTGCGCCGGATGGCTGCGAACTTCGAGCTGCAAAAGCAGGCGTCGCTGCAGAAGCACGCTGCGGCCATCATGCTGAGCCTGTACCCGGACGGCCACCTGCAGGAGCGCCTGCTCGGCGGGGTATGGTTCCTGGCTCGTTACGGGGACGCACTGCCCGCGCTCCTGGTGGACCATGCGGCCCAGGAATGCCCGGGGCATCGGGTTGTATACCTCTGATCCCTATACATTTAGTCGCCATGTGCGCGATACTTTCGGGCATGACCTTTCTTTTGGGATTACCAATCCTGGTGTTGGTCCTGATCGGCGTCTTTGCGTTCTTCATCCACTTCCTTCCAACCTTCGTTGCCGGATCCCGCCACGTTGAGAACTTCTGGTGGATCTTCCTGATTAATCTGTTCTTTGGATGGACGCTGATCGGCTGGGTGCTCGCGCTCGTATGGGCGATCAATGACACTCCGCGCTTTGTCTACAGGTATATGCCGCCGCCGCCGCCGTACAATCGATAGAGAGGTTTCCAGCAAGTGCCGGAGGCTGTTCTAGTCGAGGATTTGTTATGGGATTGAGCGACCAGCCATTTGAAGTGATGTGTCCGGACTGCGGCGGGATGTTGAAGGTGGACCCGGTGAGCCGCTCGGTGATTGGGCACACGCCGGCCCCGCGCAAGAAGACCTTTGAGGACTTCGGCGCCGCCGCGAAAGCGTTGAAAGAGCAGGACGCACGGCGCGAGTCGATCTTTGCGCAGTCGGTGCAGGCAGAAAAAAACAAGGACGATGTGATGGCGAAGAAGTTTGCCGAAGCCGTCAAAAAGGCCAAGGAATCACCCAACACGGGCAAGCCTTTGCGCGACTTCGATTTGGATTAGGCCGCGCGCATACTTCCGGAACGCAAACCGGTAAACTAGAAGCATGCCGCCGATTTTGAATGCTCAGGGCGTGTCGAAACGCTTTGGGGCGACGCCACTCTTCGAAAAAATATCTTTTGCAGTGAACGAGGGCGACCGCATCGGCCTCATTGGGCCTAACGGGGCGGGGAAGTCCACCCTGTTGGCCGTGCTCGCGGGCGAGGTCGAGCCCGATGCAGGTGAGGTCTCGGTGCGCCGGCGGGCGCGTATCGGTTACGTTCGGCAGATCTCGGAGTATGGCGCGGGGCTCACGGTGCGCAGCGTGATGGAAGCTGCGTTGGAACGTGCGAGCGTGCCCTCCAACGAGCGCGAACAGCGGCTGCGCGAGACACTTGGTCGCGCAGGGTTTGCCGACGACGGTACTGACACCTCCATCCGCATGGATGCCGAGGCGGCAAGCCTCTCGGGCGGGTGGCGCAAGCGGCTGGCCATCGCCGAAGCCATGGTCACCGAGCCGGATGTGCTGCTGCTCGACGAGCCGACCAATCATCTCGACCTCGAAGGCATTGAGTGGCTCGAGGGTGTGCTTCGCAGTGCGCGTTTTGCGTGCGTGGTCGTTTCGCATGACCGTTACTTTCTTGAGAACGTTGCGAGCGAGGTCGTCGAACTGAGCCGCGTTTATGCTGAGGGCGTGCTGCGTGTGCGCGGAACGTACTCTAAGTTTCTCGAAGGCCGCGAGTTCTACCTTGAGGCCCAGAGCAAGATGCAGGAGGGCCTGCGCAACCGCGTCAAGACCGAGATCGAGTGGCTGCGGCGTGGCCCCAAGGCGCGTGCCACCAAGGCCAAGGCGCGTATCGACAACGCGCACGAGCTCATCGGCAAGCTCGCCGATGTTGATTCGCGCACACGAACTTCGACGGCCGGCATTGAGTTTGCCGCGACCGATCGCCAGACGAAGCGGCTGATTGAGTTTGAAGACGTCAGCATCTCGCTGGGAGGGCGCGAGATCGTCGGCGGCGTGAATTTTAGCGTGACCAATGGGATGAAGCTGGGCCTCGTGGGGCCAAATGGCAGCGGGAAGACGACGATCCTGCGTGCGATGTCAGGGGAGATTCCGGCGACAAAGGGCACTATCAAGCGAGCGAATGGACTCCGAATCGTGTACTTCTCGCAGCTGCGCGAGATTGACCCCACGCTCACGCTGCGTCGCGCGCTGGCGCCGGACTCGGACGCGGTCGTCTACCAGGACCGCGTGGTGCACGTGGCGAGCTACGCTGCAAAGTTTCTGTTCACTGGCGACCAGCTCAATCAACCGGTTGAACGCCTCAGCGGTGGCGAGCGCGGCCGCGTGCTGATCGCGCGGCTGATGTTACAGCCCGCCGATGTGCTGATGCTTGACGAGCCCACCAATGACCTCGATATCCCTACGCTTGAAATTCTCGAAGAGGCGTTGCTCGAGTTCAAGGGTGCGCTGGTGCTGGTCACGCACGATCGCTACATGCTCGATCGCGTGTCAAACATCGTGCTCGGCCTCGACGGCCATGCGCATGCACGGGTCTTCGCGGATTACTCGCAGTGGGAGGAGTGGAAGGGCGTCGAGCAGGGGTATGTGGCGAACCAGCAGGCAGCGGCGAACAGCTCGCAGCGGGCTTCGACTGCTTCGAGCGCGAACCCAACCCAAGGCAAGAAGAAGCTCTCCTACCTAGAGCAGCGCGAATATGATGGCATCGAAGAGCGCGTGGATAAAGCGGATGCGCGCATGGTTGCGGCGCATGATCGGCTGGAAGATACGGCCGTCGTCACCGACCCCGCCAAGCTGACGGAGGCACTCGCGGAGATGGAAGCGGCGCAGGCGGAACATGATGCTGTCTACCAGCGCTGGGCCGAGCTCACCGAGAAGGCTGGTTAGGTCTATGGCTTGCGCAGGACCTCGCCGTTCTTCATTACGAAGACGGTCTTGTTGAGCACGCTGATATCGTCCAGCGGATTGCCGGGTACTGCGATTACATCCGCGTAGAAGCCGGGTTTCAGCTGGCCGATCTCGTCCGCCCAGCGGAGCAGGCGAGCGCCGTTGATCAGGTCAGCGCGCAGCACGTCGGCGGGCGGCATGCCGAACTTTACCATCAGCTCGAACTCGCGCGCCTGCGTGCCGTGCGGGAACGGGCCAACATCCGAGCCAACCGCAAACGGCACGCCGGCGGCCATCTGCAGTTTAAATTGCGCTGCGTGGTATGCGAGCTCGCGGCGGTCCTCTGAGCCGTCACCGCGCTGGGGGTGGTCGGCAAAATATTCGACCACGGCGAAGGTTGGCACGGCGTAGATCTGCTTGTCGCGCATCATCTTCATCGTGGCGGGCGACAGGTTGTATGCGTGGTCGATGCTGGCCACGCCGGCCTCGGCCGCATACGAAGCGCCCGGCTCGCCTGTGCAGTGCACGCCTACAAATGAGCCAGTGCGATTGGCCTCTGCGACTGCCGCGGCGAGCTGCGCTTCGGTGTACTGGTAGGGAGTCGTGAAGGTTTCGCCTTCGAGATGGTCGCGCCCCGTCTCGTAGATCTTGGTGAAGTCCGCTCCCCCTTTGCGCTGCTCGCGCATCACCGTGATGATCTGGTCGGCGGTGTCGGCGTAGTCCGCATTCGAGAGCACCTGTTGCGCAGGATTGAACCCGATGGCGTCTTCATGGCCGCCCAGGATGTCGATGGCATTGCAGGAAACGCGCATGCGCGGGCCCGGAATCAGGCCTTTGTTGATTGCGTTGCGTACGGCAACGTCGGCGCATCCTGCGCCCTCCGTCCCCATATCGCGCTCAGCGGTGAAGCCGGCCATCACGTCGGCCTTGGCGGCGGCTGCTGCCTGCAGCGTGCGCTGCGGCACGGACTCTTCGACCGTCTGCAGGCCTTCGTTGCCGGGGTGGAGGAAGAGATGCGTGTGCGCGTCGATGAGGCCGGGCATCAGCGTCGTATCGCCGAGGTCGATGACCACCGCGCCAGCTGGCCGCGAGACATGTGTGCCGGCCTCGCGGATGCGCTCACCTTCGACGAGAACTTCGCCCGGCGAAAGAACTTTTCCGGCTGCGACATCGAGGATGCGCGCCGCGTGTAGAACAGTGACGTGGGTTTCGGGCTGCTGCGCTGTGGCGACCGCGCACCCCGCTAGAGCGACGGCCAGAATCGAAGGTTTCATGGTGCAAGAAGGATACTGCAATCCGCTGTGAAGGTCAGGCGCAGCGCTACAGTTACTTCATCGCCCACTGTTCGTCCGCCGATGGCCCATACAACGCGGGCACGGGAAGATCATTCAGCCGCAAATAGACGCCCAACTGCGCCGTGTGATGAATCAGGTGATTGAAGAACATCAGGCGGTAGGTCTTGGAGCGCGTCGCATTGGAGATCATGTGCTCGCCAAACGAGAAGGGCCATAGCTTGGCAAGGTCTTCATCGCTGGAAGCCGCCAGGGCGGCGCGGCACTTCGCCGCAGACTCATCCAGCCGTGCGAGGCAAAGCTCGCGAGACTCGAAGGCCAGCGAGGCTTGTGGGCGCTTGGAGTTCGCCATGTCCATGCCGTCGTCTTCGAGAATGTAATAGCCAAACAAGGGCATGGTGGCGCAGTGCATGGCGAGCTTGCCCAGCTTCATGGACTTGTCGTGCGGCACCCAGTCTGGCTTGTCGTCGGGGAGGCGCTCCAGCGTGCGGCGGGTGTTGGAGATTTCAACGTCAAAGTCTTCGAGCAATAATTCAGCGGCGGTCATGTCTGATCTCCTTGAATCGTGCGATAGATTTTCGTGCGTTAGATCCCGGTGATACTAAAACCGCAGTCGACGAACGTGACGCCGCCGGTCATGCCGCTGGCGAGGTCGCTGGCCAGGAACAGCGCGACCTTGCCGACTTCGACCTGCTCGATGTTCCGATGCAGCGGGGCGCGCGCGGTAACGGCGTCCAGGATGGTGGCGAAGTCGCTGACACCGCGGGCTGCGAGCGTTTTGATGGGGCCGGCCGAGATCGCATTGACGCGAATCCCCTTGGCGCCGAGCGATGCTGCGAGGTAACGCACGGTCGCCTCGAGCGCCGCCTTGGCTACGCCCATCACGTTGTAATTCGGGAACACCTTGGTGCTGCCGTAGTAGGTCAGGGTGATGATTGATCCGCCTTCGGTCATCAACGGAGCGGCCGCGCGCGCGATGGCGATCAGGGAGTACACGCTGACGTCGTGCGCGATGCGAAACTCTTCGCGCTTGGTGAGCAGAAAGTCGTTCTTGAGAGCGTCCTGCGGCGCAAACGCCACCGAATGCACTACGGTGTGGATGACCGGAAACGCTTCAGCGATCTGCGCGAAGGCTGCGTCAATCTGCTCGTCGACGGAGACGTCGCACTGGATTGCTCGCGCGGTGCCTTTCTGTCCAAGGGCTTCGATCAGCTCCTCTGACTCTTCGCGCAACCGCTCGCTCTGGTAGCAGAGCACCAGGGTCGCGCCCGCCTCGGACAGCTTTTCTGCGATGGCATACGCGATGCTGCGCTTGTTGGCGAGGCCGAATACCACGGCCACTTTGCCCTTCATATCGATCATGCTTAGAACTCCTGCCGTGCCTGGTAAATCGTAGCAACCGACGCTAAGGATAGCAGTTTGAGGTGAACTCTGGCTGTGGAGAGGCCTTAGCCGTGAACCAGCCAGTCGAATTGTTCCTCAGACAGCGGCACGACCGACAAGCGAAACTGCCGGAACAGTACCGAGCCCAGAAAGACGCCCGCATGGCGGATCTCGGTCAGTGGCTTTTCGCGCTTCAGGCGTTTGCCTGCCTTGAGCCGCACAATGGGCGTCTTCGGGTCGTCTGGATCCGTCGTGACGGAGACTACCTTGGCCGTTCCAACGGCGGCTTTGCCAACATTGGAGTGGTAGATCACGCACTGCTCGCCGGGCTTCATGTTGCGCAGCGTGATGAGTGCCTGCGGGTTCTTGATTCCGTCCCACTTGGTTTCGCCATCGCGCAGCAGGTCGTCGAAAGAATACTTGTCAGGTTCAGATTTCAGAAGATAGTGCATCACGCCAACCAGTTTATCCGCCCAGGTCGAGATGGTGCACGTGTGCGATCGGCTGACGTAGGAAAAGGCTGCCAAGCCGTTGAAATTTCTCTACTGAATCGGTGGCATAGCACTGGAAGTTCGCTGCGTTTTCCACCCCGGCCGCGGCCTCGATACCAATGCCCAGGGCTGCAGCGTCCGCGGTTGCCTCGGCCGAATCGATTACTATCGCGTCGGATCCCAATTGGCGGAGCGTTCTTTCGATTTCGCCTGCGATCAGGGGATAGTGGGTGCATCCGAGCAGCACGGCCTGCGGCTTGCATGTCGCCAGGGCTTCGGAGAGATAGATGCGCAGAACCTCGCGCGTAACTTCGTGGTCGGTCCAGCCCTCTTCCACGAGCGGCACCAGCAGCGGGCAAGCGACTTCCACGGCGCGTAACCCGATCGCCTTGCAAGCTGCGTGGTAAGCATGCGACTGCACCGTCGCCGCGGTCGCCAGCACCAGCACCTCGGCATCTTGTCCGACCGCGCGCTTCGCCGCATGGGCTCCGGGCTCTATCACGCCGAGCACCGGCACGTGTACGGCTTGGCGAATATCTTCGAGCGCCAGCGCGGTCGCGGTGTTGCAGGCAATCACCAGGTACTCGCAGCCGTGCTGCTCCAGAAAGCGTGCGCTCTCCACCGCGTACCGCGCGATGGTTGCTTGCGACTTCGCTCCGTAAGGCAGGCGAGCCGTGTCGCCCAGGTAAATGTAATTTGCCGAGGGGATTTTCGAAAGCAGCGCACGCAACACCGTCAGCCCGCCAAATCCAGAGTCGAAGACTCCTACGACCGGACCATCATTCGCGATCGTCTGCGCAAGATCTTTTTTACCGCTAGCGGAGTTCATTCAGTTCGATTGTCCGCCATTTGCGGTATTTCCGCTCGTGGTCGTATCCGTGGCAGGGTAGGTCCGCAGCAGGTCTGCATGGCCCGCCAGCGTCTCGCGCGCCTGGCCGTCCACGAGGAAACGTACCTGCTCAATCTGCGGAAGATTGGCGTGCAGCGTGCCCAGGACCGAGCGCAGCGTCAGTGATTCCACTTCCACGCCCGACGGGTGTTGATTGACAAACGTACTGTGCAGATCGATCACCGCGAGCTCTCCGCCCGGCTGCTTGGCCTGCACCGCATCGACCGGGGCCACCGGCAGCGTGGGCCGAAACCCGCCGTCCTTGGTTGCCGTCGAGGTGGCATCGGTTGTGTAGCCCACCAGCGGCAGCGGCACCAGGAAGACTTCCGCAACTGCCGCGCCCGGCGGCAGGGCGTGTGCGGATCCTGGAAGCGCATACTCCGCGATGAGGTGGTCGATCAAAGCCCGGGCGCGCGCATTGGCGTCCTGCGGCAGCGCGATCTGGCGCGAGGCTGGAGCGATCGATCCGTCCGCATCATTCGCAAGATCCAGGGTTACGGTTTCGGCCATTGCGGTTGGCGCGTCGAGGGGCGTCTCATCGTCGGCGGCGAGCGCCTCAATCCGCTCACGGCCACGCTGACGCTCCACGGCCAGCAGCACGCCCATGCCGATGATGCACACGATCAGGCACCAGAAGACGATCCGTTGGTGGCGTTGGATCATGGTTGCGTCCCCCCGGAATCGCTCAGCGTCGCCTGTCCAACGGTTGTGTTCGCGGGGGGCGCGAGTCGCACCGGCGGCTGCACCGCGTTCTGCCAGAAGAGCATCTCTCCGGCAATCGCCAGTGCTACTCGCTGCTGATAGTCCGTGTCATTGACGCTCTCGGCGTCATCGCCCGAGGGCGCGAGTTCGACGACAAGCGCGGGGCAGGTCAGCGAATCGATCGGCCGCACTGATGCGGTACTGGCTACCAGCGACAATCCCGAGCGCGAGAACGCGGTCGCCATCTGGCTTTCCAGCCGTTGACTCTGCGGGATCCAGGCCGACTGCGCAGTCAGCCAGGGCACCAGGGAGGGCTGTCCCTGGCTCGCATCGAGCTCTGACCGGTAGAGATGCACGCCGTTTCCGCTGGCCGTTGCGTGCAGCACCAGGCACGCTGCGGCATGCGCATGGTTTGCGATTCCGGCGCGATCATCCAACGTGAGCGCGGAGCCTGTGGCATTTGGAACGGCGGGCGCGTCCTCATCCCGTGTCATCACCACGTTGAATCCGCGGGCCGTCAGCAAAGATCGCAGCCGGAACGCGAGCGCCAACGTTACATTTTTTTCTACCGTCGTGTCGCTGATCTGGGAGCCGCTGTCCACGCCTCCATGCGCCGGATCAATCACGATCACGTTGCGGTTGATCGGAATGGGCGGTGGTACGGCCGGGGCAGTTGGTGTCGCGTGCCGCGGTGGCGCTGTGGCGGGTCGCGCTGGCGCTGGCGGCCGGGCCGGCGGCTTCGAGGCCTGTTGCGCAACCTGCGCGCGCCCCGTCAGCGTCATCAGGACCAGCAGGCCGGCAGTGGCAGAGTGTCGGAGAGCGTTCAAGAGGGGTTGGGGCCTTTGGGAAATTACGTGCGCCGTTCACTTGTTGCGTCGCGTCGATTGTATCGGTCGCGCCGTCCGGTTGCGAGTCTCATTCAAATTTATGACTTTGTGGTGGGCCGCTTTGCGAGTTAGATGCCGGATCGCGCCCTGTGCGTTATACGAGGTCGCCCGCGCGGTAGACTTGTTGGCATGCGGGTCTTCGGGATCGACTGCGGAACGGAGTTCACCGGCTACGGTGTGGTGGAGGTTGACGATACCTCACGCATTCCGAAGCTGCGTCCTCTCTGCGCGGGCGCCGTTCGGCTCAACAAGAAGGACCGCGCTCCCGTTCGCTTGCTGCAGGTCTACGTCGAACTCTCCGCGCTGCTGCAGCTTTGGCAGCCTGAGGTCGTTGCCATCGAAGAGGTCTTCTTTTCGGCCAATGCCAAGAGCGCACTCAAGCTCGGCCAGGTGCGCGGCGTTGCAATGCTGGCGGCGGCGAATTGCGGATTGTCGGTTGCCGAATACGCTCCGCTTACGATCAAGAGCTCGGTCGTCGGTTATGGCCTTGCTGCCAAGGAGCAGGTGCAGTTCATGGTTGCGCGGCTGCTCGATCTGGACGAGGCGCCCAAGCCCGCGGATGCCGCCGACGCGCTTGCCATCGCCATCTGCCACATCCACCACGCGCAAACCGCGGAGCATATGCGCCGTTAGGGCCTGGCTGATCCGAGCGCCCGATACAGCTCCGCCATCGCCTCCAGCGGTACCGCCTCCGAGCGTGCCTGCAGAGGAATAGCCGCTGGCCACGCGGCCGTGAGTTCTGCGGGGGGATATCCCGCCGCGCGCAGATTGTTGGCCAGCGTCTTCCTCTTCTGCGCAAAGCTTGCCCGCAGAAACCGGTTGAACCCGTCGAATGCAACTCCAAGCTCGGCGAAGCGCGGAGCGGATTCGAGCCGCAAAACGGTCGAATACACGTCCGGCGGCGGTGAAAACGCGCTCGGCGGGAGCGTAAACAGGTTCGTTACACGCGCATGCATCTGCGTCACCGCGGAGAGCGCGCCATACTCGCTCGACCCCGGCCCCGCCGCAATGCGCTCCGCCACCTCGCGCTGCATCATCACCACCGCGCGCGCTAACACTCCCTCGCGCGCCGCTGCGAAGAGGTGCAGCAGAATGTCCGACGTAATGTAGTAAGGCAGATTTCCCACGACGTCCATGGACGTCGTGTCTTCCTGCAAACTCTTCAGGTCCGTCGTCAGAATGTCCGCATGATGGATCGTGACATGCGCGTCATTTCGGAATCGGAACGTCAACTCCCGTGCCAGCGCTGGGTCAAACTCGATGCAGTGGAGCCGTCGGCAACGCGTTGCCAGCAGCTCCGTGATTGCCCCGTGGCCAGGGCCGATCTCTATCACCGTCCGCTCGCGCACATCGCCCAGAGCGTCGGCGATCTGCAGGCACGCGTTTTCGTCGACCAGAAAATTCTGGCCCAGCTTCGGTTTCTTATTGCTGGACATAATCAGATGCCTTGGTACCCGGAGCCTTGCTCCGCTGAAAAAGATAATGCACCGGCACGCCGCACAGAATTACCAGCGCGCCCGCAGTCGATTCGCGCGGCCGGTCCATGAAGCTGAAGACCAGCAGCACCAGCGCCGCCAGGATAAACAGCGCCGGAACTACAGGATATCCCGTCACCCGATAGGGACGGTTCGCATTCGGCTCGCGCACGCGAAACACAAATACCGTAGCGGCAGTGAGAGCGTAGAAGAGCCACTCCGAAAAAATCGCCAGCGAAAACAGCGCCTGGAATTTTCCAATCGCCAGCAGCAGCAGGGAACTGAGCACCGCCTGCAAGCCCAGGCTCACCCAGGGCGTCTTAAAGCGGGGATGAATCCGTCCCAACACTGAGGGAAATAAGCGGTCGCGCGCCGCCGCAAACGGAACTCTCGCACCGGAAAGTGAGCTGCCCACGAACGTTGCGCAGATGCTCACCGCCATGCCAACCGCGACCAGTCCCGCCCCAAGATTTCCCGCGACGAGTTGCAGCGCGTCGGTAGCCGGTCGGTCCGTTACCGCAATTGAAGCCGAGGGCAACACGTATTGGATCGCCGCGTTGGTCAGCATGTAGAGCGCGCCGACGATCGTCACGCCGCCAATGAGCGCCACCGGCAGCGAGCGCTGTGGCTTCTGCACCTCGCCCGCCATCTGCGACACATCCGACCAACCATCGTAGGCCCATAGCGCCGCAATCAGCGCGATCATGAAGCCGGCAAACCCGCCGCGCGCCCCGTGAAACTCGGAGGCAAAATTGTGCCAGTCTCCATACTTGACGCTGGCAAAACACAGGCCCGCGATGACGATGATCATCACCACCTTCAGCCACGTCAGCAGTGTCTGTACTTGCGCGGAATCGCGCGTGCTCACAATGTTTAACCCTGTGATCAGCCATGTCGCGGCAATCGCCATCACCTGGCTCCACATCAGGTGTCCCACTGCCGCATGATCGAGGAACGCAAAGATCGGAAAGGTGCCCAGAACGCGCATCAGCCCTGCTGCGATCGTTGCGATCGAAGCTGGCTTGGCAATCATTGTCCAGGTCCACGTGTACAGAAATGCCGTCAGCGGCCCGTAGGCATCGTGCAGAAACGCATACTCGCCGCCCACCCGCGGTCGCATGGCCGCGACCTCTGCGTAACTCATCGCACCAAACAGCGAGAGCAATCCGCCGGTGATCCACACGGCGTAGACCATCCGCGAGCTGCCTACCGCGGCCATCATCTCGCGCGGGACCAGGAAGATTCCCGACCCGATGATGATTCCGACGACGATTGCCAGCGCGTTCGTCGCGGTCAAAACGCGCGGCAGTTCCTCGTGCGATCGTGCTTGGGCTACGTCGGAGGCCATTGCAGGGAGACTATCAGAGCCTCACAGCTTTCGCGCTCGAAGCCTAGAAGTAAAACCTCTCGTCGGCCCAATCAAAGTGCGATGTCGGCTTGCGCCCGCGCAGCAGGTAGATGTTCTTGTGCTCGAACGGCATCGCGTACGGCTTGTCCATGACTCCCACGATGGTGACCGATTTGTACTTCTGCCCAATGTCGGCTGGCGTATCCGGAATCACGGCGATCACGGTATTCACATCGCAGCCATGGGTGCCCCACAACCAGTAATTATTCTGGCCACTCAACGCCGGCGGCAGATGCAAACCCTCGAGTCGCCCGAGGAAATCAATCGCTCCAGCCTCGCCGTAGTTGCTGGCAAAGATGCACACATGCTGCTGTTGCTCCGGCGTCAGTGAGCGATAGGTACGGTCCACAATATCGACTTCCTGTTGCCATCCAAAGCGGTCCGCGTAGAACTGCGGCAGCGGCCCCGTCGCGGCGGTCTCCATCTTGTCGCCGTGCAGATGCAGCGCCGTTGTGTACCTCACCCACGCCGCGGGCCGCAGCACTGGAGAGGCCATCGGAAGGATGATCAAGCTCGTTAGCAGCAAGATCCCCTCGAATACCGGGAAGGCCGCCACCCGGTTCTCCCGCACCGCGCGCGACGCCGCGAACCGCCGCTCCCAGGCAATTGCGCCCGCTGCGAAGAGTGCCGGGTAGATGCCTTCGAGGTAGTAGTCCTTCGCGTGCATCTTGAACATCAGCGCGTAAAACAGGAGGTACGTGACGCCAAACCATCGCCCGTTGCGGATCGACTTCGCGCGCAAGAGCGAGACGATGCCGGTAATCCAAAGAAAGGCGTTGAGTGGGCCGAGGATGGAAAACTGCGCCAGGAAAAAGCGCACGGGCCCCAGCACGATGTTCTTATGATGAAGCTGCCCGTTGCGAAGGAACTCCAGCGTGGGCCAGTGATTCTGAATCTGCCAGAACACGTTGGGCAGTGGAATCGGCATCAGCAGAGCGATCCCCACCAGCGCCCATCGGCAGAACAACACGCGGCGTTCCCTGGTCAGCAACAGCCCCAGGCCAGCCGTCACCAGGAAGAACGCCATCGACGGCTTATTGAGCAGACCGATGCCCGCCGATACGCCGAAGACGATCCACCACGTTCGCTCGGAAAAGCCGCGCAGCATCAGCACAATCGCCAGCACGCACGCCATCCAGAACACCGGTTCGTACGAGTTCATCGAGAGGAAACCGTCGACCGCGATGTACTGCGGGCAGAGGATCAGTCCGAACATCGCGAGCGCCTGCGAGGGTCGGCGACCGCCCCAACCCCACGCGATCAGCCCGGTTAGGAACACGGAGATCGCGCCGGCTAGAGCCGAGAGCACGCGGATACCGAAGACAGAATCGCCAAAAAGCAACTCGCCCAGCCGCGCCTGGAGCGCCACAATCGGCCCGTGATCCACGTATCCCCACGCCAGGTGCCGACCGCAGGCGATGTAGTAAAACTCGTCGCGGAAGTAGCTGTAGCCGATGTGCAGCGTCCACAAGGTGAGTGCAAACTGCAGCAGAAGTTTCACAGCCGCAAAGATCGCCGCAAGCTTCAGCGCGTCGCGCAGGGTCGGGTCCGGGGAGCGAACAACGGTGGTTTGCGTCATAACGTTTGCTGGTAACTACGTCTCCATCGTGTCGAAAGTTCCATTGGCTTGCTGGGAAGCGTCATCGTCCGCCGGCTCGATGCCGCCACGGAAACAAGACCTTGTAGCTCGGGATCGCGGTGGCATTCGCCTTCGAAGACGCCAACAATTTGCGCCTCACCAGCCAGCGAACCGAGGCTTGCACCGAACTTCGGGAAAGCCCAGTGCTCTCGGCAAGTTCCTGGTAGCTGATGGCGACCGCCTCGTTGCGCCGCGACTGCTCGCCGACCAGCCAGACATACACAAGAAAGGCTGCCGGCCGGCGGTCGTGGCCGGTAAGATCGCGTAACAACGTGTCCAGAATGTAATCGTCAACCTGGGGCATGCTGTACCGATCATTAGTATAGCGATAAGAGGTCCATTGCGAGTGTCGAGCGAACTGCCTATGCTCGCGTCATGGAGGATCGCCCCATGATTCGAGGTATCAAATTCGTCAGTGTACCGGTCACCGATCAGGACAGAGCCTTGCAATTTTTCACGGAGAAGCTTGGTTTCAAAGTGGCTACCGACCAGCCCTTCAACGGCAAGCAGCGCTGGATTGAGTTGCTCATTCCGGGAGCAGAGACCGGCCTCGTGCTCTTTACTCCTCCCGGTCACGAAGATCGAATCGGCGGATTCCAGCCGCTGTCCTTCCTCTGCGACGACGCGTTCGCAACCGCCAAAACGCTCAAGGAGCGCGGCGTAGAATTCGTCTCCGAGCCAAAGAAAGAGTCGTGGGGAACGTCAGCCATCTTCAAGGATCCCGACGGCAATCAGTATGTCTTGAGCAGCAGGTGATTCGAGTTCTATTGCAGAATCGGCAGGACAGTGCCTTCGGCCGCAGCATCCTGTTCCGCGAAGAACTTGCGAATCTTTTCCGCCGTCGCTTTATTCACGACTGCAGTCAGCGCATCGGGATTCTTTTGTGCTGTCTGCTTGAGTGCGCGCACGCTGCCAAAGTGCTCCAGCAGCCGCTGGCGAGTGATCGCGCCCACTCCCGGGATGTCGTCCAGCTCGCTCGTCCGGTCGCGTATTTCGCGGCGCTTGCGATGGTAGGTCACGGCGAACCGGTGACTTTCATCGCGAATCTTCTGGATCACGTGCAGCACTGGCGAACGCCGATCGAGCACCACCGGCTCGTCCTCCTGGCCATGTATGTAGATGATTTCTTCGCGCTTCGCAATCGACGCCAGCGGCTGCGTCATCAATCCAATCTCTTCGAGCGCCGCCGCCGCTGCATGCAACTGCCCAATGCCACCGTCGATCAGCACCAGAGACGGCATTGGTTTCTTGTCCTCCTGCAGCCGCAGGTAGCGTCGATGAATGATCTCGCGCATCGACGCAAAGTCGTCCACGCCTGTCACTGTCTTCACCTGGAACTTGCGGTAGTCCGACTTCTTCATCGCGCCCTTTTCCCACACCACCATGGACGCAACCGTGTCCGCGCCCTGGATATGCGAGATGTCGAAGCACTCAATGCGTTCCGGCGGTTCGGCAAGCATCAACACATCCTGCAGCGCCTCCTGCATCTTCTGGATGCTCGGCTTCAGCACCCGGAAACGCTGATCGTACGACTGCTTCGCGTTCTGACAGACCAAGTCTACCAGCGACCGTTTGTCGCCACGCTGTGGCGCGGCAATCTCAATCCGATGCCCGATCTTTTCGCGCAATGCATCGGCGAGAATCGCGCGGTCCGCGAAGTCCACCGGCACGTAAATATGCTTCGGCACATACGACTGGTCCAGATACAGCTGCTTAAGCAGGGCAGAGAAGAACGTTGCAGCCGAGAAGACCGGGGGCTGTCCATCATCCTGCACCTCCAGCACCGATACCTGGTCCGATTCCGCGTCGGCCTCATGGATCTGCGGCGCGACCACATTCGGATCCGGCTCGAGCGACGGCTCGACCTCGACTTCGTCGGCGGGTGATAACTCCGGCGCGGAAAATTCCATGGCCGTAAAGTCCGGCAACTCTTCCCAGAACATCTCGCGCCGATCGACGATTTTGCCGCCGCGCATGTGGAAAAGATTCACGGCGAGCATGTCGTTCTCGTAGTGGAAGCCAAACACGTCGGCGTCCTCGTCCTCGGTCGACGCAATTCTCTGCCGATCCTGCGCCTGGCTGATGGTGATGAGCTGATCTCGCAGCTTGGCTGCAAGCTCAAACTGCATGTTTTCTGCAGCCCGTTCCATGCGCTCGGTCAACCGAGCCTCCAGCTCGCTAGGCTTGCCCCCAAGAAACAACTGCACGTCGCGAATCGCCTGCGCGTAGTCCTCCGTCGAAACAAACCCTTCCACACACGGTCCCAGGCAGCGCTTGATGTAGTACTGCAAACAGGCGCGCGGATGATAGCGGTTCAGGTCTACCTTGCAGCTCGGAATCAAGAAGCTACGATGAATTACGTCGACTAATCGCCACGCAAGGTTGCCGGGAAAATAAGGCCCGAAATATGCGCTGCCGTCTTTACGCAGCCGCCGCGTCACAAACACTTTGGGATGCTTGTCCCCCAGCGTGAGCTTGATGTAGGGATAGGTCTTGTCATCGCGCAGCAGGATGTTGAAGCGAGGCTTGCGCTGCTTGATCAGATTATTTTCCAGCGCCAGCGCCTCGCGCTCGTTGGCAACCGTGATGTACTCGAGGTCCACGGCCTCGCGCATAAGCGAGCCCGTCTTCGCGTTCGCCTGCGAGGCTGCAAGAAAGTAGGAGCGCACCCGCGCACGCAGGTTCTTCGCCTTTCCGACGTAGATCACCTCGCCCTCCGCATTCTTGTAGAGGTAGCAGCCCGCGCCCGTCGGGAGTGTCCGGATTTTTTCGCTGAGATCCATCCGCATCTTCCAGTTTAGTTCGTTCGCCGCCCGCGCGCTGTTGATCCCCGCGCCCTCCACACGCCCGTCTCGGGTAAGCTTGATTCCATGGACTCTACGCACGGGGGCGAACCCATCGAAGGCGAAGCCGCCCAGGCGCCGGCAGCCGAGGCCCTTCAACGCGCTGCGGCCATTATGGCCCGCCTGCGCGCTCCCGGAGGCTGTCCCTGGGACCGCGAGCAGACCTTCGACAGCATCAAGCGCCACACGCTCGAAGAGACCTATGAGGTCTTCGACGCGATTGAGCGCCGCGCCTGGCCTGACCTAAAGGACGAGCTCGGCGACCTGCTCCTGCAAGTTCTTTTCTATGCGCAGATGGCTTCCGAACTACCCGCCGCCGACCGCTTCGATCTTCGCGACGTCGCCGAAAATCTCAGCGCGAAACTTATCCGTAGACACCCACACGTCTTCGGGGACGTCGTCGCCACGAACTCGGACGCCGTCCTACGCAATTGGGAGCAGATCAAGGTTGAAGAGAAACAATCCAAGCCCGCCTCGACCTCGCTGCTCGACGACATCCCGCGGTCGATGCCGGCGACCCTCGAGGCATCCAAGCTCGGCTCCCGCGCCGCCAAGGTTGGGTTCGACTGGCCAAATGCTGAGGGCCTCTTCGACAAGCTCGCCGAAGAGACCGCAGAGCTCCACGCCGAGATCGCGCGCGCTGACACCGACAAGATCGAAGCCGAGTTCGGCGACCTAATGTTCACCACGATGAATCTTGCACGCCATCTGAAGGTCGACGCTGAGTCTGCTCTCCGTCGCAGCAACGCCAAGTTCCGCGCGCGCTTCGCCTCCATGGAGCGCGCCAGCGGAGGCGCCGCGCAGCTCAAGACCATGTCTCCCGACGACCTCGAGCGCCTTTGGTCCGCCGCAAAATCCGAAGCCCAGCAGCAAACCTCTCCCGCGGAGACGAACGATTGATGGAAGCCCCACAGCCTATCCGCATCGAGTCCTTCACCACGCTCGAACAGTTCGACCAGTGTGTCGCCCTCGAGGAGGCGGTGTGGGGATATGATCCCGCCGACATGATTCCGCGCCGCATGTTCCTGCTCGCCTCGCGCATCGGCGGCCAGGTGATGGGTGCCTTCCTCGACGAGAGCCCTACTGCTGTCGGCTTCGCGATGGCTCTTCCCGCCTTTCGCAATGGCCACGCTTATCTGCATTCGCACATGGTCGGCGTCCTCCCGGAGGTTCGCAATCGCGGCATCGCCGGCGCCCTGAAACTCGCGCAGCGCGACGACGCGCTTGCCCGCGGATTCGACCTGATGGAATGGACCTTCGACCCCACCGAGATCAAGAACGCGTACATCAACATCGCCAAGCTCGGCGCCATCGTTCGCCGCTACAAGCACAACTTCTACGGGCCTTCCAGCTCGCCACTGCAGGGCGGCTTACCCACCGACCGCGTCTACGCCGAGTGGTGGCTGCGCTCCAAGCGAGTTGAGCGCGCGCTCAGCGGCGAGCCGCAAACCTTCGAGATCGCAGAACGCGTTGACGTCCCCGCGGAGATTTACGCATGGAAGGCCTCGGTCGCCGACCGCGCCGCCGCGCGCGATATGCAAGCGCGCAATGCCCACGAGCTTGAAACGGCCTTCGCAAACGGTCTCTCTGTCCTCGGCTACCAGCGCAACGCGCAGGGTGACGGCCAGTTCCAGCTTGGCCGTTGGGACGAGAGTCACGGCTATTAACCGAACAGAAAGCTAAGAGTCAGAAGCTGAGAACTGACAACTACGGAGCTCCCATGAAGATCGACGCCATCCACCTTCGCGAAATCCAGATGCCGCTCGCCCACCCCTTTGAGACGAGCTTTGGTGTCACCACCGGCCGCCGCATCCTGCTCGTCGAGATTGAAGCTGACGGTCTTACCGCGTGGGGCGAGTGCGTCGCCGGCGAGCATCCGTACTTCTCCGATGAGCAGGTCGACACTGCCTGGATCATCACCGAACAGGAACTCGCGCCGCGTCTGCTCAACGCCGACATCGCCTCTGGCCGCGACTGCCCGGCGCTCTTCGAACAGGTTCGCGGCCACCGCATGGCCAAGGCCGCACTCGAAAACGCCATCTGGGATCTCGATGCGCAGCAGCAGGGAATCCCCCTCGCCAAACTTCTCGGCGGCACGCGTGACATCATCCCCTGCGGCGTCTCCATCGGCATTCAGCCCACGCGCGAGCAGCTTATGGAAAGCATCGCCAAGGAGGTTGCCGCCGGCTATCAGCGCATCAAGCTCAAGTGCAAGCCCGGCTGGGACTCCAAAATCTTTGCCATGGTCCGGGAGCGCTGGCCCAACATCCTGCTCAGCTGCGACGCCAACTCCGCCTACCGCCTCGACGACGCTGAGCACATCGCAAGCTGGGACCAGTTCAACCTGCTCATGATCGAGCAGCCGCTCTGGTATGACGATTTCTACTTCCACGCCCAGTTGCAGCGTCGCCTGAAGACCCGCATCTGTCTCGACGAGTGCATTCGCAATCGCCGCGATGCGCGCGCAGCTCTCGAGCTTGGCAGCGGAAAAATCATCAACATCAAGGTCGGTCGCGTCGGTGGATTCACAGAGGCCCTCGCCATCCACGACATCGCGCAGGAGTTCGGCATCCCGGTCTGGTGCGGCGGCATGCTCGAGACCGGCATCGGTCGCGTCCACAACATCGCGCTGTCTTCACTGCCGAACTTCTCGCTGCCCGGCGACGTTTCGGCCTCCAAACGCTACTGGGCCCAAGAAATCATCGAGCCCGAAGTCACTGTCAGCCCCGCCGGCACCATCAGAGTCCCAACGAGTCCCGGCAACGGATTTGCCGTGCAGCCCGATCGCATCGAGCGCATCACTGTCCGCAGCCGTATGCTGCGTCGCGGCCAGCCCAGCTGACTACTTCGTGGCCACCGGCATCGCCAACAGCGTCCGTATTGCGTCCTGGTACGAGGGCAGCGAGGGCATCGCGCGGAAGTCCCATGAGGTGATCACGTTGTTCTCCGGATAGTTTTTCACCATCAGCACTCGTGCCGTCAGGTGCTCGTCCAGGTGCGAATAGACCCAGTGGTCGTCGCCCAGATTCGCCTGGTCGAGCGCCATCGTTCCGCCGGGAAAGATCTTCGCCAGGATTCCGAAGCCCATGTTCACAGGCCGCAGCACGTGCGCCTCGATGCGCGTCAGGGTGCGGGTCTTTGGGTCGATCCACACCCTACCCTCCAACCCTGTCAGACATTCCGCCAGCATCGTTGGTGGATGAAAATTTGGGTTGGGACGGAAGTCAAGCACCACCAAGTTTTCAGATCCCTTGAGCTGCGGCTGGCCCGGCGTATAGCTGTAGATCATCGCCTGCGGCATCAGGGCGACTACCTTGATCACCGAGTCGCGCATGTCAGTTTCGCGGCGGTGGTGTCGCAGGAATTCATCCGGCGAATTGAGCTCATCATTCAAGCGCTCTCGTTCGTCGGAATCCTCCGCCGCGGTGAGAGGCTGGCCGTCACGCTCGACCAGTCGCGCGACATTCCCCTCGCGACTTACCACAATCTCGCGCGTGGTATCGCCCTTTGCACCTACTCTCCGCTGTCGAAACCGCAGCGGCACCTTGTCCGCCGATTCAATCACCTTGATCTCATTGCGGATCACGTCCTCGGCCCATGACTCTGGCGTGCCGGGAGCGCCTGGCGGAGGATTCGGTCCCACCATCACCGCCGGCGTCTGCACCTGCGCGGGCGTCTGTGCACTCGCCGCACACACGCTGGCAAGGACGGAAGCACCGGTCGCGAACGCGATCCGGAGCCATAAACTGAATATGGATCGTGCCATCAAAAACGGTGCCCCAAGCCCAGATTTTGCCTCACTCTGGCGTTAGACGCAAGATTCGCCCTTCGTGTGAATTGTGTGGTCTCGCCCTGCTTGGTTTATAGTCGGGCTTATTACCCGGGATGCGGCTCAACAGCGATCCCTCGGCCGTGGAGAGGCCTCTATCAAATGATTCCGACCGAAGGTGCAACTGTCATTGGACGCGAAACGAAGTTTCGCGGCGAGATTTCGGGCTCTACTGATCTGATCATCGATGGCGACGTCGATGGTACGATCCGTCTTACCGGCGCCAAGCTCACGGTGCGCCCGGAAGGCCGCGTCAAGGCCACGATCGCGGCACAGGATGTCGTGATCGCCGGCCAGCTCGAAGGGGAAATCCGCGCGACCGGCCGTGTCGAGTTGCGTGATGGCGCCGTTGTTCTGGGTGACATTTGCGCCACCCGCATGTCCATCGAGGACGGTGCCACGCTGCGCGGTGGCGTCGATCCTACTCGGGCCAACGAACCCTTTCCCGGTAACCCAGCTCACGCCGGGAATGCCTGAGGCGGCCGCGCTGGAGACGATTAGCAATGTTTGACTTCCTCAAGAAAGGGCCCGGGTCGTCTGCCCACCCATCGGCGCGGCCACCGCGGCACTCGCGCGGTTGGATCGAGGTGCGCAATTATCTCGATAAGACTCCCTCGCTCCGGGTGCTCGACTTCGGGACGACCTCGCCCTCGAACATCAACTACCTCACCTCCCGCGGCCACAGCGTCTACATGGCCAACATCGTGCAGGATGCGACCCGGCCTGAATGGATCAAGCCACCTGTCGACTCACCCGATGCCGATCCAGTCTTCGACACCGAGGGTTTCATTACTGCCAACCTCGACTTCTCGGGCCGCGACTTCGACGTCATTCTGCTCTGGGATACGGCGAATTATCTTCCACCCGAGTTCGTCCCCGCGCTGTTCGAACGCCTTCGCAACGTGCTTCGTCCCGATGGCATGCTGCTGGCCTTCTTCCATGGACGTCTCGAAGGGCCCGAAACTGCCTTCGCGCGTTTCCAACTTACCGAGGCCGACGAGCTAATCGCCCTCGACAGCGGAACGTTTCCGGTTCGCAAGGTCTACAACACGCGCCAAGTGGAAAAATTCCTCGAAGGCTACACCAGCACTCGATTCTTTCTCGGCAAGGACAATGTCCGCGAAGTGATTGCCGTGCGCTAAGGCGCCCCCCCAGCGACTTTATCAGCAAACGTGAAAAGAGGAGCTGGATTCCAGCTCCTCTTCTTGCTTCCAGGTTCCCTTTAGGCCACGCCTACTTCTTCGCTGGTGCTTCTTTTTTCGGCGCTGCTTCTTTCTTCACTGCTTTGCGGCGCTCTGCCCACCGGCGCTTCATCGCATCTGCAATCCGCTTGCGCCCTTCAGGGCTGAGATTGCGTTTGCGCGCTGCCGGCTTAGCAATTTTCACCGAAGCCGCCTTTGCGGCATTGGTGCTTCCCTTGGGGCGTCCGCGCCGCGGCTTAGTCATCACAGCGCTCTCATCCAGGTCCACCAATACCGCACGGGCTTTCTGAAGCGACGCAATCTTCGCATCAATCTCCGCAACTATCTTACGAACGTCCATCGATTACTTCCTTTCCATGGCTGCAGATCTCGGAATTTCTCAGCATGCGTCGGCAACAGAATGAATTCTATAGGTGCATTTCGCGGTCCGGCAAAAAAAATGAAAGCCATTTCTGTGTAAGGGTCTCCCCATATCTTCGAACGCTACGCGAAATAAAGATGAATTCCTCTCCCGCCTATCTCCCGCGCTAACCAATTCAGCGCGATCACGATGCTAGACTCGTAGCGATGCGATCGATTCCGCTGCGGCTATGGGTTCTAGCCATTCTGTCCGCGATCCTGCAGATCCTTCCGTTTCCCATCGCTGGCCCTGTGCCTCTCTGGCGCAGAATGGTTTGTTGGTTCTGCCTGGTCCCTCTCTTAGCTGCGTTGTTATCCGTCAATCGCGGAGGTAGGTCTTTACGCATGCATCATGCAGCGCTTCTAGCCTACCTTTCCGGCGGTTTCTGGTATGGGGGGAATTGTTACTGGATTTATCGCACGATGCATCTCTATGGAAATATTCCATCCCTTCCATCCTTCGGCATCCTGATCCTTTTTTCGCTCTACTTAGGACTTTATCCCGCACTCTTTGGAACCCTCGTCGCCGCGCTGCATGCAAAGTACTCGCGAAACCTGGTGCTGCTTGCCGTTCCGTTTTTATGGGTGGCGGTGGAGTTAGCTCGCGCCCGTATCACAGGCTTTCCCTGGGACCTCCTCGGTTACACGCAAGTCGACAGCCTCGCGCTCACTCGGCTTGCACCCTGGACTGGCGTGATGGGTATCTCCTTCGTCATCGCCGCCGTGAATGCGCTGTGGCTCGTCCGCCCAAGCAGCGGCCGCCTGAAGTATCTTCCCGCGTCGGTGGCCTTGCTTCTCACCGCGATCGCAACGCTGGCAACTGCGCTTCAACCAAACCACTTCGTCGAGGCTACGGAGTCCGTCGCAACATTGCTGCAGGAAAATCTGGGTGTAGGCAGTGAAAGGGTCGGCCACACAGAAACCAAGCAAGACGAACTAGCCGCCTTCTCACAGCTAAGCCTGCGTCCCTCGATCGCCCTTACTCCCAACCATCAGCCCTCGCAGATCATCATCTGGCCAGAAGCTCCTACCGACTTCCTCGATACCGACCCACTTCTGCGGCAATCCATCAGCGATCTCGCGAGCAAGGCAGATGCGGCTGTCATCGTCAACGATGTCACCGTAGCTTCCTACAACGGCAATCGTCCGCAGCTATATAACTCGGCCAGCTTTTTTCTTCCCGACGGGACGTACGCCGGCCGTTACGACAAGATGCATCTCGTCCCCTTCGGGGAGTACACGCCGTATGAGCCGCTCTTCTTCTTTGTTGGTGACCTCCTCGACGACCTACTCTTTATTCCCGGAACCCACCGTACAGCTTTTACCGTAGGGGACAAAAAATACGGTGTATTTATTTGTTATGAATCCATCTTTGGAGACGAGTTACGCCATTTCCCACTCAATGGCGCGCAGGTCTTAGTCAATATTTCCGATGACGGCTGGTATGGCGACACGAGCGCTCCCTGGGAACACCTCGACATGGTGCGCATGCGGGCCATCGAAAATCATCGCTGGGTGCTGCGCGCCACCAACACCGGCATTACCGCGGCCATCGATCCGCTAGGCCGCATCACGGCCACCATCCCGCGCCACATCCGCACCTCCGTGCAGGTCCCCTTCGGCTTCGAGAACGACCTCACCTTCTACACGCGCTTCGGTGACTGGTTCGCGTGGCTCTGTGCCATCACAACCTCGCTTGCTCTCCTCGTCAGCTTCTTCCGCAAAACACAATCAGCGCAATCCCAAGTAAACTAGAAGCATGTTGAGCGATCTCGAATTTTCCTACTCCCCGGTCCGTGAAAAAGTGCGCGAACTGCGGGAGTATCTTTGACTCCTCCCGCCTCAAGACTGAGTTAGCTGCCGTCGAGCAAAAAATCTCCGATCCATCTGTATGGGCCGACGCTGCAAAGTCGCAGCCCCTGATGCGCGAGCGCAAGCGCATCGAAACGCTGCTAGCCGACGACGCCGAGCTAGCTCGCCGATCTGACGATATTGAGGCGTATTTCGAGCTCGCCCGCGAAGGCGAGAACACCGAGCCCGACATCGCCCGCGAAATCCCCGCGCTGGTCGAATTCGCCGATGCGCTCGAATCCAAGACCATGCTCTCCGGCGAAACCGACCCGCTCAACGCCATCGTCACCGTGCACCCCGGCGCCGGCGGCACAGAGTCCCAGGACTGGGCCGAGATGCTCATGCGCATGTACATCCGCTGGGCCGAGCGCCAGGGCTTCAAGGTCGAGATCAACGAGATCCAGGATGGCGATGAGGCCGGCATCAAGTCCGCCACCTTCACCATCACCGGCGACTTCGCTTTCGGCCTGCTTTCCGGCGAAACCGGCGTGCATCGCCTCGTACGCATCTCGCCCTTCGACTCCGCCAAGCGCCGCCACACCAGCTTTGCCAGCGTCTTCGTCTCGCCTGAAATTGACGACACCATCGTCATTGACATCAAGCCCGAGGACCTTCGCATCGACACCTACCGTTCCGGTGGCAAGGGCGGCCAGCACGTCAACACCACAGACTCCGCTGTGCGCATCACGCATCTTCCCACCGGCCTCGTCACCGGCTGCCAGAACGAGCGCTCGCAGCACAAAAATAAAGAGCGCGCCATGAAGATGATGCGGTCCAAGCTCTACGAGTACGAGCTCGACAAGAAGAAGGCCATCAGCCGCAAGCTCGAAGACTCCAAGCTCGACATCAAGTTCGGCTCGCAGATTCGCAGCTACGTGCTGCAGCCGTACCGTATGGCCAAAGACCTCCGTACCCGCGTCGAAGTCGGCGACGTCGACAAGGTCCTCGACGGCGCGCTCGAGCCCTTCATCCGCGGCTACCTGCGCATGCGTCGAGAAGGCGGCGTTCCTGCCCCAATTGTCGACGACGAAGACTAACCCGACCGGCCTTCCAGCCAGAGGCGGAACCGGCTGGCGCGCAGGTCCATCCGCAGCGCCGTATAGCTCAGCATCTCGTGCATCATTCGCTCGGCGCGGTCGAGGTCGTCGATCCGTCCCAGCGCGGCTCGCGGGGACGTGTACACTTCCAGCCCAGCGCGCTTGCAGAGCAGGGCAATCCGAAACAGGTGCGTTCCATCGCTCACCACGATGATGTGATGAAAGTTCTTTTGTCCCGCAATGCGAGCCAGGCTGTTTACCTGCTCTTCGGTGTCGAGCGACTTCGTCTCTGTAATGATCTTGTCGAACGGCACGCCATTGGCCAGCAGGTAATCCCGCCCCACGCCCGCCTCGGTCTTGCCCGAATCTTTATCCGACCCACCACCCAGCGTGATAACCACGGGCGCCATGCCCTCGTCGTACAGCGACACAGCCTTGTCCAACCGCGCATGCAGTACGGGCGAAGGCCGTCCGGAATACTCGGCCGCGCCGAACACCGCGATCGCGTCTGCCGGCTGCGCGTTGTCGACGTCCGCAGTAGCCTCAATCTGCCGGTACACCCACGCAAACCAGCCCAGGACGAGCAGCAACAGAACCGCCACCAGCCAACGCATCCAGTGGACGCTCTTCGGTTTGCGAACCTTCGCTGTCCCCATTGCTGTGCCTGATGCTGTGCCCATGAGTTTCCTGGAAACCAGCTCTAAGTATGCCGTGAGCCCTTGTGCAGAATCCAGCCCAGTCCTAAACGGTCGCTCTAGTGCTGCAGTGCGAGCGCAATCTCATGCGTAGGAATCGCTCCTTCGCGCAAAATCATCCACGAATCCCCGCCGCCGCTCAAATCCACGATTGTCGTCGCCACCGATCGTGCGGTCGGGCCGCCATCCACAATCAGCGGAATCTTTTCTCCGAACTGTTCGCGCACCAGCGCCGCATACGTGCACTCTGGGTGCCCGCTCAAATTCGCCGACGTCGCCGTAATCGGCAGCCCCAAGGCAGCTACTACGGCCCTGCAGATCTGTGCCTCGGGAACTCTTAATGCCACGTTGCCGGTATTCGCGGTCACGCGCAGCGGCAGCTTGCTGCCAGCCTTCACCACAATCGTCAGCGGCCCCGGCCAGAACCTCTCAGCCAGCTTGTCGAACGTGCTGTTGATCGAGCGCGCCAAGTCATACGCCTGCGATACATCGGCAATCAGCAGCGACAGCGGCTTGTGCCGCGCACGGGTCTTCAGCTCGTAGATATGCTCCACCGCGCGCAAGTTCACCGGATCCACCGCCAGCCCGTAGAACGTGTCGGTGGGCAGCGCCACCACGTCGCCGCGCTGCAGGGATTCAACGACCTTCCCCACCAGGTGTGGTTCCGGCTCGTCGGGATGGATGCGTAGTACTTCAGCCTTCAACGGAAATTTCCCCAGCCATGACTTTATCTCATCCGCCCCGTTCAGCGAAGCCTGCCCCGCGCGATCATCGGCGACTCTGCGCGTACACTGATGTTTCAACGCAATTCGCCTCAGTCCAATGCCCGCGCCCGCACCCATCACGAGCAAGTCCAACGCCCGCGTCAAAGCCCTGCGCGCCTCCTTCAGCGGCAGGCCCTCGCAACCCGGCGATCTCCTCGGCCTTGAAGGGGAGCACCTCATCGCCGAGGCCATCCGCTCCGGCCTCACCCTCGAAACCCTCTTTCTCCGCGAAGGCAGCCAGAACATTCTCGACCTCCCCGCACTCGCAGACATCGAAGTCCATGACACCCTTACCCTCAGCCGCGACGTCTTCTCCAGCGCGGTAGAAACCGCCTCCCCGCAAGGCATCGCCGCCACTCTTGTCATCCCCAAAACCCCCTCGCCCGTCGCTGCGCCGCAATCCATTACGCTCATCCTCGAAGGCCTGCAGGACCCCGGCAACCTCGGCACACTGATTCGCTCCGCCGAAGCCTTTGGCGCGCAACAAATCTTCCTCACGCCCGAAACCGTCAACCCATGGAACCCCAAGGTCGTTCGCGCCTCTGCCGGCTCCGTCTTCCGCACGCCGATCACGCGCGCCCCGCTCGCTCAAATCGCCGCGCAACTCCAGCAGGGAACTGTCCTCTACGCCGCCATCGCCCAGCGTCTCGACTCACTCTCGCTCCTCGAAACCACGTTCGCCGCGCACACCGCGATCCTGATCGGCAACGAAGGCGCCGGCCTCTCCGACCGGGCCCTCGCCCTCGCGCAGGTCCGCGTCCGCATTCCCTGCGCCGTCGAGAGTCTCAATGCCGCCGTCGCCGGCTCCACTCTCCTCTATGAGGCCCTCCGTCAGCGCGCCGCATCTCAATCCCTAATCCCTAACCCCTAACCCCTAACCCCTAACCCCTGTCTCTATGAGCCTCTTCGCCCCCAACCTCGATCCCGCCACCAACCCCGCAGCCCAGCGTGCCCCGCTAGCCGAGCGCATGCGCCCCCGCAGCCTCGACGAATTCTTCGGCCAGTCCCACCTCCTCGCTCCCGGCAAGCCGCTTCGCCTGCAAATCGAAAACGATGACGCTGCCTCGCTCATCTTCTGGGGACCTCCCGGCGTCGGCAAAACCACCCTCGCAAAGATCATCGCCAACCTCACCTCCGCCACCTTCATCGAATTCTCCGCCGTCCTCTCCGGCATCAAAGAAATCAAGCAAGTCATGGTCGACGCCGAAAAGGCCGCCACCTACGGCTCCCGCACCATCCTCTTCGTCGACGAGATCCATCGCTTCAACAAGGCCCAGCAGGATGCCTTCCTACCCTACGTCGAGCGCGGCTCCATCCGCCTCATCGGCGCCACCACCGAGAATCCAAGCTTTGAAATCAACGCCGCGCTGCTCTCCCGGTGCCGCGTCTACACCCTCCGCGCTTTGGAGCAGGCCGATATCATCGAGCTTCTGAACCGGGCTCTTACTGACGTCCAGCGCGGCCTAGGTGCCCTCAACCTCACAGCCGAAGAGGGAACCCTCGAGACCATCGCCAGCTACTCCAGCGGCGACGCCCGCAACGCGCTCAACGCGCTGGAAGTCGCGGCGAAGCTAACCGAAGGCCGCGGCGAAAAAGTCATCACACAGGCCATCGCTGCAGAAGCCCTGCAGCAGCGCGTCCTGCTCTATGACAAGAAGGGCGAGCAGCACTACGACATTATCTCCGCGCTCCACAAGTCCGTGCGCAACTCCGACGCCGACGCCGCGCTCTACTGGCTCGGTCGGATGTTAGCCGCCGGCGAAGACGCCATGTACGTCGCCCGCCGCATTGTTCGCATGGCCGTAGAAGACATCGGCCTGGCCGCCCCCGAAGCACTCAACCTCTGCCTCTCCGCCCGCGATGCCATGCACTTTCTAGGCTCCCCCGAAGGCGAACTAGCCCTCGCGCAGGCCGTCGTCTACCTGGCCCTAGCGCCCAAATCCAACGCCGTCTACACCGCCTACGGAGACGTCCTCGCCGACATCGAATCCCACCCCGCCGAGCCCGTCCCGCTCCACCTGCGCAACGCCCCAACGAAGCTCATGAAAGAACTCGACTACGGCAAGGACTACCAGTACGCCCACGACCTAGAAGGCAAAGTAGCCAACATGCAATGCCTCCCTGACAACCTCGCCAACCGCACCTACTACCACCCCACGCACGAAGGCCGCGAAAAACTCCTGGCCCAGCGCATGGCTGAAATCGCTAAGCTCCGCGAATCGAAGTCCTAGCTAATTCGCATACTTCACGCTGCACCCATAACTCCGCGTAACCGGTACCGCCACCGGCCGCCCTGCCATCGACGCCTCCAGCGCCGCACTCACATAGTTCTTTGCATCCTTCAAACTCGCTGGGTCCGGCGTTGGCTGGTCGTCGATCGCGCCCTCATACACCAGCTTTCCCTGCGGATCGATCACAAACATATCCGGCGTAGTTTTCGCGTCATACAGCCGGCCAATCGTCCCGCTGGGATCGAGAATCGCCGCCGTAGGAGCAGCCTTCATCTCGCGCAAATAATCATTTTCCTCCGCTGGCGTGACATTCCCCTGCTGCCCCGGCGCCGACGACAGCACGCTCAGCCACACCACGCCCTTGGCCGTCCATTCCTTCTGCAGCCGCTCCATGTTGCCGCTCTTGTAGTGCTTCTGCTCAAACGGGCAGCCCTTATTCGCCCACTCCAGCACCACGTACTTGCCGCGATACTCAGCCAGCGTGTGAGTGTTGCCATTCGAATCCACGCCCTTGAAGTCCGGAGCGATCTCGCCCGGCTTCAACGCCCACGCACTCGCGCAAACCACCGCTAACCCCGCTGCAACCACCACACCACGCATCGTCTTCATCGCGACCCTCCTGTCCAGTGAGACGGCCACCCCGAAGCTTTTGTTGCCGCGCCTTACTCCGAACCCATCGGCTTGGCATCCTTCTCAATCGCCGTCAGCACCGCACCCTTGGTGAGCAACTCCGGCAGCACATCCGGATTCGAAACCTTCCCCGGAGGATAGATCACGTACGTCGGCACGCCACTCCGCCCCACCGCCGCCAACTGCCGCGTGATCGAGTCGTCATAGTGCGTCCAGTCCGCCTTCAGCAGCTGCACATGGTTCTTCTCCAGCGCCTTCTCCACATCTTTACTCTTCAGCACCGCCCGCTCATTCACCTGGCAGCTCAGGCACCAGGCCGCCGTGAAGTCGATGAAGACCGGCTGTCCCGTCGCCCGCGCCGCCGTAAAATTTGCCTCCGTGTAGGGCTGCCACACCAGCGTATCGACTGTCGGCGTATGCAGCGGCAACGCCAGCGCGGCTGCAATCAACACCACTGCCGCTATCCCCGAGCCCCACTTCGCCGGCCACTTGCCCAACGCCCATCCCGCAATCGCCAGCACCAGAAAGCCGCTCAGCAGCCAAACCGTCCGGTCCACGCCCTCCGGCGAATACAGTTGTCCGTACACCCAAACCAGCCAGATGGCAGTCCCAAACAGGGGAACCGACACCAGCTGCTTCAGCGTCTCCATCCACGCACCCGGCCGCGGCAGAATGCTGGTCCATTGCGGCTGCATCGTGAGCAGCAGATAGGGCAGCGCCAACCCCAGCGCGAGCGCCGTAAACACCACAAACGTCACCCACGCCGCCTGCACCAACGCAAACCCCACGGCCGCGCCCATCAGCGGAGCCATGCACGGCGTCGCCACCACGGTCGCGAGCACTCCGGTGAAGAAGCTGCCGGTGAGTCCGGGCTTCTTGGCCAGATCGCCACCCGCGCTCGTCAGCGATAGCCCAATCTCAAACTGCCCCGCCAGGCTCAAGCCGAGGAAGAACACCAGCG
This sequence comes from uncultured Acidobacteriaceae bacterium, assembly GCA_963701685.1. GTDB lineage: Bacteria > Acidobacteriota > Terriglobia > Terriglobales > Acidobacteriaceae > Granulicella. The sequence continues at coordinate 3,693,080 of OY969625.1, read as the reverse complement.
ACGCCAGCACCGCAACAAAGCCCGGCGACTGCAACTGGAATCCCCACCCAAGCTCGCGACCGCCCGCGCGCAGAATCAGCAACGCCGCAACAATCACCCAGAAGCTCGCAACAATCCCAGCCGTATACACCAGCCCGTGCGCTCTCTGCCGCCCGCGCTCCTCGTTCGACGAGTGCACCAGCGACAGCCCCTTCAAAAACAGCACAGGGAAGACGCAAGGCATCAGGTTCAGAATCAACCCACCCAAAAACGCCAGTCCAATCGCGCTCCAAACATTCAGGTCCGGTCCGGTGCTCGTGTCCGGAGTCTTATTCGCCGTCATCGGCAGCGGCGGCACCGTCCCCTGCGTCACCGGCACCGTAAACTCGTACGCCTCGGTTGGGCTCAGCTCCACCAGCCCATGCAGCGTCTTCGGCAGGCTCGTCGCATCCGACGCGCGCTTCAGCCAGATCTTCACGCCATCCGGCTGCGATTCCACCGGCTGTTCCGCCGCGTTATCGATAACCTCCTGGTCAAACGGATAGAACGCCGCGTCGGTCTCCTTGGTCCCCGTCTTCAGCGTTACCTGGATCTGTTTCGCATCGGCCACCGCGCTTGCACTCATCGTCGAGGGCAGCGGCTTCGGCAGCGCAGCCATCGCGGAACCTAATGCGCCCACAGGCTCCGGCGTCGCGACAGGCCCCTTCACTACATCGACATCGATCCCCAGGTGCGCCTTTCCCGGCAGACAAACGCTGCTGCACACCAGCCACGTCACATGCGCATCCAGATGTACCTTGCCCGGCTTCAGGCTCGGCGACGCCGTTAGCAACACCGGAAACGCCACGCCATCCTCATAGCCGAAGTCCATCAGCGGTCCCAGCGGCAGCCGCGTCGGAGGAGGGAACTGCATCGGCCCCGCCGTAATCCCCGGTGGCAGCGTCCACTTAATCGCTGGCGGCTCGCCCGAGTCGCCAGCATTGATCCAATACACATGCCAGTGCTCTTCGATCGTCAGCACCAGCCCCGCCTGCAGCGTTCCACCCACCGCAATTTGCGGTGACAACGTCGTCAACTCCGCCGTCAGATGTTCCGCCTTCACCGGCCCCGGCCCACCGTTGCCCACTTCCGCAATCTGCGCCCGCGCGGCCGCCCCGGCCGCCACCATCATCCCCAGCAACCCTACAGCCAGGCGCTTACTCAGCATCTTCCAGCGTCGTTCCATCATTCGATCATTGTAGAAGCAACTTCTCCCCAGAGTGGGTGCCTTCACGCACGCAGCAGCCGCCGATACTCCACCATAATGCAGCGATCCATCACCACCCGGATCCCGCCAGCCTCCGCCTTTGCGGCGGCCTCATCGCTCCAGATGCCCATCTGCACCCACAAGTCCTTCAGCCCCAGCGCCACCATCTCGTCCACAATCGCAGGGATGTACTTTGGCAGCCGAAACACGTTCACCACATCAGGCTTGACCGGCAGGTCGCTCAGCGACGCATAGCTCTTCTCTCCCAGCGCGCTCTCAATCGCCGGATTCACCGGCAGAATCCTGAATCCATGTGCCTGCATGTAAGCCGACACGCCATGGCTCGCCTTGCCCGGATCATCCGACAGCCCGACCACAGCCAGCGTGCGCGGCGCCCGCTCCCGCCCTCCCAGCATCTCCAGCATCGTCTCCGCTTCATTCATCGCGTTCTCTCCCTCGCAACAGTATCTCGCTCCATCCCTTCCGTGTCCCAGCTCAGGATCCTCGTCTTGCGGAATAGACCGGCCAGATTCGTTTACAATCAGATGTCGAAGGGTTTCGCGCAGATCTGGTTCCGCAGTTCCGATTTCTTTCGGCGGAGCTGTCCGTCTATCCCATATCAAAGCGACCTCTTCCGGGGAGTACTGTTTGTTCGTAACGTTGCGCCACATGCACCAGCCAGCAGGGAATCGTCTCCGCCGCATCAAGTTTGCAGGCACTGCCGTTCTCACGATCAGCTTCGCCGCCGTACTTGGCTGCGGTAACCAGTATCGCCCCGTCGTCAGCGCCATCGGTCCCGTCGGACCTGCCGGCCAGCCAGAGAAGTTCGCGGTCGCCATCTCGAATCCCACCGCGACCAATTCGCTCGGCCTGATGACCGTCGTAGATTTCTCAGGCGACACCGTGACGGCAACGCCGCAGGTCCTCGCGAATCCCAGCTACTTCCAGCTCAACGCCAATGGGACGCAGGGCATCGTCATCGACCCCCAGGGATCGCTCAACACCATCCCGCTCTCCAACCCCGTCGGCCTGCTCACCAGCCAGGTGATCCAGACCACCCTCCCTACCGGCTCCGACCCGATAAGCATCTCCTCGTTTGCACCGGCGAGCGCCCTGCTGTCCATCTTTATCCCGCAGGCTGGCACCAACACCATTGCCGCGCTCAACGCCGGCACGGCCGCCCTGTACGACACGGTTGGCATTCAAGGTGGTGCGACCAACCCGGTCTACGTTGTGGGAGCCAGCGGCACGCCCCGCGTCTACGCCATCAGCCAGAACTCCCCCGCCGGGACCGGCCAGGTGGACGCAATCGAGACCGTCTCCAGCACCTCGCTGTCTGACTCCGCTCAGATTCCCGTGGGCGTCAGTCCCGTCTACGGCGTCATGACTACGGACGATCGGCGCGCCTTCATCATCAACAAGGGCTCCGGGACGGTCACCGTGCTCAACGTTCCCAGCAACGCGCTCGACACGCTGCCACCAACGACTCCTAGCTCAGGTGCCGGAACCATTCCGCTATGCAGCAGCCCCGCAGCCGGAACGTTGCCGTGCCCCACCAATAACCCGGTCTGGGCTGACCTCAACACCGTCAGCACGCAGCTGGTGGTGCTCAACCAGGGAGATGGCGTTCACGCGGGCAGCCTGAGCGTGATCAATATTCCGCTCTGCAACTCCGCCGCTCAGCCCTCGAATCCCAACTGCAGCAGCACCAACCCGGTTGATGCCGCTGGCTTTGGCCAGATTCTTGCCACCGTCCCCGTAGGCGTCAACCCCTCGATGGTATCGGTCCTGCAGGGTACCGACGGCAATTCACCGGCTGCCTATGTGATCAATCAGACGCCTGCTCCCGGCACCTGCCCCAACACCACGGATGCAGGCTCGGTGACGGTCATCAACCTGCAGAGCGATCAGGTCGTCACCACCATCTGCGGCGTCTCCGGCAGCAACGCAACGGCCACCGCCAACGGCACCTCGAACTTGATCTTCGGCCATCCCAACTCGGTCTCCGCCACCGGCGGCGAACCCACCGGCAAGGTCTACGTCACGTCTTCCGACAACACCTATCTGAGCGTCATCTACACCGATACCAACACCGTCCAGACCCACATCCAGCTGCAAGGCAACGGCCTCCGGGTACTCGTAACCCAGCCGTAAGGCAGGGATGAGGGAACAGGGATTAGGGATTAGAAAAGGCCAGTCCGTTGCGAACGATCGCAGCCGACTGGCCTTCTTCTTTGTCGTTTGAGATGAGATCGGTCGGCAACCCTCCAGGCCTCGCCGAAGGCACTTCGTAATCCCTGATCCCTGCCCTTACATTCCCGCCAGCACAACCGGTGCTGTCGGCGTCTTCGACCCGCCGTCATTCTCCACGGTCACGCCGAATCCTCTCGCCGTAATGCCCTTGGGTAACGGTGGCATCACCAGCGTTGCATTCCCCTTCTCATCCGGCTTGAACAGCCCTGCCGGAATGGGAGCCGACCCGGGAGTCGCAGGCAGCAGCCACAGCTGGTAGGTCTTCTGCGGTGCCAGCGGATCCAGGTGGTCGGCCACAAACACCAGCGCACCGGTGGTTGGGTTATAAGTCGCATGCGCCTCCGGATCGAGCTTCGGCACGGCGCCTGCAGTCAGCGGTACATGCAACGCTACCTGCATAGCGCTCGCATCGCGCAGGGTGTCTGCGACCTGCTTGGCGCGCGCAGCCTGGGCAGCGCTTTGGCTCACCTGCGACTGCGCCACCGAGAGATCCTGCTCGGCAAGCTTCCGTTGGTCCATCTGCATGACCGCCACCACAGCCAGGGCAGCGGCGACGCCCCATCCAACCCAGGCCATCACGGGCGCAAGCCGCCGCGGGCGCTCTTCCGGCGCATCGATCGGGAACGTCCGGCTGTTACGCGGCGAAAGCCGAGGCTCGGTCGATTCCTGGGGTTGCTCCACCGGAGCGGGCATCGGAATCACCTTCTTCTCTTCCGCGACCTGCCGCAGCAGCCGCTCGCGCGCCTGGGCCGGCGGTGTCTTGAGCTCTGCTGTTAGCGCGTAGGTTGCCAGGTCTCCCTGGATCTCTCCCAGCGCCGCGCGGCATTGCGCGCAATCCTTCAAATGGGTCGCAGCGTCCTTCATATCGGCGTCAGGCAAAAGCTGCAGCGCGAATAAGTAAAGATCATCGGGCGAGATGTGATTGCTTGTATTCATGCCTGGAACGCCTTTCTCAGCGTCAACAACGCGCTGCGAATTCGAGTCTTGACGGTCCCTAGTGGATCGCCGGTCATCTCGGCAATCTCCGAGTGCGTGAGCCCGTCAAAGAATGCCATCTCCAAAGTCTTTCGCTGTTCGGTTGGCAGTAGCTTCACCGCCGTCCGGGCCCGTTCCATCAAGATCGATCGTTCCGCCTCATCGGCAAGGTTGCACGACGATGCCAGGTTCATCTCTTCTACCTGCTCGCTCGGCCGCCTTCTCCTCAGCGTGTCAATCGACCGATTGCGCGCTACCACCGCCAGCCATCCCCCCAGACTTCCTTTGGTTGAGACGAAGCTGCTCGGGTTTCTCCAAATCTGCATGAATATTTCTTGCATGACATCCTCGGCCGACGCCGTGTCGCGCAGCACACGGAGCGAGACCGAGTACACAATCTTCGAGTACCGGTCGAACAATACCGCCATGGCCCGTTCATCGCCCCGCAGGACGCGTGTGAGCAGCTCGCCGTCGTCATCCGGCGTTGGCTTAGCCACTCCTGTCGACTCTTCCATGCCACTGTTCATAGAACGCACTCGCAGGTCGAATGGATTGCCGCCGGGGCTGTGGAAGCAGGCAACCTTTACTGATCCGCTGGAATCCGTGCACCCTTCCAGCACCACTACAGGGTCTGATAGCTCCTGAAAACTGTCTCGAAATCCAAGTGTACGTCATCCTTTGTGTTCGGCATCACGGCGTACGCCCAACGCCGCCCAGGGGTGCCGACCTCTATACCCCCACACCTCACCCACCCGTCTCCCCACCCCCTCGCTTCTTTTCAACGCCCTTCAGGAAGCGGTCGATATCCACCACGAACCGCTCATGCTGCCCCTCGCAGATCACATCCACTTCGTCGCGGCACACCACGCTGAACCGCAGCCGCCGATTATCCACGGCCTCCAGCGTCACCTCCGCCGTAACCTTCATCCCCACCGGCGTCGCTGCACTATGGCTAAGGTTCACCTGCGTCCCCAGGCTCCGCTGCTGCGGCTCCAGGTACGGCTCCAGCAGCCGCATGCACGTCCACTCCACAAACCCGATCATGTAAGCCGTCGCCAGCACGGGAGGCATATCCGTCCCGGGCGCAAACACTCCGACCACGCGATTCACCGTGATTCGATCCTCCACCACGATTGTCTCCGCATGCCGCATCCCAACCTTCAACTCAGCCAAGCTCATCGCCTCTCCTTCACCCTCTCCCGCAAGATTCTACTCAATCGTCGTATCGCGCACTCCGCTATCCTGTCTATTAGCGCACCGCATGAAACTCCGCCTCGACAAGCTCCTCGTAGACCGCTCGCTCGCCGCCTCTCGCGAGCGTGCCCAGGCCATGATCATTGCCGGCCGCGTCCTGGTCAACGAGCAGCGCGTCGACAAGTCCGGCGCCAGCGTCCCCGACGACGCCACCATCCGTCTCCTCGGCGACGACCTCCGCTACGTCTCCCGCGGCGGCCTCAAGCTCGAAGCCGCTCTTTCCACCTGGAACATCTCCGTCGAAGGCCTCGCCACCGCCGACATCGGCACCTCCACCGGCGGCTTCACCGACTGCCTCCTCCAAGCTGGCGCCGCCTCTGTCCTGGCCATCGACACCGGCTACGGCCAGATCCACAACAAGCTTCGCAACGACCCACGCGTCACCCTCCTCGAGCGCACCAACGCCCGCCTCCTCACACCAGGTCAACTCGTCCCGCTCGCGCCTCAGCCCATCCGCTTCTTCGCAATGGATGTCAGCTTTATCTCCTCCACGCTCATTCTCCCCGCCCTCATCGCCGCGCTCGCTCCTCCCGAAACCAAGTGGCAAGGCGAAGCCGTCCTCCTCGTCAAGCCGCAGTTCGAAGGCGGCCGCGAGCACGTAGGCAAGGGCGGCATCGTGCGCGACCCCGCCGCCCACCAACTCGCCGTCCATCGCGTAGAGGACGCCGTCCGCGAACTCGGCGGCGAAGCCTCAGCTCTCATCGACTCGCCCATCCTCGGCATGGAAGGCAACCGCGAGTTCCTCCTCCACGCCCGCTTCGCCTGACAGCTGCCGCGCACACTGCAGCAGTCACCGCCCCATCAGAATCAATCCTTTAGACACATCTCGCTCGTCACCACAACCTACCCGTCACGCTTGGCGTCTAAACGGGTCGAGATGAAAGCTTACGTAACCGCAGCAGCTTGTTTACTCGCGGCAATTCTCACCCCAGCCCTTCACGCTGCCGATACCGCACGTTTCGACCTCATCGGCCCCAAGATCGACGTCCGAATCACCCGCGGCAACGTCAGCCTGCCCATCGCGCAGGTTCCCAGCCTGCAGCCCGGCGACAAGATCTGGGTCAAGGCTGACCTTCCCAGCACCCAGTCCAATCACCTGCTGCTCATCGTCGCCTTCCTGCGCGGCACCACCAACGAGCCCCCCGATGACTGGTTCACCCTCATCGACACCTGGGACAAGAAAAATATCGAAGGCACCACTATCACCGTCCCGCAGGGCGCGGAACAAGCCATTATGTTCATCGCCCCGCAAACCGGCGGCGACTTCAAGACCCTTCGCTCCGCAGTCAAAACGCGTCCCGGCATCTTCATCCGCGCCGACGCTGACCTCAACGAAGCCTCGTTCCAGCAGCAGCGCATCGAGCGCTACCTGGCCGCCATGAAGGGCGTCGGCGACGACCCCAAGGCCATCCAGGAGCGCTCCGCGAAGCTAGCGGCGACACTTGCCCTCAAGCCCAACGCCGACTGCTTCAAGCAGCCCGTCGACCAGCAGGTCATCTGCCTCACCCAGGCCAGCGCTCCCGTTCTACTCGACGACGGCCACGGCCAGAACATCGCCGAAGCTCTCTCCAACGGCCCTTCCTCTGACTTCATCAACCAGGCCTCCTACACCGCTCCCGCCGGTGGTGGCCTCTACTCTGCCTACGTCGGCACCATCGTCGACGCCGTGCAGCTCATCGCCAGCCTCCGCACTGCGCAGTATCAATACATCCCCGGCCTCAGCTTCCCCGAAGGCCAGACACTCAACCTCCGGCTCAACATGCCGCCGTCTTTCCACAAGCCGCAGTCGGTCATCGTGGTCGCCTTGCCCGCCATCCAGAAGGCGCTGCTCCCGCCACTCAAACCGCACGACGCCAATCAGGTCGCCTGCCTCCTGCAGCCCAAGATGGTTCTCTCGCTTGAAGGTGCGCCGCTGGTCTTCGCCACCAGCTTCGCCCACGACCTCGTCCTGCACCTCAACCGCACCGGCGCCGTTACCGACCTTCCCCTCGAACCCGACCCCGGCGCGGGCGGCCTGGTCGTCGCCAAAGAAAAGAAGCGCGAGCCCCTCCGCCCCAACGAGCCGCTTAAGGCCGCACCCACCGCCGCCAAAACGCAACCCAAAATCGGCAACGCTAGCGACCTCACCGTCACTGGAACCGTGCGCGGCTACTGGGGCTTTGACGCCTTCGAAGGCCCCACCCTCACCGTTCAGCAAGTAGCCGGCAAAGACTGGAAGATCGTTGGCAACACCCAACTGCTCGCCGGCCAGGACAACAAGCTCACCCTCACCGGCAACGCCATCGGCTGCGTTCAGCACATCGCCCTCTCCAGCGACAAAGCCAAAGACGTCGACGTAACCTTCAAGCCCGATCCCGACAAAGATAAAAAGAACACGCTCGCACTCAACGTCCCGCTCAAGTCCGTCCAGCCCGGCGGCTACTCCCTCGCTATCCAGCAGTTCGGCGACGCCGACCGCGACAAGGTCCCGCTCACCGCCTACACGGCTGGCATCACCCTCGGCGACCTCAAGATCCACATCGGCGACAACACCGCTACGCTCTCAGGCGAGGGCCTCAAGAACGTCGCCTCCGTCGAAATCGACAAGCAGACCTTCACGCCCGCAGCTGAGAGCAACGACGAGATCCTTCACCTCGAATCCAAGACTGGCGTCTCGCCCGCCGACGGCTCCGAAGCCACGGTCAAGCTCAAAGACGGTCGCACCATGAACGCGAAAATCACGACCTCAGCCGCGCGTCCCTCGCTCAAGCTTGTCTCCATGAAGTCCACGCCCGCCCAACAGCCCGGCGCCCTCCCCGTCACCCTCACCAACAAATCCGACATCCCACTCGACGGCACCCTCACCTTCGTCGTCCAAACGAAGGATGCCTTCCCCCGCGACGAATCCATCGAAGTCGCCACCGCCAACAACGCCGTCCACACCAAGCTCTCGCTGGCCGACAACAGCCTCGTCCTGCAGGACGCAAACACGGCAGTAGCCCACCTCGACCCGCTCAAGGCCTTCGGCCAATCCGCCTTCGGCCGCCTCGCCATCCGCCCCGTTCAGGCCGACGGCACCACCGGCGAATGGGTCGGCCTCGGAACCCTGGTCCGCACGCCCAAAATCTCCGCCATCAACTGCACAACCCCGGAGGCCGCCACCTGCACCCTCGACGGCAACGACCTCTTCCTCGCGCAATCCTTCGCCGCCGGCAAAGACTTCGCCAAGCCCACCGACGTGCCCACCGGTTTCTCCGACAGCACCTTCAACGTCCCCACCCCGACCGATGGCGCAACCCTCTATCTCAAGCTCCGTGACGACCCCACAAACATCGCAACGGTAACCCTGCCCACGCCGCTGCACAAACCCGCGGAGCGTGCCACCCACCCCCCAGCACCCGCATCCGCCGCCACTCCGCCAGCAACCGCGGCCGCACCGCCCACTGCCAAACCGATCCCGCCAGCACCCCCCGCAACCTCCTCCGCCTCCAGCCCCGCAGCCGCCGCGCCGCAACGCTAGGCCAGCAGCGTCGCTGACCCGCGGCGGAGCCCCGCCCCGCAATGGAAAACTTGCTCGGACGTCCTGCGACAAATTCACGTGAAAGCAGGCATACTCTCTACATGACCAGGCCCTGCTTCCTTGTAATCGATCGCGAACACGCCGGCGCCATCTCCTCTCGCAAGTTGATTCTGGAGACCGCAAAATTCAACGTCCTCACCGCCTACTCGTCCAGCGAGGCGATCGAGACGCTGCGCAAATTTCCGCTCGTCGAGGGCGCCGTCATCGACGCCGCAATGGAGGATCTCCCCTGCGCCGATCTCGTCGCCAACCTGCGTAAGATTCGTCCCGACCTGCCCATCATCGCCATCTGTCCCGGCGCGGTATCCAACTGTCATGGAGCGGACCAGGAGCTGGAATCCTTCGATCCCAAGAAGCTTCTCGCCATCCTGCAAAAGCTCGTCCCCGAAGCCACCGACGCCATCGAAAAGCGCGAAGAAGATCTAGCCAACCGAGGCGAGTAGCAATACACACACTACTTTGGCAGGTAGGCGTTCGGCTCTACCAGCTTGAATCCAGGCGTTTCCGTGACGCACTGCCTCAGCAGAAACGCGTGTCCGGACCCATAAAAGATCACGATGCGATCGCCCGGCTGACCGTTCTGCAGAATATTCGCGCAGATCAGGAAGTTGCGCCGATACCAAGCCGTCAACAAATCCGCACCCGGCTGCTCTGCGCCCGCGCCAACGAACAGCATCTCGCGATAAAAATTCTGGCCGCCTTTAATCTGCTTCGGTTCATTCAGCTCCCGCAGCGTCGCCGCAATCCCGCGCGTTTGCAACAGCTTCGTCTGCTCCTCCGTTGCGCGCGAAGAGTCCGCATCCTCGCGTTGCAATAACCCGTCCTGCCCATGCGTCTTCGCGAAGGTCTGCACCGCCTCGTACGGAAACTCACCATCGGCATCAATCCCATACACTCGCCCAAGCCCCGCGCTTTTCGCCAGCCGAAAGCCAAGTTGCACCACCTCATTCCGACTCGGCGCCAGCGTTCCCGCGAGGTACTTCGGATACCGCTCGTCCACCGTATCCGCTGGCCACTCCACCATCACCTTGGTCGGATGAAACCTTCCCAGCGCCCTCGTAATCGCCGCAATCTCCGCCTGCGGCTTCGGAAGCAGTACATCCTCCGCCTTCACATCATGCAGGTCGCGGCCTGGGTTGGCCATGTGAAAGCCCCCCACAATCATCACGGACACAGGCGTCGCAACAGGCGCAGTTTGCGCGACCGCAATCGTCGTCATGGCAAACAGCGCCGGGCACACCATCAGCGAACGCAAACGGAACACGAAATACCTCCCTCGAGAATTTGATAAGCAGTACGCCGATTCACGCGCCGCAGTTCCCGCGCGGTACACTCATCTCAAGATGCCCAAGGTAGCCATCATCTCCAAGCCGCAGAAGCCTGAGCTGGAGTTCATTCTCACCGAACTCATCGACTGGCTTACCCGCCACAGCTTTACCCCGATCCTCGAGCCCGATAGCGCCTCTTACCTCGGCCTCAGCGATCAGGCCATCGAACGCTCCGACATGGCCATCCACGAGCCCGTGCTCGTCGTCTCCCTCGGCGGCGACGGGACTCTTCTCTCCGCAGCCCGCGCCTTCGCTCTTACGAGCACTCCCATCCTCGCCGTCAACCTCGGCTCCCTTGGCTTCCTCACCGAAGTTCCCCTCGCCGAGCTCTACGAGACCCTCGAGGCCTGGAGGTCCGGCACTGCCGTCATCGATGTTCGCAGCTTCATGCACGCCCGCCTCTTTCGCGACGATCAGCTCCTGCGCGAGTGGGATGCCCTCAACGACGTCGTCCTCTCCAAAGGCGCCATCGCGCGCATGGGCGAGTTCGCCATCGAGATGGACGGCCAGTTCGTAGCCCGCTTCCGCGCCGACGGTGTCATCGTCTCCACCCCTACCGGCTCCACCGCCTACACGCTAGCCGCCAACGGCCCCATCCTGATGCCGACCGTCGACGCGATGGTCCTTACGGCCATCTGTCCCCACCTGCTCACCATTCGCCCGATTGTCTTCCCCGGCGACACCGAAGTAGCCGTGGTCGTCGACGTGGTACCGCATGAGACCTACCTCACCGTCGATGGCCAGGAGGCCGTCGAACTCCTTCTCAACGACCGCATTGTCTGTCGCAGATCCAGCCGCAACGTCCACCTGCTCCGCCTTCACCCCAACGGCTTCTTCAACGTTCTCCGCAGCAAACTGAAGTGGGGCGAGCGCTAAGCTAGGCGCGCGTGCCGAAACCGGGCTATAGCAGTTGATTCGTAACCCGAAACCGGGCTATACCGACACTAAAACAACCGGGAAATGACCTGATTTGCGACCAGCGCGGCCACATACGCCACCGTCGTCATGTAGCAGAACTGCAGCGCCGGCAGCTTCCAGCTGTTTGTCTCCCGCCGCACAATGATCAGCGTCGAGGTGCACTGCATCGCGAACGCGAAGAACACCACCAGCGCAATCGCTCCGCCGAGCGTAATGTCATGCCGCAGAGCAGTTTGCAGCCCCATGAGATGCGTCGCCGGGTCCATGCCATACAGCGTTCCCAGCGTCCCGACGATCACTTCCCGCGCCACGATCGAGCTGAGCAAGCCAATCCCGATCTTCCAGTTGAACCCCAACGGCCGAAGTACGGGTTCGATCCAGTGCCCTAAGTGCCCAATAACGCTGGTACTTAGCTCCGAGAACTGCCCCCCGTGGATCGGCAGCACGCTGAACAACCACACCAGGAACGTGACCCCCAGAATGATCGTTCCGGCCTTCTTCAGGAACAACTTGCCGCGGTCATACAGCCGCAACCCCAACGACGTCACCGTGGGCCACCGATACTGCGGCAGCTCAAGGATGAACGGCGCATGGGAGGCCTTCATAACAGAGGAGTTAAGCATCTTCGCTGTGATCAGTGCCGCGAGGAACCCAATCACATAAAGCCCCAGCATCAGCAGAGCGCGTAGCCCGATCACGCCGCCAAGAAACCGCTGATTCGGGATAAATGCCGCAATAATCAGCGTATAAATCGGCAGCCGCGCCGAACACGTCATGAACGGCGCGATCAAGATCGTAGCAATCCGCTCGCGCTTGTTCTCGATCGTCCGCGTAGCCATAATCGCCGGCACGGCGCACGCATAGGCTGATAACAAAGGAATAAATGCCTTCCCGTTCAGCCCGATCGACCGCATCACGCGGTCTGCAATCAACGCTGCGCGAGCCAGGTAACCGGAGTCTTCCAGGATCCCGATAAAAAGAAACAACAGCAAAATCTGCGGCAAAAACACCAGCACCGACTGCACGCCATTCCACAACCCATCCCGCAACAGCGCCCGCAACCAGTTATCTGGCAATAATATGGCGGCCTTCGCGCCAACGTGGGTGAGCAGGTTTCCCATTCCATCGCTGAGCGGCTGGCCAAGTGTAAATACCACCTGAAACACCGCAATCACGACCACCAGGAAGAACAACGGCCCAAACACCCGATGCAGGAGCACGCTATCCAATCGGCGCGTCCAAAGGGAAACCGCCGGAGATTGATACTTCGTACGATTCGTAACCTGCGTAGCCCAGCTGCGGCACGACGCCGCACTCTGCAGCACCGGCAACTGTACCGGTCGCAAACCATCGTCCAGCTTGCTGCCTGCGCGCAGAAGGAAATCGGGGATCGCGTCCAGTCCCTTGCCTTGCGCCGCGCTGATCAACGCCACTGGATGCCCCAGTTCACGAGCCAAGGCGAGCGTGTCAATCTTTCCGCCGCGCGCCTCCAACTGGTCGGACATATTCAGCAAAACCAGCGTGGGCAGGCCAATCGAGAAGACTGGCGCAGCCAGCATGAGCTGTCGATTGAGGTGCGTCGCGTCGAGCACCAGCAGCACGCAGTCAGGCTTCGGAACGCCGGGCATCTTGCCGGTCAAGACTTCAACGGCAACGCGCGCGTCTTCGGAGTAGGTTGCAAGGCTGTAAATGCCCGGGAGGTCGATCAGCGTCAGGTCATTTCGCCCAATGCTCTTCATGCGTCCAGAGTGATGTTCTACCGTCACGCCGGGATAGTTCGCCACTTTCTGGCGCATGCCGGTGAGCCGATTGAAGAGGGTGGACTTACCGCAGTTCGGTGGGCCAATGAGGGCGACCGTTCGCATGCGTGGCGTGGCGCCGGGCTGCGTCGGGATCTTCTCCTCGATGGGTTCGGCAACGGCGGTGACGTGGCAGCTCATGCAGCCTCGATTGTCGCACTCGGGGGATTATCCGCTGTGTCTGAAATCACGCGGAGAAAAATGTGTTTTGCAGTTTCGTTGCGAAGCCCAACCTCAACGCCATCAATACGATACACCCTGGGGTCGCCGGCTGGAGCGCGGCGGAGAATCTCAACGCTGGTGCCTGGAAGGAATCCCAGATGGGCGAGGTAATGGCTCACCTCGTCGGGCAGATCGACGCGTTCCACCACGCCTGCGCTGCCTACTTTCGCGTCACTCAGAGCCAAGACTTTCATCGAACCGCATATCCGACCAAGTTGGTCCTCTTTACTATACGACAATCAGAGGATCTTTGCCGGAAGATGTGTGGAGTTCTGAAAGCAAGTATTTTGGGGGAGGGGAGAATCATGGTGCGCCCGGAAGGATTCGAACCTCCGACCTACTGGTTCGTAGCCAGGCGCTCTATCCAGCTGAGCTACGGGCGCACATTGCAAGGATGCAACTAAACAAGAATAACTGATGGAAGCGCTGCGATCAACCTTCAGCCTGCGTAAACGCTGTTTAGCTGGCTGCGGGCGCAGCTGCGACGGGCTGTGGTTGCGGCGGGATCAGTGAGACGCGCTCAAGGATGTCGACGCCTGAACGGCGCAGCAGCTGATGCACGATGGGCTCGGTGAGACGGGTTGCGTCGTACTCTACGCGAATCGTCTTGTCTGCTTCGTTGATTTGAAGATGGCGAATGCCGTAGACCTTGCGAACCTGTGCCAGCGCCATGATTGTCGCTTCGGTGGGCGCTGAGCTGTACTGGTACATCACATCAAGCTGTGTCATGGGTTTGATTTTACGCTTGGTACGCGCGGGCTACGAGTTCAGTTTCTGTATGTATTTGAGGAAGCTTGGGCTGGTAAAGTCTTGCGGTCCGATGAGTTTGCGGCGAATGATGCCGCGCTTGTCGATGACGTAGGTTTCGGGGAAACGGAAGCTGCCGTAAAGCTTGTTGGAGGTCTGGTTCTGATCGAAGACGGTGAGCAGGCTGAGATGTTGCTGCGCGACGTAGTGCTGATACTTGGCAAAGTCTTCATTGCTTGCGACGGCGACCACCTGGACCCCAGGCATCTGCTGCTGAAAGGCCTGCAGGCTGGGCATTTCTTCGACACAGGGCGCACACCAGCTGGCCCAGAAGTTGAGCACGACTACTTTGCCTTGAAGACTTTGCAGGTCGACGGCATGTTGGCCGTCGGTGATGGAGAATATGGGGGCTTTTCGGCCGATCTGGTCAGACAGTGTGCCTCGATCGCAGCCTGTGGCGAGGGTGCAGGTGAGGAAGATCAGAAGGCCCGCACGTGTGATTTGCCGCATGAATTCAATATCCTCGCACTCTTCCTATAATACGAAGTTGTGAACGACACGCCTAGCACGCCCATCACAACGCTGGAAAATCCCGGAAAAGCTGTGGAAGGCCTGCGGCGGCTTTCGGTGATTGTGCCGGCTCGGAATGAAGAGCGGAGCCTTGCTAAGTGTCTGCGGTCGTTGATTTTACAGAGCGGTGAGGACTTTTTGCTGGGGCGGGAATGGGAGCTGATGGTGGTGGATGATGCTTCCACTGACCGAACGCGGGAGCTTGCGGAGGCGTTTGAGGGGGTGACGGTGCTGGAGGCTCCGGCGCTGGACTTAAGTGCGGAAACCCGCGTGTTTACTGGGAAAACGAGCGCTTGCTGGTTTGGGGCGGAGGCTTCGCGGGGGGCGTTTTTGCTGTTTACGGATGCGGATACGGTTCATGAGCCGGGGGATTTGGTGCGGGCTTTGGATGAGATTTCGCGGCGAAATGTGGGGCTTTTGTCGTATTCGCCGCGGCAGATTGTGTCGGGGTTCTGGCAGCGGGCGCTGATGCCGCTGGTGTTTTCGGAGCTGGCGAGCGTGTATAAGATGGCCGAGGTAAATGATCCAAATAAACGACTTGCGGCTGCCAACGGGCAGTTTTTGATGGTCGAACGGGAGGCTTATTTTGCGGTGGGAGGGCATCGGGGGGTGGGGGCTTCGGTGCTGGAGGATGTGGAGCTGGCTTATGCCGTGAAGCGGGCGGGGAAGGGGATCTGGTTTCGCTATGCGCCCGATGCTTTGAGCACACGTATGTACTTTGGTTTCAGCGACATGGTGGAGGGGTGGACGAAGAACCTGGCGCTGCTGTTTCCGCATGCGCTGACGCTGGCGGCTTGGCGGCTGTTGGATATTGCGCTGCTGTTGCTGCCTATGTTGTTGATTCCATTGTGGTATCTGGCTACTTGGCAGAAAGTGGTGATTTTGCTGATCTGGGCTCGGACGTTGTTGCGGTATTACACGCGGGTTCGGCGATCGAACTTTAGTCCTTTCGATTGTGTGAGTTCCGTGTTTGCGCTGCCGCTGTTTGTGGGCTTGCTGGTGTGGAGCTGGGTGCGGCATCGGGTGCTGCACGAGGTGGCGTGGAAGGGGCGGGAGTATCGGATTTGAGCGAATGTGGGTGCGTTTCGTGTCGTTATAGCCTCGGTTCGGGTTACAAATCGACGGCTATAGCCCCGTTTTGGGTAGCAGAATTCCGGGATAGCTGAGTGGTTAGTCAGGCATTCCTGGAGTTGCCGTGAGCTGGGCCGAGATGAGCGCAGACTGATCTGGTAGCATCCGGGTTTCGGGCTGAGCATCCAACCAAAGAGTTTTAGCCGAGTCGAAACCTTATGATCCTGCTTACACGCAAAGCCGAATTTTCCGCCGCCCACTTCTACTGGAATCCTGACTGGAGTGAGGAGGAGAATGCGCGGGTGTTTGGCAAGTGCGCTAATCGCCAGGGGCACGGGCATAACTACACGCTGGAGGTGACGGTGGCGGGGGAGATCGATCCGGTGACGGGGTTCGTGGTGGATCTTGAAGCAGTTGAAGGACATTCTCGAGCGCGAGGTGGTGTCGGTGTATGACCATCGGCATTTGAATTTTGAGGTGCCGGAGTTCGCGCATGCGATGCCGACTACGGAGAATGTTGCGGTGGCGATCTGGCGGCGGCTGGAGGGAAAGATTGAGCATGCGAAGCTGCACCGCGTGCGGGTGTACGAGATGCCGGACCTGTTCGCCGATTTTTACGGAGTGGGCGCGTGAGCCGGGAGATCGTTCATTTCGGCAGGCGGTATCACTTCAGCGCGTCGCATCGGCTGCACGTGGATGCGTTGAGCGAGGAAGAGAATCGCGCGACCTTCGGGAAGTGCAATAACCCGTTTGGGCATGGGCATAACTACGTGGTTGAGGTGACGCTGTCGGGTCCTGTGGATGAAACGACGGGGATGGTCGTGAACCTTGCGGACCTGGATTTGTTCGCGCAGCGGGAGGTGCTGGATTTGTTTGACCACGCGAATCTGAATACGCTGGAGGCCTTTCGCAACCGGGTGACGACGACGGAGAATGTTTGTGTGGAGATGTGGAGCATCTTTGCGCGGTTTGTGGAGTCGAAGGAGCATCCGCAGTTGCGGCTGGAGCGGATTGCGATTGAGGAGACGGGGAATAATTCGTTTGAGTATTTTGGCGAAGGCGCGAGGGCGTGAGGCTGGCGTTATCCGTTCTCCGTTCTCCGTTGTCCGTAATGAACTGTTTGTCGCGAAAGGATCCTCGACAGCGCTCTGCGTTTGAGATGACGAGGTCCTGAAGCGGGGCGTAGATGTTGGTCGGGTGTTCGAGAAGAGAGGCTGGACGGATGGCTACGAAATTTGAACTCGATGCAGTGGTGAAGAACGGGACGGCGGGAAACGGAGCGGGGAGCGGGCATGCTGCGATGAATCAGGATGCTGCGGCGCTGGCTACGGATGCTGGTGCGGTGACGCTGGGGGATGCGAGTGTGCAGGCGATTTATGCCGAGCTGTTGAAGCGGATTGGCGAGGATCCTACGCGGGACGGGCTGCAGCAGACGCCGAAGCGGATGGAGAAGTCGATGGCGTTTTTGACCAAGGGGTACCAGGAGTCGGTGGAGAGTGTGCTGCACGGTGCGCTGTTTGATGTGGACTACGACGAGATGGTGATTGTGCGGGACATTGAGTTTTATTCGCTGTGCGAGCATCATCTGCTGCCGTTCTTTGGCAAGGCGCATATTGCGTATGTGCCACAGGGGAAGGTGGTGGGGCTGAGCAAGCTGCCTCGGATTGTGGATGTGTTTGCGCGGCGGCTGCAGGTGCAGGAGCGGTTGACGCAGCAGATTGCCGAGGCGATTGAAGAGGCGATTGCGCCGCAGGGTGTGGGCGTGGTGATTGAGGCGCAGCACCTTTGCATGATGATGCGCGGGGTGGAGAAGCAGAGTTCGTTGACGGTGACTAGCTCGTTGCGTGGGGTGTTTAAGACGCAGTTGCAGACGCGGAGTGAGTTTTTGGCGCTGGTTAGGGCGGAGAGGTAGGGACTAGTTGTCAGTTCTCAGTTGTTAGTTGTTCGTTGTCCGTTCTCCGTTGTCCGTTCTCCGTTGGTAGCTTGTTGCTGGAGTCGAGACAGAGGAAGATCCCTGCGGGATGACAGCTAGAAGGGCGAGGGCAACGGCAACCGCAAGAGCAACTGCAAGAGCAACTGCAACTGCAAGGGCAACTGCAAGAGCAACTGCAAGAGCAACTGCAAGAGCAACTGCAAGAGCAACTGCAAGAGCAACTGCAACTACAGGGGTCCTTCACTTCGTTCAGGATGACGGGTGTTTGGTGGCAACACAACCGGACCGCGATCGGAATGGCGAAGTGAGCGACAATGGTGGTTGCATGAATGGGCTTTTGATACTCGATAAACCTGCGGGGATGACCTCGCATGATGTGGTGGCGATTGTGCGCCGGGCTACGGGGGAGCGCTCGGTGGGGCATTTGGGGACGCTGGATCCGATGGCTACGGGCGTGCTTCCGCTGCTGCTGGGGAAGTACACGCGGCTGGCGCAGTTCTTTGGTCAGGCCGAGAAGTCGTATGTGGGGACGATACGGTTTGGGTTTGCTACGGATACGTTTGACGCGGAGGGCGAGCCGGTGGGTGAGGCGGTTGCGCTGACGAAATCGCTGGCGGAGTTGAAGGTGCTGGCGAAGCGGTTTCATGGCGAGATGGACCAGGTGCCTCCGGTGTTTAGTGCGAAGAAGATTGGTGGGGTTCCGGCGCACAAGCTGGCGCGCGCGGGGAAGGATGTTCCGGTGAAGGCTGCTCGAATTACGATTCAGCGGTTTGAGTTGCGATGGCTGGAGGGCGATACGGCAGCGTTCGGGATGCGCGTGTCGGCGGGTGGGTATGTACGGTCGGTGGCGCATGAACTGGGCGCGCTGGCGGGGTGTGGAGCGCATTTGGCGTCGCTGCGGAGGACTGAGGCGGGCGCGTTTACGCTGGCGGAGGCGATTACGGTGGAGGAGTTGAAGGCGATGTCGGCGGCGGAGGTGGAGGGAAGGTTGCCGCATCCGCGGACGTTGCTGCCGGAGATGCCGTCGGTGATGGTGGATGAGCAGACGGCGGGGAAGATTCGGAATGGGATGCAGGTGAATGTGCCGGAGTTTTCGGCGGCGGGGTTAGTGAAGGTGTTTAGCGGGCCGCGGGAGTTGCTGTGCGTGGCGAGGCGGGTGGCGGGGACGCTGGTGCAGCCTATGGTGGTGATGGGGTAGGGATCGCTCCTTCCCACTCATGTCGCGAAGTGCCGCGCCATGAATGGGGCACCCGACGGTCGCGCGTCTTCGCGCGATGTACCCATCTCAGAATCGAGATATGGGGCACCCGGAGTTGATGCTACTTCTTCAGTAGAGGGCGAAGGAGGGCTTCTACGTTTTGGGCTACTTGCTGGTTGCCCTGGGCGGTGGCGTGGGTGGCGTCGTCCTGCATGTCGCCGGGGACGCCGTAGACACCTTTAAGGAGGAAGGGGAGGAAGCGGACGTGGTACTGCTTCGCTAGGGCGGGGTACATGGCGTCGAATTTTTTGATGTAGTCGGGGCCGTAGCTGGGAGGGAGGGTGATGCCGGCGAGGACTACCTGGGCGCCGGATTTCTGGAGCTGGTCGATGATGCTGGAGAGGTTGGCCTTGGTTTGTTCGAGGGGAAGGCCGCGGAGTCCGTCGTTGCCGCCGAATTCTACGACGACGATTTCGGGATGGCGGGCGATGACGAGGTTGATGCGATCGAGGCCGTCTTTTGTGGTGTTGCCGGAGATGCCGGCGTTGAGGACGTGGTAGTGGTAGCCCTGGGCGTCGAGGAGGTGCTGGAGGTGGTCGGGGTAGGACTGGCCGTAGTCGGTGCCATAGCCGGCGGTGAGGGAGTCGCCGAAGCAGAGGATGATGGGGCGGGTGTCGGCGGCCGGGGCCTGCGCGGTGGGCGCGGGCTGGGTTGGGGCGGGTGGAGCGGGTGCGGCGGCGGTTGTCGGTGAAGGGCTTTCGGCGTGGCTGCGAGCGAGCTTGCAACCGGTAAGCGAGAGGCTGGCGGCGAGAGAGGCCAAAGCGACAAAAGCAATTGCGGATAAACTAGGGGCTACACGCGCTTGATTCACAGTTTCTATTTTAGTGCGTGGTCTGCGAATTCTTTTTTCGTGTTACTCATCGAATCCAATTAGATAGAGGCGTGCCGATTTTGAATACTCCTGCTGTTGCACTACCGGATGTTGCGTTGACGGTGACGGGATCTGCTGGGGATTCCTCGATGATTGTGGTGAAGGAGCTGCGGAAGTCGCTGCGGACGGGTGGGGCGACGGTGGATATTCTGCGGGGGATTGACTTCACGGTGGGGCGCGGCGAGTTTGTGGCGATCATGGGGGCGTCGGGGTCGGGGAAGTCGACGCTGCTGGGGTTGCTGGCGGGGCTGGATAATCCTACGTCGGGAAGTGTGGCGCTGAATGGGACCGTGATCAGCAATCTGGCGGAGGACAAGCTGGCGCAGTTGCGGGGGAAGACGATTGGGTTTGTGTTTCAGAGCTATCAGTTGATTCCTACGCTGACGGCGCTGGAGAATGTGCTGCTGCCGTACGAGTTGAATGATGATGCTGGTGGGTGGAAGGCTGGAGTTGAGCGGGCGCGGGCGCTGCTGGATTCGGTGGGGTTGAGTGGGAGGGTGGATCATTACCCGGTGCAGCTGTCTGGGGGCGAGCAGCAGCGGGTGGCGCTGGCGCGGGCGTTTATTCTGCGGCCGCCGATTGTGCTGGCGGATGAGCCTACGGGGAATCTGGATACGGTGAACGGGCAGCACATCCTGGAGCTGCTGTTGCAGTTGAATCGGGTGGAGGGAACGACGCTGGTGCTGGTGACGCATGATCCGGCGCTGGCGGCGCAGGCGGGGCGAAGGATTACGCTGCGCGATGGGTTGGTGGTGAGTGATGAGACGCAGGCTGTTGGCGCGCCGGTGAGCGTTTAGATGGCTGGACTTTCGTATGGGACGGCGGCACGGATTGCTACGCGGGAGCTGCACTCTTCGCGGGGGCGATTTACGTTTGTGATTTTGTCGGTGGCGATTGGGGTGGCGGCGCTTACCGGGGTGCGGGGATTTTCGTCGGCGTTTCGGACGACGTTGCTGCTGAGGGCGCGAAGCATTATGGCGGCGGATATTGCGGCGCGGACTACGATGCCGCCTACGCCGGAGGAGCAGAAGGGGATTGATGCGCTGGTGGCGGGCGGGGTCGAGGAGTCGCCGGTGACGGAGATGCTGTCGATGGCTTCGGCGGCTACGTCGATGGACCCGCTGCTGGTGTCGGTGAAGGCGGTGGAGCCGGAGAAGTATCCGTTCTATGGGTCGGTGGTGCTGGCGCCGGCGATACCGTTGGCGCAGGCGCTGACGGATTCCACGGTGGCGGTGGGCGATGATCTTTTGTTGCGGTTGAAGTTGAAGGTGGGGGATTCGATCAAGCTGGGGACGCAGGTGTTTCGGATTGCGTCGGTGGTAGAGGACGAGCCGGACCGGTTGTCGGGGATGTTTGCGGCGGGGCCGCGGGTGTTGATCTCGCAGCACGCGCTGGAGATGACGGGGCTGGTGGCGCCGGGGTCGCGGGTGACGCGGAGATATTTGTTTAAGCTGGCGCCGCCGGTGGGCGGGAAGGCGCTGTCGGATGCGGAGGTGGCGGCGCTGAAGGCGAAGCTCGAGATGCTGATGCCGGAGGCGCAGATTACGGATTATCGCGAGGCGAATCCGGCGCTGACGCGGGCGCTGGATGGAGCTACGGGTTTGTTGTCGCTGATGTCGCTGGTTGCGTTGGTGCTGGGGGCCGTGGGGGTTGCGATGGCGATGCGGTCGCATCTGCAGCAGCGGCTGGATTCGATTGCGATCATGAAGTCGCTGGGTGCGGGATCGCGGCAGATCATGAAGATTTATCTGTTGCAGACGCTGCTGCTGGGGCTGGGTGGAGGCGTGCTGGGGGTGGTGCTGGGGATTGGGGTGCAGCTGGCGTTTCCGCTGTTTTTGGCGAAGCTGCTGCACCTGACGCCTACGCTGCGGCTGGAGCCGCATGCGATTGGGTTGGGGCTGGCGGCGGGGTTGTTGACGACGTTGCTGTTTACGCTGCCGCCTCTGTTGGATATTCGCAACGTGCGACCGATATTAATTTTGCGGCGGAATGTGGAGACGGATGATGATCCGTTTACTACGCGGCTGGCGCGGAAGCTGCAGGGGTCGGTGGCGCAGCTGGGAGCTAGTTTGCTGATTATTGCGGGGCTGGTGGTGTTGGCTTCGCGGGTATCGGATTCGGCGCGAGTGGGGTGGACGTTTGCGCTGGGGCTGGTGGCGTCGTTGCTGGTGTTGCTGGGAGCGGCGGCGCTGACGCTTTGGTTGTTGCGGAAGTTTTTGCGGGGGACGGGATTGAAGCTGCCGTCGACGCTGCGGCATGGGTTGGCGAATTTGTATCGGCCGGGCAATCCTTCGGCTGCGCTGCTGGCTGCGCTGGGGCTGGGCGTGATGCAGATTGCGGCGGTGTACTTTGTGCAGAACTCGATTGTGAACGAGATGCATGTGGCGGCGGCGGGGAATCTGCCGAATATTTTTCTGATGGACATGGGATCGAACGAAGTGGGTGGCGTGCGCACGCTGCTGGCGCAGCAGCCGATGGTGCATGGGACGCCAGAGATGATTCCGGTGGTGAGTGCGCGGCTGCTGGCGGTGAATGGAGAGAGCCTGGAGAAGCGGCGAGCAGAGACGGGACGAGGGCCTGGCGGGCGCGGCGCGCAGACGCTGAATTTGACATGGCCTCCTACTGCGGATGCTCCGCCGCCGGGCGATACGGTGGTGCGCGGGAAGTGGTGGACGGCGCAGCAGGCGGCCGATGGCGCACAGCATCCGGTGGTGGCGTTGGCAAGGGAGCGGGCGGATCGGTTGAAGGTCAAGGTGGGCGACACGATGACGATTTCGGCGCAGGACCAGCCGATTACGGCGACGGTTGCGGCGGTGTATGAGACGGACAGTCAACATGCGTTTTCGCGCGCGGAGTTTGTGATGCCGCAGACGACGCTGGCGGGGCTGCCGGTGGTGTGGTATGGCGGCGTGCATTGCGATCCTAGCGAGACGGCGTCGTTGCGGCGCGTGTTGTATGACCATTTTCCTACGGTGACGGTGATTGATGTGGCGGCTACGCTGGAGGTGATTCGGCAGGTGATGCTGCAGGTGATTTACGTCATTCAATTCCTGGCGGCGTTCAGTATCTTTGCTGGCATTGTGATCCTGGCTAGCGCGATTGCAGGCACGCGGTATCGGCGGATTCGCGAGGTGGTGGTGCTGAAGACGCTGGGAGCTACGCGGCCTCGGATTGCTTCGATTTTTTCGATTGAGTTTGCGGTGCTGGGGTTGATTGCGGGAGCGGTGGGGCTGGTGTTCGCGAATGTGCTGGCGCGGACGCTGCTGCTGCATGCGCTGCACTTCGGGTACGCGTTTCAGTGGTGGCTGAATCTTGGTGGGTGGGTGGCGGTGGGCGCGATGACGGTGGCGGCGGGATGGGCGGCTAGCCATCGGGTGCTGGGGCAGAAGCCGCTGGAGGTTTTGCGGGAGGAGTAGGGCGGGTTGGTGCGGTGTCCGGTGTCCGTTCTCCGTTCTCCGTTCTCCGTTCTCAGTTCTCCGTTCTCGGTTCTCCGTTCTCAGTTCTCAGTTTTGGCATTCAGCTTTGCGGATGCGTGGGAAGGAAGCTGGGTTGTGCTGTTCTTTGTCGGGTTGGATGGGATGTTGTGGGCTATGATTTGCGCTATGGAGATCGCTCAGGCGCAGAGGGATGTGCGGACCACGTTTGTGGGTGGGTTCGCGGGGCAGTTGGCTTCGAGTGTCGTCTGGTTTGCTTCGGCGGTTGGCGCTACGTGGATTTCGTTGAAGGCGGGTGCGGTGATTGCCGTGGTAAGCGCGGGAACTATTTGGAGAGAGCGGCCAGGCGGGTTTGCGCGAGGATGTAGGTGTCGGCGGGGTCGATGTAGGTGTGGTTGTCGTTCTCGTGGGCCTGGACTTTTTTGTAGGCGTCGAGGGCAGCGGACTTGGCGCCGTACTGCTCGTAGATGAGGCCCAGCGCGTACCAGACGGCGGAGTTGGGTGCGACCTGGTTGCCGGCGTACATGGCTTCTTCGAGGACCTTGCGGGCTTCGGTGGTCTTGCCTTGCGCGGCGTAGATGCAGGCGAGGGTGTGGAGCTCGGCGAAGCCGGAGTTGCGGGAGAGCTGGGCGGATTCCTGGGCGGCCTTGGTGATGTCGTCGCCGAGGTCGTCGTGGAAGAGGCCGATCCAGGCGTAGCCGTTGTAGTCGGCGGCAGTGGCTTTGCCGGAGTCGAGGACTTTTTGTTCGGTGGCCTGCGCGGACTTCCAGTCGCCGGCGAGCTGGTAGGCGAGGGTTTGCTGGACGAGGAGATCGTGGTCGTCGGGCTTGCGGGCGAGGCGGGGAGCGAGCATGGCGAGCCAGCCGGCGGCGTTGTGTTGAAGGGCGTAGCCCTGACCGGTAAGCGAGAGAGCGGTGACGGAGTCGGGCTCCTGGTCGAGGAGACGCTGTGCGGCGGGCATTCCGATGGCGGGCTGCTCGGCGTAGATGGCGGAGACGGCGAGGAGGAGATCGAGGTCGGTCTGGGCGAGGCCGTTGGCCTTGTCGCGGGCGGCGGAGATTTCGTCGAGGTAGGGTTTGGCTTCCATGGAGCCGGCGAGGAGCGAGAAAGCGGCGAGGCGCATGGCTGCTGGGGAATCAGCGCCGGGCTTCATGCTGTCGATGGTCCAGAAGCGCGGGAGGAGCGGGCCACCGAAGGCGTCGTCTCCACCTTCCTTGTGGGTGAGATCGCGCTTCCAGTCGAGCATGGCTTTGGCGGCGGCGGGGTTGTTGTGGTCGAGGGCGTAGAGGATCTCGATGGCGAGCGGCATGTTGTCGTCGGGGCGGTACTTGTCGCCGGCGACCATGCGGTAGGCGCCGTCTTCCTTGACGACCCAGGTGTGGTCGGGTTCGGAGCCGGGCATGGTGGCGATGACGGCGTAGCCGTGCTGGTCGTCGCCCTTGGAGGTGAAGGTCATGTTGCCGGCGATGAGGTCGAGCATGACGCTGGGCGTCATGCCGGAGCGGTCGGCGACTTTGTTGAGGAAGCCTTCGCCGGCGAGCATCTTGTTGACCCAATCCTGAAGCGATTGGGGAGAGGTGTAGGCGTTGCGGCTGACCATTTCGGTGAGCTGCTGGGTGGTGAGGGTGCCGGACATGAGGCCGATGGTGGCGATCTGGACGGGGCGGGCGGGGTCGGTGAGGGGGAGGGGGGTGAGGGAGACTTTCTTGACGCTCTTGTAGAGCTCGACGCGACGCGCGTCGGCGGCGGCGTCGGTGGCGCCCGCCATGCCGGCGGTGGTGACGTCGGCGGCCTGGGTGTAGAGGCCGAGGTTGGCGAGGAGGTTGCCGGCGCCGATGAGGTTCTGGTTGCGCTCGGTCTGGGCGACGTTGCCTTGGTCGGCTTCGGCGATGCCGGCGGGGGCGCCGTGCTGGGCCGTGACGGAGGCGATGGAGAGCTGGCGATGGCTGTTCGTGGAGGGCAGGCTGGCAATCATGGCGTCGAGCTCTGTGTACTGGCGCGCGTAGAGCATGGCGTACATCATGTTTTCGCGGTAGGGCGCGAGTGCGGCTTCGCCCTTGCTCTTGTTGCGGTCGATGAGGTCTTTGTAGCCCTGGATGGCGCCGGGGAGGTCGGAGTCGGCGGCGTAGCGTTCGCCGCGGGCGTCGAACTCTTTGAGGATGGCGAGGTCGAAGCGGGGATCGTTGTCGTCGGGATCGAGCTCGATGGCGCGGTTGTAGGCGGCGATGGCGGCGGGGAGGTCGAAGCCTTTGCCGAAGCGCTCGCCGAGGGCGTTGTGCTCGAGGGTCCAGCCGTACTGGGCGAAGGCTGCGGAGAGTTTGGGATCGAGCTGGGTGGCGCGGAGGGCTTCGGCCTGGGCCTCGCTGCCGATGCCGGCGTCGAGGAGAGCGCGGGCGAGTTGGAGATGGTGGAGGGCGTCGTCGGGGTGGGTGGCGATGAGTTGGCGATCGATGGTGAGGGCTTCGCGGATGTGGCCGGCGGTGAGCTCGCGGGCTCCGGCCTGGTCGAAGTAGATGCCGACGTAGTCGCGCTTGTTGAGCTCGAGGACGGCGGTGCGCATGGCGAGGGCCTGGTCGG
Source organism: uncultured Acidobacteriaceae bacterium (assembly GCA_963701685.1). Classification (GTDB taxonomy): domain Bacteria; phylum Acidobacteriota; class Terriglobia; order Terriglobales; family Acidobacteriaceae; genus Granulicella. The sequence continues at coordinate 3,667,086 of OY969625.1, read as the reverse complement.
CGGTGAGGGTGGAGACGCCGGTGGAGAAGCGGAAGCGGGCTTCGACTACGCCGGGCTCGGTGTTGAGGTAGGTTTCGGTGAGAGTGGCGGGGCCTAGCTGGGTGGTTTTGTTGGCGGGGAGAGGACGGACGACGAAGCCGTCGGGGATGAGGATGCGGGTGCGCTGCTCGTAGGTGTAGGGGCGGACGGTGAAGCTGGCGGGGCGGGACTGGCGTTCGAGTTCGAGCTCGTGCTTGACGTCGGCGGAGACGTCGGGGCCTTCAGCTGGCGGCTGGGTGGAGAACCACTGCGGGAGGCCGTTGAGGGTGGCGTTGGGGAAGATGACGACGACGGCGTCGACGAGGGAGGAGTTGCCGCGAGTGGCTTTGTCGGCGGCGACGGTGAGGAGGAAGGGGTGCTCGAAGTCGGCGGCATCGCCGTGCTGGTATTTGGTGAGGGTCTTGGCGAGGTAGGCGTTCTTGACGTAGGTCTCGAGGTTCTCGTGGACGCGCGGGGTTTCGGGGCCACCGAACTCGGCGCGATAGGTGGCGTCGATGGTGCCGTGGGTGTCGGATTGCTCTTCGACCTGGGAGGGGCCGTACTCGGCGAGCTTGAAGGTGCGGGTTTCGATGAGGACGGAGTCTTCTGGTTTGGGTGCGGGGATGGTGGTGAGGGCGGTGGTGGTGGGAGAGATGACGAGGGCCTGGCGGCCTTCGTCTTCGTAGGGGAGGGAGCCAACGGCGAAGGTGTCGGCGGTGGCGTCGATCCAGAGGGGAGGATTGTGGCCGTCGGCGGGAACGTAGACGATGGCGTGGTCGAAGAGGCTGATGCCGGGGAGGGTGGGGGAGACGTCGGGGCCGGGGCCTACGTCGAGCAGGGCGAGGTTGGCCTTGATGCCGGCGGCGCGCAGCATGGCGACGAGCAGGTTGGCCTTGTCTTTGCAGTCGCCGTAGTGGCGCTGGATGACCTCAGAGGGGCTCATGGGGGTGAGGCGGGCGGCGCCGAATTCTACGCCGGTATAGCGGACGTCGTGGTGCAGCTCTTTGACGATGGCGCGGATCTTCGCCATGCGGTCTGCGGGCAGGGGGTTGGGGAGGATGGTCTGGGCTTCGGCGGTGAGGGTCTGGGGGTCGGACATGGCCGCGTAGGCTTTGGCGATGGAGGCCCAGGAGGTGCCGGTGGCGAATTCTACGGAGGGGCGCGTGGCCTGGTTGGTGGCGAGGTCGATGTCGTAGCTGTGGGCGGCGTTGATGTTGGTCTGCTCGTAGACGACGCGGCGGAGGCCGTTGGTTTCTTCGCGCGTGACGCTGAGGTTGGGGAGGTCGTGGATGAGGTCTTTGTAGGGGAGCGAGGTCGGCGTCTCGGTGATCATGCGGATGCGCGCTGCAGGCATGTTGTCGCGGAAGCTGACGCGGTAGAGAGCGCCGGCGGAGAAGTAGGGAGTGGTTTCCTGGGAGATCTCCTGCTCTTCGATGATGGAGCCGATGGCCATGCCGGGGAGCGGGGCGCGGCGGATGTGGGCGGAGGAGAAGGTGACGTCGTCTTCGGCTTTTACGGGGGCGTCGGTGATGGTTTTCTGATCGAGCTCGACGAAGGTGCCGTCGGGTTGGAGGACGCGCGCGTGGATTTGCGCGGGCTTCTCATACCAGGGATCCCACTGGGCGGAGACTTCGGCCCAGCCGCGGACGGCGGCGTCGGTGTCGACGCGATAGACCATGCGATGGGTGGCGGTGAGGGTGCCGTCGGCGGCGATTTGATACTTGCTCTCTTCGTAGAGGATCTGGGCGGGGAACTCCTTGCTGACGGGAATGGAGGCGGAGATGGTTTTGAGGTCGGCGGCGGAGAGGGTGAAGGGCGCGGTGGAGAGGTCGGGGGTTTGGGCGAAGGCGGGGAGAGCGGAGAGCGAGGCTAGGGCGAGTGCGGGGAGTAAAGCTCGGGTCATTTGAAGCGCCTTCTGGGATGCCGGTGAGTGTTACCCGAAAATATCATGGCGGGGGGGTAGTGAGTAGTGGGTAGTGGGTAGTGAGTGGTGGGTAGTGCAACTGCAACTGCAGAAGCAGATCCCTGCGTGATGACAGCCAAAAAGGCAACCGCAACCGCGCAGGCAGGGCAGGGGCAACGGCAAGGGCTCGAAGCAGTTTCCCGGGGGGAATGACAGAAAGAAAGGCAAAGGCAAAGGCAAAGCAACGGCAACAGCAACGGCAACTACAGGGGTCCTTCACTTCGTTCAGGATGACGGGGTTGGGTGGTCAAGGGAGGGGGCGGTCGGTCCAGAGGTCTTTGTCGGCTACGGTTTGGACGAGGTAGAGGCGGCCGGCCAAGAGGCGCTCGGCTTTGAGCTGGTTGGGGTCCTGGGCGAAGAGCCACTTGCGGTCGCCGGTGCCCCAGTCGCGGATGAGCTGCTGGTCGCTGAGGAAGATGTCGGGTGAGTCGGTGTAGCAGCTGCCCCAGAGGAGGGTGGAGCCTTCGCCGTGCTGGCCGCAGCGGGGAAGGACCAGCAGCGCGGGCTTTCCGTGGAAGAAGTTGTGGGTGTAGAAGATGACGGACGAGGCGTCGGACTGCTCGCCCATGATGATGAAGGTGTCGGCTGGGGTGCCGCGCTGCATGATGGTTTCGGCCATGCGCTCGGAGCTGAGCATGGGCGAGAAGCGCGCGAAGGCGATGTGCGCTGCGATGAGGAAGACGGCCGATGTAAGCGCGATGCTGAGGGTGGCGCCGAGGTGCTGGCCGCGGCGGCGCAGGAGCCAGCCGATGGCCGGGCCGAAGAGTAGGGCGATGGCGGCTAGCGAGGCGGGAAGCCGGAGCGCGGCGAAGCTGGGGCCGGTGAGGTCGAAGAAGTGCGACATCGAGAGGGTGTAGTTGCCGACGGCGCGGTGGGCGAGGAGGGTGCCGATGTCGGGAACGTAGGGGAGGGCGCGGCTATCCCATAGGCCCCAGCCGAGGGCTGCGGCGACTGCGATGCCGATGATGGCGTAGACGGCTTGCGCGTTGGTGATCCAGGCTGTCGAGACTTGGGAGAGGGTGTGGCGGTTGCCCGCGAGGGAGCGTTCTTCGACGGTGGCCAGGATGCCGGCGATGAGGATCAGGAGCGGCGCCCAGACGGGGAAGGTGTAGTACTCCTGGTTGGTGGAGATGGAGAAGAAGAGCAGCGAGAAGGCGGAGAAGAGGCTGAGCAGCCAGATGGTGCGGGTGCGGAAGCGCGGCTGGAGGGCGGTGGGCTCGACGGGGAAGGGCTGGTTGTAGTGGCGAAGCTGCGCGAGCCAGGTGCGGCGGGTCTTCCAGGCTACGGCGAAGAGCGCGGGGAGGAAGAGGCTCCAGGGAAAGAGCCAGACGAGGTGGAGGAGCCAGTAGGCGAGCGCGGGGAGCTTGTTGTAGTCGTGGGGATAGCGCTTGCCGAAGAAGCGGAGGACGTGCTCGTTGATGAAGTAGAAGTACCACCAGCCATGCACGTTGCCGAGCGTGGGGATGTTGCCGTGGGGATGGCCTTCGCTGGGATTGGCGAGGCCTACGAGGATGTGCCAGGGGGCGGCGATGGCGAGGAAGAGGAGCGAGCCGGTGAAGGGCTTGAGGTCACGCCAGCGGCGGGATTGGCCGGAGAGATAGAGGTAGGGAATGGCTCCGCCAAAGAAGAAGACGGGGGCGATGAGGCCCTTGATGAGCAGCGCGAGCGCGAGGGCGGCCCAGGCGAAGTAGATGCGGGCAGGCTTGTTGTCTTCGAGTGAAGTGAGGAGCGCGTAGAGCGCGATGAGGAGTAAGAGGCTGAGGATGGATTCGGGGATGATGAAGCGCGTGAAGAGGAAGGGGCCGACGGAGGTGAGGACGGCGAGGCCTGCGTAGAGGCCGGCGCGAGGGTCCCAGGCACGGCACGCCCAGAGCCACGCGAGCCAGGTGAGGCCGAGGATCGCGAGGGCATTGGGGAGGTGGGTGGCGAAGGCGTTTTCGCCGAAGAGCTTGAAGGAGATGGTGACGAGCCAGAAGGGGAGCGGCGGCTTTTCGATGTAGCGGATGCCGTTGGTCTGGGTGGTGACCCAGTTGCCGCTGTCGATGATGTGCTGCGCGGTCTGGGCGTGGGAGGCGTCGACGTCGTCCATGAGGGGCGGCGTGAAGAGCGAGGCGAAGTAGACGGTGAAGAAGAGGGCGAAGAAGATCAGCCACGTCGTCAAGGCGGAGGGCATTGATTGCGGGGCCGATTGTGATCTCTGGGGTGTGGACATTGCGGATGGGGCTGTAGAAATCGTAACAGATACGACGGCGCGGCCTCGTGGCCGTGGCTTCCAGCCTGGGTGTTTGTTAATCGGCGGGATCGTTTGGGCGGAGCAGACGGAGGCTTTCGACGGAGGGAACGAAGTAGTAGGAGCCGGTGAGGGGCTCGGTGTAGCGGGTGAGGGCGTCGCGGGTGCCGTTGAGCAGGCCAGCCATGCTGTCGAGCATGCTGGCAAGGGGCTTCTGCGAGGCGCTGAAGCCGACGAAGACGGTGCCGTGGTTTTCGACACCGCCGTAGGGCATGTTGCGGCGGAAGATGTTGCCGAAGGTGTCCTGATCGGTGCGGGCTACGTGGGAGGAGGTGGGCTTGTTTTCAAGCTCGATGCTGTCGCGCTTGGTGCGGCCCATGATCTGCTCCTGCTGATGGACGGGCACGGCTTCCCACGCGGTTACGTTGTGCTTCCACTTTTGCAGAAGGAGGACAGAGCCGGCGGCTCCGGGAACGCCTTCGGGGATGAGGGCGTAGCCGGGCGCGTCGAGGAGGGTGGGATTTTCGGAGCCGTCGATGAAGCCGGTGAGGTCGCGGTCGTGCTGGTAGGGCCAGCTGGCAGTTTCTTCGACGAGGGTGGCGAGTGAGGAGAGATCGTTGATGACGGTGCGAGCCATGTCGAAGAGCACGTCGTAGGCAGAGCCGGAGAGCCAGATGAGGGCATCGTGCTGGGTGGCGGGCATGACGAAGTTTTCGACGCCGTTGACGGGGTGGTTGAAGCCGGTGACGTCGGCGGGCGTGTCGTGGGGGACGAGCGAGCGCCAGAGCTCGGGGCGAAAGCCGATGACGAAGTTGACGCCGCCGGTGGTGGTGCGGGGCTCGCGGATGGAAGCGATGGCGGAGACGAAGGCCTGCGCTTGTTTGGGGTCGAGAAGATCGAACTCCAGGTACGCGTGGGAGGAGGTGCCGAGAGCGAAGATGCCGGCCTGGGGCGTGTACATGGAGGAATTATAGCGAGGGCTATCGCGTGGTTTGGTGAGAGCTACGTGCGCTTGACGACGAAGACGGTTTTGTCGTCGATGAGGGCTTCGTCGCCGGCGAGGCGGAGGGCTTCGTCCTGGATGAGCGCGTATCCCATGATGGCGTCGCAGATCTTGCGGGCGGGGTCGTCTTTGTGATTCTGCAGGATCTCTTCGAGGGCCTGGCGGCCGTCGGCATCGGTGCCGTCGTAGACGCCATCGGTGTAGAGGATGAGGATGTCGCCGGGATTGATGAGGGTGATCTCGGAGATGTCGTCGGCGGTGATGCGGCGCTTGCGCAGGTTCATGGAGAAGTAGCGGCGGCGATCGGGATGATCGGCGGGAAGCTGCAGGCCGAGCGAGAGGAACTGCGCCATGTGGGCCTCGTGGACGTCGAGCAGGCGACAGCACTTTGCGGAGAAGACGAGCGGGGGCGGATGGCCGAAGTTGGCGAAGCGGAAGTTGCCTTCGGGATGGACTTCGCCGTAGAGCATGGTGGCGATCTCGCGGGCCTGCTCGGTCTCGCTCATGCCGAGGGCGTTGCGCGCGGTGACGGACTGCGCGAGGCGGAGGTTGAGGTTTTCGAAGAGGCGCGGCGTGGTTTTACCGTAGCGGTCGAGCTCGGTGAGCATGAGCGCGTGGAAGGTGTCGTGGACGGTGGAGGCGATCTTGGCGGAGATGATGCCGTGGCCCTGTGCGTCGACGATGAGGATGCCGGCGGTGGAGTAGAGGTCCTTGAGGTCTTCGGCGACGCGGAGCTGCTCGGAGCTGCGGGCGAAGCGGTACTCGGTCTCCATTTCGGGGGAGTAGTCGGAGCGGGCCTGGAGCCATTCGACGAAGTCGTCGACGGAGTTGCGGATGGGCGAGCCGGGGGGAAGGGGATCGAGGTATTCGACGGCGAGGCGTTTGGCGTGGGCGATGCGTGCGTCGATGTCGTAACGCTGCTGGAAGTTGATGTACTCGAAGAGGTCGCCGCCGACGATTCCGGCGGGAACGGACACGCCGAACATTTCGATGCCGGGGAGGCGCGGGATGGCGCCTTCGACGGGCATGAGTCGCTGGCGTAGATATTCGTCGATGGTTGGAGCGCTGTAGGGGGTCGACATGGGAGGGTGTCCGAGCTCTCGCTATTTAATTTATATCTTCAGAGTAGCGCAGGTGGCGTCTGTTGCGAATTCTCATCACGAGGTAGACAACGATGAGGATATTCAGAAGCAGGATGATGACTTTGACGATGCTGGGATGGCGGTAAATCTCGAGGATCTCGAGCGGAATGAGCGACGAGGTGATGATCGAAGTGAACCACTCGGCCCACGGCTTCATCAGCAAGAGCCCGGTGCCCTCGGTGAGGAACAGGGCGGCGTAGACGAAGCTGCCAATGCCGAGGTCCCGGAAATCTTTTGGCGGAATGTTGACGACCTTGGCGAGGGCGAGCTCGAGATAGCGGCTTCCTGGGTTGAGGCCGATTTTTTCCGCGAGTTGGGTCAGCAACGTGGGAGCGTCGTTGTTGTGAAGCAGGTGGAGCGCGCCGAAACCTGCCGCGACCAGGGTGACGGTTTTGAAGAGCTTGAAGATCCCGATAAGGCGAAGCAGCCGGTTGTCCTGTTTCTTCATGAGGTGTGCATGGAATTCAACGTGCAGTGTACCTTGCAGTCTGAAGGAAAACTCGCAGCTAGGCTCGGGGCAGCGTAAGGATATGGAAGACCGGGAAGCACAGTAGAAGGGCGGCGACTACGAGCAGGCCTAATCGGACAGCGCGTGTCTTGAAGCGTTGGCTGATGGCCATCAGGAGGAGGACGGTTGCCAGTGTGACGGTGACTCGAACGTATTGGTCGGAGAGTTCCCGATCGCGAGTGCCTTGCTCGAAGATTTCCGTGGCCTGGTTATTTAGTTTCGCCGCGGCTTCGGTCCTGGGATTTCGGTACGCTGTCATCGACTCGGGGCCGGGCGGGGAGTTGGGGTTGTTGATCGGGTCTGTTTTCTTCCAGGCGTCGAAGGCGGGGCGAAAATCTGGCAGCAGACGTCGTTCAAAAAGGTCGGCGAGTTTTTTGTCGCCGTGCGTTTCGGCCTTGAGCCACTCCACCACGGTGGACGCGTTATACAAGCGCTCCTGATTGGCGTAGGTGGTGGCTCCTTCGGCCTGGACGCGCAGTTTGCTTGCCTGGCCGTATAGCTCGGACTGGTGCCCGGTCCAAAGCGCAGCCTGATAGCCACTCCACGCCGTGGTGATGGCGACGATGGCGAGGATGAGGGCTTCGGCGATCTCCAGGAGCTCGTGCCCCAGGGACTCGGAGGGTGATCTGTGCTCACTCAGGTGGTGAGCGATTTCGATGTTAGAACCGCCAGCTTCGGGCACGGAGGAGACCTCCTGTTGGAGCGTTGTATCAGTAAACCACGGTTGGAATGTCAGCAAGTGACAGAATCATGGAGAGGGCGATTGCGAGCGCCGCGTTGTTCCCGCCGACGGAGGTTGACCCGTGAGCGCATCCCCCGTACACTCACAGAGGCGGCTGATTGTGGCTCCCGCCGAGCCTGCAGCTGCCGATAAAACCTGTATTGCCCTCTCGTTCAATGGTAGGACTAGCGACTCTGACTCGCTCGATCGGGGTTCGAATCCCTGGGGGGCAACCAACGAAACATTCTGCTGCGGTATCCGTCACGTGGTTCGAATCCCTGGGGGGCAACCAACGAAACATTCTGCTGCGGTATCCGTCACGGGGTTCGAATCCCTGGGGGGCAACCAACGACATCACCGTGTCATTCCGGAAAGATTGCGGATGGGTGATCCCCGTTGATCATTCGTATGCCAGGGCCGCGATGACTTCCTGGCGGACAGCTTTGAATGCGGGCGCGAGGGTGCCCAGCACTGCTCCTGCTATGGCGATCAACGCTGCGATCGGCCACCAGTAGTAGACCGTCTCCTGCACTAATCCGGAATGGCCGATGTGCTGCAGCGACCACTGTGCGAGGTAGGTCAGGGCGATGCCGACGATGGTGCCGACGACGGATAGAAGCAGGCTCTCCTTTAAGAGCAGACCGAAGATCATGGGAGACGAGGCACCGAGGGATCGAAGGATGCCGATCTCGCGGGTGCGTTCGAGAACCGCTGTGTACATTGCCATGGAGACGACGATGAAGCCGACGATGATGGCAACGGCAATGACGACGCCGATGAAGTTGCGCAGCAGGCCAATGCTGTTGATCGTCAGCAGGGACGTGAACTCCTCCATGGTGTAGATGGGGTACCCGGTGAGGAGCTTGCGAAGTTCCTGAACGACAGCCTGGATGTGCGCGGGGTCATCGACCTTGATATAGATCTGGCTGAGCCGGTGCGGGTTTCCGGTGAGCGCCTGGAGTACAGGGAGGCGCACGCAGATGCGGGTCAGCTTGCCTGACTCGAATATGCCGGCGACGTGCCACGGATGGCCGATGAGCTGCATGGTGTCGCCGACGTGGATGTGCTTCTCGCGGGCGTAGAACTCGTCGACGAGGATGTCGTCATCATTTTTGAACGGGCCGCCTTCGAGGAAGTGAAAGCCTCCATTCATCTTTGAGAACTGGTCGAGGTCCAGGCCGGTCATCGTATCGAAGCCTTCCAGGGGCTGAACGATGGTGCCGATGGCGAGCCGGACGTGGGGCTGCTGCTGGAGCAGGGGCACGAGCTTGTCGCTCATCGGCGCAGAGCTGAGGGAGATGACGGAAGAGCCGGGAGGGCGAATCATGATGTCCGCGCCTACGCCGCGGGCGCGGCGGGCGGTGCCGTCGAGCGTGCCGTAGCTTACGCCCACCAGGGTTAGAATCATCGTGACTTCCACCGCGATAGCCAGCACGCTTAATGCGGTGCGGATGGGGCGGTGCGCGAGGTTCGAAAAAATGTAGCGGTGGATTGAGCTACCCATTTAATCGCCGGCCATCGCGAGTTCCTGGCTGTCTTGCGCGTGGCTATCTTGCGATTGGCTGCGCAGGGACTGCTCGAAGGCTGCGAGTTGCGCTTCGATGTTGTCTTCGAGCTTGCGGCGTTTGACGATGTCCTCACGATAGCGGCGGAGGAAGTAATCGATGGTTTCGACGCGAATGCGGATGGAGCCGGTGGGTTTGTTTTCGTCGAGATCCTTGAAGGAGAAGTAGGGCGTGCCGGAGCGCTCGATGATGCCTTCGATGACGCCGTAGATGGGAGCGTCGTGCCCGCACTTGAAGCTCGAGACTTCGAGCGCTACGAGATTGGGATGACGCGCGGTGAACTTTGCGGCCCACACCTTGTGATTGGTGCTGGTGGAGTAACGATTCTTCCAGACGTCGCTGATGTCGAGGGGATGGGTGATGAGGCCGGCGCGGACTTCGTCGCCGAAGAGGCGATCGAGCAGATCTTCGTCGAGCGGAAGCGTGCTCTGCGAGAAGACCGGGTAGCCGAGCTTCTGGAACTCTTCCATGATCTCGTGATTGAGGCCTGGGTCGTGATGATAGACGCGTCCGAGCATGACGATGCCGATGCGATTCTCGCGCTCGAGTTGATCGAGGGTCGCGCGCGCCTGTTTGCGAATGTCCGATTCGCACTCTTGCAGGGCTTCAAAACCTGCGGCGAGGGCTCGCTCGTTTTCTTCGCGGCTCAAGCCTAGTAGAGGTCCCCAGGCCTTGAACATCTGATCGGCGCAGATGCGCTGGTCCTGGAGGTTGAGGATGGGATCGATGTAGACGATACCGTTCTCGGCGAAGATGTCGTTCTCCTTGGTGAAGGCGGCCTTTACAGTTTCGGGCGTGGCGGTGACGGTGGGGCAGGCGTTCGATCCGGTGAGATTGACGAGGTGCGTGTGCAGCACGTCGTACATGGGGAACCAGATGGCGTGGAGGGGTTTCTTGCCGTGCTTGGTCGCGAGCAGGTTGTAGACGTGCGCGATGCCGATCTTGGAGGGATAGCAGGGGTCGATTGCGCCGCGGCTGGCGCCGGTGCGATAGAGCTCCGGCGTGGTGTAGTCGGAGTAGACGATGTTCTCGGACTTGAGGCCGAGGCTGGTGAAGTATGCGTTGAAGAGCGGTGCGTAGGTGTAAGTGTTCAGCAGGCGCGGAATGCCGATGCGGAAATCCTTGCGGCGCTCCATAGCTGAGGCGCGTTCCTTTGCGGCCTTGCCTACGAAGAGGCCTTTGAGTGCGGGCAGGGGATCGGAGATCACCTGGGCGTCGCGGGGACGGAAGACATCACGCGCGGCGATGTCGACGTAGTTGGGGTTTGCGGCCTTGATCTTGTCGATGTCGGACTTGATGTCCTTCATCTCGTCGAGGTCTTCGACTGCGCCCTTTTCGCAGGTGGCGATGATGAGGCGCTGCTCGCCCATGCGCAGCGGGACCTTGGTTTTGCGCGGCTGAAACTCGACGGGCTTGGGCAGCTCGACGACGCTGCTGGAGCCGGGGGCGAGTTGAATCTGGACGAGCGGCTCGATCTTCGCCTTGAACGTGGAGGCTGAGGAGGACCCGCAGCCGCCACCCGTGCTACAGGACGAGCCGTGCGATTCGGCGGGAGGCAGGTTGGCTTGAATCTGGTCGAGGCTGGGGAGGCTGTTGACGACTGCGGCAACTTCTTCTGCGGTCGCGACGCGGTCTTCGCGGACTTCTGCGACGGCGTGAACATGCTCGTGGTCGGCGGTGGCGCCGCCGGAGACATCGACGTCGATGAAGGTGCGCAGGCAGTTATTCTTGCAGAAGTAGCAGCGCGTGTCTTCGTTGCGCGTGGTGTGATAGCGGATGTTGGCGACGGCTTCGAGGCCGATGAAGGTGGTCTGGCGGCCGTTGGTCCAGAGGCGGAGAGCCTCCTGGGCGGCGCCGATCGCACCCGACTCGCCGCAGTGCTCATGCACGATGATCTCGGGCTCTTTGCCATTGGCGCGGAAGCTGGACTTGATGAAGTCGACCTCGGCTTTCACGACGGCGAGATTGTTCTGCGTTCCGCCCTGCAGGACAAAGCGGGTTCCGAGCGCGGCGAGGTTGGGGATGCTGGCGACGTAGAGGAAGACGTTCTTCGGCAGCACGTCGGCGAGGCCGGCGAGAATTTCTTCCGAGCGCCAGCCCTGGCGTTGGAAGTTTACGATATCCGATTGCATGAAGACTGCGCAGCCGTAGCCGAAAGAAGGCATGGACTTGGCGGAGAAGGCGATGTCGGCGAACTCTTCGACCTTCATACCGAAGCCCTCGGCCGTGGACTGCAGGAAGTAGCCGTTGCCCGCGGAGCATTGCGTGTTGAGCTTGAAGTCTTTGACGCGGCCATCCTTCAGCACGATGAGCTTGATGTCCTGGCCGCCGACGTCGACGATCACGTGCGGGTCGTCGTAGAACTTGAGTGCGGATTCGGTGTGGGCGACGGTTTCGACCAGCGCGACGTCGGCGTTCAGCACATCGCGCAGGATGTCTTTGGCATAGCCGGTGGTGCCGACGCCGAGAACTTCCATGGTCGCGCCCTTGCTCTCGATCTGCTCGCGCAGCTTCTCGAACATCTCGATCGTGTCCTGGATGGGGTTGCCGTTCGAGAGCTGGTAGGCCTTGCAAAGGATCTCGCCATCCTTGCCGAGGAGTGCGGCCTTGGTGGAGGTTGATCCGCCATCGATGCCGACGAAGCCGGAGACGACCTGGCCTGGGGTGAACTCCGCGGGGATAAATTTCTTTCTTTTGAAGGCTGCTTTGAAGGCGGTTAATTCGGAGTCTTCGGCCACGAGGCCTTTGCCGCCGGCGCTGGCTTTCTCTTCGGCGCGTCCGTAGTCGATGTAGTACAGAAGCTTGTCGATGCCGAGATAGCGGCCGATCTCGGGGTCTTCGTCCTTGCCGAACTCGACCGATCCGAGTGCCGCGAAGTACTGCGCGTTCTCGGGCACCTTGATCAGGTCTTCAGGCGCGACGCCTTCGGGGATCTCAACTTTGCGTTCTTTCCACATGCGCGGAATGTTGGCCTGCCAGGCCTCGCGCATGCCGCGAATGAATCCATTGGGGCCGCCGAGCAAAAGAACGTGCGGACGAAGCGTGTGTCCGCGCGTGAGCACGCTGAGATTCTGCAACACGATGGCTTCGAAGAGGGAGGCCATCAACTCGTCAGCGGGCGTGCCTGTTTTCTGCAGGCCATTGATGTCGGTCTCGGCGAAGACGCCGCACTTTCCTGCGACCTTGTGCAGCTTAATGCCGTGGTAGGCCTGGTTGGAAAGCTCGGTGGCTGGAATCTTCAGCTTGGCATTGATCTTGTCGATGACGGCGCCTGTTCCGCCCGCACACTTGTCGTTCATGGACGGGATTTTCTTCTTGCGTCCCGTCTCTTCGTCATCTTTGAAGACGATGATCTTCGCGTCCTGGCCGCCTAGCTCGATGACGGAGTAGACCTCGGGATGAAGCTTTTCGACGGCAAGCGAGACGGCGTGGACCTCCTGCACAAACTTCGCGCCGATCATCTCGGCGATGTTGCCGCCGCCGGATCCCGTCACGAAGATGCGCGTGTTGTCGGGAGAGATCCCAGCTTCTGCTTCCATGCGGCGAAGAAACTCGAGGACCTTCTCGGGTTGCCGCGTCTCATGGCGCTGGTAGTCCTGCCACAGCGCCTTGTCGGTGAGTGCGTCGACGACGATGGCCTTGACGGTGGTGGAACCTACATCGAGCCCTACCAGGAACTGGATCATGCACATCTCCTCGATCGTTGATTGCCATGGGTTAGGTCGATCATTGAGACGCGTCACGCCACTCGAGGAAGGGCTCCTGAGACTCGCGACTTACGCCGATACGCTCCGTCCTTATTCATTCGATCGCTCACGTGCCACGCGAACTGCGCCGCAGTTCCTGCCACGCCATCGTGGTGCGGAACCTTGTAGAGAGCGTGCTTCATCTCCGGATGATCGTCGACATATCCGCGCAGATCGTCGAGTGATTTGCGCGTCTCAATCAGCACGCCGTCGAACTCGGCGCGCGCCTTGGCCTTGGCCTCGGCGAGCGCCATCTGCACACGGCTGTGAGCGTTGACCTCTCCTTCGCCGGACGTCTCGATGGGGAGGAAGATCATGTCTTTGAATTTGTTTACGACACGCGACTGGACGCCATCGGACTGCGTTGAAGGCATGCAACCGAAGGGCTTGAGCGCCAGCACCATGTGGCAGAGATGGTTGACGGTGTAATAGACATTCTTGCCGACTTCCATGTAGCCTTCGCCGCCACGCGCGAGCTGGTGATAGAAGGGGTGCGCGAGCCGCGACAGCTCCTTCTGCGGAACGAGGTGATGCGCCGTGTCTCCCATGTGCTTGATGGTGCGGTGGTAGAAGAAGGTCCACATGGCGCTGCCGGCGGTCAGGCCGCCCGTCTTCTTGAAGATCTTGAAGTCGTTGGCCAGGCGCTTCTTCAACTCGTACCACTTGGGATCGCGATAGGGCGCTTCGGCATCGGCGCGCGCTTTGGCGCCTTCCTTCGCCACATACATCATGTAGGCGATCCATGTGGCGATGGGTTCGACGAGGACTTGCGCTCCTTCTTTTTCGAGGAACGCAAACATATTGAAGTTGCCGTCGCCCTCGGTGGTCTGCGCCCAGAATTCGCCCGTGATCTTGATGACTGGCTTGATACGGAGGCGGTCGACTTCGATCGCGTTGATGCTGTCGCGACAGGCGTGCAGGGCGTTTACGTACTCTTTGCCGTAGAGGTTGTGCGCGACTTTGCCGAGGGTGCAGCCGATGCCTGCGACCTTGTCGTGCTTCTCGAGGTACGGGAGCGCCCACTTCGGCGCAGCGTCCATGATGTGCCAACGCTTGCGATCACGCAGCGTGTCGGTGAGTGTTTTGACGGAGGATTGAATGACGCGATCTGTCTCGCCCTTGTTCACTTCAAACGGGCGAACCTGGTAGACCAGCTCGTTGATCACGTCTCCAAGGTTGAGGGCGTTGAGCATTCCCATGCCGAAGTCGACGGAGAATTTGAGGCCGGGCTCTCCGCTGGCAGCTTTGATGCCGTCTGTCTGCTGGAAGAGAAGAACGCGGAAACCTTCGAAGCCCGAGTTCTGCAGGGCGAAGCGGTACTCCGCTTCGTACATGCCGAAGCGGCAGGGCCCACAGGAGCCCGCGGTGAAGAAGACGTAGTTGTCGATGATCTGCTGCTTGGTCAGGCCCTGCTGCTCGAGCATCTGGAGATAACGCACAAGGTTGCCGACGGTGAAGTAGGTGGGATTGCACTGGCCATTGTTGCCGAACTCCTTGCCTGCCTGGAAGTCGTCGACGACTGGGGTGGGGATGTTCTCGCAGCGGTAGCCGCTGCCGTGGAAGACGGCCTTGATCATCTCCTCGTGCTTCCAGGTGAGGCCGCCGAAGAGGATGGTCACGTAGTCGCGCTCTGCGGCTGTGAACGTGCGCTCGACGGGCTTCTTGAATTCGCGCATCCGCGCGAGGCCTGCTTCAGCGCGCAGGCGCGAGCGTTCCGCATCAATGCGGGCCTGGATCTCTACTTCAAAGTCTTTCTGAACGATCTCTTCAATCATCGGCATTGGGTCCCTCCTATGCAGAGTTGTGAGCGGTTGCTATCGATAGAACGCGGGAGAGGTAAATCGAACTTACATCTGTCCTTTCATCCCCTGGAAGCCGTGGGCAAGCTGCTTGAAAAAATACTTGATGACGCGCTGGTCGTTGTAGCACCACCCGAGGATGTGATTCAGCGTAGAGAAGCAATGTGTTTGGCAGGTTTCTTTCTGGTGATCGAGTTGTTTCGTTTCGAATTTGTGGGCGCCCACCACACCCCAGTCATAGCTGGCGGTATACATGGGGAAGCAGGGAGCAAGCGTGCCGTCGACGCGAATGATCATGGAATTCTGGCCGGCGCGGCAGTTCCAGGGGAAGTGGTTTCCCTTCATGAAGTCGACCATCTGCCAGAGGCGCGCGTTGGAATTGACCATCTTGTAGCCCGAGTCCTGTTTCTCGGTGAGCCACTGGATCGTCTCTTCGACTGCTGGCCAATCGTCCTTGCGGATGTAGGTGACGTTTTCGTCTGCATGGTGGAAGTGGTCGTCCTGCTCGAGCAGAGGCGATTCGTTGATGTGGTAGTCGGTGGCGATTCCGTTGTCGTGGGCAATCTCGGTTAGCTGCCGAACGTCGTCGAGATTGTTGCGGCAGATATTGATGTTGAGGAAGACGGAATAGCCATATCCATATTGCTTGCGGACGAGGTAGTCGAACTGTTTGCGGATAGGCGCCAGGGCCTTGGGCAGGCCCTGTTTCAGGTCGACTGCATCGACAGCGATGTTGAAGGTCGACATGCCGGCGTCGGCGAGCTTATCGATGACGTCGGTGCGAAGAAGTCTTGCGTTGGTTGGGAGATAGATCCAGAAATCTTTCTTAGCAGCGTAGTAGGTGATGCGATGGATGAAGTCGGGCCGGAGCAGGGGCTCGCCTCCCATGAAGGCAAGCACGCGGCAGCCGGTACCGTGGAGCCAGTCGACGGAACGCTTGGCCGTGTCCTCGGTCATGCCTTTGACTTTATTGTCGAAGGCCCAACAGTAGTGGCAGTCCAGATTGCATTTGAACTCGGTGAACAGATACGAGATCAGGGGGTGGAAGTCGCCGCTCGTCACACGAGAGCGGATGTAGGGAAACAGCCAGCCCTGCATGGTGTGATAGATCTGACCGGGTGTCCAGCGGCGCTTATCCGGAGGCGTCCAGACCGCGTCTTCA
This sequence comes from uncultured Acidobacteriaceae bacterium, assembly GCA_963701685.1. Taxonomy (GTDB): domain Bacteria; phylum Acidobacteriota; class Terriglobia; order Terriglobales; family Acidobacteriaceae; genus Granulicella. The sequence goes on along the minus strand of OY969625.1, from coordinate 3,651,229 downwards.
TCGATCGCGCCCAACAGTTCCGGATGCTGGGGAAACATCGGGTCGGGAAAGACTTGCGGCTCGCCGATAGGCTGAAGGCCGGGGACGGGAGCTCTTGGTTTGGTGAGTAGATCGTGCAGCGGAACATCCAGGCGAAATCCAGCGGATTGTTCTGCTTGCTCCTCTGTATACATCTGCACCTCCAGAAAGATATGCAAGATGACGAAACGGATCGAGCGCCGGGCTTGGTGCTTGGCAGTGTGGGTATGTGCACTTGGTGTGCCAAAAAGCTGGTGGGCCAGGCTCGGAGATAAGCGCCGCGCCAGCAGAAAGTTAGTGACGGTTTTGTCACGTAGCAGACATAGCGGTGTCTGCCAGTAAGTCGATCAAGCGCCAACATGTTGGCAGGGATGGCGCGCGAGAAGTAAAATTTCCGTGACGGAAGCTTGCGCGACCTCGGCGGCGTTGCGGAAAGTTAAACTGTCGCCGTCGCGCGAATTTTTCTCCCGATATTTCTGGTGCTTACGCCGCACCGTTTCGACAGGCACGGTTCAAGCGCGCGGTTGGACGGGCCATCGACGGTGTGGGCTCGCAATCGCATCCGCTTAGGGATAATCGACCAAAGTGCAGTCCGGTATGACGAAAGAGACGCAAAGCCTCACTCGTAGGATTTAAAGATCGCTACTTTAAAGCTGCCAGAGCATCTACTTGGCATTAAGAGGTGCCAGCGGCTGGGGAGAATGATGCGGAGTGGGACGCCCTTCATTGCGACGAATCTCGATGCTCCGAGGGAAGAGCGCGAGGCAGGAGTTCTGCGGCTTGCGAGTCGGCTGGAGGCGTATGCCGAGCCCAGCAAATTTCTGCGCGCTGTGCCGGCAGAACTGCACTCCCTCTTTGCGGGATGTTCCGTAGCAGTTGTGCTCCGGGAAGAGTGGGGCGCGGGTACCTGGTTTGCGATCGATGCCAAGGGGAACGATGTTCCGGCAACGGCGGAGATCCTTACCTTATTGAAACCATTTACTTCTGGCTCGAGAGACCGCGCGGAATTGGAGCCGCTTGCAGCACTCGGCAAGATATTCGAGCGGCGGGATGATGCGACACTTCGCGTCTTCCCCCTGAAGACGGGCAGTGATTCGTTCGGAGTGCTTTGCGTTGGAGGACCGGCCGAGGTGTTCGCGGAGCCGAGGATGCATCTCCTTGCCCATGTTGCGGATATTGTTGCGCTGGCGATCGATGACCGCCTGGTACGTGCGCAACTGGAGAGCGAACGCACCAAGCTAAAGCTGATTCTCGACCTGAATAACAGCGTTGTGGCGAACCTGGAGCTGCGTGATGTGCTGCGCTCGATCTCGCCAAGTATTCGCAACGTGATGCGGCTCGACACGGTGGCGCTCATCCTGCCGGATTCGGAGAGCAGGCATCTGCGGCTGTATGCGCTGGATTCGACTGAGGGCAGAGGCGTGGCCCATGAGGACATGGTGAGCCCGCTGGACGGGTCGGTTTCGGGTCAGGTGTTTCGCTCCGGAAAGGCGTGGATCGGGGATGTGGCCGAGTTGCAGCGGTCGAGCTTCGATCACAGGGTTGCCGCGGGGGAGGGGATTCGGACGCTGTGCATGCTCCCGCTGATTCGGTGCGAACGGGTTCTCGGTGTGCTTTGCCTGGCACGACGGCAGAAGGACGCTTTCACCGAGGCGGACATTGGCTTCCTGTCGCAGCTTACCGGGCAGATCGCTATCGCGATCGATAACGCGCTGGCCTATCGCCAGATCACGGAGCTTAGCGAGCGGCTGACGCAGGAGAAACTTTATCTCGAGGACGAGCTGCGCAGCGAGATGAACTTCGAGGAGATTGTGGGGACGAGCGCGGCGCTGAAAGTGGTGTTGCGACAGATTGAAGCGGTGGCACCCACCAATGCGACTGTGCTGATTCACGGTGAGACGGGCACTGGAAAGGAGCTCATCGCGCGCGCGGTTCATAAGCTCAGCGAGCGAAGCTCCAAGGCGTTTGTGAAATTGAATTGCGCCGCCATCCCAACGGGGCTGCTGGAGAGCGAACTCTTTGGACATGAGAAGGGAGCTTTCACCGGGGCTATCGCGCAGCGGATCGGGCGATTCGAGCTGGCATCGCAGGGGACGATTTTTCTGGATGAGGTAGGCGAGATCCCACTTGATCTGCAGCCGAAGCTGCTGCGTGTTCTGCAGGAGCGAGAGTTTGAGCGCCTGGGGAGTTCACGCACTCTGCATAGCGATGCCCGGTTAATTGCGGCGACGAATCGCGACCTGAGCGCAATGGTCCGGGAGCAGACGTTCCGCTCCGATCTCTTCTATCGATTGAATGTCTTTCCGATCCACGTTCCTGCGTTGCGCGACCGCACGGAGGACATTCCATTTCTGGTGCGGCATTTTGCGCAGCACTTCGCACGCAACACCGGCAAGCAGATCGATACGATTTCTTCGGAGACGATGCGTGTGCTGGTTCGCTATCCCTGGCCCGGGAATATTCGCGAGATGCAAAACGTAATCGAGCGCGCGGTGATTCTTTCGAAAGGGCACATCCTGCACGTGCCGGTCAGCGATCTCAAGTCGCAAAGTGCGGAGGCAAAAACCTCGAACGGAAATGGAGTGGAGACGCTGGAAGACGTCGAGCGCAGGCATATTCTTTCGGTTCTCGAGCAGACGAATTGGGTGTTTGCGGGTCCGCACGGAGCTGCTGCGCGGCTCGGGCTCAAACGGCCGACACTGCAGTTTCGGATGCAGAAGCTGGGAATCACGCGGCCTCGGGGAAGCCTTGCAGCCGCACGAAATCCGTCCCTGTGATGAAGTTTCTCCTGCCAAGGGGTTGGCAGGCTGCCAATTGATTGACATCCGAATTAGCCTCGCTGCGTCGTAATCCCTCGGCGCTCGAATTGAATTCAAGCGCAGTGCCTACGGAGCTGTATGCAAACTGTATGGCAAACGGCGTGCTACGAGGAAAAAACAGGACGATTGGTTTCCTGAAATCCTTGCTTGATCCATTGCAAACTGCTGTGTCGGGTGAGATGCCCAGCCAGCATGCGGCGACGCGATGCAACTCGACTGGACGCGATGAGCCGGGCGCCCTCCGATACAGAGCCGCGGCCACCCTACGGAGCAGCTTAGGGAGAGAACGGGATGTTGAGGATTACAGTGAAGGAGCTCGCATCAGAACAGCGATGGATTCTCCAGGGGAAGCTGACGAGCAACTCTGTTGACGGCCTGCTCTCCAGCTGGCGCACGGCCCACGAACATCCCTGTGCGAAGAATCGGGTGGTGGATCTCAACGATGTTGTCGTTATCGATAAGAGTGGGGAAGAAGTTCTGTCGGCGATGATGGAAGAAGGGGTTTCGTTCGTCGCGGATGGGCTCTATACGAAGCATCTTTTGAAAGCGCTGCGCGAGCGAATCGGCAGTCGTTCCTGTTCGGAGTGAGACGCCGCATGCGGATCGTAGTTTCGGAAACTCATTTGGAACCGGTTGTAGGGCTCGCCTTGTCGGTGCTGTTGCGCGCCATGAGGGAAGCGCCAAATATCTGCGCCAGCGAAAGGCCAAGGCCTGCGGCCTTGCGAACCTCTTTGCTGCGCGCGGCGCGAAAGAGTTCCCAGAGCGAAGGTGTATGCGTCTCCGCTTGCGCGACCGCAGCATGAACACGATCCGCATCGACAGAGGTAAGCGCGCTGCCAAGAATCATGGCGACGCGTAACGCCGTCACCGCTTCCCTGGAGCTCACCACGTCAGTCACCTTACCGATCACGGTGCCCTCGGCACTTAGCAGTCCGTTGACGAGGCCCATGGCGCCGGTGTCGTGCAGGCGCTGCAACAGGTCATAGGCTTCGAGGACTGCGGCGGCGTGCTCTCGCGGTGCACTCTCGATGCGTCGAACCAGATCCAGGCGCGAATCAGGCGGCGTGTAGGTGTGAAACTCCACAGGGGCGGCCATGCTACCTGCTTCCTGCCGGCGCTGCCGGCCGAATCTGAACGAGCGTGGACTCACCAGGAAAGTGATAGTCTGCGCGCTTCCATTTTCTTTCTACCTCTACGCCCATCTGGGGAGTGCGTTTGCCTGAATAGCGGAAGTTGAGGGGATGGAGAGGATCTTCTCCACGCTCGGGAAGGATTTCCATCTTTACCGAGGTCTCCTTGAACGCGGGCGTGTGCGTCGCGGGATCAACGTTGTTGCCGGTCAGCAGATTCACGTGGGCGGTAAGGGGCAGATAGACTTGCTTCGCTTCGACGCGATCGGTTACGAGAACTTTGGTCTTGACGTTTCCATAGCGGCTCGTCAAACGGACCCATTGTCCTGAGTCGATCGAGCGTTCGTGAGCGAGCTCAGGCGAGATCTCGACATAGCACTCCGGAGTTTCCTGCTTGATTCCCGGTACGCGATTGGTCATGTTGCCTTCGTGGAAATGTTCCAGTTGACGGCCGTTGTTGAGAAACAGATCGAAGTTGGCATCCGGTGGATCGGTGGGCTCGCGGAAGGCGAGCGGAAACAGCCGGGCTTTCCTGTCCGGGAATTCAAAGCCTTCGGTATAGAGGAGCGGTTGATCTTTACCATCTGGAGCGACCGGCCACTGCAGGGTGTTGTATCCCTCGAGGCGGTCGTAGCTGCACCCTGCATAGAGCGGAGACAGGGAAGCGAGCTCCGCCATGATCTCTGACGGGTGCTGATAATTCCAGGCAGCGCCCATTTTTTGGGCGAGCGATTGGGTGATCTTCCAGTCGGCACGGCTGTCGCCTAACTCCGGCAGCGCCTGATAAAAGCGCTGGATGCGACGCTCCGTACTGGTGAAGGTTCCATCCTTCTCCAAGACCGGGGAGGCGGGAAGAATTACATCCGCGTAGCGGCAGGACTCGGTGAAAAAGATGTCCTGCACGACAAAGAAGTCGAGCTTCTCGAACGCTGCTGCGACTACATTGGCGTTGGAGTCTGCATAGACCATGTCTTCGCCGGCGAGATACATGGCGCGCAGCTTTCCGTTGAGGCTCGCTTCCACCATCTCGTGATTATCGAGTCCACGATAGTTGGGAATCTTCACTCCCCAGGCCGTTTCGAACTTGGTTCGCAGTGCATCATCGGTGACGCTCTGATAGCCAGGGAAGGTGTTTGGGGCCGCGCCGATATCCCCGGCACCTTGGACATTATTGTGTCCGCGCAAGGGGTAGGCGCCTGTGCCGGGACGCATGTAATTGCCGGTAACGAGCAGCAGATTGGAGATTGCAGTAGAAGTGTCTGACCCGGCGGTATGCTGCGTGATTCCCATCGCCCAGAGAATGCACATGGTCTCTGCATGCGCAATCTCTTCGGCCACACGGTGCAACGTCTCGAGGGGTACGTCGCATGTTTTCGCTGCGTACTCCATGGTGAAGGGGTCGAGACTTTTGCGGTACTCGTCTACGTTGTTCACCCACTTCTGGAGGAAGTCTAGTTTTGCGTGGCCGTTGTCGAACATGTACTTGCTCATCGCGGAGAGCCACGCGAGGTCTGTGCCGGGCCGCGGACGGAAGAAGATGTCCGCACGCTCTGCCATCTCGTGCAAGCGAACGTCGGCGACGATCATTCGTTGTCCGTGGAGTTTGTGCGCACGCTTTACCCGGGTGGCGATGACGGGATGCGACTCCGCGGTGTTCGATCCCACGATCACTACCAGCTTGGCCATTCCCATATCTTCGATGGAGCCGCTGTCGCCTCCGAGACCGACGGTTCGAAACAGCCCCGTCGTTGCGGGCGCCTGGCAGTAGCGGGAGCAGTTGTCCACGTTGTTTGTGCCGATGACGACGCGCGCAAACTTCTGCATCAGGTAGCCATCTTCATTGCTGGCCTTGGAGGATACGATGACCGCGATGGAGTCCGGCCCGTGCTCCTGCTTGATCTGTCCCAGGCGCTGCGCGACGAGTTCGAGCGCCTCCTCCCACGAGGCCTCGCGAAAGCCATTCTCATGCCGGATCAATGGCCGCTGCAGCCGATCCTTGCTGTTCACGTAGTCCCAACCGAACTTGCCCTTGACGCAGGTTGAGATCTGATTGGACTCGCCGTGCAGCGGAACGATCTTGAGGATGCGACGATCCTTCGTCCACACATCGTAACTGCAGCCGACGCCACAATAGGTGCAGACCGTCTTGGTGCGCTCGATGCGTTCCTCGCGCATCTTGGCTTCGGTCTGCGACACCTGCATCACGGCACCGTAGCCCATCTCGGGCTCCAGGTCCTTTACAACCTCAATGAGCTTATCCAGCGATTCAGCCGGCATCGACGTCATGAAGCCGGCTTCGCCTAACATTGAGCGTTCCATGAGTGCGTTGCATGGACAGACGGTAATGCAGTGCCCGCAGGAGACGCAGCTTGAGCCGCCGATCTGCATGCCGCCATCCCAGAGAACGCGCGGACGATCAAGCTCCCACCCGATGGAAAGGGTTTCGTTCACCTCCACCGTCTGGCAGGCCTGCACGCATTGTCCGCAAAGGATGCACTGGCTGGGGTCGTAGCGGTAGAACGGGTTCGACATGTCGACGTCATAGGGCTTCGGCGTGAAGGGATGATTCTGATGCGTCACGTTGAGTTCGAGCGCCGTGTTGTGGACTCTGCAATTCTCGTTGTTGTTATCGCAGACCGTGCAGTAGAGCATGTGGTTGCCGAGAATCACGTCGTAGGCTTCGGCGCGGGCGTCCTGGGCACGCTTCGAGTCGGTGACCACTGCCTGCATGCCGGAAGAGACAGTTGTGCCGCAGGAGCGAACCAGCTTTCCGCCGACTTCGACCAGGCAGGTATCGCAGGTCTGTATCGGGCCCATGAGCGGCGAGTGATAGCAGATGTGCGGAATCTCTTTCTCGCGGAGAATGGCTTCGATCAGCAACTCGCCTTCGGCAGAGGTGACAGAGTGGCCGTCGATGGAGATGGCTACGGGCAGAGCTTCGCCTGTGACGGTCGTGGTGGCTTGCGCAAGCGTTTCTGTAAGGCTCATGAGGTCCCTGTCTTGTGAGGTGCTTAGGATCACGGCCAAGTCAAAAAGGCCGCACGCTTTCCTGCGTAGCACTTGCAATACCAAACAATGTGAAGGGGCCCACATGCAGAAGTCCTCTGGATTCCTGCATTGGCCAATGTTTTAGCAGTGGTACCACAACGACGTCAACAGAGCGTGTCAGGATATTGGCAGTGGCTGTCGGGCCAATGACATTGCGCCCGATCACGATAGCCGCCGCGCGTGAATCAAGTGCGAAAGCACTGCATTCCAGGGACTCCTTAGTTCGGTCTCCCCAGCCAACCGTATTGCCAGGCGACCGATACGTTCTGGTAGTTGCCGCCGTACTGGATATAGGCGCCGTTACTGTAACTGAACTTCAGGGACGAATGCCTGGTGACTGGAACTGCCGTAGTGAACCCGACGCGCGAGTTCCGCTGTTCCGTGTTGGGTTGTTCCACGCCCCCCGCGGTGATCACTCCGCCCACCCAGTAGTTGCCATCGAGTGAGACCCACAGGCCGCGCGTCTTGAAGTCGTAGCTCAGGTGGCCCTCAAAGGCAGCCATTGGATTCTGCGTTAGGGATCTCGTGCCCGGGTAGTAGGAGTTGCGCGACCAGTACTCGTCATTCCGGGTGAAGAACCACGCTCCTGCATAGCCATCGAGTATCCAATGGCCAAAGCGCTGGGAGTAGCCGAACTCGGGCTTGAACGACCAGCGATTGGTCCCCCAGTTGATGAGCTTGGTGGGATCATATTGCCCGGTGGGGGCGATCACTTTGAGGCTGACGCCGAGCAGTAGCGTCTGATGCCAGTTGAGAAATTGGCGCGGCTGCATGGCCGGGCCGCCCTTCAGATTAACTGCGAGCCGATAGACCGAGTCGACGAGACCGGAGCGGTAGAGATTGGTTCCTGCGCCGTTGATGGTTCCCTGGAAATTTCCCTCGCCATAGGGAAGCGCGGCCACGAAGTTCGCGGAGCGCCCGAAGATGCCGAAGGAGTGGTAGTAGTTCGCGATCGTTACGTTATACCTGCCCTTCGCGTCACTCGCCGGCAGAACGCCATTGAGATTGATGCTGCCGTCGAAGAACGAGAAGGTGAGGGAAACGGCGTTGGAGTGGAAGGGCGTGATGAGGTAGGCGCGCGGAGCGAGATCCTGCGAAGAGATTGTTTGCGACGCGAAGCAGAACAATGCGGCCGCCGCCAACCCGAGACGCCTGAAACGCCAAGCAGGACCTTTGTTGCTATGCAGCTTTCCCGCACGTATCCCTGACTGACCAGCGACCATCATGGCTTCTTTGTGAGGCAGGCGAGCGACCATATCGCAAGTCCTGAGTGAAGGCAGACTACCGGCCAGAGTGCGATGCCTGACATGTGTTCGACCAGACGCGCCAGCAGCAGGAGAGCCACGACCGAGACATCATAGGCCAGAAGCGCAACGACCAGCTTGACGGCGGCAGGGCTCTCGCTGTGATTTCGCGCTATCCAACAGGCAATGCCAAGCGTGATCAGGATGACTCCGATGCAACGAGCGAGGATGATTGCGCCAGAGCGTTCAAGAGAAACTCCTAGCACCAGCGAAACCAGCGTGGACGGAACGAACAGCAGCGCAAAGCCGGCGAGTACTTCCACGAAACATTTGGCGGTCAGCAACGTTTTCATTGATCGGAGCGCCCCGCTCCTGTTCGCGGAGATAACGGGTCAGCGACTGAAGATGAATGCACTCTACCCGGTGAAGCCCGTCGTCTCAACTGGCAATACTGACAGTGGGGAAGGCTGACGTTGTCGCGACGCTGTTGATGCTGCACGGTTTACCTAGGGGCTTCGCCCGGGGCCGGAGGGCGTTGGGAGGCGGCTTCCAGGTGGCCTATGCTTTACCATCGGGTGGCGGGGCGGAGGAGCTTTGCGATGGGCTTGAGAATCAGTAGAGGTGGGCGGAGAAGGTGGGGGAGGCTGGCGGCTGCGCTGCTCTTCGTCGTGTGCGCCACGCACATCGTTGCCCAGCTGCCCGGCACCTTGACGGCTCCGGCGGCCCCCGTCACAACGGCCGAGCCGCACGTTGATCCGTTCGGTCGCGCGACGCCTCGGGGCACCGTCACGGGCTTCATTCGCGTTACGCAGCGGGGAGATTTCGCCGGCGCCATGCGGTTCCTGCAGGTACCGGCGGAGCAGTCAGCCCACGGGGAGCTGCTGGCTCGCGAGCTCAAGGAGTTGATGGATCGGTACTACGTTCACTCACTGGAAAGCATCAGTGACAAGCCCTCGGGGGATGTGAACGACGGTCTTCCGCTGGATCGCGAGAATGTTGGATCGATGAGGATTGGGTCGCAACGTCTGGACATCATCCTCATTCGCGTGAAAGACGGGGAGGGGAACCAGATCTGGCTGATCTCCTCAGACACGCTCGGCGAAGTGCCGGGGATGTATGAGTTGCTGGAAGACACCTGGGTGAACCGGATGATGCCGCGGGTGCTGGTGGAGCGCTCGTTTCTGGGCTTCTCGGCCGCGCAATGGATTGTGTGGGCGGGTTCGATCGTTCTTCCGCTGCTGTTCATGTGGCTGGTGGTGCGCATCTGCCTTTTCTCGATTGAGCGCGCAACCGTTACTGTCGGCGTGAAAGAGCGGCTGAAGGAATGGCTCAGCGAAGTTCGGACGCCCATCACGTTCCTCGTGGTGATTCTCTTTAACCTGCTGATGGAGCGAACGCTCGGCTTTTCGTTGGGCTTCCGGCTCGCGTACCGGCAGGCGGGGTCGGTGCTGGTGCTGATCGGAGTGACGTGGCTCATTCGCCGCGTGCTGAAACTTCTCTTCGCGCGGGCGAGGACGGTCGCATGGATCCACGGCGACACCAACCGGCGATCGCTGATGATGCTGGGTGAGCGATTGATGAGCGTGTTCGTCGTCGTGGTGGCGATCTTCGCGATCCTGACGGTGTTGGGCGTTGACACGAAGACGGCTCTGGCCGGCGTCGGGATCGGCGGCGTCGCGGTTGCGCTAGGCGCGCAGAAGTCGATCGAGAATGTTCTGGGTGGAATCTTTCTGCTGATGGACAACGCGCTGGCGGTGGGCGATCGGTGCTCGATCTCCAACCGCTTGGGGTATATCGAGGACATCACCCTGCGTTCGGTGAAGCTACGCACGGACGATCAGAGCCTGCTGTCGGTGCCTGCGGGGGCGCTGGCGCAGTCGAACATTGAAAACTTTGCAACGCGCAGGAAGACATTGCTGGAGACGCGCGTGCGGGTTCGCTATGGAACCACCGCGGCGCAACTCCGGGAGATCCTTGGCGAGATCCAGGAACTTTGCGCGCAGCATCGGCGCGTGGAGCAGGAGACGAAGCGTATTCGGCTGATTGGGTTTGGAGAGCGGGGTATGGAGATCGAGATTTACCTCTACGTGTTGACCGCGGACACCCAGACGTTTTACGAGACACGCGAGGAGCTGCTGCTGGCGGTGGCGGACATTGTGGAGGCGTCGGGCAGCGGGTTCGCTGGGCCGACGGAGTTCCTCTACCTGGACGAATCCGCGGATGAGGCAAGCGAGGATGGAGCGGCCGGCCCCCGGGTTACGCGGCAGCCGAAGCCCGCGCAAGGGGATTGAAGCGGCGAGGATTGACGCGAACTACCTGGTAACGGGGGTGAGGTTGGGCTTCTTCCAGGTTCCGTCGATCACGGTGTCCCCGGGCATGTAGACACGAAAGATTCCATAGAACGTACCGCCGGGCGCGGGCAGCCAGTTGGATTCCTTGTCAGGGCCGGGGTTGGCTTGCGAGAGATAGAAGGTCAGCGAGCCGTCGGGGCCGTACTTGTAGGCGTCAAGCGTCGTGGAGTTGAGCAGGTAGCGCCTGAGGGGGTTGGCTACGAGCAGCTGCGTCGTGCCGTCGTACATGGTGAGCGACCAGAAGGCCCTGGTGGGAGGCAGACCGTCTTTGGCGAAGCGAAGCTCGTAACTGGACTTTGAGGCGTCGAGGGGTTGGTGGTTGGCGTCAACGAAATAGCCGAAGTAGAGCGCGTCCTGTTTGGAGTTTCCGTACAGACCGAGCTTGGCGCCGGCGTAACGGTAGAGGTAGTTATCTTTGAGGAAGCCGCGGGCGCCGAACATGTCTCCACTGGAGATCGCGTCGGTGTTGATCTTCTTCATCACGGTGGCGAGGTCTGCCTGCGAGCCCTCGATGCCGTCGCTGATGGCCTGCTGGATCGCAGGAGAGAATTTGTTGAGCGCGAAGGTTTCGCCTGGGCCGATGTGGAGCTTGGCGAAACGAGCGAGTAAGGCGCTCTCGGATGGATTTGGCGGACAGAACTGCAAGAGGAAGTTGACGATGGGAAAGATCGCGGCGGAGGGCTTGGCGATGTCGGCGGGTTTGGGCCAGTTGATCATGGGCGCGGCGGGCGGTGCGGGCTGCTTGAGGAACGCGCTGAGAGGCTCGGCGTGATAGCCCGCCTGAATCCTGTTCACGTTGGGGAGATCGGCTAGGTTGAAGAGTTGGGTGCGAAAGAGCACGTAGGCGAATTGGGTCTCGCAGTTAATGACGGCCTTGATGCCGGCGGGCGTGGCGCCATGCCAGCCGGGGCCGGCGATGAGGAAGGTTCCGCCCTCGTTGCCGTAGGCCCGAGTGCCGAGGTAGGCGAAGTTGTAGGTGTAGAGATCGATCATCTGGCCGGTGTAGTAGCGCGTGGGTTCGATCGCGGGAAGGGTGATGACGAGGGGTTCGGCGCGGAGATCCATCCACAGATACGAGTAGGGCGTGTCGGAGTTCGGCGTGACGACGAACTTGTCGTCAGGAGTGGCGACGGATTTGGCGCTGGTGAGGATGTTGAACGGCGCGCGGTAGTCGGGGCTGGTGGAGTCGATTGCCTGCTTGTACATGGTCTGGTAGTTGGCGGCCATGGGGAAGCCATAGATGAAGGCGTCTTTGGCGATGGAGCGGACGTCGGCTACGGAGAGGGAGAGGTCTTCTTCATTGAGGGTGTCGGGCATGGTGTTTCCTTCCGGGCGATGCAAATTTATGAGACGGGTTGGGCTTCGGGGAACTTCCATGTGCCGTCCAGGATGGCAGGACGCGGGCGATAGAGGCGCACCATGTAATTCCAGCCCGGGCTGATGGGTAGGCAGTTAGGTAGCTTCCCATCGCAGCCGCCGAATTGGATGTTGACGGACCCGTCGGCTTCCTTTTTCGCGGTGAGATTGTTGAGCGTGTAGGCGTTGTAGGGATTTTGCTCGAAATAGCCCTTGGCGTTGTAGAGGCTGATGGACCAGAATCCGTCGACGGGAACATCCCGCACGGTGAGCCGGTAGACGGTCTTGCCGTCGTTTCTTGCGGGCGTGACGTTGAGGTACATGGCTTCCTTTTCCGGATTGCCACCCCAGGCCATCGCTGCGCCGATGAGGCGGCGGACGGGTTCGGTCTGTTGCGCGGTGCCGAACATGTGCTTCGTGTCCGGCAGAGTCTCGCCAAGGATGAGCAGCGCTTCACGAACCTTCTTCTGGCTAACGGGATCCCATGCGGGAATTTCAAAGCGACCGGAACTTTTCTGATCGATCTCAAATTTGTCCTGCAGCGCGTTGACTTGTTTAAGGTCGTTGGGATCGTTCGCATCGACCAGCGTGCGAACGGCGATGACGACGTAGCGGGTGCCGATGTTTTCGCGGGTGAGGGAATAGCTGCCCTGGCCATATTTCACCATGGGAGTGTATTGGTCTTCGTTGATGACCTGCAGCGACATGAAGCGCTGGCCGGCGTCAGGGAGGGTAATAGTGACGGGGCCGGCCTCGAGATCGAAGACCGCGGCGGAGTACAGCGTATCGCGATTGAGTCGGATGACGTTCTGATTGTCGATGGGCGAGGGCGTTCGGTAGTGAAGAAACTTGCCGAAGCCACCGTCTCTAGTGACGTTGCTGAAGTAGAGGTCGCTTTCGGCACGGACGAAGTTGTCAGGGGTAACGGGGATGGGGGCGGTTTGAGTCACGGCGATTCTCCTTTGCGTCAAGATTCTTGCAAGGATCCGGCTCCGCTGCCGACCGATATCTCGTAGCCCCTGGTTGGAGGAAGTTCTTAGCGATCGCCCGGCTGCTGGGCGATCGCCAAGAACGAACTACGGGTGAGCTCAGGAGGTCGGTCCCAGGTTCACGGAGGATGCGAGTCTGAATCCGATAACGGTCTCGGACGGGAGCGTGATGTCGCGGTTGGTGGTAGCAGCGCCGACCGTGCCCGCGCCTGCGCCGATGAGGCCGCCGATGAGCGCGCCCTTGCCACCGCCCGCGATTCCGCCAATCAAAGCGCCGCCACCGGTACCGCCGCCAACCATCGCAGCCGTCCGCTTGCCTTTACCGGTCGAGGTCTGCGAGTACGTAGAGGTGCGGATGGGGAACGTCGTTCCGTTGAGTCGAAAGCTGTTCAAGCGGAGGCTGAGCGTCGCTCCGCCCTTGAAGCGTCCCGAGGCGTGGGCCTCGGTCACGGTTCCAACGGCCCGGGTGCCGGCGGGCACCAGCGTCGCGCCCTTGACCACCACGGGCGAAGAGAAGGTGGCATCGAAGCTTTGGCCATCCATGCTGATCTTGGATCCGACGGGTTGCACAAGTCTGACCCGAAGCGTCGTCCCGGCCGGGATTACCACGGGTGCGGGCGGCGGTGGGGGAGCGGTCTCAGCCGGCGGCTCGGGCGCTGGGGCTGGAGCCGGAGCGGCTGCTTCATTGGGCGGAGCGGTGGTGGAGGATGGGGCTGCGGATGATGGAGCAGTCGAGGACGGAGATCCCGGGGATGCCGCAGCAGAAGAATTGGAGGAGGTCTGAGAGGAGTTCGTGTCAGATGAAGCCGGCGTTGACGACGTGCTTTTGCACCCCGTGGACCAAACGGCAAAACCTAAAAGCAACGTTGACGTAAGTGCGATCCTGGTACGCATCGAAACCTCTTTCCGGTTGAGTGTATGGGGCTGGACAGCGGAGGAATACTGTCAAGTTTGACAGCTTAGATGAGGGTATGGCTTCCCGCGACACATAATACTCCCGGCCCTGGCGAAGTACGGCGGAACCGACACCGGCGCACGCGTTGTCGCAAGCAGGCAATCCCGGCGGGGAGCGGCAGACGGGTTATGGTCGGCCCAGGGATTGAGAGAGGAGGATGAGATTGTCCGGCTGGATGCGGATAAGGCCGCCTCGCGGGGAGTCGATATCCGAGATGAGCAGGAACGAAAGGGCCACGAACAGCGGCAGAATCAACGCCAGCCGCCGTTCGTTCTCGGACCGTCGTGTCGAGTAGCCGATCATCAGGTTGCAACCGATGCCGATCCCGGCCAATAGCATCCAGGCTTCCAAGGGGATGCGATTTCCCCAGGCAAACTGGGTATATCCCTGGGAGTTCAACACGTCGTTCATACCGGCAGCCACCAACGCCGTGACCGGTGTCGGATTTGCAGTGGCAGCCGCTTTGACGGCCGACCAAAGTTGGTCCTGGAGCCGCGCGGTATCCACGTTGTTCTGCTGAAGCTGGCGCTCAGAACGGGCCTCGTAGAAGGCTATGCGTCGATCGAGATAGCTGCGCAGCAGTTGACGAACGCGGTCGGCATCGGCAGCCGGCAACAGGTCCGCTCTCACATACTCGGTGCCAATGGCGTTGGCCTCTGCCTCCTCGTAGTTCTTGCGCTGGTCAAAGCGGGTGACGGCCATGGAAAACGTAAACCCGATCATCAGGCCGAGCAGGGTAAGCGTGGCGGTCAGAACGATGTCGAAGTCGGGCCGCGCGTCCTCGGTGAGCCTGCGCCGCTTGCGAAGGGCTGAGCCGATCCTCTCGGAAGCCCAGAGAAGGAAGAGGGATACGAAGAAGACAATGATCGGAAAGCTCATAGCTCACGGCCTCTCTGGCCTTGCGGCGCCTGGTCTGTGCTGCTGTCTCCGGGTGACTTCGGTCGCGGCAGGACGAGTTGCCGGAGATAGCAGTTCTCGATACGGACACGCTGTGCTGCACGGTCTATGACGTGGACAGCATAGCAGGTCACAAGCCCTCGGGAGTGGCCCGGGATCGACTCGCGACGCCTTCCCATCGCTGAGGCTCCGTATACCTCTTAATGAAGCTCGGCCGTGCGCAGAAAATCGAAGCTGCCGCCGGGGTCAAGCGTGAGGTTCGTCAGACGGGCGGAGTGGATCACGATGTTGTCGGGATACCAGAGCGGGATGGTGGGGAGATCTGTCGCCAGGATCTGCTGAATCTGGACGTAGTCGCTGCGACGTGCGGCCTGGTCGGTGGCCTGGCTGGCGGCGCGGAGCAGCGCGTCGACGCGCGGGTTGGAGTAGTGGCCGCGATTGGCGCCCTTCGGCGGGAACATCTCGGTGGCGTAGCAATAGTGGAAGATGTCGGGGTCTTCGTTGGAGCCGATCCAGCGCAGCAGGTACATCTGAAACGCGCCCTTGGTGATGTCGGAGTAGAACGTGCCGAACTCCGTCGAGCGCAGCGAGAGCGCGATACCGACGTCGTGGAGTTCAGCCTGCATGGCCTGGGCTTCGAGCCGCGTGGTCTCGTCGGTGGAGGTCTTCATGGTGAGACGCAGGCGGATGCCGTCACGGTTGGGCTTGAGGCCCGCGGCGTCGAGTAGCGCGATGGCGCGCGTGGGGTCGTGTGGATACTGCGCGAGATCGGTATCAGGCGCAGCAGCCCAGTGGCCGGGCGGAAGCAGCGTGTCGGCGAGATGCGCGTGGCCGCGCCAGAGTGCGGCGATGAGCGCCGGTCGATCGATCGCGAAGGCAATGGCCTGGCGCACGCGCAGGTCGCGAAGAGCGGGATCCTGCACGTTGAAGTTGAGGTAGTCGACGCGCGCGCCGGGGCCGGTGGAGACGCGGAGGTTGGGCGAGTCGCTGAGAGCGTGCACCATGTCCATGGTGAGAACGTTGCTCTCTACGTCGGCAGAGCCCTTCTTCATCTCGAGCGCGGCGGTAATGGTGTCGGGCACAACCTGGAAGCGCACGTGCTCGATGGTGGGGCTCGCCGCGCCGGCCCAGTAGGAGGAATTGCGGTCGAGCAGCACCTCCTTGTCCTGCACCTGCGAGACGAAGCGGAAGGGCCCGGAGCCGATAGGATGAAGGCCTTCGTCCCGCGCGGCACCGGCTTCGACGACACCGAAGAGGCCGTCCGAAAGATTGAAGAGCAGGCTGGGCTGCGGCGTGCTGGTGTGCACGATGACGGTGAGCGGATCGGGCGCGTCGACGGCGGTGATGGCTTTGAACGCGCCACCCTTCGCGGTGATGATCGCGCCGTTGGTCATGCTGCGGATGGACCACGCGACGTCGGCGGCAGTGAGCGGATGGCCGTCGTGAAAATGTACGCCGGCGCGAAGGTGGAAGACCCATGTGAGCGGGTCGGGCCGATCCCAACTTGTAGCCAGCCACGGTTGCAGGTTGAAGTGCGCATCTTTTCGGACGAGGGGATCGTAGATGAGTTCGCCGATGCGCTCGGACTGCGAGTCTGTGCCCTGGCGCACGTCGAGGTTGTTCGGCGAGGACTCAATGAGAAAGGTGAGGGTGCGAGGGTTCGGCGCGGATGGTGCGCATGCTGTGAGCCCGAGTACTGCGGTGAGGAAGAGCGCGCTGCAGAATTGACGCTTCACGCGAGCGTTACCTTGCCGAGAATGACGGGGCGACTTGCGCCGGTGGCGGAGGGGATGTTGCCGGGAAGGCCGTGCCAGGTGAGCCAGCCGAGCAGCGCAAATGCGGCGGCTTCCTTGGCTTCGACGGGAAGGCCTGCTCTGGCAGTGGTCGAGACCTTGACGCCGAGTTGCGCGAAGCCTTCGGTGAGCATGCGCATGAGGGTGAGGTTTTTCGTGCCGCCACCGGCTGCGATGACCTCGGTGGCGCGGGCGAGCGGCGCGTGCTGCCCGAGGTGCGGCCAGCAGAAGCGGCGGTAGGCGTCGAGGATGGTGACTGCAGTGAGTGCGGTGGCCGTGGCGATGACATCCTGCTTGCGGGCGCCGGCGCGGTTGCAGAGCGCGAGAAGCTGATGCGCGAACGCGGGGCCGAATTCTTCGCGACCGCAGGATTTCGGTGTCGGGGCAGAGAAGTAGGGTGTGGTGAGGAGTTGGTCGAGGACAGGCTTGAGGACCTTGCCGCTGGCGGCGATGGCGCCATCCTTGTCGAAGCGACGGTTATAAAGCTGCTGCATCAGCAGATCGATGAGGATGCTGGCGGGCCCGGTGTCGAAGGCCAGCACGTCTGCGGCGGCGCAAGCTGCAGGCAGCGCAGTCACGTTGGCGATGCCGCCGAGATTGAGCAGCACGCGATTCTTCGTGGCATGGCGAAAGAGGCAGAAGTCGAGCATGGGGACGAGCGGCGCGCCCTGGCCTCCCGCGGCGAGATCGGCGGGGCGGAAGTCGCTGACGACGGGAATGCGCAGGCGCTCCGCGAGCAGCGCGGGTTCGCCGATCTGCGAGGTGCATCGGATCGGCGCGGCGAGAAACTTCGCAGCCACGGCCTGGTGGTAGATCGTCTGGCCATGCATGGCGGCGAGTTGCGGCCTGAGCTTGAGTTCGCGCGCGGTGGTCGCGATGCATTCTGCGTAGAACTCTCCGAGCCGCCAGGAAAGTTGGCTGAGTTCCGCAGCGGTAGTCTTGTTGCCTGCTGCGATGCTCAGGATGCTGTCGCGAAGTTTTTTGTCGTACGCGAAGGAGCGATGCCCGAGCAGCTTGAGACGCGGAGTGGTGTCGGCGCGGAGCGCGGGCGCGATGCGGCAAAGGGCTACGTCGACTCCGTCAGCCGAGGTGCCAGACATGACGCCGGCAACGAGAAGCGGCTTGGGTTGCGGGGTTTTCATGCGTCGCCTTTGAGTTCACGCTGGAGTTCGGCGAGCAGTTGCAGCGCCTCGCGCGGGGTTAGGCCGTCGATGTCGACCTGCTCGATGCGGTCCACGATGCGTTGCGAGAGGGGAGTGAACATGGTCATCTGCACCTTGGCCTCGCGGACCGGTGCCGACTCGCGGACCTGCTGCGTCTCGGCGCGCTCGTGGACTTTGAGCACCTCGCGGGCGCGGCTGATCACAGCGTTGGGCAGGCCTGCGAGGCGCGCGACTTCGATGCCGTAGCTCTTGTTGGCCGCGCCTGGCTCGACGGTGTGAAGGAAGACGATGCCGCCGGCGTTCTCGCGCACCGTGACACGCACGTTGCGCAGGTGGGCGAGGCGGTCGGCGAGCAGTGTGAGCTCGTGATAGTGCGTGGCGAAGAGCGTGCGGCATCCGATGGTGTCGTGCAGATGTTCGACGGTGGCCCAGGCGAGCGAGAGGCCGTCGTAGGTGGCGGTGCCGCGGCCCATCTCGTCAAGCAGCACCAGCGAGCGCGACGTTGCAGTGTTGAGGATCGCGGCCGTCTCCGTCATCTCCACCATGAACGTAGAGCGCCCGCGCGCAACATTATCCGCAGCTCCAATGCGGGTGTAGATGCGATCGACCAGGCCGAGGCGCATGCTCTCTGCAGGCACGAAGCAGCCGCACTGCGCCATGATGACCAGCAGCGCCGCCTGGCGGAGATACGTGCTCTTGCCGCCCATGTTCGGACCCGTAATGAGCAGGAGCGACGGTTCAGTCGCGGCCGTATCGCCGGCGCAGAGGTGCAGCGAGTTGGGGATGAATCGCCCTGCGCCCTGGTCTTCAAGGCGGCGCTCGATAACAGGATGCCTGCCGTTGTGGAATTCGAGCAGGCCGGAGTTGTCGACCTGCGGGCGCACCCAGCCACGCAGCGCGGCGAGATGTGCGAAGCAGCCGAGCAGATCGATGCGTGCGATCACGCGCGAGGTCTCGCGGATTCGCGCGGCGTTCGCGAGCAATTGACGGCGCAGCTCGGCGAAGATGCGGCGCTCGATCTCTCCGCTACGCTCTTGCGCTGTGAGGATCTTTACTTCGAGATCCTTGAGTTCGGGCGTGGTGAAGCGCTCAGCGTTGACAAGGGTTTGCTTGCGCTCGTAGTCGGCGGGAACGGACTTGGCGTTGGCCTTGGTGACCTCAAGGTAGTAGCCGAAGACGGAGTTGAATCGCACCTTGAGCGAACCAATGCCGGTGCGTTCGCGCTCGCGCTCTTCAATGGACGCGATGCGCTGGCGGCCAGTCGTGGAAAGGCTGCGAACCGCGTCGAGGTCCGCATCGACACCTTCGCGGATGGCTCCGCCGTCGGAGAGATTCACAGGCGGCTCGTCGACCAGCGTGCGCGCGATGAGCTCGCTGAGGTCGTCGAGCGGGTCGAGGCCATTGGCGAGCTCAGCCCAGCGGCTCGCGGCATTCGCCGAAACAAATTCGGATACAGCAGCGCGCAAGCCAGGAAGTCGCGAAAGCGTTTTACCGAGCGCGACGACCTCGCGCGGCCCGGCGGTCTCGAGCGACACGCGGCCGAGCAGGCGCTCAAGGTCGAGGATGCCGTCCATGGCGCGGCGTAGGCCTTCGCGGTGGCGCAGGTCCACGACGGCTTCTGCAACAGCATCAAGCCGCGCGTTGATCGCGTCCAGCGACTGCATGGGCCGGAGAAGTTGCGCGCGCAGAAGGCGCTTGCCCATCGGCGTGCAGCAGGCGTCGAGCGTCCAGAAGAGCGTGGTCTGCGGGCCTTCGCTGTAGAAGAGCGGCTCAACCAGCTCGAGATTTCGCACGCTCACCGCGTCGAGCTCAAGCGCGTCGTTGCGCTCGTAGTAGCGCAGTGTGTCGAGATGCGCGAGCGCGCCCTGCTTGGTAGCGCGCAGGTAATGCACGATCGCGCCGGCAGCAACCGCAGCGGCGTGATGGTGCGCCAGACCCATGCCGTCGAGTGAGTGCACGCTCAGCTGCTGACGGAGCAGAGGAAGCGCATAGTCCTCGGTGAAGGCCCACTCTTCGACCTCGGTGCGTGCGCCGGAGATGTCAAGTTGCGCAGGCGACTCGGCGGACTCGGCGGCTGCTTCTCCGGGAGTATCGCGCAGCACGCCCTGGCGCACGCTCTGCGATGTCGTGCCAAAGCCAGCGCTGCCGCGCGGGTAGAGCACTTCAGCAGGCCGCATGCGAGAGAGCTCGTCCAGCGCGAGCGCCCACGCCGCCGGCCCGGAGAACTCTGTAGCGCGGAAGTCGCCGGTCGAGAGATCGAGCGCAGCGACGCCCACGGCCGCGCTGGCGTTGGAGCCGCTGCCAGAGATGCTCGCCAACCATTGGCTTTCGCTCGCGTCGAGCGCCGCGTCGACTGCGGTTCCCGGCGTGAGGACGCGCGTGACCTCGCGGCGAACGATGGTCTTGGCGGCCTTTGGGTCCTCCATCTGCTCACACAGCGCCACGCGATACCCCTTGCGCAGCAGCCGCTGCAGGTAGGTGCCGGCCGAGTGGTAGGGAACCCCGCACATCGGCACAGACTTCGTCTTGTCGCGCGAGGTGAGGGTGAGCTGCAACTCGCGCGACGCGATCAGCGCGTCCTCATAGAAGAGCTCGTAGAAATCGCCCAGGCGAAAGAAGAGCAGCGCGTCGGGGTGCGCGTCCTTCGCCGCGCGATATTGCCGCATGACCGGGGTAAGGTCACGCTCAGTGGCAGTTGCGGAAGTTTCAGTGGACAAGGTCATGCACGGGTATCTGAACGCCCAGAATATCGCAAAGGCCGGGCGCACCCGCTTGGCGGAATCCATCGTTGCCCCTAGACTGACAGGATGATTGAGATTCCGATGTCTGAGGAGCAGTTCGCTGCCGCCTCCCAACGTTTGCGCAGCAATGGCATTGAACTGGATGGAACCACGGGCACCCTGAGCAAAGACGGCGTGACCGCGAAGTATACCTTTGGGGACGGGAAGTTAGCGGTTGAGATACTGGACCGCCCGTTTATGCTGCCCATTTCGCTCATCGAGGGCAAGCTTCAGTCGTATCTAGAGCAATCTGTGGCCTACGACTCCAATAAACCGCGTTAAAGCTGAGGTTTTGCCTTGTCCAAGCACCATGGGGCGGTATAGGATTCTGTCTCTGCCGCACTTGTGGTTTGTACGAAAGGTACGATGACACACTCTCTCGGGAATACGCTTTCACAACATTCAGGTAAGTCCAGCCAACTACCCCCGCCAGAACGTTTGGGCGAGGGAGCGACCCCCCGCGCGATCGTTCGCCTGGCAATTGTCCTGACCCTCTCCTTACTGTGTTGGGCCGGGATTGGTGGTTTTGCCATCGCAATCTATCGCCTGATGGCGCACTGAGGCGGTCGCGGTTTCCGGTCTGTGAGCGCAATCACAAACTGATGGGGCAATGCAGATATACTGGATTTTCGCGCATATCCAGCGTGCGAAGCTCAACGTATGACCCTGCTCTGGCTCCGACTAGCGGTAATTCTCTACGGCGTTGCCGCCCTCGCGGTACTGCCCGCCGCGCTCTATAACCGCCCCCGCTGGCGGCATATCGCAATGCCTGCCGCGTTCCTGGGCGCGTTCTTCCACTTTGTCTCGATCGCCGAGACCCTCTACGCCGCCCACCGCGCTCTGCCAGTCGACACCCACGAGACCCTCTCCATGCTGGGCCTGCTGCTGGTGGTGGGCTTCCTTATCCTCGCGGCGCGCTATCGGACCGTCTCCTTCGGGATCTTCCTGCTGCCGATTGCGGTGCTGATGGCCATCGTTCCGGCGTTCCATCCCGGACATGAAGAAATCGCCTACCCGCTCGTCCGCACGGGCTGGATCCTGTTGCACATTGCGTTGCTGCTCGCGGCCTACGCGGCGATGTTCCTGTCGCTGATTGCGAGCATGCTCTACCTCGTTCAGGAACGGCGGCTCAAGGAGAAGCGAGCGGAATCTCAGCGCGGTTGGCTGCCGCCGCTCGAAACCCTCGACCAGATCGGCGTGAACTCTCTGCGCTTTGGGCTGCCGTGCATGACGGCCGGCCTGCTGATCGGGTCGGTGCTCGCGCTGCAATCCATCGGCCCCGCATTCTTCGCGGACCCCAAGGTGCTGCTCTCGTTCGCAATGTGGATTGCCTACGTCCTGATGATCTACATCCGCAGCAACAGCGGATTGCGGGGACGGCGCGCAGTCTATCTCTCTAGCTTTGTGTTTCTGGTGATGGTCGCAGTATGGGCGGCGAACTCGCTCTCTGCCGTGCACAGGTTCAAGACGCCATGAGCGACGCCATGCATCACGTGAGGATCGAAGACGGCGCGCACTCGACGCCGCATGCCTCAAAGCTGCTGCTGCTCGGGGTGAATCACACCACCGCGCCCATTGCGGTGCGCGAGCGGCTGGCAATCCCGGGGCATCGGCTGGCAGACGCGACGCGTACCCTCGCCGACCAGCCGGGGATTCGCGAGGCGCTGATCCTCAGTACCTGCAACCGCGTCGAAATCCTCACCGTGCAGGAGGGCGTGAACGAAGAGGTTGCGGAAGCGCGCGCCGGCAAGCGAACGGCGCCGACGCTCAGCGTGATTCAGTTTCTGCATGACTACCTGCAGATACGCACCACCGACATCGAGCCGCATGTGTACGAGTACCACGAGCGCGACGCGATCCGGCATCTCTTCCGCGTGGCCAGTTCGCTGGATTCTATGGTCGTCGGCGAGCCTCAGATCCTTGGCCAGGTGAAGCAGTCGTGGACCGTGGGCCGCGAGGTAGGCGCAGTCAAGGCGACGCTCGACCCCCTGCTGCAGCGGGCATTCTCGGTGGCCAAGAAGGTGCGCACGGAGACGCAAATCGGCAACACCACCGTCTCCGTTGCCTCGGTCGCAGCAGAACTGGCGCGCAAGATCTTTGGCTCCCTCGCCGGCAAGACCGTGCTGCTGGTGGGCGCGGGCAAGATGAGCGACCTCACCGCGCGGCACCTCATCCAGCAGGGCGCAACTACGCTGCTGGTGGCAAATCGTACCGAGTCGAAGGCGCAGTCCATTGCAGACGGGCTGCGCACTCCTGCCATCACCACGGGCGTGATCCCGCCAAATCAATTGCATGAGCAGGCGCATCGCGCGGACATCGTTATCACCAGCACCGGCGCGGGCCAGGTGTTTACGCCGGAGAGCGCGCGCGCCGTTTTGCAGCGCCGCAAGAATCGGCCAGTGTTCTTCATCGACATCGCGGTGCCGCGCGATGTGGCGCCCGAAGTCAACAAAGTCGACGGCTGCTTTGTGTACGACATCGACGACCTGCAACAGGTCGCGATGCAGAACAAGGCAGTGCGCAACCGCGAGGCCGAGGCCGCCGAGTCGATTGTGACCCGCGAGGTGGCGCGCTACAGCGACCGCATCTCGCAGGCTCCGGTAACGGAGTCGATTAAGGAGCTGTTGATGGGGGCCGAAGAGGTGCGGCACCAGGAGATGGCGCGCATCATCCATCAACTCGCGCAACAGCCCCTGACGCCCGAGCAGCTCGCCGCGGTCGACCGGCTGACGAAGTCGCTGACCGGCAAGCTGCTGCATCCGCAAATCGCCGCGTTGCGCGAAATGGCAGCCGAGCGGGAGTCAGACGACTAGCCCGTTGCTGCGTCTAAAAAAACAGCTGGTTGCTCGATACTTATCTTGCGAGGCTTACGCAGGGTAAGCTTCGCTTCGATGAATGGACTTCAAAGCGCTTGTTGATGCCATGAAGTGTGGATGCTGCTGGGGTAAACTTAAAAGGTTGCGGTGAATACCAGGCGGCAACCAAACCAACCGAGTGACCGGTAGGAGAGCAAGCTGAAATGAGTCCCATAGCGCCATTGCGGCCCGGTCGGCAATCGCGCCTTCGATTAGCGTATGCGCTGGCCGTGCTGCTGCCAGTGTTAGGAACCGTGCTCACGCAGCACATGGCGTTCCTGCACGGCATACCCAACTCCACGAACCTCCTGGCAGTCGTCATCGTCGGCATCCTCGGCGGATTGATGCCCTCGATGGTTGCCATCGCGGTTGCGGTGGTGACCAGGATCCTCTATCTCTCGATTATTCCGGACCACTCGTTTTCCTTCTCGTATGAGCTGCTGCATGTCGTGATCATGTTTGCGGCAGCGTTTGTGGTGTGGTTCATGAGCCGCAACCGGCGCCGCTCGGAAGAGAAGCTGGAGGCGACGCTGGTGGCGTTGCAGGAACGCACTGATGACCTCGTTTCGTCGCTCAACAGCAGTCGCTGCGCGTGCTGGACGCTCGACCTCGACAGTGGCCGCAGCGAGCGCTGGTACAGCGGCAGCTATCAACTCTACGGACGCCCCTACAGCGAGCTCGAGCAGCTCTCGTCGCTGCAGCCGCTGGTGCATCCCGAGGATGATGTCCGGCTGCGCGAGTTAATGCTGCGCATGCGTACATCATGGGAGCCTGTCATCTTTGAGCATCGCGTCATCTGGCCCAATGGCGAAATTCATACGCTCGAAATGCGCGGCAACCGCGTGGCCGGACGAGGCTGCGTGTGGCGCGGCGTCACGCTCGACATCACGGATCGTAAGAAGACGGAGGCGGCTCTACTGCGCGCCGAGAAGCTCGCCGCCATGGGCAGGCTGGCATCCACCGTCGCGCACGAGATCAACAACCCGCTGGAGTCGGTGACCAACCTGCTGTTCCTCGCGCAGGCCAGCCGGTCGCTTGATTCGGAGACGCAGATGTACCTCGCCACCGCCGAGCGCGAGCTTGCGCGGCTCAGCAATATCACGCGCCTGACCCTGGGCTTCGTCCGCACCAGCGCCAGCACCGACGAGACCGAGATGGCCGATGTCGTCGACGAAGTTCTCTCCATCTTCAACCACCGTTTCGAAACCAAGGGCGTTCGCGTAGAGCGCAACTACGAGCCGGACGTCAGCATCACCATCGCCCCGCATGAGCTGCGGCAGATTGTGACCAACCTTATCGCCAACGCCGCAGACGCGGTCGGCATCGAGCACGCGAAGATTCGCATCCGCATTGCGCGCGAAGGCGAGCGGGCCGTGCTGGAAGTGGAAGATAACGGCGAAGGCATCGACCCCATCCACCTGCCGCGCATCTTCGAGGCCTTCTTCAGCACCAAGGAAGAAGTCGGCACAGGCATTGGGCTGTGGGTTACGCGAGAGCTCGTCGAGAAAAATGGCGGCCACATCTTCGCGGAAAGCAGCACGGAAAAAACGCTGCCTTCTGGCGCGACCACACAGTTCCGCGTCGAGTTCCCCGTGACGGCCTGAGTTGCGCGGCTACGCCTGCGTCGAAGTCCCGGCAGCGGGTGCAGCAAGGCCCTTCGGCTTGCGCGTAAGCAGGAAGATCATCCCGGCCACGATGACCATTGTGATCATGCCAGCAATTCCGAGGATGCGCACAATCGACACCGAGTAGCGACCCACTGCCGGGCTGTAGTTGCAGCAGTACAGAATCAGCAGATCAACAGGATTGCTGATCTTCTTGTCCCCGGCCTGCAGCAGCGCCATGCGCAGGTCGCGCGCAGGGTAGTCGATGCCGGAAAGATAGCGCGACATGCGGCCGTCCGGCGTCACGAACATGACCACGCTGGAGTGCGCGAACTGGTCCATCTTGCCGTCGGGGCCAGGAACGCGGACATAGTGAAAGCCCGTGGCGTTCGTGATCGCGTCGATGCTCGGCTGGTCCGCAGTAAGGAAGTGCACCGCGCCGGCGGCAGAGGCATTGTTCGTCCATCCTGCCTCGCTGAGGAAGGTTTTCTTTTCGTCGACAGCGTTGGCGGGCTTGTCCATTGTGTCAATGCTGACGATGAGCACCTGGTAGTCGCTGCCCGGCTTAAGCGTAGTTTGCGCGAGGCCGGTGGCAAGCCCGTGCTGCACCTGCGGGCAGAGCATCGCGCACTGGTAGTAGACCTCCGCCATCACCACAGGCTTGTCGGTGAACCAGCTGCTGAGCGGCCCCGTGCGGCCAGTCTCGTCCGTGAAGATCGCTGCCATCGGGAGGGGTTGCCCCAACCGCTGCTCGATGCCCGCATGGGCGAGATATGCGGGCGTCTGCTGGGCTGCCAGGCCGATCGGCTTATCCGCTTCATAGCTCTGCGCGTGCAGCAAAGGGGAAGCCAGACTCCCCGCAAATATCAGCGCCAGTGCTACAAAATCCTTCGGTCCCAGCTTCACGTTATCCACCATTCTTCTCATGATAAACCCGCGCTGTGACTGGAAGCACATGCGAGCGGCACCCTGGAACGCGTATCCTAGCGAATGTGAATACATACACGATTCGAATTGGATCGCGCGGCTCGCAGCTTGCCTTGTGGCAGGCCAACCATGTTGCCGCCGAGCTTCGCAGCCATGGCCACAACGTTGAGATCGAAGTCATCCGCACGGTCGGCGACCGCATGCAGGACCCGACCTTCGTCACCCCCGCAACCTTCGAAGACGGCACGCCGCTCGACGCCAAGGGCATCTTCATCAAAGAGATTGAAGACGCCCTCCTCGCTGGCAAAATCGACCTCGCCGTACACTCGCTCAAGGATCTGCCCACCACGCTGCATGACCGCTTCGCGCTCGCCGCAATTCCGCCTCGCGTCGACGCGCGCGACGCCTTCGTCTGCGAGAAGTATTGGGGCCTGCACATGCTGCCTGCGGACTCAACCATAGCGACCACCAGCCCGCGGCGCCAGGCAATGCTGCTCGCGCTGCGTCCCGACCTGCGCTTCGTAGAGATGCGCGGCAACATCGACACGCGCCTGCGCAAGTGGTCGGCAGGCCAGGCCGACGCGCTGGTGCTGGCCTGCGCTGGCCTCGATCGCCTCGGCCACACCGAGCACGTGCACTATAGATTTTCAGTGGACGAGCTAACACCCGCGCCAGGGCAGGGAGCTCTCGGGCTCGAGACCCGCAGCGCCGAGCATCCGCTCGACACCGAAGACCGCGAGCGCGATCCGTATATCTACAACGCGGTGCGTGCGCTCAACGATCCCGGGGCCGAGTTCGCGGTGCAAGCGGAGCGCGCAGTGCTCAACGCGCTCGGTGGCGGCTGCCAGTTGCCTCTCGGTGCGTACTGTCATCGTGTGGACGACATGTGGCACCTGCACGCGATGGTCGTCGCGCGCGATGGCGAGCAGGCCGCGCACGTCATCAAGAAGGCGCCGCTGGGAACCGCAGCCTGCGACCTCGGAGCTGTAGCCGCTGAGGCCCTGATCGAACTCGGTGCGCAAGAACTCCTCGCCGCACCCGAGCCCGCATAGACGAGCGTCAGCGCGCGTCGAACTCCTCGCGCGCGCGCTGAAACTGCCCCACGCTTTTCGCGACCCAGTTCCACAACGGCTCCACGTGCGCGAGCAGCTCCAGCCCCAGCGCGCTGATGGTGTACTCCACGCGCGGCGGTACCTCGGCAAAAATCTGCCGTGTGATCAGCCCGTCGCGCTCCAGTCCGCGCAGCGTCTTGGTCAACGACTTCTGGCTCACCCCTTCCACCTTCTCCATCAACCGTGTAAACCGCAGCGGCCCCTCAGCCTCGGCCAACACTGCCAGCGACCACAGCGACCACTTATCCGCCAGCCGCATCACCATCACGCGCGTCAGCTCCTCCTCCGTCTCCGAGAGAGCCTCACACGCCGCATTGACCTCTTTCCAACGATTCGTCTGAATAACGCCGCTATTGGCCATTGGTTACCTCAAGGTACCTACGCGCAGGAAAGGTGCCTACTTGCCAAGAGATACTAATGGGCCAATACTACTCCCATGAAGACGCAATGGACCACCAAAGACATTTCCTCGCAGCAAGGCCGCCGGGTCCTGATCACCGGCGCAAACAGCGGTATCGGCTGGGAAGCCGCGCTCGAACTCGCCCGCCACGGCGCGGAGGTCATCCTGCCCGCGCGCACCCAGGCCAAGGCCGACGACGCGATCGCCCGCATCCGCGCCCAGGTTCCCGGCGCAGAGCTTATCCCGGAGATTCTGGATCTCGCCGACCTCAGCTCGGTCCACGCCTTCGCCTCGCGGGTCGCCACCGGCTTCCCCGGCCAGAGCCTCGACTTGCTGATCAACAACGCCGGCGTAATGGCCGTGCCGACGCGCGAGCTCACCGTCGACGGCTACGAGCGCCAGTTCGCGACCAACTATCTCGGACCCTTCGCGCTCACCGCGCTGCTCTTCTGGTCGATCAAGCCGCAAGCCGGCTCGCGAATCGTTACCGTGGCGAGCGGTATCGCCAACCAGGCCAAAATTAAGTTCGACAATCTACAGTCCGAGCGTCGCTACAAACCACTATTCCAGGCCTACGCGCAGTCCAAGCTTGCGAACCTCATCTTTCAGCAGGAGCTGCAGCGCCGCCTCACCGCCCTCGGCTCGCCCATCCTCAGCATCGGCGCCCACCCCGGCTATGCCGTTACCAACCTGCAGGTCACTGGCCCCGGCACAAATGTTCCCTCGTACATCCGCCTGCTCGAGTCCGTCCTCGCGCCCTTGATGTCGCAGGATGCCGCGCACGGCGCGCTGCCAACGCTCTTCGCCGCAACCGCGCCCGAAGCCGCACCTGGCGGCTACTACGGCCCCAACGGTTTTCAGGAGCTGAAAGGCTATCCGGTTCCCGCAAAGATTACCGCGGCAGCAAAGGACGTAGCACTCGCACAGCGGCTATGGGCAGAGTCGGAGCGACTCACCAAGGTCCGCTTTGATTTGCTCCCCGACCCCCGATAGAGGTCGCCGAGCCCTCTCATCCGCAGCGGCGTTCGGCAACGATTCAGCCCTGTGAATACTGATGTTTCACCCTGTCAAGCATGACCCTTTGTTCATATTTCAAACCATCTAGACTGAAGAAAGACGATGCTGCGGACGCTCCATCTCGGAGTGGTTTTCATGTTGAGCATCGTCGCGCCGGCAGCACTGGCTCAGCAACTTTCTTCAACGGACAGCATCACCATCGCGGAGGGTGTTCCACTTCACATTCGCGCTACGCGTACCGCGAATCTCCACGTCGGCCAGGCGGTTGCCGGTGTGCTCACTGCGCCCATCTTCGTGCGCGACCGCCTGGTCTTGCCCGTCGGCTCAACCGTGCGCGGGGCCGTGGTCGCCTACGTGCCGGTTGAGCGCCTTGTGCGCGAGCAGGCGTTGCTCAACGGCGACATCACTCCTTTGCACAATCCTGTCGTCGACTTCACCACCGTCCACCTCGCCGCCGACGACACCGATGTGCCACTCGATGCGCGCGCTCTCATCAGCGACAGTCAGCTCGTGCGCTTCACTGCCGCGAAGAAACAATCGCTCCTTCTACAAGGCCTCAGCGCAGCCAAGACGCGCATCCACGACGCCTTCGAGGCAGTCTTCGGCCCGGGTCGCCGAGATCGCGCCGTGCGTCTGCTCTATAGCCAGCTTCCGTACCATCCGCAGCGCATCTGGTCGGGCACGCAGTTTGTGGCAGAGCTCAGCACACCGCTCACGCTACAGCTTCCCTCTGAGCCTCCGGTGATGGACTCCGAAGGCGGCAGCCTGAGCGGCAAGGTTGTGGACGCGCGCCTCACCGAGACCCTCAGCTCCGCGACCGCGAAGAAGGGTGAAGCCGTCGTCGCGCTCGTCACCGTGCCGGTCTTCGATCAAGATCACAAGCTGATTTTGCCGGAGGGCGCGGAGCTCGATGGAATCGTTTCTGCCAGCAAGCCGGCGCGCAGCTTTGGCCGCAACGGACAACTTCGCTTTGCGATTCGCGGCGTCAAAGAGCAACAAGCGACAACGCGTCGCAAGGAGACGGTCTACGGAACGCTCTCCGCCGCCGACGGCAACGCCGGCCAGAATCTCTCCGTCGACGCCGAAGGAAACGTCAAGGCCAACCCCGATAAGAATCGTTTCCTTGCACCGCTATTGCTCGCCGTCACCGCGATGGCGGGCGCCGACGAGGATGCCGGCAAGGCTGGCGGCGGCGGAAATCCGTCGGCAGGCAATATGACGGTCGCCTCCAACGGCTTCGGCCTGGTCGCGCGAGTCATTGCTGTTACTGTCAGCAGTCGCAACGTTGCACTCGGCTTTGGAGCCTATGCCCTCGCGAAGTCCATCTACTTCCGCTTCCTGATGCGCGGGCACGAGGTCACCTTCGCCCGCGACACGCAGCTCGAAATTACGTTCTCCACCCACTGAAAAATCTTAGGCGTTCGCCTGGGGCGCTGCAGGCTTGAGATATTGCCCGAGGCGGTCCAGCACCTCGACTTGCACGACGATCAACAGGCGGTCGCCGGGCTGCAGGATCGTATTCGGCCGCGCGAGCACCACCGTCGTGCCGCGCAGGATTGACGCAATGCGCGTGTGCGCGACAACATCGCTGTCCGGCCGCGATTGAATCTGCTTGCCCACCCACGGACTCTCCGGCGAAAGAATCCCCACCGTAAGTTGCGATCCGTCCGGCAGTTCGAGCGCCAGCCCCGCCTGCAACAGCGAGGCGAGATGCAGATGCGTAGCGTCGGGGGGAAGCGGTAGGTTGCCGCTGTCGAGCAGCCGCAACGCAGTCTGCACCTGTTCCGCGCGGTGCGCCGGTGAGTCAGAGCGTCCGGCAACCTGCGCCTCGTACAGACTGTCGTACTTGAAGAAGCGCGAGAGATTCACCTGCAGCACATAGCTGAGCATCACAGCGAGGCCCGCAGGCACCAGCAGTTGGTAGCCGCCCGTCATCTCCGCGACCATCAGCAGCGTCGCGAGAGGTACGCGCGCCGCGCCGCTAAACACCGCAGCCATCCCCACGATGACCATGCCCGCAGGCGGATGATGCGAGAGCAGGGCAAACGCTCCACCAAGCATTGCGCCCACAAACAGGCTCGGCGCGAAGACTCCGCCAGAGCCGCCCGACCCCACGGTGAACGACAGCGCCAGCATCTTCGCGAACAGCAGAACCAGCAGAAGCTTTAGCGCGAGCTGGCCGTTGATGGCGTCCTGAATCCAACCATAGCCACCGCCCAGGACCTGCGGAAGACGCAGCGCAATCAGTCCAACGATGAGCCCGCCCACTGCCGGCTTAAGCCACGCTGGAATGGGCAGCGCGTGAAATCCGTCGCGCATGCGATAGAACACCTCCGGCAGGATGGTGCCGACGATCCCGCTCGCGATGCCGAGCAGAACGTACCAGGCATAGCTCGCAACCCGCGTCGGAGCAGCCAGCGTCGGCACATCGAAGAGCGGTTGCCAGCCAACAAACGCTCCGTTCACCGCGTACGCAGTGATGGCCGCCAGCATGCAGTAGAGCAAGCCCTCAGCTTCAAACTCGATGCTGCTGTACAGCACCTCGACCGCAAAGATCGCGGTGCCGATCGGCGAGCGGAAGATTGCCGAAAGCCCTGCCGCCATGCCCATCATCACGATCAGTCGCCGCTCGCGCTCATCGCGCTTCAGCCAATTCGCGTAGATTGAGCCGAAGCCCGCAGCGATCAGCGCCGTAGGCCCTTCGCGCCCCGCAGATCCACCCGAGCCGATCGTGATCGCGGACGCCACCATCTTGATCGGAGCGACGCGCGCACGCAGCATGCCACCGGTAAAGTGCAGCGCCTTCACGACCGTGTCCGTACCATGGCCTTCGGTCTCAGGCGCAAGCCCGTACACCAGCGCGCCCGAGATCAGGCCGCCCAACGTGGTCACCAGCGGAATCAGCAGCAGGCCGTGTGGGCCAATCACCTGGTGTAGAACGCCGCCATCGGTGGGAACGCCCGGCGGCCTATAACCAGCTATCCAGCCAAGAAATAGCTTCTGCGAGGCGCGCAGCATCCACGTGAAAAGCTGCGCGCTCAGCCCACCGATGACGCCCATGACGAGCGCATCCAGCAGCAGCCGCGGCTTGTCTCCGTTTGTCACCCTGAACAGTTCGATGCGCGAAAACATCGCGCAGCTCGAGAAAGATTTCAGAGAACCAGGAATTTCACAATCAACTTATTCGCCGTAAGGTACCCAGATGTTTTTCACCTGCGTGGCATGGCGAAGGAACCAACGGCCCTGCCCCTCCGCTGGATCGAACCAGTCGATAGCGCGGCCGTTGTTGCTGAACACCTGCTTCAGGTTCCCGATCGACGCAGCCTTCACCATCGCCGACGCCGCTTCGTCGCGGAAACTCCAGATCGCGTCGATGTCGTCGTGCTCGGCAAGCGTCTTACCCAGCTCGCTCGCCTTTCCTGCAACGAGATTCACGACACCACCCGGCAGGTCGCTGGTATCGAACACTTGGTACAGTTCGCCCATCAGCGTAGCGGCGCGCTCGCTCGGAACCGCAACCACGGTGTTGCCCATAGCGATCGCGGGCAGCACGAGCGACAGCAGCGAAAGCAGCGGGGCTTCGTCGGGCGCAAGAATCGCAACCGTTCCGACTGCCTCCTTCATCGCCAGCGTGACCATGCGCGCCGGAGGATTATGCACCGTGCCTTCGAACTTGTCCGCCCAGGCCGCGTAGATGAAGGTGCGCTCGATGCTCTCGTCGAGTTCGACTTCGGCTTGTTCCGCCCCTACAAACGCGGCGAGCTTGGCGATGATCTCGTCTCGCCGCTGCACGAGATTCTCTGCGACGAAATAAAGCACCTGTGCGCGCCCGTGTGCGGTCGTCTTGGTCCACTTGCCCGCAGCGCGCGCGGCTTCCACGGCGTTGCGAATGTCCTTGCGATTGCCCAGCGGAGCTTCGCCAACCAGGCTTCCATCGCGCCCATACACGGGATAGCTGTAGCCCGAATCAGGCCGAGCCTGCTTGCCGCCAATGTAGTTCTTGATCGTACGATCGATGCCAATGGCGTTCGCCGTTCTCCGTTCTCCGTTCTCCGTTGACTCCTCAATGGAGGACGGAGAACTGACAACGGACAACTGCCCATGCAGCCACGCCGGCTCGAGATATTCGTACATCCCCTCCGTGCCGCCCTCGCGTCCGTAGCCCGACTCGCGATAGCCGCCAAAGCCGCACGCCGCGTCGAAAAGATTCGTAGCGTTGACCCAAACCACGCCCGCCTTCACCTGCGCCGCAACATCCAGCGCGACGTTGATGTTCTCGCTCCAGATGCTTGCGGCAAGCCCGTACGCCGTGTTGTTCGCCAGCTCGACCGCCTCTGCCGGCGTGCGGAACGTCATCGCCACCAGCACCGGCCCAAAGATCTCCTCCTGCGCAACCGTCGCGCTTGGCGAGACGCCAGTCAACAGCGTCGGCTTGAAGAAAAGCCCCTTCTCCGGCATCGACATCTCCGGCTGCCAGCACGTCGCGCCTTCCGCAATGCCGGTCTTCACCAGCGACGCGATGCGGTCGTACTGCACCTGGTCCACGATCGCGCCAATGTCGATCGCCTTATCCAGCGGCGAGCCAACGCGCAGCGTCTGCATGCGCGCGCGAATCTTTTCGTATAGCCGCTCGGCGATGCGCTCCTGCACCAGCAGCCGCGAACCCGCGCAGCAAACCTGCCCCTGGTTAAACCAGATGCCGTCGACAAGACCTTCCACCGCGGAGTCAAGATCAGCATCATCGAAGACTATGAAGGGCGACTTGCCGCCAAGCTCCAGCGAGAGCTTCTTTGAAGTTCCCGCAGTAGCCTTGCGAATAACCCGACCAACTTCAGTTGAGCCGGTGAACGCAATCTTGTCGATACCCGGATGCTCAACAATCGCCGCGCCCGTCTTGCCATCGCCGTTCACAACATTCAGCACGCCCTTCGGCAAGCCAATCTCGTCGGCGATCTCGGCGAACATAATGGCCGTGAGCGGCGTGTACTCTGCCGGCTTGATCACGACCGTGCACCCCGCAGCCAGCGCCGGCGCCACCTTCCACGCAAACATCAGCAGCGGAAAGTTCCACGGAATAATCTGCCCGACGACACCCACCGGCGCATACCCTGCAAAGCCGCTATCCTGCCCATTGAAGCCGCCATCGCGAAGCGAACCCAGCAACTGCGCCCACCCGGCGTGGTAGTAAAAATGCCGAGCTACTAACGGAATGTCTATATCGCGCGACTCGCGAATCGACTTGCCATTATCCAGCGTCTCGAGCACGGACAGTCGCCGCGCATGCTTCTGCACCTGCCGCGCCAGCGCATACAAATACCGCGCCCGCCAATGCCCCGGCAGCGCCTGCCACTCCGGCAGCGCGGCCCGCGCAGCCTTCACCGCAGCATCCACCTCTGCCGCACCCGCGCTCGCGACCGTCGCCAGCAGCTCACCCGTAGCCGGATTCTTCACAGCAAACGTCTCACCCGCACCAGCCGCCGTCCACGCACCATCAATGTAATGCCCAAACGCCCGCCCCCGCGCCTCCAGCCACCGAGTCACCTCGCCAGCATCCTCCGGCGCCGGCCCATATTCCATCGACTCAAACTTCTCCACAATGCTGCTCGCCATGATCACTACCTCTTCTGCTTTATCAGCAAAACTAAATCTCGAATCTGCGTAACGGTGACGTACCTTCGGCAAATCTCCTTGTCCATGAACATGCACATCTCAGGCTTGGCTGAGTAGTGGAATGTCCCGATGAAGGTCGCAGTAATGGTCTTCTCTAACGTACTAGAAGGCCTAGCCGCGGCCATTGCGTCGTCAAGGGCCTTTCCACCTGGCGTATCAGCTGGAACGTCCGGCAACAGTCCTCCCAGCTGGACACACGACTTGTCAATCAACAGTGATCTTTCGACATAATCGGTTTCAAATTGCGCTGAAAATTTGACAACTTTGCCGTTGAATTTCGCCGGGTCCGCAGTAAGCTCGCATACGCTCGTCGTAACTGGAATAGTCTCCACTTTTCGCGCCGCTGACTTCGGTGGAATCGTCGCCAATAGAAAGGCCACCAGGGGAGCAATCATCATCACGCGATCGGGTGCCGATACCCACCCGAATACCTTCCCGTAACAAAGTGCTCCAACTGCCGCTCAATATCTCCCAGCATCGAACTAGCCCCATACCGAAACAACGTCGGCTCCAGCCACGACCGTCCCAGCTCATCCTTCATCGTAGCCATCCAGTCCAGCGCCTGCTTGGCAGTCTTAATCCCGCCGGCCGGCTTGAATCCCACCGCCATGCCCGTTCGCTCGCCATACTCCCGCAGCGCACGAATCATCACCAGCGACACGGGCAGCGTAGCATTCACAGACTCCTTTCCCGTAGACGTCTTAATGAAATCCGTCCCCGCCATCATGGCTACCCAACTAGCCCGCGCGACATTTCTCAGCGTCAGCAAGTCGCCGGTCCCCAGGATCGCCTTCATATGCGCGGGCCCACAGGCATCCTTGAACGCCGCGACCTCGTCGTACAGCGCATTCCACTCGCCATTGAAGACATGCGCGCGCGTAATCACGATATCGATCTCGCTGGCCCCCGCCTCCACGCTCCGCCGAATCTCCGCCACCCGCGTCTCCAGCGGCGACAGCCCGGCAGGGAAGCCAGTCGACACCGCGGCCACCGGTATCCCCGACCCCTCCAGCGCCTTCACCGCCGTCTCCACAAACGCGTGATACACGCACACCGCGCCGACATGCAGCCCCAACTCCTCGATCCCCAATCCCTTCACCAAAGAATCCTGCAGCGGCCGCCGCGCCTTCGCGCACAACCTCCGCACCCGCTCGGCAGAATCATCCCCCGACAGCGTGGTCAAATCCATGCAGGCAATCGCGCGCAGCAGCCACGCCGCCTGCCACTCCTTCTTCACGCTCCGCCGAGCCGGAATCGTCGCCGCCCGCCGCTCCACCGCGCTGGTATTCACCTGGATCTCTTCCACCCAATCCAGGTTCAGCGGCATCCGCCGGTTCGCCGACATCTCGCGCCCATACAGCATCACCGGCTGCGCCGCCGCGTGCCCATCCTGCTCCCTGATCTCCGACTCGGTTCCCATCACGCTCTCCCGCCACGCTCGCAGCGCAAACCCAAACAATCCGGCCCGCCATCCACTGGCAGGCCGCTAAGGTTGAGTCCGATTAAGTGTATACCGCAACGCTCTCGCCAGCGCCCGCGACCCGGTTCGACGCTAAGCGTTCAACGGCGGATACAAACTGCGGAGGGCCTTGTTGCAGATGCAGTAGCAATGACAGGCTGCTTTCGCCAGCTCCGTAGTAGAAAGAATCGTGACCTTGCCACGGCGATAGCTGATCATGCCGCGCTCCTGCAGCGACCCCGCCACCACCGTCACAG
This sequence comes from uncultured Acidobacteriaceae bacterium, assembly GCA_963701685.1. GTDB lineage: Bacteria > Acidobacteriota > Terriglobia > Terriglobales > Acidobacteriaceae > Granulicella. The sequence goes on along the minus strand of OY969625.1, from coordinate 3,615,385 downwards.
TAGTTCGCCGCGTCCCGAGCATATCGGCCATAAACTCCTGGGTAAGCGTCATGGTGTCCTGCTCAGACCGGTCGCGACACATCAGCAGCCATCGAGCCAGACGCTGTTCGGCCTCGTGGAGTTTGTTGCAGGCCGCAACCTGCTCCAGCGCGACATTCTGCTGCTGCACAAACTCCAGGATGCGAACCCGCAACTCTTCGGAGGTCACAAAAATCGCCCGCAAATCGTCCAGCCGAATCCGCAGCGCGGTAGCATGCACCAGGATGCGGGCCTGCGAAGGAGTAGGGCTGGGGCCCAGCAGTTGCATGGCGCCGACCACGCCCTCGTGGCCGGTCAGCCCCACCTCCGCGCTACCACCTTCCGCCATCGTCACTTCGAGCGACGCTACCCCCGTGCATAGGAAGTACACATGCGCAGGCGCCTCTCCCTGCTCATAGAGCTGTGTTCGGTAAGGGAGATCAATAGCGCGGGAGAGCGCCACAATTGCTTCGCGAAGCTCTGGCGAAAGCGCGTCAAGCAGTAGATTTCCGGTCGTAGCAGGCACGTTCGGTCCTTCTTATCTCTCGTGGACGAGCCCCTACGCAATCGACCTGCGGGTGTACGTGGCCAATTCGGCAAAGGTCTCATTTGCCGGACTATAACGGTCGCGGGAGGCGTACATTGTGCGGTGGGAGCGTTTTTGGCCTAGCCGCGGTGAGCGCAGGTATGATGGAAGGCTCTCCGAGTTTTTGGTCCCGACGGGCATCAGGGAAGTCTGCTCCTTCCCGACCCCGGATGTTTGGCCGTAATCCTACACCCACATCTGTGTCTCTGTAACTGCAATAACTGACAGTACGAGCCAACTTATGACAACACCCGCAGCTCCACTCAATCACGCCGATCGCCAGGCCCTGGGACTCAGTGCACGCAAGCAACTCGCCCGCAGCGAGCACGGCAATTTCTCGGCCGCCACCTGCGATAAGGATCCGCTCGGGCTTCTGCGCGCCTCCATGAACGGACGCGTCCCCCGCCTCATCCCCATCAAATACCAGCGCATGGCCGCCAGCCCCTTTGGCTTCTTTCGAGGAGCTGTGCCGATCATGGCCGCCGACCTCGCCGTCCATCCCAACACCGGCATCACCACCCAACTTTGCGGCGACGCCCACGTCCTCAATCTCGGCGCATTTGCCTCGCCCGACGGCCGCCTGGTCTTCGACATTAACGACTTTGACGAGACCATTCGCGGCCCCTTCGAGTACGACGTCAAGCGCCTCGCCACCAGCCTGATCCTCGCCGGCCGAGCAGCCGGCGTCAAGCGAGCCGCGCGGCGCGATGCGGTGCTCCACTTTACCCAGCAGTACCGCTCCATGATGCAGACCTTCGCTGCTATGCCGATCCTCGAGCTTGCGCGCTACCAGATTCATCGCCTCGGGCGCACCGAGCCGATGCCTGCCATCCTCGCCCAGGCCGGCCACTCCACGCCGCAAAAGCTGCTCAAGTCCTACACCGTGCCCGCAAAGGGGGTCGATCGAACCGGCAACGGCAACGGCCCCGCCACCCCGCGCATCTTCCACTCCAACCCGCCGCTGCTCGAGCGCCTCAGCCCCAAAGAAGCCGCTCTCGTCCTGGCGGCGCTGGGCCCCTACACCCGAACCCTCCAGCCCGAGCGCGTCCACTTCCTGCAGCAGTACGTTCCCCAGGACGTCGCCTTCAAAGTCGTCGGAACCGGCTCCGTCGGACTGCGCGACTACGTCATCTACTTCGAGGCCCTCAGCCGTCCCCACGGCGTCGACCCGCTCTTTCTCCAGATCAAGGAAGAGCCTGCATCGGCCTACGCACCCTACCTCCCGGAAGGCTCCGGCCATACCCACGAAGGTCACCGCGTGATGGACGGCCAGCGCGCCATGCAGCTCACCTCCGACCCCTTCCTCGGCTACACCACCATCGAGGGCCGCGACTACGTCGTTCGCCAGCTGAACGATCACAAGGCCTCGCTCGACCTCGACCTTCTCAACCCGGCCTCGCTGCTTGGCTATGCCGACATCTGCGGCGAAATGCTGGCCCGCGGCCACGCCCGCGCCGGCGATCCGGTAACGATCGCCGCCTACCTCGGCACGTCCAACCGTTTCGATCGCGCGATCCTCAGCTTCGCCCGCGCTTACGCAGACAAGACCGAGCGCGACTGGGAGCTGCTCCTGAAATCGAAAGACCTGCGCGACGCAAAGAAGGCGCTCGACACCGAAACCCCGAAGGCCGCACAGAAACCCGCCAAGTTGGCGCCGCAGAAAAAGTAGCTGCAGCGCGGGCTCTTCGCGGTCGCAACCTCAATGCACGTCAACCGAGTAGCGCACCAGCACTCCGTTCACAAAATCAGCGTGGATGGTTGAAGTCCCCTGCACATACGTCTCCGAGTGCATCTGGAGTCCGTCATGTTCGCTGTCGGACGACGCAGTCGGGCTGCCATAAAGCGCCCTCACCTGGTCCTGGCGCATGCCCTTCTGCAAGCCGTTGGCCGTCGGTGCTGCGCCCGCCGGCGTTGGTCTCACAATGGGCGCGGCCGTTGCCGGAGCTGTCGTCGCTCCAACCGCTCCGGATGGCTGTGCAGCGCCACCCATTGCCGGTGGGAAGCTCACATACTGGCTTAGAGCCGCCATCACGTCCTGCGGAGTGATATTCGCGGGCACCTTCCCGTCGTACTTCAGGTTAAAGCGCGAACCGCCCTTCATCCGGTCCTGGTCCACCTGGTACTTCTTCTCCCGCGCGGCATCCTGGGCGATGGCCTGGTTGCGCTGGTCATCGCGCTCTCGCCTCCGCCTCACATAGTCCAGCTCGCGCTGCAGATCTGTCCTTTTATCGGGGTCATCGGTGTTGGCGATTTGAGTCTCAAGGTCCTTTTCGCGGTCGCTCTTGGGCTCTGGCGTGAACTTTACGGACGTATCCGTATCGTCGCCAGCGGTCCCGAACCCGCCTCCCCCAAGCTGAAATTCGATCGACTTGTCCTTCACCTTGACAAGCGTGACCATCACGGTTTCGCCGTTGTGCAGCGCGACCGGGAAGCTCTTCATACGCTTCGCATAAGCCTTCGCATCCAGCATGCCGTCTCTCTGCGGGAAGACGTCAACGCCCTGTTGCGAACCCGGCATGTCGATTTTCACGATGACCTGCTTACCTTCAAAGAATTGGCTGAGCGATTGCGCGTCCTGTGCGCCCAGGGGGAGGGCAACTACCAGGGGAGCGGCGAGCACGAGTGAAGCGAAGAAGCAGGCTGCCTTTTTCATAGGTCATCACCTCGACAATATTTTGCTCGTTTCCCGCCGAAAGCCAAAACGAATCGTAGCGATCCTTACCCATTTCTCCACCGAGAGGTTGCGGGAGTCTCACAATGTATCACCATCCGCCACAATGTGGCGCACCTCCCTCGCCGTTCCTTTCCATTTGGTACCCTTCCTTCATGCGCGTTCGTGTCCTCTCCATCGCCCTCGGTCTTGCAGTCACTTCCTCGATCCTTCTTCCCGCCACGCTCTCCGCGCAGTCCTTCACGCCCAAGCGCGAGCTCAAGAACCTCTCGCCCGCCGCGCTCGCCACGCTGCACACCCTCGAGACCCTCACCGAGCTCCCCGCCGGCAGCTGGCGCCTCCATGTCGGCGACGTCCCCCACGGCGAATCGCCCACGCTCGACGACTCCTCCTGGCAGCTGGTCTCCGCGCATAGCCAGGCCCCCAAAGACGCCGTCTGGTATCGCCGCACCATCGAAGTCCCCAAGACCCTCAACGGCTACGACATCACCGGCTCCCGTATTTGGTTCCAGTTCCAGGCCGACGCCAACGGCCCCATGCCCGAGATCATCTACTTCAACGGCCGCCGCGTCGCGCTCGGCGATGACCTCGAGCCCATCGTCCTCTTCGAACCCGCCAAGCCCGGCGACAAGATCCTCGTAGCCGTAAAACTTCTCCACACCGTCGACGTGAAGACCTTCGAAGGCGTCCACCTCCGCGTCGAGCCCAACCCCGACGATCCCATCTCCAGCGCCCGCCCCAATCCGCAGGACATCCGCATCCAGTGCATCACCGCAGCCAACATCCTGCCCGCGCTGCCCAAGCCCCGCACCGACCTCCTCCCCACCGTCGAAGCAGCCATTGCCGCCATCGATCTGAAGGCCCTCGCCAACGCCAACCAGGCGGCCTTCGACGCCTCCCTGCGCAAGTCCCAGCAGCTCCTCGCCCCGCTCCACCCCATCCTCCAGCAAGCGACGATGGACCTCGACGGCAACGCCCACATCGACGCCGCCTGGCTCTGGCCCCGTACCGAAACCGTCGACGCCGTCCGCCGCACCTTCACCACCGCGCTGCAGCTCATGAACGAGTACCCCAACTACGTCTACACCCAATCCGCCGCGCAGTACTACGCCTGGATGGCTGACAAATATCCCGACCTCAACGACCAGATCAAGCAGCGCATCAAGGAAGGCCGCTGGGAAGTCGTCGGCGGCATGTGGGTTGAGCCCGACCTCAATCTCCCCTCCGGTGAGTCGCAGGTGCGTCAGCTCCTCGTCGGCCAGCGCTTCTTCAAAAAGGAGTATGGCGTCACCGCCCGCATCGGCTGGAACCCCGACAGCTTCGGCTACAACTGGCAGCTCCCGCAAATCTACAAGCGCTCCGGCCTCGACTACTTCGTCACCCAGAAGATGCATTGGAACGACACCAACCAGCTCCCCTTCCGCCTCTTCTGGTGGGAGTCGCCCGACGGCAGCAAAGTCCTCACCTACTTCCCAACCGACTACGTCCACTACGACCTCAACCCCGGCCGCATCTCCGCTGATTATGCCGAGTCCGCCCAGCGCAACCCCGGCACCATCGAGCACCTCGATCTCTACGGCGTAGGCGACCACGGCGGCGGCCCCACCCGCGACATGCTCGACCAGGGCGACCATTGGATCGACGAAGGCAAGAAGCCCGACACTGCCGTTCCCACCATGCGCTACAGCACCGTCCAGCATTACTTCGACGACGTGCAGACCCACCTCAACCCCAACTCGCCCACCTGGGACTACGACTCCATCGCCAAGGGCTACACGCCTCCGCCCGCCGGGCCCAACGGCGAAGTCGGCATCCCCACCTGGAAGGATGAGCTCTACTTCGAGTACCACCGCGGCGTCTACACCACGCAGGCTGCTCACAAGCGCGGCATCCGCACCACCGAAACCGCAACCCTCAACGCCGAGAAGCTAGCCTCTCTCGCATGGCTTGACGGCGACACCTATCCCGACCAGCAGCTCAACACCAACTGGGAAAAAATCACCTTCAACGAGTTCCATGATCTCGCCGCCGGCTCCGGCATCGCCGTCATCTACCGCGACGCTCAGAAAGACTTCCACCAGGTCTTCGACGACGACCACAACATCGACGAAGCCGCCTTCAAAACCCTCAACGACCGCGTCGATACCTCCGCAAAAAACGGCGTCCCCGTCATCGTCTACAACACCATGGCCTGGCCGCGCAGCGAACCCGTCACCCTCAACGTCGAGCTCCCCGAAGCCTCCAACGCCCTCACCCTCACTGACGCCAAGGGCGACATCGTCCCCACCCAAATCACCAACCACGTCGCCGGCACCAACGACTTCGAACTCCTCGCCGACGTCCCCAACATCCCCGCCCTCGGCTACACCGTCCTCCACGCCGACACCACGAGGCAATCGGCGAAGCCAAGCACTGACTTGACCCTCGACTCCGACGCCTCCACCTTCACCCTCGCGAACGCCCGCATTCATCTCGTGATCGACAAGGAGAACGGCTGCATCACCAGCCTCACCACTCTCCCAACCAACGCCCAGTACCTCGCCCCGCACGCCTGCGGCAACCAGCTCCAAACCTTCGTCGACACGCCCAAAGACTACGACGCCTGGAACATCGATCCCGGCACGCTCGACCGCCCCATGACCCCGATCGATCACGTCGACTCCATTGCCATCACCGACAACGGCCCCCTCCGCAAAACCATCCGCATCACCCGCACCTGGAGCAAGTCGCACTTCATCCAGGACATCTCCCTCGACGCCAACAGCGACGTAGTCCGCGTCTCCACCACGGTCGAGTGGCACGAGACCCACGTCCTCCTCAAGGCCGCCTTCCCGCTAGCCGCGACCAGCAGCAAGGCCACCTACGAGATCCCCTACGGCAACATCGAGCGCACCACCCTCCGCACCAACTCCTGGGAGAAAGCCCAGTTCGAAGTCCCCGCACTCCGCTGGGCTGATCTCGGCGACGCCCAACAGGGCTTCTCCATCCTCAACGACAGCAAGTACGGCTACGACGCGGTCGGCAATCTCCTCCGCCTCACGCTGCTCCGCTCGCCCATCTGGCCTGACCCCGACGCCGACCGCGGCACCCAGCACTTCACCTACGAGCTCTACCCGCACACCGGCTCCTGGAAAGACGCCCTCACCGTCCGCCGCGGTTACGAGCTCAACACCCCGCTGCTAGCCGAGCAGGTCTTCTCCCACACCGGCGAGCTCCCCGCCACCCACTCCTTCGTCTCCCTCGACGCGCCCAACGTAACCCTCAGCGCCGTCAAGAAAGCCGAAGACGCCAACGCCCTCATCTTCCGCATGTACGAGTGGGCAGGGAAGCCAACCGAAGTAAAACTCCACGTCCCCACCGGCGCCCAGTACGCCATCGAAACCAACCTGATGGAAGACCCCCTCCCCAACGCCGACCACCTACCCCTAACCGACGACACCGTAACCGTCCCCATCAAACCCTACGAAATCCTCACCCTCCAAGTCACCTATCCGGAGAAGACCGAAGCGCATTGAAACAGGAATGCTGCCGTCGTCAGAGCTCGATCATCAAACCGAAAGGGAAGAGTTTTCGGATCGGAAACAATCCATTAGCCATGGAGTAGTGGATGCCATCTTTCAGCAACATGAACCGAGGCAGCATCTACCGGAACCACTCCCTGCCTGCCATTGCACTTGTGGCCGTCCTGGCTACGCCGGGCTGCGGGCAGGCTCCCGTGCCCGTGTCGCAAGCGGCCGCGCCTGCGTATGACGTCGTCTCCGTCAAGCCCGACAAGTCCGGTACCCCTGGCATGAGCCTCACCGGCGTGAATGCTTCCTTCAAGGCCAAAAACATCACGGTGGAGAATCTTGTCTTCAGCTCCTATAACCTCACCTCGGAAAGCCTCATCTTCGGTCTGCCAGGGTGGGCGCGTTCCGACCATTTCGATGTTGACGCAAAGATGGTCGACCCCGACATGAAACAAATCGAGCGCCTCACGGTCGATCAACGCCGAGGAATGCTCCGCGCCATCCTCAAAGATCGCTTCCACTTTCAGGCCCATCTCGAAACCAGAACCCTCCCCGTCTACGACCTCGTCATCGCCAAAGGTGGACCGAAGTTCACGGAAAATAACGAATCGAATAAGGAGCTGGCCGCTGCTCTCACCAAAAGGAATCTCATCAACGGCGGCATGATGATGAACAGCGGAGAGCTGGCCGCCGGGAATACACCGATGTCCACGCTAACCTACAGCCTCACTAATACGGTCGGTCGCACCATCATCGATAAAACCGGGCTAACGGGCACTTACAACATCGAGCTCAAATGGACACCCGATAGCCAAGGCCAGGCCAACCCCGACAACGGCGAACCCGACGCGCCGTCCGGCCCCTCCATCTTCACCGCCCTCGAAGAACAACTCGGCCTCAAGCTCGTACCCTCCAAAGGCCCTGTCCAAACCCTTGTAGTCGACCACGTAGAAATGCCATCAGAAAACTAGCCCGCGGGGACCATCAAACTACCCTGTGTACACCATCACAGCTCGTCGAAGGGGCACGGCTTCAGCCGTGCCAAATACAGCCTTGAATCAGCGGGCTTTAGCCCCCGGGTTCGCTTGGTCAACTAGCCCTCAACAACCCCGCGTCCGGTGAGCCTGACGGATTCCGGCGCGCAAGGGTATCGTCTAATCAGGAGACGACGTGCCGCGCATCCTCATCACCCGCTCCCCCCACCAGGCCTCCGCGCTAGCCGACCAGCTTCGCGCCCTCGGTGCCGACCCCATCCTCATCCCCACCATCGAGCTAGCCGACCCCACCACCTTCGCCCCCCTCGACCACGCCCTAGCCCACCTCGACCACTTCAACTGGCTCCTCTTCACCAGCGCCAACGCCGTAGAAGCCTTCGTAAAACGAACTGCCCGGATCGGCGAGAATCAGGCCCGCCCCGGCGACAATCACGCATCCGTGGCCGGCAAGGATCAGGTACCCCAAGGCTTTAGCCTTGGGCAAAGCCCAAGGGAGGAAGGGGCTTTAGCCCCCGGGGTATGCCTTCCGTCGAACCTCCGCATCGCCGCCATCGGCTCGGCCACCGCCCGAGCCCTCGAAGCCGCCGGCCTCCACCCCAACCTCCTGCCCCCGCAAGCCGTAGCCGAATCCCTCGCCGAAGCCCTCCTCCCCCACGCCCTCCAGCCCGATGGAACCCCCACCCGCTTCCTCCTCCTCCGCGCCGAAATCGCGCGCGAGTACCTCCCCGACACCCTCCGCGCCGCCGGCGCCGAAGTCACCATCGTCCCCGTCTACCGCAACGTCATTCCCCCCGACTCCATCGCCGCCCTCCGCCAGCTTTTCTCCACACGCGAAACCTGGCCAGCAGCTATCACGTTTACCAGCAGCTCAACAGCCACAAACCTTCTAGCATTACTTGAAACTGCGGGCCTAAGTCTTCCACAGGAGATTCAACGAATCTCCATAGGCCCCATCACCTCCCAAACCCTCCGCGACCTCAACCTCCCACCCCACGCCGAGGCAGCCGAGCCCAACCTCCCCTCGTTGGTCGCCGAAGTTGTCAAGTCCCTCGGCTTGCCAAATTTCCCCTAAACAACTCATTCCAAACCAGAAGAAACTTCCCGAAACTTGGCATAGTTACCCTGCCGCGAAGCCTATAATGGAAATAGACCCCCACACAACCGGCCGCCCCAGCAAACTCGGCCCACCCCGGACGATCCACAACTCCCACAGTCCCGCAAGAAATCCACAGCCCGAACTGTAACCATCGGCCAATCCGCGCCAAAAAAGCGGGGGATACTTTGCTATCTAACCATCAGGGAATGAGATGGTTACGGGCCAAAATCGCTCCCGGCTTTGGGATACTTTGCTATCTAAGCCAAGCACAATGAGCGACTTGCAAGCAAAAAACACTCCCAAGGGGGGAGGGGGGTACCCCCGCTCAGTGCGAGCTCCAGGTCTTATCCACAGAGTTGCACTCCTTTTCCAGAGAGCAATCCACACATTTTGGCTTCCGCGCAATGCAAACTTGCCGACCGTGATGGATCAGTTCGTGCGAAAACTGGATCCAGTGATCCTGCGGAATCACCTTCTCCAGGTCCTGCTCAACCTTCACCGGATCGTCCTGCTTCGTGAGCTCCAACCGTCGCGACAGCCGGCCAACATGCGTGTCCACAACAATCCCCGAAGGGATCCCAAACCAGCTTCCCAAGACCACATTTGCGGTCTTCCGCGCCACGCCCGGAAGCTCGGTCAGCTCCTCAATCGTCTCCGGAACCTTGCCGCCGAACTTCTCCACCAGCACCTTCGCCGCTCCATGGATGCTCTTCGCCTTCGACCGAAAGAAGCCAGTCGACTTGATAATCCGCTCCAGCTCCGGCAAAGGCGCCTCAGCCAGCTTCTTCGGCGTCGGATACATCCGGAATAGCTCCGGCGTAACCTTGTTTACCCCAACATCGGTAGTCTGAGCCGACAGGATCGTAGCAATCGTCAGCTCAAACGCATTGTGATGCGTCAGCGCGCAAACCACATTCGGATAGGTCTTCTGCAGCGCATCCAGGATCGCCTTGATACGTTCCGGAGCCAGCGGCTTAGCCGTCTTCCCGCGCTTCGTCTTCGCCGCAACCGGCTCCTTAGCCGCAATGGCTCGCGCCTTCGCCGCACCAACGCCCTTCACCGCAGCCTTGCGCTTCGCCGCGGGCAGGCTCGAAGGCAGTTTCAGCGCGCTCTTCTTCGTCGCAGTCTTCTTGGCCGCCTTCGTCGCCATCAATTACCCCAAACGATCCAGCATCTCAGCAGCCTTCAACCGCACGCAGCTGAAGATAGGGAAGTCCTTGAGCGTGTACATGCTGATCTCGGTCTCGCGCAGCTGCTGCACCAGGTCGAGGAAGTCCTCAGGGAAGTTGGTCTCGAACGCCACCACAAACTCCTGGTCATCGAGGCCAAACGAGTAAGTCGTATTGAGCTTCACCCGCGGATACAGCAACCCAATGCGGATATGCTCGTCCATCAGCCGCTTGCGCTCAGCAGCCGACAGTAAATACCACGGACGCGTCTTCCAGAACGGATAGATGAAGATGTACTTCTGCCCGCCCGGACGAATCGCGCCGCGACCTTCGCCCTCGCTCTCGTCCTCGCGGTCGATGGTGTACTGCGAGCGCTTGGTCATCGCCAGGAAGCTGTGCGGCGTGCTCAGATACCCGCCGAGCGGCGTAGCCATCAGCTCCGAACGCATCTTGTTCAGCTCGTCCACGGCGTAACCAATCGACCAGACGCACATGTCGACATCGCCACGCGTGCCGATGGTGGAATACGTCAGCGACAGGAACTCGCCCGGCTTGTTCCACTTGGTCAACACCTCGGCAAAGGCCTGCTTATGCGCGGCCTTCTCCTCAGCCGGCAAGCGGCGCCACTCAGGCATCACCTTGTAGAAGCTGAAGCAAACAACCTGTCGCTTGACGGGAGTCGCGCCGTGAGCGGCAGGCGCTCCGGAAGGGTTGGTTTGAGTGCGCGCAGGAGCTGCGGCGGCGGGTGCGGCGGTCGTGGATGTGGTTGTGGCTTCAGACATGCCTCTATGCTAACAAAGGCCGCAGCGGGGCTAACAAACGCTGTAACCACGAGCCAGTATACTGGAGCTTCATGTCTGCAAAGCTAGTAACACTTCTTGTAGCCCTTATCGCGAGCGGCGGATACGCCATGGTCGCGTTGCTCATGGCCATCCAATCGGCCTGTATTCCCATCCCGTCCGAGGTCATCATGCCGCTCGCGGGATACGCTCTGGCGCACACGCAGCTGCAGTTGATCCTGCTCGCGACGGTCGCCTCCCTGGCATCGAACCTCGGCTCCATCCCGGCCTACTGGGTTGGCGCCAAGGGCGGTCGGCCAATGGTCGAGCGCTATGGCCGCTACCTGCTGCTGAGCAAGCGCGACCTCGATATGGCCGACAAGTTCTTCAACCGCTATGGGTCGATCACGGTGCTTGTGGGACGCATGCTGCCGATCGTTCGGACGTTCATCGCGTTCCCGGCAGGCATTGCGCGGATGAACCAGGTGCGCTTCCACATCTACACCTTCATCGGCTCGTTCCCTTGGTGCTATGTGCTGGCATACATCGGCATGCGGCTGGGCGCGAGCTGGAACAGCGATCCGCGCTTCAAACAGTTCTTCGACCGCTTCCATCATGGCGTTGAGCTGATCCTGGTGATCGGCGCAGCGTACTTCATCTGGACGCACTGGAAGAACCGCGCCAAGCTCGCCACCGACTAAGCCAGCAGTTTGGCCATCGCCGCATGCAGCCTCACGGTCGTCTGATCGGGCGAGCTATGTGGGTCGTAAGGAATCGGTTCACCGACGCGCACGGTAATGCGAGCCGCGTGGAACCACCGCTTGCGGGTCTTGATGATCTGGTCCAGGCCCACGAGCGCTACCGGGAGAACGTCAGCTTCGGCTTGCTGCGCGAGCAGGCCAACGCCGGACCGGAACGGCTGCAGCGAACCGTCGCCCGAGCGGTGTCCTTCGGGAAAAATCATCACCGAATAGCCGCGATCGAGCGCGCGGCCCGCATGCTCGAAGCTGCGCCGGAAACCTCCCAGCCGTGGCAGTGGGAAGACGTTGAAGAGCGCAGTGATCAGCCAATAGGCGATGGGCAGAAGCGGGTTGAGTAGGGCGTTCGGACTGCCGCGGCGACGGCGATAGTCCATCAATATCTCTCCCGACATCGCGACTGCGACACGATGGCGGAGGTGCGCTGGCAGTCCGTAGAGAATCAGCGCCGCATCGTACGCGGTGATGTGGTTTCCGATAATGAGCAGCGGCGGCTGCGAAGCTGGAGCAGAGGACTTGGGGAGGTCGACCCGCGGCGCGACTAGCAGCCAGACCAGGGGGCGAATCACGAGCTCCTGAAACGCCACGCGCAGCGCGTTGATGGCCGAACTCCACGGCCAACGCGGATAGCGATGCGCAGGCGCAGTTGGAGCTGATGTTCGCGCAGCAGTCTGGCTAATAGGTTGCGCAGCGACAACAGCTGGCCCAAGGGTCTGTTGCGGGCTGTCAACGGGCAAGGTTGATTCGACCGCGCTCTGCGACGAAGGAACTGCGGACGAGCCCGTGAGCGCGCGCAAGTCGCCGAGCGTTGCGGCCTGTGCGATTTGCTCGTCTCCGAGCTCGAGGCCGAAGCGCTGCTCGAGAAGTGATTGCAGTTGCACACGGCCGAGGCTGTCGAGATGTAGATCTTCGGAGAGTCGCGCGGCATCGCCAGCATCTGCGGGAGATTCTCCGGTGACCGTGGCAATCATCTCCAGGAGAACATCGCCGCGGCCAGCCGAAGGATCCGAAGCCGTTGCCGCGAGCTGGGTGGCTGCCCACGCTGCAACGACGCGGCGCAGGAGCTTGCCCGTGGAAGTGTACGGGAAGCTCGGTTCAGGCCAGCGCAGCACGCGGCGAATCTGCTGGAAGTCGGCGAGAGAGCTGTTAGCCCGCTCAAGGATCTGTCGAAGCTGCTTGTCGTCAGCGTCGGCGAGAAGCACCGCGACTGGTTCAGGCCCGTTGACGCCCTCAATGCCGACGACGGCAGCCGCGCGAACGCTAGGCTGCTTGAGCAGCGCGGCTTCCAGGTCAGCAGGGTAGATGTTGAGACCCGCGGCCGTAACGATAACGTCGCCGCGGCGGCCCGAGAAGCGCAGCTCGCCAGAGTCTTCCTGGACAGCGAGATCGCCGGTAGCGAGCCACTCACTGGCACGCGGCTGAATCGCGCCATTGGCCCACGTCGCGCCCGAGACCACGTCGCCGCGCACCATGATCTCGCCCTCGGGGCTGATGCGAACCTCGCGACCGGGCAGCGGTTTGCCCAGCGTTCCGCGGCCGACGTGGAAGGGATGGTTCAAAGTCACAAGCGCGGCAGTCTCAGTCATGCCATAGCCCTGGATGACGGCGTAGCCGAGACGTCCCCAGAAGAGCTCGAGGTCTGGCGGCAGCGTCGCGCCGCCAGAGATGAGCGCCCAGAACTTCCAGCCAGTAAGGCGGTGAATGCGTCGGAAACGTACGAAGCGCTTGTAGATCGGCCAGCCTTCGGAGGCCGCGAGTTGCGCGCTGAGTTCCGGGAACTGGAGCTGCATATGCGAGCGCAGAAGTTCCAGAGTGCGCGGTACCGCGACCAGAACAGAGATGCGCTCGAGGCGCAGACGATCGGTCAGGCGAGCGGGCTCGAGTTGGGTATCAAAGTGGACTTCGGCGGCGAGAAGCGCAGGCGTCCAGAGCCCCATGAACTGGCCGAAGACGTGGCTGAGCGGAAGGCTGTGCAGAAAGCGCAGCGGGTGGAAGATGCGCTCGTAGCGCAGGTATTTCTGCATCTCGCGCTCGATCGGGTCGAGGCTCGCGAGCACGTTGCGGTTGGTGTGGACGATGCCCTTGGGCGCTGCCGTGGTGCCCGAGGTGAAGATGATCTGGAAGGGCGCGTCGAGCGTGACCGCCGGATCGACGGTGAAGAGCGGCTCTGCCGGCAACGAGCTGCCGAGGTCGTCGAGGACGAGCTGTGGAGCGCCGGGCGGCAGCGTGGAGACTCGCGACGCTTCGGTCAAGATGAGCCGCGGGGAGACGTCCGCGATAACACGGGCGGCGAAGTCGGGCGAGCCTGTGGCGTCGAGCGGAACCGCCAGGACGCCGCGCAACAGGCACCCGAAGAACGCGGCAACCCAGTCAGCGGAGTTCTCGCCCCATAGGACGACGCGGTCGCCCGGAAGGATATTGCGGCGAGCGAGTTCAGCGGAGAAGCGACCGGCGAGAGTCGCAAGGTCAGCGTAGTTAGTCGCATGGCGGCGGACGCCGCGGTAGCGCACGATGGCGATCTGCCTGCCGTTGCGGCGGAAATCGTCAACCAGGCTGGCCAGATGCGGACGCACCGAATCGTTCTCCTCCAAGTGAGATGATTAGAGCAGATTCACAGAGTTTCGCAGGGTATTTGCAACGCGGTTTGATGAAGAGCGATACTGGTGTGTCCGCAAATCACTACGGAAATTTCGAAATTTGCAGTATAGGAAGGGCACGTATCGCAATGTCTACACCCAACGCCGCGTCTCCGGATGCAGCGAGCATCAAGCCAGCAACAGGAAAACTTGGAATTATGATTCCCGGAATGGGTGCGGTTGCTACCACGCTCATCGCCGGAGTAGAGGCGGTTCGCAGAGGATTTGCCAAGCCGTTTGGATCGATGTCGCAGATGGGAACCATCCGACTGGGCAAGCGGACCGACAATAACACACCGCTGATCAAGGATTGGGCGCCGATTGCGCAGCTCGAAGACCTGGTGTTTACGGGCTGGGATATCTTCGGCGGCAATTTGTATGACGCGGCGAAGACAGCCGGCGTGCTCGACCGCGATCAGATCGAGAGCATGAAGGACTTCCTCCAGAGCATCGAGCCGATGCCTGCGGCCTTCGACCAACGTTGGGTCAAGCGCCTGACGCCGAAGCACCAGAAGGTTGGCAAGAACAAGTGCGACCTCGCCAGCCAGATTCGGAACGACATCGCTGAGTTCAAGACCAAAACCGATCGCCAGGTGATGATCTGGTGTGGATCGACGGAGATCTACATTGAGCCGTCGGCAGTCCACCAGACGCTTGAAGCCTTTGAAAAGGGCTTGGTCGACGACGATCCCAACATCTCGCCGTCCATGCTCTACGCGTGGGCTGCGTTGAAGGAAGGCATTCCGTTTGCCAACGGTGCGCCGAATCTCACGGTCGACATTCCTGCGCTGCAGGAGTTATCGAAGAAGATGAACACGCCCATCTGCGGCAAGGATTTCAAGACCGGGCAGACATTCATCAAGACGGTGCTGGCGCCGGGTTTCAAGGCACGCCAACTTGGCGTCAGCGGATGGTTCTCCACCAACATCCTGGGTAACCGGGACGGGGAAGTGCTGGACGATCCGGACAACTTCAAGACCAAGGAAGTGTCGAAGCTCGGCGTGTTGGAGCACATCTTCCAGCCCGACAAGAACCCTGATCTCTATGGAGACACGTTCCACAAGATCCGGATTGAGTACTATCCTCCGCGCGGCGACAACAAAGAGGGATGGGACAACATCGACATCTTTGGCTGGCTCGGCTATCCAATGCAGATCAAGGTCGATTTCCTTTGCCGCGACTCCATCCTTGCGGCTCCGCTGGCGCTTGATCTCTGCCTGTTTATGGATCTCGCGGCGCGCACTCCGGCGCTTCGCGGGCTTGGTATTCAGGAGTGGCTGAGCTTCTACTTCAAGGATCCAGACAGCGCGCCGGGTGTGTATCCGGAGCACGATCTGTTCATCCAGCAGATGAAGCTGAAGAACACGCTGCGGCACATCATGGGTGAGGATCTGATCACGCATCTTGGGCTGGAGTACTACGGCGAGTAGTCGATTGGGTTAGCTGGGAAGCCCTGCAACGGAGTTGGTTGCGGGGCTTCTATGTCTGTGGGGGGAGGCGAGTGGTCCTGAACGGAGTTGATCTTCAACGGCAGACGCTACAGCTCTACGGAGAGCTGGTGGCTCGCCGCGAGAGCCTGGCAGGGCAACTGGTGTTCGCGTGCGGGCCCGGCGCAAGCGCGACGGGGTTGCCCGCAGCGGTGAGCATTGCCGGTGGGACTTCCTTGCTGCTGGATCCGGATGCGGCCGCCGTGCGGTCGGTATTTCGGCAAGGCGGCGTGGACTTCGTCGTGAATACGCTGGATGAGGCGCTGCGGGTTGTGAAGAATGAGATTCGCAAGCACCGGCCGCTGAGCGTGGTGCTCGAAGGCGAGGTGCAACCTTCAATCGCGGAGATGCGCGAGCGAGGCGTGCTGCCGGATTTGCAGGTGTTGGTGGGAGAGCAGGCCCAGCATGAGCAACACCTTGGCGCGGAACATTTGCGGCTCGCGCATCAAGATACGAGGGTCGTTCCGAGCCAACACCTTGAGGCGTGGCTGGCAGAGCGAGGATGGCACGAGTTGGCTCTGCAACGCGCCACGACAGCGGAGATGCGTGAGCTGGATGCTCGACTTCTCTCGCTGTTGCCCGAGGAAGATGGGAAGCGGAGGTCCTGGGTGCAGCGTATCGGGCATTATCAGCGGATCGTCGCTGGTGGGTCGCGAGTGCTGTGGCTGACACGGCTTGAGCAGGCCGCGATAGAAAGTTTGCCCGCGACCTAAGAAATTCGCCCTTGCGTGCCTGGTCGTTGAATTGCTAATCCTGAATGACGTTGAGAATTTCGGGCCAGAGACCCTTCACCCCTCCGACCGACTTCGATGAGACGGGCAGAACGCGGTCAACGCCATGCGCCTTTTTGAGGGCAGCCACTGACTTGGTAAGCTGATTGCCGCCGAGGCGGTCGGATTTGGTGCCAACGACGAGATAAGGGCGCTGCATGCCCTGCAGCGCGTGGATGAGCAAGGTGTCGCTCTCTTGCGGCGGAATGTTGGTGTCGACCAGGCAGATGCAGAGAGCGAGTTGCTCGCGCTCGGCAAGGTAAGGCTCGATGAACTTGGGCCACTCGGCGGAGATGGACTTGGAGATCTTGGCATAGCCGTAGCCGGGCAGGTCGGCGAAGATCAGCGACGGCCGGACGTTGAACTTGGCCTCGGTGCCATCGTGCAGCGCGAAGAAGTTGATGGCTCGGGTGCGCCCCGGGGTCGAGGAGACCTTCGCTTCCTTGGAGCCGAGCAGGGTATTGATGAGCGACGATTTGCCGACGTTGGAGCGGCCGAGGAAGGCGACTTCGGGGGCGTCGAAGGTGCGGGACGCGTCGGGAAAATGGTCGGGGCTCATGGCTGAGAGTAGAAACTTTGGAACGAAGCGCATGATCTGAGCTTATCGCTTGTGGCGGCGCTGTGCCCGGAGACACAGAATGAGGGCGGACGGCTGGGGTAGGATGAGGCCGAATCCGTTATTTGCGCGAAAGACCTATGGCGCATCGCTGAGGAGGATTCTTGCGCAGTCCGTCTAGGTCGAAGACCGCGGGTGAGGCTCCTGCCAAAGAGTTGCTGACAACGTTTCTTGCGGTGTCGGGTGCGGCGGTAGTGGTGGCCATCGCCGTGGCGCTGATAGGAATGCTGCTCGTCGCGGCGACGGGACGAGCGGATGCGCAGGGAACGACTCAGTCGGTAGCGATGCCGTTGCTGCCGAGCAGTGTGGCCTTTGATGCCGCAGGAAATCTTTATTTCGCGGATACCAATCGGAACGTCGTCTACGAGTCGTCGTTGGCCGGCGTGCTGAGCATCGTTGCGGGCAATGGGATGCAAGGATTTGGGGGGGATGGCGGGCCGGCAACGAGCGCAGAGTTGAACGCACCCCAAGGATTGGCGGTGGGGCCAGACGGGACGCTGTACATTGCGGACACGGGCAATGAACTCATTCGCGTGGTGAGAGGGGGGGTGATCACGACGTTTGCCGGAAACGGAAGCGTGGGCTTCAGCGGTGATGGCGGAGCGGCAACCGGCGCGGCGTTTCGCCGGCCTAATGCGCTGGCCATCGATGCGAACGGATCGCTGCTGGTCTGCGATGCGGGGAACCAGCGCGTCCGGCGAATCAGCGCGGGCGTGATTCAAACCGTGGTGGGGAATGGGGTGCAGGGATTTGCTGGCGATGACGGAGCGGCAACAAGTGCGGAGCTGGACACGCCGATGGGGCTCGCGGTGGGGAGCGATGGACAAATCTTTGTGGCGGATTCGCACAATCAGCGCATCCGAGTAGTTGCGACTGACGGTGTCATCAGCACATTGGCCGGGAATGGTGCAGCTGGTTACGCAGGCGATGGCGGCCCGGCGACGGCGGCGGAGTTGGACTTACCGCGCGGAGTATTCGTGACGTCGACGGGCGCTGTGATCTTTGCGGATTCGAATAATCAGCGGCTCCGGATGGTGACTTCCAGCGGCACAATCACGACGATTGTTGGCAGCGGGGTGCAGGGTACTGCGGCTGATGGTGTGACGGTGGGAACCGTGGCGATGAACTCTCCGCGCGGGGTTGCGCTGTCGAGCTTTGGCGCGCCGGTTTACGCAGACGCTCTGAATCAGATGGTACGTGAGAGCGTGGCCAACGGGAATGTCTACGCGCCTGCAGGTCTAGACCCTGCTCGAACCACGGTGGTGACGCTGAGCGCGAGCTCGAGCGACGGCCAGGCGAATGCACAGGTGACGGTTGCAGGGTCAGAGGGAACGACGCAAGGCACAGTGGAGTTGCTGGATGCAGGTTCGTTACTGACGCAGACCACGCTCGCGGATGGATCGGCAACCTTCGCTCCACAGCCGCTGTCCGCGGGCACGCAATCGCTGTATGCTGCCTACCTTGGAGATGGCGTGAATCCTGCGGCAACGAGCGCTGAGGTGCTTGTGAATGGCGATCCTACGGTGCTTACCGCAACGGCTTCTCCCGCCACCGCGGAGTATGGGCAGGCGATTCCGTTGCTCACAGGAACTTTGACGGGCACGTTGCCACGGATTGCGGGGGGCGTTGTGGTGACGTTTACGACGACGGCGGGATTGCTGTCGCCGGTGGGAAGCTATCCGATCGTTGCGAAGTTGAGCGGGCCCGCAAGTGCGAACTATACCTTGGTGATGAGTCCGACCTCAGGAGTGCTGCAAATTGTTCCGGCACCGAGTGCGACGGCGGAGCAGCCTCTGACACAAGGTTCTTACGCAGGCCTGCCGCTGTTGTTAACGGCAAACGTCGTCTCTACGACGCAGGGGATGCCAACGGGCACGGTCACGTTCCTGGATAACGGAACGGTGGTCACCACCGCACCGCTGGTGAACGGCGCGGCGAATGGCACGTACCTTTCGCCTGGGACAGGCTCTCATTCGCTGGTGGCGAGCTATGGCGGTGACGGGAACTTCCTGGCGAGCGTATCCCAACCGCAACTGGCGACTGTCTCGGCAATCCCGGATTTTTCGATGGTGACGTCGGGTTCCGCGACGCAGACAGTCGCGGCGGGCGATGTCGCAAATTTTACGATGACCGTAGGGTCGCAATCGGGAGCCTTTACAGGGGTCGTGGACTTGAGTGCCAGCGGATTGCCGGCGGGGGCGACGGTGTCCTTCTCGCCGCCACAAGTCGTTCCGGGCGCTTCATCGGTGAACGTGACGATGAGTGTGCAAACTAGTGCGACTCTTTTGACCCGCTGGTCGAGCCGACTATCGGGTGGTGTGTTGACCGGATTGTTGTTTCCGTTATTGATAGGGAGAAGGCGCGGGCGGATGCGGCGTCAGTGGTTGGCAATAGGTGGTTTGATGCTGGGATTGCTTCCCATGATGGGGTGCGGTGCACGTAGCATATCCACGACACTGGAGGGCGGAAAGACGTACGTACTCGCGGTTACAGGAACCTCGACCAACCTGGCTGGGACTGTCGTGAGTCACGCGACGCAGGTTACGTTGGTGGTGGAGTAAGAAGATGAGTATGTTGTTCTTGGCGCGGAACAAGAGCGCTGGGGCAAGCAGCGTTCGCGAGGCGATTCTGCATCTACTAGAACTGCAGCCTTGAAGGCCGCTAGCCTGCCACTTTTGAAACGAGATCTATGCCACGTACGTTACTTCCTGGAAAGCCCTATCCTCTCGGCGCTACGCCGACTGCCCTTGGTACGAACTTTGCGCTGTATTCCGAGAATGCCTCTGCTGTGCATGTATGCCTGTTTGACGACGCGGGCAAGCAGATTGACTGCGTCGAACTAAAGGAAGTCACGGCGTTTGTCTGGCATGGATTATTGCGTGGGATCCAGCGCGGGCAACGCTACGGATATCGCGTGGACGGCCCGTGGGAGCCCGAGAAGGGACTCCGCTTCAACAAGAACAAGCTATTGGTCGATCCGTACGCGAAGGCCATCTCGGGCGAGGTGGATCATAAGGGACCCATCATGCCCTACGACGTTGCTTCCGGCGATGACTTGAAGATCTGCACCATCGATGACGCTGACTTTGTGCCGAAGAGCGTTGTGGTGGACTGGCACTTTGATTGGGGCGAGGATTGCCCGCCGGAGACGCCGATCTCGGACTCGATTATCTATGAAATGCATGTTCGGGGATTCTCCATGAAGAATCCGGCGATCCCCGAAAAGCTGCGCGGAACGTACGCTGGGTTGGCGCATGACGCAAGCATCGACTATTTGAAGAAGTTGGGAATCACGGCGGTGGAATTGATGCCGGTGCACCACTTCATCGACGAGGGCCACCTTCTGGATAAGGGGCTGCGCGATTACTGGGGATACAACACCCTCGGATACTTCGCTCCGATGTCGCGGTACAGCTCAAGCGGTGATGACGGCGAGCAGGTGAATGAGTTTAAGCAGATGGTGAAGCGCCTGCACGCCGAGGGGCTCGAGGTCATCCTGGATGTGGTTTATAACCACACCTGCGAAGGCAACGAGAAAGGGCCGATGCTTTCGCTCAAGGGGGTAGACAATACGACGTACTATCGCACGGTGGCTGATGATGGGCGGTATTACGTCGACTATACTGGCACCGGAAACACGCTGAACGTGTATCACCCGCAGACGCTGAAGCTGATCATGGACAGCCTGCGATATTGGGTGTCCGAGATGCACGTCGATGGCTTCCGGTTTGATCTTGCTTCAACGCTGGCGCGCGAGCTGCATGATGTCAACAAGCTGGGAGCATTCTTCGATACGATTCACCAGGATCCAACGCTCGCGGACGTGAAGCTGATCGCCGAGCCCTGGGACATTGGAGAGGGTGGCTATCAGGTCGGGAATTTCCCGGTGCTGTGGGCGGAGTGGAACGGCAAGTACCGTGACACGGTGAGGCGGTTCTGGAAGGGCGACAGCGGACAGCTCTCGGACTTTGCGTACCGGTTGACCGGCTCCAGCGATTTGTACAAGAGCGATGGTCGCAAGCCTTCCGCGTCCATCAACTTCGT
The DNA here is from genome assembly GCA_963701685.1 of uncultured Acidobacteriaceae bacterium. GTDB lineage: Bacteria > Acidobacteriota > Terriglobia > Terriglobales > Acidobacteriaceae > Granulicella. Next base: position 3,594,251 of record OY969625.1, on the reverse strand, counting down.
TACAGCACATGACGGGTTCACTCTCTGCGACCTGGTTAGCTTTAACGAAAAACACAACGAGGCAAACCTCGATAACAATACCGATGGCACCGATAACAACGACAGCTGGAATATGGGCGCAGAAGGGCCGACGGACGACCCGGGGATCAACCAACTACGCGAGCGTCAAACCAGGAATTTTCTCGCGACCCTGATGCTCAGCCAGGGTGTTCCGATGCTACTGGGTGGGGATGAGTTCGCGCGGTCGCAGCGGGGCAACAACAACTGCTATTGCCAGGATGACGACCTGACCTGGTATGACTGGAATCTAGATGAGCCACGCAAGCGGCTGTTGGAGTTCACCTCGAAACTAATTAAGCTGCGGAGGGATCACCCGAACTTGCATCGCAGGAGGTTTTTCCAGGACCGCAAGATACGCGGGTCAGTTGTGCGGGACATCGCATGGTACGGAACCGACGGCAACGAGATCTCAGACGACGCGTGGAGCGAGGAGTGGAACCGGTCGATTGGGCTCTTGCTCAATGGACAGACGTTGCAGGTCATGGATGACGAAGGTCATCCGGTAGTGGATGACAGCTTCTTGATCCTCGTGAATGCAGCCGCCGAAGGCGTTGAGTATGTTTTGCCGGAGCCGCCGGATGGAAATCCCTGGAGGCAGGTGTTGGATACCGAGAATATCGAAAATCCGTTCTGTGACGCGGCCGTGGAACAGAAGGTGATCCTCGGCGGTCGATCGATTCGGGTCTACTCGGATTGCACGGAAGATCTTGCGAAATCGCCGGTGCGCTACAAACTAACACGCACGCTCTAGCAACCTTGATCGACGAGCTTCGCGGGCAGCTACGCCGATTCGCTGCGCTCGCGATAGCATCGAGACAAGTATGGCGGCAGAGGCGACTCAGGGAGCAACAGCAGGGCGGGCAGGTAGATTTTCGCATGCCTGGCGGGCACTCAAACACCGAAACTTCAAACTGTTTGTTGCCGGCCAAAGCATTTCGCTGATTGGCACCTGGATGACGCGCCTTGCGACGAGCTGGCTGGTCTGGCGGCTGTCGCATTCGGCGATGCTGCTCGGCGTGGTGGGATTTTCAGGACAGATTCTCACCTTCTTGATGGCGCCGTTTGCTGGCGTACTCATTGAGCGGATGGACCGCAGAAAACTGTTGGTGTGGACGCAGGCGTTGGCCGGCCTGCAGTCGCTGGCCCTTGCGTGGCTAACGTTGGCGAAGCTCATTACGATTCACGAGATCATTGCGTTGAGCGCGCTACAGGGGCTGATCAATGCCTTTGATATGCCGGGAAGGCAATCGTTCCTGGTGCAGATGGTCGAGAGCAAACATGATCTGGGAAACGCCATTGCCCTCAACTCGTCGATCGTGAATGGAGCACGGCTGATTGGGCCGGCGCTGGCGGGCATTGTGATTGCCGCGGTCGGTGAAGGATATTGCTTTCTCATCGACGGCCTTAGCTACGGAGCGGTGATCCTGTCGCTGCTCATGATGCATGTGAGGCCGTTGGGTATCCAGCGCGCCGCGGTAAGCATGCTCGAACAGTTGAAGGAAGGCTGGGAGTATGTGAGTACGTTTCGGCCAATACGCACGATTCTGCTGCTGTTTGCGTTGTTGAGCTTGATGGGATGGCCGTATGCTGTGCTGCTGCCAATGTTTGCGGCGCAAGTGCTTCATGGAGGCCCGCATACGTTGGGATTTTTGACAGGGTGTTCGGGGGTCGGCGCGCTGGCCAGCGCTGTCTCGCTCGCAGTTCGGAAGAGCGTGCGCGGGCTCACTACGATGATCCAGCTTGCCGCTGCGATGTTTGGACTATCGCTGATTCTGTTTGGCCTCAGCCAGGTGCTCTGGCTCAGCATGCTGCTGATGCTGGCCGTTGGATTCGGGATGATGCAGGGATTGGCGGCCAGCAACACGGTCATCCAGACGCTGGTGCCGGAAGACAAACGCAGTCGCGTGATGAGCTACTACACGATGGCATTCGTGGGAATGGCGCCGTTTGGGAGTCTGCTCGCCGGCGGCCTTGCGCACTACCTTGGAGCACCGCATACGGTGATGATTACGGGTGCGTGCTGCCTGCTAGGGTCGGTGTGGTTCACGTTTGAGCTGCCGGCGGTGCGAAAGGTGATGCGGCCGATTTACGTGGAGATGGGCATCATCCCGGGGGTGCAGGAACAGGTAATCGAAGAGCGCGCCTGACCTAAGGACGCCGGAAGTCAGGTCGCGTTGGTTCCCCCGAGGAGCTCGGCGAAAAGGGTATAGCCACGGTTGGTGGCAAGGGTAAGTGCACTCTCTTCCTTGTTGTTACGAGAGTTGATCGCTGCGCCCTTTTCGAGGAGCAGCTGACCGACGGAGAGATCGCCCTCGACCGCGGCAAGCATAAGCAGGGTCCAGCCATTCTGGTTGGCGAGGTTGGGATCGAGGCCGGCGTCGAGCGCAGCGCGCAGGCCAGCTTCATCGCCACGTTTGATCAGGTTTTGTGCGCCGCGGTAGGTCATTGCTACTCCGCCAGCTGCTGAGGCTTTTCGCCGAAGTTTTCGCCGAAGACGAAGCGCTCAACCAGCATGCAGAGGATGTGCTCCAGTGCGAGGTGGGATTCCTGGATATTCATCGTCGTGTCGGAGGGAATGATGACGTTGATGTCGGATAATTCTTTCATGGCGCCACCGTGGTTGCCGGTGTAGGAAATGGTGTGGACTCCCAGGTTGCGGGCGCACTTGAGCGCCTTGATGCAATTCTTTGAATTACCCGAGGTTGAGATGGCCAGTAGAACGTCTCCGGGCTGACCGAGTGCCTCGACCTGGCGCTCGAAGATGTGGTCGAAGTAGTAGTCGTTGCCAACCGCGGTGAGGATGCTGGTATCCGTGGTGAGCGCAATGGCGCGGAGGGCTGGGCGGTCGATGGTGAGCCGCGCCACGAACTCTGCGACAAGGTGCTGGGCGTCCGCAGCGGAGCCTCCGTTGCCGCAGACAAGGAGCTTATGTCCGGACTTCATGGAGTCGGCGACAAGGCGAGCGGCGGCGATGACGGCATCGTGAATGGTTTCGTCGCGGAGAACGCGCGTCATGGTGGAGATGGACTGGGCAAGCTGGCGTTTGACGATGTCGATCATGGTGCGTCCTCCAGTTGTGTGCACGGATAGTAGTGCGGATCCTCAACGTGCACGGATTCAGGTTGCCGAGTTCATGATGCGTGAAAAACGATACATGAATTCGCTAAGCTTCGCGCAGGTCGACGGACTCGATTTATCGCAGGTAGGCGTCGTTGTTGGTGAGCCAGTCCTGGCGGGGCGGCGCGAAGATATCGAAGTCAACCGTGTCCTCCAACGCTTCGGCGGAGTGAGGCAGATTGCCGGGGATCACAAGGACTTCACCCTCACGAACAACCTTTTCAACCGGGTTTGCTTCGTCCCCTAGCAGAAAGCGAAGGGCTCCCTGGGTGATATAGGAGATCTGTTCGTTGGGATGATGATGCCGCGGAACGATGCAGCCTTTTTTCAGTTCGAGGCGGGCGAACATGGACTGCGAGCCATTGACGAACTGGCGCGTCAGCAGGGGATTGAGCTGTGTGGTGGGGACGTCAGACCAGCGGGTGTGAAGCAGTTCTTCAGGCATCTCAAAAGAGTATCGCAACGCTGGAGGGAAGGCATCTGCAGGCGGAAGCGGATGTTGTAAAGTAGGGGGAACTGAACAAAAGCTGCGGGTTCGCGAGTGGCAGCCTGCTCGCAAATCGATACGAACTTCTGTGCCGCCGGCGCGGTTGCCGGTATTTGCACACCGGTTGGCTCTGATATCCGACGAAGGTGATGGACATATGGGTTGGGTGAAGCGATTTTCCCTTGGGGCAGTCGGCGCGCGAGGATCTCGGCGGCCCCTGGCTGCTGCAACGCCGGCGCTGGCAGCTCGATGGCTGATGGGCCTGTTGCTTTGTTGCGGCATGGCAACGGGAATGGCATTGGCGCAGGCGCCTGCCTCAAGCCAGGCCGACAGAATCGCGGCGCTCGAAAAGACGGCCGGAGAAAACGCGACGGCGATTGCCAAGGCGCAGAGCGCTGGGGATAACGCGTGGATGCTGACCAGCGCGGCGCTTGTGCTGATGATGAGTGGGCCAGGACTAGCACTGTTCTATGGCGGCCTGGTGCGTAAAAAAAATATCCTCGGAACGATGATGCAGACGTTCGCGATGATGGCGGTTATCACGGTCCTTTGGGCGTTTGTAACGTATTCGCTGGCGTTCGGCACGGGAAATGCCTTTATTGGCGGCCTGCACAATGTCTTCCTGCGCGGTGTGGGACTCGCGGCTGATCCGGCGTACGCGCCGACGATTCCAGCACAGACCTACATGGTCTACCAGCTGATGTTCGCCATCATCACGCCGGCGCTGATCACAGGAGCCTTTGCGGAACGCATGAAGTTTTCGGCGATGCTGGTGTTCATGGTGTTGTGGGCGATCCTGGTGTACTCGCCAATGGCGCACATGGTCTGGGGCGTCGGCGGCTTGCTGAACGCCGCGGCCGTCGGAACAGGGGGACTCGCCGGGCGGTTTCCTTGCCTCGACTTTGCCGGGGGAACAGTAGTGCATGTTACCTCGGGCGTAAGCGCCCTCGTGACGGCGATCTATCTGGGCAAGCGGCTGGGATTCCCGCAGAAGGCCTTCATGCCGCACTCGGTAGTGCTGAGCTTTATCGGCGCTTGCCTGTTGTGGGTGGGCTGGTTTGGATTCAACGCGGGGTCAGCCTTGGCGGCTAGCGGCCTGGCAACCTCGGCGTTTGTGGCGACCCATTTTGGAGCAGCCGCTGCAGCGATTGGGTGGTCAGCAGCGGAGTGGTTGCGCAATGGAAAGCCTTCCGCGTTGGGCGCGATCTCGGGCGCGGTGGCCGGGCTGGTGGCGATCACACCCGCCTCCGGCTTTGTGACGCCGATGAGCGCTCTGTGGATTGGCCTGCTGGCCGGCATCTTCTGCTTCTTTATGGTCGTCACGGTCAAGAACGTCTTTGGCTACGATGACTCGCTGGATGCGTTTGGTGTCCACGGAGCCGGAGGCACGCTGGGCGCGATCCTCACGGGTTTCTTTGCCAGTTCTGTGGTGAATCCGATCTTCGGCGCAGGCAAGGCGACCGGCTTTTTCGAGGGGAACCATAGACAGGTTTTTAATCAATTGATGGGAGTATTCATCGCATGGACGATTTCCATCGTTGGCACGCTGATAATTCTATTTGTAGTTGATAAGCTGATTGGCCTGCGTGTAAGTGAAGACGACGAACGCGCGGGACTCGACCTGTCGCAGCATGGCGAAGAGGGCTATGACTGGGAAGGCGGATAAGCACGCGAGGGATGCAGGAAGGAACGAGAGGCAGAGATGCAGAAGATTGAGGCAATTATCCAGCCGTCCAAGCTGGATGCGGTAAAGGATGCGTTGGTAGAGGCCGGTATCTCCGGAATCACCATCTTCGAGGCGCGTGGACACGGCCGCCAGAAAGGGCACACGGAGTTCTATCGAGGGCGCGAGTATGCGGTCGATCTACTGCCCAAGGTCAAGTTGGAGCTGGTTGTGGCGGATGAGATGAAGGACAAGGCCATCGACGCGATCATTAGCGTCGCCCGAACAGGGCGCATCGGCGACGGAAAGATTTTTGTTTCAAAGATCGACGAGGCCATAAGGATTCGCAACGACGAGCGCGGAGAGATCGCGCTGTAAGGGGTGCAGCGACGGACCGATTATCCACCAACGCGAGTGACGACGGCAGCGGGACGAGTCCGGTGCCAGGTGGGCCGGCGCGCGGGGCCTACGAAGAACGGATGGCGGAGATTCGAAGCGAATTTGAATCCACCGGGGATGGATTGCAGGCAGCGGCGGCACGGTCCGCTTTGGTCGACGGGTTGGTGATGCAGTTCTGGGAGCAGCAGGTTGCGGCCAATCCTAAGCTGACGAAAGGCGTTGCCGTTTGCGCGATTGGCGGGTTTGGGCGTCGGCAGCTGTTTCCTTACTCCGATGTGGACCTGATGTTTTCGGTGGAGAAGGGCGCTGAGAAGCTGGCCAAGGAGCCGATCCGAAGCGTTTCGCAGTCGTTGTGGGATTGCGGTCTGCAGGTTTCCTTCGTCACCCGGCCACCGGGCGAGTGCGAGCGCCTGGACGCGGCGAATCCCGAGTTTGCGCTGGCGCTACTGGATCTGCGGCGGATCGGCGGGGATCAGGAAGTGTTTGCCCGGCTGAGCGAAAAGTGTGTCACGAAGCTGCGTTCTCGCGATGGCAAAGCAATCGGGGTGGAGTTGGCAAAGCTCACCAGCGAGCGCCACGCGAAGTTCGGCGACACGCTGTTTCACCTGGAGCCCAATATCAAGGATTGTCCCGGCGGTCTGCGGGATGCGAATGTCCGGCAGTGGCTGGTGAGTCTTCGGACCGCGAAAGATCTGCAGGGCGTCGCCGGAGGGGCGGCTTCGAGTCCCAGCAACGAGGAGTTTCAGGATGCTGTGGCGTTCCTGGCGTCCGTCCGGTGCTTTCTACACTACCGCCATGAGCGCGATGACAACACGCTGGACTGGCAGGCGCAAGATGCGGCGGCAAAAACCAGAATCGGGTTGCCGGGATCGGGACGCGGAAGTGTCGATGCGGCGTACTGGATGCGAGCATACTTCCGCCATGCGCGCGTGATTGAAAAGTGCCTGCTGCGAGAAGCCGAAAGTGCGGGACTCGACGTGGAAACCGCGGCGGCCGTCCGGCGCATTCGTGTGCCGGAAAAGGCGGGTTTCCAAATCAAGGCCGGCGTGTTGGAGCTAAGTGCGACGGCTTCGAGCGGCCTCGACGCGGCGTACGAACCCGAGATTGTCCTGGCGGCATTTCGAGCCATGGCGGAGAGCGGAGCCCGCCTCTCGCAGAGCAGCGAAGAGCGAATTGCCAATGCGATTCCCCGACTCTCGTCGAACCTGGAAGAAGGCCCGGGATTATGGAGGCAGTTATCTGCGATCCTGACTGGCCAGCGCGCGGGTCATGCCTTGCGGGCGATGCACGCCCTGGGTGTGCTGGAGCTCATCCTGCCGGAGTTCCATGGCATTGATGCACTCGTGATTCGCGACGCCTACCATCGCTATACCGTGGACGAACATACGTTCGTGCTGATCGACACATTGCATGGACTGAAGGCGGACCCGAAGAAAGATGCTCGCAAGGAAGTCGAGGAGTGGCGCTTGAAATTTGGCGCGATTCTTTCAGAGCTCCAGAATCCGGGACTGCTGTATCTGGCAGCCGTGCTGCACGATACGGGCAAAGGCCGGGTCAGCGAGAATCATGCAACTGAAAGTGCGCGGCTCGCTCGGAGCGTGCTGAGCCGGCTGGAGATGGATGCGTACGATGGTGGCGTGGTGATGCGGTTGATCGAGACGCACCTTGAGATGTCCGCTGCCATGCGACGCGACATCTTCGACGCGGAGACGGTGCGGGCGTTTGTAGGGAAGGTGCAGACGCACGAGTCGCTGCGCATGTTGACGCTGTTCACTTACGCTGACATTGCAGCGGTTCATCCAGACGCGCTGACGCCGTGGAAGGCGGAGAACCTGTGGCGCCTGTACATTGCAACGGCCAATCAGCTCGACCGGAATGTCGACGAGGTGCGCGTGCACACCCGGGTGTCAGGAGGAGCGTTGGGCGGCTGGCGAAAGGATGAGAAGATCACGCGTGTCCTCTCCCTGGTGCCGGGCAGGGAGGCCGCGATGGAGCAATTCCTCGAAGGCTTTCCTGAGCGATATGTCAGCACTCGTTCCGCAGAAACAATGCGACAGCACTTCGAGATGACGCAGCACTTTGCGGAAGATCCCTTCCAGATGACCTTTCAGCATGGAGGAACGCAGGCCGGGTCGGTCGTGAGCGAGATTACGCTCGTGACCCGAGACCGGCCGAGACTGTTCGCGGGGATGGCGGCCGCGCTGGCTGCGTGGGGAATGAACGTCGTGACAGCTGATGCATTCGCCAACCAGGCGGGCGTGGTCGTGGATACGTTTCGGTTTACCGATACCTTCAAGACCCTGGAACTGAATGAGAGCGAGCGTGACAGGTTTTTGTCGAGCGTGCGGGATCTGGTAGCAGGGCGTACGTCCGTGGAAAAACTCCTTAGTGGACGTCGCCGGGCAAAACGGAGGCCGCCGCGCGTGGTCGTGGACACCAAGATCGAGTTTGACGAGACAGCCTCATCACACAGCACATTGCTGCAAGTGATCGCGCAGGATATTCCCGGGCTTCTGCGGGCGATCAGCGCTACTCTGAGCGAACGGGGATACAACGTGGAAGTGGCGCTCGTCGATACCGAGGGCGATACCGCGATCGACGTCTTCTACCTCACTTCGGGCGGTAAACGGCTAACCCTGGACGAGGAACGTGAACTGCAACAGGGCCTGATCGAAGCCATCGACGCGAACAGCCGATGAGACGAGGTTTGCCGCCTTCGGATTCACGGGCGTGCAAAGTATTTCATCTTTCAACCAACCGACGCGGAAGCCGCGGCATCACACAGGGATAAGTGTTGAATTTACAGGCCAGAAAAGGTTGGCTGCGCCTCCTGTTTTGATGATCGATTATGGGTAAACTCCCATAACGTGATGAGATCAAAGGGTTCCGAGAACGTATACTGAGCATCATGACCCAAACTTCTAACCCGATGGCGACGATGGCCGAGCCAACCAAGGCTCAACAGCAGGGTGACCGTTACGTTTTCGGCAACCTGGAGAGTTTTGGCAAGAACCGCCAGATGGTGCAGGAAGTGAACTGGGGAAGCAGTCAGCCTGAGGGCGTGGTGCTGGCCTCTCTAGATGCGGCAGTCAACTGGGTGCGAAAGAATTCCATCTGGCCCATGACCTTTGGGTTGGCCTGCTGTGCCATCGAGATGATGTCCATGGGTGGGTCGCGATACGATATAGCAAGGTTTGGGGCTGAAGTCTTCCGCCCGTCACCCCGGCAGAGTGACCTGATGATCATCGCCGGCAGGGTTTCGCAGAAGATGGCACCGGTAATTCGCAGACTTTACGAACAGATGCCTGAACCCAAGTGGGTAATTTCCATGGGCGCCTGCGCCACTTCCGGAGGAGTGTTCAATAACTACGCCCTTCTACAGGGGGTCAACCAAGTCATCCCGGTCGATGTGTATGTGCCGGGATGCCCTCCTCGGCCGGAACAGCTGTTGTACGCGATCACGTTGTTGCAAGAGAAGATTCAGGCAAGTCGGGGAACCATCAGGGAGACGCTGAATCTGGACTAACACAGGGTTTTTGCTGGAAAAAAGGCTTGTAACCGGGTCTTTACAGAAAGGGTTCCTCTAGAAATGTGAAGGAATGGCAGGATGCAGTTGCTGTAGCGTTGTTATGTGAAGGAAAGATGCTTTGAAGCCGCTAAAGATTTTTATCAGCATAAGCGGGCATTCGAGGTACACTTTTCGGGAATGGTTATAGCTAGAAGATTAACCACGATAATTGTCATAGAACATTGAAGTTAGAAGATTCACTTGGAGGATCGTCGAATGTCTCATCGCTCATTTCGCAATATCGGCCTGTTGGCATTGGCTGCATGTGCGGTCAGTTTCGGAGTAGCCAGTGCAGGTGCACAGAGCACGTTGCCAAATGCTCCCAATCCATCGCGTGTAGACATATTCACGGGCTACTCCTACTACGGATTGCATAGCATTAATCAGCCTTCGGGCGAGCAATTTGGCTCCGTAAATGAAGGTGCCATCGGTAGCGGCGCTTACTACTTCAACAGATATTTCGGCGGCGAGATCGCAATGATCGCCAATCCAAATGGTAACGGTGACGGCTTCTATGGCTACTACGCCGGTCCGATCTTCCGCCTTCCGTTGCAGAACTACACGCTTTTTGCTCACGGTATGGTGGGCGGCGTTGACGGCGTGGGTCCCAACAATCCAGGGGGCGTTGGTTACAACCCCTACACGTGGGGTGTGGGCCTGCTCGCCGGCGGCGGTATGGACTACGATCTTCCGTTCTTCAACCATCGCCTCGGTCTGCGCTTGTTTGAGGCGGATTATCGGTACACGCACATCAATTTTGGCCCTGCAGATCCGGGAATCTACCTTCAGGGCGGACGCGCGAATCTCGATGGCGCCGAGCTGAGCAGCGGTCTGCTGTTCCACTTCGGCAGCATCGTACCACCACCGCCGGTTACCTATGCCTGCGCAGTGACCGCGCCGACGGGAACCATCTACCCTGGCGATCCGGTTACGGTCACCGGTACCGCGACCAACCTGCGCCCCAAGAAGGACGTTCACTACACCTGGACGTCTGATAGCGGCCCAGTTTCGGGTGACTCCAACGTCGCGTCGATCGACACCAAGACGCTTGCCGCTGGCACTTACACGGTCAAGGGCCATGTTGAGCAGGGTCCGAAGCCCGGCATGTTCGCCGACTGCACCGTGCCGTTCACGGTAACGGCCTTCCAGCCGCCGACCATCTCCTGCTCGGCGAACCCCAGCACTCTCAACGCAGGTGATCCTTCGACCATCACGGCTGCTGGTGTAAGCCCGCAGAATCGTCCTCTGACCTACAGCTATAGCGCAACGGCTGGATCGATCAGCGGCAACACCTCTTCGGCGACTCTGTCGACGACCGGTGCGGCTCCAGGAACGACAATCACCGTGACCTGCAACGTGGTTGATGACAAGGGCCAGACAGCTTCGGCTCAGACGACGGTTACGCTGAATGCGCCACCGCCGCCGCCAGCGCCTGTAACCCAGAGCCTGTGCACCATCACCTTCGACAAGGACAAGGCACGCCCGACCCGCGTGGACAATGAAGCCAAGGCTTGCCTTGACGACATCGCCCTGACGGCACAGCGTGACACGACTGCCAAGCTCGCGATCGTGGGCAACTCTGCTCCGATCCCAGTCCGCGGCAAGTCGACTCCGAAGAAGGAACAGATGGCGACCGACTGGGCCAACAAGCGGGCTGCAGAGCGCGCAGTCAACGAGAAGGCCTACCTGGTAACGGAGAAGGGTCTGGATGCTTCGAGCATCTCGGTCTACACCGGAACCGCGGGAACCAACTCGGCTGCCACCACGCTGATCCCTGCCGGCGCAACGCTCGACCAGACTGGACTCACTCCAGTGGACGAGTCAGCGGTCAAGGCTGTGCCTCGCAAGGGCGGAGCTCCTCGTCACCACAAGAAGAAGGCAGCCGCGGCACCCGCCACGATGTAACCTGCCTCATAACGGATAACGGCCGGCTGGGAACAATCCCAGCTGGCCGTTGTACTTTAAGCTGGATCCTGGGTGCATTTGTTGCCATCCGCGGGACGTATCAGGCTAGATAAGTCCCGCTCCGTTCGTGCGTGCCGACGGACCAGCTTTAGGTTAACCTTATGGAATAGGAGACCTTTGTTGACGAGTTTTAGAATCCTGCCCCTGCGTGTGCTCGCAGTTCTTGTCCTGGCTTGGACATTTGCCATTCCGATGCATGCGGCCAACTGGTTCCCCTTGGGACCCTATGGGGGAGATGCGCGCTGTTTCGCGGCCGATCCCGGGAACTCTAAGCATCTCTACCTTGGAACCGCCAGCGGGTGGATCTACGAGTCGCGGGATGGTGGCGTGAATTGGGCGCGGCTCAGTCAGATTCGCGATCGCAACGACCTGATCATTGATCACATCCTGACCGATGCGAGGAACCCACGGCGTCTGGTGGTTGGTGCATGGATCGTCGATCATCCCGATGGGGGATTGTTCATTAGCGAAGACGGCGGCAAAACATGGAACGACATTCCCCAGATGCACGGTCAATCTGTGCGGTCGCTGACCCGGTCGGATTCCAATCCCGACATTATGGTTGCGGGCACGCTGCTGGGCGTGTTTCGTACCACGGACAATGGCTTGCACTGGAATCAGATCAGTCCTGCCGGAAGCACAGAGATTCATGAAGTACAGTCTGTCGCGATCGACCCGAAGAATCCGCAGATCATCTACGCCGGCACGTGGCATCTGCCTTGGAAGACTGTCGATGGGGGAGCTCACTGGGAAAACATCAAGCAGGGAATCATCGAGGACTCGGATGTGTTCTCCATCCTTGTAGACCCGGTGCAATCCCATGTTGTCTATCTAAGTGCGTGTTCAGGGATCTATAAGAGCGTCGATGCGGGTGCCATGTTCAAGAAGGCGCCGGGTATTCCGTCTGCAGCTCGCCGTACACGTAAGCTCGAGCAGGATCCGGGACACCTGTCGACGGTGTACGCGGGCACTACAGAAGGGCTCTATCGCACGCTGGATGCAGGTCAGACCTGGGGCCGCGTTACCCCAGACAATGTGATTGTCAACGACGTCTATGTGGATCCGAAGGACTCTGGACATGTCCTGCTGGCGACGGACCACTCAGGGGTTCTGCGCAGCGAAGACTTTGCCGCAAGCTTTCATCAGTCGAACACAGGATTTTCGGCACGCCAGGTGGTTGCATTCGCGGCCGACCCCAATCATCCGGCCGTGGTCTACGCTGGCGTGGTGAATGACAAAGAGGAAGGCGGTGTCTTTCAGAGTGTCGACGGGGGCGTGCACTGGCGGCAGGACAGCGTGGGGCTGGACGGACGCGACGTGTATAGCCTTGCGTCGACTCCAGCCGGAATGCTGCTCGCTGGAACCACTCATGGAATCTTTCGGCTACAGGGCGAAGTTTGGGTAAACACGGGGCAGTGGCTGAAGAATCTACCGCACGATAGACACTCGGGTGCCGAACCTGTGGCGCTGTCGCGTGACGATAGTCGCCTGGCACGTCAACCCATGGTTGACTCAATCATCTATTCGCTGGTCTCGGACGGGAATTACTCAACTTTTGCCGGAACGTCGGACGGCCTCATGCGCAGCGACGACGATGGCATTGCCTGGGCTCCTGTGTCGAACCTTCATATCGGGGAGGTGCGATTCTTTGCCGTAGAGCGAGGGATCATGCTGGCAGCGGGGCTGAAGCGGATGTCGATCTCCACGAATGAAGGCATACGATGGACACCCGTCGGCCTTCCCGGGTCGCTGAGCCAGATCTCTGCCGTAGCGATTGATGGTGACAGGAATCTTTGGGTGGGTGGCCGTGAGGGCGTCTTCTACTCGCCAGACAATGGTGTCACCTGGCGGCCGATTCATAACCTGGAGGTCCCGCAGGTAGATGCGATCTACTTCGATCGCTCCAACAATCGGATCCTGCTAACCACAGCGAACTCGACCATGGTCTTTGCGGTTCAGCTTCCAAATCACACGGTCCGATATTGGGAAACCGGCTGGAGGCTGCGCTTTGCCCGCCCCATGGGCACGCACCTGCTCGCTGCTACACTGTACGACGGCGTGGTCATTCAGCCCAAAATGGTGGACTCAGAGTTCGGTAAGGAGTTTTCCGCCGCCCCGGGTAAGGCAAGTGTTGCAGCTGTCAGCTCTCAACAGCGCTAGAGCCGGAGGTTCATAACGGCGCTAGAATAGAGGGGTATGGAAGCAACGATCTTTACGCCGCGCCCACGCCACTCGTTTCAGACCGACGACCCTGCACTTGAACCGATCGCGAAGAAGGTTCAGGCAGGCGAGCGCCTCACCTTCGACGACGGTCTCACGCTTTATCGCAGCGGAGACATACTGGCGGTCGGCTGGATGGCGAACCTGGTGCGCGAGCGCTTGCATGGCGATGTAGCGTACTTCAACGTCAACCGGCACATCAATCCCACAAACGTCTGTATGGCGTCCTGCAGGCTGTGCGCGTTCGGCCGGAAGAAGGGCGAGGCTGACACCTACACCATGGCTCTTGAAGAGGCGTGGGAGACAGCCGGCCAGGGGCTTACAGAAGCGGTCACCGAGTTTCACATTGTCGGCGGCCTTCATCCGGATCTGCCGTTCGATTACTTCATGGACCTGGTGCGGGGATTGAAGGAGCGCTACCCCAAAGTCCATATCAAGGCCTTCACCATGGTGGAGATCTCATTTCTAGCCAAGATCGGAAAGATTTCCATTGCGGAGACCATCGAGCGCATGAAGGCGGCAGGCGTGGATTCATGCCCGGGCGGCGGCGCCGAGATCTTCGCAGACCGCGTGCGTCACATCATTTGCGACCATAAGATTGATGGCGGCGAATGGCTGGAGACGGCTCGATTGCTGCATAAGGCGGGGCTGCGATCGAACGCGACGATGCTCTACGGGCACATTGAAAATGACGAGGATCGTGTGGACCACCTGCTCAAACTGCGTGAGGTGCAGGATGATACTGGCGGATTCCAGACATTTATTCCGCTTAGCTTTCATCCTGACAACACGGCGCTCGGGCATCTGCCCAAGTCCAGCGGCATGACAGATATTCGGCAGATTGCGGTGAGCCGCCTGCTGCTGGATAACTTCTCCCACATCAAGAGCTATTGGCAAATGGTTACGCCGAAGATGGCGCAGATTTCGCTGCGTTTCGGCGCGGACGACATCGACGGCACGGTCGTGGAAGAGAAGATTTATCACGACGCGGGCGCGAATACGCCTCAGGGATTGCGCCGCCAGGACCTCGTACGACTGATCACAGAAGCCGGACGTGTTCCTTTCGAGCGCGACACGCTCTACCGCGCCGTCACGCGCAGTGAAGATAGCTTCACCGTAGCGGTATGAGAGCGATCAGGACTTACTGCGCAGATACTCGAAGACGATATAGCCTATCAGCGCTGAGCAGATCGCGATGGTAAAGTTTTTCGCGGTGAAAATGTCATGCACGGCTACCGAGAGGGTTTTTCCGCGTCCGCTGCCAACATTGAACTCTCCCATCAGGAGATTCGAATAAAACAGGAACACAATCGATGTAATTTCGATGACTGCTCGCAGTAGAGGATTGTGCTTCGGCGGGCCGCCGGATTTTTCAGGCATAGTTCATCGTATCTCTGTTTGAGGATGGGTGGAGACGGTGGGAATCAGACTTCGTCCGTATCGTGCAGATGACCTGGACGCGATGCACGCGCTCGACGTAGTGTGCTTCGATAGGCCCTTCCGATTTTCGCGCGGCGCGATGCAACGCTTCGCAGAAGCAAAACACGCGCGAGTGATCATTGCGGAAGATAACCACTCATTCGTGGGTTTCGTGATCATGGATGTCGAGGGCACCGACGACGGGCGGTTCGGCTACATCGTGACGCTCGATGTGTCACCAGGACATCGACGCCAAGGCCTGGCAGGGCAATTAATGCAGGAAGCGGAGTTAGAGGCTTCTCGTGAAGGTTGCGCTGCGATTGTGCTGCACGTCTTCATCGGGAACGAGCCAGCCATCCATTTCTACGTCGCACGCGGGTTCGTCCGGCTCCATCTGGAGCGCGATTTCTACGGCCCGGGGATCGATGCGTTGGTCTTACATAAGCCGCTGGGCTCGGCTGACAAATGATGTCGCGATCCAATCGTTCTGGGATACATTGAGGTCATCGGAATTTTCCTGGGAGATCAGAATGCAACTTAGCTCGGCGTTGGTAGCGGTCCTATTGGGCGGCTGCGTGGGAACGATGGGTGGTCAGGCGGTGGCAATCCATGGAGACAACGGCGTGGTCCTTGGCCCCCCGCCGGTCGCCGCAATCAAGCCTGTGACTGAGGATGTTGGCGGTCACCAAATTACCGACAACTATCGCTGGCTGGAAGATCAGAAGGCCCCGGACACGCGAGCCTTCATTCAGGCCGAGCAGCGATACACGGATACCTATTTCGCGCAGATCAAGCCGCTGCGAGACCGCCTCGTACAGCGGCTAACGGAGATGCAGCGCGTAGACTCGGTAACTGAACCGACGGAGCGGCGGGGTCGGTTTTTTTACACCAAGCGGCTGGCGGCAGAAAATCAGGCGTCGATCTACTTCCGCGATGGGCTCCAGGGACCTGAGATCGAGCTGATCAATGCTGGCACGTTGAGTGCCGACGGCAATGCGTCGGTGAGCATTGCGGATGTCTCAGCGGATGGCAAGCTGCTGGTCTATGGCGAGCGTCATGGCGGAGCCGACGAAGAAACGGTCCATCTGCTGGATGTGGATACGAAGCAGGCACTGAGCGACGAGTTGCCGCTCGCGAGGTACGGCGGTTTTGGTCTGAGCGGAAAGACTCTGTACTACGCGAAGATTCTTCCTAGTGGGGCGGCGGCGGTCTTCCAGCATGTGCTCGGAAGCTCGGCGGACAAGGACGTTCAGATCTTTGGCGGAACCTACAAAGGAGAGACGCTGGGGCCGCTGGATCTGATTGGGTGCCACATCTCCGAGAACGGGCACTGGCTGATTGTGACGATCGGCCACGGAGTCCCTTCGACGCGGGAAGACATTCTGCTGGAAGATCTGCGCAAACCAGACGCCACACTTCAGCCACTCGTTTTCGGGATCGACTCTCGCTTTCAACTACATCTCGAAGGCGATCGCATGCTGGTCAACACCGACTACGGCGCTCCCAATGGCAAGGTGCTGCGAGCACATCTCGGTGATCCGACGACGAAGAGCTGGCCTGTAGTGATCCCCGAAGGCAAGAGCCCGATTGACCAGGTCTCAATCGCAGGGGGAAAGCTATTTATCGGACGCCTTGTCGACGTAAAGTCAGAGACGACGATCTACAGCCTAGACGGAAAGAAGCTTGGTACGATCACGTATCCGACGATCGGAACGGGGACGGTGGTTCGCGGACGCGCTGACTCGAAGATTGGCTTTTACAGCTTCTCATCATTCACCGTGCCACCGACTATTTACAGCTATGACATCGCGACTGGGAAGACGGCCGTTTGGAATCGTTCTCAAGCACCGTTCGATTCCGACAAGTATGAGGTGAGACAGGTCTTTTATACCTCGAAGGACGGAACGCGCGTGCCCATGTTCATCGCCGGCCGCAAAGGCCTGCCGCGCGATGGCAGCGCGCCGCTGTTGATGACAGGCTATGGCGGTTTCCTGATCTCCGAGACGCCGACCTTCAACGCCAAGTACGCCTGGTGGATGGAGCAGGGCGGCTTCTTCGCATTGCCGAATATGCGCGGAGGCGGGGAGTATGGCGAGACCTGGCACAAGGCTGGGATGTTCGAGCACAAGCAGAATGTCTTCGACGATTGGTACGCGGCGGCGGAGTATCTGATCGCCAACAAGTACACCACCAGCAAACGCCTCGCGATCACGGGCCGGTCAAATGGAGGTTTGCTCATGGGTGCGTCGATGACCCAGCGGCCGGACCTGTTTGGTGCAATCTTCTGCGGATATCCGCTCCTGGACATGTCGCGATATCAGAAGTTCCTGGTAGGCCGCTGGTGGACGACCGAGTATGGCTCCGCCGACAATCCGCAGCAGGCTGCTTACATTCTCAAGTACTCGCCGTATCAGAACGTGCGGCCCGGTGTGAAGTATCCTGCGATCATGTTCTTTACTGGCGACAGCGATACCCGCGTAGCGCCCCTGCATGCGCGCAAGATGTCCGCGCTGATGCAAGCGACAGTGATGGCAGAGCCAGAGGCGGATCGGCGACCAATCCTCCTCCATTACGACGTGAAGAACGGACATAGTGCCGGTATCAGCGTGGACCAACTCGTGAGCGATATGGCCGACGAAGTTGGTTTTCTGTGGAACGAAACCGGCGGAAAGTAGCTGCCGATTTCGACAGGCAGATCAACGCGCCAGCGGAAGCAGCAGCGCATCGTAGCTGCGATGGAAGCGCAGCACCGCAGCCCATTCGCCACTGCGGTCATCCTGCCACACGATCTCTCCGCCAAGAAGCGCTGCAATCTCAGCCGGGGTCAGGTCGCGGGTTGCGGCGAACTCCTTGCCCCGACGCGTATTGGGATGGCTCATCAGATAATTGCGGAATGACGGCGAGACGAAGTGTGAGGTGAAGACGATCGCCGTGTCATAACGTCCCGGCTCCTGCGCGGCTTTACGAATCTGCGGCAGCGTAAAATCATCGATCGATATCGCTTTGATGGGGCGTGTTACATAACCGAGCTCCGGCCGAAAGAGGTCCGCGGCAACCGGCCACGCAGTAAGGACGGTCGCATCAGGATAATGTTGGGCGACGAAGTTGATCGCCTCCTGATGGACCACGATCATGTCGCGATAAGTGAGGTTGTCTTCAGGAGCGAATGAAGTGGGCGGATTCAGCCAGAGCGCGCTGAGGAAAGCTACGAATGTCGCCGCCGCGAACACTGGCCAGCGGCGCGTGTGGGTTCGCCATAGGTCGACGCACACAATCAGGATGAGCGGGTAAATCGGCAGCAGGTAGCGCGTCAGCAGTGCGCCTCCCAGCACCGAGAAGGCGAGCCAGTTGGCGACGACCAGTAACGCGATCGTATAGCGAGCGCTCGGGGTTAGGGATGCTGGCGCCTTCTCTCGTCGCCGCAGAAACACGCAGGCGAGCGCGAAAACAATGGGGATCCAGATATTGCGCTGCCAGAAAAGATGCAGAAAGCGATAACGCACCGCTTGCAGGATATGCGCTGCGGTTAGGTTTGCGGTCGCGTTGTAACGGAGATATTCGGGGTTGCCGAAGGTAAAGCCCGTCACGTGGTGGTGGTAGGCAAACCACCCCACCAGCGGCAGCGCAGGAACCGAAAGGGCGCCGATCCAGGCAAGATGGCGGCGGCGTAACAGTGGATCTTTCCAGTCGCGAAAGAGCAGCGCCGCCTCGAGTGCGGCCAGAGCGGCCGGCTGGAGGATAGATGTCTCTTTGGAGAGCGCAGCCAGTGAGAACAGCGCGGCACCCGACAGATAGCGGGGGGCGGAGGACCTGGGAAGATAGAGTGCGAAGGCCCAAAGCGTGAAGGCCGCGGCGAAGATGTCGGCGTGCGCGAGCGTGCTCTGCGCAAACCAGATCGGATAGACGGCCGTCAGCAGCGTGACAGTAACGGCGGCCGACGCATCCAGTAGCCGCTGCGTCAGCCGAAACATGCCGAGAAGGCCTGCCGCGGCGAAGGCGCAAACCAGCAGTCGCGTGGCCACAATGTGATAGCCGACGATGTGCCACAATGTGCCGAGCAGAATGTTCGGCAGCGGCGGATGGGCGTTGGTAAAGTGCGGAACCAGTTGGCCGGTATGGTAGAAGTCCAGGGCGGCGGGAATGTAGTAGCCGCCCTCGTCCCAGTAGTACGGCAGGTGCAGCAGGGTCAGGTGACTGACCGCCACGGCAGCGAAGAACCATAGAAAGAGGACAACTCCAGGTAGAGCCGCCAATTGGGCGCAGGCGTGGTGAAGGCGATCGGAGCGAGATGCCACGGACTAGTGGACGGGGCCGTTGGTGGGAACGGTGAAACGTTGAACGCCAGGCCCCTCGAGCGAAATGGGCCCGAAGCTTTGCTCATACTGGGCGACGTTGTGGTTAAGTACGTTCGCCAGTGCCTTGGCCTGCTGGGGGCTCAAATAAATGCCCTGGAAGTTATCCACGCGCACCTGATCCGGCGTCTCCTGCTCCAGAGTCCCAAAGACCAGGAAAAAATCCCAGATGGACAGGCGCACCTGGACACTATTGGCATAAGAATCGCGGTAATCCGCTGATTTCTCAAGCGTAATACGAGTATTGTCGGGTTGGGTGATGGTCTGGCTCATACGGCTGCTTTCCGGAACGGTAAACGCTGGTGCGGGAGAGGGGACTTGAACCCCTACGCCTTTCGGGCACAGGCTTCTAAGACCTGCGTGTCTGCCATTTCACCACTCCCGCGGTCAAGATAAGCCTACCGGCTCGCGCGGCGTGTTGCAATGGAACGCCGGATTTGGCGGTTTTCCTTGGTTACATGGTTCCAGTTGCGCATCTCATGAAGCATTGCGAATAACTTGAGGATTTGACCCAACTTTTGCTGCCGGGTTTCGTATGAATAGATAGCGCGATCGCACATCGGATGCGGGCTCGCGGAAGGCGGCAATCCGCCGATGAACTATGGGACGGCATCCAGGAGTTAGCGGGCCGGTTGGCACGGGAAGGCAAATTGGGTTGCGTCCAAACAGTATCCTAGTGCATCCTATTCAAGAAAGTTGATAAAGGAACACTCAATTATGGCGAATGAATTTGTAAGCGTGATCAAGCCGACCAGCAAGTCTGCCGGCAGCGAAGGCAAGGGCAAATCGTATCCTGTTCTCCCGGTTAGGGATACGGTTCTATTCCCGCATGCGGTTCTGCCTTTGACGGTAGGCAGGGAAAGTTCCATCCAGTTGATCCAGTCGCTGGGTGAAGAGAAGACCATCCTGGTGGTGGCCCAGCGCGACGCGCGCCAGGACTCACCCGAGGGCGGTGATCTGCACCAGGTAGGCACCCGCGCGACCGTCCACAAGGTAGTAAAGATGCCGAACCAGAGCCTCTTTGTGTTTACAGAGGGCATGGAGCGCGTCAAACTGGGCGAATTTGACCAGACCCAGCCCTTCCTGACGGCGAATTACTCGGCTTTGGACGAAGTCGCTCCCGAGCACTCTGCGGAGGCGGAGGCGCTCCAGCGGAACGTTCTGGCGCAGTTCCAGGAGATCGTCACGTCGTCCTCGACCCTCTCGGACGATCTTCAGACGATTGCCCTGAATATCGAGGAGCCCTCGCGGCTTGCGGACTTTATCGCGGCCAGCCTCCCCTTCCTCACCACCGCCGAAAAGCAGGAACTGCTTGAGACCTCCAACGTGAAGCTGCGGTTAGAGACGATCAACAGCTACCTGGCGAAGGAGCTCGGAGTCCAGCAGCTGCGCAATAAGATCCAGAGCGAGGTTCAGGACTCGGTCCAGCAGTCGCAGCGCGACTTCTACCTGCGCGAGCAGATGAAGGCTATCCAGAAGGAGCTGGGCGATCTGGACGAGACACAGAAAGACGTCGCCGATCTCAAGGAAAAGATCGAAGCAGCTGGAATGCCCGAGGAGACCAAGAAGGACGCGCTCAAGGAGCTCGCCCGCCTGGCTCGTATGAATCCGGCCGCTGCGGATTACTCTCTGACTCGCAATTACGTGGAGTGGTTGGCGGTTCTGCCCTGGTCGAAGAGCTCGTCGAGCGAAGTGGACATCAAGAAGGCCAAGGAGTTCCTCGACGAAGATCACTATGGCTTGAAGAAGGTGAAGGACCGCATCCTGGATTACCTCAGTGTCCGACGTTTGAAGCCGGATATGAAGGGGCCAATTCTATGCTTTGTCGGACCTCCAGGCGTGGGCAAAACCTCGCTCGGCCGCAGCATTGCTCGTGCGCTGGGGCGGAAGTTTAGCCGTATCTCGCTAGGTGGCATGCATGACGAGGCCGAGATCCGCGGTCATCGCCGGACATACATCGGCGCGCTGCCAGGCCAGATCATTCAGCACTTGAAGAGGGTAGAGGTTAACGATCCGGTCTTCATGCTGGATGAAATCGACAAGTTGGGACGCGACTTCCGTGGCGACCCTGCCAGTGCGCTCCTCGAGACGCTCGATCCGGAACAGAACAACACGTTCCGCGACAACTATCTGGATCAGCCGTTCGATCTGAGCAAGGTGCTGTTTATCTGCACAGCCAACCAGCTGGACACGATCCCTGCGCCGCTCCTGGACCGTATGGAGATCATCGAGCTCACCGGCTACACCGAAGAGGAGAAGGTCAACATCGCGGAGCGTTACCTGATTCCGCGCCAGATCAAGGAAAACGGGATCGAGCCGAAGGAAGGCCAGGACGCGATCATCGAGTTCCCGACCGCAAGCGTAGGCCTGATTGCGCGCCATTACACGCGCGAAGCAGGTGTGCGGCGGCTGGAGCAGCTGATCGGTACGGTCTGCCGCAAGACGGCGCGGCAGGTGGCCGAAGGCCGCACTGAGAAGCTCATCGTGACTCCTGAGGTGATCCACGAGTTCCTGGGTGGCATCAAAGTGCGCGTCGATACCGAGATCGCCGAACGCACAAAGCGTGCGGGCGTAGCGGTCGGACTGGCCTGGACCCCGGCCGGCGGCGATGTGCTCTTCATCGAAGCCAACAAGATGAAAGGCAAAGGCGGCTTCACCATGACCGGCCAGATTGGCGACGTCATGAAGGAGTCCATGCAGGCGGCTCTCACCTGGGTGCGGTCGAACGCTGCCTCCTTGGGCTTGGACGACGATGTGCTGAAGGACATCGATCTGCACATACACGTTCCCGCGGGAGCAATCCCCAAGGATGGCCCAAGTGCCGGCGTCACCATGGCGACTGCCCTGGTAAGCCTGCTGCTCGATCGGCCGATTCACCCGCTGCTGGCCATGACGGGCGAAATTACCCTGAGCGGCAATGTTCTGCCGGTCGGTGGCATCAAGGAAAAGTTCCTTGCGGCCAAGCGCGCTGGCGTGCGCGACGTGATTTTACCTATCGATGTCAAGACCAACGTGGAAGAGGATCTGTCCGCCGAGCAGATCGAGGGTGTGACCATCCACTATGCCTCACGAATTGAAGACGTGCTGGATGTTGCCTTGCCGAAAACCATCGGCGAGGCAGCCCAGGACGAAGAGGTTCGCGAAGAGGTCCTCGCTGCGGTAGAGTAAGTGGTCTCGCCTTCCGCCGGTCGATTGAGCGGTATGCTCGGAGTGGGTATAAGACTTTGGCTCATGACCAACGACTGCTGTTGATCGACACCTGCGGTGAAACAGCGGGCATCGCCCTAACTCGTGGCGAAGAGATGCTGGCCGCGGAGGATCTCGCTCGCGGAAGTGCCTCCGCGGAGATCATTGACGCCATCCTCAGGCTGCTGACCCAGGCGAATGATCAACTGAAGGATCTTGACGCCATTGGTGTCGTTCACGGACCGGGATCATTCACCGGCATACGCACCGGACTGGCCACAGCCAAGGGCCTTTGCGAAGCAGCAGCACTTCCGATGGCGGCGGTCTCCCGCCTTGAGGTTCTGGCGAACGCGGCTGATATGTCCGAGGGCTATGTCGCGCTCGACGCCGGCCGCGCCGAAGTCTACTTGCGCGAAGTCAGCACCGGACGTGAATGGCTCTGCCCCCTCAACGATCTCCGAATAGAGTGCCAGGGCGAGCGAATCGCGGTGGCGGAGGGTCGTCTAATCGATCAGCTGGAAGGCTGCGAGACAATTCTTCGTCCCCTGCACGCATCGGATTCCCGGGATTCGGTTGTGCGAAAGCTGCACATGGGTGGAAGCGATGTAGCACTTACAGACGCGAACTATGTCCGCCAGGAGCATGACATCTACCGCAAGCCGTCAGAGGTAGCCGGTTGATGGCCGATTGGCTCATTCGACGCGCATTGCCAACCGATCTGGAGGCAATTCTTGCGATCGAACAGGCCTCTCCAGCGGCTCCGCATTGGAGCCGCTCCCAATGGCTGGAAGCGCTCACCGGCGAGCCAGCGAAGGGGCCGGTCCGCGCGAGTTTTGTCGCTGAAGACAGCGGATGCATTGTCGGATTTGCCGTTGTCAGCTGTGCGGGTGTGTTAGCAGAGCTGGAAAGTGTAGTCGTTTCCAAGCCGGCCCGCCGCCAGGGCGTCGGCAAGGCGCTTTGCCTGCAGGTGGTGCACTGGTCGCGGAAAGCCGGAGCCAGCGAACTCGAACTCGAGGTCCGCGCGTCCAGTGACGGCGCATTGAGTCTCTACCACTCGCTAGGTTTTGTAGAGCAAGGCAGGCGCAAAGAATATTATCGCAACCCGACCGAGGATGCTGTGCTCATGGTGGCCCGCTTACATTCCTGACGGCCATGAACGTTCGCCGTCGCCACTGTTCGCAGAACGCCAACTGGCGCAAAGGTATAATCGTTGCCTATGGTTCGGGATGGACTTTATTACGGGGTTTCGCTGCTGGTCGTCGCAGTCATCGTTTATTTTGGGACGCATTGGATCAGTCTCACGGCGATTCCGTTCCTGCTGGC
This sequence comes from uncultured Acidobacteriaceae bacterium, assembly GCA_963701685.1. GTDB lineage: Bacteria > Acidobacteriota > Terriglobia > Terriglobales > Acidobacteriaceae > Granulicella. Next base: position 3,570,492 of record OY969625.1, on the reverse strand, counting down.
GGTCTTTTTCTTGGTGTTTTTCAGGGATCCGGACCGCGAGATTCCAGCCGGGCCTGGCCTAATCGTCTCCCCCGGCGACGGCAAGGTGGAAGAAGCGGAATGGATTGAAACCACGGCCGGAGCTCGGTTCCGCGTCAGTATCTTCCTTAGCGTCTTCGATGTGCATGTCAATCGTGTGCCGATCAGCGGCAAAGTGACCCTGATGGAGTATCGGGAAGGTCAGTTTCTGAATGCCATGAGTCCGGAATCAGCCATCCTGAATGAACAGACCCTGATCGTCATTGAGGATGGGAAAAACAGCGTCAGCTTCAAGCAGATTGCCGGGCTTCTAGCGCGACGTATTGTCTGCGATCTGAAGGCGGGCGACGTCGTGCAGCGCGGGCAGCGAATGGGCATGATCAAATTCGGGTCTCGCGTGGATGTGTTGATGCCTGCTGACGTCGAGCTCCGGGTAAAGCCCGGCGATCGCGTGCAGGGTGGCAAGTCCATCCTAGGTGTGCTGCCCGGTTACGGCGAGGACAAGGGAAAGAAGTCCTCCTATGGACGGAGCTAATGGGCGAGGCTGAGGCGCGACAAATGCATCCGGCGCGGCGCGGCATGTACGTGCTGCCCTCGCTGTTCACCTCAGGCAGCATCGCGCTGGGGTATTACATCATCATGCAGAGCATCCGCGGCTCGGTAATGTCCGACCCGCTACTGTCCTCCGCGGCGTTCGATCACGCGGCATTGGCGATAGCGTTTGCCATCGTATTTGATGGGCTCGACGGCCGCATCGCGCGCATGACCAACACCTCCAGTGCCTTTGGCAAAGAGCTGGACTCGCTCGCCGACGTCATCACCTTTGGCGTCGCTCCCAGCCTGCTTGCTTACCTGTGGGGAGTCCGTCAGCTGCCACCATCCAGCCATCCCGAGATTGAAGCCCGCGTCATGCACTTCGGTGTCGTCATCTGCTTTCTCTTTCTGATCTGCGGAGCCTGCCGCCTGGCGCGCTTCAATATCAGCATCAATCCGCAGCCCCGCAATCCCGGCCGCCCTGACCGAAAATATTTTGTCGGTATGCCGATTCCTGCAGGTGCAGGCGTCCTTGCCGCTGTCATCCATTTTGAAGGAGGGTCGCCAGTTCACAACTTGTGGCTCTCGCTGGTGTGGCTGGCGCTGGTCGCGTTCGTTGGATTTCTCATGGTGAGCAGTTGGCGATTCTGGAGCGGTAAGGAAATCGACACGAACACACGGAAACCGGGCCGGCTGCTGGTTTTATTGGTCGTGGTGATCGGCATCGTTGTCGAATGGCATCAAACTGCATTGTTGGTCATCGCGCTGGGCTACCTGGTGTCCGGCGTGATGGCAAGGCTTGCGTACTCCTGGAATCGTCGAGCACACGCGGCCTGATCAATGAGAATCGGCATCAGAAAAAATAGGGGATAAGCATGGTTGGAAAAACATGGCGCGCAGCAGTCGTCGGTGCGTCGACGCTGTTGGGTAAAGAACTCGCCGAAGAGTTGAATGGTGCCACAGATGCGCTGTGGAACATCACGCTGCTTGACGCCGAAGACGCCGGAGGAACCGTAACGGCGGCAGGCAATGAGGCTCTGGTGATCCAGTCCATCGCAGCCGACTCGTTCGTCGGCGTCGATGTGGTCTTCTTCGCAGGCGAAGGTTCGACGGCGCTGCAGTATTGGAAGACCGCACACGCGGCCGGAGCTGCCATCGTCGATCTCACCGGCGCACTCGAAGGCCAGCCTCACGTCCAAGTGCGTTCACCGCTCGTCCCAGAAGGCCCTGGGCCCGATCTTTCTGCCATCGCGGCAGTCTCTGCGCACCCAGCGGCGATTATGCTCGCGCTCGTAAACCAGGCCTTGCGTGCAGCGGGGATCGAGCGCATGGCCGCAACCGTATTGCAGCCAGCATCCGAGCTTGGAAATGTCGGAGTCGAAGAAGTCCATCAGCAGACGGTGAGTCTGCTGTCCTTCAAGCCCTTGCCAAAGGATATTTACGATGCGCAAGTAGCCTTCAACTTGCTCGCGTCTCTCGGGTCTGCTGCGAAGGCAAGTCTTGAGAGTGCTCGCGACACCATCCGTCGCCAGATAGGGATCCTCACCGGCGATAGCGCAGGCGGTTCTGTGGCGCTGCAGTTACTCCAGGCCCCGGTGTTTCACGGCTACACTGCCTCCGTGTACGTGGAGACGTCGCAGCAGATAGACGAGCAAACCCTTCGCAAAATGCTTCTCGAAGGGCAGCCTCAGCTCGTCGAGGATGAGTCTCCGAGCAATGAGCTCGCCGCCGGCAAGGGTGAGGTTCTTACGCGAGTCACGGCCGCTAACAGCAACAGCGGAGGCGCGTTCTGGCTATGGATGGCGGCTGACAATTTGCGCCTCTCCGCCCGCAATGCCGCGGCCTGCGCCTTGGAGTTGATGCAGCTAAGGCCAACCACCCGCCTTCAGTAGCGCCCTGCAGCATGACGAATGTCCCCGCTGTCTCGTATGCTCTTCAATGGATATCACCGGAGGTAATACCTATGCAGCTGTTCGGGTTTGCAAAAAGCGTTTGCGCCGGCGTCGCCTTGATCAGTGCGGCGTGTCTTCCAGTGCACGCGCAGAAGGATGCGGCGCCATCACCGCCCGCCCCGATCATTCAAACCCAGCCAGAGACGTTGAATCTGGATGCACTGGCTACGCAAGGCGAGGACCTTATCGCCAAGGCGCGTGCTGGAAACGGCAGCGCCGGAATCACGCTCGCGCACTATAAGGGCCATTACACGATGCTGACGGCACGCACGAAAAGCGGCGGTGGCGAACTCCATCAGCACTATGCCGATTTCCTCTTCGTGATAGCGGGTGAGGGAACCGAGCTAACCGGTGGCACAATGTTGAACCCGAAAGACCAGCCCGATGGCGAGATCCGCGGTACAGGCCTCGAAGGCGCCACCCCACATGTGTTGCGTAAGGGCGACGTCATCCACATCCCCGCGGGCACCCCGCACCAGGCCATCGAGGCGCCGGGCCAGACGATCACAATCTTCGTTATCAAAGTGCGTGAGCCGGAAGTCCAACCATAGTTCGTTGTGAGGATTTGAGTATGAAGATAGTCCAGATGGCGGACGCCGTTCGCTACCCGTCTATGACCACCGCAGAGTTGCGCGAGACGTTCTTACTCGAAGGACTCTTCCGCGAAGGAGAGATTGAGACGCGTTATGTCGACCTCGATCGGGCCGTCATCGGCGGCGCCGTTCCGACGAACTCGATCTTGACACTGGACACGCAACCGGAACTCCGCGCCGACTACTTCCTCGAACGTCGCGAGTTAGGCGTGCTCAATGTAGGGGGCCCGGGCGTCGTGTCAGTAGGCAGTGATTCATTCGCAATGGACAAGCTTGATTGCCTCTACGTGGGCCGCGGGAATCAATCCGTGACCTTCGCGAGCAGCGACGCGAGCAAGCCCGCTGCATTCTATCTCCTGAGCTATCCTGCCCACACTACGTACCCTACCGCTCTTGCGAAGTTCAAGGACTTAAAGCCGGTACCGCTTGGCTCAGAGGAGACATGTAACAAGCGGTCAATTTATAAGGCAATCTTTCTCGACGGAATTCGCAGCTGCCAGTTGGTTATGGGCTTTACGCTGCTGGCGCCTGGATCAAACTGGAACACCATGCCGCCCCACACCCACATGCGTCGGAGCGAAGTATACTTCTACTTCGACGTAGATCCGTCGCAACGCGTTCTGCACCTGATGGGCCCAGCGACCGAAACACGTCATCTGGTGATGCGCGATCGTGAGGTCGCGGTGTCGCCAGGCTGGAGCATCCACGCCGGCGTTGGAACCCAAAGCTATGGTTTCTGCTGGGGCATGGGTGGGGAAAACCAACGCTACGACGATATGGATCCTGTTGCGATCGCTGATTTGAACTGAGCCGCTCGTTGGTCGCTGGAATTCCTTCAGCCGCGATGGCCAGATTGGAAGCTGTCCCACCCCTATGCGATACTAAACCTGGGTAGAGCTACCAACTTCCAATCGCGCGTTGCGATGTGATTTTCAAGGAAAGTAGCTCCTCACGACTCACCTTGCTCCATCGAGCAGGGCCGGGCCGGGATGGCGGAACTGGCAGACGCAGCGGACTCAAAATCCGCCGACCGCAAGGTCGTGGGGGTTCGACCCCCCCTCCCGGCACCAAGATAAGCGCGAACTCTAAAAAGGCGATTGAGAGTTCTCAAGCGTACGCGGCCTGCACGTCACTCGTGAGCTTCTGCCCGCCCAATCGCATACAGCTTCACGAGATACACATGGAAGCCGCGCCCATCCATCAGCAGCTCCCGCCCCTGGTTCGACTGGTCTCCGTTTAGTCGCCTCACCGTCACCCATTCGCCGTGGTCGTGCCGGACCTCTTCCACACTCGCGACGCCTCCAATCTTGGCATCCACATCAGGGTCTCTCAAGAAAGAAACATACAGGCCGCTTCCGGCGACATAAAATTCGTTCGGCGCGGACTCGATGACCATCATCGCGCCATCGTCACTCAAGAGCTTCTTATCGGGCCACGATCGCGCCAGGGTAGCCTCAAACAAATACCCATCGAGCGCAACGGTTTTCGTCGGCCGAGGGCTGCTCGCACTCAGCACTGCGGCGCGAATCTTGCCCGTAGCCTGCGCCGAAAGAATCAGCTCCCCGAGACTATCTAGCACTCCATACGCGCCGACTAAGCCCGCAGCCGGCTCACCCTTGCTCTCCACCGAGTCCACACCGAACGGAGAGAATCCAAACGCCTTTGCCTCTCCATACGCATAAAACGCATTGTAGGGTGCCGCATCAATGCGCGCCTCCGGAACAAATACCGCGTTACCCGACAGCCGGTAGCGATTGATCCAATACTCAAAGTCCCGCCAGTAAATATCCGGAGAGTAGAAGTCCAACGCCGGCGCAGTCACCCGATACACTTCCACGTAAGCAGGATGAGGGCCGCCGCTCGGATATTCACCCGCACGCTCATCCGGCGCGGGCAATTGACAGTTCACATACATCGGCAGCGCATAAGCCTGCTTGCCGTCGGCGGCAACGGACTGGATATACCGCGCATAATGCCACGCCATAAAGACTTCATCGGCCGCGTCCCCGAACACCTCCTGCCACGTCTTGCCCGCTGGCATAAAGTGTGCGCGAAGTTCAGGGGAAAGCTCCTCTCGCTTCACCTCAAGCGCATGAATCAGCTCTGCGGGCACCGCGCCATGAAACAGTTCATTCGCCACCTTCGAGCGGTCACGCCCATATCCCAGGTACCCGACCTCGTTCTCCACCTGCACCATCAGGACCGTCTGCTGCAGCCCATCCACATCTCGCACATGCCTCATCAAAGCAGAGAAGGCTCGCCCATCTGCCTTCTGCGTCTGCTCGCCCAGCGTGGAAAGAATCTCGAGAGGAGTTCCATCCGCCGCTATCGCGCGAGGGAATCTTGCAGGATCCACCTTCACCCACGCGGGCGCGTAGCTCGACACGCTGTTCTTCCAGCTCCCAAACCACAGCAACACCAAATGAAGATGTTGTTGCCGAGCCACGTCAATCCAATGATCAAGGATCTGAAAGTCGAACGTGCCTTCAACCGGCTCAATCTGCTCCCACGCCACGGGCATAAGTACCGTGTTCAAATGCATCTGCGCAAGCTTGGGAAGAATCTCATCGGCCTGCGCGGCTGTGCCTGCGGAAGAGTTTCCCAACTCGCCCCCAAGAATCAGATACGGCTTGCCATCCAAGATAAGCTGGGCCGCGTCACCCATCTGCCGCACAGCCGGCAACGCAGCTCCATGAGCCATGAGCCCACTAACCAAGCATGAGAAAACCAATACGCTGGCTTTGGAAATCAATAGTCTCTCCTGCAATCGAACGATCGCGTAAACAATGCCCCGGCAATTCTAGCTGGTCGAACTGCGCATTAGGCGATATAGTTGTTGAGCAATACTAAAGCATCCCAATGAATTCCAACTCCCAAGTTCTCGCGTCGGTCTCTCTCGCGCTTGCCCTCGTTTCGTTTGCACCTTGTCTGCACGCTCAATCTGTACCTGCCCAGCCAGTCTGGATTGCAAGCTGGGGAGCGTCGCAACAAATCCCGGAGCCTCAGAACACCATGGCTCCCGCCGATCTCACTGACGTCACCCTTCGCCAGATCGTACACCTCTCAGCCGGCGGCTCCGCGCTCCGCGTGCACCTGTCGAACGCATTCGGCACCGAGCCACTCCACATCGCATCGGTCCACATAGCAAAGCCGCTCGCACCTGACGCAGCAGCCATCGACCCGCAAACGGATCGCGCCCTGACCTTCGCCGGAGCCGCCGATGTCACCATCCCAGCCGGCGCAGACTACCTCTCCGACCCCATCACCCTCCCCGTCCCCGCGCTCTCAGACCTCGCTGTCTCCTTCTACCTCGAGGTCCCACCCGCGCGCGAGACCAGTCATCCAGGCTCGCGCGCAACTTCCTGGTACGTCCATGGCAATGCGGTCTCAGCGCCCAATTTCACCAACCCCAGCAAGATCGACCACTGGTTCCAACTCTCAGAAGTCGACGTCCAGACCACCCCGGGCGCCGCCACCATCGTCGCACTCGGCGACTCCATCACCGATGGCCACGCCGCAACCACCAACGGCAACACCCGCTGGCCCGACGCGCTCTCAGCCCATCTGCAGCACACACCCGGCATGCAGACCATCGGCGTCTCCAACCAGGGCATCGGCGGCAACCATCTTCTTACTGACGGCCTCGGTCCCAACGTGCTCGCGCGCTTCGATCGTGACGTCCTCGCGCCCGCCGGTGTCCATTGGGTCATCCTTCTCGAGGGAGTCAACGATCTCGGCGGCCTCACACGTGATGGGGAAGTGTCGCCCGACAAGCACGCGGCTCTCGTTCAACGAATCCTCGGGGCCTATCAACAGGTCATCGCGCGCGCCCATGCGCACCAACTGCGCGTCTATGGAGCCACCATCACGCCCTACGTCGGGTCAGACTATTACCACCCGGGTCCCTTGAGCGAAGCGGATCGCCAGACCATCAATGCCTGGATACGTACCCCCGGCCACTTCGATGCCGTCGTCGACTTCGACGCGGTTGTACGGGACCCTGCCCGCCCAGACCATCTGCTACCTGCCTACGACTGCGGCGACCACCTGCACCCGTCACCGGCGGGCTACAAAGCCATGGGCGAGTCCATTCCCCTGTCGCTCTTCACCCACTAAGCCTTACGCGAGCCTCTGCGTCGGCGCTCCCAGCAGATATTCAATCCGTATCGGCAGTTCGCGAACCCGAATCCCCGTAGCGTGATGCACGGCATTCGCAATCGCCGGCGCAATGCCCGCGAGCCCGATCTCTCCAACGCCACGAGCGCCCAGCGGATTAATCACCAGGTCAGGATGATCCAGGAACGTGACATCGATGGTCGGAGCATCGGCGCTCGTCGTCAAAATATAATCCGCTAGATTATTGTTGATCGGCGCTCCGGTTCGCGAGTCGTAGCGCGTAGCCTCAAACAGCGCCATCCCAATCCCCATCACGACCGCACCCTCAATCTGATTCCGCGCCGGCTTCGGATTCAAGATTCGTCCCGCATCGATCACCGTCACCACGCGCGAAACGCGCAGCCGCGCCGTCTCCGGTTCCCACGTCACTTCCGCAAACTGCGCGCCAAACGAGTGCTGTGAAAACTTCCGATCCGGCGCGCCAAAGCTTCCACTCGACTTTCCCTGTCCCGTAGCGCTCCGCACCTTCGCCTTCGTAAGAATGTCTTCAAACGAAATCGCCTTGCTCGCATCCGCATCCTTCAGTCGTACTTTGCCATCGTTGAACACCAGCGCCGTCGGCTCCTGGTCGACAAACGCTGCATCCGGCCCCGCAGTAGCAATTGCAAACAACTTCCCAATCGCATTGTTCGCCGCGTCAATCACCGCAGGAATTACACTCGCCGTCGCCCATGATCCTCCCGAGATCGGTCCCGGCGGCAGATTCGTATCGCCCAGCACCACCTCGATCCGATCGTTCGGCAGCCCCATCCGCTCCGCGACCACGTTCGACAATACCGTGTACGTTCCCGTGCCAATATCCTGCGTGGCGCATGACACCCGCGCGGTCCCATTCGACAGCAGCTCCACCGTCGCCTGCGTCGCGCAACTCTCCGCAATCCATGAGCACCCCGCAACGCCCCACCCCAGCGTCAAACCACTCTGCTCGCCCGTTCCCTTCATCGAGCCCACCGCCGGCGAATAGCGCGCCCACCCAAACTTCTCCGCCCCCACATGCAGACACTCAACGAAATGCCGCGAAGAGAAGGGAAGCTTCTTGTCCTCGTCCATCGCCGGTTCATTCAGCAGCCGCAGTTGAATAGGATCCATCTTCAGCGCAATCGCCAGCTCGTCCATCGCCGACTCCGTCGCGAACAATCCCGGCACCGCGCCCGGCCCGCGCATCGACGTTGGCGTCCCAACATTCCGCCGCACAATCGCCGACGTAGCGCGAAGATTTGGCACACTGTAGCTGTACCCCGTCGCCTCGCTGCACCCCTCCGAGTAATCGTCCAGCATCGACGTATGATTCAGCGAGTCATGCATCAGCGCCACCAACTTGCCATCCGGTGTCGCTCCCAGCCGAACCCGCTGCTGCGTCCGCGGACGATGCCCCACGCTCTCAAACATCATGTCGCGGGTTACCACTAACTTCACGGGCCGTCCCAAATTCCGCGAAGCCTGCGCAGCAATCAACGCATGCGGCCACGGCCACAGCTTCCCTCCGAATCCCGACCCCAGAAAACGCGAGATCACCCGAACATTCTCAACCGGCACGCCGAGCATCTGTGCCAGCACATCCTGTGAGTTACACACCGCCTGCGTCGTCTCGTAGAGCGTAAAGTTCTGCCCATCAAAGTCCGCCACCGAAGCATGCAACTCAATCGGATTGTGCGTCTCCGCAGGCGTCGCATATGTCTCGTCGATCCTCACCGGCGCCGTCTTGAACGCCCCCTCAGCATCTCCGCGCTTTGAATCCTCGGTAGGCTTCTCAACCGCCTCGCTCTCCGCAAACTTCGTAGACACATTAATCGGCGCAGTCTCATACGTAGCCACCACTGCATTTGCAGCCGCCAGGGCCTGCTCGAACGTCAGCGCCACGACCACTGCCACATACTGCCCGTAATACCTAACCACGTTGTCTTCAAACGCTGGCCGTTTCTCATCCAGAATCCCTGAAAAGCCCGATGGTGGCGCCGTACGAAAGACTTTCCCGAAATTGCCGTTGTGATACACGGCCTTCACCCCTGGCATCGCTTGCGCGCGGCTCACATCCAGCTTCGTAATCTTGCCGCTCGCAATCGTCGCACAAACCGGCACCGCATACAGCATTCCCGGCAGGTTGTAGTCAGACGAATACTTCGCCGCGCCGCTAACCTTCAGCGGCCCATCGACCCGCGGCAGCGAACCATTCGTACGAGGCGGAACTGTAGACTGCATCGCCATCAAAATCTCCTCACGCGTTCCCTTAGACATTCACAGTGGCAAGTGTCAGTGCATGCGCAATGCACCTCTTCGTCAGCTCAACCTTGAATCCGTTTTCCGATTGTGGCCGGGCATCCCGCACTGCCTCCGCGGCCGCCCGATGGAACATTGCCGGCTCGGCCGAGTGATGCAGCAGCGCTGCCTCGGCCTCGTGCGACCTCCAGGGCTTCGTCCCTACGCCACCCAGCGCCACGCGTATGTACGAGATCTTTCCTCCGGCCACCTCCGCAACAATCGCAGCCGAAGACAGCGCAAACTCATACGACGCCCGATCCCGCAGCTTTAGATACACCTGTTTCGACCCGTGTCGCGCCACCGGAAGCGTCACATGCGTAATCAACTCTCCCGGCGCCACCACCGTCTCCAAATGTGGCGTCGATCCGGGCAGTAAAAAGAAATCTCCGATCTTCACATCGCGCGGCCCCGTCTTGCCCTGGATGGTAACCACCGCCTCCAGTGCCGTCAGAGCCACATTCATATCGGACGGATTCGTAGCGATACAATCCTTGCTCGTTCCCAGGATCGCTAATGAGCGGTTGTCGCCCTCAATCGCCGAGCACCCTGACCCAGGAGAACGCTTGTTGCATGCCATTGCCGTATTTCGGAAATACATGCAACGCGTTCGCTGCAATAAATTTCCACCCGTGGTCGCCATATTCCGCAACTGCGCCGAAGCCCCTGCCAGCAGCGCCTGCGACAGCACGGAATACTCAGCCTGCACCGCGGGATGATGGGCAAGGTCAGAATTGCGCACCAGCGCGCCGACCCTCAAACCTCCATTCGGTAGCCGCTCAATCGTATCCAGCCCAATCCGATTGATGTCGACCAGTTGCGTCGGTCGCTCCACATCCAGCTTCATCAAATCGAGCAGCGTCGTCCCACCCGCAATAAACCGACCGCCTGCCTGCGTCGCGGCACTCCCGGCCTGCGTTGCATCCGTCGCGCGAAGATAGCTGAAAGCTTCCATACAGTCCCTCTCAATCTGCGCAGCTAAGCGCGCTGCCGAACCTGCTGAATCGCCGACACAATGTTGGGATACGCTCCGCAGCGACAAATATTCCCGCTCATCAACTCCTTCACGTCCGCATCCTTGGGCCCGCATGGTTCCTTCAGCAGCGCCACCGCAGACATGATCTGCCCCGAGGTGCAATACCCGCACTGGTACCCGTCATGTTCCAGGAAAGCAGCCTGCATCGGATGAAGATTCTCCGGGCCGCCCAGTCCTTCAATCGTCGTAATCGCATCGCCCTCGTGCATCACCGCCAGCGTCAGGCACGAGTTGATCCTGCGTCCATTCACATGCACCGTGCACGCACCGCACTGTCCGTGATCGCAGCCCTTCTTCGTGCCTGTCAGCGAAATCGTCTCCCTCAATCCATCCAGCAGCGTCGTCCGTGCGTCCACTTCGATGGCGTACGTCTTGCCGTTAACCTTCAGCGTGACGGGAATCGCATCCTCCACCCTTTCCCGTGTCTCCGCGGGCTTACTCGCCGTCTCCGCCGTCTGCGCGGCGTGGGCCACCAGCGGCGCAGTCGTCACCGCAACCCCCGCAGCGCCCACCTGCGATAGAAATGAGCGGCGTGTAACATTCCCCGCGCGCGGAGCAACCTCTGCCTGATCTTCATCCTTCACCGACATATAGATCCCCCTTCGACATCTGCATGGCTCGCCTGAATCCCTGCGTCAATTCTTTTGCTGAATTCTAAGCGCAAGAACCTCCGCAGGTCACCCCCACTCTAAATCTTTTCCCGTTCACACTTCCCGCATCAGGCTTCGTCCACCACTTCAAACGGCCGCATCATGTCATTCGACTCATGCTCAAGAATGTGGCAATGATACAGGTATTTCCCGGTATACCCCTCAAACTTCGTAATGATGCGCGTAATCATCCCCGGAGGACACTGCACCGTATCCTTCCACCCCATCTCGTTCGGCTCCGGAGGCAGCGCCGCCGCCAGGTATCGCAGCCCCTTCTCATTCTGATACGCAAACACATCAAACGTCCTCCGATCCAACACCTGGAACCGCACCAGGTGAAGATGTATCGGATGGGTGTCTTCGGTAAGATTCACAAACTCCCAGATCTCCGTCGAATTCAGTCGCGGCTTTTCCGTCACCGGTTCCATCCAACGCTTGCGGTTCAGCACCATCAGCATCGACTCTCCGCGGCCATTCAGCGCCTCGTCGAGCGTAATCCGTCGCTTAACCGTCGCCGTCGCCTCATCGGTCCTCGCCACGGGCGCGAACGCAGTCGGAAACTTCGCCGGCAGAAGGGAACTCCTCCCCACGCCGTCCGCCGTCCGCTGAGGACCGACCCGAAACTGCAGAATCTCCAGCCCACCATTCTTCAAGTGAACCTGCTGCCCCGCCGCCCCCGAAAAATCAATCAGCAGATCCGCTCGTTCCGCCGGTGCGAGATTCAAATACCCCAGCTTCAGCGGAGCCGACAGCAATCCCTGGTCCGATCCAATCTGATAGAACGCCTGCCCCTTCTCCATCGACAACGCAAAGAATCGGCTGTTCGCTGCATTCAGAACGCGGAACCGATACAGCCGAGGCTCGACCTCCACATACGGCCGAATCTTCCCATTGATCAAAATCGCATCGCCATCGAACTCCGGCACCCACGGATGACCTGGAATTCCCGAAGTCGGATAGTACAACTGCCCATCCACGCTGAAGTTCCTGTCGTACAACACCAGCGGAATCTCATGCCGTCCGCTCGGCAGCCCGAGCGAGTCCTCACGCTCATCGCGCAGCAGCATCATCCCCGCCAGCCCCGCATAGATGTTCAGCCGGTTCAGCCCCATCGCATGATCGTGGTACCAAAGCGTAGCCGACTCCTGCTCCAGCGGATAGTGGCACACGCGGCTCTGTCCCGGCGCAAACCAATCCTCCGGGTAGCCATCATCCTTCGTCGGCACGCGCGCCCCGTGCAGATGCGCCACCACCCTCACCTCTGGCAGCTCGCGACCGCACCCATGCAGCGAATAATCCACCGGCAAAAAATGCTTCTGCGGCAGGGAATTGACCCACTCCACTCGCATCGCTCGCCCGCTCCGGCCCTCAATCAGAGGCCCCACCGGCGTGCTCCCGTAACTCCACAATCGCGTTGTGGGAACATCCCGATGCACCTTCGCATGAATCTCGCGCATCTCCACGCGGTGCGGATGTGACCCCACCGGCGTCACGCGCTCCGGCATCGGCAGCGCATCCACAAACGGCGTCAGCTCCAGGGAATGCAGCATCATGCGCGGCGGTTCGTCCGTATGCGTCGCCGGGACCGCCGGCATGGCCATCCCCTGGATCATCTGCGCCGCAAGCCCACGCCGTGCACCCCACGCCAAACCCGCGGCCGAGACCTGCTGAAGAAACCGACGTCGGCTGCGAGACAAAGCGATCAGATCTCCCTGCATCCACCAGAAAAGAAAAAAGCACGCACTCGTGGAAGAGAGTGCGTGCTTTCAAGTTAAGCAAGCTGTGTGAATAATCCGTGAACGCTACTTAGTTGCCGCTGGTCACCGCGCCGGTCGTCGGATTCAGCAGCACCACATTCGGATTCGGCACCACATTGTTGGAGAAGTTGAACATGTTATCGAGTGTCCCGGCGCTCGAGTCAAACGACCCGGTCCCAATCCGCTCGCTGCTTAGGAACGTGTCCTCAATGAACCGAATCACCGAAGCCTGGTCCGTCACCGTGTTGTCGATGTAGTTCTTATTCGCCCACGGCGAGATAACCAAGAGCGGCAGCCGCGGTCCATGGCCGCAACGACCCTGCACCGCCTTCCCATTACTGTTCGGTCCCGGTAGCGCAGACGCCGCGGCACCCGCGCTAATGCAAACGCCCGCGCCGTTCAGCGAGTCCGCCGTCGTAGCCGACCCGTTCACCAGGTCCGTCAGGTGGTCATACCATCCGTCGGAATCGTCATACGCGATGATGATCGCCGTGCTCGACCAGAACGAAGACTGCTCGATCGCATTGATCGTGTTCACCAGGAACGTCTGCTCATCCAGCGGATCCGAGTAGCCCGCATGCGCATCCTGGAAGCCCGGCGCCTTGATAAAGCTCACCGCCGGAAGATTGCCTGCCGCCAGCGCTGCCGTAAAATCCTGCGAGTCATACTGGTGATTCGCCGTGCTCGCGCCCGTGTCCGCGGCAGTGCCAATCACCGCTACAGATGCCGGCCGAATGTGCGTTGGGTTCGCCGTGCTCGGATAATACTGGAACGGCTGGTGATGAGGAATATAATCCGCCTTCAACGGATGGCCCGGGATATTCACCGCAGCCGTCGTGCGCGCGCAGCCCGTCGTGCCATTGCTGTTAGTGATTCCCAGGTTGAAGCCACCCGAGAAGAATCCCCAGCTCACTCCCGCCGCATTCAGCAGGTCGCCGATATTCTTTCCGCTCATGCTCACATTCGCGCTCGCAGACGAGCACACGTCGTTGGCCGGATCTTCATCGCCAATCAGCGTGTATCCGCCCTGCCCATCGGCAACCACGCCCGACGCCGCACCCGTCGTATACGTTGCCACGCCATTCGTCTGGCCCGACACCAGGTTCAGCGCACCCTGCGTCGAAGCGCCAAACGTGCTCCCAAACGAGTGATCGTTCAGCGCATAGTGCTGCGCGTAATTCCACAGGGCCGTTACCGTGTTGCCGTCGTAGTAGCCCATCGTCAGTCCGGTAGTGGTCGTGATCGAAGGCGCGCCCGTTTCGGTGGCCAGCGTCAAAGGATTCGCCACACCAACCGACAACGGAAACTGGTCCATCTTGCCGCCATCAAACGCCGTCTGTTCCGGCCCATAGTTATGATCCTGATCATTTGTGCCCGCCTGCTCGGGATCCAGCCGGAACGGGTTCGTCGCACCCGCGCCATTCACAACATTCAGATTAGGATTCGCCGTCAATAACCCCGGTGTAGTCACGTAGTTCGAAATATTGGTGGGCGTCCCCGTCGCCGCCGTGAACTTCGACGAGTTCGTCGAAAGGTTAGCCGCGTTCGGATAGGTCCCGAAATAATGGTCAAACGAGATGTTCTCGTTGAAGATCACCACAACATGCTTGATCACTTGGGCGCTGGTCACAGGTGTAACCGTCGGGGGATAAACCACGGTGGCTGGCGCAGGCGAATACCCGGTGCAACCAGTGAGCACCATAAGTGCAATTAACGAAAGTGCAGAAACCTGACGAATCATGGGGCGCGCCTCTATCAAGATGGTGTTTTGGAACACCTTCACAGATACAGAGCGAATGTGAATGCAGCTTCAATGCTGCGTGAATCTAGTGACCCACCACACCCCTCTGTCGACCACCGTCACATTCCACGCCAGTTACCCCCGTAACCGCAGACTATCCTATCCCCAAAAGTCGCTAAACCATTTTCAGATCAATCGTCTGCGCCTCGGCATCCAGCTTCACAATCTGGAAGCTCCGCACCTGTCCCACCGCCAGCGGCTCCGCCTTCTTCTTCGCCGTATCCGCCCCACCCTTCCACCGCGCGCTCAACATCGATCCCAGCTGCGACAGGTCCACGGCACCACCCCCCGAGCTCTCCTTCACCGCCACAGCCGCTTCCACCGGGCAGCTCGCGCGAATCCCTTCGCCGAGCTCCACCACCACCGACCCGACACCCTGCTCCACCACCCGACCCGAAACCATATCGCCGGCCTTGTGCTCCTCCAGGTACTCGCCCAGGCCCGTCGGCACCAGCTGCTTCATGCTCAGCTTGATCTGCCGCTTCTCCGGATCAACTGCCACCACCATCGCCTTCACCCGCTCGCCAACGCGCAACACATCCTGCGGATGATTAATCCGCCGGTCCGCAACAATCTCGCTCACATGCACCAGCCCCTCCACGCCCTCGGCCAGCTCCACAAACGCCCCAAACTTCATCAGCCGAGTCACCGGCCCCTCAACCTGCGCCCCCAACGCAAACTTCTTCGCCACATCCGTCCACGGATCGCCCAGCGCCTGCTTCAGCCCCAGCGAAATCCGCTTGCTCCCCGCATCCACCGCCAGCACCACCGCCTCCACACTGTCGCCTTCCTTCAACATGTCGCTCGGCTTCCGCACCTTCTTCACCCACGACATCTCCGACACGTGAATCAGCCCTTCAATCCCCGGCTCCAACTCCACAAACGCCCCAAAATCCATCAGCCGCGTCACCGTCCCGGTAATCCGCTGGCCCACCGTATACGTCCCCGCCGCCGAATCCCATGGCTCCGCCTGCAACTGCTTCAGCCCCAGCGCAATCCGCTTCGTCTCCGGATCCACACTCAGAATCTTCACCTCAATCTGCTGTCCCACGCTCAGCACGTCTTCCGCAGCCTTCACCCGGCTCCATGCCATATCGCTGATGTGCAGCAGCCCATCGACTCCACCCAGATCAACAAACGCGCCGTAAGCCGCAAAGCTCCGAACCGTCCCCGTCACCACCTCGCCCTCGCGCATCCCGGACAAGCGCGTCTGCTGTAGCGCGAACGCCTCTTCCTCCAGCACCGCCCGCCTATCCACCACCACATCTTCTTCCACCGTATCCAGCTTTGTAATGCGGCAGGTAATCTGCTGCCCCACCAGCTTCTCCATCTCGCCAGCCTCACGCGTTCCGCTACGCGACGCCGGCATGAACGCCCGCACCCCCACATCCACCGTAAGCCCGCCCTTCACCACGCCCGTCACCGTTCCCACCACGGGCGTCTTCGCCGCAAACGCCTCCTGCAGCGAGGCCCAGTCCGTCGGTTGCGCTACCCGCAGCAGCGACAGCTCGTAGTACCGCTCCACATTGCGGCCCTTCACCGAAACCGAAAATGTCTGCCCCGCCTCCACACCCTCAGCATCATTCGCAAACGCCGTCAGCGGCAGCACGCCCTCAGTCTTGTACCCGATATCCAGGTACACAAACTCCGCATCCTTCGACACCACCGTGCCCTCAAGTTGTTTCGCATCACCCTCAGCCTTGTGCGTATGGCTATGCTCAAACTCCGCCAGCATCTCGGAAAATGATTCGGTGGATTCTTCGGCAGGCGTTTCAACAGCGAGGCTATCAACGTCGTGCAAGGGCGTAGTGATCTTTTCGTCAGGCATCATATCTGCCTAGTATTCTTTCACGAACCGCAACCCGATATCTGGGTGCACCACATCTCGCCTTTGAGATGTGGGTGGCAGGGAAGCAGCGTATGCCCGTCACTCCCCCGCAACTGTCAGATCCTCAATCTCCGGCTCCCGCCGCTTCTTCAGATCCCCCGTCCGCAGCACATCCAGGAATCGATGCACCTCGTAGCCGGCCACCTTCGCCGCATAGGTCAGGTTCGCAGCAATCGCCGTAATGTCCTGCGTCTCTTTCGTTTGTACGGTCGCGCCCTCCGCGATCGCAATCAACGCCGGCAATTTCAGCCAACACACAAACGATTCGAAGCCCTCCTGCGTAAAATACTCCGGCTCGTCCACGCCTCCGTGGATCCCGGTCAGCCAGCGTACATCCCCATCGTTCCAGAACTCCGCCGACCGCACCGCAGCCGAACACGACCCAAACTGATTCATCATCAGCAGGGCGCGCACCTGTGCCGCCGCCCTCCATGCCTGTTCTCCATGCACGCCAACCGCGGAGAACGCCTCAGCCAACGCATGCCGCAGCCGCAATCCGTCATACAGCGCCAACGCCGCCGCGGGCGTCGGCAACTCGCGCAGCGTAATCCACGCCATCACCGGCGCCCACGTCTGCGCCGCCGGAATCCGTACATCGTTGCTCGGCAGCACGTACCGGGCAGCCGCCTGCAACGCCTCCGGATACTTCAACACCATCCACGGCAGCCGCACCGCCGCCGCACTGATCACTGCCGCGCGATCCTCCGAACTCCCTGCCGCTTCGCTCTTAGCAGCGCCAGCCCCGTCCTTCTCCGCCGCCTTCGAAGCCTTCTTCACCGCCGCGTCCGCAGCCTCATCGTCTTTCGTCGAAGCCGAGATCCACGCCGGCCCAACCGTCGCCCCCAACTCCGTTCCGCCCAGCTGCGCCAGATACAGCGCCGTCTCGGTAAACCGATGCACGCTCGCCACAAATTCGCCGAGGCCTTCCTCAAACGCCGATCCCTCCGCCACAACCTCGGCCTTCGCAACCGGCTCCTTCTTCGCAGCCGCTTTCGCCTTCTTGGCTGCCTTCGCCTCAACCTCTAACTCGCGCGTCAACGAGGCATACGCCGCCTTCGCAAACATCTTGATCGTCTCTTCGCTGATCGTCCGATGGAGCGCATCCACCAGCGGCTGCAGCCGCAGCTGCGACAGCGCCTCATCCACGCTGTAAACCCCCGACCCATGCAGCGCGTCGCACAGCCGGTCCCACGGATAAGCCTCCGATGGCCTAAGCTCCCGCCAATCCAGTAGCACCAGGTGCTGATACCCGCGCAAGTCCACGGTCAGCCCATGATCGCGAAAATCCCGTGCCCGCCGAAGGTACTCCAGCCCCTGCGCCGTATCTCGATACGCCAAAATCGCATCGTCTTCCCACGGCAGACGCAGCCCCTCATACAAACTCTTCTGCCGCAGCGCCCCGCTCTGCTTCTCCAGAAATCCAACCGACATCTTGATCGTCCCATGCGTCGATCCGTACCGGTTGTTATAGAGAATCAACCCCCTCTGATCCCCGCACATATTCGAATACGCAAACACGTTCTCGTCTACGTCGCCATAATCCGTCCAGAAGTCATACATCACAAAGTCCGCGCTCTCCGCAAACAGACGCCGATTCTTCAGCAGCGGCGCAATCAGCTGCTGATGCCGCGCAATCATCCCCTCATTCGGCGTCTCCTCCAGCCGAGCCTGCTTGAAGTCCATCCCATACCGCTCGGTGTATCCCTCAATCTGCCCATGCCCAAACATCGGCAGCCCCGGCAGCGTAGCCAGCAGCACCGAAACTCCAAAATACTTATCCCCCCACCCAAACTGATCAATCGCCGTCCGCTCATCCGGATTGCTCATGAAGTTCACATACCGCTTCAAAATATCCGGATCGAACTCCACCGTCTTTTTCAAATACGACCGGTACTTCGCATTCTCCTCATCGCGCAGCATGTTCATGAACGCGCTGTTGTACACCCGATGCATTCCCAGCGTCCGAACGAAGTACCCCTCCAGCAGCCAGAACGCCTCTGCCAGCAGCAGCGTTCCCGGCACCTCCACCGCCACGCGATCCACCACCTCGCGCCAGAACTCATGCGGCATCAGCGCGTCGAACGCCTCCTGCGACATCGCATTCTCCGCCCGCGACGGAATCGATCCCCCCGCCCCCGGCAGCGGAAACCAAAGCCGCTGCACATGCCGCTTGGCCAGCACCATGGCCGCATCAAACCGAATTATCGGGAACCGCCGCGCCACATTCAAAATCACCTGGATCACATGCTCGCGCACATAATCCTTCGAATAATCCAGTTGCGCCGTATCATTCCAAGCAAACGTAGTCCCATCATTCCCGTGATACACAAACCTGGTCGCGCCATCGCGATAATGCCTCAGCCGAAACACCACCGCCGCATCCGTCTGATCGTAATAATGATCCTCAATCTTGATCTCCACCCGGCTATCCGTAGAAAGATCCGGCCCCTCAAAGCTATAAGCAGGGAAGGGGCTCTCCCACCGATACAGAAACCAATCCGGATGCTCTATCACCCAATCCGAATCAATCCCCATATGATTCGGCACCATATCGCTCGCCAGCCTCAACCCCGCCATAGCCGCGCGATACTTCAAATTCTCGTAAGCCCCTTCACCCCCCAAATCCTCCGCAATCGAATAATCCTTTAGCGAGTAAGCCGAAGCCACCGCCTCGCGATTTCCCCTCAACCGCTTAATCGTCTTAGACGCCCGACTCCGCTCCCACAACCCAATCAGCCACAGCCCCGTAATCCCGCGATCGGCCAGCAGCCGCAGCTCTTCATCCGGAATCTGATCCAGCCGATGAATATGCCGCAGATATTTCTTCGACAGCTGCTCCAGCCACACATACGTACTCTTCGCCATCAGCACGACAGTAGGCATCCACGCCTGGTCCGCGCTGAAAGCCTCATACTCCGTCAGCGGCGCCTGATACCCCGCCGGATACCTCCGCCGCCGCACGCCATCCTCCCCCACCACCCACTCCGAATCGAACCCAATATATTCATCCCCAACAAACCCCTCGCCCCCGCGATACTCTCCATGCCGATGCCAATCCGGTCCCGGCGGATGAAACCGCATCCAGATCGCTAGCTCTTCTTCGCGCAGCGTATCGATCGCCAGCAGCACCCGCTTCAAATCCTCACCCAGAAACGGCGCCCACTTCTCGCTAATAAAATCCAGTTGCCCCGTCAGCGAATCTGGCGAAGCCAGCATCGGAGCCCGCAGCGCATCCAGCAGCGTCCCCAGACTCGCATCAATCTTCGGCCGAGTCGCAAAAAAATCCGGTAACCCCGTCGTCGCGCCCGAATACGCCGTCTGCTGTTTCAACAGCTTGTCGTCGAACAGCCGCTTGAACGGCACAAACGCTGGATTGCTATTCGCAATCCAAAGCAGCAGCATCTCCTCAAACGCAATCTCCCGATTCGACCGCCCGTCCGCACTCGTGCCCTTCAGCCACTCTTCCGCCGTCAGCTTTCCGCGATACACATCCACAGTAGGGAACTGCTGCACAAATCGCAGCAACAACCTCTCACTCTCTGCCGGAGTCACCTGTGCACCCAGCCACTTCACCGCCGCCGCCATCACAGCCGGGTCCTGCTCCTTCCGATACTTCGCCACCAGCGCATGGCTCAGCTCGTCAATCATCCCCATCGCAAACAGCGCGCCCGCATTCACCTGCCCGGCAATCTTCTGCTCCGGCGTCTCCGCCTCGATCCCCGGTTCTGCTCCGCGCAAGTCATTCAAATCCTGGGCCAGCTTCCGCGCGGCAGCAACATTCGCAAAAACAACATTCCCCGTAAAGCTGAACAGCACGTCATTCAGGTCCAGCCGTTCACGGATCGATCGTGAGATGTGAAATTCCATTCGTCTCTATGCTTTCTGGCACGATTTCGCCTGCGACTAACTATAGTCGCCTTCCCCTAAGATGCCGTTTCCCCCGGCCGCAACATTCCACAGCCGCACCCGCCCAAACTGTACAATCGGCCTGTTCCTCGATCGCGATTCCCGCGTGACTCGAACGCCCGCCGCGGAGGAAATGTGGCCTACCTGATCGACTCGAAACAACTCAAGCCCGGCTCCTGGCGCAACCGCATCCTCATCCTTTCCGGCCTAATCCTCGTCGCCCTCATCTTCAGCTTCACCACCATCCTCTCCTCCTGGGTCGACCTCCAGTGGTTCCGCTCGCTCGGGTTCGCCGACGTCTTCTGGAAGGTCATCGCCCTCCAGGCCGGCGTCTTCCTCGCCATCGCCGTCCTCACCTTCCTCATCCTCTTTCTCGCCTTCCGCGCTCTGCTCCGCGCCCACCGCGCCGACCTCCCCGCCGCCCACACCATCCTCTTCGGCGGCCAAACCTACAACCTCTCCGTCGAACCCGTCCTACGCATCCTCTCACTCGTCGCCGCCGTCGCCATCGCCCTCATCTCTGGCGCCTCCATCATGTCGGACTGGCCAACCCTCGCCCTCTTCTGGCACGCCCCCCACGCCACCGGCCCCGTCACTGACCCTATCTTCGCCAAACCCCTCAACTTCTACCTCTTCACCCTCCCCGCCTGGGATCTCCTCAACGACTGGCTCCTTACCCTCGCCCTCGCCATCTGCGCCGCCGCCGCCGTCTACTTCGTCATCACCAGCAGCACCCGCGCACTCGACAAACGACACACCGGAGTCACCGGAACCTCCCCTTGGCGCGGCCTCTCCATCGCCCTCGCCTTCCTCCTCCTCGTAGTCGCCATGATGGTCTACGTCAGCCGCTTCGAGCTGCTCCTCAACCACCACACCATCTTCGACGGCCTCAACTACACCGACGCCCACATCACCATCCACGGCCTCCTCCTCGTCACCCTCGCCCTCATCGCCGGCGCCGTCATCGCAGCCTTCAACGCCCTCCGCATCCCGCGCGGCCGGCTCATCGCCGCCTCCATCGCCCCCGCGGCCATCTGCTACATCGCCCTTGGCCTCATCGGCTGGTACGTCTCGAACTTCGTCGTCAAGCCCAACGAGCTCGTCCGCGAAAGCCCCTACATCGCGAGCAACATCCAGTTCACCCGCCAGGCCTTTGGCCTCGACCGCTTCCACCAGCAGGAGTTTCCCGCAGAAACCACCATCGAAGCAGCCGACGCAGCCAACAACCAGCCCACCCTCCAGAACATCCGCCTCTGGGATTGGCGCGCCCTGCAAGACACACTCCGCCAGGTTCAGGAGATCCGCACCTACTACGATTTTCCTGACATCGATATCGATCGCTATGACGTCAACGGAACCACCCGCGAGGTCATGTTAGCCGCCCGCGAGCTCAACATCGACAAGCTCCCCGTCAGCAGCCGCAACTGGATCAACGAACGCCTCACCTACACCCACGGCTACGGCGTCACCATGAATCCCGTCAACGGCTTCACCTCCGAAGGCCTGCCCCTGTTCCTGCTCAGCAACATGCCCGTCCAGTCCACCAGCCCCAACATCAACGTCACCCGCCCCGAGATCTACTTCGGCGAGCTCACCAACTCCGACGTCTACGTCAAAACCCACCAGCAGGAGTTTGACTACCCGCAAGGCCAGGGCAACAATTTCACTTCCTATCAAGGCACCGGCGGAATTCAGCTCGGCAACTTCGTCCGCCGCATCCTCCTCGCCTTCGATCGCGGCGACATCGGCAAGCTCCCCTTCAGCGATGACATCACCCCTGACAGCCGCCTCCTCATGCGCCGCAACATCCGTGAGCGCGTAGCCGCCCTCGCCCCCTTCCTCACCTTCGACCAGGACCCCTACCTCGTCGTAGGCGATAACGGCCGCCTCTCCTGGATCATCGACGCCTACACCACCTCCGACTCCTACCCCTACTCCACCCACTACAGCCTCGGCGACAACTCCGTAAACTACATCCGCAACAGCGTCAAAGCTGTCATCGACGCCTACAACGGCACCACCACCTTCTACGTCTTCGACCCCTCCAATGGGAGCCCAGACCCCATCATCGCCACCTACCGCACCATCTTCCCCAGCCTCTTCAAAGACGCCTCCACCATGCCCGCGGACCTCCGCCGCCACGTCCGCTACCCCGAAGACATCTTCACCCTCCAGTCCCAGGTCTACGGCCTCTACCACATGACCAACACCGAGGTCTTCTTCAACCGCGAAGACCTCTGGACCGTCGCCACCGAAAATGGCACCGACGCCGACGGCAACCAGGCCGTCCTTCCCATGAAGCCCAACTTCGTCCTCATGAAGCTTCCCAGCGGCAGCAGGGAAGAGTTCGTCGAGATCCTCCCCTTCACCCCCGCCAACCGCAACAACCTCATCGGATGGATTGCCGGCCGCTGCGATGGCGACGACTACGGAACCGCTGTCGTCTACGACTTCCCCAAGACCCGACTCGTCGACGGCCCGCAACAGATCGAAGCCCGCATCGACCAGAACGCCCAGCTCTCCGGCCAGCTCACACTCTGGAACCAGCAGGGCTCGCACGTCCTCCGCGGCAGCCTCCTCGTCATCCCCACCGGCAAGGCCCTCCTCTATGCCGAACCCATCTACCTCCAGGCTCAGCAGAGCCCCATGCCCGAGCTCCGCCTCGTAGTCCTCGCTCTCCAGGACAAGCTAGCCTACGGCCCCACCTTCCAGTCCGCCCTCAACTCCCTCTTCGGCGGGGAACCCTCCTCGCTCACCACCTCCGAGGCCCCCCAGCAGCAGGCAGCCCCCACCAGCACTCTCAACACCCCGCAGCCCGCCGCCACCACCCAGTCCCTCATCGCCGAAGCCAGCCAGGACTTCGCCGACTACCAGCGCCTGACCGCCGCCGGCAAACTAGCCGAAGCCGGCCAGAAACTAGACGCCCTCAAGCACGCCCTCGACCAACTCCAGTCCCAATCCCACTGATTTCGCACCGCGCATCCCCAAACCAGGCTATAGACATCGATTTGCAACCCGAAACCCAGCTATACTGCACCGAAAACACGCGAATTCCCCCATTTCTGCGGATCAAGGTCTAAAATAGGTCTCACTTTCCTACGACGCGGTGTCCCAGATGAGTAGTGGCGTCAACGAATCAGAACCTAACTTCCATGCAATGAAGACTCGCGCCCTCCCCGAACGCTGGCTGGCAGCGATCGTGGAATCCAGCGACGACGCCATCCTCAGCATGGACCTCTCCGGCAAAATTACCAGCTGGAATGCGGCCGCAACCCGTATATTTGGCTATAACTTAGAGGAAGCCATCGGCAAACCCGTCTCTCTCCTTGCCTGGCCCGGCGAAGAGGAACGCATCGAGCATTTCCTCGAAGCCCTGCGCCACGGCGAACGCGTCGACCACACCGAAGTGTCCCGCAAACACAAGAACGGAAAGAAGATACTCGTCTCCCTCAGTCTGTCTCCCATCATCGATTCTGCCGGCACTATCATCGGCATAGCCAAGATTGCCCGCGATATCACCGAGCGCACAGAAACCGCAACAGCCTTAGAATCAAGCAGATTGCGTCTTAGTATGCTCACCGAACAGGAAGCCAACGCCCGGGCCGAGACGCTCGCCGAGCGCAAATTTCGCGAGCTCATAGAAAACGCTCCAGACGCAATCCTCCAGGTAAACCCTTCTGGTGCAATAGTTATCGCCAACCGAACAGCCGAAACAATGTTCGGCTACACCCGCGAAGAGCTGATGGGCCAAAAAGTTGACATGCTTGTCCCGGACGCCCATCGTGCTGCCCACCCCGGTCACCGCAAAGCCTTTGCAAAAGCAGGACTTACCAGACCCATGGGTCTCGGCCTGGACCTCTTCGCACAACGCAAAGACGGCACCAAATTCCCCGTGGAAATCAGCCTCAGCCCCATGAAGACCGAAAACGGCGTCCACGTAACTGCTGTTATCAGGGATGTTACCGAGCGTAAGCTAACCGAACATCGAGTCCGAACCCTGCAAGAAAGTTACATGACAGAGCTAGAGGCAAGACACAAGGAAGCAGAGCGCCTCAATCAGCTAAAAAGCGAGTTTATGGCCAGTATCAGCCACGAACTCCGCACCCCGCTCCACACCATCATCGGCTTCGCCGAACTTCTCGAAGAAGAAGGCGAAGGCCCCCTAAACCCCAAACAAAAACGATTCCTTCACCATATTCACGTTGATTCTGAACATCTTCTGGGCCTGATCAATGATGTCCTCGACCTAAGCCGGATCGAAGCAGGCGGTCTTCATCTCCGCACCGAACCAGTGAATCTGGCCAGGATCATAGGGGAATCCATCACAGCCATCCGACCCTACGCGGAGTCACGATCCGTGTCCATTCGCATGGGCGACGACATCGATTTCAGCGTCATCGCAGACCCCATGCGGCTCCGCCAAATTCTCTACAACTTATTGAGTAATGGGGCCAAATTCACCCAACCCGGTGGCGAAGTTCATGTCGATGCCAAGGTGGAAGAAAACATCGTACGGATCACGGTTACTGACACCGGCTTGGGTATCGCTCCTGAAGAGTGCACCCGAATCTTCGAGAAGTTCTACCAGGTCGGATTCACTCCCGTCGGCGTGCGTGAAGGAACCGGCTTAGGCTTGGCTATATGCAAGCAACTGGTCGAGATGCAAAAGGGGACAATCTGGGTCGAAAGCGAACTTGGTAAGGGCAGCCAGTTCCACTTCACGCTGCCGCACAACGAGATGTGATTAAAATCACAAGGTCTGTGACGGGGCATCTCTAAGCTTTATCTGTGACATCCCCATTCCCAGATCGTTCGGTGGGCGCTGAGCTACCCTCGGCGAGAAGGATCCTGATCGCAGATGACGCAGTCAGCAGCAGGGAACTGCTGCGGACCATCCTTGAACAGCAGGGCTACGTCGTCATGGAGGCGGTGGATGGCGAGCAAGCGGTTGACGAAGCTCGCGATTTCGCGCCACATCTGATCATTCTTGATCTGCAAATGCCAAAGCTGGATGGATACTCAACGGCAATCGCGTTGCGCAAGATTCCTGGCTTCGCTAGAATCCCCATCGTCGCGCTGGCTGCAGCTCTTCCGGAGGTTTCCCCCGAACAGATGACCGATGCAGGCTTCACCAAGTGCCTCGTAAAACCCATCAGTCCAATACGCCTGCGGCAATGCATCACGGAACTGTTGTAGCGGCCAAGTCCCCCAATGCCGGGCGAACTCCTAAACCGAGAGCTCGTAGCGTTTCATCTTGTAACGAAGAGCATCCCGTCCGATCCCCAGCCGTCGCGCAGCCTCAGATTGGTTTCCCCCTACGGCTCTCAAGGTATCCGTAATCAGCTGGCGCTCCTGGTCCTCAAGCAGCGACGAACTTTCCTCCCGCGTCTCCATCCTCTCCTCAGGGTGAATCAGGTTTTCTGGAAGGCTATTGACATCCACCACGGTCCCGTCTGTAAGCATGCAGGCACGGCCGATGATATGCTCAAGCTCCCGCACGTTACCAGGCCACGCGTAGCGCTGCAAAACCAGCATGGCGCGCGGTGTAAGGCCCTCAATCCGCTTGGAAAACTCGCCGCTGAACTTACGAACGAAATGGCGGGCCAATAAAGGGATATCTTCCGAACGGTCTTTGAGCGGAGGAACCGTAAGCTCAACCATTGAGAGACGATAGTAAAGGTCTTCGCGGAAGGTGCCGGTAGCAATGGCCGCGTGCAGATCGCGATGAGTCGCGGCCACGATCCGTACGTTTACCTTCCGCGAAGTCAGGGATCCAACTGGAAGAATTTCCTGGTTCTGGATTGCGCGAAGCAGCTTGGCCTGCGTCGGCAGCGGCATATCCCCAATTTCATCTAAAAAGAGCGTGCCCCCGTCGGCAAGTTCAAAGAGCCCCGTCTTGTCGCGATCGGCACCCGTGAACGCCCCCCGAACGTGGCCGAATAGCTCACTTTCAAATAACGTTTCCACGACCGCGGAGCAGTTCAGTACGACAAACCTTCCCGAAACACGGCTCCGATGATGAAGGGCACTGGCTATCAGGTCTTTACCGGCGCCGGTCGGTCCGTGTACGAGTACCGATCGATAGTGCGGCGCGACGCGCTGAATCATCGCAAAGAGGTTCCACATCGGGTCACTCTTGGCTTGCAGGCCCTCGAATTCCAAGTCCTGCACCCCATTGGAAGCCGACGCATGCGCTTTCTTTCTGAGGTTTGCCGACTCGATCAGCGAGGCAACGCGTTCGCGGAGGAGCGCAATCTTCACAGGTTTTTGCAGATAGTCTGCAGCTCCCTGACGTATCGCGGCGACGGCGGTCTCTGGAGTGTAATGGGCCGTCATAAGAATCACGTCAATGGACGAGTCAAAGCCCACAACATGTTGCAGCACCTCGAGTCCGCTCATTTCCGGCATCACAAGGTCGGTCACAACCAACCGCGGACGGTGCCTCCTGACCAGTTCCAGCCCTTCTACGGGGTTAGACGAGGTGTAGACAGCCGCGTCAGAGTGGGTTAACGCCGTCGAGAGGAGCTCTAAGCTACCGGGGTTGTCGTCGATGATGACAATTGAAAGAGCTTCGGCCATGAATTAGGTGACGTAGATCGATTAATCGTATAGGGCATCGCGCTGAATAGCCAGTTGGGTCATTTGGCGCAACTGCTGGGTGTCAACACCCAATCACGAGACTCGAGGTTTGTTCCGGATCGTTGTATGTGTCTGAAATCACAGGATATGAAGTTTGGCGCAGGGATTGCTTTAGTTGAGGTGAGACATCACACCGGAGGAATCAAAATGTCCAAGTGCCTAAACTGCCCCGAAGCTGGAAAGCACGCGTTCTGCAAACTGGGCCCAGAGTCCCGCGCCTTTCTGGAAGCGAACTCGTTGACAACGAACTATTCACGCGGCGCGACACTTTTTCGCGAGGGAGATCTCAGCAACGCCGTCTTCGTAATGTGCGCGGGAAAGGTCAAGGTTTCCGCGACCTCCAGGGATGGAAAGACCATGATCTTACGGATCGCTGACGCCGGCGACGTATTGGGCATGAGCGCAGCACTGACGAAAGGGGAGTATGAGGTGACAGCCGAGGCTCTTGAGCCTTGCCGCGTCCGTGTACTTCACCTGAGGCACCTCACGACGATGTTGCAGAATTATGGTGATGCGAGCCTGGGAGCCGCCAACGCGCTCGCAGAAGATTACCGCGCAGCGTTTGATGAAGCACGGTTGATCGCGCTTCCTGCGTCACCGGCAGGACGGGTCGCCCGGTTGATTCTAGATTGGGCGGACGATGCAAGGAGCCGATCAAACGCCCTGATTACAATGTCCCTTACACATGAAGAGGTCGCATCAATGACGGCCACCACCCGGGAGACGGTCACAAGAACACTTGGGCGCTTCCGTAAAGAAAAGATTATTTCGACACACGGCGTAGTCCTGACTGTCCTTCAGCCGAAAGCACTTGAACGGCTCTGCGCCTGCTAAGAGCATCAATCACGAAGGGAGGTCGATTGGCGAAACTGCCTGTCGGCCTTTTAACTGAAAAGGAACTCCTTTGTACGAAGCTCTTTGACGACATCGCGAAGGTTTGCAGCTTTCTCGAACTCGAATTTCTTGGCGGCTTCTCTCATGTCGCTTTCTAGATTGGCGATGTAGCTGTCGAGTTCTGCTTGAGAGGTAAACTCCGGAAGCGTGGCATCTTCTTCGGTCAAGTCCGCGTAGTCCGCTTTGAGAACCGTGGCGAGCGAGTCATTGAGGCTACGGATGACGGTTTGTGGAGTGATCCCATGCTCCTCGTTATAGGCGACCTGCTTTTCTCGCCGCCGGTCCGTTTCATCGATCGCACGACGCATGGAATCTGTCATCTTGTCTGCGTAAAGAATTGCGCGACCCTCGATGTGGCGAGCGGCGCGCCCAATGGTTTGGATTAGTGAGCCTTGGGAGCGCAAAAATCCTTCCTTGTCGGCATCGAGAATTGCAACGAGAGATACCTCCGGAAGGTCGAGCCCTTCGCGCAAAAGATTGATGCCGATGAGAACGTCGTATTCACCTTTGCGCAGGTCACGAAGAAGCCGAATACGCTCCAATGTTTCAATCTCAGAATGCATGTAACGGCAGCGAACGCCGACCTCGGTGTAGTAGTTGGCAAGGTCTTCCGCCATCCGCTTCGTGAGAGTGGTGACGAGGACCCGTTGGTTTTTCTCCGCGCGATCCCGAATTTCTGCCAACAAATTATCGATCTGGCCCTTGATTGGACGGATCTCCACTTCTGGATCTACAAGGCCTGTGGGGCGAATGATCTGTTCCACGACAACCCCGGAAGACTTGGTGAGTTCGAACGGTCCGGGGGTCGCAGACACATAGATCGTTTGGCCGACACGGGTTTCAAACTCTTCGAAACGCAGCGGGCGGTTGTCCATCGCCGAGGGAAGGCGGAACCCATAATCCACGAGATTTTGTTTGCGCGACCGGTCGCCGTGCCACATGCCGTGGAGTTGTGGCACCGTGACATGAGACTCGTCGATGAAAACGAGGAAATCGCGCGGGAAGTAGTCAAGTAACGTGGGAGGGGGTTCGCCGGGAAGACGACCTGAGAAGTGGCGAGAGTAATTCTCAATCCCGTGACAAAATCCCACTGACTTGATCATTTCCAAATCGAACCGAGTGCGTTGATGAATGCGTTGCGATTCGACGAGCCGCCCTTCCTTCTCCAACTGTGCTTCCCAATCGGTCAGCTCGGCCAAGATGCCATTGATCGCGGCGCTCTTGCGT
This sequence comes from uncultured Acidobacteriaceae bacterium, assembly GCA_963701685.1. GTDB lineage: Bacteria > Acidobacteriota > Terriglobia > Terriglobales > Acidobacteriaceae > Granulicella. Next base: position 3,541,165 of record OY969625.1, on the reverse strand, counting down.
TCCGGAAGAACGACATAATGACTCTTCGGATAGATCGGGAGGCGAGAGTACTTCTGTTTGACCGTACCGAACAGGGGATCGATTTGCGAAAGCGAGTCAATTTCATCGCCGAATAGTTCGATCCGAAACGCATTTTCGTCATAGGTGGGATAAACCTCGATGACGTCGCCACGCACACGGAAGGTTCCGCGACGGAAGTCAATATCATTGCGTTCATAGAGGATTTCTACGAGACGGCGGGTGATGTCTTCCCGTTTGATCTTCTGTCCCTTTTCCAGCAGGAGCAGCATGCCGTAGTATGCCTCCGGAGATCCGAGGCCATAGATGCAAGAGACGGAACTGACGATGATTGCGTCACGCCGCTCGAATAGGCTACGAGTCGCCGAGAGACGAAGCTTGTCGAGCTCGTCGTTGATTGTGGATTCTTTCTCGATGTAGAGATCGCCAGAAGGGATGTATGCTTCGGGCTGATAGTAATCATAGTAGGAGACGAAATACTCTACGGCATTGTTAGGGAAGAATTGCTTGAACTCATGATACAGCTGTGCTGCAAGCGTCTTATTATGTGCGAGGATGAGAGCCGGCCGGTTGAGCTCAGCGATTATCTTTGCCATCGTGAAGGTCTTGCCTGAGCCGGTGACGCCCAGTAGCACCTGGTCTTTCTCGCCGGCTTGAAGTCCGGAGACGAGTTCCCCAATCGCACGTGGCTGGTCACCCTGAGGTTTGTATTCGGAGACGAGCTGGAAGTCCATCCTTGTAGGATATGGCAAGGGAGGGTGGAGATGTCTGAAACGAACGTAGACCTTTGGCTGGTCAGACATGGAGAGACTGCTTGGAGTCTCGACGGCCGACATACCAGTTGGACGGACATTCCGTTGACGGACCGCGGCCGTGAACGGGCGAAGTGGCTACACACAGTGATGTCGAACAAGAAGTTTGCTGCCGTCTTTGTCAGCCCTCGACAACGAGCTCGTGAGACGTGTGAGATAGCGGGTTTGGGTGACGTAGCCGTGGTCGACGACGATCTTCAGGAATGGAATTATGGCGAAGCGGAAGGAAAGACTACCCAGCAGATGCGCGAGTTGCACGGGCCGCAATGGAGCGTATGGACCAGTCCGATTTTGGGTGGCGAAACGCTAGAACACGTGGGGGAACGTGCGGATGAGATTATCGGTACGGCTGTGGCCGCTGCGCCATCCGGCGGCGCGGTTGCGCTATTCGCGCATGCTCACATCTTGAGAATTCTCGCGGCCCGCTGGATTGGAATGCCTGCAGTGAGTGGTCAGTTCTTCGGTCTCGGTACCGGAAGCATCAGCGTGGTGGGATTTGAGCGCGAGACACGGGTGATTTCCAAATGGAATTATGTCGAGGCTACAGACTAGTTGGCGACTGGTAAGGTCGGCACTGAACCTTGCGGCGAATTTGGGATAAAGGATGGAGTGTTGGGGATGGGCTCGATCGTTGAACTAGAGCATGTGCACGTTGCTAGAGGAAATCAGATCGTCCTGCATGATCTCAGTATCCGGATCGGCCGCGGCGAGAACCTGGCGATTTTGGGACCTAACGGCTGCGGTAAATCCACACTCCTGAAAACGATCATCTGCGAACTCTACCCACTAGTGCGACCGGAATCGAGAGTTCGAATTATGGGGAGAGAGCGATGGGATCTCACTGAGCTCAAGCGGCGTATGGGTGTTGTGGCAGCAGAGCTCCCGGGAAGACAGACACTATTGATTACAGGGTTCGACGCCATCCTCACGGGGTTCTTTTCGAGTTCAACCCTGTGGCCAAATTTGTCCGTTACCGATCGTATGCGTGAGCGTGCAGAGGAGATTCTCGTCCAGGTAAATGCTGAACGTCTCAGAGCCACTCCGGTAGGCGAGATGTCCGCGGGCCAGCAACGCCGCATCATGATTGGGCGCGCGATGGCTGGCACTTCCTCAAGCGACTCGGGTGGGAGCGTGCAGATGCTGTTACTCGATGAGCCCTCGAACGCGCTGGACCTGGCTGCGCAACAGGATCTTCGGGAGATGCTGCGTGGGTTAGCGCAGCGAGGCACTGCCATCCTTCTGATCACTCATCACATTGCCGATATCTTGCCCGAGATCGATCGAATCGTGATGATGAATGCCGGCCACATCGTTGCCGACGGCAGCAAAGCGGACATTCTGACAGCCCAAAACCTAGGCGCTCTATTTGGGCGCGAAATCGCCCTTATTGAGCGCGACGGGTATTGGAATGCGTGGTGACGAAGTTATCTCCCTGTGCCCGTCGGAGTGAGTTGCAGCGTAACCAACTCTGGTCGCTGAAGCTTGCTGGGCCCAAGCATCGCAACCTTGGGAAGAGGTCCACGGACCATCGCCACTTCATCGCAGGCATAAAGTCTTGGGCAGGTCTGGCAGTCCTTGTAGATTTTGTCAGGCATTGCATCTCGTTCGGCGACACGAAAACCGAAGTGCTCGAAGAAGTCCGGAATTCGTGTGAACAGACATACCGAGAGAACTGCGTGCTGTTCAGCTTCTTCAACAAGAGCTTTGAGGAGCAATCCCCCGGCACCTTTTCCTTTCGCTTCGGGCTTCATAACAATGGACCGGACTTCAGCCAGATGCGGACCGTATAGATGCAGCGCGCCGCACCCCAGGAACTCACCCCCGGCTTTTTCAGCAACAGTGAAATCGCGAATGTTCTCGCAAATTTCAGCATAGCTGCGTTGAAGGAGCGTTCCATCTCCGGAGAGAGAATTGACGAGGTCAAAGATGTTCCGAGCGTCCTGAAGGTGCGCCTTGTGTATGCGGATATCAGCCATGAATGGCCTCCGCGCCAGATGTTTCACGAGGATGAGCGCGATTCTTCGAGCGCTCGCGTGCAACTTCGACCGCGTGCCGGACCCGAGCGGTTGCAGTGCCTCCGATTACATCGTGGCAATCAACCGTAGCCTGCAATGAAATTGCCTCTCGAAAATCTGGACCGAAGTCGGGGCTGAACGATTCAAGATCGTCCTGCGAAAGCGCATCTAGCTCCACTCCCTTTTCGAGGGCGAAGCGAACCGCGTTTCCGATGATTTCGTGTGCTTTTCGGAAGGGCACTCGTTTGTGCGTAAGATAGGTTGCAGCGGCCATCGCATTTAGATACCCAGACGTCGCGGCAAGTTTCATCGTATCCGGCCGGAACTTCAGTGCCTTTGTGAAGGATGGCAATACGTCGAGAATTCCGGCGATGGTATCAGCTGCGTCAAACACTGGCTCTTGGCCTTCTTGAAGGTCCTTGTTATATGCCAGGGGTAGCCCCTTGATAACTGTGGTGAGCGAAATGGCTGAGCCCGCCAATCGCCCGCACTTGCCGCGAAGCAGTTCCGTCAGGTCAGGGTTCTTCTTTTGTGGCATGGCGCTTGATCCGGTCGAGAAGCGCTCCGGTAGCTCAACAAATCCAAACTCCGCGGTAGAGTAGAGGGTAAGCTCTTCGGCAAAACGCGAGATGTGCAAGCCCAAAGTCCATAAGCACTGAGTGAACTCAATCGCGAAGTCGCGATCACTCGTGGCATCCATGCTGTTGGGAGTGGGTGCTTGGAACTCCAGCGCTCGAGAAGCGATGTTGCGATCGAGAGCAAGCGTAGCGCCTGCTACCGCTCCCGATCCTAGCGGGCAGAAGTTCATGCGTCTACGAGCATCTACGAGACGCGAATAGTCTCTCTCCGTCATGCTGACATACGCTAGCAGCCAGTGGGCTACAAGTACCGGCTCCGCACGTTGAAGGTGCGTATAGCTGGGCATTACCGCTGTTTCGGCTGATTCGGCAAGGGAAATCAGAGCATCGATCCAATGCGCAAGGCCGCTGAGGGTCGAATCGATACTGTCGCGTACAAACAGCCGCATGTCTGTTGCGATTTGTTCGTTGCGGCTGCGACCAGTGTGTAGCTTGAGAGCCAACGTTCCGAGCTCCTTGGTTAACTCGAGCTCAACAAAATGGTGAATGTCCTCAGCCTGCGGAGCTGATGCAACGATGGCCGCACCAACTTGCTGATCGGAGGTTTCATAGTCGACCTGGCCGCTAGTAGCAGAGATGCGGTTGGACCAATTAATGGCGCGCTCACCCACGCGGGTCAGGCCTGCGAGTGTTTCATCTAGCTCCTCGGGCGTGAGAACGCCGGCTGCGGCAATCGTCTGCGCGTGGGCTTTGCTCGCAGCAACTTCTTGCGGAAGGAGGCGCCAGTCGAAAGGGAAGCTGCGCTGCCATTGTTCGAAGGTGCGGTCGAGCGGTTCGCGAAAGCGACCCGACCACATCTTGATGGGCTCATTGGACATTGTGTGATGCGTACCTCATTGGAGCCGCAGGATATCTGTGGCGGCTGGTAAGAAAATCGAATTCAGTACACGGAATTTGCATCGCAGTTACTCCTTGTTGCTTCCGCTGCTCAGCTGGGGCATTTCAGAGGTATTGTTGATCGTTAGTAGCCCGCTTTTGGCATACGTTACTAGCTTTGCTCGAGTGTCGGAAATATCGAGGTTACGCATCGTGAGTTGGCCAATTCGATCACGAGGACTGAATGCGGAATCGGTTTTTTCCATGCTGAGACGTTCTGGCGAAAAAGTCAGATTCGGCGAATCAGTGTTCAGAATGGAATAGTCATTACCGCGACGCAGTTCGAGAGTGACGGAACCTGTAACGGGCTTGGCAACCCAACGCTGGGCGGCTTCGCGGAGCATGATGGCCTGGGGGTCAAACCAGCGGCCCTGATAGAGGAGTCGGCCGAGCTTACGACCGCTTTCTCGGTATTGCTCGATGGTGTCCTCATTGTGGATGCCGGTGATGAGCCGCTCGTAAGCGATGAAAAGCAGCGCGAGTCCTGGAGATTCATAGATACCGCGGCTTTTTGCTTCGATGATCCGGTTTTCAATCTGGTCGCTCATGCCAAGCCCATGCCGACCGCCGATGGTGTTGGCTTCGAGCAGTAGCGCAACGGGATCCGCAAAATCTGTCCCGTTGAGCGACACAGGGAAGCCCTCTTCAAATCGGATCGTGATCTGTTCACGATTGATCGTAACGTCATCTCGCCAGAAAGCGGAACCCATGATGGGATCGACGATCTTCATGCTGGTGCTAAGGTGTTCGAGATCTTTGGCTTCGTGAGTCGCGCCGAGGATGTTGGAGTCGGTTGAGTAAGCCTTCTCGGAGGACATTTTGTAGGAGAAGCCAGACTTCTGCATGAAGTCCGACATTTCCGCGCGGCCCCCGAGCTCTTCGATAAAGGTCGCATCCAGCCAAGGTTTATAGACTTTGAGATCTGGATTCACAAGCAGGCCGTAACGGTAGAAGCGTTCGATGTCATTCCCTTTGAAGGTCGATCCGTCGCCCCAGATGTTGACATCATCTTCCTTCATGGCGGTTACAAGCATGGTGCCGGTAACTGCACGGCCGATGGGAGTCGTATTAAAGTACGTAACTCCCGCCGTCGTGATGTGAAATGCACCGGACTGGAGAGCGGCTATGCCTTCGCGGACCAACTGTTGCCGGCAGTCGATGAGGCGCGCCCTTTCGGCACCATACTCGAGAGCCTTTCGGGGAATCTCGTCGTAATCTGCTTCATCGGGTTGGCCGAGGTTGGCTGTGTACGCGTAAGGCACAGCTCCCTTCTGCTTCATCCAGTGAAGTGCAGCACTGGTATCCAGGCCGCCGGAGAAGGCGATGCCAACCTTTTGGCCGATTGGTAAACTTTCGAGGATTAAGGACATAAAGATATCTTTCTGAAATCGTTATCGCTTGGCACGGGCCTGTAGGCCGCCGCGGTTACGGCTGCTTGGAATTCGCTTAGCTCCGCCTAGCAGCATAAGCGTGATCGCCTTTTGTGCGTGCATGCGGTTCTCCGCTTGGTCGAACACCGCGGACTGAGGTCCATCGAGTACGGCGTCGGTAACTTCCGCTCCGCGGTGGGCGGGAAGACAATGCATGAAGACCGCCGACTCCTGGGCGCGTGACATCATGTCATCGTTCACCTGAAACGGCTTGAAGATTGGGGCGCGTCGCGCCGCTTCGTGCTCCTGGCCCATGCTTGTGCAGACATCGGTATAGATTGCGTCTGCGTCGACGGCCGCCTTCATTGGATCATGAGTGAGCGTCAGGGAGCCGCCGGTGTTCTCGGCAATCTCGATTGCCTTGTGAACAATCTCGAGCTTCGGCTCGAATCCTTTGGGCGTTGCGACGGTACAGTGCACGCCAAGCAGTGCAGCCGTGAGCATCAGCGAATGGCAAACATTGTTCCCATCTCCAACGTAGGTGAACTTCAGGCTTTCGAGTGATCCAAACCTCTCTTCGAGAGTCATGAAGTCAGCAATCGCCTGGCACGGATGCTCGAGATCGGAGAGCGCATTGATGACAGGAACCTTGGCGTTAGCCGCCATCTCCGTAATAGTGTCATGTGCGTACGTGCGGAGAACGATTACCTGCATCCATCGCTCGAGGTTACGCGCGACATCAGGAATCGATTCGCGTTCGCCCAACGGAGATTTTGTCTGATCCACGAAAAGCGCATTTCCTCCGGCAGTGTTCATGGCCGTCTCGAACGTGAGGCGCGTGCGCAACGAGTCTTTTTCGAAGATAAGTACCATCTGCTTTGCGTCAAGCGCGTGACGGAAGTCTTCAGGCTGCGCCTTCACGGCGTGCGACAACTCCATAATCGCGGCCATCTCAGAGACGGATAGGTCAGCGATCGAGCACAAGTCGCGCCCGACCAAGCTCTTCGCGGTTTCGTTGAAAGCTGTGTCGGATTGAATGCCGAGAGTGCCCGTGGGGCGAACTGCCTTGGGAGAATTCATTACGATGGTCTTGCCCTCTCTTGTGTCATTCGCGTCGCTATCCATTGATCGACTCTCCTGCCTGTGGCCCGCTGTGCGATCGTGTTGCCGGTTCGTGTATCGCAAGCAAGTCGTCCAAAGCGTCTATCGCCTGATCAACATGATCGCGTTTGATTAGAAACGGTGGTAAGAAACGCAGAACGTTCTCATGCGTTCGGTTGAGTAAGATTTGCCGATTCATCATTCCGGCAAGAATTGCTTTCGCAAGTGTGTCGGATTCGAGTTCAATGCCGATCATTAGACCGAAGCCGCGCACTTCGACTATGGATGGATTCGTGGCTTGCAGTTCCCGTAGCCGGCTGATGAAATACGCTCCAGTGGATGCATTTTGATCGAGGAGGTTGGATCGCTTGATTTCATCAATTACGGCAATCGCTACGGCACAGGCCAGAGGGTTGCCGCCGAAGGTGGTGCCATGCATCCCGGGCGTGAATGCGCGAGCTGCTCGGTCAGTGCAGAGCATCGCACCCATGGGAATGCCCCCGGCTATTGGCTTGGCCAGTGTAGTCACATCCGGCTGGATGCCGTAGTGCTGGTAGGCGCACCACTTGCCGGTTCTTCCCATGCCACTCTGGATTTCATCGAGCAAGAGCAATGCACCAGTCGAGTCGCATAACGCCCGGGCGGTCGCAAGAAACTCTTTGGAGACCGGATTAATGCCACCTTCACCCTGAATTGTTTCAATCGCTATCGCACAGACATCAGTCGAGAAAGCAGCTCGCAGCGCCGGTATGTCGTTGAACGCAACGAATTCGACATCCGGCATAACCGGAGCGAAAGGCTCGCGGTACTTCAGTTTATGTGTCGTAGCAACCGACCCCATGGTGCGGCCATGAAAACTGTGATCGAGCGCAAGAAACTTCGTTCCGAGATGTTTGCCCTCGGAACGCAATAGGCCTGCATGGGCACGTGCCAGTTTGAGCGCGGCCTCCCAGGCTTCGGTGCCGCTGTTGCAAAGGAAAACCCGGTCCAGGCCAGTAATTTCAGTGAGGCGCATCGCTAGTTCGGCGGTGCCTTCATGGAAAAACAGATTGGAAGTGTGTAATAGTTTTTGACTTTGTTCGGCGATGGCCTTGGTGATCACGGGATGGTTATAACCGAGAGCACACACACCAATCCCGCTGAGGAGATCAAGGTAGGCTCTGCCATCCTCATCGCGCAGATAAACGCCGTCGCCCGAGACAAAAAGCAAAGGATTGCGTTCGTACGTCTGAACGAGCAGCTTCGCTTCTGCAGCTTGAACATCTTTCAGGCTGCTCTCAAGAGTAGGTTTCATGCGACCATCACCTCCGTACCGTCGTTTACGCGTGAGCTAATCAAATCTGGCAAGACAGAAGCGCATTCTGCCGGAAGAATGCGAACTCGCTTGACACCGTGAAGGAGCGCTTCCTTGCATGCGTTGAGCTTGGGCAGCATCCCACCGGAGACAACAGCTTGTGCTTCCAGTTCGGGGATCTGCTTCAGCGATAACCAGCGCATCACGTTGCCATCTGCTCCTTTGACTCCCGGGACGTCGGTTAGAAAGACGAGCGCATCTGCCTTCGTCGCCACGGCGCATGCAGAAGCCATTTCGTCGGCGTTGATGTTGTAGTATTCGCCGTCGAAACCAAGTGCGATGGAAGAAATCACAGGGATTGCTCCCATGGTCCAGATCGCGTCCAGCCACTTCGTGTCTGTAGCCGCAATTTCTCCGACATATCCAAGATCGGGAGTGGTTTTCTTCTTCCGCGCGCGAAAGACGTGCCCGTCACCGCCGGTAAGTCCCATAGCCGCCTGACCGCATTGGTCAAGGGCCGCCACGAGGGATTTATTCACTCGACCGCCGAGGACCATGAGGGCGGCATCGCGTGTTTCAGCGTCTGTCACGCGGAGACCTGCAACAAATTCACTCTTCTTGCCCATTTGCGCAAGTACCCGAGTGAGTTGGACTCCGCCACCATGAACAAGCGCGACCTTGTGGCCATCTTTCGCCAGCTCAGCAACGGCCCGGGCGCAGCGGTGCAGCAGTTCTGGATTCTCCAAGGCCGCTCCGCCGAGCTTTACTACGAACTTCATAACAGCCCCTCCGCCTCATGCCACCCAGCCATGAGATTCATATTCTGCACCGCTTGAGAGGCTGCGCCCTTCAATAGATTGTCAAGACACGAGACCAAGACCATCCTTTTTCCGTCCGCGGCCAGGTGAAAGCCGAGATCACAGAAATTTGTTCGCACAACATACTGAATTTGAGGGAGTTGCGGTGAACATCGAATTCTGACCAATGGGGCGTCAAAATAGAACTGGTCCAAAACGGATTGGATCTCAGCGCGATCCGAGCGCTCATTCAACCGCACATATATGGTTGACAGGATGCCCCTTGGAATGGGTAACAAATGCGGTGTGAACTGAATCTGATCTTCCGCAAGATTGAGTTGCTCAAGCAACTCGCCACTGTGACGGTGACCAAACACAGCATATGCCGATAGGTTGTCCGCTGCGTGCATGTAGAGGTTGGTGGGGACCAATGCCTTACCCGCGCCGCTGACCCCAGACTTTGAATCGCAGATGATCCCATGGTCGAGATCGATTACGTTGGCACGCACGAGAGGGGCCAATGCAAGGATGATCGAGGTGGAATAGCACCCAGGATTTGCGACCAGTCTTGCCTGTTTGATTGCCGGTCCATGAAGCTCCGGAGATCCGTACACCGCTTCCATTTGAAGCCTGGACGCAAGAGCCGGATCCGCATCTTCGAGCTTGTAGACTGAACGAAATCTCTCGTGGTGAAGGCGCCATGCTCCGCTCAGGTCAATGACACGCATTCCGTGTTTGATGGCTTCGGGTACCCAGGCACGAGATTGTTCGTGAGGTGTCGCAAGAAAGAGAATGTCGATTGATTCCCGCTCCAGCTGTTTCCAATCAAATGACGACACCTGCAGCTCGTCTGCGAAGGGAAGACCAGAAAGCTCGGGGTGAAGATGTGTGAGCGCCGTTGGATGTGCATCGGGCTCACCCATTCGCCCAAGAAAGACCGGAGGAGTACTCGTAAGCTGAGGATGACGGAGCAGTAAACGCGCAAGTTCGCCGCCAGCGTATCCACTGACGCCGACCACTGCCGTGCGGAGTGAGTGGTTCGCGGAGTTAGGCAATATAGGCCTCGATTCTGCTCCTTAGTACCTCTGCTCTACGATTGTCCGGGCAGATGATCAACACCGTATTATCGCCGGCAATGGTACCGACCACCTCTTCCCAATCTTCGGAATCGATGCTTGCAGCCACCGGTTGGGCTCCGCCCATCGTGGTTAGGACGATGAGCAGATTCTGTGCTTGACGCACCTCGAGCCCGAAGTCTTGCAGCACACTGGCGATCTCCGGTAGGTCGTCCTCACCGTCCGAGACAACGGGAAGGGCATAACCCGTCGGGCCTTTCATAAGCTTCAATTCACGGATGTCGCGAGAAAGAGTTGCCTGCGTAACGTGGATGCCGCGGCCCGCTAGTTTGCGACGTAGCTCATCCTGATTGGTGACGGTCGTCTTCACCAGGAGTTCTCGAATCGCGCTATGTCGGTGACTTTTCATGCAGTCCAATTCGCTTGAAAATGAGGACGCCATCCATCCGCAGCGTCCTGAAAGCACGAAAAAACGTGACGCACGGTGCGTCACGCCCTTCGCATAAAAATCCATAAATCATGTATAAATATACACACATGCGCTGTCAAGGTGCTAGTGCAATCACTTTGCGGCCACAAGAGCAGTGTACAGGCAGCCGGTAGCTAATTGCCTGTTTGCGTCCTATCTCCGCACGGAAATGGAAGTATATTGAACTATGGGTGTGTCTGTTGTAGAACGTCGGGAGAGTGAAATCTCGAAGGTAGCGACGCAGCACGCGTCGCCATGGGTTGGGAAGCCGCAGACCGAATCCCCCGCTTCGTTGGTTGATTCTCGTTTTGATCACGATTCCTGCGGAGTGGGATTTGTCGCGTCCGCGTTAGGTAAATCAACTCACCAGATTCTTCAGCATGCCTTGACCGCACTTTCGCGGCTCGAACACCGCGGAGCCGTGGCTGCGGACGGAGCAAGCAGTGATGGTATTGGACTAATGACCGCCATCCCTCGCCAACTGCTCTTGGCCGATGCGCGGGTGGAATTGGCCGCAGAGGAGAAGCTGGGCGTCGGTATGGCTTTCTGGCCAAAGGGTGAGACGCGAGCCGAAGGTGTGATGGAGCAATGCCTGGTCTCGCAACAACTGCGAGTGCTTGGTTGGCGCGACGTCCCGACGCGGCCTGAGATTCTAGGAGAGATTGCACTCAGTACGATGCCCGGCATCCGTCAGGTTCTGATTGCGGATAGTGCCCCCGCTGATCCTGATCCTATGGAGCGTCGTCTCTATCTCGCGCGCAAGCAGTTCGAGCGCGTCGTCGAGTTAGGCGAAGTGACCGGTTACATCTGCTCACTTTCAAACGCAACATTGGTGTACAAAGCTATGTGCCTGGGGCGCCTCCTTCCTGAGTTCTATCCAGATCTGGCGTCCCCTTCCTATACAACGCACTTTGCAGTCTTCCATCAGCGTTACGCGACTAACACGCTGCCAGCGTGGCATCGTGCGCAGCCGGGGCGGAAACTAGGACACAACGGAGAGATTAATACTGTATGGGGAAATCGTTCGCGCATGGCCGCGAGAGACTCCACGTTGCCCGTAGAGTGCAAGCCAGTTTTGACGAAGGATGGCACGGATTCGACAAGTCTCGACGAGACAATCGAATTGATAAGCCAAAATGGCCGCACCATCTCTGAAGCGGTTCGAATGCTCTTGCCGCCTGCAATGGTTAGTCGCCCGAGCCCTTTCCTGCAGTACCACGCCGGCTGCAGTGAGCCATGGGACGGTCCTGCTGCCATTGCCTACAGTGATGGGGTTGTGGTGGGCGCCGCGCTGGATCGGAACGGTTTGAGGCCATGTCGTTATGCCATTACCAGTGATGGCTTGGTCGTCGCAGGAAGCGAAGCAGGTTTGGTCGATTTGGATCCCGGCATGGTGATCGAAAGTGGTCGATTGGGGCCTGGCCAGATGTTAGGCGTCGACACTGAGGAACATAAGATCTACCACAATGAAGAGATGCTCGATGCCTTCGACGCAAAGGCTACGTACGCTTCGCTAGTCGAGGAGACGCCACTACTTCCGGTTGCGGAGTCTGAGAAGACCTTCGACCTATCAGCCCAGCAACGAGGGTTTGGATATACCAAGGAAGACGTAAAGATGATTCTGCAGCCAATGGCTGCAAGCGGCAAAGACCCTGTCTGGTCCATGGGCGATGACACTCCCCTCGCGTTCATGGCCCGGAGTCCGCGCCCGGTGTACTCCTTCTTTCGACAGCGTTTTGCGCAAGTCACAAACCCAGCGATCGACCCCCTTCGTGAGGCGATCGTGGTTTCGATGGACACTCGCCTCGGTCCGTGGGCGCACATTCTCGAAAAGAACGAGCCGCTTCCTGGAATTTCTCTCCATTCGCCTTTTCTCTCTTTAGGCCAGGTAGCAGCGCTGCGCGCGGGCGTGTATCCGCATAGCGAGGTCTTGAGACTCGACACCCTTTCTTGTCTCTACTCTCCCGGGCGAATTCTGGAACAGGCTATCGATGATCTTTGCAGCCGCGCAGTGGAGATGGTGCGGACTGGAGTCCGGCTTCTACTGCTTACTGACCGCGAAGCCAGCTCAAGCGCGATTCCCGTTCCAATGGCGATGGCCACCGGAGCGGTACATCAGGGACTCGTGGCCGCGGGCTTGCGCACACTATGCGGTATCGCGGTGGAGGCAGGTGACTGCCGCGACATTCATCACGCCGCGGTATTAATTGGCTACGGGGCCGGCGCGGTATGCCCGTGGCTGGCTCTGGAAACTGCGAGGTCGATGCAACCCGAGGGGATCGACGGCGAGAAGATGATGCTCAAGGCTCTCGACGGCGGTCTGGCGAAAGTGATGTCGAAAATGGGGATCTCGGTAGTCGACAGCTATCGCGGAGCACATCTTTTCGATTTGCTGGGCCTTCATTCGAGCGTTGTTGACCGATGTTTCCCGAATACTCCAGCTCCGCTTTCAGGCATTGGCTTCGCGGAGCTCGACCGTCGGCTGCGGTTAACGTGGCAGCCAGACGCAGGCGATGTGTCTGAGAATGCTGATCTGCCCGACTTCGGCTGGGTGCGATTCCGCAAGGCAGACACCGCAGAGCCACACATGTGGCAGCCGCCAACGGTTAAGGCGTTGCAAACGGTCGTGGGGAGCGCGCGTGGCGTCGCGGCGAGCGCGGATCCGGCGGCGGCGTTTGCGATTTTCAGTCGCAACATTGATGCGGGTGAAGCGGTGACGTTGCGCGACCTCCTGGAAGTGCGACCTGCGGGTCCCGAGCTCGCGTTGGACGACGTCGAATTGGCAGACAGCCTGTGCAAGCGTTTTGTATCAAGCGCCATGTCGTTGGGATCGATAAGCCCTGAGGCGCATCAGACGATTACGCAGGCGATGAACTCGCTTGGTGCACGTTCGAACACCGGTGAAGGCGGCGAAGATCCCGATGTCTATCGCCCAGTCCATGCGCCTGCTCTCGCCAACCTGGGTGACGGAGGAGCCTTCGCGGCTCGGTCGAGCAGCCAGGGAGGTGCGGCCGCAGTTGCAGAGTTAGTTTCGGCACCTGCAGTGCACAACTCGTTCAACAATAAGATCAAGCAGATCGCGTCCGGACGGTTTGGCGTGACCGCGGAATATCTGGCTCATGCGGAGGAGATAGAGATCAAGGTTGCGCAAGGAGCCAAGCCGGGCGAGGGTGGCCAATTGCCGGGCCATAAAGTTTCCGGACTCATTGCAAAGTTGCGTCATGCGCAGCCAGGCGTATCGCTCATCTCGCCGCCTCCGCATCACGACATCTACTCCATCGAAGATCTTGCACAGCTGATTTACGACCTGAAGCGTGTCAATCCACGCGCTGCTGTTGGGGTAAAGCTGGTTTCGGGTTGTGGGGTTGGAACCGTAGCCGCAGGCGTAGCGAAGGCCTATGCGGATTTTATCGTGATCGCGGGAAACACTGGCGGAACGGGAGCTGCGGCGCTTTCCAGCATCAAGTACACCGGCAATCCGTGGGAGCTGGGATTGTCAGAAGCGCAACAGCAATTGCGCAGCACAGGTATGCGTGAACGCGTCCGGCTGCGAACGGATGGCGGAATCGCGACAGCGCGTGACGTGCTTGTGGCCGCGCTGCTTGGTGCGGATGAATATGCATTTGGCACAGCGGTTCTGGTTGCCCTGGGATGCGATATGGCGAGGCAGTGTCACCTCAATACGTGTCCTACCGGTATTGCGACCCAGCGGCCAGAGTTGCGCGCCAAGTTCCGGGGCAAACCTGAGCATGTCGTCATGTTCTTCCGACAGCTTTCGGCGGACCTTCGTCGTCTACTGGCGAAGTTCGGTTTACCCAGCCTTGAGGCCGCGATCGGCCGCGTTGACCTGCTGGAGCAGGTTCGCTTTGACGGCAATCTCGACCTCACGCCCATTTTGTCGGAAGCAGGCCATGGACCGAAACGTTGGATGGGATCTCGCAATCAACGGCCTGGCGAGGATCACCCTCTCGATGAGCCCTGGACTGAGCTGGCGCTGGCTGCGGCTGCGAAGGGGGAAACTTTTTCGGTTAAGAGCCACATCTGCAATGAGCATCGCTCGGTAGGAGCAAGGCTTTCGGGGGAACTGTCGCTGAAGCGTGTCAAGGGGGAGCTGGACGAGGTTGACGTAACCTACGACCTCGACGGGACTGCCGGTCAATCCTTTGGTGCGTTTGCGGGCAAGGGAATGAAGTTGATTCTCACTGGCCAGGCGAATGATTTTGTCGGAAAAGGATTGTCGGGCGCGGACCTTATTCTGCGCGCTGTTGGGAGTGCCGCGGAGCATAGCGAAGAGCATGTCTTGCTGGGGAACGTCGCGCTTTATGGTGCGATCTCAGGACGGCTGTTCGCGGCTGGTCGCGCGGGCGAGCGCTTCGCCGTGCGTAACTCCGGAGTGACCGCGGTGATTGAAGGAGTTGGCGATCATGCTTGTGAGTATATGACCGGAGGTTTGGTAGCCATTCTCGGGCCTGTTGGTATCAACTTCGGCGCGGGCATGACTGGTGGATTGGCTTGGGTGTACGACGCGAAGCAGACGATGATCTCCGAGGTGCGGTATCACAATGACTTCCTCGAGGCTCAACCTTTCGTTGAGACTGCGGCCGAGCAGAAGGACAGTTTGCGAGCGCTGATTGAGGAGCATGTGAGCCTTGCGCACAGCAAGCTTGGCGAGCGGATGCTGAAGGATTGGTCCGACTATTCGGCAAACTTTATCCTGTTTACGCCGAAACCACAGGCATAACGCAGAGACTGTGTGACTGAAATGGGCAGCTGCTGTCGCGCGGCTGCCCATTTCTCTGCAGTTCGATACCATAGACAGATGTCTGATACGAAGCACGGTTTTGCCACGCGCGCCATCCATGATGGTCAAGAAGCTGATCCGCTCACCGGGGCGGTCAATGTCCCCATTTATCTCACCTCTACGTACAAGCAGGAGGCGATTGGGAAGAACAAGGGTCATGAGTACGCGCGACTGACCAATCCGACTCGCGATGCGCTAGAAGAGAACCTCTGCTCGCTTGAAGGCGGGAGTTCGGCGCACTGCTTCGGATCAGGCATGGCTGCGATTACTGCGCTTTGCACGATGATGAAATCGGGCGACCACGTGGTGTGTTCGGACAATGTGTATGGCGGAACGTCGCGGCTGTTCGATAAGGTGCTCGTGCATTACGGACTGAGCTTCACCTATGTCGATACAACCGATGCCAATGCTGTTGCGGCTGCCATTCGACCCGAAACCAAGCTGGTCCACATCGAGACTCCCACGAATCCGATGATGTCGGTGACGGACATTCGTGCGGTAGCTGATGTTTGTCATGCGAAGGGCGTGGAACTGAGCGTCGACAACACGTTTCTTTCTCCTTATCTGCAGCGTCCGATTGAGCTCGGCGCAGATATCGTGATGCATTCGACGACCAAGTTTTTGAATGGTCATTCGGATGGACTTGGCGGATTGTTGGTGGGAACGAAACCGGCGCATGCTGAGACGTTTCGGTTCGTGCAGAAGTGTACTGGCGGAATCTTGTCTCCATTCGATAGCTATCTGCTGTTGCGCGGCGTCAAAACGCTGGCAGTGCGGATGGAACAGCATGATGCGAATGGTCGCGTCGTTGCAGCGTTTCTCGTTGGGAAGCTTGGGGCGGACAAGGTGTTCTATCCGGGGCTGGCAACACATCCCCAACATGACCTTGCAAAGCGCCAGCAGCGCGGCTTTGGGTCGATGATCTCCTTTGAGCTTGGCTCGCTGGAGGCAGCGAATCGGTTTGCGACGCGACTCAAGCTCTGTTACCTGGCGGAATCGTTGGGCGGCGTTGAGACTTTGATTTGCCATCCAGCGACGATGACGCATGCTGCGGTCGGCGCTGAAGGGCGCGCGAAGCTTGGGATTACAGATGGTCTGATGCGGATTTCGGTGGGAATTGAGGACGTTGCCGATATCATCGCGGACCTTGAACAGGCGATGAGCAGCTAGGCGTTGTTCCCGATTCGGGACGGATATCGCACGTTACACAACTAATACCGTTCATCGCACCCTCGAGTGCAACAATTACCGCATGAGCGAGAATTGCACGATCATTCAGGGCGGCATGGGTGTTGGTGTTTCTAACTGGAAGCTGGCGCAGGCGGTGTCGCGGGCTGGGCAGCTTGGGGTGGTGTCGGGGACGGCGCTGGACCAGATGCTGGCTCGGCGGCTGCAGGATGGCGATGCGGGCGGCGACATGCGCCGGGCGCTGGGGGCGTTTCCGTTCCGGGCGATGGCAGAGCGGGTTCTGGAACGGTACTTCGTTGCTGGCCGCAAGGCGGAGCGGACTCCTTATCTTGCGGTGCCGTTGCTGGCGAAGGATTTGCCTCGTGAGTTGGCGGAGCTCTGTATCGTAAGCAACTTCGTTGAGGTGTTTCTGGCTCGCGAGGGGCATGGGAATCCGGTGGGCATCAACTACCTGGAGAAGATCCAGGCGGCGATTCTGCCTTGCATGTATGGCGCGATGCTCGCGGGAGTGGAGTACGTCATCATGGGAGCGGGAATCCCGCTGAAGATGCCGGGCGTGCTGGATCATTATGCCGAGCATAAGGCTGCGGAATATCCGATGCATGTGACGGGCGCGCTTGAGGGCGACGACACGACGATGCGCTTTGATCCGGCCGAGTTCATGGAGTGCGAGCTTCCTCCGTTGCATCGGCCGAAGTTCCTGGCGATTGTCTCATCGAATACGCTGGCGTTGACGATGGTGAAGAAGGCCAATGGACGCGTGGATGGATTGGTGATCGAGACGCGGACAGCGGGCGGGCACAATGCTCCGCCGCGGGGAAAGCTGCAGCTTAGCGAGATCGGTGAACCGATCTATGGGGATCGCGATTCGATCGATATCCCAAAGCTGTGTGAGTTGGGTGTTCCTTTCTGGCTGGCTGGCGGTTATGGCCATCCGGATCGGCTGCGGGAGGCGCTGGCGGTTGGTGCGGCCGGGATCCAGGTGGGAACTGCGTTTGCGTTTAGTGATGAGTCGGGGTTGCGCGCTGACTACAAGCAGGAGTTGTTGGAGAAGGTGCTTGCTGGGACGGCGAGCGTGTTTACCGATCCGCTGGCGTCGCCGACCGGTTTTCCGTTCAAGGTTGCGCAGCTGGAGGGAACGGTTTCGGAGGACGAGGTGTATGAGGAGCGGCCTCGGATTTGTAATCTCGGGTTCTTGCGTGAGGCGTATCGGACGGCTGCAGGCGAGATTGGATACCGCTGCGCTTCGGAGCCGGTGACGGTTTATGTGTCGAAGGGCGGAAACGCTGAGGACGCTGTTGGGCGGAAGTGCATCTGCAATGGGCTGCTGGCGAATGTCGGATTCCCGCAGGTGCTGAATGGGAACCGCGTGGAGCAGGGTATTGTGACCGCTGGAGACGACATTACGACGATTGGCCAGTTTCTGGCTCCGGGACAGACGCACTATTCTGCGTTGGACGTGATCGCGGAGCTGGAAAAAGGCCTGAAGCCGGCGATTGTCGACGAGCAGCAGCAGGTTGCGGTGCTGGCCTAACGGTCGCGCACCCCCCCTCCCCCCCTGGGAGCAATTTTCGGGCGTAACTCGCTCTATTCAGATGGTTTAAGGGGCAAAGTATCTCGCTATCGGGAGCATTTTCGGACTGTATCTTGTTGCATCCAGACGGTTTAAGGGGCAAAGTATCCCCGTTGTGTGGAGCGATTTTCGGTTGTAACTCGCTGTGCCCAAACGGTTTAAGGTGCAAAGTATCCAACGGATGAAAACGCAGGGTCGCCTGTTGTATCTGGAAGAAGGCTCTAGTTAAATTCTAGTCCTTTAGCAGGGGGTACTCTGCCAGGTTTTGAAAATATAAATCGCCAATGTTCATGGGGGTTTTGGCGATTTTCGGGGCGCTGGGGGGCTTGACACGCCTAGAGCTTGAACAGAGAGACGAAGACCTGGAGCTCATGGAGAATGCGGTTGAGGTCGGCGATGGATGCGTCGGTCTGTTCCGCGCCCTTACTGGTGCGCTTCGCAGCTTCGGCGAGCTCATGTAATTCGCCGGCGATGGCGGCGGTGGCTTGGGCGATTTCCGCGATCAGGTCGGTCATTACGTTGGTGGTGGCCATCTCCTGCTCAACGGCATCGGCGATGGACCGGGTGATCTCGAGGATCTGGGTGATGACGGTGGTGATGGAGCCGATGCCCTCAACGCTCTCGCTGGTATCTTGCTGGATGGTGGAGATGCTTTGACTGACCTGGTCGGTGGCGGTTGCAGTGCCCTTGGCGAGCTCCTTGACTTCGTTGGCGACGACGGCGAAACCTTTGCCCGCTTCGCCGGCCCGTGCGGCTTCGATGGTGGCATTGAGGGCGAGCAGGTTGGTCTGCTGGGCGATGGTGGTGATGAGCTTAATGACCTTGCTGATGTCGGCGGAGGACTGGCCGAGATGGGTGATGGTCTGGGTGGTGTTTTGGCTGATGTTGACGGCTGACTGGACGACCGAGGATGCTTTGCTGGCGCTCTGTGCGATGCCGCGAATGGAGTGCAGCATCTCGGCAGCGCCGGCGGAGACGGCATCGAGGGTGCTCGAGGCCTTGTCGTTGGACTGAACGGCGGAGTTGGCGAGACGGCTGGTCTCCGATGCGCCGCCGGTGAGGTCGTGGGTGATGGCGGTGAGTTCTTCTGAGGCTGCGGCGAGGACGAGCGTGTGCTGGTTGATCCGCGTCACCTCTTCCGCGAGCTGGTCGCAGACGGAGTTGAGGGCGGCGGCGATACGTTTGTAGTCGCCGTCGTAGTTGCCCTCAACGCGAGCGGTGAGGTCCATGCGGGCAAGCGCGGTGAGGACGCGTTCGATTTCGGTGACAGGCGCGAGCCACGCGTCAAACATGGCGTTGAAGCCTTCGAAGATGCGGCGGTTGACGCCGGTGAACTGCTCTGCGTCGGCGCGGACATGGAGGTCTCCGCTGGCGGCGGCAGCGGTCATCTTCGCGATCTGCGTGTTGCGGCGGTTGATGACGTCGATGAAGCCGTTGCAGGCGTTCATGGCGCGGGCGAAACCGCCGGGGAAGCCTTCGTCGAAGGGTGGAGGGATATTGCCGGCGCACATGCGCTCGACGGAGATGACGGAGCGCTCGTAGGTTTGGAAGATGACGTCGAGCAGGCGGTTGATGTCGAGGCACGCGGCTGCGGATTCGCCGGTATGGGTCTGCGCGGGCAGACGTTGGGTGAGGTCGCCTTCGGTGATGGCCTGCGTGAGGTGACGAATGTCGGCAAAGAGGGAGGGCTCAGTCTGCGCGGGTAAGGGCGCGACGACGCTGGGTGCGATTCGGTTGACCACGATTGTGCTCACCTGATATGTATCGGCAGGTTCGCGGGAATCTTAAGGCCGCGGGTATTCACGCGCGTGGGGGTGAAGCGGGTAGGGCTTTGACGCAACGGGCGCCAAGTTTGCGACGTTTCGCCACGTAGAACGGGTGAATGCGAAGGCAGAAGCGGATTCCCGGAGGGATTGACAGAAGAAAGGCACGGGCAAAGGCAAAGGCGCCTGCAGGTCTCTCCACTTCGCTTCACAGAAACGGCGGCGTGATGCTGCGGTCGAAGGAGAGGGCTGGGGGAGGCTAGAGGGTGGCGAGGACTTCTTCGGGGTCGGGGCGGACGCGGTGGTCGGCGTGGGCTTCGGCGAAGGTGATTTTGCCGGATTGGGCGATGACGAAGGTGGCGGGGATGGGGAGGCGCCAGGTGTTGGGGCCTTCATCGCCGTTGATGAAGGGGATGTTGATCATGATGGAGCGGTAGTGTTGCTGCATAGGCTCGGGGACGGTGTAGGCGACGTGGAAGGCGTCGGCGAGGCGGGAGCCGGCGTCTGAGAGCAGGGGGAAGGTGAGGTTGTGGTGCTGGGCGGCGAAGTCGTTCTGGCGGGGGAGTTGGGGAGAGATGGCGACGAGGAGTGCGCCCTTTTCGCGGAGGGCGGGGAAAGCGGCCTGCCAGGCTTCGAGCTGGGTCATGCAGTAGGGGCACCAGCGGCCGCGGAAGAAGAGGACGATGAGCGGGCCGATGGCGAGGAGGTCAGTGGAGTGAACGAGTTTGGTGTTGGCGGCGGCGGCGTTGGTGAGGGTGGTGGCTGCGGCGTTGGGGAGATCGAAGGTGGGGGCGGTGGCGCCGATGGGGAGGATCTGATCTTCGATGCCGGTGAGGAAGAGGTCGTGGACAGCCGCGTCGGTGATGGCGAGGCGGTCGGGCTGGACGAGGGCACGGGTCTGCATGGTGATGTTGTCGAGCCGGGTCTGGAGGTCGGTGGAGTGCGGCATTGGATACTAGTTTAGATGCTGGGGTGCGAGAGCGAGGCTAGACTAGATCGATGATCGGACGCGGGATGAACAGACGGGAGTTTGTGACGGCGGGTGCGGCGGCGGCACTGGCGTTGCGTGGGCGGCTACTTGGCCAGAGTGCGGAGGCGGTGAACGCGGGGTTGATCAAGACGCCCTTGGGGGCGCTGCGGGGTGAAGTGATTGATGGGGTGCGGGTGTTCCGGGGCGTGCCGTTTGCTGAGCCGCCGGTGGGGGCGCTGCGGTTCAAGCCTCCGGTGAAGATCAGGGCGTGGGGTGAGGAGCGGGAGGCTTCGCGGTTTCCTGCGGAGGCGATGCAGGATGGGGATCGCGATGTGCGGAAGAGCGAGGACTGTTTGTATCTGAATGTGTGGACGATGCCGGATGCCGAGGCGCTGCCGGTGTTTGTGTGGATTCATGGAGGGGGATTTACGGGGGGCAGCTCGTTTGCGCCGGTGTTTGATGGGACGGAGTTTGCGAAGGCTGGCGTGGTGGTGGTGACGGTGGCGTATCGGCTGGGGGTGTTTGGGTTTCTGGAGATGGAGCCGCTGCTGGGGGCGCAGTATGCGGGGTCGGGGAATAATGCGGTTCGAGATTTGATTTGTGCGCTGGAGTGGGTGCGGGACAATATTGAGGCGTTTGGTGGCGATCCGAAACGGGTGACGGTGGGCGGCGAGTCGGCGGGGGCGAAGCTAACAGATGTGCTGATGGGCGTGCCGAAGGCGCAGGGGCTGTTTGCGCAGATGATCTCGGAGAGCGGCGGCGCGGAGAGAGTGTGGCCCAAGGGAAATGCGGAGGCGGTGGCGAGGGGATTTGGCGAGGTGTGGGGGATGGGTGCGGAGGCGTTGAAGACGGCTCCGGCAGAGGAGCTGATCAGCGCGCAGGTTCGGTTTGTGGCAGGGTGGCCGCAGCATTTTCCGCTGCGCATGGAGGTGGATGGGAGTTTGATTCCGCGGATGCCGGTGGAGACGATTGCGAATGGAGCGCTGAGTGGGACGCGGCTGCTGATTGGGACGAATCGGGATGAGAGTGCGCTGTTTGTGGGGCCGCATCCGGAGAAGGTTACGGCGGCGGAGTTGGGGAATGTGCCGCTGGCGAAGTTTGAGGAGGTGTTCGCGCGGTATCGGGCGGTTTATCCGGGGATGAGTGAGGAGCAGCTGCGGATACGGGCGCTGACAGCGGAAGAGTATTGGGTGCCGAGCTTGCGGGTGGTCGATGCCTATTTGAAGGGCGGTGGGACGGCCTGGATGTATCGGCTGGATTTTGCGCCGGCTAGCGGGAGGTTGAAGGGCGAGGCGTATCACTCGGAGGATATCGGGCTGGTGTGGGACAGGCCGAACGAGGAGATTGCGAATGTGGCGGCGGAGACGGCGCTGGCGAAGCAGATGCATGCGGCGTGGGTGGCGTTTATCAAGGGTGGGACGCCGGGCGCGGAGGGGCTGCCGTTGTGGCCGCAGTATTCGAGTGAGACGCGCGAGACGATGGTGTTCGATTCCAAGAGCCGGGTGGAGCAGAGGCCGCAGGAGGCGGAGCTGCGGTTGTGGGATGGGGTGATGTGAGGGGTGCGCTCGAAATAAATTTAATTTGGGGCAAGTGGATTTGCGCGGGTGCGTGTTTTCTTGGATAGGCGCCCGGGAGGCGCAGATTATGCGCAAGATGATCGGTGTTCTTGTGGTGATGATGACGCTGGCGGTGGGAGGGCGGTTGGCCGGCGCGCAGATGTTGGATCCTTCAACGGGAATGATGGTGGATGCGACGGATACGTTTGATACCGCGGCGGTGATGAGTGGGCAGCCGGGGAATATCGGGACGGAAGCGATGTATTCGGCGATGGCGCAGATGAATGCGACGCCGCAATCAGATTGCGGCGGAGAGCGCGGCTTCCGCACAGGCCTCGATGGATGCGTCGATTGATGCGATGAACGCGAGCCTGGACACTCCGGCGGTGCCGGCATTGCCGACTACGCCGAAGCCGGTGATTACCCCGGGCGGAGGGACGTTCAAGACGAGCGTACAGGTGACGATTGCGGATAGCGATTCTGCGGCGGCGGTGTTCTACACGACGGACGGGAAGAAGCCCACGACGTCGTCCGCGCGGTATGCGGGACCGATTGCGGTGAGTTCGAAGACGAAGGTGCAGGCGTTGGCGTTTGATGTGAGCATGCAGCCCAGTGGCGCGGTGTCGAAGACGTTCAAGGTGAAGGGGTCTTAGTGGACTTTGGGTCGTATTAGCGGTGAGCAAACGCCCAGGAGGCGTCGGGTATGCGGAAGATGATTGGCATGCTGACGGTTGTGGGGATGCTGGCGCTTGGTTCGAGTTTGGCGCGTGCGCAGGATGATGCGTCGATGCAGGCGATGCAGATAGCGCAACAGGACAACGCTATGGCGATGCAAGCGGCGCAGCAGGCGGCGCAGACGGCGAATGATATGGCGCAGCAGGCGATGCAGACGATGCAGCAGATGCAGGCCGAGCAGCAGGCGGCGATGGGTAACAACGTGGTGGCGGTGCGGCCGGCGCTGCCGGTGACGCCTCGGCCGAAGATTGCGAAGGTGAAGGGCGGGGTTAGCGTTATTTTGTATGACGCTGATCCTAAGGCGATTGTGTTTTATACGACGGACGGGTCTGTGCCGACGCCACGGTCGCAACGGTATGCGGGGCCGATTGTTTTGAGCTCGAAGGTGAAGGTTCGGGCGATGGCATTTGACCTGGAGGATATGCCGAGCGGGGTGGTTTCGAAGACGATTCGGGTGAAGTCGTGAAGAGTTGACGTAGTAGGTGCTCTTTCTGGCATCTCAAATTTGGGATGCTATGATACTCGGGCTTTTGGAATGCACTTCCAGATCGTTCGAGGAGAGGGCTATGAAGACGAGAGCTGGGTGGAGGGTTCTGGTGGTCGGGGTAATGTGTGGGGCGATGGCTTGCCCGGCGATGCTGGCGGGGCGGCCGAAGCTGCCGGTGCCGAGTACGTGGGAGCTGGACCAGCTGCGGTCGGACTTTGGTGGTGGCCCGAAGCTGCAGTCGGATGTGTTCACGGTGAATGAGGACAAGCCGGCGATGCTGAGTTTGGACTTCGTGATGGTGGATGGGACGGGGCAGACGGTGAAGAGCTCGTGGAGCGGACCGCAGAATGGACAGATGGAGCCGCTGACGGGAGACCCGGCGGTGAGCTTCGGGATCGATAAGGAAGGAAACGAGCACTGGACGTTCGCGGATGGGTCGACGCGGGTGGGGAAGCTGTCGTTGGAGAAGGACAAGAAGACGGTGCTGGTGAAAGCGGTGTACACGGGGAAAGATGGAAAGACGTATAACCAGATGCTGATGTACAACCGCATCGACTAGGTCAGCGTGCGGACCTGCGCGGACGGCGAGGGTTAAGAGTGTGCGTGCGGGTCTGCGAACCTAAGAGCTGCTGACTGCTGATTTCGCTCGTGTTGAACTCTTTATAATTTGCCATGCGAATTTTGCTTGTTGGTGTCGCAGTCATTGCGCTGAGCTCTCGTCTGGCGATTGGGCAGGGTGCGGCTGAGTCGAAGCGTGCGCCCCAGCAGACGATCGGGGCGGAGATTGAGGCGGTTGGAAAGGGCTTGTTGCCGCCTGTGACGGTCGCGGGCGATCCCCATCCAACGCGCTCATTGACGAGCGAGATGAAGCAGCGTCACATTCCTGCGGTGAGCATTGCAGTGATTCACGATGGCAGGCTGCGGTGGGCGCATGCCTGGGGAACGTTGGGGGTGGAGGGTGGGGCGGCGGCTACTGCGGATAGCCTGTTCCAGGCTGCTTCGATCAGCAAATCGCTGGCGGCAATGGCTGCGCTGCATCTGGTGCAGGAGGGCAAGCTCTCGCTGGATGCTTCGGTGGATACCGAGCTGAAGAGCTGGAAGCTGCCGCAGAACAGCTTTACGGCGCAGCATCCGGTGACGCTTCGCGAGTTGTTGTCGCACACGGCGGGAGTGAACGTGCACGGGTTTCGGGGGTATGCGGCGACCGATGCGGTTCCTACGCTCGAGCAGGTGCTGGATGGGATCAAGCCGGCGAACACGGAGGCGATACGGGTGACTGCGGTGCCGGGGGCGGCGAACAGTTATTCGGGCGGTGGATACACGATTGCGCAGCAGATGATGATCGACGCGACGGGCGAGGCGTTTCCGAAGATCATGCAGTCGCTGGTGCTGGGGCCGATTGGGATGCGGCATAGTACGTATCAGCAGCCCCTTCCGAAGGGGCGGATGGGAGAGGTTGCGATGCCCGCCGATGACAAGGGTGTGGCGATTGCGGGCGGGCCGCATACGTATCCAGAGATGGCGGCGGCCGGGCTTTGGACTACGCCGTCTGATCTTGCGAAGTGGGTGATTGAGATGCAGCGGTCGCTGAAGGGCGAGGCGCATCATGTGCTCTCGCAGGAGATGACGCGGGTGATGCTGACGCCTATCAAGGATGATTATGGGCTGGGCGTGGATCTTTCGACGCAGAATGGCGTGCCATCCTTTGCGCACAGCGGCGGGAATGCGGGCTACAAGACGTTTTACATTGGCTATGAGAACGGCGACGGCGCGGTCATCATGACGAGCGGTGACAACGGCGGATGGCTGTGGCCCGAGATTCTGCGCAGCATCTCGAATGAGTACCACTGGAGTACGTGGAAGAGCGTGGAGCATCCGGCGATCACGTTGCCGGTGGCGGCGCTCAAGGTGTACACGGGGAAGTTCAAAGCGGCGTCACTTGGCGAGTTTGAGGTTTCGCTTGAGGATGGGCACCTGCGGGGGAATCTTTCGTACTACGGATCGAGCCCGCTGTTTCCGTCGGCGGCGAATACGTTTTTTGCAACGGAGACGAAGGTTGAGTTGCGCTTCGATTCGCCTGACGCTGGTGTGTTTCTCGTCGATAACCAGTCGATTCCGTTCACGCGCGCGCAGTGAGGAGGGGCGGTAACGCTGTCGTGGCGTGGGCTGGAGGCGTTAGGATGTTGGCGGAGGGAGTTATGGCGGATTCCCAGGGGTTGAGGCCGGCGGCGGAACTGGCGGCGACGAATACGGCTCATTTTCCTAATGAGAGTGCGGCGTATCGGGCGGCTCGGAATGAGTTGCTGGCGGAAGAGATTGAGCTGCGGCGGCATGTGGAGCGCGTGGCTGCGCAGCGGCGGGCGCTGCCGATGGGTGGGGAGATTCCGAAGGACTTTGCGTTTGCGTCGGAGGCGGGGCCGGTGCGGCTTTCGGAGTTGTTCGGGGATCAAGATACGCTGATGGTGTACAGCATGATGTTTGGTCCGCAGCGGAAGGCGGCGTGTCCGAGCTGCACATCGTTTCTTACGTCGTGGAATGGGACGGCGGTGAATCTGCGCGAGCGCGTGGCGATGGTGGTGACCGCGCGGTCGCCGATTGAGCGGCTGGTGGAGTTCAGCAAGCAGCGCGGGTTGGGGAATCTGAAGTTTGTATCGGATGGGACGGGCGAGTACACGCGGACGTATGTGAATGCGGAGGATGCAGACGTGCCAGGGTTCAGCGTGTTCGCGCGGCGGGATGGGAAGGTGTATCACTTTTACAGCGGGGAACTGAGTGGCGCGATGGCTGATCCGGGGCAGGATCCGCGCGGAGCTCCGGATATGGATCCCCTGTGGCTGATGCTGGATATGGCGCCGGAAGGGCGCGGGACGGATTGGTATCCGAAGCTGGAGTATTAGCGCGGGTAGCCAGTTTTATCTATAAGGGTAGGCTCGACCATCTGATGATGTGAGGTGTGATGCTTTCTTATGCGCAAAGTTTTTCGGTCATCGTTGCGGGATTGCTGGGGACGACCTTTGCGATATGGATCGTGAATCGATTCTGGGGAGCTACTTCGCGCAAGCGCTACAACGATGTGATGGGTTGGCAGTTTGGGGTCCTGGGGACAACGTACGCGGTGATTCTCGGCTTTATGCTTTCGAGTGTCTGGAACAGTTTTATGGTTGCGTCGCAGGATGTGTCCGAGGAGGCGATTGCAACGCTGGGTGTTTACCGGAGTGCCGAAAACCTGCCGAAGCCTTATTCCGACGAGTTACGTAGGACCGCAATTAATTATGCGAAGGTAGTTGTCGATCGTGAGTGGCCTGCGATGGCGAAGGATGAGCTGCCGAACGAAGGTGAGTCGGTGATTGCGTCCATGTGGACGCTGTCTTTCGAGATGTTGAAGGATCTTCCGGCAGATTCGAGAGCTGCCGTTTCTGTGCGAAACGCGATCCGATTGCTGCAGGACAAACGTGAGCGACGGAGAGAACAATACAGGGCTCATTTGCCACCGATTATGTGGGCGGTGCTCATTGGTGGGGCGATCCTGGTGGTGACTTCGTCGTGTCTTTCGGGAAACGAGAATCTGTGGCTGCATGCGTTTCATGTGTTGTCGATCAGCGCGCTGATCCTGCTAATGCTGACCGCGATCGCAGACATTGCCCGACCGTTTGGCGGAGGCACGTCGCTGGATCCGGTGGCGTTTCGCGAGGCGTATACGCGGATGGCCACTGCGGTTACTCCGCTGTCGGCACCGTAGAAGTCAGGCCGGAAGCGGGCCGAGGATTTCGATCTGGTTTTTCTGGCATAGCTCGCTGAGCCGGGCGAGATCGGGCGGGGTGGGCTGAGGCATGATGCCTCCATGGACGGGGATCGCCATCTCAAGCATCATGCCCATGAAGCCGACGCTTCCGCCGGGTATGACGTGGATGAGGAGGCGGGCAGTCTTGTCTCCGCTACAACGAAATCCGTGGGGCACACCGCGGGGGAGAAAGACGTAGGCGCCGGCTTCGAGTTCCATTCTCTTGCCATCGTAAAAGGCGGTGATGGCTCCCTCGAGGAGATAGAAGGCTTCGTCTTCGGTGTGGTGGAGGTGGTAGGGAGTTGTGAAGCCGGGAGGTGCGGTGAGATGAACGAGCGCGTAAGCGCCTGCCTGCGATACGCTGCTTGCCAGGACGATGTGGAGGGCGTTCAGGAACGAGTAGGCTGGAGCGTTTTCGAGGGTTGCGACGTGGAGATTTTCTTTGGGCATAGGCTGAGGGTCCTTGCGGAAGTGATGTGGCAGGGGAGCGATGAAACGATGGAACTCAATGCGGGGTTGCGCGGTTTGCGCTGCATGCGCGGCGTGTTATTCCAGCGGCTCGGGGCCGTGGTCGGGGGGAGGATTTGGATGTGGGGGTTTGGGGCGATAGGTGGAGACTAAACGCGCGATCACGACGGCGAGATAGAAGACGCCGATGACATTCTCGAAGGCGGCTACCAGGCGAACGTAGCTATTGACCGGGAGGATGTCGCCGTAGCCCACGCCGGTGAGCGAGATCATGCTGAAGTATAGGAAGGTGCCACTTTGGCTGAGAGCGATGTTTTCATTGAAGGCGCTGGCAACGAAGTGGTCGAGTAGCCAATAGAGCTGCGAGAACGCGACCGCAATGAGCAGATAACAGATGATGGCTTCTGAGATGATGCTGCTGGTTACCTTGGAGACGGATCCGAATCGGCGCAGCAATCCCCAGAGGATGGCGCAGGAGAGGAGCAGCCCGGCGAGAGGCGCGAGGTGGGAATAGCTGTGATGGGGGTCTCCGAATGCCTCGAAGAGGCGGGCGACCAGCCAGAGGAGGCCGGTGGGGAGGATGACTTGGCGGAGAATTTTGCGGTCTGCGAGATAAGTGGCGCCGAGGAGCAGGAGCAGGAGTTGCAACAGGGCGACTGCTCCGCCTATGTGGGGGTGCGCGTCAAGCGCGGGCGAGGCGAGCATCGCTGCGATGAGCGTAACTAACAGCAGCTCGGAGCGATATCTTGCTATCAGGAGTTTGAGGGATCTGGTCATTGCAGTGGAGGCTCCTGGCGAGTCTACGGGTTGGTGCGCTGGGCGCTCCACGGGGCGTGGCGGCCGTGGATGCCGTAGAGGCCGGACATGCCATCGGAGGTGATCTCGCCGCGGAAGGTGAGGACGTCATGGGTGTCGGTGCTGAATTCGATGTGGTGGCCGCTGATCCAGCCCTGGAATTTTCCGTGCTGGTGCGGTCCGCGGAAGGTTCCGGAGATGATGTTGCCGGTCTGGGTGACCTGAATCGTCTTCAGCGAGCTACCGGGTTTGTCGACGTTGTAGGCGTAGATGACCCAGCTGCCGGCGATGTTCGCAGGTGGGCGCAACTCCTGAGCGATGGATTTGCGGGTGGTGAAGACGAGGAGGGTGAGGATTGAGAGGAAGAGCAGCGGGATGCGCTTGCGGAGCATCAGGGATCTCCTTTGCTGAAGGAAAGAACTGACTGGCTTCGGGGCCGATGGGTGCGGGCGAATCGGCGAATGGATTGTAGGAATCATTGTGCAGGATTAAGCGGGAGTCATCCAGCGGAGGGGCTGCGGCGCAGGCCTGTGATTAGCATCACGGCATTGGCGCCAAGCGAGCTTAGAGTTGGGACTGTGGTCGCAGGTATTGCGGACCCGCCGAGATTCTTGACGATGCCCCTGCAACCACCCTGGAAGCTACGAGGAGGTTTGTATGCTGATTCAAGAGCTTGGAAAAGAGCAGTGCGAAGAGTTACTGGGGAAGGCCGGCTACTGGCGGTTGGCATGCACGTTTGAAGGCCAGCCATACATTGTGCCCGTGTACCTTGCCTACGAGACGAGCGCGCTGTATGGATTTGCCACCATGGGGCAGAAGATTGACTGGATGCGGGCGAATCCACAGGTGTGCGTAGAGACGGATGATGTCCACAGCCAGACGGACTGGTGGAGCGTTGTGGCGCAGGGAACGTTCGAGGAGTTTCCGGATACCGGGGAGTATGCGGAGAGGAGACATGAGGCGCAGGCTTTGCTGGAGAAGTCGACGCCACTGTGGTGGAAGGTTGGTGTGGAGGCTGCGCAGACTCGGCAGCGGTTTGATCGGAACCATGCAATCTTTTTCTGCGTTCATGTTGACCAGATGACGGGACGGAAGGCGATGCCGGATCTTGCGTAGGGTCTGGGCTGGGCGGGGTGACCTATGATGGCGTAGCGGGATTCCGCCGAAGGGAAGCGCTTGATTAGGTGACGGGAACTCTTTGCGCGGCGGGCGTGGTGGTGTTGCTGGATGCGTGCGTGGGGGCGCGCTATTGCGTGAAGGTGGTGCGCGGGCAGGCGCATCCGCGGATTGCTACGTGGCTGATCTTTGAGTTGGGCGTGGTGATGAGCCTCGCGGCCTATTTTGCTTCGCGTGATCACAGCGTGATGAAGGCTGCGCTGAATCTTACGGATGCGGTTGTGGTGACCGTGATTATTGCGGCGATCCTGATTGAGGGGCGCGGCGAGAGGGTTTCGTTTACGCGGAATGAGTGGGTTTCGCTGGGGATTGCGGGCTTGACGATGGTTGCGTGGGCGGTTACTCAGACGGCGTGGGTGGGGGTGGTGGGGTTTCAGGTGGTGATGACGGTGGCTTATCTGCCTACGATTGAGAGTCTGTGGCGGTGGCGGGCGGGGCGGTCGCCGGAGCCGGTGGAGACGTGGGGGGTGAATGCGGTGGCGGCGCTGATTGGGGTGGTGGTGGCGTTGGTGGATGGGCGGGATTATGTGGCGATGCTGTATCCGCTGCGGGCGTTCCTGCTGTGCGTGATGATCGTGGTGCTGGTGTTGCGGTGGGAGCGGAAGAGTCGGGCTGCGGTCAGGCGCTGAAGCCGAAGAGGGTGAGGAGGGTTTCGGCGGCTTCGTGGGCGTTGGTGGTCTTGAAGTCGGGTGCTAAGCGGCGCGGGGTGTTCCTGGGGGCGCAGTTGCCGAGGGTTTGGTGGAGGATTTCGGAGGTGATGTGGGGATTGCTGGGGCCGATGAGGATGTAGTCGGCGGGTTGGGATTGGAGGAGGGTTTTGGCGTCGCGGAGGGTTGTGGTGGAGCTGATGTCGAAGTTGTGCTGGGCGAGGACGGTGCGGACGAAGGCGCAGAGGTCGGGCGAGGAGTCGATGAGGAGGATTCGGCGGCCGGTTTGTTGTTGGGGTTTCGCGGTGGGAGCGGATTTTTGGAAGGAGGCCAGCGCGTCGGCGTCGGTGGGGTAGGAGCGGAGGACGGTGGAGAGCATGGTGTGGTCGAGGAGGGAGGCGACGAAGGGCGAGGGGGCGGAGAGGCGGAGGTCGCCGCTGCGCTTGCGGAGCGCGGCCATGTGGCGGACGATGAGGCCGAGGCCCATGCTGTCGAGGCGATGGACGTTGGCGAGGTTGAGGATGATCTTCGGGGTTGCGTGGGAGGAGCGGTCGAGGAGGGCTTCGAGGGAGGTGGCTTCGGGGCCAAGGGTGATGGCGCCGTCGCAGTGGAGGATGTAGATGTTGTCGGTGAACTTGGTGGAGAGGTTTAGGGGCATCGTGGTTGGGAGAATCATACTGCTTCGGAGAGCAGGTTCTGGCGTTTCGCTTCTAGCTTTCAGCTAACGGCGAAGGCTGGGGGTGGGTACCCCCCCTCCCCCCTCTGGGAGTGAAAATGGGGTGTAAGTGGATGAAACTGCGTGGGTTAGATAGCAAAGTATCCCCGACTGGGGTGAAAAACTGGGTGTAAGTTGCTGCAATGAATAGGGTTAAGGGGCAAAGTATCCCCCTGGTTGGGGTGAAAAATGGGGCGTAAGGCGTTGCAGGCAGGTGGGTTAGGGGTGAAAGTATCGTTCTAAAGGGGTTAGCGGCCGGGAGCGTTGGGCTCGGGGCTGGGAGGGTGGTGGTTGCTGGGGTTTGGGGGCTATCTCTATTGTAGTTGGTGGGTGGGGGTAAGTATGCCAGGTTTTGGAAATATAAATCGCCATTGTTTATGCGGGGTTTGTGGGTTTTGGGAGGGTTTGGGGGGTTGACAGGTTTTGGGGTGGACGGCGAGGGGCCTCGCGTGGGGGTTGGGTGGGTTGGTGGCGGGGGTGGGGAAGGCAGGTTGGTCCCCTTCGGCTGCGCTCCGGCCTTCGGCACCCAAGGCAGGAAGACTCTGTGGGACGGTTTATGGGTGGGCCACCCGCCGTTCTCCTTGCGCCGCGGCGCTGGCGCGTGTGGACAGGGGGCACCGATGTTCGGCATTTACCAAAGTTTTTCCATCGATGACTCAAGGCTGAGGGAGCTGAGGCTCGGATTCGACATATGATGGAGTTCAAAGGGGAATCCTCCATGCGTTCTATGTTTTCCTGGGCTCTTGTGCTTTGCGGACTGGTTGGAATGCTGGCGTGGGTTCCGTGCGCCTCTGCGGATGAGCTGACGTACGATTTCACGGTGACTGCGACCAGTGGACCGCTCTCCGGGACGGTTTCCAGTGGATCGTTCAGCTTCGATTCGAGCGTGATTGTTCCGGCGGGCCCTCCAGCGACGTCTTGTCGCCCGGCTATATCTCCGTGCCCTCCGACAGGCGGCTACGCTTACGGCTCACATCTTCTGGACACCCTGGACTTTACGTGGGACTCCATTTCGTACAACGCGTCCACCGCCAATACGGGCGGTTTGAACTTCGATGAAAGTGGGAATTTGATCGGCTTTTGCTTCGGAGATCATGCCGGAGCCGGTGGGTGCGCCGTCCAAACTGGGTACGAGCAGTGGCTTGTGGACAGCTCTGAGTTCATCTATAGCGTGCCGGGTGGCCATGCTTACTGGTTTGGGACTGTCACGTTCGCTCCGGCGACGCCGGAGCCGAGTCCGCTGGTGCTGATGGGAACTGGGTTGCTCGGCGTGCTGGGGCTGGGGCTGCGCAAGCGCGGTGGTCTGCTGTCGCGGCGAGTGTAGCTGGATTTCCGATCGAGCGAACCTACCGACTCAGTCCGGTGCGCAGGTGAGTAATCCGAGCCATCTGCTGCTCCGCTATGGTTTGATTCGTTCGTGCCTGGTGATGAGCTGCCAGCCTTGTTTTTCGGCGAGGTCTTTGAAGGTGGGGTTAGCGGTGCGGATGAGGTCGAGTTTCTTTTGGCGACGCCAGCCTTTGAGTTGCTTCTCGCGGGCGATGGCGGTGCGGATGTCGTCGTAGGTTTCGACGTGGAGCAGACGGGTGCAGCCGTAGGTTTTGGAGAAGCCTTCGAAGGTGCCGTTCTTGTGTTGGAGGATGCGGGTGTCGAGGTCGCTGGTGACGCCGATGTAGAGCGTGCCGGAGGTGCTGCCCATGATGTAGGTGTATCCGGCTGGCATGGGTGGATGGTAGCAGGTGGTTGGGGGGTTTGCTGTGAGCGCTGTCGTTGGGGCGAGGTTGGCGCGGGTTTGGTGGTGAGAAAGGGTCGGAGGGTATGGGTGAGTGGGGAGCGTCGGGGTCCTTCGACTGCGCGCTGCGCGCTTCGCTCAGGATGACAGAGGGTAGAGGTGGGGTGGAGATTGGCGGGAGCGGTCGCGCTGGCGCGCGATGGTTGGCTTGGCGATGATGAGGTGGCGCGACGATGGGTCGCCGGGTGCGGTTCTCGCGTCGGCCTCTTTCAGAGACCTGGTCCGAAGAGCACTGGTCGCAGGTAGCCCGATGCTCTTCCCATATCTCTCGAACTCTTGACAATTCAGTACAGCTCTCCGCCATCTCACTTTGAGACAACTCTTGATCATCACTCGAGCGATTACAGATCACGCTGATTAATTCAGCGTTCGCCAATTCAGAAGCCCGCACGTCGCCCTGAATGAGCCTACCTTCTTCGCAAACGCGATTATTCACCTGACGTCTCCTATTTAGAGACGGCTCTGCCTAGGGAATATCAAAACATCGATCCTGCAAGAGGTGGGCACTTAGCTCAACTTAATATCTCTTATCTCCCGAAGCGTTGGCCGCCGCCCATTTGGCTCATTAGGCGTTGTTGCATTTTGTTTCCGCCTGAGCCCATGGTCTTGAACATTTTGCTCATTTGCTGGTGCTGGCGGAGGAGGTTGTTGACCTCTTGTACCGTTGTGCCGCTGCCGAGGGCGATGCGCTTGCGGCGGCTGCCGTTGATGATGGCGGCGTTGCGGCGCTCCTTGGTGGTCATGGAGTCGATGATGGTTTCTACGCGGGCGAATTGCTTCTCGTCGACGCTGCCCGCGGCTTGCTGCATGGCGGCGAAGGGGCCGACCGAGGGGAGCATCTTCATGATGGATTGCATGCTGCCGAGCTTTTTGATTTGGCGGAGCTGCTCGCGGAAGTCTTCGAGGGAGAAGCCGTCGCCGGAGAGGGCCTTCTTGGCGAAGTCGGCAGCCTTGGTCTTGTCGAGTTTTTCTTCGGCGCGTTCTAAAAGGGTTGCGATGTCGCCCATGCCGAGGATGCGGGAGACGATGCGGTCGGGGTGGAAGGCTTCGAAGGCGTCGGGCTTTTCGCCGGTGCCGAGGAACTTGATGGGCTGGCCGGTGATCTGGCGGATGCTGAGGGCGGCGCCGCCGCGGGAGTCACCGTCCATTTTGGTTAAGATGGCGCCGGTGATGGTCAGTTTGTCGTTGAAGGCTTTGGCGGAGTTGACGGCGTCCTGGCCGGTCATGGCGTCGGCTACGAAGAGGATCTCGGTGGGGGAGAGAAGCTTTTTGAGCTGGGCCATCTCGTCCATGAGGGCCTCGTCGATGCCTAGGCGGCCGGCGGTGTCGACGATGAGGATGTCGCAGGCGGAGTTGATGGCTTCGCGGCGAGCTTCCTTGGCTAGGCGGAGGACATCGGCGGTGTTGGCGGCGTTGTCCGTTGTCCGTTCTCCGTTGTCCGTTGAGAGCTGGCCTTCGTAGAGTTGGGCGCCGATGCTGGCGGCGACGACCTTGAGCTGCTGGCGGGCGGCGGGGCGGTAGACGTCTACGGAGACGAGGAGGGGGCGGTGGCCACCCTTCTTTAGCCACTGGGCGAGCTTGCCGGAGGACGTGGTTTTGCCGGAGCCTTGCAGGCCGGCCATCAGGATGACGGTTGGGGGCTGCGAGGCGAATTTGAAGCGGGCCGTGTCGGTGCCGAGGGTGGCGATGAGTTCGTCGCGGACGATTTTGACGATCTGCTCGGCGGGGGAGAGGGCGGTGGCGACTTGCGAGCCGAGGGCTTTGGCGCGGATTTTTTCGATGAGGTCGCGGGCTACGTCGAGGTTGACGTCGGACTCGAGGAGGGCGACGCGGATCTCGCGGAGGGCTTCGTTGATGTTCTCGTCGGTGAGGGTGCCCTGGCCGCGGAGGGTCTTGAAGGAGCGCTGGAGTTTGTCGGAGAGGGTTTCAAACATGGCTGGTACTAGTTTACAGGCACGTGGCGAGGGAGGTACGGGGGGTGGCGGTGTGCGGGTGGGGGCGCGAGAATGTGGGGATGAAGACGGCGTCGGGTGGGGGAAATAACGGAGCGATGCTGCGGGAGTATATGACGCACTTGCGGGTGGAGAAGGGGCTGCGGCCGCTTAGCTGCGAGGCTTACTTGCGGGACATGGAGATGTTTGCGGAGTTTCTGGAGGGTGGGGGCGGCGACGGCGTTGGAGTGAAGACTTTTTTGAGTGCCGAGCAGGGGGATGTTAGTGGGTTTATGCAGCATCTGCGGGAGCATGGGGTGCAGTCGCGGTCGATTGCGCGGAAGCTTAGTTGTGTGCGGGGGTTCTATAAGTGGCTGCTGATGGAGAAGCGGGTGAAGCGGGATCCCACGGTGAATATTGAGTCGCCGAGTAGCTGGAAGGTGCTGCCGAAGTCGCTGGCGGAGGGCGATGTGCGGGAGATGCTGGCGACGACTGGCGCGGCGGCGAGGGCGGGCGATGCGGATGGGTTGGCGCTGCGGGATCATGCGATGTTGGAGTTGCTGTATGCGGGCGGGCTGCGGGTGGGGGAGATTGTTGCGCTGCGGCAGGAGGATTTGCGGCTGGAGACGGCTAGCGTGCAGGTGAGGGGGAAGGGCGATAAAGAGAGGATTGTGCCGATCGGGCGGTCGGCGGTGGAGGCGCTGGAGGTCTATGTGAAGCGCGGGCGTGGGGAGTTGGTGGGGAAGTCGCTGCAGCGGGCGTTGTTTCTGTCGGTGAGGGGGAAGCCGCTGACTACGCAGATGGTTTGGAAGATTGTGAGGGCGCTGGATTCGCATGCCAGTCCGCATACGCTGCGGCATAGTATGGCTACGCATATGGTGGAGCATGGCGCGGATTTGAGGACTGTGCAGACGCTGCTGGGGCATGCGGATATTGCTACGACGCAGGTGTATACGCATCTGGCGATTGATCGGCTGAAGACGGTGCATCGGATGCATCATCCGCGGGCTACGAGGAGAGAGGGTGCAGGGGGCAGGGTTCAGGGTCCAGAGGGCGCGGCGGGGGTGGAGGCTTGAGGGGGCAGCGGGCGGTTTTGTTTGCTGTGCTGGCGGGTGCGGTGATTGCGTTTGTGGTGAGTGAGGTGCGGGGGCATGACTTCCAGGTGCTGGCTTTGCCTGGCGTTCACTTTGCGATGGCGATGAGGACTGACTTGCGGATTTCTAGTTTGCTGCTGGTGTTTGTTGGGAACTGGGTTTTCTATTCTGCCGTGCTGGGTTTGGTGTTGTGGGTTGCGGGGAAGGTTCGGGCGGGACGTCATGGCTAAGGAAAACTTTCTCGGGCTGGCGGAGAGATTCCTGGCGATGATGCGGGATGAGCGGGGGGCTTCGGAGCATACGCTGCGGGCTTATTCGCGGGAGGTGCGGGGGTTTGCGGAGTTTCTTGCGGAGACGCTGGGGGATTCGGCGGAGATGAAGTCTGTCGAGCATACACATATTCGGGCTTATATGGGGTTGCTGCTGGATAAGGGGTTGACGAAGGCTAGTGTGGCGAGGGCGCTGGCGGCTATTCGGAGCTGGTTTAAGTGGGCGGCTAAGGCGGGGTTGGTGGAGAGTAATCCTGCGCTGTTGGTGAGTACGCCTAAGCTGCCGAAACATTTGCCGCGGGTGCCGAGTATGGAGGAGGTGAATCGGGTGTTGGATTCGCTGGGGGCGGGTTCCTTGGCGGCGAAGAAGTTTGCATCCCACCCATCCGCAAAAGCGCGTATGGATGGGGGGCCCGACGGTGGTGGCGGGGGTGAAGAGGACTCGGCTTGGCCGGAGCGGGAGAGGGTGATCTTTGAGTTGTTGTATGGATGTGGGATTCGTAACTCGGAGCTGGTGGGGTTGGATATGGATGCGATCCATTGGCGGGATGATGCGATTCGCGTGTTTGGTAAAGGGAAGAAGGAGCGGCTGGTGCCGTTGGGCGATGCTGCTGCTGAGGCGGTGCGGGTTTATTTGCCGCAGAGGGCTGCGAAGTTGGAGGCGGCGGGGATGGGGAAGCTGGTGCATGATGGGCCGTTGCTGATTCGGTTGCGGGTGGGGGTGGCGAAGGGTGGGGCTCGGCTGACTACGCGGAGTGTGGGGAGGATCGTCAAGAGCATTGCGTTGAGTAGGGGGCTGGCGGCGGATGTGCATCCGCATACGCTGCGGCATGCGTTTGGGACGCACATGCTGGAGGAGGGGGCGGACCTACGGGCGATCCAGGAGATGCTGGGGCATGAGCGGTTGTCGACTACGCAGCGGTATACGCAGTTGACGGTGGGGCAGGTGCAGAGGGTGTATGACGAGACGCATCCGCGGGCGAAGTAGGGATGAGTTGTCCGTTGTCCGTTGTCCGTTGTCCGTTCTCCGCTTCTGGTGGCACGCGTTCTTGCCTTCTCCCCTTAGGGATGATGAGGCTGTTGCGAAGATGGGGCACCCGGGTTGTGGCTAGGTGCTTCGCGTGGCTGGGTGAGGTGGTTCATTCCCACTCATCCGCAAGGTGCGCGTATGAATGGGGCACCCGAGGACGAGGCCGTCGCGAAGATGGGCACCCGGCATCCTTTGGGACGGGCCGTTGGGCCTTATCGTTTGTATGACTGGTAATCGAGAGGCACGGGGAGTTAGTTGGTGGGTTTCCAGAGCCCTACTGTGTTGCCTTCTGGGTCGGTGAACCAGGCGAAGGTGCCGGTAGGGATGGGGGTGGGAGGGACGATGGTTTTGCCGCCGGCGGCTTCGATTTGTTTGAGGGTGGCGGCTACGTCGTCGGTCTGGATGTAGAAGTGGGTGAACTGGTGGGGTTCGTGGCCGAGGGCGGCGATGTGGCCGGCGATGCCTTCGGCGGAGCCGGTGTTGATCATGCCCATGGGGCCGGGGTCGATGGTCCAGCCGAAGATGTTGGTGTAGAAGGCGCTGGTGGAGGCTTTGTCTTTGCAGCCGATTTCGAAGTGGACTACGGGGTGGGCCATGGGGTGTCTCCTTGCTTGTGCGAAGGGTAGTGGCGGGGGTTTGGGTGAGTCAAGAAAAAGGTGGATGAATTAGCGGAAGCGGATGAGGTAGATGGCTATGGCTACGCCGAGGATGGCGAGGACGAGGGCGAGAGCGATGGCGGTGCGGGAGGGTTCGGGCTGCCAGGTGTTGGTGCGGAGTTTCTTGATTACGCTCAGGTGCTGGATGACGGAGGTGATGTTGATGAGGACTCCGAGCGCGACGAGGGTAACGCCTGCGGCGACGGAGTGGGTGGTGGAGGTCTGGACCTGGGTGTGCTGGGTGGAGGAGAACTCGCGGAGGAAGAGGCCGAAGCGGCTGACGGCGAAGCCGACGCCCATGAGGCCGAGGCCGGTGCGGATCCAGGCGAGGAAGGTGCGCTCGGCGGCGAAGTAGACGCGGGGATCTTGTTGGGGTGAGTCGGGCATGTGGGGATTGTAGAGGGTGGGGAAGGAAGTGGAGAAAGAGATTCCCAGAGGGAATGACAGGAAGAAAGGCGAGGGTAACGGCGAGGGCAAAAACAACGGCAACGGCATGGGCAACAGCAACTACAGGGGTCCTTCACTGCGTTCAGGATGACGAAGAGTGGCGGTCAGTGAAGAAGCAGATTCCTGCGGGATGACAGCCAGAAAAGCGAAACACAAGCAACTGCACGGGCAAAGGCAGGAGTGAGCGTGAGGGCTAGGCGGCGGCTTCGGCCAGGTGCTGTTCGAGGAGATGCATGAGGGCGTGCTCTTCGGGGCGGAGGTCGTGGGGTTGGGTGTTGGTGGAGGGGGCTTTCAGGTCGGCGAGGAGGGTGTGCATGGCGCCGGTGAGGTACGCGTCGAGGACGGCGGGGTGGACGTAGCATTTGCGGCAGACGGAGGGCGTGTTGCCGAGGCGATGGGCTACGGACTTGATGGCTTCTACGATGTTCTTTTTGAGTTGCGTGGCGGTGTCGCAGGGTTCAAAGGCGCAGAGAGTTTGGGCGGCGAGGACGGTGCCGGCCCAGGTGCGGAAGTCTTTGGCGGTGAAGTGGGAGTCGGGGTCGGTGATGGCGTCGAGGTAGGCGTTGACGTCGGAGGAGTCGACGGTGTGGGGGTTTCCGTCGTCGTCGAGGTACTCGAAGAGCTCGTAGCCGGGGATGTCGCGGCAGGTTTTG
The DNA here is from genome assembly GCA_963701685.1 of uncultured Acidobacteriaceae bacterium. Taxonomy (GTDB): domain Bacteria; phylum Acidobacteriota; class Terriglobia; order Terriglobales; family Acidobacteriaceae; genus Granulicella. The sequence continues at coordinate 3,502,175 of OY969625.1, read as the reverse complement.
ACGATGCGGGCTAGACGGCGGTCGGTGAGGTTGATGGTGTGCTCGACGCCTGACTTGCCTTTGAATTTGAAGGTGAGGCGGGAGCCGCGGATGTCGACGTGGCGGCGGCGGAGGGTCGTGAGTCCGAAGGAGTTATTTTCGCGCGCGTAGGATTCGTTGCCGATGCGGATGAAGGTGGTTTCGAGGAGGCGAACGATGGTGGCGAGAACTTTTTCGCGGGGAAGGCCGGGGAGGGCGAGGTGGTCGTTGACGCGGGCGCGGATGGTGGGAAGCGTGGCGCCGAAGTGGAGCATGTGCTCGTACTTGGATTGGTCGCGGGTTTCTCGCCAGCGCGGGTGATAGCGGGACTGCTTGCGACCGCGGGCGTCGCGGCCGGTGGCCTGGAGATGGCCGTTGGGGATGGGGCAGATCCAGACGCTTTCCCAGGCGGGCGGGATGACGAGGGACTTTATGCGGGCTAAGACTTCTTTGTCGCGGAGGGGCTTGTTGTCGGGGGTGCGGTAGGTGAAGCCGGCGCGGGTGCGGTGGCGGGTGATGCCGGGGCGGGTGTCGTAGACGTAGCGGAGGCCGGCGGCGCGCGCGGAGTCGATTGGGTCGGGGATGGGGGCGGGTTGCGGGGTGGGGCGTGGGCGCGCTTTCCGGGCAGGAGCGGGGCACATGGAGCGGTTAGATGCGGTGTGTGGGGGTGGAGGAATTTTTGATGGGGTGAAGGGTTTGAGGGTGCGATGGTTGCGGGCCGAGGCTTCGCGTTGCGGCAAAACAACCCTTTGCGTTGCGGCGAACTCTGATGATGCTGATGCGTGCGCGAGGCCTGCCACAATTGGCTGGGGAAGCCCGGAAGCGCGATCCAATCAGGAGAAGAACCATGGCATTACAAGATGTGTTGGTCGATGAACTACGGGACATGTACAGCGCGGAAAATCAGTTGGTGAAAGCACTGCCGAAGCTGGCGAAGGGCGCGAAGGACAAGACGCTGAAGCAACTGTTTACGGATCACCTGGAGGAGACGAAGGGACAGGTGCTGCGGCTGCGGACGGTGTTTGAGCATCTTGGGCAGAAGCCGACGGGTCAGCACTGCAATGGGATGGAAGGCGTGATCGAAGAGGGTGCGGATGCGCTGGAGAAGGATGAGGAAGGTGCGTCGTTTGACTCTGGTTTAGTGGGCGCTGCGCTGCGCACTGAGCACTATGAGATCGCTGGATACCAGGCGGCGATTGCGATGGCGGAGACGCTGGGACTGGATGAGGTCGCGCAGCTGCTGGAGGAGAACCTGGCGGAGGAAGAGGCTGCGGCGGAGAAGATTACTGCGGCGGCGAAGACGATTCTGGAGGAAGCGGCGGAACAGCCTGAGGAGAAGAAGGGGCCGAAGTCGGCGAAGGAGAAGTACTCGGCGAAGAAGAGCGTGGAGGATGAGCGGAAGGCTTCGCCGGATTTGCGGCGGAAGAGTGCGTGATTTGTTGAGGCGTGCAGTGGAGAGGCGGCCTGACGGCCGCCTCTTTACTTATGTGGGGATGTGGGTTGGAGAAGCAGATTGCTAGGGGCGATGACAGAAAGAAAGGCGAGGGCGAAAGTGCTAGGGGGAGGGTTTGAAGGTTAGGGTGGCGAGGTTCATCTGGCCTTCGGTGAGGATGTGGATGGTTAGGACGGTGCGGCCGGCGGGAAGGGTTAGGGTGGCGGCGTTGCGGAGGAGGTTCCAGTGGTGCCATTGGCGCCAGGCTACGGGCTCTTCTTTGCTGAAGGTGGTGGGGATGGTGATGGAGCCGGTGGTGGGGTGGCCGTTGACGTCGAGGGAGATGGTGCCGCCGCGGTTGGAGGTGTAGAGGAGGTCGGCGGTGTAGCGGCCGGCGCGGGCTACGTTGACGGTGAGGTTGAACCACTCACCGGGTTCGGTCCAGCCTACGTAGAGTTGGCCGTCGGGCGGGGTGACGAGGTCGTAGGGGTTGTTGTCGATCTGGACTTTGGGGTCGTGGAATTTGGTGTAGGAGGTGTCGACGCCTTCGTGCATGCGGAACTCGTTGAGGTAGGTGCCGTTGGGGGGATTGAGTTCGCCGGAGCCGTGATTGACGGCGTCGGTGTCGTGGTAGGCGATGCCTTCGCCGCCGGCGTCGTAGTAGGCGCACTGGACGATGCCGGGGATGGGTTGCGCGCCGGTTGGGTGGTGGGCGTCGGTGAAGGGCGTGCCTTTATAGGTGGCGAGGAAGGATTGCGCGGACTGGGCGGTGGCGAGGGGTGTGATGAGGAGAATGGCGATGGGGAGTGTGGCTAACTTCACGTGATGGGGTCTCCGGGGTGCATGGAAACTATACAAGCGCGGAGCGAGAGATTAGTAGCGGGGGATGGTGGGGTCGATGGTGGCGGACCAAGCGTCGATGCCGCCGGCGATGGATTGGGCTTTCTCGAAGCCTTGTTGGCGGAGCCAGTTGGCTACCGAGAGCGAGCGGGCGCCGTGGTGGCAGAGGACGAGGATGGGGGCTTCTTCGTCCAGCTCCTGGTGGGCGCGGCCGGGGATTTCGTTCATCGGGATCAGGGTGCTGGGGGTGACGTGGGCGGCGTTGTATTCCCATTGCTCGCGAACGTCGAGGAGGAGGGGAGGGTGGTCGGCGGTGAGGAGGGATTTGGCTTGGGAGACGGTGATTTCTAGATCCATGGGTTAAGGATACAGCGGAGGGGGATCTGAAAGAGTTCTCAGTTCTTAGTTGTCAGTTCTCAGATCAGGTCGGGAGGTTAGGTGTTGACTACGGTTACGGCGCGGTTGAGGTTGGCGTTGGATTCCAGTTGGTCGACGAGGAAGGTGGCGAGGTCGGCACGGGTGATGGTGTGGCCGGTGCGGCCGTTGGTGAGGATGTGGACCTGGCCGGTGGCGGGAGTGTCTTTGAGGATGGGCGGGCGGGCGATGACGTAGTCGATGTCGCTGGAGCGGATGGCGGCTTCTTTGTCGGTCTTGTCCTGGGTGGAGCCGTGGAGGAAGGTGGGCATGAGGAGGTGGCGATACCAGAAGGGGGCCTGGTTGCGGCTGTCGCCGATGCCCATCATGGAGACGCTGATGAGGCGGTTGGTGTGCTCTTCGTGCATGGCGTTGATGATGGCGTGGATGGAGTCGCACTCGAGGTGGATGGTCTTCCAGGGGGTGGTGCCGCCGATGGTTTCGATGACGGCCTGCTGGCCGGCCATGGCACTGAGGACGTCGGAGGGGTTGGTGGCGTTGCCGGCGCAGACGCGGACGTTGGGGACTTTGAACTTGACGGGGTCGCGGACGAGGACGGTGACGGTATGGCCTTTTGCGAGGGCGCGGTCGACGACGAGGCTGCCGGTTTTGCCGGTGCCGCCGAAGATGAGGACGTTCATGGGGGATGCTCCTGATGCTGGTGAGCGCGGATGGGTGACGGCAATATTGCCGGGTGGGTGGGAGTCGCGCTGCTTAAGGATTACGGCGGAGGGAGGAGTTCGGTTTTGTATTGTGGCGCGAGGGTTTCGGCGCGGAGTCTGAAGGCGGCTTGTTCGGTTGGGTTGAGCGGAGGTGGCGGGGTGGTGCGGGTGGCGACGGGGACTCCGACTTTGGCGAAGAACTCTTCCTGGCCGGCGGGCGAGCAGATGCAGAGCATGCGCACGGGCTGGTTGCTGACGTTCTGGAACTGGTGCGGGGCGTTGGCGGGGATATGGAGGGTGTCTCCGGCTTTGGCGGTGGACTTGTGGCCGCGGAAGGTGGCTTCGATCTCGCCTTCGAGGAGGATGAAGGACTCTTCGAAGTTGTGACGGTGAGGGGGTGGGCCGCCGCCGGGTGGGATGTGCATGTCGATGAGGCAGTAGCGGCCTGCGGTGTCGTGGCCGGAGAGGAGGATGGTGTAGGTGTCGCCGACGAGGCCGATGTGGGGGAGGGTGGAGCTGTCGGCTGAGGCGGCGATGAGAGCGCGGGAGAGGTCGTCGGGCGGAATGGGCGTGGGTGGTTGCTGAGCGGGCGCGGTGGCCATCGTACGTCTCCTGGACCTGGTGATGAGATGCAGGTTGGGGTGAGCGCGGAATGTTGGGATTAGCGAATGACGGCTTCGAAGGGGAGGAAGAGGGTGAAGACGGTGCCGTGGTGGGCGGGGGACTGGCTGCTGCGGACGTGGAGTTCGCCGCGGTGGCGCTCGACGATTTCTTTGCTGACCCAAAGGCCGAGGCCTGTGCCGGTTACGCCCTTGGTGGTGAAGAAAGGGTTGAAGATGCGGGCCTGCACTTCCGGGCTCATGCCGGCGGCGTTGTCGGCGACAGTGATGAGGACGCCGGACTCGCCGGTGCGCCAGTTGGTGGCTTGGCGTTCGCGCACGATGAGGCGACCTCCGCCGGTCATGGCGTCGAGAGCGTTGCTGATGAGGTTGGAGAGGACCTGGCGGATTTCGCCGTCGAAGCAGTGGACTCTGCGGCGGGCGCGGGTGCGGCGTTCGACGCGAATGCGTCCGTTGTTGATGCGGCCCTGGTAGATGGAGAGGACGGTGTCGGTGAGATCGCGGGGATCCATGAGCTGCGGGCTGGTGGCCTGGCGATGGAAGCGGAGGGTCTGGCTGGTGATGGCGGCGGCGCGACGGAGTTCGATCTCGGCGGTGGTGAGGTAGCCGCGTGCTTCCTCAATGGTGGAGGAGACCTGCGCGAGGTAGAGGAGGTTGGTGACGGACTCGAGCGGGTTGTTGATCTCGTGGGCGATGGAGCTGGCGAGGCGGCCGACGACGGCGAGCTTCTCGCTTTGGATGAGGGCCTGCTCGGCTTTTTTCTGTTGCGTGATCTCGAGTGAGGCGGCGCTGATGGCCTGGATTTTTCCGTCGGGACCATAGACGGGGAAATAGTTGACGGTCCAATAGCGGTGCTCGTCGGGGTCGGTGACGAGGGAGCCTTCGAGGGGGTAATTGATGACGGGCTTGCCGGCGCGGACCTGGTCGAAGAGTTCCTTGAGGCCGGGGATGGGGGCCATCTCGGTGAGGGTTTTGCCGACGATCTGTTCGGGTTTGAGGCCGAAGAAGGCGGCCTGGCGGTCGTTGAGGCGGATGTAGTGGTAGTCGTCGAGGTCGAAGAGCGCGAGGCCGATGGGGGCGGTGCGGTAGATGGTTTCGAGCTCGGCGTGCTGGCGCTCGGCTTCGTAGGTTTTGTTCTGCAGGGCTTCGCGATCGGCCTTCTCGGAGGTGAAGTCGCGGAAGAAGATGATGATGCCGTCGTCGGTGGGGTAGCTTTGGACGCGGAGCCAGACGTTGAGAGGCTCAGGGTAGAAGGCTTCGAACTCTGCGGGAAGGCCCTCGTCCATGCTGCGTTGGTAGGACTCTACGTAGGGGGAACCCGGGTAGACGGTTGCGGGGAATACTTCGAAGAGGTTTCTGCCGGTGAGGTCGAGGCCCATGGAGACGATCTCCTGTGCACGGCGATTCAGGAAAGTGAAGCAGTAGTTGCGATCGAGGAAGCAGACCGCGTCGGTGGTGGCCTCGAAGAACTGCTGCATCTGCCGTAGCAGGGTGGCGGCTTCACCGTCGGTGCGGGTCGGAAACGTGGGCAAGCAGAGTCCTCGAACCAGAGATCGTACGACCGCCCCAATGCGTATCCGGGGGGCTCGAGGGTATGATGCGGCGACCGGGCCGGAAGATAGCCTTGGGTTGTGGAGTTCTCCAGAAATTGGAAGAGGTTAGGCGTTGGCTCCGTGGCATTTTTTGTACTTCTTGCCGGAGCCGCAGAAGCAGGGGTCGTTGCGGCCGATTTCGGTGCCGGTGCGGCGCTGAGTGGCCGTGGCGGCGGCGGTTGAGCCACCGGCCTGACGTGCGGCGGCGAGGTCGCGCTGCTTGTTGCGCTGGAACTCGCGCTCGAGAGCGTCGATGGTGGTGGAGGGAGCGCGCGTGGGGATGGTGGGGGGTGGGGCTTGCTGCTGGGGCTGTTGAGCGCCGTTGGGCGAGCCGTTCGCGCCGCTGAAGGAGGCGTCGATGGGGAGACGCTGTTGCGCGGGCGGCGGCGGAGGCGCGGGCTGGCCGAGCTGGAGGCGGGCGAGCTGCTCGAGGGTTTCGATGGGCGTGCCGTCGGGAGCGAGGATCTGCATGCGGAAGAGATTGCGTGCGGTGTCTTCCTGGAAGCGCATCATCATGGTCTCGAAGAGGTCGAAGGATTCCTGCTTGTACTCGACGAGGGGATCCTTCTGGCCGTAGCCGCGGAGGCCGATGCCTTCCTTGAGGTGATCCATGTTGAGGAGGTGCTCTTTCCAGAGGGCGTCGAGTACGGAGAGCATGACGACGCGCTCGTGGTAGCGGAGCTGGGCGTCGCCGAGGATTTTCTCCTTGATGTCGTAGCGCTCGTTGAGCTTGTTATAGATGGCGTCGCCGAACTCGTGGCGGTTGAGCTGGGTGGGGTCGATTTCGTTTTCGAGGTGGGCGCCGAAGACGTCGTAGACCTGGGCGAAGATCTGCTCGGTGTTCCACTGCTCGGGGTGAACTTTCTCGGGGGCGTGCTCGTCGAGGATGCCGGAGAGGATGGTGGAGACGTAGTCTTCGGTGATGAGCTGCTTCTGGGCGACGCCCTCCATGAGTTGGCGGCGGAGAGAGTAGACGGCCTCGCGCTGCTTGTTCATGACGTCGTCATACTCGAGGACGTGCTTGCGGGATTCGAAGTTCTGGGACTCGACGGCTTTTTGAGCGCCTTCGATTCGCTTGGAGATCATGCGGGATTCGATGGGGACGCCTTCTTCCATGCCGAGGGACTGGAGGAGGGTGGAGACCCACTCGCGGGCGAAGATGCGCATGAGGTCGTCTTCGAGGGAGAGGAAGAAGCGGGAGGAGCCGGGGTCACCCTGCCGGCCGGCGCGACCGCGGAGCTGGTTGTCGACGCGGCGGGACTCGTGGCGCTCGGTGCCGAGGATGTGGAGGCCGCCAGCTTCGATGACGGCGTCGTGTTCGGACTTGGTGGCGGCAGCGTGGGCTTCGATGGCGGCGTCCCAGTCGGCTTGCGAGACTTCGAATTCCTGCGACTGGTAGTAGAAGCGGACGAAGCCGGGGGCGGCTACCGGGGCGATGGCGCCTTCGGCGGCGGAGACGGCGCGGGCCAGCTTGCGTTTGACGAGATCTTGTTTCGCCATGAACTCGGAGTTGCCGCCGAGGAGGATGTCGGTGCCGCGGCCGGCCATGTTGGTGGAGATCGTGACCATGCCGAGACGGCCGGCCTGGGCTACGATTTCGGCTTCCTTCTCGTGGAACTTGGCGTTGAGGACTACGTGGCGGACGTTCTTGCGCTTGAGGATTTCGGAGAGGAGCTCGGATTTTTCGATGCTCGTTGTGCCGACCAGGACAGGCTGCTTGGCGGCGTGGAGGCGCTCGATTTCGTCGGCTACGGCGAAGTATTTTTCTTTGGCGGTGCGATAGACGACGTCGGGGTTTTCGATGCGCTGCATGATGCGGTTGGTGGGGATGACGACGATGTCGAGCTTGTAGATGGAGTCGAACTCAGAGGCTTCGGTTTCGGCGGTGCCGGTCATGCCGGAGAGTTTTTTGTAGAGGCGGAAGTAGTTCTGGAAGGTGATGGTGGCGAGGGTCTGATCCTCTTTGCGGATCTGGACGCCTTCCTTGGCTTCGACGGCTTGATGGAGGCCATCAGACCAGCGGCGGCCGGGCATGAGGCGGCCGGTGAACTCGTCGACGATGATGACTTCGCCGTCCTTGACTACGTACTCGACGTCGCGCTTGTAGAGGGTGTGGGCCTTGATGGCGACTTCGATGTGGTGCTTCATGTCCCAGTTTTCAGGGTCGGCGATGTTGCCGATGCCGAGGAGGCGCTCGACCTTCTCGAAGCCTTCGTCGGTGACAGTGATGGCGCGGGCTTTCTCGTCGACGACATAGTCGCCGGACCAGGTCTTGGTTTCGAGGGTTTCGATTAGCTCGCCCTCTTCGAGTTGAGGGATGATCTTGTCGGCGATGGCGTACTTGTCGGTGGTCTTGTCAGTGGGGCCGGAGATGATGAGGGGGGTGCGGGCTTCGTCGATGAGGATGGAATCGACTTCGTCGACGATGCAGTAGAAGTGGCCGCGCTGAACCTGGTCGGCGAGCTCGAACTTCATGTTGTCGCGGAGGTAGTCGAAGCCGAACTCGTTGTTGGTGCCGTAGGTGATGTCGGCGCCGTAGGCTTCGCGGCGCTGCTGGTCGGAGAGGTCGTGGACGATGACGCCGACGGAGAGGCCGAGGAAGCCGTAGATCTTGCCCATCCATTCGGCGTCGCGCTTGGCGAGGTAGTCGTTTACGGTGACGACGTGGACGCCGTGGCCGGCGAGGGCGTTGAGGTAGCAGGGGAGGGTGGCGACGAGGGTCTTGCCTTCGCCGGTTTTCATCTCGGCGATCTTGCCCTGGTGGAGGACCATGCCACCGATCATCTGGACGTCGAAGTGGCGCATGCCGACGACGCGGCGGCCGGCTTCGCGGACTACGGCGAAGGCTTCGGGGAGGATCTCGTCGAGGACGGCTTTTTCGGCTTCCTTGCGGGCGTCGTCATCGGTGATGCCTTCGAGGGCGGCGGCGATGCGGGCGCGGAATTCGGGGGTCTTGGCGGCGAGCTGCTCGTCGGTGAGTTGCTGGATGGCCTCTTCGAAGGAGTTGATCTGGGCGAGCACGGGCAGCATGCGCTTGACGGCGCGCTCGTTAGAGGTGCCGAAGACTTTGGCTAGGGTGGCGTTGAACACGGTGGGTTCCTTTGGGGGTGGCGCCGAGGGGCGCGGGAGCTGGAGCGGGTCGTTGAGAAACTGGACCCAGGACGCTGGGGGAGCGTCGGATTAGCTGAGGCTGGTGAAGGCCTGGATCGCGGCGGTGTGCTGCGCGGGAGGACGCATGGTCCAGGCAGCGGCGTGGAGCGCGCGGGAGGCCGGTGGCAGCACAAAGGTCGCGGTGCGAGCGGGTGCGGCGTGCTCGGCGAGCGGCTCGGCAATGATGGCTGCGGCGGCGGTCTGGCAGAGCAGGGTGCTGATGTAGCGGCCGCCGAGGGTGAGGTCTCCGGCACGCGGGCTGCGCGCATCCGCTGCACTCAGGGACGAGAGCAGGAGGAGGAGGCAGGCGAGATGGCGGTTTCGCAGACGCATCATTATGGCCAGGGCTTGGCCCAGTATCTCTATGTTAAACGAAATACGCGTGGAAAGGGATGCAGGAATGTAATTTGAAGGGTTTTGATGGTGGAGTCGAGTTGGAGGGTTTTGGCGTCCAATGGGGGGCGAGCGGGGATGTGAGCTGCTCGGACGTGGACAGGAGACTCGACATGATTGTAGTGACGACGCCGACGGGAAAGATTGGATCGCAGGTGGTGAAGGGTTTGCTGGATGCTGGCGAGGATGTGCGCGTGATTGTGCGCGATCCGGCGAAGCTGCCTCTGGAGATTGCGGAGCGGGTGGAGATTGTGCAGGGGTCGCATGATGATGTGACGGTCGTGCTGCGGGCCTGTGAGGATGCGGAGAGTTTCTTCCTGGTGGTGCCGCCTTCGTTTACGACGACCGATGTTGCGACGTATTACATGAGCTTTACGACGCCGCTGATTGAGGCGATTGAGAACGGGAAGGTGAAGCGGGTGGTGGCGGTGTCGGCGTGCGGGAAGGGTTGGCCGGGGAGGGCGGGGGTGGTGTCGGACTCGCTGGCAAAGGATGAGGAGATTGCGCGGACGGGCGTGGCGTTTCGCGCGCTGTGGTGCCCGGGGTTCTACGAGAATATGCTGCGGTCGGTGGGAACGATCAAGGAGCAGGGCGCGTTCTTCTGGCCGGGCGTGCCGGAGATGAAGACTCGGCATTGCGCTACGCGGGACATTGCGGGGCAGGGAGTGAAGTTGCTGCGCGATCGTTCGTGGACGGGGCAGGGCGGGGTGGGCGTGTTTGGGCCGGAGGATCTGTCGTGGAATGAGATTGCCGCGATTGAGACGGAGGTGCTGGGGATGCCGGTGCGGTTTCAGCCCATACCGTATGAGGCGTATACGGCGGCGCTGGTGCAGTATGGAGCGAGCCCGGAGTTTGCGGCTTCGTTGACGGAGATGCAGGAGGCCAAGGACAAGGGGCTGGATACCCTGGAGCCGCGCACGGCAGAGAACACCACGCCCACGAGTTTTCGGCAGTGGTGCGAGGAGGTTCTGAAGCCGGCGGTCACTGGCTAGCTGCGGGGTGGCTGTGGTGGGGAGCCAATAGGCCGGAATGATCTGGGTCGTTGTGGGGCGAGGTGAATCCAACGGGGTGAGGATTCTCGAGGTGAACTTGTGACCAGGATCAAGAAGGTTGTGATTTCGGCATATGGGGACGAGCGTGTGCTGGCGGTGGTTGAGGCGGAGTTTGCTAATCCGGCGGCTGGAGAGGTGCAGGTTGGGGTGGAGTATTCCGTGGTGTGCGGGTCGGATGTGGCGATGCGGCGGGGGACGTATCCGTTCCAGAAGAAGCCGCCGTTGGGGCCGGGATATAGCGTGGTGGGTCGCGTGCTGGTGAATGGGAGTGGGTCTGCGAAGTTCGCTGTGGGCGAACGCGTGGCTTGCCTTACGAAGTATGACGGGCAGGCGGAGCGAATTAATTTGCCGGAGAAGTACCTGGTGCGGGTGCCGGAAGAGGTTGAAGGGGGCGAGGCCGTTGCGATGGTGCTGGATTGGGTGACGGCCTACGAGATGCTGGTGCGGTCCGCAAAGGTTAAGGCAGGGCAGAAGATTTTTGTGCATGCGGTGAGCGGAGGCGTGGGTGGCGCGCTGCTTCGGCTGGGAAAAAGGATGGGGGCGGAGGTGTACGGCACCGCGTCGGCGAAGAACCATGAGGGGTTGCGGGCGCTGGGGGCGGTGCCGTTTGACTACTCGAAGAAGGATTGGATTGCGGCGATGCAGCGGATGGGTGGAGTGGATGCGGTGTTCGATCCGATGGGCTATGAGAGCTTTGATGAGTCGTATTCGATTTTGAGGAAGGGTGGAGTGCTGGTGGGGTATGGGGCGAATCTGCCGGCATGGACGAATACTCCTGCGCGACCGGTGGTGCCGATGGTGCTGAAGTTGTTTGCGCGGAACCTGGCGTTCTGGTCGGGGAAGCGAACGACGTTCTTCGGGGTGAGGCGGGGATCGAAATACTTTGCGACGGATTTGGCGACGCTGTTTGAGTGGCTGAAGGACGGGAAGATTGAGGTGCCGGTGCGGGCGAGGTTTTCTCTGGACGAGATACGCGAGGCACACCGGGAGTATGCCGGAGGTGCGGGGATGGGATCGATTGTGATTGACGTGGGGCGGTGAGGATGCGGGCGCGGGTTAGCTGCCGTGCGCGGTTAGGTACGCGTGGATGGTGGCGGTGTCCTGCGGGGTGAGATTGGGGGCGGCTTTGCTGAGCATCTGCATGAACCAGTCGATTTCAGCGGGTACGGCTGGGTAGCCGATGTTGCCGCCGGCGGGTGCGGTGGGGTCGGGGCGGAGAGAGTTGGCGAGGGTGTGGCCGGTGGGCGAGAGCATGATGAGGTAGGGATAGCCGGCGGTGGCGCCACCGAGCGAGGCGCGGAGGTCGACGGCGCCGGGGGTGTCGTGGTGTTTGGTGTCGGTGGGACGCTCGCCGACGTCGAGGGTCTGGATGACGAAGGCCTTGTGCATGATGGGCGCGATGGCGGGGTCGGCGAGGAAGTGTTCGAACATGTGGCAGGGACCGCACCAGGAGGCGCTGAAGATGAGCAGGATATTTTTGTGCTCGGCGGCGGCGGTGGTGCGGGCTTGCGCGAGGAGCTGGTTGGCGGTGGGTTCGGGCGCGGCGTGTGCGGCGATGGGCAGGAGAAGCGCAAGGGTGAGGAACGTGCGGGCGGTGAGGCGCATGGAGGTCTCCGGAGTTTGGTGTGGGGCTAGTTCATTATGCGATGGGTTGCCGGATTTTGGGTTGGGCGATTGAAGTTTTGCGATAGGCTAGCGAGATGCTGCCACAATTTCTTCGGATGTGCGCCTCTGGGGCGCTTGCCCTTTCGATTGCTTCTGCTGGTGTTGGCCAGCAGAAGACGGCTTCTCCTGCGACCAGCGACAAAGCGCCTTCGTTTCCTACGAATGAACAGTTGAGGCACTACAAGGGGATGAGCGATCCGCAGCTTTCGCCGGATGGGAAGCAGGTGCTGGTGCGGATTGCGGATGCTACGGCGGATGGCGCGAAGGGGCATATCTGGCTGGTGGAGGTGGAGGGCGGTGCGGCGCGGCAGCTTACGTTTTCTCCGGCGGGGGATAAGCGCGGGGAGCAACGGGCGCAGTGGATGCCGGATGGGAAGTCAGTGCTGTTTCTTGCACATCGCGGGGAGCACACGCAGCTTTATCGGCTGCCGATGGATGGCGGCGAGGCGAAGGTGTTTGATCTGAAGGTGACGCCGCAGGTGGATGAGTCGAAGCGTGAGGGGGCACTGCCTCCGGCGCCGGCGAAGAAAGATGACGCGAAGAAGGATGACGAGAAGGTTGAGCCGGTGGAGATTGATGTGGCGAGTTATCGCGTGTCTCCGGATGGGAAGACGATTGCGATCTTTGCGGCTGATCCGCAGACGCCGGGAGAGAAGAAGCAGAAGGACGCGAAGGCCGATGCGGAGTGGGTGGACCACTCGCTGCATGGGTCGCGGATGTATCTGCTGGATGTGGCCACGGAGAAGCTGACGGTTACGGGCGTGCCGCTGGATGTGGAGGGCGCGTCGTGGAGCGCGGATTCGAGCAAGCTGGTGGCGATTGCGCGGGCGCCGAATGGGGTCGATGAGCTGGGACCGGCGAATAGTGCCTGGGTGGTGATGGCGAGTGATCCGATGAAGGTGGAGAAGGTGGAGGCGATTCCTGCGACGGTGGGGCCGGCGGTGTGGTCGCATGATGGCGGGAAGATTGTTTATCTTGCGCAGGCGAAGATGGATGCGCCTCCGGGATATGCGGATTTGTATGTGTACGATCTGGCGACGAAGACGACGAAGGATTTTACGGATGGGTTTATGGGGACGGTGGGACACCAGGAGCCGATTGCGCTGTTGCATGGCGGCGTGCTGGAGGACACGGAGCAGGGGCTGGATGCGGGGCTGATTCGGTATGGGGCGGATGGCAAGAGTGAGGCGGTGAAGGTGCCGGTTGCGGTGGTGGGCGCGGCGGTTACGAATGAGGCGCAGAATGGATGGGTGTTCCTGGGGAGTAGTGGTGGGATGGCTCCGGAGCTGATGTATAGCGCGAAGCTGGGTGATGCGCCGAAGGTGCTCGTGACACCGGAGCTTGCGCCGAAGGATGTGAAGAGTGTGGCGCCGAAGCGGCTGGAGTGGAGGAACGAGAAGCTGACGATCGAGGGATTGTTGTATCTGCCGCCTGAGGCTGCTACGAAGAAGGTGCCGCTGATTGTGCAGGTGCATGGTGGTCCGCTGGGCGCTTATACGAATGGGTATCAGCCGTTCACGGATTACCTGGTGGGACAGGGGTGGGCGGTGCTGGAGACGAATCCTCGAGGAAGCACGGGGCGGGGTGCGGAGTTTGCTGCGGCGAACAAGAATGATCTGGGTGGCGCGGACTATCGCGACATTATGGCGGGCGTGGATTTCGTTTTGAAAACGGAGCCGATTGATGCGGACAAGATGGCGCTGATCGGGTACAGCTATGGCGGCGAGATGGCGGCGTTTGTCGAGGGGAAGACTACGCGGTTCAAGGCGATTGTGAGTGCGGCTCCGGTGATTGATCAGAACAGCGAGTATGGGACGGAGAAGGGAAGCTGGTATGACCAATGGTACTTCGGGAAGCCCTGGATGCATCCGCAGGATGCGTGGCGGCAGAGTCCGCTGAGCGGGGTGGCGCAGGCGAAGACGCCGTTCATGCTGCTGCAGGGCCAGGATGATACGACGGACCCGCTGGGGCAGTCGCTGGAGATGTATCACGCGCTGCGGCAGATGGGTGTGCCGGTGGAGTTGATTACGTATCCGCGGGTGGATCACGGGCCGCTGGGCGGAGCGATCTATGGCGCGCCCAGCAATGAGCCGTGGCATGGATTCGATGCGCGGCAGCGGGTGGTGGCGTTCTTTGCGAAGGAGTTTGCGGGGGCGTCGGGCGGCACGGTGAGTGCGGCGGCGAAGTGATTACGGCTGCGGCTTGAGGTAGGCGGCTAGCGGGGAGTGGGCGCGGCGAAGGGCTTCGGCTACGGACTCAGCGTTGAGCTCGGCGCCTTCGGGGCTGGTGTGGGTGTGGTCCTTGGGGAAGAGCTCGGCGGTTTTGGTTTCGCCGAGGACTTCGAATCGGTCGGCGGCGATGGTGCCCATGTCGATGAGGGGAATGTGTTCCTCCGCGGCTAGTTGCTGGAGGTAGGGGGTGTAGCCCATGTCGCGCTCGATACACGTTGGGCCGCCGGCGCTGTTGTGGGTTCCGTCGGGGCAGGGCTTCCAGATGTTGCGGACGGTTAGGGTGAGGAGGATGGGGTGGGCACCCTTGGCGCGGGCTTCGTCGATCATCTTGCGCATGTACCAGCCGTAGGTGTGAACGGTTTCGACCTGGCCGGCGAAGGGACCGGCGGTTTGGGGGAGTTGTTGCGACTCGTCGCCGATGCCTTTGATGGAGCCGCGGGGCTTGGGGCCGGCGAGGTCGCCGCCATCGTTGTGGCCAAGCTGGAAGAGAACGAAGTCGCCGGGCTTGATCTCGGCGAGGGTGGCGGCCCAGTGGCCTTCGGTGATGTAGGTACGGGAGGATCGGCCGGCGATGGCGCGATTGGCTACGTTGATGCGCGAGGTGTCGAAGAGATGGGCGAAGTGGTCGCCCCAGCCGAGGTCGGCGTTGTTGCGGGCGGTGGAGTCGCCGACGACGAAGACGGTGGGGAGATGGGGATTAAGGGGCTGGTCGGTGGGGAGGTTGTGCTGGACGGGGGTGGGAGGCGGGGTGGTGTTGGATTGGGCGAGGGCGAGAGGCGTGGCGGCAAGAGAGGCAAGCAGAAACAAGTTACGGATTGAATTCTGGCGCGACATGGAGATTAACGTATCACCGGCCCGCTGTGTCTGACCAATGGTCGGAGAGAGCGGGCCGGTAGGGTGAGGCGGCGTAGTTAGTGGCTGACGGTCTGTGAGGTAGAGGCGCCGTGGAAGAGGGCGTGGTTGATGTCGGGCCAGAACTCTTTGACGATGAAGGAGACGCCGTCGATGCCAACGTTGATGCCCCAGTTGCCGATGACGGTGGTGGCGTTGCGTTCGCGGCTGGGGTAGTAGAGGGTGGAGATTCCAGCGGAGGCGCCGGCGCCAACGACTTCGCTGGTGTTGAAGGTTTCGTTGCCGGCATCGTTACGGGTGACGACGACGCGGCTGATGGCGTAGCCGGTGCGCTTCCAGAAGCCGCCGCGGCCGAGGGTGTAGTAGCGGTTGTCCTGGTGGGTGAGGGAGGGGACGATGCCTTCGACCATGATGTTCTCGATGGTCTGGTCGGCGGCGGCGTGCCAGAGGTAACGCGCGTAGCCGAGGCCGCCGGTGCCGAACTCAGGGTCTGCGTTGCGTGCGAGGTTATAGCCGGCGAGAGCTGCGGGTACGAAGATGGCGGAGTAGTCGAAGGAATCCTGGAAGGCGGTGGTGAACTTCTGTTTGACGGTCTGCGGGGGAAGCTTGACGTCGGCACTGACGGCGCGGAAATTTGGCAGGATGAAAAGAATCCGCGAGGTCTGCTTGGGTGGCGCTTCGGTGGATTGAGATTGAGCCTGAGGCGTGGAGGCGTCGGCGGCCTGGTCCGAGTCCGAGCTGCTGGAGGTGGAGATGTAGGGCGGGATGCTGAGGTCGAGGGTGGGGATGGCGGAGGCGGTCTGGACGGGAGCGGGGATTGCAGGTGCGTCTGCAAGGGTGGTTTGCTGCGCATGCAGCGTCGTGCCGAGGAGGAAGATGGCAAAGGACAGCGAGAGGCCAAGTTTCGATAAACGTTGTTGCGATGAAAAAAGCTGGTGCATTCTTCCCCTTTGAACGATTCGTTAGCTTGATGCCTGCAGGCTTCGTCGGTAGAACGCGTTGGTGCGGTGACGAGAGACTGTTACAAGTAGACGCGCGAATGGGTGACAAGGTTCTGCTGATGAAGGCTTTGTCATCGTTCCGCAGGTCGTGATCTTACTTATTGTGCTGTGGGTATGGATGCGGTGACGGGTGGGGTGGATGCAATGGCGGGTGAAGATTATGCTGAGGGAGCCGGCATTGTCTTGATAAAGGACAGATTGAGGCAGTGCAGCGCGAGGAAGAGGACGGTGTATGAGCGGAGCAGCAGTTGGGTATGCGAAGGAGCAGGGGAAGCGGTTTGTTGAAGAGCTGAAGGACCTGTTGAGGATTCCGTCGGTGTCGACTGCACCGGAGCATGCGGGCGATGTGCGGAAGGCTGCGGAGTTTGTAGCGGACGGGCTGCGCGCGGCGGGGATGGAGAATGTGCGGCTGATCGAGACCAAGACGGCTTCGCATGACGGGCATCCGCTGGTGTATGCGGACTGGTTGCATGCCGCAGGAAAACCGACGGTGCTGTTGTATGGGCACTATGATGTGCAGCCGGCTGAGCCGCTGGATGAGTGGAAGTCGCCGCCGTTCGAGCCTACGGAGCGGGATGGAAATATCTATGCGCGCGGTGCGGTGGATGACAAGGGACAGATGTGGATGCATGTGAAGGCGCTCGAGTCGTTGATGAAGACGGACGGAAAGCTGCCGGTGAATGTGCGCGTGATTGTGGAGGGTGAGGAAGAGGTTGGCGGCGAGGGGATTGCCGCGTTTGTGCGCGAGCATGGCGATCAGCTGAAGGCCGACGCGGCGTTGGTTTCGGATACGGAGATGTTTGCGCCGGAGCTGCCGACGTTGTGCGTGGGGCTGCGCGGAATGATTTATACGGAGCTGGAGGCGCGGGGCGCGGCTACGGATCTGCATTCGGGGATGTATGGCGGGGCGGCGCCGAATCCGTTTGTGGGGCTGGCGCAGATGATTGCGCAGTTGAAGCGGGAGGATGGGCGGATTGCGATTCCGGGATTCTATGACGGAATTGAGCAGCCGACGAAGGCGGAGTTGGATGCGTGGAAGTCGCTACCGTTTGATGAGGAGGAGTATCGGAAACACGAGGTTGGGTCGACGGAGTTGACGGGCGAGACGATGTTCAGCGTGCTGGAACGGACGTGGTCGCGGCCGACGATGGATGTGCATGGGATGCCGGGCGGGTTTGTCGGGGTGGGGGCGAAGACGGTGATTCCGGCGAAGGCTACGGCGAAGATCAGCTTCCGGCTGGTTCCGGGGATGAAGCCGGAGGAGACGTTTGCGAAGTACAAGAAGTTTGTGGAGGAGATTTGCCCGAAGGGGATCCAGTGCAAGGTGACGCTGATTCATTCGGGTGAGCCGATCGTGGTGAGCACGGACAATGCGTACGTGCATGCCGCGACCGAGGCGATGGCAGAGGTGTTCGGGAAAGAGACCGTGTTTGTGCGCGGGGGCGGATCGATTCCGATTGTGGGGGACTTTGTTCGGGAGCTGGGGATTCCGACGGTGATGATGGGGTTTGGGCTGCCGGACGATAATCTTCATGCGCCGAACGAGAAGTTTCATGTGGCGAACTTTCACCGGGGGATCGAGTCGATTGTGAGGTTTCTGGATAAGGTGGGGGCTTAGTGGAGGGTCCAGGGCCCAGGTTTGAGGGTCCAGGGGAAACACTGCGTGCGCGGCTTCCGGTTCATGGGTTTGTGTTGGCTGGTGGGAAGAGCTTGCGGATGGGGGAGGACAAGGCGCTGCTGCGGTTCTGCGGGCGGCCGATGGTGGAAATAGCTGTGGAAAAACTGCGGGAATTTTGTGAAGTGGTTACCATTGCGGGGAATCGAGAGGATTTGGCGGGTATTGCACCGGTGGTGCAGGAGAGCCGGATGGAGGTGGGGCCGGCGGCGGGGGTTGAGGCTGGGCTGGGGGTAGCGAGGCGGGAGTGGGCGATGTTTGTGCCGGTGGATGTGCCCCTGGTTCCGGGGGAGTTGCTGCGTCGGTGGGCGGAGCGGGTGGTCGGGATGGAGGACGTCGCGGCGAGTTACCTGCGCTGTGGACGGGATCAGCCCGCATTTTGCATGCTGCGGGGAGGTTGCCGGAGGAAGTTTTCTGCGGCGATTGAAGCTGGAGAGCGGCGGTTGGGGGTGCTGCTGGAGGAGGCCAGCGAGGCGCGGCTTTGGGTTCATGAGCCAGAGGTGGACGGCGGCGAGGGGGAGCGGTGGTTCAAGAATGTGAATACGCCAGAGGATCTGGCGGAGGCTGAGGGCTGGGCGCGGGCGGGTGAGGTGTGGGGTAGGTGAGGGGGCATCCTTCAAGGTGCGGTGTGACTGGTTTTGCGACAGATGGTTGGAGGGAAAGCGTGCATCATAGGAGGTACAGCTATGAGTGAAGATCCGAAGAGTGCTGACTCGCCGACCGAGCCGCCTGCGCGTGCTGACAAGGAGCCCCAGCGGTCGTCGATTGCTGCGAACAAGACTGACGCGCATGCGCAGGCTGATGCGGCGCCTGGACGCCCGAGTGGGGCGCCGGAGCAGACGGCTGCGGAGAGGGACGAGGAGCAGGTCGAAAAGCCGCTGATTGACGATGTTTCGGAGGACGTAGCGCCGACGGTGCAGGAGTTCATCGCGGAGGCGGCGGCGGCCAACAAGGAGGAGCACGCGGAGATTGCGGAGGAGCCAGTGTCTGCGGCCGAGGAGTCGGCGATGCGTGCGGCCGATGGCACAGACCAGGGGGCGGTGGCCCAGGAAGATGTGGCGCCGTATATCGCGTTTGAGGGGGTGAACAAATCGTTTGGCGACCTGGTAGTGCTGAAGGATGTGAGCTTCTATGTAAAACCTGGGGAAACGCTGTGCATTCTGGGTCGAAGCGGGGTGGGAAAGTCGGTGTCGCTGCAGATTCTGATGGGTTTTCTGAAGCCAGACAGTGGAACGGTGCTGGTGGCGGGGCAAAACATTGCGGGGTACACCGAAAAGGAGATGCAGGAGGTTCGGCGCAAGGTAACGATGGTGTTTCAGAATGGAGCACTGTTCGATTCGATTACCGTCGGGGAAAATGTGGCGTTCCCGCTGCGGGAACGCGGGGACATGGAGGAGGATCAGATTCTGCAGGTGGTAAAGGGATTGCTGGAGATGGTGGGGGTGGCGGGAATGGAAAACCAGCTGCCGTCGGAGCTTTCGACGGGGATGAAACGGTCGGTGGCGATTGCGCGGGCGCTTGCGTCGCAGCCTTCCGCGGTGCTGTACGACGAGCCGACCACGATGGTGGATCCGCTAATGGGGCACCTGCTGGGGAACCTGATCCAACGTTTGAAAATGCAGATGCATCTCACCAGCATTGTTGTCACGCACGACATGCGTTTTGCAGAAAAATTAGCAGATCGACTGGTGTTTCTGCATGAGGGCAAGGTGCGTTTTTTCGGAACGACTCAGGAAATGAAAGCGAGCTCGGACCCGATTCTGCACGAATTTTTCTCGATGGATGAGCTGGTGTTACCGGTATAGCGTCTTAAGTACTCATTTCAACAGCCCGCGATCCTTTAGAGTAATGGGGAACCCGTAATTGACGATAAAGAGCGCATCTACATAGAGATAAACTTGTAGGTACACACTGCATCCGCCATGAAGCTATGGCACAACGAACGGCCCGGGACCGACAACCAGGATATGGCGACCCTCGATTATCTGAAGCAAGCGACAATCTCGAGTCAGCGACGCCATCAAGCGCGCATGCAGGAACGGGTTCGGCTGTTTTCGCGGCCATCGTTCACGATCATGGTTTGGGCGATGCTGGACTTTGTCAGCGCGATGATCGCTGGGTTTATCGCCTTTCGGATCCGGCTGGCTCCGGTGGTGCAACCGACAAGTCATACGGTGCTGCGACACCTGGAGGCGACTGCCCCGCTGGTGTCGATTGCCTACCTGCTGGTTTTCGGGGTGTACCTGGTGATCTTCGCGCGGCTGTTCGGGCTCTACCGGTCGCAGGATGTCCGCAGCGGGTTGAATGAGCAGCGGCTAACGGTGCAGACAACCCTGACAGCCGGGCTGATGCTATGCGGGACGCTGTATGTGATGAAGCAGTATGCGGTTTCGCGCCTGGTGGTGGCGCTGACGCTGGTGATTACGCTGGGTTTCCTGATGGCGCGGCGCGCGATTGAGCGCAAGATGATGCAGCGGCGGTTCCTGCAGGGACGCGAGACGCGCAACGTATTAATTGTGGGGCATGGCCGGGTGGCGCATGCGCTGCGGAATCATCTGCAGGCGCTGCCTCATATGGGCTTCCGTTTCATGGGATTTGTGTCGCTGGAAGAGGATGCCGAGGATGGGGCGAACTCGCAGATTATCGGCAACATCCATAACTGCGTGGCGCTGGCGCGGTCGCTGTTTGTCGATGAGATTTATTTCTCGACGCCGGCGGAGAAGCAGACCGTGATTTCGGTGGTGGACGAGGCGCGGCTGAACGGTATTGAAGTGCGGGTGGTGCCTGACTTGTATGACGGGCTGGCGTGGAATGCGCCGGTTGAGTTCATCGGGCAGTTTCCGACCATTCCGCTGCATCAGCGGGAGTTTCCGCGCGGCGCGTTCCTGATGAAGCGCGTTCTGGATGTGTTGCTGTCGTCGTTGGCGCTGGTGGTGTTGTCGCCACTGATGATTTTGATTGCGATCTTGATCCGGATGGATTCGCCGGGGCCGGTGTTTTACCGGGCGTCGCGGATTGGGCGCAAGGGGCGGACGTTTACGTGCCTGAAGTTCCGGACGATGGTGGCCGACGCGGACAGGATGAAAGACGACCTTGCGCACAAGAACGAGCGCGACGGGATTCTGTTCAAGATGAGCAATGATCCGCGGATTACGAAGGTGGGTGCGCGGTTGCGAAAGTACTCGATGGACGAGCTGCCGCAGTTTATCAATGTGTTGCTTGGCGATATGAGTTTGGTGGGGCCGCGGCCGCCGCTGGCGTCCGAGGTGGAGAAGTACGACCTTGCACATCTGCGCAGGCTGGATGTGCTGCCGGGGATTACGGGGTTATGGCAGGTGGAGGCTCGGCAGGATCCTTCGTTTGATAGCTATATTTCTCTGGACACGGCGTACGTCGAGAACTGGAACCTGTTGCTGGATCTTCGGATTCTTGCGCGCACGGTGGGCGTGGTGCTGGCGGGGACGGGATCGTAAGGGCGAGGCTTCAGGGCTCAGCATACGAGTGGGCCAGGGTGGGCCGGGTGCGAGGACGTTCGTGCGCGATAGACTGTAAGGGTGCGGATCGCGCTGGCGCAAATTAATCCAACGGTTGGAGACTTCTCGGGGAACCTGCGGAAGATCGCGGAGTTCGTGGAACGGGCGGCGGCTGAGGGTGCTGCGCTGGTGATGTTTCCGGAGCTGGCTACGTGTGGCTATCCGCCAGCGGATTTGCTGGAAAAAGATTCGTTTGTGCAGCGCGCCGAGGAGACGCTTGCGGCGGTGGCGGAGCTTACGCGCGGCGAAGGGCGGCCGGCGGTGCTGTGCGGGTCGCCGATGCGGTGCGATGGTGCGTCGGGGAAACGGGTGCGCAACGTTGCGGCGCTGCTGGAGGATGGCGAGGTTAAGTTTGTGCAGCAGAAGATGCTGCTGCCGTACTATGACGTGTTCGATGAGCAGCGATATTTTGAGCCGGCGAAGAAGCAGGCGCTGACGGTGGTGAAGGGGCAGGCTGTCGCGACGACGATCTGCGAGGATGCGTGGAACGACAAGATGTTCTGGCCGCGACAGATGTACCGGGTGGATCCGATCGAGGAGTTGATGCAGCAGTGGGCGGTGCTGCCGCAGCCGCTGAGTGGGCATCGGCTGATTCTGAATATTTCGGCGTCGCCGTTCTGGCATGGAAAGCTGGAGGTGCGGCAACGGATGATTGGCGCGCTGGCGAAGCGGTATCGTGCGACGGTGGTGATGGTGAATCAAGTCGGCGCGAACGATAGCTTAATCTTCGATGGCGGATCATTTGCGGTGCGGCCGAATGGCGAGGTGTTTGCGCAGGCGAAATCGTTTGTGGAAGATCTGCTGCTGATTGAGACCGAGGGTGACACCGCAGTTGGCGGGGGTGAAGCGAACGGCGTGGAGACGCTGGGGAATGAGGGCGACGCGGGCGGCGAGGATCGCGTGGAGAAGACGTGGCATGCGCTGGTGCTGGGGACTCGGGATTATCTGCGCAAGTGCGGATTCAGGAAGGCGATTGTGGGGCTGAGCGGGGGCATTGATTCGGCGCTGGTGGCGGCGATCGCGGTGGAGGCTTTGGGTGCGGAGAATGTGCAGGGTGTGGGGATGCCGAGTGAGTTTTCTTCGACGGGCTCGGTGACGGATGCGGAGAAGCTGGCGCGGAATCTGGACATTGCGTTTTCGACGGTGCCGATACGTGGGGTGTATGAGGAGTTTACAAAGTCGCTCGAGCCGTTCTTTAAGGGCACTGAATTTGGGCTGGCGGAGGAGAATCTGCAGCCGCGAATTCGCGGGAGTCTGTTGATGGCGCTATCGAATAAGACGGGCGCGCTGGTGTTGACGACGGGCAACAAGAGCGAGATGGCTTGTGGGTATTGCACGCTGTATGGAGATATGGTGGGGGCGTTGGCGGTGATCGGCGATGTGTACAAGACTGAGGTGTATGAGCTGGCTCGGTGGGTGAATCGCGAGCGCGAGGTGATTCCGGAGGATACGCTGACGAAGCCTCCGTCGGCGGAGTTGCGGCCGGGGCAGAAGGATACGGACTCGCTGCCACCGTATGATGTGCTTGACCCGATTGTGCGGGCGTACATTGAGGACTACAGCTCTGCGGAGGAGATTGTGCGGTCGCAGGGCGTTGAGCTCGAGCTGGTGCGCAAGGTGATTCGGCTGGTGGAGTTGAGCGAGTACAAGCGGCAGCAGGCAGCGCCGGTGTTGAAGGTTTCACGGAAGTCGTTTGGTATGGGAAGAAGATTTCCGATAGCGGCGAGACGCGAAGTTTAGAGGGACGGCCGCGAGGCTCGATTTGATTGAGGAGATATTGCATCGTGAAGAAGTTGATGGTGAAAGAGGTTCGCAGCATGAAGACGGTAGCAGTGATGATGGTGGCGATGGTGGGTATGGGAGCGGGCGCATGGGCGCAGTCGCCGGCAGGGCCGGTGATGTCTCCGGCAACGGCGGACGCGGCACAGGTGGCGGCACCGCAGGCTCCGCCTGCGCATGCAGCGGCGCCGGTCGATCCATTTCCGCCGGTGAATTTGAAGAACTTCACGGCGAACTCGCCGACGACTGCGGAGGTGAATGCGTTTCTGAAGCAGGCGTGGGGCTTTGATGACAGCCGCATTTGGAGTGTGGCGGCGATTCTGAAGACGCAGGCTCCGGGCGTGGCGCGCGTGGTCGTGTTCTCAGCGGACAAGGCGCATCCGGATAAGGTGACGCGGAGCGAATTTTTCATCACGCCGGATGGCAAGCATGCGATCGCGGGTGGGGTGATCGACTTTGGGCCGACGCCGTTTGCGGAGCGCCGCACGCTGATGCAGCAGGAGGCGGATGGACCTGCCGAGGGCGCTGCGAGCAAGGGACTGCTGATGGTGTTGTTCAGCGATCTTCTGAATGCGCGATCGAAGGATGCGCAGGATGTTGCGAACAATTTGTTGAAGGACATTCCGCAGGCGCGGCTGGTGGTTGAGTACCTTCCGGCGGACGGGAGTCCTTATGCGATGCACGCGGCGGAAGAGGGTGTGTGTGTTCGCAAGGCGAAGGGGGACGCAGCGTTCTTCACCTATGCGCAGACGGTTTATGAGAAGCAGAAGGGGCTGACGAAGGAGACGCTGCAGCCGGCTCTGGATGCTGCGGTTGTGGCTGCGGGCGGGGATGCGAAGAGCGTTGCGGCCTGCTCGGTAACGCCGGAGACCAAGGCGGTTGTGGAGACTTCGATTGCGCTGGCGGCGAAGGCCGGTGTGGACCTGGCGCCGATCCTGGTGGTGAACGGACGCGTGCTGCCACCGGTGGATGTTCCGTACGACACGCTGAAGCGCATTGTGGCGTACCAGGCGCAGCTGGATGGGATCGCGGTGAAGGTGCAACCTACGCTGTCGAACCTTCAGTAGGTTCTAGGAGCTGAACAGTGAAGATTACCGTGGTTTCTCCGCATCGCGGAGATGCGGCGCTCGCGCTGGGACTCTCGATACGGGCGTGGCTGATGGGCGGCCACGCCGTTGAGGTGGTGAGCTGCTTTACGCGGAGTGAGTTTGCGCCTTACTCGGATGTGGGGTCGGTGCATCGGAACGATCGCGTGTCGTTTGTGACGGCGGTGCGGAAGCGCGAGGATGAGGAGTGGCGAAAGCAGATGGCGCGGCTGGCGCAGGAGGGTGCGGCGAAGTTTACGATCACGGATCTGAATCTGAAGGATGCCCCGCTGCGATTACATGTGGGAGCGGGTGAGGTGTTTGGGCGCGCGGCGGATGCTTCGGAGAAGGTGGTGTCGAAGATACGGCTGGCGCTGGAGCGGAGTAAGGCGGGAGCGTGGGTGCTGCCGCTGGGGCTGGGTGGGCATGTGGATCATGTGACGGCCCGGGATCTGGCTTTGAGTGCGTTGGGTACGGAAGCTAAGCTGGTCGCCTTTTATGAGGAGCTTCCAGAAGCAGGGCGTGGTGGTGCGGACGAAGCGATTGATGAGGTGGCTGGGGAGTTGACGTTGGCGGTGCAGAGTAAGCTGGAGCCGGTGCTGGCTGGGGGCGCGGGGGACGTTGAGGACGCGGTGGGGAAGAAGCGGCGCGTGGCCTGGTGTTACGACTCGCAGATTGATGAGGCGGCGACTACGGAGATTGCGGAGTTCTGCCGGAGGTTTGAGGGTCGGGAGCGGATCTGGGCGAATGCGGCGTGGCGGGCAGCGGGGTTGTAGCTGCGGTCACACGGGTGGGGAAGGTTCGACGGTAGGATGGTGGGGGAGAGTTTGTGCATACACGAGCAATAGCGTCGCTGATTGCGGTGGTGGGCGTGCAAGCGTTCGCCGCGATTGCGGTGGTGTCGCTGCATCGCTCGGAGGCGTGGCTGCGGCGGGCGCTGCCGTATG
Organism: uncultured Acidobacteriaceae bacterium; assembly: GCA_963701685.1. Lineage (GTDB taxonomy): Bacteria > Acidobacteriota > Terriglobia > Terriglobales > Acidobacteriaceae > Granulicella. Next base: position 3,477,234 of record OY969625.1, on the reverse strand, counting down.
TGATCAGCGTGGCGGTAGGGGTTCTGCTGGCGACGGGGGCGGTGCATCTGCTGCCGGAGGCGGTGGAGGCGATGGGGAATCGCAGCGGCGTTTGGATTGTGCTGGTGGCGACGATGTTCGGCTTGTACAGCTTTGAGCGTTTGTTTCATGCGTTCTCGGGGGTGAGTGCGGAGCCGGCGGCGGATGCGGAAGAGGCGCATGAGCGCGGGCATCATCATCACCATCATGCGTCTCGACCAGCGACGTTGTTGTTGGGGAGCTTTATGCATAGCCTGGTGGATGGGACGGGCATTGCGGCGGCGTTTGCGATTGATGCGCGGGTGGGTTGGGTAACTGCGCTGGCAGTGGGGCTGCATGAGGTGCCGCATCGGCTGGGGGACTTTGCGCTGCTGATTCATATGGGCATTGCGCGCGGACGGGCGGCGGTGCTGGCGATCGGTGCGGGTGCTTCGAGTTTGGTGGGGTGGGGGCTGGTGGCTGCGCTGGGTAATGATGGATCGCAGAATGTGGCGTGGTTATTGCCGGTGAGTGCGGGAAGTTTTCTGTATATTTCCCTTGTCGATCTGCTTCCGGAGTTGCAGCATGAGCGCCGACCGAGGGCGGTGCTGGGGCAGATTGTTGGCCTGGCGGTTGGGATTGCCTTGGCGCTGGGGTTGACTCATCTGCCGGGAGCGTAGCGGCGAGGACACACGAGATCAGGATGGAAGGATAGCGATGCGGATAGGTGTGGATGTTGGCGGAACGAAGATTGAGGCGATTGCGCTGGATGCGACGGGCACGGAACTGCAGCGGATTCGCACGGCCACGCCCAAGGGGGAGTACGAGGGAACGATTGCGGCGGTGGTCGGGTTGGTGAAGGAGTTGGAGACGCTGACGGGGCAGACGGGGACGGTGGGTGTGGGGATTCCGGGAACGATTGTTCCGGCGACCGGGCTGGTGAAAAATGCGAACTCTACTTGGTTGAATGGGAAGCCGCTGCAGAAGGATCTGTCGGTGGCGCTGGGGCGCGAGGTGCGGTGCGCGAATGATGCCAATTGCTTTGCGATCAGCGAAGCGACGGATGGCGCGGCGAAAGGGTATGAGGTGGTGTTCGGCGTGATCTTTGGGACAGGGTGTGGAGGAGGCGTGGTGTTTGGGGGCCATGTCCACAACGGGCCGAATGGTTTGGCGGGCGAGTGGGGGCATACACCGCTGCCGTGGGCGACGGGGAGCGAGCTGCCGGGGGCGTTGTGCTATTGCGGACAGCATGGGTGTTTGGAGACCTGGATTTCGGGGACGGGGCTGGAGTGGGATTTTGCGCGGACCAGCAGCCGGAATCTGCGGGGGGCTGAGATTGTGGCGGCGGCCGCGGCGGGAGATGAGGAGGCGAAGCAGGCGCTGGAGCGGTTGGTTGATCGCATGGCGCGGGGACTTTCGACGGTGGTGAATGTGCTGGATCCGGATGTTTTTGTGCTGGGCGGAGGGCTGTCGAATCTGGATCGGCTGTATGACGGCGAGCTGGCGGGGCGGCTTCGCGATTATGGATTTGGCGGAGGGGTGGAGACGCCAATCCTGAAAAATCTGCATGGGGATTCGAGCGGCGTGCGCGGGGCGGCGTGGTTATGGCCGCTCGAAAAAAGTGACGCCGGGGAATAGCGCCGCATCTGATAGGGCATGACAAAGCATGCGGCGGCAGAGACGGATTTGGGGCAGGCGTTACGAAAACAGTTGCAGGCGTTGCTGGATGGCGGGCAGGCGCATGCGACGTTCGACCAGGCGGTGAAGGACTTTCCGGCGAAGCTGCGTGGGGTGGTGCCGGATGGATTGCCTTACTCGGCGTGGCAGATCCTGGAGCATATTCGGCTGGCGCAGCGGGATATTCTGGACTTCAGCCGGAATTCGGATGGCAGCTACAAGGAACAAAAGTGGCCGGATGACTATTGGCCGAAGGCCGCCGAGCCACCGAGTGAGGCTGCGTGGGAGCATTCCATTGCGCAGATTCGCGCAGACCGGAACACGTTTGAGAAGTTGCTGAAGGATGCCGATGATGCGGAGTTGGTGAAGCCGTTTGCCTGGGGCGATGGGCAGAACTTGTTGCGGCAGGCGTTGCTGGTCGCCGATCATGATGCGTATCACGTGGGGGAGTTGATTGTGGTGCGGCGGTTGGTGGGGGCGTGGAAGAAGTAGGGTGGGGTTCGTGGCGCGGTGGATCGGGCTTTCAGCCCTCCGACCGTGAGAAGGATGTCGACCTAGGGCTTCGCCCCAGGCTGTGATGGGGCCGGGCCTTGGGCCCTTGGCGATTGCGTAGCTCTATTTGGCATCGCACATTGCTCGAGGTCGCCATGGCACATTCTTAGAGGCTGAGGGCGGTTGGCCACTCGGAGGCGTGGTCTACGGTTTGCTCGGGTTGGGCTGCGGCCAGGGCGGCGGGGGCGAGGCCGAAAGTGCAACCGAGGAAGCGCGCGCTGCAGCGTTGGGCGGTGAGGAAGTCTACGTCGGAGTCGCCGATCATTACGGTGTGTTGCGGCAGGATTGGGGAGCCGGTGAGGGCGGAGGCTTCGGCGATGAGGGTTGTGAGGCCTTCGGGGTCGGGCTTTTTGGTGTCGAAGGAGTTGCCGCCGTAGTTCTGAAAGAAGAAGGGCTCGAGCGAGAGGGCGCGGCAGATATCACGCGAGGGGTTGACGGGCTTGTTGGTGAGGACGGCCATCGGTAGATGAGGATTGCGCGCGCGGATTTGGGTGAGGGACTCGAGGACGCCGTCGTAGCAGCGGGTGTTGTCTAGCTTGTGGGCGCGGTAGTAGGTGAGGAAGAAGTCGAAGGTGCGGCGGAAGAGCGTGTCGGCGTCGTTGGGGTGAAGGGCGTCGAGGTCGTGGGGGTCGCCGAGAGCGCGGCGGACGAGCATGGCGGCGCCGTCGCCAATGTAGCTGGCGATAAGGGGGTTGGGCAGGGAAGGCTTGCCTACGTGGGCGAGGGCGGCGTTTACGGAGTTGCAGAGGTCGAGCGAGGAGTCGATGAGCGTGCCGTCTAGATCGAAGACGAGCAAACGGGGCGGAACACTAACCATGGTGCTAGTGTATCCGCCCCGTTCACATTTGAAGGCGATGCGTTCGTTGTGATCGATGAGCTAGTTGTGATCGATGGTGACGTCGCCTGAACCGGTCCGGACTTCGAGGGGAGCGCCGCCGCCGTTGACCGGGCCGGTGAGGTGATGGCGCGAGTTGTCATTCTGCTGCGGGGCGTTGGGGAAACCGACGTGGATGTCACCTGAGCCGGTGGAGGCTTCGAGGTTGAAGTGGGCGTCGGGGGTGAGGTGCAGCTTGATGTCGCCGGAGCCGGAGCCAAGAACGGCGGCACCCGTCAGGCGGCCCTCGGCCTGGATCTCACCCGAACCGCTGCGGGCGGTGAGACCACCGTTGAGGCCGTGGATTTTGATGTCGCCGGAGCCTGTCTTGGTCTTGATATCGCCGGAACCAGTCGCCTCGAGTTCGATATTGCCGGAGCCAGTGCTGATGTCAGCGGCACCGTTGACGCCGTGGGCGCGGACGTCGCCGGAGCCGCTGGCGGCGGAGAGATAGCGCCCGGCGTGGTCGATGGTGATGTCGCCGGAACCACTGTGGAGGTTGAGCGCGACGGCGACTGGGGCGGTAATGGTGTAGTCGATGCTGATGTTCTGGAAGAGCTCGCGATCGTTGGACTCACCGACGCGGACGGTGTTGCCGTCCTGGGTGATGGGCGGGTTTTCGATGATGCGACGGATGCGACCTTCGATGTCGCCGCCGAACATGGCCCAGCCGGCGTGGATGTGGCCGACGATATGGATCTGGTTGTCGCTGCCGGGATGGATGGTGATGTCGCCGGAGCCGGTGGAGACGTAGAGGTCAGGCTGGGCGGAGACGTTGAGGGTGCGCTCGAACTGGCTGTCGGATGCGAACGCGGCGGTCGATACTGTCAGGAGAATCGCTCCCGCGAGTAGACGAAGTTTCATGATGGACCTTCCTGAATGAAGTTACGAAGTCTGCTGGAGAACTATCCTTTACGAAGTTTGTTGAAGGACTAACTTTTTATGAAGTTTGTTGAAGAACTACTTTATCGCCTGATTTGAGGCCCGAAAGCACTTCGATACGGCTGCCGTTGGAGATGCCGATCTTGATGGGGACGACGCGGTGGCCGTCCTTGCCATGCGGGTCCGGGACCCAGACCGAGGCGTTGCGGTCTTTGTCGTAGATCACGGCCTGTTCGGGAATGCTGATGACGTTCTTGTGCTCTTCGAGGACGATCTCGGCGTTGGCGGTCATGTTGGCCTTGAGCTCGCCGCCGGGGTTGTCGATGGAGATCTGGACTTCGAAGGTGGTGACGTTGTCCTTCTCGACGCCGAGTGGAGCGATCTTGGTGACGCGGCCGGCGAAGGTTCGGTTGGGGAAGCTCTGGACCTTGATGCGGGCGGCCTGGCCGAGGTAGACCTTGGCGATGTCGGACTCGTCAACCTTACCTTTGACGTAGACCTGGTGGGTGTCGCCGAGGGTCATGACGAGGGTGGCGGTGGAGCCCAGGACGAGGATGGAGCTGACGGCGTCGCCGACCTGGACGTCGCGGGAGAGAACGACGCCGTCGATGGGCGAGGTGACGGTGGTGTAGGAGAGCTGCTCTTCGAGCTGATTGAGCGAGGCCTGCGCCTGCTGGACCTGCGCCTGGGTCTGGTGGAGCTTGGCGTTGTCGACGGCGATCTGCGCTACGGCCTTATCGCGGGTGTTAAGGGCGGAGAGATATTTCTGGTGGGCGTCGTCCATTGCCTGCTGGGAGAGGACGCCTTGCTGCTCCATCTCGAGGGCGCGGTGGTAGGAGTGCTCGAACATGGGGAGGTCGGGGGCTTCGGCGGCGACCTTATCGAAGGAGACGGCGGCGGCGGCGGAGCGGGAGCTGGATTCAGCGGCGGCAAGCTGGGCCTTTTGCGCGGCAACCTGGTCGAGGATCTCTTCCTGGTCGAGCTGGGCGAGGACCTGGCCGCGGTGCACGGTCTGGTTGATGTCGGTATCGAGCTTGGTGACGATGCCGCTGGCCTTGGATTTGACCTCGACTTCGGTGATGGGCTGGACCTTGCCGGTGGCGACGACCGAACGCGCAATATCGCCTGTCTCGGCGGTGCCTAGCTGGGAGGGGTCAAGGGGAGGGGCTCCGCCGAGGGATTTAGCGGCGAGAATGCCTCCGCCAACCACTACGCAGACAACGACCGCGAGGATGATCCAAAGGCGCTTGCGCGATTTCGATTTCGATTTCAAGGGGTCTCCGAAGCCTTTAAGATTTGCTCTTCGGAGGGTAATTACGCAGATAGGGGCCAGCCGGTTCCGTGGGGCGTCAAATTGGGGGAATCAGGCGTACTTGCGGAGCATGCCGAGGACTTTGCCCTGGATGCTGACATTGGCGGCGGGGGCGAAGATGGGTTTCATCTCGCTGTTGGAGGGTTGGAGTCGAATCAGGCTGCCTTCGCGGTAGAAGCGCTTGAGGGTGGCGTCGGTGCCATCGACCAGGGCGACCACGATTTCACCTTCGCGGGCAGTGCGGGTGCGCTCGACCAGGACGTAGTCGCCGGAGACGATGTGTTCGTCGCGCATGGAGTCGCCCCGGACTTCGAGAGCGTAGACCTCACGGGTGCCAATTATATCGCCGAGCGAGATGGTTTCGGCGGTTTCGATGGCTTCGACGGGCTTGCCGGCAGCGATACGGCCGAGGAGGGGGAGGCGGTCCATCATTTTGCGCGGTGAGCGCTGGGGGATGACGTCGATGGAGCGGCTGCGGTTGTGCGACCGCTGGAGGAGGCCCTTGGTCTGGAGATTGGTGACGTGCTTATGGACGGTGGCGAGGGAGCTGAGGCCGAGGCCGGCGGCGATCTCCTCGTAGGAGGGCGAGTAGCCGTTGCGGGATGTGAAGCTGGAGAGAAAGTCGAGGACCTCTTTTTGCCGACGCGTAATAGCCATGGCACTCATTTTAGCGAATAAAAGGCGAACTGGGTTGAAAACTTTGGGGGAATCAGGATCGCTAAGGTAGTGAACCGAAATGGGACAGGGCTGGGGCGTTCCGCAATGGGACCAGAAAGGATTAGATCTGCATGAGTTTTCGTTGTGCGGCGCGGGAAGGAAGTGGATGGTAAAGACACACCGCGAGGGAATGCGGAGAGTTTGATGAGAACGATGAGAACTCGGGTACGACGGAAGAGAATCCCGGACGGAAGAGATTCAAGGCGCAGGACAGATTCTGGAGGCGCGGGCAGGGATATGGAACAGACAGGGATTGTGATGGAACGGCAGGAGAACGTGATGGCGAACGGCGATCAGAGTGTGGCGAAGAGCTCGGGGCGGAAGACCGTGCTCATTGTCGATGGGGATGCTTCGCTGGGTAAGTTTTTGAGCCAGGAGCTCGCGGGGGAGGGTTTTGAGGCGGAGGTGGTTCATGACGGGGAGGCAGCGCTGAATGCGCTGCGGGAGGGACGAGGTTACGACCTGGTGGTTCTGGACCTGAATCTTTCCCGGCTGGATGGCATGAGCCTGATCCAGAGGGTGCGGCCCGACCGGCCTCGGTTGCCGATGCTGGTGTTGACGGCGCGCGCGCGGGTTGAGGACAAGGTGCGGGCGTTGCAGAGCGGGGCCGATGACTTTATGGTGAAGCCGTTTTCGTTTGCGGAGCTGATCGCGCGGGTGAATGCGCTGATGAGACGGAGCGCGGGCGCCGCTGCCGATGCGGCCGTGCCGAATGTGTCAGGGGTGGGCGACTTGCGGCTGTATCGCGAGGAGCATCGGGTGGAGCGGAATGGGCGGCGGATTGAGTTGACGCCGCGGGAGTTTTCGATTGTGGACTGCATGCTGCAGCATGTGGGGCGACCGGTCAGCCGAGCGATGTTGTTTGAAGAGGTTTGGAAGATGCCGCACTCGCCGTCTACCAACATTGTGGATGTCTATATGAAGTACGTGCGCGACAAGGTGGATGGGCCGGGCGAGCGCAAGCTGACGCACACCGTGCGCGGCATTGGGTATGAGTTTCGGGAAGCGTAGGAAGAGTCAGAGTTAATGGCTGCAAGGAAATTTGTGGCCTCCACGAAGTTTTCACTTAGGGAATCGGGTTATAGCGTCATGGGAATGTCCGTCGCAAGCTTTGCACCGTATGAAGATCAAGCTGCAACCAATGTGTTTGTGGTGAGCTCGAACATCAGGTTGCGCGAGAGCGTTCATGGGAGGCTGGGGCATCCACGCTGGAATGTGATTGAGGCGGTGAGCGGCGCCGGAGCTCTCGAGATGTTGCATCAACATGAGGATGGCGAGGGTGTGTTGCTGCTGGATCCGATTCTTCCGGATCTTGATCCGGATGAGTTTCATGGGATGATCAAGCGGCGGTTTCCCCACACGCAGGTGGTGAGGCTGAACGCGCGGACGGGGCAGATGCAGGCCGACGACGGAGCGACCACGCCAGTATCGAAGTGGCTGATGGAACTGGTGAATGTTGACGGGGCGGCAGGAGGGGACGGGCGCGGACTTCGCGGCGGAGAGATGTTGCCGCGGTTGCAGAAGGAGCAAAACAATCTGCGGGGAATGGTGGGGAACTCGGAACCGATGCAACGTGCCTATGAGCTGGCGCGGATGGTTGCGGTGCGCGACACGACGGTGCTGGTGACGGGGGAGAGTGGTACGGGAAAAGATTTGGTGGCGCAGGAGATTCATCAGATCAGTCCGCGGCGGAAGCAGCCGTTCGTGGTTGTGAATTGCTCCGCGATTCCTGAGGCGCTGCTGGAGGCGGAGTTGTTTGGGTATGCCAAGGGCGCGTTTACCGGGGCGGTGCAGTCGCGGATTGGGCGGATTCATGCGGCGCACGGAGGAACACTGTTTCTGGATGAGATTGGCGACATGCCGCTGTCGTTGCAGGGCAAGCTGCTGCGATTTCTGGAGCAGGGTGAGGTGCAGCGGCTGGGCGGCAATGACAACCTGAAGGTGGATGTGCGGGTGGTCGCGGCTACGAATGTGCATTTGAAACAGCAGATTGAGAAGCAGTTGTTTCGCGACGATCTGTACTATCGGCTGGCGATTTTTCCCATTCAGCTGCCACCGCTGCGGGAGCGAATGGAGGACCTGGCGGACCTGGCGGCTACGTTTCTGACGCGATTTGGCCCGGGGAAGTGTTTGAGCGATGAGGCGCTGCAGGTGCTCGCCGGGCATGACTGGCCAGGGAACGTGCGTGAGTTGAGGAACGTGATGGAGCGCGCGACGATTCTGGCCGGTAGCGAGCGAGAGATTCGTGCCGAACACATTCTCTTATAGCGTGACGTTGTTCTGGGGCGGGACCTTTCTGCGGTGCTTAGAGGATTATGCGCTGCGTGTCGTCGAGTTTGGCAACCATCGTGCATTTGGAATAGGCAAATGTTGCCCGGTTCTCATGTGGTTCCAATAAACGATTCCAAGCTGAGGTCCCTGCAGAGCCCGCAGCTGCTGGCGGACGCGTTCTCTGAGTTCATCTCGGCGTCGTCGCAGCTCGAGAATTCGTATCGAGAGTTGCAGCGCGAGGTGGGCCAGCTGGGAACGGAGCTTGCGGAGCGGAATGCGGCGCTGACACGGAGCCTGGCGGAAAACGAGGCGATGCGTGGCGCGCTGCAGCAGATTATTGATTCGATGCCTTGCGGCGTTCTGGTGCTGGATACCGCGGAGAGCATTGTGACGATCAATCCCGAAGGCCGAGCGTTGTTGGGGCTTGGCGATGCGATGGTGAGAACGTTGCGCGATGTGTGGACGATGAGCTTTGTAGATTTGGAGATGCTGGTGGCCGGGGTAGAGGAGCAGGGTGAGCGCGAGGTTTGCATCGCGAAGGGCGGGACCGAGCGCTGGCTGGCCATCAGTAAACGGAGGCTGTCGGGTGCGTCGCTGCGATCGATTGCCGGCGTAGGGAAGCGTGGCCTGCAAAGCATCTGGATTCTGCGCGACGTGACCGCAAGCAAAGAGGCAGAGCGGGAACGCGAGGCGGCGAGGAGCACGATGGCGCTGGCCGAGGTTTCGGCGATCTTGGCGCACGAGATTAGAAATCCGTTAGCGAGCATGGAGTTGTTTGCGGGCTTGCTGGTGGAGGATCGCGAGCAGACGTCGTTGTGGGTATCGCACCTGCGGGCTGGGATTCGTTTGCTGTCGGCGACGGTCAACAATGTGCTGAGCCTGAAGGGTGGCAGCAACGTTGCGTTGATGCCGATCGAGCTGTCGGCGTGTGTGCGCGATGGAGTAGAGTTTGTGCGGCCGATTGCCGAGCAGGCGGGCGTGGCGCTTTCGTTTCGGAGCGAGGAAGCGCTGAAGATCGTGGGAAGCGAAAACCAGTTGCGCCAGGTGATGCTCAATCTGGTTTGCAACGCGATTCGTCATACACCCGCTGGGGGAAGGGTTACGGTGACCACGCGGGGCGTGGCGTTCGGCCGGATGCTTCGCGCTGTCGTCGAGGTGAGCGATACGGGATGCGGGATTTCGGAGTTGGCAATCGAACGTGTCTTTGAAGCAGGCTTCAGTGCGCAGGGAGACACACCGGGGCTGGGGCTGGCGGTGTGCAAGCGGATTGTTGAGGGGCATGGCGGAGCGATTCGGGTACGTAACCGTGCGGGTGGTGGGAGCACGTTTGAATTGGAGTTTCCTGCGTTATGACGAATGATCGAGTGAGTTCTGTGATGGTGGTGGACGATGAGCCGGGAATCAGGACGGCTCTGCGCGCGAATTTTCTCCGTCATGGATGGAGGGTGGAGGCGGCTGGTTCGGTGCGTGAAGCGATCGGCCACCTGGAGGGCAAGGAGTTTGACCTGGTTGTCACGGATATACGCATGCCGGACGGAACGGGCATGGAAGTGATGCGTGCGACGCGGCAGATGTCTCCGGGGACGGCTGTGATTTTGCTGACGGCCTATGGTTCGGTGCCCGATGCGGTGAGTGCGATGCGCGACGGAGCGCTGGATTACCTGACCAAGCCCATCTCCTTCGATCAATTGCAGGCCACAGCAGCAAAGGTGATGCAGGGTGCGAGGCAGGCGCCTGCGCGAGGCGATCTTCCCGTGGGCGGAATAATTGGATCGTCGCCGCTGCTGCAACGGGCGTTGCAGCGGGCGCGAGCTGCGGCCAGCACGAACGCGGATGTGCTGGTGGAGGCTGAGAGCGGGACGGGGAAAGAGTTGCTCGCGCGGTTCATTCATGACTCGAGCGACCGGTGCGGGAAACCGTTTGTTGCGGTGAACTGCGCGGCGGTGCCGGAGTCGCTGCTGGAGAGCGAGTTGTTCGGGCATGGGCGGGGGGCGTTTACTGGAGCGGTGAGCGCGAAGGCAGGTAAGTTCGAGCTTGCGGATGGTGGCACGATTTTGCTGGATGAGATTGGGGAGATGCCGCTGCACCTGCAGCCCAAGCTTCTGCGCGCGTTGCAGGAGCGCGAGTTTGAGCGGCTGGGTGAGGCGCGGTCAGTGCATGTGGACATTCGCGTGATTGCCACGACGAACGTGCCGCTGGCTGCGATGGTGGAACGCGGGCAGTTTCGCAGCGATCTGTTTTATCGTCTGAATGTGATTCCGCTGTCGCTGCCACCGCTGCGGGAGCGGAGGGAAGACATTCCCGCGCTGGCGCAGTACTTTGCCGAGAAGCATGCGGCACAGTCACAGTCCGGGGTCCCGCATCTGCGGCAGGATTTCCTAGAGCGGCTGCAAACCCATACATGGCCGGGGAATGTGCGGGAGCTGGCGAATTTTATGCGGCGAGTGGTCACGCTGTGCGATACCCGAGACATCGATGCCGGATGTTTCGACAGAGAGTTTCAGATGGCGGCGCGGTCATCGTTGTCGTTGCCGAGCCTGGCGCCGGTGCAATCTCCGGCGGTGCTGGCGGGAACGCCGATTCGTGACCTGGAGCGGCTGCATGTCGAGAACACGCTGGCGCTGACAGATGGGAACAGGACCCACGCCGCGGTGATGCTGGGTATCAGCCTGCGCACCCTGCGCAACAGGATTCGCGAGTATGGCTTGCCGCCGAGGAGGACTGCTTAATATGTCTGGATTTTCTTCTATCGAGATGTTGCAGGGTTATCTGAAGGTCCTGAGCGACCGGCAACAGATGATCGCGTCGAACATGGCAAACATTGATACGCCCGGGTATCACACCAAGGACCTGAACTTCCAGGCGGCGATGCGGCGGGTGATGGATGAGGGCGGTTCAGGAAATGGTGCGGTGCTGGAGCCGGCGTCGTTCGAGACGCAGGGACTGCCGGAGCGGCCGGATGGAAATAATGTCAGCGTCGATCGCGAGAGCATGCTGCTGGCGCAAACGCAGTTGCAGTTTCAACTTGGCGTGCAGCTCGTGAAGTCGCAGCTGCACATGGTGATGTCCGCGATTAAGGATGGTAACTAACATGAGCTTGTTTGACATGATGAGCATTAGCGGGTCGGCGCTGTCGGCCGAGAGACTACGCGCCGAGGTGACGTCGGCGAACATGGCCAATGCGGAGACAACGCATACGGAGGAGGGCGGACCGTATGTGCGCAAGGAGGTTGTGTTCACGACGAAGAACGCATCCCCGTTCCGGACGATGTTTGCGTCGATGGGAAGTTCCTCGCAGCCGGCGGGAGGGTCAGTACAGCTTTCGCAGGTGGTCGACGACACGACGCCGGCGGTGATGCGCTATGAGCCGGGAAGTCCTGACGCCAATGCCGACGGTTACGTTGCGTATCCGGCAATCAATCCAGCCAGCGAGATGGTGGACCTGATGGGGGCGGTTCGAGCGTATCAGTTGAACGCGTCGGCGGTCAGCGCGGCGAAACAGATGATCCAGGAATCAATCGACATTCTGAAGACTACGTAGATCGGAGAGCGATGATGAGCAACGTAAGCTTGAGTGGAATTCCGAGTGTGAGTATGCCCTCCTCTCCGGCGCTGGACAGCGGCGAGGATGGCGGCGGGCTGAATTTTGGCGACGTGCTGCAGAACGCTGTCTCAGGTGTGGACTCGTTGAACAACTCTGCGGGCGCGCAGATCGGCAGCCTGCTGAAAGGTGGGGGCGCCGATATGGCGAGCGTGATGATCGCCGTGGAGAAAGCGGACGCGTCGTTCCAGCTGATGATGCAGGTGCGAAACAAGATTGTGAATGCGTACCAGGATATCGAGAAGATGCAGTTCTAGAGTTGAGAGACCATGGCAGGATTTGACGACATCACGAAGCAGGCACAGCAGTTCTGGGTGAGCCGGAGCACGCGGCAGAAGACGCTGCTTGCGGTGGGGGCAGTGGCCAGCGTGCTGGTGGTGTCGCTCTTCGCGAGTCTGCTCGGCAGTCCGGATTACAAGCCGCTGTACTCCGGGCTAGAGGCGGCCGATGTGCAGACACTTTCCGCGCAGCTCGATGCGCAGGGTATTGCTCACCAGACGAGCGCGGATGGAAAGACGATCAGCGTGCCGGCCGACAAGCTGGACGTGGCCCGCATGCAGACGGCGTCGCAGGGTTCACCACATAGCGGAAGGATGGGATTTGAGCTGTTCGACAAGATGTCGTGGGGGCAGACGGAGTTTGATGAGAAGGTGACGTATCAGCGGGCGCTCGAGGGCGAGTTAGAGAAGACGATTGAGACGCTTAGCGATGTGAAGAGCGCACGCGTTCACCTGGTGATGCCGACCGATTCGATCTATGAGGACCAGCAACGCGCTGCGAAGGGATCGGTGATTCTGAAGCTCAATCGGGAGAGCATTTCGCGGGATGCGGTGCAGGCGGTCGCGCGCCTGGTCTCTGGTGCGGTGGATGGGCTGAAGCCTGAAGATGTCGCGATCATTGATGCGGATTCGGACAGGTCTTTGAACGTGTCACACGACGGACCGATGGGCGGCGAAGGCCTGGAGACGAGCCTGACGCAAAGGTTGATTAGCACGCTGGAGCCGATTGTCGGAGCGGGCAATATTCGCGCGAGCGTGAACGTCGATTACGACCAGGCGTCGAGTGAGGAAAGCCAGGAAAAGTATGATCCTACGGTTAGCGCGCTGCTCAGCGATCAGAAGTCACAGGACCAGGCGGGAGGCGGCGCCGCGGCGGGAGGTGTGCCGGGAGTCGCAAGCAATGTGCCTTCGCCGAAGCGTGCGCAAGCGGCAACGGTGGTTGCGGCGCAGAGTGCCACACAGCTTTCCACCACGGAGAATGCACGATATGGGGTGAACCGCGTGGTGCTCCGCCGGTTGACGCCGGCAGGGCAGGTGCAGCGGGTGAGCGCCGCGATCCTGGTGGACGACGCGGTGGTGAAGACCGAAGTCAAGGGAAAGGTGAGCTTCGCGAGACATGCGCGATCGCAGGCGACGTTGAATCAGATTCAGCAGCTGGCGGAGGCGGTGATCGGGTTTGACGCCAAGCGCGGCGATACGATCAGCGTGCAGGACATGTCGTTTGCTTCCGATGACGATACGCCTCCGCCTGTGCCTGGAGTGGCGGAACGAGTACAGAAGGCGGTGTCGGACTATGCATCGTTGCTGCGCCCGATGTCGCTCCTAGTGCTCTTTGCGATGGCGTATTTGTTTGTGCTGCGGCCGGTTCAACGGCAGGCCCTGGGCGCGGGTTCGGCTCCAGCTCACGTCGCGGAGCAGCCGGCCCTGGCTGCACCGGTGGTTGCACAACAACTTGCCCTGGAGGCCAAAGAGTCGGTGGAGTCCACTCAGCGGGCCAGTCAGCTGAAGGAGCAGGCGATCGAGCAGATTATGCAAAAGCCGGCCGACACGGCGCGGGCGCTGCAGGCCTGGCTAAGGGAGGAGTCGCTGTGAGCATTCTGGAGACGGCTGCATTGAGTGGCACACGGAAAGCGGCGATCTTACTGTCGGTTTTGGGAGACGAAGCAGCCGCAACGATCCTAAAGAACCTGCCTGAGGAGGAACTGCAGCGGGTTACCGACGAGGTTGCGGGGCTGACGTCGGTTCCGTTTGACACGGCGCTGGAGGTACTGGAGGAGTTTCAGCAGATCCTGGTGGCTCAGGACTTTCTTGCGGTGGGGGGGCATGATGTTGCGACTCGGCTGCTGGTTAAGGCGTTTGGGGAGAATGGGGCAAAGGCGATGTTGCAGCGGCTGATGCGCACCGATGAGGTGAATGCGATGCGGATGGACTCGCTGAAGCGGGCCGATCCACAGCAGCTCGCCAGATTTCTGGTGGGGGAGCACTCGCAGACGAAGGCGCTCATTCTTGGACACCTCGATCCCAAGCAGGCTTCGGCGCTCCTGATGAAACTGGAGCCAGGAGTTCGTGCGGATTGTGTTAAGCGCCTGGCGAACATGGGACAGTTTTCCCCGGATGTTGCGACCAAGGTATCTACGGTGTTGAATCGGCGGCTGCGATCGGTGGGAGACCAAAGCAAACGGACCGACTTCGGTTTCAGAGATGTTGCGGAGCTGATGAACCGGCTTGACCCGATGATCGCGAGGGAGATTCTAGACAACATTGAGAAGGACGAGCCACAGCTGGTGACCAACATTCGCGACTTAATGTTTACCTTCGATGACTTCTTCGAAGTTCCCGAGCATGAGCTGCGGGAGCTAATGAATGCGATCGACAAGAAAGTGTTGATGACAGCACTCAAGGGAGCGAGTGAGGATTTGCGAAGCCACTTCTATCGGACGATGTCTACGCGCGCGGTCGAGATGATGAAAGAAGACGCGGAGGCGATGGGTCCGGTTCGCAGCAAGGATGTGGCGAAGGCGCAGGCGGAGATCATTGCCATCGCGCGCAAACTTGAGTCCGAAGGCAAGATTGTTTTGAAGAGTGAAGGAGAAGACGAGTATGTCCTCTAATTGCGTCGGATTAAATGGCATGACCCCGCCGCCTGTGAAGACGCTGGTGTATCTCGATATGGCCAGCCGTACGGCCCGAGCGGAAATCATGGGTGAGTCTCGACAAGAACACGACGAGAGGGAAGCAGGCCGCCGGCGCGCCGAAGTGGAGCTCTCGCAGGAAGAGTTTGCCAAGCGCATTCAGATGGAACGGGCTGATGCAATTCAGCAGACCGAGCAGAGGTTGCGCGGGGAATACGAGCAGCAGCTGGAGGCCGAACGTGAGCCGGTCGCGACAGTCGTCTCAGGCTTTACCGTGCAGCGAGATGCCTATTTCGCAAAGGTCGAGGCCGAGATCGTGCAACTCGCACTGGCGATTGCAGCAAAGATTCTGCACCGCGAAGCCCAGGTCGATCCGATGCTGGTGGCGACGCTGGTTCGGATGGCGGTGGACAAACTTCGCGAGGGATCTAGTGTGACGCTTCGTGTGGGTGTCGGCGAGGTGTCACGATGGAAGCAATACTTTGCGAGTGAGGTTAAGGGGACGCATGTGGAGGTCATCGAGGACGCTGAGCTGAGCGATCACGATTGCCTGTTGGAGACCGAGCTTGGGACTGCGAACTTTGGGCTGGATACGCAATTGAAAGAGGTTGAGCAAGGATTCTTCGACCTGATGGCGTTGAGACCGGTGAAGGGATGAATCGCACGCTGCTGGCGCCGTATCTGCATCACGTTGAGACCGGCTCGACGCTGCGCTGGAAGGGCCGACTGAACCAGGTGGTGGGCAACCTGATGGAGTCGGAGGGGCCGTTTGGATTTGTCGGCGAGTCGTGCGAGATCGAGACCGCGGAGGGGCAGAGTTATGCGGGAGAGATCATTGGCTTTCGCGGCTCGACGGTGTTGTCGATGGCGGTGGATCATCCTCAGGGTGTGCGATTGGGGGATTCGATTTTCGCGTGGGGGGCGCGGCCGTCCGTGCGAGTTGGGCCTGGGCTCCTGGGGCGGGTAATTGACCCGGCGGGGAATCCGCTGGACGGGAAGGGTGAGTATCGAGCCATCAAGTCGGTGGTCATCGACGGGTCTGCGCCGTTGCCGCTGGATCGGGTTCCGATTCGTGAGCCGTTGGGCTGCGGCGTGCGCGCGATCGATGGCTTTCTCACTTGCGGCAGAGGACAGCGGATCGGAATCTTTAGTGGAAGCGGCGTTGGCAAGAGCACGCTGATCGGCATGATGGCGCGGGGGACAGCTGCGGATATCACGGTGCTGGCGCTGGTGGGCGAACGGGGTCGCGAAGTGGGCGAATTCCTGGAGGTGCTGGGCGAGGAGGGGTTGAAGCGTGCCGTGGTGATTGTTTCTACATCGGACCAGTCGCCGTTGTTGCGGATTCGTGCGGCCATGGCTGCGACTGCAGTGGCGGAGTACTTCGCGAGTCTGGGTAAGAATGTTTTGCTGGTCGCGGATTCGCTGACGCGCTTTGCCATGGCGCAGCGAGAGATTGGACTTGCGGCTGGAGAACCACCCACGGCAAAGGGATACACTCCGTCGGTGCTGAATATGCTGGCCGGCCTGGTGGAGAGGGCGGGGAATTTTGCGCAGGGGAGTATCACCGCCTTCTACACGGTGCTGATGGAAGGCGATGATCAGCAGGACCCGGTGGTGGATACGGTTCGGTCGCTCCTGGATGGGCACGTGGTGTTGGACAGAAACCTTGCGATGCGAAATCACTATCCTCCGATCTCGATCCTTGACAGTCTTAGCCGGCTGATGCCGAAGGTGGTGTCGGCGGAGCATCTTGCGAAGGCGGGTGCGATCAAGCGATCGATGGCGGCTTATGCGCGGTCGGAGGACCTGATCCGTATTGGTGCGTATCAGAAGAACTCTGATCCGATTCTTGATCGCGCAGTTGAAAACCTGCCGGCGCTGAATGGTTTTTTGCAGCAGGATCCCGATGTAGTGATCGGGCATGCAGAGATTGTGGAGCAGTTGATGGCGCTGCCGGACTGAGCGGGGACGAAGGTACTGACGAAGTTGGGAAGGAAGCTCATCGATGGCTTTTAGATTTTCGCTAGCGGTTGTGCTTCGACTGCGGCAGAGTATCGAGACGCGCGAGGAGCGCGCTCTGCAGTCGATTCAACTGGATGTGAGTCGGATGCTGCAAGCGATCGAGGATTTAGGCGTTGCGATTGGCGGTGCGCAACGAGATCGTGAGAACGCGCTCCAGCAGACGATTTCAGGGGGACATCTGCATTCTCTTTTGTGGGAGGAGCAGGCGGCCGAACGGGGATTGAGGCTGCTGATGGGCAAGCTACAAGCGCTGGAAGAGAAGCGCGACAAGCAGATGCAGGTGTACCAGGTGGCCCACCGAGAGCGCGAGATGCTGTCGGAGATGATGCAGAAGGAGAGGGATATGTACGAACGAGAGTGGCTCCGCGATGAGCAGAAGCGACTCGACGATATCTTTATGGCGAGGCGCCACCGCATCCCGTGAGGCTGAGCCGATCGCTGTGAAGATGATTGGCATGACGATAAAAGTGGCAGGTCGCGGGAATGCTGTGTAGCGCGTCCGTTCCGAGGACTGGTGTTTTAGCACGCGAGGTAGGCACGTGCTGCCCAGTGGCTCGGTAAGGATTGCCGCCTTGGTGCCGACTATAGAAATTTTCCTGCAAATGCCGATAGAGAAGTTCTTTAGAATGAGCTCGGTTTTCGATCGATGCGCACGCGCGGGAATGGCGCGCTGCATGCAGTAGTGATGGCGTGAGAATTCCAGCCACAACGTTGAGCTCGAGTCCGACTGTGCCGCCACCAGCGACCGTCACTGCATCTGGAAGCAGCTTCCAGGTAGTCATGGCGCATGCGTCTGGCCGGGACGATTCAGCCGCACAACCGACAGGGTTTGCTGCAACGCGTTCGGTTCATGCAAAGCCGGAGGATTCTGGGGGCGATGAGGATGGCAAGGCGGCAGCAGTTTCGGGCGCTCCGGGAAGCAGCGCGGTAGCTGATCCGGGAGAAGGGCAAGCGCAGCCGACCGGAGGTGCAGTGGGGGCAGGGGACTTTGCGGCTCCCGAGACCCTCTCAGCCGGCGTGTTGAACGGCGCAACGGTTGCAGTGATAGGCCAGTTTTCGAGCGGCGTCTATTTGCGTCAGGCTATGGCGGGGTCGCTGGCCGCGAACGCAGGCTCCGTGACTCCCTCGATTCATGCGGGGGATGCGCAGGCGGCGAGCGCCGCGACGACTGGCCTGCCAACGAGACAAGATCGCTCGAAGACACCAGCAGAACCTAAGAAGGCGGCAGCGGGCGTGGTTACACTTTCCGTCGCCGACCCAGCCAGGCTGCCTGGTCCGAACATCATCATCCCGCGAGGAACCGTACACGGTCAGGAAGGTGGGGTCTCTGAGAATTCTGCGAAGAACGCGATGGCTGAGATTGCGACAGGGGCGCATGGAAAGGCTGCTGCTCCGACCGATGGACTCGGAGATGGGACCGCGAGTGCGGCCTCACCGAAGGTAGACTTGGCAGCTTCTGCGCAAGGTTCTTCTGCACAAACGCCTGCGCAACCGCTTGAAGCAGGACTGGATCTTTCGATGACGTCTGCGTCACCGGCCAACCCGGAGTTGACGGATCATGCGGAGGCCGGGGTGTCCGCAGCCAGTCCCATGGCAGCGAGTTCCGCGACGGCTGATTCGACGGGCTACAGAGCCCCCGATGGACCGAGCGGCACGAAGAGTGGCACGACGGTAGCGCCTGGCGCGTGGCATGCGGCGGGCGACAGTCCGACCGCACAGGGCGTGCCGGTCGAGGCATCAAAGACGACCGGCCCGGGAAATGTCCCGACCGCGGGCACTGCGAGTGGCGCGGCGCAAGCGACGCTGCAGACAATGTTGACGCCGATGGGCTCGCATGTGGGTCCTGTTGCTCAGAACGCAACAACGTCAACGCCTTGTTCAGGGACTGGTTCGGCGCACGCTGCAAAGGCGCCGGAGCTTCCGGGTTCGTCACAGCTGCCCGCTAGTGAGGGAGCGCCGGCGACTGGTATCAACTCGGCGAAGCTGATTCAGACGATAGGCGAGACGGAGATGCATGTAGGCATGCATTCGGTGGAGTTTGGGGATATTTCCATTCGCACGTCACTCAACCAACAGCAGATGGTGACGCAGATATCGCTGGACCATAACGATCTGAGCCAGACGATTTCGTCACATCTGTCGACGATGCAGGCGAAGCTTGGAGAAGACTATGGTCTGCACGCTTCCATTGAGATCAACAACCAGGGTGCGCCGCTATCGGGTGGCCAGGGAGACTCACGACAGAGAGAGCAGCAGCGTTCCGGCCGTCCCAGCAGTGGAATGGGCCTTGTGTCTGCTGAGCGTAGTGAAGGTGTTTCAGGTGTTGTAGCGCGATCCAGCGCAGGGAGCGGACATGGGCTGGACATCACAGTTTAGAAACGCAACGGAGCAGGAAAGGAACGATCGATGAACATCCAAGGATTCACACCAGCGATTACAGGGCCTGTGCTGGCGGCCAATGCCAACGCGGCTACGGGTAAGGCAAGTACACCCGGCACGGGATCCACGGCGCCCACCGGCGACTCAGCCACCAGTTTGCAGGACACGTTTCTGAATCTGCTGACCACCGAGTTGCAGAACCAGGATCCGACGGCCCCGGTCGACCCGACGGCGATGGTCGGACAGTTGGTGTCGCTCAACCAGCTCGATCAGCTGATCTCGATCAACCAAACGCTGTCGAGCATGGCACCGTCGAGCAGTACGACTTCAGGGACGTCGAGTGCCCAGAGCAATCCGCTGGGCGCGGTCTCTGCGAACGTGGCATCGAGTGGGGCGTCGCCCAACCCGAATGCGGCGACAGCGGGGGCGCTCAATCCGACGCAAACAACCAATGCGAGCGCCACGAATGCGGCGTCGATCATGAACCTGTACGGCAACGTAGCTGCCGCGCCCCAAAATTAGACTTCGTACTTTCAGGAGGTAGATAGATGGCATCCTTTTCCGTTCCACTTTCCGGCCTGCAGGCCAGTTCTTCTGAGCTGGATGTCATTGGCAATAATCTGGCGAACCTTAATACGGATGGCTTCAAGGACCAGACGCTGAGCTTTGGCGATATTTTTTCGCAGATGCAGGGAACGTCGGGCAATGGTGATCCGATCCAGATCGGATCGGGCGTGCAGATCGAGGGTACTTCCTCGAACTTCACGAATGGGTCGGTAAATTCTACGGGGACTGCGTCGAACATGGCGCTGCAGGGAAATGGCTACTTCGTGGTGAGCGGCAATGGAGAGACAAGCTTTACACGAGATGGCGATTTCTCGGTGAACGCATCGGGCCAGCTCACCACCGCGAGCGGAGATCTGGTGATGGGTTTCCCGGCGACGAACGGAGTGGTATCCACGAGCGGCGTTCTTTCGCCGATCACGGTGAACTCCAGTGGCACAGTACCCGCGGCAGCCACATCGAGTTTTGCGGTGGACGCGAATCTGGACTCAGCCTCGCCGGTGGGGACGACCTTCAACACGCCACTTACGATCTACGATTCGCTGGGCACATCGCAGAGCCTGAACATTCAGTACACGAACACGGGCACAAACGCGTGGAGCTACAGCGTCACGGTACCGGGCTCGGCCACAGGTTCGACGGCAGCTACGACTACGCTTGCCAGCGGAACGATGACATTCAATTCGTCCGGACAGTTGACCTCTCCGACAGGAACGGTGCCTGCGATCAACATTACGGGCCTGGCGGATGGTGCTGCGAATATGAGTCTGACGTGGAACCTGAACGACTCTTCAGGAAATCCAGTGATCACACAGCAGAACACGGCCAGCGCACTCAACACGACTCCGACGCAGAACGGTTTTGCGGCCGGAGCACTGACGGGCTACTCGGTGCTGTCTGACGGGATCGTGCAGGGCCAGTACAGCAACGGGCAGACCATGGCGCTGGGACAGGTAGCGGTGGCAAGCTTCTCGAATCCGCAGGGACTTGCACAGACGGGAGACGGCAATGAGCAGGCAACCACCGGTTCTGGTGCAGCGGTAATTGGTCAGGCTGGAGTGGGAGGTGATGGCTCAATCACCGGAGGCGCTGTCGAGGGGTCGAACGTAAGCCTCTCGACGGAGTTCGCCAACATGATCGTGGCGCAACAGAGCTATGACGCGAACGCGAAGGTGCTGACGACGCTGGACCAGGTGGACCAGTCGACGATCCAGATGGTGTCGTAGGGAGGCCATGCGATTAAGTTTTGATGAGAACCTTTCGCCGGGAGCAGGCGTGGTTTCGGCGGAAGGTCCACGCTGGCGCGTATTTCTCACGATGTTCTCATCGATGCGCGCTTGCTGCGGATGTAAGGCAGGTTCTCCAAGCTATTGAAGCGAAGGTGGTTACGAGCTCCAAATCGGTTTTTCCTCATCAGCATGCTCGTGTGCGCGACTCCGGCCCGCTGATTGCATTGCGAAGGGTGCAGCTTCGTACTTCCTTCGCCGCTGAACTTCACGGGTAACGATTGGGCGTGAAGGCCAGGGGCGGAGCGATGAGGAGTGTGCGAGGAGCCGATGAGTACATTCGCGCAAAACCCGAATCCGGAGCCCGTTGAATCGGCGCAACTGAAGGTACAGGAGAACGAGACAAATCGTCTCGACCGGATGCCCTGGTTGCCGTGCACGCTTAGCGTCGACTTGCCGCTGGTGAAGTTCACGATTGGCGATCTGCTGCGACTGACGGAGGGTTCCATTGTGGAGACGGCCTGCCACCAGACCAGCGACGTTCCACTGCGGGTGAACCATCTCCTGATTGGGTGGACAGAGTTTGAAGTGATTGGTGATCGTCTCGCCGTGCGGATCACGGATCAAGCATGAGCAGCGAGAGCCCCAAACCGCGGAAACTCACTCCGAGGGCAAGAAAGTGGACGAGCGTCTGCGGCCCGGAGTTACCCCTGGAAGGGAACACGTTCCAAGCGTCGCTGACCGCTTGCGTGGAGGCAGCGGCTCTCCCGGAAACGGCGATGGAGACCCTTTGGGCCCCGAGCGAGGGAAAAAGGGTTCGCTGGCAGGCTATCTGTTCAGACGCTCTAACGCGTGCATGGTCATTTCTGCATGCAAGGTACAAGAGCTCCACGACGAAACGGCTGCACGTGTCGGAGACGATTTCGCTTGGAGAGAAACGGTTTGTGGCAATCGTCGTCGTCGAGGGGCGGGAGTTTCTGATTGGCGGCGGTGTTTCCGGGATGTCGTTGCTGGCTCAACTCGGGGCAGCGCCCGGGAGCGGGTACGAGGCCGGACAGCAAATGGGCGACAGCGGGGGCATATTTTGAGCCGGTACAGGATATTGCAATGCGTCGTTCTGGTCGCAGGTGGCTTGTTGGCGGCCGCCCCGCCGATGTACGGCCGGGGTCGTGGGGTGGCGGCAGAGCCCACACAGGCGGACTTCCAGCAGATCCAGCCCATTGCCATGCCGGTGTTTCCAGCAAGAGACCTGTCACCGTGGGCTGGACGCGAAGGTGCGGGTGGTCGCGAACCTGCGACTGGGCTGAACACGACAGGCCTGGACGGCGTGGCGAATATTCCGGCGAACCTGGGGAGGACGGTGCCGTGGTCCATCGTGGTGATGCTGACGGTGCTGACGCTGGTGCCCTCGATCCTCATCTGCATGACGCCGTTTGCGCGGTTGTTGATTGTCTTTCACTTTTTGCGGCAGGCGCTGGGGCTGCAAACGACGCCGTCGAATCAGACATTGATTGGGCTGTCCGTCATTCTTACCTTCTTCCTGATGCAGCCGGTCGCGTCCCAGATTTACCAGGAGGCGGCGGTTCCGATGCAGGCCGGTGAGATTACTCCGATTGAAGCGCTGGTGCGCGCGGAAGTGCCTATGCACAAATTTATGGGGCACTACGTCCGCGAGAAAGACGTGGCCTTGTTTGTTGGGCTGGCGAAGGAGCCGCGACCGGCTTCTGTGGATGACATCTCGATGCGCGTGCTGCTACCTGCTTACATCCTGTCGGAGCTCAAGGCGGGCTTCGAGATTGGGACGGTTCTGTTTCTTCCATTCCTGATTGTGGACATGGTCGTGGCTTCGATTACGACTTCTGTCGGCATGTTGCAGTTACCGCCCGTGGTGATTTCGACACCGCTGAAGCTCTTGCTCTTTCTGATGGTGGATGGATGGCACCTGTTGATCGGGTCGCTGATGAGGAGCTTTGGCTGACGCTATGGACGTTGATCAGGCTGTGTTGCTAGGTCGAATGATGCTGCAGGAGGTACTCATCCTGGTGGGGCCGATCCTGTTGGTTGCGATCGTCGTCAGCCTGGTGGTCAACGTACTTCAAGTGCTGACGTCGTTGCAGGACAGCACCGTGTCTACCGTATCGCGATTGCTGGTCACGGGGGCCGCGTTGTTCTTCATGATGCCCTGGATGTGGCGCAATCTCTCCCAGTACACGGTGGCATTGTTCTCCGATTTCACGAGGTATCTGCAATGAGCCAGCTTGCGCTACCCGCCATCATTAGCGGGCTGTTGACAATCGCCGTGCGGCTCTCCGGCTTGATGCTCTTTGCGCCGTTTTTCGGCAGCAGTGTGATTCCGCCTCGCGTCAAAGCCGGGTTGGTGATGGTGTTGACGCTTCTGCTCTTTCCGACGGTGGGACAGAATATCGGCACGTATGCCTTGATCGACTGGCCGATCGTGGTGTTCCGGGAATTCCTGATTGGCGCGGGCATGGGGATCGCAACCAATCTTGTCTTCGACGCGACGCAGCTGGCCGGGCAGATCGTTGGGATGCAGATGGGATACTCGCTGGTCAACCTGCTCGATCCGCAAAGTCAGGTCGATACCACCGTTGTCGCGGTGTTCTACCAGTCGATTGTGATGCTGATTTTTCTACGTATGGATGTGCACTATTGGCTGCTCCGTGGCATTGGGGACAGCTTCCTGTACGTGCCGCCGAGCGCGGGCCATCTGAGTGGGCTGTTCACGCTGGCAGTATTGAATACGGTTGGACGAGTGTTTGGGCTTGGAGTTCAGATCGCTGCGCCTGTGCTGGCGGCGACGCTGGTCACTGACATTCTGCTCGGTCTGCTCGGCAAGGCCTCTGCGCAACTGCCACTGATGCTGCTTGGCCCGGCGGTCAAGACTCTTCTTGGGATTCTGATCCTGATGGCGACGCTCAAGTATTGGCCTGATCTCTTTCACAAGCTGTTTGAGAACACGTTCGAGAACGGCATACACATTCTCCACCTGGCGCGATGACACACCATGGCTGATTCCAGCAAGACAGAACAAGCGACACCGCGACACCGGCTCAAGGCACGGGAGAAGGGACAGGTCACGCGTTCGCGCGAACTGACCGGTGCGTTGTCGATGTTTGTCGTTGCGGGGGTGATGATGATTGTCGCTCGCGACGGGGTGGCACAGTGGACAGACTTCTTCAGGCGGACGCTTAACTCCGCGATCACTGATCCGATAGAACCGAATGGGCCGCTGCTCTTCTGGACAAGCATGGAAGCCATGCGCTGGATCTATCCGTTTCAGCTTGCGGCGCTGGTGGTCGCGCTCGGGGTTGGTTTGGCACAGGGTGGATTCCTGTTTGCGCCCGAAGCACTGTCGTTGAAATTTGAGCGGTTAAGTCCTGCAACACGCTTTGGGCAGATATTTTCGCTCACGTCGGTGAGCAGCATCCTTAAATCGCTGTTGCCCTTTGCCGCGATCGGGTGGATTGGCTATGCCTGTGTTCAGAGCCATTGGCTGGAGATTGTCGCGAGCTCCTATGTGGACGCGCATGCGTTTGCTCGGATCGTGGGCGGATTGATTCTGGAGATTTGTTGGAAGTCTGGCTTGGTACTGCTGGTTTGGGCGGCAGTGGACTACCTGCTTCTCTGGCGCAAGAGCGAAAGCGACATGAAGATGAGCAAGCAGGAGATCCGCGAGGAGATGAGGGACTCGGAAGGCAATCCCGCGAACAAGGCCAGGATTCGGAAACTGCAGCGCCAGATGCGGCGCAAACAGATGATCAAGGCTACGGAAACTGCGACGGTTGTTATCACCAATCCAACACACTACGCGGTTGCGCTGCGGTACGAACTGAATATGGCGGCGCCGCTGGTGGTGGCCAAGGGGCTTGACCTGTTGGCGTTGCAGATCAGGGCGATTGCGCAGGATCGCGGCATTCCCGTGATGGAGAATCGACCGCTTGCGCAGGCTCTGTACAAAGGCGTGGAGGTGGGCGATGCCATACCGTCGGCGCTGTACCACGCGGTGGCAGAGATCCTTGTGCTGGTCTTCAAGGCACAGGAAGAAGTGAAACGCAGGGACGCTCAACGAAGAGCCGCGGCGAATGCTTCGGGAGAAGGGAAACGCGGTGAATAAGAAGACTGGGTTGCTGCAGAAGTTGCGAGCGTCGTCCGAGTGGTTTATTCCGACGGGAGCCGTGGCGCTGGTGTTCGTGATGCTGGTGCCGTTGCCAAGCTTCATTCTCGACCTGCTGCTCACGTTCAGCATCATGGTGTCCGTGCTGGTGCTGCTGACGGCGATTCAGATTCTGAAGCCGGTACAGTTTTCGGTGTTTCCGAGCCTGATTTTGTTGCTGACGCTGATGCGATTATCGCTGGATCTGGCGGCGACACGGCGGATTCTGCTGCATGGTAACGAAGGTTCGAGCGCGGCGGGACAGGTGATTGAGGCGTTTGGGCAGTTTGTGGTGGGCGGAAATTACATCGTCGGTTTTGTGATCTTTCTTGCTCTGATTGCGATTCAATACCTCGTCGTGAGTCACGGCGCTGTTCGTACCGCTGAGGTCACAGCGCGCTTTACGCTCGACGCGATGCCGGGCAAGCAGATGGCAATCGACTCGGACCTGAACACGGGGCTCATCACCGCGGATCAGGCTCGTACGCGCAGGGAGCAGGTAGCGCGTGAAGCCGAGTTCTGCGGATCGATGGATGGCGCTGCCCGGTTCAGCCAACGAGACTCGCTGGCAACGATTCTGGTGTTGACCATTAATATTGTTGCGGGTTTCCTGATTGGTGTGTTTCAGCAGGGCATCCCTTTCGAGCAGGCGCTGAAGACCTACACGATCCTCACCGTAGGCAACGGGCTGGTCTCGATCATCCCGTCATTATTGGTGTCGGTGGCGGGCGGCATTGTGGTTACGCGTGCCGGCTCTGACCTTTCGCTCGGGGAAGACATTGGCAAGCAGATGTTCAAGACCTCACGACCACTATGGATCGTGAGCGGAGTGCTGCTGGGACTGGCTCTCATTCCCGGGATGCCGAAGCTTTCGTTCCTGGCCCTGGGCGGAGTCGCGATGTTTGCGGCGTGGAAGATGAAGCCTGCCGGTGAGGCGGAGCCACTTCCGGGATCGAAGGCGGCGTTGGCGAAGAGCGCTGCGGGAGTTCCGGCTGTAGACCCGATGGATGCAGTGTTGAAACTGGATGACCTGATGCTGGAGGTCGGCATTGGCCTGGTGCCTCTGGTGGATGCAAAGCAAGGCGGCCAATTGCTGGCACGCGTGAAGTCTCTGCGCAAAAATCTGGCGCAGCAACTAGGGTTCCTGGTGCCGTCGATACACATCACGGACAACCTTGCGCTCAAGGACAAGGAGTATGTGATCTACCTTCGCGGCGTGGAGATTGCGCGATGGGAGATGCGGCGCGATCGGCTGCTGGCGGTGAACTCGAATCCGAAACCGGGAGATATACAAGGGCTCGAGACGAGGGAACCTGCATTCGATTCGCCGGCCAAGTGGATCACGCCCGATCTTCAGGCGCAGGCCATCGCTGCGGGATATGCGGTGGTGGATCATACGTCGGTGCTCGCGGCACATCTCTCCGAAGTGATCAAGCAGAATGCGCAGGATTTGCTGTCGCGGCATGAGACCAAGCGGCTGGTGGATCGCCTGGCCGACTCGCACCCGAAGCTCGTAGAGGAGTTAATGCCGAAGCTGATGAGCCTCGGTGAGATTCAGAAGGTGCTGCAGCAGTTGCTGCGCGAACAGGTGTCGATACGAGACCTGGGCACAATTCTCGAAGCGCTGGTGGAAGCCGCAGCCGTGAGCAAGAGCCCAATTGGGCTGGTGGAGGCCGCCAGACACTCCCTAGGGCGTGCACTAATTCGGCCGCTGCTCGATGAGCGCGGACAGCTCAAGGTGGTCACGCTGGATCGATCGATTGAGGAAGAGTGCTCGCGCGCCACATCGCAACAGCCGCAGTTGACGGCTGGAGGAGGGATGCAGGTATCCGTCGCTGCGAGGGTGACGGCCGGGTTGCGCGCGATGCTGGGAGATCAGGTAGCAATGGCGCCGCCAGTTCTCCTTTGCTCCTCGCCGGGGCGCTTCTATCTCAAGCGGCTGCTCGAGCCATTCATTCCAAAAATTGTGGTGATTTCTCCCTCGGAGATCCCGCCAATGACGCAGGTGCAATCCCTTGGAGCCGTTCGATAAAGAATTTCAAAATTGTGACGTTGATAAGGTCAGGCAGGTGAAGACATGATCCCAGCAGAAGTAGCGTATATGACGAGCGCAGTGGACGTGGACGACCGCGATGCACTGGTGACACAGGAGCTTTCGCAGGTGTATTACATCGCCTCCAGGATTCGGGAGCGGCTTCCGCAGCACGTTGAGCTCGAAGACCTGGTGAATGCGGGCGTGATTGGTTTGCTGGAAGCGAGCAGGAGCTATGACAGCCGCAAGAATACCAGCTTCAGCGGATTTGCAAAGTTCAGGATTCGCGGCGCGATCATGGATAGCCTGCGCGAGTCGGATTGGGGCTCGCGCTCGATTCGGCGGCGCGGGCGCGAGGTCAGCGAGGTGACGGCGCGGCTCGAGGGAAGGTTGGGCCGGCATCCTGTCGAGTCCGAGATCGCGGCGGAGATGGAGATCGAGATCGAGCATCTGCGTAGGATCGTGGCTCAGATTGATGGCCTGCACCTGGTGGGGCAACAGACCATGGTTTCGAATGACAGTGGGGAGTTGATGGACGTCATCGAATCCGCGCCGGACCTCGACGATCCCGACCCGTTTGATGTTTGCCTTCAAGGGGAATTGAAGGCCCATCTCGCGGAGGCGATATCGAAACTCAGCGAGCGCGAGCAGCTGATCCTGTCTCTGTACTATCGCGAAGAGCTGACGATGAAGGAGATCTCCGAGGTGGTGGGTGTAGCACTGTCCCGCATCTCTCAGATCCGCCAGGCTTCGATGAAGAAGTTAAGAATTTCTCTCGCTCACTTGCGTGAACGCCCGGTCATCTCGAATGCAGCTGCCAAACCACTTCGTGAAGGCAATCCAGAAGGGGCCAGGAAATAAATGAACATTTCATCTCAGACGGCTGCAAAGAAGTTAGCTGACAGACCGCGGACCATCCAGGCATGTAATTTTCGTTCGGCAGGAAGGTTGTCGAATGAGAACGCGCGTTCACTGACGGCAATTCATGAGACCTTTGCTCGTCAGCTTGCGAGCGCGCTGGACGTCTACCTGGGAACGGCGGTGGACGTGAAGCTGCAGGCCCTCGACCAGTTACCACTCAAGGAACACGTGGTCGCGATCCCGGCGCTGAGCTATATTGTTCCGTTTACCTTTAGCACGATGCCGGGCGCGGTGGTCGTGGAATGTGATGTGAGCCTGGCGTTTCCGATGATCGAGGTATTGCTGGGAGGTCCCGGCACGTCCGAGAATGCTCCTCGCGAACTTTCGGAGATTGAGGAAGAGATCATGCAGGATGTCACCGCACTGATTGCACGGCAGGCGGAGCTTGCATGGCATATGCCGAATATGGCCCTGGTGACAAACCATCGCATTAAGTCATCGCTGCTGCATCAATATTGTCCCGCCAATGAGAAGGTCACGCTGGTTCAGTTTCAGATCGACATTGCGGGCAAGAATGGCTCGTTCCAGCTGGTCTTTCCCACCTCCTTTCTGAACGCTCTGCTGAAGCAGATCAAGTTGGAACAACCGCAACACAAGGGCGGTCTGAGGTATTTTCCGGTTCGCAGCATCCGCGAGCGGGTTCTGGACTGCGACGTGGAGATTGAGGCCGGTTTACCGCGGATGAAGGTCGCGGTGCGCGATCTTGTGGCGTTGCAACCCGGCTGCCTCCTGAAGTTGCGCACGCCGGTCCGCACTCCAGGCATGCTGACCGTTGGAGGGTTGGACATCTTCGAAGCTACGCCGGTAAGAAACGGTTCAAAAAAGGCGGCCCAGGTTGGCGGCCGAACGCGACTCACAGAAGCAGGAATGGAGTAATCGATGGACGATTCGAATCAACTTCAAGGCGCACGAAGCTTCGCCAGTGCCTTCGCCGGGTCCTTTGCGGAAACGCTTACGCTGAAACTGGGCGCCCCGTGGCTGTTGAAGACCCTTGAGGACGCAGATATTGCGAAACCTACTGGGCCGGTCGTACATTTTCGCCTCTCTGCCGCCGGAGGGTTGCAGGGCGACTGCTTTGTGGCATTCGAGCAGGCGCAGGTGATCGCGGTTGGCTCGAAGTTGCTGGAGCAACCGGGCTCTGATTTCAGCGATGCGCTTGCGGAGGCGCTGGGTGCGGTCATCGTTTCAGCGATGGAGGGAGTCAGTTCATTCCTCGCGGCCGAGTTCAGTGACGTCACCTTCAGGGTCGATCGAGTGGAAGATGTTCGGTTGGAAGAGATGTTGAGCGTTCCTTTGGATGTTTCGACCGGGGACGACACACCGGCCCCCGTTGTTTTGTATTTCGATGAGCAGCTGCTGACGTCGCTGGCTTTGCGCGGTGCGCCCGCGCCATCCGCCAAGGCGAAAAAGGCAACGATCGATCCGGCCAACCTGCAACTCGTGATGGACGTCGAGCTGAACGTGTCGTTGCGCTTTGGGCAGTGTCAGTTGCCTCTTCGGGATGTTCTCGACCTGACCAGCGGATCTGTCATTGAGCTGGATCGAGATGTGGACGATCCAGTCGAGTTGCTGCTGGATGGCAAAGTGATTGCACGCGGAGAGGCTGTGATTGTTGATGGGAACTATGGGCTTCGGGTCACCGAGATTCCAGAACCGATCGCCGCACACTTTGTACGGTAACCCCTTGAAGGATGAGGTCAGATGAAATTGTCACTGGAAACGATGTGGTCGGGCTTTGATCACGGCTGGAAGAATTTGCATTGGACGTGTGGACTTCTGGATTGCAACAACAAGCTGTTCATGAGGAGCGTACCGCAGAGCCGCGTTGGCATCCGCATGGGTGAAACCTGGTACTGCAGCATGGATTGCTTTGTGCGGGCGACGCGTCATCAACTGTCGGCAGTGGCGAATGTGCGAAGCATCGATACGCCGCGTACTCCGAGAGTGCCCATCGGCAGCGTCTTGCTCTCCAAGGGGTATCTAACGGATGAGGAACTTCGCGACGCTCTGGCCGAGAGCCGGCTGAACGGGGAAACACTGGAGAACGTGCTGGTTCGATTGGGCCTGGTGGATGAATGGCATCTGGCTTCGGCGAGAGCGATCCAGTGGGGATACCCGGTCCTGGGAAGAGATCGGATCAGCCAGTCCGTTGACGCGGACCTGCCGCTATCGTTGATCAAAACGTTTTCAGCGGCGCCATTGCATTATTCCAATAGCGCAAAACGGATGTTGATGGGTTTCGTGTATCGCGTGGAGCACAGTCTTCTCCATTCGATCGAGCAGGTGACCGGCTGCAGGGCAGAGCCGTGTTTTATTACTCCAACCGAGCTGCATTACCAGATGGAGCGGTTGCAGGCTGCGCGGGAGAGCAGAGAAGTTGTGATCGACGATTCGATGAGCGCCGGCGAGATGGCAAACGCTGTCGGTCGGCTGGCGCTGGAGATCAAGGCGCGAGACGCCAGGCTCTCGACATGCCGGGATCATGTGTGGATGAGGTTGTCAGGAAATCGGCGGATGATCGATGTCTTGTTTCGACGCAGGCGCCTTGGTACTGCTCGTAAATGCGACACTTTCGTTACTTCGGGTGAAGGTATGCAAGCCGTAGGTTGAAATGATTGGATAGAGTTGCCGATCACTGTGGCGGAGAACGACCCAGTGATCAGGACCAGCAGCTCTTTCCATCCGACCGACCGAGATTCAGTTCTGAGCTTTCAACCCAGCCCTCGTCATTTCTCCTGGGATAGTCTCGAGCTGGTCGTGATGAAGGAGACCCTGCTGCTGGTGGAGCTTGAGACGCAGGGGTTCAGCGTTGATCTGAGAGCCTTGTCCAAGCTGATTCTGAGCGACCTTGGTGCGACGCTGCAGGTTTTGAGACTGGCGGGGCGCGAGTGCGGCGAGGACGAAGGCAGGCCAGTCCGCCTGGAAGATTGCATTGCTGCGGTGGGAGTGCAGCCCTGCATCGAGGCGATGTCCGAGCACCCTATGGCGCGCGATCTCTGCACGCAGCGCGTTACTGAACTGTGGAGTCATTGCAGGGAGATTGCCGAGCATTCCAGGCGCCTTGCCGAACAGACTGTGAATGTGGATTCTGACCAGGCATATCTTGTCGGACTGTGTCACTCAATTGGATCGTTGCCAGGTGTCCTGGGCATGGGTGGTGAGGTGTACGAGGAGTTTGGCAGTGTGCGGACGGGGCTGGAGTTGGCAAAAGAGTGGTCACTCCCGGGATGTATTTTCGACTATTTCTCTGACCTGGAGAGGTGTGGCGGAAGATCTGCTTGGCCTGGGATCGTTCAGGCAGCACACCATTGTGCGGGGCCATCAACGGGGGGATGCGCCTCCGGGGTTAGCGTTCATCCTCAGCTGCTGTGGGCCGTGTAGCTGATCGAGATCGAGCAGGCGTGTTCTGATTACGTTTGTATGAGAAGGCAACGCTCTCTTCACGGATGGGGCGCGTGCGGTTGAGGCGATCCTCATCGATCTCTCATGGATGCTGAGGATTTCGCAATGATTTAGCGGTCTTTCGGGCAAAGATTGCCCATCAGGTTGGCACGCCGAGTGCACTGTTCTATGCCGAGAGGCATCTATGGACAGCGGATACTATGCTCTGAGCACAGCATTGATCGCTCGCACGCAGGCGTTGGATACGATCGCCAACAATCTGGCGAACTCCAGCACGACGGGCTACCTGGCAGAGCGGAATGTATTCAGTTCTGTGCTAACGGCAAGTGGGAATGCGTCGAACTCCTTATTGAACAAGGCCATCAATAACTATGGGGTGCTGGGGCAGACGACGCTGGACACGAGCCAGGGGGCAATGCAGAAGACAGGCAACGATCTGGATCTGGCGATCCAGGGCGGCGCATTCTTTATGGTCCAAACCAAGGATGGCCTGAAGTATACCCGCAACGGCGCCTTTCAAGTTTCGAGTAAAGGGCAACTGATTACTCCGGCGGGCGACCCGGTCGTCGGTGACAAGGGCGCGATTACGATGCTGCCCGGGCCGGTTTCGATCAGCGCGGACGGAACCATCTCGTCCAACGGTGCGGTGACGGGCAAGTTGAGCCTGGTCGACTTTCCCGCCGGGACTGCACTGAATAGCGCGGGAGGGAGCTACTACACCGCCCCTGCGAACAGCGCGGTGGTAGCTACGGATTCGACGGTGCAGCAAGGCGCGCTGGAAAGCTCAAACGTAAATCCGGTCTCGGGAATGGTGGAGCTGATCTCTGCTCAGCGGTCTGACGAAATGATGCAGCGTGCATTGTCCATGTTCAATTCTGAAATCGATAAAACTGCAACCCAGGATCTTCCCAAGATCGGCTAAAGGAGTTACTTCATGTTTCATGCACTGTATACCGCGGCTACCGGAATGACGGCACAGGAGATCAACCTGGATAACATCGCCAACAACCTGGCCAACTCCAGCACTACGGGATTCCAGGCCCGCCGGGTGCAATTTTCGGATCTGCTCTATCAGAACGTGGTGATGCCGGGAGCGGCTGCGACGCAACAGACAACGGTCGCTGCAGGTTTGCAGATTGGCCTCGGCACACTTCCAGGAAATACGGAGATCACGCAGACCCAGGGCGACCTTAGCAGCACGGGCAATCCGCTCGACTTTGCGATTCAGGGCTCTGGGTTCTTCCAGATTCTTCTGCCCAATAACGAAATTGGATACACGCGGGCGGGGTCGTTTCAGACGGATGCGCAGGGAAACCTGGTGACCGCAAATGGGAATGCGCTGCAACCGGTGATTGCCATCCCGCCGAATGCAACCAACATTACCGTAGGCAGCGACGGCACGGTGAGCGTCACCTTGCCCGGCCAGACGCAGGCTGCGCAGGTGGGAGTTATTCAGCTCGCAAGCTTTTCCAATCCCGGTGGTTTGAACAGCATCGGGAACAACATTTACCTGCCAACCACCGCATCCGGTGAGGCCGTTGTGGGAACGCCAGGAGGGTCCTCCGGCCTAGGCACCATTCAGCAGGGAATGCTTGAACAATCCAATGTGAGCATCGTCGACGAGTTCGTGAATATGATCCTGGCACAGCGGTCCTATGAGTCGAACTCACGGGTCGTCAAGGCAGCCGATGAAATGTTGCAGCAGTTGAACCAGTTGGCGCAGTAGCACGGGGGCAGCATGAGTCATTATCGGTTAGCAGGAATCACCGTGTTGGTCGCTGTGTTAGGCATACCCGCGAAGGGTGGGTCCGGTCGCGAAGTGATCACGACCGGGCGAATTGCTTTGACCATCAGAGACGCGGGCATACCGGTGTCGGCGTCGCAGATTACGCTGCCAGCCGAAATCGTGGCAAAGACAAGGGAGCCTGCACTGAAGGTGGTGTCCGTAGGAGCCTGGGCTGCGAATCCATCTCGCGTGCGACTGGCATGCGTTATCAGCGAGGAATGTCTGCCGTTTGTGGTAACGGTCCACCGAGGTCAGAGCGATCGTCCCGACGGATCATCCCTTCCTGCGAGCGCAAAACCTCCTAAGAGTCCGTCGGTTGAATATGCCCGGAGCAAAGTAATCCTACGAATCGGATCGCCGGCAGTCCTGCTACTGGAAGGCGGGCATGTCCACATCGAGCTCACGGTGGTCTGTCTTGAGAACGGAGCCGTTGGACAGACGATTCGCGTCGCTGGCCGCGAACATGGTCCTACCTATCTGGCTGAAGTGTGTAGCGACGGATTCTTGAGGGCGACGCTGTGAACAGAAGATTTCTGCAGAAGAGAATCTGGCACAACCTGTTGATCGGTGTGCTGCTTACCCTTGGGATGACGCCGCTTGCGAGGTCGCAAAACGCGAAGAAGCCGAAGAATAATCCTCAACAGCTAAGGACAGACTACATCGCCCGGCTTCAGCAACTCGACATCCATAGCTCAGCCGAAACCACGGTTGGAAGTCTCTGGACGCAGAGCAGCACGCTGGGGGACTTATCCACCGACTACAAGGCGCACAAGGTGAATGACACAATTGTGATCGTGGTTGCGGTTCAGACGACGGCAGCACAGAGCGGAAATTCAAGCTATCAGAGAACCTTCCAAACCAGTTCGGCCATCACCGGGCTGCCGGGAAGCATCAACACGAGCCCGCTCAATCCGCTGTTCGATGCAAATTCATCGACGGCGCTCAAGGGCGCTGGCGCGACGAGTTCCAATACGGCCTTTCAGACCACCCTGACCGGTCAGGTGATTGAGGTTCTGCCGAGTGGAAACCTGGTGGTTGAGGCGCAGCGGAGAATCTTCATGAACAACCAGCACGAAGATGTCACTGTTCGTGGCGTGGTGCGCCCCGGCGACATCGGCCCCAATGACATCGTGTCTTCGACACAGTTGAGCAACCTGGAGATAGAGATGAAGGGCAAGGGGATTATCGCGGACAGCACGCGACCGCTCAATCCCATCACGAGGGCGATTCTTTGGTTGGTTGGGTTTTAAGAACGATGATGTCCAAATCAATAAACCCGGTGTCGCGCCTCAGCCTGGCAATCCTTTGCGTTCTCGCCCTCTGGATCTTCCCGCTTCGTGTTCGGGCAGCGGGACCTGATCGGCAGGTGCTGGTTCGCGATATTACTACGATTGCCGGGGTACGGGATAATCCGCTGGTGGGATACGGTCTGGTCGTTGGTTTGCGCGGGACCGGAGATTCACAGCAGACCATCTTCACCGTACAGACTTTGGCGAATGCTATGCAAAAGATGGGCGTGCTGATTCCTCCGAGCACGTCGGTCGTGAAGAATGTCGCCGCTGTGTTCATCACTGCGACGCTTCCGCCGTTCGCGCGTCCTGGAGAGAGACTTGATATTACGGTAGGTTCGATTGGTGATGCCCACAGTCTCGAGGGAGGCGTGTTATTGATGAGCGCTCTGCACGGTCCTGACGGGAGGGTGTATGCAGAGGCCCAAGGGTCGTTAGTCATGGGCGGATACTTCGCAGGAACGGGATCAAACGGCAAGCAGGTAAACCCTACTAACGTCGCTTTGATTCCAGGCGGTGGCATTGTGGAACGCGACACGGCCGTGGATTTGAGCGGCTTTAAGACGGTCTCGCTGCTATTACGTAATCCCGATTTCAATACTGCTGCGGAGATTGCGAATGCGGTTAATGTTTCATTGCACAAGACGGTGGCGTCGGTGCTGGACAGCGGGCGCGTAGATATTATCGTCGCGGATGCCTCGGAGCAGTCAGTGCCGTTGCTGATAGCGCGGGTCCAGTCCCTCGTAATCAGCGTCCATACTCCAGCCAAGATTGTCATTAATGAGCGCACAGGCACGATCGTACTGGGCGGCGATGTCAAGCTCTCGCCGGTGTCGGTACTCCATGGCAATCTTTCCATCGAGGTCGTTACGTCGTACACGCCGGTCCAGTCGATCGCAGGGGGGCCACCAGGAGCCCTGGTGCCGCAGAGGACGGTGAATGTCAGCGATGGTCCGGCGCAGTCAATGAAACTAGAAGAGGGCGCAAACGTTGACGAGCTAGTCAATGGGCTACATTCGATCGGTTTGTCGGCCCACGATGTCGTTTCGATCCTTCAG
The DNA here is from genome assembly GCA_963701685.1 of uncultured Acidobacteriaceae bacterium. Taxonomy (GTDB): domain Bacteria; phylum Acidobacteriota; class Terriglobia; order Terriglobales; family Acidobacteriaceae; genus Granulicella. Next base: position 3,441,587 of record OY969625.1, on the reverse strand, counting down.
GCCATCCGCGCTGAGGGTGGACTCCAAGCCGAATTGGAGGTCCAGTAGATGGGAACGAGTTCAAGCTTTGGCTCACTGGCCACGACAAACCTGCTGCAAGCTCAGGAGGGTCGAGTCGTGCAAAATGGAGCTATCCATACCAAGCTGACGGATGACGCCAGGATTGATAAGAGCGCCCAGCAGTTTGAAGCCATTCTCGTTGGTACCTGGTTGAATGAGGCGCAGCAGTCGTTCGCGAGCGTGCCGGGAGGCGACACGGACCGTGACGCCGGCGGCGATCAAATGATGAGCTTAGGTGTTCAATCGCTTTCTACGGCCATGGCGGCCTCTGGCGGGCTGGGCATCGGGAAGATGATTGCCAAGGCCATGCATGCGGCCGCGGATAGGGAAAAGGCGGGTGTTTCCGCATCCGTAGCTCCGGCAGGTGGTTTGGGAAAAGCAGGCGTCCTAAGAAAAAAATAGACACTCCCTAAACTTATTTGGAGATCTGCCGATAGGAATAGCGACCAGTCTAGGAGGTGTTATGAGGATTGATCCATCTAACTCGGCAGCCAGTCAGCTTTCGAGTGATCTGAGCTCGCAGCAGGTAGGTGCACAGGCAAGCGCCCAATCGTCCGCAAAATCCCGGGGCGTTTCAGAAGATGACCGGACGACCCTTACGTCGGACACAACCTCACTGGCTTCGCTGGTGACTACAGCTCTCAGTTCGCCAGAGGTGCGACAGGGGAGGGTGGATAACCTTCGCCAGGCGATCAGTAACGGCGAGTATCAGGTCGATCCGTCAAGCATAGCGGCAGCGATGGTTGGTGAGTCTTCGTAACTGAGGACGGTGGCTGAAGTACAGGGTGCGCCATGCATGGAGGGTGCGAAGCACGATGGAGACGAGTACAACAAACCGAGAGCAGCGCACCGGCGAATATCTAGAGACTGCGCGCTCGCTTGTTCGTGAACTTGAGCGAGCGATGGCGGCGATTTCCTGTAACGGAATCTCAGATCTCGAGGAGAGCCTTGCCGAGCAAGAGGTTCTGACCGTGCGGCTAAGAAGCCTTCGAAGGCGGCTCTGGGTCTTCGACGACACCCAACCCGCGAGTTTGCGGCCGGCGCTCGAGAAGGAGTTTCCCAGCGAGTTGGTGGCGGCGCAGGCTGAACTGCAGACTGTGAATCGGGTCTACGACGCGGTGCTGCAACATTCTAGTCACTCTGCCGCCCTGATGGCTTCGCTGTTGGGTTCAGTCACAGAAAACCTTCAGGAGGCTTCGGGCCCCAGGGCAAAACATCAGACCTGGTCCTGCCGAATGTAACGTTATGGGTGGACTGAATACAACGCTCAATATTGGAGTGCAGGCGCTGGATGCTGCTCAGGCCGCGCTGGACGCGACCAGCAACAACATCTCGAACGTCAACACTCCCGGATATACCGAGGAGGTCGCCCAACAGAGTGAAGATGCCCTCAATCTGTCGGGAGATGAAATCACCGGAGGCGGCGTGAAGACTGGGGGCATCCAGAGCGTGCAGGACGAGTTGCTTAACCTGCAGATTCAGCAGCAGACCTCTGCCCAGAGTAGCGCCAACACTGAGTCGGCGAGCCTGGAACAGATTCAGACGTACTTCACAACCACCGGAACCGACATCGCGAGTGCACTGACCACGTTCTCGAACAGTCTGGATGCGCTTTCTGCGAGCCCCTCCAGCACAGCGACGCAGCAGAGTGTTCTCTCGGCGGGACAGGACTTGGCCCAGGCCTTCAACACGACGGCGAATGGATTGACCAGCGCACAGTCGTCGGCGAATGGCCTGGTAACGACAACGGTAGCGCAGATCAACTCGCTCACCCAGCAGATTGCCCAGTTAAATGGGCAGATGGAGCAGTTAATCAATGCAGGGCAGAATGACAGCTCGGCAGAAGACCAACTCAACGAGTCCGTCCAGCAGCTGTCCGGACTAACCGGCATTTCTGTAACACAAAGTCAATCCGGGGATACCATTATGACCGGCAACGGAACGCCGCTGGTGATGGGCACTCGGAGCTTTACGCTTCAGACCACAACGGGCAGTGATGGATTCCAGCAGGTCCTCGATTCCAACGGAACAAACATAACTTCAACGTTGAACGGAGGTCAGCTTGGCGGAGCGATTCAAATGCGCGACCAGACCATTCCTGGAATGCTTTCACAGCTGAATCCACTGGCTAGCCAGTTTTCCAGCAGCTTCAACTCCGCCCAGACGCAGGGTCTCGACTCAAATGGCAATCAGGGGCAGAATTTCTTCACGGTCTCTGCGGACCCGGATAATGCTGCGGCGAGCATGGCTGTGTCGATCACTAGTCCGGCCCAGCTCGCCATCAATTCGGCGGGCAGTAGCAGCAGCAATGTGGCGAATCTTTCTGGAGTGCTGACACGAGCTCTTCCTTCAAATTCGGCAACCACTGAAGGCGCCACGACATCCGCTCCATTGGCCGCAAGCACGGCGTTGAACAGTGGCTCCGTGACATCGATCACGGATGCGTCGACCGGGCAAACCTTTTCTTTTACTGCTGGCCCGTCGTCGACGATTTCCAGTCTGCAGACAGCGATCGGGTCTGCCGTAGCCGCTGGCACGTTGAGCGCGGGCACGGGCTTGTCGTTCAACGCGGCGGGCCAGGTGGTCATTTCGACGTCAACGCCAGGCGATACGTTGCAAGTGTCGACCAACGACGCAGTCCTTGGACAATTCAACTCAACATCAGGAACGACGGTGGCAAACGCATATGCCAGCCTTGTGTTCGATGTGGGTGATGCTGCCTCCAATGCAAGCACACAATCTACGGCGCTCGGCAAGACATTGCTTCAGCTCACCGACCAGCAGAGCTCTGTATCGGGTGTAAACATTGATGATGAAACCGCGAATCTGATTCGCTTCCAAACGGCTTACCAGGCGGCAGCGCGCATCGTAAGCACCATTCAACAGCTCAATACCGATACGTTGGACATGGGATCCGGGCAAAGTTACTAACCGACATGCAAATTAATCCGAATATTACCCCAAACATTCTCGCGGATCTTCAACAGAGCCAATCAACGCTGAACACCGCGCTCCAGCAGGTGGCAACGGGCAGGAGCGTGAGCGTCCCATCGGATAATCCTGCGGCGTCGGCCGCCATGGTGCAGAACACGATCGAGACGGGGAATGTTGATCAATACACCAAAAACGTCAGTACGGTTCTGGCTTCGGTGGAGTCAGCAAGTTCTGTCCTCAGTTCCGTAGTCACCGCACTCACCCAGGCCGTATCGCTCGGCACCGAGGGTGCGAACGGTACCAATACAACCTCGAATCTGCAGGCGATCGCTACGCAGGTGCAGGGAGTATTGTCGACGGTTGTGTCACAGGCGAATACTTCGGTGGCGGGCAGTTACCTGTTCGGAGGAACCGGGACTTCAACCCCTTATACCGCGGACCCCTCCTCGTCGACCGGGTACACCTACAATGGCAACACGGACCAGACGTCGGTTGCTGTAGGTGACACGCTGAGTATTCCGGTCGATCTTCCAGGAAGCCAGATCTTCTCCGATCCGAGCAATAGCGTACTGGGCTCGCTGAGTTCACTAGTGACCGCATTGCAAAGTGGCAATACGTCCGGCATCGAGACCGCAACCAGCGCTGTATCTTCAGCCATTGGTTTCCTGGGCCAGCAGCAGGCATTTTATGGCAATGCCGAAAGCCAATTAAATTCGCAAGATACGTTTCTGCAGCAGGAGACGGTCAGTCTGGCGTCGCAGGCGACGAACCTGGTGGGCGTCGATGAAGCGACGGCCGCAACCAGCCTCACTCAAGCGGAGACGGACAACAGTGCTGCGCTCGCGGCAACAGCAAAGGTTCTTCCCAACACGTTGCTTAGCTACTTGTCAGCTCCTAGCTGATGCTTGGATTGTTGCGGTACGCACTCAGGTGCGGATTTGCGGAAATCACCGACCAAGGGCTATCGATCAACATTGGACGCTGAGCACGACTCGCCGCTGAGATCGGACGTCTTCAGGGCATGCGAACTCGTTACGAGAGCTTGCCTGCCGGACCGGATTGCTTTTTGCCAGAGATGGGTCGTCGCGCATCAGATACAAGTTGATCGGCACGCGAGCGGCTGCCCACCTGTTGCGCGGCCGCACTAAGTCACGGATTGTTATGTAGACCTGTGCCGGCCAGACTCTAGAAGGGTGCGAGGAGGGAGAAACCGCCGCCTTGATAGCCATCGACCGTAACTTTATAGTGGCTCGAAGAGCAAGGAACCCGAAGGATGATCCGAGCGTCGAGCGGCATTTGGGCGGGGTCTCCAAACATCCCTTTAAATACACCCCGATGGTCACTGGTGACGATTCTCGACGCAATGTTCATTACCTCGCCCAATGCGTCTCTGAGGGATTCGTCTAGTGTAGTATCTTCGACGCGTTCCTTGAGCGTCTCCGGTGACAAGCCGATTAGAGCGCCGGCGAAGGAACTAAGCAGCGTCAAGTCTGCTTTGATCAGTCTGTAGCTGTCCATCGGTTTTATCAGGTATGCGCAATAGATTTGCTGTCCATTGGCTGGTGGTGCATCCAACTGCTCGCAGAAGTTGACATGGCGTCCAATCAGATCTGAAAACAATGTGGCCATTGAAGCTGAGGTTGGTTCTGCCATGATCTAGCTCTCCCCTAAGATGGGTTCCAATGCAGCTTGGACGTCGTCGACGGCGAATGGTTTGACGATCATGAAGCTCGCGCCGCTGCTCATCGCGAGATCCTTCAATTTCTTGGACGCTTCGGAAGTAATAAATCCGAAAGGCGTCGGGTTATTTTCCGCACGCAACTTTCTAAGAAAGTCGATGCCCGACATCTCGGGCATGTTCCAGTCAGACAAAATCAACCTGGGCTTCACCGTCTTCAACTTTTCCATAGCGTCCGCACCGTTTTCCGCCTCGCAAACAGTAAGACCTCGGTAGCCTGCTTGCCGAATGGCGCGATGGACGAGAAGCCTCATGGTTTTGCTGTCATCCACTAAAAGTAGATCCATGGCAATAGTTCTCCTTCTCTATTCGTGTAATGCAGGGCGTAAACATTTACGAACGCACCGGCATAGCATCTATCGGCGCTTTGCTTAAGTTTGTTCAGTGCTGAGCGGCAAGACTCCTGGAACGCCGGCACAGTGTGCTGCGAAGCATCGTGCTTTATCCCGTTCGCTTTGCCCGTAGGCGACCGAGAGGAGAGAGTTGAAACGAAATCATGACCAGGTCGCATCTCTGTGCAGGACTAAGCCGTTCCCCGGGGTAAAGCTGTTTGAATATCTGCCGATAGAGCAGACATCCGGCTGATAAGGCCGCGGTCACCTACGAAGGAATGACGTTGGCTCCAAAATGGCTGGCGGCCCCGCAGAACACGTGGGTTGAAAGGGATCATGGATAACATTTGCGTGGAAGACATGGAGACGATTCATGAGTTTCTGGTCGAAAGCGATGAGAATCTGTCGCGTCTCGATCAGGATCTTGTCGAATTGGAGAAGCATCCGCACGACGCGCTGCTGCTGGGCAGCATCTTCCGCACCATCCATACGATCAAGGGTGCATGTGGCTTCCTTGCATTCACCACGCTGGAAGGAATAACCCATCAGGCCGAAAGCATCCTGAGCCAGCTGCGTGATGGAGAAAGAGAACTCACGCCGGCCCTGGTTTCCCTGATCCTCGAAACGGTCGATGCGACGCGGAAGGTGTTGGCCTCGATCGAAGAGAGCGGCAAGGAAGGCCCTCTTCATTTTGAAGCTCTGGTAGAGCGGCTCCGAATTGCTGCCCAACCGCAGTCGAATGAAGAGCAGCCGTCTGCCTCCTCCGAAACTCCCGTGGCTGCGACTTCCGACGTCATGGCTGACGTGGTCGATGCGAAATGTCTCCCGGTGGGCTCCGCTGACCTGCCATCCGGAGATGCGGAAGGCCGAGAGCTGCCGAAACAAGACGCTGAAGGGAAGGAAGAAGAGGTCACGCGGCATTCCTCCGCAGTGGACTCGAATATCCGGGTCGGCGTTGGCCTGTTAGACAAGCTAATGGATCTCGTCGGGGAATTGGTGCTGACTCGCAATCAGATCCTCCAGTTCAATAGCGAAGGCGAGGACCCTGCGCTCAACGCCACCTCACAGCGGCTGAACCTGATCACCACCGAGTTGCAGGAAGGCGTGATGAAGACGCGCATGCAGCCAATCGGAGTGGTGTGGAATAAACTGCCTCGCGTCGTGCGCGACATCGCGATCGACATGGGGAAAGAGATTGTCCTGGAGATGGATGGAGCTGAGACGGAGCTCGATCGGACGATCATTGAAGCCATCAAAGATCCCCTGATGCACCTGGTTCGCAACTCGTGCGATCACGGCATCGAAACCCCCGAGATACGCAGGCTTGCAGGAAAATCACCACGCGGGCTACTGACCCTTCGCGCGTATCACGAAGGTGGCCAGGTCAACATCGAAGTTGGTGACGACGGTGCCGGGATTGATGTGGCACGGGTCAAACAGAAAGCTATTGAAAAAGGGCTGTTGCGACCCGAACAGGTTGACAAGCTCAGCGACCGGGACGCGCTTGGGCTGATCTTTGAGCCAGGTTTCTCGACCGCGAAAACTGTCACCAACATCTCAGGTCGAGGTGTAGGTATGGATGTGGTGAAATCCCACATCGAGAAGATTGGTGGGGTGGTGGACATCTTTAGCCGACCAGGCGAAGGCTCCACAGTCAAGATTCGAATTCCACTGACGCTGGCGATCATTCCTGGGCTCGTCATTACAAGTGGTGGCGAACGCTTCGTAATTCCTCAGGTAAGTCTTCTCGAACTCATCCGAATTGAGGGAGACGCCTCCGGAAAGCACATCGAGTACGTGCATGGAACGCCGGTGTATCGGCGGCGCGGCAGCCTCTTGCCCATCGCCTATTTGAATCAGGTGCTGGGGCTGCAATCGGCTGACCGGGCCGAGGCGGTCAGCCTGGTTGTTCTGCAGGCAGAAGACCGGCAGTTTGGGTTGGTCGTGGACGGTATCAATGATACCCAGGAGATTGTGGTCAAGCCGTTGGGGAAGCAATTGAAGGGGCTGACCTTGTATGCCGGCGCTACGATCATGGGCGACGGCCGTGTGGCGCTTATCCTGGACGTGCTCGGGATCGGCCAATGTTCCGGCGTCTTTGGTGGGGTGCGTGAACCAGCCCGGGCTGCGGATAAGCACAAAGCGCAGCTGGAGATTCAGCAGCAACGGCTGCTCCTGTTTCGGGCGGGTTCCTTTGAGCGTCTGGCTGTTCCACTCTCACTGGTAGCGAGGCTCGAGGAGTTTCCGCAATCGGCCATCGAATACGCGGGCGGGGGACAAGTTGTTCAGTACCGGGGCCGGATCCTTCCGCTGGTGTCTCTGCGGAGTGTTCTTGAACCTGACTCGCCTGGACAGGAGCTCTCTGCCGACCCGGTACAAGTGGTGGTCTTCAATGAAGGCGAAGGCAGCGTAGGCATGGTGGTGGACCAGATTCTGGATGTTGCCGAAGAGGCCGTTACGGTTCGGCAGAAATCTGATCGCACAGGCCTTCTTGGGTCGGCAGTGGTTGGCAAGCGGGTTACCGATTTCCTTGATCTCAACCAGGTGATTCATGCTGGCGAAGGGAACTGGTCTCAAAGCGCGGAGGAGCACACCCATTGCAGGAAGATTCTTGTCCTTGACCCTTCCGCATTCTCGCGTGGCCTGATTCGCGCCAACCTCGACATGGCGGGTTACTCGGTCTTCGAAGCCGGTGACCTGGCCGAAGCGATACGCAGGTTAGAGCAGCAGCCTATAGACGTAATCGTGGCAGCGCTTGATCTTCAGACGGACGGCAGGTCCGCGTTGCTCAGTTCCTTGCGTGGTAAATCGGAGTGGGCCACAACTCCGGTCCTCGCACTTGTCGATTCGGTGGGCCTGGCAAGGGTGTCATCTGCCCGCGCCGCGGGTTTTCACGACTGTCAATCAAAGGCCGATTCGACACTCATCCTCGAATCGGTCGCACGACTGGTTTCCTCGTTGGATGCCATCGATGGAATCGCTGTAGGCGCAGGAGAGGCACGGTAAACGATGGCAATTGATACGGCAGCAAAACCCGTCACGACGAACTCAAGCAGTCAGTTTTCCACCTTCTTTGTTGCCGACCTGTTCTTTGGTGTCGATGTACTTCACGTGCAGGAGGTTCTGCGTTCACAGCCCATGACGTCGGTGCCGCAAGCACCTGACGTGATCGAGGGCTTGATTAACCTGCGCGGACAGATCGTCACCGCGATCGATATGCGGCGGCGGCTGCTACTGCCGGCGCGGCCGGCGGGCAATCCGGAATCGATGAACATGGTGGTTCGGACCGCGGATGGTGCGGTTAGCCTGCTGGTCGACGAAATCGGCGATGTCCTGGGTATGGACGCCTCCGCATACGAGCGTCCTCCCGACAATCTCGCGCCTGCTGCGAAAGATCTGATCCGTGGCGTCTACAAGCTGAAGGACAAGTTGCTGCTCGTCCTCGATGAGGAGCGAACCGTCGATCTCGCTGTCGGGAGGGCCATGGAGTGCCGTTGAGCGGGCATGACAAACCTTGAAACATAACAGCTAAACCAATCGGGCAAGCGTTCGGCGAGAGCACGCTGAGGTTTGCGACATAAACGCCTTGAACTGAAGGCACGGCAGCGGCACAACAGAGTACCAGGTACTTGCGAGGAGCAAACGAGATGGCAACGCAAACAAATAATGGCAGGCAAGGTTCTTCACGTCGTGTTTCTTCGAACGGCGCAGCGCACGGTTCAGAAGGCGGTGCAGGAGTCGCTGAGTGGCCCACAGAGATAGCTGCGCTGCCGGCAAGTAGTTATGGGCCGCTTGGTTCGACGCCGCAAAGACACGGCAACAGCCCGGGTGAGCTGTGCAAGAAGTATGGAATCAATGCGGAGAATCTGGCCCAGCGTCGCGAATTCCTCAGGCTTGGCAACGAAGAGCGGATTTTATTGGCAGAGCTGGCTCCGTGGGCACGGTCGATCGCGCCAGAGGTAGCCAAGGCGTTCTACGACTGGCAGTTCAGTTTCGCCCCGACTCGCGAGTACTTCGAGGCATTCGCTGAGGCGGGGCAGATGTCGCTCGCGACGCTGCGCCAACATCTCGAGTCCGCCCAGGCAGGTTACTTTGCCGAGGTATTTGAAGGTGCAACGAGCAATTGGGATGTCGAGTACTTTGAGCGGCGACTCAAGGTCGGAAAGTTGCATGACAAGATCGACCTTCCGCTGAAATGGTACGTTGGCTCTTACGCCGAGTATGAGCGGCTCACGGGGATATTCCTGCGCAAGTCATTCAAGGATACGGAGAAGATCGCGCAGGCAGAGCGCGCTGTAGCAAAGATATTCAACCTCGATCTCCAAGCCATTGTTGATTCCTACCTGCTGAGCACGATGGAGTCGATGGGTTTCAGTTCGGAGGTTATCAAGGCCGAGGGCGACAAGACGGAACACATCGTGGAGTTGAAACGCGCCACCGCCGCCATGCAGGACCAACTGACCGTCCTGGGAAGGGGCGATCTGCGAACCAGCAACTTCGATACCTTGATGAGCGACCCACGTCTCGAAGCATGGGCCCTCGGTTCCAGTGTGAAGAACCTGCTTGGCTTTCTCCGGAATCTGAGCGCGGACACCGACGCCCTCGTAGAGGCCGCGGTAGAAGGGAAATTGTCCACCCGCGCCGACGTATCCAAGCATGAAGGTGACTTCCGGAAGATCGTCGGTGGAATAAACCGGACGCTCGACGCCGTGGTGAAACCGCTGAAGGTGGCTGCTGTCTACGTCGACCGCATCTCCGCCGGGGACATTCCGGAGAAGATTACCGAGGAGTACCAGGGAGACTTCAACGAAATCAAAAATAACCTCAACCATTGCATCGATGGTCTCGATGGTCTTGTAGAAGCAAATGCCGTACTTTGCAGGATGGCGGTGAACGACCAGACGACGCGAGTCGAGGGAACGTATCGGGGAGTCTTCGCGTCCGTAGCAGAGTCGGTAAACAGCGTCCGAGATCGGGTGCGGAGCATCACCAGCACGGTTGTCGACATCGCGAATGGAGACCTGCGTACCCTGCCCACGTTCAAGACAATCAGCCGCAGGTCAGAGAGCGATGAAGTGGTGCCGGCGTTGGTGGCGGCGATGGAAAACATCCAGGCTTTAGCCCACGAATTTGAACGGCTGACCGAAGCTTCCCGAGAGGGCCAGCTCGCCGAACGTGGGAAACCGGAACAGTTTAGCGGCGCGTTCGCAGGGATTGTTTCAGGCGTCAACACAATGCTCGACGCCATCCTATTACCGATCGCCGAAGGCAACCGGATCCTTTCCCAGGTGTCGGACGGCAAGATCGACGAACTGATTGCTCAGACGTATAAAGGCGATCACGAAAAGATGAAGCTCGCTGTGAATCAGGTTGCGGTCGTCCTGCAGGATCTCCAGAAGGAAGTGGCCCGACTCACGCACGCATCCCATGAAGGTCAGCTCTCCGAACGCGGAAAACCCGAACAATTCAGCGGCGCTTTTGCCGGAATTGTGAAGGGCCTCAACGACATGCTGGACGCCATCCTGCTGCCAATTGGCGAAGGCAATCGAATCCTTCGCCTTATCAGTGGTGGCGATTTGAGTGAAAGCGTTGAGATCGCCTGCAAGGGAGATCACGAGAAGATGAAGAATGCAGTCAACGGTGTGCACGAATGGCTGACGGAGCTCGTTGCCTACGTAACCCGGATCGCTCACGGTGACCTGACCGCTACGATGGCGAAAGCATCGGACAAGGATCAGATCCACGAGTGGTTGGTGCTGATGAAAGAAAATGTGCAGGCGCTTGTGAAAGACACGAATATGCTTGCAGTCGAGGCGATCAATGGTCACGTCGGAACCCGCGCCGACGCCAGCAAGCACGAAGGCGAGTATCGCAAGATCATCGAAGGAGTCAATCAGATGCTGGCGGCGATCGCTGCGCCGCTCAAGGCAACTGCCGAGAACGCCAGCACACTGGCCTCATCCTCCGAAGAACTCACCGCAGTCAGCCAGCAGATGGCCGGCAATGCGGAGGAGACTGCGGTTCAGGCCAACATCGTATCCGCGGCGAGCGAGCAGGTATCGCGGAACGTCGCTTCGGTCGCTACCGCGTCTGAAGAGATGCAGGCCTCGATCCGCGAGATCGCGAAAAACGCCAACGACTCGGCACACGTAGCCAAGAATGCGGTGATCGTGGCCCACTCCACCAACGAAACGATGAAAAAGCTTGGCGAATCCAGTCAGGAAATCGGCAACGTGATCAAGGTCATCACCTCGATCGCGCAGCAGACCAACCTGCTTGCACTCAACGCAACCATCGAGGCCGCTCGCGCCGGCGAAGCAGGCAAAGGATTCGCGGTGGTGGCGAACGAAGTCAAGGAATTAGCCAAGCAGACCGCCAAGGCGACCGAAGAGATCAGTCAGAAGATCGAAGCGATCCAGGGAGTCACCAAGGGGGCCGTTTCCGCAATTGAGGAGATTGGGACCATCATTAACCAGATCAACGACATCTCCAACAGCATCGCTTCGGCTGTGGAGGAGCAAACTGTCACAACCAACGAGATCGGGCGAAGCGTGACCGAGGCGGCTCAAGGAGTCAACGACATCGCGAAGAACATCAGCGGCGTCGCGACGGCGGCCAAGAACACAACTCAGGGAGCAAATGATACCAAGACGGCCTCCCTGGAGTTGAGTGAAATGGCAGCCCGGCTTCAGGCATCCGTAGCGAAATTCACGTTCTGAAGGAACCAATCATTGTGAGGTTGGCCTGGCGGTCTGTATGCAATCCGCCAGGTCAATGTCAAAGGACGAAGGTGGATGCAGATGCCTAAGGCACTCGTTGTAGACGACTCAAAGACAATCCGAACGATCCTCAAAAGAATTTTGCTGGAGCTGGGATACGAGGTATGTGAGGCTGCGGACGGCAAGCAGGCGCTGGCTGTAATTGATGCCGAAGGTACGTCGGTGAACCTGGTGCTCACCGACTGGAATATGCCGGAGATGGACGGTCTGGATCTGCTCAAGCGATTGCGGCGGAATCCGGAACTTTCTCTGTTAAAGATCATCATGGTCACGACGGAGACTGAGTTGAACCGCATGGTTTCGGCTTTGGACGCCGGCGCGAACGAATACGTCATGAAGCCATTCACAAAAGACATTCTCAGGGAGAAGCTCGAGCTTCTCGGGATTGGCTCTGAGGTTATGGAGTAACCATGGCGGCGATCAATCAGCGGTTACTCCAACCTGGCGAACGTGTTCGTGTGATGGTGGTGGATGATTCCGTCGTCATTCGCCGTCTCGTGGCGCAGGCGCTCGAACAGGATTCGATGCTTGAGGTGGTCGGCACGGCCTCGAACGGCGCCATTGGACTGCAACGAATCCCGCAACTCAATCCGGATGTCATCACTCTCGATATTGAGATGCCGGACATGGATGGTCTGGAGATGCTTCGCCGGGTGCGTCGCGAATACCCCAAATTGCGAATCATCATGTTCAGCACCCTCACCGAACGGGGTGGGGTAAAAACGCTGGAGGCATTGACTCTGGGGGCTGATGATTACGTCGCGAAGGCCTCGAACGAAGGTTCACTCCACCGCTCCATGATTCGGTTGCGAGAAGAGATGATTCCCAAGATCAAGCAGTTCTTCCGTCAGTCCGTGGAAGATCGAGTGGTCCCGACTGCCGAGACCTTATGCGTTCCGGCAGCCCTTCCGAACGCGCGCAATCCAATCACGTTACAGCGCGAGAAGCTCCGGCCACAAGTGATCGTCATTGGGGTGTCGACGGGAGGCCCGACCGCGCTGGGCGAAATGCTCCCCACGTTACCCGCAAACTTTCAGTTACCCATTCTTGTTGTGCAGCATATGCCACCACTCTTTACTCGATTGCTTGCGGAGCGTCTCAACTCGACGTGCCAGCTGCCAGTCAGCGAAGCATCTCAGGGCTGCTCGGTAGAGCCGGGCAAGATTCTGATCGCCCCTGGCGATTTTCATATGAAGTTGGCCCGGGACGGAGCTGTGATTAGCGTATGCCTGGATCAGTCACCCCGACAAAACTCCTGCCGACCCGCTGTTGATGCGCTGTTTGCTTCGACCGGCGAGGTATATGGCGGCGCCGCCCTGGCGGTCATCCTTACTGGCATGGGGCAGGATGGTCTACGCGGTGCAGAAATTCTCAAGGCACGAGGTGCAGGAATCGTCGCCCAGGATGAAGCATCGAGCGTTGTGTGGGGTATGCCCGGGGCCGTGGTGAACGCCGGTCTGGCAGACCGGGTGTTACCGCTCAAAGAAGTTGTGCCAGAAATTCTCCGCCGCTCAACCGGAGTCAGGAGGGAGCTGTATGGATAGCCAATTGGTCGACCGGGCCATCCTGCCGGAGAATTACCGATTTCTTCAGCAGCACGTCTATTCCAAAGTTGGAATCGTGCTCGAAGAAGATAAACACTACCTCTTCGAAAGCCGCCTGGCGCCCATCGTCAAGCAATTGGGGCTCAAAACAACCAATGAGTTGTGCGCGCTGCTGCACTCGAAAGGAAATCAGGAGCTAGGCGACCGGGTCGCGGAAGCGATGACGACGAATGAGACCTACTTCTTTCGCGAGCCGCACCACTATGACGCGATACGGACTGTCCTGTTACCCAACCTGAAGGAAGAGCGTCGAGACAGCAGGAGTCTGCGCTTCTGGTCGGCTGCTGCGTCCACCGGACAAGAAGCATACAGCTTGGCCATGATGCTTCTTGAAGAACAGCTCATGAGCTGGAACATCCAGATTCTCGGGACCGACTACTCATCCAAGGTCCTGGAGCGTGCCCGCGCAGGCTTGTTCCAGCAGATTGAGGTCAACCGGGGTCTGCCGGCGGCACTTTTAGTGAAGCACTTTCGGCCCGCCGGCCTTGACTGGCAACTGAGCGAGACGGTGCGGCGGATGGTTCGTTTCGAGACAATTGATCTTCGCAAGCGCATGGGCGGCCTCGGACCTTTCGATCTGGTGTTCTGCCGAAACGTCATGATCTATTTCGACAATGAGACCAAGCGAAACATCATGAAGGAGATGCACAGCACGCTGTTCCGTGGAGGCTGGTTACTCCTGGGTGCGTCTGAGTCGATCTTCGGTCTCGATGAGTGGTTTCAACGAACGACGGTGGGAGGCCTGACCGTCTACGTCGCACGATAGAGAGGAAAATCTATGAGAACTGAAGTGCGAAAAGAGATGTTGGTTCGGACCGTGGGATCGGTATTTATCACGATGCTGGGTCTTGACGTGTCGCCCAGTGAGATCCCGAGGCGCCCCGTCGGTGACGTCTTAACCTCCTATGTGCGTCTGACGGGGGATTGGAACGGGGCGGTCCTTCTGGAGTGTACGCGTCAACAGGCTTGCCGCTTTGCAGGGATGGTCCTGTCTACGGATCCGCCCAGCACGGTGAATGATGACGTGCGCGACGTGCTGGGCGAACTGGCAAATGTCATCGGTGGGAATATGAAGTGTGTGATGGCAACAGCGGCTCGACTCTCCATGCCCACCGTCATCGAAGGTGGCGACGAAGAAATGCGAGGCTTTAGCCCGAAGATCAGGGAAAGGTGTACGTTCGACTCGACTGAGGGTAACTTTTGGGTTTCGATTCTCATCGCAACCTGAAAGCCCGGCAAGGAGCGGGAGAGCCTGTATCCAAGTTGTTAATGCTGTGGAGAATGCGAAGGCTCGTTGCCAAAGACCGCCCAACCAGAGAGCCTGCTCTTTCGGACGTATTCCGAATCAGAATCTACGCTGACCAATTTGTAGAGTGGGTCGGCTGGTAGGTCGCCGTGTCATCATGTTCAAGGTTTGCCATTGCTTCCATGAGAGCGTTCGACCCGTCAGGCACGGAGAGCTCCATCCGCTGCCAGGATGCACGGAGGCGCAACACCCGCTCCATCTGCTCTTCGATAAGCTCTGGCGATCGCCTTGCCTGGGCCCGAATCAATTTGCGTCTCAGGGATGAATAGAAGGCTATCAACTGCTGGGTTAGTTGCCCTCTAGCGGCTCGTTCCATCGCGTCTTCAAGATATCCGATGACCAATAAAGCGTGATTGACTTCAAGGCAGCGTTTCTCCAGGTTGTTGCCGCGCTCAGCCTCGGCTGCACGGCGCAAATCGCCGGCGAGGGTGTCGTAGAGTGCAATCAGCACGCCCACGCCGCTCGCTCCTTGTGCAGCGCTCTTCCGATAGAAGAGTTCTTTCGATTCCATGTCGGACTCCAGCTAACTTCCCGAGGATGAGTTCTCGCCCAGCTCCTCATCAATTTGTTTCATCTGGTTTGGCAATTCCTGCAGCAATTCCTCAGCCTGACTGAATTCGCTTTGCAACTGCGTTTGCAGCGGAGTAATAACGTTCGTCTGAAAGTTCGAGATGTCGGTCTGTAACCCGCTGCTTTCGGTGCTTATGCTCTGCAAGTCAACCGTGAATGCGCCATCGGCCGGACTGATAAAGCTAGTGAGCTGCTGGTCCATCGAGTTGGCAAACCCGTTCAACGCTGCACCTTGAAAAAAGTTCTGAACATCACTGAAGTTGTTCTGCAGCACGTTACTCAGTGTCGCGCTATCCACGCTCAGTGTTCCATCGTAATTCACCGAGATTCCCAGCGAAGTAAGATTGGGTACCGTGGTCGTGCTGCCGGACGACGGTGTCGCTGTATAGTCCAGTGCTGAAAGCAGCTCACTCTGCAGATTGCGCACGGCAGGGTCGTCCGCGAGCACCCCCTGGCCAGACCCTGAGTCTGCAAACTGCGTGTTCAGATCTCCTATCGCGCTGTTGTAGTCGCTCACAAACTGGTTGATCGCGTTCGATGCCTGCGAGGTATTGGGTGATACGGACAAACTCACCGATGTTGATGGGCTGGCGCTCAAGAGGTTGAGGGTGAGTCCAGGCACCGCGCCAGACACTGTGTTCGTGGCACTCGTGACGCTGATACCGTTTACCGTAAGCGAGGCATCGGTTCCCGTCGCCGCTTGCGTGAAGTCAAAGGTGGTACCGGTGGAGCTGACGGTAAAGCTCCCCGTACTCCCGGACGTGTTGCTGGTGATGGCCAGCCTGGAGCCGGAAGCATCCGTGACGATGCTAGCCGTGACACCTAGCCCCGCATTGTTGACTGCTGTCGCAAGGTCGCTGAGCGTGTTGACACCGCTGCCAGTGGTAATCGTGGAGGAGTCGCCACTCCCGTTTGCGATCGTAAGGGTCTCGACTGGCAGCGCAGTAGTTGTCGTTGCCTCGGTGGTTGAGATATAAGAGGCGGTGCTCGCCAAATTCTGGACGATGACAACATTGTTTCCCGTCGCGCTCCCCGCTGCCGCAGTGGCAGTCACAACGCTCGAGTTGGATGAGGTCACCGTCGTTGCCGAAAGGGGGCCGGTTAAGTTGTTGAGCGCCTGGACATCATTATCGAGATTAGTTGCATCGGTTTGAATCTGTGTGAGAGCTGTGGTTTGGCTCTGAAGCGCAGTGATCTGATTCTGCCACGCATTTTCTGGCGCCTGGGCGGCGGTCACGGCCGAGTTCACCGCGGACGTGACGTCGATGCCGGCGCTGGAAGCCCCTGTGGCTGCCTCTAGAATGTCGCTAATATTGATCCCGGTCGCGGAACTTGCGGACGCAAGCAAGGAACTCAAAGATGACGTTGAACTCATAAGATGTCGAGTCTTTCTTAGTTGGCAGGCGAGGAATTTTCGCAACGTATTTGTGGAAACTATCCGCGCTCGCCTTTTCTATCGGCACATTGAGCCGGCTAGTTTAGTTCCGGGATATGAACGCGGGGACGCCTGATGGACATCCCCGCGTTTGTGAAGGAAGGATTACTGAAGGAGCTTCAACACGTTCTGCTGAGCTGAGTTGGCCTGCGACAGAGCGGCCATGCCAGTCTGTTCGAGGACGTTGTACTGCGTCATGTTTGCGACCGTGGTGCCGATATCGGCGTTCTGAACATTGTTCTGAGCGCTGGTAAGGTTCGTGACCTCGGTGTTTTCAACACCCTCGTCGGCCGTCAGCTGGTTGACCGATGCGCCGATCGATCCGCGCTGGTTCGCAATGGTGTTGATCGCATTGGTGATGGCTGTCAGTGCGGTTTGTGCCGAGGCAGCCGTCGATAGATTGCCGGTCAAGCTCAGAGCAGTGGCTGAGAGATTATTGATCGTTGTGTTAATCGAGTTGGATCCGGTGCTGGTGCCATCACTCGTGTAGACCGTCGCGGAGTTGGCTGAAGTCGTCGTCGGGGCGAAGTTACCAGTAACGGGATCGTTGCTCGTCACCTGCAACGAGTCGCCAGTCGTCGTGGTTGCGATTACGAGCTGGCCACCGGTTACGGCAGCGGTTGTTCCGGCACTCAGCGTCCCATCGGTCACCGCGGCAGCGACGGCGCTGATCAAATCCGAGATCTTGGAAGTTGCTCCAGCGGTGAACTTGAAGGTGCCACCCGTCTGTGCGTCGGCGATGCTTATCGTGTCACCGCTGGTCAGGGCAGTAGTCGTCGCCAGTGACGCCTGAACCGAAGTCTCAGAGGCTGTCGTGTTGTTATTGAAAACTGCCTTCCCGTTGAAGTTGGTAGTGGATCCAATATTGTTGATCTCTGTCAGAATCGACTGAAACTCAGTGTTCGCGGCGCTGCTTTGGGTGCTGGTGAGACCGCCGTTGGACGCTTCGGTGGCGATCGTCACAGCCTGGTTGAGCAGGGACGTCACCTGCGAGAGTGCGCCATCAGCGGTTTGCAGCAGGCCCACACCGTTGGAAGCGTTTTGGCTGGACTGCGTGAGGGCTGCGATGTTGGCGCCGAGGCCGTTCGCGATCGAAAGACCGGCAGGATCTTCCGATCCAGAGTTGATTCTTACGCCGGTGGACAGTTGCTGGAGAGTGCTCTGCAGGCTCGCCTGTGTGGACGAAAGAGCATTCTCGGCAACCAGTGAAGATACGCTATTGAGTACGCTAATCATTTGAATGTTGCTCCTATATCGAATTCCGCCTGCACCGAACCAGTTTCATTTGCGTCAAGGTTCAGAATCGTTACGTGGAGCAGGTGGTTATTGTTACAGGCAAGCTATCGGCATCTCTCTACCGGATTCTAGACAGCGCCAGGAGATTTTCATCAAGGAACCTTCTTCAGCGCGCCCAGCGACTGACCCGCGAGCAGCCGCCGGCCAACAACGCGGGCGGAAAGCTCGCCCTGAAGCTGTTCAATCACAAACTTCCACTGCCCGGGCTGCAGCTGCCGGAATAACCGCATGGCCGGGTACCAGGGACTATCTTCGCGCCCCAGCATCCATCGCCAATCGGGCGCGAAGGGCAGCAGCGTCCATGTCGGCACTCCGAGCGCTGCGGACATGTGGGCTGTGGAGTTGTCGATCGTCACTACCAGATCCATCGCCGCAACCTGCGCTGCAAAGCCATCCAGATCAGCCAATGGATCGACCTCGGCGTCGATCAAGACAGGCGCGGCAGCTGCGCGAGTCTCCTCTTCGAGCGCGACGGGATTCCCATACTGCAGGCTCACCCATCGGACCCCCGGCAGCGCGGACAGTGGCGCCAGTTGCTCCAGTTCTATCGACCGTCGACGGCCTGACTTCTGATTGTTGCTACGCCATGCAATGCCCACCAGAGGTCGGCCATCGTGATAACGCGTGCGGAAACGCTCGATCTGTGCTGGATCAGCGACGAGGTATGGCGATGTCGTCGCGGAAAAGTCCTCAGGCTTCCTCCGAAACAGTCCCGGAAGGCTGCCGCTCGGGAGCTGGGCCGCAATCCCCGCTACGCGCTGAAGATCGTTGCGGGACACAACGTCGATCTCCGGAAACGATCGCCCAAACAAGGGCTTTAGACGCGCATCGCATTCCACCACACACCGATTGCCCTCAGCAAGAACATCACGAAGAAGCCCCGCAAACATGATTTCGTCTCCAACACCCTGCTCTCCCCAGATGAGTACCCCACCCGGCAACCCGCGTTCACCCCGCCAGCGCGGCAGAGAAACGTACCGTGGCTGCGTGTCGCAATCTCGAGTACGCCAGCGCGCTTCAAATCCATCCCAGCCAGCACAAAACTCGCCTTGAAGGAGCAGAGTCGTCGATTCCGCCAATTCCGCTTCCGCTAACGCCGGATCGAGCAAGCGGGCGCGCCGATAAGAGCTCAACGCAGGATCCATTTCGCCCTGCGCCTTCAGGAGGTTCCCGAGGTTCAAGTGAACCTCTGCCTGGTCAGGGCGAATATCCAATGCCCTCCGATAGCATGCTTCGGCCTCAGGCAATTTCTCCTGGATCTGAAATACATTCCCAAGATTGGAGTAATACGATGCGCCGGTCGGGTGGATTGCAATCGCCCGTCGAATCAACTCTACCGCCTGGTCAGCGTGTCCTTGCTGAAACGCAACCATCCCCAAGAGGTGCAGGCAGTCCGCGTGCCCAGGATCGCAAGAAAGAATTTCAGCATACCGCTCAGCTGCCTCTTCCAACCGACCAGACCGATGTTTTTCGAGTGCATCTTTAAGGAGGACAGTATGTGCGGTAGAAGGCGTTGGAGGCACGGCTCTCGTTTCGTCGAGCAATTAGAAAAGTATTGGAGCGACGTCTACTGGTGAAGAGTGCAATTTGCCTGCCAACGAAGAACCCCCTACGGCCATCTGCGCGAACCCTCGCGAGAATCGTGTGAATGGCCCCACGTGTTCAGTCTCTCTCACGAAACTCTCATGCGCATTGCTGCTTCGGATGTAAGCCACTGTCGTCCGCAGTGATTCAAAATGAGACATGCGTGAGAATCTCCACGACCTATCTAAAAGGTATGATCGAGCCATCGGCCCCGAGGTCTGACAACTCATGCATCGATTCGAGTATCGAATTCCACGCTTTCCAGTTGATCTGCCCGTTCAGTTCTGCATGGCCGGCGAGGCGCTCGCAGGCCGCTGCACGGACATCGGCGTCAAGGGAATGAGACTCGACCTACCGGAGATCATTGCACCCGGCAGCCAGGGAGTTGTTAATCTGTGCTATCACAACCTCGCAATTGAGTTGAAGGCGCGGGTTGCGCGAACTGGGACTCTGCATTGCGGCCTGGAATTTGTGTATGACTCTCCCGCTGAGCAGGGCGCGGTTGTCCACCTCCTCGCCAAGCTGACAGCTCCGCACAATCGAGGTGTGATGTCTCTGGTGCCGAGGGTTGATGCTTCGTTAGGCGGCCCTCTCCCACAGCACTAGTTCGGCGACCTCACCGTGTTTGATAACGTGAGCCCCTGTGGAAGTGGCGCCGGTGAATCGCCCGTCACTAGGTAAAGAACGATCAGCGAGATCCTTCGGTTGGACGGGTCGTCCGGATGTTGCGGTAAACGCAAACGCTGATCGGCAAACCCTCGCACCTGCGACAACTGTTGTTTACCGAGACCTTCCCCCTGCATGATTCGCCTTGCCTCATTGGCACGTCCACAAGAGAGGTCCCAATTGTCGTATGCTCGGTCACCCGAATAAGGCGTCGAATCGGTATGGCCTTCGATCGATATTTTGTTAGGCAGTTTGCCCAACTCCGGCGATAAAACCTGCAGCAACTCCTTCAGCGCTTGCGTAGGCGCCGAGTTGCCGAGCTCGAAGAACGTCCCCTTCGCCGACTCCATCAGGTCAATGCGTAAACCTTCCGGCGTGATCGTAATCTCAATCTGATTCTTGAGCTTGTTCTTTGGATCAATGCTCTGAATTGACTTGATGATCTGCTCCTTTAACTTCTCCATATCTTTCGCATTTGCAGGCGCAGGCGTGGGTGCCGAAGCAGGTCCTTTTCCCAGTCCCGTGAACTTCGTCGTCCCGTGCGGATCCTTGAAGTAGCCCCCCACCGCTGTCTGGATTGGCTTGCTGGCATTCATCAGCCAAAGCACGATGAAGAGCGCCATCATGCCCGTTACGAAGTCGGCATAAGCGACCTTCCATGCGCCCCCGTGGTGTGCACCGTGCCCGCCCTTCTTGTTGATGATGATGATCTCGGGTGTCTCTGCCACAATGTCAATCCTTCCCTGGGCAGCTAGGCTGCAGCTGCCACCGCGACAGGCTCGTCCTTACGGCGACAAGCCTTCTCTACCTCTTGAAAGCTAGGGCGGACGTGCTCAGGAATTGCTCGCCGGGCCATCTCAATCGCAAGAATGGGTGACATGCCCTTGATGAAGGACAGCATGACCACGCGCAGCACGTGATAGTAGGCCGACTCGTCGTCGACCAGCTTCAACATGCTCGCAGCCACGGGTCCAACCACGCCATAACACATCAAAATACCGAGGAATGTTCCTACCAGCGCTGCCGCAACCTTCTTTCCAATCTCCTCCGGAGGGCCTCCCAGGGAGCTCATTGCAATCACAATTCCGAGCACCGCGGCCACAATTCCAATTCCCGGCAGCGCATCGGCCATCGTGGACAGCGCTGACGACGGTTGCATCGCCCCAGCATGGTGCACATCCAGATCCAGCTCCATCATCCGGTCGACATCAAAAGGCGTGGCACCTCCGGTGATCGCCATCCGCATGGTGTCACACACAAAATTTTGCGCGTGATGGTCCTTTAAAAACGCCGGGTACTTGGAAAACAGCGGGCTCTTCTCCGGCTCTTCCACGTCTCCTTCAATGCCCACCATGCCTTCCTTGCGAGCCTTATTGAAGAGATGAAACATCATTCGGAGTGAGTCGAGGTATCGCTGCTTGGAAAACTTCGAGCCGCCGATCACGCCGATCAGGCCGGAAATAATATTCTTGAGCACATGCATCTGGTTCGCAGCGATCAGGGTTCCCAGGCCGGCGCCAGCGATGATAATGAATTCCGAGGGTTGCATCAAAACCAGCAGCGGCCCCTTCTCCATCAAGAAACCGGCCAGGATCGCGCCCAGGACGACGACAATTCCAATGATCGAAAACATATACCGTGCGCCCCTTTAGCTTGTACTGCAAATGGTGCCTTGCCTGCCCTCGCTGCGGAGCCGCAGGCAACTGAAGTCGCGTGTCTCTTCTCTATCGGCAATTGACTGCGCAGCTTCTAGTAGAGCTTTATGGCTGCTGCGGCTCAACCCCGCCGACCACCACCAGGTCAACGCGCCGATTCATCCTTCGGCCGTCAGCAGTCGCATTATCAGCGATTGGCCGATACTGCCCGTATCCCGCCAGCGAGATCCTTGCCGGGTTTAGCCGTGACTCGTTGATCAGCAGCGTCAGAACCGCCGTCGCGCGCGCGGTCGACAACTCCCAGTTCGAATCGAATTGTGCGGTGTGAATCGGCTGGTCGTCCGAATGCCCCTCCACCCGAAGATAGAACCCATGTTGAGCTAATACCTTCGCAATTCGCTCGATCTTTTCGGATGCCCCCGGCCGCAGATTCGCCTGCCCGCTGTCAAAGAAACCAAGGTCCTTCAGGCTGATCACAAACCCTTCCGGAGTAACGCTCATGGTCACCTGTCCATCCTTGAGTTCGCGGCCAATCGCTGCCTCCAGTTGACGGCGCAGTTGTTCGATGTCGATTCCGGTCGCAGCTGTCGCATCGCTCTTCGCAGCCGCGCCATAGCCGGCCGAGTGCGTCAAGGACGCGCCTTCAACCAGCAGTTGCAGGCGCGCCTTTTCCGCATCGCTGCCTTTGCCGGGAAAGGACTCCATATCCACGAAGCCATAATGGATAGCTTTGGACACCTTATTAACCGACTGATTCTCCTTGTAGGCGGAAGCGAACAAGACAACAAAGAACGCAAACAGCACGGTGATGAAGTCCGCATAGGACACCATCCATCGGTCATGGGGCACCGACTCCGCCATTGCGCGCCGTCGCCTCATGGCACAGCCACTCTCTCCAGATACCGCTTGGGTGCTGTCGTGGCGAAGCTGTTCAAGCGTAGCTCGAGCGCGCGCGGATTGACCCCCTCAACGATCGCCAGCACTGCCTCGAGCATCATCTCCTGAACTACCTGCTTCTCGCGCAGCCGAATCCTCAGCTTTCCCGCACACGGAAGGAAGAATAAGTTTGCCGAACCCACACCATAGATCGTTGCCACAAACGCAACCGCAATCCCTTTGCCCACTTCGTTGATGTTCTGCAGCCGCTGCATCACCTGGATTAGTCCCAACACCGCTCCAACAATCCCGAACGTCGGTGCGAATCCGCCGGCCGCATCGAACACCCTTGGAATCCGCTCATCCTTTTCCCCTTCATACTCCAGTTGTAGCTCCATCATCTTGCGCAGATCGGCAGCATTCACGCCATCGATCGCAAGCATCAGGCTATCCTTAAGGAATGGATCGTCGACCTTGTTCAGCTCCGCATCGAGGGAGAGAAGCCCCTCCCGCCGTGCTTTATACGCATACCGAAGCAGGTGCTGGACCAGCGCGTCCGGCGCCGGGCCCGATCGCAGAAAGACGTCCCTGAGCTGCACGAACGCGTGCGCCACCACCGGGAAAGGGAACTGAACCATCACCGCCCCCAGGGTGCCTCCGAGCACAATCAAGGCCGCGGTCGGCTGCAGCAGCTGCCTCAACGCACCGCCATCAAGCACGGTGCCGATACCGATGCCAGCAAGCGCAAGGGCGATACCCACAAAGGTATTTTTATCCAGAGTCATATCTGCCTTGTCTATTCATCGACGCACGCTAACCCCCTCGTGAATGCGTGTCGAAGTGATACATCCCCGCGCCCTGTGGGCATAAGAGAAGCGTCGACCTCCCCATTCCGCCCCTCCCCGGATCCTCCAGGACCCAAAATGGAACCGCGAAATTCTGTTCCGCATCGGGAGGACAAATCATTAGATCGGCCTAGGTATTCGTTGTTTTGTAAGTTCCAGAGGCGGATGGTGGAACTACGCGATGCGTCAGAGAGCCACAAGTCTGATGAAACTCTCAGCCATCGCCGAAGGATTAGAGGAAGGCAAGCGATGCGCATCCTGATAGTGGAAGACGACCCGGCCCTTGCAGTCTTTCTGCAGAAAGGGCTCATCCTCCAGGGTCATGAGGTAGAACGGGCAGGCGACGGAGACACCGCCCTCGAAATGGCGGCCGAGAAGGAAACCGACCTGGTCGTGTTGGACCTGGGGCTGCCGCGTCGCGATGGGGTCGAGGTACTCGAGACCCTGCGCCGGGAGTTTCCCGGCTCGCTGGTGATGGTGCTTACCGGCCGCACCGACGTCCAGGAGCGCGTTCGCTGCCTCGATCTCGGCGCGGACGATTTCGTGCTCAAACCCTTCAGCTTCCATGAACTGATGGCGCGGTGCCGTGCTCTGCTGCGCCGCCGCGACCGCTTTGCCGATCCCGTGCTCCGCTTCGGCGGTGTAACACTGAACCGGGTGGAGCACACTGTTTTCTATCGCGGTGCGGGCGTCGAACTCACCGCAAAAGAGTTCGCCCTGCTCGAGTTCCTGATGCTGCGTCGCGGCTCTACCTGCTCGCGCGCGGACCTACTGACCGAGGTATGGCATTCGACGCCCGAGGCGGGGACCAATGTCGTCGACGTCTACATCACCTATCTGCGCAAGAAGCTCGCCGCCGCGAACGCCGAAGACGATGTATGGAACTCTGTCATCGAAACGGTGCGCGGGGCAGGGTATCGGATGCGCGACCAACGCAGCATCGTGAGGATCGAGACCCCGTGCGTTGAGAATCAGCCGCAGCCGTCCGCCGCCCTGGCTTGCAGAGCCTAGGACCAGGATCATGCCAAAGTCCCGCACGTCGATCGATTTTACGCAGAGCCACCTGGAGCTCCACGACCTTTGCCAGCCGCTGACCGCCCTGCAATGCCGGCTGGAGCTGGCCGAGATGATCGGAAACCCGGAAGCCTTTGAGGAAGCCGTCAAGGGAGGACTCGAAGAGACGCGCCGCATGTTCGACATCATCGCCCACATGCGGCAACGGCTGCTGGAGATGGAAACAGAGCCGCTCCCTTAGTGGGTGCACGCAGTTTGAAAAGAATTAGACGGAGGACACATGGCAACGGCAAGCATCGCATTGGATAAGAGCGTGATACTGGCAAGCGCAGACGCAACGCTGCGGCAGCGGCTGCGGAACAGCCTGAGCGGCCTGCGCTGGGATGTGCGCGAGGCCCGCGGCGGCGCCGAGGTGATCGCTCAGCTGGAGATGCGCCAAACAGAGGCTCTGTTACTGGACCACTGGCTCCCCGACCTCGAAGTCATGGAGCTCGCCGAGCAGATTGGCGCGCTCTACCCGGATGTGGAGTTGTTGCGCATCGATGGTGACCCCGTCGCTCGCGGGCCGAGAAGTCCTCGCCGCCATGAGCTGCTTCACGCCGTGCGCGAAGCGCTCGGATCCTCGCGTCGCGAGAGCTCCACGCCCGATCAAGTTCCATCCACAGAAGGCGCGGTTGCGGCGGCCAGAGTGTTCGCCACTGCGAAGGTCCAGCCGATCAAGCCGCCGTCTGCGCCACAGCTTGTATCGGAGACAAGCCTCGGAAGGATCGAGCCGGTGCGCCCCGTCCCCGACCACAGGTTCTGCGCGGGTCGCAGCGCGCAAACCTCCGAGACGATCGAGGGTCTGGTGGGTGAGAGCGCCGTCATGCTGGAGCTGGCGCGCACCATTCGCCTGGTGGCGCGGCATACCGCAACGGTGCTGATCGAGGGTGAGACAGGGACCGGCAAAGAGGTCGTCGCGCAGGCCGTGCATCGTTTGAGCCCGCGTTCTGCGAAGCCCTTCGTAGTGCTCAACTGCGCGGCCATTCCCGAAGCCCTGCTCGAGGCCGAGCTCTTTGGCCACATTCGCGGAGCCTTCACCGGCGCTGTCCAGTCGCGCACCGGCCGCATCGAGGCAGCGCACGGAGGCACGCTTCTTCTTGACGAGATCGGCGAAATGCCCATCGGTCTCCAGGCCAAGATGCTCCGCTTTCTGGAGAATGGCGAGATCCAGCGCGTCGGGGATAACGACACCGTGCGAGTGAACGTGCGTGTTGTCGCCGCCACGCATCAGGATCTTGAGACGAGAGCCGCTGCGGGCGACTTTCGCCTCGATCTCTACCACCGGCTTGCCGTCTTTCCGATCGACATTCCGCCATTGCGCGAGCGCCTCTCCGATATCGCCGCACTGAGCGAACATTTTCTGGCACTCCTGGGCCGCGACGCTCCGCGCAAGAGCCTTTCGGCTGCTGCGCTCGACAAGCTCTACGCCCATGACTGGCCGGGCAACGTTCGCGAGTTGGCACACGTTCTCGAACGCGCATCGATCTTCGCAGCCGATTCGCCCACCCTTTGCGCAGAAGACATCCGTCTGCGCCGCGCACCGCGAGCCTGATCCCTCGTGAACGCAAAGTTTCTCCAGCATGGCCCTCCGTCGGAGGGCCACTTTTTTGCTCGTCGTAGCGTCGCGCCCCACCGCCAAATCTTTGCGTTCTCTCAGAAAAGTACACCGAAGTTTGGCCGCCCTCGTGCCCATAGCAACAGTGCCGACACAGATCAATTGAGCGGCCTTAAGCAAATGCGAGGATGCAATGCCCATGAATCGGAATGCGCAACAAACACTGACACCCTTTCCTGTCGACCCTCCGGTCCTTTGGGATGCGACCTATCCGACGATGCCCAGCGCGGAGACCGCGCACAATCCTCGCAGTGCTCCTGACAACCGTTCCGCCAAAGCGAAGCGTCCCGCGGCCAGCCCGCTGGAGGGACCGGAGCGCGACCGGTTGCTGCTGGAACACCTGCCATCGGTCCGCTACATCGCTCACCGGATTCACGAGCGCCTCCCGCAACATGTTGAGCTTGACGACCTGATCTCGTCCGGGATTGTTGGCCTGCTTGACGCGTTCAACAAGTTCGACCACACCAAGCAGGTCCAGTTCAAGAGTTACGCGCAGTTTCGGATCCGCGGCGCCATTCTCGACTCGCTGCGCGTCCTGGACTGGAGTCCGCGCGAGCTTCGCCGCAAGGGCCGCGCTGTGCAGGAAGCAGTGCAGACGATGACCCGCAACCTACGGCGCACGCCCACCGAAACCGAAATAGCCCGCGAGTTGAATCTCGAGATCAATGAGTACCAGCTTTTACTCGGCCAGCTCAAGGGACTCGAGATCGGCAGCCTCAACCTCGAGCACAACGACGACTCCGGCGAAGATCAGCTCGCCTATATTGCGGGCTCGCCTGAGGACGACCCACTCTTCCGCTGTCTCAAGGGAGAGATGCGGCAGATGCTGATTGATGCCATCGAGGAGCTGCCGGAGAAGGAGCGCATGGTTCTCACCCTCTACTACTACGAGGAACTGACCATGAAGGAGATCGGCCTCACCCTGGGTGTAGTCGAGTCTCGTGTCTCGCAGATTCACTCTTCAGCCGTCACCCGGCTTCGCGCCACCCTGCAGGGTATTCAGAAGACCCAGAAACCCACTTCGCCGCGGCGAATGCCCAGCGTCACCGCCGATTGCTAAAAATAATCTTAGACAGCCTTAATGTTTTCTCGCGATCTGCCGATAGACATCATGAGGATCGTCTCATTGAACAGAGTGCGGAAAATTCGAAGCTTGTTTGACTCCACCGCACGCCGTAACAAGACGCTGTGTCTCGAGGCCACCGCCACCAGGTCGTCTATAGATCAGCTTCGCTCGATCCGCAAGCGTGCGGCCGGGGCCGAAGACCCATCCCCGGCAGACTCTCCTGTCCGCACGGAGCTTATCGCCCGCATTCGAGCCGCCATCGCCGAGGGCCGCTACCACGTCTCGGCAGCCCATCTGGCGCAAAAGCTCATCGACAACATGCTCGCAAACCAGCCGCCAAAACTTTAACGAGAATTCTCCAAAGAGCTTTGCCGCGCTTGCGTCTCTCCCGACTCTTACAACGTCATCTCCTCTGGAATCCGGCTGCGGGTCCTGCGCCGTCTGCAGCCGATCCAGCATCTGACAGTTCGGAGGAAAGCAAGCATGAGTGAATGGGTAGAGCTGAAGGTGGCCGACGGCCACGAGTTAACTGCGTATGTAGCCAAACCCAAGGCTGAACCCCTGGGCGCAATCATCGTCATCCAGGAGATCTTTGGCGTCAATCATTCCATCCGCTCGGTGGCCGATGACTACGCCCGCCATGATTTCGTCGCCATCGCGCCCGCGATCTTCGACCGCTTCGGAAAAGGCATCGAGCTAGGCTATACCGGCGACGACCTCAAGAAGGCTTACGAGCTCTACGGCAAACTCAACCCCGACACGCAGCTTCTCGATATCGCCGCAGCCGCCAGCCACGTCGCCGGCACAGGCAAGGGAACTGGCGTCGTCGGCTTCTGCTACGGCGGCCTCCTCACCTGGCTCAGCGCAACCCGCGCGAAAGCCCTGAACATGGACCTCAAAGCCGCAGTCGGCTACTATCCCGGAGGCATCGGGAAATTCGCCGCCGAACAGCCCTCCTGCCCCGTACAACTCCACTTCGGCGCAGACGACGACCACATCGGCAAGGACCAGGTCGACGCCGTCCGCACCGCGCATCCCGACGTCGAGATCTTCCTCTACGAGGGTGCAGGGCATGCCTTTGCGAATGAAGCCCGTGCGTCCTATGTGCCTGCGGCGTCCAAGCTGGCCCACGAGCGCGCACTGGCGTTCCTCAAGTCGCACATCTCTTAGAAAAATCACCGCAAACCCGGCACAAATCACGCCATGCGAGGGCCATTTTTCGCCCTCCGCATGGTATCTTTTAAGTGGACACTACGAGAAGTGGACTAGAGCATAGAGAATCAGGAGTAAGACCCGCCGTGTTGGCAACAGCGAAGAAATCAGACATTATTACCAAGTTCCGCACGCACGACTCGGACACTGGAAGTCCTGAGGTGCAGATTGCGATCCTCAGCGAGCGTATTGGCGAGCTGACGGAGCACTTCAAAACCCACAAAAAGGATCATGGCTCGCGTCGTGGTCTGTTGATGCTGGTGAGCAAGCGCCGCCGCCTTCTGGATTACCTCAAGAAGACGGACTCGGACCGCTACCGTGACGTCATCGGCAAACTGGGTATCCGCAAGTAGCCTATTCCGTGCTGCTGCGGTCTTACTGTGCCAAGGCGGCCCCACCAGGAGTGGTTGAAGATTGAATCTGCGCAAAGCCATCGACGGGATGGAAGTGACGGTAGTTACTTCTGTCTACGCCGCTCGACTCGACGCACATCGCGGCGCCTCATCGCGCTGGCCTCAACCCACTCCTCTATCCAATTCCAGAAAATCTATCGCCCCGACCGAAGCAGCTTCGGCGGGGCTTTCGTCTTAGCGCACCGTTTCGTGCGCCAGGCGACCCAACGAGCTTAGAGAAAAAGACAGAGAAAAAGAGGAACGTTATGAAGCAGGACGTAACCGTTGAGCTTGCCGGTGGCAAGCATATTAAATTCGAAACAGGACGCATCGCCAAGCAGGCCTCCGGCGCGGCCTTTACCACCAGCGGCGACAACGCCGTTCTCGCCACAGCCGTAGCCTCGCCCGACCCCAAAGAGGGCATCGACTTCTTCCCCCTCACCGTCGAGTACCGCGAGTTCACCTACGCAGGCGGACGCATCCCCGGCGGCTTTATCAAGCGCGAAGGCCGGCCCTCCGAGAAGGAGATCCTCACCTCTCGCCAGATCGATCGCCCCATCCGCCCGCTCTTCCCGGAAGCCTTCCGCAACGAGACCCAGGTGGTCGCGTTCGTCTACTCGGCCGACAAGGAAAATGATCCTGACGTGCTCGGCATCAATGGTGCCAGCTGCGCGCTCGCGCTCTCCGACATCCCCTTCCACGGTCCCGTTGGCGCAGTCCGCATTGGCTACATTGACGGCCAGTACATCGTCAATCCCACCTACTCCGAGCGCCTCGTCTCCAAGCTCAACATCATGGTCGTCGGCACCAAAGACGGCATCGTCATGGTCGAGTCCGGCTCCAAAGAGATTCCCGAAGAGGTTGTCGTCGGCGCCATCGAGTTTGCCCACGTCGAGATCAAGAAGATCGTCGCCGGCATCGAACAGCTCGTCTCTGTAGCCGGCAAGCCCAAGCGCGCGGTCCCCGAACTCGAGAACGATACGGAGTACGCGGCAGCCCTCAAGGCCAAGGTCGGCGACCGCCTCCGCGACGCGCTCGACACCAAGAAGAACCCCAAGTTCGAGAGCTACGCCAAGGTCAAGGAGATCAAGGACGAGCTCAAGAAGGAACTGCCCGCCGACGATCCCAACGCAGCCAAGAAGCTCTCCAAGTACTTCGAAGGCTTGCGCGAGACCATCTTCCGCGAGCAGGTTCTCAACGACCGCATCCGCCCCGACCACCGCGCCTTCGACGAGATCCGCGCGATCTCGATCGAAACCGGTGTCCTTCCCCGCGTACACGGTTCCGCCCTCTTCACGCGCGGCGAAACCCAGGCACTGGTCTCTGCCACCCTCGGAACCACCGACGACGCCCAGCGCATGGAAAGCTACGAAGGCGAGCAGAAGCGGAAGTTCATGCTGCACTATAACTTCCCGCCGTTTTCCGTTGGTGAAGTTGGACGTATGACCGGCGTGGGCCGTCGCGAAATCGGCCACGGCGCACTCGCCTGGCGCGCCATCGAGGCCGTCCTCCCCGGTGAAGACGAGTCTCCCTATACCCTCCGCGTAGTCTCCGACATCCTCGAGTCCAATGGTTCGAGCTCGATGGCAACGGTCTGCGGAGCCTCGCTCTCGCTTATGCAGGCCGGCATTCCCCTCAAGGGTTCGGTTGCCGGCGTGGCGATGGGCCTCGTGAAGGAAGGCGACAAGTACGCCGTCCTCACCGACATCGCGGGCGCAGAAGATCACTACGGCGACATGGACTTCAAGGTCGCCGGAACCCGCAACGGCATCACTGCTCTGCAGATGGATATCAAGATCATGGGCATCACCACCCAGATCATGCGCGAAGCCCTCGAGCAGGCGCGCCGCGGCCGCCTCTTCCTCCTCGACACCATGGACGCTGTCATCTCCAAAGCTTCCGAAGAGAAGAGCGCCTTCGCTCCCCGCATCCACACCATCCAGATCCCCACCGACAAGATCCGCGACCTCATCGGACCTGGCGGCAAGGTCATCCGCGGCATCGTCGATGCAACGGGTGTCAAGATCGATGTCGACGACACGGGCCGCGTCAACGTGGCTTCGTCCGACGCAGAAGGTCTAGCCAAGGCCATCCAGATGATCTCCGACATTACGGCTGTGCCCGAAGTAGGCAAGACCTACCTCGGCAAGGTCGTTCGGCTCGCCGAGTTTGGCGCCTTTGTCGAAATCTTCCCCGGCACCGACGGCCTCCTCCACGTCTCCGAGATCGCAGAGCACCGCGTCAAGGAAGTCAAGGACGAGCTTCGCGAGGGCGATCAGATCCTGGTCAAGGTCCTCTCCATCGAGGGCAACCGCATCAAGCTTTCCCGTAAGGCTGTGCTTCGCGAGCAGCGCGAGAAGCTCGGTCTTCCGCCCGCACCCGAGCAGTCCGGCGGCAACGAGCGTTCAGACCGTGGCGACCGCGACCGTGGTGAACGCGGCGGCCGTGATCGCGACCGCGATCGTGACCGTGGCGAGCGCTCTCCGCGCCCTGAGCGCACCGAGCGTTCCACCGCACCCGTCGAGCAGCCCAAGCACGAGTCCACCATCGTTCTAGAAGGCGGAGACGACTTCGACGACGACGGGGACGACGAGTTCGAAGGCGATGACGAGGGTGGCGAAGAGGTCGAGGCAACCGCAGGCGCGCCCCAGGATGGTGCCGCCGTAGCTGCAGGCGGTGCACGTCCCGCCGGCCAGCGTCGTGGACGCCGCCGTCGCGGCCGTCGCCCCGGCGCTCCTGCCACAACCCCGCAGGGCGGCAACAGCTAGCCTTCCGCTCAAGCCTGATTCACCGGAGAAGCCGCGCATCCAGCGCGGCTTCTCTGTTTTTGGCGAATCTCGCATGCCTCTCGGCGCGTCTAGCTCGTTAAGCAAGAAGGGAAGACCTGACCTGAAAGCATCCGGCCAAACGAAGGCACAACGCTGGTGGCCCTTTGTTCTGCTGCTCCTCGTAGGAGCAAGCCGCTGGGCAGTCTCAGCCGCGCGACCTGACGCCGACTCGACCCTCTCCTCCGAGACCCTGGGCTGTGCCTGGGCAACGCTCCTCGCCTTCGCATTTTTCCTCCCCAAACGCGCGCAAGTAGCCCCGCAACAGACGGCCACGAGCGCCACGCTCCGCTGGTTCTTCGCCGGCGCCATGCTCTTCGGTGGTCCCGCCATCGGCCTTCTGCTCCCCGGCCGCGACCTGGACTCCAGCGCCCTCACCATCGCGCTCGCCCTCACCCCCATCATCATCGCCATCGCGTCCAGCGCTCTCGGCACCGAGAGCTCCGACGGAATTGCCGGCCGAATCTGGCCAGCCCTCGCCGCCCTCGCAGGCCTTCTCCTCGTGCTTGTTCAACCCAGCCTCGGAGACCTCCGTACCGACCTCGTTCTCCTGCTCGCGCCGGTCATCACTGGCGTAGGCGCGGTGCTCTTCTGCACCGCTGATCCCAAGGCTCCCACTCGCATCACCGCCGCCCTCTTCGGCGCGTGCGCCCTCTTCGCCATCGCGCTCTTACTTAGCCGTCTGGCCGGCGCGCACCCCACGTTCTCGCTCCTGGCGATCGCCTGCGATGGCCTCGTGGCACTGCTCGGCATCGCCACGCTCTCGCAGCTTGGGGCCACCCGCTGGTCCGCGCAGTTCACCTGGATTCCCCTCCTCATCATCCTCGAGGGAATCCTTCTCGTTCGCCCGAAGCTCACGGCCCACTGGTTCACCGGCCTCATCCTGTTGATCATCGCCGGCGTCTATCTTCTCCTGCCCCCGGGCAACGAATCCGCCACCGAAACCTCTCCCATCCCCACGCTGCCCGTTTAGGCCCGGCCGCAGCCGCCCGGCCCCGAACCCACATAGGTTCGCTGTCCCCGACACTTCCATCCACAACCGTCCTCGGCGCTACACTCAACCCAATGGCAGCCTCGATGTACATCGTGGTCGAGGGCGAAGACCCCGGCTACAACATCTACGTGAACGGCCGAGTGCTCGCGCGTTACGAGAACGCTATCGAAAAGCTCGCCCTTGAACTCGGCGTCAAACCGCTGCTTGAGTTCTTCTCCGCGGACGAAAATTCGATGTCCCTCCTCATCCAGGAAGGCGGAGGCAATCCCGACCTGCTCAAGCGTCTTCCCCCTCCGCAGTG
This sequence comes from uncultured Acidobacteriaceae bacterium, assembly GCA_963701685.1. GTDB lineage: Bacteria > Acidobacteriota > Terriglobia > Terriglobales > Acidobacteriaceae > Granulicella. Next base: position 3,408,446 of record OY969625.1, on the reverse strand, counting down.
GTACCGCGCCGAAGACGGCCTCCACACCCTCGAATCGCTCATCGAAGCAATCGAAGCCGATCCCCACCAGTTCGGCAGCGAAGGCCCCGAGATCCTCAACGAACTCCGCGAATACGAAACCGTCCTGCGCAAGTCCGCGAACCGCGGCCACCGCTGGCACCTCGCCGTAAGCTGGCGGTAAGGCGTTCGCCGTTATTCGTTGAGCGCAAACGGAGAAGAGGCGCTACCACGGAAGTAGTAGCGCCCATCGACTCCATTGAATAGTTGAGTCTTCGTTCCAGCGCCTGTGCAGAGACCTTGATCTCAATCGCACGCGCCGCCTCCGGTAAAGCCGAACAGCTCACCACAACAGCGAGCAGGGAAGGCCAAAAAGCGTCTTCATCCTTCAAGCATTGCGAAGCTTACTGAGGTTGGTTCTGTGCCATGTCCTGCGCAAATGTCCGGCCGTTTCCTGAAGCAACATCGCCGCCGGTCACAGCACCCGCCGCATCCGTGGGTCCCAGGCCAAGCTTAATCAGTGCACGCGAGTCCGGTGTGATCTTCGTCTGCCAGCCATTGTCGCCCTGCAACTTCTGCATGGCAGCGACGCTCTGGTCATCCCATCTTCCAGTAGGCTCGCCGGTCAGGTATCCCTGCTTAATCAGCGCGGTCTGAATCTGCGTAGCGCGGTCCGAAGGCATCTCCATCGGTGGCCGCTCTTCACGCACCGAAGCATGCAGGTGTAAGCCTTTTTTGTGCTTCGCCACAGTTACCTTCACGCTCGAGTGACTGTGGTTCGAGGTCCCCGTCTTCGGATGAACGGACGCAAATGCAGGCACTGCCAGCAACAGAAGCCCTGCCGGTACTGCCTTAAGGATAGATATACGCATCGTGCGGCTTACCTCCCTCTCGCTTGTCTTGGGCTCAAGTACGCGACACGATCAATCCGCGTGGTGCCATAAAGCCTATTGAAATGATAGGTCTCGTGCAAGAGCTTTCCTAGTGAGTGTTATCACACTTGATGCGCCCTTTGAGTACCCAGAAGGTGCTAGACCAAAGGGCGCAGACTCGCCGCCTGCGCCCGATTGCCTCTTTCAGTCTATGGCAGCGTTCCGCCTACGAACGAATCCCCACCGTTCGGACGCTGTGGATTTCTGATCACGAACGCCACGTCGTCGCCCGACTTCAGCGAACTGGCAATAGCGTTATAGCTCGCAAGATCCGTCACCGGCTTGCGGTTGATCTCCGTGATCACCACACCCTGGCTCATGCCGATCGTGTCGGCGAACGAGCCCGGCTTCACGCTGGTCACCGCAACGCCGCCATTGATGTGCAGGCGGCTTTGCAGCTGTTGTGGAACAGCCTGCACCGTCATGCCGAACTTGCTCTGTCCAGCATCGCTCTGGCCCGGCTCATTGGACTCATCGCTTGCACTCGCCTGGTTCTCGTAGAGCTTGGAGCGATCCGCAATGCCGCAGGTGATCGTCATCTGCTTGCCTCCGCGGAGAATCCCCAGGCTCACCGTCGACCCCGGATGTTTCATCGAGACGATGCCAATCAGCTCGTCGCCATTCTTGATCTGCTTCCCATCCACGGAGACGATAACGTCCTGTGGCTGGATGCCAGCCTTCGACGCCGGGCCGCCCGGAACAACCTCGCTGACGATCACCCCGCCGTTCGGGAACCCATACTGCCTGGCCACCGCCGCCGACATGCCCTGCTGGAACTGAATTCCAATCGAGCCGCGAACCACCTTGTGGTCCGGTCCAATCAGCTGGTTGTAGACGTTGATGATCACGTTCGACGGCATCGCGAATCCAATGCCCTCATTGCCGGCCGACTGCGTGAAGATGGCCGTATTCATGCCAATCACCTGGGCCGCCATATCCACCAGCGGCCCGCCCGAGTTGCCGGGGTTGATCGCCGCATCCGTCTGGATGAACTTCTGGAACTCGTTTTTGGCTACGCCATTCGCGTCGCCGCCCTCATCAATCGAGCGATTCCGCGCCGAGATAATACCCGCGGAAACCGTCTCCGACAAACCAAACGGCTCGCCAATCGCCAGCACCCAGTCGCCCACCTGCGCGCCATCCGAGTTGCCCAGCTTCACAGTCGGCAGCGGCGTGTCCGTCTTGATCTTGATCACCGCAATATCGGTCTCACGGTCCACGCCCACCACCGTCGCCAACCGGCCCGGATCGGTCGAGTCCTCTGAGTCCGTCGACAGCTTCACGTAGATCCTGTCTGCCTTGTCGATCACGTGGTTATTGGTGATGATGTAGCCGCGGGGGTCAACAATGAAACCCGACCCCAGCGCCCGGCTCGGACCAGTCTCTTCCTGTCCGCCGCCGCCCGGTACACCCCCGAAGAAGTGGTTGAAGAAGTCCTGCATGCCCTGGTCGCCCTGGCCCTGCCCGCCCGGATTGCGTCCCATCGGGCCTGCCTGCTGGCCGTCTGCAGTGTTGCTCTCCTTCGGCAGAATCTCGGTGTTGATGTTCACCACCGCAGGACCCACCTCTTTCGCAATGGCGGAAAATCCATTGGACAACGTCACCGGGTTCGGAATCTGCAGCGGCCTGGCGTCGCTGCTGTCAACGGCTTGCTTGGCACTGACGTGGCCGGTAAGAATCGAACCGGCCAAAACGCAGGCGGAAAGTGTTCCAAGGATCGTAAAAGTAGGTAACAGGCGTCCGCCGCGGATCTTGTCCCGCCAGCCCTGCCCGAATCGATTCGCTGAGTCCATTGTCGTATTTATCCTCGTAATTGCTTCTGATTGCCTTCTGATATTGTGAATTTCTGCGCCTGCGCGGTCTGCACTCACAAAGGCTCCGCCGCCCGCAGCTTGCGCGTTTCATTCGCCATCGTGATAGACGCGAACGGTGGCGAAAGGTCGCTGACGATACTCCTCCAATTGCCCTGGCCCGGCCTTGCTTCGCTTCCGTCTCAAGTATCCATCTTCTAGATTACGCGCCCGCGATAGGTAGGAGTTGACTCTTGCCCCGCGAGGTTGGCCGTAGCTCCGCCAGCAGGATTCCCGCCAGGATCAGCCCAGCGCCCACCAGCGCCCGCCGCCCAAGCTGCTCGCCAAAGAAGAGCAGGGAAGTCAGCCACGCAAACACCGGCTCCAGCGTGAAAATCAGCGCCGTATGCGACGCCGGCAGGTGCTGCTGCGCCCAGCTCTGGATTGTGAACGCCGCCGCCGTCGCCAGCACGGCCGTCACCCCCAGCGCGACCCACAGCATTACGGTTCCGTGAAAATACGGCCGCCCGCCCAGCGGCAGCGTCACCAGCAGAACCACGGCCGCAAACCCGATCTGCAGCGTCGCTAATCTCCGTGCCGAAACCACCGGAGCCGCCCGCGCCAGCATCAGCAGATGCGCCGCAAACGCCACCGCGCACCCCAGGCAAAGCCACTCCCCCAGCCCAATCCCCGACAACAGCGCATACCCCGCTCCCGCTGGAGTCGTCAGCAGCACCAGCCCCGCAAATGCGACCGCCGCTCCCGCATACGTATCGAACGTCGGCTTCAACGACCCCGGCAACGCCACCCCCGGAATCGCGCTCAGCAGCGGCACGATCACCACCACCAGCCCGGTGAGAAACGCGGCCTTCGAAGCCGTCGTGAACTTCAGCCCTGTCGTCTGAAACTGGTATCCGAGCCCCAGGAACAATCCCGCCGCCGCCCCCAGCTTCAAGTCCGTCCGCGACACCCCCCGCAGGCTCGGCCAGTTCACCGCCGCCAGCACCGCAAACGCCATCGTCATCCGCACCAGGTTGAACATCAGCGGCGTCGTCGCGGTCAGCGCCGACTTCACCAGCGAAAACGTCACTCCCCAGACCAGCACTACCGCCAGCAGCAGCACATGCGCTGCCAACGCGCGCGATCCTCGCTTGCTCATGGAGCCTTCGACCCACTCGCCGCCTCATACACCGTGTTCCCGCCCAGCACCGTCCGCAGCACCTGCGTATGCAGCACGTCCTGCGGCGACGTCTTCGTAATATCCCGATCCAGCACCACCATGTCTGCCAGGTATCCCGGCTCCAGCCGCCCCTTGATCGTCTCGCGAAACTCCGCATACGCTGATGCCTGCGTGTACGCGTAGATCGCCTCGTCGATCGTCAGCTTCTCCTGTGGCTCGAACGTCTGCGTCCCCTCAACATTTTGCCGCGTGATCGCCGAATAAAGCCCCCGGAACGGCGAGATCGACTCCACCGGATAATCCGTACCGAACGCCAGCGTCACCCCATGATCCAGAAACGACTTCCAAGCATACGCGCGCTTGATCCGCTCCGGCCCAAGCCGCGCCTCAGCCCACGCCATATCGGTCAGCAGGTGCGACGGCTGCATGCTCGCAATTACACCCAGTTGCGCAAAGCGCTCAAACGCCTCCGGCGACACCACCTGCGCATGCTCAATGCGAAATCGAAAATCCTGCGGCCTCACCTTGTCTGGAGCCGTCGTCACCACGTGCGCATCGGCGTTCTTCAGTGGCGGAGGCACATTCGCCGGCCGCCCCACCTGCTCCGCCGCAGCCATCGCATTCAGCGCCATATCATTCGCCAGGTCGCCAATCGCGTGGAAGCCGAGCTGGAATCCATCCGCCGCCCGCTCCGACGCCATCTGGTTGAGTTTGCCCTGGTCGTACCGCGCAATCCCATAGTTGCCCGGGTCGTCCGAGTAGGGCTCATGCATCGCCGCCGTCCGAGATCCCAGCGACCCATCCATGAACCCCTTCAGAAACGTCAGGTGCAGCAGCAGATCATCTGCCGGATGACTCGCCCTTCGCTCATCCAAAATGGCAACCGGCAGATTGAAATCAATCCACTCCGCGATGCGCAGATGCAGCGTGCCCTCATGCTCCATCTCCTCCATCGCCAGCCAGTCGCCCCAATCGGAGAAATCCTGGATCGACGTCACGCCATGCGACAGCGCATCCTGCATCGAAAGCTCAATCGCCTTGCGCCGCACTGCGAGGCTCGGCTCCGGTATCACCTTCTCCACCATCGCCAGTGTCGGCCCCTCGCGAACGATGCCCGTTGCATGCCCATCCGCATCGCGATCAATCTGCCCGCCGTTAGGATTCGGCGTCATGTCCGTAATCCCCGCAGCCTCCAGCGCCGCCGTATTCACAATCGCAATGTGTCCGTCCGTCCGCTCCAGAAACGCCGGGTGCCCCGCACTCACCGCGTCCAGCTCCTGCCGCGTCGGCAGCTTTGCCTCCGGCCACTTGGTGTGATCCCACCCACCGCCCTGAATCCATTCTCCCGGCCCGAGCGTCGCCGCATAGGCCTTCACCTTCGCGAGCATCGCCGCCAGCGACGGCACGTTATCCAGGTCCAGACTCAGCCGCTGCCGCCCCGCCGCCGCCATATGCGTATGCGCGTCATTGAATCCCGGCATAGCAAACGCGCCCTTCAGATCGATCGTCTTCGTATGCGCATCCTTCAACCGCAACATCGCCGCATCATTCCCCACCGCCACAATCTTCCCCGCACGAATCGCCACGGCGCGGACACGACCCGGCGTAGGATCCGCATCGCCAGCCTTCAGCCGCGTCCCGGTAAGAATGTTGCCGTCATAAAAAATCGTGTCTGGCGCTGCCGAGTACCCAGCCTTCACCTGTCCCAGCACCGGCAATCCTGCCGCAACCCCCAAAACCAACCCAGCCAGCACGCACGTTCGTACAAGTAGTCTCACGCCCCAAAGTTTATCCCAGCGGAAACCCCAGCCTGCAGCGACTCGCTCTCCGCCGTCAGCGCACATACATCCAACAGCAGCAGCAGCACCCGCCGCAGCGCCAGATCGCGTCCCGTCGGATCGTACCCCTCCTGCAGCGTATGAACCCCCCATCCCGTTCCGCCCGCGCCTATCGCCAGCGCCGGAACCCCCAGCGACAGTGGCAGATTTGCGTCCGTCGACCCAATCCGCGCCTCGGTAGCAATCCCCAGGTGCCGATCCACCGCCTTCAAACTCATCGCCAGCCCCGAGCTCGCCGCCAGCGCCGCCGCCGGCCGATTCCCGATCCGCTCCACCTGCAATTTCAACGTCGCCTCACCCCTTCGCTGATTCTCCGCATCCACCACGCGCGTCAGCGTCTCCAGCACGCTCAGCTCAATCCGATCCAGCTCCATCCCCGACACCGACCGCAGATCCACATCCGCCGTCACCCCCTCCGGGATCGAGTTCACCGAAGTCCCCCCTCGAATCACTCCGCAGTTCAGCGTCGTCCGCGGCCTCGCCGGCAGCCGCAATCTCCCCAACTCCACCAGCGCAGCCGCCAGCGTCATAATCGGATTCGCCCGCCCCGCATCGGCCCACGAGTGCCCACCCGGCCCCGCAATGGTCACGCGCAATCTCCGGCTGCCGAGCGCCCGATCCACCACCATCGCATCCCCGGATCCTTCCAGCGCAATCGCCGCCCGCACCCTCCCCACATACGGCGCCTCCGCAAACAAATGCCGCATCCCTCGCAGGTCGCCCTCACCCTCCTCGCCGACATTCGCCGCAAACAAAATCGTGCACCGCGGCACAATCTCCGCATGCCGCAGAGCCGCCGCAAGCCCCAACAACGCCGTCAACCCCGCACCGTTATCGCAGGCTCCCGGCCCCAGGATCTTCGCCTCATCCTCCCGCGGCGCGCAATCGGTCCCGGGAGGGAACACCGTATCCAGATGCGCCGACAGCATCACCACCGGGCTGTTTGCAGTCCCCTCGCCGCCATCCCCAGCCCGCAACTCCGCAACCGCATTTCCCACCGAGTCCAACCGCGCATCCGCCAGCCCCATCTCGCGAAACCGCTCGCAAAACCAGGCCGCCCGCTCCCCCTCACCAAAGGGCGGCGCCGGAACCCCGAGAAACTCCATCTGCCACCGCCGCATCTGCGCCTCGTGCAGATGCAGCCACGCAAACGCCCGATGCACGGCACGATCGCTGGCCAGCGCCGCAATCCTTCGGTTGTTTGCCGCGCTCATTCCTGCACCCCGTCTCCATACTCCACCCCAACCAGAAACAACCCCTGCGCCGGAGCCGTAGGTCCAGCCGCCGCCCGATCCTTCGCCGCCAGAATCCTCCGCACATCCTCAACTTGCAGACTCCCGCGCCCCACCTCTACCAGCGTCCCCACAATATTCCGCACCATGTGGTGCAAGAATCCGCTGCCCGTCACCCGATAGCGTAGCAGCCCATCCTCCCGCGCCACCTCCGACGCAAAAATCGTCTTCACCGGATTCGGCCCAACCCCATCCTCTCTCTGCCCCAAATCCGGATCGACCGCCGCAAACGAAGTAAAGTCATGCGCCCCACACAGCATCCCCGCCGCTTCTTGCATTGCCTCAATCTTCAGCGCCCAGCGGCAATCCCACACATAGGGAGCCACAAAAGGAGAGCAAATCTTATCCTCACCCGACTCTTCCACTTTTCGCTCGAAGATTCTGTATTCATAGGTCTTCCGCACCACGCTATGCCGCGCATGGAACTCCTCCGGCACCACCTCCACCCCTAACACCCGAATACTCTGCGGCAACGACCGGTTCAGCGCCCGCAACAGGTTCTCCGCAGGAATCTCCGCCTCCAGCGCAAAGCTCGCGACCTGCCCGAGCGCGTGCACCCCCGCATCCGTTCGCCCCGATCCCTGCGGCAAAACGCGCTCTCCGGTCATCTTTTCCAGTACCGCCGCGAGCACGCCCTGCACCGTAGGCAGCCCCGGCTGCACCTGCCATCCATAGAAGGCCGACCCGTCGTAACTGAGAACAACCTTCCAGAACGTCATCGCCCCGCCTGCCTCCAAACCATTGTAGAGACCTCGCTCCCCGTCACAACGACCCGTCCAAATCTCTTTACTGGATATACTTGGACTGTTCTCCCACATCCGTCTGGAACCAACCAGCCCCCATCGCCGTATACAGAATTGCCCGACAGAATTAAGACCAATTACCGACCGACAGCTCTATAACCCATTCAAGCTGCACGCTGGAGAAGTGAATCGTGAAATTGAGGCATTGGCAGGCGAGCGTCTGCGTGGCACTTACGTTGGTGAGCACCGTTCCCCCCGCAGCCATCGCCCAGGCGGCCGCTCAGCAAACCACTTTGACCAACCAACAGCCGAGCCCCACCGCGCCCGCAACTCCCCAGGCTGTTCAGAACGACACCACCGGGAACCCAAATCTCCCCCAGGCCCCCGCGCCCACCCTCACCCAGCCTCTCTTCTTGCGCCCCACGTTCAAGGACTACAGCAAGGGCAAGTCCGGCTTCCCCGACCCGCTGCGCTGGTACACCGCGACCAACTATCCCGCGCCGCGCCTCAGCAACACCCCACGCCTCGATGACCTCCTGCGCGACGGAAAAATCTATCTCAGCCTCTCGGACGCCGTCACCCTCGCCCTCGAAAACAACTTCGACATCGCCATCGCGCGCATCAATCTCGATATCGCCGACACCGACCTCCTGCGCGCCAAGGCAGGCTCCAACCTGCGCGGCGTCTCCTCCGGAATCGTCTCGAACACCCTCGGCGGCACCAGCTCCACCATCACCGGCGGCGGTGGCCCCGGCGGAACCTCCCAGGGCACCGGAGGCACCGGCACCGGCGCCAACGGCCTCGTGCTCAGCACCAACGGCAGCGGTCCTACCCCGTACGACATGGACCCCGTCTTCACCGGCGCGCTGCAGTACCAGTCCCAGAGCCAGCAGCAGTCCAACCTGCTCTTCAGCGGCGGCCTCTCCTCCATCTATACCGACACCAGCACCTACAACTTCACCTACCAGCAGGGCTTCGGCACCGGCACGTTGTTCAACCTCGGCTTCCAGAACAGCCGCGTCACCTCGAACAACCCCTTCATCACCTATAGCCCCGCGCTCAACACTGGCTTCACCGCCACCGTCACACAGCATCTTCTCCAGGGCTTCGGTACCGGCATTCAGGACCGCTTCGTTCTGCAAGCCAAGAACAATCGCCGCATCACCGACTCCGCCTTCCGCCAGCAGCTGCTCTACACCGTCAATCAGGTCGAGAACATCTACTGGGGCCTGGTCAGCGCCTATGAGGACGAGCAAGCCAAGGAGCGCGCGCTCGCCCAGTCCACGCAGCTCACCGAAGACAATCGTAAGCAGCTCCAGATCGGCACCCTCGCGCCGCTCGACGTCGTCAACTCCGACGCCTCGGTCGCCGCCGACAAGCAGGCCCTGATCGCCTCGCAAACCAATCTCGAGTACCAGCAGCTCATCATGAAGCAGGCGATCGCGCGCAACCTCAACGATCCCCAGCTCTCCGCAGCGCCCGTCATTCCGACGGACCGCGTCGCTCTCGATCGCCTCCCCGAAGAGGATGAGCCCATCGAGCAGTTGGTTAGCGAAGCCGACGCCAATAACCCGCAGATCGAGCAGGCTGTTCTCAACATGAAGAACAACAAGATCACCATCAAGGCAGAGAAAAACGGCCTGCTTCCTGTGCTCGACGCCTTCGCCTTCTACGGAGCCACAGGCCTCGGCGGCGCACAGAGCCCCGGCGCTCTCGACTTCAATACTGGCGAGCCCTATCCCCCCAACACCTTCCCCAGCATCTCGTACGGCACCGCCGTCAGCAACCTCTTCAACAACTCCTCGCCCAATAAAGGCGTCGGCGTAAATCTCACCATTCCTCTGCGCAACCGTACCGCCCAGGCCGACCAGGCTCGCTCCCAGATGGAGCTCCGGCAATCCGAGATGCGCCTGCAGCAGCTCTATACCCAGATTCGCATCCAGATCATCAACGGCCGCTACGCCCTCACCAACGACCGCGCCCAGGTATCCGCCGCGCAGGCTCAGCATGACTACGCGCAGCAGAGCTTCATCGCCGAGCAGAAGAAGTACAAGCTAGGCGCCTCCACCAGCGCCAACGTCCTGCAGCAGGGAAGAAACCTCGCCATCGCCGAGAACTCTCTCATCTCCGCGACTGCCGCCTACGCCAAGGATCGCGCTGCGCTTCTCGAGCTCCTCGCCACCACCCTCGAGCGCTACAACATCAACATCGTCGACGCCGCGAATGGAACGGTTACCCAGGCGCCGGCCATCCCCGGCCTCACCGCTCCCAAGCCCGAGGCCGAGCCGAAGCCCATCACCAACACACCGCCCCCACCGCCCAACCAGTAGTCGTCAAACGGCCGTCGTCACCCCACAGGCTCGACGGCCGCGGACCTTCTACGCAGCATCAATCCAAGCAGGACGACGCTGCTTCCGAGCAAAAACCATGACGGCGGTTCGGGCGTGAGGTCATACGCCCCCGCCTGTCCCGACAGCGTCAGCGTTCCGTCAGCTGCGTAGTAATAGCCCTCAGCCCCGCCATCCGAAGCGACAATCTCACTGTTCCCCGGAGCCCCATTCAATCCGGATACATCAATGCTGAACGTAAAGTCGCCGCCATCCGCAGGATTTCCCGGCATCAGGAAACACACATTGCATTCGGGTTCAGCAAACGCGTCGGACACCACGATCCCTGCAGGCGAGCTAACAAACACGTAGCCACCGTTGCTCCAGCTGGTGTCCGACGATCCATTCAGCTCCGGAGTCTGCGGATAATTACCCGGCACATTCGGTGTTGCCGGCACATTGCTGACGACGGTGATCGTCCCACCCGTCACCACAAGGGTGTTCAAATCACCAGGGTTGGTGGAATAGTTGAGGTACCCCGTTAGCGTTCCCGAAGCGTCGACATACGTCCCGTTGATGTTTGGGGTTGAGACAAAGCTGAACTCAAGGGTGTCAGCCTTTGCGCTTCCTGCAAATCCAAGAAGAGAAACGAATACTGCAAATGCGAGCGTGGGCCTGTGCATGGGTCCTCATTACGGATACTAACCGTCATCATCGACAGAAAAGCGCACTCGCTCCACCCTTCCGTCGTACTAGGTGTTCTACACAACCGAAGGCCTGCGCGCAACGGCAACGGGCTAAGCTGAATGATTTCATCGCCAGCAGGGAAGCAACGCCTCACCGCGCAGCCTGCTCCTGCGGCAGTGGAAGCGTAATCTCCATGGCGCCGGTGCGGTCGTTGGTCGCATCGCGCACGGCCACTCGCAGCGAGACTGCTCCCACCGGCACATCCAGCTCCTGTTCCACGCGGAAGAACGGCAGTGAGTCCGGCGTACCCGGCGTCTCGTTCAGTTCTTTCTTCGCAATCCGGACGAACGCATTCATCAGCCGTCCGTCCGCGTCATACGCCGCTGCCGCAAGTTCCATGTTCAGCGCAGCCTCCCCGTGGAACTGCCGCGTAGGAATATTGAAGCTCAACCGATCCCTCTGCAACGGAATGGGACGCAACGGCACCACCGCCGCCGACGTCCTTCCTGACTTGACGTACGCCGGCTCCGCAGCCAGCTCGGCCATCTGCGCAGCCGTGCCCTCAGCCGGAGCGCCCACCGACTCCGCCTTCACCACGAACACCAGCTGATGCTCCTCCGGCGCGCCATACTGCATATAAGCCGACAGCGAATCCTTCACAACACTGACCGCCGGTGCCACCTCCACCCGATGCACCGTCTGCGAAGCCTTCCGCGTCGCCGCCGTATGCGTCGCCTCGCTCGCCGGCGACCCTGCATACGCCTCCAGCGTCGGCGTCACCACCGCCTGCTGCGTCTCCGTCCCGTAATACGCTCGGCGATACGACAGCGCATAGCCCTTCTTCGCCAACGCCACGTGAATATTCCGCACCTTGCCGTCGTAGTCCAGGTTCGTCGGCGCATACGCAAGCGTGTAGTACATCTCCCCGCCTTCGGTCGCCTTCACCAGCTCCTCCGCCACATCGTTAAAGCCGTAGAACGCTTGTCCCCCAGTCTCGCGCGCAATCCCGTCCATCGTGTTGAAGCTGTCATTCACCACCGAGCTCCCCTGCACAAACGAACTCATCGTCGAAGGCGCATTCCCGATCGTCCCCGTGCCCGTCGGTCCTCCCGTGCCCGCCTCCTGCGGTGACGTCACCGTGTCGCTATGCGGGCTGCTCGCGATCTGCGCATGCGAATCCTGGTACGGCACTCCGCGCCCATCCACTGGATACAACGCAATCTGATCGTGCGCCAGCAGATCGAGCGTCTCCCGGGTCTCCTCCTGGAAGTTCACCCCATCCGTATCCGCCGCAAACAGCGACAGCGGAAACTGCGACGCGAACCAGATGAGATTCTTGCGTCCACTCAGCCCATCCAGGTACGTCGCAATCGAGTGCAGCGTATCCAGCGCAGAGATCCTGTCCCCCCGCCCAAAGTTCTCTCCATTCAGAAACACCACCGGAATATGCGCCCGCGGATTATGCGGATCAACTGCGCGATACAGCAGCGCCTTATCCGCCGTGAACCCCTGCACCATATGCAGCCCATCGGACCGCACAAAGATAGCTAACCGCGTCCCCTCCGGCTTGCTCTCGATAAACTTGATCAACTGCTTGCGCGCGAACAACTGCGCCGTGTGATCCATTGGCGTATTCATCTGGTCCGCGCTGTCCATATTCACCAGGTCGTAAAGCAGCACGTACAGCGGCCCCTTCTCAGCAGTCGCAGGCAGGTTGACATACGTCCCCGCAGGTTGCGGCGGCAGCTTCGCCGGCACATAGTCCATGCCCTCTGAAAATCCCACCGCATCAAAGGCAACAATCTTCTGCGGCGTCCCATCCTCCGTAACCTTGAAGTCCTCCGCGGTCAAACCCGGAACCGGCGCACCCTTCGCGTCGGTCACCACCACATCCAGAAGCACCCGCCGGACCGTCATCTGCAGCACCGTAGGCGCCTCATCCTGCTCCGCCCCGGGTGTTGCTTGCGTATGCGCCCTCATCGACACGACCATCGCCCCAAGCACCAACACCCCACAAAGATTCGACCGCCGAAGCCTCTGCATAGTGCAGAAACTCTACCATCCCTCCCGCAGCTCCCGACATCCATCTCCCACCCCCACAACTAAGTCACGCAATCTCATGAACTTTCCCGTCGTCCATGCAGCAGGTTGCTCAAACCGCGCAGCGAGTGTCATGCTTGAGCCATGAAGCATTTCAAGCTCTTGCTGGCACTGTTCGCCTGCTCTCTCTGCTGTTCTCTGTCATCGGTTGCGCAGGAGGCCGGCTATTGGCGCGCCAGCAGCACCACCGCCAAACACATCACCGGCGACGTCGCCCTCACCGACGAAAAGATCTCCATCAACTTCTCGGCCTACTGGATTGCACAGATCCGCGCCCTCACTCCCGCCGAACTCAGCGCCGCCTTCGGTGCCGACGCCAACGCCCCCGGCAGCGGCAATCTCTACCGCCTCAGCATTCCCTCCGACAAAAGGATGCTCCACAAAAGCACTCTCTGCGGCGGCGAAGACACGCAGTGGCTAGCCACCTACGCCTCCGGCCGCACCCTCCAGCTCGCCTTCTTCTCTACCTCGCAAATGCCGGTCCTCACCCCGGAAGCGCTCTCCAACAACTCCAACCTCTGCGGCGTCTTCGGCTACACTCGCTAGACAATCCCCTTCGCTCAAGCAGTCTTCACCATCACCTCCGGCGCCTCGCCGGCTAGTACATGCCCCGAAATCGTGGGCGGCATGTCGCTGGTTTCGGCCACCACGCGATTCCTGCCCCGCCTCTTCGCCTGGTATAGCGCGGCATCCGCGCGGCCAACCAACTCGCCAATCGTGTCTCCCCGTCCCCAGGTCGAGATGCCCAAACTCATGGTGATCTGTCGCGTTACGCCCGGCACCGCGACCCGCGAAATCGCGGCTCGAATCCGCTGCGCGATCGTCATCGCATCCGCCAGCGTGCTCTCCGGCAACAGCACGATGAACTCCTCGCCTCCGAATCGCGCCGGCAGATCGTATGGCCGAGCCTGATCGGCAAGAATCCCGGCAACTGCCGCCAGCACCTTATCCCCACCCAGGTGACCAAACTCGTCGTTGATCGATTTGAAGTGATCCAGGTCGCCCAGGATTACGCTGAACCCACACCCCAGCCGCTCTGCGCGTGCCATCTCGTGACGCAGTCGTTCGTCGATCGTCCGCCGATTCGCCAGCCCCGTCAGCACGTCCGTCTGGGAGATCTTCAGGATGTGTTCGTTCGCCTCGCGTAGCTCCTTGTTCAGCAGCACCAGCCCTTCCTTCGCACGCTCCGCCTCCTCTTCGGCTTGCTTGCGTTCGGTGATGTCGTGCTTCACCGCAACAAAGTTACTGATGCTTTCATTCACGGCCCGCACGGGAGCAATGTGCATCTCTTCGCAATACAGGTTCCCGTCCTTCTTCAGATTCCACAACTCGCCCGACCACTTTTCGCCGTCCAGGATGGTGCTCCAAAGCGTGCGGTAAAACGCTCGGTCCATCATTCCCGACTTCAGAAGGCGCGGATTCATTCCGAGGACCTCTTCCAGCTCATACCCCGTCAGCGCAGTAAACGCAGGGTTCGCCCATTCAATCGCTCCAACCGCATCGGTGATTACGATGCCCTCTGACGCCGACTCCAGCGCCACCCGCTGCAGCCGGCTGAATTGCTCCGCCCTCTTCTGCTTGCTGATATCGATGCCAACCCCCAGGATGCAAGGCTCGCCCTCGTACACAAATCGACGGTGCGTCAGGTAGGTAGGAACCCTTCTGCCGTCCTTGGCCCGGATGAACGCCTCGGTCTCGGCGTAACCTCTCTCCAGAGTTCTTGCTAAAGCCCGTTTCACATCCTCCAGGCTGTCCGGCTCCACCGTAGCCAGCACCCCAGTCTCTACCATGTCCTCAAAGGTGTAACCGAGGAAGTTGTTGTTCCAGCGCTTGATATTTCCGTCCAGATCAAAGATGCAGACCGCGCACGGCATGCTGTTCACGATCGATTTAAGAAACACATGCGCTGCCCGAGCCTCCTTCGCCGACGCCCGCGCCCGCTCCGCCGATGCCCGCAGCGCTTGCCCCATGGCGTGAATGGATTGCAGCGCGAACAGCACCACCAGCGACGCAATCCCCACACACACATACCAAACGATGCGGCCGTAGCGCAGCCGCCTCTGGGTACCGTTGAGAGCTTCTCTCAGACGGTTCGATTCCAGAACTTCCAATTGGTCGGTGATCTCGTCGATGCTCTTGTAGGCCCTCGCCACGTTATCCAAATCCTGGGAATTCATCGCGTCGAGTTGGATCACGTGATGGACCGTCTTCCGGTACGACCGATTGCTGTCTTCCACAATCCCAATGATCCTCAGTTCCTGGCCATCGACCGAAAGCAACCTCAATTCCGCAGCATCCCGATCCACCAGCTCGGACCGGCTGTCGAACAGTTTCACATTGGAAGCAACCTCCTGTGCATCCGGGTACAACAGGATTCCCCTCTGGGCCGCCAGCATATCGCCTGCTGCCATGTTGATGTCGCCCGCCAGCCACAGCTTCCGGGCGGTGGAGTTCACCGCTACCTCGAAGGTCCTGTTAACCTGCGAGAGGACGGAGTAAGACGCCACGGCCACCATCGCCATCATCAGCAGGATCGCCGCCAGGCATGCCATCAACTTCGGTTCTGCTCCTAACTTCTTCATCGCACGCCCTTCTAGTCGATCTCTCCCATAAACCCGACGCTGGCTCGCATAAAAACCGGTCCTTCCCTGGGTTTTGAACCGACTGCAACGCGGGGACGTCCTCTCAGCACATCTGGAGTTAGCCCCTCTGAATGCTTGTATCGGCTTCCCCGGACGAAACAGGTTGGGATGTAGCGAAACGGAACATCGGCCCCGGAGAACGGCCAACGGAAAACGGCCAACGGCCAACGGAGAACGGACAACGGAGAGCTCCCCAGACCCCCGCCCCGGCACCATCCTCCTGCCCCAAAAGTGATAAAATGAAGTGTTGCGGCAAACAGCCGCCTGAATAGCGAGGAAAACAATCCATGGCAAAACGCCGCGGTAATCCCAACTGGGGCAAGCCCGAGCCCATCGGCCCTGTCGTCCCCACCATCACCTCTTTCGAACAGGTCGTGAAGGAATACAAGCTCACCCCCGACCAGTACGTCCGCTCCACCCGCCTCCGCGAGTGGGCCCGTCGGAACAAGAACTCCAAATACATCCCCGAGGCTCTCCTCGAGGCCTGGGGCTTCGAGATCGAGTCCACCCTCTAAAATCTGTCAAGCCCCCAACCACCGGGATTTGGTCGTAAGCCGCTCATTCCGCAGAAGATAATACTTCTCGAAACTTGGCATACTTACCCCTCATCAGTCGCTACAATAGAAGTAGGGAAGAAACCAGAAGCGACCGAATCGTTAGCCGCAGCAAGCTCGAGCCAACGGCCGACAGTCGAGGGCTCCACAGGATCCAACCCGGCGCAGGGTGGGATACTTTGCCCCCTAAGCCGTTTTATTTGAACACGTTAGACCCCTAATTTCCACCCAAAACGGGGATACTTTCGTATCCAACCCGTTTCGTATGAGCGGGATACAGGCAAAATTTGCTCCTGCGGGGGGGAGGGGGTACCCGGATAGCCTATGACTGACCGCGCCGCTGGATTCATCGACATACCCGAAGCACTCGAAGACCTCAAAGCCGGTCGCATGATCGTCATCGTCGATGACGAAGACCGCGAGAACGAAGGCGACCTCACCATCGCCGCCGAGTTCTGCACCCCCGAAGCCATCAACTTCATGGCCCGCTTCGGCCGCGGACTCATCTGCCTCACCCTCACCGAAGAGCGTGCCGACTACATGCGCCTCGGTCCCATGACCCAGGACAACACCTCGCGCTTCGGCACCGCCTTCACCGAGACCATCGAAGCCCGCGAAGGCGTCACCACCGGCATCTCAGCCGCCGACCGCGCCCACACCATCCAGGTCGCGATCAGCCCCAACTCCAGCCCTCACGACCTCGCCCGCCCCGGCCACGTCTTTCCCCTCCGCGCCCGCAAAGGCGGAGTCCTCGTCCGCGCCGGCCAGACCGAAGCCTCCGTCGACCTCGCCCGCATGGCCGGCCTCATCCCCGCCGGCGTCATCTGCGAGATCATGAACGAAGACGGCTCCATGGCCCGCGTTCCCGACCTCACCGAGTTCTGCAAGCTCCACAACCTCAAGATGGTCACCGTAGCCGACCTCATCCGCTACCGCATGGCCAACGAGCGCTACATCCACCGCGTAGCCGAGGGCGTTTTACCCACCGAGTACGGCGAGTTCCGCATGCTCTCCTACGAGAGCGACATCCAGACTGCCGACCTCGGCGCCGGCGAAGAGTCCCACGTTGCCCTGACCTTCGGCGACATCGCCCAGGCCGCGCGCTCCGACGCGCCCATCCTGGTTCGCGTCCACACGCATTGCCTCGCCGGCAACGTCTTCGGCAGCACCGCCTGCGACTGCCGCGCGACTGTCGACGCCAGCCTGCGCGAGATCGCCCGCGCCGGCGTTGGAGCCCTCATCTATCTGCACCACACCCAGCGCGGCTTCACCATCGACCGCACCGCGCACCCCGCAAAGCTCTGCATCCACCGCACCATCCGCGGCGCCGAGCCCGAACCCCTCGGTGCTCCCGACCAACGCATCCTCCGCCAGGTGGGCCTCGGCGGCCAGATCATCTCCGACCTCGGCATCCGCAAGATCCGCCTGCTTACCAACCACCCCAAGCACGTCCCAGCCCTGCAAGGCTTCGGCATCGAGATCGTAGAGCGCGTCCCCATCAACCTCCAACCCCTAAACGTCCAGTAGCCAACCCAGACCCAAGCGCCGCATCTCCTCGACGAACTTCGCGTGCCCGGAATATTGCACTGCCACCATCCCAGCAGCACGCGCAGCCAGGATGTTTTCCTCGCGGTCATCGACAAACAAAATCTCCCCTGCCGCCACCCCCAGCCCCTCCACCGCATGCCCATAAATCGCCGCATCTGGCTTCGCAATTCCAAGCCGGTGCGAAAACGTATGATGCGCAAACTCACTGAGAGCAGGGAAGCGTCCAAGCACTCCAACCTCCATCGCATCGCCAATATTGGAAAGAATTCCAGTCTTGATTCCAGCGCGATTCAAGCGCGCTGCCCACTCCATCATCTCCACATTCGGCTGCGTCCAGACGTTGGTATCCGCATCAACCAACCCGCGAAGCGTGCTCGCATCGATGGACTTATCAAGGTCGCGAGCCACGCTCTCCCAGTACATCTGCGCGCTCAGCGCACCACGATCATAAGCATCGCGATACTTCCAGTACGCAGCCTGAAACGCGTCCTGTTCCGCGTCCAGAACCTTCTCGAGTTGCCGCCAATGCACCTCTTCCGGGACGTTGCTCAGCACCATCCCATAGTCAAACAGCACCGCGCTGATCTTGATCTTCGTCTCATCCGCCATGCTTCCATTCTATGGTCGAGGCCTCGGATCCAAGCGACATGAGAGACTTTCAGCAGGTCCGATGAACTTCTCCGAACGCACCCACTGGAACCTTGCCGAGAACGAGCTGACAGCCGCAATCCGTCAGCGCCGCGCGTCAGGCCAGGACCTCTTCGACCTCACCCTCTCGAACCCGACGCACTGCGGATTCAACTACAACGCCGCCGCGCTGCTCGACCCGCTGCTCAATCCCAATGTCCTCCACTACGAGCCCGATCCGCTCGGCATGATCACCGCGCGCGAAGCCGTCGCGCGCTACTACAGCGACGTTGGGGCCAGCGTCCCGCCTGACCACCTCTGCCTCACCACCAGCACCAGCGAAGCCTACAGCTTCCTCTTCCGCCTCCTCTGCAACCCGGGCGACGAAGTGCTAGTTGCCAGCCCCAGCTATCCACTCTTCGACTACATCGCGCAGCTCGATGACGTGCAGCTGCGCCAGTATCCGCTGCTCTACGATCCCAACGCCGACCTGGCCTCAGGGCAAGGCTGGTCCATCGATCTCCACGCCCTCGAAGCCGCGATCACCGCCCGAACGCAAGCCATCATCCTCGTCCATCCCAACAACCCCACCGGAAACTTCGCCTCGCAGCAAGAGCGCGCCGCGCTCGAAACCCTCTGCACCACGCATAACGCAGCCCTGATCGTCGACGAGGTCTTCCTCGACTACGCCATCGGAACGCCTCAACCCAGCTTCGCCGCCGGCGAGTCCCCCTGCCTCACCTTCATCCTGAGCGGTATCAGCAAAGTCTGCGGCCTGCCGCAGATGAAGGCCTCCTGGATCGCAGCCAGCGGTCCTTCCGCGCTCGTGCACGAAGCGATCCAACGAATCGAGATCATCGCCGACACGTTCCTCTCCATGAACACTCCGGTGCAGCAGTCGCTGCCCGCGTGGCTGCGCATGCGCCATGCAATCCAATACCAGATCCGCGAGCGGGTACGCAGCAATCTGGCGCAGCTCGACGCGCATCTGCAGGGAACTTCCATCCAAAGACTCGCCTTGCAGGGCGGCTGGACGGCAGTCCTTCGCGTCCCGCGTACCATCGGTGGCAGGGAATTCGTTGCAGCCGCAATCGATCGCGGAGTCCTTGTCCAACCCGGAGATTTCTACGGTCTCGGCGATGCCAGGGCAGTCGTCAGCCTTCTAACCCCGCCCGAAGTCTGGACCGCAGGGCTCCGCCTTCTTCCCACCGAATAGCGAGCCGCGCCCGCACTCCTCACGTCAGAAACGGATTCGTCTGTCGTTCGACTCCAATCGTCGTCATCGGACCGTGTCCGGGAACCACGAGCGTCTCATCCGGAAGCGTCAGCAGCCGATCATGAATGCTGGCGAGCAGCTTCCCTGTATTGCCTCCAGGAAAGTCGGTGCGTCCAACCCCACCCGCAAACAACGTGTCGCCAGCCAACAAAAGATGCTCGTCCGGAACATAAAGACAAAGACTGCCTTCCGAGTGCCCCGGCGTATACATCACCTGCCCCGCGATATCACCAGCTCGGACAACTTCGCCATCTGCGGGCGAATGATCTGGCGGAAGAACCTTCGGCACAGGCAGCCCGAACATCCCAGCCTGCATGTCCATCATGGCCACCAGCGGAAGGTCGGCCTGGCTGTAAAGAATCGGCGCGCCGGTGATCTCCTTAAGTTGCAGCGCGCTCGCGATATGGTCGATATGCGCGTGCGTAATCACGATCTTCTTCACGGTCAGCTTATGTTTCGCAAGCAACGCAAGAATCTGAGGAATGTCATACCCGGGGTCCACGACGATTGCTTCGCGTGAGACCTCGTCGCCAACAATCGAGCAGTTGCATCCGAGCAGACCCACGGCCAACGTTTCGCGAATCATGGAAACTCCCCTTGCTGAAAACGGCCCAAACATACGAAAGCGCAGGCGAAAAGCCTGCGCTTCGGAGACGACAAACACTCAGATCTACTTCTTCGCAGGCGTCGACTGGCTCGGCACATTCGAGAACACTGAGCTGTTGTTGCTCGAGCGTGACATGACAACCGTCAGTGCGATCGAGGTAAGCATAAATACGATAGCGGACCATGTTGTAAGGCGCGTAAGCAAATTCGCCGCACCGCGAGGTCCAAATGCCGTCTGTGAGCCCTGCCCACCAAATGCGCCAGCGAGGTCAGCCGACTTTCCTTGCTGAATGAGGACGACGCCGACAAGAAACAGACAAACGATAACGTGCAGAATCACTAAAAGAATAAACATGGTCGAAGCATTAACCTTGTGGCCGCAAGCGCGGCGAAATAATCGGATGGTGTCGAAAACAAACCCTGCGCGTTGCGGCGCAAACACCTGAATCCAACCTTGAGTGTACCACTGTCAACAACGCACTCTCAAGCCGGGGGATCCCGTGAATGCCCTGAATTCCGACGAGCTCAAACCCGCCAATCTAGCTGAATGCTGCGCAGGCAGAGGCTTCATTTTCATGGAGCGTGGTGTACTTAGTGATTCCCACCATAGTGAAGACTTTCTTGAAGTGAGGGCTGAGGCCGAAGGAGTTGATCTTCTGTCCCTTTTTACTGGCGGCAATCATCATCTGGATGACCAGTGCGATACCGCTGGAGTTCAGGTATTCCACCTTCGAAAAATCCAGAAGAATGCGCTTAACGCTATCGGGCAGGCCCTCGTAGGTGCCCATCACGGCCGGCTGCGAAGCGCTGGTGATGTCACCCGAGAAACGCATCACGGTGATAGGGTCGCCGCTCACGGCAGGAATTTCTTCGACGGTAACGCGGGTCACTAGTTCCGGCATGCTCTCTCCGATTTCCAAACCATTGTAGGGTATCGCTAGGCCTGTGGGTTGGCCAGATGAATGACCATCCGGGCATAGCTGCCCTCAGGTGGAGAGCTGACCCACTCGGCCTCGTCCACCAGCGCTTGGATCAGGAACATGCCCATGCCGCGCGCATCTTCCTCGCCCAGCATCTTTTTATCAATGTCGGGCGCGTGACTCTTGCTCTGCGGGCCTTCGCCGTTATCGGTCACCTTGACCTCAAGCGAGTTGGCATCCATCGAAAGAACCACACCAACAATCAGCGACTCGTCCAGCTTATTGCCGTGCTCCATTGCATTAATGCAAGCCTCGGCCACAGCTGTCTTGAGGTCGTCGACGCGCTCTTCGCTAAACCCCATCAACCGCGCCACGCTGGCCGCGGTGTTCATCGCAACCTTTTCGTAGCCCAGACGCGACGGTAGCCGCAGCTCGATACTGCTCGGAAATTTATCGCCTTTACGACGGTTCGGTTTATCGCTCAATGGCATCCTCGCTCACGGCTTCTCTCATCAACACCATCGCGGTCATATCGTCCGACTGCTCCTGGTTCCCAAATTCGTCCACCGTCGCCCACACTGTCTCAAGGATCTGTTCCGGACTGCACGGCGGGCACTCCAGAAACGTCTGCAGCAGCCGATCCTCGCCGAACTCATCGTCCATCCCGCCCTTCACATCGCTGCGAAATACCTCGGTCATCCCGTCCGTGTAAAGCAGCAATCTAGCCCCTAAAGGTAAGGAGATCGTCTCGACCTCGTAGGTGCTGAAAGGCAGCAAGCCCACCGGCGTTCCCGACGCTCCAATCTTCTTGATCAACACAGGTTCGCTTCCGGCTCCGCCCAACGACATCAGGAACGCTGGATTGTGTCCCGCATTCACAATCTCCATACTGTCCGTAGCCGGATCCAGTTGCAGAAAGAATGCCGTGACATAGCGCCGCCTCGACTGCTCCCCCTCGTTGAAGTGCAGGAGGTTCATGCGCGTCGCAATCTCGAGCAGGGGAATTCCCGAGTTGACCATCGCGCGAAATGCCGAACGGAAGCTCGTACCGACCAGCGCCGAAGCCAATCCCTTGCCGGCCACATCGGCCACCACGATCGTGGTCTTGCCATTGGCCATCGGCACAATGTCCAGGTAGTCGCCCCCCACCTCATAGCAGGTCACCGACTTGATCGCCATGCAATAGCCCGGAATGTTGGGCATCTCCTGCGGCAGCAGACTGCGCTGCACCTGGCGCGCCGAGGCCAGGTCGCTTTCCACCCGCTGCCATTGCACCGTACGCTCGTGGAAACGCGCGTTCTCGATCGCAACAGAAGCCTGGATCGCCAGGCTCTCAATGAAGTCGAGTTCGTCCAGCGTCAGCGTCCGACCTTCCGGGCGAATAACAATCAGTTCCGTGAACGTTGCCCCGGCCTTATCGTGCAGCGGAAAACGCGTCCACATGGTTTCGTCGCCAGTACGCTCTACCAGCGCGTTGCCCACGGCGTCACTGTCCGGCACGGAGAACGTTTGTGGAACATCGCCATAGCTATTAAGGAAGTGCCGGAAGAACGCCCCCTCCAACTCCAACTCCCGGACGACGATCTTAAGCACCGTGTTCAACACCTCGTCCAGAACGATCGTCGAATGGATCAGCCGGCTCGCCTCCAGCAGAGCCTGCAGGCGCGCTACCTGCTGCTGCGCAAAAAGCGCTTCATCCCGGTCATCCATCGCTATGTTGTCCGGCATGTCAGTGATCCTAGCTCATGCTGCGACCTTCCGGCCAGTAGGCATCGCGCAGAAACCGACAAATATTCGCCCCGCCTTACTTTGTACTTGGAATCGGAAAGGGTACACTCCACAGGAGGACGGGCGGGCTTGACCGATTCAACGACAAATCGTGGCAGCATGACGCTGGAGTCAGAGCTCTCAAGCGTGGATCCTGTGGAGTCGAAAGCTGAACGGCTGGCGCGCGAAGCTGGCTTCGACGACGACACCGCAAGCCAGATTGCGATGGTGGTGCGCGAGGCTGTGATCAATGCAATCCTGCATGGCAACAAAAAGGATCCAGCCAAGCAGGTGCAGTGGAGCTACGAGCTGAGCGACGACGCGCTGAAGTTTAAGATTGCGGATGAGGGGCCGGGGCTTGATCCAGACAGCGTGCCCGATCCCTTGGCGCCGGAGAATATTCTGCGCAGTTCGGGACGCGGGATATTCCTGATGAAGGCCATCATGGATGAGGTACACTTTCACCAGTTGAACCCCGGCACGGAGATTGAGATGATCAAATACCGAGCCAAGAAGGAGCTTTCAGCATGAGCATGACATTTAAGACCCGCGAAGCAGGCGGCGTAACCTTTGTGGATTTGAGTGGGAAGATCACCATGGGCGATGGCAGCCCAACGTTGCGCGAGGAAGTGCACAAGCTCCTGACTGACGGCAAGAAAAAGATTGTGTTGAACCTCGCCGAGGTGAACTACATCGACAGCTCCGGGCTGGGAGAGCTGGTTAGCTCGTACACGTCCGTAAAGAACGCCGGCGGCGAGCTGAAGCTGCTCAACCTGACCAGCAAGGTCCGCGACCTGCTCGTCATCACGAAGCTCGTGACGGTCTTTGACGTCAAGGATGACGAGGCTTCGGCTGTGTCTTCCTTCAAGTAAAACGTTCCGGAGTTTCGAGACAACTCAAACCAAAAAATGAGCCACGAAAAGGCCGACCCGCTTGGGTCGGCCTTTTCCTATTCCAAAATTTGGTGCGGAGGAGGGGACTTGAACCCCTATGCCTTGCGGCGCTAGCACCTCAAGCTAGTGCGTCTGCCAATTTCGCCACCTCCGCATGGAGCCTGGCACCAAAACGCGTACCAAGGGCGACCTTGTTTCCGAGATCGAGTATATCATTCAACGCCGCGCCGCCGAAGTCCTGTCTCAAGCCGTTCGATTCAGCAACGACCTCAATTCATCCGGATGATAGCAATGCGCCAGCGCCGTCTCCCGCGAGATCCTGCGCAACCGAACCAGCTCAGCCAGCGACTGATCCATGGTGATCATTCCGTCCGCGCTTCCCGTCGAAATCTGTGACCGGATCTGATGGTCCTGCGCCGTCCGAACCAAATTCCGTATGGCCGTCGTAGCCACCATAATCTCCAGCGCAGGATACCGCCCCGCCTGGTCAATCGACGGCACCAGTTGCTGCGCAACCACCGCCAGCAGTGCCAGCGACAACTGCTGCCGAATCTGGTTCTGGTTGCTCGCAGGGAAGCTGTCCAGCAGCCGCGACATCGTCTGCGCCGCGTCGTTGGTGTGCAGCGAAGACAGCACCAGGTGTCCCGTCTCAGCAGCCGTCAGCGCCGCAGCCATCGTCTCGGTGTCGCGCATCTCGCCAATCAAAATCACATCCGGATTCTGCCGCAGCACGGCGCGCACCGCATTCGAGAATCCCGGCGTGTCATACCCGACCTCGATCTGCTCCACGATCGAATTCCGATTCGGATGCTGGTACTCCACCGGGTCCTCAATCGTAATAATGTGTTCGCGCCTCTTGGCGTTGATCAGGTGAATCAACGCCGCCATGGTGGATGTCTTCCCACATCCCGTCGGCCCGGTCAGCAGAATCAAGCCCTGTCGCCGCTCGATCAACTGCCCCAGAATCGCTGGCAAGTGCAGAGACTCCAACGTCGGCATCTGGTTCGGCAGCAGCCGAATGCTCGCCGCAAGCGTGCCCCGCTGATAATGGATGTTGGCGCGGAATCTGCCCAGTCCCGCGCGCATAAATGAGAAGTCCACCACGCGCCGCGCCTCAAGCTCCTTGGTCTGCTCACTCGTCAGCAGCGGCAACAGCAGCCTGCGAACATCTTCAGCAGCCAGGGCCTTTCCCGTCGCGGGCGTCAGAACGCCATTCACGCGAAGCGTAACCCCCGATCCAACCACCAGGATGATGTCCGAAGCATTCCGTTCCGCCGCCTGTGCCAGCAGGGGATCGAGCGCGCTCTTCTTTTCAACGCCAAAATCCCCCTTGTCGCTCGCTTCGCTCTTGGCAGCCGGCAGCGATCGGTTCAGTTCGTACACAAGTTGGGACAGATCGCTTTCGTACTCTGACATCCAGCCTCCATGAGCCCTACTATCGAAAATACACGTGCGTTTCCTGCTGGCTCTCTGCCTTAGACGTGCGAAATCAACCGAAGACTGCCCGTCCCAACGAATTCCACGTCCATCTTGCGCTAGACTCGTTCGCACGAGGAACCATGCGGAACCAGATATTGCGGAACCAGATCTTGCTCACACTCTGCCTCTGCGCCGTGCCCTTCGCCGCCGCGCAGCAACCGGCCCCACTCGTCACCCAGGCGCCCGCCGGCAAGTGGGCCATCGTCATGCACGGCGGAGCCGGCGTCATCGAGCGCTCCTCCATGACGCCCGAGCGCGACGCCGCCTATCGTGCCGGCCTTGACCGCGCCATCCACGCCGCCGCGAAGGTGCTCGACGCCAACGGCTCCGCGATAGACGCAGTCGAGGCCGGCCTCAATGTCCTCGAAGACGACCCGCTCTTCAACGCCGGCAAAGGCGCCGTCTTCACCGCCGACGGCAAGAACGAGCTCGACGCCGCCATCATGGACGGCAAGACCATGCGTGCCGGAGCCGTCGCCGGTGTTACGCGAACCAAGAATCCCATCTCCCTCGCCAAAGCCGTGATGGAGAGATCTCAGTTCGTAATGCTCAGCGGCGCCGGTGCCGACCAGTTCGCCGCCAGCGTCGGCCTCCCGCAGGTCGACCCCTCATACTTCTTCACCGAGCAGCGCTGGCAAGGCCTCATCCGCTACCTCAAGGAGCAAGGCCTCCCCATCCCGCCCCGCCCCGCAGGCGCGCCACCAGCGCCCACCAAGCCCATCGCGCAGCTTGAAACGCCCGACGCGCACAAGTGGGGAACCACCGGCATCGTCGTCCGCGATCGCGCGGGCAACATCGCCGCAGGCACCACCACCGGAGGCCTCACCGGCAAACGCTTCGGCCGCATCGGCGACTCGCCCATCATCGGCGCCGGCACCTACGCCTCCAACCAATCCTGCGGCGTCTCCGCCACCGGCACCGGCGAATACTTCATTCGCCTGACCATGGCACGCAGCATCTGTGCGCTCGTCCAATACAAAAACATGCGCCTGCAGGATGCCGTCAACGAAATGATCGATCACCAACTCACCGCCATGAAAGGCGACGGCGGCGTCATCGCCATGACCCCCGACGGCCAGATCGCTTGGGGCTTCAACACCCCCGGCATGTTTCGCGCGCGCCTCGTCGAAGGCGGCCAGGTGCAAATGGGAATCTACAAAGCCGAGCCCTAGAAGGATCAGGCCGAGTCCTAGAAATAGCGGATCAACTCCCGGAAGCTACCCAGCTCCATCAGTTGCACGCCACCCGCCGGTGCGTCCACCACTTCGTGCTCCAGAACCCATGTGAAATCGTGCGGAATGAACACCGCGTTCAGCCCGATCGCCAGCGCCGGATTAATATCCGACTTCGGCGAATTCCCAATCATCCACGTCGACGCCGGATCACACCCATGCGCAGCAACCACCTCGCGATAGGCAGGAGGGTTCTTCTCTGCAAGCACCTCGATCGCGCTGAAAAAAGGCCGCACACCCGACCGCTCCAGCTTATCCGTCTGCTCCTCTGGATTGCCCTTCGTCACCATGATCAAACGGTGGCGTTGCGAAAGCACACCCAGCGTCTCTTCCACGCCCGGAAGCAGCTCGATCTCCTTCGACGCAATGGCATTCGTAAACGAAATAATCTTCGCATGCCGCTCCGGCGTAATCGGTGCCTCGGTGAGCTGTTCAAAGCAATCAATCAGCGATCGCCGAAAGCTCTGCAGTCCATACCCATGCGTGGCAATCGTCGCGCGTTCGCACGCATTCAGATGCTCCCGCACCTGCTCCACCGTATGCACCTTGTGGTCGAGAAACGAGATGAACGACACAATCGCGCGCTCAAAATAAATGTTGTTTTCCCACAACGTGTCGTCCGCGTCGATCAGCAACGTCTGTTGACTGTACCGCGCCGCCGCCTCGGTCGAAGAAGAGCTCATACGCTTATACTAAAGGGCGCCGCTGTAGAAGAAAGAATGATCGTCTCGACCAACCTCATCGTCCGGCACACCCGGCCCGTCGTTATAGAAAGCCAACCATGATCGTTGTACTAATGGGTGTCACTGGTTCAGGAAAAACAACCATCGGAACCCTGCTTGCCGAGCGCCTGCACACCTCCTTCGCCGACGCGGACAGCTATCACTCCGCCGCCAACAAAGCGAAGATGGCTGCAGGCCATCCGCTCACCGACGCAGACCGCCAGCCCTGGCTCGAGACCCTCAACGCCCTCTTGCTGCAATGGTTCCAAGCCGGCAACGGCGGCGTTCTCGCGTGCTCCGCGCTGAAGGAGTCCTACCGCATGACCCTCGCCCACGGCCTTCCATCCAACGCCTGCACCTTCGTCTGGCTCGACGGCTCAAAGCAGCTGATTGCCGAACGCCTTGCCGAGCGCAAGAACCACTACATGAATCCAGATCTTCTCGACAGCCAATTCGCAACCCTGGAGCCGCCCGCCGACGCGCTCCGCATCACCAACGATCGCGCACCCAAAGTGGTGGTCGATGAAATCATGAAACATCTAGAGCAGAAATAGGAGAGAGAGACCATGGCGTCGAAGTTATTTGATCTGGCAGGGAAGACCGCGGTAGTCGTCGGAGGCACTTCGGGCATCGGTCTCGCCATAGCGCTCGGCCTCGCAGAAGCAGGTTCCGACGTCGTTGCAACCAGCCGTCGCGCCGACCAGGTCGATCAGGCCGCTGCCGCCATCGAAGCCATCGGCGTCCGCACGCTCCGCCACACCTCCGACGTTGCCGACCGCGCCAGCCTCGAAACCCTCTGCGCAGCCACCCTCGAGGCCTTCGGTAAAGTCGACATCCTCATCAACTCCGCCGGCAAGATCAAACGCGCTCCCACCCTCGACTTCCCCGAAGACGAGTGGCAGTCCATCATGGACACCAACGTCACCGGAACTCTCCGCGCCTGCCAGATCTTTGGCCGCCCCATGCTCGACCGCGGCTATGGCCGCATCATCAACATCGCCTCCCTCAACACCTTCGTCAGCCTCAAAGAGGTCACTGCCTACGCCTGCTCAAAGGCTGCCGTCGGAGCCCTCACGCGTTCTCTCGCAGTCGAGTGGAGCGCTCAGGGTGTAACTGTCAACGCCATCGCCCCCGGCGTCTTCCGCACTGCCCTCAATCAGAAGCTCCTCGATGAGAGCGAGCGCGGCAAAGAACTTCGCATGCGCACGCCCATGAATCGCTTCGGTAAAACCGAAGAACTCGTAGGCGCAGCCATCTACCTCGCCTCCGACGCCAGCACCTTCGTCACCGGAGAAATCCTCGTGGTCGACGGGGGTTTCCTCGCCAGCGGCGTCAACCAGTAATCCCTATCAGTAACTCATATCGGTGATTTCCGGTAATCTCCGGTCTTCTTCGGGAGTTCTCCCGAAACGGGCGTGCGCGCGAAAATAATTGCAAAACTTTGCAAATATAAGTTCCAAAGTTCCGATATTTCGCGTAACGTAGGTAACACAGAAGCCGCCACAAGTCATACTCTTTGGTAACCTTGGCCTCAAGTTGAATACTGCCTGAATCTTGCTTGATCTTCTCCTGGAGCACCAAATCGCTTGAATTCTTGCACTTCTGCGCGACCGTTACTCTTCGCGCAACCTTTCCTGGGTGTCCTGCTCACGCTATTAGCAACGGTGTTAACGGACAACTGAGCAACAAAAATTTCGCTTACGCTGGCTAACATGTTCAAGACCATATATCTCTCGACCGTGGTTCTCGTGCTCATCTTGTCTGGTATCTGGCATATCGCCGCGCCAAACTTGACGGAGCGCTGGATCAGTAGAGCCAATGGCATCCGACTCTTCGGAGCGCTATTACTTGAACTCTCCATCCCCTGCGTCTGGTGGGGTGGGTGGTACTACTGGGTCCTCTTCACCGGCTTGACGATCTCTGGGGTGTTGCGACTCTGCTTCCCCCAGAGCTCACTCCGCAGCGTTCTCCCCACCTATCCAAACTGGGTTCAGACCTGCCTGCTCGTTGAAGGCGCCGCTCTCATGTGGGTACTTCACTCCTAAATGACGTTGCCAGGACCGATGCCCCCGCTCCGAACTCTTGAAATCTATCGCAGATCTGCATCCTTCCGGCCACCTCTCACGCCCGCCGATGCAATCGCTCCACCGCTCGGACCGCCCGCCTCAACGCTAACTCCCTCTCCCTCCTCACAATCCTTGCGAGCTCCGAAGACTTCCCCAAAGTCTCCTTCGCCAGCCGCGTAAGCAGCATCCAGTCATGCCACGCGCCAATCGCGTCCAGCACCTCTTTCACCTGCTTCGCGAACTGCACCGCAGGCACTGAATCCGTTTCCATCTCAGCAAGATAACGAGCGCCCTTCGAGCCCTTCCGATACTCATGCAAACTCTCGCGATCGGCGAGCTCCAGACCCCTGGCGCTCCTCCGCTCCACAGCGCGCGCATCTTTCAACAATGAGTTCCACTTCAATCCAGATACATCGGAGCGTAAGGGGCTTATACGCCTGATCTCCTTGTCCTCCAGCCTTGAGATGACGGCTGCCAGCTCCATAGCAGCATCCTCACGGCGCTTCTCGAGCTTTGCCTGAAGTTTTCGCTCTTCCTTACTGACAACATTGCGTTCAGCGGCGGGCAGGCCTGCGCCCTTGCGCTCCAATAATTCCTTCAACAACCCAAGCTGAACATCCCCGTCGCGCACAGGCCCAGCCGCAGCCCGGACAGGCTTCAGCGCTTTGAGCGCCTTGTCGACCTTCCGTCCGAACGCCCCATCACCGCGTCGCCGTTGTTTTGCAACGGTCAGCAGCGCTTCCAGCCGTCGTATCGTAGCGCGAAGCGCATGCACGGCCTTGCGGTCCGGCTCACCGCGACAAGCCTCCAACGCAGCGAAAAACTCGCTGTGCAAGTGCTCGAAGATGGGGCCCGGCTCAACCATACCTGCGCATCCTGAAAGAACGCTCCAGCGGCAATCGCTGATAGTAGAAGATGTGAGTCTCAACCGTACAGTCGCCGAGCGCTCCACGTCCTCACCCGACCGCCAAGCGCCAAACCTCATCCGTCCATGCGATACTTCCGGTGCCAGATTCCGAAGCACCCAGGAGCTATTGCATGTCGCACCCCTCTCCCCTCAAGTACCAGTCAGGTTTTGGAAACGAGTTTGCCACCGAGGCCCATCCCGGCGCGCTCCCCGTCGGCCAGAACTCTCCGCAGAAGCATCCCCTCGGCCTCTACACCGAGCAGGTAAGCGGCTCCGCCTTCGCCGCCCCGCGCGGACTCAACCGCCGCTCCTGGATGTACCGCATCCGCCCCTCCGTAGTCCACGAACCCTACCAGCCCTTCCCGGAAGCCACCCTTCTCCGCAGCGGTCCCTTCGACGAAGAGCCCACTCCGCCCAACCAAATGCGCTGGGACCCGCTCCCGTTCCCAACCACCCCCACCGACTTCGTCGAAGGCCTAGTCTCCCTCGGCGGCAACGGCGACCCCGCCACCCACGACGGCTGCGGCATCCACCTCTACGCCGCCAACGCCTCAATGACCGACCGCGTCTTCTACAACGCCGACGGCGAACTCCTCATCCTCCCACAGCAGGGAACTCTCCGCCTCGTCACCGAGTGCGGCATCCTCGAAGTCCCCCCCGGCCACCTCGCCGTCATCCCCCGCGGCATTAAATTCCGCGTCGAGCTTCTCGACGACAAGGCTCGCGGCTACATCTGCGAGAACTACGGCCAGCCCTTCCGCCTTCCCGACCTCGGCCCCATCGGCGCCAACGGCCTCGCCAACCCCCGCGACTTCCTCTACCCCGTAGCCGCCTACGAAGACATCGACGGCGACTTTGAAGTCGTCTCCAAGTTTCTCGGAAAGCTCTGGACTTCCCACTACAACCACTCTCCCCTCGACGTCGTAGCCTGGCACGGCAACTACGCGCCCTACACCTACGACATGGCCCGTTTCAACACCATCAACACGGTGAGCTTCGACCACCCAGACCCCTCCATCTTCACCGTCCTCACGGCGCCCTCACCCATCCACGGCACCGCCAACTGCGACTTCGCCATCTTCCCTCCGCGCTGGCTGGTAGCCGAGCACACCTTCCGCCCACCCTGGTTCCACCGCAACATGATGAACGAGTTCATGGGCCTCATCTACGGCGAGTACGACGCCAAGGCCGAAGGCTTCCTCCCCGGCGGCGCCAGCCTCCACAACTGCATGTCCGGCCACGGCCCCGACGCCGAAACCTTCGACCGCGCCTCCGCCGCAGACCTCAAGCCCCACCACATCAAGGACACACTAGCCTTTATGTTCGAAACCCGCATGGCCGTCCGCCCTACCCGCTACGCCCTCGAGTCCAAAATCCTCCAGCACGAATACTACGAATGCTGGCAAGGCCTCAAACGCAACTTCACAGTTCCCAGGCGGTAAGGTAATCAACACATCGCAGAACATCCCTTTTGCCATACGTAAACACTGTCATCCTGAGCGCAGCAATTCGCGACTTTGCGGATTGCGCAGTCGAAGGACCCCGAAGAGGCTCGAGGTACCAATACCCTCGACCCCTTCTTCCTACGATCCGCCGGGTGCCCCATTCATGGCGCGGCTTCATGCGACATGAGTGGGAGCGAATTTCCACACCCGGTAGGAACCTTAACTCCCGCCGTCCGCGCAGGGCTCAAGCAATAGACTCAACCCATGGACCAGTTGCCAAATTCCATCCCCACCACCTGGGTAGGCACCGCCAACGACCCCGACAGCGGCTTCCCCCTGCAGTCGCTCCCATACTGCGCCTTCACGTACCTGCCCGACGCCACGCCCCACCTCGGCGTAGGCATCGGCGCCTTCATCCTCGACCTCCACCAGCTCCAATCCCACAACCTCCTCTCAACCCTCCCAGCCGACCTCCAGCAAGCCTGCACAACCCCCACGCTCAACGCCCTCATGCGCCTCGGCCCCGCCGCCTGGTCCGCCCTCCGCAACCGCCTCACCGACCTCCTGCAGACTGTCTCCCCGCGCAACACCGACCAGCAGCGCCTCGTAGCCTCCCTCATGCTCCCCATGGCGAAGGCCACCTTCCACAAACCCATAGCCACCGCCAACTACACCGACTTCTACGCCTCCCTCCACCACGCCACCAACGTCGGCAGGCTCTTTCGCCCCGACGCCCCGCTGCTCCCCAACTACCCCTGGCTCCCCATCGGCTACCACGGCCGAGCCTCCTCCCTCGTCATCAGCGGCACCCCCATCCGCCGCCCCCACGGCCAGCTCAAACTTTCCGACCCTACGCCCGTCTACCAACCCACCAACCAGCTCGATTACGAGCTAGAAGTCGCCGCGTACATCGGCACCGGCAACCCCCTCGGCACGCGCATCCCCATCACCGACGCGCCCGCCCACCTCTTCGGCCTCTCCCTCCTCAACGACTGGTCCGCCCGCGACATCCAGTCCTGGGAGTACCAACCCCTCGGCCCCTTCCTCGGCAAAAGCTTCGCCACCAGCCTCTCCCCCTGGGTCGTCCCTATTGCAGCCCTCGAACCCTACCGCACCCCGCTAGCCCCGCGCCCCGCCACCAACCCAGCACCCCTTCCATACCTCACCGAACCCACCGCCTCAACCACCTTCGACATCACGCTCGAAGTCCTTCTCTCCACCTCCCACATGCGTGAGCACGACCTCCCGCCCACCCCCATCAGCACCAGCAACCTACGCGACCTCTACTGGTCCTTCGCGCAGATGATCACGCACCACACCAGCAACGGCTGCAACCTCCAGCCCGGAGACATCCTGGCCAGCGGCACAGTCTCCGGCCCCAACCCCGGCTCCGAAGGCTGTCTGCTCGAGATCACCAAACGCGGCACCCTCCCGCTCCAACTCCCCAACAACGAACTCCGAGAATTCCTGGCCGACGGCGACGAGATCATCCTTCGCGCCCGAGCCAGCCGCGAAGGCCTTCCGCTCCTCTCGCTAGGCGAATGCCGCGGCACCATCCAACCCGCCCTCTGAAGTCCTCCTGCCGGTTCACACTCGACCTAAGCACACACCTTCAGCTCGGGATACCGCGCGAAGATCATTCGCCGCTCCTCCTCAGACAGCTCTCCCAGCCGCACCGGCTTGTCCTGCGGTCGCAGCCCCTTCTGGTTCAGTACGTTCATCAGGCTCCACTCCCGCTGCAATCTTTGCGGCTCCCGCGCCGGCAGATCATACCGCGTAAAGTCGATCGCCTTGTACGGCGTGTCCGTCTCCCAGTTGCGCAGCAGCGCCAGCCTGAACTCCCGGTTCATGTACCAGCGCAGCTCCAGCTCCTTCTCCGACCCCGGCGCTCCCGTCCCTCGCTCATCAAAGCGGTAGTTCAGCAACCGGTTATTGGGAGTATGTCGCCGCCATTCCATCCCAAACTCACCCTCCGAAATCACCCGCGTATCAGGCCAGCGCTCTTTGATCGACTGCAGCCACCACGTCAGGTCCTCGTCGTGGCCAATCGATACCTCCCAGATCGCCGTCACCCATCCAAACCCATTCAGCGCATGCCCGCCATCGAAATGGATCGCGGTCGTATCCAGCATCTCCTTGCGCCCAACTGCCTGCCCAAGATCGGCGACCGTCTCAATCGGTCCCACACCCATCCTGCTATTGAAGCCACCCCGAAACCCCTCGCGCCGCGCCGCCAGAAAATCGCACGTCCACCCGTCCAGGCACACGCAGTCGATAAAATCTGCCGCACCCTGCGCCGGCTTCAGATAATGCTCGCGGCTCGGATAGTACGGGTAGCAGATCCCTCCATCCCCATCGCCGTTGTCGATCCCATGCTGGCTCCAGATCTGTCCCTGGCACACATGGATACCCTCCTCCCGCGCCAGCAGCCGCTGGTTCTCCGCATCCATGAATCCGGCAATCAGCGACTGCGGACGATATCCCCCGCCCACCATCTCCGACACCATCTGTAGCGCCTTATGAATCGTCGCCTGGATCTCCTCCCGCGTGTTGTACATCGGCGCAAAGTATCCACCCGGGATGAACGTAATCTCGTCGCCGTAGCGGTCATGGTAGGAGGCCAGCAGACGCCGCGCCTCCTGGTACTCCTTGCGCGAGTCGTGCAGCGCCAGCCAGCTGATCGCCCACGTCATCCGCCCATCCGGACAGCCGCGCGCAAACGCCTCCCGCCGCGCGCGGATGTGTACAGGCGCGTTGTCAGGCGACTCGTCTTGCCCAATCGACCGCGTCCTCGTCACCTCAATCTGGTTTACCCGCACCACCGATACATGCGTCACGTACCGTCCCCGCAAAGGCTCGGGCCGCGGCTCGCCCGCAGCGCTCCACCCCAGCGCCTCGCCACGCCGCGACCCCAGCGAAACCGCACCCACAGCCCCGGCCGCACGGCCGAGAAACGTTCGCCTGCTCCACTGAGCATCGCTAGCCTTCATGCCTTTCTCCCTCGATCCGTCACAAGCTCCATCACAGCCCCATCACACGCCGCGTCATCGCTTGAAAATCCCTCCCACCGAAGATACATCCTTCGAAATCGCTTCACCCTGCCGCCGACGTTCACACGCCAAACTATGCAGGCCCCCGCCTCTAGAAACGAGTGATCAGCCCGCACGACACGCACATTTACGCGAGGTTCACCGTCCCGTCACAAAACCCGCCTAGCCTCTGCGTAGCGACCTGGGAGACACCGAATGAAGCTGCGTCCTGCCGCCCATCGGCATGAATAATCCATACGGCCTGATCTTCGTCACCCAATAGCGCGTCCAATAGGCGTCAGGGTATGCTTCGCGATGGGGCAGACCCAGGGCCCACCGCGTCCACAATCCGGCGCACCATACGACCGAACGATGGATGCACTCGAAAGGGACAGATCATGCGCGTATTTGTAGCTGGAGCAACCGGCGCCATCGGTCAGCCATTGATTGCGGATCTCCTGCAGCAGGGACACTCCGTAGTCGGAATGACCAACAGCGAAGCAGGTGTCGCCACCCTCCAGCGTCATGGAGCCGAAGCCGCCCTCGTCGATGTCTTCGACCCTGCAGCCGTCGACGCCGCGCTGCGCCGCTTCAAGCCAGACGCTGTCATCGATGAACTCACCTCGCTGCCCAAAGAGCAGAGCGACATGCCGAACTACGCGGCAGGCGACCGCAAGCTCAGAGTCGAAGGAGGTGCCAATCTCCTTCGCGCAGCCATCGCGAACGGAGTTCGGCGTTACCTCCAGCAATCAAGCGGCTTCTTTCTCAAGTCCGCACCCGGCACCCTGGCCGACGAATCCTCTGCGCTCGACGTCAACGCCAGCCCCAGCGTCGCCGCCTCCGCCCGCACCTACACGGAACTGGAAACCCGCCTCTTCAACTCCGCTGTCATCGAAGGCATGTCCCTCCGCTACGGCTTCTTCTACGGCCCGGGAACCTGGTACTACCCTGGCGCGTCCGCAGCCAACGCCGTCATGCGCCAGCAGATTCCCGTCGTAGGCAACGGCGAGGGCGTATCCTCCTTCGTCCACATCCACGACGCAGCCAGTGCCACCGTCCTCGCGCTCACCGCCGCCCCCGGCGTCTACAACCTCGTCGACGACGACCCATCGCCCCAAAGCGTCTGGCTGCCTGCGTTCGCAAAGTTTCTCTGCGCCCCAACGCCCCCGCACAAGACCGTCGAAGAAGTGACGGCGGCAGCAGGGGAAGATGCCGTCTACTATGCAACGAAGCTCAGTGGCGCATCGAACGCCAAGGCCAAACATAATCTTCAGTGGAAGCCTCGCCATCTCGAATGGCTCCACGCCTAAATCAGCAAACCCCAGCCGCAGGTTGACAGCCCTCCAACCAAACCTTCATCCTTTCGAGTGAACCCCGCGGACGAACGCACGCCGCCCCAACCGCGCCAAAGGAGAACCCACCATGGCCACCCTCGCCCAACAGGCCCCTGCAACCGTCACCGACTTCCTCCCCCTCAACGGCACCGATCACGTCGAGTTCTACGTCGGCAACGCTCGCCAGGCCGCCTACTTCTACCGCACCGCCTTCGGCATGAAGCTCGTCGCCTACGCCGGCCCCGAAACCGGCCGCCGCGACCGCGCCTCCTACGTCCTGCAGCAGGGCAAGATCCGCTTCGTCCTCACCACCGCCCTCCGCTCCGACTCCGACATCGCCCGCCACGTAGCCAAACACGGGGACGGCGTCCACGCCATCGCCCTCTGGGTCGACGACGCCGCCAGCGCCTGGCGCGAGACCACCGCACGCGGCGCCCGCTCCGTCCAGGAACCCACCACCCTCTCCGACGAACACGGCTCTGTCGTCATCTCCAGCATCGCAGCCTACGGCGACACGCTCCACACCTTCGTCGAACGCAAAAACTACAACGGCCCTTTCTTCCCCGGCTACCGCGCCACCCCCGACGACACCATCGCCCGCCCCGTAGGCCTCCTCCATATCGATCACATCGTCGGCAACGTCGGCTGGAACTCCATGAACGAGTGGGTCGACTTCTACTCCAACGTCATGGGCTTCCAGCTCTACCAGCACTTCGACGACAACGATATCTCCACCGAATATTCCGCGCTCATGTCCAAGGTCATGGCCAACTCCACCGGCTACGTAAAGTTCCCCATCAACGAGCCCGCAGAAGGCCGCCGCAAATCCCAGATCGAAGAGTACCTCGACTTCTACGATGGCCCCGGCGTCCAGCATCTCGCCCTCGCCACGCACGACATACTCGCCACCGTCTCCGCCCTCCAGGCCCAGGGCGTCAACTTCCTCACCGTCCCGCACAGCTACTACACCGAGCTCCAGGCACGCGTCGGCAAAATCGACGAACCCCTCGACGAGCTGGAACGCCTCGGCATCCTCGTCGACCGCGACAACGAAGGCTACATGCTGCAGATCTTCACCCAGCCAGTAGAAGACCGCCCCACCGTCTTCTACGAAATCATCCAGCGCAAGGGAAGCCGCAGCTTCGGCAAAGGCAACTTCAAGGCCTTGTTCGAAGCTATAGAAAGAGAACAGGAAGCTCGTGGAAATTTATAGAGAACAGGAAGCTCGTGGAAATCTATAGTCGGCAGGGCGCTCGCGAAAACTTTTAGGCAACAAGAAGCTCTTGGCAATTTGATGGTCGGAAAGAAGCTCGCGAAAAAACTTCAGCCTCCTCCTCCACCAAGGGTTGAGCGAATACTTCGAAGGGGCACGGCTTTAGCCGTGTCATAGAAACCGCAAAGCGAAGCTGGGCTTTAGCCCCTGAGGGAACATCCATTCGTCACCAGCCCA
Organism: uncultured Acidobacteriaceae bacterium; assembly: GCA_963701685.1. Classification (GTDB taxonomy): domain Bacteria; phylum Acidobacteriota; class Terriglobia; order Terriglobales; family Acidobacteriaceae; genus Granulicella. Next base: position 3,371,063 of record OY969625.1, on the reverse strand, counting down.
TCGGGCAGAAAACAGCAGATGAACGACCCATCAATCTCTAGGCTCAGCAAACTCTATCCCGACGCCCGCACCGCCCTAGCCGATGTCGCGCACGACGACATGCTGCTGGCCATCGGCGGCTTCGGCCTCTGTGGCATCCCCGAAGCCCTCATCGCAGCCCTCCGCGATACCGGCGTACGCAACCTCACCATCGCCAGCAACAACGCCGGCGTCGACCAGTGGGGAATCGGTCTCCTCCTCCAAACCCGCCAGGTCAAAAAAATGATCTCCAGCTACGTAGGAGAGAACGCCGAGTTCGAGCGCCAGTTCCTCCACAACGAGCTCGAAGTCGAGTTCGCCCCGCAAGGCACACTAGCCGAACGCATGCGAGCCGGAGGCGCCGGCATACCCGGCTTCTACACCCGCACCGGCGTCGGCACCCTCGTCGCCGAAGGCAAAGAGCACAAGGACTTCGACGGCCACACCTACATCCTTGAGCGCAGCATCGTCGCCGACCTCGCGCTCGTCAAAGCCTGGAAGGCCGACACCCACGGCAACCTCGTCTACCGCCGCACCGCCCGCAACTTCAATCCCAACGCGGCCACGTGCGGCAAGATCACGATCGCCGAAGCCGAGATCATCGTCCAGCCCGGCGAACTCGACCCCGACGAGATCCACACCCCCGGCGTCTTCGTTCACCGCGTCGTCCACAATCCCCACTGCGAAAAGCGCATCGAAAAAAATACCACGCGCGAGGCTTGAAACCATGTCCTGGACCCGCAACGAAATGGCCGCTCGCGCCGCCCTCGAACTCCGCAACGGCTTCTACGTCAACCTCGGCATCGGCATCCCCACCCTCGTCGCCAACTACATCCCCGCCGGCATCACCGTCACCCTGCAATCAGAAAACGGCCTGCTCGGCATGGGCCCCTACCCACTCGCCTCCGACGTCGACCCCGACCTCATCAACGCCGGCAAGGAGACCGTCACCTTCACCCCCGGCGCCTCCACCTTCTCCTCCGCCGACAGCTTCGCCATGATCCGCGGTGGCCACATCGACCTCGCTATCCTCGGCGCCATGCAGGTCTCCCAGCGCGGCGACCTCGCCAACTGGATGATCCCCGGCAAGCGCGTCAAAGGCATGGGCGGCGCCATGGATCTAGTCTCGGGCGTCCGTCGCGTAGTAGTCCTCATGGAGCACACCGCGCAAGGCGCCCCCAAGCTCCTCCCCGCCTGCACCCTCCCCCTCACCGGCGCCGCCGTAGTCAACCGCATCATCACCGACCTCGGCGTATTCGACATCACCCCAACCGGCTTCTCCGCCCACGAACTAGCCCCCAACGTAACCCCCGACCAGGTCCGCGAATCCACCGCCGCCCCCGTCCACTTCGCACGATGATCTAAAAATTGCAATAACGGAGTCTCCGCATGACACGGCCGGCGATCGACGGCATCTCACCGTTCTTCATCGTGCAGAACGTGGCAGCGTCCACTGCGTTCTATCGCGATAAACTGGGCTTCGACATCACCCACCAGCAGCCGGACCGCGAGCCATTCTTCGCAATCGTGCGTCGCGACGCAGCCATGATCTTCCTCAAGTCGGTTGGCCAGAACCCCATCCCCAATCGCAGCCGCGATCCCGAAGCCCGCTGGGACGCGTACCTCTACGTTCCCGATCCTGATGCGCTGGCAACCGAGTTCACCTCGCGAGGCGTCACCTTTTCAGCACCTCTTGAAGATACCCATGACGGCTTGCGTGGCTTCGAGCTCGAAGATGGAGACGGCTATGTCCTGTTCTTTGGCCGTCCGCGCGAAGAGTCAATCTGAGACGCCACCACCAACCGAACCCTCGCCGCCCGCGCCCGACCAAACCGCCTTCCGCTTCTCGAGAAACGCCGCAACACCCTCATAGAAATCCTTCGTCTCCCGCGACCCCGCGTTCGCCTCCATCCCCAACTCCACCGCAACATCCAGCCACGCCTTACTCTGCGCCGCCAGCAACTTCTTAGTAGCCCGCGCCGACTCCGGACTATTCTCCGCCAGCACCCCCGCCAACGTCGCCACGCGCGCCTCCAACTCCTCCACCACCACCACCTCATTCACCAGCCCCACCCGATACGCCTCTGCCGCATCAAACAGCCTCCCCGTCAGCAGCAGATCCCGCGCCCGCTTCTCCCCAACCTGCAGCACCAGATACGCCGACACCAGCGCCGGCACAAACCCGATCCGCGCCTCCGTATACCCAAACTTCGCCGTCGGCACCGCCAGCGTAAAATCGCAGATCGTCGCCAGCCCAGTCCCTCCCGCGACCGCCGCGCCATGCACCTTCGCGATCGTCGGCTTCGGCAACTCATACAGCGTCCGAAATAACTTCGCCACGCGCTCCGCATCCGCACGATGCTCCGCCGCGCTCTTATCCTTCGCCCCCTGCAGCACCGTCAAATCCAGCCCCGCACAAAACGACTCGCCAGCACCCGCCAACACCACCACCCGGCAATCGCTAGCCGCCGCTTCGTCAAACGCAGCAATCAACTCGTCCTGCATCTGCGGAGTCATCGCGTTCCGCCGCTCCGGCCGATTCAGCGTTATCGTCCGCACCCAACCCGCGTCCCAAACCGTAATCGTCTCGTGCTTCATGCTGTCTCTCCTGCCTGCGCATGACCAAACTCCTTCGCAATCCGCGCGCTTTCCCACTCAAGTTCATTCAACCCGTGAAGTCTCGCCTGCGCCAGCCCAAGCTGATGGAACGCCACCAGCAGCCCATCCGTAGGAAGATTTCCCACCAACTCATCCTGCGCAAACGGGCACCCACCCAGCCCGCCAATCGCCGCATCAAACCGCCGACACCCGCCCGCAAACGCAGCCTTCACGCGATCCACCGCCACATCCCGCCGCACATGCAGATGCACGCCAACCTCCAGGTCCGCGTGCTCAGCCACCACCTCGCCCACCACCTCCATCACCTGCAACGACGTAGCCGCACCCACCGTATCCGCCAGCGAAACCGTCCCAATTCCCATCGACTTCAGCATGTCACAAGCCTGCAGCACCACGTTCAGGCTCCACTCATCGCCGTAAGGATTTCCAAACGCCATCGACACATACGCCACCGTGCGCAACCCAGCCGCGTACGCCCGCCGATGAATCACATCCAGCGCATGCAGAGCCTCCTCCTGCGTCTGCCGCTGATTCCTTCCCAGAAAACTCGGCGAGATCGAATACGGAAATCCCAGCACGTTCACGGCACCCGTAGCGATCGCGCGCTTAGCGCCCTTCTCGTTCACCACGATCCCAATCACATCCACACCGTGCACCGGTCCCAACAACCGCAGCACCTCTTCCGAGTCCGCCATCTGCGGCACTGCCGCCGGGGATACGAAACTCACCGCATCCAAATGCCGAAACCCCGCGTCCACCAGCTGTCGCAGATACGCAGCCTTGCGCGCCGCAGGAATATGCCCCGGCAGCCCCTGCCACGCATCCCGCGGACACTCCACAATCTTCACCGCATCCGACATCGATCCCCCGGGTCTCGGCTAACGTTCGTTATCCCCGCGAAGGCGTAACCTTCAGCAGCTCGCGCGCAATCACCATCCGCTGAATCTCGCTCGTCCCTTCGCCAATAGTGCAAAGCTTCACGTCGCGATAAAACTTCTCCGCAGGATAGTCCTTGATAAACCCATACCCCCCAAACAGCTGCACGGCCTCATTACAAATCCTCACCGCCACCTCGCTAGCAAACAGCTTCGCCATCGCCGACTCGCGCGTAACCGCCCGCCCCGAATCCTTCAGCACCGCCGCCCTTTGCGTCAGCAACCGCGCCGCATCCAGCTCCGTAGCCATGTCCGCCAGCTTCCACTGAATCCCCTGGAACTCCGCAATGGCCTTCCCAAACTGCCGCCGCTCCTTCACATACTTCGTAGCCGCATCGAGCGCACCCCGCGCAATCCCCAGCGACAGCGCCGCAATCGAAATCCTTCCCCCATCCAGCACCCGCATCGAGTCGACAAACCCCTCGCCCTCCACCCCCAGCAAATTCTCCGCCGGAATCTCGCAGTCCTCAAAGATCAACTCCGCTGTATCGCTCGCCCGCAGCCCCAGCTTGTTTTCTTTCTTCCCCGGCCGAAATCCCTTCATCCCTTTCTCCACCACAAACGCCGACAGCCCATGCGTCCCCTTACTCTTATCCGTCACCGCAATCACCACGGCGGTATCCGCATAGCTGCCATTGGTGATGAACGTCTTCGTCCCATTCAGCACCCACGTGTCACCCTTGCGCACCGCCGTAGTCCGCGCGCCGCCCGCATCCGATCCCGACCCCGGCTCTGTCAGCCCCCAAGCACCCAACCACTCACCGCCAGCCAGCTTCGGAACATACTTCCGCTTCTGCGCCTCATTGCCTGCAAGAAAAATATGGTTCGTCCCCAGCGAATTATGCGCCGCCACAATAATCCCCACCGACCCATCCACCGCCGACAGCTCTTCAATCGCCAGCACGTAATCCACGTACCCCATGCCCGCGCCGCCATACTCCGGCGGAAAGATCACGCCCAGCAATCCCATCTGCCCAAGCTTCTTCACCACCGCAGCAGGGAACTCGCTCTTCTCATCCCACTCCGAAACATGCGGAGCAATCTCCCGCGCAGCAAACTGCCGAATCTCCTTCCGCAGCGCCTCCTGGTCTTCCGTCAACACAAACGGATACAAGCTATCCAAACCCTCTTTCGACTCAACCGCAACACCCATCACCCAACTCCTTCGCGCAATCGCGCCACAACAGTGAGCGAATCATACAGTCCAGCACCAACGACTGTCCCACGCTCCCGCTTTCTTAACGTCGTTCAGTTGAGAGCAACGTTCGCTTGCCGTTGCCCTTACTTTTCTTTCTGAAATTCCCCGCGGGTATCTGCTTCACCCACCTACGTCTGCAGCACACCCACGTTAAACCGCCCCACCTCAGGATTCAGCGCGCACGCCTCCAACGCCGTCATCAAAACCTCGCGCGTCTTCGCCGGATCAATAATCGCATCAATCCAAAGCCGCGCCGCCCCATACCGAGGATCCGCCTGCGCGTCATACGCATTCTTGATCTCGTCATACACGGCCTTCTTCTCAGCCTCGCTCAATACCTTCCCCCCGCGCTCCATCTGCTTCGCCCTTACCTCCGCCAGCGTCCCCGCCGCCGACGCACCACTCATCACCGCATACCGCGCCGTAGGCCAGGCAAACAGAAATCGCGGATCATACGCCTTCCCACACATCGCATAATGTCCCGCCCCAAAACTCCCCCCCACAATCACCGTAATCTTCGGCACCACACTCGTACTCACCGCCGACACCATCTTCGCCCCCGCCCGAATAATCCCCGACCACTCCGCATCTTTCCCCACCATGAACCCATTCACGTCATGCAGAAAAATCAGCGGCACCAAATTCTGATTGCAATCCATAATGAACCGCGCCGCCTTCTGCGCAGCCTCTGTATAGATCACCCCACCCACCTCAATCCGCTTCGTCCCAGCCTGCGGCCCCATCGCCACCGTCTGCATCTGGTTGGTCTTCTGATTCGCCACAATCCCCACCGCCCGCCCACCAATCCGAGCAAAACCACAAAGCAGCGTCCGACCAAAGTCCGCCTTATACTCATCGAATTCACTGCGATCAACAATCCGCGCAATCACCTCGCGCATGTCATAAACATTGCTAGCCCCCGGCGCCGGATTCAGCAACCCATACAACTCCTCCGCCGCAAACCGAGGCGCATCACGCTCGGCATCGAAGGCAATCCGCGAAAAGGGTCCAGAGTCCAGGGCCAAGGGCCCAGAAGGCCAAACCTCGCCAGGGTGCTCGCTGGGCCCTGGGCCCTGAGCCCTGGACCCTGCACTTCCACCCCTGGGCCCTTCGCTCCTCCGCCCCATCATCCCCACCAAACTCCTCAACCGCGCAATACAAAGATGATCGTTCGGCTCCCTGAAATCCACGGTCCCCGAAATCTCCGCATGCATCGCCGCCCCACCCAGCTCCTCCGCGCCCGTCTTCTGCCCAATCGCAGCTTGGACCAGCGACGGCCCCGCCAGAAACAGCCCCGACCCCTCCGTCATCAGCACCGTATCCGTCATTACAGGCAGGTACGCGCCCCCAGCAACGCACATCCCCATAATCGCCGTAATCTGCGGAATCCCAAGCGAGCTCATCACCGCGTTATTCCGAAACACCCGCCCAAAATCATCCGTATCCGGAAACACATCTTCCTGCAGCGGCAGAAACACGCCCGAAGAGTCCACCAGGTACAGCGTAGGAATCCGATTCTCCAACGCAATCGTCTGCGCCCGCAGCACCTTCTTCGCAGTCATCGGAAAGAACGCCCCAGCCTTCACCGTCGCGTCATTCGCCACGATCATGCAAAGCCGCCCACTCACCCGCCCCAACCCCGTCACAACGCCCGCCCCCGGAGCCCCGCCAAACTCCGAGTACATCCCATAAGCCGCCCAAATCCCCAACTCCAAAAAGTTTGAGCCAGCGACAACTCCGGGTGCCCCAGGTCTCGCTTCTGAGACCTGGGTTTCCAGAGGCTCCGGATCCAGCAGCAACGCCAGCCGCTCCCGAACCGTCAGTCGCCCCTTCCCCCGCTGAGCCTCCGCCGCCTTAGCCCCACCCCCCAACCGAATCCCATCTTCCTCCCCACGCAACGCCGCCAGCAGCGCAACCATAGCCGCCCGGTTCTCCCCAAACTTCGCCGCCCCCACCTTCACCGCCGACTCCAACCGGTTCTCAGTCTTCAACTCATCCGCCATCCAACACCTCAAATCCCGCCGAGAATACCATCTCCACCACATCTAAAGCGAAGCGCCTCCCGCGCAGCTGCGGTAGAGTGGTTGCAAATGAACGCCGTTCGCCTTCTACCAATACTGTTCACGGTTCTGGCTCCAGCCTTTGCACAGTCTGTGCAGGAAAAATCTACTGATCCGGAAACCTGCCAAACTGCCCCAGCCAAACTTGAAGGGGGCTCCATTCACTTCCTGCGCGTTGAAGCTCTATCCTCTCGACCGACCGACGGAACCTACAGCGACGAAGGGTACGGACAAGGAGAATTCGACACGGTGAGGTTAATGGATGTGGTCAGTAGCCCAGTCCGTTGGAAGCCGGGAGTAGTCTTTCGGGTTCATCCATTTCAGGGAAAGCGCAGCGACAAGGAGAACTTAGCTCCGGAGCACATGACTGCAGGGAAACGATACTATCTGGTCTACACCTACCATCTTGACGAATATCCCCACGGAGATTCCGACCTAATCGGATTGACTCGATGTGGAGTTCACGAGGCTACCCCGGCAACGAGAAGAGAACTCCTTCATGAGCTCAGCCAATAGCCTCGCCAACCCGTCCTCGCCATCCGCCCAGCACTTATACTGATACCTGCGACGAATTCTCCCTATGAAGACCTTCTACATCGAAACCTTCGGCTGCCAGATGAACGCCCACGACTCCGAAAAAGTCGTCGGCACCCTTATCAACGAGGGCTACACCCAAACATCCGACGAAGCCGAAGCCGGCCTCATCCTCTACAACACCTGCTCCATCCGCGATAAGGCCGAACAAAAAGTCTTCCACCGTCTCAACGAATACAAGAAGCTCCACGGAGAAGGGAAGCGCTTCGCCGTCATCGGCTGCGTAGCCCAACAGGAAGGCACCAAGATCTTCGACCGCGCCCCCTACGTCTCCATCGTCGCCGGCTCCTCCTCCTACCGCAATCTACCCGAGATGCTCGCCCGCCTCGAAGCCGGCGAGACCCGCATCACCGGCCTCGACGACCGCCAGACCGACGAGACCTTCGACACCGAATTCACCGCCCGCACCAACCCCCACCGCGGCTACATCACGATCATCGAAGGCTGCGATAAATTCTGCGCGTACTGCGTCGTCCCTTACACCCGCGGCAAAGAGCGCAGCCGCACCTCCGCCTCCGTCCTCGCCGAAGCCCAGCGCATCGCCCAATCCGGCTTCACCGAAATCCAGCTCCTCGGCCAGAACGTCAACAGCTACCACGACCCCAGCGGCAAGCGCACCTTCGCCGAACTCCTCGCCGCCGTAGGCGAAGTCAACGGCATTCAACGCGTCCGCTTCACCACCTCGCATCCCCGCGACTTCACCAAAGACATCGTCGACGCAATCGACGCAGTCCCCACCCTCTGCGACCACGTTCATCTCCCCGTCCAGTCCGGCAGCACCGCCGTCCTCAAAGCCATGCAGCGCGAGTACACCCGCGACTGGTACCTCGAGCGCATCGCCTGGACCAAAGCCGCGCGCCGCGACATCTCCCTCACCTCCGACATCATCGTAGGCTTCCCCGGCGAGACCGATCGCGACTTCGAAGACACCATCACCCTCCTCGAAGAAGTAGGCTACGACGCCATCTACGGCTTCAAGTATTCCCCCCGCCCCAACACGCCAGCCATCCACATGCACGACAGCATCCCTGAAGAGATAAAAGTCGAGCGCCTAGCAATCCTCAACGCCCGCCAGCGCGAAATCCAGCGCACCAACTACGCCCGCCACCTAAACCAGATCATGCCCGTCATGGTAGAGCACGGCGCCAACAACCGAGGCCAGATCACCGGCCGCAGCACCCAAAACAAAACCGTCAACTTCGCCTGCGATTCCGTTCCCCCCATCGGCAGCTACGTCGACGTCCGCATTACCCAAATCTTCCCCAGCTCCCTCGTAGGTGAAGCCATCTCTCAACCCACCATCCCCTCCCCAGCAGCAATCGCGCAGCAGGCCCTCAACGCCCGAGTCAACCCGCTGCCATCAGAAGCAGTCTGACAAGAAACTGAGAACTGAGAACTGAGAACTGAGAACTGAGAACTGAGAACTGAGAACTGACAACTGAGAACTGAGAACTGACAACTGAAATCTAGAACCGCACAGCCTTCAGCGTTACACTGACTCATGCACCTCCCCGGCTTCAAACCAGAACCCGACGAACTCCCGGCCCCCGAACCAGAAGTAGAAGTTCGCATCCGCGGCCTCATGATGGATCCCCAAACCAAGATGCCCATCGTGGTCCTCAACGACCTCGCCGGCGAAATCGTGCTCCCCATCTGGGTAGGCCTCTTCGAAGCCAACGCCATCGCCCTGGAAATCGAGAAGGCCACGACGGTCCGCCCCATGACCCACGACCTTCTCCGCAATGTCATCGACGGCCTCAACGCGCGCGTCACCCGCGTAGTGGTCGGCGACCTCCGCGAAGACACCTTCCACGCCACCATCTGGATGGACCAGAACGGCGAAGTCGTAGCCCTCGACGCCCGCCCATCCGACGCCATCGCCTTGGCCCTCCGCTCCGACTGCCCCATCTTCGTCTCGCAGCAGGTCTACGAACACGCCCGCAAAGCCTCCAACGGCAACACCACCCTTAGCCCCGAAGACCTCCGCCGCTGGCTCGAATCCCTCAACGACGACGAAATGGGCCGCTACAAGATGTAAGGCCATGGGCCCACTACAAACCGTAGTCGTCGATATCCGCCTTTCAATATTCGCCCCACCCATACCCTGTCATCCTGAGCGAAGCGCAGCGCAGCCGAAGGACCCCGAAGAGTCCCCGCTTACCCACACCGCGAGCCCTTTCTCGCACGATCGTCGGTGCCGTTGCCTTTCTTTCTGTCATTCCCCCGGGAATCTGCTGCTTTCATCCGTCGGCTGCTCGTCATTTTCGGGATTAGCAGGGGGCTTCAAGCCCCTGAACAATCCGCATAAGAAAAGGGCTTGAGCCCTGGGCCGTCGATCCCGCCGTCCGCGCAGGACCTTGGTATCCTCGAAGAGCCATCGCCAACCCACTCAAATCCGCCGCCCTCATCAACCTCGGCATCTTCGAGCGCATGCTCCACCCCCGCCAGCCCGACCTCGCCGACATCACGAACTTCCTCCTCCTCCAATACCCCCTCGCCCTCGGCACGGCGATCCACGCCACACCCCTCATCGCCGCCATCCACGCAACCATCCCCGGCGCAAGAATCGCCGCCGCAGCCAGCGGCTTCGCCCTCGATATCCTCCGCAACAACCCCAACCTCGAGCGCCTGATCCCCACGCCCACCCCCCTCCGCGAACTCCTCCCCGCCGCCACCGCCATCCGCCGCGCCAAACCCTTCGGCCGCGAGCGCTACGCCGTCCTCCTCACCACCGGCAACGAGCGCTCCCGCGTCATCCTCTCCGCGCTCCTCGCCGGCGCACCCAACCGCGCAGGCTTCACCCTCCTGCCCGAGCTAGCGGCCGCCCATCTAAACTTCGACCCGCGCCTCTCACAGATCGCCAACAACCTCCGCATCCTCGAACTCCTCGGCCACGGCCCCGCCCTCCTCGACCAACTCCAGTCCAACCCCAACCTCATCGAACCGCAAGTCTTCCCCTCGCCCGACGATTTCACCACCGCCCACCAACTCCTCCGCGAGCAGGGAATCGACGAGTCCAAACCCATCGCCATCTTCATCACCCAGACCAGCCCCACGCAGCGCAAGTCCTGGCGCGAAGACCGCTTCCGAGCCGTAGCCGAAACCCTCCACCGCACGCACAGCATGCAGATCGTCTTCGCCGGCACCGCGTCCGAAAGCCCCGCCATCGAAGCCCTCCGCGCCGGCCTAAGCTTTCCCACCGCCACCGTAGCCGGCCAAACCTCGCTCCTCGAACTTTCCGGCATCCTCGGCCTCACCGACATCGCCCTCACCCTAGACACCGGCCCCATGCATCTCGCCCGCGCCATGCGCCTCCCCATGGTCATCATCGCGCCCGCCTGGTCCCCCGCAGTCGAGTGGCTCCCCCTCAACAACCCCCGCGCCCGCATCTTAAAAATCTAGACCTGCCCACCGCCCCCAACGACTACGTCATCGACGAAGTTACCGTCCCCGAAGTAGAGCACCACCTAAACGAACTGCTCCAGCTCTACCCACCCCGCACCTTCACCCACCGCACCTAACGCGCCTCGTTCCGCTCCACCACAACTCTGTCATCCTGAGCGAAGCGCAACGCGCGCAGCCGAAGGACCCGCCACCCAGCCAGCAGCCGCACTCCCTCCCACCCTTCTCCCATTTAACGCCCGCCGTCCGCGCAGGACCGCAGCACCTACCGCAGCGCCAGCTCATCCAGCCAGACAAAAAACTCCGGAAACGAAATCGCCGCAGCCTCTGCCCCCTGGATCAACGTCTCGCCCTCAGCCCGCAGCGCTGCAATCGAAAACGCCATCGCAATCCGATGGTCCATCCCCGAGTCAATCACCCCGCCGCGTAGCCGCTGCCCCCCTGGAATATCCATCCCATCCTCATGTTCCACCACCTCCGCGCCCATCGCTCGTAGGTTCTTCACCACCAGCGCAATCCGGTCGCTCTCCTTCACCCGCAACTCCTTCGCATCCCGAATCCGCACGCCCCCCAAAGTGTAAGGAGCGATCGCCGCAATCACCGGCAGCTCATCAATCAACTGCGCCGCGCGCTCTCCCGCAATATCAATCCCCGCCAACACGCGCCCACGATTCACCTGGATCGTTCCCGCCATCTCGCCATGCGTCTCTTGCACGTCAAGCACCTTGATCACCCCACCCATCGCCGAGATCACGTCCAGCATCGCAGCCCGCGTAGGATTCATCCCCAACGCATCCAGCACCAGATTCGAATCCTCAAACAGCAACGCCCCACATAGATAAAACGCCGCCGACGACATATCCCCCGGCACCGTCACATCCACCGCCTTCAGCTTCTGCCCACCCTTAATTCTTAGCCGCCCTTCACCCACACCCAGCTCCGCACCAAACGCCCGCAGCGCATGTTCCGAGTGGTCCCGTGTCCGCACACTCTCCGCAATCGACGTCACACCCTCCGCCTGCAGCCCCGCAAACAACACCGCCGTCTTTACCTGCGCGCTGGCAATCGGCGCCTCAAAATCAATCGCCTTCAGCCCCCGCCCATGCACCACCATCGGCGCATGCCCCTCCGTCAAATCAATCTTCGCCCCCATCAACTCCAGCGGCTTCCGAATCCTCTCCATCGGCCGCACCGTCAACGACGCGTCCCCCACAAACCTGAACGTCCCCTTCTGCGCCGCCACCAACCCCGCCAGCATCCGCATCGTCGACCCGCTATTCCCGCAATCCAGATCGCCCTTCGGCGCCCGCAGCACGCCCCCCGTGCCGGTCACCTCAATCGTCTTCCCGACGATCTCCACCTTCGCGCCCATCGCCTTCATACAAGCAAGCGAACTCATCGGATCCGCGCCCGTAGAAAAATTCGTAAGCCGCGAAGTCCCCTCAGCGAACCCAGCCAGCATCGCATACCGGTGCGAGATCGACTTATCCCCAGGCAGCATCACCGACCCGCGAAACCCCCGCGCCGGCGAAATAATCACATCAGAAGAAGCAGCATGCACCACAGAACTCATGCCACCATCTTAGCGTCTCACTGCAGAACGGCTCCACTCTCCACCCAATAGTTCTTCCTCCCCAGCAAGCGTGTAAGCGATACACTGTTCGGCATGATTCGTCCCTCTCGGCGTGTGGTCGTGCGATCCCTGCTTCTGGCCTTTGCCGTGCTCCTCGCAAGCGGGACCGCCTTCTACCTTCATCCCCAAAGCAAAGACGATTTTCCGGCAGGCTTCGACGCGCTTCAGGCAGCGCCGCATTCCCATAAGCTTCTATTCGAAAACGCTTTCGTGCGCGTCCTCCAGGTCGATCTCCCCAAGCCCGGCGAAAAGGTTCCAATGCATCACCATCGATGGCCCTCCCTTGCCATCGATTGGGACACCGGCGGTGGCTCCCCGCACATCCGCTACCTGCGCCCCGGGCAGCCCGTTCGCGATAGTCCCTCAAGCAAAGCCCCCGCCCACCCAGGCGTCTGGGACATCCATTGGATGAACCCGGAACCTATGCACTCAATCGAAGTCGTATCGTGGCCGAACGACGCTGCAGAGCACGCCTCGGACCCTCCCGAATTGCGCATAGAGATCAAGACCCACCCCTAACCCGTGCCCCTAGTGCCCCGCCGGAGGATTCTCCGGGTACAGCCGAATATCCGGCACCCCCCGATACCGCTCCGCATAATCCATCCCATACCCAATCACAAACGCATTCGGAATCTTGAAGCACGCATAGTCCGCCTCAATCGGCACCAGCCGCCGCGACGGCTTATCCAGACACGTAGCAATCTTCAGCGACGCCGGCTTATGCTGCAGCATCAACCCGCGCAGATAACTCAGCGTCAATCCGGTGTCGAGAATGTCCTCCACCAGGATCACGTGCCGCCCCTCAATCGGGTTATCAATATCCTTGATCAGCTTCACCGCGCCACTCGAAACCCGCGCCCGCCCGTAGCTCGACACCGCCACGAAATCAAACGTGTTATCCACCTTGATCGCGCGCGCCAAATCCGCAAGAAAAATCGCCGCGCCCTTCAGCACGCCAATCAGCACAATCGACTGACCCTTATACTCCGCGGAGATCTGGTCTCCAATCACCTGAACACGTTCAGCAATCTGCTCTTTTGTAAGCAGAACTTCCATTCCATCGGGCGAAACAAACTCAGGAACTGTCGAGACCATGCCGTTAGACTACGCGAAAACCGCGCTCGAAAAAAACTTCACCCCACGTCCAACGATGAGGAAAACGCGCCCCCAATCCCCCTGTAGCCAATTCACGGCGCGGCTTTATCCGGCATCCACGGGACTACGGCTGCCGACCGGCTTGGTTTTTACTCCCGCCGTCCGCGCAGCACCTTATACTTAAACCTGCATGTACCCCTATATAAATCTCGGTTTTGCTCATGTTGGAACCTTCGGCCTGATGCTTTGGCTGGCCGCTGTCTGCGGCACCATCGTTCTCCACAAAAATCTCGTTCGCAACGGCTCAGATGCCGACGCCCTCAGCATCGTCACCATGGTTGTCCTCTCCGGCATCGTCGGCGCCAAGCTCTGGCATGAACTGCAAAGCATTCCCGACATGGAATTCGCCTGGCGCGAAATCGTCGCCCCCAGCCTCCACCACCCCACCGAGGTTCTCTTCAACTTCCTCCACTGGTTCCAGGCCGGCTTCGCCTGGTACGGAGGCCTGCTCGCCGGCGTCGCCATGCTCATGTACCAGGGCGTCCTCGCCAAGCCCAACGGCCTCACCGGCCACCGCGCCGCCCTCCGCATGCTCGACTTCGCCGCCCCCGCCGCCGCCGTCGGCTACGGCGTCGGCCGCATCGGCTGCCTGCTGTCCGGCGATGGCGACTACGGCATCAACACCACCCTCCCCTGGGGCGTCCACATGATGCACGGTCTCACCGAATACACCCGCGCCCTCGTCCTCCCCAACCCTCCCACGGCCGCCGTCCAACCCACCCCCGTCTACGAACTCCTCTTCGCCCTCGCCGTAGCGTGGTGGCTCTGGAAGCGAGCCTCCAGGCCCCTCCCCCTCGGCTTCCTCACCGGCGAATACCTCGTCCTCAGCGGCATCGGCCGCTTCCTCGTAGAGTTCGTCCGCATCAACCCCCGCATCTACTTCCACCACACGATGTCGAACGCCCAGGTAGCCGCCCTCGGCAGCGTCCTCTTCGGCGCCGCCATGATGTTCCTGACCCGCCACAACGAAGCAGTAATCTCCCAACCCCTCCCCAAAACCCCCAAAGACGTCCCCGCCACCGCCTGACGTACAGACCCAACCGCTCCCTCTCGCTCGAACCATTTCGCGCCAACCCCGCGAAATCTACCAGTCTCCCGAAGCCCTACAGCGCCAACGGCGCGACGTTATACCAGCCTGGGGCGAAGCCCTAGGGAAATGACCACAATTCCGCTCTGCCGAAGAACCGGGCCCCAGGCGAGCGTTCTTTGCTCGCTTGGGTGGTAACGCCGAAGGCGGAACGACTAAATTGCCTTCCTTCATGCCGCCCATGCTCCCCGCAAGAACCTCCCCGCCGACGCGAAATGTGTCAAGCCCCCAACCCACCCCAAAACCGCCAAAACCCCTATCAACACTGGCGATTTATATTTCCAAAACCTGGCATAGTTACCCCACCCAACTTGTTACACTTGAAGTAGAGCCCAAATTCAAAAAAGCTGCACCGGCGATAACCGGCTGCAGCTTTCACTTTTACCCCCTAACCCCAATAGAAAGAATATGATACCCGTAACCCACTTAGAATGAGCCGTTTGAAAGCAATGTCACGCTCTAACTAGATCATTTCAAACCAGTTAGTTCCAGAAAGTGAAAGTAGGGGGGAGGGGGGTACCTCTGAAAACCGACCCTGCCCCACAAGCCGCATCAATCGACGCCCGGCAAGATCACCGGGGGATACTTTCGCACCTAACCCTCTTGAATCCAACGACATACAAGCCAAAATCGCTCCCAAACCAAGAGATACTTTGGCACTTAACCCGCACCCCTTCAATGAGTTACAACCCAAAATCACTCCTAAGGGGGGGAGGGGGTACCCATGCATCCAGCGAAACTCCGAACACCCGCCGCCCGCGCGGGACCTACAGCCGTCGCAGGAACGCCTTCGCCAGCTCCAGCTCCGGAAACAGCCGCTCCTCCGCCTGAAACTCCCGCGAGTGCACGCACCGCCGCCCCGCCCGCACCCGCACCGGATGCTTCAGGTGCAGCATCTCGTGGTACAGCAGATATTCAATTGCATATCGAGGCGTTCCCGGCCGATCAAACACCCGGCTAACGACAATCGTGTTGTGCGCCGCGTCATAATGTCCCAACATGCGCTTCGCAACGTGCGCACTCCACGTCAGCACCGGCCGCCCCAGCAGCCCATGAAAGAACCGCCGGTTCACCGACTCGAACACCTCGTCGAGGTCATACAAATGCCCCTGCGGCGAGCTAAGCACCTTCCGCCCGCGCATCTGCCGCATCCGCTCCGCCTGCGATGACACCGCATCCGACCGCGTATACCGCCGATATCGGTCCGCATACACCGGAGCAACCGGTTTGCGATACAGCTTGGCCAGCAAGATATGCGCGATCGCCTGATGAATGGTTGGAGGAGCATGCTCCAGCAGATCGGACAGCCGAACAATCAGCTTCCCATCCCGCAAACGGATGGTAGTGTTCAAGCTGGTGAAGCGCCGAAACTTCACCTCCAGCGTCGGCATCGGCGCCCGGGGACGCAGCTCGCGGTACTCCTGCTCAAACAGCTGGAGGATCTCTGGCGATACAGTTGGGAGAGCAATACGAGGCACGCTTAGCTCAGCCTACCACGCAGCTTGCGGTTGATTTCCGCTGGCCGAGCGAACCTGTCCACAGTTCCCGTCTCGAAGGGGCACGACTTCAGTCGTGCCGAAATGACCACGAACTCAAGGAGGGCTTTAGCCCCTTAGGAAGTACTTTTTACAGAGTCGCTAGCGTACATGTTCCAACGCAATAATCCGATGCTGTGCCTGAAATGTCTGGTCGGGAAACTTGTCGCCAGCGATCGCAAGAAACGCCCGATACGCCGCAATCGCCTGCTTGTTCTGGTGCAGCGTATCGTGCGCCGTAGCCTGAAGAAACAGGGAAGTCGCAGAGTTCGGCAACACCGTCGATCGTGCATCAAGCGCCGCCAGCACAGTCTGCGGATCACCGTTCTTCGAAGCCGCAAATGCGAGATGGCCTTCCGCCTCGCCCCAGGCGTGATCGTCGTGGAAGCCGTCACGCAGCTTGACCGCCTTCACAAACGTAGCCTCAGCCTCTGCATCGTGGCCCTGCTTCACCTGCGCGCTGCCCAGCGCATCCAGCAACATCGGATCATTCGGTGTCACGGCCAGCAACTGCATATACAGCTTCTCAGCGTCAGCATCGTCGCCGTTCACATACTCGAGCTGCGCCAGCAATCGCGTCGTATCGGGATCAGCCGCAATCTTCGCGTCCGAAGCCCGCAACGACACCAGCAGCGGAATCGCCTGCGCAGCTTTCCCCTCCGCTGCGTACAGCGAAGCAGCCTGCGCAACCAGCCGAACATCGTTGGGATGCTGCTTCAACGCGGCCGTGAGCACCGCATCGGCCTCGGTCAGCTTGCCGGAATGTTGCAGCGCATGCGCGAGCCCAGCAGTTGCATCCAGATCGCCCGGCATCAACTTCAGCGCGCGCTGATACGCAGGAACAGCGTCGTCCCAATCGCCCAGGCGATCCGCCAACTCAGCGCCCATCAGCACGTCATCAGGAGTCTCCGGAGTAAGCTTCAGCGCCGCCAGCAACTCCTCGCGCGCCGCGTCTGGATTGCTCCGCTCGTCCAGATGCGCAAGCGCGCGTAACGCACGCCCTCGCAACTCCGGCGCAGCAGCAGGAAGCTTCGCCGCATCCAGTAACTCCTGGTGCGCAGCCTCAAGTTGCCCGGTGCGCGCGTCCAGCAATCCCAGCGCAACCTTCGGTTCGGCAAACTCTGGAATCGCCGCAATCGACGCAGCGTAAGCCTTCGCCGCATCCGCCTCTTCGCCATTGCGCTCCTCGGCAAACCCGAGATCGTACTGCACGCGTCCATCCTGGGGATTGGCCGCAGCCAGAACCTTCAGCTTCGCTTCGGCTGTCTTGTAGTCCTGCTTCTCGAGCGCGCTTTCGGCCTCGCTGATCTGCTGGCTCGCAGCGTTCTGCTGCGCATGGTCGTCGACACTATGCGTTCCCGGCGGAAGCTGCTGCGCAACACCCGCGCTCGCAGCAACCGCAAACAGGGCAGTAAGGATCACGCAACGGTTCCTCACGCGACCTCCCGCTTGCGCTGTGATTCGCCCTGCAGCACCTTCGCGAGCCAGTGACCTGTATGCGACGCCTTCACCTTAGCAATCTGTTCCGGAGTTCCGGTAGCCACCACCTGTCCGCCGCCCGATCCGCCTTCGGGTCCCATATCAATCACCCAATCAGCACACTTGATCACGTCCAGGTTGTGCTCAATCACCAGCAGCGAACCACCGCCATCGATCAGCTTGTGGAACGCAGCCAGCAGCTTCGCCACATCTTCAAAGTGCAATCCAGTCGTAGGCTCATCCAGGATGTACAGCACCCGACTAGCCGCGCGCTTCGCCTCACCCCGAACTCCGCTCGCGTTGGCCGAGGCTCCCGACCGCGCGGCAGCAAGATGCTGCGCCAGCTTCACCCTCTGCGCCTCGCCGCCGCTAAGTGTAGTAGCACTCTGTCCAAGCCTCACGTATCCCAATCCAACCTCGTCCAGTACGGCGAGCTTATCGACGATCTTCGGATGACCAGCGAAATAAACCAGCGCTTCGCGCACGGTCATACCAAGCACTTCGTGAATATTTTTGCCCTTGTACTTCACCTCGAGGATGGACGTTTTATAACGCGTTCCGTTGCACTCCTCGCAAGGAAGCTCCACATCAGCGAGAAACTGCATCTCGACAGTGACTGTTCCATCACCTTCGCAGACGTCGCAGCGACCACCTGGAACGTTAAACGAGAACGATCCAGCAGTAAGGTTCTTCCGCCGAGCATCCGGCTGCGCTGCGAACAGCTCGCGAATGGCGTCAAACGCCTTGATATAAGTCACAGGATTCGATCGCGGTGTCCGCCCAATCGGCGACTGATCCACCAGCACCACATCGTTCAGATACTGCGATCCGGAAAGCTCCCGATACAGGTTTACATTGTCTCGCTCGCCAGCTTCATCCTGCCCCAAAGCCTGCATCAGCGCTCGATACAGCACCTGGTGAACCAGCGTAGACTTGCCCGACCCCGAAACGCCGGTTACGCAACACAGCAGTCCAAGTGGAATCTCGACGTCCACGCCGCGAAGGTTATGAATTCTAGCCCCGCGCAACACCAGCTTCTCCCGTCCCGGTTCAAGCCGATGCTTGGGCACAGCGATGCTTGCACGCCCGCTCAAATATCGTCCTGTGAGCGACGCGGGATTTTCCCGCACCTCCTCGACGGTTCCTGCCGCAAGCAAGTGTCCACCCAACTCCCCAGCTCCCGGTCCGAGGTCAAGGAGATGATCAGCGGCTCGAATCACATCGGGATCGTGCTCAACCACAAGGATTGTGTTTCCAAGATCGCGTAGCTCTTCCATGATCGTGATCAGCTTCGCCGTATCGCGCGTGTGCAACCCGATCGACGGCTCATCGAGCACATAAAGCGCTCCCACCAACCGCGACCCGAGGCTCGCCGCAAGTTGAATGCGCTGTGACTCGCCTCCACTCAGCGTAGAACTCAACCGGTCTAACGTCAGGTATTCGAGCCCAACCTGCTGCAGGAAGCGAACGCGTTGTCGCACCTCCTCAAGTACCTTGCCTGCGATCTCCTGCTGGAACGCGCTCAAGCTCAATGCATCGAGAAACTGTTGCGCTTCCGTAATCGTGAGCGCGCACACCTCGCAGATGTTCTTCCCATTGAGGAGAACAGCACGAGCCTCAGCACGCAAGCGCTGTCCGCGACAATCCGGACAAGTCGCGTAGCCTCGATACTTCGAAAGAAACACACGAACGTGCAGCTTGTATTTCTTGCGTTCCAGTTCTGCGAAGAAACCGCGAACTCCGGGCCAACTTCCTCGACCCTCCTCGATGAACCGCTGTTGCGGCTCAGTCAGGTCGAACCAGGGAACATCGATCGGAACTCCCTCCGCCTTGGCAGCCCGCTTCATCTCGCCGTGCCATGCACGATATTTCGTCTTCGTCCAAGGGTCAATCGCACCTTCATCGAGAGTCTTGGAACGATTCGGAATGATGAGGTTTGGATCAAAATCAATTGTGTTGCCGAAACCCTGGCAGCGAGGACAAGCACCAAAGGGATTATTGAAACTAAACAGTCGCGGCTCGGGTTCACGATACGCGCGATGACAATCAGAGCACTCGAAGGCCGACGAGAAGCGCAAGCTGTCCGACACGTCCGTTTCGTCCCTGGGAACTGTGCGCAGCACAATCTCCCCGCCTTCGCGATAGCTGGTCTCAATCGCATCGACGAGTCGTCCGCGTATTTCAGGCGAAAGAGCGAGTCTGTCGACCAATACATAAATCGGCCGCTCGTTCGCTGCTCCAAAATCCAACTCAAGCAGTGATTCCGGAGTGGAAAATTCGACAATGTTTCCTGCGCCGCCTAATTCGTCAGCTTGCCAAAGCCGGTTATAACCGCGCCTGCGCAACTCGCCAAGCCGCTCCTTCAGAGGCTCACTCAAATCGATTGCGGAAACCAGCTCCGGCCTCTTGCCGCCCTTTGCCGTCTTCTTCGGCGCCTTTTTCGGAGCGGCAGCTACTTCTATCGAAGGATCAGCTGCGGGCCCTTGCAACGCCTCCAGCTTTACCTCTTTTCGCAGGATCGGAAACAGCGCATACACGCGGGTGGCTTCAGGCATCGTCAAGACGCGCGCGACAATGTCATCGACGGTGTCACGTCGCACTACACCCCCACAATGCAGGCAGGTGACAGTTCCACAGCGCGCGTAAAGCAGACGCAGATAGTCGAAGATTTCTGTTGCCGTTGCTACGGTTGAGCGCGGATTACGTGTCTGATTCTTCTGCTTGATCGCAATGGCAGGCGCGAGACCATCCATAAAATCAACGTCGGGCTTCTCGATGCGCTCCAGAAATTGCCGAGCATAAGCCGACAAGCTCTCGACGTAGCGTCGCTGGCCTTCTGCATACACCGTGTCGAAGGCTAATGACGACTTTCCAGAACCCGAAACGCCGCTCACCACGGTAAGCGCGTTATGCGGAATATCGACATCAATGTTCTTTAAATTGTGCGTCCGCGCACCGCGAATCGTAATTTGATCGTTCGCGCTTTCGGTACTCATACGGCTTATGCGCTCCTTTGTGGTCGCAACATTTCAAGGAGAAGCAGACAGGCCCCAACCACAATCGCCGAGTCTGCCACGTTGAAATCCGGCCAGTGATAGTGGACGATATGGACCTCGAGGAAGTCGACCACGTACGCAAACCGAATGCGATCGTACAGGTTCCCAATTGCTCCGCCGAGGATCAGCGCCAGAGCGAAGGACGTGAGGCTTAGGCTGCGCCCCATCTTCCATATCAGCACCAGAACAACGACCACGGCAACGACAGAAAATGCGATCAATGCGTTGCGCACCAGGTTCGGCGAGGTACTGCCCTCAAAGATGCTGAAGGCTGCACCGGTGTTGAGCACATGCGTCAATCGGAAGACCTTTGGAATAATCACAATCGCCTGGCCAGATGGAATATGAGAAATGATCCAGAGCTTGGTTGCGCGATCGAGAGCGACGACCAGTGCGGCAATCGTCAAGATGAGCCATCGCATATCGCGCGATGGAGAAGCAGTCGACATTACGCAGCCTCCCCGGTCAACGGCGGGAAGCCGATCGCATTGAGCGCCTCGGCGCACCGAGAGCACACTGTCGGCCATCGATCATCAGCGCCAACATCCGGCACAACGCGCCAACAGCGCTCGCACTTTGCACCATCCGCGACCTCTGCCTGAATCAGGACGGCTGCTTCTTGCTTGGTGTCGCCGACAAGCTGCACGCTAGCCTGGCTGACATTGAAGTACTCTGCCAAAGCATCCTCGTACTTCTTCAGTACCAGTGCTTCAGCCGAGCCTTCCGCCGCAACAACCCGCACGCTGGCGTCCAAGGATTTGCCAATTGATTTCGATAACCTGAGCGCCTCAAGTTCCACCATCACAAGCTGACGAACGCCGGCCAACTGCTCCCACTCCGCTTCAATGCCCGCGATCCTGCCGGGAACAATGTCGAGAACACTAGGGAACAGCGCCAGGTGAACGCTTGGCAAACGCCCTTCAAGTTTGGGCAAGTATTGCCATACCTCCTCCGCCGTAAACGACAGAATCGGAGCAATCAATCGTGTCATGGCCTCCGCGATGCGCCAGATCGCAGTCTGCGCACTGCTTCGAGCGTGGCTCTTGGGAGCGAACGTGTACAGCCTGTCCTTCACCACGTCCAGGTAGAGCGCACTCAGATCCGAATTCGTAAACTCATTCAGCGCCTGATAGGCACGATGAAATTCAAACTCGTCATAGGCCGCGCGAATGGCGGCATCAAGCTCAGCAGTTCGAGCCAGGATGTACTGGTCGAGCGGCTGCATCTCTGCCCATGGGATGGCATCGCTAGCCGGATCAAAGTCCGAAAGATTGCTCAGCAGGAATCGCAATGTGTTGCGTAGCTTGCGATAGTTGTCGCTTACGCGTTGCATCAGGTTTTCACTTGCCGCCACGTCTTCGCGGAAATCCACACTTGCAACCCAGAGCCGGATGATCTCGGCACCGAGCCGGTTTGCGACGTCCACGGGATCGACACCGTTTCCCAGCGACTTCGAGAAGGCTCGACCCTGTTCGTCCAGCGTCCAGCCGCTGGTCGCGACCATCCTGTACGGAGCAGCATCCTTGATACCAACCGAGCTCAACAGAGACGAGTGAAACCATCCTCGATGTTGATCGCCACCCTCGGTATAGAGGTCGGCTGGCCAGTGAAGCTCAGGCTCTACATCGAGCACCGCATGCCAACTGGCGCCACTCTCAAACCACACATCGAGGATGTCCATCTCTTTACGAAACTGCATGACGCTTCCACAAGCTTTGCAAGCAGTACCAACGGGCAGGAGTTCCTGTGGATCGTACTTATACCAGGCGTCGGCGCCCTCCTTCGCGAACAGCTCAACGATGCTCTTGTTGATCGTCTCGTCGTTCATAGGTTCATGACACTTGTCGCACAGGAACACGGCAATCGGCACTCCCCAAATCCGCTGTCGTGAGATGCACCAGTCAGGCCTGGTCGCGATCATGTTCGAGATTCGCTCTTCTCCCCACGCCGGATCCCAGGTGACGCGCTTGATTTCTTCCAGCGCCCGCTCGCGGAAGGTTGCATTCGGTTCTTCTGCTTTCGGGGAAAGTACCGGCGTCTCCATCGAGATGAACCATTGTTCGGTTGCCCGAAAGATCAGCGGTTTGTGACAGCGCCAGCAGTGCGGATACTTGTGTTCCAGGTTATGGCGCCCCATCAGCGCCCCTTTTGTTACTAATAGCGCTTCGATCGGCCCATTTGCCTTAAAGACATACAAGCCGTCGTACTCGGGCAATCCATTGCGCAGCTTTCCCTGTGCGTCGACATCACAGGTCAAGGGCAGTTCGTAGCGGAGCCCCGTCGCAAAGTCATCAGGTCCATGCGCGGGTGCGGTGTGGACCGCGCCCGTCCCTTGATCTGTTGTCACATAGTCTGCGGTGACGCCAAGAATCGTCCGGTCGAGAAATGGATGGGCGAACGTAGCGTGTTCCAGCCTTGACCCTGAGAATGTGGCGATCACCTTGGCGCTCTTTAGGTCTCCAACCAGGTCGCAGGCCTCGCGAACCTGCTCAAGCAGAGCCTCTGCAACGATATAAACGTTGTTACCGTCCTCCAAGGCCGCATACGGAATCTCCGGGTTGAACGCGACTGCCATGGAAGCTGGTAACGTCCAGGGCGTCGTCGTCCAGATGATCGTCCACACATGCTTGCCACACAGCTTGGGATCGATCTTCTCTGGTGCGCTGGTCAACCGGTATCGCACGTAGACGCTCGGCGAGGTGTGCATCTCGTATTCGACTTCTGCTTCAGCAAGGGCTGTGTGGTCGTGGGAGCACCAGTACACAGGCTTCAATCCCTTGTAGACGAAGCCTTTCTCGTAGAACCCGTAAAACGTTTCGAGGATTCGGGCCTCGTAAGGAAAGTCCATCGTCGCGTAGGGTTTGTCCCATCGGCCGAAGACTCCAAGCCTTTTAAACTGCGAGCGCTGCAGATCGATGAACTTGGCTGCATACTCTCTGCAGGCCTTCCGCACCGCGACTGGGTCCATCTCAAGTTTCTTGCCGCCAAGCTTCTCGTCGACCTTAATTTCGATGGGCAATCCATGGCAGTCCCAACCCGGAACATAGGGAGCGTCGAAGCCTGCCATCGTTTTGGTCTTGACGACAAAGTCCTTAATGCACTTGTTCAAGGCATGACCGAGGTGAATCGCCCCGTTGGCATAAGGCGGTCCGTCATGCAGAACGTATTTGGGCGCTCCTGCTCTCGCTTTCCGAATCTGCCCGTAAAGGCCAGTTTCGTCCCACTGGGCCAACCGAAGAGGCTCATTATGCGGTAGATTCGCCTTCATGGCGAAATCAGTCTTGGGGAGGTTTAGCGTCCCTTTGAGGCTCTTTTTCTTGTCATCTTCAGACATCAACATCTCCCGGTTCGTGCGGCCAACAACGGATTCCGCTTACAACTGAACAAACTTCTATTGTAAAGGCCCATGAAGCAACGCTGCCCGGTTCCGCCGGAGGCACCCGTTGAAATAAATGCCGGTTAACTACTTTTCCGTGATGTGCGTCTAATTAGGGAGAGCAAACCTGGGTAAGAGTTTGTAGAATGATCCAGGGACTTGGCGATGCACCTTCCGGCTGAAGAATGTGTTTGCCCCTCGTAGTTGATTATTAGAAGAGAAGACGCGCCGAGACCCGTTTCCCTATGGCAGATACTGATACCCTCCCGCCTCCCCCAACCAACCAGGTCGATTCCGATCTCGGAGAACGAGCGCCTCAGAAGGTGGCTGAACCGGTGCGTCTTAGCGGGGAGATCAAGGAACAAGGCGTCTTTGCGTCGCTTATTTCGAGCGTTCGCGATGCGTTTTTTGCTCCTAAGCTTCCGCCGCTGGTCCTGCAGTCGAAGCCAATTGCTGTTCCTGATCGCATGGCGACGAAGCGCAGCCCCGCTTCGGCGGCGGTCGCTATCGGCTTGCACGTCGCCATCATCCTGCTGGTTGCGCTGTTCATCGCGAGCCAGGTCAAGGTGATGACTTCAAAAAAGGATCTTGCGTCGATCGTTGCGGTAACGCCTCCTCCACCGATTGCACCCAAGCTCCAACAGATCGGTGGTGGCGGCGGCCAGCATGATCTCGCTCCCGTGAGCAAGGGGCGGTTGCCGGACTTTACCCAGAAGCAGCTGGTTCCACCTAAGGCTCCGCCCACGGAGGCTCCGAAGCTGGCCATTCCTCCGACCGTTGTGGTGCAGAAGGACCTAAACCTGGCCAACAACACGATGCCCAATCTCGGGATGCCTAACTCGACGCTTCGCGGAGTTTCCCTCGGGAACGGGACCGGCACCGGAATTGGCTCGGGTAATGGCTCGGGCATCGGACCAGGCTCCGGCGGCAACATTGGCGGCGGAGTGATGCACATTGGTGGTGGCGTCAGCAAGCCGATTGTGCTTTACCAGGTCGAACCCGAGTTCTCTGAAGAGGCTCGGAAGGCGAAGTTCTCCGGGAACGTGGAAGTTTATCTGTGGGTTGATACTGACGGGAAACCTTCGCACATCCGCGTCGTTCGGGGAGTGGGAATGGGGTTGGACGAGAAGGCTGTGGAGGCGGTTCGTCAGTATCGCTTCAAGCCTGCCATGAAAGACGGCAAGCCTGTTCAGGTCGACTTATACGTCGACGTCAACTTCCAGATTCTCTAGTGGTCGCTTGAATCAGTGCGCTGCGGTTGCCAGCGTTCCGGCCTCTGCGCAGGCTGCGATCTCATCAAAGGTGAGATTCTCAGCTGGACTTGCTGTCTCTTCTTTCCAATGCAGAAACAGCCTGCCATAGCTTTGCGTGGTCCGGAGTTCGGGAGCGATGGACAGCTTTTCGAGCATTCGATCGATCCAGGCTGGCGGTCCTTCCAGCTCTGCCCAAACACCGATCGGCGTCTCGTCCAAAACCAGATGGCCTTCGTCCATCTGCCATTCCGTGCGGAACTTTTCGTAGCGGAAGACCGGAGCATAGCCCAGCTGGACGAAGATCTCAGCCAGCGCGTCGCCGTCTTCGACAACACTTTCTGTCTCGATCCGCGTCTTGTAGCGAAGGTCTCCGTCGCCGCCGTCTGCGATGCGCTTGTGCGTTACCGTGCAGAGCTTTCCGTAGTGCCGAAGTCGCAGGATCTGCCTGCGTGTACGCAGCTGCCTGTCAGGAGAATCGTAGAGAACGTTGGTCTCGAAGGTTCGCTCGGTTACCAGCTTGAATCCGAGAGTTTCTGCTGCTGAGCGCAGCGCTCGAACGTCCGCCACGGAAAACTTCAGCTCGATCTCTGCAGCCTGCATTGCGTCAGTATACGTCTTGAACTACGCATGCAAGGCAACCATTTGTCCCTGTGGAATACGCGGAACGAACACGCATTCGCTAGGATGAGAAGGCAGTTCATGTCTCAAACCCTCCATCTCGACTTCGGGCTTCCGAACGATCTGGCCCGCGCAGCAACGCTGCTGCGCAGCGGCGGTCTCGTGGCGTTTGCAACCGAGACGGTTTACGGCCTTGGAGCCAATGCGCTGTCGGCAGAAGCTGTGGCCCGCATCTTTGCCGCCAAGAAGCGGCCTTCATGGGACCCGTTGATCGTCCATCTCGCATCGGTTGAGCAGGTTAGCCAGGTTGCGCTGGTTCCGGCGGAGCTGGCTCAGCGTGTGGTTGCGCTGGCGGAGGTGTTCTGGCCTGGTCCGTTGACCTTGCTTCTGCCTCGGAGCTCGGCTGTTCCCGACGCGGTCACTGCAGGGCGGGAGTTAGTCGGGGTGCGAGTTCCGGCTCATCCTGCGGCGCGGGCGCTGCTGGCTGCTGCTGGCGTTCCGGTGGCTGCGCCCAGCGCGAACCTGTTCGGGCACACCAGCCCGACTACGGCTGCGCATGTGTTGGCTGACCTGGACGGGCGGATTGACGCTGTGTTGGACGCTGGACCGACGACAATCGGGGTCGAGTCTACGGTGCTCGATCCTACGCAGACGCCGATGGTGCTGTATCGGCCTGGCGCGGTGACTGCGGCTGCACTCACCGCGGTTACCGGCATTGCCGTTGAGGTGTTCGTGCCGAAGGCTGAGGACAAGCCTGCGTCGATGCCTTCGCCGGGAGTTGGGATTCGGCATTATGCGCCGCGGGCGCGGTTGGTGCTGGTTGAGGGCTCGTTGGCGGCGCTGCAGGCGGCGATTGCAGTGGCGGAAGTGGATGAGCCACGTGGAATCGTTGGTGTGCTTTTGCCTCGGGACTGGACCTTTAGCGGGGATGCTGTGATTCAGAGCTGGGGTCGATGGGATGATCCCGAGGCGCTTGCTGCCGGGCTGTTCGCTGGGCTTAGGGCGCTGGATGATCTTGGGGTTTCGGTGATTGTGTGTCCGCTGCCGGAAGCAGGTGGGTTGAGGGATGCGATCCGTGATCGGCTGGAGAAGGCCGCGCGACTCGCGTAGCCGCTACTTCATGACGTTGTTGGCCGGGTGAGCGTCGCTGGTCTTGTAGAGATACTTGATGGCGGCTTTGTAGACCAGGACTCGTGTGCGGCCGGCGCGCATCTTTACGGTGCAGCGGTCATACCACTGGATGATGCCCTGGATTTGCTCTCCATCCTCCAGAACGACGGTCATCTCGGTCTGCTGTTGCATCTGCTTTTGGAAGTAGAAGGCTTCGGCGTGGGAACTCTCCGGTGTTCCGTGAGTGTCGGAGATTGTTGCGTGGGTCAGCGGATCTTCGGAGTGGACGGGATCGCGACGCCGCTCCACGAGTGGCAGCTGCGGACGCACCAGCTTGCGCGTTCCGTTGAAGGTGTTGTCTTCGCTGCGGGTAACGACTCTGCTCTCCATCCTGGCTCTCTTTACCGGCATTGCGTCTTCTCCCTTCCAGCGGTGCACGAGCGAGCGCTGCGAAGAAGGCGCTGTGATTCGGATGATTGCTCATCCCAGAGGAGGCACGTTCCCGCTGTGCCTGATTCCATTCAAATGCATGATTGGAACGTTTGATGATGAGACGAACGAGAAGGGTTGTTCGTTTCAACAGCTAACGTCGGCTGCCTTCAAGTTCTACGGCAAGGGCGTCGAGGGAGAGGGAGCGCAGGAGGTTACGGCGCATGCCGCTCTGGACGGCGTCCATGGCGCGCACGGCTTGTTCGATCCACTCAAAGGTGAAGGTGTCGGCGAGGCGCTGGAGGTCGGCGCGCTTGTCGATGTTGCGGACGCGGTCTGCGGCGCCCGATTGGAGGAGAAGGATGTCCTCGAGCAGGCTGGAGAGCGCGCGGAGGAGGGCGGTGGTTTTGGTCTGGCCCTCGGCGCCGGCGCGGTAGGTTTCGGTCATGCGGAAGAGGGCAGAGTGATCCTGCAATCCGCCGGAGTGCTCGGCTGTGTGGAGGATGGTGAGGGCATCGTTGCGCGCTGCTGCGTACTCGGCGAGGTTGAAGGATAAGGCGCGGCCAGCGGCGCCTTCGCTGAGGCGTGCGGTGAGCTCACGTTCGGTCTTGTTGAGCTCGGGTCGGCGCTCGGCGAGGAGGGTGGCGATCTCGTCGGCGGGTAAGGCTCCGAGGTGCGCTACGGCGCAGCGGGAGCGGATGGTTGGCAGCAGCTCTCCCAGATTCTCGGCGAGGAGGAGGATGTGGACGTAGGGAGGAGGTTCTTCCAGAACTTTGAGCAGGGAATTCGCTGCTTCTTTCATGAAGGCTGCTGAGGTGATGATGAAGACCTTGGCGCGGGCTTCGGTGGGCAGCGTATGGGAGCGGTTGATGAGGGTTCGGATCTGGCCTAGCTTGATGAGGAGCTGGGGCGGATCGGGTGGGACGATGAGGACGTCGGGATGCGTTTGCACCAGGACGCGGGTTTCTTTCTTGTCTACTTCGCGCATCTCTTCGCGCGCGGCTACGGCTTCGTCGACCTTGGTGTCGAGGTCGGCGCTTTCGGCGATGCGGAGGCAGTTGTTGCAGTGGCCGCAGAAGGCGGCTAGCTGCTGACCGGCGTGCGGGCCTTCGGTTGCGAGCTCGCGGGGTTGATTCTCGCACTCCAAGGCCAGGGTGAGGAGGAGCGAGAGCGTGTACTTGCCTGAACCGCGGGGGCCGAGGAGGATGAGCGAGTGCGGGAGGCGGCCGGCGGCGATGGCGGCGCGGAGGCTCTCGACTGTGTTCTGGTTGCCGATGAAGTCGTGGAAGGTTGTGGGAAGCGGCACAGTTTGAGATTACCTTGGCAGGCTGTGGGTCGTGGGCGGCGGGGTACCCCCTCCCCCCTTAGGAGTGATTTTGGGTTGTAACTCGCTGAAAGCGTACGGGTTAAGTGCCAAAGTATCTCTTGGTTCGGGAGCGATTTTGGCTTGTATGTCGTTGGATTCAAGAGGGTTAGGTGCGAAAGTATCCCCCGGTGATCCTGACGGGCGTCGATGATGCGGCTTGTGGAGCGGGGTCGGTTCTCAGAGGTACCCCCCTCCCCCCTACTTTCACTTTCTGGAACTAACTGTTTTGAAATGATCTAGTTAGAGCGTGACATTGCTTTCAAACGGCTCATTCTAAGTGGGTTACTCGTATCTTATTCTTTCTGTTGGAGTTAGGGGCTTAAATGTGAAAGCTGCAGCGGCGGTGGGCCGTTGCAGCGTTGCGTTTGATATTGATCTCTACTTCAAGTGTAGCAAGTTGGCGGGGGTGATTATGCCAGGTTCTGAAAATATAAATCGCCAGTGTTGGTAGGGGTTTTGGTGAGTTTGGAGGGTTTGGGGGGCTTGACAAGAGAATGAGGCATCTTTGGGCGGGTCAGAGCTTGATTCGGGTCGTTACAGTTTGAGGCAGCGGAATGCATTCACCTAGTGAAGCAGCGTGCAATAATTTGGGCTCAGAAGAATTACAGGGTAGAGAGCCAATATGCGTTTCATTTGGGCCGTGCTGTTTGTTGGGTCGGTTTCGGGTCTTGGCGGATGTTCCGGCTCGACCTCCTTACCGATTTCTGTCAGTGTTACCGCGACTCCACGGGCGCTGGATCAGGACCTGGGTCTTTCGGCTACGGTTACAGCGACGGTTGCGAATGACTCATCGGGCAAAGGCGTGGTTTGGGGCCTCGCCGGTCCCGGCACTCTCAGTTCTTCGGCAGGGTCATCGGTTAGCTATCTGCCTCCGGCTACCGCTCTCGCCAGCGGACAGCAGGTAACGGTAACGGCTACCTCGGTCGCAGACAAGGCCAATAGCGCGTCGGTGCAGATCACGGTAAATCCGCTCCCGAGCATACCTTCTCAAACGCTCGCCAACGGGACGGTGGGGGTGGCGTATAGCCAGCCCATCGCGCTCAAGGGCGGCACGAGCCCATTTCAGTGGACTGTTTATAACGGGTCGATTGTCACTGGATCGGGAGTGGGCGGGTCGTTACCCGACGGGCTGACGCTGAACGCCGCGACCGGGATA
Source organism: uncultured Acidobacteriaceae bacterium (assembly GCA_963701685.1). Taxonomy (GTDB): domain Bacteria; phylum Acidobacteriota; class Terriglobia; order Terriglobales; family Acidobacteriaceae; genus Granulicella. The sequence goes on along the minus strand of OY969625.1, from coordinate 3,340,984 downwards.
ATTAGCGGGACGCCCACCGGCGCGGGGACCTGGTACTTTGAAGGGACCGTGACGGACGCCGATGGCGCAAGTGCTGTGGGTCCGTTTTTGAGCATCCAGATCAATCCAGGGGTGGCCGCGGCTGGAAATCCGGTTCCTTCTCTGAATCAGCCTCTGGTGCCGGCCGCCGTATTACCTGGCAGCAGCGGGACGACGCTCAAAGTCAGGGGAACGGGCTTTGTTTCTGGAGCTACGATCGATTTCAACGGTACGGCACTCGCAACCACGTTCGTGAACAGCGAAGGCCTGAGCGCGGTTTTGCCGGCGACAGACGTTGCGGCTGCAGGGACTGCCTCGATCACGGTAGTGAATCCGGCTCCGGGCGGTGGCTCGTCAAACGTGGTCTATTTCCAGGTGGGAGCGCCTGAGACGACCGTCAACTTTGTGAATGCACCAAATTCTCCGCTGCAAGTCCCGGAGCCTGCTGCATTGGCGGTGGCTGACTTCAATCAGGATGGCAAGCCAGATCTCGCAGCTGCGGCAAACGTCAGAGTGTACACAATGCTTAGTAACGGCGATGGCACCTTTACATCCGCGCCGGGTTCCCCGGTTTCCGTACCAAGCCCACCTTACGATGACTTCGCATCTCCGTATTTGGGGCCGATGGCCGTGGGCGATTTCAATCACAGTGGTCATCCCGGACTTGCAGTCGCAGAGTTTCAGAACGAAGCCGCAGTAATCCTGTTGGGGAACGGGACAGGAAGCCTTTCCCCTTCCTCGGCGGGGTTCGTCAATACAGAGGGCATGCCGACATCTGCGATAGAAACAGCGGACTTCAATGCGGACGGCAACCTCGACCTCGCAATTCTCAACTCGATCAGTGGCATCTCACCCATCGCTCTGGGATATGGGGATGGAGCGTTCAGCACCGCCGGAAACATATCGCCAGGTTCAGCCGCGGCAGTGGGCGATTTCAACGGTGACGGAAAACTGGATGTGGCTGTCGCCGGCGGCGAAGATGTGCTTATCTCGCTTGGAAATGGAGATGGGAGTTTCACCCAAACGAATGGCTCGCCCGTTCCCGTGGGGCATGGCTTTTCTGCGATTGTGGCGGGCGATTTCAACGGAGATGGAAAGCTGGATCTAGCCATGGCGGACGGAATTGGAAACGCGGTAGTCGTCCTCCTGGGGAACGGCGACGGAACGTTTCAGTCGCCCATAACGATCGCGGCCGGAAATGGCCCTGCGGCCATGGTCGCAGGAGATTTCAATAACGACGGTAAGCTGGATCTTGCCATCGCAAACTATGGAGACGGCACCGTTACGCTGCTGCTGGGGAATGGGAACGGGACCTTTACGCAGGCGTCCAAGTCGCCGTACCTCGTGGGAACGGGCCCAGACGCGATTGTGGCCGCAGATTTCAATGGAGATGGGAAACTCGATCTTGCTGTGGCAAACGGCACGGACGGAGAGGGAACGGTATCCATCCTGCTGCAGCAATAGTCAGTTTTCTGGCTGCGTGGTTAGCAGGGTTCCGGGCGCATGATCATGGGGTGTTTGGGGCGGAGGGTGATTTTGGCCTGGGGGATTACCGGGTAGGTGGGGATGAAGGTCAGGCGCCAGCGTTGGGCTATGGTGGCTAGCGAGAGGACGCCTTCCATCCAGGCGAAGCCTTCGCCGATGCATTGGCGGCGGCCTCCGCCGAAGGGGAAGTAGGTGAAGCGGGGGCGGGTGGCGCGGGCTTCGGGGGTGTGGCGTTCGGGACGGAAGGCTAATGGGTCGGGCCAGTATTCGGGGGAGCGGTGCATGATGTATTGGCTTACGAAGAAGTGGGTGTGGGGCGGGAAGCGGTAGGGGCCGAGCTCGACGGGGACGGTGGACTGGCGGCCCATGGCCCAGGCGGGTGGGTAGAGGCGCATGGATTCGGCGAAGACTTGTTCGGTGTAGCGGAGGCGGGGATAGTCGTCTACGGTGGCGGTGCGGGCGCTGGGGCCGGTGCCAAGGACCTGAGCGACTTCGGCGTACATGTTGTCGGCGGCTTCGGGGTTCTGGCTGAGGAGGTACCAGGTCCAGGTGAGGGCGTTCGCTACGGTTTCGTAGCCGGCGAGGAAGATGGTGAGGAGCTCGTCGCGGACCTGGGTGTCGGTCATTGCTTTGCCCAGGGAGGTCTTCGCCTGTATACCCAGGTCTGAAAATCCAGACCTGGGGCACCCGGGTTCCGTGGGGACAGATTGTGCGGGGTTTGGATTGGGTTCTTCGTCGCGGGCGGCCATGAGCATGGAGAGTAGGTCGCCGCGCTGCTCGAGCTCGGAGCGGGAGAGGGAGCGGCGGCTGGCGATCATGGTGGCGATGACGGCGTCGAGCTTGGCGCGGCTGCGGCGGAATTTTACGATGCCGGGGATGGGCCAGTGGAGGACGTACTCGAGGCCGGGGAAGGCGATGAGGTAGTTGTAGATGCCCATGATGGTGTTGACTTCGTCGCGCACGGCGAGGACGTCGGCGGTGACTTCGGAGTCGAAGAGGGTGCGGGCTACGATGTGGAGGGAGAGCTGCATCATCTCGTCGTTGATGTCGATGGGTTTGTCGGCGGTCCAACGGGCTGCGGATTCCTGGGCGCTGGCTACGATCTGGTCGGCGTAGCCATTGATGCGCTGGCGGTGGAAGGCTGGCGCGATGATGCGGCGCTGCTGCATGTGGATGGGGTCGTCGGAGGTGATGAGGCCTTCGCCGAGGAGGATCTTCATGCGGCGGAGGGTGCGCTCGCGGACGAAGCTGGAGGCCTGGGTGACGAGGAGTTCGTTGATCCAGTCGGGGTCGTTTACGAAGACGATGGTGGTGCCCATGAAGCGGTAGTGGGCGATGCGGCCGAAGGTGCTGTGGAGGTGCTCGAACAGGGGGATGGGCTGGCCGAAGTTTACCCAGCGGCGGCGGAAGTAGTAGGGGAGGGCGCGGCGAAGGCCGGGAGGAAGACGCCACTCGCCGAGGGTGCGGGCGGGGGTGTAGTCGTATTCCTTGTCGAAGTCGCGTTCGTGTTCGTTGGTTGGCATCAATCGGCCAGCGGGCTGGGGATGCCGCGGGGGTGGGGATTCGCGGCGGTGGTTGCGAGGCGGGCGCGCACTACTTCAAGGATGCGCTGGGAGATGGTGGCGATGGAGGCATCGTCTGCGAAAACTGTTACGCGGCTTTGATCGCGTCGCGCTATCTCGCGATATTGTTCATAGACTCGCGTGTAGAACTCATCGCCTTCGCGCTCGAAGCGGTTTTCGTCGGTGCCGGCTTGCTGGACGTGGCGGTCGTTGCGGCGGCGGGCGCGCTTGAGAGAGGCGGCGAGGGGCGGGAGGAGGAGGAGCGTGAGGTCGGGCTGGATGTTGTTGCAGACGGCGCGGTGCATGGTGAGGATGCGGTCGGAGCCGAGGCCACGGCCGGCGCCCTGGTAGGCCTCGGAGCTGTCGGTGTAGCGATCGCAGAGGACGATGGCGCCGTCGGCGAGTGCGGGGAGGATGACCTGGCGGAGGGACTGGGCGCGGTCGGCGAACATGAGGGCCATCTCGGCTTCGGGGGCGATGGCGCCGAGGTCGGATTCGCTGCGGGAGTCGAGGAGGATGGAGCGGATGCGGTCGCCGAGGGCGGTGCCGCCGGGTTGGCGGAGGGTGACGACGCGGTGGCCGTCGGCTTCGAGGGCGGCGGCGAGGTGCTTGAGCTGGGTGGTTTTGCCGGAGCCGTCGAGGCCTTCGAAGGTGATGAAAAGGCCGCGGTTCGGGGTCGGAATGGAAGCTTGGGTCACGATGCGAGTCTACTGCAACGCGGCGACGGGCTCACCTATGAGGTGGGGAAGGCATCCTAGGTAGAGGAGACGAGAACGCGACGCCTTCGGAAAGGAAGTCGCATGGTTACGTTTATCTTGATTGGTTTTCTGGCAATTCTTTCAGTTTTCTTTCTTATGCTGGCCTGGGGAGCGAGCGAGCCTGGGCGGGAGAGACGAGCCGGGGCGGCTCGCCCGGCAAATCCTAGCGGTGCGAAGATCGGCCGGGCTACGGGACCTGATTAGGGCGCGTACCTGGTTGGGAGGGGCGGGCATCCAACGGCAGAAGACCGGGTAAGGCGGGCTTCGGGAGGACGTCTTATGGGTATCGTGCTGCTTGGCGGTTTTGCTACCGTTGTGGCAATTTTTCTGATCGGGCTGGTGTGGTCGGCGGGTAGCCGGCGACGGTCGGGTCAGAGTGGGGTGGATGCTGCGGCGGAGCCTGATGGTCCGAAGATTGGCCGAGCGCCCGGGGACGATTAGGGCGGACTAATTGGTGCGGAGGTTGGACTGCCAGGTTGCGGTGGTGGGCGTGATGGTGGCGGTGAGGGTGCCTTCCTGGCCTTCAGTGAGGGAGGGGCCGGTGACGGTGTGCGGCTGCTGGGCGGCGTCGGTCCAGAGGATTTTGGCGGGGCCGTCGCCGAGGATCTTGAAGCGGTAGTGGTAGGTGGCGCCGGGGGCGAGGGCGTCGATGCCAAAGCTGGCGGTGGGGTAGTCGACTTCGATCAGGGTGATGGGCTTGGTGGTGGTGTTGCGGACGTCGATGGAGACGTAGTGGGAGTGGCAGCCGGTGAGGGTGGCGAGGGTGAGGATTGCGAGGGCGGTGGGGAAGAGCCTCATGAGGTTAAGGGTAGCAGTTGGATGGGGTGAAGCAGATTCCCTTGGGGGAATGACGGAAGATGGGCAAGGGCTTTTACGCCAAGCTCGCCGCGTTTGCGACGTTTCGCCACGCGCTATTTGGTGTCTTTGAGGTGTTTTTCGAGGGTGGTTACGCGCTTGAGGAGGTCGGGGAGGCGGGTCAGGGCGGCCACGGTGCGAAGCCAGGTGCGGTTGTCGGTGGCGGGGTAGCCGCTGACGATGGCGCCGGGAGCTACGTCGGAGGGGATGCCGGATTGGGCGGTGGCTACGGCTCCGTCGCCGATGGTGAGGTGGCCGGCTACGCCTACCTGGCCGGCGAGGATTACGTTCTTGCCGACGGTGGTGCTGCCGCTTAGGCCGGTCTGCGAGCAGAGGAGGGTGTTCTCGCCGACGATTGAGCCGTGGCCTACCTGGACTAAGTTGTCGATTTTGACGCCGGTGGCGATGCGGGTTTCGCCTACCGAGGCGCGGTCGACGCAGGCGTTGGCCTGGACTTCTACGGCGTCTCCGAGGACTGCGGGGCCGGACTGAACGATCTTGGTCCAGCGGCCGTCGGCGTTTTTGGCGAAGCCGAAGCCGTCGGCGCCGATGATGGCACCATTCTGGAGGACGACGTCATCGCCGAGCTGGCAGCCTTCGCGGACGATGGCGTGGGCGTGGGCGAGGAAGCGGTTGCCTACTCGGACGCCGTCGTAGAGGACAGCGTGAGGGAGGAGGACGGCGTCGTCGCCGAGATGGCAGTGATCGCCGATGACAACATAGGCTCCGATGTGGGCGCGGGCGCCGATGCGAGCGCTGGGAGCGATGACGGCGGTGCGGTGGATGCCGGGCTTGTAGTGCGGCGCGGGGTGGAAGAGCTCGATGGCGCGGGACCAGGCGAGGTAGGGGTTGGAGGTGCGGAGGGTCGGGGTCTTGAGCTCGGGGAAGCCGGGCTCGACGATGAGCGCGGCGGCGTGGGTGGTGCGGGCCTGCGCGGCGTACTTGGGGTTGGCGATGAAGGTGAGGTGAGTGGGGCCGGCGGTTTCGATGCCGGCTACTCCTGCGATGGGGCGCAGGGCTGCGGACTCGAGGGTCTGGCCTTCGCCTGGAACTAGTTCGGCATTCAGATGATTGGCTAACTCGCCGAGGTTCATACTGCGGATTTTACTCGTCGAAGAGGCTGGGTTGCGTGTCGGGTATCACCCCGGCTCCCAATTTGGGTTTGGATTTGGTTCCGGTCTGGGCTGCGCGCTGGGCGGCGAGGCGGAGGGAGGGAGCAGTGACGTAGCCGAGGACTTCGATGGATTGGAGCGCGGCGCGGGGGGCGAAGATGCGGAGGGTGTTGCAGCGCGGGTCGGGAGGGGTGAGGAAGAGTCCGTGGTCGTCGAGGAGGTTGTCAGCGAAGGCGAGATCGAGGGTGGTGAGGCCTTCGAGGATTTCTTCATCGCGGAAGGTGAGGCGAAGCCAGATGCCATCGCCGCGGGGGCGGGCGGGAAAGGTCATGCGGCCGATGCGCTCGGGGTCTAGTTTGTCGTCGAGGTTGAAGTCGCGGACGTAGGCGATGCGCTTGAGGGTCTTGAGGGGGATGGGGGTGAGGCGGCCGTCGGTGGCCATGAGGGTGATGTGGCCGTCGCGCAGGAAGCCGGATGGGGGAAGGTATCCCCACGCGAGTTCATTCGAGAAGCTGCGAAGAACGACTTTCTTCTGAGCTGGAGCCATGGTGGAGGGTGTGCCTGATTGTGACCATGATAGTGCGTGCGGTGGGTTTGGAGCGGCGGGGATGACGTTGCGGCCGAGGCTTTCGATGGAGAGTTCGGCGGAGGCAGTGGGGTTTGGAGCGGCTGAGGGCTGACGACCGAGCTGAGGAAATCTAATGCGGAGTGGTTACTAAAGGCACCAAGGAAGTGGAAACTTCGTGCTAAGTGCTGTGTTATCAGCACTGAAATGCGTAATCTTTCGTGTACCTCTTTTCATGAGGATTTGGCGTCAAAGACTAACAGCGCTTGACCGGAGCACGCAATTGGTGTGCCCCGGCAGAGCGAATCGGTCACGATCGAACGGACTTCGAGAGCCGCGGGACCGGGTAATTCAAATGAATGGAGTAATGAGAATGAACATTCAACGTCGGCTCAGAAAACCCCTTGGTTTGGCAATGTCTTTGGCGATGTGCGCATCGCTCAGTGTTGTGGCGAACGCGCAGGATAACGCACAGACTCCTCCGCCAGCGCAGAGTATGGCGAGTGGTCAGAGCGCAACGATTGACGGCCTGGTGACCGGAAGGAACGGCTCTCAGATGTGGGTGAAGACGGGAGACAGCCCGCGGCTGACGGTGCTGCTTTCGGACAACACGAAGGCGACGGAGACGGGCGGCTTTCTCGGAATGGGAAGGAAGGACTATGCGGTCACGGAACTGATTCCGGGGCTTTCGGTCAGGGTCCACGGATCGTATAACTCGGATCATCAGCTGGTCGCGAGCCATGTGACGTTCTCGCGGAGCTCGTATCGGACGGCTAGCGCGATTGATGCGGGGTTGAACCCTGTGAACGCGCGGCTTGGCGAGCAGGCGGATCAGCTGGCGAGCAACAAGCGCGATATCTCGAATGCCCAGGATCAGCTGGCGAAGAACTCGCAGGATATCGACCAGACCAAGCAGGGACTGGCAACGACGACCGCAGCGACGACGCAGAACACGCAGCAGATTGGACAGACCAACACGCGTATCGGCACGCTTGACCAGTATGAAACCAAGGACACGATGACGATCAACTTCGCGAACGGACGAGCGACCGTGACGAAGAAGGACCGGGATGCGCTGACGGACTTTGTGCAGTCGGCTGCGAATACGCCGGGCTACATGATCGAGGTGCAGGGTTATGCGTCCAAGGTTGGTTCAGCGGAGCTGAATCAGCGGCTGAGTGCGGAACGGGCTGATGCTGTGCTGGCGATTATTCAGCAGTCTGGCTCGGTGCCGATGACACGGATCCTGGCGCCGGCGGCGATGGGCACCAGCAACCCGGTTGATGACGGTCACGATCGGAAGGCGCAGGCGCAGAATCGGCGCGTGGTTGTGACGATTGTGGTGAACAAGGGAATCAGCGGATCGACGACGGGCAGCTAAGCGCCGGTTCGTGGATTTTGGTTGAACACAGCGCGATCGTGCGGCGGACAAATTTGCCGGACGGTCGCGCTGCTGTGTGTGGGGTCGCCTACACTGGGGCTGCGGCGCAGAGGTGAGGACGGATGCTTGATCACGTGTTCTTGACGGTGAAGGATGTGGAGCGGTCGATCGCGTTTTACGAGGCGGCGCTGTCTCCGCTGGGGATATCGACGCGGGTGGACTATGACGGGAAGAATGGGCCGTCGGGGCATCCGGATTTGAAGGGGTTCGGGGTGAAGGGGCGGATCTTTTTCTGGCTGCGGCCGGGGGTTGCGGACAGCCGGGCGGCGCATGTGGGATTCGTGGCCAACAGCCGGGAAGCGGTGGATGGGGCGTACGCGGCGGCGATGGAGGCGGGCGCGACGGACAATGGGGCGCCGGGGATTCGGGAGTATTACGATCCCCGGTACTATGCGGCGAGTGTGTTCGATCCGGACGGGTACAGCCTGGAGTTTGTGTATAAGAGCTGGCAGCACTAAGAGATGCTGGCGGGTGAGCGGATATGCCTGCCAGCGGACATTGACCTCAATTCAGGGCAAAACAGTAGCCAACTGACCGCCAAGGGTGTAGAATTGGACGTTGTGTCCATAGGTTACAACTCTGTAAACGATTGATATGCAGCAAGTTAGGGCGGGCGCTTGAGATGCCGGCGGCCACCTGGAGCGAAGTACATTTCACATGGCTGACTACATTTATCTGCTGCAGACCCGGTTAACGCCAGCACAACAATCCGCCCTCGAACATGTTCGCCAGGTAGCCAAGGCTCGCGCGATGACCGTATTTCTGGTCGGCGGAGCGGTGCGCGACCTGACCAGTGGCAGCCCGATCCGCGACCTGGATTTCGCGGTGCAGGGCAATGCGACCAAGCTCAAGAAGGAGCTGCAGAAGGCTGGGGGGGTGGTGATCGGGGAAGACGAACCGACGCAGACTCTTTACTTTACGTTTCCGGGCGGAGTTCGGCTGGAGGTTGGGTCGACGCTGTGGGCGACGTATCCGAAGCCGGGCAAGCCGGTGTACAAGGCGGCGCCGATTCTGGACGATTTGCATCGGCGAGACTTTACGGCGAACGCGATGGCATTGTCGCTGAATGACGGCTCGTATGGGCTGTTGATGGATCCGCTGAATGGCGTGGCGGATATTGAGAATCGCGAGCTGCGGCTGGTGTCGAACTACGGGTTCATTGAGGATCCGGCGCGGATGATCCGGGCGGCTCGTTTTGGGGCGCGGCTGGGCTGGCAGATGGAAGAGAAGACTCGGCAGCGGTATGAGAATGCAAAGGCGGAGAACGCGATTGCGGCGCTGAGTACGACGTTGCATAACTATGAGCTGGAAGAGGTCTTCCACGAGGAAGATCCGCTGCGGGTGCTGAAGCGCCTGGAGGCTGAGGGTTGGGCGAAGGTGCTGTTCCCGGCGTGGACGTCGAATAAAGCGAACGAGGCGGAGCTGGACAAGCTGCGCGACCTGATGGGGCGGCTGGAGTCGATGGGAATCTATCCGGATCCGTCGGCTGCGTACTTTCCGCTGTTGACGGCGAAGCTGGCGCCGAAGGATGTGGCGTCGCTGAAGAAGCACTTTGCGCGGCCTGGATTTGCGGAGCAGATTCCTGCGCTGGAAGCGGATACGAAAGAGTTTGCGGCACTGTTTACGAGCAAGGCTGCGGCTGCGCCGTCGGATGCGTGGAAGATGCTGTTCGCGGCGAAGCCGGAAGCGGTGTTGTGGCTGGCGCATACGACCAAGAGCGCTCCGCTGAAGGCTCGGTTTGAGGCGTTCTTCAATGATTGGTCGCAGGCGCGGACGAAGATTCCGTACCAGCTGATGCAGGAGATGCGAATTACGCCGGCGCTGCCGGGCTACGACCAGCTGGTGGAGAGCTTGTTCTTTGCGGTGATGGATTCGAAGCTGGATACGCCGGAGGCAGCGAGGGCGTTCCTTGAGCCGTTCTCTCCGCCAGCACCACCGCCTCCTGTGAACATGCGGCGGCGTGCGGTGAAGCGGGAGACGAAGGTTGCCAAGCCGCGCGGGAAGAAGGCTGCGGCAGCGGTTGAGGATCTTGTGTCCGCTGAGGGCGAGGTCGTGCGGGTGGAGAACCCGCCGGTTGAGGCGAAGGCGAAGGTTGCGGCGAAGGCTGTGGCGGCGAAGGCTGCGCCGGCAATCAAGAAGGTTGCGCCGGTGTTGAAGAAGGTGGCTCCGGTGGCCGCTAAGGTTGCGGCGAAGGCTCCGGTAAAGGCTGCTGCGAAGAAGGTGGCGGCGAAGCCTGCAGCGAAGAAGGTGGTTGCGAAGAAGGCCGCTAAGCCCGTTGTGAAGAAAGCTGCGAAGAAGGTTGTAGCGAAGAAGGCGGCGAAGGTGGTTGCGAAGAAAGTTGCTGCAAAGCCTGCCTCCAAGAAGTTGCCGGCGAAGAAAGCTGGCGTTGCGGCGAAGAAGAAGCCGGTGGCGAAGGCTAAGCCGGCTGCGAAGAAGGTTGCGAAGCCGGTGGCAAAGAAAGCTGCCGGGAAAGCGAAGCCGAAGTCGAAGCGCTAGGCTGGGTGAGAGCGACGGCGTGAGGGAGGGCTGACGCCCTTCGGCACCCGTCGGCCGCACTTTCGTTACACACTCCTGAAACCGGAACATGGGACAATCTAGTTATGATTTCTCCCACGGAACTCGAGGCCATCCCCATCTTTGCTTGTCTAGAGGAAACTGACCGGCGGCGGTTTGCTGCGCGGGCGGCGGACGTGCGTCTGCAGCCGGGAGAGTGGCTGATTCGCGAGGGCGAGGTGCCGTACTTCTTCGTGTTGCTGGAAGGCCAGGTGGTGGTGGTGAAAGACATCCTGGGGCGTTCGCAGGATGTGTTCGAGTACAAGACGGGGCAGTTTTTCGGAGAGGTTCCGATTTTGATGGGGGCGCCGTCGTTTGCCGGGGTGAGGGCGAGTGATAGCGGCAAGGCGCGGGTGGCGCGGTTCGATGCGCAGCAGCTGCTGGAGCTGGTGCAGACGTCGGCGGCGTGCAGCGCGCTGATCCTGCAGACGATGACCGAGCGGATGATGAAGGTGCAGCGGTTTGCGACGGAGATTCCGACATCGAGGGTGCTGCTGATCGGGACGCAATATGACAAGGATTGCCGGGAGATTCGGCAGTTTCTATCGGCGAACCGGATTCCGTATGAGTGGGTGGATGCAGAGAAGGAGTCGAGCCGGATGCCGGTGTGCATGAACGGCGAGTATGACGGGCCAGCGGTGGTGGTGGATCAGCATTATTGCGTGGAGACGCCGACGGTGCGGAGCGTGGCCGAGGCGCTGGGGATTCGGACGCAACCGCGGTTTGAGGAGTATGACGTGGTGGTGGTGGGAGCGGGGCCGGCGGGGCTGGCGGCGGGCGTGTACGGAGCGTCTGAGGGGTTGAAGGTGCTGATCGTGGAGCGGTCGGCGGCGGGCGGACAGGCGGGCACGTCGTCGCGGATTGAGAACTATCTCGGGTTTCCGAATGGGATCTCGGGCGAAGATTTGAGCGATCGGGCGCTGAAGCAGGCGGGACGGTTTGGCGCGGAGATCGCAATGACGCGGACGGTGGAGCATCTCGAGCCGCTGGGGGATGGGCGGTACTGCGTGGAGCTGGATGGCGGGCAGAGGGTGTCGGCGTGCGTGGTGTTGATTGCTACGGGGGTGGAGTGGCGGAGGCTCGAAGCGGAGGGGGTTGGGCGGTTCCAGGGGCGCGGCGTGCTGTATGGGGCTTCGCGTAACGAGGCCAGCAATGTGGTGGGGAAGAAGGTGGTGATTGTGGGGGGCGGGAATTCGGCGGGGCAGGCTGCCGTGTTCTTCGCGAACTACGCGGCGAAGGTTGTGGTGCTGGTGCGGGGGAAGGGGCTGGAGCTGACCATGTCGTCGTATTTGATTGATCAGATTGCGACGAAGAAAAACATTATTGTGGTGCCCTATACCGAGGTCGTGAAGGCGGAGGGAGAGGATCACCTGGAGCGGGTGACGGTGCGGACGCGTCCGCCTGAGGGTGAGGAGACTACAGGGACGTACGAGGTCGAGGCGTTGTTCATCATGATTGGCGCTAAGGCGAGTACGAAGTGGCTGCCGGAGAGTCTGCAGCGGGATTCGGCTGGCTATTTGTGTACGGGGCGCGATCTGGATGGGTGGGGATTGACGGAGCGACCGCCGTTTCCGCTGGAGACAAATCTGCCGGGGGTGTTCTGCGCGGGGGATGTGCGGCATGATTCGATTAAGCGGGTGTCGAGTGGGGTTGGCGAGGGGAGTATGGCGATCGCGTTCATTCACCAGTACCTGGCGCTGAATAACTTCTAGAGTCCTGCGCGGACGGCGAGGGACTTCGCGTGGCATGCGATGGATCTGCCAGGGCTGAAGCCCTTTCTTGCAGGGGTGGGGGTTCAGGGGGGCTTAAGCCCCCTGCTAATCCGGTAAGACGATTACATCCGGTAAGAAGATTGCATCCGGTAAGAAGCTTACAGGTACCAGGGGATGTTGATGACGGTGATGCGGGGATTGCCTCGCATGAGCAAGAGGAGCTTGAGGAGTTGAGCGCGCTGGTTGTGCAAGGGCGTCTGCCACCAGTGCTTGACGACTAACTCCGGGACGAGGACGGCGATCTGGCACTCGGGGTGGTCGTGTTCGAGTTGCAGGACGTAGTTGAGCAGGGGCGTGAGGACGAAGCGGTAGGGTGAGGCGAGAAAGACGAGTTTGGGGACGGTGAGGCCGGCGGCGGTGATGGGCTCGGCGACGTTGCGTTGCCACATGGCTTCGACGTCGTGGCGAACTTCTTCGGCATCGACGTGCACGCCCTGGACACGGTCGGTGAGCTTCATGGCGAAGCGCAGACCTTTCTCGCTGATGCGGGTCCAGCGATCGATGGGGACGATGACGATGGGGCGGTTGAGGTTGTCGAGGTGGATGGGGCGATCGATGTTGATCTCTTTGGAGACGCCATCGTAGTGGCGACGGACGGCGGACATGAGAAGGATGAGCGCGGGGACCAGGATGGCGATGATCCATGCGCCGTCTTTGAACTTGGCAACGAGGACCACGAGGAGAGTGATGCCGGTCGCGGTGGCTCCTACGGCGTTGATGAGGATGCGGTGGGTTGAGCGCGGGCCGGGCTGTCGGAGCCAGTGCACGACCATGCCGGCCTGCGAGAGGGTGAAGGCGAGGAAGGCGCCGACGGCGAAGAGGGGGATGAGACGATCGGTGACACCACCGAAGGCGATGAGCAGGAGTGCGGATAAGGTGACGAGTGCGTAGATGCCGTGGGAGTAGAGGAGACGGCGGCCGCGGATGAGAAAGACGTGGGGAAGGTAGTTGCGCTGAGCGATGGCGCGGGTGAGGCGCGGGAAGTCGGCGTAAGAGGTGTTGGCGGAGAGGGCGAGGACGAGCAGGATGGAGCCGATGCCGACGTAGTAGAACCAACCGCGGCCGAGGACGGCGGAGATTAGCTGGGACAGGATGCTTTGGTAGCCGGCGCTGGCGGGGTCGGTGGCACCAATGTTGTAGGCGCGGCAGAGGAGCGCGATGCCGCCGAGGAAGATCATCAGGAGAACGATGATGATGGTGAGGGTGCGCTTGGCGTTGCGCTGGGTGGGTTCGCGGAAAGCGGCTACACCGTTGGAGACGGCTTCGACGCCGGTCATCGCGGTGCAGCCGCTGGCGAAGACTTTGAGGAGGAGCCAGGGGGAGAGCGCGAGCGCCACCATCGGGAGATGTGGGGGCGCGACGATGGGGACGGGATGGCCGTGCGCGAGGATGGCGCGGATGCCTCCGACGATGATGACGAGGAGCAGGGTTCCGATGAAGAGATAGGTGGGGATGAGGAAGGCGTTGCCGGTGTCCTTGACGCCGCGCATGTTGACGATGGTGAGAATTAGGAGGATGAGCAGGCAGAGGGCGAGGGTGTGGGGCAGGAGTGAGGGGAAGGCGGAGACGAGCGCGCCGACGCCTGCGGAGATGCCGACCGCGACGTTGAGGATGTAGTCGATCATGAGGGCGGCGGCGGCGAAGAGGCCTGCGGTGTCGCCGAGGTTTTCGGAGGCTACGGTGTAGCTGCCGCCGCCGTTGGGGTAGGCGTCGATGGTTTGGCAGTAGGAGAAGTAGACGATGGCGAGCAGGCCGATGATGGCGAAGCTGATGGGAACGATGTGCGCGACGCCGGCGACGCCGAGCGGGATGAGGAGGGTGAGAGCGGCTTCAGGGCCGTAGGCGGCAGAGCTGAGGGCGTCGAGGCCGAAGACGGGGATGCCGGCGATGGGGCCGATGTGCTCGGCGCGTTCCTCCGAGGTTGCAAGAGGCTTGCCGGCGAGAAGATTGAAGAGAGACATGCGCTTCCTTCGGGCATTGAAAAACAACCCGATGATGGTCGAATGAGACCGGCCCGGCGTAAAGGGTACGCCGGAAGCGCGTAAGGAATCTGTAAAATTTGCGAGGAAAGTTGGAGAAGATTTGTTGGCGAAGCGGCGTGCTATTTGACGAAGAGCTGTGCTACTTCGCGAAGAGCTGGCTTAGGTCGGCAAAGGCTTTGAACTCGAGGGCGTTGCCGGCGGGATCGAGGAAGAACATGGTGGACTGTTCGCCGACCTGGCCCTGGAAGCGGGTGTGGGGTTCGATGACGAAGGGGATGTTGGCGGCGCGGACGCGGTCGGCGAGTTGCTGCCAGTCGGAGGGGGTGAGGACTACGCCGAAGTGGGGGACGGGGACGTCGTGGTTATCGACGGAGTTGGTGTCGGATGCGGTTCGGTTGCGGGGCGCGGCGGAGGGCTTGAGGTGTGCGACGATCTGGTGGCCGTAGAGGTTGAAGTCGATCCAGTGGTCGGCGCTGCGGCCTTCGGGGCAGGCGAGGATGGTGCCGTAGAAGTGACGCGCGGCGGCGAGGTCATCGACGGGAAAGGCGATGTGGAAGGGCTGAACGGACATGCCTTGATGATAGCGAGAAGGAAAGGCCGGTGGCCAGCGTTGCTTGCTGACCACCGGGCTGGGAGAAGTTGGGGGAGAACTAGTTGCGGTTGTAGCCGCGCTGATAGCCGCGTAGGTAGGCGTTGCGGAAGGCGTCGCGGTAGACGGGGAAGGGTCCAAGCTGCGGATCGTAGCCGGGCGTGTCGTGGAAGGCGCGGGTGTGTTGGGGGCGGGGCGGAAGACCACGATCAGCCTGTATGGCGCCGTCGGAGCGGCCGGTCTGAAAGCCATTGCGTTCGGCGAGCTGGACGAGCGTGGGGCCCTGGGCCATGGGTGGCGGTGGGGGTGGAGGCGGCGGCGGGTAATAGGTGTGAGCGCAGCCGAGGGCAACAAAGATCAGAGGCGAAGTTACGGCGAGCATCAAAAGGGAACGTTTCATCATGGTGTCTTTCATCACAATCTCCAGGCCGCAAGCGGCATTGTTGTCTTCAACGCGAGCTGGGAGACAAAGTTGCTGAGAAATTGTGGGGAAGTCTCGGGAAAACTTTAGTGATGTCTGGCGAAAACACACGTCGGGATTTTCGTTGCCTTGCCGATAAAGACTTCAGGCCGCGCAGAGTTGCAGGCGAGCCCGAAGGAGTTTTGGCAGATGCAGGTGATTCTTGCAGACAACCAGGCGATTTATCGCGCGGGCATTGCGCGGGTGCTGGCAGCGGAGGTGGCGACCGAGGTGGTGGCCGAGTGCGGCAAGCTTTCTGAGCTGATGGAGGCGGTGGCGAACCTGCGCTGCTCGGTGGTGCTGTTTCCGTCGAGCTTTGCGTGGGAGTCGCACAAGCTGCTGGATCGGATTGAGCAGGCGGGAAGCCGGGCGGTGATGATGCTGGAGCCGGGTGCGGAGCTGGATGAGTCGATCAGTGTTCGGCTGCATGGAGTGGTGACGCGGTCGGTGGCTGCGCCGCAGCTGATTGATTGCCTGTACACAGTTGCGTCGGGTGAGCGCTATATGCGGCGTGCGCAGGTGAAGACCATGGCGCATCTCGATCCTCTGGGCATCAAGGCTGCGCAAAAGTTGACTCCGCGAGAGTTGCAGATTGTTGCGCTGCTCTGCGACGGGTTGAAGAACAAACAGATTGCGGAACAACTGGGGACGAAGGAGCAGGTGGTGAAGAATTATCTGCGCAACATTTATGCGAAGGCCAACGTGTCGGATCGTTTGGAGATGGCGCTGTTTACGGTGCATCACCGTGCGCTGGCGGAGGTGGTGGAGGCTACGCGTTTGGAGCTGGAGCGGAGTGCGTAGATTATGCGTGGAGGGCTTGCGCAAGGGCAATAGTAGATTCCCGGAGGGAATGACAGAAAGAAAGGCAAGGGCAAGGCCCAGGGCTAAAGCCGAATTCCTTGGGGGAACGAAAATCAGGGGGCTGAAGCCCCCCGTTTATCCGGTGAAACAGGCTGAGGAAACGTCGGGTCTTGGTTAGGTACGTTTTTCGGCGATGGATTTGGCCTGGGTAAAGAGGGTTAGGTAGTCGGGGCCGCCGGCTTTGCTGTCGGTGCCGCTCATGTTGAAGCCGCCGAAGGGATGTGCGCCGACCATGGCGCCGGTGCACTTGCGATTGAAGTAGAGATTGCCTACGTGGAAGTCTTCGCGGGCACGCTCGAGCTTTTCGGGGGAGGAGGTGTAGACGGCACCGGTGAGGCCGTACTCGGTGTTGTTGGCCATGGCCAGGGCTTCGTCGAAGCTGGTGGACTTGATGACGGCGAGGACGGGTCCGAAGATCTCTTCCTGGGCGATCCGGGCGGTGGGAGCGACGTCGGCGAAGACGGTGGGGGCCACGTTGAATCCGTGGGTGGGCGTGTCGACGGCGGTGCCACCGGTGATGAGGCGGCCTTCGGATTTACCGATGGCGATGTAGTCGAGGACGCGCTTTTTGGCGACTTCGTTGATGACGGGGCCGGTCTGGAAGTTGTCGGCGGGGGAGCCGTGGGTGAGGGCTTCGACGCGTTCTTTGAGGCGGTCGAGGAAGGTGTCGTAGATGGGGGCGGCGACGATGGCGCGGGAGCAGGCAGAGCACTTCTGGCCGTTGAAGCCGAAGGCGGAGGCGGTGACGCCATCGACGGCTGCGTCGAGGTCGGCGTCGGCGTCGACGATGATGGTGTCCTTGCCGCCGAGTTCGAGGATGGTGCGCTTGAGGAAGTGCTGGCCGGGCTGGGTTTTGGCGGCGCGTTCGTGGATTTCGAGACCGACTTTCTTGGAGCCGGTGAAGGCGATGAAACGGACCTGTGGGTGCTCGACGATGGTGCGGCCAACTTCGGGACCACCCTGGACGAGGTTGATGACGCCGTCGGGGACGCCGGCTTCTTCCATGAGCGCGAGGAATTTCGCGGCGATGGTGGGGGCGTCGGGGCTTGGTTTGAGGACGACGGTGTTGCCGCACACGATAGAGGCGGTGGTCATGCCGGCCATGATGGCGAGGGGGAAGTTCCAGGGAGGGATGACGGCGCCTACGCCGAGGGGGACATAGCGAAGGAGGTTTTTCTCGCCGGGGTATTGGATGGGGGTGGTGGCGGCGTCGAGGCGGAGGGCTTCGCGGGCGTAGAACTCAAGGAAGTCGATGCACTCGCCTACGTCGGCGTCGGCCTCGGCGTAGTTTTTGCCGACTTCGAGGACTAGCCAGGCGCAGAAGTCGAAGTGGCGCTGGCGGATGAGGTCGGCGGCGCGGACGAGGAGGGCGACGCGGTCGGCGACGGGGGTGTGGCGCCAGGTGGCGAAGGCGAGCTGCGCGGCTTCTACGGCGGCGTTGGCTTCCCTGGCGGTGGCGGCGTAGTGGATGCCGATAACCTCGGAGGGGTTCGCGGGGTTTACGGAGTGGAAGGTGTTGGAGGTCTGGAGGTCGCTACCGCCGATGATGAGGTCGTAGGTGTGGCCGAGCTCGGCGCGGGCGCGTTCGAGGGCGAGGTGCATGGCACGCTTGTTCTCCGCGGTGGAGAAGTCGGTGAAGGGCTCGTTGCGGAAGGGCGGGAGGGACGGGTTAGCCATCCTTATAGTTTATGCGAGGTCCTGCGCGGCCGGCAGCGGGTTCGCGCGGTGGCGGAGATTTCGGGGGTTAGGCAGGGCTTCGCGTGGTTGGGGTGAGGTGGGTCGCGAGACGAGTAAACGAGTTTGGTTCCTCAGTGAAATTTGTTGGAGCCAATGGAATCCGATGTGAGTAGAGTACCGGGATGAACAAAGAGCAGAAATCGGATACCTCGCAAGTGTTGTGGATGGACGCGGCGGTGGTGTTGATCATCGCGATTATTGCGATCGTGTCCCATCTCGGGCGGTAGGCAGAGTCGTTTCGGGAAATGCTGGCGCCCGGTGGTGGGGCTCGAGCGAAGATCCGGAAACGGCTGTCCCTTTGTGCGTCTGGTGCAGCACGGGAGGAGAGGCGACCGCACTCTGGGCGTGTGGCCAAAGCCTCGTGGGTAGGGCGCAGATCGCATTCCAGTGAGACGTGATATTTATCACTGATTTCAGACAGGGCCGGCTCGATACTTGGAGACCTACTTAGGAGGTCTGTCTGTGAATCGTTTCTGTATGCGTATGTTCGGTCTCGCGCTGTTCGGTTTTCTTGTTTTGGCAGTTGCCGTTCAACCTGCAATGGCCCAGAAGGAGCAAGCCATCCATGTACATCATCGGCTGATTCCGGCCGGAGACACCTGTGCGACTTGCCATAAGGCGATCGCTGAGCAGTGGAAGGCAAGCCCGCACGCCACCAACAGCGTTGAATGCACCGTGTGCCATGGCGAGACGACCGCACCGGACTTTGCGGGTATACCGGCGCAAAGCACCTGCGAGACCTGCCATAGCGACCAGGTTGCACAACTGAAGTCTGATCCCTTCATGAAGGGCAAGACGTGTGTGAGCTGTCATCAGGCGCACATCTTCGTGGAGCACAAGAAGGCGGCTGCCCCGGCAGGCGAGTAATCACAACTTAAATGCGTGGCCTGCTCGAAGGGCTGGCGGGTGCATTCGCGCTCGCCGCCCTGGAAGCGCGCTTTTGCAGGCCAAGAGAGTGTGGGTCTCCGGGTGGGGCTTGGGGCAAACGGTGGGGTTAGCCCTGGGTTGAGGCGTCGGCGGCTTTGGACATTTTGCCGGTGCGCTCGAGCTTGTCCCAGGAGAAGCTCTTGCCGTCGATAGCGCGCTTGACGGTGCGGATCAGGACCCAGGAGAAGAGCTGGCGGTAGGTGAAGCGCTGGATCCAGATGTGGAAGAGCAGCCAGGCGTCGCCTTTGCTGGCGGGGTGTTTGCGCTCGAGCATGAAGGCGAGGGCGGAGGCGGCGAAGTCGATGAGGAGGAATGCGGCGAAGAAGGCGATGAGTTTGTAGAGGTCGGTGGGGCTGGTGGTGTCGGGGTGGAAGTGCTTGTCGATGAAGTAGTGGATGACGCCGGCGACGAACATGAGGTCGATGAGCGGTGAGACGAGGGGTAGAAGGATCTGGAAGACGACGATGTTGGGCAGGGCGAAGAGGCCCATGGCGCGGCGGTGGGTGATGGCTCCGCGATGCTTGAAGACGGCTTGAAGGATTCCAAAAGACCAGCGGAAACGCTGGCGGGCGAGGCTGTTGGCGCTGGCGGGTGCTTCGGTGAAGGCGAGGGCCTGGTCTTCGTAGATGACGGCGTAGCCCTGCTCGAGGAGGTTCATGGTCAGGTCGGCGTCCTCGGCTACGGTGTCGGGGTGATAGCAGCCCCCGGCTTTGACGGCGGAGGTACGCCAGGCGCCGATGGCTCCGGGGACGACCATGACTACGTCGAATAGGTCGAGGGCGCGGCGCTCGAAGTTTTGCGAGGTGATGTATTCGAGGGCTTGCCAGCGGGTCCAGAGGTTGACGCGATTGCCGACCTTGGCATTGCCGGCCACGGCTCCAATGTGGGGGTTGGCGAAGTGGCAGACGAGGCGGGTGATGGCGTCGTGGGCGATGACGCCGTCGGCATCGATGCCTACGTAGATCTCTTCGTCGGTCTGCGCGAGGGCGAAGTTGAGGGCGTCAGCCTTGCCGCCGTTGGGCTTGGTAAGGACGGTTACGCGGCCGGCGGCGATTTCCTTGGCGTAGGTTTCGCAGGCGATCTTGTAGGTGTCGTCTTTGGAGCCGTCGTCGATGACGATGATGCGGAGGTTTTTGTAGTTCGACATCAGCGCGGAGCGAATGGTGCGGGCGATGACCTTCTCTTCGTTGTAGGCGGGGATGAGGACGGCGACGCGGGGCTGGTAGTCGGGAGTGGCGAAGTTCTTGCGTTTGCGGAAGCGGTCGATGACGGCGCAGATGCCGATGATGACGAGGCGGCCGGACATGAGGATGTCGCCGATGAAGAAGACGCTGATGACGAAGTGGTTGAAGAAGGAGATGAGGGCGAAGGCGATGGAGTCGACAAAGGCGTAGTAGCGCTGGCGGCCGGTGACGGGGGGCATGACTTCGGCGCGGGATTTGCCGATGAGTTCGGAGACGGGAACGATCTCGTAGCCGTGAGCACGGAGGGCGTTGATGAGAACGGGAAGGGCAGCGACGGTGGCAGAGCGGTCGCCGCCGCCATCGTGCATGAGGATGATGGAGCCGCGCATCCAGGTCTTGGTATCGAAGAGAGCGATCTGCGAGAAGACGCTGTTGACGATCTCCTGGGGCGACTTGCGGGGATGCTCATCCCAGTCGTTGGTATCGATTTTGTCGCCGACGATGACGTAGCCGAGGCGCTGGATGTTCTCGATGGGCGCGGCCTGGTCGTTGGTGTCGGGCTCCTGATCGATGGAGTAGGGCGGGCGGAAGTAGACGGGCTGGACGCCTAGTTCGGCGGCGAAGAGGCGCTCGGTGAGATTGAGCTGGAGGTCGACCTGGCCTTGCGAGATTTCGGAGATGTCGGGGTGGGTGTAGGTGTGGTTGCCGATCTCGTTGCCGTCGTTGTAGACGCGCTTCATGAGGCCGATGTTGTCCTGGGCGACTTCGCCGATCATGAAGAAGGTGCCGACGACGTGGTACTGCTTGAGGATGGCGAGGATTTTCGGGGTCCACTCAGGGTCGGGGCCGTCGTCGAAGCTGATGGCTACTTTCCTGGGGTGGTAGCCGTATTGTGAGACGGTGTAGGGGAGGGGGTAGGAGTCCATAGACTCGGAGACGACGCTGAGGTAGGGCTTGGGGATGGTGGGGTCGTCGTCCATGGTGAGGGTGCGGTGGCCGTTCTGGGGAAGGCTGGTGACGCGCAGGATGTCGCCATCACCTTCGGTGTCGACGTCCTGCCCGGGCGAGACCTCGGCGAGGGCCTTGACGGGATCGGATTGGAGCGGCTTGTCCCAGATCTTCCAGAGGGAGTCATCTTCGAGGCCGAGGCGCTCGAGGGCGAAGGTTTCGATGCCGAGGGCGCGTGCGACGCGCATCTGGTTGACGGCGGTGACGGCGTCGAGGAACCAGACGGTGTGGCGCTCCTTGGCGTCAACGTCGTCGTAGGCGAAGTGTGGGTTGAGCGAGTCGTCGAGCGAGATCTTGGCGTCGGAGTCGGAGGCGGCCTGCCAGGCTGTCTGGGTGGAGACGATGGTGGCGTCGGTGCTGTCGGGGTCGGGAGTCTTGTTCTTCTGGCCGGGAGTTGGGAGGGGGCTGGTCCAGTCGTAGCCGTAGCCGCCGATGGAGCAGATGATTTTCTGGCGGGGGACGACCTTCATGATCTCGCGCAGGTTGTTCTCGAACCAATCCTGGCCGGCGACGGGGCCGGGCTCGGTGCCTGATTGGTGCTGGCCGTAGTTCATCAGGACGAGGCCGTCGGAGTGTGCGGCGAGAAACTTGAGGTCGAGCTTGCCGGCGTCGACTGGAACTACGATGTAGAGCTTCAGGTTGTGCTGCTGGAAGTCTGCGTAGAGGGCGTCGGCGAGGAGGCTGTAGGCGGCTTGCGCGTTGGGGGGCAGGGCCTGGAAGGAGAGCGTGAGGCCGCGGTAGCGCGTGTTGGTGGCGAGGAACTGGTCGACCTGATGAACGAAGTTGGCGCGGGCGTTGGCGCTCAGCAGGAACTGCTCGACGTTGGGGTTGAAGGTGCCTGTGAGGGGGCTGAAGTTGTTGACCATCGGGAAGATTTCAGTGTCTTCGCGGGCGGCCTGGATGGTGCGGAGGATTTTGTTTTCGCGGTCGACGCCGTGAACGCCGGCGGAGTCGACTACGGCAAAGGGGGTGTTGTCGGAGGTGAAGGCGGTGAGCGAGCCGTCGGGCGTGAGGACGTGGAGCCACTCAGGAAAGAGGATGTCGATCTGCTTGACGTGGGCTTTGAATGAGGCGTAGCTGGCGGGGTCGAGGTCGGTGTAGAAGGCTGCGCGCAGACCTTCGCCCTCATTGAGGGTTACGTCGGAGGGCTTGAGATCGGTCTTGCGATGGGCTGAGCGGTTGAGCTTTTCGCGCGTTGACTTGAGCTCGAGGGCGGGCGGATTCGAAAGCGCGCGGTACCGCTTGGTGGCGGAGCGCAGGTCGAGGCCCTGCATGGGCTTCATGCGGACGAGGCCGACGATGAAGATCACGCCGACGAGGGCGCCGAAGAGAGCGAGCACGTCGAATATTCGCCGCAGGCGCTTCCAGCGTTTGCGTTGCGGATCGTAGAAGACTTGTTTGCTCATCAATATAAGGACGTACTTCCCATGATACTACCCGCGGGAGAGTTGAGGGCCGGGCTGTGCGACGAAGCGCTGATGGCTCGTATGATGCAGAGAAATGAAGAAATGGCTAGCGGGGAGCGGTTGGGGCGCGGCGTTGATTGCCGGGGCGCTGCTGCGGCTGGTGTTCTTCCACGTTCGGCCGACGGTGGCTGGCGACGCGCTGATGTATGTCGACCTGGCACACAATATGGTGACGCACCATGTGTATGGGTTTACCGCGGCGGTGATTCAGCCTACGCTGATTCGGCTGCCGGGGTATCCGCTGTTTCTGGCGGCTTGCTTTGCCGTGTTCGGCGCGGGGCACTATGTAGCGGTGGCGGGGATTCAGATTTTGACGGACCTGGCTGGGTGTGTGCTGCTGGGGATGTTGGTTGAGCGGCTGGCGGGGCGGCGTGCGGGGCTGGCGGCGATCTGGCTGGCGGCGCTTTGCCCGTTTACGGCGAACTACACGGTGGTGGTTTTAGCGGAGACGCTGAGCGTGTTCTGCGTGGTGGTGGCGTTCTTCGCGCTGGAGCGATGGGAGATGCGGTTGCGGGTTGGGGAGGGCGCGTGGGGATGGGTGTTGGTGTTGGGGGGTGCGCTGTCGTTCGCGGTTCTGCTGCGGCCGGATGAGGGGTTGCTGGCTGCGGCGATTGTGCTGGGGATGTTGTGGGTCGGGGTGAGGCGTGGGGGCATGGGGATGATGCGGCGGGTGGGGCCGGTCGTGGTGGCGTCGCTCATTGTGGTGTTGCCGCTGATGGTTTGGGCGGCGCGAAACTGGCGGGTGTTTCATGTCGTTCAGCCGCTGGCGCCGCGGTATGCGAACGATCCGGATGAGGCGGTGCCGTTCGGATTTCAGCGCTGGTTTCGGACCTGGGCCGTGGATTACAAGGCTACGTATGACATCTACTGGAACTATGACGACACGCGGATGAGGCTGGAGGATCTGCCGGCGCGGGCATTCGATACAGAGGAGCAGAGGGAGCAGACGCGGGCGCTGTTTGCGCGCTACAACAAGGTTGCGTCGGCTACTCCGGAATTTGATGAGGCGTTTGCGCAGATTGCGTCGGAGAGAATTGCGGAGCATCCGTTGCGATATTACCTGGTGCTGCCGTTGGCGCGCGAGGCGGATATGTGGCTGCGGCCGCGGTTTGAGTTGACGAGGATGCCGGTGGATTGGTGGGTGGTGCGGGCGCACCCTTGGAAGTCTGCGGCGGAGATTGCGTATGCGCTGCTGAATGCTGCGTATCTTGGGCTGGCCGTGGTGGGGTTGGTGATGTGGCGGAGGCGTGGTTGGGATGGACGCGGAGTGATCGCGTGGACGATGCTGGGGTTTGTGGCGCTGCGATGCGTGTTGCTGCTGACGCTGGATAACTCCGAGCCGCGGTATACGCTGGAGTGCTTTCCGGTGGTGATTGTGCTGGCGGCGATTGTGCTGGGCTCAGGCTCGTCGGTTAGTGATTGACGACGGTGGTGTTCTTATCCTTCTTGATGGCGAACTGATCCTTGTGGACGTTGCCATTGACCTTGATGTTGGAGTAGGTTGCGGTGCGGTAGTCGCCGCTGGGGATGTAGAAGATCTGCTTGAGGGAGACGGCACGCGCGGGGTCGACCCAGATGGTGATGTGGGTGAAGAGCTTGCGGCTGTCGGCGTCTTTGCCTACGAGGTCGAGCTTCTCAACTTTGACGGGCTGGCCATTGTCGGTGAGGGTGTCGGGGCCGATGTCGGTGATGTTCCACGCGCGGGCGAGGGCTGCGCCGCTGCCGCCGAAGCCGAGGGTGAGGAAGCTTTCGATCTCAGACTGATTGTTGGCTTCGTGCAGAACTGTGATCTGGTCTACGCCGGGGTCAAACATCTGAAGCAAGCCTGCCTGATACTGAATGACCTTGATCGGCTTTGACTTCGGGCCTGCGTTGGGATCAACCACTACGGCACCCATGTCGGTGGAGCCCTTGTCGCGCTCGAAGTAGATGTAGCCCTTTTGGGTGGTGGTGTCTTTCACTATTTTTTCGTAGTAGTCCCACTGGAAGTCAGCGGTGGCGCGCTGGAATTTGGCGCTGGCGGTATCGAGCTGTTTGAGCACGTAGGTGAGCTGGGGCGACGGGGCCTGGGCGTATCCGGTAGCGGCGGTGGCCAGCGTGAGAACAGCTACGAAACATGGACGTAGGTACTTCATGAACTCGAACTCCTGCACAAACTTCATTAGATGGGGATTTATGAAAAACGTGGCCTGTGGGTGGAGCTTCAGTGAACGATGGTCGCGTCGTAGGCTACGATGTGGCCTTTGGAATCGGTGACGGGCGTGTATTTTTCGATGGTGACGGCGCCGGCGATTGGCTCGACGACCTTGAGGATGGCGTCGCGAATGTCGGCGTCGGTTTTGGCTCCGCGCAGGTCGTCGACGCGAATTTCGTAGATGAATTCAGGCTCTCCGCTGGCACTGCGCGCGGCTTTGACGAGGACCTCGCTGTGCTGGAGGGGGACTTCCGGGACGGGCTTGTCTTTGTAGTCGATGAAGCGCGGCGAGACGAAGAGGAAGAGCAGGATGAGGGTGACCATCACGTCGTAGTGGAAGCTGCCGCGCTCGTAGGTCCAGAAGAAATAGTTGCGGAGGATTTTCATAGCGCACGTCCGAAAGATTGCTTGCGGATGACGGTTTCGCCATTCATGTAGGGCTGCAGGGCGTCGGGGATGCGGACGGAGCCATCGGCTTGCTGATAGTTCTCGAGGATGGCGAGGTAGGTGCGTCCGACGGCGAGGCCGCTGCCGTTGAGGGTGTGGACGAACTCGGCTTTCTTGGAGCCTTCGGGTTTGTACTTGATGTTGGCGCGGCGAGCCTGGAAGCCTTCGAAGTTGGAGCAGGAAGAGATTTCGCGGTAGGTCTGCTGGCCGGGGAGCCAGACTTCGAGGTCGTAGGTTTTTGCGGCGCTGAAGCCCATGTCGCCGGCGCAGAGGAGCATGCGGCGGTAGGGAAGACCGAGGCGCTCGAGGACGGTTTCGGCGTGGTGGGTGAGGGCTTCGTGCTCGGCGGTGGAATCTTCGGGGCGGGCGAATTTTACGAGCTCGACCTTCTGGAACTGGTGCTGGCGGATCATGCCGCGGGTGTCTTTGCCGTGCGAGCCGGCCTCGGAACGGTAGCAGGGGGTATAGGCGGTGAAGGAGATGGTGCCGTTGGAGAGGTCGATGGTCTCGTCGCGGAAGATGTTGGTGACGGGGACTTCGGCGGTGGGGATGAGCCAGTGGTCGCTGTCTTGTAGTTGGCCGGGAACGTAGGGGCCCTTGTCGTCGCAGTGGAAGAGGTCCTGGCCGAACTTGGGCAGGTTGCCGGTGCCGTAGAGAGACTTCGAGTTGACGAGCGAGGGCGGAAGGACTTCGACGTAGTTATGTTCGCGGGTGTGGAGGTCGAGCATGAAGTTGGCGAGGGCGCGTTCGAGGCGAGCGCCGGAGCCGAACTGGAGGACGAAGCGGGCGCCGGAGATTTTGGCGGCGCGCTCGAAGTCGAGGATGCCGAGGGCTTCGCCGATCTCCCAGTGAGGTTTGGCAGGGAAGTCGAAGGTGGGGATTGTGCCCCAGGTCTTCTGGACGACGTTGTCGTGCTCGGAGGTGCCGGCAGGGACGTCGTCGCTGGGGAGGTTGGGGAGGGATTCAAGGAGCTCGCGGAGACGTTGGTCGGCGTCGGCGGCGCGGGCTTCGAGCTGGTCAGTTTTTTCTTTGAGGGAGGTGGTCTGTGCAGCGACGAGAGCGACGTCGCCGCCTTCGCGCTTGATGCGGCCGAACTCGGCGGAGAGGGCATTGCGCTGGGCCTTGAGGGTCTCGGCTTCGGTGATGGCCGAACGCCGTGCGGTGTCTAGATCGGAAAATCCCTGGAGGAGGGCCGGGTCTACGCCACGCAGACGGAGTTTTTCTACGACCAGCGGGAGGTTCGCCCGCACAAACGCTAAATCGTGCATACTCCACCATTTTAGCTTGCTACGCGCGGGGTGAGCGGCTGCGGTGCGGCGGGGAGCAGGGTCCACAGGATTGGAGGGTAAAATTCAGGGAATATGAGCGATTTGAAAGCTGTTAAGCGTGCGTTGTTGTCGGTGACGGATAAGACCGGGGTGGTGGAGTTTGCGGGAGTGCTGGCGGGGCTGGGAGTGGAGCTGGTGTCGACTGGTGGGACAGCGAAGGCGCTGCGCGATGCGGGGCTGACGGTGAAGGATGTGGCCGAGCTGACGGGGTTTCCTGAGATGCTGGACGGACGGGTGAAGACGCTGCATCCGGGAGTGCATGGGGGGATTCTGCATCGGCGGGATGTGCCGGAGCATGTGGCGGCAGTGGCGGAGCATGGGATTGCGCCGATCGATATGGTGGTGGTGAATCTGTATGCGTTTGAGAAGACCGCGGCGCGGGAGGGTGTGACGACGCCGGAGCTGATCGAGAACATTGATATTGGCGGGCCTTCGATGCTGCGGTCGGCGGCGAAGAACTTTGCGGATGTGGCGGTGGTGTCGGATGCGGCGGATTATCCGGCGCTGACGGAGGAGTTGCAGGCGAATGGGGGAAAGCTGAGCCTGGAGACTCGGTGGCGGCTGGCGCGCGGGGCGTTTGCTACGACGGCGGCGTATGACTCTGCGATTGCTACGAGGCTGGAGGCGTTGCCGGGTGATTTTGGGGGAGCGGAGAAGGCTGCGGAAGCGGCGCTGCCGACTACGCTGCGGGTGTCGGCGAAGCTGAAGAACTCGTTGCGGTATGGCGAGAATCCGCACCAGGCGGCGGCGGTTTATACGGATGGCTCGGGCAAGGGAATTGCGAATGCGCAGCAGTTGCAGGGCAAGGAGCTGAGCTATAACAACCTGGTCGATCTGGATGCTTGTTGGGCGCTGGCGAGCGAGTTTGAGCAGCCAGCCGTGATCATTGTGAAGCATACGAATCCTTGCGGCGTAGCGCTGGGCAGGACGGTTGAGGAAGCGTATGTGCGGGCGCTGGAGGCTGATCCGGTGTCGGCGTTTGGCGGGGTGATTGGGGTAAACCGGGTGGTTGATGGCTCGGCAGCCGTGGAGATGGCGAAGCTGTTTGTGGAGGCGATTGTTGCGCCGGACTATACGCCTGAGGCGCTGGCGGCGCTGGGCGCGAAGAAGAATCTGCGGGTGCTGAAGATCGTTCCGCCATCGCCGGCGCGGGTGATCAAGCAGATCTCTGGCGGATTTTTGTTGCAGGATGAGGATCGTGCGGTGGTTAGCGCGGATACGTTGAGCTATCCGACATCGCGGAAGCCGACTAGTGAGGAGATTGCGGGGCTGCTGTTTGCGTGGAAGGTGTGCAAGCATGTGAAGTCGAATGCGATTGTGTATGCGCGCCAGCAGGAGGGTTTTGGGCAGACGGTGGGGGTGGGCGCGGGGCAGATGAGCCGCGTGGATGCGGCTCGGTTTGGTGCCATGAAAGCGACGCTTCCGCTGGCGGGGACGGTTGCGGCTTCAGACGCGTTCTTTCCCTTCCCGGATGGCGTGGAAGCCATTGCAAATGCAGGTGCGACGGCCATTATTCAGCCGGGTGGGTCGGTGCGGGACGCCGAGGTGATTGCGGCGGCAGACCGCCTTGGGATTGCGATGGCGTTCACGGGAATTCGGCATTTTCGGCACGGATAACATGTTTTGACAGCGGAGAATTGGGGTTGGGACTGGTAGGATCGCATCCAAACCCTGTAATGTACCGTCTAAGGTGTAGATCGAGCGATCTCGAGCCCGCCTGGACGGCAGCACATTCTTTCAAGATCAGGTATCAGGACTATCTCAATGAGCCGAATTTTCCGCGCAGCCCTCGTACCACTTGCTTTTGCCGCTCTCGGTGCACCGACATTCGGCAGAGCACAGACCGCTGCGGGGACTGCGCCGTCGAGCGCGGCGCAGCCCGGGACGCAGCCTGTCGATCACGCTGACTCCTACTATCACTATGGGCTTGCGAAGCTCTACGAGGAGCAAGCGGTTGCGTCCGGCCGGCAGGATGTGGCTACGCAGGCGATCGAGCAGTACAAGATGGCGCTCGATGCTGATCCGAACTCGCGCATTCTGCAGGATGGGGTTGCCAATCTTTACTTCCGCTTGGGTCGGATTCGTGAGGCGGTGTCGGCTGCCGAAGACCAGATCGCCAAGCATCCTGACGACGTGGACGCTCATATGCTGCTGGGGCATGTGTACCTGCGCACGCTGGGGGATGGTCAAGGACCGCAGACCACCCAGATGCTGCAGGCGGCGATCAAGGAGTACGAGACCATTGTGCAGTTGAAGCCGAATGATCTCGACAACCGGCTGCTGCTGGGGCAGCTGTATGGGCTGAATCACGATACGGCGAAGGCTGAAGAACAGTTTCGGGCGGCACAGAAGATTGATCCCAGCAATGAGGATGTGGTGCTGGCGATTGCGCGCGAGTACTCGGAGCAAGGAGACCTGAATCGGGCGGCGAAGGTGATCGCGGACGTGCCGGAGAGCGATCGCTCGGGTCGGATGGACTTTGCTTTGGCCGCGCTGTACGACGAGTTGAAGCGGCCCAAGGATGCGGCTGCGGCGTACCAGGCTGCGCTGCAGCAAGATCCCAGCAACACCGATGCAGAGCGCGGGCTGGCTGCGGCGCTTGCGGCTTCCGGACAGATGGAAGCTGCTGCGAAGGTGAATGCGCAGATTCTGCAGACTGATCCCCAGGATCCCCAGGCGTTGATTCGCGAAGGGGAGATCCAGCGGCAGAAGGGCGACTATGAGCAGGCGCTGACGACTTTCAAGAAGGCCGAAGCGCAGCTTTCGAACGACAAGGATCCTGAGCTGATTTATAACGAGGCGCTGACTTACGCTGGGCTTGGTCGCTTTGACGATTCCATCAAAGCGGTGAAGCAACTGTTGGTGCTGACGGCGTCGAAGGACGGGAAGTATACGGATGACGCACAGCGGAATCGTGCTGCGCTGCTGCAATTGCTTGGGACGGTTGCGCGCCAGTCCGGGAATACGGATGAGGCGATCGATGCGTATCAACAGATGCGAGCTCTCGGCGGAGACTATGCCGCGCGAGCGACCGATGCCGAGGTGGACACGTATCGCGAGGCTCACCAGTGGGCGAAGGCGTTGCAGGTTGCAGCGGATGCCGCGAAGGCTATGCCGACCAATCATGATGTTCAGCTGACCTACGCGGTGCAGCTTGCGGACGCAGGCAAGCTGGATGAGGGGCTGAAGTTGGCGCAGGCTCAGCTGGCGGGCACGCCTGATGATCGGGAAGTGTACTTCGATGTCGCCGAGATGGACGTGCGGGCGAAGCGCTGGAAGGATGCGTCGCATGCGTTCGATCAGGCGGGAGCGCTGGCTGTTACTCCTGACGACAAGGTGAACCTGTACTACTACCGCGGCGATGCTGCATTGCGCGAGAAGCTTTACGACGAAGCCGAGCTGGACTTCCGCAAGGGTCTTGAACTGGACCCGAACAATCCTTCGATCGAGAACGATCTTGGGTACATGTATGCGGACCGCGGCATCCGGTTGGATGATGCTGTGACGATGCTGAAGAAGGCTGTTAACGCTGATCCGCAGAACTATGCGTTCCTGGACTCGCTGGCCTGGGCGTACTACAAGCAGGGGCAATATGCGATGGCGGAAGACTATGAGCGCAGAGCTTCGCAGCGCATGGCGAGCGATCCCACGCTGCTGGATCACCTGGGTGAGATCGAAGCCAAGAATGGGAAGCTGCAACAGGCGATCGTGGATTGGAACAAGTCGCTGCAGGAGTACTCGACATCGCTTTCGGCCGATGCTGATCCCGCCGACGTGGCGCGTGTGCAGCACAAGCTTGAGAGCGCTCGAGTTCGTCTGGCTCATGCGGGCAACGTTCCCGCGGACAACGCTCCGGCAAAGCAGTAGCGTGTTGTATCTCAACCTGGGCCGCGGCCGCAGCCGCTGCCGATCAAGCTACACTTAAAACGATGATTCACAATCTGCATGCCCTGGGTGTCTTCGGAGAAGACGAGCGCGTGCTCTCTGCCCGTGCGTTTCCGGCGCCGACCAGCGACGATCGCACGGCCTTTGAGCGCGATCGCGACCGAATTGTCCAGGCGCGTGCGTTTCGGCGGCTGGCGGGCAAGACGCAGGTGTTCACGAGTCGCGCGTCGGACCATTTCCGCAGTCGCCTGACTCATACCATGGAGGTCGCGCAGGTGGCGCGGCATGTTGCTTCCGCGCTGAATCTCAACGTCGATCTGACGGAGACACTTGCGCTGGTGCATGATATCGGGCATCCGCCGTTCGGGCATGCAGGGGAACGGGCGCTGGATGATTGCCTGCGTCAGCATGGCCTGCGGTTCGATCATAATCTGCATGCGCTGCGAATTGTCGAACGATTTGAGCAGCGCTATGCGGGCCACCGAGGGCTGAATTTGACGCTGGGGACGCGCGAGGGAATCATCAAGCACTCGCGCGATTACACTGCGCTCGAGCATCCGGAGTTGTCCGAATATTTTCTAGGACTGCGGCCTCCGATTGAGGCGCAACTGATCGATCTCGCGGATGAGATTTCGTATCTCACTGCGGACCTCGACGATGGCGTGGAGTCCGGACTACTTGAGATCGGGCACATTCGGGAGCACGTGGATATCCTTCGCCAGAGCTATTTGCCTGTGGAGCGTGCTCATCCCAAAGCGGAAGAGAAGTACATTTTTCACGATGCGCTGCAGGCAATGCAGAAGACGCTCATCCTGGACCTCATTCACACGACGGCCGCAAACGTGGAGCGCGCTGGGGCTAAGTCGCTGGCGGATGTTCGGGCGCTTGACCATCGCGTTGCCGTATTCTCCGCCGGCGCAGAGGCGCAGCGGCTGCAGGAAAAGAAATATCTCTATGACACGCTTTATACATGCGAGGCGTTAGAGCTTGAGCACACGAAGGCAGAGGAAGTTATCACGGAGCTGTTTGAGTTCTGGGTGAACTATCCTGAGGAACTTCCGGAATCGTATGCGGAAGATGTGAAGGCGGAAGGGCTGGCGCGCGTTGTCGCCGATTATATTGCCGGCATGACGGACAACTTTATTCTGTTGCAGTATGCGGAAGTTCGACGCCGCGTGCGCATGGGGCGGGTACCGTTTCTAGGGCATCGCTGATCGCGGAAGATGATTGAGTAGGAGCCGGTGAGGCTGACTCAAAGCGGGTGCAGACGCTTTGACAGTAGCTCCGCATATTGTTAGCGTTAGAGGAGCGTCTATCGGCCTGATGGACCGCGCGTCCCCGTCGTCCAGTGGTTAGGACATCGCCCTTTCACGGCGGTAACACGGGTTCGAATCCCGTCGGGGACGCCAACAAAACAAATAACTTAGCATAACCGTGAAATCACCGGGAATCACGCGCCATCCGAAGCGCAAGCGCGGATTTATCTCGAGCAGGAAATCCTTGATGAAAGCAATTGTTGTTGAAGAGCCAAACCGCGCGCGCGTAGTGGAAATTCCGGAAGCCAAGGCCAAGTTTGGCGAAGCGTTGCTCCAGGTGCGGATGGTTGGGCTCTGCGGAACAGACCTGAACACGTTCCGCGGGCGTAACTCGATGGTGCAGTTTCCGCGTGTGCTTGGGCATGAAATTGCTGCTACGGTGCTGGAGAGCGTGCGGTCTGGTGACGGACAAGGGTTGGCTGCAGGCACCGATGTCACGGTCTCTCCTTACACATCTTGCGGTCGATGCCCGAGTTGCTGTCGGGGACGATTCAATGCTTGCGAATGCAATGAGACGTTTGGGGTGCAGCGGGATGGTGCTCTCACGGAGCGGGTTGCGGTTCCGTTCGAGAAACTCTATTCCGCTGCGCTCTCGCTTCGCGAGTTGTGTCTTGTGGAGCCGCTGACAGTTGGATTCCATGCGGCGGCGCGTGGGCGCGTAACGGCCGATGACACGGTGGCGGTTTTCGGTTGTGGCGGGGTTGGACTGGGAGCGATCAGTGCGGCGGCATTCCGCGGAGCCCGGACGATTGCGATCGATATGGATGATGAGAAGCTCGAGATTGCGAGGGCGGCGGGAGCGACGGAATTGATCAATACCTGCAAGGAAGATCTCCACGCGCGTATGAGGACAATCACTGGGAGTGGACCGGATTGCATCATCGAAGCGATTGGTTTGCCTGCGACCTTTCGCTCTGCGGTGGAGGAAGTTGCGTTTACCGGGCGCGTCGTCTATATCGGATATGCGAAAGAGCCTGTTGCGTACGAGACGCGATTGTTTGTTCAAAAGGAACTCGACATTCTAGGTTCACGGAACGCGCTGCCGGAGGACTTCCGCGAGGTCATTCGGATGTTGGAAGAAAAACGCTTTCCAGTGGAACAGACGATCAGCGTGGTGGCTCCGATCGAAGAAGCTCCCGATCTCTTAAGGCAATGGAGCGAGAGTCCCGGGAAGTTTACGAAGATCATGATCGAGGTTTCTTGATTCGATTTGGCTTCGAAAGTTTAGCTAGACACGATACTTGAACAGTATTGCGGTATATGGATCGATAGAGGATGGCGGTTGATGCATCTTCAACGGTCCAAAGGTGATGTCACTCGTGCTGGATAGGGCCGGGGCGCGAAGGACCATGGCCGCGTCGTGACCGGATGAGTTGATGCCTTTGATGGTTAGGTCTGCGGATTTGTCGGTGTTGTTGAACAGGGCCAGGAGGAGTCGACCGTCCTTGCGTGCGGCGTAGGCTGTGACATTTCTGCCATCTGTATTGAGCTGGCAGTCGACGAAGGTTGCGCCAGAGAACTCGTTGGCGAAGCGCATGCCGAGAGTGATCGGGCGGCTGGTATAGCCGGTCTCTGGATCGCCGACGATCGGGGAGTAAACGCCCTCAACACCGCCGCCGTGGACGTTGACGCCGGTGAATCCGGCCTGACCAACCTGGAGCATATAGTTGGCGATCCATAACGCCGAAGCAAAGGCGTCGCTTACGCCTTTCATTCCGCCGTGTGAACAACTATTTACTTCGGTCACTCGATAGGGCACACCGGCGACTTTTGTTGCCGCCATGACAGCCGCTATGCGAGGCGGCAAGAGCGGGTTGGGTGAGAGCAGCCGCTCGTTATTGATTCCGGGTGCATTGGCCGGACCCATTCGATAATAATGCGACGTCAACAGAACGGCGTCGTGCCGGGCGTGCTCGGCATACTTTTGGACCCACTCGACGCGGTTGGCGGCATCGGGTCCGGCGAAGGGCGCAGAGGGTGTGCGAGAGCGAACTGCCTTGACGAATGCCGTGTACTCGCTCCAGTAGTCATCGAAGTTCCATGACTTGGGACGCTTCCAGATGTTGAAGTAATCTGCCTCGTTGCCGACCTGGAAGGCGGTAAGGCGGTCGCCCAAGTGGCGCGCGACGCTGGCTGCCTCCAAGGAGGCGCGCTCCGGCGTTCCACAGCCGAGGTTCAAACCATACAAGGTGGTCCAGCCGGTGGCATCTAGAAACCCTCTTAGTTGCTTATGGGATTCTGGGGTCAGGACAGCGTACTTATCCCTGGCGACCGAGGGCGTCACCATGATCCATTCAAAGCGGGACTGGCCCGCTGCCATCTCGGGAGTCATGGCGGGGCGTTGCGGTGTGACATGGGGATCCCACCAGTTCGTAAACTCGGCGAGGCAACCGCCGAAGCGCAAAATCCCACGCGGGCCGAGCGCGCGAAATTGCTTGACTAGGCCTTTGTTGCTGGCTGAAAAGAAGGTTGGGTCGGCGAGTTGGGCGGCCTCGTAACTTAGCCCCGTGTAGTTGTCTGGAACGGTGAAGCCAGTTTTCTGTGGGTCGATGGTAATCTCTACGGCCGATCCCGGTGCCGAAAGAATTTGAGAAGAAAATGCATTTTGTGAAAGGCCTAGAGCAGCCGCTGCGGAAGTGGTGCGGAGGAATTGACGGCGGGTCATTGACACGGTCGGACTCCCTTGGTGGTTGAGCGTACGTTCGACGAAGTTGCTCGGGCACGTAACGCGCCTAGCGGCTCGTTAGTGTGTACGAGCCAGGTGCATCCAACACGACGGTGCGGCGACTGCCCGCTTCGGCTGATTTGCTGGCGAGTACGTGACCGTTGACTACAACGTTGTCATTGGGGTGTTGCACTGGAACGGAGACGTTGGCAGAGATTCCTTTTGGAAGGTCGATTTTGATAATGGAAGCACCTTCCTGGGAGCGAAGGTCGACCTTGAGCAGGCCGGACGGCGTGGGCTCGGCGCCGCGAGCCCATGAGAGGTCCAACAGGTCCGGCCGGATGTTCACCGTGCGGAAGCCTCCTCCGGTGGATTGGATGCCGAGGACTTGTTCCATGAGCCATGGAGTTGGGCCGGTTGACCAGCCGTGGGCGAGGCTCACGAAGTAGCCGGAACGATTGTCGGCCTGCAGGGAAGCGTGGAAGTCTTCTTTGAACCAATCGGGATCGTAGGCTTCCCAGAAGCTGGTTGCGCCTTCGTCGAGCATGCCACCCCAATAGGTCCGCATCCACTTGAGGGCATCCTCGCGATGTCCCATCTGGGCCATGGCGCTGAGGATGTAATAGCCGTAGTACGGTGTAACGACGAAGGAGTTGAAGCGGATTTGGCCGACATTCGAGAGCACATCGTTCCAGATAGCTGGATACTGCGACGGAGCAGCCACACCAAACACAACCGCGGCAGCGTTGGTTTGCCAGCGCGAGCCGAAGGTATCCGTGGTGGCGTCGAGGAGATATTTTTGTGCTCCTGCTTTGATGGCTTCGGCACGACGCTCATACTGTTCTGCATGGACATCGTCGCCTAGCTGGCGCAACAGCCATGCTCCGTCACGATAGGCTGCGTAGAACTCCATCGTTGTGGCGCGCCGCGATTCGGGCGTATCGCCGTTGAGATCCGGGGACCAGTCGACGAAGAGCCACACATTGGTTTTGTTTGCGTAGACATTGCGCGCGTCGAACTCCTTATCCACATAGGCAAGCAACTGCAGCATGCGGTCGTGCTCTTTGCGGAGGAAATCGAGCGAACCGGTTTGACGATAGTACTGAGCGACGCCCGTAAACCAGAAGGCAGAGTAACCGGGAATACCGTTGACATGCTGCTGGACTGGCGCGGATCCGAGCAAGCGATCGAGGGTATCTTCCATGAGGAAGTGGTCGTCGAAGACATCTTCGATGGTGCGTCCCATGACGTCGGTGTCGCCCATCCAACGGCCGCGATCACGCTTGGGCGAATCCCAGATGTCGTCCTGCATGCAAAGATGCGCGGTGTAGGCGCCGGTCTCCCAGATGCGATTCAGCAGGGGATCGGACGACTCGAACGAACCCTGGTAGTTGACCGGATAAAAGATGTCGTCGACTGCTATGGATTTGAAACGAACGACCGGGCCACCGCTGATGAAGACGATCTTGACGAATCGAAACGATGACTTCGGGCCGTAGGCGGTTTGGTGTGGGGCGATGACGATACGATTGATGCCGAGGTACGGGGACTTCAACATTTCGTCGTAGGATTCGCCGTATTGCACCGTGACGATTGCGGCTGTGTCAGCATTAGAAACAAGTTCGAGGCGACCTGTAAGCTCTTTCCCGAAGTCGAGAATGATATTAGGAGGCTGCTGGGATGGAAAAGAATTGGAGGAGAGATCGACGCCAAAGTCAGAGGATGAGGTCTGACTGATAAACGCGGGGAGATTCTCAAATCGACTGGTGCCGCGGGTTGCCGATAAGATTTCGTGAGCGATGATTCGCCGGTGCGCGAGGAAGGGCGAGATTCCGTCGTAACCGGGCCAGTTGTAGAGACCGGCGTCAGCATTCCACTGGAAGAGATCGAGCGAGCTTTCGATGCCGCCGAGCGACTCCACCGGCCGCCAGGAGGTGTCGTCGAAGTTGGGGGTTTGCCAGCCAAGGGAATCGACTGTCGTGCTTTTCCACGCCGGGCCGCTCATCAGGATGGACGTCGCGTTGATTCCAGGTTCTCGCGGAACGATTTTTGCGACGAGAACTTCCCCGAACGTCTGCTGCATGACGAGGGCACTATTGGTGAAGCCAGTGACACCGCGTCCGCGGACTACCTTCATCGCCAGCAGGTTGTTGCCGCGCTTAAGGTACGCGGCTACTGGGATTGTGAAGACATGCATGCCGAGCGGTTGGGTCACATCGCTTTCGACGTTCTCGACCAGGCGACCGTTCAGGTAGATTTCCGCCGATCGTGGGCCGGCAACGTACAGAGAAGCTTGGGAGGGAAGCTCTTGCACGTCGAAGGATGCGCGAAAGAAGTGCGGCTCGGTCTTTTCGGTGACTTTGGGGAAAACGTAGGCGATGCGGTCGGTATCATTCGCGGGCTTGTCGGGAGCCGTCCAGATGTATTGCTCGGGAAGCGGTTGATGAATCGCGCCTTCGAGGATAGCCCCGCTGCCATCGCGGGTAGGATCGAGCGGCGACTGCGCGAAGGCACAGCAAGGCGCGAGCAAGACCGGCAGTAAGCAGGCGTAGAAGCGAGTGGCGAAGCGAGTCGATCGATAGGTTGTGGAAGGTGCTGGCAGGGCCACCGGGATGCTCCGTGTCATGCGAAAACTTCATTACCGGAAGAGTTCTAAGTTATTCGCAGCGTAAGTTGAGTTGACGAGATAGTAGGTATAAGAATTCCACGTTGGGTCTATGGTCGTTCCGCAATGACCTTATCTGCTGAACGCATCTTGCCGATGACCAATTGCTTTTTCCCGCTTGCTCCGAGTTGTTCCTGGATGTTCAGCATCGTGCGCAGTTCAAAATGATGATTACCGAGCGGTGTAATCCATTGCTCCTTGGTTGGATCGGTGTTGCTGAGGAATGGAAGTCCGGTTGCAAACAAGGAGTCACCTTCGAATTCGAAATGAACGAGCTTCCCATCGGGAAGGCGCCAGTTGCCGGCGATGTCGCTGCGTTGGCTGGGAGTCAGAGTGACGGAGGCTGGGCCATAGAGAAAGTTGATGACCTGCGGCATGCCGGCGATCGGGAGGGTTCCATGATCCTCATTTTCGAGCACCAGCGTCAGCCAGGACAGATGGGGATAGTTGTGGGACTTAACCTGGTCTGCTAAGGCAAGAAGCGGAGCACCCATGAAGGTCTTGCTCTCCTGCCCACCAACGTCGGCGATGACCCGTGCGTCGAGGTCCTTATGCGTTGCTGCATACTGTGCCTCGTCTTTGAAGAGGACGGAGTTGTCCCAGCGTAGGCTGGGGCTGCCGATCCAGAATTTCGTAAAGACACCGTCGCAGTGGAACAAGGCATAGGTTGTGAAGAGACCCCCGAGGGAGTGACCTCCAAGGCCGCGATCGGGAGGGTCCGTTCGGTAGTGGCCATCGACGTAGGGAATGATCTCGCGCTCGATGACCCTCAGAAAAATCGGTGCTCCCTTGTCCTTCGGTGGACTCCAGGGTTCGGTCGTGTTGTAGAGAGCATAGTCGGCAGAGCGCTGCGCGGGCGCGACAGCGGGTTTGCCCGGCAGGGGAACGGGAGGGCCAGCGAGGGGCTCCGGATATCCGATGCCCACGAAGATGATCTCAGGCATATCCGAGTGTTGCCTAGAACGCGTCAACCACGCGATGGTCGCGGTATCGTTGCCATCGAGCAGGTAGAACACCGGGTAGCGCTTGTCCGAGGAAGCATAGTTCCTGGGCAGGATGACGAACAGTTGATAGTCCGTGTTGTTGATTGCGGAGTGGAAGCTGTGGACGGCGGAGTTTGGGATGGTGATGGGCGGGTCGGGCGCCTGGGCCTGCAGTCTTATGTCTGCCGCAGGGAAGGGCAGGAGGACGGAAATCGCAATGATAAGTGCCGTGCGCATTCGGTGTTCCTGACGCGTTGTTGGGGTAGAACGGTGCCCGTGTGGGACCCCGAGCTTTCCCCTTGTAATTTCATCTACGAAACAATACATTCATTGACCAACAGCTTGCAAGTGTGGAATATTGGTGCCGTTCCGGTTGGCGCCGTGGCGGGTTCCAGATTTCTTTCGTAAGCCTTCCTTCTGCTTTAGGCCTCTCCAAACCCAACAGTTAATCCAGAAAACGAGATTGTGTCTGAGGACAAAGGAGTGAAGCGATGAAGTATTCTCGGCGGGAGTTTACGCGCGGGGTGGTCATGCTGGCGGCGGCGCCTTTCGCCGAAGCACGCGGTCGCGGCAAACTGAAAATTCTCGTGATCGATGGAATCAACAACCACACGTGGGCCGTTGCGACGATCGGGATCCGCGAGATCCTAACCAACGCCGGCTTGTTTACCGTAGATGTGTCGACGACCCCACCGGCCGAAGCAGCAGCTTCTGAGTGGGACAGGTGGCGGCCGGAATTTTCTGGATACAACGCTGTGGTTGTCAATTTCAACAGCGGGCATGATGCCAAGGCCGTTCTATGGCCTGAGGCGGTGCGGCGGGCCTTCGTGGCGTACGTCGCCGGCGGGGGCGGCATGGTGAGCTATCATGCAGCGAACAATGCGTTTCTTCTGTGGCCGGAATACAACCAGATGATCGGGATGGGTTGGCGCCCTAAAGCTTTCGGCCCGAGCGTGTACATTGGCGACCACGATGAAGTCATCGTTGTTCCGCAAGGTCAGGGTTTCGATCCGAACCATCCTCCACGCTTTGATTTTCAGATGCACGTTCGCGATACGGGCCATCCGATCACGCGGAACATGCCGCGTGTCTGGCTCCATCCTTCGGAGCAACTGACGCATGGGCAGCACGGTCCGGTAGACGGGTTTACGTTTCTTACGTATGCGCACTCGCCAGTTACGCATCAGAACGAGCCGATGGACTGGGTTCACCGCTACGGCAAAGGTCGCGTCTATACCACGATGCTGGGACATACCTGGGCTCATGAACCGAGCCCTGATCTGGAGTGCGTTGGTTTTCAGACATTGTTTTCCCGAGGTGTCGAGTGGGCAGCGAGCGGTCGCGTGACGATTCCGATTCCGGCAGATTTTCCTAGACCGGATCACATCTCGCTACGACCTCTCGAAGGGGTGCGAGCGGCGGAGGCGGGGTCGTAAGGCGAGAACGGCGTTTGGCGCGGTTGCTATGCGAAGCGGAGATTGTAGGTTCCGCCGCGACTGACGGTGAGCCGGTAGGTACTATCGCCATTATCGACGGCAGTTATTGTCCTCCGCCCTTGGGTGACGGAGTGAAGTTTCTGGCCGCGTGGAACTGCGAGGCTGCAGTCCTTGTCGAGGGAGGCCGTAAGGGTTGCCCACTGCGCGCGGCCGTTGCTCCAGGTAAGGTCTACGGTGAGACCCCCACGAGCTCGCAGCCCGGAGAAGCTGCCGTCGGGCCATGCAGAGGGTAGAGCTGGGAGAAAGCGAACCACGTCCGCGTGACTTTGCAGGAGCATCTCAGCCATACCAGCGGGGGCGCCGAGGTTGCCATCGATCTGGTACAAAGAGTTCGCTTTGATACCGCAGACGTCGAAGAGGTTATCGCGTGTGGAAAGACGAAGAAGTTCCACCAGCTGTTGATGACAGCGATCACCATCCTCAAGACGCGCGAAGCAGTTGACAACCCATGCGCGGCTCCAACCGGTGCTGCCGCCACCATTGGCGAGCCTTCGATTGAGAGCCACGCGGCAGGCTTGCGCGAGGTCAGGAGTTCCGCGGAGGGTAATTTGGTCATCAGGGTAGAGAGCCCAGAGGTGGGAGATGTGGCGATGGCCTGGTTCTACCTCGGTGTAGTCTTCTGACCACTCCTGCAGATTGCCGTAGCGGCCGATTTTGAACGGGGGCAGCCGTTGTGTGGCCGCAGCGATCTGCTGGCAGAACGCGGAGTCGGTTTGAAGAAGTTGTGCGGCCTTTGTAGTTTGAGAAAAGATGGCTCGGGTGATTTCGATATCCATGGTGGGGCCCATGCACAGGTTGGCTGGTTTACCGTCCGGAAGCTGGTAGGCGTTTTCGGGGGAGCAGGATGGGCCGGTGACGAGGTGACCGTCAGGGGATGGTGTGAGGTAGTCCAGTAGAAAGGTCGAGATCTCTTTGAGGCGAGGGTAGGCGCGGTCGCGAAGGAAGTCGACATCGCCGGTGTAGAGGTAGTGATCCCAAAGATGCGTTGTGAGCCACGCGGCTCCCATGGCCCAGATTCCGCCGCCGAGGCCATCGATGGGGCCGGCGTCACCCCAGATGTCGGTGTTGTGGTGTGCAACTGTGCCTTGAGCTGCGTAGTATGTTCTGGCCACGCGAGTGCCCGCGGGCCGTGTCATGTCGAGGAGATCAAAAAGAGGAGTATGTAGATCGCTGAGATTCGTGCGCTCTGCAATCCAATAGTTCATCTCGGTATTGATGTTGATGGTGAACTTCGATCCCCAGGGAGGGTCGACATATTCGTTCCAGATGCCCTGCAGATTCGAGGCAAGCGTGCCGGGACGAGAGCTTCCGATGAGGAGGTATCGGCCGTACTGAAAATAGAGGGGGAACAGGCCGGCATCTTCGCCGCCAGCGCGGACTGCTTTCAGACGTTGATCCGTGGGGAGATCCTGCGCAGCGTCGGGGGCACCCGGCTTACCCAACTGGAAGCTCGCGCGACGGAAGATTGCCTGGTGGTCCGTGATGTGGCGACTACGAAGCTGGGAAAAGCCAACCCGCTCCGCGTTGCGCAGATTGTGCTCCACCGCACTTTCCATGGCCTGGTTTTCGGGGTAACGGAAGCTGGTAGCGCAGTCAATCAAAAGTGTTACAGCCGATGCGTACGTTACGGATAGTTGAGACGGGTGATTGGCAGAGGCCGGCGTGGTCTGGATGCTCCCATCGCTGCTGAGTGCGCGCATCCGAGCAAGGAAGCGGATGCCGGTCTGGCGTTCCTTCACTGCAAGACCGGGATTATCGTTGACGGGGAGCGCCTGGCCGGTGAGGGTGAGCGCGTCAGAGCCATGTATGGTGCACTGATGGTTGCCGGGGCGATCGAGCGTGGCTGTGAAGGAAATTGCGCGCGGCTTTGATGCTGTTAGCCGCATCACGATGACCTGATGGGGTGCGGAGGAAAACACTTCCCGAACGAATTTCACGCCATCTTTCGCAAAGGTAGTGGTCGCAATTGCGCGATCCAGATCGAGCTCAAGGCGGTAGTCTGAGACCTGCGATGGCAGCGAAGGATCGCCGGGGGAAATGCCTGACGCGGTGAAATCCAAGTGCAGATCTCCGAGTGTCTGGTAGCACGGCATTCTGCGGGGGATTGAGAGCATGTCGTCGGTGGCGAGTTGTTCGGCCTCGGGGACCTTGCCCTCAAATAGCAAGCGGCGAATATCCGGGACCGCAGTAGAAGCCGCGGGATTGTCGCGGTCGCGGTGTTCTCCGTCCCAGATAGATTCTTCGTTGAGTTGGATGCGGTCGAGACCCGGTTCGCCAAAAACCATGGCTCCGAGACGTCCATTACCGACGGGGAGGGCCGTCGTCCATGACGGAGCGGGTCGGTTGTAGAACAACTTCAAGTTCTCCCAACGCTGGGCGCTCGGGGGAGCGTGAGACTGCGTGGGTAGACCAAAGGCCTGAGGTCGCGAGAGGAGCGTGGTGCCGATGGCAGCATCGAGGAGGAATTTGCGTCGACTGATACGAGGCATGAGGGCTCGATTTGTTGGGAGCAGAAGACGGTTAGAGGAGCCGCGATGAGTGGCCCAACTGGATTCGAAAGGCCAGAAAAGCGACATGCACGCGGCGCCGCTGGCACGACAATTATGCAGAGAGCGGTCCCATGATTGTCAAGCGTAATCGTTTACGAAAAGGCATTTCTTGATGTTGAAGGCTAATCGATGAGATGGCTAAATTCCGGACACGTCGCTAGCTATCAGAATTAGTGTGGCTTAGAGCGTCGAGGCCCGTGGCGCGATGCCTTCGTACGCGGAGATAGTTTTAGGAAATCAGCTCTTCGTTATTGGGCTGCCCAGGTACCGCGGATGATGACAGTAGACAACGAAAACGTTTGCGAATTAGGTTTTGAGATAAGCAGGAATGAATGTGTGGAAGAGGTACTTAGAGATGACGATGGATCGGAGACAATTCTTGTCCCTCGCCACGGCGCAACTGGCAAGCGAAATGCATGGAAGGCTTTGGCCATCGCGGGCCGATGGTACTGCGGAGCGATCGGTGCTCGTAGAGGATCGAGTGGACCTAGGTAAGTTTCTCGCACGCCATGATCTGATATGGGATCGAATGCCGAAGAAATGGGGTGAAGCGCCGTTCTTCGGCAACGGCCACTTTGCCTTGTCGATGCAGGCTGAGAATGAATCGGGAATCATCCGCTTCAGCGTTGACCATACAGACGTGTATGACAGGCGCGATGCGAGCTGGGGCACGGTTTCTTACAGTCGGAGCCGGTATCACGTTGGAGATTTCCTTCTGAAGTTGCAGGGGCAAGTGGTGAAGACGAACTTGCGGCTGCGGCTGGAACAGGCTTGCCTTGAAGGGTCGATTGCGACCACAGCGGGGGTGCTGGAGTTGCGGGCCTACGTGCACGCTATGCGAGACTTTGCGGTCGTTGAGATGAACTTGAAGGAGGGAGAGGAGTCTCCGAGCTGGACTTGGCGCCCGGGGGAACCGTCGTCCAGCCGGCCGCCGATTCGAACGGAGGAAGAGGAACGAAGCTATGAGGCTTTGTACGGGCATCCGGCGAAGTTATGGGTGCCGAACCCGCAGGGGACCGAGCGGGTTGAAGAAGATATGCAGGTGTACGTTCAGGAGCTGTTGGCTGGCGGCGGGTACTCGACTGCCTGGAAGATTGAACCGACGACGGGGCGAGGTCAGCGGCTTGTGGTTAGCACGGCGATGAGCTGGCCGGAACTAACTTCGCCGGGGCGCGCCGTGGAGGTGGTACGGAGAGCTACGAGTGCCCGGGCACAGGAGGACGAGGCAGATCACGCGAGATGGTGGCGTCAGTATTACGAGAAGAGTTTCCTGACCCTGCCGGACGGGGAGCTGGAAGGTTTTTACTGGATACAGATGTACAAGTATGGCTGCGCCGCACCGAAGGATATGGGGATTATCGACACGCATGGGCCGTGGCTGCAGCCGACCTCGTGGCCATACATTACGTGGAATCTGAATTCGCAAATCTCCTATTGGGGACTACAGCCGAGCAACCGCCTGGAGCTAGCGGAAAGTTTGTTTCGTGCGCTGGACCATTATCGGGAAACCCTACATACGAATGTGCGACCAGTCAAATTCCAACGGGATTCGGCTGTGCTTGGTCATTGTTCGCAGCAGGATCTGATTGCTCCGCTGGATGGCGATGTCCGGTATGAACTCGAGTGGGGCAATCTACTTTGGATCTGCCACAACTACTGGCTTCAATTCCGTTTCACTATGGATGATCAGCTGCTCGATGGGCGACTTTTCCCATTATTGCGAGACGCTGTCGCATTTTATCTGCACAGCATTCTTCGAGGGGAAGACGGATGGCTGCATCTACCGCCCACTTATTCTCCTGAGACGTCCACCACTCGGGATTGCAACTATGATCTTGCTCTATTGCGATGGGGAGCGGAGACGCTGTTAGTGATTTCTTCGAGGCTGGGGGTCGACGATCCAGATGCTGCCCAATGGCGGGAGATATCCAAAAAGCTCGTGCCGTATCCAACGGATGAACATGGATATCGCGTAGGCGCAGATCTGACCGCGCAGGCGCATCGCCATTTCTCTCACCTGTTGATGATCTATCCTCTTCATCTCGTGACGTGGGACGATCTGGGGGCGCGGGCATTGATTCGGACCTCTGTAGACTATTGGCTGTCCGCGTCGGCCTCGGAAAAAGCACAAACCGGCTTCACGCTAGCGGTAGGAGCGAGCATGCGCGCGACCATGGGTGACGGAGACGGAGGGCTACGGTTACTGGAACAACTTCTGGATTCCGGCGATGGCAGACACAAAATCATGCCGAACACGATGTACGCCGAGAGTGGGCAGAATATTGAATCTCCACTCGCTGCATCGCAAGCCATTCACGATATGGTGTTACAGAGTTGGGGCGGGGTACTTAGGATTTTTCCAGCGATCCCGGTGGCATGGAAGCAGCTCACATTTCGTGACCTTCGCGCAGAAGGTGCGTTTCTGGTGAGCAGCCGACGTGAAGGCGGAAGAACTCGCTGGGTATGGATTCGCAGCTTAGCAGGAGAGCGCTGCGTTGTGGATTGCGATCTTCCAGCGTTGGCCGAATGTCGGACGGAGCGCGGGCGCAGACTGATACGGAAATCCGAGGATGGAAGGTTCGAGATCCCGTTACAAAAGGGAGAGGAAGTGCTGTTGCAGCCGGTAGGAAACCGAAAGACGGCGAAGGTCGAGGCATGCCGTTTGCCAGCCGAAGAGACAAATTTCTTTGGGGTTCACGGGGAGCGAGACGGTAAGAACCGAAGCAGCTAATATGCCTGGGCGAGTCTGTTCACCGTTCGTTGACGCCGTTATGTGGAGGGACGCGGGGTGTTTGGTTTGGATAGGATGTGGCAGAGGACCTGGCCACGAGGTTTGTCTCTTTGTAATACCTGTCA
The DNA here is from genome assembly GCA_963701685.1 of uncultured Acidobacteriaceae bacterium. Classification (GTDB taxonomy): domain Bacteria; phylum Acidobacteriota; class Terriglobia; order Terriglobales; family Acidobacteriaceae; genus Granulicella. The sequence goes on along the minus strand of OY969625.1, from coordinate 3,296,265 downwards.
ATGATTGCTGACGTTTGAGGAGTGACCCACACGATGAGTGTCACGATGAAGGATATTGCGCGGGATGTGGGCGTGTCCGTGGTTACGGTGTCGAAGGCGTTGAGCAATCGATCGGACATTGGGGAGGAGACTCGGAGACGGATCGTCAAGAGTGCACGGAAGCTCAACTATCGTCCGAACTTGACTGCGCGCAGCCTGGTTACGGGCAAGTCATTTCTGATTGGGATGGTTGTTCCGGATTTGTTGCATCCGTATTTCGCTGAGGTGGCAAAGGTGCTTTCCAAGGAGCTTGGGAAACATGGGTACTACGTAATTATTACGTCCTCGGAGGAAGATGCTGAACTCGAGGCCCGTGAGATTGATCAGCTTCTGGGACGCCAGCTTGATGCTTTGGTGATCGCCTCTGCGGCGATGCGGGCGGCGCACTTTCGTCAGATTGAGGAACAGGATACCCCTTACGTATTGATCGATCGGGAAATCAATGGTCTTGCGGCCAATTTTGTGGGGATTGACGATCGCGCGATGAGTTACATGGCCACGGAGCATCTGGTCGAGGTGGGTTGTCGACGCATTGCACACATCGCAGCATCGAAGGACTTTCCGAACCGGCTCCGAGAAGAAGGCTATCGAGCGGCGCTGGAGGAGAATGATCTTGCCATGGGCCGCGAATACACAGTCCATGCCATGACGATGGATGTGGCGAGCCGTGAGCAAGGATTCTTGGCGATGCAGAAGCTGCTAAAGCTGAAGAGAATCCCGGATGGTGTCTTTTGCTACAACGATCCGATGGCGATGGGAGCGATGGATTGCATTGTGCGGGCGGGATTCCGGGTGCCGGAAGACATTGCGGTCATTGGTTGCGGCAACCTGCATTACGACGAGCTTCTGCAGGTACCGCTTTCGAGCATGAATCAAAAGACCGAAGAGATCGGGACGGAGACAGCGCAATTGCTACTTCAGCTCATCGACGGAAGGTCAAAGCTGAAGTCCAAGCGAGTAATTTTGCAATCCTATCTCATTGCCCGGCGTTCGACTGAACGAATCACGTCACCGCGGGCAGCGACATCCGCGAGGGGTAATCCAAGCAAAAGAAAACGCAAGAAAGCCTAGTTCTCGAAGAGCCAATCGAGATTGGGTGGCTGGCCGTGTTGTCCCGTTGTAGAGAAATCGAGGTGTGGTGAAACATGCAAGCTGGCAGGAATGAAGCCCACGACAACGTAAGAACCGACTCCGAGATCGAGATCGTTGCGCCCGGCCGGAAGCGGCTTGGTCCACACGCTGATTGGGAGAGCATGGCCATGGGATTGGTTGGTTAGAAGGGCATTCGGAATCAGAATGTTCCATTGCTCTGTGGCGGGAGAGATATTGATGGAGTTTTTTTCTCGAGTCTTGAAGAATCCGACGAGAATCTGCGCTGGCTGTGACAGCGTGAAATGGAGTGGGGCCGTTTGCTGCTTCGAGAGGCGGATGCCGGTCATCCCATTAAGTTCGGGGGTGACATTCGCGATTCTGACGGAATCATCATCGCTGTAAAGGGCTTGGGCTGGCGCGATCGTGAAGATCTGGCCAGCGCCGGGTTCCAACTGAAATGAGACTTGCGGCAGCAACCCGGCTGGGGGCTGCGTAGAGGGGGTCTGCCGGCTGAGGTCACCGGACGATTGGAGGACTGACAGGCGGCTACGGAAGATTTCGAGCTCGCGTTCATAGACCGGCAGCAAGTCGCCCCAGTGGTTGGTGTCGGGTGCGCCGCGCACAGGGATTTGGCGCTGTGAGGTTTCCATGCTGGCTACATTTCGATACGCAGCGTCGCCCAGTTGCGCCAGATTGCGGAAGTCATCGACGGATTTCGAGAGCAGCGTTTCTGCCTGAGTGAGGTGTTTGAAGTCGTGATCGTAGCCGAAGAGAAGGACGAGTTCTGCGGCTTTGGTCTTTGCCTGGTAGAAGAGCATGAGGTAGTGAATGCAACGCATGTCGTTGACGATGCGCCGGTACTCGTCTTGATTTTGGGTGATTCCCGGGGCAGCGGCCTCGGCCTGCTCCAGAGCCTTTGCTGACGACGCAACGACGTCGTCGGCGACGCCCAGCGGCGTCTCCCCATGGTGCGGATGACCCTGCACTTCGTTGGACACGTACTCATCCAGACGCTCGCCGTCCGGCGCATCGCCGCTCCACAGTGTTTCTGCTGGATTGAAGCGTTGCGCATCGATCAACTGCGGCATCGTCATTCCGAGCGAAAGGACCTCGCGATTTCCCTCGGTGATGCCGATGCGCGGCAGCAGTGTTGGAGCGCAGATTCCCGCCAGCTCATAGGCGTTGAGCAAATGCTCGCCAGCCTGCTGCGTTCCAAAGCGTGCGGCGAGCTGTGCGGCCCAGAAGGAGTGTTCGCGTGTGGGGTCACGGTCAGGGTTCCATGCGTAGCGTCCCCAGGATTCGAACCATATCCAGTCACGACTCGTCTGTAAAAGGGGCGGGGTGACTTTGTCACCAGATACTGGCCAATCCCAGTAGCGGAGCGGATAAACATGGACGCCGCCGATACCAATGTGAACGAAACTCAGGACGGTTTGACGCACGAAGTCCGGGTCGCCCCAGCGGAACGGTTCGAGATTGGAGAGGAGATGGACGTTGGCGATGGTAACGTTCGACGAGTCGACCAACTGCTCAAACTGAGCGCGCACGGGGCCACGCACGTTAGTCCATGTGAGTGATTCGCCGTTCCATTTGAACATGGTGTCGATGTTGGGATAGAGGGGTCGGGCAGCCGCCATTACCTTGTTGATGTCCGTGGCGTGCGCGCGCACGACGATTGGTGGTGGCGTAACCGGGCGACCTGTCTTCTTCGCAAGTGCGGAGAGGCCGTCCTTTACACCGGGAAGGATGGCGTCGGTCATCCATTGCGGCCCGTAGTGCGGGCCCATCGCTTCGCCGAGTGTCATGAAGATGCCTACGTGCGGGTAGTTCCGGATGAACTCGGCGATACAGTAGCGGGTATAGGCGGCTGAGAGGGGTGTGGGGGCAGAGAGATGGTAGGGCAGATTGTGTGCGCGGGCAAAAGCGTGGGAAAGATGAATGTTGTAAAAGCCCTGGAGAACCCAAATGCCGCGGCGATCGGCCTCCTCCGTGATCCAGCGGAACATCTGAACATTTTGCTTCAGTTGGGTGTCGGATAGCTCCTGCGCTTCAGGATATTTGGGAAGGCGGAGGAGAGAAGTAAAGGGGTGGCCATTCCAAAGGAACAGGGCGTTATATCGCTGGTCGACAAGCATATCCAGATAGTTCGTCCACCAGGCCTTGTCATAGAAGAAGGGAAAATCCTTAGGGGTATACGGATAGTCGTACTCCGCTCCTTCGTACGTGATCTCCGGTTTCTGGAGGCCGATGGCGGTTCCGCGGATCTTCAGTTGAGGATGGTCTTCGTAGTCGAGCGCGGTTGGGAGCGCGTGCTCCGCAGCAATGCGGTCGGCGAGTTCGAGTGCACCGTAGAGGGTGCCCGATGAATCTACGCCAGCTACGACGATTACATTGCGCAATCTGCGCAACAGAAAAGCCTCGGTTGCGCCGGGCCAGAACTGCGTCAACTGCTTGTCATAAGGCCGGAGAAGGGGATCGCCTCGCTGCGCGAGCAAAATGGTCTCGGAACCTGGAAGACTGGCAACGACAGAGTGCAAGCGTTCGGCGGCATATTGCTCGCGGGCGTCGGGGTGGGCGCTGGTGAGTATTCGCGGATGAGCTCGGGCTGGAAGACAGCTGCAAGCGATGAAGAGCGCGGCCCAAACCCATTTCATTGCGAATCCTTATGGAGTGATGTTTCGTGGCCTGGAGCTCAAGTTCGGATTGAGCTGGGCCGAGACGATGGTGGCGGGTGATCATCGTGCCACGCCGTTTGGAGAGAGACGACCGAAGAGCCCCGAGGGACGCAGGCGCATTCCTGGGGCTCTTCGGTTTGGGTAATGACCGAGTTTGGTGACGACACGAGTCTTAGAAGATCAGGCGCAGCCCCTGTTGGATGACGCGTGGCGTGTTCTGCTGACTGGTGATGGTGCCGAGCGCACCGGAGGACGGGGTCACGTTGGGTGCACCGAACTCAGTATGGTTGAGGACGTTGAAGGACTCGAATCGATATTGCATTTTCACGTGTGACCCGATGGTGAAGTCCTTGAGGATCGATGCGTTGAGGTTATTGACGATATCCTGACGGCCAAAGTAGAGCGGAAAGGTGCGGTAGTTATATGCGTCGGGTTGCTGGGTGGTGGGCGCAAACAAAGCCTGGTTCACCGCGTGGCTGACATTACGCGGATATACCTTCAGCTGGGAATTCCAGCTGGTTCCATTCGCAAAGTACGGCTGACCGCTGCCGCCGGGACCACCCCATCCAATGGGAGCGCCGGACAGGTAGGTATAAATCGCGTTGACCGTCCATCCACCGATGAGGCTGTTGACGACGCCGTGCGCGTTGCCGCCGAGGTAGTGCCCGCTGCCGATGGGAAGCTGGTAACTACCGGCGAACGAGAGGTGATTGGGGAAGTCGGAGGCGTTCTCCTGGTAAGAGAGCGATCCGCCGGAGTTGATCTGTTGCGCTTGAAGGTTGCGGGAGTACTGGTAGTTGAAGTTGACCGTGAGACCGCGCGAGAGGCGGTGTTCCACGCGAAGGGAAAGCTCATTAAAGTTGGAGCTGGCACCCGGGACAAGCTGTTGGCTGACTGTGGAGTACTCGGGGTATGCCTGCAAAAGCGAGAAGGCCGAGATCGTAGAGGAGGTCGCGAGCGTTCCAGTCTCCCCTGGAAGCCCCTTGAAGGGATTGACGACGCCGGAGGTGAGCACGGTCTCGTTGGCTGTGTCCTTGTAGGGTTGTCGGCTGAGGAAGGGGAGTTGCGGAACTGAACTTAGCAAATTGGTGTAGGTAAGGTGGACGGACTGGGCTCCAATGTAAGCAGCTTCGAACATCCAGTTGGCTCCGAACTGGTATTGGACGTCGAGATAGTAGCGTTCGGCGTAGGTGCCTTTGAGATAAGGAGCACGGTAGCTGATTGCCTGGCCAAGATAGGTATTGACGCCAAGCGAAGATCCGGTGGGCTGCGTGATCGGATTGGACGCTGGGAAAGGGTCGCTCAGTGTGGTGGCCGGGGTCAGGTAGTTGTTGTTGGTGGGATCGTAGGCAATGGTGGAAGAGAAGCCGTATGTTTGGGGCGTGTAGTAGTCGTTGAAGGGGCTGTAGTAGATGCCATAACCGGCGCGAAGGACGACTTTATTGTTGAAGAACGGTGGGGCGTACGCGAGGCCGACACGCGGACTGATGTAGATCTTCGGCGTGAAATACTCGACGCGGCGACCGCCCGGTGTGGGGAATTCAAACCCGCCAGTAGCGCTGAAGGAAGTTACTGGAAGTTCCGGAATGGGGTGGTTGGCATAAGCGGCTGCGGCCGGGGCGGTGACGGAGTTGGTAAGCGTCGGCACCCACCAGGTGGCCTTATTATTTGATTCGTTGATTGAACTTTCGCTCTCGAAACGGACACCCGCGTTGATCGTCAAGGAAGGAGACGCACGCCAGTCATCCTGCGCGAAGCCAGAGAAGTACCAATTGTTGTATTGGGGCTTGGGGTTGATGTTGAATGAGCCGGCTGTGGGTAAGCCAAGCAAGAAGCTGGCAAAGCTGCCGCCGTAGGTGGGGTTGGTTGCTCCGGTTCCTGCGTTGACGAAGTTATCGCCGAAGGTGAAGCTGCCGGAGGTGGCGCCACTGGTGAGATTGACCCCGTTGACGATGGCGTTGGTCGAGTTGCCAATATTGATGAAGCTGTATTTATTGGCGCGGATGTCAGTGCCGAGCTTGAAGGTGTGTGAGCCCTGCACACCGGTAAACGCGGAGAAGAGCGTGATGGTGTCGAACGCGGTGTTCGCTCCCGGTAGAGCGCTGAGGCTTTGATAGGAGTTCGCAGATTCGGAGAATGCGACGACTGGCATGGTGTTGGGCGAGCCGGGTTGATCGAGATAGGACGGGAAGCCTAGAGTCGAGGCCTGGAAGCCGTTATTGAGGATAGTTCCGTTGACGTAGGTGCGGGTCAGTCCAGCGCGGGTATCGAGCGTGTACTTCGGCGAGAAGGTATGGATGTAGTCCAGCAAGCCGCCCTGGTGAACGGTGAAGGTATAGGTCCCGGTTGCGATGTTCGGGAAGATTTGGCCTGTGGTCTGTCCCCATGCGCTGCGGTGGGTCTGGAAGAAGATCTTGTTGTTGTCATTGATGCTGTAATCGAGACGGCCGAGGTTAGAGGAGTAGTTGTTGATGACGTTGTAGGCGTAAGAATAATTGCTGCCTCCGTCGCCATTGCTATCTCCTGCGCGATTGGGCTGTGGGTAGTACTGCAAGTAGGCGAGGGCTACCGGGTTGAGCGTGATGCCAGCGTTCGCGACACCCGAGCAATAGGTTGAAAGGTTGGTGAGGCAGTTATTTGGAATGGGTAACCGAACGACCTTGGAGCCCACCTGGCTAGCCGTGAACGGGTTGTAGAGTTGATAGCTTGGCCCAATGCCGAGAAGTGCGGAAAAGTCGCCTTGACGCTCAGCCGCAGTAGGGACGGAGGTGACGCCGACCGTTGGCTGGGTTCCGCGGAAGCCTTCGTAGGCATACATGAAGAAGAGTTTGTTGCGGCCGTTGAAGACGTGGGGTATCCACACTGGGCCACTGATTACACCGCCGTACTGGTTTTGCCGGTAGGCGTACTGCTTGGTGGTCGGAGAAACGAACCAACGGTTAGGTGCGTTGATGGCGGAGAACTCGTTGAACTCCGAAACAGCGCCATGGAATTGATTGGTGCCCGATTTTGTGATGAGGTCGATGGTGCCATTCGAAGTGTCGCCGTAGCTGGCGTCTGACTGGAAGACGTCAACGCGAATCTCGGCAACGGAGTCCTGCAGCGGGCTGAAGCCGGGCAGGCGGCTGGAGTTCTGCATGTTGGGAATGCCATCCAACAGATATTCGTTGGACTGTGAAGCGCCTCCGCCGACGGAGAAGTCGCTGGCCGCTGAATTATCAAATGGGCGCGCTTGAACGACGGAGTTCTTTTGTTTGGGGATCACACCAAACTCAGTCTTGGCGAGCGCCAGGGGAGAGCGGCCATTATCAGGCAGGTCCGCGATCTCCTCAGGGGTGAGCACCTGGCCGGCCGTCGAAGTCGCCGTTTGGATTAGAGATGAGTTGGCAGTTACGTGAACTTCCAAGGCGACGGAGCCGAGGGTGAGCGGTATGTCCTCGTTGAGTTTATCGCCGGACTGAACGGTGATACCGGTATGAATGTATTTCTTGAAGCCTTGGGCCTCGGCCACGATGCTGTACTTGCCTGGCAGGAGAAAGGGGACCGAGTAGGCGCCCGAGCCATCGGTTTTGGTGACGACCTTGTTGCCGGTGTCAGTGTCGGTGACGGTGACGGCGGCATTGGGAACAAGAGCTCCCGACTGGTCGGTGACTCGTCCGCTGATGGTGGCACGGAACTCCTGAGCGTTCGCCAGGCTAACGACCGTGCAGCAGAACAAGATAGCGGTTAGAACATGTTTCATTAGCAACAGCCTCCAAGAAAATCGTGCCAACCCCTTATAAAAGCGCGAAGAGCGACTGTCAACATACCTAATCAAGAATGCATAAATATGCTCACAGATGCGATCCCGTGAAGGATTGAAGGAAGCTTGCCGCCCGTAAAGAGGAAGACGACTGCGTTGGTCTGCGAAGAGGGAAGTGCACGAGGAACATCGCCCGGCAGCGTAGGCCTGTGGGCCGCCTGCGAGGTCTGACAGAATCGGCACGTCGACTGGGCGTCGGTGCGGCTTGAAATTGCGTGGAAATATTTCCGGCTAGAATCGGAACGAGCACGTTTATCTCGTTCAGCATTTTCATGCAAAGCGCCTCACTCGCGTGACAAATGTTGGTGCCGAGGCAGGAGGTCAGCAGTGCAGGTCCGCGTTGTCGGGAAGTGTTTCATCGCCATGCTGTGCCTTTACGGATTTTGTGTCCCTGCGCAAACAAAACCTCGGCCGCTCGTGATAAAGCCGGAACACTTTCAGCATTATGTGCAAGCGTTCGAGGCGCAGGAACTCGCGGCGACGGGGAAGAGAGGCGCCGATAGTTGGCCATGGATGCTTGCTGAAGTTCCATGGTTTGAGAGTTCCGATAAGGCTTTCGAGGAGATGTATTACTTTCGCTGGTACGCGTGGCAAAAGCATCTTATACGTACCCGCTCGGGATGGGTCATTACGGAATGGCTGCCCAAACCAGAGATGGCAGATGGATTTTATGGGGCGCTCCCCGATGCAGCGCCGTTTCATCTCCGCGAGGCGCGATGGTTGCAAGATTCGACGATCGCTGAGGACGATGCCCGCTATTGGTTGTCCGCTAAGTCCGATTCGCGCAAGTACAGTGTCGCGATGGCGGAGGCAGCTTGGCAGGTGGCTTTAGCGAATGGCGATCGGGAGTATGCCGTGGCGCTATTACCTGCGATGGAGGCCAACGAGCATGCGTGGGAGACGACGCAGCGGGACTCGAACGGTTTGTTCTGGTCAATCGACACGCGTGACGCGATGGAGAAAAGCATTAGCGGCGATGGATATCGTCCAACGCTGAACAGTTACATGTTCGGCGATGACAAAGCTATCGCCGCGATTGCGAAGGATGCGGGCGACCGCGCTACGGAGGCTGTCTTCATGGACAGAGCCGCAACTATGCGCGGCTTGATCGAGCGTTACCTGTGGAACCCGAACGATCAGTTTTACGAGGTGCTTTCGCCGGCGAATGACTCTGGTATTCGTGCTCAGAAAAGATTCGTGGACCCGGGCACTACGATGGAGTTTTCCGGCGTGCGGGAGATTCTAGGCTACATTCCCTGGCTGTTTGAGGAACCTCCGGATGACCACGCTGTCGCGTGGAAACAACTTTTCGATGCGCAGGGCTTCGCGGGAAAGTATGGTCCAACGACAGTGGAGCGACGCAGTCCGCGCTTCCGTTTTGCGTCCAGCGATCAATGCACATGGAACGGACCGTCCTGGCCCTTCGCGACGACGCAAACGCTGACGGGGCTGGCGAACCTGTTGATCGACCAGCCGCCTCAGCCATACATCGATCAAAAAGATTACTTCCGTCTGTTCTCCGCATACGTGCTCTCGCAGCGGCTGCGGCTTGCTAGCGGTGAGGTGATCCCCTGGATTGACGAGGACCTGGACGCAGATACGGACGAGTGGATTGCGAAGGACATGCTGGTGGCAAAGCAAAAGCAGGTTGGACGCGGCAATTATTACAATCACTCCGGGTTTGCCGATCCTCTGATCACAGGGCTCGTAGGTCTGCGTCCCAACGATGGCGATGAGGTTATATTGCAACCGTTGTTACCACCGAATGCCTGGAGCTACTTTGCCGTGGATGGGCTTCCGTATCACGGTCACCTGCTCACAATTCTGTATGACCGGACGGGCAGACACTTCGGAAGAGGAAGGGGCCTGCGTCTGTTCGTAGATGGCAAACTGGCTGCGGCGCGCAGCGAACTTGGGGCGCTGCGCTATCGACTGCCCGCGACTAAGAGTTCGCACACATGAGGTGAGTATGTATCGGTTTGCTGGATGGATGGTTCTTTTCGTTGCGACGAATGTACTCGGAGGCTTAGTTCGTGAGGGCGGCTCCCAGGAACAGTTGAAGAGTCAAGACAAGATCAAGATGGTCACTGTACCGGCAGGCGAGTTTCGCATGGGCGCCGATGCTGAAGCCATCCCTGCAACTGTTCGAGCCGGATACGGTGTGATGTCGGAGAGACCAGAGCATGGAGACTTCGACGAAGTGCCGGCGCACCGGGTACGGATCGCGCACGCGTTTGCAATGAGCGTGACAGAGGTAACCGTTGACCAATTCCGACAATTCGACCCGACCTACGTGGGGAATTCTGCCCACCCCGAGTACGCAGCTGGCATCAGCTGGCAACAGGCGATGGATTATTGTGCGTGGCTCAGCCGCCGCGAAAACAAACCCTATCGTCTGCCCACGGAGGCGGAGTGGGAATATGCCGCGCGGGCAGGCGGAACGAAGATCTTTGGGAACAGCGATACCGCACCCGTTGTCGACAAGCCTAATGCATGGGGTCTCCTGAACATGGGTGTGGGACGGCCGGAGTGGACACTCGATTGGTACGGTCCTTACACGGCTGAAGCTCAGACCAATCCGAAGGGCGCGTCGAGCGGGTGGGCGCGGGTTGTGCGTGGGGGAGGCCTTGACTTTCGCAAGACCAAACCTGGCGAAGAGTATCCAGCCAACGCACTTTACTTCGAGCGTCCGGCGAACCGAGCCAGCATGGCGCCGTCGTTTGCCTCATCGCGTGGCGACATCGGGTTCCGCGTTGTGCAGGCGGCGATGCCAGGCGGGCCGTCCTCACCGCCGTTTGATTATTTTTTTGAGACAGCGGTTAAGCAGGTACTAGACCGTGTTACGGAGGGACCTGATCCTACGAAGCCTTTCCTGCACCTGAGCGAGATGTTCCCCGATATCGGTGGCCGCTCAATGCCTGAGGTTGGATGGAAGTTAGGACTTGCGCGTGGCCTGGGCATTGCGTATCACAACACCGCGATCCAGGAGATGCCTAACGGCGACATGCTCGCGGCGTATTACAACACCCCTGATCGCGAGGACGATCCCGACCAGACAATTCTGATCATGCGTCGCAGAGCGGGCTCGGGGACATGGGACATGCCGGAGCCATGGCCTTATTTTGCCGATGCGGCTGCCGCCGCACCAGTGATCTGGAACGACAAAGGCCGCATCTGGTTCTTCTGGGGAACTCCACGACTTTTGGGCGCGACACCTTTTGTCTTTACGACCTCGACCGATAATGGAGTGAGCTGGGGCCCGATGCAGTTTCCCCACTTCAACAACGCGATCGGCGCCTATGTTCCGCAGCCTATCAACAGCGTGGTGAGAGGCACTGACGGAACCATTCTGCTGCCGACGGACTCGACTGGAAAAGATGCCACGGGCAATGGATCTATTTCAGCCGTGTGGGGATCTCATGATGATGGAAAGACCTGGTATGACACAGGGGGCCGCACAGGTGGGCGTCACACAACGATCGTGATGGCGCGAGATGGCAGCATCCTTGGTTTCGGTGGAAAGAACTCAAACATTGACGGACGCATGCCTCTGGCCATCAGCCACGACGGCGGCAAGAGCTGGGAAAAGCGGAAAACGCCGTTTGACCCACTGGCCAGCGGAGAACGTCCCAGCGTAATCCGTCTCAAGAGCGGTCGGCTCTTTTTTGTCGCAGATTACAATCCCAATCATCAAAAGCATATTCACAAAGATGGTGCCTACGTTGCATTGAGCGACGACGACGGCGATACCTGGGTGATGAAGCGACTGCCTGACCAGATTGTGACCGTGGGCTACACGACCGCGACCCAGGGAGCGGACGGCATCATCCATATCGTAACGTCGAAGAACAAACCCGACTACGAGATCGAATTGAACGAGGCATGGGTGCTCGATTCAAGGGCTGGAATCTCCCCGCCAGCGAGAACGTTTACTTATCTGCAGCATCATACGCAACGGTATGCGAACGGCCGCGTTGAGGCCAGATGGAGCAGTGTGCGAGCGGCGGATGGCCGGATCCTGCTGGAAGGTCCTGAAGAGTTTTTCTATGCCAACGGCAAGCCCATGTGGCGCGTGCAGTTTCATCTCGGAGAAAGGGCGGGGGTAGAGACGCTTCGCCGTGAGGACGGCCGATTGCGATGGGAAAAGCGATATGCGGCTGGTGGGGAATGGAGTTGGACGCTTTATGACGGCGAAGGCAAGGTTGCAGCAACGTCGCGCTGGCAGGGGAAGCACCTGCTGAGCAGCAGCGTTCGAAATGTGCCGCGTTCACCCAAGAATCAAAACGCAGACACCCCTGAAATGGAGGAGCCGTGAAGTTGAGATGTCTAGATGCGGTTGCGATGCTAATTATGCTGACTGGAGCGGCGTTACGAGCACAGGATCAATACTTGTTCGCCTACTTCAAGGAGCCGGGAGACCAAGGCATCTATCTCGCGCTCAGCCGGGACGGCTACCACTACCAGGCACTGAATGATGGGCAGCCATGGGTGAAGCCTGAACATCCCGGCGAGCTGATGCGAGATGTCTTTCTCACGCGCGGTCCGGATGGGCGATTCCAGATGGTATGGACGTGGAACTGGAAGGGCACAAGCCTCGGGCACGCAGCATCCGACGACCTGGTTCACTGGAGTGAGCAGAGCGAGATTCCGATTATGAACGGTGTTCCGGATACGCGCAATGTCTGGGCTCCTGAAATCGACTGGGATCCTATGCGGCGAGAATGGGTGCTCTTCTGGTCCAGTTCGCCGAAAACGGATGCGCAAGGAAATCGCATTTGGGCGGCGAATACCACCGACTTCAACGACTTCACCAAGCCAAGGATTTTCTTTGATCCGGGCTATGAGGTGATCGACGCGACTATGTTCAACGAAGACGACAAGCACTACCTGGTCTACAAAGACCAGACCCGCGAGCCGCTGCGATACCAAGTCCGCTATGCAACCGGGCCGAGCGTGGAGGGCCCGTGGACGCCGGTTAGAGGCCCGATCACGGAGTCATGGTCGGAGGGGCCCTCGGTGTTGCATATCGGAGACGACTATGTCGTGTTCTACGATCATTACCGAGCGCCGGGAGCACGCTACGAAGCCGTGCAAAGCCGGGACTGGATTCATTGGAAGAATATCGACGATAGCATCGGCTTCCCCGACCACTGTAAGCACGGCAGTTTTCTCAGGATCAGCGCAATCGAGGCTGCACGACTAGAGGGTCGCCATGACGTGCCGCCTGCTGACTCCAAGCCAGCCGGACGATAAGGGTTAGGCCTTTTGGAAAAGCACCGCCATGAAAGGCTTTCCGCTCAACTTCAGATGGCTTGAGCTGGGTGGGGCATTTGCGTCGTCTACCTCATTGACCAGCTTCTCGCGACGTCGGATCAAGCCAGGAAGCTCTGTTATGGTCATTGCCCACGGATCGATGAGTCTTCCTTTGAAATCGATGCCCAAAGGAAGAGGGAAGTCATATTCCCCAATCGCATGTCCATCGAAGTAGAAGAGATAAAGCTCGTTGGGTTCGCCGCCGCAGAGATAGTACGAGCCGTCGTATTGGCTAATGCCAATCGTGGTAATCTTCTCGATCAAAGATCGCAGGAACGCGATGCGGGGTGCACTACTGCCCATCAGCTTTCCGCCGTCAGACCAAACGGGCACGCCGGGCGGCGTGATGTACGTCTCGCCGTGGGTCGCATAGGTGCCTGAGACGACTGCGAGCCAGAATCTTCGCGTCATCTCCTCCGGAGTCAGATTTCCCCAGCGCCGTGCGATGTTGCCTTCGTATTGGATCTCGTCCCAGATGATCGGTTTGCCCCATGCGGCCCGGTACTCTGCCGCCTTGCTGAAGTCGTATTCCTGAAGGCTGGCATGGGTTACCCACGGCTTGCTGTTGTCGTACTGGACCTTACTGTGATGGATTGAACGGAGGTGGCTGTACGGATCACATTGCTGGATCACATGGAAGTAATGATCCCAGTCACTGGTTGTCTTTGACTTGATCAGGTCAAATTCATTCGCAACCGACCACCAGATGTTCCGATACGCAGCCAGACGAGGGATGACATACCGGAGATAGAGGTCATTTGCCTCGGGCGGCATCGATTTGTAACCCCAGGAGTCGTATGGGTGAAACAGAATGACGTCGGCCTGTATCCCCATCTGCATGAGATCGCTTATGCGCTTTTCGACATGCTGGAAGTACAACGGGTTTAATCGCGAGAAGTCATTGGTGCCGTCCGCCCTCTTTTCAAACGGCAGCGCAAAGAGATCGTGGCCTAGCCCCTTCGGCAGGATGCACAATCGAACCTTGTTAAAACCTGTGGTTCGGAGGGTGTCCAGCGTTTCCTGCTCCCATGGAGCTCCCATGAAAGCACAGGCGTAGCAAGTTGTGCCGAAAGGAAAAAAGGGCGCACCGTCCGCGTACTGAAAGTGGAACTCATGCGCGACGGTGACTGGTCCGTGGATGCCGTCGTCGGGCGGTGTGCAGAGAATTGTGCCGGAGAGGCCGCGAAGCGCGGGGTTGCTTCCGATGCTCTCCCATGTCCATCGTCCGGGGGTGTCTGGCATAAAGCGGACGCGATAGGTTCCATCCCCGTCGTAGAACCCGGCCACATCGATCGTTCGGTGTCCCAGGGTGAATCGCGCGCCTACCACCGTATCGACGAAGGGGTTGCCGTCCGCCGGCCCATGCAAGGTAATCTCGTACATATCCCACTGCGCAACTTGTGCTGCGGCGGGTTGCCCTGCCAGGGCGGACGGCGTGAAGGTGGTTGCCGCTGCGGCTGCCGCCGAGCTTAGTTTCAGCATTTGCCTTCGATCCATACGTATTCGCTCCACGGTAGTTTTCGAGCCGTTCGCGGGCACTGCTTCTCGCGTATCCGGGCGGCGCTTTCATTTTCTTCCAAGTGGTTCTACAAAAAAATTGCTGAATCTGAGGTATGCTGGTGTGCGCAGTCAATTAAATACTACACTGCATAAATATGACAGCGGAGATTCAACATGAAGCCGCAGAGTAACTCCGCGGAACCTGTTTCTGGTGAACCAGCCTTGGGTGCTCGTCTCCATGAGGAGTTGAGGCGCCTCGCCAACCGGGTCCGCTTAAGTGCGATGACGATGACCCACCACGCGCAGCTCGGGCATACCGGCGGCGACCTTTCGGCTGCCGATATTCTGGCCGTCCTTTACGGCGCGCCGATCCTCCACGTTAAGGCAGACGAAGCGGATTGGCAGCAGAGGGACCGCTTCATCTTGTCCAAAGGGCACTGCGCCGCGGCGCTTTATTCGGTGCTTGCGTTGCGGGGCTTTCTGCCGGTGTCGGAACTCCGCACGTTCATGGATCCGCTGTCGCGACTTAACGGCCATCCTGATCGTAATAAGCTGGCTGGTATCGAGGCCAATACCGGACCTCTAGGTCACGGGCTCCCGATTGCTGTGGGGTGCGCGCTGGCGGCTCGCATGCGTGGGGAGTCCTGGAAGACGTTCGTGCTGACTGGGGATGGCGAACTCCAGGAAGGGTCCAACTGGGAGGCGGCTATGAGCGCGCAGCATTATGATGTCGACAGCCTGACCGTTATCGTCGACCGCAACGGGCTCCAACAGGGGGATTTCACAGAGAACACGATCCGCATGAATCCTCTGGCCCCCAAATGGAGCGCCTTCGGTTTCGCCGTAGAGGAAGTTGACGGGCACGACATTGAGAGTCTGATTGATATCTTTCGGCGGCTTCCACTCCAAGCAGGCAAGCCATCCTGCATCATCTGTCGCACCATTAAAGGCAAGGGTGTGAGTTTTGCCGAGAACGAACCAGCGTGGCATCATGGCGTACCGACGGCGGAGCAACTTCGCAAGGCGTCGATTGAACTTGGAGTAGAACCGTTATGGTAAGCACAGGTTTAGGGGGCGGGGATTCGCTGGTGCAAGGACACAGCGGAAGGATACTCTCAGATTGCCGCGACGCGTTCTCGAGTACGCTGCTTGAACTCGCGTCGCTCAACCCTTACATCTGCGCAGTCGTGAACGATTCGGTCTCGTCTACAAAGTTAAAGGAATTCAAGGCAAGGTTCCCAGAGCGATTCATCAACGTTGGAATCGCTGAACAGAACATGCTTGGCATTGGTGCTGGCCTGGCAAGCTCTGGGATGATCCCGTTCGTCAGCGGCGCGGCATGTTTCCTGACGGCGCGGGCCATGGAGCAGCTCAAGGTCGACCTGGCTTACTCGCGCACGAACGTCAAGCTCTGCGGCATGTCGTCGGGTATGGCTTATGGCGCACTGGGCCCGACGCATCATTCCATCGAGGACGTCGCGTGGACCCGCATTCTTCCAAACCTGTATGTGATCGTGCCTGCTGATGCGATCGAAACTGCCGCGGCAATTCGCTTCGCCGCGCAACATAACGGCCCGGTTTTCGTGAGGATCAGCCGGATGCCCGTGCCGGACGTTACGCCTCCGAACGCCTCCTTTGTTCCTGGCGGTGCGCAGGTACTTCGCCAGGGAAATGACGTCGCGGTTCTAGCGAACGGTGTGATGGTGAGTCGCGCGCTGGTTGCGGCAGAATCCCTTGCGGTGCAGGGAATTGAGGCACGCGTGCTGAACATGAGCTCTATCAAACCGCTCGATGAAGAGGCGATTTTGACGGCGGCACGTGAAACACGTGGCATCATTACCGCGGAAGAAGGCTTTCGCATGGGTGGACTCGGCGGCGCAGTAGCTGAAGTCATTGCTACCCGTCACTGTGCGCCGATGCGTATCCTTGGTGTGCCCGACACCTTTGCTCCTACTGGAAGTGAAGAGTTTTTGCTCGAGCACTTCAATTTGACGGCGAAGGGCATAGAAGCAGCGGCACTTGAACTACTCAGTGCCGGACGCAGGATGGTGTGAAAGGCGAAGCATTTTGACCGGAGATGTGATCCTTGCAATCGATCAAGGTACAACCAACACTAAAGGTGTTTGCGTTGGGTCGACGGGCGCCCGTCTTTTTACCGCCTCCGCAGCTGTACCCATGACGCGGGTGCACAAGGAGTGGTTGGAGCAATCCTCCGCGGCCATTTGGACGTCGGTCGAAGAGGTCATTCGAGCATGCCTCAAATTTTGCAGCGGTGATGGTTTGAAGGTCGCCGCTGTGGCGGTGACCAACCAGCGCGAAACAGCAATGGCCTGGGATCGTGCTTCCGGTCGCGCGCTCGGCAATGCGATCAGCTGGCAGTGCCGGCGATCCGCAGGGGTATGTGGTCGGCTCACTGACGACGCCGGGCTGATCCGCCGCAAAGCGGGCTTGCCATTGGATCCGCTGCTGACCGCAACGAAGTGGCAATGGATGCTGGAAGAGAGCGAACATGCACCCGCGTTGCAGGAACTGGCGAAGAAGGACGGCCTGTGCCTTGGCACAATCGACTCCTGGCTTGCTCGCCAGCTCTGCGGTGGCCTGGTGCATGTAACGGACCACACCAACGCTTCGCGCACGGGTCTGCTCGATCTCGAGCGCCTCGAATGGGATGATGAGCTATTGGAGCTCTTTCGCATTCCACGCGAGGCACTTGCTCAGGTAGTGCCGTCTGCAGGAATCGCGGCTAGATGCGGGAAGGCGACTCCGCTCGATGGCCTTCCCATCGTCGCGATTCTTGGCGACTCGCATGCTGCGCTTGCCGCCTATGGCGAACGAAGGGTAAAGGCCACGTACGGCACTGGTTCATCAATCATGGCGCGGGTCGAGTCCCTGCCTGAATGTTGCGCGGGGCTGGCGCGGACGGTTGCCTGGTCCACTTCCGCAAAGGTCTATTACGCGCTCGAAGGCAACATCGCGATGACCGGGGGCTGTATTCAATGGCTTGGCGAGTTTCTGGGGCTGCCGAATGCGGTCGAGGATGTCCTTGCTCTGTCGAAGGATGTCCGTGACTCGGACGGGCTCGTCTTTGTTCCGGCAATGGTGGGTCTCGGCGCGCCTTACTGGGACGCCTCAGCCCGGGGTGCAATTCTGAACCTTGGCCCGCATCACCGTGCAGCACACCTGGCGCACGCTGCAGTCGAATCCATCGCCCATCAGGTTGCGGATGTATTCGAATCGCTCGAACAGACCGCCGGAACACGATTGGATGAGATCTGCGCGGACGGCGGAGCCTCTCGCAACGTGGAGCTCATGCAATTTCAAGCGGACATGCTGGACCGAAATATACTGTGCTCAGACGTAGCGGAGCTCTCTGCGTTGGGTGCGGCGTGGTTGGGTGGAGTGGAAATGGGGTGGTGGCCGACGACCGCCGTTCCATATGCTGCGATCGCACCTCCTGAGCGCTTCTCTCCATGGATGAACGCGTCCGCGCGCGCTTTGTTGCGCTCGCAGTGGAAGACTGCGGTTCGCAGAACGCAGATTCCGGAGGTCGTGTGAGCTCTTCACTCCCTGAGGTCGTACTGGAAGCGCGCCACATCGTCAAGCGTTACGGGGGCAACCTTGCGCTGGATGATGTGACATTTCGTGCGTACCGCGGGTGCGTGAATGTACTTATCGGTGAAAATGGCGCAGGAAAATCAACCCTGATGCGGATACTCTCCGGTTCTGAGACGCCTGACGAAGGGGAGATTCTGATGCGGGGTCAAGCGATCCGTATGGAATCGCCACGCGATGCCGCCGCCCACGGCATCTCGATCGTGCACCAGGAGCTTTCGGTGTTGCCCAACCTGGACCTCAGCGACAATATTTTCGCGGGCCGCGAGCTTACCTCGGGGCGCATGTTTGTCGATCGTGAGAAGGAAGACGAGCGAGCGCTCTCCACACTGCGGAGGATGCATCACCCTCTAGCCGTCAGAACGTCTGCTGGAGACCTGTCGCTTGGCCTTCGCCAGATCCTTGAAGTTGCGCGCGCGATCGCGCACCGTTGTGAATTGATCCTGTTCGACGAACCCTCGTCGGCGCTTTCGCTCGCAGAGACTGAGACACTGTTCGCTGCCATCGCGGATTTGCTTAGGAGCGGTATCACGGTTGTGTACATTTCGCATCGACTCGACGAACTGATGCACCTGGGCGACCACTTTACGGTGTTACGCTCGGGTCGCGTGGTCGGCGACGCCATACGTAGCGAGGCTTCGAGGGACTGGATTGTGCAGACCATGTCAGGCCATTTGGCTCGCCACCTTCCGTCGCGACCCGAGCGGTGTGAGCAGCCCTTGGTTCTTCGAGTACGAGATTTATCCCTGCGGGAAGCATCTCAGGGTGAAGTTGTTCAACAACGTCTGCGTGAGATCTCATTCGATCTCCGCAAGGGAGAAATTCTTGGCATCTATGGTCTTCTCGGCTCGGGCCGCACGGAACTTCTCGAAACGCTGGCGGGCGCGAGGAAGCGGACGGGCGGCACCGTCAGTCTCAACGGCGTCCCGCTGGCCTCTCATTCCGTTGCGCTGACGGCGGCCGCTGGGATGGTGCTGGTCCCTGAGGATCGCCAGCGCGACGGTCTCGTTCCTGAACTGAGTGTGCGCGAAAACATTGCGCTTGCTGCTGCTGGTACGAACTGGCTGTCGCGCTCGAAGGAGACAGAGCGGGTGCGAGAGTTGATCCGGAAACTCCACATCGCGGTGGTCGACACAGAACTTCCAGTCACAGCGCTATCGGGGGGGAGTCAGCAGAAGGTTCTGCTCGCCCGCTGCCTGTTGCGCTGCCCGGTAGTCCTCTTGCTCGACGAGCCGACCCGTGGCGTCGATGCCAATGCTAAAGCAGAAATTTACGCAATTTTGCGCGAACTCGCTGATGAAGGTCTCAGCATCATCTTCACCTCAACCGAGTTTGAGGAGACTCGAACGCTGGCTGACCGCGCGATCGTCCTTTGTCGGGGCCGTATCACCACCGAACTTGTTGCCGCCGCCATCGAGGAACATGCGCTCTTTGCTGCCGCCAGCCCCTCGATTGCACTTCCGGTTGGGGAAGCGTCAACGAGGGTTGCGTTATGAATTCGGTCGCTACAATACTTTTGCGGCGGGATCGGATCGCGAGCTCGTCCGCGCGTCTTCTTCTTATTGCGTTGCGCGCCCGTGCTTTGCTGGTCCTACTTGCACTTATTGTTATATTTGCTGTTCAATCTCCGGACTTCCTTACGGCGAACAATCTTTCAATCCTCTCCAAGCATGTTGCGATCTTTGCAATCCTGGCTATCGGTATGACCTTTGTCGTGCTCACTGGAGGGATCGACCTGTCCGTCGGGTCAGTTGCAGGACTTAGCGGTATGGTTGCCGGTTATGTTTTGACGAAGAGCCTGGCACATGGCGGGGGGCCGGGGGGACGGGAGATTACCGAGGCAGTATTGGTCGCGTTGCTCGTGAGTCTGTCCGTCGGTGCTGTTAACGGCTGGCTTGTAAGCAAGGCTGGCGTGGCACCTTTCATCGCAACGCTGGGCACGCTGTACATCGCGCGCGGTACTGCGTTACTTTGCTCCAATGGCAAGACCTTTCCAAACCTCGCCGGCAAGTTGTCCGAGAAAGTCTCTGGTTTCGCGACCATCGGCCAGGGGCGCATTCTTGGCGTGCCCGTCCCAGTGCTGCTGATGCTGCTGCTCTTCGCAATGTTTGCCGTGATTGCAGCGAAGACCCCTTTTGGCCGTCATGTCTATGCGGTGGGCGGGAACGAGCGGGCGGCAAAGCTGGCAGGCATTCGTGTTCCACGCATCAAGTTTGCGACATATCTCCTATCCGCGGGGTGCGCCGGCTTGGTCGGTCTAATCATCGCCTCTGAACTTGAATCCGCACACCCTGCAACTGGTGAAAGTTTTGAGCTGAACGCGATCGCAGCCATTGTGCTGGGAGGGACATCGCTGATGGGCGGCCGCGGCTCGGTCAGCGGATCTTTGCTGGGTGCGTGTGTGATTGGCGTGCTGGCTGACGGCCTCGTTATGCTCGGAGTCTCGGAGTTTTGGCAAATTGTCATTAAAGGCCTAGTGATCGTACTTGCCGTTGCAGTCGACCAGTTGCAGTCGCGCCTGCAGACCCGGCTGTTGCCCTTACTGATGCGGTCGCGCGCGGAAGAAATATGAGGGGGTCGATTGTAGTTCGCGCGCTTGTCGCCGCAGCGCTGCTCTGGGCTTCGACGGGATGCAATCGTGGGCATCGCCTTCCGCTCATTGCAATCATTATCCCGTCACAGGACAATCCGTTCTTCAAGGCTGAGGCGGATGCTGCAGCGGATCGTGCTCGCTCTCTTGGCTATCGCGTTCGCGTTGATTCCCACAACGATGACGCCTATCTCCAAGACAATCTTGTCGACGCTGCGATCGCCTCGGGTGCCGCTGCCATTGTGCTAGACAACGCCGGGCGGGATGCCTCAATCTCGGCCGTTCGCCGCGCTACCCGTGCTGGCGTGCCGTGCTTTCTGATCGACCGGGACATTGATAGAACGGGGTTAGCGAAAGCACAGATTATTGCCGACAACGCGCAGGGTGCACGTATGGTGGCGACCGAGTTCGTCCGTGACATCGGCCCTGAAGGCGGAGATTATGCGGAACTCCTCGGCATCGAATCGGATACCAATGCGCAAGTGCGCAGCCAGGGCTTTCACGCCGTGCTCGATCGCCAACCCGACTTACACTTGATCGCCGCGCAGTCGGCCAACTGGTCACAGTCGGAGGCCTTTTCCAAGACCGAGATCATCCTGCAATCGAATGCAGCGTTGCGCGGTATCATTGCAGGCAATGACACCATGGCACTGGGAGCAGCAGCAGCTGTGCGTTCCGCGGGCCGAAAGCAGATTGTCATCACGGGTTTCGACGGTTCGCCCGATGCCCTTGCCTCTATCCGTGGTGGCGAGATAACAGCAACGGCGTTGCAGCCCGCGCTACTGATTGCAAATCGTGCTGTTGATGAGCTCGACCGTTTTCTCAAGACAGGCAGCACCGGCGAGCCTGAGCGCCAGGTAATCCTCTGCGACCTCGTCACCCGTGCCAACGTCGACGACTTCGCCAACTTCGCAAAGGTCAGGTAGCACATTATGTCGATTACACTCGGTGTCATACTCGGCAATCGCAATTTCTTCCCGGACGCTCTGATCGCGGAAGCGCGCCGCGACCTCATTAAGCTTTTCGTCGAGATGGACATCGAACCCATCTGGCTAACCGAAACACAAACCAAGCTAGGTGCCGTCGAGACTTGGGCTGATGCCGTGAAGTGTGGCGAGCTCTTCGCACAGCGCCGGAAGGCGCTTGCGGGTATCCTTATTTGCTTGCCAAACTTCGGCGACGAGAAGGGAATCGCTGACGCCGTGCGGCTGTCGGAGTTGCGCCTGCCGATCCTCGTGCAGGCGTGTCCTGACGATCTGGACGCGTTTGGCCTGGAGCGGCGCCGCGACGCATTCTGTGGCAAGATATCAGTTTGCAACAACCTTCGGCAGTATGGCTTTGCCTATTCCCTTACGACCGAGCACACCACGGCGATCCTTTCGGCGGATTTTCGTCAGGACTTGCTGCAATTCGTAGCAACGTGCCGCGTCGTTCGCGGGATGCGCCGCGTGAGGCTGGGTGCTGTGGGCGCACGACCCAACGCTTTTAACACCACTCGTTTCAGCGAGAAGCTCCTGGAGTCCGCAGGCATTTCAGTGAATACCATCGATCTCTCGGAGGTATTTGGCGCAGCGGGCAGGATTGGAAACGACGATCCCCGAGTGAAAGACCAGATCGAGCGTATCCGGGGTTACGCTGACGCGTCCGAAGCGCCACTGGATGCTTTGCAAAGAATGTCTAAGTTCGCCATCGTGGTCGAAGGCTGGATGAACGAACTCGGACTCACAGCGACTGCCATACAGTGCTGGAGCTCGTTACAGCAGAACTATGGCGTCAATGTGTGCACCATTATGAGCATGATGTCCGAGCAGATGCTTCCTTCTGCTTGCGAGGTGGATATCGCAGGCGTCGTTTCCATGTATGCCCTGCAACTCGCTTCAGATCGTCCCAGCGCCCTGGTCGATTGGAATAACAACTATGGCAAGGATCGCGACAAGTGCGTTTTTTTTCACTGCGGTAACTGGGCCAAGGATTTCCTTCCCGATATCCGCATCGGAACGGCGCCGATCCTGGGCACAGTACTCGGCGAGGCTAACACTGTCGGTGCGCTGGCTGGCCGCACACCAGCAGGTCCTGTGACGTTCGGGCGTGTCAGCACCGACGACGTCAGCGGGGTCATCCGAGCCTATGTGGGTGAGGGGAACTTTACCGACGATCCGCTGAATACCTTCGGGACCCGTGCTGTTGTGGAGGTACCGCAATTGCAATCACTAATGCGCACCATCTGTCTTCGTGGATTCGAACACCACGCGGCGATGACTTCAGCCCATGTGGCCGCTGCAGTCGCCGAAGGGCTCGGCACATATCTTGGCTGGCAGGTCTACCACCACAATGGAAGCGCACTCTAGCCGCAGCAACACTGTGACAAAATCATGAATATGCCAAATCTGGATGAAGTCCGTCTCATGGCGAAAGTTGCCCGAATGTACTACGACCAGGGCCTAAGGCAGAAAGAGATCACCGAGCGGCTCTGCATCCATCAGTCGACGGTGTCGCGTCTCTTGCAGCGCGCACGAGAAGCTAACATCGTGCGCATCAGCGTAGCCACGCCACCCGGAATCTTCTCCGATGTTGAAGAGGCGCTGCAGAAACGATTTGCGCTCAAGGATACCGTCGTTGTTGAAACGCGTACGGACGAACAGCATCTGGTTCGGGACCTGGGCGCGGCAGCCTCTTTCTTCCTCCAGACCACGGTCAAGCCAGGCGCCATCATGGGTATCTCTTCATGGAGCCGGTCTCTCTTCGCCATGGTGGAGACGCTGCACAGTTCTGATTGCGCCCGTGGAGGGAAGGTCGTACAGATTCTTGGCGGATTCGGACTCGCCGGGACACAGTACCAGGCGACGCATCTCGCGCAGCGCCTTGCTGCATTAGTTGGTGCGGACGCCGTGCTATTGCAGGCACCCGTACTAGTGGGCTCGGCGGAAGCGCGCCGCGTTCTTATGCGCGATGCCTCTGTGCGGCAAGCCTCGGACCTGTTCGCCAAGATGAGCGTTGCCTTAGTCGGCATTGGTGCCATGGAGCCTTCGGAAATCCTGGTTAATAGCGGCAATGTGTTCTCGGCGGAGGAACGCGGCCAACTGCGCCAACAAGGCGCTGTCGGAGATATCTGTTTCCGTTTCTTCAATAAAGACGGGGATGCTGTGCGTTCACCGCTGAATCATCACGTTGTAGGCATCGAGCTCGAGACACTCAAACACGTGGATCGTGTCGTGGGTATTGCAGGCGGTCCGGGTAAGGTGGAGGCTATACGCGCAGCGCTGCTAGGGCGCCACATCAATGTGTTAATCACTGATCTGAACACGGCCAACCGCTTGCTTGAGCCCGGCGCTCCCTAAAAAGGGCGGTGGCTGACGACATGATGACGTTATTGCTGCGGAGTTTCGTGTGGGTCCGCATCATCGTTCAGAGCCCAGGCAGCGCAGGATTACTTCAAATTACCTAGCGCGACAGTGCGTCATCTCGAATCGCTCAGCGTGACTGCACTATACGGCGCGACGTGCAAGCGCGTCTGGGTGCCAGGTATTGCATCACCCTCGATAAGATTGACGCCCGTTTTCGAATCCACTGAAGGTGCCGTGAGATGCAGTGCGGTCCACTGCCGCCGGGTCGCCAAGTTGGCTGGCATCATCACCACGACGGGGCTATCGGCCTTGTTGATGATGGCGATGCGATCGACACCCCTGCTGCTTCCGGCCGCATACGCTGTGACACGGTCGCTTGTGCATGAGATGTTGGCTCGCTGCATCATCGCTCCGCGGAACTGGCTTGCGAACTGAATCCCAAAGAACTCGGGCCGTCGCGTGAACCCATGCGTGGGGTTCCCAACAATGGGTGAGTACACACCGTTGCCTCCGCCATGCAGGTTCACCCCACAAACTCCGAGGCTTGCGAAGTGAAGCATCATATCTGCACACCATAATGCCGATCCGAACACATCGGAGACGCCTGACTGGCCACCATTCCAGCAGGAGTTCGCCTCCGACACGCGAAAGGGAAGTGAAGCGGTTCGCATTGCGTCCTCCACCAGCGAAGCCGATGACCACTTCATGGTTGCGGACGGCGGATTGGCGCTCAATAAGTTCTCCAAGGTTGCATCCGGCCGACCTGCTGGGCCCATCGCATAATAATGGCCGGTGAGTAGTATCACGTCCGGATGATGCGCGGCTTCTTCAGCAAATGCGGTCAAAAATGCAAGCTTGTTCGATATGTCGGGTCCAGCAAACTTCGCCTTCGGCACCCGATGCAGGATCGCATCGTGAAACTCAAGCCATTCATGGATGTAATCCTGCGGCCCATAGCTCGCTGGCCGATACCGATTACGAAACGAGTCTGGTTCATTCCCTATCTGCAGCGCGAGCAGGCGTGGTCCCAGGATGCGATGCGCTGCTTCGGCCTCCGCTACAGCATTCTCTTTCGTGCCCTGACCGAGGTTCAATCCATATAAGCACGTCCACCCGACCTCATCCAGAAATGCCCGGAGGCTCTCTAGCGCAAAGGCCGTGGTGACGGTTCCTTGTTTGACGGTCTTACTTGTATCCGGCCCGAACACCTCAAACGGAGGTGGTCCCTCCGCTTTCTGCGCAGAATACTTCGTAAACTCTGAGGTTCCTCCCCCTATTCGCAAAACCCCCTGTGTACCCAGCTCGCGAATCAGGCTGATCAATTCGGTGTTGGACGCCGAGAAGAACTGTGGATTGGCAAGCTGGGCTGCCTCGTAACTCAATCCGACATAGCTGAGCGGCACGGCTCCCGGCGAGATTCCCAAGTCGATGGTGAGCGTAGCCGACAGTGCATCGACGCCACGCTGTGGCGAAGCCAGCTGAATCGCATTCGCTGGTAACGATGTGCCGATCGCTACCGTCGCTCCCATGGTCAGGAACTGGCGACGGCTATGGCGTGCAGCGAATCTTGTTAGGCGCGACGTCGGACTCACCGTATCACTCCTCCTTGCGGAACTGCGATGGTGCTCAGCGTCACAATTTCCCCCGGCTGGATCGTGATTGAGCCATTCGCGAGCGGAGCGTCTACATTGTTTTCGAGGTACGTGCTTGTACGCTCGATCTGGTTCCAGTGCGGCGCCCCGGGCCAGGAAACTGTGATCTGCCGCGCGCCCGTAGCTCTGTTTACGACCACTAGCGTGTCCTGTCCGTCTCCCATAAATGCAGTGGCCAGAAGATCGGAATCGGAGGAGCGGACCTCCACGCGTTGCATGCCGCGCTCGATGTGCCGACTCCACGCACCCAGCACGCGCAGTTGAAAGCTGGAAACCTTCGGCAGATCATCGTTCGTACGGTCCGGAACCAACAGGGCGCGCGATCCGCCGAAGGTTGGCTGTTCCACATCCAATATCAGCCAGCAATATAGCAAGGCCTCAGCATCCATGATCGTCAAGTCTTTGTGATAAAGCTGCGCTACCTGAAACGCCAGCCGATACGATGGTTCCTGTGAGTTGGGGTCGTTGAGGCAGATCTCCGTAGCGAGGAACGGCTTTCCATCTGCGGCGGCGTGTAGCGCCTCCAGCCGGACATCATAGAAATCCGGGTTGGTGAGGAATTGCTGATAGTCATACTGGTGGGCTGCAACATAGTCCGTTGCTGCCCATGCACCGGCATCTGCTTTTAGCGCGTTGACGCGATCAGTTGCCATGTAGACATACGGAGCGTCAGCCATCTGGATCCTGGTTGAGCGAAAGCCCGCGTGGTCCAACTCTCGCCGCAAGACGGTTGTCATGCGCTGAAACACCTCCGGTGGCTGCTCCACTTCGTTCTCGATTCCTACGATCAGAGGCGCCGAACCTGCCTTCATTTGAAGCATCCTGCAATAAGCCACAACGATGCGGGCGTAGATCTCAGGATCGGCGGCAACCTGCACCTGTTTGTTCCAAGCGTCGAATACGGGTAAGGTGCCGGGCGGAGGTTGCCACCTTACCGTCGCCCAAGCTGGCAGCGCCCACATCTCGTAGATGACGCTGCCGCCCATCTCCATCGTGTGTCTGCCGTAGTCGAAGTCTGAGACCTCGCCGTTGGGAAAGTTATCGCCATAGTAATGTGGTGTGGCATCGCTCAGATCGTCCATGTTGGAAAGATCCGGCTTCAGCTGCGTTCCCATCGGGTACTCTCGATCGATGAGCAAGTTGTAGCGTTTTAGCAGGCTCCAGTATTGACGCTTGCCTTCGACGCTCAAAGATGAGTACGCGGGTATGCTCGGGCTACCCCCAAAGCCAAGCATGGTCTGGTGCCGCTCGCCGGGCACGATCGTCAGTGTCGCTGTTGTTGGGCTTTCGGTGAGCAGCCGCCCACTTATCACGATGTGCCGTGAGCGCGGTGCGTCAAGCCGCAACTGGTCCCGCGTGATATCGAAGATGCAGTGTTGCGTCAACACTGGAACGCCGTTCAGCAATACTGTGAGTCCGAGATGCGCGTCCAACCTTACAGAGAGCCGGCGTGCTTCCCCGGAGTAAGAGCGCGTCTCGTCCCGCGTCGTGCGATTCGGATATGATCCAGCGTTATCAGACAATCCGACGGAGTCGTAATAGCGCTGCACCACGCGCACACTTGTAGGCGAAAGTGTGATCGTAAAGCCGGCGTGGGGCCCGGTGAAGATCCACTCCAGACTTGCCTGGGTCGGCAGCGGCGTCGAGAGTTCTATGGTGTGTTCGAAGAAAGCAGGCAACCGTCTGTCGAGGTAGGCCCGCGCAATTTCGTCGGGTCGAGTCCATCCCGGACCTCGCGGACCATCCGCGTTGAAAGAAAACTCTGCAGCCGTACTTTGATCAGAGGCGTGAAACGCCGGCAGGCTCACGGCTTGCTGCGATTGAAGCGGGCGGCTTACCGATAGGGCAAGCACCGCGATAACCACTTGCGCGCGAACAGCCACTGGCAGAGCAGCCTCCTCGGGGAGCGACGGCTTGTTTCTTCGATCCCAATTAAGCTTAACCCATTTTCGCTCCTGAAGTATGATTATTACCTGTGCAAACGCGGCCTGCTTGTCTCCGGGCTCTCAATGACGTCGCGCCAGCGCCGAGGGATCTGTGTCCTTCACCCCATCCTTCGAACTCCAACCCCGAGGCCCTTCGTTGAAGCCCGTGTTGCGCCACATCGCAAACCTCTGGACGCTGATACAACACCCGTCCCGGACGCAAGAATGGGACCTCGACCAGAAGCTAGCCGCGATCGCTAACGCTGGCTTCGACGGTGTCTGTTGGGCGCCCAGCGCCGAACTGCAAGCTGGCGCGCAGCGACATGGTCTGCTCTTTGTCGGTGGGATGGCGTCGGGCGATCGTGATGCTTTCCCACAGCTGCTCGACGACCTGGAGCGGTTCGGAGCGCATCACGTGAATGTCCAACTAGCCGACGATGCGCTGGAATCAGCCCAGGCGCTTCCGCTCGCGGAGTCTTTGCTGGAACAGGGAAGGCTCCGCGGTCTTAAACTCTCCATTGAAACCCATCGTGGCACCTGCACCGAAACACCAGAAAAGTACTACGCATTGGCCAACGAGTACCAAAACCTCACTGGCAATCTGCTGCCCACCTCTTGGGATTTCTCCCACTTCGCAGTCATAAAGCATTTGGTTCCTGCCAATTTCGTCGACCGGCTGTTGCTGCGCGCCGACCTCATCCAGAACGCACAACAGTTCCATTTTCGACCTTTCAATGGCCACCATGCCCAGGTCCCCATCACGCGGCCGGACGGCCGGCTGACCGAGGAGGTGTATGAATGGCTGCCCTTTGCAGAGGCGGTGTTGCGCTGCTGGCTCGACGGCAATCGCAACAGCGGCCGCGAGATATTCGTCTGTCCTGAGCTCGGCCCCGTCGACGGAGGATATGCGCTCTCGACCTTTCCCAACCCGTGGGAAGACGCAAAAGTACTGCGTGAAGAGATTGAGCGCATGTGGTTGCGCCTCGTCTAACTAAGCGCCTTGCCGCCTTTGGTACTCCCCTGGCGATTCGCCCTTCAGACGGCGAAAGACGCGATGGAATTGCGCGTAGCTGCCGAAGCCCGCATCAAGCGCGGCGCTTAGCATCGTATGCCGCTGCCCTGTGCCATAGATATCGAGAAAGCGCTGCACACGATTTCGGTTGCGGAACTCCGCCAAGGCAAATCCGGTTTGTTCTTTGAATAGCCGGCTAAGCCTCGGTGCACTGAGCCCAGCGTACTTGGCCAGTTGTTCGAGTGTCATTGCCGCCGAATGATCAAGGATCAACCGCGCCGCGCGTTCTACCGCCGGGTGTACATCTCGCACCGGCACTTCTGCCGCACGTTCGAAGCATCGCCATGCCCGCAACAGGACATAGCTCAACCCCGCATTCAACAGGCCGGGTGGGTTTGACGCGGAGCATAGCTCTACGAACAGATCCTCGAGTCGCCGCAGGTCCTCTCGCGTGAGACGACGGCATAGCTCATGTTCCCACTCATTCCGCAACAGTTCGCGGGAAGAACCCTCGTTGGCCGTGCGCTTGACGGCGGTGCGTCGAAACACCGCAATCCACATGGCGAAGTCGCTTGTTTGCTCGATCAGCACATGGTCCTGACCCGGCAACAGCCACAGCAAATCCCCGCGCCGGATCTGATAGCGTCGGTTGCCCACGAGATAGGTTCCAACCCCGCCATATACCAGATTGAGTTCCAGCTCCGCGTGCGTATGCCGTCGATTGGCGGAGGCGGCGTTGCCATATCGCCATACGGCCCCGTTCAACTTCTCCGGCAGGTGAAGGCGCTGACGCATGGCGACAAGAAATGATAACAAGTGACGTCAGAAATGAGATGCCAATCGTTCGTGATACTTTCTAAAGTTTCGTGCATGATGATTTCTCCCGAACAGCGCTCGCGCTACGAAAACGAAGGCTTCATGATCCTCCCAGGAGTGATTCCGCCGGACACGCTGAACATGCTCCGTGAGGAGTGCTCTTACTACCTCGGTTACTACGACTCCATCATGGATGCGAAAGGCGTGCAGACCGAGAACATCAGCCATCGCGGCAAGCGATACTTTATCAACAATCGCTACCGCCTCAGTAATCGCCTGTGGCAGTTCATCTTCTCTGATTTGATGGCCGAGGTAGCCCGCGCCACCGTGGGCGATGAAGCCTATCTTTTCCACGAGCAGTGGGTGGTTAAGGGCGCCGAGCAGGGAATGAAGTTCGCCTGGCACCAGGACTCCGGTTACGTGAAGTGGTACAACCCTACTACTCAGCACAAGCCCTACGTCACGTGCTGGTGCACCCTCGATGACGTAAGCGAGGAGAACGGCACCGTCTATCTACTCCCGCACTCACGTGCCAACACTAAGCAGCGCATCGTCGATCACACCAAGGAAGCCGGTACCAACGATCTCATCGGCTACACCGGCAACGATCCCGGCGATCCAGTCATCGTTCCCGCTGGCAGCATCGTAGCCTTCGATAGCTACGTCTTCCATCGCAGCGGTCCCAACCAGACCGAGCGCATGCGCCGCATCTATCTCCCGCAGTACAGTGCCGCTCCTATCGATCGCCCTGACGGCAAGCCCTGGGCATTGGCCACACCCTTCCTCCAGGGTGGAAGGAATATCTACAACCACGCCGAAGATACCCCTGACCGTTACGGTCCGTTCCCCGACAAGTCCAAAGAAGCCGCCTGAGCCAAAGCTCAAGGCGCCTCATTCCAGACCAGGGAAGCGGTACACTCGTGACCGCAGGGCCTTCTATGAAGCGTAATGCGACCATACGACTCAGCTATGCCTCCAGTGAAATTGGGGGCCAGCTGATCTTCTGTGTCATCTCATTTTATCTGCTGAAATTCTATACCGACGTTTTCGGCATCTCTGCCGCGACCGCAGGTTTCATTCTGCTCATTGCCCGCTGTATGGACGCCGTCGATGCTCCGCTCTGGGGCATCGTCTTCGATAAGACTGGCAGCCATTGGGGCAAGAGCCGTCCCTGGTTCCTGTGGCTCTGCGTACCCTTCGCTCTTGCAGGTGTGCTGACCTTCTACACGCCGGCGCTGGGACAACACGGAAAGATGCTCTACGCGCTCGCGACCTACGTAGCCTGTAGCGTGCTCTACACCGGTATCAACACACCGGTCACGTCCATCCTCTCCGCGCTCACGCCGGACTCTCGCGAGCGTGTCACCCTTACCAGTTTCCGTATGTTTGGCTCGAAGGCAGGCGTGCTTTTCGTCAACCTTACAGTGCTCAAGCTCGTCGCGGTCCTGGGGCATGGCAATAGCCAACGCGGCTTCATGCTCACTATGCCCATTTATGCCAGCGCCAGCATCGCGCTCTACCTGATCGCGTTCCGCAACCTCAAAGAGCGAACCATCGATAGACCTCGTTCTCTGGCCATCCGGCAGAGCTTTGCAGCGTTGCGGGGCAACGCGCCGTGGCTCATCATTTTTCTAAGCAGTCTCTTTTTCTGGGTCGCGTTCATCGCTCGGATTACGACTGCACCTTACTTCTTCGAGTATGTCCTACATCGTCCCGACCTGACCTCGATCGCCAATAGCCTCGACGCCGCTTCACTGATCAGCATTTTGCTCCTTCCCTGGCTCTGCCGAAAAGTGTCCAAGCGTACCCTATGGGCCGTCAGCCTGATCGGTTCCGTATTCGCGCAGGTCTGGATATATGCTGGGGTTACCGACAGGTCTATCGCCGTGGTGCTCAGCGGGTGGCTCTTCGGATTCATCATCAGCGGCATTGCGCTTGCCATACCGTTCTCGGTTCTCTCGGATAGCGTTGACTTTGGCGAATGGAAGAGTGGCGTTCGGGCAGCGGGGTTGTTGACCGCTGTGGGGGCCGCATTCTGTCTCAAGGCAGGCAGCGGTCTCGGTGGCGCTATCCCCGCCTGGATCCTCGGAAGATTCGATTACGTGCCCAACGTACAGCAGACGGTGCGCTCCATCACCGGCATCAATCTCAGCTTCATATGGCTGCCCGCGATTTTTTATGCGTTGTCTGTGATCCCTGTGCTCTTCTACTACCGCTATGAGCGGTTAGAAGGGCAAATACGCGACGAGCTCGCCGCCCGCCGCATCATTGCCGCAGAGGTCAGCGCCAGTGTCTAGTCCTCCTACCGACACGTTCACTCTGGAATTGATCCATGGCGCTGCCGTAGTGCGGTCTCCCACGATGCTCTGTCGTATCGGCTTTCTCGCTCCTCACATCGTGCGCATCACATGCACCGTACCGGAACGAGAATTCCTCGAGCGTCCCAGCCGCATCATCACCGCAGACCGTTCCTGGACTCCCTTCGACCTGCGCGAGGACTCATCCGCTTTCATTATCTCGACCTCCTGTCTGACGGTACGCGTCGATCGCCGGACCGGCGCTCTTACGTATGTGCATGCGGATGGCAGGGAGCTTTTGCACGAGCCAGTACGTGGCGGCCGTTGGCTCACTCCGAAACAGGTGACCCGCAACGTCTTCCGCAACGACGACGCAATCGACTACTCAAGCAGCATCGACGGCGCGCGCGCGCGCCCCGCCGATTACGAAACCGTTCCAGACCGCATCGCCTACGAGGCTAAGGTCGAGTTCGAATTCTCCCCAGCGGAAGCGATCTTCGGATTTGGTTCCCACGAGGAAGGCTATGGAAATCTGCGGGGACGCTCGCGCGAGCTCTACCAACAGAATATGAAGGCCGTTGTGCCCATCTTTGTTTCGACGCGCGGTTACGCCATGCTCTTCGATTGCGCTTCGCTTATGGAGTTCCACGACGACGCGCTCGGCAGTTACTGGTGGGCCGACACGGTCGACGAACTCGACTTTTGTCTACTCTCGGGTGATACATTCGACGACCTTACGCGCGCGAACTATCGGCTCACCGGCGTCCCGCCTATGTTGCCTCGCTGGGCCTTCGGATTCTTCCAGTCCAAGGAGCGTTACGTCAACGGGGAAGAGATGCTGAATGTTGTCCGCGAGTACCGGCGCCGCCGGATCCCGCTTGACGTCATCGTACTCGACTGGAAGTCGTGGCCCACCCCCGGCGGCTGGGGCCAGAAGTGCTTCGACCCGGTGCGCTTTCCTTCTCCCTCGGCTTTCATCTCCGAGATTCACGCGCTTGGGGCGCGCCTGATGGTCTCCATCTGGCCGATCATGACGGGGGGGTGCGCAAACCAGCGAGAACTGCTTGAACGCGGTCTGATGTTGGGCAACCAATCCACCTACAATGCCTTCGATTCCGAGGCCCGCGGCTGCTACTGGGAACAAGCCAAACGTGGCTTCTTCGACTACGGCGTTGACGCCTGGTGGTGCGACTGCACAGAACCTTTCGAGGCCGACTGGAGTGGGGCTGTCAAGCCCGAATCTGACGCGCGTCAGGATCTTAACACCGCCGAGTCAAAGCTCTACCTGGATGCTGGCGAGATCAACGCCTACTCGCTGGTCCATTCGCAGGGCATATACGAGGGTCAGCGTCGTTCCAGTGATGCAAAGCGGGTTGTCAATCTCACGCGATCCTCCTACGCCGGCCAGCATCGATACGCTACCATCACGTGGAATGGCGATATTTGCGCGACCTGGGAGACCCTTCGCCGCTGCATCCCCGAAGGGCTCAACTTTCTGGCGACTGGGGAGCCCTACTGGACTGTCGATGCCGGCGGTTTCTTCATAGCCAATGATCCGAGATTCTGGTTTTGGCGTGGCGACTATAACGACAACTGCCGCGGTCTTACGCCACCCGAATCGCTTGTACCGGATCTTGCCGATACGGGTTGCACCGACCTTGGGTTCTCGGAGTTGTACACCCGTTGGATGCAGTACGCGGCGTTTCTTCCTATTTTTCGCTCTCATGGCACGGACGCGGCGCGCGAAATCTGGCGCTTCGGCGAAGAGGGCAACCCCTTCTATGACGCCCTTGCCCGCTGCATACGGTTACGGTATCAACTGCTGCCTTATATCTACTCGCTCGCTGCGGGTATCACTCTACGCGGGGGCGCGATCCTGCGCACACTGGCACTTGAGTTTCCAGACGACGTAACAACCTATGATCTAACGGATGAATATCTGTTCGGCCGTTCCATCCTCGTTTGCCCTGTTACCCGGCCCATGTACTTCAGCGCCGGCTCTACGCCGATCGAGGATGGCCCCAAATCCCGCGGTGTTTACCTCCCCACCGGGCCTGATTGGTATGACTTTTGGACAGGGGCAATTCACGCCGGGGGCCAGCATCTCGAAGCTGCCGCACCGCTCGACACCATCCCGCTCTTTGTCCGTGCTGGCTCGATCCTGCCGCTCAACGCGCCGATGCAGTTCAGCGATGAGAGCCCCAATGCCCCCATCGAGGTTCGCGTCTATACAGGCGCCAATGCTCGGTTCACGCTGTATGACGACGCCGGCGACGGTTATGCGTATGAACGGTGTGAATATGCTCTGCTCGAAATGGAATGGAACGAGGCCGCCAGCGAGATGATTCTGCACGGACGTCGCGGCAACTTTCCTGAGATGCGCGTGGTCTGTGAATTTGACTTGGTTATCCTCTCGGCCACCAACCGTTTTCAGCACCGACTTACCTACACGGGCGCAGAAGTTCGAATCGTCGCCTTCCTGGCAACACCTTCCACCCGAACTGAGGAGGCCATCTAGTGTCCCGCCTACCATTGTTACTGCCCGTGATCCTACTGCTCGCCGCTGGGAGCCACGTTTCAGCCGCAAAGCCCCCACGTCAGGCAGCGATCGTCCTGACGGTTTCGCCTAGCGGCGACGACACTGCAACTGGCGCTCCGGGCCATCCGTTCCGAACCCTCACCCGCGCTGAGCAGGCGGTCAGAGCCCTCAACTCTACGACCGACGTCACTGTGCAGCTCTCTGACGGTATCTACCGCCTCGACCGCCCACTCCTGTTCCGCACGCTGGACGGGGGCCGCAACGCACACCACGTCACCTGGCTTGCGGCGCCCAACGCACATCCGCTTATCTCCGGGGCAATTCCCATCACTGGTTGGACTCTTTTCGACGCCAACAAGCAGATCTATGTGGCCGACACACCGCGCGGACTTGATTCCCGGCAGCTCTGGGTGGATGATCACCTTGCCCCGGTTGCCTCCACTGAGCTTTCACGAGACGACGTTACCTTTACCCGTCAAGGCATCACACTCACTGCTTCGGCATCCAATGCATTCGCCAGCCTCCAGCGGGCTACACGACTCGAAGTCCGGGCGACGGGCTTCTTTACTGAGCGCGTCGCGCCGGTGCAACAAGTCTCCGGCCGGACCTTGGTTATGCGTCAGCCAGCCTGGGACAACAACCTGTGGGGTTACGATACGATCGAGAAACCCTTTCATCCAGAACTCGCGCATCTCTATCTTGCCAACGCCCTTTCCCTACTCACGCAGGCAGGCCAATGGTTCCTCGATCCAGTGAAGGGCAAGCTTTATCTGCGCCCGCCTGCCGGAGCGGATATTCATCACCTGAGCGTGGAACTCCCTCGATTGAACGTACTTGTGTCCATCAGCGGTACGCTTGCTGACCCCATTAACGACCTAAGCTTTCGCGGTCTTCGCTTTTCCTACACCACGTGGCTTGGCCCTTCCGGCCCACAAGGATATGCAAGTCAGCAGAGCGGCTCTTTCCTCACCGGTAATGCCGCGGCTTATCCTGCTGATCCCATCGCTACCTGTGCCCAAGGGTGTCCTGCCTTCGAAAGCGTCCGTAGCTCCTGGTCCCAGATGCCGGCGGCGATCCAGGTTTCCGCAGCCTCAACTGTGAGCTTCCGAGACTGCATCTTCGCGCACCTAGGCCAATACGCGCTTGGTATCGGCAACGACGCTGACGCTATCCTGGCTGGCGTTGGCCTGGGAACCGGCAACATCGATATCACCGGCAATGTTTTCACAGACCTTGCGGGGGGCGCTATCCTCGCGGGAGGCGTTCGCCCCGATGCACACCATCCGTCAGACCCGCGTTTGACTAACCGCGCCCTTATTGTGCGCAGCAACTGCATCCGATCTGTCAGTATCGAATATCGCGACAACGCCGCGATTCTTAGTACGTACATCATCGGCGCCGTGATTCTCCACAACGACATCTCCCACGTTCCGTACGACGCCATCGACGTCGGCTATGGTTGGGGCATCAATGACGAAGGCGGGAACCCCAACTATCGGTTCCGCATGCACGGCTACCAATGGCCACAGAACCGTGTGTACACGACGCCTACCACCCACCATGACGTGATCGTTGCCAGCAACCGCATCCACGACGCGAAGCGCCTGTTCCACGACGGCGGAGCGATCTACAACCTGTCAGCTAGCCCTCATACGCTCATCACCGACAACTACATCTTCGACAACCATAGCCAGATAGCGTTGTACCTCGACGAAGGCTCACGCTACTTGACCGTCCGTCGCAACGTCGTTCAGGACCCGGCAGGCGAATGGCTTAACATTAACACTGTCCATAGTGCGTATCCGCTGCGTATCTCTCCCGACAACACGGCCTCCGATAACTGGCATGACGCGACCAAGATTGGCGGCCTGTGGACGAATTATCAAAATGACCTTATCCTCGACGACCATCTCATCTCCGATGGCGAGTGGCCGCCCGAAGCGCAGGCGGTTATGAAGGACGCAGGCATCGAACCCTCATTCGGTCCAGTGGCCTATGGGGACGCCCAGCCCGATCCACGTTAATTGGATCGCAACTCAAAGTTCACTGAGGTTCCTGTTCGCTATGCGCCTGCGCCAAGTATCATCCGTTGCATTATGCGTTTTCATGATGTGTCAGCTCTGCTCTGCGCAGCACATTCCGGGTTATAACTACGACGAGTCAAAGATTGCACCTTACCAGCTTCTTGATCCGCTGCGCATGTCGAACGGGACGCCTGTCGTAACTGCTGTGCAGTGGTTCTCCAAGCGCCGTCCGCAGATCATGCGCTTATTTGAGGACAATGTTTTCGGTCGGACGCCCGACGCCGCGAAGAACGTTCTCATGCATGCCCGGGTGATTGAGCACGACGACCACGCTCTCGATGCACTTGCGATCCGCGAGCAGATCGAATTGACCTTCGACCCTGCTCCGGGCATAACACCGGCGCCAGAGGTCCAGCGTACCCTGCGCCTGCTGCTCTACGTGCCAGCCAATGCAAAGCACCGTCCAGCTCCGGTCGTCCTCGGTTTGAACTTTACCGGCAACCAATCCGTGCTCGACGATCCTGCCATCCTGTCTACACCCATATGGTCCAAGCCAAGTGGTACGACCGCCCTGGTGCATGTGCTGCCTTCGGAGAAGACCCGCGGCTCCGCAACATCCGAGTGGCAGGTGAAGTTCCTGCTGAGTCGAGGCTATGGGATCGCGACAGCCTACTATCAGGAGCTCGAACCGGACTTCAAGAATGCTTCACAATATAGTGTGCGCAATCTCTTTCAGCCCGCTTCGCTTGCGCCGAAGTCGGATGACTGGGGAGCGATCGGCGCTTGGGCATGGGGTTTGAGCCGTGCCATGGACTACCTGCAACGTGATCCGCTAGTTGATGGGGCGCACGTGGCCGTCACGGGTCATAGTCGCTTAGGAAAGGCCGCCGACTGGGCGGCGGCGCAGGATTCCCGCTTCGCCGCGCTGCTTTCGACAGAGAGCGGCCACGGCGGACAGTCCATCCAGCGCCGCGCACTGGGTGAGACTGTTGCACACTTAGAGCATTCGTTCCCTGAATGGTTCTGTCCCGCTTACGCCCAGTGGGTAGGCCGCGACGCGGAAATCGCAGCCGATGGCAATCTCCTGCTCTCACTCAACGCACCGCGACCGCTGTACGTCGCAAGTGCGGTCGAGGATGAGTGGTCGGACCCCAAAGGTGAGTTCCTGAGTGCACAGAGCGCGAGCCGCGTCTACGAAATGCTTGGAGAACCAGCCCTATTGCCGGATGCGCAAATGCCAGCCATCGATCAGGCTATCGGACTGACCAGCGATGTCGCCTATCATGTACGCGCCGGCTTACACGACGTTACCCTGTTCGATTGGGAGCACTATCTAGACTTCCTTGATGATCACTGGGGCAGGCCCGCGACTTGGCCCACCGTTCCGCCCGCGGGGAAGGCTCCACCTGCACCTGCAGTGCACCCGGCAAGTGCTGCAACAGTATTGGGCTGGCGAACTGAGCTTCGACGAACGCTCTATATTCCTGAGCCGCTACCTGCCGTTCAGACGGAGAGGTACTCCAGCAACGAGATAACTCCTGGTATCACACTTGAGCGAGTAACCTACGTCACAGCGTATGGCCTGCGGGTACCGGCGAACATTTACAGGCCTACACATTCGTCCGTGAAGAGAATGCCCGCGATCGTCATCGTCAACGGCCACGGCGCGGATAAATCGAGTTGGTATTCCTATTACTCGGGCGTGCTGTACGCTAAAGCCGGCGCCGTGGTGTTGACCTACGATCCCATCGGTGAAGGCGAACGTAACGACGAACACAAGGACTTCACAGGGGAGCATGATCAACTCGTCCTCTCGCCCTCAGACATGCCTGTGCGGCTGGGCGGACTGATGGTGACAGACGTGATGCAAGCGGTGAGCGAGCTTGCGGCGCGATCTGATGTCGATCCGCATCGCATTGGCGTACTGGGTTTCTCGATGGGTTCCTTCATTGCGTCGCTTGCCGGCGCTGCGGATCCACGTATCCATGCGCTGCTACTAGATGGCGGCGGCGACCTGGATGGCGTCGGCGGATACTGGGATGAAGGGCACGCGATCATGTGCCAGGCGGCTGCCTACAAAGCGCTGCGTGTGCTCGGCGATCGCGGCGCCGTGCTCTTCACCCTAAATGCAAAACGCGGAAATACCCTCATTCTCAACGGTACGGACGACTCGGTTGTTGATATACCAAACCACGGTCCGGCCTTCTTCGACGACTTGCGCGTCCGCGTGACAGCCCTGAACGGCAGCGATCGGGGCGTCTTCACGACATGGTTCGATCCGGGCGCGAGTCACCGCCCGTCGTGGATGACGGCGGGTGCCGCAGAGTGGCTCAATGGAGAACTCCATTTCCCAGCATGGCGTTCGACGAACATTTCGCAACTGCCGTCAATCACCATCGGCGATTGGGCACAGGGTGTTGGGTTGCCGCTGGAAAAGAGTTCGGGGCGCAAGGACCGCGATGCGGGTATTGTCGCCTTAAAAGCAGGTGTGCCGCTGTTGACGGCTGCACAGTTGGACGTATTACCGCAAGCCGAATGGGAGAAACAGAAAGAAGAGTTCGTGTACGCGACATGGTTGAAACGTGCTGCCCACAAGTTGTAAAGTGGCGAGACTGCCCGCTTATAATGAGGCAGCATGCCCACGACTAAAGTGACAAAGGCGCCTAATAAACAACCCTCACGACCCATATATGCCAGTCCGGCGCTGGACAAAGGGTTGGACATCATCGAACTTCTCGCTCACCAGTCGGCGGGCCTCACTAAGAGCCAGCTTGCGCGGGCGCTAAAGCGCACCGTTTCGGAGATTTTTCGTATGCTCGTATGTCTCGAGCGTCGAGGCTACATTGCACAGATTGAAGAAGAAAGGTACTCCCTAACCCTTAAGTTGTTCAAGCTAGTGCAGGAGCATCCCCCAACAGAGCGTCTGGTTGCCGATGCTCTTCCAGTAATGAGTCGATTCGCCCATGAGGCCTTGCAGTCATGCCATATGGGAGTGTTGGAAGAGAGCCATGTGGTGATCATTGCACAGGTCAACGCACCGACAGACCTTGGATTCTTTGTCAAACTAGGCTCTACCATTGATCTTATGGAGGCAGGGAGCGGATACGTAGTTCTCGCTCATCAGGACCCCGTACAGCGTGAGCGAACGTTAGCGCAATGGAGCCGCCAGACAGGCAAGAAGCCGCCCCGCGACCTTGAACCGCACCTTAATCGTATTCGCAAGGCGGGGTATGAGAAACGCGCCAGCTATCTCGTCAAAGGTATTGTAAATATCAGTTTCCCGATCTTTGACGATCGAGGATTTCCGCTTGGAGCGTTGACCGTCCCCTACATCCAATACAACGAATCGGCGAAGAGCAGCATACAGATTGTCAAACTCTTGCGTGAAGCGGCGGATAGGATTACCAACTCAATTGGTGGCAAGCCGCCTCTTCACAGCGAGCTAATCGGATCGGGGACCCGTCGTGGAGTGAAACCACTGCCGGTTCGCAGGCTGTAGGCCGCCACCACCACGTAACACATCGAGACCACCGCGTATCCGAGTGCGTAACTGCCAGACAGCTTGGCGACCATCCCCAGTGTAGGCGGGATGATGGCTCCGCCGACAACTGACATCACAATCAGAGATCCGCCCAGCTTCGTATCTGAGCCGAGCCCCTTGATTCCCATCGCGAAGATGGTGGGAAACATGATAGACATGAAGAAGCTGGTGCTCAAAATCGCGCCGGCCCCGATTATTCCTGGATGAACGATGGCAACGATCAGAAGCAAAATATTGCTCATAGAATAAATCGCCATCATGCTTTCAGGACTAAACCATTGCATCAGCCCAGTCGAAATCAAGCGGCCAACCGCCAGCGCAACTAGGTTTCCGGTCAACAACAGCCCCGCGGTTCGTTCGCTAGAGTGCGTGTATTGCCGGACATAAGGTATGAATGCGGACCACGTGCTCACCTGTGCGCCGCAGTAGCAGAATTGCGCAACGATGGAGGTACGGAGCCTTCGTTCCTGTAATAGCGAAGCAATTTTCTTGAAGGTAGACCCACCGAACTCATCTCCTTGCTCCTGTTGCAATGGTGGAAACCTGGTTAGTGCAATGACGATGGCAAGCAGAAAGACAACACAACCGAGGCACACATAGGTCGGCACGACACGCATGAGTTCAGTGTGGAGGTAGTCGCCATATGTGCCCGCAGCCTTCATCCGAGCAATCTTTCCCGCGGGAAGTTCAACGCCTGAAAAGATAAAGAACGTCCCAATTAGAACGCCCGTGATGGTTCCGGGCGGATTGAAGGCCTGGGAAAAATTCAGCCGCCTCTCTGAGGTGGCCGCCTGACCCGATTCCGCGATAAAGGGGTTAGCGGCGGTCTCCAAAGTTGCCGATCCGCATCCTACAACAAACAATGCAGTCAGCATCAGCCAGTACCGACCGATGGCAGCTGCCGGCCAGAACATTAGCGTTCCGGTCCCGAATAAACATAAGCCCGCCATGAGTCCGAACTTATATCCCCGTCTACGCATACCAATTGCTGCGGGGAGTGCCATGCAGAAATAGCCGAAGAAAACGGCGGTCTGTACAAGCTGTGCCTCAAAAGGAGAGAGTTCGAACGACTTTCTAAATTGCTGCACCAGAATGTCCGTAAGGTTGTTAGACATTCCCCACAGGAAAAACAAAGTGGTCACCAGGATAAAGGGCAACAAATGGCCGCGCGGAAACATTCCCGGTTTTCGAGACCTATCGAGCTCGCTTCTAATGACCGACGAAGTCTCCGTTCCGATGTTCAAGACCGGACCTCAACAGTGCGCGGAAGGCGATACACGTCGAGTGCATTCCGTCCAAAAATCCTGGCGATCTCGTCATTGCTGAAATGTTGAAAATATTCAGCCAGTACATTCCACCATTGGCAATATCCCGTCGCGACCAGGCACACTGGCCAATCGGATCCCGCCAATAGCCGAGCAGGTCCGAAGCTCCCAACGCAAACATCCAGGTACGGACGCAGCGTCTCGAGATTCCAGTCATCCCACCTTGCTTCGGTCGCCAGGCCAGATACTTTGCAGACCACATTGGATCGCCGTGCCAGCTCCCTCAGATTCGTTTCCCAACGGTTCATCTCGCCCGTCGCTATTCTTGGCTTCGCGGCGTGATCCAGTACGAATTGTTGAGAAGGATGTCGATCAACGAAACGGATTGCTTCCTCTAGTTGCCGTTCCTGAATAAGAATGTCATACGCCAGATTGAAATTCCTAAGCTCGCCAATGCCTAGATTGAACCGCTCTCGATCGAGAAACCCATCGGGCTGACCCTGAATAATCTCGCGCAATCCTACGAGCTTGCCGGTGTCGCCGAGCGCGCCGAGAATATCCGGAAGTTCTTCGTGTTCAAGAGGAGCCCAACCCACTACGCCTTGAATCGGCGAGGTCGATTTGGAAAATGAAAGCAACCATCTTGTTTCTGCAAGCGTCTCTCGTGCCTGCACGGC
Source organism: uncultured Acidobacteriaceae bacterium (assembly GCA_963701685.1). GTDB lineage: Bacteria > Acidobacteriota > Terriglobia > Terriglobales > Acidobacteriaceae > Granulicella. Next base: position 3,254,550 of record OY969625.1, on the reverse strand, counting down.
GACCGTCGCGTCAACGTTAGCCTCCCTAAGCGAAACCCGCAGATCTTTAATCAAAAAATCCTGACGCAGGGTGGCCATCTCTTCACTGATCCACGGAAACTCGTCCGGAGAATATCGCCACAGATGATGATGAGCATCGACGCGTCGAATTAGCCGCTCTGGGTTGGGTGGGGAAGTCGAGGAAGTCTGGGTTGAACTTTCCATAAAATACGATTATGCAGATTCCAGAATGATGTTGGCATACGGTGTCGTGTCCGCTGTTCGAATCAGACCGATTGCAGACGGTATGCGCCGCTTAAACTCGATATGAGGTTCGTAGTGAATGACAGGTACCCAAGACTGAAAAGCGCTCAAAGTTTCAGCGGACGCTTCCTTCTTAAACTCGAGCGCCATCCACACGTTTCCCACGACAAAGTTTGTTGTGATTGCCTGGAGAACATTCAGCACGGTGGGAATATCATCAATGAGCGAAAGATCGACTGTCTCAATCTGCGGCCAAAAAGGGAACCCGCGATCGGCAATGACCAAGGTGTTGGTGTGGCGTACCCTGCTCAATAACGAATTGATCTGAGGATTGAGAATGCCTGTCTTAAGCATGGATTCTTCTCTCGTCGAATAGTGTCACTCGATGATGCGAGTGCGGTTAGTCAGCGTTCCGAGCCTTTCGATCTGGATGACGATCTCTTCGCCACCGTGCAACCAGCGCGGTGGGGTTCTTCCCATGCCGACGCCGGGAGGTGTCCCGGTGCTGATGATATCGCCCGGTTCGAGGGGAACAATGCTCGAAAGATAGGCGATCAAGTCAGGGATACGGAAGATCAAGTCCCTCGTATTAGCCAATTGCATGATTTCGCCGCTGAGTGTCAGTTGAATATTAAGCTCATGGGGATTCGGCACTTCGTCGCGTGTCGCGATGAACGGTCCCATAGGAGTAAACGTCGGGAAACTTTTACCCAAAGTCCATTGCGAAGTGGCCAGTTGAACGCCTCGGGCACTGACATCGTTGACAATGGTGTATCCGAAGACATATTTTTCCCATTCCTGGGCACGGATACGATGGCCCTTCTTACCGATAACGACAGCGAGCTCTGCTTCATAATCCGGATCGGTGGCCTCCGGTGGCAATAATATCTCAGCCCCTGGTCCAACAACGGATGATGTGAGTTTCAAGAAAACGGTAGGAACAGCCTGGACCTTCATCTGTGATTCCACAGCGTGTTCACGATAATTCAAACCGATGCCAAAGATTCGCGGAGGCTTTTGTAGCGGCGCCACCAACACAGCCTCTTCAAGCGGAATTGGGCTTCCCTCCGTCATTGGCGATTCATTCCCGCTTACGATATGAGCAAGAACATCGTCTCCCGGCGTGATCCGCAAAGGTTGCACAAAGTCGTCATGCAACACGCCGCCTCGAATGGGACCGCCGTTATGAGTGAAGGACACGAACTTCATTCGTCTGCTTCCTCCATTCTTCGCCCGTCGGATAGCTGAACCGCTCGAGCGATTCGGGCAAGATCTCACAGCTGTAACCCGAGGATTGAGGCACGACATAGTTCCCGTGACGAATCACGGCGGGGTGAAGAAAATGTTCATGCAGATGGTCCACGAATTCAATCACGCGATCTTCGAGGGAACACGATACGCCCAGGAAATCAAAGATCGCGAGGTGTTGCACATATTCGCATAGCCCCACGCCCCCGGCATGGGGGCAAACTGGAATGCCAAACTTGGCCGCCATGAGGATGATTGCCAGATTTTCATTGATTCCCGCAACTCGGCAGCTGTCTATCTGACAGACGTCGATGGCCTGTGCTTGAAATAGCTGCTTGAACATGACGCTGTTATGGCAATGCTCTCCGGTAGCAATTCGTGTCGGCGCAGCCTCCCGCCGTATACGGGCGTGTCCAAGAATGTCGTCCGGACTCGTCGGTTCTTCCATCCACCATGGCTTCACTTCGCTCAGTTGGAGTGTTCGGCGGATTGCTTCCTCTACTCCCCACTTCTGGTTCGCGTCGACCATCATGCGGCAGTCCCATCCAATCTCCTCACGCATCAATCGGGCTCGCCGCATATCATCTTCCGGCGTTCCCCCTACCTTCAATTTGAAATGGGTCCAGCCGTCCGCCAACCCTTCGCGACATAGATGGCGGATCTTCTCATCGCTGAAGCCGAACCAGCCTGCGGAAGTTGTATACGCTGGGTAGCCACCCGCTTTCAGACGCTCCAATCGCTCAGCCTGGAACCGCTTCCCGGCGGATAGAATGTTCAGTGCTTCGGTGGGAGATAGCGCATCCGCTATATATCGAAAATCAATCGCTGCAATAATCTGGTCGGGTGTCATGTCGGCCAGCAACTGCCATACCGGCTTGCCTTCGGCCTTTGCGTATAAATCCCAAACGGCATTGATGATCGCTCCGCACGCCAGATGGATTACACCCTTCTCCGGGCCCAACCAACGAAACTGCATGTCACCTGTCAACTGAAGATAAAAACCGTTCAGATCCGACGTAATCGAGGCGAGGGTGCGACCCTTCACAAACCTTGAGAGAGATTCGATCGCACTCACGCAAAGGTCGGTTCCTCTGCCAAGGGTAAAGGTCAAGCCATGGCCCTCGATCGCACCACTCGTCTCAAGGATGCAGTACGCAGCCGAATAGTCTGGATCCTTATTGACCGCATCCGACCCTATGGAATGTCGCGAGGTAGGAAACCGGAGATCGATGACGCGCACGTTGGTGATGGTGATGGCTTCCAAGTCTCCCTCGGTATTTCAAACCGCTCAAGCACGAATCCCTGATTGGTGGCACAACATTCGAAGACAAGACAAGTCTAGATATGGGAGAATATTTCGTCAATGAAACACGACGTGCATTGGGAAATAAAGATATGTCTAGACGGTTTTGCTTGAGTCGAGTCATATGAGTGGGGTGGCGGAATTGCAAACGTGACATCACAAGGTTAGAAACATACGTCGAGACGGTAGTTTTACCATGCCAATTGGGAGACACAAGACAGTGTTTGATCTAACAGGGAAACGCGCATTGATCACCGGTGGCGCAAGCGGTATCGGTTTCGCTATCGGGAAATTGTTTGCAACCCAGGGGGCGGAGGTCGTTCTCCTGGACCTTGATGCAAGCAGAGTAGCCGCGGCAGCGGTCTCGATAGGCGAATCGATAAAAGCAACCGTTAGCTCTGTCTCATGCGACGTGGCTTCCATAGCAAGCGTTGATTCAACTTTCGGCGCAATTGGCGCGCCCTTGGATATCCTGGTTAATTGCGCGGGTCTCGCCCACGTTGGAAATCTTGAATCCACCTCCGTTGACGATTTCGAGAGACTCTTCGCGGTAAATGTTCGAGGCACGTACCTATGTATGCAGGCCGGCATCAAACCCATGCTCAGAGCTAATCGTGGTGTCATCCTCAATATGGCTTCGATCGCCGCCACCGCCGGACTCTCCGACCGGTTCGCATACTCGATGACCAAAGGCGCCGTTCTCTCGATGACCCTCTCCGTCGCGAAAGATTATATCGGCCACGGCATTCGCTGCAACTGCATCTCTCCTGCGCGCGTGCATACGCCCTTTGTCGACGGATTTCTTGCCAAGAACTATCCAGGCCAGGAGGCCGAGAAGATGAAAACCCTCGCCCAATCCCAGCCTATAGGCCGCATGGGCACCCCGGACGAAATTGCTATTCTTGCGCTGTATCTCTGCTCTGACGCCTCTTCCTTTGTAACAGGTGTCGACTATCCTATCGACGGCGGTTTTTTCAACCTCCGCTAACCCAATTCCATCTTTCGGAGATACAGTGGACCTTGGACTAAGAGATCATGTCATCGCAGTCACCGGTGGCGGCGCCGGCATTGGGGAGGCGATTACTCGTGCCTGCATCGACGAAGGCGCCATAGTCGTCGTGGTTAGCCGCGCGTCGGACAACGTCAAGCGCTTTCTACAAGATATGGGCGAGGAGCCCCGCTGCGACTTCATCGAAACCCAGCTTGCTGATGCCGAACAATGCAGTAGGGCGATCGATTACATTCAACTGAAGTATGGTCGCCTCGATGGCCTCGTCAATAACGCAGGCGTGAACGATGGTGTGGGCCTAGGGGGCGGTAGCCCGGATCGCTTCATGGACAGCCTCCGCCTGAATCTGCTTCACTACTACTCAATGGCGCACTTTGCGTTACCGATGTTGAAGCAATTCCAGGGATCCATCGTCAACATTAGTTCCAAAGTTGCACTTACAGGTCAAGGAGGAACGTCCGCCTATGCCGCTGCCAAAGGCGCGCAATTGGCTCTCACTCGAGAGTGGGCAGCAGAACTCTTACCCTTTGGCATCCGAGTGAATAGTGTTCTCCCGGCTGAAGTCCTGACACCGCTCTATAAGCGGTGGCTTGATACTCGCGACGATCCGGCGGGTGCGCTTAGGGCAATAACAGATCGCATCCCGCTTGGTCGCCGCATGACGGAGGGAGCCGAAATTGCCGCAATGACGGTCTTCCTGCTTTCCCCGACGCAGTCCTCTCATACCACCGCTCAGCACCTTGTCGTCGACGGCGGCTACACCCACCTTGACCGCACGCTTCCGTAGAGGACCGCACATAAATCTCATGTTCGACACCCGCCAAGGATTGGGCCCACCGGAGCTCATCATGGCAGCAAAGCCAATGGCCTCGAACACGGTTGCGCTCTTGTTGGCCTTATGAAGACTGGGAGTGCCATCTAACTGGAGTGGAAGCCGGCGCGGCGCAGGGCCAGGGGGACTTCGGGATTGCGGGCAAAGGTGTCCCACACAAAGCTGGTGCGGAGGTTTTCAGCCATAAGGAGACTGATGCCGAGGTCGATGCCGAGGACGTCGGGGTCGTACCAGTTGGCTTGTGGGTTGAAGGCGTCGCAGAAGCCGTAGCGCCCCCAGGCCTTGTCGCCGTAGTTGGTCTTGAGAGCGCGCTGCACGCGGAGACAGGCTTCGGGGAGGAACGGGAGCGAGCCCGCGGTGGCGTTGGGTACTACGGAGCCGTCGATGGGGCCGAAGCCATGACCTCCGGCGTCGGGGCCACCCCAGGCCGTGTAGCCGTCCTTGTAATCTGAGGCGCTGATGCCCCAGTAGTCTGAGCTGTAGGGTTTGCCGAGGGAGAGGCAGAAGGCTTCGTGGGCTCGGGTGGCTGTGATGGAGTTGGTGAAGTAGTCGGCGTAGTTGTCGCGCTTGTTGCGGAAGTCGTACCAGGCGTGACTGTACTGGTGGGTGAAGATGGGGTCGTTGCCACTGATGTAGGTGAGGCCGTCGTAGGTGATGGTCTGGCGCTCCCATGCGTTCCAGGTTGCTGGGACGACGGGGTGGGTGGGGGAGCCGATGGCTAGAAGATAGATCATCATGAGCTCGCAGTAATGTTTCCAGCGGGCGCTGAGGAAGCCTGACTCGGGGTGCCAGCCCATGGAGAAGGTGGTGTCACCGTTGTTGGGGCCGTTGAGCATCCAGGGCCAGTCGACGCGGTTGTAGATGAGGGAGGCGAGCTGGTAGATGTCGGGGTCGTCGTGGAAGTGGGCGCGGGTGGTTAGGACGCCGCATAGGAGAAGGGAGGTGTCGATGGAGGAGACTTCGTTGCGGTCGATGCGCTCGCCGGTTTCGATGTCGTTGAAGTGGTAGAAGAAGCCGTGGTTGTTGTAGAGCTTGTGGGCGTGGAAGTGGAGGGTGCGAAGAACCTGCTCGCGGAGCTGAGCGCGGGGGAAGTACTTGCGCTTGTCGGCGATGCAGAGGGCGGTGAGGCCGAAGCCGGTGGCGGCGATGGAGGCCATGCGGCGCGGGTCGAGTTTGACTTGGGTACCAAGGGGCGTGTTGATAGCGGCGGCGCGGTCGAGGACCTGGCCAGTGGTGGGGCTGGCTTGCTCGACGAAGAAGAGGCAGGCGCGGCGTTCCATGTCGTCGAGGAAGGACTCGTCGGCGGCGGTGACGGTGTAGTGAGGGTTGGGCTCGGGCGTTAGGTGGAGATCGATGGGGGACTGCGAAGGAGTTTGGGCTAAGGGGTGGAGGGGCGGGAGGAGCGCAGCGCCGGCAAGGAGCTTGAGACAATCGCGCCGTTGCATGATTTATTTTCCTATCAGCACAACGGCGAGACCGTGTGCGGGTACCGTGAGCTGGAGTTTGCCGTCGTGCAGGCGGAGGTGCTCAGCTGGGGCCATGGCGCCGGCGGCGCGGAGTTGCTCAACTTGCGCGGGCATTAGGTCTCCTGGCGGGCGACCCATAGCGTCGAAGGCTTTGAGGACGTTGCCGTGGTCGGGGTCGACGCGGAGGACTTCAACCGGCGTGTTCGAGGGGACGTGCTGGATGGTGAGGGTGAAGGTCTTGGGTGGGCCCGCGGGGCCTTTGGGCCAAGTGTAGGTGGGACCGGTGCCGGTGGGGGGTGCGTAATCCCAGAGGGCGAGGACAAGCTTGCCGTCGGAGGTTTTGGTGGCTAGCGCGGAGTCGGAGTCGACGGCGATGCGCTGATCGCCGAGTTGATGGAGGGCGCGGAAGTCGTTGAGCGCGGGCTTGTCGATGTGCTCCGCGGCTACGAGGCCGAAGCCGCCGTAGAAGGGGGTGCGGACGACGCCTTGCTCATCGAAGACATCGGAAAAGGCCCAGTAGTCCATGCTGTCGGTGAGGCCATCGCAGAGGCGGATGGTGTTGGCTAACCACGGGCCCATGTAGGTGGAGTCGGTGACGTTCGGCTCGTTGGCGTAGCTGGCGTTGTACTCGGAGAAGATGAGCGGGAGATGCGGGTAGGGAGAGGCAAGGATTTCTTCATGCACTTTCTTCACGGCGCGATAGACCATGACCTCGCGGGGAATGACTTCGTCGGTATGGAAGACATCCTGGGCGGTGTCGTTGGCGTAGACGTGGGTGGAGACGAAGTCGATGGGCGCGTTTACCTCATGAACGTGGGCGAGGAAGGGTGAGACCCAGGCGGCCTGCGCGGTGGCAGGGCCTCCGACCTGGAGACGCTTGGACACGGACTTGAGATCACGTGCGGTGTGGTCGTAAAGCTCGAAGTAGGTTTGCTGCTTGGGTACACCCATCCAGAAGTCGAGGTTGGGTTCGTTCCAGACTTCGAACTTCCAGGTGGCGACTTCGTCGATGCCGTAGCGCGCGATGAGGTGGGTGGCGATGGCTTTGATCATCGCGTCCCAGAGAGCGTAGTCCTTAGGCGGTGAGTTATTGGGATTGCCCATGAAAGTGTGCTGGGAGTTGGGCTTGGAGGCCATCTTCTCGGGCATGAAGCTGAGCTCTACATAGGGCTTGACGTGCTCGGCGAGGAGGCCGTCGTAGATTTCGTCGAGGTAGAAGAAGTTGTAGATGGAGGCGTCGTTTGCGGCCTGCGCGGCGAGGCCTGGGTTCTTGGTCTGACGGGCGGGATCGTAGACGCCGACTTCGTCGTCGAGGATGCCGTGGAAGCGAATGGACTGGAAGTCGGTGGCTTGCTTTACGGTGTGTAGATCCTGGCGGTAGGATGCGCGGAGGGCGAGGATGGCGCGGCCGGAGCCGAAGGTCTTCTCCCAGAAGTGAGGAAAGGGAGTGGTGGCGGCGTGCGCGTCGATGGTGAGGTCGACGGAAGCGGGCGTGGGGTTTTGTGCGATAGCAGAGAGGGACAACGAACTGGCGAAAAGAGTTCCAGCTAGGGTAAAGGCAAATGAGCGAAGGATTCCAGGGTGCATTGTGTTCCTCGAGTGTTTCATGGCTGGACCTTGATGAGTAAAAGTGCGTTGGGGCTCAACTCCAGGGTGAGCTCTTCGTCGTGGAGCTGGGTCTGGGCTGGAGGTCCCAGAGCTGTTTCCTGGTTGAGTTGAATGACCTGGGCGGGAGTGGGATCGACTGGGCTGCCCATAGCGACGTATTTCGGAAGAACGTTGCCGTGGTCGTCGTCGACGCGCTGAATGGAGACGCTGGCGTTGGCGGGAACACCGGTGAGCGCGAGATCGAGGATTTGCGGGGAGCCGTGCTGGCCGGGGTCGACGAGGTTCCACGCGGCGATGACGAGGCTGCCGTCGTAGGCCTTGGTGACAATGAGGTTTTTGGCTTCGTTGGCGATGCGGCGGTCGCCTAACTGGTGGAGGAGGCCGAAGCCGTAGTAGCTGGGCTTTTTGATGCCGCCTTTGGCGATGAGGCCGAAGGCTCCGATGAAGGGTGCGGGCTCGGGACCTCCTTCTTCGAAGACGTCGTCGAAGGTCCAGAAGGACATTTCGTTGACGTTTCCATCGCACTCGCGGATGGTGTCGGCGAGGGCTGGGCCGACGTAGGTGGTGTCGCGGGCGTTGTCGGCGCCGATGACGTTCCACTCGGTCCAGAGGAGAGGTAGGTGCGGAGTGGGGGAGGCATCGATCTGGCCGCGGACTTTGAGGACGGCGCGGCAGACGCGGTCATCTTCCGGGATGTTTTCGTGCGAGCCGGGGAAGAGGTTTTCGACGGTGTCATCGGCGTAGCCGTGGGTGGAGACGAAGTCGACTGGAACGTGGTTTGCGGCGGTGTGGGCGAGGAATTCGGGTATCCAGGAGGCAGCGGCGGTTGCGGGGCCACCGACGCGGAGGCGGGGACTTACTTTCTTGAGGTCGCGGGCTGTGTGGTCGTAGAGCTCGAGGTAGGAGTCGAGGCGGGGAACGCCACCCCAGAAGTCGATGTTGGGCTCATTCCAGACTTCGAAGTACCACTGGGAGACTTCGTCAATGCCGTAGCGGTTGATGAGGTGCTGGGCGAAGGCTGTCATGAGATCGTCCCAGCGGGCCATTGATTTTGGTGGCGAGACGTTTTGCTTGTACCAGAAGGCGTGGAGGTCGTCTGGATTGAAGGCCAACTTCTTGGGCATGAAGCTGATCTCGACGAGAGGGCGGACACCGTTGGCGCGGAGGCCATCGTAGATCTGGTCGACGTAGGAGAAGTTGTAGACGGGTTTGCCGTGCTCGTCTTCGTTGTAGACGCCGACTTCGTCGTCGAGGATGCCGTGGAAGCGGACGTAGCGGAAGTCAGCGACCTCGTGGACGGAGCGAATGTCGTCGCGGTAGGACTCGCGGAGGGCGAGGATGGCGTGGCCGGAGCCGAAGACCTGCTCCCAGAAGTGGGGGAAGGGGGTGGTGGGGGCGTTGGCATCGATTGTGATGCGCTCGGCAGTTTGTGCGTGAAGGGCTCGAGAGAGGGGGCACGCGCAAAGCAGAGCCGGAAGAGCGAGTCGAAGCCAAGGTTGCATACCGTACAGACTCCAAGGTTTGGTGGGAGAATCCGCGCAGACGGGGTTACGTGGGCAACCGTGTTCGCGGTAATGCGCAAACGATTGTGCAGAGCCTAATATCCACTTCTGTAACGCGACTGTCAACCTGCGGAAAACGGGTTGGGGGAGTTGGGCGGCTGTCGCTCGTATGATGGAGCGATGCCGGTGCCCGCCAGGATTGCTATTGTTGCTGCGTTGCCGAGGGAGATTGCAGGGCTGGTTCGGGGAATCGCGGCAGACGCTTCGTTGATGAAAGAAGGGGTTTGGCTTTACAGGTTGGACCGGGCGCTGGTGGTGGCGGCTGGGATGGGTGCGGAGCGGGCTACGGTGGCGGTGGAGGCTGCGTTGGTGGACGACGAGGTGGGAATGCTGGTGTCGACGGGGCTGGCGGGCGCGTGCGTGGTGAGCGTGGAGGTTGGGTCGGTGTTGGAGGCTGGCGCGGTGGTGGATGTGGCGACTGGGGAGAGATTTGTTGCTGGGAATGGGGAGGGCGGGACGCTGGCTACGGCCAGTGAACTTGCGAGCGTGGCGGAGAAGGCCCGGTTGGGGGAGAGGTTTGGGGCGGCGCTGGTGGATATGGAGGCGGCTACGGTGGCGCGGATCGCGCAGGCTAGGGGAGTGGGGTTTCGCGCGATCAAGGGGGTGTCGGACGGGTATGAGTTTGAGTTGAGTGGGCTGGCGAAGTTTGAGGGGGAGTGGGGGAGTTTTCGGACGGGGGCCTTCGCGGCGTATACAGCGGTGAGGCCTTGGACTTGGGGAAAGGCGATGGAATTGGGGCGCGGGAGTGCGAAGGCGCTGGCGGGGTTGGAATTGGCGCTGCTCAGAGTGATTGCCGAAGGTTAGGTTTCCCTGGGGGCTAAAGCCGATGTTCTACGGAGGTGTAATGGCACGGCTGAAGCCGTGCCCCTTCGAAGGGAGTCACTTATGACTCAGCGAGCAAACAGCAGATTCCCCGAGGGAATGACAGAAAGAACAACAAAAGCTTGGCGCAAAGCGCATGGTAGCTAATGGTTAAATGAGGACTTCGGCTAACAGGTGGTCGGCTACGCGGATGGCGTTGGCGATGATGGTGAGGGAGGGGTTGACGGCGCTGGCCGAGACGAAGAAGCTGGCGTCGACTACGTAGAGGTTGTCGAGCTGGTGGGCTTTGCAGTTTGCGTCGAGCACGCTTGTTGCGGGGTCGTGGCCGAAGCGGACGGTGCCGTTTTGATGGCCTACGCCTTCGAGGGGGATGCGCTTCTTGAAGTAGGCGTGGAAGGGGAGGGTGGTGTCGGCGTGGCCGGCTTGCTTGAGGATGTCGACCCACTTATCTTTCAGGCGTTCGAAGCTCTTCACGTTGTTGGGGGTGTAGGAGAGCTTGATGTGGCCGGGCTGGGAGATGGTGACGGCGGCGGATTGGTTGGAGGGGCTGGCGGAGGAGTCGGGATGCGAGCCGGCGGGGCCGGGCTGGGTGGCAACGAGACTGCTGGGCGTGGCGTTGCGGAGGGTGACTCGGTTGTTGGGGTCGGGGAGGTCTTCGGTGGTGAGCCACCAGGGGACGGCGTGGCGCTTCATGCCTTCGAGGATGAAGCCGGGGGTTAGGGGCGGGGCGTCGCCCTTCATCATCTCGTGGTGGAAGCTGCCGATGGGTTGGACTTGTCCGAGGGGGTAGGGATAGTCGGGATCGGTGTCGCGGAGGTAGAAGTCGTTGGTGCCCCAGGTCTTGGTGTAGGCGTCGGGATTGTCGGTGGTGGAGAGGGCGAGGAGGGCGTCGGCCTGGTGGTACATGAAGTTGCGACCGACCTGGTCGGAGGCGTTGGCGAGGCCGGTGGGGTGCTTGTCGTTTGCGGATTGTAGAAGGATGACGGCGGAGTTTACTGCGCCGGCGCAGAGGGCGACGATGTGGGCTTCGTAGGTTGCGGGAGCGGAGGAGTCTGTGTGCTGGACTTCGACGGCGGTGATGGCGGTGCCGGCAGGGTTGGTGAGGAGGCGAAGGACACGCGAGCTGGTGAGCAGGGTGACGTTGGGGAGACGCATGATCTCGCGAATGCAATTGATGTCGGCGTCGGATTTGGCGTGGACGAGGCAGGGGTAGCCATCGCAGGTATCGCAGCGGACGCACTTGCTGGCTACGGGGTCGGCGGCGTTGCGCTTGAGGCCGAGGGGGATGGGGAAGGTGTGGATGCCGAGCTTGCGGACGTCGGCTTCGATGGCGGCCATGCGCGGCTCGTTGCCGAAGGGGGGGTAGGGGTAGGGCTTGGAGTGGAAGGGCTCGGTGGGATCGTAGGAGCTGGCAAAGCCCCCGTGGACAGCGGGCGCGGTACCGAGATCGCCGTGGACGTGGAAGAGGTCTTCAGCTCGGGTGTAGAAGGGCTCCATGTCGGCGTAGGCGACGGGCCAGGCCGGAGAGATACCGCCCTGGTGCTGGATGACGCCGAAATCTTCTGCACGCATGCGGAAGAGGGCGGCGCCGTAGACCTTGGTCTGGCCACCGACGTAATAGGCCTGCTGTGGATGGAGAGGCTTGTCGTCCTTGTCGTGCCAGGTTTCGGTGGTGTGATAGCGATTGTCGAGGAAGACGGCGGAGGTATCCCAGTTGAGTTTTTCCTGGGGGAGGAAGGGGCCGCGCTCGAGGATGAGGATGCGCTTGCCGGCGCGCGCGAGGTGGAGAGCGAGGGTTCCGCCGCCAGCGCCGGAGCCGATGATGATTGCGTCATAGGGATTCGCCATGGTCCTTAGGATGCACGCTTTGGGTGGAGATTGGAACCGCGTGATGATGAAAGTTGCGGAGGAGGACTTAATGGGGGTTTGGTTGGTGTCGCGGTCGCAGGGGATAAACTTAAGGGGACATGTCTTCTACTTTGCCTCACACTATGCAAGCTGCTGTTTATCGTGCCGTTGATGACGTTCAAACTGAAGAGATTGCCGTGCCGGAGATTGGCGCGGGCGAAGTGCTGGTACGGATCGACACGTGTGGGATTTGCGGGACCGATCTAAAGAAAATTCATACGGGATCGCATGCGCCGCCGCGGGTGTTTGGGCATGAGATGGCCGGGACGATTGCGAAGGTGGGCGAGCGGGTGCGCGGGTTTGCGGTGGGGGATCGGGTGATGGCTTTTCACCATATTCCTTGCGGACATTGTTTCTATTGTCGGAAGAGGACGTTCGCGCAGTGCGAGACGTACAAGAAGGTTGGGACGACGGCGGGGTTGGGGGAGGCTGCTGGTGGCGGCTTTGCGCAGTACATCCGCGTGATGGACTGGATTGTGGGTGATGGGGTTACGCCGGCGGGATTGATTCGCGTGCCGGACGATATTCCATTTGAGCAGGCGGCGTTTATTGAGCCGGTGAACACTTGCTTTAAGGCGATTCGGCTGCTGGAGTTGGAGCCGGATGATACGGTGCTGGTGATTGGGCAGGGGAGCATTGGGATTCTGCTGGCGGCGGTGGCGCGGCAGACACGGGCCACGGTGCTGACGTCGGATATGTATCCGGAGCGGCATGCGATTGCGAAGCAGTATGGGTTGGAACATCCACTGGATGCTCGCGGCGATGTGGTGGCGGCGTGCAAGGCGATGACTGAGGGCCGTGGAGCGGATGTGGCGCTGGTGGCGGTGGGAGCGGACGCGTTGATTGCTACGGCGATGGCGGCGATTCGTCCGGGCGGGCGAGTGATGTTGTTTGCCAGTACGCAGCACGGAACCGCGGCGTTCGATCCAGCGGCGGTGTGCATGGATGAGAAGACGTTGATGGGGTCGTACTCGGCGTCGGTGGCGATTCAGGAGGAGGGGATTGACCTGGTGTTCGAGGGATATCGGTCAGGGAAGCTGGACTTGACGAAGCTGATCTCACATCGGTTTGGGTTGAAGGAGGCGGCTGCGGCGATTGATCTGGCGTCGCATCCGGCGGCGGACTCGATGAAGATTGTGCTGAAGCCATAGGGCTTGCGCGCGCGACTTTGTTGAGGATCGCGATGTTGATAAAGTAGGTACAGTTTTCCCCATAATGATCATTGTTGCTGACTTGACCCGACTGACCCTCGATTTGGAGGGCGGCGGTATTTCTCTATACGTACGAGGAGTGTCGATGCGTCGCTCGAATGTGTTGAAGCTTGGTCTGCTGGTTGGATGTGTGAGTGGAATGATTGGCATGAGCAGAGCTCAGGTGCCGACGCCGTTGTCAGTGCTTGGGCATACGCCGGGCGACGATTTTTATCTTGCAGATTACGAGGATGCGGTGCGGTACTTTCATGCGGCGGCTGCGGCGACGGACCGGATGAAGATGGTTACGGTGGGGAAGAGTTCGGAGGGGCGGAATATTGAGGTTGGCGTGATTTCGTCGCCGGCGAATTTGGCGCGGCTGGATGAGTACAAGAACAATGCGCGGCGGCTGGCGACCGACGACAACCTGACGGATGAGCAAGCGCGGCAGCTGGCGCATGACTCGAAGGTGATTGTGCACATCGATGGAGGGTTGCACTCGGATGAGGTTGCGGGTGGACAGCACTCGATCATGCTGGCGTACAAGCTGCTGTCGGCGAAGAATGATCCTGAGGTGGATGCGATTCTTGACAACGTGATTTTGGTGTTGTGGCCTACGTTGAATCCGGATGGGCAGGACATGGTGACGCATTGGTATCGGCAGAATGTGGGGACGAAATATGAGGTGGCGCCGATGCCGTGGCTGTACCAGGACTACGTGGGACACGATAACAATCGGGACGGCTACATGCTGAATATGAAGGAGTCGCAGGTGCTGGTGAAGGCGGAGCTGGATTGGAACCCAGAGATTTTTTACTGCCAGCATCAGACAGCCCCGTTTCCTGCGCGGATATGGATTCCCCCGTTTGCTGACCCAATCTCGAGCAACATCAGCCCCTATGTGCGGAGCTGGCTGAATGTGGTGGGGACGAATATGACGGCGTATCTGGATGCGCACCAGATGCCGGGAGCGATCTCGGAGACGCGGTTTGATAACTGGTATGCGGGGTTCAATGATTGGGTGCACGTGTTCCGCAATGAGATTTCTTTCTTTACGGAGACGGGGCTCTATCGCTATGCGACGCCGCGGTTTTATACGGTGAATGAGTTTCCGAAGGAGACGCAGGATTTGAGGGCGCTGTCGATGTACTCGGAGCCTTGGGAAGGAGGATGGTGGCGGCTGCGGGATGCGGTGGACTATATGATTGGCGGGTCGATGTCGGTGCTGGATCTGGCGGCGAAGAATCGGGAAACGTTGCTGTACAACCGCTACCAGGCGGCCCGGGACAACATTGCGCATTACCAGAAGGAGGGGCCGTTCGCTTATGTGATCAGCGACAAGCAGGCCGATATTCCTGAAGCCAGGTTGCTGGCGCAGAAGATGATCGATAATGGGCTGAAGGTGTATGAGACGAAGACGGGGTTTGTCGCGAATGGCGTGACGTACCCGGTAGGGTCGTGGGTGATTCCGATGGACCAGCCCTTCTCAGGATTGGCGAAGGAGTTGTTTGAGCGGCAGCGGTATCCGGATGAGATTGAGCTGGGGACGTCGAAGGCGGTTGATCTCCCGTATGACGTGACGGGGTGGACGCTGCCGCTGCAGATGGGCGTGGCAGTGGACACAGTGAGCGATCCGTTGACGGCGGAACAGCGTGGGTTGTTGGAGCCGGTTGAGGATGCGAAGCTTCCGTCGGTCGAGATTGCTGGGGCTGGTGATGTGTTTGTGATCAGCCGGGAGCCGAACGCGTCGTATGCGGTAGTTAACGAAGTGTTGAAGCAGGGAGGGTCAGTGGCGATGTCGAAGGACGCGATTGCTACGCCGGAGGGTAAGGAACGTGGCGCGTTTGTGATTCGCGGAGTGGGACGGGGCGCGATGGAGAGCATGGCGAAGAAGTATGGCGTGAGTGTGGCGGCGGTGACTGCGCAGCCGGCGAATGTGATCGTGATAAAGAAGGCGCGCGTGGGGCTATACCGGCCGTGGGCGCCTTCGATTGATGAGGGATGGACGCGGTGGATCTTCGAGAACTATGGGTTCGAGCCGAAGAGTATCTACAACGCGGACATGCGGTCGTCTGATCTAAGAGCGCGGTATGACGTGATTGTGCTGCCGGATATGTCGCGGGACCAACTGATGGAGGGGTTCCACGTAGGCATGGTGCCGGGGCAGTATGCGGGAGGCGTTGGGCCGGATGGAATGGATAATCTTCGGGCGTTTGTGCGCGATGGAGGGATGCTCGTGGCGTCGAATCGGACGGCGGCCAGCTTGATTCCGCTGATGTCGCTACCGGTGAAGGACGTGCTCGAAGGGGTGAAGAGCGATAAGTTCTTCTGCTCGGGAGCACTGCTTCGGGTGAATGAAGAGAATGCGGATTTGCCGGTAAACTTTGGCGTGCCGGAGGCTCCGGTGGTGATGTTCCAGCGGGGGCCGGCGTTTGTGCCGGAGGCGGGGTTCCAGGGCGCGGTACTGGCGAAGTATGCGAAGGGAACGAATCCGCTGGAGAGCGGGTTGCTGCTGCATCCTGAGGCGATTGAAGACAAGGCTGCGGCGGTGGAGTTGGAGTATGGGAAAGGGCGGATCGTGCTGTATGGGTTCAAGCCGGAGTTTCGTGGGCAGTCGCACGGAACGTATCGGTATCTGTTCAACACGTTGTATTTGTTTGAGCAGCCGGAGTTTCCGGTGGTGAAGGTTCCGGCGCCAACGAAGGATGAGCATGTATTGGCTACAGCGAAGGCTACGGCCGAAGAGCCCGACGAGTACTAACTTTCTGTGCAAGGACGCACTCGACCGAAATCGCGGGTTATGAGAGAACGTCGGCGTCACTTTGCAGGTCTTGATGCGGTGGGAAACGTTGGGGAAGTCTTGCCAAATGTTTTCCTGAAAGGAAAATTAGTTCTTCTATTCACCTGTTTTATCGTGGACGGTGCGCGGTGGATTGGGAGCCGTGCGATCATTTGTTCATCATTCGGTTGAATTGAAAAATCCAATCACACTACCGTGTCGTATATAGCGAAACTGGCAAATATAAGATTTTTCCCTTTGTTTATGCGGATTCGTGCGGACAGCGTGAAAGCGGCCATGCGACTGCTTTGCTATCCCGGCAAAGGAGATCCACCATGAAACTTTTTCTACCGCCGTCTGTACTAGTTTTAATTGGTATCTTCACTCCCAACCTGTTTGCCGATCCAGTGGTCACGCTTAATGCTGGTGTTGGCGCTGGTGCATTTGTGGAAACTGGTGTCGGCGGGGTAGACACATGGACCTACCTCGATGACTCAACCACCTTGCTTAACAACGGCCTCGGATCTCAAACCGATAACGATTTACTCGTCGTCGCGTTTTCAGACGTCGGGGGCATTCCGCTTTTGAATGTTACCGATGCATGTCTAAACGTAAGTGTCCTTGAGCCAGTCAATCCTTGCGCCGGTTTTGCATTTTCCGACACGTCTCTCGGGACTCCTTACCAAATATCAGGTAGTGGAGATCTCGCGAATCTGGACCTGGGTGTAGGTGCAGATATCAACGTGAGCGCACTGGGTGCCGATGTACTTGGAGCGGAAATCGGTAACGGCGCAGCTCAGATCGGCTTCAACAATCCTCCGCCGAGTCCCACTCCTGAACCCCCTGCATTGACGCTGCTGGGTACCGGGCTAGTCGGACTGGCAGGCGCGGTGAAACGGAAGTTCTACGCTTAGGCCAGAGCGCTGAAAAATTAGAATCTACCGAGAGCACCAAGAGCTGCCCATTTTTGGCGGCTTTTGGTGTGTGTGACGACGTCGTTCAGCGATGGCGTCGGAGGAGCAAGGTTCCGGTGATGAAGAGACTTGCGGCGGCGCTGGCGAGCAGGATGATGGCGTGGCGATAGGCTGCCTGCACTGCGGGAGGGGCCGCCTGTGTGCTGTCGAGACATTGGGCGCAGCCTTGCAGGAGGGTCATTGCACGAACTCCGTCACTGGCCGAATTCCAAGAGGAGGAAGAGGAAGATCCATAGGGCGCCCATGACGTGCCAGTACCAGACGGTGGTGTCGACGAAGACCTGGCGGGTGGCGAGCGAGCGCGAGAATTTTAGGGCAGCGAGCGCCACGATGAGACCGACGATGCCGAGGAAGAGATGCACAGCGTGGGTGATGGTGATGAGGTAGAAGAAGTGGCTGCTGGGGTTGGAGCGGAAGAAGACGTGTTGCGCGGCGAGCTGATCCCAAGCGACCCATTGACCGGCGAGGAAGATGATGCCGAGAGCGAGGGTCGCCGATAGCCAGATGGCGGCGCGATAGGAGACGGGGCGGCCGAGGCCGAACCATTCGTCCATGGCGTCGACTTCGCGGAACATGGCGCGGCGCGCGACTTCTGCGGTGACTGAGCTTAGGAGGAGCGCGATGGTATTGAGCCAGAGGATCGAAGGAATGGCGGTGGGAAGCCATTCGTTGATGAAGCGGTCGTAGGCGTCGAAGTGTCCGCTGGCCTTGGTGACGAAGAAGACGCTGATGAGGGCGACGAAGAACATGAGATCGCCGCCGAGAGCGAAGAAGAGGCCGATGCGGGCCTGTGAGATGCGTTCGTGGGGTCCGCGATGACCGCGCGGCCGGTTGTTCCAGTTGTCGCCATCGCCTTCGCCGTTGCCACCGGTGCGCTTGTCGGTTGGCGGGCGGTGCCCATTATTGCCGTCGCTAATGCGATGGCGGTCTATCTCCGGCGGCGTGATGGTGGACGGCATGGCCTGGATGCCCCTGTCGGACGACGTTGTCAGAATACTCTACTCTCGTTCGGTGTCGAATGTGTTGACGGCACTCCACTGGGGCAAAAACTCCGTACCGGAGTCGTTGTAGTGGCTGGGGCCGCGGTAGACGATGAACGGCTGATCGTTTGGATGCGGATCGAGGGCATTGGGTGCCCACTCCAAGGTGGTTCCATGCCAGGGATTGGTCTCGCGGGGATCGTTGGCGGGTCTTCGCCATGCAAGAAAAAGATTTAGAAAGAAGGGTAGCTGCGCGCAGATCAGGAAGATGGCCGAGGCGGTGATGTGGCGCTGTAGAGGCAGTGTGGATTGGAGGAGGGTCGCGCTGGGGCCGGCTGTGCCGGTGAGTTGGGAGTAGTGGCGAGGTTCGGCGGCCAGGCCGGTGAAGTACATGGGGAGGAAGGTGGAGTAGGCGCCGAGGATGGTCGCCCAGAAGTGGAGCTTGCCGAGGGGTTCTGAGAGAGTACGGTGGAAGAGCAGCGGTGCCCAGTAGTAGGTGGCGCAGAAGAGTCCGAAGATGCCGGCCATGGCCATGATGAGGTGGAAGTGGGCGACGACGAAGAAGGTGTTGTGCAGGTACTCGTCGAGGATGGGCTGGGCGAGGATGGGGCCGGTGAGGCCTCCGGTGATGAAGAGAGAGACGAAGCCTAGCGCGAAGAGCATCGGGGTGGTGAGTCGGGGGCGGGATCCCCAGGTGGTGGCGAGCCAGCTGAAAACTTTAGCCGAGGCGGGGATGGCGATCGCGATGGTCGAGATGCTGAAGACGGTGCCGGCGAAGGGGTTGAGGCCGGCCACGAACATGTGATGGCCCCAGACTAAAATTCCGAGGAAGCCGATGAGGAGCGTGGTGGCGATCATGAGGCGGTAGGCGAAAACTCTGCGGCGGCTGAAGTTGGCGATGACCATGGAGGTGAGGCCCATGCCGGGGAGGATGGCAATGTAGACCTCGGGATGGCCGAAGAACCAGAAGAGATGCAGCCAGAGGAGGGGGCTGCCGTCGCCGCGATGCTGGAGGAGGACGCCGCTAACGAGGTCCTGGGCGGGAAGGAAGAAGCCGCTGTGGAGGTGGCGATCGCAGAAGAGGAGAAGGATCGCGGCGAGTAGGACGGAGAAGGCCAGGATGCTGAGGAGCGCGGCGGTGAACCATCCCCAGACGGTGAGCGGAAGGCGCTGCCAGGTCAGACCTCCGCAGCGGAGCCTGGTGATGGTGGTTAGTGTGTTAACCGCGTTGAGGGTGGTGGCGATGGCGAAGACGGCGATGCTGGTCAGCCAGAGATCCATTCCGGCGCCCTGGCCGGGGCCGGCGAGGGGAGTGGCGGAGAGGGGTGGGTAGGCGGTCCACCCACCGATGGGAGCGCCGCCGGAGACGAAGAACGCGGCGAGGAGTGTGACGAGGGCAAGCGCGGTCAAGTAAAGGCCAGCGGCGTTCATGCGCGGGAAGGCCATGTGGCGCGTGCCGATTTGTGCGGGGAGGATGAGGTTGCCGAAGCCGGATTGGGGAGCGACGGTGAGAACAAAGAATAGCATCAGGGTGCCGTGCATGGTGACGACGGCGAGGTACTCCTCGGGCAGGATTGGCCCATGGAAGGGGAGCTGCCAGGTTGGCCATGCGAGGTGGGTGCGCATGATGAGCGAAAGCAGCGCGCCGATAATCAACGCGAGGAGCGAGATTAGTAGGTAGCCGAAGCCGATGGTGCGATGGTTGGTGGAGATGATTGAGCGATGCGTTTGCCGGGCCCACCTGAGCGCGGTAAGGCCGCGCGAAAATGGAGCACCCGGAGTGGTGGGAACAGGTAGAGGCTTCATCGCTGAGCCTCGGCTTCGGCTTTGGTGGCTTCCTGGGTGCGGAGCCAGTTGTCAAAGGCTGCAGCGGGCAGGACGCGGAGGTTGGCGAGCATGCGGTAGTGGCCGAGGCCGCAGACCTGGGTGCAGAGGATGGCGTAGTCGCCAGGGGTTTCGGGGGTGAAATGGATGTGGGCGGTCTGGCCGGGGATGGCGTTTTGCTTGATGCGCATCTGCGGTATCGCGAATCCGTGGATGACGTCCTCGGCGCGAAGGGTTAGGTCCACTTCGCGATCGGCGGGGAGCACGAGCTGGCTGGTAATGATGTCGTCGCTGCCGTATGGGTCGGTGGGATCGATGCCGAGAGGGTTGGCATCGGCCGGGTCGACGAGAGAGAGTTTGGTGCGACCGAAGGAGGCGTCGGCGCCGGGGTAGCGGAAGTACCAGACGAACTGTTGGCCGGTCACTTCAACCTGCATTGCGGATAAGTCAGCGCCGGTGTAACGCTGCGCGGCCCAGAGTTGCTGGGCGCGGAGGGCGAGGAAGGCGAAGAGGAGGGTCAGGGCGGCGAGCGGAAGGTACTCGATGAGGAGCTGGTGGTAGTGGCGGTCCGTGCGCTTGCGGAGCGCGATGCCAAGAAGCAGGATGAGGTGCGCGAGGGTGAGGAGGGATAAGGCGATCCAGAGATTGAGGAGGAGGTGGGTGTCGAGTGCGTGGCCTTGTTTGGCGGCGTCGATGGGAAGGTGCCAGAAGCCGTGCGTGGGCGGGATGGCCTGGGATGCCTGCATACGTTGATTGTAGTTGGCTGGGTTCAGAGATTGTGGCGCGAGAAGCAAACAGTAGATCCTCCGCCCACTGCGAAGGATGACGATTCAAAAACATAAACCTTACGAAGCTCCTATTTCATGTCCTCACGGACGATGTTGAGGAACAGCTGGTGGACGCGGGTGTCTTCGGTTAGCTCTGGGTGGAAGGTGGCGGCGAGCAGACGCCCCTGGCGGATGAGGGTGGGAGAGGCTTCGCGGGTGGCGAGAGTTTCGACGGTGAGGCCGGTGCGGGTGATGCGCGGTGCGCGGATGAAGACCATCTCGAGCGGGCCACCGGGAAGCGAGGTTTCGCAGGTGAGGATGGCGGAGTCGTTCTGGCGGCCGTAGGCGTTGCGTTCGACGGCGATGTCGAGGACGCCAAAGGAGGGTTGATGCGGGTTGGTGACTTCTTTCGCAAGAAGGATGCAGCCGGCGCAGGTGCCGAAAACGGGCTTGCAGCGGACGAAGGCGTCGAGGGTGTCGTAGAAGCCGGCGCGCTCGAGGTGTTTGAGGAAGGTGGTGGACTCGCCGCCCGGGATGACGAGGGCGTCGAGGGCGGCGAGCTGGCTGGGCTTGCGGACGAGCGAGGTGACGGCTCCGAGGGCGGCGAGGCGGCGGGCGTGGACGTCGAATGCGCCCTGCAGAGCGAGGACGCCGATGGCTGGGGCTTTGGGATCCACAGTTTGATTTTAGTGCATCGCGCAGAGTGAAACGGGAGACGCAGATGCCCAGCTCGGGTGATAATGCTGCGATGAGCGGAATGAGCAAAGCGGCTGTGTATGCGAGCCTGGAAGACCGCGTGGTGCTGGTGACGGGCGGCGCGAGTGGGATCGGGGAAGCGATCGTAGAGGCGTTTGTGCGGCAGAAGGCGCAGGTGGTGTTCCTGGATATTCAGGAGGACGCAGCCGAAAGCCTGGTGACGCGTCTGGTGGACGCGGGGCTTGTTGCGCCGGTGTATGTTCGCTGCGATTTGACCGACTTTGCTGCGCTGGAATGGACGGTAGAAGAGATCCTGCAGCGGTTTGGGCGCGTGGATGTGCTGGTGAATAACGCGGGGAATGATACGCGGCATTCGATGGAGTCGGTGACGCCGGAGACGTGGGATGCGAACATGGCGATTAACCTGAAGCAGCAGTTTTTTATGGCGAAGGCGGTAGGGGGGGCGATGCGATCGGCGAGGCGCGGATCCATTATCAACATGGGGTCGATTGCGTGGGTGATCCCTTCGAAGAATGTCCCGGTGTACGTGACGGCTAAGTCTGCGATTGTGGGGATGACGCGGGCGCTGGCGCATGAGTTTGGCGAGGATGACGTGCGGGTAAATTGCGTGATGCCGGGTTCAATCCTTACCGAGCGTCAGAAGCAATTGTGGCTGACCGAGGACTATGTCCGGCAGGTGCTGGCGCACCAGTCGTTGAAGCGGATGATTCTGCCGGAAGAGGTTGCGCGGCTCGTGCTATTTCTGGCGGCGGACGACAGCTCAGCAATTACGAATCAGAGTTACGTGGTCGATGGAGGATGGATTTAGGTTGATTGGGAATACACAAAAAGGCCCGATCATCTGCTGATGACCGGGACTTTTCACTTAGGCCTGAATTGCATTACTTCGTGCCGCGGGCTTCGGCGTGGAAGAGTTCACTGACGGTACGGAGGAAAGGCCGCGAGCTCTCGTGGGGGCGAACGTCGCCGTCGAGCAGTCGCTGGAACGAGACATCGTGGCCGTAGTAGGTCTCGGTGTCATTAATGTTCTGGTTGACGACGTCGCCGTTGAGGTCGACGCCCGCGAATACGCCCTTGGTACGGGAGTAGGTGAGGAAGCCGGCGTTGGCGAGTTCGGTTGTGGAGGCTTGCGAGTCGCGGCCTACGGGGCCGGCAGCTACGGCTATGTCAGCACCAAGCTTTACTTTGTCGTGTAGAAGACGCTGTGCGCCATCGTGGGTAACGGCTACGAGGACGAGGTCGGTGGACTGGCCGCCGATCTGGAAGCCGAAGCTGGCGCCGGTGAGCTGGATGAAGGCAGGGGCGCTCCAGCCATGGCCAGTGCGGCAGGTGACGACACCCTGACCGTATTCACCGCCGACTACGAAGGCGCCTTTTTTGAAACCGGGAATCACAGCAACGCACGTAGCGTGCATGGCGACGCTATCGGGAATGCTGCGGTCGGGTGTGGCCATCAGTTCGTGAAGAACCTGGTGGGCTGCTTCGATGCGGGCATCGAGTTTGGAGAGGTCTTGTGCCTTGATGTTGGGCCCAACGAAAGCCGTAAGCAGTACGAGAGGGAGTAACTTTTTCATGGACGATCCTTTTCGGGCAGCAAAGTGGCGAATACAACGACACATACTGCGATGCCTGTCTAAGGACGTGAGTTGTTCGGCAGTTGAGTTGCCCGCTTTGTTTGAAAAACTACCAGCCGCGGGTCTGCATGAGGTCTTTCTCTTCGATGGTGGCGGCGGCGAGACCCTTCATGCTGCCGATGATGGCCTCCGAGGCTTCGGAGACAATCTTGGGGTCGTCGTAGTGAAGTGTTGCGAGGACGATGGCGCGGGCGCGGGAGATGGCTTCAGCGCGCTCTTCGGGGTTGTCTTCTATGTCGAGAGGGATGGCGCCTTCCTTCATGAAGATGCCGGAGCCGACGAAGATGGTCTCGGCGCCGAGCTGCATCATGAGGGACGCGTCTGCGGGAGTGGCGATACCGCCGGCGGAGAAGTTGGGGACGGGAAGCTTACCGGCCTTCGCGACCATGCGGACCAGCTCGTAGGGAGCGCCGTGAACCTTGGCGGCGTTGTAGAGCTCTTCGTCGCCAAGGACGGTGAGGGCCTTGATCTCGCGGGTGATCTGGCGCATATGCTGGACGGCGTGGACGACGTCGCCGGTGCCGGGTTCGCCCTTGGTGCGAATCATGGCAGCGCCTTCTGCGATGCGGCGAAGAGCTTCGCCGAGATTCCGCGCGCCGCAGACGAAGGGTGTGGTGAAGGCGTGCTTGTCGATGTGGTAGACCTCGTCGGCGGGCGTCAGCACTTCGGACTCGTCGATGAAGTCGACGCCGAGGGACTGTAGGACCTGGGCTTCGGCGAAGTGGCCGATGCGGGCCTTAGCCATGACCGGAATTGTGGAAGCGGCCATGATTTCTTTGATGAGCTTGGGCGAGGCCATGCGGGCAACGCCACCCTGGGCACGGATCATGGCGGGAACGCGTTCGAGAGCCATGACGGCCACAGCACCGGCTTCCTCCGCAATGCGGGCCTGTGCGACGTTCATGACGTCCATGATGACGCCACCCTTAAGCATCTCGGCGAGACCTGTCTTGAGGCGGAGTCCTGCGCCGTTGATGTTGTGCGTGCCGTTACCGTGATTGGTTGCCATGATGTACTCCTTTGGCGTGGGAGTATGGGCCACGCCGCTACAGTCCAAGTTTAGCAGTTTGGGGCGCTGAGGACGTGAGTTGAGCCGGGTGTTTGTCGGCGGCGATTTTGGCTAAAGGCCGGACTGCTCTTTGGAGAGGATGCTTTCCGCGTCTTCCGCGGGCGTGCTTTCGGGAACGGCGGATTTGTCGCGGCTATGCTGTTTGTCCGGTGAGCGCGAGAGTTCCATGAGGTGCTGCTGAGCGCTGAGGGCGGGACCAGTTCTTGGAGCGCGCTCGTAGGAGCCGTCGGGGTTCATGAGGCGGGCCTTGAGATTGTCGTGCAGGTAGGAGTCGAGAATCTCGTCGAGCAGACGACGTTTCAGGGCGGGGTCGACGACGGGAAAGACAACCTCGCAGCGCTCGTAGAGGTTGCGGGTCATCCAGTCGGCGCTGCCGCAGAAGATTTCGGCCTGAGCGCCGTCGTTGGGTCCGCCATTGGCGAAGAAGAAGATGCGGCTGTGCTCAAGGAAACGGCCAATGATCGAACGGACGCGAATGCGTTCACTGAGACGGGGGATGCCGGGGCGGAGAGCGCACATGCCGCGGACGATGAGGTCGATTTCAACTCCGGACTGGGAGGCTGCGTAAAGAGCGTCGATGGTGGGAGGATCGAGCAAGCCGTTGACCTTAGCGATGATGTGGGCGGGTTTTCCGGCCTGAGCATGAGCGGCTTCGCGCGTGATGAGAGCGAGCATGTCGGTTGCCAGGGTGACCGGCGCGAGGAGAAGCGGGCGATAGGCGTTGGGGCCTGCTTCCCAGTCCGCGGTGAGATAGCGAAAGACGCGGATGACGGCTTCGGTAAGGTCGGGGCGCGCAGTGAGCAGGCTGATGTCGGTGTAGAAACGCGCAGTGACTGGGTTGTAGTTGCCCGTGCCTAGATGGGCGTAGCTGCGGATGATGCCGTCGGAGTCGCGGCGCACGACGAGCGCTAGCTTGCAGTGGGTCTTATAGCCGAAGATGCCGTGGAAGACCTGAACCCCGGCGTCTTCGAGCTCGCGCGCCCAGCGGATGTTGGAAGCTTCGTCGAAGCGCGCCATCAGTTCAACGACGACGGTGACGTCCTTGCTTTGCGCTGCCTCTTTGAGCGCGCTGAAGATGGGTGAGTCCGCGCTGGTGCGGTAGAGGGTTTGCTTGATCGAGATAACGCTGTTGTCGGCGGCGGCAGCGGCGATGAAGTCTTCGACCGTGCTGTAGCTGTCGAATGGATGATGGAGGAGGATGTCTTCTTTGCGTAGAGCCGCGAAGATGTTGGTGGGAGGCTTGGTGGATTGGTCGAGGTGGAGGCGGCGGCCATGAAATTCAGCGAACTTGAGCGCGGGTAACTTGACCGCGCTATAGAGGCTCATGAGGCGCGAGAGATTGATGGGCGCCGCGGTGCGAAAGACCTGCCAGGGCTCGAGCTCGAAGTTTATGCGGAGGCGTTCGGCAATCTCTTCGGAGGCGAAAGCGTCGATCTCCATGCGGACGGCGTCGCCTTTGCGGCGATTGTGCAGTTCTTCGGCGACGGTTTCTAGCAGGGAGCGCGCTTCTTCCTCCTGCATGTATAGATTGCTGTTGCGGGTGACACGGAAGGCCGTTCGGTTGAGGATGCTGTAGCCTCGAAACATCGACTCGATATGGGCTTCGATGAGATCTTCGAGCAGCAGGAAGTTGCGCTGGCCCTTGCTCTCAGGGAGGGATATGAGGGATGGGAGTGACCGCGGAATCGTCACGACGCCGAGGATCTTGGGGCTGAGACCGGACTTGAGCTTGCGTTTGTGGCGGAGCAGGAGGGCGAGGCAGATGGCCTTGTTGAGGACGCGCGGAAAGGGATGGGAGGGGTCAAGAGTTACGGGGGTGAGAAGGGGATCGACCTGCTCCTGGAAAAACTTAATGGCGTACTCGCGGTCTTCCTTGCGAAGCTGTTTCCAGCCGACGATACAGATGCCGGCGCGCTTGAGTTCGGGAACGAGGTGGTCGTTCCAGGAGATGCCCTGATCCTTGATGAATTGGTGAAGGCTGGCACGAACGCGTTCCATTCGCTCGTCCTGGGTGAGGCCGCCGGCGTCAGTGGGTTGAGGGACGCCAAGGCCTTCTTCTAGACGCTGCAAAACACCGGCAACGCGGATCTCGACGAACTCATCGAGGTTGCTGGCAGTGATCGCGAGAAATTTGACGCGCTCGAGAAGGGGGTTGGTGGTGTCGTCCGCTTCTTCAAGGACGCGGCGATTGAACTGGAGCCAGCTCTCGTCACGATCGATGAGTCTGCCACCTTGAAATGCAGGGGGAACCTTGGCGGAACGGCGGGGCGCGCCGGGAGTGGGTGTCTTTTTCGGCGCGGTTTGTTTCCGGACGGCCATGCGTCTTACGAGACTAAATCAGGGCTGTGCAGAAGGAATGTAAATTTCCTGCACAGCCCTGATGATGAGCCGGTTACGGGCCGATTAAGCGTGCTGATGCATCTTCCAGCCGAGGTAGTTCGAGGCAGCCTCGTATACAGGGCTGGCGACCGTGGCGAAGTTCGCCGCTACGTGATGCTCGAAGCCGTTCTCGCAGATGTAGCGGAGAAGCTTCTGCATGTTGGGGATTTCGACGACGCCGGCGCCGCCGAAGGTGTTGAGCGGGTCGTCGGTGAACTTGCCCTGGCCGACGTAGCCTGCGATCTTGCCGGTGAAGTCGTCGGTGGAGAAGCGCGCGAAGCTCATATCGCCGGCCTTGACCGTGCCATCTAGAGTACCGTGGGTATTCTCCTTGCCGACGGTGCCCGCGATGATGAGCTGGTAGTCCATCTTTACGCCTTCGCGGAAGAAGTGCTTGGGCAGGTTGGAGCAGTGGAAGCAGACAGCCTTGTCGGGGTTGTCGCCGTAGTTGTTGTTCCAGTCGAGTAGCGCGGAGGGCGTCTCGCTGGCGAGGGTGAGGGCGTACATGGAGAGGGTTCCGAGGACGTCGACTTCGCAGGCAGAGGGGATGAGCTGTTCGCTCATCATCGACATGACGGTGCAGGGGACGATGCCGAGATACTCCTCAATCGAGGTCCAACATTGCACGGCGGAGACGGTGAGATCGGAGGCGGCCATCCATCCGTCGATGACGGCGCCGAGCTTGGCCATCTTCATGAGGGCGGCTTCGGGCGTGTCGCCGATGGGGATGTACTTCTTGATGGCGGCGAGCTTGGCCTGGACGGCGTCGTCGTTGTCTTTGGACTTCTCGATGCGGCCCATGACTTCGGAGAGGTCGAGGGTTTCGACGGTGATACCGGAGCGCTCGAGGAGTTTTTCAGAGTAACGGACGGTGTTGAAGGCCGTGGGGCGAGCTCCGATGGCGCCGAAGCGGACGTTGCGCAGGCCGCGCACGATGCGGCAGACCGCGGCAAACCACTGCAGGTCGGCCTTGAACTCGGTGGAGTCGGGGGCTTCAGTGTGCAGGCTGGTGAGGGAGTAGGGGATGCCGTACTGCTTGAGGTTGTTGCAGATTGACATCTTGCCGCAGAAGGAGTCGCGACGGAAAGCGATGCCCATCTTGCCGGGCGTATCCGGCGTGGCCTGAATAAGGACAGGGACCTCGAGGTTGGCCAGGCGCAGAGCATCGGCCAAGCCCCGCTCTTCACCGAAGTTTGGAAGGGCGATGATGATGCCGTCGATTTCCTTCGCGTGTTGCTTGAAGAGCTCGG
Organism: uncultured Acidobacteriaceae bacterium; assembly: GCA_963701685.1. Taxonomy (GTDB): domain Bacteria; phylum Acidobacteriota; class Terriglobia; order Terriglobales; family Acidobacteriaceae; genus Granulicella. The sequence continues at coordinate 3,226,986 of OY969625.1, read as the reverse complement.
CGCATTTCTTAGCGTCTTCGTAGGTTTCGACCGCCCCGTGCGCGGTTTGTTCTGGGGTGAGCACGATGGGTTTGATCCCCACTGCTTCAAGCGCTGCAATCATCTCGAGGCGTCCGCTGGTGGCAAGGTGGCTGGGAAAGAATCCACGATTGCCTACGACGACTCCCATTGTCATTTGACGACCCATTTCGTTCTCCTATTATTGCGAAGCGTCGCTCACGATTACAGCTAAGCTTTGTTGATGTCTTCCGGACGCGGCCGGTAACGGGTAATGTGGATCGGTAGACATGAAGCCTAGGCTTTCGCTACCTCGATGTGCGACTGGATCTCGCCGGGCTGGATTTTGTACCCCTGCCATCCGTAGTAGGCAACGAAGAAGTAACACAGGAGCGGCATGAGAAGGGAACGGTGAATTCCGTAATGGTCGGCGAGGTAGCCCATCAGCATGGGAAACACGGCGCCGCCAACGATCGCCTGCACAAGCAAGCCGGAGCCACGTCCGGTCAGCGGACCGAGTTCTGCGACAGCGAGTGTGAAGATAGTAGGGAACATGATGGAGTTGAAGAGTCCCACCGACAGGATGGCGATAGCGGCGAAGTGGCCACGGCCGATCAACGATCCGAAGACGAGCAGAGCGGCGCCGACGCCAGCCCACATCAAGATTTTGTTGGCTGCGATACGGCGCATGGCTGCCGATCCGATGAATCGGCCAACCATCATGCCGCCCCAGTAGAGGGTCACGAGCTTTGCGCCGTTTTCTAGCGAGATGCCGAGGATATTCGGATCCGCGAAGTACTTTACGAGGAAGCTGCCAATCGATACTTCGGCACCTACGTAAATGAAGATCGCAATCGCACCGAGATATAGATGACGATGATTCCAGATGCTGTCTTTCTCGACGTCCAGTCCGGCGGGGCGAAAGTCCTGCGTCACTTCGAGGCGGGGAAACTTGTAGATCGCGATTGCTAGGGCCAGGATCAACGTGGCACTGGCAATTGCCAGGAAGGGGAGCTTGATACTGGAAGCTTGGTGGGTGCGGTACGCCTGCAACGCTGCTCCCTGAAGTTGGCCCGCCTGGGGCAGGGTCGCAATCTTGCCGAGGATAAATGCTCCGCCGATATAGGGGGCAACCGTGTCACCAAGCGTATTGAAGGCCTGGGTGAGGTTGAGGCGGCTAGATGCTGTCTCGGGAGGGCCGAGGATGGTGACGTAAGGGTTTGCCGCGACCTGCAGGAGGGTGACGCCGGCAGCCAGAACCACTTCGGCTACGAGAAAGAAAGAGTAGGTAGCTGCTGAGGCCGCGGGAACGAACAGAAGTGCACCGAGGCACATGAGACCGAGGCCGATGACCATCGTCGATTTATATCCGACTTTCTCTACCAGCTTGCCAGCAGGAAGTGCGAACACAAAGTAGGAGCTGAAAAAGGCAAGCTGAATCAGCGAAGCCTGGAGATAGCTCAATTCGAAGATGGATTGAAGGTGCGGAATGACCGCATCGTTGAGCACGGTGCAGAAGCCCCAGGTGAAGAAAAGAGTAGTCACCATCGCCATGGCGCTGTAGTTGGTGGAACCTGGAAGCGCGCTTGAAGACCTCAGGTTTGTCGTTGCTGTATTTAGCGCCATCTCTTTTTTCCTTCTCCTAAACCCGCTGCAACGCGACGAAGCTCGGCCTGCATGGGGGTGATTCCCGAGTATTACGGTTGCAGAAAGCGTTTACTGTAAGTCGGGGTTCATCATACAACAACGCCCTAAGAATCTACCATCTGGGTATGATGATTGGGAAGAGCATTGATTAAAGCGAGTTAATGTTGTTTATGATCCAGCAGGTCTTGTGGGGCCGAGACTTTATCGCGTGAAATTCCCACCTCTGTCGACGTGGCCGCATCTTATATGCAGGTCGCTGCAGTATATGGAGATAAGCCGATGAAGAAGTTGATCGTTTCAGGAATGGCACTTGCCGGGTTACTCTTGCTTGCTGCCGCGCAGGCACAAACCGTTGGTCAAGATATGAAGAACGCCGGTCACGATACGGCCCACGCCAGCAAGACCGTCGCGCATAAGACGGTTTATGGGACTAAGGCTGTGGCGCACGATACGGAACACGGAACGAAGGTTGCAGCTCACGATACGGCGCACGGGACCAAGGTGGCCGCGCACAAAACAGCGGACGTGAGCAAAGAGGGGTATCACAAGACGGTGAACGGGACCAAGCACGTGGCGCACAAGGTCGACGGAAAGCCGTCTACGACGTAGCAGGAGGCTTAGCGTGCGCGGGTGCGAGGATGGATGCGCACGCGACTATGAGGGCGATCCAGTAAAGGTCTGCGCCCAGTAGATGGAGTACCTGCAACCAAGTGGGGGCCAGAAGAAGCACGTCGGCGGCGCCCAGCAGGAGTTGCAGGCAGACGAGGACTACGACCAGTTGGCCGAGGTTGTTGCGGAGCTGGAACGCGATCCAGATGGCACAGCTTAGCGCGATGACGGCGGTGGCGGGGTGCAGCCAGCGCATGCGAACCAGCAAAGGTGAGTGGGCGGCGAAGTCCTGCAGGAAGGCGGCTTGCAGGGAGGTGGGTGGAAACAGTGTGTCGGCGAGCGCGGCTACAGAGCCGGTACCGCCTACGAAGAGAGTTGCAATCAGTGAGGTCCAGGCAACCGTGCGGGCATGTGGGCCTAGGTCGGTGGATGGCTCGGGGCGGTCGCGCACCCACCACCAGGTGAGGGTGATGGCGGCGAGCAGCAGCATCGTATTCGTGAAGTGGATGCACTGCATGACTACGCGCATATCGGAGGCATTGCCCTCGACATAGCCGCCCTTCACGAGGAGGGCACCCAAGAGAGCTTCGGTGATGAGAAGGATGCCGCACCACACGACGGCACGGCGGGCACGGTCGCCGCGAGGGCGTGCGAGGAAGGTCCAGCCGATGAGGATGGCGACCAGCGCGGTGACGAAGCCGGTCATCGAGCGGTGCGTGTATTCGATGACGGTGGCGAGGCGGGGGTGGTGTGGGAAGAAGTCGCCGTTGCAGAGGGGCCAGTGGTTCCCGCAGCCGGCGCCTGATCCGGTGGCTCGGACGACCGCTCCCTCTATGATGACAAGCACCATAAATCCGACGACACCCGCTGCATAAAGAGGAAGAGCACTTGGACGGCTGGTGGGGGTGCGGGTCGAGAGGGGGACCACTGTGCTGCTCATTGATCGATTGTACGAGCGAATTGGCACCGGGATGTGCGGTATGCGAGCTGTCGACTACCTTCGGGCGAGCTCGCGGGCGCGCTCTGTCGCTCGTTTGACGGCCTTGATGAGGGTTACGCGCAGGCCACCTTCCTCGAGTTCGAGAATGCCCTCGACCGTGCAGCCCGCGGGGGTTGTAACTTCGTCCTTGAGCAGGGCAGGATGGGAACCGGTCTCGAGCACCATCTTGGCTGCGCCATAGGAGGTCTGGGCAGCCAGCAGCGTGGCGATGTCGCGGGGGAGGCCGACATTGACGCCGGCTTCAGCGAGAGCTTCGATGATGATGTAGAGGAAGGCGGGGCCAGAGCCTGACAGGCCGGTGACAGCGTCCATGTTCTTTTCGTCGACGACGACGGTGCGGCCGACGGTAGCGAAGATCTGTTCGGCGAGGGCGAGTTGCTGATCGGTGACAAAGTTGCCGCGGCAGATGGCGGTGATGCCGGCGCCAACCATCGCAGGCGTATTCGGCATGGCGCGAATGACGGAGAGGTTGCAACCGGCGGCTTCTTCGATGGCGCCGGTCTTGACTGAAGCTGCGAAGGAGATCAGCAACTTTCCGGGGCGGAGCGCCGGAGCGATCCCGGTGACGACGTCGTGCAACTGCTGTGGTTTGACGCCAAGCAGGATGATGTCTGCTTGCCCGGCGGCCTCGAGATTGTTGGTGGTAACCGGGATGCCAAACTGCTTGCTGAGGTTGGCGGCGCGGACTTCGTGGGCCACGGTTGCGGCGACGTGTTCGCGGGGAAAGAGGTCGGAGCGCAGGAATGCCTGAACCAGGATCCCGCCCATCTTGCCGGCGCCGAGGACTGCGATGCGCAGATGGGCAGCGGACTCCGAACTTTTACTGGAGGTCATCCTACAAGGCTATCAAAGGCAGGATGCGCGCAGGTTGCCAAATGTAAGAGGACATCTGCGGAAACAACAGAGGTGCGCTGCTCAGCCCACCATCTGCAGATCGGGCGAGTAGGCAGATTGGGAGTTGGTGGGTTGCGAGCAGGGTTGGGCAGGCGTGTCGAGCATGCGGTAGAGGGTCGAGCGACTGATGCCGAGCACCTCGGCGGTGCGCAGCTTGTTTCCGTTACAGGCGAAGAGAACCGAGCGAATGTGCTCCTGAATGACGTCATCGAGTCGAAGCATTCGGATTTCTTGAGGACGTGCCGAAGCCTGCTGGGAGATGGAGCCAAGGACAGCGTCGAGGTCGGAAGCATGAAGGGTGCGCCCGTTGGCGCGAGCTATCAATGCCTCGGCTAACAGGTACAACTGGGGTAGATTGCCGTGCCAGGGGAGATTTCGGGCGGCGTCCATGAGGTCCGCGGCTAGTTGAGGGAGGGGTGCATCGGACTTGGCGGCTATACGCTGGACGAGGTTCGAGAGTAGTTGAGGGATATCTTCGCGGCGGTCGCGCAAGGGGGGTATCACGATCCTCAGCGACCCGAGAAAGTCCGCGAGCTCAGCGGAAAAGCCATTCGCGCTCACTAGCGGTCGAAGGCCACGCTGCGCGAAGGCGACGATACGCGGAGCCTGTGGTCCGTATCGGCGGACTAGGCGAAGCAAGGTGCCTTGGGTGCTGGGGCGAAGCCGGTCGGGGCGGGGGATATAGAACATACCAATCGATGCGACGGCATCGTCTGATCGAGCTTCTTCAAAGAGGGAGAGCGTCTCGGCTGACCTAAGGTTGATGAAAGGGCGCTGGCTGAGGGGAGATAGCTGGTGAAGAATGTGGGCTGCTGCTTCTTCGCCGCAGCCGGGTTCGCCTACGAATAGGGCTGTCCGAAAATATGGGGCGACCCGTCGAAGTTGGGCTCGCAGCTGGGTCACGGATGGGCTGGAACCAGCCAACCACAGGGCCGGAGGGGTAGCCCTCGGAATCGCCTCGGGAGCTGTGGCAAACTCTGCGGCGGAGACGTTCCGAACCCGATTCAGTTTTGTCATGGCCTAACTATCGGCAACCAGGGGTGGTTTTTCTAGAGGGCTTGAGGCGGGGATTTCGGTGAATAAGGAGTGCATTCCGCAAATAAGAGAGGATGGCAACAGCCATCCTCTCTGGGGGTTCTCTTATGAAGTGAAGGTCAGGGTTGGAAAAAGCTAGGCTACCGACTTGGCGCAGTAGGTGTCGAAGGCGCGGGTGAGTTCCTGGGCGATGGCCGGGGCCGTCGAGTTTTCGATAGCCGAGCGCTGGAGGAGATAGATCAGCTGACCGTCGCGCAGGATGGCTACGGCGGGCGATGTGGGGGGATGGCCCTGGAAGTAGCTGCGGGCGCGCTCGGTGGCTTCGCGATCCTGGCCGGCGAAGACTGTGATGGTCTGGTCGGGCTTGGTGGTGTGCTGAAGGGCAAGGCGAACGCCCGGGCGCATCTTGCCGGCAGCGCAGCCGCACACGGAGTTGACGACCAGCATGGTGATTCCGGGCGCTGCGAGGGCGGCGTCCACCTCAGCACTGGTGCGGGCCTCGAGGACACCGGCCTTGGTCAACTCTTCGCGCATCGGAATGAGCATTAACTCTGGGTACATCGTGTTGCCTCCTGATCGTGGTGGAACGAACTTGGTTATTTGATTGTACGTTGTGCGGTTCGGTCGCGCCAAAGAACGAAATAACTGACAGAAGGCTGATGTAGTCTCGAAACGTGCCGTCTGGGTTGCAGATTCGGAAAGAGATACCGCTGGCGCCGTTCACGACGTTCGGGATTGGGGGAGCTGCGCGCTATTTTGCCGTTGCCACTACTGAGGAAGAGGTTGTGGAGGCTGTTTTCTGGGCCAAGGAGCGGGGAGTGCCGCTGTTTGTGCTGGGCGGGGGAAGCAATCTGCTGGTGCGGGATGCTGGTTTCGCGGGGCTGGTGTTGAAGGTCGCGGTGATGGGTGTCGAGGCGTGCGGTGGGGGTCTGTTCGATGTTGGCGCCGGTGAAGTGTGGGATCGTTTCGTGGAGAGGGTGACGTCGTTGGGTATGGCTGGGGTGGAGTGCCTGGCGGGCATCCCGGGGTCCGTCGGAGGGACGCCGGTGCAGAACGTAGGGGCGTATGGGCAGGAGATCGCGGAGACGATCGAGTCGGTGCGGGCGTTTGACCGGGGGACATTGGAGTGGGTCGAGTTGGACAAGGGTGCCTGTAGGTTTCGGTATCGGGAGAGCTTGTTCAACACGGATGAGCCAGGACGCTACATTGTGACGCGGGTGAGGTTTCGGCTGCGGCCGAATGGGGAGCCGAACCTGCGCTACGCGGATTTGCAGCGGCGGCTTGCGGGCAAGGAGGTGCTCACGCTGATGGAGGTCGCGATGGCGGTGCGGGAGATTCGGCGGGAGAAGGGAATGCTGCTGGTGGAAGGGGATCCAGACTGCCGGAGCGCGGGATCGTTCTTCAAGAATCCGATTGTTGGGTCGGAGATGCTGGAGCGAATTGCTGCTGCTGTTGGAGTTGAGGAGAATACGGTGCCACACTGGCCGGCTGGTAACGGAAAGGTGAAGGTTCCGGCGGCATGGCTGCTGGAGCGTGCGGGATTTGTGAAGGGATTTGGGGTGGGACCGGCGGGGCTTTCGACTCGGCATACGCTGGCGCTGACGAACCGGGGCGGGGCGACGTGCGCGGATATTGAGCGGCTGCAGGATCAGATTGTGCGTGGGGTGAGAGGGAAGTTTGGAATTGCGCTGGAGCGCGAGCCGGTGCTGTTGGGCTAGCTGTGCGCGGTTAGGGTTGCAGGATATTCAGCATGCGTGTGCGCTCTTCGGCGAGAACCTGCGATGCGGGACCCTGCGCAATGATGGAGCCTTGTTCCAGGCGAATGACTTCGGCATTGAGGATGAGGGCTTCCTCGATGTCGTGCGTGACGGAAACGACGGGGATGCCTTGTTGTGCGGCGTGCTGTTGGATGCGCGGGAGCAGGAGGTCGCGCAGGGAGCGATCGACGCCGGTAAAGGGCTCGTCGAGGAGTATCAGGTGAGGTGCGGGAACGGCGAAGGCGCGGGCGAGGTTCACGCGCTGGCGCTCTCCGCCGGAGAGATCGCGTGGGAGGCGATGGGCTAGTGCAGTGAGGTGGAAGAGGTCGAGGGCTGCTTCGGTGGAGGGCGCGTCGGGTTGGTGGCGGATGTCGGTGGCGAAGGAGACGTTCTGGCGGACGGTGAGGTGGGGAAAGAGAACCGACCCCTGAGGGGCATAGGCGACGTTGCGACGGTGAGGCGGAATGTGGAGATGCCTGGATTGCAGATCGCTCTGTACGATAGCGCGAACCCGGGCGAAGTTTACGGCGGCCCTGGGGATGAGGCCGCAGGCGGCGCGCAGGATGGAGCTTTTGCCGCTGCCAGATGGACCGAAGAGAATGGTCCACGGCGCCCACAGGTTCATGTCGACGGAGATTTGCAGGGCGCCCAATTTGGCGGCGACGCGAAGTCTGTGGTGGGGCTCAGGCAAGCTCGGACCTCCGGTTACCACGGGCGTAGACAACCAGCAGCGCGAGGAAGGAGATGGCGACCAGTGCGGCGGCGGTGAGATTGGCGTCGCTGTAGCGGAGCTCCTGCACCTGATCGAAGATGGAGATGGAGAGGGTGCGGGTGATGCCGGGAATGTCGCCGCCGACCATGAGGACGACGCCGAACTCGCCGACGGTGTGGGCGAAGGTGAGGACGGCCGCGGTGATGAAGGACATGCGGGAGAGAGGAAGGGTGATGCGGCGAAAGACGGTCCAGGGTGAGGCTCCGAGAACGCTGGCGACTTCCAGGGTGGGGCGGTCGACAGAGGCGAAGGCGACCACGAGCGGCTGCACGGCGAACGGCAGGCTGTAGATCATGGAGCCGATGAGCAGGCCGGAAAAGGTGAAGGCGAGGGGATGTCCAATGAGGGTGATGAGCGTGCGGCCGAGCGCGGTGGTGGGGCCGAGGCCCACGAGCAGGTAGAAGCCGAGAACCGTGGGCGGAAGAACCAGGGGCAGTGCGACCGCTGCCTGCGCGATGCGGCGGGCTATTCCGCCGCCGGATGCGATCCATGCGGCCAGGGGCGTTGCCACGAGGAGCAGGCAGAGCGTCGTGAGACCGGCAAGGCGAAGCGTCAGGCCTAGGGCGGCGAAGTCCATGAAGAAGACAGTAGAAGGTGGAAGGTAGAGAGTAAAGGCGCAGGTCGCTTCGGCAGGAGGTCGAATGTGAAATCTCCAGCTCTGGCCGGGGCTTTCACTGGGACCGTCCTGCCGGTTTAGCGCAGACGGCGGCGAATGGCAGCGCCAAAGCCGAGGAGGCCGGTTCCGAGCAGAGCGAGGCTGGAGGGCTCGGGGGTGGGAGCTGTGTCCACCGTAGCCGTGAAGGTGGAAGGGGCGGCCTCGACGCCTGTGTAGGTGCTGGGTTCTAAGACAGTGAATCCGCCGGAGGTATCAAAGCCTACCCCGGGGTAGGGGGAGACGGGTCCGGAGAGCGGACCAATGCTGGTGGCGCCGGTGTACGAACTGAATGCGGCATTCTCTGTAGCGAGGATGCCGTAGCCGTCGCTGCCGCTGCCGTATGCGATGCCCGCAATGGAGGTGACCTGGTTATCGAAGAACTCGACCGGGCCGTCAATTGTGAACGTGCCCAGGCTTCCGATCTGAATGGTCGCCGTGCCCAGGATGTAGTAGAGCGGGTCCCCGTAGACCGGGGTCCCGCGTCCCACGGTCCCGATGTACCCGGTGGAGTTGTAGATGAGGTCTGAGGTATCGCCGGTAAAGGTGACCGTGACGTTCGGAACGAAGATGCCGGTGAGAGGCGTTACGTCATAGACGCCAACCCAAGCGCTGTCGCTGACGGTGACTGTAATGGGATCGGCCTTCGCTGTGATGCCGGTGGCCAGCAGGGCGAGCAGGGCTACAAGGATACGCAGACGCATGAAATGGGAGTCCTCAAGGGTGCGATCTATCTCGAAGCAATCCTGTGCCCATCTTCTGGAGCACGTTTTTGTCCGCCTTTACGGCGAAGGGGTGAGCATTTCCACAGATCGTGTGCATGGAATTGCATAGGTACTGCGACTTATCTGCTCTAACTGCGATTTGATTCCGCTACTCCGCCGGGTCCAGGCCGAAACTCTTCAAGCTCTGCTGGATCTTGCTGCTGGTTAGCCAGTCGAGGAACTTCTGGGCTTCTTCCTGGTTCTTCGAGGATTTCAGGATGACGGCGCACTGGCGGATCTCAGGGTAGCTTTGCGGCGGGAAGCGGACGAAGGTGCCGAGTTCACGGAAGTGCGGCGAGCTCGCGATCGTGAGAGAGATGAGGCCTACCTGGGCATTGCCGGATTCTGCGAACTGGGCGGTCTGCGCAATGTTTTCAGCGACGACCAGTTTACCCGCGACTTTGTCGGTGAGCCCGAGGCTGGCGAGGGCCTTATCGGCTGCAAAGCCGTATGGGGCGTGCAGGCCGTTGGCGATGGCGATCTTCTGGACTTTCGGGTTAGTGAGAACATCGAGGGTGATGGGCTGAGCCGGCGAGTCTTTGCGGGCCCAGAGCACTAGGACTCCGTGAGCGTAGGCAACCGGAGCGTGGCTGGAGGTTAAATTCGCGGCTACGAGCTGCTCGGGGTGGACATAGTCGGCGGAGAGAAAGAGGTCCTGCGGATCGCCGTTGGTGATCTGCTGGGTGAGGGTCGCCGAGGAGCCGAAGGAGGGGATGATCTTGACCCCGGTGGCCTGCTCGTATTCGGTCGCGAGAGTTGGGAGGACGGGCTGAAGGTCGGAAGCGGCGGCGATGTGAAGCTCTTTGGGCGATTGCGCGTTCGAGGCCGGCGAAACTGCGAACATCGGAATAAGAATTAGGGAGGCGAGGGCTGACACAGCGCGGGCTGAGAGCGCTTTACGGTACCCTAGGGAAAAGCATGAATTCTTTATCACATGTCCTTCGATGCACCGGATGCGGCGAAAGGATCGCTGCCAAGGATGCGAAAAGCAACTTTCGATGCCGCGCGTGCGACGACCTCTTCGAGGTTGAGTACCCGTGGAGCGAAGGTGCGCCGGCGAGTGGGGGCGTGGAGGCGGCCTACTCGGCGAGCCGGCCGGCGTCGAAGAATCGTCCGAATCCGAGTGCGCTGCGGTATCTCTGGCAGGAACGCCGGACTTCGACGATGGGTATCGACCAGAGTGGCGTTTGGAGGTTTCGGGATTTGCTACCGATCGTTCCATCCGATCGGGTGGTAACGCTGCGCGAGGGCAATACGCCGCTGTACGAGATGCCGAAGTCGGCTGCGGCACTGGGGCTGAACTGGCTGCTGGCCAAACATCAGGGCATGAATCCTACGGGATCGTTCAAGGATACAGGGATGACGGCGGCGCTGTCGGTGGCCGTGGCTAGCGGGTTTGAGTGGGTGGCCTGTGCTTCGACCGGGAATACGTCGGCGGCGATGGCTGCGTATGCGGCTCGTGCTGGGCTGCGCAGCATGGTGCTGATTCCCGAGGGCAAGATTGCGTGGGGCAAGCTGTCGCAGGCGATGGATTATGGGTCGACGACGCTGCAGCTGCGAACGGACTTCGATGGCTGTGTGCGGGTGTTGACGGAGGTTGTGCAGCGGGCTCCGGTATACCTGCTGAACTCGGTGAATCCGTACCGGCTGGAGGGGCAGAAGACTCCGGCGTTCGAGATTCTGGAGCAGTGCGAGTGGCAGGTGCCGCATCATGTGATTGTGCCGGGAGGAAACCTGGCGAACTGTTCCGCGCTGGGGAAGGGCTTTACGGAGATGAAGCATCTCGGGTTCATTCACCGGGTGCCGAAGATTAGCGTGATCCAGGCAGAGGGCGCGAATCCGCTATATGAGAGCATGCGGACGAATGGCGGGACTTCGCTGGAGCCGGTTACGGCCAACACGCGGGCTTCGGCGATTCAGATTGGCAACCCGGCTTCGTGGAAGAAGGCGGTGAAGGTGCTGGTGTCGACGGGCGGCTGGTGCGAGCAGGTGAGTGAGCAGGAGATTGCGCTGGCCAAGGCGGAGATTGGGGCCGAGGGCATTGGGTGCGAGCCGGCGTCGGCTGTGACGCTGGCTGGATTGAAGAAGCTGGTTGCCGACGGGCGGGTTGGTAAGGAAGAGACGGCGGTTCTGCTGCTGACGGGACATACGCTGAAAGACTCGGAGTACACGATCAAGTACCACCTCGGCGAGCTGTTGACGGAGGCCGAGATGGCTGGCGCGAATGCGACGGAGACTGCTCGGCACGCCGAGTTGCGGCACGCGCCGATCGTTCTGGATGCGGATGTGGATGCGGTGCTGCGGGCGATTGATGCGCACGCGGGATCGGCGATGCCGGCGAGCGTGCTGTGAAGGAAGCGCGTGGAATACGTCTGTCGTTGCCGGCGACGTCGGCGAATCTGGGACCGGGTTTCGATGCCGTCGGGCTGGCGCTGTCGATGCGGCTGACGATTGAGGCGCGCGTCGCTGCGGGGTTTCAGATCGAGGCTTCGGGACGTGATGCTGCGCTGTGCTCTGCGCTGGAGCACAACCTCATTCTGGATACGTACCGTGACGTTCTGCAGCGGGTGGGAAGTAGGGAACTGCCGTTGCATTTGAAGATTCACAACGAGATCCCCCTTGGCATGGGATGTGGGTCGAGCGCGGCTGCGCTGTTGGCGGGCGTGACGTTGGCCGATCACTTCGGGGAGCTTGGGCTGGGCGACGAGGGGATTGTAATCGAGGCCAGCCGGCGGGAAGGGCATCCGGATAATGTCGCGGCTTGCTGGCATGGAGGGTTTACGGTCTCTGCGCAGGATGGAGAGGCGGTAAAGGTTGCGAGCTTCGCGGCCGGCGAGAAGACGGCTGCCTGGGAGATGCTGCTGGCGGTCCAGCCGGCGAGCCTTGCGACCAAGAAGGCGAGGGCGCTGCTACCGGAGCGCTACTCGAAGGTGGATGCGATCTTCAATGTGCAGCGGGCGTCGCTGCTGGTAGCTGCGTTTGCGCAGGGACGGCTGGACCTGCTCAGGACAGCGATGCAGGACAGGATGCACCAGCCGTATCGGGCAGAGGCTTGTCCGTTGCTGAAGGTGCTGCTTCCGTTAGTGGAGGAGCCGGAGATTGCCGGGGTGGCTCTGAGCGGGGCTGGACCCTCGGTGCTGGTGTTTCTGGGTGAGGGGACGACGGTGCTGGAGGCGGAGATGCGGATCCAGGGGCTGGTGGGTCCCGAAGTGGAGCTTTTGCCTCTGCGGATTGGCTTGGGCGTTGAACGAACCGTGCTGTAGACGTGTCGCATCGTTTTCCACGCTGCAGCATCTATGATGGAGTGGGTTTGACAGACGGCAAAAAGTGTGGACAGCCGAAAATGCATGGAAACCCAAGGAGATGAGTGATATGGCAGGTCAGTTTGTGTCTGAAGTGAACGACGCGGAGTTCGAGCAGCAGGTTTTGCAGTCGGAGACGCCGGTTCTGGTTGATTTCTGGGCAGCCTGGTGCGGACCGTGTCGTGCGCTTGGCCCGGTGGTTGACGAAGTTGCCACGGATTACCAAGGCAAACTGAAGGTCATGAAGATGGATGTCGATAAGAACAACATGACGCCTGGGCGTTATGGCATTCGCGGAATTCCTGCGCTGCTGGTGTTCAAGGGCGGTAAGGTTGCCGAGCAGATCGTCGGGTTTGTGCCCAGGAATACGATCGACGAGACGCTGAAGCGCGTTCTTGCCTGATAGCTTTCGACGTTTGCAGAATGTGCGGCCCGCTGAGCGACTAGAATCAGCGGGCCGCAGCTGCGTCCGGTGTAGACTTTAGGCCAACGATGCTGGAATGGAGTCTTGTTCACGGGAGCCTGATCGCCTTCTTTATCCTGGCGAACAGCTTCTTTGTGGCTGCGGAGTTTGCGCTGGTCAGCGTGCGGGAGACGCGGATCGAGCAGCTGATCTCGCAGAATCGTCCGGGCGCGCGAACGGCGCTCCGACTCAAGCAAAATCTGAATGAGTTTCTGCCTGCAGTGCAGTTTGGGGTTACGCTGTCGAGCCTGGCGCTGGGCGGGTTGGGTGAGCCTGCGCTCGCAGATGCTGTGATGCACGGGTTGACCCACATCTCCTTTCTGAGCCGGCTTCCGGGGGTTGAGGCTCATGCGTTGCTGTATGCGCACTCCGTTGCGGTGGTGCTGGCGTTCGCGATCATTACGTACTTTGAGGTGTTGCTGGGAGAGCTGGTGCCGAAGTCGCTGGCGCTGCAGCGGGCGGAGCGGATTGCCCTGGCGGTTGCGGGGCCGATGGATGTGTTCATACGGATGACGCGACCGGCGGTGCAACTGATGAATGTGTCGGCTGGTGCTGTGCTGCGGATGTTTCGTGTGCCCCTGAGCGGAGAGAGCTCGGCGCACTCGCCGGAGGAGCTGAAGATGCTGGCTACGGCGACGCGGCGCATGGGACTGTTGCCGCCGTTTCAGGAGCAGATGATTCATCGGGCGATTGAGCTCAACCAGGTGGTGGTGAGCGAGATCATGACGCCGCGTGGGAAGATCTTCTCGCTGCCAGCGGATATGTCGCTGGAGCAGGCCAGCGCACGGATTGTGGATGAGCAGCACTCCCGCATTCCGGTGTATGACCCGGAGAAGGGGCGCGACCACATCATTGGCGTTGCCTATTCGAAGGATGTTGCTCGACTGATTCACTTCCGCAGCATCGCGCAGGGGTTGGGCAATCGCGGTGCTTCGGGGATTACGCTGCGGCAGGTGATGCGCGATGTATTGCTGGTACCGGAGACCAAGCTGGCAGTGGAGTTGTTGCAGGAGTTCAAGGACCGGCGAAGGCAGATTGCGATTGTGGTGGATGAGTTCGGATCGACGCTGGGGTTGATTACGGCTGAAGATGTGCTGGAGCAAGTGGTTGGAGAGTTGGAGGACGAGTTCGATACCGGGCGAAATCTTCCGCTGCCAGCGGCTGGTGGTGGATTGCTGCTGGATGGCAGCGCTAGTTTGAGAGACCTTGTGACGCAGCTGCACTGGAAGTTTCCTCGCGAGTATGGTGTGGAGACGCTGGCTGGTTTTCTGCTGGTGCAGCTGGGACATATTCCGGTTGAGGGCGAGTCGGTGGACTTCAACGCTCGGCGATTTGAGGTGGTGAAGATGGATGGGCAGCGGATCGCGCAGGTGCGTGTGGATCCGATTGAGGAGACCGAGGCGATGCGCCGAGCGGCTGCGGAGCTGGATCGGGCGTCTGCGGAGACGCGCTTATGAGTGCTGAGCTTCCGAAAGCTGGAGCGGGTCGAGCTGCTGTGCTCCGGATTTTGCGACGAGTTGTGACGACGTTGCCGGTGCTTTGGGTTGTCGTTACAGTGGTCTTCCTGATGATTCACCTGGTGCCTGGCGATCCGATTGTGCAGATGCTGGGTGATGGCGCAACGGCAGGGGACATTGCCGGATTACGTCATGCGTATGGCCTGGATGTGCCGCTGGGGACGCAGTATGTGCGGTACTGGAGCGGGTTGCTGCATGGGAATCTAGGGCAGTCGCTGCGGCTGCATGACTCGGTGCTGCACCTGATTTTGCAGCGATATCCTTACACGCTGGCGCTGACGCTTGCGGCTACGCTGATTGGTGTCGGGCTGGCGATTCCGGCGGGTGTAGCGTCGGCGCGGCGGGTGAATCGGTGGCCGGATCGGGCGATTGGGTTTGCTAGTTTGGTGGGACTTTCGTTTCCGAACTTTGCGCTGGGACCGATTTTGATTTTGGTGTTTGCGATCGATCTGGCCATGCTGCCAGTGTCTGGCGCGGGCGTTGGTGCCGGTGATTTCTTGAGGCACTTGGTGCTGCCTGCGATCACGCTGGGGTCAGGGTTGGCGGCGATCCTTACACGGATGGTGAGGACGTCGATGCTGGAGGAGCTGGGGCAGGATTACATACGCACTGCCCGGGCGAAGGGGCTGAGCGAGAATGTGGTGGTGTATCGGCACGCACTGCGCAATGCGCTGAACCCGGTGCTGACGGTGATCGGGTTACAGTTTGGGTCGCTGCTGGCGGGCGCGATTGTTACGGAGACGATCTTTGGCTGGCCGGGAATTGGGCGGCTGACGCTGTCTGCGATTTCGAATCGCGATTATGCGCTGGTACAGGGCTGCATCCTGGCGATTGGGTTGTCGTATGTGGTGGTGAATCTGCTAACAGATTCGGTGTATGCGCTGGCCGATCCGCGGATGCGGCGGTGAGTTACAGCGGATGAATTTGGGCACGAAAAAGAGGTCCCGTGTTGGGGACCTCTCTTGTTTGAGACCGTAGACTACGAGCGTTTGTAGCCGATGAGGGTGGCGAGGGAGAGAAGCGCTGTTCCGAAGAGGAGCAGGGAGTTGGGTTCCGGGGTGACGGCGCTTGGGGGCTCGACGAAGTTGATGGTGCCGGTGACGGGTCCGCCGTACGTGGCTCCATAGACCTGGCCTACATTGATCTGGCTGCAGGGAGCTCCACCGAGTGAGGTTCCGCCGCAGGTTGGGGTGGTGCCGTCAAAGTAGATCTGGGCGTCGTAGGCACCGTTGGTGAAGAGGGGTATGTCGTAGCTGGCGCCGCCGTTTTGTGAGAGGTCGAGGTACATCGTGGTTCCGGCAGCCGGCGGATTGATGTTGAAGTAGTTCTCGTTGGGGCCACCTTCGGGATCGACAGAGATGGACGTGAGCGGTTCTCCGTTGGGGTAGGTGGTGATGAGGTCGTAGGTTCCGTCGGTAAAGCCCGGGGTGGTGCCGGTAAAGTCGCCGGAGAGCTGACAGCTGGTGGTGCTGGCTCCCGCGGTGCAAGCTCCCTGGAGATTGATATAGGTTCCGTACGGATTGTCGGTGCCCTGGCCAACGAGGGTGTAGTCCTGGGCGCTGACTCCGAGGTTGACGGAGATGGTGGTAGCGTGCGCTGCTGGGAGTGCGGCTAGAAGACTGGTGATGGCGAGAATACTTGGGCCGAGGTGCTTGAACATCGTCATGCAGATTTCTCCTAAGGAACGAACGCTAGGGTTTGTCCCACCTGGAGACGTTGTCGCACTTCAAGGGCCAATGTACTAAGTCGTAACCCCCTGACTCTCCAACGGCGATTTATCGTTCGGGCTAGCAATGTGCTAAGTTTTGCGCACTGGATGGGTAGATACCTTCCTCGCGCGGGCGACATTGTCCTGGTCGCGACGGTGGCTACCCCCCTCCCCCCTGCTTTCACTTTCTGGAACTAAGTGGTTTGGAATGAAGCGGTTGGAGCGTGACATTGCTTTCACTTGCCTCATTCTAAAGCAGTTACGCGTATGATCTTCTCTCCGTTGAAGTTAGGGGCTTAAATGTGAAAGCCGCAGCGGCATGTGCCGGTGCAGCTGGTTGGATCTGGGAGCTGATTTAAGTGTAGCAGGTTGGGAGGGGTAAGTATGCCAAGTTGGTTGGAGAGAAATCGGCAGTGGGGGCGCGGGGTTTGTGGGTTTGGAGGGGTGGTGGGGGGTTGACATGCGGATTTTGGGCTGTTTTTGGGGGTGGTCTGGGGAGATTTCTTTTGGTCCTGTGCGGATTGCGGGAGGTTTGTCTCGCGGGGATCGTTCCATCCCACTCATGACGATGAAGCTGTCATGAATGGGGCACCCGGTGTGAGGTCGTGGGGGCCTGGAGAGGGGCGGGAGCGGTCGCGCTGTGCGCGCGATGCCCACATCTCAGAATCGAGATATGGGGCACCCGGGTTCTGCGCCGGTAACGGAAAATTTTGGGCGTTAGGGGAGGAGAGGGAGGATTTCGGCGGCGGGTAGGGCGTTCTGGATGCGGAGGAGGGCGCAGGTGATGGGGAGGTTGAAGCGGCGGGGGCCGGCGCTGCCGGGGTTGAGGTAGAGGACTTCCTGGCGGTGTTCGATGGAGGGCTTGTGGGAGTGGCCGTAGATGACGACCGAGATGCCGGCGGCGTGAGGGTTGAGGTCGAGATCGTCGATGGAGTGAAGCATGTAGAGTAGGCAGCCGGCCAGCTCGATGGCTTCGGTGGCGGGGAGGTTGGCGCAGGGGCCGTTGGTGTCGATGTTGCCGCGGATGGCGGTGACGGGGGCGATGGCCGCTAGGTGGGTGAGGATGGTAGGGTCGCCTACGTCGCCGGCGTGGAGGATGTGGTCGACGTTGGCGAGGGTGGTGAGGAGTTCGGGGCGGAGGAGGTTGTGGGTGTCGGAGACGACGCCGATGAGGGTGGTTGGTTGATCCATCTAGAGGCCCTGGCGGAGGCGGGTGCGGGGGTCTAGGTAGTCGCGGAGGCCGTCGCCGATGAGGTTGAAGGAGAAGACGCAGAGGGCGAGGGCGATGGCGGGGAAGAACATCAGGTAGGGGGACTCGAACATGTGGGAGCGGGCGTCGTTGAGCATGGCTCCCCAGGTGGGAGTGGGGGGTTGGACGCCGAGGCCGAGGAAGCTGAGGGTGGCTTCGGAGAGAACGGCCGCGGCCATGCCGATGGCGGCTTGCACGAGGAGAGGCTGAAGGATGTTGGGGAGGATGTGGCGGACCATGAGGTGGAGGTCGGTGGCCCCCATGGAGCGGGCGGCTTGCACGTATTCGCGCTGCTTGACGGTGAGGACCTGGGCGCGGACTAAGCGGGCGTAGTTGACCCAGCCGGCCAGGGCGAGGGCGAGGATGAGGTTGGCGAGCGAGGGGCCGAGGAAGGCTACGATCGCGACTGCGAGGAGGATTCCGGGAAGAGAGAGGAAGGCGTTGGTGAGGTAGATGTTGACTACGGTGTCGGTGAAGCCGCCGTAGAAGCCGGCGAGCATGCCGAGGATGGAGCCGAGTGCGAGCGAGATTCCTACGACTGCGACGGCGACGAGGAGGGAGACGCGGGCTCCGTAGAGGGTGCGGGAGAATACGTCGCGGCCGAGCTCGTCGGTACCAAACCAGTGGGCGGCGGAGGGAGGAAGAAGACGGGCGGCGAGGTTGAGTTGAGTGGGGTCGTGGGGCGCGAGCACGGGAGCGAATATCGCGCAGATGAGGAAGAGGGTGAGGACGAGGAAACCGGCGAAGGCGAGTCGTTGATGAGCTGCCTGGTGTAACAGGGAACTGAGGCTTGATGGCTTGTGGATTTCTTCCATGTTGTTGGATCGATGATAGCTCGGGAGAGACCGGTTGAATGGGTTTTAGGGAGGAGCCAGCGGTGAGTCCCTGTGAATCTTGACATACCGGTGCCCTCACATAAACTTGACGCAGAGGCCTTACAACGCAAAGCGCGTTAAAGGGTTCCAAGAGATCAAGCAAACGAGCGGTGCACCCAGGGGCGACCGCCATGACTGTTGGCCAATGAGTTAGATCGGAGCTGTTTTGATGAACCTTAAGGGAGAGACCGCGGTCGTTTGCGGGGCTGGGGGCTTTATTGGCGGACATCTTGTCAAAGGCCTGATAACAAATGGGGTCAACGTCGTTCGGGCTGTGGATGTAAAACCGTTGCAGGATTGGTACCAGATTACCGATGGGGTGGAGAGCCTGTCGCTGGACTTGAAGGACAAAGAGAGCTGCATGGTGGCGGCGGATGGGGTGTCGCTGGTGTACCAGCTCGCGGCCGATATGGGCGGCATGGGGTTTATCGAGAACAACAAGGCGCTTTGCATGCTGAGCGTGCTGACCAATACGCATATGTTGATGGCGGCACAGGCGAAGGGCGCGAAGCGGTTTTTCTATTCGTCGTCAGCTTGCGTTTATAACGGGGAGAAGCAGACGAGTCCGGATGTGGTGGCGCTGAAGGAGTCGGATGCGTATCCGGCGCTGCCGGAAGATGGTTATGGGTGGGAGAAGTTGTTCTCGGAGCGGATGTGCCGGCACTTCGAGGAAGATTATGGGCTGGTGTGCCGGGTGGCACGGTACCACAATGTCTACGGGCCGCATGGGACGTGGACGGGTGGGCGTGAGAAGGCACCTGCGGCGATCTGCCGCAAGGTGATCGAGGCGAAGAACTCGGGTGTGCACGAGATCAATATCTGGGGCGATGGCAAGCAGACGCGCAGCTTTATGTATATCGACGACTGCGTGAAGGGCACTGAGATGATTATGGAGAGCGAGATTGATGAGCCCATCAATCTGGGCTCGAGCGAGCTGGTGACGATTAATCAGCTGGTCGACATTGTTGAAGATATTGCCGGGATCAAGCTGAAGCGAACGTATGATCTGAACGCTCCGAAGGGGGTGAATGGGCGCAACAGTGATAACACGCTGATTGAGGAGAAGCTGGGGTGGGAGCCGTCGATTAAGCTGCGGGATGGCCTGGAGCGGACGTATCGATGGATTGAGAAGGAGATTGCAACCGGGGCCAAGGGGAAATAATCATGCCGTCCGGTCAGCGGGATCAACGCACGATTCTCGGCATCCCTTTTTTTATCGGGACGGCAAAACAGGCCGTGCGAAGAATGGCGGGCGGAGGGTTGCTGGTGGTTCCGGCGGCGCCTGCGCTGAAGGATCTCGAGGTGAAGGCGTCGTATCGGGAAGCGCTGGTGAATGCCGATATGGCGATTGCCGATTCGGGCTACATGGTGTTGGTGTGGAATTGGCTGCAGCACGATTCGATTCGGCGGCTGTCGGGGCTGGAGTACCTCAGAGAGCTTCTCAAGCAGCCGGATGTCCGGGAGCCGGGCAATGTGTTCTGGATTATGGCGAGTCCACAAAGCGCTGACTGTAATGTCGAGTGGCTCGCGGAGCAGGGAATTTCGGTGCCGGAGGAATGTGTCTACCTGGCGCCGATGTATGCCGACCAGGAGATTGAGGACCCTGAGCTGCTAAGACGGATTGAACGAATCAGGCCACAGCATATTCTGCTGACCCTTGGGGGTGGTACGCAGGAACGGGTGGGACTTTACCTCAAGCGGAACCTTAGCTATTTGCCCGCAATTCATTGCATTGGGGCGGCTATTGCATTTCTGAGTGGAGACCAGGTACGGATTCCGATATGGGCAGATCGAAGCTACCTGGGGTGGCTTTATCGGTCGATTTCCGAACCACGGCGCTATATGCCTCGCTATTGGAACGCCCGTAAATTGTTGTATTTGTTGATTCGCTATCGAGAACGCTTGCCAACGCCGCCGAGTTAGGCCAGTATAGTAACCACTACAGGTAACGTATTTACCGGTTACTTGATTTGGATAGTAACTTCTACAGGGTTACTGGGTTGGTGAGGATATGAACGTTCGCCTCATGTCGGTGGCACTGGTGCTGTACTGTGGCGTGGCTTCGGCGGCGTCTTTGCCCAGGCTTGTGAGTGGCCCGACCGTGGCCGAGCAGTACCTTCTATCCGCCGCGAATGCAGAACGGGCGCAGCGGGGATTGCAACCGTTGCATTGGGATCGCGCGCTGTACAGCGCGGCGAGTTATCACGCAGAACAGATGGCGGAACGCGAGTCGATCTCGCACCAATATCAGGGTGAGCCGGAGTTGATGGTTCGGGGGCAGGCTGCGGGTGCGCGGTTCAGCGTGATCTCGGAGAATGTGGCTGAGGCTCCGAGCGCGCTGATGATTCAAGACGCGTGGATGAACTCGCCAAAGCATCGGGAGAATTTGCTTGATCCGCGGGTGGATTCGATTGGGATTCGCGTGATTGCGCGAGGCGACCGCTTGTATGCGGTCGAAGACCTGGACCGGTCGGTGACGAATCTTTCGCTGGAGCAACAGGAAGTCGCGGTCGCGCAGCAGCTACAGTCGAGATCTTCGTTGGCGATATTGCCGACGACCCAGGATGCTCGGCGGACGTGTTCGATGGAGTCGGGATACGCGGGTGATCGCAGGCCGTGGTTTGTGATGCGGTACACGGCCGATGACCTGACGAAGATTCCGTCGATGCTGGAGGAGCGGCTGGCGACAGGGAACTACAACGCCGCGGTGGTGGGAGCGTGTCCGGCTGAGGGCGTGCATAGCTTCAGCGCGTACAGTATCGCGGTGCTGTTGTACCGGTAGCTAGTCCGCGATGCTGCGTGCCAGGGCCTCGATGACGGCGATGTTCGGGAGCAGATCGTTTGGGATGGCGTGGCGTTGCTGCAGGTACGACGGCGCGTTGTAGGTGATCCAGACTTTGCCATCCTTATCTTCAGCGACCAGGATCTTGAGCGGGAGATCGAGGGCAGCGGTGGGTGCGGCGAGCATGATGGGCGTGCCGGCGCGGGGATTTCCAAAGATCAAGAGCTTGGTGTTGGGCATGGTCAGGCCGACTTTTGCTGCCTCGCCGCTGTGGTCGACGAGAGCGAAGAGAGCGATGCTTTTGGCGGCGAGCGTTTTGGTGAGCGCGTCGACGGTTTGATCAACGGAGTGATGGCTGGGGATGCTGGTGATGCCGCGGTCGTGGTCGCTTGTCATGGTCACTCTTCATGGTTGGAGTTGGAGGAGACTCTTCAAGACTTTGATGCTGCTAGGCTGGCTATGTTGTGAAGGCGAATGCGGCGTGGGAGCACGCTCGCAGTTGCTGAATAGGATAACGCCCGCTTTGACCCACCCCTGCGCATTTGTTATAAAGGTTGAGGAGCAACCGCCCGGTTGCCTGCGTACTCCACGCGATCCTGAGTAGCTCAATGGCAGAGCATTCGGCTGTTAACCGAAGGGTTGTAGGTTCGAGTCCTACCTCAGGAGCCATCATCCCTCTGTAATCCGTTTGATCGATGGTGGGTTGTTGACGATACCCCCCCCGAGTGCCATGAAATCTTCTCTGCGACTCGGCCTTGAGAGGTCAAGCGGTTCGCAGATTCTCGAGCGCTGTGAGCCCCTGGCCTGTTCGGATGCTTGGTGGCCTGACCGGAGAGCGGGGCCCGTCTACGTCCTTGGTGGAAGGCAATTTTGCGGGTAGGGACAAGAAGTTCGAACTGATGGGCGAGACGCGGCGGTGCTTGGGCTATACTCATTCGCGGTATTGAATCGAGTTTGCAAGGGTGTTTCTGGAGGGACGAATGAAAACGGTTTCACGCCGAGATTTGCTAAAGACCAGCATGATGATGCCAGCCGGGATCGCGGCTGCGCAAGGTTTTGGGCCGATGGGACTGGCGCACCCAAGCGACGTGCAGGATTCCGCGCCGTTGCCTATCTCCGGCGGTCGCGAAGCTTCGATTGCGGGTGCTGGACGCGAGCGGCTGCTGCTGGATTTCGACTGGCGCTTTCATTTTGGCAACGCTGATGATCCCGCGAAGGATTTTGATTTCGGGGCTGGCAGGGCCGGGAACTTTCAGAAGACCGGCAACTTTCTTCCCGCCGCTGCACTGGCCTATGACGATGGCGAATGGCAGCCTGTGAATCTGCCGCACGACTGGGCCGTCGAGCTGCCGTTTCAGAACGACCCTGCACTTGCGAGCAAAGGCTACTACCCACTAGGCCGCACCTATCCGAGCACCAGTGTCGGATGGTATCGCCGAGTCTTCGAACTGCCTGCGGCTGACGCCGGCAAACGGATCACGCTCGAATTCGACGGTTCCTACCGCGAGACCATGGTCGTGCTCAACGGGTTTTTCATCGGCACCCACAGCGGGGGATACGATCCTTTCAGCTTCGACGTAACCGACTTTGCCAATCCTGGTGGCAGAAACGTTTTGCTGGTACGGGTCGACGCGACTCTTAGTGATGGATGGTTTTACGAGGGCGCAGGGATCTACCGGCACGTGTGGCTGGTAAAGACCAATCCCGTTCATGTAAGGCAATGGGGCACGTTCGTGACGGCCGAGGTTGAGGCTGGCAAGGCTGCCCTCTCGGTGCGCACCGAAGTTTGTAACCAGGGCAAGATGGTTCAGAGCGCACGCGTGGTCTCGACCGTGCTTGACCCTTCGGGCAAGGCAGTAGAAAAGGTCGCGACGGTGGTCGCATCTATTCCAAGCGGAGATGAGCATACCTACGAGCAGAAGTTTGTGGTGAATGAGCCGATGCTGTGGTCGCTCGAAGAGAGGAACCTATACAAGCTGGTGACCGAGGTTCGCGTAGGGGCCGAGGCTGTCGATCGCTACGAGACGCCGTTCGGGATTCGCACGATCAAGTTCGATCCGCAAGAGGGCTTCTTCCTGAACGGCAAGTCTGTGAAGGTGAGAGGAACCTGCAATCACCAAGACCACGCGGGGCTGGGCGTGGCGCTGCCCGATGCTGTGCAGACGTACCGCATCGAGAGACTGCAGGACATGGGTTGCAACGCTTTGCGGACTTCGCATAATCCTCCTACTCCCGAGCTGCTCGATGCGTGCGATCGGCTGGGCATGCTGGTTTTCGATGAGACGCGGATGATGTCTTCGAATCCCGAAGGGCTGCGCGAGTTCGGAGACCTGGTGCGGCGCGACCGCAATCATCCGAGCGTGTTTATGTGGTCCATGGGGAATGAGGAGCGCGTGGCAAACACGGAACGCGGCGTGCTCATTCTCGAAGCGATGAAGGCGGTGGCCACGGAATTCGATGGGACGCGGCCAGTCTCGATCGCGCCGACGGGGGCGATCGGCACTGGCGGGCTCGCGGTGTGCGACGTGATCGGCTACAACTACATGGACCCAGGAGCCGCGGAGTATCACAAGGCTCATCCGGAAAAACCGGTCATCGGCACGGAGACGGTCAGCGCTGTGGGCACGCGCGGCATTTACGTTACCGACCCGGCAAAGGGCTATGTTGGCTCGTATGATCCGTACACGACGACGGGGCGCGCGTCGGCAGAAGGCTGGTGGAGCTTCTGCGATGCACAGCCGTGGCTGGCAGGAGGATTTATCTGGACGGGCTTCGACTACCGCGGCGAGCCTTCGCCGAATGAGTGGCCGAACATCAGTTCACAGTATGGAATTATCGATACCTGCGGTTTCCCGAAGGACTCCTTCTTCTACTACCAGTCGTGGTGGACGCCCAAGCCGGTTCTTCACCTCTTTCCGCATTGGAACTGGCCGGGGATGGAGGGAAAAGAGATTGCGGTCTGGGTGTATACGAACCTCGACAGGGTTGAGCTGCTGCTGAACGGCAAGAGCCTTGGGGCGAAGGATGTGAAGAAGGATTCGCACGTGGCATGGAACGTCAGCTATGCTCCCGGAGCGATCGAAGCTCGCGGCTACAAAGGCGGCAAGCTGGCGATGACCGAGAAGCGGGAGACTACCGGAGCCGCTGCAAAGCTGGTGATGAAAGCCGACCGCAGAACGATCCATGCCGATGGCGAGGACGTCGCCATGTTTGCTGTCGAGGTTCGCGACGCGCATGACCGCATCGTTCCTATTACCGACAACGAAGTGTCCTTTACCGTGTCCGGCAGCGGACGACTGATTGGCGTTGGCAACGGCGATCCAACCGACCAGGAATCCGACAAGGGCACATCACGAAAGGCGTTCTCCGGACTTTGCATGGCGATTGTGCAGTCCACGAAAGCGAAGGGCAGCATCACGGTTCGAGCTACGTCCCCGGGCCTCGCGGGAGACAGTGTGACGATTGACGCGAGGGAGGTCGTGCTGCGACCGCAAGTGGAAGCGTGGAAGCGTGAAGTCCCCGCGGGCCCTGGCGTTACGGGTTTGTGGCGACCGTTGCCGTCGGAGAAGCCTGCTACGGGAAGACTTGCCTTCCTGGTTGGCGATGGAACCATGGTGTTTACGCTGCACCAGAGTGGAAGCAGTCTTACTGGAACTGTCGAGGGCGGAGGCGGCTTCTTCAGCGGAGGCGAGACTCCTGCACCGATTGAG
This sequence comes from uncultured Acidobacteriaceae bacterium, assembly GCA_963701685.1. Taxonomy (GTDB): domain Bacteria; phylum Acidobacteriota; class Terriglobia; order Terriglobales; family Acidobacteriaceae; genus Granulicella. The sequence goes on along the minus strand of OY969625.1, from coordinate 3,202,253 downwards.
GATGGCAAGGTCGATGGCAACAATATCTCGTTCAAGGCCGGCAACAGCAGCTATGCCGGGACGATTTCGGGAGGTCGACTGGAACTTCAGCGAAAGATCGAACTCCCGTTCCACACGCCGCACGTGGAAACGCCGGTGGGTCCGCAGCCTGCGATTGGACCACCGCCCAATGGGTCGGATCCGTCTATAGGTATGTTGTTCCACATGCCCTCGGGCATCCCGGTAAGTTTGCATCGAGTTGAGCGATAAGCGTTGAATCAGCGTCGCGCGGGTCGTGAAGGTGCGGCTCTCGTCCGCATTCGGTGTGCATGGCGGGCAGGCTTCGCGCCGACCGGAGGCGCTGCAGTGCTGACCGAAATGCTGCGGAGGCAAGGGCGTGTTTTGGAGACATGGAATGAATCGCAGAGAGTTCGGACGGTTGAGCGTGGGTGCGACCCTGGCATCGGCTTGGATGAGCGGTGCGGGGCAGGGTATCGACGAAGGGAAGAAGGTGCGATTCTCCTTCATGCTGTGGGCACTGGCAAAGCAGGCGCCGTTTGAACAATGTGTAGAGTGGGTAGCCGAGGCTGGGTACCAGGGGGTAGAGCTGGTTGGCGAGTTTCAGAAGTGGTCGCCGGGCGAGCGAGCGGCGACGATGGCGCGTATGCGTCGGCTAGGCATGGTGTTCGACGCCATGAGCGGTGTGAAGGCAGGCTTTGCGGTACCGGAGCAGACTGAAGCGTTTCGCTTGCAGTTCGCTCAGCACCTGCAGGCGGCGACGGAGTTAGAGTGCCCCAAGGTGATTCTGCTTTCGGGCAAACGAGTTGAGGGAATCGGCGATGGAGTACAGCGGCAGACCTCCATCGAGAACCTGACATGGGCCGCCGAGAAAGCTATACAGGCGAAGGTCGACATCGTAATCGAACCGATCGATCTGCTGGAGAATCCGACGATCTTTCTGGCGAGCGTCGCGCAGGGATTCGAGATAGCGAAGGCGGTAAACAGCCCGCATTTGAAGGTGTTGTATGACTTCTACCACGAGCAGCGGAGCTTCGGGAATCTGATTGAGAAGCTGGAGCAGAACATTGAATGGGTGGGCCTGGCGCATGTTGCGGATGTGCCGGGGAGGCATGAACCGGGGACGGGCGAGATCGACTATGGATCGATCTATCGCAAGCTGCGTGAGCTGAACTACAGCCATTGGATTGCAATGGAGTACTACCCGACAGGGGAAACAGTGGCGACGCTGAAGAAGTCGAGGATGGATGCGCAGCGGTCGCTGGGGCAGAGTGCATAGAGAGGGACACGGGAGGGCGCGATCATGACCATGCAGGCGGTGAATGGTGTGAACAAGATTCCTGGTCGAAGGTTGGCTTGGGTGGTGGGAAGCGTGGCGCTGCTGTTGCCCATAGGCTTGGCAGCGCAACAGCCGCGGATTACCGGCATCTCGCATGTGACGTTGTATGCCGACAACATGGGGCTGTCCCAGGCGTTTTATGCAGGTCTGCTGGGATGGGAGCCCGTGTCTCCGATGGGCTCGGACGCAGGACCGCGCTTTTATGCAAACCACGAACAGTATGTGGAACTGTTACCGCCTCCGACCGAAGGGCAGATGCATCGGCTGGACCGGGTGGCCTTCGCTACCGATGATGCGGAGGGACTGCGGAAGGCCCTTGCGCGCAAGGGTATGGCGGTGCCGGCAGCGGTTACGCTGGGTGAAGATGGAAGCCGGAGCTTCCTGGTGCACGATCCGGAGGGGAATCCGGTAGAGTTTACGCAGCAGGTCAAGAGCCCAGCCACTCCGTCGAAGGCAGCGCTTGCGCGGCGGCTTAGCACCCACATCCTGCATGCGGGATACGCGGTCCACGACCGGGCGGCGCTGGACCACTTCTATAAGGATGGGCTTGGATTCCATCTGTATTGGCAGGGTGGAGCGAAGGCGGGGAATGTGGATTGGGTAATGATGCAGGTACCCGATGGTACAGACTGGATCGAGTACGTGCTGTATTTGCCGGCCACTCCCACGCGGGCGCAGATGGGTGGGGCATATCATATCGCCCCTGGCGTCGTGAGTGTGGCCGAGCTTCAGGCGCAGCTGGAGCAGAGGGGATGGAAGCCGCCGGAGGGAAAGAGTCCACAAGTGTTGGGAGTCGATGGAAAGCTGCAGTTGGATTTGACTGACCCTGACGGCACCCGGATAGAGTTCATGGAATACGCACCGGTGAAGCCTGCATGTTGCTCGGCGTATACAGGCACGCAGCCAGTTCCATCTGATGCGTGGTGAGCTAGATGCTTCGCATGCGTGCGAGTGTGCAGACAGATTGCAACCGAGGAGCAGTCAGCATACAAAGGGTATAGATTTGTTGAGCGAGTTCCCACTCGGTATTTACCTGCACGCTACGAACATTGTTTCAGCAAACATGCATGAGTCAACGATAATGATGTTGCGTCGATTAAGAACCAGTGTCCGTCCCAGGTGGAGCGACCTGTTGCTCGCGGGCCCGATCCTGATGATCCTTTCGCACCCTCCCATCCGCGCGCAGGAGGCGTCTCCCAGGTGTTCGAACGGTGTGACGATTGCGGGTACAGTTCATGATGAAGACGGACATCTGGTCAAGAATGCCGTCGTCCACCTGGTTGATATGCCCCCCGCGGTGGATCGTGAGACGAAGACAAATGCCGACGGTGAATTCCTGTTTTCTTCGATTGTCGGGGCGAGTTTACATCTCCGTGCGGCTACCGCAGCAATGCAGAGTCCGGTTGTGGACCTGACGCCGCTGGAAGGGAAGTGTAAGCTTCGGGTCGACCTGAGGCTGCAGGTGAAGGAACGTCCCTCAGTTTCTGGAAAGCCTTCCGCTTCCATCACACAGGCTATGGAGTTCGCCGATCAGCCGAACTTCACCATCGCAGGCGTCACCGATTGGACTGCGGTAGGAGGGCACGGATCGGATGCTACGTTGCGCACGACCGAGGCGCTGGCGAGCGAGACGAGAACCTTGAAACCCCAGGGAGCCGAAGGCCCAATGGTCGAGTCCGCGCCGCGAGTCGGGGACAAGGTAGCCTCTGAAGCGGACCTGCGAGCAGCCGTTAGGCTTGCCCCTGCGAGCTTCCACACGAATCATGAACTCGGAATGTTCTATTTGGGTGCGAGGCGATATGCCGAAGCTATCCCCTTGCTGGAAATCGCGTACAAAGCTGATACGGCAAACCAAGAGAATCAATACGACTTGGGACGTGCGTATGAAGGTGCGGGAGATTTGAGGCGGGCGCGCGAGCGCGTTCAGGAATTCCTGGCGATGCGAAAGAGCGCGGATTTGCTGCGCCTTGCAGCAGAGTTGGATGAGCAACTCGGGGACCCTCTCTCAGCCGTAAACGAATTCGAGGAAGCTGCAAAGCTCAATCCAAGTGAGCAGAATTATTTCGAGTGGGGCTCAGAACTCTTACTCCATCGAGCCGTGTGGCAGGCTGTGGAGGTTCTTCGTCGCGGTGCCGACGCGAATCCGACGTCAGTTCGAATGCAAACCGCGCTGGGGACTGCGCTGTTTGCCGGCGCACGGTATGACCAGGCGGCGGAGCATCTTTGCGCTGCTTCAGACTTGAATCCCGACGGTATCGATGCATACGTCTTTATGGGGAAGATTCAAATGGCGGCTCCTCATCCATTGCCTTGTATCGAGCCGCGGCTGGCTCGCTTTGTGCAGCTGCAACCGGGGAACTCCGAAGCAAATTATCTGTACGCGATGTCTATCTTAAAAAGTCAAGGACAGACGCCTGATGCAGGTGCAATCCGGCAAGCCAAGGCACTCCTTGGAAAGGCCGTGGCAATCGATCCTAACTGCGGGGAGGGATATCTGGAACTTGGCATTCTCGCTGCTTCTGAACGGTCCTATGAAACAGCAATTAGCTTCTACGAGAAGGCGATTGCAGCAGACCCGCGGCTGGCGGATGCACATTATCGACTGGGCATGGCTTATGACCGAACCGCGCAACCAGCGAAGGCCAAGCAGGAATTTCAACTTCACGATCAGATTAAGCAGGAACAGGCTGAGGTAACTGAAAAACAGCGCCGAGACGTGAAGCAGTTCCTGGTCGTACTCCCAGGCGTGACCGATGGTAATGGGGTTCATTAGGAGCTGAAGTCGCCAGGACTTCATTCGAGGAAGACATCACTTGCGGATCAGCTTGCGCCAGCATCGGGACAGCGAAAGATTGCGGGCGGGAACCTAGGTTATGGTGGGCTTATAAGTGCTCACAATTCCTCCACCTTCGCGAATCGTGAGGATCTGATTCGCTTTGACTTGTGTGAACCGCTCCACCTTCTGGGTAGTTGGCCATTTCACTTCGATCACATCCGCGACCTCTGCCTTACCTAGTCCGAAATGTAGTCGCAGGTCACTTTGAGACATGACGCTCGTGCCGCTATGGACCTCATCCATCTGGATGTGCGTTGCGGTGAACACTCTCACACGCGCGCCAATCGCCGTGCGATTGCATTTGGTGCCGACCAGCTTGATCTTGATCCAATTTTGTCGATTGCCTCCTTCGTTGCGAAGGAGGGATGGCGGATCGTTCAAGTTCAGGACAAGTACATCCATGTTGCCATTATTGTTGTAGTCTCCGAATGCGGCGCCGCGGCTTGAAAAGCGCTCGCTCATTCCCGGGCCCATCGCTGCCGACACGTCCTTAAATGTGCCGTTTCCGAGGTTCTTATATGCCAGCCGCGGATTTTTAAATGCCTCGCCAAAGTCATATTGATCGACTTCTGGATAGACGTGGCCATTTACTTGAATAATGTCTTGCCAGCCATCATTGTCAAAGTCAACAAAGCCACATCCCCATGCAACATAGCGATTGTTGATGCCAATACCTGACGGTAGGGACACATCGGTAAACGTGCCATCCCCGTTATTGTGGTAGAGGTTGCAGGTGTCATCGACAAAATTAGTCTTGAATATATCGAAATATCCATCGCAATCGTAATCAGCTACTGCCAGGCCCATGCCGGCCTGTTCGTGGCCATCCACGTTATAGGCACAGCCAGCCATAACAGCCATATCCGTGAAAGTTCCATCATGATTATTTTTAAATAAGATGCTGGGCTCGGAATCGACGGCGACATAAATATCGGGCCAGCCATCATTATCGAAATCATAAGATACAGCTGTTATGGAGTAACGCGGTCCGGGAGCTAGAATTCCTGCTTTTTCCGAGACGTCCGTGAAGGTTCCGTCTCCATTGTTGTGATAGAGGATGTTGGTGTCACCAGGGAGTCCCCTGGGGCCACACATAATTGGTATACCTTTCCACTGGCAGTAATTTGTCTCGGTGGCTGACGGAATTTTGTCTGGGTCCAGCTTTATATAATTGCAGACAAATAAATCAAGGTGCCCATCACGGTCGTAATCGAGAAACGTACATCCCGCTCCCCATCGGCCCTTCTCTTGGTACAGGCCTGCTTTGCGCGTCACATCGGTGAATGTTCCATTCCCATTGTTATGGAAGAGCCGGTTACGACCGAGGACGCAGCAGAACAGATCATCCCACCCATCATTGTTGTAGTCGCCCACGCATACGCCGGTCTGCCACGCTGTAAATCCGAGGCCCGATCCCTCGGTAACGTTCGTAAAGGTGCCGTCACGATTGTTCTTGTAGAGGTGCGATATCGGCGCGTCGCCTGTTGGCCATGTGGTATCGAGTCGATTGCCGTTGGTAAGGTAAATGTCCAGCCAGCCGTCGTTATCGTAATCAAAGAACGCGAGACCACTACCCTTGGTTTCGATGATGGACCGCTTATGCTTGATACCTCCCCAAACGTTCGGGATCGTCAAGCCGGCCTGTTGAGCGACGTCGACATACTGCACACCGGAGGAGGCGGCCGCTGAAGTAGCTGCTTCCACGGTGAGTGCATGCGTCCATCGCCAGAGTGGAGTCGTTAGTGCATCTGTCAGTGCGCCGCCAAGTACGAACATGGAAGAGCCGATGAAACGCCGTCGCGGGAAGATCATAACTGGCACACATTATAACGATCGACTGATGTCCATCGCTTAGGCTCAGAGGCAATCAAGTTGTAAGCGCATCGAATTAGCAAAATGGCGGTGACGATATCACGAAGCAGATGGGATGCTTACATGGTTTTGTCAGCGAGGAAAAGCGCAATCTGAAGAAGCTGAGCTCTCTTAGCACTCGATAGTGGCTCATCTCCGGTTGAGGCGCCCACCGGGGCTTGTGCCAGAGTCTCTTCGATTCGATTCACGTCGAGACCGCCCCGTGTGCCACTATTCTTGAACCGATCGAGCACTTCTCTGGCCTTCGCAATCTGGCCCGTCTCGTAGTAGAAGACTCCCAACGTGGAATAGGCACCTGGCCACTCCGGCAGGATTTCAACTGCCCGCTCCAGCAGCGACGCAGCCTGGGCCGTTTCGCCTTCCATTGCAGCAACGAGGCCCAGTCCCCAGATAATTTTCCCTGATCCGGGAACTCGTCCCTGCCCTTGCTGGAGAACCCGCTTTGCCGCCAGCACGTTATTCTGACGCAAGTTGAGCAGGGCGAGAGAGAGATAGTCCTGATCGTTATCGGGATTGTGATTGATGGCGCGCTGGAACAGGTCCTCTGCTCGTTCCGCATCCCCGAGGTGGGCATAGATATCTCCGAGCAGGGCGAGGACGGCGTCATCCTGTTGTCCTTTATCGGAGACGCGTGTAGCGGCGTCCAGCGCGCCCTGGTAGGACCCTTGGCGAAAGTACGCGTCCGCCAGATCGTAGTCGATGTCGTCCGAACTGGGGTTCAAGCGCTCTGCTTCAAGAAGTTGCTGGATTGCGTCAGCGTACAAACCATAGCGTGCGAGTAGGACACCCAAATCCGTGAGACCTCTTGAATCGTCGGGATAATCCTTATCCAGTTCTGCTACCGTAGCTTTCGCCTCATCAAGTCTTCCTTCCTTGAGATATTCCTCCGTCAAGGCATACAGAACCTCGCGCTGGCCTGGGTGAAGCTTCAGTTGCTCCGTAAGGGCAGCGAGGTCTTGTTGCTGCCTGGTCTCGGGCGAAAGGTTCGATCGGCTGTCGATATATGCGAATAGGTTGTCATAGGGGTGGGCAGCGAGAGTGGAGTTTCTCGAGAAGGTTTGAAACTGAGCCAAGTCCTTCTGCGCTGCAATGTGATTGTGAAGACGATCCTCCACCGTAGCCAATTTATAGTAGCCAGTCGCCGGCGTATTGCTCACTTGAACATATTTGGTCAGGAGTCGTTCCGCTTCGGAGAGATGTGCGCGTTCAATCTCGATATTTGCCATCTCGAGCAGCGCATACGGATAGTCTGGATTCGACTGGAGGATTTTGGTGAAGATGGCGGCCGCAGCCGCGGTGTCGCCCTTTTGCCTGGCGATGTAGCCTAACTGAAAGGAGCAAAAAATATTGTGGGGATCGAGACGCAGGGCGTGTTGAAAGTCAAGTGCAGCCTGGTCAAGTCTACCGAGATGAGCGTGCGCGAGCCCTAAAAATGAATATGCCCTGGCGGAGGGCGCCATTTGAATCAGAGTGTTCAACTCTTCGATGGCTTTGTCCATTTGATCGGCATGGAATTGACACTCTGCCAGCGATTCTCTTAGGTCGGCGCGGTGAGGATCAATCTGAATTGCCTTGGTGAGTGGTTGGATCGCGTCCTCGTAGTACCCCTGAGACATACTGATTTGGGCCATCAAGTAGAGAATGTCCGCGTTTGCTGGAGTCAGTTTGTTGGCGCGTACCAAGAGGTCTAACGCGTCCAGCGGTCGTTGCTCTTTGACATAGACCTGCGCCAGCAGAAACAAGGCCTGTGGGTCGTCAGGTTTCACGTGCAGGGCATGGTCCAAGGCAAGGTCTGCGTCTTTGGCGTCGCCGTTCCGCAGGCAGACCTGCCCGAGGTTGAAAAGAATCTCGAAGGTTCCAGGTTGTAGAGTGTTCGCCTTTTCGAGTTCCAATTGCGCCCCCTTGTATTGCTGTTGGGAGGCAAGAAGGACTCCAAGAGAGAAATGTAGCTGGACGTCATTAGGAGCTTGTGCCGAAAGCTGATTGGCCAATCGGAGCGCTTCGCTAGTTCGGTGAGTTTGCAGGTATGCCTGAATCAGTCCGAAGCGTGACTGCACGGTCTCGGGATGAATCTTCTCCAGGTATGGAATTGCCTCCGTTGGCGATCCTCGAGTCATAAGAAGGAGAGCCAGGTTGTAGTTCGCAGCTTGATCCTGCGGTGCAATTTGCAGGACCGTGCGAAACTCCTTCTCAGCCAAATCGAACTTCTTCTCCGTAAGATAGACGTTGCCTATATTCGTGTGCGCCGCAACGGATCGCGGAGCGAGCTGCAGGGCGTTGTGAAATGCAGCAAGCGCTCCAGTGTCGTCTTTTTGCTGGCTTTCAATGACACCCAAAAGGTTGAAACCATCAGCGCTTGGATGCTGGCTCAGCGTATCAAGCGCCATCGCTCGTGCTTCATCGAGATGTCCCTGGTGAAGCAGGGTTTCAATCTTCTGCAGCTCCGTATTCGGCTGTTGCGCCGGGGTCGGCGCCGCGCACGGAATCGCGATGAGTGCCATCACTGAGAAACGGAGAATGGTTGCTACGCGGGGGGAATGCATGAAGCTCCGGATTTTATATAAAGGCAAGTGAGACGGCAACGAACCGTCAAGATCAACATAGGTCACCGGGGTCATCGTAATACGTCAAGCGCCTGCAGAGCGGTTGAATTGCCGGGTTGGATCTGCAGCAACTCCTGCAGGACCTGTCTTGCCTTTTCCTTATCGTTCTCCATGGCATAGAGGCGGGCGAGATTGAGATACGCCTGATCGTTCTCAGGAGCGAGACGAATGCCGGTCTTGAACTGATTCTCGGCCTGCGCGTAATCCTGAAGGCGGACAAATACAATCCCGAGGTTGTTCAGGGCTTCGGGATAGGAAGGGCGCAGCTGAATGGCTCTCTGCAGGTATTGAGCTGCCGCCTGCAATTGATTTTGCTGGGCGCTTAGCATGCCCATGCTGTAGTTGATGTCCGGGTCGTCTGGACGAAGTTGGAGTGCGTGGGTAAGGCAGTCTTCCGCTTTCGCGAAATCTCTTTGCCTGCGATAAAGATTGCCTAAGTTGAGCAACGCGATATCGTATGCAGGCCGCAGTTGAAGTGCCTGTTGAAAATCTTCTACGGCTGCCTGCGGGTTGCCTTCTTGCGCAGAGATCATGCCCAGGTTATTCCATGCTTCCGGATAATTGGGGCGCAGCTTCACTGTCTGTTGGAGATAGCGCCGCGCTTCTGGAAGATTGTTAGTGCGAAGATTCAGAGTTCCGAGGTTGTAATAGGCTTCCGGGTCGTCGGGTCTCGCGGCGATGACCTCTTGAAACGATGATGCGGCTTGCTCGAAATAGCCGTGCTGGAACATAGCGACGCCGTAGGTAAAGGCATTGCGCTGGAAGGACCCCTGAAAGAGCTTGCCTTTGAAGGGAAGAGCGCGGTCGGACCGATCCGTAACCAGTATTGGAGCAGTCCGCACATCTTCCAGTACTCGGGCAGCGCTCACGGGGCCTTGATAGAGCTTAACTAACATGCCTTGGCGATCGAGCAGGAGGCATGTCGGAAGGCCGAGGTCTCTGCGCCGATCAAAAAGATATCGATAAATGATGTTATAGACGCCGGCCACGTCTTCGGTCGCAAATACCACAGGGAAAAAGAGTGACGCTTGCTCCGCCGATTGCTGTGCAGTGGAATGTTCCGTCACCTCGTCGATGTTTACGGCAACTATCTGCGTGTGGCTGTCGCTAAACCCGGCTCGGTGTTGATTGAACTGCTTGAGCTGTTCGAGCGATTCGGGTGAGCGCGCGGTCCAGAACGCGAGCAAAACAAATTTGCCTTGCAGTTGGCGAAGCTCGACCTGTGAACCTGAGAGATCTGGAAGTGAAAATTCCGGTGCTTTCAGGGGTACAAGCAGCCAAGTCTCCACCTGAGTTGGCAGTGGATCGACGGGTGCCTGGTCCTGTTCGCGGGCGTAGATGGCAGGGGCTGCCTTGAAGGGTTTGGCCTGGAAGGAATTCGAGCCTTCTTCAATTTCGATCTGATGATTTATCGGCAGAGCGTCGAACGATTGGATAAGGCCGCTTGGCCAGCGGACGGTGGCGGTCAACGCGTGGTCGGCCTTGCCAACGCCAAAGAACAGTTCCTTGGAATGCTGAGCCAGAAATCCAGATCCTGCTTGCAAATACTTTGTTTGGCGGATGGCGCCGGCCTCGAGCGTGATAGCAGTGCCGATGGCATCGCGGTTGCTCTTGTGGCCACGGAGGCGAAAAGCAATCGAGCCACCAAGGTCTTTCATTGAATTGTGGAGCAGACGAAGTTGGGGAGCATTTCGATTGCGAAGAATGACCTCCAGGCGCCCGTCGTGATCGAGGTCCGCAAGTGCAAACGAGCGGCTGTCCTCGAGAAAGTCCATGCCTACGACTCCGGAGACCTCGGAAAACGTGCCGTCTCGATTGTTGGCGAACAGTACATTGCGCTCGTATGCGTTCCATGAGCGGTCGGAGCGAATCAATTCATTCATCGCATTCCAACCGTGCTCGTAGGCGGCGGACGGGGTGATGTCCTCTGGAGATTGTGCAACGACCTGGCGCCAGAAGAAACTGGCGACGTCCGCTTTGTCGACTGCCGAGAGATAGCCGTTTGCTACATAGAGGTCGGAATAACCGTCGTGATCGAAGTCCCAAAAATCAGAGGACCAGGACCAGCGGCCCATCGCGACTCCCGCCTTCTGTCCGATGTTTTGAAAGGTTCCGTCCCCGAGGTTGCGATACAGGGCATTCCCCTCGGCATGCCTCTGATACAGCTCGCGAATGCGTTGAGGAGCCGCGGCGTGAAACTGCGACTGTCGCGAGACTCTCTGGCCGGCAGCTTCCCACATGCTGGCGACATAGATGTCTTGTTTCCCATCATTATCGAAATCAGACCAGGCGGCGCTCATTCCAGCACCTACATCCTCAATGTGCGATTGTTCCGAAATAACCGTGAAGGTGCCGTCTCCATTGTTTCGGTAGAGCTGAGAGACTCCGAAATCATTGGCGATACAGAGATCTGGCAGGCCGCTCGTATTGTTGCTTGCATCGCCCCAGGCACACGCAAAGCTATAGCGGTTGTTGTCCGCGTCGAGTCCCGCGGCCTTGGTGGTTTCAACAAAGGTCCCATCGCCCTCGTTATGGAAGAGACAGTTCGGAGGGCCGTTGCGAGCATCGTAGTAGGGGATCGGGTAGTGATACTGGTCGAGACCCAGGTAGTACATGTAGGTGCAGAAATAGACGTCGAGGCGCCCATCTCCGTCGTAATCAGCGAGTGCTGCGTGAGTGAATGTTCCCTCGGGAGTTTGCGCGAACTTGAAGGCATTGTGCCTAAGTGAAAACGTCCCGTCGCCCTGATTGATGAAGAGCAAGGGGCCGGTTCCGCAAACGACCAGCAGATCCTGCAGACCGCGGTTGTCGAAGTCCGCAAACAGCGCGCATGCGGTGTTGTCGAGAACGGCGACACCGGCTCGTTCGGTGACATCTTCGAAGGTTCCATCGCCGCGATTGCGATAGAGGCGATTGGGTAGCCCTGCGGGTTGGCAGACGTAGAAATCGTCGAACCCATCATTGTCAAAGTCGCCGGCAGCCACGCCGTTGTTCGCGTAGACGTCGATGCCTGAGGCTCCGTCGAGGGTGGTTCGCCAATAGTCGGTGCCGCGGAGCATTTGCTGCTGATAGGACTCATTGTGTCCGAGAGCCTGGGTTGTGACATCGAGAAAGGCGGTTGAGCCGCCTATGCTCAGCGTCTCCTCGACTGCCTCCCAACGGTGGACCTTCCAGGCATTCGATTCGTCGGGCGACCACTCCATCTGCCAGAAGCCCACGCGTTCCTCCCGCCGAGAATCCTTGCGAACAGCTACGAGGTCGTAGCGGAGGTGCAACTGCACCTTGAGTGGTGAAGTGCCTTGGTCGGTGATTCGATAAATCTCGAATTCGGCGGTTTCCACCTTGGAAACGGCCCCAAGCCAGTTGTAAAGATCCGCTAAAAAAAGCCCTCGGTCGCGTGCAGAGGGCGGGCCGAATTTGCGGGTCATCGCGTCGATGCCGAATCCCGACCGTAGTGCGATTTCGCTGGTGGGCGTCAGAGAGGAGGCTTCGATCACTGCGGGCAGGAACTTGAGGATCTCGGAGGTATCTCGAAGGGCAGTCTTCATGGAGTTTCCCCAGCCATTGAGCAGCGCCTCGATCTCGAAGGCGTACTTCTCCGTAACGTATTGATCGGAGCCCGGGGGAACCAAGCGGAGTATGTTCGCCAGGGGGGAGGGAGTCGGATAGTGCGGCTTGAAACGAATGTCCGTATAGGGGAAGGAAGGGGTGCGCTCGAAGGAGGCCGGCGGAGGGGTTGCGAAGATAGAGGCGCCCCAGAATGGCGCCGGGCGAAAGAGCAGGGGCGCAAACCCGGCGCTCTTGAGCAGAGCTCGCCTGGAAAGTTTCGGGATCTGGTTGTTGCGATCGGACATGATTCTCAAAGGGCCGGTATTTCTGGCAAGGCGTCCGCAGGATATCACTCGTTCCAACCGAACTGACGGCGGCCGCGACCCTCCCGCCGCCGGAACCGGGGCCAAGTTTGGGTAGGTATAGAAAGATCTCAAACTTTTGATTGACATTCATTGAACGGTTGCACTACCTTCTCTTCGACATAATTGCAACCGGTTACATTTACCTGAAATTCTTTGCTCCGCAGGCGAGGAGTCTGAGTGCAACGGAATTGTCAGCATGGAGATGATGGTTGGGAATGAGGCCCCAACCGTCTGGTTGAATCAAAACCAAGCCTTCGATTGACACGCCTCGCGCGGTTGGGCTAACGTTTCGGACCGAAAAGTTGTAAGCGTTTACACAAGAGTCGACTTGCAACCTGGTTCTCAAAAAAGACTCGGTGAACAAGGAAACCACAGTAGAAGCGGTAGCGGAATTATTCGGAGGATACTCGGATGGGTTTTGAACGCAATACCCTCGGTTGGATTAAGAGATTTGGCTCCATAGCGGTCGCGTGCTCCTGCCTACTGCTGGTCTCCACCCAACGTGCAATTGCTCAGGTGGATGAAGGTTCGATTACGGGAACGGTCACAGACACAACGGGCGCCTCCGTACCGAATGCCTCCGTGACTCTGTTGAACACAGACGTAGGGCTGACTATCAAAGGTACGACGGATAGCAAGGGGTCGTACACGTTCTCGCCGGTCAGGATCGGCCACTACACCATCTCCGTCAGCGCGCCGGGCTTTGCGAAGACGACGCAGCAGAATGTGACGGTCAACGTCGCGCAAAATCTTACGGTCAATGTCCAGCTGAAACTTGGTGCCGCGACGGAGACCGTCGAAGTCACCACGGCCCCTCCGCTTCTGCAAACTGCTGATGCCTCTGTGGGCCAGGTCGTCACGGAAAAGACCCTCAACGATCTCCCGCTAAACGGCCGCAACTTTACTTTCCTCGCCCAACTCGGTGCGGGTACGGGGACGCCGCAAGCTGACACCCGCGGCAACGCCGCGTCTGGCGCCTTTACCGCGAACGGTCTGCGACCCGCCCAGAATAACTACCTTATCGACGGAATCGACAACAACTCCAACGCTGTCGACTTTCTAAATGGAACCAACTACATCGTTGTTCCACCCATCGACGCGCTGTCTGAATTCAAGGTGCAGACCGCCGACTTCAGCGCGGAACTCGGACGCTCCGCTGGCGCGGTCATGAATGCAACCATCAAGTCCGGTACCAATCACATTCACGGAACGGTCTGGGAGTTCTTCCGCAACGATAAGCTCGATGCCGCAGACTGGTTCGAGAACCATGGCGGAATCAAGAAGGGTGCGCTGCGTCAGAATCAGTTCGGCGGATCCATCGGAGGCCCCATCTGGAGGAACAAGGCCTTTTTCTTCGGTGATTATGAAGGCTTGCGGCGTGTGCAGGGTACGGTATTGACCGGTACGGTCCCCACGGAGTCTGAAGTTGCCAGTGGCTTCACCAATCTCGCCGACCTCATTTCCTCCCAATCGAGCGCTGCTCCCCAGGTTGACAATCTAGGTCGGAAGATTCCCCTGGGTACCGTCGTCGATCCCGCCACAACTCGCTTCGTAACTGCAGGTCAGGCGGATCCCACCTCGGGCATCGTAGCTACTGCCACGGGCTATGTCCGTGACCCGTTCGGAACCTGTCCGGCGAACACCACGAATTTCACGCTTGCAGGCTGCGGCTTGAATCAACTGCCAACGAATCGTCTGGATCCCGTTGCACTGAAATTGCTAAGCCTCTACCCTGCGCCAACGAACACTTCAGCGGTCTCGTCGAACTATACGACCAGCCCCTCTCTTTACGAGCACCGGAATGCCTTTGACGTTCGCGGTGATTTCAACCCCTCGGAGAAGGATCAGATCTTCGGACGCTTCAGCTACGTGGATGATCCCCAGTACATCCCTGGCATCTTCGGCGGCATTGCAGATGGCGGCGGATTCCAGCAGGGGATTCAGACCGCTCATTCGAATCAGTCCGTGGCGGGCTACACGCACGTCTTTACCCCACAAACTGTCAACGTGCTGCATGTCGGATTCAATCACCTTCATACGACTCGCTTCGGTCCGGTGGGTGATCAGAATGGGATTCCAGCACAGTATGGCATCCAGGGTATTCCGCAGTTCTCTGAGAATGGTGGACTTCCCTCCATCGCCATCGGTGGTCTGTCAACGCTCGGAAGCAACGCCTTCCTCCCGTCGGATGAAATCAGTCAGACCTTGCAAGTCATGGACGACTTCACCAAGGTTTGGAGGAGCCACAGCTTCAAGGCGGGCGTAGAATCTCAGCACGTAAAATTTTCGACGCTGCAGCCGGCCTACTCTCGCGGCAACTTCGACTACAACGGTACCTACACCGATATCCCCCAACTTAACAATGGCGGCACCGGTCGCGCCCAATTCCTGCTCACCCCCGAGGCGACGACTGTCGCGAATGGACTGAGCTACTCGGGCGGTTCCGACTCCATCAACGCGTCAAACGTCAACAAGACCTACGATTCCCGGCAATACCTCGCGTTCTACTTCCAGGATGATTGGAAAGTCAATCCCAAATTGACCCTCAATCTAGGGCTGCGTTGGGATTACTTCAGCCCCATCAACGAGACCAACGGCGGCCAGGCAAACTTTGTCCAGAGTGGTCCGCCCAATGGCACGCCAACTTACTTGATCCCGGCCACCGGAAAAGACGACCGCTCGCTGTCCACCAGCTTCACAACGCTGTTGGCCAAGGATGGAATCACTCTGGAATCCACCAACAAGTACGGGCAGGGATTGGTGCAGACACAAAAGACAAACTTTGCTCCTCGTGTTGGTTTTGCATACCAGATCACACCAAAATTAGTAACTCGAGGCGGATTTGGCATCTTCTACAACGCGTTTGAGAACCAGGGATACGGTCCGAACATCGGCGAAAACTATCCCTTCGTCTTCAACTTCACTTACACCCCGCAGACTTCCGGAACTAACCCGGGACAACAATCTGTGTCTCCTATCAGCTACAACACCCCGTGGGCAGGATGTCCGACGGCTGGTCCAGGGGATACCGCAACGATTGGGGCAGGTCTATCCTGCGTCCAATTCACCCCGATTGACGTGAACGCCCAAGGCCTTGGGTTGGAGGGTCTGCAGTTCAAGTTCATCACTCCACGCACGCTGAGTGCGAACCTAACCTTCCAGTACTCCATTACGCATTCGCTATCGGTACAAGTAGCGTATGTCTTTACGGAGGGCAAAAACCTGCAAGCAGGAGTCGGACAGAATAATGTCACTGCACTTCTCCCGCAAGGCACCAGCACCACCAACGAATCCAGCCCTGGCGCCGGGGGCACGATACCGTTCCCGGATTTCTCGTCTAACTCCAGCTATCAGTCGACCATTGGCAACAGTGATTACAACGGTCTGCAAACCAAGATTGAACAGCAGTTCTCCAATGGCCTTAGCTTCCTGTTTGCCTACACTTACTCCAAGACGCTCTCCGATGCGGGTGATCTTCTTAACGGTGGAAGTGTAGGTGGATACAGAGCGCCTGCTGTGCCCGGTCTTGGTCCCATGTTCGATTGGGCTCGGGCGGACTTTGACATCCGTCAGGTCGTCCACTTCAGTGGCAACTATGACCTACCATTCGGGAAGGGCAAGAAATACGCCAGTTCCATTTCGAAAGGGATGAACGCTGTTGTTGGCGGCTGGTCGATCAACTGGATTGCTACTCTGCAGGGTGGGCAACCGATCACGTTGTCATGCCCAACCTCAACAACCGCAGGAACGAACTGCGATGACGTCCGTGTGGCGGGTCAGAGCCAGAAGCTGGGTATCTATATTGATAGTCAAAACCAGCCGAACTGGTTTGGCAACGCCAAGGCTTTCCAGCAGCCCTGCATCTTGGGGCCGAACGGACCCGTTCCGGACAATCCAGTTGGTTGCATTCCATTGTCTGGCAGTGGCGTTCTGGGAGGCTCGCCGGACACAACGAGCGGCCCTGGCTTCCATCGCCTGGACTTCTCGCTGTTCAAAGGCTTCCAGATCACCGATCGTTTCTCTCTGCAGTTCCGAACGGAGTTCTTCAACATCTTCAACCACCCGAACTTCAACGCTCCGAACTTCGGCGGTAACGGCGTTGTGGCGGTCTCGAACTCCGGCAACTTTACCAACGCCAACTTCGGAGAGATCGGCTCGACGCGTGATGCTCCCTATGATCCACGTCAGATTCAGTTTGCTCTGAAGCTTTACTTCTAGGGAAAAGGATGAACCCCGGAAAGGCACTGCGCCAAGGTGCCCTTCCGGGGTTTATCTTTTTAGGGAACGCATAGTGCGGACTGGGGGTCACGGAGCCGGATGTTGAGCAGGAAGGCCACGTACCAACTCATGGTGGTTTGTTCGCTGGTGGTGTGGGCGACACTGACTGCAGCGCAGGAGAGCCGACAGCAGAAGCAGAACCGCCAATTCCAGGCCGCGGTGGCCAGTTACAACGCCGGCCAGTATGCTGAGGCTGCAGCCCAGCTCGAGACACTCGTTCCGCAGGTTCCCAATAACTTTGAAGCCCAGGAGTTGCTTGGTGTGGTGTATTCGGCCATGTCCGAGGAAACCAAGGCCATTGATCATTTGCAGGCAGCCGTGCGGATTGAGCCAAAGTCAGCGGCGGCGAGGATCAATCTCGGCGCCAGCCTCTCTCGTCTTGGCCGCACCCAGCTTGCCGAGGAGGAGTTTCGTAAAGCGCTGCTGCTTGCTCCGCGTGACTACAGCGCCAACCACGATCTCGGCGAACTATACGTGCAGGCCGGAAAGATTGCGGAGGCGCGCCCGCTGCTGGAGGAGGCGCAACGCATCGATCCGACCGCCTACGACAATGGCTACGACCTCGCGACGGCAGAACTGCTTACCGGTGAACTCGAACGGGCTCGCCAGACGATCCAAAGCCTGCTGCAGCTTAAGAACACGGGAGAGCTGCACAACCTGCTCGCGGAGGTGGAAGAGAGGGATGGCAAGTTTGTGGCGGCGGCCAATGAGTATGAGATTGCGGCACATATGGATCCCACCGACGATAACCTCTTCGACTGGGGAAGCGAGCTTCTTCTGCATCGGACCTACGAACCGGCGATTGACGTATTCCGTGCGGCCTCCGAACGCTATCCAAGATCTCCCCGCCTAATGATTGGGCTGGGCATGGCGCTCTACGCGCGCGGCCTATATGAGGATGCGATCAACGCTCTTCTCAAGGCAGCAGATCTCGATCCATCCGATCCGCGATGCTATCTCTTTCTCTCCCGGGCCTACGAGAGTTCACCCAGTCAGGCGAACGAAGTGATTCAGCGGTTTCAGCGCTACGCTGAACTGCAGCCCGACAATGCGTTCGCGCAGTACTATTACGCAATGAGTTTATGGAAAGGAAAGCAGGCAGACGGAGCGGGTTTCGATGCCAAGACTGTCGAAGCGCTGCTCAAGAAATCAATCGCGCTCAATGGTTCGATTGCTGAGGCCCATCTCCAGCTTGGAAACCTATACTCTGGCGAACACCTTTACGCCGAGTCGATTCCAGAATATACAAGCGCCTTGAGTCTGAATCCTGATCTCCCCGATGCCCACTACCGTCTCGGCGTCGACTACGTCCACCTTGGGCAGAAGGACCGTGCCCAGGATGAGTTCGCGGTATATCAGAAGCTTAGAGCGCAGCATCTGGCTGATGTGGATAAGGAGAGGGCAGAGGTGCAACAGTTTATTTATTCCTCAAAATCCGAGGGTTCAACAAAACCCTGAACATCGACTCGCGTTGTTTGCAGAGCAGGACGTTTAGATCAGAAGAGCGTTTAGCAGGGAGATGTGATGGGCCAACGGTCACCGCGCGGAACATTCGCAGCGAATCCTAAGATGGGAGTGCCAGCTCCACGCGAGGTCGCATCGCGTCTGGCGCGCACTCGCCGCGACTTTCTCCGCGATGCAGCAGGACTAGTTGCAGGCACGAGCCTGCTGGGTGCAAGTCCCTTCGTACATGCTGCGACTGCGGTGAAGAAGCGGAAGATCATCGTCATCACTTTTGGCGGCGGAGCCCGAGATCAGGAGACATTTGCACCTGACGGGCAGGCTAACATTCCGCATATGTTGGGCGAGTTGGCACCGCAATCGAGCTTCTTCACGCGCGTGACGAACCAAGGAATTCTGGGTCACTATGTCGCAACCGCCAGCTTAGCCACCGGAGTTTACGAGACGCTCAATAATTTCTCCGCGGTGCCCCCTGAACATCCGACCATCTTCGAATACTTCCGGAAGGATTTGCGGCGTCCGGTGTCGGATGCATGGGTCGTGGCGCCGAGCAATGGCTTCAACCGCCTCGGCGAGAGCGAATCCCGATCCTACGGCCCGGGATTCGGCGCGCAGGTCATCCTGCCCAAGCATCTTCTCAGCGCCGCGGCGACGGGTTCAAACGTTGACTACGGTCATCTGTTGCACGACAACTACGAGACTCCTTTCTATGCTCCGCAAGTACAGGGTGGCGAGTTTGAACTACAGCAATTGGAGACCATCCTCAAGCTTTCTGTCGATGATTTCATGACGAATGCCAAGACGCTTTCCAGCCCGGACGAACTCTCCGTGTTCATTGCGAAGCGGCTGATGCGTCGCGAGTCGCCTAGTCTACTTTGGATCACGATGCACGACATCGACGTGGCCCACTCCGGAGCGTTTTCGCTTTACGTGGATGCGATCCGACGCACCGACCGTCTATGCGCGGAACTCTGGAAGGCCGTGCAGGACGACCCGGAATACGCAGGCAACACGACAATGCTCATCCTGCCTGATTTCGGACGCGATGCCGATCAGGACGCGGGGGGAAATGGATTCCAGCATCACCGCACGGGTGATCCGGGATCGCGAACAACCTGGATGATGGCGCTGGGCGAAGGGGTTCGGCATGGCGTCGTCTACGACAGCCCCGTACAATCCATCGACCTCGTTCCGAGTATCGGAGCCATGATGGGATTCTCCGCCACGCAAGCGCAAGGTAGACCGATCAAAGAATTGCTGTAAATCTATGCTGCCACGAGAGCTCCAAGCCGATCAGTTCAAGGCCTATCCGTCAGAGGCGAAGAGGCGGGCGGTTGCGCATGTCGAGCTGTTCCGTCAGCTTCCCATAAGCTTTCTCCCTGGCCTGCTGCGGCAGCTCATTGAGTACGACTACAAATTTCCGGCTGAGCGATTGTCCATCGATAAGGAGCTAGCAATCCTCAACTCGTTGTCCGCCGCCCAACTTGGAGAGTGGTTTCACGGCTTCTTTCAGATTTCTCTTTCGCCCAAACTCGAACGCCTGGACTGGGTAAACCGACCCGCCCTCTTTCTCGAGCAGGAATCCGCCCACATGTGGACGACGCATCAAATGGATGCATTCAGCGCCGCAGCGACCGCATACGGAGATCGGCTCCAGGCTGTGATGGGGGTAGACAAGCTACCGGTGCGGCGGCTTGGCATCGCAGTTATAGGGCAAGGCGTCGCATCCTACGACTCGCAGCTCTTCCGCAATTTGCGGCCGCACGGAACGTACTTCGACCAGGTGAAACCAGACAACGGATTGGAGCAGTTACTGACTGCGGTCGAAGAGCGCGCGAGAAGGTACCCTGTCCCCTATGGCCACTGGTATGTGGATGGTGGTCAAGCTGCGAGGCCAACAACCGCATTGACCGCCGTATCGTATGGCGCGCTTGAGCCCACCCGCGCAAACTTGCTTAAGTTCATGCAAGACCAGATTGGACGTCCGGGCATGGGACCCGAAGAATTGCGTACGAACCTGGCGCGACTCTTGCCGGCCGACCTGGGTATGGATAAGGATGGTGACCCGGTGCTCGACCGTTTTCAGGTGAGGCTGTTCACCGAGGGTTCGGGCACTCAGATCTTCAGCACGACATTCGCTCAATGGACGGCCCGCGAATCGCTGCGGCGTGCGCAGCCGCTCACGTTGCTCGTACGCTTCGCGCCGCGACAGCGTCAGAAGCCCATGAACGAGCTGCTCACCACACCCGACTCCAACCCTCAACTGGACCCGCTCGGCTCACTTGTCGATGCAGATATGGGCTCCTATTATCACTGGGTCAATCAACAGCGGCTGGCGGGGGCGGAGCATTCTTCGTTTCTAGTGTGGTTCGAAGGGCAAAGACAGGCCCTGGTTGTCGCTCCCTCGTTGCCGAGAGGGGTCTCTTCAGACTCTGCGCTGGACCTGACAGCGCTGCTTTCGCTCGCTACGAGCTGAATCGAAAGACCGCATGAGAGCTATCGTCGGGATCAGCTACGGTATACGTAGCCCGCGGCCGTCGTGAGGAACGCTTCGGTCTGTTCCCGCTGCCAGGTCTCATTGCGCTTCATCTCACTGGCCATACACGCGGCAACCCGCGGCGCTGCGTCGATCGCAGCTCGAGCATCCAAAAACAATGCGCGAGTACGGCGAGCGAGCACATCCTCAACGCTTCGTGCCATCTCGTGCCGCGCAGCCCAGACCACGTCAACAAACCGGTAGGGAAGTCGGGGGTGCAACAAGGCCGCCAGCTCGGGCGAATCCACTGCAAGCGCATCGATCGCGCCTTGCTCGCTGCCATACACCGAGCGCTCAGGTTCAGGACTAGACGGTGGCGGTGCATCTGCGTTCCATCCAAACAACCTCAACTCCTGCGTTCTGGATGGCGCTTCGGGAAGGCGCGCAACCTTCGCTGCAATGTTGACCGCATCCTCACCCATACGCCGGTACGTCGTCCACTTACCGCCGGTGACCGATACCAACCGCGATGCCGATACCAGGACGGTATGCTCGCGCGATAAAGCCGCGGTGCTGTGCGCGCCCTGCTTGCGCACTAGTGGTCTCAAGCCCGACCACATACTGAGTACTTCGTCATCCTTGAGTTTGCGCCCGAAATAGAGCTCAATATGGTGGCTAAGAAATGCGGTCTCCACCTCCATCGCGCGGGGCTCGAGCGATGCTCCCGAGACTGGCTGGTCCGTCGTTCCCACGACCACAGCACCATGCCAGGGAATCGCAAAGAGCACACGTCCGTCCTCAGTTTTTGGAACCATGAGCGCATGTGCTCCTGGAAGGAAAGACTTTGGCAGGACCAAGTGGGATCCCTGGCTAACAGTGAGCATCGGTGGTGCGTGAGGCTCATCCAGTAAACGCACGTCGTCCGTGAAGACCCCGGTAGCATTGATCACTACCCGCGCTTGTACCTCAAATTCCGAACTGGTTTCCTGATCACGGATTACGACTCCCGACACGGTATTGTTTATCTTGAGCAGCTGAACCATCTTCGCGTAATTGACTGCGACGCCGCCAAGCGACTCCAGCGTTTGTGCCAACGCGAGGCTGTATCGAGCATCGTCGAACTGACCATCGAAGTACTCCACGCCGCCTGCCAGGCAGTTTGATACGACTGTCGGCAGCATTTCTCGGACCGCATGGGCCCCCAGCATTCGGGATGGGCCAAAGCTTGACTTACCAGAAAGCGCGTCATACGCCTTCAGGCCTACGCCATAAAACGGAATCTCCCACCTGGAATAGGCAGGGATCACAAACGACTGTCGCCTCACCAGGTGGGGCGCATTGCGAAGCATCCGGCCGCGCTCCTTGAGAGCTTCCAGCACCAAGGAAAGATTGCCCTGCTGTAGGTAGCGAACTCCTCCATGAGCCAGCTTTGTGCTACGGCTGGAGGTTGCCTTCGCGAAGTCGAACTGCTCGACCAACATCGTTCGATAGCCACGCGAGGCCGCGTCCACGGCCGCTCCCAGGCCCGTTGCCCCACCGCCAATGACGACGACGTCCCAAGCCCCCGCTTCGGTCATCGCCCTGCGCAGCGAGACGTCGCGATTCATGCAGGTTCGTCCTGGCACCAGTCGAGCGAGCGCCTGACCGCTTCCTTCCATCGCGTCAGTTGCGCCTCCCGCTCTGCCTGGTTGATCGCTGGCAGGAAGCTCGCGCCCCTGGTCCACCTCGACTCCAACTCCCCAAGGGTTTTCCAATATCCGCAGCCGAGTCCCGCGAGAAAAGCCGCTCCCATTACGGTGGATTCGGGGATGCTCGAGCGGACCACGGGCACGCCCAGCAGGTCGGCCTGTATCTGCATCAACAGATTGTTGCCGGAGGCGCCACCGTCCACGCGCAGTTCGTGAATCGCAATCTGTGAGTCGGCCTGCATGGCGGTCAGAATGTCCGTAACCTGCAATGCGATGCCCTCCAGGGTGGCGCGCGCAATGTGAGCCCGCATCGTCCCTCGCGTGAGGCCAATCATCAGCCCTCGCGCATTGGCGTCCCAGTAGGGAGCCCCCATACCGGAGAGCGCAGGCACGAAGTAGACGCCCCCGTTATCTGGCACCGAACCCGCCAGCGCTTCTACCTCTGCCGAAGAACCAAGGATGCCCAGCCCATCGCGCAACCACTGGACAGCGGCCCCGCCGATGAAGACGCTGCCTTCCAGCGCATACTCCACACGGCCGCCGATCTGCCATGCGATGGTGGTCAACAGACGGTTGCGCGATGTGACCGGCGATTCGCCAGTCTGCATGAGCATGAAGCATCCGGTGCCGTAAGTGTTCTTCACCATGCCTGGTCGCAGACACATCTGGCCAAATAGCGCGGCCTGCTGGTCGCCCGCGATGCCGCAGATGGGAACTCCTGGTAGAAGTGCGCCGAGCGTTGCACACCTGGCACCCTCGCCGCTCGACGCGACCACCTCGGGCATCATGTTCCGCGGAATATCAAAGATCGCAAGCAGCTCATCGTCCCAGTCCAACGTATGAATATTGAACAGCAGGGTGCGCGAGGCATTGGTCACATCGGTCACGTGACGCTTGCCGCCCGTGAGTTTCCAAATGAGCCATGCGTCCACCGTACCGAAAAGGAGCTGCCCCGATTCAGCTTTCGCGCGCGCACCCTCCACGTTATCCAGCAGCCAACGAATTTTGCTGGCCGAAAAGTAGGCATCGAAGACCAGGCCTGTCTTCTGTTGCACCAGCGGTTCGTGCCCCTGCGTCTTGAGCAGGTCACACAGGGGCGCGCCGCGCCGATCTTGCCACACCAGCGCGTTGAAGATCGGTTGCCCACTCGCCCGATCCCACACTACCGTGGTCTCTCGCTGGTTCGTGATGCCTACCGCCGCAATATCCTGGGCGGTCAGCTGGGCCTGTTCCATCACGGCTCGTATGGCAGCGAGCTGCGACGACCAGATTGCCTCAGGATCCTGCTCCACCCATCCGGGCTGCGGATAGATTTGGGGAAGTTCACGCTGTGCCACTGCGAGGACGCTGCTTTCGCGGTCTACGATCACAGCGCGCGAACTGCTTGTGCCCTGATCCAACGCGAGAATTACGCTCATGTCGAGAATTCTTTCTGTGTCCGCCGTGCATCTTTCGCTCATTCGACACGGATTGGATCGCTACCCGGAAAAATTCTTTATGTAACCCTTTACATCACCGTGATTTTGTCGTTTAGTAGGTACTGCTGTCAAGCAGGGATCAGTGACTTCGTGAAGTTTTATAGCCGAGGAAATGCGCGCGCATACAAGGCGAACCTGGAATGCTGCGTGCAATGGAGCCATATTGAGATTAACGACGGTCTTCGCATTCTTCCTTTATCTACTTAGCGCAGGTCCGCCACTAGTGAGAGCTCAGGAGACTCCTCATCTTGAATCGCGTGACGGCCATTTTGCCATGGTGGTCGACGGAGAGCCGTTTCTTATCCTTGGCGCCCAGATCAATAACTCAAGCTCATGGCCGGCCACACTTCCAAAGGCCTGGGCAGCCCTGGAAGATCTCCACGTTAACACCGTTGAGGCCCCGGTGTATTGGGAGCAGATGGAACCAAAGCCGGGCAGCTTCGACTTCTCCACCGTGGACCTTCTGGTGAATGGAGCGCGCGAACATCATTTACGCCTCGTACTGCTATGGTTTGGCACCTGGAAGAACGGCCAGGCCCACTACGTTCCCGAGTGGATCAAGACCGATCCCAAGAAATATGCGCGGCAAGTTCGTTCTTACGGAAAGGTCCTCGATGTTCTTTCTCCCAACTCGACCACTAATCTCGACGCGGACAAATCCGCCTTCGTCGCCCTGATGCGCCATCTGAAGGTGATCGACGGAGCTCAGCATACGGTCATCATGATCCAGGTTGAAAATGAATCGGGCTCCATCGGATCCGTGCGCGACTATTCTGCTGCGGCGAATCGGCTCTTCGCCGGGGAGGTCCCTGCGTCGCTCACTGCCGCACTTCACACCACCGCCGGCACCTGGTCCCAGGTCTTCGGCGCTGACGCTGACGAGCGCTTCGCCGCCTACTCTACAGCGAGCTACATCAACCAGGTGGCCGCAGCCGGCAAGGCTGAGTACCGGTTGCCGATGTACTGCAACGTTTGGCTAACGTATCCCGTCCACGCCCTCGAGAATCGTAATCACGCGAGCCCCGGACAGGAGTATCCGAGCGGCGGTCCTCAGCAAGGCAACATCGCAATCTGGAAGGCCGCCGCACCTGCCATCGATATTCTCGCTCCCGACTTCTACTCCGAGGATCATGTCTTCTACAGGCAGGTGATCGCAGACTATGCCCGTCCCGATAACGCTCTCTTCCTCCCAGAGACGATGCTCAACAAAGACTTCGGGTCCAACTTCTTTTATGCGCTCGGTCATGGAGCGATCGGTTTCTCGCCCTTTGGCGTCGACTACACCAACTGGACCATCACCGATGACAAGATCCCAACTTACCTTTCCGAGAATTTCGCGCTCATCGGACCCATGGAAAGCGAAGTTGCTCGACTCAACTTTGAAGGAAAACTGCAGACCGTTGTTGAGAGAAAAGGCATCTCGCAGGAACGGATCCATTTTCCCGGCGCTGATGCCGTCGTCTCTTTCGGCTTTCCTCAGCATGATGGAGAGATGCCGCCGGGCACCGCCGACGAAAGCGGCCGCGTGATGGTAGCGCAGTTGGGTCCGCTTGATTTCCTGGTCACTGGATTTGACGCCAGTGTCAGTTTCGAGGCCGCCCCCGCTGCAGACGGCAAACCGGTGAGCCAACAGGTAGAAATTCTGCGCGCCGAAGAAGGGAACTATGTCAACGGTGCCTGGCAGCCCACGCGTATCTGGAACGGCGATCAAACGGACCGTGGCCTGCAGTTTCGCGGTGGCAACACCAGCGTCGTGCGTATTCAGCTTCACACGCTTCCGCTTTACGTCGAAGGCGCGAAGCCTTTTGTTCCGTGAACGATAGCCCAACATGGATTCCAAGCTAATGAACCTCCTCTTTCGCATCTCCGGCATCATGGCTGCCGCCTTCGGGTGTCTCACTCCTGTGGCCGTCGCGCAGCAGGCGTCGGCGGATGCCTCGTCGTCCGCACCCGGCAGCATGGCCAACGTTCTGTACGGCGCAGCGTATTACAACGAATACAACCCCTACGAGCGCCTCGACAAAGACGTTGCGCTGATGAAGGCCGCGGACATCACGGTTGTCCGCATGGGCGAATCCACGTGGAGCCTCTGGGAACCCGAGGACGGAAACTTCCAATACGCGTGGATGGATCGCGTTGTGGATGCAATGGGTAAGGCTGGCATCAGGGTCATCATGGGCACGCCGACGTACTCGATTCCCACGTGGATGTATCACGCCCATCCTGAGGTCCTCGCCCGTCCACTGGGCGGCGCGCCGACGTTCTACGGTATGCGCCAGAATATGGATACAGACAATCCCACCTACCGCGCCTATGCGCAACGGCTCATTCGTCACCTGGTGGAACATTATCGCAATAACCCCAACGTCATCGGATGGCAGATCGATAACGAAACCTCTTCCTACGGGGCCTCGAATCAGGATGTGTTTACTGGCTTCGTCGATCACCTGAAGCAAAAGTTTGGCACGACCGACGCTCTGAATAAAGCCTGGGGCTTGAACTATTGGGGACAAGACGTGAATCGCTGGGAGAACATGCCCACCCGCGATAGCACCATCAGCACCGGATACAAATTGGAGTGGTCGCGTTGGGAGCAAATGCGCGTCACTAACTTTCTTGCCTGGCAGGCCGCACTCGTCCGCGAATACCGTCGGCCCGATCAATTCGTGACGCAGGACTTCGGCGGCTCCATGCGCCGCGACGTCAACGAATACGAGGTCGCAAAGGTCCTGGATATTGCTTCCAACAATCCATACCACGGGACCCAGGACCACATGGACGGGCAGTCGCAGGCCGAGCAGGGCGACTACACTCGTTCGCTCAAACACACCAATTTCCTGGTAACGGAGACGAACGCCCAGACCACCGACTGGTCTTCTGCCTATCAATACCCGCCCTACGACGGCCAGCTTCGTCTCGACGTCTACACCCATCTTTCCAGCGGCGCCAACATGGTTGAATATTGGCACTGGTCGTCGATTCCCTCCGGGCAGGAAACCTATTGGAAGGGTGTTCTTTCGCATGACCTGGAGCCCAATCGCGCCTATGCGGAGGTATCGCGGACGGCACACGAACTGGAGAAGATTGGGCCCCACCTCGTCAATCTCAAGATTCACAACGACGTTGCGATCCTCTACAGCGTGGATTCTGCGAACGCTCTGGACTTCATGCCCTTTGCTCTCGCATCCGCGCGGCAATGGCAGATGGGTGCGCCGATTGCGGACTACAAATCGGTCGTCGACCAACTCCATCGCGCGCTCTATAACAACAACGTTGGCACCGACTTCATTTTTCCCGAGGACGCCGATTTCTCCAGGTACAAACTCATCGTGATTCCGCCGCTGTACATCGCCAGTGATGCGCTGCTGCAGAAAATATCGGACTATGTAAAGGGCGGCGGCCACGTCCTGATGTGCTTTAAGAGCGGATTCGCTAACGAGAACTCCGCAGTGCGTTGGGTGCGCGCCCCTGGTCCGCTTCGCGATGTCGCGGGAATCAGCTACCAGGAATTCTCCAATCTTGAGAAACCTCTCGAACTCAGGGACGATCCATTCAAGGCCGGCGATCAAAATAAGGTCATGTACTGGGCAGAGTTCCTGCAGCTGGAACGCGCCAAGGCCATCGCGTACTACGACCACCCCTTCTTCGGACGGTGGCCCGCCATCACGCGCAACCAGTTCGGCACGGGAACTCTGACTTACGAGGGCACCTATCTGTCGGACGCGTTGCAACAGGACGTTGTTCGCGACGTGCTTAAGGAAGCCCGCGTTCCTATGCCATCCCCTCTGCCACCACACCTCATTGAGAAGAGTGGTGTGAATGGCTACGGCAAGGTTTTGCATTACTTTCTGAATTACTCGAGCGAGTCACAGAGCTTCACCTACGATCAGCCCGTTGGTAAGGATCTCCTTACCGCCCAATCCATTGCCACTTCACAGCGGATTGAGCTTGCTCCGTGGGACCTGGTCATCATCGAAGAGAATCAATCAACCACTAGTAGGTGAATAGAAAATCATTGATTTGGGAGAACATCATGTTAAGACGCGAATTCATCAAGGCAACCGGCACGGTCCTCGCCGCTTCCGCTCTCCCAGGCACTGCGGTATTCGCTGCGGAGCAGGGAAGTGAAACCCGCACGGTTCTGCCGATCAATCGCAATTGGCGCTACCATCCGTCCAAGGTTGAAGGGGCGCACCTGCCCGCGTTCAACGACACTGCTTTTCAGCCGGTCGTGATTCCCCATACCAATGTCAGCCTTCCCTGGCATAACTTCAATGACAAAGATTACGAGTTCGTCTCTACCTATCGGCGCCGCTTCCGCTGTCCCGCTGCAGCCCGGGGCAAGCGTGTCTTCGTAGACTTCGAAGGCGTCATGACCGCCTCCACCGTTTGGATCAATGGCGTTCCTCTGGGGGAGTACAAGGGAGGGTTCACTCCCTTCTCGTTCGAACTCACCGATCACCTTCATCCGGAAGCTGAGAATGTCCTTGTGGTCCAGGTAGACTCGACCGAACGTGCCGACATTCCGCCCTTCGGACATGAGATCGACTACCTGACCTTTGGAGGCATCTATCGCGAGGTCTCCCTGCGCATCGTCTCTCCAACCTATATCGACAATATCTTCGTCCGTCCAAAGGATGTGCTCACGGCAAATCCTGGACTCGACGTGGATGTGTTTCTTGCAGGAAGACCCGCCAATGGGCTTGTCCTCGAAGTTGAGCTCCGTGACGGAGACCGCGTCGTCGCGCGGGCTCAGAGCCCCGCAACATTGACTGCCGGTCCCGATCCAAACGCATCCTTGGACCCTACGACATCCGCGCCAGTCTACGCCAGCACCCAGACCACTACGGACCCCGCGCGACGCACCATCACCCTCACTAACCTCGAAGGCATCAAGCTTTGGGAGCTGGAACATCCTAATCTTTATACCGTGCACGTCCGGCTGCTCAGCGGCGACAAGGCGATGGACGAGGACTCACGCCGCATGGGTTTCCGAGAGGCGACGTTCACCGATCACGGTTTCTCGCTCAATGGCAAGATTCTCAAGCTCCGCGGGCTCGACCGTCACCAGACCTTTCCCTTTGTTGGCCAGGCAATGCCAGCCCGCGTGCAACGCAAGGATGCAGACATCCTGCGCACCGGCCTTCACTGCAACATCGTTCGGACGTCTCATTATCCGCAGTCCCGTCACTTCCTCGATCGCTGCGATGAGATCGGTCTACTGGTCCTGGAGGAGATTCCGGGTTGGCAGCACATCGGCCCCGAGCCCTGGAAACGGATCGCCATCGACAATGTAGGCCGCATGGTTCGCCGCGACTGGAATCACCCATCGATTATCCTGTGGGGTGTCCGCATCAACGAGTCGCCTGACGATCATAACTTTTACACGAGCACCAACGCGCTCGCGCATGCTCTCGATACGACTCGCCAGACTGGAGGCATTCGTAACTTCGAGGAGTCCGAACTTCTTGAGGATGTCTTCACCATCAACGACTTTGGATTTCCGTTGAGAAAGCCTAACCATCCTCGCTACCTCAATACGGAGTTCGTCGGCCATACCTTCCCCACCAAGACCACCGATGACGACGAGCGGCAGCGTGAGCACACACTCCGCCACGCCCGCATCCACAATCAGCTCGCCTCCGATCCTCAATACGCTGGAGGCATTGGCTGGTGCGCCTTTGACTACAACACCCACTCGAACTTCGGCGCAGGGGACCGCATCTGCTACCACGGCGTCACGGACATCTTCCGCGAGAACAAGCCGGCAGCTGGCTTCTATAAGTCGCAATGTCATCCTTCGGAAGAGATCGTATTGGAGCCGGCCTTTCACTGGGCAAGCAGCGACGAATCCATCTATTTCACCAAAGCCGTCGTTTGCTCCAACTGCGATCATCTGAAGTTTTATCTTCGTGAGCAGAGCATCGAGAGTAATCCCTGGAGGCTCATCGCAGAACTGGACCCGGACGGCCAGGAGTTCGCGCACCTCACCTATCCGCCGTTTGTCCTCGATCTGATTACCCTCGATCGCACCCAGTTCGGCATCGCATGGGGAGATCTACGCATCGACGGCTTCATCAACGGTAAGCAGGTGATCTCCAAGTCCCTTTCGGGCGCTGGCGACAATCGCAAATTCACGCTGCTGCCAGATGATCACTCCCTGGTGGCTGATGGGGCCGATACCACGCGTGTCGTCCTTCGCGTCACCGATCAGTTCGATGCAGTTCGCACCTACGCCAATGATCCAATCATCTTCACACTAGAGGGCCCCGCAGAACTGATTGGCGACAACCCCTTCGCTCTCATCGGTGGTACCGGCGCAATATGGATCAGAGCCAAAGAGGCCCCTGGCACCGTTCGTCTCACCGCGAAACATCCGCGCCTGGGCACGCAGACCGTCGAGTTCCATCTGACGCCCGCGCCGCTGGAAGTTGTCTAGACCTTCGCGAAATGGGCAGCGGAGATGCAGTCTCGGCCGCCCATTATCTTCGCTCTCAAGGCTCCAACGCTGCCCATCAGTCAGTCGAATCAAAACGGAATGCAGCGGCCTGGAAATCTCCCCGCAGTTCGACATCCACTCCATGCGACATCCAGTAGCTTCCACTCGCGATCGCCGGCGTGTTCTTTGCGATGGCACCCGAAATGGAGCTCACGCGATAGTTCAACTTCGGGTCAAGCCCGCGCAGAAACAACCGTGGGAACGGATAGCCCATCGTGCTGGAGTGCAGGAATGTGAACAGCACCGCCTGCTTCTTGTCTAATGAAACAGATTCAGTCACCGACTGTTCACTGCGATCTTGCGGCGAAACCAGCCGATACAAAGAGCCGTGCTGCACCGTCTCTCGGACTCCCTTGTACGCAGTAATTAATTCCTTCGCCATTCCGAAATCCTCCGGCGTCCAGCGGTTTAAGTTGGCTCCCACTCCAAGCGATCCCTGCATCGAGGAGAGGAACCGGTACGTGAGCGACGTTGTACGATCATTAGCCCAACTCGGAGAGTCGGTCACCCACGCCATCATCACTCCCGGTGTGTACGCGTACGTAAACCCATCCTGAATGCTGAGCCGGTCAAAGGGGTCTGTGTTGTCGGAAGGCCATACCTCATCGGTGAGCCCGAGAATGCCAAGGTCTACGCGTCCGCCGCCACCCGAGCAGGACTCAATCTCCACCTTCGGGTATTTCGCGCGCAGCTCGCGGAGGATCCCATACAAATTTCGTACGTACTGTACATACACCTCTTTCTGTTCATTGGGGGCGGCCGCCGGCCAGCCAGGTTCTGACCAGTTGCGGTTGTAGTCCCACTTCAGGAAGGCGATCTGGTTGTGGCCGAGCAAGTCATCCAGAAATCCGAACACATAATCGCGTACATCCTTTCGCGCCAGGTTCAGCACCAACTGATTGCGCTGTTCACTGCGGGGTCGTCCCGTAAAATTCAGCACCCAGTCTGGATGCTTTCGATAAAGCTCGCTGTCCGGGTTGACCATCTCTGGTTCCATCCACAAGCCGAAGTCCATGCCTAGGGAGTGCACCTTATCAATCAGTGGCTTCAACCCATTTGGAAATTTCTCAGGATTTACATTCCAGTCCCCGAGTCCCGCATGATCGTCCTTACGCTCCCCGAACCAGCCGTCGTCCATGATGAATCGTTCCACGCCGATCGAAGCAGCCTTCTCCGCGAGCGCCTCCTGTCCAGCTTCGTCTACCTTGAATCCAGTGGCCTCCCAGGAGTTGTAGATAATTGGCCGAGGTCGCGGGTTCGGTGCCTGTGGAACGATCTTTGTCAGCTCAAAGCGATGCAGCAGCCGTGACGCTCCACCGATCCCCTGGTGCGAATAGCCGCCGTAAAATATCGGGGTGGCAAGCTCCTCGCCAGGCATCAGTTTGTAGCCAAAATCAAACGGATTGAATCCGCCTGTCACGCGAATCTGCTGCAACTGGTCTTGCTCCACGGTAATGCGCCAGGATCCGCTCCACGCTAGCGCGCCGAACCAAACATCGCCGGTGTCTTCGTCAGCTTGTGGCCCGCGCTCAATGGCAAACCACGGATTGTTCTGATGTCCGGTCGATCCCCGCTTACTCTCGAGGACGGTTTCACCCGGGCGGATTGGTTGCTGCTGAAGGTTCCACTCACCCGCCCATCGTCCCGTCAGATAGCGCAACGTGTAATCTGTTCCGCGCGGCAGGCTCCAGGCCGCGGCCGCCGCATCCTCAATCATCACGAGCGTCTTCGTCTTGTTGGTCACGACGGCGGACCGTCCCAGGATTCCAGTCGCATCGTCCACTGTGTAATGCAACTCGACATACAGGTCGCGATCAATGTCTTTGAGCAATACGGTCAGCTGATCGCCTTTGAT
Organism: uncultured Acidobacteriaceae bacterium; assembly: GCA_963701685.1. GTDB lineage: Bacteria > Acidobacteriota > Terriglobia > Terriglobales > Acidobacteriaceae > Granulicella. The sequence continues at coordinate 3,169,957 of OY969625.1, read as the reverse complement.
CTCGTGAGAGACGTAATGCAGAATGAGGTCGCGATTGCCATCCGGATAGGTGACCTTCAGCGCGGGCTCTACATACAAGCCGCCACCCCAGCCAGCATACTCGTTGGGAGTTGTTGTGTAGGAGGAGTCAAATGATGCCGCCTCCGGCATCTTTACCGCTGCTGGAAGTTTGTCACCTGCGCCTATTCGCGCGCCCCAGAAGACCGGTTGCAGTTCGTCGCCGTTATTGATCCCGAACGCATAGGTCATGCCTCCGGCATCGATGCGAAACACCTTGGTCATCGGATCAAAGTGAATGTCACTGGCGCCCTGCGCCTTGGTTGTAACCGAATACATTACGGGGCCCATGATCATGGCCGTCCACAGGACTCGGGGGCAAATACGCGTCATAGATTTCCTTTGGTGGTTGTACTCTAGAGGCAATCGCTAGCTGCAGGTGACCGCAGGGTGCCAGCCCGCGAAACCGTCACTTCCTCGGAGCAGGGCCCGTCGACTTGCGTGCTACCAGATTCGGCAAAACCATGTGCTCTTCGCCCTGAACCGGTGCTGAACCATCGGTCTGTTTTGCGTTCAACAGCGCATGGAAGGCGGCATTTGCAATCTCGGCGCGCGGCAACCGCACCGTGGTCAACGGCGGCATCGTAAACGCGCTCAGTTGGATATCGTCAAAACCCACGACGGAGATATCTTCCGGCACGCGCAAACCCGCGTCCGCAATTGCGCCCATCGCACCAATCGCTGTAAGGTCATTCGACGCCAGCACCCCGGTTGGTTGTATTCCCGATGCCAGGATCCGCTGCATCGCACTATGCCCGCCATCCACGCGGTGGTTGCCCTCTTCTATCAGACGTGGATTTTCATCCAGGTGGTCGCGCGCCGTGCTCTCCATAAACGCTTTGTAGCGCATCCGGGCGGACGCCAGCCTCATTGGTCCGCTGATAAATGCGATGCAGTGATGGCCAAGCTTGATGAGGTGCTCCATTGCCATTTCAACGCCCGCCGAATAATCGATCCGCACACAGCTCATTCCTGGCGCCGGGGTTCCTGTATCCAGAAACACGAGCGGAATTTGCCGCCGACTGAAGTCCTTCACCAGTTGGTCGTCCATCTCCGACGTCATAATTGCAACGCCATCCACCTTGCGCTGCAACATCCTGCGGACACAAATCTTCATTCGCTCCGGATCGTAATTCGTATTTGCGATCAGCACTTCCTGCCCGTGCAGTACGGCAATGTCCTCAAAGGACTTAACCAGCTCGGGGAAGAAGGGGTTTGTAATATCGGAGATAATGAGCCCGTATAGATGACTTCGCCCAGAACCCAGGGCGCGCGCATTCGTATCCGGGTAAAAGTTGAGCGCCTCAATCGCCTGGCGCACGCGCTCGGCTGTCTCCGGGCTCACCTTCGCCGATCCGTTCATCGTCCGCGACACCGTGGCAGTTGAGACCTTGGCACGCTTGGCAACAGCTTTGATGTTCATAGGTTCACGGAAACTTAAGCTAAACCGGTATACTCTCTCCGGTCATGTAAAGGCTTTCATTATTTTAGTGTATTTGTAGATTCCACTTCCGTGCGAGCCGTCCCTCGAATACCGGTTCGGCGTGGTTTTCAATACGGGCGCTGCTTCTTTCCTCATATAGGCATTTCGCCGTGCGGACCTGCCCAACTCCAGGTCTGGCGGCCGACGAGATTCTCCTTCGGGGCTCCACCTGCGGGACCTGTGGCAGCAACGTCCACGGCGTAGTGAACCCACGGGCCGGCGCATCCCTACTATCGTGATGGGTCACGAGGCCACAGACTTTGAAGCTGCGGCTGACGCGGCGACGTGACGCTTTCAGTCGGCGAACGCGTCGCCTTCCACCCTGGACGAAGCGCGGTGATACCTGACTTCTATGTTGGACATAGAAATTCGGCCGAGGCATTCCAATGCGGAGAATCGTCACATCACCATAAGGCAAGCCGTTATGGCGACGTTGCCATCCTTAAACTTAGACGGGATCCACGGCTTATCGCATTTTGATCGTGCCCTGAGTAATGCGGTCGATTCGGTGCCGATGGACAATTACAAAGCAACGTGTAAGTCTAGCGAACGGTCCCTAGACCATCGAAATGCAGTGTTTTCCGCACAAATGAACGAAAGCCCGTTCGCCTTAGCTTGAACGTAAGAACCGGCGTTGCCCCATGGAAATTTAGTTGTTGACGATTTCTAACCTATGCGCCTACTATTCCGCTGATCATTTGGCTACGTTGCCATATTGTCTAAAGTCTGATCCCCTCAAGGGTCAGATGAGTGCGATGCGTCGTCCATCCGCATCCGCAAGGCCCAGTTATACCGAGTTCGGAACAAGATATCCCGCGATAGTCGTCGGGGAAACTGTAGCGTCCTGAGATTCACTATGAGTACCGGAGTGAACAACTAAATGCACCTATGAACTTATAACTTCATCGAAACGTGGTGTACTCCCAAAGCAATGGAAGCGAGCGCGAGTCACTCAACTTCTGACTCAACCTCAACACGAAAGCAGCGCGAAGCTCCACGAGGTTGATGCCGCCATTTCCTTACCCATCATGAGCGTCCATTCGCAGCCCTTAGTGCGCAGCGCGGCGGCCACCCCCAGAAATCTCGATGAACCGCAGGCCTGAACAGAAGCCCTTTTTAGGCAGGATGCGAAGGATGCAAACAGAAAGCCGGGTATCTCTTCGAGCTGCAGCGGGAAACCTGGTCGCGTTCCCACTTCGGTATACGGAGTGCGTCACCGGCTTGATCAGCTTCGTGCTTCTAAGGCTTGCCGCAGTCGGACGTCAGCAAGTCTATCAACTCGCTCGTGCCCGCAAGCGGCGAAACTCCCTTCGCCAGGCCGTAGGGGCACGAACTAACAACCATGATTCGTTCCGCATCTGGGCACTGACTAGGGCGGGACAAATGAGCAGAACGAGTACCTGGGAGGTCCTGCCGATGCAACGCGTAACATTTGCCCTTATAGCTTTAGTGTGTGTGTCGACCGCATCCAGCGCTATGGCGCAAGCGACAGTCGCTCTCCCTTACACCATGACAACAATTGGCGGATTGTCGCCGATAGCAGCTACGGCCGGAACACAGTGTCCGAACCTGGCGGCTGGCGTGGTGTCTACCGACGCTTTCGGTGACGGCTGCCTTGCGGTCAATGGAATCTTTGGCGTTGGTGCATACAGTGGGCTGGTTGTAGACCCCTTTGGCAATGTGTTGGTGAATGACGACATCAAGGGGGTACTGCATCTCATCAATCCGAATTCCGGAATCATGACCGTTGTAGCGGGTGGTGGCACAGCCTGCTCCGTGAAACAAGACTCTTCGGGCGACGGTTGTGTTGCCGCGACCGGAACACCCACCACTCCAATCGCGGATGCACGCGGCGTTGGCATTGATCCCTATGGCAACGTTCTTCTGGCAGGATATAACGACCACTTCGTCCACATCATCTGTCGCAACGAATCACCGTTGTGCGGAAACGGAGCGCCATCCGCCGCCAATCCTATTCAAATTCCCATAGGAAATCTAGGCCTGGTCGCTGGCTGCGCCTACTCTGGCGGAGCGACCGGGGTGAGCGGTGCGGGAGTGGACAACACGCCTGCGTTGACCTTGCCCACCGCGGAATTCAGTGGATCGCCGTTCGTCAATGCCGGCGCCAGTTCCTCGGCATGCACTACTTCACTTGGGGAGGTGGATCAGCCACGGGGCGTCTCGGCAGATGCGTTCGGGAATGTCTACTACGCCGACACTGCCAGCGAACGATGGCGCGTAGTACTTGGCCCGCAAACGTACAACGGTGTCACCAATCCATTGTGGGCCGTGCTCGAACAGAATTCGTCATGGTACAACGGCACCAGCAAATTTCTTACCGCGGGATATGTGTACACGGTTGCAGGCGGCAGCACGGCTGCAACTAGCAAAGGTGCGTCTTGTGCCGGCGGCGGAATCGCTGCCGATAGCGATGGTGACGGTTGCCTGTTTACCGCGACAACGGTGTTTGCCAGCAGCAGCGATGCGCAGGGCGTCGCAGTGGACGCAGCCGGCAACATGATCTTTAGCGACGCGGGCCATGGGCTCTTGCGCGTCCTCTTTGTCAACGGCTCGGGTGCAGCCGGCGCGGCAATGATGAATGCCATCGAAGCCAACAACGAGGGCATGAGTCCTTCCAGCCCGCAAGCCGGTTTTGTGTACTCGTTAGTCGGCGGTGGAACTACAGGGGGCGTCTCTGTGACGCCGGCGCTCGGCAACAGCCGGACCGCGCTCGACTCCTCAACTACCAAGCTGACGGTGAGCCCGCAGGGCAACATCTTTATAGGCGACAAAACGCGCGTGCTGTTTTTCGACATGAACTCGGGATTTATACGCACGCTGGTTTCGCAAGCACCCGCCAACGTACCGGCCGGCAGCTTTTGCAACGGAAGCTCAGGGCAAGAATCGTTGAGCGCATACAGCGATGCATGTCCGGCGGCGAACGCTGAGTTTGGCAATAGCAATGGGCTGAGTGTTAGCGTCGACGGTGCAGGCAATTTGTATTTGTATGACGGCACCAGCAGCACGACGGGGCAGCTTATCCGCAAAGTTCTCGCGCAGGGCCTGGCAGAACAGTCGCTCGGTGTTCCACTGACTCAGAGCTTTGAACTACATCTGCCTGAGAACGCGAGCGGCACAGTGAGTGGAGCTACAGCTGCTCTGACCTCTACTCCGGACATGACTGCGGGCCCGACTGCTTGCGCGCAGAACAGCGATAACTCGGTCGACTGCCTGGTGTCTGTAAACGCTACGCCCTCGGCAGTGGGTCCACGTTCCGCTACACTCACGGTAACGTTGCCGACGGCGAGTTGGCAGAACGCGTCCGGCAGTATCGCGCTAGGCGGTAACATTCCCGGCTCTATATTGGTTGCCGACAATGCATCGATCACTGCGAATGGAGTAGCGACTCCCGTTGCCCCCAATACAAATGTCGTTATGAGCGGGATTGTGCCCAGAGGTGTTGTGCTGGATGGTGCGGGCAACGTCTACGCGATGGATGCAACCAGCGGATCAATCATCGAGTCCGTGCAGGGCGGCGCCGGCGTAGTTATCTCTTCGCAACTTCCGTCGGGCGCGAGCCAGGTCGCCCTCGACCCGCTCGGCGATGTGTTCGCCGTCGGCGGTGCAACGCCTTCAGTCGAAGAGCTAAAGGTAACGGGCGCTCCGTCGTCTGCGGGCGCTCCTGCAACGTTCACGCCCCGCGCAATCTCCTACGCACCGCTGAACAACGGTACGCCTGCTCCACAGGGAATCGCGATCGATGGTGCAGGAGATTTGTATGTTGCCGACAATCAAGGGTCACCGGAGAACAACGCGGTCTATCGGCTTACGCTTGAGTCCAACTCCGCCCTTCCGCAAATCACGGTGGCCACCGGCTTCTCCAATCCTGTCTCCCTGGCGGTCGATGGTTTTGGAAATGTGATTGTCGCCGACAGAGGCGCGGGCGCAGTGTACAAACTCGCACCCAGCACGAACGGATCCTACGCCCAGACCACGATCCTCTCAGGCGTAGTTCCCGTTGCTGTAGCCACTGATGCGGCCGGCGACGTTTACGTGCAGGATCAGAGCAGCGGAACTGTGATTGAGGTTCCGTTAAGCGGCTCAACGACCACGGTGCTCACGGGATTGCAGTCTCCCACAGGTGTAGCCGTCGATGGATTGGGCAACCTGTACAGTGCCGACGCCACCAAGATGAACATTTCTCGCGTGGTGCGCAACGCCGGATCCATCGGTTCCACTACGAGCCCTCTCACGAGCATTGCGGCGACAATTACCAACGCAGGCAACCAGGCCGCGGCAGGCACAGCGCAAACGCAGCCCAGTGTATTCACTCTCTCGAGCAGTGGCTGCAACCTCGGGTCGAACAGCCCTTTCGCATCCGGCCTTGCTTGCCCGGTTTCTGCATCGCTGGCCTCATCCGTGTCTCAGGATCCAGGCACAGCGTATACCGATGCGCTCTCGTTCCTCGCCGCGCCCTCCATCGGATCGGTCATCTTCAGTGACGTCGTGCCTGGCGGCCCGACTTCATTGACCATTGTCGGACCCGCGAACCCACTGTTCGCATCAAGCGGCACCGAGGCCACGTTTACCGTAACCGTCGTCGGCATCGGCTCTCCGAGCGGTAGTCCCCTCGCCGTCACGGTCAATTCGGTGACGCAATCGGGAAGCACGGTAGTGTATTCGAGTGCGCCAACGCTGAACGCAACTGGTCAGGCGATCATTGCCCTCTCTGGTCTCGCGCCCGGCAATTACACCTTCGCGGTCAGCTACGCGGGTCTAACGAACACGTACTCGCCCTCCAGCGGCTCGGCCGCGTTCACCGTGGAGCAGTATGTTGCTACTGGCGACAGCCGCACCGTCACCGAGCCCTCGATCCCGGCGGTCTGCACGGCGCTCACGGCTAACATCGCAATGGTGAACAACGACATTCCCGCGTCGGTCGATTCCTCCGTGAGTAATCCCGATGGCGCGCGTATCCAGGCCGCCTTGAATGGCTGCGCTGGAACAGGTAATGCCGTCGAACTTTCGCTAGGCGGCGGAGGAAGCAACGCGTTTCTCAGCGGACCGCTGTCCATGCCGTCAAACGTGACGCTGCTCGTGGACCCGGGAGTGGTGCTGTTTTTCTCGCGCAACGTGCAGGACTATGACACCACCCCCGGCACGCACACGTGCGGGACCGTAAACAGCAACAGTGCAACTTCAAGTTGTTTGCCTCTCGTCGATATACCGAGCGGCGCCTCGAACGTGGGTATCATGGGCTTTGGCAAGCTCGATGGTCGCGGCGGAGATACCCTGCTCAACGCATTCCCATCAAGCTTCGCGGGGCAGAGCTGGTGGGGCCTGTCTTCCATCGCTAACAATGGTGGCAATCAGCAGAATCCGCGTTTTATCCAGATGGATTCTGCTTCGAGCAACATTACGCTCTATAAGATCACCCTTCGTAATTCGCCACTTTTCCATATTTCCACTACGGGCGCGGTTTCCAACTTTACTGCGTGGGACATCAAAATCGTTACACCCACCAGTTCTCGCAATACGGATGGCATTGATCCTGGCAATGCGCAGAACTTTACCATCACTCGATCCTGGATCTCGGATGGCGACGACAACATCGCTGTAGGTGCGGCAGGTTCTGCGCCGGCTGCAAACATTTCTGTTACCAACAACCGTTTCTTTGCCGGCCACGGAGAGTCGATCGGCAGCTACACACAGGGTGGTGTAAGCAACGTGTTCTTCGACGGCAATATGCTCTCCGGCAATGGCATTGCCGGAGCGGGGAGCTCCGTCAGCGACACAGCCGACAGCAACTCCACTGGGCTACGCATCAAGTCCGGCTTCGATCGCGGCGGCCTCGTCACCAACATCCAGTATTCAAACTCCTGCTTCCAGGACCACAAAGCCGAAATTGTCTTCAGTCCAAACTACGAAGCCACAACGGGAAGCCTCGCGCCCAACCTGCAAAACATCCTGATGCAGAACATCGCCGTGCTCACTGCAGGAACTGTGCAGTTGACCGGCACAAGCGACGGAGGCACGGTGTATCCTCTTCAACTCACGCTTGACAACGTGAGCTTTCCAGGCACGTTCGCAGCTTCGGAATTCAGCCCCGCGCCCACTGAAACCGCGATGACCTATGGCCCCGGCCAGATTTCGAGTGATTTTGTCTCCGGCTACGCGAGTTTCGTAAATGGGGGCGGCAACACTGTCACCAACAACATCACTGCGACCAACCTCAATCCCCCCATATGCAGCTTCACCTACATCGCGCCGGAACTGACTGGCCCCAACGGTGTGTCACAGACCATCATCGGAGGCGAGAACGCTACGGCTGTCGTAGTTCTCACGCCGGCGGTCGGAGGAGCCGCTTATCCAACCGGAACCGTGACGCTCACTGACTCTCTTACGAGCAACGCCACGACAATCACTCTTCCCGGAACCACCGACACCTTCTTCATTCCGCTGATCGGCCTGGCTCCCGGTGTGCATAGCTTCACGGCCACGTACTCTGGCGATTCCAACTACGCGCTCACTGCAGGCCAAACCGCATACTCAACCTTCGGCCCTTACGTCATTACCGTCAACGCAGGTAGTCTTGGTGCAACCTCCGCCAGTTTGTCCGGTGTACCTGCTTCCATCGCGTTCGGGTCTTCGTTCCCAGCCACGGCAACCATCAGCGGCAGCAATCCAACGGGCACCGTCGAGTTCATCGTGAATGGCACCGTTTATCAGAGTGCTCCGGTAAGTTCAGGAATAGCGACGGCCACCATCAGCCTGCCCTACAGCACCAGCGCCTACAGCATCTACGCGGTCTATAGCGGCGACGCTACCAACGGCGGCTCTGTTTCTGCTACGCAATCGGTGATGGTCACTCCTGCGTTCACCAGCACTGCGCTCTCGGCAAATATAACGACTACCACGCTAGGCCATCCGGTCGTACTCACAGCGACTGTCACGTCTTCGGTTGGTGCGCCCACGGGAACTGTCAGCTTTATCTACACCACAACCGGCAACGGAACTCCGCAGGCCACCACGGCCACGCTCATGACTTCCTCCACGCCGAATGCCTCCTTGGCCACTGCTGGAATCGATCTGCCGGTTGGAACTGATACTGTCGCGGCGACCTACGGCTCAAGCAGCAGCTTTGCAGGATCGGCTTCCGCACCAATGACTTTCACCGTCACGAATGGAAACATTCTTGCGCTGCCGGCCAATCCCATTCCGCTGCCCTACACCATGACCACCATCGCCGGCGGCTCAGGGGCCAACTGCGCGAGCGCAACGGACAGCTTCGGCGATGGTTGCCCGGCAACCTCCATCATCTTTGACGGCTCAGTCGACCTGCGCAGCGTTGTTGCCGATCCCTTCGGAAACGTGTACCTCACGGATGGAGTGGCAAGCGTTGTGCGCCGCATCGCGACCAACGGCGTCATCACCGATTTCGCAGGAAAGACCAGCGGTCTAGCCTGCGCCCCGAGCGCAACCGTTGGCTGCAACCCAACGCAAGTTACTCTCGACAAACCGCGCGGCATTGCGTCTGACGCACAGGGTAATATTTACATCGCAGGCTACGACAGCCACGAAGTCTTCAAGGTGAGCGCCTCCACCGGCCTGCTTTACCTCCTCGCCGGAACGGGCACCGCGGGCAGCTCCGGCGATGGCGGTCCGGCCATCTCTGCGCAGGTAAACGGGCCGCGCGGCATCTGGGCTGACACAGTCGGCAACGTCTACATCGCGGACACTGGGAACAATAAGATTCGCGTCGTCGATGTCACCGGCAACATCCACACGTTTGCCGGCAACGGAACTGCATCGTCATCGGGGGATGGCGGCCTTGCGGCTTCGGCCACCATCGACAACCCCCAGGGTGTGATGACCGACGCAAACCTGAATGTCTACATCGCTGATTCCAGCGGCGGCAAGATTCGAGTCGTTTGCGTCACCTGCGGCACGGGCTCCCCGCTCGATTCGCTACTCGCGGCACTGGGCATTCGTTCGCCACAAAATGGATACATCTACACCATCGCTGGCGGCGGAAGTTCTTCGGGTAGTTATCCCACGCTCGCTACCAACGCCAGCATGAGCCCGCAAAAGCTGGCGATTGACCTGAGCGGCAATATCTACATCTCCGACAGTAACGGTGTCGCCTGGATGCTTGACGCTCACACCGCAAACATCCGTCCCATCGCCGGCGATACGTCCAGCAATTGCTCAACCTCAACCGACAATTTCGGCGATGGCTGCCCCGCCTTGCAGGCAGTGATTGGCGATGGCGGCAACGGCATTGGTGTCGGCACTGACCCGCTTGGAAACCTCTACATCTCCGACACATTGAACGCCCGCATTCGCAAAGTCGTCACCGGTCTTGCGTCGGCCGCCACTGCAACTGCGAGCACCACCAGCCAGGCAGTCGAATTGCACTTCGTTCCTGGTGATACGATCGCGTCCGCCAACGGACTCGCCTACACTTCGAACGAGTGGTCGCTCGCCACTCCCGCTTGCGTTACCAACTCCGACTCGACCTCTGACTGCCTGCTCACCTCGAGTTTCACCCCAGCCGTGCCCGGTGCGCGCTCCACATCACTCACGGTCACAAGTGCGCAGGGAAGTACATCTGTTCTTGGACTCACTGGTGTAGGTCTTGGTGCAGGCGCGACCCTTGATCCAGCTGCCCAATCCAGCTTCGGCTCGAGTCTTAGCGTCAATGGACTTGCTTCTGATAGCTCGGGCAATATCTATGTCTCGGACTCGAATACCAAGCAGGTATTCCGCTTCACGCCAGCCGCGCAGGCACAAGGAGCGAGCGCGGTGGGAACTGCTCTTGGCACATTCGCTGCGCCAGGCGCAATCGCCATCGACCCACGCGGCTTCGTCTATGTCGCCGACACTTCCGCTGGAACGGTTACCCAGATCTCACCCACCGGCACGGCGACTCCCTTGCCGTTCAGCTTCACCACACCATCGGGCCTCGCTGTCGATGCGCTGAATAACCTCTACGTTTCGGACTCCGCGGCGAAAGCTATCTATCGGATCGATCCGATCACCGGAGCTCAGCAAACGCTCGCGCTCGGGTCGTTGGTTTCCCCAGCCGGCCTGGCCATCGATTCCGCAGGAAACCTGCTGGTTGCCGACCCCGGAGCGCCGGCCATTTACCGCTTCAACTTCGCCACCTCCGCGCGCACCACGATCTCTAGCCCCGCAGTAGCCCCTTCGGTTGCTCTCACGGACGCGGCCGGTAATTTGCTGATCGCCGATTCAGCGTCAATCCTCGCAGTGCCGGCGAGCACAAACAGCGCTCCATTTGCGGTCGCCAAGCTTACCCCATCCGCGCTCGCAGTAGATTCAGTAGGGAACCTTTACACTGGCGCGGCAGGCGGCGTGCTGAAACTCGACCGCACTCAGGGCTACGTGCAGTTCGCCGCGTCCTCGACGCCGCAGACTGTCAATCTGCTCGAATCGGGCAATCAGGTTTACACAGCCAGTTCATTTATGCAGACCGATACCACCGACTACACGCTCGCACCTTCTTCCTCTACAGACTGCGCGCTTTCAAGCAGCGGCTCTGGCACTCTTGCGATTGGCGGCGATTGCGAGCTTACAGCTGGGTACACGCCGACGACCTATTCCACCACTAGTGACGCCGTGACCTTCAACGGCAATCTCTCCAATGCCACACTGTCGACGCCGTCCTCGGTGAACCTTACTCTCACCGGTCCGGCCACCACGCCCACCTCCACCACCACGCTTGGCGCATTCGATCCCACATCGCCGATCTTCGGTCAGCCGGTTACACTCAGCGCTACAGTTACGGGCGACGCACTCACGCCCGCCGGCTCAGTCGTCTTCACAGTCGACTCTTCAACCTACAGCGCCACGCTGGTAAACGGCACCGCATCCACTATTGTCAACGGCCTCAGGGCCGGCTCGCGTAGCATCTTTGCGGCATACACCAGCAGCAACGGCTACACCTCTTCCGCATCTGCAACCGCAACGCTGGTTGTAGCCAAGACGACACCCGTTATTACGTGGCCCGCGCCGGCTGCCATTACTTACGGCGCGACACTTGGCGCTATGGAGCTCGATGCATCTGCTTCTATCAGTGGCACGCTGACCTACTCTCCGTCAGCCGGAACCGTCCTCGGCGCGGGAGTCCAAACACTTTCAGTCCTGTTCGCCCCCACCGACACAACAGACTACCAATCCGTCACACAAACGGTGCAGTTGACGGTCAACAAAGCGGCATCTTCTGTTGCGCTATCCGCCAGCCTCAACCCGGCGATACAAGGCAAGCCAGATGTGCTCACCGCAACCGTTACAGGTGCCGTCCAACCCGGCGGACTCGTGGTCTTCCTCTCCGGATCAACGACGCTTTGTACATCCACAATCAACTCAGGCATCGCCACCTGTCCGTTCACCCCAACGGCTTCGGGCGCGCTCTCCATCACCGCGCAATATCAAGGCGATGCCAATCACCTGGCATCATCGGCCTCGCTTACGCTGAACGTCTACGACGCGTCCGTGACGCAGCAGTTCTCAAGCACTCAGCTAGTTTATCCAGGCGCGACCAATGTAACCATCTGTGTTGCGGGCAAGTCGCCGACGCCGACCGGTACGGTCCAGATTCTCGATGGCACGACGGTGCTCACCACGCTGACGCTCGGGGGCAACGGCTGTGCCTATTGGTACGTTTCGCCCGGCCTGAACGCAGGAACGCATTCTCTCACCTCGGTCTACTCTGGAAATAAAACTTATCCATCTGGCTCTTCGGCGCCAACGATTGTTAGCGTCAACCCTGTTCCGGTCAACATTTCCGTCTCATGCTGGAACGCGTCATTCCCCTATGGCGGAAACTATCAGTGCACCGTCAACGTAAGCTCGAACGCAGGTTCGGCGCAGGGCAACATTACCTATACCTTCGATAGAGGCACGCAGGTGAGCGTTCCGCTCAGTGCCGGCAATGCACAGTTCACCCTCACGAAGCCTGCAGCCGGCAATCATAGTGTGACCATCGGCTATGCGCAGCAGACCAACTATGCAGCCGCCACTTCGCAGGCTGAAAGTTTCACCGTCACGCCTGCCCCGGTCAACGTCACATTGACGCCTTCCACGTGGTACGCGAAGAGCGGAACATCCGTCATCTTCCAGGCCACGGTCTCGTCATGGAGCGCAGGGCCACCCAACGAGAGCGGATCGATATCATTCTATGACGGACCGACGTTGCTTGCTTCCGTGCCGGTCAACAGCGCGGGCCAGGCCAGCTACACTACGTCCACTCTGCCTACGGGCCAAAACATGATTAAGGGAAGTTACGCAGGAGGCGCCAACTATGCCTCTGGTTCCAGCAGCGTTACGATTACGCTGACTCCGTAAGACGCCGCAGCACTGTCTAACCTATTCTGTTCCGATGGAAGCTTGGCAGGAATTTTGCCTTGCTTATTTGGAATTTGAGCTAAGCGCACAGGCGACAAAGCTCTCATCCCGTCAAAATCTGCTCTTCGGGAATTCCGTTGATGCTGGATGCGCCTGCGGTCTCACTTCGGCCTGCGCTCGTGGGAACCTCCGTCAATCGAGGGGGCCCGGGAAGGACTCACGTACGTAGTGCAGTAACAAGGACGTCGACGTAAAGCCGTCGGGCAAGCGTTCGCGCCAGTGGGCAACGGAGCAACCGCGATATACGAGGGCGTCACCAATGGCCTGATATACCTTCGCTGTGGCTGGTCCGGTATCGAGTTGAATCGGCCATGGCGATTCATCGTCGGGCTCAGGCGAAGCGTCAATGCAAGTGGTAATACTGTAGTCACATTGTTCGCGGTCGGTGTGTTTTGCGAGATCCGCGCCACTCAAGTACGAGACGAAGTAGGCATAGGAAGGTTTAAGCGCTGCTCGTGAAACATCGCTGATGGCTCCAACGAGTTGCCTGTGCACGAAGCGCGCCACGCCTTCATTGTGCTCGGCGAAGCGACGGCCGACCTGTTCATCTCCCAGTGAATAGAAGCCGCGGCGAGTGCGATGCCGGTAGTAGCGCCTGAGCGCGCCAAGATGAAATGGATGGATCAAGTTTTCCAAAACCACGTAGCCTTGCTGAAATGTGGTGGCAAATCCGGTAACCCATTCATCCCATTGCTGGCGTCGCTGAGCAGCGTCCTCGGGCCCGATCAGCACGTTCGCCTGGGTCAGCACCCAGCGAACGTGAAAGGGGAGGTTCTCCCGTACGAGGCGCCCGGGCGCCATTCTGCGCAGATATTCAAAGTATTCCTCACCCACCCAAAAAGGCCAGATCGCATGCGTGGCGGCGTCTTCTACCCACACGATGCGATCGCTGGGGAAAAAGTTCTCCGGCCACTCCACACGCGCGGCCTTGTCAGGAGGCAGCGGACCCTCCCACGAAAACCAGCAGTCCGGATTAACCAGGACGGTTCCGAATATCTCGGGTTGCCGCAGCAGCCGGGCAGGTACAAGGTAGTACGGTTGTTCGTCGAGAAGGCAGTGATACAAGTCTGAGGGCAATCCATGTGGAGTCATTGGTGCACCCATCCATTCAAGGTAAATCGGCTATCGGGGAACGCGCGCGAAGGGCACTCCACAGGCAGGACCTCATGAAGGCAGTCGCTTGGAAAGAAGACGACTTGATTCTGCATGGGGTAGATGGTTTGGTAAGCGCCGGCCGAGACGTTGCCCTGCTGATCCAGCCGCGCGTCATACAACCGAAGGGCTCCGCCACGGAAGGCCTTGGGTTCGCGGTAGAAGTAATAGACGAAGGTGAGCAACCGTGACCGCACGGAGTCGGCATCGTCATCCTTATGCTGGCGGAAGAATTGACCGTCGTTGGTAGCTGTCAACTGGATTTCGAAGTGTGAGATTGGGAAGGGTGGCATGTGCAGACGGGCGAGCACATGCGGCAGGCAGGAATGGATGCGATTCGCAAACAGACCGTGCAGACCGCCGAGTTCGTAGAGCACGACGGAACGGCGGTAGGTTTCATCACTTTTATCTTCGCCGCCGGCGCCCAGGATGCCGGAGCTGGTAAAGCGGTCACCACGGCGAAGGGTGAAGCGGAGCAATCCTGCCCAATCCTGGGGCGACAGGAATTCGTCCAGAACAACGATCGTTGTGGGTTGAACCCATGGTTGACTCATAGATCCCTCGAAGTTAGCCGTAGGCAAGGATGGCCGCGTAGATGAGGCGCTGCCCCTGGATCGGCGGGTCGGTCAGTCTTCGGGAAGCTGCATCGGCGGTCAGTGTTTCGAACTCACGAATCACGACCCGATATCGCCCAGGCGGCGGGACCTTCGCGAACACGATGCTTCCAGACCAGAGGACCGCGTTCGGCTCGGCAGGCTCCCCGGAATCTTCCGTAACGCTGACATCGCTTGCCGGAGCCGGTTGCCAGTCGAGATCGCTGGCGATATTCAAGGCTCGAGTTTCGATGCTGACCTGCATTACTGAGGACAACGGCCCGGCCGGCGCCAGCCCCCCCACAAACAGACGCGCAGACTTTCGATTGCTGGGATTGATGCTCAGCATGGCGGATCGATCGGGCGTGAGCTGGGCAAAGTCCGCCAATGCGATGGGGGAGAGTTCGACTCCGGCGATGGAATGGGTTTGATAGCGAGCCAGCGCAAGCCGAAGGAATGGAGAGTAGGTCAGGAGTCCGCTGATCTCGATGTCGCAGTACCAGAGGCTGCGACTGGAATCATACGCGACCGAATGGCCGGCTACGTCAAAAACCTGCGCGGATTCGGTAATGGTCAGGCTGGTTGCGGTTGCCACAGCTGCAGGGAAATTGTAGATGGCGGGAACCGCATCGATGATGAGCTCGCCATTGTCCCAGATGGGATCGGCTCCCCACTGTGTGAAGAGTCCTTTGTATTGCTCACGGGTCTGGTAATTTGGGTCGGGCGATGCGCTCGACCAGAGGATGACACCGAGCAGTTCGTCCTGACCGGAAGAGTACCAGCCGCGATTGAGATAGACGCGGAATCCGTTGCTGTGACGAATGCCGCTCTTGACATTGGTAGTCTCCTGGCGCTCCCATCCGAAGGTCGGCACAACGTAGGCGATATCGGGAATAGAGGGACGGGAGGAACTTGGTACGTCGACGACAAGGGTTGGCCCGCTTCGGGTGAAGTCCAACCCCGTTGGGAAATATTCTTGAAAACGTGAAGTAGCCGTCGCGGTGTATTCGATCCAGCGGTGACGCGTGTCGTTGAAGCGATGGATGGGCGCGGCAGGAGCGGTGGTGGAGGGATTGTCCACGCCCGACAACGTATCCTGCGGCCCTGAGAACCACAGCAGATCGACCTGCGGGATGTAGACGGCGACCATTCTGGTATTGGCGGCGTCGGAATAGATCACACCGGCGTCAAGTGAGGAGAGATCGAAGGTCTCAACCATCTGCGCGGCGACGGATTCGGTGGGAGAGGGCAGGGTGGGATCGTCGGTTACTTCCAACCAACGCCCGTTGATCTCGACTTTAGAACTGCTGGCCCCGCTGATCTGCATTCCGCCCAGCAGGGCAGCCTCGTGGGTTCCCACCGACCTCCAGGCGGTGATGGGCGTGAAGTCGTTGCGCAGCGCCGAAGCATAGATGGGAGCCGCGGGATCGTGCACGACGGGCAGTTGGACGAAGGTGGGTTCACCTAGCGGCTGCTGAACCGCATGGACGAGCGTCAACGTGAGCGCCGGCGTGATCATGGGATATCCGCCTTCGAGAACTAGGCGCGTAATCTGAGCTATGTTGTCGCTGGTCGCGGTGAACTGAAAGTCGCCGCCGTTTTGCAGCGAGTTCAACTCGAGTGCTTCGAAGAACTCGCGAAGCCAGCCCCACACTCCCATAATGCCCAAGTCCCCGGGCTTGAGGTAGCAGCTCAACGGCACCGCAACCAGAGAGGCTTTCTGCAACGATACGGTCAGCACGCGGTTGGTCGCATCCCATCGCGGCGGTCCGCTGCCTTCTTGCAGGACCAGCCGAAGAGCGGACGCGTCGGGCCACGGATTCGATCCGAAATCAATGTAGGTTACGGACCCAGCGCGGGGATCGACACCCGGAAGGGTTTCGTAGTTCAGGCTATTTTTCTGGATGCGGCCACTGGTGTCCGTGGGAGTATTCGGCAAATCGCGGAATGCCGCCCCGCGTGCCAGGGGGTCGGCAAAATATCCAACGGTGAAGGCGGGCAAAGACTCCAGCGGAAGGTTGTTTTTGGTCGGCATGACGAACTGGTCGCGCTGGGTGATCAGTTGGTACGTCGCAAGGTCGCCGCTCAGCTTGCCTTTCACGTCGAACAACCCATGTTCTTCCACCATTCGCTGGGCGACGCCGGGAGGTGCGATGTGGCGTTGATCGGTCTCGGAGGTTACCTGACTGTCCAGTGAGAGGGTGTTGTTAAAAGAGCGAATGACTACGCGCGCAAGGGATGCGCCGAGTCCAGGAGGCTGTCGGAACAGCAGCGTCGGCGCGACGACCGGTTCGAACCGCATGTACTTCATCTGGACGCCGCCTGCGGGCGCAATGAAGTCGTTCGAGGCCGTTGCGTTCAGGGGAACGCTGTTGCCGGCAAGATCGACGGAGCGGACCCGTAAGCGATAGTTCGCCCCGAAGCGAAGCTCCGGAAGGGAACCGGGTGTGACCTCAAACGAAGCCACCATCTTGAAGGGCGTCACCGCAGCGTCGGTAGTGGGGTCAGCGTCGAGCGCTTTGGATGGGTCCGGACTGCGGTTGAGTGCTCTCACCGGCCGCGACACACTGAGGCTCCATCCGTTCCAACGCGCCACGCGTTCGTGCACATATACATTCTGTGAGGGCTGGGGAAGGCCGTGGTCTATCGAATATTGGTCCGGCTTGCGGGTCGGGTCGTCCGCCGGTTGAGCGGCTGCCAACTGCGTGAATCCCTCATCGGCTGCATTCAGAACGATCGAAGCATTGGCTCCGAAGCGGTAGGTGGCAGTGCGACCGTGCAAGGAATACCAGCTGTTGGTGCGGGAGGACCAGATATCGATTCGATAGCCACGAACCAGATCCTGCGCGTTGTAAGGTGGAGCGGTCGTCGAGGCAATGGATGAGTTGAACCGCTGGTTATTCTGAATGGCTTGCAGCAACTGCATTCCGCGGCCATCGGCCATGAGAGAAATCCCCGCCGAGCGCAACGAGGGCAAGCTCTCATCGAGGGTCGCAAAGCTGCCATTCTCAATGACATTTTGAACGCTGTCCGCGAGTCCCATCGCCTTCAGAAGCGCTCCATCCAGATCCACTTGCGAGAGGAAGAAATTCTGAGGCGTCATGGCAAGGAAGCCCTTGAAGATATCGCCGGGCGGATAGTAGCCCGCAGTTTGCGCGGCCGGCGCAGCGGCCGGAGCTTCACAGAAGGAAGTGGAGTCGCGCCAATACGAGGTGCCTGTCAGGCTTAGGCTCGGTTTGATCTTCCAGGCAAATCCCGGAGCGACTTTCGCCACCCTGACGGATAGGTACGCTCCGCTGGCCGGCGACGTTGGACACAGCGACGCTGGGATTTCCAGGTCGAAGACCAAGCCGAGGGCACGCAGAAGTGAGGGATAGGAGTTGAGCGCAGTCAAGGCGCGATGGAAGTCCAGCGTCTTCTTGAAGCCATTCGGGGCGGTGGGCAAGGGAGGACGATTCGGCGCCTTTACCAGATCGTGATACATCGCGAAGCGCGTAATCATCTCGTGGGTGGAAGTCGGGTCGGGGGCTGTCACGGAGGTTGGAACTCCGTCGGGATTGGCGGTGGAGACCGCGAGCGGGGGCAAGGTGCCGACAGTGCCGGTCGCACCCGTGGACGCCTGCTGCTGTTTCCACATCTGGGCGCGCATCTCTGCGAGCTGCCGGGCCAGATTCGATCGAGAGCCGTTGCGGAACGAGAGCGGAGCAATGACTTGAAACGGACCTTCGCGAATCTCCTCCTGCGTTGGGGGGAGGCTGAAAGCCTGGTAGGCGTACTTGAGGTACGACAGCGCCTGACGCGAGGGGTACGAGACGAACAGACCGCTGGCAAAGTCTGGAATGGCATATGCTTCGACGTACGTGTCCGGAGCGAAGATGGCCTGCCAAACGTCAGGGCGCAGCACTGAAGTGTCGACAGCCACTGTAGCGCTCTTCGTGCCGCAGGCGATTTGGAATTGCAGACCATGGATCTGAATGGACTTTGGCCATGCGAGCATGTCCGGGAAAGCCGCCAGCGTTGCCCCACTGTCCAGGCGCGGCGCCAGATACACCGACAACTTGAGCTTGCCACTTGTACCCAGCCCGTTAGGGAGCGCCACGAAGATGAAGGTCTGGCTTGCCATGTTCACTTGTCCTCAACCACCGAAGGCCAGGCAATACTGCGCCCAGTCATTGGCGTCCATCACTTGCGCAATCTGCGGATCGCCAGCACCGCTGCCAAAACTCCGCTCAACCGAAACACTCACAGAGATGCTGAAGAAAAGAATGCTAATCGAAATCTTCAGGGTCGCACGTCCCTGGATCTTGTTTCCCGTCGAGGTATGCACCCAAGTCAGGCTGAGATTAAGGTCGATGGAAATCGAAATAATTCCAAGGACCGATACCTCGCCGCCGATATCTACGAAGCCGGTCAACGTGGTCGTCGAGCCGGCGAGTTTGAAGTAGATACCCGCCATAATGTGGACGCCGCCCGAAGCGACGCCCACGTCGAACGAGAATTCGCCGCCGAACTCCAGCGCTCCTTCCACGAGCTGAATCCCCTGGGCAGTCAGGATCAGGTGCACGAAGCCGCCGCCGCCGATGCATTCTACGGTAAGCAGGAAGGGACTGCTGCGCGAGCAGAACGCAAACTCGAAGCCAGGTTGCCCATTCAGATAGGGAAGGTCGACCCCGGCCATGATGGCGATATTTTCCAGCGAGAAGACCCCGATGGAAATCGACGGTAATCCCAGCGTGTAGGAGACTTTAATTCCGGTCGAGGTGAGATCAATCGACGGACCATCACCTCCGAAGAGCCCTGGCGGAATAATATCCGCTAACTTCTGCAGGAAGGTGAGCGGACCGACGAACTGAATTGCGTTCGAACCTGCCAGCTTGACGACGACGTTAGTCTTGGAGCCGTTCACGGACGTGAACTCGATAGAGTTGATCACGAGCGCGACGACACCGAGCAGCGTAATTTCAAACTTGCTGAGCGTTCCTTTGATGCTTGACTGCGATGGCGAACCGTCAAGCGGCCGGATGATGGTGGCGTTCAGCGACAGCTTCGACTTCTGCCCATCACTGTTGAAAGCGATCGTGACCGGACCGATAGAATAGTCCTGCAGCTGCGGCTCCCATTTCACCCTGGTAACGATTTGCGTGGGCGCACTCTTATTGGGGAGCGAGAGCGAGCGAATCTCGGGGGCGTTCTGTTTGCTGGTCGCCTTCTTGGTGATCGCGTCGATGGGGATCAGTTGTCCGAGCGGAATAGTGCCGAACAGCTGAGCGCTGATGTCGAGCCCTCCAAAGTAGGCTGAAGGATCGATGTAGCCTTGGGCAGCATCGTCAGGAGATCCGGCGACCATGCCTTTACGCGCGGACAACGCCGTGATGCTAAAACTCGGGGTTGCGAAGCCACCGGCCTTGTTGGCGCTGAAGGCCACTGCTGGCGGTTCGGGCAAAGCGGTAGGCCCAGTGGCAAGCTCGGCGAAGACGCCAGCGTTGCTGTCCATGCCGGACGTGAGATAGGCCTGGTAATACTGAATGCTCACTGGCGATGACGTTCCCAATAGTTCCTCAAGGCTAGGAACAACGACGTTTGCCTGTACCAGCACCGGAATGAATGGCACCTCCCCCTGCGGAGACGATGAAAGAATCTGCGTGTCGAAGAGCAGTCCGGAGGATTTGAGCTCAGTGTCCCCTGCGCCAGGGTTCGCGTAAGCAACCTTTTTCCCGCGGACATCAGAGATCCGGGAGGCGCCGGCAAGCAGATAGTTGGCCTGGACGGAGGATGCGTCTGAGGTTCCCGGCGGCACGGTGCCGACGTCCGCTTCGCTGACGCTGACAAAGATCATCGGTGCGAGGAAATCGATGCTCGCACCCGCCAGATCAGTCGCTGTCATATGAAATTGGAATGGAGCGCCACCGACGTTGATCCAGAATGAGTTGTCTGAAAAGTATCCGGCCTGGCCCTCCGATGGAGGCTCGTCGATATCGGGAGTCACGACGGTGTCTACACGGATGCTGCTCTTGAATGGGTTTTCGCGTCCCTGATAGGTATACGGCGCAGCTTTGTATGACTTCTTCACCTCGCGTACGACGATATACATATGCTGGCGGAGATAAGCCGTCACCGAAGATGGAACAGAGCCGTCTGTATCCGCCGGGACGAATTTGCGCTCGGTGACCTTGACCAGCGATGCAGCATGGCCAAACGGATAGAGATAGCCTTCGTACACGACCTTGACGTACTGATCTCGCCCCTGTGTTGCCAGATGATCCCACTCGGTCAGATCGAGGGCCACCTGGGTAAAGAGGATTTCGATGGGCGGAGTCACGACGGGAGAGGCAATTGTCTTTGGCGCGGTGACCTTGCTCGTCACTGCTTTGCGGGTCGACGGTCTGGCGGTCAAGGGGCGAATGGGAAAACGCGGAACGTTGTAGTCCGGTAATGGAGACCAATTTCCGCGGGAGCTCAGCCAACCTCCAAGCGCTGAGAGAAATAACCGGCTCGCCTGGATGGGCGTGGGCGTCCATGGCGATGTGCCGCCGCCTGCATCGACAACGTAATAGCCTGTCGTTCCTGATGTCAGAATGACAATCTGCGCGCGGTCCCGCGGGGACAGCGATGCCAGAAACGGGGTTTTGTCGAGACTGTGCAAGGGCAGCCCGCCGTGGTCGACGAAGTCGGGAGACCAGATGGCGCGCAGGGGGATCAGGTTCGTTGAGCTGGCCTCCTGTAGCTGCTGCGTAACGCCGTTCTTCCCGGTGGCTTTAACGATTTTGGCGAGCCGCGTATGCCACAACTCCGTGCGTCCAGCATGCGTGACGGGACGCGGCGCGTTGATCCATGCAACACCACTGCCGGGTGAGAGAATCAACCGATAGGGCAGCTCCAGAGCTGTTTCCAGAGGCCCGGGCTCAGTGATCGGTGGAGGCAAGGTCTTTCCTTGCGCGACGGGAGAGACAACAAGCGTCAGCTGCGACCAGTCGAGCAGCGACGCCGTCTGAAAGGGAATGCTGATGAGCTTTTTCGGAAGCTGAAAAACCAGCCGGCTGGGTCCGGCGATGCGTGCAGGAACCTGCCCGGCAGGGTCCAGCGGATCATCGCCCGTTGGGAGTGCCGGGGTCCCCGGCGAGACTTGGTTGTACGTGGGCTCGGCAGTAACGTTGCCGGTTTCGAAATAGGCTTTTTCGATGATGTGTTGCGGCGCGAAGTTGACGATCAGGTATGCCGGTTGCGAAGTGTCATCCACGACCAGCGCAGGATTCTTCGGATCGGTGGCGTCAAGCCGAAGATTCTGCACCTCAATCTCAAGAGTGAGCAGGTCGTCAGGACGCAGAATCTCAATGGTCAAACCCATATCGATATCCGATCTTCAGTGTTGTGCGTGTCAGGCTTCCACGTTCAGAATGTGCACAGACCCGAGCGGCGTGCCATCGAGATCCGGAGGTCTGCGCTATCGATCAGCCGGCGCTAAATAATCTCTCCGCCGGCCTGGTCCTTCATGCCGAAGTAGTTCACTAGCCAGCCAAACGATCGTTGATGTTGCTTTTCCAGAAGGCTGCGGCGCTGCCAGACATCGCTCTCGTTCACGCGATTCAACGCCTCGGCAAAGATTGCAGGGAAGGTGCGCGAATAATAGCGCAGCATCTGCATGCAACCGAGTTCGCTCAAATAGAGAAAACCGAAACGCAAGCAGTTATGCACCCAGAAGGGACGTACGTCATTGATGAACTGCGTCAGTTCGATCTTCGGTTTAAACTCGTGCTCTACCTGCAGGCCGTCGACAACCACGACCTCTGCTCCCTGTAGCCAGGCGCGAATGCTGAACTCGGGCTCTCCCGCGCCGTACAGAATCATCCCAGCGTCGTACCCCCCCAGGCGATTGAATAGCTCCCTGGGAATGACCGTTGCATGGCACGGAGCTACGGGTACGTGCGCAATGCCGTCCACCGGGCCCTGGTTCCAGGAGGTGCCCATGCAGGGTACGACCAGGTCGCAGCCATAGCCTCGAAACGGCGACTCTTTCTGGGTTGTGGTTCCGGACAGGATCCGATTAGGAGCCATGTGTTCATACACCAGCTGATCCCATCCTTCGGAGAAACGAACATGAGCGTCGGTGATAAACAGGATGTCTGCAGCAGCCATAGACGCCGCGTGATTGCGCGTGGCGTAAATTCCGGAATGTTCTCCGAGCCGGTGAACAAGAATATTGATCTTGGGCTCCTTGAGCAGGTCAGGAACGGCTGCCACCAGATTCGCGGTGGTGTCGTCGTTCGAAGCATCGTCGACGATGACGAACTCGAGACGCGCGCCGGTTCTGCGGGCCCGGGAGATGGCGTGAATGGTCCCCGCAAGTTTGTTCCCTTCGTTGCGTGCCGGAACCACCACGCTGATGTCTGGGCGTTGCATAGGCGCTACTTTCTGATCGCCATGCCGGCGATTGCCGTAATGCCGGTGATGGCCGTTTGAGCGGTCGTGGAGACTTGCGCCACAATGGCTACCATCGCCGTGAGGGACGGGCAGCAGCAGTCGGAGCCGCCCGCAGCGATAAGACCTCCCATACCGGGTGACTGGTTTCCACTCGGTGATGCGCCCGGTGCAGAGCCAGGCGATGCGCCCGGGGTAGAACCAGGCGACGCGCTTGGCGTAGTGCCAGGCGACGCGCTTGGCGTACTGCCAGGCGCCGTACTTGGCGTACTGCTAGGCGCCGTGCTTGGCGTAGCACTCGGTGTTGCGCTCGGCGTAGAGCTCGGAGTCGAGGCTGGGGTCGAACTCGGCGTAGAGCTCGGAGTCGAGGCTGGGGTCGAACTTGGAGTAGTACTCGGTGTCGAGCTTGGAGTAGTACTCGGAGTCGAGCTTGGAGTAGTACTTGGCGTGGTACTCGGGGTGGTTTTCGGCGTAACGCTTGGTGTAGCTTTCGGCGATGTAGACGGTGCGCTCGTCGGCGACGCTGAGGGGGTGAGCTTTGGTGACAATGTTGGCGTAGCCTTTGGTGCCGTTGACGGAGGAGACTTCGGCGACACTGCGGGCGTGAGCTTCGGCGGAGCTGTCGGCGGTGACTTCGGCGAGGATGAGGGAGCGCTCGGCGCGACACTGGATCCGCCGCCTACAGCCGCGAGGACATTCGGGCGGTTTCGAGGCAAGGGAGCGGGAATCGGCCTACCGCCCAGCCGGAACGTGCTTTCCGTGATCGGATTTTCTACTGTGACTTGCGACGCAGGTCTAGTACCGGAAAACCTCAACAGGCCGGCAGAGACGCCAAGTGCTGCTCCTTGTTTAGCGGCCGCCAACACACTGGGTCGGGGATCAGCTCTGATAGGCACAGGCTTTTGTTTGGGCAATGCCTTGGAAGCCACAGCTTTCGGGAGCGCGGCGCCGGCTCCAAAGCTCAGCTGAGGCTTAGAAGCGGCCTGCGGCTGAGCTTTGACGGCCGCATGAGTGTGGGGCGTGGCCGCGACGCGAGGTTGCGGCCTAGCAACCGCGCGGGTTGCGGATTTGGTGGATTTTGCCGTCGCGTGCTTTCCTGGACGACGGGCCGCCACTTGTACCTTCTTCTTGAGCACCATGATCGAATCTCCTTCGAGGCCAATGGATCTTCCGCGGCAGTCTGGCGAGCGTGCTATCGCCCGCCAGGCAATACACTGGAAGTTCCGCTGTTTGGCTACCCATCCTTGTTCCGCTGATGTTGTGCTGAGTGTCTATTCCGAGTCTTGGGGTTCGAAGTCCCTCTACGGAGATCAGCCGATTAGTTCATACCAGCAATTGCCGCGATGGCCGTAATCGCAGACTGCGCGGTGGCCGACAACTGCGCCACAATCGCGATCATTTCTACTTCACAAGAGCAGCTGCAGGAGCCAGGCGCCGTGGGAACCGTGAAACTCGAGGTGTTCGAAGGGGGAATCGTGGCGGTCAGCGCTGTTCCGTAACGTTGTACTACCGTGCCGTTCGCCGTTTGTGCCGCAGAAGATGTTGTCACCGTCTGCTGGGGGCTGCCGGGCGTGGGGCCGGTACTGACTCCGAGCGTTGGATATACCGGACTGGGCGCGACGGGTGCACTCGGAACTTGAGGCGTCGCCGGTGGAACCAGCTGTGGAGCGAAGCTCTGTGTTGGAGTTGCCCGGGGAGGGGAAGTGGGTGTTGACGGTTGAGCTGGCGCCGCACTCTGTGGCACGGGCGTCACGGGCGGGCTGCTGGGAGGCGCAGTCTTCGGTATCCCACTTGGCGGTGGCGCGTATGTTGGCGCTACCGCTATCGGGGTTATCGGCGCTGGAGGCAGTTCGCCCGGCGCCGGAAACGCTCCGCTTCCTTCCGGAGGCAGAAGAGTTCCAAGCGTTCCCAACTCCATCAGGTTGGTTGTATCGCCAACCGGATCTTCGGCGACGCTCGTCGTCTTCACCGGCTTGTCACTGGTGAAGGCGCCGGCGCTAATCAAGGCGTGCACCTGTGCCTCGCTTAGTTCGAGCGGCTGGCGCATACTTTCAGGATCGTCCCGCAGCGCGGCGAGGACTCCGCCATCACTAGCAGCCAACCTCGCAAAGTGTGCAACCCGCTCGAAGGCCATGAACGAACCGCCGAATTGCAGATTTATAGCACACGGAATACTACTGAGCAACGATTTATCGGTAATGATCTCAGCCCAAAGGGCGTACTCCCACACCGGTTAACGCGCCAATCTCTCGGGTTGCGACTGTTCACATGTAACTCCGCGCGGCACTACCATTCTTCTCATGACTCACTCCAACGCCATCGCATGTTTGACGCGAGGATATTCGAAGCTCTCGAGCTATCTCCCCTTGATCAGGAGAAATCGTTCGATTTACGAAGTAATCAATCGCAACCGCAAGCGACAATATCCACTCATCCTCTGGCACGAGGGCAACATCCCAACGGAACATCAGTTGTATGTTCTCGCTCATGAATGGAACAACGACGTACGTTTCGTAGACATCTCCCGCGTCTTCCGATTGCCACGTACGATCAAGCAGCAGGACCTGGCGGAGAAGTGGTCGGTGGGGTATCGGCTGATGTGCCGCTTCAATTCCTATTACATCTGGCAGTACACGAGAGCGTTTGATTACGTGATGCGGCTTGATGAAGACTGTATTCTGTTGTCGTCCATCGATGATCCCTTTGAAGCGCTGTCTGAATCTCGCGGGGATTTTGCCGCGCCACTGTTCACGGCGGAGAGCCATAGACTGACCAATTGCACGCTGTCAGCATTCGCTCGGAAGTTTGCCGCTGTGCGGGGAAGAGCCAACCCCAACCCGTATAACCAAGTTTTTCCCTACACCAACTGCTATGTGACCCGCACCGCCTTTTGGCGCCAACCGGAAGTGCAGCAATTTCTCGAGGCGGTACGGCACAATCCCGCTTCAATTCGCTGTCGCTGGGGCGATCTTCCGGTGTTGGGTGTGGCGTTGAACATGTTTGCTTCCCCCGATAGGGTTTATCGCCTCTCGGCACTGCAATATTGGCACGGGAGCCACAACAAGATGGTCGCTCCTGACCCTTCCTCATCAGCGTGAGTGGCATTCACTACCGGCGAGCATCCCCGGGCGCGGTGTCGTTCCCATATCCAGCGCGATAATCTGCAACGCAACGTAACGTGCCGCCTGATCCTGCGAAAGATGCCCCATCGGATATGTCCGCTGAAAGACCTGTAGACACTGCTCGTAACGAGCATGAAACTCTCCAAGGCTCATCCGGTTCACCGTCTCAAACAATGCATCGGCGCTGCCCAGCAATGCATAGTCGAGGAAGCTATCCCGAGGGAAATCTTCGTAGATTGTGTCCTGGCCGTAGTAGATGGGCAGACATCCGCAGTGAATGGCCTGCCAGATCTTTTCCGAGCAATAGTACGGGACCAGTGAGTTTTCGAAGCACAGATTGAAATCGTAGCCTTCAAGTATTTTGTACTTGGACAACGACCATCGGCCGTAGCGGCTTTGCCCGCGACTTACATTGGGCGGCCAGTGCATTCCGTAGATGTCCAGTAGGCCTTTGCGATAGCCCGCCATCGCGAGGTCATATCGAAGCGTTAGGAGCTCGGTACCGTTCGTCATTCTTGCCAGTTGGACTTCAGTCTGCCGCTTCGCGCTGGCGACCATCGCCACCGTTCGATTCAGTTGCCCGCGCCGAGTGAGCGGCCGGTTGACCGCGGCTGGATTGATCGACGCGTAATAGTAATTATCGAAAAATATTTCGCCGGAATGCAGGCTTACGGTCCGGACTCGCTGCCCCGCTATCATCGCCCACTTTTCGGGAGCCGTCCAGAACCAAGGCTCGTGCGTCCACAACAGATATCGCTTCGAGGCACCGAACGAATCAACGAACTCGCGGATCAGGGCTTCGTAATTCCCAACCAGAATGGTGCCGTACTCCGGAGCTTCGACAAACTCGATTCCAAAGCTAGTAAGCACATTGCGGGTTCGCTCCTTCTGGAAGATGGTGTATTTCATCCGTGGGTGTAGATAGATGCTGATGCTCATGGCTAACGTGTTCCGCTGCGGTGTTGTGGTACCGACTCTGGCCACTCCCTCCACCAGAAGCAATTCGACCTCAGATCTTCGGGCATGTCGATCCTCTCCCACGTAGGTCCGGAATTGCCATTCTCAAGAATGCGCCCGTCGCGAAAGGGGATTTCGCCCGGACGTTGATTGTATAGATACAGGAATGGACTATCCTTCCCGTTCAAGAGTCGCCATCTGTGGATGAAACCGGTGAACGTGCTGAACATGGTTCCAAGAAAGACGTCACTCTGCGATGCAATCAGCGCCGACACGATGCCGATCTCACAGCTGTCCATTGTGTGAGGAAAGAAATCGCGGAAGAGCGCAACGTCAATCAGGCAATGGTGAGGAAACGCCTCCAGAATGGGGGCGAAATATTCCGGATGCATTTCGTCGGAGTGGATCAGCAGAAACCCCTCCGGCGGCAAATGGCAGCGAAGGCTATCGCGCAGCTCCTCGGGAGAAACACTTGCTGTTTGGTTGTGAACATTGAGAAAATCCGTCCGCCGAATATGCGCTGACGCATACTGCCCGTGTTTCCTCCTCAGTTCATTGACGATCAGTGCGGCAACGCGCCGGTACGGCTCCTTGATCTCGATGAGATGATTGCAGGCGTAAATCACCCTCTCATCGAAGGGCAGCGCGTAGCTGTAATACCCCAATGTGTTGCTGTTGCAACTGGAGATCACAGGTTGGTGATTCATTCGCTTTAAATCAGCGGACGTAATCCGGTTGGCATGCAGATCTGGCAACAAGACGCCGTCCATCTCTAAGAAACGTCCCAACTGGTGAGGCAATTGCAAATCCACCAGATCGAGCAGGTTGAATTCGTTCTCGCTGTTAAAGACGGGATGTGGCGGCGCATTCAGCAGCAGGCGGCGATTCGATAAGACGCTCAGACCCACGCCGAGTTCCAGCGACATCAGGTTATTGAAGAACCCTACGTGGCCGCCTTCGTAGATGTCGAATTTCAGAAAGCGCATGGCGGACTTTCCGAGGTGAGATGTGTGGTACGCATATCACTTGCGAGGCGCGAACTTGATTACGCCAAGACCCTTGTCCACGGAGCGGTCGAAGATGGTGAAATAGCCGTTCATCAAAGGCAACCCAAGAATTGACCGGCCTTTGAGTTGCCCATTATCACTTATGATCGCGGCTGATGCATATCCCTTTTCCGGCGCGTCGGTCTGCCAATAGTTCTCCGGAGATACGGCGAGCTTGACGTCGCCGCCATTCCCCTGGAAGACGAACGTGATGACCGGCCACTCCGCCAGCTTCAGGCTGCTCATGGGCAGATAGGCGCTGCGCATCGCCTGGGTGAGGCTCTTATCCTGGCCGCTGACGAGGCGAGTTGCGATGGTCTGAAACAGCGAGTCGTCAAGCAGCAGACTATTCGTGCCGCTATCGACGATGGAGTTCGTCAGCTGATTACTGGCTTTCGTTGGCGGAGGAATTTCGATGGGCTCGGAATCGCCGACAAGCACCGCCTTCAAGTTGGTGTTGTACCAATCGTCATCCAGGATGTCGACGCTCTGGAACGAGCCGGAATAAAGGTCCTTACTCTCCTCCCCGCCGCCTACCAGCAGAAAGCCTTGATTGAAACTGTCGTTGGCAGGATTCGGAGTTGTCATCCGGATCATGGATCTCCTGGTGTAGAAGGCAAATTTATTCGCCACCGCGCCCTGCGCTTCAAGTTGGGTGAAGTATGGCTGGAGAAACGTCACGCGCCCCTGCTGCTGAATCTGGTTATAGTTGTACTTCGGTGGCCACGTCGTGCCCGGCATCGTGTAGCCAGAATCCAGACGTGTGTAGGCCAATCCAAGTATTCCGTTGGCCTTGCCAAACATGTCGCTGGATTCCGCATAGGCCACCGCCACGCTCACCTGATTCAGGGTTAGGGATTGTTTGCCGGTTCCGACGGAGATGTCCGTGTGCACCACGGCACCGAGCCATGAGCCGCTTCCGTAACGGACTGCCTGCACGAGGTTCGTCGTCTTCGAGTTTCGATCGGCACCGGGATTGTAGATATTCCCATCGAGTCCCAGAGAACTGCTACCGGTATCGAGAACCACATTGACCGCTTTCTTATTCGCTCCGGCCTGGATCACGCCCGTATAGTTACCATCCATCAAGACATTGGTGATCGGGATTCGGACGACCCTTGCGCTCGTTGCGGAGAGTGATGGAGGTGTCGCCATCGGTATAGTCTCCTCCTCAACAAAAGCTGAATTCGTCTGGAAGTCTAGCGCCCGTTGCGGATTTCGACGCCGGCGACGTCAGGCTGGACTGGAGTTGGACATGAAACTGAATCTCTGTCCTTTAGCGATCCAACATCCGAAAACAGCTGCTGGGACAACATACGCCGGTAAGAATACACCCTGCCATTCCACAATCCATCTGAAGCCTTCCCGACTGATCCGCATTTTTTCACTACGTCGTAAAGCGACCAAGATTGGATGTCTTTTGCCTTTTCCGTTGTTGCCAAATATGATTCACCACGTGAAAGAGCCGGCGACAAGGCGAGCAAGCACTCGAGGTCGGGAAGACTCGAAGATTCGGGACTGGCCTGGGGGAGAGAGTCAGCCATTAGCCTCCGTTCGCACCAGCACGTTTGCCGATACGCTAAGCCCTCAATCTCCATCGACCTCCGGTTCATCAAAGGTGCGCGTGTCTTATTGCACAACGTGCCATGCGCGCCTGTGGCAACTCGCCTTGACCCTCTTCGATAATCTTGATCGACTGCGCGATGACGAAGAGATTGTGTTACTCGACTATGGCAGCCCTGATGGTCTTTCGCGCTTTGTAGAATCTTCTGAACGCTGCCGGCACGCGATTAACCGGGGTCAACTTACCTATGCCTATACGCGTGCGGACCGGCATCACTGCTCGTTGGCCAAGAATCTGGCCCACCGCCTCGGCCGGGGCGACTTGCTGGTAAACGTTGATGCCGATAACAACATTCAGGGAATGCGGGAAGTGATCGATGAATACTTTGCCCGTCCGATCGACGAAGTGATCCTGCATATGGATGACGGTACGGCCGGTGCCTTCGGACGAATCTGTATCCCGCGTTACTGGTTTTACACTCTCGGCGGATACGATGAGAGCTTTGGCCCGAGCGCCTATCAAGACCGCGATTTACTGAAGCGCGCCTCAGCCAGCGGTGTTCGCTATATCTGGTCGCCCGCCACTGCGCCTGTTCCGATCCAGAACACCATGTACGAGAAGGTATCGCATACCGGGGAAGAGAACTGGCATACGATGCGCGCGGCTAACCGTGCGATCAGTGAAAAGAATTTGCAGGAGGGCCGGCTGGTCGCCAATGTTCGCGGTTGGGGTGCGGCCAACGTCTGTATCAACTTCGGAGAAGAGCAGACGCTCCCACCCGTGATGCCGAATCTTATCTCGGTTGTGCTTTGTGGGTCGAAACATCTTTCGCGAGTGAATGAACTTCTGGAACTCTACAACCAGATGATGCTGGTTGGAGAGATCCTGGTCGTTAACAACGATGCCACGTTTCCATTTGAAAAGAACGATCGGACTGATTCGAAGGTGACAGTGGTAAACGCCTCCGGCTTCCTTGGTCCCTACAGTCGCTTTGCCGTCGGAGCACAGGCTACCTTCCCTGCAGTCTTGTTAACCGATGACAGAATTTTTCTTCCCCAAGCCACGCTGGCTGCGCTGCATAAGGGCTGGTGGGCGGATCCTTCGATCTTGCACGGCGTCATTGACGACGCTGACTCTCTAAGAGGTTCGCGGAAGAAGACCGTTGTTCCATGCGATGTGATCCGGACTCGCGGTGTCCTCACCACCGTTCTCGACTGTTTCAGGTCGATCTGTTACGCGTCGCGTTACAACTCCGAATTTGTGGGCAAGCGCGGCCAGGACAGCGTAGACCGTTTGCTCTCGCATGTAGTCTCGAGCAGAACCCGAAGGCCCAATCTGGCGTATCGTCTGCCCATCGAAGATCTCCGTGCGACGCGTTCGGCAAAAGTCAACGGACTTGCAGCGACAGCTTGATGGGCTCCGCAGCCAGTGACGCTGACATGCTACCTCGAAATGAAGACGGCACAGTTTCTGTTGACGCGTTTCAACCCGGTTGTGAGCTATGCTTCCGATGACATCGGAGTCGATCCTGCGTGGCTAAGTCACCGCTTTGAGCTCTTCGAAAGAGTCTGCCTGCCTTCCGTTGCCGGCCAAAGCGAACGGAACTATCGTTGGATTCTGCTCGTCAGCGATCGAACGCCGCCAAGATTCATGGCGCGATTGATGGAGGATCTTGCGCGTGTGTCTTCCCCTTCCACCGTCCTGCTCGTCAGGGAGTATTCGGATCAATTCTTCAACGCGGCGATTCTCCGCCACCTGTCGCGATCTGTCGATAGAGTGGTGAGCACGCGGCTAGACAACGACGATGGGATTGCGCGCGATTACCTGGAACAGGTGCGAGAGCAAGCCGAGCTCCTTCCGGAAAACGGGGACTTTGTTATTAACTTCAGGCAAGGTTGCCAGGTTGCGCACGATGGTATTTTCCCCCGCAATGCCAGTCTCAATCCGTTTCTTAGTGTCGTCTCGTCGCCAGATAAACTGCACACCGCGTTTGCGACTCATCATGGCCGGATGAATCGTGTCGGTCCGGTGATTGATAAGAAGGGCGGGAACGCGCATTGGATTCAATTGATTCATGCGCGCAATGCCTTGAACAGACTTCGCGAAAGCAAGCCCTGCTCCGAAGCGTATCTCCATAATTTTTCGTTGGCCAGCAACTGGCAATCCTGCCTTTAGGACGCTTCTCACGCTACGGGTTTTCCGGTGTGACCTCAATCGCGTTGACGAGCGGATAGTTGACGACGGGAACGAAGGCAAGGTTCAGCTCGCCCTGTGCCGTGGGAGACACACCGTCAATCGTTTTGGTGACCGTCTGGCCATGGCCCTCTGCGAGAATATCGAAATTCTGAACTACGCTTTGCCCATTGCAGTAGACATTGAAGACGCGGCTTCCCACCCCGCCGGGAGCGCCATTTTCCTGTCCGAACCACGGTTCGCGAAAATATAACGTAACGCGGTACCTACTTTCAGTGGGAGCGGGTAACGAGTATTGAAATGTGCCGATACGATCAGAGGCGTAGAGACCAAGACTGGGTCGGTGCTCGCGGTCAGGAGGTTGTCCATGACGACCTCCGCGGAAGTATCGATCAGAAAGCCAGCGGTTTCCAGAGGCATCAATGAATGGCGACGACGACGCTACGATTCGGATCGGGAGTGGCTGGACCGTGGGAGCAGGAAGAATTTCGGCGGCGTTTAACGGCGATACCTCACTCGTGAAATCGAGGTGTATCGTGCCGTCGTTCTCCGGACGGATGCCGGGAATGGTAAAGACTGTGGCGGCGCGGTCGGCTCCCGCGCGGTCAACCACATCGACAGACATGGTTGGGCCGGCGTTTACGGCCAGAGTGACGACCCGGTGGGCGGGCTCGAGATTACTCGGTTCAGCAAAGTGGAGTCGCATTTCATAAAGCCCAGGCCGCGCGTGAAACGTGCAACGGACGATACCGCGAATACCGCCGTCATAGATGGTTGAATCCTCCGTTCCTGCAAACGTAAGGCCGGTGGGCGAAACGGACTCACCGCCCTCGCATCCTGGCTGCGGTTCCCAGCGAATTCCGGAGTGATCGGTATAAGGGCGTCTCCCTTTACCAAAGAGAAGGTAAGTTGGTCCGCCGATCGTGACGGGAGACGCGGATGTGAAGCTCCCGGTCCAGCTCGAGCTCGACGGATGGAATCTACGCCAGACGATTGCGGCAACCAGGCTCGCCACGACGATAGCGGCGAGCCAGAACCAAGGAGCGTGGCTCGCTGTCGAACCGGGCGGGGGAGATGCAGGCTTAGGCGGTACCGGCATTGCGACAGGGGCGGCAACCGGATCGTCCCCCGAAACGTACGCAGGAGGTGCCGGGTGGCCCGGTTCCGGCAGATGAACGAACTGTGCCGCGTATCCGCCAGTCGGAACGACGATCCGAACCGAATGGGAGACACCTTCGCCGGTTTCGTAGATGTCCTGCAACCGTTTGCGCAGGGTGTGAAACGTCACCCGGACGATGGTGTCGGTTTGAGGATCGAAGCTTACCTTACGTCCCAGAGCTTCGACGGCGATCGAGTACTCCTTGATCTGGTCCCCTCGTCCTGCCGCTGTTTCTTCACAAACGTAACGCAACACCTTCAAAAGATTCGCAGAGCGACCAAGAGCCCCGGACTCCAGCAGCCACTCGAGCTCCGCACGCTCCGTGAAATCTAATCCGGCACATGCCGCAGATGTTCCCATTAGGTGATCCAAGATAGCAGATCGCTCACATGCTCGTGAAGGGTTTGGGCTACGCCCTTCGAAGACAGGGGGACCTACCTTAGGGTGCCTCGTCGATCGCTAACAAATGCTAACAACTGTTAGCGGTGCCCGAGGAAAGTGCTGATTCTACTGTCCGTTTCAGCCGCGTGCCGTTGACCTTCTTCTATGATTTGCAGGTAACCTTCATTCACTCCCAATTCACAAGACAAATCACTCTTCACGCCAATAGTGTGGCTGCCGTACTCACATCACCTCGATTGCCAGAGATAGACATCGGAAATTCCATGAACTGGCGGGAAGACGATGTAGAGGAACTACCACTTGGAGGCAAGATGAAGACCGAAAGCCAGAACCAGCCTGTCCGCGGCGCAAGATACCTTTTCTACCTGCTCAGCCTTGTCCTCTTACTGAGCAGCTTTTCGTGCCTCCACGCGCAGCAGACAACTGGGTCCATCGTGGGTACGGTCAAAGATCAGACTGGAGCCGTCATCAGCTCGGCCACAGTGAAGGCAACGAACGTGGCCACTGCATTCTCCAGGTCCGTTCAGACGAATGAACTTGGAGAATACCGCATCGATTTTCTTCCGGTCGGCACATACGCCGTCGAAGTCACGGCTAAATCGTTCAAGCACTTCGCCCAAGAGAACCTCGACCTCACGGTAGATCAAACGCTGTCACTCGACGTCTCCTTATCTGCCGGTGCGGCGACCGAGACCGTGACCGTGACAAGTGCCCCCCCACTGATCAACACGTCTACTTCCGAACTGGGAAGAGTCGTAACCTCGCAGGAGATCCAGGGCCTGCCCCTCGTCAATCGCAACGCCTACGCTGAACTTTCGCTCACACCGGGCGTGATGGCCAACAGCAGCAGCCCGACCACGAATCCGAGCGGCACCCCGAACATGACGGTTGGACTGCCGTCGGCGGACGTTCAGGTCAACGGCTCCCTCGATTCCGGCAACGGTACGGTCGCCTTTTATCTGGATGGCGGCAACAACATTACCGGTATGCGCAACTACGGGAACTCGTCGCCCAACCCGTCAGCACTTGAAGAGTTCCGGGTGGAGACGAATGCATTCGGGGCGCAATACGGCCAATTTTCCGGAGCCGTGGTCACCGTGGTCACGAAGTCCGGAACAAACAAATTCCATGGTGAGGTGTTTGAATTCAATCGCAACACCGATTTCAACGCCTTCAGTTGGAATCCGGCGCCCAACGCTTTTACCCATACCCTGGTGAAGAACCCGTATCACCGCAATAATTTTGGCGTAACCTTCGGGGGCCCCATCAAGCGCGATCGATCCTTTTTCTTCTTTAGCTACGCCGGCCTCAGGCAGATCCAGGGAGCAACCGTCTCCGGCGCACTTACGCCGACGGCTGCCGAGCGCATGGGCGACTTTACCGGGGACACGTTCAAGGTTTTCATGCCAGGCACCAAAACCCAGGTGGACGGGACCAACAGCAGCCCGAATTGCCAGGTCCCGACACTGAACTGCATGCCCTCAGGCCTGCTCGACCCGACGGCTGCGAACTTCCTGAACGTCAACAATAAGATCGGCGTTTCCATTCCCTTGCCGACCGGAGCAGCCGCGCCATCAAGCGGTGGCGGCGCGTACATCGGCGTATACGACACGCCGACCGACTCAGACGAATACCTCGCCAAGTACGACCAGAGCATCGCCAACGCTGACCATCTGACAGTGACGTACTTTTATGTCAACACCACGTCGACACCCAGCGGTGGCGGCAACATCAACTGGACTGGCGATCAGTCGCATGCGGGGCAGACGAATGCTGTTGTCGCCGATGCTCATACCTTCAGCCCCAGCACGATCAACCAGGCGTGGGTTACTTTCACGCGGGCCATGGGCGGACGCACTCTTATTCCTGTTACCGGTCCAGGCAATCAAACGCTCGGCAGCTTTGGATCGAACTTCCTGATCCAGGGACCGGCCGGGTTGCCCTATCTGAATATCAGCGGTGACTTCAACACCGGGAACCCGAACGCGGGGCCGGTGACCGGCTCCGACAACTATGAAATCCGCGACGTTGTCAGCATCACGAAGGGAAGGCATAACCTTTCCGTCGGCGGCGAGTTCGCTCTCGACAAGACGATGTTCCTTGCCAATTTGAATAATTACGGCGACGTTGGTTTCGCGACCTCCGCGCCCACCACAACGGGCAATGCGATTGCGGATTTTGTCGCCGGCCAAACCAGTTCTTTTGAACAGGACTCGACCTATGTCACACATCTGAGCACTTGGCATATCGCGGCCTTCGCGCAGGACAACTACCGCGTTACGCCCCGCTTCACGGCCAATCTCGGGATTCGTTGGGACATCGACACGCCTCCCGTAGATGCGCATAACCGGACGGCGTCCTTTGTTCCCTATCAACAATCCACCGTTACTCCGGCCGCACCCGAAGGGCAACTATTCCCAGGGGATAAGGGTATTGGTCGCGGCATCATCAGCACGCAGTTCAATCACATTTCGCCTCGGGTTGGTTTTGCTTATGATCCGTTTGGGGATGGCAAGACCTCGATCCGCGCTGCGGCGGGCATCTTCTTCGGAAGTCCGAGCGGCAATGAATGGAACCAGCCCGGCAATGCTGCGCCATTCTCCATTCGCAACGCGTTTGGCCCGACTCCATCTTTGACAAATGTTTATGGTGGCCCCGCGTACAACTTCCCCAGCACCGCGGCGGGCGGAGGAATATTCCCGTACACCTATACCCCGTCCGCTCCGAAGTTCTATCCGAACACGAGCATTGAGGCGATCGATCCGAATCTGAAATATTCGTCGATCTACCAATACAATGTGAGCGTGCAACGGCAATTGCCTTACAAAATAAGTGTGACGGTCGCGTATGTAGGCACACTGGGTCGTCATCTGCAAACCTTTGTCGATGCCAATTACGCGCCGTATTCAACCGTCTTCGGCAAGCCCAGCACAGCAGCCTCGAGCACGGACATTCGTCGTCAGTACGATGCAGGAGCACCCGGTACGCCCGGCACCCTGACCGGGATTACGGAACTTATCTCAAACCAAACATCGAACTATAACGGGCTCCAAATCTCGGCGACCAAAACGATGTCGCATGGCTTCAGTCTCAGCGGCTTCTATGTTTGGAGCCGCGCGTTGGAAAGCTCCAACCCGGTCGAGAATGGATTGATGAATGCGCAGGACTTTGGCGTGCTCGGCAACCCCTTCACCCCGTCCAATAACTCCCTGGGCGCCGTGGGCGGCGGCCTTCAGGAAGAGTACGGATTGATGGATCAAAACCATAACAGCAATGCTGCCATCTCCGGAATCTGGAAACTGAACTACTTCAACGGATCGAGCAAGCTGATGAAGGAACTGGTCAACGGCTGGCAGATCTCATCGGTCGCGTATTTCACCAGCGGCGGACCCTTTACGGTGTCCACCGGATCGAACAAGAACTTTGACAGCTTGGGCCAGAGCCGCCCCGACGCAGTTCCAGGCGTCAGCCCCAAACTTAGCCCGCATCGCTGTCGCGTTTGCGCCACGAATAGTGTTACCAAGGCATGGTTCAACAACGCAGCGTTCATGGCCAACGGACCTGGTGTCTTGGGCGGCATCGGTCCTGGTGGCGCGGATGGCAACGTAGGCCGTGACTCCCTGGTCGGCCCCGGTCTCAAGGACATGGATGCTGGCCTGTTCAAGGACATTGCCTTCCCGAAGGGCATAGTGTTCCAGTTCCGCGCTGAGATCACCAACGTGATGAACTGGGTGAGTCTTAGCAATCCATCGTCGGGGAACATCACGTCAGCCTCGCAAGCCACCATCACCTCAGCCGCCGGTACCCAGCGAGTTATCCAACTGGGAGGACGGCTCACCTTCTAACGCCTGTCGCGAATGACGATTCGTCACTGTCTTCTTAAGGGCGATCGGCGAAATCTGCCGATCGCCAAACTTTAGGGCTACGGAGTTCTGATGCAACGTTATCTTCGCGTACTTTCGGCCATGGCGTTTTCAGCAGTGCTTCTTCACGGCACGCATGGGCAAACTCAATCCACCACCGTCCTGGTGGATGCGGACCATCGAAAGATGGTCACGCTGGATGGAGACTGGCATTACATCGTCGATCCCTATGACGGTGGCCTATACAACTTTCATCGCGAGATACGAAAGGATGGGTTCTTTCTCAACGGCGCTCCGGAAACGGGTAGCCAAGGGCTGCTCGAGTACGACTTCAGCAAATCGCCTACATTGAAGGTTCCAGGGGACTGGAATTCTCAGCGTGACTCGCTCTTTTATTACGAGGGGCTTTTGTGGTATCAGCGTGACTTTACCTATCAACAGCCCGTCGGTCACAAGACCTTCCTGCACGTCGGCGCAGCCAACTACAAATCCATCGCCTGGATAAACGGTGAGAAGGTCTGCAGCCATGAAGGTGGATTCACCGATTTTGACTGTGACATAACAAGCAGCCTTCGCGCGGGAAAGAACTTCGTCGTCATAGCCGTCGACAACACACGCCTGGCCGACGGTATCCCGACGCTGAATACCGATTGGTGGAACTATGGCGGCCTCACACGCGATGTCTCCCTGATCGATGTACCAGCCCGGTACATCGACGATTTTGATCTTCACTTGAACCGGGATCGTACTGCGATTGTCGGAAATGTTCACGTGCAAGGAGCGACCGCGGGAGACGAGGTCACAGTTTCGCTTCCGGAACTGGGCCGTAGCGTGTCGGCCAAACTGGACAAAGATCAGCGTGGAACCGTTTCGCTCGCAGCGACGGATATCTCCTTGTGGACACCTGACCATCCGAAGCTCTACAAGGTACACCTGCAGGCCGGCGAAGACTCTCTCGACGACGAGATAGGTTTTCGAACGATCGAAGTTCGCGGGACCGACATCCTCCTCAACGGTAAGCCCGTCTTTCTTCGCGGTATCTCAATCCATGCGGAAGCTCCCTTGCGTGGTGGTCGCGCCAACACCGACCAGGACGCCGCCACGCTGCTTGGGTGGGCCCAGGAACTTGGCTGCAACTATGTCCGACTTGCGCATTATCCTCACGACCAACGCATGACTCGTGCTGCCGATCGCCTCGGGCTGATGGTGTGGTCCGAAATTCCTGTCTACTGGGCCGAAGAGTTCGGTAATCCTTCCGTGCTCGGCAAGGCGCAGCGTCAACTCGAGGAGGAGATTCGCCGCGACCGGGATAAGGCATCTGTGGTTCTATGGTCGATCGCAAATGAGACCCCCTTGACCCCTGAGCGAACCACATTTCTCAAAACGCTTGCGGCAAATGTCCGCAATCTCGATTCGACCAGGCTGGTCACGGCAGCACTCCTGGTCCGCTCCGAGGGGCACGACAAGTTTGTCGACGATCCACTGGGCGAGGCCCTTGATGTGATCGGCATGAACGAATACATCGGCTGGTACGAGCAAGCACCCGACGGCGCGGATCGGACCCATTGGCACATTGCCTATAACAAGCCGCTGATCGTGAGCGAGTTCGGAGGCGACGCAAAGGCGGGATTCCACGGAGCCCCCACACAGCGATGGACGGAAGAATACCAGGCCAACCTATTCAGGCACCAGCTGGCGATGTTGGGGAAAATTCCGCAGTTTCGCGGCTTGAGTCCGTGGATACTCGTGGATTTCAGGTCACCGATGCGACAAATGCCCGGCCTCCAGGATGGCTTCAACAGAAAGGGCCTGATCTCCAATGCGGGCGAGAAAAAGGAGGCATTCTTCGTACTTCAGAAGACCTACAGCGAATGGGCGGCGTATGGTCCGGGTCCGCGTAGCTCTTCGCAACGGGCTCCGGAGGCCAACACGGCGAATCAATCTCGTGGTCGGGGCGCGCCAGCGCCGGGCTATCTACTGAAATAAGAAGAACGGGATGTACTTCACAGACGTTGCACTGGTAGCAGAGAATCGAACGCGGTCGCTGTATCTTCCAGAAAATCCTTATTGGCTTGGAAGTAGCGCCGGCCGAAATGTTCGTGGTCTGGCCAGGACGGGGACGATGTTATTGCGTGAAAGGTCGCTTCGATCTCGTTCCTGAAGATACATAACCGGATTCAGAAGACGGATTTAGGCTGGTCGCAGCGTTGGAGCTTGGTGTATGTTTAGTACCAAATGTACGCGCAGGCATGAGCAGAGGATTTTCAATCGGAGACCGGCTGGGAAATCCGAGCAATGCTCCTGCGTCGTGAAGTGTTTGCGGGCCCACCACTGTTGTGGTGTCTTCTGGATGTTTCTGGAAGTTTTGATGAGGAGTCCGCGTGGATGGAATAGGGACACCCTTACGCGCAGCTCGGCTTCGGCTGGGGCTCACGTTGCGCGAAGTGGAAGATCGCACGTGCCAACTCGCCCAGCAGTGGGGGAACCGGTCGTATCGCATGTCCGCGAGCTGGCTGGATCGCGTCGAACGCGAGAACCGTGGACTGTCCGCGACCAAACTCATCGTGCTGGCATTTATCTACAACCTCACGATGGAACAGATGCTCGCGTTATGTCCGGGTGTGAACGAGAGCCCCGCACAGCTTGAACTCGTATCGAGCCCGAATTCCACGCTCCTGCTGAGTGAAGGCCCGCTTGCCGATCATGCCAGGCTTTGGCTGCCGGATTCACTTGTGACCGGGCCTCCGCCTGAGGACACGACGCTGTTTCAGTCCGAACAAGGAGTGCTGCCGGTACACTATCGGCGGGGAATCATCGGACGTCGAGACCGGACCATGGAGCCGATGATTCTGGCGGGATCGATCGTACTGATTGATACGAGGAAGCGAGCCATCGCGAAGAGAAAAGATTGGGTCAACGAGTTCGATCGACCCATCTACTTCCTTCTGACGCGAAGCGCTTACTTCTGCGGATTTTGTGAGTTGGACAAGCACGGAGAATACCTGAAGCTGGTGCCACACGCTCTTTCGCCTCAAACCGATGACGATGACCAGAGGCGCTGGCAGTACAGAAAGCAGGTAGAGGTCGTCGGTACGGTGGATGCGGTATTTACGCGTCGTATCGCGTGATTTGAGCTAGAGAGCTCGCTGCAGATCGGACAGCCCTGGCATATTGGCCTGTTCATATAAGGCGAGAACGTCAAGAGTCATCTGGTAATAGATGGCTACTGCCTGCTGGAGATATTGTGTCGCCGCTACCGGCGGGCGACCGGACTTCGCAGTCGCTTTGAGGCGGCCAATGTGCCACTCCACCTCGCGTGCGTTCAGGCGAAGCTGCTCGGCGATGAGCAACGCCTCGGGATACCACTGCTGGACATAAAACACCAGGTCAACCAAGACCGAACAGTTTTTCTCCATGATCTCGATACCGCGCATTCCTCCCAGCAGGCGCCATGCATCTTCGGGGCTGATCGTCTCAACCGATTCGAACTCATGATCGGATAAGGCCGCGGGGTCTGATGCGATTCTCTCGAGATTTTGGTGGTCGATGGGGGCAAGTCGCTTTAGCAGTTCATTCCACTCGCCGTAGGGATAGAGTTCGCGCCGGCGATTGTGCAGATAAAAATGCGTACCAATCCCGAGGATCACAGCTACGAATACGAATAAAAATCCGAAGAACTCGATGTTTCGAATGGTCATCATCGTTTCAAGGCCCGGAGCTTGCGAAGATCGTATTCCACTCGTCTTTGTAAAGTAAAGAGTTGTCGCCGTGCCTCTTCAGGAAGTCCCTGCGGAGCGGGCGCTGGTAACCACAGCATCACGATCCAGTAGGACACACAGAAAAGATATGTCGACATACGAAGGTACGTCATGCTCGCATAGGCCGTGGTATTTCTGACCAGAATATTGTGGGCCGCCTCAGTCATCAGGCCGAGCAGGGAATAGAAGCCGAGGCCCTGCGCAATCCGAGCGACATGCGTATTCCACGGCAGACCAGCGGTCGAGGAAAAGGCGATCATTCCGACGAGTAGCTCGCACTGCAGTGCAGACGAGAAGAGGTTTCCGCGGTCGAGAAGCATTCCCAGGACTGTCTTCTCAGGCGGGGACGGGAGGCAGGCCAACGCGAGCGCAATGGCAATCGAGCCGAGCACCAGAACGAAAAAGCCGTTGCGAATATCGCTAGCCCAGGTGCCGGTTGGGCAGAAGACACGACGGGCAAGCTCATAGGTCACGGACAACTGAAGAATGAGGTCGAGGATTGCAAAGGCAAAATATGCGACGAAGTAGGCATGCTTCGACCCGTGTACTGCGACCTGGTATAGCACCACAGAGTTCAGGATGTTGACTGCGATCAACGTCGTGAAGGCGGGAAAGGTCCCGGCTCGCTGGCGACCCAGGAGGACGAACAATAAGACGATGTGTGCGGTTAGGCCGGCTGCCCAGAAAAACAAAATAGCCCCGGTTAAGTGCATCGCGTTCGCCTCCTGAGGGACCAGTTGTTGGACCGACTCCAACTATCTCATGCGGAAGGAATGATGCTGAGCAGAATTGTGAGGATTACCTGGGGTTCTGGATTTGTTCCTGTGACGTCCTGGGGGTCAGGGTTGGTTCCGGTGGTGACTGTGGGGTTGGTTGGAGTGGTGGATTGTGCTGCCGCTGCTCCGATGGCTAGAACAAGGGCTGTCAGTGCAATGGCAGCGGTGGATTTCCGGGAGAAGTTGCTGATCATAATTAGCTCCTTTTGCGCACGGGTGGCGCTGCCGCGAAGCTAGGCTCCAGGAGGCTGAACCGAATGAAGTATTGTGTGGTTGTTGCGTAAGCGAAACGAGGCTTTTCCTGTAAGACGGATCCTTAACCCGTCCGATCTTCAAAAAGAACGCAACTTTAGCGATTTCATTCAATCTGATCGCGATAGGATTGTTGATACGCAACAACTTAGACGTATAATGGACGAACTTTGAGGAGTAAGGCTGCTGCCGTAAAGGCGCCATCGCGCAGGAACTCGCAGAGGTAGATCACCAGTTC
The DNA here is from genome assembly GCA_963701685.1 of uncultured Acidobacteriaceae bacterium. Taxonomy (GTDB): domain Bacteria; phylum Acidobacteriota; class Terriglobia; order Terriglobales; family Acidobacteriaceae; genus Granulicella. The sequence goes on along the minus strand of OY969625.1, from coordinate 3,127,500 downwards.
TTCCTTTCGGCTAAGACAGGCCCACGGGAAATGGCTGCAGGTTCGGGCACCGAGAGAGAAATCGGGCACACCACAGGGGTCTTCAAGATGGAGCATTCAAACGAGATTGCTGACGCAGTTGCGACACTGATCAAACTGATGGTCGACCGCCCGGAGGGGGTTAGGGTGGAGTCTGTCCAGATCGCCGAGGGGACCTCGCTGCGCATTTCCGTCGACCATACCGATATTGGCAAGGTGATCGGGAAGCAGGGGAGAACGGCGCGGTCCTTGCGAATTCTGGTGACAGCAATGGGGATGGCCAGTAAGCAGCGAATCAGCCTAGACATCCAGGAGTGATTGCCGGCCCGATTTCGAGGTTATTTGCCGGTTTTGCTCAAGAAAACTTACATATTTGGTGTGGGCGTGATTAGAATCACCGTGAGCCTTAATGTGTATGGTTAGGATTCCGGCATGAATCACGTTTTGTTGCGGGCAATATTTGGCGTGTTGCTGGCTTCCCCTTTTATCGTCCTTATTGCCTTTCTGATGGCAATTTTCGACCGAGCGTGCTCAAAGTTTCAGCGCAGGCACGCGTATCGACCCGGACCGCGCTAACCCGTCTGCGGCACCTCGCATTGGGAACCTCACATCGAGCCGTACACCGGATCCTACTGCGGCCGGTTTTCTGTTCCGTGCTCGTTCTGACAACGTGAAGTTCTGCGGCCGCGCTACTCTATCCTCAGGATCGCTTTTGCCTGGTCGGAGGAAATTTCGTGAGTGTAGTGGTGGTGCCAATCGAGTCGATTCGGATGCCAGGCGCTCCGAAACATGGGGTTGATCCGATCGACCTCGGGTCGAGGCTTGGGAGCCTGATGGATCCATCGCGGGTCTTGACGCGACTGATCGACCGCATCGCGTTTGCCTCCGATGCGAGCCTGTATCGCTTGATCCCTCGAGCCGTGGTTCAACCCATCAACTCAGACGAGGTGAGCTGGCTATTCCAATTTAGCCGCGAGACAAGAATTCCGCTAACCTTCCGCGCCGGTGGAACCAGTTTGTGCGGGCAAGCAATTACTGACGGCATCCTGGTAGACGTTGGCCGTTATTGGCGTACGGGCAGGGCAGAGGAGAACGGCCGATTGGTACGGGTTCAGCCTGGGTTGATCGGCCAGCAGGCCAATCAAATGCTCAAGCGGTATGCTACGAAGATCGGCCCGGATCCAGCGTCGATCAGTGCTGCACGGATGGGTGGCATTCTCTCCAACAACGCCAGCGGCATGTGCTGCGGAGTCTCGCAGAACGCGTACCACACGCTGCAATCGATGACCTTCGTTCTGCCTTCGGGAACGAAGATTGACACGGCTGCTCCAGACGCCGATCGGCGATTTCGCGAGCGCGAGCCTCGCCTCGCCGCCGGCCTGCTCGAGTTGAAACAGCAGATCGAAGCAAACGCCGAATTGTCTGAGCGCATTCGAGCGAAGTATCGGATGAAGAACACGACGGGATATTCGCTTAACGCGTTCCTGGACTACGCCGATCCCGTGGAGATCTTTAGCCATCTGCTGATTGGGTCTGAAGGTACGTTGGCATTCATTGCCGAAGCGGTCCTCGAGACAGTGCCGGATCTGCCCGTGAAGTACACAGGCCTGCTTCTGTTCCCTGATCTGCACGCAGCGTGTGAGGCCATTGCGCCGCTACGCGAGGCAGGAGCAGCTGCGCTCGAACTTATGGATCGCGCCTCGTTGCGGTCGGTTGAAGACAAGCCCGGTATCCCGTCCGAAATTCGCGAACTGCCCAGCAGCGCAGCGGCGCTCCTCGTCGAATTCCAAACGGCAGACGCGAATGCTGTTAAGGAAAACGCAGCGAGATCACAGGTTGCGGTAGGAGGGTTGAAGCTGCTGAGCGAGGCGCGCTTCACCGACGACCCAGTGGCGCAGGATCGATTGTGGAGCATTCGCAAGGGATTGTTTCCCTCAGTGGGTGCAGTTCGAGCGGCCGGGACAACCGTCATCATCGAAGACGTTGCGTTTCCGATCGATCGCCTCGCCGACGCCGCCGTCGATTTGATTCGCCTCTTCGAGAAGCATCAATACGACAACGCAATCATCTTCGGCCACGCCAAAGATGGGAATCTTCACTTCGTGATCACCCAGGGCTTCAATACGGAGGGGGAAGTTGCGCAGTATCGAGACTTTATCGCGGACGTCGTCCACCTCGTGGTTGAGAAATACGATGGCGCGTTGAAAGCAGAGCATGGCACTGGCCGCAACATGGCTCCGTTTGTCGAGACCGAGTGGGGCAGCGATGCTTATGTGATCATGCGGCGGCTTAAGGCGCTTGCCGATCCGGACAATCTGTTGAACCCCGGGGTGATCCTCAACTCTAATCCCGAAGCTCATCTGGCCGACCTCAAAAAGATGCCCGTGGTGGAGGCCGAAATTGATAAGTGCATTGAGTGTGGCTATTGCGAACCGAAATGTCCCAGTCGTGATCTGACGCTCACTCCGCGACAACGAATTGTGGTGCGGCGGGAGATGCAGCGACTGAAGGACTCTGGAGCCAGCAGCTCGGCGCAGAACATACTTGCGGCAGATTTTTCCTACATGGCACTGGATACCTGCGCGGTGGATGGATTGTGCGCTACGGCGTGCCCGGTGAATATCGATACGGGAACACTGACCAAGCGGTTTCGTCACCTCGGCCACTCGCCATTTGCTAATCGTGTTGCAACGTCGCTTGCGAGGAATATGAGGTTGGTAGAAGCCGGCGGGCGCCTGGCGTTGGCGGCAGGGCACCTCATTCAGAATGTGTGCGGTCTCGCGTTCATGCGCAGGATTACGCAACTTCTGGATAAGGTTAGTCGACGGGTGATGGATGAGCCCTTCTGGCAGTGGTCGGCAGAGATGCCGAGACCGCGGCGTGGTGCGCTGCCCGTGAGGACACCCTTGGACGCGGATGCCGTCTATTTTCCTGCATGCATCTCGCGCATTATGGGCGCGCTTCCGGGCGAGCAACAACAGATAAGTGTTATGAACGCCTTGCTCGCTGTTGCGGACCGCGCAGGCGTCAAGATGTACGTCGCCGGAGATCTCGCGGGAAACTGCTGTGGAGTGCCATTCTCCTCAAAGGGGTTTGACACCGCGCATTGCGCCGCGATCAATCAAACGGTGGAGAGCTTCTTCCGTTGGTCCAGGGAAGGGAAGCTGCCCATCGTTGTCGACACGAGTCCGTGCACATACGGTCTCAAGACTGCACGCCCGTATCTGAGCAGCGAAAATCAAGTGAAGTTTGATGCACTCACGATCCTCGACTCGGTGGAATTCGCGCACGATCGGATTCTGCCAACACTCCCAATTCGTCGCAAGGTTCACTCGGTAGCGTTACACCCCGTGTGCTCTGCGACGAAGATGGCAATTACGTCGAAGCTGGTGCGAATCTCAGACGCTTGCAGCGATTCTGTATGCGTGCCACCCGAGGCGGGATGCTGCGCGTTTGCCGGCGACCGCGGTTTTTTGTTTCCAGAACTCACTGCCTCTGCGACGGATGTGGAGGCAGCACAGGTTCGGGAGCAGGAGTATGACGGATATTACTCAAGCAGCCGAACCTGCGAGATCGGCATGACGCGAGCGACGGGCAAGGTCTATCAGTCCTATCTGTACTTACTTGAGCACGCGTCGCGTACTGATCTGGACGACCACGAACTTCGATCGAACGGGATGGGTTAGCGGCGAGAAAGCCTAGAAAATATCGTCGTCGCCAATCGGCATGCCGGGGGGAGCTGCTATCGGCTTAGCCGGAACAAATTTTTCCGGATCGCGATTGAAGTCCTCGATGCGCTGAATCAGCGCCGCGCGGTGGATGGCCTCTGCTGTGTCGCTGAGCGGTGGGGCTGTGCTCCATTGCTTGAGAAGATCGTTGATGTGCGACCGGGCGATGGCGCGTGCCTGCGTGGAGGTCTCCGGATTGATCGCAAGAGCGAGCATCGCTTCGAGTGCGCGGAACTCGACGGATCGTTCCACCTCGGACGACATGGAGTGACCTGCCTCAGGCCGTTCCGCTACGGTAGTCGAGATGGCCTCAAGGACTGAACGTAACGATGGGCTCGCCGGAAGTCGCATATGGTATTGCACGAGACGCGAGGCGCGCGATGGATCGAGCAGCACCTCGAGCGTAAGGTCTGCGGCGCATTCCGCGGCGGCAATCGGATCGAACGTGAGGCCGGTCTGCGAAGGGAACGACTCCTGCGTGCGAGGGTAGCCGGGTGGCACCGGCGGCAGGATTTTGAGCAGTGCTTCCGGAAGCGTCAACGTCTCAGGACTTAGAGTTTGCAAAACGGCTGCGAGCGCCTTGCGCTGGTCGGCCGGCGCTACGATCACCGGATCGGGTAATCCGTCGCCGCGTTCGTTGTACCGATAATCAAGGCCGCCAATCTCTTTGATGGCAGCTTCGGTCTGGTAGCGGTGAAATAAATAGACCGGCACCAGCGCCAGCTCTAGCTGCGACATCGGCGTTCCGGGTTGGATCACGTCCGGGCCGAAGTTCTTCAGTGCGGCTGTTCGCACTTCGAGAATGCGGGTGAGTTCGGCAGCGGGATCCGGGCCATTGTCCCAAAGGTGGGCATGAGGTTGAGCCGAGCCGAAGGGGCGGGCGTCCTCGTCGGTGATGAAGATCTGACCCTGGTGGTCGGCGTCGGTCAGAATTTCCTCGAGTGCTGCATTGACCTCGGTCTTTGGCGGAAACTGACGGTACCCATAGTCGATCGCAACCTTATCCCAGTCGCCAATGTGGTCGGCGTAGGCGTGCGAGGTATCAATGCTTCCATCTTTGTCGAGAGTTACGTAGGGGTGCGGATAGTCCATGACACTGTCCGATTGAGAGACGCTGGACGCGGCGAAGTTGTGGGCGAGGCCTAGCGTATGACCTGTCTCATGTGCCGCGAGTTGGCGAATGCGTGCCAGCACCATTTGGAGCATTGGATTGTCCCCGGGCTTCGGCATGTGGCCGGCCTTGTAGGGTGCGAGAAGACCTTCGGCGATGAGGTAATCCTGGCGTCCGCGCAGCGAGCCCAGCGTGACGTTGCCCTTGATGATCTCCCCGGTGCGCGGGTCTGCGAGCGCCTCACCATAACTCCATCCCCGCGTGTACCGATGGACCCACTGGATAATGTTGTAGCGAATATCCATCGGGTCGGCGCCCTCGGGAAGCAGATCCACGCGGAAGGTTCCCGGAGCCCAGCCGGCCGCCTGGAACGCCTGGTCCCACCAGCGTGCACCCTCGAGGAGTGCGGTACGGATCGGCTCAGGAGCGCCGCGATCGACATAGTACTGGATTGGCGTCACAGCTTCGCAGGAGGCTGTGCATGCTGGATCTTTCTTGATGAGGCGATGACGAAGGATGTATCGCTGGGTCACGTCTTCGCCAAGCGGGACCGTGAGATCGCGGAACGAGGAAGGGAAGTAACCTGCGCGCGGGTTGAACGGGCGAGGCGTGAACCCCGGTGGTGGGACTTCGATGAAGGAATGCCGCTCGCGCAGCGTCATGGCATGCGGGTCAGGTGTGACGTCGGCGACGTACGGAGCCTTTAGCGGGCCCTCGGTGGTGAAGGTGAGCGCCGCTTCGACCTCAGTGTTCTTAGGAAATGCTTTGGTGTCGTCGAGCGCGATGGTGGATCTCGTTGGGTCGACATGATATGCGCCTTGGTGAAGCTCGGCGAGGGTTTCGACTACGCGATGGGCATCGTGAAGGAAGAAATCTGTAGCGTCCACGAGCACGCTGCCGGTCGGATCTTCGGCCGCAACGGTAAAGCCCCAGAGGACTGACTCAGGGAACGATTGCGTAACGGCAAGGGTTTCTGCGGGATCCGTGGAAGAGCTGCGGAAATTGCTGTTCGGCTGGACTAGGAGGACCTTCGGCCCGGACCTTTCGAAGCGAACGACGCGGCCCTCGGAGATCTGACCGCGATCGAGACCCAGATCGTTGGAACCCGTGCCATAGGGAAGTGAGTTGGTGTACAGCAGATCGGTATCGAGGTGCGTGATCTCGAGGTACATCTTTCCGGCTGCCGGATCCCAGTCGAGTGGGATGAATCCGTCGATATGGTGCATGCCCGAGCTCTTCTCAGCGATCGATGGCAGGGGATTGGCGGGTGTTTCGGCAAACGCTGGGGCGAACGACATGAGCAGGGCAAAAAGGAGACTGGCGCGCATGGGTATTTTTACCATGCGAATTCAACCGTGACCGCCAGCTCGGTGTCGACGGACCTCTGCGCGGAGTTGGGTTACGTTTGGACTTTCGACCTGGCGGACCAAGGGTCAAATTCGCTTACGGGAGCATCAGGGACTATTCTTCGGCCGGGAAGTTCGGACTCTACTTCGACGAGGCTTTAGCGGGTAGGATTTCTCACGTCGGGGAGGGGCTTATGGCGGAGAGAGTGGGATTCGAACCCACGTTACCTTGCGGTAAACACGCTTTCCAAGCGTGCGCCTTCAGCCACTCGGCCATCTCTCCGCTCGAACGCGAGGCAACCCTTTGACTTTACCACATGGTATCGGAGCAAAGAGTCACCCGGCACCGCGCGCAAGCGGTATGCCAAGGCTTAAATTCCCACACATTTAGGCGAGGTTGGAAGCTCGCGGCATACATGACGACGGTTATCGTTGTGGCGAAGCTTCGTTGAAGTCGCGGATCGCCGGGGTACAGGCGGCTTCGAGCCATCGGCTTACGTAGACGCCTGCGTGGGCTTCGCCACAATAGTGTCGGGCGCCTTTGGCCTGGGCGGCTTCGGTATTCCATTTCAGTATCTTGAGCTCTTCCTGATTGCACTGAATGAGAAACCAGTGGGTTGGGTTGGAACTCTCGGTGCCACAAATCTCGCACCGATATCTGGTTACAGCCGCCATGTAAATTCTCCCTTTGCAGTATCCGTTCCGACGTCGGTGGCCTTACGCGAGATCAAGAATAAACGGAGTGAACGCCTTTTGGAGAATCCGGTGGCGAAAGTCGGCGATAGGTGTAATGTCCGATAACACATATTCTGTATACGTTACGTGAATGCTGTTGCCTGCTGCTGATTTCTGGCCATCTGGGACCATTGAGCGGCGCTCGTTCGACGAATGATACCCTTTTCCCTAGTGAGGATTCGGTTGTGAAGGTCATCATTGCTACCGGGAGACAGGCGCATTATCAGTTGCCTGCCAATGCGTTTGTGCGGCGAGGATGCGACGTGTCCCTGTACACCGCAACGCCGCGCAGCCGGATGCGCAACTTCGATCCTAAGGTATCGAATCGATGGATCCCCGCGCCAGTCGCGATGTTTAGCGGCCTCACCCACGTACGGACACCGCTTGTCCTGGATGAGTTGGACTCAACGTTCTTCGATCGTTGGACTGCGGCGGCGCTGAAGGACTGTGATTTGTTGCTGGGCGCTTCTACTTCCAGCCTCGCCACTGGAAAGGCTGCGCAGCGGCTGGGGGCGGCGTTTGTGCTGGATCGTGCCTGCCCGGATATCCGTGTGCAGCAGGATGTTATGGCCGAAGAGGCGAAAAAGGTTGGGAGTGAATTTCAGAGAAACTCTCCCTGGTTTATCGAGCGGCAGGTGGAAGAGTATGAAACTGCGGACTTTATTCTGTCGCCCTCGGATTATAGCCGGCGAAGTTTTCCCGAGCATCTGCGGAAGAAGGTTGTTCTGGCTCCCCTGTATGGTCGATCGAAGGTCTCGCCGCGACCCACAAAGCCTTTAGGATCAATGTTTGTACTGGGGTGTGTGGGTGGGCAGCCGCTGCGGAAGGGGTACCTCTACCTGCTCCAAGCCTGGAAGGAATTGGCGCTGCCGAACGCGAAACTGAAGATTCGGACGGGCGATGCGATGTACCGCTATCCCCTGCTGAAGCAGCTGATGAGCGAGCTTCCGAACGTTGAGCTAGTGAGCTATGTACCTGATATCAGTACATTTTACGCCGAGTGCGATGCGTTCATTCTGCCCAGTGTGGATGACGGGTTTGGCATGGCTTTGTTTGAGGCGGTGGCCAACGGGGTGCCTTCGGTGGCTACGCGGAATTGTGGGGCTTCGGAGCTGCTGGTGGCGGAGAGGGATTGTCTTTTGATTGATGCGTTTAGCAAGCAGCAGATTAAGGATGCTGTGCTAAGGCTATATGAATCAAGGGATTTACGGGAACGGCTTAGCGCGAATGGTCCGGTGGCGGTGGAGGCGTTGCAGGAGGGTGGGCTGCCTCGGCCTTATGAGGATGGGGTGGATCATTTACTGCAGGCCATTGGACAAGCAAAGCTCATACATTCAGTAGCTTAGAGGCTGTTGTTAAAGTCCTCCTCCTACGAAATGGACTATCTCCAGGCGGTCTCCGGAGATAATTTGGGTTTCGGACCAGGCGGCACGGGTAACTATTTCGCCATTATGCTCTACAGCTATTCGATCAACTTTTAGCTCTAGCGCATTGATAACAAGCGATAAAGGCGCTGGCGACCTTAAAGTGTCGAGGGTTCGCTGCTGACCGTTCAGGTGGATGGTGAGGGGTGTGGACATACGTTCTCAGGCTAGCAGATGGGGCGCATTCGGTGCGTTTGGTGTCGTTATAGGTGGGTTTCGGGATGCAAATCGATGTTCATAGCTGGGTTCTAAGGGCCTGTTGGAGCGGTTAGCTGACTAACCAGACGGTTATTCCCGGTTGAGCTGGTGGTGAGTCAGGAGAGATGCCAGAAGAGGTTGAGGGGCCCTTTGCCGTGGCCGAGGTTGGGGGCGTTCCGGATGGCTTCGGCGACGAAGTGTTTGGCGCTGCGGACGGCTTCGACTGGGGTGTCGCGGAGGACGAGGTGGCAGAGGAGGGCGGAGGAAAAAGCGCAGCCGGTGCCGTGGGTGGAGGTGGAATCGAGGTGCTCGCCGGCGAACCTGTGGAAATCTCCCGAGGGGAGGCGGAGGAGATCGGTGGGCTGGGGGTGGTCTCCGGCGGTGGCGACGATGTGGAGGTGAGGGTGGCGGGCGGCTAGTTTCTGGGTGGCGGCTTCGGCCTGAGCGAGGGTTTCGACGGACTGGGAGGTGAGGGCGGAGAGTTCGGACCAGTTGGGGGTGATCCAGGTCACATGGGGGAGGAGTTGCTGGTGGAGGACGTCGAGGGCGTCGGGTGGGAGGAGGTCGTGGCCCGAGGTAGCGCGGAGGACGGGATCGAGGACAACGGGGGGCGCGGAGGGGGGCTGATTCCCTGCCTTCGCGTTCCCTTCCTTGGGCCGGAGGGTGGCGAGAAAACCCGCGACTGACGCGGCGATTTCGGTCGAGCCGAGCATTCCGATCTTGATGCCGGCGGGCGGGAGGTCGGCGGCGAGGTGATCGAGGGCGCGGCGGAGGAAGGAGGGGGTAACGGGTTGGATTCCGATGACTCCAAGGGTGGACTGAATGGTGAGCGCCGTGATGGCGGAGGTGCCGAAGAGGCGGTGGGCGGCGAAGGTCTGGAGGTCGGCGGTGATGCCGGCGCCGGAGGAGGGATCGTGGCCTGCGATGGTGAGGAGGGTGCGGGAGGGGGCGGCCGAAATCGGTGAAATTGGAGGCACTTGGGGCAACCCGACGGTGTAAAAACCCTATCATATGTGGGGGGCTTTTGCAACCCTAAATCGACAATAAGTGCCTTTCATTTGTTTGACTTACGTCACCCCAGAGGTGACAATATTGGTATGAGTGATCCTACGATGAATGGCATGGAAGAGCTGCAGGGGAAGAAAGGCCGCAAGCGTACTCGCGTTGGCGTGCTGGCCGTAACCCTGGGATTGACAGCCTCCCTTGCTGCAAGTCCTACGGTGAAACGAGAGAACGCAGGGGTAGCGGTCAATCCACCGACTGGCAAGACCCTTGCGAAACGTCACTGGTTCCAAATTGGTAAAGCCTCCTGGTACGGGAAGAAGTTCAACGGACGGAAGACTGCAGATGGTGAGACATACGACATGTATGCCATGACCTGCGCGCACCGGACGCTCCCGCTGGGAAGCTGGATTCGGGTAACGAATCTTAAAAACAACAGGTCAACGCTATTGCGGGTGAACGATCGCGGCCCTGTGCCGCTGAACCGGATAGTGGATCTTAGCTATGCAGCGGCGGTAAAGCTGGGTGTGGCGGGATTGGCCAAGGTACGCGTCGAAGAGGTGAATCCTTCGGATCCGGAGCTGGCAGAGCAGATGGTGGCTCAGCTAAAGATGGACGATCCGGCAAAGGTGCAGCCGATTGACGAGCCGCCGAGCGTGGGCTTATTGACGCCCGGGCTGGTGGGGGATCTGAACCCCTAGGGCGGTGAAGGCTGAAATAGAGCGAAGTAGCTGAAAGGCCCCGCAGTTCCCTTCCTGGGTTGCGGGGCTTTTTGGCGTTTGGGGGGGTGGGAGGATCGTTTGCGGGGTTCTTTGATGCCTGGGCTGTCCCATAGAATCGGATGATGGCGCCGAAACTTACGGACATGTCGACGTGGACGGAACGAACCGGAAAGGATCTGTTGCGTTCGTTCCGAGGCGAGGACGGCAACTTCTGGCTTGAGCAGAACGCGAGCAAGACGTCGAAGTGGGCGAAGCTCGCCAGCAAAGGACATGCGGTGGCGTGGGAGTTTGGGGCGAATCGGCGGTATACCGGCCGGATGCTGGTGGATGGGGAGATTCTCACGCCTTCCGAGGCTACGAAGCGGTTTCTGGGTGACGGGGGTGAGACGTTGTCGAAGTGACGGGCTGGCTGGTTGGGCGGGACGGTGGGGCTGCCGGGGCGCTGGGCAAGAGGCTGGCGAAGAGCTGACTTTGAGGTAGGGTCAAAATGTGCCTTCCAAAGGTCAGTGGGTGACTCGGCGATTTGGCACGAATCCAGAATCTGCCTTGGAGGACGCGTGGAAACCCTAGTTTTGACTATGAATTATCTGGGCTTACGGGTGATGCTGTAAATATTTGCTGATCTCGTGAAGAACGCCGGTAGCAGCGATGCTTCCAGCCATCTTTTCAAGAATCCCGCGCGCAGAGGTGAGGCATTCTCTGACGATCACAGATTTTGAGCGCCCGGACGCCACCTGCAAATCTATAGTTGCAACATCACTCTTCAAGATGTTCTGGTCATCCGCGTTTAACTCCGGGATGATTCCCCTGAGCGCATCGATGATTGTCTTCAGTTCGACTGCGTTGTTGTTGATATTTGCACTCGCGCCCGGCGAGTTTTGCTGGATGCTTGAACCGGTCATGTGCCCGATATGGATTGTGTTGTGGATAGTGGAGACCTGGGGACGCGATGCATTCTCACGCTTCGTGAGTTCGGCAATCACCATCTCACGGTCAACCTTCGTTGTCCCATCTGCGTGGGCGCGAAAACGACCCTTGAATGCAAGTTCTTGAAGCTCATCATCGCTTAGCTTTGAATAGTCCGTCGCTGATGTTGTATTAGCACCAAGCAAATTTGCGAGGTAATCGGAAAGCGCCTCGATTTGCCGCGTGAAAAGATTGGTGTCACACAATCTTTTATCGGTATAAAACGGAGCCGGCATCGGTGCGCCGCCGCCTACAACGAATGGCATGGGAATTATCTTCTTTGCGAGATCTCCATCATCGATACGAAATGAAGACAAATCCTCGCCACAGCCAGCCTGAAGATCGTCGACGATAGCATGGTAGCCGCTGACCACGTCTTCAGAAACCTCCTTAGGAATGTTCCGACGGAGGGCGTTGAGTCTACTCGAAGCCATTGAAAACTTAGAGGTTTGCATAGAGCAATTCTAGTCCTGCGGGGCACGGAAGGTGGGGGATATCGTTGCCGCTGTTTCACGCAGCTTGAGAACTGCGAGCCATGCGAGATGAAGTGCCTCTCCCGCGTGTGTCAACCAGGGTAGGGCTTGGCGTAGAAATGAGCCCTCAAATGTCGCCAACAGGACAATGCACTCATTGAGAGCGTTGCAAGCATCTGAGAGATCGACGTTCCTTGAAAACGGGGTTTTGGGAAATTACATCTCGAGGTTTCCGAACGTGCGACTTTAAGGAACGAGCGCGTCGTGGTGGTCCATATCGCATCCGAGCGAGTGAGCACAGTCCTTGATTGGATCTGGGTTCGACAACACTTGCTCCAGCAACACTTTGCTGCGCACGCTCGCGGCGCCTGGTGGGCTTGGGGCGAGTAGCGCCAATCCATCGTTCGCCGTCGCAGTGGCTTTCTGGAACTGGCCGTCAGCGCGATAGGCTTGCGCTAAGAGTAAGAGCGACGTTGGATCGGTGTGATGACTCAGGGCGGCCAAACGTTCTGCGTAACGCACGGCCAGGCGGCTGTGGCGTAACCTCAGAGGGAGAACCGTAAGCATGACAGATGTAGCGCGGGACAAGACATCGCTGGATGCGTCATCCGCTGAGGCAAGCTGACGCAAGCTGGCCGCGCCAGTTGCCGCCGTCTGGGAGCCACGCTGAGATCCGCTGATCCTCTGCTCGACTGTTCCGAGTAGCGCTCTCTCGTTGGCGAGATAGGCGGCCAAGGTCAGGTCGTTCGGATCTAAGAGCACAAGGTTTTCGGTGATCTGGATGGAATGCTGCGATAGGTTTAGCGCCTGTCGAAGGTATTGCTGCACATTTTGCTTGCCGCGAGGATTGAGCAGTGGATCGGACATATCGATATAGGCATCGGCTTCGCCACCGAGGACTCCGGCGAGATCTTCCTGCGCACGGTAATCCTTTGAATCCCACGCCGCGCTCTTCTCCAGGGGTTTCCGAACTTCCTCGTAGGTCGAGATTGCGGTCTTGTAATCCCTGATCTGAGTTAGTGCATCTGCCGATTTGAGCGTGTCGTACAAGATCGTGCGTCGCGAGTCATTATCCGATCTGTCCGCGATGGGGATGGCGTTCCAGAGCGAAAGCGACTTGCGAAACTCCTGAATTGCCCCGGAGGGATCCGTGAGCATGAGGATCAGGCCGACATTCAAGGGTGCTGTCGCGATTTCGCGCCTAACGTTTATAGAGCCTGGGTCGATGAGGAGTGCGCGTTGATACAGTTCGATGGACTTTCGGTACGCTCTCAGGGCGCCGGGGTAGTCTCCCATTGTTGGAGTTCCGGGTTCTCCTAATCCGTCACCGAGAAGGTGATACGTAGCAGCGGTCTCTGCGATCCGAGCGGGGCTAGCGGTTGGACTCTCGATCTCCGCGTCCAGAATCGGGATTGCAGCGTTGACGTCTGCGACGGCTGGCTGGACCCTGCCGATGCCGAAGAGGACTCGGCTTCGAGTTGTCAGCGCCGAGGCCAAAGCATCCAGCACGCTTTGATCTTTCGGGAACTGCGAGTGTAACGATCGTGCGAGCGTGAGCGCCTTATTTAGACTTACGAGCGCGCCCGGTGCATCGCCGATGTTCTGTTCATAGGGATCTCCTTGCACCATGGCGAGCCGAACGTAGGCATTGACAAGATAGAGTCGATTGAGCCGGCTTTCTTCAGCGCCTTGGGGCATTTGATTCAAGTGTTCCAAGACACGCTCGACGATGAGTTTCCGGACGGGCGTAGCGCCGGGAAGATCCCTGACCGCTTCGTTGATCTCAGACATGAAGCTGTCACTCAACTCGCGCATCTGCTGGGCGTTCGCTTCAGCCCGGATGCGCTCCAGGTTGGCGCGGTGGGATTGTCTCAGCACGCCGGCCACGCCAAGGACGACAACCGCAAGCATCAGAGCGGCCGCACTGAGAGCCAGTTTGTTCCGTCCCACGTATTTGGCTGCGCGGTAACGCAAGGTACCTTGCCGCGCTGTTACCGGGCGACCGTCGAGCCACGCTCCAATGTCGGTGGCAAACTGGTCGACGGTGAGGTAGCGCTCGGCTGGCTCTTTGCGGAGTGCTTTCAGAACAATGGCGTCGAGATCAGCATCGGGTGGTTCGGGCAAGATCGAGAGGGCACCTGGCTTTGGTGGCGAGTCCGTGCAGATGACCCGCAACATTTCTTCTGTGTTGAATTCCTTCAGGACATACGGTGGAACTCCTGCGAGGAGCTGAAAGAGGAGCACTCCGAGGGAATAGATATCCGATGCGGTTGAGACGGGCCGTCCCAGCACCTGTTCAGGGCTTGCGAATTGCGGAGTATAGGACCGCAGACCGCGCAACGTGAAGTCGCTGGTGGCATCCTCGGGAAGTTCGGATAACAGTTTGGCCGTTCCAAAGTCGAGGAGGCGTGGAGTTCCATCGCTCACAACAAGAATGTTGTCGGGTTTTAGATCGCGATGGACGACGAGGTTCTGATGGGCGTATTGCACCGCACTGCAGACTTGCATGAAGAGGAGTAAACGATCGTGCAGCGAAAGGCGGTTCTGCTCGCAGTAGCGGACGATGGAAATGCCGTCGATATATTCCATTGCAAGATATAACTCGCCATCGTCGGTGACTCCGCCATCGAGCAGACGAGCGATCAAGGGATGGGCGAGGCGAGCGAGGATTTGTCTCTCCACTCGAAATTGTTGACGGTAAAGTTCGGTGGCGAGGGGCAGGTCGATCAGTTTTATGGCGAGCTGTTGACGAAACTGTCCGTCTGCGCGATGTGCGAGGTAGACGGCCCCCATACCACCGCGCCCCAAGAGGCGGTCGAGCTCGTAGGGCCCGATCCATCTGGGCTTGGGAGAAGCGTCCTCTCGGGCAGGAGCCGTGTCGGACATGCTCGACGTGAGCATCTCTTCCGCCTGGTTTGCTTCGAGAAGAGAATAGAGCTCGGCGATCAGTTCGGCGTCTCCTTCGCACTTGTGCTCGAGGAGGGAGAGTCGCTGGTCGGGGGGAACAGCAAGAACTTCGTCAAAGACGACTCGAATCTGCTGCCATCGTTCGCGGGACTGGCGTTCTGATTCGCTCATGGGCAACGGCGTTCGGCCTCAGCAGACTTACATAAGACAGCGGCAAACGAGGGGAAAGAGGCTCAAACTCTTGATGCGCAGGCCTTTGGGATCGGCGCAATTCGCCGAAAGAGCCACGTTTTGGCGAATCGAATGTTCCGCTTTACGGTTGCTGTGGAGAGGCCCATGATCTCGCCGGTTTCTTCGATCGTGCAACCGAGAAAGAAGCGTAGTTCGAGTGTCTGCACCAAGGTGGCGTCTGTCTGGCTAAGAGTATCGAGTGCAGTGTTCAGGTCGATCAATTCTGGGCTGTTCAGCCCAACCCAGGGTAGATCATCACTCAGTGGAATATGCTCCGCTTGACCGCCGCGCCGTTGCGCCTGGGTGGCGCGGGCATGGTCGATCAAGATCATCCGCATGATTTTCGATGAAAAGGTGTAAAAGTGGGCCCGATCTTTCCACTCTGCCTTCTCCTGGGTGAGCAATCGCAGATACAACTCGTGAACGAGAGAGGTCGCCTGCATGACGCCGGCAGCTCGTTCTCGCCGCATATGGGCTGCAGCGACCTCACGCAAATGGGGGTAGACCAGCGGAACCAGACTTTCAAAGGCCGCTGACTCGCCGTCATTCCACCTGGCGAGCAGTCGCGTGATTTCGCCCTGTTGCGGCTCCACGGTTCCCCCAAACAAATGCCTGGTGAGTGATTGATTCTGTTGCCAGAAGGCTACCATTTACGCCGACAAAAGGACAACGCGGACAGGTGGATTCCCTGACGCGCAACTCTTCTTCAAAAAAATATGATCCCTTTTTCTCACGCATTCCGCAGTCTCTATTGAAATCGTCTCCACAGGACACGTTCGGGCCATGTATCGAACCAAAGGCTTGAAACAGGCCCCGTGCACCTGGGGGAAAGAGGAGCGGACCATGCGTTTACGGATTCTGTTCGTGGCAGCAGTAGTGATGTCGGTTAGCCTCGCGGCACGGGCCGATACGACCTATGTCTATACAGGCAATGACTTCACAGAGGTCTTTGGTTCGTATACGACGAGTCAGTATGTGAGCGGGTCCTTCACGGTGTCCGCGCCTCTCGGGGACAATCTGGTGGGCTCGTTCCTTGACCCGCTGGGGTTCAGCTTCAGCGATGGCATGCTGACGATAACCGAGTCGGACGTGTTCCCGGGCTTGAGTCAGTTTTATGCATCGACAGACGCAAGCGGTTCGCTGGTTGGATGGGAGATAGCGCTCTATAGTTCTGAAGGATACTTCCAAATCGTGAGTAACCTACCGTTGGGAGAGTATCCCACGGACACGGCTGATAACTTCAGCCTTGGTTACGGGTACAACAGTGGCTCTCCGGGGACATGGACCTCCATGACGACCGTGGCGCCAACACCTGAACCTGACACCCTGGTCTTACTGGGATCTGGCTTGCTGGGACTTGCAGGATTTGCGAGGCGACGGTTCGTCGCCAAGACCTAGGCGACTTGCTTCCGGGTCTTCGGCTGAAAGCGTTCCAAGGTGTTGCTCACCACGAAGGATTGAAGCGTTCGATATCAGTGTTGGGTACGGTCGTCTTCGTGCCGTCTGTCTGTTCTCCCCAAAAGAATTGGGCCGCGTCCTACGGAGTGGATCAATGAAATTATCGTTCTGGATGGCTTTGGTCTTCGGAGTATTTGCGATATCCATGGCGGCGCAGGAGCAACGACCTGCGTCGCTCCCACCTGCCGGCCCCAATCGTCCCATTGGCGTGCCTGCCGACTTCGTCATCACACCATTTGGATACTTTCATCCCAGCTGCGTGTTGCAGCTTAAGAAGGGGGAGTCGGTAAGCAAAGAGGGTATGTTGCGCCATGCCGATGGCAGCGAGGCGAAGGTGAATGCGTGTCAGTATTCGCATTTCAGTCCTTCAGGTTCTCCGGCCGCGGGCCGGGAGCAATCGCAGCAGAGCGCGGTGACGCCGGAGTCGGAGGGGACGGTTGTGCCGGCAATTGGGCATAGTTGGATCGAGAATGCGGGTGTCACCACAAGCTCGGCCTACGGCAAGGAGGTTAGTACCTGGACCGTTCCGCCGATACCGTTAATGCACGACGGTCAGACCATATTTATCTTTCCCGGATTTCAGGATCTCGGGGACGGCAACACCAGCATTTTGCAACCCGTCATTGGATCCTATGATGGAGGGCCGTGGTCGATGGCCAGTTGGAACTGTTGCCTGGCAGGCACAGCCGACGAAAGCAATCCGGTTGCGATCAACCCCGGCGACACGATCGTTGGAACCTCGGAGATGACGTGCGCCGGAGGAGCGACGACGTGCGCGACGTGGAATGTGATTACTGAGGATCAGACGACGAACCAAAGCACAGAATTGACTGCCACGCCGAGTGACGGCCAGACCTTCAACTGGGCGTTTGGAGGTGTGCTTGAGGTGTATAACCTCGATCAGTGTCTGGATTATCCGCCGAATGCATCCGTCACGATCAACAACGTGCTCTATGACTACAACATGAACCAAATCGCGAGCCCCGGTTGGGTTAGTAGCGGCAGTCCCGCTTCCAGTGTCCAGCCGCAATGCGATTATGGGGTCACGGCCACCGCGACGGCGACGACCTTAGCGTATGGCACATCAGCTCCTAGTTTCGGTCTGGGAGTCTCCCCTGCCAATGGCATCGCTGTGAACCAGGGTAGCAGCGCAAGCGGGACACTGACGGCTACCGATATCAATGGATTCAATGGGCCGGTTGGGATCTCCGTTGGGATTCCTCCGAACGATATCACCACGCTGCTCTCGCAGGGCACTTTGCCTAATACGTATGTACTCAAGCTAAGTGCGGCCAGCAGCGCCACGCTCACGGGAGCCAACCAGCCGGCTTTCCTTACGCTCACCGCTACAGGCTCCGGGATTGCCACGCAGACGTTTCCGATGAATGTGATCGTGAACCCCCCGTTGACCGGCGGCGTTGGGACTCTGGTCAACCTCACTGACGCCTACAATGTTCATGCCTTCTTCAACGATGGGGTCAACTACCCCGTACTCAGTCCCACCAACAGCCTGGATGGAGCTGGGGATGCTTACTCCGCAAATCAGTTGAATCCAGAGGGTCTGAGCCCCATGGCCTTGAATCTGAGCGGCGTGCAGTTCAACTTTGGAGTGCCCAATCAGTTGAACGCTGTGTATGGGACAGGCGCCAACCCCATCTCGCTGCCGAACGCTTCGTTCGATGAGTTGCAGATCCTGGGAACCGGTTTCGGAGGATCGCAAAAGGCACAGACGATCACCGTGACTTATACGGACAACACCACGCAGAGCTTCACGCAGACGTTTGACGACTGGGGTGCCGGTCCAACCTGCACGTCTCCGACGCAATGCACGCCGGGGGAGACCGTAGCCGTGACGATGCCTTATGCCGATACGGAATACGTGTATTCGAGGGCCGACAGCATCTACTACTTGTACGGCTATTCTTTTGCTCTCAATGCTGCAAAGACCGTGAAGAGTCTCGCGCTGCCCGATAACCGAAATGTTCTGGTGTTAGCGGCAACGCTGACGAACGTCACCGCGACGCCAACGTTTTCGCCTGCGGCAGGCACAATTCCCTCGCCGCAATCGGTGAGCATTGCAGACTCTACCGCAGGAGCCACAATCTACTACACCACCGACGGCAGTGCTCCAACCACAAGCTCGGCCGTCTACAGCGGCGCGATTACGGTTTCCTCCACGGAGACGCTGCAGGCGATGGCTATCGCAAGCGGTGATACTGCAAGCGCCGTTGCCAGTGCAACCTATACGTTATCCCCTCCAGCCGCCACTCCGGTCTTCACGCCTGGCACTGGTACTTATTCCTCGCCGCAGACAGTTACCCTTACCGATTCCACGCCAGGAGCGACCATCTACTACACCACTGACGGTAGTGCTCCAACCACCAGTTCAACCGTCTACAAGAATCCCATTGCGGTGTCCTCGACTGAAACGCTGAGCGCAATTGCGTCAGCGAGCAACTATTCCGCGAGTGCAGTCGCGGCAGCGGTATACACCGTGCCACCGAATTTCTCCGTTACGGGCACAGCCGTCACAGTGGTTCCCGGTGCGTCTTCGGGGAATACTTCCACGATCACCCTGACACCGTGGGGTGGGTTCACCGGCGTCGTGAATCTGAGTTGTACACTTTCACCTGCTGCTGCAAATGACCCGGCGACGTGCAGCATCCCAGCCTCCGTGACTATCAGCGGTTCAACGGCGCAAACCGTCGTTCTTACCGTCAACACTACGTCCGCCACTTCCTTGCTTAGCCAGCCCGAAAGGTTCTTCTGGAAATTCACCGGTAGAAACGTGCTCGCCTGCCTTCTGATCGTCGGCATTCCAGCCTTAAGGAGGAGGCGGTGGACCACTTCCCTCACCCTGATGCTGACAGTGTGTATCGTCGCAGGCGCCCTTGGTTGTACCGGGAGCGGCAGTGGGGGTGGTCAAGGGGGCAATCCCGGGACCACGGCCGGCACGTATGTGGTTAGCGTAACTGCGACATCTGGCGCCATCACGCAAGTGGGGACAGTTTCTTTGACCGTGCAGTAGTCACCCTCGAACTTCGTCTAGATTCTCGCCGATGAAGGGTTCATTGGCGGACTCTTCGCCTCGCTTGCCGCTGTAGACACTGCAGCGGCAGGGTCGGCGATCGATAGGGGGACAGTTCAAGCGCATCCAGCAGGACGTCTTCGGCAAGGGCCGTGGTTCTTGCTCTCCGGGAACGGGAGCGTTGGGGGCTGAGGTTTCGATTGAACGTGGAGGGACCGACGAAGGCACCCAGGCGTTGTGGATTGACGCAACTTCGGGGTCCTCCGCGATTGCACGCAGGTTTCGAGCGGCGTCACTCAGTAGGGCGAGTTTGTTGACGAGGGCAGACGAACTTCGGCGGAGAACGAGGCTTCAGGCACTGGGCGCGGACGAGCAATTCCGAGGCGTCAGGATTTGATGGTCGCAGATATCACGCCGGGGACTAGAACGCACTGTGAGATAAAGGTGGCGTTTCAGCAGGGCGCGGCGGGTGCCAACAACCTTTTTCGCGGTGGATTCGAAGTTGCCAAGAAGGCGGCTTCCAGAAGGCTAGGCCTATCGGGAGCGCCTGTATACCAGGCGGTGCTAATGGGCCGTGCGTCCGTCATCCAACAACACACTCGGTTGCCGGCCGCGGTCGCGCATTGCCATGAATGGCCTTTCGATGCCGTAGTAGGAGGCCATGGAGACAAGAAGGCAAAAAAACGCCATGAAGAGTGTTCTGCCGTGGTGAAGTCGTCCTATAACGGGGAGCTGAAAGAAAACAACGACGTGGTACAGGTACAGGGAATAGGAGATTCTAGCGATGAATTTTATCAAGGGATGCTCGAGGAAGCTCCATTCCGTAAGCCCCCAGAACATGCATTGCACCAGAAGAATCGCCGTTAGTACTGGGGAAATAGTGAACTCAACAAGTTGTGCCGAAGGTCCAATCCGTCCTTGCATTTCCAAAGTGCTTAGTGCCACAAAGCCGGCCAAAGGGACAAGCACAAGCCACTTCCGTGATAACCACATTTGAACGAACTTGGGGACCCTGCCTTGGTAGAGGGTTATTGCCACCCAGGAACCGACCATCAGTGCGTCGGCCCGCGTGTCGAAAGCGTTGTAAGCATAATCCCACGACACGTGAAAACCCGCCACCAGCAGCGCACGCCAGAACCATAAGCCAGCGATAATCCATGCGACGGCCAAGACGGGTCTCTTCCGTTTGAAAACCCACAAAAGGGCGAGTGGCCATAAAAGATAAAACTGCTCCTCGACCGCGAGAGACCAGCTGACGCCCATTGGGTAGGCGTACTGCTCCTTCAGGGGGAGAAACGCTCGTCCATAGTCTGCTAAATAGAAGAATGACTCGAAGGCGTGCTTCCAATTCATCGCATCATGCGCCCATAGGCTAAGCCCTATCGTCACGAACCAGCAGACGTAAAACGCAGGAAAGATCCGAAATGCTCGTCGGCGGTAGAAATTGCAAATCGATATGGTTCCGGATTTCTTGATCTCCTTTATCAGCATCCCTGTGATCAGGAAACCACTCAACACGAAGAATACGATGACCCCCAGGGCACCTGAAATCGGTAGTCGCAAGTGAAACATGACAACCATCAGAATTGCAGTCGCTCGAATTGCGTCCAGGCCTGGGATGTTTTTTTGATGTAAAGATGAGTGTAGCGTCTCGGGTACATCTCTCAAGGGCCGGACGGTAGTGTTCATCGGCTCAGTTTATAGCAATCATCTCCGGCAAAAACATGACGGTTTCCGCTCGACTGAATGACTCGCAGCCCTTCCCCTTTCCCGACGTAGTTGGGTAAGATTGCGTTCGCTTTAACGGGCTTCGGCTAGGATAGGTCATCGCTCATTGGGGAGGGACACGTGGGCCTCCGTATCAAGAACAACCGAGCAGTCTGGACGACGGCGATGGAGACGTATCCCATTCCCACGGCGGTGGTGGCGCTGGTGGTCCTGTTGGTGTCGTACCTGGCTGCGAGGCTGGGGGCCACGATGGTTGTCTCGAGCCTGGGTCTTTCGGTACTGTGGCCGTCGTCCGCGATGTTGGTGGCGGCGATGCTCGTAACGCCGCGCAGGAGCTGGCTGATCCTTGTGCCGGCAGGCCTGACGGGAGCTGCCCTCGTGAATTTGCAGCTCGGTTTCGCGGCTGGGCCGACAGCCCTATTTTTCCTGGCCGACGCGATCGAGTTCCTGGTCATCGGGCTAGGTCTGGCGTACTTCTTCGACGGAGTTCCGCGATTGAATAGCGCGAAAGCACTGGCGAAGTACTGGTTGTTTGCTGGATTCCTGGGGCCGCTTGTGGGCGCGTTGCTTGGTGCCTTCGCGGCATCCGGATCTTATGTGATCAACGTGCGACTTTGGTTTTTCTCCGAGATGCTGTCTTTCCTGACGTTGACTCCGGCGATTTTGAGCTGGGCCAGTGCAGGCCGTGTGTGGTTTCGCTGGTCCTTCCGTTCGACGGTAGAGGCAGCCGCGTTGCTCGGCACCCTGGCTATTTTGGGATACCTGATTCTGATGTCTTCCTGGCATACGCTGCCGTCCACGCTCTATGCTTTTGTGCCGTTGCTGCTATGGGCGGCCTTGAGATTCGGTTCGCTGGGTGCGAGCACTTCGATGATCGTGATTTGCTTTCTGTCCATCTGGGGAGCGGTGCATGGGCACGGTCCCTTCACGGGGCCAGACCCTCTTCGCAATGTCCGGTCGCTGCAGGTGTTCTTATTGTTCGCTGCGGCTCCGTTCATGATTCTTGCTGCTGTTGTGGAAGACCGCGAGCAAGCGAGACTGGTTGAGAGAGACCTGAACAAACGGCTTTTCTCCGAGCAGGAAAAGGAGCGGAGCCGCATTGCCAGCGAATTGCATGATGACATTTGCCAGAGGCTTGCTCTGCTGTTGATCGAGCTGCAACGTGCGAGTCGTAGTGAGGAAGACGTGGCCGCTGCCAGGAGGGAGCGCCTGGAGGAGATCCACCGGCATTGCTCGGAGATTGCTGGCGACATTCAACTGCTCTCGCATGAACTCCATTCCGCGAAGCTGGATTACCTGGGCATCGCGGCGGCGATCCGAGGCTTTTGCAGGGAGTTTGGCGAGCAGCACGGGGTGAGCGTCGAATTTGCGGAGCGGGACGTGGCGAAATCTGTATGCCACGATAGCTCGCTCTGCTTGTTTCGAGTGGCTCAGGAAGCGCTGCACAATGCAGTGAAATATAGCGGAGGCGACCGATTCTGGGTTGAGCTGCGTGGCGTGGGCGATGAGGTTCGGCTTGATGTGAGAGATGCCGGCGTCGGGTTTGACGCGAAAAAGGCGAATCGAGGCAGCGGCCTGGGACTTGTGAGCATGCAGGAAAGAGTACGGGCGGTCGAGGGCCGGTTCTCCATTGAATCGAAGCCTGGCGGGGGCACGAAGATCAGCGTTTCCGTGCCCGTCGGGACCTCCGCAGAGAAAGCCGCGAGTGACGATGCCGCAAGGATGTTCGGAGCAGCGTGAACGCGAACGGTCCGTGTTGCCGGTGTAGTCGCCGCAGCGGAGAGAGGTTGGTGTGTGGGATATTGCAACCTGGGTGGGTATGTTTCCAAAAAGCCTAGCCTATGTGTTTGGCGAAGTGTCCTGACGCCGGATGGCACGAAGATGCTGTAACTATTAACAGTTTTTCGATGGGTCGCAATCGAATAGTCTGGCAGCGCTGAAATTCAGCAATACGGCCTCGAGAGCGGATGAAAACCCATGGCTGACGTCGACCCACTACCCTCCTGGAACGAAGGTGCCGCGAAGAAAAGCATTGTTGACTTTGTAGGCGCGGTGACCACTGCTGGTGGGTCCGGGTTTGTGAAGGCTGAAGACCGCGTAGCCGTCTTTGATAATGATGGCACTCTGTGGAGTGAGCAGCCGTTTTATGTCCAGGTTGCGTTCATTCTTGATCGTCTGAAGGCGCTGGCTCCGCAGCATCCGGAGTGGAGGGAGGATCCGCTGCTTGGCGCGGTGCTGAAGGGTGACTTGCAACCGGTTGTGGCGGGAGGCATGGAGGCGGCGGCCAAGCTGGTGATGGTGACCCACGCTGGGATGACGACGGAGGAGTTCGCGACGATCGTCGGAGATTGGATTGCGGGCGCCCGGCATCCGAAGCGCGATCGCCCTTATACGGACCTGATCTTTCAGCCAATGTTGGAGCTGCTGGCATATCTGCGCGCGAATGGATTCAAGACGTTCATCGTCTCCGGGGGCGGAGTTGAGTTCATGCGGGTCTGGGCGGAGCGGGTGTATGGCATTCCGCCTGAGCAGGTGATCGGCAGCAGCATCGTAACGAAGTTCGAGATGGTTGACGACGAGCCGGTGTTGACGCGGCTGGCGCAGATGAATTTTATCGACGACCACGCGGGCAAGCCGGTGGGGATTCACAGTCACATTGGGCGCAGGCCCATCGCTGCGTTTGGGAACTCTGACGGCGATCTGCAGATGCTGCAGTGGACGACGGCTGGCAGCGGGAGTCGATTTGGGTTGCTTGTAAACCACACTGATGCTGAGCGCGAATATGCGTATGCGACGTCGGCCTTCGGCAAGCTGGATGTTGCGCTGAAAGAGGCTGAGAAGAGGGGCTGGACGGTCGTGGATATGAAACAGGACTGGAAGCAGATCTATCCGTTCGAGTCCGCACCATAGCGCAGTTAATTTCAACGGTTGTACAAGGAGGGTTGTATGCCAATCGATACACTGAGCCGTTCTGGCACGGCAGGAACATCGGGTGCGGCGCAAGACCAGATCGCGGCCGTCGACATTGTGCTTGAGCCTGACGCGACGATGATCCAGCATGCCCAGGCGGATAATGCACGGCTACTGCAGAATTTTCCCAAGGGCTACTCGCTGGGCGGGGAGCATGCTCCGCATATCTCGATGCTGCAACGGTATGTCGAGACCAAGAACCTGGATACGTTCTTTGCAGCTGCCGCGACGGCGTTCGCCAAAGAAGATCCGACGAGCTGGAAGTTGAAGGCTTTCAAGTACTACTACATTCCGGCGGGGCCTATTGGTCTGGGCGGCATTGTCATTGAGCCGACGCCGGAGATGCTGAGGCTGCAGCAGGCTTTGATTGATGCGGTCACACCGTTCACCGCGCCTACTGGCACGGCGGCTGCGTATGTGACTACGGCTCAGGATCCCAACATCCTTCCACAGGTTATTGAATATGTGAGGGTGTTCGTGCCCGAGCATAGCGGATCCCATTACAGTCCGCATGTAACGATTGGGGTAGGCACCGTTGAGTTTCTAAACGCCATGGTTGCAGCGCCGTTTGGTGCGTTCACGTTCTCGCCCGTGGGAGCGTCGGTATACCACCTTGGCAATTATGGAACTGCAATGAAGAAGCTACATGCCTTCACGCTGAAGAGCTGAATGGTCGGGCGGAGTTGAGAAGGCTTGCGTCAGGGCTTCAACGGGACGGCATGCAATTTTTCCATTGCTGTGCCGTACTCTCCCAGGTGGTAGACGGACGCTGCTGCGGGGGAGAAGGTAAATTCGTCGAACGGGGCGGAGCCAAAAGTCGTCAGGAAGTCGATGGTGCCGACGCCGATGCTCACGTGCGGACTGTAGTGATCTCCGCTGTGATCGGGGACGAAGTCCGAGACGTACTGAATGAGGTCGGGAGAGATGGTTGGGGCTTCGGGAGTGGTGACGAATGCGGCGGAGGTTCCTGTTGGCGCCTCGAAGGGTTTGATTGCGTCGGCTAATTGCTGCTGAAGCTTGAGGAGCTCAGGTGTTGGTTTCACCAGGATATTGCCGACGCCGACGATGTCGTCGCCGATCTTCGCTTCCCCAATGTGGTCATACTTGTAGGCGGTCAGTTTGAAGCGGGTTGGGTGCGCCTTGACGATGACTTTGTCGGCGGCTGCGTAGACTTTTGGGAGGTCCGCGGTTTTGACGAAGCGCTGCAGCATGGTGATGTGGGGCGCATGCACGCCGCCCAGGGTGAAGCCGTGGGGGAAGTTCTTAAGGAGCTCGGCGTTGGCGTCGGTGGCGTGCTGGATCATGGTCGCGTCGGGGTCGAGCAGGATGTCGATGGCTGTGACGTCGCTTTGCGCCGGTGCGGCTTCCTGTGCCTGCGCGTTTCCGGCATGCATTGCGATTGCAAGCGCCATCGTTGCGGCTACGACGGCGCGAGTGACGGCTTTGTCGGCGAGTGTCATCGTTGATCTCCTTCTATCAACCTCGATGCTGGATTGGCGGGCCTGCGAATGGGCGAGGTATGGCCTGTTGCGCGTGCACCAGCGGGATGATGCTAGCGGGCAAGGATGGCGTGGGCAACTGTCAAAAGTGTCAGGAGTATTGCGGGGCGTGCGATCCGCGTACGGATTGGGCGACTTCAGAGGGTGCTCGATGGGAAGCCGAATTATGGCGCAACGGGGACGGGATGGGCGCTGCTATACTTCTGCTGATTCCCGGCCATGTGTAGCGGTGTTCCGACTTTCGTTTGGGAGAGGCGGTTATGAGGCGACGTTCGTTTTTGAAGGGTGCGGCGGCGGTTGTGCCGGCCGCGGTGGTGCCGGAGATGTTTCTTGCGCAGGCGTTGGGGCAGGATGCTCCGGCGGTGGGGGCGGGCGAACTGCATGTGGTGGGCGCGCGTGAGGATCGGCTGGGGCAGGCGCGGTCGCTGGGGTTCAGCACGTTTTACTTTAAGGTGACGGGCGCGGAGACGGGGGGGCGGCTGTTCCTGATGGAGCATCAGCAGATGAAGGCTGGGGGCGGGCCGAATCTGCATCTGCATTGGAATCAGGATGAGTGGTTTTATGTAATGGAGGGCGAGGTTGCGTTCCAGGTTGGAGAGCAGCGGCTGAAGTTGCGGGCGGGCGAGTCGGTGCTGGCGCCACGGCGGGTGCCGCATACGTTTGCGGCGGTGGGGCCGGAGCCGGGGCGGATGATGATCGGGTTCTGCCCTGCGGGGAAGATGGAGCAGTATTTTCTGGATAAGGGGAACCCAAATGCTCCGAAGCGGACGGCTGCGTTTTATGAGTTGGAGGATGTTGGGCCGTCGCCTTTCTGGAAGGCGTGAGGGTTTTTTGGTAGGGGCAAGAGCGACGGTGGGCACAGCATTTGCGGATTCGCAGGTGTAGGATGAGCGCGAGCAGGAGGTCGTCGGGTGACGGCTAAGCTTGGGTTCCTGAGTGTGGTTGCGGTGTTGGTGCAGCTTGGACTGGCGGTTGCGGGCTGGGGAGGGTTCGCGGCATTTTTTGGCCATCGAGCGCTGGTGGCGCTGACGGTGGCGACGGTATTGTTTACGGCGGTGTCGCTGTTCAGCAAGGGGTCGCTCAACACGGGGGTGGAAGAAGACCGCGGGAATCGCTGGGTGCTGGGAGCGTTTGCAGTGTTGGCGCTTCTGAATGCGTATGTGCCGGCGCTGACCGACAGGCTGGGCGTGTGGACGATGGATGGGGATGCGCTGCGGTGGGTGGGGGTGGCAGTGTTCTGCGTGGGGGTGACGCTGCGGTTGTGGCCGGTGTTTGTGCTGGGGTCGAGGTTCAGTGGGCTGGTGGCGATCCAGAAGGAGCATCGGCTGGAGACGGGCGGCGTGTATCGCGTGGTTCGCAACCCAAGCTACCTGGGGCTGCTGATTTCCTTGCTGGGATGGGTGCTGGCGTTTCGGTCGGGAATGGGGCTGGTGCTGGTGGGGTTGATGGTACTGCCGCTAGTGGTGCGGATTCATGCAGAGGAGAGGCTGTTAGGAGAACACTTTGGCGAAGAGTATGCGACGTATCGCCGGAAGACGTGGCGGTTGGTGCCGGGGATTTATTGAGGGGTGAGTTCCCTGCCGGATGACGAAACGAAACAACGGATGGACTGGGAGGAAGGATGAGACAGGCTACGCGGGCAATCGGGAAGGTGAAGGCGGGTTCGTTAGCAGCGGGTGCGCTTGCGGTTGGAGCGGTGGCGTTTGGTGCGATGGCGATTGGCGCGCTGGCGGTGGGAGCGATGACGGTGCGGCGGCTGAAGATCCTGGAGGCGCGGATTGAGAAGTTGTCGATTGGGACGCTGACGGTGGAGAAGCTGGATGTGCGGTCGCGGTAGCTAGAAGGCGAGGGGTTTGTAGCGGTGGGCGAAGAGGCCGGTGGCGGTGGTGAGGTCGAGGTCGGCGAGGAGTAGGCCTTCGAGGCCGTAGGGCTGGAAGGTCAGGACGGTGCCGTCGGGGTTGATGATGGCGGAGGTGGTGTCGGAGTGGGGGATGGCGAAGTTCACGCTGGCGAAGTAGACGGTGTTCTCGGAAGCGCGGCAGAGCATGGTCTTTTCGAAGACGGTATTGGCGGGGTCGGCGAAGGTGGTGGGAGCGGGGATGTTGGGGTCGGGGCCATGGAAGTGGGGATGGAAGACGATTTGGGCGCCTTGGCGGGCGGGCCAGCGAACGGTTTCGGGGTAGCGCCAGCCTTCGTGGCAGATGGAGATGCCGAAGGTGAGCGGGCCGGAGTGGAAGATGTGGCGGGTGGTGCCGGGGGTGTAGGTGGACTCTTCCTGGGGGGCTAGCTGGACTTTGTCCTGGAAGCCGAGGGTGGTGCCATCGCGGTCGATGACGAAGGCGGTGGCGAGGAGGCGGTTGTCGTGAAAGCGCTCGGTGCCGAGGATTACGGCGAGGTTGGCGTGACCGGCGGCTGCGGCGATGGTGCGGTGGGCGCGGGCGAGGAAGGCGGCGTCGGGGGGTGGGACGGATTGGGTGCGGGCGCGGTAGCCGGGGACGAAGCATTCGGGAAAGCAGAGGATGTCGGCGTGTCCGGCGGAGGCGGCGGCGATGGCGGAGAGGGATTGGGCGACGGAGTCGTCGGGGCTGGATGGGAAGCGGAGGTTGGCGAGGGCGACGCGGGTCATGGTGAGGAAAGGATAGCGCGGTCCTGTGGATTGCGGGGTCTCATGGATTTTCGTGGTGCGCCGATAAGGGGAGTGAGCCCAGGAGGCTGTGCATGAGGATTGCTACGAAGTTGATCGGGGTCACGCTGGCGAGTTCGGTGATCGTAACCGGTCTGGTCGTGTCGCTGGTGATGGAGACCAAGACGGTGTCCACGGGTTATACGCAGATTCTGGTGGGACCGGCGCGGCAGGCTGCGGAGGCGCGGCAGGTGCAGGTGGACTTCAGGATGCAGGTGCAGGACTGGAAGGATATTCTGCTGCGCGGTGAGAATCCGCAGGACCTGGCGAAGTACACGGCACAATTCCATGAGCAGGAGGCCAAGGTGAAGACCGAGGCATGGACGCTGTCGACACACGTGGATGATCCGGCGACCAAACAGCTGCTGAACGACTTTCTGTCCGCGGATGACCAGTTGAGCGTGAGATACCAGTCAGCTTATGACGTTTATCTAAAGCAACACTTTGACTTCCGGGCAGCGGATACGTTAGTTCGCGGGCAGGATCGCGGGCCCGGCCAGATCTTCGACCAGGTGGTCGTACAGCTGAATGGACGGGTGGCGGCGCAGGCTGCTGCCGAAGACGCACGAGGATTTCACGAGGTGGTCCGCATTCTGTTGATTGTGGGCGGACTCTTCTTCATCGATTCGCTGGTGTACTGCAGCGTGCTCTTCGGTGTGTTGAAGCGCCTGGGGCAGCTGAAGGCGGTGTCGGACCGGCTGGCGGTTGCGGATATTGAGGGGCTTCGGATCGACATCTCGGGCAAAGACGAGATTGGAGCGATTGGGGAGAGCTTGAAGGGCGTAGAGGCAGCCATCCACGAATTGCTTGCCGTGCACGCGTAGGGTCTACGCGAAATCAGCACGAATGAGATTAACGAATCAACCGAGGGAGGACTGGATGGGAATGCAATTGTTACAGCGATACGACGAGATCGGTCGCGAAATGGGCGCGGTTGGACGGATGAAGCTGGCCATGTTGACCAAGATGACTTCGGGAGCGGCCGAGAAGGCTGAAGATACACCAAGCAATCTGCGGCTTGTGGAAGAGGCGATGATGCAGCTTCGCAAGGGAGTTTAGGTGCCCGTACGGGCGATAACGAGACCCGTGTCCATCGAACGGAGGAAAGGCCCGAGCAAGTGCTCGGGCCTTTCGTGATTCGGATTGAGAGATGACGAAAGGTTGCGCGTTATGAGACGGGGTGGAGGCCGAGGCGGCTGTGGGTGATGGGGAGGTCGCTGAGTCGGAGGGCGAGGGATTTCGCTCCGCCACCGCCCTTGATGAACTCCGAGAGTTCGAGCTGGACCACGTCGAAGCCTGCGTCGAAGAGGCGGGTGGCCAGTTCGCGGGTGATCTCGCCGGTGAAGACGGTGCGGCCGAGGTTGAGAGCGCAGCAGGCCATGTGGGTGGCGTCGAGCTCGGAGACGGCGATACGGCGGTTGGCGGGGTAGGCGTGCTCGATGGCCCGGTTGGAGGCGGCGTCGAAAGCCTGCGGATAGTACAGGATGTAACCGCTTCCCTCACCTGTTGGACTAGCTAATGGGGTGAAGCAGGTGTCGAGGTGATAGAAGCGTGGGTCGGAGAGGTGGAGCGAGGTGACGGGGACGTGCCAGGCGTCGGCGACGTGGCGGTGGGCGGCGCGGCAGGTGCGAACGCCGTGAGCTGCCCAAAGAGCAGTCCCGTCGTCATTGAAGGCGAGGTCGCCTTCGCCTTCGAAGGGAGTTTCGCGCGGGGTTTCCCAAAGCAGGAAGCCCTGGGAGAGGAGCCAGCGGCGGAGGTAGGCGGTTTCTGCGCGGCGCTGCTGGGGGTTGAAGCTGGAGACGGCGGCGACGCCGTGGTGGATGAGGGCGCTGTGGGCGACGAAGACCATGTCGGGACAGCCGGGTTCGGGGTGTAGCAGGCGAACGTCGGCGACGCTGCGAAGGACGTTGTGCATGCCCTTCCACTGGGCGAAGGCGAGATCACGGGAGGAACGATGGACGTTTCCGGCCATCCAGGGATTGAGAACGTAGTCGACGCCATACCACTCCGGGGGACACATGAGGAAGGTGGGACGGGTGAACTGAGGCGTGGAGGCGAAGACGGTGGGTGAGGCGGTTGAAACGGCGGTGCTTGTAGCCATGATGATGAAATTCCTACGTACCGTGAAGGAGTGTCCTCCCCTGAAGGGACAATCGTCAAGTGGGAAAGGTTACTCTATGGGATACATACTTTCCGTAATCGAACACACGGTTAAGACGCCCAAAAAAGGGAAAAGGTCCGCCGGGTGGCGAACCTTTTGTGGAGCATTAATGTTCGGAGGAAGACACTTTTTTTGCTGCTTGCTATTAGCTTCTGGCTAAACGCCAGAGGGCAAGGGTCGGAGCTGCCATTTAGAGTTTTTCGAAGAAATCGCAGGCCGAGCAGGAGATGTAGACTCCGCCGGGGACGCCGCGTTCGCGGTCCTTGACGCGCTTGACGATGCGGGTGGGCTTGGAGCACTTGGGACAATCGGTGCTCTTCTGTGTATCCATGACCTTTTTGCGGTCGCCGGTTTTGGCAATCTTTGCCATTGTGATGATCTCCCTGGTGCGAAATTGCGAGTTTTCCAGGCGGCGTCTAAAGGTCTCGGAGGAAACCGATGAAGTGCGCGGGTCGACCTTGCTTGATCCGAGGGCTGGGCTGGAGGGCTTGGGCCGAACAGGAAGGCGCGAGGGCGAATGCCAGAAAACTCTGTGGTTAGTTTACACGATTCGGCGAAGGATCGGTTGGGCGGCCCGGGGTGGGTCCGGGATTTGATGTCTCGTTTGATGCCCTCTTCCGTGAGATTCGAAGTCGGCATATATCCCAGAGAGCGGCAAACCATCGTGAGGGCCGGGCTTGTCAACGGTGACTCAGCCATTTTCATCGCAAGCTCGATAGCCTGCAGGTCATCCACGCCCCAAATGTCTCTGGTGAGACTTCCGCCGGCTCCGGAAGTTATGCGCGGATTATTATCGATAGACGCCGATGGATCAAGACAGCCGGCAGCTCCAATCGTTCGCAGTGAGGCCGCAGGATGCAAAAGGGTTTTACGAGAAGACCGAAAGCAGAGAAGCCTGCGGCGGAGCACGGCAAAAACTACATCACTCCAGGGGGGATCGAGCGCCTGATGGAGGAACGCCATTTTTTGCTCACCAAGGATCGCCCGGCCGTTGTGGAAGTGGTGGCGTGGGCTGCGAGCAATGGCGATCGCAGCGAAAACGCCGACTATCAGTACAGCAAGCGACGACTGCGGCAGATTGATGGACGGGTTCGCTTTCTGACAAAGCGAATTGAAGCTGCGGAGGTGATCGATCCGGAGGCTCCGAGAACGGGACTGCGGGCGACGAGAGCGTTTTTTGGAGCGACCGTGCGCTATGCGAATGCCGCAGGGGTCGAGCGCGTGGTGAGCATCGTCGGTACGGATGAGGTCGATCTTGAACGCAACCATATCAGTTGGGCCTCACCGCTGGGGCGGGCTTTAATGCGGGCGGCGGAGGACGACGAGGTGGTGCTTCATGCGCCGGGGGGTAGTGAAACACTGACGGTGCTGGAAGTGCGGTATGAGCGTATCTCGGTTGCGCCGTTCCAGGTTCCACCTGCGCCCGAAGTTTTGGCAAAGAAACTTGATCGCTAAAGCTCAGTGCGCGGAGCTACTGAGGCGCAGGCATTCCTGCAGAGTTGTGTGTTGGAACTTCGAAGGTTGGATTCGGAAGACGCGTTTTGCGGGAAGACTGCGAAGGGCGTTTCGGAACGTACTCGCCAGATCGGACGGAGATCTGCGGTGGTTCAGCGATGCGGCCTCGCCGAGCCCTTACGCGCCGTAGCGTCCACGCGATGTTGGTTTTCGGTGAGGTCCTTTGCTCCCTTTCCTGCGCCGGGGTGATTGGACGATCGAAGGGTCGCGCGTGGATTGCGCAATCAATGGAGGCTTTGCGCAGGGGGTTCGGTAGGATGGTCAGGAGTAACCCTATGCGTCGGGGATAGGCAGTTATGATTTCAGACAATCCGCTTGTGGCAAGGTCAGCAGCGGCTGTTGTAGCGCTCACCGCGTTGCTTGGCCTCATCATCCAGTTTGGTGTCACCTGGCAGCTGCAGGGGTCTGTGTCTCTCGCAGTCTGGACGCTGCTGGAGTACTTCACGATTACCACCAATGGTCTCGTCCTGATCGTCTTTGCTGCGAGCGCAGTCAAGCCATCTGCTGTTCAACCTTCACTGGTTGCTTGCACGACCCTTAACATCGTGCTGGTGGGTGCGGTCTACGGTCTGCTGCTGCATGGGTTATCTGAGCTTAGCGGCTACTCGAGCATCGCAAATGTCATCGTGCATGGGATTACGCCGGTCGTGGTTCCTTTGTTTTGGCTGCTCTTTACACCGAAGGGTCGGCTTCGTCGTAAGGATATGTTCACGTGGGCCGCTTACCCGCTTGGCTACTTTGCCTATGCGCTTGTCCGTGGCGAATTTACGCATCGATACCCGTATCCATTCGTCAACGTCATCGCGCTTGGGTGGGCACGCGTGGTGATGAATGCTGCAGGTATTGCGGTTGTGTTCCTTGCGGTTGCGTGGGTGTTTCTGTGGGTCGATACGCTCCTCGGCCGCCGCGGCTCCACTGGAACGCGGGTTTCATACGAAGCTTAGACCCGTGCTGCTAGGCTGGCGTTACGGATGCGGAGCGGGTTGGCACATGCCGAGGTGAGGGTTTCGGCAGGGCCGGTGGAGGCGCTGCGGCGGCATTGGTTTCTGTATGTGTACGAAGGGGCGGAGCTGGGGTGGTTTATGGTGGCGGCTTGCGTGGCTACCGTCGTGTTGTTTGGGGTGGGGTCGCCGGTATTGCATTGGGTGCCGCGTGCGGCGTGGCGGCGGCTGGTGATGGGCGTGGCGATGGGTGGGACGGCCGTGATGATTATTCATTCGCCGATGGGGAAACGGTCGGGGGCGCACTTCAATCCGGCGATTACGCTGACGTATTTGTGGCTGGGGAAGATTGGGGTTTGGGATGCTGTCGGGTATGTCTGCGGGCAGTTTGTGGGAGCGGTGGCTGGCGTGGGTGTGGTGGCGCTTTTCCTGGGAAGGGCGCTGGCGCAGCCGTCGGTGGACTATGCCGTGACGGTGCCGGGGATCTGGGGGACGGCGGGGGCGTTTGGGGCGGAGTTGTTTATGGCTTCCCTGCTGATGGGGGTTGTGTTGTGGATGACGAATCGGCGGGGGTGGGCGGGGTATACGAGTTATGCGGTGGGCGTGCTGATTACGGGGTATGTGTTTTTCTTTGCGCCGGTGTCTGGGTTCAGCATTAATCCAGCGCGGACGGTGGGGTCGGCGGTGTGGGCGGGGGTGTGGACAGCGGAGTGGGTTTACTTTGTGGCGCCGCTGATGGGGATGTTTTCAGCGGCTTTCTTTTACGTGCGTTGGTTTGGGATTGAGAGCGTGCTTTGCGCGAAGTTGCATGCTTCGCCTAGTGTGTTGTGTCCGTTTGCTTGTGGGGTGCGCGAGCACGTGGCGGAAGAAGGCGCTTAGGAGTTGTCAGTTCTCCGTTGTCAGTTCTCCGTTGGATATGAGGTGATCTGAGAACTGAGCGCTAGGAATTGAGAACCAGTTGCAGCTAGGAGTTGTCGTCGTTGCGGTTGAGGTGCTGTTCGATGACTGGGTTGGTGGAGGCTGCGGTGGGGGTGGCGCCGAGGATCTGGACTAGCGAGGCGGGAGCTGCTGCGGCGGTTTCCATGGCGGTGTGGGCCGCGGGTGGGGCCACGTCCATGGGGTAGCCGCTGGGGATGGGGGCTACGTAGGTGTATTCCCAGGCGTATTGGCGGGTGAGGCGGATGAGGAGGAAGATTCCGATGACGAGGACGGTGGCTGTTACGAAGGAGGCTTCGGGGCCGTAGGGACCTCCGGTTAGCCAATCGGGGCCGGTGACGGAGGTGAAGATGAGGTTGTTGACGCCGAAGGCTGCGGTGACGGGCAGGCCAAAGATGAGGGTGGCGACGGCGCTCCAGGCGAAGTGGATTCCCCAGCCGATCCAGAGGGCGCGGGTGCGGAGATAGGCGGTGCAGAAGAGGAGGGCGAAGAGGAAGGCGTCGAGGATGCTGAGGCTGGTGGCGTCGGGACGGAAGGCGAAGTAAGTGGCGTAGAGGAAGGCGAGAAAGACGGTGGCGAAGACGGGGCTGGTGGCCTGGATGAACTCGATGAAGAGGAAGCCGCGGAAGGCGACTTCGAGTGCGAGTGTGGCGATGGCGATGGTGAGGAGCGAGAGCAGCGCGTAGCCGAGGTTGGCGATGCTGACGTTGAACTCGGGGTGCAAGCAACCGCAGAGCATCATGGGGAGAACAGCCGCGAGGATGAGAGCCCAGCCGAGTGCGCAGCCGCGGAGGAATTCTTCGCGGGTGGTGGCGCGGGCGGGAAGAGCGTTGGTGGCTCGGATGCCGTTGAGGCGGGTGAAGGCGTCGGATGCAGCGTTGCTGGCGGAGGGCGGGCGGTTGGAGATCCAGCGAAGGACGGTGAAGCCGATGAGCAGGAGGAAGAGGAAGAAGGCCTGCTGGAGGAGGTCGGCGAAGATGGAGAGGTTGAAGCGGATGGTGAGGCCCTGGGTGGCGCGCTCGGAGAGGCCACCGGCAGCGACGATCCAGAGACCTGCGCCGAGGAAGAGCAGGAAGTGGAAGGGCCGCGGGAGGGTGGTGGTGCGTGGGGATGAAGGCAAGGGGGTGGCGAGCTCCTTTGGCTATGTGGCCTGAGGGTTTAGACGCATTCCGTGGCCGGGTGGGGGTGGAAGGCCCGCTTCCAGCTCTTAGCAATTAGCTTAGGGCAAAAGCCGGGGACGGTCGGGTTTCGCTCGTCGCCCTGAGCTCACCTTTCAACGATGGCGCGGCGACGTGGGGTGACTGAATTTCGCTTAGCCCACTCATCCGCGATAAGGCCGCGTATGAATGGGGCACCCGGCCCACCACGCCAGAAGGCCTAGGCGGTGGTGTAGAACTGGGCTATGTTGCGGAACTTTTCGTAGCGGGCGGCTAGCATGGCTTCGAGGGGCTGGCCCTGGAGGAAGTCGAGATGACTGGCCAGGCGCTCGTCGACGATGGCCATGGCGGCGGCAGGGTCGTTGTGGGTTCCGCCGGCGGGTTCGAGGATGACTTCGTCGACACAGCCGAGCATTTTGACGTCGGGGGCCGTGTAGCGGAGAGCCTTGGCGGCCTCCTGCTTTTTCGTGGCGTCCTTCCACATGATGGAAGCGCAGCCTTCGGGCGAGATGACGGAATAGATGGCGTTCTCGAGCATAAGGACGCGGTCGGCTACTGCTAGCGCTAGCGCGCCGCCTGAGCCGCCTTCGCCGGTGATGGTGGCGATGGTGGGGACGCGGAGGCGGGACATTTCGAGGAGGTTGCGGGCGATGGCTTCGGCCTGGCCGCGCTCTTCGGCACCGAGGCCGGGGTTGGCGCCGGCGCAGTCGATGAAGGTGAAGACGGGGCGATTGAACTTCTCGGCGATCTTCATGGCGCGGAGGGCTTTGCGGTAGCCTTCGGGGTCGGGCGAGCCGAACTTGCGGGCTACGCGCTCCTTGACGGAGCGGCCCTTGAGATTGGCGATGACCATGACGGGCTGGCCGTGGAAACGGGCCATGCCGGCAGTCATCGCGGGGTCGTCGGCAAACTGACGATCACCGTGGATCTCGCTGAAGTCGGTGAAGAGAGCCTGGATGTAGTCCATGGGATAGGGACGCTGCGGATGTCGGGCCAGCTCGGTTTTGACCCATGCTTCGGGGACGGGTGGAGCGGGCTGGTGGGGCTGCTTTGGGGAGGTATGTTCTGCCATCTCGTTGACCTAGATGATTGTACGGGAAGAAGAGTTGGGAAAGGCAGCTTCTAGCTTTTAGCTTCTAGCTTCTAGCTAAAGGTTGGCGCGTGAAGAGCTTTGGCCAGCTGAGGTCGTAGGGGTTGCGGGCGAAGAGGAGGAGGGCTAAGACAAGGGCGTAGAGGAGCTGTTGGCTGGCTACGTTCCAGTCCTGCTTTAAGCCGATGCCGAACATGAGCACGAACATTAAGAGGAGGGCCAGGGTGAGGGCGGCTCGGGTGAAGAGGCCGAGGAGGAGGAGGGTGCCGATGAGGAGTTCTACGCAAGGGATGATGTAGCCGCAGGCGAGGGTTAGCGTGGGAGGGAGTGGGGTGGAGGACATGGATTTGACCATGCCTTGCGCGAAGCCGGAGAGGTGCGTGCCGGTGAAGATGCGGGCGAAGCCGTGCATGAAGAAGTCGAGGCCGGTGACAAGGCGGAGGAGGAGATAGGCGTGGTGGCGTTCGCGGGTGGGCGTTGGGAGGACGTCCGTCATGGAGGATTGGATGCGCTCGGGCTAGTTGGGATACAGCAGGAGGATGCGGAGAGCCTGGGCGCCGGGGCTTAGTTGCAAGCGCTTCTTCTCGTTCGCGGGAAGCCACAGGACGTCGCCTGGTTTGGGCGATTGCTTCCCTGTTGAGGCGTCGAGTTTGAGATCTGTGATGGGTATAAGGAGGGAGCGGACCGGGGTGGGTGCGGCTTCGCAGGCGACGACGAAGGGGCAGACGATGCGGTCGACTTCGAGCGCTGAATCCTGAAACTCCATGTGCGTGCCGGGCATGAGGGGAGACGGAACTTCTCCGCGGGTGACGTGTTTGAGGTCGGTGGACGGAATGGTTTTGAGTTCTACGCGGAGGAAGTCGGAGGGGAGGTCGCTTAGGTTGGTGATGCTGTGACGCTCCTTCATACCGGGCGCGATGCGGAAGGCTCCGGTGTGGGTGGGCGGGCGGGTAACGGAGAAGGCGTTGGGTGGTTCGTGGTCGATGCGGACTTCGCCGCTGTCGTTGAGATAGACGTAGACGGTGGGGTAGGCGGAGTGGTCGTGCATGGGGACGACCTCGTGGGGGCCGTAGTGGACGCGCATGACGAGGAGGTCGTGATTGTCGAGGATGGTTTTGTAGTTTTTGGGGAGAGGCGATTGAGCAAAGGCGGTGGTGGTGAGGAGAGCGAGGGCAAGGGCACGCATGGTTATTGGATGACCTGGACAGCTCCGCGACCTACTAATGATTCGACCTGCTCGATGAAGGCTACGTCGGCGGCCACGGTCAGGTGGGGTTCGAGGTCTACGGCGAACTGGTCGGGCTCTTCGAGGCGGAGCATTAGCTTGCCGGCGCCGGGGGCGGAGCGGAAGAGGGCGTCGAGTTTGGCGAGGAGTTCGGTGTCGGGGTTGTGGAGGGGGACGCGGATGCGGAGGGCGTCGGGGAGTTTTATTTTTACGTCTTCGAGGGCGATGATGCCGGTGACGGCTAGTTTGGGGGCTGCGTCTTCTTCGCCACGGAGAGCGCCGCGGACTAAGACGGGGACGTCGATCTTTAGTTTCTCGGCTAGCTTTTCGTAGGCGCTGGAGAAGGCGATGAGTTCGATTTTGCCTACGGTGTCTTCGAGCGCGGCCTGGGCGTACATCTCGCCGGTGCGTTTGGATTTGGCTACCTTGAGGCCGGTGATGACGCCGGCGATCTGGATTTCGTTGGCGGAGGAATCTTCGCGGCGGCCGCGGTTGAAGACAGCGGGCTCGGGCTTCATCTCGCAGGCGGTGACGGTGTCGATGACTTTGAGGTTTCGGAGTTTTTCGCGGTACTTGTCGAGGGGGTGACCGGAGACGAAGAAGCCGAGGACCTCTTTTTCGTTCTGGAGGCGGAGGTGCTCGTCCCAGTCGGGTACAGCGGGGAGGGCTTCTTCGGTGCGAGAGGTGTTGGCGGGGCCGGGGTCGTCGAACATGCCAAAGAGGCCGTGCTGGCCGGAGGCGGTGTCGCGCTGGGATTTCTGGGCGCGCTCAATGGCTTTATCGAGGGCTGCGAAGACGCGGGCGCGGGGGCCGAAGGAGTCGAGTGCGCCGGCCTTGCAGAGCGACTCGAGGACGCGCTTGTTCATGAGGCGCAGGTCGATCTTGTCGCAAAACTCGTAGAGCGAGGAGAAGCCTTGCTTCCCTTCTGATTGCAATGCGGTGCGGGCGGCGATGATGGAGTCGATGGCGTTGTGGCCTACGTTTTTGATGGCGGCGAGACCGAAGAGGATGGAGTCGCCGGTGGGGGTGAAGTTGGCGGCGGAGACTTGCACGTCGGGCGGGACTACGGAGATGCCTAGCTCTTTACACTCGCCGATGTACTTAACTACGTTTTCGGGCTTGCTGGTTTCGGAGGTGAGGAGTGCGGCCATGAACTCGACCGGGTAGTGCGTCTTGAGCCAGGCGGTGTGGTAAGCGAGCAGCGAGTAGGCGGCGGAGTGGCTCTTGTTGAAGCCGTAGCCGGCGAACTTTGCCATCTGGTCGAAGATTTCTCCGGCCTGCGATTTGGGGAACTTGCGTTCGGCGGCGCCCTTGAGGAAGATCTCGCGCTGCTTTTCCATCTCGGCGGCGTCCTTCTTGCCCATGGCGCGGCGAAGGAGGTCGGCGCCACCGAGCGAGTAGCCGCCGATGACGTTGGAGATCTGCATGACCTGCTCCTGGTAGACCATGACGCCGAGGGTTTCTTTGAGGAGCGGCTCGAGTTCGGGGAGGGTGTACTCGACTGGATTGCGGCCCCACTTGCGCTCGATGAAGTCGTCGATCATGGACATGGGGCCGGGGCGGTAGAGGGCGTTGAGCGCGGTGAGGTGCTCGATGGTATTGGGCTTGTAGCGGCGGAGGACGTCGCGCATGCCGCCGGATTCGAATTGAAAGACGCCGGAGGTGAGGGCGCGGTGGAAGACGCGTTCGAAGGTGGCCGTGTCTTCGAGATCGATGGTGGAGAGGTCTACGGTTTCGCCGCGGTTGGATTGGATGAGCTTGAGACAGTCGTCGATGACGGTGAGGGTGGTGAGGCCGAGGAAGTCCATCTTGAGCAGGCCCATCTTTTCGACGGCCTTCATGTCGTAGCTGGTGACGATGGCTTCGTCTTTGGTGCGGGTGACGGGGACTAGTTCGGTGAGCGGTTGTGGCGCGATGACTACGCCGGCAGCGTGGACGCCTGCGCCGCGGACGAGGCCTTCGAGGCGGAGAGCGGTGTCGATGAGTTCTTTGATCTTTGGGTCGGCGTAGGCTTGCGCGAGGAGTGGATTGTCTTTTAGTGCTTGCTCGATGGTGATGCCAATGGTGGGGGGAATGAGTTTGGCGATGCGATCGACTTCGCCGTAGGGCATGTCGAGGGCGCGGCCTACATCTTTGATGGCGGCTTTGGCGGCCATGGTGTTGAAGGTGATGATCTGGGCGACCTGGTCGTTGCCGTACTTCTGGCGAACGTACTCGATGACCTCGCCGCGACGGTTCATGTCGAAGTCGATGTCGATATCGGGCATGGAGATGCGTTCGGGGTTGAGGAAGCGCTCGAAGAGGAGATCGTTCTGGAGAGGATCGATGTCGGTGATCTCCATGACGTAGGCGACGAGTGATCCGGCTGCGGATCCACGGCCGGGGCCTACGGGAATTCCCTGCTCGCGGGCGTAGCGGATGAAGTCCCAGACGATCATGAAGTAGCCGGGAAACTTCATCTGCTTGATGCAGTCGATTTCGCGGTTGAGGCGGGCGTCGTATTCGGCGATGGACTTGCGGAGCTTGTGGGTATCTTCGAGATGCTTGATGGCGGTTTCGCGGCGTTTGCGCCAGCCGGCGCGGCAGACTTGTTCGAAGTAGGTATCGAGGTCGATGCCGTCGGGGCAGTCGAACTTGGGGAAGGGGTTTTTGACTTTGGAGAGCTCTAGCTGGCAGCGCTCGGGAAACTGCATGGTGCGGGTGCAGACTTCGGGGGCGTGGGCGAAGAGGCGGTGCATCTCTTCGGCGGACTTGATGTAAAACTCCTGCGTGTCGAACTTGAAGCGCTTGGGGTCGTTCATGCTGCCGGCGGTCTGGACGCAGAGGAGGACTTCGTGGGCGCGGGAGTCCTGGTCCTCGATGTAGTGCGAATCGTTGGTGGCGATGAGGGGGATGTCGAGATCTTTTTCGAGGCGGAACATGGCCTCGGTTACGGCTTTGTCGGGCTCGAGGTGGTGGTCCTGGATTTCGAGGAAGAAGTTACCGCGGCCAAACATGGTTTCGAGCTCGCCGGCGGATTTCTTGGCGAGGTCGTAGTTCCCTTGCATGATGTGCTGGGAGACTTCGCCGGCGAGGCAGCCGGAGAAGCAGATGAGGCCTTCGGTGTGTTTGGCGAGGAAGGCTTTGGAGACGCGGGGCTTCTTGTAGAAGCCGTGGAGGGCGGCCTCGGAGGTGAGGCGGACGAGGTTGCGGTAGCCGGCTTCGTTTTCGGCTAGGACAAGCAGGTGGTTATATTTCGAGTCAGGGTCGGCGTGTTCGCGGAGGTGGGACTCTTCTTTGCAGACGTAGAGCTCGCAGCCGAGGATGGGCTTGAGGTCTTTCTTCTTCATGGCGTCGAAGAAGTGGACGGCGCCGTAGATGTTGCCGTGGTCGGTGATGGCGGCGGAGGTCTGGCCGATTTTGGTGAGGTGTTTGGCGAGCTTGTCGACGTCGCAGGCACCGTCGAGGAGGGAGTAGTCGGTGTGGAGATGGAGGTGCGTGAACTCAGCTGCCATGAGGGTAGTTTACGGCTTGGGGCGGAGAGGAAAACGAGGTGGGTATCGGGCGGGAAGCGTGGGTGCGCGTTTTGACGTGGAAGCTGATCTAAAGGCCCAGCAGTAAAACCAGCATGGCATTGATCTCTGCCATTTCCGTTGAAGGCAGATGGCCGATGACCTTTCCAACTTTGGCGCGAGGGAGGGTGAACAGTTTGTCCAGCATGACGTCCGATGGCTCGAGTAGACCGTTCTGATCCGAGGGTTTGAGGGGCTTGCGAAATAGGGCTGCCGAAGGGCGCTGATCGGTCGTGACGAGCGCGGCAATCACGGACGCGGTTTGACTAAATTTGTCCGACTGGAGGATGAGTATGGGACGCGGCTTGCCATAATCGCCGGGTATCACCGCAATACCCAGGTCACCTCGACTCATTTCCATCCAGTGAAGTCCATTGCCTGCTCAATCCACTCAAGAGTTTCCTTCTCCTGAGGATCGTTTTGAAGCGCGAGACATTGGCGCCGGGCTTCTTCGGCGAAGCCGGGCTTGCGGGTGTCCGGGACCCAGATTTGAATAGGGCGAAGACCACGAGCGCGGAGGGATTCCCGATGCTTACGCACCCGTTCTCTGGCGGCAAGCTTCTTGTCGGCATCAGGTCCGGATGGCTTGTTGGCGTGCCCAGTCTTCATTTAACTATTGTTACATGTAACGCTAGGTATTGGGAAGTGTTGAGTGTGTGGATTAGTGAAGGGCGGCGGTTTCGGCTTGGGATAGGGGGATGTGGTTTAAAAGTTTTAGCTGACTGATGAGGTTCTGGTTGAGGGCCGTGACGCGGTGATTGCCGCCCTGGCGGTAGAAGCTGAAATGCGGGTCGGTGATGGTCCAGAGGATGGCTTTGGTGGTGGGGTCTTCCAGGGTGATGTAGGTGCCGTTGTCCTCGTCATTGTGATAGCGGAGGATGATGTCGGCGGACTGGGCGGAGTCGGTGAGGTGGTAGTAGCCCCAGGTGGTGAGCGCGGTCTGGAAGCCCTGGAAGTATGGATCTGGATGCTGGGTCATGGCGGGGGCGTCGCTCACTGCGTAGACGTTTTTGGCGTTGAGGACTTGCGGGGGGACGGGGGCCGTGAAGTGGATGAGGGTTTCGAAGGAGGGACGGAGAGCGTCGCGGCTGATGAGCTTGCCGGGATTTGACCGGGGAGCGGCGACGCGGGTGCTGATCTGGTAGGTGAGCCACTCGATGGACTGGGCGAAGGCGATGGAGCCTTTGGGGATGTTATTGGCGCGGCCGGCTGGAGTAATGATGGTGTCGATCGTGGCGAGGTTGGAGGGGTCGAGGATGGTGAGGACGAGCTGGGGCTGATGCTGCTCGGCGATGATGTGGAGGGCGTCGGGGGCGGGGGCGAGGGTGGGGGCGAGTTCAGTGCCGCGGATCTGGAAGATGAGGTCGGCTTGGGCGGGTGAGTCGACGAGGTGGAAGTAGCCCCATTGCTGGAGGGCGGCGTAGAGCTCGTTGTAGGTGACGTTGGGACCGCCGGGAATTTCGCCGTTGAAGTAGTCGTTGCCGCCGGCGTTGGAGAGGAAGATGTTTTTGGCGTCGGTGACGCGGGCGACGACTTCGGGAGATGCGGGCTGCTGGGCTGGCGGAGATGGAGGTGGAGGCGGGGGTAGAACCTGGCTGTAGCCGAGGGGGCACAGCAGCAGCGCGAGAGGGGCGGAGAGCAGTGTTCCAAGGGCGAATCTTCGGGGCCTGGGGGGGATCATGGATTTGTTCAGCGAGATCGCCTCCGGGAAGCCACGCGGGCCAATTCGATCGCCAATTTAATCAACGATACATGATGCTTTGATGAAGTTCGGTGGATGGAGTTGTGTGTGCGGAAGGGCTGGGGGCTGGGCGGAGCGATTTCCGGGTGGGTAGGACGGGTGCGGGCGCAGGGTTTGGTGCGCTAGAATCTGTCGTCAAGCGCGGTGAAGCTTGGACGAGGGTTGGCACGTCTGGATTGAGGAACGGCGAATCCGGAGTGAAGAGGGGTAGAAGCCTTGGGCATGCGAGACTCGGTTCTTTTTGGGTGGATCTTCCGGGCAGTTCGGCGGCGGACCCGGGAGCGGGATCTACAGGCGGCGGCGGGTTGGCCGACGGTTACGGCGAAGTTGCTGGCGGGAAACGTGGTGGTCCGCGACGAGCTTGCAGAGGGTACGCTGGCGCAGACGACGCAGATTGAGTTTCAGTATTACTTTGCGCTGGGTGACGACTTCTTTGGCGGGTACCTGAGGAGTGTTCCGTGCTCTG
Organism: uncultured Acidobacteriaceae bacterium; assembly: GCA_963701685.1. Classification (GTDB taxonomy): domain Bacteria; phylum Acidobacteriota; class Terriglobia; order Terriglobales; family Acidobacteriaceae; genus Granulicella. The sequence continues at coordinate 3,084,490 of OY969625.1, read as the reverse complement.
AGTCAGAGGGGCGGCGATGGCTTCGGGAAGTGCCGGAAGGGACGCCGGTTACGGTGCGATACGACCCGCAGGATCCGGATAAGACGCATGCTCTGGCGGGGGATAATGCGGGGGCGCTGCCGTTTACGGTTTGGGAGATGTAGCTGACTGTTTGCCAAGGGCGGCGGGGAGCTTTTCGTAGATATTGCCGAAGCCTCCGTTGGAGAGGATGGCGACTACGTCGTTGGGGGCGAGGCGGGGGGCGAGGTTGGCTACGATGGCGTCGGCGTCGGCGCACATGACGGCTGGGATGTTGCGGGCGTTGAGAGCGGCGATGACGTGTTCGGGGTCGAGGCGCTCGAGGACGGGGATGGCTTCGGACTTGAAGACGGCGGCGAGGATGACTTCGTCGGCTAAAGCGAGGGAGTCGACTAGTTCGCGCTCGAAGACGTTGCGGCGGAGGGTGTTGGAGCGGGGCTCAAGTACGGCGAAGAGGCGGCGTCCGGGGTAGGCGGCGCGGAGGGCTCGGAGGGTTTCGCGGATGGCGGTGGGGTGGTGGGCGAAGTCGTCGATGAGGGTGATGTTGTTGATCTCGGCGCGGACTTCGAGGCGGCGCTTGACGGACTGGAAGGTGGCGAGAGCTTCGGTGATGGCTTCGACGGCGATTCCCTGCCCTGCGGCCAGCGCGGCGGCGGCGGTGGCGTTGAGGGCGTTGTGCTCGCCGGCCATGGGGAGGGTAAGGCGGGCGAAGTCTTCGCCCCCGCGCAGGAGGGTCCAGGTGGTGGTGCTTCCCTGCTGCTTGAGGTTGGTGGCGTGCCAATAGGAGTCGGGCTGGAGGCCATAGCGTTCTACGTTGCAGAAGGCTTTGGCTGAGCACTCAGTGACGTTGGGGTTGGCGTCGTAGGCGATGAGCCGGCCGCGGCGGGGGATGAGGTTGACCATGCGTTTGAAGGCGATTTTGACGGCTTCGAGGTCAGCGTAGATGTCGGCGTGATCGAACTCTACGTGGGTGAGGATTGCGGCGTCGGGAAAGTAGTGGAGGAACTTGGGGCCCTTGTCGAAGAAGGCGGTGTCGTACTCGTCGCCTTCGAGGATGAAGGTGCGGGATTCGGGGTGGACGCGGAAGCTGTTGCCGAAGTTTTCGGCTACGCCACCGATGAGGAAGCTCGGGGTGAAGCGCGGGTCTTGTTGGCCTGCGACTTCGTAGATCCAGGCGAGCATGCTGGTGGTGGTGGTCTTGCCGTGGGTGCCGGTGACGACGAGGCGTTCGCGGTTGGTTAGGAACTCGTCGTGGATGAGGGCGGCCATGGAGGTAAAGGGGATGCGTTGGTCGGCGGGGCGGTCGAGGATGAACTCGAGCTCGGGGTTGCCGCGGGAGATGGCGTTGCCTACGACGACGAGGTCGGGCGCGGGATCGAGGTTGGCGGCGCTGTAGGGCTCGAGGATGGGGATGCCCTGGGCGCGGAGCTGGTCGGACATGGGTGGATATGCGGCGGTGTCGGAGCCGGTGACACGGTGGCCCTGGGCGCGGAGCATGCCGGCGAGCGAGGCCATGGCCGTGCCGCAGATGCCGATGAGGTGTATGTGTTTTTTCATGAGATTCGGAGATGCGAGATTCGAGGTGCGTGAGGTGCTGGCTTCGCGATATGGAGGTTAGGCCGATTCACTTAGGGTGTCGTCTTCCATTTTCACCCATGTGCCGAGTGGGATGGAGCGGTTGTGGGAGGACATGTGGCCGGATTGAAGGCCGATGCTGATGGGGCCGGGGAAGGTTTGGAGGGCATGGCGGCAGGCGGCTTCGAGGAGTGGGAGCTCGTTGGGTTGGATGTTGGCGGTGGGATCGCCGAAGACGATACCGCGGACGAGGTCGAGTTGGCGTGCGAGGCGGAGGTGGTTAAGCATGCGATCCCACTGGTAGGGCTTGGTGTTGATGTCTTCCAGGAAGAGGATGGTGGGTTCGGTGAGGTTGAGGGCGTAGGGGGTGCCGAGGGATTCGGTGAGGATGGACAGGCAGCCGCCGAGGAGACGGCCCTCGCCGCGGCCCTGCTCGAGGACGCGGATGCCGTCCTTTGCGGAGACGGACCAGGGGGAGTTGGCGTGGAGAGCGGAGAGCCAGGTGCGGTGGTCCACGCCGCTGCGATTGGACCAGTCGGCGGCGGCCATTGGCGCGTAGAAGGTGGGGAGATGGCAGAGGTTCCAGAGGTAGATGTGGAGCGAAGTATGGTCGCTGTAGCCGATGAAGGCTTTGGGGTTGGAGCGGACGAGTTCGGCGTCGAGGAGGGGGAGCAGCTCGGCGGAGCCCCAGCCGCCGCGGGTGCAGAGGATGGCGTCGATGGTGGGGTCGGCGAAGGCGGCGTGGAGGTCGGCGACGCGGTGGGCGGCAGTGCCGGCGTAGTAGAGCGGGCCGCGGTCGAGGGCGTGGGGCATGACGATGGGGTCGTAACCGTAGGACTCAAGCGCTGCGCGGCCCTGCTCGACCAGCTCGGGCTTAGCGGCGGAGGCGGGGGAGACGATCGCGATGCGACTTCCCTGCTGGAGTTTGGGGCGAAGTGTTGAAGCTTCAGGCAAAGTCTACCTCGCCGGTGCAGATGATTTCGGCGGGGCCGGTGAGGAGCATCTCGCTGGAGTTGGTGGGCCAGCTGATCTGTTGCGCGCCGCCTTCGGAGACAGCTGTGAGCTTACGTGCCGCGTTGTGGCGGAAGATGGCGGCGGTTGAGGCGGCGGAGGTTCCGGTGCCGCTGGAGGTGGTGGGGCCGCAGCCGCGCTCGTAGATGCGGAAGGCGATGCGGTCGGGGGCGAGGATGCGGACGAACTCTACGTTGGTGCCGTGGGGGAAGAGTGGGTCGACGGCGATCTTTGCGCCCAGTTGCTGCCAGGGGAGGTTGTGGCTGCTGAAGTCTTCGTTGGGTGGGAAGAGAATGAAGTGCGGGTTGCCGACGTTGACCATTACGCCGTCGATGGGTTCGCCGACGCCGGGGATTTCGATGGTGCGGGGCATGACCCGGGGGACGCCCATATCGATTTCGATCCAGTAGTCGACGCCATCGCGGCGGATGAGGCGGCAGGTGCGGAGACCGCCGTGGGTGCCAAGCGCGACGTCGTGAAGGCCTTCGCTTGCGGCTAGCCATGCGGCTACGCAGCGAGTGCCGTTGCCGCTGAGTTCGGCTTCAGAGCCATCGGCGTTGAAGAGGCGGAGGAAGAACTCGCCGTTGGGGCGACGGTCTAAAAATTCGATGCCGTCGGCACCAATGCCGGTATTGCGGCTGCATAGTTTGCGGGCGAGCGCGGCGTGGCGGTTGTGGGCGAGGTTCTCTTCGATGATGAGGAAGTCGTTGCCACAGGCATGGGCTTTGACGAAGGGGATGCGGCTCATTCTTCCTCCGTGTCGCGGAAGACGACGACCTGGTCTGTGGCGTCGTTATCCTTCAACTCGCGGAGGAGGCGCGAGTGAATTTTCTGCGTGGTGGTGACGACGAAGGAGACGCGCTCGATGCCGGCGATGTTGTCGCGGTCGAGCACGTTGAGGCGTTGGCCTAAGGAATCGAGGACCTTGAGAATTGCGAGTTGCATGCGATGGTTGGCGGCGGAGACCTCCTGCGCGATGATGTCAGCGCGATCGTCGCCGACGGCTTCGCGAGAGAGGATGGTGCCGATGTCGGCGCGGACTTCGTAGATCATGGGATAGCGCTTCCATCCGAGATGGGTTTCAAAGACGCCGATGGTTTGGAGGGCGAGCAGGACGAGCAGGGTGGAGACTCCGGCAACCATGTAGAGGCCGGCGCCGCAGGTCATGCCGATGGCGGCGACGACGAAGACGGTGGCAGCGCTGGTGAGGCCGAGGACACGGTTTTTGGTGTGGAGGATAAGGCCGGCGCCGAGAAAGCCGATGCCCTGCACGATATTGGCGGCGATTTGTCCCTGGTTGTTGGAGTTGGGGCCGGCGATGACGACGCTCATGATGGTGAAGAGGGCCGCGCCCATGCAGATAAGGATGTTGGTGCGAAGGCCGGAGTCTTTGTGGCGCCACTCGCGCTCAAGGCCGACGGCGCCGCCCATGGCGCTGGCCATGAGGAGACGCTTGACCGAGGAGCCGGAGAGAACCAGCTGCTCTAGCATGGAGAACTGCATGTGGGTGGGAACCACCATCGAGCCAGAATACTACTCGGGGTGGCGCGTTGCGGTGCAGCGGGAATCGGAGTTGGTACCGAAGTTCGATAAAAGCAAACCGCCCGCGTGGGAGAAGGCACGCGGGCGGGGTAAAGCCTGAGCTGAAACGCTTAGGCTACAGGTGCAGCAACGTTGATCTGCTGGGAGAGCCGGGTAAGGAGCTCATCTGCGTGCTCCTCTTCCTGGAGCGTCTTCTCGAGCAGCTGCGCGTCCTGCTGGTTGCCGAGGACTTCGGCCCAGGTGCGCAGGGTTCCATAGACGGCGATCTCGTGATGCTCGACCTGATTGCCGGCGGCGATCAAGATGACGTCACGGATCTGGTCGTTGGCTGCATCACCGATTTCGGACTCGGCTGAACTGATCAGCTGAGCGGTAACCTTGCACTTCGATTCGCTAACCTCGCCCTTGGTGGCATCGAGGATGCGTTCGAGGCGCACGATGTGCTGCTTGGATTCGGTGAGGTGATTGCGAAAGGCTTCGGCGAGTTCGGGGCTCGTGGACTTCTCGATCATTGCCGGAAGGCCCTTGTCGACGATCTGCTTTTCGCTGCTGAGCGCGTGCTGCAGCATGTTGATGTACAGCTCGCGCAGGTTGTTGAGGTCTGGTGTAAAGATTCCCATGGCCCAATACTCCTTGTGGTGTAGACACAGCATCGCCGTCTCGTTCAGGCGAGTGTGTTTTACAGGTGGTGAATTTTCGTTCGTTACGTTCTATGCGGGCGCAGCGTTCAGCCCGGTGGCATCGTGAACCGCTATCTATACGGCCAATAGCTGTGATGCGGGTTCGGGCTGGCGCGTTACTTAGGTGGGGACGTTGGACATTCGATTGCGCGAAATTATTTTGCGGAGTTGGGCGTCCAGAGCAGGGATTGGTAGACGTGGGCGCAGGGCTGGCCGGTGGTGCAGATGACTTCCGTCTCGGCGAGGCCCTGGGGGTGGGCGATGATGGCTTTGGCAACAGGGTCGCCTACGATGGCGATGACGTAGGCTGCGTGCTGGGCAGGATCCTTGAGGGCGATCTGCCAGGCCTGGTCGTCGTCTTCGCTGACCATGGTACGTAGAGGGCGGCCGGCGGTTTGTACTGCGCCAACGTGGTTGGTGAGCGACATCATGACGGGAACGTTCTGCGGGATGGTCTCGAGCACGGTTGCGATGTTGCGCTCGAGCGAGATACGGGTGGTTGCGTTGTGGATGGCTTCTTGAAGGACCAGGGGGACGAAGTACATCATGGCGATGCAGTTGGCGACGCAGAGGACCATGGCGGCGGGTTGCCAGAGGCGGGCGGCGAGTTTTGCGAAGTTCGAGGTATGGGATTTTAGGAGGGTTTCGAAGTGTTCGGCGGCGAGAGCTGCGTAGATCGAGAGCGCGGGGAGGAGCTCCATGCCGTAACGCGCGTTGTAGAAGGCGTGGGGCCAGAGCTGCGGGATGAAGATTGGGACTGAGCCGTACGCGACGGAGTAGATGTAGAACGGGAGCGGGATCCAGAGGAGGAGGATGAAGGATTCGGCGCGGGCATGGACGGCGGCGGCCACGGTGGTCAAGGCTCGGCGCTTGCAGGAGAGCCAGAGGCCGTAGAGCGCGGCGGCCATGAGGGCGAAGCCGGTCTCCCAGGCGGCGGCGTCGATCTGGGCGGTGCGGGTATAGAAGAGAGCGGCCCAGCCGATGTTGTGCCAGCCGCGGTAGTGTTGGCCGGGAGGCGCGGTGCGGCGCTCGATTTGTTTGGCGGAGTAGGGGCCGCGGAGGAAGTCGAGCCAGTCGTGCTCGAAGTGGGCGTTGTACCAGAACCAAAGCAGCGGGCCCGCGGCAACGATGATGGTGAAGAGGATGAAGTGCGCGCGCATGCGGCGACGAAGGTCGGGGTCGGAGCGGTAGAGCGTCCAGGCAAAGCAGAGCCAGATGATCGCGCCGATGATCCAGCCGTCGTAGCGGGTGAAGACCTGGCCGAAGATGAGGAAGCCGGCGAGCATCATGCGGGCGCGGGCAGTTGTTGTGTCGTTGGCGCGTAGGGCCGCGATGGATTCGGTGGTAGCTGCGATGGACCAGATAAAGAGCGCGAGGAAGAGCGCCTCGGTCATTGCGGTGGTGGAGAGGAAGAGGAGGTTGGCGTTGAGGGCGTAGAAGGTGGTTGCGACGAGAGCCCACCGCAGGCGCATCATGCGGCGCGCGAGACGCCAGACGCCGGCTACGCTGGCCGCGTAGCTGATCATGGACATGGGAGCGGCGGCGAGGCCGGTCTGCCACATGCGCATGTTCATGATGAAGGGCAGCATGAGGATGTGCGGGAGTGGCAGCCAGACGCCGCCGAGTTGCGAGAGGCCGGGCCACTTGGCGTCCAGGATGCGGCGGGCTATGGCGAGGTGGGCGACGGCGTCTCCGTAGAGAAGCAGGTAGCCGTGGCGGATGCAGACGAAGAGTGCTACGAAGGCGAGCAGTAGACCAGCGACGAAGAGCGGATAGGTTTCGCCAGGGACGACGGGGCGCACGGCCTCAGGATCGCCGGGAACCCAGATGGGCGTCTGGCGGAAGGAGCCGGTGCGGGAGGATCTTTTGCCGAGTTCGATGGTGCCGGGCTTGAGGTCGCCGAGCTTGGCGTTGCGTCGGTCTGAGCGTGATCTCGCCATGGGTGGTGCTTGACTACCTCAGCGGCTAAAGCCGGTTTGTCGAACGAGGCGGAATGGCGGCACTGAAGTGCCGCCCCTTCGAAAAAGTTTGCCACGCCAGCCTAGGTTTGGCAGAAAGGACTTAGAGGTGAGAGATCTGCTTGAGGTGCTCGAAGCGGCGATCGATTTCTTCGCGGGTGGTGCGTTGGAGGCGCTCGGTGCCGAAGGCTTCGACGGCGAGCGAACCCATGACGCTGCCGTAGAACATGGCGGTGCGGTAGACCTCGGGAGTGAGCTTGCCTTGCGAGGCAATGTAGCCGTAGAAGCCGCCCGCGAAGGAGTCGCCTGCGCCGGTTGGGTCAATGACATCTTCGACAGGGGTTGCGGGCGAGCGGAAGATGGGGCGCTCGGATTTGGGGGCACCCATTTTTTCGAGGAAGGCTTCGGAGAAGAAGCCTGCGACGCCGTGCTCGGCGTATTTGACGATGAGAGACTTGGGGCCCATCTCGAGGACTCTCTTGGCGCCGCGAACCCAGTTGGTTTCGTCGGAGAGCATGAGGACTTCCTTGCCGTTGATGACGAGGACGTCGAGCTCTTTCATGACCTTGAGGAGGTTTTCGCGATGGGCGGCGATCCAGTAGTTCATGGTGTCGCCGGCGACGAGTTTGGCGTTTGGCATGGCTTGGCGCACACGGAGTTGGAGGACGGGGTCGATGTTGGCGAGGAAGAGGAACTCGGAGTCGAGATAGCTGTCGGGAATTTTGGGGGCGAAGTCGGCGAAGACGTTGAGGTCGGTGGCGAGCGTGTCGGCTTCGGCGAGGTCGTTCATGTAGCTGCCGGTCCAGTGGAAGCTTTTGCCGGGGACGTGCTCGATGCCGGTGGTGTCGACCCCGCGGGAGGTGAGGACGGCTTCGTGCTCGGGAAGGAAGTCTTCTCCGACTACGCCGACGACGCGGACCTTGGTGAAGAAGCTGGCGGCGAGGGCGAAGTGAGTGGCGGCGCCGCCGAGGACGCGCTCGCGCTTGCCGCTGGGGGTTTCGAGGGTGTCAAAGGCTACGGAACCTACTACGAGTATGGACATGGGTCTCCGGGGTTGAGATTCGAGATTCGAGATGCGAGATGCAGGGTTGAGCGGCTACCAATATTTGCCGTAGAGCAGCGCTAGTTTGGCTTTGGTTTCGGCAGGGATGGCGGCCTTGTCGGTCATGATGGCGAACTTGGCGGCGGTCTGGGCGGGGCTGGCGCTTAGGTCCTTGGGCATGAGGCGGACGGCTGCCTTCACAACTTTTTGCGCGTTGCCGGAGTTCTGGTGCATGACCGCGATGACCTGCTCGATGGTGACGGAGTCGTGGCCTTCGAACCAGCAGTCGTAGTCGGTGACCATGGCGAGGGTGGCGTAAGAGATCTCGGCTTCGCGGGCGAGTTTGGCTTCCTGGAGGTTGGTCATGCCGATGACGTCGGCACCCCAGGAGCGGTAGAGGTTCGACTCGGCGCGGGTGGAGAACTGCGGGCCTTCCATGCAGACGTAGGTGCCGCCGCGCTTGCCGACTACGCCGACTTCTGCGCAGGCCTTGGCGAAGACGTCCGAGACGATGGGGCAGACGGGATCGCCGAACGCTATGTGGCCGACGATGCCGTCGCCGAAGAAGGTTGCGTTGCGGGCGAAGGTGCGGTCGATGAACTGGTCGGGGATGACGAAGTCGGTGGGCTTGTGTTCTTCCTTGAGGCTGCCGACGGCGCTGACGGAGAGGATGCTGGTGACGCCGAGGGACTTCATCGCATAAATGTTGGCTTTGAAGTTCAGCTCGGAGGGGAGGATGCGGTGACCTTTGCCGTGGCGCGCGAGGAAGGCGACGGAACGGCCTTCGAGGACGCCGAGGGCGAAGACTTCGCTGGGTTCGCCGAAGGGGGTTTCAATGCGATGTTCGGTGACGCCGGTGAGGCCGTCCATGTTGTACAGCCCGCTACCGCCAATGATGCCTATTTCTGCCGTCGCCAAACCTGTCTCCTACTTGTGCGCTGGGTTAAGTGCGCCTTGAGCAGTATATCGTTCGCGGGGATGGGACGCTTAGTGGCCGAAGTTGTAGGAGAGGTTGTAGACGATGCTGTCGGCGCCGGGGTTGGAGGGGGCGGTGTCGCGGTTGGAGAAGTGGTGGTAGCGGGCTTCGATGGAGAAGGAGCGCTTGTTGTGCTCTGAGTGGAAGAGTTCTAGGCCGGCGCCGAAGTCGAAGACGAAGTTGAAGGATTCGGCGTCTGCTACGGGGACGGGGCGGCTGGTGTACATGTAGCCGAGCGTGCCGATGATGTACGGCTGGAACGGGTGGTGCGTGCGCATGGAGTACTTGAAGCCGATGGGGGTGAAGACCTGGCCGAAGGTCCACTGGCGGCCGCAGGTGGTGGTGTAGGTGATGGTCTCCTGCGAGTTGCCGCCGATGGGGGGATAGACGATGGTTCCAGAGGCGGGCTGGCACTTGCCGATGGGGGCGGCGGAGGTGGTTTCGGTGTCGGTGAACAGGCCTACGGGAGGCGGTTCGGTTACGGTGACGGTGGAGGTTGTAATGGAGAGTGGATCACTTTCGAAGAGGACAGGGCGGAGCTCGACGCGATAGCCGAGGTCTGAGCCCCAGAAGCTGACGATGCGGCGGGTGTAAGCTCCGCCGAAGTCGGCTAAGATGCGCTGGCGCGCGGCGCCCAGGAGAATATGGCTCGAGGTGGGTGAGTATTCGGCGAAGAGTGTGAAGGTGTTCTTGCGGCTGTAGGTGTCGGGGGGCTGAGCGTGCGGGATATCCTGCGCGGCGATCTCAGCGGTGCAGGATATCGCGAGACAGAGCAAGGCTCCGCGGGCGAAACGGCTCATGCAGGATCCCTCGATGGATGGAACTGCCCTGTGGCTCGAATGCTAGTCGATTCTAAGTGATCTCCAGATCCTGTCCATTCTGGCTTTCACGTCGGGGGGCATGGTGAGCATTGCGGGCCAGGGGCGGTTGAAGCCTTCGGCGGGCCACTTGCGGGTGGCGTCGATGCCCATCTTGCTGCCGAAGTTGGGCAGGCGCGAGGCGTGGTCGAGGGTGTCGACGGGGCCGAGGGTGAACTGGATGTCGCGCTCGGGGTCGATGTTGTTGGTGACGCGGAGGGTGACTTCGCCGAGGTCCTGAACGTCGCAGTCTTCGTCGAGCACGATGATGCACTTGGTGAACATGGCCTGGCCCATGGCCCAGATGCCGTTCATGACCTTGCGGGCGTGGCCGGCGTAGCTTTTGCGGATGCTCACGATCATCAGGTTATGGAAGACACCTTCGGCGGGGAGATTGATGTCGATGATCTCGGGGAGGGTGAGCTTCATCAGCGGTAGGAAGATGCGTTCGACGGCTTTGCCCATCCAGGCGTCTTCCATGGGCGGCTTGCCGACGACGGTGGCGCTGTAGATGGGATTGATGCGGTGAGTGATGCAGGTGATGTGGAAGACGGGGTAGTCGTCCTGCATGGTGTAGAAGCCGGTGTGGTCGCCGAAGGGGCCTTCGGTGCGGACCTCGCCGAGCTCGACGAAGCCTTCGAGGATGATCTCGGCGTGGGCCGGGACGTCGAGGTCGACGGTCTCGCACTTGACGAGCTCGACAGCCTGCTGGCGGAGGAAGCCGGCGATGAGGTACTCCTCGATTTCTGGAGGCGCGGGAACGATGGCGGAGAAAGTGACGGCGGGATCGGTGCCGATGGCGACGGCGACTTCCATGCGCTCGCCGGCGATCCTGGTGGCGACGATCTGGGGAACGCTGTCAGCAGGTGCGGAGGCGGTGCCGCCTGCGGTGAGGGCCATGAGCTCGACTTCGCCGGCCTTGTCGTTGGCGGTGGCGCGCATGCGGTCGCGGGCGTGCTCGGCGGCATTCTTCTGGCGCTGCCAGTGCATGCCGGTGGTGTTGCTGTCGTAGACCTGCATGCGGTACATGCCGAGATTGCGCTTGCCGGATTTGGGATCGCGGGTGGTCACGCAGGGGAGGGTGATGAAGCGGCCGCCGTCCTGCGGCCAGGTTTGGAGGATGGGAAACTTCAGGAGATCGATGTCTTCGCCGTGGCGGATGACTTCCTTGCAGGGGGCTTTGCGGCCGTCGATCAGTTTGGGAAAGAAGCTGCCAACTTCGGCGAGCATGGGAAGAAGCTTGAGCTTGTCCAGCATGCCGGTGGGAGGGACGGGGTGAAGGAGGGTTTCGATGCGCTTGACGATGTCATCGAGGGAGTCGACTTCGAGGGCCAGACGCATGCGGCGCTCGCTGCCGAACTGGTTCATCAGCACCTGCGCGCCCTTGTAGCCGGTGACATTTTCAAATAGCAGGGCGGGGCCGCCGGCGTGGTCAGTTCCCTTCCCCGATTTGGCGGCGCGGTCGGCGATCTCGGCCATCTCGAGGATGGGCGAGACTTCGGCGGTGATGCGCTTGAGTTCGCCGGCTTTTCCTAGTGCTGCTATCCAGTCGCGCAGGCCTTCATATGCCACAGTGTTCCCTCTTCCTGATCATCTGATCCATTGTTGTTCTGAATTCGTTTGTCGCCTTGTGTCCTGAATCACGCTGTCTCTGTGTTCGGGATCGTTGTGTATCTTTCTATTTTGATACGAGGCGAGGATTTGTGCAGTGACGGGAGAGGTGCTCTCAAATCTTCAGGAAGATTTTGCGACGCCATAACAACCAGTTGGGGAGGAAACAGATTAAGACGATGCTGATGGCGAAGGCGAGGGAGGTCCAGTTGGTGGAGCCGTGGCGGGCGAAGAGGTGCTGGTAGGACAGGAGCCAGAGGCTGCGCCTGATGCCGTCGGCGCCGGCGAGCTTGATGAAGAGGCAGGTTTTGACGAGGATGACCGAGATCGTGAAGGCCGCGATGGCGTTGGAGCCGAAGACGAACCAGGGCCAGGTGGAGAGGCGAAGCCAGCGAGGCCAGGGTTCGGGGCGGCGGTCGACGAGGAGTGAGAGAAGGGCTAGCGCGACAGCTGCCCAGCCGGCGGAGAGAAGGACGTAGCTGGAGGTCCAGAGATTCTTGTTGATGGGAAACCAGGGGGACCAGAGTTCTCCGGCGATGACTCCTGCGATGCCGGCGAGGGCGAGGCGGAGCTGCATGTTGCGGAGGGCGATGCTGCCGCGCGGCGCGAAGCCACCCTGGGTGTCGCGAGTGTGGCGCATCCACAGGCCGGTGAGTGCTCCTAGCAGCGTAGTGGCCACGGCGGGGATAGTGCTGAGCAGGCCTTCGGGATCGCGGCCGGCGAGGTAGAGGCGGCCAGTGTGCAGCCAGCGCTGGGTGAAGGCCATGGCGGCTCGGTCTAGCCAGGAGGTTAGGTTTTGCGTCTGGTCCATGAAGGGGATGTCGCGACCGGGCATGCCGGCTCCGGGGACGGGCACGAAGCGTAGAAGGGCCCAGTAGCCGATGAGAAATGTGGCGATGATGCCGATGAGGACGGGCACTCTTGATTTTAATTTCATCGTGGCGATGAGGATGAGGCCGGCGATGAGGTAGCAGAGGGCGATGCGCGGGAGAACTCCGTAGAGGCGCATGGTGTGGTAATGCATGGCTGGGAAGAAGACGAGGATGTATTGCAGGAGGAGGATCTTCAGGCAGCGAACGATGACGTGGCCGGAGAGCGTCTTGCGGCAGTTCCCTTTCGCGGCGCGTGCGTCGAGCGAGAAGATGATGGAGGCGCCGACGAGGAAGAGGAAGGTTGGGAAGACGAGGTCGGTGGGAGTCCAACCGTTCCAGGGAGCGTGGTCGAGGGGGGCGAAGACGTGGGACCAATCGCCGGGATCGTTGACCAGGATCATGAAGGCGATGGTGATGCCGCGAAGGAGGTCGACGGAGAGGACACGGGGTGGGCCGGTGATGGTGCGCTCGGTGCGCTCGGATGCTGGAGCGGAGGCTGGGAGAGTGGTGGCCATGCCACCCCATCATCTAACGTCGCGAGGATTCGCGCTACTGTGGAGGAACACTGGGGCGGTGCGTGGTGTCTAAGCAGCATACGCATTCCAGCGCTGGATGCGGCAAATCGATGCAGTCGAGGTGCCGTCATGTTCCAGGAATCCCTTGTTGAGTCTACTTCCCTTTTGCGTGGCCGGAGTCGCTGGCCCGCGGTGATCTCGTTCGCACTGCAGGCTGCGATTGCGACGATGTTCATTGTCCTGCCGCTGCTGCATCCGGAGATTATGCCGCTGATGGCTCCGAGGATCTCGTTGACCGCACCGCGGTTGAGGCCGCCGGTTGTCGCGGAGCAGCGGGTGCGGGTTGAGACTTCGAGTGAAGCTACGAACGTGGTCAGTGCGCCGACCCAGGCGGCGAGGTTGTCTGCGATCACGATCCTAGATTCAGGGGCGACGGTAGATCAGCCGTCGCTTCCGACAGACGTGAATCTGGCGGGAGCAGGCGGGGGGCCGATTTCCTTGCTGGGGCCGGGCGGACCGGCGGGACCGCATGTGGTGGTTGGGGCCGGGGCGGGGCCGATGCATGTTTCGACCGGGGTGATGGCGGGACAATTGTTGCAGCCGATTCGGCCGGAGTACCCGATGATTGCGAAGCTGAGCCACACGGAGGGGACCGTGGTGGTGCAGGCGGTGATCTCGAAGACGGGAAAGATTGAGAGCGCGCGGGTGATCAGCGGGCCGGGCGTTCTGCAGGGCGCTGCGCTGCAGGCGGTGCGAGAGGCGCGGTATCGGCCGTTTCTGCTGAATGGACTGCCGACGGAGGTGGAGACCACCGTCAGCATCAACTTTCGGATGAGCGATTAGACAAAGACGGCCTGGTCTACGGGATAGCCAGCATCTTTCCAGCCCTGCAGTCCTCCGCGCAGGGGGCGAACGCGCTTGATGCCGAGGCGGCGAAGCTCGAGGGCTACCTTGGCGGAGGTCTCTTCGCTGGGACAGGTGCAGTAGAGGATGATATCGCGGTCGGTGGGGATGATTTCCTTGCGCTGCTTGAGCTCGTCGGGGCCGATGCGGAGGGCGCCGGGGAGGACCAGCGGGTCGGTCATGACATCGAGGGGATGGCGGAGGTCGACGATGAAGGGGCGGTCGAGGCCGGCGCGCTCGGCGTCGTCAATCATGGCCATGAGCTGCTGGGGCTCGAGGCGCAGGCCGCGGAGCTGGGCGAGGAACTGGCGGCGCTTGATGAGGCGGTAGATGAGGAGGGCGGCGACCATCAGAAGAACCAGGGCGATGCCGAAGTGGCCGAGGATGGCGAAGAATTGCGCGCTGCGCTCGGCGACGTCGCCGAAGAAGCGGCCAGCGAGCAGCCAGGCGCCGCACCAGATGAGCGACCCCGCCATGTCGTACGTGATGAACGTGCTGTACGGGATCTGGAGCTGGCCGACGATGGGCGCGGCCACGGTGCTGAGGCCGGGGACGAACTTGGCGAAGAGCAGGGTGTAGGCTCCGCGCTTGCCGACGGTGCCGTGGGTGCGCTCGACGCAGGTGGCGGCCTCCAGCGAGAAGCGGCAGAGGACGTTGAGCACACGGCCGCCATAGCGCTTGCCGAGGAAGTACCAGGCGGAGTCGGACAGGAAGCATGCCAGGAGGATGACGGGGATGGCGTAAGCCAGCTGCAACTTATGTGCGGCGCTCATGGTGCCGGCGGCCAGCATGAGCGGAACGCTGGGGATCGGCAACCCTCCCTGCTCGATCAGGACCCAGCCGAAGAGGATCGAATACGTATGAAGGGACAGTAAACCGAGGACCGAATGCATCGAACTGATCCTTTCCGCGGACAGGGGGGAGACTATTCGCTAACTAAACAGTAGATGATTCTTTGACACAGTCGGTGCAGAAAGGTTGTGTGGAGAAAAAAAGGCCCGACCGAAGCCGGGCCGTAACGTAGCAAGCTGAAAGTTATTCGGCAACGGTGAGAGGCATCTCCACCAGATGGTTGCCGATGAACCAGGACTCGAGCTCGTTGGTGCGGAGGACGTCGGAGACGGCGAGGTCGTTGGTGCCGTCGTCGCCTACTTTGTCAGCAGCTTCGGCGATCTCGTGGCACTCCTCCATGATGATTTTGTGGGCTTCGAGGAGGCGCGAGATCTGGACGGGAACCTCTTCGCGGCCGCGGGGAGGGGCGGGGATCCTGGTGACCTTTGCGGTATCGCCGCCCATGGCGATGGTGACGCCGCCGAGGAGCTGAATGCGCTCTGCGATGGTGTCGACGATCTCGACCTGCTCGTCGAAGTGCTTATCGAAGAGGAGATGGAGCTGGTAGAACGTGGGGCCCGCTACCTGCCAGTGGTGCTTCTTGTACATGTCGCGCAGGACGATGGAGTCGGCCAGAAGCTGGTTGAGCTTCTCGCACATCTGCGAACGAATTTTGGCGTCGAGGCGGTGAGGGAGATCCTGTACTACGTCTCCATACTTTTGGATCTCTTTGCCGTGCTGTTTGTAGTGTTCGGTGATGAAGTCCTTGGATTTGGGGCTGTTTCCGTTCTTTGCTGCTACTGACATGATTCACCTCTGCCAATTGGATGCTTTCGGCGAAGAGGGAGAACAGTGAATTTCCAGAGCGGATGGCCAAGTTTAACGTCCGGTGAAAATGAAACGGCAGGCAGCCGAAGCTGCCTGCCGTTGGTGGAGTGGGAAGTTCTACTTGACGTGGACCTTAGGCTCAACGGACATGCCGATGCGGAGCGCGAAGTCCTTGTTTTCCTGGTCAAGGTTGGTGAAGTTGATGCGAACCGGGATGCGCTGCACGACCTTCACGTAGTTGCCGGTGGCGTTCTCTGGCGGGAAGAGCGAGAGCGAGCTGCCGGTGGCTCCGCCGATCTCCTGGACGACGCCAGTAAAGTGGCGTCCGCCGAGGGCATCGACCTCGATGTCGACCTTCTGGCCTTTACGCATCTCCTTGAGCTGCGTTTCCTTGAAGTTGGCGGTGACCCAGAGGTCGGTGAGCGGGACGATGGTCATGAGTGACTGGCCTACGCTAAGGTTCTCGCCGACCGCTACGCTCTTGTTGCTGACGATGCCGGTGATGGGAGCGACGATCTTGGTGTAGCTGAGGTTGAGCTGGGCCTGATCGACCTTGGCTTGCGCTTCCTTGATTGCCGCGAGGGCGGCGGAGGCGCGAGCCTGCTCGACGGCGACCTGCTTGGGTCCATTCTTCTCGCTTTGTGCGGCCTGGGAGCGGGACTGGGCAAGGCGCTGGATATTCAGGTTGACCGTCTGTTCCTGGGCTGCGACGTCGCGCTTGGCGGCCTCGAGCGCGCCCTGGTCGGCGGCGGCCTGGGCTACGGCTGCGTCAAACTGCTGCTTGGAGATGACATCCTTGGCGACGAGGGGGGTGTAACGCTGGACGTCGAGGGCAGACTTCTGCGCCTGGGCTGCAGCGGAGGCGACCTTGGCCTTGTCCACCTGGACCTGCGCCTGGGCCTGTTCGACCTGGGCCTGGCTGCCGAGGACGTCGGAGCTGGAAGTCTGGATGTTGGTGCTGGTCTGGACGCTGGTAATGGGGACGTTCACCACGGCCTGCTCGTAGTCGGCCTGGGCGTTGGCGAGGTTGGCCTGAGCCTGCTCGAGGGCGACCTGATAGTCCTTGGGGTCGACTTCGGCGATTGGATCGCCGGCGTGGACGAACTGCTCCTCTTCGACGTCGACATGGATGACCTGACCGGAGACACGGGAGCTGACCTGGTAGAGGTTGCCGTCTACCTGGGCGTCATCGGTGTCTTCGGTGAAGGTGGAGCGCCAGTAGAAGAGACCGGCGGCAATCGCGATCACAGCTACGACGACGATGATGATGAGCCTGCGCCGTGAATTGTCCTTAGGCGGAGCTTCCGGCTTGTCCGGTTGTTGCGCACTTTCGTTCTGATCGGCCACGCTTACTTTCCTCCGAGATACTCTTTGTAGTTCGTCGACGCTACACCCAGCGCACGCGCCAGAGAGAGCTTGGCGACGTTGTGCTGGTAGAGCGCGCTGATGTATTGGTCTTCAGCCTGGCGATCGGTAGCCAGGGCCTGGGAGACGGAGAGACTGGAGTCTACGCCCGCCTTGAATCGTTGCTGCGCTTCGCTGAGGGCTTCGCGCGCGAGTTCCACATTGCTCTGGGTGGCTTCTACGAGCTTGGCAGCGGTTTGAATGTCGAGAATGGCGTCGCGGACGTCGGCGTTCACCTGCTGGACCTGATCGGAGAGCTTGGCCTTGGCCTGGTCGAGCTGAGCGCCGGCCGTCTCTTCTTCACCACGGGTTTTGGCGATCTGCAGAAGCGGGACCGAGAACTGGCCTTCCGCGGTGTAGGTACCGTGGGAGTGGCCGAAGGTCTCGCCCTGGTCGCCGTAGTTGCCGCTGGCTACGACGGTGGGAAGCTGGTCGTAGACTGCGGCCTTGCGGGTAGCCTCGGCGCCCCTGGTCTGCTCGGCGGCGGCGGCAAGGTCCTTTCGCTGCTTGAGGGCCTGCTGGAAGGCGGCGTCAGGATCGGGTGTGTCGAGCGCCTGGAAGGGCGTGGTGTCGGCCAACTCGAACTGCTGGTCGAGGGGCAGACCGATGGCGCGGGCCAGCGCGAGCTTGTCCTTCGCCAGCTGGTTGGTGGTGGAGATCAGGGTCTGCTGCTCGCTCTGATAGTCGACCTGCGCGCGGAGGACGTCGAGACGGGGGCTGGTGCCGGCCTCGTGGTTGTCGGTGGCCTGATCGAAGGAGAGCTTCGAGCTTGCGAGTTCGGCGTCGACTGCCTTGATGCGGGCTTCGTCGGCGATGCAGAGCAAATAGGCGTTACCGACGGTAAGCACGACCAGATCGCGGGCATCCTGCGCGGTGAGCTTGGCGGCCTCAAAGTTGTGTTTCGAGGCAATGTATTGCTGAAGAGCAGTGAGGTTGACGAGGTTTTGGCTGAGGTAACCCCGCACATCCATTACTTGAAAGGGGCCGATGATCGGATTGATTCCGGGGAACTTAAGTCCGTAGGCGGCCAGGTTGACCTGCTCCACGGTAACGGAGGCGCCAGCTGTTGCGGTGGGGAGCAGGGCCTGCAGGCTTTGCAGGCGGGAGCCGTTGGACTGGCGTTCGCTGGAACTCTGCAGAATGAGGCCGAGGTTGTTCTGGAGGCCACGCTGGATGGCGTCGTCGATGGTCAGGGGGAGGACTTCGCCGGTGGCTTTGCCGCGAACCAGGCTGCCATGGAAGCTGGGGTCGATGCCACTCTGCGAGGTGGTGGTCTGCGGATTGAGAGCGGGGCCGGGGGCCGCGAGCTGTGTCTGTACCTGAATAGCGGTGCCGAGCTGGGAGCTTCCGCCGTTGTTGGGTGGACCGGCGTTGGCGGGGGTTGCGGCCGACTGGGCCTGCGCGGCGGCAATCTGGCAGGCTGCAGCCAGGATCAGCAGCGCAACCGCGCCCCTCGTCGCGTCGAGGGACGCGCGTCTAGAAAATGGAATCATAAGTTTCATGCTAAATCGTCGGCTGAACCCGCCGGTCATTATTGGGTTTGTGCCTGTCAGGTAAAGAGATGCTTATCGGCCAAGGATGTATGCAAAAGTTGCGCGGAATATCCACAAGAAGTCTTTGCATGGTTCATTTTAGCGATGCAGGAGGGCCCGAAGGAGTTTTCGAGACGGGGTATTAAATCGCTTAAACACAAGATTGCGTCGACGCTTTACACTCTTGGTTGCAAAGAAGTTGAGGTTTGCGAGGAGCTCCATGTTTCTAGGTATTGATGTTGGTACGGGCGGTACTCGGGCGATTTTGATTAATCGCGCTGGTGAGGTTCTGGCGTCGCACTCGGCGGAACATGCGCCGATCCGGTCGGAGGAGATCGGATGGGCGGAACAGGACCCGGAAGACTGGTGGCGGGCGGCGCAGGAGGCGATTGCCGGGGCACTGAAGGCGGCTGCGGCGGCCGGACATACGGCTCCTGTCGAGGCCGTGGGACTTACCGGGCAGATGCATGGGTGCGTGATGCTCGATGGCGAGGGGAAGGTGTTGCGGCCGGCGCTGATTTGGTGCGACCAGAGGACGCAACCGCAGTGCGACTGGCTGAACGAGACGATTGGCTATGAGCGAATTATTGAGCTGACCGCGAACCCGGCGCTGCCGAACTTTACCCTGACGAAGTTGCTTTGGGTGCGCGAGGAGCAGCCGGAGATCTTCGCAAAGATCGAGCATGTGCTTTGCCCGAAGGACTTTGTTCGGCTGCGGATGACGGGCGTGTATGCGATGGACATGCAGGAGGCGTCGGGGACGCTGCTGCTGGATGTCGCGCATCGGCGGTGGTCGAAGGAGATGGCTGAGCTGACGGGGATTCCGATGAGCTGGCTGCCCAAGCTGTTCGAGGGGCCGGAGATCTGCGCGCTGATTTCGGATGCGGGCGCGGCGGCTACGGGAATCAAGGCGGGTACCCCGGTGGCGGCGGGAGCGGGCGACCAGGGTGCGGGCGCGGTGGGGATGGGGATTCTGGCGCCGGGTTCGGTGTCGGCGACCATTGGGACGTCGGGGGTGGTGTTTGCGGCGACCGCCAAGCCGACGCTCGATCCCAAGGGGAGGCTGCACACGTTTTGCCATGCGGCGCCGGGGGTGTGGCATGTGATGGGCGTGACCAATGGGGCGGGGTTGAGCTTTCGATACCTGCGAGACACATTCTTTACGGGAAGATCGTACGAAGAGCTAACGGCACTGGCGGAGCAGGTTGCGCCGGGAAGTAATGGGCTCTTGTGGGCTCCCTATCTGTTTGGGGAGCGGACACCGCATCTGGATCCGAACGCGCGGGCGGCGTTTGTGGGGATTACCGCGTCGACGACTGCGGCGCATTTTGTGCGGGCGGTGCTGGAGGGGGTGGCGTTTTCTCTGAAGGACACGTTTACCTTGTTCAGGGAACTGGGGATTCCGGTGGAGAAGATTCGGCTGGGCGGCGGCGGCGCACGGGGACCGTTGTGGCGGCAGATCCAGGCGGATGTCTATGGCCATGCCGTGGAGTTGCTGGAGGCCGAAGAGGGCGGCGCGTTTGGGGCTGCCCTGCTGGCCGGTACGGGAGTCGGTGCCTGGCCGAGCGTGGAAGCTGCTTGCGAGGCGACCGTACGGCCTGCGCAAGTGATTGAACCGAAACATGCGGAGGCGATGGCGTTGGCTTATACGCATTATCGGAAGATGTACCCGGCGTTAAGGACGATCGAGTAGCTAACAAAGAAGGGGCTTGGCTCGTCTAGGATGTAAACCATGAGCATCCTGCCCCTGAAGCCTCTCCGTTTCCCTGCTCTTGCTGTTGCTGCGCTCTGCGTGGTTTCGGCGGCTTGTGCCCAGGGGCCTGCGGTAACGACGGTTCCGTCGATCGTGCCCACGGACCGTCTGTCAGTTGACTGGTGGGCAGCGCGGCATAAGGCGATCCTGGCGGACCTGCCGAAGCATAGCGATGCGCAGCTGCTGCTGGTGGGGGATTCCATTACCAGTAACTACGACAAGGCTGAGCCGCCGAACCAGGATTTTCAGCCGATATGGCAGCAGTATTACGCGCCGCGCAAGGCGCTGAACCTGGGGTTCAGCGGCGACACGACGGCTAACGTGCTTTGGCGGCTGGACCATGGTGAAGTCGATGGTCTTCACCCCAAGTTGGCGGTAGTGCTGATCGGGACCAACAACACTGCAACCGGGCAGACGGCGGAGGATACCGAGGTGGGGATCGATGCGGTGGTGAAGGACCTTGAGCATCGCCTGCCCGAGACAAAGATTCTATTGCTGGGGATTCTGCCCTCGAAGCTGCCGTCGAGAGAGCAGAATTTCGATGTGAATGCTTACCTTGGTATGCACTATGCGGGAGGTGAAGACCCGCTGGTTTCGTATATCGACATCAGCGTGGTGTTCTATTCGCACGGCGAGCTGGACACGAACTTGTTTTACGATTCGACGGTGACGGCACCCAAGCCGCCGACGCTTCCAAAGGCGACGTATCCGAATACGAGGGGGCAGCGGCTGATGGCGTCGGCGATTGAGCCGGCGGTGGCGCGGCTGATGGGGGACACACCGGTGAAGCCGCTGGAGACGCCGGACCGGACCGTTGCGAGACGGTAATGCGCGCGATTTAGGATAGAGCGATGGCTACACCGATTCGCACGGCTGTTCTGGGTTATGGTTTCGCTGGACGCATCTTTCACTCGCCCTTTGTGCACGCGGTTCCGGGGCTTGAGCTGTCGGCGATAGTGCAGCGGCATGGAGACAATGCTGCGGCGGACTATCCGGGGACGCGGATTCTTCGCTCGGTTGACGACGCGTTCGGCGATCCAGCGATTGACCTGATCGTGGTTGCTACACCGAATGATTCGCATGTGGAGATGGCTCGACGCGCGCTGCTCGCCGGCAAGCATGTGGTGGCGGACAAGCCGATATCCGGGACTTCGGCGGAGGCGCTGAAGTTGATTGCGCTGGCGAAGACCCAGGGCAAGCTGCTGGCGCCGTTCCACAATCGCCGCTTCGATGGCGACTTTCTGACCGTTCGCAAGCTGGTGAACGAGGGCACGCTGGGGCGAATCGCGCTGGTCAATGCACACTTCGATCGCTTCCGGCCGATGCAGCGTCCGAACACCTGGAAGGAAGCGGGTGGGGCGGCGAATGGCTTGCTGTTCGACCTCGGGCCGCACCTGGTAGATCAAGCGCTGGCGTTGTTTGGCGTGCCACGGTCGATCAAAGCAAGCGTTCGGCATGAGCGTGATGTTACGGCCATCGACGATGCGTTCGACATTGTGCTGGAGTTTGCGGGGCCGGCGAGTGGGGTGCGCTATGAGTGTCATGCGACGATGCTTGCGGCCGATCCGGCGCCACGGTTTCGCGTGAACGGGACTCTGGGAAGCTATGTGAAGACGGGGCTCGATCCACAGGAGGCGGCGCTGCTGGGTGGAGCGCGGCCCCCGGAGATGGGCTCGGCGACGCCATGGCTGCCGGACGCCGAGTCAGCGTGGGGCACGCTGACGGTGGCTACGCAGGTTACCGAGCCGATCAAGCTGGAGCACAGCAAGCTGGCTACGGAGGTTGGCGACTATCGCCACTTCTACGCGAATGTGCGCGATGCGATTAATGGAGAGGCGAAGCTGGTCGTGTCGGCTGAAGATGGCTACCGAACGATTCGACTACTCGAGCTGGCGATGCAGTCGAGTGACCAGAATCACACACTGCCGGTGGAGTTTGCGGCGTAAAATAGACGCGTATGGCAAAGCAGAATTCCAACTCGATCACGAAGTTTGTTGTTGCGGGAGCCATTGTGGTGGCGGCTGTGGTGTGGCTGGCCGTTTCGGCGTCGGGCAATGCGAAGAGCTACTACGTGACCATCTCTGAGCTGCAGAAGATGGGCAGCAGTGCGTACTCCAAAAACCTGCGCGTCGCGGGCAATGTGAAGCCGGGTAGCATTACGCGCTTTGGACCCAATGCAAACTTCACCCTGGTGGAGTTGGATAAGACGCTGCGTGTTCAGTACGACGGCGCTGAGCCTCCGCCGGATGAGTTCAAGGACGATGCGCAGACACTCGCGATCGGAACCTATGGACGCGATGGCACCTTCCACGCGACGCAGTTGCAGGCCAAGTGCGCGAGCAAGTATGCTCCCGCCAAGCCGGGCGCAGCGCCTACGGGGAATACAGCGGCGCCTACGGGAGATGTCGCGTCGATCTCGCCCAAGCCTTAGCTGAAGGTGCTAGCTAGTGAGTGCCTTGAGGTAGAGGTAGAAGAACTCCACACTGTTGTAATAGGATTCGACGCCGAGGCGTTCGTCGCGGCCGTGCATGCGGTTTCCGTTTTCATCGATAGCCGCGCCGCCGATTCCGTAACTGGGCAGGCCGGCCATATTGGTGTAGATGGAGTCGCTGGCGCCAATCTCCATGCTGGGGATAATGACGATGCCCGGCCACATTTCGCTGGTGACCTTCTTGAGCGGATCGAAGACGTCGGCGCGCAGGGGCGGAGGGGGAAGGCTCTCGCGGTCGGGAGCGGTGGGGCTGAGGGTGCGGTCGTCGGCCATATACTCGACGGTGAGTTTGGGATCGTCGAAGATCTTGATGAGCGTCTTGCGGGTCTCTTCCTGGGTGTGGCCGGGAAGAATGCGGCAGTTGACGTTGGCGGTGGCTACGGCGGGCAGTGCGTTGGGTGCGCGGCCGCCCTGCAGCATGGTGGCGACGCAGGTAGTGCGGAGGGTTGCGTTGGCCTCGGGCGCTGCTGAGAACTCGGCGATGGCTTTTGGATCGGGCGGGGTCTTGAGGAGGCCCTGGATGGTGGCAGCGGTCTCCGGCGGGCTCACCTTCGCCATGGCTTCGAGCTCCGAACGGCTCACGTTATTCAGCTCGAAGGGAAAGGGAGTGGATTCGAGCTTGAGCAGCGCGTGCATGAGCTCGTAGATGGCGTTGTCGGGGCGGGGCTCGGAGCTGTGGCCGCCGGGGTTGGTGGCAGTGATGCGATAGTCGGCGTAGGTTTTTTCCGTGGCTTCGACGAGCAGCTCGGTGGCTTTGCCGTCGTGCAGCGTTGGACCTTCGCCGTCGGGATTGATGACGAACTCCGCCCGGATGAGATCCGGGCGATTCTTCAGCAACCAACTTACGCCGTTGGATTTGCCACCTTCTTCGTCAGCCGTAAGCGCGAGGATGATGTCGCGGTTGGGAACGTAGCCTTCACGCTTGAGGCGAATGAAGCTCGAGACGACGTCAGCGTCGGCGTCCTTCATGTCCTGGGTGCCGCGGCCGTAGAAGTAGCCATCCTTCTCAACGAAGGTATAAGGGTTGGTAGACCAGTCGGCCTTGCGGGCTTCGACGACATCTTCATGGCAGATGATGAGGATGGGTTTGAGCTTGGAGCCGGACGCGCCACGATAGCGGACGACGAGGTTCTGCTTGCGGTCGTTGGGGCCGGCGAGGATGAGGTCCTCGGGAGCGAAACCAGCCTTGAGCAGCTCCTTGCGCGCGAGCAGCGACACGGCGGTGACACTGCCATCGGAGTCTTCGGAGTTGGTCTCGATGAACTCCTTGAAGATCTGGCGCGACAGGACGCGATCCTGCTGGGGCAGCTGCGGCGGCGTTGGGGCGGTTGGGCTCTGCGCTACGGCCGTGACGCACACGACGGCGGCAAGGGCGATGACTCCACAAACTTTCATGCACTCTCCAGCGAAAATACTTGGGTGATTCCCTATCGTAAACGACGGCCGCTCAAAGCGCGGCGCGCTCGAGCGCCTTGCGATCCCAGTGAGCGAGGTCTGCCGCGGCGTCGTAGGTGCTTTGCAGGAAGGCGAGCAGGGTGTCGTCGGGTGAGGGGGCGGCGCGAAGGTCGTCGTAGGGCAGGATGAACTCACCGAGGTTGCGATCCCAGAACGCTTGCGGGGGCTGGATGGTTGCGGCGTCGAGGTTGGCTGGCGATGGCGCGGCGTAGCAATAGAACGCTGCCTTGCCGTAGCCTCCGTTGCCGGGCCAGAAGCCTGCGCTGATAACTTCATGCGAGTAGGCCTCGCGCGTGATGGCGTCGGCGCCTGGGCGCGGTGGAGCGGGCCGGCCGGAGAAGCGCGTCACGGCGAGATCGAAGCTGCCCCAGAAGAAATGCACGGGGCTGATCTTGCCGATGAAGTCCGAAGAGAATTTCTGAAAGACCTGGTCGGTCTGAATGAGGATGCGCCAGAAGCGATGGGCGGCGTCGGGATCGTAGGACGCGTGGACGGTATCTTCTGCGAAAGGGATGGGGTTGGCGACTTCGACGGGCGTGGCGTGGATGGAGACATGGACGCCGAGATCGCTGAGGGTCTTCTGGAACTCGGTGTAGAAGTTGGCGACGGACTGAGCTCGGAGGGGCTGGTAGGCACTGAGGCCGGTGCTGGTGCGGAAGAGGAGCTCGTGGTTGACGAAGTCGAATTCAATCTCGAGGAAGTCCGCACCGTAGGGCATGGCGGAGGTATTGAGGCCACGGGCGCTAACGTAGAACGGAACGTTCCACCAGTGGGCCTGGAGCGGGCTGAGCGCGAGGCGCACCTTGCCGACGATCTGCGTCCACATGTGGAGGGTGTCGGCGGTGGCCGACCAGTCTTCCCACTGAAGTGCGGGCCAGAGTTTGTCTTCGAGTGGATTGGATTCCATGGCGACCTCGGTAGTTTATGACGCAGGATCGTAATTGAGATTGGGGCCCAGCCAGCGTTCGACTTCGTTGACGGACATCTGTTTCCGGGCGGCGTAGTCGGCGACCTGGTCGCGGCCGATTTTGCCTAGCGAGAAGTAGCGGGCCTCGGGGTGCGCGAAGTAGAGACCACTGACGCTGGAGCCGGGCCACATGGCGAAGGACTCGGTGATCTTGATGCCGGTGTTGGCTTCGACGTCGAGCAGCTTCCAGATGGTTCCCTTCTCGGTGTGGTCGGGGCAGGCGGGATAGCCGGGCGCCGGGCGGATGCCGCGATACTTCTCCTGGATGAGCTCGGCGGGCGTGAAGGTTTCCGCGCGGCCGTAACCCCACTCGTCGCGCACGCGCTTGTGCAGGTATTCAGCGAAGGCCTCCGCGAGTCGATCGGCGATGGCCTCGGCCATGATGGCGTTGTAGTCGTCGTTGGCGGCGCGGAAGGTGTCGCAGAGTTCCTTAAGACCGATGCCGGAGGTGACGGCGAAGGCTCCGATGTGGTCGGGCAGGTTGGTGCCTTGCGGAGCGATGAAGTCGACGAGCGAGCGGCAGGGCTCGCTGCCTTCGCGGTGGGCTTGCTGGCGAAGGAAGTGGAAGCGCTCGCGAGTTTGCGTGTGCGATTCGTCGGTGTAGACCTCGACGTCGTCACCGATGGCGGTGGCCGGGAAGAGGCCGTAGACGGCGCGCGCGGTGATGAGGTTTTCCGCGACGATGCGATCGAGGAGCGTGTTGGCGTCGGCGAAGATCTTGCTGGCCTCGGTTCCCTGCGCTTCGTCGTTGAGAATGCGCGGGTAGATGCCCTTCATGCCCCAGGTGTGGAAGAAAGGCGTCCAGTCGATGTATTCGCGCAACGTGGCGAGCGGGAAGTTATCGAGGACTTGGACGCCGAGTTTGGCGGGGGTGGGAATGTCTTCGGCGCGCCACTCGATGGGCGTGCGGCGCTCACGCGCGACTTCGATGGATACGATCGGCTGGCGCGGCGCGGCGTGGGACTTGCGCAGCGACTCGTACTCGGCGTCGTGCTTTGCGATGAACTCTTCTTTGCCGTCGTCACTGAGCAGGCTGGTGGTAACGGGAACGGCGCGGCTGGCGTCGAGGATGTGGATGACCGGCTGGTTATAGTGCGGGGCGATCTTGATGGCCGTGTGCGCGCGGCTGGTGGTGGCGCCACCGACGAGCAGCGGTATGGTGAAGCCCTGGCGCTCCATCTCTTTCGCGACGTGGACCATCTCGTCAAGCGAGGGCGTGATGAGGCCGCTCAGGCCGATCATGTCCGCCTTCTCTACCTTTGCGCGCTCGAGGATTTTTTCGCACGAGACCATCACGCCCAAATCGATGACGTCGTAGTTATTGCAGGCGAGCACCACGCCGACGATGTTCTTGCCGATGTCGTGAACATCGCCCTTTACGGTTGCGAGGATGATCTTGCCCTGCGCTTTGACGATCTCGCCTGCAGCTTCCGCAGCTGCCTTTTCAGCTTCCATGTAGGGCGTGAGGTGCGCGACGGCTTTCTTCATTACGCGTGCGGATTTCACCACCTGCGGGAGGAACATTTTGCCGCTGCCGAAGAGGTCGCCGACGACGCTCATACCGTCCATCAGCGGGCCTTCGATGACGAGCAGCGGGCGGCCGAGTTTGACGCGGGCTTCTTCGGTGTCGATCTCGATGTAGGTGTCGACGCCCTTCACAAGCGCGTGCGAAAGACGCTCTTCCACGGTGCCGTTGCGCCACTCCTCGGCTTTCTTTTCGGTGACGGCGGTGTCGGTTCCCTTGAGGGTTTCGCCGTATTCGACGAGGCGCTCGGTGGCGTCTGGCCGGCGGTTGAGCAGGACATCTTCGACCAGCACTTTAAGTTCCGGCTCGATCTCTTCGTAAACTTCGAGCATGCCGGCGTTGACGATGCCCATGTCCATGCCGGCAGCGATGGCGTGGTAGAGGAACGCCGAGTGCATGGCTTCGCGAACCTTGTTGTTGCCGCGGAAGCTGAAGGAGATGTTCGAGACGCCGCCGGAGACTTTGGCATGCGGAAGATTGGCTTTGATCCAGCGCGTGGCGTTGATGAAGTCGACCGCGTAGTTGTTGTGCTCCTCCATGCCGGTTGCGACGGTGAGGATGTTGGGGTCGAAGATGATGTCTTCGGGCGGGAAGCCAACTTCGTCGACGAGCATGCGGTAGGCGCGTTCGCAGATACGAATCTTCTCGTCGTAGGTTGCGGCCTGACCTTGTTCGTCGAAGGCCATGACGACCACCGCGGCGCCGTACTTGAGTACGGTCGCAGCGTTCTGACGGAACTTGGCTTCGCCTTCTTTGAGCGAGATGGAGTTGACGATTCCCTTGCCCTGCAGGCATTTGAGGCCTGCCTCGATGACCTCCCACTTGGAGGAGTCGACCATGAAGGGGACCTTGGCGACCTCAGGTTCTGAGGCGAGCAGCTGCAGGTATCGGGTCATGGCAGCGACGCCGTCGATCATGCCTTCGTCCATGCAGATGTCGATGATGTTGGCGCCGTTTTCTACTTGCTGGCGGGCGACGCTGACGGCTTCTTCGAACTTGCCTTCCTTGACCAGGCGCGCGAACTTCGGCGAGCCGGCGACGTTGGTGCGCTCGCCGATCATGATGTACACGCCGGCTTGCTGGGTGAAGGGCTGGCTGCCGGAAAGACGCAGGGGTTTCGGCTGCGTGCTCACGCTCAAGCTGCCACCTCGCGATTTCGCTGCGCAAGTTCGCGCGGGTGCATGCCGTCGAGCGCTTTGGCGATGGCAGCGATGTGCTCGGGCGTGTTGCCGCAGCAGCCTCCAGCGATGTTGATGAGGCCGCCGCGCGCGAAGCCGCTGAGGGAACGGGCCATGTCTTCAGGGCCGAGATCGAAGCCGGTGGGTGAGAGGGGGTTGGGCAAGCCGGCGTTGGGGTAGCAGGAGATGGCGACGTCGGCCTTCTCGGAGAGTTCGCTGAGGAAGGGGTACATGAGGTCGGGGCCGAGCGAGCAGTTGAGGCCGATGGAGAGCGGGTTCACGTGCTTTACGGCATTCCAGAAGGCCTCGGTGGTTTGCGCGGAGATGAGCGTCTCGCCGCCGCGACCGACGGCTGCGGAGATCATCACGGGGAGCTCTTTGCCGGAGGCGGCGAGGCCGTCCTGATCGAAGACTTCGCGGATGGCGACCAGTGCGGCCTTGGCGTTGAGCGAGTCGAAGATGGTTTCGACGAGGAGGAGGTCTACGCCGCCTGCGATGAGCGCGCGGACTTGATGCGCGTAGGCCGACTTTACCTGGTCGAAGGTGACGACGCGAAAGCCGGCGTCGTCGGCGTCGGGCGAGTTGGAGAGCGAGACAGTGAGCGGACCGATGGCGCCGGCGACAAAGCGCTGCCGGCCGTCGTTGTTGGCGACGCGATCGCCCCACTCGCGGCACTGCTGCGCGGAGGTGTAGTTGATGTCCCAGGCGAGGTCGTTGAGGGAGGCGTCTTCGGAAATCTTCTGATAGAACTCGGGGTCTTTGCGGCCGCCGTTCTCGCGCGGATCGTCGACGAAGAACTCACTTTGGGTAATGCTGGTGGCGCCGAAGGTGTTGGTCTCGAGGATGTCGGCGCCAGCTTCGAGGAAGCGGCGGTGGATGTCGCCAATCATCTTCGGCTGGGTGAGCGAGAAGAGGTCGCCATTGTTGAGCAGGTCCTTGGTGGAGTTCTTGAAGCGATCCGCGCGAATATCGGCCTCGGTCATGCCGTAGGTGCGGATCGTGGTGCCCATGGCGCCATCGATGATGGCGATACGGTCTTCGAGGATGGCTTCTAGGGGGTGGGGAGTGGCCCTGTTCATGTCTAGCTCCGTTCGTTATTCCATTCGATGCGCGGGGATGCCGCGCTGATCGCAAGACGGCGAGCCGTTATGGCTCGCCGCGTATGTTGAATCCAAGACTTTAAGTTCTACGCGAGCACTTCAAGCTCTTCTTTAGCTGAATCCGGAAGACCCGTCGGGACGGACACCAACAGGTCTTCCTTGCGCATGACCATGGTGGTGGCGTTGAGGCTGGCGAGTTCGAAGCCGTGTCCATGAGTGATGGCGTCTGTTGGGCAGGCTTCCACGCAGTATCCGCAGAAAATGCAGCGGTTGTAGTCAATGTTGTAAACCTTGGCGTAGCGGTCAGCCGAAGAGATACGGGTCTCGCTGGTGTTGTCCGCGGCCTCAATGTAAATGCAGTTTGACGGGCAGGCGGCGGCGCAGAGAAAGCACGCGACGCACTTCTCGAGGCCATTTTCGTCGCGCTGCAACTGGTGCTTGCCGCGAAAGCGCTGCTCAAACTGAGCGCCGCGCATCGGCCCTTTCCCGTCCGGATAGTTCTCGACCTGCGTTGGCTGGAAGCCTTCCCGCAGCGTAATGCTCATTCCCTTGGCGATGGCGGCGACATTGCGAATGATCGACATAGATCTCCAATAACCCGATCTCCAGTATACGTCTGTTTCGAAAAGTTCTATACGGCTCCGCCCGGGAGAGGTACCTTGGGAGCATGAAGATCTTGACTGCTGTTGCGCTCATGCTTGCCCTTTCGCCCCTCGCCCTTTGCGCCCAGACGGACCCGACGCCACCGGAAACGAAAGCTCCTGCGCCGATGGAGGCCATGAAGCCGCCCGTGCCGCCGTCCAAGAGCGTGAATCTCAGCTTCGAAGGCAAGACCGTGACGCTGTCGCTGTCGGACCTGGTGAACATGCCCAACCAGGTGACGGTGCACGTACACAATGCACACCGAGGCGGGATTGAGGAGACCTATAGCGGGCCGCTGCTTTCGGACGTGATGGCGAAGATCGGCCTGACGGCCACACGCGAGAACCAGCCGCTGATTCTGCACAGCGTGATCGCGGCGGCCGGCAGCGATCATTACTATGTGTTGTACTCGGGCGGCGAGGTGGAGTACTCGACCGGCAAGGTGATTGTTGCGGTGATGAAGGCCGGCTTGCCCGATAGTGAGGGCGGCCTGATCCAGCTGATCAACACCGACGATGTGAAGCCGGCGCGCTGGGTGCATGGGTTGATGGGGCTTTCGGTGATGACGCTGTCGCAGAATTAACTTCGCCTACAGGAGCTGGCATGAAGAGACTTGCGGCGGTCGGGGCTTGCCTGGGATTTGTATTGATGCTGGGCGGATGCTCGCACTCATCAAGGCAGCTGCAGGCGCTTTCGGCGGTGGGTGCGATCCAGCAGGATGCTCCGGTAAAGGCGCGTGTTGAGATGCAGATCGCGGCGCCGCCGGCGAAGGTGTGGGACCTTCTGATCGATGCGCCCAACTGGCCAAGGTGGTGTCCACAGATTGAGAGCGTCACGGCTCCGGGCGAGTTGGCGATGGGCACCCAGTTCGTCTGGAAGTCTGGTGGAACGACCATCCATTCGGAGGTGCACCTGGTGGAGCCGGACCGGCGCCTCAGTTGGACAGGAATCTCTTATCCTGCCCGCGCGGTTCACGTATGGGAGCTGAAGGCCACACCGGATGGCGGAACGCTCGTGACGGTGAAAGAGTCGATGACGGGGCCGCTGATGAAGTGGCTCTATCCGTCGGAGAAGCTGGCGGCTTCGGACACGACCTGGCTTAGTGCGCTCAAGCAGGCCGCCGAAAAAAAGCCCTAGCGGCGACGATCGAGACTACTGGATTGCTTCCTTCATCACACCGTAGCGGCGGAGCGCGTCGATGATGTCACCGACGAGGTCGTGATCTGCGGATAGCGTGCGAACGGGTAACGTGCGGGCCTCAAGGGTCGGGCCTTGTCCGGGTGGAAGGTTGGCTTGCTCCACCTTGTCGCGGAGTTGGCGAGCCAGCGCCAGATCGAAGCCCTCGCTGACCCACACGGTATTGTCTTTGAGCGTCAGGAGGACGTCACCCTCACTGGTGGAGAAGACGCGTTCGGTGGCTTCGACTCCATTGCTCTCGTCAGCCTCGCGGCGCTTGAGGCCGTCGTACTGGCGGGGCATCTCCTGCTCGAAGACTTCAAAGAAGCTGCGCGCGGAGTCCTTATTCTTCCACTGCGAGCTGTAGAGAAGGGCGAGAGACGCAGTGGTTCCCTTCTGTGCGGACGTCGCATTCTTGCGCTGTGCGGCGTAGTAGATGCCGCCGGCCCACTCGGGAGCGAGCGCCCGCGCAAGGGGCTCGCCACCGAAGAGCTCTGCGGTCATGCGCACGTCCAGCTCGCCCATCACGCCGACGTCGTAGGGTAGATACCCCGCGGCCTTGAGGAGGGGATGGATGTCCGGCAGCCTGAGCAGCGGCACAGGCTGATTGCGCAGGTAGGCGTCCGGGTTCAGAATCTGGAAGGTGGTGCTGGGTGGTGCGTCGAGCACGCCGGCGAAGGCGCGATCGACGCCCTTCTTCACCAGAATCTGCTGCTCAAAGGCCAGGCCAGAGGTATACGGGAATAGGAGCGACTGCTGCAATACAAGCGGTGCGCGGGCCAGCACGGGTGAGTCTGACATGTCTCCGGCGTTGGATTCGAGCTGTTGTGCTAGCTGTGGCGCATCCTTCAGCGTCTTGTCCGGGTGGCCGGCGTCGGCCAGCATGTAGTCGGCGAAGCTGACCATAGCCTGACCTTCGAGCACAGCCTCGCGGGCCGTGTCGGTATCGTCGTTAGCGATGTGCTTGTTGTCCTGTTTGACGTTCTTGGCGAGGCCTTCGATCTCCTGGCTTCCCCACTTGTCGAGGCCGACTCTCTGGTCCTGCAGAGCGTGCGTGAGCTCATGCGCCATGACCGGCTTCTGCTCGTCGATGGGCACCCAGTCGAGCAGGTTCATCTGCTTGGATTTGTCATCGTAGAAGCCGGCGATCTGTTCTGTGAGCAGGCTCAGGAGGAAGGGACGCATTTTGAAGTCCTGGTCGAGCAGGCCAAACTTCTTGAGCACCAGCTCGCTGCGCTCCATGCGCTTGGCGCCCTTGTCCTGGTCAAACTTCTTGCGCAACTCCGTGTTGACGGCGCTGCGGGAGATGAACCGGCACTTCACCGGCTGCTTGATCTCGAGGTGGGTATCTTTGCTGACAAAGTGCAGGATCTGGTCCTCGGCGTCGAGCAGCGTCTTCTCTTGAGCGGGCGTAAGGACGGTGTCGGCTGTGACGGTCGAGCTACCGGACGTAAGGACCGGGGGCGTGGTCTTGCCGGGTCCCGAGTTCGCCTGTGCGTACGCGTTTTCGGCGCCGAATCCCACCACCGCGCTTGCTGCCAATCCTGATGCCAATACTGCCTGTGCTGCCAATAGTCTCTGCCAGGTCAAACGGCCTCCAATTACGCCATGATGCTCACACTTAGTGTACGCAGGGGATGCGCTCCTGCGGAACCCGGACGTGCCGGAGAGCATCCTGCGCGACCCACGCGCATCCAAGAGGAGCGTCCGGGATATCCTTGGACGAGGAGCTTGCACGAATAGATGCCGAATTCTGAACCCAATGAGTTGAACGCTTTGCTGCACGGCGCGGGGTACGCACCGATCGCTGACCGTGGCTTTTTGCGCATTACCGGGTCAGATGCCACGCGCTGGCTGAACGGGATGGTGAGCAACACGATCCAGGCGTTGCAGCCGGGAGAGGGCAACTACAACTTTCTGCTCAACGCGCAGGGCCGCATCCAGGGCGATGCGATGGTGTTTCGCGAAAACGGCGACGGCGCACCCATCTTTCTACTGGAAACTGACATCACGCAACTTGAAACGATACGCCAGCATCTCGACCACTTCATCATCATGGACGATGTCGAACTTACCCCGGTTGAAGACCTATCCGGGGTTCTGGTCGCAGGGCCGGAGGCGCTCGCCACCGTCGCGGCACTCGGCACGGGTAATCAGCGGTCGGCCGCCTGTTCTCCCGCCGCCCAGGTCCCGCCGACCGAGACCATCATGCTGAAGCAGACGATTTACGCAGGTGCTCCGGTGTGGCTGCTCCAGGCATTTAGCCCTGTCGTTCCGCGTTTTGAGATCTGGTCCGACGCGTCCACCATCGCCAGCATTCTGGCCGAACTCGGTGAGAGCCAGGCCCGTCCCGTCTCCGCGGCCGAACTTGAGTGGCTTCGCATCCTCGAAGCTCGGCCGAAGTACGGCGTCGACATTCGGGATCGTGACCTGCCGCAGGAGACGGCGCAGGCCCATGCGCTGCACTTTGCGAAGGGCTGCTACCTGGGACAGGAGATTGTCGAGCGCATTCGGTCGCGCGGGCAAGTGCATCGCCGGTTCACGGCTTTCCGGCTTACGGGCGAGTTGCCGACAACGCTTCCGGCAACGCTTGAGGCGGGAGGAAAGCCTGCTGGAGAGCTCACCAGCGCGGCGATGGTTCCGTTGGCCGAAGGGCCGTTTCTGTTGGCGCTGGGATATGTTCGCCAGGAGACCGTCGAAGCCAAACTGGAACTCACGTACCCGGGCGGGGTTGCTGTTCCACAGCGTGATCCTCTTGCCGCGAGTTAGCATCAGAATAGAGCGAGACATTAGAGAGCTGGGAAGACCATGGCTGATATCAAAGAATTTGTAGTCAACGATCGTCGCAAGTTTACCGCGGAAGGCGACATTCGGCCTGACGCACCACCTTCGGAGCCAAAGCCCCCTCGGCCAGAGACGATCGTGCGTCCGGAAGATGGCGATTCTGCCCGCCTGGTGGAGCATAAGGGACCGCAGCCGGTGCCTGCACCGGCTGCAGAACATGCCTCCAGTCCGACCGCAGGCCACGTAGAGAATGACGACGAACTGATGCCGCCTGCGCCCACGGCTGAGCAGGCCGAGCAGGCCAAGCAGGCTTACGACGCTACCGTCGATCGCCTGGAGACGGCGATTCGTGCGACCAATCCGGGCATGGAGCGCGCTCCGGATATCACCTTCGAGCGCGTGATCCAGTCGCTCTACATGCAGGCTATGTTGCAACTTGGCGGGGCTGCTGCACCGAATCAACAGCCTCAGGTGGACATCCTCGGCGCGCGGCAGACGATCGACATGCTGGGGATTCTCGCGGCCAAGACCGAGGGCAATCGCAGCGAAGCCGAGACCAAGTTGCTCGAAACGGCGCTGTTTGAGCTGCGGCTGGGCTTCCTCGAAGTAACCCAGGCGCTCTCCCGGCAGGCAGCCTCGCGGCAACCGGGTGCGGGCATGCCTCCCCCGCCGGGTGGGCCGAGCATCGTCCGTTAGGCCACAGTAAGCGACGCATGCAAGCAACCCTCACTTTTCTCGGAAGTGGAACCTCGATGGCGGTCCCGACGCTGGGCTGCGGCTGCGCGGTCTGCGCGTCCGCGTATGAACCAGGGTCGCCGAACCGCCGTACGCGACCGTCCGTGCTGGTCAGCTATGGTGGGCACAATGTTGTCATCGACACGGGGCAGGACTTCCACGCGCAGGCCGTGCGCGAGAATCTGCGGTCCGTTGATGCCGTGCTCTATACGCATGGGCATGCCGACCACGTGCTAGGCATGGATGATCTCCGACCGCTTAGCTTTGCGCATCCGGAGGGGCTTCCGCTCTATGCCGACGATGAGACTGCCAGCGTGATCGAGCGGATCTTCGAATACACCTTCCGTGAGACCGATCGATATCCCACGAGCGCTCGCGTCGTGCTGCATCGAATTCCTGCCGAGGCTGGCGTTGAGATTCCGCTCTTCGGCGCGACGTTTGCGCGGGTGCCCGTTACGCATGGGCGCAACACGATTGCCGGCTACCGGTTTGGCGACGCTGCCTATCTCACCGACATGAGCGATATTCCCGAGGAGAGCTACGCGCTACTGAAGGACCTCGATATCCTGGTGCTCGACGCGCTGCGTCATGAGCCGCATCCGAGTCACTCGCATCTCGCCAAGTCGGTTGAGCTGGTGGAGAAGATCGGGGCGAAGCGTGCTTTCTTCACGCATATCAGTCACGGCCTGGATCACGAGACGACGAATGCGTCGTTACCAAATCACATACGGCTGGCGCACGATGGGCTTAGACTTTCGTTCAATATCTCCTCTGAAACGTTGGGAAGAACCTCGTCATGAAGATCGCGCGCTCACTCGCAGAACTCGGCTCCTCCGGCCCCTCGGTTGTTACGATTGGCAACTTCGATGGAGTGCACTGCGGACATCGGATGGTGATTACCTCGGTGCTGGAGCGTGCGCGAGTGCTGAATGCGAGCGCTATCGCAGTCACGTTCGATCCTCATCCTGCCCATGTGCTGCATACGGCCTCGCGACTGCCACTGATCACGCCGCTCGATGAGAAGCTGCGGTTGTTGGCAGAGACAGGGTTGGACCAGGTGCTGGTACTTCCCTTCACCGATGAGCTGCGCCACTGGACGGCGCGGCATTTTGCCGAGCGCGTGCTGCGCGATGCGCTGCACGCTGTCGAGGTCCATGAGGGCGAGACGTTTCGCTTTGGCTACCAGGCCGAGGCTGACATTACCGGGCTGTCTGATCTCGGCCGCGAGCTGGGCTTTGACGTCAGGGCGTACGTGCCGTGTATTGCGCGCGGCGCTGCGATCTCATCCAGTCGCATTCGAGCGCTCATCAGCGCCGGCAACCTGCATGAGGCACGCGCGCTGCTGGGGCGCTCCTTCGCAATCCGGAGCACGCCCGCGCCGGGACGCGGATATGGCACGCGCTACGCGGTGCCAACGATTAACCTCGCGCCGTATCCGGAACTGCTGCCGGCGCATGGCGTGTATGTGACAACGCTGGGCATCGGGGAAGGCCGAGTGTTTCGCGGCGTCACCAATGTGGGCAATCGTCCAACGTTTGGCGCGGACTCCTTTGCCGTCGAATCGCATCTGCTGGACTTTGAGCCGGTCGATCTATCGGAAACGACGTCGCTGGAGCTGACATTTCTGCGGCGGCTGAGGGATGAGCGTCGCTTTGAATCTACCGAGGCGCTGCGCGATCAGATTGGGCGCGATGTGCGGCTGGCGCTGCGATTCTTCGCGCTCTCGGATGCACTCAACGTTGAACACGACGCGCTCACGTCGTAATCTCTCGGCTTCACTCTATCCCGTCGGACGAGTTTGAGAGGTTGAAAGCTTCTTCCTGGCTGGGACCGTCTTGGGGCGTGGTACTGCGTGCACGGCGGGCGCAGTCGGCGGTGGCAGACGCACGATCGGTGCAGGCAGCTGTTGGCTTGCGGGTGGCAAAGGGGCATCGTTCGGAAGCCGCAACTCGCCCGGTTCGAGAACTGCCGGTTCGGGAGTTTTCGCTGGCTGCTGATCTGAATCGGTGTCGGTATCGGGCGCGGGAAGAGGTGGCGTCGCGGCTCCGTCCGCATCCGAATCAGCAGGGACCTCGATCTGTTTCTTTGGAGCGTTCGGTTGCGAGAACGCCTCGTTGGGCCTATCGGCGAGCGCAACTTTCATGAAGTCGATCCAGATCGGCAGTGCAGCCCTTGCACCGGTCTCTTTTTCGCCGAGCGACTGCCGGTTGTCAAAGCCAACCCACGTCCCGCAGGTGATCGAGGGCGAAAAACCCACAAACCACGCGTCCGTGTAGTTGTTGGTCGTACCGGTCTTGCCGCCGAGCGCGTGCTTCATCTGCGCTGCGGCTCCGGCCGTTCCATGTTGCACCACCGCCTGCAGCAGCACCATCATCTCGCGCGCGATGTTCACCGCGATGGCCTCGCTGACCTTGGTGCGCGGCTGCTGCATAGGTTGCCCATCGGCCTCCACCACGCGGCGGATATAGTGCGGCGCGATGTAGATGCCGTCGTTCGGAAAGACGCTGTAGGCACCCACCTGCTCAGCCAGCGTGAGATCTGCCGCGCCGATCGCGATGGGTAGAAACGCCGGGATGTCACTTGTGACGCCGAAGCGATGCGCCACGTCGATCACCTTCTTGATCCCTACCTTGTCCGCCAGACGCAGCGCGGGAATGTTCCGCGATTCGGCAAACGCGTCGACCAGGGTCATGGAGCCGAGATAGCCTGCTTCGTAGTCGTGTGGCGTGTATGGTCCGCCGGCAGTGAAGAACGTTGTGGGAGCGTCCATCACCGTGTCGTACGGCTTCATTCCGGCTTCCATCGCGGCCGTGTAGACATATGGTTTGAACGAGGATCCAACCTGGCGCTCGGCCTGGGTGGCGCGGTTGAACTGCGACGTCTCGAAGTCGCGGCCACCGACCATGGCGAGCACCTCGCCATCTGCATTGTTGACGGCCATCAACGACGCCTGCGCGCCGCTATCCTGCTCCAGGATGACGTGTGGGGCGGCCGTGTCGGCACCGCTCACCACCTTGACGTACACAATGTCGCCTACCTGAGCGAGCTCGGTTCCCTTGATGATCTGCGTCCATGCCCAGTCAGCCGGAACCATGATCGCGTTCACTTTGCCGAGCTTGACGTTGATGCGAGCTGGAGAGGTGCTCAGTACCAGACCGTGCATGTACCCATTGTTGGTCAACGTCTGTGACCAGTCGGGATGCTTGTAATCGTCTAGCGAGACGCCTTCGCGGACCACGTTCTCAAGGTGGCCCTTCCAGCCATGCCGGCGCTCATAGGTGGCGGTGCCGTCTTGAACTGCCTGGGTGGCAGCGCGCTGCAGATTGAGATCGAGCGTGGTGTAGACGCGGAGGCCGGCGCTGTGAACCTCGTCGGTTCCATATTCGCTCTCCAGCTGACGCCGAACCTCTTCCACAAAATACGGCGCTTCGTTGTTGGGCGGCGACTCCAGGTGCAGCCCCAGGGGAGATGCCTTGGCAGCATCGGCCTCCTGCTGGGTGATTCGGTGGTCATTCAGCATCTCCTGGATGACCAGGTTGCGGCGCTTCAGCGCACGCTCAGGGTAACGCACAGGCGAGTAATACTGTGGCCCCTTGGGCAACGCGGCCAGCATGGCAGCCTCCGGCAGTGTGAGGTCGCGGGCATGCTTGCTGAAGTAATATTCTGACCCTGCCTCAAACCCGTAGGTTCCACTACCGAGATAAATCTGGTTGGCGTACAGCGCGAAGATCTGCGGCTTGGTAAAGCGCCGCTCGATCTCCAGAGCAAGGAAGATCTCCTGCAGCTTGCGGCCATAGGTCTTCTCCGACGACAGAAAGAGATTCCGCGCCAGCTGCATCGTCAGCGTAGACGCGCCCTGCACCTTGCCGTGGGTATGGACATCCTCATACGCGGCTTCCACAACGCGCACCAGATTGATGCCGCCATTGTGCTCGAAGTCCTTGTCCTCGATGGAGAAGATCGCTCCGCGCAGGACGGGCGGAAACTCGGAGTACGGGACCACAATGCGGCGCTCGTCCGCGAAGGAGCCGAAGATCTGCCCGTGGATGTCGTAGAGGTTCGTGGTGGTGCTGGGGCGATAGCGCTCCAGCTCCGTCATCTGCGGCAGGTTAATGGAGTAGACCAGGATCAGCCCCAGCATCACTCCGAAGAGTGCGGAGGCACCCAGCAGGGCGGCGATGGACGCGCGGGCTGCGAGCTTGTGGTTGCGGCGGTCGGCCTCGCCGAACGGAAAGCGTCGAATGGCGCGCCAAAACAGCGCGCGCCGGCTTACTGGAGCGCGGCGATCTGGGACCCTGTCGTCTGTTCTCGGAGGCGTGGGCACGACAAAACCAACCTTACCATGTGGCCCGCGAAGGGCAGCGGTTGGGATAAACCCCCAGGATCAGGCGGTCTTGGCTTTGAGCATGTCCAGCGCCTTGTTGAACTGGTCGTCGGTGGGTGGTGGTGTCTTGGCAGGGGTGTTGGCCGGCTTGGAGCTGTCCCGGGTGCTGTCGGTGGTCGTCGGCGTAGCTGTATCGTCCGCCGAATCATCATCCTCAAACAGGTCCTTGTTGGAGGCGACGATCGTTCCCGGTGTCACCGCATCATCCTCAAACTGCTTGCCGGAGGGCGACGCATACTTCGCGATGGACAGGATGATCGCTCCACCGTCGGGCAGATCGAAGGTCTTCTGCATCGAGCCTTCGCCGAAGGTCTTCTCTCCGACCAGCTGAGCGCGACCGTCGTCCTGCAACGCTCCGGCCACCAGCTCGGCCGGACCTGAGGTTCCATGGTTGACGAGCACGACGAGCGGGGCGGTGGTATTGATCGCCTTCGCCGGGTCGGCCGAGAAAATCTGCTTGGGGTACTTCTGGCCTTCGAGTGTGGCAATCGTCCCCGTATTCACGAAGAAGTTGGTCAGCCGCACGGCCTCGTTCATGTCGCCGGCAGAGACGTCCCGCAAGTCCAGCAGAATTTTCTTGTTGCCGTCCTTGTTCATGTCCTTCAACCAGGTTTCGATCTGTTGAACGTGCTCGCGATCGATAAGGATTGGCTTGAGGTACAGGATCGACGTCCCGTCGTACAGCGACTCTTTTACAGCGGGTTCCACGACAACCACGCGGTTAAGGGTCATCTTCTGCGGCTTGGCGCTGTGGGGTCCGATGACCGCCATCTGCAGTTGGCTGCCGGGGGCGCCCTCCAGCATGAGCTGAATCATGGCCAGGGGCAGATTCCGGGTGTCTTCCATGCCGATGGCCTCGATGATGTCGCCATCGACCAGCCCGGCCTTATCGGCGGGCGAGCCCGGGACCACGGAGACGACGGTCGCATAGCCGTAGCGCTTGGAGACGACCAGGCCCACCTGCGCCTTGCCACCACGGTCTTCCTTGTAGGCCTTGTAGTCAGCCGGCGTCAGGTAGCTGGAGTCCGCATCGAGGGACTCGAGCAGGCCGCGCAGCGCGCCGTTGGTGACCTTCGGGATATTGGGGACTTCGACGTAGTCCGACTGGATGTGCTGCAGAACTTCGCCGTAAACATTGATCTGGTTGTAGGCGTCCTGCGGCGCCGGATCACCGGCTGCGGCCACGCTGTGCGTATTGACCCCAACAAAGATGCAGAGAATGAGGGCTACCGAGACGGCGAGCAGGCTGATCTTGAGGCTCTTGGGCATAGTGCGGTGACGGACTCCGGGATCGGTTTTGGACAACGGCGGTAAGCGTGCCTGGCCGTGCTGTAGCTTAGACGCAGCTCGCTAGCCAAATGATACTCTCTACTGCAGAAGTTGCGATCCAGTCCGCCACGTGGCGTGGCAGACGAATGGTGGCGGTGAGTGGAATCGAACCACTGACCTACGGGTTATGAGTCCGTCGCTCTAACCATCTGAGCTACACCGCCGGGTGGGAGACTGCATCCAGCGGCCACAGAAACCCGGCCGCGACGACAGCCGCTTAACCATCATAAGTTTCGCCACTTCGCAGGTCAAACGTGCTCAACGGCTTTCCAACTCGAATCGATTGCTTAGCATGGCTCCGCAGCCGGTCTTCCCTGCTGTTGGGCGTTCTCTGGATGGTCTGCGCAGACTCATTTGCGCGAGCGTCGGTGCTCGCCCT
The DNA here is from genome assembly GCA_963701685.1 of uncultured Acidobacteriaceae bacterium. Lineage (GTDB taxonomy): Bacteria > Acidobacteriota > Terriglobia > Terriglobales > Acidobacteriaceae > Granulicella. The sequence goes on along the minus strand of OY969625.1, from coordinate 3,044,437 downwards.
GGCGCCCGATTGCAGTGCGACTGGCGGTGGGTGGACATGCTACCTTCCGGGCATCCACCGCTTTCTGGTCGTGATCGCGATCATCCTTGGGCTAATTCTTACGGCAGTGATTGTCCTCGCCGTGAAGAGCTATTTAAAGCTCAAAGAGAATGAGAAAGTTTAAGATCAAAGACGACGAGAAAGTTGGTTTATGAGCAGCACGCATCCCCGGATCATCGGCGTCATTCCTGCACGCCTCGCCTCCACGCGGCTTCCCCGCAAAGTTCTTCGCGACATCGCCGGTGAACCCATGTTGGCATGGGTGCATCAAGCGGCCCAGGCCTGCCCGCAGCTCGATGAGGTCATCGTCGCCACGGATTCAGTGGAGGTGCAAACATTCTGCGACGAGCGCGGATGGCGTTGCATCATGACCTCGCCCGACCTTCCCAGCGGCACCGACCGCCTCTATGCCGTGTCGCGGGTCATCGATGCCGATATCTACGTCAACATCCAGGGCGATGAGCCGTTACTGCTCCCTGACCACATCACAGCAATCCTCGCGCGGTTTACCTCGGTCGACGTAGAGGTGACCACACCGAAGGTTCGCTGCGCGCCGGAAGACATCGCTAATCCGAACGCCGTGAAGGTCGTGACTGCGATGGATGGTCGAGCGCTCTATTTTTCGCGCTCAACGATTCCCTATGACCGCGATGGTCAGGGCAAAGCGATCTATTGGAAGCACCTTGGCCTTTACGCTTACCGCCGTGCGGCGCTGGAACGTTTCGCTGCGCTTGCCCCGAGTGAGCTGGAGCTTTCCGAGCGCCTGGAGCAACTACGGCTTCTCGAAAACGGCATCTCCATCTATGTGGCCGAGACCGCACACGACACCATCGGCGTGGATACCGAAGACGACCGGCTGCGCGTAGAGGCGATCCTGCTCAAGCGCGGCACGAAGGCCGGTTAGAGCGTGTTGAGGCTAAGCGTCAGGCCACCCGGTGTGGCAGATGCGCTGACATCCTCGAGCGACTCCACAATCCAGCTGGCACCCGCGGCGCGCAGCTCGTCTTCGCTGTGCGTTCCGAGCACGCCGAGCACGCGGCAGCCCGCAGCCATTCCCGCGCCCACACCACTCGGCGCATCTTCCACGACGAGGCATGCCACGGCTGGTGCATGAATCAGCTCAGCACCGCGGCGATAGGGTTCGGGGTCAGGTTTACCGCGCTCCACCATCTCGGCGCTGATCATTCGTTCGGGCGCAGGTAGCCCGGCCACCCTCAGGCGTTCACGCGCTAGCCTGCCAGTCGCCGACGTCACGATCGCCCAGCGCTCCAGCGGAAGGCTCTCGAGTAGTGCATGCGCACCGGGCAGCACCTTCAAGTCATCGACATCGACCATCTCGATGTCTTCGATCAGGCGAAGACCCTCGTGCGGATCCAGATCGGGCTTCAGCATGGCAATGATATCGGCGGCGCGAACTCCATGCGGCACCTGAAAGGTTTCCGCGTTGGGGATGCCATAGTGTTCGGCCCACTTGCGCCAGCTGCGATTGACGCTGCCGATCGAGCTGATCAGCACGCCGTCCATATCGAAGAGAATTCCTGCAACCTCGAGGGCCACCAACCCACTCACGCTGGATCCCCTTGCAGCACAAATGTTCGCGCGGCTTCGAGCACTTGTTGCACACTCTCCGTGCTGCAGCTTTCGCAGTACACGCGCAGCAGCGGCTCGGTGCCGCTCGCGCGCAACAGGAGCCACGTCTCGGCAGCGTTGGGCTTATTCGCACAGGCAGGGTTCTCGAGGAAGAACTTGATCCCGTCGAGCGTCTCCATGCGGAGCACCTTGAGGCCCGCAATCTCGCTAACTCCTGCACCCGCGCGGCGAATCGCCGACTTCTTCAGCTCCTCACTGATATGCATGTCGATGCGCCCATACTGATGCTCGCCATACTCTTCCTGCAGCGCTGCAACCAACTCGCCAAGCGTCTTATGCTCATCCGCCATCACGTTCGCGATCAACAAGCTATTGAGCAGCCCATCGCGCTCGGGCAAGTGCCGGCTGATACCGACGCCGCCAGACTCTTCGCCGCCGATCAGGATCTCGCGCTCCAGCATCAGGTCAACTACATACTTGAATCCGATGCCATGCTCAATGAGTTTTCGTCCGTGCTTAGCTGCGATGCGGTCAAGCATCTTGGTGGTGTTGAACGCGCGCGTCACATCGCCGGGCCATTGCTTGCGCTTCAGCAGCCACTGCAGAATCACTGCAAAGATCTTGTGCGCGTCGACAACATTTCCATGCTCGTCGACTGCGCCGATGCGGTCTGCGTCGCCATCGGTGATCAGGCCGGCGTCGCAGTGCTCGGCCACGACTGCTTTCTGCGTCGCTGCAATATGCGGAAGGATTGGCTCGGGATTAATCCCCGGGAACGCAGGATTGATCTCGCTGCGAAATTCCACATAAGGAATGCCCGCGCGCGCGAAGATTCCCGCGATATATCCCTTGCCCGCGCCGTACATCGTGTCGATGAGAAAGCGATAGCCCGAGGCTTTGATCGCCTTGAGATCGACGAATGACTCGAGCGCAGCGATATAGGGCGCGGAGAAGTCGACCTCCTCAATCGTTGCGGGTGCTGCGGCGAGCGCCAACGGCTTTTCCAGGTAGCTTTCGATCGACGCTATGATTGCGGGGCTGCCCGAGCCACCGTAGCTCGCCTTGTACTTCACGCCATTCCATTCAGCCGGGTTATGGCTGGAGGTAATCATCACGCCGCCCGCAGCCTTTCGACCACGTACCGCAAACGACAACTCCGGCGTCGGCGTTACTTTGCTGGCCAGGGCCACGGGAATGCCGGCGCCTGCCAGCACTTCCGCCACCACGTGCGCGAACGATCGCGATCCGAAGCGGGTGTCGTAGCCAATGCACACGCCTGCCTTCCCATCTTCGTGCTCGATTACATAATGCGCAATCGCACGTGCAGCCACGCGCACATTCTCGTACGTAAAGTCGTCGGCGATGATGCCGCGCCAGCCGTCGGTTCCAAACTTAACAGCACTCATTCGCTCTACCTAATCCTCAATGCCCTGCCCTAGATCAGCTCTTCTTTACCCATCTCGCGATGCAGCGTATGAACGATCTTCGAGACGTCCTGCGATCGCTCCAGCGTTGTGATCAGAAGCGCATCCGCGGTCTCAACCACCACCAGCCCCTGCACCCCGAGCAGGGCCACCATCTTGCCCGGCGCATGAACATAGTTTCCCTGCGATTGGATCGCCACCAACTCACTGTTCTCGCCATCCACCACATTCGATCGCTCGTCCTGGCCCAACTGCTCATGCAGCGAAGCCCAGGACCCAAGGTCATTCCACGCAAAGTCAGCCGGAAGACAGTAAATTCCCGACCGTGTCTCGCCCTTCACCGACCGCCGCTCCAGCACCGCGTAGTCCACCGAAATGTTTTCGCACTCCGGATACAGCTCCGCAAACACTTTCTCAAACTCAGGCGTCCCGTGGGCTGCCGCGATCTTCTCGAGGAGCGGCGCCATGTCCGGCACATGCTCGCGAATGGCATTGGCCAGCGTTCTCGCGCTCCACAGAAAAATTCCGCCGTTCCACGCAAAGTTCCCCGCGGCCAGGAAGCGTTCCGCTGTGTGCTTGTCCGGCTTCTCGCGAAACCGCTTCACGCGGTGTACCGCGATGCCGTTCACAGGTTCAAGTTCCGCGCCCTGTTCAATGTAGCCATAGCCGGTCTCGGGTCGGGTCGGCGGAACTCCCAGGACCACGATGTTCTCGCCCTCGGACGCCAGTTTGATCCCGGCAGCCAGCACCTCTACAAACCTGTCGTTGTTGCCAACAATGTGGTCCGACGGGAATATGCCGATGACCGTCTCGGGCTCAGTTTTTTCGAGCAGGAAAGCCGGAAGCGCACACGCCGGCGCCGTGTTTCGAGCGGCCGGCTCAGCCAACACGTGCTTCGCCAGCACTCCAGGCAATTGATCAACGATCAACTCCCGCAACCAGTGATTCGTGATTACCCAGCAGCGCTCATCGGCAGCCAGCGGCGCGAGCCGATCTACGGTCTGCTGAATCATGGAACCTTCGCCTTGCAGAGTCAGCACCTGCTTGGCGCGCGCTCTGCGGCTGCGAGGCCAGAATCGCGTCCCACTTCCGCCCGCTAAGATGACTGGAATAAACTTCGGTCGCGCCGAATGATCGCCTGCTGACATCAAGACCTACCTGCTTCTGTTATCGGTGCCACCGAAACCCAACAGCTCATCCTAAAAATGACTCCGCTCAGAGCTTGGCGAAAAACTCGCGCATCCGCTGCACGCCCTTGTCGATCACGTCGCCCGACACCGCGTAGGACAGCCGGATGTGGTTCTCTGTTCCGAAGGCCTCGCCCGGCACGACCACGACATGCGCTTCGCTTAGCAACTTTGCGGCCAGATCGGAGGCAGACTTGATGCCGCCCTTGCCGATGAACGCGCTCACGTTGGGATACACATAGAACGCGCCCTGCGGCACCGTGCAGGTGAGGCCGGGGATTGACTTGAAGCCCTCCAGCACGCGGTCGCGCAGCTTGACGTAGTCCGCGCGCATCTCCGACACGCACTCCTGCGACTGGGTCAACGCCGCAATCGACGCCTTCTGCACCATGCTGGCTGTGTTCGATGTGCTCTGCGACTGCAGCTTGCTCATCGCCGAAATAATCTGCTTCGGTCCCAGCGCAAAGCCCGCGCGCCAACCGGTCATCGCGTACGTCTTCGACAGCGAACCAAGCACAATCACGTGTTCCTTGCACTCAGTGCACGACGCGCCCGAAACGATCTCTCCCGCGAACGTGAGGTACACGTAGCACTCGTCGAGCAGCACATAGACGCCCTTGCTGTGCGCCAGCCGGACTATCGCATAGAGGTCCTCGGCTCCCATCACCGCGCCCGAAGGATTCGATGGCGTATTCAGGATGATGGCCTTGGTCTTGTCGGTGATTGCGGCTTCGATCATCTGCGGCGTCACGCGAAAGTTCTCCGCCTCGTCTGTCTCGAGAAACACCGGCTTGCCGCCCGCAAACTCAATGATGTCCTTGTACGAAACCCAATACGGCACCGGCACAATCACCTCGTCGCCGTGCTCGACCAGCACCTCGACCGCATTGAAGATGGCCAGCTTGCCACCCGCGGTGAACACGCACTCATCGACCGCGTAGTTGGTGCCAAAGTCTGCAGCGTGGCGCTCGACGATCGCCTTGCGCACCTCAGGCGTACCGGCTACAGCGGTGTAGCGCGTCACGTTCTGCTGGATGGCCTGGATCGCCGCATCCTTAATATGCTGCGGCGTCGAGAAGTGGGGTTCGCCGGCCCCAAAGTCCGCCAGATCAATGCCCTGCGATTTCAGCTTGAGCGCTTCGGCGGTGATGGCCATCGTGGCCGAAACTTCGATCCGATTGATCCTGTCCGTTAGGACCTTTGTGGCTGTCGCTGTACTCATGTCTAGTAGTCTTTCAGATTTTGCTGTGGAGTGAAAGGGTTGCTCCGGGCTATCGGCCCCGCGTCCGTTTCCGCACCACCCAGGTGGTCATGCAGCGGTAATCCTGCACGATGGTGGTCTTCAGCGGATCGACGAACAGGCCGTTCATCTGCTCGGTCATGCGCAGTAGCACGGCCTCGTCCACCAGGAACCACTCGGAGCCGTCGCCAATGCGATAGATGTTCTTTCGAAGCCGCTCGAACTCCATGCCGATACGCGATCCCAGCCGACAGAACAGGATGCCGCCCGGCCGCAAGACTCGCCATAACTCCGAAACCATCGCAAGGAAGTGTTGCTCATCGCGGGCAAAGTGCAGCACCGAGTTGCAGATCACGACGTCGGCGAAGGCGTCGGGAAAATCCATCGCTTCGATCGCGCCAACGCGGAAGTTCTCTGGCGACAGGTGCGGCGAGAGCTCGCGGGCCAGCGCTCGCACATGCGCAACACCCTCGGCATTCGCGTCGAGAGCAAAGACGTCGCAACCCTCGCGCAAAAGGTAGACCAGGTTTCGGCCATATCCGCAGCCGGCGTCGAGCACGCGCATCTCCGCGGTTATATTCCCGCGCAGAATCTGGTCGAAGACGTAGATGTCGATCTGTCCGAACTGTTCCTCAAGATTCATGCTCGCAGCTGGGCGCTGCGACTCGCTCACGAGATCTTGCCCAGCGACTTGCGCTTCAGCCGCTCAATCACGTTGGGGGGCACCATGCTGGTTACATCTCCGCCCAGTTCGAAGACGCCCTTTACCAGCCGCGAACTCACGTAGGTGTAGCGCTCGCCGGGAATCATGAACAGCGTCTCGATCTCGGGATCGAGCTTGCGATTCATCATGGCCATCTGCAGCTCATACTCGTAGTCGGATACGGCACGAATTCCGCGCAGCACCGCCTTCGCATTTTGTGCTTTGGCGAAGTCCACAAGAAGGCCGTCAAAGGTCGTTATCCAGACGTTGGGAATCTCGGTGGTCGCCTCACGCAGCATCTGCTCACGCTCCAGAAACGTGAACAAGGGCTTACCCTTACCCGAGCCACCGCGCTCCGAGTTGCGATGCACCGCGACCACCAGTTCGTCAACGATCTTGGACGCCCGCGCGATGAGGTCGAGATGACCGTTCGTCAGCGGGTCGAACGTGCCCGGATAGATTACCTTCGTCCGTTTGGCTCTTTGCATGGCCAAGCCAGAATACCCCGTTCAGGTATCCGTACGGTTTAAACTTGCCCTTCCCGTGGCAGATAGTAGCCCGTGATGTAGTCGTGGACCCCGTCTTCCAGGCTGGTAAAGGGCTTCGTATATCCGGCCGCACGCAGCTTCGCGTCGTTGGCCTGGGTGAAGTACTGGTACTTCCCCTGCAGCTGCGCCGGCATCTCGATGAACTCAATCTTCGGCGGCAGGCCCATGGCATCGAAAACTGCGGTCGCCAGATCGACCCAGGTGCGCGCCTTTCCCGTGCCGCAATTGAGTAGGCCTCCGGGAGCGTCCGCCGGTTGCAGAGCAAAATGCAGCGTCACATCCACCGCGTCCTTCACGTAAATGAAGTCGCGCATCTGCTCGCCGTCCTTATACTCCGGCCGATAGCTCTTGAAGAGTTTGACCACGCCCGTCTGGCGAATCTGCTCGTAGCTCTTCGATACGACCGAGCGCATATCGCCTTTGTGGTCTTCGTACGGGCCAAAGACGTTGAAGTACTTAAGCCCAACAATATTCGAGCCGCTGGTCTCATGCGAACGCTCCGATGCCGGGTGGAACAGGTGGTGCTTCAGCGCCCACAGGTCGAACATCTGCTTCGAGTAGCCATACATGTTGAGCGGCTTCAGCGTGGGAGTCACCGTGTCGGAGTCGTCATAGCCTTCGGCGCCATCCCCGTAGGTTGCTGCGCTCGACGCGTACACAAACCGAATCTCGTTCGAAAGCGCCCAGTTGCACAGCACCCGCGTGTATTGGTAGTTATTGCGTACCAGGAAGCCGGCGTCCTTCTCGGTCGTCGCACTGCATGCGCCCAGATGGATCACCGACCGCGCATTTACAAAGGCCCCATCCTCAATCAGGCCAAGGAATTCCTCAGGCGTGACAATGTCCTCGTAGCGCAGGCCGACGAGATCCTTCCACTTCTCATCCTTACCCAGCTCGTCGACCAGGATGATCTCGTTTTCGCCGCGCGCATTAAGCTCGGCAACCGTGTTGCGCCCGATAAATCCCGCTGCGCCCGTAACAATAATCGGCCTTGCCATCGAAAAACTCTCTCCCATCCGTCTTCGAAATACTTCTCTTTGATAGTACCTGTGGGTAACTGCTGTAGATCACCGCGACTTCCAGGTCCCCTGGCGTATAGTGCGGCTTAATCCGATCCGTACCAGAGACTATCGGCATAAAGGAGTCATTCGTGAAGATGTACGTGAAACTTGCAGTATTCAGCGCCCTGGCCGCCGCCACCGCCCTGCCGTCACTGGCTCAAAACAGCGGCGCGGACATCTACAAGGCCAAGTGCCAGATGTGCCACGGCCCCGATGGCACGGCGAACACACCCGCTGGCCATGCCATCAAGGCTGCGTCCTTCAAGAGCCCAGCCGTCATCAAGACGCCCGATGCGGACCTGATCGGCATCGTCAAGGCGGGCAAGGGAAAGATGCCAGCCTACGCCGGTAAGCTCACCGACGACCAGATCAAGGCGGCCGTGGCGTATATTCGGGCGCTGCAGCGGTCGTAAGCCAAATGGGCATACGCACCAGCGACTAATCTCATGAAGGAAATTCCGAGCGACTCCCTTCGGATCATCCCCGGCCAGGCACCGCTGCCCGTGGTCGCGCGAGGCATCTTTGCCTCTGCGCTGCAGGAGTGCAGCATCGAGCGAGCCATGGAGCGCTCGGTTCGGATCGCGATCTCGAGCGACGGCACACGCACGCTCCAACTCGGGCATACCAGCATCGACCTTACCCGCTGCCGGCACCTGCGCGTGCTCGCCGCCGGAAAGGCTGCCAGGGTCATGCTGGAGTCCCTCCTTCCACGCATTGCCCTGGTGTCCGATTTTGAGACACAGGGTGTAGTGATCGCACCATCCTCGCCCTCTTCCCTGCCCGCAGGCTTTCAGTTCTACTTCGGCGGCCATCCGCTTCCGAACGAGGCTTCCTTCGCTGGGGCGCGCGCGGCCATCGACCTTCTCAGCGCGATCCCGCCCTGGAGCCGCGACGAAACGCTCTGTCTCTTCCTCCTCAGCGGCGGAGCCTCGGCCATGATGGAGCTGCCGCTCGACTCTGCGATCCCGCTGGAAGATGCCATCGCCTTCCATCGCGCACTCATCCACAGCAGCGCAAGCATCGCTGAGATCAACTGCGTGCGTAAACACTTCTCCTCAGTAAAGGGTGGACGCGTGGCTCTCGCAGCCCGCGGAGCCACTTGCGTCTCGCTGTTTGTCTCCGATGTTCCGAGCGGCCACCTCGACGCCCTTGGCTCCGGGCCCACGCTACCCGATACCACTACGCTCGCCGACGTTCGCGCGATCCTCGCCCGTCACGCCTTGCTGGAACGTTTTCCCGCTTCCGTGCAGCGATTCTTCCTCGATCCTGCCCTGCCCGAGACGCCAAAGCCCGGTGAGTTCGCCTCCTACGCCGTAACGCTGCTGGATGGCGAAAGCCTGGCCGAAGCCGTGCGCCGGCAAGTCGAGGTGCTCGGCTACCACGCCGTCGTCGACAACACCTGCGACGACTGGGAGTGCAGCGCGGCCGCCGACTACCTCCTCGACCGCCTTCGCACCTTGCGGCGGGCTCATCCCCGCGTCTGCCTCATCTCCGTTGGTGAGGTCACGGTCACCATTGCTGATCATCACCTAACGCCCGAAAGCGTTGGTGGCCGCAATCAGCATTTCGCGCTGTACGCCGCTACGCGCCTGGAGGCCTCGGACGGTTCCATCGCTGTGCTCTCAGCCGGCTCCGACGGCGTCGACGGCAACAGTTCTTTCGCCGGAGCAGTCGTCGATCGGCGCACGCTGGAAAATCCGCGCCTGCGTTCCGAGGCGTTGTTGGCTCTTGGAGAATTTCGGTCAACGTCTCTGCTGCAATGCGTCGGCGCGACCATCAGCACCGGCCCCACCGGCAATAACCTTCGCGACCTGCGCCTACTGCTCGCCGAGTAGGTCCCGACTATGCCAGCGCCTACAGGTGCCCGTATTTCTCAAGCGCCTCCAGCAGCGGCATCCCCGCGATAATCTCCGTGCGCGCTCCAAACTCCTGTCGCGACCACTCAATGACCTTGGCGGTTACCTCCTCGACCATGGCATGCGGAATCACAATCTCCCCATCCGAATCTCCGACGACGATGTCACCCGGACACACGCACAGCCACTCTTCCAGCGCTCCCCTCACCCAAACCTTGGCCTGCGACTGCGTCACACGCCACCGCCCCACCCCCTGCGCGGGGGTGCGATAGCGCGCGACCACCGGCATCCCGAACTCGGCCAGGTACGCCGTATCGCGCACCCCGCCATCGACCACGGCGGCAACGCATCCACGCGCCCGCATCGCGCTTGCCAGCAAGTCGCCAAAGCAGCACACGCCCTTGGCACATCTGCTTGCCCATACCGCCACCACGCCCTCTGGCATGTTGTCGATCGCCGCCAGCTTGGCGCGATCTCCGCCCGTGTACCTCACGGACTCGCCCGTAATGGTATACGCCGGCCCGGCATAAACTGCAGCCGGCCCAATCGGACGCAGGCAGAGGTCCAGGATTCGCGGCGTCTTCTGCAAACTGTCGAATACGTCGGCAATCACTGCGGTTCCAGCCGACTTGAGGGCTTCCAGGCTGTGTTGCGTTACGTTGCTTTGCATCACGCTGCTTTGCATAGCTGATCTCCTTTGTTCCGCGGCAGATCGGTCTCCGGATCGATAGTAATCGTCCTGGAGGGTCTTGCGGGCGGAAGTTACTTCTCCCGGACAGTGCAAGAAAGTGCAAACTCCTGCAGAAATCCACAGCTAAGCCACGAGAATGCAGTGATTTAGCTTCTCTCGGTTTGGCATGCCGTTTGCACTAGACATGGCATAGCAAAGATTTGGCACGTTGCGTTCGGGCCCCAAACTCGCCACCAGAGAATTTTCGTGGTTCGGCCCAACGTAGCAAAACAGCGGTAGCCGCGGAAGGCTCCTGTTGCAAGTTTTTCGAGCGTTTTATTTTCCGTCACTGGAGGACTCCCTGGAATGACAGCAACTCCAGGCAAGGCTCCCTGGACGGGTAACTCTGTTTGCAACCGTGATCTTCTCCCGCGCAGTTGCTTTGACCAGGTCAGCTGGCAGCGAGCAGCCGATTTCAAAGGATTCACTCTCAGCTTTGATGAAACTCCGGCCCCCGCAACGGTGTACCAAGACGCGCAGTTAAGAACCGAAATCAACGGCACCTCCCAAGGAGAATTCTGAGATGAAATTTTTACGCTATTTATTTGCGCTGATGTTGGTCTGCGCCGTGAGCGGTATGGCAAGGGCTGACGACTTCAAGCTCGGTGTACAAGACGCTGGGCCGGGGATTCCGTACTACGGCGACCCCCTTACCGTATCCTTCGGCTCTTGCGGAGCCCATACACCTTCGACCGACGGCTGCGTAACCCTCGCCAACGATACCGGCAAGACACTGACGACGCTGCTGATTGACATCACGGCAAATCGGTATACGGTGGCCGACGGTGGCGGCGGTTGCATGTCAACAGCCCCCGGCGTGACCTGCACCTACTCGCTCATTGGCGACGTGTACCAGTTCCTGTTCACGGGCCTGGACATTCCGCCTGCAAGCGAGTGGTGCACGACCGACACGTTTACGATCGAGGAGCAGGGCATCCCCTACAGAGACTTCCCTGATGCCACGGTGGCCCCCACCCCAGAGCCTGCCAGCCTCATGCTGCTCGCGACTGGATTACTCCTTTGCGCCGGATTCATCTACCGCCGCCGTATGGGTGCAGACTCTCTGGGCATGTAAAGGGAGTTTTTGAACGGCTCCACCCGTGTTTCGGTTTCCATTACCGTGCGAGAATGAAGGGACCTTACCTAGCGTAAGGCCCCTTTTTTCTTTTCGCTGCAGCAATCTCCGGCCGGGGCGCTACAATTCTTCACCGGGTGATCTCGGATGCTGCAGAGCACATGCTCGAATGGCAGTCGCTGCGGGCCCGATCCTGAAACTCTGAATCCTTTGCATTGGGAGTTGCTATGCGCCGTGGGTGCTGGGCGTTGTTGATCTTGTTGGGCGCTATTTCCGCTGGCGCACAGGGCGCACCGGTTGCGAGCGACCATGCCGCCAGCGCCACGTCCGCACCATCCATTGCAACCGTAAAACTGGGCGTGTCCTCCGCCGAACTCAACGGACCATGGAAGTTTCGCACCGGCGACGACATGGCCTGGGCGCAGACGGACTTTGACGACTCCACCTGGTCCTCCGTGGACCTTACGCCGCCTCCCGGCTCCTCCGACGCCACCCTGGCGATCAGTGGGGGGCTGCCCGGTTGGACCGCTCTCGGGTACCCCAAGTACTCCGGCTACGCCTGGTACCGCTTGCGCGTGAACGTCGAGGGGGCCACCCGCCGCCTCGCGCTGAAGATGCCCGATCAGGTCGACGACGCCTACCAGGTCTTCGTCAATGGTCAGGAGATTGGAACGTTCGGAAAATTTACTGCCGGAAACGTTACAGCCTACAGCACCTTGCCGCAGCAGTTCAGCCTGCCCGAAGGCATTGGCGATGGCACCATCACGATTGCCATCCGCGTTTGGATGGATAGCGCTACGCGTTTTAATGCTCCCGACGCTGGCGGCCTGCATGGCCCACCGGTGCTCGGATACGCGTCCATCGTTGGAGCGCTCACACAACTGTCCTATGACGAGAATGCGCGCACCCTTGTCCCTGGTTTAGTAGAATCCATGATTCTCTTCATGGCGCTGCTCATGAGCCTCGCGCTCTTCTGGCTGGATCGCCAGGACAAGGCTTATTTATGGCTGGCGCTGGTGTGCCTCGTCACGCTGCTCTCCAACACCATCGTGCAGTCCGTGAACTTTACTGCGTGGATCGGGCAGGATCTCGCGGTCATCCTGATCGATGTCATCTTCACGCCCCTGCGCATCGGCCTATGGGTCATCTTCTGGGGCTACTGGTTTCGCCTGTGGAAGACGGGCCGGCTGCATTGGCTGGTCTGGTCGGTCGTGGGAATCCTTATGATCGGTACGGCCATGCTTCGTCCACCGCTCTATGGCCTCCATGTTCCCACGCACGATGCGAGCTTCATCGACCCCGTCCTGCTGATCGCCAAGCTGTACCTCGGGGTCTTGCTATTTTTCATCACCTATCGCGGTCTCATCCGGCATAAGACGGGTGGCTGGATGGCCGCGACGGCTGTCGTGCTCCTCTTCGTCGCGAACTATCAGCATGAGATGCGCCTCATCCACATCCTCAGGCCTCTAACGCGATTCACCATTGCAGGTTTCGATATTTCGCTGGGAACCATCGCGACGGTGGTCTCGCTGCTCATGATTACGATCCTCTTGCTGATGCGCTACTTCCACACCCAACAATTGAAGGAACAGTGGAAGCTTGAGATTCAGCAGGCCCAGCAGGTCCAGCAGATCCTTATCCCCAGCAAGCTGCCGCAGATTCCCGGCCTGACCATCGACAGCGCGTATCGCCCCGCACGCGAGGTCGGCGGCGATTTTTTCCAGGTCCTGCCTGGCGACGTCCCTGGCTCGGTGTTGATTACGGTGGGCGATGTTACCGGCAAGGGAATGCAGGCGGGCATGCTGGTAGCCACCATCGTCGGCGCTCTGCGTGGCGCTGCCCTGCACAGCCAGGATCCCGTGCAGATGATGCATGAGGTCAACCTGCAACTGTGCGAGCGGCAGCACTCCAGCGCCACCTGCCAGATCCTCTACATTGATCCCGAGGGCCATGCCACTCTCGCTAACGCGGGTCAGCTGCCGCCTTATCTGAATGGCAAAGAAATGGAGATGGAAGGAGCCCTGCCGCTAGGCACGATTCCGGACGCAGAACACTCGGTCACGCACTTCACGCTGAATCACGGCGACTCGCTGATCCTGATGTCCGACGGCATCGTCGAGGCCCAGGACGCGCAGGGGAACCTGCTCGGGTTCGACCGAATCAATGAGCTCCTCAAAAATACAACCACCGCAGAAGAGATCGCCGTAGCCGCCCAGAATTTTGGGCAGGAAGATGACATCCTTGTGTTTCAGGTGCGGCGCAACGCAGCATAATTCCAGCCTGCTGCCCCGGCCGCACCCACTTCACCGTGTCGTTATGCGAACGACGAAACCGCAGAAGCCTCGTCATCCTTCACGTCGAACACCGTGACAAGCTTCGTGATCACGAGCAGGTCGCGGACCTTGCTGGTAAGGTTGAGCAACTTCAGCTCCCCGCCCGCATTCTTTACCGCAGTGTAGGCGCTCACCAGCTCGCCCAGCCCCGAGCTGTCGATGTAGTTCACATCGGCCAGATTCAGCACAATCTTCTTCTGTCCCTTGGCCAGGAGCTGCCGAACTTCCTCACGCAGCGTCATCCCGCCTTCACCCAGGGTGATCTTCCCACTCAAATCCACAATGGTTACCCCGCTCACGTCCCGGGTCGTCAACTTCATGCTCATGCCTCTAACTCCTTCTTCGCTCGATATTTGGTCGTCTCTAGCTCAGTGCGGGGGTTCAACTGGAGAAAGTGTACCTCATCTATAACCGCCCGCATCGTTCCCCTCAAGGCTCATCCCGCAAGATTTTCGTTGCCGAACGTGAATGGACTGCTACTCTACTCTGGCAGATAGGCCAAAGTGTCTTCTCAACGCTGTGTATCGCAAGGCGATGAGGGAGGATAGCGTTGAGCAAGCAAGCAACGGGCAGCGGCAAGAAAACCACAGGCGGCGGGAGGGCCAGCAGCAGTAGCATCGAGCTGCGGTTACCGTCGCGTCTGGGCTACGAAAAGGTAGCGATGAACACCGCCGCCAGCGTGGCGCGCCTGATGGGCTTTAGCGAAGAGCGCGTCGACGACCTCAAGACCGCAGTGGCCGAAGCTTGCATCAATGCCATGGAACACGGCAATAAGCTCGATGAATCACTCAGCGTCGGCGTGGTGCTCTCGATGGACGCAAATTCGCTCGAGGTAAAGGTCACCGACAACGGCGAAGGTCCGCAGAGCAAGACCCACGCCCCCGATATCGATAAGAAGATGATGGGCGAGGAAGACACCCGCGGCATGGGCATGTTCCTCATCCAGGCGCTGGTCGACGAAGCCGAATGGGTCAGCTCTCCGCCCGCCGGCAGCTACGCCCGCATGGTCATTCACCTGAGCAACCCGCAGGCGTAGGATCAACTCGCGCGCTTGGCAATACCCTACAATGATCTGGAAATCGGAGAGAGCATGCCGGAACTAGTGACCCGCGTTACCGTCGAAGAAATTCCTGCCGCGAGCGGCGACCCGATTACCGTGATGCGTTTCTCGGGCGACATCACCAGCGCCTCGCAGCCCGCCGTGATGGGCACCTACGAGGGCCTGCCCGACAGCGTCAAGCGCATTCTTCTGGATTTTTCGAAGGTGGAATACCTGAACTCCAGCGGTATCGCACTGGTCATCCAGATGATGATTGCCGCCAGTAAAAAGGGACAGAAGATCAACTCCTTCGGCCTCAGCCCTCACTTCAAGAAAGTCTTCACCATGGTCGGCATCACCAAGTACACCACGCTCCATGAAGATGAGGCCTCCGCTTGCGCAGCATTCAGCTGAAGACCCTCACTTAATCAGACTCGTCCAGTCCAGCACGACTTTCCCTGTCTGCCCCGAGATCATCGCGTCAAAGCCCTTCTGAAAATCGCTGTACGCAAACCGGTGCGTAATCACTGGCTCAATATCCACTCCCGACTCCAGCATTACCGACATCTTGTACCAGGTCTCGTACATCTCGCGGCCGTAGATTCCCTTAATCGTAAGCATATTGAAGATCACATCGCGCCAGTTCATCGGCGCCTCTTTTGCAGGAATGCCCAGGATCGCAATCTTCCCTCCATGCGCCATGTTCGCGATCATGTCGCGCAGTGCCTGAGCGTTGCCCGACATCTCGAGCCCGACATCAAACCCCTCCTGCATCCCAAGCTGCTTCTGCACCTCGGCCAGCGTTGTCTCAGCCGCATTGACAGCAAGCGTCGCTCCCATCTTCTTCGCCAGCTCCAACCGGTACGGATTCATATCCGTAATCACGATGTGCCGCGCGCCCGCATGCTTCGCCACCGGAATCGCCATGATCCCAATCGGTCCCGCGCCCGTAATGAGCACGTCCTCTCCGAGCAGCGGGAACGACAGGGCCGTGTGCACCGCGTTGCCAAACGGATCGAAGATTGCAGCAACCTCCTGGTTGATCTTCGGATCGTGCCGCCAGATGTTCGTCATCGGCAACGAGATGAACTCTGCAAACGCTCCCGGCCGATTGACCCCAACGCCAAGCGTGTGCGCACACAGATGGCGTCGCCCTGCAAGACAGTTCCGGCACCGCCCACAGGTCACATGCCCTTCGCCGCTCACAATGTCGCCGGGATAAAAATCATTCACATTCGAGCCCACCGCAACGATCTCGCCAACAAACTCATGCCCAATCGCCATCGGCACCGGAATCGTCTTCTGCGCCCACTCGTCCCACTGGTAGATGTGCACATCGGTCCCGCAGATGCCGGTATAACGCACGCGAATCAGTACATCGTTGATCCCAATCTCCGGAACCGGAATGTCTTCCAGCCACAATCCCTGTTCCGCTTTGCTCTTCACCAATGCCTTCATCGTCTCTACGTCTCCCGCGATACAGATCGTGCGACGTTCATCATATCGCGCCGTCCCGTGCATTGCTCCCAAGCGCTCAATCGCCTACACTGAAGTTCGTGCCCAAAAGTGGGCGGATAGCTCAGTTGGTTAGAGCGCCTGCCTTACAAGCAGGATGTCGGGGGTTCGAGTCCCTCTCTGCCCACCACTTTTCGCACCCTCCCAACCTTGAACAGCGCCCCATAGCTCTGCTACCCGGCGAGCAGGCGTTCAAAGATGAAGTGCATGAACTCTTTGAGCGGCGCGTCGCTCTTGTCAGCTTGTGAGCGCAACAATGCGCCTTCCCAACTATTCAAAATGAACCCGGCAAGTGGCTCCGGCCTCAGCGCTGCCGGCAAGTCACCCGCCTCCTGGGCTTCACGCAGTACCCCTGCAACATCCGACTGCCAGCGCGCAAATCCATTGCTCAGGAGCCCTTGCAGCAGTGGGCTCGCGGCACTCACCTCCAGGCTGAAGCTACCCGCCAGGCAGCCTGGAATCTCCGCCGACTGCCCGGCCATCCGGATCAGCTCCTCAAAATACCGCCGCAGCCGCTTGAGAGGGGTGCGCTGCTTGTTCCCAAAGATCTTGCGACAGTGACCTGCGTTCAACGCCCCATAACGCTCCAGCACTGCGGCCGCGAATTCCTCCTTACTGCCGAAGTAGTGATAGAACGACCCCTTCGGAATTTTCGACGACTGCAAAATCTCCTGCAGACCGGTAGCGCCGTAGCCATGCTTTCGCATCAATGCGAGGCCAGCTTCGATCAGTTGGTCCCGCGTAGACGCAGCCCCAGCGTTGGCGCCGGCTGGAACCTTCGCCTCGATTCTATTTTTGACGGGCATGGCACACCTCCCTCTCTGACACGAACGCGGCCTCCACGCAAATGCATGAAGGCCAGCGTTGTTATCCTACCGTCCGCGGCGCACGGACCGCTTAGCGCTTCGTCGCGGCGCTATACCGATCGGCCGGTTGCTTGCGCGACAGGTTCGGCGCCAAAGCAAGGCGAGCCTTTTCATAGGCGTCGAAGTCCGCATTGTCCGGCAACGCAGGGATCGTGACAAACTCGCCCTGGTCCAGGCCAGCCAGCGATGCATCTACCATGTCGTCGGTGGTCATCACCCACTCTGCGGGCAAGTCGGTGTGGACGTTCACGCCAGCCTTCCCCCACAGCGGCGTTGCCGTCGCACCCGGCATTACCACCTGCAACGTTACCCCCGTGCCGGCCAACTCTTTCTTCAGCGAGATGCTGAAAGCATGCACGTACGCCTTGCTGGCACTGTAGACGCCATTCAGCAATTCTGGAGCGAGTCCAACAACTGAACCGATGTTGATGATCAAACCGCTGGACTTCTTCACAAAGTTTGACGCGGCCGCGATCGCGAGGCGAGTGAAGGCCGTCACGTTAATCTGCACGATCTGATCGAGATAATCCGGGTCGGACTCCAGTAGCTTGTTGGCAGCCGCAACTCCGGCGTTGTTCACGAAGGCCGTAATGGCACTATCGGAGGCAAGTCGGTCGGCGATCCGCTTGACGTCGGCCGGCACGGAAAGATCCGCGCGCACAGTCTCTGCCTTGCGGCCAGTGCTGACTTGAATTTGTTGTGCTACTTCGTCGAGTTTGTCTTTGCTCCGGGCAACGAGAATGAGATCGTATCCGCGCTTTGCAAGCCGATCGGCATAGACGGCGCCAATTCCAGTGGAAGCGCCAGTGATGAGGGCAATACCTTTGTTAGACATCGTGTTCTCCTTTTGTTTGGCGCCCATAAGGGGCGACGTATCCATCTGAGTAGACCAGTCGGTCTAACGATTCAAAAACTTCCTCGCCGCTGCTACGTTCTTCGCCGCGCTAAAATCACACCTGACGCAATGCGGTTCACCGCGCCTCTACGGCGGCCCGCCCACCCTCTTTCTTCACTCTGCCTGGAATCCCACCAACGTAACCACCCCACGATGCCCGCACGCCTAATCCTGAATGCAGACGACTTCGGCCTCACCCCCGGCATCAATCGCGCCATCGCCGAGCTGCACTCTGCCGGCGCTCTCACCTCCGCCACGCTCATGGCCAACGGCCCCGCCTTCGACGACGCGATCCGCATAGCCCGCGGGCAGCCCACCCTCGGCATCGGCTGCCACATCGTCCTCACCGATGGCGTGCCTCTCTCGCCTCCTGAAACCATTCCCACGCTCCTCGGCCCTGATCGAAGATCCTTCCGCGCGTCGCTGACCGATTTCTTCGCAGCTGTCCTCATCGGTAAAGTCTCCGCAGCCGATATAGCGCGGGAAGCTCACGCGCAGATCACCCGCATCCAGCAACAAGGCATCCCCCTCACCCACATCGACACGCACAAGCACACCCACATCCTCACCCGCGTCGCACGGCCTCTGCTCGCGGTCGCCGAACGCGCCGGCATCACCGCCATCCGCAATCCGTTCGAGCCTCGCTGGAGCATTGCCCTGGGCAAAAGCCGGATCCTTCGGCGGCTCCAACTGCGCAGCCTCTATTTCCTGCAGCCGCGCTTCCTCGCTCTGCCGCAGATTCGGTCCGGCAGCGTCCGCACCACCGACGGCACACTTGGCATCTCCGCCACCGGCAATCTCAACCCCACCACGCTCCGCGCGATCCTCGACAGCATGCCCGGCGGCACATGGGAGCTGGTCTGCCATCCTGGCTACAACGATCGCGACCTGGACGCGGTAAGAACCCGCCTCCGCGCCACGCGCGACATCGAGCGCGCAGCTTTGCTCGACGCGTTCTTCCAAACTTCACACGAACACTCGCAAGGTTCGAATCCTCCGCTCCCGCAACTCATCAACTACACAGGACTTTAACGAACCGGCAACCCATGAAAATCGTCACAGCGGAATCCATATGAAGATTGGCATCACGTGTTACCCGACCTACGGTGGTTCCGGTGTTGTTGCGACGGAGCTTGGAATCGAACTAGCCGCGCGCGGCCATGAGATTCACTTCATCACCTACTCACAACCCTTCCGACTCGCCGGCCGCGACGCCAACATTCGCTACCACGAGGTTCCGGTCTCGAACTATCCGCTCTTCGAGTACCCTCCCTATGATCTCGCCCTCGCGACACGGATGGCCGAAGTCGCCGAGCTTCATTGCCTCGACCTGCTCCACGTCCACTACGCGATTCCTCACTCCGTCAGTGCCCTGCTCGCCCGCCAGATGCTTGCCGCGCAGGGCCGGCACCTTCCCTTCATCACCACGCTGCATGGCACGGACATTACCCTGGTCGGGCTCGACCGCTCGTATCTCCCGATCACCCGGTTCGGCATTGACGAGTCCGATGGCGTCACCGCGATTTCTTCGCACCTCCGCGAGCGCACGCATGAAAACCTCGGCATCACGCGCGAGATCGAAGTCATCCGCAACTTCGTCAACTGCGACTTCTATGTTCGCAACCCGGAGCTTGTCGCGGAACAGCGCCCGCGTTTTGCCAAGCCCGGTGAGAGTCTGCTGGTGCACCTCTCCAACTTTCGCCCAGTCAAACGGGTTCTTGACGTCATCGAAACATTCGCCCGCGTTTCGCGCGCCCTGCCTGCCCGCCTGCTCATGATTGGCGACGGCCCGGAGCGTTCGGCAGCCGAGTTCCTTGCCCTTCGCCTTGGTGTGGGAGACCGCGTTGACTTCGTCGGCAAGCAGGAAAACGTCAACGAGCTCCTCGCGCTCTCCGACCTGATGCTCATGCCCTCCGAGATGGAATCCTTCGGCTTGGCCGCACTTGAAGCCATGGCCTGCCGCGTTCCCGCGGTCGCCACTCGCGTCGGCGGCGTGCCGGAGTTAATAGAGGACGGCGTCAATGGTCTGCTGTTCAAAGTCGGCGACGTCGACGCGATGGCAGAAGGCGCCATCTCCATCCTTAGCGACCCGGCGCTACTCGAGCGCCTCTCCAACGCCGCCCGTCGCACTGCGCAGGATCACTTCTGTGCCTCTCGCGTCATTCCGCTGTACGAGCGCTACTATGAGCGCATACTCGCTCAAGGCCCAGCCCGGCCCTCCCGCTAACCCTCTCCGGCGGACGCAAACGCCCGCAGTTACCTGTTAACCTCCGGGTTAACTGCCGGGATGCGCTGCTCCAAGATCCTCACCACGGCCTTCCTCCCGCGTCTACTCTTTTAGCTGGGTGTATCAGCACGTTTATCCGTGCCTTGGCACCGCAGATCTCCAGGAGAAGATCCTCAATGAAGCTGAAATTCTCTCTCCCACTCATCGCCGCCGCCGCTCTGATGACCGGCGCGCCGCTATTTGCCCAGATGACCGGGACCTCGCATCCCGAAGACCTCGACGACACCCAGTCGGTGGCGCCGGACGCCCAGACCTCGCACTATGTTCCGCCCTCGCACGCAACTCCGTCTGCCACGGTTACGGTAACCACCCCGGCCCCTTCGACACCGGTCCTCTACCAGCGCAACCCGCCCCCGCAGACGGCCTCGGTCAGCACCCCCGCCATTGTCGGCGACCCTGACGGTCAGATCATCACCTCCGTTCCCATCGGACCCAACGAGCTGCCCATCGGCACGCAACTGAGCGGCACCCTGCAGCAACCCATCTCCACCCAGACCACCCTGCCTGGCTCTCGCTTCACGGCCACCCTATCTACAGATATCAGCCGTAACGGCGTCGTTCTTCTACCCGCGGGCAGCATCGTGTACGGCCGCGTCACCCGCATTCACGGCGGCCGCCGCATCAGCGGTCCCTCCGCCATACGGCTTCAGCCAGACTCCATCAGCCTGCCCGACGGCACCGTGTATCCGATCCGCGCTGAAGTTACCGACCTCGACCACTACGCCGACTCCCACGTCAACGATGAAGGCACGATCGTCGGCAACACGCATCCCGGCCAGACCGCTGCCGCCGTCGGTCTCACCACCACCGCTGCTGTCGTCGCAGGGGCTGTTATCGCGGGCCCGGTTGGCGCGGGTGTTGGCCTTGGCGTAGGCGCCGGCGCTGCAACCGTCTGGTGGCTCCGTCACGACCGCCAGCAGGAACTGCCCAGCGGCACATCGATTGTTTTCACCCTCAACACCCCTCTGCAAGTAGCTCCAACCGCACATTAATTCCCTCCCCACTCCACCTCAAAACTGAAGGCCCTCGGAACACCGAGGGCCTTTGCCTTTGCAGAAGCGTTTTCCTATTTCGGTCTTACCCCATCACCTGCGAGAGCAGCCGCTTCCAGTTCTTCTGATTGCGCTTGAAGCTTTTCTTGAGGTCTTCAAGAATCCGCTGGAAGTCCGGGTTCTCGACCATCCCGCGCCACGCCGGGTTGATGCTGAACCACGGATAGTTCTCGTTGCCCAGGTAGATCGCGCGCCGCAACCAGTGCAGCGCCTCGGACGAATCGCCTTCCACCGCGAAGTATGTTGCCAGCCTATAGGCCATCTCGCTGTCGGCTTCGGCCGCAGCCAGTGTCTCCTCCAGCACAAACTCCGCCGCCCGCGCTCGATCGCCCAGCTGCACGTAGCACATCGCAATCGTCGGAAAAACAATCCGCAGCGTGGAGTCATCCCGCGTCACCTGCTCCAGCGTCTCAATGGCCTTCTCCAGCTGCCCCTGCCGCATCTGCTGGTAGCCCTTCGAGATGCGCAGCAGCGGCTGCTTGGGTTCCAGCGTCAGGCCCTTCTCGATCTCATCGCCCGCCAGCTCCAGCTGGTTCTGATACTGATACACCCGTGCGCGATGGTTGTAGATCATCGCCGCATTCGAAGGATTCAGCCGTAGCGACGTGTTGAACTGGTTCAGCGCCTCTTCGTAGAGTCCATCGATGCGCAGCGTGAGCCCGGCCACCAGGTGCACATTCCAGTCGTTGCCCGCCGTTTGCAGCAGCCGCTCGATGCCATGCCGCGCGCTCTCTTTTTCACCGCGGCTGAGCAGCATATACACGCGATATAAGTTCGCTTCCACCGAAGAAGGATCACGCTCCAGCGCCTTATCAAACGATCGCCGCGCCTCGAGCACATGCATCTGCCCACCAAGCCCGTGCCGCGCATACTGCAGCTGCGTAATCCCGAGTCCCGACCACCCCGGCGAATAATCCGGATCGCGCTTCACCACGCGCTCAAACAGCTCCCGCGCACGATCCAGTTCATCACGGCTGCCCGTCCGCGACATGAACGAGCTCAGCAGCGCGCGCGCCTGCAGATACTCCTCCGACACCGCCGCACCCAGAGACGCCTCATCCGTCGGCCCCGGAACGCCAATCTGCAGCCCGCCGAATCCATGCAACTCAGCGAACACCTCGTCGCAAATCTCAGTCTGGACGGCAATCAGATCGAAGCTAGCCACGCTGATCGCGCCGCCCGTCCTTACGCTCTGCCCAGCCACATCCAGCAGCTGCCAGTTCAGGTCAAACCCCTTCTCCGAACGCAGAAAGCTTCCTGCCAGCACGAAGTCCACCATCAGCTTCCGCCCCACGCTCAGCGGATCCAGCTGCCGCGTCGGCACATCCATCAGCGCACTCGACGGCCGCACCACCAGCGACGGCACCTTCGCCAACCGCGCGGCCAACGCATCCGCCAGCGCATACCCATAAAACTGCCGCGAGTCGCTCGACTCCAGGTTCACAAACGGAAGCACCACGATCGTCGGTCCCTTGGATGCCGTCGTTGCCGTGCTGTCCCGAAACCGTTCCGCCAGCATCGACAGAATGCCCGTCGTCCGCTTCTCCTCTTCCGGCCGGTCCATATCCAGCCGCTGCTGCATCGCCATGTTGATCGCGCCCTCGCCCGGCATCAGCATCGAGTCCAGCTGCAGCGACTTCACAATCGTCTTCAACCCTTCCCGCAACTCCGCCGCCGACGCATACCGCTCCGACGGTTGCTTCTCCAGGCAGCGCAGGATCACACTCTCGAGCTCCACCGGCAGATCCGGAACAATCTCGCGCAGCGCCGGCGGCTCCGCATACTGGATCGCGCGAATGCTCTGAAGCTCCTGCGCATCCGGCCGATGGAACGGATGCCGTCCACTCACCATCTCGTACAGAATCAGCCCCAGCGCGAAGATGTCGCTCTGCACACTCGACTGCCCCGTAACAAACTGCTCTGGAGCCATGTAGGCGATCGTTCCGCCGCGCGCCGTGTACGTCGCCCCCGCGAATGCCGGCGTAACCGGCTGCGTGGTCATCGACGGGTCGAAGTCCACATTGTCCCGCTTCAACTGCCGGGCCAGGCCGAAGTCCAGAATCTTGATCAGCCCGCCGTCGGTCAGCATAACGTTGGCCGGCTTTAGATCCCGGTGAAAGATCCCCAGCGTGTGCGCGGCAGACAGACCATCGGCCATCTGCATGCCGCTCGACAGCACGAGCTGCACGCTCGCCGGCCCCTCCGCGATCACCTTGTCCAGGCTCTTGCCCGGAACATACTGCATCACAATGTAGGCTTCTGAGTCTCCGTCGCCCAGCTCTTCTTCCCCTACCTCATAGATAGCGCAGACGTTAGGGTGGTCGATGGCACTCGCCAGCCGGGCCTCGCGGAGCTGCGTTGCCCGCACCTGCTCAGGCGTCTGCGACCCTCGTTTCAGCAGCTTGAGCACGACCGGCCGCTGCAGCAGCGTGTCGTTGGCCAGAAACACCACGCCGCTTCCCCCTGAGCCAATCTTGCGCAGAAACTCATATTGTCGAATGACGCGGCGAGCCATACCTCCATTATCTCAGCTACATCCCGATCGCCTCTGTGAAGAAAACGTTAGCCCTATGCGCACGATCGTTACGATAAACGTCACGAATCTCCATGATTACTGGCGCTTTAATCCGTTGGGCACCCTTTTCTTGGTGCCTTGCATCAGAATTCGGTTAAGCACCAACAAGAGCCGAAGACCAGCGGCAAGGCTGAAGTCATCAACCTCCTTAAACCCGGACGATAAGGCCTAAGAAACACATGCCACATACCCTGTTGCTCATCGACGATAACGCCATCCAGGCAGCCACCCGTCAAACCATCCTCAAGCGAGCCGGCTACTTCGTCATCGCCGTCCTCAGCCCTGAGCGAGCGCTTGAGCAGCTACGCAATAACGACTATCCCGACACCATCGATCTCGTGATCACCGACCACATCATGCCCGGAATGAACGGCGCGGAGTTCGTTACCCGCCTCCGCGAGTTCGCCCCCGAGATCCCGGTGCTCGTAATCAGCGGCCTCGCTGAAGCCGAGGACGAGTACGCCGCCCTGGGCGTCGACTTCCGCATGAAACCCCTCCTTCCTCAGAACCTCATCGCGACCGTGCAGACGCTGATCGAAGCCCGCACCTCCGCAAGAATCTGACGCCACGAACCATCCCCCACTTCCCTTGTGACCCCAGTCACGGGCATTCCTTCCATTCGCCCCTATCCTGTCTCTGGACGCGCACGCTGATTCCGGCACCTGCTATCTGCGCTCCAGTTCTGAGAGAATAGTTACCGAAGGAAGTGCACATTCATGCCTCATCCCATGCCGTTCTTTGGCAGCGTCTCCCTCCTCCTGGCACTTGGGCTAACGGTCTACACCCTTCTTGCCGGAACGCTTTCGCTCTGGGCCATCGCCAATGGCCGCGCCCTGGCCGTCGCTCCGGAACGCATCCGTGAGACAGCCCGGCGCGCCGGCATCGCCAGTTTCATCGCCGTAACCGCCGCCGCCTTCGCCCTGGTCTGGGCTTTCTTTACCAACGATTTTTCGGTCGACTACGTCCTCCATCACAGCAGCATCGCGCTGCCTGGCTTCTACAAGTTCTCCTCCATCTGGGCAGGGCAAGAGGGTTCGCTGCTGCTTTGGGCCTGGCTGCTCGCCGCCTATGGCTTCGTCCTCCGCCTGCGCCACAAGTCCGATGTCACCCTCCACGCGTACGCCTCCACGATTCTCTCGGGAGTGCAGGTCTTCTTTCTCCTGCTGATCAACTTCGTAGCCCTGCCCTTCGCTATCGTTCCAGGCGGCGTTGGCCCGGCGGACGGCTTCGGCCTCAACCCACTGCTCCAATATGCGGAGATGGTCATCCATCCGCCGATGCTCTACCTCGGTTACGTCGGCTTCGCGGTTCCCTTCGCCTTCGCGCTGGGCGCGCTGATGATGCGCTACCCCGGTGAGAAGTGGATCGCCATCACCCGCCGCTGGACGATGGTTGCGTGGCTCTTTCTTACCTGCGGCATCGTTCTCGGCATGCACTGGGCCTACGCCGTTTTAGGCTGGGGCGGCTACTGGGGATGGGATCCGGTAGAGAACGCCTCGCTGATGCCCTGGCTCACCGGCACCGCCTTCCTGCACTCGGTAATGATGCAGGAGAAGCGCGGCATGATGAAGGGCTGGAATGTCTGGCTCATCTTCATCACCTTCATTCTCACCGTCCTCGGAACGCTGCTCACGCGCTCCGGTCTGGTCAGCTCCGTCCATGCCTTCGCAGAGAGTGACATCGGCACCTGGTTCGTCTGGTTCCTCGTCATCGTGATGGCCGTCTGCCTTTTCACGTTCCTCTATAACCGCGATCACCTGAAGAACGAGAACCATCTCGAGTCGCTGGTTTCGCGCGAGAGCTCGTTCCTGTTCAACAACCTTGTCCTCCTGGCCGCCTGCTTCACGGTCCTCTGGGGAACGCTCTTCCCCGTCCTCTCCGAGTTCGTTCAGGGTTCGAAGGTCACCATGGGCGCGCCCTTCTACAACCGCGTGGCTGTGCCTATCGGGATATTCCTGCTCTTCCTCACGGGCGTAGGTCCACTGCTCGCGTGGCGCTCCACCTCGCTACGCGCCATCCGCCGCAACTTTGTGCTTCCCTGCATCGCGATCATCGTCACCACACTCGTCCTCATCATCGCGGGTGTACGTCCCTGGTCTGCCGACACGCAAGCCGCCGGCGACGTCGGCTCCAGCATCTACGCGCTGGTCTGCATTGCGCTCGGCGTCGGCGTCATCACCGCCATCGTTGCAGAATTCCTCCGCGGCGCCAACGTCGTCCACACCCAGACCGGCAAAAACCTCTTCGAGTCCACCATCCTGCTCACCCGCCGCAACACCCGGCGCTACGGCGGTTACCTGATCCACTTCGGCGTGGTCATCATGTTCATCGGCCTGGCCGGCTCCGCGTTCAACCAGTCCAGGGAAGCCGAGATGAGCTTTGGCGACTCCATGAACGTGGGCGGCTACAAGGTCGTCTGCCAAAGCTATTCCGAAGACTCAAACCCCAACTACGATTCGCAGTTCGCCCTGCTCGACGTCTACCACAACGGCAAACTGATCACCCGCCTCGCACCGGAGCGCCGCGTCTACTTCGTCAACACCGACCACGCCCAGCCTTCCACCGTCGTCGCGATTCATTCCTCTCTTCAGAACGACCTCTACGTGGTCTTCGAAGGCACCAACCCGGACAACCAGAGGCCCATCATCAAGTTCTTCATCAATCCGCTGGTCAACTGGATCTGGGTAGGCGTCGTGATCGTGATCTTCGGCACTTTCATCGCGCTGGTTCCGCCACTCAAACCCGCCACCCGCCGCGTCGAGGTCCCCGCTCCGTCGCTCCCCGACCAGGCCCTCGGCGGCAGCCTGGCCCGCGGCCCCGTCCCCCTGAGCGCGCCGGAAGGTCCCCATGTATAAGCGCGCCCTCCAGCTCGTTGCCATCGTCTTCGTCGCCTTCACCATGCTCGGCGCAAGCTCACCCTCCGCGCGCTTCGGCCGCCTCGGCCACGACCTCATGTGCACCTGCGGCTGCAGCCAGATCCTCCTGGAATGCAACCACGTAGGCTGCCCCAACTCCACCGGCGAGATTGCCGACCTGCACGCTCAGCTCGACTCCGGCGCCACCGATGCGCAGGTCTTCAAGTTCTTCACCGTCAAGTACGGTCCCATCGCGCTCGCCGAACCCGTACGCGGCGGTTTCGACACCGTCGCCTGGATTGGCCCCTTCGCCTTCCTCCTGCTCGGCATCATCCTGATCCTGCTGCTGCTGCGCCTCTGGAAAGCCCGCCACGCCCGCCTCGCGCCCGCCGTCGCGCCCGCCACCCCGGACGCCGACGCCCTCCGCGACCGCATCCGCAACGAGACCGAATACGGCGAATAGTTTTTCTTCTACACGCTACCCTCAATCCTCTACACTCTTGCTGTATGACCCGCCTCGAACTACTCACGATCGTTGTAGGCCGCGCGCGCGGCAACGGCTTCGAGTTCCGCCGCTGGTACACCAGTCGCCTGGGCATCCCCTGGATCAGCGCCGAGGCTGCCCTCAAGCTACTCGACCAGCAGCGCCGCTACTACGCGCTCCTCTTCTCCCACGAGTTCGCCAACGCCTTCTGGAAGGCAGGGGAAGAGATCACCTTCAGCGTCCCCTCCCAGACCTTCCAGCGCCCCATGCCCGACGGCACCATCAAGACAGTTGAGCGCAAAGGCTTCATGCGCCGCTCCGCCCGCCGCGACGCCTGGAAGTATCACCTCCGCGAGATGGCCCTCGCCGAAGAACCCCTCCGCTATCTGCGCAAATACCTCAACGTAGAAGAAGACCTCACCGACGACCTGGCAGCGGCCACCGCCGAGGAAATACCCGAAACGATCCCGCGCCGCCGGCCCCGCACCGCCCCCAAACCGCCCGAGACGCCCACCAAGCACGGCCGCTCCAAGCCGCTCCCGCGCCCGCTCCCCACCGGCATCCCGGCGTTCCTCAACCGCCCCTTCAAGTAAGCGCGCGCACCACGCCACGCCGCAACCTACCCGCCCGAGGTCATCTCCTTGAGCGCCTTCTCCGCAGCCTTCCGCGTCTTCGGCACCGGGTCCAGCGTCAGGCATTTCTTGTAGTGCGTCTCCGCCTCATCCAGCTTGCCCAGCCGCCGAGCCGCCTCGGCCAGCGCCAGGTGCGCCTCCGCATCATCGTCCGCCAGCGACACCGCATCCGACGCGCGCTCGTACATCCCCCGGTAGTTGCCATCATCCCGATAGAACGCCGCCACCCTCAGGTCCTCGGCCTCGCGCTGGTCGTTGGTCTGATGAAAATCAATTCCCTTCTTCGCCCGCGCCGCTCGCCGAGCCTCCGCAGCCTTTGCCGCCGGATCCGTATCGCCATCCCCCAACGGCCCCGCCGTCGGATCCCGCTCCGGTGGCGCGCTGCTGCTGGAACTGCTCGAGCTGCTGGAGCTGTTCCCCGAACTCCCCGAGTCGTTCAGCGGCCCGCTCCCCGGCGCGCCAGCGGAATCCTGTTCCGGAAACGGAAACTTCGATGCCGTCCCACCTCCCGGCGTACCCGCAGCCGAACTTCCAGCCGCCCCCGGCTGTGCCGCCGGAGCCGTCTGCCCATTAGCCGCTGGAGCCGGACTCTCACCCGGGAAAGGGAACGCTTTCGCGGGATTCGTAGACCCCGCCGCCGGAGTTTGCCCCGTCTGCGTCTGCCCACTCGCCGGCGTCGCGGGAGTCTTCTTTTCCGCAGGATCCTGGCAGTTCGGCCAGAACACGGTCTTGCCATTTTCATCGGTGAACGTGCATCCGCCCTGCTGCTGCGCACACGCCATCTGCGCCGCCAGCATCAAGCCAATCCCGGCGCCAACCAGCCCCAATCCTCTCAACCCGCGTATACCCTGCATACCTCTATTAGACGACACCCGGCCCCACCGCGGTAGCCTTTTCACCTTTCCCCTTCACTACTCGCTATGCGTTACTCACTGCCCCTCTTGCTATACTCCACCCCATGCCGAGTCGCACTGCCATCACGCCCCGCCTGCTCATCCGCTCCTCCTCCATCCACGCCGCCGGCTGCTACACCCTCGACCCCATCCCGCGCGGTCGCCGCGTCCTCGAGTATGGCGGCGCCCGCATCTCGAAAGAAGTCGCCGACGAGCGCTACGCCGACCGCCCCGTCACCTACCTCTTCGGCTTCGGCGATAAGGGTGACGTCATCGACGGCTTCGGCACCGCCATGTTCCTCAACCACTCCTGCGACCCCAACTGCCGCACCGAGGAGTCGGGCGGTCGCGTCTACATCCGCGCCATCCGCGACATCGCCGCCAACGAGGAGCTGGTCTACGAGTACAACCTCTACGACTCCGACGAAGATAACGCGGACTGCTACTGCGGAGCCCCCCAGTGCCGGGGCACCATGTTCTCCGAGGACGAGGTCAGGCGCCAGGCCCGCAGAAAAGCTCGCAAGAAAGCCGCAAGTTCAAAATCATGATTGACACCACATATACGATTTCTGAAGCTGAGTTTGCACAGGCAAATGCACTCTGGTGTGGCGATGCCGCTAAGAAGCTACCGGGACATATACCCCTTCAGATTACTTACGCGATCTTTGGAGCATGCATCGGTTGGAGCCTTCATTACATGCCCGCTTGGCTCTGGATTGCTTTGATTCTATCCATGCTGGCCGTGCAGTTGATTGTTCGATGGCGGAGAAAGGTTATTAGAAAGCGCCAGTTCCTCCACATGTCTGGGCGGATCTCAGACGTACATGTCCGGATTGACGAAACAGGATACGAAGACGAGAAACCAGATTGCTGCCGTGGTTGGAACGCCTGGACCGGGTACACCGGATGGAGGGAAGGCTCGCTGGTCTTCGTCCTCGGAAGGAATCTGTCCTTCACGACCGTTCCGAAGGCGCCACTATCGCTGGAACAGCAGGACGAACTCCGCGCTCTGCTCAAATCCCAAATAGGTATCTCTGGCGTCTCGCGCTAAGCTAACAGACGAAACTACAACGACCCAACCCGAGTTCCCTCGAATTGGGTCGTTGTCTTCCCGTCAAAACCAGCAAGCGCCTAGCGGTAATAGCAATGGCGATGATGATGACGCCAGTAGCAGTGCTGGTGATGATAGTGATGATGTCCCACTTCTACGACAACCTGGGCGCCCGCTTCCGGAACCAGTGGAGCAAACAAAGCGAGAGCAAGGATTCCAAGCGTAAGCTTCTTCATCAGACCTGACCTCTTCTTTCCTTTGAGTTTTTGGAACGGAAAATCACAACCCTTGATCCAACAATCAACCCAACTCAAGTCGCCTTGAATTGGGTCAGAGTTCCGCAGCCGTCACCGACTAGTTGCAATGACGGTGATGATGGCTATACCAGCAATGATGATGGTGATGGTACGGGTGACCCACAGCAACGACCACCTGGGCGCTCGCTGCAGGAACCAGCGGAGCGAGGAACATCAGAGCGAGAAAGCCAAGACTAAGTTTCTTCATGGCTAGTCGGATGCCGAACCACTCCGTCAGGTTGTGGTCCAATCGATTTTGCGTGTGGAAGACCCGAACATAAATAAATTTCTGCGGGGCAACCTCTTGCGCTTACCTCGGCAGCCTGCAACCTCTCCACACCCTCGGGCGCTACAATCAAGCTCGTCAACCTATCGCCGATGGCCTATCAAGTTCTAGCTCGCAAGTACCGCCCGCAACTCTTCTCCGATGTCATCGGACAGGACCACGTCACCCGCACGCTGCTCAATGCGCTGGCGCAGGACCGCATCGCGCATGGCTACATCTTCAGCGGCCACCGTGGCATCGGCAAGACCACCATCGCGCGTATCCTCGCTGCCGCTCTCAACTGCAGCACGCCCGTAGGCAGCCCGGAACGCCCCACCGAAGAACCTTGCCGCGTCTGCGTCAACTGCCGGGAGATCTCCTCGGCTTCACGCCAGGAAAACTCCATCTTCGAGGAGTCGCACTCCTTCGATGTCGAAGAAATCGACGCCGCCACCAACCGCGGCATCGACGACGCCCGCCTGCTCACCTCAAAGATTCAGACTCGCCCCACCAACAAGAGCAAGTACAAAATCATCATCCTCGACGAGGCGCACCAGATCACCGACGCCGCCTGGAACGCGCTGCTCAAAACCCTCGAAGAGCCGCCCGACTGGGCCATCTTCATGTTCGCCACCACGCAGCCCGAGGACATTCCCCAGACCATCCGCTCGCGCTGCCAGCACTTCAGCTTTCACGCCGTCAAGCTCGACGACATCGTCGGCCAGCTTCGCTCCATCGCCACCAGGGAAGAGCTCGACGTCGACGACGCGACGCTCACCCTCTTGGCCGAAGCCGGTGACGGCTCCATGCGCGATGCCCTCTCCATCATGGATCAGGCCATCGCCTCTGCACCGTTGGTCAACGGCCATCCACATCTCGAGATCACCCAAGTCCGCGAGCTCATGGGCTCCGTCTCGAACGTCGTCTACGAGCAGATCTTAGAGGCCGTCCACGCCAACAACTCTGCCGACGTTCTTTCGGTCGTAGGCCGGCTGCTCGACGCCGGCAATGGAGCGCCGCAACTGGCACGCCAATTCGTTCGCTACCTGCGCAACACGATTGTCGCCAAAGTCACAGGCCTCGCACCCGACGCAGACGCCTCCGGCATCGCAGCCGACCTCCTCCAGATCTCTCCCGAAGAGCGCAACCGCGCCGCCCGTTCCGCCGCCCTCTTCACCGAAGAAGACCTCTCGCGCTTCCTCGCCATCATGCTCCGCACCTTCGACGAGCTGGGGTATAGGCAAGAGCAACGCTTCCACCTCGAGCTCGGTCTCCTCAAACTGGTCCACGTTCAGCGCCTCATCCCCATCGAAGACCTGCTCAGCCAGATGGGCACAAAGGCCACCCCGCGCCCCAACACCACACCCTCAACCAAGTCTGTGGGTGCCCCCTCTTCGGCCACGGCTTCATCGTCGGCTAAGGTGGGGGCCACGGTCGCCGCCCCACCTGCCGCTCCTCGCCCAACCCCGCCACCCTCCCCGTTCGAGACCGACCGCTCGCGCAAGGTTCCCACCGGGAGTATTGCGCCTCAGGCGGAGCCGTTGCACTCCGAGCCAACACCCACCTCGGGCTCGATGGCTCTCGCTCCCGCGCCGGTCTCAGAGCCCCAGAGTGGTCCCCAACTCGTCGTCCCTGCCATCAGCTCGCCAGCCGAGCCCCCCTCAGCCGACCTCGACCTTGACGCCCTTCACACCGCTCTCGTCTCGGCCCTCGCCGCGGTCAAAGGCCAGCAGTCAGCCTCCGAACAGATTGAAGAGTCCACCCTCAAGCTCAACGGAAATGTCCTCGAGATCCACACAACGCTCTCAAAGACTATGCTCCCCGTCATCCTCAACGCCGACGCCGAGAAGACCATCAAGGCAGTCCTTCGCGAGCGGGCCGGAGCGCTCACTCTCAAGCTGATCCCCGGGGCTGCTGCTGCAAATGCAGGGGTTAAGAGGGCTCGGGTGGCGGCGAGCGGGTCGGTGGCGGAGATGGCGGAGAAGCATCCGATGGTGCAGGAGGCTCGGCGGCTGTTTTCGGCGGAGATTAGTAACGTGATCGATCTGCGGGAGAAAGAGTAGCCCCAAACCGGGCTATAACGTCGTCGCGTAACCCGAAACCGGGCTATAACGACCTGAAATGCAACGGAGACTGTATGGATTTTGACATGAATAAGATGCAGGCGATGCTGGCGCAGGCCCAGGAAATGCAGCAGGCAATGGACTTACGCCTGTCCGAGACGGTCGTCGAAGCTGACGCCGGCGGCGGCGCCGTAAAAGCCCGCATGAACGGCAAGAAGGAGCTGCTAAGTGTAACCATTGCACCATCTGCAGCTGCAGCCGCGGCCGGCGACATTACCCTGCTCGAAGACCTGATTGTAGCGGCAGTCAACAGCGCTGGACGCAAGGCGGACGAAGCTAGCAAGTCCAATGCTGCCAGCATATTAGGGGGCCTCGGCCTCCCTGGATTGTAGCCTATGGCGACGCGTTTTGCGGAGCCCATGGAGCGGCTCATCGAAGAGCTCAGGAAGCTTCCCGGGGTGGGGACGAAGTCGGCGCAACGCTTTGCGTTTCATATACTTAGGGCTTCGCAGGGGGATGCGAATGCTCTGTCGGCGGCCATCCTGCGCCTGCGCGAACAGCTCCGCCTCTGCTCTAAGTGCAATAATATCACAGACATAGACCCCTGCAGCTACTGCTCCAACCCGGCCCGAAACGCGCACATCCTGTGCATTGTGGAAGAGCCTACGAACATCAATGCCATTGAGAAGACGCGCAGTTTCAATGGTTTATACCATGTGCTGCATGGAACGCTTTCGCCGGTGAACGGTATAGGCCCGGAAGGATTGAGGTTAGCGAACCTCTGGCCCCGGCTGGAGGGGGTGGAAGAGGTGATTTTGGCGACTTCCCCCACGGTTGAGGGCGAAGCGACGGCGCGGTATCTTGCCGATGAGCTTCATCGCCGGCATAACTCGTTGCGAATCAGCAGGATTGCTACGGGTGTGCCGGCTGGAAGCGACATCGAATATGCCGATGAAGTGACCATGACACGGGCCCTGGAGGGCCGGCGGGATGTGTGATTTCGTGTCGGTATAGGTGGGTTTCGGGTCTCAAATCGGCGTCTATAGCCGGGTTTTGAGACGCATATTTGGGTGATGAGCGTCTGACCAGTCAGCTAAACGGCCGCGCCTTTCGGAACGGGGATGCGGAGGTCGCCTCCAGTCATCTGTTTGGGGAGCTCGAGGTTGAGGAGGCTGAGGATGGTGGGGGAGATGTCGCGGAGGGAGCCTCCGGACTGAACGCCGATCTTGTTGCCCTGGTCGGTGACGAGGAGGAAGGGGACGGGGTTGGTGGTGTGGGCGGTGTGGGGGCCTCCGCTGACGGGGTCGATGAGGAGCTCGGCGTTGCCGTGGTCGGCGGTGATGATCCAGTTGGCGTTGTGTTGTTTGACGGCGGCGTAGATTCGGCCTAGCTGGGCGTCTACGGTTTCGACGGCTCGGATGGTGGGTGGGATTTTGCCGGAGTGGCCTACCATGTCGGCGTTGGCGAAGTTGACGATGATGACGTCGAAGGCGGTGTCGGTGATGGATTTGATGACTACGTCGGCGATGCCCTCGGCGGACATCTCGGGGGCGAGGTCGTAGGTGGCGACTTTTTTGGATTGGACGAGCTCGCGCTCTTCGCCGGGGAATGGTTTCTCGATGCCTCCGTTGAAGAAGTAGGTGACGTGGGCGTACTTCTCGGTCTCGGCGACGCGGAGGTTGCGGAGGTCGGCGGTGGCCATGACGTTGGCGAGGAGGTTATCCATGGACTCGGGTGGGATGACCATGGGGAGGGTGAACTTGGGGTCGTACTGGGTCATCATGACGTAGTGCAGGTTGGCGGGGACGGAGTGGAGGGGGATCTCGTCGTTGAGCTCGGCCGCTTTGGGAAGATTGATGCCGGCGTCGGGCGTGAGGCCGGAGCGCCGGGTGAGGACGCGGGTGATTTGGCGGACGCGGTCGGCTCGGTAGTTGAAACAGATGACGGCGTCGCCTTCGGAGATGAGGCCGATGGGGTTGTTGTTGGCGTCGACGCAGGTGAAGGGTTCGACGAACTCGTCGGTGATGCCGTTGTTGTAGCTTTCGAGGATGCGGTGGTGAGGCTCGTGGTGCTTCCCTGCTTCGGGGTCGCCGGTGACCATGGCGCGGAAGGCTTTGTGTTCCTTCTCCCAGCGGTAGTCGCGGTCCATGGCGAAGTAGCGGCCGGAGACGGAGGCTAGCTGGCCTACGCCGTACTCGCGGAATTTTTGCTGGAGCTCTTCGATATAGCCGGCGCCGGAGGTGGGGAGGGTATCGCGGCCGTCGAGGAAGGCGTGGACGTAGACGCGGGCTACGTTGTGCATAGCGGCGAGGCGAAGGAGGGCGTAGAGGTGGCGCTGCTGGGAGTGGACGCCGCCGTCGGATACGAGGCCGATGAGGTGGAGGGCCTTGCCGCTGTTGGCTACGTGTATGGCCTTGAGGAGGGTGGGATCGGAGAAGAAGTCGCCGGTGTCGATGGCGGTGTCGATGCGGGTGATGTCCATGCGAACGATGCGGCCGGCGCCGAGGTTGAGGTGGCCGACTTCGCTGTTGCCCATCTGGCCGTCGGGGAGGCCGACGTAGTGGTTGCTGGCGTGGATGAGGGTGTTGGGGTATTCGCGGAGGAGGCGATCGTAGGTGGGTTTGCGGGCTAGGGCGATGGCGTTGCCGTGGGTTTCGGCGCGGTAGCCCCAGCCGTCGAGAATGGTGAGGATGACCGGTGGTGTGGTTCGCATGTTTGCTAGTTTATCTGGTTGGGGTGGAGGGGATGTGTTGGGGAGCACAGCGTTGTGCGGGGTGCGTTC
Source organism: uncultured Acidobacteriaceae bacterium (assembly GCA_963701685.1). Taxonomy (GTDB): domain Bacteria; phylum Acidobacteriota; class Terriglobia; order Terriglobales; family Acidobacteriaceae; genus Granulicella. Next base: position 3,009,101 of record OY969625.1, on the reverse strand, counting down.
TCCGTTGTCCGTTGTCCGTTCTCCGTTCTCCGTTGGGGAGGGGCTTACGGCTTCAAGCCGGCAGGTGCCAGCTTTTAGCTTTTAGCTTTTTCGGGGTGGTTGACATTGGGGTTTCCTCGCGTCGGTACGTGCCGGTGGGGATGGGCGTCCCGCTGCCGGAAGCTCGGAAGGGTTTGGCCGATTGAAGTTGCTCAAAACCCGACTTTGCAAGAGCTATCCTTTCGCATAGCTTCCGGCCGCTCTGTTACATTTGCTGTCACGCACAATGGCCCACAGCGACTTCTCCATCTCGATCACAAACGAAGCGGTAGATGTTAGCTTCACGCCGTCATCCAGCGAACCACGAGGCAAGCTCTTCGGCTTAATTTTTACCCTCAGCATGCTCGTTCTCATGGTCTGCGCCGCCCTGTTCTTGCCGGGCAAACATGGAACCCCGAGCATGTGGCATGACCTGACTAGCGACCCATCTGGTTCGTTTTTGTTCTTCATCCTGGTTGTGATTGTCCCTCTCATCGGATTGTTTAGCTGGCAAGGATTTCGCTACGCGCGGGCGGCTTGGGCCTCCGACGAAACCTTCCACTGCGACCGCGAGGGAATCACTATAAAGCGCATACCTTGGCTGGATTTTTCGAATCGAACCTGGCGTACGTACACCTATCCGCTTTCGGAGGTGAGTGCCATTCGCTTCGCGGTGATCGCTTCAGCGAAAGGCCGAGCATTCTGGGGCCTACGTTTCCGTTCACATGGCCGGAAGTGGGCTCTCCCTGGCTTGGAGGCCCCGGAAGCTAAAGAGATTCTCACAGGGCTTAGGGCACTCGGGGCCGACGTCCCCGAAGATCCCAACTTGGACAAGCGAATCAAGGAAACTTTGGAGATGCGATTCGGCGATACGAGTTGGATGGACCGTAGCTGGATGGGCCGGGATAAACAATGAAAGGCAGGGAGCATTCTTGGCAGAAGCTCGGAACAGGGCACAGAGAAGTGGCGCTTTGCTTCTTCCCGCAAAACGGGGTTTCATCCAAGTTCAAACGAGCAGCGCAGCGGCAAAGTCGAACTTGGACCTGGCCGCTGCGGAGCGGAATGTCGCGTTGTGGGCGCGTTTTTGCTTCGATGATCTAAAATCAACCGCATCCGCCCTGGAAGGTCCGTATGAGCCGAGTTCTTCTCATCGACAGTCAAAACCCGATTACCCGGGAGATTGGAGAGCGTCTGGCCGCGGACGGCCTGGAGATCGAGTATGCCGCGGGGCACATCGACGCGTTGCATCGGCTGCGATGCCGGGCGTTTGGTCTTATTGTTAGCAGTGCCGAGGGCGTGATCGAAGAGGCGCTCGCGCTGCTGGAGGAGATGCGACTGATACGGCCGAGCCTCAAGTGTATTGTGCTTGCGCCTTTCAGTACGCCGAACGACATCATCGCGGCTCTGCGGGCGCGGGTTTTCGGGTGCTTCACTCCGCCGTTTGATGCGGACGGCATCGCCGGGATCGTGCGCGATGCGGCGATGAGCGAGGATTCGAACGAAGACATCGAAGTGGTGTCTGCGCGGCCGGGCTGGATTGCGGTGAGGGTGAACTGCCGGCTCGCGACGGCCGAACGGCTGATGTCGTTTGCGAGGGAGTTTGCTGCGCAGCTGCCCGAAACCAAGCGCCAGGAGATTATGCTGGCGCTTCGCGAGATTTTGATCAACGCGATGGAGCATGGCGCCAAGTTCAATCCCGACCAGGTGGTGGAGGTGAACGCCATTCGCACGGCGCGCACCGTGACGTTTCGGGTGCGCGATCCGGGCGCGGGGTTTCGGAAGGAGGAGATCACGCATGCGGCGCATGCCAATCCTGCGGACGACCCCACGGCTCACATTGTTTTGCGTGCCGAGCAAGGGATGCGCGCGGGGGGGTATGGCATGCTGCTGGCGGCTGGCACGGTCGATGAGCTGATCTACAACGAGACCGGAAACGAAGTCATCCTGATCAAGTATTTGGATTAGTTCGCGCAAGAACCGAGGTGGCACCGCTCACGCGGTTGCGGGGAGGGTGGTGGTTTGGGAGGTGGGCTTGCGGCGGAGGATGGCGGCGGAGACGAGGGTGATGAGGAGGTCGACTGGGAAGGGTTCGATGAAGGTGTAGAGGGCGTTGATGAGGGGGTTCTGGTAAGCGATCTGGGATTGGCGGATGGTGGCGATGCGGGCCTGGATCTGGGCGGGGGTGCCGGGGCCGGACTGGACGTGCTGGATCTGGGCGGCGAAGTAGCTGTCCATGAAGTGGGGGAGGAAGTTGAAGTAGACGATCTCCCAGGCGAGGACGTAGATGATGCAGGAGACGAGGGTGATGCCGAGGCCGATGGTGAAGGCTCGGCCAAAGGTGATGGCGCCGCCGGCGATGTTGTCGCGGTAGGAGCGGATGCCGAAGAAGATGAGCAGCGCGGCGAGGACGATGGTGGCGTAGCCGATGATGAGGGCTTGGCTGCCGTGCGTGGTGTCGCGCAGGAGGGGGATGGTGGTGCACATGAGTACGGAGGCGACGAGGCCGGAGATGATGCCGAAGGTGAGGATGGTCTTCTTCATGAGAGGCTCCTGGGGGCTAGTTGAAGACACTTTGCGGGGTGCGGGGGCCGGTTGTCGTCATGCTTTTGGGTGATTTTAGCGTGAGGCGGCGGAAATCATGCTTTGGGGTGATGGTTTTGGAGGAATTTCGCTGGTAGGGTAGGACTGCTTCCCCGAATCAGATTCCGTTGCGAAAGGAATGCTTGTGAACTACACCCACGTCGTTCTCGCGTTTGTGGTCGCCACCGTTGCTTACTTCGCGTTCGGCTTCGGCCTGTTTGCTGCCCTGCCCGCCATGAAGACTGAGTTCGAGAAGTATCCGGGGGTGTACCGGTCCAAGGACAGCATGATGAAGGTGATGCCGTTCGGGATGGTCGGGATCCTGATGAGCATAGCGGTTGTCGCGGTGTTGTACGCAAGGATCTATCCTGCGGGCGGGGGCATCGTTGCGGGGTTATGCCTGGGCGTGCTGATCGGGATATTTTCGGTGGGCACGTTCGTCATTCATAACTACGTGAATTTGAATATTGGGTTCAGGCTGACGGTGTACCAGGGGATTTGCTACTTCATTCAGTGGGTGGTGGTGGGGGCGGCGATTGGGCTGATCTATAAGCCGTAGGAGCTTAGGGTGGGCGGCTTCAAGGCAGGATACCGAGCTGCTTGCCTAGCTGGACGGCCTGGGTGCGGCGGCGGGCGCCCAGCTTGTCGAAGGTGCGGCTGCAGTGGGTTTTGACGGTGTTCTGGGAGACGAAGAGGCGGGTGGCGATCTCGCGGTTGCTGAGGCCCTGGGCGATGAGGGAGAGGATTTCGAGTTCGCGCGGGGTGATGCCCAGGGCGTCGAGCTGGGGCTGGTTGAGGGTGAAGGGGGTGGAGGGTTCCGGCCTGGGGGCGGGCTCGGCGGGGAGGCGGATTTCGCGGAGGATGATTTTCTCGCGGGGCCTGGTGAGCTTGATGCCCAGCCAGATGCCGAAGGCCGCGAAGAGGATCGCGACGATGGCGGCGTAGATTTCGAAGGAGTGCTGGATGACGAGGAACTGGTATTCGGAGTAGCGGAGGACGGCGATGAGGATGCCGCCGATCAGGCCGAGGAGGAGGACGTGGCTGAGTAGGCGGCGGTTCATGGTTGAGGGGATTCTACCGGGGTTCGGATAGAGAGCGCGGATTTGTTGCGCCAGTCCCAGGTACAAGGTACGACGCCGATACCCTGGCGGCAACCATACAGAGCGTCAAGAGGAACGGGACAAAGATTCTGACTTCCGAAACAATGGCCACGGTGAACAGGAGAGGCAGATAAAGGAGTGCGGCGCCGATTGCCATGACTTCAACCGAACTCAAACGCATGCGCTGCTTCACTGCGGGAATGATAAGCAACAGGAACGGGAGGATGGCAAGCAGAAATACATTCAGGATGTTCCACTTGAAGTTGTACTGGATGACGATGGGAGTTCCAGTGGAATAGGGGAGATGAGGAAACCGGACAAACTGCAGGTAGAACTGAACGGCTCCCGCAATCAGAGTAACTCCAGTACCGAGCATGAGGTTGAAGCGGCGCGGGCCGAAGTCTTCCAACAGGTTGCCGCAACAACTCAGGATCATGAGGGCAAGGCCGAAGATGAAGGGAACGTCGGCCCTGGAGAACGCCTGGATGGCAGTGGCGAAAAGTAAAAGGACGATCCACCAGCCGTTTGTTTTTGCCTTGATCAGGGAGTAGACAGCAACTGCGAGGAAGAAGGCCGCTGGCAGCGTGCCCGGGCGTTGCAGGAAATAGATGAAGCTGATGGGAAACTGGAGGAACGCGAGAAAGATTCCCACGGCCGCGACCCTCACCCCGATGCCCTCCCTGGTGAGTGGCAGGCCGTCCACGACAACCAGGTAGAGAAGAAACAGGGCCAGGAAGCCGGTGACAAAATCGATGGCGGCGCCAGCCAACGTTCCGTCTTTGATGTGAAAGATGATATTGATGAACCGTTCGGCTGTGGGAATGGCGACCCGATAGGCCTCGGGAGCAGTGGTTACCGGTGGCGGATTCAGATTCACGGAGCAATGGTTGCTGCACATCAAGAGCCAGTTATGACGAAGCGAGCGGGCGATCACGAACGAAAGCACCGACACAAAGGTGCCGACGAAGACCCTCTCCCGCTTAAGATAGCTATCCAATTGTCACCCCTTGAAGAGTTTCGTTCTTGACATCTTGCGTTCGTCCAAGTCAACGAGCACAAGCGCGGTCTAGCGAAGATCGAAGGCTCGAGATGGTCAGCTGGCGCGGTTGATGGTGGCGCGGCCGAGGTAGCGGGCGGTTTGGCCTAGCTCTTCTTCGATGCGGAGGAGCTGGTTGTATTTGGCGATGCGGTCGGTGCGGGAGGCGGAGCCGGTCTTGATCTGGCCGGCGTTGGTGGCTACGGCGAGGTCGGCGATGAAGGTGTCTTCGGTTTCGCCGGAGCGGTGGGAGATAACGGCAGTGTAGCCGCTGCGACGGGCCAGCTCGATGGCGTCGAGGGTTTCGGAGACGGAGCCGATCTGGTTGAGCTTGATGAGGATAGAGTTGGCGATTCCCTCTTTAATGCCGCGCTGGAGGATCTCGGTGTTGGTGACGAAGAGGTCGTCGCCTACGAGCTGAAGCTTGTCGCCCAGCTTGTCGGTGAGGTACTTCCAACCGGTCCAGTCGTTTTCGTCGAGGCCATCTTCGAGGGAGATGATGGGGTATTGGCGGACCCAGTCGGCCCAGAAGTCGGACATCTGTTCGGAGGTTTTTTCGGACTTGTCGGATTTCTTGAAGACGTACGTGTTGGACTGCTTGTTGAAGAACTCGGAGGCGGCGGGGTCGAGGGCGATGGCGATGTCTTCGCCGGGTTTGTAGCCGGCCAGAGTGATGGCTTCGAGGATGACGTCGATGGCTTCGGTGTTGGATTTGAGGGAGGGCGCGAATCCGCCTTCGTCGCCTACGGCGGTGTTGTAGCCCTTCTTCTTGAGCACGCCTTTGAGAGTGTGGAAGACTTCGGCGCCCCAGCGGAGGGCGTCGGCGAAGGTTTCGGCGCCGACGGGCATGACCATGAACTCCTGGAAGTCGACGTTGTTGTCTGCGTGGGCGCCCCCGTTGAGGATGTTCATCATGGGGGTGGGGAGGGTGCAGGCGTTGACGCCGCCGAGGTAGCGGTAGAGGGGGAGGCCGAGGGCTTCTGCGGAGGCGCGGGCGCAGGCCATGGAGACTGCCAGGATCGCATTCGCGCCGAGGTTACCCTTGTTGTCGGTGCCATCGATGGCGATCATGGTGGCGTCGATTAGTTTCTGGTTACTGGCGTCCATGCCGGTGAGTTCGGGAGCGAGAACGGACTCGATATTGTCGACGGCCTTGAGGACGCCTTTGCCGAGGTAGTGGGACTTGTCGTCATCGCGGAGCTCGACGGCCTCGTGCTCGCCGGTGGAGGCGCCGGAGGGGACAGCTGCGCGGCCGCGGATGCCGTCGGAGAGGATGACGTCGGCTTCTACGGTGGGGTTACCGCGGCTATCGAGAATTTCACGGGCGTGGATGGCGACAATTTCGGTCATTTCGTTCCTCTGTCTTGCTTGCTTGGAGCGGCGGTTGCGGCTCGTTGAGTTCGAGATGCGGTGTTGGAGACGGTCGTTGAGGGAGGGTCGGCGATCGACGGCGATGGGGTGGCCGGAGGCGCCGGAGATTGTGGAGATAAAGTCAGTCATTGCGGCGTCCCACCGGCCTCATTTTAGCAAAGCGCTGGCGTTGGACCTCGACGGCGTTGAGCGATTGCCGCACAGTTTCGGAGAGGAGGGTGAGGAGTTCGTCGCCTTCTTCGCGGGTGGCGAGGGGCATGCGGAGGGAGACGCGGGTACCGCGGCCGGGGCGGCTGACGATGTCGACGTGGGCTTCGTCGCCGTAGAGGACGTGGATGCGTTCGCGGACGTTGCGCATGCCGATGCCGGAGCCTTCTCGGACGATGCCGCTGTCGGGATGGGTGGTGGGGCCGCCGGGTTCGATGCCGACGCCGTCGTCTTCGATCTCGAGGAGAAGGCGCTCGTCGGCGATGCGGGAGCGGAGGGTGATGGTGCCGCCGGAGATGCGGGGCTCGAGGCCGTGCTTGATGGAATTTTCGATGAGGGGCTGGAGGAGCATCGAGGGGACGATGATGTCGAGGGTGTCGGGAGAGATTTCTTTTACGACGCGAAGTTTTTCGCCGAAGCGAACGACTTCGATATCGAGATAGTCGTCGGTGAAGTCGAGCTCTTCGCGGAGGGGGACGAAGGCGTCGCGATCGCGGAGGAGGACGCGAAGGATGTGGGAGAGCTTGACGATCATCTCGCGGGCGAGGTCAGGCTTGGAGCGGATGAGCGAGGCGATGGAGTTGAGGGTGTTGAAGAGGAAGTGCGGGTTGATCTGGCGCTGGAGGGCGTCGAGGCGGGCTTCGAGGAGGAGGCGGGACTGCTCTTCAAGCTTGTGCTCGATGCGAACGGCGTTCCAGATTTTTAGCGGGATGCCGACGACGACGGGGGCGCAGGAGCAGATGGCGAGCTCCATGAACCAGGAGCTGGAGTAGAGCTCGAAGTAGCGATGCGGGTAGAAGTGCGAGAGGAGGCTGGTGGCGAACTGGGTCGCCATGATGAGGACGAGGAGAAACATCTGGCGGTCGAGGAAGGGCCAGGTGACGGTGCGGCGAATCCAGCGGTAGAGGCTGAGGTCGATGAGTGGGGAGAAAGACCAGATGTTTTCTTCGCCGGCGACGCGGCGGTAGGCTCCGAAGATGGCGGCGACGATGAGGTTGACGGGGAGTGCGAAGTACTCGTGGTGGCCGACGGCGGGAATGGAGAGGGCGGCGCCACCGACCATGGCGGGCCAGGGGCCGAGGAGGAGGCCGAGGATGGCGATGGCCTCGAAGGAGATGTCGGCTGCGAGGAAGTTGCTGACCTTGACGCGGACGAGCACGCCTAGCATGAGAGGGATGCAGATCCAGGCGAGCAGGTGGAGGGTTTCGCGAGTGTTGCGGTGCTTGAGCAGGAGCAGGCGCTTGAAGGAGGCGGAGCGCGCAAGCGAGCTGGCTACGGCCGCGGCTACGCCCAGCTCGACGAGGAGCGTGATCCAGATGAGTTTGGGGTCGGCTGCATGCACGGTTCTAGATTACTCGGTTGGGAGTGGAGGCGTTGTTAGTTGTTAGTTCTTAGTTGTGGCGGCCTTTCGTCTTAGATTCTTGTTTCGCATGCAGAACCGACGAACTCCTTGGGCGGCGGTTAGAAGAGGAACGGCACGAGGGCGGCGGTGCGGCGGGCGTAGGCGGTGTAGGTTTCGCCGAACTGGGAGCGCATGAATTGTTCCTCGATGCGGAGCTTGAGCCAGAAGGCGAGGAAGAAGAGGGCGAGCGTGATGAAGGCGCGCGGCTGGGCGATGGCGATGGCCATGCCCAGGAAGCCGATGAGGATTCCGGTGTAGATGGGGTGGCGGACTACGGAGTAGGGGCCGGTGGTGATGAGCTCGTGGCCTTGCTTGATGGTGACCGAGCTGCTCCAGTTGCGGCCGAGGTACTGGCGGGCCCAGACGGCGAACAGGAGGCCGGCGAGGGTGAGGGCGGCTCCTGACCAGAAGATCCAGAAGCCGACTGGCCAGAGCTGATGGTAGAGCCAGGTCGATGGGACGTACTTTGGCGAGATGAGGAGGAGGGCGACGCCGATGAGCGCGATGACGGAGCGGAGGATGCGCGAGGCGAGCGGCTCGATGCGCTGCGTGGTCTTGGTGTGGACGGCCCTGATCCGCCAGTAGATGAAAAAGACTGTCCAGACGATCGGGAAGAAGGCTTTGTAGAGCAGAAGCATTCAGGACCTCGGGGTGGCGACGGTGGCGGCTTTGCGAGATTGTATGGCGCTGATCATGCGGGTGGGATTCTTTCGTTCGCGCTGGGCTGGTGGATGCTCTCGACTGTGTACAGGGGCAGGCTTGCTTCCTGGTGGAGGAGTTGGAGGCCGAGGCCAGCTAGAACGGTGGAGAGGGATGGGAGGTTGGCGAACTCCGATCCTGTCGTTGTGGCGCCGGGTGGTGGGGGCGGGAGCGTCATCGGCTTCCAGCCGGGTGAGTGGAGGGTGAACAATCCGGTGAGTGTGGTGGTGTTTACGACGGGGAGGTCTGTCCAATTCTCGAGATAGCGGGCCAGGTCGGATATGCCCACTGCATTGGCATTCAGGGGATGGGCGAAGCCGATGGCGAAGGTGTGGCAGCCTTCGGGGGCGGTGTCGAATATGCAGTCGCTGGGGGAGAGGGCGGCTTGTTTGAGCTTTGGACTTCCTGGGATCACGGCTAGAGCGTAGACCGGCATGCGTTCGGTCTTAACGCTGAGGACGAGACCAAAGCGATTCTGCAGGAGGTTGCGGAGTAGCTGCGAGATGATTTGGTTTTGGGTTGCGAGGTCTTTGGAGTCGAGGTGCAGGGAGGCGGGAACGTTGGCCTGGATGTCGAAGCGTTGGCGGCTGGCCCACAGGGGTAGAGAGGAAAGTCTGGGCGAGGGATTTTCGGGGACTCCGTAGGCCAGGCTGAGGAGATCGTGGACGAGGATGGCGTGGGCAATGAGGTCGCCGCTGGGGAGAATTTGCAGACGGCTCTCGCGCGCGTCGGTTGTGGTTGAGGGCGTGATTACGATGTGGCTGAAGGACTGGGGTCGAGCAATGGAGGGTGAGATCAGAAGCAGGAACGTGGCGAAGTAGCCGTGAGTGCGCAATCGCTGGCCTCCTTTGCGTTCGTCGTTGGGTCTCGGTGGAACGCGTTCGTAATGATAGACGCGGGTGGGGGATGTTTGCGGGGCTGGGTGGCGATGAATCGTTGGTGGGGGTTGGGAATCTATAATGGGGTATGCCGTATAGCAGCGTTCGCAAGGTGGCCGGAGCAGACTTCCCTACTCGGTGGGGACATTTTCGCATTCTTGGGTTTGAGGGTGTGACGGAGCCGGGGTCGGCGTCGTTGAAGCGCGTGGATAATGCCGTTGCGTTGACCATGGGGGATCTGTCGGCGGCGCCTCCGCTGGTGAGGATTCACTCGATGTGTTTGACCGGGGATGTGTTTCACTCGCTGCGCTGCGATTGTCATGACCAGTTGCACCTGGCGCTGGGCATGATTGCGAAAGAAGGCATGGGGATTCTGCTGTATGAGGAGCAGGAGGGTCGCGGGATCGGTCTGATGGCCAAGCTGCGCGCGTATGAGTTGCAGGACAAGGGGCGCGACACGATTGAGGCGAACCTGGAGCTGGGGTTTCGGGCGGACTATCGGGAGTTTGAGCTGCCGGCGGAGATTCTGAAGGCGTTGAATATTCCGGCGGTGCGGCTGATTACGAATAATCCAGAGAAGGTTCAGGCGATGGAGGATGCGGGGATTCGCGTGGTGGAGCGCGTGCCGGCAACGATTCCTGCGGAGCCTACGTTTGAGAAGTATCTTGAGACGAAGCGAGACAAGATGGGGCATTTGGTGGGGTAGAAACAGATTCGAGATTTGGAGATGTGAGATTCGAGGCTCGCATGTCAGCCTCTCGAATCTCGCATCTTCCGTTTGCATCCAACGGGACAGGAGAGACTATGCCGATTGATGATCTGGAAGATGTGAAGGCGGGGCCTGCAGAGAGTGGGGTTCTGGATATTATTCTGAAGCGCTGGAGCCCGCGGTCGTATGCTGACAAGCCGGTGCCTAGTTCGGACCTGGTGAAGATCTTTAAGGCGGCTTCGTGGGCGGCGTCGAGTAACAATGAACAGCCCTGGCGGTTCCTGGTGGGCAAGAAGGGCGACGCGACGTACGCGAAGATCCTGGATGCGCTGGTGGATTTCAACAAGACGTGGGCGGCCACGGCTCCGGTGCTGATGCTGTCTGTGGCTAGGAAGACGTTCACCAAGAATGAGAGTCCGAACCCGTATGGGTTGCATGATACGGGTGCTGCGTCGGCGACGATGAGTTTGCAGGCGACTGCGCTGGGGTTGCATACACATGGCATGGGCGGGGTGGACAAGGTTCGCGCGCGAACGAACTTCAATATTCCCGAGGAGTTTGAGGTGGGTGCGGCGTGGGCGCTGGGATATTTGGGAGATCCGGATGCGCTGCCGGAGTCGTACCAGGCGATGGAGAAGGCTCCACGGACGCGGAAGGGGTTGGAGGAGTTTGTGTTCGCGGAGTGGGAGAAGCCGGCGGAGTTGTAGGCTGTTGCGATTTCCCACTCATGACATGAGGCCGTCATGAATGGGGCACCCGGCTGTTGCGATTTCCCACTCATGACATGAGGCTGTCATGAATGGGGCACCCGGTCGAGCGGGGAGGGCTGGGGGCTGTCGCAGGGCTATGGGTGGTGCAGGAAGATCAGGAAAACCATCGCGAATGCCAGGACGATTCCCACGTTGAGGATCAGGCGCGCCCAGAAGCGATTCTTGAAGAACGCGAGATCCAGGCCGATGATCACGATGACCATGGCGAGCACGTAGAGCGCGTTCGTGATTGGTCCGCTCATTCCAGTTCTTGCTCCCTTGGGTTTTCGATGCGGGCTACCCGCGTGGGTGGCTACAGAGCGGCGATGACTTTTGCGGTGGTGACGAATTGGCCGGTGTGGCGCTGGGTGTGGTCGGCGCAGTGGACTAAGAGGGCGCCTACGTTGGTGGGGAGTTGCTTGCGGCCTACGCCGCGGGGGGTGGTGAAGGTGGTGGGGTCGATGGCGCGGATGCGGGCTTCGGAGGTGGCGAGTGCGGCGCGGAATTCGGCGCGGGCTGCGGCGGCGTGGGTGGGGTTGTTGTCGTTGAAGTCGAGCTCGGTCATGAGGGCGGCTAGTTGGTCGGGCGAGAGCTGGTTCCCTTCTGCGTAGGTGAGCAGGCGGTCAAGCGAGCGGGCGATGTGGCGCAGGTGGAAGGCGATGGGCGCGAGGTTATGGGGGCGCGCGAGGAGCTGGGTGTCGGTGAGGGGGTCGAGCCATTGGGCGGCGTCTTCGGCGGAGAGCTCGAGGGCGTGGAGGACCTGGCGGCGGATGGGATCGATGTCGGTGAGGGTGCCGCGGAGCCAGGGCTCGGGGGCGGTGGGTTGTGGGGTTTGCATTAGAGTCCTTTGCTGGCGCGAAATTTGCGGACTACGTCTGCAGGGTCTTGATGCTGGGCGTCGACTGCGAGATTCATGGCGCGCATGTCGTCGGCGGTTACTTTGCCGGCTAGGCGGTTGAGGGCTATGGCTATCTGGGGCCAGCGCTGGAGGCTGTCTTCGCGGACGAGGGGGACGGCGTCGTAGGGGGGAAAGTAGTGGAGGTTGTCGTTGAGGGCGGTGAAGTCGAAGGCCTGGATGGCGCCGTCGGTGGAGTTGCCGGCTACGATGTCGACCTGGTGGGCGGTGAGGGCGCGGTAGAGGAGGCCTAGCTCCATGGTGCGGGGAGAGCCGTTGAAGTGGAGGTGGTAGGCGGCGGAGAGGCCGCGGAGGCCGTCGGGGCGCTCGGCGAATTCGTAGCCTACGCCTAGCTGCCAGTTGGGGGCGTAGGGGGCGATGTCGGAGATATTGCGGAGGTGGAGGCGTCGGGCGTCGTCGCCTCGAATGACCATGGCAAAGGTGTTCTGGAAGCCGAGGCTGGGGAAGACGCGGACCTGGTAGAGCTGGTCGTAGAGTGCGGTGATGGTGGCGTTGACGAGGGTGGGGTCGCGCTGGACGGGCTGCTTGAGGATGGCGGTGAGAGCGGTGCCGGTGTACTCGACGTAGGCGTCGATGCGGCCGGAGATGAGGGCTTGCTGGCAGAGGTAGGAGCCGGCGAGCCAGAAGCGGCGCTCGACTGGGCCGCCGCCGGAGGCTTCGATTTCCTGGGCGAGGAGCTCGCCGAGGATGACTTGCTCGGTGAAGTTTTTAGCGCCGATGACGATGTGGGAGGAGCGGGGTGGGGCGCAGGCGGTGAGGGTGAGGAGGGTCGCGAAGAGCAAGGTTTGGAGTGTTCGCTTGAAGGTGCGAGCGGGCGTGGCGGGGCTGAGGGTCTGGCGGGTCCTTCGGCTGCGGTTGGCACAGTTGCGTGCCAACCTTCGCTCAGGATGACAGATTCTTCCTGGGAGAACGCGCTTCATCGGTGGCGGACCTGGAGGCGTTTTTCTATCAGGCCTAACGCGCCGTCGGCGATGAGGGCCAGGAGGGCGGCGGGGATGGCTCCGGCTAAGACCAGCGAGTTGTCTACGGAGGCTACGCCGCGGAAGATGAGTTCGCCTAAGCCGCCGGCGCCGATGGCTGCTGCGATGGTGGCTACGCCTACGCAGGTGACCGTGGCCGTGCGGAGGCCGGCGAGGATCACGCTTGCGGACATGGGGAGCTCGAGCTTGGTGAGGCGCTGGCGGTCGGTCATGCCGAGGGCGTTGGCTACGTCGATGAGTGCGGGGTCGACGGAGCGGATGCCGGTGTAGGTGTTGCGCAGGATGGGAAGAAGCGCGTAGCCGGTGAGCGCGACGATGGCCAGGCGGGCGGCGCGGTCGCCGAGGAATGGGACGGGGAGCAGCAGGCCGAAGAGGGCGAGACTGGGGATGGTCTGGATGATGTTGGCGATGCCGAGGATGGGGCGGGCGAAGGCTTCGTGGCGGGTGAGGAAGATGCCGAGCGGGAGGGCGATGGCTGTGGCGAAGAGCATAGCGGAGACGGTCAGCCAGATGTGCTCGAAGGTCAGGCGGGCGATCTGGGAGCCGTATTGCTGGAGGAAGCTGGTCATCAGATCTCCCACCAGTTTTGCCTGGGTTTGTTGGGTGTGTCGGGGGAGGGTGATTCTGACGACTCGGGGTCGGGAGGGTCGTGGTCGAGGGTGGGGGTCGGGGTGACAGAATGCGCGGGGGCGTCTGCGGTGTGGGTCGCGGGGGTATGGGTGGTGGGGATGAGCGTGAGGGGGGTGACGGGGATGCGGTGGGTGGCGGCGATGTAGGCTACGACGTCGGGGTTTTCGGAGGTTCGGACTTCGTTGAAGGGGAGGTCGGCTACGATACGGCCCTCGTCTATAAAGATCACGCGGTCAGCCAGATAGAGAGCTTCTTCCAAGTCGTGGGTGATGATGATGGTGGTGCCTTCGACCTTGATGAGGAGGTCGCGGAGCATGGTCTGCATCTCGGAGCGGGTGAGGGGGTCGAGTGCGCCGAAGGGCTCGTCCATGAGGAGGATGGAGGGCTCGTTGGCGATGGCGCGGGCGAGGCCGACGCGCTGGCGTTGACCTCCGCTGAGTTGCCAGGGGTAGCGGTGGAGGAGGTCTTCGGAGAGGCCGACGTGGTGGAGCATGACGGCGGCGCGGTGCCTGATGAAGGATTGAGGCCGGCCCTCGAGTTCGAGGGTCATGCCGATGTTGCGGGCGATGGTCATCCGGGGGAAGAGGCCGGTGTCCTGGATGACGTAGCCGATGGAGCGGCGGAGCGTGATGGGGTTGAGGGTGGCGACGTCGTGGTCGCCGATGAGGACGCGGCCGGAGGTGGGGCGGACGAGGGCGTTGACGGTGCGGAGGAGGGTGGTTTTGCCGGAGCCGCTGCGGCCGAGGAAGGCGGTGGTGGTGTTGGGTTCGATGCGCAGGTTGATGTCGTGGAGGAGCTGGCGGTTCCCTGCTACGGTGACGTTGAGGTTTTCGAACTCGACGCCTTGAGTGGGCATGCCAGCTCCGATGAACGATTAACCTTCGACGGCGGCCTCGGGGGCGGTTTCGGTGCTGGCTTCGGGATCGGCGGCCGAAGTTGCATCGGGATCCGCGGTGGGGGCTGCGCCTTTTACGCGGACTACTGTGATCTTGTCGAAGCCTTCTTTGAAGGCTGGGGGGCGGAGGCGTTCGGCCATCTTATGCATGACTTCGTCGGTGACCTGGCGGTCGCGCTTGGAGTTGCGGTCGAGGCAGACGGCGAGGGGGACGTCGAAGAAGACGGCCTGGACTTCGTAGCCGAAGGACTTCGCCATCTTGATCCACTGGCGGCGCTCGTGGGGGCTTAGGTTGGTTGCGTCGACGTAGTTCCAGGGCATCTTGGCAATGAGGCGCGCGCGGAGGAGGCTGCGGAGAGTGCTGAAGACGAGGCCCTGGTAGCGCTGCTCGGTGATGTCGTCGAAGAGGATGTTGCGGAGCATGTCCGAGGAGAGCGGGGTGACGCCGCGGCGCTTGTACCAGGTGGTTTTGCCGGAGCCGGGGAGGCCGATGGTGAGGACGACGTAACCGCGCGGGGATTTGTTGGGCACGGCTTCGGGGCCGGCGGGAGGCGTGGCGAGGGACTCGGGCTGGGTTTCGTGGACGAGCTTGGGCTCGGCTTGGAGATCCACCTGTGGCTCAGACGCGGGCTCGGCTGGGGTGTGTGCTACGGGTTCGGGCGCGGGGGTTGGGGCAGCGGGCGGCGGGGGTGCTTTGGCCTCGGCTGGGGCTGCCGGGAGGGGCTCGGGATACGAGGGCCGCAAGGGTGCGGGTTGGTTCGCAGGTATCTCCTGCCCAATCTTGCCCGTGGACTCCGACTCGTTCGGACCACGTTTCGAACGTCTTCTCATGAGTGTGTCGCGCAACCAATCGCGCATAGCTGGTTTGTAACACAAGGGTCTGCTCTGCCACAAACATGGTGCAGAAGTGTTGGGTTTCGGGGAGTGGTTTGTCAGAACCTACATCTCAGAAGCGAGATGTGGGGCACCCGGAGGGATGGCCGTTCGGTGTTCGGTAATGGGTTTGCGGTGGCCGGAGGGCTTTGGTAGCCTCAGGGTAATCGAGAGAAAAGAGGAATCATGGCAGTCAAAGTAGGGATTAATGGCTTTGGACGGATCGGGCGCAACGTATTTCGTACCGCATTGGGAAACCCGGACATTGAGTTTGTGGCGGTCAATGATTTGACGACGCCGGCGACGCTGGCCCACCTGCTGAAATACGACTCGATTTTGGGGAATCTGCACCACACGATTACGGCTACGGACGACTCGATTGTGGTGGATGGGAAGGCGATTAAGGTATTTGCAGAGCGCGATCCGGCGAAGCTGGACTGGGCTTCGGTGGGCGCGGAGATTGTGGTGGAGTCGACTGGGTTCTTTACGGATGCGGAGAAGGCGAAGGCGCATCTGGGGTCGACGGTGAAGAAGGTGATTATTTCTGCGCCGGCTACGCATGAGGACCTGACGATTGTGCTGGGCGTGAATGACGACAAATATGACGCTTCGAAGCACAACGTGATTTCGAATGCGAGCTGCACGACGAATTGCCTGGCGCCGGTGGTGAAGGTGTTGAATGACACGTTCGGGATTGCGTCGGGGATTATGACGACGATTCACAGCTACACGAACGACCAGGTGATTCTGGATACGCCGCACAAGGATTTGCGGCGGGCTCGTGCGGCGGCGCTGAGCATGATTCCGAGCTCGACGGGCGCGGCGAAGGCACTGAAGCTGGTGATTCCGGCGATGGATGGCAAGCTGGATGGGTTTGCGATTCGTGTGCCTACGCCGAATGTGTCGGTGGTGGATTTGACGTTCGTCGCGGAGAAGCCGATTGATGCGAAGAGCGTGAATGCGGCGCTGAAGGCTGCGAGCGAGGGTCCGCTGAAGGGGATTCTTGGGTACACCGAAGAGGAGCTGGTATCGACGGACTTCCGCGGGAACTCGCTGTCGAGCATTGTGGACTCGAAGCTGACGAAGGTGATTGGGAATACCGGCAAGGTGATTAGCTGGTACGACAATGAGTGGGGGTATTCGAGCCGGGTGAAGGATCTGATTTTGTTTTTGGTGAAGAAGGGGCTGTAACGATGTCTGATCGCAGCGACGACGGCGTTGTTGAGGTAGAACTCAGTAACGCTGATCTTCGTTTGTTACAGAATGCCTTGAACGAAGTGCTGCACGGCTTTGACCTCCCGGAGTTTGAGACTAGGATAGGTGCATCACGTGACGAAGCGAGTTCCCTTCTACGGCGTTTGCAGTCACGACTTGATAGAATATAGCCATGGTTATGCAGATGGTCGGGCAAAAATTCGAGTCTTTTCAGGACGTTAAGGACGAGGAATACCGCTACTGGGCCAGCGTTTCGCCAAGTGAGCGAATTGCTGCCGGCCATCAGATGAGCGTAGAGGGGTATCGTGCGTATGGCTGCTCCGCCGATGGACGAAAACTTAAAACAGTTGCTGTCCGCCTTCAACGCGAACCACGTTAGATACGTCGTCATCGGCGGATATGCTGTCTTTGTTCACGGTCAGCCGCGCATGACAAAGGACCTCGATGTATTGATCGAGTCAAGTCCTGAAAACGCCACGGTGACCTATAAGGCGCTTGCTGAATTTGGCGCGCCGCTCGAGAAATTCACGGTTGCAGACTTCGCCGACGGGAAGACCGTGGGTCGTTTCGGTGTGCCGCCGATCTGCTTTGAGGTGATCCAGAAGATCGATGGGGTCGACTTCGCGACTGTTCATGCAAACAGCATTCCTATCATGATCGACGACGAGGTTCCTGCGCCTTACATCTCTGCGGACGACTTGATCACGAACAAGCTCGCATCAGGCCGGCCGCAGGATCTGGCGGATGTGGATGCGATCCGGAATCGACAACGGGCTGCAGGGAAAGATTGACTCCTCGTATAGGGAACTCTTCTTAGATAGCGTCGACGTATTTGAAGGGGCGGATGCCGGCGGACTTCCAGAAGTAGGCGAGGATGATGATGCTGGCTACGGCGGCGTAGGCGCACCAGAGGCTGGTGAAGGCGTAGCGCTTTACGGCCATGACGGTGAGCAGGATGATGAGGTTGGCGGCGCCGAAGAGGACCATATCCTTGACCTTGGAGAAGAAGAGCGAGCCGCAGGTGGCGATGACGTAGAGGATGGCGAGGGTGGTGTTATTGGTCGCGTCGTTGATGTAGACGATGCTGTTGCCCTTGACCGAGATCTGGGTGGGGTAGGCGATGAGGGCCCAGAGCATGTAGAGGGTGGTTCCGGTGCCGATGGCGAGGAAGGGCCACATGCGGCGGCGGTTCTTGGCGGTGGCTTCGAAGAGGATGACGCTGAGCGGGATGAGGAACGGGAGAAGGCCCTGCGCGTAGAGCATGAAGGCGGCTCCCATGTTGCGCTCGACGGTGGGAGAGACGTAGCCGTCGAGGCCCAGCCAGACGAAGCCCTCGATGAACTGGTGGATGGCGAAGAGGGTGGGGAGTGAGGCGAAGAGGAGCTCGCGACGATGCTTGACCTTGGTTAATGTGACTACGCCTACCGTGGCGAGGACGCCACTGCCGACAAAGTTCGCGGTTGCGGAGAAGCACATGCGGTGAAGACCTCGGGGTTCTGGAGATGATACCGCAGGTGGGATGAAGGTGTCGGTTGGGTAACGCACCGGGGACGGGTGCAGGGTGTTGAATTCACGTAAAATAAGAGGAGGGCTTATGGAGAAGAGCATCCGCAAGGTCACGGAGTTTGGGCTGCAGCGAGCGGAGACGTACCGCTACTGGCAGAGCCGCTCGTCTGCTGAGAGATTTGAAGCGACCTGGGAGTTGAGCCGAGATCTCTATCGAGACTTCTACCGGCAGAAAGGTGCTGGGTCGAATGGAGAAGGATCAGCGAGATCGATTACGCGAGTTCAACGCACGCGGGGTTAAGTACCTTGTCGTTGGGGGGTACGCGTTCTCTTATTATGCGGAGCCTCGCGCAACGAAGGATTTAGACGTGTTTGTCGAAGATAGTCCTGAGAATGCCGAGCGCGTGTTTGCTGCGCTGGCACAGTTTGGAGCGCCTTTGAGGGGCCTGTCAGCAAACGATTTTCAAGATTCGGAAACGGTGTTTCAGATTGGCGTACCACCGAGTCGCATTGACATTTTGCAGACGATTGAGGCGGTTGATTTCCCTAGCGCCTGGGAGTCGAGCGAACCCGGGATGATCGGTGAAGACTTACCTGTCCGGTATATCTCTTTCGACCACCTGGTCACAAATAAGTTGGCGGTGGGACGTTTGCGGGACCTCGCTGACGTTGAGGAGTTAAGAGAAGCTAAGGCAGCCAGGTTGAAAGCTGAGGAGCAACGATGAAACGGACGAATGTTGCGGGGACGTCGCCTTATGAGCCGGTGATTGGGTTTTCGCGGGCGGTGCGGATTGGGAACGTGGTGCATGTGTCGGGTACGGGGCCGGTGGGGGCGGAGGAGTTGAGCGCCGCGGAGCAGACGCGGGTGGTGCTGGGGCTGATCGAGAAGGCGTTGCGGCAGGCGGGCGCTACGTTTGAGGACGTGGTGCGGACTCGGATGTTTCTTGCGCGGGTGGAGGATTGGGAAGAGGTGGGGCGGGCGCATGGCGAGGTGTTTGGGGAGATTCGGCCGGCAGCTACGATGGTGGTTGCGGCACTGCTGCATCCGAAGTGGAAGGTGGAGATTGAGGCTGAGGCCGTCATCGCGGGGTGAGGGTGGCGGAAGCCCACATCTCAGAAGCGAGATGTGGGGCACCCGGTTTGAGTGGGAATAGGATTTGTGGATGGAGAACTTTCGGCTGAAGGTGTTTCGGACCGTGGCGCGGCGGTTGAATTTTCGCGTGGCAGCGGAGGAGTTGCTGCTGACGCAGCCGGCGGTGACGCAGCAGGTGAAGGCGCTGGAGGCCGAGCTGGATGTGGCGCTGTTCGATCGGGCCGGGGGACGAATTGCGCTGACGGCGGCGGGGGTAGCGCTACTGCCCTTCGCCGAACAGCTGGCGGAGTTGGCGGCTGAAGCGGTGCAGGCGGTGGCGGCTACTACGAGTTCGAATGCGGGTGGGTTGACGGTGGCGGCTTCGCAGACGATTGGGCAGTATCTGTTGCCGCGACTGATTGCGTCGTTTTTGGCGGAGAACCCGCGCGTGGAGATTGCGGTGGTGAGCGGGAATACGCAGGGGGTGCTGGAGGCGCTGATGGAGCATCGGGCGCAGGTGGGGCTGATTGAGGGGCCGGCCATGCGGCAGGATGTGCGGGTGGATCCGTTCATGGAAGACCACATGGTGTGCGTGGTGCCTGCGGGTCATGAGTGGGCGGATGAGGATGTGACTCTTGAGCAGTTGCAGGGGGCGACGGTGGTGACGCGGGAGCTGGGGTCGGGGTCTCGAAAGATTGTGGAGCAGGCGTTTGAGCGCGCGGGGTTAAAGGTGCGGGAGATGCATGTGCGGATGACGTTCGATTCTACGGAGGGGTTGTTGAGTGCTGTGGAGGCTGGGTTGGGCGTGGCCTTCGTGTCGCGATGGGCGGTGCGGGCGCAGTTGGCGCTGGGGACTCTGAGGATTGCGCGGGTAAAGGGATTGGAGTTGGGGAGGGTGTTCGCCGTGGCTACGGTGGCGGGGCCGGAGCCGGTTGGGGTGGTGGGGGCGTTTCGGCGGTTTGTGCTGGAACGGGCGGAGGGGTTGGCGCCTCGGGCTACGGGGCGGGGGCGATAAGTGTGGCGATGAGGCGCGCGCGGAAAGGTTACCTCCGCGGCTAAAGCCGCAACCCAACGGCGAGAGATTTGGCACGGCTGAAGCCGTGCCCCTTCGAGAGAGTTCAGGAAGGACTTAGATTCCGATGATGTGGAAGTAGATGGCGGCTAGCGATGCGGTGCCTACGATGATCCAGAGGACGATTCCCTGCACCAGTGGGCGGACGCCTACCTGGCGGAGGGTTTGCTTCGAGAGGCTGGTGCCGATGAGGAAGAGGGTGGCGGTAAGGCCGGCTTTGCCGAGGTGGTTGAGGGCGGCGAAGGTTCCGTGGAGGCGCGGGAGGTAGGTGGCGAGCGCGGCTGCGGCGCAGAACCAGGCGATGAACCACGGGAACTTTACTTTCGCGGTGGGGTGGTGTGTGGCGTGGCCGTTACGCGCGGAGAGTCGCGCCATATAGGCGGCCGTGATGAGGCTTACGGGGACGATCCAGAGGGCTCGAGCTAGTTTTACGGTGGTACCGATGGCGAGGGCCTGGGTGCCGTAGGCTGCGGCGGCTCCTACTACGGAGCTGGTGTCGTGGATGGCTAGCGCGGCCCAGAGGCCGAACTGGTTTTGCGATAGGTGGAGGAGGTGGCCGATGGGGGGAAAGAGCAGGAGGGCGACGGAGTTGAGGAGGAAGACCGTGCCCATGGAGACGGAGATCTCTTCTTCGTTGGCGTTGGTGATAGGGGCGACGGCGGCGATGGCGCTGCCTCCGCAGATGGCGGTGCCTGCGGTGATGAGGTAGGAGGCTTTGCCGCCGACCTTGAGGAACTTGCCGAGGAGGGTGCCGAGGATCATGGCGGTGGTGATGCTGATGGCGGTGTAAGCGAAGCCGGAACGGCCGGCGTGGGCTACCTGCTGGATGTTCATGCCGAAGCCGAGGGCGACGACGGAGGCCTGGAGCAGGAGCTTGGAGAGCTTGGCGGATTCGGAGCGGAAAGGGTGCTCGACGAGAAAGCCGAAGGCGATGCCGCCGACGAGTGCGACGGGCGGGGAGACGATGCCGCTGCCGGCTACGAGCAAGCCGAGGAGAAAGAGGGTGCGGCTGTCGAGGAGCTTGTGGGCTGCGGGATGAGCGGGCGCGTGGGTCGGGGTTGTCGTGGACGTTGGGATTTCCTGGAGGGGTTCGGTTGCGGTCGGTGACATTCTTCTGACTCCGGTTGTTGCTCTGGTATTACTTTCGGCGGGTTGAGGGAGTGGCGTCCAAGTAGAAGTTGTTATGGGCCATTAGGGGCGAAGGCGTAGGGGATTTATGGAGGGTTCACGACAGGGGTTGGTGGGCGGTGCTAGAGTTTTGGCGTTCGTAAAACGGCGGCTGGCGCTGGGGCGATTCGGCGAGGCTGCTTTCCAAGGAGCCGCTCCCATGGCCACTGCTACTTCTCCTGTCGTCGACGCCCGGTTGGGCGCCGCTGCCTCGGCTTTTGTAACCAGCAAGCACCAGATGTATATCGACGGAAAGTTCACGGACGCTTCAGCGGGAAAGACGTTCCCGGTTTTCAATCCCGCGACCGGCGAAGAGATCTGCCAGGTGCCTGAGGGCGACGCTGTCGACGTGGATCGCGCGGTGCGGGCGGCGCGGAGGGCGTTTGATGGGGGCGCTTGGCCCGCGATGTCGCCTTCGAAGCGCGGGCAGCTGTTGTATCGGCTGGCGGATTTGCTGGAGCAGCATACGGAGGAGTTTGCGGAGCTGGAGTCGCTGGATAATGGCAAGCCGGTGTCGATTGCACGGGTGGCGGATGTGCCGCTGGCAGTTGATCTGTTCCGGTATATGTCGGGGTGGGCTACGAAGACGTTGGGGTCTACGATTCCGCTTTCGGCGGGCAATGATTTTCTGAGCTACACGATGCGAGAGCCGATTGGGGTGGTCGCGCAGATTATCCCGTGGAACTTTCCGTTGCTGATGGCGGCCTGGAAGCTGGGACCGGCGCTGGCGGTGGGATGTACTGTCGTGCTGAAGCTGGCGGAGCAGACTCCGCTGACGGGGTTGAGGCTGGCGCAATTGATTGAGGAGGCGGGCTTCCCTGCTGGCGTGGTGAATGTGCTGACTGGGTTTGGTGAACCTTGTGGGGCTCCGCTGGCGGCGCATGATCTGGTGGACAAGGTTGCGTTCACCGGGTCGACCGAAGTGGGCAAGCTGATTGCGAAGGCGGCTACGGGGAACCTGAAGAAGGTTACGCTGGAGCTGGGCGGGAAGAGTCCGGCGATTATTTTTCCGGACGCTGACATGGATGCTGCGATTGCGGGCGCGGCTTCGGCGATCTTCTTCAACCAGGGGCAGTGTTGCTGCGCTGGGTCACGTTTGTTTGCGCATGAGAGCGTGTTCGATCGCGTGGTGAGCGGCGTGAGCGACATTGCCGGGAAGATCAAGATAGGCGAGGGACTGGATCCTTCGACCCAGATGGGGCCGCTGGTGAGCGATGAGCAGTTTGCGCGCGTGAATGGATTTTTGAAGAGCGGACGCGAGCAGGGCGCGAGGTTTGTTGCCGGCGGAAAAGAGCATAGCGGGCGCGGGTATTTCGTGGAGCCTACCGTGATGTCGGGTGTGAAGCCGGGGATGAAGGTTGTGGACGAGGAGATCTTTGGGCCGGTGGTGGTGGCGCAGAGTTTTGCTACGGACGCCGATCTCGACCGGCTCGCGGCGCAGGCGAATGACACGATCTATGGGCTGGCGGCGAGTGTGTGGACGCGTGATATATCAGCGGCACACAAGATGGCTCGGCGGATTAAGGCGGGGACCGTTTGGGTGAACTGTCATAACGTGTTCGACGCGGCGCTACCGTTTGGCGGGTATAAGCAGTCGGGGTGGGGACGCGAGATGGGCGCCGAGGTGTTGAACAATTACACCGAGGTGAAGGCTGTGACGGTGAAGTTGTAAACTCGTACGTATCGCTAGGCCCAGGCGGAGGAAGTTATGCGAATCGACAGAAATCCTGAGCATTGGAAACTTCTGGTTTTCTATTTCAATCCGGATGAGTCACGGCTGTTCGTCGCAAAGAGGAGCGGACTTCCTTTGACCCTCAACTTTGCCCGGCCGATGGCATGGGCCATTCTCGCGGTAACTCTTGGGATGATTACGACGGCGGCGATCGCGAACAACCTCCACTGACGGGAGGCGCGATCTGTTTTCCACATACGGCCCTGTTCGATGTGCAAAGGCTTCGCACATCGGGCGGGGCCGTTTGCTATCCAAGACCATTTGGTTCATTTATCCTTCTGGCAATGTCAAAGCTATCGATTCGTGATCTCGATCTCACAGGCAAGCGTGTCTTCATACGCGTGGACTTCAATGTGCCGCTCTCCAAAGAGGGCACGATTACCGATGACACGCGGATCCGCGAGACGATACCGACGATTGAGTATGCGCTGCGGCGCAAGGCGAAGGTAATTCTTGCGGCGCACCTGGGCCGGCCGAAGGGCAAGAAGGTGGACACGATGAGTCTGAAGCCGGTGGTGGCGCGGCTGCGGACGCTGCTCGATGGCGTGCTGGATGCGGATGAGAATGTGGCGTTCGCTCCGGACTGCGTGGGGCCGGTGGCGGAAGAGATGGCAGATAATCTGGAGCCGGGACAGACGCTGCTGCTGGAAAATCTGCGCTTCCATGCGGGCGAAGAGGCGAACGATCCGGAGTTTGCGAAGCAGCTTGCGTCGCTGTGCGATGTGTATGTGAATGATGCGTTCGGCGCGGCGCATCGGGCGCATGCGTCGACGGAGGGGATCACGCATTTCGTAAAGCAGTCGGCTGCCGGGTTGTTGATGGAGAAGGAGCTGACGTACCTGGGCAAGGCGGTGACGGAGCCATTTCGGCCGTTTGTGGCGATCATCGGCGGGGCGAAGGTGTCAGACAAGATTGAGGTAATTAATGCGCTGCTGGATCGCGTGGACTCGCTGCTGATTGGCGGCGGGATGACGTACACGTTTCTGAATGCGAAGGGGCAGACTACAGGGAAGTCGCTGGTGGAGGTGGACAAGATTGACGTGGCGAAGGCGGCGATGAAGAAGGCCGAGGAGCGGGGCGTGAAGTTTTTGCTGCCGGTGGATCATTGCCTGGCTGACAAGTTTGCGGCGGATGCGAAGACGCAGTTGTTCTCGGGGGACGGGACCTTCCCTGCTGACTGGATGGCGCTGGACATTGGGCCGGAGACGGTGAAGCTGTTCTCAGACGAGATTGCGGAGGCGGCGACGGTGATCTGGAATGGGCCGATGGGCGTGGCGGAGTTCCCGCGATTTGCGAAGGGGACGAACGCGATTGCGAAGGCGCTGGCGAAGAACGAGGACGCGATCACGATTGTGGGTGGCGGCGACTCGGTGGCGGCGCTGCATAATTCTGGAGTCGCGGACAAGATTACGCACATCTCAACAGGTGGTGGTGCGAGCCTGGAGTTCCTCGAGGGGAAGACGTTACCGGGGGTTGCGGCGCTGACGGAGAAGTAGTGTGCGATAGGCGTTCAGGTGATTTGCCAGTCGTGGTAGCGCGCACATACTTTCTTTTCACGTGTACCAGGAGTGTGGATGCGTAAGCCTGTGATCGCAGGAAATTGGAAGATGTACAAGACGCCGAAGGAATCGCTTGCCTTTCTGGACGCGTTTTTACCCCTGGTGGAGGGGCATGAGCGCGATGAGATTCTCCTGTTCCCTACGATGAGTTCGCTGGCGTACGTGATTGAGGCGGCGATTGGGACGAACGTGCGGGCGGGTGCGCAGAACATGCATTGGCTGAACGAGGGTCCGTATACCGGCCAGACGTCGCCTACGATGCTGGTGTCGATTGGGTGCCGGCATGTGCTGCTGGGGCACTCGGAACCGCGGCTTTATTTCAGCGAGACGTACGAGCGCGTGAATTTGAAGCTGAAGGCGGCGATCAATCATGGGATCACGCCGATTGTCTGTTTTGGCGAGATGCTGGCCGAGCGCGAGGATTTGCAGACAGCAGATGTTCTGCGGACGCAGGTGCGGACGGCGCTGAGGAATATTTCGGCGAGTGAGGCGCGGCGGCTGGTGGTGGCGTATGAGCCGATCTGGGCGATTGGGACGGGGTCGACGGCGAGCCCGGATGTGGCTTGCCAGGCGCATGGGATTATTCGGCAGGAGCTGGCGCATTGCTGCGGGCTGGAGACGGCGGAGAGGACGCGGATCCTGTATGGGGGGTCGGTGAAGCCGGAGAATATCGGGCCGCTGATGGCGCAGTCGGAGATTGATGGGGCGCTGGTGGGTGGGGCTAGCCTGGTGCCGACTACGTTCGCGAATATAGTGCACTACGAGTAGGGCGCGCGGACGGTGAGAGCGCACGGGTGAGTTGCGTTAGTTGACCAGGTAATAGTCGATGGTCGAGACGACGCGGACCTTCTTCATGATGCTGGCCTCGGCCTGCTGGTCGGAGTTGTAGCCGCCTTCTTCGCCGGTGCTCGATCCGGCGTTGGCCGCGGATATCGAGAAGACTCCCTGATTGGCATCGCGAATGGAGCCGACCTGGGAGCCTGAGTCCGCGGCGAAGCGGTCGGCTGACGCGCGAGCATTGCGGGTGGCTTCGGTGATCATGTCGGGTTTGAGGGCGTTGAGGCCGTTGAACTTGTAGACCACTCCTGAGCCCTGGCCCTGTCCTGACTGGAGGACGACGCCGGACCGGATGAGGTCGGAGGTCTTTGCGTTTGCCGCGGCGACTTTGTCTACGTCATTGCTTTGCACGGTGATGGTCTGCTCGACGACGAAGCGAGGTCCATGCGTGTTGTTGTTGTACTGGTTCAACGAACGATCGGTGACGGAGACGCTGCCGAGCGTGATGGCGGTGTTGGCAAAGCCCTGAGCGTTCAGAAACTGGAGCACGGCTGCTTTATCTTTTTCGCTTGCGGCGAAGGTTTCGGGCAGGCTGTCGCCGGCTTCGCTAAAGCTGAGCGGCCAGGTGGCGCTGTCGGACTTTACGGTGCGTTCTACGAGGCCTTTGACCTCGACGTAGCGGTCTGCACGCTTGAAGTCGCGCAGCTTCGTGCCTAGTAGGAGGCCGCCTACGATCATGCCGATCATGAGGAGGAGGCCAAGGATGGAAAAAGGAAGGAGGAAGGAAGAGCGGTCGTCCTGCGTCACGATGGAGCACACCTCGAATGGCTAACAGCATGAGAGAAGACGTGAGTGGGGTCAAGCGAATTCTTTGGTGGTGGTGTCGGGAGAACGAGGGCTTCGCCCCGGATGAAAATCCGGGTGAGTGAATGAAGCTGGCTTCGCTGATGATTTGGTGGGTGCTAGTGGACTACGCCGGTCTGGTCCATGGGCCAGTAGACGAAGGCGGCTTTGCCGTAGATGAGGGCGCGGGGGACGGGGCCGAAGTCGCGGCTGTCGCTGGAGATGTTGCGGTGGTCGCCCATGACCCAGAAGTCGCCGGCGGGGATGGTGCGTTCGGGCTCGGAGCGCTCGTCGCGGAAGCGGTTGGGGACGTAGGGTTCGCGGATGACGCGGTCGTTGACGTAGACGGTGCCGTGGTCGATGCGGACGGTGTCGCCGGGGAGGGCGATGACGCGCTTGATGTAGCTCTTGGTGTGGTCGCCGGGGTAGAGGAAGACGACGACGTCGCCGCGGTGGATGGACTCGAAGCGATAGGCGAACTTGTTGATGAAGAGGCGATCCTGATCCTGCAGGCGCGGGAGCATGCTGGTGCCTTCGACGCGGACGGGCTGGTAGAGGAAGAGGATGATGAAGAGCGAGATGGCGACGGAGGCGAGGATGTCGCGCGACCAGGAGCGCCAGCCAGTGGGCTCGGGGTGGGGCGGAGGAGGCAGGGTTGCGCCGGAGCGGAACTGTGGCGCGGGCGGGAGATTGTCGGGCGGTGAAGCAGGCTCGGCCTGGGACGCTGGTTGGTCGGGGTCTTGCTGGGCGGAAGATTGTTGACGATCGGGCAAGTTCTTGTGAGCCTCGGTGGCGGTGTTGAGCACGGCGAGCCGCTGCGGAGCGCCTTCTATGAGATTAGACGAAACAGGTGGGGTTGTGTATGCAGCGGTGGGCTTTGGCGTGGGGTCCATCGTCCCACCCGTCCGCAAAGAACACATACGGATGGGGCGCCCACGGTTAATGGGGCAGCACTAAGGTGCAAGCGGCGAGGGGATGGTAGTTGCGTCGGGGAGTCCGAGGCTGGGGATGAGGTTTTTGCCGTCGAGGCCGGTGGGGCTCCAGGTGTCGACGATGACTTTGCCTAACTTGGCGAGGAAGACTTCGGCTTCGTTGTCGACGGTCCAGCCGTGATCCTTGTTGTCGTAGGTGAAGATGGAGAGGACCATGGGGCCGGATTTGCCCATGACGATGGCGACGTCGTTGCGGACGGCGTCGAGCGAGCCGGTTTTGCTGGCGATGGCAGTGCCGTTCTCGCTGGTGTCGACGGCCTCGAGATAGCGCGGGATGGTCTCGCGGTAGAACTGATTCTTGAGCATGTTGAGGGCTACGGAGCAGACGGCGCGATCCTGGTCGTCGGTGGGCGCGAAGACGGCGGCACCGGGCGTGGTGGCGGTTCCCTGCTGGTGTAGATGGCAGAGGCCGATGGCTTCCATGAGATAGGCCATCTCGCGCGGGGTAGTTTTGCCAAGGCCGAATTTGGGTTGGTCGGCGGGCATGGGTCCGGTTGCGGGGACCATGACCTTCTTGTAGAGATGGGTGTTTTCGAGGCCGAGCGCCTGGACGCGGGCATTGACGGGGTCAATACCGAAGCGGTCGATGGCGAGGTTGGTGGCGGTGTTGTCGCTGACGATGACCATCATGGTGAGGACGTCTTTGAGGGTGAGGGTGACGGGGGTGTCGAGGAACATGAGGACGCCGGAGCCGTTGACGGCTTCGTTGGGGTGGAGGGTGATGGGCTCGTCCCAGCGGGCTTTGCCTTCACGGACCTCGACCATGGCGTGGTAGAGGATGGCGAGCTTGATGACGGAGGCGGTCTGGACGGGGAGGTTAGGGTCGACGCCGACGGCCTGGTGGGTGGTGAGGTTGATGGCGTATAGGGCGGTGTGGCCGAGGCCGGCGGAGGCTCGCGCGGCGGTGAGGTGCTGGAGGCGCTGCTGGAGGGTGGGGGGCTGGGCGGGGACGGCGAGGGCGGTGGCGAGCAGTGCGGCGGCGGGGAGCAGGCGGCGGATGGCGGGGTAGCTAGTACTCATTCTTGGACGAATCCTCGTCAAGATGATACGCGGGGACCCTGGCGCGGATCTGGGAGGGTGCCCGTTTTGTGCAAGTCGCCCG
This sequence comes from uncultured Acidobacteriaceae bacterium, assembly GCA_963701685.1. Taxonomy (GTDB): domain Bacteria; phylum Acidobacteriota; class Terriglobia; order Terriglobales; family Acidobacteriaceae; genus Granulicella. The sequence continues at coordinate 2,981,021 of OY969625.1, read as the reverse complement.
TTTCGTACCAGTTGGAATGGGCTATTTTGGACGGGTTTTGCACCCGGGGGGAAGCCGGAATGATACGTGACGTGCGACGCAGCACAGCGCAATGCAGTAGAATGAAGGTGGTGACCTATTTGCCATGTCAACGTTGACCGTGCCCTCATCTCCGATTGAACAGCCGTTTGCACGGACTGTTTCCGATCTCGAAAACCTCCCCACAGAGCGACCCAACGAGGCATCCGAGGGTCTCGATACCAAATCCGCTATTGAAATTGCGCGGATTATTAATCACGAAGACGCGAAGATTGCGGCTGCCGTCAAAAAGGCGCTGCCGGAGATTGCGCTGGTGATTGATACGGTGGCGAGGTCGCTGCGGGATGGCGGGCGGCTGATCTACGTGGGTGCCGGGTCATCGGGACGAATCTCGGCGCTGGACGCGAGTGAGTGTCCGCCGACGTTCTCTACGGCTCCGCAGCAGGTGCAGTACATTATGGCGGGTGGGCCGAAGGCGCTGGCCAGCGCCAGCGATGTGAATGAGGATTCGCCGGAGCTGGGGCAGAGGGATATTGCCCGGCGGCGGCCTACGCGTAAGGATATTGTGATTGGGGTTTCGGCCTCCGGGCGGACTCCTTATGTGGTTGGGGCGACCGAGTATGCGCGGGCTTGCGGAGCGAAGACGGCTGCAATTACCTGCAATGCGAATTCGGATCTGTCGCAGGTGGTGGACATTACGATCCTGGCGGAGGTGGGGCCGGAGATCGTTTCGGGGTCCACGCGCATGAAGGCGTCGACCGCGCAGAAGATGATCCTGAACATGATTACCACGGGGGCGATGACGCGGCTTGGCTACGTTTACGACAACCTGATGGTGAACGTGCACATGAAGAACGCGAAGTTGGTGGAGCGCGGGATTCGGGTGCTGATGAAGGTGTGCGGGATTGACCGCGAGACGGCGATTCGAACGATTAAGTCGGCGGGCAAGTCGATCCCAATTGCGGTGGTGATGCTGAAGGCGAACGTGGACAAGATGGAGGCCGTGCGGCGACTGCAGAAGTCGGATGGGAATGTGCGGCTGGCTATCGAGGACTCGCGACTGGAGCTGTAGGGCGAGGGTCAAGGGTTAGAGCGGTGCATGGGAGGATACTCCCGGTGGGCACGGGCTTTTCCTCACTGAGGTCGCATCTACACTGGTGGGATGGATAAGTTTGTTATTCGCGGGGGCAATCCCCTGCTTGGGACGATTAAGATTTCGGGGGCGAAGAACTCTGCGCTGCCGTGCATGGCGGCTGCGATTCTGACTGAGGACGAGGTGATCCTCGAGAACATACCGCAGGTGCGGGACATTGAGACGGAGCGGAAGCTGCTGGAGTCGATGGGCGCGGAGGTGGAGCTGGGGTATGGGCGCGCGCAGCATCGGACGTCGATTAAGTGCGCGGTGCTGAGCGATCCGGTGGCGAAGTACGAGATTGTGAAGACCATGCGGGCGAGCTCGCTGGTGCTGGGTCCGTTGATTGCGCGCACGGGGATGGCGCGGGTCGCGATGCCGGGTGGGTGCGCGATTGGGGGTAGGCCGATCGACCTGCACATCAAGGGCCTGGAGGCGATGGGCGCGACGATTACGCAGGAGCATGGATACCTGGAGGCTCGCGCGGAGCGGCTCAAGGGCGCGCATATTGTGTTCGACAAAATTACGGTGACGGGCACGGAAGATTTGTTGATGGCAGCGGCGCTGGCGGAGGGCGAGTCGCTGTTTGAGAACTGCGCGCGTGAGCCGGAGGTGACCGATCTTGCTGCGCTGCTGAATACGATGGGCGCGCGGATTGAGGGCGCGGGGACTTCTACGATTCGGATTCATGGTGTGGCGAAGCTACATGGGGCGCGGCATCGGATCAATCCGGATCGGATTGAGGCGGGAACGTATTTGATGGCGGGAGCGATTACGGGCGGCGATCTGAATGTGGATTGCTGCAATCCGGAACACCTGGGCGCGTTGATTTCGAAGCTCGAAGAGTGCGGGGTGAAGCTGGAGATTGGCAAGGAGAATGTGCGGGTGCATTCGGGCGGCGGATTGAAGGCTGCCGACATCACTACGGAAGAGTACCCGGGCTTCCCTACCGATATGCAGGCGCAGTATATGGCGCTGATGACGCAGGCGGAAGGCACGTCAATTGTGACGGAGAATATCTTTGAGAATCGGTTTATGCATGTGGGCGAGCTGAGCCGGATGGGCGCGAACATTTCGGTGCAGGGGCGGTCGGCTACGGTGCGCGGAGGGACGAAGCTGCAGTCGGCTGCGGTGATGTGTTCGGATTTGCGGGCGAGTGCGGCGCTGGTTCTGGCGGCGCTGGTGGCCGACGGCGAGAGCATTCTCGACCGGGTGTATCACATGGATCGCGGGTATGAGCGGCTAGAAGAAAAGCTCAGAGGTGTGGGCGCGCAGATTCGGCGGATGGGTGAAGTGTTCGGAAAGCGGTAGCGTCTGCGGTCCTGCGCGGACGGCGAGAGTTAACTGTGTGTTGTGGCAACAGACGGAACGACAATAGCTGCATGTCAGATTCGGCATGCAGCTATTGTTTTCTCTGAGGTCCGGGAAGGGTTAGACGGCTACGGCGTGCTCGCGGGTCGCGTTGGTGTTGACCTGGAGGAGTTCATCGAAGAGGGCGCGGTATTGAAGCATGGCCGTGCGCATCTCTTCGGTTGTGGCTTCGTTGCCGGCGAGGCGTTGGGCGATGGCGTGAGCCGCGCGGTAGTTTTCGACGACGCGAGGATGGTTCACGGAGATATCGGCTGCGCGCTGTTCGAAGTCGGCAACGGGGTAGCCGCGAGCGTTCATGAGCGAGGCAACGAGGTCGTCGGCTTCGATGACCGAGGCGCGGGGGTGGTCGACGAAGCGGGACTGCACAACTTGCCAATCGCTGATGAAGCGCTCGCGCTCGGCGGGGGCGAGGTCGCGAATCTGGATGTGGCTGACGCGCTCTTCGCGAGCAGCGAGGGCGGCCTGGGCATTGCGTTCGGAGCCACGCTCCAGGACAGCGCGATCATACTCGGAGCCAAAGCGGTTGCGCAGGCGTTCGGCGTTTTTCTTGCGCTGATAAACCACGATGGCGATGACGATAGCGACGATCACGACGAAAACAATGATGCCAATGATGAGTCTGGGGTCATTCGGGTTGAGCTGCATAGGTTGAGTCTCCAGCCAGTAGAAGATTCTCTGGCATGAAGTGAGATGCGGTTAGGTGAACGCGAGCTTAATCCTGAATGCACGAAAGGATGTAAGGGAAATTGGTTGCCTGCGTGGCAGTGTTCTCGTTGAACGATTGGCGGATGGCGATGATGGGCTGGTCTATGACCCGACGAAAGGCTACCGCCTATAATGGTCGGGATGCGGTTCTCGACGAAGTTTTTCGCCCTTGTCCTCGCTCTTGTGGCGGTCTTCGCCTGTGGCCCGGCCGTCTTTGCACAGGCGGCGGACAACGCTGGTGGGCGGGTGGTGCTGGTGCTTCCCTTCGATAACCATTCGGGGAATGCGTCGCTGAATTGGATTGGGAATTCGTTCCCGGACACACTGAACAAGCGGCTGACGTCGGCGGGATTTCTGACGATTTCGCATGACGATCGGCAGTATGCCTACGACCATCTGGGATTGCCGACGGACTTTCGGCCGACGCGGGCGACCACGATCCGGATTGCGGAACAGCTGGACGCAAACTATGTGGTGATCGGCAGCTACAACGTGGTGCAGACTGGGGGCGGCGGCGCTGGGGGAGCGACGAAGAGCCGGATCCTGATCCAGGCGAAGGTGCTGTCGATGGATGCGCTTCGGCTGTCGGGACCGATTGAGGACTCGGCTGAGTTGATGCGGCTGTTCGATGCGGAGAACGCGATTGCCTGGAAGGTGGCAGGCGCGATGGATCCGCATTTTTCGGTGTCTGAGCAGACGTTTTTGGCGGCGCCCGGTGCGGTGCCGCTGCCAGCGTTCGAAGACTATATTCGCGGGATCAATGCTACGGGGGACGAGCGGCTGAAGCGGCTGAAGAATGCTGTGTCGCAGGTGCCGAACTATCCGGCAGCGCTGCTGGAGCTGGGCAAGGAACAGTATGCGCAGAGGGACTTTGAGGGAGCGGCGGCAACGCTGGCAAAGGTTCCGAAGTCAGACCGGCTGGCGTTGGAGGCGAATTTTTATCTCGGTCTGGCGGAGTTTAATTCAGGAAATTATGCGGGCGCGCAGGCGGCGTTTTCGTTTGTAGCGAGCCGGCTGCCTCTGCCTGAGGTGGTGAATAACGAGGCGGTCGCGGTGAGCCGGCAGGGCAAGGACAGCGTGGATCTGTTCCGCAAGGCCAGCGATGCCGATCCGTCGGATGAGGACTACCACTACAACCTGGCGATCGCGATGTTCCGGCGCGGCGATACGACGGGAGCTACGCGGGAGGCCGAGACGGCGCTGAAGTTGAAGGCAGGGGACAACGAGGCGGTTGAGCTGCTTGCGCAGTTGAAGAAGGTTCCAGCGGGAACCAAGTTGAATGCGGACGCCGAGAGTGGGTTCAGCCCGCTGGAGCGGATTCGGCGGAGCTATTCGGAGACAGGATTTCGACAGGCGGCGTTCCAACTTGACCAGGTGCGGGCGGTCCGGATGGCCATGCTGCCGGCGGACCAACGCGCGACGGAGTACACGCAGCTGGGACGCGAGTATCTGTCGGAGGGATTGTTGCCTGAGGCGGAGACGCAGTTCCAGGATGCGTTGCAGGCGAACCCGAACTCGGCGGATGCGCATGCGGGGATGGCGCAACTGCGAGAGGCGAGCGGGGATGCGGCCGGGGCGCGGGACGAGGCGAAGACTTCGATGATCATGAAGCCGAACGTGGCGGCGCTGTTGGTGCTGGCGCGGCTGGACCTGGCGAGCAAGCAGTTGGCGGCTAGCGCGCAGGACATCTCACAGGCGTTGAAGATTGATCCGAAGAATGCGGACGCGATTGCGCTGAAGCTGGTGGTGCAGCAGCGCGGCCAGACGGTGCCGTAGGATGCTCGCGAAGATGGCGGAGCTGACTCCAGATGTTGCGTTGCTGGTGCTTACGGTGGGGGTACTGCTGATCTACGTGGAGTTGAACCGGCCGGGGTGGGTGGTGCCGGGGGCGGTGGGGTTGACGGCTACTCTGTTCGGGGTTGCGTCGCTGGGACGGATGGGGGTGAATCCGGGGGCGGCGGCATTGGTGGGGACGGCGGTGGTGTTGCTCGGGCTGGGATTGCGGCGGAGGACTCCGGTAGTTGTCGACGTAGCCGCCACGCTGGGGCTTGTGCAGGGGTTCCTGCTTCTGGTTCGCGACGCGACAATAGCCCCGGGGGTAGCCGCGGGATGCGGAATATTTCTTGGGGGGGCAACGTCGATTCTTGCGCGGATTGCCCAACGCGCCCGCGCCAACAAAGAGTTAGACTAAAGGAGAGCGCATTTTCGCGCCCGGAGCCGTCACGACTTGATCCGCAAAGCCTTTCCCATTCTTGCCGCATTCCTTTTTGCCAGCCTCGTTGCCGGCGCACATGCTCAGACCGAAGCACCTCCGCCGACGGGGTTCGAGAAGCAGCTGGATAAGCTGGACCTTTCGATTGCGGGCATTGGTGTGTACAACAACACCGTCACCGGGCCTGTGCTTCCCAAGAACGCTTCGAACTACTGCGATTACAGCGGCGAAACTCCCACGAACTGCGGCTCCAACAACATCACGCAGTTCGGCTCGAACACGCTGGGAGCGCTGGTGTCGATACATTATCCGGTGAAGCCTTATTTTGGACTTGAGTTCAACTATAGCTACGCGCGTTATACCGAGAATTACACGGGGCCTGCGGTCTCGGGGTTCCTGCCGGTAGGCGTTTCGAACTTCCAGGTGCAGACGAAGGTGAGCGAATACACGTTCGGCTACCTGATTACGCCGCCGTATACGATCTTCGGGTTGCAGCCGTTTGTGTCGGTTGGCGCGGGTCCGACGGGGTTCAAGCCAACGCCGGGCGGCGGACAATCGCTGCCGGAAAAGGCGCGTATGACGTATTACTATTCGCTGGGATTTGGGAAGGACATCAGTCCGCATTTCGGAGTGCGGGCGGGGTTCCGCGAGCTTTTCTTCCTGGACCCGGACTTTGGGCAGAACTATCTGACGATTCTGAAGCACGCGACGACGTATGAACCGATGGTTGGGTTTTATATTCGGTACTAGCTGTTCTCTGCTTGTGATTTTCGGATTGAGCTTGGCGCGATGACACGACCCGTGTATGAAGACGAAGAAGACCTAAAGCGTGAGCGCGAACTGACGCTTAGTACCGGGGTGATCCTGGGGATATTTCTCGCTCTGGTAGTGCTGTGCGGGGCGTTTTTCGGCCTTGGATACAAGATGGGGACGCGTGCTCCGGTGCCGTTGGGCGCTGCGGCGAGTACGGATGGAACGCAGCCGTCGACTGGCCTTTTCAGCGGATTCAAACCGGCTGCGGGATCGCCCATGGCTGCGCCAGCGCCGAGCGGATCTCAGCCGGTGGTACGGTCAAGTTCGGGAGGGGTTCCGCGCGGAGGGTCTGCGGCAGGGAGTGCGCCGCCGGTGGACGCACCGGTCGCTCATGCGGCACCCTCAGCTCCGCCCCCCGCACAACCACCTGCGCAAACTGGAAACTTCGTGGTGCAGGTGGCTGCAGTCTCGCATGAGGAAGATGCGCAGCTGCTGGTGAGTGCGCTGCGCGCGAAGGGCTATCCGGTGAACGCGCTTGCGGAGCCGGGGGACAAGCTCTTTCATATCCAGGTGGGGCCGTTTACGAATATGAAGGACGCTACGGCTACCAAGCAGCGGCTTCTCGCGGATGGATATCAGCCAATCATCAAGTGAGAGGGTCCAGGGTCCAGGGTCCAGGGTTTAGGGCCTAGACTTCGGGGTGCGCCGGCTTAGGCTTTGGTAAGGGCTGTCTGCATTTGCTGGCGGACTGCGTCCATTAGGTCTTCGCGGGTAGCGAAGTCCTGGGGATGGATGGCGGGCAGGAAGCGGACGGTGGCGGTTCCGGGAAAGACTTTCTGACTTCCCTTGCGCATCATTTGTGCGGTGCCCTGGATGACGATGGGAACCATGGGGGCGTTGGTGTCGGCGGCGAGGAAGAAGGCACCTTTCTTGAAGGGCAGGAGCTTGCCGTCGGTGGAGCGCGTGCCTTCGGGAAAGATGAAGATGTTCATACCGCTGCGGAGAGCATCCGCGGCGATGGCTACGCTCTGCTCGGCTTCGATGCGCGAGTGACCGCGGGAGACGGGGACATACTTTGCCATGCGCATGGCAATGCCGACGAAGGGAATCTTCATCAGGGACTTCTTGAGGAAGACGCTGCACATGCCGGGGATGGCCGGGAGGAGAATGGGCGGGTCGAGGTTGGAGACGTGGTTGCTTAGGAAGATGCAGGACTGGCCGGCGGGTATGTTCTCGGCGCCTTCGATCACGACGCAAATGCCGCCGGCGCGGATGCCGGCACGCATGGCGAACATGGCCCAGCGATACATGGTGCGGATATTGCCGCGGAGGAGAGAGTAAGGGATGCCGATGAGGGCGGCGGGCAGGCCGAAGAGGATGAAGACGAAGAGCATGCGTAATGCTGGAAACATGGCGACTTAAAGTTCCGGATGCAGAGGTTGCCGTAACACCTACCCGAGGAGGCTGTTGGCGAGTTTTACGTAGAGATCGACACACTCCAGCAGCTCGGACTTGCGGATGTGTTCGTCGGGGGTGTGGGCGACGAGGATGCTGCCGGGCCCGAGAAGGAAGGGTTCGCCCCAGTTGGTGAGGGAGGGGATGTCGGTGGTGAACTTGGCGATCATGGTGTCGAAACCGGGGATCGCGCGCATGTGCATGTAGGGGAGCTTGAGGGTGAAGCTGACCTCGCAACGGCCGGCGGCGGCTTGGAGGATGGCTTGCTGGATCTCTTCGGGGGGACCTACGAGGCGGATCAGGATGTGGGCTTCGGCTTTGTCGGGGATGACGTTGGGAGCTATGCCGCCGCGGATGACACCGATATTCATGGTGCAGTCGCCGATGCCTTCGACTACGGGGAGAGGGAGGGCCTGGATGTCGTGGAGGGCGGCGAGGAGCTTGTCTACGGCGGATTCACCGAGCTCGGGATAGGCGGAGTGGGCCATCTTTCCGTGGGCGCGTAGTTCGACGCGGAGGCAGCCTTTGGAGGCCAGGGCGAGGCGGTTATCCGTGGGTTCGCCGTTGATGATGAAGCGCGAGCCTTTGGGCGTGGTGTTGGCGAGGAGAGCGCCGGCGGAGTCGCGCTCTTCGCCTACGACGTAGAGGAGAGCAATGCGCTTGCCTGCAGCAATGAGTTTCTCGGCGGCGGCGATCTGGGTGGCGATGATGCCTTTCGCGTCGCAGGTGCCACGGCCGTAGAGGAAGTCGGCGTCCTCGCGGCACGGACCGAGGAAGGGCGGGACGGTGTCCATGTGGGAGGAGAGGACGAGGTCGGGGGTGACGCCGGGGACCGAGGCGTAGACGTTGAAGCGGGGGCCGGTGCCGGCGGCGGGATTCCTGGTGAGGTCGGGCTGGGGAACGGGCTGGCGCTCGATGACGTAGCCCTGGGCGGCGAGATAGGTGGAGAGGAACTCGCCAGCCGGGGCCTCGTGGTAGGTGGTGGATTCGAGGTCGACTAGCTGCCTGGTGAGCTGGATGGGATCGATGGGCATCTGGTGTAAGGATAACTGAGGGAGCGAGACAGCGAGTTGGCGGGTGAGCGAGTTAGCGAGTTAGCTAGACTGGGGTGGTGAGCGATGTGACGCCGTTTTTATCGCATGTGAAGAGTGTGGATGACCTGCGCGGGCCGGCTGGGCGGCTCGAGGCTGTGCTGAACACCGGGAAGAATGACGCGCTGTATGCGGCGGTGGTGGCGCATCCGCATCCACCTAGTGGCGGGACGATGCATAACAAGGTGGTGTATCACGCGGCCAAGGCGTTCTCTAGCTTTGGGCTGACGGTGTTACGGTTCAACTTTCGCGGAACGGGGTTGAGTGAGGGCGCGCATGACGGCGGACGTGGCGAGGTCGACGATGTGAAGGCAGCGGTGGATTGGATGACGGCATCATTTGGCCTGCCGGTGCTGTTTGCAGGGTTTTCGTTTGGGGCGAATGTGGGGCTTAGGGCGACTTGCGGCGATGCGCGAGTGCGTGGGCTGGTGGGACTGGGACTTCCGATTCGCGCGATGGGGCGGGACTATAGCTATCGGTTTCTACCGGCGTGCGGAAGCGTGCCGAAGCTCTTTGTGAGTGGGGATCACGACGAGTTCTGCCCGCAGGGGTTGCTCGAGTCGACGCTCGTAACGGCTGCGGAGCCGAAGAAGGTTGTGTGGGTCGAGGGGGCGGACCACTTCTTTGCGGGGACGGCTCAGTCCCCGGATTCGAAGCTGGGGGTGATGCGCGAGGCGGTGCGGGTGTGGCTTGGCGAGACGTTCGCGCTGTAGCGGATGGCGGGTGCATGAACTTCCCGGGCCGGCGCTTCCCTTTCGAGCCAGGTGCGGATGAAGCCGGCTACGAGCTTTGGGGCTTCTTCAGCGGGACGATGTCCCACGCCGGGCATGGTGACCAAGTCGGAGTTATGGAAGTGGCGGCAGAGATCGGGTGCCGAGTGAATGGGAACGGCACGGTCGCAGTCGCCCCAGATGACGAGGCTGGGGGTATCGAGGTGGCGCTTCAGGGAGCGACGCAGGGCGGACATGTCGTTGTCCCAGGTCTGGAGGAGGCGCAGCAGGTGGAGGATGGTTCCGGGGGTGCGGAGGTTGTCGCGGTAAGGTTTGAGGCGCTCGGGCGTGTCCCAGCTTTGGGGGCCGGCCATGCGGCGGAGGCCGATCATCTGGAGCCACTCGGGCAGCCAGGGCATGAGATGGGCGAACATTCTGCCGGGCCTGGAGAGATAGAAGCGGATGAGCGGGTCGCCCTCTCGGAAGTAGGGGTGCGCGGGCGAGACGAGGACGAGCGAGTCGATGGCCTGGCGATCGCTGGCGGCGAGGCTCATGGCGACGGCTCCGCCATGGGAGTGGCCGAGGACGATGGGGCGATGGAGATTGAGCTTGACGAGGATCCGACCGACCTGTTCGGCGGTGGCGGCGAGGCTCGCGTCGATATCAGGACGGCGCTCGGACTGACCTGCGCCAGGTAGGTCAAGAGCGATGACGTGGAGATCGGGGCGGAGTTCCTGCATGAGGGGGACAAAGGTGTCGGCGCAACCCATGAGCCCGTGCAGGAGGACGAGCGAAGGCTGATTCTCCACCGCCCTTCCCTTTTCGAGGTACGAGAGGCGAAGGCCATCGAGCTGGATATGACGGCGCTTCATCATGATGCGAAGAATCCCCTATTCCATGGTGGGTCAGCGAACGAGCAGGTGGTTCGGCCGGTCCATTGATCATTTGATCAGCTCTGAACGGCTGAAGGTCGTGCGTCGCCGTATGGCCAATGTTAAAGATACGTGAAATTCCACGGCAGTTAGCCTGAGGCCGCGGATTTTAACAATTGAAGCTGGTGCGGATGGAGATTTGATGTGTGGGTTCGTCTCCTACCTCAAATTTGGAGACAAAGTTGAGTTATGCGCGAGGAAGGATTTGATCAGGCAAATGACAATTGAACCCGGAACCGAGCTATTCTGAAATACGTATGTGCATATGAAATCGTGCATTTGAAAGGCCGGGTTTTCCTCAAGCTCCCTCATTCTGCTGGGTTTTCACGGGTACGCGAGGGCCTTCGTCCTTTGGCCGCTGATTTGCATGCTTGAACTCTGAAAGATGGTACTTCTCCGTGAAAAGCGGCGCTCAAACCCGGTTGCTGGCGATTGTCCTGGCGATTTTTACACTTGCCGCCCTGGGACTTGCCATTGCGAACCTGGTCCAGGAGAACGACTACACCCCGGCAACTGACGGCGCCCGATGGACGGAGACTACGGGGGGGCTGCGCGCATACGTGGTTCCGCCTGACACGCCGGCCTATCGGGCGGGGGTGCGGACCGGGGACGTGCTCACCGCTGTAAACGATGTGCCAACGGTGCGGATAGGGTCTCTGCAGCGGCAGATCGATGCACAGGGCGTTTGGTCGAAGGTGAAGTATTCGCTACTGCGGAAGGTCAGCGACAGCACCACCGTTGCGATCCCGGTCGTGGTGTACCTGGAACCGACGGATCGAACAGATTGGCAGGTGGAGCGCCTGATTGCGCTGGTCTACCTGGCCATTGGATTGTTCGTGCTGTTGCGACGCTGGACGGCGCCGAAGTCCACGCATTTTTTCGTGTTCTGCCTGGTGTCGTTCATCCTGTACGCCTTCAAGTACACGGGAATCCTGGACGGGCTGGACATAACAATCCTGACCGGGAACATTATTGCGACAGAGCTACAGCCAGCTCTGTTTTTGCATTTCGCGATCAGCTTCACGGAGGAAGGATCGCGGCGGCGGCTCAGATTGCTGTACCCGCTCATCTATCTGCCGGGCCTGGTGTTGGGTGTTCTCCGGTATTTGTCGTACACGTACTGGGACTCGACCGGGGCGCTGCAGCTGCGTCTGAACAAGTTCGACTACGCGTACCTGGCGGGCTTTTACATTCTGGCGGCGATCGTGTTCTGGGTGCGCTATCGCGAGGAAGAGCAGCCGCTGCAACGGCAGCAGCTGAAGTGGCTGTCGCGCGGAACGGTGCTGACGGTAATTCCCTTCACCACGCTGTACGTGATCCCGTTCCTGTTCGACGCGTATATGCCGAGCGCGCTGACGAGGGTCGCGCTGTTGTCGTTGATCCTGCTGCCACTGACGTTCAGCTGGGCGATCGTGCGCTATCGGCTGATGGACGTGGATCTGATCTTCAAGCGCGGCGCGTCGTACACGCTGGCGACGGCAGCGCTGGTTGGGCTCTACTTTGGCGTGGTGGCGCTGAGCGCGGAGATGGTGCATACGCGGTTTCAGCATCTGGGCGAGTGGGGCCTGGTCGCTACCGTCATCGTGACGGGGCTGCTGTTTGATCCGTTGAAGCGGGTGATCCAGGGCCAGTTGGATCGCGTGTTCGATCAGAAGAGTATCGACTACCGCGAGACGCTGGTGGAGTTTGGCAGCGAGTTGAATGCGCAGACGGATCTGCGCGCGCTGGTGAACTCGATTGTGCAGCGGCTGCCGGAGACGCTGCTGGTGACGCGCGTCGCGGTGTTCCTGGCGCAAGAGGAGACGGCGGGGCGGAAGAGCAAGTTCTCGCTGGCGGCAGCGCATGGGCTGTCGCAGCAGGTGCTGTCGAATGCGGACTCGCTGGAGCTCGGGTTCCTGGACTTCGACAACCGCGACAGCAGCAGCCATTTATTTTTCGAGACGCCGAATGCGATGCTGCGACTGCCGGATGAAGAGCGGCAGACAGCCGCAGCGCTGGATCTGAATTATTACGTCCCGTGCCGTGCCGCAAGGCATGAGGGCACCGGCCGCAGCACGATTGCGGTGCTGGGTTTGGGGCGCACGGGCGAAGGCGATTTCCTATCAAGCGAGGACATGGAGTTGCTCGAGTCGCTGGCCGGATACATCGGGATCGCGATTCAGAATGCGCAGCTGTATCGGCGGCTGGAGCAGAAGATCCAGGACTTCGAGCGGCTGCGCGACTTCAACGAGAATATTGTGGAGTCGATCAACATTGGTGTGTTCGCCGTTGATCTTGAAGATCGGATCGAGAGCTGGAATGCGCAGATGGAAGTGATGTACGCGACGCCCAGGGCTGACGCTCTAAGGCACCCGTTGCGCGATGTTTTCCCTGTGGAGTTTCTGCAGGAGTTTGACCGCCTGCGTGGCGAGCAGGGCGTGAGTACGCTGTACAAGTTCCGGCTGCCAACACCAACGGGCGAGGCGCGTATTGCGAATATCACGATTGCGCCGCTGCTCAATCGCGACTTCCAGGCGGTTGGGCGGATCGTGATTGTGGACGACATCTCTGACCGGGTGAACATGGAAACGCAGCTGACACAGGCTGAGAAGTTGTCGTCGATTGGACTGCTGGCGGCGGGGGTTGCGCACGAAGTGAATACGCCGCTGGCGGTGATCTCGAGCTATGCGCAGATGCTGGGCAAGCAGTTGCGCTCCGATGAGGCGACGCATGCGCGGCTGCAGCCGGTGTTGGAGAAGATTACGCAGCAGACGTTCCGCGCGTCAGAGATTGTGAACGGGCTGCTGAATTTCTCGCGCATGGGCAGCGTGGACTTTGGGCGCGTGGATGTAAATCTAATGGTGCACGACACGGTATTGCTGCTGGAGCACCAGATGCGTTCGGCGGGAGTGGCGGTAGCGACGGAGCTGCATGAAGACCTGCCGCTCGTGTCCGGCAACCGCGGGAAGTTGCAGCAAGTGTTGGTGAACCTGGTGTTGAATGCGAAAGATGCGCTGCAGGAAAAAGGCAGCGGCAGCGTGCGCATTTTCACAGCACGAACGTCCAAGGGAGTGGAGATTCGCGTGGAAGACAACGGCGTGGGCATGTCGCCGGAGGTTATGCGCAAGATCTACGATCCCTTCTTTACGACCAAGAGCAATCCCAGGGAGGGACAGCGCAAGGGCACGGGCCTGGGCCTGGCCGTGACGTATGGAATCGTGCAGGAGCACGCTGGCACGATTGAAGTAACCAGCAAGCCAGGTGAGGGAACGGTTTTTCGCCTGGAGTTGCCTGCAGTCGATACCACGGGACCGCGACCCCAGCACAAGGCGCACTCTGGCAGCGAGCCTGCCAGTGCAGAGGGAAAGGTAGTCCATGTCTAAGGTAGCCGTGAGTGATGCGATCGACGAACCGAGTGTAGCCGTCCATCCGTTGGGTCAAAGAATTCTGATTATTGACGACGAGGCGGGCATCCGCGATTCGTTGGAGACACTGTTGACATTAGAGGGATTCCGCGTCGACCTGGCGGGCGACGGCATTGCGGGACTGGACCAGCTTACGCGAAATGCGTATGACCTGATGCTGTTGGATCTGGCGCTGCCGGGAGAGAGCGGTATTGATTTACTGCCACGCATTAAGGCACTGGTGCCGGAACTGCCGGTGATCATGATTACGGCGTACGGAACAGTGGGCAATGTGGTGGATGCGATCCGTGCGGGCGCGTCGAACTTCGTTCAGAAGCCGTGGGACAACGAGAAGCTGCTGGCGGATATTCGGATTGCGATTGGTAAGAATCGCGCCGAGCAGGAAGTTGTGCATCTCAAGCGGACGCTGAAGCAGCGGGTTTCGTTTGAGAATATTGTGGGCAAGAGCGAGTCGATGCTACGGCTGTTTGACCTGGTGGCGCAGGTGGCGCCGAGCCGCTCGACGGTGCTGATCCAGGGTGAGAGCGGTACGGGCAAGGAGCTGATCGCGAAGGCGATTCATGCCCACTCGCCGCGGCGGGATAAGCCGTTCATTCCTGTGAACACGGGAGCGGTACCGTCAGACTTGTTGGAATCGACGCTGTTTGGCCATGAGCGCGGTGCATTCACATCGGCGGTGGCCGCGAAGAAGGGACTGTTTGAAGTTGCGGACGGCGGGACGCTGTTTCTCGACGAGATTGGCACGATGCGCATGGACATGCAGGCAAAGATTCTGCGAGTGCTGCAGGATCGCCGCTTTATGCATGTCGGTGGAACGCAGGAGATCCAGGTGGACATTCGGATTGTTGCGGCGACGAATGTGAATCTGGAACAGGCGGTGAAGGAAGGAAGGTTCCGCGAAGACCTTTTCTATCGGCTGAATGTGATCTCGCTGGAGCTGCCGCCACTGCGGAATCGCAAAGAAGATATTCCATTACTCGCGAATCACTATCTCAAGTTCTATGCGGAGGAGAATGGATTTCCCCCACCAGAACTTTCGTCGGAGGCGCTGCGATTGATGATGGATTATGAGTGGCCGGGCAATGTGCGCGAGCTCGAGAATGCGATGGAGCGCGGTGTGGTGCTCTCGAACGGGCCGACGCTGAGCCCGGAGCTGCTGCCGCAACAACTGCGCGGCAATACGTTTTCGACGGCGCTGCTGGAGCAACGGCCGGACGCTTCCCTCTTCGATGTGATCGAGGACATTGAACGGCGAATCATCGCGGATCGGCTGGAGCGGTGCAACTGGAACCAGACGGAAGCGAGTGAGTTTTTCAGGATTCCGCTTTCGACGCTAAATCAAAAGATCAAGCGGCTTAATATTGTCCTGAAGAAGCGCGGCAAAGAGTAGTGGCCCCTCGATGATTGCTTCTCTTAGCTATCCGGGGATGGGTGGAAGGTGGTGGGTCGCGAAGTTGATCGTGTGCGCGACGCTGATGCCGGTGGGGCTGGGGCAGCAGGTCGGGACAAAACCCGGTTCTTCGGCGGCGAGTAATCTTCCGCAGCTGGTGGACATTACGGCAAAGACGGGGATTCACTTCACGCATCTTTCGTCGGAGGCAAAGAAGTATATTGTCGAGTCGATGAGCGGAGGCGTGGCGTTGATTGATTATGATCGCGACGGCTGGCCGGACATTTTCTTTACGAATGCGCCCGATGTAGACATGTCGCTCGCCGGGACAAAGGCACGAAGTGCGCTCTACCGTAACAATCGCGATGGCACGTTTACGGATGTGACGGACAAGGCGGGCGTGGAGCATCCGTGCTGGGCCATGGGCGCGATGGTGGGAGACTACAACAATGACGGGTGGCCGGATCTGCTGGTCACATGCTTCGGTGGCGTGGTGCTGTATCGGAATAATGGTGACGGGACGTTCACCGATGTCACAAAAGCGGCTGGGCTGAGCAGCGATGCAGGATGGGCTACGGGCGCTTCGTTCGGGGATTATGACAGTGATGGGTACGTAGATTTGTTTGTTCCGCACTATGTCGATCTGGATCTGAAGGACCTGCCGACGCTTGGATCGAAGAAGACCTGCATGTATCACGAGATCGCGGTGCAATGCGGACCGCGCGGACTGGCAGGTTCACCGGACAACCTTTATCACAACAATGGCGATGGAACCTTCACGGACGTTTCGAAGCAGGCGGGCGTGGACGATCCGCAGAAGTACTTTGGGCTGACTTCGGTGTGGTCGGATTTTAATGGTGACGGCAAGCTGGATTTGTTTGTCGCGAATGATGGTGAGCCGAACTACCTGTATCAGAACGACGGCAAGGGTAAGTTTACGGATGTGGCGTATACGGCAGGCATTGCAGTAAATAAAGATGGCTACGAGCAGGCGAACATGGGCGTTGCGCTTGGAGACTATTTGCATGCCGGTCGGTTCTCGGTTGCGATTACGCACTTCAGCGAGGAATACACCACGCTGTTTCGCAACGATGGGGACTTGAACTTTACCGACGTGTCGGATCAGGCAGGCTTGACGGTTGCAACGTCGCCCTATGTGGGGTGGGGAGATACATTCTTCGATCTGGACAACGACGGCTGGGTGGATCTGTTCACGGTCAATGGACACGTGTATCCGCAGGTGGATACGAGAGATATTGGCACGAGGTATCGCGAACCGAAGCTGATGTTCTTGAATCAGCACAACGGATCGTTTCGAAATATCAGCGAGTTGGTCGGGCCGGCGATTCAGACGCCGCAGGTGAGCCGAGGGCTGGCGGTGGGCGACTTATTCAACGATGGGCACCTTGAGTTGGTGGTGGAGAACCTTGAAGGCAGCCCGATGATTCTGCGCACTGAAGGCGGACCGAAGAATCACTGGATCAGCTTTGAGTTGGCGGGGACGAAGAGCAATCGGCTGGCGCTGAACGCGAGAGTGCGGGTAACGGCGGGAGACCTGGTACAGGTCGGCGAGGTACTGAGCGGGGGCAGCTATCTTTCGCAGAACGATGTGCGGTTGCATTTTGGCCTGGGAACACACGATGCGGTCGAGAGCGTCGAGATCACGTGGCCGTCGGGACAGAAAGAGACGCTTAAGAACTTGACCGCCGACAAGTTTTATTGCGTACTCGAGGGTCAGGGTGTGGTGCCTCGCGAGAAGATTGTGCCGGCCGCTGTGAAGCATTGACGTGGTTCAGCGGGACTATTGATGGGCTGCGGGACCGCCGGCGTCGGAGAGTTCTTTCTGCAGCGCCGCATTTCCAGGTTCAAGCTTTAGGGCTGCTTCGAGGTGAGTGATGGCGGCCGCTTTGTGCCCGTGCGCTAACTGGAGACGGGCGAGCGCGATGTGCGCTTCGGCGTCGGAGGGGTCGAGGCGAATTGCGGTCTCGAGTTCGGCGGCGGCGTTTGGGGACTTTTGCATTGCGTAAGCCTCGCCGAGTGCGCGATGGACTTCGCCGACATTTGGATTTGCCTTCTCCAAGTCCTGCAGCTTGGCTATGCCCGCGCTGACGTCTCCGGTCTCGGCCAGGGACGCGGCGTAGGCGAACTGGAGGCGCGGCGCTTCACCTGGCATTCCGTTGAGCGGCCCGAGGGTCTGGCGCGCGGCGGCGTAGTCCTTGATCGAGAACTGGCTGAGTCCTAACTCTGCCCGCACGTCTTTGTCGTTCGGGTGGGCCTGCAGATAGTGGCTCAATGGAGCGATGGCCTGGGCGAAGGCGCCTGCTGAATATGCGGCGCGGCCCCAGTTGATGTCGAGGCCGGGCAGCTCGGGGTTCCATTCTGCTGCTCGCTCAAAGGACTGCAGTGCTGAGACGTAGTCGCCGTGGCTGCCGGCGATGGCGCCGAGATTGTTGTAGCTGTCGGCGACGGCGGGCGCGAGCTGTTTCTCGAGCTGATCGACCTGATGTGCGGCAGCGGGATCGACGGCGTGGTCTTCAACCGTCATGGGCATTTCGGGAGCCAACGAGGACCCGGCCTGCGGGGCACGTTTGGTCTGCAGATAGTCGGAGAGCTGGTTCTGGTCGCGCCGAAGATTCTGCTGCAGCAGAGATTGAGAGATAGCGATCTCTTTCTTCCCTGCTTCGACGTCACCGGTCTGCATCAGGATTCGCCCCAGAAGGTAGTGCGCCTTCTGCACCTGGTAAGCATTGCGCGAGACGTCCGTTGTGAGAGCGATCGACTCGCGAAGGGCGGCTTCGGCTTCGGGAAGCTTGTGTGCGTCCGAGTAGAACTGGCCGAGGTAAAGGAACCCATCGGGGCTGGTGGGATCGAGCTCGGTGGCACGCTTGAGATCGCTCTCGGCTTCGAGTTGCGTGGCGGCGTCGTGCTGTTGGGCTAGCAGATGGCCGAGGGCGGCATACGCTGCTGCATATTTTGGCGAGAGAGCGATCTCTTTCCTTAGCTCAGCTTCAGCCTCGGGAAGTTTCGAGTTGCCGGAGGTGGAGAGATACGCTGCCGCGAGGGAGTAGTGGACGCCGGGGAGCTTGTCGTCGGCGGCGATGGCCTTTTTGAATTCCGCTACGGCGTCGTCCTGAAAATCAGAGCGGCCGTAGGCCTGGCCGAAGTACATGTGGATCGTGGCAGTATCACCGAAGGAGGCAAGCATCTCGGAGAAGATTTTTGATGCGCCGGGGCCGTCACCGAGATCGAGATCGGCGACAGCCAACTCGTAGCCATTCTCGAATGTGGGATCGAGCGCAACGGCTGCTTCGAATTCCTGCCTGGCCTTCGTGTCCTCGTTCGATTTGAGGAGAACGCGGCCGAGGATCGCATGGGCGTCTGCGGCGACCTTCGGGTTGTTGGGGTAGTCGCGGATTACGCCCGTAGCGAGAAGTTTTGCGTGATCGAGATTGCCGCTGTCGAGGGCAACGCGGGCGTATTGAATCTTCATCGCGGGAAAATCAGGGACGAGACTGAGGGCGGTATCGAAGTCGTTGGCTGCCTTGTCGTACTGGCCGGCGCGGGCATGGCCCAGGGCGAACTCCCCGAGTGCATCGGCGATGAAGATCCTGTATTGCTGTGCGGCGTGGTCGAGATCGTTGGCTGCCTGGAATTTTTGGGCAGCGTCGTAGCGGCGTTGCAGGATGGAGTCGTCCTGGCGTGTCGTGGGGGCCTTGGTTTGCTGCGCAGAGGCAGGAAGGCCGACAAGGAGGACCAGAAGGCTCGCGACCAGGATACGTGGCGGGCTCATCTTGAGGAGGTTCATTGAAAATTCCAGTACTTGAAAATTGAGCTTTGTCGGGATGCCGTTGGTACAACTGAGCTGCCAAGGTTATCTTACGTGACAAAAAAAGAGGGCGGCTGAAGAACGCCACCCTCCGATGGAGGCACTGAATTGATAGGGGGTGCTTGAGTGGCCGGTGACATGGCCTGCACCTCTGAACAGTCTGGTCGGGATGCCTAAAGCGGCATCCCGGCCATGAGGTTAGGGTTAGAAGGTGTATTTGACGTTGAACTCAAGGATACGAGCGTAGGGGTATGCCGTCTTCGTGTCCATGTAACCGAACGTGTGAGACGTACCTCCCGTGCCAGTGTTGAGTGTGATCGCCTTGCTTGGGTAGTCGACCAGGTAGCGCAGGGTGACCTGATTCGCCGAGCTGAACTCCGGCAACGCGTGATTCATCCAGTCAAAGGCAGAGACGCGGAACTGGATGTTTTGTGTGTTGTGGATGTGGATGGTTCTGTACAGAGCGAGGTCGTTATCGAAGTACGAACCCATGCTCATGCGGGGGTACTTCTGACCGCCGAACTCGCCGATCATGTTATTGCCTGCGATTGTGGGTGCTGCAAAGCAGGCGACATTGAGGCGCTGATACTTTGCAAGACCCTTGTTCGGATTGCAGGTAAGCACTGGCTGGATGGCCAGACCTCCCTCGTCAGTACCGTAGTAGGTCGCCTGAGAGATTCCGGAGGTGACACCATTGGTACTTGGGGCATTGCTATAGCTCTCCGAAAGACCGAAGTTCGGAACGCTATTGCCGAGAAGCGCCAACAAGCTGCCGCCTGCCTGCCAGGTTGAGATTCCAGAGACGGTCCAGCCACTGAGCAGGATATGACCAATCGTGCCCCAGTGATTGAAATCTCCGGTCTGGTAGAGGTAGGTTGCGTTGAAGACAAAGGGACGGTCAATGGATGCTATGCCATAGTTGCCTGGACGAACTGCATACGGGTTGGCCTGCAGTACGGTTCCCAGGGTCTTCGACCAGGTGAAGTTGAAGTCAAAGTTCAGCTTGCCGGTTTCCTTGATATAGGCAGCCTGCAGACCGTTGTAGTTGGAGTATTGGTTGCTTTGCGACATTGCCACAGTGTTGGTTCCATAGGCGTAGCCGAAAGGATGGTAGTCCGCCAGCGAGTTGCCGGTGGGCGCACCGGTGGTCGGATTGGTACCTACGTTCTCCGGGTTGGTGGAGGTGATACCCGTCTTGGGATCTGGCAGGAACAGCGCCCCAATCGGGGTTTTGTTCTGATCGGCAAGGGCGGTAAAGCCACTGCCCTGGATCGTCTCACCGTTATCCAGAATCTGGCTGGCGGTGTTGCCGACATAGGCGATATCCAGCAGTGTGTTCCATTTGAAGCGACGATCAATGGTCAAGTTCCAGGCATAGGTGATTGGCACGCCATAATCGCTGGCATCCAATCCATTCTGCCCGCCGCTGATTCCGCAAGGAGGAGCGGTGCAAGGCTGAGACTTCAGATCAGCGATCTGGCTGAGCTGAACAGTCTTCTGCCCAGGCAAGCTGTAGTTAACCACGGCCTGTGCCGTGGTAAGCGCAGCGGCATAGTCATTGTATTGTCCAGCAAAGCGATAGACGCCCCAACCGCCGCGGATTACGGTCTTGCCGGTTCCGAAGGGATCGTACGAGACGCCAAAGCGAGGAGAGACAAAGGCCAAACGGTTAGGCTGTCCGCTTAGAGGGATGGCCGGGTCAATCTTGTGCCAGTAGTAACCTGGGTCGATCTTGCCGGAGTAGTAATCGGAGAAGACACGGCCTGGAAGGAAGACGGCCATACCAGTGCCTTCGCGATCATACCAGTGACCTACATGCTCGATACGAGCGCCGAGTTCCACGTTCAGCTTTCTGTTCACCTTCCACGAATCGTCAACATAGACGGCCGTGTTCTGGTAAGCCATATCGCTAACCGGAGCCGAATTGCTTTCCGTGTAACTCGAGACGTTGCCAATGAAGAAGTTCGCATCAGGATTGTTGGGAGAACCAGTGCTGATTCCCGTGAAGATGTTCGGGTTTTTACCGCTGAAGCTATTGATGCTTCCGTTCGGGCTCACGCCGTCATTGCCCTGCAGGTTGCCAGTGTTCTGGGTATAGGCACCCACCTTGATGGTGTGCGCGCCCCAGACCTTGGTGAAGTTATCCGTAAAGCTTGGAACTTCCTTGCGGACCAGGTAATAGCCGTTGGGCTCGAACCAATCACCCTGCGAGAAGTCGGGGAAGGTGAAGTTTCCAGCGGAGCTGTACGACGGAATCAGCTGTGAAGCGTTGAAGACAGAACCGTAGGTGTAGCCCAGCGTGGCCTTATCCGCAGCCTTCGGGTTTGGAGGTCCGAATGGGAAGCTGCCGAAGCCCCAGGCCGCGATGAACTCGTTGGTGGCTGAGGAGTTGAAGGTGTGAACGAAGTGGCCGGAGATGGACTTGGTAAAGACCTGTCCGACCAAGCCACCGCCAGGTGCGGGGATGGAGTTGCCGGGAGTCCAGTAGATGTGAGCGCCATTGCCCTGAGCCAGCGTCGAGCTGTAGGCCTGTTGATAGGAAACGTAGAACTTATTGTTGTCGTTGAGGTTGTAGTCCATACGAATGCGATAGACCCAGCCATTGTTGGGGGCGACGACGGGCGCGTAATAGTTGTACCCGCCAGCGGTTGTGTTTGGGTTCGCATTGGCTTTCGGCCAGAAGGACGCCAATGCTGCGGCGCCCGGGTCGATATATTGCGAAGGAATGATCGAACCGCTGGTGCCTGGTCCGGGGGTGATAGCAGTGCCGTCCGGAAGGACCATGCCAGCGAGATTGTTGCACCAGTTGCCCTGGGCGGTCGCCGAGAAGCCGTTGGGGCAAAGGATGTTGTTGTCTGCGTTGTCGGTGCTGAAATCGCCCTTCATCATCTCTGGTGAGGGGATATACGACTCCAGAATGTTGCCATTACCGGGGTTCTGCAGGAAGCGCTCATAGCCTCCCCAGATGAAGACCTTCTTGTGCGTGAAGGGAACGGGGCCGCCTGCGTTGCCGCCGGGATAGTAGTAGTGCGCACCCGCCTTGGGAATTCCCTGGTGGTTCTGCTGCCAGCCGTTTGCATTGAAGATATCGTTGCGGGCAATGAAGTACGCGGAACCATGGTAGTGATCGGTACCAGACTTACTGATAGCGCTGACGACGACTGGGCCGTTCTGCACATAGGCTCCGAAGTTGGAGGTCTGGACGCTGACCTCGGCCGTCATTTCGGGATTGATGATGCCGATAGAGCTGGCCATGTCGCCGGGGTCGAGAACACTGACGCCGTCCGAGAGGAGAGCCGTACCGCCGCGGTTCGGGACGCCATTGAGGGCGATGCCGGTGCCGATGGCGCTTTCGTTCGCCGAAATGCTGAGATCGCTGAAGGAGGGATTATTTTGCGTGAGTCCGCCTGACATCGTGACCGAACCCGGAAGGACCTTCAAGAG
The DNA here is from genome assembly GCA_963701685.1 of uncultured Acidobacteriaceae bacterium. Taxonomy (GTDB): domain Bacteria; phylum Acidobacteriota; class Terriglobia; order Terriglobales; family Acidobacteriaceae; genus Granulicella. Next base: position 2,958,578 of record OY969625.1, on the reverse strand, counting down.
TTCCGTGGTATCGCGGCCTTCGAGAGCCAGGTTATCGATATCTTTGGAGGTTAGAACGTCGGAACGTGCGCCGTTATCCTGCGGGATCATCTCGCCCGCGGCTTCGACGGTCACGGTCTGAGATTCTGAACCGATGGCCAGGGTAAGCGCCGGGACTGCGCGCTCATCACCTGCATGCAGGATGAGGCCAGTGAGGCTCTTTGGCTCGAAGCCCTTTGCCGTGACCTTGATGGTGTAGGAGGACGGCAGCAAGGCCGGGAAGGAGTAAAGTCCATCACCGTTGGACTTGACGACGCGGGTATCCTGCGTGGCCTCGTTGACCAGGGTAACGGTTGCACCCGGGATGACGGCGCCGGTGGTGTCCGTGACGGTACCAGAGATCTGCGCGGTCGTTTGTGCGTGAAGGGCGGGTAGAGCGAATAGCAACAGGAGTGCTGTCAGCAGTCCTGATCCCAAGCTAAGCCAGCTGCCACGACGAAAGCATGTCGTAAACAGGTTGGCCGGAGCCTTCAGGCCGTTGGTTCGGCCCTGCTCCGCGTTCTTTTGATTCTTTTGCATACCACCTCCAGAATTCATACGGCCACTTCTAAGTCGTTCGGTTGAAAAGTTCATTCTGTCTCGTTTGCACTTATTAATGCGATTTAATGCCGCACCATTCTTTACAGACCTCGGCGTAGGGTTGTCAATGTATTTTTTAAAGGGCTTTAGACAAAAGGGGATACTGCACGGTTCTCCACAGGTGTGAGCAATGTATGAGCCGGGTCGATTGAGCCATAACTATCTTCAGAAGAACGACTTAGGAGCTCAGGATAATTTGCTCGATTGCCTTTTCATGCAAACCAAGACAGGACAGAGTTATGCACAGGGCCAGGGTTTTCGACGCCTTCTGTCGGGATGTCTGCGAGCGTTTACTTAATCGCTTTAACCCGACCTGGATGAGGGGTGGGATGGTTTCAGTGGAAAACGTGTTCGGAATGGGATCGCATGTCGCTATTGCTGGTACAGCGGTACCTCTCCGGGTGTGATGACGTGAATGCGGTAGACCGTAGTTTGAGCCGTGATGTAAACCGTTTTGCCGTGATCCGCGAAAGCGAGGTTCGCAGCAGTTTGCGGCAGTCGAATTTGACCCAGCACCTTGCCCGAGGGGGTGATGATGCGAATTCCGCCCGGACCGGTGCTCCAGATATTCCCTGCCGAGTCGACTTTGAGGCCGTCCGGCACTCCGCGGCCCTCTGGCTGAGGATAGTCGATGAGTTTGGTCCCGGCGGAGAGTGAGCCGTCGGTGTGCACGTCGTAGCGCATCACGCACATGTCCGGGCCGGAGTTCGAGACGTAGAGAACCTTCCCGTCGGGCGAAAATCCTATGCCGTTGGGTAGCGAGAGATTTTTGATTACCGCTGTGAGCTGCCCGTTTGCGTATCGGAAGACAGCGTTGAACGGAAGTTCCTTTGCCGGATCTTTGTCACCGAGAGCGAGGCCGTAGGACGGATCGGTGAACCATAGCGAGCCATCCGGAGCAAAGACGAGGTCGTTCGGGCTGTTGAAGCGCTTGCCATCAAAAGTGGATAGGAAGGGGCGAAGCTCCAAACGATCGCCCATCCGCACGATCCTCACAATTTTTCGACCACCCTGCTGGGCGAGTAGCACGGTGCCATCCTTGTCCGTCACCATGGCGTTGGGGCCAAGGTAGGAACCGGCGGGTGGATTCGGGTAGCCGCCAGACTTGTCGACCAGAAGTTGCACGGCGCCGTTGGGCGACACGGCATAGGTCTTGTCGCCGACCACGTCGGAGATCCACAGACGGCCTTCGTGCCACATGGGGCCTTCGGTGAACTTGAACATGTCGGAGACTTTTTCGACTCTGGTTCCTGGCGCAATGACTGCATCGAGTGCGGGGTCAAGGCGAAGGATCTCCGATTGAGGCGACGTAGCTGCTTCGAATGCTGGCACGAGCATGTGTGGCATAAGCGGCAGAACCTGAGGTGGGGCGAAGATTGCGATGGAAGCGCATACAACAAGTACGCCGCGCGCGAACGGTAGGGTGTGAATCCTTGAGCGCTGTGTTCGGAGGCCTGACGTCGTCATGCAATCGGAGTCCCTGCGGCTCGGTAGATCGCCTCGATTGCCAGCAAGTCCTTGAGTCCTTCTTCACCCGGCGATTCGGGAAGCTTGTCGTGGCGGATGCAGTCGGAGAAATGCTCCGCTTCCAGGGTGAATTGAAACGGAGCTTTGCCGGTTCCTAGCACGTCGATCGGTTCTCCATTAGCGCGGCCGACCAAGTGCACGCCGTCGTAGAGAAACGCTGGTTGGAGTTCGAGAAATCCCTTGTCTCCGTTGATCACGAAGAAGCTTGGGCCGTCCTGACCATAGGAGCAGCCGCAGGATGCGATGATTCCGGAGGGAAGCTTCATGGTCCACTCGACCGATTGCTCCACCTCTGCGAAGCGCCCGCTGAAGTCGCGCGTCGAGACGATGGCGGTGTAGTTCGAAGGTTCCTCACGGGTGAGATGGCGGATTGCGTTGAGCGGATAAATTCCGAGGTCAAGGACCGAACCACCGCCCCCAAGTTTGCGGCTCAGTCTCCACGCGCCTGCGCGCTGCTGGTTGAAGAATCCTCCCTGGAAGGACTGGACGTCGCCGATTCCACCCGAGTCAATGATCTGCATCGCCTGTTGCCAGGTGGGGTCGTACTGCACGCGGTAGGCGATCATGAGCTTGACGTGGGCTGTGCGGCATTCCTGAATCATGGTGCGGCATTCGACGCTGGAGATGGCCATCGGCTTCTCGCAGAGCACGTGTTTCCCGATGCGCGCGGCGCGTACGGTGTACTCGCAGTGCATGCTATTGGGCAGGCCGATGTAAACCGCGTCGACGTCCTTGTTGTCGGCGACGCGCTCGTATTGCTCGTAGGTGTAAATGGAACTCTTCGGGATGCCGTACATGGCCGCGTACTTCATTCCCTTCTCGGACGGATGACCGGTGACGAGCGCGGTGATTTTGGCTGTCTGAGAATTGGCGCACGCGCGCATGAAGATGTCCGAGATCGATCCCAGGCCGACTGCCGCGAAGCCCACAGGTTTTTCCGGCGCGGGACTCTGGGCGAAGGATCGAACGCGCGTGGCGGCGAGTGCGAGCGCAGAAGTTTTCGTAAACTGACGACGGTCCATGTGCTACCTTCCGTTGTTGGCAGCGCGGTCCGAGCGCAAACCTTGCTGCGAGGTTGTTGATCTAGTTTTGAGGTCCTGCGGTATGGTAGCCGATGTTCTTATCGACCCACTGGATGAAATATTTCATATTGGGTGCGTCCGTGTGGCCACCGTCGTCCTGGCGCCACGCGAGATGTCCCTCCAAAAGGCCATCGTTCACAGGCGGCATCTTTGCAGTTTGATAGTCCTCCTCGACACCAAGACCCTTAGCACCGAGGAGCGTGAAGACGGGGCTCGCCGCAACGGTCGCAATGAAGCTTCCGCGCTGATCCAGCCATTTTGCGTCACCCTTCTCCGGAATTCCGTAGCTGATAAAGGTGAGCCGCGGCGCGCATAAAGCGATCAGCTCATTGGAATCGACGGGAAGATCGCCCGGCGTCTTGCTTCCGAAGGTGGCTTCGGCGGCTCCATACTTCAGGAAGTTGCCGGCCATCCAGTGGTACTCTCCATCCGATGTGAGACTTTCGACCGCTTCTCCGAAGTTGCGGCGCAATGGCGTGGCGCCACCCTTGCCCGATGAGCCGACGAGGACCATGGCGAAGCGTTGATCGAACGCCATCGTCACGAGGGCTGCCTTTCCGTAGCGCGAGACGCCTTCAATGCCGATGTGGTTTGCGTCGACGGCGGGATCGGTCGAGAGGTAATCGAGGCCTCGTCCGGCTCCCCATGCCCAGGCGCGCAAGGAACCCCACTGGTCGGGTGTGCGCGGCTGCCCTTTATTTACAAGGCCTATGATGCCTCGTGTGAGGCCCGCTCCGTTGTCGGCCTGGATGCTCTGTGGATCGATAGTTACAAAGCCCCAGCCGGCCGCAATGAGTTCCCAGGTATTGGGCGGATCACCATCGGCATTGAACTGAGGGAATTCGAAGGGCGCAGGTAGGTTAGGCTCCCATGCAGGATGATCGGCAAAGACTTGTTTGAGCGAAGGGTCCTGCTGCACCAGGAGCGCTTTTTCTGCTGCGTTGATCTTCGCAAGATCGTCGATGGAAGGCTGATTTGGCGCAGGAAATCCGGAGCGGCCAAACATCATGAGGACCGGAACGGGGCCGGTGGCGTCGGCTGGTACTACGAGCGTCATGTGAATCTTGACGGAGATCTGAGGATAAGCGGAATTGTCCACGTCGCCAACTAAGGCCTTCGCGATCACTGGATGACCACCAACGAGCTCGTGGTCTGTTGCGGTCACGGACCAATGCACAGAGGGCACGTCGGAAGGAACTCTTCCGTAGACGTTCTCTTCAAATGCGTGCACGATTTGGGGACGCCGGACGTTCCACCATTCCTTCGCGGTCGTTACGGGCTGACCATTATCGAGTCTCAGCGCGTCGGGGAGATGAGGATAGGGATTCGCTACGGCTTCGTCATAGTTCGCGTGGTCGGGCGCTTTTTCATTACCGCTTGGACCAGGTCGTAGCCGCTTAATGCCAAGCTGATCCATCATGTTCTGATGGTCCTGTGCCGCGGTGAAGGTTACCGGCGGAGGCAACGCGGGAGTAGAAGCTTTGTTTTGCGCGTGTGCGTTCCAACCCACGCATGCGGAGAGTACGAGACTGAAATGAACGGCGGGGCTTCGAGATGCAATGGATCGGCGCATGGAACTCTCCAGGGAGCTGCTCTCTGTTCGTCGGCTAAAGCGCTTTAGTTCGGGATCCATAGTAATGCCTGGCGATGACAGTCGCATAGAGCTGGGGGACGCTTCCTGTCCGACGCTGCATTAACAAGACGTTAGCTACACCAATCTTGCATCATCGCGTGTCCGTCTTCGCTGACCCTTAGGCTATTTCGGTTGCACCAGGTGCGTTGTCCCGCGGTTGTTGCCCTCACGATCAAAGGAAATCGTGCCGGACACCCCGTTGTAGTCGCGGGCCTTTGCCAACTGATCCCGCACTCGTGCGCGGTTTGGACCCGACCTCGACAACGCTTCTAAAGTGAGAATCACCGCATCGTAGGTCTCGCTTGCGACACGACCTGGAGCGGCCCCGGTGGCCTGTCGGAAGCTGGCAACAAACCCTCGGCGCCTGGCGGTAGCTTGATCAACTGCGGCAGCCGTATCCTGGCCTATTGAGTCGGTCTTCTCGGCATTACTCGGACCCATCCGGAAAATCCACGGAATATCAATCTGAGTTGTGGTCGGGTCTACGGAGAGCGTCATCACGGGGACGCCGATGCGGTTACCAACTTGTTCGCACAGGTGCGTATCCGCTGCGCTGGTGGACGTGATTACGACGACTGCCTCATCGTCGACCATGAGGCGGATCACCGCATCGGAGACCATGCCCCAGGACGGACCACTGGAGTCCTCTACCGCCAAGGCTACGCGATGTACACGGCCAAATGAGCGTGACACTGTATTGCGCAGAGCCATCTTCGCGGCTGCGACCATTGCATCGCCTTCAGCCTTGTGTTCACCTTGCAGAGGAGCGAGCAGTCCAATCCGAACGACAGGGCTCGTCAAATCGCTTGCGGACGCTCGGCCTGGCCCGGCATAGGGTTCAATCTCTGAGGAGATGGAAGCGTACGGTGCCGTGATTTGGGCCGGGATTGGCGCGACCCACCCTGGCAGCAGCGCAGCGATCCCTACGCAGAGAGCCAGTTCCCTACCGCGCATTCGACGCATCCCGTTGTTTCCAGTCTGTGCGCTGCTCTGGCCAGTAGACAAACTTCCCGTCGCGGACCTGCGCAAGAGTTATGGGCGCTATGTTATTCAACGTGTAATCGAAGAAGGCGTTTCCACTCACACCGGCATACTGCTTCATCCCATAGTCGCGCAACGCGTCCATGATGCGGCCACGATTGAGTCCGGCTCGATCGATCGCGCTCATCAGCATCTTCGCTCCGTCATATGCATACGCGGAGTAGGCATCCGGTTCCTTGCCAAAGCGTTTTGTGAACCGCTGCTGGAAGGCGACCCACGCTGGATCGTTGCGAGTCGGATTGATGGCGCTGATAACCGTCAATCCCTCGGATGCTGCGCCGGCAATCTTGATTACCTCCGGAGCGCATACGCGGCTACTACCAAATACGGGCTGCTGCATTCCAAGCGCACGCATTTGTTTAATGACGAGGCCCGCCTGAGACGAAGTCCCCCAGATAACGATGCCGTCCACGCTGCTCGCGCTGATCGTCTGCAGTTGAGAGGAAAAGTCCGTAGCGTCTGGGGAAAACCAGACCTCGACTACCGGTTGGTGGCCGATACGGCGCGCTGTCTCAACGAAAATCTCTTTACCCGTGCGCCCGTAGCGATTGTTCACCTGCAGTATTCCGATACGTTTCAGGTGACGCTGGAGGAAGATGTAATCCGCGAGTGCATAGCCTTGTTGCCGGTCATCGGGAAAGTTGTGAAGCAACCACGGAACGAGCGTCTGGGTGACCGTGGGATCATTGGTAGCGGTATTCATGATGGGGAGTTCAAGTTTCAGCGTGGCTCGTACGGCGATGTGTGTTGAGGCGGAATCAACCGAGCCAAGCATCGCCCAGGCCTGATCCTTGAAGCGCATGTCGACGATAGCCATCGACGACGCACCCCACAGCGGCAGATCATCATGGATAACGAGTGCGAAGGGCCTATCATGATATCCGCCGGCTGCGTTGACTTCATCGACGGCAAGCTGCGCGCCGTGCAGCATGGCGATTCCATACGGCGAGTCCTCATTGTCTGCGTCCAAGGGGCCCAGAAAGCCAATGTTGATTGTCTTAAGCGCGGAAATGTCTCCATCAGGTTCGCTCCGCGCAGCGCCGTCGTACTCGAGCGAGTCGGGTTGCACATACCACTCCTGGTAGGGCTTGCGGTAGTTTGCAAATGGCCTCGCGGCGGGCGGCATGTTCGCATACGGCATCCCGACGTTTTTCGCGGGCGATGCTGTTGGAGTGGTCTGTGCGTTCATGTGCGCGGGCGTCAAAGCAGCGGCCGCCAACAGCAGAACCGTTCCGTATGCCTTCGTCCTCCTCATCCAGACCTCCTCATCGACTGCTAGTTTGCGCGCGACCCTGGCTCATCGCTGGGTCGTCTCCATACCGCAAGGACGTGTCGCGCCGACGAATGAACTCAACGATTCTGGCCAACGTCTCGGGAGTGATCGCCTGGTCGGCATCACATAGCGGCCGGTGTGTATCAGGATCTCCGCCCCACGTAGAAACCTCGATCAACAGGCCGTCGCTTCCGAATTCAATCGCTGCGCGGCTCGCCTGCTCGACCCTGGATGCAACGCCGGTTGCATGACTCGGGTCGACGATCACCGGCAGAAATGTCTCCGCTTGCGCAGCCGGGACAACGTTGAGATCGAGAGCGTAGCGCGAGTATTCCCCGGCGGTGTGGGTTTTGATCCCGCGCTCGCAGAGAACAATGTTGAGATTTCCCTCGTTGGCGATGTACTCGGCTGCGCCCAGCCACTCGCACAGGCTGGCAGCCATGCCCCGCTTCAAGAGGACGGGCTTGCCGCTGCGGCCCGCCTCGACCAGTAAGGGATAATTCTGCATGCTGCGCGAACCGATCTGCAGCATATCCGCGTATTGACTGACCCGTTCGACCAGCCGGACGTCCAACACTTCGGTGACGACGGGAAGACCGGTGAGGTCGCTCGCGGCGCGCAGAATCTTGAGGCCTTCGATGCCAAGCCCTTGAAAATCGTGCGGCGAAGTGCGTGGCTTGAAGGCACCCCCACGCAACATATCGGCGCCCGCCGCTTTCACTTTGAGCGCGACGTCGATCATCTGCCGCTCGCTCTCAACCGCGCACGGTCCCCCAATCACAACCGGGCTGCCGGCGCCAAAGCGAGCGGCACCCACCTCAACCATGAAGCTTCCACTCCCGTCGAATTCGGGGTGGGTGCGGCGACTGATCGTCGGACAAATCCGCGACAGGTCCTCGAGACTCACCTGGCCTGCGATCTTCTGATTCATGCTTGACTCCTAGGCGTTGTTATTTCGCGTCCTGCGGATCGATCGCCGTGGGTGTTTCGAAGATCGCCATTGCTTCCATCTCATAGAGTAGGGTCGGCCAGCAGAGAATGGCCTGGATGCCAGTGGAGGCTGGCAGGACTTTAAGGCCCTGCTCTTTGAAGAACTCTGTGCGGATCAGATTGAATTGCTCGTAGTCGCGCTCGATGTCGCGCAGGTAGCAGGTGGTGCGAACAACGTCTTTCCATGTCGCGCCTTCGGACTTAAGGAGCGCTGTCACGTTCTGAAATGCGCGCCGGGTTTGCGCGCCGAAGTCCCCGGGATGCACCGTCTCGCCATTCTCCCCAACGCTGGCAGTTCCCGAGATCAGGAGGATGGTGATGCCCTTGATGTCCAGTCGCATGCCGCGGGAGAACGACGAGGGTCGCTGGTACTTATAGGCCTCGTTGAGCGCCTTGGGTGCCGACATGGCTTTCTTACGGATCGGTTTGTGAGTTGTCTTGGCGAGGTGATTGCTTGCTGTGATCGTGCTGCTCATGTTTGTTACTCCTTCGGTTGTGCGTGGATGCCGTGGCTTAGACCCTGTGCAGTCGCCACCCAAATGTCGTCGCCTTGAAACGCTGTGTTGAGGATGTAGCTGTGAGCCAGGCTGGTTTCCGAGACGATGCGCCTCTTGCTACCGTCGGCTTGGGTGATGAGGATTTCGCCGTGGCCTGTCTTTTCATTCCGGCTATAAGTGATCCATGTGTTTGTTTTTGTATTGAGTTGGCTGAGGCCGCTCTGCGTACAGGCCCACACTTCATCTCCGCGCGACTGCACTGCATTGATGAAGTTGGAAGCGAGCCCGCTGTCCTTGGTGAGGTAGTTGTGCCAGTTTCTGCCGTCGTAGCCACTAAGGCCGAAGTAGGTCGACGCCCAGAACGTCTTTGTGTCCGGGTTGTACGAGACGCTGCTAACGACGTTATGGATTAACCCCTGGTTCCGGTAGAGAACAATCTCCATCTCGCCGTCGGGGTCTGTGTACGGTTTCCAGGTTTGTTGCGCGAGGTCGTAGGCGAGAATTCCACCGCCCCATACGGCAAAATACACCTTGTCCTTCGCGACCGAGATTCCGTACGACCACGGCTCTTCAAACGGTGCGTTGGATTCGTTGAAGATAGACCAGGCGTCCGTATAGGTGTCAAGCCGATTGACGCCTGCAGCGGTTGCGACCCATAGGAACTGCCCTTGTACGGCGACGCCGTAGACGAGGTCATTCGCGAGACCACTGGTCAGATTGGTGTAATTCTTGAATGTCCCGCCGGAGTAAAGGCTGAGGCCACCAAAGGTTCCTACCCACACGTCTCCATTTTGAGGGTCCACAGCGATTGACATGACAGCACGACCGGCCAGACCGTCCTCTGTTGTGAACACTCTCTTCACGTGACCATCTTCGAGCAAGACGAGTCCATGCGAGGTCCCGGCCCATACACGCTGACCGTCCACCGTTACGCAATACACTTCACCCTCAGGAAATCCATTCGCCGCTGTGTAGTTGACCCACTTTGTGTAGAGCGACGGCGTGACTGCCCGATTCGGCGCAGGGGCCTGTGCACCTGCATAGAGCAATGGACAGAGAAGGAAAGCTGAAATCAACAGCGGCCTCCGACACCTGCTCGTGATTCTGTTCGTGCTCGTCGCGGGTTTCATAGTGTCTTTAGGTACTCGATCAAATCGTTAAGCTGAGCCTTGTTCATGTCGGAGGTGAGACCGTGCTTGTCTTCGGGATTGAAGCGCGTCCATATCTCTTCCATCTGCAGTGCTTCGCCATTGTGCAGGTATGGGGGTTTCATGACCGCCCCTTCCAGTTGCGGTATGTCCAAGGCGGTGGTTGTGTCATATTTTGTCGAGGTGCCGACATCGATTTGAAACTTCGAGGTAAAGTGCGTGAGTGGCGAATGGCACGTCGGACACTGCTGTAATGGCGAGATTGGCGCACCGCTGTTAGTTGCGTCACGGAAGAAGAGCGCCTGGCCGCGGGCTTGCGCTTCGGTCAGATGACCATCTGCCGCGAGATGTGGATTCTTTGCCAAGTGCAGCGAGAAGATGTAGCCCACAAGGTCATCGACTTCGCTGGGACTGAAGCCTTGTGACCGGAAGATGTACATGGCTGTGCGCGGGCCGTCCTGGGTTTGGAGGTCTGGATTCTTACCATTCCACTTGAAGGGCTCGGTTCCCTCGATGCTGTAGAGCGTGCGATTCTCCACGACATCGCGACCCAGTTGCGGCGTCTCGAGGCTCCACGCAAGGCCATCCGAAAGCCCCTCGTGCGGATGACAAGTGGCGCACGCCATCTGTCCCTGATAGCAATGGCTCGCGTCAAAGAAAAGCCGCTGGCCTCGGCGAATGCGTGAAAGCACCTTGGGTCCACCGAGATCAATAGTTGCTACGGGTTGTCGACGCGTCATGTCCAACACGCTAATGGTGTCATCCATGCGGTTGGCGATGTATGCGAAGTGTCCGTCGCGGGACGTGACGACGTCGGTTGGGTTGCGTCCAGTGGGCAGGCGGTCGGTAACGAATCTACTCGCCGAGTCCAGCCGATTCGCCAGCTCCTGGCGACCCTTCGGCGAGCTGTCGACAAGCAGCGATCGGAGGCTGGCTGTATTGACGATGGAAACGGTGTTCGATCCGGAAGCCGTCACGAGTGCCCAGTGGCCTTCGGGCGTCACGGCTACGCCAAATCCATCGGCATAATAGTGGTCGATATCATCCAGCAACACCTCGGAAACCTGGTAGTCGCGGGCTTCGCCTGCGGCGATCGCAGATGGCCGAATTACAGCCATGCCATGCGTAAGATACCCGCCCTGTTGGATCTGCAGCAAAGGGTTGAGGTTCTTGGGGCGCATCAACGGGATGAGCAGATAGCCTCCTGCGGTGGACGGCAACTCCGTGATGTGGCGCAGTTGGAGAACTCCGGGAATATCTACGCGTGCGGTGACTTGCTGCTTTGCGGTGTCGATAACGGTTAGCTCGGACACCGGGGGCTGGTCGGGTGGACCCAGACGCGCGAGAAGATTTGTAACGTACACGCGGCTGCCATCACGAGAGAGAGCAACGTACTCCGGAAAACGGCCGGCACGGAGTCGCTTCTTTTCCATGCCGGTTGTGAGATCAATGACCGAAACGTCATCACCCAACGTGTTGGCCACGTAGAGCGTGGTTCCGGCGCGGTCGGTAGCGAGGCCGACAGGCCTCCAGCCTACGTGGATCGTACGTCGGATTGCCAATGTTTGCGCGTCGATTTCAGCAACCGAGTCGCTCGCTTCATTGGAGACGTACAGCGTATTTCCGTCTGGCGAAATCGCGATTCCCTTCGGTCGTTTGCCAACTTCGGTGCGCCCGACGATGCTTTGAGAGCGTGTGTCCACCGCCAGCACCACATCGCTGTCCTCGCAGACAACGTACAGGCGTTGACCGTTGGCTGAGAGCTGTAGGGCGACGGGGCTGAGATAGCGGACGGGAACTTCTGCGGCAGCGGCAGGCTTCGGCTGTTGAGCGATGAAGAGGATCAGGCCGATGACCGCCGAGAGAATCGCGAGCCCGAGAAGGGCTTCTTCTCGACACCGACCGCGCGACGATGCGTGTGCGCCGGCGATGGTCATGGCGTCTTCGCTTTCGCAGGCGTGACGGCAACCGTTGGCGGTAGCTCGATGATCTTGAGCACCTGGTCCGCCTTGATATCGTGCAACGTCTGGACGCTCCCGCTGGGCCAGCGGATCGTGAGGGTATCCACCACTGAATGCTGGCCTAAGCCAAAGTGCGGACGCGGATCATTCTGCGAAAGATATCCGCTCGCCGAGGTGGTCTGCACCCACTGGTGCAGATCTCCAGCAACTGCCTCGAGGCTTGCTCCAAAGCCATCGCGATTGCTGCGCGTGCCGACCAACTTGATGGTCAGCCAATGGTTGCGATTCCCTGCTGGCGGCGTGTTATGCAACAGAATTCCCTTACCACCCAGCGTCACAATGAACGCGTCGACATACCCGTCGTTGTCGAAATCGGCGAAACACGCGCCGCGGCTGACGATCTGGGTTTGAAAGAAGTTCCCTGCTCGCGGGGAGACGTCGGTGAAGGTTCCGTCGCCATTGTTGCGCAGCAGCGAACTCTGTTGCGGGATGAGCCACACCAGCCCGCCGTTCACGATGAACAGGTCCTTCCATCCATCGTTATCGAAGTCGAGGAGCCCGTCGCCCCAGCCCACAAACTGCCCCGAAACTGATCCGACTCCGGATTCGTTCGTTTCGTCTTCGAACGGTTCACCCGACTTTCCGCTGTTGCGTAGCAGGCGGTGAAAGTGTGCATCGGAGACAAATATTCCCTGGTGCCCCTTATTCTCATAGTCACCGAACACGGGCCCCATGGCCGTGGAAGCCTCGCCATTCTGGCCGTACGCTACGCCCATTTCGGCAGCGACCTCGGTGAACGTTCCATTGCGATTGTTGCGATAGAGGAAGCTCGCCATGGTGTCGTTCGCTGCGTAGATGTCGGGCCACCCATCGCCGTCATAGTCGCCAACCGTGACGCCCATCGCACGACCAGGCTGAGCGCTGATGCCCGACGCCGCTGACACGTCGGTGAACGTTCCGTCACCGTCGTTGTGGAAGAGCCGATTGATCTCTGGCGCGTATTCGAGCGGCCCAGGGTATTGCTGCGCAGAATAATACTGGCGACTGGCGGGATCGAACTTCAGGTAGTTACCGACGAAGAGATCGAGGCGGCCGTCACGGTCATAGTCGAGGAAAGCGGCGCCGGTACCGAAGTTTGGGTTGTTTACGCCGGCCTTTGCAGTAACGTCTGTAAAGGTTCCATTGCCGTTGTTGTGGTACAGGACGGCCGAGTTGTATTGGGTAATGTAGAGATCTTCGTTGCCATCGTTGTCGAAGTCTCCAGCCGTGATACCGACGCCGAAACCGCTGCCAGGAACCCCGGCTTGGGTAGTTACGTCGGTGAAAGTACCGTCGCCGTTGTTGCGATAGAGGTGGTTCGTCGCATCCATACCGTCAGGTGCAGAATGGTCGGTAAGCCCATTTACGTGCCTCCCGTTCACGACGTAGAGATCCATCAGGCCATCGTTGTTGTAGTCGAGCCATGCGCAACCTGATCCGGTGCCTTCCTGGATCGAACTTAGGGCCTTCTCGCCAAAGGAGTGTTGGAAGTTGATCCCGGACTTCGCGGTCACGTCCACGAACTGCGGAAGGGGCGCGGCATGAGTTTTCTTGTCGGCTGCAGTAACCGGCGTCTGTCCATTCGCTGCAACGGCGGCGAAGATTACAACGACGACGGCGCAGCTTCCAAGAGAGGTTTTCATGGTCTCGCCCCCTTCTGGGCGGTGGAAAAGACGACAGCTTGCCCCATGAGCGGCGTTGGAGTATCGAGGCGCTGTAACGTCATCGGCGAACGATTCTCGGGGACGAGGGCCTGGCTTTCGTGGCATCCAACGCATCCACGATCCTCGCCACCACGCACCCACATCCAACTGCGCTGCTGCTTAAGAACTTCACCGCGAGGGCCAAGCAACTGCAGACGTATTGGCAGGTCCGCGGGCACGGTCGCGTAAAACGAACCGTCTCGCTCCACCGGGGCTTCGCCCAGGATCGTTTCGCCGGTCTGCGACTTGAGCAAGGCCCGCACGCGCACGATCTGACCGGGCAGGTGGCCTGTCGCAAAATCCTTGGAGGCGTAAGCGTCGAGACATATGATCCGCCCGGACTTCCGGTCCGGGTGCAGAATACCGCGGTACGCGAGTGCCACAGGATGGGGAGCGATGCTTACCGCCTGAACGCTCGAGGTGTGAGCATCCCGATAGACCAACTGCTCGCCGTTATTGCCCGGGGAGAGCCGATAGATATCGAAGGGATGCCCCGGTGCGCGACTCGATACCAGTAACGTCCCGTCTTCGATCGTGCTGGCGGATACATAGCCCGGGCGGGCGGCCTGCACAGCAGCCGCGTGCAAGGCTCCGGGACGGATCCACTCGAGCCGTCCTCCGGAAGCGCTTGCTGCATCCCGCTGGATGAAGAGGATGGTTCCGTCGTCCAGCTCAACCGCGCCGCTACGAATAGCCCGCGCTGTTTTGTCTTGCCGCAGCAGCATCAATCCTGACCCATCCGGATCGACCAGATATAGGGTTCGTGCCTGATTCGCCTCCGGAGTGTCGGCCAAAGGGGACCCGGCAGATAGCAGCAGCCGGCCGCTCCGCAAGACAGCCTCGACTTCAAACCTGCCGGGCCCGAAGGTGATTGGGTGCGCCTCAGACCCGTCATTGCGGCAAACTTGCACCTCAGATGTGCGACCAAAACCTGCACCTTGCAATGACGTGTAGGCTATTTTTCCCTCCGGCAGGTACGCGGGCTGAACACAATCCCCGGTGCAACGAGTGACCTGCCGCGGCGTTCCCCCTTCGACAGATATCTCCCATATCTGCCATGTGGTGCCGCGCTGGGCTTGACCCGCGAAGAGAAGCTTGTGGCCATCAAAGGAGACTTGTGGGTCGGCCGCGGTGAACAACCGCTCCGTCAGAGGCGTAACCGCGGAAGGAGCCATGCCATCGGCCCCAAGGCGCAGGCGCACGAGGCGGCTTCCGAGCGGAAAGCGCTGCGCGGGATCGCCCACTCTGTATCGGAGGGTCTCGATAAACGCGATGTCTGTGAGGGGCCGGAATGTGATTTTGTCGGCAGCTTCGATGGGCTTAGCGGCGTTTTGAGTGAAGGCCGCTGGCTCCCCCCAAATACACAGGGCTGCACCTATTACTGCGCATGCAACTTTCCCGACGACGTTCATTAGGGCCTTCACGCCGGTGGAATTGTCTAACCGGCGCACTCTTTCCAGCTTCTGATCGTTGGGAGATGTTTCAGGTATACCAACATACAAACGCGTCGTAATGGACTTATTGAGGGGTGTCCGACTCAACCTATCGATGGAGGCCCCCAGTCTCGAACCGAGAATGCGGGAATCTGTGACCGTTGCAAAGAAATTCTCTAGACTGTAAACACATGCATACGAGAGCTTCAACGGATCTTCGCGGCGCCGGCATCTCCGGTCACGGTGCACTGACCTGGAAACAACTCGTCGCGCCAAGCTCTCCAGCTAGTTGGCGGCTGCTGGGGTCGAGATCCCTAACGGGAAGACGCGTTTTGATCACAGGGGCAGGAGGGTCCATTGGATCCTCACTCGCCCATGCGGCCGCGGCTTCGGAGCCTTCCGGGGTGGTGCTGCTCGACAATTCGGAGAATGGGCTCTACCAAGTTGATCGCAGCCTGCAGGAATTTGGGTCGCGCGACCACGTTTTACTTCTCGCCAATGTCTGCGATTCCGATTCGCTCAATCACGTGCTGACAGAGCATCGACCCGACATCATCTTCCACGCAGCAGCGCTGAAGCACGTTCCTCTGACGGAACACAACCCGTTTGCAGCCATTGAAAATAACGTGTTCGGCACGTATGCCCTGGCGTGTGCTGCCATCGAACACGAAGTAGAGCAGGTTATTCTCGTCTCCACGGACAAGGCGGTTGAGCCTCGCAGCATCATGGGCGCATCCAAACGCGTCGCAGAGCTCATTCTTTTGAGCTTGGAGGGCTGTACCCGGATGCAGGTAGTGCGCTTATGCAATGTGATGGGCTCGCAGGGCAGCGTGCTTCCCTTGTTTCTCGAGCAGATTACACGCGGCGGCCCGGTCACCGTAACGCACCCCGACGCGGACCGATATTTCCTCACAATGGACGAAACGATCCAAGCACTGATGGGTGCGCTGGATGTCGCATCGACAAAGACACTCCTTCTTCCCTGCATCGATCCTGCCATCCGCATCGTCGACCTTGCGCAATATCTGATTGAAGTTCATCAGAGTCCGGCGCCTATCGGGTTCACTGGCCTGCGTCCCGGCGACAAGCTCTCCGAGCAACTGCTCTCCAGCCGCGAGTCGTTGATCTCCATAGGCAAACCAGTTGGGTCGGGTCTGCGTGTGATCGACACGCCTCTACCTGCCGTGGCGGAGTTGAGCGCTGCACTGGATACCCTCCGGGCGGCTGTTCGTGCACGCGACCTGCAGGAACTTCTGCGTGGGATTAACTTCCTTGTTCCCGAGTACCAGCCCAGCAGTCTCATCCTGGCCGCGTGCCAGGATGAGGCAGTGCTCGAGTTGGCAACGGAGACGCACGCATGAAACGTACCATCGCGGTTGTCACGACGTCGCGCGCCGATTACAGCCATCTCTATTGGGTACTAAGGGATCTTGAATCGCATCCTGAGGTTGAGCTCAAGCTGATCGTACTCGCAGCGCATCTTTCGCCGGAGTTCGGCGCAACGGTGCGTGAGATCGA
The DNA here is from genome assembly GCA_963701685.1 of uncultured Acidobacteriaceae bacterium. Classification (GTDB taxonomy): domain Bacteria; phylum Acidobacteriota; class Terriglobia; order Terriglobales; family Acidobacteriaceae; genus Granulicella. Next base: position 2,942,115 of record OY969625.1, on the reverse strand, counting down.
GCGCGACGGCTTTGCGATCGCGTCGCGGATTGAGTGCCTGCTCAGCTCCGACAGCGACGTGGGCATGGCTAAGACGCTTGGGCTTGCAGTTCTCGGCCTGGCGGATGCGCTAGCGCAGGTGCGTCCGGACCTGCTGCTGCTGATCGCGGATCGATACGAAATGCTCGCGCCGGCCAGTGTTGCTCTTACCTTGCGAATACCGGTAGCACATATTGAAGGTGGCGAGATCAGCGAGGGCGCGATCGACGATGCTGTCCGTAACGCGATCACCAAGCTGGCGCACATTCATTTCACCTCGACCGAAACGGCGCGGGCCCGGGTGATTTCCATGGGAGAAGAGCCGTGGCGTGTGCATCGCGCGGGCGCGCCTTCGCTGGATCACATTCGCCGCAGCACGCTACTGGCGCGCGCTGAACTTAGGCGGGCACTTGAGCTTTCGCTGGCGGACGAAGTTGCTGTCGTTGCATACCATCCCGTCACACTCTTCAAGGACACGACCACCGAAGCGGACGCAGTCTTCGCGGCGCTTGAACATCTTTCTGGACAGATTATTTTTTGCTATCCCAACGCCGACGCTGGCAGCCATGACCTGATGGCTCGCATCCAAAGTTTCTGCGCAACGCATCCTGACGCGCATCTATTCATCAACCTTCCAGCTATCACGTACTGGAGTCTGTTGCGCGAGGCGAGCATACTGCTTGGGAATTCCAGCAGCGGCATTATGGAGGCGGCCTCCTTCGCATTACCCGTGGTCAACGTGGGAATGAGACAGCAAGGTCGTGAGCGCGGCCCGAACATCCTCGATGCAGATGCGACCGTGGAGTCCATTCTGGCGCAGATTTCCCGGTCCCGAGAACCTGCGTTCCGCGAGAGTCTCCGATCCATGGAGAACATCTATGGAGATGGTCATGCTGCTGAGCGGATTGTCGGCGTCCTCACCTCTGCGCCGCTTGAGGGGCTGCTACACAAGCGGGCGCAGGCACTCCCCGCGGAGCTTCGGCCATCCTCATGACCTCGCCAAAGATTCCGCTCTCGTCGCCTGATATTACCGAATCTGAAATTGAAGCGGTTGTTGCGACGCTGCGCTCGCCGCAACTTTGCCTGGGTCCGCGGCTGATCGAGTTCGAAGCGAATTTCACTCGGCTCTCGGGCGTCGAGCATGCCATAGCCGTAAGCTCCGGCACTGCGGGCTTGCATCTCGCGATGCTGGCCCTCAGGATCGGCGCGGGCGACGAGGTCATCGTTCCCTCGTTTACATTCATCGCCGCTGCCAATGCGATTCGTTACGTTGGCGCGACGCCGGTGTTTGTCGATATTGACGGCACCACGCTTAACCTGTCGCCGGCCGCGGTGGAGCGTGCAATCACCTCGCGGACTCGAGCCATCATCGCCGTGCATACCTTCGGCATTCCAGCTGATATGCCTGCATTGGTTGATCTCGCGCGGCGCCACCATTTGCTTTTAATTGAAGACGCTTGTGAAGCTCTCGGCGCGACTATCGACGCGCAGCCGGTTGGATCCTTCGGCGACATCGCCGTCTTTGCCTTCTATCCCAACAAGCAGATTACAACTGGCGAAGGCGGCATGATCGTGACACGGGATCCGACTCTCAGCGCGCAAATGCGGAGCTTGCGTAACCAGGGGCGTGCGCCGACCGATGGCTGGCTGCAACATACAGAAATTGGTTACAACTACCGGCTGTCCGAGATCGCTTGCACCCTCGGAATCGGTCAGATGCACCGGCTTATTAGTATCCTCGACCGGCGCGAGGAGGTTGCACGCGCCTATCGCCGGCAGCTTGGCGGGGAACCTCGCCTCCTCCTTCCAATCGACGAGCTACCAGGTTGTCGCATCAGTTGGTTCGTTTACGTGGTTCGTCTCGCGGAAGAGTTTACCGCCGCGCATCGTGACCAGGTGATTCGGGAGCTTGAGCAGGCGGGCATCGGCTGCGGAAGATACTTCGCGCCAATTCATTTGCAGCCGGCATACTCCGATGTCCCCACCACCGCGGCGGCCCTACCAATCACCGAGTTCGTTGCCTCGCGAACCATTGCCCTTCCCTTCTTCAATCGCATCAACGATTCACAGATCCTGATGGTGTGCGAAGCCCTGAAAGCCTCTATCAGGCGTATATCTTAATCACCCTGTATTTGTAGGAACCAACAGCCTCGAACGCGAGCCACGATGCCTTTCTTTTTCGATGAACGCAAGACAGCAGCACAGACCGTACGCTACATCTGCGTGGGCCTGATAACCCTCTCCGCGGCTTTTTGTCCGATTCTCCGCGCCCAGCAACACCCTTCAGCAATGGAGGCAGCACGTCTGAACAATCTCGGAACAGCACTGGTGGGCCAACAGTTCCTCGACCGCGCGGTCACCACCTTCGCCGCCGCGGCTAAGGCCGATCCAGACCTTACCCTGGCCACGGTGAACGAAGGCATCGCCCTCATGTATCTGCAGAAGCTTCCGGAGGCGGAGAGATTACTTGTCGCGGCCGCCGTCCAGGATCCGAAAGACCCTCACGTCTGGTATGCGCTCGGGCTGCTTTATCGCAATGAGAATCAACCCGAAAAAGCTCTGGACGCCTTTCAGAAAGTTGCGGCGCTGAGGCCGAACGATCCGGATACGCATTACATGATTGCGTCTGTCGACTTCGAGCTGAATAATCTTCCAGCCTCGAAGGCGGAGTACCAGAAGGCGCTCGAGCTGGACCCGCATCATGCTTCCGCGTTGTTTGGACTCGCGCGCGTTCTTCGTCGCGAGGGAGACATGGCCGGTGCCCAGCAAGCTCTCGCGCGTTTTCAACACATCAATTCCGCGAAGCTCGGGAGTCCCCTCTCGCACAATTATGGAGAGGAAGGAATCTACGCCCATGTGGAGGATGCTGCGCTCGCGCCAACCCGCGTTGAGCCAATGATCCCGGTGACGTTCAGCGAGTCGTGGCACTCGCATGCCCTCACACCACCGTCGACCGACATGAGCGGCGCAGCGTGCCTCATCAATCTGTCGTCCGAAGACGAGCCAGCGCTTATTCTGATGGGCAATGGTAGCGATGCAATCCGCGTCTACGATCGCGTGGGGTCGTCTCGCTTTGCGGAGATGCCCTCTACCGTGACAGGAATTCAACTTGCTGGAACTGGACTCGCCTGCGCAGTGGGCGACTTTGACAACGACGGGCTTCCCGACTTGGCGGTCGCTGTTAGAGGTCCTGACGGCAAAGATCGCATCGTGCTCTATCGTAATCTTGGCAGTGGGAAGTTCGAAGACGTGACCGCGACCTCTGGTATCGCCGCCACCAGCCATCCCACCAGCCTGATGTTCGTCGACTACGATCACGATGGTGATCTCGACCTTTTCGTTACCGGGACACCGACGCCCACGCACGCTTCGCCCAACACCCTTTGGCGCAACAACGGTAACAAGACCTTTACCGACTGGACCGCTCCGGCCGGCCTTGACGGAACCGCCCCCACCACTGCGGCAACCCTCTCGGATTTGAATAATGATCGTGCTGTGGATCTGTTGGTAGCGGGCAAGACTTCTGCTCCGACCTTCTTTGCAAATCATCGCGAAGGGCCATTCGGGTCACACCCGCTCTATTCAGCGAAACTGCCACCGACCGTATCGGTGGCTACGCTGGATTTCAATAAAGATGGATGGATGGATGTACTACTCTCGCATTCAGGCGAGCCGGGCGTCACGCTCTGGCGCAACATCGACGGCAAGAACTTCGAGCGCGTTGCTTTACCCATGAAGGACGTCCTCAGCGCCACAGCGGCGATCCCGATTGACTTCGACAATGATGGCTGGATCGATATTGCAGCCCTGGTGCAAACACGGCGAGGACCTGAACTTCGCGTGCTGCGTAACCTCGGTCCCGCAGGCTTTGTGGATGTCAGCGGACAACTCAAGCTGAACGAGATTCATCTGCGCGCTCCGCGCTCGTTGCTGGCTGAGGATGTAAATCACGTGGGCGCCTCAGACCTGATTGTCACCGAGGCCGATGGGTCGAGCGTCCTGCTTGCGAATGTGGGTGGCAACCGCAACCATTCGTTGCATATCGTGCTCCATGGGACTGCGGACAATAAGAGCGGTATCGGCACAAAGGTACAGGTCTTCGCGAATGGACTTTGGCAAAAATGGGAAGACACTGGTCAGCGGGAGATTCTCGCCGGCCTTGGCAGCGCCGACAAGGCCGACCTTGTGCGTTTGCTGTGGCCCACAGGCGTTCCGCAGGATGAGATTGACGTTCCCGCGAACGACCCGCATCCCATTACCGAGATCGATCGCCGCGGAAGCTCATGCCCAACGCTCTTTGCCTGGAACGGAAGCCACTACAACTTCGTCGCGGACGTGATCGGCGCCGCGGTGGTTGGTCACTGGGTATCACCCACGCGCACAAATACTCCTGATCCCGATGAGTGGATTAAGGTGGACGGCGATCAGTTGCACCAGCGCGATGGATTGTTCAGTCTTCGCTTTGGCGAACCGATGGAGGAGGTGAATTTTGTCGACCAGGTCAGGTTGGTCGCCATCGATCACCCGGCTGGCACATCTGTCTTTCCCAATGAAGGCTTTCTCTCTGAGCCGCCATTTGCGAAGGCCTCGACAATCGTTGCGGCAGCAGCGCATCCATTGGCTGGTGCGTGGGACGATCACGGCAACAACGTGCTTGACGTCCTGAGCCAACGCGACATCAACGACCGTGCGAAACGCAACTACGTTCGCGATTTCACCAATCTTCCGTTTGCTGGCTTTGCGAATCTTCATTCGCTGACCGTCGACATTGGAGCTTGGTCGCCGCAGCGGCCCTTGCGCCTTCTGCTGCATGGCTTCATCGAATACTTCTCCGCGAGCTCCATGTACTCTGCGTGGCAGGCAGGTCTTACACCGATTCCGCCGTATATTGAGGCACAGATGCCCGATGGTTCCTGGCGGAAGGTGGTTGCCGACATGGGCTTTCCTGCAGGTTTGCCGCGCACCGTCACGGTCGATCTCACGGGTAAGGTTCCTGCTAGCGTTACACGACTGCGTATTACGACAAACCTGCAGATTTATTGGGACCATATGCTAGTCGACAACGAGGACTCGCCGCGGCAGCAGCCTGAGAACGCGGCGTTGGCAACGCACACTACGGAGCTTTCGCTGTCCCACGCTACGCTGGCATTCCGCGGATATCCGCAACAGCTTGATGGGCGCACGCCCGGCGACCTCACCTACAACTATCAGCGCATGAGCGCCACGGGGCCCTTCGTTCCTCATCGCGGAGCCTATACGCGATATGGCGACGTAACGCCTCTTCTGAAATCTATTGACGATGAGTTCGTGATCTTCGGCACCGGAGAGGACATGGACCTCGAGTTCAGCGCAGCCTCTCTGCCTTCGCTACCGAAGGGTTGGTCGCGCGACTACTTCTTCTACGCGAATGGCTTTGTGAAAGACATGGACTTCTACGAGGCCAAGCCCTTCAGCGTCGGCAGCCTGCCATTTCACGGAATGAGCAGCTATCCCTATCCTGCAACAGAACACTACCCCACGGATGCGGCGCACACAGCGTATCAGCTCGAATACAACACTCGCTTCGAGTCCGGTGCTGTAGATCGCTCATTCCAGTTCGACTACGTCCCTCACATGTCGACGCCCGAAACTCGTCCCTAGAAATCCAACATTGAGCGACCTGCTGACTCAACCCGCTGTCGAACTGCTCGCTCTGCTGGAAGCGAAGAAGATCTCTGTACTCGAGCTCGCCGAACGGCACATTCAGCGGATCGAACTACTAAACCCGCGGCTGAACGCGTTGGTTGATTTTGATCCGGAGGAAATTCGACGAGAGGCAGTTGCACTCGACCGCTCGACAGACTCGCGCGGTCCACTGCACGGCCTTCCGCTCACGGTGAAAAGCTCCATTTCTGTCGCAGGCCGGCTATGCGAGACTGGCAGTCTCCTCAATCAAGGCAGGCGTGCAACTCGCGATGCTGAAACCGTCCAACGCCTGCGCAGCGCAGGTGCGCTGATTCTCGGAATGACAAACTGTCCTGAGTTCTTGATGGCCTATGAGACAGACAATCACCTATATGGTCGCACGTCGAACCCTTGGGATCTGACACGGACTGCCGGTGGCTCCAGCGGCGGAGAGGCCGCAGCGATTGCTGCAGGACTCTCTGCTGGAGGTCTGGGCTCGGATGGCGGCGGAAGTGTTCGCACTCCCGCTCACTTCACCGGCATTTGTGCGATGAAGCCAACGCCTGGCCGCATTCCTACGGCTGGCCATCTACCGGACTGTCTGGGGCCGTTCGCTTTGCTTGGCACCATTGGGCCAATGGCGCGCACGATGGCGGACGTAACGCTGCTGTTTCGCGCCGTCGCCGGTGCACTCGACACCGACCCGATCGGCGCACCCATTCCCTACCGGCGCACCCCCATAGAAGCTCTCAAGCAAATTCGCATTGGTTACTTCGAAGAGGACGGGATGGTCCCGGTCACGGCGGAAACGCGGCAGGCTGTGCAGGATGCTGTGCACTCGCTGCGCCGTCATGGCTTTCACGTCGAAGCGTTCCGACCGCCTTCTCTCGAGCGAGCGAGAGAGCTCTGGCATACGTTCTTTGTATACTGCGGCGCACTCCTGCTGGAACCCTTGGGGAGCGGCCGCGAGCCCGAGTTCAGTCCAACGTTCCGCGATTTCCTGTCCATAGCGCACAAGCACCGCGCACTCGCCGCCGACGAACTGCTCGCCGCCTGGTGCGAGATGGATGTCGTGAGGTCGGAGTTGCTCGCGGAGATGCGCGATTTCCCCATTCTGCTAAGTCCCGTATGCTCGATTCCCGCGTTTCATCATGGTGAACGCAACTGGACATTACACAGTGCGAACGGTGCACCGCAGCCTCTCACCTACCTTGACGCCATGCGCTTTACCCAGTGGTTTAACCTGCTCGGCGCGCCTGCGGCCGTCATTCCGATCAGCCGCTCGGCCGAAGGCCTTCCGATCGGCCTGCAACTGGCCGGGCGTCCCTATAGCGATGAGGACGTGCTTGGGATAGCCAGCATTCTCGAAGAAGACTTTGGCTACGTAGCGCCTCCCATGGCGAATCGCTAAACACTTCCGGGCACCATTGATTACTCAGTTACCACGGTCCAGCTGCTGTCAGGATCAAACGAGGTGAGCGCCTCTGCAGTCTGGGTCGTCGTGTTACCCAGATCTTTTTGAAGTAGTACAGCATCCTGATTAATCATGAAAGTCATCACTCCCGAATTGCCGTAGTTAGCGGGATAAGCCACAACTGCAAACCCGCCGGCCATCTTCCCGTTGACAAAGTAATCCTTGGGACCACCAGGAGCATGGCTGCCTTGCTGGCTCAGCATCTTGAAGTAGTAACCGTGGAAGGGTAGGTGCGCATTTGGCTTGACGTTATATCCCTCGCTAGTCGCGAATGCCGCAAGCGGTCCAAGCGGGCTAGGCGGCTCATTTTCCGCAGACTTCCAATACAATCCGTTTTGCTTACCCGGATCACTGATGAACTTCTGCGCGAACTCTCTCGAGTCGACACCATTTCGAGGTCGTGAGTAGTACTCGGCCTGCGCATCCGCTATTGCATTACAAACATCGATCACTGCCAGTTCGTTTCGACCGACGCGACGTCTCAGTATCTCCTGCTCCCCGGCCGCAGCATCGAAGTACCATTTTCCATCGCCAGCCTTCTTGAGCGGGATGGGAAATGGAAAATTGTCAGCTCCCACTATCAGCAGTTGAGAACCGTCCGGCATCGCGCGCCAGCGGTGCATCAGTTCGTAGGACCGTACATAGGTATCTGTTGCATTCTGGTCCTGAACAGCATCCCCCGAATAAATGATGTTCTTTGCCGCAGATCCAAAGATTGCCGATACCTGGTTTTGATCGCCCGACTTGGCCGCTTGCAACAACGCATCGCCCGCTTGATCAGGACTACTGAATGTTTGGTACGAGGGAGCCGTAGCAGTCTTGCATCCCACCATCATCACCATCAGCGCCATTATCGCCGCACAGGTTGTAGCTGCGGTCTTAGTTCTCTTGCATATCATTGCAATCCTCCACGACTACGTGTCTTACACGGTGCTCAGGAATTGAGGCTGATGATCGGCTGCTAGTATTCATCGGCGAAATCCGCCACCCCCACCGCGACTCCACCCACCACCGCCCATGCTTGATGCTCCCCGTGCGCTATCAGCTCTCGATTGCCAGCCGGTGCTGCCGCCACCGAAAGCGGATGTCCCGCCGGGCTTCTCCTGCCCTCCCCAGCCCCTGGCCGCAGCGCTCTGTTGCGAACCGTACCGTGGAGTGTTGTTCGAATTTCCACTCCAGCCACTTCCCGTATTCTTGTAGGTATTTCCATTGGCGGATGCATATTTGTCACCATTTGCGGTTTGACCAATAGCGGCGCTATTGCCGTACTTCCCTGTCGCGCCATAAGCACTCGCACCATTTGAAGAATGCATTTGGCCCGTCGTTCCGTTGGCGTTTGATTGGTGCTGGGCATTGACGGTGGTGCCGTTCCTTGATGCAGTGGAGGCACCATAACTCCCATAGGCGTTCGAGCCTTGCACTGTGGCGGCAGAGGTGCCGGTTCTTGTGTTGTATGCCTGACCTCCGCTGACTGAGCCGTATCCGTTCGACACCGTACCACCGCGTGCAACAGTTCCAGTCGAGGGATTATAGCCGCGAGAAACACTGCCATAGGCGCCGCCATGCCAGGCAGCGTTTCCGTAGTAAGAACCGCCGTGATAGACGACAGCGCCGCCATGCCAGCCGCAGTTCCATGAATTCCAACCCCACCCGTAACCACCGCTGATGGCCATACCAACCGCGATGCCTGCTCCGAATGCGATCAGGCCTGTAGTCACAACCGCGGCAGTGCTATACCCAGGTACAACGTATGGGTATCCATAAACAACTGCGGGGTTATACGCAGGAACGTAAATCACCTGCGGATTCACGGGCTGAATGACGATGACTTGCGGTGACTGCTGCACGACCGTAATCTGCGACCCGGACTTCAGATTTCCCGCAGCTTGAGCCTTTGCGCGCAACACCTGCACCGCGGTCATCACATCTGCGGCCTGCGTGGCATAGGCCTCGCCCAACGCGGATGTCCAACTGAGATTCTTCGCCATGTCGGCCAATACCGTGGGAAACTGCGTGAGCGCTTTCACGCTCGGTTCCCACGACTGCGCGTTGACCGCCTCAAGGAACAGTTGGCCGGTGAGGCCCTGGTGCTGCTGAATCCAGACGTTTGCGTTTGCAATTTGATCAGGAAAGGTGGCACCGCCAAGAATCTGCGCAACCAAAGCATCCGGATAGAGGGCGATTGGAGCAGCCAACTGCTGCAACTCTTGCGCCGTCAAAGGTGCGCCTTGTCCCGAATAGCCTGGCGCTGCCTGTTGTGCCGCTAATTGAACCTCAGTTCCAAACGGCCCGGTGAGGATTACGAGGAGGAAGCAGAGCGAAATCGTTAAAACTCTTGTTGCCAAGGTCCTGATCATGGTTGCCTCCTGGGGCCGGGGTGCATCTGTCATCGGTAGAACGCTACTCCCGACACCTTGCTCGGAGACTCGAGATCAGCTCCCGGAAATGTAGAGCCTTGAATTCAAATGTGTCGATTAAGACAATTCCGAGCTGGAGTCGGCGGCAGGATATCGACCCTCATCTCGAATTTCCTACATCCGAAGGGGAGTTTGGTGCACTTCCACTCCCCTTCGAATGAGGTTTGCGAGCATCCATAGCTGGATGCACTAGTTGCGGTTGCTACTTCTTAGCCGCTGCGGTCTTTTCCTTAGCTGCGGCTGCAGCTGCCTGTGCCGGACCCAGCGACGCCATTACGCTATCAAGATTGAACGAAGCCGCCTTCTGCCGAGGTGGGAACTTAACAAAGTTCGCGATCTGGCTTGCAACGACAGCCTGTGCCGCATACAGGTACGGAACGTGATCTACCATCCAGTCCATGTAGGTATTGGAGTTGAAGTCGGCGCGCTCAAACGGATCGCGACGCAGGTGATGGATGTAGGGAACCCGCAGCTTGGTGAACGGATTTTGCCATAGATTCATGGTGCCTTTGGATTCCTGGAACTCAAAGGTCATCTTGTAGTCGCCAAGACGAATCGCCATGATGCCGCCATCGTCGCTCACATAGAAGAAATGTTCTCTGGGGCTTTCCTTCACTTCGCCGGTGAGCCAGGGCAGCATATTGATTCCGTCGATACAGACATTGAATGTCTTATCTCCGGCCTTATACCCGTCCAGCAGCTTCTGGTTAATATCTGGTTCACCAGCCGCGGCAAGGATCGTCGGAAGCATGTCCTGGTGGCACATGATTCCGTTGAGCGTCGAGCCGGCCTTGATCTTGCCAGGCCAACGCATGAAGCATGGAACACGCCAGGCGCCTTCGAAGTTGGTATCCTTCTGTGCTCGGAATGGAGTGTTGGCTCCATCGGGCCAAGTGTCATTTTCCGGTCCGTTGTCAGTTGAGTACATCACGAGCGTGTTGTCGGCGATGCCCAACTCATCAATCTTGTCGAGTAGCTGACCGACCTGTTCATCATGGACGACCATGCGATCGCTGTATGGATCCTGGCCGCTCTTGCCAAGATTCTTCTCCGCGACATGCGTGCGGAAGTGCATGGCAGTGGAGTTGTACCAGAGGAAGAAAGGTTTATCCGCTTTGGCCTGAGCTTCCATCCAAGCTACCGCGGCATTCGTAATCTCCTCATCAATGGTTTCCATGCGCTTCTTGGTGAGCGGGCCGGTGTCTTCGATGGTCTGCTTGCCTACGGGTCCAAAGCGCGGGTCATCGGGCTCAGTGCTGACGGTATCGGTGGCCTTGCAGTGAAGTACGCCGCGCGGCCCGAACATCGCCTTAAACTTCGGATCCTTCGGATAATCCGGAAGCTCGGGTTCTTCCTCCGCATTCAGGTGATAGAGGTTTCCGAAGAACTCGTCGAACCCATGCACGGTGGGCAGGAAGATATTCTTGTCGCCCAGGTGGTTCTTGCCAAACTGGCCAGTGGCGTAGCCGAGGGGCTTAAGCATTTCGGCGATCGTCGGGTCTTCAGGCTGCAGGCCGAGATCGGCGCCGGGCATGCCAACCTTGGTGAGGCCGGTACGAAGCGGGTTCTGGCCAGTGATGAAAGCTGCGCGTCCAGCGGTGCAGCTCTGCTGGCCATAGTAATCGGTGAAAACGACGCCTTCGTTGGGAACTCGGTCGATGTTTGGGGTCCGATAGCCCATCTGGCCGCGGCTGTTGAAGCTGATATTCCACCATCCGATATCATCACCCCAAATAATTACGATGTTGGGCTTTTTAGTAGCCATCTCTTGCTCCTTGTCTCAGGTTATGTTGCGTTTGCCGGGCCCGGAATTCACACCCGACTTCGGTGTGAGCGACTGGAGAACCGCCGGGCAGTGTGCTCTTCGAGTTCTGCTGCCAGGAGATCCACTTTGCGACATGGTGACCAAAACTTTCTTGTCGCCATGACGATTGCTAATCTTTCTTCATTGCCGTCAACGCGGAGCGCTTCCTGCGTTGCCGATCTCTGGTCGGTGGTAAATTTTCAAATCCTCGGGGAAAATTAATCCATCCTGGCAAGCAGCGTAGTTCGCCGTTCTGATGTTGTGAACTGTCAAATGTGACAGCAGCAACGAGCCCCCAAGTGTTCAATCGCACCATCACAAGTGAATTCAATTGTGGGATGGGCGAAAACAACTCGAACGACTTCAAAACGCTTCACCAATACCCATACTCCAGGTCCAGCTGCCCCTGCCTCGCGCGAAGTCGGCGCGTAAATTGACGTGATATTGTTTGCTCAAATTAAATCGGGGACCGCCACCAATGTCCGGGAGAAAATGACTGGATTGGAAGAATTCGTTGTCTCCAGGGCGCACATAGCCCACGCCGGCGAATCCAGCCAGACCGATCCGTTTCGGCAACGTAAGACGGTACTCCGCCTGAGCCGTGGCCATATGTCGATCGAAATAGGTACCGGCGGTATATCCACGCAGTTCGTTGCTGGTTCCGTAGATACATTTCTGGTAGAAGGGCGCATCACCCGCCGCGTCGCAGCCATACACCTCCCAGGCCAGCACCTGGTTCTTGCGCACGGTCATGTATTTATCGAAATGCAGTTTGTACTGCTGAAACGTCTGTTTGCTACCTAACGCCTGCGCATAAAAGTCGGCGGTAAATTCAAACTTCGATCCGGCCACCGGAAAGAAATGGTTAGGCCGCGTGTCGCGTACGGTCCTCAGTCCCAGGGCGCGCAGGTTCGTATGAAGTCCTACATCCGGAGGAATAGGAGGGATGTTGGGGTTGTTGAGCGTCCCGATGGTAATAAATGAGCTGCCTGTTGTGAGGCGAGGCCCTAGAAAGACCTGCCACCAGACACGACGCAACGCCTCTGCAAAATATACTTCTCCCGTTTGCACAAGGGGCAGCTTCAGATTCTGGTTGCCACCGGGAAGATCCGCTCCGTAAATGTTGTAGTTTATGTTGCCGTGAGCGTAACCCGTCGTAACTTCATACTTGTTCTTGTCGAAAAACAACTGACCACCTAGAAAATAGGCACGCGTCCCATTGTTCGTTAGTAGGCCGCCGGCGCCAACGGTAGAGGGTGGAGAGATCTTGTCGTTCTTACTGAATGGAAAGATATATCCCACAACGGGGATCACGCCGGTACCGATCGCCGGACTCACCATCGGAAGTGGCGCGATAACGAAGGCGCCCGGCAATAGCTTCTTTCTGGGCTTCTTCTTTTTCTTCTTATCGTTGTTCGTGTCGAAAGTATTATTGAGTGCCTGCGCGGTCTTCACCTGGTCGCTTGCCTGGCTGCTATTAGATTGCGCGTAGAGACTCCGTATTCCGGTGCCCCCCGCAAAGAGCAGCGACAGAAGACAAAGACACGCCAGGCGAGGGGACCCGTGCGACGAAGCGACACGCGATACATCGGATTGCCGCCGATGAATCCATTCCACATCACGACCTCTCAATTTCAGTGCAAAGCGGAAGGTCACAAAGTCCTTCTTCCTCCAGCCGTCAAAAGGCGAGCAGTTGGAATGAATCAAACAGTCTCATCACCTGGCCCTGCATACCAACAGACCAACTCCTGTGACGATCACAATGCGCGCTGCCCAGAGTGGTGCAACCGAGATTTATTTCAGTGCATACGCAATCATGCACCGTCAAGATTGAAGCGATAACTGTCAGAACTACCAGTCTCACCAGGCCCTCGCGAGCGCATCATCACATGCGTGCAATTCGCAGTTCTGTCTCCGGCGTTAACCTCCGAAACAGGTTCTGGTGAACCTGTTTCGGAGGTTTTCGAGGGAGGACTCTGCGCTTACCGCTTTCTGGGCGTGGCCTTATGAACCGGCTTCTGCAGGTCGAGCAGGGTGGAGGAGTCAGCAGCGTTGAATGGATAATGCCGCGACGATTTGTCCTCTGAACCGTTTAGCCTGATGTCAACGCGACGGTTCTGCGCCAGAACAATCACGTTGAGATTGCGCAGGATCTTGGTCCGCTGCTCCTCGGTGAGGTCAGGATTGTTCTGGACCATATCCTTCACCTCGTCCTTGCTAAGCTGCTTCTCCTCGCCCACGGCTTTCGTATCTATGCTCGCTTCGGGGACACCATGTTCAACGAGGTAGGCCTTAGCGCGAGCAACACGACGCTCCGAGAGCTTCTGATTGTATTCAGGAGTTCCTCGCGGATCGGCATGGCCGGTCAGCGTGATGCGTGCATCCGGCTTCACTTGCAGGTATCCCGTGAAGTCAGTTGCCAGCGCGCTGAGAATCTCCTTCTGGCTGTCTACCAGTCCGCCATCAGGGTGTTTCACCGTTGGCTGGGCCGTTGGAAAGTACACGCTGTGCAATCTGAGCCGTGCAACAACCTCGGGCTCCTGCGGCGGGGGAGGCGGCGCCTGTACACTGACCGTGGTGTCGGCCGTTGCAATCTGGCCCTTGTCATCCACGACACTGCAGGTGATCTGTACCGGTCCCGCCGCTGCACCCATTGAGGAGTATGTAGCCGTAGTTCCTGTCCCTCGTATGCTCCCGCTCGAAGCCTGGTAGCTATAGGTCAGTGGACGGTTCTGTGGGCTCATGCCGTGAGCCGTAATCGTGGACGAATCACCAGGCTTCAGATCGGTTGCATCCGCCGAGCAACTTACGGTTGGCGGCTCAAATGGCTTGACGGTGTACGAAGTGGAGCAACTGGCAACTTGCCACGGCTTTTCCCCTTCCCTGCCCGCTTTTCCAACCTTCACCTCGCCCCTCACCGGGTAGGATCCAGGATTCATGCCATCTGTCCTGACCGTCGCAGTCTTTCCATTGCCGGTAACGCCGTCGCCCGTCCACGTGTACACCGTGCTCCACTTCGGATTCAGATTTCCGGAAATCGCGGTCACTGTGACAAGTTCACCCGCGTAGACTTCTGCAGGGGAAGCCGAGCACGAGGCTGTCGGTGGCACTGGTGGCTTGCCGCCAAGATTGAAGTTCAAACCAGCAATGACGCCACTGGTCGTCGGGTTAAAGATGAAGCCATTGTTCGGTTGGTAATAGTCCTCATACAGGTACCGCCAACCAATCGCAGCTCCGAACTTGGGAGTGAAGTTCATATTCAGCAGGCCGAGAATCTGGTAGTCAAGCGTCGATGACCCGGCACCGGCATCGCCCGCCACCGTGATAGCCGCCTTATCGCCCATGGGCAGTATGAACCGCCCGCCGCCCAGACCGTCAATGATGTTGACTGATCGCCCAGCGCTTAGGCCCGAAGGTTCCAAAGTGTTATTGACGCTTACATACCAGTAGCGCAAACCGCCAAGAAGGTCGAACTTTAAGTGATCTGCGTCAATGAGCCTATACCCCAACTTCGGCGTGAAAATCGATTCGGTCATGCGCGTGTCGATCGATGTCTGTTCGAAATCATTGAGCGGAATTCCGTTATTGACACCGAGCTTCAACCATAAGAAATCGATCGGCATCACGAAGCGGCCCTTATCAGCTTCGACGGCCACTGGAATCTCAAATATCAGGGCATGGAAGAGATCGGAGAACGGAACATGGATGCCTGCGTTATATCCCTGTACGCCAACCGTTCCGTGCAGCCCGGCAAACCAGCCGTAGAGACTAATGCCAACGCGCCAACTATCACTGGCGTTATTCCCTGTGGAGTACTGTTGCACGCGAGGCATCTGGTCCTGTATCGGCAAAGGCGCATCCGGAAGCACGGTTGCGTCTGAACTAGAACTCATGGTCGAGACGGGAGCGAACGACATCTCAGGGCGAACGACCGCGGCTACGCTTGTTGTCGCAGCAGGCACGGTCATGTCCGTCTGGGCCTGCGTTTGATCCTGAACCTGGGACTTAACCTGTGCCCGGACCGCCGCAGATGCGATTGTCAAAAGTGCAAGGCCCATTGTGGCGGCGACGTCAACACCGAAGGTCTTTCCGTGAATACGCATGAGTGGTCCTCCCTAGAGGGGAAAATATGAAAACCTAACGAGCCCGTAATTCCAACTCGCCGCAGAACAGTTGCTACGTCATCCGAAAACCAATCTCACTGATTGCATTCCGGTACTCAGCCGTGATTTGGGGTCTGTCCTTTTACGCATACATTCTTCACAAAGCAGTGCTCTTATAACTGTGAACTTTCAACCGTACAATCCCGTTGAGCCGATCAAAGCCCTTATAAGGTGGATTGATTCTGCCAGTGCAACTATCGAATGCCAACTGGCAAAAATACCAGTTACAGCCGACTTGCCCGTGATGAACGGTGTCGCCCATGACACTGACGCGATGAAGCTGTACCCGCCCACATCGTCCAGAAAGAATGTGGGATAACAGTTCAGGATCATGGGACTGGGCTGGTCCCTCGAAACTCGGCTGCACGGACCGCATTGACTCCGGTAACACAATCGCAACGCGCAAAATTCCGGGTCCAGATCCGTGGTGCGCCTCATGCGGACTATCTGTCACTATTGACAGTTCCCAATGCAGGATGGGCGGTCTAGGCTAAATTCGACTTTCCCCGCGTCCTTTCTCAAGTTCCCTGGCACGCGCAGTTCTAAGGGCAAGAGCAACATGCGTGATTCGATTTCGACACTTCAAACTACCAACGAACAATGAGGGGAATTCATGAACACCAGAAGCGCATTTCAGTTTGGCAGAAAATCCGTCAGATTCGCCCCGACGCCCCGGATCATCTCATGTTGCATCGCAATTACGTTCGCGCTACCGCTGGTTGCCCAAGGGCCCGAGTTACAACAGAAGCTTGCAGCCGTCAAGCAATCAATGGCACAGAACAAGCTGCAGCTGCAGAAGTATCAGTGGACAGAGACAACGCAGCTTACCCTCAAAGGCGATCCGAAACCGCCGACCCAAAACTTGTGTCAATACGGTCCTAACGGGCAGGTTCAGAAGGCTCTCATCAGCCCACCTCCACCGCCGCCCAGCGGTGGCCGATTGAAGCAAAGAGTCATCGCGAACAAGAAGGCAGAGATGCAGGATTACATGGGAGATGTGAAGAGTCTTCTCAGCCTCTACGTCCCACCCGACTCTCAAAAAATGCAACTGGCGTACGCGGCGGGGAATGTCTCATTGAATCCCGTCGGTGGTTTGGTGAACTTGATCTTCAAGAATTACGCAGTGCCCGGTGATCAGATGACGCTTACCTTCGACCCTTCGTCAAAGAAGGTCATCTCATTGAACGTCCAAACCTACATGGGTCAATCGGAAGACGCGGTGACATTGCAGGTTCAAATGAGCAGCCTTCCCGATGGAACAAACTACGTCCAACAGACCGTTCTGAACGCAACCGCCAAACAGCTCGTCGTGACGACGACAAACTCGAATTACAGGATGATTGGCGGCTAGCGGATAGCTAACCGAACAACAAATGGAGTTGCATAACTCGACATCCGTGCGCTCACTTTGCGGCAAAGAAGGAGCTATCTAGGCTGCAAGACCGGATGGCTCCCACTCCAGTGAGACCCTTCAGTGTCTCGAAGCAAGAAATCAGATTGCAAGAGGAGGATGGTTCATGAAGATCAAATCTCTATGTTGCGCGATGTTATTGTCCGCGACGTCAACGATTGTTCTTGGACAAACAGTCTCAGTCAACTACAACCACAATCAACCTTTCACGTCGTATCACACCTATGCGTGGGGTTCCAATAACGCCAACCAGGTTAAGAATTCGATCTTGGCTCAGGCGGCGATGCAAGATGTCGATGCAGCATTGCAGGCGAAAGGGCTGCAGAAGGTAGAAGAGAATCAAACCCCGGATCTGCTCGTTACTGTGAGTGGCGGGATGCAACAGCAAACCACCTACACCGCAATGGGTATGCGGGGGTGGGGCGGCGGCATGGCCACCGTCACCCCGCAGCAAAATGTTATTGGGACCTTGATCGTCGATCTTTACGACGCAAAGAGTCAGAGCCTTGTCTGGCGTGGAATCGGCCAGAACACACTCAGCAACAATGGCGGCAAGAATCAGCAGACAGTGCAGAAGGCAGTCACGAAGATGTTCAAGCAATGGCCAAAATGAGCAACTGATGGCAAACCTTCGGGACCACCCTCGGCTGCCCTTCGCACGGTTCTGCGGCTTATCAGGATGTGCGCTGCGTGCTTCTCCTAATGAAGTGCGCTACGCCGGCGTGGCAATCAGCCACCCGAGTTCCGCTGCAAGCGCGAAGCATTCCTGAATCCTCGCAGCTCGCTCCCTCGGCGCAATATCGTCTTCGGAGAAGGCCTGGTCGACCACGGCTGCAAGAGGTTCGCCAGCCTTGATTGTGGACAACAGCAAAAAGGCCCCTCGGTCGATGGGACGATAGTAGACCGAATCCTGGTAACGATGGACGACAAGATAAACAGGGCACCGCTTCGGCTTGGGAAGGCGCATGCGCTTGGACGTCTTCCGTTCCATGACGGCGTTGCTAACGATATCGACATCCGTCGTTTTCTTGTGGACAGCGAGAACAACTTCATCCGCAGCGAAGCGCAGCGCGAGCAATTGTAGATGCGGTTGCAAAGCCAGCACGGTATCGGGTTGAAGTGATGCGAGCTGCGCTTCCCCGAGCGGCGACGTAGAGACGTTGTCGAACGCTTCAATGTACGCCCACTCCAGGCGGGCTACATCAACACACAGATCGTGTTGTGCGCCGGTGAACTCGGGGTGGGCCTCAAGCCACGCAGGCAGCTTAGCGCCCAGGTCGCGGAGCGAGAACGACGTGGAGGGATTCTGTTGCAAGTACTTCAAGATAAGGTCGTCGAACCGCGTTGGACTGAGGATCGCGTTGAGCGCGGGGTAGTCCTCCGACACGGCGGCAATGAGGCGAAACCAATATTGCCGGTTATAGATCTCGAGGCGCTCGAAGGAGGAGAGACGGTCGTTCGGTTTGACGTAACCGGCCGCGATTTCGCTCACGGATGAGCCTTCAGAGGTCGTCAATTGCATCTCGAAATCGGCCGTCAACGGACGGCTAACGTCTTCTGCCATGCGTCGCTGAAAGTCGAGGAGCGTCATAACGCCATCCGCTGATCGTGCACGCGAGACGTCGGCAACGGTCGAACATCAGTTCGAGGCAGGAATCGATTTGCCTTGAGCGCCTCAGCATGAACTTCGTCAAAGGTCGGGATGTTGTCGTCCCACTCAAGCAGCGTCGCCGTTTGGCCCGCGCGTTCGATGGCCCGCGCATACATCCGCCAGACCGGATCGAGTACGGGATGATCGTGCGTGTCGAGGGTGTACTTCTCAAACTTCGAGTGACCCGCAATGTGGATTTGCGCTACCCGCTCGGGGTCAATCGCGTTCACATACTCCATTGGATCAAAGCCATGATTTTGCGACGAAACATAGATATTGTTGACATCAAGAAGCATGCCGCAATCCGCGCTGTGAACAACCTCGTTGAGGAACTCCCACTCTGTCATCTCCGACTCATGAAACTCAGCGTAGCTGCTGACGTTTTCGACCGCAATCGGGATCTCAAGATAATCCTGCACCTCACGAATGCGCGCGGCGGTAGTTCTGACGGCTTCGAAGGTATAAGGCAACGGAAGAAGATCGTGGGTGTAACGTCCGTCAACGCTGCCCCAACAAAGATGGTCAGAGAGCCAGGGGGTTTTGGTGCGCTTCGTGAGTTCCTTCAGGCGCTTGAGGTGGTCACGATTGAGCGGCTGCGCGGAGCCAAAGTACATGGAGACGCCATGCTGAACGACTTTGTATTGATCGAGAATCTGGTCGAGCACCTTGAGCGCATGACCGCCACCAATCATGTAGTTCTCCGAGATAATCTCAAACCAATCCACGACTGGCTTCTTGGATAGGATGTGGTCGTAATGCGGGACGCGCAACCCGATGCCGACACCGTATTCCGTAAATGCGTTGAACCTGTTTGCTGGCATGACGAATCCGTTCGTGGCATAAGAGACCGTTGGGTTGGAGGCTTGTGTGACTGCGCAAGCCCCCAACACGTTTGGTTAGGCTTTCGGTGGTTTGGAGCCGTCGGTCGCGCAGGCGCCTTTGCCCTTGCAGCTGTTCTTGCCGGCGTGCTTTGCGTCGCCGCCGCCCTGTCCCTTGCAATCATTCTTTCCTTTACAGGAGTGCTTCGGTAGTGCAGGCGTATTCTGCGCGATGAGTAGGAGACCCGCGCTGGCAGAGGGTGCGCCGTTCTGCGCGGTGGTTTGAGCATTCAGACGAGCGGAGGTCCCGCCAAGAAGACCGGCGAAGGCGGCGGCAAGAGCGAGGTTGTGAACGGTACTGGGTTTCATGAGAGACACCTTTCGTGGTTGGCCGCGCAATGCTCTGCGCTGGACGTGATGTTCGAGGATTTACAGCTTCCAAGTCAACTGGAAATCCGGAGATTACCACTGTTTCGAGCCCGACAAACTTGTTACCCCCATAAGAATGTTCCCGGCTGCAAAGGTTACAAGCTTTCTGAAAGGGAGCTGGACTCATTGTTATGGCGGGTAGACGCGGCACCAGGATATTTGGTTGTAACTATTGCGCGGTTGGCGTCTCTAATGCGTTAAGAATCTGGCAGCAGAAAATGACAGTGCACAGTTCTGCGCTCTTCTGCTGGAGATCTGAGGACGTTATGAAGCAATGGATTAGACGCTACTTTGGCGTTACCGGAAAGTTTTCCGTGTTGCAGTCGCCATTCTTACTCGCGGTGCGGCTTTACTGGGGCTGGCAATTCGCGCAAACCGGTTGGGGCAAGCTGCATACCCTGGCTAAGATCACCGACTACTTCGCGAGCCTCAATATTCCCTTCCCTGCGGCGAACGCTCACTTCGTTGCCGGGCTGGAATTCTTCGGAGGTCTCCTGCTGATCGTTGGGTTGGGAACGCGCCTGGTGGGTTTGCTACTCGCTGGTAACATGTTGGTGGCCTATTGGACAGCGGATCATGAAGCGCTAACGTCCATCATCTCTGATCCAGGAAAGTTCTACGTGGCGGACCCTTACACATTTCTATTTGCGTCGCTGCTCGTCTTGATCTTTGGTGCAGGATACCTTTCGCTCGATGCGCTCATCATGAAGCACACCGCGGAGCATGCCTGACCTTATGAGCCTGGCACCCACGGATCGTGACGAGGCGCAGATGATTGCGTCGATATTGGCTGGCAACACGCAGCAGTATCACGAATTGATCCGACCTTATGAGCGCAGCGTGTACAAGATGGCGCTCTCATTCATGAAGAACGAGTCGGACGCGGAAGACGTTGCGCAAGAGGCCTTCCTGAAAGCGTTTCGAAAGCTCGCTGACTTCCGCGGGCAGGCGAAGTTCAGCACCTGGTTGATCAGCATCACATTAAATGAGGCTCGTGGACGTCTGCGCCGACAGAGTGCGGTACCCATGGAATCGCTCGACCAGACTGCAGAAGAGGGCGGCCATATTTCGCCCGCGCTATTACGAGACTGGCGCGAGGTTCCGTCCGAAGCTTTGGAGCGAAAGGAGGTTCGCGAGATACTGATAGATGCTATCGGAAAACTTTCGCCGCTCTATCGCGAGGTTCTGCTATTGAGGGATGTGGAGGAGTTCTCTATCGAAGAGACCGCCGCAGCCCTGACAATCACGGCAGGCGCTGTGAAAGTTCGATTGCATCGCGCTCGCATGATGATGCAGAAAGAGCTGGCGCCAAAGCTCAAGAATGTAAATCCCAAAAGGAGGTGGTTTCAGTGGTCATAGAGTGCAAACACGTTTGGAACTACCTCTCCGACTATCTGGACAACTCCTTGACGGCTGAAACGAAGGAGCTGGTGCAGCGGCATTTGGAGCATTGCGAGATATGCTCTGCAATTCTGGACTCCACACGCAACATTGTGGTGCTCACTGCGGACGATCGCGTGTTCGAGTTACCCGTTGGGTACAGCGAACGCCTCCATGCACGACTCGCGCAGGAGATAGCGAGCCACAGCGTTCGGCCTCGCGAGGATTCCGGCGACTAGATTGACCCGTGGAGATAGAGGTGCAAGCCCCACTCCACGCTAACCAGCGCCAGCGTAAGAAGTGCCAGCGCGATCTGAATCGATTCGGCACGCTTTTTCTTTGGATCCAGCGGCCCGACTCGCCACTGCGAGGAAGGCCGGGCGCGCAAGGAACGAACTCGCCAAATTGCAACGAGATTGATCACGGAGCCTGCGATCGCAATGATCTCCATCGGAATCCGAATGGCTTCCCCGTGAAGCGTGTCGAGGAATCGTGCACCCGCGACCGCGGCGGCAAGAGAACTGACCCCGACCAACAACCGCAGCCCGCTGAGCGCCATGAAGGCTGTGCAAGCACTCTGGAGAAGAATGAAGAGCAGGCTGGTAAGACCGATGATCCAGGATGGTCGCCTGACCGGATTGCTTTTTGGGGCGTCTAACCTCGTGTTCTGCTCGGGCAATTCTCTCTCCAACGGCATACCCATGCACCCGGCATCCCGCGTCGTACAGTGATTGAGCCAAAAGGCTGCTGCTCACAACAGTATCGCTGTTCCGGCCACAGGTGTGCCACGATGAACGAATGAGAGCAGCCACAGGTCGGGACAATGCACTCATCTGAAAATAGCCGAGGACGTCCCTTCAGATGCTGGACAGGCGTAGGGCAACCATCAGCTACTCCCCGAGTTGGTCGACGAGATGTCGCCAGATTAATCCAACTGCTTTAGAATGTGCAGATCGCCTACAGAACGCGGAGCCAAGCTAGGTACATGGAAGGCGGCGCCAAAGGCAAGATTGCAACTAACAGCATTGCTCGAAGCGCATCGGATGAGGTTTCACATCCGATGCTCTTCGGCTTCGCAACGGCTTCGTCCGCGCCAGGATTCAACCGTATGTAACATCTGTGCTTTGACCAACCTCGATGATGTAGCCGTCGGGGTCGCGTATGTAGCAGCGAATCTCGCCATACTTGGGAATCGGCTCCGTGATGAATTCGGCCCCTCGGCTCTTCCATAACTCGTAGCACGCCTGAATATCGGCAACCCGGAAATTCATAAAGCTACTGAGGTGATTAGGGTCTGGGACACTGAGCGATACCGTCGGCTTGTCCGGAGTGGGGCCGCCGCCGACGTTCACGATCATCCAAATATTTGAGAGTTGAAGGTAGCCGGGTGCGTTGCCGTCGCCGAGGCTTAAAATGCGAGCTCCGAAAACTTTTTCGTAGTAACGAGCCGACCTCTCGATATCTTTCACGGTAAGAAAATGTGCAACGCTCATTCCCTGCCGCGGGGGCATCTCAAAACTTTTCTGTTCGACTTGTACCCTATCCATTGCAACCTCCAATTCCGCTCGACCATGCTCGCCTGTAGATCCGGATTATTCGCATCACAGATACATCCACAATTAGGCCAGACAAGGAAAGGCGAAACAATTGGACCAAGGTATCGGTCCAGACTTTGACATCGCTTGCAGTGAGTGATTCGGAACTCCCGTCTTTCGGGCCGTGAGATTCAGCATTTCGATCGACGCTAAGGTTCCAGCAGACCACTGCAAGGGGCGGGCGCACTGACTGACACAAGGTGTCAATCGATACTATCGTCCAATAGATCTGCAAACCGTCCTGGCTTAATCTTCTCGAGTAAACATCCGATGGCATCGGATACGCGCGCTGCGGCGAAGCCCCTTCCCCTTGAGGATCAACAGAAATGCGCGGGATCTAGGAGAACATCGAGTAAGAGTAGGAAGCAATAAATTCAACCTCACTTCAAGTTACGGGAGGATTTATGGCAACTTCGGCTATCGCACTAGCAAAGCAATCCAGGGCTGGGTGGCGGAGACTCCCGCCGATTCCGATCACACTTTGGGCTTTGCCGAGCCTAGTGGTGTGCGTCCCATGATTGAAACGTATCCGCTGGAAATGGCTGCCGAAGCACACGCGCGCATGCTAAGTGGGAAAGCATAGTCCGCGATGTCCTGACAGTGAGACGCTGATATTTCGCGAGGTACTATAGCGAAAATGTGGAATGAAACCAGGGTTGCAGCAACACTCGGTATCCAATATCCCATCATCCAGGGGCCGCTTGGAGGCTTTTCGTCGCAACCGCTGACAGCGGCGGTATCGAACTTCGGTTGCCTCGGTTCCTTTGGCGCCCACGGCATTGAACCCGCGGCGATCAAGGACATAATCGAGGAGATCCGT
The DNA here is from genome assembly GCA_963701685.1 of uncultured Acidobacteriaceae bacterium. Lineage (GTDB taxonomy): Bacteria > Acidobacteriota > Terriglobia > Terriglobales > Acidobacteriaceae > Granulicella. The sequence goes on along the minus strand of OY969625.1, from coordinate 2,918,471 downwards.
TCGCTGACAGCCAAACCGTTCGCCATGAACCTATGGGTCTCGATGGAAGACGAGGGGGCGGCCACCTCTGATGCATCGGCATTCAATCGAGCGCTATCGCACCTCGCTCCGCACATCGAGAAAGTCGGAGGCAATCGGCCATCGTTTTCGGCGTACAAGCCAATACGTTTTGAAGACCAGGTTCGCGTCCTGTTCGATGCCAAGATCCCCGTATTCTCCTTCATCTTTGGCGTGCCACCTGCGGAAATCCTCGATGAGGCCGGCCTACAAGGGATCGTCACCATTGGGACAGCGACGACTCCGGAAGAGGCTGCTGTATTGGAACAAGCAGGGGTGAATCTTGTCGTCGCTTCGGGCTTCGAAGCGGGTGGACACAGGGGATCTTTTCTGCGCACCTCGGAGGATTCATTGACTGGAACGATGTCGCTTGTTCCGCAGACCGTCGATGCGGTGAGTATTCCCGTCATAGCGGCGGGCGGCATCGCCGATGCCCGCGGTATCGCTGCCGCGTTTGCACTAGGCGCGGAGGGCGTCCAGATGGGCACAGTTTTTCTGGCCTGCGAAGAATCTGGGGCGCACCCGATCCATCGCCAAGCCATCCTCAATGGCAGCGCTGAACATACTGCGCTCACGCGGGGATTCACCGGAAGACTGGCACGCGGAATCCGCAATGAACTTCTCGATTGGATGAACCGGCCTGGCGCGGAGATCTTGCCGTATCCATTGCAACGATCGCTCATGCGCCATCTCGCCTTGCCCGCACGGCAAGCGGGAATGCCGAACTGCTCGCGCTATGGGCCGGACAAAGCGCAAATCTGGCCAAGTGCTCCTCCGTTGAGGAGTTACTGGATTCGCTGGTTCACGATGTGACGAGACGAATTCACTGCTAGCTCCCAGAGCACACTCCAACCTCGATGCGAATCTGCCCACGGCATTGTGAACCGCCTGACCGCAAGGCTGAGCGCCGGTCGGCAGTCCGAACGCCAGAATCATCACGCAAAAGCTTCATTTTCTTCGATATTGGCGGCAAATCCGCGAAGACCGGGCGTATGATCAAGTTGCCTCTGGATGCGGTCCATCTCCCCACTGAATGCGCTCGAGACCCTCCTCAGGTGCCGTAGACTTCCGCAGATATGCTTGCATGCAGCCGTCCGAAGGGATTGGTTTGTGAGGAGCTGCCCTCCGCGCGGACTGTTCGAAGCACAACATACCTCAGGGCCATCGAGCATATCTGCACGGAGGGTTTCATTATGAAGACGGACGCAGTGCCGATTTCCCTGGCGGGCTCTCAACTTGGCGAGCATCGCCATGTCTGTGCATTTTTCTTGACGGACGACGAAGAGTACCGCGTCTTGCTTCCGTTCATTAAAGATGGAATTGAGTGCGGCGATAAGGCCATTCAAGTCGTGAACCCGCATCAGCGCGACGAACATTTCCATCGTCTTGCTTCCGTCGGAATCGATTCCGCCACTGCTCTGCAGACCGGGCAATTAGAGGTGAAGATCAACACGGAGACCTACCTTCGCGATGGCAGGTTCGACCAGGACCGGATGCTCGAAACTTTCGAACAATTGGCCAGCGGTAATGCCAGTGGAGACTATCCTCTCAGCCGTATCGTCTGTCGTATGGATTGGGTGCTTGGGGATGAGTCTCGATTGGAAGACGTGATCGAATTCGAGTCCCGTGTGAACGAGGTCTGGAATCGCCACGACGACGCGGTGATCTGCACCTACAACCTCAAGAAGTTCGGCGGAGACGCAGTGATTAATATTCTACGGACACACCCCATGGTCATTGTTGGAGGCATCCTGCATCAGAATCCATTTTTCGTGCCGCCTGACCTATTTCTTAGCGAGCGACGTGCAACTCAGGTTTAGCGACCCTTAGGCGAACTCACATGGAAGAAAAACTCCAAGATCCTGCTGAAGAAATCATCCGTCTCCGACGCTCCATCAGCGATCTGGTGAGCATCTTCAGTCTTCCCGCTTTGTGGGTTGGCGGCGACGCATCCCAAGTGGCGAATACATTGCTCGATGCACTCCGGGGCATGCTCCACCTTGATTTCGCCTTCATCCAGCTGCGTGCGTCCAACGACGAGGCCTTGGTGAAAGGGGTGCGGTGCGCTCCATCGCTCAACCTCACGAGCGAGCCAAACGAGCTTGGCGAAAGCTTCATCGACTCTATGGGGGCCGACCCCAGTAGTTGGCCTCCCCTCGTCACGCGGCGAGCCGGAGACAGCGACCTTACAATCGTGCCGTTGCTGATTGGGCTTCAAGGGGACATTGGCGTATTGCTGGCAGGCTCGAAGCGAGCAGAATTTCCAGAGCAACCGGAGAAACTCATCTTGAGTGTGGCTGCAAATCAAGCGGCCATCGCGTTGCGGGAAGCAAGTCTTCTGGAAGAACAAAAGCGCCTCGCAACCGATCTTGATCGGCGGGTTGCGCAACGGACAAAGGAGCTTGCCGAGTCAAATCAAGAGCTGGAACTCCAGGTCAAGTTGCTGCAGCATCTTCCTGTGGCGGCCTGGACCTTCACGTCCGACGGAATTCTGGATTTTGTGAACCAGGGATGGCTGGAATACACCGGTCAAACGCTCGATTTTGTCCGATCCAAACCCGAAGCTTGGATGGATGCGATGCACCCCGAGGACCGCGGAGGTGCAGTGAAGGCGTTTTTGGATGGGATCCGTTCGGGGTACGGCTTCACCATGGAGACACGCTTTCGACGGGCCCACGACGGAGAATATCGCTGGCATCTGAATCGAGCGGTGCCACTGCATGATGCAGAAGGAAACGTCGTCCGATTCGTCGGAACATCAACCGACATCAGCGATCTAAAGCAGGTTCAGGAGAACCTGCGAAGAGCCGAGGAGAAGACTCGATTGATTGTGGATTCCGCCCTGGACGCAGTGGTCACAATGGATGCGGAAGGAATCATCAGGAGCTGGAACGACCAGGCGGCAGTTATCTTCGGCTGGCAGCAAGCGGAAGCGATTGGCCAACGCATGTCCGAACTAATCATCCCGGAAGAACTCCGGGGTCCGCACGACCGCGGACTGCGTCACTTTTTCGCTAGCGGTGAAGGCCCATTGCTGCGACGACCTTTTGAAACCACGGCGGTCCGGCGTAACGGAGATCAGTTCCCTGTTGAGTTGCAAGTGATGCCTCTCAGGTTGGGTGAAGAGTGGTTCTTTAGCGGTTTTATCCGTGACATTACTGACGCGAAGTTGGCCCAGCAGCGCTTGCGGCAAAGCGAATTCAACCTCCGCCAGATGACGGAGACTATTCCGGAGATGCTATGGAGTGCGACTCCAGAGGGGTTGATCGACTACTGCAATACGCGTGTTCTCAATTACTCCGGGCGTTCGACCGAAGACATCATGGGTGAAGGCTGGGCAAACCTCGTTCATCCGGACGACGTAGATCGTGCAGCAAGAATATGGACATCCTGTCTTGCGACCGGCGAGCCATACCAAGTAGAGGTTCGCGTTTTGCATGCCGCGGATCACACGTATCGATGGTGCATCACCAGCGCACTCCCCCTGCTGGATGAGGATAGCCGAATTCTAAAATGGTTCGGGACAGTAGTAGATATGCACGATTGGAAGCAGTCCCAGGAAGAACTGCGCAAGACGCAGGCTGAGTTGGCCCACGTGACGCGCGTCATGACTATGGGGCAATTTACAGCATCGATCGCACACGAAGTGAACCAGCCGCTATCCGGTATCTTGATGAACGCCGGCACCTGCCTGCGTATGCTGGACAGCGATCCCCCGAACATCGATGGGGCTCGCGAAACGGCCCGGCGCACCATTCGTGATGGGCATCGTGCATCGGATGTAATCGCACGGCTGCGTGATCTCTTCAAGAAGAACGAAACAGCAGAGGAGTCAGTTGACCTGAACAGTGCTACGCGCGAAGTCATCGCGCTTTCCTTGAGCGATCTTCAGAGCAACGGGGTCCTGGTCCACCAGGACTTGGCCGAAAACTTGCCAGCGGTTAAGGGCGACCGGATTCAAATTCAGCAAGTCATCCTGAATCTGCTTCGGAATGCCTTGGATGCGATGCGGGATGTTGACGACCGGCCGCGACAATTAGTGATCAAGACCGAGTCAGACGAGAGCAAGAACGTGCAATTGACAGTGCAGGACACGGGTACCGGCTTTGCTCCAAATATCGCGAATCGCCTCTTCGAATCGTTCTACACCACCAAGGCCGACGGAATGGGGATTGGGCTTTCCATCAGCCGCTCAATTATTGAAGCCCATCGCGGCCGTCTGTGGGCGTCCCCCAATGACGGGCCAGGATCCTCCTTCGCGTTTTCCATTCCTTATGGTTCGGACGGCCCCGTAGCCCCGTAGCCACGTAGGTTGCAAGGAACACACCCGTCCTTCTCTCGATGTCGGTCCCTTCAGGGATAAAGTCTCGCGAAGCGAACCCCACCATGAACAACATATGAAACCAATACCAAAGTATTATCGACATCGCACGTCTCGTGGGGCATTCTGTGGACGTAGAACATTGTTGAGAAAGGGCTTCGGTGGAGGACGACTTCAATCGCGTTGTCACCGCCCTCCGTGGCCCTCTATCGACCGCGCTCCCAGATGGACGGGTCGACGTTTTCCATGAGCGGTGGTGTGACTACACGGGCCTGGACATCGAAAAGGCTCGCGCGTCGAGGTGGACCCGCGTGATGCATTCCGCCGATCGCTCAATTACCGAAAGGCCGTACGGCCAATTTGGGGTGGCCGCAAAAGATGGCTTCAATCTCGCGTACTCGTTCTCAGTCCCGCAAGCGCCTGAGGGCAAACCAGGCAACAACAGTGTTGGGGCAATTCACGCATCTCCCTCGATGGACCCCCAGAAATCCGAGAGGCGTTCGTGAAAAACAAAGGCTTATTTATATCGGTCGTTGATGACGATGAATCCATACGCGAGTCCCTACCTGACCTCCTACGAGAGGTCGGTTTTTCAGCCAAGGCTTTCTCCTCGGGAGAAGAATTCCTCACATCCAGTGAACTTGCCCAGACTAGTTGTTTGATCCTTGACGTGGCGATGCCAGGAATGACCGGCCCCGACCTCCAGCGCGAATTAGCAATCCGTAAACCCGAAATTCCAATCATCTTTATTACAGCTCAGAGAGATGAGACGCTTCGGCCACGCCTACTCCAGTTGGGGGCCGTCGAATGTTTATTAAAGCCCTTCAGCGAAGCCGATCTTCTAGAGGCGCTCAACACAGCAGTTCGTGGAGATTAGTTTGCAACATGCTTGCGGCTTGAACCGACAGATCACTATATTTGTCAGGTGAGCGAGCAATCTCGGACCATCGATCGAGGTATACGCCATGTTTCTTGCCAAACCAATCGTATTTGTTGTTGACGACGACATCTCGGTACGCGAATCGCTTGAGTTGCTGATTCGCCAGGCCGGATGGGAGCCAGAGTTGTTTGCTTCCGCTCAAGATTTTCTGGATCGCCCGCGCACCCCCGTCCCCAGCTGCGCAGTGCTCGATGTCTCTCTACCTGATCTCAATGGTCTCGATCTGCAGAAGCGGATCGCGTCGGACCGCGTCGACATGCCGGTCATCTTTATCACCGGATATGGTGACGTCCCAATGACAGTCAAGGCAATGAAAGCTGGAGCCATTGAATTTCTCACAAAGCCATTCAATGACGAGGCTCTCTTGAGCGCCATTCGCCACGCGATCGAACGCAGTCGAAACGCCCTTCGCCGCGAATCGGAGATAGGAGCTCTCAAGGATTGTTACGCGGTTCTGACTCCCCGCGAACGAGAAGTTCTGGCCTTGGTGGTCTCAGGCCTCTCGAACAAGGAGGTCGGCGGCAAGTTGGGAATTAGTGAGATCACGGTCAAGGCTCACCGTGGCCGAGTCATGCAAAAGATGCAGGCAAACTCTCTCCCGAATCTCGTCAAAATCGCAGTGAGACTCCGTATCGCACCCTCGCCTAAGGCCTGACCGCAGACGGCCGCTCGCAGAACTTCAGGCATCACGAATTTACCGCAACGACTGTTCCGAACGTTAGAACAGGATTGATCACGAATTTTGACCCTCATCCCCGCGTTCAGACCACTCACCGGATTTGTGCGGAAGCGCTGTCGATCCCACCCGGCGAAAACGCTGAGCCCGTCTTATCTGCATCTGCTGAGCTATTCACGATTGCGAATTCCACTGGATGGAGACAGTGGGGGCAGCTGCGCTCCGCGCGCAGGAGTTCCACATCGCGGAGGCAATGGTAAAACGTCCGCAAGCACTCAGGACATGCAACAGCCATCACGGACAGACCGTCTTGCCCGATCGGCATAGCGGGTATCCAGATAGGCGCGGTCCCACGCATCGAATGTCGCATTGTGTCATCCTTGATTTCACAAAGCATGTCGAAAAGCTGCGCAACGCTGCACTCCCCCTTGGAATAAAAAGCATCTGCCGGAACCCCGCGGGGCACAGTGGTTCCGTGATATGCAGCGCTCATCGCAATCACAGCAATTCGCGGGAACCGGCGACGCACGACGGACAACAGCTCAAAACCGGACATCCGGGGCATATTCAGATCCGAGATCAGAATGTCTGGAGTCCGATCTCTTATCATTGCCAGCGCTACAAACCCGTCTGGTGCCGTTCGAACCGAATAGCCACATTCTCTAAAAACCTCGGCGAGAACACCAAGGAGCAACGGGTTGTCATCGGCTACTAAAACTTCATTCATTTCATCGATCACAATCCACTCCTCCGAAGTTGATTCTGGATTGCCTGCGAACTAAGGGTGAAACGTGCTCATAAAGTTCCTTACCAGCGCGGCAATCTCATCGGCCTTAGTGTCAAGCGCGAAATGTCCTGCGTCCAAAACATGCACCTCGGCCGTCGGCACATCTTTGCGATAGCGCTCAGGTTCTCCAGGATCGAATGACAGGTCATGCCTACCCCACACCACCAGCAGCTTCGGGTGGTTTTCCTGCATCCACAGCTGCCATCTTGGATACGCGTCGACGTTCGTTCTGTAGTCATAGAAAAGATCGCTTTGAATCTGGGCCTGGCCCGGGGAACTCAGGAACGCGTACTCGTCAGTCCAAAGATCTGGGTCGTACAGCTGAGTGTTTGGGTCATCGCCGACATGGCGAGTCTTCGTGGTCGCCAACGACAGCAGGTTGATGCGTAACGCAGCCTCATTCGCAGCTCGATCCGCCCAGAAGGCTCGCCGTGCAACCCAATTCGCGCCGAGGCCTTCATTGTGCGCGACTGCATCCTGGACAATCAGTGCCTGGACGCGCTCTGGGTGGGCAAGTGCCATCCGGAAACCGACCGGACCGCCATAGTCCTGCATGTAGAGTGTGTAGTGCGAAAGTCCCAACACTTGCGCGAAGTCCGTCATGACTGAAGCGAGGTGATCGAAGGTGTAATCGAAGCGTTTCGGATCTGGCCAATCACTGTGTCCAAAGCCCGGATAATCAGGAGCCACCAAATGGTAGCTGTCTGCAAGCCTCGCTAATAGCGGCTGAAACATCCGTGATGACGACGGAAGGCCGTGAAGCAGGAGGATGGTAGGTGCTTCCTTCGGCCCTGCTTCCCTGTAGAAAATGGAGAGGCCATCCACCTGTACGGTACGGTAAACAATCGGGGATTCCATTTGACACTCCTTTCCCTGTACTTGTGGCGTTAGGATCACGGCCACGGCCACGCACATTATCTGCAAGCACCCTGACCAAGCAGACAGAAGACGCATCACATGCCTCCAAGAAGACGACTCGACCGTCATCTGGTTGCAACGGCAATCAGACGTCCACTTCACACAATCTCTGCGGTTGACACTTCAAAGATGATCTCGAGTTCGACTGGCATTCCTAAAGGAAGGCTGGCCACGCCGATCACGGTCCGGACCGAGCTTCTTGCGGCACCGAAGATGTCACGAAATAGGTCCGAGACGGCATCTGCCACCCGGGGGTGATCGACAAAATCTCTGTCGGTCGCGATGAACACTGCGAGCCGAACCACTCGCGTGATCCGATCGAGCGAGCCCAGATGCTCCTTAGCTGCGGCGAGCGCGCCAAGCGCCGCAGTGTAAACAGCATCACGCCCTGCCTCGAGATCGAGTTCCCTTCCCAGCCGCCCCAGATACTTGGCCTTATGGTCGACCACTGGAAGCATCCCGCTTAGGAAAAGCAGGTTTCCAGTCTGCAAAGCCTCGACATAGGTGCCGAACGGCGTAGGCGGCGCCGGCAGTTGAACGCCCAGCTCCTGCAGCCGTTCCTCCGCGCCGCCCTCCGCATTCTGACCGCCTACCATCGACCCGTGTGCGCACCGCCGTCCACGTGCAGCACCTCCCCTGTGACATGGCGGGCTTCCGTGAGATAGAGGACTGCCTCCGCGATGTCCGCTGCATCGGAGACAATGCCCATCGGCGAAAGAGTCTTCATAAAGTCCTTCGGCGTCTTCTCATGTAGAGGTGTATCCACAATGCCGGGCGCCACCGCGTTGAACCGAATATTGTCTTTGGCGTACTCACTCGCCAGGCTTCGGGTAACAGCCTCAAGACCGCCCTTGGTGATCATTGGAATCGACGCGGTGACACCAGCGATTGGATTGTCAACCAGCGATGTCGTGATCGTGGTGACGCTGCCGGCTGTGCCCTGCGCAAGAATCTGCTTGACCGCTAACTGTGTGATGAAAATGAACCCTTCCAGGTTTGTGGAAACGAAGCTGCGAAACTCCTCAACCGTGTAGTCCGTGAAGGGCTTTGCTGAGAAGATGCCGGCGTTATTGATCACATGATCGATCGATCCGAACTTGGCCAAGGCAGTTTGAGTAACCTTCTCTGCAGTCGCTTCCTTACCAATGTCCCCATCTACGAGTGCAAGATCCGCCGATGACCCAAGCCGGGCCTTCGTCACATTACGCGAAGTTGCGACCACCTGATAATCATGTTCCAGGAACAATCGCACGATCGCTGCCCCAATTCCCTGCGAAGCTCCTGTTACGATCACGGTTTCCTTATTGGACATCTTGTTCTCCTTCGTATGTCCGCTTCCATCGAAGCCAGCGGCCTAACGCGATCACAACAGAATCCTCGGCGACCAACAATTGCACCAAGGTATTGAACGATACGTTCGTATGGCTTAATGCGTTACGGCCGGACACGCCTCCATGTGTGTTGCCCGTTAGTGAACGCCTTGACCCTCGAACTGGTCGACTCGAACCAGATCTTGCTTCCTAGAACAAGCGTCTGTCGCGATCAAAATGATTTTTTGCGAACAACGCACTCCCGTCCTCCATCACCAGTTCGTGCGGGTGGCAGCACCCGAGACGAAGGTATCATCAACACCATCGTCTGATTGATTCTCGCGTTCCAATCTGGTCTGATCCGGGTAAGAGTCGGGCCGATCACTGCTATTGCGACCTTGATCTCGAACCAGTGGGGAGCTTTATGTCCAACCAGAAGGCAGTGTCCACCGAAACCCAGTCAGCCGGCTCAAATCCCCTTGATTTCATCCCAGACGCGCTGCCTTTCGACACCCCCTATGGGCCTCCGATAACTCTTGACCGCGCTGAAGCGGTGATACACGCCGCAGTCGCAGAAGCGAAGAGGCGAAATTGGAAGATGAACATTGCAGTGACCGATTCCGGAGGGAACCTGGTTGCATTTGAGAGGATGGACGGCGCGATGCTCGCCTCCATTCCGATCGCGGAACACAAGGCCCGAGCTGCCGCAACGTTTCGGCGTCCGACGAAGGTTTTCGAAGACGGAGTGCAGCTGATGCGACTCAACTATCTGCTTGCCTTCGATGGAATCATCGCGTCTAGAGGCGGAATTCCTTTGATCGACAAGGGCGTACTTATCGGGGCGATCGGCTGCTCCGGTGGAACCGATTCGCAGGACGAGGTTGTGAGCAAAGCGGGCGCCGCGATCATTGAGGCACGATAGCGTAAGTTATGCCGTCGACCACTCGGCGGTCTCGCAATACATGTGAATGGTTGCCGCTATCTCCAGGCACACGGCAGAGCGACAGTCTCATGGAAGCCGCGGCGTGGATCGCGCTTGCGTGCCCACGCCGCAGTGACGGCTCGCGCTCACAGAGATCGTGCCATCATCGTGCTCTCTATCCTTTGATGAACTCCAGGTCGAGGGTGATGGTCACTTCGTCGCCCAATACTGCGCCACCCGCCTCCAGCAACGTATCCCAAAGCAGTCCGAAATCCTTGCGATTGATCTTAGCGGTGCAGGAGAGACCCATGCGCGTATTACCCCATGGATCTACGACAGGCTTGCTGACATCCGCTACGGTCAACGTAACAGATTTGCTAACACCGCGGATTGTCAGATCGCCGGCAACCGCGTAGTCGTTTCCGCCCAGGGACCGAACATTCGTAGACTTGAATGTCATCGTAGGGAATGCTTCGACGTCAAAGAAGTCAGCCGCCTTCAGATGCACATCGCGGTCATCGTTTCCCGATCTCAGGGACGCGACGGGGATCGAACCCTCGACGGAAGAATGTTTGTAGTCTGCCTCATCGAGGTGCAGTATCCCGGAGACCCCCGAGAACTCGCCCTTCACGTATGAGATCATCATGTGTCTCACCTTGAACTCGGCTGACGAATGAGCAGGATCGATCTTCCAAGTAGTCATGCTGGTTGTTGTACTCATCAGATAATCTCCTTTTTACCAGTGTTTTGGGCGGCGAAGGCGCTTTCATTGAGACGCACTCACGGGCTGTGGTTTGGGTGGCTAATCGCGCTGGCTTTTCATGTCCGCTAGGATCTGTTTTGCCTGCTGTATCGACTCAGCCAACGCTTCCTTTTCGCTCCGATACTTCAATTCCGTCGAGAACGCATTGAATCCATTCGGAGGAATGTTTTCGGTTAGCTTGGCCTCATCGCATTCGATATCCCTATACCTCTGCTGATCCGCTGCGATCTGGGCCTCCAGCTGCTTGATCTTCGCGCAGTCTACCACCTGTTTCTCTCTCCTCTCATCAGAACTCGATTGGCTGTCGTCACGCTCTCGACTGTGAATGCTCCAACAACCTCCATAAGGCGCTCATCTCTCGTTCTTTCGTGCATACCGGCCTGGTGAGACTGCCACAAGTAATAGTTACGCCACGCCCCTGGAAGGATCACATCAGAAGTACAACAGGAAATCTATTGACCTTTGGTATCGATAAACACCTACGTATCGGCCAACGCCAAGTTCCAATGATGCGTTCCTCTGACATTCTGGCGGTGTTCCTTACGAAGAACTTCCGGGTGACATGGGAACATGCGTATTCTGAATTGGCTAACCCATTCGGTGTAGCCACGACGGGGCACTGCTGAATCGAATATCCAAGTGAAAGAATTCGGGCCCGACGTAATTTCCCTCTCTCTGTCGCACGGAAGTCGAGGAATAAACGATGAAGAACGGAAGCCCCCATCCAATCGGAGCAAGCATCACGGCGACGGGTGTAAACTTCAGCGTTTTTTCCAACTATGCAACGGGCGCGCAGTTGCTGCTCTTCGACACCGAAGATGCTGTCCAGCCAAGCCAAATCATTAATCTCGTTCCCGGGACCAATCGCACCTCGCATTACTGGCACGTGCATCTACCCGGGATCAAGCCGGGTCAATTCTATGGGTACAGAATGAGCGGTCTTTACGCTCCTGAATTGGGTCATCGTTTCGATCCCGAGAAACTTCTGCTGGATCCCTATGGCCGTGCAGTATGCACCAAGCTCTATCAACGTAGCGCCGCGGCGAAACCCGGGGACAACGTCGCTACCGCTGCCAGGAGCGTCGTAGCAGACCTAAGCACCTATGACTGGGAGGACGATCGCCCTCTCGATCATCCGTTCTCCAGCACTGTCCTCTATGAAGTCCACGTGGGCGGATTCACGCGGAACAGCAATTCAGGCGTCGTAGCCGAGAAGCGAGGCACGTATGCCGGCCTGATCGACAAGATTCCGTACCTGAAAGATCTGGGTGTCACCGCCGTCGAACTCATGCCCGTCTTCCAGTTCGATACTCAGGATGCACCACCAGGGCTCGAGAATTACTGGGGCTATAGTCCCATGTCCTTTTTTTCTCCCCACGGCGGCTACTCCTCAAGCCGCAACCCGTTAGAGTGCCTGGACGAGTTCCGCGACATGGTAAAGGCTCTGCACAAGGCCGGGATCGAAGTGATTCTCGATGTCGTCTACAACCACACGGCCGAGGGTGGTGATAACGGACCGACGTTTTCCTTCAAGGGATTCGACAATCGGTTCTACTATCTTCTCTCGGATGATTTCGCGCACTACGCGGATTACACCGGTACCGGCAATACGCTCAACTCCAACTTTTCAGTCGTCCGAAGAATGATCGGCGACAGCTTGCGATACTGGGTCTCCGAGATGCACGTCGATGGCTTTCGATTCGATCTCGCTGCCGTGCTCACCCGCGACGAACATGGCAGACCGAACGATAACGCTCCCATTCTATGGGAGATTGATTCCGACCCCGTACTCGCAGGTCGAAAACTGATTGCGGAAGCCTGGGATACGGGCGGCCTATACCTCGTGGGGAAGTTCGTCGGAGACCGTTGGAAGGATTGGAATGGGCGCTTTCGTGACGATGTTCGGCGTTTTCTCAAGGCCGATCAGAATACCGTTCTCAATTTCAGACAGAGGCTTCTCGGAAGTCCCGATATCTATTCGAAGCGAAGCCAGCGACCAGCACAGAGCATCAACTTTGTAACTTGTCACGATGGCTTTACGCTCAACGATCTTTTCTCCTTCAATCAGAAACACAACGAAGCGAATGGAGAGAACAATCGCGATGGCGCTGAAGACAATTATTCGTGGAACTGCGGAGTCGAAGGGCCGACCGACGACCCTGAGATCGAACGCCTGCGAGCCCGTCAGATACGCAACGCTCTGACGCTCAACCTGATCTCGGTCGGGACCCCAATGCTGCTGATGGGGGACGAAGTCCGCAGGACGCAGCTCGGCAACAACAATGCCTATTGCCAGGATAATGAAGTGAGTTGGCTTGACTGGAGCCTACTCCAGAAGAACGCTGGCCTTCACCGGTTTGTCCGACTCTTGATTCAATTGCGCGCACGCTTCGCCGCGAATCGAAGCGGAGACTTTCTCTCGCTCGCCGATTTTATCGAACGCGCCAACGTGCAATGGGATGGGATTCACGTGGCCGCGCCGGACCTTTCGGTTGATTCCCACAGTCTCGCCTGCACTGCGTCCCTCGAAACCGGGGGCGGATTTCACCTCATGATCAATGCTTATTGGGAGCCCCTGTCCTTTGCGTTGCCTGCAGTACCGGCCGGCTGCGGACCCTGGCGCCGACTTATTGACACGTTCCGAGATCCGCCCTCAGATTTTCTAGAGCTAGGACCAGAGACGGCGGATCAGAGCACATGCACCGTTCAACCTCGGTCAATTGTGCTACTGACGACGGGCCTCTGCGGAGTCGGAAGTTCTCTCAAATAGCAATCCCCAATGAGTATCGCCTCGAGCCAGCAACGCGCCCCGGTCAACGAGCGCGCGCGCTCCTACCGCACTTGGTATGGGTGGAAGATATAATCCTTCGTCTTTACCGCTGTGTGGCATGCATTTCCACAATCCGCGAGGCTTGTGGGATCAGCGCTAAACTTGCCCGATGCGGCATCGTAGTTGAACACCGCATATCCCCAGCCCCCCGTCTTAGGAAACCTCTTGCTGTCTTTTTCCATGACGAACACCTGCTTGAAAACATCAGGCACCTCCACGACGAACGGAGCCTCCGTACTCAACTTATGCTTCCACTGCAGCTTCACAATCATGGAGCCATCCGGAAATTTTTGGCCATTGCTGGGCACCCCGGCTTTGTATGCGGTAATCATCTCCGGATTGGCGACGATTACCTTGAGTATCTCGTCAGTCCGGGCAGAGGAGACGTCAGCCCAGTCCTCATATCCCTTGAAATCGGAAAACGCGATCCCGCCCGGCGATACCAGCGAGTACTTGCTCTGAGCAGAGAGAGCCGTCGGGACGCACGCCGCCTGCGCTACCACCACCACGATCGCAACCGTCGCAAAGAGGTTGCCCCATTCCAAGGAACGATAGCCCCTGACCATCCCATTCTGTTGCAACGCAGACTTCGTCATAGGTTCGAACATGCGCGCCCTCCTCAGCCAGAGGTTTTCCAAGCCAGATCAGCTTGAGCCCCGAGTGACCTTGATTAGGCCAGACAAGACGAGCGCGAGCAATTGGACCAAGGTGTTGGCAATACCTTCGTATCAACGATGCAAAGAAGTCTCACAACCTCCAGGCATGATGAACGTCGCCATCGATACGGACGTATTGCCAACACCTTGGTCCAATTGCGCAACCCGCTCTCTTCTGGCTCAATGGTGACACCTGCGTTGTCTGACACCCAGCCCCGAGTTCTTCATCCTCTGTGAGGCTCGCGTTCCATTGTTAGCGCGGAAATACGTTGCAATTGGTTCCGAAGGGAGATCCCGTGAAAGCAAAAGTCAAATGCACCTTCGCCGTTGCTATCCTGGCACTCGCGGCAGCTTCCTCCACGGGCGCGCCCAGACCCGCGTCGCAAAACTCGCAAGCCAAATCCGGCGTCGATCGTCTCTATGTCATCGATTGCGGCGACGGCAGTGCTACTGACGAATCGCGTTGGACCCCAGGAGTCAACGTAGGAGTTCCCATCGGCTTTCCCGGACACTGCTACCTTATCCACCACACCCGGGGATGGTTTCTGTGGGACACCGGAATTTCGGATGACATAGCAAAACTGCCCAATCACGAGATCGTATTCCATGAATGGGGTACTGGCACTGGTCCGATCTGGCGCAAGCCCATAACGCTCGCAGCGCAGCTCGAAGAGTTACATCTGAAGCCGTCGGACATCAAACTAATGGCAGTCTCCCATAGCCACCCGGACCATGCTGGCAACGTTGAAATGTTTCCGAACACGTTGCTGTTGGTTCAAAAGGTCGAATACGAATGGGCCGGGAGCCGGCAAGATACGATCCCCTTCAACAAGAAGCATCCAGTCAAGCTCATCGACGGTGACTACGACATCTTCAGCGACGGCAGCCTCGTGCTCCTCTCAACGCCAGGCCACACGCCGGGCCATCAGTCGTTGCTAGTTAGGCTTCCCAAGACCGGGCCTGTTATTCTCAGCGGCGACGTGGTCCATTTTCAGACGAGCTTTGACCATCGCTACGTGCCGTCGAATAACTGGAACCGGCAAGCTTCGCTGCAGTCGATGGACAAGATCGCAGCGATCATGGCCAAAGAACATGCGCAGCTCTGGATCAATCACGACCAGGCCCAAAGCGACACACAGAAGAAGTTACCCGCATACTACGAGTGACAACAGACGTGTGACTTTCAAGAGGGCCCCATCCTTCGTTGCTCGGCTCCAATTCGAGATTCCCACGAGGCTGAGCATTCTTCAACTTGGTGTTCTCCGGGTTGCCTTGTGTAAAGTTAGGATTCATGGCACCAGCAATATTTTCCCGGAACCACCTTTTTCGACTGCTGCCTGAGCCTGTGCCGCTTCGCGAAGCGGCAGCTTCTCTCGGATCGGAATGACAAGCTTGCCGTCGCGCGCGGCCTTAGCCATTGACTCAAGCGCCTCCCTATCAAAGTGGGAGAATACTTTCACAACCTTCACCGATGGGTAGTCGGAGGCGTTCTGCGGCACCCCGTTGACCGCGGCGAACACTCCTCCCGGCTTGACCTTCCCGATCAGCTTCGCAGCAGTTCTCCCGCCAACCGCATCCGCAACGGCATCAAGCGACGAAAGATTGGTAATCGCTTTGTCGTCGTCGGTTGCGACCACCTGATCCGCGCCGATAGCCTTAGCCTCTTCCGTCTGTTTGCCCAAAACACCCGCGATCACGATCGCCCCGCGCTGCCTGGCGGTGAAAACCGCCGAACGCCCAACGTTTCCTACGGCACCAAACACAAGCACCGTTTGGCCCGCGCTGATTTCCGTGGCCAATAGAAGCTGGTTGCCCGTCACCGTCACCAACGGCAGCGATGCCGCCTGGACTAAATCAAGACCCTTCGGAACCTTCGCCAACACCGCGGCCTTCACAACGCAAAGCTCCGCGTAAGCATTGTCTGCCATTGCGAACACCTGATCACCGACGGCGAACCCTTGTACGCTCGGCCCAACCTTAATTACAGTCCCCGCGAGGTCAATCCCGATAAGGCTCGGGAACTGCATGGGATAAAAGTCCTGTGTCAGTCCCGCGCGTCGTTTGCAATCAATCGGGTTCACGCTCGCCGCCGCGACCCTTACCAGCACTTCGCCTTCTCCCGGTACCGGATCAGGATAGTCCTCGAACTTTAACACTTCCGGACCGCCGTATTCATGGACAACAATCGCTTTCATTGTTCAACTCCGATCGTTCGATCTCTCACACGGTTCTAACGCCGCAGAGCCCATCCGTAGCCCCGCTATTCGTCGACGCCACAGAGCAGCAACGAATCCAGCGCGCTCTAGGTATGTTTCACCCTATTGGCGAGTTCACGAAATTCCTTTGCGAGCCTGTGACTTGCTTTAATCTGGAGCTCTGCGAGCCGTCGAGATTCGCTGTTGGCCAACAGTGGTACGAGGCCTTCCAGTTCAATCGCGGCTTCTTGCGCGTGACCCGCCTCTTTCATCAACAAATGTTCAAACTCCCGAACAGCCTCATTGTGATCCATCTCCGATATTCCCTTCCACTCGGATTGCCGTGATAGAGCGATTGGATTCCGGGCCGCCCCGCGCTTCAATTGGACGATGGTATCGGTTATACCTTTGTATCGGAGAGAATCCGAGCATTGGCTCCACGATGGACATACATCCGATCAACACCTTGGTGGCAGGCGATACGTTCGTGCAATAGCAACTTCCCCGTAACTCTGGCCTAATCAGGTCTACCCTGGTTGGAGCGGGGCCAAGCTGCTAATCACCTCCCAGGAGGCCTGCCCGATGTTTTCACAGCTCGCAGTTTGTACTGATCTCAGCCTCCTTCTTCTGCGATTGATGGTAAGCCTCGTCTTCATAGCGAGCGGTTACAACCATCTGAAAGATCCGGAAGCCCGCTCGAAGAGCATCGAAATGTCGAAGGGCTTCACGATCTTTCTTGGAATAGCAGAAGTCGCCGGCAGCCTCGGGGTCGCGTTTGGCGTACTAACCCAACTAGCGGCCTTCGGCCTGATCGCCCTCATGTTAGGAGCGATAGGCAAGAAGATCTTCTCCTGGCACATCGGATTCTGGGGAGAGAAAACGTACGGTTGGCACTACGAACTCATGCTCATCCTCATGAATCTGGTGATCGCCGCAACGGATGGTGGAAGGTATGTTCTGCTCAAATAAAAGAGCCCTCACTCGTAACGCTCGTAGTAAATGAAGCTGTAGCACGCGACACTCTGTACCAGATCACGCAGCCAAGCTCTACTGGGGCATGCCCTCAGCGGCTCCCAATAGGCAATTTCCAGATATCCCCACAATATTGCCGAATCGTGCGATCGGAGGAGAACTTGCCAGACCGTGCGGTATTGAGCAGTGACATCGTTCCCCATTCCGAAACATCGGCAAAGGCCGTTCCGGCTTCATGCTGTGCTGCGGCATAAGCGTCGAAGTCCGCGAGCACAAAATACCGGTCGGAGTTCAATAGGTCGTTAACCAACGGAGCAAATAACTCCCGGTCCCCGTTGGAGAACCTGCCGTCTCGTAGGCCGTCCAACACTTCGCGAAGCAGAGGACTCTTATCGTAATAATGGCGGGGGTTATATCCAGCCTGATTCAGAGCGCTAATTTCCGGTGCGGTCAGCCCGAACAGAAAGAAATTCTCTCCACCTGCCTCCTGGCGAATCTCGATGTTCGCGCCATCGAGCGTTCCGATGGCTACGGCCCCATTCATCATGAATTTCATGCATCCAGTGCCGCTCGCTTCAAAGCCGGCAGTCGAAATCTGCTCGGAGAGATCGGCAGCTGGATAGATACGCTGTCCCAGCGAAACCGAGTAGTTCGGAACAAACACGACCTTCAAAATATCGTTAACCTGCGAATCGTTGTTGATCACCTCGCCGATTTGGCAGATCAGTTTAATGATCAGCTTCGCCATCACATAACTTGGCGCGGCCTTGCCTCCAAATAGAAACGTGCGTGGCGCAAAGTCTTTGATCGTCCCATTTTTGATCTGGCAGTAAAGCGAAAGAATGTGCAACGCATTCAAGTGTTGGCGCTTATATTCGTGCAGCCGCTTTACCTGCACATCAAACATCGATGCCGGATCTAAAGCGATGGACATCGTCTCCTTGATGAACGCAGCGAGCCGACCCTTCGATGCTTCCTGCGTCCTCCGCCAGCGCTCCAGGAACTCTTTGTCTTTGACGAAAGGCTCCAGCGCTTTTAGCCCGTACAGGTCTTTGTGCCACGCCGTACCAATCGTTTCGTCGATCAGCGCCGCAAGTTCAGGATTGGACAGCATCAGCCAGCGCCGCGGCGTTACGCCATTTGTCTTATTACTAAAGCGCTCCGGGAACGCCTCGTAGTAGTCGTGCAGTGTTGTCTTCTCCAGCAGCTCAGTGTGCAGTTCGGCAACCCCGTTCACAGCCTTGCTGCCAACAACCGCAAGATGCGCCATCTGAACATTACGCTCGCCGTCTTCTCCGATGATGCTCATCCGCCGCATCCGCGCATCGTCGTTTGGATAGCGCTTCCTCATCTCGTCCAGAAACCGCTGGTTGATCTCGTAGATGATTTCAAGATGCCGAGGCAGCAGATTCCCAAACAAATCCAATGTCCAACGTTCGAGCGCCTCAGGCAGCAGCGTGTGGTTCGTGTATCCGAAGGTAGCCTGGGTCACACGCCACGCATCATCCCATCCCATCTCATGCTCATCCATCAAGAGCCGCATCAGCTCAGGAATCCCAATCGAAGGATGGGTGTCATTCAGTTGCACCGTCCATTTTTTGTCAAACTCCGTAAGCGGCTTGCCGAACGCCAGGTGCAACTGCACCATGTCTTGCAAGGAGCACGAAGTAAAGAAGAATTGTTGCGTGAGCCTCAGCCGCTTACCTTCCACTTTCTCATCAGGCGGATAGAGTACTTTGCTGATCGTCTCGGACTCCATCTTCGCATGCACAGCACCTGCGTAGTCGCCGCTATCGAACGCTCCCAGGTCGAACTCATCCACCGCTTCAGACTTCCATAGCCTCAGGCGGTTCACCGTACGTGTTTCATATCCCGGAATCGGCGTGTCGAAGGGAATCCCCTTGATGCGATAGCCAGGCACCCATCTGTGACGGATGGCACCCTTCTTATCTGCATACGTCTCGGTGTGCCCGTAGAGCCCAACCTCAACGGAGGTTGTCCCCTGGATCTCCCATGGATTGCCAAACTGGAGCCACTTGTCTGATTTCTCGACTTGCCAGCCATCCACGATCTCCTGACGAAAGATGCCAAACTCGTAACGTAGGCCGTACCCGATCACCGGTACGTCCAGCGTCGACAGCGAGTCAAGAAAACATGCCGCCAGTCGGCCTAGGCCACCGTTACCCAGACCGGGCTCGGGCTCTGCGGATTCGATGGTCTCGAGATCCAGCTTTAAGCTCTTGAGGGCCTGCGTAGTTTGTTGTGTCAAATCCAGGTTCAACAGGTCATTGCCTAGATGAGGCCCCAGCAGGTATTCGGCGCTCAGAAATCCGAGAACCCGCACGTCTCCTCGCTTATAGGTCTCAATCGTCTCCAGCCACTGATCCATCAGACGATCTCGTACAGTCATCGAGAGCGCATGATACTTATCAATCACGTTGGACGACTCGAGTGGGCGTCCTACACTCTGCGTCATGTGATTGCGGAACGCACCGGCGATTTCTTCAGCCGTCGTACCCGCGACAGTCGCGCCGCATAGAGTATCTGTGACTTGCTGATCGGGGTCCTGGGCTGGAGCAATTCCCTGCTTCTTTTTTGGCATGTCGTCCTACCTTTTCGTGAAGCCCGCATGTCGCTAGCTTCTCGCTATGGGATGCTCGCGAGTCGGTTCGAGTCACATTCGCGCGACGTTAAGAAATCGAGACTCTGACGACTATCGATGCCTTGGTTGCATGCCGACTCCCAGGATACTCAGCAGAACTGCTGCATGAACAATCATCTCAGGCGGCGAAGTCATCCTCACGTCGACCTCCACCTAATTCAAATCTGCGGGGTCCGTGAGGCCAGAAAAACCGTAAAGGACAAATCGGCCTTTCTTCGATATCTCACCAGACAGATCGAAGGAAATCTATTGAACTTTGGTATCAAGGCACACCTACGTATCGATCAATACCATCGTCCACTACCCTCATGCGTGCGCTTATGGGTTAATCAGATTCTCGTTATCCGAGAAGCTGTCCCGTACCACCGACCTACATCAGAACACGGAAGCGCGGCGCGCCCGCACCGGCGCGACCGCACTCAGAAAGAGAGGAGTTTGCAATGCCAAACAATGAAACGTTTGTAGCTGCCGGAGCCATGGAGGGCATTGGAACTATCATCCTTCCTCAAATCCACAATCGAGCCTGCCATCCCGAACTCAATACCGATCTGCACCTCGCGTCCGACAAACTTCTAACCTTAGAGGCGAAGTCCGGCAACAGCGCAGCATTTGACGAATTGAGTCGGCGTCATTCGAAACGAGTCCAGCGTCACATCTACCGACTCCTGCGCAATTGGGACGACTCAGAAGACGTGCTACAGGACGCCCTGCTCAAGGCCTTTACCCACATTGGGCAATTTCGCAACGATTGCAGTTTCTCAACCTGGCTGACCAGCATTGCAATCAATTCAGCGCTCATGGTGCTGCGAAAGAAGCGGCGGCTCGCCCAGGTTTCTGGCACCAATACGAGCACCTCAACCGAGGCTCCGCTTCTGCCGGAACTTCCCGATCTTTCTCCGAACCCCGAGCTTCTCTATGCCGAACGTCAGACTGAAGAGGCGCTCCGTTGCGCAATCCTTCAATTGCCATGGTGCTTTCGTTCCGTAACCGAGCTTTACTTGGCCAAGGACGGCTCAACGAGTGAAGTCGCGCGCACGCTAGGCATCTCCGTCGGGGCGGTTAAGTCCAGGTTGTTGCGCGCGAAAAAGCGTTTGCGCACCTCATTGCCAGAACTGAAAAACCGAATCGTCATCGAATAGCCCTGACCTCGCCGCAAGCCAAGACGCGATCGCTGTGCTCGAGTCTTTTTAGAAGGGAGCCATACCATCGCGCTGGTGTGCACCTTCCCGGCGTGATCCGTAACCTCACCTGCCACGGCGCGACACTCGCGAACGGGAAACCCCTACGTCGACTGAACTCTTGGAATGAAGCCCGGCGTGCCTGTATTCACGACGTCGTTAAGCCTCTGCCTGAATTGAATGCCATTGATCTCGTCCATCGCGTCCGCCGGAAGCGCGGAGATGTCGAAGTTTTCTCGAGCGCGTGCCGCAGTCCTCGGAGTCGTCAGCAGAGCAGTTCCCCGCTGCACTGCCCAAGCCAGCAATACCTGCGCGGGCGTCTTTCCAACGCGCGCGGCGATCGCCGTGATCACGGGATCTTCGATCGGTCCTGGCCTGACGCCATGGCCCAGCGGCGCGAAGGCAAGAAGTACGATCCCCTTCTCCTTGCAGAATTCCAGGAGCTCAGTCTCAGGAAGATACGGATGCGATTCCACCTGCACGACCGCCGGCTTGATTCTCGCCGACTCTACAATTGGCTGCAGCTTTTCCAGGCTAATGTCCGACAGACCGATAGCCTGGCATCTGCCGTCATCGACAAGACGCTCCATCGCTCTCCACGTATCAAACAACGTCACCCCCGAATCGTATAAGACATTCCCGTCTTGATCCCGCGGATCCTGGTTGTCGCCCGGTTGAAACGCGAACGGCGTATGAATGAGATAGAGATCCAGGTAGGTAACTCCGAGCCTCACCAGGCTCGCCTCAAACGCCGGCCCCACGCGCTCTGGTCGGTGATTGGTATTCCACAGCTTTGTGGTAAGAAAGAGCTCTTCGCGAGTCACTTTCCCAGCGTCCAGTGCCTCCCACAGCGCTTCGCCGACCTCACGCTCGTTACCGTATCGCTCTGCACAATCAAAGTGACGAAATCCAGCTTCTAGCGCATCTTTACTGGCACGCAGCGTTTCAGCCGCATCAGGAATCAACGTACCGAATCCAAGCACAGGTATTCTTCCGGTCCCGTGGCTAAGCGGAATTCTCGCGTTCTGAAAATTAGATGATTCGCTCATGGTGCCCCCAGCGGTAGTCCTTGGCAAGCACAATCCTCCGCGCACTACCAGCTTTGTAATTAGGCCAGAAGAGTTGGTTCCTATCTATTGGACGAAAGTATCGACCGACATCTCCTAAGGCCCTGCACAACTCCCATCCCGACGACCAGCACCCGTTAGCCTCCAGCCCTCTTCAACGAGGCCGTCCCACTCGCGTTCTCGGTTGAAGGACCTTACCCTTGCGGGAATCCGAACATCAACCACGACTGGTTCGCTACCCAATGCGGGTATAGCGCGGTCATCTGATCGAAAAGCTCCCGCTCAGACCTCGCGGCTTTCTGTAACCGGTCAAAGTCCAGCAAATATCGTTTGGTCTCCTGGATCGCCGAAGGAGAGTCGGGCGCGCCAGGCTTTTTGTGGCCCGCAACAACCATCGTCGGGTTCAACGCCGCCAACCGATCCAGCACGGCGATCCAATTCTTTCGAGTCTCCGGGGTAGTGTCGCCCAGGTACATGTGGCATTGGTTATATACAACGTCACCGGCAACCACCAGCCCAATCGATGGAACGTAAAGAGACGTCGTATCCGCACTGTCCGTATGGCCCTGTTCAACGATGCGCAACTCCTGCCCCTCGAGAGTGAAGGTCTCGTCCTGGTACGAATCAGGTGCTGCGAATTTCGAAGCCAGCTGGCCCGGAAACAATCGGCGAGCTAGACGTTCCACCGGTGGGGTAAAAGACATCTGCATTGCCTTCATCGTCCTGGGAGTTGCGATCGCCCGCGCGCCCGGGAAGCGGCCAAGCAGAACGCTCAGACCGTAGAAGTGATCGAAATGGGCGTGCGTTATATAGATTGTCTCCAGGTTGCGATTGTGCAGCGCGACCCAATCCGCAAGAGCCTCGGCCTCAGCCACCGTCATCATCGCATCCACCAACACCGCGTCATACTCGCCGAAGATTAGCGTCGACGTCATCGGGTCAAAGCCGAGCGCTTCGCCAAATGGCTTTGGCCGTTCACCAACCATAGGCTTTCCTGGTGCAGTAAAGACGTTTACACCGAGCGAATTCGTCCCAGCAGGCTTGGTCACTCGCGCGGTCTCTTTCACGCTTTGTTTGCCGCCCATTTCAAACTCCTTTCGGCGTCACACGGAACGATGATTCAAGACAACGTTCGTGGAAGCGCGACGGCGAATCCATTGGACGAACGTATCGATCCATACCAAAGTGTCAGTCAGTTGCGATCGCTCGCATATCTTGCCGGATGCGATACGACTCCGAGCCATCGCTCAACAAATCAGGGCGAGCACTCCCATTTGCGACAGCACTCCCATTTGCGACAGCGACATTGTCATCACCGATACGAAGGTACCAACCAATACCTTTGTCTAATGGTGCCTCCGGAGATGTCGAAAGAAAATTGCATCGTGTAGCGTCGGCAGCGGACAGAACGCACGCATACCAAGGGAGGGCTGACATGCTGTTTCGAACCTCGACCAAGGCGATGCTTCTCGTTGCTCTGTCGCTTGGCGGTGTCAGCGCGCTCGCGCAATACAGCGGGCCGGCCACACCCGCGCCCTACAATCCAATTGCTCTGGCCGGAGTGACAGGGCCGCCGCGGACAGCAGTTCAGGCAGCACAGCCTAACACTTGGGTCTTGTCGCAAAATCCGTATCTCGGAGGCGTCCCGTCAGCAAAACTCAGCGCAACTCCAGTCGCGCTTTCACTCGATGAAGCCGTCGCTTTTGGGCTCAAACAAAACCTGGCTGGCGTTCTAGCCTCAGATGCCATGACCGATGCGCGAGGCCAGCGCTGGCAGGCACTTAGCGCGCTGCTCCCCAACGTTGTCACCGACACAGGTTTTGGAGTTCATCAAATTAACGTGAAGGCATCCTTCGGTCTGACCATTCCCAATCAACCCCCCATCATCGGGCCGTTTGGCTACTTCGACTCGCGCGCCTTCGCCACGCAGTCCGTCTTCGATTGGACGTCCATCGAACGGGCACGATCCTCACAGGCGCAGCTCGCGTCGGCCGAGTTCAGCTCCAAAGATGCTCGCGAGCTGATCGTCCTCGTGATTGTCGCCAACTACCTGCTCGTAATCGCCGATCAATCCGAAGTCGACTCTGCGATATCGCAACGAGACACTGCCAAGGCACTCTTCCAGCAGGCCTCCGATCAGCTCACCGCGGGTCTTGCTTCGTCGGTCGACGTCCTGCGCGCTCAAGTGCAATTGCAATCGCGTGAACAAAAGCTGATCGTCGCCAAGAATGACTTAGCGAAGCAAAAGTTGGTTTTAGCCCGAGCGACAGGCCTCCCCACGGGTCAAGCGTTCGAGATTACCACTCGAATTCCATACCGCGACCTCACGCCAACCGATCTCGATGACGCGATCCAGAGCGCGTACAAGGCTCGCCCTGATCTTCAGAGCCAGATCAATCAAGTCAGATCGGCAGAGTTGGAAAGAAGAGCCGCGGTCGCCGAGCGCTATCCAACCGTGGGGGTGGAAGCCGACTATGGCCTGTCTGGAGTGAATCCAGGATCCTCGCACGGCACCGTGGACGCGGCGGCGACACTTCGTATCCCCGTCTTTCAGGGTGGCAGGGTGCACGGGGACATTCTGCGCGCGGATGCCTTGCTCACCAGAGAACAGCAGCGACTCGCCGACATGCGAGCCCGCATTGATCAAGAGGTACGCGACGCCTATCTTGACCTCAACGCGGCTGCACAGGAAGTGTCTGTCGAGAAGAGCGCTGTAAGTCTGGCCACACAGAACCTGCAACAATCCCGCGATCGATTCACCTCCGGAGTCACGGACAATATTGAAGTCGTTCAGGCGCAAGACGCGCTAGCGCTCGCCAGCGACGCCTACATTGCTAGTCTCTACAGCTACAACCTTTCAAAAATATCTCTGGCCAGATCAACTGGCGTAGCGGAATCACGCTTTGCGGAATACCTGGAGGGAAAATGAGTACGGCAGATCAGAATCCGGCAACCAATCCGTCTCAAGCGCTCCCGTCAGAGCCAACCGCCGCTGTGGACAGCGGCGCCGAAGCTGGCGCGCCGATCTCCGCGTACCCACCAAAGCGCTCGAACAAGCGTTGGATTATTCTGGGTTCGCTATTAGTTCTGGCCGTTGCTGGCGTCTTCCTCTGGCACTATCTCTCCGGCTTCGAGTCCACCGATGATGCGCAGGTGGACGTCCACCTTTACCCGGTCAGCGCCCGAATCTCCGGATACGTACAGAAGGTCAACGTCGACGACAATCAATGGGTCGATCAAGGCTACACGCTAGTCGAGATCGATCCACGGGACTATGAGGTCGCGTTGGCCAGAGCCCAGGCCGCGTTCGATACCTCAGAAGCTGCGGCCAGAAGTTCAGACATCGATGTACCGGTATCTTCCGTCGACACCTCGAGCCAATTGAAGTTCACGTCCTCGGATATTAACAACGCGCAAGCGGCAATTGAAGCAGCAGAAAAGCAGGCCGCCGCCGCCCATGCCCGTGTCGTGGAAGCGCAGGCAGAAAATGTGAAGGCGCAGGATGACGTGACTCGCTATCACTTGCTACTCACGAAGCAGGAGGTGCCGAAGCAAACCTACGACCACGCCTATGCGGCCGCCGCAACGGACGTCGCCGCCATTGCTGCAGCCGAAGCCGACGAGGCCGCTGCGCAGCAGGCCGTTCTCGAAGCGCACAGCCGCCTCTCCGAGGCTGAGGCACACTACGAAGATGCGCAGGCTGGCCCGCAACGTGTCGCCTCAACCCGCGCCAAAGCGCTCTCGGCGACCGCAGACGCACATCAAAAACTGGCTGCTGTCGAACAAGCGCAACTGAACCTCGGATACACCAAGATCTATGCCCCCGTAGCTGGGGAGGTCACTAAAAAAGTTGTCGTCGGGTTGAATGTCGACCCCGGAGAAGAGATGCTCACGGTGGTTCCCCTGGATCAAGTCTGGATCACGGCGAACTTCAAAGAGACGCAGCTCAAACACATGCGAGTCGGCCAGAAGGCACGCATTGAGCTTGACTCAAATGGCCGCACCTATAACGGCCATGTCGATAGCATCGCCGGAGCGACGGGCCCTATCTTCAGCTTGTTGCCGCCGGAGAACGCGACAGGCAACTACGTAAAGATCGTTCAGCGAGTTCCAGTCAAAATCGTTCTGGAGCCGGGCGAGAATCGCGATCACCAGCTTCGGCCAGGCATGAACGTTGAAGCAAAGGTGTATCTGCGATGAGCACGGCAACACTGGCTCTTCCGGCCGAGCAAGCCGTGTGGCGCCCCAGGGTAAATCCCTGGGCAATCGCGGTTACCGTGTCATTGGCCGCGTTCATCGAAGTGCTGGACACAAGCGTCGCCAACGTCGCCTTGCCGTACATCGCAGGAGGCCTGGGCGCGAGCTACGACGACAGCACCTGGGTATTGACCTCGTACCTCGCCGCGAACGCGATCATCTTGCCGATCAGCGGATGGCTCGCAGGATTGCTTGGCCGCAAGCAGTACTTCATGATGTCGCTCACCATCTTCACTGTGAGCTCACTGCTTTGCGGCCTGGCACCAAACCTGCCGATGTTGCTCTTGTTCCGCGCTCTGCAGGGGATCGGCGGCGGCGGTCTGCAACCGATGGCGCAAGCCATTCTCAACGACACCTTTCCTCCCGAGAAGCGTGGCTCCGCGTTTGCACTCTACGGCATCAGTGCCGTTCTCGCACCCACCGTCGGACCGATGCTGGGAGGATGGATCACAGACAATTATTCCTGGCGCTGGATATTTTTCATCACGCTTCCACCCGTCCTCGCGGCTCTTTACTTCACCCACGTCCTGGTCGAGGACCCGCCGTTCCTTCGCAAGATCAAGAAAGGGAGCATCCGCGTAGACTACCTCGGCATGTCGCTGTTAGCGCTGGGCGTAGGTTCGCTGCAGGTAGTTTTGGACAAGGGGCAGGAAGACGATTGGTTCGGCTCGCATTTCATCGCCACCCTTGCAATCACCGCGACGGTCTGCCTTATCTCGCTCGTGATCTGGGAGTGGTTCCGCAAAGACCCCATCATCGATGTCCACATGTTCAAAAGCTTCAACTTCGCCGCGGCGAACCTGATGATGTTCATGATGGGCTTTATGCTCTTCAGCACCCTCGTCTTGATTCCAGAGTTTCTGCAAACGCTCATGGGGTATACGGCAGAGCTCGCAGGCCTCGTCCTATCCGGCGGCGGAGTAGTTCTGCTCGTGATGATGCCCATCGTTGGCAGGCTTACGTCCAAAATTCAGGCTCGATGGCTCATCGCGACGGGATGGCTGTGCCTTTCGATCGGCTTATTCTATTGCGCGAACCAGATCGATTTATTCATTAGCTTCAAATTTGCGATGTGGCTCCGCGTTACGCAGGTCGTCGGGATCGGATTTCTATTTGTGCCCATCACGGCAGCCGGCTACATCGGCGTTCCCCAGGACAAAGGAGACAGCGTCTCCGGCATGATCAACTTCATGCGCAATATCGGAGGCAGTATCGGAACTTCGGTCGTGACCACCATGATTGCCCGGCGAGCGCAATACCACCAGCAAATTCTCGTAGGCCACATCACTCCCGATACCACGCCCTACCGTTCGTCGGCCCACGCGCTTGGATCTGCAATCGGGCACTCCGGGCTTCGTGCCAAAGATGCGCATAACCAGGCGATTGCCAGATTCTACGAATTGGTGCACCAGCAGGGTGGCGCGCTGTCCTACATGGATATCTTTTGGGTTCTGGGTTTGCTTTGCTCCATCATGTTCGTTCTTGCGTTTTTCCTGAAGAAGAATGATCCGGGAGCGGGCGGAGACATCGCCGTAGGCTGAGGAGAAAGCAATGGTTCGAGCGATAACAATTGAGCGCGAGTTTGGCTGCGGTGCATCGGAAATCGCCAGCGCAGTCGCCGGTCGGCTCGGATGGAACCTGTGGGACGAACGGTTGACAAAAGAAATTGCGCGACTGACCGAAAGTACGCCAGAGGCGGTCGAGAAAAGAGAATGGCGATCCGATCCCGTTGTGTACCGAATCTTCCAGGACTTCCTTCGCGGCGCATTTGAGGGAGGGCTCCCACCCACCAACCGGCTGCACTCGCTCGACGCACGCCGCATCGCCGCCGTTTCAGAAACGGCTGTGAGGACAGCACTCTCCAGCGGGCCGTCGGTAATTGTCGGGCGAGGTTCGCAATTCTTCCTGCAGAACTGCAAGGACGTCTTCCACGCATTTCTCTACGCCTCTCGCGATGCCAAGATCCGCAGGCTGATCTCCCAAGGCGAAACCGAGGACAGGGCGATCACTCTGGTGGACAGCACAGACAAAGCGCGAGCCACCTTCGTTCGGCAGTACATGGGCCTGAAATGGCCGGAGCGCCACCTGTATCACGTAATGCTAAACACCGGGATGGGCGAATCCCGTACTGCCGCCATGCTTCTTCAGTGCGTTAAGCAGTTCGAGAGCGACCGGTGACACGCCGCTCTCTCTGAATCTGCATCTGGCCAACAGATGCCCTAGCATCCCGTGCAACTGATCCGCGTCTTGTCCACGTACCCATTCTTGTAGAACCATGCGCAAGCCGCACGTAGCGCGCCCTCAACACTCGCCACCCGCAACCCTAGCTCCCGCTCCGCCTTCGCCGAACTCGCAAACATCATCTTCTTCCCCATCCGCACTGCCTCCACCGTTGCACGCGGCTCCTTGCCCCGCCACTTCCCCGTCACCGTCTCATCAAAATACGCGAACGCCATCGCAACCCCATGCGGCACCTTCATCGTCGGCGACTTCAATCCCGTAATCGCTGCCAGCCGATCCAGAATCTGCTTCAGCGTCAGATTCTCTCCGCCCAGAATGTACCGCTCTCCGAAGCGCCCCCGCTCCAGCGCCACCAGATGCATGCGCGCAATCTCTTCCACATCCACCAGGTTCAATCCCGTGTCCACATACGCTGGAAAATTCCCATTCAGAAAGTCCACCACGATCCGCCCCGTAGGCGTCGGCTTCGTATCCAGCGCCCCAATCGGCGTCGTAGGATTCAGCACGATCACCTCTTGTCCCGCGCGCGCAGCCTCCAGCACCACCTGCTCCGCCATCCACTTCGACCGCTTGTAGTGGCCAATCATATCGGCCTCACTCACCGGCGTCTCTTCATCTACCACCGCATCGCCATGAAATCCCATCGTCGCCACGCTGCTCGTATACACCACTCGCCGCACGCCAGCCTCGCGCGCCAGCCGCAGCAACTCCCGCGTCCCCTCAACATTGGCCTTGTACATCTCCGCCGGATCAGGAACCCACAGCCGATAATCCGCAGCCACATGAATCAGCGCATCACAACCCACCAGCGCCGACCGAAATCCATCCGGCGAACGCAAATCCCCCACCACCACATCCGCACCAACCGGCAACCGTGAGGTATCCGACGTAGCCCGCGCCAGCAGCCGCAGCTCCGCCCCCTGCGCCGCCGCCATCTGCGCCACATGCGCCCCGACAAACCCGGTCGCACCCGTTAGAAATAAGCGCATGAAATCCTAGTCGAGCTTCTCAGGCTCGATCTGAATATTCGTCTCGCCCGCCGCCTTCTTCTCCCAGTACTTCTTAATCCAGGCCTCGAAGGTCTTGCCCGCCGCCGTATCGCGCCCCGTAAATTGCAGCGCCGCAATATCTGCATACGAGATCATCACGCGCTCCACCGGCACACCCGGCTTCGGCGTAGGAATAATCCGGATCAGTGAAGCCTCCAACGTAGGCTCGCTCCGACGGTCGTAAAGATAACCCTCCACCTGCGAACCATCCTTACGCGTCACCGTCACATCGCCGCGATAATCAAACGCCTTCTCCAGCGCCTCACGCACCTCGGCCTCGGTCGCCAGCTCAGGAATCCATCCCTCCAGATTCTCGCGCTCGCGCCCCGCAATCACTTCCACGTCATCAGCAGACGTGTTCCGCAGTTGCTCGATCTTCAAATGCTCCTGCTGTGCTGTCGCCATCTTTAGTCTCCCGCCACGCTGCTGGTTTCATTCACCGACGTCGTCACCACCACCGCAGTAGGCTGATCCGCAATCTGCACCAGCGGCCCATGCCCCGCAACCGGCCACTCGTTCAACAGCTTCATCGCGCCCTCGTCCTCGTACGTCGACGGGAACATGTACCGCTTCGCCGTAGCAATAAATCCCTTCAGCGAACTGAAGTTGTAGTCCACCGCCGAAGCCTCGTGCCCCGAGTGCACCATGCAGTTCGCGCACTGTGGATTGCCGCTCTTCGCGCCGTAGTTCGCCCAGTCCACTGAATCCAGCAGCTCCTGGAACGTGTCCGCATACCCGTCCTGCAGCAGGTAGCAAGGCTTCTGCCACCCAAAGATCGAGTACGTCGGCATGCCCCACGGCGTGCACTCAAAATCCTGTTTGCCCATCAGATACTCGGCAAACAGTGGATGCGTATTGAACTGCCAGCTCTTCTTCCGATTCGACAAGATCGCGCGAAACAACTTCCGCGACCGCGCCTTGCCAAGAAAATGATTCTGGTCCGGAGCCTTGTCATACGTGTAGCCCGGCGACACCATCATGCTCTCCACACCAGTCGCCATCAGCTCATCAAAATGCGCGCGCACCGAGTTAGGATCGGCTCCATCGAACAGCGTCGTATTCGTCGTCACGCGGAACCCCGCAGCCACCGCCGCGCGAACACCCTCCATCGCAATGTCATGGCCGCCCTCGCGGCACACCGACATATCGTGATGCTCCTTCTGCCCATCCACATGCACCGAGAAGCTCAAATACTTCGACGGCTTGAACAGGTGCAGCTTCTCCTTCAGCAGCAGTGCATTCGTGCACATGTAGACATACTTCTTGCGCGCCACCAACCCAGCCACAATCTCCGGCATATCTGGATGCAGCAACGGCTCGCCGCCCGGGATCGAAACCATCGGCGTCCCGCACTCTTCCACTGCCTTGAAGCACTGCTCCGGCGTCAACTGCGCCTTCAGAATATGCGCGGGGTACTGGATCTTGCCGCACCCGGCGCACGCCAGATTACAACGAAACAGCGGCTCGAGCATCAGAACTAGCGGATACCGCTTCCGTCCTGAAAGCTTCTGCTTCAGAACGTACGTGGTCACCGTGAACATCTGCGAGATGGGAATTCCCATGCTGAACGACTCCTTATCCTTCAAAAACTTTCTTGCCCTGCAAGCTGCAATCTAGCAATTCCATCTGCCGCTTCAACTTCAGATTCGATGCCCCGGCCACGCCCAACGCTTCCGCCTACGCAGCCTCTTCCTCGCGCTCCATAGCCTTCCGATACGTCGTCAGCGCCAGCAGCGGGAAGTACTGCTTATACAAGTGATATCCTAGGTAGAACACCCGCGGGAATCCGGTCCCCGTGTAGTAGCTCTCGCCATTTCTTCCCGGCATAAGCTCAGTCCACGAACCATCCTCGCGCTGTCTCTCAATCAGCCACCGAATCCCCTTTGCCACCGAATCCGATCGCGTATCGTTGGCCGCCAGCAACCCAAGCAATGCCCACGCCGTCTGGCTCGGAGTCGAAGGTCCTACGCCACGCTGGTTCGGATCATCGTAGGTTCCGGCCGTCTCGCCCCACCCGCCATCTGCATTCTGCACCATGCGAATCCACTCGGCCGCCTGCTGCACCGCCGGCTCCAGGTAGCTGTACTCCATCGCCTGCAGACCGCGCAGCACCAGGAACGTTCCGTACAAATAATTCACGCCCCAGCGTCCAAACCACGAACCATCCGGCTCCTGCTCGCGCAGAATAAATTGCACAGCCTTCTCCACGCGCTTGTCCCGCCGCGTGTAGCCGTAGCTCGCCAGCATCTCCAGAATCCGTCCTGTAATATCCACGGACGGCGGATCGATCATCGCATTATGGTCAGCGAACGGAATCGACTCAAACATCTTCTTGGTGTTGTCTTTATCGAACGAGGCCCAGCCGCCGTTCTTGCACTGCATCCCAAACACCCAGTCAATGGCCCTCTGCGTCACTTCATGCTGATACCGCTCGCGAGGATTATCCACCGCCTTTAGCGCCAGCAGCACCTCTCCCGTATCATCCACATCCGGCTGATGATCGTTGTTGAAGAAGAAGCACCAGCAACTCGCCTCAACATTCTTCACGTTGTGCGACCAGTCGCCCTTGTACCGAATCTCTTTCGACAACAGCCAGTCCGCCGCCTTCACCAGCCGCGCATCATCCCTGCGCAGCCCCGTCTCTCCCAGCGTCGACAGCACCTGCGCCGTATCCCACACCGGCGAGAAGCACGGCTGCATCCGGAACGTCGGCGTCGGATAATCCGGCGTCCCATCCGGGCAATCAATCCCCAGCTTCTCAAACTCGTCCATCGCGCGTATCACCTGCGGGTCGTCCTTCGAGTACCCCAGGTACACCAGCGCCACAATCGCATTCAGCATGGCCGGATAGATCGCGCCCAAACCATCCGAGCGCTCAAAGTGATCCAGCATCCACTGCTCTGCCTTCTTCAGCGCCATCTTCCGCAGCGGCCGAATATGCACCCGCTCCGACCAGTGCGCCAGCCGATCCGTAAACAAAAAGAAGTTCCGCCACGAAATCAGGTGCTTCCGGTCCAGCCTCAGATATAAATTCGCATTCGCTCGCCCGCCTACAAACAGCTCATCGATCGTCTGCTCCGGCGCCAGCTTCTTGAATGGCTTCTTCGCGTAAATAATTGACAGCGGCACCAGGATCGCCCGCGACCACGCGCTGATTTCATAAATGTTGAAGTAGAACCAGTTCGGAAACAGCAGCATCTCCGGCGGAACGGCCGGCACCGC
This sequence comes from uncultured Acidobacteriaceae bacterium, assembly GCA_963701685.1. Classification (GTDB taxonomy): domain Bacteria; phylum Acidobacteriota; class Terriglobia; order Terriglobales; family Acidobacteriaceae; genus Granulicella. The sequence continues at coordinate 2,885,448 of OY969625.1, read as the reverse complement.
GTCGTAGTCGTACTGCCCCAGCGAGCACAGATACATCTTCGTGAACGTGTTGCACGACGTCACGCCACCCAGATCCAGCACCTTCCGCCGCGCCTTCACCATCAGCGGATGCTCCGCGTCCCAGCCCATCAGCTTCAGCGCCAGGTAGCACTTCACCCCGTAGTTCACATTGCTCGGCCCGCCCGGATAAAGACTCCATCCACCATCCTCATTCTGATGGCGCAGAATCTCATTCACCGCGCGTTCCATCCTGCCCTTATCGCCCGTTCCCAGCAGCGTGTGCATGTAGATGTAATCGGCCTCGAGCATCGCATCCGCTTCGAGCTCACCGCACCAGTACCCCTGCTCGTGCTGCTGACCCATCAGCCAAGCCGCCGCCTTGCCGATCCCCTCGCTCACCCGCTCCATCGCAAGGTCGAGCCGTCCAAACCGAGGCTGCGTCGTCGTCTGTTTCTTTCTGCTCTGCGGGTTAGCTGTCTCTATACTCATAGTTTCTAGATGCACTACTGCGCTACTAGGCCTCACGTCCCAGCGGTTAAAACCATCCCATAGCCGCTGTCGAAACTAAATACTCGCCGGCGCCGGCGGAGCTGCCGCGATCGCCGAAACAATCTCCGGCGGCAATCCAAACCGCACATTCTCCGGCATCACTTCAACCTCTTCAACCGACCCATACCCCTTGCCCTGCAGGTACGCAACAACCTCCTGCACCAGGATCTCCGGTGCCGAAGCGCCTGCAGTGATTGCCACCGTATTCACGGTCTCCAGCCACTCCGGCTTGATGTCTTCCGCCTTGTCGATCAGGTAGGAATGCGTCCCGATGTTATGCGACACCTCCACCAGCCGATTCGAATTCGAGCTGTTCCTCGAACCCACAACCAGAACCAAATCCGCACCATGCGCAACGTTCTTTACCGCCGTCTGCCGATTCTCCGTCGCATAACAAATATCCTGCGCATGCGGCCCCGCGATGTTCGGAAACTTCTTCCGCAGCGCCTCAATCATGTACCGCGCCTCATCCAGCGAAAGCGTCGTCTGCGTCAGGTAAGCGACCTTGTTCGGATCCTTCACCACCAGCTTCTCAACCTCTTCCACAGTCGACACCACCTGCGTCACATCCGGCGCCTCGCCCTGCGTCCCCTGTACCTCTTCGTGGTCGCGATGCCCCACCAGCACCAGCGAATACCCCTGCTTAGCGAACTTGATAGCCTCAATATGCACCTTGGTAACCAGCGGGCAGGTCGCGTCAATTACCTTCAGCCCGCGCTCCTTCGCCCCCTGCCGCACCGCCGGACTAACCCCATGCGCCGAGTAAATCACCCGCGCCCCAGCCGGCACCTCATCCAGCTCGTTGACGAAGATCGCGCCCTTTTGCGCCAGGTCATTCACCACGTAGCTGTTGTGGACAATCTCTTTGCGCACGTAAATAGGCGCCCCAAACGTGTCCAGGGCAATCTGCACGATATCGATCGCACGCACCACCCCCGCGCAGAAGCCTCTCGGCTTCAGCAGGAGAACTCGTTTGGTGGTGGTTTCGCCTTGCTTGTCTTGGGCGTTTGCGGGAGAGGCGGTAAGGTTACTCACAGGTTAAGTATACCCTCTCCAGCCCTTGATGGCACCGGAGTACACCCCCTGGTGTGAACCATAAACGGTGCAAATCTGGCTGCCGGCCGGAACCCCGGAATACCCGTTCACTCCGGCCAGCGGCCTGATTGCTCGTTACGCGATTCGTGTCCCCGTGCATCCCGGATGTTTGCAGTCGCACGCCAGCGCCGTAACGCCTTTGCTGTCCTCGCAAATCTGCGAACAGTACTTCTTTCCATCGGAACAAACACAGCTGCACGCCGAGTGCGCACACTTCTTCGATTCAGCCATCGGACCCTCCTTGGGAGATGCCTGTTAGGAGTCCAACTGTCCCCCGAAGGTTGTCCCACAAGCCTGCCCCACGCTCCTACACCACCCTGCTACTCAACGCCCGCCGTCCGCGTAGGACCCGAGCAGGACTTCAGCATCTGCTCGGCATGCCGCCGGCTCGTCTCTGTCAGACTCGCCCCCGAAAGCATTCGCGCAATCTCCTCCACCCGCTCCTCCCGCTTCATCCGCCGAACCCCGGTATGCGTCCTGCCTCCGCGCTCACCCTTCTCAATCAGAAAGTGCTGATCGGCAAACGCGGCAATCTGCGGCAAATGCGTTATGCAGATCACCTGCTGCGCCCCCGCCAGCGTCTTCAGCTTCTGCCCGACAGCCTCCGCAGCCCGCCCCCCAATGCCAATATCAATCTCATCGAAAACCAGCGTCCGCGGCAGCGCCATCTTCCGCCTCTTCGCCGCCGCATTCGCACCTTCCTCCACACTCACCTTCAGCGCCAGCATCACCCGGCTCATCTCCCCGCCTGACGCGATCTCCGTCAGCGGCTTCAGCGGCTCGCCCGGATTCGTAGCAATCCTGCACTCCACCCGATCCCAACCAAACGCAGTCCAAGCCTCCACATCCTCCCGCGCCGCCACCCCCACCTCAAACCGCGCGTTCATCGCCAGCTCATTGATCTGCCGCTCCGCAACCTTGGCCAGCTTCTTCGCCGCCGCACTTCTCTCCGCCGACAACTTCCTCGCGACCACCATGTACTTCGCCGCAGCAATCGTCAGGTCCTTCTCCAACTCTGCCAGCCGAGCATCCCGATTCTCCAGCTCAGCCAGCTTCCCCGCCACATCCTCCCCAAACGCAATCACCGCCGCCAGCCCGAATCTCGAATCTCCGCCTCTCGCATCTCCGTATTTCCGCTTCAGCCGTTCCAGCGCCGCCAGCCGGTCCTCAATCTCCACCAGCCTCTCCGGCGACGCCGTCACCTTCCCCGCAAAATCCCTCAGCGTAGCCGCCGCGTCTTCCACCGAGGCCTTCGCCGCCGCCAGCTGCCCGGCCATCTCCTTGAACTGCTCGTCAAATCTCCCCAAATCCTCAACATGCCGCAGTGCCCCACCCAGCAGAGTCTCCGCCGAAACCTCCGCCTCATACAACAACTCCTGCGCCGCCGTAGCCCCCGCAAACAGCCGCTCCGAGTTCGCCAGCACCCGCTTCTCGGTCTCCAGCCTTACATCCTCCTCCGCGTCCGTAATCCCCGCCGCAGCAATCTCTTTCGCCTGAAAGCTCCACAAATCCATCAACCGCAGCCGATCCTGCTCCACGCTCCGCAGCTCCTGGATCTTTCCCTCCAGCTCCTTCCACCTCCCAAACGCGGCGCCCACCTCCTCACTGCTGATATCCCCAAACCGATCCAGCAAGATCCTCTGCTGCGCCGCATCAAACGCCACCAGCGTCTCCGACTGCGCATGCACCAGCGCCAGTTCTGGAGCCAACTGACGCAGCACCCCCACCGTAGCCGGCTGATTATTCACGAACACGCGCCCCTTGCCACTCCCCGCAATCTCGCGCCGCAGCAGAATCTCATCCCCCTCCGGATCGATCCCGTTCTCCTCAAGAATCTCCTCAGCCCCCGGCGTCGTCTCGAACACGCACCCCAGCACGGCCTTCTCCGCCCCAAACCGCACCACGTCGCTCGACGCTTTCCCCCCCAGCAGCAGCGCCAGCGCATCAATCAATATCGACTTGCCCGCACCCGTCTCCCCGGTCAGCAGGTTCAACCCCGGCCCAAACTCGGCGACCGCGTGGTCAATCACAGCATAATTCTCTGCGCGCAACTCCAACAGCATCTTTGTCTCTTTCTCGCAAGAGCATAGCAGGAGCCGCACCCGGCCGCGACACCTCCTAAAACCAATGTCGAGTCAGTTCAAATTCTCCAACCAGACAATTATCCCCGCGCCCGCAATCATGACAAAGCCTCCCAAGACACAGAGCCTCGATGCGATTCGGATTTTGTGCTGCCGCTCCTCTAGAGACAGATGAGCGCGAGACACGGGAGGTTGATCGGAAAGCTTGAGTTTGCGAAGCCTGGATGCAAAATAGAGGCTGTAGATCCCTCCGAGCAGAGATACCACCGGTGGCCATTGGATTCTCATGCCGATAATCCTCTCACGCTGGTAACACCTACCCAACATCTGCATCTCAAACCCCTCTGCACCCCAAAAGTTTTGCACCGCGTCCAAACTATCGTGCGGCGAGCATCTAGCTGGGTTCTCGTTCCCACCGCCGTACCCAGTTACACTTAATTTCGACGCCTATGACCCTGCTAGCCTTTGCTCTCTTCCTGCAAGACGCCGCCACGCAAGCCCCAACCGACGTCTCGCTCGGCCCCCCGCCTGCCGGCCAGTCCTCCAGCGCTCTCGTGGAAATGCTGCACAACAGCGGCCCCACTGCGCTCGCCGTGCTCGGTCTCCTGGTCTTCATGAGCGTCCTCTCCTGGGCCGTCATGATCTCCAAATGGCGCTCCTTCAAGGCAGCCGACACCCAGAATCGCCGCTTCCTCCGCGCCTTCCGCAAGTCCGGCCGCCTCTCCGAAATCGCCGCCGTCGCCGACCAGTTCAAGCCCAGCCCCCTGGTCGCCGTCTTCAACGAAATTCACGACGAGTACCAGCGCCAGAGCGGCGGTCGCGGCATCCCCCCCAACCCCCAGGGCCTCGAGCGCGCCGCCCAAACCGCCGCCAGCGAAGCCCTCAGCTCCATGGAACGCCGCATGACCTGGCTCGCCACCATCGCCCAGGTCGGACCCTTCGTCGGTCTCTTCGGCACCGTCATGGGCATCATCGACGCCTTCCACGGCCTCGGTGCTGAAGGCGCTGCCACCCTCCGCGCCGTAGCCCCCGGCATCTCCGAAGCCCTCATCACCACCGCCGCCGGCCTCGTCGTCGCCGTCCCCGCCGTCATGGGCTACAACCAGCTCACCGCGCGCCTCCGCGAGTTCGCCGCACGCATGGACGACTTCGGCCGCGAGCTCCTCAACGCCATCCAGAACGCCGCTCTCTTCCAGCCCCAGCAACCCGGCAACCAGCCGCCCTACGGCGAAGACCGTCGCCGTCCCCCGGTGCCCGGCACCCAGCTGCCGCCATTCCCTAACGATCGCCGGAGTTCCTAACCATGGCCTTCAGCACCAACGGCAAAACCCAAACCGCCATGTCCGACATCAACATCACGCCGCTCGTCGACGTGGTCTTGGTTCTGCTCCTCATCTTCATGCTCACCGCCCCCGTCCTTCAGTCCGGCATCCAGGTCGCCGTCCCGCACACCCGCATGGTCTCGCAACTCAGCGAAGTCCACCTCGTCGTCACCATCGACAAAGACCAGAACGTCTTCCTCCAGGACAAGCCCGTCAACATCCACAACCTCTCCGCCGTACTCGCGCAGAACCCCGCCAACGAAAAGAAAGTCATCTACGTCCGCGCCGACGAAGCAGTCCCCTTCGGCGCCTTCGCCTCCGTAATGGATGCCGTCAAACGAGCCGGCATCAGCAACATCAGCATCGTCACCCAACCCCTGCAACGCTAGCCGCCGTTGTCTTTGTAGTTGCTTGTTTCACGCCGTCATCCTGAACGCAGTGGAGGACCCCTGTAGTTGCTGTTGCACTTGCATTTCTTTCTGTCATTCCCTCCGGGAATCTGCTGCTGTTTTCCTGTTGTCTGTTCTACTTCGCGAAACGTTGCTAACTTCGCGCCCTTTGCGTCAAGGCTTCTAAACCCATGAGCACCCAAGCCATCTCGCCGCAGCTCTCCCCCGACGACCAATTCCGCCGCGGCGTCATCGGCGCGGTCGCGCTCCACATCCTCATCGCCCTCACCTTCATCGGCATCGGCATCTATCTCAACCACCGCAGCAGCCACTGGGGCGGCGACGCCTCCACCGTCGGTTCCATCCAGGCCTCCATGGTCTCCTCCATCCCCCTCCCCGAGAAGGCCAAGCCCGTAGACAAATCCGTCCTCACCCCCGACACCGTCAGCCCCGCGCCCGTGCCTCCGCCCAAAGAAGCCGTGCAGCCTCCGCCCCGCCCCACCGACATCGAAATCAAGGCCAAAGAACAGCCCAAGAAGCTCGGTCCCATCCCCACGCCCGCGCCGCCCAAGCACCCGCAGCCCACGCCTCCCAGCGCCAAAGCGCAGACCGGTGAAAGCGCCACCCAGCTTCCCCAGTCCATGACCCAGCTGAAAAACGGCAGCGCCACCCTCACCGTGCAAAACCGCAGCTTCGGCGCCCGTTATGCTTATTACGTGGAAGCCGTCGGTCGTGTCATCGCGCAAAACTACTTCACCCAGGAAGTCGACCCCCGCACCTCTGAAGGCAAGAGCGTCAGCGTCCTCTTCGACATCCAGCGCGACGGCTCCATCACCAACATTCGCATCGAGCAGCGCAGCGGCTCACCCACGCTCGACACCGCAGCCATCCGCGCCCTGCAACGAATCGACACCTTCGGCCCCCTTCCCGAAGGCGATCACATTACCATCGAGGATAAGTTTGATTACAAGCATCAATAACCGCGCTTCATCCCCTTGCACCACCTTGCAGTCTTTGAACTTTTCTCCTCCACGCTCATGTTTTTCCGCGCAGACTTTCTTGCGTTCACCCTCAGTTCCGGCATCAGAATTATTGGAGAAAAGATAGTGAACCTTTCCGTACGACGCTGGTCAAGCCGATTCACCCTCTCTCTGCTCGCCCCTCTCTGCCTTCTGCTCTCCGCCTCCGCGCTGAGGGCACAAGACACGTTCCACATCGAGACCTCTTCCGGCGCAGCCAGCATCCGCCTCGCCGCCGCCAACTTCAAGCCCTCCTCTGCAGGCGACACCCTCGCCTACAAGAACACCTTCGACACCGTCCTCTACTCCGACCTCGCCAACTCCGGCATCTTCGACATGGTCTCGAAGAGCCTCGCACCGCAGACCACGCCCGGCATCCCCGCCGAGATCAATCTCTCGCAGTGGTCGCAGGCCCCCGCCAGCGCCGCCATGGTCGCCTTCGGCAACATCGGCACCCAGGGCGGCAACCTCGTCGCCAACGGCTTCCTCGACGACACCAAGAACACCCAGTTCCCCCAGGTCTTCGCCAAGCAGTACACCGGCCCCGCCAGTGACGACACCGCCCGCCAGCTCGCCCACCAGTTCGCCGACGACATCGTCTTCCGCCTCAGCGGTGGATCGCCCGGCATCGCCGAATCCAAAATCTTCTACTCCAAGCACGTCGGCCCCGGCTTAAAGAAATCTGGATGATGGACTACGATGGCGCCAATCAACACGCCGTCACCCACCTGGGCGAAGACTCCATCTCGCCCCGCGTCTCGCCCGATAACTCTCTCGTGGCCTTTGCCTCCCTCGGCAAAAACGGCTTCCAGATTCGCATGTTCTCGCTCCTCCTCGGCCGCCTCGTCCGCTTCAACAATGTTGGTGGAACCAACCTCTCCCCCGCCTGGTCTCCCAGCGGCAAAGAGCTGGCCTTCTCTTCCTCCCGCACCGGCGACCCCGAGATCTGGATCTCCGACCCCTCCGGCTCCATTGCCCACCGCGTCACGAACTACAAAGGCCCTGACGTCTCGCCCACCTACAACCCCAAGACCGGCGCCCAGATCGCCTGGATCAGCGGCCGCACCGGCCTGCCCCAGCTCTACATCATGGACTCCGACGGCTCCGGCGTTACCCGCATGACCGACGGTGGCTATGCAACCTCAGCCTCCTGGTCTCCCAACGGCCAGTTCATCGCCTTCGCCTGGGATCGTAAATACGGCCCCGGCGCACCCGGCGGCCAGGACATCTACGTCATGGAAGTCGCCAGCAAGCGCTGGATTCAACTCACCCACGATATCGGCCGCTGCGACTTCCCCACCTGGTCTCCTGACGGCCGCCACATCGCCTTCGCGAACTCACCCGATGGCGTCGACGCCCACAACCGCATCATGACCATGCTCGTCGACGGCACAAACAAACGAGCCCTCACCGGCCCAGGAGCTGACATGCCAAATTGGAGTTGGAAATAATCTATAACTGTTGTCACAAAATGGAACAATAGATACCAAGAGATACATACCCCGATTGTCGCCTTACGATATATAATTCTGTAAGATATAACAGTATTCCTCCCAATAACCTTGCCGTACCATTCGAATTTAAGAGGATCTCTCATGATGGCTCATCGTTCGTCGTTCTGGAATAAGGCTGCACTGGTTGCGACCGTCTCTCTGCTGGCCGCTGTTGGCTGCCACAAGAAGGAAGCTGCACCACCTCCCGCCGCCATGGCCCCCTCCGCACCCACAATGGCGCCGCCCACGGCCTCCATCACCGCTGACCCGCTCTCCATCGACCTCGGCCAGTCCGTCGTCCTCAACTGGCGCAGCACCAACGCCACCAGCGTCAGCATCGACGGCATCGGCGAAGTCCCCGTCAATGGCACGCAGACCGTCTCGCCCTCCAGCTCCACCAACTTCCATCTCGTCGCCAAGAACGACGGCGGTACCACCGAAGCCAATGTTCGTGTCACCGTCCGCGTGCCCGAAGTCCCCGCGGCTCCCGCTGACACCGGCACCGGCGGCTCCGACGCCGAGTTCCACGCCCACGTCCAGGACATCTTCTTCGGCTACGACAGCTACGACCTCTCGCCCCAGTCCGACACCGCCATCTCCTCCTCGGCTGCCTACCTCAACGCCCACCCGTCCATCAAGATCCTCATCGGCGGCTACTGCGATGATCGTGGTTCAGCGGAGTACAACATCACCCTCGGCGAGAACCGCGCTAACGCCGCCAAGACCGCTCTTGTAGCCGCCGGCGTCTCCGGCGACCGCATCCGCGTCGTCAGCTACGGCAAGGAAAAGCAGTTCTGCACCGAGGAGACCGAGAGCTGCTGGCAGCAGAATCGCCGCGATCAGTTCTCCATCGATCGCTAAACGCAACTCGCTAACTTGCTACTCGCTAACCAGACGCCGCGTCATCATCCCGCCCAACCGGCAGGTCTTGACGCGGCTTCCTTCTAGCCACACTTTCTTCTTACCCGCTGCGACCAGTATTCTTGTATTGCACAACTCCCTTTCCAGGAACGATATCTAAGGGACGTTGAGGAGCTCAACCCGTATGACCCGCTTTCACTCACTCCGCCGAAGCATTGTTTTGATTGCCCTTGTGGCCCTCGTCCCACTCGCTTCCCTCCCGGCCTACGGCGAGAACAAGGACATGATCCAACTCCAGACCCAGGTCCAGGCACTGCAGGACGCCATCGCGAAACTGCAGCAGACCAACGACGAAAGCTTCGGCATGCTCAAGCAGCTCATCCAGCAGACCGCCGACTCCGTCAACACCATGTCCACCACCGTCAACGGTCTCAAGCTCAGCATGCAGAACCAGCAGGATGCAGTCAGCGCCAGCAACCAGCAGGTCTCCGGCCAGGTCCAGTCCCTCAACGACTCCATCGACGAGCTCAAGGCTCGCATGGCCCGCATGGAGAAGGCCCTCGAAGCAATCCAAAGCCAGCAGCAGGCCACCAACGCCACGCTCAGCAGTCTTCCGCAAGGCGGCGTCCCCGCCGGAGCCGCACCCTCGGGCCCTCCCCAAGCCGCTCCCAGCACGTCCCCCAACCAGGGCACAGCACCGGACAGCGGCACGGACAACACCCCCCCGCCAATCACGTCAGCAAACACAGCACCACCACCCGCAAGCGTCCAGCCGTCAGCCGGTGACATGTACCGCGGCGCCTACGCGGACTACATCTCCGCCCGCTACTCCCTCGCCTCCTCCGAGTTCACCGACCTCATCAAGGCCTACCCCGACGACAACCTCTCCGGCAACGGCTACTACTACCTCGGCGAGATGCAGATGCGCACCCACCACCCCTCGCTCGCCATCAAGGACTACGACCAGGTCCTCACCCGTTACGTAGACAACGCCAAGGTCCCCGCCGCCCAGCTCCACAAAGCCGAGGCCCTCATCGAGACCCACCAGAACGAAGCCGCCGAGCGTGAGCTCCGCTCCCTCATCCAGCGCTTCCCCGTCTCCCCCGAAGCCTCCCAGGCCCGAGCCAAACTAAACTCCATCCGCGCCCAGCAGTAGCCAACGCTCCCACCTCACAACCCAAAGGCCTCTGCTATCGCGATCGCAGAGGCCTTTGCTTTTCTTCCCATCATTCGGGAGCCTGCTTCTAGCCGGGTGCCCCATTCATGACGGTCTCATCGTCATGAGTGGGAACTCAACTCCCCAGCTCCCCGTTCCCATCTTCGGCGCGCTTTCCGCGCCTAAGGTGGGCATCGTTTGCGAAAGCAAACGACCCCTCACCCTCACCACCTAATTCCGAATCCCCGCCAGCACCCTCTCCACCACCGCCCGCCCCTCAGCATCCAGCGGCAATCGCGGCAACCGCGGCGCCCCGCCAAAATACCCATTGCAATCGCACCCATACTTCACGCCCGCAATCCCCAGCGCGCGAATCGCAGCATCAGCCTCCACCAGCCGTGCACCCTTCTCTGCCGCCAGCGCCGGATCACCATCCTTGAACGCCGCATACGCCTCATAGCATCCCTGCGGAGCCGCAGCCGACAGCGCCAGCATCGCTCCCGCAGCGCCCGCCGTCAGCAACTCCACCATCCCCACCGCACTCCCCGCAGACATCACCTGGAACCCCACCACCTTCGTCCGCGTCTTCAGCCCCTTCGCTGCCGGAGCCTCAACCACCGCCGTCCCTCCAGCCAACGACGCAGCCGACACGAATCCACCCTCATCCCAACGCCCCCGCAGCATCCGTCGAGTCACTGGCGCAAACACCGTCGTCACCAACGTCTCGCGCTTCTTCCCCCGCGTAGCCTCGGCAATCGCGCCATACCGCTCCACCGTCAGCCCCTCGTCGTACAACCCAATCACATTCCCATGCAGCGCCAGCTGCGCAATCTCATCCACGCTCAGCCGATACCCCTGCGAGCCCGACTCGCTCCCCAACACCACCGGCAGCGGCGACGCATCCGCCACCGCGCGAAAGTACAGCATCACCTCTTCTTCCGTCAGCCGCTCCCACTGCGAAGGCGCCGCCACCAGCACCGCATCAAATCCCGCCTCAGCCGCCTCGTTCGCAATCGCCAGCGCGCCCCGCACACTGTCCTTCGCAATCGCCGCCACCAGCACCTTCGTAGGATCAGCCGCCGCACCAATCACCCGCAGCGTCTCTGCAACTTCCGCATCCGAAAGCGCAGCTCCCTCGCTCCCCGCAGTCAGTGCCACCAACCCCGCCGCCGGCGTCAGCGAGTAGCGCCCCACGTTGTGCTCCAGCTTGCGCAAATAACTCTCGCCGTCGCGAGTAAACGGCACCGTCAGCGGTATATGAATCCCATCAATCAGCATCGCTTACGAGTTTACCGCCACCAGCCTCGACGCATGCAGCTCCTGCAACGACTCGACGTGATATTCGCCCTTCTGCAGCGCCTCAATCCCATCCGCCGCCGCCCGCGTCGCCGCCAGCGTCGTAATCGTAGCCACTCGAGCACTCACCGCCGCCCGTCGAATCGCCGCCTCATCAAACACGCTCATCTGCCCGCTCGGCGTATTCACAATCAACTGAATCCGATCGCCCTTGATCAAATCCACCACGTTCGGCCGGCCTTCCTTCACCGCAAACACGCGCTCCACCTGCATACCCGCCGCTTCCAGAACATCCGCAGTCCCATGTGTAGCCACCAGCTTGAAACCCATATCCACAAATCGCCGAGCCAGCGGCGCAACGGCCAGCTTGTCATGATCGTTCACGCTGAAGAACACCGTGCCCTCAGTAGGCAAATGCAATCCCGCCGCCGTCTGCGCCTTCGCAAACGCCTCGCCAAACGTCCGAGCCACGCCCATCACCTCGCCCGTCGATCGCATCTCCGGCCCCAGCACTGGATCCACGCCCTGGAACTTGCCCCACGGAAACACCGGCGACTTCACAAAATAATGTTCCCCCGTACTCAAATCGTTTCCGGCGGCCAACTGCTCCGGCAGCAACTCCTTCAGCGTCCGCCCCGTCATCAGCCGCGAAGCAATCTTCGCCAACTGCACGCCCGTAGCCTTCGAAACATACGGCACCGTCCTCGACGCCCGCGGATTCACCTCAATAACAAACACCTTGCCCCGCTGCACCGCGAACTGCAGATTCGCCAGCCCAATCACGTTCAGCGACATCACCAGCTTCCGCGTATACGTCCGTATCGTCTCCAACACATCAGCACTCAAATCCACCGCCGGCAGCACGCAGCTCGAATCCCCAGAGTGCACGCCCGCCTCCTCGATATGCTGCATGATCCCGGCAATAATCACATCCTTGCCATCACACAACGCATCGACATCGACCTCCTGCGCATCTTCCAGGAAGTGATCAATCAACACCGGCCGCTCCTGCGAGTACTCAATCGCAGTCGACATATACCGCACCACATCGGCATCGTCATAAGCGATCACCATCGCGCGCCCACCCAGCACATAGCTAGGCCGCACCAGCACCGGATACGTCACCCGACGAGCCCCAGCCAGAGCCTCATCCACCGAAGTCGCCATCGCCCCCTCAGGCTGCGGAATCCCCAGCTCCGTAATCAGCTTCCCAAATCGCTTCCGATCCTCCGCCAGATCAATCGACTCCGGCGACGTCCCAATGATCGGCACACCCGCAGCCTTCAGCGGCAGCGACAAGTTCAGCGGCGTCTGACCGCCAAACTGCACGATCATCCCAATCTCCGCGCCACCCGACGCCTCATGCTCATACACCGCCAGCACATCCTCCAGCGTCAGCGGCTCAAAGTACAACCGGTCGCTGGTGTCGTAGTCAGTCGACACCGTCTCCGGATTGCAGTTCACCATGATCGTCTCGTACCCGTCATCTCTCAGCGCAAACGCAGCATGGCAGCAGCAGTAATCAAACTCAATGCCCTGCCCAATCCGGTTCGGCCCCGAGCCAAGAATGATCACCTTCTTCTTAGCCGTAGGCGCCGCCTCATCCTCCTCGTCATAGCACGAGTACATGTAAGGCGTCAGCGACTCAAACTCCGCTGCGCAAGTATCCACCAGCTTATAAACCGGCTTCACGCCCAGCTTCTTCCGCAGCGCGCGAACCTTCGCCGCGCCCCCATCCTCAATCCCCAGCGTCACTGCCAGCCGCGAATCACTAAGCCCCATCCGCTTCGCCGACAACAAAGTCCCAGCGTCCATCTTCTCGAACCCAACGCTCTCCACCACCTTCAGCTCTTCCGCAATCTGCTTCATCTGGTGCAGAAACCACGGATCCATCCCCGTATACCGCGCCACATCGCGAACATTCCATCCCTGCTCAAACGCATACCGCAGATACGCCAATCGCTCCGGCGAAGGCGTCACCAGCCGCTGCCGCAACCTGCGCGGATCGATCCCATCATCGGTACTCTTCTTCCCCGTCTCGAGCGAGCGCACGGCCTTCATTAGCGCTTCTTTGAACGTCCGCCCAATCGCCATCACCTCGCCCACAGACTTCATCTGCGGCCCCAACGTCTCATCCGATCCCGGAAACTTCTCAAACTGCCACTTCGGAATCTTCACCACCACATAATCAATCGTGGGCTCAAAGCAAGCCGGCGTAGCCTTCGTAATATCGTTCTGCAACTCGTCGAGCGTATACCCCACGGCCAGCCGCGCCGCGATCTTGGCTATAGGGAAACCGGTGGCCTTACTCGCCAGTGCGCTCGACCGCGACACCCGCGGATTCATCTCAATCACCGTCATGCGCCCGTTCTGCGGATTCACCGCGAACTGCACATTGCTCCCGCCCGTCTCCACGCCAATCTCGCGAATCACCGCAATCGCCGCATCCCTCATCCGCTGATACTCGCGATCGGTCAACGTCTGCGCCGGCGCCACCGTAATCGAGTCGCCGGTATGCACGCCCATCGCATCAAAATTTTCTATCGAGCAGATGATCACGACGTTGTCCTTCAAGTCGCGCACCACCTCCAGCTCATACTCCTTCCACCCCAGCACGCTCTCCTCAAGCAAACACTCATGCACCGGCGATAGATCCAACCCACGCGACAAAATCTCCATCAACTCTTCGCGGTTATACGCAATGCCGCCGCCCGATCCACCCAGCGTAAAGCTAGGCCGAATCACCACCGGGAACCCCAGCTTCGCCGCAAACTCCAACCCGTCGCGCAGATTATTAATCAGCATCGACTTCGGCATATCCAGCCCGATCTTGTTCATCGCATCCTTGAACAGCAACCGGTCCTCAGCCTTCTTAATCGCCTCCAGCTTCGCCCCAATCAACTCAATCCCAAACTTGTCCAGCACCCCCGCATCGGCCAGATCCACCGCCAGATTCAACGCCGTCTGCCCACCCACTGTAGGCAACACCGCAAAGACGCCCCTCTCGCCGGACGCCCGCATCATCTCCACTTCCACCCGCAAAATCTCTTCCACATACGCCAGCGTCAACGGCTCCACGTACGTCCGGTCCGCCACCTCCGGATCAGTCATGATCGATGCCGGGTTCGAATTCACCAGCACCACCTCATAGCCCTCAGCCTTCAGCGCCTTGCAAGCCTGCGTCCCCGAGTAGTCGAACTCCGCCGACTGCCCAATCACAATCGGCCCCGAGCCGATCACCAATATCTTCGCAATGTCATGTCTACGTGGCATTTTTTTTGCTCTTCTTTTCCTTGTGAACGCCCTTCGTTGGATCGAGGGTCACCATACCTGACTTGTGATTCCACGGCGCGAGCCGCACATACATCGGAGTCACACACGCCGCGTCCTTAGGCTTCGTCAGAAACTCAGGATTGTCCGCTCCACTACTTTTCTGGTCGTCCTTATCTACGTAATCAAACTGAAATGTCTGGTAGCCGCTGCCCTCAACTTCCATCCTGTGCGGCCCCGCCCCGCGCCCGAACGACCAGTGCCCATCCGCATCCGTCTCCTGGCTCGTACTAAAATTCGCAAACATCGCCGTCACCGTAGCATGCTCCACCGGCTTGCCCGCCTGGTCCGTCACCACCCCGCACAGCCCCGACGCAGTGATGCGCGGTCGTCCCCCAAACGCAGGAGAAACCATCAGAGCAAGGCCCGCAACCACCAATAGAATCGCTCGCTTCATAGCGTCAACCCATCCTTCACGAGGCTCATGCAGGAATCACGATTCATTTCTTGAACTCCTCCATCATCTTGCGAAAGTCCTTGAACAAATAATGCGAATCATGCGGCCCCGGCGAAGCCTCCGGGTGATACTGCACGCTAAACATCGGATCCGTCTTATGCCTTAACCCAGCCAGCGTGTCATCGTTCAAATTCGTATGCGTCCGCTCCACATCCGCCGGCAGGCTCGCAGGATCCACGTTGTAGTTGTGGTTCTGCGCGGTGATCTCGACCTTCCCCGTCTCCAGATTCTTAATCGGATGATTCCCGCCGTGATGCCCGAACTTCAGCTTGTACGTCTTCCCACCCAGCGCCAACCCAAAAATCTGATGCCCCAAACAAATCCCAAACAGCGGAGTCTTCCCCTGCAACTCGCGCACATTCGCAACTGCATACTCCAGCGGCTCAGGATCACCCGGCCCATTCGAAAAGAAAACCCCATCCGGCGACATCGCCAAAACATCCGCCGCCGAAGTCTTCGCAGGAACCACCGTCACCCGGCAATTCTCCCGCGTGAGCATCCGCAAAATGTTCTGCTTGATCCCAAAGTCATACGCCACCACATGCAGCGTATCCTTCGCCGCCGCATCAACCCCCGGCAGCAACTTATCGCCACTCTCATTCTTCGGCTCGTCAGCATCCCACCCATACGCAGCCTTCGTCGTAACGACGCTCGCCAGATCCGTCCCATCCATCTTCTTATGTGCGCGAGCCTTCGCCACCAGCGCGTCCGTATCTTCCACCGCAGTAGAAATCACGCCGCGCATCACGCCATTCGCCCGCAGATGCCGCACCACCGCCCGCGTATCAATCTCCGAGATCACCGGAACGCCACTGCGCTCCAGATACTCATCCGCAACTTCAGTCGACCGCCAGTTCGAGCTAACCGGCGAAAACTCCCGCACCACCAGCCCCTCGATATAAGGCCGCGCCGACTCCGCATCGCTGGGCGACGTCCCATAGTTCCCAATGTGAGGATTCGTCAGAACCACAATCTGCCCCGCATACGACGGGTCAGTAAAAATCTCCTGGTAGCCAGTCAACGAAGTATTGAAAACCACCTCGCCAACGCGCTCAACCGCAGGTCCGTTCGCATGACTGCCAGCACCGAAGGCCTTGCCCCGAAACAGGCGCCCGTCTTCGAGGGCGAGAATTGCTTGCATACCCTCTCCCTTGCAAGTGAGATGTGATCTTCGCCAGAATTACGGCTGTGCAGCGAGAGGATCACTTGATTCTATCAGCATCCCCCTGTCGAAATCCTCTTGCTCCCAACTCTTCACACAAACGCAGAGCAACGCAGCGGATACACCCCGACCCGTACTCGAATCTACTCAGCGCCAGCCTCCGCATCTCGAATCTCGTCTCCCGAATCTCGCATCTCGCCAATCTGCACCAGCACATCCCCACCCTCCACCTTCAACGGATACACCCTCACCCTCCCCGACTCAGGCGCGTCCGCCTCCCCCGTCTCCACGTCAAACGCCCACGCGTGCCACGGACACAGCACCTTCCCATCCTCAATCCACCCGCCCCCCAGGGGCCCCAGCCGATGCGGACAAATGTTCCCAATCGCCGACAGCTTCCCCTCCACATTCGCCAGGCAGATCGGCACCGCCCTGCCTTCGCTGCGCGGAGCCTCCGCCTCCATCACCTCATTCACCCCGGGAGCCTCCGCCGCCGCACACAACCGAACCCACTCGCCCACAACATCCTCCTCAGCACAACTTCTACCGTAACGCGTTCACCCACGTGAGTGTGAGATTCTTAACCCGTCAGCAAGATGCCGAAATCCGCCAGCAACAAGCCGAAACCCACCCCCCGCCTCCAGCCCCGCTACGACCCCCAACGCGGCAGCTCGCCGCCCGAGATGATCCCGCTCGTCGAAGCCGCCTGGATCCTCAAAGCTCTCGCCGCCGTCTTTCTCGCAGCCTTCCTCTGCGCCTACGCCACCATCTGCATCCTCTTCGCGCGAAGCCAGTGGCAGCTAGTCCTCCATCCCTCCCAAACCGTCACCACCACGCCCGCCTCGCTCAACCTCCCCTTCACCGAAGTCCACCTCGGCGTAGACGACACCGGTATCCCCCAACTCACCGGCTGGTGGATCCCCGCAAGCTCCTCACCGAACGCCACCACCACCAATACCGCCCTCATCCTCCACGCCGCCGACGGCAATGTCGCCAACGCCCTCCCCGCCGCCCAACTCCTCCACAACCAGCACCTCAACGTCCTCCTATTCGACTACCGCGGCTACGGCCACTCCCTCGGCCAGCACCCCACCCAGGAATCCATGCAAGCCGACGCCGCCTCCGCCCTCACCTACCTCACCACCACCCGCCACATCCCAACCACCTCCATCGTCGTCTACGGCACCGGCATCGGAGCCTCACTAGCCGTCCAACTCTGCGCCCAAAATCCAACCCTCCCCGCCCTGATCCTCCAAAATCCCGACGGCGATCTCACCGACCGCGCCGCCCACGACCCCCGCTCCAAAATCATCCCCTTCCACCTGCTCTTCAACCAACCCTTCCCCCTAACCGAACCCCTGAGCCACCTCACCACCCCCAAACGAATCCTCCCCACCCCACCCAACCTTCCAGCCCTAACCCAATTCCTATCCACCCACCTAAAAGCCCCCCTGGACCCTGGGTCCTGAACCCTGGACCCTCGCCGTTAAAGACGTGAGGCGCCCGATACTCTGGGCGCCTACTAATAGGTGGGAGGGTTCGTGCAGATAGGGGATGCCGGTTACCGTGGGGACTGCTGGCCCGACTTGCTTGCTGCTTTGTCGTACACCTTCTTTGACGCAAATCCCACCGATTAGTTTTGCCCTAACCACCCTTTTCTAGAGCAAGTTGTGCAAAAGTTTTGTAACAGAATGTAACGCCAAAACTGTAACCAAATGCCCGTAATCCGCATCGCGCAAACGCACGTCCAACGAACTCGCAAACAAGCCACCAAGCCACAACGGAGAACGGAGAACGGACAACGGAGAACAGCTCCCCTACACAAAGTTCAAAAACGCTCCCGGCTCCACCTTCGCCCCCGGAAACACGACATCCAGCTTCCGCACGCCAAGCGTCTTGTAAGCCGCCTCGCCGAGCACCCGCCGAAAGTCCGTAGTCACCACCAGATCGCGGCCCTCATTCAGCTGCTCATTCGCGAGCCCCGGCCACTTCCCGTAAACCTTCCCGCCTCGTACCTGCCCGCCCAGCACAAACATCACATTCGCGTGCCCATGGTCCGTCCCACCCGTCCCATTCTGCCGAGCCGTTCTTCCAAACTCACTCATCGTCACCAGCGTTACGTTCTCAGCGTCATCGCCCATATCCTTCCAGAACGCCGCAATCGTATCCGAGAAATCCCGCAGCCTCCCCGCCAGCTGCCCCTCAGCGCCGCCCTGGTTCTGATGCGTATCCCATCCCCCCACGTCCGAGAACGCCGCCTCAACCCCCAGGTTCGCCTTCAACAACTGCGCCACCTGCTTCAAGCTATTTCCAAATGCCGACTTCGGATACTCCACCCCAGCCGCCGGCACATACGCCGCAGGATTCGTAGCCTTCAGCATCTTCACCGCCTCAAACGTATCCGCACCCGTCCCATGCAGCAGCGCATCCGAGCTCTCGTCATACATCGCCTGAAACGCACTCGACTCTTCAGCCGCCCCCGGCGCCCGTCCGCCCACTGAAAAGTCCGCAAGATTCGCCACAGCAATCGCCGGCACCCGTCCCGCCAGCGTCCGCGGAACCTCCGGCCCCAGCGCCACCGCCCGAAACACCGAAGGCTTCTGCCTCTCCACCTCAACCTGCAGCGCCCGATTCAACCACCCATCCACCGTAGACTTCACCCCCGGCGTCCCCGACTCCATATAATCCTGCGCGTCGAAATGTGACCTGGAGGGATCAGGCGATCCCGAAGCATGCACCATCGCCAAATGCCCCGCGTCAAACAGCGGCTTCACCGAAGCCATCGCCGGATGCAGCCCAAAGAACCCATCCAAATCCATCAAGTCCTTCTGCGCGATCCCAATCGTAGGCCGCATCGCATAATAATTCGGCTCCTTATACGGCACCACCACGTTCAGCCCATCGCAAGCCCCCCGCTGAAACACCACCACCAGCTTCTTCTTCCCAGCCGCCGCCCGCGCCACCTCGGCATATACCGACCGCGTAAGAAACGCCGGAATCACACTAGTCCCCACCAGCGCCAGTGCGCCCCCGCGCAGAAACCCTCGCCGCGTAACAGAATTCCGCAGCGGCAAATCCCGCCCACCCAAATCACAACCCCAATCGCTCGCATCGGTAAACAACGTCTTCGCCATAGCCCAACTCCTCAGAGAAAACGCTCACCGCACGAGCGCCTGCAGATACCAACTCCACCCCACCCCAAAAGTTGCTCTACCCCCAAAATACTCCGCCACCCCGCCCCAGCCCTTGTCCTTGCAGTCGCCTTTCTTTCCGTCATTCTCTCTCAATATCTGCTTCCGTCATAGTTCGCCCAACGTGGCGAAACGTGGCAACCTTCGCCTCCTCCGCGTCAAGGCCTTTGCCTTTGCCCTCGCGTTTGCCTTTGCCTTTGCCTTTGCCTTTGCTAAAAGCTAGAAGCTAAAAGCCAGAAGCTAAACCCTACATCCGTGGCCCCGCCGTCCCATCCGACCACGTCCCCACCGCCACCAGCAAAATCGTAAACCCATCCCCCAAATCAGGAGCCGCCATCACCGGCGACCCAGCCACATTCGCCCCCCAACTCTTCGCCGCATCCCCCGCCACAAACCACATCAGGTGCGGATGCCACGCATGCCCCTCATCCCCCAGATACTGCTCCTTCGACATCATGTACGACATCGCCCCCACCCCCGGCTCCCTCAACTCCTTCTTCTCCCACGCCCCCTTCAACGCCGCCGCAATCTCCTCCCGAGACTTCCCCGCCATCACCAGCCGCGCCTCCATCTTCACCACCTGCAGATACGTCCGCGCGGCCTCCGGATTCACACAAACCGGCCCCCGAATCTTCGGATTCCAGAACTCCGGAAAATCCACCGCCGCCGCAAACGACCGCTCCACCAGGCACACAAACCCATTCCCACCCGTCACCGCCGTCTCATACCCACTCTTCCCCAGCACCAACACCTCAGCCCCACCCGAAATCCCCACCGGCGCCGCACTCCGCGCCATCGCTACCTCAGCATCCCTGGCCATCATGTACTGCCCCAACGGCGCCGCCACCGCATACTTCGCCCCACCCCCCTGCGCCCCCACCGACACCGCACCACCCACCCAAACAACCATCGCAATCAAGCCAATCGTTTTCGCAGGCACAGATCCCCCAACGCAACCATGGAATGCCAGTAACTCTAGACCACACCAACCCCATCCATCAACCGCCCTCACGCCGCGTAGCGCGCCATTCTGAACCGAATGACCGAACTTTCCCAAAACCCGACTAATGAGATGGTCCGCCGCTTGATTCCTCACCAGTTTTCGGGGGATCGTGGTGGCAGCTTCTAACAAGGAGGATCATCGCTATGCAGATTCATTCAGTTGGCATCGACCTAGGCAAGACGACGTTTCATCTTGTGGCGCTCGGCGCGGCGGGCAAGGTGCTGGTACGGAAGAAGTTCACGCAGAAGCAGCTGCTAACATTCACCGCGAACATGGAGACGTCGTTGATCGGGATGGAAGCCTGCTCCGGGGCTCACTTTCTTGGTCGAGCCTTGCGGAGTCAAGGCCACGAGGTGCGGCTGATCGCAGCGAAGTTCGTGAAGCCTTTTGTGAAGTCGAACAAGAACGACTTTGTGGACGCGGAGGCTATCGCCGAAGCCGTTGAACGCAGGAACATGCGCTTTGTTCCGATCAAGACCGATGACCAACTAGACCTCCAAGCGATCCACCGAGTGCGCGACCGTCTTATCTCGCGGCGCACGGCAGTGATCAACCAGTTGCGGGCGTTCCTGCTCGAACGTGGCATGGTGTTTGCAACCACTCCAGCCAAGCTCAAGGCCGCGATGGCTGAAGTTCTAGAGAGCGCGGACGCTGGCCTGACACCCCAGATGCGCAACCTCATCAGCATGCTGTGGGACGAGTGGAGGCTCGTCGAAGAGCAGATCGAAGGACTCACGACGCAGCTGGAGCGGATTTCCGACGCAGACGCCGGCTGTACCCGCATCCGGAAGATACCAGGCATCGGACCAGTTGTTGCCACAGCCATCGTTGCCGCTATCGGCAACGGTGCTGCCTTCCGCAAGGGCAGAGAGTTTGCTGCATGGTTGGGCATCGTGCCACGTCAGCATTCGACCGGCGGCAAGGCGAAGCTGCTCGGCATCAGTAAGCGCGGCAACGTGTACCTCCGTAAGATCCTGATTCATGGTGCACGTGCGGCCGTGCTGCGCATCAAGCGTGACCGAGCGCCGATCGGAGCATGGCTCGATGCGCTCGATTCCAGAGCACCCAAGAACGTCGTCGTGGTCGCCATGGCCAACAAGCTCGCACGTATCGCGTGGGCAGTTCTCTCCAGTGGCAACGAGTTCAGGCCCGTCACCACGTAAGGCGCGTGCGGCTTGGAAGCGCTGGCGCGCTCTCACCTCCCCGCACCACGACGACCATTAAAGCTTCTCCACCGAAGTCTGCACAGGTGTAACAAGGACGAAAGAACAGTCACAACGGCGTGTCTCAAGCCTGGTCCTCGAAATGGTCTTCAACGACCGACCGACTTTAAAGGACAGACACGCGCGCAACTCATCCTGGCCAGGAGAACCGATCTCCACCTAAAGGCCGTATACATTTGCGCAGACTTGTCTCTCGACCAAACTTCCCCTTGCAGTCCTGCGGCGGACCATACATTTAGAGGAGCTTGGCCCGATGGCTGAGAGATCTCGGCGAATTGCGCATCAAGAAAACCTTACTCGGAGCCATCCACAGACTCTTCCCGCCACTGGCTTAGGTCGGCTACAGGTCGGGGAAGGTGCCCCTCTAACCACTCCGCACACTTCCCTGGCGTGAAGTCACTTGTGATGCACTCTATGACCCAAGAGAGGAAATCTTGCGGCCCGCCATTGAGATACGGCGGAGGAGACACAGGCTTGAACACGGTTGGAAGCCGCTCGTCTAAGGATAGGTAATTGAGGACGAACCCTAGTTCCTGAACGACACTCCAAGCTAATGGATGGGCAATATCAATGGTGAACTTGATCCACCATCCACCGGGGTCAGTCACACCATGACCTATAGCCCCGGTGATCGACGGGACTTGAGCAAGATACTCCAACAGTGGCGCGAACAACTCGTCTGGCATGGTGCAGTAATCTTACTCGCGGATTCGGAGCGATGATCCCGCAATACGGGGCGGTCTCAACGGGTCGATGCAACACTATCTGATTTGGAGGTGGTGTTGATGAGACAAGGGAGACGGTATGGTCTTTCTGCGGAGCAGAAGGCCGAGATATGGCAGCGTTGGAAGCTGGGCGAGTCGTTGCATGAGATTGGTCGCGCCTTCGGCAAGGATCATGGCTCGATCCAGTTCCTGTTAGCGCAGCACGGCGGTATTGCTCCGGCCGTCCGCCGCCGTTCACAGCGATCGCTCACGTTGGCAGAGCGGGAAGAGATCTCACGAGGCATTGCGTCCGGTTCGTCGATTCGGGAGATCGCCGGAGGACTCGGTCGAGCTGCGTCGACGGTAAGTCGAGAAGTCGCACGCCACGGCGGGCGGCCAGCGTATCGAGCCAGTGAAGCCGATCAGCAGGCGTGGACGTTGGCTCTGCGACCCAAGGCCTGCCGGCTTGCCAGGCACAGGAAGCTGCGCCTGATCGTGGCCAGTAAACTGATCCAGAACTGGTCGCCACAGCAGATCTCCGGTTGGCTGAAGCGACGCTATCCCAGCAACGAGAGCATGCGCGTGTCCCACGAGACCCTCTACCGCAGTTTATTTATCCAGGCTCGAGGAGTGCTGAAAAAGGAGTTGATTCAGCATCTTCGGTCGAAGCGATTCATCCGTCGCTCCGTGCACGCTCGAGCTACAGGGCACTCCCAGGGTCAGATCGTCGATGCCATCTCCATCCGCGAGCGGCCGGCGGAGATCGAAGATCGCGCCATCCCCGGTCATTGGGAGGGCGATCTGCTGGCAGGCAGCAAGAACACTCACATCGCCACCCTGGTCGAACGGCATTCGCGTTTCGTCCTTCTGGTCAAGGTCCCCAGCAAGGACACCGCGACCGTTGTCGCCGCGTTGAGCCGGCAGGTTCGTAAACTTCCCGCGTCGCTGCGACGGTCACTGACCTGGGATCGAGGACTAGAGCTGGCCAGTCACAAAAACTTCACCATCGCCACCAAGGTCAACGTCTACTTCTGCGATCCCCAGAGCCCCTGGCAGCGCGGCTCCAACGAGAACACCAACGGTCTGCTGCGCCAGTACTTCCCGAAGAAAACCGACCTCTCCGGCTATTCCCAGGCCGACCTCGACAAGGTGGCTCGCCAACTCAACCAACGCCCTCGAAAAACTTTGGACTTTGATACCCCTGCTAGTAAACTCCATGCCAGTGTTGCGTCGACCCGTTGAGACCGCCGGTGTTTTGAGCAAATTGGTCTGCACCGAAATTCAAACTGAGACACGACCAATACCCACGCACTTACCGAAAGCCACTTACCGCCGCTGAAACTCCGGCGACCCCAGCAACAACCCCGCCATCGTATCCAACGGCACCTCCGCGCCAGCCACCGACACACCCGCCCGCACCATCCTCGCCCCACCACCCACCGCCTCGCCTCGAAACCCAGCCTCCGCCTCCGCCTGCGCCGTCGGATTCCCCGCCTCCGCCATCACCGCCGCCCGCGTCCGCTCCGACGCCGCCTCTTCCAGCACCTTCCCCTCCAGCACCCTCTCCGTAGCCGCATCCGCCGCCCCCGAACCGCCCACCATCGCCGCCCAATCCGTCCTCACCCCCGGCACCCGGTTCCCGCTCAGCACCAGCGCAAAGTTCATCCGTGCCAGTAGCCCGTTCGTCGACACCCAATCCTCCGCCGTCCACCCATACCCATTCGGCGTCTGCATCCCCCAAACCGGCATCCCCAGCCGATCCATCGCCTGCACCAGCGCCATCGGATTCGTCACCGTCGCATCACTCGCCCGCACCGCCGACGTCAAAAACTCCAGCGGCGTCTTCACCTTCGCCCGATACACCCCCGGAGCCCAGAACTCCTTCGACCGAAACATCGTCTCCATCACCGAAGCAATATCTCCATCCGTCTTCAAGTACGTCGCCGCCATCGCATTCACCAACGCCGCCGGAGGATGATCGCTCACAAACCGCACCGCCAGCTCCTGCGACAGAAAATGCGCCGTAGCCGGACTCGTCGCCAGGATATGCAGCACCTCCAGCCCCTCATTCATCCCGCCCTCAGGAATCACATGCCCCAGCACCGTCTTCGGCCCCGGCTCATGCCGCTTCGGATCAAACACGAACTCGCCCGGCGCTCCCTCATCGGCCGCCATCCGAGCCCGCGCCCCCGCGCCCGCATACGGCCGGTCAATGGTCCACCCCGTAAAGCACTTCGCCACCTCAATCACATCCTGCTGCGTATACCCGCCGCCCACCCCCAGCGTATGCAGCTCCATCAACTCCCGCCCATAGTTCTCATTGATCCCCTTAGGCAGTCTCTGCGCAATCTTCCCGTCCGGCCGAGCCTTCTGTATTTGCGCCACCCGACCCGCCGCCACAGAATTCGGCCCCAGGCTCTCCCAGTTATCCAAATACATCAGCATCGCCGGACTCTTCGCCGTAGCCACCAGCAAGTCCTCAAACTTCCCCAGCGCATGCGGCAGAATCGTCTGCTGCTCATACTCCGGCAGCAGGTACGGCTCCTGCTCGTTCTTCCGCAGATACACGTTGAAGTGGTTCAGCCAGAACTCCGTCATCACCGCCTGCAGCTGCCGCTTCGAATCGATATCCCGCATCAGCCGCATCTGCATATCCTCAGTCGCCACCACCCGCTCCGGCGACTCCACCATCGCCTCCACCGCCTCCCGCTGCGCCGGCGCCAGCCCCGCCATCAACCGCACCCGATCCTTCCCCTTAACCGCCTCCCGAAACTCCAGCATCGTCTCCGGCGACATCGCCACCAACCGCCCAAACCTCTCCTCCGCCCCCAACCCCAACACCGCCTCCACCTGCTCATACGGCATCTCCGCCGACCCATCGGTCATCGGCAAGTTCTGCGCCGAAGCCACGCGAAGCCTCCCGCCGTCCGCGAAGGACCCGGGTGCCCCCTTCATGACAGTCCGACCGTCATGAGTGGGGCCGGCGACGACACCCACCGCCCCACTCGCAGCCGTCCCATTCACCGCCTTGTTCTCTACCTTCTCCCGATACACCGCCTCGGCATCCCCGTAAATCGCCGCCTCCACCGGATCGCCCGGTACAGATCCCCCCTGCCTCCCCATCTGCCGGATCATCTGCCCCAACGGAAACCTCTCCTTCAGCTGCTCCTCCGGCAGCCCCATCGCCGGAAACTGCCCCATCTCCGCCACGAACCCCGAGTCGTCAATCCGCCCCGGATGCAACTGCAACTCAAACCACCGCTGCAACCCCATCTGCTCGACGGCCGCCACATCCCCCGGCCTCGGCCCGAACGTAAACCGGTTGAGCGCCTGCAAAACTTTCTCCTGCTCGGTCAGCGGCTTCACATGCCGCTCCACCGGCAACTTCGCTCCCGACACCTCCTGCGCCCCCACCCCCGGCGCCACCACCATCAACCCGCACAACACCCCCACCACCCCAGCACGACCACCCACCCAAAATAATCTCTCGACACGACGCATCACAGGTCTCCGTTCCCGCCGGCCCCGAGTCTCACTCCCGCCCGACCCTCACTTGAACCCGCCCAAACCCCCCGAAGTTGCGATTCATTTCTCGATCAACAATCGCTCAAAACCAACAGCAGCCATGATCAGAACCCGCTCTAAAGTAGCTATCCTTTCGATACCCATATCTATCTATTGGATATATATCTTTTAGATTGCCGTGTCGAAGATCGCACAACTCCTTGTGCATCAACGCACCACCCGAAACCAAGCTATAGTCCCCGATTTGCGTCCCGAAACCGCGCTATACCCGCACCTAGTACGCCGCCAGCTCGCTCATCGCAGCAAAAAGGTGCTCCACCTGGGGCAGAATCTCGTTCTCCAGCAGCGGCTGATACCCCACAAACGTGTCCATAGCCCCCACCCTCCGGACCGGCGCATCCAGGTCGTCGAACAGCTCATCCCCAATCCGAGCCGCAATCTCCGCCCCATACCCCCAGCTCTTCATGTCCTCATGCGCCACGATCACCTTGCTCGTCTTCCTAACGGAAGTCGCAATCGCCTCCCAGTCATAAGGACTCAAACTCCTCAGGTCAAGGATCTCCACATCCACTCCCTTCTCCCGCTCCATCCGCCGCGCCGCCTCGAGCGCCCTCGGCACCACCGCCCCATACGTAATCACCGTAAGGTCCTTCCCCGGCTTCACCACCGCAGCCTTCCCAAACGGAATCATGTACTCCGGCCCCGGATAGGGAGCTCTCCCAAACACCGACCGGTACAGATTCTTATGCTCCAGGAACAACACCGGATCATCGCACCGGATCGCCGTCCGCAAAAGCCCAATCGCATCCAGCGCATTCGACGGCATCACAATCCGCACTCCCGGCGTATGCGTAAAAATGCTCTCCCCCGACTGCGAGTGATAAATCGATCCCCCCGTCAGGTACCCACCCGCCGGAACGCGCATCACCAGCGGGCAACTGAACTGCCCATTCGACCGCCACCGCATCAACGCTAACTCATTGCGCATCTGGTGCATAGCAGGCCAAATATAATCAAAGAATTGAATCTCCACCACGGGCTTAATCCCGCGTACCGCCATTCCAATCGCGCGCCCCGTAATGTTCGCCTCGGCCAGCGGAGAGTTCCACACCCGGTCCTTCCCAAACTCCTTCTGCAGCCCGTGCGTGACCTTAAACACCCCTCCCTTGCCCTTCAGCTTCCCAGCCATAAGAGCCTCATCCCGGGTAGCGTCCGCGACATCCTCGCCGAACACCACAATCCGCTCATCCCGCCGCATCTCGTCCCGCAGGCAGTGATTGATCAGGTCCAGCATCGTGTATTCCGTAGCACTCGCGGTAGGCTGTACCGGCGTCTCAAACACCGCATCCGTAGGCCTAAGCTCCTCAGAATAAACATGCTTGAGAATCGACTCCGGCTGCGCCAGCACCGCCGCCAGCGCCCGGTCCGTAGCCCGCTGCACCTCCTCATCCACCCCGCGCTCCAGGCGATTGATCCCCTCCGCGTCCAGGATCCCCTCCCGCAGCAGCCACATCTGCATCCGCGAGATCGGATCCCGCAGCGCATCCGCCTGGATCTCCTCCGCACTCCGATAATTCGACTCATCATCCGACTGCGAATGCGAGTAAGGCCGCACCACATGCCCATGCACCACCGCCGGCCCCTTACCCGATCGGCAATACGCCACCGCCTCCGCCATCGCACGATAACTCGCCACCGCATCCGTACCATCCACCTCGGCAAAGTGGAAGTTCGGGAAGTTCGCAATCAGCTTCGATATATTCCCACCCGGCGTATTCACCTCCACCGGAGTAGAAATCGCATATCCATTATCCTCAATCACATACAGCACAGGAAGTCGACCATTGGATGCAGTGTTCAGCGACTCCCAGAACTCTCCCTGGCTAGTCGATCCCTCCCCGATCGACACATACGCCACCTCGTCCGCATGGAACGTCACATCCTTGAAATCGCGATAATCCACCACCCCCTCAGCCGGCTTCTTCGCCGCCTCAGGATGCCGCGTGTAGTACCGCCCAGCCTCCGCACACCCCACCGCATGCAAACACTGCGTAGCCGTAGACGACGACGGCGACACAATATTCAGCCGCTTGCTGGTCCAGTGCGACGGCATCTGCCGCCCTCCACTAGCCGTATCCTCCGCCGCACCCACAGCCTGCAGCAGCTGCTCCTCCACCGTATTCCCCAGCGTCAGGCAAATCGCCCGATCGCGATAGTACGGGAAAAACCAGTCATACCCTGGCTTCAACGCCATACCAGCCGCTACCAGCAGCGCCTCATGTCCCGCGCACGAAATCTGGAAGAAAATCTTCTGCTGCTTCTTCAACTGAATCTCGCGGTCATCCGTCCGACGCGACAAATACATCAACCGATAGAACTCAATCAGCTGCTCGCGGCTAAGCCCCGCGTAGTCCGCACCGGCACCCGCCCCCACAGTCTCAGCCACAATCTCAGGAGCACGCACCGCACTCTTCCCATTGGATCCCTGTCGTTGCGCCACGGCTTCGTCTCCCTTTCGTAACCCAAAAGATTCTACTCACAATGCCCCATACCAGAGTAGACCCGACTTTCCACATCCCCACCCACCCAATCCGGAAACCGGACAGCTCATCCGCCCCGCCCTGCATCCCACCTCCAAAGCCCTCCATTACCCTTGGTATTGGACTACCGTTACCTCCCCGAGGACCACCTACCCCCATGGCGTTTTTTGCACCCGACCCGCACCTCACCACCGACGTCGCACACGACGAGCGCTTCCTCGGCCACATCGAAAAAGCCTGGCGTGCCGACCTCACCACCTTCGTGCAGAACGGCGTTCCCAAGATCGTCTTCGCCCTGATCCTCGCCTTCATCTTCCAGTCCATCGTCAACTTCTTCGTCAAGCGCCTCAACAAAAAGGCCAACCAATTAGTAGCCAACGCCCAGCGTGCCGCCCAGCTCCGCACCATGGCCTCCATCCTCCGAGCCACCTCCTACGGCATCGTCGGCTTCTACGTCCTCACCCAGATCCTCGCCGCCCTCGGTGTCTCCCTCGGCCCCTTCATCGCCTCCGCCGGCGTCATCGGCCTCGGCATCTCCTTCGGCGCCCAGTCCATCTTCAAAGACATGCTCACCGGCGTCTTCATCCTCATCGAAAACCAGTACTCCGTAGGCGACACCATCAAGATCGCCGGCCTCCAGGGCACCGTCGAAGACCTCACCCTCCGCGTCACCAAACTCCGCGACGGCGACGGCACCGTCTACATCGTTCCCAACTCCCAGATCACCACCGTCTCCAACCTCTCGCGCGACTTCGCCGTCGGCACCCTCAACGTCTCCGTCGACGCCCGCGAAGATCCCGACCGCGTCATGGCCGTCCTCCAGACCCTCGCCAACCACGTCCGCAAAGACGAAGCCTTCAAAGACATCGTCATCTCCGACCCCAACATCCTCGGCGTCGACAAGATCAGCGGCTACGAAGTCGTCTACCCCATCAACATCCGCGTCCAGGTCAACCAGCGCGACGGCGTCATGCGCGAACTCCGCCGCCGCGTCCTCATGGCCTTCAACAAAGAAAAGATCGCGTTCGGCGCCGCCAACAGCACCATGATCGTCCAAAGCCCCGCACCCGACCCCCACCTCACCACCGCGCCACCTCAACCAGCCTCCAGCCAACCCTCTCCCAGCGCCGCCTCTCCCAACGCCACCACCTGACCCGCACTCCACCGCCATGAACTGGACACACGCAGCTCCCTCCATCCTCGCCAGCTTCCTCGCCTCGCTCGTCGAGGCCGTCGAAGCTCTCACCGTCGTCCTCGCCGTCGGCAGCGTTCGCGGCTTCCGTAGCGCGCTCATCGGCAGCGCCGCCGCCATCGGAGTCCTGCTGCTCCTCGTCGCAGCCCTCGGCCGCGCGCTCACCCGAGTCCCTCTCCACGCCCTTCAGCTCGTCGTCGGAACCCTGCTGCTCCTCTTCGGTCTGCGTTGGCTGCGCAAAGCCATCCTCCGCGCCGCGGGCCAGATTCCCCTCCACGATGAGCAAGCCGCCTTCGCCAAAAACTCCGCCTCCCTCCGCACCCTCCCCGCCGCCGGCACCTGGGATCGCATCGCCTTCGCCGCAGCCTTTCAGATCGTCATGCTCGAAGGCACCGAAGTCGTCTTCATCGTTGTAGCCATCGGCGCAGGTGGCGCAGGCCTGCTGCTCCCCGCCAGCCTCGGCGCCATCGCCGCTCTCGTCTCCGTCTCCGTCCTCGGCTTCGCGCTCCACCGACCACTCTCCAGCGTCCCCGAGAACACCCTCAAGTTCGTCGTCGGAGTTCTCCTCTCCGCCTTTGGAACCTTCTGGGTCGGCGAAGGAGCTCGCTTCCCCTGGCCCGCAGGCGACTGGTCCATCCTCGCCCTCATCCTCGGCTACCTCCTCATCGCAATCCTCACCGTGCCCCTCTGCCGCACCAACCCCACCCCACGCGCTCCGGTGATTTCATGAACCCCCTTCGCACCATCCTCCGCGAACTCCTCGGCCTCTTCGTCGACGACGGCAGCTTCGCCCTCCAGATCCTCATCTGGCTCGCGCTCATCGCCTTCCTTCTTCCCCACTTCAACTGGAATCCCGCCTGGCTCTCCAACGCCCGCGGCATCCTCCTCTTCCTCGGACTAGCCGCCATCCTCATGACCAGCGCAATCCGCTACGCCCGCCGCAACCCAAACTGAACCGCAGCCTCCCCCCGACCCGCTGCGATAATCATTCTGTCCAGCAGCACCATCGTCCTCATCTCCCGCAACCGCCACGGAAGGAACTGCATGCCCACCAGTCGTCGCGACTTCTTATCGCGCAGCGCCCTGCTCGCCGCCAGCGTAGCCGGAAGCGCCGCGGCCCAAACCAACGCCGCGGCCCAAACCAACGCCGCCCGGACTCCATCGCCGCACTCCGACGCGCTCCCCACCTACCAGCCCCCCAGGCATCCCGTCATCATCACCCGCGAGACCTTCGACAACTCCATCGCCGAAGCCTACGCCCAACTCCTCCAGGGCGCCGACACCCTCGAAGCCGCACTCCACATCTGCCAGGCCCGCGAAGACGATCCCAACGACCACTCCGTCGGCCTCGGCGGTCTACCCAACGAAGACGGTATCGTCGAGCTCGACGCCTCGGTCATGCACGGTCCCACCCGCCGCGCCGGTTCAACAGCAGCCCTCACCAACATCCGCCACGCCGCCCGCGTCGCCGAAACCGTCATGCAACGCACAGCCCACGTCATGATCGTCGGCAACGGCGCAGAAAGATTCGCAGTAGCCGAAGGCTTCCCCCGCGAAAACCTCCTCACCGACGACGCAAGAAAAATCTGGCTCCTCTGGAAAGAGCACGGCATCGGCTGGTGGGGACCTGGCCTCGACAGCCCCGACTGGAAACCTCCCGTCCTGCTCCAGCCCGGCGAGATCCCCAACGTTCCGCGCGCCAGCGCCAGCCCCCATCGAACTCCCGCCCTCGATCCCAATCGAACCCTGCTCCCGCGCCACCCCGTAACCGAACATCTTCCCGCCATCGAAGCCCGCCTCCGCTTCCTCACCGACCGCGCCGACCGCATGGGCATCCCCGCGCATCTCCGCCACGAAGCCGCGCTGCAAGTCCTCTGGCCCACCACCGGCACCATCCACGTCTCCGCCTTAAACACCAAGGGCGAAATGTCCGGAGCCACCACCACCGCCGGCCTCGCCTGGAAGATCCCCGGCCGTGTCGGCGACTCCCCCATCATCGGCGCCGGCTGTTTCACCGACCAGCTCATCGGCTCCGCAGGCGCCACCGGCAACGGCGAAGAAAACATCAAAATCGCCGGCGCCCACACCATCGTCGACCTCATGCGCCAGGGTTACACCCCCAAAGAAGCCGGCCTCGAAGCCCTCCGCCGCATCGCCCGCAACTACAACAACGACATGACCAGGCTCCGCTACCTCGACATGATCTACTACATCCTCCGCCGCGACGGCCTCTACGCCGGCGTCTCCCTATGGAGCACCCGCGGCACCGGCGACCAGAAAAAATTCGTAGTCCACGACGGCACCCAACGCACCGAACCCTGCGCCTACCTCTTCGAAGGCACCACCCAAAGCATCCACCCCTTCTAGAAATCCCGCACCCCCGCCACGCGAAGCACCTCGCAGTCCGCGCAGGACCCGGGTGCCCCATTCATGACAGCCTCATCGTCATGAGTGGGTATCGCGCGCCCCCGCGCGACCGCCCCTGCCCATCCCCAAGCCCCCCGCAGGCCCCCCAAAACCAGCACAAATACGCTGCCCTCCCGCCCTTGCCGTTGCCTCCTTCCCGCCCGGAAACGAACAGGTACCCCAAGGCTTTAGCCTTGGGCTTCGAGCCATACAAGAACCGGGGCTTTAGCCCCTGGGGCATGCCTTCCTACCCTCGAAACTCCCTTCCACCAAGTCGAAGCGCTTTACGCCCCCAACGCCGCCAGCAACTCCCCCGCGCTCCCCATCGGCGGCAAACAAACATTCCCCCGACACACCACCGCAACGCTCCCTTCGCTCACCGGCAAAAACGGCAAAGTCTCCGCCAGCGCGGGCGGCAAACTCGCAAGCTGCTCCCGCCGCAACCGCACCACACTCTTATTCACCGCATACTTCGCCATCGCAGTCGCCGCCAGGATCTCCGCCACGTCATCCTCCCCAATCACGCAAACCTGCACCGACCCAGCCACCGCCCGCCGCAACGCCAATCCATAGCTAGCCGCATACAACCCAAAGTGTTCCACCACACCCGCAAACGTCTCCAGCGTCTCCTGCGCGCGATCCTCATACACTCGCTCATCCGCAAGCGCGCTCAGCCGCAGCAGCACCGCCGCCGCCACCGCATTCCCCGCCGGCGTAGGAGAATCCTGCAACGGCTTCCGCCGCGCACTCAACGCCCCAATCGCATCCGCACTCATCTCCGTATCGAAGAACCCGCCACCGACAGCATCATAAAACCGCGCCAGCATCGCATCCGCAATCGCCTTCGCCAAGCCGTAGTACGAGAGCTCCCCCGTAACCTCCCACGCATCCAGGCACGCCGCCGCAACGAACGCATAATCCTCCAGCACTCCCGGAATCCGCGCCGCAGCCACACCTTCGCCATACGCCACCACATGCGCCATCCCCACATCCGCATGCCACACCGCCCGCAGCACCCGGTCCAGCGACTTCAACGCAAACTCCACCGGCTCGCTCAGCCCCAGCGCCCTCCCCGCCGCAATATAAGCCGAGATGCACATCCCATTCCACCCCGTGTAAACCGTCCGGTCCACATAAGGAGTCTTCCTCAGCAGCCGCGCCGCATACATCTTCCGCTTCACCGCCTCCACCCGGGTGCCCCATTCATGAAGGTCTTCATCCTTCATGAGTGGGCTGCCACTGCTTCCGGAAGCCGGCCGCAAAACATTCTTCGCCGGATTGTGATGCATATCCCCCACCACCCCCAGCTGAAAATACTTCTCCGCAACCGCAAACTCCTCCGCCGTCAACACCGCCTTCGCCTCATCCCGAGTCCACGTAAAGTAATCGCCATCATCATCCAGCGAATCATCCGCATCCTGCGAAGCATAGAACCCACCCAGCTCCCGATCGCTCAGCCACTCATCCATCCACCGCAAAATATCTTTCGCCACGTGCGCAAACCCCGGCTCCACCCATGTCTGAAACGCATGCGCATAATTCTTCAGCAGCTCGCTGTTGTCATACGCCATCTTCTCGAAGTGCGGCACCACCCAACGCTCGTCCACGGAATACCGATGGAACCCACCAGCCAGCTGGTCATAAATCCCACCCGCCGCCATCTTCTCCAGCGTAACCTCCGCCACATGCTTCGCCTTCGCGGCCTCATCCCCACCACGTCCCGCCTCATCAATCAGAAAATCCAGCGCCCCCGGATGCGGAAACTTCGGCTGCGATCCAAACCCGCCATTCCGCTCATCAAACTGCTTCACAATCGACTCAACCATCTTCTCCAGCAGCGGCTCGCCCGGATTCCCAGCCCTCCCGGAAAAACTCTCGTTGTGCTCAATCGCCTGCATCACGCTGCCAGCCGACTCCTCCACCTCATCCCGC
The DNA here is from genome assembly GCA_963701685.1 of uncultured Acidobacteriaceae bacterium. GTDB lineage: Bacteria > Acidobacteriota > Terriglobia > Terriglobales > Acidobacteriaceae > Granulicella. The sequence continues at coordinate 2,851,522 of OY969625.1, read as the reverse complement.
CGATTCGCAAACGCCTCCGCCATCGTCAACAGCACCCGCTGAAAACTAGGCCGCCCATACCGCTCATCCGGAGGGAAATACGTCCCCCCAAAATAAGGCTTCCCATCCGGAGTCAAGAACGCCGTCAGCGGCCATCCCCCTTGCCCACTGATCGCAGCCACCGCCGACTGATACCGCGTATCCACATCCGGCCGCTCATCCCGATCCACCTTCACCGCCACAAAATTCTTATTGATCACCTCAGCCGTAGCCGGATTCTCATAGCTCTCGCGATCCATCACATGACACCAGTGACACCACACCGCCCCAATATCCAGCAGCACCGGCTTATTCTCAGCCTTGGCCTTCTCGAACGCCTCAGCCCCCCACTCATTCCACTCAATCGGCTGATGCTGCGCCGACCGCAAATAAGCCGAAGCCGCCCGGCTCAAAGAATTCAACGACCCCTCATGCTTCAACGACTCATCACTCATCCCACCAGTCTAATTGCCCATCCACCACCACCACCCCGCCCAGCCTTCAGCACCACCCGGCCAAGCCATCAGCGCCACCGGCCAACCCATCAGCACCGCAGCCCAGCCTTCAGCGCCAACGGCGCGACCAGGTCCATGCAAGTAACGAAACCAAGGGCTGAATGCCCGCCCCAACCGCCTCCAACGGAGAACGGGCACCGGACAACGGACAACGCCTCCCCTACTTCACCGCCGTCGGATACCACCCCTCCAAATCCGCATGCATCTCCTTCAGCGCATCCACATTCAGATACACCATGTGCCCCGCCGGATAATATCCAAACGACACATTGCCCGCGATCGCCGGCGGCAACATCATCTGCGCGATATCATGCTCAGTCCCGAAGAACGGCGTAGCCAGATCAAACCAACCATTCGCCGAAAACACCTTCAAATGCGGATTCTTCCGCATCGCATCCCCCAAATCAATCACCGTATCCGGCTGCAACTGCTCCCCGCGCCCGCCGCCAAACCCGCCCACACCCGACGGCCGATGCTTCCAGTCCCAGTTCTGATTAATCCCCGGCCCTGACAAGTAATACGTGTCCGAATCCGTATACTTCAGCTCGTTCTGCAGATAGTTATGGAACGCCCCAACGAACACCCCTGAGATCCCCGTATCCGAAGGATCGAACCCCGGATTCTCTCCCGCCGCATCCACATCAAACGCCTCAAACCGAGCGTCATACCGCCCCAGGATCTGATCATCTCCGCGCAGCAACTCTTTCCGAAACCGTGTAGCCGACACCCGCAGCTTCGCATCCTTCACATACTGCACACTCAGCCCCGTAAACGCCGCCACCTGCTGCGCGATCGAATCGAACTCCGCCGCCGGCAACGCATCGCCCTGCTCCAGCGCCGCCGAGTAAGGCCCCCGCGAAAACTCCCGCGCCTTCTGCACAAACTCCTTCATCGTCCCCGTATGCGGCACCTTGTTGTAGTACCACGCAATCGCCGCATAGCTCGGCAGATACGTCTTCGCATCCGTGTCATACCCCGGATCGCGCACCGCATAATTCAAAATCGACGACAGCAGCACCACCCCATTGAACTGGATCCCATCATTATTCAGCGCCGCCACCAACGCCGCCGACCGCGGCGTCCCATAGCTCTCGCCAAACAAAAACTTCGGCGAGTTCCACCGATTATTAATCGTGATATACCGCGTAATAAACTTCTCAAACGCCTTCACATCCTGGTCGACGCCCGCAAAGTCCTTCACCGTCCCCTTACCCGCCAGCCGCGAAAACCCCGTCAGCGGCGCATCAATGAAAACCAAATCCGTCTTATCCAACAAGCTGTACTGATTCGGCACCACGCCAAACGGCGCCGGCCCCGTTGCCTTCGGGCTCTCCGTCACCACCCGCACCGGCCCCACCGACCCCATGTGCAGCCACAAGCTAGCCGACCCCGGCCCGCCGTTATACAAGAACGTCACCGGCCGCGTCCCCGGCGCCACACCATCCTCGGTGTACGCCACGTAAAACATCACGCCGATCACCTTGTCCTCATCATCCTTGATCTGCAGCGTCCCGGCCGTAGCCGTGTAGTGCACCGCCCGCGACCCCGCCGTCCAGTCATGCTTCGTCTCAACCTTCGTCTCCGCCGGAATCGGCAGCGCGCCATCCTTCTTCGCATCCTTCGCATCCGGCTCCGTCGCCGCAGAACTCTCGGCCGCAGGCTCTCCCGGTCGCCGAGGCGTGCGCGTCTCCTGCCCCAGCGCCATCGTCACCGTCAACATCAACGCCGAAACCGCCATCCAGTGACGCGCCACGCGAAACTGCCGATCCGAAACAAAACTTCCTGCCGAAGCGTTCAAGGTCTTCCTCCAAAGCAAACCAGCCGCCAGCTGCTTCGCCTCTATCAATATGAATTCCCGGTGGTACGAGCATAGACGAACCACCCACACTCCAAGTCTCCCCATCGACGAAAAAATCTCCGCGGCCCCGCTACCCGCAATCATTTCCCTTCCCACCGCCCCGCCACAGTGATACAAAGGCGCAAACTACCGGAGGTCTCCATGCGTCCCATCCGTCTTCACTGGCCGGCCCTCGTCGTCGCAATGCTAGCCTCCTTCCTCTTCGAAGCCGGCTGGTTCAGCTTCTTCCTCAAGCCCTGGCTCGCCGGCATCGACCGCACCATGGCCTGGCTCATGAGCCAACCCCACATCACGCCCCCCATCCAATACGCCGTCGCCCTGCTCTGTTCCTTCGTCACCGCAGCCGTCCTCTCCCTCTGCATCCAGGCCTCGGGCGAACAGACCTTTCTGCGCGGAATCAAAGTAGCGGCCGTCCTCTGGCTAGGCTTCATCGCCACCACCTTCGCCAAAAACTACATCTTCGAAATCCGCCCTCTCTCCCTCTACGCCATCAACGCCGGCTACTGCCTCTTCGACCTCATCCTCATGGGCGCCATCGTAGGAGCCTGGAAAGGCAAGCCCAAAGTGTGAACGTCCAAAGGCGTTCCCCCAAACCCTAGCCCGGTGCCCCATGCATCGCGGCCTCATCTATCCCAGAACCCGGGTGCCCCATATCTCGATTCTGAGATGTGGGCATCGCGCAAAGCGCGACCGCTCCCGCCCCTCTCCAACCCCCCTCACACCGGGTGCCCCATTCATGACAGCTTCATCGTCATGAGTGGGACGGAACGATCCCCACGACACAAACCCGCCATCCGCGCACGGCAAAAATAAATCTCCCGCCCGACCCCTCAAAAACACCCCAAAATCCCCATGTCAACCCCCCACCACTCCTCCAAATCCACAAAGCCCGCGCCTCCATTGCCGATTTCTCTCCAACCAACTTGGCATACTTACCCCACCCAACTTGCTACACTTAAACCAGAGCCCAGATCCTAACCAGCTGCACCGGCAACCGCCGCTGCAGCGTTCACATTTAAGCCCCTAACCCCAACGGAGAGAAGATCATACGCGTAACCCCCTCAGAATGAGCCGTTTGAAAGCAACCTCACGCTCCAACCGCATCATTCCAAACCACTTAGTTCCAGAAAGTGAAAGCAGGGGGGAGGGGGGGTACCCAGGGCAAAAGGCCCGACATCTACCAGCCCAGGGCGAAGCCCTGCAGAAACGCCCACACAACCACCCAGGGCCAACGGCCCGACACATCACAGCCTAGGCCGAAGGCCTGGGTAGGGCAGGCCCACGCCTCAAGGGCCAACGGCCCGACATATACCCAAGGGGGCAGAAGGCCCCCGACCGCGAACACCGGTAACCCCTTTAGATGGGGGATACTTTGCCCCATAACCCGTCTGAATAGAGCGACTTACACCCAAAAAACGCTCCTGCGCCGGGGGATACTTTGCCCCTTAACCCACATCGTATCTATCACTTACAACCAAAAATCACTCCCGACAGGGGAGGGGGTACACCCCGACCCACCTGTGCCAACTTCCACCGACGCCAGGCAAACAATATGCGAAGATAAACCAGCAATGCCCACGCTCCAATCCACTGAGACCCTCTCCGAGCTCCTCCACCGCGTCTTCGGTCACCGCGACTTCCGTGCCCACCAGCAAGTGGTCTGCGAAGCCGCCGCCGCCGGCCGCGACGTCCTCCTCGTCATGCCCACCGGAGCTGGCAAGAGCCTCTGCTACCAGCTCCCTGCGCTAGCCCGCGGCGGCACGGCGCTCGTCATCTCCCCGCTCATCGCCCTCATGGACGACCAGGCCGCCAAGCTCTCCACCCTCGGCCTCCGCGTCGCCCGAGTCCACTCCGGCCTCTCCCGCGACGACGCCCGCCAGGCCTGCCGCGACTACCTCGCCGGCGACTTAGACTTTCTCTTCATCGCACCCGAGCGACTCCGCGTCCCCGGCTTCCCCGAGATGCTCGCCAAACGCAAACCGGTCCTCGTAGCCATCGACGAAGCCCACTGCATCAGCGCCTGGGGCCACGACTTCCGCCCCGACTACCGAACCCTGGGCCAGTACCTCCCAGCCCTCCGTCCAGCGCCGATCATCGCCCTGACCGCGACCGCGACGCCCACCGTCCAGCGCGACATCGCCGTCCAACTCGACCTCCAGCAGCCAGCCATCTTCATCACCGGCTTCCGCCGCCACAACCTCGCCATCCAGGCCATCGAGCTATCGAAGCCCCAACGCCCAGATTTCGCGCTCAACATCCTCAAGCAACCCGACGCGCGCCCCGCCATCATCTACGCCGGCTCCCGCAAGCAGGCCGAAGAGTTCGCGACCACGCTCCACAAGCACTTCCCAACCGCGGCCTACCACGCAGGCCTCGACCCAACAACCCGCGACCGCGTCCAGCGAGCCTTTCTCTCCGGCAAGCTGGACGTAGTCGTAGCAACCGTAGCCTTCGGCATGGGAGTAGACAAGGCCGACGTTCGCACCGTAATCCACGTAGCCTTACCCGGATCGGTCGAAGCCTACTACCAGGAGATAGGCCGCGCCGGCCGCGATGGCCTACCGTCACGCACCATCCTCCTCCACGGCTTCGCCGATCGCCGACTACAAGAGTTCTTCCTCGAAAAAAATTACCCGCCAACCAGCGACCTGGAGCGCGTAGCCATCTGCCTCCCACCAGACTTCGCGCCAGTCGACGTCCTCCACAACGCAATCCTGAAGAAGCGAACTCCCATCGACCGCGAAACCCTCGACCGCACGATAGAGAAGCTCCTCGTCGCCGGCGTAGCGCTAATGGACATGAACGGCGACGTTCGTCTCGCTTCACCGTCTTCTGAGCCCTGGGCCCTGAACCCTGAACCCTCGTCTACCCGACCCTCGTCGTCCTGGCAATCAGCCTACGAGACGCAAGTAGCCGTTCGCCGCGCCCAGATCGACCGCATGATCGCCTTCGCCGAATCCACCGACTGCCGCATGCACTCCTTGGTCCAGCACTTCGGCGACACCAGCGACAAAGCCACAACCTGCGGCCTCTGCGACATCTGCAATCCCGGAGACGCCAACTCCGCGCAGTCCGCGCATCAACCCACTGCGCAGGAACGCGAGTGGCTCCGCGAGATCCTCTCCGCTCTCGAACACCGCAGCACCTCAACCGGCAAACTCTTCACCGATCTCCACCTCATGAAGGATAGGAAAGACTTCGACACCCTACTCGACGGCCTCGCCCGCGCCGCCCTCATCACCCTAACCAACGACACCTTCCGCAGCCCCGAAGGCAAGGACATAACCTATAAAAAAGCAACAATTACTTGGGATGGAAAAGCGGCCATCACCCACGAAGGCCGCACTCCCGACGACGCCACACTAGACACCGTCTGGCTCCGCACCAACCTCTCCGCAGCACCCGGAAAGCGCTCCCGCACCAAGTCGGGCTCCTCAAGTTCGCCGAGACCTTCATCCTCAGCGAAGGTCGCTTCGCACGATTCGAGCGTCCTCAGCCCAGCTGCCGAGCAGCTCTTCACCCAGCTCCGCAACTGGCGCACCGAAGTCGCGCGTCCCACCAAAACCCCAGCCTTCATGATCCTGGGCGACGCTGTCCTTCGCGCCATCGCCAACACCGCCCCGCAGAACCTAAGCGCCCTCCACGCAATCTCCGGCATGGGCCCAACCAAAGTAGACCGCTACGGCGCAGACCTAATCGCCATCTGCCGCGGCAACCTGACAACGCCGACCTCACCCTCAAAATCGCAGCCACCTCAACCAAGCCCACGTCCGCAGTCAGTTAAACCGCAGCAAATGTCCTTATCATCTCGACCGAACCCTGAGCGCAGCCGAGAGGCAGCGGGGAGGCCTGCAGTTCCACCTCAGCAAACCTCAGCAGTCCACCCCAACAAGCGCCAACCCCCGCCTCCACCAGCGCCCGAACTCACTCCCGCGCAGCTAGCCCTCGAATCCCGCCTCAAAGACTGGCGTCGCGAGGCCGCCAAAACCGCTGGCCTTCCGAGCTTCTTCATCTTCTCCGACACTGTCCTGCGCAACATCACGCTCGCCGCGCCCACCAGCCTCGAGCACCTGCGCAACGTCCGCGGCGTCGCCCCGGAAAAGCTCGACACCTTCGGCCCCACCATCCTCTCCCTCTGCCAGGCCTAAAACGCCCTCCGAGCGCGCTCGCCGTGATATAGTCCGGCTACTGCAATCATTCAGTTTCTATACGCATCGGAGGGCACCCGCGCGTGGCACTCACTATCTCAGGTCTATCCAAGACCTACCCAAACGGCGTCAAAGCACTCAAGAATCTCTCCCTCACGATTGGCAACGAAATGTTCGGACTCCTCGGCCCCAACGGCGCCGGCAAGTCCTCGCTCATGCGCACCGTCGCCACCCTTCAGGATCCCGACTCCGGCACCGTCACGCTCGATGGCATCGACGTCCTCAAGGATAAGAACGCTGTCCGCAAAGTCCTCGGCTATCTCCCCCAGGAGTTCGGCGTCTACCCCAAAATGTCCGCGCTCGACATGCTCCACCACCTCGCCATCATGAAGGGTATCTCCAACAAGACCGAGCGCAGCCAGATGGTCGATGCCCTGCTCAACCAGACCAACCTCTGGGCCGCCCGCAAGAAGTCCCTCAGCACCTACTCCGGCGGCATGAAGCAGCGCTTCGGCATCGCCCAGGCCCTGCTCGCCAACCCCAAGCTCATCATCGTCGACGAGCCGACCGCCGGCCTCGACCCTGCCGAGCGCAACCGCTTCCTCAACCTCCTCAGCTCCATCGGCTCCAACGTCACCGTCATCCTCTCCACCCACATCGTTGACGACGTCCGCGAGCTCTGCCCCCGCATGGCCATCATCGCCAGCGGCGAAGTCCTCCTCGAAGGCTCACCCGCCGCAGCACTCGATGCGCTCAACGGCAAGATCTTCTCCAAGGTCGTCTCCACCGACGACGAGCTCCGAGCCCTCGAAGCTTCCTTCAACGTGATCTCGACCCACCTCGTCGGTGGCCTCCATGAAGTCCGCATCTACGCCGACGCCAATCCCGGCGCAGACTTCAAGCCCGTCGACTCCGGCCTCGAGGACGTCTACTTCCTCAACCTAACCAACCATGCCGCCAACGCTGCCCCAGTGAACTAGCCCGACGAACCGGCAAACACACTCACAGCTTTAGCGAAACGGAAGGGTTTACATGGCACAGTTCTGGGAATTCTTTACATTCGAGCTCAAACTCCGCGCAAAGAGCGTCTCTACCTACGTTTACTTCGCGCTCTTCTCCTCCCTCGCCTTCATGTCCATCGCCGTCGACGACTTCGTCAACACCGGCAACGACAAAGTCCTGCTCAACGGTCCCTTCGCCACCAGCCTCGATTACTTCATCTTCACCTTCTTCGGCTGCATCATCATCGCCGCCATCTTCGGCACCTCCATCCTTCGCGACTTTCAGCGCGACACCTACCAGATCATCTTCACCAAGCCCATCACCAAGTTCGCCTACCTCGGCGGCCGTTGGGCTGGCTCGTTCATTGCGACCGTATGTATTTTCTTCGGACTCGTCCTCGGCGAAGCTGCAGGAACCGTCGCCCCTTGGGCCGACCACGCTCGCATCGCGCCCCACGCCTTCCACTGGTACCTGCACGCCTTCTTCGTCATCACCGTCGTCCAGATCTTCTTTCTCGGCTCAATCTTCTTCACGATCGCCGCGCTCACCCGCAAGCTCTTCGTCGTGTACCTGCAAGGCGTCGCGTTCTTCGTCGTCTATCTCGTCATCAATGTCATCTTCAGTGCCAGGCGCTCCCTCGAGCATTTCTGGTCTGCCATCTTCGATCCCGTCGGCATGCGCCTGGTCGACTCCATCGCCCGCTACTGGACGCCCGCCGAACAGAACACCCTGCAGTTCCACCTCTCCGGCGTCTTCCTCTACAACCGCCTCGTGTGGATAGGCGTCGGCATCCTCAGCCTCATCGTCGTCTACACGCTCTTCCCCCTCTCAGTCGAGACCCTCACCTCCGTCTCGCAGGGCCGCCGCGCCGCCCGCGAACGCGAGAATGATGCCGCAGACGCCAAAGCCGTCCGTTCCCTTGTCGCCAAGCGTCTTCCCGTAATCCACCAAATCTTCAACCTCACCACCACCTTCGAGCAGTTCGTCTCCCTCACGCGCATACGCATCAAGAACATCTTCACCGAGCTCCCCTTCTGGGCAATCTTCGCCATCATGGTGATGTACGCCCTGCTTCAGGGCCACTTCGCCGGTCACGTCGACGACGCCACCCTCTACCCCGTCACCTTCCTCATGCTCGACGCCGTCCGCGGCAACTCCTTCGTCTTCCTCATCGTCGTCGCCACCCTCTACTCTGGCGAGCTCGTGTGGCGCGAGCGCGATACCCACTTCGATGGCATCCACGACGCGCTCCCCATGCGCGAATCCACTGACTGGTTATCCAAACTCGCCGCCCTCGGCGTCGTCGAGATCATCCTCCTGACCGTCGTCATGTTCTGCGGCATCCTCTCGCAAACCTTCTCCGGCTACTTTCACTTCGAGCTCCTCCAATACTTCAAAGAGCTTTACATCGTCGTCTTCCCGCAAGTCCTCATCTACACCCTGCTCGCTCTCTTCCTCCAGACCGTCCTCAAGAACAAGTTCATCGGCCACGCCATCGTCATCGGCAGCTTCGTCCTGCTGGCGGTGCTCCAAGCGCACGGTTGGGAGAACACCCTCTACCTCTTCGGCAACACTCCCAACTACATCTACTCGGACATGAATGGCTACGGCCACTTCGTTCCTGGCCTCTTCTGGTCCATCACCTACTGGCTCTCGATTGCAGCCATCCTCGGCGTCATCTCCATCGGCCTGGCCGTGCGTGGCACAGACGACGGCTTCGCGTCGCGCCTGCGCCACTTCCGCCATCGCGCCCCACGCCTCGTCCCCGCCGGCATCCTCCTCATCCTCATCGCCATCGGCAGCGGCGTCTGGTACTTCTACAACACCCACGTCCTCAACGAATTCCTCAGCGCTCCCCAACAGCGGGACATCAAGGCCCAGTACGAGCGCGACTTCAAGAAGTATCAGTACCTCCCGCAACCCAAGATCATCGCCGTCGACGCCAACGTCGATATCTTCCCCGAGCGCCGCTCCTTCTCCGGCACCGGCCACTTCGTCCTCCAGAACAAGACCCCTAATCCCATCTCACAGATCCACATCGTCGACACCCAACAGTCCGTCTCCAACGTTCAGTTCGATCGCCCCTTCCACAAGGTCTCCACCACCAAGCGAGATCTCTACACCATCTACGCGCTCGACCAGCCGCTCGCCCCCGGCGACAAGCTCAACATGAACTTCAACGTCGGCTATACCTCGCGCGGCTTCCGCGACGGCGGCGAGCGCCCCGAGCTCGCTTACTCCGGCACCTTCTTTGACAGCGGCTACTTTCCGACCATCGGCTACGACACCGGCTTCGAGCTAACCGACCCGCGCCGCCGCCGCGAAGAGCATCTCGGCCCCGTTCAGGATCTCCCGCAGCGCGGCGACCCCCTCGGCTCCCGCACCAACCTCTTCACCAAGGACTCCGACTGGATCACCTACAGCACCGTCGTCAGCACCTCCGACCACGACTCCGAAGGCAAACCGCAGGTCGCCATCGCTCCCGGCTACCTCCAGCGCGACTGGCACCAGAACGGCCGCCACTACTTCGCCTACAGCATGGGCGACGTCAAGATCCTCGACTTCTTCGCCTACGTCTCCGCCCGCTACGACGTCAAGCGTGACGTCTATCAGGGCGTCAACGGCCCCATCAACATCGAGGTCTACTACGATCCGCACCACCCCTACGACGTCGATGACATGATCGCCTCCGCAAAAGCAGGCCTCGCCTACTACGAGAAGAACTACAGTCCCTTCCAATTCAAACAATTCCGCGTTATGGAGTACCCACGCTACCGCAACTTCGCCCAGTCCTTCCCCAACACGGTTCCCTACACTGAGCCCGGCTTCCTCGGTCGCGTCGTCAATCCTCAGGAAGACATCGACCGCACCTACTTCGTCACCGCACACGAGCTCGCCCACCAGTGGTGGGGTCATCAGCTCATCGGCGGCGCCGTCGCCGGCTCCAACATGATGTCGGAATCCCTAGCCGAGTACTCCGCCCTCCGCATCGCCGAACACAAGTATGGCGACGATCAGATGCACAAGTTCCTCAAGCATGAGCTCGACGGCTACCTCCGCGGCCGCGCCGGCGAAGCCCACAAAGAGACACCCATCGTCCTAGTCCAGCGTGAGTCCTACGTTTGGTATCAGAAGGGCTCGCTCGTCATGTACGGCCTCGCCGACTTCATCGGCGAAGACAAAGTTAACCTCGCTCTGCACAACTTCCTCATGCAATATCGCTACGCCAACGCCAGCGACAACCAGGACGAGCCTTACCCCGACACGCGCCAGCTCGTCGCTGCTCTCCGTGCCCAAACCCCGCCCGAGTACCAGTACTACATCACCGACGCCTTCGAGAACATCGTCCTCTACGACAACAAGGCCCTCACCGCCACCTACGTCCAGACTCCCGACAAGAAGTACAAAGTAACCCTCACCGTGCAGGCGAAGAAATTCAAGTCAGACGGCTCCGGCAACGAAACCCCCATGCCTCTCGCCGACTACATTGACATCGGTGTCTTCTCCGGCAAGAAGGACCACGAGAAAGCCCTCTATCTCAAGAAGGAAAAGATCACGCAGGAGAACAACACCTTCGAGATCGTAGTCGATCAACTCCCCACCCGCGCCGGCATCGATCCCATCAACAAGCTCATTGACCGGATCCCCGACGACAACACCATCGACATCACCAAACCCTGACCCCGCATTCGCCTGTCCTCGCCAGGTGAAAGATTTCTGTAGATTGCTGACGATGCGTCTGCTAGACATCTGCCAACCTCTTCGGGTTTACGCTGCCAATGAAAACTGTCGTACATGCAATCCCCGGTTAGCGAGCAGGTCACCGCCGGGCCGTTATTGAAGTAGAGATTCCGGGCCGCGCAGTTGTTTTCCTGGACCTATGCTCCGGGAAACCGGGAGAGGAATGAAGCACCGGCTAACCCTGTTCAGCGATGCAGTCTACGCAATCATCATCACGCTGATGGTACTGGATTTGCGAACGCCCGAAACTCCCGGGTGGCAGGGCTGGTGGCAACTGCTGCCTCGCCTGGGCGGCTATTCAGCAACATTTGCGCTCCTGCTGGTGATCTGGCTCCATCATCATCACGTGTTCTGCCGCGTGCGGGAGATCAATCGGGCAATGTTTTGGTTCAATGGAGGCGCTCTTTTCTTCTCCAGCCTGCTTCCCTGGACGCTTCGCTCCATCGTCGAACACCCGCATGATCCGACTGCCTATATCGTGTATCAAGTCATTGCCTGGAATGCGATGACTGGCATGACCTGGTTCAGGTGGTCCGCATCGAAGATTCATGGTGGCGACCCCGGCTGGAAGGAATGGAGCCGCAAACGTAACCGCGTGGCTGCCATCGGGACCCTGCAAGCGGCGGTTTTCTGCGCGCTTACGTTCGTCTATTTACCAGCGGCCATTGCAATCTATCTTGCAATGCTGATTTTCATCATCGTTTCCATCGACATCTCCGCGGGTTCAGGCGCCATGGCCACGCAAGAGACGGCAGAACGGAACCTCCAGCCATGATCGACATCCATCCGCCGCAGCACGCGCCCATGACGCGCCGCGAATTCTTCGTCCACCTCCTCATCGTCATCCTCGGCATCCTCATCGCCATCGGCCTCGAGCAGAGCGTCGAGTACCTCCATCACCGCCACGAGCGCCAGGCCCTGATCCAAGGTTTCCATCGCGAGTGTGCCGACAACCTGAAAGTCTTCGATTTCGATCTCGAGGTAGCTCGCCACGAGATTGCCTGGGAGAAAGCCTCGCTTGCAGCCCTGCGCAACGCCCAGCCGCACGGCGGATATATCACCGTCACCATGCCTCAACCACCTGCGCAGGACAACCTCCAGTCGCCATCCCGCGCGGTCTGGGCCGTCGCAAAAACCAGCGGGAAGGTCGAACTCCTGCCGGAAAACCTCGCCGAAATCTTCGACCGCGTCGATACCGAAGGCGCGCATTGGAACGACGTGGTCCAGCCCGCCACTACCGCCTTCCAGCGCGTGAAGAGCTTCGGCGATCGCACCGGATACCCCCTGAACACCGGAGCGACCGTTCACCTCACCCTCGCCCAGCGCGACGACGCCGAAGCCATCTTCGACAATCACCTCGTGGAGTTCGAACAGGAGAGGATCTGGATTGCCTGGTGGAAGGGTGCTTCCATCAGTGTCCTTCGCGACGTCCAGTCGCGCGCTGACATGGCAGACGACATCCGGCGCGCCAACATCGCGTCCCGCCAACCCTGACCTTCCATTCCTCGGAGAACGCTCCATGATCGACATTCACCCGCCGCAAACATCCGACCACACGTGGAAGGACTTCTTCATTCACATCGGTACCATCGCGGTCGGCATTCTCATCGCGATCGGCCTCGAACAAACCGTCGAGCTCGTTCACGAGAACCATCAGCGCACCGAGCTGCGCAGGGCGGCCAACACCGATGCGCGGCTCTATCTTCGCGACGTGGATCAAAACCGGGAAGCCAACACCCGGCAGGTCGAAGATCTCACCGCTCGCATACAACAGGTTCGGGAGGCGATCTCGCTCCATCACCCTCTGCCTCCGCCGGCGTATCGTCCCGCATTCCCCATCGAGACCATCCGGCTCGGAAACCTCGCCGCAGCCAAGTCCAGCGGCCTCATTCATTTGCTTACCGAGGATGAGATCAACAGTACCGGCGACGCCGAAGTCGCTGTCATTAAATCGGAAGCCCTCAAGGACCGCGCCCAGGAGGCCACCACCAAACGCATCGCCTTCGAGCAGCGCTTCCAGACAGACTATCCGTCCGGTCCCTTCGACTTCTCTCACATCACGCCGGTACAGCTTGACGAATACCTCGGCCTTCTTCTCGAGGAGCGCGTCCGCCGCACCGAGACTCTTGATTACCTCGAATTGATGCACCGCGGCGCACAAGCTTACCTCGATGGGCAACGCGACCTGGAGAAACTTCGCGCAGCAGAACAAGGCGGATCGGCGCATTAAGTATGTCCTGCCGGACGGGCACACTCCACGTGGAGCGGGCGTTCGCACGCCTTCTTACTGCTTCGCGTGCGCTTCCCGTCCGTCGGCACCAAGATTTCTGCCGCGACCAACGGGACCGACCAGCCGAATGCCTCCGCCTGTTCAAATCCGACCTGCGCCCATGAGACGATAATCACCGTATGGAAACTTCATCCTTCGGAATCGCCATCATGGCCGCAGGCAAAGGCACCCGCCTCAAGTCCCGCCGCCCTAAAGTCCTTCACGAAATCGGCGGCCAGTCCCTTTTGCTCCACGTCATCGCCGCCGCCAAAACCATAGCACCCGCCGACCAGATCTTTTGCATCATCGGCCACGAAGCCGACCAGGTCCGCAACGCCGTCGCTGCAACCGGTGTTAAGTTCGTCCTCCAGGCCGAGCAGCGCGGCACCGGCCACGCCCTTCAACAACTCAAGGCCCACTTCGCTGCCACCGGTATCACCCCGCCAGGAAATCTCCTCGTCCTCTCCGGCGACGTGCCCCTCATCAAGCCCTCCACCCTCGAAGAGCTCTGCGCCTTCCACCTCGCCGAGCGCGCCGCCATGACCATCCTCACCACTGTCCCGCCAGACCCCACCGGCTACGGCCGCGTCCTCCGTTCCTCAGACGCGTCACCCGACGTCACCGCGATCGTCGAGCAAAAATCCCTCAAGCCCGATCAGCTCAACGCTCCCGAAATCAACTCCGGCATCTATTGCTTCCAGACCCCCCCCCTCTTCAGCCACCTCGATTCCCTCTCCACGAACAACGCCCACGGCGAGTTCTACCTCACCGACGTAGCCGCCCTCCTCGTCGCCGACAAGCAACGCGTCGTCGCATTCAAAACCTCCGGCTCCGTCGACCAGGTCCTCGGCGCCAACACCATCGAAGAAATGATGCACCTCGACGCAGCCATGCGCCTCGCCACCGCCCGCCGCCTCATGGCCCAGGGCGTCACCATCTTCCGTCCCGAAACTTGCGTCATCGACGCTCAGGTCGAAATCGACCCCGACACTATCATCGAACCTTACGTTCAGATTTTGGGTAACACGAAAGTGGGCTATAACTGTCGATTTGCGTCCTATACCGTGGTTATAGACACCCAAATCGGCGACAACGTGCTCCTTCGCAATGGCTGCATCATCTCCCAGTCCACCATCGCAAGTGGTGCAAAATTAGGACCTTACGCCCATCTCCGTCCCGAAAGCGAAATCGGAGAAGAAGCCCACATCGGCAACTTCGTAGAAACAAAAAAGGTAAAGATTGGCCGCGGAACCAAGGCTAACCACCTTTCTTATCTTGGAGATAGCACCATAGGCTCCGGCGTGAACATAGGTGCCGGCACCATCACCTGCAACTACGACGGCACAAACAAGCACCCCACAACTATTGGAAACAATAGCTTTATCGGCTCCAACTCCACCTTGGTAGCCCCCATAGCCATCGGCGACGAATCCTACATCGCAGCCGCCTCCTGCATCACAGAGGACGTTCCATCCGATGCCCTTGCCTTGGGTCGCAGTCGCCAAACAACCAAGCCCGGCTGGGTATCCGCAAGGAAAAACGCCCCATCGAAGAAATGTGACTAGAATAAGCGACCCGCCCATAGCGACTTCACCCAGGAGGCAGAACATGCCGGACAAATTGGACGAAACTCAAATTCAAATCTCCCTTAAGTCTCTTCACAACTGGCATTTGGAGCAAGGCGAACTGATCCGGATTGTGACCTTCCAGGATTTCAAGGAGGCCATGAACTTTGTAAACCATGTGGCCGACCTTGCTGAGAGCGCCGGACACCACCCCGATATCGATATCCGTTACAACAAGGTCCGCCTGGCACTGGTAACCCACGACGCCGGCGGCATTACCCCACGCGATATCGCTTTGGCCCGAGACATCGATAAAAAGAGTCCAGGAAAGCGATAATAGGGCTAGACAGCCAGGGTCGGACATGTGCTATATTCTTTTTAGCGTAGATTTCTCCCAAAGAGCATATCTCGCGAAGGTTTCCTCGAGTGCTGCCAAAACCTCGAGAGCAAGTTGCGTCACTGGCCTCCCGGCACGAACAAACTACCGTTCGTGCCGCCTTTTTTTTTGCGGAGCGACCGTTTGATCGAAACTAAGTGCTACAAATAAAATAGTTACACCAATTTCTGCAATCTCTCTTCCCCGCCAAACTCCGTTGACCGGAAAGTCCGCCGTCAACGTCACTTGCCCTTAGCAAGCCAGACGTCCCGCTGCTCCAGGGGTCGTCAATCAGTGTTCTACACAATCGCATAGATGCAATAGCCTCGCGCCAATATCCCGTAACGCCGATGGCCAACGCAACTGGGCGACCCAACACGCCGCTCATATCCAGTTCTGCTACCGGCTCGGGATCGGCCAGATGCGCCGTTTCGTGCTCAAAACTTCGTCCGCTAACTAATCTGAATAGAGTACTTTGCGAAGGAGGTATGGCCTGGTGCCCTGAGGAGTATACTGGTACGAGTTCTTTGAGTGCCCAATGCATTGTTGGTGCCAGCCTCAATAATGGGGGCGTCACGGCTTCGACGGGATTGCTTGCGGCAGAGAGGCATGTCGGGGTGTGAACACCCGTAATCGCTCACAAAACTATAAGTGCCGAACCTCAATTCGCGCTTGCTGCTTAATAATTAAGTAGCCGATCGCTCAAGCTTCGCCTACGGGCTTGTACCGATCGTCGCACAGTAGGCTGGTCCGCGGGGTTCCGCCTGTACGCCAAGGACGAGATCAATCAGGCTGGTGGTGAATGCGTCTTCGTCCGTTGCAAGCATTCTCTACGAGACAAATGCGAACGGAAAAAGCATGAAGGCTCTCTGTTGACAGTTTTTTCGGACGCGGGTTCGACTCCCGCCGCCTCCACCATTTATTTTCAATACTTTACAGGCACAACAAAGCAATCGTACAATAAACGTACAACGGGCCCGCCAAGGGCCTGCTGTGGGGCGGGACCCGCACTTCCCGTAGAAAGCCCCATATGCTGTCCGTCTACGCGCGTCACTACCCCCCTTGCGAACAGAAGAACCCCGCTTATCGGCGTTGCAGATGTCCCAAGTGGATTCAGGGAACCACCGACTCGGGAAAATTTATCCGGCGCAGTGCGAAGACGCGCAGTTGGGAAAAGGCACAGAAACTGGTCAATCAGCTCGAAATGCGCAGGAGGATGCCGCGGTACTATCCTATAGCCGGTGGCAAAGAGCACAAATTTCACCGCTAGCCGCTCCCGCATCGTGGAAGCTCGTTCTCCGCCACCGACTATAGGAGAACGTAAGGCTAGTATCCTGTGGAAGTCGTCCTATGCCGCTGCCTTGATTGACAAGAATGGACTCGTCTCGCGGATTCGGCGGCGGAGAGCCTTTACTTCGCCAGCTTCTCCAGAGCGCCGCGCCGACAATCCATAATCTTGCGAGCAATCTTCATTGTTTGATCAAACTCTGGATCAGTACGTCTGGTGAGTGAGGGGGTGGCGAAACCATGAGGTACGATGGCGCCCTGTTCCGCTCGAGTTGTCGCGCCTGCGCCAAGAGCGGGTTCTACAGCCGAGATAACCTCATCGAGCGCGGCATCATCCGAACCTCGCTCGATCCCTTGCTTCCGAGAGTTGCGGAACCGCTTATCGAGCGGATTCCCAGGAATGGCGCCATTATTTGCCATAGGAGAAGTTTATAAGCAAAGCATCACCTGCGGCTGAGGCATCCCAGCGAAATCGAACTTAGACAAAACCCGACTAATGAGATGGTCCGCCGCTTGATTCCTCAGCCGCTGTAAGGGATCGTGGTGGCAGCTTCTAACAAGGAGGATCATCGCTATACAAATTCATTCCGTTGGCATCGATCTGGGTAAGACGACGTTTCACCTCGTGGCGCTGGGCGCGGCGGGCAAGGTGCTGGTGCGGAAGAAGTTAACTCAGAAGCAGCTGATTACGTTCACAGCGAACCTGCAGACATCCCTGATCGGCCTGGAGGCATGTTGCGGTGCTCATTTCCTCGGCCGAACGCTGCGAGCACAAGGCCATGAGGTGAAGTTGATTCCAGCTCAGTTCGCGAAGCCCTTCGTGAAGTCGAACAAGAACGACTTCCTTGATGCCGAGGCCATTGCCGAGGCGCTCGAGCGCAAGAACATGCGCTTCGTTCTCATCAAGACCGATGCCCAGCTGGACCTTCAGGCGATCCACAGAGTTCGAGATCGGCTGATCTCCAGGCGTACAGCCGTGATCAACCCGCTGCGTGCCTTTCTGTTGGAGCGCGGGATGGGGTTTGCCAAGACGCCAGCGAAGCTACGAACTGCGATAACGGATGTCCTGGAGAACGCAGACGCCGACCTGACACCACAGATGTGCAACCTGATCAGCGTGCTGTGGGACGAGTGGAAGCTGGTGGAACAACAGATCACAGCGCTCACGAATGATCTGGAAAAGATCGCTGATGCGGATGCGAGTTGCGTCCGTATCCGCCAGATTCCCGGGATCGAGCCAGTTGTAGCGACAGCCACTGTAGCCGCCGTCGGCAACGGTGCGGTCTTTCACAAGGGTCGAGAGTTCGCAGCCTGGCTCGGCATCGTGCCACGTCAGTACTCGACCGGAGGCAAGGCGAAGCTGTTCGGCATCAGTAAGCGCGGCAACGTCTACCTGCGCAAGATCCAGATCCACGATGCACGCGCTGCTGTGTTGAGGATCAAACGCGACCGGGCGCCCGTCGGAGCCTGGCTCGACGCACTCGACTCCCGAGCACCCAAGAACGTTGTCGTGGTTGCCATGGCGAACAAGCTCGCACGCATTGAATGGGCAGTACTGTCCAGCGACTACGACTACAGGCCAACAGCGGTTCCCGCATAACGGTGCGGAAAAGACGCCTTCGGCTAGGAAGCGCTGCGCGCTCCCACTTTCCCGCACCACCACGACGACGAACGTTTCCCACCGAAGTCTGCACGGAGTAGCAAGGACGAAAGAACAGTCACAACGGCGTGTCTGCAGCCTGGTCCCGGAAATGGTCTTCAACGACCGACCGACTTTGAAGGACGGACACGCGCGCATCTCATCCTGGCCAGGAGAACCAGTCTCCACCCAAAGGCCGTATACATTTGCGCAGACTTGTCTCTCGATCAAACTTTTTCCTTGCAGTCCTGCGGCGGACCATACATTTGCAGGAGCCAACCGTATTTCGAGCGTATGTCCCAGCCAAACGGAAACACTGCTGGCGGCAAGAAGGATCTTCATTTCGTCGTGAACCATGACCGACCGTTTGGTTCATCCCAGCCATGGCTCGGGAGTTGCGCCGCTTAGCAGCGGTCACGTCTCGAATTCGATCGTCACGCACATGCAGCATGAGATTGTGCACATCCGCGCCCGCACCATATAGGGGTGAAATGGTGATGACGAAGCTGTCATTGCAGCGGGATTTACACAAATAGTCGTCGGATTAATATTCCCGTTACTCGACATTCACAAAATAGCGCAACAACAGCTGTCAGGATGTCTCTGCCTCACGACATATGGCCTGACATATTCCAACGCCGAGCCGGTGTCGCCCTTCCTTTGTTCTGAGTTTGAGGGTGCGCTCACAGCCAGGAGCAATCAACAGGGTCATGAAGCTCTCCACACAAGGTGCCGTTTGAGCACCGCGAGGAAGCCTTGCGCAGGCGATCGCCTCCTCGCAATATCACCGCACGCATAACTAACGCATGAAGGGAAGCCAAGTAAACGTGTTCAAAGCCAGAATCTCCCAATACTGGATTCAACGAAATCTCTTATCGACTGCATTCCTCTCTCTTACCCTGCTGCTGAGCGCTCCGTTGATCGCTCAGTCCGGCAGCCCGACCGCCGGTCCCGATGCCCAAGTCAACTCGCAGCCCGCCGGAGCAGCACTTGAAGGTACGGTTGCGGATACAAAGGGTGGTCTGGTTGCGAACGCCAGCATTATTGTCCGCGACGATGTCAGTGGCCGCACGAAGACCGTCACTGCCGACGCCGCCGGACACTTCAGCATCGCAGGCTTACCCATCGGTACTTACACCGTCACCGTGTCGGCGCCGGGTTTTGCTGAGATGACGCTGAAGGATGTTCACGTGGGCGCCGAACATTCCGACAACGTAGCGCTGACCCTGCAGATTGGTACAGCCACATCCGACATTACCGTCGAAGCCGACAGCACTGGCTCCGTTGCCGCTGCGCTCGCGCCCATGGATGCACTGCTCGGCGAAACCTCAGCCCGTACGGAGATTACCGGCGCCATGATCCAGAACTTCATGTCCCCGGTCGCCGACTACGGCGAAGCAGTCGAGATGGCTCCAGGGACCTTCACGACCAACTCCAATGGCGTTGGCCTGGGACAATCCAAGACGTACTTCCGCGGCTTCCCTGACGGCGACTACGACATCAAGTTCGATGGCATTCCGTGGTCCGATACGAACAGCGTTTCACACCACTCCTGGGCATTCTTTCCCACGCAGTTCCTCGGGAGCATCGATTTCGACCGGTCGCCCGGCACTGCCTCGACGATCGGCTATGCTCCTTTCGGCGGCTCCATCAATCTACTCTCCAAGCCCTTCTCGCCTTTGGAGAACATCCGCGGTGAAGCCGCCTACGGCTCGTTCAACACCAAACTCTTTGACGGCGAGTACGACTCGGGATTCTTCGGTCCCGGCCACAAGTTCAACCTCAACCTGGACATCCACCACATGGATTCAGACGGCTACCAGACCTTCAACTATCAGACGCGCAACGCCGGCGATATCCAGGTCCAGTACAACCTCTCCGAGAAGACGACCATCACCGGGTATTCGGCGGTCATTTGGCTCGATGCCAACACGCCCAACTTCAGTGCCACCCGCTGCCAGATGTATGGAGCAGGTACGGGGTACACCTGCACGGGAAGCAATGCTCCGTTCGCCGGTTCGGGCCTCAACTTCCTGATGACCAACAACTCTGATCCGCTGCTCTATCTTGACTTCAAGTACAACTACTACCATGTTCCCACGGACTTCGAGTATGTCGGCGTGCACAAGGTGTTCGGCAAGGGTTGGTTCCTGGATTTCAAGGGGTACACCTACAACTACGACAACTCCGAGAAATACTCCAACGCCGTCCCCATCACCGACGACGCGGCACTTGTCGGAACTGTATACACTCCGCTCAATGTCACGATCAAGAATACCTGCAACACTCTGGTGAAGAATAAGTACACCTGCGGTGTGGACAAGTACAACAGCTATCGCACCTACGGCGAGACCTCACAGTTGAGTCAGGTATCCAGGTTTGGCGTTTTGCGCGCCGGCATGTGGTACACGTGGTCGAATACCAACCGCCACCAGTACCCGGCGGACCCACTCCAGAACTGGCTCGATGCTCCGCTGCCTAACTTCAAGGAGAACTTCGTTCAGGACTCCTACCAGCCCTTCGCCGAGTATGAGTACCACGTGACGTCGAAGCTCTTCATCACGCCCGGCGTCAAGTTCTCCTATTTCACCATCGCCACAAAGCAGTATGCCGATAATGGCGGCAAGATCGGTGGCCTCGGTACCAGCAACCCGGCCAGCTTCATCACCAACGGTGGCAGCTACTTCGCTACTCTGCCGTCAGTCGCCGGCAACTACCACATCCATAACAACTGGTCGGTCTACGCTCAGTACGCCACCGGCACCATCACTCCCCCGTCGTCCACCTTCGACTTCGCCCAATCCCCTACCGGAACACCGGTCTCTGTTCTTCCCAAGCAGCAGGGCAACACCACCTACCAGGCGGGCACAGTCCTCAAGCTGAAGAATGTGACGTTTGACATGGACTACTTCCACATCCACTTTGACAGCGGCTACTCCTCCTTCACGCCGATCAATACGGGCGAGCCAGTGTACTATCCAACTCCCCCATCCTTGACGCAGGGAATCGAAGCCGAGAGCAACATCGCATTTTCTCACGGTCTCAGTCTTTACTTGAATGCCAGCTACGACAATGCCAAGTACACAGGCACTGCCATCACCTACTGCAACCCTTCCGCGGTGGGCTGCACTTCGACTACGCCGACACTCAACATCCCTACCCCTGGCGGTCTCTGGGTGGCGAATACTCCTTCGGACATCTTCACCGAAGGCCTCACTTATCAGCACAGCGCCTGGGATGCGGGCATCTTCAACAAAACCGTCGGCACCCAGCGCCTCGACAACGGTGCTTTCCACAACCAGGCGACGATCTCTCCGTTTACCCTCACGAACCTGTTCCTCAACTACACGATCCGCGGCAACTCGCGTTTCAACAACACCAAATTCCGTCTCAGCTTCAACAACATCTTCAACGAACACAACATTACGGGTGACAGCATCGCGACCGCGATCACAGCGGATACGATCACTGCCAACGGTACGTCGTACTCGGATCCGTTCAACTCAAACCTGGCGGTAACCCCGCCTTCAGGGGCTGATGCCATCTCCATCCTGCCGGGACGGAGCGTCATGTTCTCGGTGACCTTCGGCTTCAGCCCGCGGGGCCGGTAGCCTCTGCCCCTGATTCACCCCAGGCCCACCAGGCAGCGAACTATTCGCTGCCTGGGTATTTTTAGCCCTTCGAAATAGGCCTCTCCGTTCGGCGTGAAGACCGTAAGCGACCTGATAAAACGAATTCCATCCGGGCGCTGTTCTTACAGGCTCGTGTAGCGAGGAACCGTACACTGCCAAATCGGGTCTGTTGGTCCCTTTCCCTAAGAAAAAGACGAGTCTAGAAGTCACCAAGAGTTCGATCAGCCGTTCCTCAACGACGGAGTTCCAAGCCAGTTCGCGAGGCGCCCCAGCAGCACAATCGAACTTAGACAAAATCCGACTTCTCCGGCGCTTCGTATAGTATTTCGCGAACGGCATTGGCTGAGACGCGCCTATTTCCTAGGTGTCGTTCTAGTGTCGTACCGCAAACAAAGGCCTTCAAGGCTGGTAAGAAGGGGGGAACCGAAGAAACCGCACGAGCGTATAACTCGACTATGCGGGGAAGCTCCGAAAGTCTTTCTTACGGCACGTATTTCGGCACTAGCCAGATTCATCACGAGCTGGCGGGATTTTCCGCTTCGCTGTTGAGGCCTACGCTTCGTGCCGAACACGTGCCCCTGCACACTCACGAGAGCGCCTCGTTTGTCCTGGTCTTATCTGGGAAATATCTGTCCAGCGCCGATGGCGCCGCAGCGGCCACCTTTAGACCAACCTTGATCTTTAATCCCGCTGGAACTGTCCACCGCGACAGCTTCGTTCTCCCACATGGGCGATTTCTCGCCGTATCCATCTCCGATCAGAGCCTGCGGGTCGCCAGTGATTGGGCAGTTCTCCCGCCAGACGCCGCGGCATTCACGTCCGGGGCAGGCCTGCAGCTCGGCTTGCGACTCGCCCAGCAGTGTGCACTGTCTGACTCTGCCTCGGACACCACCATGGAGGCACTCTGCTGGGAACTTCTTTCTATCCTTTCGGGAGTGAGCCTGTGGCCCGACCAGCAGAAACAATCTATCCCTTCCTGGACTGGCCGCGCTCGCGAACTACTCCACGATCGCTGCAGCGATTCGATGCGGATTACCGACTTGGCACAGCAGCTTGGCGTTCATCCGGTCTATTTCGCCCGCGCCTTTCGTCGAGTCTTCCGCTGCACCCCCGGAGAATATCGAGCGAGGTGTCGCGTGCGCGATGCCTTGGCCCTTATGAAGGATAAGAACCTTTGTCTGTCTGACATCGCTCTCAGCACCGGCTTCTTCGATCAAAGCCACTTCACCACCTCGTTCCGTAAACACTTCGGAATATCTCCGCAGGCGTATCGACTAAGGCATCATGGGCACCTGCCAGCTTCCAAAGTTCAATTTATACAAGAACCATCCTAGGAATCTCGCCATACTAGTTCCTGGAGATCCCTGATGATTTCATCATTCAAGCCCCTTGCTCGCTACAACCTCCGATGCGCCCCCCTATTCTTGATCGCGGTGTATGCCACTGCGATGTATGCCCAGGTCGTGCCGACCGATCCGCTGAGCGGCGTCTGGGGTGCAGAGGTACGATTCGGCGTTCCCGTCCAGGGAGACCTGACCCTGGATGGACGCAGCCCCGTCTGGCGCGCTTCCATCGGAGGCTTCCAGGTGCCGACAGAGACGAAAGGTAAGGAAGTCCGGTTCACGCTTCCCGACAACAGCGCCGAGTTCCGCGGAATTCGCGACAGCTCCTCAAATGTTATTCATGGCGAATGGGTACAACAGGGTGGTCTGATTGTGGATTCGCAGTATGCGAGTCCGGTCGAGCTGCGCGCCATCGCACCGTTGGTGTGGCGCGGAACAGTGGTTCCCCTAGAGCAACGAGTCTCCGTGTACCTTTTCATTTCCACGAAGGATGGGAAGACAATCGCCACCGTGAGTAATCCAGAGGGGAACTACTTTCGCCGACGGATCTATAACGTCAAGCGCGACTTAGCCAAAGTATCGCTCCAAGCCAACGGCCAGACGGTGCAGGGCACCTGGGATGAGAAGAACGGCACGCTTTCAATTCCCTTGGTCAACTGGCTCCCACCGTTTCAGTTCACCCATCGCACCCAGGATAATGCGCTAGGTTTTTATCCGCGAACTCCCTCGGACACACGTGCGTGGACTTACCGTGAGCCTGTAGCCGATGGCGATGGCTGGAGGACGGCTTCCATGCGTGAAGAGGACTTGGAGCAAGCCCCCATCGCCGAGCTGATCCACCGAATTCTTGCGGCTGATCCTACCAGCACTTCCTTGAAGATTCAGAGTCTCCTGATTGCCCGTCACGGCCGCTTGGTCCTTGAGGAGTACTTCTATGGCTTTGACGAGGAGAGGGTCCACGACATGCGTTCGGCAGGTAAGACCTTTGCTCCCGTTCTGGTCGGACTTGCGATGCAGCACCGCGCGCAGCTCACGCCACAAACGCCCCTTTACCCGCTCTTTAAGCAGTACAGCTCATTTGCGAACTGGGAAGATCGCAAGGCAAAGATGACCCTCCGCGATGTGATGACGATGACCGCTGGTAATGCCTGCGACGATAACAACGATGACTCGCCTGGCAATGAAGATAAAATGCAGAGCGACGAGAAGCAGAAGGACTGGTACAAGTATTCGCTTGACCTGCCGATGCTCAAGGACCCCGGCGGCGAGGACGCGATCTATTGCTCTGGCGACCTCAATCTGGTCGGCGGAGCCGTGGCAGCCTCAACCCATCGTTGGCTTCCCCAGTTCTTCGAAGAGACGCTCGCTCGACCGCTCCAATTTGGCCGGTATTACCTGAACCTTATGCCCGACGGGCAGGCCTACATGGGTGGAGGAGCCTACCTGCGCCCCCGCGATCAGCTCAAGTTAGGCCAACTCTATCTCGACCACGGGGTCTGGAACGGGAGACGAATCATCAGCCAGCCATGGGTCGACGAGTCGACATCGATCCATTCCCACTTCGATCAGAAATTCAGCCTGGGCCAGGAACATAACTACGGCTACGGATGGCATATTCACGATCTGAAGGGCGTCGGGAAATCGTACCGTGCGTTCTCAGCCGAGGGAAACGGCGGCCAGTTCGTTATCGTCGTGCCCGCCCTCGACCTCGTCATCGGCATCACGGGCGGCAGTTATGGCGAGTTCAACCAGTGGTATCGCTGGGAACTGGAACTCGTGCCCCAGTTCATCCTTCCTGCTGCTAACTCAGCACATAGCAGCAGTGTACAGAACCACGATCAAGGCGATTGCATTCGATGGCCTAGCAGTTTTCGATGCGCGGCCGGTTGTCACTCGGGCCGACCAGGTTTTTCTTGGACGTGGGGAGGAGATGATCACCCTGTGGCGGACACGGCAGTTTGAGTACACATGGCTACGAACCGTTGGACGACAGTACGCCGATTTCTGGCAGGTGACGGAGGAAGTGCTGGTGTTCTCATGCAAGTCTCTGAAGTTGGAACTGACCGGGGGGGATAGCGAGCGGCGGATGCAGAGTTATACCAATCTGAAGGCGTGGGCCGGATGCACCCGCGGCGCTATCCTTTATGCGGCTGGCAGTTCGTTCGACAAGATCGTCACTGTCACTATCATTCTGGCCGAGCGGGACGATTTCGCCGGCATGAATGAAGAGTCGTTGAGATGGTTCCCGGCACATATCGCCCGTCAAGGGACCAAGCTGACGGTCTGAGGTCAGGCTTCGCTCTCGATCGCCGTTATCGCCGAGGCGTGACCGCGTGCGAGGACGAACCCGCGCTTGGGGGAACGTTAGGTCTTGAACGCTGGCCGAAGCGCTTCACCGCTGACGACAAGCCGACATATCGCTACGAATCTCCGCTTACTTCCGCCACGCCGATGGTGCCTGTTGGCGTTAGCGCTAACCTTCTCGAGGCATTGCCTAGTCTGCTCTTGGACGGTCGTCCCCTCGATCTGACCGGTTGCGGGATCATGCGACCCTGTCCCCGAAGCGACTACCAGGCCAGCAGGCTTAGCGGCCTGCCTGTAGGTGGCAGGTGGCTTCGCCGCATCGGCCGTAATTATGATTCCTCGAGGCACCTGGTTTTCCTGCCTGTCACGCCAGCGTACGATGCCCCCCGCAACCCTCGACCACGCGCGATTGAGGCGGCATCCAAGACGGTCCATTCTCGATTCGTGCCTAAAATCGCCGAGTCACTCGTTGATGTGTGCAAATCGCTCCGACAGATACCCTTAAAGTCGTATTTTCTATAAAGTTCGTCGAACCGGCCTCGATCGGCGAGTCGAACTGGCTGCGAACGCCCGCCACCTCAATCGGTCAATGCTGATGAAACTTCTTCCTCGTCTGATTCGTGTACTTTTCGAAGCTCCCCGTCACCTGCACCCAAGCGAGGCTCCGCATGAACCCCAGAACTGCTCTGGTGGCTGCTGCCACCCTGATTGCCACCGGTTACGCCCCGGCGCAGACCGCCCTCCCCTACCAGAAGCCGCCCGCTGCCATCGAGCAGCTACTGGAGTCCGCTCCGACGCCCGAAGTGCGTCTATCGCCCGACCACAAGACACTGCTCATCGAGCAGCCCGCCACCTTTCCCACCATCGCTGACGTCGCCCAGCCGCGCTACCGCCTAGCCGGCATCCGATTCAATCCCGTGTCGAACGGTCCCAGCGTCGAGCGCTACGACGTCTCGCTGAAGTTGCAGGCCGTCGACTCAGCCACACCGAAGGCCATCGCCGGCCTTCCCACGAAGCTAAAGGCCGTCGACGCGATCTGGGCGCCCGACTCCAGGCGAGTCGCGTTTGTGGCGCACGCTACCGCGCCCGCCAAAGGCCTCGATCTCTGGGTCGTCGATGTAGCAACGGCCAGCGCCCATCGTGTAGGTGCGATCAAGCTGAACGCTGTGCTCGGAACACCCTGTACCTGGATGCCGGACTCTGCCTCGCTGCTCTGCAAGACAGTCTCCGCAACCCGCGGCTCTGCACCCAAGATCAGCGAAGTACCCACCGGCCCAGACATCGAGGAGAGCCTCGGCAAGGTAAGCCCCGCCCCGACCTACGAAGACATGCTGAAGACCACCACCGACGAGGCCATCTTTGAGTACTATGCCTCTTCCGATCTGACCGTAGTCTCGCTTAGCGGCACGACTAAGACCCTTCCCGTCAAGGGGCTGATCGAGCGAGCCACGCCTTCACCGAACGGCCATTATGCACTGGTCTCCATCATACACCGGCCCTTCAGCTACACCTTCCCCTATGAGCGCTTCCCGCTGATCACAGAGATCGTTCCGCTGAAGACTGGCAGCGTAAAGGTGCTGTTCGATCGCCCAGCGGTGGACAACCTGCCCATCTCGCGCGATGCGGTGGCAGCTGGCCCGGGCGACTACGAGTGGCGCGCCGATGCGCCGGCCACCGTCGTCTGGGTGGAAGCAGCGAACAACGGCCTGCCCATGCCAAAGTCTACCAGGGTCGCTGACACCATCTACATGCTTCCAGCGCCGTTTGAGGTCAAGCCAACCCTTCTATACGAAGCTCCCATGCGGCTCTCGCGCGGCGGTGGTTTTGGCGGAACACGCGGGATTGAATGGGGCAACGATCACCTGGCGCTGGTGACCATGTCGCGCTTCTCAGACCGTAGGCAACTGACCGTGGCGATCGATCCTTCGTCACCCGGCAACGCCGTCACGATCTACGCGGGGTCATCGCAGGACCGCTACCACCAACCGGGCTTGCCTGTGACGGAGTTGAATGCCGGCGGCCACCCGGTCCTCAAGCTGACCAAAG
The DNA here is from genome assembly GCA_963701685.1 of uncultured Acidobacteriaceae bacterium. Lineage (GTDB taxonomy): Bacteria > Acidobacteriota > Terriglobia > Terriglobales > Acidobacteriaceae > Granulicella. Next base: position 2,823,779 of record OY969625.1, on the reverse strand, counting down.
ATGGCCAGGGCGTGTACTTCATCTCACCGGGCGCGTCGCCCAAAGGCGACCAGCCGTTCATCGCCATCATGCCGCTGGCAGGCGGCGAAGCGGGCAAGGAGAAGGTCTTGTTCCGCTCCTCCGATCCATACTTCGACGAGCCCGTCGGTCTGCTCTCGGACGACAAGGTGCTCATCCGCCGCGAGAGTCAGACCCAGTCGCCGAACTACTTCGTTGCCGCCTTCGATGGCTCAACCCCCGTGCAACTCACTCACTTCCCGGGCCGCTACGACGGCATCAAGATGCCCACACGCCAGTTCCTGAAGTACAAGCGCGCGGATGGCGTCGACCTGACCGCAACGCTGTGGCTGCCCAACGGCTATGACAAGAGCAAGGGTCCGCTGCCCACGTTGATGGAGGCCTATCCGGCGGAATTTACCTCCCGCGATACCGCCAGCCAGGTGAGCGGCTCTCCCAATCGCTACCCGGTATTCGGCGGCGGCTCACATGTGTACATGGTGCAGGATGGCTATGCGATTCTCGACAGTGCAACGATTCCCATCATCGGCGAAGACGGCAAGGAGGCGAACGACACCTACGTCGAGCAGTTGGTCGCCGGCGCGAAAGCGGCCATCGACGAGGGTGTCAAGCTAGGCGTGGTCGACCGCAACCGCGTCGCCGTGATGGGACACAGTTACGGCGCCTTCATGACTGCCAACCTACTCGCGCACTCTAACCTGTTCCGCGCAGGAATTGCAGAGAGCGGCGCATACAACCGCACCCTGACTCCCTTCGGCTTCCAGAACGAGGAGCGCACCTACTGGCAAGACCCCAAACTTTACTACGATATGTCGCCGTTCAGTTACGCAGACAAGATCAAGGCACCGATCCTGCTCTTCCACGGCGAATCCGACGACAACACTGGCACCTACCCCATCCAAAGCGAGCGCTTCTACGCCGCGTTGAAGGGCCAGGGCGCAACCGTTCGGCTGGTCTTACTGCCGCTCGAACCGCACGCATACGGAGCGCTGGAGACCAGGCAGCACGTACTATGGGAGATCGACCGCTGGCTGAACACTTACGTGAGGCCAACGACTCCACCCACTGCATCAAGCGGGCAATAGGGCAGCGGGCCACTCTCGATACCTTGTTGCATGCGCCGCTTTGCAATTCTGAGTTCCATCGTCCGATCCTCGCTAGTTCTTGTTGAGAAGGCTCAGAAGCCACAACTATCGGCGAGCGGTTCTGCAATTCCTGCCGATGTGGATATGAACCCGAAACTCTATTGCGGCGACCAGTTCTGGATCAGTTTATTGGCCACGATCATCCGCAGCTTCCTGTGGCCTTGCAAGCTGGCGGCATTAGGTCGCAGAGCCAGCACCCATGCAGCTTGATCGGCTTCACCGGTCCGATACACCAACCGGCCGCCGTGGCGTGCCACCTCTCTCGACTTACCGTCGACGCAGATCGTCCGAGCCTCCGGTGATCTCACGGATCGACGAGCCAGAAACTATTCTTCCGAAATCTCCTCCCGTCCGGCCAAAATGATGGCTCCTCCGATGGCGGACTTATCTACTCATAGGACAGAAACAACTTCAAGCTGAGCTCACTTGGTCGCGCCTGTTGAGGAGTTTGCAATGAAGGAGATTGCCTCAACGATGCGAACTAGAAGATCGATTTCGCCAACGCGACTAACGCAGAATGACAAGCGCACTTTGTCCGGTGGCGAGTTTCAGCCCGAGCCCACAGCACCCATACTTCGCGCCAGCTAACACGAATTCAGCGTCTTGGAAGCAACCTTACCGATAATCACGCTCTTGCGTAAGGCCGATTCTCCACGCTTTATTCCTCACTGGCTTGATGTTCATTTGGAGCAAGTTTTAGTTCCAATCCAGCGAGCCGCCGTTCTGGTACTCGATGACGCGCGTCTCGAAGAAGTTCTTTTCCTTCTTCAGATCCATTGCTTCGGACATCCACGGGAATGGATTGTCGGTCTCGGGGAAGACAGGTTCTAGACCGATCTGGAGGCAACGGCGGTTGGCGATGAAGTACATGTATTTCTCACAGAGGGATGCGTTCAGGCCGAGAAAACCGGTCGGCATCGTGTCGCGTCCGTAGGCCGCTTCGAGTTCAGCGGCTGTACGTATCATGCTACGCACCTCTTCCTGAAACGTCTCGGTCCAAAGATGCGGATTCTCTGCCTTGATCTGGTTGATAACGTCGATGCCGAAGTTGAGATGGATGGATTCGTCGCGGAGGATGTACTGGTACTGTTCGGCGATGCCCACCATCTTGTTGCGGCGGCCAAGCGAGAGGATCTGCGCGAAGCCAGTGTAGAACCACATGCCTTCGAAGACGACGTAGAAGGCGATGAGGTCGCGGACGAAGGCCTGGTCCATGTCGGCGGTGCCGGTCGTGAAGTTTGAATCACTGAGATGCTGTGTGTATCGGATGGCCCAGGCAGCTTTCTCCGTGATCGATGGGACTTCGCGATACATATTGAAGAGCTCGCCTTCATCGAGGCCGAGCGATTCGGCGATGTACTGGAAAGTGTGCGTGTGGACGGCTTCCTCAAACGCCTGGCGCAGCAGGTAATGACGGCACTCGGGGTTGGTGAGATGGCGGTAGATCGCGAGGACAATGTTATTCGCGACGAGCGACTCCGACGCGGCGAAGAAGCCGAGGTTGCGCTTGATGGCGCGGCGTTCGTCGTTGGTGAGACCGTTGGGGGATTTCCAAAGGGCGATATCTGCCTGCATCGAAATCTCGGTTGGCATCCAGTGGTTGTTGCAGCCGGAGAGATACTTCTCCCATGCCCAGCGGTACTTGAGCGGGAGAAGCTGGTTGACGTCCGCGCGGCAGTTGATCATCGCCTTGTCGTCGACGCGGACGCGTGCAGCCCCGCGAGCGATCGCGCCGAGGGCGGTGGGGTCTGGGTCGGCTGTATCAGAAGGTGAAGGTTGCGTAAGGATGAGCGTCGAGGGCGGTTCGACAGGCTCGCTCCAATCGAGGGTAGAAGACATGGGTGACTCCTGAATGACGGTGTATGTGCTGATTTACTGGCAGGCTTCGCAGGCGGGGTCGTCGATTGCGCACTGCTTTGGAGCGCTCCCGGCGTTCGGCGAGACGGCGTTCAACTTTCCGTCGGTGCGTTTCATCGTCGATTTCTCGACATGCGTTGCGGAACGTGAGCGCAGGTAGTAAGTAGTCTTCAACCCGGAGTGCCAGGCTTCGCGATACAGACCATCCAGCTTGCGTCCGTTTGGTTCGGCGATGTAGAGGTTGAGGGACTGCGCCTGATCGATCCACTTTTGCCGTCGTGCGGCGGACTGGATGAGCCATGTTGTGTCGACCTCGAAACTCGTGGCGTATAGAAGCTTCAATCCTTCGGGAACTCGCTCAATTCCGCCGAGGGCTCCGTCGAAATATTTGAGGTCGGAGATCATGACCTCGTCCCACAATCCTTGCGCCTTGAGATCGCGGACAAGCGCGCCGTTGACTACGGTAAAGTCGCCGCTCATGTTCGACTTCACAAATAAATTTTGGTAGGTCGGCTCAATGGACTGCGTCACACCACAGATGTTAGAGATCGTCGCTGTCGGCGCAATCGCCATGGTGTTGGAGTTGCGCATGCCTGTCGTGACTACACGTTGGCGAAGGGCTGTCCAGTCGAGTGTGGACGAACGATCCAGCAGTAGTGTGTGAGAGCGGTTCTGTTGCAGCAGCTCCACCGAGTCGATCGGAAGAATCCCCTTGCTCCAGAGGGAGCCGTCGAAGCTGGCGTAACGACCGCGCTCCGCGGCGAGATCGACGGATGCCGAGATCGCATGGAAGCTCAGGAGCTCCATACTGGTGTCCGCGAACGTGACAGCGGCTTCCGATGCAAACGGAATGCGCAGTGTATAGAGCGCGTCCTGGTATCCCATGATTCCGAGCCCGACCGGCCGATGGCGGAGATTGGAGTGGCGTGCCTCCGGAATCGTATAAAAGTTGATGTCGATGACGTTATCGAGCATGCGCATGGCCGTCTTCACCGTACGCTCAAGGCGCTTTTCATCCAGCCCGGCGGCCGTTACATGATTGGCTAGATTCACGGAGCCGAGATTGCAGACGGCTACTTCCCGCTGGCTGGTGTTCAACGTGATCTCCGTGCAGAGATTCGAAGAGTGAACGACGCCGATGTGCTGCTGGGGTGAGCGCAGATTGCAGGGGTCCTTAAAGGTGATCCAGGGATGACCCGTCTCAAACAGCATCGTCAACATCTTGCGCCAGAGGTCCAGAGCGCGCACCGTCTTGGTCACCTTCATCTCGCCGCGAGCGGCCTTCTCTTCGTAGTAGGTGTACCGCTCGGTGAACGCTCTTCCGTAGAGATCATGCAGATCTGGTGCTTCGTCGGGAGAGAGGAGCGTCCACGGCCCATCGGCTTCCACGCGTTCCAGGAATAGATCCGGCACCCAGTTGGCGATGTTCATGTCGTGCGTTCGACGCCGATCGTCACCAGTGTTCTTACGCAGATCAAGGAACTCTTCGACGTCAATGTGCCAGGTCTCGAGATAAGCGCAGACTGCCCCTTTGCGCTTGCCGCCTTGATTCACAGCAATCGCCGTATCGTTCGCCACTTTGAGGAATGGCACGATGCCTTGGGACTGGCCGTTGGTTCCGGCGATGTGCGCGCCGAGTCCGCGTACGGGTGTCCAATCGTTGCCGAGGCCTCCGGAATATTTCGCGAGCAACGCGTTGTCCTTAATCGCTTTGAAGATTCCGTCGAGGTGGTCGTCGATCGTGGTGAGGAAGCAGGACGAGAGCTGTGGGCGCAAGGTTCCGGCGTTGAACAGCGTTGGGGTGGAACACATAAAGTCAAACGACGACAACAGTTCGTAGAACTCGATGGCCCGTGCGTCGCGATCGATCTCACGCGCGGCAAGTCCCATGGCTACCCGCATGAAGAACGCCTGCGGAAGCTCAAAGCGCACTCCATCTTTTTGTAGGAAGTAGCGGTCGTAGAGCGTTTGCAGTCCGAGGTACTGGAAAAGACCATCCCGTTCCGGGCGGAGGGCCGCGGCGAGGGCGGGGACATCGAAATTTGTGATTTCCTTGTCGAGAAAGCCCATGTCGATGGCACGGCGCACGTACTCGGGAAAGTATTCCGCGTAGGTAACCGAAATCTGCGTGTGTGTCGTTACAGCGTTCGACGGGAAAATGAAGCTGATCGCCTCTGCACGAAGGTTGTTCAGCAGCAGGCGCGCGCTGACGAAGGCGTAGCCGGGGTCTTTTTCTACGAGGGTGCGTGCGGCCATCGTCAGCGCCAAGCCCAGCTCGTGGAGCTGGATTCCGTCATACACATTGCGTCGCACTTCCGACATGACGTCGTCAGCAAAAACGCCATCGAGGCCAAGGCACGCTTCGCTGATCGTTTCGAGAATCTTCTTCTCGTCCAGCGGCTCGGTCTTCCCATGGGGCAGCTTGACCGTGTAATTGGGTGGCGCTTCCTGTGGCTCGTTGGACTGTTGCGAACGTCTGTGTTGGGCGCGCTCTTCGCGGTAGAGCACATACGCGCGCGCTACCTTGTGTTCGCCGGAGCGCATCAGTGCGAGTTCTACCTGGTCCTGCACATCTTCAATGGAGACGGGGTGGCCGCTGTGGTGGCGACGGATGAGAGTGCCCACAATCTGCGCGGTGAGAGCTTCTACCGTCGAGTGAATGCGCTGCGAGGCTTCTGCACCTGTGCCCTCCACGGCGACGAATGCCTTGCTGATGGCAACGGAGATTTTGGAGGGGTCGAACGCCGAGAGGGTGCCGTTGCGGCGGACAACGCTCAGCGTGCTTGCGCAGTTGGATTGGTTTTCGGTGAGGGTGGGAAAAGACGAAGTCGGAACTTCTAACTGTGCGGCCATGGGAGAGTCTCCTTGGCCTCTGAAGTGTGCGAAGAAACAACGGAGATCCGCGTGGAGCAGAGACGACCGTCGGCCCTCGCCTCCCCTCGGAGGCGTAGCAAATATTTCCATGGCAGGTCTTCGGACTCTGCAGGATCATTCCTACTTGCCAGACTTCCCAGGCTCTGGCCCAGTGTCATTTGGCTTTCGTACCTGCTTACCGCTGCGGGGCAGTTCCGGAGTTTCACCGGATTCCCTTTTCACTCTCCACCGCTGGAGAGACCGTGGAAGAACCCACTATATCTAGGCGCTCCATCGAGTGCAATGCTACTTATTGTGGATAACTCCATCGAGGTCTCTACGGAGATACCGGGCGATCTAGAAGGCGGCAAAATGCATACGGCTGGTCGCAGAACATCCGTAGGACTCGAGGCATCAATGAATTAAACAAGCACATAAACCGCGTAAAGACTCATGTGCTTAGGTAGGAGAAACAGGAGATCATCTCGAAGGCCCTCCTGAAAGCGAACACAGGGCCTCTGGATGCCTTCCGAGTTAGATCGCCTTCCTTCCAAACTTTTCCCTAGCACTCCGGCGGCGGACCGTACATTCCGGGATCTGCCCCAATGCTCCCGACAAACCGACATGCGGTATTAATCCGGAGTCGATCGGTGCATCAACCATTTGGCTTCAACCGATGCGCGGTGAACCACCACGGTTGACGAAGTTGCTGGCAGGGCTTTTCGGAACAACGAACTTTGAGGCGAGGAGCGATACGGCTGCTGATGCGCGACATCAAGAACGATGGCTCGTGTATGTCGATCCTCGTCTTCGTGCCGTGTCGGCCGGTAGCACTGCGTGCCGCGTGGATGCTTCACCACGCGACACGCCCAACGCTCGGTCATGCCGCGTTGTTGTGGTTGATCCACCGCACTGTGTCGCCGCTCAGGCTTACAAGCTTATCTCCGCGATGTTCTTCAACACCAGCTTCTCTAAGCTCAGGTTCGCCCCCAGTCGCTTCATCTTAGATTTCTCCTACCACAACTCCTTCAGCCGCTTCGCCTATTCCACGTGCAACCCACCGTACTCATTGCGCCAGCGATAGTTCGTCTGCTTCGTGATCAGCGCTTCCTTGCAACTCTGACCCGTTGTCTTCCCGTTCGCAAGCGATACTTCCACTTGCCTCAAGAGGTTCACCACCTGCTCAGGGTGTGTATCGCTTCCTTGCTATAACCCAGCTCCTTGTACCCAGTTCCTATGACTACAACCGGTAAAATCAAGCCGGGCAGACGAGATCAAGGAGTTGAACTTGGCCGAAACGCCGTATTTGAGGAACGACGGAAAGCTAGAGGTTGCAGAAACCGGGCCAATCAGAATAGATGACAGAGCTGCCGAGAAGATCGTTCACCGATCGTCGGCATCACAGCTCGTATTCAACACGGATAACTTCCGGTAAGCCGACTTGACGGAAAGGCCTCAAGAAGTCGGTCAATCGAATGGCGTTAATCAGGACTAACGCATGAGGTCAGTTCAAACTCTTGTTCAATGAGAGCATTGGCGTATGAACAACGGAAGCCAAATGCCGCGACCCGACCGCGGGTACGAATCGATGCCCGTTTAAATCGCTTTAGTACGATGATTGTGCTTGCGTATCGTCATGTGGACTCACTATATTAGTGCTCCTAAATGGTGCGCCCACGATTCACAGCCGTTCTGCGAAAGCATACTCTCCTCTTGCAAAGGTTGCTCCTTTTCAGCCTCTGCTTTCCACTGACCGGAGCCCTGTCCCAGGCCCCAGCCATTACGGCCACCGTGGACGTTGCAAAGACAGGCGCACCCATTTCCAAAGATATCTACGGACAGTTCCTTGAGCACGGCGGAGACATTGTTAATACGGGCGTCTGGTCGGAGATGCTTGCGGATCGGAAGTTCTTCTACCCGGTAGCGACGGTGGTGGCCACGCCTCCGGCCGCGATCGGCAATGCCGCGGGAAATCCAAGATTCGCAAACATTCCTAAGCGCTGGTGGGCGCCTGTCGGCGGCGACAGCGTTGTGACGATGGACACGCAAGCTCCCTACACCGGCGATCAATCGCCAGCCGTGCACCTCAGCCCCACTGAACCGCATGGCTTGGAGCAAGCGGGGATGGTTGTGCTTGGTAAGAAAACGTATACGGGCCGAATCGTTCTTGCCGCCACGCAGGGAACGGTGGTCAAGGTCTCGCTGATCTGGGATGGCGGCGCAAATGGCCGTCAAACCATCACCATCCATCCGCTTAGCCGGGAGTATCGAACCTACCCCCTGCGCTACACTGCTGCGGCCGAGAGCGACAACGCCACGCTCGAAATCACGGGGACGGGCACGGGTGAATTTCACGTCGGTGCGGTGTCGCTGATGCCCGCAGATAACATCGACGGCTTTCGCCCCGAGGTGATCGCCGTGCTCAAGCAACTGCGCTTCGGCGTTCTACGCTTCCCCGGCGGCAACTTTGTGTCTGCCTATGAGTGGCGCTATGGTGTGGGTCCAATCGACAAACGGCCGCCAATCTTCGACCCCGTGTGGCACGCCTTACAGCCGAATGACGTCGGCACCGATGAGTTCCTGAGGCTTTGCAAGTTGCTCGGCGTCGATCCGTACATTACCGTAAACGCCGGGTTCGGCGACGCCTGGTCCGCGCGCCAGCTGGTGGAGTACACGAATGGCGCGGCCACCACGCCGATGGGCAAGTGGCGTGCGCAGAATGGTCACCCGGCACCTTACAACGTCAAGCTGTGGGGCGTCGGGAACGAGCCGTGGGGTGATTACCAGATGGGGGCGATGGCGTTGCCGCAGTACGAAATCAAGCACGACCTATTTGCGAAGGCGATGAAGAAGGTCGACCCAACTATCACGCTGATTGCAGCCGGCGCCATGCCTGACGTGATGGAGGGCGCCGACCAGGCGCGTCGCATCAACGGACAGTACGTGCCGGACTATCTTTCGTCGGCCGACTGGACGGGCCAGATTCTGCTGCACTGCCTGCCCAATATCGACATGATCAGCGAGCACTACTATGCATCCGGTACTCAGCACACCGACATGAAGCTGGGGAAGAAAGTTCCCATCGAGCCTCCACTCTCCTTCGTCGAGGTGCAACGTGCCGCCGCCGTACAGGTGCGCGCCAAGTATGAGCATTACGAAAAGTATCTTGAACTCATTCCTGCGTTCAGGGCCAAGCCTGTTCCCATCGCTATCGACGAATGGGCCTACTTCGTTCCCGGCATGCGCGACTCGTATTACACCGTGCCTGCTTATGCGTGGGCCTTCCACGAGATGTTCCGCCACTCCGATATCTTCCGGATGGCGAATCTCACCTTTGCTACGGCGACCTTCAGCTCGAACGCCACCGAGGCCGTGCTGAATCCAACGGGGCTTTTGTTCAAGATGTACCGCGACCATTTCGGTGTCATCCCGGTAGACGTGGGCGGCAACTCGCCGCAGCCGAAGCCTGCCTTCCCCGCTGGCGGCGATCAACCTACCGTTAACCCCGGCAGCCCAACGTATCCTCTGGACGTAAGCGCCGCCCTCAGTCAGGATCGCAAGACTCTCACCATCGCGGTACTCAATCCATCTGACGCCGAGCAGAGCCTTCACCTCGACATTCACGGTGCAGCGCTGGCCTCTAACGGCAAGCTATGGCGCATGGCGCCCAACTCGATTGATGCAACCGTGAAGGCCGGCTCGCCTGCCGAGGTGCGGGTGGAAGAGCTGTCCCTTGCAGCGCTTCCCGCATCGGTCACGCTCCGCCCCTTCAGCGTCAACATCTACTCCTATCCCATTCAGTAGAGGTCTGTTCCCAGCCATGCTCCAAGTCCGCAAGCTCTCCCTCCACATCACCATGCTCGCCGTCCTGGCATGCGGCCCACCGCTCGAAGCTCAGGTACAAACCATCGTGCCGCCTCCGGTTCCAGGCGCGAAGCCCGTAACGGTGGAACACATCAAAGTCCACAGCGCAGCCATCGAGGGTAACCTTGAGGGCGAGCCGGCGGACCGCGACGTGATCGTCTTCCTGCCGCCCAGCTACGCACACGACACCACGCGCCACTATCCGGTGGTGTACGCTCTGCACGGTTACTTCATCGGTGCAGAACAATGGTCGGGCGAGATCCACGTGCCGCAGACCATCGAGGGTGCGTTCGCGGAGGGCGCGAAGGACATGATCGTCGTCCTGCCTGATTCGAAGACTGTGTATCTCGGGTCCTTCTACTCAAGCTCAGCCACCACGGGCGATTTCGAGCGCTTTATCTCCCACGACCTCGTAACCTACATCGATGCGCATTACCGCACCCTGTCAACGCGCGAAAGCCGAGGCCTGGTCGGTCACTCGATGGGCGGCTATGGCGCCGCGCGGATTGGCATGAAGCATCCTGACGTATTTGGCGCTCTGTACATCATGAGCCCTTGCTGCCTGTCGCCGATGACCGGCGGCGGGCCGGGGCCGGTCGGCAATGCCAAGCAGCGCGCAATCGATAGCGAGAAGAGAGCAGCCGAGGCGAAGTCGCCAGCCAAGCTCGCTGCTGTATCCCCCGGATTTGAAGCAGCGCCGTATGCGACCGCGGCCGCGTGGGCGCCCGATCCGAAGAACCCGCCACTGTACTTCGACCTGCCCACCAAGGATGGGGTTCCGCAACCGGAGATCATCGCCAAGCTCACGGCTAATGCGCCGCTCGCCTTTGTGGACCAGTACATCGGCAATCTAAAGCAATACCGCGCCATCGCTATGGACGTGGGCGACCAGGATGGGCTACGCTTCGACGCGAAAAAACTGCAGGAAGTGATGGACCGCTACGGCATCGTCAACACGTTTACGATTTATCCCGGCACACACACCAGCGCAGTGGCGGATCGGTTCCAAAAACACGTTATGCCATTTTTTAGCACTAATCTTTGCTTCTCGACAGGTTGTGATGAAGCGACCCATCCATAGGCAGAACGTACTGCGGTCTCTTCCTCAAATACGCAGGAAGAATTCGATCCTTCCACTCCTAATGAACGACCGGACATCGGAATGTTTTGTGACAAAAAACCCTCCGCGGGTGAAGACGCAAAGATTTGTTTGAGATCAATTCAGCCGTCTGCCGATTCACTTGTCGAATCTGCTCGTCGAGCCCAAGAGAGGACTCCACGCTCTGAAAAGCTCTCACACATTGCGTCTACGCCAGCGGAGGAAATCAGGAACGTAATGGATCTTTTTAATGAGGTAGGTATAGCATAGCCGAGCATCTTAAAGCGCTTTATTTGTGCAATTCAAACAAAATTGTTCTAAAACCACGCATCAGCCGTCACGCGAACGCAGTGCCCAGCAAAGCCCTTGGAGACAGGCCATGACACTTCGACTCAAACTACCTCTTGCAATTGCTGCCCTGTGCGCAGCATCAATCTTGCCCGCTAGTGCGCAGCAGGACACTGCGCACATGCCGTTCATGAATCCTCAGCTTGCGCCGGAGCAGCGCGCTACGGACCTGGTGCATCGTTTGACCCTCGCCGAAAAGGCATCGGAGATGCAGAACAATTCCGCTGCTATTCCTCGCCTCAATATTCCCGCGTACCAATGGTGGAGCGAGGCTCTACACGGTGTGATCAACGAAGGAGTCACCGAGTATCCAGAGCCCGTAGGTCTAGCCGCGACTTTTGATCCCGCAGGCATCCACACGATGGCCGCACAGATTGGGGTGGAAGGGCGCATCAAGCATGTGCAGAATCTTCGCGAGGGCCACACCGGCATCATGGGAGGGCTCGACTTCTGGTCGCCCAACCTCAATATCTTCCGCGACCCGCGCTGGGGCCGCGGACAGGAGACCTACGGCGAAGACCCCTTCCTGACCGGTCGCATGGGCGTGGCCTATGTAACCGGCCTCCAGGGCGACAACCCGAAATACTACCTGGCCATTGCCACCCCCAAGCACTTTGACGTGCACAGCGGCCCCGAGCCCACCCGACACTTTGCCGACGTCGACGTGAGCAAGCACGACGAGGTCGACACCTACGAACCCGCCTTTCGAGCGGCCATCGTCGAAGGCAAGGCCGCCTCGATCATGTGTGCCTACAACGCCATCAACGGCGAACCGGCCTGCGCCAACCAGTACCTGCTGCAGGACCAGCTACGGGGCAAGTGGGGATTTCAGGGATATGTCGTTTCTGACTGCGACGCCGTGCGCGACGTCGCCGCGAATCATCGCTATCGCCCGACCCAGGCTCAGGGCGCGGCCATCTCGGTCATCCGCGGCATGGACAACGAGTGCGTGACCTTCACTACGCGCTTTGGTGAGCCAGTTGATAAGGCTTACATCGACGCGGTGCAGCAGGGTTACCTTCCCGAAGACACTCTCGATACCGCGCTCATCCGCCTTTTCACCGCACGCATCAAGCTGGGCATGTTCGACCCTCCCGCAATGGTGCCGTACACCAGCATCGACGAGAAGGAGTTGGATAGCCCCGCGCATCGCGGCCAGGCACGCAAGCTGGCTGAAGAGTCGATGGTGCTGCTCAAGAACGATGGCCTGCTGCCGTTCAAGCCCGAGATCCGCAAGATCGCCGTGGTGGGCCCGCTGGCTGAGGAAACACAGCCACTCCTCGGTAACTATGCAGGCCACCCCACGCATATCGTCTCTATCCTCGACGGGTTGCACGCGCAGTTTGCCAAGGCCACCATCACCTACGTGCCGGGTACACAATTCCTGCACTTCGATGGAACTCCCGTGCCCAACAATCTGCTGACCACTCCCGAAGGCAAGCCAGGTCTACACGCCGAATACAACGAAGGTCGACAGGGTTTTGACGACAAGCCAAAGAAGCTGGTCGAGCGCACCGAACCGAACGTCAATCTTTCCAAATCAAACCTCCCGAAAGAGGTCGCCGACCGTAAGCGCTTCGGTGTCGAGTGGACAGGCTTCCTCACGCCACCAGAGACCGGCGAGTACCTGCTCGGCGTGCGCAGCCAGGGCTTTGTCCGCGTGACCGTCGACGGCAAGCAGGTGGCTTCGTCCTACGGCGGTGGTCACGAACCGATGCCCGTCATGGGACGTCTGAAGCTGGAAAAAGGCCATAAGGTCGCACTCACAATCTCGAGCGGCACACAAGACGGCAACGTCCACGCCGAGCTGATCTGGAATAAATACGATCCCTCCGTCTCGCCCGAAGCCGTCGCAGCCGCGCACAATGCCGACGCGATCATCGCCGTGGTGGGCATCACCAGCCAGCTCGAAGGAGAAGAGATGCCCGTCAGCGAGCCCGGCTTCCTCGGCGGCGACCGCACCAGCATCGACATGCCGCTGCCTGAAGAAAATCTGGTGGAAGCCGTCGCAGCCACAGGCAAGCCCCTCGCCGTGGTGTTGATCAACGGCAGCGCACTCGCCGTGAACTGGATCAACGACCACGCGAACGCAGTCCTCGAAGCCTGGTACCCCGGCGAAGAAGGCGGCGCGGCCGTAGCCGAAACGTTGAGTGGTAAAAACAATCCCGCCGGCCGGCTGCCCGTCACGTTCTACAAGGGTCTCGAAGGCCTGCCGAACTTTGAAGACTACGGCATGGCCAATCGCACCTATCGCTACTTCACCGGCAAGCCTCTCTACCCCTTCGGCTACGGCCTTAGCTTTACCACATTCGCCTACAGCAATTTGGCGATTCCCTCCCCCACCATCGCCGCCGGCCAGCCCGTGGACGCCGACGTCCTCGTCACCAACTCCGGCAAGCTCGCGGGCGACGAAGTCGTGCAGCTTTACCTCAAGTTCCCTGACGTCAAAGGCTCACCAAACGTCGCTCTTCGCGGCTTCGAGCGCGTCCACCTCGATCCCGGCGCAAGCCAGAAAGTTCACTTCCACCTCAACCCGCGTGACCTTGGCATGGTCACCGAACTTGGCTCGCCCATCATCGCCGAAGGCGAGTACACGCTCAGCGTAGGCGGCGGCCAACCCGGAACCGCAGCCCCTACCGTGAGCACCAAGTTCCACGTCGACGGCACCTACACGCTAGCGGAGTAGTTCAGCCCCAGCCGAAAGGAACCACCATGCCCCGCACCCCGATTCTGACCCGTCGCGAAGCCCTCCTCTTCTCCGCGACCGCAGGTATGGCCGCCGCCACGCCCGCATCGATGTTCGCCTCGGACAGCATCAAGACCGGAGTCCATCAAGAGCCCGGCACCGTCTCTACGCCACGCTCCGCCATCGCGAAAACCCAGTACGGCCCCGTTCGCGGCTTCCTCGCCGGCGGTGTCTTCACCTTCAAGGGCGTACCTTACGGCCAGAATGCCGGTGGCGAAAATCGCTGGCTCCCTCTCAAGCCTCCCACGCCCTGGAAGGACGAATACCCTGCCTTCACCTACGGCGCCAACTGCCCGCAGTCCCTTCATCCCTGGACCGCCATCGTGCAAACCTTCATCCAGGATTGGGACGACGGCTGGCTTAGCGAGGACATGCTCAAGCTCAACATCTGGACGCCGTCCCTCTCCGGATCTCGCCCCGTCATGGTGTACTTCCACGGCGGCGGTTTCTCCTTCGGCTCCTCCTACGAGCTCCCCGCGCACGAAGGCGCGCAGATGGCTCGCCACCACGACGTCGTGCAAGTCTCGGTCAATCACCGCCTCAACATCCTCGGCTTTTTCGACGCCTCCGAAATCGGCGGCTCCGCTTACGAAGATTCCGTCAACGTCGGCATGACCGACCTGGTCGACTCCCTCAAGTGGGTTCGCGAAAACATCGCCAACTTCGGAGGCGACCCCGATCGCGTCATGAGCTACGGCCAGTCCGGCGGCGGCTCCAAGGTCACCACCCTGCTCGGCATGCCGTCTGCCTCGGGCCTCATCCATCGCGCCGCGGCGCAGTCCGGCGGCGGCGGCAACATCCCCACTCGCGAGCAGCAGCGCGAGGTCGCGCGCGTCATGATGAAGGACCTCGGCCTCCAAGCCAACGACATTGGCGCCCTCCAAAAAATGGACTGGCCAAGTCTGATCGCCGCCGGCAACGCCGCCATCACCAAGGTCAACCCGCCCGGCCCCGCCTTCTTCGGTCCCGGACTTCCCGGCCATCCCCGCGCCGGTTGGGCACCCTCGGTCGACGGCAAACTCATCACCATGCGCTCCTTCTTCGAAGCGGCACCAGAGGTAAGTAAGAACGTGCCTATCCTCATCGGTTCAGTCTCCGAAGAGGGCAACAGCATGTCCTCCATCCCCACCGAGGCGGAGTGGCACGCTGGTCTCGCGAAGACGTACGGTGAAGAGAAAGCCACCGCCATCGTCAACACCCTTAAAGCCAACTATCCCCACAAGCAAATCCCCACCCTCTCCTACATGTGCAGCGGTCGGGCCGGGCTCAACGGCCTCTTCATGCGAAACAACGTCGTCAAAATGTGTGGGTTGAAGCACGAACTCAATGCCGCCCCCGCGTACGCCTATTACTTCACCTGGCAAACACCCCTGTTCGACGGCCGCCCCGGGGCCTGGCACACAGCCGACCTGCAGTTCTGCTTCGACAACACCAAGCGCTGCGAGCAAGGCACCGGCAACACACCCGAAGCGCAGGTCCTCGCGAAGAAGATGGCCTCCTCCTGGGCCGCCTTCGCTGCTACCGGCAAGCCCAGCGTCCCCGGGGTCACCTGGCAGCCCACCGACCCCGACACCAACCGCACCATGATCTTCGATAACGAATGCCGCATGGCAAACGATCCAGATGGCAACGCGCGCAAAATCATCCTGACCTAAGAAGCGGCGTACATCCGCCCCGCGCCCGCGCCGCCGCCCCTCTTCAACGTCAACAGTCATCCGTGGAGGTTCAACCGCACTCCATGCCATTCCGCCGCATGTTTCTCGCGCTCATCATCGTCTTCCCGGCTTCGGCCCAAACACACGCAACGGCAATTCCTCCACCGCAGCGTCAGCCTCCTGCGCAATCTCCCCAGCTTCTCCCGGATGGCAAAGTTACCTTCCGACTCCTCGCGCCTCACGCAACCTCCGTCGAGCTCGCCGGCGACATCTACCAGGGGCTCCCGCGCACCGGAGTAAACCTGGCGCCGCACACTTTCATACCAACGACGAAAGACCCCGACGGTCTGTGGACCGGCACCTCCACCGCCCCCTTCCTCCCCGGTGCCTGGCGCTATCACTTCCGAGTCGACGGCATGGACGTTCCCGACCCGCGCAACGTTCTCTCCTCGCCTTACCGGCACGGAACCGAAAGCCTGCTCGTCACTCCGGGTGATTTCTCTGAAACCCGATCCGTACCTCACGGTGCAGTCGCCCGCGTCGACTACACCGCCTCCACGTTCGCGGCAGCCGCGCGCGAGATGTACATCTACAGGCCGTACGGATATGAGAAAGGCACAGCCTCCTGCCCCGTCTTCTATCTCATCCACGGCGGCGGCGAGACCGACTCTTCCTGGTCAACGGTTGGCCGCGCAGGCGATATCCTCGACAGCCTCATAGCCGCCGGCAAAGCGCAACCCATGATCATCGTGATGCCCGCCGGCTGGACGCCGTCGGCCCCAGGTCATGACCGCCGGCGCCAACAAGGATCCCTTCAACAACGAATTGATCCACGACATCATCCCCTTCGTCGACTCCCACTACCGCACCCGCGCCGACCCTGAGCGAAAACATCGGACGCTCCGACGTCACCAGCAGCTTCACCGGGCACGATGCCCAGCTGCAAACCCAGGCTTGGGTCGCCGCAAATCAGAACACCTTGTTCGTGCAACTCGAAAACTCTGGCAAAACCCCGCTCGACGTGACCGCCTCGATGCTTGATGGATTCGGGCAAAACGACCGGGAGACCCTTGGCGGAACCGGAAGTTGTGCACGCCACCATCGGCGGATCGAACGAGAAAGAGGCGGGACCTGCGTTAGACGCAGCCGTGCGTTCCGTAAGCGTCTTCAACACCGCTCAAGTCAGCGCGCAACGAAAGCCCATGTATCAATGGAAGCCTGAAGATCCGCTGAGCAGCGGCAACAACCCTCCCGCCAAGTCAATCAACGCGTTCTCCTGCGGCAACATCATCATGCCGCAACATAAATTTTATGTGGCCGCCGCGATCAATCTCTCACACGCGGACGAGCGCCAGCGGTATGAAGTATCCCGAGAGCAGAAGCAGTCCGGCTACGAGTTGGACGGCGAAGAAGAAAGCTGGGAAGTGGGATGCAGAGATCGCGACGAAGAACTGTACAGCCAACGGTTTGGGCGGCGGCTGCTGATGAATGAAGTTTAGAAAGCCGTTCAGCCCAAATACGGTGAAGATCATCCCCAGCAGATAACGGGCAACTATCTCTACAATTCTCATCGCTCTCCGCCTGCAGATGCCTTCGCCAAGGCTTGCGTGTCGATGTACTCTCGGATCTTCGTGAGTTTGCCATTGCGAACGGTGATATCGAAGACCCAATCGTCCTTGAAGGATTTATTCGTAGCCTTCATCTTCCCCGTAGCGACGCCGACAACAAATACGCGGTCGCCTTGCGCCACGAATTCGGGTGGCTTCGGATATGTCATCTCTATCTCTTCGGATGCCTTCTTAAGAACACCCGCCAATTCCGCATGCCCGCGGTGCGCGCCTGCCAGCGGCCAGTCCTCGCCTGGAATGATCCACTCAATGTCTTTGGCCACCAGCGCCAATACACGTTGCTTGTCGGCGCTGCCGATTGCTGCAAAGAAGTCTTTGACTACCTCAATATTCTGGTCGATGCTCATCTTCTCTCTCCTCTTCTTCGTCAAGTGATTTCCATGGATGAAAGCTTTCGGAAGGATTCTTGCCGGCCTCCATCTCCTGTTGCAAACGATTACTGCTGCTTCTTGAACAAATCCTGAAAGATAAGCGGACCCCAGACCGGGCCGCGTGCGTGTACCAGCCATCCACCCTCGTCGAGTCTTCCGAGGTTGACGGGTGCGAAGCCGAGTTGTTTGGCGAGGTCCGCCGCGGGTGCGATAGCGTCTTCATCGTTGCTCGACAGGAAGACGACCCGATAACCTCCCTCGACCTCCGGATCGCTCGATAGCTTGGCTGCACCCAGGTGATTGAAGCCTTTAACGAGCTTGGCGCCGGGAAATGACTTCGCCACGAAGCCGGAGGACGGCAGGCCGTCGAGTTCCTCAGGCGGGATGGGAAATGAGTTCATCGCGTCGATGATTGTCTTGCCCTTCCAACTCGGCAGGGCCTTCGCAATCTGGCGATGTTCTCCGAACGGTACGGCAAGGAAGACGACGTCGGCCTTGAGCGCTTCCTGGAGTGACTTGGCGACAACGTTTGGCCGAAGGGCACGAGCCTGCGGTTCCAGTTGCTCGGGCGGACGGCGGCTTGCTACCGTCACGTCGATAATTTTCCGCGCGAAGGCCTGGGCCAGGGCCTGGCCTATCTTGCCGAATCCAACAATTGCGTAGCTCATAATCTTCCCCGGTTCCTGTTTGTTATCGCTTTGCAGTGGATCGAAATCCTGGGAGGGCGTTAGCGACCATGCCTCCCGGTAACCGCCTGACTCAAACGGCCGTCATGCCGCCGTCAACAAACAACTCCACGCCGTTCACGTAACTGGATTCGTCTGAAGCAAGGAACAGCGCAACCGTCGCAATCTCCTCGGGCTGGCCCATCTTGCCCCGCGGGATCATGGCCTCGAACATGTCCCTCGCTTCCTTGGTGAGCACTTCTTCCTGCATCGGCGAGGTGATAGCTCCGGGAACCAGGAGGTTGACACGGATGTGCCTGCCCTTGAGTTCGTTGACCCATGTGCGTGCGAAGGAGCGTAGTGCCAGCTTGCTCGCGGCATACACGCCGAAGCCGGGGAAGCCCTTCGCCGAAGCGTTGGACCCGGTCATGATGATCGACGCGCCATCGGTGAGCAGCGGCAGCGCCTTCTGAACCGCGAACAACGTTCCGCGCACATTCAGGTTGAAGGCCGCATCGAAGTGCTCTTCCGTGATCTGACCTAGCGGCAGCGCCTCGCCCTTACCGGCGCTCGCGAAGAGGATGTCGATCTTGGCTTTCTCGCGCTTGACCGTGTCGAACAGGCGGTCCAGATCCTTCAGATTGGCTGCGTCTCCCTTGACGCCGGTTACGTTTCGGCCAATCGCGTTCCCGGCCTCGTTGAGCTGCTCCTGCCTGCGGCCGGTGATAAAAACGTAAGCGCCCTCTTCAACGAACAGCTTGGCACTCGCCAGCGCCATGCCGCTCGATCCGCCTGTAATGACTGCAACTTTTCCTTCAAGCTTTCCCATGATTTTTCCTTTGGTAGATGTGTGAGGTTCAATGCGCCAACGTTGCTTGCCGTTCGGGCGCGGCCTTAGACAGCGGAGAAGCCGCCGTCGACTGCGAAATCCATTCCATTCACATAGCTCGAATCGTCGGAGGCAAGAAACAGCGCAGCCGCCGCAATCTCCCCAGGACGCCCCATCTTGCCGCGAGGGATGAGGGACTCGAACATCTCTCTCGTTGCCTGATCGAGCCGCTGGGAGTCTGGTGTGTCGACCTGCCCCGGGCTCAGCACGTTCACCCGAATCTTTCTGCCCTTCAATTCGTTGAGCCATGTGCGTGCAAGCGACCGCAGCGCCGCCTTGCTCGCTGCATATACACCGAAGCCAGGGAAGCCTTTCAACGACGCGACTGACCCGATCAAGATGATAGATGCGCCATCATTCAGCAGAGGCAACGCTTTTTGCGCCGTGAATAGCGTTCCCCGCACAATCAGGCCGAACTCGTTGTCGAAATGCTTCTCGGTGATCTCGCCCAATACAGCGGGCTCGCCCTTACCGGCGCTCGCGAACAGGATGTCGATCTTGCCCTTTGCCTCCCGACCGTTTCGAAGAGGTGATCAAGATCGTCGAGATTGGCCGCATAACCCCGCACGCCGGTTACGTTGCGCCCAATCAGCTTTATGGCCTCATCGAGCGCCTCCTGCCTGCGGCCTGTCATGAAAACGTAGGCGCCTTCTTCAACGAATCGCTTAGCGGTCGCGAGCGCCAAACCGCTTGACCCACCCGTGATGACTGCGACTTTACCTTCCAGCTTTCCCATAACTTGCTCCTTTGCGTGCCGCGCAACATCCGATACACAGGAGTAGATTCCCTTCGCGGTGGACGAGAACTGCTTAGGAGTCCAAACTTTTTGTCCATTCGTCCACACATGGAGGCTTGCCTTGGACCCGATAACAGATGTCTTTCGCACATTGCACGTTAGCGCCTTCGGTCAGCACCGGCTTGAAGCCACCGCCCCGTGGGGGCTGAAAGGTGGAGGGCTCGAGACCGAAGAAGAGGCACCGAAGACTGGCAAGCAGGGGCCCCCGGCAGAGTTGGCGCACTTCGCGATGCTGTCGCGCGGCAATTGCTGGCTCAACGTCGAAGGCGTTACGGAAGCGATGCCACTCACAGGCGGCGATTTCATTATGCTCGCGCGTGACACTTCGATCGTGATGCGCGATAGCCCTCGCACCTCTCCGAAAGCGAGTTTCCGAGAGGTCGCTGCAAAGGCGAAGAGCAACGTCGCTCGTTGTGGTGGTGGCGGCGCACCAACGACCATCGTCTGTGGATCTCTTAGTTTCGACCGCGCCAGTCTCAAACCCATCACTCAGTTATTGCCGAGCTTCATTCTGATCAGGGCCGATCAGGCACGTACATTTGCTCTTCACAACACCATGCAGGCACTGGCGTCAGAGATGGCAGACCAGGTGCCGGGCTCTGAAATCGTTGCGACCCGCCTTGCGGAGGCGCTCTTTATCCAGGTGCTCCGGGCGTATATCGCGTCGGAACCGGAACGCAAACAAGGATGGCTTCGGGCCGTTTTCGATCCTCCCATCGGCATTGCCCTGACTGCCTTTCACGACCGCGTGGGCGCGCCATGGACAGTCGAGTCTCTGTCCGAAGCAGCGGGTATGTCTCGTTCCGCATTCGCGCTGCGTTTCAAAGATCTGCTCGGACAGACACCTCTGGAATACGTAACCGAGTGGCGAATGCAGAAGGCGATGCAGTTACTCGAACAGCGTGACAAGAAGCACGTCGACGTTGCGCGGTTGGTCGGTTACGAGTCCGATGCGGCCTTCAGTAAGGCCTTCAAGCGAGTGGTTGGAGCCAGCCCAGGGGAATACCTCAAACGTGGGTTGGATGACCACGGTAAGCCCCGATAGACGCCGTTCTCGTCAGACGTGATCTCGATGAGCGACAAATCGCCGATTCACTCATCGACGGGTACCGTCTCCGGCAAAGATCGGATTGCGGCTTGGACGTCACCGCCTTACACGGGCCGGTGAGGTCCATGTCTTCAGACATCCATCCTCTGAGGATCATAAATCCGCTACGTCAACTCTTCCTCATGCGTTGTCTGCGGCGGTGATCGACCCGCTCAACCTGCCTCGATGAGTTCCTCGGCCTATTATTGCCAAATGAGTCGAGGCCGTAGACATCCTAAGTCGCTCCTAGTGTTGCTCCGTGAGTCGCGGAATGAGTTCACCGTCCCGTCTAGCTTGGTTCCCAGCGAGGCCATGGGATCGCCTGTCTTGGCGTTAGTGACATTGGAAAGGATGATCTACCGTGCAATAAACGTACAGTCGATTCGGCATTCTGGTACTTTTAGTCTTGCCTGTCCATCCGATATCAGTAACTTGCCTATTTTCAATGGCATGGGTAGTTCGACTCCCGCGGTCTCCACCATTGCTAAGTATCATTAGAATGATCAGCTTACATGCGACATTAAGCGTTAGTTCGCCCCGAGAAGCCTTTAGCGTTTGGAACTTCCGCCCAGCAACGAACCCAGTACCCCTCGGATAATCTGCCGGCCCACCGTGCTTCCCATCGTTCGGGCAGCACTTTTGGCCATGGACTCTACCAGCGAATCGCCGCGGCCGCTCGTGCCTCTCCCGGCATTGAGCACACCACTCAGCATATTGCCCGCATTGCTAGCCCAACCCGTCCCGGCGACGCCGCCCTCAGCCAGATCGGCCGTGGTCGACGCAACCGTTCCCGCACCATTGACCTTCCCCTTCAGCTTTTCGTAAGCTGATTCGCGATCCACCGCGGTCTCATAAACCCCAGCTATCACCGAGCTTTTGATCAGTGCATCTCTCTGTTCCGACGTAATCGGCCCAATCTGGCTATGCGGAGAACACACCATCGCCCGCTCCACCATCGCGGGTATTCCCTTCTCATCCAGAAAAGACACCAGCGCTTCACCCACTCCCATCTGCGTAATGGTCTCTTCGACATTCAACGTCGGGTTCGCTCGGAACGTCTGTGCTGCAGCTTTGACTGCCTTTTGATCCTTTGGTGAAAATGCCCGCAGCGCATGTTGCACTCGATTCCCCAATTGCCCCAACACCGTGTCCGGCACGTCGATAGGATTCTGCGTGACAAAGAAAACGCCAACGCCCTTCGATCGAATCAGCCGTACCACCTGCTCAATCCGGTTCTGCAGCACAGAAGGAATATTGTTGAACAGCAGATGCGCCTCATCAAAAAAGAACACCAGCTTGGGTTTTTCCTGATCCCCCACTTCTGGCAGTTTCTCGAACAACTCACTCATGAGCCAAAGTAGAAACGTCGCATACAGCTGCGGCGACTTCATCAGCTGGTCTGCTGCCAGGAGGTTCACCACTCCCTGCCCATTGCCGTCCACCTGTAGAAGATCTTCGATGTTCAACGCGGGCTCACCGAAAAAAAGATCGCCGCCCTGTTGCCCCAGCGTCACCAGTCCTCGTTGAATCGCGCCAATGCTTGCTGCTGAAATGTTTCCGTACTGCGTCTGGTATTCCTTCGTCGAAGAGCCGACATGCTGCAACATCGACTGCAGGTCTTTCATATCCAATAGCAGCAAACCACTGTCGTCAGCAATCTTAAACACGAGCGTCAACACACCCGACTGCGTATCGTTCAAGTTCAGAATTCTGCTCAGCAACAGCGGCCCCATTTCGCTCACCGTTGCCCTTACAGGATGTCCCTGCTTCCCAAACACATCCCACAACACCACCGGGCATCCCGCAAACTTTACCTCGCCCAGCCGCATCAGCTTTATGCGTTCATCAAACTTGGGCGAACTCTTCCCAGGCTGACTGATTCCCGAAAGGTCCCCCTTCACGTCCGCCGCGAACACCGGTACTCCGATCGAACTCAGCGCCTCCGCCATTACTTGCAGCGTCACGGTCTTCCCCGTACCTGTAGCTCCCGACACCAGCCCATGGCGATTCGACATCCCCGCCAGCAGATACAACTCCTCAGTGCCCTTTGCGATCATTGGCATCTCGATCATCAGCGGCGTCCTCCGTTCATCGTTAGAACTCTAACCCTGTACCTTAGCCAAAACTCCGCGTGACATTTTGCCACACACACGCACTCAGTTTTTCGGCAATGTCGAAGTCGAACTTTTCTTCCCGAAAATCTTGTTGAACACACTCGTGGTCTTGTTCTTGATCGCCGTGGCGTTGCCTTTCATTACGCTGCCCACATCCGCCGTGATGACCGGGCTCTCGGCCGTACCCGTAATATTAATTGGAATCCCCTTGGCGTTCGAAGGCTTCTTGGAGGCCGACGAACTGTTCAGGCTTGTCAGAATATTCACGCCCACCTTGTTAAGCCCCTTCGCGCTCGTCACTTTCGAAATCAAGTGAAAATTAAGCTGTCCCGAAGGCGATACTGACCCGCTCCCAGTAGACTCTCCCAGCGCGGGAAGCACAGAATAAATATTCGTCGTCTGGCTTCCTGCCTTGGTCACCCGTATGTTCGCGCGCGAGATCGTGATATCGACCGTATTCCCGGTCTTGATACCCCCCATCGCAGCGATCCCAACAATCTTCGACCCCAGATCGTATCCCACAAGCTTCGTGTTCCTGATTTCATATGAGCCAACGATCACGTTGTTGTCTGGCGTGCCCTTGATCGAAAAGTTGGCCGACAGCGTTCCACCTTTGAGCGTCGCATTATTGGGAAGCCGTACTCCCACCGCCGGCATCAGCGCCTGAAGACCATCGATCGGCACACCCTGCGCCAGCAGTTTCAGATCGAGGACAGGTATATTGGAAGCGATTTGATAGCTGCCTTGGACGTGAACCGCGACAGCGCCGGTCTGGACGGCAAGATCGGTCAACTGTCCACTGTTGTCCTTAAGAGAGTGGACAACCTGGTAGGTAACATCGACGGGATACGGCGCGGGCTTACCTCCCTTTAGGAGGATGAGGTTCTCAGCGTGGAGCTTGCCGTTGCTGGTGACATTCGTCCCGTCGGAGACGGTGTGAGCATCAAGGCCGCCAATCATGGAGATTCCATCCGCAGCATCCATGAAGCCGGCGGCAATTGGGTCGAGATGCTCGATAGTGAGTTGCGCATCGAAGGCGGTGGACGCAGCGTCTTGCGGATTGATGGGCCCAACGGTTCCAGAGACCGACACCTTGCCGTCGCCCGGCAGCGATGCGCTTACCGTAAAGGGAAAGCTTTTGGCCAAAGAGAAATTCTCCACCGTAACCTCAAGGTGACCGTAGACCTGCGGAGCTCTCTGCAAGGGCAGCGTCTGTATCTTGGCGGTACCATCGTGGATCGCGATCAGGCCTACAGGAAAATCTGGCAAGCTCGTCGCGTGAGGGACACTCTGAGAGTTTGCGCCGTGGCTTAGGGTAGAAAAGTTCCAGGTGCCATCCTCGGCTCGGATCAGCTGAATCT
Organism: uncultured Acidobacteriaceae bacterium; assembly: GCA_963701685.1. GTDB lineage: Bacteria > Acidobacteriota > Terriglobia > Terriglobales > Acidobacteriaceae > Granulicella. Next base: position 2,799,283 of record OY969625.1, on the reverse strand, counting down.
GAGGAGAATCTACCTCAAAGCTCCGCACTATCAGCTGGTGATCGAAGATGAGCGGCTTCATCTCAACGCCAATCCGCAATTGTTTCGCGGTGAAGAATGGAGTCTGTCCAAACTGCGGGTCCTCCGCAATCGCCAGATTATTCGCCACCAGCCCTCCCGTCCTCAGCGAGAAGCTCAGATCGCCCAGCGTCACCTTCCGCGAAAGCGCCGTCGTCAGCCGGCTTTCGATCATGGGCCGAAACGTGTTCGCACGCACGAAGAGTGGAAGGGCTGCCACCGCCACGATGGGCAGTGCAATCGCTACAGCCAAGCCAATCTTGACCGACTTCTTCATGATTCCTCCAAGTCCGTCGACTCCCACAAAGAGGTGTCTTCGGCACCACCAGCATTTGCGATCTCAGCACACCTAACACGTCCGCGGAGCGTCACAGCACTGGCCCACAAAGGAGACGTAAGGAGTGGGCCGGCAACCGCGTACACTAAACGTACAACCGATTTGGCGTTCGGGGGGCTACTCAGTCTTCTTGGAAGCCTGGCGTACACAACAAGTCTTGTGATAGACCAAGAGGCTTGCTCGGGCTCCCTCGACCGCGGCCCCAGTCATCTCATTCATAATACGCACGTTGGTGGAAACAGCCCCGACTGTGCCGGGCGCCAATCCGATTTATTACAGCATAAGCGCAGACCCACTCGTTCGGATCGATTCCAGGAATCTCTCGTGCCGGTTGGCGCGAGTCTTATATTCGGCCCACGGTCGCTTCCTATTGAATCCTGGGTTCTTGCATTCGCTTTCGATGGCTGGTGAGCCCCGTTCTGGCGAAAGAGAATAAGAATCAATCCGATGCCAACTTCTGCCTTGAGGTGAATGGCATAAATCCTGTCACAACTGCCAGTGTGAACTTCGTTAATTACTAGATACATTTTTCCCATGCCGGTTTCTGAGGAAGCACCATCGAAGCCATTTGAAACTCCCATGCGGTTCGCACACATGCTAATGCGAATACTCGTGATTGGTGTGATTGGAACGCTCTATTTCCTGGCACTGTGGTGCGGATCAACAGAGGAGCGTGGCCGTACCCTAAGCATCGAAGAACCCCAAGCGGGGGGCAATGTGGTCTTTGCGGATGTAACCATAACGGCAGTCGACATCCGTAATGGCTTGCTTTACCTGCGCATCCGACTAATTCCGTTAGGAAAACCCGGCGTTGACAAGAACACGCCCGCCGAGGATATCAAGCTGTTCGTCAATTCCGTCTCCGGCAACCAGGCGATCACCATGCAACAGGGCTCCCGATTGGTCCCTATCGAAGCCAGCATTCCTCTGACCGGAAACCCGAATCATTATCCGTTCGACACTTATCACGGCAACCTCGATCTCCTGGTGGCGGCGCAGACAACGGGAACGTCCCCGAGCTTGAGCGAGGTAGAAAGAGAAAACCAAGTACTAGAGCCAGGATCGTTGATCATAGGTCGAAGTGATCTCTCGCACAGTGAAACTGTACCCATCGTAGAGAATGTTCACGCCTCCGTTCTTGGGATCCAGTTCAAGGGAGAAGTTAGCCGGGAGAACGATCACGAACTGGCCCGTACCAACTTCACGCTACGCAGAGCGAGCAATGTGATAGCCACCTCCATCACGGTAATGGTCACGATGATGGGTCTGGCGGTTAGCATGACGTGCATGGTCTGGCGAGTCACATCCTCTCCCACCGAAATCAACTTGGTGCCGCTTTCGCTATGCGTCGCCTTAATTTTCGGACTTCCCGCATTACGGGGGATTCAGCCAGACGTTCCCGCCGTCGGAGTGTTGGCCGACTATGTGTCGTTTATTTAGGCTTCAATTCTTAGTCTCGATCTCAGCCATCACGTTGGCCTGAACTTGGATCGTCCGCTCCCGAAAGCACGACCGAGAAATGACTTTGAGCCGACAGGCAAACAAACCCCATTAGCCCGGTTCTAAAACGTCCTCCTGAAGGTGATCTCACAAATAGGCCTGGTACCGAAATATGTGTTCGGATTCCGCAAGGGGTGGACGTGGAAGCGTCTGAGGACAGATACCTCGAAGAGTCGTCAGGGCATATCTCGATGAATGGCAGCGGCACAGTCAAGCAGCTAGCCGTCGCAAGTCGAGCGTAAGCTCACTTCTCGTCCCGCGAGCGGACTTATCTTCTGGAGACGGACGGTAATGCGACTGGAGCGTTGCCCTTCTTTTCCTCGGCCCCACGCCAGGGCTGGCAAATTGGGCACCAGTAAGTGGAGCGCGCCTGCTCCCCTTGTTTGCGCGTGAGGATGCTTGCGCCGCAGCGGCGGCATTCCTGCCCCCCGCGCCCGTAGACCCACAGCCTGTCAGTCGAATCCATCGAGCGGGTCGTCCGACGGCTTCCCGTGTAGGTGACAACGCCATCACCACGACCATCGAGCACGTTCGCCTTCATATATTTGTGCGCGGCTTCGATCATCACCATCATCTCGCTCACGGTGATCGAACTCATCTGGCGAAAAGGGTTCACGCCAGCCGCAAAAGCGACTTCGCTTTTGTATACGTTACCAAGGCCAGCTAACACGCCCTGAATCAGCAACACCACGCCGACCTCGTCGGACGGATGGGAGACGGCGCGTTGGCGCAGCGCCTGAACCCCCGCTTCGATGGAGAATCCCTCAGCCAATATGTCCGGGCCGAGCCTGGGCACTTGCGTGTTGCGCTCAAGGGTACGAGCCGTATGGAACTCGGCGATCGGGACATTGAAGGCCACAGCCTGGTAGTCGCCGCAGGTGATCGCTACGCGCATTCGATTCTTTGGCTGCCACCATTTCTCGCCAGTCCTGTAAATGTGCCACGTGCCGCTCATCAACATGTGCGTTACGAGAATCAAATCCCCCGAAAAGCAGATGAGGCACCATTTACCGCGAGCCTCTACCTTCTCGATGGTGCGTCCCACTAACGGTGTATCATCGTTGACACTCGCTATAGTAGCCAGCCCGGTTTCAAACGCGGTAACCACTTTACCGCCGAGAGCTTTCTCAAGGGCGCGGGCCGCGCGATAAATTGTGTCGCCCTCAGGCATCCGGCCTCACCTCTGCGGCACTACCAGGAAGCGAAGGTAGATTGCGCCGCACATTAAATCCCAGCGGAGCGGCCTGGAACCCCGCATCGAGCAGGAAGCGAGCAAGTGGGTGCTCGGCAACAGGAAGTCCGTTAACTTGGGTGATCAGCATACTCGTGCGTCCGCGGCCCTCCGGATTATTGCTGCGTTGAACGTGTTGAACCAGGAACTCGGCAAGTACACGTGCCGTTTGCGATCGCTGGGGTTCTTCTTTGGGTAGCATCACCTGTACGTTCGGGTTGCCGCGCCGCAGATATGCCGTGAGGGCGCCATCGACCAGCACCACGCGCGCTCCTACACTGCGCGTAAGGGACGAACCTTCTTCTGGCGCGACAGGCCAGCGCAGCAGAGCGCCATAGGGGTTTGCCGGGTCCGTTGCTGAAAGCATCATCACTTCGCTTTGGTCCTGCACCGGATTGCGAAGGGATCGGAGAAGATCGACCGCAGCTGGCATCGCAAACTGCGTTGCGCCAAGATCTGCAGCGAAATACCCGCGGCGAACCCGCCCCGTCTCTTCTAATGCCTTGAGCACGTCATACACCGCAGAAAATCCGCCGGGCAGGTTTTCCGCGTGAGCAGTTTCACGAAAGACAACGCCATAGCGTGTAAGCAACTGCTGGGCGATAGCATGACTCCACTCTGTCACGCCGGTTGGACTGTTGCGCGTAGTATCGAACGCGCCGACGTTCAGGCTCCAGCGGCCTTGAGCCGTAGGAGGCGTGGTCCGGCGGCTGCGGAAGCTGCTTTGGTTGTGGACGCGCCGTGCGGGTTTGGCATTACGGCCAGTTCCCATTGGTTTCTCGCAGTGAGCACGCAAGGCGTGCAGCGCATCGTTGGTAAGCAGCCCGCGCCACACCAGTGACCAAAGAGCTTCCAATGTCTCACCCGGATAGCCGCCGCCGGTACCGTCGTGCAGCGGCTGGAAGAACGACGCTCCGTTACGTTGCAAATACGCGACGATTGTTTGTTCACGTTCCGTCAGAGGGACATCGCTGCCGGCGCTCTTCAGGGGCCACAACAACGGAAGCTTGTCGGCGAGATACAGCCCGACGCGCCCATCGCGCTCCCCAAGCGCCTCAAGTCCGACCCAAACCACCTCGCCCGCCGCAATGAGAGTGTCCAGATCGCCTGACTTATAGTCCACGATACGCGCTGGCAATATCTCTGTCTCCAGCAAGCTCGCAGGAATCGGCGCACCTTGCAGATTTTCAACCACGTCCAGCAGCGCGTCCAATCCCCGCCGAGGTTGCACGACTCCCTGCCAGCGCGTGAAGAGCCGGGCGAGGGTTCGCTGCTCGACTGGTTCGACTTCCTTACGTAGCTTGGCGAGGGATTTGCGGCGTATGGACCGAAGCACCTCCGCGTCAATCCATTCACGATTGACACCACCAGGCCGGAAGCCGCCTTCTGCAACCCGCCCCATCCCGACCAGACGTTGCAACGTCGCTTCTACAAACGCATTTGAGAGCGAGTACCGATCTGCGAGAGCGTTGGTGGTGAACGGTCCGTGCGTTCGAGCAAATCGGCGAACGACATCGAGCAGCGCATCGGTCGCCGGCTCCAGAAATGCTGATGGAAGTCCAGGCGGCAGCGGAACGCCCAGCGCGTCACGGAAACGAGCCGCATCTTCGACGGCCATCACACGCTTCTCACCAGCCACCATCAACTCCAAAGCTCGACGAGCTTTGATCAGCCTGTCGACGCCCGCTGCAACTTCAACGCTGATGCTGCGAGCAGCAATTTCAGCGCGAGTCATGTCGCCGAGGCGCAGCAGCAAATCGTGCACCCCATCCATCGAGCGGGCCTTGTAGGGATCGACGATGCACTGTAGTTGCTCCTCCACTTCCTCGATCGCGCCGCTGTCGAGCAGCTCACGCAGATCCGCGTCACCCAGCAGCTCGCGCAACTGCTCTTGGTCGATGCTCAGGGCTTGCGCGCGGCGTTCGGCCAGAGGTGCGTCGCCGTCATAGATGTAGTTCGCAACATAGCTGAAGAGCAGAGAAGCGGCGAACGGTGACGGTGTTCGCGAGTCGGTTACGTGAACGCGGATGCTGCGATTCGCAACAGCGCGGAGGGTTTCCAAAAGCGCCGGCATATCGAACACATCGCGAAGACATTCACGATAGGCCTCCAGCAATATAGGAAAGCTGGCATAGCGCGAGGCTACGCTCAATAGATCGTAGGCACGCTTGCGCTGCTGCCAAAGCGGGGTACGACCGTCCGCGCGGCGTCGCGGTAAAAGCAATGCGCGGGACGCCGCCTCCCGAAATTTCGCGGCGAAGAGCGCTGTGGAACCTAGTTGCTGCATCACCAGCTGTGCCGCCTCGTCCGGCTCCATCAGCAGAAGGTCGACCTCTGGTGGCGCATCTGTTTCCGGAAAGCGAAGGACAAAGCCATCCTCGCTCCACATCGTCTCAACGTCTGTCCCCGCGGCCTTCAGCTTGGCTGTTGCCGCCATCGCCCAGGGTGCGTGAATGCGACTTCCAAGCGGCGTAAGGACACACACGCGCCAGTCTCCCAGCTCGTCGCGGACGCGTTCAATGACGATCATGCGGTCGTCGGGTACTTCCGTCGTCGCAAGTGCTTGGTCAACAAGGAAGCGCAATACATTCTCTGCTGCCTGTGGATCGAGATCATGCTCCTTCGTAAGCTTCGCGATAGCGGCACTGCGAGGCATCCCGCGCAGCTCCCGCATCAGCGCGCCAATGCGCCTGCCGAATTCAATGGGTCTGCCCGGCCGGTCTCCATGCCAGAACGGCATTTTGCCTGGCTCGCCCGGCGCTGGACTTACAAGCACGCGATCGTGTGTGATTTCGTCGATGCGCCAGGTTGAGGCTCCAAGCACAAAAGTCTCCCCAGCTCGCGCTTCGAAGACCATCTCCTCGTCTAACTCACCTACGCGCACCGGTTTGCTGGATCCGCTCAAGAACACGCCATATAGGCCGCGATCCGGAATCGTACCGCCGTTCAGGATCGCGATGCGCTTAACTCCCTGCCGAGGAGTAACCCAATTGCGTGTGCGGTCCCATGTCACGCGCGGACGGAGCTCCGCAAATTCATCGGAGGGATAGCGCCCGGCCAGCATATCCAGCACTCCGTCAAATACCGCAACGCTCAGTCCCGCGAAAGGCGCCGCACTGCGCACGAGGGCAAGCAGAGCTTCGTACGAGATGCCGGGCGCTTCTTCTTCCTCGCTGGGCTTGCGCTTGCGACGACGTTGAGTCTCCGCCGCTGGCAACGGCGGATGCGCGATCACCGCCACCATCTGTTGTGCGAGCACGTCGAGCGGATTGCGCAGAAAGCGCGTCGACTCCACGTGCCCTTCATGCATCGCCTGTGTCACTGCCGCGCAGGCAACAAGGTCAGCCCGGTATTTCGGAAAAATGATGCCCGCTGACGGCGCACCTACTTGGTGACCCGCGCGGCCGATACGCTGCATACCGCTTGCAACGCTTGGCGGCGCTTCAATCTGAACCACCAGATCAACCGCACCCATGTCAATCCCAAGCTCAAGAGAAGACGTACAGACCAGCGCCTTGATCCTGCCAGCCTTCAACATCTCCTCGATTTCGCTGCGCTGCGCTGCGGCAAGCGAGCCGTGGTGCGCACGAGCGATGGGCTCTCCAGCAAGCTCATTCAGTGCACCGGCAAGCCGCTCAGCAACACGTCGTGCATTCACGAAGATAAGCGTTGACGTCCGCCCGCGGACAATCTCAAGCAAGCGTGGATGAATGCTCTGCCAGATACTCGTGCGTTTGGGCCCTTGCGATGCCGGCCCACTTGGTAGCTCATCGATCTCGCCAAGCTTAGCCATATCTTCCACCGGAACCTCAACGGTCAACTCGAGCGTCTTGCGCGCTCCCGCATTTACGATCGTCACCGGACGATATCGTGGTCCAGCTGCTTCGCCAGCCACAGGTCGCGCCTCGTCGTCCTCGCATTCCTTCAGTACCCCATCCACGCCGATTCCGTTCTCGACAGTCCCACTGGCGGGATTTTTCCCTTTGCTCTCGGCGCCAACACCCTGCGCCCCGCCCAGAAAACGGGCGACTTCTTCCAGTGGCCGCTGGGTCGCACTCAACCCAATTCGCTGAATTGGCCGACCCGCGAGCGCCTCAAGCCGTTCGAGCGATAGCGCCATATGCGCACCGCGCTTGGTGGGCACCAGCGCGTGTATCTCGTCGATGATGACGGTCTCCACCGAGCGAAGCGCTTCTCCCGCATCCGAGGTAAGGAGAAGATAAAGTGACTCCGGCGTTGTGATCAAAATTTCGCCAGGATGACTCTTGAAACGCGCACGATCTCGCGCAGAGGTATCGCCAGTACGAACGCTAATCTCGGGCACGTGTACCGCGACGCCTTTACGTTGCGCCATATTTGCAATGCCCGCGAGCGGCGAGCGCAGGTTGCGTTCGACGTCCACTGCAAGTGCCTTGAGCGGCGAAACATAGAGAACGCGACATCCCTTTTCCGCCCCAGGCTCGCCAAGCATGAGCTTGTCGAGACACCAGAGAAAGGCTGTCAGCGTCTTGCCTGTGCCCGTCGGCGCGAGAATGAGCGTCGACTCACCTCGGGAGATCGCCGGCCAGCCTTCGCGCTGCGGCGCCGTGGCCTCTTCGAAGACTGCACGAAACCATTTGGCGGTGATCGGATGAAAGAGGTCGAGCACATCGCCGCCATCGGCGCGCGCGGCACAGTTCCCGTCGCCTAACGATTTTTTCGTCCGCCCCGCAGTAAGTTTACCTACAGCCACCTGATCGCGCTCCGCAGCCATCTTCTATGGCGCTTAAGTTAGATGCAACCCAACAGAGCAAGAATCAACGACTCCGGACCAGCGCCACATCGCACCCCTCCCATCAACGGCTGGCCCCGCTCGATTCACAGCTTGCTCAACTCAGTATTCGCCTCTTTGAGAATTGGGAGATCGCGATCCGCGTTTTTCCATGCGCCCAGAAAAGCCTCATACTCGCCGCGGCTTGCGCTCGCGTCTCCAAGTGCTGCGTAAGACCGAGCCATGCCTAAATATGCCAGCGGATAGAGCACTGAAGTAGGGTCGATCCCCGGATTTTCAAGAATCTTCTTGTACTCGTCGATTGCCTTCGCCGGTTGGCCGGCTCTCAGATATGCCTGAGCCCGAAGTGATGGAATGTTATAGTCGCGCATCTCGTAAGGCCTCGCCAGTTCGAGCGCACCAATCGCATCCAACGGCTTCCCGTGTTGCAATGCCAACACCGCACGTAACCGAGGCACGTCTACGTAGGTCAGCAGCGTATCCGGCGACGGATTCGTGTGCGCAGAGAGGAAAGCCTGCGCAGCCGACAGGTCTCCCAATTCTGTTCGAAGTTGTGCATAGTCTGGAGTTCCGGAATCAGGAGTACGGATCCGATTGAGCGTCATCCGAGACGCTTCCGGCAAACCCAACCTCAATTCGACGAGAGCCTCATCGATCAATATCTTGTCCGCAGTCTCCGGCAGCTTCACTCGTTCAGCGCTTTCGTAGGCCCCTTGAAACAAATCGCGCGCCTGCCGATATCTTCCTTCGACCGAAGCCGCTCCGCCGCGAAACGATGGAAAATACCATACGCTCGCCCCATCCTCGTGAGCCTCAAACCATTTCGTCTCTCGGTCAAGCGAATCTTTGTCTTTCTCTGCGAGCGCGATAAGAAACAAGTTCAAATGCAGCCCTGTATCACCCCTTCCAACTCGCGCTGCCATCAATGTTGCTCTTTTGCAGTCATCGAAGCGGTTTACATCTTTGTAGGCCTCGGCGAGGTTTTCGTACATCAATGCGTTCGTTGGAAATTGCTTTACACCCTGCTCACCGGCGGCGATTGCGGCACCATACTGTCCCAGCTTCAGGTACTCATCGATCACATTGCCTGGACCGATGACATCTTGAGGATAGGTCGAGCCCAATACTTGATACGCCTTAATTCCCGCAATCAGGTCATGCTGCCCGTAAGCGTAGTATCCAGCTCGAATCACGAGCTGCTCATAGACGCTGATATGGTCGCTCAGATCCAGGGCCTTCTTGTAATACTGAGCTCCAATGGCGGTTTGCCCGCTGTTTACATTCTCGACCGCGAGCTCGCGGTATGCCATCGCGAACTGCGGATCGAGTTCGACGGCTCGCTGATAGGCAGCTATGATGTCACTTCGGCTCTGCCCCTGCGACTGCAAATATTTCCCAATCGAATAGGCCCGCAACGCTTCTAATGAAGGCGTTGTAGCAACACGCAGGGGCACCTGATAGCTTTCAACGGACTCGGCAGACTCATTCAGGCCTCTACGAACGCGTTCAGCGACAGTGTCTAATGCCTCAAGAACCTGCTCTTTGCTTTTCGCCTCCGCCTTTGCGCTGGCCAATCGCTTTCCGGTGCTGCAGGATGAAGCTTCCAACGTGACCAGGTATTTGTTTCCAATCGTCGATATCGTGCCCGTGAGCAAAGCCTGCCGGTTCGTCCGCTCACAAATCTCTTGGCCGATGTCACCCGTAATCGGAGTATCACTCTTGCGTCCCATGAAGAGGAGCGTGCTAACGCCGCCCCGCTCGCTCAACACATTCATGTAGGGCGACTGCTCCAGGTCGATCTCGAGTGCTCGCTTGAGCGTGTGATCAAACGTCACATCTCCCGTCGAATTCACAAAATCCGCAAGTACAACGTTTGCAGCCGATCGCTTGGGCTGACGACGCGCCCACAGCGCATGCCCCCCCACGATCACCGCAATGAGTGTTGCGAAAACCACGGCAATTACACCCCAGCGTGCAACGGAGCTGGTGTGCCCCGTGTGACTCTCTTCCGTGACGATGCTGGTGGTCACAGTGCGCTGTTGAAGCAACACGCTCCCACCCTGCGGCGTGTCTCCGAGCCTTCTTCGCTGATTGGCGCCTTCCGATTGCACCAGGATCTGCACTGGAACAACAAATTGATAGCCCCGGCCGGGAAGCGTTGTAATGTAGCTGCTTTCACCGGGACGTTGGTCGAGCGCCTTGCGCAGTACAGAAATGCTCTGGGTCAGATTGTTCTCGTCTACGTAGGCGTCTGGCCAGACATTCTTCAATAATTCATCCTTGGTGACCACCCGTCCGGGGTTCTGGACGAGGTAAAGCAGCACGTCGAACGCCCGGCGCTGCAGCGTCACGTGGCTGTCATTGCGCCGCAGAGTGCGTTCGAGGGGGTCAATCCGGAACTCGCCGAACTGGAATATCTCGCTCATTTACTTGGGTTTAACGCCATTCACAATTTGTCAGCCGCGGTCAGAATGAGTCACTGGCGTTCTTGCAGCCGTGTGCGCACAATTCGCGAACGCTGAATTTCGAGGAGCTTGGTGACACGACTTTATCAATGGTTGAGGGAACGAGCAATGCTCTTTCGCGTCGAGTCGCAGGACGATGGAATGCGACATAGCGTGCGCACCGAGGTGACGGTGCACGAGAGAGAGCAGACGCTGCTGCTGGAAGGAACGTCCTGGGGTGGACCGAAGACGTGTCCTTTATGCGGAAACCCAATGTTTCCAGTACCGGAGCCCCTATCCGAAGAGAAGGCGCAGGAACTGAAGCTTGGACATCGGGAGGGCCAGGGATCCTGTCCCGGGCCCAAACAACAAGGTGAAATGAAGAGCCCGCGGCAGGGCGAGGACATAAGGAGGCTCCGGTGAGCGGTTCAATTTACGACATACTTAGCCCGGTTTCGCGTCTCAAATCGACGTCTATAGCCCGGTTTGGGGTTGCACTCATCCTTTTCGGGCTGGTCGCGCCGGGATTCGCACAAACGGTGACTCCGTCGAGCGACAGCCTGACCTTCACCTCTGCACAGGTGGGCATCTCTTCCGGTACGGCCGAGAGCCTGACCGAGACATTTACGCTGACAGGCTACAGCAGCCTCATCACGCCCACCGCGTCGATGCACTATGGCCTGTCTTACACCGCAGGGGCCGTGAGTTGCACTGGATCCTTGGGGAGCCAGAGTTGCACGGTATCCGTGAAATTTACGCCCACCTATCCCGGCGGTCGCCGGGACGCGTTGTTTTTGATGAACGGCGCCACGCGGCTGGCGACAGTTCTGGTGTACGGCATAGGCGAGAGCCCCTTCGCGCTGCTGCAACCGGGGATGCTGAGCACCTCGACTCCCGAGTCCGGCTATCTATACGGCTCGGTGGTGGACGAGAACGGCGTGCTCTACATTCTGGAGTCCGAGCAGAACACCGTCTTGCAGCGGACAAAAGCAGGAGTGATCACTGCCCTGCCGATCACGGGTCTCAACTCGCCGCGGACGATTGCCATTGACGGTGCCGGTGTTCTCTATATCGCCGACCAAACGCCTCACTCCACGCTCACCACCTACGACACCGTGCAAGGCGCTCAGGGCACGTTTCCCTGGCCTGCCGACAACACCGGCTATATCCAATCCGCCGCGGTGGGCAACACCGGCACAGTGTACGAGGCCGATTACACGAATATTTATATCTTTCCTCCAACCGGCACTCAAACCCAGGTAACGATCAATCCGGCAATCACACAGCCCACCGTATCGACAGTAGATAGCGCCGGCAACTTCTTTCTGAGTGGCTACACGATGAATGAGCTGACCCCCGGCGGGACCCAGACGGAGATCAACACCGTAGGTGCAGGCGAAGGCCTCGCAACCGATGCCGCTGACACAATCTATGCGACGCGATACACCGGTGGCGGCGTAGCCGAACTTCCGGCCTCGGGTTATGGAACAGCCGAGGCATCGCTGGATACCGCCGCTTCCCCACTTGGGACTTCCGTAGGCCCCGATGGCACGGTATTTGTTGGCAACTATACCAACCTGGACATCGTAAACCGAGGCTCTGGCACAGTTGCCTTCGGAGCGCAGCAGCCGGGCACGGCAGCCACTCCGCAAACCATCACGGTCTATAACGGCGGCAATCAGCCGCTGATTATCTCTGGGCTGGCCCTAAGCGGATCTTCAACCTTCTCCATCGGAACGCTCGCCTCAGGCAACTGCACCGCCACAACGACGCTGGCTCCGGGCGCGCTGTGCCAGGTTCAACTCGGATTCCTTTCGGCGAACCCCGGGAACTTTACTGGCACACTCACCCTCACCACCAACTCGCTGAACCAGACCGCCGCCTCGCTGACAGTGGCGCTCTCCGCCTATATCAATGGAGCCTATCTCACCCCGTCGCCCGCGTCGCTCAACTTTGGATCCCAGACAGATGGCACCACGAGCACTTCGCAGACAATAGTACTTACGAACCAGGGATACACGTACGCCGCCAACGCGTACAACGTCAGCACAACCGACCCGGCCTTCACCGCGACCCTGGGCAGCGGCTGCGCCAACGTAGCCGTGAACGCGACGTGCAGCCTGAACGTTACCTTTTCCCCTACGGCAGTAAAGAGCTACAGCGCAACAGGGACTGTGCAGGTGACGGACGTAGGGCCTGGGGGCGCGCCATCGGTGAGCTTCAGCCTGTCCGGCAATGGCACGTCAGCCTCTGCGCCGATCGCGGGCCTGTCGCCAAATCCGCTGGTCTTTCCGTCCATTGCGGCGAACAGCAACTACACCCAAGCGAAAGCCACGCTGGCCAATACCGGCAACGCGTCGCTCACCGGTATCTCACCAACCATCACCGGAACGAACGCGAGCGCGTTCGAGGTCTATCCCTCGTCGACGTGCGGAAGCACACTCGCTGCCGGCGCCAGCTGCACGTATCTGATTAACTTCTATCCCACGATCGTCGGCCCTAATACGGCGACGCTCTCGGTCTCGGACAGTGCGAGCAGCTCACCGCAGACCATTACGCTGAGCGGAACCGCACTGCCTGAGCAAGAACCTGAGGTGCAGTTCACGCCGACCATCCTGAGCGCGATCGCCGGAACAGGCACCATGCCGACCAACTGCGTGAACCCGGCAGAGCCCGGCCCGGCCCTGCAGACTCAGCTCTGTGCTCCGACCTCGGTAGCAGTCGACTTTACAGGGAACATCTACATCGCGGAACAGACTGAGAATGTCGTGTTAAAGATGGATACCACTGGAAACATCACCACGTTTGCGGGTGTGCTGGGCAGCACGGGCAGCTACAGCGGAGATAACGGTCCTGCCAGCGCTGCGCACCTGAATGCACCAGCCGGGCTCGCGGTCGATGGCCTTGGGAACCTGTACATCTCCGACTCCGGCAATGGCCGCATTCGTGAGGTGAACGCGACCACCAACACCATCACGACGTTCGTGGGCGGAGGCAGCGGCTCCTACTTCAACGGTGGCACGGGAACGGCCGTAGTACTGGCGCCTGCCGGGATTGCATTTGATCCTTCAGGAAATCTATACATTGCCGAGCCGACGCAGCAGATCGTGGTGAAGGTGACCTCGCAGGGCGTGGCTACTTTGTTCGCCGGGGTGCAGGGATCGGGCGGCGCGGGCGTGGCCGGCTATAACGGCGACAACATCATGGCGAATGCTGCGGAGCTAAATGCTCCCACCAGCGTCACTACGGATCGGGCCGGCAATGTGTATATCGCGGACTCGCTGAACTACCGCGTTCGCTATGTGAATGAGAATGCTGTAGCAGGGCAAATCTCAACCGCAGCCGGGAACGGAACCAAGGGCAATACCGGAGATGGCGGCGTGTCGACGAGCGCGGAGGTCACGCCTCTATACGTCGAGATGGACGAGGGCTACGACCTCTTTATCTCCGATGGAACCACGCTGCGGAAGGTCAGCAACCAGGGGTACATCACGACCTTTGCCGGCGGCGGCACAGGCGGTCTGGGCGGACCGCCAACGGCTGCTGCACTCTCGGGTGTCGGACAGCCGGGCATCGACAACAATGGCAACGTGTTGATCCCCGTGACGGGCACGCCGCAGGTGCTGTCGGCCGGGCCAAAAGGGCTGCTGCAGTTCGGAAGCCAGGCGACGGGCACAACCAGCGCGCCGCTTACTGTCACGGTTGAAAATACCGGCAACAACTTCCTGAACTTCAATAGCCTGAACTTCAGCGCGACAGGCCCGTTCAGCGTGACGGGCGGAACCTGCGAACAACAGACGGACGGCGGCTACAGTCCGGGCGAATTCTGCACGCTCACGGTGACGTTTACGCCAACAACGTCAGGCCCGCAGACGGGATCGATCAGCGTGGCGAGCAACGCGCTGGCAAGCCCCTCGACGATCGAACTTCAAGGCTCGGGAACAGCCGCGGCGACGCCGACTGCTACGCTCTCGCCGACCACGCTCAGCTTCGGCAGCGTGACGACCGGCGTGACGTCGACTGCGCAGACTCTGACGCTTTCGAATACAGGCAGCGCGGCGCTCGCGATCTCGGGCATCACGATTGGCGGAGCGAATCCGGCCGACTTCGCAGAAACGAATACTTGTGGCACGTCATTGGCTGCCGGAGCTACGTGCACGATTTCAGTGACGTTCACTCCAGCATCGGCTGCGAACTTTGCTGCGACGGTCTCTGTGGCCGACAATGCGACGGGATCGCCACAGACAGCGTCACTGAGCGGGTCGGGAACGGCTCCGGCGGTGCCCATCGCTACGCTGTCGCCAACGACGGAAAGCTTCGGCAACGTCGTATCGAGCGTGACGTCGAGCGCCCAGACGCTGACGCTGTCCAACACTGGCAACGCGACACTGAACATCTCCGGCATAACGATTGGCGGAGCGAACGCGAGCGACTTTGCAGACACGACAACGTGCGGTGAGACGCTGGCGGCGGGGGCGTCGTGCACCATTGCGGTGACATTCACGCCGACCTCGGTGGCGAGCTTTACGGCGACGGTTTCTGTGGCGGACAATGCGGCGGGTTCGCCACAGACGGCTTCCTTGAGCGGCACGGGCATCGCGGCACCGGACTTTACGGTGAGCGCGACGCCGGCGACCGAAACGGTAAGTCGCGGCGGCCTGGCGACGTATCAGGTCACGGTCGGCTCGATCAACGGGGACTACAACAGTGCGGTTGCGTTGAGCGCGACGGGATTGCCGACGGGTGCGACGGCCACGTTCACTCCGGCTTCGGTGACACCGGGAGGCGAGAGCGAGGGTAGCGTGCTGACGGTCCAGACAGCGTCCGTGGTCGCGCAAACACGCGCGCACAGCGGCTTGCGATGGGTACCTGGCGTGACGCTGGCCTTCTGCATTCCGCTGCTGTGGTGGAGGCGCAGAGATCGAATGTGGCGGCTGGGTTCCGGGTTGCTGTGCCTGCTGCTTAGCGCGGGAGCGATGATGCTGGCCGGCTGCGGCGGCGGCTATTACTCCGAGCTCCCGGCGCAGACGTACACGATCACCGTGACCGGTACGAGCGGTTCCACTCAACATTCCACCACCGTCACGCTGACGGTTCAGTAGGAGAGACGCGATGCGATTGGATAGAACCTTTTCAGCGGTAGGTATCAAGGGAATCGTCGCGCTGGCCTTGGTCGCGCTTCCCTGCTGCGGCCGAGCGCAGGCGCGGCCGACGTCGGTGTTCGGGCTCGAGCCTGGGCAAACCAGCGCGGTGGACGTCGGGTTGAACTACACGTATGTGCACGCGAACGCGCCACCCGAAGCGTGTGGATGCTTCTCAATGAACGGCGGCGGCGGCAACCTGGTGGTCAACATGTCGCGCGGCCTGAGCCTGGTTGCGGACCTGCAAGCGACTCACGCGAACCACATCAATGGCACGCCGCAGACGATCACCGTGTTCAACTATTTGTTCGGGCCGCGGTATTCGTACCGGTCCGCGAGCCGGTTTACTCCGTATGGGCAGGTGCTGTTTGGAGGTTCGGAAGAGCTCTCGAACTATGCGTTTGTGGCGAACAAGCATGCGTTCGCTTTCAGCGCCGGCGGCGGCGTAAGTCGCTTTCTGACTCCGCATTTTCAATGGAACCTTGTCGAGGTGGACTATATCTACTCGCAACTGCCGAACGCAGTCAACGACCATCAGAATGATCTTCGCGTGAGCACCGGATTGGCGTTTCGATTTGGCCCGCGTTAGGCGGGCTGGGTGGAAGGCTTGGCGGGAGATCTCGAATTGCGTGGTCGACGACCGCTTCAGCGTGGTGAAGGGTGGACGAATTGCGGACGTTCTTCGAGACCGGTCACAGGGATGGACCGCCGCACTCAGGCGACGAGACCTCCCGCCAGTGAAGTAACAGTACCACTGCGCGCTAATCGCCGCATGTGATGCGGCTCACATATCTTTGTGTCTCCACTGCCTATCAATGATAGCCACATCGAATGTGGATGTCGGGCGTCGCGTCTGGCGTTCCTTCTTTGCGATGGTCCGGTAGAAAGGATGTCGCTTGATGAGGCAGTTCAAGGACTCTGGTCATCTGTTCCGGTTCGCCTTCCTGTTTGCGATCGCGTTCGTGGCGTTCCTGGTGGTGCGCCACTTCGTGGTGCCAAAGAGCTTTGGGGAGTATGGGCACTATCGCGGAGCAGCAATCGCGGAGATCGCTGCGCGGCCCGTTCATTTTGCGGGGCAGTCGACTTGTGAGACCTGCCACACCGACGTCGCAGAGATGAAGACAGCCGGGGTGCACAAGGGAGTTCACTGCGAAGCCTGCCACGGCCCCCAGGCCAAGCATGCGGACGATCCGGGATCGGTTCAGCCGGCGAAGCTCGATACAGCACTGCTGTGCGTGCGTTGCCATGCAGCCAGTGCGGCGAAGCCGAAGAATTTCCCTCAAGTCGCGGCGGAGGATCACTCCGGTGGGGTGGCGTGTGAGACGTGCCATCGGCCACACAGCCCCAAGATTCAGGATGACGCGGCAACGGCAGGCGGAGGCGCAAAGTGAATCTCAATCGACGTCATTTTCTAGTCATGCTGCCTGCAGCGGCGATCGCCTGGAAGTATGTGCTTGCCGGAACGCCCCAGGACTCACCCAACTATACTGAGCCGGAGCACTGGTGGGGGATGCTGATTGATATTCCGAAGTGCATTGGCTGCGGAAACTGCGTGCGTGCCTGCCAGGCGGAAAACGACGTCCCTGACGGATACTTCCGCACCTGGGTTGAACGCTACCTGGTGACGGACTGGGATATGACCAATCCCGAGGTGATCTCGCCCGATGGCGGCAAGGAGGGATTTCCTGCAGCGAAGGAAGAAGATAATGGGAAATACTTCTTCGTGCCCAAGATGTGCAATCACTGCGCGGACTCTCCCTGCACCCAGGTGTGCCCTGTAGGCGCAACATTTGTAACGCCCGATGGTGTCGTGCTCGTGGACCAGAGTTATTGCCTGGGCTGCGCGTATTGCGTTCAGGCTTGCCCTTATGGCTGCCGCTATATTCACCCCGAGAAGAAGGTCGCGGACAAGTGCACGCTTTGCTATCACCGCATCACCAAGGGCCTGACGACGGCGTGTTGCGAGAACTGCCCCACGGGCGCAAGACAACTGGTGGATCTGAAGGACCCGAAGGATCCAATTCATGAGTTCCTGAAGACCCACGCTGTTCAAGTCCTCAAGCCGCAGATGGCGACAGGAGCAAAGGCCTTCTACAACGGCCTCGATGGATCGGTGCGCTAGAACCCGAAGAGATCAATGCAATGAGGAGGCGTTGGACGCGATGAACGGTGTCGATGGCTACATGTATCCGAACGAAATCAGCTTGTACTGGAGTGTGCTGATCGTGCTCTACCCCTACATTACGGGGCTGGTGGCAGGAGCATTCATCCTGGCGTCGCTGGTGCGCATCTTCAATGTGAAAGCCGTGGCGCCGACCTACCGCCTGGCCCTTCTGACAGCGCTGGCCTTCCTGCTGGTGGCGCCCCTCCCGCTGCAACTCCATTTGGGCCACCCGGAACGTTCTTTCGAGATGTACTTCACGCCCCACGCCACCTCCGCGATGGCGATGTTTGGCTACGTCTACTTGTGGTACCTCATGGCGGTGCTGGTGTTCGAGATCTGGCTGGACTACCGGCAGAACATTATCCGGCTGTCGAGATCGACGACGGGCATCAAGCGCCTGCTTTATCTGTTTCTGTCTCTCGGCTCGACCAATCTCAGCGAAGGATCCTTGGCAGTCGATGAGCGCGCCGGATGGATCGTAACCCTGATTGGGATCCCATCCGCATTTATTCTCCACGGATACGTCGGTTTCATCTTTGGATCGATCAAAGCCAACCCCTGGTGGAACTCGCCGCTGATGCCGGTAGTGTTCATCTTCTCCGCGATGGTATCGGGCATCGCAGCGGTGATGCTGATCTATATGGCCACCACCAAGCTGCGCAAGTTGACGATTGATATGCCGTGCGTCGACACGATTGCGAAGTATTTGTTCTATATCTTCCTCATCGACTTCAGCCTCGAGATGCTCGACCTGATCCATCGCATCTACGAAGCCGACGAGTCGTTCCGTTCGATCAGCTTCATGGTTCATACGAAGCTCTACTTCTCCCAGATTGTGCTGCAGATCTTTCTGGGAACGGTGGTACCGTTGCTGTTGCTGGGATTGGTCCAGGTGACGAAGCTGCCCGCATCGATCCGGAAGGTCATCTATGTGGTGTCCGGCCTGCTCGTCCAGGTGGCTGTCCTGTCGATGCGATGGAACGTGGTCATCGGGGGCCAGCTTTTTTCCAAGAGCTTTCTCGGGTATACGACCTACAAGATGGACCTGATCACCCGAGAAGGACTGTTGATGGCAATCTTTCTGACACTGCTGCCGCTAGGAATCCTGTGGGTGCTCTTGAAGGTGTTGCCGCCATGGCAGGACGAAGCGATTGAGAAGGCCCTGGAGGCTCCCGCGGCCGTACTATAAGGACTACTGCGCGTGAGCCTTCACCCTGGATTCCTATGACTGATACTTCCGCTGAGGTGATTGCTCGATTGACTGCCCGACTCGAGGCGCTTGAGCAACGGGTCTCGCAGTTGGAATACCCGTCCGCGTTGACCTCGATAGAGCCGGTGGAGAAACCTGCGCTCCAGCGCGAGCCATTGCATGAGGCGCAAGCGGTTCCGGTCGCGACTGCCGGTGGAATATTTCCAGTGCTGGGCAAGGCCTTGCTCGGGATGGCCGGGGCTTACCTGCTGCGCGCGCTGGTGGAGGCGGGAACATTTCCGAAGCTGGTGGTGATG
The DNA here is from genome assembly GCA_963701685.1 of uncultured Acidobacteriaceae bacterium. Lineage (GTDB taxonomy): Bacteria > Acidobacteriota > Terriglobia > Terriglobales > Acidobacteriaceae > Granulicella. Next base: position 2,780,132 of record OY969625.1, on the reverse strand, counting down.
CTCGCGATTCTCTATGCCGGCGCATGGCTGATCGCAGCGGCGCGCGTTCGCGGTGGAAGCGTGTTTGCGGGGACTGCATACGCGCTGACGTCCGCATTAATTCTCGCGCCCATGCTGTGGGAGGTGACCCTGCGCTTCAACGTCCTGAGCCCAGCCATGAGCGCAGCGGTGTTGGCTGCGTTTGCCATCGGTGCACTCGCGCTGACGTGGAGAACCAGCTTCACGGGAGTCTTCTGGGTAGGCTACACAAGCTCCCTTGCGATGGCGCTGGTGCTGATGATTGCGACGCAGGACCTGATTCCCTTCCTGTGCGCGATCCTGTTGATTGCCTTTGTGAGCGAAGTAGCTGCGTGCGTTGGACATGCGCTCAACGGACGAATGCTTGCATCGGTCGTCGCTGATCTCGGCATAGGAGCGTTGCTTTATATCTACTCGCTTCCAGAGAGCGCGCGCGGAGAGTATGGGAGCGTCGCTGTCGAAGTGCTCGTGGCGACGGCCTCGATTCCCTTCCTGCTCTATTTTTCCAGTATTACGCTGCAGAGCGTTTGGCGCCGTCGCTCGGTCACAATCGTTGAGATGCTGCAGGTCGCCGTCACGTTTTGCCTGGCTGCGTATGCTGCGATGGCGTTTGATGCGGGCAAGTTCCGTGTAGCCTTCGGATTCGTTTGCGTCGCAATCGCGGCTGCGGGATACGCCCTGGCATTCGTTAGCTTCCGCGATGAGAGCACGGCGCGGAACTTTCGTGCCTATACGATGTGGAGCGCCGCAATTCTCCTGTTGGGAAGCTATCTCAGCCTGCCGCAGACGAGTTTCGTGGTCGCCCTGGGGTTTTCAGCGATGGTGGCGACGGCTGTGGGTGCTAGCCGGCTGAAGCCTGGACTCGAGTCGCAGGGAGCGGCGTTCCTGCTCGCGGCCGCGGCCGTCTCCGGACTGCTCGCATTCGATGGCCGCGCGCTGATTGGCTCACAAAGGGTGGAGGCGGGCTGGGTCTTCGCGCTGGTGCTGGTCTGCGCAGCGGTTTGCTACGGCCTTGGCGGACGACTGAGGGGGCCTGGGTGGTCGGCGTGGATTCCCAATCTGCTCTCGGCCGCGATCGCCGTGGGAAGCGTCGCGGCCTTCGTCATGCTCCTGCTGGCGAGGATCTCTGGACGTGCGTCGAGCAGCTTGCCGAGCATGGGACTACTCGAGTTTCTGCAGACCCTCACGCTATGCGCGGTCGCACTGGGATTGGCTTTGGGTGGATCGCGCGCGCGAAGACAGGAGCTCGTCTGGCTTGCCTACGCAGCGCTAGTTTTGACCGCAGCCAAGATCCTGGTGGAGGATGTTCGCAACGGACACCTGATTGCCATCGCCGCGTCGTTCGTTCTGTATGCCGCCACGCTGATCGTACTTCCGCGGATCGCGGGCCACAGGCATCGCGAACCGGTGCAGGCGAAAGCGTAGCATCCTGACTGAGGCTAAAAAGAAATGGCTCTGATCCTTTTGGACCAGAACCATTTTTATCAAGCTGCTGTCTTAGGAATGCGAGCGCATCAGTTCTGCGAAGACTTCGCGGCTGGGACGAACCCGATCTTCCGGCAGGGTTGCGAGCGGTTCGTCGACCATGTTGAGGCGCGTTGCGAAGTCGAGCTCCTCGGTGTCGATATAGAAAACACCGGTGAGTACATCGCCCTGTGCGTGGGCCTCCATCAGCATGTTGACGGCGCCGGTCTTGCTGGTGGGCGTGTAGTCCTCATGGATCTTGCGCAGGCGAAGGTGCGAGCCATCGTGCAGCTGCACGTCGACAGTGGAGTCGTGATCGTAGTCCACGTCGATGTTCTCGAACTGCGCGATGAAGCCAGTCTCGTTGACCAGCTCGTCATGCTCCTTCATGTACTTGTAGCTCTTGGTAGAGCCCTCGTGATCATTGAAGGTGACGCAGGGCGAGATGATGTCCAGCAAGACCGTACCCTTGTGCGCAATGGCGGCTTTCAGCATGGCGGAAAGCTGCTTCTTGTCGCCCGAGAACGAGCGGCCGACGAAGGTCGCACCAAGCTGGATAGCCAGCGCGCAGACGTCGATCGGCGGCATATCGTTAACCACGCCGGTCTTCAGCTTGGAGCCGATGTCAGCCGTCGCAGAAAACTGGCCCTTGGTAAGGCCGTACACGCCGTTGTCTTCGATGATGTAGATGATCGGAAGATTGCGGCGCAAAAGGTGAATGAACTGACCGACGCCAATAGAGGCCGTGTCGCCGTCGCCGCTGATGCCGATCGAGCGCATCGTCTTGTTGGCGAGAAGCGCGCCGGTCGCTACCGACGGCATGCGTCCATGGACAGAGTTGAAGCTGAACGAGCGCGACATGAAGTAGGCCGGCGACTTGGAGGAGCAGCCGATGCCGCTCATCTTCATGACCGTCTCGGGCTGAACGCCCATCTCGTAATACGCCTCGAGGATGCGCTCGGAGATCGCGTTGTGGCCGCAGCCGGCGCACAAGGTTGATTTACCGCCGCGGTAGTCCAGAATCTCGAGGCCAATGAGATTGGTTTTGGGGCTTGGGGTAACAGTTGAGGTCGCCATGATTACTTAGTTGCTCCTTGGTGTGAGGCGATGGCCTCGGTAACGGTGCGTGCGTCCAGCGGAAGGCCGCCGTAGTAGACAACAGAGTGCAGCCTGGTGGCGAGCGACGGATCCAGATCGACCTTCATCAAGTTGAGCAGCTGACCGTCGCGGTTCTGCTCGACCACATAAATGACCTCGTGGCTGGCAACGAAGTCTTCCACTTCCTTGGTGAGTGGATAGGCGCGGACGCGGAGATAGTCGGTCTCGATCTTCGATTCCTTCGCCAATTGCTCGCGGCTTTCAATCACCGCGACGTGGCTGGTGCCATACGCGATGATGCCGATCTTGTGATTGCCGGCAGCCTCGAGGACAGGCTTGGGCACGTAGCTCTTGGCCGTGTCGAACTTACGCGCGAGACGCTGCATGTTGTACTCGTAGTCCTCGGGGCGTTCGGTGTAGAGAGCCTTTTCGTTCTTGCCGCTGCCGCGTGTGAAGTATGCGGCCTTGGGATGAGGCGTGCCGGGGAGCGTGCGGTACGGAATCGCGTCGCCGTCGACATCCTTGTAGCGTGCGAATCCGCCAGCCTCTTCGAGCTGCTTCGCGTTGAGGATCTTGCCGCGGTTGATGGGCTTCTCGGGATAGTCGAAGGGCTCGGACATCCAGTTGTTCATGCCAAGGTCGAGGTCGGAGAGAACGAAGACAGGAGTCTGTAGCATCTCAGCGAGATCGAAGGCCTGGGTGCCAAACTCAAAGCATTCTCTGACCGAGCCGGGGAACAACATGACGTGCTTGGTGTCGCCATGGGAAAGGCCGGCGATGAACGCGACGTCGCCCTGCGCGGTGCGAGTGGGAAGCCCGGTGGAGGGGCCGGTGCGCTGCACGTCGAAGATGACGCCCGGAATTTCGGCGAAGTAGCCAAGGCCGGCGAACTCCGCCATCAGCGAGATGCCGGGGCCGGAGGTTGCTGTCATGGAGCGAGCACCGGCCCAGCCTGCGCCAAGCACCATACCGATGGCCGCGAGCTCATCCTCAGCCTGGACAATGGCAAAACTAGCTTTGCCATCTTTCTCCACGCGGTAAGTCTTCATGTACTTGATTAGGTCTTCGACGACGCTCGTGGACGGCGTAATCGGGTACCAGGCCACCACTGTGACGCCGGCAAACATGGCGCCCATGGCTGACGCGGAGTTGCCATCAATGATGATCTTGCCATGAGTGGCGCTCATGGGCTCGACGACCAGGCCGTCCTGCTTGGTGAGCGAGTTGGCGGCGTAATCGTATCCGAGCTGCACAGCCTTCCAGTTGAGGTCGGCGACAGCGACTTTCTTGGCAAACTGCTTGCGCACGATGCCCTCGAGTCCCTTCAGATCGATGGAGAGGAGCTGAGCAGCGACGCCAACGTAGACCATGTTCTTGATCAGCTTGCGAACCTTCATCTCCGCGCCGGTGGCAGCAACGAGGCTGTCAAACGGTACGGGATAGTAGATGATGTCGTCGCGGCGCTCGGTCAGGTTGAAGATCTCGTCGAAGATGACGGCACGGCCGGCTGATAGCTTGCGAATGTCTTCATGAACCGTCTCCGGATTCATGGCGATCAGGAGATCGTTCTCGCTCTTGCGCGCGACCCATCCATCGCGGCTGGCGCGAATGAGATACCAGGTGGGAAGGCCGGCGATGTTGGACGGGAAAAGATTCTTGCCCGACACCGGGACGCCCATGTTGAAGATGCTGCGAAGAAGAATGCTGTTCGCCGATTGTGAGCCAGAGCCATTAACCGTTGCGACGTTGATCGAAAAATCGTTCACCACCTTTTTGGGGGGAGCGGTCGAGTCTGCAACGGGAAGACTCTGAAGTTCGAGATTGCTGGTAACCATTTAAAAATCCTTCCATGCGTGTATGCGTCGGGGGCGTTGTGCAGAATGTCTTGGGGAATCCATGCGTCGTTGCCGGCTTAATCCTTCGCGGCCGTTTAGCGGCCAATCAGGTTATGTCATCGGAATTGTAGACCTTTCACGTAACGACTCGCCACGGGACAAGGTAACGGCATAGTTACGAAAACCCAGTATTGATAGCCTTTTTGCGTAGTCGGTCGTTACAATCAGGTTGCATTTTCTGAGTGACCCGAAAGCCGAAACCCCTTGCTGCGGCGCGGTTTCGTTGTTGTCTGCTAAGTCGAGCGGCGAGGCATTCCCACAGCCTTCGCGATACCCGACTTTTGGTGCGATTATCATTCTGCGCCAACACCGGGTGTCGAGATAGGTGCCTTCTGTGGTTCGGTTGCAAGTATGGCTTTAAGGTCCGCGTGGCCTGCAACCGCGGCGCGCGCCGAGTACACCAGCCACTCGCGGTCCACGTCCTCCTGAGCCTCTCCCAGTAGCCTTGCGGCAACGTCCGGATGGCTGCGGGCGAGCATGGTGTAACGCGCCTCGTTATAGCTGTAGTCCTTCAGCGGAATCGATGGCGGCCGGGAGTCCAACTGGAACGGATTCTTGCCCTGCGCGCGCAGGCTGGGGTTGTACCGCATCAACGGCCAGTACCCGGAGAGCACCGCCTTCTTCTGCTGCTCCATTCCCTTGGCGAGGTCGTAGCCATGGGCGATGCAGTGGCTGTATGCGATGATCAGCGCCGGACCGTCGTAGGCCTCGGCCTCCTGGAAGGCCTTGACGGTCTGAGCGTCGCTGCCGCCCATCGCAACGCGCGCAACGTAGACCGATCCGTAGCTGACGGCCTCCATCGCGAGATCCTTCTTGCCGGTCAGCTTTCCGCCAGCAGCAAACTTCGCCACGGCGCCGCGCGGGGTAGACTTCGACATCTGACCGCCCGTATTCGAGTAGGTTTCCGTGTCAAGCACGAGGACCTTCACGTTCTCGCCGGAACCCAGGACGTGATCCAGCCCCCCGAAGCCGATGTCGTACGCCCAGCCATCGCCCCCTACCAGCCAAACACTCTTGCGGACGAGCGAGTCGGCGATGGTAAGCAGCGTGCGGGCTTCGGGCGAGTCCACCCCAGCTAGCTTCGCCCGGAGAACCAGAACCCGCCCGCGTTGTGCCTCGATCCCAACCTCGGCGGATTGGTCCGCAGTGAGAATGTCAGCGACAAGCTGCTCACCAAGTGTCGACGCAAACGACTGCAGCAGGACCTCCGCGTACTCCTTCTGCTGATCAAGCGCGAGACGAATGCCGAGGCCAAATTCGGCGTTGTCCTCGAACAGCGAGTTCGACCAGGTAGGACCGCGGCCGCTCTTGTTGACGCTGTAGGGCGTAGTCGGCAGACTTCCTCCGTAGATCGAGGAGCAGCCCGTAGCGTTGGCGATGAACAGCCGATCCCCGAAGAGCTGGGTAAGCAGCTTGATGTAAGGCGTCTCGCCGCAGCCAGCACAGGCGCCGGAGAACTCGAAGAGCGGGTCAAGCAGCTGAATATCTTTGACCTGGTTGTGCGAAAGGCGCGTGCGATCAACCGACGGCAGCGCCTCGAAGAACGACCAATTCTTCGACTCAGCCTCACGCAGCGGAGCCTGCGGAACCATATGCAGTGCTTTACGTTTTGGCTCGGTCTTGCTGACTGCGGGGCAGATCTCCACGCAAAGATGGCAGCCAGTGCAGTCCTCGGGCGCAACCTGCAGGCTGTAGAACTCATCCTCCATACCGCGCCACCGGGGCTTGGCAGTTTTGAAGGTCGCAGGCGCGCCGTCCAACCGCTCTGCGTCGAATACCTTAGCGCGAATGACCGCGTGCGGGCAGACCAGCACGCACTTGCCGCACTGTATGCAGAGATCGGTATCCCACGTGGGAATCTCGTGAGCGATGTTTCGTTTCTCCCAGTGCGCGGTCCCAGTGGGGAACGTTCCGCCGGGTGGCAGCGCACTCACGGGAAGCAGATCGCCGCGGCCCGCAGCCATCTCGCCGAGCACGTTGGTCACAAAGCTCGGCGCCTCACGAGGAAACATCGGGAGGAGATCGAACGTCGCGCTCACGTGCTCGGGCGGCGTGACGCGATGCAGGTGAGCGAGCGCCGCGTCGACAGCAGCGTAGTTCTGCAACACCACATCGCCGCGCTTGCCATAGGTCTTCTTGATGGCTTGCTTAATCTGAACAATCGCCTCGTCGCGCGGCAGCACGCCGCTGATGGCGAAGAAGCAGGTCTGCATAATGGTGTTGATGCGGTTGCCCATGTTGGCATCCCGCGCAACGCTGTAGCCGTCGATTACGTAGAACTGCAGCTTGCGCCCAAGGATCGTCTCCTGGGTCTTGCGCGGCAGATGCTGCCAGACTTCGTCGGGGCCGTAAGGCGAGTTCAGCAGAAAGACCGCGCCAGGAGCAGCTGCAGCGAGAATATCCATGCGCTCAAGGAACGAAAAGTTGTGGCAAGCGACGAAGTTGGCTTCGGTGATGAGATAGGTCGAGCGGATAGGCTCGGGGCCAAATCGCAGATGGGATGTCGTCACGGAGCCGGACTTCTTCGAGTCGTACACGAAGTAACCCTGCACATAGTTGTCTGTGCCCGACCCGATAATCTTGATGGAATTCTTGTTGGCTCCAACCGTGCCGTCTGATCCAAGTCCATAGAAGAGCGCGCGAATGGTGCGCGGGTCTTCGGTTGAGAAGGTCGGATTGTAGTCGAGGCTGGTATGCGTAACATCATCCGCGATGCCGATCGTGAAGTGGTTCTTCGGCTGCGGCTTCTTCAACTCGTCGAAGATGCCTTTCACCATAGCGGGCGTGAACTCTTTCGAGGAAAGGCCATAGCGCCCGCCGATCACGCGCGGGTTTTCGAGGAAGCGCGGCGAGGGGCTTGAGAAGTCTTCGCTGAGCGCCGTGACAACATCCTGGTAGAGGGGTTCGCCAAGCGAGCCGGGCTCCTTGGTGCGATCGAGGACAGCAATGGATCTGACCGTCAGTGGGAGTGCCGCCATGAAGGCTTCGGCAGCGAATGGACGATAGAGGCGAACCTTAAGCAGGCCAAGCTTTTCACCGCGCGCATTGAGCTGGCTGATCGCCTCTTCAACCGCACCAGCACCGGATCCCATGATGATCAGGACACGCTCGGCATCGGGCGCGCCCACGTAGTCGAAGAGATGGTACGCACGTCCGGTAAGGTCTGCGAACTTGTCCATCACGTTCTGCACGATGGTCGGGCAGGCGAGATAGAACGGATTGCAGGCTTCGCGGGCCTGGAAGAAGACGTCAGGATTCTGCGCCGTGCCACGAAGGATAGGGTTGTCAGGGCTCAGAGCACGGTCGCGGTGAGCACGCACCAGTTTCTCGTCGAGCAGCGCGCGGATCGTCTCGTCAGAGATTGCGAAGGCCTTGTTGATCTCGTGCGACGTGCGAAAGCCGTCGAAAAAATGCATGAAGGGAATGCGCGCTTCGAGCGTGGCGATGTGCGAGATCAGCGCCATGTCGCCGGCCTCCTGCACCGAGTTCGACGCGAGCATCGCGTAGCCTGTCGACCGGCACGCCATGACGTCCGAGTGGTCGCCGAAGATCGAAAGCGCATGCGTGGCGATCGAGCGTGCCGTGACGTGGATGACGTTCGACGTCAGCTCCCCGGCGATCTTGAACAAGTTGGGAATCATTAGCAGCAGGCCCTGCGAGGCGGTGAAGGTGGTGCTGAAGGCTCCGGCCTGCAGGGCGCCATGCATCGCTCCGGCCGCTCCCCCTTCGCTCTCCATCTCGGCGATCAGGGGAACGGTGCCCCAGATGTTCTTGCGGCCTTCTTCCTTCCACTGGTCGGCCCACTCGGCCATGGTGGATGAGGGAGTGATGGGGTAGATGGCGATTACCTGCGCAAGGCGGTAAGCGACCAGTGCGGCCGCTTCGTTTCCATCCAGAATTGCTGTCTCAGGTCCACCAGAAACTGCGGTCGTTTGATCGATCAATGGGAGGCTCCAATCGTCTCACTCCCATTCTGTGCTTAGGGCCGATCGATGGTTGTGATGATTATCACAAGGGTGTTTTTCGGGGTCTGATATGTTGTTAGAAAGACGTATGACAAGCCATATCTATCTACCGGTTATCGTGCTGTTGGTTGGTGGCGCGGGGTTTGCGGTTGGTCCGCTGGCGTTGGCGTGGCTCTGGGCCAGAAAGTTTTCGCCCCAGAAATCTGGTCCCAGCAAGAACTCCATCTACGAGTGCGGGCTCGAGTCCACGGGCGATTCCTGGATCAAGTTCAAGCCGGGCTACTACATTTACGCGATCGTCTTTCTTATCTTCGATGTAGAAGCAATATTTCTCTTGCCGTTCGCGGTTGCGTTCGGTGGCTTTACCCCAGGCGAAGCAATCGAGATGCTGGTGTTCGTAATGCTGCTGGTGGGGGGCCTGGTCTGGGCCTGCCGCAAGAATGTGCTTTCCTGGAGCTAGCCGTAGCGCGGTAAACTAAGAAAAGCGTCGGTTTGGCCCGGAAAAACCGATTGAACTCTGACGTGAGAAGGTTCTGCAGAAATGGATGAGCAGCTAAAGAGCGAGTTGAGACGGCAAGGTGTGGTTGCAACGTCTCTTCAGGAACTCTACAACTGGGGCCGCAAAAGTTCGGTTTGGCCGTTGAACTTCGGCCTCGCCTGCTGTGCCATCGAGATGATCGCGGCCACTATGGCGCGCTACGATCTTGCCCGCTTTGGCGCCGAGGTCTTCCGCCCTTCCCCCCGCCAGGCGGACCTCATGATCGTCGCCGGAACCGTCACCAAGAAGATGGCCCCGCAGGTGGTTCGACTCTATAACCAGATGCCCGAACCCAAGTACGTGATTTCGATGGGAGCCTGTGCGATATCCGGCGGCCCCTTCAAGCAGGGCTACAACGTGCTCAAGGGAATCGACCGCTATATTCCTGTGGACGTCTATATTCCCGGTTGCCCGCCGCGTCCCGAAGCGCTGATCGACGCCTTCGTAATGCTGCAGAAGAAGATTGACGCGCAATATCTGACCGGGCCTGGCCGCCCACGTCATTTGGACGCTGCCGAGGCCAGTGAGTTTGTGGTGCCGGAGTTCGGCGAGCACGATCTGGTTCCGACCAAGAACTCCGAGGTCTGGAGCGTTCCGCTGGTTAACATTTCGAATGCAGGCAAGAATGAACCTGGAAGAGATTAAGTCCCAAATCGAAGCGAACGTTTCCGGCTGCCGCCTGGAGATCATTCCCAATGGCAGCCCTTCCGGTCAGCATTCCCTGCTGGTGGATGTAGAGCACGGATTTTCCGTGGCCAGCTTTCTGCGCGATGGCGCAAGCCCGCGCTTCGATTTCTGCTCCAACGTCACCGGCATCGACTGGCCTCTCAAAGAGGTTTCCACCAAGACCAAGGTAAAGAAGCTGGTCGACGGCGTGGAGAAGGAAGTCGATGAGGTGGTAAAGACCCAAACCGGCGGATACCTCGAAGCCGTCTACCACCTCTATTCCGTCGAGCAGCGCGAAGGTCCGGTGGTTCTGCGCATGCGCACCGAAGATCGCGCCGAACGCAATCACGTCCCCTCTCTGACACCCATCTGGCGGAGTGCCGAGTTCCAGGAGCGCGAGGCCTACGACCTCTTCGGAATCATCTTCGACGGCCATCCGGACCTTCGCAGACTCTTGATGTGGGAAGGTTTTGTGGACCACCCGATGCGCAGAGATTACGTAGATCCCGACGACTACGAGTATGAACCGACCGCCCATGATGAAGTGCTAAAGCGCGCCCAGGCTCATCGCCCCGCGCAGGAGGGAGGTCTATGAGCAGCCTCACCGACACCTCTGTCGACACCCTCTCCATCGACGAAACCGATCACCTCACCGGAGACCTGCTCGAAATCTCCATGGGGCCGCAGCACCCTTCCACGCATGGCGTCTTTCGCATGAACGTGACGTTGGACGGCGAGCAGGTGGTGAAACTCAAGCCCGTCTTCGGCTATCTACACCGCAACCACGAGAAGATCGCCGAGACTGAAAGCTATCTCGGCTGCATGCCCTACACCGACCGGCTGGACTATATCTGCTCAATCACCAACAACTGGGCATACGCGATCGCTGTCGAGAAGCTCGCCGGTATCCAGGTGCCCGAGCGCGCCGAATATCTCCGTGTCATCACGGGTGAGCTGACCCGCCTCCAAAACCACGCCGGCCTGATCGGCTTCCTGCTGCAGGACATGGGCGCCAGCGGAACGCCGCTGATGTATGCCTTCCGCGAGCGCGAAAAAGTTCTCGACCTCTTCGAAGCCCTCACCGGCGCGCGCATGATGTGCAACTACATGCGCTTCGGTGGCTGCCGCTGCGACCTCCCCGGAGGCTGGCTCGACGGCGCTAAGAAAGTCGTCGAAGGCTTCCCCCGCTTCCTTGACGAGTTCGAAAGCCTACTTAAGACCAACGAGATCCTGATGGCGCGCACCCAGGGCGTCGGCATCGTGACCAAGGCCCAGGCCATCAACGCCGGGCTGAGCGGGCCGATGGCAAGAGCTTCGGGCGTCGATTACGACCTGCGCAAGGTAGATAAGTACGGCGTCTATGACCGTTTCAACTTCCGGGTTCCGCTGGGTGAAGTCGGCGATGTATACGACCGCTATATGCTGCGCGTACTCGAAATGCGCGAGTCCATCGAGATCCTCAAGCAGGCGATTCGCGACCTGCCCGAGGGCCCCATCATGGATCCGAACACCAAGATTCGCGGCTTCCGTCCCAAGGCAGGCGAGGCCTATGGGCGCATCGAGGGACCCAAGGGCGAGCTCGGCTTCTATCTCATCAGCGACGGTTCGCCGAACCCCTACCGCTATCGTGTTCGCCCACCCACACTCATCAACCTCACGCTGCTCGAGGACATGTGCCTCGGACACAACGTCGCCGACATCGTCATCATCCTGGGCAGCATCGACATCGTTCTGGGCGAGGTGGACCGTTGAGTTCCTGTACACAGCTCGCCAACTTTGACATCGCAGGGGGTTCCCAGTGCTAGGTGAAGGTATCGTCAAAGGCCTGGCCGAGACTGCACGCAATTTCTTCGGCAGTTACGTCAACAAAGACCGCCTCACGACGGTCCAGTTTCCAGAAGAGCGGCTGCCCCAGATCGAGGCGACGCGTGACTTTCCTTTCCTGGTCTACGACGGCACCGACCCCGCAGCTGGCCTGCGCTGCGTGGCCTGCCAGATCTGCGAAAAGGAATGTCCGCCCAAGTGCATCTACATCGTCAAGAGCACGGATAAGAAGCCGGACGCCACTGGAAAACCACAGGCATATCCTGCGCAATTCGATATCGACATCTCCGTCTGCATGAGCTGCCAGATCTGCGTGGAAGTCTGCCCGTTCGACGCCATCAAGATGGACGTCGAATTCGAGATGAGTTCCGAGGATCGCTTCGGCGGCCTGCTGCTGGACAAGTACAAGCTGGCCAAGTCAAACGAGTACTACAACAAGATTCACCCCACCGAGGCTGGCGCCGTGGATGCCGCCCTCGCCGAGGAACGCGCAAAGGCAAAAGCAGCAGCCGAGGCGAAGGCGAAGAAGGATGCAGAGGTGGCAGCAGCCAAGGCCGCAGCCGCCGCAGCCGCTCCTGCACCAGCGCCCGCCGAGACTCCCTCTCCAGCTGTCGCGACGGCGTCGGGAGAGACCAAGTGAACGCTCAAGTAGCAGGAACCGGGATCAATATTTTGTGTTGGATGGTGCGGACGTATGCCTGAGATGATCGATCAGATCTTTGTCGTAATCAAGCACTGGCTGATGGGCTATGTGCCGGGCACGCTACAACCCATCACCTCGGCGATCCTCTCCGTTGTTCCCGTGATCCTTGTCTTCCCCCTGCTCTTCGCCATTACGACGGTGCTCGAGCGCAAGGGACTTGGCCGCATGCAGAACCGCTACGGCCCCAATCGCGCCGGCTGGTTCGGCATCCTGCAACCCATGGCCGACGGCATCAAGTCGCTGACCAAGGAAGACATCATCCCGCACACAGCCGACCAGCTAGTGCACTTTCTCGCGCCAGTCGTCATGGTGATCGCTTCGTTCCTGGTTTACGCAGTGGTGCCGATCGGCAAAAACATGGTCATTGCCGACCTGAACGCCGGCGTGCTCTTCTTCTTCGCGATCGGCTCGATGGTCGAGCTATCGGTCTTCATGGCAGGGTGGTCGAGCCACAGCAAGTATTCCCTGCTCGGAGCGATGCGGGCCATCGCCCAGATGATCAGCTACGAGATGCCGCTGGTGCTTTCTTCCGTGGTTGCAATCATGGCCGCCGGATCGCTCTCCACCGTCGCCATCGTGAACATGCAGGCAGCCTATACCGGCATCTGGCCGCACTGGTACATCTTCACACCGTGGGGTATCACCGGGTTCGTCATCTTCATGATCGCGGCGACCGCGGAGTCCAACCGCTGCCCGTTCGATATGCCGGAAGGCGAATCGGAGATCATTGCCGGATATTTCATCGAATACTCCGGCTTCAAGTTTGCGCTGTTCTTCCTCGCCGAGTATCTCGGCATGTTCGCGACCAGCGCCATGGCCATCACGTTCTTCCTCGGCGGCTGGTCAGCTCCCTTCTCGTTCCTTACCTGGGTTCCGTCCTACGTCTGGTTCTTCGGCAAGCTGCTGACGCTCATCTGCATCTTCATCTGGGTTCGCGGAACGCTTCCACGTCTGCGCATGGATCAGCTCATGAACTTCGCATGGAAGTTCATGTTGCCGCTTTCGCTGATCAATATTGTTGGTGCCGGAATTTGGCACTTCATGCCTGCCGGATTTGCTCGGTGGGGAGTTGTAAGCCTGCTCATCCTTCTGTCCTGTGTTCTGTTGAGCCGCGGTCTGCGGCGCAACAAGTGGTTCCACGTACGCACGTATCGCTTCGCCAGTTAGACCTGTGATGAATGTCACAGGGTTGTCGGGTTCCGTATGTTCATCTGTATCTACTTCCTTTGTCTGGTTGGAATCGTTTCAAGATGACAATTTCCTTTTTGCTGCTCGCCGCCATCACGATCATCGGAACCGCCGCGGCGATGACTCTTAAGAATCTCGTGCACTGCGTTCTGGCGCTGTCACTTGGACTCGTCGGGTTAGCGGCGTTGTACATGCAACTCGGCGCTCAGTTCGTAGGATTCACGCAGATCCTGGTGTACGTTGGCGCCGTCGCCATCCTCGCCGCGTTTGTCGTCATGATGACGCGCAGCGCAGTTCCGACGCTCTCCAATGCCGCCTCTTCCTTTCGCGCATCGGGCGCCCTGATCGCACTCCTGGTCTTCGCAGTGCTCGCCTGGGCAACTATCTCCGGAACCTCGACACAGGCAATCCTCAAGGCCGCTCCGGAAGGCTCAGTCGGCCAGATAGGTTCCGCTCTGATGCATCGCTTTGCCCTACCACTCGAGGTCATTGGCCTCCTGCTCACAGCCGCCCTGGTGGGTGCGGGCATTCTGGCAATGGACGAGCACCGCGGAAATCAGCATCGGGGGAATCGATGAGCCCACTCACCGGCTACCTTCTACTCTCCGCCTTCCTGTTTTCGATTGGCCTGGCTGGCGCGCTCACACGCCGCAACGCCATCCTCGTCCTGATTGGCATCGAGTTGATGCTCAATGCGGCGAACCTCAACTTTATCGCCTTCTGGCGTTACGGTCCGAACCCTGAAGCATTGACCGGTGTCATGTTCGCAATCTTTTCCATCAGCGTTGCTGCTGCAGAGGCTGCTGTGGGCCTCAGCATTATCCTTGCCGTCTACCGGCATTCCAGGACAACGAATCTAGACCAGCTGAACTCGATGAAGGGCTAAGCAGCAAATGAACTGGATCGTACGCAATCTTTGGCTGATTCCCGCGCTGCCCCTGTTTGCAGCAGGAATCAGCGCGCTCGCCAAGCAGAAGAATCGAGCGCTCGCTGCCGGCCTTGCCATCGGCTCGATGAGCATCTCGTTCCTCCTCGCGCTCTGCGCCTTCGCCCACGTGCTCGTGTTGCGCAGCAGCGGGCAGGCCACGCAACAGGTCTTCAACTTCCCCTGGTTCCAGTTCGGTAACGACTGGCTGTCACTCGGCTGGGTCCTCAACCCCCTGACCGCAGTGATGCTGGTGATGGTAACCTTCGTCGGCCTGTTGATCTTCATCTTCAGCGTCGGCTACATGGAGCACGACGAGAACTTCACCCGCTTCTTCTGCTTCCTGGCGTTGTTCGCCGGAGCGATGCTGGGAGTGATCATCTCGAACAGCCTGCTGCTGCTGTTCATGTGCTGGGAGATTGTCGGCCTCACGTCCTACCTGCTCATCGGCTTCTGGTACTTCAAGCCAAGCGCCGCCGCGGCCGCCAAGAAAGCCTTCATCACCACCCGCATCGGCGACCTTCCCTTCTTCCTCGGGATCGTCTGGCTGTACTCGCAAACGGGCACGCTGCTCTTCTACAACAACGGAGCCGGGTGTCTTGAACCCACCGCCATCACTCATCTGCTATCGCAAACCACCGCAATGGGCGTCTGCGTGGCAACCGGAATCGCGCTGCTGATCTTCTGCGGAGCCATTGGCAAGTCCGGCCAATTCCCCCTCCACGTGTGGCTGCCAGACGCGATGGAAGGCCCCACCCCGGTCAGCGCGCTGATCCATGCGGCTACGATGGTGGCGGCTGGCGTGTTCCTCGTCGCGCGAGTCTATCCGCTGATGAGCGCGCACAACGGCATCGCAGGGGTCCTAACAACCTCCACCGCACTGCAGGCCGTGACCTGGATCGGAGCCATCACGGCCCTTTTCGGATCCCTGGTCGCCGTCGCGCAATGGGACATCAAACGCATCCTCGCCTACTCAACCGTCTCCCAACTCGGCTACATGATGATGGGCCTCGGCCTCGGCGGCGTCGCCGTCGGAATGTTCCACCTCATCACGCACGCGTTCTTCAAGGCGCTGCTGTTCCTCGGTGCCGGCTCCGTCATTCATGGCTGCTCGGGCGAACAGGACATCCGCAAGATGGGCGGAATCCGAAAGCTGATGCCCATCACCTTCGCCACCTATGCCATCGCGATGCTCGCCCTCTGCGGCTTTCCCCTCTTCTCCGGCTTCTGGAGCAAGGACGAAATCCTTCATGCGGCGCATCACTGGAACATCTCGCAACTGCCGTACTACATGGGAGCCTTCGCCGCCCTGCTCACCGCGTTCTACATGACGCGCCAGGTCTTCTACGTCTTTGCCGGCGCCTCGCGACTCACCCAGGAGAGCACCGACGCCTCGCACGCCGACCCGCATGCGCACGCGGCGGACCATCATCACGGCTCAGGCGCGATCCATGAAAGCCCCGCGGTGATGACGGTGCCACTCGCTCTGCTCTCCGTCTTTGCCCTGCTGCTCGGCTTCTTTGGAACGCCGGCGTGGCCATGGTTCCAATCCTTCCTCGAGGATTCGCCGCTGGCCGTCAATTTCGGCGCGTTCGGCGAGGGCGGCATTCTGCCCGTGATGCTGACCTCCTCCCTCATCGTGTTCCTCGGCCTTGGCCTGGGCTGGTACTTCTATGGCCGCAAGCCGATCGTAAGCGCCGAGGCCCCAGACAACTTCGGCAAGCTCTCTCCGGCCACGTTCACAGTGCTGGGACACGCGTTCTACTTCGATGCCCTCTACGGCGCCACGTTTATCCGCCTGAATACGCTGCTTTCCAAGATCTCCGATTGGCTCGACCGCTGGGTCTGGAACGGCGCCGTCAAGACGATCACTTCCCTGGTATTTGGATTCGCTCACTTGGACAACTTCTTAGATACTCACGTGGTGAACTCCGGCTTTGATGAAGGATGCGAGAGCGTCTCATTCAGCGGCCAGATCCTGTCGCGACTGCAAGCCGGCCGCGTCCAGGGTTACCTCAAGATCGTCGCAGGCGCGCTCATCGTGTTCACGATCATCCTGCTATGGAAGGCCCGGATATGACCCAGGACATGAACTCCTTTCCATGGCTCACCATCCTGACCGCAGTTCCGCTGGTTGGCGCCGTTGCCGTTCTCGCACTGGGCAAAAACAAAATGCTCGCGCGCTATACGGCTCTCGCCTTCAGCGCAATCTCGCTGCTGATTACGCTGATCCTCTGGCACAACTTCAACAGCACCGCTGATGGCTTCCAGTTCCAGGAGCTGCACGCCTGGATTCCATCTCTCAACGTTAGCTATCGCGTGGGCATCGACGGGCTCGGCCTGCTCATGTTGCTGCTCACCTCGATCGTCGTGCCCATTGGCATGCTTGCCTCCCGCCAGATCGAAGAGCGAGTTCCTCTCTACTTCGCGCTGGTCCTTACGCTTCAGACCTGCCTCGTCGGTACGTTTACGGCATTGAACTTCTTCCACTGGTTCATCTTCTGGGAACTCGCCCTGATCCCCGCATTTTTCCTGGTCAGACTCTGGGGTGGCTCCGGCAGCGCCAAGGCTGCAATGCAGTTTTTGGTCTACACCATGGTCGGCAGCGTCGCGATGCTGCTGTCCTTCCTGGCCATCTTCCTGTCCACGAAGACATTCGACTTCACCGAGCTCGCAACCATGGGGCAAAACGGCACCCTCATGCCAGCCGTGGTCGCGAAACTGGGCTGGCATCTGTTGACGCCGGAACACGTCGCGCTGGTCATCTTCTTTGGCGCGTTCCTTGGCTTCGCAGTAAAGGTTCCGCTGTTTCCATTCCACACCTGGCTGCCCTCGACCTACTCCGAAGCGCCGAGCGGGACCACCGTCCTGCTGACCGGTGCGATGTCCAAGATGGGCGTCTACGGTTTTCTCCGCATCCTTCTCCCCATCTTCAGCCCTGAGATGCAGAAGGTCCTGAACATCCTTCTGTGGCTCGCGGTCGCAACTGTCGTTCTCTCCGCCTACACCGCCCTCGCACAGAAAGATCTCAAACGCATCTTCGCCTACTCCTCGATCAATCACCTGGGATACTGCCTGTTGGCAATCTTTGCGGTGGCCAAGTTCACCGGTGGAGACGCTGCGCTTACAACTCAGAAGTTTGCCGCCATGAACGGCGTCTTCCTTCAGATGTTCAACCACGGCCTCACCGCGGCAACGCTCTTCTGGTTTATCGCGATGCTCGAAAAGCGCACCGGCGGCCTCCGCAGCCTGGATGACTTTGGCGGCCTGCGCAAGGTGGTTCCTGTCTTCACCGGCCTCATGGGAATCGCGCTCTTCTCTTCCCTCGGCCTCCCCGGGCTCAACGGCTTCATCGGCGAATTCCTCATTTTTAAAGGCTCCTTCCCGCTCGTCACCTGGGCCACCTCTCTCTCGGTGATCGGTCTGCTGATTACAGCCATCTTCATCCTCGGAGTCATTCAACGCGTCTTCTCCGGCCCACTCAAGGAGAAGTGGGCGCAGCTACCCGACCTGACCTTAGGCGAGCGCCTGACCCTCGTGCCTGTCATTGGACTCATGTTCGTGTTGGGCCTGTATCCCCAACTGATTCTGGGCGTCGTCAACCATACCGCCATACAGATGGCAATCCATCTGCGGAACTTCTGATTATGCTTGCTTGGACGATCTACATTTCTTTTCTCGGAGCTCTGGTGCTCCTCCTGCTGCCAAGTCGTAGCGCGGCCCTGGTACGCGTCCTCGCACTTGTGACCACACTGGTCACCTTTGGCATCACCTTGACCGCCTTCCTGCAGCACCGCTCCGGAGATATGTTCACGGTCGTCGACTACCCGTGGATCTCCGCCCTCGGCATCCACTTCAGCCTCAAAGCCGATGGCATCAGCCTGACCCTGCTCCTGCTTACCGGCATCATCGGCGTCTGCGGCGTTCTCTTCTCGTGGAATATCGACCATCGCATCAAAGAGTTCTTCGCGTTCTACCTTGTCCTGATCGGCGCGGTCTACGGCGTCTTCCTCAGCTTCGACCTGTTCCTGCTCTTCGTCTTCTATGAAATCGTCGTGATCCCCAAATATTTCCTGATCGCCATCTGGGGTTCGACGCGCCGGGAATATGCCGCGATGAAGCTCGTGCTCTACTCCTTCATCGGCAGCGCCATGGTGCTGGTCGGCCTCATCGCAGCGTACGTCGTTTCCGGCTCGAGGAGCATGTCCCTCGGTGATCTCGCGGGATACCACTACTCGCCTCATTTCCAAATGTGGGCGTTCCCGCTGGTCTTCGTCGGCTTTGGAATTCTCGCCGGCCTCTGGCCCTTCCACACCTGGGCGCCAACCGGCCACGTCGCCGCTCCCACCGCCGCTTCCATGCTCCTCGCCGGCGTCGTGATGAAGCTCGGCGCCTACGGCTGCCTGCGCGTGGCGATGACGATGTTCCCCCTCGGCCTCGATCCATGGGGTTTCCACGTTCTCGGCCTCGGGTCCTGGCGTGACGTCTTCGCAGTGCTCGCGGTCATTGGCATCCTCTACGGCGCACTCGTCGCGCTGGTGCAGAAAGACTTCAAGTTCGTCATCGGCTACTCCAGCATCAGCCACATGGGCTTCATCCTGCTCGGCCTGATGACGTTGAACCAGATTGGGCTCTCCGGCGCTGTAGTGCAGATGGTCTCGCACGGAATTCTCGCCGGCCTGCTCTTCGGTGTGGTCGGCCGCATGGTCTACTCCCGCACTCACACCCGCGATCTCACGGCGCTCGGCCCCATGCACCTCAATAAACTGCTGCCGTTCGCCGCCTTCACCTTCGTCATTGCCGGCATGGCGAGCATGGGTCTACCCGGTTTCAGCGGATTCGCTGCGGAGTTGATGATCTTGATTGGGGTTTGGCACTCGTATCCGACGCTCATCCTTTTCGTCGGCATCGGACTCATCGCCGGAGTCGCCTATATCTGGCGAGCGATGCAACAGGCGTTCTTCTCCGGCACAGCTCCTGCTACCGCCGCGCCACCGGAACATCCCCTTCCCCCCATTACCTTCCCAGAAAAATTGGGCGCTGGAATCCTCATCTGCTCCAGCGTGATCGTCGGAACCTTCCCCCAGGTCTTTCTGAATGTCATTCATCCAGCCTTGAACTCGCCGCTCTTCCAGGGCCTGCGTAAGGGAGGCTGGTAATGAACGCGATCAACTACGGACAACTCCTCCAACTCGCCTGGCCAGAGATCATCGTTACCGTCGCAGCCCTCATCGCTCTCGCGGTCGACCTTCTCATACGCCGGTCCCCCTTGCGCCTCCGCTTTCTCGTCGCCGCTACCATCGCCACCGTCGGCTGCATTGGCGCGATCCTCAAGCTCTTACCGGGCTCCAGCGAGGGTGCTCTTCTCGGCGGCCTGCTGCTATCCAATCCCGCCACACACCTGGTTCAGATCGCGTTGCTGGTCATCGCAATCCTCACGCTTTTTCTCTCGGTCGAGTCCACCTTCACCGATCATGTGGGCGAATTTGTTCTCCTGATCCTCCTCGCGACCACCGGAATGATGTTTCTCGTCGCCTCGCATGACCTGCTCGTCATCTTCATCTCGCTCGAGTTGCTCAGCCTCTCGGTCTACATCCTCGCCGGCTTCGACAAACGCAGCCCTCGTTCTTCCGAAGCTGCGCTGAAGTACTTCCTGTTCGGTGGAATGTCTGCAGCGTTCATGCTATTTGGCTTCAGCCTCCTCTACGGCTTCTCAAACTCGACGAACCTCCTCCAGATCGCAAGCGCCATCCACGCGACGCCGCTCAACCCACTCGTGATCCTCGCAATCGTTACGACAGTAATGGGCTTCGGCTTCAAAATCGCCGCCGCACCGTTCCACTTCTGGGCACCCGACGTCTACCAGGGAGCACCCACGCCGAGTGCTGCCTTCATCGCGTCCGGGTCTAAGGTCGCGAGCTTCTTCATCTTCTTCCAGGTTCTCGTCCTGGGCTTTGCGGGCGCCGAAGGCAGCGCGACCTTGCACCACTTTCAAAGCGGATGGGTGCCAGTGATCGTGACCGTCGCGGTCGTGTCGATGCTGCTAGGAAACCTGGTCGCGATCACCCAGACCAGTCTGCGCCGGTTGCTTGCCTACTCCGCCGTTGCCCATGCGGGCTACATGTTGCTCGCCTTCGTGGCTCACTCGCAGCAGAGTCTCGCGGCGCTCCTCTACTACGTCGCGACCTACGCGCTCGCTACCCTCGGAATCTTCGGCATTCTCACGGTTACAGAAGAACAGCTTGGCAGCGACAAGATCTCGGACCTCGCTGGCCTGAGCCGCCGTGCACCCTTCCTCTCGGCTTGTCTGTTCATCTTCGTGCTATCCCTTGCCGGCATTCCTCCGCTCTCAGGGTTCTTCGCTAAGTTCCTTCTCTTCACCTCGGTGTTGGCGGTGAGCCCAGGGTCGAAACTCCTGATCGGTCTCATCATCTTCGCCATCGGCATGAGCGCGGTGTCGCTCTACTACTATCTCCGGGTACTCAAGAGCGCGTTCGTAGCCGATCCCCCAACGGACGCCGCGGCAGTTCGGTCGCCCTTCCTGATTAAGCTTGTTGTTGGATTGCTTGCAGCCGGCGTGATCGCCCTGGGTTGCGCTCCGGACCTGATCCTGAATCAGATCCTGAATGTGATTCACGCCTCGGGACTCTGATCTGCGTGGCACAGCCAACTGATTTCAATCAGCCGCTCAGGACACAATCACAGCTGTGATGGCGGCCCATCCAGAATCCCAGAACAGATCTAAGGCCTGCCCGAGCCGTCGGATGACAGTTCGCACGTCATCTGCGTTCACAATGGAACCGGACCCCACTGTGGTGCTTTCGCCGGCGACGCCCCAAGCTGCCGGTGTATCGTTCCCCCATCGACGCAGCGATCCATGAAAGTGTTCGGCGAGGGTAGCGCGCGCCACCGAGGCAGCATTCTCCAACCGCAATCCTCCCCCAACCGCAACGTCGATCCAACTCCCCGCCAGCCAAACCAACTCCGCAAGCATCGCGGACCCCGCAACAACTTCCAGCTTGCCGCCCGTGGCTCGGCGTAATTCCGTCCTCGCCAAGCCCCGAGCACGGTTTGATCCGGTGCGCTCCGCCATCTCCCCCCGCGACACACGCGTCAATCGTCTCAGCACACAGTTCAAAGCTCATCGCTTGCCCGGGTCTGCACTGCCTCCAACATCAACGAAAACAACGCTTATGCCGACTCACTTCAAAGCCTAGATTGTACTGACGCAACATCCGGCAACACTCGCTTGAAGAGAAACGGCCTCACAGCACGACGGCCGCTGGGCAATCCCGGACAGACTCCCCTGTCCTATATTCCGTGTGGTATCGTCACTCTAACTGAGCATATCGACACCAAACAATCACATCAGTCTAAAGTTTTCGCTCTTCAAAAGCCGGCGAGCAGACGTAGCCGGCTAACGGATATGCCACACGAATTCGGACTTCAGTTTCTCAAGAAAATATAAACAGGAGACACGCATGGCAGTTGGAACCACCGGGGGTGCAGGCACGTCGATTCGCAACGAAGCATCGGGAAGCTACGTTCTGCCGATGGTTCTAATGGTGGCCCTCTATTTCAGCATCGGCTTCATTACGGCGCTCAATGACATCCTGATTCCCCACTTTAAAGACCTCTTCCACCTGACCAACGTTCTCGCGCTCCTGGTCGACCTCTGCTTCTTCGGCGCCTACTTTGTCATGTCTCTGCCGTCAGGCTGGATCGTCGGCCGCATAGGCTACAAGGCAAGCATCACGGCTGCACTGGCGACGATGGGCTGCGGTCTTCTGCTCTTCGTTCCGGCCTCCATCGTGATCTCGTATCCCGTCTTCCTCTTCGCACTGTTCGTGGTGGGCAGCGGACTCGCTTTACTGCAAGTCGCGATCAATCCGTATGTTGGAGCGCTCGGCAAACCCGAAACCGCATCCTCGCGCCTCAATCTCTGCGGCGGTCTCAACTCTCTCGCGACTACCATCGCCCCCAAGGTGGGCGCTGCTTTCATCTTCATCGCTGCCGGCGCAACCACCGCGCAGCTCGCCCGTTCCGTGCGCCTCCCTTACGTCATCCTCGCGGCATTCACGTTCCTCATCGCGATCATCACGCGCTTTGTCCATCTTCCCGAGCTCATCGAGAAGTCATCGGCAACTTCCGCGACCGAAGGCAGCGCCTGGCAGTTCACCCATCTGCGTCTCGGCGCCGCGGCAATCTTCGCATACGTCGGTGTCGAGGTCGCCATTGGCAGCATCCTGATCAACTTCCTCGGCCAACCCTCCATGGGTAGTCTCTCGCACGTCGTGGCCGCAGGCTATGTGTCTCTCTATTGGGGAGGCGCGATGGTCGGCCGCTTCATCGGCTCCTTCGCACTCATCTATATCCGCGCCCAACGCGCCCTCGCTGCCGTGTCAGTTCTCAGCCGTCATCCTCGTCGCCATCACCGTCTTCGGTCACGGCCATGCTGCCATGTGGGCGATCGTCGCGTGCGGTCTTTTCAACTCCGTGATGTGGCCCTGCATCTTCCCGCTCTCGCTGCGAGGTCTCGGCACCTTCACCAGCCAGGGCTCCGGCATCCTCGTGATGATGGTCGTTGGCGGCGCCGTCATCCCAGAGCTGCAAGGTCTTCTCGCCGACAAGTTCGGCTACCAGCACAGTTTCCTCATTGTCCTGCTCTGCTACGCCTACCTCGTGTACTTCGCGCTCAGCGGCTACAAAGTCCGCCAACCCCGCTTCGACTCCCTGCCCAACTACGTGCCGCCGGTCGAGATCTAACCACCCTAAGGCGTTCCCCGAGGCTCTGGCGCAGCGTTTGGGACTATGTACGTGGGATGATCGTCCGCACTGAGCGAAGCAGTAACCCCACCGTCCAGGTCCATCACCGTCACATCGTTCTTGCCCGAGTGCAGCCAAGCGCCCGGCAAGTAAACGGCTGCCCATCGGCCCGATATTCCAGAATCGTCCCAGTAGATGTCCGTTCACCCACACCACACCTTTACCCAGCGAAGAAGTGTTCAGATACGTATCGCCTGGAGCGCTCACCTCCAACGTGCCCCGATAAAAGCAAGGCCCCGCGCATCCCGCTCTCGATAACTATCTGTCGGCGGCTATCGAGCGGCAGCGGTACCATCTCCCAACCACGCAGCACACGACCGTCCAGCCGAACGTCGCCCACAATCCCTGCGCGCTCTCCACGGATCTTCGTCGTGAAATTGATGCGCCCGGAGTTCTCCACCAGCACGTCGAGCCGCTGGCCAGCATGCGCCGCAATGCGAATCTGCGTCTGCCCAAGCCGCCGATCGATCGTTCCCTGCAGCTCGCCGTCCACATACACGCGCGCATAGCTACGCACCGCATCGATCTGCAGCACCCAGCCTTCGCACCCAGAACCGCTCTCACAATCTCCGTCGCTTGCCTTCAAGCTTCGTGCGGTACAGAATGTATCCGTACGCCTGGTCCACCTGCTCCATCGAGAGCGGCGCATCCGCATGGATGGGCGCCGGCAGATTCACCCAGAGCGAACGCGATTCCTTCAACTGCCAAGCCGGCAGCGTCATCATCGCCGGCGAATCAGGCACCGGTGGCAGGGTACGATGCGTTCCCTCCGCGATCATGCTGCGCATCGCAAAGTACTTCGCCCGCGGCCGCCCGCTTCATCAATGGGCGCGTCGTAGTCGTAGCTCGAAACGTCCGGCTGATAGCTTCCCCCGTCCGAGTTCGCGCCATTCATCCAGCCAAAACTTGTGCCACCCTCAATCATGTAAAGGCTGATCGAATATCCCTTCTCGATCGCCGCACGAATCTCGGCCTCCTGCACCGCAGCATCGGTAACCTGGTGCTTCTCGCCCCAGTGATCGAACCAGCCATCCCAATATTCGGCAATGAACACGGGCGCATTCGGCTGGAATGTCTGCAGCAGCGGCACTTCGTGCGGGAAATCGCCAGTACCAAAATCAATCGCCGCAAGCAATCCGGGAATCGAACCGTTCGGCAGTTCCTCTCCTCCATCCGCGGTATAAAGCATCGATTCGCCGAACCCGGCGTCGCGCACCATCTGCAAAACCTGCTGTAGATAGTGTTGCCGGTCTTCCTTCACGTTGAAGGATCCATACTCATTCTCAACCTGCACCGCAATGATCGGCCCACCCCGACTGGCCTGCAGCGGCGCGAGCTCCTGGCCAAGCCGCAACATCCATCGCCGAGCCGCCGCAAGATATTCCGGCTGCGAACTCCTCAGCAGCACCGCTGGCGCAGTCGAATCCGCGGGCTTGCTATCCTTCAACAGCCACGCCGGATACCCACCCAGATCCCACTCCGCGCACACGTATGGCCCCGGCCGCAGCACTACATACAAACCCTCTCGCTGAGCCTCGCGAACAAACTCCGCCACATCATTCTGCCCGCTGAAATCAAACTCTCCCGGACGCCTCTCGTGCAGATTCCAGAACACGTACACCGTTACGGTATTGAGTCCCATCGCCCGCACCTTGCGCAGACGATCGCTCCAATCGGCTCGCGGCACGCGCGCATACTCAATCTCGCCCGAGAGAATCTGAAACGGCTTGCCGTTCAGCACAAACTGCTTTCCCTCGACATGCAATGGCGTCGTCGCAATCGGATCAGAGCTGCGCCCGATCTGTGCGAAGCATGACCCGGCCATCGCCCCAACCCACAGCAAACTCGCAATCCACACCAGGGCTCTCCGCCCACGATTCCCATTGCTTCGCTCAACCCCGTATTTCAAATCGGCGCCCCCTCGGAACCAGCATCTGCTTCGCGATTCTATCCGAGCAGCTCGCCGCGGTCCGTCCGTGGCTGAGCGCCCTACACTCTCAACCCAATCGATCACTTGGCCTCCAAACGGCCAATTCTGCCGCTTGGTTCCGCCTAATTTGCCTAGAAATTTGCTCTAATTGCGCCCAAATAACCTGATTTCTCCTCTTTACCAGCAGTTTTTTTGCCTTTTCCCCAATTTCGTTCTTGCAAACCACATCCAGAAAAGGTAGATTTCACTAAATCGTCACACTTTTGAGCAACTCGGCCCCATTTGAACAAAATAGTGTTCGAAGCACCCTAGAGCAACAGTTTGAGTCACGGGCCATTAACTCATCTATGACGTATCGCACAAGGTTCGCACCAAGGCTTCAAGAGAGAGCAGACATGACACGCGAATTTGCATTGCATAAGGAGATCCCAGTGAAGCTGAAAAGACTTTCAACGTTAATGATGGTAATCGCCATCTGTTTGGGCACGCTCGTATTTGGAGCGTCATCGCCTGCCTGGGCCCAGCAAGCCGCTGGCTCAATTACCGGAACCGTCGTTGACCCCAGCGGCTCCGCCATCCCGAATGCAACCGTCACGGTCCGAGACGTCGATCGCGGCACGACCTGGACCACCAAGACCAGCGGCGCGGGTTTGTACAACTTCCCGCAGATCACCGAGGGCAACGTCGTCGTCAGCGTCGAGGCCTCCGGCTTCAGCAAGACTGTTCGCAACGCCTTCGTGCTCTCCGTCAACCAGGTCGCTGAGATCGACTTCAAGATGCAGCTCGGCGCGCTCAACTCAGTTGTCGATGTGACCGCGGCTCCTCCCCTCCTCCAGACCGTGTCCACCGAAGTGAGCTCCGTCCTCGACGCCAACACGGTCGGAAACCTCCCGATGGCTTCGCGCAACATCAACCAACTGACCATCCTCGTTCCTGGCGCAATCAGCCCCAACATCTTCGCCTTCCAGTCTTCGCAAAACACCTTCGGCACCGGCCGTCCGTATGTCAACGGCGCGCGTGAGCAGGACAACAACGCCAGCCTCGACGGCATGGACATCAACCAGCCCGACAACAACGATGCCGCCTACGTAGCCAGCCCCGATGCCATCGGAAACTTTCAGGTCATCACGAGCAATGCGCCGGCCGACTACGGCAACTACATCGGCGGTGTCATTGTTGAGACAACCAAGTCCGGCACCAACCACTACCACGGCACCGTCTACGAGTACTTCCGCAATACCGATCTCAACGCCAATAGCTGGCAGAACAAGGCTCAGGCCTTCCTCCTCATCCCTGACACAAACGGGGATGGTGGCTATTACACCGGACCAGCGAATCCTCGCCCGGCTCTGCAGTGGAACAACTTTGGCGCCGCCGTCGGTGGACCGATCCTCAAGGATAAGCTCTTCTTCTTTGCCGACTTTTCCAGTGCGATCAACAACACTCCCCGGACAGCGCAGAATAATTCGGTGATCCCATCCGCCTTTCTCACTGGCGATATGAGCACCCTTTGCACCAGCCAGGGCGCTTCCTTTGTCGGCGGCATCTGCTCCAACCCGGCCCTGCAACTCTACAGCCCGGTCTATCTCACGGGCCCACTCGCTGGCCAGGTTGCCCCTGTCGGTTCGCGTCAGCCCTTCCTCAACAACCAGGTGCCGATCAACAGTAAAGTAGCGGGATCAATGGTCTCGTCCTCGCTCTTCAAGGAGCAGTTCGAGCAGCCAACCTATTACCAGAACGGCTACGTGCACAGCTATCAGGGTGATCTCAAAATCGACTGGCAGGCCAGCCCCAAGGATCACATCATGGGCCGTTACACCCAGGCGTACACCATCAACACGATCAGCAATGGAACCAACGTCCTGACGCCAGATCTTACGCGCGAATATCCACTCAAGAACTTCGTCGCGAACTGGGATCGCCAGATCACCCCGTCGCTGGTAAATGAAGTTCGTGCCGGTATGCAGATCTTCCCCGCCAACGATCAGATCTACACCAATGCAACCAACCAGAACCTCCCCGAGGTGTTTGGGCTTCCCGGCGTTCAGGGAACCATCCTGCCTTCGATGAGTTTTGGTTACGGCACCGTGGGCAGCGCCAACGGTGTAGAGATCTTCCACGACACCACCATCGAAGCAGAGGATTCGCTTACCTGGGTCCATGGCAAGCACTCCATCCACGGCGGCTTTGAGTACTACCACTACATCATGAACGACATCTACGCCGGCAACCAGGGCGCTTCCGGTTCGTTCACCTTCACCGGCCAATACACCGGCAATGGACTTGTCCCGGGTACGCAGACGGCCATCTCCGGTAGCGCGTTCGCCGACTACCTACTCGGCCTGCCGCAGAACGTTCAGCAGGGTGAGCCCTTCAACTTCCACCTCCGCAACAGCCTCTTCGCAGCCTTCGTGCAGGACAACTACACGGTATCTCCTGCCCTCACCCTCAACCTCGGTCTCCGCTACGAACTCACTACCCCACGCGGCGACAAGGACGCCAACAACAACGTCAACTTCGATCTCCTCACCGGAACCCCGCAGATCGGAACCAACTACAAGACCTACACCGGCATCACGAACTTCCAGCCTCGCGTTGGCTTTGCCTGGCAGCCTGGCTGGATCCCGCGCTTCGTCGTTCGCGGTGCGTACGATATCTCGACCTACATGGAAGGCAACGGCGTCAACAATATGGCGGTCGTCAATCCTCCCAACGTCGAACTGCACACCGAGACCAACATGACGGGCGCCGGTCTCAACTATCCGGCAACCACGCTGGATGAAGGCTACCTGCCCTTCGAATCCGCCGCTTGCACTCCTGCACTCCTGCAGGCATTTGCACCCGAGTGCTTTGCCAGTGGACAGGTGCACGCTACCAATCCGAACCTGCGCCCCGCGGTCGATCAACAGTTCAGCCTCGCGGTTCAGCAGCAGTTCGCCGCGAATTCGTCGATCACCATCGGCTGGGTCGGAAACAAGGACGACCACATGTCCGACATCTACCTCTACAACCAGAAGCAACTCAACTCTGCCGGCCAGGTTATCCCCGGGCCATACATGCAGCCCATCGTGAACGCAGGAGCTCAGGCACGCTACAACGCGTCTGACGGAATCTCTCGCTATAACGCGCTCGAGATGATGTTCTCGCAGAAGAACTTCCACGGTCTGGACTTCACCGCCAGCTACACCTGGTCGAAGTGCATGGCTAACTCCCTCGGTTACTTCGGATCCTACGGTGATGAAGAAGGCGCGGGC
Source organism: uncultured Acidobacteriaceae bacterium (assembly GCA_963701685.1). Lineage (GTDB taxonomy): Bacteria > Acidobacteriota > Terriglobia > Terriglobales > Acidobacteriaceae > Granulicella. The sequence continues at coordinate 2,751,838 of OY969625.1, read as the reverse complement.
GAATCGCAAACCCAGGCCACCCAGAACTTCTTCCAGAACGAGTACGATCCAAAGGCTGACTACGGTCGTTGCACCATCGACGTCGCTCAATACTTCGTAGCCTACGGCGTGTATGACTTGCCCTTCGGCCGCGGTAAGTTGATCGGCACCAATGTCAGCAGGCCAGTCAATGCGCTGATCGGCGGCTGGAAGATCGCTGGCGACATCTCTATGCACTCGGGCTTCGGTATCACTCCGTTTGCCGGTCAATACGCCGGTGACCAGAATCCGAACTCTGCATCCACTCTCACCGGTTCCTATCAACCGCGTCCCGATTGCGTGCAAGGCATGCTCTACAACCAACCGATGCAGACCGTGCAGATCGGCGGCAGCATTGGCAGAACGAATCTCAATCCTAAGTCGGTAACTGAAGTCGCCGATGTAGCTGACGGTGGCACGTTTGGAAACTGCCAGAACGGCGCCCTTCGTGGACCCGGCCTCAAGACAGGCGATCTCAACCTCACCAAGACGATCAACTTTACCGATACCTTCAACGCCGCGTTCTCTGCACAGTTCATCAACCTGACCAACACGCCGATCTTCAGCGTGCCGGCCAGCTGGTGGGGTCAGTACAGCTCATGCGCAGCTTGCAACGGCGTTCGCACCACCGGCCCACTCGGCGGCGGAGCGGGTACTACGGGGCTCTTCGGCTTAGTCGACGGATCAAACCCTGGACGACAAGTTGAGTTCGCTCTTAGACTCAGCTTCTAACCCTCAACCCTCACACAAATGCCACCCCACAACGGGGTGGCATTTGTACTTAACACCCACAACAATTGTCTTCGAGTACATTTGGAAGATTGAGGTTTAAATGAAGAATCCGGTTTACGCGCTAATCGTCGCCAGCTGCATGGGCTTGATCCAACCCGCACACGCGCAGAAGACGGAGTTCTGGATGAGCAACGGCGCCACCTCCGTCGCCTCCTTCATGGCGCACAAAGACAAGATCGACATCATCTCCCCAACCTGGTACCAGATCGACCAGAACGGCTTCGTGAGCGGAGCGCCGCAGCCCGTTGTCCTGAAGGCCGCCAAGGACGCCCACCTCACCATCATCCCGCTCTTCGCGCTCTTCAATCACGAAAAGGCTCACGCGCTCTTCAACGACCCCAAAGCGCAGGACGCCATGATCGCTTCCCTTCTCCGCGAGTGCAAAGACAACGGCTACGACGGCGTCAACCTCGACATCGAAGACGTAATGTGGACGGATCGCGACGGCCTCTCCGCATTGGTTCAGAAGACCGCCGATGCTCTCCACAAGGAACACCTGCAGGTTCAGATTGACGTAGTCCCCAACGCCCCTGGGCATGCAGGCGAGACCGCCTTCAGCGCATGGATGTTTCAGGAGTGGCGCGGAGCCTACGACCTCAAAGCTCTCGCCAACGCGGTCGACCTCATCTGCCTGATGACCTACGACCAGAACACGCGTTGGACAGTTCCGGGCCCCGTCGACGGCTGGGTTTGGACCAATCAGAACCTCGACTACGCGCTCCAGTCCGTACCAAAGAGCAAGCTCTCGCTCGGCATCGCGTTCTACGGCTATCACTGGTACACTGGCGAGCCCGGCTTCGACGGCAAGGACAGAACGCCTCATCCCACCGCCGACTATATCTCCTACGCCGACACGATCCACCTCCGCGACACCTACGGCGGCAAGACCCAGTGGGATGACGAAGAACATACCCCCTGGTTCTTCATCAACCGCGATCAAATGCGCGAGTGGTTCTTCTACACCGACAAGCGCGCCTTCATGGATCGCTACGACCTCGCAAAGAAATCCAACCTGCAAGGCGTCTGCGCCTGGGTCCTGGGAGAAGAAGACCCCGCAATATGGGACGCCATCCCAACGAAGCGTTAACGACACATCACATCGACGCGCGCCCCGCTCCACTCCTCGCTATCAGAAGCTGCGCAAAAGAAACTCCCGCGAAGTCGCCAGCACTTTCTCACGCATCGCACGTTCCGGGAGCATGCGCGCCACCTCCATTGCACCGATCATCGTCGAGAAGATCGAAAAGAAAGCGCGCTCTCTGTCCGCGACGCGACGCCCGGGCATAAACGGAAGCATTCGGCCCTTGTATTTTTTTAGGTCCTCAAAGATCTGCGGCTTCATTGCCCTGTCCGCTCGCGCGAGTTCAGGCGCCAGTGCAGGTAACGGGCATCCATACTCAACGTGGTCGCAATATTCAAGGCTCAGGTAGGTCTTCACGATCGCCTTCCAACCCGGCTCTCTTCTTGACTGCTCGGCCGCGTAGGCCAGGCGGTCTCCGATGTCCTCAAACGCCTGGCTCAGCGCCTCAAGCAACAGTTCGTCCTTGTTGGCAAAATGCTTGTAAAACCCCCCATGGGTCAAACCCGCATCCTGCATCACGGATGAAACCGCCGCGCCACTGATCCCCTCGGCGCGGATGCGCCCCGCCGCGTCCTTCACGATCTTCCGACGCATCTCCGCTTTGTGTTCAGGCTTGTAACGCACAGCTCATTATAGGATGTCAGCCAGCATCTCATGATGCAAAATGGTCCCCCTCGACATCCCTGTAAATTTCGAATCGATAGGATGATACAGATAATCCTATAGAGCAGGAGGACAATATGCCACCACAAATCATCTTCCCCATCCAATTGGTTTTAGGTTATGTCGCCTGTTTTCTCTGCTTCGGCACTTATATTCTGCCTCGCCTCAGATCGATGAACCCAACCGAGGCGCACAGCGCCATCGCTACCCTGCACAGCTTCCGGTTCTTTGGGCTCGTCTTTGTTCTTCCCGGCGTCGTCGGCTTCCATTTGCCCGCCGCCTTCGCTCCGTTCGCTGCCTACGGTGACTTCGCCACCGGCATGCTGGCGATCTTCGCCCTGCTTACCGTAAGGATACGACCGCTGTTCTGGTCCTTCGTTGTCGCCTTCAATGTGGTTGGGACGGCGGACATCCTGCTCGACTACTATCACGCAATTAAGTACGGCCTTCCACCGCTCGCTGGCCAGTTAGGCGCCGCATACGTCATCCCGATCCTCTACGTCCCCATGTTGACGATCACGAGTTGCCTGGCACTCTACTGGCTCCTGCGTCAACGCCGCAACGCCCCTCCCGAAGCCCACAAACCTGCCGTCGCCAACTGATTCGATCGCGAACTACTCCACCATCCGTCCGCGCAAGATCGTCCCAGTATGATCGCCAGCCTCATCGAACACGTTGAAGTTCGCAGGCGACCCAACGGCGATCGTCGACAACTCCGTCATCCCCATCATGCGCGCGGGATTCCGCGACGCCAGTCGAACCGCCGCGCCCAGCGACGTCCCAGTAAACTTCTGCACGTTCGCAACCGCCTGGTCCATCGTCAACACGCTGCCAGCCAGCGTCTCACCCGACAGGCACACACCGTTCTTCACCACGACCTCAAAGTCTCCCAGCGTGTACGTTCCATCCGGCACGCCCGTCGCCGACATCCCATCCGTCACCAGGATCCCGCGCTCTGCCCCCTTCATCTTCAGCCACAGCCGAATGATCGAGGGATGCACATGCACGCCGTCACAAATCGCCTCAGCGTAAATGTCTTCTCGATCCAAAACCGTACCCACAATGCCCGGCTCGCGATGATCGAGCGCCCGCATCGCATTAAACAAATGCGTGGAGCTCTTCGCTCCCGCGGCAATAGCCGCCAGCGTTTCATCCCATGTCGCCGTGCTGTGCCCCATGCTCACACGAACACCCTTCGACGTCGCGTGTTGAATCAACTCGAGAGCATGCGGAAGCTCGGGCGCCATCGTCATCAAGCGAATGTGTCCTCGCGCCGCCGCCTGCAAGCGATCGAATAGCTCGATGCTCGGCTCGCGAATACTGACCTCGGGATGCACGCCACGTTTTCCATGCGACACGAACGGCCCTTCCAGATGAATCCCCACCGGCACAGCGACAGCAGCACTCGCCGCGCCCTTGCTCGGGTGCTCGATGACACTGGCCAGGCGATCCAGCGATTTGAGCGTAAGATCCAGCGGCGCCGTAACCGTTGTCGGTAAGTAGTGCGCAACTCCGCGTGTCAACAGGAACCGGCCCACCTCGGCAATACCGGCCGGGTCCGCCGCCATGAAATCAAACGACCGCGCTCCATGCACATGAATATCGAAGAACGTTGCCGTCAGAGTTTCCTTCGACCCATTCGCATCTCCGGCCTCGATGCGAGCGATCTGGCCATCCTCCACCGATACCACCGGATACTCAATCTCTTCCGTGTCGGTGATCAATCTACGTGCAGTAATTGTCTTCAGCATCGATTTCCATTCTTCTAATTACTTGCCCTGCTCGAGCCCAATTGATCGCTTCGCATCAGACGATCGACAACAACGCCCTACTGCACTGTGCTATCACGAAGTTACGCTCGCATCCTGTGATACACATCTCCAATGTGCCCTGGATGGAACATAGGAACTACCATCTTTTACTGCACGCAAAAGGGGCCGTCGCAGCTTCCAGCACAGTCGCCACGAATAAAAGTTCTTGCTCACACCGGAGTGAGTGTGTTCTTGTAGTACACGATAGCTCAGAACTTTGCGCACTTCAATAGAAAACAATCACTTTCGGCGAGAAATGTACCCTTACATGATCGATCCACTCCAGCCAAAATCCCCCTCCCGCCGCCTTCGTTTCAGCTTGGCGTCCGTCGCTGTCTTCTGCGTGTTATTGCCGGCGACCCTCGCCTCTGGCCAATTCGTCCCGCTCGCGGTCCCGTTCTTCTCGCCACAGCCCAAGGAGATTCAGTTGGGCGCGTTGAATTCCGTTCATACCGTTTCTGTCGCGGTCCCCGGCGCTGACACCGACGATCTCTTTGCCGCAGAAAATCTCACCCAGTCCCTGACACAAGTTGGCCTCGGCACAGCAGCGTCCGCCGACCTCACCGTCAGTCTCCTCCGCGCCGACTCCTCGCAAGCTCGCCAGATTCTCTCCGCCACTCACCTCACCTTCGACCCGCCGATGCATGACGAAGGCTACATCCTCCTCGCGCAAAAAACTCCCTCTGGCGGCGAAACCGTCAGCATCATCGGCCAAACCTCCGCGGGCGTCTTCTACGGCGTGCAAACCCTCAAGCAGCTCATCGAACCCTCCCCGACCGGTACGCACATCTGGGCCGCCACCATCCGCGACTGGCCCTCCATGAGATATCGCGGCGAACACGACGATCTCTCCCGCGGCCCCTTCCCCACGCTCGCCTTCATGAAGCATCAGCTTGAAGTCTTCGCTGCCCACAAGATCAATCTCTACTCGCCCTACTTCGAGAACAATCTCGAGTACTCCGGCAATCTCATTGCAGCGCCTCCCGGCGGAGCCCTCACGCGCGATCAGGCCAGGCAGCTCGTAGCCTTCGCCACGCCTCTCCACATCATGATCGTTCCCGAGCAGGAAGCCTTCGGCCACGTGCACCACGTTCTCCTCAATGAGAAGTACGCCGACGTCGCCGAAACTCCGCACGGCAACGTCATCGCCCCCGGCCAGCCCGGCTCGCTCCCACTCATCGTCAGCTGGTTCACCCAGATCGCCGCTGACTTCCCAAGCCCCTTCCTCCACATCGGCGCCGACGAAACCTTCGACCTCGGCACCGGCCGCACCAAGCCCGACGTCGACAAGCGCGGCCTCGGCCCCGTCTACGCCGACTTCCTCTCCTCCATCCACACCGCCCTCGCTCCCCTCCATCGCCGCCTCATCTTCTGGGGCGACATCGGCGACTCCGATCCCTCCGCCATCCCCGGCATCCCCAAAGACATGATCGCCGTCCCCTGGATCTACTGGCATGAGGACAGCTACGACAAAGACATTCTCCCCTTCAAGAAGCAAGGTCTCGAGACCTGGGTTGCGCCCGGCGACGCCAACTGGAACGAGGTCTACCCGGTCGAAAAAACCGCGCTCGACAACATCTCCGGATTCGTAGCCGCAGGCCAGCGCCTCGGCAGCACCGGCGTCCTCCAAACCGTGTGGAACGACGACGGCGAAGGCCTCTACAACCAGGATTGGTTTGGCACGCTCTTCGGCGCTGCCGCCGGATGGCAGTCCGGCAAAGCCGACGCCGCGTCTTACGCAGCGTCCTTCGGCCCCATCTTCTACGGGGACAAGACCGGCCGCATCAACCAGGCGCAGGCCGAGATCATGGCCGCAGAAGATCTCATCGACGTCAGCGACCACACCTTCTGGCTCGACCCTTGGAGCCCAGCCGGCATCGCCAAGGCCGACAAGCTGCGCGCCAACATTCCCGCCGCCCGCCTGCACGCCGAGAACGCCATCGAGCTCATCGAAACCGCACTCGCCACCGATCCTTCGCTGCGCGAAAAAGATGCTCTCCGCGCCATGGAGCTAGGCGCCCGCCGCATCGACCTCATCGGCCTAAAATTCCAGCTCTCCGACGAGATGCGCGACGCCTACGCGCAGGCCTACGCCCAGCAGCATGACAAATCCAAAAACTCCGCCACCGCCAACCTGCTCTACAACATCAGCAGCATGAACGGCCGCTGCCAGGACATGCGCGACGGCTACTCTCTACTCAAAAATCTCTACCGTGAAAGCTGGCTAGCCGAGAACCGTCCCTACTGGATCGACAACGTCCTCGTCCGCTACGACCTGCAAACGCAGCTCTGGCAGAAGCGCGGCGAAGACATCGACACCCTCATCGAAAACTTCTACGCCACCCACACCCTTCCACCCGCAGCTCAGGTCGGCATCCCCGCACCGGTGGCTGCCCCTGCAACAAAGTAGCGCGGCCGCAGTTACGCGAGCACCACTTCTATCCCGCGCGCCGTCAGCTCGTCATGGATCGACTTCGGCAGATCCGAATCTGTAACCAGAACATGGATCGCCGATATGGGGCAGATGAGTGCAGGACTCACCTGCCCCATCTTCTTGCTATCGGCCACCACAATCACCTGCTTCGCATTCCGGATCATCGCCAGCGACACCGCTGCCTCTTCCGACTCCAGCGTCGTAATCCCGCGCTCCAGATCGAACCCCGTAATACTGATAAACGCCTTATCCAGGTACACATCGCGCAGGAAATTCAACGCCGGCTGCCCCGCCAGCGCGAAGGTCCAGGCCCACGCCAGCGTCCCGCCCGTAAGCATCGTCTTGATGGCTGGCTGATTGCAAAGCTCCATCCCGATATTCACGGCGTTCGTGATCACCGAAATCCCGCGCCGATGCCGCAGCGACCGTCCAATCTGCGTCGTAGTCGTTCCTGCCGTCAGCCCGATCGTCTCGTGCTCGCCAATCAGCTCACTCGCCGCCACGCCAATCCGCCGCTTCGCATCCGCCGATCGCAACTCTCTCGCCTGAAATGAAGTATCGTGCCGAAACGGCTCATACAACAGTGGTTCCACCAGCGTAGCGCCGCCATGCGTACGCAACACCAGCCCCCGTTTTTCCAGCCGCGCCAGGTCTCGCCGAATGCTCGGAGCCGACGTCCCCACCTGCTCCACCAACTCTTGGACAGAGATGTCCCCCGCCCGAAGCAGGGCCTTCATAATACGGTCGCCGCGCACATCAGTCTTTGTAGACATACCCAATCGAATCTAGCTGAGTCTAGCCCTGCAGCGCTCACTGTTAGCGAAATATTTTTCTTGCAGCTTCCTCAAACGTACCCTATTCTGATCGTATAGAGCTTAAATGATCATTTTCGAAGAGGAAAGCCACTCCGTGTCCACATCCCCCAAACCCGCTCCCTTCGCCCACTGGATGCTGCGCGAAATATTCGAACAGCCCTCTACCCTCTCTGCCACGGTAGACAGATATGTCGATGGGGACCAGCTCTGCGGTGAGACCTGCGCGCCCATTCTCGAGTGGCTCAAGCACGTGCACAACAAGATCGTGATCGCAGCCAGCGGCTCCAGCCGCCACGCCGGCCTGCTCGCCGAGCTTATCATCGAAGACCTCAGCGGCATCCCCGTCGACGTCGAATACGCCAGCGAATATTCCTACCGCTCCGAGAAAGCCCTCACCAACACCGCCGTCATGGTCATCTCGCAGTCCGGCGAAACCGCCGACACCCTCGCCGCCCTCCGCAAGGCCAACGGCATCGGCAACGAAACCCTCGCCATCACCAACGTCGACGACTCCACCATGGAGCGCGAAGCCACCGTCGCCTTCCCTACCGTCGCCGGTCGCGAACGCGCCATCCCCGCCACCAAGAGTTTCACCGCGCAGCTCCTCAATCTCTATCTCCTCGCCCTCATGGCCGCTGTCTCGCGCGACACCATGGACGCCGCCGAGCTCAAGCAGCGTCTCGCCGAAGTCGCCGCGCTCCCCGGCCAGATCGAAGCCCAGCTCCGCGGCTGGGAAGAAACCATGCACCGCGTCGCCTACCAGTATCGCGAAGCCAAAAACTTCCTCTTCCTCGGCCGCGGCATTCACTACCCCATCGCCCGCGAAGGCGCACTCAAGCTCAAAGAGTCCGCCTATCTCCACGCCGAAGGCTATCCTTCGGGCGAGCTAAAGCACGGTCCCAACGCTCTCGTCGCGGAAGGCACGCCGCTCGTGATGATCGCCACGGTAGACCACTCCGACCCCGACTCCGTGCAACGCTACGACAAGGTCGTTCAGCTCATGCGCGACATGCGCGAGCAGCACGCCAGCATCCTCGCCATCGCCAACACCGGCGACGAAACCGTAGCCGCGCTCGCCGACCATACCGTCTACGTAGCCGAGATGCGCGAGCCCCTCCTCGCCATCTGCGAGACCATCCCCCTGCAGCTTCTCTCCTACTGGATGGCCATCAACAACGGCATCGACGTCGACCATCCGCGCAACCTCACCAAAGCCGTGCTAGCGGAGTAACCTTATCGCATGGCGTACTTCCTTGCCCTCGATATAGGCGGCACCAAGACCGACTATCTCCTCGCCGACGAAACTCGCGAACTCGCGCGCGTGCGCACCGGCACCATCAAGCGCATGCGCACCGACGCATCTACCGCCGCCGCCAATCTCGACCACGCCCTCGCCCAACTCACCGCGCTCTCCGGCATCTCGCCCAAAGAAATCACCCGCACCTGCATCGGTACCGCCGGCCAAACCGTTCCGCTCGTCACCGACTGGCTCCGCGAAGCCTTCGCCGCACGCGTCTCCGGCGAGCTCATTCTTCTCGGCGACGTCGAGATCGCGCTCGACGCAGCCTTCCACGGCGGCATCGGCGTCCTCGCCATGGCCGGCACTGGCTCCAACGTAGCCGGCCGCATGCCCGACGGCACCCTCGTCACCGCCGGCGGCTGGGGCCCAGAACTCGCCGACCAGGGCTCCGGCCACAAGATAGGCCGCGAAGGCCTTCGCTCCGCGCTCCTCGCCCGCGACGAACAACTCCCCACCCTCCTCATCGACGCGGTCCTCAAATTCTGGAATCTTGCCTCTCTCGATCTGCTCGTCGAATACGCCAACTCCCGCCCCGCACCCGATTTCTCCCGCCTCGCCGAAGTCGTGCTCCGCTGCGCCAACCAGGGCGACGTCGTTGCCGCGGAAGTTCTCCGCCGCGAAGGCCAGGATCTCGCCTGGCTCGTACGCATCGTCCTCCATCGCATCCACGCCGCAAGCCCATCCGACGCCCCCCTCCCCAGCCTTGCCTTCACCGGCTCCGTCCTCGAAAAAATTCAGCCCGTGCGCGACGCCCTCATCGCCTCGGTCCGCTCCGAGTTTCCCTCCCTCCATACACTCGACGGCGTCATCGACCCCATCGCAGGCGCTCTCTGGCGCGCCCGCACCAGCAGCCCTTCCTGAACCAACAGTCGCGCGCGCAGGAGCTGCCCCGCGCCAACCAGCGCAAATCCTCAGACTCTATTAAGCAAGTTTGCTTACTATAGATACATGAACCTCGATAGGCTCAGGGCCTTGAGCTTACCGCTCCACACCAGACAACAACTCCGACGTTTCACCCGACCGGTTCTGTTCCTCATCCTTCTCCCCGCGCTCGCAGCAGTCGCCCACGCGCAAGGCGGCCCGCCCTTTCGCACCGACGACCCCGACACTCCCGGCAACAAGCATTGGGAGATCAATATCGGTTTCGTCGGCGACCGTAATCCCCAGGCCGGCGCCTACCAGGTCCCCGACTTCGACTTCAATTACGGACTCGGCGACCGTATCCAGCTCAAATACGAAATCCCCATCGCCATCGAAGAGATCCGAGCCCAGCCAGGAACTCCTGATCAGCCTCCTATCCATGAACAGATCGTCGGCGGCATCGGTGGCAGTGTCCCCGGCATCAAGTGGCGCTTCTACGAACATCACCAGGGCAGCCCATGGCTGAGCAATTGTTTTGGTACTGGCCTGCTAGGCCTCTTCGGCCATAAAACGCAGTCGCAACCCAATACTCCTGGCGGGGAACCTGGGTCCGCCGAACCCGTCACCAACTTCAGCATTTCCACCTATCCGCAGCTCTACTTCGACAACCAGACCTCATCGGTTCCTCGAGGAGTGATTGCGCCCGGCCCAAATTTCTTTCTCCCCGTCGAAGTCAACGGCCGCATCGGCCCCATCCGCTTCAATGGCGACGTCGGCTACAACTTTGGCAATCATGCGCTACCCCAGAGTTGGAACCGCGGACTCCTCATCGGCCATGAATTCTCCGATCGAACCGAAGCCTACGTCGAACTCTACGACATCCAGGATGCGAACACTCTGCCCCCAGGTCAGGGCATCGGATACTTCGCCACCGGTGGACCCAAACAGCGCGAAACCACGCTCGGCGCGGGCGGCCGCCAGGCCCTCAATCACTCTAAGACCCTCAACCTCTTGCTAATGGCCGGCCGCAGCTTCCAAACCATCACCGCCACCAACAGTCAGCCAAGCTGGATTGCCTACGTCGGCGTTCAAATCCTGCTGGGCCCCGCCGAACCCGCCACCCCGCAGGTAGAACAAAAACTCCCAGACGAAAGCAAGCGGTAGCACGCATGCACGCACCACCGCTCAGCCTTCCTAATCCCTAATCCCTGCTTCTAAGGCTTCACCCCAAACGTGAACACCGTCTCCGAGTGCATCGTCTGCCCCGGCCTCAACAGCGTCGACGCAAAGTTAGGATGATTCGGCGCATCCGGAAAATGCTGCGTCTCCAGACAGAAGCCCGCATACTTCCCATACGTCACGCCAAACTTTCCAGTCTTCGTTCCATCCAGAAAGTTGCCCGAATAAAACTGCACGCCCGGCTGCGTCGTCATCACCGTGAGCGTCCGTCCGCTGCCCGGGTCATACACCTTCGCCGCCAGATGCAGCCCGTCGCCCGAGCCATTCAACACCCAGTTATGGTCATAGCCGCCGCCAATCTTCAGCTGCTCGTTCGGTTCGTTGATGCGCGCACCAATCGCAGTCGGCTTGCGGAAATCAAATGGCGTCCCCTCCACCGGTGCCAGCTCGCCAGTAGGAATCTGCGTAGCATCCACTGGCGTATACCGATCCGCAGGAATCATCATCACCTGGTCCAGAACCGTGCCCTTCCCATCGCCAGCAAGGTTGAAGTAGCTGTGATTCGTAAGATTCACCACCGTCGGCTTGGTCGTCGTGGCAAGGTAATTGATCTTTAGCGACTTGCCCTCCACGGTATAGCGCACATGCGCTGTCAACGTACCAGGAAATCCCATATCGCCATCCGGGCTCACCAGCGTCATCTCCACGCCATCCGGAATTTCTTTGCCCGTCCAGACCTTTCCGCTGAACCCAGCCGGCCCTCCATGCAGCGCGTTCCCATTGTTGTTCACCGGCACGTGATACGTCTTGCCATCAATCGTGAACGTCCCCTTTGCAATCCGATTCCCATACCGCCCCACGATCGACCCGAAGTACGTGCTCTTGTCCGCCTCGTACGCGCCGACATTGTCATACCCCAGCACCACATCCCCCATCTTCCCAGTACGATCCGGAGCCTCAATACTCACCACGCGCGCGCCGAACGTCGTAATCCGCACCGTCAGATCGTGATCGCTCAGCGTGTAAATCTGCACCGGCGTTCCATCGGCCGTCTTGCCCCAGTCCGCCTTCGTCACGCCAGCCTGCGCCAGCGTGCTCATCAATATCACTGCAACTCCAGCCACTGCCTGCTTCAATCTCATTCCATCTCCTTCAAACTTCAATCGCTTTAATTCAATATCGCCGCATCATTCTTCACCACGCACGCTACCCTTGTCCATACGTAGCGTTCGCGCCATGCTTCCTTAGATAATGCCGATCCAGCAGCGCCTGCGAAACCTCGTCCGCACTCGCCTTCAAGGTCAGCGTGCGATACGCCATCTTCGCCACGGCCTCCAGCACAACCGCATTGTGCGCCGCGTCCGCAGCATTCTTGCCCCACACAAATGGCGCATGTCCCGCCACCAAACAAGCCGGCACCGCCATCGGATCAATCGCAGGAATCCCCTTGAACCGCGCCACAATCGCAAGCCCCGTCTCGTGCACATACCGTCCCTGGATCGCCTCGTCGCTCAGCGGCAGGCTCACCGGCACCGGCCCATGAAAGTAATCCGCATGCGTCGTCCCAAACGCTGGAATCGCCAGCCCCGCCTGCGCAAAGCTAGTCGCAAACTCCGAGTGCGTGTGCACCACCGCGCCAATCTCCGCAAACTCCCGATACAGCAGCGTATGCGTATCCAGATCCGACGACGGCTTCAGCGTCCCCTCAACAATCTTCCCGTCGAGATCCGTCACCACCATGTCCTCGGCCTTCAACACGTCGTAATCCACGCCCGAAGGCTTGATCACCACCAACCCTTGCTCCCGGTCCACGCCCGAAGCATTGCCAAACGTATAAAGCACCAGCCCCTTGCGCACCAACTCCAGGTTGGCCTCCAACACCTCTTCACGCAGCCGCTTCAATAACATGTCCAACACCTCACTCAGCCTTAATCGTTCTTGCTTCTTCTTTGCCGTTGCCTGTTTTTACGTCGCGAAACTTTGCTCCCCTTGCGCCCTTTGCGTCAAAGCCGTTGCCCATGCAAGTCACCCGCGCCAAACGTCCGCCGCGATCCTCCGCAACTCCGGCAACACATCCCCCATCCACGCGGCCTCGCTCCTCCGCGATCCAAACGCAAAATAAACCTTCCGATACAGCGCAAACAACTCGTCATACAACTTCACCGCCGCAGTTTCAGGCTCATACGTCTTGAACGGCAAACACATCTTCGCCTGCGCCTCCTCAATCGTCTTGAACACCCCCGCCGCCACCAGCGCAAAAATCCCCGACCCCAGGCTTGTAGGCACGCCATCGGGCACCAGCACCGGCTTGCCCAGCACGTTCGCATACACCTGGTTCAGCACCGCATTATTTTGCGGAATCCCACCCGCGTTGATCACGCGATGCACCGGCACTCCATGCTCCGCCATCCGCTCCAGAATAATCCTCGTATGAAACGCGGTCCCCTCAATCGCAGCGAACAGCTCATCCTTCGCCGTATGAATCAGGTTCCATCCCAGCGTCATCCCGCCCAGTTCAGGATTCACCAGCACCGTCCGATCGCCATTATCCCAGCTCAACCGCAACAGCCCCGTCTGCCCGGGCCGATACTCTGCCAGCCCCTCACTCAGCGTCTTCACATTCGTCGCCGCACGCCGCGCAATCGCTTCAAAGATATCCCCGGTAGCCGACAGCCCCGCCTCAATCCCCGTGAACGCCGGATGCACACTCCCCGGCACCACGCCGCAAACCCCCGGCACCAGCCGCGTCTCCGAACTCATCGCAATGATGCAAGTCGACGTCCCCACCACGTTCACCACATCGCCCTCTTTACATCCCGCGCCAATCGCATCCCAATGCGCATCGAACGCCCCCACCGGAATCGGAATCCCCGCAGGCAGTCCCATCTCCTTAGCCCACCGCTCGCTCAGCCCGCCAGCAATCGCGTCCGACGTCCGATACTCCCCACCCAGCTTCTCCCTCACGCCATCAAACACCGGGTCCAGCTTCGACAAAAATTCCTGCGACGGCAACCCTCCCCACTTCGGATTCCACATCCACTTATGCCCCATCGCGCAAACGCTGCGCAGAGCCTTCGCCGAATCCGTAATCCCGATCAGCGTTGCCGCCACCATGTCGCAATGCTCCAGCGCCGTAGCAAACTTCGCCCGCTTCTCCGGATTGTTCCGCAGCCAATACAGCAGCTTCGCAAATCCCCACTCATGCGAGTACACGCCGCCGCACCAGTCAATCGCTTCAAGCCCAACCTCGTGCGCAAGCTCCGTGATCTGCTGCGCTTCCTTATGCGCCCTGTGGTCGCACCACAGCATGTACTCATCCAGCGGCTGCAGCGCCACGTCCACCGGAATCACGCTCGACCCTGTCGTATCCAACGCCAGCGCCACAATCTCCTTCGCGTCCACCCCACTCTGCTGCACCACCGCGCGCACCGCCTCCACCAGCGCCCGCATCTGGTCCTCATGCGACTGCGTAGCAAAATCCGGATCCTCCTGCTTCCGATGCAGCGGATACCCCGCCGAAGCCGTCCCCAACCTGCCCCGCTGGCTATCCAGCAATGTCACTCGAACACTGAGCGTTCCAAAATCCACACCTGCGACGATGGCCATACGATCCGTCCAACCCTTCTCGTAACCTCGCGTTACCTTCGCCGGTTCGCGAGGCACCCTCGGTTGAAATAATGCCTAGTGTAAACGTTTTCCGTGCGGTACGATACCTTTGTCATCGATCCGTAGTCAACCCCGTTCCCCAATTCGCCTCCAGCCTTACGCTCGCGTATGCTGATCCACAAATCCAGGTTGCCCTCCCCGTGAAACGAACGCGCAAGTCCAATGACGTCTCCACGCCCCCGAAGATCGATATCCGCGGCGTAGCCTCGCTTGCCCGCGTCTCCATCGCCACCGTCTCGCGCACCATCAACCACGTCCCCACCGTCGACCCTGTACTCGCCGCCCGCGTCTGGAAAGCCGTTACTGACCTCAACTACTTTCCCAACACCCAGGCCCGCGCCCTCGTCTCCGGCAAAAGTCGCCTGCTCGGCCTCGTCGTCTCCGAAATCACCAACCCCTTCTTCCCCGAACTCATCCAGGAGTTCGAACAGATCGCCGTCGCGCGCGGCTACGAAATTCTCATTGGCTCCACCAACTACGAAACCAAGACCATGGAGCTCTGCGCGCGCCGCATGCTCGAGCGCCAGGTCGACGGCGTCGCCATCATGACCTTCGGCATCGAAGACTTCCTCCTCGATCGCTTCGCCGCAGACAACATCCCGTTCGTCTTCATCGACCCCGCACCCTCACGCCCCCTCAACAGCGTCCTCGCAGTCGACTACCGCGCCGGCATCTACGAAGGCGTCCAGCACCTCGCCGTTCTCGGCCATCGCAATATCGGATTCATCAGCGGCCCGCTCACCCGCCGCTCCGCGCAAAGTCGCAAGGCCGCCTTCCTCAGCTGCCTCCAGTCCACCGGCATCAAGGCCAATCCCGACTGGCTCATCGAAGGCAATCACGCGCTCGATGGCGGCCGCGACGCCATGCAGAAGATCCTCGCGCTGCCCAACTGGCCCACCGCCGTCATGTGCTCCAACGATATGACCGCCATCGGCGTCCAGCACGCCCTCTTCGAAGCCAACCTCCGCGTACCCGACGACTTCTCCCTCATCGGTTTCGACGACATTCATCTCGCCGAATACACCATCCCACCTCTCACCACGGTCCGCATGTCGTGCAGAGATCTCGCCACCAAGGCCATCGACAATCTACTCTCGCGTCTGAAGCCCACCGACAGCGCGCAGGAATCCGTCACCAGGATCAGCACGCATCTCATCGTTCGCCAAACCACAGGTCTCCCGAGAAACACCCTGCAGGATCTTCCCCAGATGCCCTCCACCAAACCGCGCAAGCGCTAAGGCCCTCAACCGCCGTGGCCTTTGCCCTTGCTTTCTTTCTGTCATTCCCTCTGGAAATCTGCTTCTCGAACGCCAACCCCGCTATACCGTCGGAACCGCCGCCACCCGCGCCCGCGCCACACTCCGATACGTCGGCAGATACCCCAAACTGCGCGCAAACGCCAAAATCTTATCGAACTGCAGACTGATCGTCGCGCCCGCCTTCTGCGTCACCTCGTCTTCAATCGGCAAATCGAAATCATCCGCGCCATACAGCAATCCCTCAAGCGCGCGCTCATTCTGCGTCAACACCGACGTCCGAATCCGCGGCACGTTATCCAGATAAATCCTGCTCAGCGCCAGATGCCGCAGATACTCACTCGTGCCAATCTCAATCTGTCCCAGGGCATCGCCCAGCGGCGTGAAGTAAGGCTTGAACGTCCAGCAAAGGAAGCTGCCAATCCCACCCACCTCATCCTGAAACTGCCGCGTCCGCTCCAGGTGTTCAATCCGCTCCTCAATCGTCTCGTCGAACCCAATCACCATCGTCGCCGACGTGTTCAGCCCCGCCTCCACAATTGCCCTCTGCGCCTCGAAATACTGCGCCACCGTGTACTTGAACTTGCTATGACGCCGCCGAAAATCCTCGGTAAGAATCTCTGACCCGCCGCCCGTAATCCAGCGCACGCCCGCATCTTTGAACCGTCGCGCGGTCGTCGCGTAGTCCAGCTTCGCGTGATCCGCCAGGTACATGAACTCGGCAATCGTCAGCGCATAAAACTCCATCGTGTCGCCATACCGCTCGCGCACCGCCCGAAACAAATCGCAGTAATACTCCAGCGCCAACGCCGGATTAAATCCCCCGTTAAACCCCACCAGATCCCCGCCCAGAGCGATCAGCTCATCGATCTTTGCAAACACCTGCTCCTGCGACAGCACATACCCACCCTCACCACCCGGCAGCGTATAGAACGCGCAATAGTCGCACTGCGCCACGCACACATTGGTGTAGTTGATGATGCGCATCAGCATGTACGTGCAGGCATTCGGCTTCACATACCGAGCCCGCACCATCTGCGCGAGCTCCCGCATCTCTTCATCGCTGGCATTTTTCCAAAGCCACAAAGCCTCATCCGCAGTCACGCGTTCGCGACCCTGGACCTTCGCCCGGATCTCACTCACCTTCGACGCATTGCTTAATGCACTAGTAGCACTCACCCCTCTAGTCTATTCCCGAAACCGCCGTCTCCCGCTCCAAACAAACCCTGAACCCTGGCCCCTGGGCCCTGGACCCTGGACCCTGCCCTCACCCCTCCGCCACCGGCAGCGTAAAGCTGAACACCGACCCCTCCCCCAGCTGGCTCGTCACCGACAGCGTCCCATGGTGCGCATCGATAATGGCCCGGCTGATCGCCAGCCCCATCCCCGTCCCCCACGTCTGCTGGCTCGGAACGCTCGCCCGATAAAACCGTTCAAAGATCAAACTCTGCTCCGACAGGTCAATCCCAATCCCGCGATCCGCCACGCTCACGCTCACCATCCCCTCCTTACGCTCCGCCGAAATACTGATCGGGCTCCCCGCAGGCGAATACTTCGCCGCATTCTCAATCAAATTCGTCAGCACCTTCGTAATGAAATCCGCATCGGCCATCACCAGCGGCAGCGTAGGCAGGCTCACCTTCACCTCGCGCGCATCCAGCAGGCTCGAGCAGTTCGCCAGCGCATGCTCCACCATCGCGCCCACCGCAGTAGGCACAAACGTCATGTGGACCTCGCGCGTGTCCAGCTGCGCCATCTCCACCGCCTCGCTCACCAGCTGGTTCAGCCGATCGCTCTCCTCGTCGATCACCGTCAGCAACTCGCGCTCCTCCTCATGATCCAGCGTCTTCGGCAGCAGCAACGTCGACGCCGCCGCCTTGATCGCCGTCAGCGGCGTCCGCAGCTCATGCGTAATCGAGTCGATCATCAGCGACCGCAGTCGCTCGCTCTCCTTCGCCGCCTCCCCGCGCGTCACATCCTCCAGCGCCTGCGCCCGGTCAATCGACACCGAGATCAATCCCCCAATTGCCTCCAGCGTCTCAGTCGAAAGCCTCACCCCGTTAATGAGCAGCAGCCCCCGCGGCCTCACCCCCACGCGCAGCGGAATCCTCGCCTGCAACCCCACCATCTCCGCCGCCGGCATCGTCTGCGCCAACTGTCGCAGCCCAATATCATCCAGCTGAATCTCCGCACTCTCCCCAGCGATATACCGTCGATCGCCATCCAACAGATACAGCACAATCGCGTCCGCGCGCGTAACCAACATGATTGCCGGACTAATCGCATTCAACAAACTCGCTACGTTCTCCGCCTGCAGCAACTGCCGGCTCAGCCCATACAGCACCTCCAACTCCCGCTGCCGTCGTCGAGCGTCCTCGGCCTCCTCCCGCGCGCGCTCCGACAAACGGCTCCCCACCACCGCCACGGTAAGAAACGCGAAGATCCCCAGCCAGTTCTGCGGATCACCGATCGTGAACGTCCCTATCGGCGGCAGAAAATAAAAGTTATACGCCAGCGTCGCTGCAATCGACGTCGCCACCGCATACCGCAAACCCCATCGCGCCGCTAGAAACAGCACCAGCAGCAGCAGCGTCAACGCCACCGTCGTAGGGTTAACATGCAGCCATAGGTGATATACGGCTACAATTCCCGTCAGCACCACCGCCGCCGCCGACCACCGGAATACTTCGACCACCCGCTGTGAGTTCACAAGGAGATACTACGACTTGCCGCCCGATTCCACACCTAGGAAGAGTCCCGAAGATTGGCTCATCACCGCCGATCCCGAGAAGACCCGCGGCCGCTTCAAGATCTTTCTCGGCTACGCTCCCGGTGTCGGCAAGACCTTCAGCATGCTCTCGGAAGGCATTCGCCGCCGCCAGCGCGGCGAAGACGTCGTAGTCGGCGTCGTCGAAACCCACGGCCGCAAAGGCACCGCCGAGCTCGCCAACAAACTCGAACACGTCCCCACCCGCGAGATCGACTACAAGGGCACCCTCTTCCACGAGATGGACGTCGACGCCATCCTCGAGCGCAAGCCCCAGGTCGTCCTCATCGACGAGCTCGCCCACAGCAACATCATCGGCAGCCGCAACGCCAAGCGTTACGAGGACGTCTTCAATCTCCTCGACGCCAACATCGACGTCCTCAGCACCATCAACGTGCAGCACATCGAAAGCCTCACCCCGCGCATCCAGTCGCTCACCGGCATTCCCGTCCGCGAAACTGTGCCCGACTGGGTCCTCGATCGCGCCGACGAAATCGTCATCTCCGATCTCACCCCCGAAGCCCTCGTCACCCGCATGCGCCGCGGCGATATCTACCCCGTCGATCGCGCCGAGCGTGCCCTCGCCAACTTCTTCCGCCGCGGCAACCTCATCGCCCTTCGCGAGATGGCCCTCCACCGCGTCACCCGCGCCGTCGACCGCACACTCGACGACTACGTCAAGCGCAAGCAGCTCGGCCCCCACTGGTCCGTCACCGAAAAAGTAGCCGTCTGCATCAGCAATCGTCCCCAGGCCCGCGACCTCATCGCCCGCGGCGCGCGCCTCGCCGAAGGCCTCGGCGGCGAGCTCTACGTCCTCCACGTCCAAACCCACAAAGACGATTCCCCCGAGTCCCGGCGCACCCTCGAAGCCTCGCTCAAGTTCGCCGAAAACCTCGGCGCCCACGTCGTCCACCTCACCGGCAAACGCATCGCCTCCGCCACCGCCGCCTACATCACCGAGCAGCGCATCACGCAAGCCCTCTTCGGCCGCTCCGCCCTCCATGGCCTGCGCAAATACCTCTACTTCTTCGCCATCCAGCGCTTCATGTCCGAAGCCCCCCACGTCGACCTCCACATCGTCACCCAGGAAGACCGCTAGCATCCTTTTCGTATCAAGCCCAGAAGCCGGCTCGAAGGGGCACGACTTTAGTCGTGCCATAAAACACCATAGAATGAATCCGGCTTTAGCCGCTGAGGTACGCCTCTCCCAGCACGAAGTCTCAAAGAAAAGCGAGAGAACCGAAAGATGATAAGTCCAGCCACAATCCTGAAGGATCTCTAGCATGCGCATCCTAATCGTCGACGACGAGCGCCAGATCACCCGCGTCCTCCGCACCTCGCTCCAATCCAGCGGCTACGAAGTCACCGTCGCCAACAACGGCCTCGAAGCCTTCGAGCTCTTCCGCACCATCTCCCCCGACCTCGTCATCACCGACCTCGCCATGCCCGAGATGGACGGCATCGAACTCACGCGCGCCATCCGCCGCCTCTCCGAAACTCCCATCATCGTTCTCTCCGTCCGCGAGCAGGAGACCATGAAAGTTGCCGCGCTCGACGAAGGTGCCGACGACTACGTCACCAAGCCCTTCAGCATGCCCGAGCTCCTCGCCCGCGTCCGCGCCAACCTTCGCAAGATCGCCCGCGAAGAGCCCGCACCCGCGCAGCTCACCGTCGGCGACCTCTACATCGACACGCCCTCCCGCACCGTCCGCGTCCGCGGCGCCGAAGTCCACCTCACCCCCAAGGAATTCGATCTCCTCCTGCTCTTCGTCAACAATCCCAACCGCGTCCTTACCCACAAATTTCTCCTCCGCCATATCTGGGGTGCAGCCGGCGAAGATCAGCCCGAATACCTCCGCGTCCTCGTCGCCCAGCTCCGCAAAAAACTCGACCCCGCCGACAGCTCCCGCTACATCGAATCCGAACCTTGGGTCGGCTACCGCCTTCGCTCCACCCTTACAACTTCTTAACAACTTCCCTACGGACTTCCTACCACCTCGCACGGTCTACTAGCTTCGGTTCACTTATCGAGGCTCAACATGTTCGTGCAATCCCCCAGGAAAAATTTCACTCTCTCCCGGCTGTCGCGCTTCCGGGTCGCGCTCTCTCTCTTTCTCGCAACCTCCATGCTCGTCCCCGTCGCTGTCCACGCGCAGGCCGCGGACACCACGACGGCAGACACCACCGCCACCACCGCACCCGATGCAGCAACCACGTCAACCAGCGCGCAAGCTCCCACACCCGCAACGCCCGCAACTCCCACGCCGCCCGCGCTCGACCAGAGCTTCATGCACCGCCTCGGCCGCGCCTATGTCGCCGACTGGGCTGGCAATGCCCCCGGCACCGTTCCCCCGCAGACTCGCCGTGGAACGCCCGCGCCCATCACCTCGCCGCCTTTCCCCTCCTCCGACTGGCCCATCGGTGGCACTCCCACCATCGGCACCGCCGACGGCCAATCCTACCCGCTCATGCAGGCCATTAACGGGAACAAGAGCCAGGACAAGATCTACGGCTGGATCGAAGTCGGCGCCAACGGCTCCACCAACAACAAGACCAACGTCAGCAAGGGCATCAACGCCAACTTCCCGTCTGCCTACGACGAGTACTCCAACACCGTGCAGCTCGATCAGGCCGCGCTCTACTTCGATCGCATCCCCAACACCACCCAGACCGACCACTTCGACTGGGGCTATCGCCTCGCGCTGCTCTATGGCGTCGACTATCGCTTCACCACCGCGCACGGCCTGCTCAGTCAGCAGCTCCTGCTCAAGAACAATGTCTACGGCTTCGACCCCGTCATGTTCTATTTCGACTTTTACTTCCCCCACGTTGCGCAGGGCATGAACATCCGCGTCGGCCGCTACATCTCGCTGCCCGACATCGAAGCCCAGCTCGCACCCAACAACTACACCTACTCGCACTCGATCCTCTACACCTTCGACTGCTACACCCAGACCGGCACCAACGCCACCATCAAGGTCAACGACCATTGGACCGTTCAGGCCGGCCTCTCCGCCGGTTGCGACACCATGCCCTGGACCACCGACGCCAAAGTCACCGGCAACACCTGCGTCCAGTTCACCTGGTCCAACGGCGGCAACGATCTCTACACCTGCGCCAACAGCATCAACGACGGCAAGTACGCCTATAACAATCTCTCTGCCTACTATGAGACCTGGTATCACCGCATCAACGCGACCTGGCACACCGATACCGAGTTCTGGTACCAGTACATGAAAGCCACGCCCAACATGTATTGGTTCAACGGCACCGATCCCGCCACCGGCATCCAGTACGCAAACACCCCCAGCACCCCATGGCCCGAGGCCACCTTCTATCGCCCCGGCCAGGGCGCGGTGAACCTCAACTATGGCGCCGTGTGCAAGGACCCCCGTCTCCCCGCGGCCGACCAGCCTGCCCGCTGCTATGCTCCCGAGGTCGCCATCACCAACTACCTCGAGCACAGCTTCTGGCACGGCACCGCCTCGCTCAACATCCGCAACGAGTGGGTCAACGACATCGTCGGCCAGCGCACCGGCACGCCCGCCAAGTATGAGGAGCACATGGTAGGCTTCGACTTCTGGGCCGGCTCCACCATCACCTTCCGCCCCGAGGTCAGCTACACCCACGCCTACACCAAGTACGGAGTTAGCGCGCTCAACATCCTCCCCGGCGCCTCTATCTCCAACCTCGAAGCCGTCTCCCAAGGTGCAGCCCCCAACCCGCTCGGCCTTGGCAAAAATCAGGCCATCACCTTAGCGGCCGATCTCATCTGGCACTTCTAACCGAAGCGGAGCAGTGGCACCAAACCGCCACTGCTCCCTTCGCAATCAAGCCGCCTTTCGCGGCGAAACTTACATCTTCTTAACAACTTTCGTACAGACTTCCTACCCCATCAGAGTCTCCAATGAGATTCTGGAGAACATCCATGGCCGATCTCATCGCACTCATCACCATCGCGCTTCTCTTCCCGCTCTCCCTCGCCTACGTCTCCGCCTGCGAACGCCTCAAGAGCAGCCGCACCAAAGGAAGCCTCTCATGATCGAAAACGTGATCCTCCTCGTCATCTGTCTCCTACTTCTGATTTACCTCGTCTACGCTCTGCTTCGTCCGGAGAAGTTCTAATGTCGCTCAACGGCTGGCTCCAAATTGCACTCTTCATCGCGCTCATCCTGCTCCTCGCCAAGCCGATGGGTAGCTACATGGCGCGCGTCTTCGATCGCCGCCGCACCTGGCTCGACCCCGTCCTCGTTCCCTGCGAGCGTCTCCTCTACCGCCTCACCGGCGTCAACCCCAACGAGGAGATGCGCTGGACGCAGTACGCCGTCGCGATGCTCATCTTCAGCGCTGCCACGCTCGTCCTCACCTACGCTATCGAGCGGCTGCAGGCCGTCCTCCCGCTCAACCCGCAACACCTCGCCAACGTCGCGCCAGACCTCGCCTTCAACACCGCCGTCTCCTTCACCACCAACACCAACTGGCAGGCCTACACGCCCGAGACCACCATGAGCTATCTCACCCAGATGCTCGGCCTCGCCACGCACAACTTCTGGTCCGCCGCCGTAGGCCTCGCCCTCGCCATCGCCTTCATCCGCGGCATCGCCCGTCGCGAAACCAAAACCCTCGGCAACTTCTGGGTCGACCTCACCCGCGGAACCCTCTGGGTCCTCCTCCCCATCAGCATCGTCTTCGCCGTAGCCCTCACCTCGCAGGGCGTCATCCAGAACTTCCATCCCTACACCACCGCGAAACTCGTCCAGCCACAAACCGTAACCGGCGCCGACGGCAAGACCACCACCGTCACCACCCAGACCATCGGGCAAGGCCCCGTCGCCAGCCAGGAAGCCATCAAGATGCTCGGCACCAACGGCGGCGGCTTCTTCAACGCCAACAGCGCGCATCCCTTCGAGAACCCCACTCCCCTCTCGAACTTCCTTCAACTCCTCTCCATCTTCCTCATCCCAGCCGGCCTCACCGTCACGCTCGGCACCATGGTCGGCTCACCCAAGCATGGCTGGGCCGTCCTCGCCGCCATGACCATCCTCTGGTTCGCCGGCGTCCTCACCTGCTACTGGGCTGAAGCGCAACCCAACCCGCTCATGCATAACGTCGACCAGCACGCCTCCCTAACCCAATCCGGCGGCAACATGGAAGGCAAAGAGGTCCGGTTCGGCATCGCCGACTCCGCCCTCTTCGCTACCGTCACCACCGACGCCAGCTGCGGCGCCGTCAACGCCATGCACGACTCCTTCACTCCCCTCGGCGGCCTCGTCCCCCTCACCAACATCATGCTCGGCGAAATCATCTTCGGCGGCGTAGGAGCAGGCCTCTACGGCATGCTCGTCTTCGTTGTCATCGCCGTCTTCATCGCCGGCCTCATGGTAGGCCGAACCCCCGAATACCTCGGCAAGAAAATCGAAGCCTACGACGTCCAGATGGCGATGCTCTACCTCCTCATCTTCCCCCTCATCATCCTCGGCTTCGCTGCCGTCGCCGTCCTCATGCCCAACCTTGGCCTAAGCTCCCTGCTCAACCACGGCCCCCACGGCTTATCCGAAATCCTCTATGCCTACGCTTCCGCCACAGGCAACAACGGCTCCGCCTTCGCCGGCTCCAACTGGAACACCCACTGGTATAACTATTCGCTCGGCATCGCGATGTTCATCGGCCGCTTCATGATGATCGTTCCCATGCTCGCCATCGCCGGCAACCTCGCAGGAAAAAAGATCGTCCCCGAAACCGCCGGAACCTTCCCCGTGACCACGCCGCTCTTCACCGTGCTGCTCACCTCAGTCATCGTCATCGTAGGCGCGCTAACCTTCTTCCCCGCGCTCTCACTCGGCCCCATCCTGGAGCACCTGCTCCTCCACGCCGGCCACACCTTCTAGGCATTCGGAGAAACCATGTCCACCGCAAGTCAAGCCAAAGGCCGCCGCAGCCTCTTCGATTCAGCAATCGTCCGCCGCGCCTCCGTAGACGCTCTCGTCAAGCTCGCCCCCGCGACCATGATGAAGAACCCCGTCATGTTCGTCGTCGAAGTCGGCAGCGTCCTCACCACCGCCCTCCTCATCTACGACCGCTTCACCCACCACGGCCACTTCGCCTTCGACCTCCAGATCACCCTCTGGCTCTGGTTCACCGTCCTCTTCGCCAACTTCGCCGAAGCCATGGCCGAAGGTCGCGGCAAAGCCCAGGCCGACGCCCTCCGCCTCGCCAAGTCCGAGACCACCGCCTACAAAGTCTCCAAGTCCGGCGCCGTCGAAGAGATCCCCAGCTCCCAACTCCGTGCCGACGACATCGTCCGCGTTATCGCTGGCCAGATGATCCCCGGCGACGGCGAAGTCATCCAGGGCGTAGCCTCGGTCGACGAATCCGCCATCACCGGCGAGTCCGCCCCCGTCATCCGCGAAGCCGGCGGCGACCGTTCCGCCGTCACCGGTGGCACCCGCGTCCTCTCCGACGAGATCACCGTACGCATCACCTCCAACCCCGGCGAAACTTTCCTCGACCGCATGATCGCCCTCGTCGAAGGTGCCGAGCGCCAGAAGACCCCCAACGAGATCGCCCTCAACATCCTGCTAGCCGGCCTCACCATCATCTTCCTGCTCGCCGTCGTCACCCTGCAGCCCTACGCCATCTACTCCGGCGCGCCGCAAACCGTCTTCGTCCTCATCTCTCTCCTCGTCTGCCTGATCCCCACCACCATCGGCGGCCTGCTCTCCGCCATCGGCATCGCAGGCATGGACCGCCTCGTCCAACACAACGTTCTCGCCACCTCCGGCCGCGCCGTAGAAGCCGCCGGCGACGTCAACACCCTGCTCCTCGACAAGACCGGCACCATCACCATCGGCAACCGCGAGGCCTCAGAGTTCGCCGCCGCTCCCGGCGTCACCGACGAAGCTCTAGCCGACGCCGCCCAGCTCTCCTCCCTCGCCGACGAAACCCCCGAAGGCCGCTCCATCGTCGTCCTCGCCAAGCAGCAGTACGGCCTCCGCGGCCGCGAGCTCGCGCACCTCAACGCCGAGTTCATTCCCTTCTCCGCCCAAACCCGCATGTCCGGCATCGAAGTCGACGGCCGCAGCATCCGCAAAGGCTCTGTCGACGCCATCTCCGCCTACCTCATCGAGCACGGCTCCAAACTCCCTGACCAGGTTCGCGACGTCGTCGAAGTCATCTCCCGCTCCGGCGGCACGCCGCTCGTCGTAGCAGAAAACGGTCGCGCCCTGGGCGTTATTCATCTCAAAGACATCGTCAAAGGCGGCATGAAGGAGCGCTTCGACCAGCTCCGTGCCATGGGCATCCGCACCATCATGATCACCGGCGACAACCCCCTCACCGCCGCCGCCATCGCCCGCGAAGCCGGCGTAGACGACTTTCTCGCCGAAGCCAAACCCAAAGACAAGATGGACCTCATCAAGCGCGAGCAATCCGAAGGCAAGCTAGTCGCCATGACCGGCGACGGCACCAACGACGCGCCCGCTCTCGCCCAGGCCGACGTAGGCGTTGCCATGAACTCCGGCACGCAAGCCGCCAAAGAGGCCGGCAACATGGTCGACCTCGACTCCAACCCAACCAAGCTCATCGAGATCGTTGCCATCGGCAAGCAGCTCTTGATGACCCGCGGCGCACTCACCACTTTCTCCATCTCCAACGACATCGCAAAATATTTCGCCATCATCCCCGCCATGTTCGCCGGAGCCTTCCCGGTCCTCAACGCCCTCAACGTCATGCACCTCCACAACCCCGAATCCGCCATCCTCAGCGCCGTAATCTTCAACGCACTCATCATCGTCGCGCTCATCCCGCTAGCCCTGCGCGGCGTAAGCTACCGCCCCATGTCCGCCGCCGCCCTGCTCCAGCGCAACCTGGTGGTCTACGGCCTGGGCGGCATCGTAGCCCCCTTCATCGGCATTAAGCTAATCGACATGCTCATCACCGCTCTGCACCTGGCATAACGTTGGCACCCACAAATGACATGGACTAACAAGTAAATTCCGTCATCCTGAACGAAGGGAAGGACCCCTGTAGTCGCTGTTGCACTTGCTGTTGCTGTTGCACTTGCACTTGCCGTTGTAAGTTTTTCGCCGTCATCCTGAACGAAGGGAAGGACCCCTGTATTGGCCGTTGCACTTGTCGTTGCCTGTTCCTCCGGATTAGCAGGGGGCTTCAGCCCCCTGAAAAATCCCACCCAGGAAAAGGGGCTTTAGCCCCGGGCACTTGCACTCATTTTTCTTTCTGTCCTCCCCGGGAATCAGCTTCACCCGCAGCACCACGGACCACCAAGCACCACCAAGGACCACCACCATGAAGAAGACCCTCATCACCGCCACCCTCTACACCCTCATCACCGCGGTCATCCTCGGCATTGGCTACCCGCTCCTCATCACGGGCATCGACCACCTCCTCTTCCCGCGCCAATCCAACGGCGAGCTCATCACCCGTAACGGAGAAGTCATCGGCTCCCACCTCATCGGCCAAACCTTCAGCGGCGACCAATACTTCAACAGTCGCCCCTCCGCCGCCGGCACCGGTTACGACGCCACCTCCTCCTCCGGCTCCAACCTCGCTCCCACCAGCAAGGCCCTCATCGACCGCGTCCAGGCCTCCGTCACCGCCGACCAGTCCACCACCTCCGCCCCCGTCCCCGTAGACCTCGTCACCGCCTCCGGCTCCGGCCTCGACCCCGACATCTCCCCCGCCGCCGCTTACTACCAGGTCCCCCGCATAGCCCACGCCCGCCACCTCCCCGAATCCACCCTCACCCACCTCATCGACGACCACACCACCCAGCGCCAGTTCGGCCTCCTCGGCGAACCCCGCGTCAACGTCCTCGACCTGAACCTCGCCCTCGACGCCCTCACCGCCCACTAACGATCTCGCGAACCACACGTTCCCCCTACCACCCTCCCCACCTGCTTTGTAAAATAGAGCCAGGTGCAGTGGGAACGAGGGTCGGTCATGGAGCAACGGACACAGAATTCTTCCTTTGACGTGATAAGTCTTTCGTCCGAATCAACCAGGACGGAGCGATACAACAACCATCCAATCGCCCACCTCAACGACCATGTCATTCGTATCAGCGTGATGACCGAGCCCTATCCCTGGCATTGCCATCCGAACTCCGACGAAATTTTTTTGGTGCTGGAAGGCGGCCTCTTCATCGATTTCGAGAAACAAACAGTCCAGCTCTTGCCGGGACAAATGCTCACTGTCGATCGAGGCGTTCTCCACCGCACAAGACCGCTCGGCGAACGCTCGGTGAATCTTACCCTTGAGCGAAAGGACACTCGCACCGACCTCCTTCCCTCCAACAACTAAGGGCAGTCAGCGGCGGTTGGCCTACCCATTTTGCGGCCGCAAAAATAATTCCCCCAAAACCAGCCAAAATCGTCATGTCAACCCCCTGCGGACGGCCTTAAGCCACAAACGCCGTGCCCCCATTGGCGATTTCTTCTTCGCCAACTTGGCATAGTTACCCCGCCAGAAGGACTATGATTTGACTAGCCCCTCCACCAGATCACAGCGCGAAACACCCACTCACCCCAAGCAACCGCCCCGCCGCCTCACTTGCCGCAACCTATTCAAAAAGAGAAACTTAAGATACTTGGTCACCTAACATTCCCGGTTTCAACGGCTTACAGCAGAAAAATCCTCCGAAGCCGGGGGATACTTTGCCCCATAAGCGTATTTATATGTAGAACTTACAATCCAAAATCGCTCCCGAAACCGGGATACTTTGACACCTAACCCCATACCAGTCATCAACTTACGAAGAGAAATCACTCCCGCAGGGGGGAGGGGGTACTCTACCGCCCAGCCCGCAGCGGCGCACGCTGGCCCTGCCCAACGCCAGCCATGCGGAACGTGATCACCATCGCCGGCACCAGGTACGCAAACGACCCGATCACCCACATCACCACCGCTCCCAGCACCTGGTCATCCAGCACCGAAATCCCAAACGGATTCGGATGCTGCACATAGTAGCGATAAACCGGCCGCTCGCAGAACGCCAAGAACGCCGACAGCATCGTCATCACCACATCGCCCCCCGCCAGGTACACCAGCATCCCCCAATCATCGGGACGCTGCTTCGCCGGCCACGGCCGAAAGATGTACCACCAGAACAGCAATGAGGTGAACAGGAAGCACAGGTGCTCAATCCCATGCACCGTCTCATTCTCGAGCGCATAGTTGTACGCCGCCGGAACATGCCACGCAAGATACGCAACATTCATCCCAAGCCATGCAATAGCAGGTGTAACCAGCCACTCCGCAAATCGTCGCAGAGCCGTAACCCGCACCAACGGCCCAACCACCCAGCGCAACACCGGCCGAGGCAACCCACGCAGCAGCGGTACAACCGGAAGCCCATACAAGAGCAGCATGGGAATCGCCGACATCAGCAGCAGATGCTCAATCATGTGCGCCGTCAGCAGCGCATCCGCAAACCCATCCATCGGCGACCCAACCACCACCCACAACAACACCAGCCCACCAAGAAAGGACGCCAACCTCTCCTCATTGAATTGTGCAAGGCGCGTCGTACGCAGCGCAATCCATCCCCGCAGATACACAACCCCGACGAGCACAATCGAGATCGTCAGCCCAATCGGCAGCCGCCAATCCGCGAAGATGTCCCGCACCGCATCCGACATACGCTACGGCTTCTGCCCGGAACTCGGAGTGCCCTTCGGCCCCAAAGCCGCGCCCTGAGACTTCTGGATCTGCTCCTCACTGTTCCGAGTCAGCTCCCGCGAAGCATCCATCGCCGGCTGCAGATCGTTGCCGCGCAACGTCATCAGGAAAGCCACCAGCGCCTTGGTCTCGGAAGGATTCAGCGCGTTGCCATAAGCCGGCATGTTCCCGCCGCCCTGCAGCACCTGCCGCACAATCTGGTCCTCGGTCAGCCTCGTCGCCACCGAATCCAGCGCCGGCCCGCGCTGCCCGCCAGCGCCATCCAGCTCATGGCAGTTGCGGCACTGCTTGTCCTGCAGCACCATCGCTCCCTGCCGCTCCAGCGGCGTTCGGTCATGCATGTACTTCACCGGAACCGCATCGCTGGACCACGCATCCATCACCGGGCTCCAGGGCGTATACGTTCCCAGCCGCGTAAAGATCCCCAGCGACACGGCGATCACCGACACCGACAGCACAGCAACCGGCCGCCGAGCCCAGTGCCTCTCTCCCTCACTGGCAATCAGCGGCAGCAACAGCATTCCGGCAATCGCGACCACCGGAACAATCAGCAGCACCGGGGTCTCCAGCTCCGGAGGAAGGAACGCCAGCACCGCATAGATCCACAGAAAGAAGAAGTCAGGCTTCGGCGCCGTCTGAATGATCGTAGGATCAGGCTGACCGCTAGGCCCGAACGGCCCGAAGAAGAACGCGCAAGCCATCACCGCAAACAGGATCGCAGCCGCAAACACCGCGTCTTTCCACGCCGCATCCGGCACAAACGGCATGCCTGTCTTCGCGACCAGCTCGTGATACTCGCGCTCATATGTCGACTTCCGTACAATCCGTCCCGGCATCGGCCAGTCGCTCACACCATGCAGTAGAACCATCCAGACATGTACGCCAACTCCCAGCAAAAGGAGCCCAGGAATGACGAACACATGCAGCGTAAAAAAACGAGAAAGTGTAGCGCCGCCAATGATCGGCCCACCAAGAACAAGATGAACTAACTGCGCTCCAACAAACGGCACGCGACTAACAATCGAAGCCCCAATTCCAAGTCCCCAATAAGCGTCCTGGTCAAACCGCATCACCTGTCCCGTGAACGCCATGCCCAACGTCAACAGCAGCAGCACAACGCCAACAATCCAGGTAAGCTCTCGAGGAAACTTATACGCGCCGAACATGAAAACCTGCACCATGTGAATCAGCACGATCGCGATCATGAAGTCTGATCCCCAACCATGCAGCGCACGCACATACCAACCCAGCGCAATGTTATGGTTCAGGAAATTCAGACTCGTCCAAGCCTCATTCGCTGACGGACTATAGATCAGCGCCAGCAAAATGCCCGTCATCACCTGCAGGATCAGCAACACCGTAGCAGCGCTGCCAAACACATACCACCAGCTCGCGTTATTCGACGGAGTCGGATGTTCAGCAGCAGCAGTAATCGGCTTGATGAGGCCGAGCCGATGCTCGAGCCACTGATACGCTGCAATCCCACGCTCCTTTAGCCCTGCCATGTCGTCGACCTCGTCTCAACCGCCGTTGGCTCAATCTGGATCAGCGGCTTGTCCTTGCACGACGCCTGGGTCGCAAGCGTCGGCATATCACCCGCATGAATCACCAGCGAGTTCCCTGCGATCTTGTACTGGTACTCAAACAACCCGCGCTCCGGAGGACCCGAAGCTCGGCTGCCATCTTCGTAATACGCCCCTCCATGACACGGACAGAGGAATAGCTTCGACTCCGAGAACCAACGCACCGGACAACCCAGATGCGCGCAATTGATCGCGAACACCTGGAACGTCTGCTCCGAGATCCGCCGAACCCAGCACGACACCTTCGCAGTCTCGCCGTCGTCAAACGTCGCAACAGGACTGCGGAAGTCAGCCAATCGCGTCTGTCCAACTGGAAAATCATTCAGTTCGCCAATCGTGATCCACGAACCAACATTGGATTTCTTCTTTGAAGCCGGCCCAAGCAGATACCCGATCAGAGGCACCGCAAGCACAGCACCAACAGCCGCGTTCAACCCCACGGCAAGCTTGAACAGGAACACTCGCCGCGTGTGCGCCTGCGCCTTCCCTTCGGGGGACAGCGTGTCGTTCTTGGACTCTCCTGGATATTTTAGAAATTCGCTCATACTCGTCTCCACGCACTGGTGAGGGTTCTACGGATGCACATAAGGCTGGCCCGGAGCTGCGACTCGATGCGAAGTCAGCCAAGCCACAATGTCAGTAATCTCTTTATCGGTCATGGCCCTCGACCCCGCACCATTGATGTCGGACCGCCAATCGGGCATCCCATCTTCAGGCTGGCCAGCGATGATCAAGCTGCGCAAACCCTGATCGCTGATCAGTGCAAGATAGGCTGGATCGACCAGCGATCCAGTGGAATTCTCTTTACGCTTAAGCCCGGTTCCATCGCTGCCATGACAGCTAGCACAGAAGGTCGTAAAGGCTTGCTGCCCCTGTGCCGGATCGCCCGAAGTAGAACTCGCATAGGGTGGTGCCGACTGCCCCTGCAGAGCCGCAGGCTTGGCCCAGGCTGACTCCACTCCCTGAGCAAGAATCGCGATCTGTTGATCCGTCAGCATGCCGCCTTGACTCTTCGCGAACGGCGGCATCAAGGTTCCCGGAACGCCGTTTGCAGTGGCCTTCTGAATGGCATCGGCCCCGGCAACAGCCAGGTAAACAGGATTCGCCAACGAGATAGCTGCTCCGTTCTTCCCGTTCTCACCATGACAAGCTGCACAGTTCTGTTGATACAACGTGGAGAAACTCGATACCTGGTCCGGCCGCTGAGCTGTTGCCTCCGGCTTCGCAGGAACAACCCTGCAGCCTGCTACGAAGAGCGTTCCAGCGACGATCGATAACGAAGAGGCCAACGTACGGAGATTCATCGCGTATGGTCCTCGTCCTTGGACTCAATCGGCTCTTCATGTTCCCTGGCGAGCAGATCGCTGTGAACACCAGCGCGCACGGCAAACGGAAGCGCTCGAAATTGTGGGGTTCTCACTCTTGCCTGCAGATTAACTACATATCCGCAGACCAGGCCAAACGCTACTTGAGACGCAATAAACCAGAACCAATCGATGCGCTGGTTCAGAATCGGACTGACGATGTTAATCGCCGAATGCAGAATGCCGGTAAACAAAAGTGGAGCCATAAAACCCGCAGTCACGATCGGATACCTTGGGAACATAGGAAGCATTGCTCCGTAAAGCAGCCCCACAAGCAGCGACGTCAACCCGTGAATCACAATTGCGGCGAGCAAGCCACGGAGATGGAATTCACTCAGGAATGCATTGCTTGCACCAGCCCAGCTGACAAATCCTCCGGCAGCAAGCAGATTCATGGCGTACCAGATACTGTGGTATTTGAGAATGCTGAAGATTGCCGCGGGCACAGCCATCGCGATTCCGCCCGCAATTCCGCCCTTGATTCCGGTGGTGATTCGAAAGGTCTCTACCGGAATAATTTTTCGAGAGGTCGCATCCGTCGGCAACCTGGCGGCAAGCGTTCTTACGCTTGAGATCTGCACCACTTCGCTGCTCACCTCGACAGTTTCATGCGCCTCATGCGGAAGCACCTGGCGAAACCAGCCAACCGCGGCCGCAAACGCAAGCACCCCTCCGAGCACACTCACAACGCCGCTCGTCACCATGCCTGTCATGACGAGCGCGATACCGAGCGCCAACACCACGGGCCATGCGGTTGGCGTTGGGAGCTGTATGCTGTGTTCGTGGTGCGGATGATCGACTGGCACTGTGCCTCCTCGCTGGTTCATCTACCCAGCACATAAACAACTAAGAACACGATGACCCAAACGCCATCGACGAAATGCCAATAAAGCGACAGGACTTCGAGCTTCTCGCTGTGCTCCTCCTTCATCTCACGTCGCATCGAGAAGAACAGTGCAAGCGAAAGCATGATCAGGCCAATGACCACATGGGTTGCATGCAATCCAACCAGCGAATAGAACGTCGTTCCAAATAGGTTTGTCTTAATGGTCAGGCCATGTTTGTAGATCAGGTCATACCACTCATGAGCTGTCCCTGCGATAAAAATCCCGCCGAGCAACACTGTTGCGGCTAACCAAAGGGAGCATAAGCGCTGCTTACTTTGCCGCAGAGCAGATACAGCAGCGTGCACCGTAAGGCTGCTGGAAAGCAGGCAGATCGTCGTGAAGATCGGCAGCTCCAGCACATCTTTCGGCATCGGCCCGGTCAGACTCTTCCCGATATAGAAGATGTAGGCCACGACAAAAATTACAAAGATCGCGGCTTCGGCCAGAATCAGGCACGCCATGCCTACGACTCCGCGGGATGGAAGCTTCCACACCTGATCTGGGCTGGCCGACTCTATGACAGCTTCACTCACGCGCCCTCCTCCTGTCTTTCCTGTGGGATAGGTTCGACGATCTCGTAGTCACTATCCGGGTCTTCGGGATGTTTCAAATCCCATAAGGGCCGTCGACTCGCGACGGTGGGAATTTGAGCGAAGTTGTAAGACGGAGGTGGTGATGGTACCGACCACTCCAATGTCCATGCATCCCAGGGATCGGGTCCAGCAACCGGCCCTTTGAAGTAAGACCAAACCATGTTGTAGACGAACAGAAGCGTCGCAACAGTTTGAATGATTGCCCCGCTGGAGATAAGAACGTTCCAGATCATCCATCCGCGATCTACCTCATAGGTATAGATGCGCCGAGGCATACCGAGCAGGCCAGGAACATGCATCAGATCGAACGTCAAATGAAATCCAATGACGAAGAGCCAGAAATGCCACTTCCCTAATCTCTCGTTCAACAGGTGTCCCGTCATCTTTGGGTACCAGTAGTAGAACGCTGAGAACAGCATGAAGAGAATCGCTCCCACCAGAACATAGTGGAAGTGAGCAACAACGAAGTACGAGTTTCCAAGCTGCCAATCAAAAGGAGCAACAGACAACATGATGCCCGTCAATCCCGCAACCAGGAATTGAAAGAGAAATCCGATAGCGAACATCATGGAGGCGGTAAATTGTATTTTCCCTCCCCACAAAGTGGCTAACCAGTTGAAGATTTTGATACCCGTAGGCACCGAGATGATCATTGTGGCGAGCGTGAAGAAGGTATTCCCTCCCGGCCCAAGCCCTACCGTAAACATGTGGTGGGCCCAGACACTGAGGCTTATGAAGCCGATTCCCACCGAAGCCGCGACCATTGCCGGATAACCAAAGATCGCCTTCCGTGAGAAAACCGGGATGATCTCGTTTGCAAATGCAAACGCAGGCAGCACCAGGATATAGACCTCGGGATGCCCAAATATCCAGAAGAAATGCATCCAGAGAACTGCGGAGCCTCCGGCCTGAGTATCAAAGAAGTGAGACCCCACATAGCGATCGAGCATCAACATGATCTGCGCTGCTGTGAGCGGGCCGATCGCGACAAAAGCCAAGCCGGACATCACGAGGTAGATCCAGGGCAGCAGTGGCAATCGGCTCATCTTCATGCCAGGACACCGCATGCAAATGATCGTCGCAACAATATTCAGTGCTGTGCCGATTGTTCCGATGCCCGTTAGCAATAGGGAGAGCGTCCAGTAATCCGTGCTATGACCCGGGGAAAAAACTCGCGCCGTCAGAGGAGCATATGCGAACCAGCCGACATCAGGTGCACTCCCTGCCCCGTACAGTCCGCTTCCACCGACATAACTGAAGTAGAGCAGGAAACCGCCAAAGGCTGATATCCAAAAGCTGAACGCATTCAACCGAGGGAACGCCATATCTCGAGCGCCGATCATCAGCGGGATCAGATAGTTTCCGAATCCGAACAGAATGGGCATCCCGACGAAGAACACCATGGTCGTCCCGTGCATGGTGAACAGAGCGTTGAAGACCTCTGGCGAGACGAAGTGGTTGTTCGGTATCGCCAACTGTATTCGCATGAGCAGAGCTTCAAACCCTGCAATCACGAGAAAGATCAGAGCATAGACGATGTACATCAGACCGATCTTCTTGTGATCGACTGTTGTTACCCAGCTGTGCAGCACTTCCAGCCAAAGCCTTCGCGGAGCCTGCGCCATCTGGTCATGCACTTCGTTCAATGGAATCTGAGTTGCCATTCTGTTCCTTCCTCGACCCACTACTTGAGCGTGGTTAGGTAAGCCGTAACAGCATCGAGATCGTGACTATCCAAATGCATAGGAGGCATGAGCGCGCCTGGTTTGAGGTTCGCTGGGTTGTCTATGAATTCACGAAGATTCGCCGGAGTGTTTGGCACGGAGCCTGAAGCGATAGTGTCGCGACTCCCGACATGCGTGAGATCTGGACCAAATCTACCGGTTGCAACTGTTCCTCGAATGGTGTGGCAACTGATGCATGCGTCGTGCATAAAGACATTCCGGCCTTCGGCCGCAGCAGGATCTTCCACTGCAGGCTGCCGCTGATGTTCTATCCACGCAGTGAACTGTTCCGGAGTATCGGCGTAAACGCGAATCAGCATTTTGGCATGTTGAACACCGCAGTATTGAGCGCACTGTCCGAGGTACAAACCCTGCGTCTGGGGATCGATCCACATGGTATTGACCTTGTTTGGAATTAAGTCCATCTTGCCTGCAAGTCTCGGCACCCAGAAACTGTGATCTGTATCAGCGGAAGACATCGTCAAGTACGTTGGCAGCGGATGTGCACGGTCGCTGACGGGCACGTGCAATTCATTTGCTGTAACTACTCCCAGTTGCGGATAACGGTACTCCCACCAGAACTGGTGGCCGACCACAGTTACATCGAGTGCATTCGCCGGACGCGGCGCGTGCTCTGTCGTATAGATAACCCGCGTGGTCGCGAGGAACAGCATGACTACAATCAGGACGGGAATCACCGTCCAGGAAAGCTCAATCTGATTGCTACCATAAATCTGGGGCGGTTCCTGCTCGGTTTGTCCGTGTGACGTTCGTGATCGGTACCGAACTAGGACATACACGAGAATGCCCGCCACAGTCAGAAAAATCCCCGCGGTGATTCCAAGAACGAGCATGGACAGGCTGAAGATCGAACTTGCGGGCGTTCCCGCAGGATCAAAAATATTGGTTGGATCAGCAACCAAGGCCGACAGTATTACTGCTGCGAAACCGCAACTTGCTTGACTCGCAAACATTTGTCTCCAAGAAAGACACCCAGCCGTTTGGAGCGCTGGCGTCCTTTGTGCTGTAAATCCAGACATCCGCTTAGTACATACACTGCGGAGGCTTTCAGTGCCCTAAGACAAGCATCTAATCCAATTTATACACCTCCGATTTTGGATGGGCACAAAGTCGTAAGCCTGCGAATCTGTTTCCGGCGTCGCGATAGAGCCTAGTAATCGAACTAGGAATGGTAAGGACACGATCGAGTCGCCGGCGCGTCGAACTTCGTCATACCCTTTCACGTCCATCCGCGCATCCGCTGTGCGTTCCATTACAGGAAAGACCTCCAAGATCTGGTAAACTGAGCGTTGCTATGCGGAAACGTCATTCGCGGCAGCCAACCGAAGGGCAGCGCGTTGATCCATCGGCGCGCAACATTACGATGCCTGAGGTCGAGCGGAGGTATCATTCGGGCGAGTAAATAATGTAAGATGAATGTCTAGGGGGGGACGTAGCTCAGTTGGTTAGAGCGCTGCCTTCTAACAGTCACCAAGAAAATAAAGCACTTACCTCCTTGGTGTCTATGTTGGTGTCTGCTCTGATAGGCTAATGGCCTTACGAGGAGGAGATTCCAATGCCTGCTCTGATGCCCCGCAACCCCCATCGCAACGCTCCCGAATACGCGGATCGCGTTAACCTCATCAAGAAAATCAAGATCGGCAAAGACTGGCGCTTCGCTCCTGTAGTTCCCGAAGCCAACGGACGGCTCAAGGACAAGGTGCGCGTCAACGGCCAAGTCGAAGTACACATCGAAGGCTCCTACTTCATCGAATGGTGGGTATCGGGACGCCGGTTCCGTGAGACGACGACACGCGAAGATGCCATCGAGTGCGCCCGCCACAAAACGGTCGAGCTTCGCGCCATCCGCGCGGGATTGATTGCCTCACCCGAACCCCAACCA
Organism: uncultured Acidobacteriaceae bacterium; assembly: GCA_963701685.1. Lineage (GTDB taxonomy): Bacteria > Acidobacteriota > Terriglobia > Terriglobales > Acidobacteriaceae > Granulicella. The sequence continues at coordinate 2,714,446 of OY969625.1, read as the reverse complement.
GAGGCCGAAGCGAAGACGCTTATCGGGGACGCCATCGACGACTATCTGAAGTACGTCAAGATGCAGCGGAAGAGTCGGACCTTCCTCACCTATCGCTACACCCTCGACGTTCTCCTACGGGCTTCCTACAAGAGAAAGTACGTGGAGGATGCCACGCGGCAAGATGCTATCGACTTTATGACGTACTGCTATGAGCAGGGGTTGGGAGCGCGCACTGTCTATGACAAAGTCGTGACGGTACTCCAACTCTTCAAGCGTCATGGACGCGAGAAGCTGCTGGAAAAGGGCGACTGGCCCAGCTACGTCGATACCATCCGCCCCATCTATGAGCCGGAGGAGCTGACGGCGATGTTCAAGGTTGCGACCGAAGACGAAGCAGACATGCTCAAGTTCATTCTTGGCTCCGGGTTCCGCGACCAGGAGATTCGGTACGTCGAATACCTTGATCTCGACTCCAACCACGATCTTGTGCGCGTCACGGCAAAGAAGGAATGGGACTTTACTCCGAAGAACTGGGAGGAGCGGGTTGTGCCCTTGCCTCATGTGTTGGTCGAAAGGTTGAAGAAGAGGAAGGAGCGCAAGAAGGCCCGGCCTCACGATCTGATCTTCGGCAACACCAGAGGCAATCCCGATAGCGAGATGGATATGGTTGTGAAGCGCGTCGCCCAACGTGCCGGCTTGAACTGTGGGCGTTGCGTGACCGAGCATGGCAACAAGTGCGCGGAAGGACCATATTGCATGAACTTCTTCCTCCACAAGTTCCGGCACACCTTCGCTACCAATCACCTGCGCGATGGAGTAGACATCCGCACCGTGCAGGCATGGCTTGGACACCGTGACATCAAATCCACGATGGTCTATCTCAAGGGCATCCGGTCGAAGGATGCCGCGCACAAGGTCAACAGCGGCGAGCTGGCGACATTGGTCGCGTGAAGCCAGCCAGAATGGAAAAAGCCACCGTTGCCGGTGGCTTTTTCAGACTTCTGGCGCTCTGGGAACATGCAAGCAGCGGTCACACCAAAACCTATGAGTTGAGTATAGCAACGGCACTCAATCGTTTCAGAGTCTACCTGCAAGTGGTAGCGGTCCAATTTTCGCGAATAGGTGATAGTTTCGGTATCGGCCTTTTGGCTAACACAAGCGCGTATTGCGGGACCAATCGAAGAATGAAGAATACAGTGAGAAAACACGCCAATATCAATGATGTTGCCGTCTGATACCGATCAAGAGCCCTGCGCTCATACCGATAGACTGCTGATGACCGGCCATGAAGTTGTAGTCGTAAGCCGGTTCTAGATACCAACCAAAACGGTGTTTGCCGTTGGGCCAGAACATGAAGTCTCCGGCGACCTCACCCGAGATTGAGTTGGATGTTGTTCCATGCTGCCGAAGGTAGACCCACTCTGGCCCGATTCCCAACATGAACTCGGCTTTCGAAGACAACGTCCAAGGCTTCTTGAACAGAAAATCTGTATCCCATTCGGTGGAGTTCCGCGTGAAGAAGGGTGAAGTGCCTGCCTCGATTTCCAGCCAATTTTCTATAGGAGTGGTTTCGGCCGCTAGATTCGGGGCGAAGCTTGCCGCGCCGCCCGTGGTGGTCCAACTCGTAGCAGCACCGAGTTCAAGGATGACGCTCGGATCATCGTCAAGCGGAGCCGCGCTGTGTCCTACTGCTTGACCGTATGAGGCTGAGGCCAGCGAAAACGCCAGTAAAAGGGTGAGCCTTCTCATGTAACGAGGGTAAAGTCTATAGTGGCTATAGGGTCAACATGAGCATAACCTTTCGCATCGGCGTTCTCGCGAAGCAGGCAGGCGTCAAAGTCGTCACCATCCGCTATTACGAACAAGCAGGGTTACTGCCCGTATGCGAACGAACAGCCGGTAATTATCGCGTGTACGCTCAGGAGCACCTGCAGCGCTTGAACTTCGTACGGCGATGTCGCGAACTTGGCTTCTCCCTGGAGCAAATCAGGGATCTCCTGCTACTTTCTGCAGCCCAGTCGCCCACCTGTGCCGATGTCTGCGGTGTAGCTGCAAATCACCTAAAAGAGGTGGAGTCCAAGATCGCCGATCTCAAGCGCCTGGCTTCCGAACTTCGCCGTATCGGTTCCTCATGTAACGGAAAGAGGTCGAGTGCGGATTGCAGGCTCATTGCCTCTCTCACGAATGCCTGAGCGAATTGTTCGACCGCCAAGTTTGATCTTGTAGGGCTTTCGAGCCGCGAGATTCGGGGTAGATACCCGACATACCGACAAGCATCAATTCACAGTCGCTTGTTGATCGACGGTCTCACGATTCGTGCCGTGGATGGTGACGTCCTTGCCACAAAGGCCGGCAAATTTTATAGCCATGCCAATGAGTCGGTATTCCTCTTCCTGATAGTCGGCAGCGAACGCATCCTGGTGCATGATTACAACTTGAGGTTGAGGTGCGCGGCAGGCTTTGGCAAAGTCTGGCAGCATCTTCTCAATAGCAGCGACGAGGGCGGTTTCTCGTTGCACAATATCGGCAGGATTCAGGTTTGGCATGAAGTAGCACCCCCCAGCAAGGATGAAAGTTCACACTAGCAGAAACACCGAGTGTCTGCGTGGTAGACGAACTGGATTCGCGCTGTCGGCGGTCAAATTCCTTCATGACGCTATTGCTGCGTTCGACGCCTCGCTAGAAAGCCGTGACTCTTTTCGAGGCCCGATTTTCGCTGGAAGGGGTTGGTGCCCGTACTTGAGCCGCAGCCAATTCGCCACCTCTTGTGGATCGAACCGGACGGCGCCACCGACCCGGAAACTCGGAAGCTGACCTCGTGCCGCCATCCGGTAAATGTGTTTGTCGTCCACTCCCAGGAGTTCGGTCAGGTCGGCGACCTTCATCGCCCCATGCCGGGATTCGAGTTCTTGAATCAAATTGAGACTCACGCTGCATCCTCCGGTTCAGCCGTCGCGGATTGCCTGTCCGTTGAGCTTTAGCCATAGCACGCGCGTCAGTCCAATACTTTATTGCGATGGACGGCCATGCTTAAACGAGATGGGGGTTTTCTGCGTCTTACTAATTGCGGGGTCATCGGGTTGCCTTGGATCTCGCAACTTTTGTTTACCAATTTGGTTCTAACTGAAGTCAAAGAAGTTACGGGATGGAAGTCCCGGTACGGCAGCACCACCGCTTAGCAGAGTTTCGGGGGGCATGTCCATGAGTGTCTATGATTACCTTGAGTTCAAACACCTCAAAAGCATTGTCGCAATAGCGGAAGAAGGCACCATCACCGCCGCTGCGATGCGTATTCCGCTGGCCCAGTCCGCTCTCAGCCGGCAGATTAACGAGCTAGAAGATGCCCTTCACATCAAAATATTTGAGCGGGATCGTGGCGGAATAAGCCTCACTCCCGCCGGCGAATCCCTTCTCCGATTCGCCCGTGAATTGCTCCAGACCCGGATTGATGTCGTCAAAGCGGTACAGGCGATTCACCATGCGACGATGCGCCCGTTTCGACTCGGTTTCACGCCGTTCATTGAACATCAAGTGATTTCGACGGTGTGCGATGCCTACCGGGACCTGTTTCCGAAGGGCAGCATTCATCCTGAGAACGGCGACACTGAGGACGTAATCAGGCGATTACGAGCGGCTGAATTGGACGCTGCGCTGGTGACTCTTCCAGTGCTACCCGATGGCTACTGCATTCAGCCCGTGATGCACGAGCCGTTGGTAGTTTGCGTTAGAAAAGACGACCCGTTGGCTCAGCAAAACGAACTACCCTCTGAATCGTTGAATGGGCGACTAGCTATTTTCAGCGACCCAAGACACCATCCGAGAGCGCATCAACGGCTCTTGGAGATGCTGGAAGGGCAAGGGATAATTCCGAAGATTTCCAACCCCACATTCAATTCCGAGCATGTGCAATGGATGGTCAGGGAACGTCTCTGCATCGCGCTGATATGTCAAAGTGAACCCTTACATGAAGACCTCACAACAAGGCCGATTCAAGGGGTCAATTGGACAATTGATTCAGCGATTGCCTATCGGGAAGAGCACGATCAAGAGGCCCTTCCTTTGTTGCTTCGCGATCTTGAGAAGCGGTTCTCTGTTGCAGAGCCAAGCTCGCAAAAGAAGCCACCTCAACGAGTGCGAGAGAAACAAGAACAGCAGCGATTGTCTTTCGGCGGACAAAACAACACATCATCGTAAGACTTCTCAGCTTGCGACTCATCTTCATTTGCCATCTCGTTTAAGCATGGCCGTCCATCGCAATAAAGTATTGGACGAGCTTGGAAATCGCGCCTAATGTCTCGGCATATCCCGACTGAACTCAGTCGCAGGAGGTGCCGATGTCCCGCAACATCCGAATCGTAATTCCGCTGAAGACGGTCCAAGCAGTTCGCAGATGGATTCATCCATTCGCATTGCTTGCCGCCGTATGCCTTTTCCTCCCCATCGCCGCGTATGCACAGTCCGGTTCGCCGTTCGACAGCGGACTCACTTCACTCCAAACCTTATTCACCGGCACGGTCGCAAAGGTCGCCAGCTTGATCGCGATTGTGATTGGCGGCTATGGCTTCGCGCACGGAGAACCCGGCGCGAAGAAGACGCTTGCCGGAGTCGCCGCAGGCACCGGAATCGCGGTGATGGCAACCAACGTACTGAGCTGGCTGTGGGGAACCTAAACACAGCCGCTTTCTACCTCTCAATCGTCACGCGCCAACTTCTCAAGTGTGAGGGGCTTTCATGCAGGCACACACCACAAGCCGCCGGAGCAACCGGGTCTTCAAGAGCCTGCATAAGCCCCTCACGTATTTGGGCGTCGAGCGCACGCTGTTCTACTTCGTCTGCGTCGGCGCGGTGGGCACGTTCAACATTTTCAATTCGATTCTTGCCGGTATTGCCGTTTTCATCGGAGGTTATGCCTTCGGTCATTGGGTGACCGCCAGCGATCCGGCATTTCTTCGCATCCTTGCCAAATCCGAGAAATACAAGCTCCGCTATGACGCGGCCAAACAGGGCGTGCCCCGCGTGGAGGTAGTCTGATGCTTCGCCTCGATAGAGTCCTCAAGCCGTGGAGGGAGAGCGCGTCTCTCAATGACCACATCAACCTCTATGGGTTTTGGAACGAGACGACGTTCCTTACGAAGTCGGGCGATCTTGGGATGGTATTGCACGTCCCCGGCGTGGACTACGAGAGCCTTGACCACGCGGACCAGGAGTATGCGGTCAAACGGCTGGAGGCCGCCTTGAAGGCTTTTGGCCCAGGCTTCCATATTTACCAGTACCTCTTCAAGCAGAACCGGCCGGAGATTCCCTTCGCGTCGTATGACGACGCCGTTGTGGAAGCCGCCATTGAGCAGCGGCGGCAGTTCTTTGAAGCGAAGCGCGACCATCTCTACGAGGTCGAAATCTTCTACTGCATCGTTCTCGAAGGGGCGAGGTCGAAGACGGGCGTAGGCGTGGCACTCGCCCGCCTTTTCAAAGACCCCGCTGGCGCGGTTGGCGAGCTGCGGGCGCAGTTCACCAACAACAGCATGAAGACTCTGCTGCGGACGCAGATTGAATCCGATTTGGCCCGACTGGAGCAGCGCGTCCAGGCATTCGCCCGGCAGCTTGTGGACTTCATGCAGATCGAAGTTCTCAGCCAACAAGGGCAGCTTCGGTTCTTTCGCCGGCTGTTGAATTTCGACGAACGGCGCATCGCGGGCAAGCCGCAGTCCACGCAGTTTCTCGACTACCAAGTAGTGAACTCGAATATCGAGGCCGAGCGGGATCATCTTCGCGTCGGTGACCATGTTGTCCGTGTGCTGACCATGAAAGAGGCCATCACCGAGACGCGGCCTTTGGTACTGGACTCCTTGTTGAAGATCGCGGGCAACTTCTATGTCGTGACCGAGTGGACGCCGCTTGCAGCGGACAAGGCGCGGAAGGAAGTCACCAAGCGTCGCCGCCACTTCAATATGTCGAAGACCGGTTTTGTGTCGCAGATGGGTAACGATGCGACGAAGACAAACCCGCGCGATGTATTGGTAGACGAGTCGAAACAGGCCGACATCGAGAATCTGGGCGACTGTCTGCGTGCTCTGGGCGACGGCCAATCGCTAGGCGATTTCTCGCTCACGATTGTTTTGTATGGGAAGGTAAAGGCCGAGCTTGACCAGCTCGTGGGGGAGTTCACCAGCGTCTTCACCAACGCCGACGGCAATCTCTTCGTAGAGACCTACAACCAGCTCAACGCTTACTTCGCCGCAGTGCCCGGCAACTACGCGCTCAATCTCCGCAGGCTGTATCTCCTGAATACGAACTACGCCGACCTCTCGTTTCTGTTTACGATCCTGCCGGGCGAGAAGACAAACGCGCATCTCGGCATGGAGTACCTTGCCGCGCTCGAAACGGACAACAGCACGCCGTACTTCTTGAACCTCCATAACGGCGAGGTCGCCCACACGCTCATCCTCGGGATGACAGGTTCAGGGAAGAGCTATTTTTGCAACTTCATCCTACAAAACGCTCAGAAGTACGCGCCTCTGACATTCATCTTCGACATTGGCGGTAGCTTCCAATCGCTCACCACGATCTTCGGTGGAAGCTATTTGAACGTGGGCCAGGAGGCACGCGACTTCACCATCAACCCGTTCTCGCTGCCCTACGGCAAGGAGAACCTGCAATTTCTCTTCAGCTTCTTCCGAGTGCTTATCGAGGGCACAGAACAGCGTTACCGGCTCGACTTTAAGGAAGAACGCAAACTGTGGGACGGGATCGAGAGGATGTACATGCTGGAGCCGGACCAGCGCACCGTCTCCAACTTCGGCAACATTATCGGCGAGTTGAAGGAACGGCTGCACCGCTGGACTCGCGGTGGGCAGTATGGCTTTCTCTTCGACAATGCCGAGGATACGCTTTCGTTCAGTCGCTTCCAGACATTCAACTTCGCCGGCTGGGGCGATGCGCCGGAGGTGTTGGAGCCGCTGTTGTTTTACGTGTTGCACCGGGCGAGCAATGAGATCGCCGACCCGAAGAAGCTTGCCAGCTTCAAGATGTTCCTGTTGGACGAGGCTTGGCTCTTCATCAAGAACGAGACGATCAGGAACTACGTCGTCCAGGCGCAGAAGACGTGGCGCAAGCATAACGCGGCGATGATCCTTGCCACGCAGTCCATCAAGGAACTTGAGGAGTCGGGCATGTTGCAGATCGTCTCCGAGAGCTGCCCGACAAAGATATTCCTTGCGAACCCGGAGATGAACCGCGACGTGTACCGCGAAGCGTTCCATCTCAACGACACGGAACTTGACCTTATCGGCGGCCTCGTTCCGCCAGGGCAGATGCTCGTTCGTAAGGCGCAGTCGAGCAAGAAAGTCCAGTTGAACGTCGATTCCGTCTCGCATTGGATGGCGACCAACAACGCCCGCGACAACCTCAAAAAGCGCGATTACTTCGCGCGCTTCGGCATAGCCGACGGCTTGCGCCGTCTCGCCGAAGACTTCCCCTTCCGGCCCCGCACGATGGCCGTCACCGTCACCGACAACCGCAAAGGAGCAACCGCATGAACCGCATCCTCGTCTTTCTCGCCGGGCTTGTCTTGTTCTTAACTCCCGCCCTCTCCTCCACTGTGGCCGTCGCGCAGGACGCGACGGCACGCACTGTCCAGTACCACTCGCAGGACATCGTTCCCATCCGCGCAAAGCTGAAGTACACCACGCTCATTCAAGTTCCGGCGACCGAGAAGATCATGGAGGCCGCGACCGGCGACAAGGACTTCTGGGTGGTGGATGTAGTCGGCAACTTCTGCTTTGTCCATCCCGCCAAAGCCGGTATCGCAACCAATCTGAACCTGATTACCGACAAAGGCAACATCTACTCGTTCACGCTGCAGGATGTCTCCGGAACATCGGCAGCGCCGGATCTCAAAGTGCTCATCCAGCCCGCCGATCAGTCCGCCATCGTAGCGTCCTCCGGTCCTTCGCAGTATGTACCGTCCGCCCAATTGGAGCAAACCGAACAGAAGCTCGCTGCGCTTCAGTCCCATGTAGGCCAGGCGGTCGATGAGTATAAGAGCGCGTACCCCATGCAGTTGAAATTTGATTACAACTACAAAGCTAACGAAGCGCCCTTCGATATTCAGTCGATATATCACGACGACAAGTTCACCTACATCAAGACCAATGCGCCTGAGAAGTTTTCGGTGTACGAGATGAAGGACGGCAAGCCGAACCTCATCAGCTACGACCTTCGCGATGGCACATACATCATTCCGAAGGTGATGGACTCAGGCTACGTCGAGTTGGGCAAGAAAAAGATGGAATTCACGCGGAAGGGGTAGTGCCATGCCAGAGCCGGATTTGACCACGAAAGCGACCGACCCGAAAGGCGTGCTCCAGAAAAACATGAAGATGTTTGTGTTTCTTGGAGCCTGCGCGCTGGTGATTCTTGCCGCCATCTTCAGCTCTGCCGGAAAGAAATCCTCCACCCAGGCGGCGTCCAAGAACCAGCCTCCGCAGCCGATGTTGCAGGACAACACGGATAACAACGTCGCAGACCTGAAGACTCAGCTTGAGGTCGAGAAGGAAAAGGAGCAGCGGGCCACTCTTGCGGCTACGACCGCAGGCGACCCCGCCCTGAAGAACGCCACGCCTGCCCAGCAGGCGGCGGCAGCGGGATATACCCCAAGCGGCCTTCCTGTGGGCTGCGTTCCCGGTCAGCCTTGCGGACCAAACGGCTACCCCCAGCAGTCGGGCGTGAACCAGCCCTCACCGGCGCAGCAGGAGGAGCAGCAAATCGCCGCGAAGGACCGGGAACGCGCGTATAACGCTCGATTTTCCTCAAATCTCGCCTACAGCCGCCCCCCGGACCCTCCGCAGAGTCAACTTGCGCCGGCTGGCTCCCAAGCCCGGAATCCCATCGCGCTCCCTGGTGGCGATGGCAGCATGATTGCTCCCCGCGCACCGGGTGAGCAACCGCAAGCGCAGGCAGCTCAGGCTCCCAAGCGTCCGCCCGAGGTCAATATAGATTCTGCGTCAGGCCAGCCTTACGTTATTTACGAGGGCACGACGTTGGATACGGTGCTGATGAATCGTTTGGACGGTGATGCGGTAGGGCCGGTTAAGGTGCTTGTCTCGAATCCGGTCTACTCACATGACCACCAGCACGTCATCATTCCCGATGGAACGATCGTGCTAGGCGAGGCCAAGAAGATCGGTGCGTCCGGCTTTGGGCAGCAGCGCCGAATGGCAGTTGCTTTCCATCGGATGATTATGCCGGATGGCTACTCCGTCGATCTTGACCAGTTCCACGGCCTCGACCAAATCGGCGAAGAGGGCTTGAAAGACAAGGTGAATAATCACTACCTTGAAATCTTCGGGGCCTCAATTGCCTTGGGTGTGATTGCCGGGGCGGGTGAGATTACGCAAGGCGGAGGTGTGATTTCCACCAGCGGTTCTCAGGCGTTCACTACTGGGGCAGCGGGTAGCGTGTCACAGTCGGCAACCTCCATCCTTGACCGCTTCATCCAAATACCACCGGCCATCACCATCCGTGAAGGACATCGGGTGAAGGTCTATTTCACGCAGGACATGTTGCTGCCTGCGTATACCAATCACACCATCCCGCAAACCTTCTAAGGAGTTCCCATGCGGCTATCGCTTACGTTTTGCCTCGTATGTCTTGTAGTGCTGACTGGATGCCAGAGCAAGCGGGCGGATACAGCGGCACTTGAGCAGCAATATCAACAAGCTCACAAACAGTATGTCGATGACTGTGTAGCCCCGATGACGAGTGGCGCTGGTGACGCGCTGAGCGGCAAGACTTCCAAGACCCCAACCCCGCAGCAAGAGGCTGCCCAACAGCAGAAATGCGAGGCGGAGGCGAAACGCGCCGGAGAGTTGCAGAAACAGCTTCAGGCCGCTTCGCAGTAGCACCTAATCCAAACGTAACCAACGCACTCCACCGAAGGGAGACGACACTATGAAGGCATTTTTTTGCAAAATTCCACTCATTTTCATGCTGACGGGCCTGAGTTTCACTGCGCACGCGCAGTTCGGTTCAGGAATCGTCTATGACCCGACGCAATCTGCCCATGCGATACAGCAGATTGAACAGGGGCAGAACATCTTTACCAATTCCGTAAAACTGGCCGACAACGCCATCGCCACTTACAACCTTGCTCACCAAATGGCAATGTCTCCGCAAAGCCTCTATCAGCCGTTCATGTCCTTTTCATCGGTCTGGATGATGGTCAATCAGGCCGCCAACACCTACGGCAACTCGCAGCCGTGGACCAACTCTGTCAACACTGGCATGAACGCTTCGTATGCCTACCAGCAGGCGTCGGTTCCGCGAACGAGCCAACTGAACGGTTACGGGAGTCTCAGCCTCTCCGGCCAGCAGCAGATCGCGGCCCAGGGAGCGACCTCTGACCTCAACGATTCGGTGACTGCCAGCAGTCTCCAAACGCTCGGGACCATCCGGGCCAACTCTCAACAGCGGCAGGCCGATATCAATACCCTCGCTGCGGCGTCCAACTCCACCGACCCCACCCAACAGACAGAACTGGCAACTCTACAGCGAATCAATCGAGCACTTATTTTGCAGCTAATGGCTCAGCAGGAGGCCAACCAGATAAGTCAGGCTTACGCTCTACAGCAGATTGTGGCGCAGAAACAGCAGCAGGACGCGCTCAAGACAACCTTCCAGCAGGCTAACCAGTTTCAGAGTGGGTATACGTCAACCGCGCCATCGTTTGCGGGCGCTGCGGCTGCGATGCGTTACTGAAACCTTCACACGAGCGAGGCAGATATGGATCTCTTTCAATGGATAACGCAGGCTTGCAATTCTTTGACTAGCACGGTTGCGCCGTCGGTCGATTCGATTGGCGTTCATATCTGTGTCGCCCTCGCCACGATCATGCTTGTCTGGTTCGGAGTGCAGGAAGCACTCGCTTCCGCTCAGGGTGGCCCAGGCTTCAACATGGCAAAATTCCTGAGCTTCTTCATGCTTATCACCTTCGCATACACGATGGTCAAGTTCTACGATTCCAGCATTCCTGGCATCGGCTATTCGCTCAAAGGCTTCATTAACGGCGGAGCACAGCAGCTCGTAGACCTTATCGGGACTGACAGCGCCAATCAGATCCTCAACACACTTAAACAGGCTGAGACGCAGGAAGGTCCGGGTATGATGTCCACGCTCACGAGTCCGTACAACGCGATCATCTATGCGTTGATTCAGGTGCTCATTGCGGGCCTTTCGGCGCTTATCAGCGTAATCATTGCCTACGGCGCTGTGGGCAGTTCCATTGTTGGTCTGCTCGGGCCGATCTTCATTCCGTTTCTCGTCTTCGACAAACTGGAATTCTTGTTCTGGGGATGGCTGCGTGCGTTCCTTGGCTTCTCGTTCTACAAAGTAGTAGCCGCCGCAACTTTGAGTATTCTCTCGCAACTGCTCGCCCACTATTACGCCATGATGAGCGGCTTCGTCGATCCGGCGACGATGGTCGAAAAGCTGCCCGTGCTGATTCTACTTGTGGTCGTAAACGGCTTCATTCTGCTTAAGATTCCAGCAATGACGGCAACTATCTTCTCGGGACATACGGGCGGACATGACGCGGGCACAGGAGTCATTACGGGTCTCGCAACGACCGCAGCAACAGCCGCCCTGATGGGCTGAGGAGCATAGCGATGACGACGACTTCTACGGCATCTCCAGACATTTCCCGCGCAGCGGAACGCTACCTTGAACAGTATGGCGATCCATTGGTAATGAACACGTACCTCAAGGTCACAATTCTGTGCCTTGTGGCCGTCTGCCTCGCGCTCGCCGCGCTCGTCTACAAGAGTCAGAAGGCACTCATCAACGCGCACCCGTTGATTGTCCGTATCAACGATGTTGGCCGGGCCGAAGCGATCGACTATCGCAACTTCCAGTATCGCCCCCAGGAGGCCGAGAACAAGTATTACCTCTCGCGCTGGGCGGAACTGTATTTCAGCCGCAATCGCTTCACCATCGAGCGCGATCAGACGAACGCTCTCTACTTCCTCAACAGCGACGTGCAGCGCGCGGTGATCGAGCAGGAGCGCAAGGACAACATCATCCTTACCTATCGGAATGACAGCACACTCCCATATGTGGATGTAGAGATCAAGAATGTCGTGCTTGACGACCTCCGATTGTCCCCTTATTCCGCGCGGATCGAGTTTGAAAAGGTGTACACGAACCCAGCGGATCATACCGAGCTCAAGCGGGAGCGATGGACGGCCAGCGTGACCTACGTCTTCCGCGAGAACGTGAAGAACAACGAGCTGGCGGTGAACCCTCTTGGTTTGACCATCGTGCGTTTCCGGGCCGACCAGGCATTCGACTAAGGATTCATCGACGATCCCAGAGGCTTCCATGTCCTTTCATGCTGTCAATCCGGCTGCTTTCCACTTCCTGTCCCCGTGCATGATTGAGCGGGCTGTCGTGAGCGCCGAGACCTGCAACAGCAGTGGCGAATTACGCGCCTCTTGCGAAGGATATGCCAACTCGAATCGAGCTGCGTTTGTGTCCGACTTCGGCAGCCTGAGCGCGGATGAGAACTTTGCTCCCTCATGTGTCTGCCGGTATGTATCCCGCCTTATGCTCGGTCACTGCTTCGGGGCCTATCCGGCGCCCTGCGGCAGCTCGCTCTTCTGCTTCGGCTTCGCCGCCCTCCGGGTTACGGTTTCCCTTCGGGACCCTCCGTAAATGCAGAGCTTCGGCACTTGGGAGCCGGGCCCTCTCGCTTGGCTCCGCCGGTGTGACCCGAGCAAGATCGGGAACTTCAACAAACGGAGACACGACCATGTATCAGAACAAAGTAACCCTCATCGGCTTCCTCGGCAACGACGCAGAAGTTCGCACCAACAACAACCGCAGCTTCACAGTTCTCTCGCTGGCAACCAAGTCCTCCTACAAGAAGGACGGCAAGTATATCTCGCACACCGAATGGCACCGTTGCGTGGTCTTCGGCAAGCTCTCTGAGTTCGCTGGCACGCTCAAGAAGGGCGCACATATCCAGGTTGAAGGCGAGTTGCGCAGCCGGGAGTACGACAGCAAGAAGACCGACTCAAAGCAGCGCAGCTGGGAGGTGCGGGTCGATTCGATCCTGAAGCTCGACCGCGCCGAGAAGGCCGCCCCCGAGGAGCAGGAACAGGACGAGTTCAGCCAGGAGGACGAGGCCGCATAAGCCTCTTCTCTTTTCCCACGGAAGCCCGGCTAACCCGCTGGGCTTCCATCGCTGTGAGGCCCCGCTATGAGTTTCGAGTTGATCCTTCCATTCCTTCGCCCCATTGAGCCGCTGTTGCTCGACGACAGTATCAGCGAGATCATGGGCAATCCCGATGCCTCATGGTGGTACGAACGCGACGGGATCATTCGCCGGGAGGAGACTGTTTCCTTCGACGCCGGCAGGCTCCGCACCGGCCTAGAAGTCATCGCCAACCAACTCGGCAAACATCTGGACGAAGACAACCCCGTCCTGCACGCGCAGCTCCCTGACGGGAGCCGCCTCGCAGCGGTCATTCCTCCCGTCGTGCGGCCTTCGCCCGCACTTGTGATTCGGAAGTTTCCCAGCCGCCATTACACCGTGGATGACCTTATCGCTCGCGGCACGCTGACGCAGCCGCTCGCTGACCTATTGGCCGCGCAGATCGCGGCTGGAAAGACCGTGCTTATCAGTGGCGGAACATCAACGGGAAAGACAACTGTACTCCGCGTTCTGGCGAACGCCATCCCCGAAGATCAGCGCATCGTCGTTATCGAAGACACCTCCGAATTGCACATCAAGAAGCCGAACATGCTTGCCGTCGAGTGCCAGACCGATACATTCAAGGCCAACGTCACTTTCGACGATCTTCTCAAGTCCGCTCTCCGCTGGAGGCCGGACCGAATCATCCTTGGTGAGGTGCGCGGAATCGAGGCGCGGACGCTGCTCGATTCGCTTAACACCGGCCATGCCGGTTCGCTCGCTACGATCCACGCCAATTCTGCCGAAAAGGCCCTGCATCGCTTCGCCAATCTCGTCATGCGAAATCATGCCCAATCCACCTTCATTGACACGGAAGCTGAGATTGCCGAGGCCGTCGATTTCATCGTGCATGTCGAGCGGCTTCCGGGCCACCGCGTCATCCGCGAAGTGCTCGCTCTTCGCGGCTACGACCGCGATGCAAAGCGCTTCCAGATCGAGTCTGTTTTTGCCAGTGAATCAACACCCCAATCCCTTACCTAAAGGAGTACGACAATGCCTCTACTTGAAGTCAGCCAAAGCCGTCACATCAGCGCCTCAATTCGTCTCGATGAGACAACTGCGGCTCAGGTCGATCAGTACGCCGCTTTCATTCACGCATCGGCAGACGATGTTGTGGACAAGGCCCTCAACTACGTCTTTGCCAAAGACCGCGATTTCCAAGACTTCCTTAAGACTTCGCAAGCCACCCAAGTTGCCTGCACACTCCGTATCCGAAAAGCGCCGACGAACGGTGCTGTAGTGCGCCCATCGAAGAAGCCCAATGGACGGGTAGATGCCGGGGTGGAGTCCACTGAGACTGTGCGGGCATTGAAGGCGTGAACCTCCATGTAAATCCGTGGCGGGGTGGAAACGGTGCTACGCACCGGAAGCATGTTGACACTCCACCCCTCCGAGGGTCGTGCCAGGGACACTTGATGGCACTTGAGGGCAAGCGAACAAAGCCAATGATTTACAGGCAGTGGGTGTCCCTACGGACACTTAGGGACACCCAGGGACACCACGATTGAGAGAGTAAACATGAAGCTCCTAGACGATGCACAAATTGCTGCTGACGCCGAGAAGCGAGCGGGCTATCGCTTGCGCGGAGTCACCACAAAACTGAGTCCGAGCGAAGTGGATTCGCTCGAACGGCTCGCGCGGTCGCGCGGCTTACAGCGCGGCGAACTCATCCGCAAGCTCATCCTTGACGAGCTTGCCCGCGACTCCGGTTCCGAACCCGCCAGCACGGAGCTTACCGAGATCATGGGCATTCGTCTCATGCTGACCAACCTCTTCCGCCCACTCGCCACGGGCCAAAAGCTCACGCCCGAAGCCTTCGACAACATGGTTGCCGAGGTCAAGAAGCGCAAACGCAGCGTCGCCGAAGACGCATTGCAAGACCTGGAGCGTGCATGATGAATACGCCAAAGTGGGGTCGCAAAGAGACCATCATCTTCCCGCCGCATTCGCCCATCTACACCTACGGCGCAGTCTTCTTCGCGCTGATATTGACCGGCATATTCGTCTACCTCCGCTTCAGCAGAGGTCAGTCTCCCTTGGAGCAGTTCTACACGCCCATGTACTTCCGTACAGCCGTGGGCGGTGTATTCAACGGGAGCCACAAATATCAGTTGCTTTATACCGCTGGCGTGAGCACCGGAGCCGAACTTGCGTCCGAGTCTGACGTGAAGGATGGTACGACTCTTGCCTCAGG
The DNA here is from genome assembly GCA_963701685.1 of uncultured Acidobacteriaceae bacterium. Taxonomy (GTDB): domain Bacteria; phylum Acidobacteriota; class Terriglobia; order Terriglobales; family Acidobacteriaceae; genus Granulicella. The sequence goes on along the minus strand of OY969625.1, from coordinate 2,699,024 downwards.
CGGCCAGCATATTCCGCTGGCACTTTCTGCGGCGGCTCAAGCGCGAGGATTGGATATTCTCTATCGCGGCCCAGAGCAGAAATGCATTGATAGCCGTCTCCACACTTACCTCCAGAATGCCGTCTACGGGGGCGACGGGCTGCGTGACATCTACCAGCTTCCGCTCCTCTTCGGCTTCCTCTCGCTGCTCGCGCAGCTCCCATTCTCCATCCGCAAAGATATTCGCCGCCGCAAGGAATTGAAGTACGGGCGTCGGCTCAAAGGCCCTGTCCTGCTCACCCCCAAGCAGTTCAACAAGACGGTGAGCGGCGACGGCATCGGCTTCGTCACCACCGAGGCCAAAGAGATGATGCGGATACCGCTGCAGGCCGAATCGCAACACATCGAACTTATGGGCGACACCGGGGCCGGCAAGACGACACTCATCATGCAGGTGCTCCGCCAGATACAGAGCAGGGGTGATGCGGCCATCGTCTACGACCCGGCTTGCGAGTTCATCCAGAGGTTCTACGACAAGAAGCGCGAGGACATCGTGCTCAACCCATTGGACGAGCGGTGCCCCTATTGGGGACCGTCCGAAGAGCTGCGCCGGAAGGCGGAAGCGAAGGCCATTGCGGCTTCGCTGTACCAGCCGACCAGCGACAAAAAGGGCGAGTTCTTTACCGAAACTCCGCAGAAGATATTTGCCCATCTCTTGACCTACGGGCCGAATCCGCAGCAGCTTGTGGAATGGCTGTCGAAGCCCGCAGAGATCGACCAGCGGGTACAGGGCACCGAGATGGAGGCCATGATCGCCAAGGGAGCGCAGCAGCAGCGCAACGGCGTTCTGGCCTCGCTCGGTCTGGTTGCCGACAGCCTCCGTATGCTGCCGACGAAGGAACAGGCAAAGAACAAAACATGGAGCGCGACCGAGTGGTCTATCACTCGAAAAGGATGGATATTCATTACGTCCAGCCCGACCGAGCGCGAGGCATTGAGGCCGCTCCATAGCCTTTGGATCGACCTGCTCGTCATGCGGCTGTTGACCGCGCCACAGGACAAACAGACTCCGGTATGGTTCGTTCTGGACGAACTTGCCAGCCTGCAACGGCTCCCTCAACTCCATACCGCCATCACCGAAAACAGGAAATCAAAGAACCCGCTCGTTCTCGGATTTCAGGGCAAGGCCCAGTTGGAGGTCATCTACGGACACCTGGCCGAAGTCATGCTTTCGCAGCCGGCCACCAAGATATTCCTGAAGACCACGGAGCCGAAAGCAGCCGAATGGGTGTCCAATGCCATCGGCAAAGTTGAGATCGAACGCATGAAGGAGACGCACTTCGACGGCTCCCGCTCGGGCAGGAACTTCACTGTAGACCGTCAGATCGAACCCTTGGTGATGGACTCTGAAATCTCCGGTCTTGAGAACCGCCATGCGTTTCTCAAGCTGGGCAACAATGTCGCCCGCTTTCACTTCGAGTACATGGACGTGCCGCAGACTACACCGGCATTTCTACCGCGCAAGGTCGAGGGTGACGAACTGCGGTTCGATCCACTGACGCTCGTTCCGAAGGCATCGCCAGAAGTCAAACCGGCTCTCGACTTGGAGGCAGCGTTGCCTCCGTCGCCAGACGCAAAAACAACCGCTCCCCCGATAGAGCCGCAGGCTGCCATTGTGAAGAACGACGACGACGAGAAAGAGCCGCACGAGCCAACGCAGCCGGAAGTCGCGGCGAGCGGCCCCGATCCCGATGGCCCGGAAGATGAACATGACGACGATATTCCGGTAGCCGAGCCGCAGCCGATGCGTCTCTGAGAATCGCCTCATGCTGACCATTTCCAAACCGCTCAGTTCCAGCCAGGCGCAGACCTATCACGCCAAGGAGTTCATGTCCGCAGAGCAGAACTATTGGAAGCAAGGCGACACCATCCTCGGTGAATGGCAGGGCCGGATGGCCGAGCGGTATGGCCTTGCCGGGGCCATCGACGAACAGCACTTCGCTCGTCTCAGCGAGGGCCAGAATCCCCTCACGGGAGAGCAGTTGGTCCGGCATCGCAACGGCCAGGAGTACACGACCGCCGACGGGGACTACTGTGAAACCCGTCGAGCACCGCGCCGGTTGGGACGCCACATTTTCAGCGCCAAAGTCCGTTTCTCTGACCGCGCTGGTAGGCGGCGACGACCGGGTCCGCGAGGCACACCGGCAGGCTGTGACAACCGCTCTTACGGAACTGGAGCGGTACACCCAGGCACGAATCGGCGGCAATCGCGCCGCCGAGACCACCGGGAAGTTCATCGCCGCGAAGTTCGAGCACGATACTGCGCGTCCGGTAGATGGGTATGCCGCGCCTCAGCTCCACACTCATGCCGTCATCTTCAATATGACCGAGCGAGCGGACGGCTCCACCCGCGCCGTCCAGCCACAGAGTTACTTCGACAGCCAGCAGTTCGCGACAGCCGTGTATCAATCTGAGCTGATGTATCGGCTGTCGCGGCTGGGATACGAAATCACGCCTGGGAGAAGTGGGGCGCCTGAGATAAAAGGATACACACAGGAATATCTCGACGCTTCCAGCCCGCGCAGCCAACAGATTCGCGAGTACCTCGAAAAGAGTGGATTCGCCGGGCCGGAGGCGGCGCAGATCGCCGCCCACTCCACTCGCGACAAGAAGGAAATTCACACACCCTCCGAGGTATTGGCAGCCCACCGGCAGGTTGCGGCCGAGTTCGGCAATCAGGCGGATCGAGTCGTCGCCGAGGCGCGGGCAAAGGCGTCTGCTCAGGAGCATACGCGCGTTCCGAACATCCCGGAGCGAGTTCAGGAAGCCGTCACCTTTGCCAAAAGCCGCAACTTCGAGCGTGAAGCCGTCACCGATGAGCGAGACATCATGCGTGACGCCTTGCGGCGCGGCATGGGCGACCTCACTTACCCCCAGGTGCGCGACAACTTCGAGCAACGGCAAGCCACTGGAGAGTTTCAACGCGCGCCCGGCCAGAAGCACGATACCGGACGGCAGTTCACGACCCGCGATGCCATTGCCGAGGAGCTTGCGACCATCAAGCACATGCAGCAGGGCCAGCACACAGTCGAGCCGATCATGCGCCAAGAGAACGCCGCCGCCCACGCCCGTACTCGCGAGTTCCTGAACCCGGCACAACAGAGAGCCATAGAAGAGGTGCTCACCTCCCAGGACCGGATACATGGGCTGCAGGGGTTGGCGGGCAGCGGCAAGACCACGACCCTTGAGGCCATCCGCGAGGGCGCGGAGCGGAACGGATACGCTGTTGAGGGCTTCGCTCCCACAAGTCGAGCCGCCGGCCAGCTCCGCGACGCCGGAATTCAGGCCGATACCTTGCAAGGTTTTCTGGCGCGCGGAGGCGTGGAGCGCAGTGCGGGAGACCCGAACGCCCGGCACCTTTATATGCTCGACGAGTCCAGTCTCGCCAGCACCCGGCAGATGCAATCGTTTCTCGAAAAGATTGGGCCGCAAGACCGGGTGTTGCTCGTTGGGGATACCCGGCAGCACCAGGGCGTCGATGCCGGAAAACCCTTCGAGCAGATGCAGGAGGCTGGAATGCGGACATCGCAGCTCGACCAGATCATGCGCCAGAAAGACCCGGAGCTGCTACGCGCCGTCGAACATCTCTCTCGCAACGAGACGGCCACTGGCATTCAGCTTCTTCAGCAGCAGGGCCGCATTACAGAGATTTCCGACCCCCAGCAACGCATCGAGACCATCGCCAAGGATTATGTCGCCCGCCCCGAGGACACGCTGGTTGTCTCGCCCGACAACGCCAGCCGCCGCGACATCAACGACGCCATCCGCGCCGAGTTACAGGGCAACGGCACCCTATCCAAAGACAATCACGCGATGACCGTTCTTACCCAGCGTTCGGAGCTAACCAGCGCCGACCGCAACTGGGCCGCTCTCTACCAGCCCGCCGACGTTCTTTACTACACCCGAGGGAGCAAAGAGCTTGGCATTGAGCGCGGCACCTACGCTACTGTCGTCTCCACAGACCCCAAGGCGAACCAACTCACAGTCGAACGGGAAGACGGCCAGCACGTCACCTACGATCCCAAGCGGCTGCATGGCATCGCCGCCTACCGGGAAATCGCCAGAGACTTTGCCGAGGGCGACCGGCTCCAGTTCACCGTCAGCAAGCCCGACATGGAAATCAGGAACCGCGATTTGGGCACCGTAGAACGCATCGACGGCACCAACATGACTGTCCGCATGGATGGCGACAAGGCCCGGACGCTGACATTTGACACCTCCGAGATGCGCCACTTCGACCACGGCTACGCCGTTACGTCGCACAGCTCGCAGGGGCTCACCACGGATCGCGTTCTCGTCAACATGGACACCAAAGCGCACCCCGAACTCATCAACACTCGCTTCGCATATGTGTCCGTTTCTCGCGCGTCCGAAGACGCGCGAATCTACACGAACGACGCAACAACGCTCGCCGAACGTCTCAGTACCGATATCAGCAAAGCCTCTGCTGTCGAGGTCGCAAGACCTAACAGCGAAGCGCAAGCTCACCAACCCCAATCGAAGGAGCAGACCATGACAAACACCAAAGAACTAACCCCCGAAGAGCAAAGAAGGCAGTTCCAACAGGAAGCCCACCATCCTGCAACCGACAAGGTGCAGACGCCCTCTGAAATCGACCAACGGCATTATGCACCGCTCCACAATGCGTTGCCGAATGATGCCTCTGGTTACGAGTGGAAGCGGGAGACCGGCGATATCCAGAGCTACCAGCACAACCAGACGGGCGGCTGGCTGCATATTGACCAGCAAAGTCAGTTCTACGACCGCCATGCCCAGCCCATTGCGAAGGAACATGCTTTAGAACATGCTGGACACCTCACTCTTGCGGTCAGTGAAATCTCACAAGCTCAATCTATCGCTAAAGGCACTGTCGGCACCGACCAGGGGTTGAGCTTGTGATTCGGCGGCGGCCCCAACCACTCGAATGTCAGTTGGTAGAGAACAGCGGACTCATGGGGTTTTCGGATAGAGGTATGTCAAGTTTTGTCGCAAAAAAACTTGACAATATGGCGTAGGTGGGACAGAGTAAAGGAGATGCCGAAGGCCGCCAAAACCCGCAGCACCGCCAGCTCTATCCGTCTGCAGATTGAACGCGGTGGCGAGAAGTTGTGGCGTCACAATGACTTCCGGGATCAGCCTTTTCCCGCCGTTGCCCAGACGCTCTCACGTCTGACCCGCAACGGGACATTAGAACGTCTGAGCAAAGGGGTCTACTATCGTCCTCGCTCCACAGCCTTCGGGCCGAGCCGCCCCAGCCCCACGGCAATCAAGAAACTGGCTGAGGGAACCAAGACGATCTTCCCATCCGGCACCGCTGCCGCCAATCTGCTAGGTTTCAGCACGCAAACACCGCGCCGAAGTGAGTTGGCAACAAGCTCACTCAGTCTCCCAAGGAAACTCATCGGCGCCGAGACTCGCGTTCATGCACGGAGACCGGAGGCATGGAAGAGCCTGTCTGAGACTGAAGCAGCCCTCCTCGACTTTCTACGCAAGGGCGGTAGCACAAGCGAACTGTCTGCCGAACGCACCATTCAGAAGACGTTGGCCCTACTGGCAACGGATCGCCACATTGAACGACTGCTCAAGGTGGCTGATTCGGAGCCGCCACGCGTTCGCGCTCTCCTGGGCGCACTGGCGGAAGAGCTTGAACGAGATCCCGCAGCACGAGCACGTCTCCATGCCTCCTTGAATCCGCTCTCCCGGTTCGACTTTGGACAATTCACATCCCTGTCGCACGCGCGCGAGTGGCAGGCCAAGGAAAGGCCCAAAACGTGAAACTGTTTGAACATCCTGACTTCGATCAGGTGATCCTTCAGGCCGCAGAGCGCTTTCAGCTTCGCCCAGGGATCATCGAAAAGGACTACTACGTCACCGAAGTGCTGCGTATCATCGCCGCTACGGCCGGCGACAAAGTGATCTTCAAAGGTGGAACCAGCCTCTCGAAAGGCTGGAACTTGATTCAGCGGTTTTCAGAGGACATTGACATCTTTCTCGACCCACTTGCCTTCGAGCCGCCTCTGACCAAACGCGGCATCGACCGCGAACTAAAGAGCCTGCGAGATGCCGTGGCCGCGCACCCGGCTCTTCAGTTCGTTCCCGAGGAGAGCCAAACCATAGGAGGCTTCGGGCGCAATGACCGGTTCTCTTATCACCAGCTCCACGGCGGTCCCGGTGAAGTCGTCAACCGCGTGCTCCTCGAAGCAGGAGCAGCCAGCGGTCGGGAACCCACCGAGAATGTCGAGCTGCGCTCCTATCTCGGTCAGTTTCTACGTGAAAAAGCAGTCACGCTCGGGGCGGAAGACGAAAGCTCGTTCCCGATGCGCTTGCTCCATTTCAAGCGGACCTTCGTGGAGAAGATGTTTGCCATTCACAGCAAAGTGGAAATTCTCAAACGAGATGGACGCGCTCTGGGCACCTACGCTCGGCACTACTACGACCTGTTTCAACTTGCGTCCCGGCCCGAGATTTTAGAGATGCTCCAATCTGCCGAGTATGGGGAGATCAAGCAGGACTACGACCGCATCAGTCGCACGTACTTTCCTGGCAGCTACTTCTATCCGGATCAAATGAGGTTTGCCAACAGCGATGCGCTATTTGCGACGGGAGACCTTTCTGCCGCAATTGGCCGCGAATACAAGGGCCAGTGCGAGATTCTCTGTTTCGGCTCCCACCCGTCCTGGGAGATCGTGCAAGCCCGTTTCATGGAGCTTCGCAACTTCCTATAGACGTGAAAATGCCGCCTCTCGATAAAACAACCTGCGATAAAGCACCTCTCTGAGGCGTCCAGCAAACCGGGGATGAGCGCGTGAAAGCCGTGTCAGAGAACGTGGAAGGGCTCGAACTCCTCCTCTACGGGCACCGCGAAGAATCTTTCACGGATATGGGGGAGCGCTTTCCGGGCCTCAAAATCTCCAAGACCCCTTAGCGAAGGTATTTCGCGGGAACCGTCCAGCTCAAATCTTCGCGCGGCAACTAGCGGGCTTATCCGAGTCACTTGCTGCCTGTCCTTCACCAGATGTAAAGCCATTCCATGTGCCGAGAAAGATTGTGCGATAAGAAAAACGTCAGCAATTTTGTCAGCCCAACCAAATTTACCAAGCGAATGGCTACGGCCCCAGTTGACATCGAGCGGCGGGCTGGTACAACCGAGACTCAATATCTGAATCTGATCGGCAGGCCAACCAAGAATCCCGATGGCCTCGACCGTAGCAACGGCAATTGGATTATTAGCCCACATGCCGCCGTCAATAAGCGGTGTACCAGAATCCGCAATGTAAGTAGGAAAAAACGTGGGAGCAGCAGCGGTCGAGAGAGCCACCTCCACAGCTTTGCATTTATAGTCGTGCGCTAGCCTGGGGTTATGAGCGGTCTTCCAGACATGCACCTCACCCGTTTCAATATTCAAGGATGGGATCACAAGTCGTTTGCGGCTTTCCCCGAGTTTGCGATCGCCGAAGATATCGGTGAGTGCCTTTTTCAGGGGAAGGGGATCATACTTTGCCCGGAATAAACTTCTGAAGAATCGAAAGTGTCGATTTCCTCCAAAGATGCTTGGACCATACTTCTCATAAAAACTGAGGACATCCTTGGCGCTCATGCCCATGCCTAAACCAAGAGCAATGATGCCACCTGTGGAAGTTCCGACGATGAGGTCAAAGTAGTCGGACACGTTTCTACCAAGCGCATCTTCGATGGATGCGAGAAAAGATGCGGGGAATACTCCCTTGATTCCGCCGCCGTCAATCGAAAGAATGCGCCTCACTCGTTCCATGTCCCCTATACAGCCTGGTGCTCAGGCTTGTCGGGATGCGTTCCTCCACCCTCCCAAGAACCTGTCAAGAACCATACCTCATAAAAATAAAGCCAGAGACCAGCCCAAGAGACGATGCAATCGGCGACATAGAGAACTGAGCTCCACTCGTGGATCTCATGGAGACATAGGGCGCTGCTCTCTGTGTAATAGTGCGGAAGACAAGTCGCCCCCTCTCGAATTTTCAACGTTGGCTTCAAGACTCGAACCTTCGGACGAAAACCAACCGCAAATTCGATCGCGACTGTGTATTCTTCGCTCATGGGCGTTGGTCTAATTGTTCCAACCCAGACAACGGAGCGCTGTCTTTGATGCGCCTCCACCTCAAATCCAGGATGCAAACAACGCATCCTGTAAATTTGTTGGTCGAGAGTTAACCCATGCGGCTTGGGTTGGTACTTAGTCGCCATGAAAAGTATTTGGCCTGATAGAGCTTCCGACGGTCGTTGAAATTGCTCCAGCGCTTGCAGATTTCAGAACTGCCGCGCTTCTTGCGACTTGCAATGCCCGCGCTTGCTTCTTGATGGCCTCCTTTGTAGGCTCCCCAACCAGATCCTCCAGAATCGTCGCGCTCTTCTGCATCTCTGTTGCCGCGGTAAGCTGCTTCCATACCGTGCAGAGATGGGTAATCCCTTCGATAAAGGCGGCATAGTTTGCGGGATCATCCCAACGCTCACTCAGGTCTTCGTTGGTGTTGGCGGGATTGAGAACGTAAATACGGCCTGGCATGGCGTTATTGATAGCTCCCTCGATGCTCTGAAGGATAGAGGTCATCGCATCAGAGACCGAAGCATGTCCTCGGTAGAATTGTGCAGCCAGCGTCGTGAGCACCATCGAAATAGGCGCTTCGTCACAGCGATCTTGGTAGTAAATATCGCGCCACCGCTTCAACAGTTGGACCACATGCTTCAACGTCGCCTTTTCATGGCTTGCTTCTTGCGCCGGAATCGGTTCGGCATCTGCCGCCATCGCGCGTTTTGAGAACTCAACGAAGAGCGTTATCGCGCACCGATCTTCAAACCAATCGGCATAGCCCCTTGGATTAGAGGGCTTCCACGCTTGCGACTGCCTATCTGGAACGACGATGCAGTCCTTCCCCGATTTTGGATCGGGGCACGCCGGCAGAATGTCCATGTGAAATTCATTGGAATAATTGAGCCTGACGCAACGGTTCTTGACCTCAAGCAACTCGCGGTACACCTTGTGTTCACGAAGACGCTGAGCCACATGCTTCAACAAGTCAAGAGGCGATTCCATCTGACTCGCAGGAACCTGGAACTCGCAGACGAAGTCCAGATCATGCTCTTCACGGCCCAAGGGCTTTACAGTCGTCCCAATGCGCATCGACCCCTGCGGGTAGATGGTTGGCTTATACGAGGCGACCACGCTGCCATCTGCATCCAGCCAACGGCACACCGTTTCATAGCGGGCCACCGCCTCGTCGTAGCGTGTTGGAGTGAGCTGGAGTTCTTCGCAAACGCGAGCTAAAAGGTCATCCAACTGGGATTGCCGAGTTTCAAGAAAAGAGTTCTGCTCCATTGCCCCAATACCTCCGACTTCACCGATAGTGGAACTTTACCACAATTTGCGAACTATGTGTCAATGCCTCACATGAAGTTTTTTTACTTGCGGTGCTCGAATCTCGCGTTAGACTGAAAACGGCCTAAGGAGGCAAGATGCCGAGTATCGGCGACCGAATACGTGAAATCAGAGAAGCCAGGACTCTGACCCAAGACCAGCTCGCTGATCGAAGCGGAGTCAGCAAGGGGTTCCTCAGCGATATTGAAAACAACAAACGCAACCCGAGTTCGGAATATGTACTGAAGATCGCAAATGCGCTCGGTGCTTCGATCGACTACTTGCTGAGAGGAGATGAAGCATCCCAGCCTTCCTCGCGCGGTCCCGTAACGATTCCACCTGAACTCGCGGAAGCTGCTGTTAAATTGACTCTCACTTATGCTCAGACAGTTGAGCTCTTAGAGGCGCACAAGTCGGTCATCGCGAGGCGTAGCAATAGAGAAATTAAGAGATTTGAGGTAGATGATTGGATCGCACTGCACAGGGCCATCAAGACCGTCTTTGGTTAGATCATGCCGACAAAACTTTACAAAAACCCGACGATTTATACCCTCGCTACCGATCTTGGTTTAAAGGTTACGACTGATCCTGTTGCCGCAATCAAGGATCACTGCCATCGCCAAATCAAGCGCTTCCTCAGGGAGTTTTCCCATTGCACCACGCTCAGTGGACTTTTGGACATCGCTGCGCAAAAGCTGGGAACCACATTCCGGGAAATTCATTCCGATGCCGACCTGGTTCAACTCACGAAGGAATATGCTGATCGTGGTGAACCTTGCGCCGCGCTCTTCAGGAACGAACTCACTCATGACGTTTACGGCGTCACCTTTAAGCTGCTTCGGCCAGGGAAGTTTGATCTCCCCTACGTCTCCCTGATTGACTGCCGGGGAAGCAAAAAGCAAAGATGCTATTTCACAAAATGGCATGAGCTGGGACACCTGCTGATTCTGACGGACCAGCGGCGCCTCTCGTTCAAGAGGACTCATGCACTGCATGAACTGAAAAGTCCTGAGGAGTCGATGGTGGACGTAATCGCAGGCGAGTTCGCATATTATGCGCCGATGGTACTTCCATATGCGAAGGGTAGCCTTACATTCGAGGCTATCGACACCGCTCGCACTGCTTTGTGTCCCGAAGGCAGCTACCATTCAGCCCTGATTGGACTCGTTAGGGTTTGGCCTACTCCCTGTATTTTGGTTGAGGCAAAGTGGGCCGGCAAGAAGGCAACTGTGCCAGGTCACTACTTCTCTTCGTTCGCGCTTCGTGCCGTCGGCGGTCTCGTAAACGACGCAGCCCGCCTTCAAGGGATTCAATTCCATAAAAACTTCCGGGTTCCAGAACAGTCCATCATCTATAAGATTTTTGCTGAATCGCAAGCTGGTGGAACTGCAACCGAAAACCTCTGCTGGTGGGAATCTTCCGATGGAACCTGCCTCGAAGAGCAAGAGATTACAGTTTTGGCGCGGCGGGGAGGAGATACTGTGTACGCGCTCCTGATTCCTCAATGAGCGACGCACCTCTGGCGACGTGCAAGGTATTCGTCGGAATCAAGGTTCCGGAAGCAGCTGCAAATATTCTCAGTGCGTTCAGTAGAACGAGCTTTGTCAAGACTGGAGATGTGCGCTGGTCAGATCCAGACGACCTTCACATCACGTTGGAGTTCATTGGAGAAATTCCTGCCATCAGCATTCCAACGCTGATGGTGAAGTTGAGGGGCGTTCGCTGTCCACAATTTGACGTTCACATCTCGGGAGCTGACATTTTTCAGGATGCAAGGGTTTTGGTCGTCGATATCGAACGGTCGGATGAACTGATTTCGTTACAGACCGCCGTCGTAGACGTGCTGTCCGCTGGAAACAGTTTGGTGGATAGAAGCGCCTATCGACCGCACATTACTGTAGGCCGCTGGTCCTCTTCGACGCTTATTGCGGAAACACATCTTGAAAGCCTGAAAAAGCAACTTAACCAATGCTGTAAGGAGCCCGGTATCAGCAGATTCTTTGTAGACGAGTTCATCCTCTACGAAACTGTTTTGGGACACTACCGCATATTAGAGAAGTTCATTCTGCGACGTTGAGATTGAGAAAGAGCACCGAAACGTGGATCAGGCAACGCACAACAAAATCGTATCGTTCATTTGGGGCATTGCCGACGATGTTCTCCGTGACCTGTTCAAGCGCGGTAAGTATCCGGACGTCATTTTGCCGATGTGCGTTATTCGGCGTATGGACGCGGTGCTGGAACCAACCAAACAGACAGTCCTCGACACGAAGAAAATGCTCGATGAAGCTCGTATCACTGAGCAGCGTGCAGCTCTGTGTGATGCAGCGGGCCAAGCCTTCTACAACACATCGAAGTTTACGCTTCGCGATTTGAAATCTCGCGGCAGCCAGCAACAGCTACTCGCAGACTTTGAGGATTATTTAAATGGCTTTTCCCCTAACGTCCAGGACATCCTAGACAACTTCAAGTTCCGCAATCAGCTGCCCTCTCTATCCAAAGCTGACGCAATTGGCACCCTGATCAATATGTTCCTTGATCCGGAGATAGACCTGTCGCCGGCTGCCATCGACAACCACGCAATGGGCACCGTCTTCGAGGAGCTTGTCCGGAAGTTTAACGAGGACAACAACGAAGAGGCTGGTGAGCACTGGACTCCGCGTGACGCTGTCCGCCTGATGGCTAACCTCGTCTTTCTGCCGATGGAGAAGGAGATCAAGTCCGGCACTTATCTGTTGTATGACTGTGCCTGCGGAACGGGAGGAATGCTCACCGTTGCAGAGGAAACTCTCACGGGGATTGCTGCGAAGAGACAACAGGTTGTGAAGTGCTTGCTTTACGGTCAAGAAAGCCAACCCGAGACCTACGCAGTCTGCAAAGCGGACATGCTCCTCAAGGGCGAGGGCGAAAGTGCCGATCACATTGTGGGCGGGGCGGAGTGGTCAACTCTCTCACATGATGCTTTCCCCGCCCAGGAATTTGACTTCATGCTCGCAAACCCGCCCTACGGGAAGAGTTGGAAGAAAGACCTTGAAGCTATGGGCGGTAAAGACGGGATGCGTGATCCGCGCTTCAAGGTGATTCACGAAGGCGAGGAGCTTTCCCTCGTAACGCGGTCAAGCGATGGCCAGATGCTCTTCTTAGCCAATATGGCTTCGAAGATGAATGCGAAGTCCGTTCTGGGCAGTCGAATCGCAGAGGTTCATAACGGTTCGTCACTCTTCACCGGTGATGCCGGTCAAGGTGAAAGCAATATCCGCCGATGGCTCATTGAAAACGACTGGCTTGAGGCCATCATCGCGTTGCCGTTAAACCTCTTTTACAACACCGGCATCGCTACCTACATTTGGGTTCTATCCAACAGAAAGCCAGCGCATCGCAAGGGGCAGGTGCAGCTCATCGACGCCAGCCAGTGGTTCAAGCCGCTCCGCAAGAACCTTGGCAAGAAGAATTGCGAACTCTCCCCAGAGGACATTAGCCGAATCACCCGCACTTTCCTCGACTTCAAGGAAACACCAGAGTCCAAGCTGTTTCCGAATGCCGCATTTGGCTATTGGAAGGTGACGGTTGAACGCCCCCTGCGGCTTCACAGTCAAATCACCCTGAAGGCCATCGCAGCGCTGCGCTTTGCATCTGGCGACGCGGATCTCCGCAGCGAGTTGTATGAGGAGTATGGCGACGATCTTTTTGCCGCCTTTTCGACAGTTGCTGCACGCCTTGAGAAACGTCTGGCTGACTGGGGCAGCGACGAAGAGGACGAGGAAGAGGAGGAGGGCGGCAGCACCCAGAAGGGCTTGCCGGAAAAAAAGCGAAAGAAGCTCCTCGACGCCAAGACTTGGGAACGCGATGGCTATCTTGTCGAAGTGGCCACCGCCCTCCGCGCGGAGTTGGGAGAAGCCGTATTTGAGGACTACAACATATTCCGCGAGCGAGTGAATGCCGCTTTGAAAGACGCAGCAATAAAGCTGTCTGCCCCGGACCTGAAGCTCATCCTCAAGACTGTGAGCTGGCGTGTGGAAACCGCCCCGCGAGTCATTGCCAAGATGCATAAGCCCGGCAAGATCCAGGCTGAACCTCTCTGCGGATATTTTGAGGATACGGTCAACGGCAAATCGGTCATCGTCGAGTACGAGCCGGACTCTGAGCTTCGCGATACAGAGCAGGTGCCACTCTTGGAAGACGGTGGGATCGAGGCGTTCATACGTCGTGAGGTATTGCCTTACACTCCCGATGCCTGGATCAAAGAGGACGTGACCAAAATTGGATATGAAGTGAGCTTCACCAGATACTTCTACAAACCGAAGCCGCTCCGTAGTCTTGAAGAGATCGGTGCCGATATTCTCGCCATCGAGAAAGAAGCTGAAGGTTTACTGGACGATTTGCTAAAGGGAGCCAAGTAGAGAAATGTCCCAACGCTATTCTGTTACACCACACCCTATCGAGACCCTGCTCACCTGGGTCAAGTCTGGCGAGATCGCCATTCCGGAGATCCAGCGTCCCTTTGTTTGGGAAGCGAGCAAAGTCCGTGACTTGCTCGATTCACTCTACAAGGGCTTTCCTGTGGGATATCTGATCGCTTGGAAAAATCCAAACGTGAAGCTCAAGGACGGCACGTTGTCGGCGGGAAAGCGCATCCTGATCGACGGTCAGCAGCGCGTGACAGCCCTCATGGCCGGTCTGCTTGGTCGGGAGGTACTGACGAAGGACTACGCGACCGTGCGCATCCGAATCGCCTTCCACCCGTTAGAGGAGAAATTTGAGGTCTTCAACCCTGCCATCGCAAAGAACGTCGCATGGATCGACGACGTAGCGAGTGTCTTCACACCAGACGCGGACCTGATCGACTTGACCGATACATACAGCGCGAAGAATCCCGAAGCGGATCGCAAGAAGGTGGGGAAGGTTCTACAGAAGCTAAGGATGATTACCAACAATCATGTCGGTCTGATTGAGCTCGCAGAGGATCTCGACATCGAAACGGTGACGGAAATCTTTATTAGAGTTAACTCCGCGGGAGCGTCTCTCTCTCAGGCCGACTTCGTTATGTCGAAGATCGCTGCAAACGAGAGTTACGGCGGCAACATGCTTCGCAAGGCTATTGATTACTTCTGTCGCCTTACTGTGTCTCCAGAGTTTTGTGGCGTGATCGAGAAGAACGACAAAAGCTTCGCTTCTTCAGAGTTCTTACCCAAGATGAAGTGGCTCAAGAGCGTCAACGACGACATCTACGACCCGGACTATACCGACATGCTCCGCGTGGCCTTCACGGCTGAATTTGGTCGCGGCAAACTGGCGGATCTGGTCGCGTTGCTGTCTGGTCGCAATTTTGAGACGCGTCAATATGAGGCGGAGATCGCCGAGCAGTCGTTTGGAAAACTTAAACAAGGCGTTCTTCAGTTCATCAATCAGACCCACTTTGAACGCATCACCATGATTCTCCGGTCTGCTGGGTTCGTAACTTCGGATCTCATTGGCGGACAGAACGCAGTCAACTTCGCGTACATTCTGTACCTCCGAGGCAGGGCCGAGAAGATCCCTCCACATGACCTCGAGCAATTGGTTCGGCGCTGGTATGCGATGTCGATCCTGAGAGGCCGCTACACGGGCAGCCCCGAAACTGCATTTGATGTAGACATTCGGCAGATTGAAGCACGCGGCCTGATGGCCTACACAAATTCTGTCATCGAAACCGAACTGCCACAGAGCTTCTGGACTGGAATGTTGCCACAAGAAATGGATACTTCTTCCGGCCAAAGCCCATATCTGCTCGCCTACAAGGCGGCTCAGGTAAAGCTCAGCGACAAAGGCTTTCTGTCACGCGACATCACCGTTCAGGACTTGCTTTTGAATAGGGTTGATGTTCACCACGTCTTTCCGCGCAACTACCTCAAGAAACAGGGACTAGCACGAGGACGCTACAACCAGATCGCGAACTTCGTCCTGGCACAGAGCGAGATCAATATCACCATCGGTGACAAATCACCGGATGTCTATTTCAAGGAACTTGGATCGCAGTGCTCCGGCGGAGCAAAGAAGTACGGCGGAATCGTCGACGGCCACGAAATGCGCGCGAACTTCGCCATGAACTGCCTGCCTGCTTCACTCCTGGAGGGGGTGATGCCATCTTATGATGACTTTCTTGAAGAACGGCGTAAGCTCATGGCTCTCAAAATCAAACAATGGTTTGAAGTCCTTTAGTGTTCCAGTAGTGAGGCCAGAGCCAAGGCCTAAGGATAGGAGCAATCACGAATATGGCAATTTCATCGAAACTTCGTGTCATGATTTCGAGTCGCTGCGACGATTTCTTCCCAGCCGGTCAAACTCGGACTCGACTCTCGGATGTCCGGAAGGCACTGAAGAGCGATATTGAAGCGGCCGCAGTCCTGGGTAAACCGATGTTCGAGGTTTGGATCAACGAACTGACTGCTCCCCAAGAAGGCACACAGGATTCATGGGAAGTTTGCCTCAAGGCAGTCGAAGACTGCGACATCCTGATTGTGCTCAGTAACGGTAACGCTGGATGGTCGAAAAGCTCCGGTGACGTGGGAATCTGTCACGCGGAACTGATGACTGGACTTTCAACCGCCCCTGCCAAAGTTCGCCTGATTGCTCTCGACAACATCGCAATATCCAGCAACGATAACGGAATCCGGAACAAACGCTTCCAAGACTATATAAGCGACCGCAGTCTGTTTCGTGGCGGCACCGTAAAGACCATAGAGTCCCTAAAGCTCAGGGTAAATGAAGCGGTCCGTGATGCGGTACTCAAACTTGCGCAAGCAGGCGTGCATGAGGCGTCAAGGGGCAGAGCCTACGATGGTGCCGCTCTCAATTGGTCGCGCCTTGATTTCGACGCTCGCGAGCGGGAGATGGTTCGGGTGCTACGTGAAGCAATGCTGGCACAGCAAGGATCAGCCGAGGCAGATGGGAAGGTGGTAGTGAAGATCGGTGGGCAAGAAGTTCTGTGCGACCCGCACGCTATTCCAGCTGCGCTCACGGTGAGTGCTGCTAGAGAAAAAGTTGGGCAGCCTTTTTTGCATGATCATCTACTTGCTCCTATCCTGAAGGGCAACAGAGGCGGCCCCATTCATGTCATCGCTTGCAGCAAGACTGCTACTGAGAGCCAGGCCTCGAAGCTCCTCGGATTTCCCGACGCCACATTTGTCTCGGCCCCATTTGGTGTCTTCGTCGCCGACCCGATACAAAAAGTGCAGTTCGCATTCATCACCAACTGTCGTGACGACTCGAGCACTCGTCACGGATTGCAGCGATTCTTCGAATGGTTGCACCAAACTGGGGAGGATGTATTGCTCGCAAAGCGGGCGAAATCGAGAGCGAGCATAGTGCGAGCTATTGCGAAGGAATCAAAGCAATGATCGGAGATGTGAATTCATATTCGAAATACAAGCAGTCGGGTCACGAGTGGCTCGGTTCGATTCCCGAGGGCTGGGATGTGTTGCGGGCGAAGTGCTTGTTCCGAGAGGTTGATGAGCGCTCTTCCGAGGGGAAGGAAGAGCTACTGTCCGTCTCGCACCTGACAGGTGTTACGCCTCGCAGCCAGAAGACGATAACAATGTTCCTTGCAGAATCAAACGTCGGTCACAAAGTCTGTCGGCCCGGGGACTTGGTGATTAACACAATGTGGGCCTGGATGGGTGCGCTAGGCATTTCCAACGATACCGGGATTGTCAGCCCGGCCTATGGAGTCTATCGTTCCCGTCAAGCGAGCCGTTTCAATCCCAGATTTGCTGACCTCTTTTTGCGCACACCTTTTTGTGCTGCCGAGTACCAACGGCGCTCGACTGGCGTTAACAGTTCACGGCTGCGTCTCTATCCTGAGCAGTTTCTGGCGATGCCATTGGTTGTTCCACCTCCCGACGATCAAGCGTGCATCGTGCGCTTTCTAGACTGGGCCAATCAACGCCTTGAAGGTACGATACGGGCCAAGCGACGGGTCATCGCGCTGCTCAATGAACAAAAGCAAGCCATTACTCATCGCGCAGTAACGCAAGGTCTGAATTCAATCGCTCCCCTGAGACCATCGGGTGTCCATTGGTTGGGTGATATCCCTGCGCATTGGAAGGTCGTTCGAACCAAGTTCCTTTCCCGCATAAAAACGGGTGGACGCGATACGGTAAATCGAATCGACGGAGCTCCTTATCCGTTTTTCGTTCGCTCTCAGACTGTGGAGCGAATTAATACGTACTCATTTGACGGTGAAGCTGTACTCACCGCTGGCGATGGAGCAGGCGTAGCAAAAGTGTTCCACTACATCAACGGTAAGTTTGACTACCACCAGCGCGTATATAAGTTCAGCGATTTTAGGCAGGTATCCGGTCAGTTTTTTTTCCTTTACTTGAGATCAACCCTGAGATTCGAAGCTCTTGACGCATCTGCGAAGTCCACTGTAGATTCGCTCAGGCTTCCCGTTCTGCAGAACTTCCCAACATTGGTGCCACCAATCGAAGAACAGATCGAGATCATTCGAGCCGTTGAAGCTGACACACGTGAGCTAGACATTGTCATTGACCGTGTCAGACGAGAGGTTGATCTCCTTCGCGAGTACCGCACCCGGCTGATCGCTGATGTAGTGATGGGCAAGCTAGACGTTCGTGAAGCCTCGGCAAGGCTGCCGGACGAGCCGGTCGCCGATGTGGAACCAGAGGACGACCTGCTCGAGATTGACGCGGAACTCGGCGGCGAAGTGGCGGTCGCATGACGCCAAGGGACACGATCACGCTTCCAACCAGAGACCTCTACGGAAGCAAGTTGAGGTGTCTGATGCTGACCTCTCTACCAAAGAGGTCTGTTGCTGCCGCGCTGCAATCCCTGGTCTCTCCGATCGCACAGATCAACCCCGACAAGCATCAATGGCTACCGATGGGCCTGGTCAACCCCGAGGAGGCCAAGCTGGGCGAATGCCTGCACTTTCTCACGCCAGAACTTCGCGAACAATTGACTTCTTGGTGGCTCGTTAGCAGGAGGGGCGCAAATACTCCGAACTGGGATATCGTCAGCACCTGCACCGTCGAAGGACTCGAAGGCCTGTTGCTGATCGAGGCGAAAGCACACGACAGCGAAGCACGCCAAGAGGGCAAGACTAAAGGCAATCCCAGAAACGACAGTCAAATCGGTGCCGCAATCACGGAAGCCAATGCAGGACTCCTCGGGGTTTCCTCAGGCTGGGCTATTAATCGGGACTCGCACTATCAACTGAGTAATCGTTTCGCCTGGGCTTGGAAGATTGCTTCGTTAGGCGTTCCGGTTATTCTTGTTTATCTTGGATTTCTAAACGCAGACGAGATGGCGCGTTGCGGCCGGCCTTTTGAGTCGGGCTTGGATTGGCGGAAATTGTTGCTCAGTCACAGCGCAAGTCTCGTTCCGGAATCTGCTTGGGAGACTCGGCTCCAAACCGCCCAGGCTCCGATGTGGGCGCTGCTGCGAACGATGAATTTGAAATGGACGGTCGGGGAATGAACGTAACAGCGGGCACACTATGAGTACGACGGACACCAGCGAGAAGGGACTAGAGACCCTCATCATCCGCCACATGACAGGCACGGATGGGTTCAACGTTGGTCAAGATGCCGTGGCGGCGACACCCGACGCGAATTGTTCCGGCTACTTCGCCGGTAGTCCCAAGGACTTCGACCGTGCTCATGCCATCGACGTTCCTCAGCTGTTCGCCTTCCTGAAAGTCACCCAGCCCGATACGTTCAAGAAGCTGGCAATGACCGATGACCCCAGAGACTTCAACCGTCTCAGGTTTCTGTCTCGCCTTTCCGCCGAGATCGGCAAGCGCGGCGTCATTGACGTTTTGCGCAAGGGCGTAAAGGATGGACCTCTTGAGTTCCATTTGTTTTACGGGACACCGTCGCCGGGCAATGCCAAGGCTGAGAACCTACACGCACAGAACCGCTTCTCAATCACCCGGCAGCTCGCCTACAGCATGGACGAGACGCGCAGGGCTCTTGACCTCGGCCTCTTCATCAACGGCCTGCCAATTGCCACCTTTGAGCTAAAGAACAGCTTCACGAAGCAGACCGTGGAGGACGCAGTTGAGCAGTACCGCCGGGACCGTAACCCGCGCGAACGGCTATTCGAGTTCGGGCGTTGCGTGGTTCACTTCGCCGTGGACGACAGCGAAGTTCTCATGTGTCCAGAGCTGAAAGGCAAGGCGTCATGGTTTCTGCCGTTCAACAAGGGATTCCAAGACGGTGCGGGCAATCCGCCCAACAAGTTCGGCCTCAAGACAGACTACCTCTGGAAGGAAATTCTAACCCCGGCGGGTTTGACGAACATTCTGGAGAACTACGCCCAGATCGTTGAAGAGAAAGACCCGAAGACCGGGCGTAAGAAACGTAGGCAGGTGTGGCCACGCTACCATCAGCTTGACCTCGTGCGTCACGCTTTGGAGGATGTCCGCTCCCACGGCGCCGGGAAACGCTACCTGATTCAACATTCCGCAGGGAGCGGAAAGTCGAACTCTATCGCTTGGCTCTCGCATCAGCTCATCGGTCTTAAGCGCAACGACAAGGATGTCTTCGATTCCGTCATTGTGGTCACTGACCGTCGCATCCTAGACGACCAAATACAGAAGACCATCAAACAGTTCATGCAGGTCGGAGCGACTGTGGGCCACGCCGAGAAGTCGGGCGACCTTCGCAAGTTCATCGAAGATGGAAAGAAAATCATCGTTTCAACGGTGCAGAAGTTTCCGTTCATCCTTGACGAACTCGCCACCGAGGCCGGCAAGACCTTTGCCATCGTCATTGATGAAGCGCATTCCAGCCAGGGTGGGAAGACCTCTGCTGCGATGAGCCAGGCGCTCGCGCATGATGACGACGGCGCGGACCCGGAAGACACCGTCAACGACGCATTGGAAAAGCGTATGGTAGCGCGCAAGATGCTGAAGAATGCCAGCTACTTTGCGTTCACGGCGACCCCAAAGAACAAGACACTGGAGATGTTCGGCATTCCGCTATCGCCCGACGGCGAAGGCAAGATCAAGCACCGTCCATTTCACTCCTACACGATGAAGCAAGCGATAGAAGAGCGCTTCATTCTGGACGTGCTGAAGGCATATACGCCAGTCAACAGCTACTACAAGCTCATCAAGAAGACCGACGACGATCCAGAGTTCGACAGCAAAAAGGCCCAGAAGAAGCTGAGGAAGTATGTCGAAAGCCACGATCATGCAATCCGGCTTAAAGCCGAGATTATGGTTGACCACTTTCACGAGCAAGTTATCGCCGCAGGAAAGATTGGTGGTCATGCTCGGGCGATGGTGGTGTGCAGCGGTATCGAGCGGGCGATCCAGTATTTCCATGCGTTCAAGACGTATCTCGCCGAGCGCAAGAGTCCCTACGAGGCGATAGTTGCATTCTCTGGCGAGCATGAGTACGGTGGCGGCAAAGTCAGCGAGGGAACGCTGAATGGCTTTTCAAGCCGCGATATTGCAGACAAGATTCAAGAAGATCCGTATCGCTTTCTCATCTGCGCCGACAAATTTCAGACGGGCTATGACGAGCCGCTTCTGCATACGATGTACGTGGACAAGCCGCTTTCGGGCATCAAAGCAGTCCAAACATTGTCGCGGCTCAATCGCGCTCATCCTCAAAAATACGATTGCTTTGTTCTGGACTTCCAGAACAACAGCGAGACAATCACGTTTGCCTTCCAGGACTACTACCGAACGACACTCCTTGCTGAGGAGACCGATCCGAACAAGCTGCACGATCTGAAAACTTCGCTCGATAACGCCCATGTCTATTCCCCTGACCAAGTGCAACAGGTTGTCGCACTATTCCTTGGCGGCGCTGAACGCGACAAGCTCGACCCGATCCTAGATACCTGTGTAGCGGTTTACGTTGAGGCGCTTGACGAACACGCACAAGTAGACTTCAAGAGCAAAGCAAAGGTCTTTTGCCGCACCTATAGCTTCCTATCGTCTGTGATCCCTTACAGCAATACGGAGTGGGAGAAGGCGTCCATCTTTCTCAATCTCTTGACCCCAAAACTCCCTGCGCCAAGGGAAGAAGACCTTGCCAAAGGCATCCTCGATGCCATCGACATGGATAGCTACCGCGTCGAGAAAAAGGCCGTGATGAAAATTGCACTGGCGGATACGGACGCGGAGATCGAGCCAGTCCCGACGGAAGCTGGAGGCTATAAGAGTGAACCTGAGCTAGACCACTTGAGCAACATCCTCAAGACCTTCAACGACCAATTTGGCACTCTCTTTACAGACACCGATCGAGTCGCTAAGCGTATTCGAGAAGATATCGCCCCGAAGGTTGCTGCCGACACAGCCTATCAGAACGCTAGAGAGAACACTCCTCATACGGCACGGATGGCGCACGATCAAGCGTTGGGTAAAGTAATGCAGCATCTGCTCAAAGATGACACACAGGTGTACAAGCAATACGTCGAAAATGAGTCATTCCGCCGCTTCATAGGCGATATGGTTTATCAACTAACGAACGAATCCTCCCTGCCAAGGCTCTAGTTCAAGAGCGTTGAGTTGGGAGGATGTTTCCTCCCTAGCTGCGGTTGCTATGCATCCTCCGCGACCCTCCTCAGCGGGCCTGTTCCTGCCCGCAACGCCGGCCCTGATGGGTTGAAAAGCGAAAACAAGAACAACAGCCAAAGCCGCTAAGGGGAGCTCCGCCCCTCGCGCCCGCAAGGGGTGTCCCCAGGCTTCCGCGCTGCGCTTGTGCAGCCCTCCGCTGCGCTACGCCCTTTCCACTCTCGCTATCGCTTTGTTCCAAGGGTGGGAGATCCCCCTCCCCTTGCAGTTGCTACCCCCCGCCTTCGCCAGGTGGCGTTCGGCATGTAGGTACATGCCACGCATGGCATGAAAAGCAACGGCCAAGGCCAAGGAGGAAACACCCATGAACACCATCGCCCCCACCAGCAGCGTCACCCCGTCCACCCCAAACCCCAAACATCAGCAGCAACGGCAGACCGCCAAAGAGATCATCGCCGCCAACGTCAAGGAGCTTGTCGCGCAGTTGGAGGCAGGTCATAGCAATGCGCTCACGGCGTACCTCGATGCGATGAGCCGCTTTCACAATTACAGCTTTGGCAACGTCCTCGAAATCGCACGACAGAGGCCGGACGCAACGCGCGTTGCGGGGCTGTACGCATGGAACCAGCTTGGCCGCAAGGTGAGAAAGGGAGAGAAGGGTATTCGCATTCTTGCTCCCATCATCGGCATTCGCCGGAAGACAGAGAAGGAAGCCGAGAAAGACCCCGCTTTCCAGAACAAACCTGTCTTGGTTGGATTTCGCAATGCTTACGTCTTCGATGTCTCGCAGACCGAGGGCACGGAGCTTCCAACCATGCACGAGGTACACGGCGACGTGGGCGAGAACCGCGACCGTCTTGTTTCATACATCGAGCGGCAGGGCATCGAGCTTGTCTTTACCGAGAACATAGCTCCCGCGTTAGGTGTCAGCTACGGCGGCAGGATTGCCATTCTCCCCGGCCAATCGGAAGCCGAGGAATTCTCCACGCTTGTTCATGAACTCGCGCACGAGATGTTGCACAAGGCCGAGCGCCGCACCACCACCACCAAGGTTGTGAAGGAGACGGAGGCCGAGTCGGTAGCGTTTGTGGTCGGCAAGGCCGTTGGTCTGAAAGCGGGAACCGCATCGGCTGACTACATCCACCTGTACCACGGCAACGCTTCGCTTCTGGCCGAGAGCTTGGAAGTGATACAGCAAACCGCCGCTGTCATCCTTGCCGCCTTGCAGCCGCCGACCGAAGAGCAAGCGGCGATGCCCGATGCAGAACTAGCGAAGGTGGCGTAATGAAGACCATCCTTCAAATCCTCAAATTGGCCGGAGGTTGGCACCACGGCCTCAACCTCAAGATCGAGAACCCGCCCTATATGGCGTTGGTAATCGAGGCAACCGATGAGTCCGGCCCTTGTGGACTCCCGGCAATCTCTGTCTGTCATTACGGCGAACAGAACGGCGACCTGATGCGCGACCCAGAGATGTGCTTCGAGTTTGGACTTGGAGGAGGGGCGCACCTTAACCCCTTCTACTGGCGCAACGATTATGCCGGTATCGAGCAATGGTCACGCTTCATTCAGGACGGCCATTACGCCTTCCACACTGAGCTTTACAAGCAGCACGAACAGTTCGCCAAGCAGTGGGACAAAAACCTGCGAGGTCAGGGCTTTGTCGAAGCCTTTGAGCGGCAGCAGCGGAACCCATGCGCCTAACCCTTTCCCGCCCCGGTGCGGACAGGAAAGCGCGTCCGCTTCACAACACCCAACGTAGTGCAACCGCTCGAAAGGAGCCATTGCCATGAACACCACCACCATCGCCAACGCCACCGAGTACCGCAACCTGCCTCTCGCGTTGCTCACTGAATCCAAAACCAACCCGCGCCGCACCTTCGAGGATGATTCCTTGAAGGAACTGGCTGAGAGCATCCGCACCCAGGGCATTCTCTCCCCATTACTAGTGCGGCCAATCACCGAGCAGGGCTTCGAGATTGTCTTCGGAGCGAGGCGTTACCGCGCCGCGCAGATGGCCGAAGCCTCCACCGTCCCCGTCCGTATCAAGAACCTTACCGATGCCGAAGCGTTAGAAGCGCAGTTGATTGAAAACCTCCAGCGCCGCGACGTTCACCCGATGGAGGAGGCCAACGGCTTCCGTGCTCTGCTGAACTTGGAAGAGCCGAAATACAGCATCGAGCAAATCGCAGCCCGGACAGGAAAATCGCCCGCGTATGTGGCTGGCAGGATGAAGCTGACCGAGCTTTCTCCCGTTGTGGTCGAAGCCTTCTACCGCGAGGAGATCGGTGTCAGTCACGCGCTCTTGCTGGCGAAGCTCCAGCCGGACCAGCAGGAACAGGCGCTCTCCGCTTGCTTCAAAGAGGATTGGACGAACGGAGAGCGGAAGGCGAAACGCATCTTGCTTCCCGTTCGCAATCTCCAGTTTTGGATTGAGAGCAACATCCTCCTCGTTCTGAAACTGGCTCCGTTCGACAAGCGGGACGCGCAGCTTGTCCCGGCTGCGGGGAGTTGTGTCGATTGCCCCAAGCGGACAGGGCATAACAAGCTCCTGTTTGCGGACGTGAGGCAGGACGCTTGCACCGACCCAAACTGCTACCACGCGAAGGTCGATGCCCACGTTGCCAAGACCGTTGCGGCCAAACCCAAACTCGTGCAAATCAGCACAGCCTACGGCCATCAGCAGGAAGGCGGCGCGACGTTGCCGCGTAACAAGTACACCGAAATCCGGCCAGAGAAGCCCACGACCAAAGAAGAGGCCACCCGTCCGGAATTCAAAACCTGCAAATACACCACAGAAGCCATCGTGTCGGACGGCATCGACAAGGGCGAACTGCGAAGGGTTTGCACCGAGCCAACCTGCCCGGTTCATCACCCGAAGAAGCAGTCGAGCGCGGACGATGCGAAGTGGAAGGCCGAGCAGGAGAAGCAGCGCAAGGAGGCTGCGATTGCCAGCACGACCGGCATCCGCATTCTCGCCGCCATCACCGCAGCCGTTCCGGTACGGTTGATGAAACGCGACCTGCTTTTCGTGGTGGAGCGGTTGGCATCGTTGCTGGACGAAAACCGTCTGGTAGTCGTCGCCCGGCAGCACGGAATCAAGAAAGCGAAGGACAGCGACTCCATCGGGAAGCTGTTTGCGGCCTACCTCCGTCGTGCTGAGGAAAGCGCACTCGGTGGCCTATTGGTAGAGATAACAATCCTCCATGCGGCCATGCGGCAGAACGCGGCACAGGTTCTCCGTGATGCCGCAACCGCGTACAAGGTGGATGTGGATGCCATCGGCCTCAAGGTCAAGCAGGAGTTCGCCGCCAAGGAGAAAACGAGGCTCGGCAAGAAGCCACCAGCGAAGGCCGTTGCAAAAGCGCAAACCAAACCAACGAAGAAGGCGAAGGCCGCATAGCATCCGCCAATTCACAAAGGGGGTCTGCCACCCGGCAGGCCCCCTTTTTTCGTGCGCCCGTCTTCCCACCCTGGGCGTTGCTCCTGCAAGGCAGGAGCGACTATGCCCGCCCACCCGACGGGCTTGAACACGGAGGCTTCGATTCGTACCGTTTAGCATTTTATTGGGCAATTCGAGGGTAACCCACTGTTCGGAACGTTAGTCGCCAGCAGCATGTTTCCCACTACCAATGACCATATGCCTTCAGGCAACGCTAAATGCATGGCTTACATCCTAATTGCGTCTACGAACGAGAAGAGTGAGTTGTACGGCAGCTTCCGCCGGGGTGCGTACTTGACTGTGGAGATCGAGAAGCGAAGGCGAGTTTTGATTGTCGACGATGAGCGAGTCATTACCGATACGCTCGTGACGATCTTCTCCCAACGCGGCTACGAAACCAAAGGTGTTTACTCCGCCGAACAGGCTTTTGTCTTCCTGGAAGACTGGCATCCCGACTTGGTAGTGATTGATGTGTTGCTCCCAGCGATGAATGGCATAGATTTGGCCATTCGGATCAGGTCCCAATGGCCGGAGTGCCATACATCCCTGTTTTCTGGTCAGGCGGCGACAGCCGATCTACTCGAATCGGCCACCAAGAGCGGGCACACATTCGAGGTCGTTGCGAAGCCAGTACATCCGTCTGAATTGCTGGAAATGGCCGGGCGACTACTTGGCGAGCCACCAGCTTCCATCGCATACGAAAGTTGAAGGATTCTCACAGATTAGAGAACCGGAACTCGCTCAGAGCATTCCGAATTGTGCGAGCTTTTCGTAGAGTAGCCGTCGATGGATTCCGAGCCTGCGAGCAGCATCCGACTTGTTGCCGTGGGCAGCTTTCAATGCCTGCTCGATGAGATAACGCTCCCAGATCACGACCGCATCATGAAAGGGCAGTCCGATTGCCGCCTGGGAGTCGAATGCACCCGGTGCGGGACTCTTTGCCTTGGTCAATTCCTCTTGTATCTGTTCGGCTGTGATGGCTCGTCCGCCCGCCTTGACGGCAGCTCGTTCAATCAGATGCTCCAGTTCTCGCACATTGCCTGGGAAAGAATAGCTTTGCAGGGCCACGATGGCGTCTGCGGCGAGTCCAGTCACGCAGACCTGATTGCGTTTGGCGTAGCGCGCAAGGAAATACTCCGCCAAGGGGAGTATGTCGGACTGACGTTCGCGCAGCGGTGGAAGCCGGACAGTAAACGCATTGAGCCGATAGAACAGGTCGGCGCGGAAAATCTTCTGCTCTACATCATCTTCCAATGGACGGTTCGTAGCGGCTATCACTCGGACATCGGTGTGGATGGAAGCCGTCCCTCCGACCCGCTCGAAGGCGTGCTCTTGCAGGACACGGAGGAGCTTAGGTTGCAGTAATAGCGGTAATTCGCCAATCTCATCCAGAAAGATCGTGCCTCCATCCGCAGCCTCAAACTTTCCGCGTTTCTGGGCGATTGCTCCGGTAAATGCCCCTCGTTCATGTCCGAAGAGTTCGGACTCCAACAGCTCTGGAGGCAACGCTGCGCAGTTGAGGATAATGAAGGGATGGCGGGTCCTTGCGCTGTTTTCATGGATCGTACGGGCAACAACTTCCTTACCTGTACCCGATTCTCCAAGTAGCAAAACGCCTACGTCGGTGGCAGCCACCCTGCCGATATTCTTGAAGATCTCGATCCATGCCGGCGAATTGCCGATGAGTTGAGGCATCACCCCCTCTTCGGACGTGCTTACGTCTTCAAGAGAACGATCTCTGAACCTCTTTTGTCGCAGCAGTTCGACCTCGCGCTGGAGTTCCATGTGCCGGATAGCGCACGCAACAGTGGATAGAGCCTGGTCGATGTCGAGCGGCTTCGTAATGAAGTCGTAGGCTCCAAGTTGCATCGCCTGCATGGCATTCGGACCCGTACCGTGGGCGGTGAGAATGATGACCGGCATAGTGGTAAGTAGCCCTTCAGACTGAAGGCTCTTGAGAAACTGCTCTCCGCCTCCACCGGGCATCTTCCAATCACACAGCGTAAGGTCGGGAGTCGTGGTCTGAAGCAAGGTAATCGCTTCCTCGGCATTCGTTGCAACAAGGGTCTGGTAGCCTGCATCGGCCAGCAGCTCGCGGAGCGTCTCTCGAAAGTTGTGGTCGTCATCGACGATGAGCACTTCAGACATCTCGCTTTGCCTCTTCATCCACCCTTCTTAGGGTATCGCGTTCATCATTGTTCAGCGGCAACAGGAGCGAAGCTACTGCACCGCCCGCTTCCCGGTTAGCGAGTCGCAACTCGCCTCCATGAGCCTGAATAATCTCGAAGGATATGGAGAGGCCGAGTCCCGTTCCGTTATCTTTCGTCGTGTAGAACGGGTCCATTGCATGACGCAAGGCTGCTGGAGTAAATCCCCGCCCATCGTCCACGATGTCGATGCGGGCGAAGTCATTCTCATGCGTTGTGCTGATCGTTACAGCCCCACGTTGCGAGGTGGAATGCGACGCTGAATGCACAGCGTTCTCCATGAGGTTGTCGAGCACCTGGATCAGTCGGCCTCGGTCTGCCGTGACGACGCTGTGGGATGCCGCTTTGCAGGCAATCTGAACCCCCTTGGCCGTTTCTTTCTCTGCCCACGTCGAAGCCGTGGCTGCGCATAGATCATCGAGCGAGACGGGTTGAAGTTGAAGCTGAATGGGCCTGGCAAAGTAGAGGAGACGGTTGATAATGGTGTCCAAGCGGTCGATCTCTTCGAGGATCACCGCGCTGCTGCGCTTGGCCGCTTCAGGATCGCTTGAACGCTGCCACATCTGCGTCCGCATCCTGATCGTGCCGAGCGGATTTCGCAACTCATGCGCAATACCGGCCGCAAACTGGCCCAATGCAGAAAGTCTCTCATTATGGCGAACCTGAGACTCCAGTGTTCGCTCGTTCTCAATCTTCTCCTGCAAGGCGAGGGCTAGTGAGTCGATGCCGTGGAGAACACGGTCGAATTCTTCCAGCGGCGGACGCCCTGCTATATGTTGACTGCCTGCCGGTAGGCCATCCTCCATCGAACCCAATCGTTGGAGAACGATGTTTACTCCGCTCCGAATCTCCGTTGTCACGAACATTGCAAGCAACGCTGTCATCAGCGCAGCGATGCCGAACCCGATACTTCCGAATAAGAGCTGGCGGCTCTGTCCGCCTTCGATTCCGGGAAGCCGCTCCATGAGCCACACGGCGCCCGTGACATCATCTGTAGTCCCAACGATCCCGGTTCCACCGGATAGCTCATGGATTGGAACCGCTACAAAGAGTATGGCGTCATGCGGCCCTTCATAGCGAAATGTCTTGATGGCGTTTGCTGCAACAGCTTCACGCACAAGATTTTCAATTGTGGGCCGTTCGCGGTCCGGCATGCCCTTCTCCGGCCCCGGCCCCTCATGGGTTGGAAAGGCGTATCCAATAAGGGCGTCGGCTCTGGCAGCGTAGAAGCCACCCTCGATCCCATCCTCATGCTGCAATGTTTCTGCAGTGATCTCCTTGAGGAGATCGGGCATGGGATGGAGTGGCCCGTCGCGTTGAGGGCGTGGCGGTGGCGGAGCGGCGGGAGGAGGCGGTGGTGGTGGTGGTCCCGGTTCAATCGTGAGCAGCGAATTAGCAGCGGTCCGATGATCGGCATAGTTCCGTGCAAGATTGGAGGCTACGCTGACAAGATGATGCTCGGTCAAGGAAAGCGTCTCCGCATGGCGGTTGCGAAGGAATGTAAACAGGCTGATCGCCGCTGCCGCGAGGAAGAGAAACGTCAGGACGACAAGTAGCAGGATGCGCGAACGCAAGCTCCTCCAAAAGATCTTCGGCATTCGGCTCCTTCCTGGTCATTCTCTGATGGAGCTTCCATCGAGCATCTATCCCTATGGTAAGCAACTTGGAGGCCATCGGTGAGCGTGCCCGATATTGACGCCTGCTATAGGGATCTTAGGCTCACAGCGGCGCGAGAAGATGGAATGCACCTGTACGCAATCCGCACATGATCTGAGGGGTTTGCGGTCAGAGTAAAGATGCTGTGGGTAACTCGAACCCGCAAAGATGCTGTGATTGAAGGATTTTGGTGGTTTCGGTGAATGGCACGCCGTTTGCCCTATTACCGGCAGAGGTATCGCCAATGAACATTCCAGCTTCCCTACGAATCACCGCTCTTGGGCTCGCACTTACCTCCGTGGCGTTTGCCCAGACTCCTCCTCCTACACCACCAACTCCACCCGCAGATGCTCCGCCGAGTCTGCCTGTTGCACCTGCAACGGCTTCACAACTCCCCATTGTCACTCAGTCCTCTCGTGTTCGCGCCTTCAATCCAGGAGCAAGCGGAGAGGTGCGCAGTCTGTACCTTCAGAATGGCAGTGTCGTTGACGTGGCACCTGCCCTCGGCAGACAGCTAGGTCCTGCGGTTCGCAAAGGCGAAAAGATCACTGTGACCGGAACGCAATTGGAGATCAACGGGCAGTCCCTTCTTGAAGCAGCGAACATCCAGCTGAACGATCAGACGTTCTCTGCGAACACGCCCCCTGCAATTCCTTCTGACCCTGGCGCACTCGCTGAAGGTGCGGTCCCCCCTCCGCCCGGCGCACCGCAAGCGCCTCCGCCTACATCCTCACCGCGACGCAAAAACAAGGCCGCTGTACCCGCACCGTGCAGCGTTTCGGATGACGCACCTTCACCCCCGCCTGACTTTGGTGGCCCTCCGCCCCCACCTCCAGACGGAATGGGACCACCGCCGCCGCCGCCCGATGGAATGGGACCACCGCCACCTCCTCCTGACGGGATGGCTCCGCCGCCACCTCAAAACTGAGGAGCCATTACGATGCTTATGCGAGTGAGCCCTTCAGCCGCGATATTGCTCCTGACCGGATGTGCGGGTCCCATAGGTCCGCCATTCGGTCTGGGGCCAGAAACTGACTCCATGTTCGGAATCCTCTTGCTCCTCCTGTTCGTGGGGCTTCTGTACCGCATGGCAAGGGGACAAGACCTTAAACACCCAGAGTCTCCTGCCATGCACATATTGCGAGAGAGATATGCACGAGGCGAATTGACGCGAGAGCAATTCCAGAACATGATGTGGGACTTGTCCGTGTCCTAAGTGGCATCGAACAGTGCGAAGTGAGAAAGAAGAGCGTCGCTGTCGTCCTTAGCCGGTGGCTGGAAAGCGCCTGCCTCACGTTCGAGTTGAAGAAGGGACAATGAAATCCAACTCCACCATCGCATCTGAGAAGAGGAAAAGTGTTTACGCTCTCGAAGCGACGAACTTCTTTCTCGCCGATGTGCAGACCGGCCTCGGTCCCTTTCTCGCGGCGTATCTGGCTGGAGCGGGATGGGAGCCGGGTCGCGTCGGGATGGCACTCACCATTGGCGGCATCATTACGGTTGTCCTACAGGCTCCGGCTGGTGCCCTCGTCGATCAGCTCAGGTCGAAAAGGTTGATTCTCATTCTCGCCTCTGCCGTCCTCGCGCTGGGAGCCGTTCTGCTTAGTGTGACGGCCGCTCCCTGGGCGGTATACACGTCTCAAGTCTTGATTGGAGGAGCAGGCCCATTTCTAGGTCCGACACTCGCAGCAGTCACAATGGGGATCGTCGGCGTCACGTTCTTCGATCGCCAGTTTGGTAAAAACCAGTCATTCAACTCCGCCGGCAACGTGGCTTGTGCGCTGCTGATTGCGGGCGTGAGCCACCTGTTCGGGAACCGGGCCATCTTTATCACGGCGGCGGTGTTGACTATACCCACGGTACTTGCCATCCGGGCGATCAAAAGCAAGGACATCGACTATGACCTTGCGCGCGGCGGCGCTAAACAGGTAGATGGCATAGAAGTTCCGACGAGAGCCTCCGTTTTGAAAACGCTCTTTGGGGACCGGGTTCTACTCGTCTTTCTGGTTTGCGCCTTCCTCTTTCACTTCGCGAATGCCGCCATGTTGCCCCAGCTTGGGGAGATGCTTTCGCACGGTGCGCGCTCCACTGCGGCTCCCTTTATGTCGGCCTGCATCATCGTCACGCAAGTCGTCATCATGTGCTTCGCCCCCGCCATTGGACGGTTCGCCAACCTGCATGGCCGGAAGCCATTGCTTATGGTCGGCTTTGGAGTGCTTCCGATCCGCGCACTTCTCTACACCCTGACCCACAACACCGAGAGCCTGATCGCTATACAAATACTCGACGGCGTTGCAAATGCAATCTTTGGTGTCGTCTCGATCCTCGTGGTAGCAGACAGGACCCGCGCAACGGGCCGGTTCAATCTCGTTCAAGGCAGTCTCGCAACAGCGGTCGGGATCGGCGCAGCTCTCAGCACGACCTTCGGCGGAAAACTGATTCAGTATTTCAGCTATCGCATATCCTTTTTGTCTCTCGGAGCCATCGCTGTACTTGCATTTGTTCTGTTGTGGACGGCGATTCCTGAGACCCTCCCGGATCACCACGAGCCTGATAACGATCCCTCTTCCCCAGTTATTACCCAGGAGCTACCAGTATGAAAACTCTCGCAAGGAACAATTCTTTTCAACCCCAATCACCCGATGCTGCTGGCGTCATTAGCTGGGTCCATCTTGGCGATCTCCACATGACCAAGGCCGGCGAGCAAAACCATCTCGACTTGGTAGAGATTGTGAATGAGGTCAATCGAACATTTGCCGGTTCGGTGAGCTTTGTCTTTTTACCCGGAGATGTCGCCGACGACGGCAGCCGGGCTGCGTACGCGGTGGTGCGCGGAGAACTCGACCGCCTCAATGCACCGTGGTGCGCCATCATCGGCGACCACGATGTTCATGAGAAGAGCTTCGCAAACTTCCTTGAGGCAATGTCGGAACGAACCCACTATGCGTTCACGGTCGGCTCAGTTAGGTTCGTGGCGATGAATGCGTTCGATGTGCCGCACCCAGGATCGTTCGCCGCAAGCGCAGAACAGTTGGCTTGGGTGAAGGACGAGTTGCAGACAGCGAAAGATGCAGGACAGACCAAGGTTCTTTTGCTTCACTGCTACCCCAGCGATCTGAAGGTAGGCAGAGCCGAACTCATGGAACTCCTTCGTAACTTCGAAGTGAGTCTCATCGACATGGGACACACGCACTACAACGAGATCGCCAACGACGGACGGACTCTCTACTCCGCTACCCGATCCACTGGACAGATTGAAGAGGGGCCGGTTGGCTACTCCATCACCAACATCGACGGCGGTGTTGTGAGCTGGCGATTTGTAGAGTTGAGTAAGCTGCCAGTCGTGATAATTACCTCACCAAGCGATGAGCGCCTATTGACGAATACGAGCGAAACGCTGCGTGGAAATCTGCGGGTTCGAGCGAAGTTCTGGGGCGACGTTGAGGTATTGCGAGCAACTGCTCATCTCGACGGGCACGATGTGACTATGGAGCGAGTAGAAAAAAGCCAAGTGTGGGAGGCACATTTGTCCATTCCCCACGAGGGCGTCTATTCCTTAGTGGTTTCAGTCGAGGATTCGCATGGGAAAGTCGCAACCGATGAGATTCGTGTTGTGAGCGGCGATCCTGCGAAGCGGGAGCGCGTTGAACGCGATCAGGACAACACTCTGGCGGCTTGGCCGGAACATGGGCTGCTCGGCACTCAACTCGGGCCAAACAAAAGCGGAAAGAAGTGGTGATGATCCCGACAGAGATTGCGCACGTTGTTCTGCCTTTGATTGTCGCCGTAAGCATTGCACTGATGCTGACGCGCCCACGCGGAATCCCCGAGGTGTGGTGGATCTCAGGCGGAGCGCTTCTTTTGATCGCGCTGCGGCTGGTGCCACTCAAGTTGGCAGGTCAAGCCGTGGCCAAGGGCAGCGATGTTTACTTGTTCCTGATCGGCATGATGCTTCTGAGCGAATTAGCGCGGGAGCAAGGTGTCTTCGATTGGGTGGCTTCGGTAGCAATACGCGGGGCGAACGGCAGTTGCTCGCGTCTGTTCTTGCTGGTCTACGTGGTGGGAACTCTCGTGACCATCTTCATGTCGAACGATGCGACGGCTGTCGTGTTGACACCGGCGATTCTGACGGCTGTTCGGAAAGCGAAGGTCTCCCCGCTTCCATACTTGTTCGTATGTGCGTTGATCGCCAACGCCGCGAGCTTTGTGTTGCCGATCTCAAACCCCGCGAACTTGGTCGTCTTCCATACGGGAATGCCGCCGTTGGGACGCTGGCTTGCTGACTTTGGTATGCCTTCGCTGCTTTCGATCATCGTGACATTCCTTGTGATGCGGATTCTGTTTCGGGATGAGCTTTGCAAGAGCATCGAGTGTGAAGTTGACGATGCGAAGTTAAGCGGCAACGGGAAATTGGTACTCGCGGGTCTCGCACTGATGATTGCCGTACTCCTGACGGCTTCCGCTATGAAGAAAGACCTTGGGCTGCCAACATGCCTCGCCGCACTGGCGATAACAGCCGCGGTGTCCATCAGGGCGAGGTGCAGTCCCATCAAGCTCGCCCGCGAGATTAGCTGGGGAACCCTTCTGCTGGTCGCAGGCTTGTTTGTCATGGTTGATGCTGTTGAGAGCCAGGGAGCCTTGAATCTGACGCAACAGTGGCTCGCTTGGGCATCGGGACTCGGCCAGAGCGCAGGAGTAATGGTTGTCGGCTTTGCCGTCGGGATCGCGAACAACATCGTGAACAACCTCCCCTTGGGACTGGTAGCGGGTGGAACGATCCAGGCCGCCCATACGAAGGGGCTGATGGCCAACGCGGTTCTGATTGGCGTAGACCTGGGACCCAATCTCTCCGTCACCGGGTCGCTGGCTACGATCCTCTGGCTGCTGGCGCTTCGCAAGGATTCCGCCGGTGGCACAGGCGGAGAGAAGCTCGACGTGAGCTTGTGGAAATTCTTGAAAGTCGGTGCCGTCGCAATGCCAGTGGCTCTCTTTGCCGCGCTAGGCGGAGCGATCTTGATGCAGATGCTGGTTGGACAACGCTAGATGCAAAGGAGAACTTTATGAACGCCGGATGGATTATCCCTTTCATCATCTTTGGAGGCGCTCTACAGAGTTGTGGTGCCGCTATGAATGGTCAACTTAATAAATATGTCGTGAATCCATGGCTGGCATCAGCTATCTCGTTTGCGCTGATTACCTTCTTCTTCGCGGGGGCGTCGTTGATTCATCCCAGTCCCTTGCCGACTCAAAGAGAATTGGCTGCGATGCCCTGGTGGGCTGTAGTTGGTGGATTGGTTGGCGCGGTGCAGGTGTACGCGGGTCTCACATTGGTGAACAAGGTTGGGGCCGGCCCATTCGTCGGCTTTACTGTGACTGCCGCACTCATCACATCACTGCTCATCGACCACTTCGGCTGGTTCAGAATGCAAGCGCATCCGTTGACTGCTGGGCGCATCGTCGGAGGCTTACTGTTGATTGGCGGCATCACACTGGTGGCTAGGTCTTGAGAATGCTCCGCACATTCACAAAGAGAGTCTGCCACCCAGTAGGCTCCCTTGTTTGTGCGCCCGTCTTCCCACTCCGGGCGTTGCTCCTAATTTCTCGTGTCGCAAAGGTTTCATTAGCCGTATCCCAGAGGTTGGTGCTCATATCGTGATGGAGCGATTTCGCCGTCAATATTGCGACGATACCGACATTGTGATCCTCGGAGCCGATTCTGCTAAATGAGCGGTGAGAACCATTCTCTCAGAAAAGGTCAACGACAGGCGGGAACGTCAGCAATAGGCTCAGGCCGAGCAGCGCGAGAGCAATAGCGGCGATGCGCCCAATGCCGACCGTCTTATTCCGCCAGCGCCATTCCAAAATAACCCACGCGACGAGCCAAATCAGGATGGCACCTGTGGTGACGCCGGAGAGCGGGCCAGTCGGTTTGTAGAAAATGAGGCTGTTCTTGACGGCTGCCGACTTGTCGCCGGCGCAGGCGAGCAGTGCCAGAGAGAAGGAGCCAATACCAGCCGCAAAAATGGCGGCGGCGCCGGAACCGTTTGTCAGGGCCGAACTGTTGGGTGAGGCGGCGCTGTTCGGCATGTTCATTTTTCTTCTCCTTGGCTCAGTTGAATCGTGTGACCACCCTGGACCGGGGCGTACTTGTTAATCATCGCGCCGCAAAAGCCCGCGATCCCCGCAGCAACAAACGCAACCACGGCGAAGCAGAGCACCGCAGCGCGTAATTGCCGATGGTTCTTGAGGTCGCGGCCATACCGGATGAAAACAAACGCAACCATCGTGATCGAAATGGGGGCCAGCCACGCGACATGCTCTTTCCATTCCATCCCAAGTGAGTGCCAGCCGATGGTCGTGGGACTGGACATCAGCAAGCGTTGCGGAAACATCGCAAGATCGGTCGTGCTCGGCGGGAGCGCCGCGCGATACCAAGGGTAGATGACATACGCTCCCGTCAGCACAGCGGCCCATGCGAGTACAACCATTGCGAGAAGGTAAATCTTAAGGAACCGTTCCTGGCCGGGAGCGGCTTCGGACGGTGGGGGCGAGGTGGTGAAACGATACAGCTCTACGAGCGCGCCGGAACATGCTAGAAGATAGAGCGCACCGAATCCCATGCCGTGTATTAGAGTCCAAAGACCACGAACTGTAATTTCCATTTACCCTATCCTCCGCAGAGTGCTACCGCGCTGCCAGATCATCGGAATCCGTTTCCGCGCATCGGCCCCTGCATCCAGTTGTTTGCCGCCGTGTCCTTCTTGTCTTCGTCTTTCCCTTTGTCGCCTTTGCCGCCCCATGTCCAGTACATGCCGACGTAGGCGTAGTTCTCCGTCTGGCCCGCTACCGAGTGGCCGTAGCTAAACAAAAATTGCTCCCCTTCATGATGTTTCAAGTGATAAACGCCCCCCACATCGATCATCGTCGAAGCTTCGGTTTGCGGAGTGGCGAAGCCTTCGCGCCCATGTGCAAACACCTCGCCTCCTAGCTCAAACCGCTCCCCGAAGGTGTATTTCACGAGGAATCCGCCATACGGGTAGTTACGGTATTGGGCTTGCGGGACAATAGTTTCACCAGCGCCCCCATCCAGGAGCCAATGTCCAATATTCTTCTGGAACCACAAGGGAAGTTTGTACCAGACCTTGCCCACGCCAAGCCCCCTGTCGTAGCTGCCGGTCGGCAGTTCAAACATGGTGAAGGTCCCGACCTGCGGGATGTACTTGGACTCTTTGATGATGGCGATCTTCGCGCCCAGTTCAACGTCGATCACACCGAACGCACTCGGCCCTGTCCCGCCGGGCGAATAAATTGGGTTATTCGCTGGAGCGATTACGCCCAGGGGCAAGATGGTGTGCAACTGCACTCTTGGAATGGCGCCCCAATTGAACTCGATCGCTGGGACTATGGCGTCTGTCTCCACCGGAGTACCGTCGGTACTGCCGAAGATATAGAACTCGTAGTGGTGTAGGTCCACAGGTACCGGATCGTCGGTTTGATACGGAGGGCCTTGTGCCCACAGGCGTGAGCCGCTCAGCACGACAAGCAAGAACAGTATCAGCTTTGAGCAATGGCGACAATTCATCGACGATTCTGTCTCCCACTACGATCCGAGTTGCGCTCCTCTATCGAAGTTCGATACTACACTATCGACATTCGATTCGGGTTAAGTGGAGGTATATTTGATCTGTGTCTAATCACCAGCGAGAACTCTTTTTCGGTCTCATACGGATACATGTACTCGTACATGCGTCCCACGAGCCCATCTTCGGGCTTGCGATGATGGAGGAACTTGCGCATCATGGGTACCGCATCGGTCCCGGGACCCTCTACCCCCTCCTGCATGGCTTGGAACGAAGCGGCCTGCTGAAATCTGTCCTTAAGAATGTTGGAGGGCACAGCCGCCGAGTCTACAAGATCACTTCGGCCGGCAATAAGGCTTTAGACAAGGCCAAAGCGAAGGTTGATGAACTGCACCACGAACTTCATGAAGAGCATCCCCGGAAGATATCGCCGGTGACGGATAGCTCCGCGACGAAATAGCCCAAAACCACTGAGCACAGCCCACCGCACCATAGCATCTTGTAGGTTTTTCATATTTAGGGCCGCCACGGGTGGACATTGAGGTTGCGTGAGAGCATCAACTTCAGCGTCCATTTGTCTGACGCCGCGGTCAATCCGTACCCCACACCGGTTTCAACGCTCAGACCGAGAAACTTGGTGCCCGAGTAGTCCGTTGTCGCCCAGACCTCGTGAAACTGCTTCGAAAGCGGCAAGAACCCGTGCAACGGGCCGAAACTGTCATACTCCTCCGCGGCGAGGGCCCACCTGTCGTTGAAGTTGTAGGCCACTCTGCCGGAGGGGTTGTACTGCAGGTTTCCGAGTCCGCCGGTGTAGTCCGTGTCAACAATTGGGTTATAGATGAGATCCCATGGATGCAGGTGCAGCCCTATGATCGGCCGGATTTCCGAGGTAATCGTTCTGGACTCCCAATAGTGGTGATTGACGCTGAACTCAAAATTGGCGGCATAGAAGAAGGTGTGGTCATGAGCGTTGGGTCGCGCAAATAGTTCGCGAATCTTAAAGCCGTTGATCGTCGCGCCATCGTTCTGGGAGTGCGGTGACGTTACAGGCATATAAAGTCCTTGCTCGAACCACGGCGTCACTCCGTATGCCCACTCGGCAGTGACTTGATACGAGTGATCGGCCATGATTGCCCCAGGATAATCCGGTACCGTCCGACCTTTGGGCGTGAAGTTGTTGTGGACCATCAAATTGAAGATTCCAGGCGGCGCAATCTCTCCGTCGTACACCTGGATCTCGTCGGTTTGCGCATACATGAGCATCGGCATAGCGAAGAGACAGAAATTTGCCAATATAGTCGCACGTATATTCATTCTTAGTCGGAATCTCTTCTCTGAAGATTATTTGTTCAAGCAACTCACAGCCTGTACATTTCGTGTCCTCCGCCATGCTCTCGAAGTACGCGCCAGTTGCACTCTGGTCTCAATTGGCGATATTGCCGACGAGGGTCAAGTCAATCGCAACGTCATTCTCAGCCTTCCAGAACAAGAAGCTTGGGTTTTTCAAACCCCACTGCACATAAGGAACGACGAATTGTGCCTTCGCAATTGCCTTCGATCCGTCGATATGTATCTGCATCGGGATCGTTAGATCGTGAGGAGTTCCAAGCAGCGTGAACACTCCGCTCACCTGAATGGTCGAGTCGCCTGATGCAGAAATCGTCCCTTTGTACGTTTTAGGCGCAAAGGAGACAGTCGTGTACTGGTCTACCTTGAGGATGTCCTTGTTCATCTTCTTATCGCGGCTGTCGTTTCCTGTCTTCCCGCTGCCGGCTGCGACTACGACTGTGCCCGATATCTTCGTTGCGCTGCGGTCGAACTCGACCGACCCGGACTGCACATGGAAGGTTCCGTTGACCACCTCGTGGGTCGTGTTCAGCTTCATCTTGACTTCGCTGGCATCGGGGCTGACGGCGAAGGTCTGATGCTGGGCGAGTGCGGCTGGAGCGGATATAAGCGCCAGGATCAGGATTGCGAAGAATTTCATTGGATCATCTCCCCAAGGAGTCTAACTACCGAGAGTTGGTTTTGCGTGGCTCGATTTCAGTTTGCGAATGCCTGTGGAGCAACAGCCGCGGACTGGGTGACGCGTGTCAGTCTAGCCGTAACGCGCATCGCGCCAGGCCAAACCCTGAGGCAGAACGGCAGTACAGCTCGGGCGAGTGCGTTGTTCAAGCCGTTTGCGGCGGCCTCGGCAAGGCGCATCTGAGGCAGCATTGCGGAGCGCAGTTTTGGCTGAAAGACCGGCGCGGACTCTGCGGCGAGATAAGCAGCGGTTGCGCGGCGGGCAGTATGTAGCGCTATGGATATGCCGTCGCCGGTGAACGATGGGATGACGGCCGCCTGATCGCCGATACAGTAGAGCCCATCCTCGGTTGCGCGGCGGAGGTAACCGTACGGGATATGAGTGACGGTGATCGGTTTGTCGAGCAGTGGCTCTGCATTGCCAAGCCGCATCGCGAGGTGGGGGCAGTCTCGCTGCATCTTCGCAAGTAGGCCCTCCCAGCGAAGCCCCGCACGCGCAAAATACCGCCGTTGCACTACGCAGCAGAAATTCGTAATGCCGTCTTCCACCGGTTGGATACCACCGTAGCCCCCGGAATAGAGCGTCAACTCGGAGGCGTCCGCCAGGTCAGCGGTCTGGGCGGCAGAGAGTCGGTAATACATCTTGAAGGCGACCCATTGGTGAGGGTCCTTCGGGCGGCCGTGGCCGCGCAGATCGTGCTTACCCGTCGCGAGAAAGGCGGTTGGAGCTTCGTATGTGGTGCCGTCGTCGAGCGTAACTTGCCAGAGATTTCCTGCCGCGCGGCTGAGCGACTGCACACTGCGACCTCGCGTGATGCGGACTCCAGACGCGATGGCTTCGGCGATGAGCGCCGTATCCAGCGCTTTGCGCGTGAGTGAAGCCGCGGGAAAAGGCAAGGGGGCCTCCGCGGCGCGCCTTGCTGCGGCGAGGCGGACGTAATTGAGCGTCACAGCACCAAGCGATGCCACGTCGATGCCGAGCGCATGCAGGTCCTCAAGGGCCTCACCGCTCAAAAACTCCCCGCACACCTTATGGCGCGGTGTGGGCTCACGTTCAATCAGCGTTACACTTCGTCCCTTGCGAGCGAGCGCGATCGAAGCAGCACAGCCTGCCACTCCGCCACCAAGGATGAGAACTTCGTCTTGCAAAGCATTGCTCCTGATTCACTGGATGTTCAATCTATCCATTAGCGAGATTCTCTACTTCTATCTAACCTGATAGACGTCCACGAAAACGGTTTGAAGGGGCATTCTGTACGAATCGTCATCTTGAGGTGAGTAAGGAGTCGGTTCGATCAGTGGCGTATTGCGTCTCATAAGCTGAACGTCAGAACGAGGCATTTGATGGAACGACGCAGTTTCTTTGTTGCCGCCTGTGTGGTGATGATGTTTGGCACCGCAGCACTAGCAGAGACGGTTGCAGTGAAACATATCCAACACCCGATGCATCGGTTTATGGTGGCGCGCTCCGAGGCCGGCACGGTCATCGCGAATGGTGAGTTTTGGCAGGTCGTCCAGGGTGATGAAGTGACAATGCGCCTGACCTATCACTTTGTGGATGGATCGATCGACGACGAAACGACGACGTACCGGCAGCAAGGTACGTTTCGGTTAGTTCGCTACCATCACCTACAGAAAGGGCCGTTCTTTGCAAAGCCCATCGACTTTACGATAGAAGCCGCTACCGGCATGGTGTCTAGTCGCGCAGTAGACAAGAAAGGCAAGATACAAGTCGAAAGTAAGCACATAGACCTACCGGATGACCTGGCGAATGGCTTTGTTGGGACGTTACTGCTGAACGTGCCGCACAATACCACGCCGTTTCGCGTGGGGATGCTGGCACCAGTCGGCGGCGGGCGGTTGATTCCGCTCCTGATATCCCCTGAGAGCGAGCAGACGGTTCAATTGGGAGGACTGACTTTCAAGGCGACAGTGTTTCGCATTCATCCCGAGCTGAATGGCTTTGTGAGGGTATTTGCGCGGCTGCTCGGCCTTCAACCGAAAGATGTGATGGTGTGGGTCTTAGAGGGGGAGGAGCCTGCAGTGGCAGTAGTTGTCGGACAGCTCGGTGGTTACGGGCCTGTAGTCAGCTCAGACCTGGTGGGGACCGGCTTCGGAAAATAGCGCTTTTTGCAGACACTCAGGTACGGCGAGTTGTGAGCTCGTACCAGTTGAGGCCGATGTCAACCAAAAGGATTGAAGCCAAGGTGAAAGCTATGACGCCGACCGCTGACAGTACATCGCCAAGATGACTCCAGTAAGCAGGCACTAGATTCAGCACACGACTTGAGACGAAGGTGAAGGTAACCGCATACGAGCGAGCCATCCACTGGCGATGCACTGCGATCTGTCGGTTACGAGCGGCAATCACTGCGGCGGCAGTGCAGACGATCCAGGCGGCACCCTGCATGGACGTTCCTGGGAGGCCAGGACGCCCGGCAGCAAGCGCGATCCCGGTAAAGGCGCCAATAATGACTGAGACAAAGTACAGGCGCCCTAGAACGCGATGGAGTTTCAGGTGGCGCTGCCG
Organism: uncultured Acidobacteriaceae bacterium; assembly: GCA_963701685.1. Lineage (GTDB taxonomy): Bacteria > Acidobacteriota > Terriglobia > Terriglobales > Acidobacteriaceae > Granulicella. Next base: position 2,657,628 of record OY969625.1, on the reverse strand, counting down.
GAAACGCGACGAGAACTGAAGAGGGCCGGCCAGCAGCGCAAAGGTGCCGCAGAGCGTGTGTGGGATGAGGAGCCCGCGGTCGGCAATCACTTGCAGGCGATAGGCATGGTACATAGGGTAGTCAGTAACAAGGAGAACCTCTGACGTGATGAAAACGAATAGGGCGGTAATTCCAAGCGAGACCCAGAGAATCATCTTGAATCTCGAACCGGCGGGGCTCTGCGCTGGAAGCATGGAAGTTGACATCATTCTCCTCTCAGACCATTAGACGTGATGAGGTACGTCGCGAGGACGACAGGCGCGACCGACTCCATATCTCTTAGACTGACGAGACGATTCAGAATACTGACCTCACTTCCAGTGCCCGACGCACAAACGTCCCGGCCGCCAATGCTCCAACGTCACCGCCGCTCGCGGGATCTTAGCAGCGGCCAGCAGGTGTAACCAATCTTCTTTCCGAAAGGCGCGACGAAAAGATACCGGCCCATCATGCCGCACAATCGGATGCCACCGCACCCAACCAAATAGCCGATAACTCCATTCAGCTCGTTCCAAGTCATTGATAAACCAACCCTCCCGCGCGGTCGCTTCCATCCACCTCAACAGCGCCACGATCTCGTCATCCTCCAGGTGATGCGCCGTCAGCGAACTAACAACGATGTCTATTCCCTTCTCTGGCTGAAACAACATAGCATTGCCGGTGATCCACTCGATCTCGAACTCCTTTGGTGTAGATTCAGCAGCCGCACGGGCCGCATAAGGATTCAAGTCTATCCCCGTTAACCGCACAGCAGTGCCTCGTCTCCGCGCCCAAGCGGCGATCTGGCGGAGTAGATCGCCTCCGCCGCAGCCAACATCAACGATGTGCATCGGCTCACGCAAGCCGCGCGGTAGCCGCTCCAGCCAGGTCAAGGTTGGACGATAGCCTAGCAGCCACCGATTAACTGTTTCCAGACTGCCCAGGCAGTCACGGAATTCCTCATAGCTACAGTCACCATCCATCAGCTCTGGCAACTCGCTCGGTGAGACCCGCCGACTCAAATCGATCTGTGCGCTAGGCCACATGGAAGCGCATTGTCTCCGCTGTTAGACCCGGCCCAAATGACATTGCACAGCCACGCTGACCAGGTTGCGTTTGCTCCATGATTCTCTGCAACACAAACATGATCGTCGCCGACGACATATTTCCGAAGCACGATAGCACCTCGCGTGACGCCGCCAGAGCATCGGACGGGAGTTCCAGACCCTTCTCCACCGCATCCAGAATCGATCGTCCACCCGGATGCACCGCCCAGAGGTCAATATTCTCGCGCTCGGCCATCAGTTCGCCCTCCCGCAGGGCGCGGCCCAACTGTCCCGGTACCTGTCCCGAGAGCATCATGTCGAAACCTAAACCGCGAATCTTCCACGTAATCAGATCGCGTGTATCTGGGACCATTACCGCTTTGAAACTGTCCAGTGCCAAGCCGTACTCACGAGCAGTGATTAAGCTCGCTGCTGCTCCATCGGCAAAGACGAGGAAGGAAAGCACTTGTTCCAAATCCTGTGTTTCCTGAAAGTGCAGCGTACACAGCTCAAGGTTTAGCATCAGCACACCCGCCTCCGGTTCGGAGCGCACAATGTGGCGCGCCATCTTGAGCGCGTTGATCGCGGCATAGCATCCCATAAATCCGACCATCGTGCGCTCGACGCCCGTCGAAAGCCCAAGGTGCTCGACAACCTCAAAATCCAGCCCCGGCGCATAAAGCCCCGTGCAACAGGTCACTAGAACATGCGTAATACCTGCCCGTTCTTCCTCACTTAGCGCGAGCCGGTCCACTGCTTTCCGCATCAACAGCGGAGCGCTTTGCTCGAATAGCTCCATGCGCCGCGCGGTATTGGGAAAGTTGCCTAGCCGATAGAACTCATGCGCGTTATATGCCGAGAATCGGTCGGGATCTTTCTGGGGATTGAGAAATGAATAGCGATGCTTAATATCGGCACGATTCGCCATACGGCGGAAGACCGCTTGCAGGCGGGGATCAAGAAGCATCTTCTCTGCGAAGACGACAAAGGCGTCATGCACATTGTGCTCTGGTACGGCAGTAGCAATGCGGTTCAGGTAAGACGTAGTCAAGCGAAATGGTCCCTCAGCCCGAATCATCGGGATTGTATGTTGCGTGGTGTCTTAGGAAGTTGGGCCTCAAAAAGAGACACCGGTCCGGCGACGGTCGATAACTTGAGAGAACAGGCTCTGTCGTCCCAATTCAACGGCTTCTCTTTGAGACGAGGCCTTATTTCATTTGATAGCACTCCGGGAGCACTGGGGGATGACGATTCGTTCATGGATAGCCTTATTGTCAGCCGTGCTGACGCAAGTCGCATGGCGCCGTGCTACGTTACACATCAGTAAGCCAAATGCGCAATAGAAACGGGTTCTGAGTTTCGCCAACGTGCTTGGGCTGAGCCCTGATGTGCCGTGAGACCGACAGCCAAAATGACATCTGCGTCCAGCCTAAAAACCCTGCGCCTAACGCACAATTACATTGGCGTCTTCTTCGCGCCAACAATACTCTTCTTCGCTATCACTGGAGCCCTCCAGATTTTCGGCCTGCATGAGACCAGTCGCGGAAGTTCCTACGCTCCTCCCGCGATTCTGGTTCATCTTTCCCAGCTTCACAAAAAGGGAACACTCTACCTTCCACCGCTTAGAGCAGCGCCGCCCGCGAGCGCGAAGACCGACGGACCGAAGCCCGATCCGTCTAAATCCGATCCGCCGAAGTCTCCTGCGCGAGCACCAGCGTTGCTTGTGCCCAATCCGCTACCGATGAAGGTATTCTTCGGTGCCACCGCTCTTGCTCTTATGATATCGACGTGTACGGGGCTCTTCATGTCCTGGAAGTACGCGCGACGCAAAGCCGTGGTGGGAGGGATTTTCCTGGCCGGCATCGTTTGTCCTACGTTCTTGCTACTCCTATAAGATCGGAACCACTGGCCGCAAGTTTAGGCCCAAAGATCGTCACTGCTGGAAAGGCTTGACCTCTCGAAGGATTCTTTCCGAAAGACCGAAAATGCAGACGCGGTCGATTGGAGGGCAATAGGATGGAATGATGCGACTCCTGTTGGTTGAGGATGAACTCGAGATTCAGAGCTTCGTCAAGCAATCGTTGACCGGCGCAGGCTACGAAGTCCACACAGCGGAGGATGGCAATACCGCCGCCGTTCTTGCGGCGAAGCACGTTTATAACGGCATGATTGTCGATCTTGGATTGCCCGACCAGGATGGCATTGATCTCATCCTCCAACTGCGGAAGTCGGGCGTGACCAGTCCTGTACTTATTCTCTCCGCAAGGCGTTCGGTTGATGACCGCGTCAAGGGCCTGGAACTCGGCGGAGACGATTACTTGACGAAGCCCTTCGCCATAGCCGAACTGCTTGCCAGGATGCGTAATCTCCTCCGACGCAACTCAACCCAGCCGGAAGACGCGACCCGCTTGCGAATTCACGACCTAGAACTCGACATCCTCAAGCGAAGAGCAACCCGAGGCGACGAAGTCCTTAACCTTAGTCCGCAGGAATTCGTCTTACTGGAGTACCTCTGCCGCCATGCTGGTAGGGTCGTGACCCGTTCGATGCTATTGACTGAGGTGTGGGGGATGAGGATTCAGCCGGACACAAATGTAGTGGATGTTCATATTTATCGCCTACGCGGCAAGATTGATGGCGAAGGGCGCGAGCCGCTAATCAAGACATTGAGAGGTATCGGATATGTCCTCAAAGGCAGCTAATCCAATCATGCGAAGCGCCGCATGGCGTATCTCGCTCTGGGCAAGCTTGGCGTTTGCCATCGGAACGATGCTGGTGTTCGCGATGCTGCACCGATTTGTTGCAGATGACATCCAGCGCCGAAGCGATGCATGGCTCTCGGGCGAAGTCAAAGTGTTGGGTGACGTAGCCGAACGAACTCCGAAAGACCGGCTCTATCGCCGAGTTGTGGGGGAGGTCGCAGAACTTGCCAGTCGTGAGGTTCCAAACCGTCAGCGATCCACCGACAACGAGAACGACGCTGTTTTTTTCCTTCAGGCTGCGGACAGCGGACCGGCTAAACTTTGGGTCGGCTCTGGAGATGGCACTGCGAACCTCGCTGCCATCCGCTCTACTCGGGTGCTACCTGACATACCCTTCGATGTACGGGTCGAGGGTTTCGGTGTCCCATTCCGGGTTGCCTCAGTTCGCACCGAGGATGGCAGCAATATCTATCTCGGATTATCTGAACGTGACGAACTTCATGTCTTGAGAAATCTTCGTGTACGGTTTCTCACCCTTTGCGTTGCCATTGTCTTGCTTGGCTTCGTGATCGTGTTTTCCGCAACGCGGAAAATGTTAGGCCGTGTCAGCGAGATTACGGAAGCAGCGTCGCGCATCGGACAATCCGATTTGAGTAGCCGAGTTCCCGACACAAGAGGGAACGATGAGATCGGCCATCTGGCTCGCACGCTGAATCACATGCTCGACAGAATCGAGAGCACCGTCCATCAACTACACACCATTACAGACTCCCTCGCACACGACCTGAGAAGCCCCCTCACTGCAATCCGTGGAAAGTTGGAGACGGCTCTGGCTAGCGATGTCAGGGCGGATCACGCCGAGTCAATCGCTTCCGCAATCGACGAACTTGACCGTCTGACTGAATTTCTTAACACTTCCCTCGACGTGGCAGAGGCGAAAGCGGATGCACTCCGGCTCTCGCGGACCGAGGTGGATCTCGACGAGCTTGTGAGAGGCATGATCGACCTCTACGAGCCGTCCATGAGTGACAAGGGCCTCGGAGTTCAAATTCGAAGCGCGGGCTCAATCAAAGTGTTGGCCGACCCAGCTCTCCTCCACCGCGTCATCGCCAACTTGCTCGATAACGAACTCAAACATTTGCCCGCTTCATGCTTGGTGTGTGTCTCGCTTCGAGTAGACGATCACACGGCCACGCTTACTGTGGAAGACAACGGCCCTGGTTTCGATGCGGAGATTGGTCGTCACCTCTTCGAGCGAAGAGTCAAAGGACGCGCATCGCGAGGTCACGGACTTGGACTTGCCTTTGTCGAGGCAGTTGTCCGTGTTCACGGTGGAAGCGTGACAGCCAAAAATCGTCCTGAAGGCGGGGCGCAACTTACGGTCACGCTCCCTGTATACGAGGCTCAGAAGCAAGAGGATCTTCACACCCTTGCGCTGGTGAATGGGTAGCAAGATGAAAGCCTGGCGAACGTGGGAGTCAGCATCGAATTGCTATCTCTCTTGGAGCTGGTGATTATGTATGAAGCCGACAAAACGGAGGCACACCGCGTAGACCCTCGCATCGAAAACGTCCGCCACGCCGAACCCTCATTATGCACGCCTTAGGAGTGCCCGCCAAACTCGCTTTAGGCATAGTCGTAATCGCAATGTTTTCGACAGATGGGCTAGGAGCGTGTGTCAATCGAAGACACCTCAAATGCGGGCTGAGGTTCCGTGAAGTATCTTTTACGCAGCCAGAATGCGACGTTGACCAAGCCGATGAGCGCCGGAACCTCGATCAATGGCCCGACAACGCCAACGAATGCTTCGCCCGAGTTCAAACCGAAGACCGCAACGGCCACTGCAATTGCCAGCTCGAAGTTGTTGCCCGCAGCCGTAAAGGAGAGCGTCGCGGACTGAGAGTAGTTCGCGCCCAGTCTCTTGCCCATCCAAAAGCTCACCAGGAACATGATGAGAAAGTAGATGACAAGCGGAACGGCGATCTTCACGACATCGAGAGGTAGCCGCACGATCAGGTCCCCCTTGAGTGAAAACATCACAAGGATGGTGAAGAGCAGCGCAATCAGCGTTAGTGGGCTGATGCGAGGAATGAAGCTCGTTCGATACCAGTCCTCACCCTTAAGCCGGATGAGAATGTATCGGATAATGAATCCCGCCGCGAACGGAATACCGAGATAGATACCAACGCTTTTCGCAATCTGACCAATGCCGATCTGAACAACGCTGCCTTCAAGTCCAAACCACTTCGGCAAGACCGTCAGAAACGCCCAGGCGTAAACGCTGTAGAAGAGGACTTGAAAGACACTGTTGATCGCAACCAAGCCGGCGACGTAATCCGTATCGCCCTCTGCCAATTCATTCCACACCAGGACCATCGCAATGCAACGTGCTATGCCGATAAGGATCAGGCCGCGCATATAGGCGGGCTCGCCACGTAGAAAGACAATCGCAAGGAGGAACATCAGCACTGGCCCGATAATCCAGTTCTGAGCCAATGACAGGCCAAGTATGCGTTTGTTGCGGAAGACCTCCCCGAGCTTTTCATAGCGAACCTTCGCCAGCGGCGGGAACATCATGATGATTAGGCCAATGGCTATCGGGATGTTCGTCGTACCCGTCTGAAAGCGATTGACGAGACCAGAAGTTGACGGAACAAAGTGTCCGATCGCCACACCAATCGCCATCGCAAGAATGATCCACAGAGTCAGGAAGCGATCAAGAAACGACAGCTTCTTTCTAGCGGCAGGAGCGCACACACTGCCTTGAGTCGCGGAAATCGACATTAACACGCCTCACAAGACGAACCAACCGTCATCGGCGCTGGTGCGCCTTCGAGAAGGGCATACTTTGCCGGTGAGCAGCAAGCCTTTGTAAGCCGTGCTTTGTCTGCCAGCATTGCCTTTTCGTCCCTCAGCCAGTCGAGTGTCTGCTTTAGAACTTGCGTTGCTCCAATGTTTGGAGGCATGACGATCCGGTAGTGCATCCATTTACCCTCCCGTCGAGCTGAAACGATACCCGCATTGCGGAGATATGCGAGATGTCGTGAAATCTTCGGTTGGGGTCCACCCAGAATCTCGACGAAGTAACAGACACATATCTCTTGGTCGCCCATGAGGTTGAGCAGCCGGAGCCGTGTATTGTCTCCGAGCGCCTGAAAAAAGCGTTCCATGTTGAACGGTGGTGTTTTTCTTGTCATACCTTACTTATACGCATTGACGAATGTGTTGGCAATAGATATAGTCGCCAAAGCAAATATGTTTTGCAGAGGGAATCATGGTGGAGCAAGTATTGGATTCAGTCAGATCAAAGTATGGGTCGGTCGCCGAAAGCAGCCTTTCCAACGACGATGCGGGCGTAAAGGCAGTTGCGGAAGCCTTTGGCTACTCGGCCGAGGAATTGACCTCAATTCCAGCCGGGGCCAATATGGGGCTTTCCTGTGGCAATCCGACCGCGACCGCTCACATTAGGGCGGGCGAGGTCATCGTCGATTTGGGTTCCGGCGGTGGACTGGACGTATTTCTGGCGTCCAAGATGGTCGGCCCTTCGGGACGCGCTATTGGTATCGACATGACGCCAGCCATGATTGATAGAGCGCGGACGAACGCCGAGGCTGGCGGGTATACGAATGTGGAGTTTTATCAATCCACCATCGACCAGATTCCGTTGCCGGACTCTTCGGTCGATTGCATCATCTCGAACTGCGTGCTCAATCTTGCTCCCGACAAGCGCGCCGTTTTTCGCGAGATCGCCCGCGTTCTCAAACCCGGTGGTCGAGTGGCCGTTAGCGATATCGCTCTCAAAGGTGAACTCCCGGAAGCTGTCGCAAAGAGCATGGCAGCCTATGTGGGCTGCATCGGCGGAGCCATCTTGATTGACGACTACCGCTCAGGGCTAAGTGCCGCTGGCCTCGAACACATCCAGATCGTCGATAGTGGCGCGGACTTGAACGCATACGCCAAGGTGGAGAACCAAGCCGGTTGCTGCTCACCCAGCATGGAGGAGCCTTGCTGCGCTCCCGCCGCCAACCCATCGCCATCGCTTCACGAAGAGCTTACGACGCTACTTTCGCAGTACGACATCAACGCAGCGGCCGCCAGCGTGAAGGTGTATGCGGTCAAGCCAAAAACCGCCGCTGCCTGTTGCGGTCCGTCGTGCCGCGCGTAGGAGAGGCGATGCCACACTACAACGTCATGTTCCTCTGCACTGGCAACTCCGCCCGTTCTATCATGGCGGAAGCAATTATGAATCGGAAAGGCCGTGAACACTTCACGGCCTACAGCGCGGGGAGTCATCCGGCCGGGCAAGTGCGGCCCGAGGCGCTAAAGCAGATCGAGAAGGCGGGATTGAGTACCGCGAACGCACGTAGCAAGTCTTGGGACGAGTTCTCCAAACCTGAATCGCCCCCACTGCACTTCGTTTTTACCGTCTGCGACAACGCAGCGCGTGAGGTGTGTCCTCTTTGGCCGGGCCAGCCCATGACGGCGCATTGGGGCATCCCAGATCCCGCTGCGGTGTCTGGTACGACGGAAGAAGTTGAGCGAGCTTTCAGCCAGGCATTTGCTTCGCTGGACCGGCGCATCAGTCTCTTTCTCAGTCTCCCGATTGCAACTCTCGATACCTTTGCGCTCCAGCACGAACTCGACAGTATTGGAAAGAAGTAGAGGTCAAAGGAAGCACGATGCAAAAAGTGATTTTCGCTTGCGTTCACAATGCCGGACGCTCACAAATGGCCGCAGCTTTCTACAACCAACTTGCCGACTGATCGAAGGCAGAGGCCATCTCGGCTGGGACAGAACCCGGCTTACGGGTACACCCAGAGGTCCTGGCCGCGATGCGGGAGGTAGGGATCGACCTGAGCGGCGCGGAACCTCAGAAGCTCACCGAGGAACTTGCCGGAGGAGCTGCACTTCTCATCACAATGGGCTGCGGAGACAAGTGCCCTTATGTGCCGGGGCTGCGCCGCGATGATTGGCCGCTCAAAGACCCAAAGGGCTTGCCGATGGAGGAGGTTCGAGCTATACGAGATGATATTCGTCTGAGAGTCGCAGACCTTCTCAAAGCAGAAGGTGTTGGCAAGGAGTGGATGTAAGCGAGAACGAAACTTTTGTTCAATGACCGGGAAACGTGGACACCAAAACGGTCACTTCTGATAGACTTGATCTTGTCGTTGCGGTGCTGGTTTTGGTGTCTGTTTGGTGTCTATAGAAGCCCAAAATTGAGTCCACAGCAGCGACAAGGTAGAAACGAGCGAAAATAGCGAAAGCTGCGAACCGCTTGATTCTATGTGACATATTCCAAGTGTCTGAAAAGACTCGTGGGGACGTAGCTCAGTTGGTTAGAGCGCTGCCCTGTCACGGCAGAGGTCGCGGGTTCGAGCCCCGTCGTCCCCGCCACTAAGCGTTCCATGACGAACGGTTTAGTGGCGACCCACAGTGACAAATCAAAAGCCAGCGGCGCAGAACCGGCACGATTGGCCTGAGTGTCAAAACACCCCAACTCCATCTCAAACTGGCTTCCACTGGCTCTCCGCTAATCCCGGAAGCAGCTTTTGGTAGAGAACCTAAATGATTCTGCCGTTGGCGTGACAAAGAATTCTCGCCCGCCCCTCATCTCAACTCTCATTCGCTCTTATGCGACGGTGGCTATGCCATTCGATTATCCTTTCCGTGATATTTGCCCATGCAAACGCAGGGCAGATTCCAGAAATCGAATAGCATCGCGGCACTTTGAAGATGGGTTGACGCGGAGCCAATGGTTGAGAAGTTCAATCTTTCGTTTACTATTGCCCATGGCCTCGCGACGAAAGGCAGTTGACAAGGCATCTCCCCTGTTAAAGCACTCCCACTTGCCCGTTGTATGCGTTGTCACTGTTGACAATCAGTTCGTCCAAGACCTGGGTCCCGAACTCATGCCGTGGTTCCAGATTGTGCTACGAGAGACTTATGAGGACCTTGCACGATGGACGCGGGAGAGCCACGTTCAGGCCGTCCTGCTCGATATCGATACTGGGGATAACGACGATGAGCGCAGCTACGGAGGCCTTCCTGTCCTCAACGAACTGCGCAGGCTCAACAGCGAGTTCGTACTCATCTCGCTGAGCCGCTCCCGGACTCGCTCGGTGGAGAAACAAGCACTCGAAGCAGGTGCGGATGCGCATTTTCGTAAGCCAGTCGACATCTCGGAGCTGCGACTTGCACTCGCTGACCTTCTCCGCATACGAAGCGAGGAAACCGCACGGAATCACATGCGGCAGCAGGCCTTTGAGAACAGCCGATTTCAAGACTTCATCGGTGGAAGCGAACCGATGCGTACCGTATACGATGCCATCCAGCAAGTCGCCGGAAGCAACGTCAACGTCCTGGTCCGCGGCGAGAGCGGCACGGGAAAAGAGTTGGCTGCTCGCGCCATCGTGGCTCTCAGCCCTCGTGCAAACAAGCCGTACATTCGCCTTAACTGCGCTGCACTGCCCCAGGATCTTATCGAGTCGGAACTCTTTGGCAGCGAGCGCGGTGCTTTCACAGGTGCGACCGAAGCCCGACCCGGCCAGATTGAATTGGCTGATGGCGGCACACTTTTCCTCGATGAGATCGCAACTCTCACCTTGTCCCTTCAAACGAAACTACTCCGGGTGCTCGAGGACCACATGGTCCAACGACTCGGCGGGCGCGCACTGCGTAAGATAGATTTTCGTTTGATCTGCGCGACCAACGAAAATCTCGAGGAAATGGCGCGTACCGGCCGTTTCCGCGAGGATCTTTACTATCGCATTCACGTAGTGCCGATTCAGCTTCCGCCTCTTCGCGAACGCCGCGGCGATATCCCCCTTTTGTGCGAACATTTTCTGCAGACCCACTGCATAGCCAACGGCCTCCCGACCAAGCACATCGACGACACCGCGCTGTCAGCGTTTGAACAACACAACTGGCCTGGCAATGTTCGAGAGTTGGAGAACCTCATCCAGCGTTTGGTCATCACCGTACGCGGTGAAGAGATTCAGGCCACTCACCTACCCTCCCGACTACTCGCCACCAACCTCGCTGCGAGCGAGGCTGTACTCCTTCCTGACTCCGGCGCAGACTTCGATGCTGAGATCGAGCAGATGGAGATCGCCCTGCTCTCCGCCGCTCTGCGCCGCACCCAAGGCAACAAGGCAGCCGCCGCCCGCCTCCTCCGCCTCGACGGCCAGCGCATCAAGTACCTCTGTCGTAAACACTCCCTCAATTAGTCCCTCACCGTCCGGTGAATTTTTTACCCATGGGTGATTTATTTTTTACCTCTGCCCGCATTACCGCTTTGATCGATAAGGCCGCACTCCTGCTTTAAGTTACGCACTATCAACTGCATAGAAATTTAGTCAGTGGCCCGACAGTTTGGCATGTCGGATGCCATATGTCAGGGCGTAGCATGGATTTTCAAATTCAACTCGAGGTTATTCCCATGGCTGTTTCCAAGAAATCCATCACCAAGCCTTCCGCGAACAAGTCCACCACAACCAAAGCCACCAAGTCCGTCAAGAGTACTGCAACTCCCGCCGGCAAAATGGTGACCGCGGCGCGAATGGTCACCGCGGCGAGAATGGTCACCGCCTCGAGGCTGAATTAATAGCCGGGGTCCGCAATAAGCTTTCTTCCAACGGCGGCCCACAGTAACCAGGGTGGCCGCCGTTCCCATATACCTCTACCAGACGTGCGCCCACACCACATCCAACACCACCTCCACTACCCTTGCCGCCAGGCTTCGTCTCGCTCCGAACACCTTGGCCACACCGGCCGTTCCCAGTGGTAGCCAAGAACTCCCCTGCGGCAGCGTCAACCGCGCCGCGTAGAACGTCGGCAGCGCGATCCCCTTGTACTCCTGGTGCGCAATCAACCCCTCTGGTAGCGAGGCTGCCTCACCCTCCACGAGCGTCAGCGGGATTCTCACGACTGCAAACCTTCCCGGGGGCGCGATCGCCACTTCGTCCCCCTCTCTGATCCGATTCATCTCCCCCGCTGGAATAAACACCCTCACCCGGCGCTGCACCTCACCTCCCACTGCACCCGCCAGCGACAGCAGCGCCTCACCCGACCCCACCCTCTGCCCCACCAGCGACCCCGGCTTAGCCGTCAGCACCCGCCCATCCACCGTAGCGCGCACCACCAGTGAATCAGCCGCTTCGTCCGCTAGCACTCGCGATCTCCGCGCCGCCGCCTCCCCCGCTGCCACCGTGCCAATCGACTTTCCCGCAAGCTCCGCGGCGAACGCATCATAGTGTGCCTCTCCCATCGACTCCCGTGCGCTCGACCCCATCGCCACCACGTCCATACTTGACATCCGCAACAACGGCTCTCCCCTTCGCACCTCTTCGCCCTCCCGCGCATACACGGCATCCACGCGCCCGTTTACCGTCGCATGCAGCGTCACCGGATCCGCCGCTTCCACAACAAAGTAAGCACTCTCGCGATCACGCAGCATCGGCACAAACAGCAGCACCAGCGCCACACCACCAATTACGAATGTCCGCGGCCGCAGCCAGAACCCTCCACTCAAATGCGCCGTCCAGAATCGCTTCACTACGTCCCACAGCGACTTCAGCCGCGACCGGAAGATCGCAATTGCCAGCGCCCCCGCTGGAATCAAGGCAAACTCCGCCATCAGCTTAGACGTCACGTTATACGAAAACCTCACTACAACAAACAACATCAGGTAGCTATATGCACCCGAAACCACCGCATACGCGATAAACAGCGGAGCCCGTCGCCGCGGAACCGGAGGCACCTCCACGGACAGCCGCAGCACGCTTTTCTGAAACCACGCCGAAACAAAGCTCGTGGACCGCTCCTTCAAATCTGGAATCCCAATAACCTCCGTCCAGAAGTAATACCCATCCAGCTTTAGCAACGGATTCAGGTTCAATAAGATCACTGCCAACCCGGTAATCAAAATTACCTTGTACGCCAGATCATGCACGAAAGCACTCGGTTGCGTGTTCGTCCACACAATCATCGCGATCCCACATAGCACCATCTCAATCCATATCCCTGCAATGATCGTCGCCAGCCGCTGAATCTTCGTCGCCGAAACCCAACTCTCCGTTACGTCCACAAAGAAACACGGAGTCAGATACAAAAACATCAACCCCATATTGTGGACCTCGCCGCCATAGTGCTTGCAGGTCAGCCCATGGGCCGACTCATGAATGAACCCCATCGCGAGCAGCAGCAACCAAAACTCCGCAAAATCCGCAAACGTTTTATGCGTAAAGTTGAAGTACAGCGGAATGTCCGGCCCAAAGTCCTTCCAATTCGCCACGAACACCACCCCTTCAAAGCAGAACAGCAGCACCACTGCAAGCACGCACCAGCGGCTGTAAATGAATTTCCCAGCCAGCCCATCAAGCCAGGTCAGATACTTATCCGGGTCCCACGCTGAAAAACTAATGTGCGCCAAACTAATCTTCGATGTGCGACTAGCCTTCCGGCCCCGTTCTGCTTTTAGCCGGGCGCTGTAGGCCAGATTCCTTTCCTGCGGCGTCTTGAACCAGAAACCAGCCTCATCCAGACTCGTCGCGAACTCCTCCACTTCGCGCGCGGTAAGCGCTCCGCCTCGCTCCTCGTTATACCGCTGCGCTATCTCGTCATAACTGCGGGCTCCATCGAACAACTGCGCCAGATGCCACTGGGTTGGTTGAAATCGAAAAAAGCTACCCTTACCACGTTGCAAGATTCCGACGACAGGCTCTCCGTCCAGAATGTCTTCGCGTGTCACCAACTCCGGATCAAGGCGGGGCGGACGCGTGCGCGAGAGTTGCGCTTTCGGGATCTCCGGAAGTGCAGCGTCAAGCGCCTCGCTCAGATTCATCGCCCTCGCGCCACCGCGTCGTTCGGGCTATCAGCCGCCGCCCGCACCTGCATCGTCATTCCTGGCTTCAGTAGAGGCGATGGTGCGATTACTTCACCGATCACCTGTACGCTTCCGCTCGCAGGATCCACAACTGGGCTTACGCGGTAGACTCGACCTACCTGTCTTAGCTGTGGATAGTCCTCGGTTGTAAGCACCAGGCCAGATCCGCGCTCGAAAGCCCCCATGGCCGACTCTGGCACAGTAAACATGACGTGCAGGGGCGCAGTCGCAGTAACCCAGAACAGCACATCGCCAGCCTTCACCTCTTGTGCCATGCGCAGGGATCTCCGCCCCACAACTCCAGCGAACGGTGCAACAATTTGTGACTGTGCCAGCTGTAGATTGGCTGCCTGCAACTTGGCCTCAGCACCAGCCTCGTCCGCCTTATACCGTGCTACTTCCGACACGGTCTCCTCCAGCTTATACTTCACATGTTCCCAATCCTCATCGCTGAGAATCCGATCGGACCTCAGCGCATCTGCGCGCCGCAGATCAGCTTCATCCACTTGCTGCTGTGACTGCCACTCTCTCACTTGCGCCTGCAGTGACGTCACCTGCGACTTCTGCTCATCGCATAACGCACGGAGCACACGATCATCCAGCAGCGCCATGAGTTGGCCCTTGCGCACATGATCTCCAATATCCACCGCGACCTGGACCACCCGCCCATCTCGTTGCGCAGCAATGTCAGCTTGCTGTTCGGCAACGAGCGGTCCAGAGGTAGCGAATGTTTTCACAGGCGGTGGTGCAACAGGCATTGGCGGGGGTTCGGACGCCGTCGTCACGCTAGCCGCCACCACTGGCGGAGTCGCCGGTCGCGGATCACAGCCGCACAGTGTTGCAGCTGTCAGTAAGGACAAAGCTGCACCTGCCCACATACTCACCGACCGTCGCAACAAACAGGAGTGATTCATCCCATCACCAACCTATCCAGTTCCATAACTTCTGCCACGCCCACAGCGCGGGCTTGCGAAGAAGCACATACCCTGCCGACCGATAACCAACGAAGATCTTCCCACGTCCACTCATCCCAGCGCGAAAGATGGCTTCCCCGTTCCCCACTGGAACTCGGGCCGCAAACGTGCGTCCATCATTCACAGTCTGCGCAAGCGGACTAACAATGTTCACCTCTCCTCGCCATGTCCGTTGGGGATAGCTGTCCAGTTTGATAACGGCTTTATCTCCCGGTCGCACCAGATCGACGTCGCTTTGCGCGATCGAAATATCCATCATCACCGATGACAGGTCCAGCACCTTCGCAAATGAATCTCCGGCATTCAGGTGCTCTCCTGCAGCACTTTGCAGCGCAGGCGTCGCCACGATGCCATCGATCGGCGACCGCAACTCTGCGGTATCGACTCGACTCTGTGCTCTCGCAACCTCTGACCTTAAGAATTCCACCTGAGCTCTAGCGTTACCGGCCTGCGCCGAGCCACCCGCCAGGCTTGCCTCCATACCCAACTGTGCCGCCTCATACTTTGCCTGCGCTGTGTCAAGATCCGCCTTCCACTGCCAGTCGTTCATCGTGCCCAGTTGTTGTCCCGCGACCACGCGCTGACCTTCCCGCACAGCCACAGCCTCCACATTGCCGTCAGCAGGCGCTGCGATCGTCACCATGTGCTGCGGCTCCACGGTCACCTCACCCGATACTCGCATTGGTAGCGGACAGAACACGAGGAACAAGAGCGCCGCAGCCGTCACCCCGCCATAAACCAGGCGCCGACTCCTGCTGGTCCGCAGAATCTGACGCTTCTTATGCATCAGCGGCTCAAGCAATCCAATCAGAGGCACTTCTCGATAGAGCAGAGCATTCCGAATCGCTACGGTGGCCTGACCCGCCAGAATCTTAATCATCTCCGTCTGTGCGGTGTCGAGAAACTCACGGTCCGTAGCCGCATACAGAAGCATCCCCACGCGTCCTTGGTCGTCGACCAACGGCAAGGCATACAGGGCGCAATATCCGGTGCCTTCGAAGTACCGCGCTACCGCCTCCGCGATTTCCTCCGCATCCTGATCCGTATGGCGAACATGCAACGCCGCGGCCTGTGTGCTTAGCCACCGCACCAAGGTTTGTAGCTTGTCGACCTGAGCATCCCCCATCGGAATATTGGCCATGCCAGATATCGCCTTAAGCTGCAGGTTCCCTCGGCTGTCGAGGGCAATGGCACATAGCTCATACGGGAGGACGCTCTGTGGGCTATTTACGATGATCTGCAGCAGCCGGTCCAGCCTTAGTGTCGACGTAATCTCCGAACTGACGTGGACGAGCGCCTCCAGGATCTCCAACTTCCTCTCTGCATGCATTAGGCTGGCGTTCTTTAGCGCGTTGCTGACCGTCTCCGCCATTGCCGACAGAAAAAACTGATCGTCCTCGTCAAAAACCTTTCCCCCACCACGGTTTACCGCTTCCAGTACTCCAATCTCTGATTCGCCCTGCATCAAAGGCACGACGAGTGCATTGGTGACGCGTTCGGTCCGCTGCTCTCTGGGGATCGATTCCAGCACCGCATTCCGCTGCGCTAACCGTGCATCAGCGGGATCACTAATCAGCAGTGGATCCCCATCCTCTGCCATCGCTGCTACGTAGCCGCCCTCCGGTTCTTGGATCGCGCCCACCTCTACAGTCGCATCTTCGCCGTGGGCCGCCATCAACCGAAGCTGGTCCCCATCGAAAAGCCAAAGGTGCATCGCCTGGCACTCCAGCATCGCCGACGTCTTCGCCGGCACCATTGCTGTTACCGCTTCCAGCTCCAGGGTCGCATTCAACGACTTTTCCAGGTCATAAAGCTGGGTCATTCTGTGCACTGAATCCAGCAGATCTTGTCGCTGTCGCTCAAATTCCTCCGCCGAAAGAATTGCAGGGCCCGCCAACGTCATGATCTCGGCCAGCCGTTCCCGGTCGGCCGCGCTGATTCGGTCCGAGAACGTCATCACTTCAATCAACCCAACCAACGTTCCCGATACGGAAAATGGCACGTAGGCTAGTGAAGCAATTGACCGCGCCACGTTCACGTGGGCATACTCTTCCCGCGGCACCTCGGCCCCGGAGTACACCAACGGCTCTTGACGTCCGGCCATGAGTGCAAGCACCAGGTCGCTTGTCGCCGACAGCATCTGATCCCCCATGGACACAGGCCCCGCCATTCCCACCGGCAAGAGCATCGGTCCGTCTTCCCCTTCAACCAGCCGGTGCACCAGGGATGCGCTGTCCGGGATCGATTCAACCACTGCAACAGCTATCGAGCGCGCCCGAACAGAGGAATCCGAGGCGGTGAGCAGTTCATTCGTCAGTTCGAGGGCGGGACGACTGAGCATTGACATGGGAGGGTTTCAAACAAACGTCTACGTAACATCGGGGACCCGGTGCTTGACGGAAACAAGCCTGAAGCGTCAATCTCTGTAGACGGAGTGTAGCAAGCACTCTCTCCGTTGTGAAATCATTCTTTCCAGCTTGCAGGAGACTTCGTGGATCTGGACATCAAGCAAAGCGGAAATACCTGCTCCCTTCGCATCAAGGGTCAGCTCAAGTCCTCCAATGTCCCGGAGTTTGACGCTGCGCTTGAGTCCGCGCTCTCAAATGGCTGTACCTACCTCATTCTTGATTTGGAGCAGATGCCTTTCATCGATTCATCGGGCATCGGCGCAATCGTCAATGCGCTTCGACGCACTCGACAGGTAGGGGGCGATACCAAGCTCGTCAACCCTTCCTCTTTCGCGACAAAGACCTTCAAAATGGTGGGAATCCTGAGCCTCTTCGGCGTTTTCGCCACGGAGCAGCAAGCGATCGACGCCTGCGCAGCGGCGTGATCGGTACGTCTCTGAAGGCAGTCCAGTTTCTGGTCTGATCTTTCTCGATAACTCTTTCAAAGTTCTGAACTTACTGGTGCCCGGAGGGGGACTTGAACCCCCACGACCGGTTAAGGTCTGCGGATTTTAAGTCCGCTGTGTCTGCCGATTTCACCATCCGGGCGCTGAAGTCTCCCCTTATCGTATCTCGTTCCTGGCTGACATGTGTCCGCGTGGAACCATCCTTCATCTACATACGTATCTCCTCAAAGCCGCGGCAACTCCAGCTGACTACGACTATGCCTATCTTTGAGATCTTCAAGCAAACCATCTCCGCGCTGTGGGCCACGAAGCTTCGCAGCTTCCTCACAATGTTTGGGATCATCTGGGGTATCAGTTCGGTGATTTTATTGGTGGGGCTTGGAATCGGCTTCGGTATCGACCAACGCAATCAACTGAAGACAATTGGCACCGATATTGCCATTTGCTTCGGAGGTAAGACTGCGATGCCCTACGGCGGTTATGCGGCAGGTCGGAACGTCACGCTGACCATTGACGACGCGATCGCTATCCGAGACGGAGCGCCGCTGGTGAAGCACGTCTCGCCCGAACTCCGCCGAACCGTGAGTGAAGTCAGTCCCTGGAATGCCGCCAGCCGTGCGGTTCGCGGCGTTTGGCCAGACTACCAGGACTTTCGCTCGCTCCATGTCGAGCAGGGCCGACTGATGGACGCAGACGATGAAGACCAAGGTAAGCGTGTCGTCATTCTTGGCGCCGAATCCAATCGCCAACTGTTCCCTGGCAAGCCTGCAATTGGTGAGTCATTATCTATCAACGGATATCCGTACATTGTCATCGGCGTCCTCGCCAGCAAGCAGCAGAACGGCAGTTACGGATCGGGTCCGGACAATTCACAGCTCTTCGTCCCCTACTCGGCGATGGAGCGAGATTTCCCACCGGACGACAAGGGCGACTTCCCGGGAATCGTCAGCAACATCGTAGTCCAACCGGTTTCTGCTGACTTGCATGTCGCTGCACTCCATGAGGTTCGGCAGATCATTGCTGACCGGCATCATTTCGATCCCAAAGATACCGACGCAGTCTGGGTGTGGGACACGCTAGAAGGAGCTCAATTCACCGACAACATCTTTCGCGCGATGACCATTTTCTTTGCCGCTGTCGCTCTACTCACTCTGGCGTTGGGCGGAATTGGCGTCATGAACATCATGCTGGTCGCTGTCTCCGAGCGAACACGCGAGATCGGCGTACGCAAAGCTCTTGGAGCAACTGCGGTTGATATTCGTCGTCAGTTTCTCGTCGAATCCGCCATCATAACGCTGGTGAGTGGTGCTCTCGGCCTGATCTTTGGCGTTGGGATTATTGTTACATTGCGCCTGCTCCCGCTGCCCCAATTCCTTCCCCACCCTGTCATTTCAGCGACTGCAATTATCTCGTCGCTCGTCACGCTCGCAATCATCACGGTGACAGCCGGCACGTATCCTGCGCTTCGCGCCGCGAACCTTACACCCATCGAGTGCCTCCGCACTGACTAGCCAAGGAGACTTTCAATGAATCTAAGTGAAGCCCTTACCGAGTCCGTCGAGTCTCTGCGACGAAATCGCCTGCGCTCCGGACTGACGATGCTGGGAATCGTTTGGGGACTCGTTACCGTAGTCCTCCTCCTCAGTTACGGTAAGGCCGTGAGCAATGCGGTAATGGAAGGGTTCCTCGGCTTCGGCAATGACGTCATCATGGTTTGGGGAGGGCAAACCTCCATGCAGGCAGGCGGCCAGCGCTCCGGCCAGAAGATCCATCTCAAAGATGGAGACATGGAAGCGGTACGCGACTCACTTCCCTTCCTCAGTGCCGTCTCGCGTGAAACGGATGACACATTCAGCGTCAAGTACGGGCCCAAAGTCGTGGCTATTTCCTCCAAAGCCGTTGACCTTCCGTACGGTCAAATGCGGCGCCTGGATATTGATCAAGGCCGATACTTCGAAGCCGACGACTTCAGCCAGCATCGCCAGGTCATCATCTTCGGAGCCCATGCGGCGCAGAAGTTGTTCAATGGATATCCGCCTGTCGGTCAGGTCGTACAGGTCGAAGGGCAACCCTTCACCGTCATCGGGGTCCTTCGAAATAAAATTCAGGACTCGTCGAACAACGGTCCGGATAACGAGAATATCTTCGTACCGTTTGAAACAATGCGGACTCTCCGCCAGCAGCGAGACCCCGATTCAATCGTGTTCCAGCCCTCAACCGCCGCGTTGCATCTTCGCGCCCTGCAGGCGGTCCGAACCGTACTGGCCCAGCGTCATCATTTCAATCCCCTGGACGAAAAGGCCGTCAATGCCTGGGACACAATCGAGGACGGCAAACAACTTGTTGCGTTCTCATTTGCCCTCGAGGTCCTTCTCGGCATTATCGGCGCGATGACTCTTGCTGTCGGCGGCGTCGGCGTGATGAACATCATGCTCGTCTCTGTCACGGAACGCACCCGCGAAATCGGTTTGATGAAGGCGCTTGGCGCCCGCCCGCGCGACATTCTTGCGCAGTTCCTGCTTGAAAGCTTCGTTCTCACGTTTCTCGCGGGCGTCGCCGGAGTGATCGTGTCCATCGTGACAACCTATCTAGTTCCTCCGATGCCACTGTATTCTGCCATGTATCAAACCGCAAACCATGATGGAGACATCATTCTGCGCGCATCGTTCGGAATCATGCTCGCATCCTTCATCATTCTTGGACTGGTCGGCGTAGTGTCTGGCCTTCTACCTGCGATTCGCGCCGCGAATATGGACCCAGTTGTGGCACTCCGCCACGAATGATCCTAAACGCATGATCCGCACCAATCAGTGTCCGCTATACACCGCACGATACAGCTCGCGATTCCGCACAATCGCCTGCACGTATTCCCGCGTCTCAGTGTAAGGGATCGACTCCACCCATTCCGGAACATCCTTGTAGTTGTTCACCGACATCCACTGATGCACCGGAGAATCCCCAGCGTTATATGCAGCCAGGGCATAGTCAACCTGACCGCCATAACGATCGATCGATTTACGTAGGTCCTGCGTTCCTAGCTGCAGGTTGATGACCGGGTCCAGCAGGTCATTTGTTTTGAAGTGGCGCTGACCGTCCTTTTTCCAAATCTCTTTCCCCACGGAGGGAAGCAGTTGCATCAGGCCATAAGCATTCGCTCGGCTAACCGCGCCGGGATTGAACTCCGATTCCTGTCGAATGAGCGCGGCCACAAGATAAGGATCAAGACCATTGGCTCTCGCATCGTTCTCGAGTGTTGCCCAGTAGGGACGAGGGAGCAGCAATTGCCAATACGCCATCGGCACATCCTTTACCTGGAGCGAGAGAAACGGAATTTTGCTGCGCTTCATGGCTTGCAGTGCACGAGCATCTTCGCCAAAGCTCTGGTAGATCTGAGCCTCGGCAAACGCTCCCCATTCGCTCGACGTTTCGCTTAGCTGAATCTCTGGGCGAATGTATTCGTTCAGCGCCGCGTTCGCTAACAGTCTCGCCTTGATCAAGTGAATATCATTCTCGGGCAGCACATCCGTAAGCTCAGGGTCATTGACCAAAGGTACTGAGGCCAGGGCAGGCGCAGGTGGAACTTCGGGGCGAGACCCGAGTTGCGCGATCCGCTCACGCGCAAGGATCGCATAGTAGCTGTTCACAAAACTCGTATTCAGCTGTTTATAGTAGTTCAGCGCCTGCCCATAGTTGTGCTCCACATCTTCATACAGCCGCGCGCGCCAATAGAGAGCTCCTGGAATCTGATTGCCGGCCGGATATTGCGTGATCTGTTCGTCCATGAGACGTGCCGCATCCGGATATCTCCGCTGACGATAACAAAGCCACGCCGCGTGCCAATGCGAATTCGGCGCATAGATGCTGTTCGGGAAGTGCTGTACAAGCGCTAGATAGTCGTCGATCGCTTTAGGATCATCCTGGCGAATCAAATACATATTGCCGCCGGAATAGAGCGCCTCTTCCAACCAGCGACTGTGAGGATACTGTGCCATCAACTGCTGAACGAAGGCATCATGCTGATCCGTGTTTCCCATGTCCCGAGCCAACTCTGACTGGAGATACATCTTCAAAGCGGCGCTGTCATCTCCGGTCACAGGAAGATGCTCGACCTCGGATCGACTGAGCTTCTTGAGGTGCAAATCGCACACCGCCGCATAAATCTCCAAGGCATCGCGATCAGATTGACTTAGCTCATTAGTGTTTTTTTGCAACGCACGATATTCATCCTCCGCCATGGCATATTGCTTCGCATTGAACAGAGCATCGGCGTGCTGCTTGCGCTCCGCTGCAGAAAGCGGCGCATTCATCAGCAGGAGTTGCACCTTGGCAGATAGAGCCTCGGGGCTAAGCGGATCACCCAGATAGATACCTCGATACAGGTTGGCAGACTTCTGAGAATCGCCGCTCGCCTGATACGCCTTGGCAAGCGTGAAACGGAAATCTACCAGGTTGGCGGCCGGGCTTCCCAGGAGCGGCTGCAAGACTCGAAGAGCGCCATTGGGATCGTTACTTGCTAAATAGGCATTTGCGAGAAGCACTGGCGCAGAGCTATCGAACACGCTGTTTGGATGGTGATCGGAAAAGTGATTCAACAGCGTGATGGCGTTTTGTGGACGATTACCCTCGACGGCCGCCTGCGCCTGCAGGTAGTTCGCATAGTCGTCCAGCGCAACGCCATGGACACTTGCCTGCCGGAATGCATTCTCCGCATCTGCATAGCGGCGATCCAGCATGTACGCATGCCCGATCGCCAGCTCCGCGGATGCAGCCGCTTCTCCCGGATGCGACGCCGCATACGCCAGGACACCGGCATACGCAGCCGGACTCCGCTCCGTCACCAACTGTTGAGCCATAGGCCGCAACTGCGAGGAAGCGATGAATGCACTGTTTAGTCGGCGACTCTCAGCGGTTGGCTCCGGGAGATGACTGCTTCTCGCAGCCTCACGTCCGTGACCCCGCACAGATGGTTTGTGTGCTGATTTAGACCCTTTGGTGGACTCGCGATGAGACCCAGAGCGTTCGCCAGAAACCCGACGCGTCGCGGATGTCCCTTTGCCTGAGGCATAACTACGTTTCCCCGAAGTCTCTTTTTTTTCATGCGTGGTGTGCGCTGCCTTTTTCCTACTCTTTGCGGAAGTCGACGTGGAGGGTTTTGGGGTCGTGCTCTGTGCGCCCGCCATTCCCGGGGCCAGCGCAATCCCCAAGGCCATCACAATGATCCATATCGAGCCCAGCCTGTTCATTCCAAATCCACCCAACTTAACTCTAAGTCGATCAAGCCGATCATGCTTCCACATACGTCTGATCCAGGGAACCACTGAAGATAACTATGACTGACCGCAGCCACGAAGAAACGTCCTCCTGTAAACTGGTGCTACCTATGGCAGTTGAGACCTCAACCATCGCCCGCGATCCTCACAATGGCTTCGACGAAGTCATTGGAGCCGACTCGCAGCCCGAGGCACATCCCGATATTGCGCTGGTGGAGCGCGCAAAGGCGGGGGATACCGCTGCATTCGAGCAGCTGGTTCGGCAATATGAGCGTCAGATTTTTCGTACCGCGCAGCACATTACCCAGAACCGCGAGGACGCTGAAGACATTACTCAGGAT
Source organism: uncultured Acidobacteriaceae bacterium (assembly GCA_963701685.1). GTDB lineage: Bacteria > Acidobacteriota > Terriglobia > Terriglobales > Acidobacteriaceae > Granulicella. The sequence continues at coordinate 2,634,539 of OY969625.1, read as the reverse complement.
GTCTTCTTCAAGGCCTTCCAGAAGCTCGATCAGTTTCAAGGAAATTCGAAGTTTTCGACCTGGCTGGTGCGGATTGCCGTCAACGAAAGCTTGATGCGACTACGCAAGCGCAAGACCTCGAAAACCGTTTCCATGGACCAGGATGTCGAAACGGACGAGGGCTCGATCCCCCGGGATTTCGCGGAGTGGCGTCCCAATCCGGAGCAAAATTACTCCCAAGCCGAGCTCGCGGAGATTCTCCGGAAGACAATTGCAGGTCTTCCGCCAGGTTTTCGAACCGTTTTCACTCTTCGCGACATCGAAAACTTGTCGACTGAAGAGACAGCCGCCGCGCTTGGACTGAGCGTGCCGGCCGTCAAGTCCCGACTGCTACGGGCGCGCCTGCAGTTACGCGAACGTCTCAGCCGTTACTTTCGGCAAAACAACGAGGCCTCAAAGTGAACTGCACGGAATTTCTCGCCAAACTCACCGACTACTTCGACGGACAGATCGACCCCGCTCTCTTAACCGAAGTCAAAGCACACCTGGGAACCTGTCACCACTGTGAAGTAGTCGTGGACACCACACGGAAGACCATCGACGTCTACCGTGGCGCGGCCACCTATGAGTTTCCCGAAGAGCTTTCGAACCGCCTTCGCGCTGCAGTTATGGAGCGCTGCCTCGCCTCTGGAAAACTGCCGAATATCGAGGTCAAGGCCTCGGCTAAGCTTTCGGGCCAGTAGTTGCATACGAAATACAGAAAGAACGGGTGGCCATCTGACTACCCGTTCTCTATGCAAATCATTGATTATCAGCTACTTGACCACCACTTGCTGAAACAGCGGGGACGATAGCAGACCTGCGAACTGACTATCCGATGAAGAATACGCCACCGACAACACACCTGCGTTGGAGTCGATGGTCGTATCATCCACCGCCGCCTTTTCCTGAGCAGATCCGGATGACTTCTTCATCAGCGCAACGCCCTTCATGATCGTCGCCGCGGTAGCCGCGGTAATCGTGTCTGACATATCGACGGTCATATTGAAGCGAACGCCATTGCTGAAGTCCATCGTGTAGCTAGCGTCCTTCATGCGATTCTTGACCGTATCGTAGTCCGCCAAGCCAGCGGCGGCTCCCAATACGCTCTTCATCATGGTTTGGGTGCCCTTCTGGTCCAAAATACTCCAGACCGCCTGCGAATCGACGCTGGGCATCTCGGCCATCATCTCATTGTTTTGAAGGAAGTTAGGCTGGAGCCCATCTCGGGCATCCAGAGCCGCACGCACCGCTTCACGATCGCCAAAGACCATTGTGGTCTGATTGAGGAACGCGACGCTCATCCCGCCGGAACCCATCGGATAGATGGCATTGTTCCGCAGCATGGTCGCCTTGGTCTTGTCCTTGGCGAACTTTGCCATGATTGCCTGGGTGTTGAACTGGCCTTGAGCGACACCCAAAATACGGGTTCCTGTCCCTTCGCCGCCCGTTCCCGGCATTCGGAACGCCGCGAAGGCGAGGGTGTCGGCGTCCTGATCCACCTGCAAGCCGGAATTCTTGAGCGAGGTCTCCAGGTGCTTCAACTCCGGCGGCAAGACCCGATCCTTCAACTGCATCGCGGCCGGCGAGTTCTGCATCTGGCGATAGTCCACCACGATGATCTGCTGTACGTCGCGCGGAATCGAGGCGCGAGCATCGCCGCTCAGTTGTGCAGCATGTAGTCCGATGGGCGCCATTGCCATCGTCGCTACCACCGCAATCGCTGTCCTGTGCTGCCAATTCCTAAAGGTCTTCACGTCAGAACTCCCTGAAAAGTTGCGCATTACCGCGCAAGCTATATTCTTCACTGAAATCGGTGCGTCTAGCAAATCAATCCGTTGCGCTATGGCCACTCCAACGGACGCCGCAGCCGCCGCTCCAAGACCTTATCTTCCGGATCGAACTGGAGTGTTTGACGCACCCATTCCGCATTCGGCTCATAGGCCAGCTCCGGAATAAGTCCAATCACCTCACCTTCGGCAATCGCTACGCCGTGCCGAGCCGCTATCTCGGTTACGGCGCTGTGTACTCGAGTCATCGGCGTTTTATGGAAATCCGTGATGTTCATGCTTACCTGGGCTTGACCATTCGCCATTACGCCCATGGCCTTGACGCCAAACAAGCCTCCCCCTGACGCGCGGATTTCCTTGGCAATGGACCGCGCGAGGCTCACCGCCTCGGTCGTACCGCTTGCGGGCAGGTATATGTTGTAGGCAATAAGAAACTTACGAGCCCCCACAGCGCTCGCGCCCGCCGTAGCATGGAGCTCCGGACCGCCTACATCCGGTTGCCGACGGGTATCTTTCGGCGATTCTTTCCGTAGACCCTCGAATTGACCCCGCCGAACGTCTTCCAGGTTCACCCTGTCAGGTCTCGAGGCAGCGGCTTCGTAAAAATAAATCGGCACGCCAAATCGCCGCCAGATCGCCAGGCCGGCTTGCCTTGCCAGCATGGCGCATTGCACAAGTGAAACGCCGCTGACCGGCACGAACGGAATCACGTCCGCCGCGCCGATGCGTGGATGCGCGCCGCTTTGCTTGGTCAGATCGATCAATTCGGCGGCCTTACCTGCGCCACGCACGGCTGCTTCCACGACCGCTTCCGGCGAGCCGGCAATCGTGACTACCGAACGATTGTGGTCGGCATCCAGGGAATAGTCCAGCAGATGCACTCCGTCGACGCGCATCGCGCGGACGATCTCCTTTACCTTCTCCCGATCGGCGCCTTCAGAGAAGTTGGGGACGCACTCTACAATTCCTTCGGTGTTGGGGCTGCCGTTTGGCGTTTCACTGCTCATCGTCTTACTTCCACCATGTGTATCCAATCGACATCTGCAAGCTGACGTTGACGCCGGGATTCTTGTCTCCAAGGCTTGCACTGGAAATATGAACCGCATTGACGCTGAAGTCCACCGAACGGCGCGGCTTCAGAAAGTAATGCGCTCCGATTCCGCCCTGGGGCGTGAAGTTCCACACGCTGGTGTCGGATGCAGGGCCGGTCTGGGTTGGGTCGTCGGGATTGAGATCTCCTACAGCTGGGTATTTGTGGTTGGTCCAGATCACGCCGCCAGCGGCTTGAACCCATGGCATGAAGCGTTTGCCGTGGGTGAAGTTCCAACGCACCTGGATCGGTGTGATGCTCACGCCTGTATAGGTTCCACCGACTGTGTAGGGCTCGCTGCAGACGGGATCCGGAGTTGCTCCGTCACAGCTGATGCGCTGGAACCTGGGCGTGTACGACTGCCAGAGGGGAAAGACCTCGACCGAGTACTCGATGTTGCCGCGAAGGCTTCCTGAGCCTAGCTGCGGCGTCAGAACCTTCCCCAAGTGTCCGCCAACCATGAAGAAGCTGAAGTCTGTGCGTTGCTCCAGGCCGACTCCGCCCTGGATGAGCGCGCCATATTCCCAACCACTCAAGTTGGCGACAGCTGCGACCGGCGAGTCGGTCTGTGTTGTGGCCAAGGGAGTTTGCGCGATCAGGGCTGCGCTTGCAGCGACCAACGTCACAGCTGCCATTCCGCACAGGATTCGTATCCGCATCATCCGCATCGTCCTCACAATCGAAAGCCGCCATCGAGTGGCGGCTTTCGCATCTCTCGGTTTGGTCCTGTTTTCTTCGGTTAGGCCGGAACTGACTCTTCGTCCATATCGAAGTTGGAGTAGACGTTCTGGGTATCATCCAGGTCTTCGATGACATCCAGCAGTCGCATCATCGCCGCGGCTGCGGATCCCTCAAGCTTGGTGTAGGTTGAAGCGACCATCGTCACTTCGGCAACCTCGGTTGGAATCTTCGCGGCCTTGATCGCATTCGACACCGCCTCGAAGTCCTTGGGCGAGGTTGTGATCTCCCAGCTGTCGCCTTCGTCGGAGAGATCTTCGGCTCCGGCGTCGAGGACGATCTCGGTGAGCTTGTCCTCATCAGCTTCAGACTTCGCGACGACGATTACGCCCTTCTTGGAGAACATGTAGCCGACTGAGCCGGTTTCGCCGAGGTTTCCGCCGTTCTTGGAGAAGGCGTGGCGAATTTCGGAGACCGCGCGATTGCGGTTGTCGGTCATGGTCTCTACGATGACTGCGACGCCTCCGGGACCGTAGCCTTCGAAGGTGATCTCCTCATAGTTTGCGCCTTCGAGCTCGCCAGTTCCCTTCTGGATGGCGCGCTTGATGTTGTCAGCCGGCATGTTCTCGGCCTTGGCAGCCGCAATGGCTCCGCGCAGGCGCGGGTTGCCATCCGGATCTCCTCCGCCGCCTTTGGCCGCGATGGTGATTTCCTTGATCAGGCGGGTAAAGATCTTGCCGCGCTTGGCGTCCAGCGCGCCCTTCTTGTGCTTGATTGTCGCCCATTTTGAGTGGCCGGACATGTGTGAACCTCTGCTGCTTTGAGTATCGTATGTATGCGAAAACAGGCCATAAACAGCGCTTGCTGCGCATCTTCGTCGAAGAAAATTGTAGCACGCAGAGGGGTGGGGCCGGGGTGCGCTGGAACACTAGAGGAGCTCTGGGGCGAGGAGGTTGTCAAGTGTCTCCCGCTTGCGGATGAGGCGGGCCTGGCCGTGGTCGATGAGGACCTCGGCTGGGTTGACACGGGTGTTGTAGTGGGAGGCGAGGGACATGCCGTAAGCTCCGGCGTCGAGCAGGACGGCGAGGTCTCCGGCGCGGAGCTCGGGGGTCTCACGGTCGCGGGCGAAGAAGTCTCCGGTCTCGCAGACGGGGCCTACGATGTCGGCGGTCTGCGGCGGACGGTTGTCGGCAATCACGGGGAGGATCTCGTGGTGGGCCTGGTAGAGGGCTGGGCGGATGAGGTCGTTCATGGCTGCGTCGGTGATGACGAAGTGCTTCTTGCCGTTCTGCTTGGTGTAGAGGACGCGGGTGAGCAGCGCTCCGGCCTGGGCGACGAGGAAGCGGCCGGGCTCGAGGAGCAGGTGAGCGTTGAGGCCGTCGAGCGCGCTGCCGATCGCTGCGGCGTAGGCGGTGACGCTGGCTGCGGGGTCGAAGGCTGCGCTGCCGTACTCGATGCCGAAGCCTCCTCCGGCGTCTACGTAGCGGATGTCATTGCCGTCCGACCGAAGCTCTTCCACCAAGGCTCGGACGCGGAGGAGCGACTGGGCGAAGGGCTCGACGGCGCGGATCTGGGAGCCGATGTGGACGCTTACGCCTGCGGGCTCGATGTTCGGGAGCTGAGAGGCTCGGCGGTAGACTTCGCGGGCGCGCTCGATGGCGATGCCGAACTTGTGCTCGCGCAGGCCGGTCGAGATGTACGGGTGCGTCTCGGCGAAGACGTCCGGGTTGACGCGGAGGGCGATCCTGGCTGTCTTGCCGGCGGCGCGGGCGCGCTGGCTGAGGAGCTCGAGCTCGGCTTCGCTCTCTACGTTGAAGAGGAGGATGTCTGCGCTGAGGGCTGCGTCCATCTCCCAGACCTGCTTGCCGACGCCTGAGAAGACGACGCGGGCGAGCGCTCCGGGCGCGGCGCGGCGGACCCGCTCGAGCTCACCGCCGGAGACGATGTCGAATCCGCAGCCTTGCTCGGCGAGCAGCTTGAGGATGGCCAGCGCAGGATTCGCCTTGACTGCGTAGCAGAGCGTGTTGGGCACCGCTGCGAAGGCTGACTGGAGCATGCCGAGGCGCTCGCGGATGGCGTCGGCCGAGTAAACGTAGAGCGGTGTGCCGAAGGTTTCGGCTAGCTCGGAGAGATCAGCGCCGGAGCAGGTGAGGCGGTTGTCAGCGTAGACGAACGGGCGAGGCGAAGTGGACGTGCTCACTTACCCATCGTAATCGCGTTCTCCGTTGTCCGTTCTCCGTGGTCCGAAAAGGCGAAGGCCTGATGGTTTGGGAGTGCCTGCTTCAGGCCGTGGGGCCGCTGGTGGGGACTGGGGGAGGAGCAGCTGGCGGCGCGTAGGTTTGGGCGTAGGGGTCGCTGGGGAACGAGTAGGGTTCGTTGGGGATGACGATCCAGGCGATGAGGTAGGCGAGGATTGGCGTGCCGCAACCGAAGACTACGAGCACCACGAGCAGGACGCGGACCAGCGCTACGTCCCAGCCGAAGTGCTGGGCGATGCCGGCGCAGACGCCGCCGAGCATGCGTCCGTAGTGCGGGCGCACAATGCGCCGAGGATACGTGTAGGGAGGCGCTGAGGGCGGAGGCGGAACGGCGTGGCCGCAGTTGCTGCAGAATCTTGATCCGAAGGTTAGGTCTTTGCCACATGCGGTGCAGTTCATCTCGTGCCTCCTGCTGGTGCTTGATGTGTCTTACGCAGAGGATTGTGGCTTGGTTCCCCTGCGTCCGGCAGGGGTACCCCCTCCCCCCTCCGGGAGCGATTTTGGCTCGTAAACCGCTCTCTGTAGGAGGGTTAAGGGGCAAAGTATCCCCGTCTCAGGAGCGTTTTTCTTGCGTAAGTGATTGTATTGAAGAGGGTTAAGGGGCAAAGTATCCCCCTTGGTACGCGACAGGACGGTTGACCCCCCTCCCCCCCAGCTTTCACTTTTGCTGTAGTCAAGTCGTTTGGAATGAGGCAGTTAATGGGTGCAGACTGCTTTCAAACGGCTCATTCTAAATGGGTTACGGGTATCATATTCTTTCTATTGGGGTTAGGGCTTAAATGTGAAAGCTGAAGCCGGTTATCGCCGGTGCAGCGTTTGAATTTGGGGTCTAGTTCAAGTGTAGCAAGTTGGGTGGGGTAACTATGCCAAGCTCTGGGAAGTGAAATCGCCAGTCGTGGCGCGGGGTTTGGAACCATTGGGCGTTTTTAGGGGGTTGACATGTGGAATTTGGGCTGTTTTCGATGAATTTATTTCGGAGGGTGGAGAGATGGGCGGTTGGCGGAGGAATGCGGGTAATCCTCGCGGAGTTAGCAGAGATTTGCCCGTACGAGGTTGTGGTGGATATAGCTGCGGTGAGTTAAGCCGTCCTCTCGGTCGCGCATCCGGCGGTCGGTTGAGCCTCGCTGCCAGATGCGGAGTTTGGATGCGAGGCGGTGGGAGAAGCCTCCTTTGATGCGCTGGATGGAGCGCTCGAGGGTGATGCTTGTTGGGGTGAGGTGTGACGAAGAAGGTTCCGGGGCTTGTTTCCCTGGTTGGGATAGCCATAGGTGGCCGAGCTTACCCCAGCGGCTAAAGCCGTTTCGGGGATGGGTGGGTGATGGCACGGCTGAAGCCGCGCCTCTTCGAGAGTCGTTCCTGCAGCTGAGGCTTGAGCGTTAGCCGCGGTGCGCCTTCTTGAATCCTGGTCGTGAGAGTTGAAACTTTCAGAGATGGGGATAGTCATAGGGCGTACGTTGAGGGTCTCTGAACCATGGCAGAGGGTCTCTCGGAACTTCACTTCCGGAGAGCTGCCATGGGTACTCTTGCACTTTTGCTTGTCTCGCTTCTTCCCTGCGGTGCTGCGATTGCAGCACCATCCAACACTCATACTGCGCAAAGCGTGTCTGCGATTGGCCGAGCGGTGCGGGTGAGTCTTATTAACATGTCCGGCAAACGTCGCCAGGTCCGGCTGAAGTCTGGTGATCTTCTTGAGCTGCCTGTTGGCGTCTGTGTCGATGTTGCAACGCAGATTGGTACGACGGTATACGTGGTCAGCGATATGGACAGCTCGCTGGATGAGCGAATCGTGGTCGAGAGCGGGGACGAGCGGCGGATATTGCTCGTTCGGTAAGCCAGGAACCTGCGGCACGATTGCAAGCGCAGCCGCAAAGACAACTACAGGGTCCTTCACTGCGTTCAGGATGACGAAGGCTAGTGGCTGGCTCAGAAACTATGTGGCTAGCCGAGGATCTGTCTGACTGATGGGGAGGGTACGTGGCCGGCTGACAAGTTGTACGAGTCGGTGACCGCGCTGCTACCTGCCCTGGAAGGGGGTTTGGAGATACTTGTGGGCGGCGTCGGACTGGGTCTGGTCGCCGCCTGGGGTCAGCACCTGCTGGTACATGTGGATGGCGTCCTGGCGCTGGTGGAGGAGGTCGTACATCTGGCCGGCGGCCAGGAGGGCGCGCTTGCGGAGCCAGTCGCTGGAGTCGGGCTGCTGGGCGGCCTGGGTGTAGCCGTAGGCGGCGTCCTTGATCATGTTGTAGCCGCGCTGGGTGTCGGCGAGGCCGAACCAGGCTAGCTCGAGGCGGGGTTTGGTGAAGTAGCCGGGCTTGTTGGCGTCGTCGATAACGAGCTTGTACTGGGCGATGGCGTCGAGGCCGTGGCCTTCGTCCTTGAGGAGGTTCGCGACTTCGAGGCAGAAGATGTAGTTGTGGGGGTACTGCTTCTGGAGGCCGCGTTCGACTTCGAGGGCTGCGGGGTACTGGCCGTCGTGGCGGAGGAAGAGGGAGAGGATGGTGCGGGATTCGATGGGGGTGACGGTGCCCATGGCGGCGGACTTGCGGAGGTCGGCGAGGCCCTCCTGCTTATTGCCGCCGACGCCCATGATGCCGACGACGAAGCGAAGCCATTTGGGAAGGCTGGCGACGGCGAAGCGCTGGATGCCGATGGCCATCCAGGCGTCGGCGTACTGGGGATCGATTTTGAGGGCGGCTTCGGAGTCGTTGCGGGCGGAGTAGCCCTGGCGGGCGGCGGCGGCGAAGGAGTGATCGACGAGGGTGATGAAGACGGCGTGCATGCCCTTGGCGTAGCCGCGGGCGAAGAGCGCGTTGGCGTCGTTGGGGTTGGCGGCGAGCTCGTCGTCGGTGAGGTGCTGGACCTTGTTGGTGAGGTCTTCGATGCGATTGCGCGCGTCCTGGGATACGGTGACTTCGCGCTTCACGGTGAGGAAGCTGTTGTGTGCGTAGTAGGTGGTGTCGAGGAGATCCTGGTTATAGAGCTCGCGAAAGATGATGGTCGTGAGGACGTAGTTCCACGCCATGGGGTTGTTAGGATTCTGGCGAGCAACCTGCTCCTGGATTTTGAGGGCGGCGTCGAAGTTGAGGTTGTAGAAGAGCTCGAGGGCCTGGTGGACGGGGGGCGTGAGATTGAGGGGGTCGGTGTGGAGATTGGGCTGGGCGGCGGTGCGAAGCGGGAGGAGTGCGGCGAGAACGATCAGGAACGCGGGCAGGAACGGCGTGCGGGCGGCGCGGGATTTCGGGGGCAAAACGATGGTTCCTCCCAGGCTTCTCTTCGTGTCCGGCTGGCCGGAGGGCCGACGGGAATAGACTATACCTTGGACGCGAAAGGCCGGCTAAACGGCGTAACCAGAATCACAGACGCGGTGTGGCATGCGGCGTAGGATTCGGCTAGAAAGTGTCTGGAGGGATGATGGATCTGGTGACGGTGCTTCCGCTGGTGGTGTTGGTGATTGGGTGCCTGGCATATGTTTTCTGGCCGCAGGAGCGGGTGGTGGCGCCGGTGGAGAAGACGCGGCTGGACTATCTGCGGGAGCGGAAGAATGTGGTGTATGACAACCTGCGCGACTTGAACTTTGAGTTCAAGGCGGGAAAGTTTCCTGAGGAAGACTATGCGCGGCAGCGTGGGGATTTAGAGGCTGAGGCGGCGAAGGTAGTTACCGAGATGGAGACGCTGGGCGGGTAAGGCGTCACTGTTTGGCTTGGGCGGCAGAATATTTTGCCAGAGACGCAAGTGACCGAACGTGCGGGTAATCACAAATGAGTTTTGGCAACTGAAGTATCCTTTACCTGTGTACGCATATAACCGTATTTTCCGCAGCCTTTCCGCCCTCCTGATGTTGCTTCCTGTTGCCGCGCTGGCGGCTACGATCACCGGCACGGTGACTAATCGCACAACTGGCCGGCCAGCCGCCGGGACGAAAGTTACCCTGATGCAGCAGGGGATGACGGAGCTGGCGTCGGGGACGACCGATGCCAAGGGCAATTTTTCGATTGCTGCGCCGGCGGCAGGGCCGTATCTGCTGCGGGTGATGCTGGACGGGGCGTCGTATTACGAGCCGGCGACGGAGGGCTCGCCGGTGAATGTGGATGTGTACAGCGCGGGCGCGCGCGTGGCGGGCGTGACGACCGAGGTGCTGATGCTGCGGGCGCAGACGGATCCCAGCGGCGCGGTGCTGAATGTGACGGAAGACTTCGTGGTGAAGAATGCGTCGAAGCCGGCGATGACACAGTTCTCTAAGGCGCCGTTCAATGTGTATCTGCCGGCGGGTGCGGTGGTGGAGGCGACGGCGGCCAAGGGGCCGAACGGGATGCCGACGGCTGAGGAACTGGCGCCGCAGACAGAGAAGGGGCTGTACAGCGTGATGTTCCCGATCAAGCCGGGCGAGACGCAGATTGAGATTGCGTATCACATTCCGTACACGGGAAGCCTGAACATGAATTTGAAGATGGCTGGGCCGACGGACATGTTCGCCGTCAGCCTGCCGAAGAGCATCAAGTTCGACGCGACGGATGGGAAGTTTATTCCCGCGAATGGAGACGCGAATGCAGCGACGTATCTGCAGCGCGATTTGAAAGCGGGGCAGGCGGTGGCCTTTGCGATCTCGGGAGCGGGACAGTTGCCGCGGGACACGCAGGGTTCGGACCAGGGTGCGCAGGGGCAGCCGGGGGCGGCGGCGGCGGGCGGCGGGAATGCGGGAGAGGCGGCGGACGATGCTCCGGGTAAGGGGCTGGGGAATCCGCTCGATCCAAATGGAACGCATGAGCCGGTGTCGACCAAGTACAAGTATTGGATCCTGGGCGGGCTCGGATTGCTGTTGGTGGCGGCGGCTGGCGTGCTGCTGAGGAAGCCGGTGGTTGCGCCGGTGGCTGGCGTTGCGGCTTCGCAGGAAGTTGTAAGGCCGATGGCTGGTGGGGCGGTTGCGAGTTCCCTGCCGGTTGCGCAGACGGCTGCGGGACATCAGGCGCAGTTGCTGCAGGTGCTGAAAGAAGAGCTGTTCGGGCTCGAGACTGACCGGCTGCAGGGACACGTGAGCGAGGCGGAGTATGCGCAGAGCAAGGCGGCGATTGAGCTGATTCTGCGGCGCGCGCTGCAGCGGGGGTCGGCTGTGACTGGCAGTGTGCCAGCGGCGACCTCAACGGTATAATCGGTCGAACTCGACGAGGCTCCATGACGCTAGTTTTTCGTATCGCTCGATTGATCGCGCTGGCCATCTGGGTAGGTGGGATGGTGTTCTTCGGATTCGTGGCGGCGGTCGCGTTTTCGACGCTGCCCGATGTGCACAGCGCCGGGATGGTGGTACGCGGGTCGCTGCTGGCGCTGCACCATATCGGACTGACGGCGGGGATTGTCTATTTGCTGCTGACGCTGGCGCTGCTGGCTACGCAGCGTGACTCGCACCCGGTGCGCGGCGCGGAGCTGGTGCTGGTGATCGCGATGCTGGTGCTGACGGGGTATTCGCAGTTTTCGGTGATTCGGCGGATGGAGAATGACCGAGTGGCGCTGGGCGGCGATGTGACCAAGGCGCCTGCCGATTCGCCGGCGCTGGTGAACTTCAACCATCTGCACAAGGTGTCGGTGAGGGTGGAGGGCACGGTGCTGGTGCTTGGGCTGATCCTGCTGGGGTTGGCGCCAGTGCATGGGCGCGAGGACTTCGACCGGTTCTCCTGAGGACGGCTTCATGCTCGCTAATCTTTGCGAGGGTTTCGCCGATACATCTCCCATAGACAGCCTGCCATGGGAGCTATGGATGAAGATTGAAGATCGTTATACGTTTGGGGCAGCGCTGTTCATGGTGCTGACGTCGGTGGCGTACCTGTACCTGGCGGGAAGATGAGGCCATGGGAAGGCTGGCTTTGAGGAAAGCAACCCTTACGCCGGTCGTTCGCCGCGCTGAGCACGCTCAAACAGGGTGGGTGAGAAGATTCCTCTTCATATTTTGTTCGAGCCAAAAGATATCTAGATTGCCGGAAGGAACAAAGAACAGAAATTCGATACGTCTCGAATCTTACCCGTGGACGCGGCCGTGGTGCTGATCATCGCTGTGATCGCGATCGTGTCGCATCCCCTGCTCTAGTAGATTTGTTTCGAGGCTTGCTGGCGCCGGGGTAAAGCTCGAGCGAAGTCCAGGGACCGCGATCCTCGGTGTGAGCCGACTTGCCGAAAGGCTGACTTCGTGGAGACTCGACTACGGACTGTGTCGCGTATTATTTTGGCCATGCGTTCAAAGCGACTGGGCCTTCTCTTCATTGCCTTCATCCTGCCCGCGATCTCACCTGTGGTCGCACAGGCTCCGACTGCCGGGGCTTCCCCCGCGGGCTGGCACGTCACCGTCCCTGCTGAGGGCGGATTAATTTTCCAAATGAAGGTCGACGGCCACGGGCCCTATCGCACGCTCTTCGATACTGGCGGCGTGAACGTCATGAGCGCCAATTTCGCTCAACAGCTTGGCCTCAGGGTCGACGAAAAGGCGATCGACTTCGGTGCGATTGGCGGCGGCGTGAAGGCGAGGACCGTCCACGTCGACAGGCTTACCATCGGAGACCTCAACATTGGAAACCAAACGTTTTACGTGTTGGATATCCCCCCCGACGCGGGCACGCCGCAACTGGCTGTCGGCTGGGAGTTGATGCAGATGCTGGCTGTCACTATGGATTTCGAGCGCAATGAAATCACCTTCTTTGACGGTGGGCACTTCTCCTATGCGGGCAAGGGCGAAGCGATTCCGCTCTACCTGCACACCAGCGGCAATGGTATCGATGTGGACGCAACGGTGGACGGTTTCGAAGGCCGCTTCCTGGTGGATTCCGGCAACGAGATTGGAACGTTTCTAAGCTCCGTCTTTGTTACCCGGAACGATCTTGTGAAGAAGCTTGACGCACGCTATCGCGGATACAACGGCCGCGGTTTCGGCGGCGATTCGCCTCCAGCATGGTATGTGCGCCTGAACAGCTTGCAGATCGGCAAACTAAAGATCAGAGGCTCCATCGTTCGCTTGCAAACCGCAAACGACACTTTTAATGACCAGCTCGCCGGCAACATCGGTCAAGATATCCTGAAGCGTTTCATCGTTACGGTCGATTGCAAGCACGCCGTCATGTATCTCGAGAAGACTCCGTCATGGGAGACGCCTGCAATCTTCAATCGCACCGGAATGATCGTCGACTACAACCACGACTCGGATGAGATCAAGACGGTGTTTCCGGGCAGCCCTGCGGAAGCCGCGGGCCTGAGGCCGGGAGACCGCATCCTCACGATCGACGGGGCAAAACCATCGGATGATCCCAACGACCCGATTTTCACGCAGCCCGTCGGGACGGTTCTGCGTCTTGAGGTTCGGCGCGGAGAGGTCTCCCAGGCGTACGAGGTCACGCTGCGAGATGTTCTCTAGCCGGATCGCGGGAGTCCGAGCTTCGCGGGCAGTTCAGGCGCGAGGGTTGTGACGGGGCGTTGCTACGTATCCACTCCGTCAACAGGCGAAATCGGGACAAGTCCGTCGACAGGCGAATCAACCGTTGCAACAAGTCGGAAATAGATACATGATCTTGACGACGGGAGATCCGAATATGAGGAAGTTCTGGGTCGAAAGACTCGCCGTTTTTGTCGTCGTCGCGTGGTGCTTGCTGTCCTTCACATCGCTGGTGGAGGCGAGCAAGGACAATCTGCCGCGGATTCCGGGACAGGAGTTGCTGGTGGGTCATTTCCCGGAAGACCTGGCCGTGACGGACGGGGAGAACACCACGGAGATCCAGGGCGGAGGCGAGTGGGAGGTGATCCCGAGCCTCTCGGCGGATGGGCGCGTGGTGGCTTCGGCGCGCGGGATTCCGAATCTTCCGCTGAACGCAGACCCGCAGTATGTCGTCGCGATCTACACGCTCGCCGACCAGCAATGGATGTACTACAACGGACTCGTCATCAAGGGCGGACCGGTTGTGATCTCGCCGGACGGCAGCAAGCTGGCGTGCAGCAACATGGCTACAGGGCCGTCTCGGATTCACATCCTCGATCTGAAGACGGGAAGAATAACGCTGGGCCCGGAGGCGGCGAAGGGTAGCTTTCTTAGCTGGTCTCCCGACAGCCGGCGTCTAGCGTTCAACAAGGAACTTGGGCAAAGTGCGGAGGGCGCCACCGTTACTCTGCTGCCGGAGATTGACATTCTGGATGTCGAGAACGGAACGGTTGCGAAACTTGCGGACGGCACGGCGCCTTCGTGGTCGCCTTCGGGCGAGTGGATCGCGTACAGCGATTACTCCACGTTCCTGCATGGCAAGTACGCGGACACTGCGTTTCGCGTGAGCCTGATTCACCCGGACGGAACGGGGTCCAAGGTTGTCGAGCTCCTGAAGGGGGGCGACCTTTTCCTTCCGGCTATCTGGTCTCCGGACTCCAGGGAGTTCCTGCTGCAACGGCCGGCGGAAGACTCGGTGAATCCTAAGGTGAACGTCTACGTGCTGAATCTTGCGAAGCTCGACCTGACGACGAAGTTCAAGAACACGCCCGAGGTGCATGGGTGGGTGATCGCGAAGTAATGCGGGTGCGCTTCAGGATGGAGTTTGGCGGGCAACGGCGAATATTCTGCTGACGGCGTTGTTGGGGAGCTTGGTCGGAGAATTGTTGGAAACGTGGGCGGCCTCGACGGGTCGAAGTTGCCGGACGGTTGTGATCGATGGAGCAGCGGGTTCGCGGCGGGTTCTGCGGGTTTGCTCGGCAGGGGTTCGGATTAGTTCACGGCGTCGAGGACGGTTAGATTTTCTCCAGTCTCGGATTGATGGAGAGAGTCTGCTGTCACGACCAGCGTGACTCCCGGGGTGAGTAATCCAGTGACGGAGGCCCGGAAGCTTTTCGGAATGACGACGCGGGAACGATCCTCGGGCGCCATCTCACGCTTCCCTTTCCAGGTTTGTCCGGGGAGAGGCAGCTGAACCCAGTGGGGGCCCTGCGCGTCGATTGCGGAGAGAGTGTAGGCCGTTGTCTGCTCAATCGGTCCGGTGATTTGGATGGGCGACGATCCGATGATGATGCCGTTGCGCAGAACCAGCAGGCGATTGTCTGCGCCGCTCAGGATGAGAGACACGGGACCCTTGGGCGCTTTTTCCGGCGTCCAGAATTCTGTTCCCTGGATGGCTGCGGTGCTGGCTGCGCTGCTCTGGAGCACGTCCGGCGTGGGTGCGACGCGCGGCATGGCGTCGGTGTCGGTAACGACGACGGTGATTCCGAGTTTGGTGGACGAATACAGAAGCTTGGCGAAGGCCAGCGGCAGGCGCACGCAGCCGTGCGACGCAGGATAGCCAGGAAGGTGACCGGCATGCAAGGCGATTCCTGACCAGGTGAGGCGCTGCATATAGGGCATCGGAGCGGAGTCGTAGATATTGGATTTGTGGTCGATGCGTTTCTGCAGGATGGTGAAGACACCGGTCGGCGTCTCGTGGCCCTTCTTGCCGGAAGAGATGGTGGAGGCTCCGATGAGGATGCCGTTGCGATAGACGTTGGCTCGCTGGAGGGTGAGGTTCACGATGACGAGGACCGGCCCGGCGGGGGCGATTGCGGGAGACCAAAGATATTGTCCGGGCTTGAGGGCCTGGATCGCGTCCGCGACGCTGGGCCCATCCAGCCTGGCTTGCGACCACGCGCGCAGGGTGCCGCTACACTGCACGATGGCTGCGCCTGCCATGCTCCACAGAAAGCTGCGCCGACTGCCCTGTCCGATGCTCACCAACCATCCTCCCCAAAGGAACGCTTTTTGTTGCCCTGCCGTGATGTCACCACAGCTGCGCCTTCGAAGGATACTTGCTTTTTGCGCGGCGCGTTGGTTGCGTCAAGACGGCAGGGTTTGCGGAGGAGGGGTGGCGATGACCGGTTAGAGGCCGAGCTCGACGGCTGCGTTGTCGGTGACTTTGGCCCACTCGGGATCTTCGTGGCCGTAGACATCGTGCCAGCGCCACCACTTGTAGCGTGGGCCTTTGGGGTAGCCTTCGGGGGAGTCTTCCCAGTCTTCCTGGCGGCCAAGAGGCGTTACATCGAGGAAGCTCCACAGCGTGCCCATGTTTTCGTCGCCGCGATTGTTGACGTAATAGGTGCGGAAGATTTTGTCGTTCTCGTCGCGGAAGAAGACGTTGTGGCCGTGCCATTGGTCGACGTTGAAGTCTTTGTCCCAGTCGTCGGTGATGGTGTACCAGGGAATTTTTTCCCAGCCCATGCGGTGCTTGAGCCTGGCGAGAAGCTCCTGCGAGCCGCGCGAGGCGTAGGCGAGGGTGGTGTCGCGGGCGTGGAGGTGCTCGAGGTTCGAGACCTGGTCGGCGCCGAGCGAGCAGCCTACGCAGGCGTGGTCGGGCCAGCCGTAGACGTTGTCGTCGAAGAAGGCGCGATAGAGGACGAGCTGGCGGCGGCCTTCGAAGAGATCGAGGAGCGAGACTTTGCCGCGCGGGCCTTCGAAGACGTAGTCCTTGTCGACGGCGAGCCACGGCATGCGGCGACGGGCGGCGGCCATTGCATCGCGCGCGCGGGTTAGCTCTTTTTCTTTGACCAGCAGCTCTTCCCAGGACTTCTGCCATTCGTCTGCCGAGACGACGGGAGGCTTGTGCATGGCTGCGATCTGCTCGTTGGTGGCCTTGCCTGTGGCGTCATTGTTGTTCGACATGGGTTCCTCCTTGGTCTTCTTCCGGTTTCTTGCTCTTGAGTTTTGCGACGGTGAGCGCGGAGACTCCTGTCGCCGATACGAGGCCTGCGGCAATCCATAATCCGGTTCCTATGCAGAATGGGCACATGGCTATTTCCCTCCCTTGTTCGCGATGGCGGTGCGGATGCGTTCGATCATGTGGGTCCAGCCTTCGTCGACGCCGCGCTCGTGTTCGCCCATCCATCCCATGGCGCGATGCACGAAGCGCATGTGGGTAACGCCGTTGTCTTCCTTGAGCCGGTACTGCAGGTTGGAGACAGCGGGGCTGGACATGAAGAGCGGGCCGGAGATTTCGAGGAGCGACGGAGCTCGAATGGCTTGCACGTTGCCCCAAAAGTGGCCGGAGTTGTCGCCGAGGTCGCGATACCAGCGGCCGCCGGGCCAGGCTTCGAGCACCATGGGCATGGGCTTTTCGGGCGTGGAGTTGAGCGGGCCCATCTGCTCGAGGATGGTCTCGAAGACGATGTCGATGGGTGCGGCGATCTCTTCTTCCTTGATGATCTCGAAGGCCTGGACTACGCCTTCCTTGACGATGGCTGGCATTACTCCTCCTTGGGTTCGTTCGGTTCCTCGACGCGGATGAGGCGTTCGAGCGCTTTGCGTTCGGCGCGCTGCTTGATCTGGTCCACCTGGTGGGTCCAGTAACGTTCGAAGACTTTGACCCACTCGTGGACTGGCTTGAGCGCTTCGGGCTTGAGGCGGTACATGCGGTGCTGGCCGCGCTTGACCACGGTTACGATGCCGGCCTTGTGCAACGCGCCGAGGTGCTTGGAGACGGGCGACTGCGCCATCTTCATGCGGATGACGATGTCGTTGACGGCGTGCTCGTGGCCATCGGCGAGGACGGCGATGACCTGGCGGCGGCGCGGCTCGGCGATGGCGGAGAAGACGTCGGCGGGATGGGCCCTGCGTGTCATGGAGAGTTTATATATTCCTTATACGGAATATGTCAAGCACGAATTTTCGATTGCGCTCACTCGTTTTCAGGTGGGAGCTGGTGAGACGATTTCGACGGGAGACGAATATGGCTGAGGACACGGGACGGAGGGTGGTCGATGGGTTTGGCGGGCGGCAGCCGACGAGCCATGAGCGGATGACGGGGAGGCCTTGGGACGAGTCGTATCGCGAGGGCGCGCCCTGGGATATCGGTCGCCCGCAGGCGGCGTTTGTACGGGTGGCGGACGGCGGCGGATTTGCGGGAGCGGTGCTGGATGCGGGCTGTGGGAGCGGCGAACATGCGCTGCTTGCGGCGGCCCTGGGGCTGCCGGTTCTGGGCGTTGACGTCGCCGAGACGGCGCTGGCGATGGCGCTGGAGAAGGCTGCAGCGCGCGGGCTGAAGGCGGAGTTTGCGAGCGCGGATGCTTTACATCTGGAGCGGCTGGGGCGCAGGTTCGAGACGGTGCTGGACTGCGGATTGTTCCACACCTTTAACGCGGAGGAGCGGCCGGGGTATGTGGCGAGTCTGGCGTCGGTGACAGAGCCGGGCGCGACACTGTATGTGCTGAGCTTCAGCGATCAAGGGCCTGAGTCTGGGCCGCATCCTGTGTCCGAGGAAGACGTGCGGACTTCGTTCGGAGCTGGGAGCGGGTGGGAAGTTGTTGCGCTCGAGCCGGACTGGATCGAGACGAGATTCCACGGCACGCAACTGCCGGCGTGGTTCGTAACTGTTCGTCGGGTCTGAGTTCGTGGGCGCCGGAAGTTTTTGGGGTTAACACAAAGGGCCGCCGGGGGGTGCCAGCGGACCCTTTGCTTTCAAATCGCGCCTCCTATCAAGGGATGCGACCGGTGGGGGGTCGTCCCGACCAGAGGCGCTAGGTAATTATTACATAAACCTGCGGCGCCGAAGCTGTGGACGGAGAAATTTTGCGAGGAGTTTGGGTCTAAAATTGTGGAAAGCCAAGATTTAGGAAACGCGGATTGCCTGAGGCGGCATCACATGGTCGTCAGAACACAGGCAATCGACAAATTGTTGCACTGAACCAGTGTGAAGGAGCGCTTCCCATGCCAGAGATTCGCGGACTTGCGACGCACGCGGCAGGCGCCCAGCTCTTACCGTACAAATATTCGGTGGAAGAGTTGGGGCCGCACGAGGTCGAGGTCAAGATCACCCATTGCGGGGTGTGCTATTCCGACATCCACCTGATCAACAACGACTGGGGGATGAGCAAGTATCCGTTTATTCCGGGGCACGAGATTGTGGGGACGGTGACGGGCGTGGGTTCCGAGGTGACGGACCGGAAGCTGGGCCAGCGGGTGGGGATTGGCTGGCAGGCGGACTCGTGCGGGATCTGTGAGTGGTGCCGCCAGGGCGACGAGCATCTGTGCGCGAAGGCGCAGCCCACCTGTGTTGGGCGCAATGGCGGCTATGCGGACGCGATCCGGGTGAACGCGAAGTTTGCGATCCCGGTGCCGGAGTCGTTGGAGAGCGAGAACGTGGCTCCCCTGCTGTGCGGCGGGATCACGGTCTATAGCCCGCTGCGGAACTGGCTGGCGCGGCCGTCGTCGCGTGTGGGTGTGGTGGGGATTGGTGGGCTGGGACATCTGGGGCTGCAGTTTGCGCGCGCGTTTGGCTGCGAGGTGACGGCGTTCTCGACCTCCAAAGACAAGGAGCCGGAGGCGCGGGAGTTGGGCGCTCATAACTTTGTGAATACCCGGGAGAATGGCGAGATCAAGAAAGCGGCGGGGAGTCTGGACTTGATTCTCTCGACGGTTTCAGCGGACCAGGACTTTCAGAACTTCATTGCGATGCTGCGGCCGAAGGGAACGATGGTGGTGCTGGGAGCGTCGCCTTCGCCAATGCAGATTTCGACGTTCAGCCTCATTTCCGGACAGAGGGCGGTGGCGGGAAGCCCGTCGGGCAGCCCGCGCGATCTGTACGAGATGCTGGATGTAGCGGCTCGGCACCAGGTGAAGGCCATCACGGAGAAGTTCGCGATGAAGGATGCGAACAAGGCGGTGGAGAAGGTGAAGAAGAACCAGGTGCGGTATCGGGCAGTGCTGGCGAACTGAGGGACAGGAAAGACAGCTTCCAGCTTTTAGCTTCTAGCTAAGTGTAAAGGCGAGAGCCATGCGGGAGACGGTAGGATAGACCTGCATGCGATTTGAACTTTTTGTGGCTGCTCGTTATCTTCGCGCCCGACGGCGGCAGGCCGTGGTGGGGCTGATCACGGTGATTTCGGTGGTGGGCGTGGCGGCGGGTGTGGCCGCGCTGATTATTGCGCTGGCAATTACGAATGGGATGCGGCGGGATCTGCAGCAGCGGCTGGTGGGGTCGACTGCGCATGTGCAGCTGATGCGGACGGCGGGCGATGGGATCAGCAACTGGCGGCCGCTGATGGCCCGGCTGGCTGCGCTGCCGCATGTGACTGCTGTGGCTCCGGGATTGTATGGGCAGGTGCTGATCTCGCGGGGGGCGCGGAGTGGCGGCGCGCTGATCAAGGGAATCATCCCGGCGGACGAGAGCAGGGTTGGGAATCTGCTGCAGTCGGTGAATGAGGGGTCGGCGGCGGAGTTGGCGCCGGGCTCGGCCAGCGAATCCCCCGCGAGCGCGTTAGCGCCTCCGATTGTGATTGGGCATGAGCTCGCGTTGACGCTGGGCGCGGAGGTGGGCGAGACGCTGCTGGTGACCTCGCCGCAGGGCGAGTTGACGCCGCTGGGATTGGTGCCGCGATACCAGCGTTTTCGCGTGGTGGGGATCTTCTCTTCGGGGTTCTACCAATATGACGATGGCTATGCGTTCATGCGGCTGGCGGATGCGCAGCGGCTGTTTTCTGAACCCGATTTAGTGAGCGTGATCAGCTTCAAGATTGATGATTTGTATAAGGCCGAGCAGGTGGGCAAGGCGATTGAGGCAGCGGCCGGGCCGGGGTTCCAGACGACAAACTGGATGGACGAGAATCGCGAGCTGTTTCGCGCGATGAAGCTGGAGCAGGATGTGACGTTCATCGTGCTGGCGCTGATTGTGGTGGTGGCGGCGCTGAATATCCTGATCGCACTCACCATGATGGTGATGGAGAAGACGCGCGATATTGCCGTGATGATGAGTTTCGGCGTAACAGCCGAGCAGGTGAGGAAGATATTCCTGCTGCAGGGGCTGCTGATCTCGGCTGTGGGTACGACGTTGGGATTGGTGTTGGGCTATGCGGCGAGTATCGTTGGGTCGCACTACCGGTTTATTCACCTGGATGCGAGCGTGTACTCGATTGACTACCTGCCGTTCGCGCCGCGGGTGGTGGACGCGGTGGTGGTGGCGGCGGTGAGTCTGGGAATGAGTTTGCTGGCGACGATTTATCCGTCGAGCTCGGCGGCCAGCGTGCTGCCTGCGGAGGCGCTGCGGTATGAATAGAATTTTGGGATTTTCGATGGAGGCAGTACAAGTATGAGACTGAAATATCCGAAGCTTGCGCCAGGTGGTTATGACGCGCTGGCTTCGTTGGGACACTACATTAATACCGAGACGGCGCTGGAGCCGGTGCTGCGGGAGTTGGTATATCTGCGCGCGTCGCAGCTGAATGGATGCGGGTTCTGCATCGGGATGCATAGCGAAGAGCTGCACAAGCACAACGAGCCGGACAGCCGCGTGGATGCCGTGGCGGACTGGCGCGGGTCGGATGCCTTTACGCCGCGGGAGCGGGCGGCGCTGGCCTGGACCGAGGCGGTGACCGATGTGAATGCGTCGCATGTGTCGGACGAGGAGTACGCCGCGGTTAGCGAGTTCTTCTCGGAGAAGGATCTCGTGGACCTGACGTTTGCGATTGCGAACATCAATGCATGGAACCGGATGGGCGTGGCATTTCGCGCGGAGTGGAAGCCGAAGGTGAAGGGCGGCGCGGAGATTGCGCCGCATGCGGAGCCGGTTGCGAGTAAGGAGACGGCGGCAGAATGAGTGGTTCCCTTCCTGCGATCGAGGCTGCGCCGGTAGTGCGGGATAATCCCGTGCTCCGGGCTGTGGCGCTCGAGAAGACCTATGCGCCGTTGGTTGCGGGCGGGGTGGGGCTGCGGCTGTTTCAGGATCTGTCGCTGGAGGTGGCTGCTGGCGAGATGGTGGCGGTGGTTGGAGAGAGTGGCGCGGGCAAGAGTTCCCTGCTCCATCTATTAGCTGCGCTGGATCGGCCGACCTCGGGCGAGGTTTGGTGCGACGAGACCAACGTGACGCGGCTCAATGCGCGGCAGGCGGGCGAGTATCGCAATCGGGAGATTGGCTACGTGTGGCAGTTCCACTACCTGCTGCCGGAGTTCACGGCGCTGGAGAATGTGGCGATGCCGCTGTTGTCGCGGGGGGAGCGGCGGGCGGGCGCACTGGCGGAAGCGGCGCGGTGGTTGCAGCGGGTGGGGCTGGGCGATCGCGGCGAGCATCGGTCGGGCGAGTTGTCGGGGGGCGAGCAGCAGCGGCTGTCGATTGCGCGGGCGCTGATTACGAAGCCGAAGTTGCTGTTGGCGGATGAGCCTACGGGGGACTTGGATGGGGCGACGGCGGAGCGGGTGTTTGAGCTGCTGCAGGAATTGCATCGGGAGAACGCGCTGGCGAGCGTGCTGGTGACGCACAACCTGGAGTTTGCCGCGCGGTGCGATCGGGTGCTGCGGTTGAAGGATGGGCGGCTCGCGAAGGCATAGGGCCCAGGGTTCAGGGTGGGGGGCTCAGAGTGCAAAGACCGCCAGGCGCAGATGCGGCTGTTCTCTGTTGCCGACGGCCTGTACGGATATAGGACATGCTTCCGGCATGCTGGGCCAAGATCCCTGGGCCCTGAACCCTCGCTTTCCGGCTATTTGCGACCGATTTCCCACAGAAACGTCTAATCTTTGATTCCGGAAAGTTTTGGAGCGATTTCCAAGGACGTCCGGGACGGATACACTAGGGTCAACTCAGCTGGTTGTTTCCAGAGCTTTTCAACAATCAGTCCTCTCCGTCGCAATCGAACGCGACGGTGGCCACGCAATCGTCATTCGCAGACCGCGCTCCTCGTTTCAGGTTTTTGTTGTTGCTTCAGGCGCGGAGCGGCGGTTCGAAGGGGGAGTATGTTCGAACGCTACACAGAAAAGGCGCGGCGCGTGATCTTTTTCGCGCGCTACGAGGCGAGCCAGTTCGGATCGCCGTACATTGAAACCGAACATCTCTTATTGGGCCTGTTACGAGAAGATAAAGCGCTCACGAATCGCTTTTTGCGCTCGCATGCCTCGGTAGAATCCATTCGCAAACAGATTGAACAACGCACGATCGTGCGCGAGAAAGTTTCGACTTCGGTTGATCTTCCGCTCTCGAACGAGTGCAAGCGCGTGCTCGCATACGCTGCCGAAGAGGCCGAGCGGCTGAGCCACAAACATATTGGGACCGAGCACCTGCTGCTGGGACTGCTGCGCGAGGAGAAGTGTTTCGCCGCAGAGATTTTGACCGAGCGCGGGCTGCGGTTGGCAGCGATTCGCGAAGAGCTGCAGCGCACCACGCAGGAGAAGCCGGCGGCGGCGAGCGGCAGCGGCAAACAGCGCGGCGGTGCGGCTCAGCAGGAGCAATCCATGCTGGCAGAGTTCTCGCGCGATTTGACGCAGGCCGCTACCGATCAGCAGCTTGATCCGCTGGTTGGGCGCGACTTTGAAGTCGAGCGCGTGATCCAGATCCTGTGCCGGAGGACGAAGAATAATCCGGTGCTGATTGGCGAGCCGGGCGTGGGTAAGACGGCCATCGTCGAAGGGCTGGCGCAGAAGATTGCGGATGGCGAGGTGCCTAGTTTCCTCGCGGAGAAGCGCGTGCTGTCGCTTGATCTGTCGCTGATCGTTGCGGGCACGAAGTATCGCGGGCAGTTTGAAGAGCGGCTGAAGACGATCATGAAAGAGCTGATCGAAAACCAGAACTGCATCGTGTTTATTGATGAGCTGCATACGCTGGTTGGCGCGGGATCGGCTGAAGGTTCGCTGGACGCTGCGAACATTCTGAAGCCGGCCCTGAGCCGCGGCGAGATTCAGTGCATTGGAGCGACGACGCCGGCAGAGTATCGGAAGTCGATCGAGAAGGACCGGTCGCTGGAGCGGCGGTTTCAGGCGGTCAAGGTGCCGCCGCCGAACGAGGAAGATGCCATCAAGATTTTGATGGGGATTCGCGAGAAGTACGAGAAGTTCCACGCCGTCAGCTATACGGACGACGCGATTACTTTCTCCGTCTCGCATTCCAGCCGCTATATTCCGGACCGGTTCCTGCCGGACAAGGCGATTGATCTGATCGACGAGGCGGGAGCTCGGGTGAAGCTGCGCCAGACCACGCTGCCTGAGGAACTGACCGAGGTTCAGAAGCGGATCAAGTTCATCGTGCACCGGATGGAGAACGCGATTGCGAATCACGAGTTCGAGAAGGCACGGTTCTACTCGGATGAGGAGCGCAAGGAGCGGGAGAACCTGCGGGCGCTGCGCGACAAGTATCACCTCGATGAATCGAGCTCGGGCATTGTGACGCGTGAGGATATCGAGGATGTCGTGAGCCGCTGGACGGGTGTTCCGATTACGTCGATCAAGGAAGAAGAGACGCAGAAGCTGCTGCGCGTTGAGGAAGAGCTGCACAAGCGGGTGATCGCGCAGGGCAAGGCGATTTCGGCGCTGGCGCGGGCCATTCGGCGGTCGAGAGCTGGGTTGAAGAATCCTGCGCGGCCGATCGGCAGCTTCCTATTCCTCGGGCCCACGGGCGTCGGTAAGACGGAGATGGCGCGGACGCTGGCCGAGTTCCTGTTTGGCTCGGAGAAGTCGCTCATCCGCTTCGATATGTCGGAGTTCATGGAGAAACATTCCGTGTCGAAACTGATTGGCTCGCCTCCGGGATATGTCGGGTACGAGGAGGGCGGCCAGTTGACGGAGCGCGTGAAGCGTTCGCCGTACTCGGTGGTGCTGCTGGACGAAGTGGAGAAGGCGCATCCCGATGTGTTCAACCTGCTGCTGCAGGTGTTTGAAGACGGCCAGTTGACCGATGGTTTGGGCAACACGGTGGACTTCAAGAACACGATCATCATCATGACGTCGAACATTGGCGCGAAGCACTTGATGAAGCGCGAAGGCCTGGGCTTCCAATCGAGCAAGGACGAAATTGTGCTCGAGAAGATGCAGGAGATGGTGATGGGCGAGGTGAAGAGAACCTTCAACCCCGAGTTCCTCAACCGCCTGGACGAGGTCATCGTGTTCACGTCGCTGAGCGATTCGGACCTGATGCAGATTATGGACCTGCTGGTGCAGGGTTTGAACAAGAACCTGGTGCACAAGGCCATTACGCTGACGGTGCGCGACGATGCGCAACGTTGGATCCTCGACAAAACGCTGGTGGATCGCAGCTATGGGGCTCGGCCGTTGCGCCGCGCGCTGCAGCGGTTCATCGAAGATCCGCTCTCCGAGGCGCTGATCGCCGGGCTGATAGCGGAGCGGCCTGCGTTCCTGGAGGTGTATCTCGAGAATAATCAACTGCACTATCGGCCGGTTGCGGCAGAGGGTGAAGAGAAGGCAGCCGGGCTGGCACTGACGACAGTGTAAGAGCGGGTTCTCCGTTGTAAAGCTATGCGATACGCTCCGGCCCTTGGTCGGGGCGTATTGTTTTTGGTGGAGGTTCCCTGATGGATCGTCGAGAGTTTACGAGTTTGCTGCCCGCGTTGCTGGCCGCTGGTTCCCTGCTGCCGGAGGCCGCGGCGCAAGCGGTGGGGACTATGGACCATCCGGTGATGGGCTCGCCGACGCCGGGGCCGGATACGGGAACCAAGCCGACGGGTCCGCTGCCGGAGATTGTTTCCGGGGTATACAAGCCGGGCAAGGGATATGGTTCGCTGGCCAAGCGCGTCTCGCATCGGTACCTGGTTGGCATGCTGAAGGCTGGCAACATCCAGATCGAGATGCATGAGACGATCCAGGAGGCGGGTGCGGCGCACGAGCCTTCCGATAAGCATTTGCACAACGAGATCTGGCTGGTGCGCGAGGGTGTTTGCGAGCTGACCACCAACGGGGTGACGCGACGCATGGTGGCCGGCGACGTGGGCGTGTGCTGCGCGGGCGACCTGCACTACATTCGCAATGCCGGCGATACGCAGTGCACGTACTTTGTGGTGACGGTGGGGCCGCCGGAGCAGTACCGGTAGAGGGAATCGCGGAGGGGCAAAAACGAAGGGCCTGCAGCGGATAGCCGCAGGCCCTTCTGTTCCCGTCGGCAAGAGCTTGTGCGGAAGTTTAGACCAGCTTAGAGGATACGGTGCGGGCGGCCTTGTTCGCCGACTTCACCACGTCGGTGGCTGCATCGATCGCGTCATCAAACTGGTCCTTACTGGCGTCGATGAGCTTCTGAGCTTCTTTGCCCAGGCGCTCTGCCTGGTCTTTGAGATATTCGCCGGCGTCTTCAAGCGTGTCGCCGAGATCCTCGAGACCGCGTCTCAACTTCTTGCGAGTAGCCGTGCCTGTCTGCGGCGCATACAGCAGGGCCGCAATGCCTCCAATGGCTGCACCCACTCCCAGGGCAATCCAAAATTCCTTATGACGCATATCGTCCTCCGTTCCATTTGTTCACAAGATATGATTCGCAGACCACGCTGCAGGTTGTAGTTGCTGTGCGATAAGCAGGATCGACTGCGTAAAATCTATGCCTTAGATGGAGCCATGTACAGCGATACTTTAAGCCAGCCTGCTCAATCTTTGGAACCAAGCCCGCTCAATTCGAGGGCGCGGAGGAAGACGCGGGTGAACATCGGCCGATTGAGGCGACCGGTGTTGGTATTGCGCAGCGAGGGATGGTAGCTGCCCAGGAGCGTGATCTTGTTGGGCAGAAGGTATTCGGCGCCGTGGCGGAAGGTGTAGGCGGACCGGCGTTCGATGACGCCTTCGTTGAGCAGGTGGGCGAGGTAGCCATCCCAGGCGATCTTGCCGAGGCAGACGACCACGCGGACCTTGGGGAGTGCCGCGACCTCGGCCGTGAGATGCGACGAACAGGTGCGGATCTCCTGGGGCGTGGGCTTGTCCCCGGGCGGGGCGCAGCGTACGACGGAGCCGATCCAGATCTTGCGCAGCTTGAGGCCGTCGTCGCGGCTGATGGCGGCTGGCTTGCTCGCCAGGCCGAGCTCGTGGAGGACGGGGTACATGAAGTCGCCGGAGCCGTCGCCGGTGAAGGGGCGGCCGGTGCGGTTGGCCCCATGGGCGCCGGGCGCGAGACCCATGATGAGGATGCGGGCGTTGGGGTCGCCGAAGCCGGGAACGGGCCTGGACCAGTACTCCTGGTCGCGATAGGATTTACGGCGTGTTTCGCCGATGCCACGGATGTAGGTGATGAGTCGAGGACAGCGAGTGCAATCGGCGATGTTCTGCTGGAGCTGGGCGATGGTCAGGTTGGGCGGATTGAGAATCGGGAGGAGATGCTTTGCAACAGGCCGCTGTGGGCGCACGAGGAGTCTTCCTTGGAACCGGGTAAATGTTTTGCTATCGTCGGTCGATGATAACGTTGGTAGTGATCAGGCGTATAAACGTTGAGCCATCCTATTGGCGCTGCGGAACGTCTCTCCAAGCTGAGAAGTTGCACCGGATATCGGCGACAACGCTCTCAGGAGTTTCGCTCTTAGAAGTTTAATGAATTTAGGCTCGCAGAAGTTCAGGAGTTTCGCTCTCAGAGGTTTGGGGAGTTTAATGGTTGCCACGCCAGGTTGTTGTCTGGGTTCCCGGGACGGGAGCAATTGGGCCTTGCAGGAGCGAACAGGGCCTGGAGATTGAAGGAAGATGAAGCTGGGACGACCACAGACAGGACAAGGGACATCGTCAGACAAGGGCCGGCATTTTTCAACCCAGGGATGGTTGACGCCGAGCCTGGTTGGATTGCTTTGCGTGGCGCTCCTGGTTGCGGCGTTTGAGCGCGGGCATGGAAACTTCCAGAAGCTGAAGACGAAGGTTGATCCTCAGCCGATTCCGGAGGCGCTGCCGACCGGACCGGGTGGCCAGGATCCTATTCGCCTCAGCCGCAGTGCCACGTCGATCGGTAAGGGCATCGAGCTCATCTCCGCGACGTTTCTCCCCGGCCGGGGCATGAATGTCTTCCAGATTACAGCGCTGATTCCTGGGCATGGAGAAGTCCCGCTGTTGGTTTCGCCGTCGCTCGCAAGCGCTGCCGGAGTGCTCAACGGCCAGGATGATGATGCCAACGGCTCGGCAAGTACCACCCTCGGCGGTGCGGTTCTTGTTCCCTGGGCGCAGAGACTATCGGGCACCTCTACGAGCACGCAGGGGATGCTGTCGACGAATTGGGATGGCAAGCGCCTGAGCTTTCCGTCCGAGAACCCGGGAAGCAGTATGTCTGTTGAAGGGCTTCTGCTCAGTCGTGGCGCCGACAGCGTAAAGAGTGACGTTCTTCCGGACGGGCAGTCGGTCGTCGCCGTCTTTCATGCAGGTGATTTTTCAGGCAATTGGGTGTCTACCATTGATGTAACGGTTGAAGCTCAGCTGACCGCGCATGATCTGGATTTGACGGTCACAGCGCAGAATACGGGGCAGCAGCCGGCACCGTTCGGCGTGGGCTGGCATCCGTTCTTTGCAATCCCCAGCGGTAATCGGGCCGATGCCCTCCTCAGCATCCCTTCGCAGACGATGATGGAAGTCAGCAAGGAGTCAGGCAAGCCGACCGGACGGATGGTGAGTGTTGCCGGCAAGGACGTCGACTTCTCGAAATCGGGCGGAACGAAGCTGGAAACGACGTCGATTGGTGCGACCTACACGAGCCTTATGTCGGGTGTTGCGAGTGGACCGGTCGCTGAGCTCAGTGACCCTTCCTACAACTATCGGTTAAGCGTGATTCCGCTGACACCCGATATTACGAGCCTGCATGTGATCGCGCCGGCGGACAAGGCGTGGGTATCGATCGGCCCCAATACGAACCTGGATGATCCCTTTGGTCCGGAGTGGAACAGCCCGGAGAACGCAGGCATGATCACGCTGGCACCGGGAGCGACGCTGCGCTGGAAGGTGCGGCTCGAGATCTCGGAACTGGGCGCCTCGACCCTGATGCCGTAGTTGATTCCTTCCGCTGGGTGTGCGGTTGGGCCTGCTATCGGAAGGCTGCTTCCGGGAATACCTGCGGGATTGTGACTCGCAGTGTTTGACCCTCGCGCTGCACACTCGTATCCTTAGGGTTGGCGAACTGAGTGGCTGGTTCGCGGAGCGCCAACAACGCTCTTACGATCAGAATCAGACACCCCGCCAAAACCTTCGGAAGGCAATCATTTGACCCCCACCACAGATACACCCACAGGCAGTTCCCTTGATGTTCAGGACGATGACCTCACCCCGAGCGCGACCGCAAGCTCGCTGGATACTCACGACGTTGAAGTCCACGACCTGGACAACGACCATGCAGGCCATGATCATGCAGGCCACGACCACGAGGGTCACGAGCATCAGCACGCTCCCGCTCCCACGCTGAACCCTGAGCTCACGCGCTCCATTGAGGTTGAGGCTTCGGCCGACGACGTCAGCAAGGCGTTCCAGCAGGTGACCAAGCGCTACACCAAGCTGGCGCGCATCCCCGGCTTCCGCGCGGGCAAGGTTCCGCCGTCGCTGATCAAGTCGCGCTTCGCCAAGGAAGTGCGCCAGGAGGTGCTGGAGTCTCTGGTAAGCGAACGCTTCCGCAAGGCGCTGGTCGAGCAGAAGATCCAGCCTGTCTCGCAGCCGCAGATTAGCGAGCTAATGTTGGCCGAGGGCGCGCCGCTGAAGTTCAAGGCGACCTTTGAGGTGCTGCCCGAGATCAACATCGATGGCTACGACGCGACCAAGGTCGAGCGTCCGAACGCGGCGCTGGAAGAGGGCGAGTTTGAGGCTGAGCTGGCCAACGTGCTCGACCACCACGCGACGGTTGAGCCGGTGGAAGAGGATCGTCCGTTGACGGATGGCGACTGGGCCGACATTGAATTCAAGGGAAAGATTCAGGATGTCGCTCAAGTTGTTGGCGAGGAAGGCTTTGAGGCCAAGGATCCGAGTCAGGAAATTTCCGGCGAGGACGCGCTGATCGAGATCGGCGGCAAGAACACGCTGCAGGCGTTCAACGAGGCGCTGCGCGGAGCCAAGGTTGGGCAGGAGCTCTCGTTTGAGGCCACCTACCCTGCTGAGTTCGGCGACCAGCGACTGGCCGGCAAGACGGTCAGCTACGACGTAACGGTGAAGGCGATCAAGAAGAAGACCTTCCCGGAGCGCGATGAGGAGTTTGCCAAGCAGCTAGGACCCTATTCCGACTGGAACGACTTCGAGACCAAGCTGCGGGAGCGCCTGGAGAGCCGCAAGAAAGAAGCGCTGGAGTCCCGGGCGCGCGACATCATGCTCGAGCAGCTGGTGGCCCGGTACCAGTTCCCTGTTCCCGAGACGTTTGTGCAGCAGCAGATTGACGCTCGCCTGGAGCGCGGCCTGCGTGCACTGGCGCAGCAGGGCATGACCTCGGACCAGATGCGTGGGCTCGACTTTGAGCGGCTGCGCGCAGCACAGCGCGACCAGGCCATCAACGAGGTAAAGGTCTCGCTGATCCTCGACCAGGTGGCCGAGCGTGAGCACATCACGGTGACCGACGAAGACATGGAGCGCGAGCTGCTGATGCTCTCGCTGCAATCGCGCGAGCCGGTGGAGGCACTGCGCAAGCGGCTGTCCGAGGACGGTTCGCTGGACCGGATTCGGGAACAGATGCGCCGCGAAAAAACGGGCACCGTGCTTTTCGACAAGCTGGCGAGCTAAGCTGGACACAACATCAGAGCTCCCGACGTTAACCCCTAACCTCACGCAAGACTAGACGCAAAGGAAAAGAGCTATGGGACTTATACCGATGGTGCTCGAGCAGACGAGCCGGGGCGAACGCTCGTACGACATTTACAGCCGTCTGCTGCGCGACAACATCATCTTTCTCGGCACGCCGATTGACGACAACGTCGCCAATCTGATCATCGCGCAGATGCTCTTTCTCTCGGGCGAGGACCCGGAGAAGGACATTCAGCTGTACATCAACTCACCAGGCGGATCGATCTCGGCCGGCCTGGCAATCTACGACACGATGCAGTACATCAAGAACGATGTAGTGACGTTCTGCATCGGGCAGGCGGCGTCGATGGGCGCGTTCCTGCTGATGGCGGGCAAGAAGGGCAAGCGCTTCACGCTTCCCAACTCGCGCATCCTGATTCACCAGCCGTCCATGGGCGGACTCGGCGGACAGGCTACCGACATCGACATTCATGCGCGCGAGATCCTTCGTATTCGCGAGCTGACGAACAAGTTGATGAGCGCGAGCACGGGGCAGCCGCTGGACCGCATTGAGCGCGATGTGGAGCGCGACTTCATCATGACCGCGCCACAGGCCAAGGAGTACGGGATTATCGATGACATCATTGACCGTCCCCGTACGACATAAGAAACTTAAGTCACATAGCCGCATCGAATAGACAGCGAAACAGCCTCATGTTCTGCAGAAGTTTGCAGAGGATGAGGCAGTTTTGTTCTTGTGGCACAGACATATTTGAGACTGGTGACCCAATTTGGATACCGGGAACCGAGTTGCACATCGTATGCTGCTGCAATACTCGCTGAGGCTGTGTTCTCAGGTGTAAACTAAATTTCGTTGGTGACGCCCCCTGAGTTGTGCGGGCGCGAAGGAGTGCACCCTGTCTATGAAGACCTCACGTGGCGCGGAAGAGTCCCTCCGCTGTTCGTTTTGCCATAAATCACAGGACGCCGTTGCCAAGCTTATCTCCTCGCCATCGGATTATCCTCGTGCGTATATCTGCGATGAATGCGTCGCGGTGTGCAACTCAATCCTCGAAGACGACAAGGGTGAAGCGCAGGCCGGTGCGGCTCCCGCTCATCTGCCCAAGCCCGCTGAGGTTAAGGCGTTTCTCGACGAGTATGTGATTGGCCAGGATCAGACGAAGAAGAAGCTAGCCGTCGCAGTCTACAACCATTACAAGCGCATCCAGATGAATAAAACGCGCGGCAATGATGTAGAGATGCAGAAGTCCAACATCCTTCTTGTTGGCCCGACGGGTTCGGGTAAGACGCTGCTGGCGCAAACGTTGGCGAAGATGCTCGATGTGCCATTCGCGATTGTCGATGCAACGACGCTGACCGAGGCCGGGTATGTCGGCGAGGACGTCGAGAACATTATTCTGAAGCTGCTGCAGGCTGCGGATGGCGATGTGGCGCGTGCGCAACAGGGCATTATCTACATCGACGAGATCGACAAGATTGGGCGCAAGGATGAGAATCCTTCGATCACCCGCGATGTTTCCGGCGAGGGCGTGCAGCAGGCGCTGCTGAAACTGCTCGAGGGCACCATCGCCAACGTTCCGCCGCAGGGTGGACGCAAGCATCCGCACCAGGAGTTCACCATCGTTGATACGACGAATATCCTGTTCATCTGCGGTGGCGCGTTTGTGGGATTGGAAAAAGTTATCGGCCGGCGCGTGGGCAAGAAGGCCCTTGGCTTCAAGGCCATTGGCGAAGTGGCTGCCAAGGAAGATGACATTGTGACCCCGATCCGGGCGCAGCGCGACTCCGAGTTGCTCCGCCAGGCCGAGCCCCAGGATCTGCTGAAGTATGGCCTGATCCCTGAGTTTGTTGGGCGGCTTCCTGTTTTGGGAATCCTGGATGAGCTGGACGAGGCGGCGCTGATCGATATCCTCACGCGCCCGCGCAATGCGATTCTGAAGCAGTATGCGCGGTTGTTTGATTTCGAGGGCGTAAAGGTTACGTGGACGGACGAAGCTGCCAGCGAGATTGCGCGCGAAGCGTTGCATCGCAAGGTGGGTGCGCGCGGTCTGCGTATGATTCTGGAAGAGTTAATGCTCGATCTGATGTACCACGTGCCCGGCAACAAGAAGGTCAAGGAGCTCGTAATCACCGACGAGATGGTGCGTACGCGCGAGATCCTGCTGCCTGTGGTTCTGGAGAAGGCTGGGTAAAGCAATATGGAGAAACCAGGGAAATTTTAGCCCGGGTTTTGCACAGGTAACGGACAGCTGAGGCTGTCCGTTTTACTCTTAAGCCACTTCCCTCTTCAATAGCATCAAAACTCGCTTCACTTTGCCCTCTACCGAGCGCGTACAATTCCGTTCAAGCATGCCGCGCATCGTTCCTGCGCAAAGCACGTCTAATCAGGAGGCCTATGACAAACGACGAACGCGACATCCTGAACGGCGCTATGCGCAAGCTTCCGATGATGCCCATCCGCGAGATGGTGATCTTCCCGCACATGATGACCCCCTTTGTGGTCGGGCGCGAATCGAGCGTCCGCGCACTGGAGGAGGCGCTCAACGGCGACCGCCGCATCTTCCTGGCGACGCAGCATGACGCTTCGGTGGACGAGCCGACACCGGACGACATTTACACCGTTGGTGTGATCGGCAACATCGTGCAGTCGGTGCGTATGCCCGACGGCAATATCAAGGTGCTCGTCGAAGGTGTGGAGCGCGCCCGCGCGAGCGAGATCAACGACGATGACGGATTCTTCGTCGCGACCGTGAAGACTTCGAACGTGGAACTGCAGACGACGCCAGCCACGGAGCAACTGGTCGGGCGTGTGCACCAGTTGTTCGAGCAGTACGGCAAGCTGCAGCAGTCGTTGAATCAGGAAGCGACCGCGGCGCTGCGCATGGATGAGCCGGCGAAACTCGCGGACGTGATTGCGGCGAATCTTCCGCTGGCGATCGAAGAGAAGCAGCAGTTGCTGGAGGTCTTCGATCCAGAGGTGCGGCTGTCGCGCATCGCCGATACGCTCGACATCGCGATTGAGAAGCTGAATATGGACCGCACGATCCAGTCGCGCGTGAAGCGGCAGATGGAGCGTGCGCAGAAAGAGTACTACCTCAACGAGAAGATCAAGGCCATCCAGAAGGAGCTTGGCCGCGGCGAGAAGAGCGAGTTTGACGAACTCAAGAAGAAGATTGAAGAAGCCGGCATGTCCAAAGATGTGCAGGAAAAGGCCATGCAGGAGCTGAAGAAGCTCGAGGCCATGCCGCCGATGTCGGCTGAGTCGACCGTTTCGAGAAACTATCTGGATTGGTTGCTGGCGGTGCCTTGGAAGAAGCGATCCAAGGAGATTCGCTCCATCGAGAATGCCGAGACGGTTCTGAACGAAGACCACTATGGCCTGGAGAAGATCAAGGACCGCATCCTTGAGTTCCTCGCGGTCCGCC
This sequence comes from uncultured Acidobacteriaceae bacterium, assembly GCA_963701685.1. Lineage (GTDB taxonomy): Bacteria > Acidobacteriota > Terriglobia > Terriglobales > Acidobacteriaceae > Granulicella. The sequence goes on along the minus strand of OY969625.1, from coordinate 2,600,883 downwards.
AGCTGGTGAAGAATCCCAAAGGCTCGATCCTGTGCTTTGTCGGACCTCCGGGAGTGGGCAAGACCTCGCTGGGCATGTCTATCGCAAAAGCGACTGGCCGCAAGTTCGTGCGCATGTCGCTGGGTGGCGTGCGCGATGAGGCGGAGATTCGCGGGCATCGCCGCACGTACATTGGCGCGCTCCCGGGACAGATCATTCAGTCGATGAAGAAAGCCGGAACGAAGAACCCGGTGATCATGCTGGACGAGATCGACAAAATGGCCTCGGACTTCCGCGGCGATCCGGCGTCGGCGCTGCTGGAAGTTTTGGATCCGGAGCAGAACCATACGTTCCAGGACCACTATCTCGACGTGGAGTATGACCTGTCGCAGGTGCTGTTCGTCGCGACGGCGAACGTGCTGCACACGATCCCCGGCCCGTTGCAGGACCGCATGGAGATCCTCCGGCTCACGGGCTACACCGAGCTCGAGAAGCTCGAGATCGCCAAGCAGTATCTCGTTCGCAAACAAATTGAAGCGACCGGTCTCACGGCCACGCAGATCAGCTTCACCGATGATGCGCTTCGCGAGATTATTCGCTCGTACACGCGCGAAGCTGGCGTGCGCAACCTGGAGCGCGAGATTGGCAACATCTGCCGCAAGGTCGCGCGCAAGGTTGTCGGCGACGACAAGCATGTTGAGGCGGTCACACCGGAGTCGCTGAGCACGCTGCTCGGGGTTGCGAAGTATCGCGATTCCGGCGTGCAGGAGAAGTCGGAGATTGGCCTGGTCACCGGGCTCGCGTGGACGGAGATGGGCGGCAGCATTCTGCAAACCGAAGTCCAGGTGCTGGACGGCAAGGGAAAGATGACGGCGACAGGGCAGCTTGGCGACGTGATGCAGGAGTCGGCGCAAGCTGCGCTCACCTACATCCGCTCGCGCTCGCATCACCTTGGGCTGCCGCGGGATTTCTATCGCAACGTCGACATCCACGTGCACGTTCCTGAGGGCGCCATTCCCAAGGACGGGCCGTCCGCAGGCATCACACTTGCGACAGCCCTGGCGAGCGCGCTCACCAAGATCGAAGTGCGGCGCGACATCGCCATGACCGGCGAGATCACGCTGCGCGGCAAGGTACTGCCCATCGGCGGGCTCAAGGAAAAGCTGCTCGCGGCACATCGCGCAGGCATTCGCGAAGCGATTCTTCCCGCGGAAAACAAGCGCGACCTCGCCGATCTTCCCGACCTCATCAAGAACGAAATGAAGCTCAACTGGGTGGAGCAGATGGATGAGGTGCTGGAGATTGCGCTGGTCAGCAAGCCACTCAAGCTGGCCGAAGAGACACCTGTCGCGCTGGCCCAGCCGACGCCGTTGCCGATTCCGCCACCGAAGCCAGCGGAGAACATCGCGCACCAGTAAATCCCTAACACAGCAAAAAGGAAAGCCGAACCTACCCAGGTTCGGCTTTTCTCATTGGAGACTGTGCGGACGCGTGTTTGCGCTACGCTGCACGTCGTCCGCCGGATACAAAGTGCATGACCAACGAGATCACCGCAAAGATCAGAAGGATGTGGATGAGGAAGCTGCTTACGTGAAACACGAAAAATCCGCCAAGCCAAAGGAGAACAAGAACAACTGCCAGGATTAAGAACATGAGAGCGCCGCCTTACCGGAGATGGATTGAATATTATTTTGAACCACAACTCAACGTAAGACCCGTTTGGCAGTTTGCGCGTTGCTTGGCCAGCTAAATTCTTTCCTGTCTTGCGTCTGGATAACACAAACCACCCGGGGAGCATCTACCTACAAGTTGCAACTCACTCTGGAGGCACGTCGTGCTCATCATCATCATCATCCTGCTGCTGCTCATGTTCGGCACTTTCCCGACTTATCCATACTCGCGCAACTGGGGCTATTACCCTGCTGGAGGCCTTGGCACGATCCTCCTGATCGTCGTGATTCTCTGGCTGCTCCACGTGATTTAGCGGTTCGTTTGGCGCTTCACAGTCGCGGATAGGTTCGTTAGGATAAGAGGCGCACGCACAAGGTGCGCCTCTCCTATGCCTACCAACACGCTCTCCCCTGCCGGCAATCTTCGTCTCAGCGAACTGGCCCCGCACTTTGTCCAGTCAGAGATTCGCGCCATGACCGTAGCCTGCGCTGAGGTTGACGGCATCAACATGGCGCAAGGCGTATGCGATACCGACCCTCCGCACCCGGTGGTTGAAGCAGCGATCGACGCCATCCGTTCCGGCCACAATATCTACACGCGCATGGACGGCATCGCTCCGTTGCGTGAGGCGATTGCACAAAAGTTTCACAGCTTCAACGGTCTCAGCGTCAATCCGCACACGCAGGTGTTTGTAACCAGCGGCGCGACCGGCGCGATGCACGCTGCCCTGCTCGCGCTGCTCAATGCAGGCGACGAGTGCGTAGTGCTGGAGCCGTTCTATGGCTACCACGTGAGCACGCTGCGGTCGATGCGTGTGGTGCCCGTGGTTGTACCTCTTGAGGGGCGAGAGTTTGCACTGGATGCGGACCGGCTGCGTGCCGCCATCACGCCGCGGACGCGCGCGATCATCATCAACAGCCCATCGAATCCATCGGGCAAGGTTTTTTCGAAGGCCGAGCTCGAGGCGCTGGCTGAGGTCGCGATCGAGTTCGACCTCTTCGTGTTTACCGATGAGATGTACGAATACTTTATCTACGATGGCGCGAAGCACATCAGCGTCGCCACGCTGGCGGGCATGGCCGAACGCACCATCACGATCTCCGGGTTCTCGAAGACGTTCTCCGTGACCGGATGGCGGTTAGGCTACATGGCAGCGAGCGATCGTTGGCTGCCGGCAATCGGATACTTCCACGACCTGATTTATGTGTGTGCGCCGTCGCCGCTACAGCATGGCGCTGCGGCTGGGCTACTGCAGCTGCCGCAGAGTTTCTACGACGGTCTGACGGCCGAGTACCAGGCTAAGCGCGACTTGATCTGCGCGGCGCTCACGCGGGCCGGGCTTACACCCTCGATCCCTACCGGCGCGTACTACGTGCTCGCGGATGCGACAAGTATTCCGGGCGCGGACGCGAAGCAGAAGGCGCGACGCCTGTTGGCGGACGCAGGCATTGCGGCAGTGGCAGGGTCGGCATTCTTCGCTGCGGATGCGGAGGGCATCAACCCCGGCGAAAACCTGTTGCGGTTCTGCTTCGCGAAGAAGGATGATGAGCTGGCAGAGGCCTGCCGGCGGCTCGATGCGTATCGTGATCGCTGACGCCTACTGACAGGTGAGCGTTGTAGTCTTGGTGATCGGCGTCGTGCCCGGGTCGGGGATGGTCGCCGTGAGCGTCACCGGACCGCTGGTGGCGGCAAGGCAGGTAGCTAGCCCATTGTTGACGCTCTGCGCGCTGCTGATGGAAATCTCCAGCGGCTCAGGATTGGTCCAAACGGGAGTGGCCTGCGCTACCCACTCTGGAATTGGGCATCCCGGCGGGGCCGACGGGGAGACAAAGGCGGTGAAGTGAATCTGGTTGCCCGGAGAGGCTGAGGAGTGGTCTGCGGTTGCGGAGGCCGGACTTACCGCAAGGTTCTCGGTGAGGGTGCAGCCGGAAGATCCTGCGCCGCAGCCTGCGAGAAACAGCGAGCACCCAGCGAGGATCAGCACGCTCCGCCACATCCGCAGAATCATAGCAAACCGCTAACGGTCCGTCAGCCTCATCTCGGGAATTTCCGGCGCGAAGCGCTACTCGCCGTACGCGCAGCACCCGCCGGCGATGGAGGGGATGAGCATGACCTCGTCGCCATCTTCGAAGCGATGGGTGTCGCCGCCGAGGAAGCGAATGTCTTCGTCGTTGACGTAGACATTGACGAAGCGACGCAACTTGCCGTTTTCGTCCTTCACGTTCTGCGCGAGCGCTGGGAACTTCGTATCAAATTCCGCGAGCAAACCGGGAAGGTTTTCGGCTTCCGACTCGAAGGACTTCTGGCCGTCGGTGTGGCGGGCGAGGGCGGTGGGCAGCACAATCTTGACGCTCAACGCACACCTCCTGCCAACACCGCGTCCCCGACCAAGTGGCCGTCGACAGCGCGAATGTACTCGTCGAAGGCGGCGAGCTTCGGCTTCACAGCGCGCTCGGTCGCAAACCGGCCCTCGAGCGCGTCGGTAGTCTTGAGTCCGTTGCCGGTGATGCACGAGACCGTAAGCTGGTCTCGCGAGATGCGCCCCTGCGAATAAAGCCGCGCAGTGACGGCGGTTGTAACGCCGCCGGCGGTCTCGGTGAAAATACCCTCGTCCTCTGCGAGTTCCTGGATGCCGGCTACGAGCTCGACGTCAGAGACGTCCTCAGCCCAGCCGCCAGTCTCCTGGATCATCTTCGCCGCAGCAGGACCGTCGGCCGGATTACCGATCGCCAGAGAGCGCGCAATGGTGTTCGGCCGCTGCGGCTCAATGTAATCCCAGCCCTGCTTGACGGCGTGCGAGATGGGCGAGCAGCCGGTAGCCTGCGCGCCGAAGAAGCGAACTTCCTTCGGCTCAACGAGGCCGAGCGCAATGAGTTCCTTGAAGGCCTTGCGGATCTTGCGAATCAGCGAGCCGCCAGCCATCGGGCAAACGATGTTGTCAGGCAGACGCCAGCCGAGCTGCTCGGCAATCTCGTAGCCGACGGTCTTCGAGCCTTCAGCATAGTAAGGGCGAAGGTTTACGTTGACGAAGCCCCAGTTGTACTCGTCGGCGATCAGCGTGCACAGGCGATTGACGTGATCGTAGTTGCCGTCGATGCGCACCAAGCGCGCGCCGTAGACCTGGGTGTTGAGAATCTTGGCGTACTCGAGGTCCGCGGGCACCAGGATGCAGGCCTTGAGCCCGAGGCGCGCGGCCTGCGCGGCGGTAGAGTTCGCCAGGTTGCCAGTCGACGAGCAGCCCACGGTGGTGAAGCCGAAGCCTTGCGCATTGGCCAGCGCGACCGAGACGACGCGATCCTTGAAGCTGAGCGTCGGAAAGCACACGGCATCATTCTTGATGTAGAGATTTTCAGCGCCGATGCGCTTACCGAGATTTTTCGCGCGTACCAGCGGCGTGAAGCCGACGGGCAGATCAGGCTCAAAGCCTTCAGGGATCGGCAGCAGCACTTTGTAGCGCCAGATGTTGGCTGGGCCGGCGGCGATGGACTCGCGCGTGAAGCGGCCACGAACAGACTCCAGATCGTACTGGACTTCTAGGGGCGCGAGGCAGTCCGGGCAGCCAGACAGAGGCCTATTGCCGTAGCTCTTGCCGCACTCGTTGCAGCGTAGCTCGTACACCGTACAGGAAGACACCATGAATCGACTCCGATGGTCGAAGGGTGTGGTCCTCAAAGCCTGCTCTCTTGTCTGGGGGTCTCGGTACGGAGGTTCGTGGAGTCAGGCTCGAATACGCGTCTGCATCCACCGAATCTCATGTACCCTGTGGCTTTCGCCATCCAGGAGAGAGTTGACACCGGTACTAACTTTTGTCCGGTTGTCGTGGCGTCGTAGGGCTCGTCCCTCAACCACTCTGCATGAAATTCGACCCGCCGAAGCGAGAGGAATGTTTAAGGTTTATCACCGATTTGGTGGGTTTGCAACCTTAGTTTCCACAACAGGTTCCCGGACTGTGCAGCGACGCTGATCACATGGGAGGTTGCGTCGGGGTTCTATACTCACAGAAAGATCATGCCGACAGTGAGCGACCAACAAGCCGAAAGTATTGAAAACACGAAGCCCAACGCCGTGCCGGCCGTTCAGCTGGATCGCGTTTCGCGTCTCTACGGAAGCTTTGTCGCGCTCCGCGAAGTCACCGTCTCTCTGGCCGCGGGGTCGAGCGTGGTGATGCTCGGAGAGAACGGCGCGGGGAAGTCAACCCTGCTCAAGGTCATCGCGGGGTTGCAGTCGCCGAGTTACGGGACGGTCTCGATCTTTGGCGAGGCGCCCCGGGATCAGCGCGGCGTGGTCGCCTACATGAGCCACTCGACGATGCTCTACGACGAGCTGACTGGAATCGAGAACCTCACCTACTTTGGCAGCCTGCATACCGAGGGCGTCGGGCGCGCAGTGCTGCGGGAAAAGGCCGCCGACGCGCTGATTGAAGTCGGCCTCGATCCGGCGAACACGCGGCGCGTCGGCGAATACTCGCAGGGCATGCGGCAGCGCGCGTCGCTGGCACGGGTGCTGCTGTCGGAGCCCGATCTGCTGCTGCTCGACGAACCGTTTTCCAACCTCGACGTCGGCTCGGCCCACAGCATGATTACGCGTCTGCTGGCGTACGGAGCGCAGCCCTCGCGCAGTGGCCTGGCGCGCACGCTGCTGCTCACCACCCACCAGGCCGAGCTCGCGCGGCCGCTGGCGCAGAGCACGCTGACGCTCAATGCAGGGCGCCTGGTGTCGCTGGTGGAGACCGACCGATGAGTCCTGCCAAGACGGCCAGCAAGACCAACGCAGCGCGGCAGCTCGACGCGCTTGGTATCTCATACGAGTTGCGAGCCTACGACGTCGATCTCGAAGACCTCACGGCCATCTCGGTCGCGCGCAAAATTGGCCTGCCGCCCGAGCAGGTCTTCAAGACCCTGGTGACGCGCACGCACGATGGCGAGCACCTCTTCGCAGTGGTGCCGGGCGATGCCGAGCTTGATCTCAAGAAGCTCGCCTTGGTTGCCGGCACGCGCAAAGTGGAGCTTGCGTCGCTGAAGGATGTTGAGCCGCTCACCGGATATATCCGCGGCGGCGTTACCGTACTTGCCGCGAAGAAGCCCTTCCCTGCCTATGCCGACGAAACGATCGAACTCTTCGACGTGATCTCCATCTCGGCCGGCTTGCGCGGCCTGCAGATCTTGGTCGCGCCCGCGGATTACCTGCGCGCAACCCACGCGACGCTCGCGGATCTCACCAAAGCTCCCACTGGAGGACAGGCATGAACTACGCGCAACACGTCCTCACCCATCTGCGCAAGGATCTGCGCCTCGAGTGGCGCACCAAGGACTCGATCAACGGCATGCTGTTCTTCGCGCTGCTGGTGGTTGTCGTCCTGGCCATGGCCTTCGATCCAGCTTCCTACCCGACGATGACGCGGCAGATCAGCGGCGGCCTGCTCTGGGTAGCGCTGCTGTTCGCGGCGATGACAGCGCTAACGCAGTCCTGGGCGCGCGAGACCAACAACAATGTCCTCGACGCGCACCGGCTCTCGGCAGCGCCCGCGTCCGCCTTGTTCATTGGCAAGGCACTGGCCAACTTCCTGTTCGTAACCGCAGTCGAGATCGTGCTCGCGCCGATCTTCACCGTCTTCTACAACCTCCATCCACTAGGCGAGACCTGGAAGCTGCTCTTTATCTTGCCGTTGGGAACGTGGGCGCTGGTCGTCAACGGGACGTTCTTCGCCGCGCTCAGCCTGCGCTCACGCAATCGCGAGACGCTGCTGCCGCTGGTGCTACTGCCCATCTCCATGCCCGCCCTGCTGGCGATGATTCAGGCCACCACCGCAATTCTCACCGGCGAATTTGAGCCGACATTATGGATCAAAGTATTAGTCGCCTATGTGATTGTCTTCACAACGGCTTGCGTGCTTTTGTTCCAGACTGTTCTCAGCGCGGATTAGGGGCCGAACGTTGCACGGGCTCCCTCCGCGCAGACCAACAAAGAGCTAAAATCATCGATGGTGACTAACATTCGAAAATCCTCTGGAACGATGCCGAAGTGGGCGCTGGCGTACTTCGGACTAACGCTCGTCGTGCTGGCCTACGGCTTCTACGCAGCCATGGTCGCGCCCAAGGAAGCGACGATGGGCAATCTCTATCGTGTCTTCTTCTATCACCTGCCGCACACGATTCTGAGTTTCGTGTTTCCGTACCTGAACTGCGGCGCGTCGTTCCTCTATCTCTATTGGCGCAACCGCAACGTCGAGCGTGCAGCAGCGGCCGACGCCTTCGCACTCGCCTCAGCCGAGATCACCGTGCTCTACGCGAGCATCGGCCTCGCGACAGGCATGCTCTGGGGCCGCGCCGCGTGGGGAATCTGGTGGGCATGGGACGCGCGCATGACCACCTACCTTCTGCTCTGGCTTCTGTACGTCAGCTACCTGCTGGTGCGGCGGTTCTCAGCCACTGGACAGACCGCGGTCATCTCCGCGGTGCTGGCTATCTTCGCGGCCATCGACGTTCCCATCTGCTTCATGTCCATCCGCTGGTGGCGCACGCAGCATCCCTCGGCCGTCTTCGGCGGCGGAGACAACTCGGGCATCGATCCCAGCATGGTGCCTGCGGTTCTGTGGAACATGCTCGCATGGGCGATGTGGGGAGCCTTCCTTATCGGCATGCGCTACGCGATCGAGCGCCGGCGGCAACGTCAGTCCAACGCCTACGCCCTCGGCTTCCTCGGCACGGAACACGGCTTCGGCGACGAGCCCGGCACCGCTCCCTCGGAGGCACGATGATTCCCTTCCACACACTTTCGGAACGCCATCTCGTCTACGCGTACGTCGTGGTCTGGCTATTTCAGTTCGGCTACATTGCCTGGCTGGTTGCGCAGTGGCGCTCCTCTCGGGAACCCAAGAGCCGGGGATGAAGCCTGCACCACGCGCTGTCACTCGCTTCGGCCGCGCGCTGCCCAGCGCGATCGCCCTCCTGCTGCCTCTCACGTTGGCGAGCTGCGGGCGTGATCGCTTTCCCAGCTATCCCGCGAGCTATCACGAGTTCGCCTACGTCTCGAACGGCGCAAGCAACACCGTCACCGTGCTCGACCTCGTATACCTCCGCCAGGATCGAGTGCTGCAGGTGGGTCGGCAGCCCAGTGGTCTTGCCGCAAATCCCGTTCGCGACGAAGTGTACGCAGTCAATACCGGCAGCGACTCCGTCTCCGTCATCGACGTGACCACCAACAGCGTCGCCGCAACGATCGGCGTACAGCGCACACCCTACTTCATCGCCATTGCTCCCGACGGCAAGCGCGGATACGTCCCGAACTCCGCGTCGAACACGGTAAGCGTGCTCGATCTCGACAAGCGTCGCCAGATCGGCATCGCCGCCACCGGCGAGGGGCCTGGCGTGGCAAAGGTCTCGCCGGACAATCGCACGCTGGTGGTCAGCAATCGCATCGCCGGCAGCCTTTCCGTCTACTCCATCACCGACTCGAAAGAACATCCGCTGCAACTGCGGGAAGCCTACTCCGGCTGCGCGGGCGCGACGGATATTGCGGTGGTGGCGAACTCCGCGAGCGAGCCCACATCAGGCGCAAAGGCCTTCGTCGCCTGCTCCGCCACGCACAAGGTGATGGTGGTCTGGCTGGCCGCGTCACCGGATTCCTGGCGCGGCAAGCAAGATCCTTCCCTGCAACACGATCAGCTACTCACCTTCCTGGATGTCGGCGAGACGCCGATTCGTCTTGTCGTGCAGCCGAATGGATATGAGGTGTTTTCCGTCAACTTCGGGTCCGACAGCATCTCCGAAATTGATACCTGGACGAATGAGGTGCTGGGCACCTACCCCATCGGCACCAAGCCCACCAACGCGGTGATCAGCGGCGACAACTCCAGCCTCTGGGTCACCAACTTCGGCGCGGATTCCGCCGCCATGTACAGCATCGACGATGGCCGCGTGGAGGCCAGCGTGCACACCGGCGTGCATCCCGACACCATCGCCTTCTCCGCCGACGAACACCTGCTGCTCATCGCCGACTCCGGCTCAGCCGACGTTGCCGTTATCCGCATGCAGAGCAAGGAAGGCCCCACGCTCTTCACCATGCTGCCCTCCGGCGGCCATGCCAACGACATCGTCGTGAAGTCGTTCCACGCCAAGCCCTAACGCCTCGTATCAACTGGCAGCTTCTTCGCGTTCGCGCTTCAGGTCGTCTGCCCGGGCTTCGCGCAAGGCCTGCCGGGTCGCAGACACATACGCGCCCGCCAGCAGCAGCAGGCCACTCAGAAACGCCCAGAGCATCAGCCCAACCGATACCTCGAACGGCCCATAGACCGAACGAAGATCGAGGTGCGGCAGCGTGAGGATGTAGAGATACTTTGCAACCTCCCACAGCACGCCCACGATGATGGCTGTCGGCAGCACGGCCCGCGCGGGAATCTTGCGGTTGGGAAGCCCCCAGTAGATCAGGAAGAATAGCCCGATGCTCGCGATGCCTCCGCAAATCCGCAGGAAGCTCTCGCCGATGAAGGTGAAGAAGAAGTTCTGCGTGTGTCCGAAGAAAACGAAGTTCATCACCGCTTGCTGCGCAGTGCTCAGCCCGATCGAGGCCATCGCAAGCACGCCAACGCCAGTGGCCAACGCCAGCGACACGAGCTGGTTGTGAATGTAATTCCGGTTCTTTCGCACGCCCCACACGCTGTTCAGCGCAACCTCGAGCGGCAGGAACACGCCCGTCGTCGTGACCAGCAACATCACAACGGAAAAGATCCTGGTCTGCGTATGCGCCGTGGCAAGGATCTTCATGTTGCGCATCACGAAGTCCTGGTTGCTGGGCAGAAAGTTGGTCATCATCTGCACCACGACGTTGACCATTTTCGGCGAATGAAAGACGCGCTGGCAGAGCGTGAGCAGAAGAACAATAAACGGAAACAGCGACAAAATGACCTGGGCGGCCACACTGAAGGCGTAGGTATGCACCTCGGTCTTGGTCATGTAATGAGCGAGCGCGATGACCTGCTGCAAGGTTCCGCTCTCCGCGACAGGCACGGCCGGATCAGCAACCAGGTTCGGCTCGACAGCCTCATCGCCCGCCGCAACCGCTGGTGTAGAAGCTCGCGACACGCGCCCCTCGACGCCCGAATTCACCACATTCGCGAGTTTCTTCGCGTCGTCGGGAACGATGCTGATCTTCTCAAACGCCATATCCCCAGTCTACGTTGCCGCGTGCCGCACTTCTGCAAATCATCGACAAAACGTCCGGGCGAACCAAGAGACTACCCGCGCAGGCGATGGGCGGCCCAGGCTGCGGCTTCGGCGAGAACCGCGTCATCGCCTGCAATCCACGCTTCAAGCTGCGGCAGAAACTCCCGCTCACCGCTGTTCCCCATCGCAATCGCCACGTTGCGCAGAATTCGTTTGCTCCGCGTGCGCTCCAGCGGCGATCCACGAAAGATTCGGTTGAACGCCGGCCCATCCATCCCCGCCAGCCACCGCAGCGCAGGATTGATCAGCTCCCGCCGCGCCGGCAGCATGCTCGACGCCGTCACCGGGGCACGCCGATTCCACGGGCAGACATCCTGGCAGATGTCGCAACCGAACACCTGCCGCCCCATCAGCGGCCGCAACTCCTCGGCAATGCTTCCCTTCTTCTCGATCGTTAGATACGCGATGCAGCGCGCGGCATCCATCTGCCGAACCCCGCCGGGCTCGGGATCAAACAGAGCGTCCGTAGGGCAGGCGTCGATGCAGCGCGTACAACTGCCGCAGCGGTCAGCCGCAGGCACGCTCCACGCATCGGGCTCAAGCTCCAGCGACGTCACGATCACGCCGAGCAGCAACCAGGACCCTTGCTGCTGACTCAGCACGCAGGTATTCTTGCCAATCCAGCCAACGCCCGCTCGCGCGGCATAGTTCCGCTCAACCAGCGGTCCGGTATCCACGTAGCAGCGCATCGCAGCGTCTGCACCGAAGCGTTCCTTGAGCTCCGACTCCAGCGCACGAAGCTGATGCAGCAGCACATCGTGATAGTCGCTGCCCGCGCCCGAGTCCTCGTGCCCACTCCAAGCATAGCGAGCGATCCACCCGGCCTTCGCGTCTGCAGGGTCAATCGACCGTGGCGCGGCGGCGTTGTAGTTCACCGCACAGACAATCACCGAACGCGCCCACGGCATCGAGCGCCGGAGATCTCCGCGAACATATTCGCCCGCTTCATCGGTACGCTTCAGGTAGTCCATCTCACCAGCGAACCCGGCATCGACCCACTCCGCATAGCGTCGATCGTCCTCCGAGGCTCGAGGCGTTGCCGGCTCAGCGACACTCGCCACGCCGGCAAGGTCGAATCCGGCGGCGCGTGCGCGCAGCTCGATCCACTCCCGGTCCGCGCGCGTCAGGCCTAGCCCCATCCAGCTATTCTCGCGCATCCGGACACTACGGAGTGATTCGAACCATCACGGCAGCGTTGCCCGGCACTTCGGTGGAGAAGCTTCCCGTCTTCCGCGCGAGATCCTTGTGCGCCCAGAGATCGCGCACGCTCGCCGGCAGCGTCGCGGGATACCCGATGTCGTGCCAATCCGCAGCAATCGTCGCAGCTTGATCTCCGCGATTTAGCAGCACCACCGCCCGCGCACCATCCGCAAGCTGCTTGGACCAGACTTCGAGGTCGCCATCCTTGTGCACACGATGCCCCTGGATACCCATCGGATCCTGATCGATCGCGATCACTTCCTTGTTCAGCAAAATCTCGCTGATCTCCGGCGTCATGCGTGCCATGTCGTTGCCCGCGATTAGGGGCGCGGAAAACAGCGCCCACATGCTGAAGTGCGCGCGGTTCTCTGCCGTCGTCAAGCCGCCATTCCCCACCTCGAGCATGTCCGGATCATTCCAATGGCCCGGACCCGCATAACTGTAGATCGGATCCATGAGGTCAAGGATCTGCAGAACACCGTTGCCGCCCCAATCCTTCTTGCAGTTCCAACAGTCCTGGATGTCACCCGTCGCGCGCCACATGTTGCCGATCGGCCCAGCCCACAGCCACGGCTTCGTCGAACCCCACTCGCAGATACTGAAGACAATCGGCCTGCCGGTCGCGGCCAGCGCATTACGCATCAGCGTGTACGAGGCCTCGCTGCCCTGCCCCGGCAGCGTGTTGCACCAGTCTTCCTTGACGTAGTCAACGCCCCAGTCGGCATACTGCCGCGCATCCTGGTACTCGTGGCCCATGCTGCCCGGCCGGCCCGCGCAGGTCTTCGTTCCCGCATCGGTGTAGATGCCGAACTTCAGCCCCTTGCTGTGAACATAATCGGCAAGCGCCTTGATGCCGGACGGATACTTCTGAGGATCAACGAGAATGTTGCCTGCAGCGTCGCGGCCCACCTGCCAGCAATCATCGATGACGATGAACTCGTAGCCCGCGGCCTTCATGCCGCTCGAAACCATCGCATCTGCCTGCGCCCGCACCACCGTCTCGTTCACGTCTTTGCAGGCAAACTTATTCCAGCTGTTCCAGCCCATCGGCGGCGTGCGCGCGACGCCGTTATCCAAACCATGCGCGGGAACAGGAGTAAATACGGCGGCCGCGAGCACAAGGCCCAGCAAGGGTAACGAAGTCAGGGTGCGGTTCATGGGGATCTCCAAAACCCCAACATCTTACCAAACCCGCGGCTATTCACCACCGTCTGTCTCCGCGATCAGCTTCGACGCTTAGCCGCGCTTGCCCTTCACCGCAGCGACGGCAAGCTCGGGGCCGGCCTCTGGAACCTCGGGAATATCCGCATCGGTGAGCGCCTTGATGCCGAGCTTCTTGCGGAGCTCCGTATCGATGCGCGCGAAGACGTCCTTGTTCTCCTTGAGGAAGCCGCGAACATTCTCGCGTCCCTGCCCGATGCGCTCGCCCTGGTAGCTGTACCACGCGCCCGACTTGTCCACGATGTTATTCGCCACCGCGAGATCGAGCGTGTCGCCCTCACGCGAGATGCCTTCGCCGTACAGAATGTCGAACTCGGCATCGCGGAATGGCGCCGCCACCTTGTTCTTGACCACCTTCACCTTGGTGCGCGAGCCGACGACGACGTCGCCTTCTTTCACCGCACCAATGCGGCGGATATCAATACGCATCGACGAGTAAAACTTCAGCGCCTTGCCGCCAGTCGTCGTCTCCGGATTGCCAAACATCACGCCAATCTTCTCGCGAATCTGATTAATAAAGATCAGGCAGGTGCGCGACTTCGACACCGTGCCCGTCAGCTTGCGAAGCGCCTGCGACATCAGCCGCGCCTGCAGCCCCATGTGTGAATCGCCCATCTCGCCGTCAAGCTCAGCCTTCGGCACCAGCGCCGCAACCGAGTCCACCACCAGCACATCAATCGCACCCGAGCGCACCAGCGCCTCGACGATCTCAAGCGCCTGCTCGCCATAGTCTGGCTGCGAGATCAGCAGGTTATCGATATCCACGCCCAGCTTCTTGGCATACCCAGGGTCAAGCGCATGCTCTGCATCGACGAACGCCGCCAGGCCGCCAGCCTTCTGCGCCTCGGCAATGATCTGCAGCGTGATGGTCGTCTTGCCCGAGCTCTCCGGCCCGAAGATTTCGATCACACGGCCGCGCGGCACGCCACCCACTCCCAGCGCAGCGTCGAACGAGATCGAGCCCGTCGAAATGACAGCAATCGGCCCCACCGCCTCCTTCGCGCCAAGCCGCATCACCGACCCTTTGCCGAATTGCTTCTCCAGTTGCGAAAGGGCAGTTTCTATTGCTTTGCTGCGGTCATCAGCCACGATTCTGGTCTCCTCGGTGGGTACTTCTAATTCAGATCATTAGATTTATCTAATAAATCGATCCTAGCATCCGTAAGTACAGAAAAGCAAAAGAAAAGCGAAAATCGCTGTGGACATTCAAGGCTCTTTCCCACTTCGGTACGGTAGGCTCTCAACATGCGCCGTTTTCGTTATCTAGACGCCCTTACAACCACTTTCGTGGTCATTCTGCTTGTCTCAAACCTCGTCGCGCAGAAGGTCGTGCGGATACCGCTCTTTACTTTCCACGGTCACCTGCTGGCTTTCTCCACCTCGGGCGCCATTTTCCTCTTCCCCATCACCTACATCTTCGGGGACATCTTCACCGAAATCTACGGTTACGCCGCGTCGCGCCGAGCCATCTGGCTGGGCTTCTTCGGCACCGCCCTGCTCTACGCCGTCTCGGCCATCGTGATCGCCCTTCCCTCCGATCCGGAGTTCCAGCACCAGCAGGCCTTCGTCACGGTCTTCGGCATTCTGCCGCGTATCCTGATCGCGAGCCTGACCGCCTTCTGGGCAGGAGAATTCGCCAACTCCTACACCATGGCCAAGCTCAAGCTCATCACGAGGGGCCGCTGGCTGTGGACACGCACCGTGGGCTCTACGGTGGTCGGCCAACTCGTCGACACGACGCTGGTCATCATCATCACCTTTGCCGGAACCTTCACCCCAGGCAAGCTCTTCCAGATCATCTGGCAGGGCTACCTGCTGAAGGTCGCGTACGAAGTCCTCGCAACACCGCTGACCTACCTCGTAGTGAACTGGCTAAAGCGCGCAGAGCACGTCGACACCTTCGACACCCACACCAACTTCAATCCGTTTGCCGTTGGACAGACAGGCACCTCGGAGGGTTGAAGCTCACCTCTTCAGCAGGTCCGCGGGCACGTTCACATCCTCAATGCGGAACAACCCCGCCAGCGCAGGATGCCGCACGGCGATGGCACGGTACATCTCCCAGGCCACGCGCCGATAGCTAAAGTGTCCAGCGACAGTCGAGCGCAGCTCCGAGATATACAGCGCCTCGGCGAAGTCCATCTTGAACATGGAGCGGCAGCGCGTACTCAACGGCAGCAAATACTGCGCGGCCTGCGGAGCCTCATGCGCGCTGCTGTCGCGCAGGGAGCGGTACGCGGCGTAGGCTGCGTCCATCGCGGCCTTGTATGCGCCCTCAAGCCCCGCCTCAGCAAGCGTAGGCTGCCCCGGGCAGACCGGCTCGTCGTAACCGTGGATGTCAGTGAAGTCCTGGATCAGCTGCACGCAGCGGCGGTGGCGATGCATGTCGCGGAAGCCGCCAATGTCCATCAGGATGTCGAAGCGGAAGCCGTGCCCGGAGTGGAAGGCGCGCAGCAGCTCATCGTGCTTGCCGCGGTGCGCGGTGCCAAGCTTCAGCAGCTCATTGCGCCGCACCTCGCCCAACGCGCCCACCGCGCCGCGCAGTTGCCGATACGAATAGTGGCAGTTGGGATACAACAGCGACGTCACCAGCTCGACCTCAAGATGCTCCTCGTCGTCCAGCAGGTCGACGATCGGCGCCGGATAAATCTCCGCGCCTTTCATCAGCTCCTGCGCAGCCTGCGCAAGCTCCTTGCGGCTGGCCATCTGATACGTGTTGGGCTCGGCATGCTTCAGCAGTGTGGGAGCCGTGCGCACCGGAGGCATCAGCTCATTGAGAATCTGCGCCGTCGCTTCCGCGTTCACCACGCCCTCGCCGGCGAGCTCCTCGAGCTTGTCGCGCAGCACGTTCCACGCGGGCTCGGTCGCGGCGTTGCGCAGCTTGTCGCCAAGTTCGCGAATCTCGCGGAAGGGGCTCGACAGCAGCCGCGACACCTGCGTCTCAAGCGTCCGCGCATTCACAATCTGGCCCAGCGACGTGTTGGTCGCGAGCGGCAGCAGGTAGCGCGCCGCATCAAACGCGCGAGCCTTCAGCGTGCGCGCGTACGCATCTTCCTTCATCTCAGTAGGGCGCAGCACCACCCCCTTGAGCGCCTCGAACATCCCGGCGCTGAGGTCGTTGTATGCGGCAAACAGCGCTTCAATTGCGCGCGTGTAGGCCGCGCGGTGGTGGCTGTCGAGGTGCGGTGTATACCAGCCCGAGCGGCGAAAATCCTGGTAGCGTGTGGAGCGCTCCTGCCCATCCCAGCGCGTCTCGTCCACCAGCGCAATCGCCGCCAGCAGGCTCAGCTTCTCCACCGCAAACGGAATGTGCGCCAGGTCGGCAATCGACCGATGCCCATACTGGAAGTAGAAGGTGTTGAGAAACTGCTCGGCCTTCTGCGAGCTGATCTCGGTCAGCGACTCGCGCATGGTCAGCGACGACCGCGAATACTTCGCCATCGCATAGGCCAACACCTCGGGCTCAGCGCCGTGGATAGCGTAGACTTCGGTTGTGTTCTCAGAGGCTTTGTGGTCGGCTGCGTGCCTGGGTTCGGCTGCGTGCTTCAATGTCTCGCTCATAACTCGCACAAGAATATCGCGCGAACCTGTGATTCGGTGTGACGGTAGACAGTCTGGTTCGCCTTTATCCTGCTGTCCGGAATCGCCCGCCCGTGGGAAACTAGACACGAAGCTGAAGCAGTCTGAGGTCGGAGAAAAACCTTGAACCACTTATCTGGAAAAATTGCCGTGATTACTGGTGCCTCGCAGGGCATCGGCCGTGCCTGCGCCCTTGAACTCGCCAGGTCGGGCGCCACCGTAGCCCTCGCCGCCCGCTCTGCCGACAAGCTCTCAGCCGTCGCAGCCGAGATCACCGGAGCCGGCGGCACCGCCCACACCTACGCGCTCGACGTCTCCAGCGAAGAGTCCATCAAGGCCTGCGCCAAGGCCGTCCTCGCCGACCTCGGCAAGGTCGAGATCCTCGTCAACAACGCCGGCATCACCAAGGACGGCCTCACCCTGCGCATGAAGCTCACCGACTTCGACGACGTCCTGCGCACCAACCTTACCGGCGCCTTCCTGCTCACCCAGGCCCTCATCTCCTCGATGATGAAGGGTCGCTGGGGACGCGTCATCAACATCACCTCGGTAGTCGGCGAGACAGGCGCCGCGGGCCAGGCTAACTACGCCGCATCCAAGGCCGGCCTGATCGGCCTCACAAAATCTCTAGCCCGCGAGTTCGCCAGCCGCAACATCACGGTCAATGCCGTCGCGCCTGGCTTCATTCAGACCGCCATGACCAACGAGCTCCAGGACTCCCAGAAGGCTGCCATCCTCGCGCAAGTCCCGCTCGGCCGCTATGGCAGCGACACCGACGTGGCCGCCGCCGTAGCGTTTCTGGCCTCCGAAGGCGCCGGCTACATCACCGGCCACACCCTCGACATCAACGGCGGCATGTACATGGGGTAGCGTATGTCGACCATTGGGCTACCACTGGTTGCATGGTTCCGGTTACGGCACGAATCTCTATTGGTACAAGTGCAGCAATAATGTGCACTTAGCGCTTGCCACGAACAATTGGTATAGTTACTTTACCGTCAATGGCAAATATGCAAACAGTAACGCTGGACGAGCAGTTCGCTGGATCCGAACCGACTCCGATCAACATCGGAGCAACGATCCGCGACTTTCGCCTGCAGCGCGGTATGTCGCAAGGGGACATTGAGAAGCGCACGGGACTGTTACGTTGTTACCTCTCCCGGGTAGAGAACGGCCACACGGTTCCCTCGCTCGAAACACTACAGAAGATCGCTGCATCGCTGGAGATGCCGCTCAGCCAGTTCTTCTCCGAAGACCCAGTGAAGGAAACCTACGGCGTCACGCTGAGCGAAGACGAGATTCGCTTCCTCACCCAGATTCAACGCTACTCCGCGAATCTGAATGAGAGCGATCGCAAGCTTCTCCTCGCCATGGTGCGTAAGTTCGCAGCGACCGCGACCGTTTCAGTCAGCTAACCGAAGACTTTGATCGGCAAAAAGCCAGGCTAAACGGCCTGGCTTTTCTGTGTGCAGATCTACGACCGCCCGTGCGTGAAGTTCGCCAGCGCATAGCCGAAGAGGCAGAGGATCAGCGTCGCCCACACAAACGTCGCCCTCTGCCGTGCGCGATAGCTCGCTCTCCCCGACGTCATGCGCGGAAACAGAGGCAGCCCCAGTGCCAGGCCGCTGAGAAACCCGCCCACATGCGCCGTGTTATCGATCCGCGGCAGCATGTTCAAGTCCAGGTGCACCAGCTTCAGTTCGCCGGGCGACGCCATCCCCAGCATGTTCGGCATCATGCCGATCACCAGGTTTGCGACGGCGAAGAAGATGACCTGCCGACGCAGTCCGCGCAGCTCCTCCCACGGCACCTGCAGCCTGCGGTTCGACAGCAGCACAATCAGAATCCCCGCAATGCCGAACACCGCGCCCGAAGCTCCGGCCACCAGAGCAATCTGCCCCGACGCAATGCTCCACGCATACGAAAACATCATGCCAGTCGTGCCGGTCAGCAGGTATACCGCAACCAGCCCGCGCTTGCCCAGCAGCGGTTCGCCGAAGATGCCGAGATTCCAAAGGCACCACATGTTCAGAGCAATATGCAGAATCGTCACGTGGACGAAGGCGCCCGTGATCAGCCTCCACCACTGCCCTGCCTGAATCAGCGGCGACTCGCTCGCCCCAAAGCGAATCAATGTGCGGACATCAAACGGCGCCGTAAGGATGCTACCCCACGCGTGCTGATGGATCAGCCCCATCACCGGCCCAAAGGGAAACATCATCGCAAACACGGCAATGTTGATGCCCATCAGGAGATAGGTTGCGGGATAACGCCACAGCGGCACGCGAGGTCTCGTCCCCCGGCGTTCCGCAGCTTCCCTCTGCAAAGTCTCGGTCGGAGAACCGTCCGTCAGGGCACCATCGCTCTGCGATGAAGTGGGAACATCAGTCTGGGAGGAGTTGGTCACAATGTTGGGATTCAGCCTGGCTCAAACCGTCTGCTTTCGCAGCCGCTCCCGCAGCTCCGGCGAAATGCGCTCACGGAACAGCGCCGACACCATGCTCGGAATCGGTGTCGTAATCGTTACCAGCGTCCACAACATCATCGAGACCAGCACGCCAACAATGGCCAGGGCTTCCAGGCTGATCGAAATGCTGCTGGGAATCCTCAACAGCGAAGCTGCGCCCTGGTCATGCAAATGGAGATGCTGCACGTTGCTGATGTGGCTGATCGCCTCCACCCGGTGCATCACGACCGCCGCCAGCAGGAACGCGGCAAACGAAAGCGTGGTGATCGCCAGCAGCATCACATCCCAGGTACGGTGCACGCGTTGGCGCTTACGGCAGTGAGCGCAGTTGTAGAGGTGCGCTTCATAGTCCACCCTCAGATCCGGCGAGATTCCCGAAATATCGTATCTCCATCCCGACAGGATCGCCCCCACAACCGGATCGTTGCAGGTTTCTTGACCAGAGTCGCGAAGGTGGGATTTTTCTGTAGCCATGAATCTATGGATGCTCCAACCATCCTAGTCGATTCTCTGCCTGTGCGAAATACGGTACCCAGCATCGCACACGGTACGCTCTATTCGACGCTGCTAGAGGCAAATCGGCTCCAACGGCGTATCCTGCACCGCCAACACCACCCGATTACCGAGCAAGCTCATCCGCCCGCCAATCGCCTGCTCCGCCGCCAGCCTCGCCAGCTCCGGCAGATTATTCTGCTCCGAAAGGTGCCCCAGAACGATGGTGTGCGCCCCGCCGTCGTAATCGCGCAGCAGAAACTCGGCACAGGCTGCATTCGACAGGTGCCCCACACGACTCAGCACCCGCTGCTTCACGCTCCACGGGTACGGACCGTCCTTCAGCATCTCCAGGTCGTGGTTGGACTCCAGCAGCAGCACATCCACGCCGCGCAGCGCCATCTTCACATTCGGCGGCACGTAGCCCAGGTCAGTGGCAATCGCCATCCGGATCGACTCCGACCGCGCATGAAAGACAAATCCGCAGGGGTCGGCAGCATCATGTGGGATCGTGAAGGGGTTGACGTCGATCTCGCCGATAGAAAACCCATGCCCGGCCCGAAAGTACTCCACGGAGGGCAAAAACGCCGGATCAGCCTTCACTTTGGGAGCCTCAGCTTCCGCAGTGGCAGCACAGTCGGCTGCCTCCGCCTCCATCGGGTCGTCCGGAGCAGCCTCAGTTTCGGTCATCAGCGCCGTATGTGCCGGCAGATGGTCAGCGCGCGTCGCCTTGTCGCGCTGCACCGTCTCCAGCCACTTCGCGTAGCTCATCGTCGTCCGCGGCGTCAGCATCCGCACCCACGCCCGGTGCGTCCCCTCGGTAAAGAACACCGGAATCTTCAGCCGCCGCGCCAGCACCGAGAGCCCCGCCACATGGTCCAGGTGCTCATGCGTGATCAGAATCGCGTCCAGCGCCTCGGGATCTTCCCCCACCTGCGCCATCCGCTTCATCAGCTCGCGGCACGACATCCCCGCATCCACAAGGATCCGCGTAGAGCCCGCAGCGATCACCGTCGCATTGCCCTTCGACCCCGATGCCAAAACCGTCATCCGCACTACTTAAAAATACTCTCCCCGCCTGTGACTAAACGGCCCCGGAACCAGCGGGAGTTACCGGTGAAGCGCCTTGCGTTGTCCGTTCTCCGTTGTTCGTTTGAATCCCAACCCGGTCCAAGATGCTTTCAACCGAGAACGGACAACGGAGAACGGACAACTAGTTCTTCGCTCGTAGCGGCGCAATGAAATTCACCACCGACCGCATCACCAGCTCGTCCCGCTGGTTGAACACCTGCGTAAGCGACTTCACCACCCCAATCTCCGGTTTGGAAGTCGACCGTCGCGCCGACAATATCTCCGTCTCCGTGTGCAGCCAGTCCCCCGGCCGCACTGGCTGCGTGAACTTGATCTCGTCCACCCCCGCGCCAATCATCCCGCCGGCAACGTGCATAGACTCCACCCGCAGCCGCATCGTAATCGCCGCCGTCATCCACCCCGAAGCCGCCAGCCCCTTGAAGAACGTCTTCTCCGCCGCCGCCTCATCCAGGTGAAACGGCTGCGGATCATACTTCGCCGCAAATTCCTTAATCTCTTCCGCCGTAACCTCATAACTGCGGATCGACCGAATCTTCATCCCCGGCACCAAATCCTCAAAATAAAGTTCCTCCGCCAAACCCGCCTCCTGATCCCTAATCCCTAGTAGTTATAAAACCCGCGCCCCGACTTCCGCCCCAGCCATCCCGCGTCCACCATCCGCACCAGCAGCGGGCATGGCCGATACTTCGGGTCGCCAATCCCATCCTCCAGCACCCGCATAATGTCCAGGCAAACATCCAGCCCGATAAAGTCTGCCAGCGTCAGCGGACCCATGGGATGCGCCATGCCCAGCCGAAAGATCTCGTCGACAGCCTCAGCCGTAGCCACACCTTCCATCACCGCAAACATGGCCTCATTCAACAGCGGCATCAGCACGCGGTTGCTCACGAACCCGGCAGCATCATTCACCTCCACCGGCGTCTTCCCCCCGGCCAGCGCCAGCTCCCGCACCGTCGCATACGTTGCATCCGACGTCTGCAGTCCGCGAATCACCTCCACCAACGCCATCACCGGCACCGGGTTGAAGAAGTGCATGCCAATCACCTGCGCAGCCCGTCCCGTCCCCGCCGCCAGCTTGGTAATCGAAATCGACGAAGTATTCGTCGCCAAAATCGCGTCGGGCCCCAGCAGCTCATCCAACTCCCGAAAGATCTCCTGCTTCACCACCAGCCGCTCCGTCGCGGCCTCAATCACCAGCGTGCAGCCACTCAAATCCTGCGGCCGATGCACCGGCTTGATCCGCGCAAAAATCTTCGGCGCCTCCGCCGGATCGATCTTCCCCTTAGCCGCCTCGCGATCAAGATTCGTGCGAATCGTAGCCAGCCCTTTCTCCAGCGCCCGCTCGCTCATCTCATACAGCGACACCTCGAAGCCCGCCCGCGCAAACACATGCGCAATGCCATTCCCCATCGTCCCCGCGCCCACCACGCCCAGCTTGTGCTCTGCAACACTCATCCAACGTCTCCTGAACTCCACCCTCCACTATACGTCCGACCGCGCACAAGATTCGTTTGAGTTCCGAGCCCGGCAGGTGTTGTAATACCCGCGTGTGCCGGAGATCCCCATGACCCGAACCCTTACCGTCGCGACCTTGATGCTTGCCGCGAGCGCGGTGCTCACCCCATCCCCCGCTGCGGTCATGCAAGCTCCCGCAACGGCCCATCCGCACTTCGACGCCTTCGATGTCGCCACCATCCGTCCCGCCAACACTGACGAGAAGGGTCGCTACCTCATCATGCAGGGCACGCATCGCTTCGTTGGAAAGTACTACACGCTCAAGCTGCTCATTGCGGCCGCCTATGAACTCAACCCCCGCGAGATCTCCGGCGGCCCCGGCTGGGTCGAGTCCGAGCACTACGACATCCTCGCCATCACCCCCGGCGACACGCGCCCCACCCACGACGAGCAGATGACCATGCTCCGCAAACTCCTGGCGGACCGCTTCAAACTCACCTTCCATCGCGAGCAAAAGGAATTCTCCATCTACCAGCTGGAACTCTCCAGCAGCGGACCGAAGCTCAAGCCCAGCACCGCGCCACCCGACGACCCACCCGCCCTGATCAGCACCGTCTACCCACAGAAAATCGTGTTGCCCGCGCGCAACGTGACCATGGCCGACCTCACCTCGCTGCTACAGCGCGCCGTCCTCGATCGCCCGGTCGTCAACAAGACGAACCTGCCCGGCCGCTATGACTTCGACCTCACCTGGGCGCCCGACGAAACCCAGTTTGGCGGAGACGTCCCGGTCGCCTCTGCGGACGCTCCCAGCCCTCCCCTCTTCACCGCTATGCAGGAGCAGCTCGGCCTCCGCCTCGAAGCCACCCACGGCCCCGTCGACGCGCTCATCATCGATACCGCAGAACGCCCCGCGGCTGACTAAACCTGCACCCAGGCCTTGCGTGCTCGTCATCCAGTCCAATCGCGGCTAGACTTGTCTCCGGAGCCACGCCTTGCCCAGCACCACCCTCCGCATCCTTCAAGACGACAACCTCACCGCCCTGCGCGCCCTCCCCGACGCGAGCGTTGAACTCATCTACGTCGACCCGCCCTTCAACACCGGAGTCACGCAGAAGCGCACCCGCATCCGCACCGTTCGCGACGCCGACGGCGACCGCACAGGCTTCGGCGGCCAACGCTATCGCACCGAAACCCTCGCCTCCGCCCCCATCTACGCCGACATCTTCGACGACTACATCGGCTTCCTCCGCCCCCGCATGATCGAAGCCCACCGCATCCTGTCTCCCACCGGCTCGCTCTTCCTCCACATCGACCCGCGCGAAGTCCACTACGCCAAAGTCATGCTCGACGAAGTCTTCGCCCACCACAACGGCGCCGGCCGCGCCTGCTTCCAGAACGAGATCATCTGGGCCTACGACTACGGCGCCCGCGCCACCCAACGCTGGCCCGCCAAGCACGACAACATCCTGTGGTACACGCGCGATCCCAAGCACTACACCTTCCACCTCGACGCCTCCGACCGCATCCCCTACATGGCCCCCGGCCTCGTAGGTGCCGAGAAGGCCGCGCGCGGCAAGACCCCCACCGACGTCTGGTGGCACACCATCGTCCCCACCAACGGCAAAGAAAAAACCGGCTACCCCACGCAGAAACCCCTCGGTATCCTCGAGCGCATCGTCCGCGTTCACTCCAACCCCGGCGACACCGTACTCGACTTCTTCGCCGGCTCCGGCACCACCGGCGAAGCCGCGCTGCGCAACGGCCGCAACGCCATCCTCATCGACCAGAACCCCGAAGCCTGCGCCATCATCCGCAAGCGCCTCGCAGCCTTCGCGCCCACCAAAGAGCAGCGGCCCGGACAATAGCCGGGCCGCTGCTCGCATCCTTCCGTCAGTCTAAGGAGCCAGCGCCGCAAGCAACCCGGCGTTCGGGCTTCCCCAGCCAGTCACCAGGTCGTACCCGGTAACAGCCGAGTAGCTCCCGGACTTCCCACTCGTAATATCGTGGAAATCCGTGTCATACACCGACGTCACATTCTGCGCGTAGATGGTCGGATTAATAAACCCGATCGTCCCCTTGCCCTGCGAAGCCAGCTGTTGATTCACCAGCGCGATATACGCCGCCCACATCGGAGCCGCGAAGCTCGTGCCGCCGTATTCATTGGCCAGGCACGCCTCCTGGTCCGCGCAGGTGTAGAACGTAAAGTTCGCGTTCGCCGAAACATCCGGCCCGTTGCGCAGCGTCTTCGAGCCCTTATTGGCCGTAGTGATCACGCCCGCGATCTGCTGCCACGCAGGAATCGCGATGCTGTCCGGCGAGATGCCGCCGCCACTATCGGCCCACGCCGTCTCCGACTTCCACGGCCCCGCTGCGCTGGCCGTCACCAGGTCCGTGCCGCCAACCGACACTACATACGCATTGTCCGCCGGCCACGCTTCGTTCCTCTTCGACCACGTCGAGCTATCGCCCGAAGCCGCAAAGAAGTTCTGTCCCTGCGCCGCCATCTTCTCGAAGTAAGGATTCAGCGTCGAAGGATCAGCCGGCGTCCAGCCCCACGAACAGCCAATCGTCGTAGGCAGCGGGCTGTGCGTCGTCATCGCTCCAATGATCGCCGTGTCCGTCGAGCCCACATACATCACCAGGCTTGCCAACCCTGGAGCCATCCCCAGCGCCTGCGTCATGTCCAGTGTCTGCTCCGTATCGTCGCAGTCGCCTCCAGCCCGCGTATAGACGCACGAGGTGCTCGTTCCATCCGTCGAAATCACCGACACCGGCACGTTGTTCGTCTGCTTCACATTCTTGTAGTACGTCGTCAGGTCCGCGAGATCAGTTCCCAGGTACTCAAACAGCCCAAGATTCTGCCCCGCACCCGTCAGCGTTCCCGTGCCATAGTACGCAGCGCGCATATCGCTTCCGAGAAACGAAGCCGATGGCCCCGACCCCGTCGTCGCATGCGACACCACATCCTTCACATCGATCCCATGCGCTGCCGCATAGTCGCTCCGGCTCTCCAGCAGCCGATGCGGAATCGAGTAGTTGTCCAGCCCGGAGACATGCCACAGCGAGAACGACAGGTCCGTCGTCGGCTCGCTATCCGGTGCATAGAATTCCCGGCTCTCCGTCGGGTGTTGATACGTCATCATGTGCACGTGGAACGCGCTCTCCACTGCCGAGACCGGCCCTCTCACCTGCACGTCCATCGCATCGCGCGACCCACCCGTGACGGTGAATCCATTGCTCACAGCAAACTGCACCACCGCGTCATACTGCGACTGCGTCGGTCCAAACTTCGCAGTGAATTCCGTCGGCGTCAAAAACTTGTGGAACGACGAACTGCTCGGGTCATACACTTCACTCAAAAAACTTTCCAACCCGCTCGGATCGCTCAACGGCAACACCAGGTTCAGATTCATGATCTGGCTCGAAGCAAGCCGCCCCGTTGGTTGCGCCTCCCCGCTCGATACCGCTTCCCGCACATGCCGCGTCATAACCGACTGCGCCTGTGCACTGACTGCGATCAACGTCGCGCCTACCGTAAGCGCGACACATAGAATTCCCGATCTACGCATAGTGGATCTCTCCTATCGTGGAATAGCCGTATTCGTTTGTAGCTGGAACTGCGGACAATCATGTTCTGCGAACGGATGACTGTCAACCACTGATTCGATTACCTTGGGATGTAGCCGCGAACGCCTAAAACACCGCATTCCACAGCCGAATCGGCCACATGCGTCGCGAATGTGCATCAAAAGGATTGCAATCGTAGTCCTCGGTCACCCAAAGGTTGCTCATACTCGAAAAGGCCAGAGCGTCGCGCCATAAAACACGAAAGCGCTCCAAGGAAACCATGAAGATCGACTCAGAAAAATTTCGCGTTCAGCCAGACACAGACATCAAGCTCAGCAAGCTCCCAACGAAAATCCATCCCTTCTACAAGTCCGAAAAGAAATATCGCGAACTTCTCGAGGAACATGTTGCCGCGCTCAGCGATCAACAGGAACTCCTCTATGGCTCGGATCGCTACGCCCTGCTGCTGATCTTCCAGGGCATGGACGCCTCCGGCAAAGACGGCGCCATTCGCCACGTCATGAGCGGCATCAACCCGCAGGGCTGCGACGTCGCAAGCTTCAAGCAACCCAGCGCCGAAGAACTAGAACACGATTTCCTTTGGCGCGCCTACTGCAAGCTGCCCGAACGTGGCCGCATCGGCATCTTCAACCGGTCTTATTACGAAGAGGTGCTCGTCGTTCGCGTCCACCCCGACCTGCTCAAGAACGAAGGGCTCTCCGACGAGCTTCGTGACGAAAAAAATATCTGGAAGGATCGCTATCGCTCCATCGTCGACATGGAGCGCCACCTCTTCCACAACGGCACCCGCACCATCAAGTTCTTCCTTCATCTCTCCAAGGACGAGCAGCGTAAGCGCTTCCTCGCGCGCATCGACGACACCGCAAAGAACTGGAAGTTTAGCCTCGCCGACATGCAGGAGCGCAAGTATTGGGATCAGTACACCCACGCGTTTGAAGACTGCCTCAACGCCACCAGCACGCAGCACGCACCTTGGTACGTCGTCCCCGCAGACGACAAGGAGAACGCGCGGCTCATCGTCTCGAGCATCGTCCTCGACACCATCAAGAGCCTCAAGCTCTCCTACCCGAAGACCACCCCAAAGCGTCGCTCCGAGCTCCTCGCCCTTCGCAAGCAACTCAAAAAGTAGTCGCCCTAATCCGCCAGCTCATCCGCCAGGTGCAGCCACCTGTCCAGCGTCGCAATTCCCCGCTCAATCTCTTCCTTCTCCACGATCAGCGGCGGCGCAATCACAAAGTGGCTCACCCAAGCCTGGAGGATCACCCCATCCGCCAGCGTCTTCGCCGCAATCTGATCCACCAGCAGCGGCTTGCCCGACACCTTGTCCGTGTACGTGTTGAACGGCTCCTTCGTCGTCTGGTTCTTCACCAGGTCGACCGCCCAGAACAGTCCCTTGCCCCGCACATCGCCAACACTCTTATGCTTCGCCTTCAGCGCCTGTAGCTTCTCCGCGACAAACGGCTCCAACGCCTTCGCACGCTCCACCAGCTTCAGCCGCTTCATCTCGTTGATCGTCGCGACGGCCGGCCCCAGCGTCATCGGATGCGCCTCATACGTGTGCCCATGCGCAAAATAATGGTCCTGAAAGAAGTCGCCAATCTTCTCGCTGGTAGCGCACAAACCCAGCGGCACATACGCTGACGTGATCCCCTTTGCGGTCGTCAGAATATCCGGAATCACGCCCCAAAGATTCATCGCGAACCACTCGCCCGCACGCCCCCACCCGCTCATCACCTCATCGGCAATCAGCAGCACGCCCGTCTCATCGCACACTTTGCGCAGTCTCGGCATGTACTCTTCCGGCGGCACAATCACACCGTTCGTCCCAACGATCGGCTCCACCAGCACCGCCGCCACATCGCTCTCGTTGCGAATCATGTGCTCCAAATAATCCACGCACGCGATGCCACACTCCGGATACGTATGCTTGATCGGACACTTGTAGCAATGCACCTCCGGCCCAAAAATTATCCCGGGTCCTTTGCCGCGCGGCTCCATAGCCCAGCGCCGCGGATCGCCCGTCGCAGCAATCGCTCCCGCAGTCGACCCGTGATAACTCCGATACCGCGCAATCACCTTCGTCTTGCCCGTATACATCCGCGCAATCTTGAACGCCGCCTCATTCGCATCCGTTCCCGACGTAGTAAAGAAGAACTTATTCAACCCTTTCGGCAGTACCTCAAGCAGCAGCTTCGACAACTCCGCGCGCGCCGTCGTCGCATACCCCGGCATCGCATACGCCAACTCCTGCGCCTGCTGCTTGATCGAATCAATCACCGCCTGATTCTTATGCCCCAAATTCATGCACATCAGCTGCGACGAGAAATCCAGGTACTTCTTGCCCGTAGCATCCGTGATGTAGCAGCCCTCTGCATCGACAATGTGCATCGGGTTCCAACCCTTCTGGAACCTCCACGTGCCATAGTTCGTCTCCTTGGTAATCTGCACCACCTCATCCGAGGTCAGCGCCGCGCTCTGCTCTGCAACATCACTAGGACTCATGTCGTACCCCTTCCGCTTCCGCCAACGTCGTGCGATGGCCAATCATCATCAAGTAATAGATTGCTCCCGAAAGGAAGAATCCGACAAACCACGCATAGTCATACAGAAACCCAACCACCGGCACGAACTTCCCCACCAGCGCCGCAAACACCCCCACCACCAACGCCACAATCGCCGCAGGATTGAACCCGTTTCGATACTCATACATCCCACCCCGCCGATACATCGAGTACGTATCCAGCCTCGTTCCTCGAATCAGAAAATAGTCCGTCACCATAATCCCAGCCACCGGCCCCAGCAGCCCCGAGTACCCCACCAGCCACCCAAACACATAACTCCCAAACGTCGCCATCAGCTTCCACGGCATCATCGCGAGCCCCAGCAACCCCGTAATCATCCCACCGGTTCGAAAGCTGATCAGCTTCGGCGCCAGGTTAGAAAAATCGTTCGAAGGCGAAACCACGTTCGCCGCGATGTTCACATTCATCGTCGCAATCAACAGCCCAACCAACCCAAGAAACGCAATCCACGGCTGATGAAACCGGCCCAGCAACGTCACCGGATTCCATATGGCTTCACCGAACACCACCGTCGACGCCGACGTCACGGCAATCCCGATAAATGAGTACAGCAGCATCGCCACCGGCAACCCAAACGCCTGCCCAACAATCTGCGACTCCTGCTTCTTCGCATACCGCGTGAAGTCCGGAATATTCAAGCTCAACGTAGCCCAGTACCCAACCATCGCCGTCAGCGACGGGAAGAAGAACTTCAGAAATCCATTCGCCGATGTGAATCTGCTAGGCGTAGAAAGCATCGGCCCAAACCCGCCCGCCTTATGCAGCATGAACCACAGCAGCGCCAACCCCAGCACCAGCATCAGAGGCGCCGAAAAACTCTGCAGGTGCCGTATCGATTCCACACCCCGCCACACCACCACCATATTCAGCGTCCAAAATCCAAGGAAGCACACCCAAGTCACGCTCGGCATGTGCGCAGCCGACGGCCACAACACCGCGACCATCTCGGCAATCGCCTGCCCCCCAATCCACGTCTGAATCCCAAACCACCCGCACGCCACAATCGCGCGCAGCATCGCCGGAATATTCGCCCCCACCGGCCCAAAGCTAGCCCGCACAAACACCGGAAACGGAATCCCATACTTCGCGCCCGCATGCGCGTTCAACAGCATCGGGATCAGCACAATCAAATTGCCCAGCAGGATCGTCCCCAACGCCTGCTTCCAGTTCATGCCGCCGGCGATCAGGCTCGCCGCAAGCATGTACGTGGTCACCTCCATCGACATCGAAAACCAAAGCGCGACGTAGTTGTACGTCCCCCACGTCCGCTGCGCCGGCATCGTCGGTGCAAGATCATCGTTGTACAGCCGCGCATCCGGTGCATACTCCCCGGCAAACTCGTCGCTGTCGATCGTGACATTCGCGAGCGGCGCCCTCAACACATTCCTCCGCCGTTGGCTTCCCGCTTCACAAACCTCCCGCGGCCCGTCGCTCCCAGGAACTTCCCAGGCTGCGCAACGTTATCCACCACCAACTCCCCGCGCGAGTACACCTTCGCGGCATTGCCCATCACCGTCCATCCCTCGAACATCGAGTAGTCGGTCGCCATGCGCTGCGTCGCCGCCGAAATCGTATACTCCGCCTTCGGATCCCACAGCAGAATATCCGCGTCCAGCCCTTCCGCGATGCGTCCCTTATGCCGCTGCATCCCAAAAATTCTCGCCGGATTCGTAGCCGTCAACGCCACAAATTTCTCCGGCGAAATCTTCCCCGAATTCACGCCGAAGTGCCACAGAATCTGCAGCCGGTTCTCAACCCCCGGCCCGCCATTCGGAATCTTGCGAAAATCTCCGCGCCCCAACTCCTTCTGATCCGCAAACCGAAACGGGCAGTGATCCGTCGACACCACAGCCAGCGACGCATCGCGCAACCCCTCCCACAGCGCCTCCTGGTTCCACTTCTCGCGCAGCGGTGGCGTGAACACATACTTCGCCTCCTCCCAACTCTTGCCGGGCATCTGGTCCTCAATCGACAGCACCAGGTACTGAATGCAAGTCTCCGCCAGCGCCTTCGCTCCCCGCCCCTGCATAAACTTCAGCGCCGCCAGCGAATCCTCATTCGACAGGTGCACGATATACACCGCCGCCCCCGCCATATCCGCGAGCGCAATCGCGCGATGCGTAGCCTCCGCCTCGGCCTTCGGCGATCGCGACAGCGCATGATAGTGCGGCTCCGTCTTGCCCTCCGCAATCATCTGCGCCACCACCACGTCGATCGCGCTGCCATTCTCCGCATGCACGCAGCACAGAGCGTTCAGCGCAGCGGCCTTCTGCATCACCTTGAACATCAGCCCGTCGTCAATCATCAGCACACCGGGATACGCCATGAACAACTTGAAACTCGAGATCCCCTCAGCGACCATCTCCTCCATCTCGCGCAATCCCTGCGCGCCGTCGCCCGGCCCCAGGTCCGTCACCGCCATGTGCAGCCCGTAATCCACGCAGGCCTTTCCGCGCGACTTCGCCCGCCACACATCGAACGCCTCGCGCATCGTGTGCCCCTGGCTCTGCAGCGCGAAATCAATCAGCATCGTGGTCCCACCCACCGCCGCCGCCTGCGTGCCCGTCGTGTAATCATCCGCCGAAGTCGTCCCGCCAAACGGCATATCCAAATGCGTGTGCACATCGATCCCGCCCGGCATCACCAGCAGCCCCGTCGCATCCACCACCTCGTGCCCGTTCTCGTTGATGCCGGTGCCAACCCGCGCCACCATCTCGCCAGAGATCAGCACATCCATCGGCTTCGATTCAATCGCACTCACGACCGTGCCATTCTTAATGAGGATTCCCATAAGCCCCTCCTACGCCTTCAAACTCTCCGCGTTCGCCACGCGCTCCGCCCACGTCTCCGGACACAGCCCCGTCTCCACGCGTTCCATCGTGATGCAATCCGGCACAGGACAAACCAGCGAACACAAATTGCACCCCACGCACTCATCCACATCCACCCGCGGAATTCTCTCCAGCGGCGTCACCCCATGATTCGATCCCGCGCCATCCAGGTCCAGCTTCGGAATCGGCGTCGTCACAATCTCCTTCACCGACTGCGCAAACACCTGCGCAGGCGTCGGCTTCCCATGCGGATTCGGCTCGTGCTGCGCATAGCGCGGATCGGTTCCCTTCACCGGCTGCTCCATGCCGCCGTCCACGCGGTCCAGATGAATGCACTGATGCGCTCCATCCCAGCACGCCGTGTAGCAAAGCTGGCAGCCGATACACTTGTCCGCGTGAATCTCTGCGACCACGCGGTAGTTCAAATTCAAATGCTTCCAGTCGCGCATATTCGGCAGCGACAATCCACGGAAATCATCGATCGTCTCGTACCCCTTGCGCCGCATCCACGCGAGCAACCCATCGCCCATGTCCTCCACAATGCGATAGCCATAGTGCATCACCGCGGTGCATACCTGCACGGTGCCTGCGCCCAGCAGCATAAACTCCGCCGCATCCTGCCACCCGCCAATACCACCAATCCCGCTCATCGGCAGAGCGGCCATTGGATCGCTCATCACCTGCTGCACCATGTTCAACGCAATGGGCTTCACGGCCGGCCCGCAGTACCCCCCATGCGAACTCTTTCCATCCACCTTCGGCCGCGGCTCCAGCGTCTCGAGATCAATCCCCGTAATCGAATTAATCGTGTTGATCGCGCTCAGCGCATCCGCGCCCGCACGTCTCGCCGCACGCGCCGGCATCCGAATATCCGAGATGTTCGGCGTCAGCTTCACGATCACCGGCGTGCGCGCCTTCTCCTTCACCCACCCCGTAATCTGCTCGCAGTACTCCGGCACCTGCCCCACCGCGGATCCCATGCCACGCTCGCTCATCCCATGCGGACACCCGAAATTTAGCTCGAGCCCATCCGCGCCTGCATCCTCCGCGCGCTGCACCATCTCGTGCCAAACCTCGCGCTTGCTCTCCACCATCAGGCTCGCAATCACCACGTGCTTTGGATACCGGCGCTTCACCTCCGCCATCTCGCGCAGGTTCACCTCCGGCGGCCGATCGCTGATCAGCTCAATATTGTTGAACCCCATCATCTTCTGCCCTTGCCAATCAATCGACGAATAGCGCGAACTCACATTCGTTACCTGCTCGCCAATCGTCTTCCACACCGCACCACCCCACCCGGCATCGAACGCGCGCATAATTTGCTCGCCGCAATTCGTAGGCGGCGCACTCGCCAGCCAGAACGGGTTCGGACATTTAATCCCCGCAAACGTAGTCTCAAGCGTTGGCATGTTGGCCCCCTGACTCCGCAACACCGCGGTGTGCCCCATTCATGACGGCCTTACCGTCATGAGTGGGATGCGATGCTGCTGCCGCCAGCCACGTCGCAATCCCAATCCCCGCACGCTTTCCATCGGCAACCGCGTCCACCACCTCGCGCCCGCCATTCGTACAATCCCCGCCCGCAAAAAACTTCGGGTTCGACGTCTGCCCCGTCTCGCGATCGATCACGATCCGTCCTCGCTCCAGCCGAACCTTGCCCTCATCCTTACCGGCCGCCGCGCTCACAAACTCCGCATGCGTCGCCTGCCCAATCGCCAGCACCACCAAATCCACTTCGAGCAGAATATGATGATCGGCCCTAGGCACCAGCGAACCATCCTCGGCAGACTCCAGCCGCGCCAACTCCAACGCCTCCACCTTCTTCTCGCCCACAACCTTCACCGGCGTCACATGCCACAGAAACCGCACACCCTCTTCCCGCGCATGCTCATACTCAAACCGGAACGCCGACATCTGTTCCGACCCGCGCCGGTACACCATGTGCACCTCCTTCGCGCCCAGCCGAACCGCAGCATTCGCCGCGTCAATCGCCGTATTCCCAGCGCCGATCACGGCCACACGCGAAGGCACATTCTGCAGAGCCCCACTCTTGTACGCCGCAATAAAATCAAGCGCGTTGGTCATGCCCTCCAGCTCTTCACCCGCCACGCCCAGCTTATGAATCGCTCCCAGCCCCATGCCCAGGAACACCGCGTCGTACTTCGCCTCCAGTTCCGCAAGCTTCGCCGCATCCACCATCGTGTCGAAGTGAAACTCCACGCCCAACTGCGCCAGCATGTCGATCTCGCGCAGACTCTCGGCCAGCGGCAACTTGTACTCGGCAATGCCATACGTGTTCAACCCGCCCGGCAGCGGCCGCGCATCGAAGATCTCCGCCCGCACACCGCGCCGCCGCAACTCCGCCGCACAAGCCAGAGAAGCCGGCCCACCCCCAACCAACGCCACGCGCTTGCCCGTGTCCGCACCCGGCATAAACGGCAGCGGGTCGCCCGACGCATGCAGCGCATCCATCGCAAACCGCTGCAGCCTTCCAATCTCAATCGGCTGCTTGTTGTACCGATGCATCACGCAAGCGCCCTCGCACAGCACCTGCACCGGGCACGCCCGCGAACAGCTCGCCCCCAGGATATTCGCCTCCAGAATCGTCCGCGCCGACCCCTCCAGGTTCCCACTCGCAATCTTCTTGATGAACTTCGGCACATCAATATGCGTCGGACAAGCCCCCATGCACGGCGCATCGAAGCAGTACAGGCAACGCAGCGCCTCGGTCACCGCAGCCGTCGGCTCGAGCGGCGGATGCAGGTCCGCAAACCGCGCCGCAACCTCCGCCGATCCACCTGCCTTCGAAAAAAAGTTGGTCGCCTCACTCATCGGAACGAGCACATCTCCTTCTCAAATCCGCGCCGCCCTGGTCCGGGCATGCAGGTTGCCGGGGCTGTTGGATGAAGGTTAGATTATGCACCATCCGCAACAAAAGTGGGAGCCTCAGCCTCGACGCATCACGCTTCCTGCCGCCCGATCCACTCCATCGTCTTCTCGCTCAGCCCCACAAACGCCGCCACAGCCTGCTCCAGGTGTTCGCGCTTCGTATCCTCCGCAGCGTTGTGGCTAAGCCCGTTCAGGCTCTGCACAAACATCATCACCGTAGGAATCCCCAGCCGCGCCACCTCCGCCGCATCGTGCAGCGGCCCGCTCGGCAACCGCTCGCAGGTTCCCACCGTCTCCACAATCGCCTCTTCCGCCAGCGCAATCAACGCCGGCGAAAACGGTATCGGCTCAATCGACCAGATCTTCGCCCACTCCACCGTGCAGCCCTCTTCCTTCGCAAACCGCTCACTAGCCTCGCGCGCCTCCCGCAGCATCTGCGCCAACACGCCCGCATCCAGGTCCCGCATATCCAACGTCGTCTCGCACCGCCCCACCACCGCCGTCACAATCCCCGGAAACGTCTTCACGCTGCCCATCGTCGCGACAGCCTGCGGATGCTTCTTCGCAATCGGCCGAATCTCCAGCGCCAGCTTCGCCGCCGCCGCCAGCGCATCCCTCCGCACCTCCATCGGCGTCGACCCCGAATGCGCCTCCTGCCCCCGAAACACAATCCCCCACCGTTCCACCCCCTTCGTCCCCTGCACCACCGCCAGCGGTTTCCCGAGCCGCTCAAGAATCGGCCCCTGCTCAATATGCAACTCCAAATACGCCGCCAGATTTTTCCGCTCCACCCCAGCCTCACCCACCCGCTCGACATCCACGCCACAAGCCTTCAGCGCCGCCTCCAGCGTCACGCCATCCTTATCCGTCCGCACCCGATCCGCCTCCACCGTAGCCTTCCCAGCAAACGCCGCCGACCCAAACAAGCTCCGCCCAAACCGTGCCCCCTCCTCATCCGCCCAGTCCACCAGCTTCACCGTCACAGGAGGCCGCCCCGCATACATCTCCGCCGCATGCGTCAACACCT
This sequence comes from uncultured Acidobacteriaceae bacterium, assembly GCA_963701685.1. GTDB lineage: Bacteria > Acidobacteriota > Terriglobia > Terriglobales > Acidobacteriaceae > Granulicella. The sequence goes on along the minus strand of OY969625.1, from coordinate 2,565,586 downwards.
CCAGCGCCGCCATCACCCCCAGCGCCCCATCCAGCCACCCTCCATTCGGCACCGAATCCAAATGACTTCCCACCACCAGCGCCCGCTCACTCTCCCCTCCCAGCGTCACCCAATGATTGCCCGCCGCATCGTAATGCGCCTCCAACTCCGCCCCCGTAGCCTTACTCACCGCCCGCAGCTTCTCCTCAAACCAAGCCCGAGCCTTCAGCCACATCGGCGACCAGGCCACCCGCTGCGCCCCATGTTCATCCGCAGTAAGCGCCCTCAGTTCCTCAAGATTCGCAATCACCCGCCCCGCATCCACCATCCCATCACCTCACCACCTCAACCTAGCACCGCAAACAAAAGGAGGCCACCAAACTCAGGCAGCCCCCACTCGCTTTCACTACTCACTACCCACTGCTCTTACTTGCTTCCCGGCGGCACCACCCCATTCATCCGCAGGTACTCCACCAGCTGCCCATAGTGATCGTAGCCATGCGCCACGCCAAACGCCGCAATCGTCGCGCGCGTGCCCTGCCCATCGATCGGCTTGATCGGCACAAACGCGTTCTCCGGAGTAATCGCAGCAATCGCCTTATGCGCAAACCGGAACGACGCCGCCAGCGCTGCCACCGCCTCATCCTTCGTCGTGATCTTCTCCAGCGCCGCACGATCCATATCCGGCTTCATCCCGCCCACCGCCGAATAGAAGTAGTAGTTCGCCTCCGTCACGTGCGTCACCTGCTGCACAAACGTCCGCACCGTATCGAACTTCACTCCCTGCGACGGCACAAAAATCGCCGCCGACGGCGCAAAGTTATATTTGTCCGCGGGCATCGCCTTCACCACGCCCATCATCTCGTTCTCATACAAGCTCAGCAAATCATCCAGCGCCTTCGCAGGTGTCGTCGAGCCCATCTTCATCGGCTCATCCATCTTCATCTGCGCGCTCGCCGTCACAGAACCAACGCTCAAGCAACAACAAGCGCCCAACGCCAAACCCATCGTCATCATCTTCAAACGCATTCGTCTTCACCTCAGTCCAAAGTCCATTCCAAAAGCACATCCAGCCTAGCAGTACCCCTTTCCCCCAGCGCAAAAATATTCCCGAGCGAAATCCGCACTCGCCCGTCTTTGCCTATAGAGGTTAAACATGGCGTCAAGCAGCCACTGGGAAAGGGGATGGGACGTGGCGTTTGTCTCCGCGGAAACTACAACGGAGACAGACCTGACCGCGCTCGTCCAGGCCTACTCCGCGCTGCTCTTCCGCGTCGCCCACTCCATCCTCCGCAACCGCGCCGAATCCGAAGATGTCGTCCAGGACGCCTTCCTTCGCGTCCTCGAACACGAAAAGAAACTCCCCGACATCCGCGACCTCCGCGTCTGGCTCGTCCGCATTACCTGGAACCTCGCCATCGATCGCCGCCGCCGCATCCGCCCCGACCAGCTCGACGAGCCCTTCGCCGCCTCTCTCGTCGCCCACTCCATTCCCGCCGACCAGGCCCTCGCAGACGCCCGCCAGATCGCCGCCACCCTCCGCGAAATCGAGCGCCTCCCCCAACCCGAGCGCCACGCCCTGCTCCTCTCCGCCATCGACGAGCTCAGCATCACCGAAATCTCCACGCTCCTCCACCGCTCCGAATCCGCCGTCCGAGCCCTCCTCTTCCGCGCCCGCACCCGCCTCCGCGAACGCCTCGAGAAATATGAACGCCTCGAAAAGAATGAGCGCCTCGAGAAAGGAACCCCCGCATGAGCCACCAACCCGCCCACACCTATCCCGACACCGCAATCGACCAGGTCCTCGAAGCCCTCCGCACCACCGAGCCCCCCACCGGCCTCGAACAACGCATCGCCGCCCGCCTAACCGAGGCAGCCGAAGCCCGCACCCAGGCCGTAACCTCACACTCCGCCGCCTCCTCCTTTATCGCCGTCATCCAGACCCTGAGCCGGTCAAAGGGGAAGGACCCCCGCATTTCGCTTGGCCCGGCAAAGCTCTACACCGCAGCCGCCCTCACCATCGTCATCACCCTAGCCACCCTCACGCTCTTGCATCACCACCCTCAGCCCAATACCGCGCAAGCCGATTTCCACGCCCACTCCAGCGCAGCACGGCAATATTTCGCGACGAACTCCCGCCCCACCGCTCAAGATCGCACCGCCACCTCCAGTCTCGAAGGGTCGGGACTTCAGTCCCGCCATAACAGCCTCATCCGTACTTCGGCTCTAGCCACCGAGGCGATCCCCCACCCACTCTCGCCGTCCTCGCAGGACCAGGACCTCGACCAGATCGCCCTGGCCGAAACCCTCGCCCCCAGCCATCCCGCCCCGCCCATGCCGCTCACTGCGCAGGAGCACCTCATGCTCGCCGCCACCCGTCCCGGCCAGCCCATCCAGCTAGCCGAGCTCGACCTCGCCCACGCACCTTCCCTCCGCGCCGCAGCCAAAGCGCGCGAAGAAGCCAGCATCAGCCGCTACGTCAAGAGCCTGCTCTTCCCCTTCGCCGTAGCCGACGCGCTCTCCCCCACCACCGACTCTCAGCCGCAGGAGGCCCGCACCCCGGCTCCTCAACCCTCTAACTAACCTCAACGAACGGAGCTCCACCCAATGACCCTCACCCACTCCCGCCACGCAGGCGCACGATCCCTCATGGCCCTCGCCCTCGCCCTCGTCCCCCTGAAACTCGCCGCGCAAGCTCCCTCTCACACCGACGCCAAGCCCCCCCAAACCTACACAGGCGACTGCAAAAACGAGCCAACCCAAAGAGACAAGGCTGAATGCGAGATGGCGCGCTCGGAGACCAAAACCATCTTTCTCAAGAACGTCGTGCAGCAGAATGACGCCAACGAGATCATGGTGGCGATTCGAAACTCCTTTGATCCCGGCCTGAAAATCTACCTCCTCGCCAGCCAGAACGCACTCGTCATCACCACCTACCCCGAACAGTTGGCCCGCATCGAAGAACTCATCGCCACGCTGGATCGTCCGCGCAAGGCGTATCGCCTCAACTACACCATCACCGAACTTGACGCGGGCAAGACCATCGGAACGCAACACTTCTCGATGGTCGCCCTCAACGGTCAATTCACCTCCGTAAAAGAAGGCGACAAAATTCCCATCGCCACCGGCTCCTATTCTGACGGCAGCGCAACCGCGAGCGGCGTCCAAACCCAGTTCACCTACCTCGACGTCGGCATGAACTTCAGCGCAACCCTCAACGAAACCGACGGCGGAGCCATCCTCAAGACCAAAGTCGAGCAATCCAGCCTCGGCCAACCCAGCACCATCGCCGGCGTCCAGGAACCAGTCGTTCGCCAGACCGTCTTTGACGGATCGTCCGTCCTCGCCTTCGGCAAGCCCGTAATGCTCGGCTCCATCGACGTCCCCACCACCACCCGCCGCTTCGACATTGCCGTAGTCCTCGAGCAAATCAAGTAACCCACCCTTCTCCAAACGCCTCACGGCCCCGCAGCCCACCGCGCAGCCGTGAGGCCCTTTTCCTCCGCCTCACCCAAGGCTTCCGCCCCGGGCACGTCTCCACTTTCGCGAAACTTGGCTAACTTCGCGCCCTTCGCGTCAAAGCCTTTGCCGTTGCCCGTTTACCGGATTAGCAGGGCGCTTTAGCCCTGGGCCTCACCTCGTACGCCCTCCAAAAAATAAATCGCCCCAACCACCCCCCAAAAACAACCCAAATTCCGCATGTCAACCCCCCACCGCCCACCCGACCCCACCAAACCCGCATTCCCATTGCCGATTTCTCATTCCCCAACTTGGCATAGTTACCCCCACCAACCGACTACAATAGAACTAGCCCCGAAACCATCGAAACCATCCGCCAACCTGCTATCCCAGGGGGGATACTTTGCCCCATAACCCAAGTGATAAGAGCGAGTTACAGACCAAAATCGCTCCCACACAGGGATACTTTGCTATCTAACCCCTTTCCCTAGAGCGGTTTACACCCCAAAATCGCTCCTTGGGGGAGGGGGGTACCCCCTCCCAATACAATCGAACCTATGGACCGCATCTACCTCGACGCCAACGCCACGACTCCCGTCCTTCCGGAAGTAGTCGAAGCCATGCGTCCCTTCTGGTCCGAGACCTTCGGCAACCCCAGCTCGGCGCACCAGTCAGGCCAGCGCGCCCGCTCCGCCGTCGACCACGCCCGCAGCTCCGTCGCGCGCCTGCTCGGCTGTTCGGCCAAGGAAATCATCTTCACCTCCGGAGGCACCGAGAGCGACAACCTGGCCCTCGACGGCATCCTGACCCCGTTCCTCGACAAGCGCCAACCCGCTCACCTCCTCACCACCGAGATCGAGCACCACGCCGTCCTCTACACCGCCCAGGCCCTCCGCCGCCGCGGCGCCGAGGTCACCTACCTCGCCCCAACCCGCAACGGCCTCATCGACCCCGAAGCCTTCGAAGCCGCCCTCCGCCCCGACACCGAGCTCGTCTCCATCATGTTCGCCAACAACGAAACCGGAGCCGTCCAGCCCATCGGCAAGCTGGCCCGCATCGCCAAGGCCTACAACCCCGCAATTCTCTTCCACACCGACGCGGTCCAGGCCGCCGGCAAGCTGCCCATCGACCTCACAGGCGCACTCAAGAACGTCGACCTGCTCTCGATCTCCGGCCACAAAATGTACGCGCCGCAAGGCACAGGAATCCTCTTCGTCCGTAGCGGCGTTCACGTCGCTCCACTCCTTCACGGAGGTCCGCAGGAGCGCCAGCGCCGCGCCGGCACCGAGAACGTCCCCGGCATCGTAGCCCTCGGCCGCGCCGCCGAACTAGCCCAAACCTGGCTAGCCTCCGACGCGCCTAACCAACTCGCCGCCCTGCGCGACAAGCTCGAGACCGGCCTGCTCGCAGCCATCCCGAACGCCCACGTCAACGGGTCAACCGACCACCGCTCGCCCAACACCACCAACCTCCGCTTTGACCACATCGACGCGGAGTCGCTCCTCATCGCGCTCGACATGCAAGGGATCGCCGCCAGCTTCGGCGCCGCCTGCCAGTCCGGCGCCACCGAGCCCTCCCACGTCCTGATCGCCATGGGCCGAACCCCAGCGGAAGCCCGCTCCAGCCTCCGCCTCTCCCTCTCCCGCCTAACCACGCCCGAGGAGATCGACCGCGCCCTGACGATCATCCCCGCAGCCGTAGCCCGCCTGCGAGCCATAAGTTAAAAAGCAACGCCGCCCCAAATCGGAGCGGCGCTGCTTTCCTGTTCCCTAATCCCTGCCTCACAGATACCACGGAATATTCACAACCACGATCCGCTGATTGCCCTTGAGCAGCAGCAGCAGCTTCAGCAGCTGCACGCGCTGGCCATGTAGAAGGTTCTCCCACCAGTGCTTCACCACCAACTCGGGCAGCAGCACCGCGATCTTCCGCCCGGGAAAGTCTTCCTCCAGCTTCAGCACATAATCCATCAGCGGCGACAATATCGTACGGAAGGTGCTCTTCACGGTCACGAGCTCTGGCTCGGCCATCTGGCTCGCGCGCACCGGAACCAGCACCATCTGTTCCCAAACCTTGCCCAAGGCATCGGAGTCATCCGAGTCCACGTGCACCACCTTCACCATCGGACTCATCAGCATGCCAAACCGCATCGCCTTCTCGGTCACCTTGTCCCAGGTCGCCATCGGGATCACCACGATCGGAGGCTCCAGCCCGGTCAGTCGCAGCGGCGTCGGGTCCACCGTCTCCGCACGCACCCGCGTGTAGTGCCGCTTCACGCCATACATCATCACGATCAGCAGCGGCACCAGGATCGCAACCACCCAGGCGCCCTCCAGGAACTTCGAGAACAGCAGCACGCAAAGCGTAACGCCCGTCGCCGTAGCTCCCAGCCCGTTGACGAACATCTTGATCAGCCGGTGCGGGGCGTCCATCGTCTTATGCCAGTGCATCACCATTCCGGCCTGGCTCAGCGTGAAGGCAAGGAACGCGCCGATGGCATACAGCGGAATCAGCGCGTCGGTTACGCCCCTGAAGATGATCAAGATCACCGCCGTCAGTCCGGTCAACGCGTAGATGCCGTGCGAGAACAGCAGCCGGCGGCCACGCAGCAGGAAGACATGCGGCAGATAATCCTTGCCGGCAATGGCGCGCGCCATACGTGGGAAATCCGCGAACGCAGTGTTTGCGCTGAACGAAAGTGCCGCCAGCACGGAGCCCATCGTGAGGAAGTAGAACCACTGTCGACCGAAGACTGCCGCGACCTCAATCGACAGCACGCTCTGATAGTTCGTCGCCTCCGGATCCATCGCCGTCACGCCATACGACCGCGCCACGTAGCTCAAGCCAAACAACAGGATGATCAGGATCCCGATAATCACCGTCAGCGTGATGTTCGCATTCTTGCTGCGCGGCTCTTTGAACGCCGTCACGCCATTCGACACCGCCTCAACGCCCGTCATCGCCGCGCATCCACTCGAGAACGCCTTCAGCAGCAGATACACCAACAGCCATCCAGCCAGCTTGGTGGTCGGGTTATCCACTGGCGGCGGTGGCGTCCAGTGAGGGACGGGATGACCATGCGTGCTCAGCGCCTCGAATACGCCCACGCCGATCGTCGTCAGCAGCGTTCCCACAAACAGCAAGGTCGGTAGCAGGAAGACGAAGCCCGTCTCCTTCACGCCGCGCATATTCACCAGCGCAATGCCCGCCAGAATCACCAGGCACATCAGCATCTGGTGCTGATGCAGCATCGGCCCGTACTTCGTCTCTTGAAACGAGCTCACCAGCGCTGTAATGCCGGCCGAAATTCCCACCGCGGCCGTCAACACGTAATCGATCATCAACGCCGCAGCCGCAAATAACCCAGCCCGGTCGCCAAGGTTTTCGCTCGCCACCGTGAACGACCCGCCGCCGTTCGGATACGCCACAATCGTCTGCCGATAGCTGAAATAAAGGATGGTCAGCAGGGTAAGAATCAGCCCGAAGATCGGCAGCAGGTAATGCTGAACTCCCCAAAACCCCAGTGGAATCAGCAGCGTCATCGCTGCTTCAGGTCCGTACGCCGCGCTGGTTAAGCCATCCAGCCCGAAGATCGGTATACCCACCGCAGGACTGATCTGGGCACTGTGCGCCTCGTCGGACGCTAACGGCCTGCCAAACAATACGTCAAAAAGCTTCATAAACCTCGCAAAATTCAGGCAAACTGCCCCGGGCTGGCCGCTGTTCGAACACGGCGCACCGTTAGATATCCTACGACACTTCTGTCAATCCTCCAGCCACGATTTTTACGATCTCCTGATCTTTTTCTTACGACTCCTTTATGCGCAGAATCGCTTCATCCCATAAAACTCGCCAGATTTCGCAACAAGTTACAGCATGTTCCCAGGCATAACCCCACGCTCGGACGGCTGCCCACCTGCCCAGCCGGCTCGCCCGATATCCCCAAACCTGATCAGCGCTCTTAGACGTTGAGACCCTTCAAAAAAGCAAAGCTCTCCGCCATGCTCTCCATCACCGGGCCAGCCGTCTCGTCCTGGTCAAGGTACGCATAGCGAATCCCCTGCCACTTGGCCTGCATCAGCAGCTTCGGCCATTCGATCGTACCCTTCCCCAGCTCGGTGAAGTGCTCTGCTTCGGGACCCAAGGTGTAGCCCGTTGGCGCGCCCGGCGTGCGGTCCTTAAGATGGATCAGCTTCACACGGTTCTTGTACGTCCTCATCATCATGCCCGGATTCTGTCCCGCCTGGACCAGCCAGTACATGTCCAGCTCGAGATTTACCAGCGTAGGATCACTGGCTTCCATGAGAGTCTGCCACCCGGTGATCCCGTTCTCCTGCACCTTGAACTCATAACAGTGGTTATGAAACACAAACTTCATGCCAGCCTGGGTCACCTTAAGGCCCCACGCGTTGAAGTCCGTCGCAGCCTTCTCAAATCCAGCCGACGACGTCCACTGATCCTTCGGCAACATCGGGCACACCATATACTTCAGCCCCAGCTGCTTGCCGTAATCAATCTTGTCTTCGAACCCCTCATAGTCGAAGTGGGCCGACACCAGCCCCAGCCCCGAGTCGTCCACAATCTTCTTTAGCTCCGGCGCCGGATGGTCATAGACCACCGGGTACAACTCAATCTGCGTGAAGCCGATCTGCTGAATCGCCTTGAGCACGCCCGCGAGGTCCTTCGGCGCTTGTCGCCGGACCATGTACAGCTGCACCCCATAGTTCAGGTTGCCCGGATCCTGACCGAATGCATTTCGTGGAAGGCTAACGACACATCCCGCAGCCATCGCGGTCATCTGAAGAAAATCACGGCGAGTCGTCATCGTACGTATGCCTCACTCTCTATCTCTGCTGGCATGACCAGGGCCGAGCGTCCGTCGTGTGCCGAGGCCTAAGTGCATTGAAGTCCTCAACACACAGCGCACACCGTGACGATCGTCACCCACCGCGAAACTTTAGTCCCGCCTTTCGCTGCAGGTCAATGACCTTCTCAATACACCTCACCGCTCAAAAGTGGTACACCACGTCTGTCGCCACGGTGAGCTGGTTCCTGTGTCGTCCCTGATCGTATGCCGTGTTGTCCCACGCGTGATCAAACCGTATCTCCGGCCGTATCTGTATCGTCGTTCCCACCCAGTGATTCCAGGAGAAGGTCTCCTCGCTGTACTTGCCCGCATACCCCGTGCGCTGGCCCTTTTTGTCATCGAGAAAATCCGTCCGAAGCGACAGATAATCGTGCGGCCCCAGCTCTTTGTTGATGTAGTTCACCGCCGCCCACTCCGGCGCGAAGCAACGCACCTCGCCCGGCGCGCAGCTCGCTCCATTGGTTCCCTTCTCGGGCGTGATCGGCGGCAGCCCATCGACTCCATGCACGCTCGGCACATCCTTCTGATACATCGAGTACGCCTCCGTTGCGATGTGCCAGCTCTTGTTGAACTTGTGATACCAGGTGCCGTCAGTCATCTGCAGATTGTTGTACGCATACTTGCCATCGTTGAACCCATTCGCACATACATAGAAGTTATCGTTCACACTCTTGGTCGTGTAGTCCACGCAGCCCGTAAATGACGGCTTCGCATCCGCCGTCCATAGCGCCACATCGTGGCTCGCCGAGATCTCCGCCTGCACCGTCCACTGGTTATTCAACTGCACCGTAGCAATCGTCCCGGTATCCGTAAACGGGTCCACCGAGTAGAGCAGCGAGTGGCTGAACATATAGTTGTTCGGCGTCAGCTGCGCCTCAATTCCCGGCACCGAAATAAACCGCCCCACCCGCAGATTCATCCCCTGCGCCACGTGCGGAAAATACACGTCCACATACTCGAGCACCGGATCGAACCCGTACTGATGATCATGGTTGAGCAACTGAAAGCTCAAATATCCCAGGTCCGTCGTCGACCGGTAATCCGTCCCAAAGAACGACGTCAGGTGAAATCCCCAATCGATATGGTCGCGCTGCACGCTATCCGGCAGCCGCTCCAGGTAAACCACAACCTGCTGCAACTCCACGCGGTTGGAGTAGATGTCATTGGTCTCCGGGTAATTCCTGTTTCCGGACGTGCTGAAATTCACGCTCGGCGATACCCATCCATACAACTTCGTGCGCCCCGTCGCTCCATTGATCGCAGTCTGCAGCGGATACACATTGCTATCCGCCTCCCCAATCGTAGGCGACCCGCCATAGGACCAGTCTGCACTAGGAAACGGCGGCGAATCCAGCGGACTCGGCAACCCTCGCCGCGCAGCCGGAGGAGCTGCAGCCGCAGCCTTCGCTGCCGTCCCGTTCCAGTCATCGCGATAGAAATCTACCCACCGCCCCCAGAAACCCTTCGCCTCAGGCTTCGCGGCAGGCGGAGACGCTACGGCCGCTGCTGGCGCCTCCGGCAACTGCTGCGCCCCCGCAAACGCTGCCCGACCCAACATCGCCAGCAATAACCACCCGACCTTCATCCACTTCACCGATCGCTTTCGTGTCCCCCTCCATCCTACCGCGCACTCTCAATCGTGGGCGCCTGAAGTTCAACAAACCTTCCATCCGGCGCGCGCATGACCGTAGGCGCGTACGTGCCGAGCAACTTCCGCGTCCACCAGATTCCCTGTGTCCGCTTTTCTTCCGGCGTGCTGAACCAGTACTGCCACAGCACCGCCCTTACAAACTTAGGAGGCGCGCCAGCAAACGGATCTCCACGAAACAATCGCAACACATCCTGATCGCCCTCCAGCAGTCGCTCTTCGGTCAGCGGAACAATCAGCGCATTCTGCCACGTCGTCAGCGATGCGAACCACAGGTTCCAATCGAACCGCGGCTGATAGGGTGCATAAATCCCTGGCCGTTCCGACACATCCTGCGGCTTGAACCGAAACGTGTAAGGCTTCCACGTCTTCCCATCATTCGATCCCTGAAACTCAATCTCATATCGATGCGGCGTCATCACGGCGAACAACCCATATTGATTTGCGATCCGCAGCGGCTCAAGCGCCGCAATCGGTGCCTCGGGCAGCGGAGCCTCTCGCCAGAACATCATCACCATCTCCGCCGTCGTCACATACGCAATCCAAGTCAACATCACGGCCGCCACAGCAACGCCAATCCCCTTCAGCGGTTTCATCGGCGCGGCACTCTGCGCTTCCACCGCAGCGCGTTCCTCGTCCGCTTCCACGCCGCTGCGCCACCGCGCCGGCACAAACCGTCGCAGCGCCCGGTCGTCCAGCAGCAATACCGCCAGAACCAGCACCAGGTAATTCAGGAACGCGTAGTTCGCGGTCGCGATCACCACCGCCTGCCACACCGTCACAATGCAGAAGCACGCAATCCGCCAGCGACGCGGCAGAAACGCCATCCACACCAGCACCAGTTCCATGCCCAGCGTCGCGCCCGCAGTCGCCTTCTGAAACCAGTGAGGCAAATGCTGCAGATACCATCCAATCCACGTTGGCAGCGGACCATTCTGGTAGTACTCATACATCGCGGTCAAATTGCGCCAGGTAGGATCGCCGCTCAGCAGCTTCACCGCGCCCGACTCAAAGTAGATCCGGAACCACTCCCACAATAGCAGAAACCACGCCGCACGAATCGCCAGCGACTTCCGTCCCCACCCCGGCCGCCAACCTCCCGGCGCTACGAACAGCGACAGAAAACCAGCCTCCAGCAACATCCCGTCCGACTGGTACTGCCCAAAGTCCTGCGACACTGCAATGAAGCTCAAAAAGCAAACAAAGCAAATCGCTAACGTGAGCCGCGGCGCCACATTCGCCACCACCAACACCGACGCCACCAGCCCCACCCACACCAGCGCCATCAGCGCATGATTTCCGCTCCCCCACCACAACACCGTCGGCGCATACCAAAGCCGTAGCGCGCCCAGTGTTCGCACTTTTTCCAGGTACTCACCTGCCGGCAGAATTCCCTGCGGCCCAATCATCCCGCGAATCTGAAACGCCAGCGCCAGGAACGCCGAAAAATAAATCGCGCCCATCGCACGCAGAAAAAGCCACCGCGCGATTAGCTGATCGGTCGCAGCTTCTTGCCAATCGAAGAGATACCGAAGCCAGCGTCCAACCCCGCCCATGCGTTCCCCTTTCGGCGTCGGCCCGTTATTGCTGTCCCGCGAACGCCCTCGGCTGTTTCAACATCGCAATCGCCTCGCGATATCCCAGCTCCGGCGGCACCGGCGCAAAGTCGCTCGCCACTTCATTAATGCTGATATGCACCGTCTTCACCATCAGAGCCTTCCCACTAAGATTCATCTTCAACCCCGTGGGCTGCCACTCCTGCGCATTCCCTTCAAACTCCTGCTGCAGCTGCATTGTCCCACCTTCATCCAGCCGCCCCAAGATTCCAAACCCAATATTCACATCTCTCACCAGGTGAGCATCCAGCCGCACCAACCGCTGTTGCGTCTCTTCGATCCAAACCTCGCCGGCAAACCCTCGCACCACATCCGCCTCAATGCTCGGTGGATCAAATTTCGGATTCGGCGTGAAGCTCAGTCGATAACACCGGCTCGCACCACAACTCTCCATCCCCTCCAGCTTATAAATCTCCGAGTCCGGCAGCATCCCCACCAGCTGATCAATGCGCGCAGCATCTTTCTTCTCGCTCCTCAGCCGCCGCTCCTGCATCTCGGGATGCGCCGCCAGCGTATCCAGCCGGTTCATCTCGGCCTGCTCCTGCTCCGCCGTCAGCGGCTTTCCATTGATCTCAATCAGCCGAGCCACATCACCATCTTTCGTCTCGATGATCTCCTTGGTCGTCTCGTGATCTCCATCCGTCTTGCGCAGCACATACCGCACCGGCCGATGGCTCTTTTCTTCCTCCAGCCTCAACTGCACCGCCCGACGCACCAGCGCCGTCGGGTTCACCGATGCGGACGCCACGGTCTGCCCCGCCGCGACCTCTGCAAACACGCTCGCCCCCAGCGCCATCACCGCGCAAGCCAATACCCGCTTCCCCACCCAACGCCCGCTATCCCGCATCGACAAGCTCACCAGCTCAGATCCATCCAGCCTCAACAATACCTGTTTTCACGTCACTCCATTGTTTGACGAGCGACCCCCGCGTAGGCAACCGGCCTCGCCGAACCTGCTCCCGTCGCCTCACGACTTCAGCGTAAGCGTCCCCACCGAATCCGGCGGAAGCTCGATCATCACCGCGCGATCCTTCACCTGCACCTGCACTCGCTGCGCATGCGGCAGCTCGTTGCGCACCAACAGGACGCTCGTCCCATCGGGATTCACAAACCCCAGCGCGTCGTCGCACGTACCCGACACCTCCACCAGCCGCGCCCCTACATCCACAAAGTGCGTCAGGTGCTTCAGTAGATAAAAATCGTGGTTATACCGAAACGTCTTCGCCGCCTCATCCACGCTCACCAGCGAGTTCTGATTCCATCCCCACGTACTCTTCCCACCCTCTGGCGTCGAGATGTTCCAGTACATATACCCGCAAGCCCCGTTGCGGAAATAATCCTTCATCAGCTGCCAGCAATACCCCGTATAGCTCCAACTATTCGAACCATCCCCGCACTCCTGCTCCGACTGAAAGATCGGCAGCTCCGGATACTCCGAATGAATCTGCGGCAGCGCATTCTTACCCGCCCACTGCACGCCCACGCCTTTCACCCACTGTCCCGCGTCCTTGTCATTCATCACGGCTTCCAGCAGCTTGGGATTGCCACGTTCCAGCGTCCCGAAGAACACCTCCACATCAATCTTCTTCATCTGCGGTCCCAGGTATTTCAAGAAAGCCGCCAGCCCCTGTGGCGTCCACGTGCAGCTCGGAAAATTCTGCGCAGAATTAAATTCATTCTGCGGCATCACCATCCCGACCCGAATCCCCTCAGCCCGATACGCCTCGATAAACTTCGCAAAGTATCGTGCGTACGCCTCGAGATGCTGCGGCTCCAGCCGAAACATATCCTCGCCCTCATGCCCCACCTGGTCCGGACGAATCCCGTTGTCCTTCATTCCCCCAAACGCCCTCGCCTCCGCATAGAAGTTGTTGCGCTTCATCCAGCTAGGCGGCGACCACGGCGAAGCCCACAACTTCAACCCCGGCTGCTTCTTCAACGCCGCCTGGATAAACGGCACCAGCGTCGCGCGATCATGCTCGATGCTGAAGTGCTTCAGCTCAAAATCCCCCGGCGTTTCGTCATAGCTATAAGCCTCCGTCGCATAATCATTCGAGCCAATCGGCATGCGGCAGTACGTAAACCGCGTCCCTGCCTGCGTGTCGAAGAGCTCATGCATCACGCTCTCGCGATCTTCCGCGCTCAACGCGCTCAGCGATGTCCACCCCAACTCGTTGAAGCATCCGCCAAACCCTTGCATCGGCCGCCCCACCGCCTCACCGACATTCAAATTCAGCAGGTCCCACCCAAACGCCGGCTTGTACAGCAATCCCTTCTGCCACGCACTGTCCGCGGTCGTCGTCACCAACGCCACCGAAGCGTCCTCTAGTGGCTGCAGGGGCGGCATTCTCTGCGCTCCCGCAAGCCTTCTCGTCACGCCAATCGCCGCTGCGCCTATCCCCGCGCGCGCACCCGCCCGCATCACCTCTCGCCGACTCCACATCTTGCCTCGCATCATCCCGCCCCTTCGTCAACCACTACACACTATAGCGATCACCCCAGCTCCCCGCGCTAAACTATCTCCATGTCGACACTGACCACCATCCCGCTCACTACCATTACCGGCTCCCCGGCCTCGCTCGCCGACTACTCCGGCAAAGTCCTCCTCGTCGTGAACGTCGCCAGCAAGTGCGGCCTCACACCGCAGTACACCGCGCTCGAAGCCCTCTACCAGAAGTACAAAGATCGCGGCCTCGTCGTCCTCGGCTTCCCCGCCAACGACTTCGCCGGCCAGGAACCCGGCACCAACGAGGAGATCGCCAAGTTCTGCTCCACCGACTATCCCGTCACCTTCCCGCTCTTCTCCAAGATTCCCGTCACCGGGCCTGACAAGCACCCGCTCTACTCCGCCCTCATCACCGCCGCGCCCACCCACATTCCCCACGGCCCCTGGCGCGAAAAGCTCTCCGACTACTCCGCCAAGAACGGCTTTCCCCCACCCAACGCTCTCCCCGAGCTACTCTGGAACTTCGAGAAGTTCCTCATCGGCCGCTATGGCGAGGTCCTCGCCCGCTTTGCCCCCGACACCCCGCCCGACGACCCCAAGATCATTACCGCCATCGAACAGGCACTCGCCTAGCGCTCGCACCGACAAGCGCGAGCACACGCAGCCCTCCCCGCGAGGGCTGCGTTATTTAGCGCCCTCAACACTACCCCTTGGGTGTCAAGGTTGAGATCTCGACCGTCTCAACCTTCTCCCGCATCCCTTTCGGCAAAGGGCTCGTATCGACCTTCGCGTCCGTCTTCGACTCATCAGGCGGTGCAGTATTAACCTGCTTCTCGATCAACTCAGCATCGAGAGCTTCTTCAGCATCAGGGCGGCTGGTAACATCTTCTTTCATCTAAGTTTCCTCACGAACGAGCTCGGATAGCGTTTCGGATCGACCCAGTCTACAAACCTTTTACCGGCTGGGAAAATCTTGTTCCCCGCAAAATATCGTGGCCTTGGTGGTTAGACGCCCATTCGCGCCCTTGTGAGCTTAAACTTTCGCCGTCCGCGCAGGACCCCCGCGTCTTGTTACGGCCTCGTAACGTATCCTCTCTACACCTGCATTTCACCCGGAAAGGCACTCCCTGATGCTTCGTACGCCGTTGTTCCTCTTCGCCGCCACCGCTCTGGCCCTCCCCGCCTTTAGCCAAACTCCCATCCGCATCACCGCCGACCTCACCGAAGCTCCCCGCAAGCTCTATCACGCCGAGATCGATCTCCCCGTGAAGCCGGGCCCGGCCACGTTCATCACGCCACAGTGGATTCCCGGCAACCACCGTCCCACCGGCCCAGTATCTGATATCACCGGCGTAGTCTTCAGCATCGACGGCAAGCCCATCTACTGGCGCCGCGACGATCAGAACCTCTATGAATACCACGTCGAAATCCCCAAGGGCGTTACCACCCTCCATGCCCATCTCGACTGCATCGTCACCTCGCGCGCCTCGGATAAAATCGCCGTCCTCGAGTGGGAGAAGCTAATGCTCTATCCTGCCAACATCCCCGTCAAGGACATCGCCATTCAGCCCAGCGTGACCGTCCCCGCCGGCTGGGGCATCGGTACCGCGCTGACGCCAAGTGGCCCATACGATCCCAACGCGAAAGTTGGCGGCACCACCCAGTTCCAGCCGACCACTGTTGAGCAGCTGGAAGATTCCCCCGTCATCTCCGGCGAGTATTTCCATGAGTTCGCTCTCGCTCCCGAGATTACGCCAAAGCATTACATCGACGTAGCTTCCGACCAGCCCGACGACTCCAACCTCCGTCCCCAGCTCCTCGACGAAATCTCCAACCTCGTTCGCGAGACTGGCGCAGCCTACGACTCCCGCCACTACCACGTCTACCACTTCCTCCTCACACTCTCCGACGTCGCTGGTGGCGAAGGCCTCGAGCACGGCCAGTCCTCTGACAACGGCACCAGCGAAACCGCTTTCGCCTCGCAGAAGAGCCAGCTCGGCGACGCCGACCTTCTCTCCCACGAGTTCACTCACTCCTGGAATGGAAAATATCGCCGCCCCTACAACCTCTACCAGACCGACTTCGCCACCATGCAGCAGGGCTCACTCCTCTGGGTCTATGAGGGCATGACGCAGTATCTCGGCAACGTCCTCGCCGCGCGATCCGGCCTCAAGTCTCAGGCCGCCTACCGCGACATGCTCGCCCTCTCCGCAGCGCAGCTTGACTACAAGTCCGGCCGCATCTGGCGTCCCACAGAAGACACCGCCATCGCGGCAAGCATTCTTCGTTCTGACGGCCCCGCCTGGTCCAACTGGCGCCGCGGCCAGGACTACTACCAGGAAGGCGAGCTCTTCTGGCTCGACGCCGACACCAAGATTCGCGAGCTCACCAACGATCAGAAGTCCCTCACCGACTTTCTCCACATCTTCCTCGGCAAGGGCGGCAACACGGGCCCACTCATCGTCACGTACAACCGCGATGAGCTCGTGAGTGACCTCAACCAGGTGGTGAAGTACGACTGGGCCAGCTTCATCCACGACCACATCGATCTCATCAACCCCCACGCTGACTTCGACGGCATCACCCGCGGCGGCTACAAGATCGTCTACGAAGACCACCCCTCCGACAGCCTCTCCGCTCTCATACACAGCGGCAGCCGTCGCGGCGGCGGCCCTGGCCCCTTCGTCTGGTACTCGCTCGGCCTGCAGCTCGGCGCCGATGGCACCATCTACGACGTTCGCTGGGGCGGGGTCGCCGATAAAGCCAAGCTAGCCCCCGGCCAGAAGATCATTGCCGTCAACGGCCTCGTCTTCTCCGCCGACGCAATGCACCAGGCCATCGTCGACGCCAAAACCGGCGGCCCAAAAGCCTCCGAGCCCATCCACTTCCTCGTGCAGTCTGAGCAGTACATCACGCCAGTCAACATCGACTACAACGACGGCGAGCGTTACCCCACCATGGTCCGCGTCGATGGCACCAAGGATTACCTCGACGAGATCACCACTCCCCTCGCCAAGCATCCCGCCCCGCCCGCAACCGGCACCAAGGAAGCCAAGACCGACTAACCCCTCAAGCAAAACTCAACGGGCGCGAAGGATATTCCTTCGCGCCCTTTGTCTTGCCCGAATCTCGCCTCTCGTATCTCGTATCCCGCTCTAGTGCGAATGCTATCCTCTCGCTATGGCCTCACCACCAGGAACCACCCGCCGTGAAATCGAACTCGATTTCATTCGCGGCATCGCCATCCTGATGGTCCTCATCTTCCACTACCGCACCCACACTCTCCTCATCACTTCGCCTGTCCTCAACCGCATCGAAGGCTTTGGCTGGACAGGCGTCGACGTCTTCTTCGTCCTCAGCGGCTTCCTCGTCGGCGGCCTGCTCATGAAGGAGTGGCAACGCACCGGCAGCGTCGACTCGCCGCGCTTCCTCAAGCGCCGCGCCTTTAAAATCTGGCCCGGCTACTACGCCTTCCTCCTCGTCGCCACGCTCTTCCACGTCCGCCCGCTCAGCAGCTTCTTCTGGCAGAACTTCTTCAACATCCAGAACTACATTCCCTCCAGCCTCGCGCACACCTGGAGCCTCGCTGTTGAAGAGCAGTTCTATCTCTCGCTCGCGGCCCTCCTCGCCCTTTGGACCGCACGCCACTCGCGTCCCGCCACGCTACTCACCACCTGCATCGCGCTCGCGCTCATCGTCGAAACCCTGCGCGCTATCCTCTCCGCGCACCACCAGCCGGTCTACTTCTACACCCACACCCGCCTCGACGGCCTGCTCCTCGGCGTCGCCCTCGCCGCCGTTCATACCTTCTGGCCCGAGTGGTTTCAGAAGCTCCAGCAACAACGCCTCCTTCTCCTCGCCATCGTAGCCATCGGTCTCTGGCGTCTCTTCGTCGACATCGACGCCTACCCCGAACCCGACTCCCTCACCTCGCCCTTCCTCATCACCTTCGTCGACTACGCAGCCGCCGCGCTCCTTCTCCTTCTCTACCGCCGCAAGCCCACGCACAGCCGCGCGTACCGCCTCGTCGCCCGCATCGGCATCTACTCCTACGGCATCTACCTCTGGCATGTCAGCGTCGAGCGGCCCGTCAACTGGGCCACCAGCCACGTTCCCCACTCCCTCGCCGCCACCACCTCCACGCTGCTTCCTTACCTCCTCGCCATACCGTTAGGCATCATCGCGACCAAGCTCATCGAGTTCCCCTTCCTCCGCCTGCGCCAACGCCTCGTCCCCTCCCGCACCCCCGAACCTCAAATCCCCGAGCCTCAGCCTCCCGCTCCAATCTCCGTCAGCTAAAATCATCCGCATCGTCTCACCGGAGCCTGCCATGCTCAAGCCCATTCTCGCCGCCACTCTCCTCGCCGCCACCGCCGCAACCGCCCAGACGATGTCGGCACCCCCAACGACGCCGCCGCCCGCCCCCGCTTATACCGGCACGCCCGGAGACTACATCGCCCACGACTTCCACTTCGGAACCGGCGAAACCCTCCAAGAACTGAAGCTGCATTACCTCACACTCGGCACGCCCCATCGCGACGCCTCGGGCCACGTCGACAACGCCGTCCTCCTGCTCCACGGCACCGGAGGCGACGCCCACACCCTCTTCAATCCAGCCTTCTCGAACGTACTCTTCGGCCCCGGCCAGCCCCTCGACATCCAGAAATATTTCCTCATCTTCCCCGACGACATCGGCCACGGCCAATCCTCCAAACCCTCCGACGGCCTGCGCATGAAGTTCCCGCAATATGACTACGACGACATGGTCCGCTCACAGCACCAGATGCTCCTCGACGGCCTCCACGTCGACCACCTCCGCCTCATCCTCGGCACTTCCATGGGCTGCATGCAGAGCTTCGTCTGGGGTGAAACCTATCCCGGTTTCTCTGACGCGCTCATGCCCCTCGCCTGCCTGCCCGTCCAGCTAGCCGGGCGCAATCGCATGATGCGCTACATGGCCATCGAAAACATCGAGCGAGATCCCGCCTGGAACAACGGCAACTACACCACCGAACCCGAGCTAGGCCTTCGCACCGCCAACGAGATGATCCTCATCATGGGCTCCGCCCCGCTCGTCATGCAGACGAACTTCCCCACCCGCCAACAGGCCGAGGCCTACGTCGACAAAACCCTCGCCCGCCTCGATGAACACACCGACGCCAACAACTTCATCTACTACGTCAACGCCAGCCGCAACTACGATCCCAGCCAACACCTCGACCGCATCAAGGTCCCCGTAATGTGGATCAACTCCGCCGACGACTTCATCAACCCACCCGAACTAGGCATAGCCGAAAAGATGGTCCACCAGATGCCGAACGCCAAGTTCGTCCTCATCCCCATCTCCGACAAGACCCGCGGCCACGGCACCCACACCATGGCCGCCATCTGGCAAAACCACCTAATCGAACTCCTCAACGAATCCGCACCCCAACACTAACCTTCCCGCATTCGCTCACCCAGACCAACGCCCGACCGTCCAACACTTGTCAACCACCCTGGCTTTCGAAAGAAGACCTTCCCCTATGGGCGCGCCCGCCACAAGCCGAGTAAACCGGGCAACAACTCTCTTCGCCCTAGCCATTTTCTTCTTCGCACCCGCCATCGCCCAGCAGAAGCCCACCGTTCCAGACCCACCCCCTTACGACATCATCTCCATCCACCCCCACAACGCGATCGACGACAACATCAGCTTCATGTCCCGCCCCGGCAACTTCGCCGCCTCGAACTGCACCCTGAAACAACTCGTCTCCGAGGCCTATGGCATCCGCGAAGATCTCATCACCGGCCTCCCCGGCTGGGCCGACACCGCGCGTTTCGACGTCACCGCCAAAGTCTCGGACTTCGACCCCGCTGCCTTCAAAGACCTCACCCGTGGGCAGCGTGAGTCCATGCTTCTTCCCATGCTCGCCGACCGCTTCCACCTCAAAGCGCACACCGAAATCAAAACGCTCTCCGTCTTCAATCTCGTCGTCACCAAAGACGGCCCCAAGTTCAAACAAAATCCGCCGCCGCCCGTCGACCCCGATAACCCAAAGAAAGCTCAGGAAGGTCGCGGCAACACCATGATCAACAACGACGACCTCACCGCAACCGCCATTCCGCTCTCCTCATTCGCCGAGACCCTTGCGCGTCAACTCAATAAAACCGTCATCGACGAGACCGGCCTCGTTGGCGACTACGACTTCAAGCTCAAATGGTCGCCCGAAGAAGATCGCAACGCCGCCACCGACAACGGCACCACCGAGCACGCGCCTGATCTCTTCACTGCCCTGCAGGAGCAACTCGGCCTAAAGCTCGAACCCACCAAAGGTCCTGTCCCCACCCTCGTCGTCGATCACGCCGAGCAGCCTACCCCCAACTAAGGCTCTCTAGTGTAGCTCCAACCCCGCAAGCGCCTCGCCCACAACCTCGCGCACCAAGTCCTCATTCTCGCCCACCAGCAGCCCTTTCATCGCCCGCCCCACCAGCAACAACACAGGCGCCGGCCCACACTCCATCCCCTCCATCGCATCCATTCGTCCCGCCACCCAACTCTGCCGCGCCGTAGCAGCATGCGAGATCGCGCAGCAAGCCACATCTCCCTCAACCCCCGCATCACGCAGCTCTCGCGCAATTCTGCCCAGGTCCCGCCCCGGCATATACACCACTAGGGTCGCGTCCTCCGGCAGGGTTCCGCGCCATATCGGCTCAGGATCTTTCCCATCCGCATGATGCCCTGTGCAGAAGATCAGCTTCGATGCACTCTTCCGATCCGTCAGCGGCAACCCCAGCGCTGCGCCCGCTGCAAACGCCGCCGTAACTCCCGGAACCACCTCAAATCGCACACCCGCTGCTCGCAGCGCGGCAATCTCCTCACCGGCACGCCCAAACACCAGCGGGTCGCCACTCTTCAGCCGCACCACGCTCTGCCCCGCCCGCGCCGACTCCACCATCAGCGAATGAATCCCCGCCTGCGTAATCCGCGGCCGCCCGCAACGCTTACCCACGCTCGTCACCAGCGCATGACGATGCACCAGCGCCAACACCTCCGTCGGCACCAAATCATCATGCAACACCACGTCCGCCGACTCCAGCAGCCGCAGCGCCCGCACCGTCAACAGCTCCGGATCCCCCGGCCCCGCACCAACCAGATACACCAAACCCTTTTCAGCACTCGTCATGCCTTCACTCCTTTAGCCCGTCCACCGTACCCGGGTGCCCCATTCATGACGACGGCGTTATCGTCGGCATGAGTGGGGGTCACAAATCCCCGCTCCCGCGCATGCTGCCGCGCCCGCATCCGCGACGGACATCCATCGAACCCACAAACCTCGCGCGACGCCAACTCATGCAACAGCAGCTTCCGCGCCTCACCCACCGGCTCCACAGCCGTCACCTCGCGCCGCAGCCGCCCCAGCTCCATCAGCCACTCACCAGTATCCAGCGGCAACGCTGCATTGATCTCCTTACGCAAACGCTGCGCCAGCGCAGGACTCTCGCCCGCGGTAGAAATCGCAATCTGCAACTCCCCTCTTCTTACCACCGACGGAAAATAAAAATCGCAGAACGGAGGATCATCCACCGCATTACACAAAATCCCCGCCGCACTAGCCTCCGCAAACACCGCCCGATTCACCGCATTCGTAGCCGTTGCCGCCACTACCAAAAACACCCCCGCCAAATCTCCCGCGCGATACTCCCTCTGCTCCCAGCGCAGCTCGCCCGCCTCCGCCCAAGCCCGCACCCGCGGCAAAGCCTCCGGCGCAATCACCGTCACGCTGGCCTCCGCCACCAGCAAGCTCTCAATCTTCGACTCAGCAATATTCCCCGCCCCCACCACCACGCAGGGCCGAGCCGCGAGTTTCAAAAAAATCGGAAACAAACTCATCGCAGCACCTCAACCAACATTCGCCGGCACTCGTCCCGGCGCCGGATCCCGCTCTACAGCCTCAACCACCCCGCCGGCCAGCAACGTCCGCAGATCCTCGTCGGTCGTCCGCCGAAAATAAGCCCGCAGATTCTCACCTTCGCCACGACCCTTCAAGTACCCGCGCAGCAACCGCTCAATCGCCTCAGGACAATCCTCCGCTGCCGCCCGATAGCCAATCTGCCGCGCAATCCCCGCATACTCTCCCACCGCTCCGCCGACGCAGAAATAAAACGCGTCAACCATTTTCCCATCCTTCTTCAGCTTCTTCCCTTCCAGCCCAATGTCCGCAATCCAGCTCTGCCCGCAACTGTTCGTGCAGCCCGTCACATGCAGCCGCAGCTGCTGGTCAAACTCTGGCAGCCGCTCCTCCATCTCGCCAACCAACCACTTCGCAAACCCCTTCGTCTCCGCAATTGCCAGTTTGCAAAACTCCGTCCCCGTGCAAGCCACCGCGCCGCGATAAAACACATTTGGCTGCACCTCCAACCCCAACTCAGCAATCTTGCCGACCACATCCGCAGTCTTAGCGTTCGGAATATTCACCAGCACAATATTCTGCCCAATCGTCGCGCGCAGGTGCCCATCGCCATACTCCTCGCTGAGCGCCGCGAGCGCATGTAACTGCGCCGGATTCAGCCGCCCATTCAGCACCGTCACGCCGACATAACGAAGCCCCTCCTGCCGCTGCCCATGCACGCCCACATGGTCGCGATACACATCCTCGGCAATCGGCCCCTCCTCGCAAGGATCAAACGTAAACCCAATCTTCCCCTCGATCGCCGCAAGCATCGTCTCCGCCGTCCACCCATGCTTCATGAACAGATACTTCAGCCGCGCATGCGTCCGGCTCTCCCGCAGCGCATCTTGCTCACGAAAGATCTCGCACACCGCCTTCACCGCAGCCAGCGCCTTTTCCTGCGGCACAAACGCATTCAACCGCACCGCCAGATGCGGTTCCGCCGACAACCCGCCACCCACGCGCAAACTGTACCCAACCTCTTCCACGCCATCCTTCATGCGTTTCAGACCTGTCAACCCCACATCATTAATCTCCGGATAGCTGCACCAGATCGGGCAGCCAGTCACGCTGATCTTGAACTTCCGCGGCAGGTTGTAAAACTCCGGATTCGCCGTCAGCAGTTCCGCCACTTCCACCGCAAGCGGCGAAGCATCCAGCAACTCATGCCCGTCCAATCCCGCCAGAGGACACCCCGTCACATTCCGCACCACATCCCCGCAAGCGCCCTTCGGACTCAGCCCCACCGCCGTCAGCGCATCTACAACCTCTGGCAGTGCCTCAATCGTCAGCCAATGCAATTGAATATTCTGCCGCGTCGTAATGTCCGCAACGCCGCGCGCATACCTCTCCGTGATCTCCGCAATCGTGTGCAGCTGCTTCGCCGTCAGCAGCCCATTCGGCAGCCCAATCCGCATCATGAAATATTCCGTAGCCTTGCCCACGCCGTTCGCGCCGCCGGTCACACCGGCGCCATCGCCCTGCGTATAAACCCCCCACCACTTGAAATAAAACTCCGCCCACTCGGGCAGCACGCTCTCGCGGCCCTCGCGCGCAAACTTCCGCACCTCATCCCACGCCGCCCATGGATTTTTCTCCAGCTTCAGCCGCTCGGACCGCTGCGCCTTCGTCTCTTTCGCCACAACCTTCGCCGCATCACTCATCGTCGTCTCCAGTCAAAACACAAAGGCCCACGAATCAAATTCGTGGGCACTCGGGGAACTCTCCGCTTCAGCTCATCCAGCGTTCAACAAGCAACAGCGTCCGAGCCCCAAGGGCCAGGACAGGTACAACAGGCTGCATTGCGCACAACGCTCATCCATCCAGCGTATCCGCCTACTCCTACGACGTCAAACGCGCTCTCCCTCACCCCACCCGCGACTCCGCCTCTTTCGCCGCCTCATAAATCTGATCGAAGCTCTCAATCGCATACAGCACCGGCTGCATCTTGCTCACATCCACCACCGTATCAAGCACCTGCGCGAGATCAAACTCGCGAATCTCCAACCCCGCACCACGCTCCACGACATGCGTGCACTCGCCATGCGACGAGATCAACCCGCTCCCATACACTTTCACCTTGCCCGCCTCGTGGATCACTCCAAACTCCACCGTGAACCAGAACAGTCTTCCCATCCGCTCCAGCGCCTCGGCACTCTTCAGTCCCGCGCACACCTTCCCGTACTGTTCCAGAAAATCCGCGAACACCGGATGCGCATGCATCGGTACATGCCCGAACACATCGTGAAAGATATCCGGCTCAGGCGTGTACTCCATCGCATCACGGCTGCGAATCCACGTCGTCGTCGGAAACTTCCGCGCCGCGAGCATCTCGAAGAACGCATCGGCCGGCAGAAACCCGCTCACCGCCGTCGAGTTCCACCCGGTCCGGGGCTGCAGCCGTTCACTCACCTTGTTCAACTGCGGCAGCTGGTTTTGTTGCAGCCCGATCGCCTCAAATCCCTCGAGATACGCACTGCATGCGTGCTCCCGCAGCTGCGGCATGCGGCGCGTCACCAGCTCCGTCCAGATCGCGTGCTGCTCAGGCGTATACGCCGCCCAATCCTGCTCAATCAAATAAGGCCGCGCCGCCACCAACTCACGCGTCGCTTTCCCATCAACTACTGGTACAGACATCCCAACCTCCAGCCAACACCCCTACCCTACTCACTCACCACAACACTCGACAAGTCCGCACCCTTCGCCTCTTTACCCAGCGCCGTAACCACCACCACAATCACCGCCACAATCACCACCGTAATCGCCAGCACCGGCGCAAATCTCCCGCCAAAATACTTCGTCGCCGCGGCTGCCTGTAGCACGCTATTGCGCGACGACAGCACGTTTCCCAGCTGGTACGCCAGCCCCGGAAAGATTGCGCGTACCGCCGGCGGCGACATCTCGTTCAAGTGCACCGGGATCACGCCCCACGCGCCCTGCACCATAAACTGCATCAGGAACCCGCCCACCGCCAGCATCACCGCCGTATGACTCCACGCCCACAGCGGAATCATCGGAATCGACAGCACCGCCGCCGTAATAATCGCCCTTCGTCTCCCCACCCGTTCCGAGTAGCTGCCAAACCATATCCCACCAAACACCGCACCCACATTCCCCACAATCGCAATCGTCGACAGCGTCAGCCCGCGAATCCCAAGGTCATGTTTCAGAAACGTCGGATACAGATCCTGCGTGCCATGGCTGAACGCCATAAACGCCGTCATCAAAATCGTCAGCGCCAGCAGGCTCGGCAGATACTTCAGCACCGCCACCATCCGTGACCGCCCGTTCCGCGCAATCCTCACTCTCACCACCCGATGCCGCGCCAACCACGCCGGCGACTCATCCACCTTTCGCAGCACCAGCAGCAGCAGCAGCGACGGCACCGCCCCAATCACGAACAACATTCGCCACGCACTGAACGACCCAACCCCGTGCAGGTACGGAAACAGCAGGTACAGCAGCGCCGCCAGCATGCTGCCCACGACATATCCCTCCTGCAGTAATCCGGAAAAGAATCCGCGTCCCTCCGCCGGCAAACTCTCCAGCGCCAGCGCCGCACCCACGCCCCACTCTCCACCCATCGCCACGCCAAACAGCGCGCGCATCGCCAGGAACCAGCCCAGCGTCGGCGCAAACGCAGACGCCATCACAAATACCGAATAGCTCACCACGTTCATCATCAGCGTCGGCCGGCGTCCAAACTTTTCTGCCAGCGCGCCAAACACCACCGCCCCCACAGGCCGCATCAACAGCGTCCAGAAGATGCTCTTCGCCGCGGTCGCCAGGCTCACATGAAACGTCGCGGCAATCGCGTCCAGGCAAAATGTCAGAAGGAAAAAGTCGAACGCATCCAGCGTCCACCCCAGGAAACAAGCTGTGTACGCACGTCGTTGCGCTGAGTTCAACGAACGAAACGGCTGCAGCACTGTCATCCTCTTGCAGCCCTCGTCAGAAACACAGCGCCATCCACGTTAGCCGAATCTCGATATCTCTCGGCAACTCGAATCTCGCATCTCGTTAGAAACTCGAATCTCTCTACAGCTTCGCCCGCAGCGGAATCCCCGGATCCACAAACGGCGTCTCCGGCGTGCTCGGATGCGTCTGCAGAATCTTGTGGTGCAGGCAGTACAGCGCGAGCTCCAGCCGATCCGCAACCCCCAGCTTGTCGTAGATCTTGCGCAGATAGTTCTTCACCACCTGCTCAGTGGTTCCAATCTGGTAAGCGATTTCTTTATTGCGCATGCCCCGCGTGATACAAGCAATGATCGCCAGCTCTTTATCCGATAGCCGCGGCTGCGACCGTGGATTCGTCAGCATCGACGCCTGCTCGCGATACGCATCGATCACCCAGCTGATCGACTGGTTATCGATCCACGTCTCGCCCGCCGCAATCTTCCGCACGCACCTCACCAGCAACTCCGGCGAGATCGACCGTGGCACAACACCGCGCACCCCGCGCCGGAACAACTCCACCGTGTTGCCCTCGTCGGTCGAGGAAATCTGCACAATCAACTTCGCATGAGGCGCCCGACGCATGAACTCAGGAATCGCATCCACCGTCCCCGCAATCAGGTGCCCTTCCAGTAAAACAACATCTGTAGGAAAGTGCTGCAGCGCCGCGTAAAGATTCTCCAGTGTCTCAGCCTGCGCCACTACCCGAATATCGTCTTCAAGCGCAAACACCTTCCGCATCCCCACGCGATAGATCGCCTGGGAATCCGCAAGGATGACCCGTATACCACCCGCAGCGTCCTGGTCGCCGGCCTCGAGCTCGTCTACTTCGCTCGCCGAGGCATCACCCGCCAAGCCGTTCTGGTGATCCATTGCCTCTTCATTCGCCAACTCATCACTCATAACGACTCAGCCCCTAAAAGAATATTCGTCGATAACCGCGGCTGCCATCAGTTTGTCTTCAAGCTGCTCGCGCCGAACGATTCGCCCCAAACAGTGCAACAGAACGTCGTTCGCTCCGCCCATAATCGCTGCCGGCATGGTCAGTTCAAACCTGACTTCAGTTCCGACCGGCGGTAACTTGTCTGCAAGAATCAAAAGCCCGTTGGCCGACACATCTTCCGTGACCCCCGGGTATTCCCCATCCGCTGCGCGAAGTATGATTTCCAGGCGCAGCGGAAAGCGCACTGCGGCACGTACTGGAATCGCTTCGTAGGATCGGTTCAGGGTCGCCACCGACCCTCCTTCCGGGAGTTACTACAAATCGTTCGTCACGATAAATCGTTCAATGGTAGTGTTACCAAAGAATTCTACTGCACGATAGCTACCTTTGGGCAGGCTTTCCACAGGGAATCCTCCCGGAATCTTCCTGTGCAGCCCCCTCCCCCCGCGTCCACTTCGCCCAGGACCTCCCAGCTTTTTGCACGGAAATTGTCCCGAAAGTCCATTTCAGCCATTGCTAAACCTCCTGAAATCCGCGATACTTAGGTGTTCGGACTTTCGCGTCCGTCGGTTGTGCCGATCATGACCTCTGGGCAGGTTCCAGGTCCGTTGACGGCTACCCTGAATACATTCGAGTGTTTGAGAGGATCTACCCTGTGTTGATGATTCGTTTGGCGCGCGTTGGCGCCCGTAAGCAGCCCCACTATCGCGTCGTTGTCATCGAAAAGGATCGCGCCCGCAATGGCCGTTCAGTCGAGGTGGTCGGCACCTATAACCCCCGCACCGAACCCGCCACCGTCGACTTCAAACGCGACCGCATCGACTACTGGACCGGCAAGGGCGCACAGCTCTCCGAGACCGTCGGCAAGCTCCTCAAGAAGCATCAGCCCGCCTCCGTTTCCGCCTCCGAGCCGGAAGCAACCACCGCGGCATAAGTAACCATCTTACAGTAACTTCCGTGGTTTTTAAGAGAATCTAAAGAGTACCGCCTACGCACTGCGTGTTGAAGTAAACTCACACCAGCCAACACTGCCGTTTTGACGTTAGTCGTAGACCTGAATCTGAATGGATCAGATCCCTGCCCGGGCGCGCAACACCTCAAGCGGTAATTGACGAGACCCCTTCCATCGAAGAGAAGAGGCTCTTACACGTAGTGCAGGCGTAACTACTCTCTTGAGGTGTATGTGTGTCTGATCCCATCGCAGTCCCGGACAGCAACTTCGCTGCCACGGAAATGCAAACCCTGATGACGGAGATTACCCGGGCCCTGGTAGATGATGCCGATGCGGTTCGGGTGGAAGTCCTGACTGATCAGGAAGCAACTGTCCTTCGCCTTCACGTCGCTCCCGGCGACATCGGGAAGGTCATCGGGAAGCAGGGTCGCACCGCGCGCTCTCTGCGTACCATCCTTGGCGCAGCCAGTATGAAACTCCAACGCCGATTCTCGCTCGATATCGTCGAGGCCGGCAGAACCAACAGCCACAACGATTCCCACGACCACTCTGAGCGCGACTAACCTCCTCCGCACCATGCCTCGCTTTCTGCGTTCTCCCAGACCCTGCTTGAGCTTTTCCAGAGTCTTCCCGCGCTCTCCCCGAGGCCCAAAGCGTTGACTGGTATCTCCACCTCAGATTGGTTTCCTATCGCTCGTCTGCTGCGCCCGCAAGGGCGCCGCGGCGAACTCCTCGCCGAGCCTCTTAGCGATCTTCCCAACCTCTTCGCTCCCAACCGCGAAGTCTTCCTCGCACCCTTCAACGCACCCGCACCCCCGCCCAACACCCTTCCCCTCCGCATCGAAGAACACTTCTTCCCCACCGGAAAGAACGCCGGCCGCGTCGTCCTCAAGCTCTCCGGCTGCGACACCATCTCCGCCGCCGAAGCTCTCGCCGGTCAGCAGCTCTTCATCCCCTCGACCGAGCTCCCGCCCCTCGAGCCCGGCACCTTCTTCGTCGGTGACCTCCTCGGCTGCACCCTCTACGACTCCGCCTCTCCCGACACCCCCGCCGGCACCGTCACGGACGTAGAATTCGCCACCGCTCCCGATGGCCGGACCCGCCTCGAAGATGCCGCACCCCTCCTCTCGGTCGAGCTCGCCGACCACCCCCCCGGCACCGAACCTGTCCTTGTCCCCCTGGTCCTGGCCTGGATCGACACCATCGACATCGCCGCCCGCCGTATCACCATGCACCTCCCCGAAGGCCTCCTAACCCCTCCCGAAACCCCAGGC
This sequence comes from uncultured Acidobacteriaceae bacterium, assembly GCA_963701685.1. Taxonomy (GTDB): domain Bacteria; phylum Acidobacteriota; class Terriglobia; order Terriglobales; family Acidobacteriaceae; genus Granulicella. The sequence continues at coordinate 2,536,520 of OY969625.1, read as the reverse complement.
GACGAACCCTAATCCAAGTCGTACACTCATCAAGTACCCCACCCCGAACCCTGGGCCCTCAACCCTGAACCCTCGCCTCTATGCGCTTCGACATCCTCACCATCTTCCCGGAGTTCTTCGGCGCCCTCCCCAGTGAAGGCACCGACGCCGAGGGCATCCTCGGCCACGGCGTCGTCTCGCGCGCCCTCCGCACCGGCCTAGCCAGCGCGCACATCCATGACCTCCGAGCCTTCACCCACGACCGTCACCGCACAGTAGACGATCGCCCCTTCGGCGGCGGCGAGGGCATGGTCCTCAAGCCCCAACCCATCTTCGAAGCCCTCGAGTCCCTCAACCTTCTCTCGAAGTCTGTACGCGCATCTTCATCATCACAAAGCGAAACCGTAATCCTTCTCTCCGCTCAAGGCAAGCGCTTCACCCAGTCCACCGCCCGACGCCTCGCCACGCTCGACCGCGTCGTTCTCCTCTGCGGCCGCTACGAAGGCGTCGACGAGCGCGTCTCCCAGCTCTTCTGTGACGAAGAGCTCTCCATCGGCGACTACGTCCTCTCCGGCGGAGAGCTCGCCGCCGCCATCGTCCTCGACGCCACGGTTCGCCTCCTCCCCGGCGTCCTCGGCCACGCCGACTCCAGCCGCTACGAAAGCTTCGGCGAACCCGACCCCACGCCGGTCGTCACCACAACGGGTGCCCCAGGTCTCGCTTCTGAAACCTGGGTTTCCACGGAACCAGGCGCCCCCACGCCGCCCCGCTCCACCAACTCCTCCGCGGGCATCCTCGACTACCCCCACTACACCCGTCCCGCCGACTTCCTCGGCCTCCCCATCCCGGAAGTCCTCGCCAACGGCGACCACCTCGCCATCCGCCGCTGGCGCCGCCAGGCCGCGCTGGCCAAGACCTTCGCCAACCGACCGGACCTCCTCCTCACCGCCGACCTCAGCGACGACGACCGTGAGTACCTGGCAACCCTCGGCTACAACCCGCCCGCCGAATAGCAAAAATATCGCGCGAGCATCCTAACCAACCCAACCGCGCGACGGTCTAATCTGGCATCCAGAGGGACACGTCATGTCTATGCTTCGTCTTCTCGCCGCCAGCCTTCTCGCCTCAGCCTGCATCTTCCCGGCAGCCGCCCAGTCCTACCCCAACGCCCTGCCGCTCACGGCCACCATCACCACTCAACCGCTTACGATGAATGCGCCCGCTGCCCCGTCCACCAATTTCTTCAATACGGCAAAGCCCGGCTCACTACATTTCGACGCCCCCAAAGGCAACAACACGCTGGTAATGCCCGCCGTGAGTTTCCAACCGCTAGGCGGCAAAATGTCACCTCAGGAGTTCGCAAAACTGAAATCGCGCGCGGCCCTGCTCGCGCACACCAACGAGCCCTGCGCCAAGCTGCGCTCCTACAACTTCACTGCCCGGGACCTCAAGTCGGCGAACCCCCACCCCTCCAGCGAGACCGACTGCACCCCAGCCTCCGCAGGACACCTCAAGACCATCCCCGCCACTGTGGACACGAAGTAGCCAACGAGCAGAAGTTGTTCGAAAGAATCCGCGCCCTTACTGAAGCACAGGCAGCTGAAACCGCACCCCCGCCGCGCGATTCACCTTCTCCGTAGCCGGCAAATCCAGCGCCGCCACAGGAATCTCCTGCGGCCGCCCATCGGTCACATACAACGTCGTCCGAGTCAGCGCGTAGTTGGTAATCTTCTCCGGCGCACGCCCATCCTTGAAGATCAGCGTCACCGCCTCATCGGCATACAACGATGGCTGTACGACCGGCGCACGCTGTGCAGTTGGCGAAGTCCGCGCACTCTCCGCCGCGTACGGTACGGCAGGCTCCTCCCCACCCGGCGCCTGCGCTTCATACCCCTCCGGCCCTACACCCGGCCCCTCCGGATACGGCCCAACGTCATAAGGCCCACGATCGCCGTTCCCCGGGTCGTAACCCGAGTCATACCCAGAGTCGTATGCCGCATCATACCCAGCGTCATCACCGGGATCATTCGAGTCCACCCATCCATACCCCGGCCAGCCATACCCCACCCCAGCGCCATACCGATACGTCAGTCGATGCCCGCGCTGCCACTCCCAGCCGCCGTGATAAAACGATGGCCGACGACTCGCCACACCCACGCCGCCACCACCTCCATAGCGGGGCGCATACACGCGAACACCCGCGCTCATCGGTCGCGAAAATCCACCCGTCGCCGCATATCCACCATGACCAGCAAACCCGCCGCCATGGAACCCTCCACCGCCCCCACCATGTCCCCCGCCACCATGCTGCGCGCAAGCCGGAGCAGCCACCACCGCCGCCACCAGCGCAACCGCAAATAGCTGCTTCATATCGTTAACAGACGCCCCAACCAACAAAGAGTTTCGCAAATCCCACTGCAGCACCAACGCTCGTCGCGCCACCCGAAGCCTCTCGCCGTCCGCGCAGGACTTGTGGAAATATGCTGCAAAAACGCCACATCTCATGTAAACTGAATCCTGTGACTTTTCGCTCGTGCGTTGCCCCTGAGGCTCCCCGCCGTGCGCGCAGCACCTGCGACTTTACGTAAGGAATCCATCATGTCTATCCATCCCATCATGCAGAAGCTGGCCGACAAGCTCCAGCGTACCGATCTTCCTGACTTCGCCCCCGGCGATACCGTCCGCGTGCAGGTGAAGATCAAAGAAGGCGACAAAGAGCGCCTCCAGGCCTTTGAGGGCATGGTCATTGCTTGCAAGAAGGGTCCCCAGGGCTCCTTCACCGTTCGTAAGATGAGCTTCGGCCAGGGTGTCGAGCGTATCTTCCCCTACAACTCCAAGGTCGTCGACAAGGTCGAGAAGATCCGTTCTTACCAGGTTCGCCGCTCCAAGCTCTTCTACCTCCGTGGCCTGCGCGGCAAGGCCGCCCGTCTGCGCGAGGTCGAGCGCACCGCCTAAGCTTCAACCCAACATCCGCAAAACAAGAGGCGACCCAATCGGGTCGCCTCTTCTCTGCTACAAATCTTCGTCCTACTGTTGAGGAGTCGCCGTCTGCGCAGGTGCAGCCGCATTGGGTGCAGGTACCGCGGGGGCCGGAGTCGGTACCGGCGCAGCAGCCGGTGTCTGTGCCACCACCTGCTTCTTCGCGCCAGGCCCCGACAGCGTCACAGTCCCCTTAGGAATCAAAATACACGGCTGGGGTGGCGCTTTCTGCCCCGGCAAAACCGGGGGAGCCGCACGCCGCATCTGCCCCGCGGGGCACGGCGTCAGCAACAGCACCGGCTGCAGGTTCACAGGGATCGGTGGCGGCTTCACAAACGCGCCCTTCAACTCTGTGTTCTCATGGCTTCCCGGCCACACATACGGTGCCTTCAACAAGCCGCCATAGCCCACCACCGGATACGGCGTGGGTAGCACAAAGTCGCGGTCCAGCATCACGTATCCAGGCGCCGGCTTCTTGCCCAGGGTCTTGCCCAGCAGGAACTCATCCGACGCGAGCTGCAGCGTATGATCTCCCGTCGTCACTGTCAGCGTCTTCTGATTGAACGCGTTCTTCTCTTCTTTACCCCCGGTAAACGGACGGTTCGATACCACCAGCGTCCCAATGCCCGGAGCGTACATGTAGATGTACTTCAGATCCGCGATGTTGTAATTCAGCTCCGCCTTGCCAATCATTCCATCCACGGTAAACGTTCCGCGGCTGATGACCACCGGAGTCATCTTCGGCTCTTTTTCCTTCACCACCTTGAGCTTCTTGCCGTGCTCGTCGTATCCCAGCTCGGTCGCAGTCTGGAACACCGGCTTGCCGGCATCGTTGAAGAGCGGATGCCCCTTCTTATCCCGCTGCTGCCGCACTGCCGGATTGAACATCGGCTGGCCATCCGGATCCAGGCGCTGCCGTCCTTCCTCATCCAGCATCGGCGTCGGTGGCAGAACGATCACCGTATTCGGTCCGGTGTAGATCTTCTTCTTCGCCTCTTCTTCCTTCTTTTCCTTCTTCTCTTGCTCGGCCTTGGCCTTTTCCGCCTTAGCCTCAGCCTTCGGATCAAGCTTGACGGTTGTGGCCACCTGTGGCGCTGTAGCCTGAGGAGCCGGGACCGCCTGCACGCTAGCTGCCGCTGGCGCTGGAGTCGCAGCCGGAACCGCAGCCGCATCCTGCGCCGCTAACACCTGTACCGCCATCAACATCGGACCACCGACCAGCAGCAGTCTCCAGCTTCCGTCAATTCGCATACTTCGATCTCCGCCAAAAGTTACTAGGTAGTACTCAATAGTAGGTGCAGCAAGCATAGGACAAAAGTTTGCGTTTCGCCAGTAACTACGGGCTTACTCCCTTCGCCCATCAGTCGTCTTCCCGCGCAAAATCCGGTACATGCCTCACGTATCGGTGCGCGACATTTTCCCGTTAGCGAAATATTCATCCACACCCGCTCCCGCTACACTGAAATTCGCCCCCCAGGCGCATACGATGGCCGCTCTCTTCCACATCCCCAAGGTCGCCGGAGTCACCAAAGCCACTGCCAAGCAGCAGATGCTCAAGCAGCTCATCTGCTCCGACGCCCCCGAGCAGGCCCTCCGCTACCACGGCTTCCGCCTCATCGCCGGTGTCGACGAAGTCGGCCGCGGCGCCCTCTTCGGCCCCGTCGTCGCCGCCGCCGTCATCCTCCCCGTCAAACTCGCCACCCTCTCCCGCATGGGCCTGAAAGACTCAAAGCAGTTAACCCGCGAACAGCGCGAAAAACTCGACCGCAAGATCCGCAAGGTTGCCCTCTGCTACGCGGTCGCCGAAGTCGACGCCGAGACCATCGACCGCGTCAACATCTACCAGGCCTCCCGGCTCGCCATGCTCCATGCCGTCGAGCGCCTCAGCGTCGCTCCCGACCATCTCCTCATCGACGCCCTGCGCATCGACCACCCCTGCGCCCAGACCCGTCTTTTCTACGGCGACGCGCTCTCCCTTTCTATCGCCGCCGCGTCCGTCATCGCCAAAGTCCATCGCGACGCCCTCATGCGCGAACTCGATCTCCTTCACCCGCAGTATGGACTCGCCTCGCATAAAGGCTATGCCACGCCCGAGCATCGCAAGGCTCTCCGCGAGCACGGCCCCTGCCCGCTGCACCGCAAAACCTTCGCACCCGTAGCCGCCTCCGACCCGAACGCCGCACTCGACACCCTCGTCGAGTCCGGCGACCTCTTCGTTGACGATCTCGATGACCTAGAGAATCCCCTTGACCCGGTCACCCTCAACGCTCTCTCGAGTCCCGACGATCCAGTCGACCCGATGCTCGACGAATCCCCTCTCCCCGCCTCGGCCGAATCCAACTAACCAACCATCGTCGTACTTATAGCGGCATCCAATCTCCCGGAGGCTCTCCCGTGCCACTCAGGCTTCTATGCATCACGGCACATCCCGACGACGAATGCTTTGCCTTCGGCGGTGCTCTAGCCCAGGCCGCCCAGCGTGGCATTGAAACCAACCTCATCTGCATCACCGACGGCAGCGCCGGCTCCTATCACGGCACCGCGACCACCCGCATGGAACTAGGCCAGTTGCGCCGCGCCGAGCTCGCCGCCTCCTGCAGCATCCTCGGCATCCGCAACCACGAAGTCCTCGATTACCAGGACAGTCAGCTCGAGTTCGCCAGCTTCTCCAACCTCGCCGGCGACCTCGTCCAGCGCATCCGAATCCTCCGCCCCCACGTCATCATCACCTTCGGCGGCGACGGCGCCATCAACACCCACGCCGACCACACCATCACCTCGTCGGTCGCCACCGCAGCCTTCCACTGGGCCGGCTCGCCCAAACGCTTCCCCACTCTGGGCGAGCTCCACACCCCGCAGCGCCTCTACTACCTCACGACCGACTTCTTCGTCGAAGGCCGCCTCCGCAACATCCCCGCACCCTGGACCCACACCCTCGACGTCGCCTCCGTGCTCCCCACCCGCCTCGAGGCGATGAAGGCCCACACCACGCAGGCCCCGCTGATGGAACGCGCCGGTCCCCTCATCTTCGCTACGCACGGCAACACCGAGCACTACCTGCTCGCCGCCTCCCCCACGCCCCAACCCGCCACCCAGTCCACCGACCTCTTCGAAGGCGTCACCGAGTAGTCGCCTCAAAGGTGGGTTTGGAGAAATGTCGCAAAAGCTTTGGCTTCGATCAGAGCCAGATATAGACCTTGAGCGTGTGCTTGCAGGACAGACCCTCCAGTCATCAACTACCGCAGCGAGGACATAAGCCAAACTTCCCATTTCCACACACCGCCGCAAGGGATGCATCAGCCTGTTCGCACAAACTTGTACTGGGTCTGACCTCCATCAAGAACCAGCGCATTCGGATCGTCTGAAATCCGCAGTCGGAGGCCCCCCAGAAATGGCGGGCTGGTGAGCACTATTTGCCGGCTTTCGCTCGACTGCTCCTCCACGCCCAGGTCGCTCGACCAGGATTCGAACTCGATGCGGAAGCCTCCCTCGACCTGCGAGATGCGAGCAGGTCCTAGTTCATCGCACGCATACTCGCCGAGAAAATCTCCAATCCACGCCGTGGCCGACGGGTCGGTTCTGACCCGTTGCCGTATTCCCTCCATCGATTTTTCCAACGTTGTGGCGGCGCCAGCCACCATGGCCTCTGCTTTGCCCGCAGCCCCGAACAGCAGCTCCAGTAACCGCTGATGCACCGCCACCAAAAACAAGTTTGCCGCCCGCAGATTCGTGAGCACCACCATCCCGATCCCGTGCTCCGGCAAAAACAGCATGTCCGCGGAGAAGCCCAGCGTATTACCCCCATGCGTCACCTCCGCAAGCCCCTGTTGCTCAGTCAGAATCAATCCCAGGCCATAGCTGCTCTTGCCATCGATCTTCACGGCAGAGCGTCGCCGCGCCAAAAGGTTCGCTTCGGAAACCACGCGCTCGCCTGCATCGTTCTTACCCTTCCGCAACTCGCATCGGACATAGCTGGCCATGTCCAGAACAGTGGACCACGCCGACCCCGCCGGAGCGACGGCATCAGCAAATTGCTCCATCACAGGGTCGATCGGAACGCTCTTGCCATTAAGATCATGGCCATGCGGCGCGGCGTCATCCGGCGAATCGTTGTGGAGCACCGAGGTCTGCTGCATTCCCAACGGCTCGAACACCAGCTGCCGCATCGCAGCGTCGTAAGCATCCGCCAGCGAGGTATCGGGAGCAAAGCTGTGCCCTGCAGCGAATCCACCTGCGGCCACCAGGTAGTTCGAGTATTGAAAGACCTCGCCAAAACCCGTAGTGGGCATCATCTGCTTCATCTCGTCGATGCGGTCTTCCGGACTCACTCCCCGAAAGCGAAAAATCAGATCAAAATCCCGTCGCGGCATGCCCGTGCAGGCGCACACAGTGTGGCGCATCTCCAGCCGCTCGGTCACCTCGGCATCCGCCAGCGCAAATCCCGGCAGAACCTGCGTGACCGGTGTCGTCCAGGTAAAGTGGCCCAGGTCCACGAGCCTCGCCATCATCAGCGTCGTCAAGGGCTTCGTCGACGAACCGATCATGAACCTGGTCGTCGGCGTTACCGGTTCGCTGCCGCCTGCCTTGCGTACCCCGAACCCCTCCGCATAAACGTTCCGGCCATCCTGGACGACCGCGGCTGCCGTGCCCGGAATGCGGAGTCGCTCCATTGCGGAAGCGATGAAGCTGCTTAGCTCTCGTCGTTCGTTCTCGCCGAACAACTTCGGAGCAACTCCTGCCAGGCTCGGCTCGCGCAGGCCCGCAGGCTTCCAACCGTTGGTCATCTCGGCTACCTGCGCCATCCGGCGGCTGAAAGCAGCTTTGGCTCCATCGATGAGGCTGATGTAAGCCCGATTGCCAAGCGTACGAACCACGGCCACCGCGAGCCTGTCTTCATTGGCAGGCGTGTTGTAGACAATCTGAACGGTGTTGTCCCAGCCATCTGGCGTCGGCATCTCCACCTGCTGCCGGACAGCTACATCGAAGCCCGGTTCGATCTCCCGCCAGGCGGCGCGGACCATGTCCCCCATGCTGTCGGAAAGTGGTCGGCCCAAAAACGTAACCTTCAGATCCATCTCCGGCCCAGCTACAGTGATCGGGTCGCCGTCTCGAACCACTGTCCAGCCGCTAGGCAGAGCGGTCGGCACAGGCGAGTCAGGCAATCCAACATATACTTCGGCACGGTCCATAGATTCCTCGAAAGGGGATAGGGATAGAACGCAACTCTGTGGCCGCGGCGGCCCGCGTGCGTATTCATCGTATTGTACGAAGCAGGCGCTAAGCCTTCCCCAAAGACCGAATCGAACCGGCCTCGACCGACCGCCTCACCGCGGCACCACCTACCCACCTGGTTCCTGTCACGAGGCACCATCGCACATCGGCGAAGCCCTCGCGCTTCACTCCCAAAGCGCGTTGCCGCCGCCTCCGCTCAAAATTCGCTCATCGAGGACCTGCTGGTAGCAATCGAGCCATCAGTAGATGTCGCTCACCAATGACTCCAATCCGGGGAAATTACCGTCAGACGAAATCATGAAGCCACCCTCACGTGCCCACTCACTTTTTCCTCGCGTTGAGTGCCGGTAGAAGAAGTTTCAGCACTGCCTCATCAGAGAACGGGTTCTGGCCAGAAATCAACTCGCGATCCTGCAGCGCGTAGCTCCCCCATGGAGCGACCACACTTACGTCACCGCCCGCCGTTTGCAAGGCGAAGTCCGGGTAGAACAGAACCTTACCCTCAATCTCAAGCGGCTCTCGCTGCTGCTCTTCTGCCGTCGAAAAGATGGTCATCTTATATCCGGCATAAATCCAGCCTTTAGCCTTGGCGTGCGCTCCAGCAGTATCGCCCGCTGCCAGCGCAGCGACGAACTCCCACGAATTCGGAAGAGCCGAGAGCAGCGAAATCGGGCCATGACAAAGCACAGCCGTAGGCTTCGCGGTTTCGTGAAAGTGCCTCATCACGATACCGGCATTGGGATCCTCGAGTAGATCGATCATCGGTCCATGGCCGCCGGGGACGAACACCGCGTCATATTGATCCAGGCCCCCCGCCACAACATCCTTAATCCGCATCGGATCTCTCAGCGCAAACAGCCCATCGCGGAACAGCATGTAATCCTGAAGCTTGGCCGCATCCCCACCGAAGAAATCGGCGACCTCTGAATGAACATCCACCTGGGGCGTGTTGCCTGTGGGGTTCGCGAAGGTGATTTCGTAGCCCTCCTTCATCAGGGCACGAACTGGAACCGTCAATTCGTTAAGGTAGTAGCCGGCACTGGCATAAACCTTGCCATCCTTCAAGGGCAAACCGCGACCGCTCGAGACCAGTACCAGAATTTTTCCTTTTGTCGCCATTTGATCCTCCTTGATGAAATCGAAACTGAGACTGGGGACGAACCGGACGTCCCATCCAAAGGAAGATTGATGGAAGCGCGACCGCGAATCCATTGGACGAAGGTATCAATCCACACCAAAGTATTGGTCGGCCGTCGCGTTCTCAACGCTCGGGTTCCTTGCAGCAGCGTTCCCTGCAACTTGAACGTTGTCGATGTGCGGCTCAACGATTTATTACCGCCAGGATTTGTGTAAGTTACGAAAAACATTGCAATATTCCATCGACAACTTGCTACCCACTGCGGCCTCCATTCCGCGGATGTCTGCTGGCATCGAACCCTCGCTGCGCTTCGAATCGTCCCCGCCACCCCTTCAGTTTCGGCGCACGATATAATTCCTCATCGCTTGAACCGGCGGTTTCAAGGCGAGTGGGCCCACAGCTTTCTCCCAAATTCCTCCAAGAGCCGTATACCCGATCCGTTGGTCCGTGTTCTTTTGCGCAATCGCATTCCAACGCCCGCCTGATCCGACTTGCCGAGTGGCTACCTGGATTCATCAACCATTGACCGCAGGCCTTTTTCGCCTCTCCGCTTTGCCGCGGAGTCGAAGGATCTGAAAATGGAGTCAAGCAATCGGGAGTTGCTCGAGTCAGTCTTTTCCGGCGACAGCGAGATGGCAGTGCGTATGCGCGCGCTCGACTGGTCGGCTACGCCCCTCGGCCCCATCGAACAATGGCCGCAAGACCTGCGAACGAGCCTGCGAATCGTGCTCGACAGCGCGCGCGTGTTGGAACAGGAACGCCAGCCGGAGATCGAAAAACTGCGCGCTAGCGAACAGAGATTGGAGGAGACCAGCCGCCTCTACCGTGAGCAGCAGCAAGCCGCAATAAAGTTGCAGATCCAGGTCGATCTGTTGCAACAACTCCCCGTCGCGGCCTGGACACTCAACCCCGATGGAACGCCCGATTTTGTGAATCGAGTTTGGCTTGAGTTCGCCGGCCAGACTCTCGAATTCGTCCGTTCAAATCCCGAGGCCTGGATGAACGCGGTCCACCCTGAAGATCGGGACAAAGTAATCAGAACCTTCTGGGAGGGCGTGAGTACCGGCCGCGGATTTGTGTTTGAAAACAGAAGTCTGCGCGCTCAGGACGGGATCTATCGCTGGCACCTTCAGCAGGCCGTGCCCTTGCACGATGCTCACGGAAACGTCATCAAGTTCGTCGGTACCACCACCGACATCGATGAACAGAAACGGGTTGAAGAGTCTCTCGCCGCAGTCGACCGCGCCAAGACAACCTTCTTCAGCAACGTTAGCCACGAGTTCCGAACGCCGCTAACGCTGATGCTGGGCCCGCTTGAAGAAATTCAGAAAGAAGCGAGAGAGCAGCTGAGCCCCGCACACCTCGAACTGCTGGCCACAATGCGGCGCAATGGTCTCCGGCTGCTCAAGCTCGTCAACACGCTCCTGGATTTCTCGCGCATGGAAGCCGGCCGCGCGCAGACATCCTATCAGCCGACAGACCTCGCAAGTTTCACCTCAGAGATTGCAAGCGCGTTTGATTCGGCGATGAAGAACGCCGGGCTCCGTTTCTCCGTGGAGTGCCCGCCCCTCGCCGACCCCGTCTACGTAGATCGCGACATGTGGGAGAAGATTGTTTTGAATCTGCTCTCCAACGCTTATAAGTTCACGTTCGAGGGCGAGGTGGCTCTCTCATTGAAATCTGTGGATGGCGCAGTGGAGCTACAGGTCCGCGACACCGGCGTCGGAATACCCGATGAGCATCGCGAACACGTGTTCGAACGCTTTCACAGAATTGAGAAGGCCCGGGTCAGGACCTACGAGGGCACAGGGATCGGACTGGCACTCGTTCAGGAACTGGTGAAGTTGCACGGCGGCAATGTGCGCGTCGACAGCACGGTTGGCATCGGCAGCACATTCACCGTAACGATTCCCAGCGGCGCGGACCACCTGCCAACGGAGCGCATTCAGGCTGCAAAGACCCTCGCCTCCCCCACCATTCGAGCCGACGCGTATGTCGAAGAATTGAAGCAGTGGCTGGGAATTGAACCAGGGATTGCGGTCGATGCGGGATCGCTTCCCCACCAGGCTTCGCGCACCCCGAGCCCGGAACCCGCAGCCTCGGCAAAGCGCGAGCTGATCGTACTGGCCGATGACAATGCAGACATGCGTCACTACCTCTCGCGCCTGCTGAGCGAGCGATATGAGGTGCACGCGGCCGCCGACGGCCTACAGGCGCTCGAAGTCACTCAGAAATTGCGCCCGGCTCTTGTGCTCGCCGACGTGATGATGCCGCAGCTCGACGGATTTGGTTTGCTCCGGGCCATCCGCGAGGACGCTTCCCTTGCAAGCACCCCCGTCATCCTCGTGTCGGCGCGCGCAGGCGAAGAGTCGCGCGTGGAAGGGCTCGAGGCCGATGCCGACGACTATCTCATCAAGCCATTCGCTGCGCGGGAGTTGCTGGCTCGTGTCGCTGCACATGTCAAAATGGCTAGCCTTCGCCGCGAAACCGCAGAACGCGAAGAACGGATCCGTAGTGAGGCGGAACTCGAACGCCAGAAACGCCACGCCAGCGAAGAACGTTTGGCCGAGACCAGCCGCCTCTACCTTGAGTTGCAGCGCGCCGACACAGAACTGCAACTTCAAGTGGCGCTACTCCAGCAGCTTCCCGTATCCGCCTGGACGCTCAAGCCCGACGGGACACCGGATTTCGTGAATCGCGTTTGGCTTGAATTCGCCGGCCAGACCCTCGACTTCGTCCGGTCTCATCCCGAGGCCTGGATGACCGCGGTCCATCCCGAGGATCGAGAGATGGCCGCCAGATGCTTCTGGGAGGGCGTACGCTCCGGAACCGGTTTCGCGTTTGAAACCAGGTCTCTCCGCGCCCACGACGAGACCTATCGCTGGCACCTCAATCAAGCCGTGACCTTGCGCGACACTGAAGGAAAAGTCGTGAAGTTCGTCGGCACGACGACCGACATCGACAATCAGAAGCGCGTTGAAGAGGCTTTGCGCCAGGCGCAAGGCGATCTCGCCCGTATCAATCGCGTCACAACGATGGGTGAGTTAACAGCCTCTCTGGCTCATGAACTTAGTCAACCGATCACGGGCGCCATCACCAACGCCAATGTCAGCCTCCGAAAACTCGCGGCCGATCATCCGAATCTTGACGAGGTGCGCGGGGCGGTCACCAAAGTTGTAAGAGATGCAAAACGCGCAGCGGAGATTATTGCCAGGATTCGCTCGCAATTCGAGCAAAGCATCCCGAGTCGACAGGCTATCGACGTAAACGAGATCGCTCGGGAGACCGCTGCCCTCCTGCGCGACGAAGCGATCCGACACAACATCTCGGTGCGCACAGACCTCGCAACGGATCTCCCTCCGACCATCGGAGATCGCGTCCAATTGCAGCAAGTCGCTATGAACCTCATCATCAACAGCATTGAGGCCATGAAGGACGTGGACGGCGTCCGAGAGCTAGTCATCCAGTCGCAGCAAAGCGGAGAAGCGGAGATTCTTATTTCGTTCAGCGATACTGGGATAGGCTTTCCGCCGAAAATTGCGGAACAAATATTCGATCCGTTCTTTTCCACCAAACCCCACGGCACCGGCATGGGGCTCCGCATCAGCCGTTCAATCGTCGAGTCGCATGGTGGCCGCTTATGGGCCGAGGCCGGCGCAAGACCCGGCGCAACATTTCACCTGAACCTGCCCGCAGCGATTCCCGGCCAAAATCCCGACATGTCAGAATCGCGCATCGGTTAAACCACCGAACAAATCGGACATCTGACTATGTTCATAAGAGAACATTCTCAGCCCTCGACCCCAACGAAGGCCATGGATGCCTGCGCCGTTGAGTTCCGGACTTCAAGACTGGGATAGACCCTGATCGTCGCCGGGCGCGAATCGCACGTTTCGTTACGTAGCAACTCCAGCAAAGTCGTGGCAGCGGTTTGACCCATACTCCGAAGAGGCTGGCGAATGGTCGTCAGCGGCGGGTTGTAGGTTGCCGCAGCCATGATGTCATCGAAGCCGACGACTGAAATATCTTCGGGAACTCGCCGGCCTGACTCACGCAAAACAAAAATCGCTCCCATTGCCGTGACATCGTTGAAGCCAAAAAGCGCCGTGAACGGCCCCCCGCTTCGAAGCAACTCTCGAGTCGCTTCCATGCCGGGCCGAGGTCCAGAATCCAGGCCATCCAGTTGCGCCACAAGCTGAGGATGAACAGTAATTCCCAACGCCTTCGCGGTTTCGACAATCGCTTGCCATCGCACCTCGGTATCGGAGCTGAACGTTTGCCCCTTGATGAAGGCGATCCGCTTGTGTCCCAGGGTCTTCAGATGAGAGAGAGCTAATTGCGCAGCCTGGACATGATCGAGTTCAATCTTGGTGACGCCTGCAGAACGCTGATGCCCTGAAACGGACACCACGGGCACCGGCAGCCCTTCCTCAACCACTGTATCGACAGCGATGATACCCTCAACGGCACGGGCCAGCATGAGCCGAGGATACTGCTTCAACAAATCGGCTCGGTGTCTATGGCTCACGACAAAGTAGAAGAAGCCGTCCTTGAGCAATTCGTCTTCGATACCGCTCAGCACAGACGTTGAATAACCCTCGCTGATCTCCGGCACAATCACCCCAATCGTGTAACTTCTCTTTTCGCGCAGACTTTGTGCCAATCGGTTCGCCGTGTAGCCGTGCAGCGCAGCAGCTTGCAGGACGCGCTCCTGCGTATCTCGCGCAATGCGACAGTTGTCCCCTTCTCCGTTCACTACGCGAGAAACAGTGGAAGGTGAGAGCTTGAGAATTGCCGCAAGCTCTCTCAGGCTTGTTGCTTTACCGAATCGTTTGTTCATGGTGGAATTTGTGACCGCCGCGCCCAGAAAGAAGACTTCTTCAAGGCCGGTATTTTTGGTCAATCATCTCAATTCCGGGAGACTGAGGTGCGGAGTTCAGGATTTTAATCCTGCTAATTGCATGTCTCGCGCACCTTCAGGGTTATTCATAAATGTACTCCAGACCAGGTGGCTGCGGAGCCACTGCATTTGATATTCTTTGTTTATAAAGGCGCGGATAAATTGTCCTTATTGAATGGGTTGCACGCAGGACCTCTCAGCCGGCGCACCATGCTGACCAGGCTCCTCGGGGCCGCGGCGACGACGCTGGCGCCAGCCAAGCTATGGCCGCAGACCAGGACAGGCGCGGGCGCCGCGGCTCAGGCAGGAAAGAACGTCTCCGCACCGTCGCAGATTCGCTTTGAAGAAATCGCCGGCCGATCAGGACTCGACTTCATCACAAAGAACTGCGCGACTCCAAATAAGAACCAGATCGAGACGATGGTGGCGGGCGTCGCTTTGTTTGACTACGATGGCGACGGTTATCTCGATATCTATCTGGTTAACGGAGCGGAGATTCCTTCGCTTGAGAAATCCTCGCCTGCTTATTGGAATCGTCTCTTCCATAACAATCGCGATGGCTCGTTCACAGACGTCACGGAGAAGGCGGGCGTAGCCGGTAAGGGCTACGGTATGGGGGTTGCCGTCGGCGACTACGATAACGACGGACGGCCGGACTTGTTTGTAGCGAATGTAACCGGGAATCAGCTATTCCACAACAACGGGGACGGCACGTTCACCGACGTTACGGAAAAGGCTGGCGTGAGCGGGGCCGTCCTTTTCGACAGGAAGATGTGGTCGGTGGGCGCCGGCTGGTTCGATTACAACAATGACGGACTGCTCGATCTCTTTGTCGTGAACTACTGCAAATGGGAGGTCAACAAAGACCCGTATTGCGCGCTCAAGGAGGGTGTGCGCGCCTACTGCCATCCCAACAAGTATCTGCCGCTCTACAACACGCTCTACCGCAACAACGGTGACGGAACCTTTACCGATGTCTCACGCGAGACGGGCATCTCTGCGGCCCTTGGCAAGGGCATGAGCGTTAGCTTTGCGGACTACAACGGCGATGGCTTTATGGACGCGTTCGTTGCGAATGATACGACGCCAAACTTTCTATTTCGCAACGTGGACGGAAAGCGGTTTGAGGAAGTCGCGGTCGCCGCAGGAGTTGCATATTCTCCCGATGGCAACGCTCTCTCCGGCATGGGAGCGGACTTCCGCGATGTGAACAATGACGGCCTTCCTGATATTTGGCACACCGCCGTAGACCATGAAGATTTTCCGCTTTACCTCAACCAGGGCGGCGGCTCCTTCGTAGATGCGACGATCCCAAGTGGTCTGGGTGAACTGACCAACGAGATGACTGGTTGGAGCAACGGCATCTTTGATTTTGACAACGATGGCTGGAAGGACCTGTTTGTAGCAAGGTCCAATGTGATGGACAACATTCAGCAGATCATCCCGAGCAAAGCGTACCCTGAAAGGAACTCCGTTTTTCGCAATCTGCGGAACGGGAAGTTCGACGACGTGAGTGCCGAAGCGGGAGCGGATTTTCTCGTGGCTGGCGCTCATCGGGGCGTGGCCTTCGGCGACATCGACAACGACGGCCGCATCGATGCCGTGGTCACCAGCTTGAATGGACAGGTAAAACTCTTTCGCAACGTCTCCGAAACCGGCCACCACTGGATCTTGCTTCGTCTGATTGGGACCCGCAGCAATCGCATGGGGATCGGCGCAAAGTTGCGCATCACGACCACAGACGGACATTCGCAATGGAACGAAGTGACCACTGCCGTCGGCTACGCCTGTGCGAGTGATAGCCGCGTGCATTTCGGCCTGGGCGAGAACCGATCGATCGAGGAGATTGAAGTGATTTGGCCCAGCCGCACGCGCCAGCTTCTGCACAAGGTCGCGGTCGACCAGATTCTGACGATTCAAGAGCCAACCGCTTAGGCGCAGCCGTTCAGGGTTGAGGCGTGGGTGCTGCGTTGCCGTTCGCCTCGGGTGACGGAATCGCATCCGGCGCAATGCCCATCACGGCATTTTGATCCTCGGGTTTGGCCTGGTTCAAGCGAGCGAACGTTGCACGCGCAGCAGCAGCCTCTTTGGGACGACCAACGCGCGCGTATGCAACTCCCAAAGACCAATACACTCTTGCGTCGCTGGAGAATGCCTTGCTGGCAAGCTCAAGCTGCGGGATCGCGCCCTGCGCCTCGCCGGTATCCAGTAAAAGCAATCCCAGCAGATAGTGCGGCAGGGGCGATTGCGGCGCCAAAGCGACGGCCTGCTGGGCATAGGGGAGCCCGGCCGGGGAATCGGCCTTGTATTCGGCGGCTGCGATTTCGAGGCGCGGCAGCACGCTGTCGGGATGCTCAGCGATCTCCTGCTTGAACGCCTCGACCGCGCCCGGACGATCGCGAGCCTCAAGCAGAGACCGCCCATAGGCAAAGTGGACAAGCGGGAAGTGAGGGTCTTGCTGCAGGACATACTCATACTCAAGCTTTGCCTGGTCATACTGATTCGCCGCAGACAGGCAGGCACCGCGGCCAACATGTTGCACCACGTCGCCCTCCGGAGTGCCGTCAGCCGGCGGGACCTTGCGATCCATGTGCAGCATGGTCATGCCGAAGATCTGCGCAAGTGCGGCGCTCCTCACGCCACTCAGGCAGAGAGAAGAAAGCGCCTTGCTCGCCTGCTCGTAGCGGCTCGCTCGTTGCAGCAGAATGCCCTCGTGAAAGAGAACCACTTGCCGCAACTGCGGGTCTTGCTCCATGCCTAATTCTTTGCTGGCTTCGATATTATCCAGCGCCTCTTTGTCATGGCCGAGCTCGTATTCACTGAGCCCAAGCATGGCGCGCGCGGTGCCATACGTTGGATCGAGCGCAACCACCTTCCTGAATTCAGCTGCCGCTGCCTGATAGCGATTCTTCTGGTAATCAATCTCTCCTAAGGACCACCACCCCTCAAGCCAACCGGGATTAAGGGCGAGTGCTCTGCGAAAGAGCGGTACAGCTTGATCGAGGTGACCGGCATCCTGCGCAGCGATAGCTTTTGCGGAGAGACGTTGAAAGGATCTCGATGAAGCAGGCGCCGGGCGGCTCGCGCTTCGCCCTGTCTGCGCGCTCGCGAGGGCACAGCATGCAAGAATCAGCGCGGCAAGAACGCAGGAGTGGCTAGTCTCCATGCCCGGCATGCGCTGTGAGCTTGATCTGGACATGCTCGTTGAGAATTCCCCTCGGCTCTCATCCATCATAGTGAATGTCGTTCTCGCAGGCCCGCAAAAGGATCAGCCTGATCAGGCAAGCGGCGTTGGGCCAAACATTGCAAAGAAAGCGGGGCGCATAGTGCGCCCCGCTCGTTCGACGTCGTTGAAAAACTAGAAGTTGAATCGCGCTTGTATCTCCACAGTCCTGCTGCCCAGTGAAGAGTTGGCCACACCGAAGTCGGTGTTGACACTGTTGATGGTTCCATTCGGGTTGACGGTGCCGAGGACGTTGTCGATTCCTCCGCCACCACCACCTTGCTGCGATCCGCCATTGATGTTCGTCTGGTTGAACAGGTTGAAGAAATCGGCGCGGATCGAAATGCCAGCCTTGTCACCGAGCACCTTCATCGTCGGAAGACCAAAGTTCTTGGTCAAGCTCGCATCTACGTCGTTGTAATGAGGACCGAAGAGTGTATTGCGTTGAATTCCGGCTTCCGGCGCAGGAGCGATCGCGGGGAACGGTGCCGGCGGAGTATACGTCGGTCCCTGGAAATATGTGGTTCCGTTGCCGCCGTAATTGGGGTTTACACCGCTGAAAGCCTGGAATGCGCTATTCGACGTGCTCTTACCGGCGCCGCCTTTGTATCCTGCCGGGCGGATCTGTCCGTAACCGCAGGTGGAACAATAGAGGTTGCCACCAACCACGTTATAGAGCGGGTTCCAGGGGAATCCTGTATGCCAGTTCCAGATTCCGCCCAGCGACCATCCGCCGGCAAGCGCTTGAACCACAGCATTGCCACGGACCGTTGGAGACCAGAGCCCGTACAGCTTGAACGCATCGCGCACGTCGTAATCTGAGCGCCCGTAGGCCGCACTCACATCGTAAGGGTAAGGATCTTCTTCGTAGGGCCCCGAGCCCTGATCCATCGTCCTTGCGTAGGTATAGATCGCCTCCGCCTGGAAGCTCCGGGCGAAGTTGTGTTTGAGAGTTCCAATCAGAGCGTTATAGTTGCTGCTGCCAAGGTTCCCGTAAAAATCCACCGAGTTAATCACTGGATTGAGTGGAATACCGTCCGCTGCTGCAACCGCGTTGTATTGATTCTGGATAATCACATTCTGCGTGAAGTTTCCCTGATATCCGAGAGTCGCCACCATGTTCTTGGCAAACTGGTAGTCAACCTCGAGCGAATAGTGGTAGTTGGTGATAGTTTTGCCGTCGCCTGGGAATGCCGTGACGCCGGCCGTACCGCTGGTTGGCAGATTCGCACTGGTGAACGTGGTCTTGGCAGCAGGATTTGCCGGATAGCCATAAAAATCTGTAGGACTCGAGGCAGGCTCGTAAAGGATCCCGCTACCGGCGCAAGTAGGATTCGTATGCAACTCCGAGTACGGACAGTTGAAGCCAGGCTCAGTTCCATTCGGTGGATTGCTCCAGCCATTCGCGGTGATTGCGATTTCGTTCTGGTTGTAACCAATACCGAACCCACCGCGCACCACCACCTGGTCGTGAGCTGCCGTCGGTGACCACGCGAAGCCGATCTGGGGACCCCAGTTGTTCTTCGGGGAATTCTGCAGGTGTCCTCCGACGCGAATGCTCATGCCGGTCAACGTATTGGCGCCAGAGCCGAACTGAACTACACCGAGATTATTTTCCTTGGAGTACAAGGACCCGAAATAGGACCAGCGCAGGCCGACGTTCACGGTCAGGTTAGGAAGGACCTTGATGTCGTCCTGCACAAAGAATCCCCAAACGTTGTTGCGTTCATCCAGCCGCTCCATGGTGGGCAAGCCAGTCTCCGCGTTGAAAAAGGCTCCGCTTTCGTTGTACGGAGCATCATTCGCGAAGTCCCAGAGATTATGGAAACCATACCCAGGGATAGCAGCCCACGGCGCATCGCTAAGGTAGTAAAGACGGGTAAGATTGCCACCTGCCTTGATGTTGTGATGGCCCACCACCTTGGTCAGGGTGTCTTTGTAGTCGTAGGTCCATTGGTTCAGAATGCTTGGGCTCACTGCGCCAATGCTCTGGGGATTCGCTTGTCCGATGTTGTCGAAGTTCCCGATCGTCAGGCCAAAGGGCGCCTGCGGATTCGTGGTGAGTTCGTTCCAGCGCCATCCCGCGGCGTTGGCGCGTGCCTCATTGACCAGTGACGAGCTGAAGGTGTGATTCCAGACCAGCGCAAACGCGTCATTGACCTGAGAGTGATGCCACAGGTTGGCGTCGCGCGCAGGCCCGTTGTATGCCGTGCTGTGCGCCGGCTGCCAGTAGATGGAGAAGTTCAGGTGATCCCGCTGCGTCACATCTGCATCGACGCGCCCGTTGTACTGAATCTCCGAAACAGACGATGGAGTAGATGTGTTGTAGTAGGCAATATCTGGAGTTGTGCTAAGCCCATTTCCTATGCCCGGGACGTCCGAGGAACCACCGTAGGTCAAGTCCTGATGTCCTACACCACTTGTCAGAGGCGATCCCAAATTAAGTCCACCACTCACCGTAGCGCAGTCGACCCCTTCGGTCAGGCCGATCGACGCGCACGTGCGGGTGATGATCGTGCTGCCGCTGGCGACCCCTTCACCCTTGTAATTCAGGATGGAGGTAGCGATGGGTGCGAGCCCGGGGAGGGTCTGGAACTGCGGAGTCTGATACCAACCCTGGGAGGTGGCGTTGGATGCATCCGGCGCGGTTTCTATGTTGAAGAACCAGAAGACATGGTTCCTCCAGATTGGACCGCCGACGCTGCCGCCAAAATTGTTCAGGCGCGTTGTGTCGCGATTGACGCCACGGTCTGCTGCCGAGCCGGAGGTATTCGATCCGACGCCATTCCAGCGCTGATAGGCATTCAAGCCTGGGCGATTGACCCGGAAGAACGCGCTGCCGTGAAAACTGTTGGTGCCGGATTTGCTGGTGACGTCAATTTGCGCGCCCGAAAAGCGGCCCGATTCCGCATCGTAAGAGTTGGCAACCACCTTCACGCTTGCAACAGACTCCTCGCTCGGCGTAATGACCGAGGTGCCACCCCACACCGCGCTGGAAGTGCTGATGCCATCAACCGAGATGCCGTTGGTCTCATACTGGCCGCCATTGGTTTGGAGTTGCGGTCCGTTTTCTGTCTTGTAGATACCGTAATTTCCAGCGCCAGTGCTTCCGCCGCCAGGACCATTCGGCCCCTGGTTGCCGGGAGTGGTCGACGATCCGCCGCCCCCACCCTGGGATCCGTCCCCAAACACTCCGGGAGTCAATTGCGCCAGCTGGAAGGGATCGCGAGCATACGACGGCAGGTGCTGTATCTCGTTACTACTAATCGTGGCGCTCTGCGTTGCAGTTTCGGAGTCAAGCAGCGGCGCTGACGAACCGTTCACCGTCACGGTCTCCTGTACGTTGCCCACAGTCAGCTGCACGTCAAGAGCGTTCGCCTGGTCGGGAATAAGAACGACTTCTGCGACTTCCTTCTTCGCAAAGCCGGTTCTCTCCACCGTCAACGAGTAGCTATCGGCCGCCAGGGCGTTGAACGTGTAGATGCCAGCGGCGTCTGAAGTGGTTTGGTGCGCCTCGCCCGTCCCCTTGTCCGTCAGGGTTACTGCCGCTCCAGGAATGACCGCTCCTTTGGAATCGGAGACAGTGCCGCGCAACGAAGCTCTGAACTGGGCGCTCGCTGGAGAGGCTGTGAGGAGGAAAAGTGCAATCAGTACGAACGACGAGAGAGTTGCGAGAAGGGGCTTGCGCATCTGAGCGATGCTTGAACTTCTGACTGCGCCACAGGCTTGCATGTTGGTCTCCAAGGGTTAGGTTGCGTGGATCCGCGCCCTTGGGAGGAGGGGCACAATCGATTGTGCAAATCAATGTTGAACGACTTTATACGCCCGGAAGGAAAGTGGTGTCAAGAACAATCGAAACAGCCCGGAATTCGTAAATCGGCCCGCATCAAGCACATGCAACGAGATGTCGGCGCCGAAATCCCCTCGCAGGGAGCGCCGGATGCCCTCAGGCCGCCGCCCACCCCACGACTCCTGAAGGAAATTTCAGAGAAGGTTGACTATCCTGCTTCGGGACGAAAGGCCGTCGCGGTCCCGCGGTCCACCCGACAGGTCTCATTGAGATTTCGGACGTCCGACCGAGGGAACGACCTCGAAGGTAGCCTTCTTATCCGCAAGAGAGCTCCCTCCAATCCAGACGGTATAGTTCGTGGGTTCGATGGTCGGCTTGCTGTCGGCATTGAAGAACGACAGTTCGTTGAAGCCAAGGTCAAAACTCACCTGCTTCGATTCACCAGGTTGCAGCGTAACGCGCCTGAATCCCTTCAGGCTGCGCACCGGCTGTTCCATGCTGGCCCCCTGGTTGCGCACATAGCATTGAACTACCTCGGTCGCTTCTCGGCTACCGGTGTTGCTCACGGTAGCCGTCGCTTGCACAATGGACGCAGTTCGGGCGGCTAACGCCCGGGCAAGCGGAACGCGGGCAGTCGAAACCTTGACGTCGCTGAAACGGAACGTCGAGTAGGTTAACCCGTACCCGAAGGGGAATAGCGCATCGTTCGGTACATCGAGGTAACGCGAGAAGAATCGGGAATCGCCATCGGCCGGCTTGGAAAGATCGAGATTCAAGGGTGGCCGACCGGTCGGGAACTGGTTGTAATAGAGCGGCTCCTGCCCAACAGCTCGGGGAAAGCTCATCGGCAACTTGCCGGAGGGCGAGGCATCTCCGAACAGAACGTCCGCTATGGCATTCCCAGCTTCAGTGCCGGGAAACCAGACTTCCATAATGGCGGCCACGTGCTGAGCTGCCCAGTCGAGAACAAGCGGCCGCCCCGAAAATACCAGCAGGACGACCGGCTTGCCTGTTGCGGCAATCGCCTCCAGCAACTGCTGCTGATTACCGGGAAGATCCAGGTGGGCGCGCGAGCCCGCTTCGCCGCTCATCATGCCCGATTCCCCCAGCGCAAGGACCGCGACGTCGGCTGCCTGGGCCGCTTGCACTGCCTCGGCAAAACCGGCCTCGGATGTTCCGTCGATCTCCGTACCCTTAGCGTAGAGCAGCGTTCCGCCAATCTTCTGTGCGCGTTCTGCTAGCGCAGCGCGAACCGTGACGATATCTTTTTCGTTGCCGGCACCACCCCACGCACCAACCATTTCCACTGGACTATCCGCAAGCGGGCCCACCAGGGCGATGCGCTTGATTCCAGCGGAAAGTGGAAGCAACGGAGCGCGGCTCGCGGTGTTCTCGTTTTGAAGAAGCACAAACGTTTCCTCAGCCGCCTCCCGCACCAAGGGCCTGTGTTCCGCGACGGCCATCGTTACTTCGGGGGCATCTGCATAGGGATGTTCGAACAGGCCGGTCGCAAATTTAACCCGCAACACGCGCCGCACCGCTTCATCCACCACGCTCATGGGCACTTGTCCGGATCGGACGAGTCCTGGAAGTTGGGTGTCGTAGAAGTGAGACATCATGTCGACATCGACGCCCGCGGTAATCGCCTTGCAAGTCGCCGTGGCGGGATCAAGGGCGATGCCGTGGTTCGTCAGTTCCATCACCGCACCGTAGTCGCTTACAACGAATCCATTGAAGCCCCATTCCTTGCGCAGAACTTCGCCGAGCAGGAAGGGGTTGGCGCTGGCCGGCACACCATTGAGTGCATTGAACGCGCTCATGATGGTCGCAGCGCCAGCTTCCACCGCAGCCTTATAGGGTGGTAGATAAACTTGCCGAAGCCGGCTCTCCGACATATCCGTGGTGTTGTATTCCCTGCCCGCTTCAGCCGCGCCATACGCCGCGAAGTGCTTAACCGAAGCCGCCACAGCGCCTGGTTTCGAGAGATCGTCGCCCTGATAACCGCGAATATATGCACGCGCCATCGCTGCGCCCAGGTAGGCGTCCTCACCCGCACCTTCCGCAGTCCTTCCCCACCGCGCGTCACGGCTGATGTCGACCATGGGAGAGTAAAACCACCGCACACCGGCAGTACTCGCCTCTCCGGCAGACATACGCGCGAGTTTAACGACCAACTCGGGATCGAAGCTCGCGGCAAGGCCTAGCGGGATGGGATAGATCGTTCTGTAACCGTGAATCACATCAGCGCCAAACAGAAGAGGAATGTGGAGGCGGCTCGTTTCGACTGCCAGGTGCTGGTAGACGTTGGTCCTCGCCTTCCCGACCGTGTTCAGCATGGATCCAACGCCACCTATAGCCGCAAGCTGCATTGCATTCACCGGGCTGGTGGGCTCTGGATTGACGGCTGCGATCCCGCCCGGTTTTCCCTGGTCAGGGTTAGCCGCGTCGCCTGTGTCGTTGTACTGAACCAGCTGCCCAATCTTCTCTTCGAGCGTCATCTGCTCGAGCAGCTTGTTCACACGCGCTTCCAGCTTCGGGTCGGCGAGCTGGGCGTTGGAGGGATGCGCGGCGGCTGTCGTGGGCCGCGGACGAGCCAGCGCAGTCGACTGGGCGATCCCTGTCGACGAAAACATGCCGAAGCTCAGACTCAGGACGGTACCGCTGAGTCCTGCGCGCAGAAGAAACGCGGCGCGCGAAAAGTGACGGGTGTTCCCCATGCGGCCGACAGACACGAAACATCTGATGTTCTTGAGTAACACGGTTTTCTCCCAAATCTCCGTCTACATCAACGGCTGGATCGAACGGCTCAGGCGTAGGGAGAAAAGCGTCTTGCCGCCCAAAGTGCTGCTTCGGTTGGCACGTACTGTTTGCACCGCGCAATCGGTTGCGCTCAAGGAAGAGTTGTATCATTCGCACTGCTCGCAGTCAACGCAAAGCCCTTGCGTATGTTACGTATACCCAGATCACACCCTGGCTCCCGCCTAGAGTGCACGGACTTCTCTGCCGCAAACCGTCTGCCCATCCGCCAGCACGGAAGGGCTCAATTCGCCATCATCACACTGCCGCGCGAGCACACAAATCACCGATACAGAAGCCCCGGTCAAGTTGCCCAGGCACAACTCGCCGGTGCACACTCGTTGACACAGTAGCATTAACGCTCTTACACTCTGCGCGACTTCAAAATAATGAAAAGAAAGCATTTATTTGCGAGAAGCTTAGGGCGAAGCGTGTATGCTGAGCGTTTTTAGCACTGGCGCCGTTCTCTTCCCCGTGCCGTCGCACGTGATTCCTCTAACGTCTACGCCACCGAAAGGCGTTTCGCCTCTCGGCTTTTATCGGACGGTGCATGATGGCGCATAAGCGTTCACTTCGAGCGACACTGCTGTTACTGTTCACGGCGGTTGCGGTCGCACAGACGCTGCCCCGGCGGGCACCTATCTCGCTGCAGCCCGATGATGTTCTTCCCACGGGAAACCAGTGGATCTCTCTCCCGGATATTCGCAGCAGCGACGGATCGCTTAACACCTTCAATGTGCTATCCATGCGTCACCGCGGCCTTCTCCAGGTCAGCGGCGAGCACAACGGTCCCGTGATCCAGCCTTACTTCATCGCCGATGGCAAGCCTCTCGATTTTCAAAATCCTTCCTGGGAGTTGATTGCCTACTGGATTCCCACTGCGCACCTGGAGACCAAAGGCCTGGACATGACGCTGACCTATTGTGCCCCGCCTTCGTCTCGTGCAGCCTTTCTTCGGTTGACGCTGACGAACCACCGAAGCGCGCCCGTCGAAGTTTCGCTCGGCGTGAAAGCCTCGTTCGGGGCTCTTGATCGTGTGACGTATCTGCCCGTCGAACTCCGCGGCGAGCGCACCGTTGCTCCCGCTCCCTGGGTCGATCCCGCAGAAGTCTTCAGCTACATCACGTCCGATACGGACTTTGCGTGGGCACTGCTCCATCCCGGCTCGAAGGCCACCATTTCCACGCCACCGACCACCGCCGCGCCCGCAGTCGACGCGAGCAAGACGAAGACGCTCGGCCCTGGAGAGACCGTCGAGTCTATCTTTGTCCTTGCCGCAGGAGTGGAGGAATTCAGTGCGGCACACAATGCCCGCGCGCTGCGCGAAGAGATTGATCGCAATGGCGCCGACGCCATGATTCAGCAAACCGCCGCATGGCTCTTGCAGCGCACCCGAACCACCAGCCAAGCGGATCTCGATGTGCTGATGAACCGCAACTTTCTTTTCACTGAGCTTTACGCCTGGGGCCGCACCATCGACACGGAACAACTCGTGGGCGTCACCTCGCGCAGCCCGCGCTACTACGTCTCTGCCGCGTACTGGGATCGCGATGCAATGCTCTGGAGCT
This sequence comes from uncultured Acidobacteriaceae bacterium, assembly GCA_963701685.1. Lineage (GTDB taxonomy): Bacteria > Acidobacteriota > Terriglobia > Terriglobales > Acidobacteriaceae > Granulicella. Next base: position 2,510,915 of record OY969625.1, on the reverse strand, counting down.
TTCCGGCGCTGCTGGACATTGATACCCCTATGGCCCGCGAGGCGCTGGAATACGCGCTCACGATCCAGCTTCGTAACACCGGAACGCACAGCCGCTTCATCGATGGCGTGGTGCTCGAAGACGGCTTTCAGCTTGACGAGGCAGCCGCTCCAATTCTCGCGCTCGCTGCCTATGAAAAAAAGACGAACGACACCCCGTTTCTCGTTGCGCACGAGGCCGCTCTTGCATTGCTGCGCGACCGCCTGATGAGCCGATTTGACCCTGCAACGGGCCTCTATTCCTCCTTGCAGGATGCGCAGGACGAATTTCAGGACCTGCCGTTCATCACCTACGACAACGTTCTGGTATGGGCAGCCCTCGTCGATCTTGCGGATCTCGACAGACGCCTGAATCATTTGGCAGCGTCTCAGGAAATGGCCGCTCGCGCGAAATCTCTCCACGCGGCGATCCTCGCGCACTGCATCACGAACTCAGCGCCAAACGCCGATGGGCCTATCTTCGCCTCTGCCACCGACGGCAAGAAGTATGTCCTTACCGACATCCCTCCCGGGTCTCTATTCAAACTGCCCGCTCTCGGTTTCGTCGCGGAATCCGATCCGACCTTCACTCGCACGTACCGGTGGCTGCGTTCGAAGAACTACCAGTTTTCGTTTGCGGACCAGCCCTATGGCCTGCCCGGAAGCTATCGCGTTCCATTCACCACCGCATGGAGCATCGCCGACAATTTATCTCTCGCCGCCGGCCGCGATCAATCCCTCAAGATCCTTCGCGCCAGCCACTGGGACGGCGGCATCATCACGGAAGGCGTCGACCCCACGACGGCTCGCATGGATAAAGCCGGACGCGCATTCGCTACCGCCGCAGGTTACGTTGCTCACGCCATCTGCCAGCTATCCTGCACCGAAAGTTCCAAGTGATCGGAGAGCCATGATTAACCGAAGGTCACTCGTCTCCATCGTCTTCGCCGTCGCCGCTATTTCTCTCACGCACACTGCACGCAGCAGCGCGCAATCGGACTACTATCGCCACGTTATCTTCGATAACAGCCTTAATAAAGATGGCTACTACTTCAGCCATGCCCAGGCCAATGGGGCGAGCTTCGTGGAACAGCAAGGCGGTCGGCTCCCCGTCGACGCGACCATCTTCCGTACACCCCCAAACGCCATCCGCATGCAATGGCAGTCAGCACCGTCAGGCGGATGGAATGCGCAAATCTCCATCCTCGACTTCCGCAATCGGCGCCCGGGACTCGACGGCCATTATCTCTACTTCTCCATCTACACGCCGCAGCCAATCGCCGCAGCGGACATGCCTCAAATGGTCCTCTCCACGTCGAGCGAAGGTCTGCAGGTAGCCGAGTTCCCTGCCAGTTTCAGTGCTCCCATAGACCTCGGCAAATATACCGGCGACGTACCCGCCGCGCGCTGGATCGAAGTTCGGATCCCGCTGGCGGACATCCAATCCGCATCCATCTATACCTTCCGGCCCGAAAATTTGCAGAGCATCGTCTTCCACCAGCATCGCGCGGACAACGTCCCTCATACGCTGATTCTCGACGAAATTCGTGTGGCAGACGCACCGTCGACGCAGCAGTCGTTATCGGCTCCCCGCAATCTTCGCGCCACCGGCTACGACCGTCACATCGAGCTCGAATGGGACGCGCCCGCATCCCAATCGCTGGCTCGCTACGTTATCTATCGTTCCGAGGATGGCAACCGCTTCACTCCCATCGGAACGCAAATCCCGGGTATTCATCGGTACGAGGATTTTGTCGGCAAACCCGGCGTCCAGGCACGCTACAAGGTCGCGGCCGCCGGCTGGGACTTTCGCGAGTCCCCACGATCGAATGAAGCTGCCGCATCCACCCATGCGCTCAGCGACGACGAGCTCCTCACCATGATGCAGCACGCCTGCTTTCACTACTACTGGGATGGCGCCGACCCTCACTCCGGCATGACCCGCGAAAATATTCCTGGAGACGATCGTATTGTCGCGACCGCAGCCAGCGGCTTCGGCATCATGACCTTGATGGTCGGGGTTGACCGCCAATTCATCACACGTCCTGAAGGCGTCGAACGCCTGACCAGGATCGTCAACTTCCTCGATCACGCGCAGCGCTATCACGGTGCGTGGTCTCATTACATGAACGGCAGCACCGGCCAGACCATGCCCGTTTTCGGCATGTACGACAACGGTGCCGACATCCTCGAAACCTCCTATCTCATGGAGGGCCTGCTCGCAGCGCGCCAGTATTTCCATGGACCCGCACCCGCGGAACAATCCCTCGATCGCCGTATCACGGCCCTTTGGAACACCGTGGAATGGGACTGGTACCGCGAGAATCCGACCAGCGATTTTCTCTACTGGCACTGGTCGCCCCAGTGGGCATTTCAAATTCATCACCCGCTGATCGGTATGAATGAGACGATGATGACCTACCTGCTCGCCATCGCCTCTCCCACCCACAACGTCCCTGCATCGATGTACTACTCGGGCTGGGCCTCCCAATCAGAGATGGCACAACACTATCGCGAGGGCTGGTCCGGCAGCACAGACGGCAACCTCTACGCGAATGGCCACACCTACTACGGCATCAAGCTCGACGTGGGCGTCGGCCCAGGCGGCCCGCTATTTTTTACCCAATACACCTTTATGGCGCTCGATCCGCATAGGCTTCACGATCGGTTCACGCCCTCGTACTTTGAAAACAGCCGCAACATCGCCCTCATCAACCGCGCATACTCCATCGCGAATCCCAAGCACTATGTCGGTTATGGTCCGGATGCCTGGGGTCTCACCGCCAGCGACGGGCCCCATGGGTACGCAGCCCAGGCGCCTGACGAGGCAGACGACATCGGCAACATCACGCCCACCGGCGCCCTCGCATCGTTTCCGTATACACCCGATGCGTCCATGGCTTCGCTTAAGCATTATTACCGCGAGTACGGAGACACGATGTGGGGCGTCTACGGACTCCGCGACGCCATCAATCCCACTGCGAACTGGATATCGCCGATTTACATGGGATTAAATCAGGCTCCGATCGTTGTCATGATCGAAAACTATCGCACGGGTCTCGTCTGGAAAAACTTCATGGCGAATCCCGAAATCACCTCCATGATCAAAAATCTCGACGCGGAAACCGCCGCCACGGCATTCAGGAGGCAGTGATCGACAAGCCGGTCGTCGATCAGACCGCTTGAACGGACCGTTATGATTTCAACTTCAACTGGACACCGGACCAATCGCAGTTCGCCTCCCCGGTGCGCCTATCCCTCCGCCAAATCCCGACGACCCCAAGGCGCCGCCCAGCTTGTTTACTGCGGTGCAGAAGCAACTAGGTCTGAAGATGGACGTAACCAAGGCGGCCGTTGACGTGATGGCCATCGATCACATCGAGAAGCCTTCCGCGAATGAAAGCTTACCTGTCGCGATTCGCACGCACGCCAGGATGCAGACCTTCACGGCACGATCATGACTGGCGCCTGCCAGAATGTTGCCCTCTGGCCGCTCGGATCGACGATGGTCACCTGGCAATCGTATTGGCCCGGCGGTATTTGATTCAGGCCGATGGTGAAGTTCAGGGGCACCGTTCCCAGGCGGCTCAAGGCCGCAGGCGTCACTGCGACTGGCTGGGTTTCGAAGACCTTCTTCTGCGCCCGGTACAGGGTGACAAAGGCAACCAGCGGCGTAGTGACGGTCGGGCTCTCCTGGTAGGCCTGGAGGTAGACGTAGATTTGCTTTCCCTGGCTGAAGACCCTGGTTACGCTGGGAATCAGCTTCTTGTTGTCCTCAATCAGCGGGTTCGCGGCCGTGTCCTTCACCTCGTCCTTGCCCTTCACAGCGTTGTAAAGCGAGTCTTTGAGGTCGACACGTTGACCGCTCAACACTACCGAACTAATGGGGACTTTCTTGACCTCCTTTGTCAGGTTGGGAATGACAAAGTTGGTCTGATACGTTCCAATGCGGCCCGTCTCATCGTCCCGCGCGAGGAACTTGATCGAGTATTTTCCGGGGAGAAGGGTGAAGCCGGCATCGTATTCGATGGGCCGCTTGGCCAGCTCAGCCGCGGTCGCATCCGTCAGCTTGATGTTGACGTTGTCTCGGACATTGCTGACGGTCACGCCGCCGTAGACATCCTTGACCTCCGCCACGAAGTCGATGAGGGTGTGGTCGGCGCCGCCCCGCTTTGCCAGTGCGAGTTCGCGCCCCGGAATCTTGACGACGATGGGAACGAAGTACTCGGCGCGATTCAATTGGAAGTAGTTGATCTCCATCGCGATGGTGAGTTCGGTGATAGGGTCCTCGAGCATCAGCGCATCTTCGAGCTGCCGTTCTTTATCCGCGACCGTGAACTTACCAAACTCCTTGCCTGCGTAGTAGCCCTGCCGGTAATCCAGCTTGGCCGAGGGGTCGGCGTTGAGCGAGATTTTGACGCGCCTGAACTTTCCGTCCAACGCTGCGTTGGTGGTGTAGTACTCGATGAGGTAGTACTCGGAGATCGCCTTCTGCGCCTGGACAATGCCCATGGTGAGATCGTTGTTGTCGAACAGCGCCTTGCCACCGGTATCGCCCGCCAGCGCAAACAGCGTGTCCTGTGACTGCTGAAATCTTGTTGTGTCGGCTTGCGCTGCGGTTCCCGAATACATGCCGATGTTGCCCGGCGATCCTTGCGTAGCGTCTCCGAGCGGCGCATCGGCAACCAGACCTCGCGAATCGATTGGCCAGAAGGAAACACCCCCGCGCACCGCGGCATCGATGGTCGCATGCAGCTGGGCCTGGTTGTCGACGCCATTCAGGCGCAGGCCGCTGGCAAAGTAGATCAGCGCCTTCTTCTCGTTGATGTTACCGAGCATCTTCGATGCCGTTTGCAGCGCCGATAGCTGACGATCCGTATTGAAGATATTGAATTCACTATCGTCCTGCCCGAAAGCGGCGCCTGTATCGGAGGTGCTGGCGTCGTCAACATCCTCGACCGAACCTTGACCTTCGCCGACAACCATCGTCTCAATAATGCTGAGCAGGCGATTCCGGTCCGCAGTGAAGTCCTGCAGCACATCGACTGAGCCGCCCGAATATCTGAGGATCGACACCAGGTCCACCGCGGTAATCTGTGTCCGGATAAATTTCTCAGCGGCGCGGAGTGCACGCAGTTGATCGCCCGGCGGCATGGCGCTCATGTCGAAGTAGAGTGCCAGCAGGCGGCGGTTCTTGTAGTTCGCGGTTCCCTCCTGCTCGGGAGCAATCTGGGTCCGGGCCAGTCGCCTGTAAATCTTGATGTTCTCCTCATTGGAAGGCATGGGAGCGATGGGGAGCGGCTCCGACGGCAGCGTCTGTAGCTCGCAGTAACGAATCTTCTGAGCCACTCCGTCTTCGGTGAGCGTGAAGTCTTTGGCGGTCAATCCTTCGATGGGCTTGCCCTGCTTATCCTTAACCACGACGGCTTCGACAACCAGCTGCGACCGCATCGACATGGTGTAGGTCTGGGCAGCATCAGCCGACTTATTTTGCCCAATCGTCTGCGCGCCAGCACTGAGCGTTGCGAAGAGAGCCATGATTGCTATCAAGCGCATGGTTAGAACCTCAGTCGCGCAGTGACCGTCATGCTGCGCATCGCGTTGGCTGCTGCCGGCAGTCCAAACAGTGGATTCAGCTCGGGAGTAAAGACCGAGTCCGGTCCCGGATGGATGACGGGATTGAGCGTCGTATTCCAGCTGGAATAAACAACATGATTGAGAACATTCAGAGAGTCGACTCGAATATCGAGGTTGTAGCGTTTCCCAACGCGGAAGGTACGCGACAGCGAGGCATTGAACGTGAATTGTCCCGGCCCGATAATGGAGTCTCGGCCTGCGGTTCCCCACTGACCGGATGGAGGTGGCGCGAAGGCTGACAAGTTCAGGAAGTGACCACCGGACCCCCCGTAGATCGAGCCGCTCGCACGATCGGGGCGAACGCTGCCCGTAACGCCCGTGCCGTTCACCGCCGCCAGGTAGATGGGCGTCTGCGGCAGGCCGCTGCCGGCTACGATGGTCGCAGTCGCCGTCCACTCCTTCAAGACTCTTCCTCGCCAGCCGCCAAGAAGCGTTCCGCCACCCATTCCCATCCCGGTGGTGTACTGGATCTGCGCGTTCAGGAGATTGCGCTGGTCAAAGGTAGAGAGACCGCGTTCGGCTCGCAGATCTAACCAGTTCTGCGCAATGGTTGCCGCGGGTACTGTGGGCGCAACCCCACCCGCCGGAACCGGGCCCTGCCCTCCGAGCGTAGCGTCGTCGTCAATCGATTTCGAGTAGGTGTACTGCAGATTCGCGGTGAAGCCCGCGCGTAGTCTCCGCCGCAGCTGAATGCTTCCGGCTTCCCGCGTCGAATCGCCGCCAGACGTTTGATACACGTAGCCTGTGGGGCACAGAGGGCACAGATCCGTTGCCCCGATTGCATAAGTTTGGGGAAGAAACTGCTGCACGCCGCGCGTTCCTTTAATGCCGAGATAGGTCGCAGTCATCTGCAATGATCCAGGCAGGTCACGCTGCACCGAGAGTTGCCAGGTCTGCGCATAGCCGACACGAAAGTTCGGATTGACCGCAAACAGGTATGGAGTGATGGAGGAGCAGGGATTGAATCCGCTGGCGAGCGTCTGAGGACACGCAGGGCTTGTTTGCACACTCACGCTGGTAGACAGCGGCTCCTGCTGGGCCATCTGCAGGGCGGTGTTCTGGTAAACCGAGGTGTCGTCATAGATACCATACCCCGCGCGAACCACTACGGAGGATCCCGGGATCGGGCGCCAGGAGAGCCCGATCCTCGGCTCGATCCCCAGCCTGTCGGGACGTATCAGCGAAGTCGGATACTGCTCCCCGCTGATCGAACCCTTGGGATCACTGCCGAGCACCGGCGCGACCGCCGTAAAACCTGTAGCAATATCAAGGTTCACGATGCGCCCAAAAAGTTCCGTGATAGGCGCGCCGTACTCCCAGCGGATGCCGGCGTTGATCGTAAGTTCCGGACGGACCCTCCAGTCATCATTCGCGTAAAAATCGTACACCGATTGCCGGAAGTATTTGTTCGCGTTGCCATAGGCAATCTGGCTCGTATCGGGGATGCCCTCGAGAAAATCAGCAAGGTCGGAGACGCCGGTCGCCGCGCCGGTAAAGGTGAAGTTGCCTCGAGGATTCTGCTGCGAGAGGTAGTTGAATTCCTGCCGGCGGAAATCACCGCCAACGGTGATGTTATGGCGGCCGCGGTAAAAGTCCGCAGATTCGGAGACGCCGTCCGTGCGATTGCGATCAAAGGAGCTGTTCGCGTCGGTAAGACTGGCGATGCCGCTGGAGAAGGTAAGGGTCGGAGGTCCCCAGTCGGACGGGTCCTGAAGATTGCCTGTGACGCCAGCTTCTAGAGAAACATTGATGCGGTTCGCGAAGAAGGGGACCACCTGGGTCCTTAGTCGACTGAATTGGAAGCCAGTGTTGAGATACATGTCGTGGTTCAGGCGGTGTTGCCAGTTGACCGTCGTATTGATGCCCAGCGTGTCAGTGGTATCGAGAAAGCCAAAGAGGTTGGTGTTATCCGCGCGGATGCTTTGGAACGCAAAGATTCCGAAGACCTGGTCTTTGCGGCCGATGGATTTCTCTAAGTGGATCTGCATCGCGTCCTGGTGGGAGTTGTTGAGGACGGGGATCTGGTAGTTGTACTGGGAATTTCCGGCGACGTTGGGCAGCGGGTATAGCTGCAGCAGACTCTGCGCGACCGGGTCGACCGGATCGATGATGCCGGTGGACAGGTCGCCGTCACGCTGCGCCTGCGTGGGTACCAGGCCTGGAACACTGGTGGCGGTATTGTCCCTGACCCATTGGTACACGACAAAGAAATTCGGACCGCGCGGAAGGACGTGCGGAATATTGAGTGGGCCACCGAAGGTCAGCACACCAGTAATTGTGTTGTAGCCTTGCTTGGGTTGACTCAGCCCGCTTACCGAGAAAGGTCTGGCGTCCAGTGCAGAGTTGCCGAAGATCAAGGCGAGGCCTCCGGTATAAAGCGCACCATAGCCCTTGCGCGTATTGCCGAAAGCAGACGACAGGGTGAACTGCGAGGTCGCGGCATTGTTCACGCTGCCGTTAACCAGAAATCCTTCGGTGGCTTGCTCGGCGGTCGCTTCGGAGGGCTTGGGCATCTCAGGAGCTTCTGCCGGTTTGTTCGCCGCGGTCTTTGCTGGCGCCTCCGGAAAACTTGCTGTGACCGACGTGGCTGCTCCTGCCTTCAGCGGCGTGGCGTGCGCGAGGATTTCGGCGACGGGAAGCAACTTCAATTCCCACCGGATGGCCGGCGTACTGGGGGACACGGAGACGACTTCCTCGAGGGTTGCGAAGTCGGTCATCGAGATCGTTATCTTCCACGTGCCGTCGGGGAGGTTCGGAAATACATAGCTACCGTCCTGACTGGAGACGGCAACAAACACGCTGGAGCCCTGCGTGGCCGTGATCGTAGCTCCCGGAACAGGTGAGCCGTTGAACATGACCTGCCCGCGGTTTTCTGACGCTCGGGCGACGCTTGAGAATGCGAGAAGCACAAAGGCAAACAGGATCGCACGATAACACTTCCCCCACCTCCGTGATATCGATTCGATCATCTGCTCAGCGCTCTCCAACTCCAACGCGGTTCGTTAAGTGTCTACGGCTTATCTTCCCGCTCAGTTCCCCGAAGGGTATTCAACGTGATCGATCACAAAGGTATCAATCTCTTCCTTGCCCGGTTGCAGCTTCAGGCCGAGTTGTTCTTCGAGGGCGGTAAAGATGTCGGGAGGCGCTGCAACGTCAGGGGAAGGCGGCCCAGCATCGTCCGGGGACCAGTTCAATTGAAAGTTATAGTTTCCGGCGAGACCTGTTTTGTCGACGACCACGCGTTGCAACTGGGCCGAAAGCTGGTCTGCCAGTCGCGACAGCGGTACACCGGTAGCAACCAGGTTGCGATTGTGAACGCTCATGCCGCCGGCTCGCACCCCATTCACCCCCGTGTCGCTCGTTTGCTCGGCCGAGGTGATCTCCTTGAACTTCGGTCCTCCCTTGGTCGTTACGAGCTCATAGACAGGCAGAATCTTCCTCTCACGATGAAATTTCAGTTGGAACCTGTCGGTGAGAATCGGTTGCTGCATCGACGTAAATTGTTCCGGTGTTAGCGCCTCCAGCTGCTTCTTGTCCGGGTCAATAATCTTTGCCTTGATATCGAAGTGCGCAGAGTCGCCCCATTTCGGCAGCCCGAACAGTTGGGCCTCTTTCAGGTTGTACGCGCTAAGAATCATCGTCTTCAGCGATACGTTCAACGCATCAAAATTTCCGTCATCGATGCGTATGCTAATGCGCCCGGTGTCCGCGTGGTCCGGCTTGATCGAGACCACGTCGTAGCTGGGCACTTTCCCAACTGCTGCCGGCTTCACCGCAGATCCCTGCGCCTTCAGACGTGGAATCCCAACCACCAGCCCAAGGCAGATTACAGCGCTGCCGAGCGAGAGGACAGGCCGATGCCAAATCAATCGCCTGCGCATAAAAACGAGCCGCCTCCTGTTGAGATATCTGTCAGACGAATCGAAAATGGCGAAGTTTCTGCTTTTGTTTAAGTTTTTTGAAAGCGGCGTCGCGTGATCGATGACCAGCGTATTCGCGCGCAGCAAACCCTGGCTACAGGTCAGTTCGCCGTTGGGCGTTCCGCATGTTCGAGAATGAGGACCAAGGTCGGGACCTTCGCCGCTTCCAGCTTCAGCCCCAGCTGCGTCTGGAGAGCCTCGAACAGGTCAGGCGCAGGCTCGCCGGTGACCTGCGAGGCGGTGATCGGCGGATGGCCGTCAAACTCACTCTCATTGGGGAGGAACACGAGCTGGAAGTCGAACCTCCCGCTAAGCCCGGTGCGATCGATCACCGGCCGATCAAGCACGACCTGCTGCATCATCTGGCAGAACTGTCCCATGGCAGCATTGCGCGCTGGCAAGACGAGTCCGCTGGGCGCTGGGTTGAATTCGAGGCTGGGGTTCGGGTTTGTGCTCGTGGAGGGCGTGAGGTTCTTCGCGCCGCTCTTGCCAACCGTGAGCACATAGGACGCGAGGTCGCGTTGCTCACGACGGAGCTTGAGGGCAAAGCGGTCCGTCAGCAAGTTGCGGATCATCGCGAGCCACTGCAATCCGCCAGGCTCGTCATCTCCTGGCTGAGTTCCAACCACATCGAACCGGTCAGTCCTCACCCAGGCAGGAGCGTCGAGGATCTGGCTGGGGTGAACGCCGTAAGAGAGATCAATCAAATCCGCGAGCGAGACGTCGTGGGCATAGTAAACGCGACCCGCAACCCGAAAATATCTGCCCGGATCTGCAGGATCGGCAGGCTTGATGGTAGCCACCTCAAAGGAGGGGTTCTGATCAGCCATGGGCTTCCGTGGCCCGGCATGAGCCGCATCAGCCGAAGATCCCTGCTGCGCGGAAGATGGCACGGAAGCAATCGCAATCAATAGACTTCCCGCCAGAACAATTGCGGTACAGAACCCGCCCGGACGAATGTTCATGTTGGATACGCACCCCAATCGTTGCCGCACTGTACCGAAGACGCGCGACGCAGCCATCCGCTCGGAAATATTTCGCCCAGGCCACGAGTTCCCCCGAGGAAGGCCAATGGGAACTCCCACGATCGTAGCCAATCATCTGGCAGAAGAATATTTCTCAAGACGAATCCCGCCCCGCAGCGTCTATCCGCAAGACCCAGAACTCGACTCATACCGGTAAACTCAACGCCACGGGTATCCGAAGCAAGTTAGGCAGTTTCACTTGGGCCCTGTAGCATTCAGTCGTCAGTTTGCTTCAACGCTGAGGTGTTCATGCGAGCAGCCCTTGTCCTCTTCGCCCTTCTTTCCGTCTCGTCGATAGCCCAAAAACCCGCCGTCTCAAAGTCCTTCGTCATCGCCGACGTCCACCCCAGCCCGTTCACCGCTGACCCCTTCATGCACGGCAACTCCATCCAGGGCGATCGCTACTTCCTCACCCAGGCCACCATGGTCGATCTCATCGCCACCGCCTACGGAGTCGATGCAGGCAACGTGCACGGCGGCCCCACCTGGCTCGAGCGCGATCGCTACGACATCCGCGCCAAGGTCCCTCCCGGCACCACGCCGGACGACGTCAAGCTCATGCTCCGAACCCTGCTCGCCGACCGCTTCCATCTCGTCGTCAAAACCGGCACCGCGCCCATGCCGACCTACATCCTCTCCGTCGGTCCCGGCAAGCCAAAGATGACTCAGTCCGACGACGCCGGCGAGCGCTCCTGCATCCCTGCCCCTCCGCCTCCGAATCCTTCCCCCGGCGCTCCGTCCTATATCACGGTCGTCTGCAAGAACATCACCATGCCCGCTCTCGCCGAGACCCTCCACGACTTCGCCGGCGGATATCTCGATCAACCCGTCGTCGACGAAACCAATCTCCCCGGCGCCTGGGACTTCACCATCAAGTGGACCGGGCGCGGCCAGCTTGCCAAGCAGGGTGCCGACGGCATCTCCATCTTCGCCGCCGTCGACAAGCAACTAGGCCTCAAGCTGGAACTCAAGACCGCGCCCCGCCCCGTCTTCCAGGTTGCCAGCGTCGACGAAACTCCCACCCCCAACGCACCCAACATCGCCGCAGCCCTTCCCGAGTGGAAGCCCGTTCCCTTCGAAGTCACCGTCATCAAACCCAGTAAGCCCGACGAGCAGGGCTACGGCCGCATCACCGGCGACCGCATCGAAACCCGCGCCATCCCCCTCAACTTCCTCATCACCTTCGGCTGGGACCTCAACCCAAACAACAAGGAAAGCATCGTCAACGCACCCAAGTGGCTTGACACCACCAAGTTCGACATCCTCGCCAAGGCCGGAGACAACGTCCCCGTCGACAAATTCGCCTCCGGCACCCTCATCAACTACGAAGCCCTTCGCAGCATGCTTCGCGCCATGATCACCGAACGCTTTCAGATGAAGTGGCACATGGAGGACCGCCCCGTCACTGCCTACACGCTGATCGCCGTCAAGCCGAAACTCACGCCCACCCTCGACCCGACCGAGCGCACCCGATGCAAGGAAGGCCCCGGCCCTGACGGCAAAGATCCCCGGATCGCCAGCCCCATCCTCAACCGCCTCGTCACCTGCCAGAACATGACCATCGCCCAGATTGGCGACGAGCTCCAACACGTTGCCAACGGCTACATCTACAATCCAGTCCTCGACGGCACCGGCCTCAAAGGCTCCTACGACTTCACCCTGAGCTTCAGCTCCGCCGACAAGATCCTTCCCGACACCGGCGGCGCAGCCAACACCTCCGACCCCGGCAGCGCCGACCCCAACGGCGCTCTCTCCCTCTTCGACGCCGTCAGCCGCCAGCTGGGCCTGAAATTAGAAAAGACCAAGCGCCCCTACCCAGTCCTGGTCATCGACCACATCGAGGAAACTCCCACCGAAAACTAGTGACCTCTCACTTCCTGAGCTCCCTCAGTCCGCCCACAGCGACAACAAAGGCCGCGCACCACGCGGCCTTGGGACGTTAGCCCCCACAGGCGAGCGCACGATCTCCGCCGAATTAACTTGTAGCTGCCAACAATTGCAACTAGGCTTGCCCACAAACCAAGGTAAAGCTAACTATGCGGCAGCCGAAGATCAAGATGACCCTACTCACTGCAGCGCTCACCCTCCTCGTCTGCGCTTCCGCTCGACCTCAGACACCAGGTCCGGTTGATATCAACGCCACCCTCGCCCAGCTGGATGCCTACGTTCAAAGCAGCATGGAGAAGACCAACGTTCCAGGTCTTGCCGTCGCGGTCGTCTACCAGGGCCGCGTGGTCTTTCTCAAAGGCTACGGGGTGCGCAAACTGGGCGACCCCGCAAAAGTCGATCCCGATACCGTCTTCGAAATTGCCTCAGTCTCCAAACCCATCGCCTCGACCATCATGGCATCGCTCGTGGGTCAGGGCATCATTCATTGGGATGATCGAGTCCAGGCACTCGACCCTCACTTCGCGCTCTCCGATGCCTCCGCCACCGCGCAAGTAACCCTGCGCGACCTCTTCTCGCACCGCAGCGGCCTGCCAACCGGCGCGGGGGACGTTTTGGAAGACCTCGGCTACAGTCGTCCTGAAATTCTCCAGCGAATTCGTTTCGTACCGCTGGCTAGCCCGTTGCGCGGAGGCTATCACTACAGCAACTTCGGCCTGACCGAAGCAGCCATCGCCGCCGCGCTCAGGACCGGTAAGACCTGGGAAGAGCTCGCGGATCAGCAGCTCTACAACAAGATCGGTATGCGCTCAACCAGTTCTCGGTACTCCGACTACGAGAACAATCCCAACAAAGCTGCACTCCATTACCTGCAGGATGGCGTCTATAGGAACTGGTTTCAGCGCGAAGCCGACTCGGAATCGCCGGCCGGTGGCGTCAGCTCGAACGTGCGCGACTTGGCAAACTTCATGGAGTTGCAGTTGGCCGGCGGTGTGTTCGAGGGTCGCCAGGTAGTGGATAAGGCCGCGCTCGATGAAACCCACAAACCGCAGATGTGCAGGGATGCGGTAGCGCCTGTCCCTCCCGCAACGTGCAAGGATGGTTTCTATGGCCTGGGGTGGAATGTCAGCCGGGATGACGAAGGCGAACTGACGCTGAGCCATAGCGGGGCGTTTGATCTCGGAACCGGCACCGCGATGTATCTGCTGCCCAGCCGACAGCTCGGGATTGTCGTTCTCACCAATGGCACCCCGATCGGTCTGCCCGAAGCTGTCAGCCTTTCCTTCCTGGATTTCTTTCGCTATGGAAGCGCGAAGCGAGACTATCTCGCGCTCTTCAAGCCGATCTTCGACAATATGACGCGGGAGACGCAAGACTCCTCGCCCGATTACTCCAAACGTCCACCCCCCTCAAATCCTGCGCCTGTCGGCCAGCTTTCGGCTTACGCAGGGACCTACGTAAGTCCCTACTACGGCACTCTCCACATCGAGGTAAAACAAAATCAATTGATCCTCCGCCTCCCCCCGCGCGATGCCTACTATGAGCTGACTCACTGGGACGGAGACACATTCACCTACTACTTCGCGAGCGAGAATACAGGCGTTGCCCGCCGCGGAATCAAGTTCCTGAACGGCGGGAAGCAGGTGCTCGTCGAGAACCTGGCGATCGTGAATGACGGGATATTCACGAAGGTTGATTGATGAATTGCGAGGAACCCCCGGCGCCGGAAATCACCCGCCGAGGCCGCCGCGCCTTTCGCAAACAGCAAATCTCAGTTACTAGACGAGTGGCCTCAGCCGGTTTACTGAAGGAAGCTAAAAGCTGGAAGCTGTATTTCGCGTTTGAACCCTCTTCATCGCCGCGTATCCCACCCTCATCAGCAATAGCACCGTCAGGACCGCCGTCACCTTCCACGGCGTCCGTACGCCCGTCTTCACCAGCCACCAGTAGTGCACGCAAGCCAGCGCCGCCGCCAGATACACCAGCCGATGCACTCGCGCCCAGTTCTTTCCACCCATCGCGCGCAACACTCGCTGCGGAGACGTCACGGCCAGCACCAGCAGAATCGTCCACGCCGCCAACCCCACCTGGATAAACTTCCGCTTCTTCAAATCATCCAGCATCGTCGGCCAGATCTTCTGCAACTGCGTCCACGGCTCCAGCAAATGTCCCGCACGCAACCCAGCCATCGCCGCCGGCACATCGTACCCGCTGAACAGCAATACGTACGTGAGCAAGTGCAGCGTAGCGTAGAAGAACGCATACAACCCAATCATCCGTCGAAACCGAATCGTCCAGCTAAGCCCCGCCCAAAGCCGCCGCAGCGGCGTAACCGCCAGCGACCCCAGCAACATCCACAGAGCCCAGTCCCCCGTGAAATGCGTAATGTAATTCACCGGGTCAGCCTGCAACGCCAGCGTCCCATTGAAGTACATCCGCAGCAGCAACGCCACCGGGAGCAGGCACAGCACATGCACCACGGCCTTCAGGTAGGGAATAAAACGATTCGGCATTTCGTTCTCAGTTCTCCATTCTCCGTTGTCCGTTCAGGACGACCCAGGCACAACACGCAACACCATCTCAGCCGCAATAAACCTAAGCCGCGCCCAACCACTCACCCACCCGCAACCAACGGACAACGGAGAACGGATAACGGACACCGCCTTCAAAAGTCTTTCTTCAAATCCATCCCCGCATACATCGACGCCACCTGGTCTCCATACCCATTGAACATCAGCGTCGGCACCACCTTCGGAAAGATGCTGTTGCTATTCAGCAGCCGCTCATGCGCCTGCGACCACCGCGGATGATCCACATTCGGATTTACGTTCGAATAGAACCCATACTCATTCGAAGCCAGCTCATTCCACGTCGTCGGCGGCATCTTCTCCACAAACTTAATCTTCACTATCGACTTCGCCGACTTGAACCCATACTTCCACGGCACAATCACCCGCACCGGAGCTCCCTGCTGATTCGCCAGCGTCTCGCCATAGCTGCCGAACGTCAGCAGCGTCAGCGGATTCATCGCCTCGTCCATCCGCAACCCCTCCGTGTACGGCCAATCAATTCCACTCGGAAGAATCTCCTGCGACGAGTTCTCCACCGAAATAAACTGCACAAACTTCGCCTTCGGCAGCGGCTCAACCACCTTGATCAACTCCGACAGCGGATACCCATCCCACGGAATCACCATCGACCACGCCTCCACACAGCGAAAGCGATACACCCTCTGCTGCATCGGCTGCAGGTGAAACAACTCGCCAAACTGAAACTTCCGCGGCTTCGCCACCAGCCCCTCCACGGACACATCCCATGGATAGGTCTTCAGCTTGTACGCATTCTTCGCCGGGTCGTCCTTGTTCTCGCCAAATTCGTAAAAATTGTTGTAGCTCTTCGCCTTGGCCTCGGGAGTCGTGTCCCGGTCCGGCACCGTGTACTGCGTCGTCACCAACCCGTCAATCTTCTGCTCCGCCCGCGCCGTCCCAGGCAGCGCCGCCGCCAACCCCGCCGCACCCAGCCCCGCCATCACCTGCCTGCGGTTCATCTGGAACGCCTCAAACGTCGCCCGCGGCGTAATCTCCGACGAAGGAATCTCTTTCTCTCGATCACTCATCAACAGCATCGCAACCACCTCCGACAACATCGCACTCGTTCCCGCGACACATCCATAGGACTCAAACCCGCCCTATAAGTTACAACGTTCTCACTCCCCCACCGGATGTTCAAGCGCCACCCGTCGAAACATTCGTCGCGTCAAAAACACCACCGTCCCCACCACCGCCACAAACACCGCCAACAGCAACTCCCGCCGAAAGTTAGGCCGCGACACCACAATATACCCAAACCCCAGCAACGCCAGCAGCGGCGGCACCGGATACAACCACATCCGAAACGGCCTCACCATCTCCGGCCGACGCCACCGCAGCACCATCACCCCCACATGCTGCAACCCAAACTGCAGCAGAATACGCAACACCACCAGCGCCTCAATCACATCCGCCAGCGAGAAAAAGCAAAACAAGCAAGCCATCCCCGCCAGCGCCAGCAACGACACCACCGGAAACCCCCGCGTAGAATGCAGCCGCCCAAACACCGCCGGAAAGTTCCCATCCCGCGCCGCCGCAAACGGTATCCGCGAATACCCCAGCAGCAGCGAAAACACGCTCGCAAACGCAGTCACCATCACCAGCACGGCGGCCAGCCGCCCCAGCGCCATGCCCACGCCCGCGCCCCACCCCGGCGTATACGCCACCCGCATCATCTCGCTCAGCAACGCCCGCCGCGCTCCAATATCCTGCGCCGCCACAATCGCCGGAGCCCCCATCACCGCCAGCACGCTGGCATTCAGCCCCAGGTAAAGCAGCGCCACCACCCCAATCGAAATCAACACCGCCCGAGGAATCGTCCGCCCCGGGTCCCGCACCTCGCCGCCCAGGAACGTCACGTTGTAGTACCCCCAGTAGTCATACGTAGCAATCAGCATCGCCGATCCCAGCCCCACAAAAAATCCATGATCCAATCTCCACGCGCCCGCCGGCACCGCCACCACCCGCGCCCACTCCCCATGCAGCAACCCCGTCACCATCGCCCACGCAATCGTCCCCAGCACCACCACCAGCATCCCAGCCGACAGCCCCCGCATCGCCGCAAGCCGCCGATACAGCAGCACCACCGCCACCCCCACCACCGCAATCGCCACCCAGGTAGCCCGCCCCGCACTCACCCCAAAGCTATACCCGCCCACCCGCAGCGAATGCACCACACCGCCCGCCCCCACAAACCCCGGCGACAGAAACCCCGCATACTGTGCCAGCCCAATACACCCGCTAGCCACGCTCAACGGAGCCGACACGCAAAGCTGAAACACAAACAGAAAGCTCAGCCACCGCCCCCACTGCCCCGGAAACATCTTCCCCAGGTACGCATACGTCCCGCCAGCCTCAGGCATGGCCGCGCCCAGCTCCGCCCATACCAACCCATCGCAAGCCGCAAGCAGCGCGCCCAGCACCCACCCCACCATCGCCTGCGGCCCGCCCATCGCAGCCAGCAGCAGCGGCAGCGTCAAAAACGGCCCCACCCCAATCATGTCGAGCAGGTTCAGCGTCACCGCCCCGCGCAGTGTCAGCGACCGCTCCAGCCCCTCATCTCTCATCCCGCCAGTCTATCCCGCGCGCCTCCTTCAGACGCTCGAGAGCCCGCGCCTCACCGCCATCGACAGAAACAGCCGCGACACCCCGCTAAACAGCATGCTGATCCCCACCAGCGTCCCAATCACCCACTCGCTGCTCGAGGGCCAGCTCCTCCAAATCAGAATCGCCAGAAACAACGTCACCACTCCATCAAACATCACCCAACCCGACCCCGCTCCCGGCCGCAGCCGGAATCCAAAGATCAGCTCCAGCACGCCCTCCACGAACAGGTAGATCGCCAGGATCAGCGTCAGCGCCGCCAGGCCCGCCGCAGGATGCATCAAGACATCCACACCAATCGCAATATACAGAACCCCCAGCAGCAGCTCCCAAATCATCCCGCCCGACGTCCGCGTTCGCCACGCGAACAGCAGATGCACGCCGCCGCTCAAAATAATCAGCCACGCAACCACCAGCAGCACCCCAATCCCCACCAGCGGCGGCACTGCGATGGCGAACAATCCCGCCAGAATCAACACCACACTCAGACCAATCGACCACCCAACAGCGCCGTGCGCAATGCTTCCTACAGACGATGTGCTCATAGCAACCTCCTGTGTCGTTTGAATTGAATTCGGGGCCGGGAGAAGATCTTTGCTGCTTAGGATAGTACTCCCGTCATGTGATCGCGATAGAGACAAATCCCGCGAACCCGCGTCCCCCATATCTCGGTTTGAAATGGGGGTTTCGCGCAACCAGCGCGACCGCCCCCAATCTCTCTTCCCCACCCCAGCTCTAACCCCCGCCACGCGAAGCCCCTCGCCGTCCGGGCAGGACCCCGGGTGCCCCACATCTCGATTCTGAGATGTGGGTCTATCGCGCGACCAGCGCGACCGCCCCCGCCCATCTCCCTTCCGAACCACATCCCACTTCCCCACCCCAGCTCTAACCCCCGCCACGCGAAGCCCCTCGCCGTCCGCGCAGGACCCCGCGTCCCCCACATCTCGATTTGAAATGTGGGTTTCGCGCAACCAGCGCGACCGCCCCCGCCCATCTCCCTTCCGAACCACATCCCACTTCCCCACCCCAACTCTAACCCCCGCCACGCGAAGCCCCTCGCCGTCCGCGCAGGACCCCGGGTGCCCCACATCTCGATTCTGAGATGTGGGTCTATCGCGCGACCAGCGCGACCGCTCCCGCCCACCTTTCGAGTTGTGAGACTCTAGTCGAATGAAGCCAACTGCGCCGCTAACCCTCGCGCTCTGCCTCCTTCTCCCGCTCTCGACCTCCGCCCAGCAAGCCACCGCGCCCTTCAGCGACCCCGCCAACCTCCGTGGCGAGCGCGTCTCCCCCCTCAACGGCCACGAACTCCCCATTGACCAAGGCGCCCTCGGCCTCGCCGAACTCCTCCGCAAACTCAACACCCGCGCCTCCATCCTCAACATCGTTGCCCACCCCGACGACGAAGACGGCGGCATGCTCACCCTCTACGCCCGCGGCTTCGGAGCCCGCGTCACCGACCTCTCCCTCACCCGCGGCGAAGGCGGCCAGAACTTCGTTACCGGCGACTTCGAAGACGCGCTCGGCCTCATCCGCACCCAGGAACTCCTCGCCAACGACCGCTACACCGGCGTCTCCCAAATGTTCGGCACCGAGGTCGACTTCGGCTTCTCCAAAACCAAGGAAGAAGCCTTCGCCAAGTGGACCCACGACCGCGTCCTCTACGACGCCGTCCGCGCCATCCGCATCGTCCGCCCCCTCGTCATCACCGCCACCTTCATCGGCAACGTCACCGACGGCCACGGTCAGCACCAGGTCTCCGGCGAGATCGCCCAGGAAGCCTTCAAGGCCGCAGCCGACCCCAACGTCTTCCCCGACCAGATCGCCGAAGGCCTCCTCCCTTGGCAGGCCCTGAAAATCTACGCCCGCGTCCCCTTCGCCGAAGTCAACAGCAAGGGCGTCTACGACTACGCCACCGGCCAATACGTCCCCGCCCGCTTCACCAACTACGTCACCGGCCGCGTCACCACCACCAAGCCCCCCGCCGACGTAACCGTCCCCGAAGGCAGCAATGACCCACTCTTAACCGTAGCCGCAGCCAACCCCGCGGACATCCCCTCCACCCTCGCCGCCAACCCCATCGAACCCCTCAGCTACATCCAATTCGGACGCATAGGCCTAAGCCTGCAGCGCAGCCAGATCAGCAAGAACATGACCCTCCCCGTAGCCGGCTTCTACAACTCCGGCTACACCCTCTACGGCTCCGTCCTCTGCAACGCCCCAGCCACCGCCCGCCCCACATCCTTCACCGCCAAGAACTGTCACCCCGAGCAAGCGCAGCGCGCCGAAGGACCTGCCACCAAGCCAGCCCCTTCACTAACCTCCGCAGCTTTCAACCACCGACCAGCGCCAACGGCGCGCTTCATCACAGCCCAGGGCAACGCCCTGGGGTTGTCATCCCACGAATCCACGAGGGCTGAAGGCCCGATCCAAAACCCCGCCCTAACCACCCAACCCAACTTCTTCACCGGCATCGACACCTCCATCATCGGCCTACAGGACATAGCGCCAGGCGCATTCCCGACAGACCTGATCTACGACATCTCCCGCGCCATCAAAGCATCGATCGAGAAGTTCGATCCAGCTCATCCAGATTCCATCGCACCGCTACTCGCCGAAGCGCTGCAAGACGACGACACCATCATCACCACCGTGGAGGCCTGGAAGGGTAACCCAATTCAAAAAGCCAACGCCCTCCACGAGCTCCGCATCAAGCGCGTCCAACTCAACGACGCTCTCGTCCTTTCGCTAGGCATCCATCTCGACGCCGTCGCGCAACCCACGCAGTCGAACATGACCGCGGGCACTCCCCCTTCCGTTCATGTCACTCTCTCAGTCGACGCTCCCCAGCACCTCAACTATTTTCGTACGACCATTCTTAACGACCGTATGAAGTCCGCGAATCCTCTCACGGCGGCAGGATCCCACATGCTCGTGGACCCTCGGTTCCGGCCGTTCCCCGTCAGCGGATCTCTTGCGTCTGATATCACCCTAGACCCCACGAAAACGGAAGGGGTCACGCGCCCCTACTTCTTCCGCGAATCCATCGAACAGCCTACCTATCAGCTTATGGATGCCAACCTTCGCAACGCTCCGACCTCTCCGCAAGCGCTGACGGCCGTGGCCCAATTCGACTACGTAGGCCTCCCTCCAGAGAAAGAGGGGGTATATCTCGACGTCTCTCGCATCGTCCACGACGGCCCGCAGCCCATCAGCATCATCCCGCCCGTCTCCATCGCCAGCCTCCCCCACGCCACCGTCCTCCCCAACAACCAAACCACCGCCCAACTAACCGCAACCCTCCGCACCGACGCCACCACCTCCGCCAACATCAACGTCCAGTCCCCCCACAACTGGTCCATCGAAGCCAAAGCCGCCGGCCCCAACTCCGTAAACTTCCTCCTCCATCCCACCGCCCCCCTCACCGGCCCACAAGTCTTCAAAGTCACCGCCCAGACTCCCGACCACCAAACCTACTCGGAAGGCTTCCGCCCCGTAGGCTACCCCGGCCTCATCCTCACCAACTACTACACCCCCGCCACCACCCGCGTAGTCCCCGTAGACCTCAAGCTCCCAGCCCACGTCCGCATCGCCTACCTCCCCGGCACCGGAGACAACGTCCCGGAAGCTCTCGCCTCCATCGGCCTCGCCCCCACCATGGTCACCGTAGCCGATCTAACCCCGGCCAACCTCTCCCACTTCGACACCGTAGTCCTCGGCGTCCGCGCCTACACCGCCCACCCCGACCTCCACGGCGCCCCCACGCAAGCCCTCCTCGACTTCGCCCGCAACGGCGGCAACGTCCTCGTCCAATACGAAACCTCCGGCCTGACCTCCGCCGACGCCCCCTACCCCCTCACCCTCGGCAACGAGAAGGTAGTCGACGAAACCGACCCCGTCCAGCTCCTCGCCCTTGGCCACGCCGAACCCTCGACCCTGGGCCCTGGACCCTGGACCCTCTTGTCCACCCCCAACCAAATCACCTCCGCCGACTTCAACAACTGGGTCGAAGAACGAGGCCACGGCTTCCTCGAATCCTGGGACCCACAGTACACCGCCCTCACCGAGACCCATGACCCCGGCGGCGCCGTAACCCCCGCCCAACTCCCCCAGCGCGGCGGCCTCATCACCGCCACGGTCGGCAAGGGCCGCTGGACCTACTGCGCCTTCGCCCTCTACCGCCAGCTCCCCGAAGCCGTCCCCGGAGCCTTCCGCCTCTTCGTCAACCTCCTCACCCCCCCGCGAATAACTGACTGACCACTCAGGCATCCCCTCAAAACGCGTCCCGAAACCGCGCTATACACATCGATTTGCACCCGAAACCGGGCTATGTATGTCTCAAAATCCCCGTAAAACAAGAAAAACGGCCTCCGGGGAGGCCGTTTCGCTTAACTGCACTTCTGTCTAGTGGTGAACCGGACGACGCGCCGGAGCAGCCTTCTTCGGCGTCACAATCGACCCATCCGACATAGTGATCATCAGCGGCGACGCCGTGTACGAGTCGTACGTTCCGTCTACGGTAATCTTGTCACCCGGCTGCGGGATCGTCTTCAGCGGTTCCTTCATATTCACCGTAAAATCAGGGGTTTTGCTGGCCACAGCATCGTCCGAGACCTCCAGAACCAGCTGGCTGGCCGTCGCCGAAACCACCGTAACATTCGGGAATTCCACCGACTTGCCCTTCACCGAATCAAACACCTTCTGAGCATCTTCCGGCTTCCCATACTGCAAAGCCGTCTCCTTATCGCCCAAAGCCAGCGTAGCCAGGTCCGGAGTGCTCGAAACTAACTGAGCCACAAGATCTTCCGGCTTAGGAGCCGGCTTCACGCTCGCCAGGAATCCGGCCGGCGGATCGAGGTTCGTCTGTACCGCCGTCTGCATCGCATCATACCCATCCGCCGCACCGTGATACTTCTTGTAGCAATAGGTAGCCAAAGCCTGAATGCTGGGCTTATAAGCTGCGGGCGCGAAAGCCGCTGCACGCGTCGCGTACCATGCACAGTTCAAGAAGTCAGGAGGCGTGGAGCTATAGTACGCCTGAGCCAGAACATACACATCCTGAAGAGTCTGGCTGGGTTTAGTGGTAGCGTCCGGATCCCCGTCGATCTCCTTCTTCAAGGTCGTGATGGCATCCGCATTGTCCTTCTTGGCGAGATCGGCATCCGCAATCGCGCTCAGGAAAATTGGGTCTGCGGCTGATTTGGTCTTAGCAAAATCAGCATCGGAGACATCCTTCGGCTTGGTCGCATTCAAGCCCCGCTGCGCAAAGGCCGCGACCTTGTCCAGCGCCGCCTGCTTGGCTGCGGGATCGGTCAATTTATCGGCATCAGCTCGGCCGTAATACACCTCGAAGGTCAACGCGCGAAGATTGTTAGGATCAATAGCTAACAGCCTGTCCGCGGCGCTCAGCGTAGCTGCCTGATCACCCGTCTGGCTATCGGCAAAAAGAATCTGATTGAGAACATCCACCTTCACCGCAGAGTTCGGATACGCCTTCAAATACGCTTCGAACGCTGCAGCTTTCCCTGCTGCGGTCGTCTCCGTGTTGGCCTTGTTGTAAGCCGCGTACTCATCTTGCGACATCTGGATACCACCAGATGAAGCCTGCTGGGAGTACGCGAGAGACGCGAATGGTACTGCGCCGGCCACAGCCAGCAGCGAAGCAAGTACGACCTTCTTCATAAAGAGAACTCCTCGGGGAGATGCGTCAATTGGTAAAGCAATAATCAAGATTAGCGCAAATTGCGCCTTTCGGACGAAAACCCTCCCCATACCAGGGAGATAAGGGGGATGATGCGCATTATAGAAATCGTGTTGCCCATGTGCAACCTTGAACCCGGTACAGGAGGATAAATTTGATTCCTCCTCCCTTATCCACAACATCCTTGTCATGGTGCTCGATTACGCGTTGATTCCGCCTCGTCTGCCGCTTACGATTCGACCTAGTGGCGTGTCGAACGATCCAAGCGGATCACGATACATGCCGAAATGCCTAATCGTGGAAGAGGTTCTGCACTTTGCTCAAGCTTAAGAAAGTTCAAATTCTCGGCTTCAAGTCCTTCTGTGACCGTACCGAGGTGCAGCTAACCGGTCATGGAATCGCTGCCATCGTAGGTCCGAATGGCTGCGGAAAATCGAACATTTCTGACGCGATCAACTGGGTACTAGGCGAGCAGTCCGCGAAGAGTCTCCGTGGCATCAAGATGGAAGACGTCATTTTTGCGGGCACTCGTGAGCGCAAGCCTACTGGCATGGCCGAGGTATCTCTGACGCTGGTTGACCCGGAAGTCTACGACGGCAATACCCTGGCCGACGGCGAAGTGGAGGTATTGGGTACCGACCTGCCAGCCGCGCTGGATGCCGACCAACATGTCACTGCCATCAATACTTTGAGCGACTGGGATGAGTCCGCGGTTCGCGCCGAAGCCGCCATGGAGACAGAAGAGGCTGTCGCGGATGCTCAGCCCGGCACAACCTATGAAGCAGAGCTTCCCGCCAAGAAGACCACCGAAAACTCGGATAGCGATTTGGGAGACGCGGCAGCCGAACTTACAGCGGGAAATAACGTTGTCCTCAAAATCCGCCGCCGCAAGTTCGGACGCGCGCCAATCCGTGCGGGCGAGATCACCGTCACGCGCCGATTGTTCCGCTCAGGAGATTCCGAATATCTCTTGAACGGTAAGATCTGCCGCTTGAGAGATATTCAGGACATCTTCATGGGCACCGGGCTCGGCGGCGAAAGCTATGCGATGATCAGCCAGGAGCGGATCGGGAGCATCCTCTCGGCCAAGCCTCTGGACCGCCGCGCCATCATTGAAGAGGCGGCCGGCATCACTCGCTTCAAGACAAAGAAGCGTCTTGCAGAGTTGAGACTTGAATCCGCAAAACAAAATCTGTCCCGAGTAAACGACATCTTCGAGGAAGTTACTCGGCAGATGGGCGTGCTCAAGCGACAGGCTTCCAAGGCGGAACGGTACGGCGCCCTCCGTGACGAGCTTCGCAGCAAGCTTCGCGTGGTGCTCGCAAGCCGTCTTTCACAGATGGACGCGGAACAGGCCGCGACGTCCAAAGAGATAGAGCGTCTTGGCGAGGTTATTGACAGTCAGGCCGCGCAACTGGAAAGCATGGACGCTGAGCACTCGGTTGGGGTCAACCAGGGCTACGCGCTGGATGACCAGATTCGTGAAGCAGGTACCGAGGTCAACAACAGTGCCGTCGAGCTCGAGCGGATCGCTGCGCGCACAGCGTCGAACGCTGATCGAATCTCCGATCTGGCCCAACGAATCCTCAGCGGAAATGACGATCTGTCCCAGGCTCGTGCTCAGATTGAGTCGCTCGCTGGGGATCTTGAGCAACATCGCAGCTTTCTGGAAAATGCAACGGCGGAAGCGACGGCATCGCGCGAGTCTGCCGCATCGCAGCAGGCGCAGGCGCATGAAGCGACCCGCAGCGTGCTCGCGGCCGAGGCCTTGGCGGAGAGCCAGCGTCGTAACGCCATGCAGTCGATGCAACGAGCTACGCAGGCAAATCGCGAAATCGCGCAAGCCGAAGCCGCCCTCGAGGGACTTGACCGCGAGAATGAACGCTTTGAGGCCGAGTCTCAGGCAGCGCGCGGAGAGCTGGAGTCTTTAGACTTGCAACGCGGGACTGCGAGGCTCTCGTTCGAAAGTGTGACCGATCGTCTGAAGCGGTTGGAGACTGAAATTCTCGAGCTGCGGCACATACTCGAAACGAGGCGGATGGAGGAGACGCAATCACGGCGACGTGGGGACGAATTGCGCGCCCAGGCTGCCACCCTCAATGGACGCCGCAGCTCGCTTGAATCTCTGATTCGCGAGCACAGCTATTCCACAGATACAGTCCGCAATATCTTCCGCGCCCAGGCGAAACACCAGGACGGATCCGCGCCCCTGGGCACGCTTGCCGATTTTCTCGAGGTCGATGGCCGTTACGAGAATGTCGTTGACGAATTTCTACGGGACGAACTCAATTTCATTGTGGTCCGCAATTGGGACGCCGCTAATGCGGGCGTGCGCTTGCTTCAGACCGATGTAGCTGGTCGGGCCACCTTCCTGGTGCACGCCGATGGTTTCGATGCGGCGTTGCCGACCGAGGGAATCGCGAGCCCCGGCAATGGCGTTGTGGCATTGAAGGACTGCATTCATGTTCTGAATGGGTTTGGCCGTTCGCTCGAGACGATCCTGCCTAAGCTCCGCGATGGTTTTGTAGCGCCCGATACCGATACCGCTCGCAGACTTGCGCTCGAGTTCCCCCAGGCCTTCTTCCTCTCGCCGACCGGCGAAACCTTCCATAACGTCACTGTGACCGGAGGCAAGCCGCGCGAACAGGGGCCGCTGGCACTCAAGCGTGAGCTTGGCGAGCTGCAGAGTAAGCTGGCTGCCGTAGAGACGGAGCTGGCGCAGAATGAGCTTGCCACTGCAACGCTTGGGCGAGAGATTTCTGACCACACCACGACCCTCGACGCCAAGAATCACGAACGTCGCGAGGCAGAGAGGGAAAGCGCGAACTCTGGCGCTGCCTTGCGCCAGATGGAGCAGGAGGCCGCCCGGCTGGAAAATCGACTCCAGCAATGGCAAATTGCGGCGAATAGGAATAAGGATCAGCGTCAGCAGCGGCAGGATTTAATCGCCCGCAAGCGTGAAGAAGCTTCAGCCTTCGAGACGGAGCGGGCAAATATTGAGCGGCAGGTTGCTGAGCTCACAGAGAAAATCCTTTCCCTGCGTATTAACCGCGAAGAGCTCCAGGCGGCGGCTTCTTCCGCGGCTGCGGCTTTGGCCGGCCTGGAAGAACGCCGGCGCAACGCGAATGCCAACTTTGAACAGACAGACCGTCTATTTCGCAGTCAATCCCAGAGAATAGAACAATTGGAGTCGCAGCTTGCCTCGGCAGCAACAGAGCGGCAACGACGTGAGGAGGAGACGGCTGAGCTTTCGCTGAAGCATGCGGAACTGACCGAAGCAAGAGCCCAGTCCATTGCTCGCATGGAGGCGCTATCGGCTGAAGCGGTGGCGTTGCGGGCCGCGATGTCCGAGCTTGATGCGCGCCTTCGGGCTTTGCGCCACGATACAGAGGTTCTGCGCGAGCAACGGGCAACCTTCAGCGCTCGGGCCGCAAAGCTTACGTCGGATCTCGAACATATTGAGGCCACCTGCCTCAATGATTTATCTGTCGACGCGACGACACTTCGCGAAGACCCCTCGATCGAGCGGATTGAAGCTGAGGCTCTCGCGGCAGAAGATGAGGCAGCGCGCTCATTGAAGCAACGCCTGGAAGCCATGGGCCCTGTAAACATGATGGCTTTGGAGGAGTTCCATGAGACCTCCGAACGTCATGCTTTTCTGGAGACGCAGCGTAAAGATCTCCTCGATTCGATCGAAAATACGCAGGCTTCGATCAAGGAAATCGACGACGTTTCCCGCATCAAGTTTGATGAGGCTTACAAGATCATCAATGAAAACTTCTCGGCCACATTTACCAAGCTCTTCGGCGGTGGCCAGGCCTTCATGCGCTTAACCGACCCAGAGGCAGCTAGCGGAAAGAGTTCCGATCTCAGCGGTATAGACATTATCGCCTCTCCTCCAGGAAAGAAATTGCAAAACGTCCTTTTACTTTCAGGAGGCGAAAAAGCCCTCACCGCCCTTTCTCTGCTGGTGGGAATCTTCCAATTCCAGCCGGCGCCGTTCTGCATGCTTGACGAGGTAGATGCGCCGCTTGATGAGACCAACGTGGGACGGTTTGCCAACCTGCTTTCAGAGGTGGCATTGAACACGCAGGTCATCATCATCACGCATACCAAGCGGACGATGGAGCAGGCCGATGTCATGTATGGCGTAACCATGCAGGAACCGGGCGTGTCGAAGATCGTCAGCGTGTCCCTAAGTGGGAGGAGCAGGGGCCGCGAAGCTCGTAATGCGGCATGACCGATGAGCCAATCAGGTCTATGAACACTCTTGATTGGCTCCTCGTCATTCTGGTGACCTATTCAGTTGTCCGGGCATTCCTGCGTGGCTTTTTCCAGGAGGCCTTCGGGTTAGGCGGCCTGATTTTGGGGTTTCTCTTCGCTTGCTGGTTTTATGGACCCCTGGCGTTCAACCTCAAGGGGCTGATTACATCGACAGACATCGCTGAGCTTGCAGCGTTTCTGCTGATCTTGGCGGGAACAATGATCCTGGCCAACTTGCTGGGGAGACTTCTCCGGCACACAGCCTCAGCTATTGGTCTGGGGCTAATTGACCGCCTCCTGGGGGCAGCCTTTGGGCTTATTCGCGGGGCATTCTTGGGGGTCGCATTGCTTTTCGCTACGACCGCCTTTTTGCCCAGCGCCCCTTGGATTGAAAATTCTCATCTCGCCCCGTATTTTCTTCGGGCCGCTCATGCTGTATCCTTCGTCATGCCCTCAGATCTCAAACAGCGTCTGCTTGACGGACTCGACCATCTCAAGCATACGTCCCCGGATTGGATCAGGGGCAGGCTATAGCTCCGAGATGTAATCATGGAGTCGGATCCCAACCAGGGCCCATGTCCATTCCATAAAAGGAAGACCCGCGATTGAAACGCGAACTCGACAACCTCGTTCTCCAAATGCACGCCGCTGGCGTCGGATATACCGACGCAGTACGGGAGTTTAAGAAACAGTTCATCCTCGAGGTTCTTTCGCGTCACCGCGGCAACCAATGCAAAGCGGCAGAAGAGCTTGGCATGCATCGCAATACCCTGAGTCGTACGCTTTCCGAACTAGGCATGGATTCGACCCAAATACGGCAGGGAATGCGACGCCCGCCAACGTCAGTGCGACCGGCACGAGCGACTCGTCCGAACTTGCAGATTATCTCTGGCGGACGTTAGCCAAATTCGCGCGTCTAAGACAGCACATTATGTTTTCTTTATTCCAGGCCCGCCGGATAACAAGACGCAGGGGTCTTGCCTATGCTGCGTTATGGGGGGCACCCTTCCTGGCTATTTCCGGCTTCGTCGTTTTGAGCGCCGGCGCACAAACCAACAGCCCCGCAGAAAATCCTGCGGCTGTCCCCGCGGGCGCAATTCCACCACTTGCCGCGAAGCACCCAGCCACTACCAATGCGCAAGCACTCTCTCCCAAACAAATTCGGGCGGCGGACGATGCGTACCTAGAAGGCGCAAAGCACGTAGAACACAAAGAACTAGCCGCAGCCGTCCGTAGCTTCCAACAAGCAGTCCGTCTCAACCCCAACGACTCTGACTACTCTTTGGCTTTGGTCGTCGCGCGAGAAGGCTACGTGACTGAATTGGTGCAACGCGCTGCTCAGGCGCGGTCCGTTGGTAACAACTCGCTTTCCGATTCTTTGCTTTCTCAGGCCCGCGCCCTGGACCCCAATAATCTCGTCGTGCTTCAACACTTCGAAGCCACTTCAAGCCCAGGGAGTAAGGTTGCTAACGACGTAAAAAAGCCCGACCCATTTTATTCAAGTATTGACCCATCCAAATTCCCTGCCCAAAACATAGCCTCGACACTCCGTGGCCCAGTTGAGTTGACCCCCACCCCGGGAAACCGTGATGTTCATCTTCATGGAGATGTGCAGAGCGTAACTCGAAATCTGTACAGCCTCTTCGGAATTAAGGTCAATTTCGATTCCTCTGTGACGAGCAGTGCGCCAATCAATCTCGATATGAACAACGTGACATTCGATGGGGCCACGAGAGCTCTTGAGATCGCCGCTAGAATCTTCGCGGTGCCTGTTCAACCGACCTCCGTTCTTGTCGCAAAAGATACTCAGGAGAACCGTGATGCGCTGATGCCGCTCGTGGAGGAGACAGTCTACCTTCCCGGGCGAACCAACGACGAGATGCAAGAACTTGCCAATGTGGCGCGTAATATCTTTGACATCAAAGAGGTGACTGCGAGTTCCACTGGTGGATTCTTGCTTCTGCGTGGAAATGAACAGGTCCTTCGCGAGGTCAATGCCGTTTACGACGACATGCTGGACGGTAATCCGGAGGTGCTCTTCGACGTCTCGCTCTATGAGCTCGATAAAACGCTCGACAACAACGTCGGAGCGATTCTTCCGAGTTCTGCAGGCGTTTTCAGCATTGCGGCAGAAGCTCAATCCCTCGTTTCGGCAAACCAGTCGTTGATCAATCAGGCCGTCGCCGCCGGTCTCCTTACACTAAACGGCACGCCGCTGCAGAACCTCATCACCGAAGTCGGCTTCTTAGTCGCTTCCGGAGCTGTCACCGCGACGCAGTACACCAACCTTCTTGGGGTATTTGGTGGCGGCCTTACGTTCGCCGGACTTTTTCTCGGATCGAGCGCCAGTTTTAACCTGGCTTTGAATTCAACAAACGTGAGCATTCTTGACTCGGCACAGATCCGTTCGAGTGACAAACAGCCTGCGACGTTTCGCGTGGGCTCTCGATATCCAGTAATCACGGGGACATATAGTTCGGGCGCGAGCAGCACGCTCGCGTCTTCGCTCTCAGGTCTCAACATCAATGGAACTAGTGTCAGCTCACTTCTCTCACAATATCTCGGAGCTAATTCAGTGTCGGTTCCCCAGTTTCAATACGAGGATCTCGGCATCACCTTAAAACTAACGCCGCACATACTTCGCAGCGATGCGGTCTCTCTGGCCTTGGATATGAAGGTTGAGGCGCTAGCCGGAAGTAGTATCAATAACATTCCGATTCTGAACAATCACGCGCTGACTTCGACGATTACTGTTCCGTCAGGTCAAACTGCGATGTTGGCCACGCTGGTTAGCTCTTCCGAGATGAAAGCTCTGACCGGCTTGCCTGGCCTCAACGACATCCCAGGATTCCAAGGCACTAGTCAGGATCGCCAAAAAAGTTCCACAGCTCTGCTCATTACGATCACTCCACATATCGTGCGAAGTGGCCGCATGGAAGTATCCAGCCGCCGCATCGAAACAGCACGCGGGGGTGGAGGGGTGACGGGGGTGGAGTAGATGTTGCGTTGCAAAAGGGGTTGGGGGTGGCTATACTTATGCTTGGCAGGGCGGGAGTAGCTCAGTGGTAGAGTGCTTCCTTGCCAAGGAAGATGTCGCCGGTTCGACCCCGGTCTCCCGCTCCAACAACCTCAATCTCAACCACTTACGGGTTACGAGTTTGGAACTGCGCACTGCAATTCGGTGTGGTTTGGGGGCTGGTTTTTGTGCCCAGGGCGCGGTACCCAAGTGGTAAGGGAGAGGTCTGCAAAACCTTTATGCGTCGGTTCGATCCCGACCCGCGCCTCCAACATTCCAGGCTAGTTAGCCCCCGCGTTGGGGGCTTTTTCTTGCCTGGAGGGGCGGGTGCGTTTGAGTGCGGTATAGCCACGTTTCGTGCACAAATCGATGGGTTCAGCTGGGTTTCGGGACGCAGTTTTCGGGGTTAGCTGAGTGGTCAGTCATTTAAGATTCTGGGGAGTCGGAGGTTGGGGGTGACTTCCCCGCTCCGCATCTCGAACTTTGGAGCTCGCGCGGAACCCGAGCGGACAATCTCGTACCAGTCTGCAAATTGATGGAATGCTCGGGAGACGATGTACTCGCCAGCGCCACTTAATCCATCGCCGAATTGGTCGACCAAAAACAAATACGCGAAATGTGCACTGTTTATCGCACATTTCGCGTATTTCAATATCACGATGTTGACTGTTCAAGCGCCCGGTGCGCGTGTTTCGCGTGGCTGGTTTATACTTCTGGCCAGTTCCCTTCTGGAAGCAAGTCCTATTGATTGTCGGAGCTACGATTGCCTGGGCTGCTTCCCAGCTCTCCCTCACGCTCCTCGGCCCGATTCAAGGGACCCAACCTTGAATGATGCACGAAATCAACATGGTGGGACGTATGGCTCACGCGAAGCAGTTGATTCTATTCGAGGGCCCGGATTCGGGAGAGGAGGAGCGACGCCTGCTCGCGTTCTCGGCGGCGATGGGTGTTCCTGCAAACAGCGTGGTCAGTCAAGGCTATCGCGACGCACTCCGGCTTGTTAGCAACGAACTCCAGGATGGGAGCAGCTGCCTCGCGATGAGCGCGGAAACGTTGTGCCGTTTGCGGAAGGAGTCACCCCAGGTCAGCGGCTTGCGGGAACTGATTGACGGGCACTTTCCGGCAGTGCTGATTTTCGGCTGCACCAGCCGTGAAGAACACCGAGATGCGCTTGCAGAACTCACGGCAGGAGCGGTCGTTGGAGTAGAGTCCGCCTGCAGGGCGGAGACGATTGCGCTGGCGAAGGGTTCTGGCCCGTTGAGCCGGCAGCTTGCGGGGCAGTCGTTTTCATGGAACGGCGGGGGGTCTGTCGCCGCTTTTGAGGTGCGCAATGAGACGCCGGATCTGTCGGTAATTCTGACTGCAGATGGACGACCTGTGTTCGTCAGGGCGAAGGTCGGCTCATGCCAGGTCTTTGTGTCGACTGCGCCGGTGCCGGATATCGACAAACGGCTTCGCAGCGAACAGGGGCTGGAAGACGAGTATCTCTCGCTGATCCCTCTGCTGATCTTCTTTCGCGAGGGTTTTCAGCAGAGTTGCTGGCATAGTGAGGGGAGCACAGGAAGGCTCATCATTGACGATCCCCTGTTGTCGGGGCGATATGGCTATCTGGACTGCAGTGCCCTTGCACGCTCAATGGACCGCCATCGTTATGGAACATCGATAGCCTTCATTCCCTGGAATTACTGGCGCACGTCGCGCGACAATGTTGCCCGGCTGCTTCCGGATCATTCCAATCTCACAATCTGCATTCACGGCTGTGACCATACCAATCGTGAATTCGACACGCAGTCGACTGGGACGCTGGACAGGAAAGCCGGCTTGGGGATGCAGCGAATGGAGTTGCAGAGAAGACGGACCGGCGCGGCATTCGAAGATGTAATGGTGTTTCCCCAAGGGCGGTTTACCAGGACGGCAATCGCCGCACTACGGGCCAACAATTATCTTGCCGCGGTGAACACCACTTGCTTTCCCACCGATAGCGGCCCGGAGAATCTCACGGTACGAGATTTTCTCTGGCCTGCGGTCACTCGCTATGACGGATTTCCGATATTTCACCGGCGCTATCCGCGGCGCCTTTTCGATTTTGCCTTCGATCTCTTTCTTGGCAAGCCGGCCCTAATGGTGGAGCACCATGAATACTTTCGCGACGGATGCCTGGCAATCGAAGAATTTGTGGCCGGGCTGCATGCGCTGGAACCTACGCTCTCCTGGCCAAACCTCTCCGAGCAATTAGCACGTAGTTGTCTGAGACGAGACTTGCCGGACGCTACGGTTGACGTGAGATTCTTCACGCGGCGATTCCAATTATTCGCTGGCGAGCGGGAATCGGGGCGGTTCCGGCTCAGCAAACATGAGCCCGATCCAACCGCAATCGAAAGCGTACTCGTCGATGGCAAGGTTACGCCCTTCTGGTTCGATCAGGGCTACCTGCAGCTGGAGGTTCACACCGAGCCGGGCCAACCATGTACTATCGAAGTCCGTGACCGGATTCGATCGCATCAGCAGCCTGTCGGTTTCGGAGTTTCCTACAACACGCGTGTGCTGATTCGGCGTGGGCTCTCGGAATTCAGAGATAACACGCTGGCGCGCCACGATGGACTGTTGAAGGTTGCAAGGGGACTCGCAAGGACTTTGAAGGCCACAGGAGATGCATGAAGAAATCAATCGCAAGACGGAGCTTAAATCGCATTCTCGGAATGGCCGCTCGATTTGCGCCCGGGGCGACCTCGCTGCGGCCTTTCCTGCATAAGCTCCGCGGCGTTCAGATCACTGGCCGGGTATTCATCGGTGACGACGTGTACCTGGAGAATGAATATCCGGAATGCGTTGAATTGCATGATGGCGCGCAAATTAATCTTCGCTCCGTTCTCATCGCGCACACGAGGGGATCGGGGAGGATTGTGATTGGCAAAGACGCCTTCGTTGGAGCGAATTGTGTTTTGACCGCGTCGCCGGGTACGACCCTCACGGTTGGCGATGGGGCTGTGATTGCCACGTCATCGGTGATCGCTTCCGATGTACCGCCGCACACGCTGGTTGGCAACGAGAAAGCAAAACCGCTCGCCAGCGTCAGGGTCGCTCTGACGATGGAAACACCCTATGACCAGTTCCTCGCGGGATTGAGGCCGTTGAGCCGTAAATGAGCTGAGTTCGCAGCTAGAAGCGGAAGAGCAATGAACGTAGAGGGATGGAGGTACTGACGACCGTGACCATTGAATCGCAGTTGGGAAACATGGTGCGAAAGGCGTGTGCAAAGCGGGGAGTGATTGTCACACGATTTGATTCTCCAGACCGGCGAACGCTTCTGAACCGCTGGTCGGAGCTGAGAGCCGAGCGGCGTCTCCTTCAGAGTCCTGCGGACTCATGTCAGCTTGTCCACGCACTGCGCGCGACGAGTCACGTTGCGGGAGATATCGCCGAAGTGGGAACGGCTGGCGGTGGGTCTGCCCGCCTTATCACTGAATATTCAGGCGCGAAGACGGTCCACCTGTTCGACACGTTCGAAGGCTTACCCGAACCTGGCGAGGTGGATAGCCGTTTTACAGCAGGTGCGTATCGATGGAGTCTGGGCGATGTGCAGCAGTACTTGAAAGGCCGGCCGGTCGAATTTCATAAGGGCTTTTTCCCGGGCTCTGCGGACGGTGTTCTTAACCACCGGTTCTCGTTTGTTCACCTGGATGTTGACCTGTATCAAAGCACGCTTGACTGCCTGGAGTTCTTCTACCCGCGCATGACTCCGGGAGGAATTATCATTACGCACGATTACTCGTGGGCGGCTGGTGTCGATCAGGCATTTTCGGAATTTTTCGCGAACAAGCCAGAGAAGCCCATCGAGCTTATCGGGCACCAAGCGCTGGTCGTAAAGCTATCCTGAGACCCACTGCGGCCTTCCCTGCTATCGGCTGCCGGGGGATTGTGCCAGCAGGGTCGCTGTTCGCGTTGGAGTGAGCGACGGCATGGGCGCAGATTCGATGTAGATGCTGCGGCAGAACTCCTGGAGCAGATCGTAACCGTCCCAGAAACGGTGAAACTGCAGCGCGTGGCCGATGGGGACGATTCGATCGATGGCGCGGCCGTTGAGGGTTCGGGCGAAAGCACGCAATTCCTCATGGCTGAAACCAAATGAGGTCAGCGTTTGATCGCGCCGCTCGAGAGCGGTTGAAAGATCTGTGAGATGTTGAGTCCTCGCTTCGAGGAAGAGGCCGCCTCCAGGATGGTCGCGCGGGAAATCGGCCAGGGATTTCATCGTGAGGACGGTCAACCCTTTGTAACGGCGGCAGTCCTCGACGGGGAAATCAAGAATGGCGGAACAGGCGTACACCAGCTTTTGCATGCCAGCGGCAGGCGGAAGAAGATAGCGACGACGCTGAATGCATGCTTCGAGGCGAGGAAAGAAATCCGCGGACGCTGCGCGCGTCTCCGGCCCGTTGCCGACCCACACGACCAGGCGCGGAGAGGAACACGCCATCTGATCAAACCAGTAGGAGTCGATGAAGAACTTATCGGCGAGCGAGTCGCGCTCATCTTGCGCGAGGGACATGTACGCATCGGCCTGGATCGCGGACAACGCATAGCGATCCGGGAAGGTAATTTCTTTTCCATGCGGGGGCAGGGGTGAGCGGCGTATGGTTGCCACGGTCTGGTCTCCGCCCCAAATGACGCGCACGTCGCAGATGGCGGACAGCATTGCCGTCGGCTCTTCTTCGTGGCCGTAGCTGACGATGGTGGTGCAGTCCCTCGCGGGCTCCTCTGCTGAAGCCAGGGTGTCGCGCAGCAGCCTCAGTAGGATGAGGCTGGACGTAGACAAATTCGGCGAGAGACGGATTACGTTTCGGTTTCCGCAGAGCGCCGCGAGCAGCCACGAGTATACAAACATCGTGTCGACATTTCGCGGAGGCAGGTGAAAGACGAGGCCTCGAGGAGTGAGTACCCTGCTGTTGAGCTCAAGGGAATGAAACTGTTCGGCTAGCCGTAGCAGCTCCGACTTGCGCATCCAGTAGGCGAGCGCAAGCAGCTCGGGATAAGCGCGCGCTTGCGGATCCTGGAAGATTCGCTTGGAAAGATCGACGATGGCGTTGATCGCCGACTCATGAAATGGCTCGGCGACACGAGTGCCGGCCAGATGGCCGCGGAGCTCATCGAGCTCTAGCTCGCGTTCCTGCGGAAGCAGCATCGCGACCCTCAATGGCCCTCCTTGGCGGCGATCACATCGCTGCAACCGCGGAGCTCCGCTTTGGGGATTCGTCCTAGAACGGAGAATGCCTTTCCCATGCGGCCGCAGGTGGAAGAGTCCACTGAATGGACGACGCCGAGATCTTCTGTGAGAAGACAGTGGCCGGGGTAGCTACGAGGAAGAGCGCTCACGACTTCCAATATGCCGGTCTCGCCGACAGGCAACTCCTCGTAGGTGTAGGGATCGCGAACGATTACATCGGCAAAATTTGGGGGATACAGGTAGCCATCGTCTCCTTCCAGAAAAACGCTGCCTACCTGCTCGATCATGCCGTAGAAGTTATAGATCTTTGTGAGTCTCATCGACTGGTTGAGTGCTGCGCGGAATGCGGCGGCACTGACCGACTGGTCCTGCAGCTTCTTCCATCCGCCGCTGTGAATGAGGATACCGTTGGAGAGGTCGAGCCCGGCTTCGGCGAGCCGCTGATAGAAGCGCGTCCAGATTAGGAACGTAAATCCGAAGATAAGAAAAGGCTGGCTGCCGAAGCGGCGCAGGAACTCCTTCAGCTCCGGCAGGCGCGGCTCCAACTCGGTGTCCAAAGCGTAAACGTGATTCCTTCCGAAGTTCATCATGCCGAGCAGACCCGCGGCTCGCGCATTGAACTGGCGGCGATCGCGAATCAGGTCCGGAGTATCCACCAGGATCATGGGCAGGCGGTCTGCGCCAAGGACGCTGGCCATCACACGGCTGAGAGCTACTGTCTGGAGCCGGGCTGTCTCGATATCCAGAACGATGCGGCTGGGCGTCTGGCCCGTGGTTCCACTGGATTCCAGCACCTTGAATGTTTCGTTCGTCGGGATGCTGGAAAGCAATCGCTCCTTGAAGAGCGCCACGGGAAGGAAGGGGAGCTCGGCGAGAGAGCCGGGTTCGGAGCTATCTGGAAACATGACAGGCGCGAGCCGCGCATACTCAGCACATCGCTCCCGATGGTGATGTCCCAAGCGTGTCAGCTCGGCCAAGAGAGCTGCTTCTTTCACCGGCTGCGGGACAGTGTACTGGGGGCGCTGGATTAGCTCGTCGAGCGTCATAGGCTGGCCGTGAGAGCGCCGTAGTCGATCTTGCCCGTGTCCTTTGTCGGCAGGCAGTTGATCAGCTTGAATTCGAAGGCGCTTTGGTGGATCTTGAGCGTGGAGGCAAGAGATGCCCGGATCTCGCGGTGCACCGCCGCGTCACCGAACTCGCAGAATATTACGACGTGGTCGGAGCCGCTCACGACTGCGGCAGGCCCGCTGCGCTTGACGATGGCTTCCAGCTCATCCAGGTTGATCCGCAGTCCGAAGACTTTTGCGTCGCGCTTGGACCGGCCTAGGACGAAAACAAATCCCTCCGCGTCCATCCGCGCGCGGTCACCGGTAAAGAGGCGGCCATTTAGTTCGTCGCCCTTCGCTAAATCCTCGCGCGAGGTCGCATACCCGAGCATGACGTTGGGTCCTGTGTACACCAACTCTCCTTCCGATTCCGAGGCGGCAACAGGATTTCCGTCCTGGTCCTGGATCTGGATTGCCCCACCCGGAATGGCGCAGCCTGCAGAGCCGAGCTTCCGGGGGAGATCGGCGGAGGGCAGGATTGAGATGCGCGCGGTGGCCTCCGTTTGCCCATACATGACGTAGAAGCTTCCGCCGCGGTCCGCCATGCACGCGTGAAAATGAGAAATGTTGTCAGTGTCCAGCTTGCCGCCCGCCTGCGTCATGATGCGCAGGGTTGGTGCGTTCACGTTTTCGAGCCCGAGGCGGCGAAGGATCTGGTATGTGTAGGGGACACCAGAAAATGAGTCCACGCGGTGACGGCGAATTGCCGCCCAGAAGTCCGGACTCACGAGCCCTTCCCGGGAGAGCACGACGGATGCGCCGGCAAGCAAGTGGCTGTTGACCACCGACAACCCATAGGAATAATGGATGGGCAGATGCGCAACAGGCACATCCTCGGAACGAATCGAGAGCGCCTGGCGGATGGAATCCGCATTTGCCACAACATTGCTGCGCTGCAGCCGGACGAACTTTGGACTGCCCGTGCTCCCAGAAGTTGAAAGCAGCTGGGCCAGATCCGGATGAAGCAGGGTCGTATCCGGTCTCTGACGACGCCGGACGCCGCAGGAATCAGGGGCATCGTACAGTTCTGGATGGAACGCGAGGGAGCCCACTACCCAATCCGGCCGGTAAAGCGAAACGAGATCGGCGGCCAGCTGAGCGTCGAGCTGATCGTTGAGCAGAGCGACAGCGTGGCCGCCTTCCATTGCAGCCAGATACCATGCGACCGAGGACAGATCGTTGCGGCAGAAAAGGAACAACAGGCGCTTCTCAGAGCCCGCAAGCAATTCCTGCCGACGGGCAACTTCATCCGCAAGTCGTCCGTACGTCCAGAGAACATCCGTAGCCGCGTCGATCAGGGCCGTACGGTTATGCCGGGTTCGGTCATCGATAGAAAAGATCATCTAAATCATCATCCCGCCATCCACGCCGAGCACCTGGCCGGTGACATAGGATGACATGTCACTTGCCAGAAACACGATCGACCTTGCTACTTCCTCAGCCGTTCCGATCCGGCCCATTCGAATACCTGCCATCCGTTGCTGAAATTTCTCCGGTGGGAGCTGGCGCGTCATCGCAGTGTCAATGAAGCCGGGGGCGACCGCGTTGACACGGATATTTTTGGGGGCCAGTTCCTTCGCCGCCGCGAGCGTCATCCCGATCACAGCGGCTTTGGAAGCTGCGTAAACGGTTTGCCCCTCATTCCCGAACCGGCCAACAATCGACGAAAGGTTGATAACGGATCCGCTTCGGTTGCGGGCCATCAACCGCGACGCCTCCTGCAGGTGCACCAGACTGCCCGTAAGATTGGTGTCGATAACAGTCCGCATGGCCGCGTTCGTGATCATGCCAAGCAGCGCATCCTGAAGGACGCCGGCGTTGTTCACCAGCACATCCAATCGTTTGAACCTTCGGAAAATCTCGGCGTAGCAGCTCTTCACCGCGGCGTCGTCGGTCACATCGGCCACGAGGCCAAGGGCAGTGCACCCAAACTCAGCTCGCAGCTCTTTGCAACGATCTTCCAGCACGGAATCCGAACCGCGATGGTTGAGGATAACGATCGCACCCTGGCGAGCGAATTCCCGCGCCGTCGCCCACCCGATTCCGCGCGTGGAGCCCGTTAGAAACGAAACTTTATCCTGCAGGATCAATCGAAGGCAACTCCGTTCCTGGAAACGATCTCCCTTGCCTTGAGAAAGCTGTTCATTCCGATGACATCATCGGTGGGCAGCATGACGTCGAATTCATTCTCGATCGCGGCGATGAGGCTCATGTGGGCAACTGAGTCCCAGCCCGGAGTCTGACCATAGGTCATCGAATCAAAGTCATCTTGAGGACTGACGTTCAGAACCTGGACGAATGCATCCTTCAGCTTATCCATCGAGCTAGTGCTCATATGTACACAGTTACACCTTTCGCGAATGTATTTGGCAGCTTCATTCTAATCAGCATCCGTTCATTTATCGGATGTCTGCAGGAAAGACTGCAATGATTCAGGATGACGAATTAGGTTCTTCAACTTGGAAACGCGAGTAGGTCGAGGAAATACCAAGGCATTCCTGCGAATTAACGCTCGCATATTTCCTTCGCGAACGCGTCCGACAGGGTTGGATCGCATTAACAGTGCATTGGCTCTGCATCCTTCAGCGCCGACTTCAAGACCTTTCCTGCGGTGCTCTTCGGTAAGGCGCTGCGCTGTACGATCTCTTTGGGGATCTGATGAGGGGGCAGGTGTTTCGCGCAAAATTCCTTGAACCGCTGTAAGAAGAGCTTGTCCCTGGTGTCGCGCGGAACAACAAACGCTTTGATGGCCTCCCCGGAAACGGAATCGGGAATCCCGATGACGGCAACCTCCAGAAGATCTGAAAACTCTAGCATTTGCTCTTCAAGCTGGCGGCAGCTCGTACGCTTACCGCCAATTTTCACGAAATCTTTCGCCCGGTCGACGATGTAGATAAATCCGTCTTCGTCAACGGTTGCTAAGTCGCCGGTATGGAGCTTCCCTGCACGGAACGAAGCGGCGGTTTCGGCCGGCTCTCCCCAGTATCCCAGCGTGATGTTTTGCCCTTCGGCTACTATTTCGCCTACCTCGTCGAATGCCACTGGCTCGCCGTTGGGATTTACGACGGACAATCTCACTCCTGGAATAGCCTGGCCGATTGAGCCAAGTTTTCTGTCGAGCATTTCAGGCGGGACATAGGCAAGACGAGCTGTAGCTTCGGTCTGACCATACATCACAAATATCTGTGTAGTCGGCAGTGCCTGACATAGCTCGCGGATAAACGCCGGTGCCATGTGTCCACCGGCCTGTTGCACATAACGTAGATAGGGGAAGGTTTTATGACGAATACTCGAACGCCGCAACAGTATCTGGTAATGGCTGGGAACGCCAGCGAAGCCTGTGCATTGGCTATGCTGCAGGCGATTCAGAAACGCTTCGGTATACATAAAGCCATTCTCCAGAACTAACTTGCCGCCTACCGCCAGATGCGTATGCAGTAGTGAAGTTCCGAAGCAATAATGGAACGGCAGGACCGTGAGCATGCTGTCATCCGCGGTCAGTTTGAGATATTCGATAATTGACCGGGTATTTGCGACGATATTTCCGTGAGTCACCATCACGCCGCGGGGCTTTCCGGTTGATCCTGATGTAAACATCAATGCGGCCAGATCCGAATCGTAGATCGGAGGCAACTCCGTCCTTCTGAGACCGGCGCTCATTATCTGTTCGAGAGTCTTAATCTCTTGCGCAGGCGATGCGAACGAATCGGGTAGTTGGTTCGTTATGCATGTTCGCGGTAGTTCCCTTGTATTTCGAATCAGGGTTTCACGATCGACACAAGCAACTGCAGCCGCGGTGAATTGGATGATGGTCGTCAGATCCGCTCTGGAAACGTTTGACGGCAGAGGAACGCAGATCAAACCGGAGCGGAGAATCCCCAGATAACTCACTACCCAGAAGAAAGAGTTGTCGGCAATGAGCAGAACGCGGTCGCCTTTTCTTGCTCCTGACTCCAACAGGAATGCTGCTAATGCGCGCGAGCCGAAGTCCAATTCCCCATAGGTCCATGCCGACTGGTCGGACTCGAGCGCCGGCCGACTGGCGGCCTTGCCGGCCAACAGCCAGTCAGGCACGCTAACAACCGGGCGCGTCGATTGCACCGAAGACATACCCATCACCGCAGTGCTGGATGGGGCTCTATTCGAATTGTCAGAGGTGGATTCGAGCATAGACCCATTGGCCTCGCTATCTTGTTTTGTGGAGGTTGATATCAATATCTTCGACAAGGACCGGGGGCAAGTGTAAATAGCGGGACGCGGCGCGCGTTGACTCTATCTGAGAATAGACACGCGCTACCTCATCGGCCGTGAGGTCGGTAGCGGATGCGATGGCGGCAGCCGGGATTCCATGGTTGATTCCGTAGAGACAAAGATCCATCTGTGCGAGCGGAAGAGAGAAATAGAACTCCTCTTGTGATTGCTCCAACGAGTAGGTGTCGGTGGTCGAGGGGCGCCGCTGAATCTCCGTCGGAACACCCAGATAGGCTGCGAGCTGATAAACCTGCGATTTATACAGGTGGGCAATCGGTTTGAAATCTGCGGAGCCGTCTCCGTTCTTGACGAAGAATCCCTGGTCGTACTCAAGCAGGTTGGGCGTTCCGGCAACCGCGAAATGAAAGCGATCGGCGAAGTAATACTCGAACATCTTGCGTGCGCGCTGCTTGAAGTTGGTTGCGGCAACGATGCCCAGATAAGCGTCGGGAGTAAGGCGCACCTTTTTTACTGTGCCGTCAGGAGCATGAGCTACCAAGGAAAAAATCGCGTACTGCTGCCGCTGACCGACAGCAGGAAGCACGATTTTGCTCTTCCAGCCGCTCCCGTACTCAGGGATCACGGTCCGAATGGCTTCGTCTCGGCGCTCGTAACAGCGGGCACCTTGCAGCGTGCTGCTGATGTCTTCCACGAAGGAACGCGTGCCGAGTTCTTCTGCGACCAGGTTTCCTAAGCGCAGACTGTCCGGGGATGAGTCTGCCTCGGGCATCATCACGAGAACGACACGGTCGCGGCCGAGGGCTTTTGCACAGAGAAAGGCGACGACGCTGCTGTCGATTCCCCCTGAAACACCAACGACTGCGCCGCTCCGCTTCAGCTGGCCGAAGACTGCATCGCGAATCCATTTTGTGATGCGCTCGGTTTCGGCGGCAGCATCAATTTTCAATACATCGGACGTGATTGCCGATTCAATGATCATCGTTATCTCCTGATTGCGGCTAGGAAAGTTAATTGGTGCGATGTGAAACTGCGGACAGAGGCTCGCTACTGGAAGATGCCGCCCGACCAATTCCCAGAGATATGGTCTGTGGTCGCGCCATCCAACACTTGCAGGGAGACTCCAGGGTAGCCTGAGGTGACGTTGGAATCGGTGACCGTCAGCAGAAGCGATCCCGTCGTTACATCGACCAGGCTGATCAAATTTCCTCTTGCCTCACCACGGATGTAATCGCCTGGATTCACTGTAGCCCAGGTTGTATCAATCACTAACGGTGTGATCACGCCGTTGATGACTGAAGCAATTCGGACCTCGGCGACGCCTGGTCCACCGGTAATGTTTACGTCGGTGATATACATCAAGTCGGCTGTGTCTGAAGCTCGCACTTCGGCGGCGTTGTCGCCCAATACGTCTTCAACATCGACCTGCACCTGCGACCATTGATCGCTCGGGAAAGGCCCAGCGTCTACATAATGCTCCTTCGAAGGCTGAGGGCCGCCCGCGGGATACGGCTGGAGCTGATCCGAGACAATTTGAATCGGACCATGACCTGTTCCAACATGCCAGTTTGCACCGAGGTTCAGCGCATTCGGGCGGTTGAAGTTATCACTTGCCACCTGATGCAGCGTCAGTGGCGCAGCGATATCGCCACCGGCCCAGTTCGCCAGGATGTAATTGGTGACATTGCCAGTGCCCGCGTCATCCACGAGTCCTGGATAACCGGAGAGGACGCTCTCATCAGTTGCGGACAGCAGCGTTGAGGAAGTGGTCTCGTCCGTCATTGTGAGCTGATTGCCCTGAACCGAGCACCGGATCGTATCCAGCAGGTTAATCGTGGCGGTGGATGAGCTGGTTACTACGGCGCTGTTTCCTCCTACGTCGACGACAATTGAGGCTGCAGCGTTTCCTTGACCAACGCGGGTAACCACGCAGGCATAGTAAGTATCATTCGAGGTCATTCGAACGGCCGGGCCTGCATAGCCATTGCCTACAGCGCTGACAATCTGTGCTTCGCTGTATTGGTCGGCCCCCCATGTTGAGGCGCCGTAGTACATCTCTTTGCCGATCGCCGGACTGATCGCTGCAGACTCAACCTGATCGCCAACGATCTGAAGAGATTGATCACCGGTTCCGAGCAGAGGAGTCCAACTTGGCCCAAGGGTGGAATTATCGGCGCGACTAAAGTGGTCGGTAGCCACTTGTGACATCGTGCTCGGTAGGACTGTCAGGGTGGCTGTGGACGTGAGGCTTGAGTATGACGCCGAGATGGTTGGGGTGGCCGAGAAGGTCACATTCCCTGTGCTGATATAAAACGTCGTGCTTGTAGCGCCTGCCGGAATTGTTACACCTGGCGGTACGCTTGCAACCGCCGAGTTGCTGCTGCTCAGGTTGATGGAAGCTCCTCCCGTTGGAGCGGCCGCACTTAGGGTCACAGTGCCGGTGGCCGTACCTCCATTGGTGACCGTGGAGGGATTGATACTCAGGCTGATTGCCTCTGGGATGGCGGGCAAGAGGGGGAAGTTAGCGTGGGAGTAGTCAACGATGAGGTCATCGAAGGCGGAGGTGGCGCCTGGTTCGGCGACTGAACCCTGGTTGCCGAGCGCGATGGTCTGCACCGGAACATTGGTCGTATCAGTGAAGGTGGACGTGCCGATCAGGTTCAGCGACGTGTCATAGACGCTCATCGAGCCTGGGCCGTTCTGGGTCCACTTCAGCGTGATCCAGTACCAGGTGTTGTCGGCCACGCCGGTCACCGGCTGATTCCACGGATTGACGTCGATCTGCCGCTGGTTGGTGTAGGGCGAGTCCTGATCGGTCAAATACAGAACCGGCCCGTAGGCGTTGTTAAAGAGCCGGACAAGCACCGGGCCTCCCGACCATGCCACTGCTTTTCCGGTCTTGTACCACAACCCAATCGAGAAAGAGTTGAGGTTTGATGGCGGGGTCCACTCAACATATCCAGCGTTGCCGCCGTTCAGGTTGCAGGCCATGCCGCGGGTGCCTGTGTCGCCGGTCGCCGCGTGGCCTGTGTCTTCGGCCGAAGCCTGGATGCTCAACAGGCTGTTGGGATCGGTGATCGACCAGCTCCCCGCGGCTCCATGGGTTGATGCCACCAGTCCAGCGGTCGTGACTTCGGAGCCCAGAGTTCCCTGCTCAAAGTCTATCCACATGTCATACGGAATCCAGGGGAAACCTCCGCTGGGAACCGATAGCGTCGCCGATCCGCTGATCGCTCCTGAGACTGCCGTGATCATCGTGCTTCCGGTGGCAACCGCGGTGGCCAGCCCCGTGGTGCTGATCGTCGCCACTGTCGTGTTGCTCGAACTCCACGTCGCAGAACTGGTCAGGTTCTGCGTGCTCCCGTCACTCATCGTACCCATCGCCGTAAACTGCTGCGTCCCTCCTGCGCCCAGCGCTGGATTCGTCGGCGTTACTGCTATCGAGACGAGAGTAGGCGCCGATGTAACGGTAAGGGCTGTTGA
Organism: uncultured Acidobacteriaceae bacterium; assembly: GCA_963701685.1. GTDB lineage: Bacteria > Acidobacteriota > Terriglobia > Terriglobales > Acidobacteriaceae > Granulicella. The sequence continues at coordinate 2,466,241 of OY969625.1, read as the reverse complement.
CCCGGACACGCTGCCGAAGACCGCTCCAATCGTTGCACTGCCGGCTGTCACTGCCGTTGCCAGACCGGTACTGCTCATTGTCACCGCAGCGATGTTGCTGGAGCTCCAGGCCACAGAATTCGTAATGTTCTGCGTACTCCCGTCACTATAGGTTCCGGTCGCAGTGAATTGCTGTGTCTTTCCAACGCTGAGCGTGGCATTCACCGGAGTTACAGAAATGGATGCCAACACCGGAGGCGCTGTAACCGTCAGGGTTGTGCTGCCGCTGACCGCGCCGGAGACAGCCTTTATGGTTGATGTTCCTGCCGCAACTGCCGTTGCCAGCCCCGAGCTACTGATCGATGCCGCGGCGGTATTACTGGAACTCCACGCGACGGAAGCCGTCAGGTTCTGCGTACTCCCGTCACTATATGTACCAATCGCCGTATATTGTTGCGTTCCGCCAATCCCCACGGACGTATTGGAAGGAGTGACCGAAATGGATGACAGGGTTGGGGTTCCCTGATAGGCGTTCCTGAACAAAATTGCATATCCCGCCCAAGGGAATGATGCTTGCGCTCTAGCGGTAGCGGTGTAAGTGCCTATGGTTGTGGTCTGCTGATCCTCGATGAACGTGCTCGCATCGTAGTCACGGAAGGTAAAGCCTGTTCCGGCTGTGTATGGCGATGCATATCCGTCGAACCCGAACAGTCCAACCAGTGTGTCAGGCGCAGAGCTGGACGTAGGCGTGGGACCGATGCTCGCTGTCGTCCCACTACCAACTGCGGTCGCGTACGTGTCGAGTGGCGCTGTCTTATCAAGACCGGCATATTCTGCGACGTCGATCACTGAGAGCGATGTCGTCCGTCCAGAATAAGTGACCGTAAACCCAATGGCCCCACCTTGAACGTTTTTCGCATACCAAGCCTGGAACCTGCCTGTGGTTCCTACAGTGATGGGGCCGGAGACTGGAGTATAGACGTTCCCCAGGCTGTCGCTGGCGGTGCCGGTAACGGCCTGATTATCCCAGTGAGAGAAGATGATGATCAGATCGCCAGTTTGTACATTGTTGAGATACGTTGTTGAACTAACGGACGACCCTGAATCTCCCGCTGTGAACGTGACGTACTTTGCAGTCTGAGGAACACCGGTAAGACCCGTCGAGCCGGAAACGGATCCTAGCGCGGCTCGAATGATTGAGGATCCAGTGGATGCCACGGTCGCAAGGCCGCTAGTGCTGATGGTTGCAACTGAGGAAGCGCTGGAAGTCCATGTCACGGAACTTGTAATGTTCTGAGTGCTGCTGTCGCTATAGGTCCCCGTAGCAGTGAATTGCTGGGTTGAGCCGACCGAGACCGATGGACTCGAAGGTGTAACAGCAATCGACGTCAGAACGGGAGGCGCGGTGACCGTAAGACTTGCAGATCCACTGAGGAGACCCGAGGTCGCACGAATCGTCGCTGATCCTGATGCGACACCTGTGGCTAATCCAGAGCCGCTGACCGTCGCATCATTGATATTGTTTGAGGTCCACGCGACGGAGTTCGTAAGATTCTCAGTGCTCCCGTTGCTCAATGTGCCTGTAGCTGTATATTGCAGCGTCGCACCTGTGTAAACCGAACCCGAGGCAGGTGTAACCGCGATCGACACGAGGGATGTTGCCTCTGGGATGGCGGGCAGGAGGGGGAAGTTAGCGTGGGAGTAGTCAACGATGAGGTCATCGAAGGCGGAGGTGGCGCCTGGTTCGGCGACTGAACCCTGGTTGCCGAGCGCGATGGTCTGCACCGGAACATTGGTCGTATCAGTGAAGGTGGACGTGCCGATCAGGTTCAGCGACGTGTCATAGACGCTCATCGAGCCTGGGCCGTTCTGGGTCCACTTCAGCGTGATCCAGTACCAGGTGTTGTCGGTTACGCCGGTCACCGGCTGATTCCACGGATTGACGTCGATCTGCCGCTGGTTGGTGTAGGGCGAGTCCTGATCGGTCAAATACAGAACCGGCCCGTAGGCGTTGTTAAAGAGCCGGACGAGCACCGGGCCTCCCGACCATGCCACTGCTTTTCCGGTCTTGTACCACAACCCAATCGAGAAAGAGCTGAGGTTTGATGGCGGGGTCCACTCAACATATCCAGCGTTGCCGCCGTTCAGGTTGCAGGCCATGCCGCGGGTGCCTGTGTCGCCGGTCGCCGCGTGGCCTGTGTCTTCGGCCGAAGCCTGGATGCTCAACAGGCTGTTGGGATCGGTGATCGACCAGCTCCCCGCGGCTCCATGGGTTGATGCCACCAGTCCAGCGGTCGTGACTTCGGAGCCCAGAGTTCCCTGCTCAAAGTCTATCCACATGTCATACGGAATCCAGGGGAAACCTCCGCTGGGAACCGATAGCGTCGCCGATCCGCTGATCGCTCCTGAGACTGCCGTGATCATCGTGCTTCCGGTGGCAACCGCGGTGGCCAGCCCCGTGGTGCTGATCGTCGCCACTGTCGTGTTGCTCGAACTCCACGTCGCAGAACTGGTCAGGTTCTGCGTGCTCCCGTCACTCATCGTACCCATCGCCGTAAACTGCTGCGTTCCCCCCGCGCCCAGCGCTGGATTCGTCGGCGTTACTGCTATCGAGACGAGAGATTGTGCGTTTGCAGCGCTTCCAATGACCAGACAGACAAGCACACACAGATAGGAACCGAGGACCCTCAGTCCACTTTTGTAATTGAGGTTTGACATTTTGATCTCATCTCCTTCACGCAATTTCTATAAGCCCGGTCGATCAGGATCTGCCCCCATTCGACCGGATTGAGGAGGACGCCCTGGCCGCAGTGAAACTACGCCTCTCGTTTGCACTCGAGGGACACCAGAATCCTCGAATCAGAGACGCGTCTCCACTGGTAGCCTTCAACTAAGCAGAGTAAAAATTTCTCAACCAACGATGACCACGAAGTATCGCAATCAATTCCTGGGGCAGCGGCTCTCTATCAGCGATGGCCGCATTGCTGCGTACGTGTTCTGCACTGCGCATACCGGGAATCACGCTCGCGACTGCCTCATGTGACAGGCAAAATCCAAGTGCAAGCGCCGGCAGCTCTCTCATTTCAATCCCGGCGTCCTTACAAATCGCCTGCACCTTTTGCCACACCTCTGTTTTTCGATCTCCTGCGAAGTAACGGTTACGGAAATCATTTGGAGGGAATGTAGTGTCAGGGTGAATCTTGTTCGCCAAACTTCCCTCGTCGAATGGAACCCGTGCAACTACGCCAATATCATGCTGCTGGCAGTAGGGAAATAATTTGTCCTCAGGCGACTGGTCAAAGATGTTGTAAATGACCTGAACGACATCGATCAGCCCAGTCCCCAGAGCACGCAGTACATTCTCCGGCTCGTGGTCGTTAATCGAGATGCCCACGAAACGAACTCGGCCACTCCGCTTGAGCCAAACTACGGTCTCAAGCCAATCCGCGTCGCCGGCCCACTCATCCAACCACACATGAAACTTCAGAAGATCAATAGAGTCTCGCTTGAGGTTTTTTCGACTTTCTTTCAAGCACTTCTCGACATGCTTTCTTGGAAAGGCTTCCGATAACGGAACCCCGGACCTTGCGGGCCACTGCCAGTTCTTAGGTGGAATCTTGGTTGAGATGACGACATCAGTGCTTCTTCCAAAGCTTTTCTCCAGCAATCGCTCACTGCGGCCGGCTCCGTATACCAGTGCCGTATCAAAGAAATTGATACCGAGGTCGCGCGCATGCTTCAAAGCTTCAAGAGAATCTTTATCATCAGCTCCGATCCAGGACGTTCCACCGATTCCCCAGCATCCGAAACCGACTTCACTCAATTCGAATTGTGTGCGACCCAGCTTTCGGTATCTCATGTTTCCTGTGTGCGAGTTGTTGCTAACCTCTGTTACAGAAACTATCCAACTGAAACGTAGTCTGCCTGCTCAACTCCCACAAGCTGGTCGACTAATCGCAAGTAGTCACCCTGCTTCTCATCCCATCTATAACTCTCAACGAACAAGCGTGCCCGGTTCGCCTGCTCGATTCGCGACAACTTATCTTCAATTAAGCGGCGAATACACCTCGCCAAGTCGGCGACGTCCCCGCTCCGAAAGAATGTAACTACTTCATCATCGAAGTAGTACTTATCAACAGTGGTATCCGCAATGATGATCGGTACCCCGAGCATCATGAACTCCAGACTCTTCGTGCTGAATGCCTCATCTCCAAATCCGTCGTTGCGCTTTGGAATCACACCGAGGTCGCAGTTCTCGGCGACTACTGCGATCTCGCGGAGCGAAAGCGGAGCGTGAAACACAACCCTCGTCTCGATCTCTAGCTGGGTCGTAAGCCGAACCAGGTTCTCTTTCTCCGGCCCTTCACCGTAAATATGAAATTCGCTCTCGGGAAAGTCGTCCGCAATCATCGCGAACGCAAGAATCGCGATATCCAGACCCTGATGCCAATTCAGCGTTCCAGGATAAAGCAGAAGGATGTTGTGATCTATGCGCTTGCGCCCACGCGGTGAAAAAATGGCTGGATCTGGATAGTTCATGAAGACCGAGCACTTGGACGCATCAATTGACCTATCGACGAGGCGCTTATACCAAATATGATTCGCCGCGATGACATGGTGCGCAAACGACGCTGACATCTGCTCGACCAAGTGCAAAGCTCTGAAAGTCAATGATGATGACGTGGACCCAAACTTCGCCGCATACAACTCCGGCGATAAATCATGAATATCGAGAATCACGCGTGCTCCGGATATGCGCGGCAGCAACGCGGCGATGACCAAAAAATCCGGCACAGAATGAACATGTACGATTTCGTACCGACGGTGCAGGTGTTTGCCCGCTACGAACAAGGTTGCGCTGAACAGAAACTTCAGCACGCGCAGCAAATGGGTGATTGCATTTCTTTCATCTTTGCGCCTTGTCTGAAGGCGGAATATCCGAACTCCATTGATAACTTCGAACTTTTGCTGACCATGTTTGGCAACGGCGATTACATCCACATGATCGCCGCGCGCCGCGAGCGCCTCGGCGTATCTCATCACACGGTTGTCTCCCTCATAAAACGTATAGGCAACCATGCACGTATTCATCTGGTCATCTCCTTATTCAGACCGTTACTCTACAGTCGGATCCGACGCGTCAGACGCCAGAGAAGGCCGGCGCAGCCTTGTACATCGCCGGCAATTCCATGCCTGGAATGTCGTCGCATAGAGCGTGCACCGTCGACTGGATATACGGCATGCGCTGAGATAGTTGGCGAGCAAGCACATCACGTTCCGCAAATGCATTTTCAATGAGAGCTACAATTTCGCTACTCGTCAGATCGCGAGCATCCGCAACTAGCATTGGCACGCCAATACCATCGAGAACCCCTATGAATTTCTTGCTGTAGGCTATCGAAACCGCCGGAATCTCCTGCGATAAAGCAGCGATGCATGCGTGCATCCGTGAGCCGATGAAGAAGTCGCACGACCCGATTAGATACTTGATCTCGGCCTGGTCCATATTCGACCGCACAATACCCAATGAGCCTTCATGCTGCCTGTTCAATTCGCCGAACAACTCCTCGCAGGCGAGAACATCACTTTCTGAGCCAGCCTCCGTGCCTAACACATGAGGTACGAGAAGCACCTGCGTGTCATGACTGTTAATAAGTGTCTTGACTACCGCGCGCACAGTCTGTTGGTAGTCTGATCTCAGATTGAAATTATCTTTATGCCGGCCTGCAGTCGTCCACAGCAACCCACTGATATTGAAACCAACTAGCGGCCGGTTTCTGGACCCAGGCTCCCTAAGTCCAGCAATCTCCAGTCTGTCCGGGCGCCGTGGCTGCAATAAAAAGCCCAGGTCGTAACAAAAGCGATGCTGGCTGCTCACAAACTCATGTCCGATGAGATTCCTGATCACATCGAGCCCACCATAGTCTCTTGCGTACACCCGCTCCGACCTGCGCACGATACTGCGCGCAGTCCAGCGAGAGAATCTTCCGGAGAACGGGCCAATGGTTTGCGGTAGTAGAATCAGTCGCTTGTTCAATAAAAGAACCAGCAATTGCGGCAGGCATACGTACATTAGCCTACCCAGACCGTAAATATCGCTAAAGCTGTCGCCACCAGAGAGTGCAGCTGCAATATCTACTTCGCAAATTTGGCGCAGGCACTTATTCCGCGAAATAATCCAATCCCGAACTTTCCGAGATCCAGAGGATCGTGCGACTGCCGCAAGTGCCAGAAGAACCAAAATGTTATTGCCTAAATACAGCCTCCATGACCAACGCATTGCAACAATGGGAATCAACAACTCGTTCCCCTCGGGCTCTGTAGTGCACACATCGTTCTCCGTGCCATAGTCGAGCAGAGAGACTTTCGTTTGTCGGCCATGAGCGCGGAAGAGCCTAACCGCACCCGCGGTGAGGGCTCCGACGCCCATGTTGCCGGTGCCGAATCCGGCGCCCAATAAAAGGACCTGCACGGTGCTCTCCTCAGACATTGGCATCTGCAGACGATTGAGTCATCAAAAAATTCTCCCTATCGGGAGACAAGGATCGGTACAACTGCTCCACATCATCACATCGGCTACCAACTCTTGATTTCCCCAACACCCGTCGCCTTAGGTCAGATAAGGTTTGTGTCATGAAAGGAACTATTGAACGTGAAACTAACGAGCAGCATGTATTGACCGGAAGAGTGGCCCACCACTTACGCCTCATGTACCAGTACGATCTCCAATAGTCCTGGCCAAGATATCTCACGCCGTTGCTATTGTGAATGCAAAATGCCGGAATGATGTAAGAAGCGAAGCCAGCCTGGCGTGCCTGCAGACAGATATCTGCGCCATAAAGATGGAAGCCAGGCAGACTCTCGTCAAACCAGAGACCCGCGCTGACCCGGACGATTAGCAATAATTCGTCCAATGTTTGCGCCTCGCGTGGTTGATCGAACGGGCGTCCCAAGACACGTCTGAGACCAGTCGAGTAACAATGGCCGAATGGTTCGGGCTCAACTCCACTTGTGATTCCAAAGACGCCGAGTACCCCCCATGTAGGATGCGTGAGCGTCAATTGATTCAAGACCCTGTCAAGACGGCTCTTCCATCCTTCAGGTAAATAGACATCCTGATGGGCGAAGACTGCGATGTCCGTAGTCGTTTTTGCTAGAGCGTTGTTATAAGCAGCTCCCGCAGAACTGAAACCCTGCTGAAGCAAAATATGTGGGCATGAAGCCACATCAGGGGATCGCAAAAGAGTGTCTTCCAAAACACGCTTATTGTTGACAGCAGCTACAAGGGTCCAGCTCGATGAAGGGGAAGTCAATGGCATAGTTCAATCTTTCGGTGTCTGCATCCGCCAGTTCATACAATTGAAACTGTCTCCTGTTCGCTGGTATTCGCCAACGCAACCACCTGGTCGGGGCCCTTCCCTTTCAGATATTGACGGTAGAGCACAACCCCGCTGAAAATTGTTGCCGCAGCAGCAAGCGCAAGCGCGACGGGAGTCCTGAATGCACCGAATCGAGTGCTTGGCAGAGCCCTGATGATTGCTGCTGCCAGCACAGCAAGCGCCAACATCTTTTTATTCGAGGCAGTCCAAACCAGAGGCACTTCCCTACGAATCACAACCCACGTCAACCCGTAGTAAATGACAAACATCAGGAGGGATGCGATGCCCAGCCCAGGCAGACCGAACAGCCGCACTCCAAGCCAAGTAGTAATCAGTGTGGTGACACCCCCAATTGATTCGGTAAAAAAATAAATGGACGTCTTGCAGCGCGCCAGGATGGCATACGACATGGTCCAACTCGAAAACTTGAAGATGTCTCCGATGAGCTGCCATTCGAGAATTGCCACGGCTGGGTAAAACTTGCGTGAGTAAACCAAAGGGATCAGGTAGGGCACCAACGCGAGAGTTACGAGAATAATCGGTATCGAGAGGAGCATCACCAGGCGATGTTGTTCGTTAATGAGCTCCACTAAAGCCTTCGGATCATCCTTTACAGCGGACAAACGCGGAAAGTAATCCTGCCCCATGGCTGTTACCAGAAAGCCCAGATAGCCTACAGCGACCGCTGCCGAGGCCTTGTAATAGCCGACACTTTCGGTACCCAACAGGTGGAAAATCACAATCGGCAACGCCAATTGGACTCCCGTCCCCACCATCGTGCTAACGGTGAAGGGTCCGCCAAATTGGGCAAGCGACCAGGCAGCTGCCAGTGTCTCCTTCCGGAAGAACCGCGTGACCGACCCACCGACATGGCGGTGAAGCATGATCTTTGAGACACTCCAACTGGCGACGGCCCCGACTACAACAGCCACTAGTACTCCCCTGACATGCCAAATTAGAACTGCGGCGACCGCGACTGCCGAACACACCACAGAATTGACCACAGCGTAGGTTCCTAAAGCCTCTACACGGTGATACATATTCAACATACCGGTCTGGATATTCGTCCCTATGGTGAACAGAATCGCCAGCCCAATCATCGGTATTGTGAACGGGTTGGATTGGTTCACTCCGCATAGCCGGCTCAGTGGGCCTCGCAATAGGATTAGCGCAGCCATGGAGACAACGCCCATGGCCCAAAATAATGCCCACGCTCCATTACGCAAGCTGGTAATTGCCTCTTCGTCGTTACGTGAAGCAGCGCTCGCCCCTTGACGAACAAGTCCTGTGGCCAGACCCATTCCGGTAAGAAGGGTTGCCACGGCAACGAGACTCTGTATGAGGCCGTAGTATCCGTAACCAGCCGGCTGGAGAAGCACCGCCATTAGCTTCGCAGAGACTAGCCCTACGAGAATGGTGATGACTGAGCTACCACTGAGGATCGCCGTCGCGCGAAAGATAGATTTCATAGTTGGGGCTTCTGGATGGCTCTCACCATTGCAGCAGATGTGCATCTGGCTCGGGAGAGTGGAACATCCTATCTGGGATTACTCACGGTTGTTCTGTGACTCCTGTTTGCTTGAGCCAGGCTTCATAGCCAATTCCCTCCCACGGCATACCCCGTTCGAACCGATTCATCCATGGGTAAACGCGGCCCTTGCCCATCACTATGTACTTCCTGACGTCGACGATTCTCGACGATGCGGCAACGACCAGTGAATAGTCCTTCAGGCTCTTATTGACCACGACACCTGCGCCTATCACGCAGTTCTTTCCAATTTGGTTTCCTGGCAAAATGACCGCGTTGACAGCCACTTGTGTGTAGTCGCCAATAGACGACCCCTTCCAATCATTCGAGGGGGGGTAGGGGTCGTGAGTCATGACGACAAATGGAGAGATCCAGCAATATGAACCAATCACAGACCATTGAGAGATATGAACACTGCTGTGAATCCTTGAATAGTTTCCGACGGTTACCTCTCCCTCAAGGTCTGCCATGCTGCCTACAGAACAGTGATCGCCGATGACGCACTTCTCCCGGATCAGTGCATTATGGCCACAGGAAAAAGCTTCGCCAATCTGGCAGTCGGCATAGATTATCGAGTGGCTTCTGATGATGGAGTCTGGACCGATCACGGTCGCAGGATTCTCGTAGCTTTCATCGCGATAATACGCATTCAAAGGTTCGCCTATTACACAGTTGTTGCAGATGATTGTGTTATCACCAATCACAACGTTGTCATAGATAACGGTGTGATCACCGACGCGGACACCTTGCCCCAGCTTGGCTTTCGGGCTTATGGATACATTCCGGGAGTTAAATTTCATCGATCACGCTCTGGTCACGCTCGAAATCAGATTGAAGGACGTCGTAATGGTCAGAAGGAAACATGTCCAGGGTCCCAGTATTGTGCCGTTTCACGCTACGAGTCACTGTGCCAGGAGTTACGCAGAAACGTACATTTCTCATCCGTGTCGATTAGCTCTATATTGAGGCTATTGCAGGCGACGAGGAACGCGATCTTGCTGCCATTGAATGCCTCACCGGGCTCAGGAGGAACGATAAGCCGTGCGCCCTGGGCGCGCAGGAGGGGAATCTGGAGATTCAGGTCATCACAGCGAAAGCATAAGTGATGCAGGCCGCCTCCTCTGCGGGCGTATGCAGAGATTGGAGAATCTTCTGTGGCCGGTTCGATCAGTTTCACAATGATCGAATCTGCCTTATCAAGAAATACGACCTTCACGTTCTGCCGGCTGTTTTCGATAACATCAGACGCCTGGCGGTAGCCAAACAACTCTCCCCACTGCCTCATCCCGTCTTCAATCGACTTAACGACAATGCCAATGTGGTCAATAACCATATGCAACTCTCGTCTCTAACGTAAGGGGGTACACCAATGTGCGATCTCGCCAGAGCAGATCAACTAGATCAAGCCGACGTTCTGGTCTGCAAAGCGTTGCGACTGATCGTGGCGAATGGCCTTTCTTCGATCGCGGGCCACAGCACTGCGCAACAAAGACGGCATGAATCGGATCCCGACGGCCTTCGTAATTTGCATCATAGAAGGTCCATACGTTGCGGCTTTCGCGAGCGATTCCTGGGCACGGGGAAAGTCTCCATGCTCGATATGCAAATTGGCCCATGCCTTATGTACGTTATGAAGGTTGCGACGAAAGATTGCTCGAAGATTTTTGGACAGGGATTGATTCTTCATGAAGTGCTTTTCCTGGCAGGCTTGCTCCATGCGAAGACGAAACTCTTCCTTATGCCAGTCTCTGGCATGACCGAAAGCGGATTCTTCAACAGGCGAGCGATCAATCAACACCAGAGGAATACCTACAAAGCAGAATGCGGTTGCCTGCGCAAATCGGAAGATTAGATCGAAGTCATCGAAATAACGAAGATTGGGGTCCCATCCCCCGATCTGCAGGACGATATCTTTTCGTGCGATAGCCGTCTGCATCCAGATTGGGTGCTTACCCAACGCAACTAGTTGTGCTGGATTCGCGACTGTTCCAAAGGTGTGCCGACTTATCTTCCCTGAAGACTCGAACACGCTCGTCTTCATGTGCGGATTATTGATAAACCATGCGTCAGAGAAGCAAAATCCGTATTGCGCGCCACATTTCTCCAGGGCTCGCATCTGCAATTCAAGCTTCGTTGGAAGCCAGAGATCATCACTGGCATTGAAAGCGATCCACTCACCCCGAGCTTCGGCTATTCCGGTATTGTTTGCTACGCTCTGCCCCTGATTGGGCTGATAAATGTATCGAACCCGCTCACGCCAGTCCTGGCTACCAGCCTTTTGCTGCTCTACGGTGTCACCGGTACCGTCGGTTGAGCCATCGTCCACAACAATCACTTCGAGTACGGGATAGGTTTGATTGAGTATGCTGTTGACCGAAAAGACAAGGCAATCCCGTTGATTGTAAGTTGGCACTATCGCTGAAATCGTTGCTGCAGTCGTCATCGTTTCACCCATTCGGCAAATCTCGCTGGCTATAGTCACAGCTCAGTTGGCACCTGAATTGCCACGCTGCATAATGTGAGGCACCCTTTAGCAAGCCGTCGCGGTGCGAGTGGAATGCGCCGGATGGTAGTTGGGAGACTTGGCAATCTACAACCGGGATCAGCTAATTTTGCCGATGCGGCTACGATCAAAACTGATAGAAATCGAGTTGCTGAAGCTTTGCTTGCACGTTTTGTAGTAAATTCTAGCTGTCCGGCAACTTGATCGGTTGAACCTGGTTGCCGACACCGCAATCAGCGCAGTACCAAAGATCTGTCAAACTGGGGGCCCCCCTTGAGCGACAAGAAAAATACCTTGAGCGGCATTGCGACGTCGATAACGCTTCTCTTCATTCTTGCAAGCAGCATTCACTGTGTTGCGGCAACGCCAGGCTGCGACGGCACTGGAAACTGCTACGTTCGCGCGGGAGCAACTGGAGGAACCCAGACCGGAGCGGATTGGAACAACGCTTACACCGACCTTCCGCAAACGCTGACTCGGGGCGCTACCTATTGGGTAGCGGGCGGCACGTATCACGGGCATTTGTTCAATGATCCCGATTCTGGAACAACTGTTATTACGGTCAAGGCTCCTACGAGCACCAACCATGGTACAGATACCGGGTGGAGCAATTCTTACCAATTGCAGGCGGTCTTTGATACAGCGGACACTTCAGCTGTCGGAGACATTTTTACTTTCCAAAGCGATTATTACGTCATTGACGGATCGTATCGTCAAACCACGTCTGGCCTTCCGGAGACAGATTGGACAACGGAGGCAAGTTACGGCTTCCTGGTCAATAATTCTTCAAAAGTAGCCTGCAACGCTGACATTGACTTCGGGGACAATTCGAATACCGCTGTATTGCCTGTGCACAACATCACGATTCAATATGTTGACGTAAATGGCTCGCATACAACCACAGCGTCGGGCTGCCGAGAACAGGGATTGTCGAGTATGTGGGGAAGCCACGACACGACGATTCAATACAACTACATTCATGACACCGGAGGAACTATCTTGTTTATGGGCGGAGGCCAGTATACGTGCTCCGCGGCCGGACCTCCTCCAACCTGTTCGAGCACGCCGCGAGGAAACTACGGGTCGGGAGCAAATATCCTCGTTCAATCGAACTACTTTGCGAGAAACTTTTCGGACCCTTCTGCCCATGCCGAAGGCTGCTCGTGTCATGAGGGACTTAAGAATCTCACGTTTGCATATAACTACTGGCAAGACATCAATGGCACTGCAATCATTGCTCCGGCTGCGGCTGGCGATTGGAACACCGGCAATGGTGGCTTTGGGCCGTGGTACGTTTACGGCAACGTGGTATTTGAAACAAGCTGTGCTGCCGTAAGCCGCGGCGATGGGAATCCGGGAGTCGCAGGGTTCATCTACCTCTTTGATTCCGCATGGACAGGGGCTCTTTATGTGTTCAACAACACTTTTTATAATTTCCCCAGCAGCTGTAACAGTTATATCGGAGTGGTCTTGGGTGACGGTGGTTATCAGAATCCGATGAATGCTGTCTATGTGCAGAACAACCTTTTCAGCAATATCGGCGCGGGTGTGCTGGTCATCAATAACTCCTGCCCGGACAGCCCATCTGGCGACCCAACCTGCACGTCGATTACGAACTCCTACAATGCGTACTTCAACAGCCCAGACGCGGCGAATGACCCGGAATCCAATGTCCAATACTCGACTTCCTCGGCACCCTTCGTTAGCGCTACCGCCTATGATTTTCGGCTTTCATCGGATACGAGTCCTGGATTTAATACAAACACGCTGGCTTCAGGCAACGGAACCGACCTTCTCGGAACGACCCGCGGCGCTAACGGAACATGGGATCGAGGTGCATTTCAGATTGCCGGTACCTCGCAGGCGCCGGCAAGCCCATCGGGTGTGCCTTCCGCAGTCGTACACTGAATCCTTTCCTGCTGCCTATTGATAATCAATCGGCAGTTTTGTATTTGCTTTGCATTCGCGTGACAACGTGTTCATTGGACCGAGGGCGGAGCTTGCGCTTCGACGCCCATGCGACGCTGTCTCCATTTCGTCTTGATCCTTTGAAGCATGCCGGAACGAGCGAGAACCCTCTTCAACTGCGCGCTCAACACATCCATGGGAACCACAGTCAGCCTGAGCAAGAAGCCTCGAGGCGTTCTGCCAAATAGTCTCACCTGGTCTTCAGTCCATTTGTCAGTACCGAGCACTTGTTTGTATTGCGCGTCGCCCAGCCCCCAATCGATCTTCCAGATCGCTTGATCGACCTCGCTGCGTGACATGCCCTCAAGCGTCTTCACAGTCAGATACATTCCAGGTGAATACTTTGCCAGTTCCGGATCGTATCCCATGAAATCGCTATAAAGAACTCCTTTATAGGCTGTCGCGATCCAAAAGGCTATCGGACGGCTTGCAAGATAAAGCAAGTACACGCGGAGGCGCCCTCGCTCAGCCTCGGCAATCAGTCTCTGTCGAAGCTCCTCGCTCCCGTCATATCCAAAGCCCAGGGATCGATGGTAGGTTCTGCTCGCAATGCTTTCTACATCTATTAAGGCATTAGAGATCTCTTCCGGATGCCGATAGCCGTGAATCCACACTTCTTCGCGGAAATCGCGCATAAGCTTCTTTTGTTGAGACCGCAGAGCGTTGCGTCTCTTCGCAGACATCCTGCAATAAACATCCCTCGTATCTTCGGTTCCCAGTTCTGTGCTGTAGTGCGCCTGTGCATGCAGTGTTGATTGCTTTTTGCCCACAAGCATGGGGTAGAGGGTGGAATCGTCCCTGATAAAGTGGAATTCCACCAGATCTCTCTCCCCACGATCGAGGGTCGCGCGAATCGCACTAAGAATAGCCATACAAGTCTTCGGTGAATATTGTCCTAGCATCCCGCCATAAATAAATGTCAACTGCCGCGCCCCTACTCTGAAAAGACTCTTATAGCCAAATGCGCAGTCTATTTGGACAGTTTCGTCCCGACCCACGAGAATTGCCTCCACGGTGCCGCCGCGGCGGATCGCCAAAATATATGGCTTGCAACGGTCACTCCAGCTGCGCACTACATTGATATAGAAATCTATATCCGAATTCGGATGCCACTGCAGGGCGCTCCACTCCGCGCGCAGAGCCTCCACATCTCGAAGGTCGTTCACCACGGATACGCTGACGTGCTCCGTCGTGTCGACGATCTTTGGATCTTGAACTAGCGTGGCAAATGCTGAGGGAGACATTGTGTTTCCAAGGTTCACGAGCTTGTCCTTATGGGCAAATCAGGAAAAAGAGGGCGCCGCTCGCTTGCTCCACCATATGGAGTTCCCTGCCCCAACTGTTACCAACTCATCTTCCTCGCATTCCTCGGCCCTTTTCTCCTCTACGTGTATTGCCTTGGTCCCTGGCGCCGCTCCGGCGAGAGTGAACTGGTCCCGGACCGTTGCAATCGCCGCGAGAAGGAGATACCAGTTGACAAAATTCTGATCAAAATACGACACACTGACGTAAGAGACTACATGCGCAAACAACGATACTCCCAGGGCCCACACCACACCTTGCTTTGCCAGTGATTGTCCAACCTTGGCCATTGAGCGTCTAGCAAGGCCCACGTATCGGAATGCCCAGACGATGATCCAGATGAAAAGCAACATGGAGACTACTCCCCCATCGGCTCCGACGAGGAGGTATTGATTCGTTACGTCGAACAATCCCATTTCGTCGTCAGCCCACGCGAGGGTGGACTTTGTGCCGACCAGCCACCAGTCTCCCAAATGGCGAAACGCTCCATCGATTAGCATTGCCCTGTGATAGCCAGTGGATCCCGAAAACACATCAACGCGTGCCAAAAGGAACCACACTGGTGCTTTCATCACAGCCTGACAGCAAACCAACCCCGTCACGATTCCTCTTCGGATGAGTCGCATCTTGTTCCGCATCGGCCACAGACATAGCGCAAAGACGGCCGCCACCAACGCAAACACTGGGCCGCTAGAACCCGATGCAACCGTAATGATGATGGTGGAAGCGACACCGCAAACGGCCAGGACTCGGTTGGTTCCACCTCCGAGCCATAACGATGAGACCAGTGGCATGACGGTCGCTCCAAAGGTTCCTGCCAGAATGGGATGCGAAAAGGGGCCGCTGCACCGGAGCACGCCGTCGCGAACCATTGTGACCGGGCTTACTCCGCCAAACACAGAAAACATGTTTCTGCCCGTGAACTTCTCTAGAACGATAAATCCTGCCAGGGGAACCAAAAGTACCGCTGTGATCCGGAATACCAAGGTGAGGTCGTCAAGCCTCCGCAGCAGCATCCGGAATAAAAAGTAATACCCAATGACGTCATAGGCCGCACCCAGCTTGTAAACGATCGCGTCGCCAGTGTGCCAGAGGATCACATAGGCGACACAGCTAACGGCCGTCCATACTAGTACGACGCGATCAAGATCATTCAGCTTGATTCTCCTTGCCTCTCCGCGTATCAACACCCGTGCCCAACCCATCAGCATCAAAATGCGCATCATGTTGAAGTGGCACCCTGCAAAGTCGACTGACTGCCCCATAGTCATGTAGCAACAGAGCAACATCACGGGGCCGACAGCATATCGCGTCGGCACGATCAGCATCACCAGCCCCGTCACCGCGGTGAAGGCAATACCGGCTGCATTAGCAGTCATATTTGGGTCCATCTGCATGTTGATTAGGACGAGGTGACGGTTGTATGCCTCGACTGTCTCCTGGGGAATAAGTCAAATCAAAAACGCGTACACCGTTGCCTAACTTGTTCCCATCTGGCTGGCCCAGGCCTCGCGACCAAGCGCCCAACGAAGGATTCCGATCCACTTTTGTCTCACATTTGTAAACTTTCCGCCCCTGCCCAATGCTCGTCCGCACAACGCCGCGGCCGATATAAGTCCCAGCCGAACAGTCGCCTGGATTCCAACAGCAACGGTAAACTTCCGCGCATAGGAAACACCGCGGTGATGCTCAAAATAGCGCTTCCACGCCTCTCTCATCATGACGGCGGATCGCCAACTCTCAGCATGCCCCTCGCTGCTCTTACCTCCGTGATGCACTACAAATGCGTCAGGAACATAGAGGTTCCTCAGCCCCAGGCTTTTGGTTCTAAAGCAGAGGTCGACATCCTCCACATACATAAAGTACGAGGTGTCATACATCTCTGACCGCAGAAATACGTCTCTTCGCGCCATTTGACAAGCACCTGATATAGCGTCTACCTGGACTGCTGTGTCCGGCTCGTCCAGGAGCGGCCGCATGCCCCACAACGACCAACGAGGGATCAGGGTTCTAAGCCATTCCGAGTCCAATAACAGGTTCACAATGGTGGGGAATCGTTGGATGCAGCTAGTTTGGACAGTACCGTCAGAGTTCAGCAATTTGGCGCCCACGATACCCGCATCGGGTGTTGCCCGCAACACTTCAACAAGTCGCTGGATCGCACCCTCGGATACTTCAGTATCAGGGTTGAGGAAAAGGACGAATTTCCCTGAGGAGCTCTTGAAGCCGCGATTATTTGCTGCACCGAATCCCGTGTTCGTTTCGCTCTGGATAAATCGAACCTCAGGAAATTCGAATTTGATCATGTCGCTGCATCCATCGTAGGAAGCATTATCGACAACGATGACCTCGAGGTTCAGACCCTGCCCCGTCGAGCGAATACTGTTGAGACATGCACGCACATATCCCGCTGAGTTCCAGTTAACGATAATGATCGAGAGATCCGCTTGGCTCACCGTGGGCTGTTTCTCAATCGTGTATAAACTGTCGATGCCACATCTCGAACGAAATCAGTAGGTATATATGCCGCAAATGGTTCTGGCGACCAGCCTCGTGGTCAGCAACTAAGTCGCGTATGTATTGCCTATCGAAATACCGCGCCGATACGCTGCTATCGCTCAAGAGACAATCGCTCACAAAATCATTCATCTGGCCTCTTAGCCACTGATCGATTGGGTTTGCAAAGCCCTTCTTTTTCCGGTAGACGACATCGTGAGGCAGCCATCTCTCTGCGGCTTTCTTGTGAAGATACTTTCCCTGGCTCCCCCTGAGCTTGAACTTGGAAGGTAGTGATTCCACAAACTCGATGAGACGATAATCGAGAAATGGGACTCGCGTCTCTACAGAATTTGCCATGGCTGTTTTATCCGCTACCATCAACAGGTCATCAGGAAGATTGGCGCGCGTATCAATGTACGTCATCTGATTAACAGCATCCAAATCCTTTACATCTTCATACAGATGGCTAAGTGCACGCGCCGCTTCGAGACCATTGGACGAAATATGCTCCAGGAGCCACGGCTTGAATAAGCACGCCTTCATC
This sequence comes from uncultured Acidobacteriaceae bacterium, assembly GCA_963701685.1. Classification (GTDB taxonomy): domain Bacteria; phylum Acidobacteriota; class Terriglobia; order Terriglobales; family Acidobacteriaceae; genus Granulicella. The sequence goes on along the minus strand of OY969625.1, from coordinate 2,448,539 downwards.
TCCGAGCTATAGAACGAATACACCTTGATGAACCGGCGAAGCTTGTCAGGCTCGCTAAGGGAACACACGCCCCGACGCAGTTTCTCGTTCTGAATTGTACGAAGAACCAACGGCAGAGCTAATTTCTCGGTCAGGATCCGAGGCAGGCGGCTATAGGTCTCCGACAACGAAGCTCCGACGTGTCTTGGATATCCGGCCCATGGTTCATCGGCACCTTGGCCGGTCAGCGCGACCTTGACCTTTTCGTGCGCCATTTTGCTGACGAAATAGAACGCTGCAGCTGTTTCATTGCCGACCGGCTCTTCCAGGTCCATCAGATACCGCTCATAGTAGGTCCGATAGTCCTTTGGCCCGATAATTAGCTCCGTATGAGATGCACCGTATCGTTGAGCCAGCTCGCGTGCCTGGTTCGTCTCATTCGATGCGTATCCCTGCTCAAATCCCAGGGTGAACGTGTAGATCGGTCCGTTGGCATGGCGACGCATCAGAGATAGTAGCGACGCCGAATCCACCCCTGAGCTGAGGAACAATCCAACAGGTACGTCACTGCGCATCTGCAGACGGACCGCATCCTCCACCAGCCCTTGGTAGGTTTCAATCAGCTCCCCTTCGCTTCTGCCTTCCTCAACGCGTGCCCTCCAGGGCCAGAATCGCTGCACTCGGATCCCGTCGCCGTTGAGAAGCATCCAATGACTTGGGGACAGCTTGAATATACCGGCGAATAGCGTTTTTGGAGATGGAACATAACGTAGCGTGAATAGCTCACCGAGTGACTCCAAGTCGACTTCGCGCGGGCACTGGTCGCTTTGGAGCAGAGCTTTGATCTCCGAAGCAAACAGAAAACAATGGCCGAGATCGACATAGTACAGGGGCTTGACCCCCAGGTGATCGCGCGCGAGAAAGAGGCTTTTGTCGACACTGTTCCAAATTGCAAATGCAAACATACCATTGAAACGCTCTAAGCAAGCTGTGCCCCACTCTTCAAAGGCGTGCAGGATCACCTCTGTGTCGCTCTGAGTTCTGAATCTGTGACCCTGCGACAAAAGCTCTTCTCTCAGTTCAATGTAGTTATAGATCTCTCCGTTAAAGATGATTTGCAATGTTTTGTCTTCATTAGCGATTGGCTGGTCGCCGCCTGCCAGATCGATAATACTCAGCCTCCTATGCCCGAGACCGATTTGACCGGATATATATTGCCCACCACCGTCCGGGCCACGATGGTGAAGGACTGAGCCCATCTTCTCCATCAGGCCAGCACTCACTCCTTCTCCCCGCCGCGTATAGATTCCGAATATGCCGCACATGATTTTGAATTCGTCTCTTACTTCGACATCAGTGAGCGCGGCTTAAAGGTGAACCGTCCCGTGAGTCTCCGGTTCAAACGGCGATTGTATGCCTGGGCCTGTTGGGGTGTTACCAATTTTGGTCGCCGAGTGATAGCAGCATAGATATATCCGCACAGCAGTAACACCCCACCCAACACAATCGGCTTGCCTTTTATAAGTCTTCGTAACACTTTACCCAACAAAAAGAGCATGCCGCCACCGCTCGCGTAATAGACCTCGCCATGAAAGAAATTTGTTCTGAACTGTCCCATGGACGAACCTTCGGGCTTTAGGTGATAAAACGTAACATCGTCAAAATGTGCGGTTTTCCATCCGCATGACCATGCTCTAATCTCATCGACGGTGTCCCAACCCGGGAAGAGTGGAAATCCTTCAATGTCCTTGAAGCATTGAACTCTGACCATCTTTGCCGCCCCCGCAGCGTGATACTCTGGCAGTTTAACTGCCTGCCATTCTCCCTGCTGCTCCTCCAGGTAGACGCCTGAAGCTATCCCGAGGCCCCGTTCATCGTGGAACTTGTTCAGCATTCGTTCGAAGTAATCGGGCGGGAGCAATAAATCGGCATCAAGCTTCACCACATAACTGTGATCTAAGTGGCACACTGTTTCATATCCCGAAGAAAATGCCCTGATTTCCGCCGAACCCAGCAGACGCGAGCTCGCCCTGTCAATCCGAAGGTATTCGATCCAATCAAATCTGCGCACATAGTCTCTAATAATGGCCGGGGTCCCGTCTCTAGAGCCATCATCAACGATCACCCAACGCGCTGGTCGGATCGTCTGCGTGACCACTGATTCAAGCGTCCGTGCAATATAGCGCTCCTCATCTTTGACTGGCGTTACGAGGATGTAGCCCAAGTTCTCCGCGTCTGATGCAATCACGCGAACCTGGCTGCAATCACTTTTTTTGCATACTGCAGTGTGTGCACCCACTCGTACCCTCCATTTAGCTTTGCTCGCAGAAACGACTGGTCATCGGATGTGTTTACCGGCAGCCGCGGCAGCAGAAACGGGTCCGTCGCATTATTCGCAGAACCTACAATTGTCGAAACCGCATTCTTGTACCCATAAGTGTGCAGGCATTCCCGCACCCTCTTTATGTATTGCTTGTCGTGCTCGGGAAAAGCATAGGGATAGGAGAAAGAGTCGACAGGTCTCCCGATCTGATCCTCAATGGCTTCCTTAGACGCCCGTAACTCATAGTTCAGTTGCAAGTCTGATGCGCCGGAAAGGTGACCGTGAGTGACTGTATGCGATCCAACCTGAACCCCATACCGTGAGAGTTCGCGGACCTCTCCCCAGGACATGAAGCTTTTTCCGTTCTTTGTCAGTCGCTGATTACCTGTCAAGCCGGAGATGACGTACACGGTGGCGGTGAATCCATGACGAGCCAAGATTGGTAAAGCCTCGTCATAGAAATCAGCGTAGCCGTCATCGAAGGTGATTACGACTCGCTGTGCGGCTTCTCCGGAAGAGAAGTGAGGGGCGTTCTCCATACTCACGCCGCGGTATCCCATATCTGCCAACATCTGCATCTGCATGCGAAATGCCGATACGGATGTATTGGTCTGGAAATAGGGGTGTCGATCATTCTGTGCTTCATTGATTCCGTGATACATCAGAATTGGGACGCAATATTTGTCTGCCTGGAGCCACCGTGGCGGCACCATTTGGGAAAGTCCCACAGACAACAGGCGATCAATATGAAGTCTCATCGGCGGATTCGTGGAACCTGTGTGAAGCATCGGCGAATGTCTACGTCGGTGCTTTTCACCTCGCACGTTGAGTGCGTCAAGCTCTCAGTGCAACTTGGGATTCATCAACGCACGAAGTGTCGGCTAATGACAGGTCCACCGCCCGCTTCGCAACGATGAAGGCCGCAATCCGGTTCACGGAGTCCCAGATCTCTGGAATCAGTTCGGCATCGGTAACTTCAATGCCATACTCAGTCTGAACAAATGTCACGAGATTGAGAATGCCCATGGAATCAATTAGGCCATTCTCCATGAATGAATCGTCGCTGGAAAACTGGCCATCATCGTTGCCGAACAGGAACGTTTCAATGACAAACTGTCGTAGCTGTTGTTCTATAGGTGTCATGCGCAAGCCTTTCCTCAGGGTTAGTGATGAATTGATCGATTAAGGACTGGGTGGAAAAAATTCCAACTAATGCCGCGTTGTCTATGAACGACACCGCGCCTCCGCGCTCGGCCTTCTCGATTAGCTTCTTTACTGACGGAGCATCGAAGATGCCAAACTCGCGAACCTTCTCTGGGGACATGATCTCCGCTATATACTCGCAGGCGGGCTTTCCGGTCTTAGCGTCAAACAAGCAATTAGCCTGCGGTGCACGATAGGGCTGTTTGGGCCGCTTGACTATAGTCTTGGGAACTATGCTTCCCAAGGCGCGCTTCAGCAGGTATTTTTCGGTCAGTCCCTTCATTTTCAGGCGACTCGGAATACGCGCGGAAAATTCGGCTAGCCGATAATCCAGAAATGGGTAACGGCCTTCGACCGAGTTTGCCATCGCGACCCGGTCCCCCTGAGACGACAATAAATAATCAGGTAGCAAATATGCGGCTTCTAAATATTGCGCCCGTCGAAAAGGACTCCATTTGTCGAAGCCTAATGGGAGAGCATCACTTATGACCGACCACGGATTGCTCTTGTCGACGGCAGAGCGCACAGATTCCGAGAACAGCCGGTGGCAGCGGTGCGTCAACTGCCATCGTGGTAAGTGAGAAAATAGGGGATCCCTTACTTCCCGCTGATCTGCATGGAAGAACGTGCGCAAGTAAGCTGGCGACTGTTTCTGTAGCCCATCCAGGTAGGGGTACAGCTTTCTCAATAGCAGCGGTCGGAGCTTGGACTCAGGTTGTGCCGCAATATACGCTCTGACCTTCGTCTCCTTGAAGATGTCATACCCTCCCCAGAACTCGTCTGCTCCTTCTCCGGTTAGCACAACCTTGAAGCCTATATCGTGGACGAATTGGGATAACATGAACATCGGCACAGGCGCCGTTCTGATTACGGGCGTCTCCAGGTGCCAAACTACTTTCTTGAATGCCGCTCCAATTTCGCTTGGCGAGCAGGTAATTGTTCTATGCTGCGTTCCCAGCGCGTGCGCCATTTCGAGTTGATAGCGACTCTCATCGAAGTTCTGCTCTTCGAAAGCAATAGAGAAGGTCTCGAGCGACGACCCGACACATTCTCGCGCGAGTGCCGTGATGATCGACGAATCCAAGCCGCCGCTCAAATAACCAGCTACTGGGACATCGGCTCTCAGACGTATTCGAACTGCGTCAACCAGCAGCGCCTTGAGCTCCTCCGCCAAAGACGCTTCCCATTTGTCGGATCCATCTGGGGCATCCTCATCACCGGAGAAGCCCAGATCCCAATACTTGAATACGCTCGTGCGTTGGCCGTCGACCACCATGGAATGCCCGGGAAGGAGCTGTTCAATCCCAGCAAACGCTGTCCGAGGAGCAAGCGGAAACCAGAAGCGAAAAACCTGATGCAATGCTTCGTAATCAATCTCCGCCCTCATCTCCGGGTGGGCAAGAACCGCCTTAATCTCCGATCCGAAGACAAATTCCCTCCCAGCCCAGGCATAGAAGAGCGGGCGAACTCCAAGCCGATCGCGGGACAGAAATAATTGCTTCGCTCTCGAATCCCATATAGCGAACGCCCATTGTCCATTCATATGATGAACGCAGCTCGTTCCGTATTCCCTAAACAGGTGGAGAATGACTTCGGTATCCGACCGGGTGCTGAAGTGATAGCCTTTTTGCTGAAGCGTGTGCCGCAACTCCAGGTAGTTGAATATCTCACCATTGAAGGTGATAGTCAGTTCCCCGTCGGATGTCTGCATCGGCTGATGCCCGCCAGCAAGATCAATGATACTGAGCCTGCTGTGGCCCAATCCCACGCTTCCATCAACATAGGTACCGGTGCCATCTGGACCGCGATGGCTCACAGAACTGATCATCCGTCGCAAGACGCGATGATCGGCAGGACGATTGTTACTGTGGAATGTTCCGGCGATGCCGCACATAGGTGATCAGTAAGCCTGATATGGGGATTTGATTTACTACGTGATCTAAAGAGTTAGCATCGTACCAACAGTGGCGTGGGAACTGATCGCTAATTCAGCGCTGCGAACGCGCCGATATGCTCCATCACAAGATCAATAACTCGACCCTGTTGCTCCCTCGATAACTCGGGGTACATTGGAAGGGAAACGATCTCGGATGCAACACGTTCAGTCACCGCATATCGTCCCCTCGCATAATCGCGCTCCCGATAGGCGGCCTGCAAATGGAGGGGAATAGGATAGTGAATGCCTGTCTCCACACCAGCATCTGCGAGACTTGCTCTCAATGCATCTCTATTTGGCACACGCATCACGTAAAGGTGATAAACGGAGCGCGAATAGGGCGGTTCATAAGGCACGATTATGTCCTCACTCATATTGCTCAACATAGAGTTGTAATGCGCGGCGATATCGCGTCGCTTATTGTTCCACTCTGTCAAATGTTCCAGCTTCACACTTAGCAGCGCTGCCTGTAGCGCGTCTAGCCTGCCGTTGTATCCATCGATCTCGTGATGATACTTCTTTACCTGACCATGATCGCGCAACATCTTACAGGTTTGAGCGATCCTGTCGTTGTCGGTAGTCACCGCGCCAGCTTCGCCACAGGCGCCTAGATTTTTCCCCGGATAAAAGCTGAATGCGGCAGCATGTCCAATTGACCCGGCCTTTTTCCATCCACCGAGCCTCTCTGAAAAATATTCAGCGCCGTGTGCCTGGCAGGCGTCCTCAACGATCAGAAGATGGTATCTCTCAGAGAGATCCAGCAGTGGGTCCATGTCAACGGTTTGCCCATAGAGGTGGACAGGAACAATGGCCGTCACACGCTTGCCGCTGGCTCGAGTGCGGAGCCTTCCCTCTGCGTCCTGGACGCATTCTTGCTCTAAGTATTCCCGTAACGAATTAGTGCTCATTGTATAGGTCCGCTCATTGACATCAACAAACGCAGGCTCTGCGCCGGCTTGCAGAATGGCCTCTGTTGTAGCGATAAACGTATTCGGCACGGTGATAACGACATCTCCTGGCTCCACACCGGCGGCAATCAATGCAAACCGCAGCGCATCAGTTCCGCTTCCTACTCCGATACAGTAGCGGGATCCGCAAAGCTGCGCGAACTCCTGTTCAAATCTCTCTACCGCGTATCCGCCGATGAAGACAGCTGACCTCACCAGTTCACCAAATGTTGCAAGCATCTCCCGTTCGAGGCCGCGGTGCTGGGTCGCTAGATCTACAAATGGAACTCTACTTGGCTGCATGTGAGAGCCCTCCTGTTTTCAAATCGTCCTGCTGAACACTGAGGTACCGATGAACTCTGGCGGGGCTTCCAATAACAATGCTGTTGGCGGGCACGTCCCGCGTGACAACACTCCCAGCACTGACAATAGAATTTTCACCGATTGTAAGATTGCTGAGAATTGTGGCACCGGAACCAACAGCGGCCCCCTTCCGAACGCATGTACGTTCCAGCGTCCAGTCCGCGTCTGTAAGAAGGTCGCCTTGCGAACTAGCAGCGCGCGGATACCTATCATTCGTGAAAGTGACTCCATGACCGATAAACACATTGTCTTCGATCGTTACACCCTCGCAGATAAAGCTGTGACTGGAAATCTTGCAGCGTTTTCCGATCCTGGCGCCCTTTTGAACTTCGACGAATGCTCCGATCTTCGTCTCGTCACCAATCTCACACCCGTAGAGATTGATGAAGGCAGCGAGTTTCACGTCTTTGCCGAGTCTCACATCTGCCGCGATCCTTAAGAAATCATTCATAATGCGACCGCCTCTCCTCGATTCAACAAAGACTTGCTCGCAGCTTCGAGCATTTGAATTACGCGCCTACCTGCGTGGCCATCCGTCTTTGGTCTTGATCCCGTGCGAACACAATCGACAAAGTGCATCACTCCTTCGGAGAGCGCTTCACCGGTGTTGACCTGCGGCACCCATACATCACCTGATCGATAACTGACAAGCAGGTTGTATATGTCGCTGCTGCTCTGAATCCGGACACCCTTGTCATACACCCGAATCTTTTCATCCACCTCCAGGTCGTTCCACACCAACATCTTCTTCTCGCCACCGATTAACGTGGTGCGAATCTTGACCGGTGACAACCAATTTACATTAATGTGTGCGATCACCTTGTTTGAGAAGTACGCCGTCAAAAACGCGACGTCCTCATGACCATTCAAGTGCTTCTGGCCCGTCGCAGAGATGGCTTCGACCTTTGCATCGATCAGATAATCCATAATCGACAAATCATGTGGGGCTAAATCCCACAGGACATTAATGTCGTGTTGAAATAAGCCAAGATTCACCCTGGTTGAGTCGTAGTAATAGAGATTCCCCAAAGTTCCGTTTTCGATGAAGTCGCGGATTTTTCTTACCGCTCCGGTATAAAGAAACGTATGGTCAACCATGATTTGCAGCCCTTTTGATTCTGCCAGGTCGATCAACTCGTCCGCTTGCCCAACGTTACAGGTAAAGGGCTTCTCAACAAATACGTGCTTGCCATTCAACAAGGCCTGCTTGGCGAGTTCGTAGTGCGCCCATACTGGCGTCACAATCGCGATAGCATCAATCTTGGTGTTAGTGAGCACATCGTTGTAGTCCGTCGTAGTCGCAATCTGCGGATAGGACTGGTTGAGTCGCTCTAGCATCTTAGTATTCCTATCGCAGACGACCTCAACATGGGATTGTGGGCATAAGTGGAAATTACGGACAACATTGGTGCCCCAATAACCGTAACCAATGACGCCAACTTGTAGCATTAGACTAACCTCGCTTCTTATCTAAGGAATGTGCAGCGCGCGATCCGCATTGCATATTTGTTATCGGCCGAGATCGTTCGTAACGAGCCGTTTGTGCGTATTTGAAATTTATGGAGGATGCTGAATGGAACCCGCTCCCAGGAGGCCAGGCGGTGAGAATGGCCCAAGGACGATTTTCAGGAATTAGCTATCAGTAGGCACCGCTACCCATCAGTACTGCACGGGGGGTCAGCAGCAGAATCTTGATGTCCAGCATCGGCGACCATGAGCTTGAATATCGAAGGTCGAGCCGTACCATGTCATCAAACTTCACGCGGCTTCGACCAGTCACCTGCCACAATCCGGTAATGCCTGGCTTGACATCCAATATCCTGCGGCGGTGCCACGTCTGATACGCTGCTACCTCGTAGGGAAGTGCAGGGCGCGGGCCGACTAGCGACATATCCCCTTTGAGAACGTTCAGAAGCTGTGGAAGTTCGTCAAAGCTCGTTCTTCGCAAGAAATGCCCTACTCGCGTAACCCTGTGGTCGTTTGTGAGCTTGTACACGACCTCGCCTGTCTCGGGTGATGCTTTACGCTCCGCGCAGCCCGCAATCAGTTTCATTACGTAGTCTTGGTGGGTCGTCGGATCATTGTTGATATACATCGACCTGAATTTGAGTAAGGTGAAACGCTTGCCATCTTGTCCAACTCGCTCCTGTCTGAACAATACAGGGCCCTCGGATGACACCTTGATGATGAGCACAAGTATTACGACCAGGGGCATGCATGCGAGCAAGGCCAGTGAGCCGACAACAACATCGATCGCGCGCTTCCCGACCAACAGTAAGCGTCTGGCGTTGTCGCGGCTCGGCAGGTCAGGGTACAACGTCTGATTGCTTGGACGACCAGAAGGGGCTAAATCCCAGTCATCGGGAAAGTAGTGGAACGAGACACTCACCTGATTGAATTGCTCAGGTGTTAGCGTACTTTGCAGGGTGGTACTTACCTTGCCTAGCATCGTGCTCAGGATTGAATTCTTTTCGTGCGCGACGAGATCGGTGAAAATGACCCCCAGTGCAATCCGCTCTTTGTACCAACCAATGACATCCGTCTCCCTGCTTGATACCCTCAGAGCCGGCACCACACAGTCGAGGGCTATCAGATTCTTTTCTGAGCCCTGGCTATCCCCGGCCTCGAGCAACATCAGCAGAAAGGGCTGCCCAGAACGTTCCGTCCTCTTGCGCTCTATGCCGATGATCCTCCGAAAGGACTCTTCCTTCAGGACCCCGTATTCGCCAGCCGCTATCGTCGCGACTGGGAGGGCTGATACGGTTGGGCTAGTTCCTGAGCGTCGTAGAGCCATGGTGCCTCCTTATATCCTGCGTCCTCATTCGTGGATCAGTAAGAGACGTTTAATCCAGAACGATCATTTGAGGGATGCGTGCGCAATTACGGCTTCGCATACGGCGAATGCCCGATAATTGCCGGGATCGTAGTCAATTATTCTGTCGATCCATCATTCGACGCCGACTGCGTTCTGCGGCCGGTAGTAGTAGTAGTCGCTGCGAGCCGCAAGCCTCGAGCAGTTCAATACCGCACCAATCAGTTTCTTGTGGTCAAGCGCTTCGACAGCTCTCTCTAACTGCCGCCTCTCGGTCGATCCCTGACGCGTCACAAGAAGGATTCCATCCGCCACCCGCATCCAGATACTAGTGTCCGCCAAAGGCAGTACCGGCGGAGAGTCGATGATTATCCAATCAAACCATGTAGCCAGCTGATCCATCAGCCCAGGTAATCGCCTGGATTGCAAGAGTTCCAGGGGGTTCTCCAGAGCACTGCCTGCAGGCATAATCCAGAAGCCCGGCCCCTCGAGATGGTAGATGCTCTCGAACAGGCTTCGATCGCCCTGCAAGCAGTCGCATATTCCCGGAAGCCGCTCCAACTCGAAGAGCGACGACAAGGACGGGCGCCTTTCGTCTCCCTCCAGAAGCAGGATCTTCTGTTGGCCTCTTCGAGCGAGAGCGCAGGCCAGGTTGGCCGAAATCGTGCTCTTTCCCTCTTGTGGGCTTGGGCTTGTAATCAGCACCGTCTTGAGCGGTCGCTCCCGTCGGAGATGTTGCAGGCGCACTCCGAGGAAGCGAAAGTTTTCACCGGCGAGACTTCCACGATCGGTAAGACACACCAGCCGATTGGAAGGACGAACCGAGACCTCTATTGACTTGAATTGGCTGAACGGGTCTAGGTAGTTGTTCTTCTGCCCCGGTTCAGGGTCTGCGGGCTCGTCAACGGCCGTCGCGGTTGGTGACCCACCTTGCAGCAAATGAGACTTGTCAGCGTTATAGGCTCCGGTCGTATCGCTATGCCCCAATCGCCTTGCAGCTCTTGCTTGTGCAGTTGCATGTAGCTCCGCAAGCCTGAGCACCTTCGTCGGCTCTGACAATGCAGACAAATCCAGGCCAGAGCGTTCGGCCTCCGATCTGCGTAACGCGTCAAAAAGTCCGCTCATGTTTGCTCTCTTGAATGTCGTCAGGTGTCCCGACATCTAATCCGTTCGTGTTCGAAGTGTGAGAGACCGAATAGAGCTCAAACCGAGCATACGTTGCCCGGTGGTTATCTATTCCGCCAAGGTCATTGCTCGATCGTGCGTCCGATGACTGGATAGCATTGAGGTGAAGATCCTTCGCTATCTTCTCTACGATTTCCGGAGTTACGCTTTGCAGCTTCGTCGAATATGCAGTAATGAGGCTATTCTCGCAAAGGATGTTGATCAGGCGCGGGATGCCTCGCGAGTAGTAGTGCAAGGCTGCGGTTGTCTGATCAGAAAACGGGGTGTTCTCCTCAGAGTTCATTCCCGCAATGGTCAAGCGTCGTTCGATGTACTCTCTGGTCTCATTCCGGTCCAAAGGGTCAAGCCGCGCGCGCAGAGCGATCCTCTGTTTTACTTGTTCAAGGCCCACTGAATCCAGTTTCTCGTCCAGTCCAGACTGACCCACCAAGATCACCTGAAGCAACTTCGCCTCAGATGTCTCCAAGTTGGTCAGGAGGCAGATCTCCTCTAGTATTTCCGCGGATAAATGGTGTGCTTCGTCCACGATGAGAACGGTGGTCAAATTCTTTGATCCTCGCGAGATGACGAAATCGCCCAGGTCGCGCAGCAACTCGGCCTTGTTCGTGCCAGAAGCAGAAAGTCCGAAATCAGCGAGGATGTACTGCAAGAACTCTATGGGAGATAGCCGACAGTTGAAGAGATAGGCGCAGGCTACGTCGTTGCTCTGCTTCAACAGTCGAAGTAAGCATCGGATTAGCAGGGTCTTCCCGGTACCAGCCTCGCCTGTAACTACAACGAATCCCTTTTGGTAACGAACGCCATAATAGAGCGCTGCGAGCGCCTCATTGTGCAGGGCGGTCGGGAATAGGAACGCAGGGTCAGGCGTTAGGCCGAACGGGCTGCGCGTAAGATTGAAAAAATCCTTGTACATTGGCTCCCTGAAACCTAACTATGCAGATAACTGAATGCGGAGCCCGCGAGGACAGACGTGAAAACCAGAGCTGCAAAGGCCCATCCTAAAAACATCCTTCTCCTGTTGCTTCGGACGTCAGATGGGTTCAAGACCTCTGGAATTTCAGCCATAACTTTCATTGGCAGTAAGCCCTTGATCGCCGATTCACTGTGCAGGCGATCGTCCACCACTTCAAGTCCAATCGCCACCACGAGGGCTAACGCTAGTCCGGCTCCGAGCCCCATTCCGCAGAATTTTAGCCGGTTCGGGAAGTCCGGTTTCAACGGCAAACTAGGCGGATCGAGTGTGCGGAATCGCTCGCCTTGCTGCATCTTCTCCATGCTCGTCGCCATCTGCGAATCACTTTCTTTTCGCAGCAGGTCGTCGTAATTAGCCTTCGATTGATCGTAACCGCGGGTCAAATCGGTCAGCTTCTGCTCGGTGGCTGGTTCATCGTTCAAGCGGGCCTGATAGTCGCTGATCCGGCTCTTCAAGCTGGCAATCGATTGCTCCCTGTTCGTAATCTCCGCTTGTTCGGCTTGGAACTGCCCTTGCAGTTGCAGCATCGGCGAGTTTGGTGCGAGCCCTGCAAGATCATGCGAGACCGCTGCGCCGGAGGGCTGGCTCCCATTGTGGGCTCCTTTTTCTTAAGGCAGCGCTGAGTTCGTCTCTTATCCTTTCCGTCTTGGCTATCTGGCTCTTCAGATTCTCGATGTCCGGATATTGATCGGTATAGTGAGTGCTAAGTTCAGTGAGCCGGGCGTTTAATGTTTCGAGTTGCTGGTCAATCGCGGTTAGCCCCACCGGAACACCATCGGACGTCCGGGATGTTCCCTGGAGAGTTCGAGATTGATTTATCAGCGTCTGGAGATAGACCTTTTGCTGCTGCGCGGTATTAAGAGCTCCCTCCTCGTTCTCCAGTTGTGATTGAAGGCCGCTTAGGATTTGAAGATTCGTCGCCTGTTGGCCAGGCAAATCGCCTTCGTGTAACCCCTTGAATGCCTGGATCTTCGCGTCCTGTTCAGCAAGACTCTGGCGCGCCGTTTCCAACTGGTCCTTTAGAAACATCGTTGTGTCTTCGGACTGTTGCTGGCGAACCTCCAGATTTTGGTTGATGAACAGGCGAGCAAGTTCGCTGGTCACCTGCTGGGCAATCTCGGGGCTATGCGCCGAATAGTAAATATTGAATGCGGTGACCGCTTCTCCACGGTCACGGACGAGCTTAATGTCAATGTCTTTGCGCATGTCCTCGACTTTTTCGTCCGGCGTGAGATGGCTATGGTTGTCGGCATAGAGATCAAACTTGTCAATGATAAGGAGAAGTCGAGTGCGGCTGAGAATCTGCTGCGTGATGTTCTGCAGTCGGTCTTGCAGATCGTCGTTGACATTTGGTGTGACGTAGGCCTTCGGCATTGTGGGGGCCTCAACCAAAATGAGAGTACCCGACTTATACGTTGGCGGCAGAATCCAGCTGGTACCCCAGACCGCGGCCCAGACAAGAAGCAATGCAGTCAGGAACGCGAGGTGGCGGCGCCGAATCACATCCACGTATTTCTGGATATCCATAGGTTCTGACCGCTGATCTTCGAAGTCTTCCGGCATGATTATTTCCCCAATGGCCTTGCGAATGGATAGCTTATAGCGGCGAACCTTCGATAGATGTCGGCAGCCGTCGAGAGTGCGGAAATGACGTCAAGAGTCTGGTGCAGCCCCGTGCTTCGACTTCCACATCAGGCGATTCGTTCGATGGTTGTCACCCGGGTAAGACTCAAGGAACGCGCCAAACCCGTTGACCAGCACCTCTGAATTCCACTGGTTCAGCTGACCAAGTTGTGGCTAGCCCTGCGTCCGCGTGCGCTCGATTCGGCACACTGCAGACGCATGAGTGTCAGTCGAATCATATTTCTCAGTCTGGGCTCAATCTGTTCGTCCGTTAGCACGGACCCTGACCCCGTTCCGCCTGGTCCGACTGCGTCCTGGAAATTGATATACCGAGGAATCGGATGCTCTCATTTGGTACCGCGCGATTTTGTATAGCAGTGTCCTGTAGCTCACATTCAGCAAGCGCGCCGCCGCTTTCCGATTCCAATTCGTCTTCTCCAATGCCGCGGCAATTGCGCTTTTCTCAGCCTCTAAGGTAACGCTCTCCACGAGAGACTTAAGCGACATAGGAGCCGCCACACTACGAGAATGTACTGTCGGCAATGCCGCTAAATGAGCAGTCTGCGGTGAGGTAAGGTCGGCACTGCGATTTACTTCATGTAGCTTGGTTCGGCTCTCGTCGAAGGGTATCTCCGTCCCGCCCAACACAAGATAACGCGTCACGAAGGCTTCTAACTCCCGGAGATTGCCCGGCCACAAATACTGCTGGCAGGCATCGATCGTTTCCATTGAAATCTCGCGGGGCGAGAGACCGTACTGCTCAGCGAGCCGGTGCATGAAATGATGCGATAAGAATGGAACTTCTTCCCGACGATCCCGCAGTGGGGGAACATGGATCGCGTAAGCGTTTAGTCGATAGTAGAGGTCCTCCCGCAGTCTATGTTCGGAAATGGCGCGCTCCATCTTCCAACTGCTTGAGGCGAGAATCCGGACATCTACCTCTACGGATGTGGAGGTTCGTGACCGCGTGAATCGCCTGCTCTGTAGTACCTGCAAGAGCCTCCGCTGCAGGTCCATCGACATTTCTGTGATTTCATCCAGCAGGATTGTTCCCTTGGTACAGGTCTCCAATTTTCCTGCTTGACTAGGCAGGCATGCGCCGCCTTGGTGATACCCGAAAAGCTCTCGCTCCAGCAAGTCACTTGGTAGCGCGGCGCAATTCACCTTGGCAAATTCGAATCGAGAGCGAATAGATAGCTTATGGAGCAGCCTGGCTATCGTCTCCTTGCCACTGCCACTCTCGCCCAGGATCAACACCGGGACATTAGCCTCAGCCAGCAGAGCAGCCTGCACGCGAAGCGCCTTCATCGTCGGGCTCTTTCCAACAAAAAATCTCCCGTCGCCGATGGATTCGACCTCATCACTCGACGTATCCGTCTCGCTGGTTACGTATGTCGGCACAAGATGCTTTCGAACAACCAATTCGATGTGACGCTCGTTCACGGGCTTCACAAGGTAGGCCCTTGCGCCCACGCGAATGGCTTCTTCCTCCTTCCCGACGTCATTCGGATGACCAAACAGGACAATCGGCAAAGCAGGGCGCAGTCGATGCAGCCAGCGCAAAATGTACAAACCGCCATCGTCCCCCTTTAGAAGATCCAACAACAGTAGGTCGGGCGTCGGCCCGGATTGGAGCCGCTCCATCGCCTCCCAAGCATTGGTCGCGCTCTCAAATCGCCAATCGTTGGACGCCCCGATCAACAGAAGCGTACGCAACATCGCGGAGTCGCGGCTAACGACAAAGAGCCTTGCCGGATCAGTTGCGTTTCTCATCACAAGAGTAGTTATTGCCTGAATGGCCGGTGGAGAAAAATAATCCCTAAGCTGGTTCTACGTCGTACCCATCGATTTGAATAGACAGAGATCTCTGCATAGCATCGACTGATATAACTAACTTACGGTCTCCCTTGCGCGATAGGAGAATTCCCTCAAGACCTGTCAACGCGCCACTGCAAATCCGCACGCGCTCGCCAGTTGTTAGAAATGGATGACAGGAATAAGGCAACTTCTCACTTACCAAGGCTCGAACGGCGTCGACCTGTTCGTCTGGAATCGGCGTTCCCAGCCCCGCAGTCCCGACAAACCCAAGTACGTTGTCGACCTGGAGAACCCTCTGGCGATCCTCGTTTGTAGCGGCCGTCTTCACAAACAAGTAGCAACTGAACAACGGCATTTCGACGGATTTCATCCGGTCGCTCCAGCGATGGACCTCAGTGACCGTTGGGAAAAATGTGGTCACGCCTCGATCGCGCAGACGCTGAACGACAACCTTCTCTCGCCTGGGACGGGTCTGCATTGCATACCAGTGTTCGACATGCATCCCGGCAGCGGCAGCAGAAATCGCGGACTCCTGTAACTGAGGGCTGGTGCTCATAGTATCCCTTCCCGAGGCGCCATCCATTGCCGCCCTTCGATCACTCGATCAGCTGGCGCTATTTCTGGACAGACTGAGTGCATGCAAAGCTTCGCCCTACGAGTCACATTTGCTAGTGACCCTTTTACTGTTTTTCAATTACTAACGAAAGCCGGACCCCAACACGGAAATATATCCCGCGACGCCTAACGAGCCTGGACAGCTGTATTACTCTGGCAGCTAGACCAAACCGCCTTCAGGCAAGTGCCAAGTAGCAACCAGCGATAGATGCCTAAAAGTGAGACCGAGGATACCGCTGGATGCAGATGGCTGCAAGAGGTATACCTCCTCCGCGAAGGAGTTCTCCCCGGTCCTAGGAGCCTTTGCCCCACAGTGCAGCATAAGTACCCCGAGAAGATCTTCTCAGGTAACGGCTCGATCATCGGTCATGGAGGCTCGCTAACTCATAAATTTATAGACGGATAGGGACGTTTCGTGACATTATTCTGTGGACAGAATCTACTTAATGCTGAGACTCTTGCATATGCAACAAAATTGGCTGCCACTTATCCATGCGGGATGATTGTGTGCAAGTAGATTCATAACAGTTGCGGGCCTGATGTGCGATGTAGACGCCTTGTTAGCCGTGTCGGAGACTGTTTGGGTAAACGAGTCTCCCGCTCGAACTCAAAGACCGGTTCGAGATAGGAAGAGGTCGTATGAGCACGAATCTACACGATAAAGACTTCGAAATGGTTATCCGGCTACTCGTAGCTGATCAAACCAGGATCCACACGCAACTTCTCGCAGACGCGCTGAGGCGTGACGGCGCATTGGAGGTCATCAGTTCGGATTCCGATGAGCTACTGGAAAGGGCGGACGTACAGAACATTGATGTGCTTCTACTCAGTTCCGACTTGAATGATCAAGCCTCTCTTGGCTTCGATGTCCTGAGAAAAGTGCGCGCATCACATCCGGACATACGCGCCGTCATGTTCCTGAACTCTTCTAAACCTGAATCGGTCACAGAAGCATTTCGCTCTGGCGCACGAGGGGTGATAACCAGGCAGGATTCTATTGAGACTTTGATCAAGTGCCTGCGACGAGTGCACCAGGGTCAGGTTTGGGCCAATAGCCAACAGATGAGCCTGGTGATTGAAGCGTTACGCGGTTCGCACAGTCCTCTAGCCATAAGTGCTCAGTCCTTGGAGCATCTCTCCAAAAGGGAGATTGAGGTTATTGGCTGCGTCGCGCAGGGGTTAACAAATAATCAAATCGCCGGGAACCTAGGTATAAGCGAGCACACAGTCAAAAACTATTTATTTCGGATTTATGACAAACTTGGCGTCTCAAACCGAGTGGAGCTTTTGTTCACGATAGCTAACCGAACGAGCGCATTGGAATCGCCTGCCGCCAGCGTTGAGAAGGTCGGCGCGGGCCAGAATTTGGGAACTCCGTCAGTCTTTGCTGGATACCAGCGAGCCGCTGAACAGGGTGTGCCGACGGCGCAACTTGAGTTAGCTAAGCATTACTTCACGCGAAGGTCGGATCCCAAGGATCTTATGCATGCCTACAAGTGGTATTTAATTGCCAGTCACCAGATATCGCAAATGAGCAAAAATGTAGTGAAGGGAATGTCGACCGAACAAATGCTTCAGGCTGAGAAAATGGCGGCAGAGTGGCCAAAGAAAACATGGAAGATGCCCGCTGCTTCCGTTCGAGCTGCAACTCGAGATAGTTGCATGAATGCGTCGGGGCAATGAAGCAACCTGCGTTATAAAATAGCTTAGAAGATGGAAAGAATGCGGTCAGAGCAAAGAGGGATGTCACAAGGGCTCGAGCCAGAGTTCACTCTCTTCATTTCCTGTCCTATCCGCAGGTAGTTGCCGCCTGCGTGCCGGTTTCAGCCATCCCTGCGATACGGTACGTACATTACGGAATGGTGATGCTCACTGACTGCGATGGAACGCTCTGAACCCCCGAAGACGCGACACTCTCTATGTAATAGGTGTATTGCATACCGCTCTGAACGGCTGTGTCGGAATACGTCGTTCCCGCAAGTACCGAGGTGTTTTGCAGCGTGTAGGTCGTGCTCCCTCCCGTGGCTCGATACACGTTGTAGCCCACGACCGGAACGGGAGAACTGCTGGGAGCCGTCCAGCTAAGCGCGACCCAGTGTTGCCCGGTTCCCGAGAGACTGACAGTCGAGGTGGGGTTGGTCGAGGAGTTGCTGCTGATGGTCAGCGTTCCAGTCTCGGCTACGCCTTGTGTCGGCGCAAACGTAATCTCAAGCGTCACCGATTGCTGAGGGTTCAGCGTGACAGGGAACGTAGCTCCGGTAAAGGTGAAATCCGTACCGCTGATCGTCGCAGAAGTGATGGTGACTGCCTCTGTTCCAGTCGAAGTCAGTGTCACGGGCAAAGTGGCGGAAGAGCCATCCAGTATGGTGCCGAAGTCAAGACTCGAGGTGCTGACTGTGAGGATCGGCGTAAGCACTGCCTCGCCTGTCCCGGAAAGACTGACGGTGGCAATCGGGTTGGTCGACGAATTGCTGTTAATAGTCAGGGCTCCGGTAGTCGCACCTGCCACGGTGGGGGCAAACGTGACCTGGAGCGTCACTGCCTGCTGAGGGTTCAGTGTCAGCGGGAAAGTCGCCCCAGAAACAGTGAGTTCCGCCCCCGCGATTCCTACAGAGTTGATCGTGACCGCGGCGGTTCCTGTCGACGTCAGTGTCACTGGCAGAGTCGACGACAAGCCGACCGTCACGTTTCCAAAGGCAAGGCTGTTGGTGCTTAGGGTGAGCGTCGGCGTCGTCACGGCCTGACCTGTGCCTGAGAGAGTGACGAGAACGGTGGGGTTGGTGGAGGAGTTGCTGTTGACGGTGACTGTGCCTGTAGCGCCGCCCGTGGTGGTGGGGCTAAACGTCACCTGCAGCGTCACCGTCTGCTGAGGGTTGAGCGAAAGCGGGAACGAGGGTCCAGACAGGGTGAAGCTCGCGCCGGAGATCGCAACAGAATCTACTGTGACGGCGGCCGTGCCGGTTGAGCTGAGAGTAATCGATAGGGTTGAGGAAGAATTCGTCGTGACATTCCCGAAGCTCAGGTCGGTGGGGCTAACAGCAAGAGTGGGCGTGGTCACAGTGGCGCCGGTTCCCGAGAGGCTCACCGTAGCGGTCGGATTGCTCGAAGAGTTGCTGCTGACGGTCAGTGTACCGGTAACTGCACCTGTGACGGTGGGGGCAAACGTCACCTGGAGCGTCACCGCCTGCTGAGGGTTGAGCGTCAGCGGGAACGTCGCCCCCGAGACGCTGAACCCCACTCCAGAGATCGTGGCAGAACTGACGGTGACCGCGGCCGTTCCCGTTGACGTAAGGGTTACCGGAAGGGTCGCAGACAAGCCATCCGTCACACTCCCGAAGCTCAGGCTAGCGGGACCAACGGAAAGCGTAGGCGTCGTCACGGTGACGCCGGTTCCCGAGAGGCTAACCGTAGCAGTTGGATTGCTCGAAGAGTTGCTGCTGACGGTCAGTGTGCCGGTCGCCGCACCCGTGCCGGTCGGGGCAAACGTCACCTGGAGCGTCACCGTCTGCTGAGGATTGAGCGTCAGCGGGAAGGTCGCCCCCGAGACACTGAACCCAGCTCCCGTAACAGCTGCAGAACCAATCGTGACGGCAGCCGTTCCCGTCGAGGTAAGCGTTACGAGTAGCGTCGAGGACGAGCCATCGGCCACACTTCCGAATGCCAGGCTGGTGGGGCTCACCCTCAGTGTGGGGGTCGTCTGCGGGGTGCCCGTCCCTGAAAGACTGACCATGGTAGTTGGATTGGTCGAAGAGTTGCTGTTGACGGTGAGAACTCCTGTAGCCGCTCCAGCAATCGTCGGGCTGAACGTCACCTGGAGCGTCACCGTCTGCTGAGGATTGAGCGTAAGTGGGAACGTCGCCCCTGAGACGCTGAACCCCGCTCCAGAGATCGTCACAGAATTGACCGAGACAGCCGCCGTCCCCGTTGAAATCAACGATATAGTTTGCGTCTCGGAAGATCCGTCTGTCACATTCCCAAATGTGAGGCTACTCGTACTGACGGTCAGCGTGGGAGTAGTAACTGCTTCGCCGGCGCCCGAGAGGTTAACTGTAGTGGTCGGATTACTTGAAGAGTTGCTGCTAATGCTCAGCGTTCCAGTAGCCGCACCCGTGGCGGTGGGGGCAAACTTCACCTGCAGCGTCACCGCCTGCTGAGGGTTGAGCGTGAGCGGAAACGTCGCCCCTGAGATGCTGAAGCCCGCTCCAGAGATCGTCGCAGAGTTGACCGTAACCGCCGCCGTCCCTGTTGACGTAAGGGTTACTGGAAGCGTCGCGGACGAGCCATCCGTGACGTTCCCGAACCCCAAGCTCATCGGGCTAACAGTAAGAGTCGGGGTTGCCACCGTGACGGCAGTTCCCGAGAGGCTAACCGTTGCAGTTGGATTACTCGAGGAGTTGCTGCTGACGGTCAGTGTGCCGGTCGCCGCACCCGTGCCGGTCGGGGCAAACGTCACCTGGAGCGTCACCGTCTGCTGAGGGTTGAGCGTCAGCGGGAAGCTCCCCCCCGAGACACTGAACCCAGCTCCAGAGATCGTCGCAGAATTGACCGTAACCGCCGCCGTTCCCGTTGATGTAAGGATTACGGGAAGGGTCGAGGACGAGCCATCCGTGACGTCCCCGAAGCCCACACTCGTGGGGCTAACAGTAAGAGCCGGGGTGGCCACCGTGACACCGGTTCCAGAGAGGCTCACCACAGCGGTTGGATTGCTCGAAGAGTTGCTGCTAATGGTCAGCGCTCCGGTGGCCGCACCCGTGGCGGTGGGGGCGAACTTCACCTGGAGGGTCACGGTCTGCTGAGGGTTGAGCGTCAGCGGGAACGTCGCCCCCGAGACGCTGAACCCAGCTCCAGAAATCGTGGCAGCGCTGACAGTCGCTGCCGCCGTCCCCGATGACGTGAGGGTTACCGGAAGCGTAGCGGACGAGCCATCTGTCACAGAGCCGAAACTTATCGCGTCGGGCGCAACCTGAAGTGTAATGTCGGAAGGGTTGATAAGGGATACCGCTGTCGTAGTTCCGCAGCCGGAGACAGCCAGGAATAGGCAACACGCGAGCAGCCAAAAGACACCGACTCGCCAACTGCCCCGTTTGACTTCTTGCGTGCGATCACTACTGTATTCATAGATAAGAAATACGGGACCTTCACGATCTTTGCGGGGCGGTACACAAGTTTCGGACACCTATTGCTCCTGCAGAACCTATTACCAGAATTCCGCCGCAGACTAAAAAATAAAAAGAGGTGTGAGTAAATCCTGAAACCCGAGTGGGGATTGCAAGCCTGCTCTGATCAGCGTGTCCGGGCTACACCAGCCACTGCCTGCTATGGGCAATGCTGATAAAACACAGCAAGAGAATCCGGGATTCCTGATCTATTTCGTAGCCCAAGAATCGAGAAGGAGCCGCTCTGTGGCTGATAAGGCGCAGTAGGCGGAGCGAGCTAACCCTTGCTATACGTATGTCATAGTTCGATGAAAAGTGCAACCGCAGGGGTAGTTGGACAGCGCGCAGCAAACATCAGGAAGCACACCAGTGCTTACCCCCGACGTAAAACAGCAGATTGCTGACGAGGTGCGCGATGCACCGCCGACCGGTGCCGCGACTTTTGCGATGGGTCAGACGATCGACCAGGGGAGGGCCGCGATGGATTTCCCGGAGCGCTTGGCAGAGCTTGGGTATTTACTACTACAGCGGTATGAAGATTATCTTCAATAACGATACGGTGAGCGACATCGAATGACGGGTGTTCGCGTCTTGATCTAACGTACCCGAGGAGAGCGTTATAGCCCCGTTTCGCGCACTTAGCGACATGTTTAGCCCAGTTTCGGGACGCAAATTAAGGGTTTAGTTGACTGATCAGTCGTTTAAG
This sequence comes from uncultured Acidobacteriaceae bacterium, assembly GCA_963701685.1. GTDB lineage: Bacteria > Acidobacteriota > Terriglobia > Terriglobales > Acidobacteriaceae > Granulicella. The sequence continues at coordinate 2,426,900 of OY969625.1, read as the reverse complement.
GTCGAGGACGAGGGTCTGCTGGAGGCGATGGCGGTCCTCGTCGGTTTGGGCTCTCAGGATGGCGGAGGGGTGGAGGGTAGCGATGATGGGCGGCAGGCCTCCGGCATGCTGGAGCTGGCCGTGAGATTCGGTGATCTTGAATTTGGAGCCGAGGAGGGATTGGGCAGCTACGGCTCCGAGGCAGACGATGAGTTTCGGACGGACGGATTCGATCTCGGCTTCGAGCCACGGGCGGCAGGCGTGGATTTCTTTCATGCGGGGTTTCTTATGGATGCGGAGTTTGCCGCGGGGTTCCCATTTGAAGTGTTTGACGGTGTTGGTGACGTAGACCTTGCTGCGATCGATGCCGGCGTCTTCGAGGCACTGGTCGAGGAGTTTTCCAGCGGGGCCGACGAAAGGTCTTCCCTGCTTGTCTTCCTGGTCACCGGGTTGTTCGCCGATCATCATGATGTCGGCGCGGACGTTGGAGGATTTGGGTTTTCCTTCGAGTTCACCGAAGACTGCCTGGGTGGCGTTGCGATAGAGGTCGCAGCCATGGCAGTGTTGAACGGCTTCCTGGAGGGCGGGCAGGGAGCGCTCTTGTGGCACGAAAGGAGCTGCGCCTGGGACCGAGGTTGTTGCCATGACCACTCCTTGGGCTAGGTGTCGGAGGTCTGGGCTGACTTCCCTGCTCCGCAGACGAAGGCCAGGAACATGCCCATGCCTCGGCGGCCGTCGGCACTGGCGGCCTGGCGGAAGAGGCGCCAGAGGGAGGGAGGGTCCTTGCGGCGGTCGAGGACCTGGTTCTTGGTGTCGGCGAGGACGGTTGGGTCGAAGCTGCCGAGGAGTTCGCCGAGGATGAGGAGATTGCGGATGGCCTGGGTGCTCATCGGCTGTTTCGCGTAGTAAGCAAGTTTGGCGGCGATGGCATTCTTGCTGCCGACAGCTCCGTGGAGGAGATCGAGCAGACCTTGATCGTGGGCTTCTTCGATGACGTCGAACAGGACGAGGAGCGCCTCGGCGTGTTGCATGGGAGCGGCCTCGAGACGGCGCTCCAGCTCCTTGCGCGGATCAACTTTTTTCGGGGTGAAGTGAATTGGGTTTGCCATGGGGCGTCTCCTGCTTGCGGGTGGTGCTGTGGTAGCAGTTTGGGTCGGGCTTTCAGCCCTCAGCCTTTTGTGTCACGTTTCCCTGGGGCTTCGCCCCAGGCTGTGATTGAGCGGGCCTTTGGCCCTCAGCGATTGCAACGAACGATTGCGGTTGATGATTGCTACAAGCTGTTGCAACGAACGATTGCAGTTGATAATTGCTACGAGCGATTGCGACGAACCATTGCGGTTGATGTTTGCTACGAGCTGTTGCAACGAACGATTGCGGTTGATGATTGCTACGAGCTGTTACAACGAACTTTTTCGAGTGACGATTTGTACCGGCTGTTGCTACAAACTATTGCGTCCAACTTTGTGGTCACCACACTACACGGTGGTGGTTTTGATCTGGACTAGTTCGTCGCGGGGCTTGGTTCCGGGTTGGTAGTAGTCTGCGCGTTCCCACTTGGCTTCGACTTCGACGCCGTCCTGGGGGGTTCGGTGTCCCCAGCGGAAGTTTTCGCGGGGCAGCGGGTTGGGGCCGGTCTCGTCCAGGACGGTCATCTGGACGGAGAGCTCTTTGAAGGCTGGTGTGTGGGTGGCGCGGTCAAGGTGGCTGCTGGTCATTTTGTTGACTGGCTCGAGAACGGAGTTCATGGGCATGTAGAGCTCTTTGCCGTGGACGCGGTCGGTGACGAGGACCTGGACTTTGACTTGTCCGTAGGGGGAGCGCAGTTGGACGTAGCTGCCGTCGGTGACGCCGCGTTCTTCGGCCAGCTCGTGCGAGACTTCCACGAAGGTGCGGGGGGTCATGCGCTTGATGCCGGCGGTGCGGTAGGTCATGCTTCCCTGCTCGAAGTGTTCGAGGAGGCGGCCGTTGTTGAGGTGAAGATCATACTCGGCGGTCGGTTCTTCTGAGGGTTCGATCCACTCGATGGGATAGAACTTTGCCTTGCCGTCGTCGAAGGGAAATTTTTCGAGGAAGAGGACAGGCGAATCTTTGCCATCCTTGGCGACGGGCCACTGCAGCGAACGATAGCCTTCGAGGCGTTCGTAGGTCACGCCGGCAAACATTGGAGTGAGGCTGGCCACTTCGTGCATGATTTCGGAGGGATGGGTGTAGCACCAGTTTGCGCCGAGGCGGTTGGCGATGAGTTGGATGATCTCCCAATCGGGCTTGGAGTCGCCGAGAGGCTCGAGGGCTTTGTAGATGCGCTGGATTCTGCGCTCGGTGTTGGTGAAGGTACCTTCTTTCTCGAGGGAAGGAGAGGCGGGCAGGATGACGTTAGCGAACTGCGCCGTTACGGAGAGGTTGACGTCCTGGACGACGAGGAAGTCGAGCTTGCGGAGGGCGATTTCAACGTCGTTGGCGTTGGCATCGGAGGTGATGGTGTCCTCGCCCTTGATATAGAGGCTGTGGAGTTTGCCCTTGTGGATAGCGTCCATCATCATGCGGTTGTCGAGGCCCTTGGTGGTGGGAAGGGTGACCTGCCAGGCTGCTTCGAACTTGGAGCGGACGCTTTCGTCGTCGACCTGCTGATAGCCGGGATAGAGGTTGGGCATAGAGCCGAAGTCGCTGGCACCCTGGACGTTGTTGTGGCCGCGAAGGGGGTAGGCGCCGGCGCCTTCGCGCATGTAGTTACCGGAGAGCAGGAGGAGGTTGGAGATGGCGGTGGAGGTGTCGGAACCGCCGCAGTGCTGGGTGACGCCCATGGCCCAGAGGATGCAGGTGCCGTCGGCTTTCGCGATCTCGTGGGCGATGGTTTCGATGTCTTTGGCGGCGATGTTGGTGATGCGCTCGGCGTAGTCGAGGGTGAAGGACTCGAGGGATTGTTTGTAGGCGTCGAAGTTATTGACCCACTTCTCTACGAAGTCGAATTTCGCGAGGTTGTTGTCGATGAGGTATTTGGCGACGGCGTTGATCCAGACGGGGTCGGTGGAGGGGTTGGGGCGGATGAAGAGGTCGGCGCGCTCGGCCATCTCGTGCTTGCGGAGGTCGGCAACGATGAGGCGCTGGCCGCGGAGTTTGTGGGAGCGTTTTACGCGGGTGGCGAGGACGGGATGGCTCTCGGAGGTGTTGGAGCCGACGATGAGGACGAGGCCGGCTTTCTCGATGTCGGCGATGGAGCCGGCGTCGCCGCCATACTTGACGGTGCGCGACAGGCCCATGGTGGCGGGGGTCTGGCAGTAGCGCGAACAGTTATCCACGTTGTTGGTGCCGATGACGGCGCGCGCGAGCTTCTGCATGAGGTAGCTCTCTTCGTTGGTGCACTTTGACGAGGCGATGAAGGCGAGAGCGTCGGGGCCGTGCGTGGTCTTGATCTCGGTAAATTTCTTTTCGATGAGGTCGAGGGCTTCGTCCCAGTTAGATTCGACGAACTGATCGCCCTTGCGGATGAGTGGCTTGTGCAGACGGTCTTCCGCATTGATGTAGTCCCAGGCGAATTTACCCTTGATGCAGGTGGAGATGCCGTTGGCGGGACCGGGGCCGGGTTCAATTTTGAGGATGTGGCGATCGCGCGTCCAGACATCGAAGCTGCAGCCGACGCCGCAGTAGGTGCAGACGGTTTTGGTCTTCTTGACGCGAAGTTCGCGCATGTCGGCTTCGACTTCGGAGAGGGCGAGGATGGGGCCGTAGCCGATTTGAGGTTCGACATCTTTGACGACCTGGATCATGTCGTCGAGGGTTTCGGGCGCCAGGTTTGTGAAGTACCCGGCGCGGCCGATCATGGATTTTTCCATGAGCGCGTTGCAGGGGCAGACGGTAACGCAATGGCCGCAGGAGACGCAGCTGGAGCCGGCGATGTCGTGGCCACCGTCCCAGAGGACGCGGGGATGTGGTGAGGTCCAGTCGATGGTGAGGGTCTCATTGACTTGAACATTCTGGCAGGCTTCGACGCAGCGACCGCAGAGGATGCACTGCTGCGGGTCGTAGCGATAAAAGGGATTGGTGCGGTCCTGCTCGTAGGGCTTGGGGGTGTAAGGAATGGCCTGGTGTTTCACGTCGAGGTCGGCGGTGGTGTTGTGGACGGTGCAGTTCTCGTTGTTGTTGTCGCAGACGGTGCAGTAGAGGAGATGGTTGCCGAGGATGCGATCGAAGGCTTCGCGCTGGGCGGCGTCGACTGCTTTGGACTGGGTGTTGACGGAGAGGCCGGGGGTGATTTCGCAGGTGCAGGCGCGGGTTAGCTTGCCGTTGACCTCGACCATGCAGGTGTCGCAGGTGCCGATGGGGCCGAGCTGCGGATGGTAACAGACCTGGGGGACTTTGAGGTCGGAGTGATTGAGGGCGTCGATGAGGAGTGAGCCCTGGGGCGCTTCTGTCTCGGTGCCATCGATGGTGAGCTTGAGGAGAGGCGAGGCGGCGGGTGGCGAGTTCAGGAGACGGTTCACGAAGGCCATAGCGGCTTTGATGGTTCGCGAGGTTCGCCGGTTGTTCGAGCGGGTGAGTCGGCGTTACTTTGACGTCAGTCCGCGACCATGGATTCGCCGGGGAGGATGGGGCGGGTGCGGGGGAGTTTGCCGTTGCGCGCGGCGAGACCTACGAGAGCCAGGATCGCGACGAAGACGATGAGCTTGACGAGGTCGGAGGTGCGGGTGTGGGGGAGGAGTTTCCAGAGGGCCATTAGGATGGTCTGGCCAATGGTGACGGCCCAGACGGAGCCGTAGAAGTAGCGGCGCTCGGTGCCTTCGCCGAGGGTGGAGCGGCCGACGCGCGGGAGCTTGCCGAGGGCTCCGAGGAGAAGGATTAAGATGCAGAGCGGCGCGTAAGCGTAGTGGTAGATCTGCTTGAGGTACCACGTGCCGGCGATGACCGCGACGATGAGGCCGGCGAGGTTGAGCAGCGCAAAGCTGAGCACGGCGTTCCAGGCGAAGGTGTAGCAGACGCGGCGGTAGAGAGGGTTGGGCTTGTCTTCGTCGAAGCGCAGGATGTAGGGGCGGGGTTCGGCGCCGGGAAGGCTGCCGCGGAGGGCCGCGATGCCAGTGGCGATGAGGACGATTGCGAGCCAGATGAGGTTGGCGGGGTGAAAGCCGCGGTCGAAGAGGCTGAAGGTGAGCGGGCCGGGGGCGAGGAAGAAAACCCAGATCCAGATGGGCCAGTGGGCGGCTCGATAGAGGGGCGTGTTGTGGGTGCGGAGTTTGCGCTCGTGGGCGAACTCTACTTTTCCGCTGTAGCGCATAGGGGAAGTTTCGCAGGGCGGGTGGGGCGCGTCAATGCGCGACGATGAGGATGACGTCGAGGACGCGCGGGCCGTGGACACCTTTGATGCGGGTCATCTCGATGTCGGCTGTGGCGGAGGGGCCGGAGATGAAGGTGGTGGCGAGGGCGGCGGTGGGTTGGAGGCGTGCGAAGGCTTCGGGAACGGTCTCGACTACGTCTTCGGAATTGACGATGCAGAGGTGGTAGTCGGGCACAAGCGAGAGGGCGCGGCGGCCCTGGTTGGGGCTCTGAAGGACGACGGTGCCGGTTTCTGCGATGGCGAGGGTTGCGGTGGTGAGTACGCCGTCGAAGGCGTCGAGCTGGATTGGGGTGAGGGCTTCGTCGACGGTGAAGGTAAAGCCTTCGGGGAGCGTGGTGACAGGGGTATTGGGAGGGACGACGATGTGTTGCTTGCGGCGGGAGGTTAGGGTGTTGGCGATGGTTTGGGAGAGGGCGTCGGGGGTGGTGCGGGTTACGGTTGCGTCGTAGTCGCGGAGACGGTCTTCGAGGAGATGGAGTTTGGCGTCGGGGGCGAGGAGGCCTTTGCGCTTGTAGTTGCGGGGGAGGGCCTGCCAGGCAGGTTTAACTGTCTGCGTGGTGGAGGTTGTGGCGTTGGCTGCGCGGATGCGACGGAGGATTTCGGATCGGGATGTGGTGTTAGCGGGCATCTTTGTCTCGCTTCTCCCACCAGTCGCGGAAGGTTTGTTGGGGCATTCGCTGGAGGTCGCGGGATTGGGTCCAGCCGCCGAGGATGCCTGGGAGGCGGCTGATCCAGCCTTGTTTGGCGGGCAGAAGAGTTTCTGCCATGCGGCCGAAGCGCTGGGCGGCGCGGAAACGGCGTTCGTCCTGGAAGATGGCGGCAATGGTTTTCATGGCGAGGGCTTCGAGATCGAAGGCGCCGGCGAGGCCTGCGGTGTTTTGTTTTACCACCTTGTTGCGGAGGTGGATGAGGACTTCCGGGATGTTGATCTTTACGGGGCAGACCTCGTAGCAGGCTCCGCATAGGGAGGAGGCGTAGGGGAGGCTTTGTGCGTGGTGCATCTGCTGGAGTTGGGGCGTGAGGATGGCGCCGATGGGGCCGGCGTAGACGCTGCCGTAGGCGTGGCCGCCGGTCTCGCGGTAGACGGGGCAGGCGTTCTGGCAGGCTGCGCAGCGAATGCAGTTGAGGGTCTGACGGGATTCTTCGTCTGCGAGGATTTCGGTACGAGCGTTGTCCATCAGGATGACGTGGAAGTTTTTGGGGCCGTCGCCTGGATGGACGCCGGTCCAGATGGAGTTGTAGGGGTTCATGCGTTCGCCGGTGGCGGAGCGGGGCAGGAGCTGGAGCATGACTTCGAGATCTTCGTAGCGCGGAAGGATCTTGTCGATGCCGGCGATGGCGATGAGGGTTTCGGGGAGGGTGAGGCACATGCGGCCGTTGCCCTCGCTTTCGACGATGCAGACGCCGCCGGTTTCGGCGATGAGGAAGTTGGCGCCGCTGATGCCGGTAGGGATGCGAAGGAATTTTTCGCGGAGGAAGAGGCGCGCGGCATCGGCTAAATCTTCGGGGCGATCGCCGAGGTCGGGGAGGTGCATTTCGCGCTGGAAGATCTCGCGAATCTGCTGGCGGTTCTTGTGGAGGGCGGGGACGACGATGTGGGAGGGGCGGTCATGGCCGAGCTGGATGATGAGCTCGGCGAGATCGGTCTCGTAGGGATGAATTCCCTGCTCTTCGAGCGCAGCGTTTAGCGAGATCTCTTCGGTGGTCATCGATTTGATCTTGATGACTTCGTTGGAGCCCGAGGCATTGACGAGGGTGAGGACGATGGCGCGGGCTTCGGCTGCGTCCTTTGCCCAATGGACGACTCCTCCGGCGCGAGTGCAGTTGGCTTCGAACTGCTCGAGGTAGAGGTCGAGAAACTGCATGGTGTGCTGGCGGATCTGGCGGCCGGCTTCGCGGAGCTGCTGCCAGTCCGGCATCTCCGCGACGACGCGGGCGCGCTTGGCCTGGATAACGTCGGTGGCGTGATGGACGTTGGTGCGGAGTTGCACGTCCTGCATGGCTGCGCGGGCGGCGATGGGGAAAGTGGGGGCGGTTCTGGGATCGAGCGAGGTGGTGCTCACCGGATGACCTCGGGATCGCCGGCGAGGATTTCTGCCAGGTGGAGGGTTTTGACGCCGGTTTGCTGGCGGTGGAGCGCGCCCTGGATATGCATGAGGCAGCTGTTGTCGCAGGCGGTGCAGACCTCGGCGCCGGTGGAGAGGATCGCGGTAGTTTTTTCGGCGAGCATGGCGGAGGAGACGTCGGGGTTCTTGATGGCGAAGGTTCCACCGAAGCCGCAGCATCGCTCGAGGGCTGGAAGCTGGACGAGTTCGATGCCGCGCACATTGTTTAGGAGGCGCATGGGACCGTCGCCGAGGTTGAGATTGCGGAGGCCGTGGCAACTGGCGTGGTAGGTGACGCGATGGGGATAGAAGGCTCCGACGTCATCGAGGTTGAGGTGTTGGGTGAGGAACTCGGAGAACTCGAAGATGCGGGGGAGGAGCTGGGCGACGGCGGCTTCGAGTTGAGGATCGCCGATTTCGACTGCCATTTTGGGGTAGTGATCACGCATCATGGCGACGCAGGAGGAGGATGGGATGACGACGGCTTCGGCGTGGGCGAACTGGTCGACGAAACGCTGGAGGAGGGGGAGGGCTTCAGCCTGGTAGCCGGTGTTGTAGTGCATCTGGCCGCAGCAGGTTTGGCCTGGGGGAAAGTCTACGGTGTGGCCGAGGCGCTCGAGTACACGGACGACAGCCTTGCCGGTGTTGGGGAAGAGCGTGTCGTTATAGCAAGTGATGAAGAGCGAGATGCGCAGGGCGGCCCCCTTGGACGAACCAACTTCAATAGAGATTATATTTCCGGCAGCACGTTTCAGTCAGATACGATGGTACGCGATTGAGATGAGCCGCTGCTTCGTGAGACCGGAATGAGAACCCCTGGGCCAAACAATTCCTCGGCATGTTCTTTTCACCGGTTTGGTGTCCGCTACGAACGTTATACCTTCACATGAGCGTAGGTGTGGAGATGATGTTGCTTCATTGCAGAGGTCGCGCGCGAATGGATAGGATGATTGTCCCTATGATCAGGTTCCCAAAGAAAATGTCCAAGGTTGCGTCGTTGGTTTTCGCAGCGGCGGTGTGTGCGCATGCGGCGCCGGTTCATCTGCGGACGAATGCGCTGGAGAATCCGCTGGGGATTGATTCGGCGCGGCCGGTGTTCTCGTGGCAGAGTGACGTGAAGACTCCGAACTGGATGCAGTCGGCCTATGAGGTTTTGGTGGCGATGGATGTGGAGCACTTGCGGCCGGGCGAGGCGGTGTGGGATTCGGGAAAAGTTGCGTCGTCTGAATCGGTAGACATTTTGTATGCCGGTGCGCCGTTGGGATCGCAGCAGCGATATGTGTGGAAGGTGGTGGTGTGGGACAACAAAGGTAAGGAGTCGGATTCTGCTGCTGCGTGGTTTGAGACTGGATTGCTGACTGCGAGCGATTGGAAGGCTGCCTGGATTACGCGACGTGATCCTGCGGACGAAGCGGAGCTTAAGGCGATTCGATGGATATGGTTGCCGGGTGCAGATGCTATGCGGGTGCTCTCCGGAACGCCGGCGGAGTTTCGTTATCAGTTGCATTTGGATGCGAAGCCGCAGGCGGCTAGTTTGCATGTGTTGGTGCGCGGAGGATTCACAGCGACGGTGAATGGCACGGTGACGGGGCATCACGATGAGTGGGGCGCGTTTGATCGCGAAGAGCTTGCGGGGCTGTTGCATGCCGGCGACAACGAGATTGACTTGAAGGTTACGTCGCAGCGGGCGGGATCGGCGAAGGAGACTGCGCCGTCTGCTGTGGCTGCGGCGATTCATCTGACGCTGGCGAATGGGAAGCAGGAGCGGATCGTCAGCGACGAGCATTGGCAGGCACGTTCTGCGAGCGATGAGGCTTGGCAGGCTGCTGCGATTGCTGGGCCCATCTCTGCGGACTTTGCGTTGGGCACGGATCGCGAGCGTGCGGAGCCGGGGCCGGACCGGGTTTCGACGGACGCTTCGCTGATGCGCAAGGATTTTCGTGTTGCGACGGGAGTGCGGTCGGCTCGACTAAGTATTACGGCACTGGGCGCGTACGAGGCGTTTGTTGATGGCAAGCGGGTGGCTCCGGGTACGATGCTCAGTCCGGGCTGGACGGATTTTCACAAGCGGGTGCTGTATCAGACGTATGATGTGACTTCCCTGCTGCAGCGTGGGGAGAATACGCTTGGGGTGGTGCTGGGGGGCGGGTGGTATAGCTCGCCGATGACGTGGGCGGGATATCGGGATTATCCGGGGCCGAATCTTTTGCGCGCGCAGTTGGATGTGACGATGGCGGACGGGAGCCATCAGGTTGTGGTGACGGATCCGTCATGGATGACGGCGGCATCGCCGGTTACGTTCGCGGAGATCTACGGGGGTGAATCGTACGATGCGCGGCTGGAGCGGGCTGGATGGAGCGCGCCGGGTTTCGATGCGTCGGGCTGGACGGGGGCGGTGGTGGGGTTGCCTGCTGATAACGGGATGATGGTGACGGCGCAACCGGATCTGCCGGTACGCACTACGATTACGCTGCATCCGATTGCGCTGGATCCTGCGAGTGCGACGCATCCTGCGGTGTTCGATATGGGGCAGAACATGGTGGGCGATGTGCGGCTGCATGTGCGCGGGCCGCGCGGGATGGTGGTGAAGCTGCGGTACGCAGAACGGTTGAATCCGGATGGAAGCATCTATACGACGAATCTACGGAATGCCGATGCTACCGACACGTATGCGCTTTCAGGCGATGGCGAAGAAACGTGGACGCCGATGTTTACGTTCCATGGGTTTCGGTATGTGGAGGTGTCGTATTTGGGAGGCGCGCCGGGTTCCCTGCCGACGCTCTCGACGATTGAGGGGCTGGTGTACAACAGCCTGCAGGAGCCGCCTACGGTTCGGCTGACAAGCTCGAGCGCGATTTTGAACAAGATGAATCAGCTTGGCGCGTGGGGGCAGCGCGGAAATTTTGTTTCGATTCCTACGGACTGCCCTCAGCGGGATGAGCGGCTGGGGTGGATGGGCGACGCTGGCGCGTTCTGGCGGACGGGAACGTACAACTTCGATATTGATGCGTTCACGCACAAGTTTATGAATGACGTGATGGATGCGCAGACTGCGCAAGGTGCGTTCACGGATGTGTCGCCAAATTTACTGGGGCCGGGCCCGGGGGCGCCGGGTTGGGGCGATGCAGGGATTTTCATTCCGTATGCTGCGTGGCTGCAGTATGGGGACATTCGCGTGGCCGAGCACGCGTGGCCGGCGATGGAGCGATGGATGGAATTTATTGCCAGCAACAATCCGGACTTCATTCGGCGGAAGGCGCTGGGAAGTAACTATGGGGATTGGCTGGCGCCGGATCAGAACACGCCGAAGTCGCTTATTGATACGGCGCACTGGGCGCTGGTGGCTCGGGAGATGGCGGAGATGGCTACGGCGCTGCATCGGCCGGAGGAGGCGGAGAAGTATCGGCAACAGTATGAGCATATTGCTGCGGCGTATCGCGCGGTCTTTGTGATGGCGGACGGGAGCGTTGTCGGCGACACGCAGACGGGGTACCTTGCTACGCTGTTTACCGGGATGGCGCCGGATTCGCTACGTGCGAGCATGGTCGATCGGCTGACGAAGAATATTCACGCGCATGGCGATCATCTGACGACGGGGTTTCTGGGGACGCCGTTTCTACTGTTTGTGCTGGACGAGAATCAGCGGACGGACCTGGCGTTTAAGTTGTTGCTGTCGGATACGTACCCTTCATGGGGCTACATGGTGAAGAAGGATGCGACGACGTGGTGGGAGCGGTGGAATGGGGATACGGGCGATCCGAGCATGAACTCGTATAACCACTATGCGTTTGGGTCGGTGATGGCTTGGGTTTATCGGCGGGCGGCTGGAATTGACACGGATGCGGGAGGGGCGGGGTTTCATCACCTGGTGATTCAGCCGCACTTCGATCCGGCGCTGCCTGCGCTGCATGTGGAGTATGACTCGGCGTATGGGACGGTGGTGTCGGACTGGAAGCAGAGTGAGCGGCGGTTCACGGTGACGATTCCGGCGAATACTACGGCGACGGTGGAGTTGCCCGGGAAGAAGGCAGAGACGATGGGGAGCGGCACGCACAGGTATACGGTGCGGTAGGCTTGGCTGGTTAGGCTATCGGGGTAATGTCCCGCTTGCCCTGGCGCTCAAAGTAGTACGCGATTCCTAGAGAGAGGATGAGCGCCGCGATTCCGAAGAGGGTCAGGCTGGAGACATTGTTCGGCTCTTCAACGATTACCTTGCGGGCCATCGCAATGAGAGCTACTTCGATGACGACTCGGACGTGGATAACGTCCTTGATCATGTAGGCTTTGAGGGTTTCGAGCAGCTCAACTCCGATGAGAACGAGCAGGAAGTAGCCGAATATCTCGAGTAGGCCCTGGACGGGGATGAGAAAACGAGGGGGAGCCCACATTTCCTCCCAGACCATTACGGCCAGATGCGCGGTGGAAAGGATCACAACGAGAGTCAGCATCACGGCCAGCGTAATGATGACGAGCTTCTGAACTCCTGAAATCTGATGTTCGACAAAGTTGTCGAGCTTTTCCATGGTGTATCGCTCCGTCTCGCGGCGGTGAGAGCTAGATTAATTGCGATGACAAACACTAGCATGCAAACGGTGGGGACATGAAGCATAAAGGAATACGCAGCTTCATGCATTTGCTGGCATGGGGGCGGGCAGTTGTTGATTTTGAGGGATTTGGTAGCGTTACCGGGGCTCGAACCCGGACTCTTCGCCTTGAGAGGGCGACGTGTTAACCAGTTACACCATAACGCCATGGACGGATGGGGAATCCGCTGCGACCTATCGATTATAGCAAAGACGGGGTTGCAGAGAAGGCGGTGGTTCGTGGGATAGCGGGGAAGCTCTGCAAACCCATGTCTCAAAAGCGAGACATGGGGCACCCATACCGGGGTAGGGTGAAAATCTGGCCTAGAGGCCGAGTTTCTTGACTTCGTCGTTGTAGTACTTGCGGTAGAGGATGTCCCACTCCTGCGAGCCTTCGGGGATGATGCGGCGCTGGGAGGCGATTTTTTGGCGGGCCGCAGCGTCGATCTTTACTTCTTCGAGGAGGAGCTTGGTGAGGGCTTTGCGGGCTTCCTGGCGGATGGTGTTGCGGTCTTCGAGGAAGTCGACTTCGTCGATTTCGGCTAGTGTGTCGGCGACGGTGTGGGCGAGCTTGTTGAGCTTGTCGTCGGAGATGCGGGTGGTGTTGGAGGATTTTATGTCGGGAGCTCCGCGCATGGCACTCATAGGACCGCCTTGTATTTGCGAGCGAGCTCCTGCTTGACCTTTTTGAACATCTCGGGGTAGCTGGCTCCGGTTTTGAGCATGTCGTCCTGGAAGGCTTCGAGGATGACGCGGACTTCGTCGTTGATGCGGTCTTCGAGGGCGAGCTCTTCGATGAGGGCGGCGGAGAGGCGCTCGTTGACGAGGGCCTGCTTATCGGTCTTGATCATCTTGGCGTCGACCAGGTGTTTGCTGGTCTGGCGGGCAAGGTAGCTTACGTAATCTTTCGAGAAAATCATGGGCAAAGATAGGGTAGCAGAGGAACAGGGATTAGGGATTAGGGAACAGGGATTAGGGGCGCTGCGAGGAATGCGCGAAGTTGATTCAGTTCTTGCGGTGCGGGCAGTGGTCGGTGTTGATGCAGGTGTCGGGAAGGCGGAGGCGTTCGACGGGACGGCCGTGGATGAGGTGCTCCTGGACGATCTCCTGGGCGTCGTCGGGGGTGGCGAAGCCGTACCAGACGGCTTCGGGGTAGACGACGAGGACGGGGCCATGTTCACACTGGTCGAGGCAGCCGGCTTCGTTGACGCGGACGCGGTGCTTGAGGCCTGCGGCCTTGACGGCATCCTTGAGGGCGCCGCGAAGTTTCTTGCTGTGTTTGTGGCTGCAGCTGGGGCGGGAGGCAGATTCGTCGCGCTCGTTGAGGCAGACGAAGACGTGATGTTCGAAGGCGGGCATAGAGGGGTTGGATGCGGTAGGGCGGGGCGGGATGCAGGAGGGCACGAATCCGGCGCGTCGCAGGGGTTAGCGTGCGAGAATATAGGGTATGGCCTTTGATGATTTGACAGCAGTAAAAGATGACATGATCGCGTTCATCTCCGGACACGGGATGCGACGGATGAAGAGCTTTGTGCCCGAGGATGTGCCGACAGTCCTGTTCGAGGAAGACGACGTGGATGGATGGAAGGACTTCGTGGAGCATGCGAAGGCTGCGAACGCACCTTTCATCACGATGAGCGACGTGATTCTGGAGCCGGAGGATGTGTCGACGCTGATCACGCAGGTACGGGACCAGGCATATCCGGATGGGGATTCGGGCGAGTTGGAAGAGGCGCAGAGCCTGATGCAGCATGTGGGCAAGACGGGATATCTGCAACTGGGATTCGCACAGGGTGGGGTGATCTTTCTGTATGAGACGGCTACGGAGTGGTATGACCTGTTCCAGGAGCTGATGGAGTCGGTGTCGGAGCTGGGACACATTATTGTGGATGACCGCGACGACGAGTAAGGCAGTGGGTAAGAAATAGCTCGTGGTGAGTGAGGCTTAGGTGCTGGACGGGTGGGTGGTGGCGGCGCGGGAGAGTGAAGCGTCGGTGGGGCTGGCGCAGGCGCTGGGGGTTGCTGAGCCAATTGCGCGGTTGCTGATTTGCCGGGGGTTGGAGACGGTGGAGGCGGCTGAGGCGTTTTTGAAGCCGGACCTAGGGCAGTTGCACGATCCTTGCTTGATGTTGGGGATGGCCGCGGCAGTGGCCCGGCTCCGTGCGGCGCTGGAGCGACGGGAGCCGGTGCTGATCTATGGGGATTATGACGTGGATGGGACCGTTGCTACGGTGCTGCTGAAGACGGCGATGGAGCGTGCGGGGACGGCGTTGGGGGTGGCGGCCGATGTGCGATATCACATTCCGCACCGGCTCCGCGAAGGGTATGGGATGCAGGATGCCCGCATTGAGGAGGCTGCGCGGGAGGGTGTGCGGCTGGTGGTGAGCGTCGACACCGGGATACGCGCATTTGCCGAGGCGGAATCTGCGAAGCGGGTGGGGCTGGATCTGATTGTGACGGACCATCATCTGCCGGATGGCGTGGCGGGAGTGCCTGAAGCGTTGGCGGTGTTGAATCCGAACCAGCCGGGGGATGGGTATCCCTATAAGGAGTTATGCGGGGCGGGCGTGGCATTCAAGCTGGCGCAGGCGTTGCTGGAGAGTACGGCGGCGAGTGAGGAGGAGAGAACGAAGCTGCGGGAGAAGACGCTTCCCTCTTTCTTGAAGCTGTTGGCGATTGCGACGATTGCGGATGCGGTGCCGCTGACGGGCGAGAATCGGGCGATTGCTTCGCTGGGACTGGTGGAGTTGAGGAAGCCATCGCAGGCGGGGCTGCGGGCGTTGATGGAGCTGGCGCAGATTGATCTGGCGCGGCCCATCTCGGCGACCGATGTGGGGTTTCGGCTGGCGCCGCGAATTAATGCGGCAGGACGGATGGATATTGCTTCGGACGTGGTGGAGATGTTCTTGACGCGCGACGGAGCAGAGGCGCGGACGTTGGCGGAGAAGCTGCATCGGTTGAACGATGAGCGGCGGGCGAGCGAAGCAGAGGCGCTGCGGGCGATTGAGGCGCAGATAGAGGCGATAACGGAGGGCGCGCCGGCTTGTTTTGTGCTGGACGATGAGGCGATGGGGTCGGCGTGGCACCGCGGTGTGATTGGGATCCTGGCGTCGCGGGTGGTGGATAAGACTGGGAGGCCGGCGTTGGTGATCACGCATGAAGATGGTCTGGCGTACGGATCGGGGCGATCGGTTAGCGGGTTTCATCTGCTGGACGCACTGACGGCCGTGGATGGAGAGGGTCGGGAGAAATTGTTCGCGCGGTTTGGAGGACATGCGCATGCTGTGGGATTTTCGCTGGCCTCGGGGCGAGTGGGCGAGCTGCGGGAGCGAATGGTTCGCTATGCAGCGGAGCGTCAGGATGCGGGTGCGGTGGCGGAAGAGGTACGTTGCGATGCGGAGGTGCGGCTGGGGGATTTGACGGAGGAGTTTCTGGCGGCACTGGAGCAGATGGGGCCGTTTGGGACTGGCAATGCGGAGCCGGTGTTCATCGTTCGAGGGGTGAGGTTGTCGGCGGCGCTGAAGGTGGTCAAGGAGCGGCATCTGCGCGTGACGGTTGAGGACGTTGCGGATGGGAAGAGTTTTGGCGGGATGGCCTGGAGCCGCAGGACGGACTGGGCGGCGATGGCGGAGAAGGGTGGATGGTCTCGCGGAGACCTGATGGACCTTGCGTTTCGACTGCGCAGGAACTGGCATCCGACGTATGGGGGGTGGGAGTTGGAGATTGTGGGAATCCACCCATCGGCGGCTGTCGACGCATGACGCAGCCGTCATTTGACGCTGGTAAACCAAGCAAGCAAAAGTTTTGACGCTCCGGCGGGAGGTGGTGCGTCTTATATACTGACTCTTTGCTTATGGCTCAACAAGTTTCACAACGATCTCGTGGGTGGGTGTGGATGCTGGCCGCCTGGGTGGCGGGGATCGCACTGGTTTTCTACATACGCAGCCAGCACTCCCTGGTGGAGGTAACGGCTGCGCGAGTGGAGCCGCAGACCCTTACCCAGACCAAGTCAACCAACGGCCGGGTGGAGCCGCTGGAGAACTTTGACGGGCATGCCCCTGCCGCGGGAGTGGTGGATAAGATCTTCGTGCAGTTGGGCCAGCAGGTTCAAGCCAACCAGGAACTGGTGCGGATGGACGACACGGATGCTCGCAAGGAGTTGGCGACAGCCCAGGCGAACCTGGCAAGCAGCCGGCTGGCGCTGCAAACAGCGCAGCAGGGCGGGACGGCGGTGGAGCGGGTGACTTCAACAGCAGATATTGATGCGGCCAAGGCGCAGGCGCAGCGGGACGCGGACTCCTTGAGGGCACTGGAGAAGCTGCAGACGCAGGGAGCGGCTTCGGCGAACGAGGTGGCGCAGGCGCAGCACCAGTTGGCGGCTGACCAGGCGAAGGTGAACGAGTTACAGGCTGCGAAGGGTGCAAGGTACTCGGCCGACGACCTGCGTACGCAGAAGGCGTTGGTTGCAGAGGCGCAGGCGGGAGTGGATGCGGCGCAGTCGGCGTATGCGGGCGTGGACATTCACACGCCGTTTGCGGGAACGGTGTATGGGGTGCCTGTGACGCAGTATCAGTTTGTGCAGGGCGGAGAGTTGCTAGTCCAGGTGGCGAACCTGAAGAAGCTACAGATCAGGGCTTACTTCGATGAGCCGGAGATTGGGCAGTTGAAGGTTGGGCAGCCGGTGACGATCGCATGGCAGGCAAAGCCCACCGAGCTTTGGCATGGGCATGTTGTAGAGGTCCCGACGACGATTATCACCTACGGCGGAACGCGCAATGTTGGCGAGTGCCTGATCAGCGTGGATGATCCGGACGGGGTGTTGCTGCCGAACACGAACGTAACCGTGACGGTGATGGAGATGAAACACGAAAACGTGCTGAGCCTTCCAAGGGAGGCGCTCCAGACCAGTGGTTTGAGCAATTTTGTGTACCGGATTGTGGGCGATCGATTAGTCAAGACGGCGGTAACGGTGGGTTTATCGAACAATGATCGTTTTGAGATCACAAGCGGGCTGAGCGAGGGCGACCTGGTGGCGCTTGGCTCGGTTACTGAACAGGACCTGAGCGACGGTCTTCGGGTGAAGGTGCATCGCTAGGTGAGATGTCTGTGACGAGATCCATCATCGAGCGCCCGGCCCATCGAACGACCCGGCCAGCATTGTGGTTGAACGTGCTGCTAATGGCATTGCTGCTGGGAGGCGGGGCGACGGCTTCGTGCGCCGACTCGGGAGTAATGGGGGACCGGTCGGCTACCGAACGGGCGGCGGCTGAGCGCGCATTGATGCAGGGCCAGATCGATGAGGCGGTGGCGAGGGCTCAACGTCTTGCAGCGGCCGATCCAAAGGATGGGCAGGCTTACTTGCTGCTGTGCCGGAGCTTCTATGCCGAGGCGCATGCGGACGAGGCTATCGAGGCATGCACGAAGGCGACGCAGGCGCTTCCCCGAAGCAGTGAGGCGCAGGACTGGCTGGGACGCGCGCTGGGGATGAAGGCGGAGCGCGCCGGGCCGATTGCCGGTTTAAGTCTTGCACTGAAGGTGAGAGCGGCGTTTGAAGCGGCGCTGGCGCTGGATCCGGAGAACGGCGATGCGATCAACGACCTGGGCGAGTTCTATATTGCTGCACCGATGATTATCGGAGGTGGGTTGGACAAGTCTACGGCGCTGGCAAACCAGGCGTTGGCGCAAAGACCGCAACCGGCGCATCGAATCCTTGCTATGACGGCGGAGAAGCGCAAGGACTATGACACGGCAGAGCGCGAGTTTCGGGCGGCTGTTGCGGTTGCAAACCGGGCGGATGCGTGGAATGACCTGGGCGCGTTTTATCGGCGTCGCGGAGAGTATGACAAGGCTGTGGAAGCGCTCAAGGAAGGGCTTGCGGTCAATCGGGCGAAGGATGCCAGCCTGGTGGATGCGGCCAGTCTTCTGGATCGGATGCATCGCGAACCGGAGCTGACGGAGAAGGCCTTGCGGGATTATCTCGAACGTGGGGCGAAGAGCGATGATGCTCCGGCGATCAAGGTGCACGTAATGCTTGGCAAGCAGCTGGAGAGCCGGGGAGACAAGGCTGGCGCTAAGATCGAGTTTGAGACGGCGCTGCAGATGGCGGCAGGTTATGCGCCGGCAAAGCAGGCATTGCAGCAGCTCTGAGTTGCAGGATTGTGGATTGAGGAACGGTATGCGCGTGTGGACGAGATGGGCGATGGGGTGGCTGCTGCTGACGGCGTTTGCCGCAGGCGCCTCTGCGCAGATCTCGCTGGGCACGGCAGTCGATCTTGCACTCAAGAACGATCCCAAGGTGAAGATGTCGGAAGCGTCGGTGGCGAAGGCCGAGGCAGCACTCGAAGAGACGAAAGATGTTTACGTGCCGACGCTGAGCGCGAACGCCGGATATGGACAGGGGTTCGGCGTACCAACCAGCTTGCCCACAGTGTTTACGCTTACGAGCCAATCGCTGGTCTTTAGTTTTTCGCAGCATGACAATATTCGAGCAGCGGCGGCGGGTCTGGCGGCGGCAAAGTTCGCGCTGAAGGACATGCGCGAGCAGGTCGAAGAGGATGTGGTCGTTACCTACCTGAACCTGGACAGCGATCAGAGAGCGCTTGGGGTGTTGGCACAGGAGCATGGCGACGCTACGCGCCTGGTGACGATTGTGCAGGAGCGTCTGGATGCGGGCCAGGATGACCGGATGAGTCTGCTGATGGCGCAGCGCAAAGCGACGCAAATCGAGTTGAACGAACTAAATCTGGAGGATGAGATTGCCCAGCTTAGCGATCATTTATCGCGGCTGATCGGTTTGCCGGATGATCGGTTGATGGCAATCCCGGGTTCGATTCCCGCTCTGCCTAGCGTAGCAGTGGCGGCGGATAGCGGGAACGAGTCAGACAGTCTGGGCATAAAGGCGGCTTTGGAGAGCGCGAAGAGCAAGCAAGAGTTGTCGTTTGGGGAGAATCGATATCGGCTGCGGCCACAGATGGTTTTCGGCGTGAATTACAGTCGCATTGATACGGGCCAGAACGATTACACCAACTATTATCCGGGCTTCAAGAATATGAGTGAGAACGCGGTCAGCGTGTATATCGAGATGACGATACCGATCTATGACCGGCGGCATCAGGACGAGGCGAATGAGGCGAAGGCCGAAGCTAGTCGCGCGTATTTCGAATCAGAGGCGCAGCGGGATCAATTTCTCGAGGGACGCAAGAAGCTTCGGCGAAGTGCTGCGGAACTGGAGAAACGTAGCAGGCTTGCTGAGATCGATCAGCAGATTGCGCAAGAGCAGCTGAAGGCAGTGCTGGCGCAGCTATCGGCAGAAAGCGGGAGCACGAGCGGGCAACAGATGAATCCTGAGGATGAACAGAATGCGCGGCTCAAGGAGAGCCAGCAGACGATCGATCTGCTCAGTGCGCAGTTTCAACTCAGCCAGGCGAAGGTGAACCTGCTGCGTCAGACGGGGCAGCTGGAAGATTGGTTGAAGAGCGCGGCGGCGATGTCAGAGACCGCTCCAACGGGCTCTGTAACTCACTGATTGCAATAACGTATGGCGATTGTTTTCGTGAACCTCGCGGAGTGCCGCGGAGGGAACAACAGATGCTGTGGAATCAAGCTTTTCCTGATAACAAAGTGGTAAACTAAAGGTCTTATTATGCCTCTTAAAACGCTTCTCCTGAACCCGCCTTCCTTTGAAAACTTTGATGGTGGCGCCAGCTCCCGCTGGCCCGCAACTCGTGAGATCGAGTCTTACTGGTATCCGGTGTGGCTGGCGTACCCAGCCGGGATGCTGGAGGGGTCCAAACTGCTCGACGCACCGCCGCACCACGTGAGTGCAGAAGAGACGATCGAGATTGCCAAGGGATACGAGTTCCTGGTGCTGTTCACCTCGACGGTGGGGTGGTCGGGCGACCATGCGCTGGCGCGTGCGATCAAGAAGGCGAACCCGACGATGAAGATCTGCTTTGTCGGGCCGCCGGTGACTACGGATCCGGATCGCGCTCTGAATGAATGCGAAGTACTCGACTTTATCTGCCGCAGGGAGTTTGATTTTTCGGTCGTGGAGTATGCCAATGGCAAGCCGCTGAACGAGATTCTGGGCATCAGCTACAAGGATGCGAGCGGGGTGATTCAGCACAACCCGGACCGTCCGCAGGTGGAAGACCTAGACGCGATGCCGTGGGCGACGAAGATCTATAAGCGGGATATGGACGTGACGAAGTACAACGTGCCGTTCCTGCTGCACCCGTACATCAGCTTGTACTCGACGCGCGGATGCCCGGCGCAATGTACGTTCTGCCTGTGGCCACAGACGTTGAGCGGCCATGCGTGGCGCAAGCGGTCGAGCGATGATGTTGCTGCTGAGATGAAGTGGGCGAAGGAGAACTTCCCGTTCGTGAAGGAGTTCTTCTTCGACGACGATACGTTCAACATTCAGCAGGGACGCACGATTGAGCTGTGCGAGAAGCTGAAGCCTCTCGGCATCACGTGGTCTTGCACGAGCCGCGTTACGACGAGCCGCGACACGCTGAAGGCGATGAAGGAAGCGGGCTGCCGTTTGCTGATTGTGGGCTTTGAGTCTGGCGATCCGCAGATTCTGAAGAACATCAAGAAAGGCGCGACGGTTGAGAGGGCGCGGGAGTTCGTGAAGGACTGCCATGACCTTGGGCTGATCATCCATGCGGACTTCATTCTTGGGCTTCCGGGAGAGACGAAAGAGTCGATCCGCAACACGATCAACTTTGCCAAGACGCTGGATTGCGAGACGATCCAGGTGAGCGTGGCGCACGCGTATCCGGGCACGGAGTTCTATGACTTCGCGAAGCGGAACGACTTCATCACGAACGAGAAGATGGAAGACGGCGGCGGACATCAGATGGCGCACATCGAGTATCCGGGGCTGCCGACCGAGTACGTGATGGAGATGGTGCATAAGTTTTACGACGAATACTACTTCCGTCCGAAGGCCGCGGCGCGCGTGGTGTGGAAGGCGATTGTGAATCGCGATGTGCCTCGGTTGTACGTGGAGGCGAAGAGCTTCATGAAGCTGCGGTCGCAGCGGAATAAGGCAGCCCGTGCGAAGAAAGAAGAGAATGCGTTGAAGGCGCAGGAGAGCGTTAGCCTGAATGCATAAGAGCGTTTGATTGGAGGGCGGCTAGCGTGGTGCGCTGGCCGCCCTTCTCTTTTAGGCGGCGAAACGATGAAGGGACGCTCGTGAAACACGTTCTGAGGCCATCGCAGTACGCGATTTTAGTAGCGATCATGTTGTCGGCGTCGATTGGCGATTCCTTTTTGAAGCGCGGGATGGTCCAGGTGGGCGCGGTGAATGTGCATCACCTGGGGTTGTTGTGGCATGCGCTGTTCAATCCGTATGTCGATATTGGGATTGTGCTGCTGATTGGATTCTTTGCAACGTATACGACGGCGTTGAGCTGGGCGGATCTTACGTTCGTGATGCCGGCTACGGCGTTTGGGTATGTCGTGATTGCGCTGATGGGACGATTCTGGCTGCATGAAGAACTGTCGCTGTCGCGGTGGATCGGAATTCTGCTCATCGTGGGGGCCGTGGGATTTGTGGCGGGTGGGCCTTCGCGGACGGAGCATCCAGAGCTGGATCAGATGGATGCGGGAGCGGGACGATGACGTTCTCGCCTGTGGTTCACGTGTGGTCGGCGATTTTGTTTGTTGCGGCGCTAGCGGTAGCGGGCGAGGTGATGATCGCGTCTGGCATGCGGCAATTGGGAGACCTGGATGACATTCGAGCGAGCCGGGGGTTGGGCGGAACGATTCTCGCGGTGCTGACGAATGTCCGTTTTGTGATTGGGGCGCTTTGCATGGCGCTCAACTTTTTCTCGATGCTGTTTGCGCTGAGTATCGCGAACCTCTCGCTGGCGGGGCCTGCGATCGCGGGGTTGACCTACGTGGGGAATGCGGTGGCGGCGAAGTTCTTTCTGCGCGAGCGGGTGGATGGGCGGCGTTGGCTCGCCACGATGTGTGTGGTGGTGGGTGTGGTTCTGCTGACGCGCTAACGAGTAAAGAGCTTCATGAGGCCGGTGGCGGGCAGCGGTGGCGTGAGGAAGGTGGCATTGTTGCCGGTAGAGCGGGCGATCGCTTCGGCGGCAAGGCGGCCGCTGCGGACGGCGCCTTCCATGGTGGAGGGCCAGCCGGACTGGGTCCAATCGCCGGCGAGGTAGAGATTGTCGCCAGGGGCGTCTGGGGTGGGGCGAAAGCGGTCGAGGCCGGGAGTTACGGAGAACGTGGCGCGGGCTTCTTTGAGGACTCCTGACTTGAGAAGTTTGGCTTCGCGGACGGCTGGGAAGAAGCGGGTGAGTTCGACTAGCGCGAAGGCGAGAATCTGTTCGGAGGTCTGGCGGAGTTCTGAGAATGAGGCGCTGATGACCAGCTCCAGGTATTGCCCGTCGGTGGGTTGTTGCGTGGGCTCGAGGCGGCGGATGAGGGTCTTGTTGAACATCCACTGGATGCGGGTGTCGAGGAGCGCGGCGTGCTCGAGGTCGGTGACGGGGCGATCGAACCAGAGATGGACGGTGGTGATGGGCGCGTGGGTGAAGTGGGAAAGCAGGGGCTCGATGCGCTGGCGCGGTGCGGTGTCCTCGGGGAGCGTGGCGAGCAGGCGAGCGGTCTGCTCGAAGGGCAGAGCGAGTAGCAGGCTGGGAGCGTGATGGCGGTCGCCGTTGGAGGCGGTAACTTGCCAGAGGCCAGAGGTAGCATGCTCGATGCGAGCTATCGAGTCGATGCTGGTGCGGGGGTAGAGGGCAGTTCCCTGCTGGGCGGCAAGTTGCGCGACCGAGGCGTAGAAGTCGGAGAGAGGCTGCGAGGGGATGCCTAGGCGACCACCTTCAGCGGATTTGAGGAAGGATTCGTGGAAGACCTGGCCCGCGTAGCGCGTGGAGCAGCGATCGAAGGTGTCGTTGAGGGTGCCGACGATGATGGGCTCCCAGAAGTGGCGGATGGCGCGGTCGGTTTGGCGGGTGCGCTGTAGCCAGGCGGAGAAAGGTTCGTCGTCGGTGGCGGGGTAGGAGCGGAGGAAATCGAGGAGGCCGAGAGCGATGCGGGAACGGTCGGCCGTTGTGAGCATCGGCGCGCGGAGGAAGCTGAAGGCGGAGTGGCCGGGGGATGGAAGGCCGGTGGGAGAGATGTCGGAGCGGCGAGTGGGGGTGGAGCGGGTGGAGGGCTCGAGGAAGGTGATGGTGTCGTACCAGCGGATGTGGTCGCTGGCACCGGAGAGATTGCAAAGGTCGACGAGGTTGGTGCAGCAGCCGAGGAGGACGTGCTGGGAGTCGATGACCTCGTCCAGCGCGGGATGCGGGTAGGAGTAGGCGCGGCCACCGACGAAGGGCTTGCGCTCGAGCAGAGAGACCTTTGCACCCGCGCCGGAGAGAGCTACGGCGGCGGCGAGGCCGGCGGCGCCTGCACCGATTATGAGGACATCGGGTGTGTGCTGGTCGCTCATCCGATGAGCCTTGCTTTGAAGGATTGGAGGATGCCGAGGAAGAGGATGGCGAGCTTCTGCGATGCAGGGACTGAGACGCGCTGAGTGAAGACGGCGGCGGGGTTGGCGGCGATGCGGTCGAGCAGGCGGTGATAGATGCGGACGAGGACGCGCATGGAGGGACGCGCGTCGGGGTCGAGCAGCGGAATGAGCTGTCCGGCGCTGCGATAGAGCGTTTGGGCGTGGAGTTCGAGGGCGTGGAGCAGAGCTAGCTCGTGTGGATGGGGGGTGGCCCCCGCAGCGAGGGCGAGGATGCGTTCGGGCGTAACGGCGTACTCGCGGAGCATGTCGGCGGGAAGGTAGATGCGGCCACGGTCGGCGTCTTCCTTGATGTCGCGAAGGATATTGGTGAGTTGGAAGGCAACGCCGGTGTCGATGGCGAGCTGGTCGGCGCGGCGGTCGGTATAGCCGAAGATGCGAATGCAGACGAGGCCCACGACGGAGGCTACGAGGTAGCAGTAGTGAGTGAGGGCGGCGACGTTGTCGTAGACCTGGATGGTGCGCGGAGGGCCGGTGGGACTAGCGATCTCGAGAGTGTGGACGCCTTCGGGCTGGGGCTGGAGGTCGAGGGTGGTGCCGGACACTAGTTGTTCGAGGAGGTCGTCGGAGATGTTGAAGCGGCGTTGGGTATCGTTCAGAGCCAGGAAGATGGGGTCCGTGGCAAATGCAGTGCGGGAGGCGCGCCAGGTGGCGGTCCAGGCGGCCATGGCCTGGCGGCGGGCGTCGAGGGAGAGAGATTCGTCGTCGGCGAGATCGTCGGCTTTGCGCATGAACGCGTAGACGGCACACATGGCGTCGGACTTATGCTGCGGGAGGACGCGGAAGGAGTAGTAGAAGTTCTTGGCTTCTCGCTTGGCGATGGCGCGGCAGGCGGCGTAGGCCGCGGATAGTTCTGGGGATTGTGCTGCGCTCATGCGGGGCGGTCCTTGCGTTTGGGTCGGGAGGGCTTGAGCGCTGCAGAGAGCTTTCCGGCAAGTGCGCCGCCCAGGAGGCGGAGCTTGGTGGATTTGGTTACGACGGGGCGGGACTGCAGGGTGTTGTAGTTCTGCGCGGCGATGGCGTCGAGGATGGCGTGGCCGCCGTTGACGAAGAGTTGCAGGGTGGAGGCGAGGTCAGGGGCGACGAGGGTGGTGATGCGCTGGCCGCGCGTGAGGCGGCCGCGGGCGTCGGAGACGAGGAACTGCATCATGGCGCGGACGTTGGCGTCGAAATGGCGCGCGATGAGTTGGTCGTCGGTGACACCGAAGCGCTGCATGGCGTCGGCGGGAATGTAGCGGCGGCCTCGGGCGCGGTCTTCGACGACATCCTGATAGAAGTTGGCTAGCTGGAGGCCGGTGCAGATTTCGTCGGAGAGCTGCATAAGTTCTTCGGAGTGGTAGCCGCTGACCAGGAGGACGAGGCGGCCGACGGGGTTGGCGGAGTAGCGCGAGTAGTGTTCGAGCGTGGCGAGGGATTCGTGGTGGGTGTAAACCTGGTCTTGCTCGAAGGCGGAGATGAGGTCGTCGAAGGGCTGGATGGGCAAGTTGCGCTGCGCGATGGTTGGCTGCAGGGCAACGAAGACAGGATGGCGCGAGGCGGCGGGATCGGCGAAGCACTGGTGGAGCATAGCGCGCCAGGTAGCGAGTAGACGCGTGGCGGTTGAGGTATCGGCTACTTCGTCGCCAAGGTCGTCGGAGGTCCGGCAGAACGCGTAGACGCTGTGGAAGTGCGGGCGCAGCGCGGAGGGAAGGAAGAAGGTGGCTACGTGGAAGTTTTCGTAGTGGGTGGTAGTGAGGGTCTTGCACCAGAGCTGAGCTTCGGCAAGAGAGGGGCGCGTGGCGGGGGTGAGATAGAGGGGAGGCGCACCGAGGAGCGAGTCGATGGTGGGTGCGGAGGCTGGGTTGGCGAGGGCGGTCATGCGTGGGCCTCGGCTGGAGTTTGCGACCCGGGTTTTGCCGTGGCGCTCGGAAGGACGGCGGTTTTTATCTCGGGGGCGATGCCGTCGGCGGGGCGCGTGAGCATTGCACGGAAGACGTTGGGGAGGTCTTCGATGGTGGCGGTGCCGGTGAGGAAATCCTGGGCGTGGAAGCGACCCGAGGTGATGAGCTCGAAGGCGCGGCGGGCGGTGGCGGGGGTGTGGTGGAAGCTGGCCTTGAGGGTGAGGTCGGAGTAGTGGATGAGGTTGGTGTCGAGCGAGACGGTGGTGCCGCTGGGAGGGCCTCCGAAGAGGTTGACGAGGCCGCCTTTGCGGGCCATCTGAACAGCCCACTGCCAGGCTTCGGGAGTGGCCACGGCTTCGAAGACGATGTCCGCGCCGCGGGCTTCGGGGGTAAGGGCGCGGGCGGCGGCGATGGGGTCGGAGACGTCGGAGATGCGGAGGACTTGCGCGGCTCCGAAGTAGCGAGCGGTGGCGACCTGATCTTTCCGTTTGACGACGGCGATGACGCGGAGGCCAAGCAACGACGCGGCGTGGATAAAGAGCAGGCCAATGGGGCCCGCACCGAGAACGATGGCGGTCTGGTTGGCGGTTGCATGGGATTCTTCGAGGCCGCGGAGGACGCAGGCTAGGGGTTCGGTGAGGGCAGCGTACTCGAAGGGGATCTTGTCGGGGATCGGTAGGGTGTTTTTCTCTACGATGCGGGCGGGTATACGGATGTATTCGGCGTACGCGCCGTTGTTGAAGAGCAGATCGTCGCAGAGGTTCTGCTGGTTGTTGAGGCAGAAAAAGCAGGCGTCGCAGGGCGCGGAGTTAAGGGGGAGGACGCGATCGCCGAGGGCAAATCTGGTGACGCCTGCGCCGACTTCGACGACGGTTCCGGCGAGTTCATGGCCAAAGAGGCGGTCGAGGGTGAGCATCTTGGCGTGGTAGCCGCGGCGGTAGACCTTGAGGTCGGTGCCGCACGTGAGGGCCGCGCCAACCCTCAGAACGAGCTCGCCGGGGCCGGCGATCGGCATGGGGACATCCTCAATGCGTAGGTCTTCCTGGCCGCGAAGGACGGCGGCTCTCATGGTACGGCCCTGGGACTTTGGGTCGTCGATCCGATTTGCAGCTGGGACCATCTCCCTATTTTCTCATCCCTTGGACCCTTGGGACGAGATGTCGAATGGTGCGACCGAATGCGGGGGAACCTGCATCTGATACCCTGAGCGCAGCACATACAGATGAGCTTTATCTCCCCAGAGGCCTACGCCAAGAGTATCGTCGCTTCGGTGCAAGAGTATTCCCTGCTCTGCGGGCGCGCGGTTGCGAACATTTTCTCGCGACCACGCTACATGGCGGACATTTTTACGCAGATGGATTCGATCGGCGTGGGTTCATTGCCGATTGTGGTGCTGACGGGGTTCTTTACGGGCTGCGTGCTGGCGCTGCAGGCGGCGGTGTCCCTGAAAGAGTTTGGCGCCGTGAATATGACCGGCGAGCTAGTGACTCTTTCGATGGTGAAGGAGCTGGGGCCAGTGCTGACGGGGCTGATGGTTTCGGGGCGGAATGCGTCCGGAATGGCCAGCGAGCTGGGCTCGATGAAGGTTTCCGAGCAGATCGACGCGATGCGCGCGCTGGGAACGGATCCCTACCGGAAGCTGGTGACCCCGAGGCTGGTGGCCACGGTGTTCATGCTGTTTTTCCTCACGATTATTTCCGACGCCTGTGGCATTGCGGGCGGAGCGTTTGTCTCGGTTACTTTGCTTAAGTTGAACGCAGCGACATTTTTTCATACCGGCTATCTGTCGCTGGAGCATGGCGATGTCGTTGAGGGGCTGGTGAAGCCGTTGTTCTCGGGGTTCATTATTGCGACGATCGGCTGCTATTACGGATTGCGGACGACGGGCGGTACGCAGGGTGTAGGACGATCAACGACCCAGGCGGTAGTGGCTTCGTCGGTCATGATTATTCTGGTGGATTTCCTGGTGACGCAGCTGATGATTGGGGTCTTCGGAAGGTAGGCGATGGCGGAGACGGTTGAGAGCCCGGAGATGAAGGAATTTGTCGCCAGCGGCCAGCCCATGGTCGAGTTCGACGACGTGTCGATCGGGTTTGAGGGCCACGCGGTCTTGAGCAATGTGAGCTTCACGGTGGCGCATGGAGAGACGCGGATTCTGCTGGGGCCGGCAGGCGGCGGCAAGAGCGTTCTGATGAAGCTGGCGAACGGGCTGATTGAGCCGGATAGCGGCGATATCCGCGTGTTTGGCCGCTCCTTGCGGGATATGACCGAGAACGAGCTCTTCGAGATGCGAGCCCATGTGGGAATGGTCTTCCAGGAAAGCGCGCTGTTCGATTCGCTGGACGTGGAAGATAACGTGGCGTATCGGCTGGAAGAGGAAGGGGTCGACCGCAAGGAGATTCGCGAGCGCGTGCTGGAAGCATTGCGGTTCGTTGAACTGGAACAGGCGATCGACAAATTCCCGTCGGAACTGAGCGGTGGCATGCGGCGGCGGGTATCGATTGCGCGGGCCATCATCAGCAAACCGGATTTGATCTTGTACGATTCTCCGACGGGGGGGCTGGATCCGATCACCTCGACGACCATTATCGAGCTGGTCGTAAAGCAGCGCGATGTGTCGCATACGACGTGCCTACTGATCACACACCGCCTGCAGGATGCGTTCCTGCTGGCGACGCATCGATTCAATCCGCAAGATAAGAAGATCGAGCGCATTCCCGATAACGGGGTCGATGCCAGCACCAAGTTCCTGGTGCTGAACGAGGGTCATATTGTGTTTGACGGCACGACGCTGGAGCTGACGCACACGAAAGACCCGTGGCTGCGGGAGTATATCGAGTAAGAGCGAGGTTACGCGCCTACAGCAATGGTGCGGTGGAAGAGATCGAGCGCCAGCCCGAACATGGAGCGAGCGAGATCGGGATCGTAGCGGACGCCTTCGTCGCGCAGGAAGGCGTGGGCACCATTCACTTCGTGCCAGTTGAGCCTGGTTCCCACTTCGTTGAGGCGCTCGAGGACTTTCATGCGACCTTCGGTGGGGATGTGGGGATCCTGCCGGCCCCAGACCATGAGGAGCTCGCCCTTGATTTCGGCGGCGCGGGCCATGGAGTTGTCTTTCATACCCTCTCCAAGACCGCCTTTGTGGATGTCGGTGGCATAAAAGCAGACGGCACCGTGAACGCCGGGGTTCATGGCGGCGCGGAAGGCGAGATGGCCTCCCATGCAGATGCCCATCACGCCGAGGCGGCCAGTGCAGTCAGGACGTTCGGCAAGGTGAGCGAGGGCAACCCGGGCATCGTCATCATAGGCAGGGACGGGCTTGGTTGTCTTGAGGGCGTTGCCTCGATCGGAACCCTCCTGATCGTATTTGAGAATGGTGCCGGCAGGTTCGTACTCGTGATAGACCTCGGGAACGGCGACGACATAGCCGTGACCGGCCAACTGGACTGCGGTTCGATGGATGGGTGCAGTGACCTGAAAGATCTCTGAGAAGAGCAGAATGCCGGGGTAGCGACCGGGTGCGGCCGGGCGAACGATGTGGGTGCGCATGGGTCCGGTCGATGTGGCAAGGTCTACGAATTCGGTGTCGATAACGATCATGGATTCCTCAGAGAAACTTGGACTGACTGCATAAGTCTACTCTTTAGACATGAGAGCAATTAGACGACCAACCCAGTTGCGGGCTATGCGCTTCCTATAGCTGACACTTCCGGAGGCATTGCATGGCAGACGAACGAAGATACACGACGACGCAACTCGCGCTGGCTGCTAAGGAGTTGCGTGAGGCGGCTGGGGCGGAAGAACAGACGGTTAGCGCAGGCGAGGCAATCGAAATGCTGGACGATGAGATTCGTCTGTTGCGGGAACGAGGGTTCACGGACGAACAGATTGCTTCACTGTTCACGGGGTTTGATATCGAGGTGACCATGGAGCAGATTTCGAAGCACGCGCCTCCTACTTTGTAATTTTGGGAGTCGAGTTTAGGCGAAGATACTGACCCGATGGGTGGGATCAAAAGTGACAGCGGGCGGCGTCTCGGTTTCGCCGGCGTCTTCCTCCGAGGGCGTTTGCTGACTGGGAGAGTAGCCTTCGTCAGCGTGTGCCCCGGCGTTCGACGATTCGGGGTCCACGCGAGAGACGGGAAGCGGAGGCTCGAGCACGGACTCCTCCGGCTGGGTGACGGTCGGCGGAGAGATTAACGGGATTGGAACCATGCCCATACACGCTCGCTCCGGACGCTGACGAGTCTCCTCTTCTACTATCGGCAGAATGGCGAGAAATCTTGAGGCCTAACAGCTATTTCGCGGCGGGATTGGGGGAAGGTGAGGTCTTGGACGGATCGGTACCCGCGGTGGGGAGGGTGTAGATTACCTCTCCGGAGCGAGTGTAGTGCAGTTCCTCACGAGCCTGGTGCTCGATCGCGTCGGGATCGCTCTGCAGGTGGCTGATGTGCTCGTTGAGGCGATCGTTTTCTTTTTGAAGCTGCTGCATCTGCTGCTGGAGGACTTTCGCTTCTTCGCGCTTGTGGGCGAAGGCGGTGAGACCGTTGTGTCCGAAGACGACACCATAGGCCATAACCAACGCCAGGCTGGCGGTCGCGATGGTGGCGGCGCGCCGGCGCCAGAGATAGATGCGGTCCTTCGCAGCCCCGGCGAGTTCGGGCAGTTTGACGGTGAGTTTCGTTTTGGGTGTTGCGGCTCGCAATTTCAGGCCTCAATGGGGTCGTAAGGGCTGAGCGTTCACTAGAAGTATCGCGCATTCCAAGTTGATTTTGGGAGGGTAAGCTGTGGAAGGAACCAGACTCGTCGACAGCCGGGCCCAAAATCGACGCTGGGTGTGCCAAGTTCGTTTCACACCGCCGGCTTTGGTATCCTTAGGACGACTCATGCGTGTCCTCTTCTGCATTTCGATCCTGGCCCTGGTAGCGCTGCTTTGGGCCTCGTTTGCGATGGCGCGACATGTACGACAGGCCCGACGGCGCCATCACGGCGAGTTGCAGCAGAATGCGAGCACGGATCCGAAGGGCAAACCGTAGCTCGAAGGACGAGCAAAAAAGATCGAAGAACACGATTCAACGCTGGACACCTTCAACCTCGAGAGACATTATGCAAAGCGTCACTTTATCTCCCTCCCGCGCAGCGAACCTGGCCCATCTGGCCAGGACTGTTCCAGGCAGGATTTTGCTTGGGCTCGGCGCGACGGTTGTCGTAGCTTTGGCTGCGCACGTGAGCTTTCCGCTTCCCTTCACGCCCGTACCGCTCACGCTACAGCCGCTTGCAGTGTTGGGGGTTGGGCTAGCGTTTGGTCCGGTGGGTGGCTTTTTGACCATGCTGGCTTACCTGGCCGAGGGAGCGATAGGGCTACCAGTATTCAGTCCCACCGGGCCGGGCGGCCTTCTGCAGCTCCTGGGGCCGACGGGCGGATTCCTGATGGCGTACCCGCTGGTGGCAGCGATCGTGGGTGGTCTGACACGAAATTTGACCGGACGCACCGCTCGCTTCCTGGCAGCATTTGTCGCAGGGAATGTCGCGATGGCCGTTCTATTCCTGTCGGGCGCGGGCTGGTTTGTGCATTACACCCACCACACGCTGTATGCGGCATGGGTGGGTGCGGTTGCTCCCTTTCTTCCGGGGGAGTTCATCAAGGTCCTGGTTGCTGCGGGTGTGTACAGCACCATGTCCCGCGCTCCTCGCATCTAATCAACGTCACTGGAAACGACACTACAGGAGCAGGCTTACAAGCTCCCTGGCAAGCCGAGCACCAAAGGAACACATGACCACTGCAGCAACAGATGTTCGCGAGATCAAGATTGCCCACAGCCCCGACTCCGATGACGCCTTCATGTTTTATGGGCTCGCGACGAACAAGGTGCGCGTACCGGGGTATAAATTCACACACACTCTTACCGATATCGAGGCGTTGAACCATCGCGCCATGACAGATCAGTACTACGATGTCACAGCGATCAGCTTCCATGCCTATCCATACATCCAGGAAAACTACACGCTGATGGCGTGTGGCGGCTCGGTGGGCGACAGCTATGGCCCGATGATTGTGGCCGCGAAGAGTTACACGCTCGACGAAGTGAAGAAGCTTCGTATCGCGGTACCGGGAACGCTGACGACCGCGTACCTGACGCTGAAGTTGTTTGCGCCAGAGATCGAGACGGTCACGGTCGAGTTTGACAAGATCATTCCGGCGGTTGTGTCGGGTGAGTTCGACGCCGGTCTGATTATTCACGAAGGGCAGCTGACCTATGCGCGTGACGGCCTGAAGAAGATTCTTGACCTGGGCGTCTGGTGGCATGAACAGACGGGCCTTCCTCTACCCCTAGGGGGCAATGCGATTCGGCGGTCGCTGGGTACTGAGGTGCAGAAGATCACAACCAATGCTTTGCGCGAGAGCATTCAGCACGCGCTGGATCACCGTGAAGCGGCGTTGGAGTATGCCATGCAGTTTGCCCGGGATCTGGACACGTCGCTGGCCAATCGCTTCGTCGGAATGTATGTCAACGAACGCACGTTGAATTACGGCGATGATGGCCGCGAGGCCATACGCAAGATTCTTGACATGGGCTATGAGCGTGGGATCATCCCGAACAAGGCCGATGTGGACTTCGTCGGCTAGCCTGGATTCAGGTGGCTCGAAACGGCTGCATTTCCTCACGATCCGGCACTGTGCTGTGGTGACGGATCGTGATATTCTTTTTAGGTGCGGTGCGTTTCTCCCGCACATTCCTTGGCGATCTCATGCAGTTCGCTCTTTGCCTTTCGGCAAGGTTCAAGGTCTGGACGCGTAGCTCAGCTGGTAGAGCATTCGACTCTTAATCGACTGGTCGTAGGTTCGATCCCTACCGCGTCCACCATTTTCCTCTTTCGCAATCATTAGACGAATCACCCCGATCAAGCTGCAAGGTGATCGGATTTGGTGCGCGTTAATCTTTGGTGGGTTTGGAGGTTAGCCAGGCCTGGGAATTGAAGAGGGCGCGGTCCATGCTGCGGACCCATTCGGTGGGTTCGTTGACGGAGCGACCGGAGGCGGCGGCGCTGGCGAACTCGTTGCGGAGGGCCTGGAATTTGGCTTCGAGGTCGTCGAGGGCGCTGAGCAGCATCGCCTCGGGGGTCATGGGGAGCTTGGGGCTGCCGAATTCGAGCTTGCCGTGGTGGGAGAGGATCATGTGCTCGACGAGAATACGGAGCTGATCAGGAAAGGCTTCGGTGGGATTCGCCGCGTTCAGTTGGGCGATTTTTTCGTGGAGGAGGCCCTGCGCTATGGAGATGTGGCCGATGAGCTGGCCCTCGAGGGTGTAGTCAAAGGAGCTATTCCAGGAGAGCTCGCGGACCTTACCGATGTCGTGGAGGATGGCGCCGGTGACTAGGAGGTCGGGGTCGACTTCGGGGTAGAAGGGGGCGTTGGCAAGGCAGATGCGGACCAGGTGGAGGACGTGTTCGAGGAGGCCGCCGATCCAGGCATGATGAAGGCGCTTGGCCGCGGGGGCTTCGATGAATGCGGGACCTAATTGGGGATCGTCGAGGAAGGCGAGGACCAGGCGGCGAAGGTGCGGGTTGCGGAAGGCGTCGACGTAGCTGCGGAGCTCGGCGGCCATGGAGCGGATGTCGTACTGGGTGGTGGGGACGAAATCGGCGGTGTCGATCTCGGAGGCTGCAGCGAGGCGCATCTTGGTGAGGGTGATCTGGTACTTACCCTGGTATTTGGAGATCTGGCCCTGGGCTTTAACGTAGCAGCCGGCGGCGCACGTCTGGAGGACGTCGGCGAAGTCTTCCCACATGCGGGCTTCGAACTGTCCAGACTTGTCGGCGAGAGTGAGAGCGAGGTACTGGCCTGCACTTCCCTTCTTGTCGCGCGCGGTGATGGCGGCGATGACGAAGAAGCTGGTGATTGGCTGGTTTTCGAAGCGTGGAGCGTCGGCGATGAAGAAGTCTTTCATGGGTTGGGGCAAGGATACGACAGTGAGCAGGGTGGATGTTGTGATGGATACTGAGTTGTTAGTTCTCAGCTTCAATATCTGAGCTTGGGGGGCAAGAAGAAACGAGGGCCGGTTGGCCCTCGTTCATGGGTCGCAGTGGTTCTTGATTAAGGCTGGCTCGGGTTGCTGTTGGTGGGGGGTGGCGGGACGGGAGTTGCGAGGTTCGGGTTGACCGTGGGGGCGACCGTGTTCGGCGTCTCTGCAGGTTCTTTGGGCTTCTCCTCGAACCGTTCCTTCACTTCCCCCTTCTGGTGCTTGGGTTTCTTCTTCTTGGCGACGGTGTCGCCGTTGAGGCCAAGCGGTTGGGCCCGCACCTTCTCATCCGCACTCTCGGTGGGCGTGGTGGGGAGCGGACGGGTCTCGGCCTTGGCTTCCGCCTTGGTGAGACGCTCCTTGGCCGTCTTCTCCTCAGCCTGTGCCTCGAGGTCGGAAAAGCGGGTTTTCTTGTGAGGTCCGGTCTTGGAAGCAAAGGGATCTGCGGTGTCCTCATCGGCACCGGTGCCAGTGGTGATGGTAGTGATGGACTCGTTGGGCGACATGGCTACGCCGGGCGCCTGACCGGTGATGGGTGCGCCGATGGAGCCGCCCACGGCGGTCTCGGCGGTGCCGGCGGGGAGAGCCTTCTCCGGCGCCTCTCCGAAGCGGATCTTCTCGCGATGAATCTTCTTGGGCTTGTAGACCGCGTCGACTGGCTTACCGTTCTTCTCGGCTACCTTGGCCGCGGCAGCCGCTTCCTTTTCGGCTACGCGCTCACGGGCGGCAGCGAGTTCAGCCTGCGCGCGGTTGGCCTTTTCCTGCTCGAGACGCTGCTTGGCCTGAACCTTCTTCTTGAGCGGTGGCGCCTTGTAAGAGGTGTAGGCGATCTGCGTAGCGGGCTTCTTGGTTGCAGCACCTGTATCAACGAAGCCGTCCTTCGTATCTACGTCCATGTAGGCGTCGGCGCGTGCCTTCGTGAGGTAGGCGCGGAGGGCGGGCTGGAGCTGCTGGAAGTAGAGAGCCTCCTGCACTCTTCCTTCTACGTCGGAGAGCGGCGGGACGCCGGCCTGCTGGTGCGAATCGACGTGCAGGATTACGTAGCCCTGGCGAGTGCGGATGGGATCCGTGTTGCCACCGACGGGGAGTGAGAACGTGGCCTTCTCGAGGACATCGCCGAGCGTGCCGCGCTTCCAGTCGCCAAGATCACCGCCGGCTGCTGCATTGGGGCCGCCGGAGTCGGTACGGGCGAGCGCGGCGAAGTTGGCGCCAGCGCGAAGTTTGCCGGCGATGCCGTCGGCCTTGGCCTGGGCAGCATCGAGCTGTGCCTGGGTGGCGTTTTCGGGAGTGGGGATGAGTATCTCGCTGAGGTGGACCTGCTCAGGAACGGTGAAGTCCTGTTTGTGGGCCTCGTAGTACGCGAGCTCATCGGCATGGGTCATGTTGAGATGGCTGCCGACCTGGTCGCGGACGACCTGCTGGCGGATGATCTGATCGCGGATGTGCTGCTTGAAGTCCTCGAAGGAGACGCCCTGCTGCGCGGCGGCCTTCTCGAGGGCCTCCATGGAGGGGAGGTTGTTCTTCTTGCGGATGTCGTCGAGCTCACGGATGGTTTCCGCGTCGCCGGTGATGCCCAGCTCCTTGCCCTTGGAGAGCAGGAGTTGCTCATCGATGAGGTCGCGGAGAAGATTATGGACGCGGTCGTCAAGCTCAGCCTGGGAGATATTGTCCTGGCGGGCCTGCTCGAGGAGCTGCTGCTCAGCGGCCTCATACTCTGTGCGCGTAATAATCTGGTCGTTAACGCGCGCGACGGCGTCCTCGACGACTGTGCCGTTGGGGGTGATGGGCGGCGGCGCAGGCAGGGCTGGGAGGCTAAGCGTGGAGGCAGGCTCGAAGTTGGTCGTCTGGGGTTGATACCCCTGCTGCTGCGCGAGCGCAGAAGACCCGGCCACCGCAGCGGAAAGAACGAACGTGGCTACGATGCTCGGCTTGGTCATGAACCGGCCCTGGAGGTTGATGCGTGTAAGCTTCTGGGTCATCCGTTCCTTATGCAGAACCGCCCGTACTGGTACTCGCCAAGCGGTCTGATGAGTATTTGATCGCGCGGTTGAAGTATTTGACCGCGTAGCCGGGCAGAGGTTATCTGGCAATCCCATTCTACCCGTGCGGAAGGTGCTTTGGGGGGTTGGGGACCTGACGCGGGACATCCGACCGCGAGAGTGCTGTGGAAAGCCATGTCTCAGAAGCGAGACATGGGTCACCCGGTTTGTGGGGAGGAGAAGGGGGTGGGGAGGGGCATTGGCTAACCCTGCGATGTTATACTCCGTCCAACGGGAAACGGCTGCAATGACGCAGGTCCCGCCGGTGTTTCTGGCTGTTTCTACCTCGAGGTTCTTCCCTTCCATGATGGCTTCCCCGATGCGTCGCGCACTCTTTACAGCAACGATGTTCTTAACAGCCTGCGGGTTTGCGGGATCGCTGGTGGGCGGTCGGGTTGCGGCACAGTCGGCCACGGATGAGTCGCAACTGCGCGATTCGATGAAACAGTTTACGGACGTGTATGCGCTGGTGGAAGCAAACTACGCGAACAAGCTGAATAAAGACCAGGTCGACAAGGTGATCTACGACGGAGCCATTCCGGGCATGCTGCACGTGCTGGACCCGCACTCGAACTTCTACGATCCGAAGTCCTACGCGGAGATGCGCGAGGAGCAGAGCGGCAAGTACTACGGCGTGGGCATGCGGATTGTGCTGCAGGATACGAAGATTGTGGTGGTGGTGCCGATGGAGGGGACGCCGGCGTTTCGCGCGGGGATTCGGCCGGGCGACGTGATTTTGTCAGTGGACGGCAAGTCGACCGATCACATGGACACGGCAGCCGTGGCGGCGCTGCTGAAGGGACCGCGTGGAACCCACGTGGCGGTGACAATGGCGCGTGAGGGGTCGCCGAAGCCGTTGACGTTTGACCTGATGCGCGATGAGATTCCGGAGAAATCGGTTGACCTGGCGTTCATGATTCGGCCGGGAATTGGGTATATTCGCATCACCGGCGAGATGGAGACGACGTCGGCGGAGGTGCAGGCGGCGCTGGACAAGTTTGGGCCGAACCTGCAGGGGCTGCTGATCGATTTGCGCGGGAATCCCGGCGGGCTGCTGAACCAGGCCGTGGATGTGTGCGACAAGTTCCTGAAGAAGGGCGACATCGTGGTGTCGCAGCGGGCGCGCAAGGGCGTGTTCCCGGACCAGGTCTATACGGTGCCGAGCGGATCGAATACGAAGTATCCGATCGTGGTGCTGGTGGATCGGAATACGGCTTCGGCTGCGGAGATTATCTCGGGTGCGCTGCAAGACCATGATCGCGCACTGATTGTGGGCGAGACGACGTTTGGGAAGGGCCTGGTGCAGACGGTGTTTCCGATCTCGCAAGACAGCGGACTGGCGCTGACAACCTACCACTACTACACACCTTCGGGACGGCTGATCCAGCGCAACTACGATGGCGTTTCGCTGTATGACTACTACTATGTGCGCGATGGCGCGCTGCCGGCGAATAACACGAATAAGGAAGTCGAGAAGACCGATGCCGGGCGCACGGTGTACGGCGGCGGCGGCATTACGCCGGATGAGAAGATAGCGCCATTGAAGAACAATCACTTTGAGGACGAAATGCTGGTTCACTATGCGTTCTCGGACTTTAGCCGGCATTACCTGGCGACCCACACGGTGAGCCGCGACCTGACGGTTGATGCGGCGATGCAGCAGGAGTTCAAGGACTTTCTGAAGTCGAAGAACGTGGAGTTCACCGATAAGGAATTTGCCGACAACCTTGACTGGGTGAAGGCTCGGATCAAGACTGAGCTGTTCACGGCGCAGTTTGGCCAGGCCGCCGGCAGCCAGGTGATCACCGAGTGGGATCCGCAGGTAAATGCCGCGCTGGGCTATATGCCAGAAGCGCTGGCACTGGAGAACCACACGCTGCCGTCGGAGCAGAAGGTACAGACGGCTAGTGCAGCCGCGGGTGCGCAGTAAAACAGGAATCGGAAGTTGGTGGAACGGAAAGGCCGCGCTAACGAGCGCGGCCTTCTTGTTCGTGGTGCGACGGGCGCGAAAGGCTGGAGCGGGAGACCGGGATCGAACCGGCGACATTCAGCTTGGGAAGCTGACGTTCTGCCACTGAACTACTCCCGCTCAGAAGACTGATTATACCGCTGGTGGGGCGGGGGGGAAACGGCGAGGTGGGCAGGCGTGACAGGTGTCACATACTTGCGGTGCCACGGCTCGTTCAATCAGAGCGGGTTCTGATGCGTTCGAGAAGACCCGTGAGCCCGGCGGACTGGAGGATGGCAGTGGGTTCGCTGCGCGGCTGGTGGGAGAAGGAGGAGGTATGGCTCCGATGGCGACTTCGATTGGGATTGGGCTCAAGAGGATTGTGTTTGGGACGGATTTTTCGCCGGTGGCGGAGCGCGCAGCTACGTACGCAAAAGGGCTGGCGCTAAGCTTCGGGGCTAGCGTGGACGTGGTGCATGTATTCGATACAGATATGTACCTGGACGATGCGGAACCACGGTTGCGGACGCTGGATGAACGGCTGGCGGTGCGGTCGGATAAGCTTGAGGCGCTGGCGAAGACGTTCAAGGCGTTGGGACTGAAGACGAAGGCGGAGCTGCCAGTGCTGCGGCCGAGCTGGAGCGGGTTGTTGAAGGCCGCGAGAACGGAGGATGCCGACCTGATTGTGGTGGCGACGCGGTCGAAGGCGCAGCTGAAGCGGGTGTTTGTGGGGTCGACGGTGGAGGAGCTAATCCGGCAGGCAGCGCAGCCGGTGCTGACGGTGGGACCGCACGTTGCGGCGGCGGGGGATGGGCCGCTGGAGTTCAAGCGCATTGTGTACGCGACGGATTTTACGCCGGAGGCAGAAAAGGCGGCGCAGGCGGCACTGCTGTTTGCCGGGCATGGGGTGGCGCGCATCCACGTGTGTCACGTGATCAACTGCCGGGCGAGTGGGGAGGAGATGCCGGCAGAGGGAGAGGTGCGGGAGAACCTGGAGCGGCTGATGGCTGCGTCGTCGCTGGGCAGGTTCGGCTGTGAGCTGGAGATTGTGTATGGAGCGCCGGCGGAGTCGATCCTGGCTCTGGCCGATAAGGTGAACGCTGATCTGATCGTAATGGGGCCGAGGAAGCATTCGTTCTGGTTGACGCATGTGAAGCGCGGCGTGACGCTGGAGGTGCTGGCGCACGCGACGTGCCCGGTGCTGACGGTGCATTGAGGTGGCGGAAGAGAGATTGATCGCCGAAAACGAAGGATATCGCCCATACCGTTTTCTGGGGCATGTGGAAACGACGATCTACGTGGTTCTGGGGGTACTGCTGGGGGCGACGGCAATCCTGGCGATCCTTGGGTGCCTGCATTTGTTCGGGTCGGAGATTCGGGACCTAAGCGGGACGACAGCGATCTTTGTGCTGATCGACCGGCTGCTGCTGGTGTTGATGCTGGTCGAGCTGCTGCACACGGTGAGGATTTCGATTCGTTCGCATTCCCTGTTTGTTGAGCCATTTCTGGTGATCGGGTTGATTGCAATTATTCGGCGAACGTTGGTGCTAACGCTCCAGGCGGAAGATTTTACGAGGAATACGGCGTGGACTTCGGATGTACAGTCGCACTTTCGGGCGGCGATGATTGAGGCGGGGGTTCTGGCAGTGCTGATCAGCGTGCTGGTAGCTTCGATTTACGTGATCCGGAAGACCAAGGACACGGAGACGCTGTAGAGGCGTATCGGCTGCCTTTATGATGGGAGGGTTGAGACTGCGCTGGTTTGCGCGGTTTCCCTGATGATCCGCACGTTGGTCTG
Source organism: uncultured Acidobacteriaceae bacterium (assembly GCA_963701685.1). Taxonomy (GTDB): domain Bacteria; phylum Acidobacteriota; class Terriglobia; order Terriglobales; family Acidobacteriaceae; genus Granulicella. The sequence goes on along the minus strand of OY969625.1, from coordinate 2,387,686 downwards.
CCCTAAGGAGAATACCTCAAGTGACTTCAAAGAAGATTTTTGCGCTGGTAGTGGGACTTGCCGCTTTTGGCACCTATGGAGTGATTGCGCAGACGGCGGTTGATGCGGGAACCCTACGGGAGACGCTTCCGAACGGGATGCGGGTGGTGATCATACGGAACTCGTTGGCGCCAGTGGTGACGGTGCAGACGAACTTTATCGTTGGCGGGGATGAGACGCCGGAGGGGTTTCCGGGAATGGCGCACGCCGAGGAGCATATGGCGTTCCGCGGATGCACGGGGATGACCGCGGATCAGACTGCGGCGATCTATGCGCAGATGGGCGGAGAGAATAACGCGGACACGCAACAGAACATCACGCAGTATTACGCGACGGTGCCGGCCGCGGATGTCGACGTCGCGCTGGAGGCGCAGGCGGCCTGCATGCGCGGTGCGGATGATACGCAGGAGGAGTGGTCGAAGGAGCGCGGAGCAATTGAGCAGGAGGTGGCGCGCGATCTCTCCAATCCTACGTACAAATTCATCGACCGGATGAACGCAGACATGTTTGCGGGGACGCCGTATGCGCATGACCCGCTGGGCACGAAGAGCTCGTTTGATGCGACAACTGGCGCGATGTTGCAGGAGTTTTACAAGAAGTGGTACACGCCGTCGAACGCGATCCTCGTGATTGTGGGCGATGTGGATCCGTCGGCGACGATGGCGAAAATAAGGGAGATGTACGGGAAGATTCCGAGCCATGCGCTGCCGAAGCGGCCGGCGATTGCGTTGGGACCGGTGAAGTCGGAGAGCTTTACGCTGGACAGCAATCTGCCGTACACACTGGGATTTATTGCGTACCGGTTGCCGGGAACGACCTCGCCGGATTATGCGGCGAGCCAGATTCTGGCGGATGTGTTGAGCAGCCAGCGCGCGGACCTATATGGGATGGTGCCAGCCGGCAAGGCGCTGGCAGCGGAGTTTGGGATGGCGGAGGAGTATCCGATGGCAAGCGTCGGGTACGGGGTGGTGGCGTTGCCCGCGAGTGGGGATGCCACGGCGGCGATTGCGGAGATGCGCGGGATCATCGAGAACTACGCGGCGAAGGGCGTTCCGGAAGAGCTCGTGGACGCGGCGAAACGGAGCGAGGTGGCAGCGGCGGAGTTCCAGCGGAACTCCATCCCGGAGCTGGCGAATGTGTGGTCGAATGCGCTGGCGGCAGAGGGACGGACGTCGCCAGACGAAGATGTTGAGGCACTCAAGAAGGTGACGGTGGCGGACGTGAACCGCGTGGCGAAGCAGTATCTGTTGGCTTCGAACTCGGTGACGGCGACTCTGAAGCCAGTGCCGACGGGCCAGCCGGTGTCGTCGAAGGGATTTGGGGGAGCGGAGGAGGTAACGTCGGCTCCTACGAAGCCGGTGGTATTGCCGGAATGGGCGGCAACAGCGCTGGACAAGCTGAAGGTGCCGACGGATTACGCGCAGGTGTCGTTGGATACGGTGCTGGCAAACGGGATCAGGCTGATCGTGAAGACGGATCCAATCTCGCCTACGGTGACGGTGATTGGCAGCGTGAAGCACAACTCTGACTTGCAGACAGCGGCAGGGATGGACGGCGTCGCCGAGGTGCTGGACGGATTGTATTCGTACGGCACGCAGACTATGGATCGGCTGACGTATCAGAAGGCGCTGGATGACATCGCGGCGAATGAGAGCGCGGGCTACGGATTTTCCGTGGTCGTGCTGAAGGAACACTTCTCGCGCGGCGTGGAGCTGCTGGCGGACAACGAGCTCCGCCCTGCCCTGCCCGCGCGGGCATTTGCGGTGGTGAAACAGCAGACCGCGCAATTTGTGGCAGGCAACCTGCAGAGCCCGGCGTATCGGACGTCGCGGGCGCTGGATATGGGGTTGCTGCCGGCGGGCGATCCTTCGCTACGGGAGACGACGCCGGCGACGCTGGCGAAAGTGACGCTCGACGATGTGAAGAAGTATCACGACAGCACGATCCGTCCAGACCTCACAACGATCGTGGTGATTGGCGACGTGAAGCCGGAAGAGGCCAAGGCGGTCATCGAGAGATGGTTTGGCGGTTGGAAGGCGGAGGGGCCGAAGCCGGAGACGACGCTGCCTCCGGTTCCGGTGAACAAGGCGTCTGCCGCAAATGTGGCTGATCCGGAGGCGGTACAGGATTCTGTGTACCTTGGAGAGCAGCTGAACCTGAATCGGTTTGATCCGGACTATTATCCGCTGCAGTTAGGAAACCACGTGCTGGGTGGCGGGTTCTACGCGACACGGCTGTATCACGACTTGCGCCAAGTGGCGGGTTACGTGTACTACGTGGGCGTGGAGCTTGGGGCTTCGAAGACCCGGGCTACGTACACGGTGGAGTATGGGTGCAACGCGGAGAATGTGTCGAAAGCGCGAGCACTGGTCCAGCGGGATTTGAACCAGATGCGGACGCAGAACGTGTCCGAGGCGGAGCTGCACCAGGCGAAGGCTCTGATGCTGCGCCAGATTCCGCTGAGTGAGTCGAGCGAGGAGGCCGTCGCGCATGGTTTCCTGGGACGCGCGGAGATTGGGCTGCCGCTCGATGAGCCGATTCGCGCGGCAAAGACCTACTACGAGCTGAATGCGGACCAGGTGCGTGCGGCATTCTTCAAGCTGATCCGGCCAGAGGATTTTGTGCAGGTCGTGCGGGGGCCGGCTCCGCAGTAGAAGGATCTTCGTGGGTCGAGTCTTTTGGCTTAATGCTGCAAAAGGGTACACTCCACAGGAGGACGGGCGGGCTTGACCGATTCAACGACAAATCGTGGCAGCATGACGCTGGAGTCAGAGCTCTCAAGCGTGGATCCTGTGGAGACAAAGGCCGAGGCTCTGGCACGCGAGGCCGGCTTCGACGAAGACACCGCAAGCCAGATTGCGATGGTGGTGCGTGAGGCTGTGATCAATGCAATCCTGCATGGCAACAAGAAGGACCCCGCCAAGCAGGTTCAATGGAGCTACGAGCTGAGCGACGACGCGTTGAAGTTTAAGATTGCGGATGAGGGGCCGGGCCTCGATCCAGACAGCGTACCCGATCCCTTGGCGCCGGAGAATATTCTGCGCAGTTCGGGGCGCGGGATATTCCTGATGAAGGCCATCATGGATGAGGTACACTTTCACCAGTTGAACCCCGGCACAGAGATCGAGATGATCAAATACCGAGCGAAGAAGGAGCTTTCAGCATGAGCATGCATTTGGCAACCCGGGAAGTGGGCGGCGTAACGATTGTGGATTTGAGCGGCAAGATCACCCTGGGCGAGGGTGGGATGACGCTGCGCGAGGAAGTGCGCAAACTGCTGGCCGAGGGCAAGAAGAAGATTGTGCTAAACCTGGCCGAGGTGAATTACATCGACAGCTCGGGGCTGGGTGAACTGGTGAGCGCGTACACGGCCGTGAAGAACGGCGGCGGCGAACTGAAGCTGCTCAACCTGACCAGCAAGGTCCGCGACCTGCTCGTCATCACCAAGCTCGTGACGGTCTTTGACGTCAAGGATGACGAGGCTTCGGCTGTGTCTTCCTTCAAGTAAATCATCTGGAGTTTCCAGACAACGGCGCGTCGATGACGCGCCGTTGTTGCGTTTGCTTTGGATTTGAGGTCGGGCCCGTAGCAGGAGACGCACGCGACTCTGTAAACAGTGGAAGATGGTCGTCGTCCGCAGCATGGATTGGGAAGAAGAGTGAGTTGCAGGGATGGCCTGCGGAGGGGCAAATGTTGCCTCGAGAATGGGCCCAAAGCGAGGATTGGAAGAGTCCAGGCAAGGCCGAAACGACGATCGATCATGGTAGACTCGGAGGAGAATGAGTGACCCTAAGTATGGCGTGGGCGGCGCATTTTGGAGCCCTGGCCCTGCCCGTTGCCGATCCGAAATTTCCCTCCGAACGGTGAGGCAGCTTGGGTTCTTGCTCCTGATGCCGTTGCTGTGGGCCGCTGCGAGCGCGCAACAATCGACGCCTTCAGGCTATCCAGATAACTCACAGACTTCTACAAGTCCGGATTGCTCGGACCCGATGATGGCGAGTTCTCCGGAGTGCACGGGCCAGAACAGCGGCCAGCAGCTGAACCTAAATCCTCAGAGCGGAGCTGGCGTGCCCAGAACGTTTGGCACTCAGACACAGAATTCGAATAACTATTCCGACACGGGGCAGCAGAGCTCGCGGCAGGGACAGCCGTATGGTGTGAATTCGCAGCAGTTGATGTTGCTTCCCCCAGAGCCGCTGACAGAATTCCAGAAATTTATCGCTTCGACGACAAACCAGGTGCTGCCGATCTTTGGAGCGAACCTGTTTCGGCGGGTGCCTTCTACCTTTGCGCCATTGAACATGACACCAGTTCCCAACGATTATGTGATTGGCCCAGGGGACGAGCTGCGCATACGTGTGTGGGGCCAGGTGAACTTTCAAGCCAACCTCCAGGTCGATCGCGCAGGCGAAGTCTACCTTCCGCAGGTGGGGCCGGTACACGTGGCAGGGATGCCGTTTTCAGATCTGGATGGGCATCTGCGACAGGCCATAGGGCGGGTGTATCGCAACTTCGATTTGACTGCAGACATCGGGCAGATTCGGGCGATCCAAGTGTATGTGGCGGGTCAGGCGCGACGCCCGGGCGTGTACACGGTTAGCTCGCTGAGCACGCTGGTCGATGCGGTATTTGCCAGCGGCGGACCGTCCATCCAGGGGTCGATGCGGCATATTGAGTTGCGGCGCGGGAGCGACGTGGTCACGGATTTCGATCTGTATGGCTTGCTGGTTCACGGCGATAAGTCGAAGGACGTGAAGCTGCTGCCGGGCGACGTGATCTTCATCCCGGCGGTGGGACCAGAGGTTGCGATTACGGGCAGCGTGCGGACGCCGGCGATCTATGAGATGCGCGAGGGCGAGTCACTGGACGGGCTGATCGCGGATGCCGGAGGAGTGTCGGCCGTGGCAGCGGAGGCGCGGATCTCGATTGAGCGGATCTCGGATCATCACGACCGATTTGCGATGGAAGTCGCCTACGACGCGAAGGGACTGAAGACAACCTTGGCAGATGGCGATCTGGTGCACGTGTACTCGATTGTGCCGAGGTATCAAAAGACGGTAACGTTGCGCGGCAACATCGCTAATCCGGGTCGGTTTGCGTGGCACCCAGGTATGCGTGTGAGCGAGCTGATTCCGGATAAGGATTCGCTGGTCACGCGCAACTACTGGTGGAGGCGAGCGCAGCTTGGCTTGCCGGCTCCCGAGTTTGAGCCAATTCCCTCCTTCTCCAACATGAGACAACCGATTGACGGCAATGCAGTGACGCTTAGACCGCAGTCGCAGGGTGGAAGGAACGGGACCAATGGCTACGGGCAGCAAGGCCAGTATGGTCCGCAGCAGGACCAGTACGGTAACACGAATGGCAACGGGTCGAGCAACGGCACCGGAATGAACAACAGCCAGAATGGGTCAGCGCAGGACCAGACGGCCCAGTTTGCGGATGGTTCGCAACAAGGGCAGTATGGTTCGCAATCGGGACAGAATGGCTTGCAACAGAACCAACGGCTGAATGCGGAACAGCGGGCCAGCAACTCCTCACTGGCGGAACAACAGGCGAACACTTTCAATGGCCCAGCGCCGGCGCAGCGCACCGAGGTGCAGAAACTTGCGCCAGAGATTGACTGGGATTATGCCGTGATCCAGCGACAGGATCCGGACACGCTGAAGACCACGCTGATCTCGTTCGACCTAGGCAAGTTGGTGCTGCAGCATGACAGTTCGCAGGATATGGAGTTGCAGGCGGGCGATGTGGTCTCGATTTTCTCCGAGGCTGACATCCGCATTCCGGTCGCGCAGCAGACAAAGCTTGTGACGCTAAGCGGGGAGTTTGTGCACTCCGGTGTGTACTCAGTTCAACCGGGGGAGACCTTCCGCCACCTCGTGGAGCGGGCTGGAGGACTCACACCGAACGCGTATCTGTATGGCTCCCAGTACACGCGCGAGTCGACGCGGGCGATGCAGCAAGCGCGCATTGATGAATACGTGCAGAACCTAAGCATGGAAATTCAGCGAAGCAATATGGCCATTGCGGCGTCAGGGACGGGATCCCCGCAGGACGCTGCGGCAGATTTGTCAGCACAAACCAATGAACAAAACCTCCTGACGAACCTGCGGCGGATTCGCGCGACGGGGCGAATTGTTCTGACGTTCGTGCCGACGAGCAGCGGAAGCAGTGATCTGCCGGACATTGCGATGGAGGATGGGGATCACTTCAGCGTTCCGTCAGTACCAGCTACGGTGAATGTGGTTGGCGCCGTGTATGACCAGAACTCATTTTTGTTCGGCACGGGCAAGCGGGTGGGCGCCTACCTGGGCTTGGCGGGGGGGCCAAACCGGGATGCGGATTACAAACACTCGTTCCTAATTCGCGCAGACGGCGAAGTGGTAAGCAGTGACCTCGGAAAAGGTCTTTGGGCTCAGAAGTTCAAGAACTTACCGGTCTACGCCGGCGATACGATCGTAGTGCCGGAAAAAACTTACAAACCCGGAACGTTGCGAACCGTACTTGCCTATTCGCAGTTGTTCTCATCGCTAGCGTTGGGCGCTGCGGCGCTCACCGTAATCGCGCCGTAATTCAATAGCAGGACTCGGACAGGAACGGATGATACGTGAAGGCTCGCCTGTGAAAATGATCGACGGACCCGATGAATCATTGGCGGTACATGCTTCCAATGAACGGGAGATATCGTTACTAGATTTATGCATCATCATCGCTGAGCGCAAGTGGATGGTGCTAAGTCTTACCTCGGCGTTCGCAGCCCTTGCGATTATTGTCTCGTTGCTCCTTCCAGTGAGTTACACGGCAACCACGACCTTACTACCGCCGCAAGAAAGTAGCTCGATGGCAGGAGCACTGGCTTCTCAACTTGGCAGCCTGGGAGGAATGGCTGCCTTGGCCGGGGGTGGCCTTGGACTGAAAAACTCCAATGACCGGTATGTCGCGATGCTGCAGAGCCGCACCGTGGAAGAAGCGATGGTGCAGAAGTTTGGACTCAAGCAGGAGTATCACTCACGGTACCTATCGGACGCGCGCAAGGTCTTCGAAAGCCACACTCTAGTAGACGGTGGCAACAAGGACGGATTGATTCACATATCAGTGCAAGACCATGATGCAAACCGAGCCGCCGAGCTCGCGAATGGATATGTAGATCAGTTTAGAGATTTATCGGAACACCTGGCGATTTCGGAAGCATCTCAACGCAGACTTTTCTTTCAACGCGAACTCGAGCAGGCCAAGAACAACCTGGCTGACGCCGAGGAAGCACTGGAACAGACAGAACTCAAGACGGGTGTGATTCAACCGGATAGCCAAGAAAGAGCGCTCATCGAATCAGCTGCGTCTTTACGAGCACAGATCACGGCGCGAGAAGTGCAGATTCAGGGATTGCAAACCTATGCGACGGGTGAGAATTCCGAATTGATTCAGGCGCAGCAGGAGTTGGCAGCATTGCGGGCGCAACTAGCGAAGTTGGGCGGGTCCGAGGACAGTCATGGAAATGAGTTTCTGATTCCGAAGGGACTTGTGCCAAAGACCGGAATGGAATACGTACGTCGATTACGCGACGTCAAGTATTACGAAACCATCTTTGATATCCTTGCTCGTCAGTTTGAGGTGGCGAAACTCGATGAAGCGAAAGAGGGCGCTTTAATACAAGTGGTAGATCCCGCTATTGTTCCGGATAGGCGTTCGTCACCGAAAAGGAGTTTGATAGTCATTGGATCTACCTTCCTGGGATTTTTCCTTGGAGTCGTTGTAGCCCTATTCCAAGGGGGCTATCAACGTCTAATGCATGATCCGACGGCTGGCGCCAAGGTTGCAGCGCTGCGCCGGGCGTTGAGGCGTAGCAAGACAATCGACTCGCATTAAACTTCGCCCTTCCATCTTCTTTCTCGTAAGCACTATACTGTGGCCTGCGGTCACAAACTCAATCCTGCATGCGGGCGTTCAATTCATCGCGCAGTGGATCCTGCAGCCATCCCCATTTGTTGAAGTATTTCCATGCCGATACCAGATGCAGCCGGAGATGGCGCAGATTTCGATAAGATCCATTCCCATATTCATGAATTATGGTTGCTTCCGGATAATACACAGTCTCCCATTGTTCCGCCATACGTCGGCAAAGATCGACGTCTTCCAGGTATAGGAAAAAACGCTCATCGAATAGCCCGACCGATTGCAAGGCCTCCTTCCGTGCGAACATAAAGCAGCCCGATAGACTTGGAACGAACCGCGGCTTGCTGAGATCCACGCCTTCGAGTAAATATCGCGCCATCCTGCGGTGCGCGAAGCGTTGACCAAGTTTGCCGAGGAAGCGCCTCAGAACCAGATCCTGGGGTGTCGGTAGCAGTTTGCAAAGCCGCTGCTCTCGCAGATCTGGATAGAGAACTTTGGGCATTATCAATCCGACGTTCGAGTTATCACGCATAAATCGATGGAGGCTGGGAACTGTTTCGGGCGCAAAGGTCACGTCGGGATTCAAGATCAGGTGATAGTCGAAGAGCCCCATATAGTTGCGAATGGCGATATTATGTGCCGACCCAAACCCGACATTTTTTCCCGGAAAGATGTAGTCTGCGCCCTCTCTCTCGACTACTGAACGGAGCAGATCGTCGGGTGAGTTATCCACGACAGCGATTTTCACATCCAGCGGTGTAGAGAGAAAACTTCGGATGGCGGTTATCAGCTGCTCCGCATCATTGCGATATAGAACAATGGATGCGGTGACACTGTAACGACGTCTCGAATCGGTGATGATCGGCACGATCATATCAAATCACAATCTCGGTTCTGGCGCGGTGTTGAATCGCATAAGCACCAAACGTTTCGCCAACTGCCACAAAAGCCAAAAACGCCAAGCCATCATCTGCGGCAACGGTGCGTGGTTTTCAGAGCTCACGTTGCTTGTGTGTCTTCGATAACCAACAAGCGGTTCGGGGAGGTAGCCAATCCTGCCGTACAGTTGGCACAGCATCCCGATCCACATGTCGTGCATAGGTACCCGCGGTGGAATGGGTAGGCAATGTGCAAGCACCGCCCTTCTCATGCCGAGCAAACAGCCTGTATACCGGTTGCGCATTAAGTTCGACAAAAGGCCTGGCATCGAATGGGGGGAGCCAAACCATGATTCGCGAAGCAATTCACCATTTGCACCGATCACACTCGCATCGCTGATCACCATAGTGACATCCGCATGTAGCTCAAATAGTTGCTTGAATCGTTCCACCTTATCTCGCCGCCAAATGTCGTCTTGATCGCACAGAAGGATGAGATCGCCCGTGGCGTGCATAAGGGATTTCTCAAAACTACGCACGACACCAATATTAATCTCATTCTGCAATAACACAAACCGTGGATCACTGAAGGATCTCAAAAGATCAATAGTATTGTCGCTCGATGCGTCATCAACGATGATGATTTCATCAACAGCGACAGTTTGCTCAAGAATCGATAAGACTTGCTCTTGGATGAAAGGGCTTCCGTTATAAGTCGCCATACAGACCGAGACGGACTGATGGCCCGTTGCGGCCATCGCCAGGTCCGCGTGTGCGCCAGCTATAATAGGTTCCTGTTCTTGATCTCTGCTTCCCAATCTTTTATTCGTCGCTTTCTAGACTGAAACAATCTTCTTTTTAGCATTTGAAGGCTTGCGCTGCGAAAAGCAGCACTATGACCATGCTTGAGATGCTTATAAAACGCCCTATAGATAAGCCTTCCTGTGTAATCGAGTGCCGCAAGCCGCCCGAGCTCTAAATCCCAGAAGGCGCAGCCTGCACTTAATATGTTTTGATACCGAGCTACTGAGACACTGCGATTCATGTCCAATACCGAAAACTGGTGCTGCACGTGAATGTTACCGGCTACATAGATATACATGCCGTGTTTGTATAACTTCCGATAAAGGTATGCGTCCGAGTAGTCAAGCCAAAACCTCGAGTCATAACCTCCGACGGAGCGCACCGCGCTCACTCGGAGTGTCGAGGCAGAATTGAACGCTGAAGCGTTACGATGGGAAACTCCAACGAAGCCAACGGGGAAGTATTTGGGAAAGGTGTCCCAGTGCCACCAGCTCGGAGACACCAACCTCGTCTTATCAAACACCTGCGGAACGATCGCGGCTACCTTTGGATCCGATCCGATACTGGATGCGATTGCGCCCAAGGCGGAGAGAAAATTATCAGGCAGCGATGTATCCTGATCCAACGTTAGGAGCCAGTCAACACCCTCACGGCTTGCGAATTCGAGAGCACGGTTGTAAGCGGACGCCAATCCTTCATTTTGTTTTGCGGCCTCATATAGAACCCCATCTGGCAGACTTCCCGGGTCGACTGCGCCGGGCGTATTGTCGAAGAGGAGAATCTTTATGTAGGATCCATTGGGATTGCTGCGGAATATCGCAGCATTCAGTGTCTCTAATGCCGCCGATTCGGATGGACGCAGCTTATAGAGAACAATTACAACGAGTAAGCTAAAGCGCCCAGCTTCCTGCAACTCGGACACCCCTTCAAGCATTTTGAATTTCTCCGGGAAGCCAGTTCAACCGTCGCAAAAAACCGTAGTATACGCACATAAACAATAAGATCTCAAAATTATGAAGCAATAGAGTGCCCGTGTATTGATCCGCAAATATTGTCATAGTTAGCTGGTAAAGATAAAAAGAATAAAGGAACATCGCAGCCTGGCTTCCATGGATCGCCATCTCATACAGCCAGCCATGAAGTATGCCAGCCGAGAGACCAAACAAAATGACTCCCACTGCACCGAAGGCCAAGTAATAGGGGAAATATGCAGTGTAAGTATTCACTGGAAACGGAACTTCAACGAAGTTTACTTCAACGGCTCTGCCGCTCTGATCACTGATGTGAAATAGAGCACCGGCCGGTTGCAACTTCCGCGGAAGCGCACTGTTGCTAGATTCGATCAACCTATATCTCTCCGGATGGACTACAGCCGTATTGAAAGCAGCAATTCCCCCAACCACGTAACGGACGATTTGAGTTGAGGCATAGCCAGCCTCCTCTGTGTTTTTTGCCTCTGATTTGACGACGAGAGCTACGGCGCCTAGCAACACCATCAGCAGAAGAACTGCTGGGGAGACCTTTTTCACGCTGAATAGGAAAGATCGCTTATTTTCTCTGAAATGCCAAATGGCGATGAGCCCCAGGGACAAGGACAACATTTGCGTCCGACTGGTGGTCATTATGCCAATTAGAAATGCCAACACGATTGAAAAGATCATTAGTTTGCGAGAGCGTCGAACATCTTTGTCTAGCGCGAAGACCAGCGCGACCATCACAGAAATCGCGGGCAAAGAGCTCGTCAGGATGCTGCTATACGGTGTCTTTTTTTCCAGCATCATATTCACAAATGCATCCCGAGCCACTGCTAATGACGGCAACCAACCCGCGCCGGCAGAGATGATAATGTCGCGATAGAACAAAGGGAATATTGCGATTACCCAGAGCAGTGCGATTACTTTCCCACATCCTGAATCCGGCACGTCCCAGATGTAATCCACCACTCCCTTTATTCTCGGAACAAATCTGGCGAGGTAGCTACCGACGGTAAATGCCAGAACTCCTGAAACTAACAATGCGTCAGTAGTTGGAGTAACTTCGTCGACGATGATAAAGCAAAATACATAGAGCGCAAACGTAAAAAACCACAAAAACGAGAAGAGAAAACCGGGGTAGAGGACATCCCTTCGTCCGAGACGATAATTTACGAACGCACAAACCGCAAAAAGACCAAGGACAGGTATCTGCCCCGGCAGCACGTAAACTCTGGGCGCTATGAAGATAACCGCCGCAAAAATAATTATTGCGCCCGTCAATAGTCCCAGCCAGCTTAGGCGGCTTCGTCTAACGTTGAGCAAGTGCGCGGGATTCATTCAGCACCAATCGGCATTTTGTCCAAGCTTCCGTAATTCGTCCAAATGCCCCTCGATTTTCTCGCCACTAAACAACGATGTCCTTGACCATTCCTCTGAAACCGGAAAAATAGCGATGATAATTTCGCGTATTCCGCAAGACAAAGCGAAGGCGTGAGATACGATCTTGAGACACCGTGCCTCGCTCATACAAGAATGCAATTTTCTGGCGGACGTCGGGTAGGATCGCGTTTCCTTTCGGATCGTTGCGTTCTGCCAGTCGGCGCTCCAACTCCTGATATTCGCGTGCGATGGATAGATACGGCGTTTGCCCGGTAGATCTAGCTGCTGCAATTCTCTCTGTCAGAGATTCAGTAGGAACACCAAACTGTTGATTGCGATGAACACGATAGGCGATAAGTGGTTCGTTGATGAGGGTGAGTTTCGAATATATGGCGAGCATCCAAGCTATCCACCCATCATGGACCCAAGAATGAGGGATTGGCAAGATAGGTTTCAGCTCTTCCCTACGTACCATGAGGGTTGCGCCGGTTACAAAGCTTTTCTTAAGCAGTAGCGAGACTCCTCCGCTTCGCCGAAACTTCATTTGCAATCCAGGAGTGAAGGCGAGCCGTGACCACAGCGACTGATCATTAATCGTGGACTCGGCGTTCATCAGATAAGCGTCGGTAAAGACACCGCCGATCTGCGGCTGATTCTCCATCAGGCTTGCCTGACGCGCTAGCTTCTCTGGCATCCAGAGATCATCTTGGTCGCTCAATGCGATCAAATCTCCTGTACAAAGTCCCGTTGCCTTCTCAAAATTTCTTGTTGAGCCGAGATTCTGGGGATTGGCGAAGAACCTGACTGGAAATGACACGGAGCGTGCAAACTCTTCGACTATATGCGGAGTTGAATCCGATGAGCAGTCATCACATATGACCAGTTCGTCAGGCAGTCGAGTCTGTCGGGCGATGCTCTCCAGTTGATCACTCAGATAGGCAGCGCCGTTATATGTACACATCGCAATGGATATGCGCAACTGTTGATTATCCATGAATACAATTCTACTGTTTGTTGGCGCCATTCGCGAATATCGAGGCCTCGAACGCAAGCGACCGAACTGGTGGCAGATTCCATGGCGCTGCAAGTACGGAGAACATCTCTAAATCGCTTCGTGTCTCTGGCAGCCACCGGCGCTCTGAGCGGCAGTGAATGGAAAGCCAATTCTATCCGATGACCTATCTAATATCCGGTTATTCGAGGCATTTTAGAACTTGGGACGTGAGACTCGCCAATGAATCTGGCTCTTCGCCGCGCACCGGACTTCCCTTCCCCGCGGTGGAGTCTCGTCAAGAGACAGTACACACCGCACCCATCAGGGAACAAGCGGCAGGATTTCAGATTCGCGGGCGGGGGCGCGTTCGCCCCTAAGGAGGCCATAGATCGCCACATAAAGATGGGCAAGGACATAGCAGAAGCTAGAAGCGAAGTTAAACATGACCGCGTTTCTGGTATTGCGAACTCCGAAGATCAGAAGAAATCCGATCTGAACAACCGCCAACAGAGAGATCTCGGCGATCGTTCCACGCCAGAAAACCCACCTGCGCGAGCGGTTCATTATCCACAGCAGACCTGCTATGTAATTGATGCACGCCGTCAAGACCACCCATCCAATCAGACTTCGAAGTTGACTGTACTTCGGCCCCACCAACCAGAGAAACACCGATGGCAGGGCGAAGGCGAACGCCACCAGCGCTGCGCCGCAGAGAATTGCCAATCCGATCAACCGAAGATACGTCTGGAGGAGTTTGCCGCGCTGCAGGCGCGCGATATGCGGTTCCACAACCACCACGTTGAACGTCATCAGAACATTGAACAGAAGGCCCAGTCGTCCCAGTGCGGCGACCTCGGCGATGCTCACGGTGTTGCCGAAGATGCCGATTAGGAACAGCGCAACCTGGCCGTGAAATGCTCCCAGGATAATCGCCGGAGACGCGGGCAGCACGTAGCTGCGAATCTCGTTTTGAACCTCTCGATCATCTACTTTCGGCCAGCGCATCATTTGGAGAGCCTTGTTCTTTAGGAGTTTCGCGTTGACTGTAATATTCAGTGCGCTTAGCCCTGCTGCCGTCCATGAGTTAAGCCCTCCTACAGCGCTCATCACGACGCAGACCAGGAGCCTGCATGCGCCGACGATGCTTTGTGGTATGTATACGTCGCGGATCCGCCGATGAAGGATGAGCGGTGCGGAATAGTATGAGAGTGATCCGCTCGAATAGAGGCCTAGCAGCACCGAAGTGAGGAGGGCGATTTGGATGGACCATGGCCAACGCTGTCTGTGCGTGAGGATGAGGAAGATGACACTTGCAAAGGGAGAAAGAATCCAGAACGCGTGGTTGCGGAGTGTCCGCGCTCCACGAACGTATCTTCCAACTACGTCAATGTCCAGCGCCCGCTCGCCAACCAACGGAATGATCGTGCTGGCACAGCCAAGATCCATGAGAACGGAGGTCGTTGCTTGGAAGCCGGATGCCAGGCCAAACTTGGCGTAGTCACTCACGCTCAGCGCACGGATCAGGAAAAGGCCCGTGAGGACGCTGATCACCTGCATTGCACCTTGACCGAGGAAGAAGGCGAACACCACGCTGGCGATTCGCCGAAACCGGCTGTGGCGGGCGGCACCCAGATGGGAATCAGTCATTGCTCACGCGGCGCAGCGTGAAGAGCTGCCGGTAAAAGGGAGCTCGATCCGCCTTTTCAAGTAATACCTCTAACAAGGAGGGCGCGATCCCCATTGCAAGCGAAGATACTCGCACAAATCTTCCGGACATCTCCTTTCGCATCAACCAGGAATGGAAGTCGATGCCTTCATTGCCTTGCTGCTGGATCTCCCAACCATCGATTCCTTCGAAGACTTCGGGGCCAGGAAATTGCGCTTCCATATGTTCGGTAAGCCAGCTGGGTGGGGTTCGATTCGCTTTCAAGTAAGTGTCTAGAAGCTCACGATCGGCGTGCCATGCAGCCTTACCAGACGGAAAGCCGAAGATTACGAGTTTCCTGGCCACGCGTAACGCTTCGGCAACCACCGTCTTGCGCAGGTCTGGCGGAATGTGCTCCAGAACATCCGACGCTAGTACAACATCGAATTCATTGTCTTTGAGCGGCAAATCTGCTGCGGACGCGATAAGTGGTTTCATCGGCGAGACCGGCTCATAGGGAAAAGAAATGTCGCACCCGACGAACGGTACCTTGCGAAAGCGTCCCAGGCCGACGGGACCAGAACCTATCTCGAGTACAGAACCCTCTTCAAAGAGGCCGTTGGCCTTCAATATTCTAACAATCGGGTAATATCTTGCCGCCCAGTTGATCATTCAAAGATCCTTTGGACCACAGTTCGGTCCACCGTAAGATTCCCTGGACGACGGGGGCGAGCGGCAAGAAGGCTCCGTTGTCCAGGGAATGCTCTGCCTGCCTAACTCATAATGGACAGCCGCTATAATGTGCATTATACAAACTGCGGGCCGTGGGCTGCGGATGCCGGACGCGCAAACTCCAACATTCAACCGGGTGGAAGGCCATAAACATTATCGATGAAAACGCTGGGTATCGTCATCCCTACTCACAATCGCAGCGATGCTCTTATGCAATGCCTGACACATTTGGAGCGTCAGACCTACACAGACTTTGAGGTGGTGGTCGTAGACGATGGCAGCACCGATTCGACGCAATCCCAGATGCACGACTACCTGCTCAAATCTCCGCTTGCTATTCGATATGTTGGCCAGAAGAACGCAGGTCCGGCCAAAGCGCGCAATTTGGGTGTGTCTCTGCTTGAGCCTCCCTTGTGCCTGTTTCTGGGCGATGACATCTTTGCATCGCCTACATTGGTAGCGTCCCACGTCGAGTTGCACAAGCAGTATCCGACTCTGAATGTAGCCGCGCTTGGCCTCACCCAATGGAGTAAGACCGGTCAGAAAGTCACTCCCTTCATGCAGTGGCTTGGCGAGAGCCCAATACAATTCGCATACAAAGATTTGCTTAGTGGGACACATCCGACTTGGTACCACTTTTATAGCAGCAACATCTCTGTCAAGACGGAACTACTCAAGCGCTTCCCTTTCAGCCAAGAATTTCCTTTCGCCGCGGTTGAGGATTCCGAATTAGGTTATCGACTCACAATGCAGTCGCGGCTCGAAATCAAATTCATCCCAGAAGCCTTGGCTAGTCACCTTCACCCAACGACGTTTCGCCAGGCATGCGCACGCATGATTCGTGTCGGCTACTCGGCCCGGACTTTTCATGAATTGTGGCCCGAGCACAAGGTTATTCGGCCGAATAGTCTCAAGCAGAAAGTCAAGAATGCGATTATTAGGCGTCCCTCCTTGATGGGCCTTTCGGTAGAGGTCGGAGATCTGTTCACTCGAGCTTCTTGCCCCAATCCAATAATGATATGGGTGCTCGGATGTCACTACGAGGCTGGTTACCAGAGCTTCCGGGATCGGGACGGAAAACTGGTGCGGAGCTAGCAGGAGAAGTTGCTCGTTCGGGAGCCCGGGAACGTTCAAGCTTCAATGCAATATGATGAAGCTAAGCTCGTTAGTCTTTGCGTTCGTAGGCCATTTAGAGCTGCTAGACATACCCATGACTACAGGTTATGAAACTAATCCGTAGGGTAGAATTGGGAGTTGGACAGCCATAAAGGACAGTTTCTTGGAGGGCACTCGAGTATCTAGATAGCCTAAAGTCCATTCGGTACTTCCAAACAGTAAGAGTCAGGCGACCACTTCAGATGCTAAGAATACGATTTCAAACCAAATTTGAGATTTTCGAATTCAGAACCAGCTATTCACCCCAGAGAATCGAGCCCGGTAAGCCTCTATGACTAGTGGAATCTTGGTCACGGGCGGAGCCGGCTTTATCGGTTCGAACTTTGTGCTGCATTGGGTCGGGTCCGGCAAGGGGCGCGTGGTGAACGTGGATGCCCTGACGTATGCCAGCAACCTTAGGAATCTTGCTTCAATCGAGGGTAACCCCGACCATGTCTTCGTTCATGGGAACATCTGTGATGCCGAATTGATGGCCAGAACGCTAGCTGAGCATCGGCCTCGGGCGATTGTTCACTTCGCCGCAGAGAGCCATGTGGATCGGTCGATTAAGGGGCCGGATGCGTTTCTGAAGACCAACATCGAAGGCACGTTCACCTTGCTGCAGGCAGCGCGCACGTATGTTGAAACGCTGAGCGAGGAGGAGCGAGAAGCGTTCCGGTTTGTTCACGTCTCAACGGACGAGGTGTATGGGACGTTGCGGCCGGATGATCCTGCCTTCTCCGAGACCACCGCGTATGCGCCGAATAGTCCCTATGCGGCGTCGAAAGCGGCCTCCGATTTTCTGGGGCGCGCATGGTTTCATACCTACAAACTTCCGGTTCTGATTACAAATTGCTCGAACAATTATGGACCGTATCAATTTCCGGAGAAGCTGATACCGCTGATAATCACGCACGCGCTGGCGGGCAAGCCTCTTCCGATCTACGGGGACGGGCTGCAGGTTCGCGATTGGCTCTTTGTGACTGACCATTGCAAGGCGATCATTGAGGTGCTCGAGAAGGGTGTGGTTGGAGAGACGTACAACATTGGGGGCAATAACCAGCGCAGCAACCTCGACGTGGTGCGGACGATTTGTGCGCTGCTGGATGAATTGGTGTCAGATTCGCCTTATAAGCCGCATGCGCAACTGATTACGTACGTGAAGGATCGGCCAGGCCACGATCGGCGCTATGCGATTGATGCGCGGAAGATTGAACGAGAGCTTGGGTGGAAGCCCGAAGAAAGCTTTGAGACGGGCATGCGCAAGACTATCGAATGGTATCTGTCCAATGAGGAGTGGATCGAGTCAGTGACGGGGGCAGCGTATCAGGAGTGGGTCGCAACGAACTACACTGACCGCAGGCACGAGGTGAAGGGCTGATGAAGGGAATTATTCTGGCGGGTGGTTCGGGAACACGTTTGCATCCGGTGACGCAGGCGGTTTCGAAGCAACTGTTGCCGATCTATGACAAGCCCATGATTTACTACCCACTGACGACGCTGATGCTGGCAGGGATTCGGGAGATATTGCTGATCTCGACGCCGCAGGATACCCCGCGATTTGAGGCGTTGCTGGGAACGGGTGAACAATGGGGTATTCGGATTCACTATGCGGTGCAGCCGTCACCCGACGGCATCGCGCAGGCATTCCTGATTGGCAAGGAGTTTCTTGCTGGCGAAGGATGTTGTCTGGCACTGGGAGACAACATTTTCTTTGGCCATGATTTCGTGAAGGCAATGCAGCAGGCGGTCTCGCGCAGCGAAGGCGCAACCGTATTTGCCTACGCCGTCACCGACCCGGAACGCTATGGCGTGGTTGCGTTTGATGCCGACCGTAAGGTGACGTCACTGGAAGAAAAGCCTTTGCACCCAAAGTCGCGGTACGCCGTTACGGGGATATATTTTTATGACGCGCAGGTAGTGTCGGTAGCCGAACAGATGAAACCCTCCGCGCGCGGCGAACTGGAGATTACCGATGTGAATCTCTGGTACCTGGAGCGCGGCCAGCTGTGTACGGAGCTCCTCGGGCGGGGCATGGCGTGGCTGGATACTGGGACGCACGAAGCGCTGCTGGACGCTTCGAACTTTGTGCAGACGATTGAGCGGCGACAGGGTTTGAAGATCGCTTGTCCTGAAGAGATTGCGTTCCGACTTGGGTATCTCTCGACTGCAGAGCTGGAAGAGCAGGCAAACAAGCTAGGAAAGAGCACGTATGGGCAATACCTGAAGCGGCTGCTTACGGAGCCGCTCTACTGATGCCCATTGGCGAGGGCTCGATCCTCCTGCTTGGCGCTCACGGCCAGGTGGGCGGGGAGACGTTGCCGCTTCTGCAGAAGCTTGGGGAGGTTGTCAGCCCTGGACGGGCTGAGCTTGACCTGACCGACGCCTCGGCCGTTCGAGCAGCCGTAAGGGGGCTGAATCCGCGGTGGATTGTGAACGCAGCGGCTTATACTGCGGTAGACAAAGCCGAGAGCGAGTCGCGAACCGCATACGCGCTCAACGGCGACGCGCCGGGAATACTGGGCGAAGAGGCGGCTCGGCTCGGCTCGGCTGTCATCCATTTTTCGACTGACTACGTGTTTTCGGGGGAGGGCTACCGACCGTGGCGCGAGGATGATGCTTCCGGGCCATTGAGCGTCTATGGCGCCTCGAAGCTTGCTGGCGAGAAGGCGTTAGCGGAGAGCGGCGCGGCACACTTTATTTTTCGCACGAGCTGGGTCTTCGGCACCCGCGGCGAGAACTTTCTGCTACGTATCCTGCAGCTTGCGCAGGAGCGCGAGGAGTTGAAGATCGTCGACGACCAGGTGGGATCGCCTACGTGGTCGAGGACGCTGGCGCGGCTAGTGGACCACACGATCAGACGAGCGGAAGGCCAGACCAAGCTCGATGGCCGTGGACTCGATGAGGCAGTGAGGCCAATCGGCGGGCTCTACCATTCCAGCAGTAGGGGTGAAACCACCTGGTTCGGATTCGCGAGGGAGTTTGTCGACATAGCCCGGGCTGCGATACCCGAGAAGACGCTGGCAAGGCTGGTGGCGATTCCATCGAGCGCCTATCCGACGGTCGCAGTGCGCCCGAAGAACTCGCGACTCAACTGCGAAAAACTTGAGAGTGGGCTGGGGTTCAAAATGCCTGACTGGCAGTTTGCTACGCGCGACGTAATGAGGGAAGTTCTCGCCGAGATGCGTACGCAATGAGACCCAAGGGCCTAACGCGCTATCTGCGTCAAAGGGCGCTATGGTGCGGATCGAAAGGGGCCGGAAGTTCAGCGTCTTGCAGGAAGCTTCCTTTAGCGTCTTTCGCTGAGATAAGTGGCGCTTCAATTCCTTCCAGAGGCCATGCAACGCTCAACGTGGGATCATCCCAGCGGATGCAACGTTCCCCAGCCGGGCTGTAGAAGTCCGTTGTCTTATAGAGCACGTTGGCCGTCTCGGACATGACCAAGAAGCCGTGCGCAAAGCCCTCGGGGATCCAAAGGAACTCGAGATCGTCGCCATGCAAATGGAAGCCGGCCCATCTGCCAAAGTCCGGCGAGGTGGGACGGATGTCCACAGCGACATCCCATATGTGCCCTGTGATGGCCCGAATCAATTTACCCTGAGGCTGCAGGAGTTGATAGTGAAGGCCCCGCAGGACGCCCCGTTGGGAGAAAGATTGGTTGTCCTGCATAAAACGAGCAGGGAGGCCAGCTGCGGCGAAGGTGTGGGCGTTGAAGACCTCGGAGAACCAGCCTCGCTCGTCTCCATACTTTTGAGGTCGAAGGCGTTTTACGTCACGCAGACCGGTATCAAGAACTTGCATTGAATGATTCTAGCTTGGATGGCATGCATAACTTGAATAGTCATCAGAGTATGAAGGCGCCTTCGGGCAATGTCGAATCTACATTCGACCGTTGATCGTACGGGTGTCCCTGGAATTAGTTCACCGTGACGGTGCGAGTCATTTGACGAGCTAAATTTGCGTCACGTGAGCGGATACCTAAACAACAGAAAATGATGCGTTTAGGCACATACAACCGTCGCGTTTCCCGGACCGGTGTCAAGTTTTCCAAAGATTAGGCGATAAGAGATCCAACACGTAAACAGATCAATCTACCTCGCATTTCGGTTGCCGTGCCCGTAGGCGGCTCGAATCATAATGTGTTCGCGTATTCGAAGATTTGTAACCCATTTAGATCGGTTGCTACGTCTATTGCTAGAACAGGAGGATGAACCGTGATCTCGATGCATGCGCGTGCCTTCAGCGAATTTGGGGCAGATTAAAGGAAATTCATCGCGACAATCGATTTCGCAGAGCGTGAGCACTGAAATCGGTCGAGGCGGTCATGTAGTATGTCTAAAACGTCTTGCAATCGTTGCAAACCCACAGCAGAGTCTTACGGCTAACAACCGACGAAAAAGGGATGGGCAGTTTTGATGGCAAAATCGCGGGCCGAGCACGATCGAATCCCAAAGTCCGAGAAGAGCTTTTCTGAATCGTTGGAGGCGCACCCGTGGGAGAGGTCTCATGCGGAGCCGATGTTTTGCCCGCGCTACGTAAGTGGATGGTGCATGTCGAAGCGGAAGCGCTGCTTCGATCTGGTGCTGAGTGTTTTTGCTCTGGTCATATTTTCACCGCTCATGCTGCTGATTGGCTGGTTAATTAAATTCACGTCACAGGGGCCAGCTCTGTTTCGCCAGGAGCGCGTCGGATTGCACCAGCAAACGTTTGTCATCTTCAAGTTTCGGACCATGGAGAATCGCCGTGAGCTCCTGAACGCCGGGCCGACAGTCACGAGGCACGGTGATTCGAGGATGACGAAGGTTGGCGCTCTGCTTCGCCGCCTGAAGCTGGATGAGCTGCCGCAGCTCATCAATGTTGCCCGTGGTGAGATGAGCTTCGTAGGACCCCGGCCAAAGATCCCTCAGCATGAGAGCCTGTGCATGCTGTGCCGCCCCGGGATCACCGGAGCAGCGACCATTGAGTTCTCTCACGAAGAAGGTTTACTCGCAGGCGTTCCGGAAGAACTTGTCGAGCGCTATGTCGTGACGGTGCTCAACCCCGAAAAGTGCAAGCTGGATATCAAATACATTGAGACCACCAGGTTTGCGACCGACATGAAGATTTTGCTGCAAACGGTTTTCAAGCTGGGCAATGCACAGAGACGTACCTTCTCCACCGAGTCCGCGCGCTTCCTCATGGCAAGGTCGAACGCCGAGTCAGTCGTTGTAGGGGAGATCCATCCCCGCGAGAATTCGGACTTTGCAGGCCACGAGGTTCGGCAGTCGGCCTGACTCAAGCGCATGAAACGCTAAGAGCGCGCTTCCCTTTTTCTCTATCTCGCGACGAATGCCTATTCCTTGTGCAGGAAGTAGGTCAACTCAATGGTTCCTACAACGTTCTTCTGTCGCCCTTGAGCTATAAAGGGTGCCTTCCAAAGCTCGCCTTGCACGTTTGCCTTGACCTCCAGGTTGTGAAGCGGGCGTAACACCACGTCGGCGCCGAGGTCGTTCTGCGTAGTGCCTCCTGGAATGAAGTCGTCCGCTGCCTTGGCTTGACGATACTGCAATTGAATCTGCTGATCGGGGCGAAGGTGCCAGGTTAGCCAAGCCTGGCCACCGGTGCCCTCCCGTCCAATCCAATCGCCAAGAATATATCCCTTGTTGGTGTATCCCTGGACCTGAACGCTTTCCCACATAAGAAGCCGACCGTTATTGCTTTCCGGATCGTGCACATTGGTGGTCACGCCTTCCGCGCGGAAGTCCACCCGGGGGAGGCCTGGTAGACGCGCGAGGTAAAAGCCTGGACGGAGGCCGGAGCGTCCGAGGTTGCTGATCGGGAAGACGTTGTCGTGAGCGAAGGAGTCCAAGTACACGGTGACCAGATGATTGGCCCAGGGCGTTCGCCAGGTGAGGTCGAATGTGCTGAAGCGTGCGCCGGGATTCTGCCTCGAATACTTTACATCGGGCTGCGCGGCGGTGACGCTGAAAAAGCTCTTGAGAAACGTATGGATCGTGATGGGCACGTTGCAGGTGGGCACATCCTCATACGGTTCGCCTGGGGCCGGCACCGCGCAATACTGTCCATGTCCACCCCATATGACGGAGCGCATGAAGCCGATCTCGAGATCGGGAACAACTTTCATGCTGATCTTCTCCATGTGAATCCATGGGTTCTTGGGAAACTGGTGCCCTTGCAACTCGCCCACCATGAAGTCGTAACGAAAGAGTCCCACGTAGCGGGAAAGGCCCGGAATATAGAGCGGCTCGACGCGATTGATACGAAAGCTGTAGATGTCCTGCGCATTATTGGACCAGCCCATGCTGGCGCCAAGCGCTGGACTTTGCCATTGATCACTCTTGCCGAAGGAGATTTCGTGGCCGAGAAGGTGGACGGACGCATTTGCCTCCAGGATCTGAACTGTGTCCTGGCCGGGGATCTCGCCTGCTGGGATAGTGGTTTGGGGGACGTCGGGAGTTTCATCGATGGCGGCAAGCTGTGCAGCAACAGATGGTGAGTAACCCATGGATGACGGAGCATGTTGATACTCGGCACGCACCATGAGACTGAAACGGCCGCCCTGTGCTTCTGCGCTAACACCGCTGATGTTATTGAAGCCGGACTGATTGGGGCGGCCGAAGTCGTTGATGATGGTTTGACCGACGTGAAAGCTGTCGTCGAGGATTGCGCCGTTGATTTCGCGAACGCGGGTATAGGCACTGGCTGCGCGGAGAGTGGGTGAGCGGTCGCCGGCCAACTCGGGAGCAAGCTCTCTGCGGAGGCGTGCATTGATCTCCACGGCTTCAGCGGGTGCGTACGTGGATTTCAGCGAGTCCTGAGAAAGGATGAGCATGTGAGCGAGAGACGCGCGCGTCCAAGGACGGAGGTCAAGGTACGCAGTGGGAAGATAGCCGAGATAGTAAAGGCGCAGGGCGGCGGAGTAGATCCAGCTGTCGACCGGGATGTATGCCGAGCCGGCAGTGCTGTGGGATGCGGCAGACACTTCCTGATGAGAAGGGATCGGCTCGCTGCGTTGCGCCAGCATCGACGTCTCGACCAGACACAGTACCGAAGAAGCAACCATGAGGGCGCGAAGTGGCGGTCGTTTCCCGCGCGGGGAGGAGGGGAAAGGCAATCGAGCTGGATGACCGGACAGCGGCCAACGAGTGGGAGATGGAAAGTCGATTGCTACCTCCAAGACCGGATGCGCATGCACGGTTTGCATCCCGAGGCCCAAAGAAGACTGCTCACTTGGCATGCGATGGCCTGGGCTCACGAAAGTCAACGTATCACAACGATAGTATAAGTCCTGCGCTCAAGGGCTGAACCTCTACAAGGTTCGGGGAATAAGTGGAGGGACCGGATGTATCGCGGATTTCATGCATCCATCCTCTAAGTGAAAACAACCTTAGCGTTGTCCTATAGAAATATCTTCGCCTATTGCCGATAGCTGGCCTGCGTCTGCTAAAACGCATGCGGCGGTGAGCGATGAACCATCAATGGTATGCCGACGACAACTCCTGTTCCGCTGCGGCTTCATCGTTCGGAGAACATCCGGTAAAGGCGTTTCTCGAACATGCAAGCCCGTTGGTTCTGACTAGCCAGATTCGAGAGTTGCTCGGCGACGATTGTGAGATGGAGGCGAGTTTTCTCGAAGAGTGCTGGGCGTCCGGCCAGCCGATGGCCTCGGCAGTGCTTCCGCGCAAGCGAGATCGGGCTGCGCAAGATGACAAGACCGTCACATTTGCAGATCTAAACACGTTAGCAATCTTCTTCTCGCCAGTGGAAGGGTTGACGGGAGACCGTCCTGCCCATGCCGCTACTTCAGCGAACGCTTATAGTGCAGCCTGGCTGCGTGATCCATTAGAAAAGTTCGCCTCACGCAGGAAGAATCAGCCTCCGGTGCAAGTTTTTCCACAATACGAGCAATATGGAGACAAGATTTCGACACTCGACGCGATGACGCATCAGCGCGCATGTGAACTTCTCGGCGTGAGCCGGGACGGCACGTCAAAGGAAATCAGGGCCGCCTATCGACGGTCGGTCAGCGAGTGGCATCCGGACCGCCTGGAGCAGAGCAGCGAGCAAGTCCGTGCGTTCGCTACAAGGCAGATGGCTGCGATTAATGGTGCATACCACTTGCTGAGAGACCTTTCGATCGCACGAGTCTGTTAGCGGATAGCGCGATTGGGGCAAATTCGAAATACGGTTAGTCGGGGAGAAGCAATATCACCAAAACCATAGCCTCGACAGCGAACATCCGAAAAGCCGCGTCCTGGCCGTTCCAGAGCCTCGATTGCCACATCAGGAACCACTCGGCACCGATGCACAGAAACGCGACGAACCACTGAAGCATCCCAGAGGTCAGTGCAACTACACCGATCTGCTTAGCTCGCTGGAATTCTGGTTGCGGGCTGCGCATGGCTCGCAAGAGAGAGATGCTTCCCCACCATCCGAGAACAGCGTTGAGGATTTCCCACGCGATGATGCCGAGATAGAAGGCGAGGTGTACCCAGGGCGCGCGAATGGCGCGCCACATGCCGTGGTTTCCTGGAAAGGTTGAGTCCATCATGAGGACATGGCGGACAAATTGATAGTTGGAGTCAAAGTCGGTCAGGTTGTTGAACGCGACGAGCGTAAAGAAGAAGGCGATCGCGGCGAGCAGCAACGTCTTGCAGATTCGAACGGAGATCATCGGGCGGACTCCTGAAAGCTCGCGAAATAACGTCGCAGGGCTGTAAGGGTGGCACCGTCATACTCTGGGCTGGCGACCATCTGCGATTTCGAGTTGATGTTTTTTGGGTGGAGGACGTAGGCGTCGAATTGTGCCGGATTGATCACGGCTTCTTGTGCAAGGTCGCGCCAGAGCAGTTTGGATTTCTGACCGCCTTCGCCCGAACGGCTGTGGCAGCGGAAACAATTCTGGCGCGCGATGGAGTAGCCCTGCTGCACGACAGGATCTTTAGCGGCCGCACCTTGCGGCTCGATAGGCGCGTAGACGGTTTGTTCGCGGCGGAGATCGAGGCGCACGACTCCCCAGGGGACTTGGGCCTCGTCTTCGTGCGACAGGACGCGGAAGGACGGCTTGAAGTGGGGATGGGACACCATGTACGGGCCCATGGGCAGGTGGGCGGTCCCGAATGGCCAGTGATCCGGATCGAAGCCGTTGACCTTAAGGACGAGCAGAGGGTGATGGGCACGGACGTAGGAGGCTGGATAATGCGCGGCATATTTGTCTTCGCAGATAGCAGTGACCATCGAGGCTCCGTTCTGCGCGCCGAGCCAGCCCGGCAATTTCTCGAGGGAGACGCCGCTGATCTGCACCGGCCTTCCGAAGTTTGTATCGTCGGTGACGGTGTAGGTTTCTTGTGGGAGAGACAGAAGAGACTGGTAGGAAATGAATCTCGTCTCGCCAGTCCGAACGCCTTGCAGGGATCCACCGATTTCCAGGTCGCTGGGCGCACGGCGCTTTTTTTGAAGCACAAGGCGGTGTTCCGTCTCGAAGGCGGCCGTACATACAGTCATCCCGCACAGCACCAGAAGTGCCACCAGAGACCGGATTGTATGGGTCATGCCGTAATAGTAGTCGAGATTGTCCGAATTTCGGTCTTTTAGCCCGGACTAGCATGCTAAAGTAACCTTCACCATGGACCCGATCGATGCATTGCACCAGCTTGGACTCCAGCTGCCGTCGCCGCCGGCGCCAGGTGGCAATTACACGTCGGCGAAGACTGCGGGCAACGTCGTTTATCTCTCGGGGGTGATCTCGCAAACGGTGGACGGCATTCTGACAGGTACAGTGGGGATGGACCGGTCGATTGACGAAGGCTATGCGGCGGCCCGTGCGTGCGCGCTTTTGCAGCTCGCAGTGTTGCAGAAGCACCTCGGCGCCTTGAGCAGGGTGCGGGGGATTCTCACGGTAAATGGCTACGTGAACTCCGTACCAGGCTTTGCAGAATCGCCGAAGGTCATCAACGGCGCGTCGGACCTATTCCTTTCCGTGTTCGGCGAGTCTGGGCGCCATGTTCGGGCGGCGATTGGCGTGAGTGGCCTGCCGCGTCACGCGCTAGTAGAACTGCAGATGACGGTGGAGGTCTGATGACGGAACACACGCTCTCGGCAGTGCCTACGCATTCGCGATGGAACTCAGCACTCCCGCCACGCCTGACGATTGCCTCCGGGGATGTGGTGCACTTCGAGTGCCAGGACTCGAGCGGGGCGCAGGTGCATCCTGGAATGACCGCAGAGTCCTTTCAAAAAATTGATCGCGGACGGATTCACGCCCTCACGGGGCCGGTCGCGATCGGAGGTGCTCAGCCCGGCGATGTGCTGCAGATCGATATCCTGGACGTTCGGCACAAGGGTTGGGGTTGGTCAAGCGTAATCCCAGGACTCGGGTTTCTCAAGCACCGATTCACTGAGCCCTTTATATTTGATTGGGAGTTGGAGTCCACTGTGTCTCGCTCGCTAGGCCCGGCGACGGTGCCATTGCGACCCTTCTGCGGGATCATGGGCGTTGCTCCGGCCGAACAGGGAGAGTTTCGCACCCGGCCGCCGGGGATATTCGGCGGAAATATGGATGTGCGCGAGCTGGCCGCGGGTGCAACGCTGTACTTACCTGTGCTGCAGCCCGGGGCGCTTTTCTCCTGTGGAGACGCACACGCGGCGCAAGGCAATGGCGAAGTCTGCATCAACGGCATTGAGTGCCCTGCCGAGGTTTCTCTTCGGTTTCGCCTGCACAAGCGACAGCCGTTGCTGGGCCCACTTGTCGAATCATCCCCTGCACCGGATGAGCTTGGAGCCTCGTGGGTTGTCATCGAGTCGTCGACGGATGCCCTTGCGGCTGCGCATGGCGCGACTGACCGGATGGTGGACCTATTGTCGAGTCATTGGGGGTGCGATCCGGTACATGCGTACCTCCTATGCAGCGTCGCGATGCACCTGCGGCTATCCCAGGTTGTGAATGAGCCCATCATTACGGTGTCGGCTTCGATCGCCAAGAGCATCCTGCCGGAACGCGCGCTGTTCCCGACGGGTCAATGAGGGTCGAATGGAGATCAATAATCCAGAAGTCCTTGCGGAGCTTCGTCAGCTTTATCCGTTGTACGAGGCTGCGATTGTCAACAACGACCTTGACACGCTGACCAGGATGTTTTGGGCATCACCGCATGCGATCCGGTTTGGTGCGGGTGAAAATCTCTATGGCGTCGAAGAGATTGAAACCTTTCGCAAATCCCGGCCTGCGGTGAATCTTGCGCGGCGTGTGGTGCGGCTGGAGATCGTGAGCTTTGGTCAGGACTTCGGGAGCATCACGCTGGAGTTCGAGCGCGACGCGTCGTCGGGGGTCGTGCGTGGCCGACAGAGCCAGGTTTGGGTTCGATTGAATGAAGGCTGGCGCATCGTCTCTGCGCATGTCTCGATACTTCGCTAAGCCGTAACCGTGACCGACAGGTTCACGGTGTTTGCGCGGTTCAACGCCTCGCGCAAGTCTTCCGAACTGGCGAATGTTTCCCCTGGCACAAATCTGGCGGGGACGGTGATTGAGATCTGTGGTTGCGCGAAGGGGTAGGGCGAGAGTCGAAAGATTCGCTCGCCGATGCGATGGACTTTGACCTCCGTGGTTGGGCCATCGGTTGTTGCAAATGGATGCAGGAGGGTTGCGTGACCATCGAAGTCAACGCAGCTTAGCAAGGACAGGTTGTCACAGGCCTGCAATAGTTGGAAGTATCGGTGAAAGGTTGAGGGCTCCAGATAGGCGGGCGGCAACTCATTCGAAACGATGAGTTGATCGCGCAAGGCTGATTGCAAGCTCATTTGCTCTTCGAGAAACTCGTCGAGCAGAGGCAGTTCGTCTTCGCGAATCGTGCTGCGATCGGCGCGCTCCGCTAGCAGGTTGTGCGTGTGCATCGAGATGAGGATTGCGGCATAGGGATCTTCCTTCGCCATTATTTGCACGGCTTCGCGGCGGACGGCGAGGTAGGCGCTCAGGTCGATGTTCTCGAAGGCGGAGTACTTCCCTACCAGCTCAACGGAAAATGCGGCGGGATTTCCCTGCTTGGTAATGACAGGCTCAGAATCTCGCACACGCCAGCCATCGTCGTGGCAACGGATTCCGCGCAGGACGTGTTTGCGCGGCTCAGGAGGCGCAAAGGAATCGTTGCCCCAATAGTTTGCGAAATCCCCTGCGAGGCGCGCGTGATCCGGATGCGTGATCAGCCACCAGCCGCCGTCTGCCTTTGATCGCAGCATGTAATTCTCCATTCCTATTCCATTGCGGGGTCCGCACTGATGGCGGATTCATGCCATTTGTGCAACGCAAGCCACTCGAAGAACATCACGGTAAAGAAGAGGGTAAACCCAAGCAACGTGGCAGCGATGACAAGGGCGAATAGATACGCGGTCTGAAGTTGGGCTTGGGCGTAGAGGATTGAGTAGCCGAGGCCACCTTGTCCTGCTCGGCCCGAGCCCGCAAACCACTCCCCTGTGAGCGCGCCGATGACCGCGATGCCGCTGGAGATTCTGACTCCGACAAAGAGATACGGCAACGCGTGCGGCAATCGCAGCCTGGAAAGGATCTGGCCCTGCGACGCGTTGTGCATGAGAAATAGTTGGACGAGATTTTCATCCACACTGACCAAGCCCTGGGTAGTGTTCGCAATGATCGGCGCGAGGCAGATGACGAAGGTCACAACGCCCACGGCGAGAAGTCCGGGGCCAACCCAGATGATGATTAGCGGGGCAACGGCAAGAATCGGGACCGTCTGCAAGAGAATGGTGTAGGGGAAGAACATCTTTCGAATCCAAGGCGAGCGTGCAAAGATCAAGGCGATCAAGAGCCCGACCGCGATACTTGCCGCTAGACCGCCAATCGCCGCCTCCGCCGAGATCGTGAGCGATGCCCAAAGGTCTGGTAGACGCTGAATAGCCACCCGGGCCACAGCGAGAGGCGTAGGAAGTAGATATCCGGGGATATTGAACACAAGAATTAGCAGGCGCCAGAAGACAAGTAGGCAAACGAAGACCAAAGCCGCGCTTCCGCTAAAGATGAGGCGTTTTTTCATACGCGATGCGTCTCCCGGAGCCACCTGGAGGTGCGGTTCACGAGGTCGTCAAATTCTTTCGATTCGCGCATTTCGGAGGTGCGCGGGTAAGGGAGATTTACGTTCAG
This sequence comes from uncultured Acidobacteriaceae bacterium, assembly GCA_963701685.1. Lineage (GTDB taxonomy): Bacteria > Acidobacteriota > Terriglobia > Terriglobales > Acidobacteriaceae > Granulicella. The sequence continues at coordinate 2,358,045 of OY969625.1, read as the reverse complement.
GTCATGCGCGATGCGGCCGGGATGCGGAGCGAGGACGATTACGCGGGAGGAAAGAAAGACAGCCTCCCCGACTGAGTGCGTGACAAACAGGGCTGTCCAGTTGTTCTCGGCGCGGAGTCGCAACAGTTCCTCGTTCATGCGGTCGCGCGTCATCTCATCCAGCGCCGCGAATGGCTCATCCATGAGGAGAATTCTGGGTTTGGTCGCGAGGGCTCGCGCAATGGAGACCCGCATCTTCATTCCGCCGGAGAGTTGCCGCGGATAGTGCCCTGCGACGTGGGACAGGCCGACGAGCTGCAGGAGCTTTTCAGTGGTCGCTCCGGTCTCTTCGCGGGTGCGGCCTTCGAGTTCGAGCGCGAGGGCTACGTTCTTCTGCACGGTTCGCCACGGGAGAAGCGTGGCGTCCTGGAAGACGAAAGATACGATCTCGCGAGCGTTGGAAGGGGTCATGCCATTGACCTGGATCTCTCCTTGAGAGCAAGACGATAAGCCGGCTGCAAGCTTGAGCAAGGTAGATTTTCCGCAACCTGACGGGCCGACGATGGAGACGAACTCTCCTTTTTCGATAGAGAGATTGATGCCCTCCAGCACTGGAGAGGATGCGGGCGAGAAGCGCTTTCCTACTTCGCGAAAGAGGATTTCAGGAATGGTCATGAAACCACCGGCAAGTACAGTGCCGACCGGTGGTCGGCATCGTGGTAGATCACGTGAGTTGATCGCTGCCAGTTCCACTGCGACATTTCGCTGGGTTTGATGTTGGTGGAAGGATTGCGGTCATAAAGGGGAAACGCGCTCCCAGCAATCTCCAAGCGAACACGATCGCCCTTGGCAAAGACATACGACGTCGGCTCCAACTTGAATTCCCAGCGATGGACCTGATCCGCGTGATACTCGTCGCCGAACAGGAAGGTCGACCGCGCGATGCCTATACAGCAAAACTCAGCGCAGACCGCGGTGAGACGAACCAACTTTGCAGTCAAGTCAGCGCAACTCGCCGACGTCGATGCATAGACCACGATGCGTGGCGACCCGAAGATATGCAGGGGTCGGGGTAGAGGCTCGCTCGTATACACGAGCACATTGTTTCCAGACTCGGTTGCGGTTTGATCAAACATGCCGCTGAGCGCAAACAGGCCACCCGGCGCGAGTACTGGAACCTCGGGGTCGTAGACGAAGACGTCGGGAGATTGATGCTTTGCGTGGCCTCGCGATAGACTACCGTCGCCTTTGCGTGACTCAGCTCGACCTTGGCTGTGAAGATAATAGGTGGTCTCCGAGTCGCCACATGAAGCCTCTGCTTCATGCCATTGGTTATCACCAAGGGCGAAGTGCCGGACACGCGGCTCTGCTGCGAACGCGCCAGCATCTTTTAGCCAGTGGTCAAACCAACGCAGGAGAAGCGCGTCCGTATCAAGCAGAGCCTCTTCACACAAGTGTGCATCGCCTGCACGGTCCGCCCACGGGATATGAACCCAGGGGCCGGCGATTAAGTATTGATTCTTGCGTGCGTGCTCGGAGGCTGCATGCTGACGCAGGAGTTCGTAACCCTGCATGCTGCCTTCGAGATAAGTGTCATACCAACCAGACACATGCAGCGCCGGGACCAGAATTTTCTCCACCGATTTCGTGAGGTCCATGGAAGACCAGTATTCCCCCGGCGCATCGTGCTGGAACCAGTCGCGCACGTAAGTGGGCAGCCCTGGGTCAATGATCGCCGGATGTTCGGCGTAGGGCAGATGGGAGGGCTGAGCTCGAACGTTCGACCATGCCGCTTCGAGCTTGGCGCTTGCCTCGCGCAGCCCCAAACGTCGTGCGTCTTCCTTGAGCATTTGCAGACCCCATCCCAGCGAGGAGGCTAGGCGGAGCGCGCCGTTGTGATAGAACCAGCCGCGGTATAGATCGCACGCCGTCATGGCTGGCGCGATGCACTGAAGGCCTTGTGGTTGCTCGGCAGCCGCCAGCAACTGCGTCGCTCCCTGATACGAGAAACCATACATACCAATGCGGCCGTTGCACTCGGGACGCGAACGAAGCCACTCTATCGTCTCGGCGCCATCTTTGCCTTCGTGGCGGAATGGATAGAAGGCGCCCTCCGAACCGCCACGGCCGCGGACGTCCTGGATGACAACGTTGTATCCCTGACGCGCAAACCAAATAGGGTGAGCATAGACCACCGTCGATGCGATGTCTCGACCGTAGGGTTGACGCATCAGGAGCGTAGGGTGCGGCCCATTGCCTGCTGCGTAGTAATGGTCTGAGCGAAGCAGAACGCCATCAGACATGCGGCAGTCGACGCCTCTTTCGAGCGTTACGCCTCCGCCACACTCCACTGGTTGCTTCAAGCTCGTTCGCTCCTGCGGGCGATTCATTTCATGGTTGATGATGATTCTGATATCGATAGGCGGCTTCCAGGGCGGCTGCAACTTTAGCTGCGGCTGCGGCAATCCATTTTTCTCCGTTGTCGGCAGTGGCCGGCCGCGGGTCGCCCATCACGCCGCTGCTTGCGATGTCGCGCGTGAGCCATGCAAAGTTCACGGCACCCTGCTCAGGCGACAAGATACTCTCGTCTTCGAGTCGCGCAATGTAGTTGGTCGTGTAGGCGCTGGCATCGACTAGCTCAGGAGTGGCGCGCAGGAGCACGGCCGTCTCCCACTCTCCTGCATGAAAGCCATACTTCGCCTCCTGGGGATTTAGCCCTTCGGGCTTTGCGCCGGCGCTGGCGCTCATGTGAAACGTACGCAGGCCAAACTCTGCGCGCAGGTCGCGCGCCATCACATCGTTCAGGGCGGTGTTGCCGCCGTGGGAGTTGTAGAAAACGAGCTTGTTGAAACCCGCTGCAGCGACGCTCGCGCCGATATCATGCAGCACTGCCATATAGGTCGTTGCGGAGATTGCGAGGGTGCCCGGGAAACCAATGTGCTCGTTGCTCTTTCCATAGCAGACCGGCGGCAAGGCATAGATGGGCAGCTCGGGGCTCAGCAGGCTGAGTGCTCGACCGAGGAGAACGTTGTTGATCAGGGTGTCGGTGGCGAGGGGTAGATGATGACCGTGCTGCTCGATGGCGGCGGTGGGAAGCACAAGCAGCGTGCTGTCCCTGAGCAGCGCGTCGACCTGCTTCCAGTTTAAATAGGCGAAATTTCTCGCATCGGGGATCCACGTCTTCATGCGGTTTGGACCTCGCTCTTCTCGCGGCGGACGAAGGTCGCCATCTTGCCCGGATTCATGAGGCCTCTGGGGTCGTAGAGATATTTTGTCTGCAACTGCACGTTATCCTCGCGATATCGGCCACCCCCTTCGACGTGGTTGACATGCGGGTTCGCGACAAAGACCCCCATCTCGCGGCAGTAGTCGATCATCTCGTTCAAGCGTTCCGGCGTGGTGAAGTGCACCACGGGTATTGAGCCAGGGATCACGGTTCCCAAGCCATTTTTCATCCACTCTATATGGAGCAGGAAGTCGGCGCCGTACTTCTTCTTTAGCAGGGCGAACTGTTCGCGTGACGTCCCCGGGGTGAAGCCACATTGCAAGTAGGTGTACGCGGGGTCAGCCTTCATTGCCCATAGAGTGGTGTGGTTCCACGTGTAGTCCGACAGCAGGGGCGTTGACTTGAGCCCGCCATAGGGCTCCGCGAACGATACAGATCCGCCGGCGGAGAGTCCCGCAGCCACAAGCTCCGTGCGTTGGGCTTCAGCGATCAGGAAAAAGATTGAAGAGGCGTCGGCTTCGATGAGCCGTTTTATGGGAGCGAAATACGAGGGGATTGGCGACTCGAAGACTGTTACGAGTCTCTTGACCCAATGATCCTGCGTGGCGATCGACTCGCTGAAGTCAAAGGCCCTGCTGAAGCTCGGGAAATTCACGACAACCTGCGCCCACTGCACCGCTGGTGTGAGGGCAAACCAGATGCGGGTGATGACCCCGTTGGTTCCCCATGCATGGAGTACATCGTGGACGGCAGTCCCTTCGTGGAGCACAATGCGCGGTTCTGGTTCCATCGTGACGACCTCGAAGGCTCTGACCGTTTGGAAGTCGCGCAGGCCGCCGTGTGCGACCGAGCCAATGCCACCCGACCCTCCTCCCAAAAATCCGCCGAGAGAGGCCTTGGTGATGGTCGATGGATAGCAGCGCAACTCCCAGCCGCGATCGCGCGCGTAGTTTTCAAGTGCGCCAAGCTTGACCCCGGGCTCGCAGACGGCGACGCCGTACTCGTCTATCCCCTCGATCGCATCCATACGTTGGAGGTCGAGTACAACCCCACCTTTAAGCGGGACGGCCTGTCCATAGTTGCCAGTGCCCGAGCCTCTCACGGTAACGGGTATCTCGTGCAGATAGCAGTGGCGGAGAACTGCTTTAATTTCGTTGGCATCGATGGGTTGAACGATGACATCGGCGTGCTTACCGTCGAGCTGTGCTTTTAAAATCGGGGAGTACCAGTAGAAATCACGCGATAGACGTTCCACGACCTGGGGCTGCGTCAAAACTCGCGTGGGCTCGCCGAGAATCTCGACCAAATCTGCCGCCAGATTACTCATCCTGAAAATCTCCTCTTGGCGTCTATCGCTTCTTACTCCAGGAGCGAAATGCGTTCTGCATCCTGGGATGAGTGAAGAGCGCGACACAACGCTCTCGCTCGATGGGACCTTCTACTGCGCAGGTCATGTCAGATCGCTCCGCGACTTCTGTTGCCGGAATACGTATCTGACGACAAAACTGATTCGCATCCTCGATAGTTGCGCCATAGACGACGCGATCAAGGCCTGCCCAAAGCGCATCCGCCATACACATGGGGCAAGGCTCGCAGGTGGTATAGAGGGTATAACCCCTCAGGGAAAACCCCTTGAGTTTCTTACAAGCAAGACGGATCGCGCGAACCTCGGCGTGCGAGCTAGGATCATTTTCTTTGCCGACAGCATTCGCTGCGCGCACCAGGCGTTGACCCGTGCTGCTCTCGAAGACGTCCGACCCAAACGGCACCGGATGGTCGGTCTCCAGCGAACGAGCTGTCCACGCAGCCAGGTCGCGCATTCTTTCTGCGTCGAGCGCTGCCTTTCGAGCGTTCGTCTTCGATGTTTTGGGGGCCATAGTCGAAGGTAGCATGACATGGCTTCCTGCTTCGATAGAAATCGTCTCGGACGCTTTGCGCGGAGTCTTGAGAACTCGAGAGGCGAGCAGCCCGGTAGAATTCGACTATGACTGGAGTGACATCATCAATCGCTGAACTTCGGCAGATGTATCGCCGCAGCGAGATCGGCCCAGAAACGGTCCTCGAAGAGGCGCTGGCTCGAGCAAATAGAAACGCCGGCCGTAACGTGTATGTCTCTCAGGATGAGACCTGGTCGCGCGGCGAGGCGCGCAGACTGCGCAAGAAGGACATCGATCTTCGGCCCCTCTGGGGCATTCCGGTTTCGCTCAAGGACTGCTTTGATCTGACGGGCTTTGCTACCTCCTGCGGCTCCACGTTCTATCGCGATCTTCACGGCATCGCAGCCGCAGATAGCTGGGTTGCCGAAAAGCTTCGGCGTGCTGGAGCCGTGATTACCGGCAAGACGCATCTGCATCAGCTGGCCTACGGGATCACAGGAGAGAATCGGGATTTTGGCGATTGCCTGCAGCCGCACAACGCCGCAACGCTGACCGGCGGATCGTCGAGCGGCGCGGCGGCAAGCGTGCAAGAGCGCTCAGCCATGGCTGCGATTGGCACGGATACAGGCGGCTCGATTCGCGCGCCGGCTGCGCTGTGTGGCGTTGCAGGGTATAGGTCGTCCGTCACGATTAATACAGAACCGCAGTGGCGTGGTGGATATCACCTTGCAGCCAGCTTCGACACCATTGGATGGCTATATCGAGATCTTCGCGATGGGCCGCTGCTTGGCCATGCTCTGTTCGACCTCCCGATCACGGCGGCTCCCACCATCCACACACTAAGAATCGGAACGCCTGACCTCAGCCTGATTGAGGATTGTGATGCCGACGTTCTGGAAACGCTCCGAGCGTGGCAATCACGTTTTGAAGAACTCGGCACGAGCGTCGGTACATTCGATGCGCAGTTCTGGTTGGACGCGATGGCAATCTACGCTCCGATCCAGGCGAGCGAGGCGGCAGCCTTACACAAGGGGTACTTCGAACACTTCGAGCCCGCGATCGCGGAGCGTCTCGCATGGGGTGCATCGATCTCTCATGCCGAGCTTGTCGCGCTTCGCCATCGGCTCGCCGAATTCGGCGCCGCAACGGATGAGCTCTTCCAGAGCTTTGATTATCTAGTGTTTCCGTGCGCGCCCGTGTCGTCGATTGCCGCCGGTGCAGATCACAGTGAGACACGTCCGCGGATCCTCCGCTATACGACGCCTGTGAGCCTGGCAGGACTGCCAGTCGTGACGCTGCCTATGCTTCGATCCGGCGGTCCAGCTGGCGGAATCCAACTGATTGGGCCCATGGGAAGCGATGCTGCGCTGCTGGCCTTCAGCGCCTCCCTCTCAGAGAAATTCGGAAACGGTGCTAGGCTGCAACCATGAGTCTCCGACGCAACCTCTCCCTTGCGGCTGCTCTGCTACTTTCCTTGGCGCCCCTTGCCGGCTGCCATTCGCGCACGAATTCGAACGGCCTCACGCCGGTCAAGTTCCAAGCAGACTGGTACCCTCAGCCTGAGCACGGGGGTTTTTACGATGCGCTTGTCAAGGGTTACTACAAGGACGAAGGTCTCGATGTAGAGATTATTCCCGGCGGACCTTACGTTTCCAGTGATGCGCTGGTCGCGAGCGGCGCGGTTCAGTTCGGCATGAACTCTTCCGACCACGTGCTGCAGGCGATCGCGAACGCGAATGAGCCAATCATCGCGGTCGGCGCCACAATGCAGCATGATCCGCAGGGGATCATGCTCCACGCAGATTCACCTGTGCACGCTTGGGCGGACTTGAACGGACATACACTCGCGGTCAAGCCAGGGTCGACATGGTGGGACTTCATTCGGAAGAAGTTTCATCTCGATGGGGTCCATGAGATGCCAGCCACTTATAGTGTTGCGAACTTCATTCAGGATCCGACGTACATCCAACAGGCATTCGTCACGTCGGAACCGTACTTCGCCCAGCGCGCGGGGGTACCCACACGCATGCTGCTCAATCGCGACGCTGGGTACGACCCTTACCGTGTCTTCTTCACTTCACGCACCTTCGCGCAGGAGCATCCCGAAATTGTCGCTAGATTCACACGAGCGTCAATTCGCGGATGGCGCGATTACATGAAGGATCCAACCGCTGCCAATGCACTTATCGAAAAGCTCAATCCAGCTCTGAACCCCGATTGGGTTAACTTCAGCTATCACGCGCTGAAGGCAGGCCATTTTGTTAGCGGTGACGACGGTGATGGAGACCAGACCGGACAATTCGATCCGCAGCGGTGGGCAACGCTCTACAAGCAATTACTGGATCTGCGAGTCATTCAAAAGCCCATCGATCCAGCGAGTGGCTATAGTCTGAAATTCCTCGCGAACACTGGGCCCGATCGCTGAGCTTTAGGTTTAGCGGAGAATCAGAGCTTCGAACCCCGATAGCATAAGTAATATCCAACACCCATTTTCATGCGCGTCAGTTCGGCAACCCGGGCTAAACACTCATCTGCTATCGACCCCACCCGCCACCGCCGGGTGTCTCAAGGCGCACCACCGCCCCACGCCTAACCCGAGCACTGCACTTACCGCGCAACGTACGCTCCTCTCCTCCATCACGCAACACAGCGCGGCCAGCCTCGCCTTCGCCTCCACCTGCCAATCCATACGGCTGCATAACACGCCGATCCGCCAACAGCGTCACCTCCGCATCGCACAGCAACTCCAACTCCTTCACCAAGCCGTCGCCCCCGCGATGCATCCCCAGCCCTCCCGATCCGCGCCGATAACCATACCGCTTCATCCGCAACGGATACGCAAACTCCAATGCCTCCACCGGAGTATTCAGTGAGTTCGTCATGTGCGTCTGCACTCCTGAAAGCCCATCCCCCTGTGCGCTCGCGCCCATGCCTCCCGCAGTCGTCTCGTAGTACGTAAACACCGAACCTGTCCGCGCATCGACGCCACCGATCGTCAAGTTACTCATCGTTCCCGCGCTTGCAGCAGGCACCCTTGCCGGCGCCGCCTTTGCAAGCGCGCGCAGCAGCGTGTCCACGATCCGCTGCGACGTCTCCACATTTCCCCCCGCAACAGCCGCCGGCGGCAACGCGTCAACAACGCTTCCTGGTTCGGTAAGTAACCGCAGCGGCCGCAGAATTCCCGCCGTCGCCGGAGCATCGTCGCCGAGAAAGCATCGCAACACATAAAAGCAAGCGGAAAGCGTAATCGCTCGTACCGCATTCACGCTTCCCTGCACCTGCCCCGACGTACCCGAAAAATCGATCTCAATCTCTCCCGCGGCAGCATCAACCCTAACTTTCACCGCAATCCGCACCCGCTCGGCGGAGACGCCATCATCGTCGAGCCAGTCCTCCGTCTCATACACGCCGGAGGGCAGGGTTCGCAGCTCGGCACGCACCAACCGCTCCGAGTAATCCAGTAAGGCCTCACCCAGCACTGCGAGCCGCGCAATCCCGTATCGCTCGACCAATTGCAGCAGGCGATTTTCCCCCACACGACACGCCCCAATCTGCGCCGCCAGATCGCCCTCCCGCTCTTTCGGCGTGCGCACATTCAGCAGCACCAATGCCAACAATCCCTCATCCACCACCCCTCCGCGCACCAACTTCACAGGAGGAATCCGCAGGCCCTCCTGAAATATCTCCCGCGCCGGGCCCATCGACCCCGCAAACATTCCACCCACATCGGCATGATGCGCCCGCGTCGCCACAAAAAAACTTGCCTCGGTCCCATCGTCGCAAAACACCGGCATCACCATCGTGATGTCGGGTAAGTGCGTCCCGCCCGCATACGGATCATTCAGAATCGCAACATCGCCGCGCTCCAGCGTCAGCGCCCGCACCGCCGCCTCCACACTCATTGGCATCGATCCCAGATGCACCGGCATATGATCGCCCATCGCAATCACGCGATGCCGCGCGTCAAACACCGCACATGAATAATCCCGCCGCTCCTTGATGTTCGGAGAAATCGCCGTCCGCCGAAGCGCTGCCCCCATCTCCTCTGCAATCGAGTGCATCGCACTCCGAAACACCGCTAGATCTACCGCATCGATACCACTCACACGCTTACCTCCGAGTTCACTTCGATCACCAGATTCTGCAGCGCATCAACTACCACCCGAACTCCCAGCGGCACCACCGTCGTCGACGTATACTCCGCCACCAGTGCCGGCCCTTCAAACACATCTCCCGCCCGCAGCAACTCCCGATCAAACACTCGCGCCTTCACCCAAACTCCGTCAAAGTAAATGGACTTCTCTCCGCGTAGCGCTTGCGCCCCGTCCCCCGCGCGCACCTCCTCCCGTATTGGTTCGTAGGCCCCCGCTCGTACTCTCAACCGAACGCGAACATTCACAATCTCCAATCCCCGCTCGCGATTCGCAAACCCATACCGCTGTTCATGCGCAGCATGAAACCTGTCCGGTGCATCCATACCGTACGCCATGTTCAACTCATATCCCTGGCCGACATAACGCATGTCTACGCTGCGCTCCACCTCACACGCCTTGCCCATAAACTCTTTCAGGCCCACCACCTCCAGCTCGTCGAAGTGTCCCTCCACATCTCCCATTCGTGTCACATCCAGCATGACCGTCCTCGAGTAATCCCGCACCGCATCGGCCAGCAAAATCCCCACGGCGCTCAGCGCCCCCGGCATCGCCGGAATCATCACGCACGGCACTCGCAACGCCCGCGCGACAGCGCACGCATGGAGCGGCCCGCCCCCGCCAAAGGCCACCAGGGCAAATTGCCGCGGATCATGCCCTCTCTCTACAGAGATCACCCGAATCGCGTGCTCCATCTGCGTCTCGACTACGCGCAGAATTCCAGCGGCAAACGCCTCCACGCTTTCCAACCCATCGCGCCGCGCCTCAAAACACTTCCGTGCGCGCGCCGAATCCAACTTCACGCCCCCACCCATGAACTGTTGCTCATCCAACCGCCCCAGCAATAAATTCGCGTCGGTCACGGTCGGCAGCTCACCTCGTCCAAAACAAACCGGCCCCGGGTCGGCCCCGGCAGACTCCGGCCCCACACGCAGCAATCCGCCCGCATCAAATCTTGCGAGCGATCCGCCTCCCGCGCCCGCCGTATGAATATCCAACATCGGCACGCTCACCGGAACGCCCGCTACCACACTCTCATTGCTCCGCCGAACCCCGCCCGTCTCTGCATCGGCAAGAAAGACGTCGGTAGACGTTCCACCCATATCGAACCCAATCACCCGATCAAATCCGGCCGCTCGCGCCATCTCCCACGCGCCAATCACGCCGCCTGCCGGCCCGCTCAACACTGTTCGCACCGGCTCCTCGGCCGCAAGCTTTGCCGCAACAATTCCACCAGACGACTGCATCACCTCCACGGCCCCGCCCTCATACTTTCTCCCCACCTCCGCCTCCAGCCCCAGCAGATACCCTCGCATCTTGGGCGTCAGATATGCATTGACCACCAGCGTCGACCCGCGCTCATACTCCCGAAACTCCGGCAGCATCCGATGCCCCACCGACATCGGAAGTCCAAGCACCTCCAGCGCCTGAACCACGCTCCGCTCATTCTCCGCATTCAGAAACGCAAAAAGCAGCGACACTGCCACCGCCTCCGCCCCACTCGCACGCACTCTCTCCACCAGCTCCGTCAACTCCTCATCAGAAGGCCTCCTCAGCACATTACCCTCTGCGCTTACCCTCTCCGGAACTCCAAACCGCAATCCCTCTTCCACCAAACAAGCAGCGGCCGGCTGCGTCCACGAATACAGCTTCGGCCGCGTCTGTCGCCCAATCGCGATCGTGTCCTCAAACCCTTCGGTCGTCACAAACGCCACGCGAGCGCCTTTCCGCTCCAGCATCGCATTGGTTCCTACCGTCGTTCCGTGCCGAAGCTCAAGCTCCTCGCCCGAAACCCCCAACAACTGAATTCCCTCCATCACCGCCCGAGTCGGATCCTGCGGCGTCGAACGCACCTTCACCACGCGCACCTGCCCATCCACCATGGCCACGCAATCCGTGAACGTCCCGCCAGTGTCGATCGCAATCCGCAAACAATTCCCTCCAAACCAGCCCCACCAGTATGCTTGAAGTCTCCTACGTTCAATCCTCTTTCCTCTACACTCAGTCTCTATGTCGTGGCTAACCACCGCATCCGCCGCTCAGCGCCGAGCCCTCATCGCAGCCGCCCTCGGCTGGATGCTCGACAGCATGGACGTCATGCTCTATGCCATGATCCTCCCAGCCGTCCAGCGCGACCTCCATCTCACCTCCGCACTCTCCGGCGCCATGATGTCCACCACCCTCCTCGCCGCGGCCGCCGGCGGCATCTTCTTCGGCTGGTTCGCCGACCGCCTCGGACGCACCCGCGCCCTCAACGCCAGCCTCCTCATCTACTCCGTCGCCACCTTCGCCTGTGGACTTACCCACACCGCTCTCACCCTTGCCGCCTTCCGAATCCTCCTCGGCCTCGGCATGGGAGGCGAATGGGCCTCAGGCGCCGCCCTCGTCGCCGAAACCTTCCCCCGCGAATCCCGCGCCAACGCCCTCGCCTTCGTACAGAGCTGCTGGGCCGTCGGCTATGCGCTAGGAGCCGCTATCACCGCTCTCATCCTACCCCGCTTCGGTTGGCGAGCCGTCTTCTTCGTCGGCATCCTCCCCGCGCTTCTCACCCTCTGGATCCGCCGCAGCGTCCCCGAGCCAGCCATCTTCGAGCGCGACCGCCAATCCAACCCCTCGCCCCTCCAACTCTTCCGGCGCCCGCTCGCCCGCGCCACTGTCATCTGCGCCACCATGAACGCCGCCACCCTCTTCGCCTGGTGGGGCCTCTTCACCTGGACCCCGCGCTTCCTCTCCCTCCCCATCGCACAGGGCGGGCATGGCCTATCCATCGTCAACACCTCCACTTGGACGATCGTCATGCAACTCGGCACCTTCGCCGGCTACCTCAGCTTCGGCTCCATTGCCTCCCGCTTCGGAGCCAAGCGCACCTACATCGCCTACCTCCTCATCGCCGCCGCCGCCGTCCCCGTCTTCGCCTCGGTCGCGAATCCCTGGCTGCTCCTCATCATCGGCCCCATCGTAGGCTTCTTCGGCACCGGCTACTTCTCAGGTTTCGCTGTCATCTCCGCCGATCTGTTCCCTACGTCCATCCGAGCCACCGCCATGGGCTTCGTGTACAACATAGGCCGCATCGCCAGCGCCGCCGCCCCCTATCTCATCGGCTTAATCTCCGAGCATCATGGACTTCCCGCGGCCCTCCTTATCACCTCGGCAGCCTTCCTCATGGCCGCCCTCATAGCCACCGGCTTATCATCAACTTCGAATCCAACGCCGTAGTGGTTGCTTGTCCACGACGGCAACGTCTATCCTCATCTCGAATATGATTCGGCGCTTTCGCACACTCGGCCTTCTAACGAGCGGATTGTTCCTTGCAATCGCGCCCCCCTGTAAAGCTCAACCAGCGGAGCCACCCGTTTTTCACGTTGCCGCCGACGGCTCAGCGCAGTACAAAACGGTTCAGGCAGCGGTTGATGCGATTCCTCCCACAGGCGGGACCGTTCTCATTGCGCCTGGCAATTATCGTGAGCAGGTGATCATCAACCAGTCCCACGTGACGCTTCGCGGAACGGGCGAAACCCCAGCGGCAACGATCCTGGTCGACGACACAAGCCAAGGGACGCGCGGCACCAGACCGAGCTATGCAACCGTTCATGTGCTCGGCAGCGACTTCCACGCGTTCAACCTCACATTTCAGAATGACTTCAACCGCACGCACCAACAGGTATTTGCCGGATCGCAGGCGCAAGCGCTTAGCCTGGAAGGCGACCGAGACATTCTGGACCACGTGCGAATCCTGGCGAACCAGGACACGCTCTACATCGGCGCTCGCGGCTGTGGCCAGGCAGGAAGCCGCAGAAAAGCGACTACAAGCCCGACGACTTCCGTGCCCACTGCGCAAGCCCCACCTCCGACCGAGACGCCCTGCGTGCCAGTTCCCACTCGCAGTTACTTTACGCACTGCGTCATTGCTGGGAATGTCGACTTCATCTATGGCGACGGCAACGCTGTCTTCAATGACTGCGAGATTCACAGTACACTGCATGCCGAAGGCGGCTATCTCACGGCACAGGGCAAGTATCTGCCCAACCAACAGTCCACCTTCGTCTTCAACCATTGCCGTCTCACCGCCGAACAGGGAGAGACCCATGTCTATCTCGGCCGGCCTTGGCGTCCTTACGCCTCCGTGGTCTTCCTCCACACCTGGATGGGCGCCCACATCGAACCAGCGGGTTGGCGCGAGTGGCATCCCGGCGAGACGCATAATCTCGACACCGTCTTCTACGCCGAATACAAATCAACCGGCCCCGGCGCCAACCCATCAGCTCGCGACCCGCACTCCCACCAGCTAACGCCCGCGCAGGCCAAGCAGTTTGAGACGAAAACTTTCCTGGCCGGCACAGACGGCTGGGATCCAATCAAGCAAGCGAAGTGACGGCTGGACTGTCCTCGCACCACAACGAAGGAGCAGGCATGCAACGGTACACGTCATCCCTGGTAGCACTGGCATTCTGCCTGTCAGCCGCCGCAGCAGCGCAGGATACACGCACAGTTACGGAGCCAGTGATTCCGCCTTTCTGCGCCAGGCTCGACGCTCGTCTTACCTCAATCAACGACGGCACCTACAACACGCTGTCAGCAGCCGACGAAAGCAAGCTCGATACCGATCGCATTCAGAAAGCCGTCGACAGCTGCGGAAAAGGAAAAGCCGTCGCGCTCCAGGTACGCCATCAGTTCAACGCCTTCGTCAGCGGCCCGCTTGAACTTCGCGAAGGAGTGACTCTCGTGGTCGACAAGGGCGCCACACTCTTCGAAACACTCGATCCGAAGGTGTTAGAGATCTCTCCGGGCAGCTGTGGCGTGGTCAACCGAGAGCCAGGTCGGGGATGCAAGCCGTTGATCACTGTAAGCCACGCCTCGGGTGTGGGCATCATGGGCGACGGAGTAATTGACGGCAGAGGCGGCGAGAAGATTCTCGGCAAAACGATGTCCGCGTGGGAGCTTGGCGAAGAGGCTCTCAAAGACAATGCCGCCCAGAAGGTCAGCCGCCTTATCGTTACCGACCACGCCGACAACTTTACCCTCTACCGCATCACACTGAGAAACTCGCCAAACTTCCACGTCTCGTATAACGCGGGCGATGGCTTCACAGTCTGGGGCGTAAAGATAGATACCGTGGAGCGCATCGCGTCGGCTCCGCATCCTCTCTCACGCAATACCGACGGCATCGATCCGGGCAATGGCTCGAAAAATATCACCATCACCCACTCCTTCTTTCGTGAAGGAGACGACAACGTCGCCATCAAGGGAGGCCCCGGCGGCGTCACCAACATGACCGTGATCCACAATCACTTTTACTGGGGACACGGTATGTCGATCGGCTCCGAGACGACGGGGGGAGTGAGTAAGATTCGTGTCACCGACCTCACTCTGGACGGCACCGACTCCGGCATTCGCATCAAGTCCATGGGCACGAAAGGCGGCTTGGTGCACGATGTCGTCTACGACGGGATCTGCATTCGGAACTCAGGCCGCCCGCTGGATATCACCGCTGCCTACGCCGCGAACGGTCCAGTCAAGGGAAACTCGCCCCCCACATTCCGCGACATCACGCTCCGCAACGTGAGCATCTCCGGAGGCGGCAGGATCCTCTTCGATGGCTACGATCATGACCATCGCGCGCAGGTTAACCTCGACGGAGTCTTCCTGACCGACAGCGCGCACCCGGATGTGCCGTATACCTACACCTTCGACAATGCGGATGTAGTCTTCGGCCCGGGCGGCAGCAACCTCGAGCTTCCCGCTGGCACCGACGTCACCGTCACCGGTTCGCCAACCAAAGGTATTCCCTACTCCTGCGCCAACCGATTCGTTCCGTTCCCAACGGAATAGCCCTCGGAGAAACCTCAGAGTTTCAGCGGGCACGGAAGGACCTCGCCGCAGCTTCGGGGACAGCCTGGGCGTCAATACGACCGCGCCTATCGTCGGCCAGCTAAGCCCGGACGCCGGGAAGCCTGCACCCGCTCGCCTGCGACTTCCGAACCTCGTCGCTCGTCCTACTATCAGCCGCGCAATCGCCTCCGCCGCCAACTGCATCCAACATCAAAACTCGCCCAAGGAGCCACAGCAATGGCAAAAGAACCTCTAACGTTGGACGATAGCCAGGAATCCGCACCCACCGATTCCGCCAACCCGAGTGAACAAGATCGCTCGCTCCTGGGCCGCGTCAGCCGACGCTCCTTCCTCTCGCACCTCGGAGCCGCCGGCATCGCCGCCACCACCGCGCCTGCCCTCGCGTCAGCTTCCGCGCTGGCCTCCCAAACACCTGCCGCGCCCGAAGCCCCCGCAGCTCCCACCGGCACTGTCCCCATCGCCCTCAAGGTCAACGGCAAGGTCCACAACCTCAATCTCGATCCCCGCACCACCCTTCTCGATTGCTTGCGCGAGAACCTCGACCTGCCCGGCACCAAGAAGGGCTGCGACCACGGCCAGTGCGGAGCCTGCACAGTCCACGTCAACGGCCGCCGCGTAAATTCCTGTCTCTCGTTCGCCGTCATGCACCCCCATGACGAGATCACTACGATCGAGGGCATCGGCCAGCCCGATCACCTTCATCCCATGCAAGCCGCCTTCGTCGAGCACGACGGCTACCAGTGCGGCTACTGCACCTCCGGCCAGATCATGTCTGCCGTCGCCATGCTCAATGAACCCGTCGGCCCCACCGACGAGGACGTCAAAAACGCTATGTACGGCAACATCTGCCGCTGTGGAGCCTACCCCAACATCGTCGCCGCTGTGCAGCAAGTCCGCCGCCACGCCTGATTTCCCACCCCTCCCACGGAGTCCGACATGCAGCCCTTCGAATTCACCCGCGCCAGTTCAACCGACCAGGCCATCCAGGCCCACGCCGCCCACATCGCCTCTGCCGCCGCCCCCACCCGCTTCCTCGCAGGAGGCACCAACCTCATCGACATGATGAAGCTCGACGTCGAGCGTCCCTCCACCCTCATCGACATCAACGACCTCGATCTCGCCTCCATCAAACCCACCACCGCCGGCGGCCTCCACCTCGGCGCGCTCTCCCGCAACTCCGACGTCGCCCACCACCCCACCGTCCAGCGCGACTACCCCGTTCTCTCCCAAGCCATCCTCTCCGGTGCCAGCCCCCAGCTCCGCAACATGGCCACCACCGCCGGCAATCTCCTCCAGCGCACCCGCTGCGTCTATTTCCGCGACACCGCCTTTCCCTGCAACAAGCGCGAGCCCGGCAGCGGCTGCTCCGCCATTGACGGCTTCAATCGCTCGCTCGCCGTCCTCGGCACCAGCAAGGACTGCATTGCCACCAACCCCTCCGACCAGAACGTAGCCCTCACCGCCCTTGAAGCCACCATCAACGTCCAAGGCCCCACGGGCGCACGCGACATCCCGATCCTCAACTTCTACGTCCTCCCGGGCTCCACGCCGCACATCGAAACCGTTCTCCAACCCGGCGACCTCATCACCGGCGTCACCCTTCCTCCGCCGCGCAGCGGCGTTCGCAGCGTTTACCTCAAGCTCCGCGACCGCGCCGCCTACGAATTCGCACTCGCCTCCGCAGCCATCCAGCTGGGCACCCAGGGCAATCGCATCACCTTCGCCCGCGTAGCTCTTGGTGGAGTCGGCACCAAACCGTGGCGCTCTCTCGAAGCCGAACGCGCCCTCGAAGGCCACACCGTCGATCTCGCCACCTTCCGCCGCGCCGCCGCTGAAGCTCTCCGCGACGCGCACCCTCAATCCGAAAATGCCTTCAAGGTCGACCTCGCGCAACGCTGCATCGTACGAGCCCTCACCCAGGCCACCACGTCCGCCTAACTTACCGGAGACCCTCATGCACTTCAGCGAATTCATCGCCTTCATCGATGCTGCTCAAGCCAACGGCAAGTCCGCGCCCCCGCCGAACCCGACCGAGACTGACCCCTCTGCCATCATCGGTGCCTCCGTCCCGCGCGTCGACGGCCCGCTCAAGACCACCGGCACCGCGCGCTATGCCGGAGACTACAACTTCCCGCGCATGGTCTACGCCGTGCCCGTCTGTTCCACCATCGCCAACGGCAAAATCCGCTCCCTCGACACCTCTGCTGCCGAAAAACTTCCCGGCGTCCTTCTCATCCTCCATCACGACAACATCAGCGGGATCTACCGCAACGCCCCCGGAAGCGGCCGCGCCAGCGAAAACCGTCCGCCACTCTCCGACAACACCGTCAGCTATTGGGGTCAGTACGTCGCTCTCGCCATTGCCGAAACCTTTGCCCAGGCCAACGCCGCTGCGGCTGCCGTGCGCGTCCAGTACGACACCGACAAACCAAACGTCAGCACGAACCTCTCTGACGCCATGCCCGCCATCGGCGCCCCCGGCGGCCCCCACATCCAGAGCCAGCGCGGGGACTCCGACGCCGCCTTCGCCTCCGCTCCCGTCAAAATCGACTACACGTACAGCACTCCCGTCGAGACTCACAATCCCATGGAGATGCACGCCACCACCGCCGTCTGGCGCGGTCAGCGCGTAACTCTCTACGAGAGCTCCCAGGGTGTCGTCAACCATCATAGCGTCATGTCCCAGGTTCTTGGCCTTCCACCCGAGAACATCGAGATCATCTCCCGCTTCATTGGCTCCGGCTTTGGCGGCAAGCTCTTCCCCTGGCCCCATTCAGCGCTCTGCGCCGTCGCTGCCCGTCAGCTCAATCGCCCCGTCAAGCTGGTTGTCTCACGCAAGATGATGTTCTCTGACGTTGGCCATCGCCCCCGAACCCAGCAGCGCGTGCGTCTCGGCGCCACTCCGCAAGGCAAGCTCCTCTCACTCCAGCAGGACTATCTCAATCACACCTCCCAGTTCGACGACATACGCGAGAACTGCGGCGAAGCCACGCCCTTCCTCTACAGCACCGCCAACCTCCGCGTCAGCTCCGGCCTCGTCCGCCGCAACGTCGGCACTCCAACGCCCATGCGCGGCCCTGGCGCCGTCCCCGGCCTCTTCGCCATCGAGTCCGCCATGGATGAACTCGCCATCAAGCTCAACGTGGATCCAGTCCAGCTACGCCTCGGTCTCGACACTCTCACCGACGAAGAGAGCAACAAGCCTTTCTCCTCTCGCCACCTCAAAGAGTGTTTACAAGTCGGCTCCGAAAAATTCGGCTGGTCCCGCCGTACCCCGCAAGTCGGTTCCATGCGCGACGGCGATCTCATCCTCGGCTGGGGCATGGCCTGCGCATCGTGGGGCGCCGGTCGCGGCCCCTCGCAATGCTCCGTCGCCTTACTCCCCGACGGCACCGCCCGTGTCAGCTCCGCTACCCAGGACATCGGCACCGGCACTTACACCGTCATCGCCCAGGCTGTCTCCGACAAGACCGGCATTCCGGTCGACAAAGTCGAAGTCATCCTCGGCGACAGCTCTCTACCCGCCGGCCCCATGTCCGGAGGATCTACCGCCACCGCCAGCGTCCTGCCTTCCATCCTCGACGGCGTAGATGCCGCAAGAAAGAACCTCCTCACCATCGCCGTCCACGTACCCAACTCCCCCTTCACGGGGCTGGATCCCAGCACTCTCACGCTCACCGACGGCCGCGTCCACGCCAAGTCTCAACCCTCGTCCTCGGGCACTCCCTTCGGCGACATTCTTCGCACCGCCAACCTCGCCAGCGCCCGCGGCGAAGGCAAGTCCGGCGGCAACCCCAACACGGCCAAATACTCCTTCCACTCCTTCGGCGCGCAGTTTGCCGAAGTCCAGTGGGATCCCGGCATCGCCCACCTTCGCGTCAGCCGCATCGTCACGGTCATCGACGGCGGCCGCATCATCAACCGCAGCGCTGCCACTAACCAGTGCGCCGGTGCCGCCGTCATGGGCGTCGGTATGGCCCTCTTCGAGCAAACTATCTACGATCCCCGCAACGGCGCTCCCATCAACTCCAACTTCGCCGACTACATCGTTCCCACCAGCGCCGACGCTCCCCTCATCGACGTCCACTTCCTCGACATCCCCGACCCTCTAATGGGGTCCTACGGCGCCCGTGGCATCGGCGAAATCGGCCTCGCCGGCGTAGCCCCCGCCATCACCGCCGCCGTTTACCACGCCACGGGTGTCAGGGTCCGCGAGCTTCCCATACGCATCGAGGACTTGCTAGCGGCGTCCCATAGTCGCCGCGAAATATGATCGAAGGCGGCTTTCCTACCTACAGGTGAAGCGACCGGTCGGAGCTAGGAAGATCCCTGTATTGCGCTGATCCTAAAGAGAAACTGGCGGAGAGTGAGGGATTCGAACCCCCGATAGCCTTGCGACTATGTCTGATTTCGAGTCAGGTGCATTCAACCGGGCTCTGCCAACTCTCCGCTGTAAGCCATGAAGGCTCAATCACTTGCTACCCAACGACAGGACCCGAAATGCGATCAGGTCGCTCGAAAACCAGGCATCTGGAGTGGCATGAAGATGCCGATGGCGTGGCAAGTGATTTGGACCGCGCAGCTCTCCAAGGCGGATCGCCCGGCGGTTCCTCGATAAGTGTACCGGCAAAGCTATGACCGTTGCAATCTTCTGGACTGGCAGCCGTCGAACCTCGCCCAAGGCGATACCAGATCAAACGCCGCTAGCCGGTTATCGCAGCAAGCTCAATCGAATATCACAAGGTGTGCCTTCCAGAACTACTATGATTAAACCTCAGAACCCCAATCACTGGATGGAACTCTGACGCGAAGTTTTGGGAGCACCGACCCGCGTAATCCTTGGAGGCAATCATGGCGACAGTACCTGGAACGACGGCCGCACATCCCACTTCGACTCGTGTCCTGTCGACGAACATTCATCTCATTCGCTGGGTGGAAAAGATGGCGAACCTCACCCAGCCCGCGGCCATTCACTGGATCGACGGGTCAGCCGAAGAGAACGAATATCTTTGTGCGCAGTTGGTGGAATCTGGCACCTTTACCAAGCTCAATGAGGAGCTTTGGCCCGGATGCTACTGTGCCCGTTCGTCGCCCAAGGATGTAGCGCGTGTGGAAGACAGAACGTTCATCTGCTCACTCTCGAAGGATGATGCAGGCCCGACGAATAACTGGGAAGCTCCGTTCGTGATGCGCAAGAAGCTCAAGGAACTCTTTCGCGGATCGATGCGTGGCCGCACCATGTATGTTCTGCCATTTTCGATGGGGCCTATCGGATCCCCTATGTCGCGTATCGGCGTCCAGCTCACGGACTCGGCGTATGCCGTTGTGAATATGCGGATCATGGCGAGGGTGGGCCTACCGGTGTTTGAGGAGATCGACAAGGATATCCATCGGGTTGTGCCTTGCATGCACTCGGTGGGAGCTCCGCTGGCCCCCGGGCAGCAGGATGTGCCCTGGCCGCAGAACGACACGAAGTACATCGTGCATTTCCCCGAGACGCGCGAGATCTGGAGCTACGGATCTGGTTATGGTGGCAATGCCCTGCTCGGCAAAAAGTGTTTCGCACTTCGTATTGCGTCCAACATCGCGCGCGATGAAGGCTGGATGGCGGAGCACATGCTCATTCTCGGACTGGAATCTCCGGAAGGAGAGAAGACCTATCTTGCCGCGGCATTTCCTTCCGCTTGCGGGAAAACCAATCTGGCAATGATCATTCCGCCCAGCGGTTTCGACGGGTGGAAAACCTGGACCGTCGGTGATGACATAGCATGGATTAAGCCGGATGAAACGGGCCGCCTCCGTGCAATCAATCCCGAAACCGGGTTCTTCGGCGTAGCTCCGGGGACCAGCGAAAGAACGAATCCAAACGCGATGGCGACCCTTCGCCGCAACACCATCTTTACCAACGTGGCGGTCACTGCAGATGGCGGCGTGTGGTGGGAGGGCATGACGCAGGAACCACCCGCCGAGTGCATCGATTGGCGGGGCGAACGCTGGACGCCGGAGATCAGCCGCGAGACAGGACGAACGGCCGCCCATCCCAACGGCCGCTTCACCGCTCCTGCATCACAGTGTCCCTCGTTTGATTCAGAGGCAGCAGAGTCTCCTGACGGCGTACCCATCTCCGCCTTCGTGTTTGGAGGAAGACGCGCCACCGCCATTCCGCTGGTCGTCCACGCGTTCAACTGGTCGTCCGGCGTCTACCTTGGCGCCACGATGGGTTCAGAGACCACCGCCGCCGCCGAGGGCGCGGTTGGCAACGTGCGACGCGATCCGATGGCCATGCTTCCCTTCTGCGGCTATCACATGGGAGATTATTTCCGTCACTGGCTGACCATGCAGCGGCAGCTTAGCATCACGCCGCGCGTCTTCCAGGTCAATTGGTTTCTCAAGGACGGGGAAGGCAAATTCCTGTGGCCAGGCTACAGTGAAAACATGCGCGTGCTGAAGTGGATCATCGACCGCGTGCGTGGTCGCGCCCAGGGCAGAGAGACGCCCATCGGATGGGTTCCGCGCTATCAGGATATAAATTGGGACGGACTCGACATGTCCGCCGAAACCTTCGCACAGCTTGAGAAAGTTGACAGTAAAGCTTGGCTGCGCGAGGTCATGGGCCATGAAGAACTCTTCCTAGCGCTCCATGACCATCTGCCTGCCGAGATGATCTACGAACGGGAGTTGCTGATCTGTCGCCTGTAATCGTGTCTCAGGTGCGATGAAAGATCGCATCCAATAATTGCGGAATCATCTTCTGAATGCTCGATTCATCCAGCACCTTTGGACTGAATCGGGCATTCAGTGCAAACCCCTCTAAAATCGCCTCTACGGCTAGCGTGTTGCAACGCATCTCAACCGTGTCGTCACTCTTCTCAGGAAACAAATCCGAAAGCTCCTGGCGATTCACCGAGGCGCTGGCCTCGAGGTGTTTCTCCGCCAGTTCCGCGAGCATTCTGGGATGACGCAAGGCGAAGAGCTTAAACTCAATCTGCAGAAGCTGAGTCTGCGTGTCGCAAATCTGTTCAAGAATGTAACGCGTTACTGCCCGGTATCTTTCCGCTTCGTCTTCCACATCCTTAATGCGATCCCGAA
Source organism: uncultured Acidobacteriaceae bacterium (assembly GCA_963701685.1). GTDB lineage: Bacteria > Acidobacteriota > Terriglobia > Terriglobales > Acidobacteriaceae > Granulicella. The sequence continues at coordinate 2,335,873 of OY969625.1, read as the reverse complement.
GAGCCCTTGCGTTGCGCCGTGCGGCAAGGCTGCGAAGGGCGAGAAACACCTCCGTCTTACTGGCGAAATTAGCATAAAATGCCCCGCGACTGCGACCGGCTTCCGCTGCGATATCCTCAATGCGCGAGGCCTCAAACCCATCTCGGGCAAAGATCATCTCAGCGGCACGCAATAGCTCCGCGCGCGTGCGCTCGGCCTTGATTGCTTGCTGCGATCGAGATATAGGACTCGCGCCCACGACCTGCAGACGTTTGCGATCCGAGGCTTGCCTGGTCCGAGACATTTTTTGAATCGTTCCTCGTGGTCTCAGCATAATATACACACGTGTATATTTTCCATCGCGCATACAGCGAGCCAGCGAATTTCCATCGAGGTCCGAACCTATGACGTTCCGCAAGACCCTGCAAAGCGTGGTACCGCTTGCCACTTTACTATCTGCAAGTTGTGTAGGATTGCTGGGCGGATGCAAGAGCGGCGGGCCCGCTCCCGGTGCGGCGGGCGGCTTCGGACCGTTGCCCGTACAGGTCAGCACAGCAGTTCAACAGGACGTTCCCCTCACGGGCGAATGGGTCGCAACCACGGATGGATTTGTGAACGCACAGATCCAGCCGCAGGTCTCCGGGTACCTCATTCGACAGGATTACAAGGAAGGCAGCGAGGTCCACAAGGGGCAGGTCTTATTTGAGATCGATCCGCGACCACTGCAAGCCGTTCTGGATCAGGCGAAGGCCAGCCTCGCGCAGGCGCAGGCGCAATATGAGCTCGCAGGGATCAACGTGCGTCGGGACACCCCACTGGCGGAGGCGAAAGCGATTGCACAAAGCCAGCTCGATAACGACATCCAGACGCAGGCCGCGAACAAGGCCGCTGTAGCCAACGCTCAAGCCTCTGTGGAGGCGGCTGAGCTCAACGTCGGATTTACGAAAGTTCGATCGCTCATCGATGGCGTTGCCGGACAGGCAGCATTGCAGGTTGGAAACCTGGTGAACACCAGTTCGGTTCTCACGTCGGTCTCCCAACTCAACCCCATCAAGGTTTACTTCTACATCAGCGAGCAGGAATATCTGACGCTCTCCGCGCAGGCGAAGCAGCGCGGCAAAGCAGACCTTCTGCGCAGCGGCAACGTGATTCCGTTGAAACTGAAGCTGGCAAATGGTCAGACCTATCCGCAGACGGGTCGCATCATCTTTGTTGACCGCGCTCTGAGCTCTCAAACCGGAAGCATTCGCATGGCAGCGCAGTTCGCGAATCCCGGAAACCTCTTGAGGCCGGGTCAGTTCGGACGCATCTCCGCGGAAACGACTGTTCTCCATAACGCAGTGGTTGTTCCGCAACGAGCCGTGTCGGAACTGCAGGGCATGAACCAGGTCATCGTAGTCGGAACCGACAGTGTCGCGCATATTCGCACGGTTCAACTTGGAACGCAGGTCGGTCCAAACATCGTCATCTCAAGCGGCCTGAATGCCGGCGAGCAAGTGGTCACAGCGGGCAATGAGAAGGTGAGGGATGGCATGAAGGTCGTGCCTCAGCCAGATAATTCACCTGCTCCAGCAGCGGCCGGGCAGAACGCGCAGGGGAACTAGCCTATGATCTCGAAGTTCTTCATACGCCGGCCGATCGTGGCCATGGTGATTGCCATTCTCATGGTGATCGGCGGCCTCGTCTCGCTGCTGAGCCTGCCAACGGCACAGTTCCCCAACATTGTGCCGCCTGAAATTCTCGTTCAGGCGACCTATCCTGGAGCAGACGCAAAGACGCTGGAGCAGGCCGTTGCTACGCCAATCGAACAGCAGATGAATGGCGTCGACAACATGAACTACATGCAGTCGACCAACGCCAGCAATGGTTTGACTCAGCTAACCGTCGACTTCGACGTGGCAACCAACGCCGACACCGACCAGATCCTTTCGCAACTCCGCGTTGACCAAGCGCAGAGCCAACTGCCTGCCGAGGTCACGGTCGCCGGTCTCACCGTAAACAAATCTCTCACCTCGCCGTTGATGCTGTTGGCCATCTCCTCACCGAACGCGACATACGACGGCACCTTCTTAGCCAACTACGCCTACATCAACCTCGTCGATGAAGTCACCCGCGTCAAAGGTGTGTCCCGCATCCAGGTATTCGGCGCAGGCCAGTATGCATTACGCATCTGGGTCAAGCCCGATCAACTCGCGAAGCTCAGCATTACCATTCCACAGATCGCCGCCGCGCTGCAGGCCCAGAATACGGTAAACCCCGCCGGCCAGATTGGCGGCGAGCCCGTTCCGACCGGTCAGCAGTTCACCTACACCGTCCGCACGCAGGGGCGTCTCATCACCGCGGAGCAGTTTGGAGATATCATTCTGCGCGCCAACCCCGACGGCTCCATCCTGCACCTCAGGGATGTCGCTCGCATCGAACTAGGGGCTCAGACCTACAATCTCAGCGGCCGCTTTGAAGGCAAGCCAGCCGCCGTCATGGCCATCTATCAACTGCCCGGCACCAACGCTGTGGAGACGGCGAAAAATGTTCGCGCGAAGATGGATCAGCTCACCAAAACCTTCCCTCCCGACATGGCGTACCATGTCGCGCTCGATACGACCGCAGCCGTCAATGCTGGCATTCACGAAATTCTTATAACGCTGTTCATTGCGCTGGCGCTGGTCATCCTGGTGGTTTTCATCTTTCTCCAGGGCTGGCGTGCGACACTCATCCCTCTCCTCGCTGTGCCCGTGTCGCTCATCGGCACCTTCATGGTTTTCCCGCTCTTGGGCTTCTCCATTAATACACTTTCACTCTTCGGACTGGTGCTCGCCATTGGCCTCGTCGTCGACGATGCGATCGTCGTTGTCGAAGCAGTCGAACACCATATCGAAGAAGGCATGACGCCTCTAGACGCGTCGTACGCCGCGATGGAACAAGTAGCGAGCCCGGTCATTGCAATCGCCCTCATTCTCGCTGCGGTCTTCATTCCCACCGCCTTTATTCCCGGCATTACTGGACGTCTCTACCAGCAATTCGCTGTCACGATCGCGATCTCCGTACTCTTCTCAGCCTTTAATGCGCTCACCCTCAGCCCCGCGCTCTGCGCCTTGCTGCTAAAGCCCAAGACAAAGTCCAAAGGTCCTCTGGCCCGGTTCTTCGACTGGTTCAATCGCGTATTCCAGCGCACAACCGACGGCTATGTCAGCACGTCGGGATGGCTCGTGCGTAAGTCGATCGTCGGCGTAGTCGTCATCCTGATACTCAGTGCGTTTGTTCTACTACTGGGCGCAAGACTCCCGGGCGGATTCCTGCCCACCGAGGATCAGGGATACGCGTTCGTGGCACTGCAGCTTCCACAAGGCACCTCCTTGCAACGTACCGAAGATGCTTCGCGAGACGTGGAAAACGCACTGCACAGAGTGCCCGGCGTGCAGAGCGTCACCTCGGTCATCGGCTTCAGCCTTCTCAGCTTTACGCAAGACACCTACCACGCCTTCTACTTCGTCACTCTCAAAGATTGGGATCAACGCAAGAGTCCCGATCAGCAGTTCGCCGTGATCCAGCAGAATCTCGCCAAGCAGCTTGGCGGCGTCAAAGAGGGCCTCGCGTTCTCGTTTCCACCTCCAGCAATCCCGGGGCTGGGCAGCTCAGGCGGCGTGAGCATGGTCCTCGAAGACCGCTCTGGCAGCGGCGATTTGAATTTTCTGACAGCGAATACCTACAAGTTCCTCGGCGCACTCAAGAATCGTCCTGAGATCGCCGCTGCAATTCCTTCCTACGCCCCAGCCGTCCCGCAGCTTTACGTCGATGTCGATCGCGAAAAAGCTGCGCAGCAGCAGGTCAACCTTGCGGACGTCTACGCGACGATGCAGGCATTCATGGGCGGCACCCTGATCAACTACTTCAACCGATTCGGCCGGCAGTGGCAAACCTACATCGAAGCCGAAGGCGACACCCGCACAAACATTGACAACATTGGCCAGTTCTACGTGACCTCCGCGAGCGGCAATCGAGTTCCCCTGAGCGCGATCACCACAGTGCGGCGCTCGGCCGGCCCCGAATTCACGACGCGCTATAACGAGTACGAAGCCGCGCAGCTCACGATCGTTGCGACTCCCGGATACAGCTCTGGCCAAGTGATGAAGGCGCTCGAACAAACCTTCGCGCAGACCATGCCGGCAGGCATGGGCATGGATTACTCGGGCATGAGTTTCCAGGAGCACAGGGCGCAGCAGAGCATTCCGCCGTGGGTCGTCTATGCGCTCTCGATCGTCTTCTGCTTCCTCATTCTCGCCGCGCAATACGAGAGCTGGTCGCTGCCCTTCGGCGTCCTCCTCAGCACTCCTGTTGCAATTTTTGGCGCTTACCTGGCACTTACCCTGCGCCATCTCGAAAATGATGTCTACGCCCAGATCGGCCTCGTCATGCTCATCGGCCTCTCTGCCAAGAATGCCATTCTGATTGTCGAGTTCGCGAAAGATGAATACGAAAAGGGCGAGACGATCTTCGCAGCGGCCATGAACGGCGCACGTCTCCGCTTCCGGCCAATCCTGATGACAGCCTTCGCATTCATCCTTGGCTGCGTGCCGCTCTGGTTCGCTGCCGGCGCTGGCGGTGTCTCACGTCAGATCCTCGGCACCGTTGTGATCGGTGGAATGCTTGCGGCAACACTCATTGCGATCTTCCTGATCCCAGTCACATTCTCCATCGCCGAACGCTTCGCACAACGATTCAGCTCTGCGCATAACGCAAGTCTCGACTCCGACCATGACGCCGGACCGCCCAAGACAAAGGCGCCCCCGCAGGGAGGACAAGCATGAAATATTCGCTCCGCAATCTCTCGGCACTCGCGCTGATTGCCACCCTAGCTGGCTGCAAGGTTGGCCCAAATTACAAACGTCCGGCCGTCGATACTCCCGCAAGTTATCGCGGAGCACTCGCGCCAGACATTGCGCAGACACCCAACGGAACGCCACTCGGCGCGCAAAAGTGGGACACCGTGTTCACAGACCCCGTGCTGCAAGAACTCATTACCGAGGCGCTCAAAAATAACTACGACGTAAAAATTGCAGCTGATCGCGTGTTGGAGCAGCAAGCCCAGGTCGGCATCACCAAGGCGGCCCAATATCCAACCCTGAATCTCGGCGCAACCTACGACGCGCTGGGGCTTCCCAGCAGTCTCCTAAACAGCGTCAACACCAGCTCCAACAGTTCTAAAACCAACGGCCAAACCAACTACTACGCCGGCGGAATCACCGCATCCGTTGCATGGAACCTGGACTTCTGGGGCATGTACCGCCGCCAGACCGAAGCCGCACGCGCCAACCTGCGCGCCACGGAGTGGGCAAAGCAGACAACCTACTCCACCCTCGTCGAGAACGTAGCAACGTCGTACTATCAGCTCCGCACCCTCGATGCCGAGCTTGCGATCACGAAGAGCACTCTCGATGCCCGCAAGCAATCACTTGATCTCACGCAAAAGCTCGAACAAGGCGGCGCTGATTCCATGGCCGACGTCCGCCAGGCCGAGGAGCTCTACTATACTGCGCAGGCGCAGATTCCAGATCTTGAACGGCAGATCGAACAGCAGGAGAATAATCTTCGTCTCCTCCTCGGAGAGGATCCCGGACCCATCGTTCGCAATATCGACGACAGTACGTCGATCATCGCAAGCGCACCGCATCCGGCAGAAGTTCCCGTGGGCCTCCCGTCTGATTTGCTCGAGCGGCGTCCAGACGTTCGACGCGCGGAGGAATTGCTGATCCAGGCGAATGCTAACATCGGTGTTGCACGTGCGCAGTACTTCCCTCAACTGGCCCTGACGGGTACGGGTGGCACTTCCGGCAGCCAGTTGAAGGGATTGGTGAACCCTGTGAACGTCTATTACTACGCAGCCGGTAACCTCACGCAGCCCATCTTTGACGCGGGCAAGATTCGCGCCAACTATCACCTGGCACAGGCCACTGACAAAGAGCTGATTGATACCTATCAGCAGACCATCGCAGGCGCGCTACGCGATGTCTCGAATGCGCTGATCGCATACAACAAGACGCGCGAGTACCGTGAGCAACAGGAAAAACAGACGGCCGCCTCTGCAGACGCTGTTCGCCTTGCGCGGATTCGGTACAAAGGTGGTTCCACCAGTTATCTTGAAGTGCTGACAACAGATACGAACCTCTACAACTCGCAGCTCACACTAGAGGCTGCGCAGCAGGCGGAGGCTTTGTCCCTGGTGCAGCTTTACAACGCGCTAGGGGGTGGCTGGTAGCTGGAACGCATCAATCCTGTAGACGCTTTTGCCACGCTTCAATAGCTTCCTGCGCGGACGCAGGGAAGGTTAAGTGCCCGACCTTGCGCCCCGGCCGCGGCTCTTTTCCATAGTCGTGTCGGAATAGATGCGGAAACTTCGATGTCTCGGCCTCGTTCGGCATCGAGCCGATGCAGTTAAGCATGACGGTCGGGGTGCTGGCTGTGCTGCCGAGCTCCATGCCCGCAATGGCTCGCAGATGGTTTTCAAACTGTGAGGTCTTCGAACCCTCAATCGTCCAATGACCCGAGTTGTGCACACGCGGCGCCATCTCGTTGGCCAGCAGAGTACCATCCACGACAAAAAACTCCACCGCGAGCACGCCAACATACTCGAGCCTCTCCAGCAGAACGCCGAGGTACGTTTCCGCCTGACGGTGCAATTTTTCGTCCACGAATGGCGCGATCGAGGTGCGGAGAATTCCTTCGCGATGATGGTTTTCGACTAACGGATAGAACACCACCTTCCCTGACCGGCTGCGCACAGCGATGAGCGATACCTCTGCCTCGAAGTTCACCATACCCTCGAGAATGCAGGCCACCCCTCCAACCTCCGACCAGGCATCTGCTGCGTCGTCGGAGCTGCGCAGACGCACCTGCCCCTTCCCGTCATACCCCATGCGCCGTGTCTTGAGAATCGCCGGCAGTCCCGTAACTTCGAGCCCGCGCTCAATATCTTCCAGGCTATCTACCGGCGCAAATGGCGCAGTGCCAATGCCGCACGCTTGAAAGAACCGCTTCTCCAACAAACGGTCCTGCGCAATTCTCACAGCGCCTGCATTCGGGTACAGATTCAAACCTTGCAGAACATCCGCATGGATGTTTTCACTTTCGATCGTCACCACATCGACGCCTGCCGCGAATCCAGCGACCGCCGAGGCATCGTCCAGGTCGACCGGGATGACCTCGGCAACTTGTTCTGCGCAGTCTCCGCGCTGCCCTGCGCAAATTACTTCAACGTCCAATGCCTTGCCAGCCTGCGCCAGCATCAGCGCAAGTTGACCGGCGCCCAGTATTCCTATTCTTGGTCTCGCTCGAGTGGTCATTTCCTTGGATCAGACCCCTTCAGCACAGTCTTCGTCTGCATGCTGCGAAACTTCTCCAGCCTCTGGGCAATTGCTTCATCGGTTAGCCCCAGAATCGACGCAGCGAAGAGGCCAGCATTCTTTGCGCCAGCTTCTCCAATCGCAAATGTAGCCACAGGAATACCCGCAGGCATTTGTGCGATCGACAAAAGTGAGTCGAGCCCATCGAGTGCACGGCTTTTCACCGGAACGCCTAGGACCGGCAAACTCGTCTTCGCCGCCACCATCCCCGGGAGATGTGCCGCACCGCCTGCGCCTGCAATGATGATGCGCAGACCTCGGGCCTTTGCGTTGGCCGCATACGTCATCATCTTGTCCGGGGTTCGATGAGCAGAGACGACCTCAGCTTCATAGACAATTCCAAACTCATCCAGCACCTTCGCCGCCGCTTCCATGGTTGGCCAATCTGACTTCGATCCCATGATGATTCCTACGACAGGTTTCTCTGCTCTTGCCATCATGACCTCCAGCCCTTCAATACCTCAACGAACGCAGCCTGCTCCAACGCCTGTACGCGATCCTTCAGCAACTCAGGCGTATCGCCTGGCAGCACCGGACATCGCTTCTGCAACACGATCGGGCCGCCGTCCACTTCCTCCGTCACCTGGTGAATCGTGCAACCAGTCTCGCGCACGCCCGCTGCTAAGACGGCTTCATGCACCTTCAGATTCATCATCCCGCCGAAAGCCGGCAGTAGAGACGGATGGACATTCAGCAATCTTCCCTTCCACTCTTCCACAAAGCTTGTCGAAACAATGCGCATGTAGCCGATCATCAGCACCAACTCTGCGCCCGCCCACGCTAATTCGTCGCTCACTTTCCTGTCATACTCATCGCGCTTTAGGCCCGCGGGATCAAGGAACAGCGCGGGAAATCCGTATCCCTCAGCGCGCTCCAGAATGCCGGCATTCCGCTTGTCCGAGCCGACCAATACAATTTGCACGTCCAAAGCTCCAACGTGGATTGCATCCAAAATGCCTTGCAACGCCGTCCCCCGGGTTGAGCCAAGCACACCGACCTTTAAGCTCATGCGAATCGTAACCTCTTCATGTGGTCCACGCGCCGAGCGATCACCCCAGCCGTGCCGATATCTTTGCGATGAAAGAATGGCCCCGGGATCTCCCGAACTACCTGTTCGCAAATACCTTCCGCCTCCCCAAGAGTCGCGCCTAATCCAACCACCGCAACCGTGCGCGATCCAGTCGCAACTAATTTACCGTGCTGCACGTCCACTGCACTCAGGAAGATCGTCGCATCCGCGGGCAGTTCCTTGGGCAACTGAATCTCATCTCCCTTGCGCGGTGTCTCTGGATATCCCTCGGGAACGACGTACTTGCATACGCTGGCCAGGGTTGCGAAACGCACATCGACCCCAGAGAGTGTTCCGCTGACGATCCCAAGGAAAATCTCTACCAGGTCCGTCTGTAGCAGGGTCAACACGTTGAGCGCCTCGGGATCGCCGAAACGTGCGTTGTACTCAATGAGTTTTATGCCATCCCGCGTTGCCATAAATCCGCCATACAAAATGCCCCGATACGGCGCACCGCACTCTTGAGCCAATGCAGCCGCAACGTGCTCATTAATCTGCTGCGCCTCAGCAATATCCTCATCCGTAAGGAACGGTAATTTGTGATCAGCATCCGTATACGTACCCATCCCGCCGGTGTTAGGTCCTTTATCCCCGTCATACGCGCGCTTGTGGTCCTGCACTGCCGGCATATGCCTAAGCCTTCCGCCATCGCAAAAGCTCATCAGCGAGAACTCTTCTCCTTCGACCTTCTCCTCAACAACAAAGGGGTGTCCATGCTCAACCAGGCTCCTGCAGAATCTCACGCTATCTTCCATCGACAGCAGATGCTCCCCGCAGACTTTGACTCCCTTGCCACCGGCAAGTCCATCGTCCTTAATCACATGTCGATTCGGATAGCGGTCCAACACTTCCTCGAGAAGCTCCATCGTAGTAAACCGCTGGAAAAACGGGTTGCCGGGAATCTTGTACTTCGCGAGTAGATCGCGCGCGAAGCCTTTGCTTGACTCAATCCGCGCCAAGCTTTGCGTTGGACCCACAACTGGAACACCCGCAGCCAACAGGGCGTCTGCGACTCCGGCGGCGAGAGGCGCTTCAGGACCAATTACAGCAAGCGTAGTTTGGTGTTTGACAGCAAAGGAGGCCACGGCCGCTGCATCCGTGATACATCCGATGCCGTAGTCGAGACAGAGGGAAACAATGCCCGGATTGAGCGCATTGCTAAAACACAACAGCTTCGGCTGCTGAGCCGACCGCGCCAGCGCAAGGGCAATTGCGTGCTCCCGCGCCCCTGAGCCGACGATGAGAACTGTCTCGCTCATCGCCCCAGGCTCGCAAGAATCGTCGCGTCCAACGGTCTAAGATCTGGCGCAAACGTTATACCCGTAATCTTTTCAAACAGCTGAATGTACCGGGCAGCAAGTTCCGCAATTAATTCATCCGGCGGCACTGGAAGCACCGCGTCCTTATAGGGATCGCACCGATCGCGGAACCACAGTCGGAAGAATTCCTTGTCAATCATGTTCGGTTCCTGACCGGCCGCCAGGCGCTCCGAGTAGCTATCTGCCAACCAGTACCGACTCGAATCCGGTGTATGGATCTCATCGATCAGTAGGATTTCGCCATCTGCCGTTACACCGAACTCATACTTCGTGTCCGCCAAAATCAGCCCGCGCTCGGCAGCCACCTTCTGACCGAACGCAAATAGCTCAAGCGCTTTCGCTGAAGTAATCTCCCACTGCTCCGGCGTCAGCCAACCTTCCGCAACAATCTCCTTCGCGGTGATGGGCCGATCATGTGTTTTCTCTTTCGTCGTCGGCGTGACAATATTGCTTGGCAGCGGCTCGTTTTTCTTCATGCCCTCCGGAAGAGCGTGGCCGCAGTAGGTTCGCACGCCCTTCTGATACTGCGTCCAGATCGACGTGTCGGTCGATCCCGTCATATATCCGCGTACAACGAATTCGATCGGCAAGACTTTACATTTGCGGGCAATCAACGCGTTTGCGTGAGGACTGAGCAGTACATGGTTGGCAACAATGTCGCGCGTTTGCTCGAACCAGTACAGTGACGTTCGATTCAGTACCTGGCCCTTATAGGGAATCGCACCAAGCAGGCGATCGAACCCGCTCTGTCGATCGGTTGTCACCAGCAGTAACCGTCCGTCGCCAATCTCATACGTGTCGCGTACCTTACCGGGATATTTCGCCGCCAGCGGCAGATCAGTGAAAGTCAGGCAATGTGGAATCGCATCAAGCAGCATCTGTCGTTCCATGGTCAATTCACCTCGCCGAAGCGGACGCCAGATGCATTTGCTTCGACTCGGCCCAGTTCCCAAACTCTGAATTGCGGAAAACCGGCAATGGCCGCGGCCAAATCATCCTGCAAGCCAGGCGGAGCGATCAACACCAGACCCACTCCCATGTTGAATGCGCGATGCATCTCGTGATCATCGATATTCCCGAGCCGCTGCATCAGCGGGAATATCGGCTGTGGTGTCCACGTCGCAGGATCAATGACTACACCCAATCCCTCAGGGAGAATGCGCGGCACGTTCTCCACCAGTCCGCCGCCCGTGATGTGCGCCATGCCCTTCACTGCAATCCCTGTGTCCAGAATTCGCTTCACCGGCGCGACATAGTTCGCGTGCGGCGCCAGTAAAACATCGGCAATCGATTTCCCTTCCAACTCCTCCGGCCGCGCATCAATCGCATACCCGCCAATCTCGAAGATCAGCTTGCGCGCCAGAGAAAACCCATTCGTGTGCAGACCGCTCGAATTAATTGCATACAAAACATCGCCCGCAACGATGTTTGCACCGGTCAGCAAGCGTTCACGATCCACCACACCCGTTACAAATCCGACGACATCGAGATCGCCTTCCGCGTAGACTGCCGGCATCTCCGCTGTCTCGCCGCCAACCAAAGAGATCCCGGCTTCCACGCACGCAGCGCTCATTCCCCGCACCAGCGCCTCTACAATCTCGGGCTCGATCTTATGAAATCCAAGGTAGTCCAAAAACGTGAGCGGTGTAGCACCCATCACTACGATATCGCCCGCAACAGCCGCTACCAGATCTTGGCCGAGCGCTTCATATCGACCCGCCATCACCGTCACCTTGCTCTTAGTCCCAACACCGTCGGTACTCTGCACCATTACGGGATCCTTGAGGCCTTTTAGTGCGTCGCCGAGCGAGAAGAGTGTTCCAAACGATCCGAGGCCCGTTAACACGGCCGCGGAATGAGTCTTTGCGACGTGCGATTTGATGCGCCGCACGGCCTCATTCCCTGCCTCGATGTCCACCCCTGCGGATTTGTAATCTACCTTCGAACTCAATCCAGCCACCTCTGATTTCTGCATCGCTTCTTATCCAACCCACTTGCGTGCGTTGTCAAACATCCTTTGCCATGGACTGTCTTTGAGCTTGCGTGTCCACGTGTGTTGCACTCCGAGAAAGATACGCTCAGGATGCGGCATCATGATCAGTGCACGTCCGTCTTCACTGGTCAACCCGGCAACGCCTTGCACCGACCCGCTCGGATTAAGCGGATAATGCTCAGTCACCTTGCCGTAGTTATCAAGGTAGCGCAAACCAACCTTGGCATCCGGGCGAACGTCACTCACGTGACCTTCTCCATGCGCAACGACAATCGGGACGCGCGCACCACTCATCCCATCGAAGAACAAGGACGGCGAATCCTCCACTGCTACCATGCAAAGGCGCGCCTCGAACCGTACCGAGACATTACGCCCGAAGCTCGGCCATGCCGCACTGCCAGGAATGATATCGCGCAACTGCGCCATCATCTGGCAACCATTGCAGACTCCCAGCGAGAAACTGTCGGAACGCTCGAAGAATTCCGTGAACATCTCTTTCAATTGTTCATTGAACAGGATGGTCTTTGCCCATCCACTACCCGCGCCCAGCACGTCGCCGTACGAAAATCCACCGCATGCTGCCAACCCCTGGAAGTCCGTTAGATGCGCGCGCTCGGTCAGCAAATCGCTCATATGAACATCGACCGCCGTAAAGCCTGCGCGATCGAAAGCTGCAGCCATTTCCACCTGGCCATTGACGCCCTGCTCCCGCAAGATCGCCACACGGGGGCGTACCGTATGAACGAAGGGCGCACTCACCCGCTCTGCGAGATCGAAGGGTACGTTGACAGAAAGTCCGGGCCGCTGAGCATCGTCCAATAATGCGAACTCCTGCTTGGCGCTGTCAGGATTGTCACGCAGCGACTGAATATGAAAGCTGGTCTCCGACCACATCTTGTGCAGCGCCGTGCGGCTACTCTGATAAACAATCTCTCCACCGCTCCGAATGATAATTTCGTTGTCCGCAATGCTTTGCCCAACAACCTGGGTCGTGAGACCCAAAGCATGGAGGCGGCCCGTGACATCCCCGACATCTTGCGCTGCAACCTGCACGACGGCGCCAAGCTCTTCACTGAACAGCTCCGCCAGACTTGCCGCTGGTAGCGTGATATCCAGTCCAACATTCCCCGCGAACGCCATCTCGATTAGTGTGACAAACAATCCCCCATCGCTGCGATCGTGATAGGCCAGCAACTTGCTCTCGCGATTGAGTTGCTGGACCGCCGCAAAAAAATTCTTGAGCAGCTCGGCCGAGGGAGCATCCGGTGCTTCATCCCCGATCTGCCCATACACCTGCGCCAGGCACGATCCGCCCAGCCGCTTCTCTCCCCCGCCCAGATCAATCATTATTAGCGCCGTATCGCCCGACTGCAGCTGCGGCGAAAGTGTTCTGCGCACATCGCTGACGCGAGCAAACCCGGACGCAATCAGCGACAGCGGCGACAAAACTGCTTTTGCCTGACTCCCCTCGCGCCACTTGGTCTTCATGGACATCGAATCCTTTCCAACAGGAATCGACATCCCCAGTGCCGGGCAAAACTCTATGCCGACTGCATGCACGGCTTCGAACAACTTCTGATCCTCCTGCCCCTCGCCCGCGGCAGCCATCCAGTTCGCAGAAAGCTTGATGTCACCAAGCATCTCAATCGAAGCGCCTGCCATGTTGGTAATCACTTCACCTACAGCCATTCGTGCCGATGCCGCGGCATCGATAACAGCCAGCGGCGTCCGCTCCCCAATAGCCATCGCCTCCCCACAAACCGAGTCAAAAGAGCGCAGCGTCACAGCGCAATCCGCAACCGGCACCTGCCATGGCCCCACCATTTGATCCTGCACCACGAGGCCGGAAATGCTGCGATCGCCAATCGTGATCAAAAAAGACTTCGATGCAATCGTTGGTAGCCGAAGTAATCGTTCAACCGCATCTGCGACCGTGATGCCACTTAGATCGAGCGGCTTGGTTTCGATGCTCGAACGCGCAAACGATCGCTCCATCTTCGGCGGTTTTCCAAAGAGTACCTGCAGTGGCAGATCGATTGCCTTCGCATCTTGTCCCGCTTCATCATCGACCAGCGTAAGCTGCGACCGTTGCTCCGCAGTACCCACCACCCCAAAAGGGCAGCGCTCGCGCTGGCAGATTGCTTCGAATTCCTGCAGATTCTCCGGTGCGATCGCAAGCACGTAACGCTCTTGCGCCTCGTTACACCACGTCTCCAACGGGCTCAATCCCTCTTCCCCCCGAGGAACCGCATTCAGATCGAAACTGCCTCCGCAACCGCCATCCTTAACCAACTCCGGAAACGCATTCGATAGACCGCCCGCACCAACGTCGTGGATGAACGCGATCGGATTGCTTTCACCCCGTTGCCAGCAGCGATCGATAACCTCTTGCGCACGCCGCTCCATCTCCGCGTTGTCGCGCTGCACAGAAGCGAAGTCCAAGTCCGTATTCCCGCTCCCCGCGCTGCTTGAAGCTGCGCCTCCACCAAGGCCGATCAACATTGCCGGCCCGCCCAGCACCACCAGCGCATAACCGGGTTTCATGGCGCCCTTCTCGACATGTCCTGCGCGAATATTTCCCAGGCCGCCCGCCAGCATGATCGGCTTGTGGTATCCGAAGACCGTGCCGTCACTCTCCTGTTCGTAGGTGCGGAAGTATCCGGCCAACGCGGGTCGCCCAAACTCGTCGTTGTACGCAGCCGCACCCAGCGGGCCTTCAATCATGATGTCGAGCGGTGAGGCAATATGTGCGGGCCTACCGTATACCTTCTCCCACGGCTGCGGCGCTTGCGGTAGGTTCAGGTTCGACACCGTGAAGCCGCACAGTCCAGCCTTGGGCTTGGCACCACGTCCGGTCGCGCCTTCGTCACGAATCTCCCCACCTGATCCCGTCGCCGCCCCTGGCCAGGGAGAAATTGCCGTCGGATGATTGTGCGTCTCCACCTTCAGCAAAATGTGAACATCTTCTTCGTGAGCCCTGTAGATCCCGTCACCGCCATCCGGAAAGAATCTTCCCCCGCGCCCTCCACGAATCACCGCGGCATTGTCGCGATACGCCGAAAGAACATTGTCGCCCGAGAGCTCATTCGTATTGCGGATCATCTGAAACAAGGATCGCGGTTGCTTCACGCCATCAATCGTCCAGCTCGCATTGAAGATCTTATGGCGGCAGTGCTCGCTATTGGCTTGCGCAAACATATACAACTCAACGTCGGTAGGATTTCTGCCCAGGCGCTTGAACTCAGTTACCAGGTACTCGATCTCATCACTCGCTAAGGACAGCCCGAGCGCACGGTCCGCGGCAACAATCGCGTCTGCGCCGAGGCCCAACACGTCGATATGCCCTAAGCCTTTGCCTTCGCGCGGTGCGAAGAGCGCCTGCAGTTCATCGGCACTCTCAAAGAACACGGTCTCCGTCATACGGTCATGGAGCGCCGCTGCGAGGGTCGAAATATCCCCAACCACGCCATCACCTGACGACACAATCCGAACCACGCGCGCACGCTCGATTCTCTCGATCGCGCAAAAGCCTGTATTGTGCAGAATGTCGGTGGCCTTGCTCGACCACGGCGATTGCGTCCCAATCCGCGGCCCAATCCAGACGCGCTGACCGGCAGACAGCTCATCGCCATCACCCAGCAACTCCGACAAACGTTGATGATCCACCGTATCCGCTGCGTCCTTGTGGACAAGCAGCAGATACAGATAGGACGACTCAAGCGCAACCACATTCGCCGCGTCGACAGGGTAGTTCGTGCGCAGCTTCTGCACGACGCGGTCGGCCTCAAACGCCGTCAGTGCCGGCGGCCCGGGCAGCACGCGCACCGTCGTTCCGCTAGAGGTGGGCTGAGAGATTTCTTGTGATGTGGCTTGCGACATCTTCAGTATGTTTTGCAGTGTCGTTCCGTTTTTGTTCCAGCGTGTTGAGATATTCTTCGGTGATGTCTCCGGTGACATACACTCCATCGAAGACGGACGTATCAAAATGCGTGAGAGTGGGGCAAGCGTCAGTAATGGCCTGCTTCAAATCCTCCAGGTCCTGAAAGATGAGCTCATCGGCCCCGATATCTTTCGCCAGCTGACGCACATCGCGTCCGCTGGCAATCAGCTCCGATCGCGCCGGCATATCAATCCCATAGACATTGGGGAAGCGCACCGGTGGCGCGGCCGAACACACGTAAACCTTCTTGGCGCCCTGTTCCCGAACCATAGCGATAATCTCGCGGATCGTCGTGCCGCGCACAATGGAGTCATCCACCAGCAACACGTTCTTGCCCTGAAAAGCCTGCGGTATGGGATTGAGCTTGCGCCGAATCGACTGCTTGCGCTGAGCCTGTCCAGGCATGATGAACGTTCGCCCTACATATCGATTTCTCACCAGCGCATCACGGTACGGAATATTCAATCGAGTCGCAATCTCCTGCGCAGCCACGCGGCTTGTCGAAGGAATTGGAATCACAACATCGATGGGCAAGTGCGACCACTCTCGCTTAATCTTCTCTGCGAGCTTCGTCCCCATGTTGATGCGGCACTGATATACCGAAGCGCCATCGAGCACTGAATCTGGCCTCGCCAGGTACACGAACTCAAATAAGCATGGCGCTTTCTCGTGTGCCTGAAGGCTCTGGTGCTGGTAGACCGTGCCTTCCATGTCAATGAATATCACCTCGCCTGGTGCGAGGTCGTGGTCCAGATCGAAGCCGCTCACCTGCAGCGCCACGCTCTCCGAGGCGATCATGTACTCCGCCTCTTTCCCCTCGCCGCGCTTACCAAACACCAGTGGCCGAATCCCGTGCAGATCGCGGAACGCCACCATGCCAACCCCGGCAACCATGGCAATCACCGCATACCCGCCCTTACATCGTCGATGAACCTCTTCGACGGCCGCAAACACGTCAAACTCATTCGGATGGACAGCTCCACGGCGCGAGAGCGCGTGAGCGAAAACATTCAACATGACCTCGGAGTCAGAGCTCGTATTCAGATGCCGCATGTCCGTCAGGAACAGGCTCTCAACAATCTCCGAAACGTTGGTGAGGTTGCCATTATGCGCAAAGATGATGCCGTAGGGTGAGTTTACGTAAAATGGCTGCGCCTCAGCCACCGACGCGCAGCCTGCCGTTGGATAACGCACATGCCCAATCCCCATGTCTCCTAACAATCGCGCCATGTTGCCAGCCTCGAAGACATCCGTTAGCAGGCCATTCCCCTTCTCCAGGTAGAACCGGTCCTCAAAGCACGTCGCGATGCCCGCGGCGTCCTGCCCGCGGTGTTGAAGCATCGACAGACTTTCATAGATGACGGAGCTTACTGGACTACGCCCGAAGACGCCGACAATACCGCACATGGTTCCTCACTGCCTGCCTGATGCCGCACAAACTTCTTCAATCACCGCGAAGTTCATCAGCGTGGATAAACAAGCTCAAAACCTTTGCCTGCTTACTTATATTTGAGTCCAGTCCGGCCCAAAGGGTTCAAAGGAGAGGAATTCGCAAGGCCCTGCAACGACCTGCATCAAAAGGAAATTGCTCTCTATCCATCATCTCCCATACGGATGAGGAAAATCGCGCATCCCGGCATCGAGCATGAGAAACACGGCGGAAAGTTTCGATGATTGAGAGGTTTGGCGGAACCGCGGCGTCGGGCGCGCAGGCTAGAAGTTGAACGACAACCCACCCTGAATGGCCCGTGGAACCTGCGCCAGGATCAACGTCTGGCCGTCCGGCGCGAGCACAGGCTGATACCCCTGCTCCAGCAGGTTGGTCGCTTCCACCACTGCATCCAGCCCCTGCGGCAGCATGCTTCCGGACCACAGTCTCTGCCGCACATAGAAGGTCAGGTAGGCCTCCTCGGGCATCACATTGTAGGCATTCACCTGGGTCAGCGTGTTAGCCGGCTGCCACCGATATTCCGCCTTCATCGAAGTGCCAGAGCGAACGATTTTTCCTCGCAGAGCGACACTGGCAGCCGACGCAGTCTGGGGAGCCATTCCGGAAGCCAGATCCGTCATTACAAGGTCGCCAGTGGTGCGAAGAACAGTTCCAAGGTCATACTCTGCCCACGCGGACAGCGCCGGAGTCAGCGTCTGCATGAGCGAAACGCTCAATCCCCGCGCAGCATATCCGGGCCCACCAACCTGAAACGTTCCCGTAGTCGGATCGGCCACAGCGTTTGCCAGTTGCAGCGACGCGGCGTTCATCAGTCCGCTGCCTCCAATCGCTCCGTACGAGAGCCGATCGATATAGGCTGATCCGGTAATCACCCGGCTGCCCAGCTTACGGCTCACGGACAGTTGGTTATGCATTCCCCGATCGCTCAGCGGCTTGCCATTCGCGTCCGGCACCACCGCCAGCGCAGGCTTCAGTTGATCGAGATCATCCGAACTCTGCAGCTCGCGACTTGAGGCGTAACGATACTCCACGACAACGTCATTCGCGGGGCGTGCTGTAACTCGTACGAATGGCTCAGCTTCCAGCCGGGTTTCTTCCAGGCGCTCAGCCTCCATCAGCGTTCCCGCATCAATCAGGAACATATCACCCAGCGCGAACTGCTGGGTGCTCGCCAACCGCAGCAGCTGATAGCCACCCGTCCCGCCCCCGTCCGTCAGCTCCGGATGTGATTGAAAGCTCGCCACCAGCCGCGTACTTCCGCCCAACGGGCTTCGACGCTCGTACCCCGTAATCAAAGCGACGGATGGCTGCGGGGACAACCCGCCCGTCTGCACATCCCCCACATCGGCGCGCAGCACGGCTCCATCGCCGTCCTCCATCGTCCTGTCCAGAACTAGCGCTTGGTGCAGCCCGCCATCTCCAAAGGCCCCGTCGCCGTTGGTCAGCATGATCCTTCCCTCCGAGGAGACGCGGTGTGGCTGATCAGCGCTTGAAGAGACCGGCGAGCCGTCGTCTGGATCCACCAGCCGCAACAGCGGCCGGTTTGCGGCCGAGCGCAGCGTCCACTTCCAGTCGTCGACCGGCTCGTCTGCCCTGCGGCGCTGCGCCGGGAGCCAGTTGTCGGCGTCGAATAAGTTGTTCATCGTGAGATTCACAATCGACTGCACGCCCGCACGCAGACGCACATCATTGCGCAACAGCGGAATAAAGAAAGCGGCAGTAGCACGCAGTTGGTAGCGGCCTGGCGTAATTGTGGCGATAATATAGCGCCCGTGGTCGTCACTGACTGCGGAAGCGATGGCCCCGTCATCCCCACGCATTAGTTCGATGAGCGCGCCCATCTGGGGCGTCCCGCGAACGTCTCGGACTGTGCCTGAGATGATCGCAGAAGCCTGAAGGGCGAACATTTGCCCTGTACCTGCAACGAACATCAATAGCAACAAACCTGGTAAAACTCGTTTCACCGCGCTCAAACCCTCATTCGCGCGTCTACGGCTCTCCGATGGACCGCCCAGTCGGGAAGCCGGACGGCTCTGTTAATGGTGGAGGCTGCTATCGCGGTCCTGTCCTGCGTAGCTTTGACTCCTCGTGCGGCCGGAAGATCGGCTGAAATACTTCTTCACGTGCCCACGGTCGAACGGGCCCTCTTGCTACTACTCTTGGGTTTTACTGCTATGCTCGCTCTTACTGCTCAACGATGAACGGCGCACTCTGATCGATCGTCTGCTTCAATATCCCGTCGTTCACCTTAATGGTCACCTGGTACTTTCCTGGCTCGAGGCCTGCCAGCGGCATCGTCTTCTCCAGGGTCAGTTGGTCGGCGTTGGGGTTCAGCTTTGCGGCCGTCTCCTGCATGTCCAAAATCTGCTTGTTCGTCGCCATATCCAGGATCTGGTACTCAATCGTGGCGTCATTGCGCTTGTTCTCGCCAATGCCGAGATTATAAACCTGCATCCAGAAGTTCAGATTCTGTGCTCTGTGGAACGTAACGGGCGCAGCGAACGTCGGCGGAACCCGCGGCACCACCTTCGTATTTCCAATCACAAAGCTTCCTGCGCCCACATCCTTCGAAGGAACCCGCTCCATCTCCCCCGCCAGGATCAGCGAAGAGGAAGCCAGCCGGTCATCGTCGAACTCCGGCACATCCACGCTCCGTCTCCATGCGCCCATGTGGTCCGGATTGTTGACATCCTTGATCGCGATCTCCAGCTTGTACCGTCCCGGAGGCAGCGGAATCGCATTCCAGTAGACCGACATGTTGTTCTTGGTGCGCTGCAGAAGATCGCTCGGAGTTTCGACCTTGACCGTGTCCTCGAACGTGTACACGATCCGGTGAGTAATGGTGCTCACGCGGCCCAGAATATTAACCGTGCCAACCGAATCGCCTTCCTTGGTGCTATACGTGATGTCCCCGTTGCGAATCTGCAGCGTCACAGGAACCAGGACGGTTTCATTGGTCAGCTTCACGTAATCCGTCCGAACGTCAAAGAGGAATGGCGGCCCGGACAGCACCTTCGAGGTAGCCAGGAAATCATCCAGATCCGCAAACTTGATTGGCGGCGGTGCAAACAGCTTGGCAAACGTATCGAGCCGGTCGAACTGCTTGCTCTGCTGCGATGATGACGTCGGACCATTGCCGAGTTGCTCCAGGCCGCCCCCCTTGAATCGATCAGCTTTCGTGGCCTGACCCATCTCTTCGTATTGCGTCAAACCCGCTCCGGGCACATGCTTGAGAGCGTCTTTCTCGGAACGGTCAATGGTGGCGTGATACTCACCGCACATGCACGTATCCACAAACTCGATGTCGATGTTGTCGCCAATACCCTCGAGATACCGGTAATGCCACACTTCAAACGGGAAGGTGGAAGTCTCGCCGCCGCCTTCATCCATAGGACGCTCGTAGCTTCCGCCCGACGGATGCGAGTCAATGCTGTCCGGCTTTCCGTAGGCGATATAAATGTGCCCGCGGTCGGTCATCCATCCAGGCTCGCCAGCCGCGAAGTGCTCGTTCGCATAAGCAATGCGCGCATAGTACTCATCGCGGTATTCGTTATCGTTCGAATCAGGATTCGGGTTGCGCCGCTGCCAGAACTGCTCGATGAACGAGTCCCGCTCCTCGTCGTTGGAGAGGCTCTTGAAGGTCTTTGCCTCCTGGTCGGTGATAATCCACCGCACATCGTCCTCCAGCCACGTCTTGTACTGACCCTTCAACTCGTTCTTGGTTGCCTTCAGACGCTCGCGTTCCTCGCGATCCGTTAAGCGGCGCTTCAATGGATCAGGCTTCTCTGCCACCGGCGGGGTTTTCGTCACGCTGCCCGTGTCCGGCGTCGATTGCGTCGCCTGTGCCGGGGTAGCATTGGAGGGCGTACTCTGCGCAATCACCCCCGTGCTGCTGCACGTGAGCGCCACAAGCGCCATACCTGGAACAACAAAGCGCGACAAAAACATTTTCATTAGGTGAGGCCCTGCTCCTGTTTCCTTAGACCCTTTATTCTAGTCTCGGTAAGCCACCTGCACAAGGTTCCATGCAACCCACTGGTATCATCAAGTCATACAAGGAGTTTTTGTCCGCTTGCCCCGCAAACGTCCATCCAGACTTCTTTTCGGGTTACCAACGCACCGGTTCCCCATGCTACGGAACCGATCGCAGCGTGCCTGCGTATCCCCCTTCGTTGAATCCAACAGCGGATTTGTGTCTTGTTGCCTGGACGCCCTCCGCAAGAGAAAGTGTCCATGACCGGGAAGAAAATCCTGCTGATCGTCGTCATCTTGCTAGTTGTGGCCGGAGTCATCGTCGGAACGGTGCTGCACAGCCGCTCGGATGTCCCCGCCGTAACCACCGCGAAAGCCGTTCACGGAGACCTCGTTTCCACGGTGAGCGGTACCGGCCAGATCCGCCCCAAGACCTTTGTCAACGTTGGCGCTACCTCCTTCGGTCGCATCACCCACCTCTTCGTCAAGGAGGGCGACCACGTCAAGAAGGGTCAGCTGCTCGCCACCATTGAGAGCGAACAGCCTGCCAGCGCCGTTGCGGCCCAGGAGGCGACCATCGCCTCCTCGCGCACCAACGTCCAGTCCTACATCGCCGCCGAGAAGACCGCGGAAGCCAACGTCGAAGAGGCCCAGGCTGACCTCGAGCAGAAGAAATTCGACTACCAGCGTGCCCAGGCCCTCTACAAAGACAACCTCATCGCCAAGCAGGACTTCGACGCCAAGAAGGCTGCGTACGACGTCGACGTCGCGACCCTCGCCCAGCGCCAGGCCGCCGTGGCCCAGGCCAAGGCCCAAACTGCCTCCGCCCGAAGCACGGTTCAGCAGAACACCGCCACCCTCCAGGGAGACAACTACTCCCTCGGCCTCACTCGCAGCGTTGCCCCATTCGATGGCCTGGTCACGAACGTTCCCGTCCGCGAAGGCGAAACCGTCGTCGTCGGCATCCAAAACGCCGAGGGATCAACCTTGATGACCCTCGCTGACATGTCCGTTATTACCGCCGAAGTGAAGGTCGATGAGACCGACATCGTCAATGTTGCGCTCGGCCAGACCGCGAGTGTCACCGTCGATGCCTTCCCCGGCCAGACCTTTACCGGCAAAGTTACCGAAGTCGGCGATCAGGCTCTCCTCCGCACCACCGGCGTAGCTACCTCGCAGTCCACCACCGGCACCGAAGAGGCCAAGGATTTCAAGGTCGTCGTCACCCTTGACCCCACCACCGTCGACCTCCGTCCCGGCCTCTCCTGCACCGCCAAGATCACCACCGCGCACAAGCCGAACACGCTCACCATCCCCATTCAGGCGTTGGTCATGCGCGATCCCGCCGAAGAAGCCACGTTCTTCAAGAATCACGGTAAGGCATCCGCCACCGCCGCTCCTGCGGTTCCCGGCAACCAGGCCAGCCTTGTCCAGGGCGTCTATCTCATCGTCAAAGATGGCAATCGCCTGCGCGTTCGCTTCGTCCCGGTAACCACCGGCATCACAGGTACAACCGAGATCGAAGTTCTCAGCGGCCTCAAGCAGGACGACGAGATCGTCACCGGACATTACAAAGTCCTGCGCACCCTCCGAAGTGGCATCGCCGTGAAACGCGATAACTCCATCACGCCTGTCACTGTTACGGACGACAGCTCCAGCTAACTTCTCTTCCACCGTTGTCACGGAGACACCCATGACCATCGACACTTCCGAAGTCATCGCGCCCGAACAGAACCGCATCGGTGCAAACGCCGACGGCCCGCATCCCGGCGACGTCATCGTCACCGACAATCTCTGGAAGACCTACGAGATGGGTGACCAGATGGTGCACGCCCTGCGCGGCGTCGACATCCGCATTCGCCACAACGAATAC
Source organism: uncultured Acidobacteriaceae bacterium (assembly GCA_963701685.1). Lineage (GTDB taxonomy): Bacteria > Acidobacteriota > Terriglobia > Terriglobales > Acidobacteriaceae > Granulicella. The sequence goes on along the minus strand of OY969625.1, from coordinate 2,312,881 downwards.
GTCGCTATCATGGGACCCTCCGGCTCCGGCAAATCTACCCTCATGAACCTCATCGGCTGCCTCGACTCACCCACCGAAGGCCGTTACTGGCTCAACGGCCATGACGTCTCCCAGCTCAACGACGACGAGCTCGCCCGCATCCGCAACAAGGAGATCGGCTTCGTCTTCCAGACCTTCAACCTGCTTGCCCGCGCCACGGCACTCCACAATGTCGAGCTGCCCTTGATCTACAACGGCACCCCGGCTGCCGAACGCATCGCTCGCGCCAAGTTCGTCCTCGAATCCGTCAACCTCGGCGAGCGCATGAACCACAAGCCGAACGAACTCTCCGGCGGCCAGCGCCAGCGCGTCGCCATCGCTCGCGCCCTCGTCAACAAGCCTTCGATCATCCTCGCCGACGAGCCCACCGGCAACCTCGACTCCAAGACCTCAGTCGAAATCATGGCCCTCTTCGACGAGCTCCACGCCCAGGGCAACACTATCGTCCTCGTCACCCACGAGCCCGATATCGCCGACTACGCTCATCGCGTCATCTCCATCCGCGACGGCTCCGTGGAGTCCGATGGTCCCAGCGCCCGCATGCGCAATGCCGAACAGGCGATCTCCTCCGTCCGGCACGCCAGCGAGCAGCCTCACTAACCCTCCCTTGTCTGACCACAATGTCCGATGGGAGCGCACCACGCGCGCAACTTGCTCATCTTGATCAAACCATTGCGCGTTTTGCGTCCGCGAATCATTCTAAGCAGCCCCCGGAACGCTTCTCCGATGACTCTGCCCGCGGCCGGGCATCTAAACTAGGAGTATGGATAAGCGCGTCCGATTTTTGCTGCTCTCCCTTGTTTTCCTCTCCTGCTGCAAACTGAGCCACGCTGCTGATTCGCGCTTCGATCTCATTGGGCCCAAGATTGACGTCCGCGTTACCCGCGACGGCCAAACACTTCCCATCGCCACCGTTCCCAACCTGCAGCCCGGCGATAAGCTCTGGATCCGCCCGGATCTCCCTGCCTCGCAGTCGGTCAAATACCTGCTCATCTGCGTCTTCCTCCGCGGCAACACCAATCCCCCGCCCGAGGATTGGTTTTACCGCATCGAAACCTGGGATCCCAAGGTGCGCGAGGAAGGCGCATTCGTAACCGTCCCTGCCGACGCCCAGCAGGCCGTCATGTTCCTCGCGCCCGAAACCGGTGGCGACTTCAAAACCCTCAAGTCCGCAGTCCGTGGCCGCCCCGGAGCCTTCGTTCGCGCCTCCCAGGACCTCATTGAGGCCGGCTTCGAAGAAGCTCGCATCGAGAAGTATGTTGCCTCCATTCGCCGCGTTCCGCCCGCCGATCCTACCCTGCTCGCCAAGCACTCTGACCTGCTCGCGCGCACCCTCGCCCTCAAGCCCAACGAAGCCTGCTTCAAGCAGCCAGTCGACACCCAATTCACCTGCCTCACCCAGACTGGCTCCCAAATCGTCCTCGACGACGGCAACGGCCAGACCATCTCGAACGTACTCAACGGACCCACCTCCGACCTCATCTCCCAGGCCACCTACACCACCGCGGCCGGCGGCGGCCTCTACTCCGCCTACGTGGGCGCCATCGTCGACGTCGTGCGCATCATGAGCAACCTGCACACGGCGCAGTATCAGTACATCCCCGCCATCAGTTTCCCGCAGGACGACGCCATGAACCTGCGCCTGAACACCCCACCGTCCTTCCACAATCCAAAGTCTGTTCTCGTCATCGCGCTTCCAGCCGTGGAGCCGGTCGTTACCCCGCCGCTTCGCCCGGCTGATCCCAACGAAGTCACCTGCCTCATCAAGCCCTCCGTCGTCCTTCCCATCGAAGGCGCGCCCCTGGTCTTCTCCACCGACTTCGCCCACGACCTCGTTCTACATCTCAACACGCCCCCGGGCGCACCCTCTGAGCCCGACATTCCGCTAGCCCCCGACGCCTACTACGGCGGTCTCGTTTTGCAGAAAGATCAGCAGCACCGAGTCCCACTGCATGACGTCACGCCGCTGCAGACAGCCGCCTCTGCCCACGAGGAACCCAACCCCTTCGCCGATCCCAAACTCGCTCCTCACCCCTCCGCACCGCCGCCCAAGCCTCAACCCAAGCCCGCGCTGCTCACCGGTGTCATCCTCGGCCGCTGGGGCTTCGACAGCTTCACCGGCCCCACCGTCCACCTGCAGCAGCTTCCCGGCACCGACTGGACCATCGTCCCCTCCGCCGGCGCAGGCAAAGAACCCACCTATGACCTCATCGCCGGCCACACCGCCACGCTTCTCCTGAACTCAACCGGCTCAGCCTGCGTCCACACGATCACGGCAGACCCCGAAGGCGAGAACCCATTCCCTGTCCCCTTCAAGCCCGAGCCGAAGGCCGACCAGCCCAACGTCCTCGCACTCACACTCCCGCTTGAGCATGACCTGACGCCGGGCGACCTGCACCTCGCCATCCAGCAGTACGATCAGCCCAAGCCCGATCACCTCTCTGCCCGCACCTTCTCCGAACCCGCCACCGTGACTGCAGTCGAACTCCACGCCGGCGACAAAACCCTCGTCGTCACCGGCACGCGGCTCGGCGAGATCGAGAAGATTACGCTCGGCGATCTCGTCTTCGCGCCCGCACCCGATGCCTCCTACGACACCCAGCCTCCCGACTCCGCTTCAGTCGGAACCCTTCACTTCGCCCTGCCCGCCAACGTGCCGGTCCCAACCACCCACGTCAGCGAACATCTGACCGCCTCGATCGCCCTGCGCGACGGCCGCGACCTCTCCGTTCCGCTAGTCGTCTCTGCGCCCCGCCCGGTCATCACGCTGCTGCGCAAGTCATCCATTCCCGACCCCAAGACCTCCAACATCAACCTCTCGAATCCAGACGATCTTCCGCTCTCTTCGCTCTTCACCTTCACCCTCAAGAGCCCGGATCGCTTTCCACGCAACGGCCAGATCGAGATTGAAACGCTCGACGGAACCCTCCGCACCGTCCTCACCCTCGCGCCCTCAGGAGGCCTGCTCCTGCAAGATCCCCACACCATCGTCGCCACGCTCGATCCCCTGCGCTCGTTCGGCCCCAGCGCGTTCGGCGCCCTGCGCATGCGCGCAATCTACCCGGTAGTAGCCGGCCATCACGGCGAGCACCACGCCCCCGAAACCTCAACCGAGCCCGGAACCGCGGCAGCAACCGCGGACACCGACAGCGACGATCCCGCCTCCCCCGCCAGCGATTGGCTACCGCTCGTAACCCTGGTCCGAATCCCCACGCTCTCCCAGCTCCAGTGCCCTGCTGATATCACCCAGTCCTGCACCATCACCGGCCTCAACTTATTCCTCCTCCAGGCCGTCTCCGCAAACCCGGACTTCTCTGACGCAGTCTCCGTTCCCGATGGCTACACCGGCACCAGCCTCACCATCCCTCACCCATCGGCGGGCACCATCTTCTTCAAGCTTCGCGATGATCCCACCAGCGTCCAGTCCGCAGTACTGCCAGTTCCCACACCCGTGGTTCACGTCCATCATGCTGCCCATCTCCCCCACAGCGACGCAGAGCCTTCAGGCACGGACACGCCCGCCGCCACGACACCCGTTGGCACCACTCCCGCGCCTGTCCCCACCGCGCCGCCAACTCCCGCACCCCAAAAGCAAGAGAGCCCGACGCCACCAGCGTCGAGCTCTCCTTCCACTACATCCCCTTCCGGCCTCTGATCCAACCGCCAGCAGGGTCCTCGTAATCCAGTGACCTTACGCCCCTGGATCAACCAGCGGCGCCTGTTCCGAAGCAGGCAGCTTCTGCACCTTGCTGTGTCGAGTCGAGTACCCGAAGTAAATCACCAGGCCCACAACCAGCCAGATCACAAAGCCGATCTTTGCCGGCGTGTCCGATGAAACCATCAGAGACAACGAGATCAGTATGCCCATGATGGGCACGAACGGCACCCACGGTGTGCGGAACGGCCGGTGCAAGCTGGGCTGACGCTTTCGCATAACCCAAACTCCCACACACACAATCGTGAAGGCCAGCAGCGTACCCAGGCTCACCAGCTCGCCAAGGAAAGAGATGTTGAAGAACGCCGCCAGAAACGCGACCATCACGCCGACTGCGATCGTCACCAGCCAGGGAGTCCGGAAGCGCGGATGGATCCGCCCAACCCAGCTTGGCAACAGGCCGTCACGCGACATCGTGTACAGCACGCGCGTCTGGCCGAGAATCATCACCAGCATCACCGAAGCCAGGCCCGCAATCGCACCCAGATCAATAAGGCAAACTCCCCACGTAGCCCCAATCGCCGCCGCGCCATCGGCCACCGGGGCCGGCGTGTTCAGCGTCGTATAGGGCTTCAGACCAGTCAGCAGTGCCGCGACAATGATGTACAGGATCGTGCAGATGATCAACGAGCCGAGGATGCCGAACGGCATATCCTTCTGCGGATTCTTCGCCTCCTGGGCCGCCGTCGAAACCGCATCGAATCCGATATAAGCGAAGAACACCACGCTCGCCCCTCGCATAATGCCCGACCAACCATATTGCCCGAAGTGCCCAAGGTTCTTCGGAATAAAGGGGTGCCAGTTCGCCATCATGTGCGCCGGATGCGCAAACGCAAACACCGTCGCAATGCCGATGAAGAAGAGCACAACGGACACCTTGATCATCACGGCAGCGCTATTGAAATTCGCCGATTCGCGGACGCCCACCACCAGCACAGCCGTCACCACGACGATCGCGCACATCGCAAAGATATCCACTCTGGCTGACAAAGCGTGTCCGAACACCGTCAGGGCGATCGAAGGAGTCGGATTGAACGGCATGCGAATGCCGAAATACCCCAGCAGGCTACTCACATAGCCACTCCAGCCAACGGCCACTGTCGCAGCGCCAAACGCATATTCCAGGCACAGCGCCCAACCGATGACCCACGCCACCAGCTCGCCCAGCGTCGCATACCCGTAGGTGTAGGCCGACCCGGCAATCGGAATCACAGAAGCGAACTCCGCGTAGCAGAGACCCGCAAACACGCAACCGATGCCTGCCACCACGAATGAAAGCACAATTGCCGGTCCGGCAAACTGCGCCGCGGCCGTCCCGGTCAGCACGAAGATTCCCGCGCCAATGATCGCACCAATACCCAGCGTGATCAGGTTCACCGGCCCAAGCGCCCGTTTCAAACTGTGCTCGCCCGTGTTCTCGGCTTCCTTCAACAACATCGATAGCGGCTTGATCGCCAGCAGATTCGCCATTCGTTTTCGTTCTCCTAATCCCTAATCCCTGATCTCTAATCCCTGCTTCTTCGTCCACACCAAATACACCGGCACGCCCAGCAGCACCAGAATTAATCCAGGCCATGTGTATTGCGGCTTATATCGCAACAGTACACCACAAATCCACACAGCCATCACAATGTACAGCGCCGGCAACACCGGATACCCGAACGCCTTGTAAGGCCGCGGAGCCTCAGGGCGAGTCCTGCGCAGCACAAACAACCCGCCAATCGTCAGCACATAGAACACCAGCACCGCGAAGATCACGTAGTCCAGCAGGTTCCCATACTGCCCGCTCAAACACAGCAGGCATGCCCAGACACACTGCATCCACAGCGAGTTCACCGGCGTCTTCGTCTTCTCATCGAGCCTTCCCACCGACTTGAAGAACAACCCATCCTGGCTCATGGCGTAATACACCCGCGCCCCCGCCAGCAGCATCCCGTTCACGCACCCAAACGTCGACACCAGAATCGCCGCCGCCATCAACTTCGCACCAATCCCGCCAAACGCCGCCTGCATCACCGCGGTCGCCACCCGATCCTGCGGCGCAGCCTGGATCGCGCTCAGCGGAAGCACACTCAGATAAACAAAGTTGCAAGCGATGTACAGCAGCAACACCACGCCCGTTCCCAACGCCAGGCTCAGCGGCAGATTGCGCTTCGGGTTCTGAATCTCTCCCGCAGTAAACGTCACGTTATTCCACGCGTCACTCGAAAACAGCGAGCCAACCTGCACGACCGCAAGCACTGTGAAAATCCCGACATACGCGGTCGGTCCACCCGCGCCCACCTGCACGGCATGCTGCGCATGCCAACCAGAACCAGCCCAGAACGCGTGCCAACCCGCTCCAAAATTCGCGGCAAGCGCCGCTGCGTTCCGGGCAATCAGCCCAACCGCGATAATCCCCAGCAGCGCCAGCACCTTTGCGCTCGTAAACACATTCTGCACCGCCGCACCCAGCCGCACACCGCGCGTATTCGTCCAAGTCAGCAACACAATGATGACGATCGCCGCCAAATTCGCCGTGCTCAACCCAATGTTCCCGCTCCCCACATGCCACAGCCAATGCGTCTGGCTAACCGATGGAAAGAACACCCCAAGAAACTTCCCAAACGCCACGCCCACCGCCGCGATCGTCCCCGTCTGGATCACGAGAAACAGCGTCCACCCATACAGAAATCCCCAGATCGGCCCCAGCGACTCGCGCAGATACACATACTGGCCGCCAGCCTTGGGCATCATCGCAGCCAACTCGCCATAGCTGAGCGCGCCAATGATCGTCATCAGCGCCGTCACCAGCCACGCCGCAATCAACAACGCAGGCGATCCCAGCACCCGGCTCATATCCGCCGGCACAATAAAGATGCCCGACCCGATCATCGAGCCCATCACAATCGCAGTCGCAGAAAACAGCCCCATCCCCTGCACAAACTTCGGCGCAGAGCCAGTCGCGGTATCTATGGGAGAAGGAGTCTGTTGCGGATTCACGTTCCCCAACCTTACCGCAAACAAGAAACAACGCGCCACTCGAACCTTCCGTACAGCGAACGCTTCAGCTTCGGTTTTCTACCGCAAAATTTCAAGAAACTCTTTCGCAATCTCCCACGGCCGCTCACCCGCAGCCAGCAGCGCGCCAATCACTGCCACCGAATCCGCCCCGGCCTCGATCACACTGCGCGCATTCTCGCGCGTAATCCCGCCAATCGCCACCAGCGGCTTCCGCGTCAGCGCCCGTGCCCGCCGCACTCCCTCAAGCCCAACCACCGGCTCCGTATCCGCTTTCGTTGCCGTAGCAAACACGGGCCCCACAGCAACATAATCCGCCGCACCCGTGTCGGCCTCCGTCACCTGCGGCTCATTGTGTGTGGACACGCCAATCACTCGTCCCCCGCCCAGCACCTTCCGAACTTCCTCGGGCCTCATATCCAGATGCCCCACATGCACCCCCCACCCAGCCAACAGCGCCAAATCCGGCCGGTCATTCAGGATCAGCAAGCAATCTTTCCCCTCAAACTCTGCCGCGATCTCCTTCGCCGCACGCAGCACCTCGTTCGGAGTACCCATCTTGTTTCGATACTGCAGCACGCCCACCCCAGCCCGCATCATCTCCCGCGCAAACTCGCCGATACTCATCCCACGAGCATCGAGCGCTCCCCTATCCGCAATCGCGTAAAGCGTCGGAAACTTCTTCACCATTCTCTCTCCCCTCAAAGCTATCCTGTCACCATGCTGCCGATCATCCAAGTCATCGAAGAAGACATTCCCGCGGAGCGCGAAGCTATCCTCGACGGCCTCCTCGAGTACAACCGAAAGTCCGCACCCGACCCCGACTACCGCCTCCTCGGTCTGCTCCTCAAGGACGAGCACGGCACCACCATCGGCGGCCTCTGGGGCCGCTCCGCCTACGAGTGGCTCTTCGTCGAGCTCCTCTTTGTCCCCGAACATCTCCGTGGAACAGGCACCGGAACCCGCCTCATGCAACAAGCCGAAGACATCGCCCGCCAGCGCAATTGCACCGGCGTCTGGCTGGACACATTTGCCTTTCAGGCTCTCGGCTTCTACCAGAAACTCGGCTACACCATCTTCGGCGAATTGAAAGACCATCCCCGCGGCATCTCGCAATACTGGCTGCAGAAGCGGGTCGTTTCTCCAACCACCGCCTAACCCGCACCGGCCCGAAGCGCCTCCCGCTCAACGCGCAGTCGCCTAAGCCTTTAGCTTCTCCCGCTCCAGGAACCGCTCCATGAACTTCGTATCGAACTGCCCCGACCGAAACTCCTCATCCGCAAAGATCCGCTGATGCAGCGGGATCGACGTATAAATCCCCTGCACCACAAACTGGCTCAACGCCCGCTGCATCTTGTCCATCGCCTCTTCGCGATCCTTGCCGTGGCACACCAGCTTCGCAATCAGCGAGTCGTAATACTGCGGCACCACGCCCTCCGCATACTGCGCCGTATCCACGCGCACACCGTTGCCACCTGGCAAATTGAAGACCGTAATCTTGCCCGGGCTAGGGATGAACTTCTCTGGATGCTCCGCATTGATGCGACACTCAATCGCATGCCCGATCATCTTCGGCTGCTCCGGCACAATGTCATGCAGCTTCTCGCCCGCCGCGATCCGCAACTGCGCCTTCACCAAATCCACACCCGTCACCATCTCGGTCACGCAGTGCTCCACCTGGATCCGCGTGTTCATCTCGATGAAGTAAATCGATCCATCCTCATCCATCAGGAACTCGATTGTCCCCGCATTCCAATAGCCAATGTCCTTCAGCGACCGCCGAATGACCTTGCCCATCTCTTCGCGCTGCTTGGGCGTAATTGCCAGGCTCGGAGCCTCTTCAATCAGCTTCTGATGCCGCCGCTGAATCGAGCACTCACGCTCCCCCAAACTCATCACATTGCCATGCTCATCCGCCAGCACCTGGAACTCAATATGCCGCGGCCGCTCAATAAATTTCTCCATGTACAGAGCGCCATTCGAGAAAGCATTCAGCGCCTCATGCGACGCACTCTGAAACAACGCCGGCAACTCTTCCTTGCTTCGGACAATCCGCATGCCGCGTCCGCCACCGCCAGCAACCGCCTTCAGCATCACGGGATATCCAACACTCTGCGCCCACTCCAGCGCCGCATCCACATCCTCAATCGCACCATCGCTGCCCGGCAGAATCGGCACCTTTGCCTTCTTCATCGTCTGTCGCGCGGTGGCCTTCTCGCCCATGATCCGCGTCACTTCCGGCGGCGGCCCAATGAACTTGATATTCGACGCGCGGCATACCTCCGCGAAGTTCGCGTTCTCGCTCAGCATCCCGTACCCAGGATGAATCGCGTCCGCGCCAGCAATCTCAGCAGCCGAGATCACCGCCGGCACATTCAAATAGCTGTCCTTCGACGGCGGCGGCCCAATACAGATGGCCTCATCCGCAAACCGCACATGCAGACTGTTGCGGTCCGCCTCGGAGTACACCGCGACCGTGCGAATTCCCATCTCCTTGCACGCGCTGATCACGCGCAGTGCAATCTCCCCACGATTTGCAATCAATACCTTACGAAACATGCTTTGCCCTTACCTATATTCAATTGCGTGAAGGATTGTCATCTCAACCCAAGCGTGACAGCTTCACCGTCATGCGCCGCGGAGAGACCTGGCTTGCTGGCGGAAGGTCGTGCTACTTCACCGCAAACAGTGGCTGCCCATACTCCACAGGCTGCTCCCGCTTCACGAACACATGCACGATCTTCCCTGCCGCGTCACTCTCAATCTCGTTCATCAACTTCATCGCCTCAACAATGCAAAGCACCTTGCCGACTGCAACGGTATCTCCAACCTGAACGAACGAAGGCGAGTCCGGAGACGGCGAGTCATAAAACGTGCCCACAATCGGCGACTTCACAATGTGCGCGCCGGCCCATGGATCAGGCTCAGCAGCAGGAGCCTCAGGAGCCGCCGCCGCCGCGATGCTTACCGGCGCCGCTGCCGTTGCCGGAGCCGCCGCAGGCGCGGGAGCCGCACTACCTTTCGCCGCCGTCAGCAATGCCGCCATCTGCGCCGGATCGATTCCCGACGCCGCAGCAGGCGTCTCGCCCGCAAAGCGCAGCCCCACCTTAAGATCCGGCCGCTCCATCTCGAACTCGGCAATCCCGTTGGCCTTCAGAAACTCGACCAACTCCTTCAACTCTTTCAAATCATTACCTTCCGTACCTGCCATACTCTCTAGCTCCTGACAATTTCGTATTCCTGACGTTCGATCGATGCTTACAACTCGATCCAATCCTTCGCACTGGCGGCCGTAAGCACCTCGTGGCCGCTCTTCGTTACCAGCACCATATCTTCGATGCGCACCCCAAAAGTCTTCGCAACCGGGTGAACCCCTTTACTGCGAGAGCCGGGCCGGCGCTCCCTTAACCCAGCTCCACTAGAAAGATACGCTCCCGGCTCAATCGTAATCACCATCCCTGGCTCCAGCACCTGTTCCTGCTTCGCCGCAATCCTCGGTCCTTCATGAATCTCCAAACCAACACCATGCCCGGTCGAGTGTGAGAACTCCTTCTCCAGCCCGGCCTTGCGCAGCACAGAACGCGCAGCTTCATCAACATCGCCACAACGAACCCCAGGCGCAACACCCGCAATCGCAGCCTCCTGGGCTTCCAGCACCGAATGATACACGTCCCACTCGCGCTGGCTGGGCCGCCCCAGGTGCACGGTCCGCGTCATGTCCGAGCAGTACCCATTCAGCAGCACTCCAAAATCCAGCGTCACAAAGCCCTTTGCCGGCAACTTCGCCGCCGTCGCCCTGCCGTGCGGCAGCGCGGAACGCTCCCCACTCGCCACAATCGTCTCGAAGCTCATCGCCTCGACCCCCGCCAGTCGCGCCATAAACTCCAACTGCGCCGCCACCTGCGTCTCTTCCATCCCCGCAACGATGTATTGCAGCACGGCACCAAACAGCCCGCACCCCAGCGAAGCCGCCTTGCGCATCCGCCCAATCTCGTCTTCATCCTTTACCTGGCGAATCCGCTCCACCAGCCCATCGGTAGCCACAAAGAAGCTCCGCCGCACCTTCGCCGGCAACGCCTTCTTCATCAACTCGAGTGCCGCCACCGAAGTCTGCCCGGCATCGAACGCGCATTTCTTCACGCCCGCCCCAGCCATCCATTCCACCGCCTGCACACCTGGCGATCGCTTGTCGATCACCACCCGTACCCCTTCTGCCTCGGCCTTCGCCTGAGTCGTATATCGCCCATCCGTAAACAGCGCAGCCCGTCCCCCGACCAGCGCGACCGCTCCACTCGAGCCCGTGAAACCGCTCAAATACCGAACGTCCGGCCCGTGTGTCACCAGCAGTGCCTCTGCCCCAGCCCCCAGCGCAGCCTGCATCGCCTGTTTCCGTCTTGCCCTTTCGCGCATCTCCTCATTTTACCTGCGCTTTGCATCCTTCACACCGTCGATGCCTTAGTCGTTACCCTCATTCCGCCTTAGCCGCTATCATGGAGTATGCATCGAGGTTCCACGCCCAACGGCCAACCAAATCCCGCCGGCCAACCAAAATCTTTTCACCTCACACGCCGCGGCTTCCTTGGTGCCACCCTCGCAGCTGCAGGCCTCGGTGTCGCCACCTACTCCGGAACCCACGCACGCCATGAGTTCGAGATCACCCGTCTCACCATTCCGATTCGAGACCTCCCCGATGGCTTCCAGAACTTCCGTATCGTCCAGCTCAGTGACATCCACCTCGAGGAGTTCACCGAACCCTGGTTCCTCGAGAAGATGGTCGCCGAAATCAACGCAATGGCCCCAGACCTCGTCCTCGTCACCGGCGATTTCGTCAGCCGCGGCCCGCTCGCTCTCTCCGTCTCATGGCGCTGCGCTGGCGTAGCCGCCGAGATCCTCTCCACCCTCAAAGCCCCGCAACGCTTCGGCATCCTCGGCAACCACGACGTCAACGTTGGCGCCGACCACGTCATCCGCCCCGTCGAAGCCCACGGAACCCCCATCCTCGTCGACAGCTACTTCGCCCTCGAACGAGGCCACGATATCCTCTGGCTCTGCGGCGCCAACGACGCCGGCACCCGCACCCCCGACCTCAACTTCGCCATTCCCCCCAACCCCCGCGCACCCGTTATCTTCATGTGCCATGAGCCGGACTACGTCGAGAACGTTGTCCTCCATCCCCGCTTTCCGCTCATCGACCTCATGCTCTCCGGCCATTCCCACGGCGGCCAGATCCGTCTCCCGGTAGTCGGCCCCCTCATCCTCCCACCCATGGGTCAGAAGTATGTCGAAGGCATGTTCCACTTCGACCACATGCAGCTCTACGTCAACCGCGGCATAGGTACAGTGGGTCTTCCCCTTCGCCTTAACTGCCCCGCCGAACTCACCCACTTTACCCTGGTCCGAGCCTGACCACGCCAGTTTGCTTTACCCTGGGCCCTGAGGCCTACCTTCAGCGCGCGCTCGCCACGGGCTTCTTCTTCCCCGGCTCCACCGTCGCGCCCTTAGGCGCCACCCCACTCTTCGCATCCATCCAGTTGTCCAGCAAGCTCTTGCGAAACCTCCACCGGTTTCCCAGCTTGAACGCCGGCACAAATCCCTCGGACGCATACCGGTACAGCGTGTCCCCGCTGATCCCCAGATAGTCCGCAGCCTGGCGAATATCCATCACCTCGCGGAGCGTCAACTGTCCTTGTGTTGTTCCCGCCGCCATGAACATCTCCAGTCCTACGTGAATCTTCCGGTATCTCCCGCGTATCCCCTGTTCTACCTGCTTTTCCACAGGCATACAAGACCTTATTTAAGCTGAATAACCTCCCCGGCCTCGCCCTTAACCAACTGGTACATGCCCCAGACACCGTGGCTTCTCGGATATCGGCGAACACCCGCCCAACTCCAGGAATTCACTTGACACATTTAGTGTTGTAGTTATATATAACAGCACATCTCGCAAGCGATCTTTTTTCCGCACGCGATTTTTGGAAGGCCTGCGAGCGATCTTCGGACGATAGACCCATGAAATCACTTCGCTTCCTTTCGCCAGCCGTCCTGCTAACCCTCTGTTCCATGTCCTTAGCGCAATCAACTGTCCCTCCCGCCGCGGTTCTCGCCTCGCAAGCCTCCTTCAGCACCATCAAGAGTCTCGCTGGAGAGTGGGAAGGGCAGGTCACCACCGATCCGCCGATGCAAGGCATGACTGACAATGGCCCAGTGCACATCTCCTTGCGCATCACCTCTCGCGGCAACGCAGTCGTGCACGAAATGCAAACCGCCGGCACACCCCTCGACCCAGCCAAGTACGACCATCCGGTCACGATGTTTTACCTCGACGGCAATCACCTGACCCTGGTTCACTACTGCGACGCCGGCAACCGCCCGCGCATGGTGGCCAGACAATCCCCGGACGGCAAGACCGTGGAGTTCGATTTCGTCGACCTCTCCGGTGGGGACGAAAACGGCCACATGCATCACGTCGTGCTAACCGCGATCGACAACGACCACCACACCGAAGACTGGACCTACATGATGCCCGGAGACAAGCCGGTACACGCGCACTTCACCCTCCATCGCGTGAAGTGATTCGAAACCCAGCCACACTCCTGCATCGCTGAGGCACCGACCTCAAGCCCGCAGCCAATCCGGTCTGCCTACTCCCCACCCTCAGGAGCCTTCGCACGTTTCTTTGGCTCCCACTTCTTCCGTGCAGGAGCTGCCGCGCTCACATCGGGCAGCCCCGCCGCGTTCGTGGTCTCCGCCGGCACATCAGGCCCCGCTTCAACCTTCGTCGCCTCAACTCCCTGCGCAGCGCCTGTAGCCTTCGGCGTCCACTTCTTGCGCACCACAGGCGCTGCCGTCTCCTGCGTCGCCGCTTCCACCGCAGAGTCCGCAGCGCTTTCAGCCTTCGTCTCGACCGCCGGTATCTCCACACTCGCCTCAACCTCTGCCGCAGCTTTCTCCATTGCCGAGCTCCCAGCCTTCGGTGCCCACTTCTTTCTCACCACAGGCATCGCAATCTCGTCTGTCCGCGGCGCCGCAACCTTCATCGCCGTCTCAACCTCAGGCTCCACAACCCGCTCTTCCGCCCTCGCCACAACCTCCACTGCCTCCGCAACCGCAGTAGCCTGTTCCCGCGACGCCGCCGGACTCGGCACGACAGTCTCACCCGCCCGCCGCAGCACGCTCTCCAGCATCAACTCCGCGACATCCTTCACCGCAATCCCACCCTCCACCTTGCCTGGCGTGCTCTCCAGCATGCTCTTGCAGAACGGACACCCCACCGCCAGCACCTTGTTCTCTCCCCGCGACGCCAGCCTCCCCTCCGCCTCCCGATACCGGTTATCCGAGATCCGCTCGTCGCCAGCCTCTTCTTCCTTCCAGAACTGCGCCCCACCCGCCCCACAGCAGAACGAGTTCTCCCGCTTCCGCTCCAACTCCACAAAGTCATTTGTCAGCACCTTCAGCACATTCCGCGGCGCGTCATACACCCCGCTATGCCGCCCCAGGTAGCAAGGGTCATGGTACGTAACCGACGACTCGGTAGCCTCCACCTCCAGCCGCCCCTCCGCCACCAGCGACTCCAGATACTCCGTGTGGTGCACCACCCTAAAATCCCCGCCAATCTGCTTGTACTCCTTGCCAATCGTGTTCATGCAATGCGGACACGTCGCCACAATCAACTTCGGCCGCACCGCCGTCAGCGTAGCCACATTCCCATCCGCCAGCTGCCGATACAGATACTCATTCCCCGCCCGCCGCGCCGTATCTCCCGTGCAGCACTCCTTTTTTCCGAGCACCGCGAAGTTCACGCGCGCCCGCGTCAGCAGCTGCACAAACGCGCGCGCCGTCTTCTGCGACTGCGGATCATAACTCGCCGCGCATCCCACCCAATACAAAACATCCGGCGTTGGATTCTCCTCGATCGTCGGCACCACCAACCCATCCGCCCACTCCAACCTCTTATCCTGCCCAATCCCCCAAGGATTATTTGCCCGCTCCATCCCCCGAAACGCTGTCTGCAGCTGCGCCGGAAACTCGCCTTCCATCATCACCTGCTGCCGCCGTATGTCGATGATGTCCAGCATCTGCTCATTCTGCGTCGGACAGACCTCCATGCAAGCCCCGCAGGTTGTGCAAGCCCACGCCGCCTCCGCCGACAACGCAAACTGCAGCAGCGGCCGCGGGCTCTCCCCACCCCTCTCGAACCCCGCACCCGCCCGCGCCAGCGAGTTCAACTCCATCCGCTTATTAATCTCCAGCGCCGCCGGGCTCAGCGCCTTCCCCGTAGCCGATGCCGGACAAACATCCTGGCACCGATTGCATTGAATACACGCATAGGCATCCAGCAACCTCGGCCACCCCAAATCCTCCAGCCGCTTCGCCCCCAGCTTCTGCTCCTCGTCGTCCAGCTTCACATCCAACGCCGGCAACACACCCGACGAAACCTCACGCGCCACCGCATACTTCGCCGGTGCCATAAACAAATGCACATGCTTCGTATACGGGAAGTACATCAGAAACAGCAGCACACTCCCCAACGCCCCCCAATACCCAAACACCCTCCAGGCCTCAGCATTCGCTGGCGTAAATAGATGCGAAAGCAGCGAAGCAAACGGCTGAAACCGATCCATTCCCTCCATCGCCAACTTGGCGCCAGCGCCCACCGCCCTGCTCCCCACATGAAACAGAATGAACGCCGAAACAATCAGCGAGTCGCGCGTAATCTTTTGCCGCCGAACATCCTCATGCAGCATAGTCCGCTCATTGAAACGAAAATCCCGCTTGCTTGGCAGAAAGAATCGCCGCACCACCAGCGCCACCACGCCCACCATCACCAGAAAACTCAGCACATCCGCAAAGAAGTGATAAGCCGCGCCCCACCAACTCCCCGACGAGATCCCGACTGGGAAATACCCCTCCACCGCATCGACAAAGTTCACCAGGATATAAAACGCAAACCCATAAAAAATGAACGAGTGGAAGAAGCTAACCCAAGGTCGTTTCTTAAACGTCCGCGTCTGCAGCAACGTAGTCGTAAGCGCATACCAGACCCGCGCGCCCAGCCGATCGCACCGCAGATCCGCATCCACACGCCCCCGCGCAATCCGCCGATACAGCCGATAGAATCCCCAAGCCCCACCCGCAACAGTAACAACCGCGAACACCAGGAAAGCAATCTTCTGCGCCAAAGGAAGCATCGACACTCACTCCACAAACGCTACTTGCGCAGCTCCTGAATCACTGCAGGCACAATCTCTTTCACGTCGCCCACAATCCCATAATCGGCAATCTTAAAGATCGGCGCATCGCCATCTTTATTGATCGCCACAATCACCTTGCTCTTGTTCATCCCCGACAAATGCTGCACCGCCCCCGAAATCCCAACAGCAATATAAGCCTTCGGCTGCACCGTCTTCCCCGTCTGCCCCACCTGCTCCGAGTAAGGTCTCCACCCCGCATCCACCACTGCCCTCGTAGCTCCAACCGCAGCTCCCAACACATCCGCCAACCCCTCCACCAGTGACACAAAACCCTCCGGCGTCCCAACCCCGCGCCCACCCGAAACCACAATGTCCGCCTCGGCTAACGCAATCCGCCCAGTCTTCTCCTTCGTGCTCGCAGTCACCACCAGCCGCCGCTTCGGCAGCTCCAGATCCACATCGAACTGCTCTGCCGCCGTCGTCACCGCCACCTCCGGCGCAAACGCCCCAGCCTTCACCGACACCACCACCACAGGCGCCTTCGCCTCCACCTTCTCCGTCACCCTCGTCAAGAAAGTGTAGTGCTCCGCATGCAACACTCCACCCTCATCCTTCAAACTCGTCACGTCCTCTAACAGAGGCGCATCCAGCCTCACCGCAACCCGCGGACTATACTCCCGCCCGCTCCGGCTCCCCGCAATCAGCACGACCTCCGCATCACCCTCAGCAGCAATCTGCGCGACCGCCGCCGACCAAACCTCCGCATCATATTGCGCCAGCTCAGCCGAATCCCCCACCAACACCTGGTCCGTAATCAACGCCGCAGCACTTGCCACCGAAGCCACGCCGCTCCCCAGCACCAGCGCCGCCACATCCCCGCGTCCCAACCCGCGCGCCGCCGTCGCCAACTCATACGCACTCTTGCTCAACTTCCCATTCGCGTGTTCCACAACAATCAAAATCATGCAATCACCCCAGCCTCTTCCCGCAACATCTTCACCAGCTGCGCCGCAGCACCGGCCGCGTCCTTGCCATCCAGAATCTTCTTCAGCCGTTCCTTCACCTGGATCTCCACGCCGTTCACCTTCACCTTCGCCGCCACGCTGTAAGCCTCCAGCGTCTCCTTGCGAATCTCTTTCTTCTTCGACTTCATAATGTTCGGCAGCGTCGGATACCGCGGCTCATTCAACCCCTGCTGCGTCGTCACCACTGCCGGCAGCTCCACCTCAAACGACTCGCTCCCCTCATCCGCCTCATGCTTCCCCACCAACGTCGTCCCCTTGAGTTCCAGCGCGCTAGTCCAGGTAGCCTGCGGCCATCCCAGCCTCTCCGCCGTAGCAGCACCCAGCGCCTGGCTATCCCAATCCGCCTCCTGCCCACCACAGAAAATCAACTCCGCCCCCTCCGCCTTCGCAATCTGCGCCATCACCGAGCTCAACGCAATCGCATCCAGTGCCACATCCGTCACCACATGAATCCCACGATCCGCCCCCATCGCCAGCGCCGTCCGTATCGCTTCCTCCGACCTCGCCGGCCCGACGGCGACCACCACAATCTCCGCCTCCGCCCCGCCCTCGCGCAGCCGCAGCGCCTCTTCCACCCCATACTCATCCATGGTGTCCATCACCACCTTGCTGCCGTCCAGTTCCACCACCCCGTTGCGAACGCGGACACTCTCTTCCGCATCCAGCACCTGCCGTATCAACGTCAAAATCCGCATCAGCCCAACTCCCGCACTATCCCGTTGCACATCCCCACGCCTATGATTTCAGCGCAGTAAATTTGCCTGTCATCCCGCTGATCTGTTAATTTACCCTCGGGTAGAATAACTACGCAACCCCTTCCCGGAGATTCTTCACTCATGCCCGCACTCGCCGCCGAAACCTCCCTCCCCGCGCCTCTCTCCACCCTCACCGCCGAGGAGCAAATCCTCCAGGAGACCGTCCGCAAGTTCGCCCGCAAAGAGATCGCACCCCTCGTCCGTGAGATGGACGAAGCCCAGAAGATGTCGCCCAAAATCATCCAGCGCCTCTTCGAACTAGGTCTCATGGGCATCGAAATCCCCGAAGAATACGGCGGCGTAGGCGGCTCATTCTTCAGCTCCATCCTCGCCGTCGAAGAAATCTCCGCAGTCGACCCCGCCATCGGCGTCCTCGTCGACGTGCAGAACACCCTCACCGTCAACGCCCTCCTTCGCTGGGGCACCGAAGCCCAGAAGCAACAATACCTCCCGCGCATGGCAGCCGACACAATCTGCTCCTACGCCCTCTCCGAAGCCAGTTCCGGCTCCGACGCCTTCGCCCTCACCACCAACGCACGCCTCGATGGAAGCGACTACATCCTCAACGGCCGCAAGCTCTGGATCTCCAACGCCGCCGAAGCCGGCCTCTTCATCGTCTTCACCACCGTTGACCCCACTGCCGGCTACAAAGGCATCACAGCCTTCCTCGTCGAGCGCGACACTAAAGGTTTTACGGTAGGTAAGAAGGAAGACAAGCTAGGCATCCGCGCCTCTTCCACCTGCGAACTCCTCTTCGACGATTGCCGCGTTCCCGCCGCCAACATTCTCGGTGAAATCGGCAAAGGCTACAAGATCGCCATCGAGACCCTCAACGAAGGCCGCATCGGTATCGCCGCCCAGCTCCTCGGCCTCGCCACCGGAGCCTGGGGCTACGCCGCGAAATACACCCAGGAGCGCCGCCAATTCGGCAAGCCCATAGCTGAATTCCAGGCCGTCCAATTCGCTCTCGCCGAGATGGCCACCGACATCGAAGCCAGCCGCCTCATGGTCTACAACACCGCCCGCCGCAAGCTCGCCGGCCTTCCCTTCCTAAAAGAAGCCGCCATGACCAAGTACTTCGTCTCGCAGGTAGCCGAGCGCGTAGCCAGCAAATGCGTCGAGCTCCACGGAGGCTACGGCTTCGTCAAAGACTACCCCGTAGAAAAGCTCTACCGCGACGCCAAAATCGGCACCATCTACGAAGGCACCTCCAACATGCAGCTAGCCACCATCGCCAAGCAGGTCCTGCAAGGCTAGCGCCGCCCTCACTTCAAGAGAACGGCTGCCAACGCAACCACGACGACCCTCGCCCTCCGCGCAGGTCTACAGCGTGTACCGGCCAGCTTCGACCATCACTGCCGCAATCTCGCGCCCCAGCGTGACCGTATTCACCGGCTCATGCTTGGACAGCCGCCGGAAGATCGCCATCTGCGTCCGCAGCATGTCTCCCTCCGCGACCGCAGCAATCACCCGCTCCGCCGCCGTCTCCACAACCCGGAACGACCGCGCCGCATAGTACTTCGTCATCTTGATCGCGAGCGAATTCTTTCCCGCCATCTTCTCCGTCCGCAAGATAACGGACTCCAGCGCCAGCACCTCGATCAGCACATCCGCCAGCGCGCCCATCACCTCCTGCTGATCCGCCAGGTCCATACCAAAGCGCTGCGAAGCCGCACCCGCGCAGAACAGCCCAAGCTTCTTCGCGCTAGCCAGCAACGCCCGCTCTTCGGCCAGCGGACCTTCGTAGTCACCCTTCGCAACGGGCCCCGCCATCACCTCATCCATCACCTGCTTAATCGCTGGCAACAGCGCCAGTCGACCCTGCAGTGCCCGCTTGATCATCCATCCAGTAATGATCAGCCGGTTGATTTCATTCGTTCCCTCAAAGATCCGATTGATGCGCGCATCGCGATAACTCCGCTCCGCCGGAAACTCCTCCACATACCCATACCCGCCATGAATCTGCAGCGTCGAATCGACCACCCGCTCCAGCATCTCCGATCCCCAAACCTTCAGAATCGAACACTCCACAGCAAACTCTTCAATCCTTTTCTGCACATCCTGCGTGTAGGTCGGGGAATGTTTATCCAATCCCTCAAGCGCCGCTTGGATCGCACCAACGGTGCGATAAATCAGCGCCTCACCCGCATAGATCCCGACCGCACCCTCCGCAATCTTCTCCTGCATCAACCCGAACGAGCTGATCGGCTTCCCAAACGCTACCCGCTCCTTTGCATAGCGCACGCCATCGCGAAACGACTTTCGCGCCCCGCCAATCGCCGACGCTGCCAGCTTATACCGCCCCACATTCAGGACGTTGAACGCAATGTGATGCCCCTTGCCCGCCTCGCCCAGCAGATTCTCCACCGGCACCTTGCAATCCTCCAACCGCAGCGGACAAGTAGACGACCCGCGAATCCCCAACTTGTGTTCCTCGGCCGCAACGGTAAGCCCCGGCGTTCCCGCCTCAATCAAAAACGCGGTGAACTTCTCTCCATCAATCTTCGCGAACACCGTAAACAAATTCGCAATGCCGGCATTCGAGATCCACATCTTCTCGCCATTCAACACATACTGCTTGCCATCCTCACTCAGCTTCGCAACCGTCCGAATATTCATCGCATCCGAACCAGCCGACGACTCCGACAGCGCATAAGCCGCAATCCACTCGCCCGTCGCAACCTTCGACAGGTACTTCGCCTTCTGCTCCGGCGTCCCATACCAAACCAGCGGCAGCGTCCCAATCCCCGCATGCGCACTGAACGTCACCGAGAAACTTCCCATCACCGCGATGTTGTCCGCAATCAGCGCCGACGTAACCTTGTCCAGCTCAAGGCCGCCATACTCTTCCGGCACATCCACGCCCAGCAGCCCAAGCTCACCCGCCTCGCGCATCAACTTCACGCTCACCTCAAGCTTCTTCGCCTCAATCTCCGCCACCTGCGGAAGAATCCTCTCCTCCGCAAAGTTCGCCGTCATCTCAGCAATCTGCTTCTGTTCGGCCGAGAAATCTTCCGGCGTAAACACATCCTCCGGCCGCAAATCCTCAATCAGAAAACTTCCGCCCGACGCCCGCTTAGTTGGATTCTCTACAGCTGCTGCACTCATCGTCTTTCCTCCGGCCAATTCGTAAATCTTTGAATTCCTAGTTCTGTAAATTCTCAAAAATCCCAGCAGCGCCCATCCCGCCGCCAACGCACATCGTCACCAACCCATACCGGGCCTTGCGCCGCTTCATCTCGCCCATCAGTGTCGCCGTCAGCTTCGCTCCCGTACAACCCAACGGATGCCCCAGCGCAATCGCCCCGCCATTCACATTCACCTTCGCCATATCCAGCCCCAGCGTCTTAATCACCGCCAGCGACTGCGCAGCGAACGCCTCGTTCAGCTCAATCACGTCAATATCCGCAAGCGTCAGCCCCGCCATCTTCAGCGCCTTAGGAATCGCATACACCGGCCCAATCCCCATCTCTTCCGGCATGCATCCCGCATACGCAAACGACACAAACCTCGCCAGCGGCGCGGCACCAATCGCCTTCGCGCGCTCATCCGACATGATCACCGCCGCCGCCGCACCATCCGAAGTCTGAGAACTGTTCCCCGCCGTCACCACGCCCTTCGCATGGAACGCCGCCTTCAACTTCGCCAACGCCTCAAGCGACGTATCCGACCGCGGCCCCTCGTCCACCTTGAACTCCTTCTCCTTCGACTCCGGCTTACCCCCGCCATTCACCGCCGTATGCGTCACCTTCACCGGCACAATCTCGTCCTGAAACCGTCCCGCCTCAATCGCCGCCAGCGCCTTCTGGTGGCTGCTCAGCGCAAACGCATCCGACTCCTCGCGCGTAATCCCGTAGTGCTTCGCCACCCGCTCGGCAGTCAATCCCATCGACATATACGACCCGGGAAAATTCTCCACCAGCCACGGATTCACCGAAATCTTGTTCCCGCCAAACGGCACATACGACATCGACTCCGCACCGCCCGCCACAATCACCTCTGCGCCACCGCCACGAATCCGTTCCGCCGCCAGCGCAATCGTCTGCAGTCCCGACGCGCAATAGCGATTCACCGTCATCGCCGCCGACTCCACCGGCAGTCCCGCCCGCAGTGCAATCACCCGCGCCACGTTCATGCCCTGCTCAGCCTCCGGCATCGCGCAGCCGATAATCACGTCCTCAATCTCCGACTTGTCGAGCATCGGCACTCGCTCTAGCGCACCCACCACCGCCGCCGCTCCCAAATCATCAGGCCGCGTATTCTTCAGCGTCCCTCGCGGCGCCTTACCAACCGCCGTCCGAACCGCACTCACCACCACCGCTTCTCTCATCACCAACTCCTTGTCCATCCATCTGCATTAACATTCGCCGTGCGCATGCACCTAGTTCCGCAAAGGCTTGCCAGTCTTCAGCGTGAACCCAACCCGCTCCACGGTCTTCGCCTCACCACACAGCGAGATAAATCCCTCCCGCTCCAGATCCAGCACGTACTGCTCGCTCACCAGCGTCCCCGCCGTAACGCCGCCGCCTGTCAGAATCTTCGCCACGTGGTTCGCAATCTTCGCGTCATGCACGCTGATGTACTGCGCCTCCAGCATCGTGTAGACGCCCAGCTTCAGCGTCGCTTCAACCGAACTTCCAGGCGCCGGAATATCCGTCCGCATCACCGGCGCCGAATACCCGCTCCGCACCAATCGCAGCGCCTGCGCCTTCGCATCGCTCACCAGCCGATCGCGGTTCATCGTGATCGCATCGCTCTCGTCTAAAATCTTCAGTGCCTTCGCCTCGAACGCAGACGTAGAAACCTTCGCCATTGCAATGGTCTCGAACACGCTCTTGATCGCCTCAAACACCTCAGCCGACTCCGCGCCACCCTTAGCATTCACCGCCTCGGCAGCCGCCAGCGCACGCAACACCATCTCCTTGCACCCGCCGCCAGCCGGCAGCAAACCAACACCTGTCTCCACCAACCCGGTGTACAACTCCACGTGCGGCTGCCGCACGGCCGAATGCATCTCGATCTCCGTCCCTCCGCCCAGGCACAGCCCGAACGGCGCCGCCACCACCGGCCGCGGACAGAACTTGATCGCCTGCGTCATGTTCTGAAACTCGCGCACCATCAGGTCAATCTCATCCCACTCGCCGTCCTGGATCCCCAGCAACAGCTGCATCAAATTCGCGCCCACAGAAAAATTCGTAGCGTCGCTGGTAATGATGAACCCATCAAAGTTCTTCACCGCATCGCTGCCCGGCTGCAGTTGCTTCTTCAAAAACCCAACAATGTCCTGCCCCAAACTATTCATCTTCGAATGAAATTCGAAGCACCCAATCCCATCGCCAATATCCACCAGCGAAATCCCGGCATTGTGCGCATATACCCCATTCGACCGCTTATAACTAGCCACCGGCGCCAGCTCCGGATTCAAATCCACCGGCCGATACGCGCCCGACGCCACATCAAAAAACTCCGTCCCGTCTGCGCGATACCACGATGTCCCACCGGCCGCCAGCAGCTTCTCCACCGCCGCAGGGATCGGCAGCCCCATCTCGCGCATCTTCGCAACGGTCTCAACAACTCCCACCGCATCCCACATCGCAAATGGCCCCATCTCCCAGTTGAACCCGGCCTTCATCGCGGCATCAATCTCAACAATCGTGTCCGCAACCTCCCCAATCCGATTCGCCGAGTAAGCCCACATCTCCGGCAGCGCCGTCCAGTAAAACTTCGCAACTTTATCCTTCGCCGCATTCCCGCTCAGCAGCGATTTAATCCTTCCACTCAGCGAGTCATTCGACTTCGCCATCTCGACTTCAGCAAATGCCGCCTTCCCTGCCGGCCGATACTCCATCGTCGCGAAGTCCAGCACCAGCCGCTCTTCCTTCCCATCCGCGCCGCGGTCCTTCTTGTAGAAACCCTGCTTCGTCTTATCCCCGAGCCACTTGCGCTCCATCAACTCCGAAACAATCGCCGGCAGCGTCACATCCGCTCGCTCATCCTTGATGTTCGCGGCGAAATTCTTCGCCACGTTCCCCAGCACATCGATCCCCACCATGTCCGCCAGCCGAAACGTTCCCGTCTTCGGCCAACCCATCACCGCGCCTGTCAGCAGATCA
The DNA here is from genome assembly GCA_963701685.1 of uncultured Acidobacteriaceae bacterium. Lineage (GTDB taxonomy): Bacteria > Acidobacteriota > Terriglobia > Terriglobales > Acidobacteriaceae > Granulicella. Next base: position 2,289,043 of record OY969625.1, on the reverse strand, counting down.
ATCTCCTCGATGCTCAATCCCTGCGCTTCCATAATGCGCAGCGTGTTCAGCATGAAGAACGTGCCAATCCTATTCGCGATAAAGTTCGGCACATCCTTCGCCGGCACCACCGTCTTGCCCAGTTTCTTATCGGCAAACTCCGCGATCGCCGCCAGCGCTTTCGGATCCGTATCCGGCGTAGCAATCATCTCGAACAGCCGCATGTACCGCGGCGGATTGAAGAAGTGCGTCCCAAGCCAACGCCGTCGCAGATCCGCCGACAACACCTCCGCAACCTTCGCCACCGGCAGCCCGCTGGTATTTGTGGTCAGGATCGCATCAGCCCGCAAGTAGGGCGCAACCTTGGAAAGCAGGTTGTGCTTGATCTCCATATTCTCGGCGACCGCCTCGATCACCCAATCGCAATCCCTCAACTTCGCGAGATCATCTTCAAAGTTCCCAATCCGTATGTGGCTCGCAAACGACGCATCCGCAAACGCCGCTGGCCTCGCCTTCTTCAGTGCCTCCAGCGCACCAGCAGCAATGCTGTTCCGCTCGCCATTTGCCGGAACAATGTCCAGCAGCAGCACCGGCAATCCCGCATTCGCAATGTGTGCAGCAATCCGCGCGCCCATCGTGCCCGCACCCAGCACGGCCACCCGCCGCACGTCATACACCCGATCGCTCGCTCGCCCTTTAGACGAAACCTCATCAACCAACATCGCGGATTCCAACGCAGCCATCGTCCCAACTCCTCCGGCAAAACCGGGCTTTTCTAAACCTGTGCGGCAGGCCAAATCCTCGCAGCCTCACCAGCCCGTGCAGAATACTGAACGCACGGTAAGAAAGTCAACAATCGCAAATCAGCTCCCGGAAAGCGCTGAAAACGGCCAGCTTCCTTCGATTCTGAGCCTGTCGTTACGAGATCTGGCGCTTAGCCGCGATCGCCCGCGGCCGCTTCACCACCGCAGGCTTTGCCTCGCACCCGCGCAAACCCTGCGTCAGCAAATCCGCGAACTGCGTCGCAATATCGTCCGCCTTCAACTCACCCTCAGGCCGATACCACGTCCCAATCCAGTTCACCGCGCCCGCCAGCGCAAACGACGCCAGCTTCACATTGCACGCCGCAATCGATCCGTCGCGAATACCCTCTTCCACATACGACCGAATCGTCATGTCGATCCTGCGCTTAAGATCCCGCACCTCGCGCCGTGCCTTGGGCGAAAGCTCCGCATCATCCAGCATCGCCACGCACCGCCCAAAGTCGTAGCTCACCACCGCCTTCGCATACGCCTCCACATACGCGCGCACCTTGTTCAGCCCATTCCCATGGCTCACCGCAGCCTTGTCCAGCAACTGCTCAATCGCCGCAATCCCCAGGCGATAGCACTCCACCAAAATCTCTTCCTTGTTGTGAAAGTAGTAGTAAAGCGCGGGCTTGGTAATCTTCAGTCGCGTCCCCAACTCGCTCATCGACGTCCGTCGATACCCATGCTCGAGGAACAGGTGCGCCGCCGTCTGCAGCACCGCGTCACGCTTCGTATCCAGGTTGCGTTGCCGAGCCTGGAACGCCTTCCACGGCTCGCGCGGTCGATTCGTCCCCTCGTTGGTATCCACCGTCTTGGCCAAGTTGCCACGTTCCTTCGCAAAACTCGTTGAGCCGATTTTCTTCTGGACGGATTATGCCACAGCCCGCCCAACCCTAACCCTCACCCTCTTCCCACCCCCTACAGGAAGAAGTCCATCTGCAGCGGCTCCCCGGGCGTCATCGCGTACCCGCTCAGATCCGTCACTCCCGCCCGCGCCAGCACCTCATCGTCGATAAAGAAGTTCCCCGTCGTCGCGCGACTATCCTGCGTCAGAATCCAATGCGCCGCATCCGCCACAATCTCCGGCGTCCGCCCGCGCTCCGGATGCGCCCCGGGAATAATCTGCAGCGCCGCCGTAGCAATAATCGTCCGCGGCCAAAGCGCATTCACCCCGATGCCCTGCGGCGCAAACTCCTCCGCCATCCCCAGCACGCACATGCTCATCCCATACTTCGCCATCGTGTACGCCACATGATGCTTGAACCACTTCGCCTGCATGTTCAGCGGTGGCGACAGCGTAAGAATCTGCGGGTTCGCCGCCTTCGCCAGGTACGGCAAACAAGCCTGCGAGCAGACAAACGTACCCCGAACGTTAACCCCCATCATCAAGTCAAATCGTTTCAACGAGGTCTGCGCCGTCCCCGTCAAACTGATTGCGCTCGCGTTGTTCACCAGCACGTCGATCCCGCCAAAGTGTGCGGCCGCCTTTTCCACCGCCGCCTTCACCTGCTCTTCCGCCCGGATATCCAGCTCAATCGCCAGCGCCTTACCGCCCGCTGCCTCAATCGCTTCGGCGGCTGTGAAAATCGTTCCCGGCAGCTTAGGATTCGCCGTCACCGTCTTCGCCGCCACCACCACATTCGCGCCATCCCGTGCCGCGCGCAGCGCAATCGCCAGCCCGATTCCCCGGCTCGCCCCTGTAATGAAAAGTGTCTTACCCTTTAGATCAGCCATAGTTTTCGCTCGTTCCTTGACGTCACCCGCAGAGCAATTCGCCCTGCGACATTGTCCCCTCCCATCTCCTGCCAACCCTCCGCAAAAGATTCAAGATGACAGACGTCGTCTCTTTTGGTTATCTTACCCTCCGTTAAACAAATTGGAAGGATCCACCGATGCAACCGCTCGAACAAACTCAAATATCCGGAACAGACACCATCGGCCCAGCACTCCCGGATCGCGAGTTGCCGCTGCAGAGAATCTACGCGTGCGAACAGAATTCTCCCTCGCAGCCACTCTTCACCCAGCCAGTCAACGGCCAGCTCCTCAACTGGACCTGGGCCAGCGCCATGCAGGAAGTCCGTCGCATGGCCGCATGGATCGCCGCACAGAACTTCCCGCCCGGCTCCAACATCGTCATCGTCTCCAAGAACTGCGCGTGGTGGTTCATGGCCGACTTCGCCATCTGGATCTCCGGCCACGTCAGTGTCCCCTTCTTCCCCTCCGCGCGCGATCTCTCCCTCGCCGCCCTCTTCGCCCATTGCCAGCCAGTCGCCGCCTTCGTCGGCTCACTCGACAACCATCTTCCCCTCAACGAACCCGCCTTCCACAATCTCCCCTTCGTCGCCTTCCCCAACTGCGCGCCCGCGCACGTCCCTCTCGGCAGCGCTCTCTGGTCAGACATCATCGCCACGCAGCCTCCGCTCGAAGCCAACCCCGTCCGCAGCGCCACCGACATCGCCACCATCATCTACACCTCCGGCACCACCGGCCAACCCAAAGGCGCCGTGCACAACTTCCGCGCACTCTCCCTCTGGGCCAAGTCCATGCTGCCCACCATCGGCCCCAACCCCAAAGGAGAGCTCGACCGCATCCTCTCCTACCTGCCCCTCGCCCACATCGCCGAGCGCGCCATCGTCGAGGTCAACTCTCTCTTCATGCCGATCCACATCTACTTCACCGAAGGCCAACCCACCTTCCTCACCGATCTCATCCGTTCCCGCTGCACCCTCTTCTTCTCCATCCCGCGCCTCTACATCCGCTTTCAGCAAGGCGTCTTCGAGAAAATTCACGAGAAGAAACTCAACATCCTTCTCTCCATCCCCATCGTCGGTAACATCGTTCGCAAAAAAATCCTCGCCAACCTCGGCCTCGACCGCGCGCGTCTCATCAGCTCCGGAGGGGCGGCCATCCCCGTCGACATCATCGTCTGGTACCGCAAGATGGGCCTCAACTTCGCCGAAGGCTACGGCATGACCGAGTCCGGCATCACCCACGCTCCCATCCCCGGCCAGGAGTGCATCGGTTACGTCGGCAACGCCAGCCCCTGGGCCCTCACCCGCATCTCCCCCGAAGGCGAAGTCCAGATCAAGGGCCCCATGAACATGGTCGGCTACTTCCGCAATCCCGACCTCACCCGCGAAGTCTTCACCGACGATGGCTACTTCCGCACCGGCGATCGCGGCGAGATGGACGAGCAAGGCCGCCTGCGTCTCGTCGGCCGCCTCAAAGAAGAGTTCAAGACCTCCAAGGGCAAATACGTCGCCCCCGCGCAGATCGAAAAACTCCTCTCCTGCTCCTACCTCTTCGAGTCCGTTGCCGTCTTCGGCAGCGGCATGACCGGTCCCTTCGCCATGGCCGTCCTCGCGCCGCCCATCCGCAAAGACCTCGGCACCGCCCACCGCTCTTACATCGAAGCCAAGCTCGTCAACGAGCTCAACACCGTCAACGCCCACCTCGAACACCACGAGCAGCTCCGCTTTATCGTCATCTCCGAGCAGCCCTGGACCATCGACAACGAGCTCATCACCCCCACCCTCAAGGTCCGCCGCTCCACCCTCGAGCAGCGCTACTCCGCTCGCTTCGCCGCCTGGGAAAACTCGCAAACCAAAGTCATCTGGATGGAGTCCCTATGACCCAGACGACCGCCACCACCGAAGCTCTCCACACCCAGCACCTCCATCTCTCCCTCGACGGCAAGAGCACCGAGGTCGCCTATCACTCGATCCCCGCAGCCAACGGCACCATCCTCCTCCTGCACGAAGCCCTCGGCTCCGTCAGCTACTGGAAGCAGTTCCCGCACAAGCTCGCCGTCGCCACCAACTACAACGTCATCGCCTACTCCCGCGCCGGCCACGGCAACTCCGAAGGTCCCCTCGCCAATCGCACCGACGACTACTACCTCCACCAGGTCAACATTGTTATCCCTACCCTCCTCGATCACTTCTCCGTAGCCGACCCCGTCCTCTACGGCCACAGCGAAGGCGCAGGCATCGCCATGCTCTACGCCGCGTCATCCAATCGCATCCGCGCCCTCATTCTCGAAAGCCCCTTCGTCATCACCACCAACGCCGCCGGCGACCTCATCAGCAGGATGGCCGCCGCCTATCCCGGCAGCAAGCTTCAGGAGCGCCTCGCCCACTACCACCAGCATCCCGACGAAGTCTTCTCCTCCTGGACCCAGTGGGCCGCAACCCTCGGCGAGGAAGTCTTCCCGCTCCGCGAATTTCTCCCTCGCATCACCTGCCCCGTCCTCGTTCTCCAAGGAGAGCGCGACGAGTTTGGCACCACCCTGCAACTAGCTGCGCTTCAGGCTTCAATTCCCAATCTTGAGCATGAGAGCTATCCCGACACCGGTCACCTCCCGCACAAGGAACAAACCGATCGCGTTCTTCACCGGGTCTCTCAGTTCCTGTCCCCAACCCATATTCACCAACAGCACCCGCTTACCGGCGGAGTGAATTCGTAACTGCTTTTCCTTACCTAGGAGCTCCTATGACGCACCGTTCCAGCATCAACCGCTTCACTCGCATGATCCTATTCGTAGCCATCTTCGTCTTCCTAACTCAGATGCCGTACGCGTCCGCGCAACAACAATACGTCGGCCGCTACGACCTCTACACCGGCTTCTCCGACCTCTACACCCCCGGCCTCAACGACATCAACCAGAAAGGCTTCCACCTGCAGGCGGGCATCAATAACAACCGCTGGCTCTCCACCGGCTTCGACTACAGCGTCCAGACCGGCAACACCAGCCTCGTCCCCGGCTTCGCCAGCCCTGCCATCGTGGCCGGAATCACCCAGCTCTATGAGCTCTACGCCGAGACGGATGGCCAGTACGGCCTACCCCCAACTTATGCCGTCAACGTTCCATTAAGCGCAACCACGCAGACCTTCACTGCAGGCTCGCAGCTCAACTACCGCCACTTCTCCAAGGTGACGCTCTTCATCCGCCCCAGCCTCGCAGCCTTCCGCCTCAACGCCACCGCACATCCTCGGGCGGGAACACCAGATGAGGTTGTCGTCGCGGCCCTCGAAGCCACCAACGTCCTCCAGCCCAACGGCACCATCGTCGACTGGACCGGAGCCTACGGCGTAGGCGGTGGCGCCGACTTTGCCGTCACCAAGCACTTCGGCATTCGCGCCCAGATGGACGCCGTCTGGAATCACCCCTTCAACTACGTCGTCGCCGACGGTGGCTGGTCGTATCGCTTCTCCATCGGCCCCTCCTTCCACTTCGGCCGCAACATCATGGTCCCAAAGAAAACCCGGTAGTACCATCCCTCCTTGGTTCAAGGGCGGGACCTCGGTCCCGCCCTTCCTCCAGAGAAACGCGGCTTCAGTCGCCGCCGGAAAGTTCACCGCCACCCTCACTCACTCGATCCACTCGCAGGAGTTCTCATGAAACTCACCCCAACCCGCTGCACAACGCTCGCCGCCGCTCTCCTCACCGCAACCCTCATCGCCCCCGGCACAGCGCTCGCGCATCAAACGCCCGCCGCCACCACCTGCACCCTCATCGTCCACATCGACGGCTTCCGCAATCAGAAAGGCGACGCCGGCCTCTCCATCTTCAACTCCCCCGACGGCTGGCCCGAGAACAACGACAAGGCCTTCCAGCACGGCCCCCACCCCTTCTCCGGAACCGCCACCACCATCACCCTGCAAGTCCCGCCCGGCCGCTACGCCCTCGCCGCCCTGCACGACGAAAACTCCAACCACGTGATGGATCGCAACATGTTCCACATCCCCAAAGAAGGCTTCGGCTTCTCCAACAACCCGCATGTAATCCTGACCGCCCCATCCTTCGACACAGCAGCCATGCAAGTCACCTGCCCCACCACCGAAACCACCATCCACCTAATCTACAAATAGCCCGCCCACCGGATTAAGACGCCCACCCGAAATCTGTCATCCTGAGCGGAGTATGGCGCGCACCATGCGCCATACGCAGTCGAAGGACCCCGATGCCGCACATCCCGCCCACGAGCTTAGGCCCTTTTTTACCTCGAGCCTGTTGCCTCGCTACTCCGCCCGCTCCCACCACCCCGACCGCAACTCCCCCACCACCTCCGTCGGCGCACCCGGCTCCGGCAGCCACAACTTGATCCCCTTCTCATCCGCGATCTCCACCATCCGCTCCACCGGCTGCTTCCATGCATGCAGCGCCAAATTAAACAGCCCCCAATGAATCGGCATCATCAACCCACTCGACCCCATCGCCTCAAACGCCTTCGCCGCATTGTCCGGCCCCAGATGAATCGCCGCCCACAGCGGATGAAACGCCCCAATCTCCAGCATCACCAAATCAAATCCCGGATACTGCGCGCCAATCTCTCCAAACCCCTCCCACCACCCCGAATCCGCGCCGAAATACACCCGATGCCGCGGCCCCTCAATCACAAACGAACCCCACAGCGTCTTAAACCGATCCAACACCCCACGCCCCGAAAAATGTCTCGAAGGCCACGACGTGATCGTCAGCCCACCCACCTCCACACTCTGCGTCCAATCCAACTCCGCAATCTTCTCCGCCGCCACACCAAACCCACGCAGCCTTTTCCCCACGCCCAAGGACGTAACCCACCGCGCCCCCGCAGTCGCACCAACCTTCGCCAGCGCCCGAACCGTCTTCGCACCCAGGTGGTCATAGTGATCATGCGAGATCAGCACCACATCAATCTTCGGCAGCGCCTCCAACGCAATCGTAGGCTCAAAGAACCGCTTCGGCCCCATAAACGAAAACGGACTAGCCCTTTCGTAAACCGGATCCAACAGCACCCGCATCCCATCAATCTCAATCAGCGAAGCCGAGTGCCCGAACCAGGTCACCCGCAACCCGCTCGCCGCCTCGGTCGCGTACACACCGGCGTCCGTCGTGAACGGCCCCAGCGGCCGCTTCGGCTCCACCTGCTCGCGGTTCGAAATATACTGCGGTAGCACCTTGAACACGATGCGCAGCCCGCCCACATCCGTAGGCACGGGATTCAAAAACTTCCCACCCTGCTTCTCAGCTCGCTTTAAATACGTCATTTCGGGATTGGATGCGCCCATCGCCCCATAGTCTCAGGCCTTGCGCCCCAACCGCAAACATCCATCCGTTATTCGCCGCCGTACAGCGCATCAATTCGATCCTTATACCGATCAAAAATCACCCGCCGCTTCAGCTTCATACTAGGCGTCAACTCCCCGCCCTCGATGCTCCACTCCTCCGGCATCACCCCCACCTTCTTCATCCGCTCATGGTCCTGCAGCTCTTTGTTCACCTTCTTCACCAGGTCTTCATAGTGCGCCTTCACCTTAGGATCCTTCACCAGCGCAGCATGATCCTTGGTCGTCACACCATGTTCCCCAGCCCAGCGCCCCAGCGCCTGGAAGTCCGGCGAGATCAGCACCGCCGCAAACTTGCGCGAGTCCCCAATCACCGCCGCATTCCCCACCAGCTCATCGGCCTTCAACTTCCCTTCAATCGGCTGCGGCGCAATATACTTCCCGCTGCTGGTCTTGATCAGCTCCTTCTTCCGATCCGTAATCGAAAGAAATCCATCCTCATACTTCCCGATATCCCCAGTCTTAAACCACCCATCCGCAGTGAACTCGCTCTTGCTTGCCTCTTCGCGTCCCCAATAGCCCGAGAACACCGTAGTCCCGCGCACCTCAATCTCGCCATCCTCCGCCATCCGCAGCTCAAGATTCGGAATCACCATCCCCACCGTCCCGATCCGATAGCCATCAAACGTATTCCGTGAGATCACCGGCGAAGTCTCCGTCAGCCCATATCCCTCAAAAATCCGAATCCCCATATCCAGAAACCACTCCGCCGAATCCATCCCCAGCGGCGCGCCTCCCGAAACGTAAATATTCGCCTTCCCCCCAAACGCCTCCTTCAGCTTCGAGTACACCAGCTTGTCCGCCAGCTTCCACAGCGGCGACCCCGGCGTCTTGCCCGCCATCAACTCCTTGCGATGCTTCTTCCCCTGCGCCATCGCCCAATGCAAAATCTTCTTCTTGAATCCGACAGACTTCGCCTCCGTTCCCTGCCGAATCTTCTCGTACACCCGCGGCACCGCCAGAAAAATCTGCGGCTTCACCGCCTGCATCGCTCCCCGCAAATCATCGAACTTCGCCAGGTACGCAATCTTCCCGCCATGCCCATAAATCGCATACCCCAAATGCCTCGCCAGCGAGTGGCTCAGCGGCAGAAATGATATCGTCACATCCCCCGGCCCAATCCTCAGCCCCACCGTCGAGTACCGCAGATTATCCGCTAAATTCCGATGCGTCAGCATCACGCCCTTCGGATCGCCCGTCGTCCCCGACGTATACACAATCGTCGCCAATTCGTCCGGCTTGGTCTCCTTCAGCAGCGCATCAAACCCCGCATCCACCGCCTCTAATTCCTTCGCCCGCTCAAACACCTCCGCCAGACTCGCCGCCCCGTCATACTCGCCCTCGTCCAACACCCCCACAAACTCCAGCGTAGGAATCTCTCCCGCCGCCACCAGCTTCTTGTACTGCAGCTTGTTCGACACAATCACCGCGCGCACGCCCGCATCGCGGAAGATATACCCCATCTGCTCCGGCGTCAGCGTCTCATACAGCGGCACATCCACGCCGCCAATCGCAAGCACCGCGAAGTCCACCACCGGCCACTCCCAGCGATTCTCGCTCACCAGCCCCACGCGCTCTCCGCGCTTGATTCCCCACTGCTGCAGCAACCCCACCAGCGCCCGCACCCGCCCATACATCTGCTGCGACGAGATCTCTTTCCACTCATTCCCCGTCTTAAACATCGCCACCGGCGTCTCGCCCTGGTGGCTCATCCGCTCGAAGACGTCATTGATCGTCGCAAACTCCAGCTTCGAATAATCAACCATGCAAACCTCTCTTAGGTCATCACGACACGCACCTGCATCCTACCCGTCTTCCATGACAATCCGCTCAAACGCAGCCTAAGCGTCCATCCAAAGGCACCTGTATAGGCTGCCGCTCCCCACTGTCCGGTCGCACCCAACGGACACCGGAGATCGGACATCGGACAACGACCCTCTACCCCAGCACTCCCTTCGACAAATACCTCTCCGCCGAATCCGGCACAATCGTCACCACCCGCTTCCCCTTACCCAACTCCTTCGCCACCGCCACCGCAGCAAACATATTCGCGCCCGAGCTCGACCCGCCCAGCACGCCCTCTTCCCGCGCCATCCGCAGCACGGTTGCAAACGCGTCGTCATCGCTCACCATAATCACGCGGTCACACACACTGCGATCAAACGTAGCCGGAATCTCCGCAACCCCAATCCCCTCCACCCGATGCGGCCCCGGAACCCCACCCTGCAGCACGCTCCCCTGCGCCTCCACGGCCACCATCAGCACGTTCTTCAGCTTCTTCTTCAGCGCCCGCGCAATCCCCGTAAACGTCCCCGCCGACCCCACGCCAATCACCGCCGCATCAATCCGCCCGTCCATCTGTTCCAGGATCTCCACCGCCGTCGTCTGCTCATGGAAGTCCGGGTTCGCCGGATTCTCAAACTGCATCGCCGCAAACGCTCCCGGCGTCTCGTCCTCAAACGCCAGCGTCCGCTTAATTGCCCCCGCCAGCATCTCGCTCTCAGGAGTCCGCACCACATCGGCCCCCAGCCCCCGCATCAAAATGCACTTCTCCTCCGCAAACCCCTCAGGAATAAAAATCTTCACCTTGTATCCACGCTGCACGCCGATCAGCGCCAGCCCCACGCCGGTATTCCCCGCCGTCGCCTCGCAGATCGTGTCGCCGGGCCTCAACACACCGCGCCGCTCCGCATCCAGCACAATCCCCAGCGCCGCGCGGTCTTTAATACTCCCGCCCGGATTCATCGTCTCCAGCTTCGCCCACAGCTCTGCATCGCTGCCTCCCACCAGCCGGTTAATCCGCACCATGGGCGTATGCCCCACCAACTCCGTTACGTTATTTCCAGTACGCATCGCTTCTACAAATCCACTCGTGCGGCCAACGCGCTCCGCCACCCAAAAGACTACCGCACTACTCGTCTTCCCGGATTAGCAGGGGGCTTCAGCCCCCTGAAAAAGGGCCTAGCAGGAATGGGCTTCAGCCCTGGGCCTCGTTTGTTCCCGCCAGCCATTTCACCTAATTAGTACTCGCCCCCGCCCCCAGCCCCATCTTCGGGAAATACCCTGCCCGCGTCCGCACCCGCAGCCCGTGATAACCCTTCTCCGACGCCTCCACATGAATCGTCCGATACCCCGGCACCGACATCGGCTTCGTCGAGTGGTACTCAATCATGTACTGCGACCGGATATCATGCGCCACCTGCTGCGCAATCCCATCCACCTCCCGCAGCGACTTCGGAAAGTAAGCCTGCCCGCCCGTATCCTCCGCCAGCTGCGTCAACACCTCCCGCGAGTGCTTCGAATCCTTGTGATTCAAATCCCCGCCAAACAACAGCCCAATGCAATAAATCGACGGCCCATCCAGCGCCTGCACCCGCTGAATCGTCTCCTCCAGCGATGCGTTCGACGAGTTATCGTCGCCATCGGTCACAATCAGCAGCACCTGCTTGGACTGCTTCGCGTTCTTCGAAAGATAATCGGCCGACGCAATCACCGCGTCATACAGCGCCGTCCCTCCACCAGCCTTGATGTACGCCAACCCCTGCTGCAGCTTCGCAATGCTGCTAGTGAAATCCTGGTCGATATAAGGTTCCGAATTAAAATCCACCAGGAACGCCTCGTCCTTTGGATTCGACAGCTTCACCAAATTCAACGCCGCCGCATCCACCGACGGCCGCTTGTCATACATCGACCCCGAGCTGTCGATCAGAATACCCAGCGATATCGGCAGGTCCTCATGCCGAAAGCCCACAATCTTCTGCGGCACCCCATCCTCGTAAATCTTGAAGGCGCTCTCCGGCAGCGTATCCACCTCGCGGTCGCTGCTATCAAACACCGACGCGTTCAGCCGCACCTCGAACGCATTCGTGCGCAGCGTAAACCGCCCGTTCTCCTTCGTAATCTGGTCCCCCTCCCCCTGCTCCTGCCCCTGCGTCTGCCCCAGCACCGTCTTCTGCGACTGCCCCGGGACCGCCCCCTGCGGGTCCGGGCTTGGCACCGGATCTGAGTCCTGCGTCAACGGGCTCGGCGGCCGCTTCTGCATCACCGCGCTTTGGGGCGTCGGGTTCTGCGTTGCCGTGTCGTTATCCGCCGGCGTCTGCGCAACCACCCGCATGCCTCCGGCCGCAAGCACTCCGGCCACCAGGCTGATTCCCGCCATCCACACCCATCCTCTACAGCGATCCCGCATAATCCCCCTCGCAACGTTCCATCGCTGTCCTCCGGTAACTGGAGCCGACGACCGTCGCTCCTTCAATTTACGCCACACTCCCTCCCCCGCGCGCCTCCCACCTCGCACCACCCCCTGCGTGACCAGCGCCCTTTCATTGACCGTCCTATCCGCGTATGCTCTAATTCGCCCATTCGCCAAACCGCGTGGTTTTGCTCCAATTATTTGCTCCACCATTTCCCGAGAAGAATTAAGAGGAATCCTGTTCATGAACTTAGGCGTGCTCGCAACATTGATCTTCAGCTTTCAAGACAGCTCACAAGCCCTACAATCAAGTGCCCCAGCCGCCCTTCAGGGGAGTGACACCATCTGGCTCTGGATCGCCCTCGGCGTCGGCGTCCTCGCCCTCATCGCTGCCTTCATCCTCGCCCGGGCCGTTCTCGCCGGCGACACCGGCACCCCCGACATGCGCGTCATCTCCGACGCCATCCGCGAAGGCGCCGAAGCCTTTCTCTCCCGCCAGTACCGCTCCATCGGCATCATGGCCGTAGTGCTCGCCGTCGTCATCTTCCTCGGCTACTACTTCTCCCCCAACACCCGCGACGTAGCCGTCCAGACCGTCATCGCCTTCCTCGTCGGCGCCACCTGCTCCGGCCTCGCCGGCTTCACCGGAATGTACGTCTCCATCCGCGCCAACATCCGCACCGCCGCCGCCGCCCGCTCTACCCTCAACGGAGCCCTTCAATCCGCCCTCCGCGGCGGCGCCGTCACCGGCCTCGTCGTCGTAGCGCTCGCCCTCATCGGAATCGCCGTCCTGTTCCTCGCCTTTGGAGGCCTCAACAATCCGCAGCACGTCGTCTATGAGCTCGTAGGCTTCGGCTTTGGAGCCTCGCTAGTCGCTCTCTTCGCCCAGCTGGGCGGCGGCATCTACACCAAGGCCGCCGACGTTGGCGCCGACCTCGTCGGCAAAGTCGAAGCCGGCATCCCCGAAGACGACCCCCGCAACCCCGCCGTCATCGCCGACCTCGTCGGTGACAACGTAGGCGACTGCGCCGGCCGCGGAGCCGACATCTTCGAGTCCACCGCCGCAGAAAACGTAGGCGCCATGATCCTCGGCGCCGCCCTCTACCCCGTCTTCGGCATCAAGGGAATCCTCTTCCCGCTGATGGTCCACGCCATCAACCTCGTCGCCTCCATCATCGGCGTCGCCGTCGTCAAAACAACGGACAACGAAGACCCCATGCGCGCCCTCAACCGCGGTTTCTACGTCACCTCCATCCTCGCGCTGGCAGGCTTCGGCGGCATCGTCTACAAGATGCTCAACGGGCCCGGCGTCCAGCCCCTCTACCTCTTCCTCTGCGGCGTCATCGGCCTTATCACCGCGTTCCTCTTCGTCTGGATCACGCAGTACTACACCGAGTCCCGCTACCGCCCCGTCCAGTCCATCGCCGAAGCCTCTCTCACCGGCCCCGCCACCAACATCATCAGCGGCCTCGCCGTAGGCATGGAAACCCCCGCAATGCCAGTAGTCGTCATCTGCTCGGCGTTGCTCCTCTCCTACTACTTCGGAGTCAAGGGCCTCGCAGGCGTCGACCTTCCCGGCGTCTCCAACTACGTCAAAGGCATCTACGGTACCGCCATCGCCACCATGGGCATGCTCTCCTGCGCAGCCTACATCCTCGCCATGGACACCTTCGGCCCCATCACCGACAACGCCGGCGGCATCATCGAAATGTCCAACCAGCCCGACGCCGTCCGCGACAAGACCGACAAGCTAGACTCCGCCGGCAACACCACCAAGGCCCTCACCAAGGGTTACGCCGTGGGCTCAGCCTCACTGGCCGCCTTCCTCCTCTTCTCCGCCTACCTCGAAGAGATCAAGGCCCTCGTCACCGCGAAGGTCACCGCCGCCGGCGCAGCTGGCTTCATGCCCGCCGGCTGGTCCTTCAACAACATCAACCTAGCCGAGATCCCCGTCTTCGCCGGCGCAATGTTAGGCGCCATGCTCGTCTACCTCTTCTCGTCCATGGCGATCAAGGCTGTCGGCCGCACCGCGCAAATGGTCGTCAAAGATGTTCGCGACCAGTTCCGCGAGAACCCCGGCATCATGGCCGGCACCTCCAAACCCGACTACGCCCGTTGCGTCAGCATCGTAACCGGCGCAGCCCTCAAAGAGATGGTCCTCCCCGGCATTCTCGCCGTCGGCCTCCCAGTAGCCGTAGGCCTCATCTTCCGCAACTTCAGCTCCGTCTACGGAGCCGGCACCGGCATCCTCACCCAGGCCGGCCTCTCCCCCGTCCCCACCATCAACGGCATCCCCGTAAACCTCGGCGGAGCCACCGCAGTCGCCGGCCTCCTCATGGTCGGCACCATCACCGGCGTCCTCATGGCCATGCTCATGAACAACGGCGGCGGCGCCTGGGACAACGCCAAGAAGTGGATCGAAACCGGCAAGTACGGCGGCAAAAAATCCGACGCCCACAAAGCCGCCGTAGTAGGCGACACCGTAGGCGACCCTTTCAAAGACACCGCCGGCCCCAGCCTCCACGTCCTAATCAAACTCCTGGCCACCATCACCCTTGTCCTAGCCCCCCTCTTCCTCTAACCCACACCAAACAGGCCGCCGACTCCCAAAAGTCGGCGGCCTTTGTCTTTGCCCTTGCCTTCGAATCGCCCGCCTAAAAACCCTGTCATCCTGAGCGAAGTCTGGCGCGCACTTTGCGCCAGACGCAGCCGAAGGACCCCGAAGAACTCCGCCAGCCCATACCCTCGCCCCCTTTTCAACTAGCCTCATCACAGCGGATCCAACACTCCCGCTGCTAGCATCGCGCTATGCCAGCCGGCTACACCTACATCATGGGCAGCAACACCGGAACCCTCTACATCGGCGTCACCAGCGAGTTCGACACTCGAATCCGCCAACACAAGAACGGTTCCTTCGAAGGCTTCTCAAAGAAATACGGCTGCACCCGGCTGCTCTATTACGAATGCTGCGACGACATCCGCACCGCCATCGCCCGCGAAAAGCAACTCAAAGGCTGGCGCCGCGAAAAAAGCTAGCCCTCATCCGCACCACAAACCCCGAATTCAAAGACCTCGCAGCCAAGCTGGGCTGGAACTTCATCACACAGCACGAAAAGATAAACACGTAGTTCTCACCCCCATCTATACTGATCCGCAACCAAACTCCTCCCCCCAGGAGCCCCCAATGTCCCGCGTCCGCCTCCTCATCGGCACCCGCAAAGGCGCCTTCATCCTCACCTCCGACGCAGCCCGCCGCTCCTGGGCCATCTCCGAGCCTCACTTCCCCGGCTGGGAGCTCTACCACCTCAAAGCCTCCCCCGCCGACCCCAACCGCATCTACGCCTCCCAAACCTCTGGCTGGTTCGGCCAGCAGGTCCAGCGGTCTGACGACGGAGGCGCGACGTGGTCCCCCGTCAACAACCAGTTCACCTACGCCGACAACCCCGGCACCCACCAGTGGTACGACGGCACGCCCCACCCCTGGGAGTTCAAGCGCGTCTGGCACCTCGAGCCCTCGCTCACCGACCCCGACACCTGCTTCGCCGGAGTCGAAGACGCCGGCCTCTTCAAGACCACCGACGGCGGCAACTCCTGGCACGAGCTCCCCGGCCTCCGCCACACCGAATCCGGCCCCCACTGGCAGCCCGGCGCCGGCGGCCTCTGCCTCCACACCATCATTCTCGATCCCACCAACCCCGACCGCATCGTCATCGCCATCTCCGCTGCCGGAGCCTTCCGCTCCGACGACGCCGGCAAAACCTGGAAGCCCATCAACAGGGGCCTCTACAGCAAATACATCCCCGACCCCACCGCCGAAGTCGGCCACTGCGTCCACCACATCGCCATGAACCCCCGCACGCCCAACACCCTCTTCATGCAAAAGCACTGGGACGTCATGCGCTCCGACGACGCCGGCGATCACTGGACCAAAATCTCCGGCAACCTCCCCACCGACTTCGGCTTCGCCATCGACGTCCACACCCACCAACCCGAAACCGTCTACGTAGTCCCCATCAAGAGCGACTCCGAGCACTTCCCCCTCGACGGCCAGCTCCGCGTCTTTCGCAGCAAGTCCGGAGGCAACGAGTGGGAACCCATGACCCGCGGCCTCCCCCAGAAAGATTGCTACGTAAACGTCCTCCGCGACGCCATGGCCGTCGACCAGCTCGACGACTGCGGCATCTACTTCGGCACCACCGGCGGCCAGGTCTACTGCTCACCAGACGCCGGTGACAACTGGACCGCCATCACCCACGACCTCCCCGCCGTCCTAAGCGTAGAAGCCCAAACCCTCCCCTAACCCACCGCCACAAATCCGGGTGCCCCATTCATGGCGGCCTCATCGCCATGAGTGGGTATCGGGCATAGCCCGACCGCTCTCTTCAACCCCCGAACGATTCCACCCACCACCATGCCCCTCATCCGCATCGATCTCCCCCTCCACCTCCGCCGCCTCGCCAACCTCCCCACCCACGAGCTCACCCTCGACGTCCCCGCCCCCGCCACCATCGCCTCCACCCTCGACGCCCTCGAAGCGACCTACCCCATGCTCCGCAACACCATCCGCGACCACGTCACCAGGCAGCGCCGCCCCTTCCTCCGCTTCTTCGTCTGCAACGAAGACTGGACCCACCTCCCCACCGACACCCCCCTCCCCGAACCCATCCTCACCGCATCCGAACCCCTCATCATCCTCGGAGCCATAGCCGGCGGCTAACCGCTGATCACGCTCGTCTATCGATGAGCGCATCGCCGCTTTACCACTCGTTGAGCTGACGTAGAAAGGATGCAGTCGTAGTTTCCCAAAACCCCGTTTTCAAGGACCAACCGTTTAAAAGCGGTATCGCGTCGGAGAGACTGACCTCACTTTCCACTTAAGAGTGTTGCTGCTGCGCGATCCAAGACAATATCGGTGCCTTGCCGGATGCTCTCAACGGTGGGTGACACGACAATCGTAGGGCGGAGACCCGAGCCTTCAAAGACAGTTCCATCGGAGGCCCGGTCATTTCTCGTGCACACGCGCGCGCTCCCGCCCCCGGGCAGTTTGAAGAACAATGGCTGCCCGGTGCTCCCCGCTGTTGTCTCTCCCACGGTGATGCCCCTATGCATCGCATCGAACGCCGCAACGAAATCTTCCGCCGCCGAAAAGGTCCGTGCACTGGTCAGGACCGCAACCGGTACATCGACGTGGTGGTAAGGGTCAGCCGGAACCTCAAACGAAGGAACATCTGTCCATCCTGGCAGCAGGCCCTTCGCCCGACTCGCCGCAATATAGCTTCTCGTTTGCATCAGGGCTCCGCGAACCGGCTCCCGCGTCAGCACCTGCAGCAAATCCACAGGCGTACTGCCGCCGCCATTGGCACGAAGGTCAATCACCAGCCCTTTTGATGACGTAACCAGCGGCATGTTCGCGAGCAGTACCTTAGTGCCCTCGGCATCCTCGAACTCGTCAATCGTCAGTACGGCAATCCCATCCGGTCGCATCTTGAAGGAAGCCCTCGGAGCTTTCTTCAATTTCGCCTGATCCTCCAGCGTCAGTCTGGTCAGGACACGTTCCTCTTCCTTGCCGTCGCCATTCCGTACGGTTAGGTGGAAGCTGCTCCCGGCGCGTCCGCTAAGCAACCCATAATCGAAGGTTCGCACCCGCAGGTCCTGCGGCGTTGAGGAGCTCTGGTAGGGCGTGATCTCGCGTTCTGCATAGCGTCGTATGTCTTCCCCATCGATTTTCAGAAGCACATCGCCCACACGCCAGCCCTGCGTGAGCAACGCTGGGTCATCGACCCCAGTCACTACCACTGTGTTCTCCACGAGCCGCGTGTGAAGCCCAGGTCCGCCATAAAAGTCGTTCTGAATGGCCTGCGGGGGATACACGTTTGTGTGACCATCCTTCAACAGCGCCGCGAACCGCATCAGCATGCGATAGTACCCTTCGGTCGAAGGCGTCGCTCGCACCTTGGACAAGAAGTCGACATACGTTTGGTTCCAGTCCAAATCTGGTTGCCGGTCGAAGAACGCAAAATTGAAGCGGGCCTCTGCCCAAACAGTTGAAAGCCCGGCGATCTTGACATCTTCACTCAGGTTCGGAGCGAAGGGCAGGCTCTCCCCTGGTTCGCGTGCCCACAGGCGTTCTTGACTACGCGCCCTTTCTAAGAGCTGGGTGAATCGCTCGTCACCATGCAACGATGCGAGGTCTGTGTCCTTTGCCAAATCCTCAGCAGACACGCCACCTCCCCTGGCTTGCCAGGCCATGAGAATGTCTAACGACTCTTGCTTGCGACCCGCGAGCGCTTCTTCGCATGCGAGGTCATACATCGCGGGGTTCCAGTACCAACCCACTCCATCCGGGCCGGCTGCATAGAATGGCTCGAGGATCGCCGCGGCCTCCGCGTATCGCTTCTCTTGATAAAGTTTGAGCGATTCTGGGTAGCGCTCAAACAGGCTGACTGCTGGCAGCGTCTGAGGTCGTTGCGCCGAAGCGGCGAGCATGGGTCCGCACGCCAAGAGAAAAAGAATCTGACTATACCTGCGTGCCTGCGTCTTGATCATGTTCTCCTCAAAGGCTCGTTCCGCCATCGTAATTTTCATTGCGTGCGATTCAGACTGTGAAATCTGGCTGAAGTTTCAATCGGTTACTGAACTTTTGTAATTGCTTGGGCGCTCCCATCTACGGGACCAGCCGCAACGTGAAAGAGATCGCGAACTGCCTGAAAACCCGGGCGGTCTCAACGGGTCGATGCAACACTATCTGATTTGGAGGTGGTGTTGATGAGACAAGGGAGACGGTATGGTCTTTCTGCGGAGCAGAAGGCCGAGATATGGCAGCGTTGGAAGCTGGGCGAGTCGTTGCATGAGATTGGTCGCGCCTTCGGCAAGGATCATGGCTCGATCCAGTTCCTGTTAGCGCAGCACGGCGGTATTGCTCCGGCCGTCCGCCGCCGTTCACAGCGATCGCTCACGTTGGCAGAGCGGGAAGAGATCTCACGAGGCATTGCGTCCGGTTCGTCGATTCGGGAGATCGCCGGAGGACTCGGTCGAGCTGCGTCGACGGTAAGTCGAGAAGTCGCACGCCACGGCGGGCGGCCAGCGTATCGAGCCAGTGAAGCCGATCAGCAGGCGTGGACGTTGGCTCTGCGACCCAAGGCCTGCCGGCTTGCCAGGCACAGGAAGCTGCGCCTGATCGTGGCCAGTAAACTGATCCAGAACTGGTCGCCACAGCAGATCTCCGGTTGGCTGAAGCGACGCTATCCCAGCAACGAGAGCATGCGCGTGTCCCACGAGACCCTCTACCGCAGTTTATTTATCCAGGCTCGAGGAGTGCTGAAAAAGGAGTTGATTCAGCATCTTCGGTCGAAGCGATTCATCCGTCGCTCCGTGCACGCTCGAGCTACAGGGCACTCCCAGGGTCAGATCGTCGATGCCATCTCCATCCGCGAGCGGCCGGCGGAGATCGAAGATCGCGCCATCCCCGGTCATTGGGAGGGCGATCTGCTGGCAGGCAGCAAGAACACTCACATCGCCACCCTGGTCGAACGGCATTCGCGTTTCGTCCTTCTGGTCAAGGTCCCCAGCAAGGACACCGCGACCGTTGTCGCCGCGTTGAGCCGGCAGGTTCGTAAACTTCCCGCGTCGCTGCGACGGTCACTGACCTGGGATCGAGGACTAGAGCTGGCCAGTCACAAAAACTTCACCATCGCCACCAAGGTCAACGTCTACTTCTGCGATCCCCAGAGCCCCTGGCAGCGCGGCTCCAACGAGAACACCAACGGTCTGCTGCGCCAGTACTTCCCGAAGAAAACCGACCTCTCCGGCTATTCCCAGGCCGACCTCGACAAGGTGGCTCGCCAACTCAACCAACGCCCTCGAAAAACTTTGGACTTTGATACCCCTGCTAGTAAACTCCATGCCAGTGTTGCGTCGACCCGTTGAGACCGCCCAGCTTTTCGGCAAGTTCGATCCTCAGCGACTGACAACAGCCCAATGCCCTCACCACCATGTCAGACCAAAGGCCGCGCAGCTCGATGCCGAAGGAGTGAGCCTACTTGTCCTCACCGATCTCCCGCTCCATCACCACAAAATGCAAATCTTCCCGCAGCGGCCGCCCCACCCGCCCATCCCCATACGGATACGGCTGCGTCTCCCCCGTCTTCCGATACCCCCGCCGCTCATACCACCCCATCAGCACATCCCGCCCCGAAAGCACGGTCATCGTAATCTTCTTCCCACCCCGCTCCCGCGCATACGACTCCGCCGCCTCCAATAGCGCTCTCCCCAGCTTCCGATCCTGTACCTCCGGCCGCACCGTCAGCAACCCCAGATACCAAACCCCCTCGCCCCGGTTCTGCATCCACACCGTCCCCATCAGCGGACCGCCGGCCACCTCCCGCCACACCAGCAACTCCGGCTTCTCCGCCAGGTCCTCCCGCAGCGTCTCCTCCGTCAGCCGAGGACCTTCCACCAGCCCCGCCTCAATATTCCAACTCTCAGCCTGGCCTGCCTCCGCACCTGTCCCCCGATACGCCAGGTTCGCCAGCGCCACCACCGCTGCATAATCCGCTTCCACAACCCGTTCCAAAAACATCCGCATAGTCTACGACACTCCCACCGGATGCTCGCCCCATCCATACTCTGGGTACGCAGAAAAACTCTGGGCACTCAGAAAATAAATCTACAAAATCACGCCAAAAACAGCCCAAAATCCGCATGTCAACCCCCCTCCACCCACCCAAACCCACAAAACCCACGTCCCCATTGCCGATTTCTCTTCCGCCAACTTGGCATAGTTACCCCACCCAAAGGACTAAACTGAAAATAGCCCAGAAATCAGCCCTAAACACCACTTCCGCAACCAACATCCGGGGGGATACTTTGCCCCTTAACCCGCCTGAATAGAGCAAGTTACAGCCCATTTTCACTCCCGAAACCGGGATACTTTGCCCTATAACCCCAACGCCCTCAGCCACTTACAGGCCAAAAACGCTCCTAGAGGGGGGGGTACCCCACCCCGCTGCCCCTAACCCTCGCCGTCCGCGCACGCCCCCTACAATAACGGAATGGCCCGACTGTTTCCCTTCCGCGCTCTCCGCTACGACCCAACCCGCGTCAACCTGACGGACGTCGTCACCCAGCCCTACGACAAGATCACCCCGGCCATGCAGGACGCCTACTACGCGGCCAGCCCCTACAACCTCATCCGCGTCATCCTCGGCAAGCACCTCCCCGACGACAAGGACACCGGACCCAACGTCTATACCCGCGCCGCCGCAACCCTCAACGACTTCCGCAGCGAAGGCATCCTCAAAGAAGAAACCGAGCCCGCCCTCTACATCTACTCCCAGACCTACACGGTCCCAGGCACCACCGAAGTCCGCGAACGCCGAGGCTTCATCGCCCTCGGCCAGCTCCACGACTACGCCGACAAAGTCGTCTATCGCCACGAACAAACCTTCCCCAAACACAAGTCCGATCGCCTCGCCCTCTTCAAGGCCACCCGCGCCTACTGCGAGCAGATCTACATGCTCTACTCCGACCCCGAATCCAAGGTCGACCACCTCCTCTTCGACACAGAAGGAGAACAGCAGCCCGCATCCATGCGCGCACCCGACGTCGAGATCACCGACGAGTACGACGTAATCCACCGCCTCTGGAAGCTCTCCGATCCAGACATCATCCAGAAGGTCCTCGACGCCATGGCCGACAAGTGGCTCCTCATCGCCGACGGCCACCATCGCTACGAGACCTCCACCACCTACATGCACGAGCGCGCCGCGCAGCTAGGCATCGACCCAAACGCCAACCCTATCGACACGCCCGTAGCTCCCGGCAAAACCCTCCCCCAACCAGCCTTCCCCGAGCAGGCAATGATGATGACCTTCGTCAACATCGACGCCCCCGGCATCACCATCCTCCCCACCCACCGCGTAGCCTTCAACCTCATCGGCTTCCACGGCCGCGAGTTCGCCGCCAAAGCCGAGCAATACTTCCACGTCATAGAAATCGCCGCAACCCAAAGCGGCCACTACCCCGGCCCCGAAGCACTCCTCAAGCAACTCAACGACACCAAAGGAATAGCCTTCATCGCAGCAACTCGCGACGGAGACTTCCTCCTAACACCAAAACCCGAAGCCATCGCTCCTCTACTAGCAGGCATTCCAGCACGCCAGCAGCAGCTCGACGTAACGCAACTCCACAAAGTAATCCTGGAAAAACTTCTCAACCTAAACGAAGACACCGTCCGCGCCGGCGGCAACATCCGCTACCTCCGCGAAGCCTCCGAGGCCCTTCAACAGGTAGGCTCCGGCAACGCTGACGTAGCCTTCCTCATCAAGCCCGTAACCCTCGAGCAGATGAAAGACATCTCGCTCAACCAAGAAGTCATGCCCCAAAAGTCCACCGACTTCTACCCCAAACTCCTAAGCGGCCTCGCCATGTACACCTTGGAGTAGCGTTCAAACCACAACGCGACCCTAACGCGTGCGCCGCGCAACCATCACGAACCCACCAAACCCGAGGAGAAACAAACCAGCATTGCGAAGGTACCCTTCGGCCTCGGGCATCTGCTCCCTAGCCGCCTCCACGTCCTCGCGCGCCGTGGAATCACGGTTGTCCACCGCCTCAATCGCTTCACCCATCGCGTTCGGCATGCTCATATACCGAAACGCATAAATCCCAACTCCCACCAGGCAAGCCAGCGCGCAGAAGTACAACACGCGCGTCAGCGGCCTCACCGCGAAATCCCCTCCAACGGCGAGCTCGCCGTCGCATACAACTTCTTCCCCATCCGTCCAGCCAAGAACGCCTCGCGCCCGGCTTCAACGCCCTTCTTCATAGCCGACGACATCAGCACCGGATTCCGCGATGCGGCCATCGCCGTATTCAACAGCACGCCATCGAACCCCATCTCCATCGCCAGCGCAGCATCGCTGGCCGTACCCAACCCCGCATCCACTATCAGCGGAACCTCCGTCACCAGTTCCCGCATCATCCGCAGCGTATACGAATTCGCAATCCCCAACCCAGTCCCAATCGGCGCTCCGAGCGGCATCACCGCCGCAGCTCCCACATCGATCAGCCGCTTCGCAAACACAATATCATCCGTCGTGTAGGGCAGCACAGTGAACCCTTCCTTCACCAGCACACGCGTCGCTTCAACCGTAGCTTGAACATCCGGATACAACGTCGCCGTATCGCCGATCACCTCAATCTTCACCCAATCCGAAAGCCCAACCTCGCGCCCCAGTCGAGCCGCACGAATCGCCTCGTCGGCGGTAAAACATCCCGCCGTGTTCGGCAGCAAAAAATACTTCTTCGGATCAATGAAGTCCAACAGCGATTCCTTGCTCCGATCCAGCTCCACCCGCCGCACCGCAACCGTCACCATCTCTGCGCCCGAGGCCTCAATGGCAGCCTTGGTCTCCGCGCCATTCTTGTACTTCCCCGTGCCAACAATCAGCCTCGACCCAAACGTCCGCCCTGCAATCACCAAAGAATCCATACTCAAATCCTAATCCCTGTCCCCTAATCCCTGCCCTCAAAACACAAGCGGCCCGCCCCAAATGGAGCGAGCCGCCAATGCAGTGATCTGTTGAGATTGACTTGAGGCATCCGTTCTCGGATGGGCCTCGGAGTTTGTACCCACGCAGGAAGCATCAGCTCCCCGCACTCCAGGTCTAGAGCACGGATGCTCTAAGCCTCAGTCACCTCACGTGTTTTTGTGCAACTGGAACAATCAATTTTCATAGGTTTGGACCATCCTCCTTTCCCGTGTTGAAACTCAAACTACGCCGACCGTTTTCTCAAGTCAACGCCCCCAAAGCGCCCCTCAGTGGAAATCTGCATCTCACCTGCTGAATTCAAATCGCTTAGGAGATTCTCCCGCTATGAAACCCGGAACCATCATTGGCGCAATCCTCATCGTCATCGGCATCATCGGCTTCGCCGTCGGCGGCTTCAGGTTCACTCACGAACATCAGGACGCCAAGGTCGGCCCCATCGACATCGAGCACAAGCAGACCAGCACCGTCCCCATCCCACCCATCCTCAGCGGCATCGCCCTGGTCGGCGGCATCGCCCTCGTAGTCGTCGGAGCAAAGAGCCGCTAGCGCCCTCACTTCATATAAGCCCGTACCAGGTCAATCAGCTCCTCGCCCAACTCAGGAGTCAGCGCCTTAGACTTCGGTCCGACCATGTGATGTCGTATGTGGTCCTCCAACACCTCCGCCATCAACCCATCGATTCCGCCACGCACCGCAGCCAGCAGCATCAGCACGTTCGCGCACTCCGGGTCCTCGATCAAACTCCGCTCCACCCGCTCCATCTGTCCATGAATCCGCTTTGCGCGGTTCACCAGTTTCATCCGCTCACGATCTAGTTCCATGACTCACACTCCATACCCTACTGGGGTATACTATTCCTTAGATACCTAATTCACACTCTATTCTTTTTCTGCATGAAGAATGAGAAAGCCCTTCATGTTCTCCCCACGCACTCCCCTGATCTCCGCGCTGTTCCTCTGTCTGCCGCTCGCCGCCGCGGACGCGCAAGTGCAGTCGCGTCCTCAGGCCTCCACGCAGATCGCGCACGACTCCCTCCCCGAAGCTCCCTCAGCACACCTCGCCGAAGATCTTCGCACCAACACCAGCAACTACTCGCAAGCTTCCCAATTATCGACTCCCGCAGCGCAGGCGCCCGCGACCAGCCCTGCACACAACACCCCTTCGGCAACCGAGGACACGTCCCAGGGGCCGCCCCAAACCTACAACCTCCACGCCCAATACACCTTCACCGACATGGCCTATGCTTCCTTCTCCGCCCAATACTCCAACCCCGCCTACCTGGTCTACGGAACCGGCAGCAGCCTCCCCACCCAGGGTCAGGCGCGCGAGACCGAATCGGCCGACGTCTACTTCGGCTATCGCTTGTTCCCGAACACCGAGTTTCACGTCGACGCACTGTTCTGGCAGGGCTATGGCCTCAACAACACCTACGGCATGGCCGACTTTCCCGATGGCGAAGCCTTCAAAGTAGGAGTCCGCTACCCCCACTTCGCCGTCGCACGGTTCTTCACGCGCACCACCATCAATCTCGGTGGCCAGCAGGAGTCGGTCGACGACGACCTCCTCACCCTTCGCGGCAAGCAGGATACAAATCGCATCACCATCACCATCGGCCGCATGAGTGTTAAGGACATCTTCGACAACAATCAATATTCCAATGATCCCCGCGGACAGTTCATGAACTGGGCCCTCATGGCCAACGCCGCATACGATTACCCTGCCGACGCGCTCGGCTTCACCACCGGCATCGCAATCGAGTGGAACCGGCCTAACTGGACCCTCCGCTATGGCTGGTTCCAGATGTCGAAGTATCGAAACCAGTTCACTGCCGAAGGCCTCTACCTCGTACTCCCCACCGAACCTCTCTCGGGCGACGGCAAGATCTTCTATGACTGGGGCATGGTCACCGAGCTTGAGCACCGTCACGCCATCAACACACATCCCGGAGCTGTTCGCCTCCTCGTCTTCGACGATCGCGCCAACATGGGCAGCTACAGAGCCGCGATCGCTCTCGCCAATGACCCCGCCACCCTCGCTATCTGGGGCACGGCCGCAGCGTTTCTGGCCAGCGCCAACGACGTGACTGGCGGCATCGACGATACCCACGCACTGCGCAACACCTGGGGCCTCGGATTCAACGCGGATCAGGAGATAACCAAAAACATCGGCGCCTTTACCCGCATCGGCTGGAACAGCGGCCAGAACGAATCGTTCGAGTTCACCGACTCAAACTGGACAGCCACCTTCGGGACCAGCATCAAGGGCGAGAAGTGGAAGCAGCCTGACGACGTCATCGGCGCAGCCTTCATCACCAGCGGCCTTTCGAAAGCTGCCCATGACTACCTCGCCGCCGGCGGTATCGGCATCCTCACCGGCGACGGCGCTCTCAATTACAGCCCCGAGAAAAATGTTGAGCTCTACTATGACCACAAATTCTCGAAGTACCTCCATGGCGCCGTCGACTACCAATTTGCAGGCGACCCCGCCTACAACAAAGATCGCGGCCCGGTCCCCGGAATCTTCGGCATCCGCCTGCACTTCGAGCGCTAGACTCGCGACCCGTCGGTCTGCATTCACATTGGCCGCTAGCTGGAAAGCAGGTTCATCGTCCAGTCGCGTTTGCGTGCATACGTTAGACCGAAGAACCCCACCCCGCACGCAACAACCGCCGCAATTCCAAAACCACCTGCCAAAGCCCACATCTGCCAGAAGGTGGCAATGCGCGCGCTGTCCGGCTCTCCCTCCACATAGCGAACCGGAACAGTTTGCCCCACCCTAAAGCCGGGCAAACTAGAGCATGCATTCGATGTATGGAAATGGGGCGTACCGTCACCCGTCAAAAACCTGAAGCGGGGACACAGCAAGTTATACCGGTCATTGATTGGCATCGGAACGAACTCAGTAATCGTTCCCGAGGTGTAGAGGCTGCGATGCACAAACACCGCGCTGCGAATGGCGAACCCCAGCGAGAGCGCAATCCACGCAGCGCACTGGATGAGGAAGGCCCAGGTAAGTAAGGCCACGATGATGTGCGGCCAGCTTTTTTTCACCATGCTGCAAGGTAACATTTGCACGACGAAATTTCAGAGCGAAAACTATGCCGCTCTCTGCTTCGTCATCAACCGCAGCGCCCACCCCACATCGAATATCAACACCCCAAGCACCCCAAACACAATCGCCCCCTCATACGCGCGCCACACCGTAGCAATGATCGCCCCCTGGGGATCGCCCGCGCGATACAACACCGGCACCGTTTCTCCCGCGGGAAACTCAATCTCCTCCGTACTCTCCGCAGCCTGCACCGTTACCAACTCCCCACTCGGCAATCGAAACCGAAACCGCGGCGTGTACGACACGCCCCCTTCCTTCGCGAACCCCGAAACATTCTCCGTGATTGTCGCCGTAGCACTCACGCGCGTCCGCGCAAAGTTCCACGAGCGCACCGCAAATCCCGCAGCAATCGCCATCAGCGCAATCCCTACCACCGGCAGCATCGCAGCCAGCGGAGGCGCTACCCGTTCAAAGCTCTTTCGCAACCATCTCAAAAACTCCATTGCCCCACTCTAGCCTCTCTTGACTTCCTTACAAACACTTCATCCGTCCCACGCATATATCCGGCTAGAATCGATCACAATCCCTATGAGCGCTTCTCACAAAATCCTGAAACTCATTCGCCAGATCCATCTCTACATTGGCATCTTCATCTCCCCCGCGCTGCTCTTCTTCGCGCTCACCGGCGCCCTCCAGACCTTCAGCCTTCACGAAACCACCCGCGGCAGCGACTACAAGCCGCCCACCTGGATCGTCACCCTCGCCCAACTCCACAAGAAGCAAACCACCACTGTCCCGGTCCGCAAACAACGCCCCGACGCCGTCCCCAAGCCCGACAAGCACGCCGACACCGCTTCTCCACAGCAACCCGAGCCGCCGCAAAAATCCCATCTCCCCATGAAAATCTTTTTCCTCCTCATAGCCATCGGTCTCTTCACTTCGACCCTCACGGGCCTCTACATGTCCTACAAGTTCGTGCGCAACAAGCTCGTCGTCACCGCACTCCTGCTCGCCGGGATCGTCATCCCGTTGCTCCTCCTACCCTTCTAGCCATCCCAAATCGGGTGCCCCACCTTCGGCGCGTTCTTTGCGCCTAAGGTGGGCATCGCGCGCCAGCACGACCCTATACTTGATCTGATGTCCACGCCGCTCGTCTTCGAACTGCCCGCCTTCTTCCTCGGCCTGCTCTTCGGAAGCTTCCTCAACGTCTGCATCTCCCGTCTGCCCGAGCACCGCAGCCTCAGCAAGCCGCGCTCGCACTGCCCCCTCTGCCTCCACACCATCTCCTGGTACGACAACATCCCGCTCCTCAGCTGGATACTTCTCCGCGCGCGTTGCCGCCACTGCCAGCACCCCATCTCCTCGCGCTATCCCGCCGTCGAGCTCGCCTTCGCCCTCTGGCTCACCTTCGCCGCCCGCACCGCCTTCCCCCTGCTCAAGCCCGGGCTCTCAACCCCCGCCGTCGCCGCCACCGTGATCGACGCCACAGCGCTCGCCATCCTCGGCTTTCTCCTCATCGGCCTCCTCGTCATGGACTGGCAAACCCACACCCTCCCCGACGCCTTCACCCTCACCGGCACCCTCGTCGGTTTCCTCCTCCTCTGCACCCGCGCCGCAACCCTCCCACCCCACGCTTACGACCTCCTCCTCCACGGCCACAACCCCCTCACCAGTGTCGGCGGCGCCATCGACAACGGCAACATCATCCTCACCGGCTCCGAGCACCTCGTCCTCGGCCGATTCCTCGGCATTACCGTCGCCGCCGGCCTGCTGCTCTTCATCCGCTTCGCCTACAAGGCTTTCCGCCACCGCGAGGGCCTCGGCCTCGGCGACATCAAGCTCGTCGCCATGATCACCGCCTTCCTCGGCTTCTGGCTCGCCGCCTTCGCCATCTTCCTCGGCTTCATCCTCTGCGCCCTCTACGCCGTCACCCTGATCGCACGTCGCCGGGCCACCCCCACCACCCGCCTCCCGCTCGGCGCCTTCCTCGCCATCGGAGGCCTCGTCGCCGCCATCCTCGGCGCACCCGTAATCGCCTGGTACGCATCTCTCTTCTAGTACCCGTTTCGGGAATCCGATTCCCGGCCAAAATGTCCGATGAGCGCGCGCCAACTTGACCCTTGACCGCACCGCTCCTACACTCAAAACTAGCCATGACGACGTCGAATCCCTACATTTGGCAGTACCTTCCGCTGGCGCTTCAGTTCCTCGTCGCTCTCGGCGTGGCCTCCGGCATGGTCGCCGCTTCCTACTTCCTCGGCAAGCACAAGCGCTCCCGTACCAAGCTCAGCCCCTACGAATGCGGCATGGATCCGGTCGGCGACGCGCGCGGCCGCTTCTCCGTCAAGTTCTACATGGTCGCCATGCTCTTCATCCTCTTCGACGTCGAGGCCGTCTTCGTCCTTCCTTGGGCCGTTATCTACCGCCGCCTCCCCGCCATCACCGGCTCCCGCATGTTCGGGTTCTGGGAGATGCTGGTCTATCTCGCCTTCGTAGCCGTCGGCCTCTTCTACGTCTGGAAGAAGGGCATCCTCAACTGGTCCAACGACAAAGCGGATCTATAGACCGTACAGAGTACGTTCAGGAAACCTATGGCTGATCCCATTACCAACCCCGCAACCTCCGACGCCATCTTCGGCAAACAAGCCGTCTCCGAAGCCCTCGCCGACCACGCCGCCGTCCGCGCCCTCCAGCACCTAATCCTCGACGCCAAGTGGGATCGCAAAGAGCTCACCCTCGAGGTTGCTCCGGAGAACATCCGCGCCGCCGCCCAGGCCGCCAAAGACGCCGGCTATAACTTCTTCGAGGACGTCACCGGCGTCGACTGGTACCCCGCCGAACCCCGCTTCCAGGTCGCGTACTCCATCCTCAGCATGGGCCTCAAACAGCGCATTCGCATCAACGTTCGCGTCTCCGGCGACGATCCCCGCATCGACTCCATCACCTCCATCTGGCCCGCCGCCAACTTCTACGAGCGCGAAGTCTTCGATCTCTTCGGCATCCGTTTCCCTGGCCACCCCCGCCTCACCCGCATCATGATGCCCGACAACTGGAACGGCCACCCGCTCCGCAAGGACTACCCCGTCGAGGGATACCGCTAATGAGCAACTCCACTCTGCCTGACCTCGAAGAAGCCCCGCGCCAAACCCCCTATAACGACGCGCCCGCGGGTTCTCCGCCCGTAACCGACTCCACCGGCGCCACCCTCGCCGGCTTCCGCAACGCCGAAGACCTCATCATTCCCGACGTCGAAGACGTAGTCGAAGAGTCCACCTCGCACCACCATCCCCGCGGCTCCGACCCCGTCACCTCCCAGACCATGGTCCTCAACATGGGACCGCAGCATCCGTCGACCCACGGCGTCCTACGCCTCGTCCTCGAAGTAGACGGCGAGACCGTCATCTCCCTCGCTCCCGACATCGGCTATCTCCACACCGGCATCGAAAAAACCGCCGAAGCCAAGTTCTACTCCCAGGTCACGCCCCTCACCGACCGCATCGACTACATCTGCCCGATGACCAACAACACCGCCTACGCCCTGGCGGTTGAAAAGCTCCTCGGCCTTGAGATCCCCGAGCGCTCCCAGTACCTCCGCGTCCTGCTCAACGAGCTCACCCGCATCCAGTCACACCTCGTCTGGCTCGGCACCCACGCCATGGACATCGGCGCCCTCACCGTCTTCCTCTATTGCTTCCGCGAGCGCGAAGACCTCCTCCGCATCTTCGAAGCCATCAGCGGCCAGCGCATGATGTCCAGCTACATCCGCATCGGCGGCGTCGCCCTCGAACCCCCCGCCGACATCTACGACCGCATCCGCAAGTTCCTCAACGCCTTCCCCAAGCACATCGAGGAGTACGAAGGTCTCCTGCAAGCCAATCCCATCTGGATCGGCCGCCTCAAGGGTGTCGGCTATCTCTCCGGCGAAGACGCCATCGCTCTCGGCATCACCGGCCCTCCCCTGCGCGCCTCCGGAGTCGACTGGGATGTTCGCCGCGACATGCCGTACTCCGGCTACGACAAATTCAAGTTCAGCGTGCCCACCTCGACAGAAGGCGACGTCTGGGCCCGTTACATCGTCCGCATGCAGGAGATGCGCGAATCCACCAGCATCTGCCACCAGGCCCTCGACCTCCTTGCCAACCTCCACGACACCCGCCTCAACGCCGACGCGCCCAAGATCGTTCTCCCCGACCGCGAGCAGATGAAGACCCAGATGGAGTCCCTCATCCATCACTTCAAAATCGTCACCGAAGGCTTCCAGGTCCCAGCCGGCGAAGCCACCAGCTCGGTCGAAGCACCGCACGGCATGATGAACTACTACGTAGTCTCGGACGGCACCGCCAAACCCTACCGCGTCCACATGCGCAACGCCGACTTCGCCAACCTGCAAGCCCTGGAAGCCATGTGCAAAGGCCGCCTCATCGCCGACGTAGTAGCTGTAATCGGCAGCATCGACATCGTCCTCGGAGCCATCGATCGCTAATGGGTATCCCGACCAATTTCGATCAGGAAGATTACGTCGCAATAGATCCGTCCCTCGAAGCCTGGTCGCAAAAGCACGGCTTCGCTTTCGAACGAGAGAGCAAAGGGTATCCGACTCGCAGCATCTGGCTTGAAGGGAAACTGCAGCTTTGGATTGACGCTCCCGACGCGGAGGATTACGTGCGGGTCCATCTCGCGGAACTGCAGACGCAACTGCCGAGCAAATGGGGACGGTCGATCAATTGGAGAACGACCCAGACCGAACTTCTAATGTGCCTCGACCACGTTTGGTCCCTAGGGCAACAATGGCGGTAGCAATCGATTCAAACCTCCACACCGAACTCTGGACCTCATGGGCCTCCATGCTCCGCAGCTACGCAGCCGCCCACGGCCTCAACAGCACCCACCACGCCGTAGTCGAAGTAAGCGCCAACGAAATCACCCTCCGCGTCAACGATCGCTGGCTCCGCTTCACCCCCAGTGACCTCCAACACAGCGGCCAAACCCCACAACCCTTTACCCTCAACGAAAACGGAACCGTCACCATCAATCACGAGCCCGAGCAGGAAATGGACTTCGCCGCCGAACAGTTCGCCCGCGAGATCCTGACCTCGAAGAACTGACATCTGATAACTGAGAACTGACAACGTCCATGGCCACCATCACAACCTCGATCTTCACTCCCGCCACCGCCGCCCGCTTCGACAAGCTGGCCACGATCTACCCCATCAAGCGCTCGGCCTTAGTCCCCATGCTGCTCTACGCGCAGGACGAAATCGGCTATATCTCGGACCCCGTCGTCACCGAGATCGCCCAGCGCCTCGACCTTCTCGAACTAGACGTTCGTAACGTCCTCAGCTATTACTCCATGCTCCGTACCGCCCCGGCCGGCAAGTACAACGTGCAGGTCTGCACCAACATCTCCTGCATGCTTCGCGGCGGCTTCGAACTCCTCGACCACTGCAAGCACACCCTCGGCATCGGCCACAAGCAAACCACCCCCGACGGCCTCTTCTCGCTAGAAGAAGTCGAGTGCATCGGCGCCTGCTGCTGGGCCCCCGCCGTCCAGGTAAACTACGACTTCCACGATGACCTAACCCCCGCCAAGATGGATGCCGTCCTCGACACCTACCGCGCCCGTGAGAACAAGTAGCCTGTGAACCCCGCGACCGCAGAGACGACGCTACTCGCATCTCCGCAGTCCCGTTCCCATCCGCATTCCGCTCCCGCGTCGTCCAGCCTCCGCTACATGCCCGGCCTCGACCTCGCCCGCGGCCTCGCCATCCTCATGGTTCTCCTCGATCACGGCTTTGTCGCCGACCAGACACCCTACCTGGCCAGCACGTCTCACGCCCTTCTCAGCCTCGAATACCTGTTCCGCTTCGGCCACATGGGAGTCCATCTCTTCTTCATCCTCTCCGGCTTCCTCATCACCGGCATCCTGCTCGATAGCCGCACCCAGCCCGACTACTTCCGCAACTTCTATCTCCGCCGCGTCCTGCGCATCGCCCCCGCCTACCTGCTGATGGTGGCCGTACTTTTCTTCACCCACTCCATCACCGCGCGCTACCTCTCCGTCTGCCTGCTCTGTCTCTGCAACATGCCCCGGCTGCTCGGCGCCTCGAGCGAATACTCGGCCCTGTGGTCGCTCTCCGTCGAAGAGCAGTTCTACTTCGTCTGGCCGTTCATCATCCGTAAGCTCTCTGCGCGCAGCTTCACTCTTCTCTGCGCCGCCATCGTTCTGCTAACACCCATCCTCCGCTTCGTCCTGCTCTACGGCCCGTCTTTCGTACAAGACATCCGCTTCAAGACCTGGGCTGTCGCCGATTTCTTCGCTGCAGGAGCCCTCCTCGCCATCGCCGCGCGGCTACAGCATCTCCGCCCGCGCCTCCACCGCACGGTTGCTGCGCTCCTGCTCCTGGGTGGGACCCTCTTCGCCCTCCAACATCTTCTTCCCTCCCCCAACAACCCCACGCTCGTCAACTTCGCCAACGCCACCTACCTCGAGCCCTGGCTCTTCGGCTTCTCCGGCTTCGTACTGCTCGCCTTTCTTCACCCCGGAATCGCCGCCCCTCTCGCATGCCGTCCCCTGATATTCCTCGCCAAAATCAGCTACGGCCTCTACCTCTGTCACCCCTTCCTCTTTACCCTGGTCAACGCCCACTGGCACCTCCGAGCCTCCAATCTCTTTCCCCAGCTCGTCCTTCGCTTTCTCGTTGAAGCTGCGCTGTCCATCGCTGTCGCCGCCCTCTCGCGCTATACCTTCGAGGAGTATTTCCTCCGCCGCAAGCCAAGTCATCCCGCGATTCCCGGAAGCCGCACCGTCACGAGTGCTGCAGCAGAAATCGCGTAAACTGGAAGTTCAAGGTTAAGAAATCAAAATGCCAACACTCGCCTCACATCCCGATGAAGTCAAGGTTCTCTCCAGACGCTTCGGCCTGGGCGCTACCAACATCGACCGCTACATCGAGCTCGACGGCTACAAAGCCACCCAGAAGGCCATCGCCGAAGGCCCCGAGTGGATCATCAACACCATGAAAGCCTCCGGCCTCCGCGGCCGCGGCGGCGCCGGCTTCCCCACCGGCATGAAGTGGTCCTTCGTCCCCAAGGTCTCCGAAAAACCCAAATACATCCTCGTCAACGGCGACGAGTCCGAGCCCGGCACCTGCAAAGATCACCTGATCTTCCTCGAAGACCCCCACTCCATCATCGAAGGCACCATCATCGCCGGCCTCGCCGTCGGCTCGAAGATGGGCTTCATCTATCTTCGCGGAGAATATCGATACCTCCTCAACATCATGGAGAAGGCCGTAGCCGACGCGTACGCCAAAGGCTTCCTCGGCAAAAACATCTTCGGCAATCAGGGCGTCGATTTCGACATCATCACCCAGACCGGCGCCGGCGCCTACGAGGTCGGCGAAGAATCCGCCCTCATGGAGTCCCTCGAAGGCAAGCGCGGCATCCCGCGCATCCGCCCGCCCTTCCCGGCTGTCGTCGGCCTCTACGGCGGCCCCACCGTAATCAACAATGCCGAAACCATCGCCAACGCCCCGCACATCCTCCTCATGGGCGGCGAGGCCTACGCCAAAATCGGCACCGAGCGCAACGGTGGCACGCGTCTCTTCGGCATCAGCGGCCACGTAGAACGCCCCGGCGTCTACGAACTCCCCATGGGCTACTCCCTCCGCAAGGCCATCTACGACGTAGCCGGCGGCATCAAGGACGGCAAGCAGCTAAAAGCCGTGGTCCCCGGCGGCGCCTCCTGCCCCGTCCTCAAAGCCGACGAGATCGACATCGGCCTCGACTTCGATCAGCTAGCGAAAGCCGGCTCCATGCTAGGCTCCGGCGGCATCGTGGTCCTCGACGAAACCGTCTCCATCGTCGAGTTCGCCCTCCGCACCATCCGCTTCTATCAGCACGAGTCCTGCGGCTGGTGCATCCCTTGCCGCGAAGGCACCGACTGGATCAAGAAGACCCTCACCCGCTTCCACGCGGGCGGCGGCACAAAAAAAGACATCGACAACGTCCAGTACATCGCCGACAACATGATGGGCCGCACCTTCTGCCCGCTTGGCGACGCGGCCGCGATGCCCACGCTCGGCTTCGTCAAGAAATTCCGCAGCGAATTCGAAGAATATTTAGCCGGCGCCCGCCCCGCCAACCCCCTCATCCAGATCCAACCAGTAGGCGAACCCGAACACGCAGGAGCCCACTAGCCCATGGCTGACGTAACCTTCATCGTAGACGGCAAGACCCTCACCGCCCCCGCAGGCACGCTCCTCATCGACGCCTGCAAGTCCCACGGCATCGAGATCCCCGCCTTCTGTTACTACCCAGGCCTCTCCCTCCAGGCCGCCTGCCGCATGTGCGTTGTCCGCATCGAAAAAATGCCCAAGCTCCAGACCGCCTGCACCACCCCGGTCGCCGAGGGCATGAACGTTACCACTGAATCCCCCGAGATCGCCCAGGCCCGCAAGGCCACCCTCCAGCTTCTCCTAGGCAACCATCCCCTCGACTGCCCCGTCTGCGATGCCGGCGGCGAGTGCGAGCTCCAGGACATGACCTTCAAGTACGGTGCCGCTGACAGCTTCTACGCCGAGCCCAAGAATCACCGCGACGAACAGAAGTGGTCGCCCGTGGTCTACTTCGATCGCCCTCGCTGCATCCTCTGCTATCGCTGCGTCCGCATGTGCGGCGAAGGCATGGACATCTTCGCCCTCGGCGTAGCCAACCGCGGAGCCAGCTCCATCATCGCGCCCAACATCCCCGCACATCTCTCCGGCGTAGTCGAAAACGGCACCGAGCTAGCCCAGCTCGACTGCGAACAATGCGGCATGTGCATCGACGCCTGCCCCGTAGGCGCGCTCACCTCCGGCACCTACCGCTACAAGACCCGCCCCTGGGAGATGAACCACACCGGAACCGTCTGCACCCACTGCGGCGACGGCTGCAAGACCACCCTAGGCGTCCGCTCCGTCACCGACGGCAGCGAAATCGTCCGCGGCGACAACCGCGACAAGTCCGGAATGAATGGCGACTTCCTCTGCAACAAGGGCCGCTACGCCTTCGACTTCGCCAACAACATCGAGCGCCTCACCTCGCCCCTCGTCCGCAAAGACGGCAAGCTGACCCCCGTCAGCTGGGACGAAGCCCTGACCTTCGCCGGCACGCGCCTTCGCGATCTCCGCCAGGAGCGCGGCCCCGACTCCATCGCAGTCATCGGCTCCAACCGCACCACCAACGAGGAAAACTTCCTCCTCCAGAAGTTCGCCCGCACCGTCATCGGCACCAACAACATCGACCACCACCGCACCGCCGACTTCGTCACCCTCGCCACGTCGCTCCAGGGAACTACCGGTCGCTTCGCCTCCCAGCGCGACCTCGAAAAGTCCCCCGCAATCCTCCTCGTGGGCGGCGACCCCACCAACCAGGCCCCCCTTACAGCCTGGAACATCCGCACCAACGTTCGCCACAATAAGGCCCGCATCTACATCGCCAATCACGAAGAGATCAAACTTCGCCGCCAGGCCAAGGCCTTCCTCCGCGTCCAGCAGTTCGGCTACGGTGCTCTAGCCTCCTATCTCGCCGGCGACGACGCCTCCGCCGAAGCCGCTTCCATCGTCGCCCAGGCCGACGAGCTCTCCAGCTTCCGCGCCGCCCTCCACGCCGAAGAAAATCTCGTCGTCGTCGTAGGCAACGAAGTCCGCGGCGGCGAACTCGCCAATCTCATCAAGTCTCTCCCCAACGCGAAATTCGCCCTGCTCGCCGACTACGCCAACTCCCGCGGCGCCTCCGACATGGGCCTGCTCCCCGACGTCCTCCCCGGCTACCAACCCGTCACCAACTCCGCGTTAGCCGCCGAGCACAACACCCCCGCCACTGCGGGCCTCGACCTGCTCGCCATGTTCGACGCCGCAGCCGCCGGAAAACTCAGCGCCCTCTACGTCGTCGGCTCCAACCCCATCAAGCGCTACGGTATCGACCCCGCCACCCTCAAGTCCACCTTTGTCATCGTGCAGGATCTCTTCCTCACAGAGACGGCCGCCATCGCCGACGTGGTCTTCCCTGCCGCCAACCTCTACGAGAAATCCGGCTCCGTAACCAACTCCTACGGCGACCTCCAACTCGTCAGCAAAGCAGCCGACCGCGCAGGTACCCGCTCCGACTTCGAGCTCATCGTTCGCCTCGCCGGCCACATGGGCCACGATCTCAAAACCCTCGTCCCCTTCGGCAAAGGCCTTCGCTCCGACATGGGCCAGTCCCGCGGCGCGCAGTCCGGCGAAGCCGACCGCCACAGCGTCTGGATGATCGCCAACAACCTCGAGCCCAAAACCAGCCCCTTCGACCCTTTCGCCATCCTCGACGAGATCCAGCGCCTCGTCCCCGGCTACGACAAGCTCCTGCGTCTCCAGCTCCTCAGCGCCAACGATCAGCACATCACACCTGCCGCCTCCGGCCTCGTTCAGATCAGCAATCGCAAAGACCTCGTGCTGCCCAGCTCTGACACTCTCTTCACCTCTGGCTCCCTAACCCGCTACTCGCCCATGCTGCAGGACGTCCAGCGCCACCAATCCACCGAAGTAGCCGACCACCTGGCCTCTGCCGACTGAGAATTGATAGCGATCCGATGAGCCACCTGAACAACTTCGAAATCTTCCTGCTCCTCACGATCGTCAAGATCGCCATCGTGCTCGTCATTACACTGATGTCGGTCGCCTACACGGTCCTGCTCGAGCGCAAAGTTCTTGGCCGCCTCCAGAATCGCTGGGGACCCTCCCGCGTCGGCCCCTTCGGACTCGCGCAGCCACTCGTCGACGGCCTTAAGCTCTTCCTCAAGGAAGACATGATGCCCCTCGCCGTCGAGCGCCCCCTCTTCATCCTCGCGCCCATCATCGCCCTCGGCTGCGCGCTCATCTCCATCTCCGTCGTCCCCTTCGGCGCCGTCACCATGGTGCACGGAGTCGACCTCTTCCAGATCGCCAACCTCAACATCGGCCTGCTCGTCATCCTCGGCGTCACGAGCATCGGCGTCTACGGCATCGCGCTCTCCGGCTGGAGCTCCAACAGCAAGTACTCGCTCTTCGGCTCCCTCCGCTCCACCGCGCAGATGATCAGCTACGAGCTCGCCCTCGGTCTCTCACTCGTCGGCGTCGTCCTCCGCGCCCAGTCGCTCTCCCTGCGCGACATCGTCAACTCCCAGGCCGCGCACGGCGCCCGCTCCTGGAACTTCTTCGGCGGCTTCCAGTTCATCGCCTTCTTCATCTACCTCATGGCCGCCTACGCCGAAACCAACCGCTCGCCCTTCGATCTCTCCGAGGCCGAGTCCGAGCTCGTCGCCGGCTATCACACCGAGTACTCCTCCATGAAGTTCGCTATGTTCTTTATGGCCGAGTACGCCAACATGATCACCGTCTCCTGCGTCGCTACGCTGCTCTTCCTCGGCGGAGCCTCCAGCCCCTTCGGCCATCTCTTCGACGGCTTCGCCTCCGGCGCCATCGCCACCGCGCTCTTCTCCATCTTCTGGTTCGTCGCCAAAGTCTTTTCGTTCCTCCTGCTCTATATCTGGGTGCGCGGCACCCTTCCCCGCTTCCGCTACGACCAGCTCATGGGCTTCGGCTGGAAGTTTCTCTTACCGGTCGCCATGGTCAATATCCTCGCCACAGCTCTAGCGCTCACATATCACGGATAACGCTTGCAAATCACGGATAAACGAATGCAATCCATTTACAATCACGACGAATCAACACCACGCACACGCACTCTCCGGACGCGAATGCCCGCACGTTGGAGTTAGAAAGTCCCCGATGGAAATCGCCCTCTTCCTCATCTTCGGTCTGCTGGCGGTCGCAGGAGCTCTCAATCTCCTCTTCCAGCGCCATCCCATTAACTCCGCGCTCTCGCTCGTGGTCGTCATGATGTCCCTCGCCGTCCTCTACTGGTCCCTTGGAGCCGAATTCCTCGCCGCCGCCCAGGTCATCGTCTATGCCGGCGCCGTCATGGTGCTCTTCATCTTCGTCGTCATGCTGCTCAACGCTGGCGAAGAAGAACGCTCCCACGGCTCAAAGATCGCCTACATCGCCGGCATCCCCGGCGCCGCCGCCATCTTCTGCCTGCTCAGCTTTGTCTTCCTCTCCGAGCGCAACCACCTCGGCTCTACTCCCCTCGGCGGTTATCTCTCCAACGCCGTCTCCAACATCTCCGAGATCTCGCATACCCTCTTCACCTCGCTGCTTCTTCCCTTCGAAGTCACCTCCATCCTCATCCTCGTCGCCATCCTCGGCGCTGTAGTTCTCGCACGAAAGGAGCTCTAACCATGACCATTCCCTGTGGCGGTTTCTATGTTCTCTCGACTGCATGGATGCTTCTCGTCCTGGGCGGCGTCGTCGGAGTCATCCTGGTTAAGAAGCTGGGGAGACACTAAGCATGGTTCCCATCGCCTACTACCTCATCCTCGCTGCGGTGCTCTTCTGCATCGGCATCGCGGCCTTCCTCATCAAGCGCAACGTCATCACCATCTTCATGTCCATCGAGCTCATGCTCAACGCCGTCAACCTCACCTTCGTAGCCTTCGCCCACATGTGGCACCAGGTCTCCGGCCAGATCTTCGTCTTCTTCGTTATGGTCGTCGCCGCAGCAGAAGCCGCCGTCGGCCTCGCAATCATCATCGCGCTCTTCCGGGTGCGCCAGACCCTCAACGTCGACCAGGTAGATCTACTCAAGAACTAGCGCTAACGTCTCGACTCTCGCACCTCGCACCTCGCATCTCGATATGAATCCTCAACTGCTCTGGCTCATCCCGATCCTTCCCTTCGCCGGCTTCCTCCTCAACGGAACCATCGGCCGCAAGCTGCCCCGCGCCCTCGTCGCGACCATCGCCCTGCTCTTCACCCTCGCGCCCGCCCTCATCGTCGCCGAGCTCTGGATCTACATGAAGTCCGCGGACGCGCCGCTAGCGCTCTCCGTCATCAGCCGTCCCTGGATCGCCGTATCCGGCTTTGCCGTCAACTTCGCCTTCACCGTCGACCACCTCACCCTCATCATGCTCGGCGTCATCACGGGCGTAGGCTTCCTCATCCACATCTACTCCGTCGGCTACATGGCGCACGAAGAAGGTTACTGGCGCTTCTTCGCCTACCTCAATCTCTTCATGTTCTTCATGCTGGTGCTCGTCCTTGCCTCCAGCTTCCTCCTTCTCTTCGTAGGCTGGGAAGGCGTCGGTCTCGCCTCGTACCTGCTCATCGGCTTCTACTTCACCAAGGACAGCGCCGCGAACGCCGGAAAGAAAGCTTTCATCGTCAACCGCATCGGCGACTTCGGCTTCCTCCTCGCCATGTTCCTCATGGTCGCCCACTACGGCTCGCTCGACTTCAACACCGTCTTCGCGCAGATCGCCGCCAGCCCCCTCACTGGAGGCTTCTTTACCGCCGTCGCCCTTCTCCTCGTCCTGGGAGCCACCGGCAAGTCCGCACAGATCCCCCTCTACATCTGGCTGCCCGACGCCATGGAAGGCCCCACCCCGGTCTCCGCCCTCATCCACGCGGCCACGATGGTCACTGCCGGCATCTACATGGTCGCCCGCTGCCACGTCCTCTTCGACCACTCCCCCGCCGCCCTCACCGTAGTCGCCTGCATCGGCGCGGCCACCGCCCTCCTCGCCGCCACCATTGGCATGGTCCAGCACGACATCAAGCGCGTCCTCGCCTACTCCACCGTCTCGCAGCTCGGCTACATGTTCCTCGCCTGTGGAGTTGGAGACTACGCCGCCGGCATCTTCCACCTTATGACCCACGCCTTCTTCAAGGGTCTCCTCTTCCTCGCCGCCGGCAGCGTCATTCACGCTCTCTCCGGCGAACAGGACATGCGCAACATGGGCGGCCTCCGCAAGCGCATCCCCATCACCTTCTGGACCATGTCCGCCGGCGTCTTCGCCATCTGCGGCATCTTCCCCTTCGCCGGCTTCTACTCCAAGGACGAGATCCTCTACGACACCCTCAACTCGCCCAACCACCTCCACGTCCTGCTCTGGTTCGTAGGCCTCCTCACCGCCGGCCTCACCTCCTTCTACATGTTCCGCCTCTGGTTCAAGACCTTCTTCGGCGACTCCCGCTTTGAAGCCCAACACGGCACAAGCCATGCCCCCGACCTCCACGCCAATCACCTGGCCGCCGTCCACGCCAGCAAGACCTCGACCCTCGTGCTTGAAGCCGAACCCGAACCCACCCACGCAGCCCACGCCCACGGCGTCCACGAGTCGCCCTGGATCATGACCTTCCCCCTCATCATCCTCGCCATCCTCTCGCTCATTGGCGGCTGGGTAGGCATCCCCGAAGCCCTCGGCGGCCACAATGAGTTCAACCACTTCCTCGCCCCCGTCTTCAACGCCGGTACGAACCTCGCCGCGAACCCGCAGCACTTCTTCATGGAGCGCGTGGACGCCTGCATCTCCCTCCTCGTCGCGCTCACCGGCGCCTTGATCGCCTGGTATTTCTACTGCTACAAGCCGGGTACCGCCGCCGCCCTCGCCGCCCGCTTCCGCCGCCTCTACTCCCTCCTCGACCACAAATACTGGGTGGACGAACTCTACGGCCGCTTCATCGTCACGCCCCTGCTCGTCGTCTCGCGCCTGCTGCTCAACGGCCTGATTGACGGAGGCATCATCCAGGGAACCGGCGCCGGTCTTGGCGCATCCGCCCGCGGCGGCAGCTGGTTGGCCCGCCGCATTCAATCAGGAAACATTCGCTCCTACGCCGGTTGGCTAGCCGCCGGCGCAGCAGTCGTCATCGCCATCGTCCTCTTCGGTCACTACCGGTTGCCCCATTAACCACCACAGGATCCAATGAACTTCGACCCGATCATCCTGACGCTCATCATCGCCACCCCGCTAGCGGGCGCGATCCTGCTCGCCCTCATCCCAGAAAGAGAAGGCAGCGCGGAGCAAACGGGGAGCAAGCGCCATGCCATCGGCGCCCTCATCATCTCCCTCTTCACCCTCCTCCTTACCCTCCATCTCCCGAGCCACTTCAACTACCACGCCGCCCCGCGCACCTTCCAGTTCGAACAGAACCTATCCTGGATCCCGTCGCCCAACATTCGCTACCACCTCGGCGTCGACGGCCTCAGCATGTGGCTCATCGTCCTCGCCGCCTTCTTAGCCCCCATCGGCGTGCTCGCGTCGTGGAACGTCATCCACACCCGCACCAAGCTCTTCTACACCCTCTTCCTCCTCCAGCAGGTCGCCATGCTCGGCATCTTCGCCGCCCTCGACCTCTTCCTCTACTACGGCTTCTGGGAACTCTCGCTCGTCCCGATGACGCTGCTCATCGCCACCTTCGGCCGCACCGAAAACCGCCGCCGGGCTGCCATCAAGTACTTCCTCTACACCTTCATCCCTTCCGCAATTCTGCTCGTCGGCATCCTCTGGCTCTACAACCTCACCGGCACCTTCGACCTCCCCACCATCCAGGCCCTCGCGATCTCGCACCACCTGGCCGCAACACCCACAGCGCTGCTTCTCTGCTCCATCGCCTTCCTCGTAGCCTTCGCCGTCAAAGTCCCGGTCTTCCCCCTCCATGGCTGGCTGCAGGACGCAGTGGCTGAAGCCCCCACCGCCGCCGTCATGGTGCTCGCCGGCAAGCTCGGGCTCTACTCCATCCTGCGCTTCAGCTTCGGCATCTTCCCCGATCAGTCTCGCCACGTAGCCCCCGTCCTCATAGGCCTCGGAGCCATCGGCATCGTCTACGGCTCGCTGATCGCACTCATCAAGACCGACCTCAAGAAACTAGCCGCGTTCTCCACTCTCGCGCACGTCTCCTTCGTGATCCTCGGCATCTTCACCTTCACCGTCCTCGGCCTCGACGGCGGCGTCTTCCAGATCCTCAACGAGTCGCTCATCGGCGCCGCCTTCTTCGTTCTCCTCGGCCTGCTCTACGAGCGCTACGGCACCTACGACATGCGTGACTACGGCGGCCTCGCCACACGTCATCCCTGGATGGTCACGATGTTCGTCATCACCGTCCTCGCGGCCGCCGGCCTCCCCATGCTCAACGGCTTTGTCGGCGAGTTCCTCATCCTCTCCGGCTCCATGCAATCCATCGCCGCCCACCACATCCTCTGGACCGTCCTCGCGGCCACCGGCGTCATCTTCGGCGCGTCCTACCTCCTCTGGATGATCCAGCGAGTCTTCTACGGCAAGCTAGGCGTTCGCCCCGACGAAGTCTCCGGCTGGGACCTCACCGCCCGCGAACACCTCGAGCTCTGGCCCTTCGCCGCTCTCTTCCTCGTCATGGGCGTAGCCTCTCCCCTCTGGATGCGTGCCATCGATACCTACGGCGCCGCCACCGCAGGCAAAGTCGTCGAGATAGCTCCCGGCTGGTACAAGAACACCCAGACCAACGCCTACAGCGTCAACAACCAGGAGCTCGGCCGCTGGTGTCTCGACCATCCGGGCGGCTGCCGAGTCAGCATCGGATTTCAAGTAGCCGCAGCGAAGGAGGTCCGCTAATGCCCACCAACCTCCTCGCTCTCCTCCCCGAGCTCATCCTCGCCCTCACCGGCGTCCTCATCATGCTCTTTGAACCCCTCATCGCGCCCGGCCGCACCCGCAAGCCCCTCGGGTGGCTCGCCATCCTCGGCACCGCAGCCTCCGGCCTCGCAGCCCTCTACCAACTCCACCTTGCCGACACCCTCCGCCCCGCCACCGGCCCTCTCTCCACCCTGCCCGCCAGCGGCCAGTTCACCGCCTTCTCCGGCACCATCCAGATCGACGCCTTCTCCGTCTTCTTCCACCTCCTCATCGCCAGCATCGTCCTCGTCTCCCTGCTGGCCTCACTCGACTACTTCGAGCCCACCGAAATCACCCACGCCGGCGAATACTTCGCCCTCGTCCTCTTCGGCGCCACCGGCATGATGTTCATGACCTCCTCCGTCGAGCTCCTCATGGTCTTCATCGGCCTCGAAATCTCCTCCATTTCCACCTACATCCTCGCCGGCTTCCGCAAAGGTCGCGCCACCGCCTCCGAATCCGCCATCAAGTACTTCCTCCTCGGCAGCTTCGCAACAGCCTTCTTCCTTTACGGCATCGCCCTCTGCTTCGGAGCCACCGGCTCGACCAGCATCGCCGCCATCGCCGCCGGCCTCGCAACCACGGCAACCCCGCTGCTAGGCTGGCTGGCCGTAGCCATGGTCCTCATCGGCCTCGGCTTCAAAGTCTCCGCCGCCCCCTTCCATGTCTGGACACCCGACGTCTACCAGGGCGCCCCCGCCCCCGTAGTCGGCCTCATGTCGACCGCCCCCAAGGCCGCAGCCTTCGCCGTTCTCCTCCGCTTCCTCTTCAACGCCACCCCAATGTATCGCGACCACTGGGTTCTCATGATCGCGATCCTCGCCGTCCTCTCGATGACCATCGGCAACCTCGGCGCGCTCCTCCAATCCGACGTCAAGCGCCTCCTCGCCTACTCCTCCATCGCCCACGCCGGCTATATGCTCGTCGCCTTCACCTCAGCCCAGAACGAGGCCGTCTCCACCGTCTGCTTCTACACCGCCGCGTACGCCGCCATGAACGTTGGAGCCTTCATCGTCCTCACCCAGCTCTCCGGCTTCGACGAAAAACTTCGCACCCTCGACGACTTCACTGGCCTCGCCCTCAAGCGCCCCGTCCTCTCCGCCCTCTTCGCCTTCTTCCTTCTCTCGCTCATCGGCATCCCTTTCACCGGCGGCTTCTTCGGCAAGTTCTACGTCTTCTCCGCGGCCGTCCACGGAGGCTACACCTGGCTCGCCATCGTAGGCTTGGCCAACTCCGGAGTAGCCTGCTTCTACTACCTCCGCCTGCTAGCCGCCCTTTACGCCCGCCCCCACACCGACACCATCGCCGACATCCCCATCACCCGCCGCGTAACCCTGCCCGCCGGCCTCGCGCTAGCC
The DNA here is from genome assembly GCA_963701685.1 of uncultured Acidobacteriaceae bacterium. GTDB lineage: Bacteria > Acidobacteriota > Terriglobia > Terriglobales > Acidobacteriaceae > Granulicella. Next base: position 2,244,452 of record OY969625.1, on the reverse strand, counting down.
GCCACGGCCCTCGCAACCCTCTTCCTCGGCATCCTCCCCAACCACATCCTGCACCTGACCCAGCGCGCCGCCCCCACCACCATCGCGCAGGCCCCCACGGCCCCAACCCCCACCAAATAACCCAAGCTCCTCACCAACAGAAACGGCCTCCGCAAAGCGGAGGCCGTTTCGTCTTTCACGAACCACTAGTCACGAATCACTACTCACTTCCCTACTTCACATACAGGAAGATGATGACGAACGTGAACAGCGCAAGCGACTCGATAAACGCCAAGCCAAGAATCAGGAACGTAAAGATACCAGGACGAGCTCCCGGGTTACGCGCCAGCGCCTCCGAAGCGGAAGCCGTTGCACGACCCTGACCCAGGCCGCAAAGCCCGGCTGCCAGCGCCATGCCAATACCCGCACCAATCGGTGTCCATGGGCTGGTCGCTTCACCAGCCGCCTGTGCAAACGCCGGCGTCGCCAAAAGCATCGCCGCCATCGCCATAAATGCATACTTCATCACGCGCATTGCATTAGCCATTACATCTCCATGCCCCCGTTGATCTCGCCGCCAGTGGGTGGTTGAGGCTCACCGTGCTGGCCCCCTCACGCTGGATCGGCGGTAGTACGCACCACAGGCAGGGAGCACCCGCCTATGGGAATTTCAAAGTCTCGCCCTCTACGCTGGTCCCTGAACCCTGGACCCTCGCCCTTAGTGATCGTGCGCCACAGCCAGGCTCAGATAAATCGTAGCCAGCAGCATAAACACATACGACTGGATAATATCCACGCCAAAGTGCAGCCCGATAAACAGCACCGGGATACCAATCGGAATCAGCGAGAAGAACGCCAGGATCAGCAGATCGCCCGCAAAAATATTCGCATACAAACGAACCGTGAGGCTCAGCACGCGCGCCAGGTGCGAGATGATCTCGATCGGGAACAGCAGCGGATACAGCCACCACACCGGTCCCAGGAACTGCTTGATATACCCAAGCCCATTCGCCCGCACGCCGTGGTAGTGGTAGTACACAAACGTGACCAGCGCAAAGCCCAGCGGCACCGTCACATCCGCAGTCGGCGACTCAAACCACGGCGACAACAGCCCAATCAAATTGCAGATCAGAATGAACAGCAGCAGCACCGTCAGGTAGTTGGTAAATTGCTCGTACCCGTGGCCAATGATGGACTCGCTCTGCCCCGACACAAACTCATGCGTCATCTCGGCAAGGTGCTGTACCGGCCCCGGATTCTCAACGCTCAGCGTCATCCGGATCGCCACAAAGTATGCCAGCAGCAGAACAAACACCAGCGCCTCAACCGCCACGGCATTCGTGATCGGAGCCTGCGGATAGTGCGGCGTAACATGCAGCAGCGCCAGCATCTTGTCGACAGGCCCAGCCAGGTAGTGATTCAGAAAGCTCGTAAGAGGTATTTGAGGAGGCATAGTCAAAACACACAAATCAACTGCCGGCTGCGACCTGCGCAACCCAGGGTTCAAGTTCAAAATCCTGCTAGACCGTCCATGCTCTGGCCATCTTGATAGCCTCGAACGTGAGCGCAGCAATGCCCAATCCGAGTCCCACAGCAAGCGCAATTACGGAACCATTTAGATACTTAAGACTAACATAGAGCACCCCGATCGCCAGCCCCAGCCGCACGAAGAAGCCCGTCAAAACCAGCCCCATCGGGCTCGCCTTCCGGCCTGCATCCATCCGTTCCATTACCGCACTCATCAGCCGCATCCACTCCCACAATCCCGACCCCGAAATCGTCGCTCCCACCAGCAGCAGCACCGCGCTCCGCCACCCCAGCTTCCACCCTACCAACGCCATTCCCGCCACCGTCAAAACCGCCAGCAGCCGCAGGGTTCGCACCAGCGTCGCCCGCACATCCGCGTCGGTAAATCCCTCCAAACCTGCCACAGCCGATCCCTCTTCCCTATCCACTACTGGTCCCGCTTCATATACCGCGAAGCCGTCTTATAAATTTGATAAAACCCCGCCGCCGCCCCCAGCAGAATTCCCGTCACACCCATCCACCCGGTATGGAAATGCTTATCCAAAGCCGCACCGCCCAGGCCGCCAATCAGGCAGGCCGCCGGCAGCACCAGCGCGAGCTGAATCATCGACTCAGCCTTCACCAGGTCATGCAGCGTCCCGCCCTTCTTCCCGTTTTGTCCGTCATCGGCCATCGACCCAAACCATACCACCCCAGGCACCCCCGCTGCATTTCTAATCCCTCATCCCTGATCCCCAATCCCTGTCCTTCTATACTGAAGCCTCGACATCCAACCCTGAAACGAGCCGCATCGTGCCCCAGTACGACAGTCAATTCGAAGAAAACCTCTATCAGCTTCGCCGCGAAAAGCTCGATCAGATCTCAGCTCTCGCCCGCGCCGCCGACCCCTCGCTCTCCGACTACGAAGCCAAATACCCCAACTGCTTCGCCTCCACCACCTCTGTCCCCGAGCTCCGCGCCCTCGGCGAACACCTCTCCGCCGAAGAGCTCGAGAGCATGCACATCGAAGCCGCCGTCGCAGGCCGCATCATGGCCATCCGCGTCCAGGGCAAAGCCGGCTTCGCGCAGATCCAGCAGCACGGCCAGCGCCTCCAGATCTACGTCCGCAAAGACGATGTCGGCGAAGACCTCTTCAGCCTCTACAAGCTCCTCGACCTCGGCGACCACATCGGCGTCCGCGGCTACCTCATGCGCACCCGCACTGGCGAGCTCACCCTCCACGCCGCCCCCATCGTCCTGCCCGCCCATGAGCTCTCCTCAGGAATCAAAGCCCCCGCCGTGCGCGCAGCTCCCATCACCTTCCTCTCCAAAGCCATGCTCGCGCTCCCCGACAAATTCCACGGCCTCGAAGACATCGAGATCCGCTACCGCCAGCGCTACGCCGACCTCTTCACCAACCCCGAAGTCCGCGACGTCTTCGTCAAGCGCGCTGCCATCCTCCGCTCCGTCCGCCATTACTTCGACACCCACGGCTATCTCGAAGTCGAAACTCCCATGCTCCACACCATCGCCGGCGGAGCCACCGCGCGCACCTTCACCACCCACCATAACGCCGAAGACATGCAGCTCACCCTCCGCATCGCGCCCGAGCTACACCTCAAGCGTCTCGTCGTCGGCGGCCTCGATCGCGTCTACGAAATCAACCGCAACTTCCGCAACGAGGGCATCGACCGCACCCACAACCCCGAGTTCACCATGCTCGAGTTCTACCAGGCCTACGCCAACTACCACGACCTGATGGCGCTCACGCAGGACCTCATCATCACCGTCGCCAAAGACGTCAACGGCACCACCCTCACCCACTTCAACGGCCACGACATCGACCTCGGCAAGTGGACGCGCCTCTCCATGCGCGAAGCCATCCTCAAGTGGTGGCCAGAAGAAGCTCACGTTCCCACCGACGGCATCTTCACCGACCTCGCTCTCGCCATGCCCGCCGTCTTCAATCTCTACATGTACTACAACAGTCCCACGCAGAATGAGGACGACGCCCTCGTCTCGCAAACTCCCGAAAAGCGCAAAGAAGCCGCCACCAAAGCCTCATCCCTATGGCCCGTCTACAAGCAGGCCGAGCCCGTCTACATGCAAGCCATGGAAGATCCCGCAGGCACAAAGGAGCTCGCCTCCGCAGCCCTCGGCAAACTCATCGCCGGCGTCTTCGAAGCCCTCGCCGAAGAGCACCTCCTCCAGCCCACCATCATCTACGACTTCCCGCTCGCCGTCAGCCCGCTCTCCAAGATCAAGCCCGACGAGCCCGACTGGGTCGAGCGCTTCGAGTTCTACATCGGCGGCTTCGAACTCGGCAACGCCTTCTCCGAGCTCAACGACCCCGACGACCAGCTCCGCCGCTTCCAGTCCCAGCTCGACGACCGCAAGCGAGGTGACGCCGAAGCCATGGCCGAAGTCGACTACGACTACGTCCGCGCCCTCGGCTACGGCCTTCCCCCCACCGCCGGCGAAGGCATCGGCATCGACCGCCTAACCATGGTCCTCACCGGCTCGCGCACCATCCGCGACGTAATGCTCTTCCCCCTCATGCGCCCCCAAAAGCCCACCCAGGAAACCACCACCGAACCCCAACCCCACGGAGAATCCGCCGAGTAGCAGGCCACATCCGGGTGCCCCATCTTCGCGACGGTTTCATCGTCGCTAAGGGGGGCAGGCGACAATCCCCATCGGAGCCAAAAATGAAATCTCTCCTTCTGACACTCGCACTCGCCTTTCCACTCGCCGCGCAAACCCCCATGCCCGTGATCCCGCCCACCGGCCACGTCCACACCGCCGACGTCGAGCTCGCCTACTGGGTCTACGGCACCCCGCAGAAAACCACCCCCATCTTCGCCGTCAATGGAGGCCCTGGCCTCTCCCACATCTACATGGTCCAGAATGACCTCTGGCAACGCGAAGCCAGGCACCGCCAGGTTATCTTCTACGACCAGCGCGGCACCGGCGCCTCGCCTCTCACAAACCCCTCCGCCGCGCAAACCATGGACGCCCAGGTCTCTGACCTCGACGCTGTCCGCGACCACCTCCACCTCGACAAGATCGATCTCTGCGGCGACTCCTACGGCGGTCTCCTCGTCATCGCCTACGCCGCCGCACACCCCGAGCACGTCCACCAGCTCATCATCTCCGACGGCCTCGCCTCCTGGAACACCATCGTCCACCTCTTCCCGCAAGTCTTCCCCGACAAGCTCGAAGCCCAGGCCGCCGCCGCCAAAACCTCCACCGCCTCTCCCGAAGCCCAGGCGCAACAATCCCTCCGCGACCACTTCAGCATGATCTTCTACAGCCCCGAAAAGCTAGCCCACTACATGGCCAACGCCCCCGACCTCGGCTTCTCTCCCTCCACCAGCGAAGCCATCGCCAAGGCCAACCCCACCGTCGACTACACCGCCGCCCTCGCCAAATTCAACTTCCCCACGCTGGTCATCAACGGCCGCTACGACATGAACGTAGCCCCACTAACCGCCTGGCGCATCTACAAAGCCATCCCCAACGCGAAGATCGTCTTCTTCGAGCAGAGCGGCCACCTACCCTCCTACGAAGAACCAGAAAAATACCTGCAAGTTCTGGACGACTTCCTAGCCAACTAGTTCACGCCGTCCTGACTCGTCCGCCGCCGCCCCACCAACCAGAACCCCACGATCGCCGCCCCAAACACCATCAAGTACGCAACCATCCCAGCGTGGTCGACCGATGCGTTATAGCCACGCGCAACCACCGGTCTCCAAAACCCAGCCGTCTCCTTCTCCCCCAACATCCACTGCCCAAAATTCCACGCCGCATGCATCCCGATCGGCACAGCCAGACCGCGCGTAGCAATCGCCGCCATTCCAAACAGCAGCGACCCAACCGCCGCTCCCAACACCGCGTTCTTCCACGAATACCCGCCCGCGACATGCTCCAGCGCAAACACTGCCGCCACACCTAGCTGCGCCGCCCACGTCCCAAACGCGCCCTCCAATCGGCGCAGCGGATACCCGCGAAACGCCAACTCCTCTCGCGCAGCCAGCGCAACATAAGCCATTAGCGCCACCACGACAGGCTCAAACGAAACGGCCGCCGTGCGCGCCCACGTTATGTGACCCGTCGCTCGCACCCCCAGCGTCTGCGCCCCCACCAGCAATAGCCCCAGCCCAAATCCCACCACCATCCGCGCCCAACTTCGCCCCGTCACCGCGACCCCCACATCCCCGGGACCCACCCCATCCCACCGCAGAAACAGCCGCGTCCCCGCATACGTCCCCAGGCTCGTCAGCACCCCCAGCACCACCTGCGACCACAGCCCCGGCACCTTCGCCAAAACCGGCGCAGCCACCATCAGTAGCGCCGCGCAAATCCCAAAGAACACCACCACCCGCCCCAGCACCACCCACCGGCTTCGGGTACCCCCCGCGACACCCATCGTCTCTCCTCGTGAAAACAGCACGCAGCTACGGCCCCCCGAAGTTCTATCTCTCCCGCACAACCTCAACAAACACCCCCACCCCCTCCATCGCGCGTTCAAAGTCCACCTCTCCCCCCAGCCCCAACCGCACCGCCCGCGGCACCTCCGTCCCCGGCGCCGCAAACCAATTTCCCCCACTCACCAGCAACCCCTTCTCCTCACAAATTTTCTCCACCTCGACCGGCCCCAGCTCCTCAGGCAGTCGCACCCACAAGTGCCATGCATTCGGTCCCGCACTAACCTCCAACCCCTCCATCAACTCCCGCGCCGCCGCCTGCCGCCTCGCCCCTTCCACCCTCTTCGCCGCAATCAAACGATCCATCGTCCCATCCGCCAACATCGCAATCGCCGCACCAGCCAAGCCCCGCGAAACCCCTGAAGCACTCTGCTTCACCGCATTTGCCACCGCCGCCGCATACTCTACCGGATGCACCATCAACCCAGTCCGCACCACCGGCGCAAAGTTCTTACTCAACCCCCGCACATAGAAAGTCCGCTCGGGCGCCAGCTTCGCATAATTTACCGGCACAGGCTCCGGATGCAGATACCCATACGCATCATCCTCAATCACCACCAGCCCAAACTCCCGCGCCACCTCCACCATCGCCCTTCGCCTCTCCAACGACTGCACACACCCCACCGGATTATGCAGCGTAGGCATCGTAAATACCCCAGCGACCGGCCGCCCCTCAGCCTTTCCCTTAGCGCAAATCTCCCGCAACGAATCCGCCCTCAACCCCTCCGCATCCATCGCACACGCCATCAACTCGACACCCAGCATCCGAGCCTGCTCCACAAACCCCGTATACGTAATCTCCTCGACCACCACGCGCTTCCCCGCCAACTCCGCCGCCATCAACGCCACCAGGCAGCCATGATGCCCGCTGCAAGTAAGCGCCACGCGCTGCGGAGCCTCACCCAACCAAGCCCCCGCCATCTCCTTCAGCCGATCCTCCCCACCCCCACGGAACGATGGCCGCAGCGCCGCCATCCCATCCTGCGCCTGCGCCTCCAGCGAAGCCCGCACATGCTCCGCCCAAACCGCATCCTGCCCCACCAGCATCGGAAAGTTAAACTGCAGATCAATCATCCCGACAGTCTACCTCTCCCACCTCCAGCCTTCCCGCAACGAACCATACCCTCGTCATCTCGACCGGAGCGAAGCGCAGTGGAGATCCCAGTATTCGCCCCCGCCCATGCCAGCCTTTCCTCCCCCCCCTCTCACACCGACCGCCTCCCGCTCCCCGCATCCCGCCCCTCGCATCCCGCCTCTCGCCTCTCGCCTCTCGCATCTAGCATCTCGCATCTCGCATCTCGCCAACGCGCTAGAATCCAAAGGTGAACATTCTCTTCGTCGGCGACGTCTTCGGATCACCCGGCCGCCACATCGTACGCGAGCACCTCCCCCACGTCCTCGAAACTCACGCCGTAGACCTCCTCGTCATCAACGGAGAAAACGCCGCCGGCGGCTTCGGTATCACCCCCTCCATCGCCGAAGAACTCTTCGACCTCGGCGCCCACGTCATCACCACCGGCAACCACATCTGGGACAAGAAAGAGATCGTCGAATACATGACCGTCCCCGCCGACTCGCACGCCCGCGGCCGCCGCGTCCTTCGCCCCGCCAACTTCGCCCACGGCACGCCCGGCTTCGGCCTCTACGAAGGCTCGCTCGGCAATGGCACAAAGTACGCCGTCATCAATCTCCAGGGCCGCGTCTTCATGGCCTCCTCCGACGACCCCTTCCGCAAAGCCGACGAGCTCCTCACCATGATCGAGCGCAACACCAACGCCAAAGTCATTCTCCTCGACTTCCACGCCGAAGCCACCAGCGAAAAAGCCGCCCTCGGCTGGTACCTCGACGGCCGCGTCACCGCCGTCCTCGGCACCCACACCCACGTCCCCACCGCCGACGAGCGCATCCTCCACCACGGCACCGCCTACCAAACCGACGTCGGCATGTCCGGCCCCTTCGACTCCGTCATCGGTGTCGAAACCGAACTCATCCTCAAGCGCTTCCTCACCGGCATGCCCGGCAAATTCGAAGCCGCCAAGAACAACCCAAAAATGTGCGCCACCCTCATCCAATGCGACGGCGCCACCGGCCGAGCCCACCACGTCCAACGCATCATGCTAGGCGAATAACGCCACTAGCACGAATCAGCCTACCTCCAATTCAGACGACCCTTTCTCCCGGCCGCCGTAAGATTAACCACACGCCCGAAAGGATCACCGCATGAGCCCTCTGAGCCTTCCCACCGCCGTCGAATTCCACGCCGCCATCGCCGACCGCTACACCCCCATCCTCACCCCCGATGCCGTCGACTTCCTCACCACCCTGCAGCGCGAGTTCAACCCCCGCCGCAAGCAGCTCCTCGCCGCCCGCGTCACCCGCCAGAACCTCATCAACAACGGCGCCCGCCCGAACTTCCTTCCCGAAACCGAAAATATCCGCGCCGCCGAGTGGTCCATCGCCCCGCTACCCGCGGACCTCCAGGACCGTCGCGTCGAGATCACCGGCCCCGTCGACCGCAAGATGATCATCAACGCCCTCAACTCCGGCGCCCGCGTCTTCATGGCCGACTTCGAGGATTCCACCACCCCCACCTGGGAAAATCTCCTAGACGGCCAGCTCAACCTCCGCGACGCCGTCCGCCGCACCATCACCTACTCCGACCCCACCACGCAAAAGCAGTACGCCCTCATCGAAAGCCCCGCCGTCCTCTTCGTCCGCGCCCGCGGCTGGCACCTCGAAGAGCGTCACCTCACCATCGACGGAGAACCCTTCTCCGGCTCCCTCTTCGACTTCGGCCTCTATCTCTTCCACAACGCCAAAGAGCTCCTAGCCCGCGGCTCCGGCCCCTACTTCTATCTCCCCAAGCTCGAGTCGCACCTCGAAGCCCGCCTCTGGAACGACGTCTTCGTCCGCGCGCAACAACTCCTCGGCATTCCGCAAGGCTCCATCCGCGCCACCGTCCTCATCGAAACCATCCTCGCCACCTTCGAGATGGACGAGATCCTGTACGAACTCCGCAACCATTCCGCTGGCCTCAACTGCGGCCGCTGGGACTACATCTTCTCCTTCATCAAGAAATTCTCAGCCAACGAAACCCTCCTCTTCCCCGACCGCTCGCAGATCACCATGACCTCGCCCTTCATGCGTGCCTACTCCCGCCTCACCATCAAAACCTGTCACCGCCGCAATGCGCCCGCAATCGGCGGCATGAGCGCCTTCATCCCCATCAAGTCCGACCCCATCGCCAACGACACCGCCATCGCGCAGGTCCGCCTCGACAAGGAGCGCGAAGCCACCGACGGCCACGACGGCACATGGGTCGCGCACCCCGGCCTGGTCCCCATCGCCAAAGAGGTCTTCGACCGCCTCATGCCGCAGCCCAACCAGATCGCCCGCCAGCTCCCCGACTACACCACCTCCGCCGCCGAGCTCATCGCCCCGCCCACCGGCACCATCACCTACAACGGCGTCAAGCACAACATCGCCGTCGGCCTCGGCTACCTCGAAGCCTGGATGCGCGGCACCGGCTGCGTCCCCCTCTTCAACCTCATGGAAGACGCTGCTACTGCGGAAATCTCCCGAGCCCAGCTCTGGCAATGGGTCCACCACCACGCCATCCTCCAGGACCCCGACCACGAAGGCCAGCCCGTCACCCCCGAACTCTGCCACCAGATCCTCGACGCCGAAGTCTCGCGCGCCACCAAGGACGCACCCCCCGCCCGCGTAGCCGCCTACAACCTCGCCTCCACCCTCATCCGCGACCTCATCGATGCGCCCGCCTTCCAGGAGTTCCTCACTCTCCCCGCCTACAACACCATCCTCAAAGAAGAAGGCTTCAACGCCTAGGCCCCTTCCCCCGACGTTCCACCCAGCTGGTTCAGCGGTCCTCACACCCTGAACCAGCCACCACCACCGCGTCGATTACCGCATCGCGTACATCCCCGACCCCATCGCGTACACTCTCATCTCAATGGCAAACCATGCCCGTGTGAGGCGTCCCCATGGCCCGTCCCTACTGGAGCGGTAAAATCCAGATTTCCCTGGTCTCCTTCGGCGTCAAACTCTTCGTCGCAACCGAAGCCGCCAGCGACATCCACTTCCACATGATCGACCGCCGCACCGGCGAGCGCGTCCGTCACCAGAACGTCGCCTCCAGCGCCATCGAGCGCAACCCCGACGAAGCCGCCGACCCCGTCCACAAATCCGACATCGTCAAAGGCTACGAGTACTCCCACGGCCGCTACGTCACCATCGAGCCCGACGAGCTCGCCCACCTCCGCGTCCCCTCCAAGCGCACCATGGACGTCGCCCAGTTCGTCGACGTCGACTCCATAGACCCCGCCTTCTTCGAGAAGCCCTACTTCGTCGTCCCCGAGGACGACACCCAGACCGAAGCCTTCCTCACCATCCGTCAGGCGCTTATCGACACCAACAAAATCGCCCTCTCGCGCATCGCCTTCGGAGGCCGCGAGCACGTAGTCGCCATCGCCCCCGCACCCGCACACCTCTCCGAAAAATCTTCCAAACCCACCAAGTCCGCAAAATCCAAATCCACAAAATCCGAAAGCTCCGCCCACCTCGGCCTCATGGCCTACACCCTCCGCTATGCCGCGGAACTCCGCGACCCTGCTGCCTATTTCGAATCCATCAAGCCTCACGCCATCAACGCCGACTCGCTCTCGCTCGCCAAGGAGCTCATCCACCGCAAGACCGCAGCCTTCGACCCGACCCAGTTCACCGACGGCTACGAAGCTGCCGTCAAAGAGCTCGTCGACGCCAAGCTCAAGCACGCCCCCATCCCCCGCGAAGAGCCCGCGCCCCGCACCCACGGCAAGGTCATCCACCTCATGGACGCGCTCCGCAAGTCCGTCAATGATACAAAAGGCACAGCGACCAGGAGCGCAACACCACCTCCGAAACCCGCTTCCCGCAAAGGCCCTACCCTCATCAAGTCCGCTTCCAAATCAACCGCGCACCGCGAAGCTAAGCCAACCCGGACATCTCCAAAGCGAAAGACCGCATAGGACTCCCTCATGGCCACCAAAAAATCCGCCACCCACTCCACCACGAAGTCCGCTATCAAGAGCACCGTCCGCAAGCGAGACCCGCACACCACCGCCGCCTCCTCTGCCGTCGACGCGCAGCTCGAACGCTATCGTTCCATGCGCGACTTCAGCACCACCGCCGAGCCCTCCGGCTCCGGCCCCAACACCAACACCTTCGCCATGCGCAAGCCCACCACCTCGCGCGGCCTTCCCTTCGTCATTCAGAAGCACGCAGCCTCTCACCTCCACTACGACTTCCGCCTCAGCTGGGGCGGCGTCCTGAAATCCTGGGCCATCGCCAAAGGTCCCAGCTACAACCCGCAGGAGCGCCGCCTCGCCATCGAAGTCGAAGACCACCCTCTCGAGTACGGTGGCTTCGAAGGCATCATCCCCGAGGGCCAGTACGGCGGCGGCACCGTCATGATCTGGGATCAAGGCAGCTGGTGGCCGCAGCTCGGCAGCGAAAACGTCGACGCCTGCCTCCGCGCCGGTCACCTCAAGTTCGAAATGAACGGCTCCAAGATGAAAGGCAAGTGGGCGCTCATCCGCATGAACCACGCCGCCCACGGCCCCAAAGACAAGCCGCAGTGGCTCCTCATCAAGGAGCACGACAAGTACGAGCGCGGCCCCGGCGATCCCGCCATCACCGACGAACGCCCCAACTCCTCTGTCACCGGACGTTCCATCGACCAGATAGCCCACGCGTCCGACCACGTCTGGAACTCCAACCGCGCCGACCCCCTCGAATCCTCCCAGGGCACCGCGACCAAAGCCGCCACCAAAAAATCCGCACCCGCAAAGAAGTCCCCACCCAAGCCACCTCCCGCCCCCACCATCAACCTCGACGAGCTCCCCCACGAGCGTCAGCCCGACTTCATCCCCCCGCAGCTAGCCCTCGAATCCACCTCCACCCCCAACACTGACGACTGGATCCACGAGCTCAAGCTCGACGGCTACCGCATCCAGGCCCGCAAATCCACCCCTCGCGGCAAGTCCACACCGAACGTCCAGCTCCTCACCCGCAAAGGCATTGACTGGACCCACCGCATGCCCGCCGTCGCCAAGGCCGTCGCCGCCCTCCCCGTCCACGACTGCACACTCGACGGCGAAGTCGTCGTCCTCGCCTCCGACGGCAACTCCAGCTTCGCCCTCCTCCAGGCTTCCTTCCAGAACGCCGAAACCCATCCCCTCACCTACTTCGTCTTCGACCTCCTCCACATCGACGGCCACGATCCCCGCGACCTCTCCCTCCGCGAGCGCAAAGACCTCCTCGCCACCATCCTTCCCTCCGACCACGCCGACGAAACCATTCGCCTCTCCGAAGACATTCCCGGCAACGGCGAGACCGTCTTCCGCAAAGCCTGCGCCCTGCACGCCGAAGGCATCATCTCCAAGCGCGCCGACGCGCCCTATCGCAGCACCCGCTCCTCCGACTGGCTCAAGTCCAAATGCCTCCACGAGCAGGAGCTCGTCATCGCCGGGTTCACTCTCTCCACCGAAGGCCCCGATCGAGTAGGCGCTCTCCTCCTCGGCTACTACCCTCCCGTAAAGCGAGGCCCCAAAACTCCTCGCCATCTCATCTACGCCGGCCGAACCGGCACCGGCTTTACCCAGCAGGCGCGCCGCGATCTCCTCACCCAGCTCGTTAAACTCCGCGTCCCCGAATCCCCCTTCCCGCGCATCCCCCACGACGCCACCCGCGGTGTCTATTGGGTTCGCCCCACCCTCGTCGCCCAGGTTCGCTTCGCCACCTGGACCTCCGACAACCTCGTCCGCCAAGCCGCCTTCCTCGGCCTCCGCGAAGACAAGTCCGCCACCGAAGTCACGCGCGAATCTCCTTCCGTCGCGCCTCAACCCAAGCGCGCCAGTGCGGCCACCCACACCAAACCCCGCGCCCAAGCCTCCCACAGCACCGCGAGCCTCCAGCACTTCGCCCTGCCCGCCACCAAACCCAAGTCTCCCAGATCGAAGACCCCCATGCCCGCCAAATCGGCCCCCGCGAAATCCTCGCCCCGCAACTCCGCCTCCGCAAAATCCGTCCCTCAAAAATCCACACGCGCCAAGTCCATCCCCCCCGTCCGTGCAGAACAGCCCGATCTTCGCCTGACCCACCCCGACAAAATCCTCGACCCCGCCTCCGGCCTCACCAAGCGCCAGCTCGCCGACTACTACGCGCTCGTCGCCGACCGCATGCTTCCCTACATCGCCAACCGCCCCCTCTCCCTCGTTCGCTGCCCGCAAGGCGCCGGCAAACCCTGCTTCTTCCAGAAGCATGTCAACAACTACCTCCCGCCCGGCATCAAGACCATCGATATCCAGGACAAAACCTCCGCCGCACCCGAGCCCTACATCACGCTCGACTCCGCCGAGGCCATCGTCTCCCTCGCCCAGATGAACGTCCTCGAAATCCACCCCTGGGGCTCCACCAACGACGACCTCGAGCACCCCGACCGCCTCATCTTCGACCTCGATCCCGACGCCGAACTCCCCTGGCTCACCGTAGCCGCAGCCGCCGCCGAAGTCCGCCAGCGCCTCAAGAACGCCGGCCTCGAAAGCTTCCTCAAGCTCACCGGCGGCAAGGGCCTGCATGTCGTCGCGCCCATCCAGCCCACCCTCACCTGGGCCGAACTAAAGACCGCCGCGCACAACTTCGTCCTCTCCATGGAGCGCGACAACCCCGACCTCTACCTCACCAAGATGACCAAATCCTCCCGCGCCGGCCGCATCTTCCTCGACTACCTCCGCAACCAGCGCGGCGCCACCGCCGTCGCCCCCTACTCCCCCCGCGCCCGCGCCGGGGCCACCATCTCCCTCCCTCTCCCCTGGACAGCCCTCACCCGAGACGAGCACCCGGTCCTCTCCGTCTTCGACGTAGTCGCCAACCACGCCAAGCTCCGCCCCGACCCCTGGAAGACCCTCCTCACCACCCACCAGCAGCTCCACCCCAAACAATTCGCCGCCCTCTAGTCTTCGAGCACACGCTAGTGATGATGCTCCGCGCCAGCGCCTTCGTGAACGTCCGTTCCGTCCGCCCACCGCTGCACCGGAATCACGAACTGCGTAAGATGCTCCACCGGATCGCTCACTGCAATCACAGGAGACCCCGGCAGATTCGCTCCCCAGATCGCAGGGTTTGTATCCGTGTAGAAAAACATCAGGTGCGCAGGCCAATGCGGCGCAACGTCGCCACCGAATCCTTCCTTGCCCATCATGTAGCACATCGCCCCAGGCTCCATCGCCGGCAACTCCTTGCTCGCAATACCCGCCGCCACGGCCGAATTAATCTGTGCCGCCGTCCGCCCCTCCAGACCCCATTCAGTTTCTTTGCGCACCCGCACAAGATACGAACTCGCCGCTGCCGCATTCACACACATAGGCACCCGCACCTTCGGATTCCAGAAATCAGGATCAGCAGCAGCCGTCCACCCGCGCCCCACGATGCACACAAATCCGTTCGTACCCTTCGCCGCCATCTCGAACCCATGCCGTCCCAGCACCATCACGCCGGCATCCCCTGAAATCGACGCCGGCGCCGCAGTCCGCGCCAGCGCAATCTCCGCATCTCGATCCGCCATCAGATACTCCTCAACTGGCGCCATCTTCGAATATATTGTCGCGGGCGACGTCGCCGCACCACCCTGTGCCGCCATCTGACACGCCGCACCAAACGCAATCAGTGCAGCGCAACTCATAATTCCGATTCCGTGAACCGTCGTATTCCGCATCGTTTTCTCCTTCTTGAGAATGGGCTGCCCATGACCGCCGATTGATTGCACCAGCGCCCTAAGATAGTTTTTGTCGCCGCCTGAACATAAGCCGGTTTCGCCGGCGATGATGTTACGCCTTTGCCTTCACCCGCGATGGATGCGGCGTCCCGCCCGCCAAACTGCTGTAAGGAATCTCCCGCACCTCGCCCCGCGACCCGGGTTCGAACGAAGCCTTGCGCGCCCACTCAAGCGCCTCGTCCATATCAGCGGCTTCAAGTATCCAGAAACCACCAATATGTTCCTTAGCCTCCAGATACGGCCCATCCGTGATCAGCGCCTCACCACTCGCCTGCCCACGCACCGACTTCGCCTGGCTAGCCGGACTCAGCCCGCAAGCCATCAGCCTCGCACCGGCCGCTTCTAATTCGTCGTTGAGATCACTGATAGCTTGTATCGTCGCCGGCGTCATAGTCGACGGATCGAAATCATCGGGAAGGTAATTCGCAAGCAAATACTGTGGCATGATGCCTCCTTTGGGGTGCTGCGGTTTCGATTAGGACGTTTGTCCTGCCTTCACAATGTCGACGAACGGCTTGACCCGAATTCTACAAAGGCTCAACCCTTTTTTCTCCCGCCCGCTCATTATTTAAGCAATCAAGTTTCCCACGAACTCAATTCGCTCGATCGCTAACCGACGCCCGCTGTAGCCTTGCCGTCAGCAAATCTTTCTCCCGAACATTGTCCGTCATCGCAAGCGCGCGCTGCAGCTCTTCCCGAGCCTCAGCATATCGTCCCAGCTTCACCAGCAGGTCTCCCCTCACGCTAGGCAGCAGATGATAGTTCGCCAGCGCAGGCTCAGCCGCCACGGCATCGAGCGCATTCAATCCCGTCGCCGGCCCGAACGCCATCCCCACAGCCACCGCTCGATTCAGCCCCACAATCGGCGACGGGCTCACCTGCAACAGCGCGTCGTACAGCACCACAATCCGCTCCCAGTCCGTCTCCGCCGCCGTTCTCGCCCGCGCATGACACGCCACGATCGCCGCCTGCAGCGCATAATTCCCCGCCCCGCCGCCAAGCTCCTGCGCCGCACGCAGCGCATCCATTCCCCGCTCAATCTGCGCGTGGTCCCACAACGTCCGGTCCTGTTCCCCCAGCAGCACCGCCTCCCCCGCCGGTCCGCGCCGAGCCAGCATACGCGACGCCTGCAGCTCCATCAGCGCCAACAGTCCATACACCTCAGCCTCTTCAGCAAGCAGCCCCACCAGTATCCGTCCAAGCCGCAGCGCATCCTCACACAACGCAGCCCGCATCCACTCCTCGCCAGAGCTAGCCGTATATCCCTCGTTGAAAATTAAATACACCACCGCCAGCACCGACTCCACCCGCCTCCGCAACTCCTCTCCCCGCGGAGTCTCGAACGGCACGTGCGCCTCAGCCAGCGTCTTCTTCGCTCGAAAGATTCTCTGCCCCAGCGTCTTCTCCGGCACCAGGAACGCCCGCGCAATCTCCGTAGTCGTAAGCCCGCAAGCCACTCGCAGCGTAAGCGCAACGCGCCCTTCCATCGCCAGCACCGGATGGCACGCCGTAAAGATCAGCCGCAGCACATCATCGTCAATCACCTGGTCCAGCGCCTGATCCATAGCTTCCCCAAGCCGCTGCTGTTGAAACTCCAGCTCCCGCGCAATCTCTCCATGCTTCAGCTCCAGCATCCGGCCCCGCCGCAACGAATCGATCGCACGCCGCTTCGCCGCGGTCATCAGCCACGCCGCAGGCTTCTCCGGAATCCCTTCTTCCGGCCACCGCTCCATCGCCGCAATCAGCGCATCCTGCGCCAGCTCCTCCGCAATCCCGACATCGCGCGTAACGCGCGCAATCCCCGCGATCAGCCGCGTAGACTCAATCTTCCACACCGCCTCAATCGTCTTGTGAATGTCCGCGTTGTGAATCTCGCTCATCCCTTTTCAGCAGCAGCCCTCCCAGCCAATTCGAACCCTTCCGCCGCCTTCTGCGCCTCCGCGGGAAAATCGCCCATCTCAAAAATCTGCCGCACCTCAATCATGTCGCCGTTCGACATCGGAGCCCGCCTGGCCCATTCAATCGCCTCTTCCCGCGAACGCACCTGCAGAATCCAATAACCTCCAATCGCCTCTTTGGCTTCAACGAACGGACCATCGGTAACCGTCGCCTTGCCATCGTTGTACGAAACACGCGCCCCCGTCGAAGGCAGCAGCAGCCCATCCAGCGCAAGCAGCACACCCGCCTTCTGCAGGCTCTTGTTGTACTCCATCATCTTCCCCACCGCCTCCGCGTCAGGCACCGCGTTCCCAGCCGCCGTTCCATACCCTTTAGGAATCACCACCATCATGAAGCGCATAAACTTCTCCTTCGCCCATCAACCGAATATTTAGTTCCTGTAGGAACCCAATATTTAGTTCCTCTATTAATACGTCGAATAGCCTGCGCCCACTTCTACACGAACAACAGAATCTTCGACCACCCAATCAAACGCCTTCCCCCCAATTTGTTAACATGATCCTTTCCTCCTCAAAGGAGCCCGCCATGTCCGCCACCGCAACACCCACCACCCCCGCCATCACCACCCTCAATCACTGGATCAACGGCGTCCCCACCCCCAGCACCTCAAACCGTTTCGCCGACGTCTACCACCCCGCCACCGGCACCATCCAGTCCCGCGTCCCGCTAGCCACCGCCGCTGAAGTCGACGCCGCCGTAGCCGCCGCCGCGGCCGCCTTCCCGGACTGGTCCGCCCAGCCGCCTCTCCGCCGCGCCCGCGTCCTCTTCCGCTTCCGCGAAATCTACGAGCGCCGCCTCGACGAAGTCGCCGCCCTCATCAATCGCGAGCACGGCAAAGTCTTCTCCGACGCCCGCGGCGAAGCCACCCGTGGCCTCGAGAATATCGAGTTCGCCACCGGCATCCCTCACCTCCTCAAAGGCGAGCTCACCGAACAAGTAGGCGCAGGTGTCGACAGCTACTCCATGCGCCAACCCCTCGGCGTAGTCGCCGGCATCACGCCCTTCAACTTCCCCGCCATGGTCCCGCTCTGGATGTTCCCCCTCGCCCTGGCCTGCGGCAACACCTTCGTCCTCAAGCCCTCCGAGCGCGACCCGAGCTCGGCCAACCTCCTCGCCGAGATGCTCAAGGAAGCCGGCCTCCCCGACGGCGTCTTCAACATAGTCCACGGCGACAAGCAAGCAGTCGACGCCATCCTCGCCCACCCCACCATCCAGGCCGTCAGCTTCGTCGGCTCCACTCCCATCGCGGAGTACGTCTACCGCACCGGCACCGCCACCGGCAAGCGCGTCCAGGCTCTCGGCGGCGCCAAGAATCACATGATCGTCATGCCCGACGCCGACCTCGATCAAGCCGCCGACGCCTTAGTAGGTGCCGCCTACGGCTCCGCCGGCGAGCGCTGCATGGCCATCTCCATCGCCGTCACCGTTGGCAACTCCACTGCCGAAGCCCTCATCACGAAACTAGAATCCCGCATCGCCGACCTCCGCGTAGGCGACGGCGCAGCCGACGCACCCAACGGCGAATCCGATCTAGGCCCCCTAATCACCCGCGCCCACCTCGAAAAAGTCACCAGCTACATCGCCCTCGGCCAGCAAGAAGGCGCAGCCCTGGTAGTAGACGGTCGTAGTCCAAAACTCTTGACACCTCCAACAACGGACAACGGAGAACGGACAACGGACAACGGCTTCTTCCTCGGCGCCTCCCTCTTCGACCACGTAAAGCCCACCATGCGCATCTACAAGGAAGAAATCTTCGGCCCCGTCCTCGGCATCGTCCGCGCCAACAACTTCGAGACCGCCCTCCAGCTCATCAACGACCACGAGTTCGGCAACGGCACCAGCATCTTCACCCGCGACGGAGACACCGCCCGCGACTTCGCCCGCCGCGTACAAGCCGGCATGGTAGGCATCAACGTCCCCATCCCCGTCCCCATGGCCTTCCACAGCTTCGGCGGATGGAAGCGTTCCCTCTTCGGCGACCACGCCATCTACGGCCCCGAAGGCGTCCGCTTCTACACCCGCCTCAAAACCGTAACCGCCCGCTGGCCCACAGGCATCCGCTCCGGCGTAGACACCACCATGCCCACACTCGGCTGAGGAATCACAACGTCGTCATCCTGAGCGCAGCGAAGGATCCCTGCATTTGTCTTTGCGCTTGCCCTTGCTTTTCTTTCTGCCATTCCCTTCGGGAATCTGCTTCTTCTGTTGCCGTTGCATGTCCTTGGGATTAGCAGCGGGCTTTAGCCCGCTGAAATAATCCAGCAACCCTGGGCTTTTGCCCTGGGCCTTCGCTCGCGGCACGGAGACAGGTGATCATCCTACTTCTCAGCCGTAGGCGGCACCAACCCCTTCAGCCTCAAATACGTCGACAGCTCCGCATACTGTTCGTTGTCATGCGACACGTTTCCCCACGCCGCTCCAATCCGCGACCGCTTCACCGGCCCAATCGCCACTGTCTCCGAAATCGTCGCATCGGTCAGCGCACCATACGCCTTATCGCAAACCGCGAACGAAGCCTTCAGCCCCGCAATCACCGTCGCCTTATCCGCCGTATCACTCGGCACCGCCTTCGGATCAGCCGTCTCTCCATTCAGCGCCGAGCACACATGAAACTGCGCCTCCGTCACATGATTCACAATCCGCGCAAACGTCCGAATATCCGCCGTAGGCTTGTACTGAAAATCCGCCTCCGGCATATTCTCCGCCGCCTTCAACACATTCGGCTTGATCCGGTTGTACGCAGCCTGCACCTCAGCCGCAGGTCCAACTGGCCCCGCCGGCGCCTGCGCCACGCACATCGTGGAGGAAACCATCAGCCCAACCAACGCAATCGTCATATCAACACGCTTCATCGCTGCCTCACCTTTCGAATCCCATGCGTTTCCAGATCCCGTTGCGTAAGCTTACCCACAATCCCCAACGACAGGCAATCCTCCATCGCCCGCTCAACGCCCTCGCCCACCTCCAACACAAAAAGCAAAAGTGCGACCGCCAGGCCGCACCTCTCACCACCCAAAATTCTATGGAGCCGACGAACGGACTTGAACCGTTGACCTGCTGATTACGAATCAGCTGCTCTACCAACTGAGCTACGTCGGCGACTCCTTCATGATTCTATCGGCAATCACTTCATCCGCAAAATTCTCGCCGCCATCACCACACTCGCATCGCGCGCAACGTCACCCACACACATCTCTTACCAAAGTTTGCGTCCCGTTATCCACAACCGGGAACGCCAGAATCGTTAACGCAAAAGGGCCGCCCGGCAACAGGGCGACCCTTTTCTATGGGAGGCAGTTCCAACGGAGGCAAAGCCATCAGAACTCTCTGGTGCAAGACTATGTTCGACCTCCGGTGCTGTCAAGAAAGTTTTCCAGCTTTTATCATCTTCAACATAATCAACGACTTAGGCAGTTTTCGTCCCACACACGTCGGTTTTCTCCGGTTTTTCCGGGCGCCCTCCACAATTCCCAAAAATCTCCTCTTCCACCCTCCCAACCACCCCCAAAAACCTTCCCCGTCAACCCCCAAAACCGCCTAAGCCCCCTCAGCCGAGTCCGGCCCACGGAACACCGCTGGCTTATTTTGCGGAGCCAGGTGCAGGCTCAAAAACTCCACCTCCACCGCCGCCGGCTTCCCCCGCAGCACCCGATACCACGCCCTTCCCAACCCCAAGAACAACCCCAGTAGCACCGCCCCCACCCCCAGCACCCCCGACAGGATCGCAATGTTCTCCAGCAGCGTAAATGTCTGAGCCGCCACCACCTTGAACGGCGGATGGGCATCCTGGTCGAACGTCATCTGGCTCAAATGGATGCCCGCAATCATCTGCTGAGCCGCATCCCCCGAAAACGTTCCCGTCGCCAGCATCACCAGCGTCCCGTTCTGCCGCAGCCGAGCACCGCCAGTCTTAAGCGCCGGCACCTCGCCCTGCACCGTCTTCGCCGCCTCCTGCGCCAGCGTCGGCGTCGGATACATCAGCAGCGTCAGCGTCTCGCGCCCCCGCTCATCGTCATACCGAACCGTCACCGCCTCCGGCTCCATCTTCCAGTTCAACGACGCAGCCGGCAACACCCCGCCCTGCGCCGCATACGTCACCGGCCCCAGCGCATACCGCAGACTCCCCGGCACCAGCCCCTTCTCAGGCGGCAGCGTCGGCAATATCGGCACCGCGCCCGTATTCCCAAATGTCTTTGGCATCGTGTCCAGCAGCGGCCTTAGCCCGACCGCATCCTGCGCCGTCACCGTCCCCGGAAACTTCGCCAGCACCACCGACTTGCCCACCATGAACAGCGCCAGGTCTCCCCCCAACGCCTGGTACGTCAGCACACCCGCCACCCGCATCCCCGGCCGCTCCGCCAGCGTGAAGGCGCTATACGCACCAGTCCGATCGCCGAACTGCACCGCCTCCACATGCAGCCTGCGACCACCCGCCGTGTAATCTCCCGTCTTCGACCGAATCTTCCCACACTCAGCCAACGCCTGCGGATTCACCCCCAGCAGCGCAGCATCTTCCGCCGCTGCCGGCTTCGCACCCGCCGAATCCACCAGCGTCCACTGCCCAAACTTCGCCGGCAACAGCGGCACCGCAGGCTCCATCAACGTCACCGAACCCTGCGCCCAACTGCCCTTCGCGCCCACCAGCAGACCAGCCGACATCACCGCCAGCGCCACGCTCCGTCTTGTCCCGAAAACCAACCTCATACAAGCGAAAGACTACACCAACCCCCCAAACGGTAGCACGCCCACCGGCCTTTCCTGACAACTGAGAATG
Organism: uncultured Acidobacteriaceae bacterium; assembly: GCA_963701685.1. Taxonomy (GTDB): domain Bacteria; phylum Acidobacteriota; class Terriglobia; order Terriglobales; family Acidobacteriaceae; genus Granulicella. The sequence continues at coordinate 2,222,917 of OY969625.1, read as the reverse complement.
GACAACTGAGAACGTCTCACCTCTCCGCCTGCTCCACCGTAGCCACCCGCGGCCGCGCCCCATTGATCCCCTGCGCATACACCGCAATCCCCTTATACAAACTCTCCGCCACCCGCTCCCGATACTCCGGCGTCTCCAGCTTCTCCGCCGTATCCGGATTCGTCACGAAACTAATCTCCGCCAGAATCGAAGGCATATTCGCTCCAATCAGCACCACAAACGGAGCCTTCTTCACCCCGCGATTCCTCAGCTCAGGATTCCCCCGCCGCAGCCCCGCATACAACGACGCATCCACATCCGCCGCCAGCTCCTTGCTCTCATCAATCTTGTCCTTCAGCGCAATCTTCTTCACCAGGTCACTCAACTCATGCACGCTCTCCGTCGACACGGCGTTCTCGCGACTAGCCACCGTCATCGCCTCCGGATCGCTCGTAAAGTTCAGGTAGTAAACTTCCACCCCCTTCACCGTAGGATCCGACGAGCTGTTCGCATGCACGCTGATAAACAGATCCGCCTGCGCCTTATTTGCAATCGCCGTCCGAGTCTCCAACGGCACAAACGTATCGTCATCGCGTGTATAAACAACCTCCGCGCCCAACCGGTCATGCAGCAGCTTGCCCAGCCTCAGCGCCACATCCAGCACCACATCCTTCTCTTCAATCCCACCCGCGCCCAGCGTACCCGAGTCATGCCCACCATGCCCCGCATCAATCACAATCCGCCCAATCTTCAGCCCCAGCGCCCGCACCAGCGACGTCTCCCCATCCGCCGTAGGAGGCGGCGCTTCCGCCGGCTCCCCCTTCACCGAAGCACCCGGGCGCCCCATCTTCGCGAAGGTCCCATCGTCGCTAAGGTGGGACGACGAACTCCTCCGCGTCCGCGGCACATAATGCGCGTCACTCGCAACATCAACGGCCGCATCCCCACTCGTCTCTGCAATCGGCTTCGACGTAGGCCGCCGCGTAGCCTCCACCATCCCCGGCTGCCGACTAACCTCCGCAACCTCGCTACTGGTATCCGCAGCAGTCTTCACCACCGTATTCGGCACCGGCCGGGCCGCCGTAGGCTTCGACGCGATCACCACCCGAGGCGGCGCCACCGTCTTCCCCTCGCCTACCCGATCCAAACTCCGCGCCGGCAACCCAAAGCCAGCGCTTCCATCCGTAACCGGCATCGGCGGCAAACTAGAAACTTCCACCGCTGCAGGCTGTCCCGCCACCCCTGAACCCTGGACCTTGGACCCTGAACCCTCGCCTCTCGCGTCTTCTGGACCCTGGGCCCTGAGCCCTGAACCCTCACCCCGCTGACTCGCTAACTCGCTAACTCGCTGCCCCGCATTCCCATGAATATCAATAATCAGCCGATAAGGATTCGGCAGCAGAAACGCCGAGTACTCCGCCACGTGATGCACATCCAGCACCACCCGCGTCACCTCACCGGAAAACTGCGCCGCCCGCACCCGCGTCAGAAATCCATCATCGGTCACATTGAAGCTCTTCCCCACCATCTCCGGCGCCAGCCGCGCATGCCCCAGGTCAAAGAAGATGCGATCCGGATTCTCCACCCGCGCCGCCTCATACTTCACCTCTTCTCCCGGAGCCACATTCAAGTCAATCGCCACCCGCGTATAACTAGCCGTCGACCAGTGCCGAATCCCCGTCACCACCGCCAGCGGCCCCGTCTTCCTCCCGTTCGTCGTCCCCACCAGATCCGGAGTCAACCGCCCCGAAGTCAAATCCTCCTGCGCGACCGGCTCAATCCGACCCGCGCCACCACTGTCCTCCCGACCGGAACGCAGCGCAACAGAGACACCCGCAGTTCCAGCCGCCGAAGATCCATTACTGTGTGCCCCATCCTTGACCGCCTCACCGTCATCGGTGGAATTGCTGAACGACGCCGGGTGCCCCACATCTCGCTTCTGAGATGTGGGTGTGCGAGCCACAGTCCCGGGTGCCCCATTCATGACAGTCTCACCGTCATAAGTGGGATTCACGGATCCCCGACCAGCCGCCACCTCCACCCCAGCCTTCCGAGCCTCCCGCGGATAATCCTGCACCAGCTGCGCCTTAACCTTCGCCGCCTCATCCGCATCCGCCGGCCCCAGCAACGCCAGCGCCTTCACCAGCGCCTCCGGAGCCAGCTTGTCGCCCGGATACGCCTTCGCTAAATACTCATACTGCCCCGCCGCGTCGTGGACGCTCTTCTTATCGCCAAACTCGCGCCCCATCTCATTCAGCAGCTCAGCCACCTGCGCCACAGCCTCCGCCGCATGCGCATGATCCGGATCCGAATGATAGATCGCGCGGAACCCATTCATCACCCGCGCATACTCTTCCCTAGTATGCGTCCGCCGAGGCTCCGCCTCAAACGCCACCCGCGCCGCAACCGCCGCATCCCAACCCACCCCAGGCTTCGCCGCAATATCAGACGCAGTCTCCGCCCGCACCTGCACCGACCCCACGCCCCCGCACCACATCCCCACCAGCACCACCGCGCCCAACCAGCCGCAGCTCCTTCCAACCCCACCCTGAATAAGGAGACCCATACCACCTTAAGTGTAGGTTCCCCACCTCACCCCCACCCTGTGAATCCCCCGAAGGTACCCCCGCGAATACCCTCACCGCCCCAATCCAGCCCACTCCACCAATCCGACCAACCAGTCCGTCATCCCAGCCAACCGCACCGTCATCCCGACCACCCCCTCCGTCATCCTGAACGAAGGGAAGGACCCCTGTAGTCGCCCTCGCTGTTGTTATCGCCCTTGCTGTTCTCGTCGCCCTTGCCTTTCTGTCTGTCATTCCCTCTGGGAATCTGCTTCTTCTTTTGCAGTTGTTGTTGCCGTTGCTCTTGCCGTTGCCCTTGCATTTCTGGCTGTCATTCCGCAGCGAAGCGAAGGAATCTGCATCTCTCCGCCGCAGCGTCATCTCGACCGAAGCACAGCGCAGTGCAGGGACCCGTGTTGTCCTTTGCCTTTGCCAGAAGCTAGCAGCTAGTAGCTGCCTTTACAGCATCTCCTCCACCACATCCCTCGCCCCCGCCAGCGCCGCATCCAACCCGGCTACATCCGTCCCGCCAGCCTCCGCCAAATCCGGCCTCCCACCACCCTTCCCCCCAACCTTCGCGGCAATCGCGCCAACAACCTTCCCCGCCTGCACCCGCCCGGTCAGGTCCTTACTAACCCCAACAATCAAACTAACCTTTCCGTCCGAAGAAGCCGCCCCCAGCACCACAACCCCCGACCCCAACTTCCCGCGCAGCTCATCCACCAAATTCCGCATCTGGCTTTTATCGAGCGCATCCACCCGCTGACTCAAAACCTTAACCCCCTTAACCTCCACAGCCGAAGCCGCCGCATCCGCAGTAGCCGCCGTAGCCGACTTCATCCGCAGCGCCTCCAGCTCCCGCCTTAGCTTCTTCATCTCCTCTTCCTGGCTCGCCACCCGAGCCCGCAGCGCCTCCCCACTCACATCTCCACCCCCAACAAACTGCCCGGCAACCTTCGCCACATCCGCATCCCGCCGAAACACCCCCAGCGACCCCATCCCCGTCACCGCCTCCACGCGCCGAACGCCGCTAGCCACCGCGCCCTCACCCATCAGCTTCACCAACCCAATCTCCCCCGTCGCCCCCGTATGCGTTCCACCGCAAAGCTCCGTCGAGAACTCCCCAATCTTCACCACCCGCACCTTATCGCCATACTTCTCGCCAAACAGCGCCATCGCTCCCAGCTCATGCACGGCCACATCAATCGGCACATCCACCATCGTGACTACAGGTGTGTTGGCTAACACCTGCGCATTCACAATCGACTCAATCTCCGCCAACTCCTCCTCCGCCACACCCGCAAAGTGCGAAAAATCAAACCGCAGCCGCGACCGGTCATTCAACGACCCAGCCTGCTTCACATGCGTCCCCAGCACCTGCCTCAACGCCGCATGCAGCAAATGCGTCCCCGTATGATTCCGCATCACCGCCGCCCGCACCGCCCCATCCACCACAGCATCCACCACATCGCCAACAGCAATCGTCTGCTTCACCACCACCTGGTGCGCAAACACCCCCTGCACCGGCTTCTTGCAACCAGTCACATCGGCGACCACCGAGTTATGGTCCCCGGAATACAACCACCCCACATCCCCAACCTGCCCGCCCGAGTCCGCATAGAAACTCGTCGCATCCAACACCACCTCACCTACATCCCCAGGCCGCAGCACCGTCACGCCAACGCCATCCTTCACCAGCGCCAACACCTTCGCACCATCGGTACGCAGCGCGGTATACCCCTCAAACTCCGTCTTCTCCAACTCCCGATAAACCGGCGCCGCCGACTTCGACGACCCACCCTTCCAACTAGCCCTCGCCCGCGCCTGCTCCTCTTCCTTAGCCCGCTCGAATCCCTCATCATCGAAGAGGAGACCTGCATCTCTCGCAGCATCTGCGATGAAGTCTTTGGACAAGCCGAAAGTCTCGTAAAGAGTGAACGCCGTTTTGCCGGGTAGCTCTATCGGATTTGAGTACATGGAGTCCAGTAGTTCTCTGGATTTGTTTCCATATTTGGCAACTGGGAAGATACGTGATGCCGCTGCAAGCTGTTCCTGACGCCGTCCGGATTTTATTTGACGTGTAAGGTAGAGCCAGTCTTCAGCGGGCGGCACAAATCCATCTTTCAAACAAAACTCCCACATATTTTTCACGTAGCCGTTGTACTTAGCTTCGTCGATAGCATTGTTTAGTTCTCTAGAACCAACATCCATCACCCGAGCAAACTGCTCCTCCTCCGCCAGCACCACCTTAGCGACCCGCTCCGCCGACTCCGCCAACTCCGGATACGCCGCCACCATCTCATCCCTCACGGCCAGCACCATCTCATGCATAAACGGCTTCTCCTGCCCCAACAGCCGCCCATGCCGAATCCCGCGCCGCAAAATCTTCCGCAGCACATACCCCCGCCCCTCATTGCTCGGCACCACCCCATCCGCAATCAAAAACGTAGAAGCCCGAGCATGGTCCGCAATAATCCGCAGCGAAGCCGCCCCCTTCTCATCGCTCACCGCCAGCTCTTCAACGGACAACGGAGAACGGACATCGGACAACGCCCCACCAAACCCCGTCAACTCCACCGCCCTCCGAATCAACGGCGTAAACAAATCACTCTCATAATTCGAAAGCTTCCCCTGCAGCACGCAAGCCACGCGCTCCAGCCCCATGCCCGTATCGATCGAAGGCTTCGGTAGCGGAGTCAACACCCCATCACTCGCCCGATCAAACTGCATGAACACTAAATTCCAAATCTCCATGTACCGCTGATCGTCTTCCGGAAACGGCTTGTCTTCGCCAGTCTCCGAAGCCGCCAACCCCAGGTCATAAAAAATCTCCGAGCAAGGCCCGCAAGGCCCGGTATCGCCCATCTGCCAGAAGTTATCCTTCATCCCCATGCCAAAGATCCGCTCCTTCGGCACGCCCGTCTCAATCCAAAGCCGCTCCGCCTCGTCGTCCCGCGGAACAGTTTCGTTCCCCTCAAACACCGTCACATACAGCCGGTCCTTATCAATCCCAAACCAATCCGGAGAAGTCAGCAACTCCCACGCAAACGCAATCGCATCCTTCTTGAAGTAATCTCCAAACGAAAAATTTCCCAGCATCTCAAAGAACGTATGGTGCCGCCGCGTAAACCCAACGTTCTCCAGATCGTTATGCTTCCCACCCGCCCGCACGCACTTCTGGCTCGACGCCGCCCGCGAATACACCCGCGTCTCCGCCCCCAAAAACACATCCTTAAACTGATTCATCCCCGCATTCGTAAACAGCAGCGTAGGATCATTCGCCGGCACCAAAGAAGACGAGTGCACCCGCCGATGCCCCTTCGTCTCAAAAAACCGCAAAAAATCTTCCCGAATCTGATTACCACTGAGGTTGCGCATAAGAGGTAAGTTTATCAGTGTGCCCCCTCAAGGAGATCAAATGGCTCCAACCCGTTCAAGCACAAAATTAGCAATCGTACTCCTGACCGCCGCTACACTTGCGCCAGTCGCTCGTGCACAGCAAGCTTCGTGCGGCCGCTTTCATATAATCGACACCACGTTTCCCACCTACCCTCCAATAGCCCGACTTGCACACATGACCGGAGTTTTTCGCTTCAAAGTGACATTTCCAGCCCACGGTGAGCCACTCGTCTCATTCCTTGACGGGCCAAACCAGAACGCGTGGCAAATGCTTGTCGCGAGCGCCCATGAGTACATCGCGTCTAAAAAATACTGGCTAGCCGACGGCACTCAGCCGAAATCATGCTCATATATTGCCTCGGTGGAATATCGTCAGTTGCCTGAGCAAGTGGACGACCCAAATAACTTTTTCCGCGTCACCGTGATCGATGAGGCCCACACTTTGATTGAAGTAAAGCCGACAACACCGACGGTGAATTACTAGAACAAACGTTAGGAAGCAATTAAATTCTTCCGAAACACCCCGCAACCGGATAACGTCATATAACCAGCATGGGCATATCCTTCTCACCAACGGCCGCGCTCCTCGCCTTCCAGGACGTCGCGGCCCCTGTCGCCCAGCACGCCGCCCATCACGGCTTCATCCATTTCTTCCGCCACCTCGGCGTCATCGGCCTGCTCCCCATCTCTGCAGTCGACAGCTCCTTCGTCCCCCTCCCCATCCCCGGCGTCACCGACATCCTCCTCATCGTCTTCGCCGCCGCCCACTCCAACATCTTCCTCCTCGTCGCCCTCGCCACCATCGGCTCCGCCATCGGAGGCCTCTTCTCCCACGCCGTCGGTCAGGCCGGCGGCATGGCCTTCCTCGAGAAACACGTCCCAAAAAACATCCTCGGCCGTGTCACCTCCTGGATGGAAGACCACGCCATCCTCTCCGTCTCGCTCCCCGCGCTTCTGCCTCCACCCATGCCGCTCTCGCCCTTCGTCCTCGCCGCCGGAGCCGTGCACATGTCGCGCAAAAAATTCATGGCTGCCTTCACCATCAGCCGCTTCATCCGCCACTGCATCGCCGCCTGGATCGGCGTCCGCTACGGCCACGCCTTTCTCCGCCTCTGGTCGCACTTCTCTGACAAGTGGGCCGCCACCATCCTCATCATCATCTGGACCAGCATCCTGCTCTCGCTGGCCTTCGCCATCTGGAAGCTGATCCGCAGCTCGCGAGACCTTCGCCTCAACAAGCCCCACAAGTCCTCCGCCACATCCCAGCCCGACGCCTCCCCCACCAACTGAGAACGGACAACGGAGAACGGACAACGGAGAGCGCAGCTCTTACGCCGCCACCACCCCCGTCGTCTTCACCCGCGGCGCAAACTTCCGCTTGTAATAAGCCGTAGTCAACACAATCGCCGGAACCCCCACCGCCGTAGGCCACAGCCACAACCAAACGTGTTGCCCAAACACCGTAGGCAGCGTCACCACGCTGAACGCCGTCCACGCTGCGATGTAGCTGCCAATAAAATTTCCCAGGTGCGTGTACCACCAGAACATCTTCTCCTTCGGCTTCCACACAAAACTCTTCAACTGCATAAACGACAGCCGCATCCCCAGCAGCCCAAACACAATCGCCACAATCCCATATCCCTGGATCGCCTTCGGATCAAACGCCCCCATCAGCGCCAGCAACAAACTCGAGCAGAACGTCAGCACGCCCGCAATCCAATCCACCGGCTTCGCACTCCCGCCCCGCGCCAAATCCTTAAGCTTCAGTACCCGATACCCAGCGAACGCCGCATAAAAGCTAAACACCGCCACCATCGCCAGAAACAGCACCGGCCGATACAGCGCCATCGGCAGCGCCGTAGCCGCCACGCCCCCCATGCACCACAAATAAACCATCCCCCACCGCCGATGCGCAGGACCACCCTTCGCCGTAGACAGCGCCACCGGCGCCAGCAGAAACGACCCAAACCCGCACGCCACATGCACCGTCAACAAGCCCTTCATCCAAACCGGATCAGCACTCATCACAACCTCCTCGATCGCCCTGCTCTTTCGTCTTGGATCACACGCCTTGCCTTCAACTGAGAACGGAGAACTGAGAACGGACAACTAGTAAAACGTCGGCTTACTCACCAACCCTCTCTTCTCCAACTCCGCAAACGTCTCATCGCACCACGCAATCGTCGCCTTCGCGTGCAATATCCCGCACCTCGCCGCCATCCTCCAGTACGGCATCGCCGGATGCCGCGCATGCTCCATCTCCATCCGCAGCACCGACGCCTCAAACCGTTCCACATCGTTCTCGCACCGCTCCCGTTCCGCCACCACCTGCGCTGCAATCACTCCCCTCAGCGCCTGGTCCCCAAAAAACACCTTCAGCACCAGCTCATTCCGACGAACCTGCGGCCTGGTCTCCATCCCCAGCCACTTCCTCAGCCGCCGCTCCCCCTCGCCCGTGATCTTGTAGACCTTCTTCGCCCGCCCATCCTTGCTCTGCTCCTCCACCGTCGCCAGCCCGTCCTTCACCATCTGCTTCAGCGCCGGATAAATCTGCCCGTAACTCTCCGTCCAGAAGTTCGAGGTCGACCGCTCCATCATCTGCCGCATCTCGTACCCCGACATCGGCCCCAAACTCAGTAACCCCAGCAGTGACTCAACCGTAGATGTCTTTTCAGCCTTCATAATGTGACTGAAAGATATATATCTTTCAGATAGCTGTCAATGCCTTTTTCGTACCCTCCCCAAACCGCGCTATAGCACCCGATTTGCAGCCCGAAACCCACCTCTACCCGCGTGGTAAACTGCCTTATGTGCCGGGTCCTACGCGATCTATTCCCGCCAACCCCGCCAGGTCCGGAAGGAAGCAACGGTAACGGGTCGATAGGTGCGCAGTAGGGAAACCCGGTACACTAACCCCCAAAATCCCTTATCCACAACACCTGCGCGATTAGTCGCATGCTTAACAGACCGCGCGGTCAGTTAGAGGTAAGATTCTTTCTGCCACGTTATTTGCACTGGAGGTCGTAGTTTGAGTCTCACCCTGAAGCCCCGGAACCCCGTCCGCGCCAAAATCTCATCCGTAGGCTCCTACGTCCCACCCCGCCTGCTCACCAACGCAGACCTCGAGAAAATGGTCGCCACCAACGACCAGTGGATCCAGGAACGCACCGGCATCCGTGAACGCCACCTCGTCGACAAGGGTGTTGCCACCAGCGATCTCGCCGTCGAAGCCGCCCGGATCTGCCTCGCCAAGCGCGGCATTCAGCCCTCCGAAGTCGAAGCCATCATCATCGCCACCGTCACCCCCGACATGAGCTTCCCCGCCACCGCCTGCCTCGTGCAGGACAAGCTTGGCGCACCCCACGCCTGGGGCTTCGATCTCTCCGCCGCCTGCTCCGGCTTCCCCTACGCCCTCCAGGTAGGCGCCAAGCTAATCGAGTCCGGCGCACACAAAAAGGTCCTCGTCATCGGCTCCGACGTCATGAGCTCCATCATCGACTACACTGACCGCGCCACCTGCATCATCTTCGGCGACGGCGCCGGCGCAGTCCTCCTCGAGCCCTGCGAAGAAGGCGAAATCGGCCTCATCGACTTCTTCCACGAAATCGACGGCTCCGGTGCCGTCTCTCTCAACATGCCCGCCGGCGGCAGCCGCCTCCCCGCCTCCCACGCAACCGTCGACGCCAAGCAGCATTACGTCCACCAGGATGGCCAGGCCGTCTACAAGTTCGCCGTCCGCAAAATGTCCGAGATCTCCGAAGCGCTCCTCACCCGCAACGGCGTCACCGGCTCCGAGCTAGGCTGCTTCATCCCTCACCAGGCCAACAAGCGCATCATCCTCTCCACCGCCGAGCGCCTCGGCATGCCCGAAGACCGCGTCATCATCAACATCGACCGCTACGGCAACACCACCGCCGGCACCATCCCCATCGCAATGAGCACAGCCCTCGAAGAAGGCCGCCTCAAAAAAGGCGACCTGGTCCTCCTCGCCAGCGTAGGCGCAGGCTTCACCGCCGCCGCCACCCTCCTCCGCTGGGAGTTCTAAAGCAAAATCAAGCGCCCGTCTTTCCCCCTCCACTCTGTCATCTCGACCGGAGCATCACACTCTTGTCTCTCGTGATGCGCAGCGGAGAGACCTGCAGGCCGCTGCCCCTGCCGTTGCCCCTGCCCTCGCTTTTCTCTCTGTCATTCTCCCCGGGAATCTGCTTCTCCACTTTCTCCCGATACCCACCTCCCCGCGCGTTTGCCGCCCCGCCCTCCCTCCGCGTACCCTCTCCCTTATGACATCGCAAGTCTGCGCCGCTCTGCTCTCCACCCTGTGCCTCACTACCGCCCTCGCACAAACCCCCGCAGCCCCCAGCACCACCCACGGCGTTGATCTCTCCGCCATCGACCACTCCGTCAAGCCCGGCGACAACTTCTTTCTCTACGCCAACGGTGACTGGATCAAGCGCACCACCATCCCCGCCGACCGCGTCGCCGTCGGCACCTTCTCCGTGCTCGCCGACCGCGCCGACAAGCAGGTCGCCGCCATCATCGCCAGCGTCGCCCAATCCAACCCCGCGCCCAACACCGACGCCCGCCGCATCGCCGACCTCTACCACGCCTACATGGACGAATCCGCCATCGAGCACGAAGGCCTCTCCGCCCTCAAGCCCGAGCTCGATCGCATCGCCGCCATCAAGAACCAACGCGACCTCGCCTACGCCCTCGGCCTCGCCCTCCGCGCCGACGTCGACGCCCTCAACATGACGAATTTCCACACGCCCAATCTCTTCGGCCTCTGGGTAGCTCCCGGCTTCAACGATCCCGACCACTACGCCCCCTACCTCATGCAGGGCGGCCTCGTACTCCCCTCCCGCGACTACTACCTCGACAACTCCGCACACATGCAGGAGATCCGCGCCCAATACGCAACCCACGTTGCCACCATGTTCAAGCTCGCCGGCTTCTCCAATCCCGAAGCCCGCGCTGCACGCGTCATCGCTCTCGAGCACGACATCGCCGCCCAGCACCTCTCGCTCGCCGACAACGAAGACATCAAGCACGCCAACAATCTCTGGCAAGCCTCTGACTTTTCCACCAAAGCGCCCGGCCTGGACTGGCCCGAGTACTTCCGCGCCGCCGGCCTCAGCTCCCAGAAATCCTTCTACGTGTGGCAACCCACCGCCTTCAAAGGGGAGTCCGCCCTCGTGGCCTCCACCCCCATCGACACCTGGAAGGACTACCTCATCTTCCATGCCCTCCATGTCCTCGACGCCAGAACACCCTATCTCCCCAAAGCCTTCTCCGACGAAGAATTCGACTTCTTCGGCACCAAGCTCAGTGGAGCTCCACAGCAGCGCCCCCGCGACCAGAGCGCCGTAGCCCTTGTGAACAGCACCCTGGGCGAAGCCGTCGGCAAGCTCTATGCGCAGCGATACTTCTCGCCCGAAGCCAAGGCCAAGGCCCAGGCCCTCGTCGACAACCTCCTGGCCGCCTTCCACCAGCGCCTCGAAGCCATCACCTGGATGGCCCCTGCCACCAAAGCCGAAGCCATCCGGAAACTCGGCACACTCAAAGTCAGCGTCGGGTACGCCGACACCTGGCGCACCTACGACGGCCTCGACATCAAGCCCGACGACCTCGTCGGCGACATCCTCCGCGCCCACTTATTCGAGTACCACTACAACCTCCACCGCATCGGCCAGCCCACCGACCGCGGCGAGTGGGTCATGACCCCGCAGACCGTCAACGCCGTCAACCTTCCCCTCGATAACGGCCTCAACTTCCCCGCCGCCATCCTGCAGCCTCCCTTCTTCGATCCCCAGGCCCCGGCCGCCTCCAACTACGGCGCCATCGGCTCCATCATGGGCCACGAAATCTCCCACACCTTCGACACCGAAGGCGCCTCCTTCGACTCCCAGGGCCGCGTCCGCGACTGGTGGACCCCAGCCGACTTCGCCCACTTCAACCAGGTCACCACCGCCCTCGCCAACCAGTTCTCCACCTACGAGCCCCTCCCCGGCCTCCACGTCAACGGCCGCCAAACCCTCGGCGAAGACATCGCCGACCTCGGTGGCATCGCCGCCGCCTACGACGCCTTCCACGCCAGCCTCCACGGCCAGCCCGCACCCGAGATCGAAGGCCTCACCGGCGACCAGCAATTCTTCCTCGCCTTCGGCCAGAACTGGAAAGACAAAGTCCGCGAAGCCGCCCTCCGCCAGCAAATCCTAACCGACCCCCACGCACCCCCCGAAGATCGCGCCCAAACCGTCCGCAACATCGACGCATGGTACCCCGCCTTCAACGTCCAACCCACAGACAAGCTCTACCTAACCCCAGACCAAAGAGTCAGAATCTGGTAACCAGTTCTTCGTTTTTTCCGTCGCCCTTGTTCTTCTTTCTGTCATTCCCTCCGGGAAAATCTGCTTCTTCCTTTGCCGTTGCTGTTGCCTTTCCCTAAACCCTGGGCCCTGGGCCCTGAACCCTAACCCCTAATCCCTAATCCCTAATCCCTGCCCCTATGATCATCGCCGCCATCCGTTCCGGCACCGACCCCGCCGCCCCGCTCCCGCCCGCCGCCTTCCACCGCTGGCTCGAGGACCCCATCTACTGCCCCAAGTGCGAAGCCACCTACATCCTCGTCCTCGACTACGACCACGCCATCAGCCGCCACTTCGCCAACGACTCCCGCCGCCATCTCCAGATGCTCCGCAAGGCCGTCATGCTAGGCCACTCCACCGACCATCGCATCACCCACTTCGAAACCAACGGCGTAGTAGTCACCAGCCACCCCACCCCCAAACCTACCCCCACCCTCTCCGCTCCACCCCAAACCACCCGCATCCAGTAACCTGCGCTGCTTTCCTTGGCGAACGTTGCGTTCAACTTCGCGCCCTTCGCGTCAGAGCCTTTGCCTTTGTTTCTGCGTTACCCTTAGCCCCTCGCCATCCGCGCCAGACCTGCTAAAATAAAGCCTGTGAGCCTGTCCTCCACCCTCGAAGACGGCGCCGCCCCCGAGACCCATTCTCCAGAACCCTCCCCGGCCAAACCCACGGTAGGCTTCGTCTCGCTCGGCTGCCCCAAGAACCTCGTCGACTCCGAGGTCATGATGGGCCTGCTCCATCGCGGCGGCGCCCAGCTAACCCCACGCGCCGAAGACGCCGACATCCTCGTCGTCAACACCTGCTCCTTCATCGACAGTGCCAAGCAGGAATCCGTCGACACCATCCTCGAGATGGTTCAGCACAAAGTCGCCAACGGAGGCCGCGCCCAGCGCCTCATCGTAGCCGGCTGCCTCGTAGAGCGTTACCGCGATGAGATCCGCGCCAACATCCCCGAAGTCGACGCCGTAGTTGGCACCGGCGAACTAGAAGCCATCTTGGAAGCAGCGGGTCTGCACAGACCCGCGGAAGCCGCCGCCAGCCCCTTCCCCATCCTCACCACCGCCCAAATCGATCGCCACGCCTCCTCGGTAAACCAACACTCCCGCCCGGACTCCGACGCCCCCCAACTCCTCCACGAAGCCGAATCCGCACCCTCTGGACCCTGGGCCCTGAAACCTGGACCCTCCTCCCGCCCCGAAGGCGACGCGAGGCAAGCCGCCGGCCGCTTCTCCCGCGACTCCTGGGACGGCGCCACACCCACCCTCCCCACCTACCTCTACTCCGACGAAACCCCGCGCATCCTCACCACCCCCCGCGCCTCGGCCTACATCAAGATCGCCGAGGGCTGCGACCACCCCTGCAGCTTCTGCATCATCCCGCAGCTCCGCGGCAAGTTCCGTTCCCGCCCCCTGGCCAGCATCGTAGCCGAAGCCAAATCCCTCATCGCCCAGGGCGTCCGCGAAATCACCCTTATCGGCCAGGACACCACCTGCTACGGCGAAGACCTCCCTCCGCAGATGCTGCCCTCTGAACCCTGGGCCCTTGGCCCTGGACCCTCAACTCTGCGCAAGCCAGAGTTGTCCGACCTCCTCGACGCCCTCGCCCCACTCGAAGGCCTCAAGTGGCTCCGCTTCCTCTACGCCTACCCCAACAAGATCACCCCGCGCCTCCTCCAAACCATCGCGCGCCACGACACCATCGCCAAGTATCTCGACGTCCCGCTCCAACACGCGTCGACGAATGTCCTCAAGCGAATGCGCCGAGGCGGGACTTCAGATCGCTTCCTCCAGATCATCGCCCAGGCCCGCAAGACCATCCCCAACTTAGTCCTCCGCACCAGCTTCATCGTAGGCTTCCCCGGCGAAACCGAAGAAGACTTCAACGAACTCTGCGCCTTCGTAGAAGCCGCGCAGATCGACTGGCTAGGCGTCTTCTCCTACTCCGACGAAGAAGGTGCCGGCGCCTTCTCTCTCGACGAAAAAGTCCCCAGGCGCACCATCGAATCCCGCCGCCGCAAGTTAATGAAGCTCCAGCAAAAAATCTCGAAGCGCGCCCGCAAACAATGGATCGGCCGCGAGCTCGACATCCTCGTAGAAGGCGAGTCCGACGAAACCGACCTACTCTGGCAAGGCCGCTCCCTCGACCATGCCCCCGAGATCGACGGCAAAGTCCTCATCAACGACTTCGGCCCCCACGAAGCCCTCGTCCCCGGCACCTTCTACCGAGCCCAAATCACCGAGTCCCACGACTACGACGTAGTAGCCCGCATCCTCGACTAGCCCTGCATCCCCGCTGGAAGCGACCGAGCCCTGGTTCCAGCTCAACGATACGGACGACCCCAAGCTCGACGACCTCGCCCGCCAATACCAGCTCCATCCGCTGCACGTACGCAGAGTTCTTCGATTGCCGGCGATTCTCCTTCACCGAGCACAAGCTGGAGAAATCGCGGAAACCCAGCGCCTCTGCGCTTACACGCCTGTCACCGTGACCCTGATCAGACTCCGGCATTGCTGACGTCAACGGACCAGGCATCGCCAACTGGTTGCATCCACTACGGCCGAGGGTCTCGTGATTGCATTCACGTCGGAACCACGTCGCCACTGCCCTTACCCGCTCGAGCGTACACAAACCAAGACCGACCAGCGCAGCACGATGGGACAGGGTCGGCATCATTTTTTGGAATAGCGGCAGTGTCACATTCCCGAGCCTCCAATGGTCATCCATAGAGATAATGCGCGACGCAGTTGACATTGCCCAATAATCCACTACCATATGGTTGTGGATAAACTTGGTACAACGTTTGCGGCTTTGTCTGATCCAACCCGCCGGGCAATGATCCAACGGCTCTCCCACGGGCCTGCCTCTGTGCATGGATTGACGGAACCGTTTTCGCTCTCGCAGCAGATGATTTCAAAACATATCGCAACCCTGGTACGGGCGCGGATTGTGACCAAGACCAAGCGTGGACGAGAGAGTGTGTGCACGCTCAGGCCCGAAGCAATCAAGACGGTCAGCGACTGGGCAATCAGCTATCGCCGATTCTGGGAAGACAGCTTCGACAAGCTCGAAGTCGTTGTCAATCAAATGAAGAAAGAGGAGGCCAGAAATGGCAGAAAACATAGTTAACGAAATCGAGCGGATGGTCGTTACAAGAATTTTTGATGCTCCACGCGAACTGGTCTGGAAGGCTTGGACCGACCCGAAGTACATCATGCAGTGGTGGGGGCCGAAGGGCTTTAGCTGCCCCGCGTGCGAGATGGATTTTCGCGTTGGCGGAAAGCTTCTCTGCTGCATGCAGGCGCCGGATGGGCAGATCTGCGGCTGGAATGCAGTCGAATACTTCGAGATTGTTCCGCATGAGAAGATCGTCTCCCTGATGTATTTTTCGGACGCGAAGGGAAACAAGATTGATCCTGCAGACTTGGGAATAGAACAGGGAGCCATCGACGGGGCGTACGACGTGACCCTCTTTGAGGATCTCGGAAACGGCAGAACGAAACTCACCTTCATCGGAAATGAACCCATGGCGAGCGCAAAGGAGAGCGGACAATGGGAGGGTTGGAACGAGACACTCGATAAAGTTGCCGCAGTTGTTACGGGGCTCACGCAGGCGAAATAAGAAGCGTAGGCTTGATTCGCGAAACTCAATCCTGGAGAAAGAAATGAAAAGACTACCGTTTCTCGCTATCGTCCTGTTGGCATGTGGCTTTGCCGCCCGTGCCCAGGACACGATGAAGAAAGACACAGCCAAACCTGCCGAGCCGGAAGTGAAAGTCGTGCTCGATTCCTGGAATGAGATTGGCCGGAAGCTCACGGTGATGGCCGAAGATTTTCCCGAAGACAAGTATGACTACAAGCCCACACCCGCGCAGCGGACCTTTGCCGAGCAGTTGCTGCACGCGGCGGGTTCCTGCTACTACTTCACGAATACGGTGACGCGGCAGAAGCTTCCCACGGCAGATCCGAAGCGCGAGCAATATAAAACCAAGGCCGACGTCGTTGCGTTCGTCAAGAAAGCTTTCGCCGATGGCGCAGCCGCCATCCAGGCGCAAGGCGAAAACGGTATGACGACGGAGTTTGAGTATTTCCCCGGGCAGAAATCGCGCGTCCTCGACATGGCCTACGGCATCATCGAACATAGCGGCGAACACTACGGCCAGCTCGTTGTGTATTACCGCCTCGAAGGTCTCGTGCCGCCGGAGTCGCGACCCAAAAAGTAACCGCAGCAGGCCATCTACCCCGTCCTTATCGCGCGCCCTTACGCGAAGGGGCGGGGATATCGGTTTTTGAAACCCTCACGATTCCATGCGCCGCGCAGCCTTGGTGGAAACCTGCTTCTCGTCACCGATCTGCGGCGGCCCGTTCGACTTCCGAGTGATCGACAAATCGCCGAATCACTCATTAACCAGGGCCGACCCTCCAGGCGAGACTCCTGCAGAGCTGGTCTTCGGCAACTTCGTTACTTCCCCGCCACCCTAGTAAAATCAACCCAGCGTGACACCATGACCAAACCCCTCCACTGCCCCATCTGCAAAAAACTCGTCCCCCTCGACTCCCCCGAAGTCCCCTTCTGCTCCGAGCGCTGCCGCACCATCGACCTCGGCAAGTGGGCCTCCGGCGACTACAAAATCTCCTCCCCCATCCTCGACCCCGACCTCCTCGAAGACCTCGAGCACGCCCAGCAACAAAACAACCCCACCGCCGACTCTCTCAACGACTACAAGCCCCACTCCAGGTGGCGCAACTAGTCTCCCCCAACCGCCCGCCTTCCCGTGTACCCCATCTACGCGACGGCTTCATCGTCGCTAAGGTGGGCATCGCGCGATAGCGCGACCGCTCTCCCCGCGCCCCGCAAATTCTCCGCGCGTAAAATCTCCAAGTGACCACCCAACGCAAGACCCTCTGGGCCTGGGCCCTCTCCACCTTCTTCGGCGCCGGCTACCTCAAGCCCGGCCCCGGCACCTACGCCAGCATCTTCGCCGTCCTGCTCTGGCTAGCTGCCGCAAGCATCTTCAACCCGACACGCCTAACCCTCGCCATCGCAACAACCCTGGCAGCCCTCCTCATCACCGCCATCGGCATCCCCGCCTCCACCATCACGGCCCGCGAGTCCTCCACCAAAGACCCCGGCTTCGTAGTCATCGACGAAGTAGCCGGCCAGCTCTTCGCCCTCATCGCATCACCACCAAACTGGCAGCATGCCCTACTAGCTCTCCTCCTCTTCCGCCTCTTCGACATCGGTAAGCCCTGGCCCATCCGCCGCCTCGAAGCCCTCCCCACCGGCACCGGCATCATGCTCGACGACGTAGCTGCCGGCCTCCTAGCCCTCCTCACCGGCCTCCTCCTCAGCTACCTCCACCACCACCTCTTCTAGCTCCTCCCATCCAAAGCCAGGTGCCCCGCTCATGATGGCACCATCGCCATGAGCGGGTGTCGAGCAGATGCGGACCCCTCCAGCCCCCGCCACAGCCCTAACCCGCGCCACGCGAAGCCTCCCGCCATCCGCGCAGGATTTGCATCCACCAACCCACGCGCATACCTTAACCACTACATGCCTCTGCTCCACCCAACACGCCCCGACGCCCCACACCTCGACCGCCTCTATCCCCGATCCGCCATCCCCGGCGGCAGCTTCGAAGTCCTCGGCTCGCAGCTCATGTCACCCGCGCACAACAACGCCGCCGACCCCGAACTCCCGCAAGCCTTCTTCGGCGAAATCCCCGCGCACCTCGACCTCGCGCGCCCCACCCGCGCCCTCATCCGAGTACCCTCCGGCGCCATCTCCTCCGACCTCTCCTTCCGCCGCGACGGCCTCGCCAGCAATCTCCTCCACGCCAACATTGGCGTCCCTATGGTCGAAGACCTCCACGTCATCTCCAACCCCGCCGTCGACGCCGAAGGCAATCTCTTCGCCATGGTCTCCGGCCCCCGCGGCGAACAGGTCCCCGTCTCCATCTTCCGCATCGCCCGCGACCTCCAGGTCACCGCCTTCACCCGCGAGCTCCTCAACGTCTCCGCCCTCGCCTTCGGCCCCGACGGCAACCTCTACGCCAGCTCCCGCACCGAAGGCGCCATCTACCGCATCACCCCCTCCGGCCTCGTCTCCACCTTCGCCGAAGGCATGGGCATCGCCACCGGCATCGCCTTCGACCGCGACGGCAACCTCTTCGTAGGCGACCGCTCCGGCACCATCTTCAAGATCATCCCCAGCCGCACCCCAACCGCCGCCCCCTTCTCGCTCACACCCAGCAGCGCACTCGACCCGCACAACCCCAACCGCTCCGGCGAAATCTTCGTCTTCGCCACACTCGAGCCCTCCACCGCCTTCTATCACCTCTGCTTCCGCCCCGACGGCGTCCTCATGGTCACCACCCCCACCATCAGCTCCCACCAGAACATCTACGCCATCGACCCCCACGGCACCACCACCACCTACTACCGAGGTCTCGGCCGCCCCCAGGGCATGGCCTTCGACATCGACGGCAACCTCTACGTAGCCGCCTCCCTCCGAGGCCACCGTGGCATCGTCCGCCTCCGCGATACCCCTACCTCCTCCACCCCCGAAGCCGAACTAATCGTAGCCGGCAACGACCTCATCGGCCTCTGTTTCCTCGACGACGGCTGCTGCGCCCTGGCCACCAACAGCACCATCTTCCACGCCGACCTCGGCATAGAAGGCCACCCCCTCATATGACTCGCTGGAAGCGTGTCGGCCTAGCGTTTCTCAGCGCAATTGTCGCTGAACTCTTGACGGGCTTCGCAATCAGCATTCCCGACGGAAAACATCTCTTCTTTGAACGAGCATCCGGCTTCGCCTACCTCGCAAGCTTCCTTGTCATTCCTGGTTGGCTCATCGCGTTGCCAATTATTGTGATTCCAAACAAAACAGCCCACCGCCCTACATGGCAACTCGCCTTCATCGGAGCAGCCATCGGGCCTTGCATGATGATTGCCATCGGCATTTACTTTGCAATCGTGAACCACAGTGGCATCAACGACAAACACGAAGCGTGGTACCTCGCAGGAATCGCGACGCTGATCTCTGCTGTTACGACAACCCTCTACCTGACATCCCTAAAGCTCTTCTCCCGCCCCACCCCAACTCTGTCATCCTGAGCGAAACAGCTCGCGCCTTTGCGAGTTGCGCAGCCGAAGAACCCCACAGCGCCTCGCCTCGCCCGCACCCCTGACACCTTTCCACCACCAATCCCTACTCCCGCTGGACCCTTGGACCCTTGGACCCTTGGACCCTGGACCCTGGACCCTGGACCCTGGACCCTGGACCCTGGACCCTTAAAAGCTTTAGGGCGGACCCTCTCGCGAGGACCCGCCCTTCCGCCGTCCGAATCTTCGAAGATCTGGTTTCGGCACCAGATCAATCTCCGCTTCCCGTCCTCCCTTCGGTCCGCGAGCAAGCCCGCTTGTCCGTCGTTCGTTCGTTCCGCAAATCTTGTGAGCTGCCCTCAGTGGCTGCATGTCTCCGGTCGCCCGAAGTGTGAGTTTCGTCTCCGATCCCTGTCTCCGGTTGCCCGAAGTGGGTCTCTTTGCCGTCCCTCGCTGCCTCTGATTCTTCTCTCTTCTCTGGAAGATCTCTCTTCCGTTGAGAAGAATCATGCCACAAATTCACGATCGCGCAACACCAAAATATCGGTGCAAATCTCGTCGTTTCTGTGCTTAACTAGACAACGATTTTTTGCACTATTTCCTGAGCAAATTCGCGAAATTCGTCCTCCTGATCCCTAATCCCTGTTCCCTAATCCTGCCCTAGTACGTAGGCCCAAACGCATCTCCCGCCGGCGCATTCAGCGTAGTCGAACTCCCCACCAGAAACACTGCCGGAGTAAGCGGACTAGACGGATTCGTGCGCAACTGCGACGGCCCATATCCCGCCATGCCAAACGGTGCCGCCGAACTCATCACCGCCAAATCGCCGTAGTTATCAAACGCAATTCCATTCGGAGCCACCAGCGTAGCGTTGTTGCTCACCGTCGCACTCGCCAGCGTAATATTCGGCGTCGGACTTCCGCTCGCAGCAAGCTGCGATCGCGTAAACTCCACCACCGTATTCGGCGCATTCGCATTACTCGACCACAGATTCCCATTGCCATCAAACGCCAGCGCCCACGGTGCCTGGATCGACCCCGACCCGTTATCGCTCAGCGTCACCGCCGGCGTCAGCGCCGTACTCGCCGACGTAGTAGTCGACGGATTCACCAACGGCAAACTCGAAGCACTGAACTGAAAGATCGTCGTCGTCCCGTTATTCGCGACATACAAATTCCCTCGATAGTCGAACGTAATTCCCAGCGGCCCGTTGAACGTAGGCGTAGACGTAATCGTCTGCGCCGGCGTCACACTCGCCGTCGTGCTCAGCTGCTTCGCCGAGAACACATACACCGCCTGGCTCCCGTTATCGCTCACCCAAAGGTTTCCGTTGTTATCAAACGCCGCCTGCTGCGGAAACACAAAGCTCGACGAAGAGATCGTCACCGCAGGCGTAGGCGCGCTATTGCTCGACAGGTTCGACAACTGCCGCGGCGTGAACTCATACAGCGCCGGCGCCACCGTCCCGCCACTCGCCATCGTCCCTCCATCAATCACCCACAGATCGCCGTAGTAATCCCACACCACCCCCTGCGGCGACGAAAAAACACTCGAGCTGATCGTCCGCCGCGGCGTAGGATCGCTTACCCCGTTCGTCAGCTGCGACGGCGAAAACTCCACCACGTTGGTCCCATTTGCCACCCACAGCGCATTGTTCCCGCCATTCCCCCCACCCCAGTAGTAGTAGTACGAGCCATACCCCCAGTAGCAACCCGATAGCCCCACCATCGCCGCCATCCCGACCAGTGCCAGCGCACCCCGCAACCCAAACGCCCGCCCGTTACGCGCACCAAAAAACAACCGCCGGACCAACCCGATACGAGGCATCATGGCAATCTCCCGAAATCCAATGTCTGAAAGGTGGAGAAACCTCCACGCCCATTCCAGACGCGTTTTCTAAACAAATGTTTCGCTTACCGCCCAACAAAATACTGCCCCTTCGGGAGCCCCGTCTGTCACCCAACGCCGTACTTTCTGCCATCTTCCGAAAATCTGCTTCTATCCTTGCTTCCGGAAGAGGCCAGACGCCAAAAGCCAAAGCTGGAAGCTGGAAGCTGGAAGCTGGAAGCTGGAAAAAGATAATCCCCCACCACCCCCAAAAACACCCCAAAATTCGCATGTCAACCCCCCACCACCCCTCAAAAGCTACAAAACCCGCATCCCCATTGCCGATTTCTCTCCCAACAACTTGGCATACTTACCCCCACCCACCACGTACAATTAAATCAACCCCTCTCACTCCCCGACACACAAGCAAGCCAGCGCCACGGCCCAACCCACCCGCAAGCGAGGGCCAACGGCCCGGCATATACCAGCCTGGGCCGAAGGCCCAGGTCAACACCGCCCCACCATCGGAAGGCTGAAGGCCCGACATAGACTGCCGGGGGTCAAAGGCCCCCGGTCAACCCAACCGCGCGTAACCGCCTTTGTTCCCACACTTACAATGATCTCGGGGATACTTTGCCACCTAACCAACCTGCTTTCATCAACTTGCACGCAGAAATCCAACAAAACAGGCAGGATACTTTGCCATCTAACCCATTTATTTTCATCGCATTACAATCGAAAAATCATCCCAACAACGGGATACTTTGCTATCCAACCCGTCTGTTTTGATCAACTTACGAACCAAATTCGCTCCCAGGAGGGGGGAGGGGGTCCAACCTCGTATCATCCAATCAGCCCATGCCTCACCGCGCCGCGATCACCCGAAAACCAAAGCCCGAAGACGCCGAACTCTTCCGCCGCCGCGCTGAACTCGCCAGCCTCCGCGCCGCCCTCGCCAAATGCGAAGCCAACCTCGACCACCTCCGAGCCCAGCTCAACAGCTTCGAAGGCCGCTACATCCGCCAGGTCGGCGTCCTCTACATCCAGCTCGACGAATGGGAAGACCGCATCGCCGAACTCCACAACCCAACCCAACCTCAACCCGAACCGCCCGGACTGGAGCCCCAACCCGAACCAACCCCAACCGCCGAACCCGATCCAGCAGCGCTCGACCTCAAGTCCCTCTTCCGCGAAGTAGCCAAGCGCATCCATCCCGACCGCGCCCGCAGCGCCCACGACGAGCTCCATCGTAACCATCTAATGTCCCAGGCCAACGCCGCCTTCAACCGCAACGACGCTGACCTCCTCCAGCGCATGCTCAACGGCTACGACCCCGACACCGACTCCGGCGACGACCTCACCGCCGCCGCCCAGCTCGCCCGCCTCACCCAACAAATCGCCCAGGCAAACGACGACATCCTCACCATCGACGCCGAGATCGAAGCCCTCGCCCATTCCGAAATGGCCGACCTCCGCGACCGCACCAAGATCGCCGCCCTCGATGGCCGCGACCTCCTCGCCGAGCTCGCTGCCCGCGTCAAAGGCAGCATCGGCATCGCCATGCGCCGCTACGAACTCGACCTCGCCCGCATTCGCCGCAAGCAGCCTGCCTTCAACCCCGAACCTCTCCTTACCGCCGAACGTGCTCCTGCTCAGCCCGCCGAGACAACCACGCCACGTGCCATCAGAAGCAACAGCCGTCACAGGAATTAACATCCGCTCGCGCTACCATCGAACCAGATGCTAGCCGAGATCATCGCCGTTGGGTCCGAGATGCTCACTCCGCATCGCCAGGACACCAACTCCCTTTACCTCACCGCCGGCCTCAACGACCTCGGTGTAACCGTCGCGTTCAAGACCATCGTCGGCGACAACCGCGACCACCTCCGCTCTGCCATCCACATCGCCGTCAACCGCGCCGACGTCGTCCTGCTCTCCGGCGGCCTCGGCCCCACAGAAGACGACCTCACCCGCGAATGCCTCGCCGAAACCCTCAACCTCTCGCTCCATCGCAACGAGGCTGTCCTTGAGTTTCTGAAGAAGCGCTTCGCCGCACGCAACATGGAGATGCCCTCCAACAACGCCAAGCAGGCTGACCAGGTCGAAGGCGCCGAGATCCTTCCTAACCTCAACGGCAGCGCGCCCGGCCAATGGCTGGACTTCGCGCACCACGGACATCGCAAGCTCGTCGCTCTGCTTCCCGGTCCGCCCAAGGAGCTCAAGCCCCTCTTCGACACCGAGTGCAAGCCGCGCCTCGCCGCCGCGCTTCCGCCCTACCACATGGCGCGCCGCCAGCTCCGCATCGCGCTCATCCCTGAGAGCCAGGTCGACGCTCGCACCGCGCCCATCTACCAGGCATTTCCCGACGTCCAGACCACCATCCTCGCCGGCAACGCCGAGATCCAGCTCCACTTCGTCTGCGTCAAGCACACCCTCGCCGAGGCCGAAGCCCGCGTCGAGGCAGTCGCCGACGCCGTCTCCCGCGAGATGGGCGACGACGTCTTCTCCCTCAACGGCGAATCCCTCGAGGAAGTCGTCCTGCTCATGCTCGGAGTCCGTCGCCGCACTCTAGCCATCGCCGAGAGCTGCACCGGCGGCTTGCTCGGCCAGCGCCTCACCGCAATCCCCAACAGCTCGCGCGTCTTCCTCGGCGGCGCCATCGCCTACTCTGACCGCAGCAAGACCGCCCTCGCCGACGTCCCGTCCTATCTCATCGACGAGCACGGCGCCGTCTCGGACGCTGTCGCCCGCGCCCTCGCCGAAGGCATCCGCCGCCGCAACGGCAGCTCCTTAGCCCTCGGCATCACCGGCATCGCCGGCCCCGGAACTCCCCGCGGCCTCGACGCCAACAAGCCCGTAGGTCTGGTCTACATCGCCCTCACCGACGGCGAAGATACCCAGGTCAAGGAGCTCCACATCACCGGAGACCGCGAGCGCGTCCGCCTCTGGTCCACCCAACACGCCCTCGAGATGCTGCGCCGATACCTCGCGTAACTACCTCCAGCAAACTCCCGCTGCTACACTCACTAGCGAACGATTATGACTCTCTGGATCATTACCCTGACGACGGCGTATCTGCTCGGCTCGATCCCCTTCGGCTACCTCCTCGTCCGTTTCGTCCGCCAGGAAGACGTCCGCGACACCGGCAGCGGCAACATCGGCGCCACAAACGTAGCCCGCGCCGGCGGAGCAACCCTCGGCGTCTTCACCCTCCTCCTCGACGCCATGAAGGGCTTCATCGCCGCATTCCTCGCCATGCAGTTCGCCCCTAATACCGCCAACGGACCTTCGACGCTCGCCATCGCCGCCGCGGTAGCCGCCGTCATCGGCCACGTCTTCCCGATCTGGCTACGCTTCAAAGGCGGCAAAGGCATCGCCACCGCGCTCGGTGTCTTCATTGCCCTCGTGCCCATGGTCGCACTCGCCTCCGTCGGAGTCTTCGCCCTGATCGTCGCGATCACCCGCCTCGTCTCCCTGGGCTCCATCCTCGCGGCCGTCTCCATCCCGTTCCTGGCCCTGTGGCTGGTGCCACAACGCTCCACCGCGCTGCTCATCGGCCTCAGCTTCATCTCCCTGCTCAGCATCCTCAAGCACCACGCAAACATCGGACGCCTGCTCAAGGGCACCGAAAGCCGCTTCGGCAGCAAGAAGACCACCGATCCCGAGAATACGCAGGCCAACGCATGAGCCGCATCGCAGTCATCGGTGCCGGCGCCTGGGGAACCGCCCTCACCGTCTCACTCGCCCGTCGCGGAGGCCATCGACTCACCCTTTGGGCGCACTCGCCAGACCACGCCGCAAGCCTAGCCGACACCGGCGAGAACACCCGCTATCTTCCCGGCTTCATCCTCCCCGCCGACGTCGCCATCACCCACGACCTCACCGCAGCCATCGCCGGCGCCGACATCATCCTCTGCGTCACGCCCTCGCAGGCCCTGCGCTCCATCATGGTGCAGATCGCTCCGGTCATCACCGCTCGCCAGGTTCTGCTCTCCGCCAGCAAAGGCATCGAGGAGAAGACCTTCCTGCGTATGTCGCAGATCATGTTCGAGTACGCCCCGGAAAACCCCATCGGCACGCTCGGCGGCCCATCCTTCGCCTACGAAGTCGCCGCGGCAATGCCAACAGCCATCACGCTAGCCGTAGACGACCCAACCCTCGGCAAGTCCCTCCAGGACGACTTCAGTTCCGCCTCGCTCCGCACCTACCGCAATGAAGACGTCATCGGCACCGAGCTCGGAGGCGCCCTCAAGAACGTCATCGCCCTCGCCGCCGGAGTCGTCACCGGTCTCGAACTCGGCAACAACGCAACCTCCGCGCTCATCACCCGCGGCATCGCCGAGATCACCCGCCTCGCCATGGCCTGCGGCGGCCGCCGCGAGACCATGTCCGGCCTCTCCGGTATCGGCGACCTCGTCCTCACCTGCACCGGAGGCCTCTCCCGCAACCGCACCGTCGGCGTCGAGCTAGGCAAAGGCCGCCAGCTAAACGACATCATCGCCGGCCTCAATGGCAAAGTCGCCGAAGGCGTCCTAACCACCACCGCTGCTCTAGGCCTCGCCAAACGCTACGGCGTAGAAATGCCCATCACCGAACAAATGGCCGCGATCCTCCACGAGCAAAAGCCCCCACTCGATGCCATCCGCGACCTCATGACCCGTCCCGGCCGCACCGAGTAGCCTCGCCACTCCGCTAAACTAGAAAGCGATGGCTTTTTCACTCTTCGGCAAGCGCGACACCCCAACCCCGGAACCCGATTCCCAGGAGCCCCAGCAACCTCGCGGCCTCTTCGACCGCATGAAGCAGGCGGTCACCCGCACCCGCGAGTCGCTCTCCAACTCCATCGCTTCCGTCGTCGCCCTGACCCGTGAAGTCGACGAAGCCTCGCTCGACGACCTCGAGCTGGCCCTCCTCGCCTGCGACATTGGATCCACCACCACCAACGAGATCATCACCACCTTGCGCGACAGCGCCCTTCGCCACGACATCTCCGACGGTGCTCAGCTCAAGCAACAGCTCAAGGCCGAAATCCTCCGCATCCTGAACTCCGTCGACAAGCCGATCCGCAATCCCGCAACCCCTCCCGAAGTCATCATGATGGTAGGCGTCAATGGCACCGGCAAGACCACCACCAGCGGCAAGCTAGCAGCCCTCTACCGCCGCGAAGGCAAGACCGTCCTGCTGTGCGCCGCCGACACCTTCCGCGCCGCTGCCATCGAGCAGCTAGAAGTCTGGGCCCAACGCTCCAACGTCGACCTCATCAAGACCCGCCAGGGTGGAGATCCCTCCGCCGCGCTCTTCGACGCTCTCACCGCCGCCAAGGCCCGCTCCACCGGTATGCTCATCGTCGACACCGCAGGTCGCCTCCACACCAAGACCGACCTCATGAAGGAGCTGGACAAGATGCGCCGCACCGCCGAGCGCCTCTTACCCGGAGCCCCTCACCAGACCCTCCTCGTCATCGACGCCACCACCGGCCAGAACGGCCTGCAACAAGCTCGCCTCTTCACCGAAGCCGCGCACGTCACCGGCATCGTCCTCACCAAGCTCGACGGCAGCGCCAAAGGCGGCATCGTCGTAGCCATCGCCCACGAGCTAGGCCTCCCAGTCCGCTACGCCGGCATCGGCGAAAAGCTCGAGGACATCATTCCCTTCGACGCCACCGCCTTCGTCGACTCCCTGATCGACTAGCCAACGTCTATCCTGATCCTGCATGTCCTTCACATCTCAGGACGAACTCCACCTGACGCGCGCCCTCAACCTCGCGCGTGAAGCAGCAGCCTTCGCCAGCCCCAACCCAACCGTTGGTTGCGTCCTCACGCTCAACAATGCACTCATCGGTGAAGGCGCTCACTTCTACGACGCGCGCGACCACGCCGAGATTGCCGCGCTCAAACAAGCTGCCGCTCTAGGCCACAACGTTCACGGCGCCACCGCCTACGTCACGCTCGAACCCTGCGCCCACCACGGCCGCACCGGTCCGTGCTCCGACGCCCTTATAGCCGCAGGTATCGCTCGCTGTCTTGTAGCCACCGTAGATCCCAACCCGCTCGTCAGCGGCCAGGGCCTCGCCAAACTCCGCGCCGCCAACATAGAAGTTCTCCTCCTCGACCCAACTCATCCCATCGCCCAGCAAGCGCGCCATCTCAACGACGCCTTCGCGTTCTCCATCCAGCATCATCGCCCCTTCGTCACCCTCAAAGCGGCGCTCTCAGTCGACGGCAAACTAGCGCCACCGCTCGCCACCCGCACCTCTACCGCACCTCACTGGGTCACCGGCACAGCAGCCCGCGCCGACGCGCAACTTCTCCGCCACGCCTCCGGCGCCATCCTCACCGGCATCGGCACAGTCCTCGCCGACGACCCTTCCCTCACCGATCGCACCAACCTTCCGCGCCGCCGCCCACTCCTTCGCGTCATCCTTGACGGCGCCCTCCGGATTCCCCTCGCCTCCACTCTCGTCAACACCGCCTCCAACGACCTCCTCATCCTCTGCTCCGAAGACGCCCACCACGCATCCACAGAACGAGAGTCCGCTCTCCGCTCTCGCAACGTAGAAGTCCTCCGCGTCCCTGCCGCCAACCATCATCTCGACCTCCACGCCGCCCTCGCAGCCCTCGCCCATCGCAACATTCTCAGCGTCCTCGTCGAAGCCGGCTCCGCCCTGAACGGCAGTCTCCTCCGCGCAGGTCTCATCGACAAGCTCGTCCTCTACTACGCCGAAAGCGAACTAGGCCTCGACGCCTTACCCTTCGCCTCCAACTTCGACTCCCCCTACGCGCTCCAACAACGCTTAACGCAAGTCACCCACGCCGCCTTCCCCTCCGATCTAGCCCCCAACGCCGAAGACGTCCGCATCACCGGCTACCTCCACGACCCCTGGTCCGCCATCCCCTGACCCCTGGGCCCTGAACCCTGTACCCTGTTCTTATGTTCACCGGACTCATCGAAACCACCGGCACCGTAGTCTCGCTCACCCCAACCGAAGGAGCCACGCGCCTGGTCCTCGCTGCCCCGGCACTCGCAGGCCGCTGGCGCACCGGCGACAGCATCGCCGTCAACGGCGTCTGCCTCACTGCAATCCCCCTGCCTGAGCCCACGCACTTCGCAGCCGACCTCGCCGGCGAAACCCTCGCCCGCACCACCCTCGGCTCACTTCCCATCGGAGCCACCGTAAATCTCGAGCTCCCCACCCCCGCCGGCTCGCCCCTCGGCGGTCACGTCGTCCAGGGCCACGTCGACGCCACCGGAAAATTCCTCTCCATCGTCCCACTCCACCCTGACCTCGCCACCACCGACTGGCGCCTCGCCCTCGAGCTCCCCGATCAGCTCACCTCGCAAGTCATCTCGCAAGGCTCCATCACCATCGACGGCATCAGCCTCACCGTCGCCCGCCTCGACCTCCCGCGCATCGAAATCGCCATCATCCCGCACACATACAAATCCACCAACCTCCACACCCTCACGCCTGGCACTCCTGTAAACCTCGAGACCGATGTCCTCGCCAAATACGCCGCAGCGCAGCGCGCTCACTCTGAGGAGAACTGGCTAACCCCCGCCTACCTTCTCGCCAACGGCTTCTGAGCCGTCAAGCCGCCACTAAGCATTGATGTGCGCGGAATCTCCACCCGTCACGTCATAGCAAGCGCCCGTCACCATCGATGCGGCATCGCTGGCAAGAAACACGGCAACCGGCGCCACCTGCTCCGGCGTCAGCCACGGCACACCCAGCGGAACCCTCGGCAGCCGCGCCTTGATCGTCTCTTCCTCACTCGGATGTTCCGGCGGAGGCGTCGTCATCGTCTCTCCCACCGCAACGCTCCACCGCCGATCGTTCCGCGTCAGCGGCGTATCAATAAGCCCCGGCTCTATCGTGTTCACCGTGATCCTGTGCTTACCCAGCTCCAGCGCAGCCGACTTCATCAGCCCGATAATCCCCCACTTCGAAGCCGAATACGCCGACCCATTCTTCATCCCATACCGCCCCTGCATCGAAGACACCAGGATCAGCCTTCCCCCACCTCTGTTCACGAGCTCCGGCGCAAACGCCCGCACCGTATTCGCCGTCCCGTTCAAATTGGTGTCGATGATGTCATGCCAATCCGCGTCTTCCATTTCGAGCAGGGACTTGAACGCCTGGATGCCAGCGTTCGCGACCACGATATCTACTCCACCAAACTCGCGCTCCACCTCTCGCGCCAAAAGTCTCAGCTCTCCAATCTTCCGAATGTCCGCAACCTTTGCGGCCCACTTGTTTCCAATCTCCTCGAGCAGCTTTCCCGTCTCCTCAAGATCCGCCTTGGTCGCCGGTTCGAACTCCGTAATCTTCGACACTCGTTCAGCGATATCCACCGCTACCACCGCCGCGCCGTTCCTTGCAAGGTCAACAGCAATCGCGCGCCCAATCCCCCGCGCAGCCCCCGTCACCACCGCAACCTTGCCGCGCAGTAACCCCGCAAACCCCTCGCCAGTCCACGTATGCTGCGCCGCCGTCTGCTTCGTATTCTCCGCTGCCATGATTCTTCTCCTGGCTCCTTTGGATGCAGAAGCCAAATCGCAAAGCTAGGCAAACCTCACAACTCCGCGATCTCGTCCCGCAACACACTCATCTCACTCGCTGCGTGCGTATTTCCCGTCCGCTCGCACGCCGCCAGGCCCTCCTGCAGCCGCGCCCGCGCCTCGTCAAACTTCCCCGCCTTCACCAGAGTCTGTGCCGACATCTGGTACGCCGGCACATAGTCCGGGTTGTGCTCCGTCGTTGTCGCAAACTCCCGCAGCGCCTCGTCGGTCCTCCCCTCGGCCGCATACGCCATCGCCAATCCATACCGCGCAAACGCGTCCTTCGGATTCTGCTGCAAAATCTCGCTCAACATCCCAATCTTGTCCATGCCTCTAGGATGCTGCACACCCTCTGGAGATGCAACACACAGCAATTACAATGGGAGAATGACTGATTGCACCAGTTCCAGTACCGTCTGCGCCTCCCAGTCTGAACGCAGCGAGATCATCTTCCCCGCCGACACCAATGCTCTCGGCAACCTCTTCGGAGGCCGGCTCATGCAGTTCATGGATCTCGTCGGCGCCATGGCTGCCAGCCGTCACGCGCGCTCCTTTGTCGTCACCGCCTCCATGGATCACCTCGACTTCGTCGCACCCGTCCACGTCGGCAATCTCCTCATCCTCAAGTCCAGCGTCAACCGCGCCTTCCGCACCTCTATGGAGGTCGGCGTCAAAGCCATGGTCGAAGACGTTCGCAAACAGACGCTGCGCCACGTTTCTTCCGCGTACCTCACCTTCGTTGCCGTTGACTCCTCGGGCAACCGCATCGAGGTCCCCCAAGTCGTCCCCGAAACCGAACACCAGATCCGCCGCTACGAAGATGCAGGCCGCCGCCGCGAGATGCGCTCCGGCGAAACCCAGCGCAAAAAAGAACTCCGCGCCATCCTCGCCCCCGAGTGGCATCTCTAACCATCAGTTCCATCCAGAAGAGGTCTTCATGTCTCACCAGCACGCACCCACCCCGCAAGGTCCGCAACGCCTTCCCGGCATCCAGCACATCGTAGCCATCGGCTCCGGCAAAGGTGGCGTCGGCAAGACCACCGTAGCCGTCAACCTCGCCGTCTCGCTCGCCAAGCTCGGCCACCGCGTCGGCCTCATCGACGCCGACATCTATGGCCCCAACGTCCCCACTATGCTCGGCGCAACACGCCAGCCTTCCATCGTCGCCGAAAATCTCATGGAGCCTATCACCGCGCACGGCGTGAAGTTCATCTCCATCGGCCTCATCTCGCCCGGCGACAAGCCCATGGTCATGCGCGGCCCCATGCTCCACCAGATCATCCGCCAATTCCTGCAGCAGGTGGCCTGGGGCGAACTCGACTATCTCCTCATCGACCTCCCTCCAGGCACCGGCGACGTCGTCATCTCGCTCGTCCAGACCGTCCCCCTAACCGGAGCCATCGTAGTCTCAACCGGCTCCTCGGTCGCCTTGCAAGACGCCCGCAAGGCTCTCGAGATGTTCCACCAGGTCAACGTCGAAGTCCTCGGCCTCGTAGAAAACATGTCGCAGATGACCCTCCCAGACGGCACCGTCGTCGACGTTTTCGGCGCCGGCGCCACCAGCCAGACCGCGAAGCAGTACAACCTGCCCTTCCTTGGCTCCGTAGACCTTGACCCTCAGATCCGCACTGGCGGCGACAACGGGCTTCCCGCTTCCCTCGCCGGCGATGCCACCCCACGAGGCCGCGAATTCCTCGCCATCGCCGCAAAAGTCATCTCCCGCACGCAAGAGCTAGCCGCTAAGTCAGAGGATGTCTTCGAGATCACCTAACGGCGAATAAACCGTTTCGGGCCATCGCGCAAGCCGCCGATGCCAGCGCTCACTTGACGATCCGCGTAAAATGGTTCTAGTGGCCCGCCCCATCACAAACCGCCAGCGCGAGATCCTCACCGCCGTCATCGAGAGCTACATCTCGACCGGCGAGCCCGTCAGCTCGGGCACCCTCGCGCAATCGGCCTTCGCCAACGCCATGAGCTCCGCCACCATCCGCGCCGAGATGGCCGAGCTAGCCGACGCCGGCCTGCTCGAGCAGCCCCACACCTCGGCCGGCCGCATCCCCTCCGCCGAAGCCTTCCGCCTCTACGTCGGCCAGCTCACCAGCGCGCCCGTAGCCTTGCCCAACCCTTCGCGCACCGACCTTCAGACCCACATCGACACCAGCTTCGCCGGCGTCGCCGGAGCCTCAGCCCTCCTTGAGCGCACCTCGCACGTCCTCGCCGCGCTCTCCAGCGGCGTCGGCCTCGCCATCGGCGCCGCAGCCTCCACCGACCTCCTCGAGCACATCCACTTCAGCCGCCTCACCCAGCGCCGTGTCCTCGCGGTAGTCGTCACCCGCAGCGGCATGGTCCGCGACCGCGTCCTCGCCCTAGATCATGATCTCTCCACTATCGAACTCGAAACCGCCGCGAACTTCCTCAATCAACACTTCCGCGGCTGGAACATCGATCGCGTCCGTAAAGAGCTCGGCCGCCGCATCGACCAGGAGCGCACTGTCTACCAGCAGCTCTCTGACGCCATCGACCTCTGGTCCCGCACCATCCCCACCGACGCCGTCCCCCAGCAATCCGTCTACATCGACGGCGTCGTCAATCTCATCGGCCTCCCAGCCGACCGCGATCGACTCCGCGCCATGCTCTCCGCGCTAGAAGAAAAGCAACGCCTCATCGAACTCCTCAACGCCTACATCGATACCTCCGAGCAATCCGTTCGCGTCATCTTCGACCTCGAACAGCAGGACCCCGGCATGGCAGGCCTCGTCCTCATCGCCGCCCCTGCGCAAGTCTCCGGCGACTCTGCCGTAGCCATCCTCGGCCCCAAGCGCATGAACTACGAAAGCGCCATCAACGCAGTAAGCTACATCGCCCAGCTTCTGCATCGAATAGATACCGGCGAAGTCGCCCCGCTTTCCCCATAACACCTGAAGAGCATCCAGACCAGTCCAGACAGGATCAACCCATGACCCAGACAAAAGATCGTTTCCCGCGCTGGCCACGAAACTCTCCAAGCAAAAAGGACAATTCCATGAGCACCGAACAGATCGAACAGAACGACCTCAACCAAACTGAAAACGCGCACGCAGACATCGAAGCCGGCACCGAGGGACAGGAGTTCAACTCCGACGCCGAGCAGCTCCGCAACGATCGCGATCAGCTCGCCCTCCAACTAACGCAGGCGCAGGATCGCCTCGCCCGCCTCCAGGCCGAGTTCGATAACACCCGCAAGCGCGAAGCCAAGGAGCGCCAGGATGTTCGCGACTACGCCATCCAGTCCGCCGTCGAACCCTTCCTCGGCGTCCTCGACAACTTTGCCCTCGCTCTCAAATCCGACGGCGACATCAACCAGCTCCGCACCGGCGTCCAGCTCATCGTCAAACAGATGGACGACGCCCTCCGCGGTCTCAACGTCCAACCAGTTGAGTCCGTAGGCTCGCAGTTCGACCCGCGAATCCACGAGGCGCTCGGCAGCATCGAAACCCTGGAGCATCCCGACCATCAGGTCCTCGAAGAGATCCGCCGCGGCTACAAACTTCGTGACAAACTCCTTCGTCCAGCTCTCGTCCGCATCGCCAGCAACTCCGCCCAAAAGAGCGAGTAACGAAAACCCTACCGGATTAGCAGTGGGCTTTAGCCCACTGAACAGAGGACAAAACAAACAGGGGCTTTAGCCCTGGCGTACCCAGGGCAGACACTGCCCGCAAACTTTAGGAATTAGGAATGCCCACAGCCACGATGAAGACCGACTACTACGAGATCCTGAGTGTCGAACGCACCGCCTCCGATGGCGAAATCAAGACCGCGTATCGCAAACTCGCCATGCAATATCACCCCGACCGCAACCCGAACAATCCCCAGGCCGAGGAGAAGTTCAAGGAGTGCAGCGAGGCCTACCAGGTTCTCTCCGACCCCGACAAGCGCGCGGCCTATGATCGCTACGGCCACGCCGGCGTCAACGGAGCAGGTGGCTTCGGCGGCGGCAGCCCCTTCCAGGGTGGCGACCTCAACGACATCTTCGGCGACCTCTTCGGCGAGATGTTCAACATGGGCGGCGGCAATCGTCGCGCCACCCGTCAACAGCGCGGACGCGACCTCAAGTACGACATGAAGCTCGAGTTCGAAGAAGCCGTCTTCGGCATCGAGCGCGAGATCACCATCCGCCGCGCCGAGGCCTGCGAAGACTGCCGCGGCACCGGCTCCGCCGCCGGCAAGCAACCCGAGACCTGCCAGCAGTGCGGAGGCCGCGGCCAGATCCGCTCACAGCAGGGCTTCTTCTCCGTAGCGCGCACCTGCCCCGTCTGCAGCGGCACCGGCTCCGTCATCCGCACGCCCTGCGCCACGTGCAAAGGCGACTCCCGCGTCACCCGCGAGCACAAGATTCTCGTCAAGGTTCCAGCCGGCGTCGAGACTGACACGCGCATCCGCTACTCAGGCGAAGGCGAAGCCGGTCGCTTCGGTGGCCCCGCCGGAGACTTCTACGTAGTCCTCGACGTGAAGGCTCACAAGTTCTTCGAGCGCGATGGCGACGACCTCCACTGCGTCATCCCCATCAGCTTCCCGCAAGCCGCGCTCGGCACCGAACTCGAACTAGAAACCCTCGACGGCGTCGAGACGATCAAGGTCCCCGAAGGCACCCAGAGTGGTCGCGAAATAAAGCTCCGCGGCAAGGGCGTCCCTCACCTCAACTCCCACGGCAAGGGCGACCTCATCGTCGAAGTCCGCGTGCAGACTCCCTCCAAGCTCACCAAGCAGCAGAAGGATCTCCTCAAGCAACTCTCCGAAACCATCTCCGTCGAAAACACGCCCGCCTCGCGCGGCATCTTCGACAAGGTCAAAGAGATCTTCAGCTAATCCGCATCATCCCCTCGCAGGACAGCGACCGAGCTTCGGTCGCTGTCTTTATTTAACTAAGCAGCGCCGCACAAACCGCCAGCCCCGCAATCGCCGCCGTCTCCGCCCGCAGAATCCTCGGCCCCAGCGTCACATGTCTCCACCCACCCTCACTGAACAGCGCCATCTCCTCCGCCGCCCATCCACCCTCCGGCCCGATCGCCAACGCCACCGACGCTGACTCGCCAACCCGCTGACTAGCCAACTCGCTCCTAAGCGAGTTCTCCTGCTCTGTCTCCGCCAGCAACAGCTTCGTCTCCGTACTCACCATCCCCAACGCCGTCTTCAATGCAACCGGATCATCCACATCCGGCATATCACTCCTGCGCGACTGCTGTGCAGCTTCACGCACAATCCTTCTCCACCGCTCCACGCGCTTCGCCGCAGCCTGCGCAAGATGCTTCTCCGTCCTCCGCGCGATCACCGGCGTAATCCGAGCCACTCCTAACTCCGTCGCCTTCTCAATCCCCCACTCCATGTGATCGAACTTGAACACCGCCATCAGCAGATGAACCGGAAGCGCACTCTCTGCTTCCAACTCCTCATGCAGCGTGAACATCACCTCATGCTCGCTAACCGACACAATTTCCGCCCGGTGCAAAAATCCATTCGCCACCACGTCAAATACCTGCCCCGGCTGCGCCCGCAACACCCGCGCAAGGTGCGCCGCCTGCTCACCCTTCAACGCTGCAGTTGTCTCTGTCCACGTATCGGCAATCCATCTTCGTCTCGTCATGCAATCAGCATACTGTTTCTGTGATGCACGCGAAACACCGATGAACACTGGCGATTAAACACCTCAGGGAATGCGAAGATCGCATCCCCTGAGTGTGTTGCCATTGCTTTGATGCTTTGCCTTGGTTGCGTTTGCCTGCGCTCCCAATCGATGTCGAACATCGACGCTGTTTCATCTGTATGAAGCAGCTAACGAAGGTATAGTTTTCTCTCGCCAAAGAGTCAAGAAAAAAACGACATCCGTGCATCGAATTTTTTGGTCATCTTCCCCACCCTTAGGCGACCATCGCGTCGAGTTTTGCAACAACCCTCTCTCCCGAAAGACGGAAACGCGAGTGCATCTCTTGTGCGACGCATCACCAACGTCGCGGATCGTGACGCATCACTCGATAGCTCCGCTGAAAAATTTCAGTCTATCGCGCATGTATCGACCGATTACGAGAGTGAGCACACACCTCCGACGCAGTACTCTGCACGTCCGATCTCTGCAGCCCGCATCTGCATACGACAGGCCCTGCATCGTATACTTCAATGTTGCCGCGACGACTCTTTCCATCGCCGCGAATCATATCCATCATCGGAAATACCGGAGACCTCATGCGTGAAGTAGTCATCGTCAGTGCAGCCCGAACCCCGGTCGGCAAGTTCCTCGGCGCACTCTCCCATCTCTCCGCCATCGACCTGGGATCCATCGCAGTGCGTGCCGTTGTGGAGCGCTCCACCATCGATCCCGCCGAAGTCACCGAGTGCATCATGGGCTGCGTCCTCCCGGCCGGCCTCGGTCAGAATCCCGCACGCCAGGCCGCACTGCGCGGTGGTCTCGCCGACACCGTCTCCGCCCTCACCATCAACATGGTCTGCGGCTCCGGTCTCAAGGCCGTCGGCCTCGCAGCCCAGGCCATCGCCGTCGGCGACTCCGAGATCGCCGTCGCCGGGGGTATGGAGTCCATGTCCAACGCGCCCTACCTTCTTCCCAACGCACGCAAGGGTTTTCGTATGGGCAACGCTCAAGCCATCGACTCCATGGTTAACGACGGCCTCTGGTGCGCCTGCGACGACCAGCACATGGGCATGACCGGCGAACTCGTCGCAGACAAGCATTCATTCACCCGCGAACAGCAGGATGCCTACGCGCTCGAGTCTCACCGCAAAGCCGCCGCCGCACAACAGGCCGGTCGCTTCGACGCCGAAATCATTCCCCTCACCTTCGCCAACAAAAAGGGCGCGCCGACAATCTTCACCCACGACGAAAGCGTTCGCGCCGACGCGTCACTCGAAGCTCTCGCCGCCCTCAAACCCGCCTTCAAAAAGGACGGCACCGTCACCGCCGGCAACGCGCCTGGTGTAAACGACGCAGCCGCAGCCGTTGTCCTCATGTCCGCCGAACGCGCCCGCCATCTCAACCTCAAACCATTCGCCACCATCCGCGCCCAGGCCACCAGTGGCGTCGCTCCACGCTGGGTCATGCTCGCTCCCGTAAGCGGCGTTCAGAAAGTCCTCGCCTGCGCCAACTGGTCCCTCAATGACGTCGACCTCTTCGAACTCAACGAAGCCTTCAGCGTCCAGGCCCTCGGCGTCACCAAAGAGCTCGGCATCTCCCTCGATCGCGTTAACGTAAACGGCGGTGCGGTAGCCATCGGCCATCCTATCGGAGCCAGCGGCGCACGCATCCTCGTCACCCTGCTCTACGAGATGCAACGTCGCGACGCTCACAAAGGCATCGCGGCACTCTGCCTCGGCGGCGGCAACTCCGTAGCGCTAGCCCTCGAACGCTAACCCCGTCCGCACTCATCCCAGCGTCGTCTGATCACTCGATCGAGCCAGCGACATCAGCCAACCCATCAACGTCAGCGCACCAATATAAAGATACGATTGCAATACATTCCACCCCCGCACGTCGGCCAGATAGTTGAACGACGCCAGGAAGTTCATACACAGAAACACGGCCACCCCCAGAACCCACGGCCGCTTCTCCGTCCAGCACGCGTGAGCAAACCAGGCCCACGCCGCAATCCCCACCACAATCCCGTAGTGATGCTCCCAAGCCATCGGCGACGCCGCGACCGACGCAATCCCCATCGCCGCAATGTCCGCCGTCGACCCGCGCAGCTTCCTCCATGGATACAGCAGCACCAACCCCACCAGCACCAGCGACGTCACCACCGTCACGCGATATACCCACGCAATATAGGGCGTGTACACATACGGTGTGTACTCAATATTTTCGCCGTTGAAGATCATCCGATTGATCGTGCCGAACATAGACTGGTTCGCATAGTGCGATTGCGCCTTATGACTCAACCCCGCCAGCACGCCAATGTAATCCAGATTGTTATGCCACCCAAACACGGCAATCGACATCGCCAGCAACACCGCGCCGCAGGCCAGAAACGCCCACGCCGCTCCCCACTTCTTGCGCACCAGCATCCACACCAGCAGCAGAACGAACTGCGGCTTCACCGCCGTCAACATGGCCGCCACCACGCCTGCCCATCGTTCCTGCCCCTTCGTCCACAGCAGCAATAGCGCCGTAAATCCGAACGACAAAAACGTCTGCGCATTGCCCAGCGAATATCCCTTGATCAGCGGATAGCATCCCAGCGTCGCCAACAAAACAGCGATTGCCGACATCCACGTCATCTCCGCTCCGCGCCGCCGCAGCAACCACCGTCCCATCACCAGCGAAACCGCCGCGACGCCCCACACCGCAAGAAACGACAGCACCGCCAGCGCCCGCAGCATCATGTGATCGCTCATCCCCAGCTTGCGCATCACCACCAGCGGCAGCTCGCTCGCCAGCGAATAAATCAGCGTGTCATACAGCTTCGCGTCATAGATAGGCAACGTCGGGTGCACCTTGAAATAATCCAGCGACTTCATCATCGGCAGCCACGAATCCGTCCACTGGCGAACATGAAAAAACTGTCGCAAGTCAGGAACGATGCTCCCGGGGTTTCCTAGATGCAGCGCGTGGCAGACCGCCCATTGCACTACATTCGCCGTGAACAAACTCGCCAGTACAAAGATCAGCAGCCGCCGGTCATGCGAACGCGTACCAGGGCCCTGCGATTGCAACGAAGCCATGCGCTCCAGTCTATCAAGCACACTCACAGCCATGTCTTATCTATGATCATTTCCATGGGCAACACCGAACGCTTCACGGGCCGCGCCGCAATCTACGATCGTTTTCGCCAACGTTATCCATCCAACACAATCCTTCAGCAACTTCAATCCTGGTGCGGCCTCCAACCCAACTGGCTCATCGCGGACATCGGCGCCGGCACCGGCATGCTTTCCGAAGTCTTCCTCTCGAATAACAACCCCGTCATCGCCATCGAACCCAACGATGAGATGCGTGCAGCCTGCGAGCAACTTCGCCGCACCTGGCCTAAGCTCGAAGTCCGTAACGCAACGGCCGAAGCCACCGACCTCCCCGACGCTTCCGTCGACATCGTCGCCGCCGGCCGTGCCATTCACTGGTTCGACATACCGCGCGCCCTCACCGACTTCCGCCGTATCCTCAAGCCCAACGGCTGGCTCGTCATCGTCTCCCTCGGCCGCGACAAGGAAGACACCGCTCAGTCCCGTGACTTCGAAGACCTGCTCCTCCACCACGGCACCGACCATAAGTACATTCGCGCCGGCTACCGCATCCACGAAAATCTGCACGAACTCTTCGCCGCCGATCACCACCACGCCGAGATAGAAGGGGAGCAGCAGCCTAACTGGGAAACGTTTCTGGGCCAGACCAACTCCCTCTCGGTCGTTCCCCAGTCCCCCGACCCACGCGCCCAACCCTTCCGCCATCTCCTGCGCGACTACTTCAACACCTACGCCTCCAACGGCATCCTCACCGCCCCCACGAAGTGCTGGATCGACGCCGGCCGCCTCAGCACTCAATAATATTCAGCGCCAACCCCGCCAAACTCGTCTCCTTATACCGCGACTGCATATCCATCCCCGTCCGGTACATTGTCTCAATCACCTGGTCCAGCGACACCTTGTGCGCGCCCTGGTCATTCATCGCCAGCCGCGCCGCGTTCACCGCCTTCACCGCGCCCATCCCATTTCTCTCGATGCACGGAATCTGTACCAGCCCGCCAATTGGATCGCACGTCATGCCGAGGTTATGCTCCATCGCAATCTCCGCCGCACCTTCCACCGCTGCGTTATCACCACCGAGCGCTGCCACCAAGCCACCCGCCGCCATCGAGCACGCCACCCCCACCTCACCCTGGCACCCAACCTCGGCTCCTGAAATCGAAGCGTTCTCCTTGTACAAAATTCCAATCGCCGCCGCCGTCAGAAAATACCGCAGCAAGCCCGCCTCTCTCTCCTCGTCGCTCACATCCTTCGCCGCATGATGCACGTAGTAATACGCAATCGCCGGAATCACACCCGCCGCGCCGTTCGTAGGAGCCGTCACGACGCGCCCCCCCGCGGCATTCTCCTCATTCACTGCCATCGCCACGAGCGTTACGCTATCCAGCGGAGCCAACGGATCGCGCGTCTTCCCATCCGCCTCCATCTTCGCCAACCGCCGCGCCAATCCCGGAGCCCTTCGCCGCACATTCAACCCACCCGGCAGCGTTCCCTCCGTAGCAATCCCGCGCTCAATGCAATCCGCCATCGCCTGCCACAGCGTAAAGATTGCCGCCTTCACTCGTGCCTCGCCCGTCAGCGAAGCCTCTATCTGCGTAGTCTTATTCCCCGGTCGCAACGGCGATACGATCCGATCGATCCTCCGCACAATCGTCGGGTCCGCCAGCAACGCAACCTCATTCGCCAGCACCATCTCGGCAATCGAAAGCCCGTGCGCCTCTCCCACGCGCAACAACTCATCCGCACTCGAAAACGCGTACGGAACATCGCACTTCTTCGCCCCACCATCAGCCGACGCCAACTCCTCCGCCGACAAAATAAATCCACCACCCACCGAGTAGTACACCTGCTCAGACAAAACCTTCCCGCCCCCATCCAGCGCCGTAAACCGCATCCCATTCGGATGCGTCACCACCCCCGCATCCGGATACATCTGCTCTCGATGAAACCTCAGATCCACTGCCGGGTCGAACCGCACCGCATACTCCCGCAGCAACTTCAGCTCACCCGTCTCGCGCAGCGTCTCAATGCGCCCACCAATCGCATCCAGATCCACCGTGTCAGGTGACTCCTCAAGCAGCCCCATCATCACCGCGCGGTCCGTCCCGTGCCCAATCCCCGTCAGCGCCAGCGAACCATATAAGTCCACCGTGATGTGCTTCACCCGTGACATCTCTCCACGCGCCGACAGCTCCCGCACAAACCGCAGCGACGCCCGCATCGGCCCCACCGTATGCGAACTCGATGGCCCAATCCCAATCTTGAACAGCTCAAACAAACTCGTATGCATAGCCACTCGATTGTAGTCGTCACGACTTCTTCTTCGCCGCCACCACCTTTTCCCCCACGGTCTTCTTAGAACCCTGCTTCGCCACCACGCGATGAAACGCCGTCGATAGCGCCCCTGCCAGCACACTCTCCGGCGCATCCACGCGCACCAGCGTCATCCCCATCCGTCCCCACCCACCCGGCGCAGCAGAGAAATACTCCGGAGCCTCCACCAAAAACATCGCCTGCTGCTCCGGCGTCAGCTTGAGAGTCCCCAACCCCTTCGCCCCGTACGCCAGCGTCGCAAAAATCCTTCCGTTCACTCGGAAGTCCACCGCACCCATGTGCGACCCTTGGACCGCACCCGGCATCGCCAGCGCCAGCCGCCGAAACACCGACACATCTGCGCCACGGGTCACAGCGTCCTCCATCACCGCAATCATTCTAAGACCGGTGCTACACTGACCGCGTTCCGCCTCAAGGATTCATCAGGCATGCTCTTCAAGACCCGCAGCGCCGCCGTCTACGGCATCGACGCACACCTCATCGATGTAGAAGTCGACTTCTCCGGCATCAAGCTCGACCAGGAAAGCTTCGCCACCGTCGGCCTCCCCGACGCCGCCGTCCGCGAATCGCGCGACCGCGTCCGCTCCGCCATCAAGAATTCCGGCTTCGACCTTCCCCCCACCCGCATCACCATCAACCTCGCCCCCGCCGACCTCAAGAAAGAAGGTTCCGGTTTCGATCTCCCCATCGCCATCGGCATCCTTGGAGCCTACGGCGCCCTCTCCATCAAAGACATCTCTGACTTCGTCCTGGTGGGCGAGCTGGGCCTGGACGGCTCCCTGCGCGCCGTCCAGGGCATGCTCCCCATCGCCATCGCCGCCCGCTCCGCCGGCATCAAGAACCTCGTCATCCCCGCCGCCAACGCGCGCGAAGCCGCCGTCGTCTCCGGAGTCAACGTCTATCCCGTAACCTCGCTGCTCGAAGTCCGCGAGCTCTTAAACTCCGCGTCTCAAGGCAACATCTTCGCCCAGCCCCTGGTCGTCGACACGACCGTCCTCCTCAACGAAGCCGTCGAATACCAGGCCGACTTCCGCGACGTCCGCGGCCAACACGTAGCCAAGCGCGCGTTAGAAGTCGCCGCCGCCGGTGGCCACAACATCCTCATGATCGGCCCGCCCGGCTCCGGCAAAACCATGCTGGCCAAGCGCCTCCCCTCCATCCTCACGCCCCTTCGTTTTGAAGAAGCCCTCGAGACCACCAAGATCCACTCCGTCGCCGGCATCCTCAACCGCGACGAAGGCCTCGTCACCCACCGCCCCTTCCGCTCCCCTCACCACACCGTATCCGACGCCGGCCTCATCGGCGGTGGCATGATCCCGCGCCCCGGCGAAGTCTCCCTCGCCCACAACGGCCTCCTCTTCCTCGACGAGCTCCCTGAGTTTCCCCGCAACGTCCTCGAAGTCCTCCGCCAACCACTCGAGGACGGCACCGTCACCATCTCCCGCGCCGCTATGTCGCTCTCCTTCCCCGCCCGTTTCATGCTTGCAGCAGCCATGAACCCCTGCCCCTGCGGCTACTTCAACGACAAGTCCCGCGAGTGCATGTGCACTCCGCCCATGATCCAGCGCTACGTCTCGAAAGTAAGCGGCCCTCTCCTCGACCGCATCGACATCCACATCGAAGTCCCCGCCGTCCAGTACAAAGAACTCCGCAGCAACGCCGCCGCCGAAGGCTCCGCCGAGATCCGCGCCCGCGTCCTCGTCGCCCGGGAAATCCAGCACGCCCGCTTCCTTGAGCACCCCATCCGTACCAAAGGCTCCCCGCGCGCCCCCAGCCGCGCCATCTTCGCCAACGCCCAAATGTCCACCCAACAAATCCGCTCCTTCTGCGAGCTCTCCACCGACGCCGAGCGCCTCCTCGAGCGCGCCATGCAGCAGCAAGGCCTCAGCGCCCGCGCCCACGACCGCATCCTCAAAGTCGCTCGCACCATCGCCGACCTCGAAGCCGCCCCCTCCATTACCGTCCCCCACATCGCCGAAGCCATCCAGTACCGCACCCTCGACCGCAGCTATTGGTCCTGAAAAAACGACCGAAAATTCCCAAAATCGAACACAATCCCATTTTCGGTAACATTTTCGACCCGGGTCCCAAAAAAAGGATTGACCCATTACCGCGCGGGCGTTATCGTTCAAGATGTAGGAAACAGGGCCTGCTGTTCCGGTTCGAGAGCAACAACGCTGGAAACCCCTCCTCGATCCACGGCTCAACCAACGTCAATCCGCGCATTCTCCAAATGGGGTGTCCTCTGGTCTTACGAGAGGGATTTCCGTGGTCTTTCGAGACGCGGAGCACCCGCTAAGTCTTTGTGCGGCTGTAACTTCCAGCAGGCTGTCCCCTGCCCCAAACTAGATGCGCCGTTTGTCCTCGTTCGTGCGTCTAATCCGTAACCCCGGTTTGCTTCCGCGTCCCCGCCCCAGCAAGCCACGAAGCATCCGATCACCGGCGCAACGGTACGCCCGGAGCTTCGCATACCCCCAGGAGACTCTTTCCATGCGTTCAGATTTGATCTTTGGTGCTCTTACGCACGTGAATAACCGCTATAAGCTCTGTCAACTTGCATCGAAAGCCACGCGCAAGTTGCACAAGCCCAATACCCGCCTGCAGGACACCACCAACGAGGTCCTCGATCGCTTCAAGGACACAGTCCCCATGGATCTGAACTCCGAGACCGTCGACACCCTTCCTCCCGCCGAGCGTCGCGCCGCATAGTTTTCGCCGTCACGCGGCTTCGGTCTCGTGACGGCAGTTTTCCTCATCCCGTTCTGCTACGCTGTACCGAAATCCAGCATCTCACTCCGCAACAGGCAACATCACTCCCATTCTTGTAGGTCCCCCCGCTCGATTCTTCGCTGCACTTCCGCTCCACGGCACCCCCGTTCCAGCGTGATTCCGCAACACCCCCCTCGCAACAATCCCAT
Source organism: uncultured Acidobacteriaceae bacterium (assembly GCA_963701685.1). Taxonomy (GTDB): domain Bacteria; phylum Acidobacteriota; class Terriglobia; order Terriglobales; family Acidobacteriaceae; genus Granulicella. The sequence goes on along the minus strand of OY969625.1, from coordinate 2,179,144 downwards.
CCCGCAAAAATTTATGGAAACTACTCAGGTACTCATGACCATCTCCGAGTTAAAGAAAAGAGCATTGCCGAACTTGGCAAGCTCGCCCGCGCTCTTGAAATTGCCGGCACCAGTGCCCTGCGCAAACAAGACCTCATCTTCAAGATCCTCCAGGCCCAAAGCGAAAAAGAAGGCCACATCTTCGCCGAAGGCGTCCTCGAGATCCTGCCCGACGGCTACGGCTTCCTCCGCTCCCCGGACTACAACTACCTCCCCGGCCCCGACGACATCTACGTCTCCCCCTCTCAGATCCGCAAGTTCGATCTCAAGACCGGCGACACCATCTCCGGCAACGTCCGCTCCCCCCACGAGGGCGAAAAATACTTTGCCCTGGTCAAGATCGAGGCCATTAACTTTGAGTCCCCCGAAGAGACCCGCAACAAGATCCTCTTCGACAACCTCACCCCCCTCTATCCCCAGGAACACATCAAGATGGAGACCGTGAAGGACGGCATTCCCGGCCGCGTCATGGATCTTCTCTGCCCCATCGGCAAGGGCCAGCGCGGCCTCATCGTCGCTCCTCCCCGCACCGGCAAAACGGTCCTCATGCAGTCGATCGCGAACTCCATCACCGCGAACCACCCCGAGATCGTCCTCATCGTTCTGCTCATCGACGAGCGCCCGGAAGAAGTCACCGACATGCAGCGTAGCGTCAAGGGCGAGGTCATCTCCTCCACCTTCGACGAGCCGGCCGCGCGTCACGTTCAGGTGGCCGAGATGGTCATCGAAAAGGCCAAGCGCCTCGTCGAGCACAAGCGCGACGTCGTCATCCTCCTCGACAGCATCACCCGCCTTGCCCGTGCCTACAACACCATCGTCCCGCCCTCCGGCAAAGTCCTCTCCGGCGGCGTCGACTCCAACGCCCTGCAGCGCCCCAAGCGCTTCTTCGGCGCGGCCCGCAACATCGAGGAAGGCGGCTCGCTCACCATCATCGCCTCCGCCCTCATCGACACCGGCTCCCGCATGGACGAAGTCATCTTCGAAGAGTTCAAGGGCACCGGCAACATGGAAGTCATCCTCGACCGCAAGCTCGTCGACAAGCGCGTCTTCCCAGCCATTGACATCCAGCGCAGCGGCACGCGTAAGGAAGAACTCCTGATTCCCAAGGACGACCTCCAGCGCACCTGGATTCTCCGCAAGGTCTTGAACCCTCTCTCGCCGGTAGAAGCCATGGAGCTTCTCTCCGACAAGCTGGGCAAGACCCGCAACAACCAGGAATTCCTGCACAACATGAGCTCGCTGTAATTTCCTCAGGGTGGAAATGCAGCAACAAGGGCGTGGCCAAAAGCCACGCCCTTCGCTTTGCTCCAACACCTTCGCCTTATTGCGGCGGCAGAGGCATCGGCTTCACCGCTCCGCAATCCGAGCTCTTGAAAACTGCCGTCGTCCGGCTCGTCCAATTCATCGGTCTGTCTCCCACCGTCCCCGTAAAGTGAATACTCCCCGTCGCATGTTCCGGATCGCTCCACGAAGACTCCAGCTCAGCAGTCCCCGCCATGCGGCCACTGCATACCATCGAACCAGTCATGTGTCCCGGCTTCACCGAGACATTCGATACCTTGCATCCAGGCATCGTCGGCACAATCGCACCATACTTGTCGATCATCTCCTGGGCAAAGCAAACCGCCGCCACATGCGGAGTCCCGCTCGCACCACCCGGAGGCATTCCCTCCATCACCGTCACGGTAGTCAGCTCCCACAACCCAGGCTTCCGCTGTGTCTGCGCAGAGGCCGCCGCCGTCATCAAACAACAGCCCATCACCATCGAGAAAATCGTCCAGCGCATCTATAGCCTCCATGTCGCCTGTACCGAGCGCGTGTACCGACCACTCTATACCCGCATCAAGCCAGAGCTGTGCCCGCTCCATGCAAAATTTTCGTAACGCTCAGCCTCGCCGCCCAACCTCTTGCTTCGCCGTCTCTCCCACCGCCCGATACCGCATATTGGGAAACGCCTCCGGATACGTCTCCTTCACCCACTCCATCATCTCTTCCCGCACCAAACACTGCAGATTAAACGCGGTCCCCGAATCCTTCGCGCTCATCAAACACCGCACCTCCATCGACTGCGGCGTCAGGTTCGTCACCTGGCATCCCAGCGCCGCGCCGTCCCACATACCCGACGCCTTCACCACCACCTCCAGCTGCGCCCGCAGCTCCTTCACCGGCACCACGTAATCCAGATAAAGATACGAGTACGTCAGAATCGCCGCGCTCTCCCGCGTCCAATTCGCAAACGCATTTTCGATAAACCAGCTCAGCGGCACAATCAGCCGCCGCAAGTCCCAGATCTTTATCACCACGTACGCCGACGTGATCTCCTCAATCCGTCCCCATTCCCCCTGCACCACCACCACATCGTCAATGCGAATCGGCTCGGTGATCGCAATTTGCAACCCCGCCAGAAAATTCGAAGCGGTAGACTTCGCCGCCGTCGCCAAGATCAACGAAGCAATTCCAGCAGACGCCAGCAACCCGCTCCCGTAGTCCCATATGCGCGGATCGTCAAACGTCCACAGCAGCGCTCCCGCCGTCAGCACCATCACAAATGCAATCGCAATCCGCCGAAACACCTGGAACTGCGTGTGAAACTTCCGCGCCCGCATATTGTCAGCGACCGTCAGGTCATATTTCTGCAGCAGAATGTCCTGCACCACATACACCAGCCCAACGCAGAACCACCCAATCGCCAGCACCACCACCATGAAGATGCTATGTGCGATCGTGTGATGAAGCTTCCCAGGCAGATTCGGCACAAACGGCAGTGCAATCAGGACGCAGGTCAGCAAGAAAATTGCGCGAGCCGGCTTCCCCAAATGCCGTTGCAGACCCCACCCCCGAACCTTGCCCGCCGCCGCATCCCGCCTCAGCAACCGAAAGATCAGGTAATGCACCAGGTTGGCCAGCACCAGCGCCGCGCTGAACAGAAACACAACAAAAAACCATCGATGGTGGTAATACATCGCCGTCATAACCACGCTCTCCTTCACGGATACGTCTACCCATGTGTAGTCAATTTTTTAGACGCCATCTTCCACCCCGCCGAAATCCGTTCCTCCGAATTCCTTCTCCTGGCCCCCCGAATCCTCCGTCCCAGCGAAACATCTATACTTAAACGATGCCGCAGACTCAACTCCCGCGCACACTAGGTCAGCTCCGCTCCTCCGAATTCACCCCCGAACGCGTCGCCCGCAGCGTTAAGGACGAGCTCCGCGATAACCTCATCGTGCGCCTCCGAGAGATCGCGCCCGGCGGCAAGCGCGAAGGCGAATCCCTCTTCCCTGGCATCATCGGTTTCGACGACACGGTCGTCCCGCAGATCGTCAACGCCGTCCTATCGCGCCACAACTTCATCCTGCTCGGCCTCCGCGGCCAGGCCAAGTCGCGCATCCTCCGCTCGCTCACCACCCTCCTCGACCCTCACTCCCCCTACGTCGCCGGCAGCGAACTCCGCGATAATCCCTACGCCCCCCTCAGCAAATTCTCGCGCGACCTCATCGCCTCACAAGGCGACGACACGCCCATCGCCTGGATGACACCGCGCGAGCGCTACGTCGAGAAACTCGCCACCCCCGACGTCACGGTAGCCGACCTCATCGGCGACGTCGACCCGATCAAGGCCGCACGCTCCGGCCACGAGCTCGGCTCCGAACTCACCATGCACTACGGCCTGCTCCCCCGCGCCAACCGCGGCATCTTCGCCATCAACGAAGTCCCCGACCTCGCCGGCAAAATCCAGGTAGCCCTCTTCAACATCATGCAGGAAGGCGATGTCCAGATTAAGGGCTACCCCATCCGTCTCGAGCTCGACGTAGCCATCGTCTTCTCCGCCAACCCCGAGGACTACACGGCCCGCGGCAAAATCGTTACGCCCCTTAAGGACCGCATTGGCAGCGAAATCCGCACGCACTACCCCGAGTCCATCGACGAAGCCATCAGCATCACCGAGCAGGAAGCCTGGACCGCGCGCTCCTACGACGCCAACAACAAGGCCATCCAGAACATCATCATCCCGCACTACATCCGCCAGATCGTCGAGCAGGTAGCCTTCATCGCCCGCGAAGACAAGAAGGTCGACAAGCGCTCGGGCGTCTCGCAGCGCCTCCCCATCTCCACCATGGAGCTGGTCGTCTCCAACGCCGAACGCCGTGCACTGATCCACGGCGAAAGCCTCGTCGTACCCCGCGTCGGCGACATCTTCGCCGCGCTCCCCGGCATCACCGGCAAGATCGAGCTAGAGTACGAAGGTGAGATGAAGGGTGCAGACCTCGTCATCCGCGAACTCATCCGCCAGTCCGTCGCCAACATCTACGACAGCTACTTCGCCGACACCAACACCCAGCAGATCGAGCAGTGGTTCAACCTCGGCGGCGCCGTCGAGCTCAACGACAAGCAGCCCGCGCAGTCCGTCTTCACCGAGCTCCACACCATCCAGGGCCTCTTCGAAAAACTCACGCCCCTCAAGATCAACGCGCGCACCCCTGTAGAAGTCGCCGTCTCCGCAGCCGAGTTTCTCCTGGAAGGCATGACCGCCCACAAGAAGATCTCCCGCTCCGAAGCCCGTACATTCACAGCCGGCGAAAAGCGCCGCCGCAACGAAGACGCGGCCAACCTAGGCGAGCGTGCCCGCGAGCGCCTCCAGGAGCGCGACCTCGACGACATCGCCCGCAACCGCACCCGCCGCGGCTTCAACTAATCTTCCGCAATTCACCCCACCGAATGCCGCCGTACCTCGTTCCCATCACGCCGGACCTCGCCGCCAGCTACCGCGACGTTCGCCTGCGCGCGCTCCAGGACACTCCCTCCGCCTTCGGCAGCACCTACGCCCGCGAAGCCCTGCTCACCGAGGCCGATTGGCTCCAGCGTTCTGCAAATCTCGACGGCGTTCACAAAATCGGCTTCCTCGCCATGGATGCGAGCAGCGCCTGCGGCCTCGTTGCGTGCTTCCGCGACGATCACAATCCAACCCGCGCAGAAATTATTTCCATGTGGGTCGCGCCTTCCCACCGTGGCACCGGCCTCAGCGCCGCACTCATCGACGCCGTCCGCACCTGGGCAATCGCGCGCCACATCCAAACCCTCAAGCTCATGGTCGTCAGCAACAACGCCCCAGCCGTTGCCTTTTACGAGCGCTACGGCTTCCTTAAATCCGGCCACACCGAACCCTACCCCAACGATCCCACCATCCTCGAATTCGAGATGCTGCTCCACCTCGCAGACTGACTCCCCAGAAAGAACCACGCACCCGATTCATGCGCACACTTGCGCAAGCGTGGGATGTACGATATCGCTGATGCCCGAGCTCCCCGACATCACCGCCTACCTGACCGCCCTCACCCCGCGCGTCCTCAACCAGCCCCTCGAACACCTCCGCATCGCCTCGCCACTTCTCCTCCGCACCGCCGTCCCACCCATCAACTCCATCGAAGGCCAACGCATCCGCGCCCTCCGCCGCATCGGCAAACGCATCGTCTTCGAGTTCTCTGAACCCTCGACCCTGGGCCCTGATCCCTGGTTTTTAGTCCTGCACCTGATGATCGCCGGCCGCCTCCACTGGCGCGACTTAGACCCGAAGAAACCCCGCCCCTCGCTCAACGGCCGCAACAACCTCGCCGCCTTCGACTTCCCCAACGGCACCCTCACCCTGACCGAAGCCGGCACCAAGCGCCGCGCCTCGCTCCACCTCGTCCGAGGCGAAGCCGCGCTAGCCGATCTCGACCCCGGTGGCATCGACCCCCTCGCCCTAACCCCCGAAGCCTTCCAACAAACCCTCACCACCGAAAACCGCACCCTCAAGCGCGCCCTCACCGATCCCCGCATCCTCTCCGGCATCGGTAACGCCTACTCCGACGAGATCCTCCACGCCGCCCAGCTCTCTCCCCTCGCCCAAACCCGCAAGCTAACCCCCGAAGAATTCCAGCGCCTCTACACCGCCACGCGTGACACGCTCAACAGCTGGGTAGCCCGCTTCAACACCGAAGCTGAAAAATCCTTCCCCGAAAAGGTCACCGCCTTCCGCCCCGACATGGCCGCGCACGGCCGCTACCTCCAGCCCTGCCCCCGTTGCAGCTCGCCCATCCAGCGAATCCGCTACGCCGACAACGAAACTAACTACTGCCCCACCTGCCAGACCAACGGCAAAGTCCTCGCCGACCGCAGCCTCTCCCGCCTCCTCGGCTCCGACTGGCCCCGTACCCTCGACGAACTCGAAGCCCTCAAGAAAAAGTAGTCGAACGCGCAGCTCCGGAGCGCGAGTGACGCACCATCACCGCCTCCGCTAAACTCCCTTCATGCGCCTTCTCCTCGCAGTGCTCCTCGCGCTCACCTGCTCACCCTTCACGCACTCCCAACACCTCAACCCCGGCGCCGCCTTCCTCGACGTCCCCGCCCGCCAACACACCCTCGCGACCACCACCAACCCTCTCCTTCTCGCGGCCATCGAGTCCTTACCCTCCTGCGTTGCAACGCCCGCAATCCCCGCGCCGCCAACACCCATGGACATCCCGCACCACTACATGTCTGGCTCCAGCGGCCCCATCAACCCCGCCGAAGCCATCGCCACACGTCCCTACACAGCCTTCGAGCACCGCATCACGGCCGGAATGAACCAATACGTGGCCACCAACAATCATGCCGAATCCGCCTGCGCTCTAACCCAACTAGACACCTGGGCCCAGGCCCACGCGCTCCTCGACTACCCGCCCCGCTCTCAATCCTGGTATCAAGTCGAATGGACCCTCGGCTCCGCCGCCATCACCACCTCCGTCCTCGTCAACGACCCAACCCTCGACCCCGCAGCACTACACCGCGTCATCACCTGGCTCGACGCAGTCTCCCGCAAAGACCTCACCTTCGAGCGCCCCGAAGACATGAACAACCACCACTACTGGCGCGCCCTCGCAGCAACCGCCACCGGCGTCGTAGCCTCCGACGACAAGCTCTTCCACTACGGCATTACCGCCTACAAAGACGCCATCAAGGAAATCGATCCCGCCGGCGCCTTCCCCCGCGAGATGGCGCGTCACGAAAACGCCATCCACTACCAGGGCTTCGCACTCGAACCCCTTATCCTCATCGCCGAGTTCGCCTCCCGCCAGAACATCGACCTCTACGCCTACCAGTCCCACCACCGCACCCTCCGCGACGCCATCCTCTTCTACGGCCGCGCCGTCGCCGACCCCTCTCTCGTCAAGCCCTACACCTCCGACACCCAGAAAATTGACTTCCACGCCAACGACTTCGCCGCCTTCAACTTCTACACCGCACGCTTCGGCTCCGAAGGCCTCCCGCCCGCGATCCTCACCGCCCTCCAACAACCCACCACCGACACCCGCATCGGAGGAAACACCACCATCCTCGCCGCCAGCCCCGCCAGCAACTGAGAACTGACAACCGAGAACTCACAACGAAACCCCACACCGCTGTATCCTCATACCCAGAGGGTCCGCCATGTCCACCACCCAAACCATCTTCGACATCACCGCCCCCACCTACGACGCCGACCGCGCCAAGCTCATCCCCTGCTTCGACGCCTTCTACCGCCGCTCCACCGACCTCATCGCCCACGACGCGAAAAACATCCTCGACCTCGGCGCCGGCACCGGCCTCCTCTCCCAGTTCGTCCGCCAGTGGTATCCCAGCGCCCACATCGTCCTCGCCGACCTATCCGAACCCATGATCGCCAAGGCGCGCGAACGCTTCGCCAACGACAACAACGTCACCTTCGAAGTCACCGACTACACCACCGCGCCCATCAACGGCACCTACGATTCGATAGTCTCCGCCCTCTCCATCCACCACATCGACCACGACGCCAAGAAGGCCCTCTTCGCCAAGATCTTCCGAGCCCTCCGCCCCGGCGGCACCTTCGTCAACGCCGAACAGGTCGCCGGCCCCACCCCCGCACTCGACGCCGTCTACAAATCCCTCTGGCTCCAACAAGTCCGCGAAGGCGGCGCCACGCCCCAGCAAATCGCCGACTCCCTCTACCGCCAGCAGGACGACCGCTGCGCCTCCGTCGAAGACCAGCTCCAATGGATGCGCGAAGCTGGGTTCACCGACGCCGACTGCTGGTTCAAAGACAACCGCTTCGCCGTCCTCGCCGGCACCCGCCCCGCTTAGTCTTCCGCCCGAACCCTCACTCCACCTCGATATGCTTCGGACGGAACCGCGGCTTCTTCATCAGATACCCCACCGGAATAAGACAAGCCACCAAAATCACCAGCACGTGCACCGTATCCAAATACGCCAACGTTCGCGCCTGGACAACCATCATGTCGTACATCCTCGCCATCGCACCTTCAGCTGCCCCCGCAGCTGAAAAGCCATGCGCCTGCAACGCCCCCGTCATCCCGTTGCCCATAGCCTGATACGTGCTTGACCCCGCAGTCACATGCGCCGCAAGAATCCGCTGATGCACCTGCGCCCGCCGCACCAGCATCGTGCTGATGAACGACACACCCAGGCTCCCCCCAATATTTCGCGCCAGCGCCGTCATGCCCGACACCTCGTTGTTCTTCTCCTGCGGCACGCCCACATAGCTCATCACGCTGATCGGCACAAACATAAACGGCATACCCAGCACCATTACCACGCGCCAGCTCGCCGCATCCCAGAACGTAATCCCTAGGTACAAACCGCCAATCCTCCAGATGCCCAGTGTCAGCAAACTGAATCCAATCGTGATCATCAGCCGCGGATCAAGCTTCTGCCCCAGAAATCCCACGAACGGAAACAGCACCAGCAACACCACGCCACCCAGCGACATCGCCATCCCCGCCTCGGTCGCCGTATATCCCAATACCTCCTGCAGAAATTGTGGGATCATCACCGTCGTCGCATACAGCGCCGCCCCAATCACCAGCATCACGATCTGCGTCATCGCAAAATTCCGCTTCTTATACAGCCTCAAATCCAGAATCGGATGCTCAATCGTCAGCTCTCGATACAGGAACCACACCAGCCCCACCGCCACCACCACCGCGCACGAAACAATGAACCGCGAGCTGAACCAGTCATCCTCCTGCCCCTTGTCGAGCATGATCTGCAGCGCACCAATCGTCACCGCCAGCAGCCCCAATCCAATCCCATCAATGCTGCCCAGCTTCGCTTTCATCCGCTTCAGATACGGCGGATCCTCCACGATCCTGCTGGTCAGCACCAGCGACAGAATGCCCACCGGAATATTCAAAAAGAAGATCCATCGCCACGTGTAGTTATCCGTAATCCATCCACCCACCGTCGGCCCAATCGCCGGCGCCACCACCACCGCCATCCCATACAGCGCGAACGCCACGCTGCGCTTCTCCGGTGCAAACGTGTCCGCCAGAATCGCACGCTCACTCGGCTGCAACCCTCCGCCCGCCGCTCCCTGGATCACCCGAAACACAATCAGCATCGGCAGCGACGTCGCCAGCCCGCACATAAACGAGAACAGCGTGAACAGCGCCACGCAGCTCATGTAAAAATTCTTGCGCCCAATCCGGTTCGCAATCCACCCGCTGATTGGCAGCACAATCGCATTTGAAACCAGGTACGACGTCAGCACCCACGTCGCCTCGTCATAGCTCGCGCCCAGCGTCCCCGCAATATGCGGCAGCGCCACATTCGCAATGCTCGAATCCAGCGCCTCCATGAACGTAGCCAGCGTCACCGTGAGCGCGATAATCCACGGGTTGAACCGCGGCGTCCACGCCTCATAGTGAAACTCGCTATCGTAATTCTTGTCCTGCTTGTTGCCCGCGGCAACAACTGCAGCCTGTGCCATGCCCCTCCTGGGGTTTCACTCGCTAGCCAACCCAGCCGCTACCGAGCCTAACAAAATAAGTTCAATTCCTCGGCAGCCGAAACAATCCCTCGAAGAAGAATAAATGCACCACCAATCCACCCGCCGCACCCAGGCCCAGATCGCCTACTCTGCTTAACGTCCCAGCCTAAGAATTATTGTGTGCCGCTCCTCAAAACCTTTTCAACTCACACGCCCTCCCCCCACCCTAACCTCATTCCTTTCCCTCCCTTACCTCCAACAGCATCGCCCCGAATCCACAATCGCCTCCAAGCGTCTAATCTAGACGTAACAGTAAACCGTGCCCTTCACTACTCACTACCCACTACTCACTGCCCTATGAAACTCACCCGCTACACCAAGTTCACCGGCGACCTCTCCTCGAGCGTAGATCTCGAAGACCTCCTGCAGGCTCTCTCTGACTACCTCCTCGACTCCGGCTTTCAGGACCCCTACTCGCCCTTCCAGAACGCCGACGACTCCATGGAGAGCCTCCGCGAAGCCATCCGCCAGGCCCTAGAATCCGGCGAGCTCCTCGACGACGAATCCCAGGAGCAATTCGAAAAACTCGACGAAGCCCAGGTCGAAGAGCTCATCGATAAAATCATCCAGCGCATGAAGTCCGAAGCCTACCTCAACGCAGAAGAGCCCTCTGAAGGCACGGGCTCCGCCGGCGAAGGCAACGACACCGACGCCAGATTCGAAGTCACCGACAAGGGCATGGACTTCCTCGGGTACAAAGCCCTCCGCGATCTTCTCGGCCCCATCGGCAAATCCTCCCTCGGCCGCCACGACACACGCCACGAAGCCGCTGGCGTAGAAACCAACGGCTCCTCCAAGCTCTACGAGTTCGGCGACTCCCTTAACCTCGACATCACCGCCACCCTCAACAGCGTCTTCGCCCGCGAAGGAGGCCCCTCCACCACCGGCGTTCTCAACCTCGAGTACTCCGACCTCCACGTCCAGCAAGCCGACTACCAGTCCTCCTGCGCCACCGTCGTGCTCCTCGACTGCTCGCACTCCATGATCCTCTACGGCGAAGATCGCTTCACTCCCGCCAAGCGCGTCGCCATGGCTCTCGCCCATCTCATCCGTACGCAATACCCCGGCGACTCCATCGACCTCGTTCTCTTCCACGACTCGGCCGAACACATCCCCATCTCGCAACTCCCCCGCGTAAAAGTCGGCCCCCACTACACCAACACCCGCGAAGGCCTTCGTGTAGCCCAGCGCGTCCTCCGCGGCTCCGGCAAAGACATGAAGCAGATCGTTATGATCACCGACGGCAAGCCCTCCGCCCTCACCCTCGAAGACGGCCGCATCTACAAAAACGCCTTCGGCCTCGACCCCATCGTCATCTCCGAAACCTTAGAAGAAGTCAGTCGCTGCAAGCGCGCCGGCATCATGATCAACACCTTCATGCTCGCCAACGAATTCCAGCTAATCCAGTTCGTCCAAAAGATGTCCGCCATGTGCCGCGGCAAAGCCTACTTCACCACCCCACAAACCCTGGGCAACTATCTCCTAATGGACTTCATGTCCCGGCGCAGCAAGCAAGTCAACTAATCCCCGCGGCCGCCTTTGCTTTTCTTTCTGTCATTCCCCCAGGGAATCTGCTGTTTGCCAGCGTCGCTGCGGGCCGTCACCTAGCAACTACCTCACCCGCAAGCGCCTTAATATCCCTTACCTCAAGCACCTGCATCGGATACCCCACCAGCACGCTGTTGATCATCGCCAACCCAACCTCCCGCATCGTGCACCCCTGGTTCGGCAGCAAACGATAGAGCACCGGGATCAGCCACGCAAAGTACTTGTAGGCGGACGGAACATTCCGCTGCCCTCCGTCGCTCCAATGTACCCCGGCCGAACAGCATACACACGCTTAAACCCCAGCCGCATCAGTGCATTCTCGGTCCGCCCCTTCACCCGCGCCCACATCGAGCGCCCCTTCTCGGAACTATCCGTCCCCGCACCCGAAACATAATCAAATACCATCCCCGGATTCAGCGCCGCCATCGCCTCCGCAAAGTGCAGCGTCACGTCATACGTAACCCGCGTGTACTCCGGCTCCTTCATTCCCACCGAACTAACGCCCGCACAATAAAAGCAGCCATCATATCCGCCTAGCTGACCTCTTACCCCCTCGAGCTGCGTGAAATCCGCAACCAGCAATTCCCTCAGCTTAGGATGCGCTCGCCCAAACGCCTTACGCCCCACCAGCAACACCTCTGTAATTTTCGGATGCGCCAAACATTCCAGCAGCACGCCCTCACCCACCATCCCCGTCGCGCCCGTGATAATCACCTTGATCGCCATCGACTCTCTTACTTCCCCTCCATAAACTTCGCAATGTGCTCGTTCAAAAATTTCTCATCCGCAGGACTAGCCCCAGCCCCCGCCGGATGCCCCCAAAGACTAGGTATCGGCAGCAGCGTCACATGTGGAATGAACTGCGCCTCATACCGCGCATCCGTCACCGGGAAATACATGTCCGTAGCCGACGGCATATACAACACCGGCACCTTAATCGACGCCAGCGCCTTCTTCTCATCCCCGCCAAATCCCGGAGTCGCGCCCACATCGTTCTTCTCCCACGTCCGCATCTGCAAAATCAAATCGTTCGCATCCGCGCCCGGAATAAAATGCGTTTTGTACTCCTCCACCACCTGCTCGAACGTCGTCCCCGGCGGATTGATCGTCCGCCACAACTCCTGCCGCCACCACTCCTGCGAGTAGAGCCATCCCGTCCACATCAGAGAAAATTCCTGGACTCCCTTCACCGGCTCAACCGTATAGTCGCCGCCCTTGAAAGCCTCATCCGTCTCAATCGCCCCAATCTCCCCCTCATTGCGCACGATCCCGTGCCCATAGGTCTTCGCTGTTCCGCTCGTCGCCACAATCCGGTCCATAAAGTCCGGATAGCTCACCGCCCACTGAAACGCCTGCTGCGCCCCCATCGAAAACCCGATCACCGCCCGCAGATGCTTCACCCCCAGCTGCTCCACAAGCATCTCGTGCACCGCGTTCACATTGTCCCGCATCGTCATCACCGGAAACCGCGGCCCATGAAACGGCTCCGGAGTATTGCTCGGCGAGCTCGATCGACCATTCCCAAACAACTCGCTCGTAATCAGAAACAGCTTCGTGGGATCCAGCGCCTTGCCCTTCGCAATTCCGCCCTCACCGATCAGCCACCCATACCCGCGCATGTTCGCCATGTAATGCGACGGCAGCAGCACCGCGTTATCGCCAGCCGCATCCAGCTTCCCATACGTGCCATACACAATCTTCGCCTCGGGCAGCACCACGCCACTCTCGGTCTTAAAATTCTTGATCACAAACTCATGCTGCACCGGCTCCTTAGGCTCCACCTTCGCCTGCGCCCGCACCACCCCAAACCCACACCCCAACACCACTCCCAGCCACATCATCCGCTTCCACATCATCATCCACCTCGTCTCCATCACGATGACGCCAAGCCTACACCAAGCTTCGCTTTTCCTAATCCCTAATCCCTGTCCCCTGTCCCCTGTCCTTCCACACCCTATAAACCCCCCAGGCCGCCGCCGTGCAGTTATCCATCACGCGCCCATCCAGCAGCATCGCCTCAAACTCACTCACCGCCACCCGATGCACCGTCATGTCATGCTCTTCCGGATCGCGCTCCGTCTCTCCAGGCATCAGCCCCTCGGCCAGAAACACATGATGAATCTGTCGCATCGCTCCATACGCAATCCACAAATCTGCCAGCGGAGTCATCCGTTCCACCCGCAACCCGGTCTCCTCCGCCAACTCACCCCGCGCCAGCTCCTCCGCATCGACCTCCGCAGTCTCCCATCCACCCTGCGGCAGCTCATAGAACGTCCCCCCCACCGTATAGCGAAACTGCCGCACCAGCCAGACGAACTCCCCCTCCTCCGTCCGCTCCAGCGGAATCACAATGCACGCCGGATCTTTGTCCATCACTCCATAAATCCCGCGCGACCCATCGCTCCGCTCAATCTCGTCCTCCCGCACCCTGCACCAAGGATTCCGATACACCTCCCGGCTACTGATCGTCTTAATCGACACCTGATTCCCCCTCGTCTGGATGTCGCAATTATCGCAGCCCGTAATTCCTAACCTCTAATCCCTGATCCTGCCTCAATGCACCTCGCGGTCTTCCGCCTGCTCTGTCGTCGACATCAGCACCGCCAGCGACATCCCCGGAAGCTCCATCTTTCCAACCACCGGCTCCAACCCAGCGCGCGACACCAGCGTCAGCTTCTCCCCTTCCAGCAGATCAAACGGATAAGGCTGCTCTCCCAAATTCACCACGATCCGCACTTCATCTCTCACCATCACCAGCGTCCGCCGCCCCTCGTCGCTCGACACCATCAGGTGCTGCATACTCCCATCATTCAACGCCACCGTGCATCGCCTCAATTTAATCAGCGACTTCGTCCACTCCAGCATCTCCGCATGCTTCCCCTCTTTGACCTCACTCCAATTCAACTTCGATCGCTGAAACGTCTCAATCTCCTCTGGATTCGGCACATCATCGCCAAATCCGAACACTGCAAAATCACGCTTCCGCCCCTCCGCTACCGCCTTCCGCATCTCGTCATCGTCGTGGTCCGCAAAATATTGGAACGGCGTGGACGCCGCAAATTCCTCCCCCATAAACAGCATCGGCACATACGGCGCCATCAACACCAACCCAATCGCAACCTTCGCCGCATCCATTCCGCAAAGCTGCTCCAGCCGCTCGCCCAGAGCCCGATTCCCCACCTGGTCATGGTTCTGATCGAAGTGCACAAAGTGATGCGCCGACAATCCCTCCGCCAACCGCCCATGCTTGCTCTTCCTGTAACTCGAGTACTGCCCGTCATACACATACGCATGCTTCAACGCTTTATGCAGATCACCCAGCGTCCCGAAATCCCCGTAGTACCCACGCTCTGGCTCCTTCGTATACAGCAGCGAAAACAGCGCATGGTGAAAGTCATCGCTCCACTGCGAATCCATCCCATACCCGTGCGCCTCGCGCGGCCGAATCACCCGCGGATCATTCAAATCACTCTCCGCAATCAAATAAAACTCTCTCCCCACCGTCGAACTCAATCGCTCCACTTCTGTCGAAAGCTGCTCCATAAAGTTCACCGCCGATCGGTCGAAATACTCATGCACTGCATCGAACCGCAGCCCATCGCAGTGATAGTCCTTCAGCCACATAATTGCGTTGTCGCAGAAGAACCGCCGCACCTCATCGCTCCCGCCCTCATCCAGGTTCACCGCATCGCCCCAGGGCGTCTTGTGCCGTGACGTTAAATACGGCCCAAACTTGTTTGCATAATTTCCCACCGGCCCAAAGTGGTTGTACACCACATCCAGAATCACACTCAGCCCGCGCGCATGGCACGCATCCACGAATCGCTTCAGACCATCGGGGCCGCCATACGGCTCATGCGTCGCGAACAACGCCACGCCGTCATAGCCCCAACCCCGCTCCCCAGCGAACTCCGCAATCGGCATCAGCTCAATATGCGTGATCCCTAGCTGAGCCAGATAATCCAGGTGGTCAATCGCTCCATCGAACGTCCCAGCCACACTGAACGTCCCAATGTGCAGCTCATACAACACTGCACCAGTCTTCGGAGACCCGCGCCACAACTGGTCATGCCACTCGAACTCGCTGTGGTCGTAAAGCCGCGACGGCCCATGCACTCCATCCCTCTGACATAGACTGCGCGGATCCGGATAGCAGGTCGGATCGTCATCGATCGTAAACGCATATTTATCGCCGCAACACGCATCCTCCACCACCAGCGTCCACCACCCACGCTTGTTCGGCCCCTTCATCGGCAACACCTGGTCGCGCCAGTTCAACGACATCTTCTTCGCCCGCGGCGCCCAGATTCCAAACTTATGCATCAACCACCTCTCCATTCATCAGTCTGTCGATCCTTCAGTATTCCCGGGTCAACAACGCCACCGGAAACCCCTTCAGTAAATCCCCCACCAACACTCGTCCACCCTCTATCTCCGCCCCCGTCAGCCGATTCCTCCATCGCCCCTCCGGAACCTCAACCGTCGTCTTCCCCCACACCTTCGCCCCCTGCGACCACCGCGGCACCACTGTCACCACACGTTCGCCGCGCCGATAGGCAATCACCCGCTCACGCTCCGCACCCTCCACCGTCAGCGACGCATAATGCGCCACCGGCCCAAACCAGTCCGGATGTTCCTTGCGCAGCTCCAGCGCCTTATGCACCACCCATAGCTTCGGCAGACCATCGTCGCCGCGCTCCATCACCTGCCCCGCCGTCATCGAGTGCATCTCCTTCAGCAATGTCCTCCGCCGCTCATAATCCACCGGCCGCCGATTGTCCGGATCCACCAGCGAGAAATCCCACAACTCCCCGCCCTGGTAAAGATCAGGAACCCCCGGAGCCGTGTACTTCATCAGCGTCTGTGCCAGCGAGTTCACACGCCCCGCCATCACAATCTCTCCGACAAATTTCTCGAGCTCCGCCACAAACTCCCCGTCAGCAAGAATCGCATCAATATATCCGCTTAACGCGCTCTCATACTCGGCATTATTCGCGACCCAGCTCGTCCGCACCTTGGCCTCGCGCATCGCCTTCTGCATATACTCGCGCAGCCGCTCCCCACTGATCGGCCATGCACCAATCAGCGTCTGATACAAATACCATTCCGTCCCCGTATCAATCTGATCGCCGCTGCGAAACTTCGCATTGTGCGCACTCCAGCGCCGCACCGCCTCCGCGAACGCATCGGGCATCTCCGTCAGCACAATCATCCGAGCCCGCACATCATCGCTGCGCTTCGTATCATGCGTGCTCAACGTCGTCATCGTCATCGGAAACGTCTGCTGCATCCGCACCTGGTACTCGTGGAAGCCCTCCAGGGTAAAACCGTCGCAGTCCGGATCCCCGCCCACCTCATTCATCGCCGTCAGCCGATTCCAGCAGTAATACGCCGTATCCTCCACACCCTTCGCCATCACCGGCGCAGTGAATTGCTGAAAGCGATTGACGAACTCCGTCTCAGTCTTCCCAATCACCTTCAGCGTCAGCACGTCGCGCATGAAATCAAACAGCCCACCATCAATGTCCGCGCGATTCCCCTTCGCGCTATCAATCGCCCGCCGAATCCGCTTGCGATCTTCCTCCCCAATCTCGTTCCGCTCCGGCACCACGTACGTCCGGTACACCGAGAAGCAAGCCGCCACCTCACGAATCGCGCGCCGAATCTCCGCCCTCGTAAAATCCCGCTGGTCCCGATTGCTCTCGCAAATATCCACGAAGAGCGTAGTCAGCCGATTCACGTCGCTGCCCAGCGCCTCCTGCTCCACCGCAATCTTCTTGTCGTGCGCCACTCCCGGAAAATCCGAATCATCTCCCGTGAACGCCGTGTAATGCTCGCCCAGCTTCTTCAACCCTTCGCGATTCACCAGCACACCCAGCGCCATGTTCAGGAAGTCATACCCGCTCGTCCCCTCGACCGGCCAATCCTCTCGCAGCCACTCACCCGGCTCCAGGATCTTCTCTCCAACAATCCACGCGTCCGGCGCCCGCAACCGTAGCCGCTCAAAGTATTGCTTTGGATCCCGCAACCCGTCCGGGTGATCCACGCGCACGCCATCCAGCAGCCCCTGTTTCAGCCACTTCAAAATCAGCGCATGCGTCTCGTCAAACACAAACTCGCGCTCCACCCGCAACCCAATCAGAGTGTTCACATCAAAAAACCGCCGATACCCCAGCTGCTGATCCGCCGTCCTCCAATACGCCAGCCGATAGTACTGCTGCGACAGAAACTCATCCAGTGCATCCACACTGCTGTTCACCTCGTGCACCACGTGATCGATCGCCTCGGAAACCTCTGCATCCTCGCGGCACAACCGGTCCAGTAGCCCAACCACCACCTTCTTATCCCGATGCCGCGCCAGGATCGTTCTCCGATCCCAGAAGTCCGGCGAAGGCAATCGCGCAAAGCTCGCACTCACAAAATTCAGCGCATCGCTCTTCGCATACTCCGCAGCCTTCCCCAGAATCACAGCCAGGCTCGCAGGCGAAACCGGAAACGTCTGCCCCGCCGCCTCCACCGTAAACCGAGCCCCCTTGCGCTTCACCACCACCTTGCCCGCACTCAGCGCGCGTCCATACTGCTCGGCCAATACCGGCACCAACACTTTATCCCTCAACCGCTCTTCACTAGAGTTCCAGTCAATATCAAAGAAGCTCGCATACCGGCTGTTCGTGCCGTTCTCCAGCACATCCCACCAATACTTGTTCTCCGCACCCAGGCTCATGTGATTCGGAACAATGTCCAGCACCTGCCCCAGCCCAAACTTCTCGAGCCGTTTGCAGAACCGCTCATGCGCCGGCCCGCCGCCCAGTTCCTCATTCACCCTGCGATGATCCACCACGTCATACCCATGCATACTGCCCGGCGCCGCCTGCAGATATGGTGAGCAGTACACATGCGTCACCCCAAGCGTCTTCAAGTACTCCACAATCGACGCAGCATCGTCGAACGTAAAGCCCTTATGCAGTTGCAGACGATAGGTCGACCCCGGTACACGCCTCATACCTTATCTGCTCCTCGCATCATGGTTGGATTTATCTCTGTCAATCAATAGACTCGGAAACGCAAGCGTCAGGTTGCACCAGTCGCAGCGCCACAATCACTTGGTCTCAGCGTAAGGCTCCGGTGTCCATTGGCCCGAAAGCGTAAACGCTGCATGCGTTAGTGCAATATGCGACAAGGCCTGCGGAAAATTCCCGAGCATTCTCTTCTGCTTCGGATCGTACTCCTCGCTCAATAGCCCGACATCATTTCGCAGCGCCAGCAGCCGGTCGAACATCTCGGTCGCCTCTCGCTTGCGCCCGATCAGCCACAAGCACGTCACCATCCAGAAGCTGCATGCCAGGAACGTTCCCTCGCCGCCCTTCAATCCATCCGCGCTCTTTCCCGGATCATATCGCTGCACCAACCCATCCTTCATCAGACCCTTCTGAATCGCATCAATCGTCCCCACAATGCGCGGATCATCCGCGGGCAAAAATCCCACCAACACCAGCCGCAGGCACGACGCATCCAGCGCCTTCGATCCATAACTCTGCGTAAACGAGTTCAGCTTCTTGTTGAATCCCTTCGCACAAATCTCCTTGTGCAGCATGTCGCGATTCTTTCGCCAGCGCTTCACGTCGCCGCTGCCGTCGTAGCGTTCATAGTGCTTCACCGCCCGATCCAGCGCCACCCACGCCATCACCTTGCTATGCACAAAATGTCGCGGCCCACCGCGAGTCTCCCAAATCCCCTCATCCGGTTGATCCCACACCTGGCAAAGATGATCGATCAACGCAGCCTCCAACTCCACAGCCGGAGTTCGCAGATCATCATTCGCCGCCGGCGTCCTCCCGAGCGCCACCACCACTTCGCCATACACATCCAACTGAAACTGCTCCGACGCCGCATTCCCAATCCTCACCGGCTTGGAATCCTCATAGCCCGGCAGCCACCCCAGCTCCAGCTCCGGCAAGCGCCTCTCGCCGTTGATGCCATACAGACTCTGCACCTGCCCCGGCGATCCAGCAATCGCGCGCAGCAGCCACAACCGCCACGCCACAGCCTCCTCGGTATATCCCGCGCGCATCAGCACCAGCAGCGTGAACGACGTGTCGCGCAGCCAGCAGTACCGATAATCCCAGTTCCTCTCTCCGCCAATCTCTTCCGGCAATCCCGTCGTCACCGCCGCCACAATCCCGCCCGTCGGCCGATACGTCATCGCCTTCAGCGTCATCAAACTCCGCTGCACCGGCTCTGCATACTGCCCTTTGTAATCGGAGCGGTCCGTCCATTGGCACCAGTAGTTGTGCGTATCCTTGAGCGCATCCTCCGGGTGGATCGCCGCCGGCACATCCTCGAAAGAATTTCCATACGTCAGCGTGAAGCACACCGAATCCCCCGACCGCAGCACAAAGTCGCTCACCGTCTTCATATCTTCGCCGACCAGCTCCGCCGCCTTGCCGCTAAGGCACCGCGTCCGCAACACCACCAGGTCCGGACCCGCAACAGCGTGCCACTCGTCTCCGTGCCTCGTCACCCACGGCACCGTCAGCCCATAATCAAATCGCAGCACCAGGTCCAGGTGCATCTTCACCCGCCCACTCACCCCGCGCACCATCCGCACCACATCCGAGTGCTTTCCCCGCGGCGGCATAAAATCCGTCAAGCAAACCTCTCCGCGCTTCGTCACAAACGTCGTCTCGAGGATCATCGTCCCCGGCTCATACCGCCGCCGCACCTCCACCACATCCTCGTCCGGATGAATCCTCCAGAACCCATTCTCCGCCGTCCCCAACAATGCCGCGAAGCAAGCCGCCGAAGAAAAGTTCGGCCAGCAGAGCCAGTCAATCGACCCATCCCGACTAACCAGCGCCGCCGTCTCGCAGTCGCCGATCAACGCGTAATCTTCAATCCGCGCACCATGCAGCGGCAGTTTCTTCTTCTTGCTGAAAAATCCTCCGGGCAAGGTCCCCTCCAAATCTCAAATCCAAAAAAAATAAACCAACAATTCAAAGCGCGAGCGACTCGGTCTTCCACAGCGCGTCTACAACCACTCCCAACGCCATCGCATCCGTCCAACTAGATACCAAATGGAGACGGTGGGATCGCTAGCACCCTCTACCGAGTACTTCGACGCTGTATGCAATTGGATGCACATCTACCCTCCGGCGTCGTCCCTTCAACCCACATCGACTACCATCTGTGTAGCCCGCAAAGGAGTTGCTCCGCGCATGAAACCCAGCGAAGGCCGTAAGCGTATCGTCATCGAAGACATTCAGCCCTCCGTCAACGACGGTCGCTACCCCGCCAAGCGCATCCTCGGCGACCACGTCGAGGTCACCGCCGCCATCTTCGGCGATGGCCACGATCACGTAGCCGCGCGCCTCCTCTATCGCCACGCCTCCCAGCGCAAGTGGAGCTCCGTCCCCTTCGAAGCCCTCACCAACGATCTCTGGTCCGCCACCTTCCCCGCCGGCTCGCCCGACGACCCCTCCAAACTAGGCCTCTGGTACTTCACCATCGAAGCCTGGATCGACCACTTCGACACCTGGGTCCACGACCTCGACAAACGCCTCGCCGCGCAGGACGACTCCGCACAAGACATTCCCCTCGCCCTCCGCATCGGCGCCACCCACTTCGACGCCGCAGCCTCCCGCGCCAAAGCGGCCGACGCAAAAAAATTAACCGCCGCCGCCACCAAACTCCGCACCCTCGCCGACGACAACCTCCCTCACTACGACACCCCCGTCACACCCGACCTCATCGCCCTAGTCGCCAAATATCCCGACTTCAGCTTCGCGACCAAACACACTCCCGAGCTCCCTCTCTGGATCGACCGCGAGCGTGCCCGCTTCTCCTCCTGGTACGAACTCTTCCCGCGCAGCGCGGGTCCCAGCGGCCAACACGGCACCCTCCGCGACGTCGCAACACGCGTCCCCGAAATCGCCTCCATGGGCTTCGACGTCCTCTACATGCCGCCTATCCACCCCATCGGCCACGCCTTCCGCAAAGGCCGCAACAACTCCACCACCCCCGAGCCCAACGACGTCGGCAGCCCCTGGGCTATCGGCTCCGAAGAAGGTGGCCACACCGCCATCCTCCCTGCCCTCGGCACCTTCGGCGACTTCGACGCCCTCGTCCAAACCGCTCGCGCGCACAGCATCGACATCGCCCTCGACATCGCCTTCCAGTGCAGCCCCGACCACCCCTGGGTCAAAGAGCATCCCTCCTGGTTTTCGCACCGGCCCGACGGCACCATCCAGTACGCCGAAAATCCCCCCAAGAAATATCAGGACATCTACCCCCTCAACTTCGAGTCCCCCGACTGGCGCGGCCTCTGGGACGCTCTCCACAACGTCTTCAAGTTCTGGGTCGACCGCGGCGTCCGCGTCTTCCGCGTCGACAACCCCCATACCAAGGCCCTCCCCTTCTGGCAGTGGTGCATCGCCGAAATTCAAAAGTCCACACCCGACGCCATCTTCTTAGCCGAAGCTTTCACCCGACCCCACGTCATGTATTCGCTCGCCAAGGCCGGCTTTACCCAGTCCTACACCTACTTCACCTGGCGCAACACCAAGGCCGACCTCACCGAATACTTCACCGAAATCTGCAACCCACCCGTCTCAGATTTCTTCCGTCCCAACGTCTGGCCCAACACCCCCGACATCCTCCACGCCCAATTCCAAATCGAAGACCTCGCCCAGCGCCGCGCCATCTTCCGCCAGCGCATCATCCTCGCCGCCATGCTCTCCGCCAACTACGGCATCTACGGCCCCGCCTACGAACTCCTCGAAGGCCGCCCTGCGAAACCCTCCGCCGGCAAGACCAGCAGCGAAGAATATCTCGACAGCGAAAAATATCAACTCCGCACCTGGGATCGCACCGACCCCAACTCCATAGCCCCGCTGATCGCCGACCTAAACCACATCCGCCGCAACAACCCCGCCCTCCAGCGCAACGAAAACCTCCACTTCCACACCGCCCCCAACGACAACCTCCTCGTCTACTCCAAATCCACCGCCGACTTCGCGAACACAATCCTCTGCGCAGTCAACCTCGACCCCCTCAACCCGCAATCCGCCATGGTCACGCTCGACCTAGCCAAACTCAACATCCCCTGGGACGCCACCTACACCGTAGAAGACCTCCTCACCGAAGCCCGCTACACCTGGCACGGCCCCACCAACTACGTCTCCCTAACCCCCGCAGCCACCGCCCACATCTTCCGCATCCTTCTCACCTGAACGCCGATACGAAGAAGTACAGCCACCCGCGTCACCGGGCCCTGCATCCAACCCCCCAGATGCCAACCCAAGAGGCAACCCGCACGTGAAGAAGCCCAGCAGCACCACCGACCCGCTCTGGTTCAAAGACGCGATCATCTACGAGCTCCACGTCCGCGCCTTCGCCGACTCCAACGCCGACGGCATCGGCGACTTCCAGGGCCTCATCTCCAAGCTCGACTACCTCCAGGAACTCGGTGTCACCTGCCTCTGGCTCCTCCCCTTCTTCCCCTCGCCCCTCCGCGACGACGGCTACGACATCGCCGACTACGTCAACGTCAACCCCTCCTACGGCACCCTCGACGACTTCCGTCAGTTTCTCGCCGAAGCCCACGCCCGCAACCTCCAGGTCATGATCGAGCTCGTCATTAACCACACCTCCGATCAGCACCCGTGGTTCCAGCGCGCCCGCCTTGCCCCCAAAGATTCGCCCGACCGCAACATGTACGTCTGGTCCGACACGGACAAAAAATTCGAAGGCGTCCGCATCATCTTCACCGACACCGAAAAGTCCAACTGGACCTGGGACGAAGTCGCCCAGCAGTACTACTGGCATCGCTTCTTCTCCCACCAGCCCGACCTCAACTTCGATAACCCCCGCGTCATGCACGAAGTCCTCACCGCCATGCGCTTCTGGCTCGACATGGGAGTCGACGGCCTCCGCCTCGACGCCATCCCCTACCTCATCGAGCGCGACGGAACGTCCTGCGAAAATGTGCCCGAAACCCACGTCAAGATCAAAGAGATCCGCGCTGTCATCGACGCCGAATACGACAACCGCCTCGTCCTCGCCGAAGCCAACATGTGGCCCGCCGACGTCCGCCCCTACTTCGGCGACGGCGACGAGTGCAACATGGCCTTCCACTTTCCCCTGATGCCGCGCATCTACATGGCCCTGCGCCAGGAAGACCGTCTCCCCATCACCGACATCATGGCCCAAACCCCCGCCATCCCCGACAACTGCCAGTGGGGTCTCTTCCTCCGCAACCACGACGAGCTCACCCTCGAGATGGTCACAGACGACGAGCGCGACTACATGAACCTCGCCTACGCCGCCGACACCCGCATGCGCATCAACGTAGGCATCCGTCGCCGCCTCGCCCCTCTGATGGACAACAACCGCCGCCGCATCGAGCTGCTCAACTCCCTCCTGCTCTCCTTCCCCGGCACCCCCATCATGTATTACGGCGACGAAATCGGCATGGGCGACAACATCTACCTCGGCGACCGCAACGGCGTCCGTACCCCCATGCAATGGAACTCCGATCGCAACGCCGGCTTCAGCAAAGCCGTCCCCGCCAAGCTCTACTTCCCCGTCATCATGGACCCTATCTGGGGCTACCAGGCCATCAACGTCGAAGCCCAACAGTCCGACGCCTCCTCGCTCCTCCACTGGACGCGCAACATGATCGCACTGCGCAAAATCTTCCAGGTCTTCGGCCGCGGCACCCTAGAATTTCTTCACCCCGAAAACAGAAAGGTCCTCGCCTACATCCGCGAGTACAAAGAGACCACCGCAACCGGTGGAGAAATTGCCGACGGCCACTCCGAAACCGTCCTCTGCGTAGCCAACCTCTCGCGCTTCGCCCAACCCGTACAGCTCGACCTCAGCAAATACACCGGCCGCCAGCCCGTAGAGATGCTAGGCTACGTCCCCTTTCCCATCGTCGACGAAACACCCTACGCCATCACCCTGGCCCCCTACAGCTTCTTCTGGCTCGAACTCCAACCCACCGCCCCGCGACCAGACTCTGCATCGTCAACAGAAGACCTGTCATCTCGACCGGAGCCTGACCCTGAGCCTCGCGAAGGGGAAGGGGCAGCGGAGAGACCTGCAGTCCCACCGTCGCCAAGCCTCCCCTCCCTCCTCAGTCAATCCCACCTCGACACCATCCTCCCCGCCTACATCGCCAAGCAGCGCTGGTTCGGCGGCAAGTCCCGCGCCATCCGCTCCACCCGCATCACCTCAACGCTCCCCATCCACGCAACCTCCCTCATCGCCCTCGTCGAAATCACCTACACCGACTCCACCACCGACCTCTACCAACTCCCGCTAGCCCTCATCCCCGCAGCCGACGCCGCCCCCATCCAAACCTCCACGCCCAACGCCATCATCACCACCCTCGACAGTGCCACCCTCATCGACGCGACCGCCCTCCCCACCTTCCGCGCCGCACTCCTCAAACTCATCGCAGCCACCACACCCGACATCACCACCAATCCGGGTGCCCCCTCTTCGCCGACGGCTTCATCGTCGGCTGAGCTGGGCGAACCGCCACAGCCCCTCGCGAGCGCGATGCCGCCCAACATCACCGCCACCCACTCCGCCGCACTCGACCCCGCACGCCTCGCCGACGTCCCCTCCCGCCTCGCCTCCGCCGAGCAATCCAACACCAGCATCCTCTACGACGACCTCGCCATCCTCAAGATCTTCCGCCGCGTCCGCAGCGGTTCCAGCGCTGAAGGCTCCGGCGAAAATCCCGACGTAGAAATCGGCCGCTTCCTCACCGACGTCGCCCACTTCGACCACATCCCCGCCTACCTCGGCGACCTCCACCTCACCTCCGACAACACCACCCTCGCCTTCCTCCAATCCTTCGCCCCCAATATAGGCGACGGCTGGGCCTGGACCCTCACCGACCTCGACCGCTTCTTCTCGGAAGTCTCCACCCTCCCGGCTCCCGGCAACAACGCCATCCGCGAACACGCCAGCGGCTACCTCGACGCCGCCGCCCTCCTCGGCCAACGCACCGCCGAACTCCACCTCGCGCTTGCAACCCCCACCGACAACCCAGCCTTCGCCGCCGTCCCCACCACCCCAGAAGACCTCGCCAACGACCGCCAGCGCATCCACCAGCAAGTCACCACCGCCCTCGACGCCCTCCAGTCCGCCCTAAAGAAGCAAACAAATCCGGGTGCCCCAGGTCTCGATTCTGAGACCTGGGTTCTCGCCACCGAACTCCTCTCTCACCGCGACCACCTCCTCGCCCGCATTGCCGCCTTCAACGGCGACGCCTCCCGCTTTGGCCAACGCATCCGCATCCACGGCGACTACCACCTCGGCCAGATCCTCCGCACCCAATCCAAAACCTCCGCCGACTTCCTCATCATCGACTTCGAAGGCGAACCCGCCCGCTCCCTCGCCGATCGCCGCCGCAAGCAATCCCCCCTCCGTGACGTAGCCGGCATGCTTCGCAGCTTCAGCTACGCCGCCCGCACCGCCCTCCAAACCGCCCTCGAACGCGCCCCCAACAACGCCGCCAACCTAACCGCCTGGGCCAACGCATGGGAGACCGCCGCAACCACCGCCTTCCTTAACGCCTACACCTCAACCATCGCCACCAACCCCGCGCTCCTCCCCCACGACACCGCCGTCGCCATCGACGCTCTCCTCCTCGAAAAAGCCTCCTACGAACTCCTCTACGAGCTCAACAATCGTCCCACCTGGCTCCCCATCCCGTTAGAAGGTCTTCTCGTAATCGCGCGCAACAGCGCATAATCTTCTCAGCAGCACATCAGCCTCAGCGGCCTTATCTCCCATGTCCTCCAGCCCACTCACCGCCGACGCCACACAGCCGCCCACCCACCCGGACTCCGGCCCCCCCCTCGCGCCTGCACGCAACTCCACCGCCGAGCTCCTCATCTGCCTCCCCGCGCTCGCACCCGACGCGCTCCCCAACGCACTCCAAGCCGTCGCCTCCGCTTTCCCCTCCGAGCCCGTCCTCGTAGCCTGCGCGCACGCTCCAGAAAATTCCGCCGACTTTCCCTCCCTCAACCTCATCCCCTACACCACCACCCGCTCCGATGTCGGCTGGATCCTCGCCGCAGGCGACTACGCCGCCGCAGCCCAGCTAGCCCTCGAGCACAACGCCCGCGCCGTAATCCTCCTCGGTGGCGACACCGCCGCCCTCTCCCATCCCAACGCCATCGACCCCGCCCTCCTCCGCAATCTCATCGACTGCCTCCGCAGCAAGAACATCGACCTCGTCCTCCCGCGCTTCGCCGTCGGTCCCAACGACGCACTCGTCAACTCCGCTCTCCTCTACCCACTCTCCCGCGCCCTCTTCGGCGCCGACATCCGCTTCCCCCTCCCCATCGACGCCGCCATCTCCGGCCGCCTCGCCCAGCGCCTCGTCTCCACCACCCAGCGCCTCATGGCCCTCAATCAGGGCTCCACCCTCCTCTGGCCCGTCGCCGAATCCGCCGCCGCCGGCTTCTCCGTTCGCGAAGTCTCTGCCGGCGATGCCACTCCCCCTACACCGCCTCCGCCGCAAACCCAGGCCGACTTCAACGCCCTCTTCACCTCCGTCGCCGGCTCTCTCTTCAACGACATCGAAAGCAAGTCCTCCTTCTGGCAGCGAGCCCGCGGCATCTACGCTCCCTCCATCCAGCCTTCCGCCCCACCCCCCATCGCCGAACTCGCCGCCTCGCCAGAAATCCACTCCATGATCGAGACCTTCCGTCTCGCCCAGGACAACCTCCAGGAGATCTGGTCGCTCGTCCTTCCCCCGCAGTCACGCCTCGCCATCAAGAAGCTCTCCGTCCTCTCGCCCGACGCCTTCACCATGGAGCCCGACCTCTGGGCCCGCATCGTCTACGACTTCGCCCTCGCCTACCACCTCCGCACCCTCAACCGCAGCCACCTGCTCGGCGCCATGACTCCGCTCTACTTCGCCTGGGTAGCCTCCTACCTCCGCTTCGTAGCAGACGACCCCTCCCGCGCCAATCACGCCATCCAACTCACCGCCGCAGCCTTCGAAAACGAAAAGTCCTACATCGTCTCCCGCTGGCGCTGGCCCGACCGCTTCAACCCTTAGGCCTCGCCACGCTGAGAACTGACAACTAGCTCCACTCTCCGGAAAGGATCATCACCATGGGACACCAAATGGCTCAGCAAATCACAGCCGCCCTTCGCCAGTCCATTCACCGCATCGTCCTGGTGCTGGCCAGCTTCCTTCCTGGAATCCTCGCCTTCCTCCTCGCCGTCCTCGTATTCGCTCTCATCGGCTGGGGACTCTCCGCACTCATCCGCCGACTGCTCATCGCCCTCCGCTTTGACGAGCGCCTCGCCTCCCGCGAAGCTCCCGGCTCCACCGGCATCATCACCGAGTGGTCGCCCTCCAACTCCCCCACCGTCCTCGCCCAGCGCGCCACCTTCTGGATCCTCTTCCTGGCCGGCATCGCCATCGGCATCTCCGCATTCGACGCCTCCTATGCCGAAGACTCCCGCTACACCATCTTCCTGCTCCCCTACGTCGCCCACATCACCGGAGCCATCCTCATCCTGCTCGCCGGAACGCTGCTCGCCCGCTTCCTCGCCCGCTCCGTCCTCATCGGAGCCGTCAACTCCCAACTCCAGTACGCCCGCTTCCTCTCGCTCGGCGTCAAGTGGCTCGTCCTCGTCCTCACCGGCGCCATGGCCCTCGACCACCTCAACATCGGTGGCGGCGTCGTCGAGCTAGCCTTCGGCATCCTCTTTGGCGGAATCGTCCTCACCCTCTCCCTCGCCATCGGCTTAGGCTCCCGCGACCTCGTCAGCCGCTCCATCGAAAAGACCATGGACAAAACCCCAACCCCCCGCCCCACCGAAGTCCCTCCCCGCTCCGACACCGACACCACCCCCCGCCTCCGCCACTTCTAGTCCCGAACCCAGCGCCCACCGCGCTATCCTTGGGACGCACCATGCAAGGAGCTCGCACCATGCACAAGACCCTGGCCTCTCTCCCCGTTGCCCTCCTCCTGTCTCTCCCGCTTGCCGCTCTCGCCCAGCAACCCGCGACCCCTGCCGCCCCCGCGAAGCAGCCCATCGTCCTCGACGTCGTCGTCACCAAGTCCGGTAAGCCCGTCCCCAACCTGCCGCAGCAGGACTTCACCGTCTTCGACAACGGCCAGCCTTCCAAAATTCTCGCCTTTCGCGCCCACAATCTCGCCGACGTCCCCACCGGCCAGGTCGATGCCTCCACCAACCTCATCATCATCCTCGACCAGGTCAACACCCCCTTCGACAAAGTCACCTTCGCCCGCCAGGGCATCCAGGAGTTCCTCAAGCAAAACAATGGCTACCTCAACCATCCCGTCACGCTCGGCTTCTTCACCGAAAAGGGCCTTGAAATGCAAACCCAGCCCGCCATCGATGGCAACGCCCTCTCTGCTGCCATCGACAAGCAGGAGCAAGGCTTCCGCATCCTCGAGAACGGCTCGCAATATGGCGGCTCACAGCGCATGGCCCTCTCACTCAATGCCATGGACACCCTCATCGCCAACGAGAGAAATCGCCCCGGCCGTAAGGTCGTCATTTGGATAAGCCCCGGCTGGCCTCTCCTCGCCGGCCCACAAAACATCCTTACCCCCGGCCAGCAGCAGCAAACCCTCGACAGCGCCATCCGGCTCTCCACCGGCCTTCGCCAAGCCCGCATCACCCTCTACAGCATCTTCCCCCTCGGCCTCGCAGGCGTCGGTACCGGCGCCGCCGAATACTACCAACACTTCCTCACCCCGCTCACCGACCCCGCCAAAGCTTCCCTCGCGAACCTTAGCCTCCAGGTCCTCGTCACTCAGTCCGGCGGCCGCGTCCTCTTTGGCAACGACCTCATCCTCAACTACCTCAACAAAGCGGTTGCCGACCTCAGCGCCTTCTACACCCTCGCCATCGACCCCGCCCCCTCCACCCAACCCAACCAGTTCCACCCCATCGACATCAAGGTCTCCCTCCCCAAACTCGAAATCCTCACCCGCAACGGCTACTACGCCCAGCCGTAGTCCCACCCTCCCCAAACCACCCTACGTCGTGCCCTTCAACTCAACGCTGATCGCGCGGAACTCCACGTCGCCCACATTCTCCAGCGTATGAGGTGGTAACGGCCCCGACCATACAGCGCTCTCCGGAAGAATTTTCTCGAGTCTACGACTGTCCACTAAAGTGATTCCGTCTCCATCCCTGCGTACGAAATCACTCCAGCTAAGGATGTACAGAGTGCTCGGCCATCGATGAGTGTGGAGCGGAACCGTTTGTCCCGCCGGGATCCGCGTGTCGAGTACGCGCACAAACTCGTTCTCAAACAACAGGGCGTGATACTCAGGCGCCGCGGTCAACGCGTCAAGATCGTCAGGCCACTCAGGCTGGTTCGACATACGCGACATTCTACGTCGTCTCGCCAATGCATCCCGGCGCCGACACCGCTGGGCCCCTGCACGCTCGCACTTATCTTCCTGGTTGACCTTTCGCCCACAACAGAGAAACTGGCCCTGGCTTCCAGGTACCCCAGGGGTTCAGCCTTGGGTCTCATAGCCCACAGATGAGGAACGGGGCTTTAGCCCCTCGGGCACCCCTTCGCGATCCGGCACGAGCACGCCGACCAGTCCAACGCACCCTCCCCCCAAATTAAAATACAATTCAACCTCGTGCCTTCCTCCCCATCCAATCTCCCAATGACCCCGACCACCTCCCCGCACAAGCAAATCAACACCACCCGCCAGGTCCTCTTCGCCTCCCTCGTCGGCACCTCCGTAGAGTTCTTCGACTTCTACATCTACGCCACCGCCGCCGTCCTCGTCTTTCCCAAACTCTTCTTCCCCTCCTCCGACCCCAACACCTCCACCCTCGCCTCACTCGCCACCTTCGGCATCGCCTTCCTCGCCCGCCCCATCGGCTCCACCCTCTTCGGACACTTCGGCGACCGCATCGGCCGCAAGCGCACCCTCGTCCTCGCCCTCTCCACCATGGGCCTCTCCACCTTCGCCATCGGCATCCTTCCCGGCTACGCCACCCTCGGCATCATCGCCCCACTCCTGCTAGCCCTCTGCCGCTTCGGCCAGGGCATCGGCCTCGGAGGCGAATGGGGTGGCGCCGTCCTCCTCGCCATCGAAAACGCTCCCCCCAACAAGCGCGCCCTCTACGGCATGTTCCCGCAGCTAGGCGCGCCCATCGGATTCGCCCTCTCCAGCGGCACCTTCCTCCTGCTCTCGCACTTCCTCACCGACAAGCAGTTCTTCCACTACGGCTGGCGTCTCCCCTTCCTCGCCTCCGCAGTCCTCGTTCTCCTCGGTCTCTGGGTCCGACTCACCATTACCGAAACCCCCGTCTTCGCCGAACTCGCCCGCCGCTCCGAGCAAGTCGCCGTCCCCATCGTCACCGTCTTCAAGAACCACACCCGCGCGCTCATCGGAGGCATCCTCGTCTCCCTCGCCACCTTCGTCCTCTTCTACCTCATGATCGTCTTCGCGCTCTCCTGGGGCACCACCGCGCTGCACTACAGCCGCTCCAGCTTCCTGCTCATCCAGATGCTCGGCATCCTCTTCTTCGCCGCAGCCATCCCCTTCTCCGCATGGCTCGCCGAACACGGACGTCGCCGCGCCATGTTCCTCATCACCGCCCTCATCGGCATCTTTGGATTCGCGCTCGCCCCCCTCTTCATCTCCGGCATCCACGGCGCCATCATCATGATGACCGTAGGCCTCACCCTCATGGGCCTCAGCTACGGACCCCTCGGCACCATCATCTCCGAGCTCTTCCCCACCCCCGTCCGCTACACCGGCAGCTCGCTAGCCTTCAGCACCGCCGGCATCCTCGGAGCCTCGCTCACTCCCTACATCGCGACCTGGCTAGCCAAGACCTACGGCCTCTCCTTCGTCGGCTACTACGTCACCCTCTCCGCAGTCCTCACCTTCTGCGGCCTCCTCCTCATCCGCGAAACCAAAGACCAATCCCTCTAGCTCTTACTCGACCTCACCCGTCTCGCCGCAGGATGATTCAACTGCGAACGCACAGGCTGGCCCACCTTAATCTCCGCAAGAACCTGCGCGACGTAGGCGACCGTCCCCCTCACATTCAACTCCGTCAGCCCAGCCTGGTGCGGCGTGATAAAAATCTGCGGCAACGTCAACAGCGGGTCATCCAGCGGAATAGGCTCATGCTCCTCCACATCCAGCCCCGCGCCGCCCAGGTGTCCACTCTTGATCGCCTCATAAAGCGCATGCTCATCCACCAGCGAGCCCCGTGCGATGTTGATCAGCATCGCCCCCTTCTTCATCCTGCTCATCACGTCCGCATGAATTAGGTGCACATTCTCCTTCGACGCCCGCACCGACAGAACAACGAAATCAACATCCGCCACAGCGTCCATCAGCTTGTCCGGCGTGCAAGTCGGAACATTCTTCGGCGCATGCTCCGGAAACAGATCGACGCCGCTAACATGCGCCCCAAACGCAATCAGCCGCTCCGCAATCTTCGCGCCAATGCATCCCATCCCAACAACGCAAACCTTCGACCCCATCAGCGACCCGCCCCGCCCCGGCTTCTTAATCGAAGGATCGCGGATCGAAGCCAGCGCCACAGGCAGCCGTCGCGCAGCCCCCAGCATCAGCAGAATCGTGTACTCCGCAACCGAGTCCGCATTGCCCGTAACGTCCCCCGGCGCGTTCGACACCCGGATTCCCAACTCCGTAGCTGCATCCACATCCACGCCCTCATACCCATCCGAAAGCGTCTGGATCAACGTCAAGTGCGGCAGCGCCTCCATCAGCGCCCGATCAACAGACACCGCAAGCAGCACCTCGATATCGGAAGCCGGCGGCACCTCACCCGGCTGCCACTCGACCAACGTGTCCTCCACCAGTCTCTGTTTCAATCCATCAAAGATCGCGTCTGTAAATTCAAACTTAGGGGCGAAAAAACCAATCTTCATTCTTCCTCCAGCGGCCCAACGCCGCACCCACCACACCACGAATGTGAATACCTGTTCAGCCTAGGATACCGGCCAACTCATCGCCATAGCGGTCCCTACACAGCCGCGCATGCGTTTCCACACCAAAGCAGCAGCCTCCCTGCACTCAAAACAGTCCCATCACGCCATTTCCCCCGCCTAAACCACTACCCACCAACAAATTCCCACCCCGCGACACTTTTTCGCCAAACCCGTGTTTCATACAACAGGAACGGCCGCGATCCCAAGCGCCCCGTCCCCATTGGCCGCATCTAATTACCTGGAACGTTCGGGCACGGCCAGTCAGGAGTAACACATGCGCAGTCTCAAGTATCTTGCACTTCTCGCAGTTCTCGGATTTGGACTTTCCGTAGCAGCCACTCCCGCCGCGCAAGCCCAGGTCTCCGTTGGAGTTGGCATCGGCGGCGGCTACCCCGACGGCTATGCCTACGGCCCACCCGCATGCCAATGGGGCTACTACAACTACGCCCCCTACGCCTGCGCCCCCTACGGCTACTACGGCCCGCAGTGGTTTTATAACGGCATCTTCCTCGGCGTAGGCCCCTGGTACGGCTGGGGTTGGAACCACGGCTGGGGCGGCTATCGCGGAGGCTACTACCGCGGCGGCTACGGCTATCGTGGCGGCTGGGGTGGATATCGCGGTGGCTGGGGCGGTCGTGGCTACTACGGTGGCGCCGGCTACCACGGCGGTGGCTACGCCGGTGGTGGATTCCATGGCGGTGGCGGCTTCCACGGCGGCGGCGGCGGTTTCCACGGCGGTGGCGGCGGTGGCTTCCATGGCGGTGGCGGCGGTGGCTTCCATGGCGGTGGCGGCGGTGGCTTCCATGGCGGCGGTGGCGGCCACGGCGGTGGCGGACATCGCTAACCTCAACCAACCACAACCTCAAAACGGCTGCCAACCCGGCAGCCGTTTTCGTTTTCGTGCAATGAAGCAGAATCATTCGCCAGTGAAATCATTCCCGCCTAGCGCAAA
Organism: uncultured Acidobacteriaceae bacterium; assembly: GCA_963701685.1. Taxonomy (GTDB): domain Bacteria; phylum Acidobacteriota; class Terriglobia; order Terriglobales; family Acidobacteriaceae; genus Granulicella. Next base: position 2,145,769 of record OY969625.1, on the reverse strand, counting down.
GCAATAACGGCAAGCAGCACAGCCAGAACATCCTCGACCAGCGCCGCAGGCAGGTCTCGCCCGAACAACTTCGCCAGCATCGCCCTTCCCTTCGCACCAGCCAGAGTCCCCGCCACGCTTCCCGCAATCCCGGCCACTGCCCCCACCGCAACGCTTCCGCGTGACAGCCCGATCGCCGTACCCGTAAGCGCCCCCATCACAATCCTGGCTCCGAACTGCGGAGGCACCAGGCGACTCAGCGTCTTGGGCAGCTTGTCATTGATCATCTCTCCGATCGCCAGCACGCTCGAGACATAGGACGTGATGCGATTCCCCAGGAACGATAGCCAGGTTCCCTGCAATGGAAGATGCTGGCTACTCGCCGCCCAGCTCACGGCCGCAAGACCAACCAGGGCCCGCAGCCCGCACGCAAATCCCAGCACAAACGCAGCAATCAAAATAGACATGTCTTTCTCCTTTGCGGCGATTCAATCAATCGCCCGGTAATGGGTCGAAACCGTTAATGTTGTCTGCCTACTAGTAGGTAGATGTAGTAGTAATCAAATACCAGATCAAGCTCAGCCCGTTATAGCTTCAAGCACGCAGTCGCTCCACCGCCCCCTTCGTGATCGAGTGGAAGATCCCTGGAGACCCAAGCGCCCGCGCCGAGATCATCGCTCCATGCACCAGCGCCACAAAGCTCTGCGCCTCCACCTCCGCACTTTGCTCCAGATGGATGTCTCCGCGACGAACCCCCTCCTTTAAGGTGGCCCTTACCCATGACACCAGGTACGTGAAATGCAGTTGCACCTCGGCCTGTATCTCGTCCGGCAATGCCGGCATTTCCGTGCTCAGCAGAGCCGCTATACAAATCGGCCGCTGGTTGCTCTTGACGCATTCTGCCCAATGCCGAACATACAACCGGATGCGCTGCAGCGGATCCTCCACGCTGCGGTCAAGACCACCAGCACCCTCCACAAGCTTTGCCCGATACTCCCTCAACGTCGCCACCACCAGGTCCACCTTCGAGGGAAAATGATGATGAATACTGGCTTTGCGTATACCAACCGTCTCCGCGATATCCGCATAGCTGAAGCCGAAATATCCCCTTTCGGCAATCAGGTCGTGCGCCGCTTCTCGGATTCGGACTGCAGTATGATTGTCCATACATCATCAGACTACCAACTAGTAGGTTTGGTAACAAATTATTTTTTGCCTTGCCCCGCCCTCGCGCAGTGGTAGCCTCGCAGCCCCCATCCGTACTATCCTCATCGGATACCCCAAACCCCGCGCGCACGAGGTCTATGTCTCAGGGCTCTCCCATCATCGGTACCTCTCCCCTCCGCAAGGAGGGCCGCGCCAAGGTCCTCGGCGCCGCCCGCTACACCGACGACCTCACCCTCCCCGACATGTGGCACGGCGCCACCATCCGCTCCACCATCGCCCGCGGCCGCATCAATTCCATCACCTTCGCCCCCCACATCGACTGGTCCCAATACGCCATCGTCCGCGCCCACGACATCCCCGGCGAAAACACCATCGTCCACCTCACCAAAGACCACCCCTGCCTCGCCGCCCACGACATCAACCACGTAGCCGAACCCATCCTCCTCCTCGCCCACCCCGACAAGTCCGCCCTCCTCGCCGCCCGCGCCGCCATCACCATCACCTACGAAGAACTCCCCGGCGTCTTCACCATCGAAGCCTCCGAAACCGCCGTCGAGCAAAACGATGCAGCCAACATCATCTGGCCCGGCTCCGAAGCCGGCGGCACCGCCAACTGTTTCAAGACCTACCAGATGTACTCAGGCGAAGCCGCCGCAACCGAAGACGCCCTCGCCGCAGCCTTCGAATCCGCCGACCACATCATCGAAGGCGAGTACACCACCGGCGCCCAGGAGCAGCTTTACATCGAACCCAACGGCGTCATCGCCGAATGCCACCGCACCCCCACCGGCCAAATCGAATCCATCACCGTCCGCGGCTCCATGCAATGCCCCTACTACCTCGTCCACGCCCTAACCCTCGTCTTCAATCTCCCCGAAGAAAAGTGTCGCGTCATCCAGGTAGAAACCGGCGGAGCCTTCGGCGGCAAAGAAGACTTCCCCTCCGTCATCGGCTCGCACGCCGCCCTCCTCGCGATGAAGTCCGGCCACCCCGTCAAGATCATCTACGACCGCGCCGAAGACATGGCCGCCACCACCAAGCGCCACCCCTCCCGCACCCGCCTCCGCACCGCCGTCTCCAGCGACGGCAAACTCTTAGGCGGAACGATAGACGTAGCCATCGACGGCGGCGCCTACGCCACCCTCTCCCCCGTCGTCCTCTCCCGCGCCACCATCCACGCCCCCGGCCCGTACAAGTGGCCCGCCCTCCGCGTCCGCTCCAAGGCAATGGCCACCAACATCCCGCCCCACGGCGCCTTCCGAGGCTTCGGCGCTCCGCAATCCCTCTTCGCCCTCGAACGCCACATGAACAAGATCGCTCACACCCTCAACCTCTCCCCCGAAGAGTTCCGCCGCCGCAACTTCCTCTCCACCGGAGACCACACCGCCACCGGCCAACCCCTCACCGAACCCGTAGACATGCAGCATCTCCTAACCCGCGCATTAGCCGACTCGGACTACCACAACAAGCGCGCCGCCTTCGCCAAGTCAAACCCCACCTCCCAAATCAAGCGCGGAGTAGGCTTCGCCGCCTTCATGCACGGCACGGGCTTCACCGGCTCCGGCGAGCGCCGCCTCAACTCCTTAGTCCACCTCGACATCCTCCCCGATGGCCGCCCCCAAATCCTCGTCTCTTCAACAGAGTTCGGCCAGGGCACTAACACCATCCTCTGCCAGGTAGCCGCCGAAACCCTCCACCTGCCCTACGACGACATCCAAATCCACGAAGTCGACACCGCCGCAGTCCCCAACTCCGGCCCCACCGTCGCCTCCCGCACCGCCATGATCGTAGGCAAGCTAGTAGAGCGAGCGTCGCAACAAATCCTAACCACCCTCCGCGACCAGGCCGCACTCCCCACACCCCACACGCGAGACCAATTCATCACCGCCGCACAATCCTACCTCACCCAGCACCCCCAACTCCGCGCCTCCGTCCGCTACGAACCTCCCGCCAAAATCTACTGGGACGACGACCTCTACCGCGGCGACGCCTACCCCGGCTATGCCTGGGCCGTCTACGTAGCCGAAGTTGCCGTCGACTACGACACCTACATGGCCACCGTAACCCGCTTCGACGCCCTCCAGGAAGTAGGCCGCGTCCTCCACCCCATCCTCGCCCGCGGCCAGATCGAAGGCGGTATCGCGCAAGGCATCGGCTACGCGCTCTACGAAAAGTGCGTTTACAAAGACGGCCACCTGATGAACAACCAGATGACCAACTACATCATGCCCACCTCCGCCGACCTCCCCGCCATCCACGTCCACTTCGAAGAGGTCCCCAGCATCCACGGCCCCGGCGGCGCCAAAGGCATCGGCGAGCTCCCCATGGACGGCCCCGCCCCCGCCATCCTAAACGCCATCGAAGACGCCACCGGCATCAGCTTCACCGCCATCCCCCTGTTACCCGAAGACATCTTCGAACGCCTAACCTCCATCGGCAATCCTCACGGCGGCACCGAAGACCTCGACCCCACCACCGACCAGGCCACCCGCGTCGAGACTCCCGAGGTGAACGCATGATCCAAGACCTCGAAGGGGCACGGCTTCAGCCGTGCCATAAAACTTACCCCGAGAAAGTGGGCTTTAGCCCCCGGGGTATGCCTTCTCTCGAGCCAGTGAGACCATGTGTGGTGCCCACATGAGCGACCTGCTCGCGACTCATCTCATCATTGGCGGATTCATCATCGTCTGCTGCGCTATTGCACTCCGCGTTCGTTTTTTCGAGAAGGCTCTGCGACGATTTGAGTTTGACCGCGAACACATCTTGTTCCTAAACGCTGTGCTCTGGTGCGTCATAGGATGGCTTTCCTTCATCATCTTTCGCGATCTCTGGAGGAATGTTTTCGCATGAACCTCATCGAACTCAAGGTAAACGGCACAACAACCACTCTCACCGTCCCGCCCATGAAGCGTCTCCTCGACGTCCTCCGCGAAGACCTAGCCCTGACCGGCACAAAAGAAGGCTGCGGCGAAGGCGAATGCGGAGCCTGCGCCATCCTCTTCAACGGCGAGCTAGCCAACTCCTGCCTCATCCCCGCCCTCCAGGCCAACAACGCCACCATCACCACCATCGAAGGCCTCGCATCGTCTCTGGGCCCTGGGCCCTCCACCCTGGACCCTGTTCAACAATGCTTCTTAGAGCAAGGCGGAGCCCAATGCGGCATCTGCACCCCCGGCATGATCCTCGCCGCCCACCATCTCCTAACCCAACACCCGAACCCCAACGAAGCCCAAATCCGCGAAGGCCTGGCCGGCAACCTCTGCCGCTGCACCGGCTACATGCGCATCTTCGAATCCGTAAAGCACGCAGTCCTCAAGTCCCCGTCTCGAACTGAGAACTGACAACTAAGAACTGACAACTAAGACCCATGCACGCCGACCCCACCCAATACGCCCTCACCGCCCCGCCCACACTAGCCGACGCGCTAGCCCAACTCGCGTCCAACCCCGGCCTCCACACCCCCATCGCCGGCGGCACCGAGCTCATGGTCGCCCTCGGCGCCGGCCGCCTCTCCCAAAAATCCCTCCTCTCGATCAACCACCTCACCGAGCTCCGCTTCATCCACGCCACCCCCACCACCATCACCCTCGGCGCCAACACCACCTTCACCGACATCCGCCGCAACCCCCACATCACCCGCGACCTCCGGCTCCTAACCCAGTCCGCCTCCTGGACCGGCTCCATCGCCAACCAGAACCGCGCCACCCTCGGCGGCAACCTCTGCAACGCCTCCCCCGCCGCGGACACCCCGCCGGCCCTACTCGTCTACAACGCCACCGTAACCCTCATCTCCTCCACCGGCCAGCGCACCCTCCCCTACGCCGACTTCCACCTCGCCTATAAACGCACCGCCCTCCAGCCCGACGAACTCCTCCACAGCGTAACCATCCCCATCCCCACCGCCGCCCACCAACACTTCATCCGCAAAGTAGGCACCCGCAACGCCCAGGCCATCTCCAAAACAGCCCTGGCCGCCCTCGCCCTCACCTCCAACCAAACCATCGCAGAAATCCGCCTCGCCGCCGCCTCCTTAGCCGACCGCCCCATCCGCCTCCACGCCACCGAGCGCGCCCTCACCAACGCCTCCCTCGCCCCCGCCGACTTCCCCGCCACCCTCCGCCAAGCCCGCGCCGCCCTCGCCACCGAATCCCACCCCATCGACGACATCCGCTCCACCGCCCGCTACCGCACCGCCGTAGCCGCCAACCTCCTCGAGCAATTCCTCCGCACCCTCATCTAACTCGTCGCGATCAACGCAGCCCAGGCCGCCAGCGCCCCATTGAAACTCGTATAGAACCCATAAGCGTCATACACCGCGCTCCCCCAACTCCCCTGCACCTCCGCCGGCAGCGCCGCACTCTGCACCGGGTCCGACACATTCCTCACAAACCCAAACGCCACCCCCGCTCCCTTGCACACCTCCCCCAACACCGCATCATCCATCTCGATGCACGCATACGTCCCATACGTCCCCGCCGTAGTCCCCACCACAAACGTAGGAGTAGTCAGCAACGACACCCCTCCCCCCGTCTCATCAAAAAACTTCGGCACCGTGTCCCCCGTATTCAACCCATCCGGATCCAGATCAAAAATCGAATAGCTCGACCCATAGTAAGAATTGAACTGCGTCACCAACCCCTGCAAATCACTCTCCTTAGTCGGCACCGGAAACAGTAAGCTCCCAAACCCCGCCTTATGCAGCACCGTCGCGCTAGCCGACCACCCATTCCCAAACTCCGGCCAGCTCCCCTCCGCCTTCCCCGCCTCGTACAGCGTACCCGCACTCACCGCCCGCACCGTCCCCACATGGTCCCCCACCATCGCCCCGCCCGCCGTGCCAATCGACACCACCAAGCCCGGCTTCACCGCCTTCAACAACATCTCCATCATCGCCACCAGCTGCGTCTGCCCCGGAAAATCCAGGTGCGTATTCGACTTCCACAGCAGCACCCGCCGCCCCGCAACCTCCACCAGCCGCCACTCCCCCCAATAACTCCACCCGCTAACGGAATTCGACGGCATCCCCACCGCATATTTCGTCCACCCACTCCACGTCCCCGTATTCCTATCCGAATAAGGCATCGCCGTCCCACTCGCGCAGAACACATGCTGCATCGCCGCCCACTCCGCATCCGCCCACGTAATCACCACCACATCCGCCGCCGGCAGCCCGCTTCCACTCGCCGCCACCAGCGTAGGAGCCGCCTGCCCCACCCCACCCCAATCAATCACCGGTAAATCCGGCGTCGACGAAATCACCGGCTCAAAACTTCTCTGCTTCTCCGTTAAAAACAAACGCGCTGGCCGATACCGGGGAGCACTCATCCATTCACCTCAGGTGTCTTGGATGTAGCTCCCGGTATCGCCAGCCGCCTCAACCCTGCTCCCTACTGCGCGAGCGCGATTGTGTGTTCTTCTCCAGCACGCAGCCGCACCATCTGCCCCGGCAAGGCCACTGCACGGAACAGCGCCAGGTTCCCCATCATCTTGTCCGGCCCCGGAATCGACGCGATCTGCCATCCCTCCGGCACCGGCTGTTCCACCACGAACACCACCGGCCGTCCGAACTGATTCTGCAGCAGATAGTCCTTTTCCTTCAGCACCACCACGCTCCGCTGCACCGTCCCGTTTACGACCTGGCCCTTCACACTGTTCGCCGTCAGCTGGCTGTCCAGGTGGCACACAGTCGAATCCAACTGCGCAACCGCCCGCTCACCACTCGCTCCCGGTGCCCCGCCGCCCACAGGCAGCGCCCCCGGAACACTCGTCCCCGTCACGCCATCCACCTGATCCTGAAGAATCAGACAGTCCTTGTTCACATGAATTTCCTGAAAGTCCGGGGCCATAGCGATCGCCACGTTATCCCGAACACCCGAGTGCCGGCAGCCAGCCAGTCCAAACAAGCTGACCAGTCCCAGCACTCCCGCTCCGACCCATCTAGATCCAACTGTTTTGGTCTTCATGTGTGCTCACCTTGCGCATGATTCTTATCCACCTCTGGTGCTACCGCAAGAGCCCGAAAGGCGTAATACCCCCGACCAAAGGTCCTATAGCCCATAGTTACTAAAGCCGCCAGTACTAAATAGGGAACAGGAACCTCGTCGTACACTTGCCCTGTTTCCCCCAGAAAACACGCGTTCCAACCCGGCACCGAACCCAAAACCAACCGCCCAAAACCTCAAGTCCCAAAACAGGCATTCCCGATCCGGTCCGCCCAACCTCCTCCTTCCGTTGCCTTTGCCTTTGCCTTTGCTAGAAGCCAGAAGCTAGAAGCTAGAAGCTAGAAGCTAGAAGCTAGAAGCTAGAAGCTAGAAGCTAGTCACAACCTAACCCCGCCGCACCCAATCCCCACTAAAATGATTTCCACATGAGCCTCAGGAGAGTCCTGTCATGCTCGAGCTCGCCAAAGCCGCCACCTTCTTCGCCAGCCTGCTCTCCCTCTACTGGACGACCCTCAGCGCCTTCTTCATCCCCGGCCTCCACTGGCAGGACCGCCTCTTCCTGGCCCTCGCCCGCCTCGCCCTCGCCGCCGCAGTCTGCCTGCTCAGCGGCCTGGTCTTCCGCCTCCCCGTCCGCACCAATCCCGACGCCCACCTCGCCCTCACCTCCACCATCCCCATGCAGCTCTTCTTCTGGGCCGCCCCCATCCTCATCCTGATCTTCCTCACCTCCTGGTACCTGACCTGCGGAGCCCCCACCCTGACCACCCACTACCCCGCCTGCAGCTAGCGATCCAGTCTTACAGTCTCGCCACCAGCAATCCACCCTCGCGAGCACGCACCCTCCGCAAACCAAGACCAGCACCAACGGCGCGACGTATCACAGCCTGGGGTGCAGCCCCAGGAATACTGACCCACCAATTCAAAGGGCTGTAAGCCCGGCATATAGCCGCGAGCCCACTCTGCCTACATCAGGCTCCGCACCACAAACCACCCCAGCAACCCCGCCACCAGCCAATCGGAGACCAGCGCCGTGTACTCCTTCGCATTCCTGCCCTTTCCCGGCAGATGCACAAACCCCGCCAGCCCGTAATACAACCCTCCCACAATCGCCGCAGGAACCACCCACTCAGGCCGCATCACACTCAGAATCCCCAGCGTCCCCATCGCCAGATTCGCAAACCCGATCTCCCGAACCAACGGCAGCGCGCCCGCATCACGAACCTGAAAAATCTCCTCCGCCGTAAACCGAGGCTGCACCACCTGCCGAACCCCCGCCACAAACAGCCGCACCCCAACCGCCCAGAACGTCCACCACCGCCCAATCAAAGCCAAGCTCGAAACGGCCTCATGCAACCGCCCCGCCTCAATCGCAACCGAAGCCAACGGACAAACCAACAACAACAAAATGACACTGAAGAAATACATATCCACCCCTTACCCCACCCAGCCTAAAGCACCCACGTTGCCCTTGCATTGCAGTGAACCGCATTTCACCGTCATCCTGAGCGGAGCGAAGGATCCCTGTGTTGGTCGGTGCCGTTGCTAGCTTCGGCCGCAAAAAATCCTCCTGGCTCCTATGGTTTCGAAGGCGGGACAGTCCAAGGACTGACCGACCACTCACCTTCGACACTTTTGCTGGTCGGTGCGGGGATCGGACTGACCCTCTTCATGGTGTTCTCATACTGCCTTTTCATCGCCTTGAACCCTTCCGGCATGAAATAAGAATTTGGCTTGAACCCAACCTTAACGATGACGCTTCCGGTCCTTATCCCAGAAGCGATACTCAGGTCCGCCTCCCAGCCCTCTTCCTTCAAAAACTCGATGACCGTTTCGCACGCGCGTTTATCCAACGCCTCCTGCCTAGAAATGGCCGACCAATTTTGCCATCCAGTTGGTCCGCCAAGATTCGCTTCCGACATTGAGTGGATGAGGTACGCGACACTCACACCGTCTGGCAGTTCGGCCTTGGTTTCCCTAACCGTCAAGATTTTCCACCCGCTTAACTCTAGGACCTTGGCAACTAATCTTGCTGCTCTTTCTGACTCAAAGTCTGGGATGTACTCAACCGCTACCGGAGTTCCGGCTAAGGCCTTTAGGCCGTCGTTGTTTTGCGTCTTGTCTGTATATTCCTTGAGGTACAACACTCTGGGCTCAAGCGACTTTTCCAATTCAAGCCGCGTTTCCTTTTCGACCTCCAGGGCTTGGTTTGCCGCCAAGAGTTTGGTCTCTGTTGCATCGTTTTCTGCTCGGAGTTGCTCGGTCTGGAGGTCTAATTCATTGGCATGTTTGCTTGCGGCCCCGGCGACCAAACTGGCTTCGCCTGCTTTTTGGAGCGCGCCTGCGGCGACGGCCCTTTCTGTATCACCTTCCGTTTTCAATGCTTCTGTGTCGTCTTGGAGCTGTGCGGTTTCCAGCTGCGCAAGTGCGGTTTCTCGTTGGGTATCGGCTAGCAATATTTCGTCAAATCCCTGTACCAGGCCTTCTGCCGTAGCCACACGAGCCTCGAAGCACCACTCCCCCGCTATTCCACCTATCACCAGCAATAAACCGATCGCCGCGGTTATTTTGACGGGTCGCACCAACCGTTTGGGAATCATGCCCCAAACTTCATGGACCACTTCGGGTATCTCCAGGATGCATCCTAGGGCTACGACCACCGTCGAAGACTGAAGCAATACGAAGTACCAGTCGCGTGCATTTTCGAGATCAACTCTGACTGCTTCGTCTAGCGACCGGATTATCTCTGAAGGTGTGACCATAGAACAACCATGGAGATTGAAGCTTGTTGGAACGAGAAAGAAGCGACGACCCCTGATTTGCCTAGGATCATTTCTTGCGCTGGAAGTGTCCTATCCCCGTTGGGAGTACCATGGGGGGAACGCAAGCGAATAGCGATATCAGATCAACAAAAGATGTCGTGCTATTTCTATAGTGTCCCAGAATAACCTTATGCCGGGTGCAGCATTCGCAGACGCATTTGCAGACGGGTGGCTTCTACCCCGGAAGGCCGGAATTGGACTCAGCAATACCGAGCACCCACCCCGCGAAGCCCCTCGCCGTCCGCGCAGGACTGTCAACCCCCCAAACCCGCCAAAATCCCCGCAACCCACACAAACCAAACCAAATAAGAAGGTGTAAATATACTTGACGCACCGCGAGCACCATCAGGGAAAAAGCTTTCCTTGTCTGGGGTCAGATCTTTGCTTCACTGGCCTGATGGCAACCTTGAGGGCTTCTATAAAAACGGTCGTATCAAGGTAGTAGTTTGGATAAGCCCTTCGAAGAGCTTGGAGCGAATTTACAGAAACGAGAACAGCCTGCGCTCCGGGGATAGGGTCGGCTGCAATCAGCTTTTCCTTTTCAAGATACTCGTCCGAAGCCCTAACTAACTGTTCTTTCGAGTAGGGCGTGAAGGCAATCACCTTTTTGGTCGGATCGAGATAGAGAAGGAACGCAACGGTGTCCTTTTTTACATGCTTGGATGGTAGCTCCTCTAATGATCGGCTCCACGCATTGAGAACTACTTCTACGTTTAGGCGGTCGGCAAGTTCACGCAGTTGTCGAACTAACTCGGCACGATCCCGAGGAGTATTAGGCACAATCGGGCTGCGCTCTCTCCATGCGATTGCACTCCCCATCAGAGCAAAGAATCTGCGCCAGTCTGAATCCTCCCCTTTGCTTTTGAGAGCTTGTCCCGAGAATGTGGATACTGTTTCGACTGCGGTCGCCCATGCATGTTGAAGCCTTGTCCTAATTTGAATCTCAATCTTTAGGCCGTTGTAGACTTTGTATTGTTTAGCGAAACTGCGTTGCCGATACACCAAGTGATAACCCCGGTAACCATCAGGCTTAGGGCTCTTGATGTAATCATTCTCATGGTGGAATATCGGCCCTTTCTTCGGGCTCTTGGATGAAGACGCTTTGTATTTCGCTACGACGCGCTCGACTTGAGGAACACTTCTGACGATTGCGCGGCAACCTCCAATATCCTGCATTTGTGTCAGCTTCATCCAAGTTGAATGCTGACGCAATTTGGCATCTATGGAAGAAAGGCGCTTCAACCTCTGAGCGACAATCACCTTTTTATCGACGCTTTTTGAGCGCTTCAGTAATGTCATCTTCATAACCTGAAGCGGGAAACTATGTGATGATCTCCAGTTATTGATGACATCTAGCATTACGTCTCTCTGCATAAGAGAAACAGTTCCACTGTCAGCAATAAGGCATCTTCCAGCCTTATTGACTTCATCCCTTCCGTGCTGTGGTATCGCCCAGGCCATCTCAACACGACCAGTGGCTTGACTGCGAACATACATCGGCGTTACGCTCCAAACTGAAGCGTGTACCGCGTAACACCCCTAACCCTTCCGCCAAGAATGACTTTGGGGAGTCGCTTTCAAGCCAATTTCTACGCCGCTACGAGCGCATATCTTTCGCGCCATTATACCGCCTATGAAGACGCCGCCCGACACGCCGGAGTTCGCGAACTTCACCGCCGCGATGCGCGACATCCTCAAAGTGTCGAAAGGCGAGATGCAGACACGCATGGAAGAACACAAGGAAACTGGAAAGCGGCTATCTAAGGGCGCTTCCCTCGGTTCTGCCGCCTCCTCAAAAATTCGCTCTTCTCTTGCTGATCGTTAGAACGCGGTTTGCTCCACCTTGCCGGTCAGCTCTGCATAGGTCAGTCTCTTCCCTGAAATCTGCGATACAGCCAGCATGAATCGATCCGCGTCATCCAAGGGATTCTCGCGGGTGGAGCGATTGTTGAAACGGAATACCTGCTCATCTACATAGCGGTCGAGATGGAATGGCTCTACCGCAACATACGTTCCGCTCAAACCCCTCTTCATCAAACTCCAAAAGTTTTCGAGACAGTTCGTATGAACCTGTCCGCGCACGTAATGGTCGAGATGGCTCACCGTCTCGTGAATGTACTTGTCTTTTAGATTGTCGTAAGCCACAGCCTGATCGGTGTAGATGGCCGATCCGTGCTGAATGTTGTTGAGGATTTCGCCCTGTAGAGTCTCGCGCTTTGTGTTGGGCACAACCTTCGCACGTACCTGCCGTGATTCGCGGTCGTACATGCCCATCACAGCAGCCTTGCCGCCTCGCGGCCCACTACCCTTCCAGTCCGGCGTCTCACTCTTACGCTGTGCCAGTTTTAGCTTGCGGTCGTGGTGCATATTCTTCGGCTTGCCGCCGATGTATGCCTCGTCTACCTCAACCTCGCCACCGTCAGGGCCACCCATCATCGACCAGGAGCCGTTCTTTAGCGCCAAGCGGATGCGATGCAGCATAAACCAAGCTGACTTCTGAGTCACCTTTAGATCGCGCGCAATCTCGTAGGAGCTAATGCCGTTTTTGCAGTTGACTACCAGCCAGATCGCCATGAGCCATTTGTCGAGGGCGATGGGAGACTCTTCGAAGATCGTCCCTGTCTTCACTGAGAATTGCTTACGGCATACACGGCACTTCCAAATGCGGCGTGTCTTAAGGAAACCGACATTCTGGCTTTCACAGTGAGGGCAAACAGCCTTGCCATCCAGCCAGCGAAGAGAGGCTACAAACTCGATGCAAACATCAACATCCGAGAAGTAGCGGATCATCTGAATCAGGCTTTTCGGGATGGCTTGCTCTTCCATGAACTAATACTAATAAAATGGGCGTGGTGTGTCAAGTATATTTATGCCAATAAGAAATCCCAAATCCTGGCATAGTTACCCTACCCAACTTGCTACACTTGAAGTAGACCCCAAATTCAAAAGCTGCACCGGACGACCACCGGCTGCAGCTTTCACATTTAAGCCCCTAACTTCAATAGAAAGAAGATCATACCCGTAACCCATTTAGAATGAGCCGTTTGAAAGCAGCCTTCACCCACTAACCCGCACATTCTAAACGACTTCGCGAACGAAAAGTGAAAGCAGGGGGAGGGGGGTCCCCCGGGCTGCAAGCGATGATTCGCCAACACAACTCGATCCGCTCACCCCGCCATCCAGCCGGGATACTTTCACACCTATCCACAACAGAATCATCGAGTTACAAGCCAAAATCACTCCTGAAACGGGGATACTTTCGCATCTAACCCATCCACAATGAGCCACTTACGAGCCAAAATCACTCCCAGGGGGAGGGGGGGTGGTACCCGGCACCTCACCACCCCTGACCATCCTCATACGCCCGAGCCTGCAACAAATCGCCCTCGGTATCCACATCCAGCGCCAACCCCTCATCCACCACCGCAACCGCTCCGCGCAACAGCGCACGAGCCCCAACATCGCCCCGCAACTCCATCAACTCCGAAAACTTTTCCGCCGGAAAGTAAGCCGGAATCCCAACCTTCCCCGCATACCCTGAACCCGTAACCCGATCAGCCTCCGAGCACAACGCTCGCAAATGCTCAGCCCGCAGCGCAACCTGGTCACAAGCCATCACCACCGCTCCAGCAACACCCAGCTCCCGAGCCCGCGCAACGCCAGCGCGGATCGAGCTTGCCATCCCCTCCTCGGCCAACGCATTCACCACCACGTCACACCCGCGCAGCGACTTCCCCACTTCCTCGTCGCGAACCACAACAATCACCGGCTCCAACCCAGCCTCAACCGCAACCCGAACCGCGCGCTCCAGCAGCGTCTCTCCACCAATCTCCACCAACTGTTTCGCCCGACCCAACCGCCGCGAAGCCCCAGCAGCCAACACCACAGCAGCAATCCTCACAGCGCGCACTGAGCCTGCAAATATCGTGAAGCGCCGCCGCGTGTAATCTGCTCTTCCACCATCTCGACCGTCATCCGCCGCGAGCTTCCCAGCTTCCCCTCGCAGCAAGCCTGGATCTCCGCAATCACCGCCAGCGCAATCGCCTCCGCACCATCCCCGCCAAGGTCCAGCCCAACCGGCGCAAACAGCCCGTCGCAAGCCCGCTCCACGCTCCATCCCAGCTGCTTAGCCGTCTCCCGCACCAACAACGCACTTCGGTGCCGAGCACCCAACAACCCCAGATACCGCGGCTCACACTGCAGCGCGCCAGCCAACCACACCCGATCCTGCTCATAGCTATGCGTCATCACCACCACCGCATCCTTCGCCCCAATCCCCAACGACTTCAGCTCCCCAAAACCCTCAGAAGCCATCACCAGCACAGCCTCCGGGAACCGCTCAGATCGCGCCCACTGCGTCCGTCCATCCACCACCACAACATTCCAACCCATCAGCGCAGCCATCTGCACCATCGGCCGCGCATCGTCTCCGGCCCCAAACACCACAACCCGCTGCGGAGCCTCAATCCTCTCCTCAATCCCGCCCTCAATTTCCACATCACCCACAACCCGACGCAGCGCCGCCGCACCCTCCGGCAACCAGGTCACCACCCGAGTCTCCACTCCCTCCAACGAAGCCTCGAGCGCCTCCATCAACGCCTCAAACTCCGCAGTCCCAGCAGGCTCAATCAGCAAGTCAACGGTCCCACCGCAACCCAACCCATAAGGAATCTCAGCCGTATCGTCGAACAGTGTCGAGTACCTCTCCACCACCGCCCCGCCGCGCACCATCCACGCAGCCTTCCTCACCACCTCGGCCTCCAGGCATCCACCCGAGATCGATCCCGCATACTCCCCATCTCCAGCCACCAGCAACCGAGCCCCAACCTGCCGATAACTAGACCCCTCAACCCGCACCAGCGTCACCAGCGCCACCGCATCCCCGCGCCGCCAAAGCTCCACAATCCGTCGCCGCTCACGCATGCTGCAATCCTACCTCCTTACTGCTTCTCGCTAAACGTATGGATGCCGCATTCCAGCTTCTTGCCGCCCCATCGCCCACTCCGCGGGTCAGCCCCAACCGCCGGCACAGCAGTGCAAGGCTCACACCCAATACTCGTGTATCCACGATCATAGAGCTCCAACCGCGGAATCCCCTGCGCCAGCGCATACCCCTCCACCCTCCCCCAATCCCAATCCGCCAGCACACTAACTTTCTTCATCGCCTTTCCAGACGGCAAACGATGATCCTCAATCTTCTTCAGTCCCGCGCGCGTCGGCGACTGCTCCCGTCGCAGCCCGGTAAACCACCACGAGTAAGGCTCCAGCGAACGCATCAGCGGCTCAACCTTCCGAATCGCGCAGCACTTGGTCGGCTCAACAATATGCAGCAAACCAAACTCACGCTCATGCTCTTCTAACGTCGTCTTCGGCAGCGCGTTCACAAGATTCAGTCCCCATTCGCGCACCATCTGATCGCGGTAGGCAATCAACTCAGGAAAGTGATATCCAGTCTCGAGGAAGATCACCGGAATCTGAGGCAGCAACTCACGCAGCATGTGCAGCACAACCATATCCTCTGCCTGGAAGCTGCTAGTCAGGCAAATACTCTCCAACCCATTCTCGAGCTCAGCTTGCCGCACAACATCAGCAACCAGCTCCTGTGCCGAAAGTGTCTCCCTCACATCCATCAACACATCCACGCTCATCGGATCTCCTCCCCATTCGATGAGTCACCAAACCAGTTGGAAGCATCCACCACCGACTCAAAGTAGCCGTCTCCAGCCGCTTCTCTAACCCTCTCAATCGTCGATTCGTCCAGCGCAGCGCGCGCCGATATCGCCGTCACACCCGCGAGCTTCAAAGCCCGCACAGCACCAGGCAACGATGCCTCCGGAATCAACGGGTCATCGACAACCACAGCAGACCGACCACCTTCCCGCAGAGCGTCCCGGAAAGCAGCCGCCTCAGCAGCCATGCCCTTCAGCCAGACGAACCCAGGGCCCTTCGCAGCCTTCGCCTTCCCGTCGGCGCCCGCGACAGCGGCGACGATCATCGCCGCGCCCACCGTAGCATTCGTCACCGGGTCGATAAGGATCAACGCGCCCATCTCACGATTCTCCGCATATGCATCGAAGAACAGCGGAAGGCTCGTCTCGAACTCAACCTCTGCGATGTCGTTCATCTGCAGCTGCGAAGAATCGCGCAGCTCAGTCGACTGGATATCGACCCCGTAGACAATCCTTCTCGCAGTGGCCCGAACCGTCCGCGTCGTATGTTTCGCGAGATACGTTTGCCCGGCAACCAGCGGCTGCTCATGCATCCAAACCACCATCGCGCGGAACCCGGTACTCACATGAGGAGCACTCTGCTCTTCTCCGATCAACATCTCACCGCGGCTCAGATCGATCTCATCCTCAAGCTCAAGCGTAACGCTCAGCGGATAGCTTGCCAGCGGAAGTTCTCCGTCATACGTAACGATGCTCTTCACCGTCGTGATCCTTCCACTCGGCAACGCCTTCACCCGCATGCCCGGCCGAACTTGACCTCGTTCAACGCGCCCGGCAAACCCCCTGAACGCCGCGTTCGGTCGCACCACCAGTTGCACAGGAAACCGCAAAGGCCCATTCGCCGCCTCGCGGATCGTCAGCGGAACGGTCTCCAGATACTCCAGCAGTGTCGGCCCGCTGTACCACTCCATCTTCATTGATGGCTCGACCACGTTATCGCCAGCCAGCGCACTGACTGGAATCACCTCAACGCTCTTCAGCCCAAGCCGCGTCGCCAACGCAGCAAACTCCACGGATACCCTCTTGAAGACATCCTCGCCGTACTCCACCAGGTCCATCTTGTTGACGGCTGCAACAACGTGCGGAATCCGCAGCAGACTCGCAATGTAGGTATGCCTCCGCGACTGCGGCAGCAGCTCCCCAGCGCGCTCAAACGCCTTCGCATCGATCAGCACAATCGCCACATCCGCGGTCGAAGCGCCCGTCGCCATGTTGCGCGTGTACTGCTCATGACCAGGCGTATCGGCAATGATGAACTTCCGCTTCGCCGTGGAGAAATACCGATAGGCAACGTCGATCGTTATGCCCTGCTCACGTTCCGCCTTCAGCCCATCGGTCAGCAAGGACAGATCCACTGCGCCGCCCGATCGATTTACCCTGCTCGCGCGAATCGATGCAAGCTGATCCTCATACACGCTCTTCGTGTCGTGCAACAGCCGCCCAATCAGCGTGCTTTTGCCATCGTCAACGCTGCCAGCCGTAGTGAATCGCAGCATCTCTTGTTCCAGGTGGCTATCGAGAAACGCCCGGAAGCTCGCCTCATTCAAAGATCTCTGAGCTGAATCCAACGCACTCATCAGAAGTAGCCCTCCCGTTTCTTCAGCTCCATCGACCCCTCTTCATCATGATCAATCGCCCGCCCCTCGCGCTCGCTGCGGCGAAAGCCGATCAGCTCCTCGATAATCTCGGGCAAGGTCTCAGCTTCACTCCGTATCGCGCCCGTGCACGGCATGCATCCCAACGACCGCATGCGCACCTTCATCGGTTCAGGCTTCTCACCCGGCAGCAAACGCATCCCCTCATGCACCAGCGTGATCATCCCGCCGCGGATCACCGCCAGCCGATCCTCCGCAAAGTACAGCGGCACAATCGGAATCTGCTCGGCGTATAAGTACAGCCAAATGTCGAGCTCGGTCCAGTTCGAAAGGGGGAACACACGGATACTCTCACCCTTACGGAGCCGCGAGTTGTACAGGCTCCAAAGCTCCGGCCGTTGATTCTTCGGGTCCCATTGTCCCGCTCCATCGCGAAAACTATAGACCCTCTCTTTCGCCCGGCTCTTCTCTTCGTCGCGCCGCGCGCCGCCAAACGCCGCATCGAACCCGCCCTCTTCCAGCGCATCCAGCAGCGACCGCGTCTTCAAAGCCCCACAGCAGTTCTGAGTTCCCAGCTTCCACGGACTCGCCCCATCCGCGATAGCAGCCTCATTGCGATGCACGATCAGTTCCGCTCCTATCTCCCTCGCATACTGATCGCGGAATGAAATCATCTCCGGAAACTTGTAGCTGGTATCGATGTGCAGCAGCGGAAACGGAATCCGGCCTGGATAAAACGCCTTCTGCGCCAGCCGCAGCATGACGCTCGAATCCTTGCCGATGGAGTACAACATCACGGGGCGCGCGAATTCCGCGACCGCCTCCCGCAAAATATAGAGGCTCTCCGCCTCCAACGCCTGGAGATGGTTCAACCGCTTCTGATGAAGTTTCGCGATACCTTCGCCAGCGGCTCTGTCAGTAAGCAAGCAGCCTCCCCTTGCAGACCTGAAACGGCCCTGTTTGTCACAGATGAAATGCCCCACGAAAGGGCGATAGGGTTACTATGAACTGACCAGAAGTTTCTAGATGAAAGCCGTTCACGGGATAAGATCGGATACACGTGTGCTCAACAACAAAATCGACTTTGCCGTGGACATCGCGTAATACGTAAACTGAAGACTTCCATCACAATGAGCTTATCCGCTTCCCAGCTGTGCATCAAGCTTGAGTCACCAGTTTAACTACGTTTCCTTCATCTGTCTGACGCCTTCTAGGGGATACTACAGAAGTGGATTTGGCGCAGCCGCCTCATTCCATGCAGTTTCTCAGAACTTCTGCTTGAAGAAACACCTCTCAAACTGAACGGGTTATTTGGAGGAATCGCCGCAATGCAACGCTTGACTCTATGGGCTCGGCTTCTTTTGGTTATCCTCAGTCTCGGTACTGCTGCGGCGGTTTCCTCTGCGCAGGGGACTAAAGGTGGCGAACAGCACATTGACTCTAGAGTCGACATCTACGGCGGTTACGGCTACTTTCATCCCTTTAATAGCAGCGTCGCGGGCTATGAGTTCCAGAGTGTCTACAATCCCAACGCCACCATCGGCGTCTCCACATGGTTCAATCGCTACTTTGGCGTTGAGCTGGAGAGCGGCTACTTTTCCGGCAACAACGAGCACAAACAATACATTCCCAATTGCACCGGCGAAACGTGCAGCCAACTGGTGTACACCGCTGAAGGTGGCCCGATCTTCCGCTACCCGTTGGGGCGCTGGGTGCCCTTCGCTCACGCCCTCGGCGGCGGCGAGCGCACCAATGGACCCGCAGCCCAATCATTGATGTGGGGATGGGGAGTCACCGGCGGCGTCGGCATCGATTACGTATTTCCGTTCTGGGGTCAGCACCTCTCTATCCGACCCATTCAAGCTGACTATCAACGTTCTCAGGTCGTCTATGGTCCCCTGCTCCTTCCCTCCGGAACCGAAGGCGGATTCAGTGCTCTAAGCAACATGAAACTCTCTGCTGGCCTGGTGGTCCGCCTCGGCGCCGTTGAGCCGCCCACTCCCATCATGCTCGGTTGCAGCGCGCAACCCGCGCAGGTCTATCCCGGCGATCCCGTTAAGGTCGAAGCCAACGCCCTGCACCTGAATCCAAAGAAAACTCCCGTCTACACCTGGGCTGCAAATGGTGGCAAGATCACTGCCTCCGGCCCGGAAGCCACAATCGATACCACCGGCCTTGCACCTGGTGACTACGTCGTCACAGGGCATGTAGAAGAAGGTTCTAAGACGCGCCAGCAGGCATCCTGCGCTGCGCCATTCGCCGTCATGGCCTTCCAGGCGCCAACCCTCACCTGCAGCGCGAATCCCAGTACCGCGGTCTCGGGTACCGACATCGCGATCAGCACCGTTGGCGTCAGCCCGCAAAATCGTCCGCTCACCTACTCCTACGCCGCCACCGCAGGCGTGATCGCCAGCTCTGGACCTACGGCCGTCCTCACCACCGCCGGCTTGAGTCCGATGACCATAACCGTCACCTGCAACCTCGTCGACGATCTCGGACAGACCGCCAAAGCAACCACCGACGTCATCATCACGGCGCCCGTCGTCAATGTCCCGCAGACACAGCCACTCTGCAGCCTGAGCTTCACACGTGATCGCCGCCGTCCAGAACGCGTCGACAATGAAGCGAAGGGCTGCCTGGACGATATCGCCCTCACCCTCACGCAGCAGGCCGACGCGCACCTCGTCATGGTCGGTAACTCGACATCGGATGAGAAGCCACAGGCCGCCGCAGCGCGTGCTCTCAACGCACGTCAGTACCTGGTTCAGGAAAAGGGTATTGATCCCTCTCGTATCGAACTCCGCGTGGGCGCAACTCCGGACAAGACCGTCACCAACGTACTGGTCCCCGCTGGCGCAACCTTCAATAACCCGGACACTCACACCTTCGACGAAAGAACCATCGTTCGCCACGGTCAGGCCTATGGCGTGCCGCGCTCAGAAAGAATGTCGCCGAGGACGTACGAAAGGCCGGCGCCAGCTCCCATCGCCCCCGTAGTGCCGGCCACCACTACGCCCACTCTGCCAGCAACGCCTCCGACGACTCCTCAACCCACATCCACCTCGCCGACAGCCGCGGATACGACGCCGGCGCCCGCGAGCTCCACGGGCGGAACACCCGCAGTGCCGAGCGCAGCTCCAGTCTCGCCCGCTGCGCTCGCTCCTGCCCCCGGATCAACCCCGCCGACGACAACTGCGCCGGAGACGCAGACGACTGCACCCACAACAACCCCGCCCGCTTCGACCACCAGCCCGGCACCGCAGTAGACGGGTAAACGATCGACCCCGCGAATCAACCATCGGAAGTCACCAGTGCCCAGCGTCGCATCCTGGCACTCTCAATTTCTGCTAAAATCAAAAGGTTGGTCAGTGGGTGTTGCAGCTCGTGCAGTTTCCCGGAGCTTTGCGTTCATCCACGAACGACCAGCCACTCACCTAATCCATTGTTCGGGGCGTAGCGCAGTCTGGTAGCGCACCTGGTTCGGGACCAGGGGGTCGGAGGTTCGAATCCTCTCGCCCCGACCATTTTTCCAAGCCGTCGTTCACCCAACGCTCGGGCTTCCTCCACATTCATCCTCTCGTAACCGGCTTCGGCTAGTCTTCCCAGACCTGATGCCTCGCCCGCCGAAGTTCGAAGCTGAGAACGATGAGAGCTCTTCCTCAATAGATCCTTATCAGTTTGGCCCAACCCTCACTAGGCGTCGCTTACTGGGCTGCGGCCTTTACACGTCAGCAGGCGTCATACTCGCTAAGAGCGTCCCCGCCCTCGGCCAGGCCATGGCATCTCCGCCTCAGGTGCACAGCGAAGTAAAACTCACTCGCTACGTCGATCCGCTACCCATTCCGCCTGTCATTCGCGCAACCGGCAAACCCGGCGAAGTCGTCGAGATAGAAATGCGACAGTTCACTCAGAAGGTGCATCGCGACCTTCCGCCCACAACGCTCTGGGGGTACAATGGCACGTGGCCCGGCCCGACGATCGAAGTACAAAGTGGACTGCCTCTCAAAATCAACTGGATGAGCAAGCTGCCCACCACCCACCTGCTCCCCATCGATCACTCAATTCACGGAGCCGAATCGTCGATTCCAGATGTGCGCAACGTTGCGCACCTCCACGGAGCCTGCGTGCTTCCAGATGACGACGGCTACCCCGAAGCGTGGTTCACCGCAAATGGCGAGCATGGCCCCAAGTTCAACCCTCTGCCATCTGCCTATCCCAATTGCCAGCCCGCCACCGCGCTGTGGTATCACGACCATTGCCTGGGCATCACTCGCCTCAATATCTATGCAGGCCTCGCTGGCTTCTATCTCATTCGTGATGAAGCCGAAAAATCCCTCAACCTTCCCAGTGGCGAGTACGAGATTCCCCTCATGCTACAGGATCGCCTCTTTCACCGTGATGGCTCACTCTCCTACCCCACCGTCGTCAACGGCCCCAAGGAGCATCCGCTCTGGGTCCAGGAATCCTTCGGTGATCGCAACTGTGTCAACGGAAAGGTGATGCCTTTCCTCGAGGTCGAGCCCCGCAAATATAGGTTTCGCATGTTGAACGCAGCAAACTCCCGCTTCTATCATCTGCGTCTCTTCAACGCAGACACCACCGGTAAAATTCTTAACGAGACCTTCGACGTTCCCGCCTTCCAGCAAATAGGCACGGATGGCGGACTACTTCCAACACCATTGGAACTCCGTTATCTCCTCATCGCGCCAGCCGAGCGATTCGATATCGCCATCGACTTCGCCGGTCTCGAAGGCAAGTCCTTCGCTCTCGTCAACGACGCGCCCGCTCCCTACAACATGGGCGGTCAGGTCGACGCCGCAGACGTGATGCTCTTCAAAGTCACTAAGCCACTTCAAGGCAAGGACACTAGCTCCGTCCCCGACGCCCTCGTTCCCTTCGAAGCCCTTGAGCCCACATACACGATGCGCGAGCGGCTATTGCTAGTCTCCGAGAAAGAACGGCCATCTGACGGCTATGTCATCATGGGCCTGCTCGGCAATGCGCGCTGGCACGAACCCATCACCGAAGATCCGAAAGCCGGCAGCACCGAGATATGGTCCTTTATTAACATCACAGGCGATGTCCATCCACTGCACGTGCACCTCGTGCAGTTTCAGGTGCTTAATCGACAGCCGTTCGATGTGCAGGCATATCAGCAAACAGGCAAACTCATCTTCACCGGAAAACCGATGCCACCGGAAAGCAATGAGCGGCCCGCGCGTAAGGACACCATTAAATCCTATCCGGGCTACGTTACGCGCATCATCCAACGCTTTGATCTGCCCGCCGGTGCACCGACAACTCCAGGCGAAGAGATGCTCTACGTGTGGCACTGTCACATTCTCGAGCATGAAGACAACGAGATGATGCGACCATACAAAGTTGTTATTTGATGTACCGAAAGGTGTTTAAATCTGCGCTCGTTGATCTGAAACGATTTACTCGTTCAAGCAATTTTATGGACGACTTTATGTTGATTTCGTGAGCGCAATTATTTTTCATTTCACTTTGCCCTAACACCTCTCCGGCCCATATCGCCTACGGTTGTTCACGGAAGACGCACCACCGGTACGACACGCTGTCTTCTCCTACACCGGAGGTTCCACACCATGAAGTCATGCACGGTCAACGCCCTTAAGGGGACGCTTAAGTGCGGCGCAACGACTCTGTTTGCGCTGCAAGTGTTGGCGGGAGGATCACCATCCGCTTACGCCCAAACCTCTACCCCGCCAACTACGACTCCGATCAAACACGTCATCGTAATCATCGGTGAGAACCGTACATTCGACCACGTCTTCGGCACCTACACACCCAAGGCCGGAGAGACCATCTCCAACCTGCTTTCCAAGGGCATCGTGAAGGCCGACGGCAAGCCCGGTCCCAACTATTCGCTCTCCGCGCAGTTCTCAGCGCTCGACAGTACAACCTCCGGCGGTGTGTACGAAATCGACCCTCAATCCAAGAGCATATACAGCACGCTCCCACCCGCGCTGGCTGGCGGACCGGAAGCGCCCACCGTCTCAGGTCCCGCTCCGTTCACCACGCTGAAGGTCGCGAAGCTCGCGGACCAAGGCCTCGCGAAAGGTTATGATCCTTACCTCCTCACCGGCGCCACGGGTATCGCAGCAGGCCAGATCGACACACGCATTACCGATGCAACCAGTTTGCGTGAAGGCGTCTATCAACTCAGCGGTCCCAACATGCCGTACGACGCTTACACTGCCAGCCCTGTTCATCGCTTCTTCCAGATGTGGCAGCAGACGGATTGCAGCACCGACTACATCACCAAGGACAACCCCAGCGGCTGCCAGAACGACCTCTTCCCATGGGTAGAAGTATCTGTCGGAACCGGCAGCAACGGCGCACCCAACCCACAACCTTTAACGACATGACCACCGGCGAAGGCTCAGCTTCGATGGGCTTCTACAACATGGCTAAAGGAGACGCTCCGTATTTCAAAGAGCTGGCTGACACGTACACGCTCAGCGACAACTTCCACCAGTCGGTGATGGGCGGCACGGGAGCCAACCACATCATGTTTGGCTTCGGCGACGCCATCTTCTACACCAACACAAACGGTGTAGCTGTTCCTCCTCCGACCAACCAGATTGAGAACCCCAACCCGCAGCCTTCCGCCAACGACTTCTACGATCAGGACGGTTATAGTGGCGGCAGCTACGTCGACTGCGGCGACATCAGCCAGCCTGGCGTTCCTGCCGTCACCAACTATCTCCAGTCACTCAAGCGCCCCGTCAATCCCAACTGCGTCAAGGGCGACTACTATCTGGTCAACAATTACAACCCCGGCTACAACGGTGATGGCACGCTCACATCGCAGTACTCGCCCTTCACCATTCCGCCCACAAGTCAGAAGAGCATTGGTGACGATCTCGTAGCCCACAAAGTGCCGTTCAAGTACTTCGGCGAAGACTGGGACCTGTATGTCACCGATCCCACCGAATCCAACACCTTCGATGAGTATTGCAACATCTGCAATCCATTCCAGTATCAGACCCAGTTCATGGGTACCCAAGCCACTCGCCAGACGTACATCGGGGACACCACCGAGCTCTACTCCGATATCGACACAGGCAATCTTCCGCCAGTCTCGATCGTGAAGCCAAGCGGCTTCAATGACGGCCATCCAGCGTCTTCCAAACTCGACCTCTTCGAAGGCTTCACCAAGAAGATCGTCGACCAGGTAAAGGCCAATCCCAAGCTCTGGGCCGATACTGTCATCTTCATCACAGAAGATGAAGGCGGCGGCTACTATGACTCCGGTTACATCCAACCCGTCGACTTCTTCGGCGATGGCACCCGCATTCCCCTGCTTGTCGTCTCGAAGTACTCCACCGGTGGACACGTTTCGCATGAGTATGGCGACCACGTATCCATCGAGAAGTTCATCGAGAAGAACTGGAGCCTTCCCCCAATCAGCGCACGCAGCCGCGACAACCTTCCAAATCCAGTTCAGAAGGAAGCCAATCCGTACGTTCCCACCAATAGCCCCGCTATCGGCGACCTCACGGACGACTTCAACTTCCCCAACTCGAACTAACAACCACCGCACGTCGCAGTTCACTTCGACGACCAGGATCCCTGGTCGTCGAAGTCTGCTTTTCCCGGGCTAGAAAATTCGTAAAGGAATCTCCGCCATGAATTTTGTCCGCACCTTCTCTGCATATCTAGCACTTTCTACTTCCCTCGTTGCCTCACCGACGCTCGCCACGAGCTCATCCACTCCCACCGCTCCCCACGCTTTTCATATCAATGAACAATGGAATATCGGGGGCAAGGGCGGCTGGGGTTTCCTCGCTGTAGATCCCGCTGCTCATCGGCTCTTCATACCGCGTACCGACCACATCTCGGTCGTGGACATCGAGACCGGCAAAGTTCTCGGCGAGATCTCAGGCATGGTCAACCTCCGCAACCTGGCGCTCGACGACTCAGGTCGATACGGATACGCTACGGACGTCACAGATGGGACCGCTGGATTCGTTCGCGTCTTCGATCGAACCTCACTCAAACTGGTAGCATCCATTCCAACAGCGCCCATCCCCTTCGCCATAGTCTACGACCCCCGAACCAAGCGCATCTTCGCCTTTAGCTCGCGGGGCCATAGTGTGGACGTCATCGACTCGTCCAACAACAAAATCATCTCGACGCTTCCGCTCGCCGGCCGTCCAGGCTACGCAGTAGGCGATGGCAAGGGCACACTATTCGTCGCTCTGCCTGCAGAAGGGATGATTCAGCGCATTGTCGCAGCGACGCACCAGGTCAGCGCATCCTGGCCTCTAGCCCCATGTACCGGCCCCGCAAATCTTGCGATCGACGCTCAGCACCACCAACTATTTACCAGCTGCGAGGATCACACCCTGGCCTCAATAGATACCGTCACCGGGAAGGTAGACACACTCGCTGAAGCAACACAGAACGCGGGCGATCTGGACTTCGATCCGCGCCTCAATATGCTATTCCTGGCTGACTCTGCAGGTTCGCTGACCGTTTTCCGCCGGGAGTCTCCATCGCGTTACACCAAGCTCCAGAGCATCAAGACGCAAGCCGGCGCTCGCACTATGGTTGTCGATCACGAAAACGGCAAGGCCTATCTCGTCACCTCGAAGTACGGTGAAAACTCCCCAAACGTTTCGGAAGAGCTGCGATATCGTCCCACGCCAATCCCCGGAACCTTTTCGGTCCTCGTCGTATCTCGCTAAGCAGACGAATCAAAATCACACGATCCGCCCAGGCCGCGCTAAGCCAGCAGATATTTCAGCAACGCCATACGAATGTAAAGGCTGTTCTTCGCCTGCCGGAAGTAAGCCGCCCTGGCATTCGCATCCACCTCCGGCGAGATCTCGTTCACGCGCGGCAGCGCATGCATGATGATCGCCTCCGGCTTCAGTCGATCGGCGACCTCGGCATTGATCACGTACACATCCTTCACCGCGTCATACTCGTCCTTCGAAGCAAACCGCTCACTCTGCACCCGCGTGATGTACGCAACGTCCGCGTGCTCAATCACGCCCTCCAGCTTCTCGCCTTCATGGAACGCGATCCCCTTCTCCATCAGGTACTCGCGATGAGCCAGTGGCAGGCGCAGTTGCCACGGCGAGATCAGATCGATCGTCACCCCCGGATAAAGGCAAAGTAGTGGCAGCAGCGAATGGATCGTCCTTCCATTCAGCAGGTCCCCGACCAGCGCAACCCGCAACCCACTCAGCCGACCAAGCTCTTTCTTGATCGTATACATATCCGCTAACGCCTGCGTCGGATGCTCTCCCACACCATCGCCCGCATTGATGATAGGCACCGGCGAGATCCTTGCCGCCGCCTCCGCCGTTCCCGGCTCGTAGTGCCGAATCGCAATCGCGTCCGCATACCCGCTCACCACGCGAATGGTATCGCTGATCGTCTCTCCCTTAGTCGCGGACGAATTGGCACGCGCATTCTCGGCAGTCAGCACACCGCCGCCCAGCTTCTGCATCGCAGCCTCAAACGAAAATCTCGTGCGCGTACTCGGCTCGAAAAATAACGTGGCCAAAATCCTTCCACGCAGCGGATCAGTCAGTGCACGAAACACGTCATCGCGCTCCATCTGGTGCGCCGACTCAAACAGCCACAACAGAAACTCCGGATCCTTGAACTGCCGCGCGCTGATTACGTGCTTAAGCTTTTCCATCGGGGCAAACACTCCCTCAACCTGCCGGGTAAACCCTGCCTTGCAATACGGTATAGGTCACACGGCCAGGCATCGTATATCCCTCAAACGGGGACCAGCCGCACTTCGTTTTCATGTCTTCACGCCGAACCACATACGGCGCACGGGGGTTGAGGATCGTGAGTGAACCCACATATCCAGGCTCAATCGCGCCATACCCCTTGTCAAAATTCTGTGGAAGAAACTCCTTCACAAACTTCCCCGGATTCCAAGCGCACACCCTCGCAATGTCCTGCGCGGAAAATCCGTGCTCCGCCATCAGCCACGTAGCGAATGCCCCGTACGTATCCAGATGCGGCAGCCCGCTCACCCCCTCCATCTTCTCCGCGATCGTGTGCGGGGCATGGTCCGTCGCAATATAATCCACCAGCCCACCGCGCAGCGCCTCAATCAGCGCCAGCCTGTCCGCTGGCCCTCGCAGCGGAGGATTCATCTGCAGCCATAGCCGATTCTTCTCCGTCAGCATCGAGTCATCAAAAAACAGATGGTGCGGCGTAGCTTCAGCCGTCACCCTCACTCCTCGCGCCTTCGCAGCCGCAATCTTCTCCAGTCCGCCCTTCGTCGAGTAGTGACAGAGCTTACCCACCAACTCATATCGCTCGACCAAATACAGCGCGAACTCCGTCGCCGTGATCTCTGCTCGAGCCGGCCTGCGCTGCTCATGCGTCGGCTCTCCACTACTCTCGCGCAGGGTCGCGGGATCCTCGCAGTGAAAACTCACATTCTTCCCTCGATACTTCGCAATCACGCCCTCAAGCTGCTCCTGCGAAGCAAAGAAAAGATCCCCCACCGACGGCCCCATAAACGCCTTGTACGGCACATGCCTCTGTAGCGGATTCGTCTCTGGACCAATTCCCGCATACAAAGTCACATGCACCGCCGACGCCTTCGTCAACTGTTCCTTCGCCGCATAGCGCTCATCATCCACCGGCGCCACCGGATTATTCGGCATGTCCGCGACATGCGTAACTCCACCATGCACTGACGCCGCCGACACCGTCGCAAAATCCTCTTTATACACCTGCGACTTGCTCACGTCATCGCGCGCGTGAATATGAATATCCCCGAATCCAGGAAAAATAATCTGTCCCTCGAGATCAAGATCGCTCTTGCCCGTCCGCGGTCCCACATGCTCAATTAGTCCCGTCTCGGTATTGATCTCGATCGCCCCGTCAAACTCCCGATCGTGATTCGCAATCCTGCCCTCAAGACGCAGCATGGGCCGCCTCTCGTGCCACATTGATCTCGTCTCGCAGCCTTCGAGCCGCACCCGCAGGATCATCGCTGAACAAAATTGCCCGCGAGCTGCTGATCAACAAACCCTTACCTCGCTCATCCAATCCCGCACTCACCACTGCCGCCACATCTCCGCCCTGCGCACCCACCCCCGGCACCAGGAACGGCATCTGCGGCGCAATCTCGCGGATCCTTCGCATTTCTTCCGGATAGGTCGCGCCCACCACCAGCATGCAGTTCCCCGCCGTATTCCACTCATTGCTCACCCTAGCCGCAACTGTCTCCCATAGCGGCCGTCCGTCACAAACCAAATCCTGCAGTTCTCCCGCTCCCGGATTCGAAGTCCGGCACAACACGATGCTCACCTTGTCCCTGCGCTCAAGAAACGGCATGACCGCCTCACGCCCCAGGTAAGGATGCAGCGTCACCGCATCGAAGCCCATCGCATCAAAGACCGCGGTCACATATCCTCGATTCGTATTTCCAATGTCCGCGCGCTTCGCATCACAGATCGTAAACACATCAGGATGCTCACCTCGCAGATAATCCATCGTCAACTCAAGCTCTCGCAGCCCCTGCGTGCCGCGCGCCTCATAGAACGCCATGTTCGGCTTGTACGACGCAGCATACGAATGGGTCCGCTCAATGATCCAGCGATTGAATGCAAACAGCGGATATTCCTCGCCCCTGAAGCGCCCCGGAATCTTCTCCAACTCAGGATCCAATCCCACGCAAACGAGCGAACCGACCGCGTCCGCTCTCCGTTCGAATTTGTCTGTCGCTGCGCTCATCGTCCTCGACTCAAACTCCTACTCAAACCCATGCCGCTTCGCCCACGACCGCGGCTCATCAAGCCAATCCCGAACCACCGCCGCCCCCGCCTCATCAATCATTCCCTGCTTCACGGCGCATTCCAACACCACCGGAAATGTCGTCGTCGCATGCAGCCGCACACCTGACTTCTCAAACAACTCCACAGCCTCCGGAAAGTCATAGCTGATGATCGCCAGGCAATCGCTCACGAGCGCGCCCTCAGCCCGCAAAGCTTCAATCGCCGCAATGCTGCTTCCGCCGGTCGTTACCAGGTCCTCCACCAGCACGACGCGCCTGCCTGTCACATCGCCGCCTTCAACGCGCTTCTTCGTGCCATGCTCCTTCAGCTCCTTCCGAATAAACACCGAAGGAATGCGCATCGAATATCCCAGCGCCGCGCTATGCGGAATCCCCGCAGCCTCCACGCCGCCGACTACATCCACCGCAATCCCACGCTCCGCAATCAATCCCTCAAACCCGCGAATCACCTTCGCCCACTGCTCCGGCCAGAACGGGAAGCGCCGATTGTCGCAGTACACCGGCGACTTGATCCCCGACTTGAACGTAATCGGAGCCGCCGGCCGAAACCCCACGCCCTCAATCGCAATCAACGCCTCGGCAATCTCGCGGCTCCTGCTGTCATACGTGGTAAGCCCGGCCTCATAGCTCATGCGCCTGCTCCTTGATCTCTCGCGCCAGCTCGGGATGCCACATCGCCGCAGTCGCCGACATCACCACATCCGCTCCAGCCCTCCGATACTCATCAAACGCTTCCGCACTCCCCGCCCCGCCAACCCCAACAATCGTAAATTTTTGCCCCAACTCGCCGCGTATCCGCGCCAGCTTCGACGCCATCGCAACCCCCGCCCACTTCACCGAGCTGCCGCACACTCCACTCCGCAACCGGCCTTCACCCGGTAATGCCTGCTTGCCCTCTTCATCGCGAATCTCCGCCGAGATCGTATTGATCGCCGCAATGCCATCAACCGTCCCGCCAACCTCGCGCAAGAACTCTTCCAGCTTCTTCTCGTCCTTGTAGAACGCCATCTTGATCACCAGCGGCACGCTGCCAATTTCGTCCTTAATCGCCTCCACCACCTGCCGCGACCGCGCAATATCGAAGCACAGCAGATTCGCCGTTCCCTCATTCGGGCAGCTCAGGTTCACCTCGATAACGGGCACACCGGTCTCCTTCACCAGCCGCGCGCCAAGCACAAAGTCCGCAATGTAATCCGCCACGCGACCGTTCTCCGGTAGCGTTCCCTGGAAGCTACCCACTACCACCTGCCCCGGTCGCGCATACGTCGCAGCATCCGCCATATCGGGCTGCCAGAACGTAGGGTCCATCGACGGCACACCAAACGAATTCGTAATCGACAGCGGCTCGCCGTAGTCTTCGTTCGCCACCAGCGTGCGGTCCGGCGCAAGGTCTCCCTCCACCTTCACCGCCAATACATTCGGCCACGGATGACACGCATACTTGTGCGTCCGCACCGTCTTGTACACCGGGATATCGAACCCCATATCCAGCGCAGCCTTCACAAACTTCCCATTGATCAGAGGTCCCGCAGGAATCCCAAACGGCGCAAATACTGGATACCCGAGAAATTCATGGTTCGGTTGTAAGGTTGGGGAAGCAGGAGAGGTGTTGGCGAAGAGGCCAAATGGGCCGTGCTCAAAATTGTCCAGATAAGACTTTGCCGGGTCGTAAAACGGCTCAGAGGGCATGCACCAGATCACCTGTTCCTCTAGTATAGCCCACTGTTTTTGCACCTATCGCGGGTCGATCTGCGTCTCGATCGCATACCGGACAAGCTGCGATCGGCTGCGCACCCCAGCCCGCTCAAACAGCTTCTGCAGCACCGCCTTCACCGAGCTCTCCGTTATCTCCATCTGGGCCGCAATTTCCTTGTTGCTCTGCCCCTCCAATACGCCCCGTAACACCCCCGACTCCCGAGCACTCAGCCGTTCCGCGACCGGCCGCTCCGCCTCCGCCAAACCTCCCGACGTGATCAGCGCCAGCGACGCGCGCGACGAGATCCACCGCTCTCCCTTAGCCGTCCGTTGAATCGCAAGCATCAACTCGACCGTCGGTTCGGTCTTCAGAAAAATCCCCGTATCCAACTCCGTAACAGCCCGCATCAGGTCAGCTGACCCCATCCCCGCCGTCACCATCAACACCCGCGCCTCCGGCCTCAAACGCCGCATCTTACGCACCAGGTCGAGCCCGTTTCCGCCACCCGATCCCTCCAGTTCGTAATCCACCAGCGCCGCGTCAAACTCCAGTCCCGCCTGCACCGCCGCAAGCGCGTCCTCTGCGTTTGCAAAGTCGCCGCTAATCTCCACACCAGCCTCGCTCTCGAGCAACCGCCGCAGACTCTCACGAAACAAAGTGTGATCATCCACCAGCAGCAGCCGAATCAGTTCTCGAGAATCCTTGGCCTTCATGCCTCCACCTCAACGGCAATCATCTCCACGACGAACGTAGCACCCGACGCGCTCGGTTGATACGCCAGGTTGCCATGAAAGCTCAGCATCATTGCACGCGATAAATACAACCCCAACCCGGAAGTCGACGATCGGTCCCCAAACGGCCGAAACAAACTTGCCGGGTCCCGCACCCCCGGCCCATTGTCCGAAACCTTTACCTGCACCAACCCATCCACCTCCGCCGCGCGCAACTCCAGTCGAGCATGATCAACAGGCGCCAGCACCTTCTCCGCATTCCGTACAAGATTCAAGAACACTTGCAACAAACTCTGCTGATCCGCCCATACCTCGGGCAAATTCTCCTCAATATGCCATCCCAACTCAATCCCCGACTCACGCAGCGACGGCGTCAGAATGATACGCAGCTCTCTCAAGAAGTTTTCCAGCCGCAGCTTCGTCGGTTGTCGCCGCGCCAGCGAAAGCTCCAGCGATGCCATCCGTTCCAACGCTGTCACCAGCTGTCGCAACGCCTCGAAGTCTTCCGAGGGCTCTCCCAGCACAAACGTCGCCCGCAGATTCTGCTGCACCACCGAAATCGCCGCGCAGATATTGCGAATCTCGTGAAACAACGCTCCCACCGCCAGCCTCGATCCCACCAGCACCTGCTCCAGGTTCGCCTCTTCCCGATCCCGCACCTCGGTCGACGCATCGATGATCATCGCCGTCAGCCTTCCCCCGCGCGACGTACTGTACGACGACACCCACACGTCCGCGAGAAAAGGATCCTGCGTCGCCCGCAACCCCTGGCACTGCAGCATCGTCTTCAGATGCTCCCACCCCTGGCGCTGAATCTGCACGCGCGCCAGCGATGGCATAAACACCTGCAGCGATGAGCCCTCCAGCCGACTCATCCCCATCGGCCCATCTCCAGAGAACATTCGTTCCGCTGCGTCATTCGCCTGCAGGATCGTGCCCGTCTCATCCGACGTAATAATCGCGATCGAAGAGTTCGCCACCACCAATCGCAGCTGCTCCTCCGCTCCCCGCCGCGCTTCAATCTCCGACTCCAATTCATCCAGATGCGACTCTTCCGTCGCCCGCCGCGACAACACTTCGGATACATAGAGACCCGCCGCCGTGTACGCCAGGAAATACAGCGAGTCACGGGCCAGACCGTCCCTCAGCGTCCAGCCGTAGCCCGTCCCAAACTCGGCAACTGCGGTACAAACCACGCCGAGCAGCGGAATCTGCCAGCGGCGCAGTGCCGTACTCATCAGCACGACAGGTGCCAGGTACAGAAGCGCCAGCGGAACCGCCTCGCTCAGCCTCCGGTCCGCGTACCCGATAACGGCAATCCCCACCAACCCCGATACGAGCCGGAACGCATTGCTTTTCACAATTGTGGCTGCAGCTCTCATCGCTCCTTTCAGTATCCGTAAATTCACACAACGTCAACGGGTTCTATCGAAAGATAAAAATCACAATCATAAGATTGACCGCCGCTCCAGCCTGTGAACATTCCACTTGGTTTACCCTCAAAGTAATTGTTTATTGCCGACCAGCCATACGCACTAACCTTCGAAATCTATGAACATCACGCTGAAAACGCAGCAAGATCAAGTCTGTCCGAAGCCAGGTGCCCCGGGTCTCTATCGTATCGCCGCACCTCTTCTTCTTTGCACCTTCGGCCTAGCCGGCTGCAACCACGAGGCCGCCTCCCCATCCGCGGAGGCTCCGCCCGCCGCGCAGGTCGAGGAAGTCAACGGCTCCAACCTCGTTCATGTCGACGGTGCCGGCCGCTTTTCGCTCGTGCAGGCATCCACCCAACCCGTCCGCAGCCAACTCCAGGTCACCGGCTCGGTCAATCCGGACGTCTCCCGCGAGATCCCTGTCCTCTCCCTCGCTAATGGCCGCGTCATCGCGCTTCACGTCGGCCTCGGCGACTATGTCCACAAAGGCCAGCTCGTCATGGAGGTGCAAAGCCCTGACGTCTCTGCCGCCTTCGACGCCTATCTCAAGGCCGTCAATGACGAGCACCTAGCAGCCATCACCCTCCAGCGCGACAACCTGCTCTATGACAAGGGTGCGATACCCAAGTCCCAGCAGGAAGCCGCGCAAAACGGCGAGGACGATGCCAAGGCCGACCTCATCGCCGCCGAACAGCAGCTCAAGGTCCTCGGCGTCGACAAAGATCATCCCAGCGCCATCGTAAGAATCTACGCGCCTGCAACCGGTGTCGTGATCGCGCAGAACGTAACCGCCTCGGGCGCCGCCGGCATCACCTACGCGGGCGCCGCCGGCTCCCTCACCATCGCCGACCTCTCCCACGTCTGGGTCATCTGCGACGTCTACGAGAACGATCTCGCCAACGTCCACCTAGGCCAGCACGCTGACATCCAACTCAATGCCTTCCCCGGAAAGACGTTCTCCGGCACCATCAGCGACATCGGCGCCCAGCTCGATCCTAGCCTGCGCACCGCCAAGGTTCGCATCCAGGTCGAGAATCCAGACCATCTCCTCCGCATCGGCATGTTCGCCACCGCCATCCTGCAAGGCTCACGCGCCGAGCCGCGAACCGTCGTCCCTGCTACGGCCATCCTCCAGCTGCACGACCGCTCCTATGTCTTCGTGCCGGCAGGTGACGGTGCTTTCAAACGTGTGCTCGTAACAATCGGCCAAACCCTTCCCGGCAATCTACTCGAAGTCACTGCGGGAGTACAACCCGGACAACAGGTCGTCAATAACGCACTCGACCTCGAGAACGCAGCGGAGCAGCAATGATCAAGGGTTTAGTGGATTTCGCACTGAACAACCGCTTCATCGTGCTCGTTGCGGCGTTGCTCTTGTTTGGGTGGGGCGCCATCTCCTTCCACAATCTCCCTGTCGAGGCCTACCCGGACGTCGCCAATAACTACGTCAACGTCATCACCCAATGGCCCGGCCGTTCCGCTGAAGACGTCGAGCAACAGGTGACCGTTCCTCTCGAAAACGGCATGGCGGGCATCCCCCACATGACCCACCTCCGCTCCACCACCCTCGCCGGCCTCTCCAGCGTCACCATGATCTTCGATGACGACAGCGAAGACAACTGGAACCGCGAGAAGGTCCTCGAGCGCCTCAGCCAGGTCACCCTTCCCGCCGGCCTGCAACCCCAGATCGGCACCGATTGGAGTCCCGTCGGCCAGATCTACTGGTACACCCTCAAGAGCACCAATCCCTCCATCGACACGATGCAGCTCAAGAGCATCCAGGACTGGCAGCTCGAAAAAGCCTTCCGCAGCGTCCCTGGCGTCGTCGACGTCTCCAGCTTCGGCGGCCTCACGCGTGAGTACCAGGTTATCGTCGACCCCGACAAACTCATCTCCTACGGCCTCACCATCCAGCAGGTTCAGCAGCAGATCGCCGCCAACAACGTAAACGCCGGCGGCAGCTTCATCGAGCAAGGCAACCAGCAGATCAATGTGCAGGAAGTCGGCCTCTTCACCAACGTCCATGACATTGAGCAGGTCGTTCTCAAAACCTCCAACGGTACCCCCATCCGCGTCTCTGATGTAGCCCGCGTCGTCCAGGGCCCCAAGATCCGCCTCGGCCAGATCGGCAAGACCTGCAAGCCGCAAGACGGCACCTGCGACTTAAGTCCAGCAGAAATCCGCCGCCAGGACGGCAAGCTGCTCGACGACAGCGACGTCGTCGAAGGAGTCGTTCTCCTCCAGAAGGGCGATAACTCCGACAGCACCCTCGATGCCATTCACGCCGAAGTCAAGGACCTCAACGACCACATCCTTCCACCCGGTGTGAAGATTGTTCCGTTCCTCGACCGCAGCGATCTCCTGCGTCTCACCACCGACACGGTGCTTCATAACCTCACGGTGGGCATCTGTCTCGTCGCGCTCATCCTCTTCCTCTTCCTCGGCAACCTGCGTGGCGCCCTCATCGTCGCCATCACCATCCCCTTCTCGCTGCTCTTCGCCTCCATCTGCCTCGACCTCCGCCACATCCCCGCCAACCTCCTCAGCCTGGGCGCGCTTGATTTCGGCATGGTTGTCGAAGGCGCCGTCGTCATGGTGGAAAACATCGTTCGCCATCTCAGCCATCACCGCAATGAAGACAAAACCGTCATGCAGCAGATTCGCGAGTCGGCCCACGAAGTCCAGCGCCCCGTCTTCTATGCCATCACCATCATCATCACTGCCTATCTGCCGATCTTCACCCTGCAGTCGGTAGAAGGACGGCTCTTCAAGCCCATGGCCTGGACCGTAGCTTTCGCTCTCCTTGGCTCCCTCATCTTCTCCATGGTGCTCGCCCCCGTGCTCGCAAGCTTCCTCTTCCCGAAGGGCACCACAGAGTGGGAAAACCCGGTGATGGTCTGGCTCACCGGACGCTATCGCGCCAGCATCACCTGGGGTATCGATCACAAAATCGTTCCATTCTCCGCCGCCACTGTCATGCTTCTTCTCGGTGTCTTCCTCATGTTCAGCGGAGTTATCGGATCCGAGTTCCTGCCTCACCTCGACGAAGGCGCCATCTGGGTCCGCGGCTCTCTCGCCCCCAGCACCGGCCCTACCGAGAGCCTCGCAATTGCAAACAAAACCCGGCTCACCCTCGCCAGCTTTCCCGAGGTCACGCAGGTCGTCAGCCAGATCGGCCGCCCCGATGATGGCACCGACACCACTGGCTTTTTCAACACCGAATACT
Source organism: uncultured Acidobacteriaceae bacterium (assembly GCA_963701685.1). GTDB lineage: Bacteria > Acidobacteriota > Terriglobia > Terriglobales > Acidobacteriaceae > Granulicella. The sequence goes on along the minus strand of OY969625.1, from coordinate 2,109,643 downwards.
TCGTCGACCTCAAGCCCAAGAAAGATTGGCGACCCGCCTTCCACCAGAACAAAGAAGAACTCATCGCCGCCATGGATCGCGAGCTCGAAAAGACTCCCGGCGTCGTCTGGAACTTCTCTCAACCCATCTCCGACAACGTCGAAGAGGCCGTCAGCGGCGTTAAGGGCGAGCTCGCCGTCAAGCTCTACGGCAGCGACCTCAAAACACTCGAAGAAAAGGGCAACCAGATCGTTCAGGTCATGAGCACCATCCCCGGTGTAGCCGACCTGGGCCTTTTCCACGTCATCGGCCAGCCAAATCTCAGCTATGTCGTCGATAGAGCCGCCGCCAACCGCTACGGCATCAACGTCGCTGACGTGCAGGCTGCCATCGAAGGCGCTGTCGGCGGCACCATCAATGGGGCCCCCACTACCCAGGTTCTCGACGGCGAAGCCCGCTACGACGTCATGGTGCGCTACGATCCAGCCTACCGCTCCACTCCCGAAGCTATCTCCAACATCCGCCTCCTCGCTCCTTCCGGCGAGCGCGTCTCCCTCGCCCAACTCACCCACGTCAAGGTAGAAGACGGCGCCGAAGAGATCTATCGCGAAGGTGGCAGCCGCTTCGTCGCCATCAAGTACAGCGTGCGCGGGCGCGACCTCGGCAGCACTGTCCGCGAGGCCATTGACAAGGTCAACAAACAGGTCAAGCTTCCCCCCGGCTATCACCTCGACTGGGCCGGCGAATACGCCAGCCAGCAGCGTAGCTCGCGTCGCCTCATGATGGTTCTTCCCATCACCATCCTTCTGATCTTCATGATCCTGTACGGCATGTTCAGCTCCTTCAAATGGGCCGTGCTCGTCCTCGCCAACGTTGCCATTGCTCCCGTTGGAGGCCTCGTAGCCCTCCTCCTAACCGGCAATCACTTCAGTGTCTCGTCGGGCGTCGGCTTCCTCGCCCTCTTTGGCGTCTCCGTGCAGACAGGCATCATCATGCTGGAGTGCATCAACCAAATCCGCGCCCGTGGCTATGCCGTTCGCGAAGCCTCCATCGAAGGCGCCGTCCTCCGCCTTCGCCCCATCATGATGACCATGCTCGTAGCGACCCTTGGCCTGCTGCCCGCAGCGCTCTCCCATGGCATCGGCTCCGACTCGCAGCGCCCCTTCGCCATCGTCATCGTCGGCGGCTTAGTCGGAGCTCTGGTCATGGGTGTCTACCTTCTACCCACGCTGTATGTCTGGATCGCGCGCCCCTTGGATATCCTTCCGCCGCCCGATACCGAATTCGAGAACTAACATGAAGATCTTGCGCAAACCCCAACCCGCTTTTCTCGCCGTCTTCGTCGTCGCGACGCTGGGCGCACCCGCACTCCGCGCTCAGGAAACCCCGTCCCCGGACACCACTCAATCTCAGTCCAGCTCCAGCTCCCCCGCCATTGATGCCGGCCAGTCGCCAGCAGCCTATGCCGCCAGCCTCAAAGCCATTCCCGATCCCCGCACCCCGCCCGCGTCGAAACCCGGCGCCCTCACCCTCGACCAGGTTCTCGACCTGGCCCGCACCAAGAACCCCACCCTCCTCGCTGCCGAACAGAACCTCCAGGCAGTCCAGGCCCAGGAGATCCAGGCCGGCGTCCGCCAGAATCCCAACCTCGGCATTGCGGGCTCCGACATCACAGAGCCGGCCTCATCCAACAACCCTTACAGCTATAGCCTCCAGGTCTCACGCCTCTTCGAGCGTGGCGAGAAGCGCAAGTGGCGCCTCGAAGACGCTCGCGCGACCACCAGCCAAACCCGGGCTCAGCTTGAAGACTCCATCCGTCAGACCGAGCTCTCCGTCAAGACTGCCTTCACCCACATGCTCATCGCCAAGGCTTCCCTCGCACTCGCCAGCGCCAGCCTCAAGGACTTCGGCCACGAGGTCGACATCGCCAACGATCGCTACAAGGCCGGCGATCTCGGCAAACTCGATTTCGAGCGCCTCGACCTCCAACTCAGCGACTTCGAATCCGACGAAGCCAACGACATCATCAACCTTCGCCAGGCCAGCGACCAGCTCCAAACCCTCATCGGCGTCGAAACCCCCTCAGACGACTTCGACGTCACCGGCGATGTCGTCCCACCCGTCGTGTCCCAAACCAAGGACGAGCTCGTCCAGACCGCCCTCACCAAGCGCCCCGACTACGCCGCAGCTCGCTTCGGTGTAGCAGCCGCCGACGCCAACTCCCGCCTCGCCATCGCCAACGGCACCGCCGACCCCACCCTCGAAGGCGAGTACGATCGCTCCGGAACCGAAAACTCTGCAGGCTTCTCCGTCAACATCCCCATCCGCATCTTCGATCGCAACCAGGGCAACAAGGCCACCGCCCGCTTTCAGGCCGACGCCTCCCGACTAACCGAAACCGCTGCCCGTTACCAGGTCATCTCCGACGTCGACCAGGCCTGGATCGGCTACGTGCAGGCCAAGCGTCTCTCCGACCGCTACGGCCAGCACTATCTCGACGAGTCCAAGGATGTCCTCTCCATCGCTCAGTTCGCCTTCCAGCACGGCGGCATCGCGCTGATCGACTACCTCGACGCCCTCCGCGACGCCCGCTCCACTACCCTCAATGCGCTCAGCGCCTACCAGCAAACGTGGTTAGCCATTCACCAGCTCTCTGCTGCCTCCGCCACCGAGTTAGCTCCCTAAAAGCTACCCCATCGCAAGCTCCCGGCAGCACCGGCGTCCAGCGCCGCGGAACGCTGCGCCGCTCGGCTTCCTCAGGGGGCACTCCACCATTTGCTTTATATTCAGTAACTTAGATCTTCCCGACGAGGATTTCAGCGGGTTCAGATCAGGCGTGCGCTTACGATGAGCCACAGGCGAATGTACGCGATTACAAACAACATTTATGATCGTAAGGCGAAGAGGAACTCCCTTGCCCCCAAACGGTTACGGTACCACTACGACCGCGGAAACAATGCCGCGCAGGGCCATCAAATGCGTCGCGCCCGCCCGCGTCAATCTGCTGGGTGAACATACCGACTATACCGGCGGACTGGTGCTTCCCATGGCCATCCCCTTCTTTACAGAAGCCACCATCTCCCCGCGCGAGGATGGCCTCTACAGCTTTACCAGCGAGCTCTTGAACAAGACCCTGACACTCGATCACGCCGACCGCTCACCTGCGCGCGGCGAGTGGAGCGACTATCCCGTCGGCGTGCTGCGCAAGATGCAGGAACGTGGGATCGAGCCACCCTCGTTCGATCTTCATATCACCGGCAACGTTCCCTTCGCCGCGGGGGTAAGCTCATCGGCCTCCATGGAAGTCGCCAGCGCCATGGCAATGCTGGCACTCTCCTCTGCCCGCTTAACTATCGAGGAGATCGCTGTGCTCTGCCGTCGCGCTGAGAACGAGTATGTCGAATCTCCCTGCGGCATCATGGATCAATTCGTCATCGTAGCTGCCAAGGCAGGTCATGCCCTGCTCCTGGACACCCGCTCGCTCGCCTACGAGCATCTGCCCATGAACAAGGGCGGCTTGGCGGAAACGCAGATCGTCGTCTGCAACTCCATGGTGAAGCACTCAGTCGCCACCGGCGAATATGGAATTCGCCGCATAGAGTCTGAGGAGGGACAGGCTGTCCTCGTGAAAAAATTTGGCGTGCGCGATCTGGGCGATTCAACCCTGCAGCAACTCGAATCCGCAAAGTCCGAAATGTCCGCAGCAGCATTTCGTCGCTGCCGCCATATCATCTCCGACAACACCCGCGTCCGCCAGGCCAGGCAAGCCATGTTCGCCGGCGATCCCGTCGCCTTCGGCCAACTCATGCTGGAGGGCCACATTAGCGAGCGCGACGACTTCGAGTGCAGCTGCGAAGAGATCGATTTTCTCGTTGAAACCGCAACCCACCTGCCAGGCTGCTTTGGTGCACGGCTCACTGGCGGTGGCTTCGGCGGCAGCACCGTAAACCTGGTCGAGCGTTCCCAGACCGGCGCCTTCGCAACTGCCCTCAAGTCCGCCTACAAAGACCGCTTCAACATCGCTGCCGAAGCCTATGTCTGCGAAGCGGTAGACGGAGCCATGCTCCGCAACGCAAGTCTCATGCAGGCCGAAAGATGATCGAGCAGGTATTTCTGGAGTCGCCACATCGCCGCTGGAACCCTCTCAAAGGCGAGTGGGTCATCGTCTCTCCGCACCGCACCCAGCGCCCCTGGCAGGGTCAGACCGAAGACACCGCTCAGCCTCCCGCGCTTACCTACGATCCCGCCTGCTACCTCTGCCCCGGTAACACCCGTGCCGGCGGCCATCACACTCCCGCCTACACCGGCACCTATGTCTTCGAGAACGACTTCGCCGCCCTCAAGCCCAACGTCCCGCAAGCCAATCTCGACGTCGATAGCGCCGGCCTTATCCGCGCTTCCACTGAGCGCGGCATCTGTCGCGTCCTCTGCTTCGACCCCCGCCACGACCTCACCCTCGCCACCATGCCCGTCGAAGCCATCCGTCGCGTCGTAGAAATGTGGTCCGAGCAAGCCTCCGAACTTGGCGCCCGCCCCGATATCCAGTACGTGCAAATCTTCGAGAACCGCGGCGCCATGATGGGTGCCAGCAATCCCCATCCCCACGGTCAGATCTGGGCCACAGAGCACATCCCCAATGAGCCCGCCCTCGAACTGGCCGCGCAGCGGGCCTATCTCGCCGGCCATAACCAACAACTTCTCTCCACCTACCTCGCCCTCGAGCTCGCGCAACGCGATCGCATCGTAGCCGAGAACGAAACCTGGGCCGCGCTAGTCCCTTTCTGGGCCGTCTGGCCCTTCGAACTCCTCCTCCTCCCCAAACACAACGTCGCTCGTATCCAAGACCTCAGCAGCGCCCAACGCGAAGGCCTGGCCGCCATTCTCAAGCAGGTCACCAGCGGCTACAACTACGTCTTCGACACCCCCTTCCCGTACTCCATGGGCCTCCACCCCGCCCCCGCCGACGGCCAGCCTCATCCCGAGTGGCTCCTTCATCTCCACTTCTATCCGCCCCTTCTGCGCTCCGCCACCGTGCGAAAATTCATGGTGGGCTTCGAACTCCTCGGCTCACCCCAGCGCGACATCACTCCCGAATCCGCCGCCGCGATTCTTCGCAAAGCGATCGCCATCCCCACCAAGGAGCCTCAATGAACGTCCTCGTCACCGGCGGCGCCGGCTACATCGGCGGCACCGTCGCAACGATCCTCATGCAGGCCGGCCACCAGGTCACCATCCTCGACAATCTCTGCCACAGTAAGCGCGACGAAGTCCCTGCGGGCGCAACCTTCGTCGAAGCCGACATCGCCGACCGCCCCGTCGTCGAGTCCGTACTCCGCGACCTCAAGCCCGACGGCGTTCTTCACTTCGCAGCCCTCATCGAGGCCGGCGAGTCCATGCAGAAGCCCGAACTCTACTTTCGCAACAACACCGCCTCCACGCTCTCGCTGCTCGAGGCCATGCTCGCCACCGGCGTCAACAAATTCGTCTTCTCCTCCACCGCCGCCGTCTACGGCGAACCCAAATCCACGCCCATCGAAGAGACCGCCGACCTCGCACCCACCAACGCCTACGGCGAATCCAAGCTCCTCGTCGAGCACATGCTCCGCTGGTTCAATCGCATCCACGGCTTCCGCTATGCCTCGCTCCGTTACTTCAACGTGGCGGGCGCCCTCCCCAACCGCGGCGAAGCCCACGAGCCCGAGACCCACATCATCCCCCTGATCCTCGACGTCGCCCTCGGCCGCCGCGAAAAAATCTTCATCTTCGGCGACGACTATCCCACCCCCGACGGCACCTGCATCCGCGACTACATCCACGTAGCCGATCTCGCCGATGCCCACATCCTCGCTCTCAACGCCCTCGCCGACCGCGACAAGATGATCTACAACCTCGGCAACGGCAGCGGCTTCTCGGTGAAGCAGGTCATCGACGCAGCCCGCCGCGTCACCGGCCATCCCATCCCCGTAGAAATTAAGCCCCGCCGCGCCGGCGATCCCGCCCGCCTCGTAGCCAGCTCCGAACAAGCCAGGCTCCACCTGGGCTGGAAACCCAAACACCCCGAGCTAGACAACATCCTCGCCAGCGCGTGGGCCTGGCATCAACAGCGCTACTCCAAGTAGTGGTCCCTACGGCTGCGCGATCCGAATCACCTCACCGACCCCCCGCACCGAATACTCCACCCCCTCCGCCGGCAACACAAGCACCCGCCAAGGCTGAAGCCCCGTCACACCCATATCCGACTCCACCGCCAACCCCTCCCCCAGCGCAAACAGCATCTGCATCTTCCCGCTCAATCCCAACGACGCCCCCGCATCCGTCACCGCAAACCGATCCACCAAAAAATAATCCGATGCAACCAGCCGCGTGAATCCATCCATCGCCACCGGCTTCACCAGCCCCGCACTAGTTGAAGTCCGCGTCACCGCGAGTCCCGCATCCACATGCAGTTCACGCGGCCGGCCATAGTCATACAGCCGATACGTAAGGTCGCTGTACTCCTGGGTCTCCAAAATCACCATGCCCGGCCCAATCGAGTGCACCGTCCCCGCATCCACAAACACCATGTCGCCGGCCTTCACCTGCACATAGTTCAGCTTCTCTTCCAGCGTCCCATTCGCAATCGCCGCCTTAACTTCCTCAGGCGAAATCTCCCCACGAAATCCCAGCGCCAGCTCCGCACCCGGCTCAGCCGACAGCACATACCAGCACTCAGTCTTTCCCCTCCCCAACCCCAGCGCGCCCGCCTGCGCATCATTCGGATGCACTTGCACCGACAGCTTCTCGCGCGGAAACAGCGTCTTCACCAGCAACGGAAACTCCGCCGAATCCTCACCCGCAAACTTCTCTGGAAACCGCCGCGTCATCTCCGCCAGCGACACCCCCTCAAACCTGCCCGCGTCCACCACGCAAGTCTCGGCCGTAAGCCACGCCTCACCCACCGGCTTCCCCACCTCCGGTTGCGCATACCACTTCGGCAATCTCTCAACGCCCCACACACGCTCCGAAAAAATCGGCCGCAGAGAAACCGGCCCTATCCGTTCCACGTACCCACGAACCATGCGCAAACATCCTCCACAAGCAGCTTGGCGCAGCACAACAGCACCACCACTCGTAGCCTACTACGCCCTCCCCTACTCGCATCTCCCCATCCAGACCCCATCACCCGTAGCCTGCAAATGCAACAACTCTCCCTGCACCACCGTAGAAACTCCGCCCAAAGCCATCTCCGCCGCCCCCAGGCGACATCCCTCCATCCACGTCATTCCCAGCTTCACATCCAGCGTCGCAGGCGCAACGCCGTCAGCCTTTCCACCCCGATGAATCGCCACCAGCACACGCTCACCCGACGCACCGCAGCTCTCCGCCTTCCCCGCATCCCTCAGATACACGATCCAGTCCTGATTGCTCGCCAGCACCTGCTCCGCCCCGCAACCCAGCGCATCATGCTTCCGCCGCAGCGCATCCAGCTTCGCCACCCACTCGAACGTCTCCTCCTGCACCGGCGTGCGTCCTGCCTGCGTAAAGGCATTGTTCGAGCTTCCCGGAAACCCTCCCGGGAAATCATGCCGATTCTCCGGGTCGCCTCCGCCCTGCATCGCAATCTCATCCCCGGAATAGATCTGCGCCATACCACGCGTCGTCAACACGTACGCCAGCGCCAGCTTCAATGCCCCCTCGTTCCCTGCCGCTGTCGCAAACCGCTCCGTGTCATGATTTCCAATAAACGGCACCAACCGCTCCGAATGCGGATACAGCGCATCCTCACCCAGCACATCCCCTAGCTTCGACATGGGCGCGCCCTTCACAAACACATCGCGCAACGCGAAGTATGTCGGAAAGTCAAACGGCGTATATAGCTCCGTGTCCACCCCCGCTCGCGTAACCCCGCCAGCAAACGACGACGTAATCACCGGGTCGCCGTTGAACACCTCGCCAACCTCGGTCAACCGCGGAAACAGCTCCTTCAACTCACCATTGAACCCATGCCAGAACTCCCGATTCACATAAGGAAACGTATCGATCCGCAATCCATCCGCGCCCGTCTCCTCAATCCACCAAACCGCATTCTGACGCAGATACTGCGCCACGGCCGGGCTCTCCGTATTCATGTCCGGCAACGTATTCGCAAACCACCCATCCAGCGTCCCCACCTTGTCACGCTCGGGGGCATGCGGATTGATCAGCGCCTGAAAATTCGTCTCCGCCTCAAGATGATGCTCTGCAGTCCCGTGAAACCAATCCGGCGCCGGCTCATCCTTCACCCAGGGATTTCGCGGCCCCACATGGTTCGGCACCGTATCCAGCACCAGCTTCATACCCCGCGCATGCAGCGCCGCAGCCAGACTTTTCAAATCTTCCAGCGTCCCATAGTGCTCATCCACGCGATACAAGTCCGTCGCCCCATACCCGTGATAACTCGAGTCCTCGTGATTCTCATACACCGGGGTAGTCCACACCGTCGTAACGCCCAGTTGCTGCAGATAATCCAGATGATCTTCAATCCCCTTAAGATCGCCACCATGCCAACCCCGCGGCTTCGCCCGCTCCGCCGTTGCATCTGCGCTGCTCTCAGCCCTCCGCCCATCCAGCCCGTCATTCTGCAAATCTCCGTCCGCAAAACGATCGGTCATGATCAGGTACATCACATCACGCGACGAAAACCCCGCAAACCCCTCACCAGCCGGCCTATGCGCTGCAAACGTGTATCGAGCCTCAACCTTTGCTTGCCCTGCCCTTGCCGTCAGTGTCACCGTCTCCGGCGCACTCGGCGAAGCAGACAGCCAAAGCTGTGCCCAATGCCCATTCTCCGAAGGCACAACTGACACAATCTTTAGCGCCCGGTCACTCAGCGCAAACTTCGCCTCGCGCAGCCCCTTACCCTGCACCAGCAACATCGGCTTCGGCATCCCCGCCCACCAGTTCGGCGGATCCACTTTGATGATCGTAAGTACATCGCCCTTGCCGGAAAGCGCTTCCAACGTCTGCGCACAAGCGGTTCCACACAAGACAAGACTCAGTGTCGCAACGGGAAGCAGCCCGGCGCCCCGTAGAAACCAGCGCTGACAGATACGAGAGAACATGTAGCAGCTCCGCCGCCGCCGCGGCTGCAAGAAAAATGGAAAAGTACGGCGCTGCAAAGTACATTGCAGCGCCGTAGAGGGAGACAACTAGGGTTAGAACTGGATGCGGAAGGCGAGCTCCGTAAGGCGCTGGCTAAAGTAATCGATGTAGTTGAGATTGGCGAACGTGTACGGAGCGCTGCCGGGAGTCTGTGGTGCGAGTCCCGCAGGTAGCTGCGTGTTCGATGGCGGTGCGAATGCGGGGGAGTTCAGCAGGTTGTAGAACTGCCCACGAATTTGCGCCACGAACTGTTTATGAATCGGAATGTCCTTGAAGATGGACATGCTCAGATTCGAGTAGCTCGATCCGCGAAACTCGTTCTTATGTACGTTGCCCGGCGCGATGTAGAAGCCCCCAGCATTCGTTGCAGGTGCCGCAAAATCGTATGGGTTCAGTATGTCGAAGTTGTTTTCCGGTGTCGGACGTAGATGCAGGTTTGACTCACTCACCAGGTTGGGACGCACCGAAGGGCCGCCACCCGATCCAGCAATGCTGATGTCGAATGGTGAACCGCTGGTGAGCTGCAGGAACGGCGAGACTTGCCATCCACCGATGAACGTGTTGACGACTGAATTGACGTTTCCGCCAAACCGCTTGTTATGACCGAATGGCAGTTCCGCCAGCATCGCGAATGTCGCAACTTGGCGGATGTCGTTGTCAGAGTCACCGCGGTTCAGTTGGAACTGTGGTCCCGCAGAGGTCGTGGGCACGGAACCCGAACCCGTTTCAGAGAATGGCCCGATCGTGTTGTCCGTGGTATGAGACCACGTATACGTCGCGGTAAATTGCAGACCGTTCGCAAGCCTCCGGTCGACCTTTGCCTGCAAACCGTTGTACTTCGAGGTTCCGTTTGTCTCGTTAAGGGTGATGCTTTGGCCCGATTTTTGTCCGAAAGACACGTTCGTGCCAAGCTGCGTAGCAGAGTAGTTCACCGAGTTCAAAAGGTGATCGCTCTTGGTGCCAACATAAGCGAGCGTAAAGGACGTTCGCGAGTCGAGTTGCTGCTCCACATTCAGGTTCCACTCCTGGATCATCGACGTCGGGCTGTGTACCGGATAGGAAAGCAGAGCAACGTTCTGAGGATTGATCAGGCTGACCGACGGTGTCGCACTTGGTAAATCTCCAGTTGCCAGGGTTGGGTTGTTCCCGGCGTAGGGCCCAGGAGTTGTGTTGCTGTCGGTAGCGGAGTCGGCCACCATCGGCGCCTGACCGCTCAGATTAATCCGGTAGCCCGAATACGAGCTGTAGTCGGAGGTGCCGTTGAAGTCAGGGTTGTTGGACAACTGGTTGCCGACGCCACCGCGATCGAGGAAGTAGTAAATGCCGTAGCCGCCTCGTAGTGCCGTCTTGCCATCGCCGAACACGTCATAGGCGAACCCGACGCGCGGAGCAAAGTTGTTGAAGTTAGTGTTGATCAGCGAGCGCGAGGCTCCGTTCTGCCCCGCAACAATCAGCGTGTTGGTCGCGATGTCGTAGTTCGACTGTTGATTGTGCACTTCGTACGGATGCGTGAAGAGGTCATACCGCACACCCAGGTTGAAGGTCAGGCGACTATTCACTTTCCAATCGTCCTGGGCGAAGTAGCCAGTTTCCCAGGAGATGGTCTGGAAAAAGCCCGGGTTGGAAATGTCATAGTTGTTTACGAAACCGGCTGCGAGCTCGGAGGTATCGAAGCCCGTGAAAGCTCCGTTGTACATGTTGAAGAAGCCCTTGGCCGAGTACGCCGCTTGGAAGAAGTCCACTTCGCGGTGAATGATGTCCGCACCGAACTTGAAGTTGTGCGCGCCATGAACGTAGCTCAAAGCATCGTTGACTTCGTAGGTATACTGCGGCACGGAGTACTGGCCGCCGTCTCCGGTGTACGAGAGCTGTGTGTTGTTATCGCCGATAAGCGAGATACCACCCAGCAGCGCATTGCGATTCCCGTTGGGAATCCCCAACTCCGTGTCAATCGGTGTGCCGTTTTGGGGATTCAAATACGAGTAGTAGTCGCGCGTGTAGCCAAAGCGCGCGTCATTCACAATGTGCGGCGAGAAAACGTGGGTTTCACCCGCAGCCAGCTGGCGGGGGTGGGTATCGTTGTTGCCCGCGCCGAACCCGGAAGGTACGCCGGCCAGCGCAGTGGTCAGAACCTGGTTGTAGTTATCGATCGAGCCACGAACGAAGAAGTTGTCGCGGCTGCCAATGCGCCAGTCCAGGCGCGCGTCGTACTCGTTGTCGGTGGTCCTGGAAACCTGCTGGTTTTGATAGTTATTAATAACGTTGTTGATCGGCGTGCGGTTCGGCGCGGGGAAATAATTCAGATACTTCATCGCGATCGGGTTGAGCTGGCCTGCCGGAACCACGTTCGGAGCAGCAATGGTGCCGAACTGGGCGCACGTCAGCGGATTGAAGATAGCGCCGTTGTCAACGCTTGCATTCAGCGCAGCGGTAGGATCGTCCGGACTCGCTGTGGTACCCGAAGTCGGCGTCAGAACCAAGCCGTGAACCGTCGTGAACGTAGCGCAGCCAGTAGGGCTGTACGATCCCGTCCCGGTGTAGAAGGACGGAACACTCGTTTGGCTCGATCCGATCAGTTCGCCGAAATCGCCGGTACGCATTCTGGCCGTCGGAACCGTGTTGATCGATAGCCCGGAGTTAGGAATCGTTTGGCGCGACCCGTGATAATCGCCAAACAGGAAAAGATGGTCCTTCCAAATCGGTCCGCCCAGCGTTGCGCCAAACTGGTTACGGTGGAAGCTCGGCTCCGCCGTGCCGGGCGAGAAATAATTGGGGTTGGCCGATCCGAGCGCGGAGTCACGGTAGAACTCCCAGGCGGATCCGTGTATCTGGTTCGTGCCGCTCTTGACGACTGCCTGCGTTAGAACACCGCCAACGCGGCCATACTCTGCCGGCTCGAGCGAATTGGTCGCCCGAAACTCCGCCAGCGCTTCCACGTCCGGGAACAGAACGATCGTGTTCACGAGCGATTCGTTGTCGTCGACGCCATCCAGGATGAAGCTGTTAGCCTGCGGACGCAAACCGTTCGCCGACAGCGACGCGCCGCCAGTTTCGTTGTAACGAAGCGTTTCGACCGGCTGCTGCCCCTTGTTATAGCCCGTCGCCGAATTATTGCTTTGGCCATGGGAAATGCCCGGCTGCAACAGGGCAAGCTGCGTGAAGTTACGGCCGTTCAGCGGCAGATCCGACAACTCGCGACCCGTAATCACTTCGCCCGTGGACGAGCTCGCCAGGTCGACGGCCGGAGCGGCACTCGTCACATTCACCGTAGTCGCCTCCGACCCAACCCCGAGCGTGAACTTCAGCGTCTGTACCGAACCCACGTCGAGCTTTAAGTCCTGCTCCTGGCTCGCGAAGCCCGTCATCTCCACCTTGGCGTGATAATTGCCAATCGGCAACGCATTGACTGAGAAGTCACCATTTCCGCTGCTAGTCACCTTGGACACTGCATTGGTGTCGGTATTCGTCAGCGTGACGGTGGCTCCCGGAATAGCGGCGCCGGTAGAGTCGGTGACCGTGCCGGTGACGCGCGCGCCACCAGACTGTGCATTCAAAACCGTCCACGAGACCGCCAACAGGCAAACCGTCATCAGCACGCGGAAAATTCTGCATCCTGTACGTCCGGTCCTAAAATTCAATTGCATGGTATTGCCTCCAAAAGTTCTTCCCCGTCCTGAGCTTCTCGTTTCAGTTAAATCCTGAGGAAGTTTCGTTCGCTACGTTGCGTAAACAGGCCACCTCAAGGCAATCCTCACCTGTCCCTTTGTCGCTCAATTTTTTATCTCCTGCTAAGCGACACCGATTCAGTCACTTGCCTCAATCACATCATCTAATCCAACTAGGTGGTAAATTCGTTAGGGCGAGAATTGGATGGAAATGACCGGCCAGGTTTCAAACGCGCGGCTTAGTTTTGGCCTCTATGAGATTGATGTTCACACCGGCGAGCTCTGGAAAGCCGGCTTCCGCATCAAGCTGCAGGGCCAGCCCTTCAAGGTCCTCACCATCCTCCTCGAAAAACCCGGCCAGGTCGTTACCCGCGAAGAACTTCAGACCCGCCTCTGGGGCAAAGACACTGTCGTCGACTTCGACCATTCCCTCGGCACCGCCATCAATAAAATTCGCGAGGCCCTCGGCGACTCAGCCGAGAATCCCCGCTTCATCGAGACCCTCGCCCGCCGCGGCTATCGCTTTATCGCCCCCGTCGGCATCATCGAGCCCGTAGTCGCCAACGAGCCCCTCCCCGACACCCCCGCCAACGATCATCCCGCGCCTCGAGTCCCCAGCGCGCCCGGCCTCCGCTCCAACGGCGCAACCCTGGCCGGACCCGTCGCTCCGCCTACTCCCATCAGCATCGCCCCGGCCGAGCATCCTCCCCGGCTTTCCCGTCTCCTCCTGCGGTCCTTCATCACCCTCGCCCTCATCGCTGCAGGAGCCATCGGCTACTACCTGGCCTCCTTCCGCACCGTCACCGTCCCGCCGCACATCGTCCAGATCACCCACAACGGTCACCTCGCCCCCAGCGTCGACACCATGGAGAACCTCGCCGCCGCCGCCACCGACGGTGTCCACCTCTATGCAGCCACCATTGACGGCGGCCACTCCATCCTCTCCGCCATCTCCATATCCGGCGGCCTCGTCGAGCCTCTCAATATCCCCTCCGAAGTCGCCAGCCCCGCCCTCGGCGACATCTCCCCCGACGGCTCCCGCCTCCTCCTTCGCGATCACCTCTCGCCCGAGTCCGAACAGCCCCTTTGGATTGTCCCCACCACCGGTGGCTCAGCCCTTCGGGTAGGCAATGTCCTCGCACACGACGCCACCTGGATGCCGAACAACGGTGGCATCCTCTACGCTAACGGCAACAACCTCTACCTTTCCTCGATCACCAGCAGTACCCCCCAGCTCTACGCCACCGTTCCCGGCCGTGCCTTCTGGCTGCGCTGGGAGCCCAACGGCAAGCTCCTTCGCTTCACCATCCTCGACCCCATCTCCCATACCCTCTCGATCTGGCAGATCACCCCCTCCGATCGCACGCCGCATCGCATCCTGGCGGACTTCAACCAGCCCGCCGCCGAGTGCTGTGGCGTCTGGACCGCAAACGGTCGCGCCTTTGTCTTCCAGTCCTTCAAAGGCAACAATAATGACCTCTGGATGCTCTCCGGCCTCTCCACCTCCAACCCCACCCGCCTCACCGACGGCCCCCTCGAATTTGAGTCCCCTGTGGCCGCCCGCTCCGGCAACCGTATCTTCTTTATGGGTGCGGACTCCCGCTATGACTTGGAATCGGTCTCTCCCTCAGGCGCACTCATCCCCGTAAAAGGCTTTCTTTCCAACGCCGTACGCGTCGACTACACACGGGATGGCAACTGGGTTGCCTGGACAGACACCGACACTCACCTCTGGCGCGCCCGCTCCGACGGCACAGAAAAACTTCAGGTCACTCCCGACACCCTGACCCCCTTCCTCGCCCGCTGGTCTCCCGACGGCTCCCATATCGCCGTCATGGCGCGAGAACCTGGCAAAGCCTGGCAGATCTACATCACCAGCGCCAACGGTGGCGATTTCACCCCACTCCTTCATCAGACCCACAATGCGGCCGATCCCTCCTGGTCCCCCGACGGCAAGTCCATCCTCTTCGGTGGCACCAACGACGCCATGGGGAAGGACAATGCCAACCGCACGCTCGACACCGTAGACATCGCCACCGGTGCTGTCCATGAGATTCCCGGCTCAAACGGTCTCTTCAGCCCCCGCTGGTCCCCCGACGGCCGCTATATCGCCGCGCTCACCCTCGATCAGCGCCAGGTCCGCCTCTACACCTTGGCAACCCGCACCTGGACCACGCTCGCCGTAACCTCCGGCGCAGACCCCGTCTGGTCTCCTGACAGTCGCTATCTCTTCCTCCACGCCTCCCTCGATCCCGCCCAGCCCATCGACCGCGTCTCCATCCCCGACGGCCACGTCGACGAAGTCGTTCGCCTCGCCGACTCCCGCGAACATAATGCAGTCGACTACGTCTTTGGTGGCCTCACCCCGGACAATCGCCCCCTCATCCGCACCCGCATCTTCACCGGTAACTTCTATTCTCTGGATCTCAAGTAACCCAAGCCCTCCCTTCGCCAGCTTGAGCCATCCGAGTAAGTCAATCATTCAACACGACTTGCCTGTTGAAGTACAAATGAGACACTTTGGGCGCCCCCTGCATTGTGATGTTGTCTGAAAAACTGTTCCCTGTACAACTATGCTCGCGCCCGCACGCCTTCTCCTCCACCCCAGAACATCCATTGTTCGTCCCGGTCTCCTGCTCGCCAGCGCCCTGTGCGTCGCCGTCCCGGCCTTGCTCTCTGCCCAAACTCCCGAAGCTCTTCCCTCCACGGCCCACACGCCCACCGGCCTCCTGTTGTCGGACGCCACCCTTACCCTCCGCGTAGACGCCCTCCGCCGCGACGTCCTTCGCGTCCGCATCTACCCCAACGGGCATCCCGCCGAAGACGCCTCCTGGGCCGTCCTCCCCGCCTCCCGCACCGCCAGCATCTCCGTCACTCCCGAGCCGGACGGCTTCTCCACCTCGGACCTCCGCGTCACAGTCACCCCCGACCTCCGCCTCACCGTCTCCGACCTCGCCGGCCAAGTCCTCCAATCCGACGCCCTCCCGGTCTCCTGGACCCCGCAGGGCTTCACCGTCACCAAGTCCAAACCCTTCGACGACCACTTCTTCGGCCTCGGCGACAAGCCCGGCCCCCTCGACCGCAACGGCGAAGCCTTCACCATGTGGAATACCGACAGCTTCGGCTGGCAGGAGTCCACCGACCCCATCTACAAGTCCATCCCCTTCTTCCTCGAGATGCACTCCGGCCGCACCATCGGCGTCCTCTTCGACAACACCTACCGCACCTTCTTCGACTTCGGCCGCAAAGACCCCTCTGAGTACACGTTCTCCGCTCCCAACGGCCCCCTCGACTACTACATCCTCTACGGTCCCGAGCCCAAACACGTAGTCGAAACCTACGCCTGGCTCACCGGCCCAACCCCGCTACCTCCCCTCTGGGCGCTCGGCTACCAGCAGTCGCGCTACAGCTACACCCCCGAGTCTCAAGTCGAAGACATCGCCGCCCACCTCCGCCGCGATAACATCCCTGCCGACGCCATCTGGCTCGACATCGACTACCAGTACAAGTACCGCCCCTTCACCGTCGATCCCTCCACCTTCCCCGACTTCCCCGGCCTCATCCACAAGCTCGCCGACGAACACTTCCACACCGTCGTCATCGCTGACCTCCACATCGCCGACGCCCCCAACCAGAACTACCACCCCTACGACAGCGGCACAGCTACCGACCAGTTCGTCAAGCTCCACGGCCAAGCCTACGTAGGCGACGTCTGGCCCGGCCCCTCCGTCTTCCCGGACTTCACCCAGGCCTCAACCCGTACCTGGTTCGGCTCCCTCTACAAAGACTTTATCCACGACGGCATCGCCGGCTTCTGGGACGACATGAACGAGCCCGCCGTCTTCACCTATCCCACCAAGACCATGCCCCTCGACGTCGTCCATCGCATCAACGGCGACGAAGCGGAAGGCTTCTCTCCCCGCACCGCCCTCCATGCCGAGATCCACAACGTCTACGGCATGCAGAACTCGCGCGCCACCATGGAAGGCGAGCTTACCCTCCGCCCCAACGTCCGCCCCTACGTCATGACGCGCGCCTCCTACGCCGGTGGCCAGCGCTACGCCGTCACCTGGACAGGCGATAACCTCGCCACCTGGAACCATCTCCGCATGACCACCCCACAGCTCCTCAACCTCGGCCTCAGCGGCTTCTCGCTCTCCGGCGCCGACGTTGGCGGCTTTGGCGGCAGCCCTGCCCCCGACCTCCTCACCAAGTGGCTCATGATCGCCGCCTTCCAGCCCATCGATCGCGACCACGCCGCCAAGGGCACCCGCCCCCACGAGCCCTGGGTCGACGGCCCTCAGCAAGAGGCCATCCGCCGCAAGTACATCGACCAGCGCTATCTCCTCATGCCCTACCTCTACACCACCGCGGAGGAGACCTCCCGCACCGGCATCCCCATCATCCGCCCGCTCTTCCTTGAGTACCCCCACGCCACCGCCGACAACCACCCCCTCGACGACGACGCTCCCGGCGAATTCTTCTTCGGTCCCTCGATCCTCGTCGCCGAATCCCCCCTCCCCGACGATGTCGCCCCCTACGAAGTCCACCTTCCCCCCGGCGTCTGGTACGACTACTGGACCAACCAGAAGCTCGACCGCCGCGAGACCCTCACCTCGCATGACCTCGAGCTCCGTAACCCCACCGCCACCGGCAAGCCCACCCTCCCACCGCTAATGGTCCACCCCGCCCTGGGCGATCTCCCCATCTACGTCCACGCCGGATCCATCATCCCCATGCAACCCCTCGTGCAGTCCACCGACGAGAAGCCCAACGGCCCCCTGACCCTCCGCGTTTACGCCCCCGCCGACACCTCCGCTCCCTGCTCCGGCGATCTCTACATCGACGACGGCCTCACCTTCAACTTCCGCCACGGCGCCTACCTCCGCCTCCACCTCACCTGCTCCCTCTCGCCCGACGGCGCGCTCACCCTCAACATCCCCGCCCGCGAAAGCGACTTCCATCCCTGGTGGACCCACCTCCGCATCGAAACCATCGGCTTCACCTCCCGCACCAACCAGGCCACCATCAACGGCCACATCATGCCCCTCGAGCACACCAGCGCCGCCTACGCAGTCACCATCCCCGACACCGGCCAGCCCCAATCCATCGTGCTCCGCTAACCCGCCCCAGCCAGAACGCCTCAAAAACAATTACTCTTGAAGGGGACACATAGCACCCGTACGAAGGAGTCCTTCTTGGCCGTTCCCATCCGCAATGTAAGCTCCCCAGGTTACTCAGACGACCTGCAGATCAAGACCGATACGCGCGCCATGAGCGTAGCCACCGCTCTCTTCTTCATGGTCGGCTTCCTCACCTGCCTCAACGACATAGTAAGCCCGCACCTCAAATCCATCTTTGCTCTCGACTATGCCCAGACGCAGTCCATCCCCTTCTTCTTCTTCTCCTCCTACTTCGTCTTCAGCTATCCCGCAGGCAAAATCGTCGAACGCCTCGGCTACAAGAAGTCCATGGTCGTCGGCCTCTTCATCATGGCTCTCGGAGCCCTCGGCTTCCTCCCTGCCGCCCATCTCGCCACCTTCGCACTCTTCCTCACCGCCCTGGTCATCCTCGCCGCCGGCATGACCGTCGTCCAGGTAGCGCTGAATCCCTACGTCACCGTCATCGGTCCCGCAGCAACCGCCTCCAGCCGACTCAACCTCGCGCAGGCCTTCAACTCCGTCGGCACCTTCATTGCCCCCTTCATCGGCACCTACCTCATCCTTCGTAACGCGCAAGCCCCCGCCACCACCGCGCAACTGTTGTCCATGTCAGCAGTCCAGCGCCAGGCCTACCGAGTCCTTCAAGCCTCCACCGTAACCACCCCGTACCTCATCATCACCATCGCGCTGGTGCTTCTCGCGTTAGCCCTCGCCGCCATCAAGCTCAAGCCGCAAACCGGCCACACCGACCTCACCCAGGACTTCCGCCCCGGCGCCTTCGCTGAAGCCCTCTCCGCTCCCACCAGCATCTGGCAGCACAAGTGGGTGCTCTTCGGCGCCCTCGGCATCTTCACCTACGTCGGCGCAGAAGTCAGCATCGGCAACCTCCTCGTTAACTACATGGGCCTTCCCCAGATCGCAGGCCTTCCCGAATCCGTCGCCGGTTACTTCCTCATGGTCTACTGGGGCGGCGCCATGCTCGGCCGCTTCATCGGCTCCGCTGTCCTCCAGCGCGTTCGCACCGCTCCCGTACTCACCACAGCAGCCATCGGCGCCTTCACCCTCGTCGTCATCTCGCTGCTCACCCACGGACACCTCGCAATGATCGCCATGCTCGCCGTCGGCTTCTGCAACTCCATCATGTTCCCCTCCATCTTCACCCTCGGCATTCAGGACCTCGGCCCACTCACCAGCAAAGGCTCGAGCATCCTCATCGCCGCCATCCTCGGCGGGGCCATCGTTCCGAAGCTGCAGGGAATCGTCGCCGACCACATCGGCCTGCATCCCTCATTCTTCATTCCAGCCATCTGCTACATCTACATCGCAGCCTTCGCCTTCGCAGCAATCAAGCGGCCTCCAGCCCGTGACTCCCTGCTTCCGGTAGAACCCGCCTAACCCCAATCTACGAGCCACCAAAGGCAGCCAGTTCGTTCACCTTCATCCGAACAAACAGGCTGCCTTTACCTTCCCTGCCAACAAGACCTAATCCCTGATCCCTGCCTTCAAGGCTCCACCACCACAGACGCGGTCGCAAACCCGCTCGTCCCTGTAGCCGCAGCAATCTTCACCACCTGTGCCACACCCGGCACCTCCATCGGCGTGACGGACACCATCCCGTTGCCATTCGAAACCGCCGTACCCTGCGCTGTCGTCAACACGGGAGCAGACGCACATGCCCCCTTCGCCGCACACGCACCCTCCCACGCATACACCGTCTGATACACGTTCACCGCAGCCCCCGGAAGCGCATGTCCCGCACCATCAGTCACCAGCAACGTCACCGCCGCCGGAGTCACACCCTCCACCACACTTTGCCCGCCGCCACTGGACACCGCAACCATCCACTGCGACGCCGCCACGCCGTACACCGTCCAACTCGAGCACACACTCGTCCAGGCGCATGCGGTCATCACGTTCGTTGACCCGCTCGCAATCGCGCCTACCTGCACAATCACCTCCTCGGTCCCATTCGCTGCCGTCGTGGGAGTTACCGGCGACAGCGTGAACCCAAGCGACGTCGTCGACCACACCACGGGAATTCCCGCGGCCGCCGCACCATCCTGTGTTGCTGTCAACGACACGCCCCAATTCCCCGGCGCCCCCGCCGCCAGGTATTGTGTCACCGCTCCAATCGTCACCGTCTGCGCAGCATTCATATCCGCAATCGTTACCCTCGCCGACGCGCCACCGCTCATCTCCGTCCCACTCACCGTCACAGCACCCGGCGCAATTCCCATCAGCGGCGTCTTCGCCAGCCCCGTCGCATCGGTCACGACCACGCAACCAGGGCCCCCATTACATCCCGTCGCCACTGCCGCTCCGCCGCCACTGCCCACCACCACAAAACTCACATTCGCGCCCTTCGCCGGCGTTAACCCATCGGCCTGATACACCCGCACCGCAAACGCCGTCGCCGCCACCTCCCCAGTCTCCAGCGAAGCTGGTGCCGACACCAGGGCCACCAAATCATTCGTTCCCTGGTTGTACGTCAGCGCTCCCGCAATGTCTGTCACTCCGCCCGTCGTCGCGTCCAGCACCTCCACATCCACCGCCGTCCCGCTGGTCGCACCCACCATCGCCATCGATGGAGCCGTCGCCACAATCTGCGTCGACGTCCAGCTCATCACCACCGCCGCCACGCCATCAATCAACACCTCGTTGCCTGCCTGAAATCCCGTCCCGCTGATCGTGATCTGCCCGCCTGCCGCGTTCAGCGTCGCAGGAGAAACACCACTCGCATACAAGATTCGGGCGTCATAGGCGAAGTCCGGCCGTGCCGCCCCAAACTGATCCGCAATCGCAATCCGATAGGCCGCCGCGCTCGTCGCCGCCGGGACCCGCAGCTGCGTCATTCCCAGCACCATCGAATTCATCGCTGCCACCTGGCTCGCTACCGTGGGCAACGTTCCCGTCGGGTCCGTCTCGTTCCACACTCCAATCACCGGCTGCAGCTTGTGCACCGACCCAACTCCCGCCTCATTCAGCGCCGCAATCTCAATCGTCCAACTCGTGTTCGCATTCACCGCCGTCTTGCGCCACGCCGTCGAGGAGAGTACCCCACATATCGATTCATTCCACCATCCCGTCGAACTCGACGCCACAGGATTTGTCTCCAATCCGTCCGGATACTGACACCAGTTGAACGACGCCCCTCCCCCAGCTCCTATGTTCATCGTGCCCGGCGTTCCCGGGATCACCGATATCGCCCCCGTCTGCTGCTGCGCTCCCGACATCGTGATTACCGGACGTTGATAGGCACCCGCCGCATACTCTCCCCAATAGAGGGGATTGATGCTCTCTGTCCGGAAATACAGATAGGCGCCCTGCGGCCCAGCCGCGATATACGGCATACTCCACGCGCCCTCATCCGCCGCAACAAGCGCTCCCGCGTTCTCACTGTCTGCCTCAACACCGTCCACCGGATTCCCTCCGTTCTCCTGGAATGGATATCCGGTCGTGCTGGAGTACACGGGATTCGGCTCCCACCCGCTATCAACTCCCCAAATCAACCGATACGCGATCACATTCACCAGTTCCATTCCCTGCTGCGTAGAAAAGCTCACCGCCCCCGAAGCCGACACCGCATTCACGCCGCTCCGCGTCTTGCCTCCGCCCGAACTCAGCACCGGGTACAGCGCCACCAGCGCATTGATGTCATCCGGCCGCAGCGTAAACGAATTCTGCATGCACTGATAGGAATAATCTCCGCAAATCAAATCCATCGGATGCATCAGCGGCCACAAGGCCATCTGCGCAGCCGTGGGTTGAGGCACCCCGGTAAAGACGTTGTCATTAAGCTGCGACCACGCCAGCCCCAGCACCCGCCCAAACACCCGCGTCAACTGGTACTGCATCTGCGTCAACTGCTCCGGATCCGATCCCACGCACAATCCGTTCAGCACAATCACCGCGTGCTGGATCGTTCCGCTCCATCCAAAGCTGTCCACGCTCTCCACCACCCCATTCTGGCGGCATCCCGTCGGATCGCTCGCCCCGCTGCCCAGCAGCAGATCAATCACGCTCCCATCGCTGTCATAGATCACCGGGATCTGCACCGACGCATAGTTCGTCGCCTCCACATCGGCCGGAAACACCACCGCCGTTCCGTTGAAATAAGCGTTCGCCGCCGCTCCCGCGCCCTCCACGTGCTCCGCCAGCTCACCACCCTGCGCCAACGTCACACTCGCCATAGGAATATTCCACACCGCCGCAGCCGCGGCCACGATCGCATCCGCCTGCGCATGCGTCACAGTAGCGCTCAGATTGCCCGGGTCCGTAAAGTACATCGGAGCGTTCGTATACCAGGCCATCGGCACACCCGCCCTCGCGTATCCACTCGTGCCCGTAATAAATCGCGGGCCGCCAGCCCACGCGCAACCCACACCCAGCGCCAACCCGACCGCTACCACCATCCCTCTTCCTCTAGCGCCGCTCATCGTCCATCCCCTTTCCCGCGCTCTCCGCCCGTGGCATCACCCCCTCCGGCAAACGAACGCCCTTAGGCTCCGCGACTCCCTCCGTCCGCCAGCTCTTCGTCACCGCCACGCCATCGACCAGCGCGATCCCGCCCTGCGCAATCCCAGAAGTCCCACCCTGCAAATTCCCGGAAGCCCCCATCAGCGGCGTCCCCGCTCCGCGCCGCACGCTCGTCGCCAGCCACCGAACATCCAGCAGCGCTGTTCCGGTAGCGCCCATCGGCACCACCGGCACCGCGCCCATCATTCCGTCCACCGCCGAGCTCAATCCGCCCGCCCCCGGCGCATGCAGAAAGAACATCGCCCGCTCACCCACCTGAAAATGTTGTTGTCCACCCGTCCACCGACCCGCCCACTCTCGCATCACATACGATCCGCCCACCACCCCCAGTACCGGCTGCTCAACCGAAAACGTGATCTCCACCACCCCGCCCTTGGGCTCAATCGTCTCCACCCGCCCCACAAACACCACGCCCGCCCGCGACGCCAGCAGCCGCAGCTCCCCGCCCACACTCTCCGCCGGTGCCCGCATGTCCTGCTGTTGTGCGAGCGCACCACCGCCCGCAGCCCCCATCACCAGCAACCCGCCCAAAACCCATCTGCGAACCCGCTTCATGGCCAGCCTCTGCAACCTACTTCGTCGCAGAACGCCAAACCCGCACACGTGTCCTACACTGCAACACCCCTCAAGCTGCCGAGTACCGCCCTAAATCTCCGGGTAAAAATCAAAGAATGCGTCAATGCTGTGCCGCAGCTGCGCCTCAATCTGCTCGCGGCTGCCCTCCACCACATGCATCGTCACCTGGGCATCATGCCCATTCTTCAGCTTGATCGGCGCAGCCTGCACCGCCTCAATCTCATCCGCCGGCAACAACCGCAACCCATATACCAACACCAAATCAGCCATATCCCCATCCTACGCCGCAAAGGGGAGGACTTAGGATTCAGGACAGCCATTGCCTGCCTTCACCCGTGGGCCCTGGTCCCTGAACCCCGGACCCTGCTTATGCACCGATTCCAAACCTTTACAATCAAATCTCTATGTCCACTCCGAACGAAGTTCGCGACACCGTCATCCTGGGCTCCGGCTGCGCCGGCCTCACCGCCGCCATCTACGCCGCCCGCTCCAACCTCAAGCCCCTTGTCCTCGAAGGCCACGAGCCCGGCGGCCAGCTCTCCATCACCACCCTCGTCGAAAACTTTCCCGGCTGGCCCGAAGGCGTCCAGGGCCCCGAGCTCATCGAGAACATGAAGAAGCAAGCCACCCGCTTCGGCGCCGAGCTCCGCATGGCCCACCTCTCCACCGTCGACCTCACCACCACGCCCTTCACCCTAGCCATCGGCAAGGACACCGTCCACACCCGCTCCCTCATTATCGCGTCCGGCGCCTCTGCCCGCTGGCTCGGCCTTCCGTCCGAGCAAGCCCTCATCGGCTTCGGCGTCAGCTCCTGCGCCACCTGCGATGGCTTCTTCGCCAGCGGCAAAGAAATCGCCGTCATCGGCGGCGGCGACTCTGCCATGGAAGAAGCCCTCTTCCTCACCCGCTTCGCCACCAAGGTCACCATCATCAATCGCAGCGAAAACTTCCGTGCCTCCCGCATCATGCTCGAGCGCGCCGTAGCCCACCCCCAAATCGAGTTCCTCCACAACACCCTCGTCGAAGAAGTCCTCGGCGTCGAAGAAAAGGACCTCAAAGGCCTCAAGCTCTACAACAAAAAAACCGGCGAGCGCTGGACCCTGCCCGTCTCCTTCATGTTCCTCGGTATCGGCCACACCCCCAACGCCCGTATGTTCGAAGGCCAGTTGGACCTCGACGCCGACGGCTACATCAAGACCCAGGAAAACATCTTCGTCTCCATCCTCGGCGAGCGCATCCCCGGCGTCTATGCCTGTGGAGACGTCCAGGACCGCCGCTACCGCCAGGCCATCACCGCCGCCGGCACCGGCTGCATGGCCGCCCTCGAAGTAGAAAAATTCCTCGAAGAACAAGGCCGCTAACCCGACCCCCGCGCTCCCCTCAACCTTGTCATCCTGAGCGGAGCGCAGCGCAGCCGAAGGACCCCGAAAGTCTAAGCCAGCCCACGCCGTCTCACCCTTTTCGACCCACGACCTCGGCAGCATCGTCCAGGTGACCTCGCTCAACCACGAACTATGGTTACACTCGGAGCATGTTCAACTCCCCGGCGCGCCACACCCTGAGTCTCCTCAGCACTTTCATCCTGAGCACGCTGCTCTGCACCGCCCAGTCCCCCTCGACTCCCGCGCCCACCAACCCCATCCTCCCCCACGCCGACCCCTTCATCACCCTCCACCCCATCCACGGCCGCTACCTCCTCCTCGCCACCACCGGCCACAACATCACCCTCTGGAGCGGCCCCACCATCCCCACCGCCGCCACCGAATCCAAAGTCGTCTTCACCCCGACCGCTCCCCTCGGGCAGCTCTGGTCCCCCACCCTCTGGCACATCGACCACCATTGGTGGATCTACTTCACCGCCCAGCCACCCGGCGGCCAGCACACCATCTACGTCCTCCAATCTGACACCGACGACCCCCGCAGCACCTACACCTTCCGCGGCCCGCTCAACCTCGACAACCGTCCCGCCATCGATCCCTCCCTCCTCACCCTCAACAACACCAACTACCTCATGTACGTCACCGTCGATCGTGGCGAGAACGCCATCCAGATCGTTCGCCTCGCCGACCCGCTCCACCCGACCGGCCCTCCCTCCCTCATCGCCGAACCTGAATTCCCCTGGGAACGCGGCGCCGGCAGCACCCGCACCTATCCCGTAAACGAGGGCCCCACCGCCCTCACCCACGACCACAAACTCTTCATCGTCTACTCCGCATCCGACACCGCCTCGCCCCTCTATTGCCTCGGCCTCCTCACTCTCGACGGCACCGACCCGCTCGTCCGCGCCAACTGGAAGAAGACTCCGCAGCCCGTCTTCTCCGCATCACCCGCCAACAAGATCTACGGTCCCGGCCGCGGCACCTTCGCCATCGCCGCCGACGGCTCCTACTGGCTCCTCTACGCCGCCAAATCCACCGACGCCCCCACCGCAGCCAATCGCGCCGTCCGCGCCCAGCGCTTCACCTGGAACCCCGACGGCACCCCCAACTTCGGCACGCCCCTCAAAGACGGCCCCATCAACTGACCCAACAACATACCACCCCACGGGAACTTCATCCCGCGCCCAGCGTACTTCCAACCATGCGCCTCTCCGCAGCCCTCCTCCTCTTTCTCATCCCGGCCGCATCGCGCGCGCAACAGCTAACCGCCGCCGACATCATGTCCCGCGTAGCCGCCAACCAGGACCGCTCCGAGGCCGCCCGCACCCACTACATCTACGTCCAGCACGCCCACACCCTCTCCCGCAAAGGCAAGACCACCCAGTGCGAAGAGCTCACCGACTTCCGCATCATCCCCAAAGACAAAGGCTCCGACCAGAAGCTCCTCACCCTCGACGGCCGCCTCCTCTACAAAGGCAGCTATCTCCACTACACCCAGCTCGACGCGCACGCCTCCAATGTCAAAGACGACGACAGCCTCCACATCGGCGCCATCGGCAAAGACGACGACCCCATGGATCTCGACCTCGTCGAAAACATGCGCCACAACCTCACCGCCGACAACTCCAAAGACGGCATCGGCGCCGGCCTCTTCCCCCTCACCTCCAAAATGCAGGCCTTCTACACCTACACCCTCGCCGGCCGCGGTCCCATGAACAACCACGACTGCTACCACATCACCTTCCGCCCCATCGACAAAGACGACTACGGCTGGAAGGGCGACGCCTGGATCGACGCCACCGCCTTCCAGCCCGTCCTCGTCCACACCACCATGGCCCGCAACGTCCCCTTCGCTGTCCGCACCCTTCTCGGCACCAGCGTCCCCGGCCTCGGCTTCACCGTCACCTACGCCCCGCAGCCCGCTGATACACCCAACGCCCTCTGGTTCCCCATCACTTTCGGCACCGAGTTCAAACTCCACGTCCTCTTCTTCTTCAACCGCACCATCGTCCTCGACGTCCGCAACCACGACTTCGAACAAACCCACGTCCACTCCACCATCCTCGACACCCCGCCCACCCCCGATCCATCCAGCAAGTAGCGATCCCGAAGAGACACATCCGCAAAACCACCCACCACGCAACGTTGCGGAGTCAGCAGCGCTCGGTTCGCGCCCGCGGATTCATTAGTCCGGTGCAGCCCTAAGAATGCGCCTTGGAGTCTCCGATAGCCCGCTCGATCCCCTGTTCCGCAAGCCGCTGCATCAGATCGTAGCCCGCATCGTTTGGATGAATCCCATCGTCACTCAGCCCATCTTTGAGAGCGCCTGTCTGGTCAGCCATAGCGGAATGGTAGTCAACATAAGGCAAGCCCTCTTGAAGCGCGTACCGCCGTATCCATTCATTGAGTGCATCGATCCTTTTGGAATACACCACCTGCTGCGAATCAGGAAGACGCGACACTGGCAAGATCGAGCACAACACCACTGGAATCCGAGCTCGCTGAGCCAGCGTGACCATCGTCGTTATATTTCGTGTCGTCTGAAAAAATCCGATGTGCCGCTCAGGCAAAATGACATCGTTCGTTCCACCCAGGATCACCACAGCAGATGGATGAAGAGCAATCACATCCTGCTGAAACCTCATCACCATCCCGTCCGTCGAGTCGCCACTGATTCCGCGGCCAACATAAGGCTTCCCGGGAAAGAACTTCGACGCATGGTCCTTCGCCCAGAAATCGGTGATGGAGTCTCCAATAAAGACCACTCGCCCGTCCGCATAAGGTGGAAGCAGAACATCGCTGATTCGATAGCGCTCCAACACATCGCGGTCTTCGTTTCTTCGCAGGTCCATTCGGATCAGCAAGAAGCTGCTGCCCAGAACTGCCAAAATCATGCAAATACTAATGACTGAGGACGCAAGAGGCTTACTCCCTTTAGCAAGGTCGCGATCAGGCATCCTCTTCATGTCCTCAAGGCCGTGACGAAATCTCATCAGGCTGGTCGGCGGGGATTGCCTTGGATCGTGTTTCGCCTGACGCCGTCTCACCTGGACCTTGAGCCAGTGCCGCAGTTCCCGGACTGCGTCCTGTGTGGACCGCGCTCCGTGCTCCTGAAACAGGTTGCTTGACCAGGAATTTAGCCTGCAACACGTTCAGCATTGGCTTTTCGATGAACTTGTAGCAGTAGTAGCCAGCTATGAGGTTGATTACCAACATCGTGACGGCATAAATCACACCCGAGAACATGGAATGTACATCAGGATGGATGTGCAGGAACGCGCGCGATCCAAACTCCAGGCAAAGTTGCGAAATGATGTACGTCGAGTAGGACGCATTGCCTAGGATGATCCACAGCCGTGCGGCCCCATGCCGCATCGATGGAGACCAGAACACGACGCCCGCCACCAGCAACAGCGCGCAAAGCCCCCATGTCACCGCTCTTTGGAAGGCTTCCAGGTTGGCCAGAATCATCTGCCCGCCGTTAGCGATCCACGGTTGATTGTGCACCTCCAACCAGATCGACGCGCCGATTCCCAAGGCAGTAATCCCGATGCCTGGGCCGCGCTTTGCTCCCACCCTCGCATACAACAATGCGAGCAGAGCACCAAACACAAACTCAAGAAGGATCGGATTTGCTGCCACGATCCAAAACGCATGGCGGATGTCACAGAACCTCCCAATCGCAACCGACCCGCTCAGCACCAGAATCATCGTGGGAACAGCCCACCGTATGGTCTTCAACTGGATCAGTCCGAGCAAGACGTAGAAAAATACCTCAAACATCATCGTCCAGGAGTACCCGATGATCAGTCCATCCCCTTGATAGTGAAACGGCGGCAGGAGAAAGAATGCGGACCAGTAGTTCTGTCCCGCGAGTTCCCCGGAGCGTAACAGGCGCAGCAGAATCAGTGCCGCGAACACCCAATAGATGGGATAGACCCGTATCAGTCTGCGCTTGATGAAGTCCCAGCTTGCAGCAAGCCCCGGCGCTTTGTGGCTCTTCAAAACCACGAGCGACAAAATGAAGCCGCTAATCACAAAGAAGATGTCGATCCCAAACACATTAAGCGAGGGGAGCACTCGGCCACCATGAGCCACCAGGTGTTGGCCCGCGTGACACCAAATTACAAGGATGACCGCTACAGCCCGCAACAGCTGTAATCCATCAATCTGCTTCACCGTAGACTTGACCGGCAGTGATAGGGACGAGGGAGAGCCGGGGGATAAAGAATGCGACATCCGCATGTAGACAAGGATAATGCATCAGCATTCATATTCAGTAGCGATAGACACCGGACGTGAACGTCTGAGCGCTGCACCTGCGGTCAAATCGTCGAAAGCCTCCAGCCTCTGCGCCTTCGCCACGCCCACTTCCGCAACGCCACCGACCACCAGCGCTTCACCCGACCTGCGTAAGCATCATGACACCAAATGTTTTACGACAAAACGATCCGACGACGCCGCCCACCATGTATCCTCGACCTTGCATCACGCACCCAACCTCTATACCATAGGGGGGTATGCCTCAAATGGCATAACACTGACTGGAGCACATCATGACGAACTCATCCACAAAGGAACCTCCGAGTCCTCGGACACCCCTCCTGCGCTGCGTTCGCGAGGTGCGGTAACTCCCTTCTCCAGCTTGCCCGAGCTCACCCCAGCCACTGCAACACCTGAAGGCGTCACCCTCTCCGCTCGCGCAGTGCCCCACCACGGCATACCGCGACGAGAAACAACACGTGCCCATGCACGCCTTCTCGCCGCCTCCACGCGCATGCAGCCGCATGCAGAAGCGCTGCGGCTCTACCTGCAGATAAGGAGGCATCATGACCCGCAAGATCCAGACCCGCAACCTCACCACCACCCTCACCACCCGCCGCCCCACGCTCATCCGCGTCTGGCGCACAGACGGCACCCGTCTCACCAGCATCTGGCGACCAACCCTCACTCCCCGCACCACCTTCAGTGACGAAGTAGCGCCGCGACTCTAACATCACTCACACCCGAACCGCTGCCCCACAGCGGTTCGGCTTTTAACTCAACCCAATGATGGATGTTCAACGCCCTCCCCATTCCCTACACTTGCGCGGTAACTCAAAACAGAATTTCACCTCACCATCGCGCACCGACTCCCGGCCTGCCAACGCCAGACTCGTGTCGCAGAAAGCCTGCATGCCGCGCAAGACCCTTCTCCCACTCGTCCTTTGTCTCCTCGCCTTTTTCTCCAGCCCCACATTCGCACAATCAGCCAGCAGCGCCAGCGCGTCCTCTGGCCCCTCGACCCTGGGCCCTGGACCCTCGGGATTCTTCTCCTCCTGGCAGGCACGCGTTCGCGCCACGCTCTCCCGCCAACCCTCCTACCCCATCCCCGTCATCGCGCCCTCCGCGCAGATGGTCCAGCTCTTCCGCTTCGACTACCTCCACGAGTACACCCCCGCCCGTACCGCCACCGACATCTACACCAACGGCAAGGGCCTCAACCTCATCCCCTGGGCCAACACTGAAATCGACATCGACCTTCCGCCCTACATCCAACACAACAACCCCAAGGTAGCCGATGGCGCCGGAGACTTCTCCTTCGTCGTCAAATTCCGCCCCTTCGCCAGCCCCGACAAGCATCACGACTACTCCCTCGGCGGCCAGGTCGCCGTCTCCGTCCCCACCGGCAGCTACAAGAACGGAGCCCTCGTCTCCACCGTCACACCCACCGTCATGGGCGGCAAAGGCTTCGGCCCCTTCGCCATCCAATCCACCATCGGAGCCGTCCTCCCCAAGAGCGACGCTGCCGCCATCGGCCGCACCATCACCTGGAACACCACCCTCCAGGCGCGCGTCGCCAAAATCTTCTGGCCCGAAATCGAATTCAACTCGAACTACTACCACGAAGGTCCCAACAACGGAAAAAATCAGACCTTCGTCAGCCCCGGATTCATGGTCAGCAAGATTAACTTCCGCCACACCCCCAATAACCGCCTCGCCCTCATCTTCGGCTCAGGCTTCCAGATCGCCACCTCCACCTTCCACACCTACAACCACGCCTACGTCTTTACCTCCCGCTTCGCCTTCTAAGCAACGTGCTCTCAACCAACCTCTCAACCCCAGGCAATAACCTCTCAGACTTCACTCCCAACAACGGAGAACGAAGAACGAACAACTGATAACTAAGAACTGAGAACTCGTACCTCACGCCATCTCCCCAACTCCGGCGGCGGCCCGTATCATCGAGCCAGCAGAGCAACCGCCGGAGCTACCCTCATGTACACCCCCAAAGACTTCCTCGTCGACGACCTCCCCACCCTCCACGCCGACATGAAGCGCCACAACTTCGCTGCGCTCGTCACCCTGACCTCCTCCGGCCTCGTCGCCACCCACCTCCCCCTCCTCCTCGACGAATCCCGCGGCCCCTTCGGCACCCTCCTCGGCCACGTCTCCCGCGCCAACACGCAGTGGCAAACCACCAACCCCACCACCGAAGCCCTCGTCCTCTTCAACGGCCCCGACACCTACGTCACGCCCAACTGGTATCCCGCCAAGCAGGAAACCCACCGCGTCGTCCCCACCTGGAACTACTCTGCCATTCACGCCTACGGCCCCATCACCTTCTTCGAAGACACCACCCGCCTCCGCGAAATCGTAACCCGCCTCACCGACCTCCACGAGTCCACCTTCCCCACCCCCTGGAAAGTCACCGACGCCCCCGCCCCCTACATCGACGGCCAACTCAAAGCCATCATCGGCTTCGAACTCCCCATCGCCCGCCTCGAAGGCAAGCGAAAATTCAACCAGAACCGCTCCGCCGCCGACCAGTCCGGCGTCATCAGCGGCCTGCGCTCCCTCAACGACCCCACCAAGTCCGCCGTAGCCGACTTCATGCAATCCATCATCGAAAATCCCAAACCGGAGTAACCTCTCCCCATGCGACTCCCCCTCCGCACCGCAGCCTCTCTCCTCGCCCTAACCCTCTCCACAACGCTCCTCGCGCAAACAACCCTCCTCACCCTCTCCAAGCACGACCACACCCTCGCCGTCATCGACCCCACCACTCTCAAGACCCTCTACACCCTCCCCGTAGGCCCCGACCCCCACGAGGTCATCGCCTCCACCGACGGCACCACCGCCTACGTCTCCAACTACGGCGGCGGCCAATACCACACCCTCGCCGTCCTCGACCTCGTCCACCACACCGCCCTCCCCTCCATCGACCTCGGCCCCCTCAACGGCCCCCACGGCCTCGACTTCATCGGCGGCAAACTCTACTTCACCGCTGAAGGCGCCAAGGTCATCGGCCGCTTCGACCCCGCCACCCAAAAAGTCGACTGGGTCCTCGGCACCGGCCAAAACCGCACCCACATGATCTACGTCCTCCCCGACCTCCAACACATCATCACCACCAACGTAGCCTCCGGAACCGTAAGCCTCATCGACCTCCAAACCATGCACATGGGCCCGCCCCCAAACATGCACCCGGCCGCCGGAATGCAACCACCTCCCGGCCCGCCCCCCACCCGCAAAGACTGGAACGAAACCGTGATCCCCGTAGGCCACGGCTCCGAAGGCTTCGACCTCTCTCCCGACCACAAAGAGATCTGGGTAGCCAACGCCCAGGACGGCACCATCTCCATCATCGATTACGCTGCCAAACGCGTCACCGAAACCCTCCACCCCAACGTGCTCTCCGCCAACCGCCTCAAGTTCACCCCCGACGGCAAGCACGTCCTCGTCTCCCTCCTCGGCAACCCCGACCTCGTCATCCTCGACGCCGCCACCCGCAAAGTCATCAAGCGTCTCCCCATCGGCACCGGAGCCGCCGGCATCCTCATCGACCCCACCCACAACCGCGCCCTCATCGCCCAAACCCCCGACAACAAAATCTCCATCCTCGACCTAACCACCCTGACCATCACCAACACCATCCCCAACATCAACAACCCCGACGGCATGGCCTGGGCCACCCGAAACTAACGGTCATTGCCTCCGGAAACCGCGTCTGTCGTACTCCTGCAATTGCAGTTGCTGGTGCCCTTGCTCGTACGCTTGCTCTCGCAGTTGCCATTGAGTGAATTTCGTCGTCATCCTGAACGAAGTGAAGGACCCCTGTATTGGTTTTGGCGGTTGCCGTTGCTCTTGCCGCTGCCGTTGCATTTCTTTCTGTCATCCCCCCCGGAATTTGCTGTTGTCTGCTACCACGCAAACGTCTCTCCGCGACTTCCCAAATCCATCCCCACCCCGCGAGCGTCTCATATACAGAAAGTCCCGAGGTCCCGCCCGATGTATCTCCGCCCGCTTCGCATTCTCCTCTCACTGGCCCTCACCCTCACCCTCCTCCCCTCCTTCGCCTGCGCCGCCGCAACTCACGCCCCCCTCCCTCCACCAAAAGTTGACGTCCCCGTCGCCACCTCACCCCACAAAGAAAAGGCCGTCTTCGCCGGAGGCTGCTTCTGGGGCACGCAAGCCGTATTCGAGCGCGTCAAGGGCGTTCTCAAGACCACAGCGGGCTACTCCGGCGGCGAAGCCTCCACCGCCGCCTACGACCGGGTCACCACCGAAACCACCCACCATGCCGAATCCGTCGAAGTCATCTTCGACCCCTCGCGCATCACCTACGGCCAGCTCCTTCGCGTCTTCTTCACCGTCCACGACCCCACCACCCTCAACCGCCAGGGCAATGACGTGGGCACCTCCTACCGCTCCGCCATCTTCTATAACTCCCCCGACCAGAAGCGCATCGCCGACGCCTACATAGCGCAACTCACCGCCGCCCACGCCTTCCCCCACCCCATCGTCACCGAGGTCACGCCCCTCAAAGCCTTCTACGCCGGCGAAGACTACCACCAGGACTACGCCCTCAACCACCCCGACAACCCCTACATCATGGTCTGCGACCACCCCAAAATCGAAACCCTCAAAACCGACTACCCCGACCTCTACACACCCTACAAAGGCCACTAATCCCACCCTTGCACCAAGAACCGCGGCGACCCGCAAGGGTCGCCGCTCAGTCTTTCCTAATCCCTAATCCCTATCCCCTAATCCCTGCCTTTAGTGGATATCAAACTGCTCCGGATGCAGACTAGGATCGCTCTTCACCAGGATCGTCTTACCCGACATCTCTTCCATCTCCTGGAGCCACTTTCCGCCGCCATTCTTCAGCTGCTTCACCACCTCAGGATTCACACGCAGCATAATGTCGCCCTTCTCGATCAGCTTATGCATCTTCCGCATCTCGATGTAGATGTCATTGCACACCGTCACCGGCGACTTCACCATGCCAGTCCCCGTGCACACGCTGCAAGTGGTTGAAAGCGTCCGCTCCAGCGACTGCTTCACACGTTTACGCGTAATCGCAACCAGTCCAAAATCGTTGAACTGCAGCACCTTCGAAGGAGCCCGATCCTTCTTCAGCTCATCTTCCAGCGCAGCCATCACGCGATTGCGATTCTTCCGCTCATCCATATCAATGAAGTCGATGATGATGATGCCACCCAGATCGCGCAGCCGAATCTGCCGCACAATCTCAGGAATCGCATCCAGGTTCGTCTTCACAATCGTGTCCTCAAGCCGAGCCGTCTTGCCAACATACTTGCCCGTATTGATATCGATCGCGACCAGCGCTTCCGTCTGGTTGATCACAATCGATCCACCCGACTTCAGCCACACCTTCGAACGGAGCGCCGTATTGATCTCTTCGGTAATCCCGAACTGCTCAAACAGCGGCGTGTCCTTCGTATAAAGCTTCACGCGCCGAATCAGGCTCGGCTGGAACCGCTGCAGGAACCGCAGCACGCGCTCATACGCGTCCTCGGTATCCACCCAGATCGCCGAAAAATTATCCGTAACCTGGTCGCGCAGAATCCGCTCCACCAAATTCAAGTCGTGATAAATCAGCGCGGGGCTCTTGCTCGACTCCGACCGCGTCTTAATATCCGCCCACAAATTCAAGAGGAATCTAAGGTCGCTCCGAAGCTCTTCTTCGCTGGCTCCAGCGGCCGCCGTGCGCACAATAAACCCACCCGACGCATCGCCCTTCTCGCTCAGCAGAATCTCCTTCAGCCGCCGCCGCTCGCTGTCACTCTCAATCTTGCGCGACACGCCCGTGTGATTCACCGTCGGCATGAACACCAGGAACCGCCCCGGCAGCGCAATGTGCGACGTGATCCGAGCACCCTTCTTCGCAATCGGCTCCTTGGCAATCTGCACCAACACCTCTTGCCCCGGCTTCAACAAATCGCTGATCGCCGGCAGGTTCGTCGACTGCATCGAACGTCCGCCGCGATCGCGTCCACCCGACCGCGATCCAGCCATCCCGCGCCGATCGCGTCCTCCGCGATCCCCGCCACTGCGCTCACCACCGCGATCGCTCGAACCACTGCGCTCGCGATCACGTCCGCCGCGACGCCCATCTCTGCGCCCGCGCCGACCACCCTCGCGTCCGCCTTCACGCTCCCGGCCCCCTTCACGCACAACCGGCTCGCCTTCAACCGTAACCGCGCGCGCCTCGCCATTCTCATCAAAGCTCGAGGCCTCTGCATACTCCTCTTCCTCGGCCTCCGAGATCTGGCTGCCTGAAACTTCCTCTTCAACAAAATCCTCTTCGCCATTCGACGCCAACTCGTCTTCTTCGAAATCTTCTTCGTCGTCGAACTCCGCGTCCTCGTCGTCGTCTTCGTCAATCTCAACCGGCTCAGGCCGCGTAATGTCGTCGATCGTCATGTCGCGGATCATGCTGCCCAGATCAGCCGCACCCTCCAGCGTCTCTTCTTCAACGTCATCATCGAAAGCCCCGGCATGAAGCGACCCAATCTCAGCGTCCTCTTCGTCCAGCAGCTCTTCCTCGAGCTGCCCATCGCCCGGTGCAAAGCCCTGCGCCAACTCCTGCGCATGATGAGCCCGCTCGCCCTCAATCGACACCGGCGTCTCTGCCTCAGCCGCAAACACCGACTGCACCACCGCCTCATGCTCAATCGGCGACGTAGGATCGGCATGCACAATCTCCGCATGCGCCACCTCCGAGATCAGCTCGCCCGTAGGCTGCAGACTCGTAAACTCCGGCTCGTGCCCAACTTCGTGTCCAGCCTCCGCCACCGGCTCTTCCACCCCACCGCTGTGCCGAAACTCACGCGCACCCGCAGGATCAACACGGAACGAAGCCGAAGCATTCTCCTCCGGCTCATACTCCGCAGTCGTCTCATGGAACTCAGGCTCCGGCTCAACCGCTTCCGGCAACTCTTCTGCCTCGCGCAACTCAGCGTCATGCACCGAAGCAATCGCCTCTTCAAACTCCGCCTCATGCTGCGCCGCGGTCTCAACCGTCTCCGTCTGCCCAGCCCACTTCGGCTCGTATTCGCTCTCAGCAACATCGTGCCCCGAACTCACCGCCGGCAACACAGCCTCCGCCGCATACATCCCACGCGGCTCCGCCCGATACTCCGTCCGCGGCGCACTCTCACGCTGTCCCTCGCGACCACGCCCACGCGACTCATCGCGTCCACGCCGCCGATCCCGTCCGCGCCCGCCACGATCTCCGCGGTCATTCCGATCACCACGGCTCTCGCTCGAAGACGCATCACCACCCCGCGGCTCTCGAGCCCGCAGCGTCTCGCCCGGCAGCACCGCTCCGCCATCCCAGCCAACCAGCGGCGCAACTTCCGTAGAAGGCTTCGCAACCATAGTCGAGCTCGCCGCATTCGACGCCTTCGGAGCAGCGCTCTCCGCGCCATTCTCTCCCCGCCGATACTTCGACAACGACTCGCCCGGCAGAATAAACGGCTCAACCGCCGGTCCCGCCGAAGCATTCAAATCCACAACCTCATCGTCCGCCGAACCCGGCCGGGCACCGCGCGGCGCAAACCGCTCCCGCACCGAATCTAGCCGCGAATCCCGTCCGCCAGCCTCACGCCCGCCAGAACCTTCGCGTCCGCCGCGATCGCGCCCAGCCCGATCCCGGCCACCCCGATCTCTTCCTCCACGCTCGCGTCCGCCGCGCTCACCCTCACGCGACTCCGGCCGCCGCTCCACCGCGCGCACCTCTTCACGAGGAGCCACAGCCTCTACGCCAAACTCATCCGCATCATTCGAAACCCGCGCAGCCTCTGAAGACCCTGCCTCGCCCGCAACGCCACGTCCCCGCCGCCGTCCGCGACGTCCACGCCAGCGGCGGCCGCCATCGGCACCCGGCGCGCCTTCACCCACCTCCTCGCCCTCATCCGCAAGCGGCGCCGCATCCAGCGCCTCATCCTCTACCGGCGCATAGCTCCGAGGCTCCTCAAAGGAGCCCTCCGCACGAGCCTCCGGCGCAACCTCGCGCCCGCCCCGCTCGCCACCACGATCCCGATCTCGCCCATCGCGCCGCCCACGCCCACCGCGCTCGCCACGCCCATCTCCGCGACCTTCCCCACGAGGCCGATCGCCCCGCGGCGCCCGCGCCTCGCCACCCGCCGCGCCATCAAAGTCCGCAGCGTCGCCGGCTTCTTCCATAAAGTCCGTAATGTAAAGGAACGCATCGCGCTCCAGCCCGATATCCACAAAGCTCGACTGCATGCCCGGCAGAACACGCGTCACCCGCCCGTTGTAAATCGAGCCCGCGAGCGTGTACTCATTCTCGCGCTCGTAATAAATCTCTGTGAGTTCTTCTTTTTCGACAATCGCCAGCCGCGTCTCATGGGGCGTGCTGGATATATAAATTTCTTTCGACATTGCTCTGCTTTCTCCTCGCACCCGGCTTTCAAGCCGGCGTGCTCTGGCAGAACAAGCGAAGATCGCGCTGCACAAGCTCTAACGCCCTGCGTTAGCTCCCGGCAGCATCCTCCTGCGATACGGACAGAAGATGAGGTGCGGAAACTGGATTGCACTTCCCTAGCCGATGCGCACTCTGTGCAGCGCGCCTTTCCGCATACAGATTCTTGCGCTCTACGCGCATCTGCATGCCGAAACCGGGAGAAAACTTTGCCAGCGTGATACCGCCTGTCGTGGGCCCACTGTTTCTGCCCCTCGACACCATGCCGTCAACGGAGTTTGTGACCAACGCAACCTCAACCTGAGGCGGGGCCGTTAACCGTCCGTTTCCGTTCATTCTCAAAACCTGTCCGGCCATCGGAAGTTGATCCGCGCCTGGCCGGCCTTCTCAAAGTCTTGCTTCTAAAACTTGTTAACCGCTGCAACGGGGAAATCATCGCATCCGTGCCGCAGTCCCTTTAACCGATCAGCCCTATGGCAGATCGTCTGCTTCTAGTATGCACCAAATTCTGGCACTCTGTCTCAAAACCACACATTTCCCCCCCAATCGCCCGCACCCGGTTGCATCCCTATCCACCAACCTCTACAGTTCTTCCATCCCATTGGAGACAACAGATACCCCATGCCCGCCTCCCCCGAAATCCTCCTTCAGGTCAGCGACCTCCGCGCCGCCACCAGCTTCTACCAGCGCCACCTCGGCCTCAACATCTTCCTTCGCCGCTCCAACCTCATCGGCCTCGACGCCTCCTCCTTCCGCCTCTACCTCGAGGAAGCCCCACCCCTCGGCCCCGTACTCGAGTTCTACGTCCCCGACCTCGCCCAGTCCAAACGCGACCTCGTAGCCGCCGGCTGCCAGATCCTCGACGACGACCCCTCCATCCCCCGCTGCTATATCCGCGACCCCTACAACCTCGTCTTCAACCTCGCCGAGCGCAAGCCTTAATCCCTCCCCACTAATTCACAAACCGCCGCATCCGCACATTCATCACAATCCCCAGCGCCAGGAACATATAAATCACCGACGACCCGCCATAACTCATCAACGGCAGCGGAATCCCCGTCACCGGCATCAGCCCCACGCACATCCCGATATTCACCGCAATTTGGAACAGCAGCACCCCCACAATCCCCATCACGATCAAGCTCCCCGGCGGATCAGCCGCGGTCTGTGCATTCTGAATCAGCCGCACCAAAATCAAGAAGTACAGCAACAGCACCCCAATCGCCCCAATAAACCCATGCTCCTCGCAGAACGCCGCGAAGATAAAATCCGTGTACGGAATCGGCAGAAAGTCGCCCTGCGTCTGCGTGCCTTTACTCTGCCCCTTGCCCCACAATCCGCCCGACCCCACCGCAATCAACGACTGCCGAATCTGGTACCCCGACGCCTGCGGATCGCTGTCCGGATTCATGAACGCCGTCAGCCGCTGCCGCTGATAAGGCTTCAGCAACTTCCCCGAAGCCAGCCCCACACCCACCAGCAACAGCAATCCCAAGATCAAAATCCCCGCCTGCTTCCATTTGATCCCGCCCAGAAACAACCCCACCACCAGCACCGGCAGGTACGTCAGCGACGTCCCCAAGTCCGGCTCCTTCAGCACCAGCACCAGCGGCACCCCAATCAGCAGAAACGCTTTGCCAATATCCTTCCAACTTAAATCGCGGCCATTCTCCACAACGTCCCAGAAGAACCGAGCCGCCACCAGTATCAGCACCAGCCGCACCCACTCCGACGGCTGAAAGTGCACCCCTCCGCCAAGATTAATCCATCGCCGAGCCCCCAACACCTTCTGCCCCACCACCTTTACCGCCAGCAGCGAAACAATGCTAACCCCATACGCCCAATACGAAATCCCCAGCAGCCGGTGATAATCCAGCAGCGCAAAACAGAACATCCCCACCAGCCCCACACACAGAAACACAATCTGCTTCTGTTGGAACCCATGAAACTTCGTCATCTCCGTAGCCGACCGGATCTCCAGCACGCTCACCACCGACAGCACCATCACAATGCCCAGCAGCATCCAGTCGAAATCCCGAAACCGCGATCGAATCATTCCACACCCAGTTTACCGACAACCACCCAATCTCCGCGCAACCCCAACCACCCCGCATCCAACCCCACAACCCCACCTACAACCCATCCAACCCGCCCTGGCCGCGCCCCGGCCGCACCCGAGCCGCACCCGAGCTGAACCCTGCGCACCTTCTACAAAAGCATCGTCATCCTGAACGAAGTGAAGGACCCCTATAGTTGCTCTGGCCGTTGTCGTTGCCTTTGTCTTTGTCTTTGTCTTTGCTTAAAGCTAAAAGGTAGAAGCTAGAAGCTAGAAAGAGCCTACTCCGCGCTAGGCGCCCCCGCCACATCCCCCGCCGTCTTCGGAGCCTCCGTCTTCGGCGCCGCCACTTCTTCTATCTTCAAGTTCCCCTCCCGCTTTCGCTGATCGGTCACAAACGTATCAATCACCTGCGCCGCCAGCTTCGCCGAGTTGTTCCCCCAATACCCGTGCTCCCACAACACCGCCACCACAATGTCAGGATTCCGCCGCGGCGTCATTCCCACAAACCACGAATGCGGCAGCGTAGCTTTATCCGAGCTGTTCTTCTGTCGCCCGCTCACCACGTCCGCTGTTCCTGTCTTCCCCGCAATGTCAATCCCATCCAGATGCGCCTCGGCCGCCGTCCCAATCGGGCTCAACACGTTCGCCATATCATCCGTGATCGTCTGCCAGTTCGCTGGCGTGATCGGAATACGCGCCACACCCGACCCCGGAAACTCCTGATCGATCATCGCCTGCTGCTCGCTCGTCAGCTGTCCCGGCATCAGCACATGTGGCCGAACAAACACGCCGCCTGAAGCAATCCCGCTCAGCGCCCGCGCCTCCTGCATCGGCGTCACCTGCGTCGCTCCCTGTCCAATCCCCACCGAAATCGTCTCGCCCGCATACCACTTGTCGTGCTGCGTCTTCAGCTTCCACTCTTCGCTCGGAACCACGCCGGCCTGCTCGTCCGGCAGATCGATTCCCGTCTTCTCCCCAAACCCCACGCTGTGCGCATACTTCGCAATCGTCTCAATCCCCAGCTTGTTCGCCAGCGTGTAATAAAACGTGTCGCACGAGTAAGGCAGCGCGTTATGGATATCGACAAATCCATGATGCTTATCGCACCCAAAGAAGTGCCCATAGAACGTAGCGCCGCCGTTGCACTCCACGTGCATATCCTGCGCGTCATTCTCCTGCAATCCCGCCAGCGTCATCACCACCTTGAACGTCGACCCCGGCGGCAGCTGCGCCTGGATCGCCTTGTTCATCATCGGATGATTTGGATCCTGCATGATGCTCTTCCAGTAAGCCGACGACAGTCGCACCGCAAACTCATTCGGATCAAACGTCGGCCGCGACACCATCGCCAGGATCTCGCCCGTATGCGGATCCATCGCCACAATCGCGCCGTTCTTTCCCTCCAGCGCCCGCTCCGCCGCCATCTGCAAATCCAGATCAATCGTCAAATGCAGGTCCTTGCCCGGTATCGCCAGCTCCTGCCCCATCTGCCCCACTTCTTTGCCGTGCGAGTTCACAATGATGTCGCGCGATCCATCCGTCCCACGCAGAATCGAGTCGTACGTCTCTTCCACGCCGAACTTACCCACCACGTCGCCCGGCTGATACGCCGCGAATCGCTCGTCATTCAGATCCGCCTCGCTCACCTCACCCACATACCCAATCAGGTGCGCCGCAAATCCATCCTTCGGATACAGCCGCCGCTCCGTGTCCAGTGTCTCGAGCTCCGGCAGATCATCCCGATGCGCCGCAATGAACGCCTGCTCATCTGGCGTAATGTCCTGCTTCAGCGGTATCGGCTGATACTTCGGCGCATATTGAAAGTGCCGCAGCGTAGCCTGAATCTGCTCCAGCGGAATATGCAGCCCCTCGGAAATCAGCGGCAGATCCGCCTCCAACTGCTTCTGCTGTTCCCGCACCAGGAAGCAAGTCACCGACGGATAGTTGTCCACCAGGATCCGTCCATACCGATCGAAGATCCGCCCCCGCGGCGCCAGCACCGGAACCTTCCTGACCCGGTTCTGCTCGGCCAGCACCCGGTACTGGTCCGCCCCCAGAATCTGCAGCCGCCACAACCAGCAGCCCAGCACCAGCAGCACCGCCGCCACCACGTACTGCGACACATGCAGCTTCGTAGCCGACAACTTCTCTTTGCGATCGATGCTCTCTAAACTCATCCCGCCGATGCTCCTCTTAAACTCTACGCTCTGACAACCAACAACTGAGAACTGCCAACGGCTAACTAATCTCGAATCCGAAACCGATCCAGCACCGCAAACAGCGGAATCGCCACCACGCAATTCGCCGCCGCGGAAATCAACTCCACCACCGGCATAAACCGGTACGACCCATCGCCCAGCAGCCAGTGCGCAATCACATACAGCAACCCGCTCTGCGCCATACTCAACGTAAACACCAGCCCCACGCGGTTGATCACATTCTCCACATCCACCGCAAACCCAATGCTCGCGGCCACATACCCAACCACGCCCTTCGCAATCCCATCCACCCCAAACGGATGATTCGTCAACCCATCCTGAAACAGCCCAATCAGCGTGCCCGTCACCGTTCCCGCAATCGGACTCCGCCGCGACACCGCAAAGAAAATCGTAGCAATCAGCGGCAAATCAATATGGATCAGCCAGGGAAACGTCTTCGGCAGCATCGCCTGCAGCAGAATGCAGACCAGCGGCGCCATCACCGTCACTCCCGGATGGAACCCGTACTGGTCCAGCTCTTCGCGGCTTGTATAACTACGCTCTGGCATCGTCCTCGCCCATCTCTACTGCTCTTGCTCTCGCCGTTCTTTCTGTCATTCCCTCTGAAAATCTGCTTCCCCTACTGCGGACTACTCTGCGGCGTCTGCGCTGGTGTTTGCGGTGTCTGCGCAGGCGTCGCCGAAGCCGGCGCACCCGGCGTCAAATCCGCCGCCGGAGGCACCGTTCCCGGCGAATACTTGTCCGGATGCACCGCAGGCTTAGGCCGCGGCAACCCCGAGTTGATATACCCAACCGCCCCACCCACCTGGCTCTCCGGATCATCCGACACCGGCTTCCCATCAGCCCCCACCGCAGCCGCACTCGCCCCCGCATCCCCATCCGGATGCAGACTCGGCAGCTTCTCCGCAATCAAATCCGCCGCACGCTGATTCGCCTCCGCCGTAGCCTCTGCCGCCGCCGCATCCTGCGCAGCCGTCGGCGTCAACTCACTCGACGTCCCCGTAATCACCAGCACCTCTTCCAGCCGATTCAAATTCGCCGCCGTCTTGATCACAATCGCCGTGTACGGCTGATGTAGCGGGTCCGGCGCAATCGACTCGATCGTCCCCACCGGCAGCCCCCGCGGAAACACCAGATCTCCACCCGACGTCACCACCGGCTCCCCCACCTTAATCCGCGAATCCGCCGTCAGGTTATCGATCTCCACCCGCCCCGCCGCCGTCCCCTTCACAATCCCACGTATCCGCGTCGTCGCCAAAATAACTCCCGCACCCGACGACGGATCGCTGATCAGCAACAGCTGCGACGTATGCGGAAACACATCGCGAATCTTTCCCACCACGCCGTCCGGAGTAATCACCGCCATCTCCGGCTTCAGCCCGTCCTCCGACCCCTTATCCAGGTACAGCACATGCGACCGCTCCGACCCGCTCGTCCCAATCACCTGCGCCGCCACCGTGCTCGTCACATACTGCTGCTTGAACTCCAGCAGCTTCTGCAATCTCCGCCCCTGCTGCGCGTCCTCCGCAAACGAAGCCTCTTCCACCCGCAGCCGCGCCACCTCCTGCTTCAACTGCGCATCCTGCTGACGCGTGTGCAACAGATAAATGTAATTCCCCCACGCCCCCCGCACCTTCACGCTTCCCGTATGCACCGCCGTCTCCAGCGGCGTCATCGCCGTCACCGTCCACCGCCTCAGCAACGACACATGCTTTCCATCCGGAGCCGCACCCGAACTCTCCATCGCCCGCGCACTCGCCGGCACCTCCGCGTCCTTCGACGGAAGTTTTACCTGCATCGCCAGCGCAATCACCTGGATCAGCACGATCGCAATCAACACCAGCGGATTTCGAAATCGGTAGAAGAATGAGTCCATGTAAAGCAGCAACCGCACGCCGCCAGCCCAGCCCGGCACGCTCCTCCATTATTTCATTAGCCCGATCATTTCATCTGTGACAGCCACCCGCGCCACAAGACTGCCCCACCGTACCTCCGCAGCTACCACCCCGCCTCAGTCCGCTCCTTGCCTTCTCCGTTGCCGTTGCCGTTCTGGCTGTCATTCCCTCCGGCAATCTGCTTCTGCGTTCGCTCTTACCCACACGCTCCCCCGCGCCAGCGCTGCTACCATCAAACCCGATGCCGCTCCACCTCTCCACCCCCGTAAACTCCGTCAAGCGCATCGGCCCCCGCATCGCCGCAGGCCTCGCCGAACGCGGCATCCACACCATCGAAGACCTCCTCTACCATCTCCCCTTCCGCTACGAAGACCGCCTCCACCCCAAGCCCCTCAGCCTCTACAATCCCGGCGACATGGCCTCCCTCCTCGGCGAAGTCCGCGGCACCACCCTCCTCCGCACCCGCTCCGGCCCCATCTTCGAAATGACCGTAGGCATCACCCCGCCCGACCCCGACCCCACCACAAATCCGGGTGCCCCAGGTCCCGATTCCGGGACTTGGGTTTCCACCGACCCCACCATGGCCGGCCTCCTCAACCCTCGCGCCCCCATCCTCGAAACCGTCAAGTGCATGTGGTTCCACGGCACCTACCTCAAAGACAAATTCCACGCCGGCCAAAAAATCGCGCTCTACGGCAAACTCGAAGGCTCCCGCAGCGGCAACGCCCTCCACGCGCCCCCCGGCTCCACCCGCTTCAAAATGATCCAGCCCACCTTCGAGATCCTCCCCGACGCCAACGCTACCGGGGAAGACGCCGAATTCATCCTCCTCGAAATGGGCCGCATCGTCCCCATCTACGAAACGCTCGCCGCCAAAACTTCCCCCGGCAGCAAACTAACCTCCCGCGGCGTCCGCCGCATCC
Organism: uncultured Acidobacteriaceae bacterium; assembly: GCA_963701685.1. Lineage (GTDB taxonomy): Bacteria > Acidobacteriota > Terriglobia > Terriglobales > Acidobacteriaceae > Granulicella. The sequence goes on along the minus strand of OY969625.1, from coordinate 2,065,394 downwards.
TCTGGACCATCTTCAAAGACCTCGCCGAATCCGAAGCCATGACCACCCCAAAACGTTCGGGTGCCCCATCCATGGCGACGGCTCCATCGTCGACATGGGTGGGAATGAACAAATCCGACGCCGCCACGCGAAGCAATTCACTGGACGCGCAGTCCTCCGTGCAGGACGAAACCCTCCCGACCTCCCTCCGCACCCGCCTCAACTTCCCCACCCGCATGGAAGCCCTCCGCGACCTCCACTTCCCACCCGCTGGCACCTCCATGACCGACCTCATGTCCGCGCGAACTCCCGCCCACCGCCGCCTCATCTTCGAAGAGTTCTTCTACCTCGAGCTAGGCCTCGAACTCAAACGCCGCAAGCTCCGCAACCGCCACGGCACCGCCTTCGTCACCAACGACCAGGTCCGCGAAGCCCTCAAACAAATCCTCCCCTTCAAACCCACCGCCGCCCAGAAACGAGTCCTCGGCGAAATCGTCAACGACATGCGCCGCACCCAACCCATGCGCCGCCTCCTCCAAGGCGACGTAGGCTCCGGCAAAACCATCGTCGCCTTTCAAGCCGCATTAATAGCCATCGAAAACGGCTACCAGGTGGCCCTCATGGCGCCAACCGAAATCCTCGCCACGCAACACTACCTCTCCGCCCGCAAGCTCCTCTCCGAAAAAATCTCACCCCGCACCAAGCGCCCGTACCGCATCGGCCTCCTCACCGGCAGCCTCGACGACAAAACCAAACGCGACACCCGCGTCCGCATCTTCCGCGGCGAAGTCGACCTCGCCATCGGCACCCACGCCCTCGTAGAAGAAAAAGTAGACTTCGCCAACCTCGGCCTGGTCATCGTCGACGAGCAACACCGCTTCGGCGTCCAGCAGCGCTTCCAGCTAATCCGCAAACCCAACACCGGCGCCACCACCACACCCCTCCCAGACCCGGGTGCCCCATCTTCGCCGATGGCTTCATCATCGGCTAAGGTTGGCTCTCACGATCTCCACACATCCACAGAACCGGGTGCCCCAGGTCCCGATTCTGGGACCTGGGTTTCCAGAGAACTTTCCGCCTCCATCAATTCCGTCATCCTGAGCGAAGCCCCTGAGCAAGCGCAGCGCGTCGAAGGGGCGCAGCCGAAGGACCTGCCAGCCCGCTCGCACCAGCAAGCAACCTCCAGCCCTTCAGCCACGCGAAGCCCCTCGCCGTCCGCGCACGACTACAGCGAACCAGACGTCCTCGTCATGACCGCAACCCCCATCCCCCGCACCCTCGCCCTCACCCTCTACGGCGACCTCGAAGCCTCCGTCATCGACGAGCTCCCCCCCGGCCGCACCCCCATCCAAACCCGCCGCATGCCCGAAGAGCGCTCCGCCGAAGTCTGGGACTTCGTCCGCAAGCAAGTAGCCGCCGGCCGCCAGGCCTACATCGTCTACCCCATCATCGAAGGCAACAACGACGACCAACCCGAACTCGACTTCGCCCCCTCCACCGAAGACGCTTCACAACAATCAGCCTCCTCCGCAACCAACCATCGCGCCTCAACCCCAAGCGCCGGAGGCGCGCCCTATACCAGCGTAGGGCGAAGCCCTACGAAAGCCGCGAAGGTAAACCCGAGGGCCGGAGGCCCGACCCATAAACCCGCCACCAACGCCCGCGCCAAACGACCCACCACCCTCCGCTCCGCCACCGACATGCACGCACAACTCCAGGCCAACGAACTCGCCGGCCTACGCCTCGGCCTCCTCCACGGCCGCATGTCCCCCGACGACAAAGAGGTCACCATGGCCCGCTTCAAACGCGGCGAACTCGACGTCCTCGTCTCCACCACCGTCATCGAAGTAGGCGTCGACGTCCCCAACGCCACCGTCATGGTCATCGAACACGCCGACCGCTTCGGCCTCGCCCAACTCCACCAGCTCCGCGGCCGAGTAGGCCGAGGCGCCGCCAAAAGCTACTGCGTCCTCGTCACCAGCGCCACCGTCACCCCCGAAGCCGACCTCCGCCTCAACGCCATGGTCCAAACCCAGGACGGCTTCGCGCTAGCCGAACTCGATCTCCAGCAACGCGGCCCCGGAGAATTCTTCGGCACCAAGCAAGCCGGCCTCCCAGAGTTCCGCGTAGCCAACTTAGCCCGCGACCGCGACCTCCTCGAACTGGCCCGCCAGGAAGCCGCCCACTTCGTAGAGCAAGCCGACCCCACCATCCCCCGCCCCGAAATCGAAGCCGTCTGGTCCCGCCTCAAGCAACAGTGGCAACGCCGCTACGGCCTCGTCGAAGCCTAAGCGCATGAAGAAATACTCCACTTGATCCGAAGCCCGGTTTCTTCGAAGGGGCACGGCTTTAGCCGTGCCATCACTCTCGCTCGAGGTTGCGGCTTTAGCCGCCGAGGTACGCTTTTCGGCAGAACGACGGGGCCCCCCCTCCGTCCACACATTTGCGGACGGGTGGGGTCGCAAAATCCCCCACCGGCCCGAAATCCACACCGTGCGTCCCGAAACGTGGCTATAACGCCGTCGCGTAACCCGAAACCCAGCTATACCGACGCTAAAACACGCGAATTCGCCCCTAACTAGCCATCGCAACCTGCGGAGCCACCTCAGCGCTAACCGACTGCACCTGCTTCTTCGGCCCCCGCTTCCGCGCCACCAGAATCCGAATCCGATCCAGCACCTCCGCCGGCGTGCAAGCCCCCTTCGGCAGAAACGCATCCGCCGCCGCCGCCCGGTCAAAGCTCGTCACCGTCCCCGAAATCAGCAGCGTCGGCAACCCGGGATGAACTTGCTTCGCCTTTCGAATCAGCTCATTACCGTCCATTGACGGCATAATCAAATCAGCCATCAACAGGTCCACCGACCCCTGCGCCGCGCCCTGCAGATACTCCAAAGCCTCCGCCGCGGTGCTCATCGCCAGCACCCGATATCCCCTCGTCTCCAGCAAAAACTTCCTCACCGAAAGCACCTGTTCGTTATCTTCCACACACAAAATCGTCTTGCGAGGTCTCATCGTTTCTCTCCATGCCGGTGGTCCCCGGCTTTTAGGTTGACTAGGTTCATTTCATGCGGCGCCACCAATCAAATCAATGACTTGCGGACGCAGTTCTTCCGTTGCTGGGAGCCGAGCGAGATCGTCTGCGCCCATCAGGCGCACCCTTCCTCCGCTCGGGTTGAGCGCTTCAAATAACCGCGATACAGCCGTTTTCCCCGCAAAAAGGCTCGCTGGATCGCGCCGAGGCGCTGACCGTGCGTCTGCTGTGGATGGTGTGGATTACGGTGAAAAAGGCGTAAAAAGCCTCCCCACCGCATCACGTATCATCGTGAAAGCAGTGCCCCTCTACAGCTCAACGTAGGATTTCCCCTTGAACTGGTTCGTAGCTCGTAATAGCCCGGTACGCCTCAGGATTCTCTACAGCGCGCGGCCTTGCTAAGGTTTCATCGCAGCGCAGAGAACACCGTTGGCGCCTTTGCTATCACACAGATTGTCGGTAAATCAGGCGAAAAATTGCGTCTTCGAATCACTTGGTTCGTTGACGATTTGCTGAGCATACGGAGCCGCACCCCCCATGGCAACAGTGAATTTTTAGCGAAAATGCAATGACTTTGAGGTGGCGCTTCCACCGAAATCACACATCGCTCGTCCCTGTTGGCGTTTCCGATTCCCCCCTTGTGGAAAACTCCCGTTTTCAGGGCAGGAAAAACCGTCCTTCTGCAACACAAATGGTGCGTCCCGAAACTTCTATCCCGTGCACCCGATTCCCATCCTGGGACGCCCTCACCCCAATCCGGCTTGGCCGCTTCATCTCGATCCCCTGCTCAATCACCACTTCCCGCCCCGACGCCTCCAACCCCACCTTCACCAACCACGCAATGCAGCACCCCGCCGCCGAACCCGTAGCCGGATCCTCCCCCGAATAGAACTGCATCCGCGCATGCCAATCAGCTCCTCCGCTCGCACTCTTCCCCAGCGGCGCAATGCAATAAAAAAATTGGGCATCGTTCTTCGCAGTCCACGCCTGCGCCTCATGCTGCACCAACTGCAGTCGCTGCGATGCCTCAAGCGACCGCAACAACACAACGCAGAACGGCACACCCGTCGACACCGTCTGCGGCAGATACTCCGCCGAAAGATCGTCAGCATTCAATCCAATCGCATGTGCCACCTCGGTACGATCATGCGTCGTACCAAACACCGGATCCTTCTGCACCATTGTCGCCCGCACGCCCGCCGCGCCCTCATCCTGCGCATCGAAGCGCACGCCGATCTTCCCCACATTCAAATGCAGCGTGATCGTCTCCGCACCTTGCAGCTGCGGATGACTAAGGCGCAGCCACGTCGCAGTACCCAACGTAGGATGTCCCGCGAACGGCAGCTCTTCCTGCGTCGTGAAGATACGCACTCGCACACCCTCACGCTGCTCCGTCTCCGCATCCCTGGGAAGAACGAACGTCGTCTCCGACAAATTCGTCTCGCGCGCCAGCGTCTGCATCTGCTCATCCGACAATCCGCGTGCATCATGAAACACGGCAAGCGCGTTACCCTCGAACGGCCGCTCCGCAAAGACATCTAAAACCGAATACTCCAGTGTGCGAACCATCCCTCCATGTTACGTGCGGACGATTGTGTGTACTCACTCGCCGATCTCCACCTCAATGCGCGTCTTGACATCCAAATCGAGCCGCCGTACCTTATCAACAACCGCAAGGGGAGCGAAACTGCTCCCACGCTGGCGCCAGGCGCCCGCGGCGGTACTAAGTTTCGAAACACCATGACCCTCACCGTCTCCAACTCGATGCCCTCCTGCTGTGGTTGCTGCTGCTGTTGCTGCAGCCCCACACGGGTGAGCGGATGAGCGAATCGAGACGCTAGCAAAACGTCAAGAAGAGAACATCAACCCACCCAAGGCTCAGCCGGGTGGGTTTTACTTTTAGCGCAAACATTCATCGAGAAGGACGGAAAACACCATGTCACTCCGCATCAACGATATCGCTCCTGACTTCACCGCCGACACCACGCAGGGCACCATCCACTTCCATGAATGGGTCGGAGACGGCTGGGCCGTTCTCTTCTCCCACCCCAAGGACTTCACTCCGGTCTGCACCACCGAGCTCGGCGCCGTCGCAGGCCTCGAGCAGCAGTTCGCGCAGCGCAACGCCAAGGTCATCGGCCTCTCCGTCGATCCCGTCGACAGCCACAGCAAGTGGCGTCAGGACATCGAAGACGTCGGCGGCCACAAAGTAAACTACCCGCTCATCGGCGACCCCACCCTCACCATCGCCAAGCTCTACGACATGCTCCCCGCCGACTCTGGCGATACCAGCGAAGGCCGCACTCCCGCCAACAACGCGCCCGTCCGCACCGTCTTCGTCATCGGCCCCGATAAGCGCATCAAACTCCAGATCGCCTATCCGATGACCACTGGCCGCAACTTCGACGAAGTCATCCGCGTCCTCGACTCCCTCCAGCTCACCGCAAAGCACAAGGTCGCAACGCCAGCCAACTGGAAACAGGGCGACGACGTCATCATCACCAGCGCAATCTCCAACGACGAAGCCGACAAGATCTTCCCCGGCTACAAAACAGTGAAGCCCTACCTGCGCACCACAGCGCAGCCGCAGTAGAGGGCAAAGGGTTCAGCTTGGAGTAGACTAGCTCTCTCAACCCTGGGCCCTGAACCCTGACTCCTTTCTTTACGAGCACCGGTGGCGAAGTGGCTAACGCGCTGGTCTGCAAAACCAGTATTCGAGGGTTCAATTCCCTCCCGGTGCTCCAACCTTCTCTCCCTCCCCAATTGCCAATCAGCGTGCATGATCCTCGTCGTTTCGAGGCTGCAATTCAGCTTCATGACGAGTTCTGCTCACCCTCAACTAACCCTCGCCACGCTCTGCGCTGTTCGCACACCTTGTGCGACTATCGGCCATTCCTCCGAGTCTTTCCCCGCTCGATTACAGTCATATAAGGGGGATTTCTCGCCCTCGCGGAGCGCTTCATGTGGATTGTCCGGCTTGCGCTTAACCGGCCGTATACCTTCGTTGTCCTCGCGATCCTCATCCTGATCGCTGCGCCGGTGCTCATCCTCAGGACCCCCACCGATATCTTCCCGAACATCAATATCCCAGTCATCTCCGTTGCCTGGCAGTACACCGGCCTCAGCCCTGAAGAGGTCGAAGGCCGCATTACCGGCCCCTACGAACGGTCTCTCACCACCCTCGTCGACAACATTCAGCACATCGAATCGACCAGCCTCAACGGTGAGGACATCGTCAAAATCTACCTGCAGCCCGGCGCATCCCTTGACACCGCCAACGCTCAGGTGTCCGCCGACGCCGAGGAGATGCTCAAGAACCTCCCTCCCGGAATCCTCCCGCCGCAAATCATCAACTTCTCCGCGTCCAGCGTGCCCATTCTCCAACTCGGCCTCTCCGGCCAGGGCCTCAATGAGCAGCAGCTCAACGACTACGGCATGAACATCATCCGGCCGCAACTGGTCACCGTTCCCGGAGCCGTAATCCCCAGCGTCTACGGCGGTCGCCAGCGTTCGATCATGGTGAACCTAGACCCCAAAAAGCTCCAGGCCGAAGGCCTCTCGCCCGCCGAGGTCCTCACCGCCGTCGGCAATCAGAACATCGTCGAGCCCGGTGGCACCGCAAAGATCGGCCCTGCCGAATACGACGTTCGCTTCAACAGCACTCCCTCCACCTTGGCCGGCCTCGGCAACCTCCCGCTCAAGCAGGTCAACGGCGCAACCGTCTACCTCAAAGACGTCGCCACCGTTACCGACGGCGCCATCCCGCAGACCAACATCGTTCGCCAGGACGGCCATCGCGGCGTTCTGCTCACCATCCTCAAATCCGGCTCCGCCTCCACCCTCAGCGTCGTCCAGGGCATCAAGGATCTCCTTCCGCACGTCGCGTCCACCGTGCCCAAAGAACTCAAGATCACCCCCATCGGTGACCAGTCCGTCTTCGTCCGCTCCTCCATCGACGGCGTCATTCGCGAGGGCGTCATTGCCGCCACGCTTACCGGTCTGATGATCCTTCTGTTCCTCGGCTCCTGGCGCTCGACCCTCATCATCGCAGTCTCCATCCCACTCTCCATCCTCACGTCCATCATCGTTCTCAGCCTCATCGGCCAGACCATCAACATCATGACGCTCGGCGGCCTCGCGCTAGCCGTCGGCATCCTCGTCGACGACGCCACCGTCGAAATCGAAAACACGAATCGCTATCTCGAAGAAGGCCACCAGCTCCGCGAAGCCATCCTCGAAGGCGCCGCGCAGATCGCCGTCCCTGCCATGGTGTCCACGCTCTCCATCTGCATCGTGTTTCTCCCGATGTTCTTCCTCTCCGGCGTCACGCGCTACCTCTTCGTACCACTCGCCGAAGCCGTCGTCTTCGCGATGATCGCCTCCTACATCCTCTCCAGAACCCTCGTGCCAACCATGGCGCTCTACCTGCTCAAGCCCGTCGACCATCACGCCCCGCTCTCGCAAAATATCTTCGCTCGCATGCAACGCGGCTTCGAGCGCATCTTCGAATCGGTTCGCTCCGCGTACGAGTCTCTCCTCACCCAGCTCGTCAAGGCGCGCAAGCTCTTCATCCCTCTCTTCCTGCTCGGTTGCCTCATCTGCATGCTGCTCATCCCGCTGCTCGGCCAGAACTTCTTTCCCAACGACGACAACGGTTCCTTCATCCTCCACGTCCGCGCCAAGACCGGAACCCGCATCGAAGAGACCGCCCGCCTCTGCGATCTCGTCGAGCAGTCCATTCGTTCCACCGTCCCGCAGAACCAGATGGACAACATCCTCGACAACATCGGCCTGCCCTACTCCACGATGAACACGCAGCACGCCACCAGCGGCCTCTTCGGTGCAGCCGACGCCGACATCCTCGTCTCGCTCAAGCAAAACCACTCCCCCACCGCCGACTACGTCCGCACCCTGCGCGAGCGCCTGCCCCGCGAGTTCCCCGGCGTTACCTTCTACTTCCTTCCCTCCGACATCGTCACGCAGATCCTCAACTTCGGCCTCCCCGCTCCCATCGACATCCAGATCGAAGGCAACGACGATCACGGCAATCGCGCCGTCGCATCCAGGATGATGCAACAACTAGCCGAGGTTCCCGGACTCGTCGACCTGCGTCTCGAACAGCCCGACGACTCGCCCGTCCTCAAAGTCACGGTCGACCGCACCAAGGCCCTCAATGGCGGGTACACGCAAAGCGACATCGCCGGCTCCGCGGTCAACATTCTCTCCGGCTCGGCCCAGCTCACACCGCAATACTTCCTCAACGACAAGAACCACGTCCTCTACAGCATCATCGCGGAGACGCCCCAGTACCAGATCCAGTCCCTTCGCGACCTCGAGAACATTCCCCTCGCCTCGCCCACCGCAAAGATGCCCGAAATTCTAGCTGACGTCTCCGGCATCTCCCGCTCCACCGAGCCACCCATCATCAGCCACTACAACACCCGCCGCACGCTCGATATCTACGCCAACGTGCAGGATCGTGACCTCGGCTCCGTCGCACGGCAAGTGAAGCGCATCGTCGACAACAATCGCCCCCTCCTCGCCCGCGGCAACTTCGTTCGCATCGCCGGCCAGGTCGAAACCATGCAGACCTCCTACATCAGCCTGCTCTACGGCCTCGTCTTCTCCATCGTTCTCGTCTACCTGCTCATCGTGGTCAACTTCCAGTCCTGGCTTGATCCCTTCATCATCATCACCGCCCTGCCCGCGGCCATCGCCGGCATCGTCGTCTTCCTCTTCCTCACGCACACCACGCTCTCGGTCCCCGCTCTCATGGGCTCCATCATGTGCATGGGCGTTGCCACCGCAAACTCCATCCTCGTCGTCTCCTTCGCCAAAGACCGCCTGCGCGTCACCGGAGACGCCCTGCTCGCCGCTGTAGAAGCAGGCACCACGCGCTTCCGTCCCGTCTGCATGACCGCCCTCGCCATGATCATCGGAATGTTCCCCATGGCGCTCGGCCTCGGCGACGGCGGCCAGCAGAACGCGCCACTCGGCCGTGCCGTCATCGGTGGACTCACGCTCGCGACAGTCGCCACCCTCATCTTTGTCCCCGCGGTCTTCGCCCTTCTGCACGCTCGCGATCGACACCCTCACACCGTGCCAGCTTCATCACCGCAGGAAACCGTCGCGATCGGGTAGCCATCCGCGCCAAGGCCCCACTGGAGATCAGGACCATGCCACTCGACAACGTCGACCGCAACACAAGGACCGACATCAACACCGACATGACAACACCCTCAGCTGGATACACTCGGCTTTCAGATCATCCCATCGCGCCCCACCCCGACCCCGACCACGCGCTCCCCGCGCCCCAACGCCTGCCCGCGGGCGTTCGCATCACCGTAATCATCATCGCCCTGCTCGTCCTCGCAGGCATCATCTATCGCCTCATTGGCCGTGCCGCCGACGAGCATCACCTCGCCACCCAAACCCGCCTCGATGCCATCCCCACCGTGGATGTCATCTCGCCCACCGTCTCGGGCACGAGCTCCGAGATCGCCCTGCCCGGCAACACCCAGGCCTTCGACGACACGCCCATCTACGCCCGCACCAGCGGCTACCTCAAGCAGTGGTTCGTCGACATCGGCCAGCACGTCACCAAGGGCGAGCTCATGGCCACCATCGAAACCCCTGAGCTCGACGAGCAGCTCCAGGTCGCCCAGGCCGATCTCAAGAGCGCGCAGGCTGACCTCAACCTCGCCAAGACCACCTCCGACCGCTACCAGAATCTCCTCAAGCTCAACTCCGTCTCGCAGCAGGAGACCGACGTTGCCGTCTCCGGCGCAGCCGCCAAACGCGCCGCCGTAGAAGCCGCCGAGGCCAACGTCCGCCGCCTCTCGCAGCTCCAGTCCTTCGAAAAAATCTACGCTCCCTACAGTGGCATCGTCACGCAACGCAACACCGACATCGGCGACCTCATCAACGCCGGCTCTGCCTCCACCAACAACACCGCCAAGGAACTCTTCCACATCGCCTCTGTCGATCAGCTGCGCGTCTTCGTCGCCGTACCCGAGGTCTACGCTCCCGACATCCATAACGGCGACACCGCAACCCTCACCCTCGATGAATATCCCGGCCAGACCTTCACCGGCGTCGTCACCCGCAACTCCGGCTCCATCGACCCAAGCTCCCGCACGCTCAACGTTGAAGTCGACGTCAACAACCACAACGGCAAGCTGCTCCCCGGCGCCTACGTCTTCGTGCACTTCAAAATCCCCGTGCAAAGCCGCGAGCTCTCCATCCCCTCCGACGCCCTCATCTTCCGCGCGCAGGGCCTGCAGGTAGGCGTCGTACGCAACGGCCACGTACATCTGCAGACCATCACCATCGGCAAGGACAACGGCAAGTCCGTAGAAGTCGCCACTGGCCTCTCGCCCAACGATCAGGTCATCCTCTCTCCCTCCGATTCGCTCGCCGAAGGCCAGCCTGTACGCATCGCCACCCAACCGGCGGTGATTCAATGAAGGAAGGCTCGCCCGCACGACACGCCTGTAGCATCGCAGCTCTCACGACGACCCTCGCGCTCGCCGGCTGCATGGTCGGACCCAAATACAAAACGCCGTCCGTCCCCACCGCGCCCGCCTTCAAAGAGCTCAACCCCAGCGCCGACTCCAGCGCCTTCAAAGAGAACTCCGACTGGCAGACCGCCAAGCCGCAGGACACCATCCCGCGCGGCGACTGGTGGACCCTCTTCCACGACGACGGGCTCAACGCACTCGAGCCCCAGGTCGAAGCCGCCAACCAAACCCTGCAGATCGCCGACGCCAACCTGCGCGCCGCCCGCGCCAACCTCCGCATCCAGAACGCAAGCAAGTACCCCACGTTTGGCATCAACCCCTTCCTCGGCGGCGAACGCTACTCCGCCAACCAGCCCTACTTCAGTGTCGGTTCTGCCAACAACGGAGAAGGTGATCTCCAGCTCCCGCTGCAACTGAGTTATGAAGTCGACCTCTGGGGAGCTGTCCGCCGCAACATCACCGCCGCGCGCGAACAATCGCAAGCCTCCGCCGCCGACCGCCAGACCGCCTTGCTATCGCTCCAGGCAGAAGTCGCCATGGATTACTTCGAGCTCCGCGCAGCCGACGCCCAGCAAAAACTCCTCAACGATACGGTCGCGCAATACGCCGAAGCCGTTCGCATCACCAACGACCGCTACCTCGGCGGTGTCGCCGTAAAGTCCGATCTCACCCAGGCACAAACCCAGCTCCAGGACGCCAAAGTCCAGGCCGCCGACATCGCCATCGCGCGCGCGCAATATGAGCACGCCATCGCGATCCTCATCGGAAAGCCGCCCGCATCCTTCAGCCTCCCGCCCTCTCCGCTTCCACTCACCGACACGCCGCCCGTAATCCCTCCCGGCCTTCCCTCGCAGCTCCTCGAGCGCCGTCCAGACATCGCCGCCGCCGAACGTCGCACCGCATCAGCCAACGAGCAGATCGGCATCGCACGCGCCGCTTACTTCCCCTCGCTCAACATTGGCGCAACCGCCGGCCAGGAGAGCACCAGCTTCACGTCACTGTTCGAATCCTCCAGCTTCATCTATGCGCTCGGCCCCACCATCGGCGAAACCTTCTTCGACGGAGGCCGCCGCCGTGGCCTGTCCGAACAAGCCCGCGCCAACTACGACAGCACCACCGCCATGTATCGCCAGACCGTCCTCACCGCCTATCAGCAAGTCGAGGACAACCTCGTCGCACTCCGCGTCCTCTCCCACGAGCAGGAGCAGCAACGCCAGGCCACCGCCTCCGCAGTCGAGTCCGAACGCATCTTCAACAACCGCTACGTCGGCGGCGTCGACACCTACCTCCAGGTCATCACCGCCCAAACCTCAGCACTGCAAAATCAGCGCAACGACATCGACATCCTCCGCCGCCGCATGGATGCCAGCGTCCTCCTCATCAAGGTCCTCGGCGGAGGCTGGGACCGCACCCAACTCCCACCCCAGTAACTCGCACCCACGCAAAAAGGCCGCTCACTCGAGCGGCCTTCGCTTTCTCTAACTCAATTCTTAATCGATCGAGATTTTTCGCAGCAGCCGGAAGTCCGAAAGCATCTTCCCGGTCCCCAGCACGACGCTAGCCAGCGGATCATCGGCAATCGTCACCGGCAATCCCGTCTCCTCGCGAATGCGCTTATCAAGATTTTTTATCAGCGCACCGCCGCCTGTCAGCACAATGCCGCGATCAGAAATATCCGCCGACAACTCCGGTGGCGTCCGTTCCAGCGCCACGCGAATCGCATTCAGAATCGTGGCTATGCACTCAGCCAGCGCCTCGCGAATCTCCGTGTCGTCAATCGTAATCGTCTTCGGCACGCCCTCAATCAGGTTGCGTCCCTTGATCTCCATCGACAGCGGCTTGTCCAGCGGGTACGCCGACCCAATATCAATCTTGATCTGTTCTGCCGTGCGCTCACCCACCAGCAGGTTGTACTTGCGCTTCAGATACGTCATCACGGCTTCGTCCATCTGGTTGCCGGCCATCCGCACCGACCGCGAGTACACAATACCCGCCAGCGAAATCACCGCAATGTCCGTAGTGCCGCCGCCGATGTCGACGACCATATTCCCACCCGGCTCCGTGATCGGCAACCCTGCACCAATCGCCGCCACCATCGCCTGCTCCACAAGATGCACTTCACTCGCCTTCGCGCGATACGCCGAATCCATAACCGCGCGCTTCTCCACCTGCGTAATCTCGCTCGGCACGCCAATCACGATCCGCGGGTGAACCATCATCTTCCGGTTGTGCGCCTTCTGGATGAAGTAGTTCAACATCTTCTCAGTCTGTTTGAAGTCGGCAATCACACCGTCCTTCATCGGCTTGATGGCGATGATGTTGCCCGGCGTTCGGCCAAGCATCTCCTTGGCTTCTTTGCCCACCGCCTCCACTTCGCCAGTAACGCGATTGACCGCGATAATCGAAGGCTCATTCACAATGATGCCCTTGCCATGAGCGAAGACAAGAGTATTCGCCGTACCCAGATCGATCGCGAGATCGCTTGAGAACAGCGAGAAGATGGATCGCATGTTGCTCACACGCGAAGTCCGCATCTGAAAGTTTTTCGAAGACATGAGACCGATCGGTTTCCTAAAATAAAGAAAGTTAGAAGAAGCCTGGATAAAGAAAAATTTGGAGAACTTATAGAAAGCAGTTGGGGCGCTGACCCGGCAAATCCATTGTACGGCCTGCGAAGCAGTCTACTGCCTCAAGCCTCAGGCGACTATACTCAATACGTTTGCAAGTTTGGCTCATATCAGGAGAGATTCAGGCATGATCATCGGCGTCCCCAGGGAAGTAAAAGACCACGAAAGCCGCGTAGGCGTCACCCCAGCCGGCGCCAAAGCCCTCGTCGACGCAGGCCATAAGGTCCTCATCGAGCACAACGCCGGTGCCCTCTCCTCCTTCCCCGACGAAGACTACCTCGCCGTTGGCGCAGAAATCGTACCCGACGCCGCCAGCGTCTGGAACCCCGCCAACATGGTCGTTAAGGTCAAAGAACCGGTGGAAAAGGAGTACCCCTACTTCCGCCCCGGCCTCGTCCTCTTCACCTACCTCCACCTCGCTCCCATCCGCGGCCTCACCGACGCCCTCATCAACAACAAAGTCACCGGCATCGCCTACGAAACCGTTCGCGACCACGCCGGCTCCCTTCCCCTCCTCACTCCCATGTCTGAAGTCGCCGGTCGCCTCTCCGTACAAGTCGGCGCCGCCTACCTCGAGAAGGAACACGGCGGCCGCGGCGTCCTCCTCGGCGGCGTCCCCGGCGTTCCTCCCGGCGACGTATGCATCATCGGCGGCGGCATCGTCGGCACCAACGCCGCCAAAGTCGCCCTCGGCATGGGCGCGCGTGTCACCCTCGTCGACCTCAACCTCAACCGCCTTCGCGAGCTCGACGACATCTTCTCCGGCCGCCTCTACACCCTCTACTCCAACGCCTACAACGTCGAGCGCGCCGTCTGCCAGGCCGATCTCGTCATCGGCGGCGTCCTGATCCCCGGAGCCGCTGCCCCCAAGATCGTCACCAAATCCATGGTCTCCAAAATGCGCAAGGGCGCCGTCATCGTCGACGTCGCCATCGACCAGGGCGGTTGCATCGAGACCGCCCGACCCACCACCCACTCCGACCCCAGCTACGTAATCGACGGCGTCGTCCACTACTGCGTCACCAACATGCCCGCCGCAGTCCCCAACACCAGCACCCTCGCCCTAACCAACGCCACCTTCCCCTACGTCATGAAGCTCGCCAAGCTGGGCGCCAACGCCGCCATCCAGTCCGACCCCGGCATCGCCGAAGGCGTCAACACCTTCAACGGCTCCCTCACCTACAAAGCCGTCGCCACCGCCCAAGGCCGCGACTTCACCCCCGTAGCCGACCTGCTCACCTAACCCAGCCTCCCGCTGGGCACCCCATCCACGACGGCCTCACGTCATGGGTGGGGTTAGAGAATCCGGCAACGCCTCAACCTTAACTCCCGCCGTCCGCGCAGGACGAGTAAACTTCTCGCATGGGAGCCGGTACATTCCGCCGCAGAGCCTTCGTCATTGCGCTCAGCGTGTGCCTCCTCGTGCTCTTCCTGGCTCTCGCCGCGCTCAACGCCTTCAATCCGCGCTTCCTCAACCCCAACTCCCCCCTCCAGACCCTCGTCTTCGTCAGTCTCTCCGTCATCGGATTCCTGCTCTTCGTCGGCGTCCTCGTCCTGCTCGTTCGCAACGTCCTCAAGCTCTACGCCGACCAGCGCAGCCGCATTCTCGGCACCCAGCTCCGCACCCGCATGCTCTGGGGAGCCGTCCTGGTCTCCCTCGTTCCCCTCGTCTTCATGTTTGCTTTCAGCTATTTGCTGATGAACCGCGCCGTCGATCGCTGGTTCTCCCAACCCGTAACCCAGATGCACGACGACGCCAACACCATGGCCCTCGAGCTCTACCAGTACGCCGACGCCAACGACCGCTCCGAAGCCGACAGCATCGCCGTCGATCTCTCCAATCTCACCCCCTCGAGTGGGCCGCCCCGGGACGCCCAGCCGCTCACCCCCGCCGACCTCGCCGCCATCTACCGCGTCTTCCAGCATCACGAAGTCACCCTCCAGGGCGGCTTCGTCATCCTCTATCGCGACCGCCAACCCATCGCCTCGCTCCACGTCCCCCAATCCCCCTCCGGTAAGTCAGAGCTGCGCTCCATCCAGCCCGAGCAAACCCCCACCGACGAGAACTCCGACCAGCGACCCGCAGCCGTCTCCACATCGCTCGAGGGCCCCACCGAACAGGCCATCCTCGAAGCCGCCCAAAGAACCGACGAACCCTTCTACTCCCTCTCCGGCACCGACTACACTCTCGCCACGGCCACCCTTCCCAACGGCGACCTCGTCGTCGCAGGCATTCCCATCCCCGCCGGAATCTCCGCCACCTCGCTTCGCCTGCGCAAGTCAGCCGACAAATACTGGGTGCTCTACCGCGAGCGCAGAGAAGTTCGCAGCCTCTACATGGGCTTCCTCCTCCTCACCACCGCACTCGCGCTCTTCGCCTGCTGCTGGCTCGCACTCAATCTCAGCAAGCAAGTCACCCGCCCAGTCGAATCACTCGCCGACGCCATGGAGGCCATCGCCGCCGGCGACTACGCCCACCGCGTCGGCATGTCCTCCACCGAAGAGCTGGGCGAACTCGTCGACAGCTTCAACGTCATGGCCGCCGACCTCGAAAGCGCCCACGCCACCGCCGAGCGATCCACCGCGCAGCTCTCCGACCTCAACCACGCTCTCCAGGCGCGCCGCACCGAGCTCGAAACCATCATCGAGACCATCCCGTCCGGCGTCGTCACCCTCTCCGCCGATCGCCGCATCCTGCTCGCCAACCGGGCCTTCTCTGAAATGCTCGATCCCGGAGGCCAGCGCCAGTTCGTCGGCCTTCCCCTTTCCTCCGTCCTCCCTCCAGACATCGTCGACGCGCTCGACCACCTCCTCCGCCGCGCCCACCGCATGGGATCCGCTTCGGCCGAAATGCAAATGCAATCGAACGCCGGCGTTCTTCACCTCGCCGCCACGGTAGCCCTTCTCGAAGGCCGTCCCGCCAACAGCCCCGGCACGCTCCATCTCGAAGTCTCCAGCCGCGAACATCGCGGCTATGTCCTCGTCCTCGAAGACGCAACCGCGCTCCTCCGCGCCCAGAAGCAAAGCGCCTGGAAGGAAGTGGCCCGCCGCGTAGCCCACGAGATCAAAAACCCCCTCACCCCCATCTCGCTTAACGCCGAGCTCATCCAGCGCCACATCGGCCGCATCACCTCGCTGCTCAACGAGCGCAGCCTCGAATCCCCCTCCCCCGCCGTCATCCAGCGCTCCGCCGAAGTCATCTCATCCTCGGTCGAGACCATGAGATCCCTCGTAGACCAGTTCTCCGCGCTAGCCGAATTCCCCTCCGCTCGCCCTCGCCCCTCCGACCTCAACACCATCGTCGAAAATTCGCTCTCCCTCTTCGCCGGCCGCCTCGGCAACATTCGCGTCCGTAAAAATCTCGAGCCCAACCTTCCGCTCGTCCTCGCAGACCCCGAAGCCCTCAAGCGCGCCCTCTCCAATCTCATCGACAACGCCGCCGAAGCCATGCAGGAAAGCCTCCTCTGCGAACTCCACATCTCCACCCGCGCACTCCCTTCCGGCATGGTCGAGCTCACCATCGCCGACACCGGCCCCGGCCTCACCGACGACATGCGCGAGAGCCTCTTCCTCCCCTACTTCTCCACCAAGCAGCGCGGCACCGGCCTCGGCCTCTCCATCGCCGCCAAGATCCTGCAGGAGCATCACGGCTCCATTCGCGCTGAAAAAAATATCCCCACCGGAGCCCGCTTCATCCTCGAGCTCCGCCCCGCCAACGAACCCGCCGACATCGCGACCACCAACCCCGATCAAACCACCCAACCCGAACAAGAGCTGGCCTAACCCCCAAAGCCCCTCCAATCTCGACTCTCGAATCCCTTATGAACCACGTTCTCATCGTCGACGACGAAGCCGACATCCGCGAGTCCCTCGAAGCCATCCTCTCCGAGGAAGACTACGTCATCACCACGGCCGGCACCGCAGCCGAAGCCCTCGAGCTCCTCCGCGACGCCGACTACCAGGCCGTCCTCCTCGATATCTGGCTCTCCGACCCCGGCGGCTCCCGCGGAGAACCCGACGGCCTCGACGTCCTCGCTGCCATCCGCGGCGACGTCTCCCACCCCCCGCGCCCCGGCTCCCCCGAAGTCATCATGATCTCCGGCCACGCCACCATCGAAGCCGCCGTCCGCGCCACCAAGCTCGGCGCCTACGACTTCCTCGAAAAGCCGCTCTCCATGGACCGCACCCTCCTCGTCCTTCGCAACGCCATCCAGGCCCACCACCTCCGCGAAGACAACCAGGAGTTCGCCCGCCAGCTCACCAAGGGCTCCATCACCGGCGAGTCCATCTCCGTCAAAGCCCTCCGCCAACAAATCAAACTCATGGCCCCCACCAACGGCCGCGTCCTCATCTATGGCGAATCCGGCGCCGGCAAAGAACTCGTCGCCCGCTCCATGCACGCCGAGTCCCTGCGCCGCGACCGCGTCTTCGTCGAGCTCAACTGCGCCGCCATCCCCGAAGACTTCATCGAGACCGAACTTTTCGGCTACCGTCACGGCGCCGGCCCCGGCGGCCCCAATCAGCCCACCGAAAAACGCGGCACCTTCGAGCGCGCCGACGGTGGCACCCTCTTCCTCGACGAAGTAGGCGACATGAGCCTCAAGACTCAAGCCAAGGTCCTCCGCACCTTGGACGAACAGCGCTTCTACCCGGTCGGCGCCAGCACCCCAGTCCACGTCGACACCCGCGTCATCGCCGCCACCAACAAGGACCTCGAAGAAGAGATCGCCCGCGGCAACTTCCGCGAAGATCTTTTCTACCGCCTCAACGTCATCCCCTTCTACGTCCCACCCCTCCGCGATCGCAAGGAAGACATCCCTCTCCTAACCCGCGAGTTCCTCTCCGAGTTCGGCCAGCAATACGGCCGCCCTCACGTCGAAATGTCAGACGCCGCTCTCACCGCCCTCAAGCAATACCACTGGCCCGGCAACGTCCGAGAGCTGCGCAACGTCATCGAGCGCGTCCTCATCCTCAACCCCAAAGCCCAGCGCATCGAAGCCAAACACCTCCCCATGCTCGTACAGCGCACGGAGGGTGTAGCGCAGCGCACAGAAAGCGGCAGCGCAACCCGCTCCGCCAACGGCAACCGCGAGGAGTTCTCCACCCTCCTGCAAGCCCGCGAAGCCTACGAGCGCGATTACATCCTCAAAGAATTAGACCGCTGCCACGGCAACGTCTCCCGCGCCGCCGAATCCCTCGGCCTCGAGCGCTCCCACCTCTACCGCAAAATGAAAGCCCTCGGCATCAGCACCCACGACTAGCACCTCAGCAAATCCCCGCCACGCAAACTGATACCCTAGCCAAACATCAGCACACCGAGGTCACTTTGCGCCTACGCACTCTTTCGCCCGCCATCCTCTCCATCGCAATCCTCCTCGTTCCCTCCGCACTCATCGCCCAGGACCTCCCTCCCGCCAACGCGCCACTCGTCGACATCTACAAAAATCTCCACGCTCACCCCGAACTCTCGCACCACGAAGAGCGCACCTCCGCCATTCTCGCGCAGGCTCTCCGCGACGCCGGCTACACCGTCACCGACCACGTCGGCATCTACCCCGACGGCTCGCACGCCTTCGGTGTCGTCGGCATCCTCAAGAACGGCCCCGGCCCCACTCTCCTCGTCCGCGGCGACATGGACGCCCTCCCCATCATCGAAGAAACCGGCCTCCCTTACGCCAGCCACGTCATGACCAAGACCGCCTCCGGCCAGGAAACCGGCGTCATGCACGCCTGTGGTCACGACGTCCACGTCACTGTCCTCATCGGCACCGCGCGCGCCATGGCCGCCACCAAATCGCAATGGCATGGAACCCTCATGCTCATCGGCCAACCCTCCGAAGAAACCATCGACGGCGCCAAGGCCATGCTCGCCGACCACCTCTACCAACGCTTCGGCACGCCCGACAAAATCATCGGCCTCCATGACACCAACCTGCTCCCCGCCGGCAAAATCGGCTACGTCGTCGGCCCCACCCTCGCCAGCTCCACCTCCATCGACGTCCTCATCCACGGCATCGGGGGCCACGGCTCCGCGCCCCAGCTCGGCCGCGATCCCATCACCCTCGCCGCCCTCTACATCACGCAAATCCAAACCATTGTCAGCCGCGAAGAAGATCCCCAGGATCCCTCTGTCGTCACCGTCGGCGACATCCACGGGGGCACCAAGCGCAACATCATCCCCGACGAAGTCAAACTCGAACTCACCACCCGCTCCTTCACCGACAAAAGCCGCCAGGTCATCATCGACGGCCTCAAGCAAATGGCCGCCGGCCTCACCCTCTCTGCCAACCTGCCGCCAGAGAAAGCCGCAACCGTAACCGTCCTCGAGAACGAATCAACCCCCGTCATGTTCAACGATCCCGACCAGATGAAGTTCGTGAGCGCCACCTTAATCAAGACCTTCGGCGCGGACCGCGTAGTCGAGCAACAAAAACTCATGGGTAGCGAAGACGTCGGAGTCTTCGGCCTCGATCGCAAAATCCCCATATCGTTCTTTTGGCTCGGAGCCATGGATCCCGCAAAGTTCGCCGCCGCCAAGGCCGAAGGAAAATCACTTCCCGGCCCCCACACCAGCCACTTCGAGCCTCTCCCTCAGCCCACCCTCGACACCGGCGTCAAAGCCATGACCGCCGTAGCCACATCTCTCTTGCAATAAACCGCGCAGCGCAACCTACCGCATCCGCCGATACCGCACCGTCCCCGGGTCATCACCGTCCCCCACGAACGTCATCCCACACCGCTCCATCACCTTGATCGACTCTGGCACCCGCGGGTACGTCTGCGCGCTCACCGACCGCACCCCCTCCTGCGTCAGCAGCCACTCCACCAGCGTCCGCGCCGACGCCGTCGCATACCCCCGCCGCTGAAACCCCGGCAGCGTTGAGTACCCAATCTCCACATCTCCCTGCGCCCGCGGAAACCCGCCAATCGCCCCCACCAGCGTCCGCGATCGCCCCAGTCCCCCATCCAGCACCACGTACCGATGCCATCCAAAACTCCCCGGCCACTCCTCGTACTGCTTCTGAATAATCCGATACACATGCGGCTCCCAGTCCACCGGCGGCCACTCATGCGTAAGCTTCGCGCGCAGCAGCCAGCCCAGCTCCACCGGGTCCGAGCTATGCTCCGCATCCAGCATCTCGGACGTGATCGCCACCAAACGCAAGCTGCCAACCTTCAGATCAGCCGCACGGGCAGTTCGGGCTTGCAAGCCGAGCACGGCTCCCCACTGCAAAAAATCAATCACGCTGCATCCTCCGCCTATTTGTTCCGGCTCTCTGCAAGTTTCTGATTCCTGTGCTGCGTCTCCGCCAACTGCTCCAACTGCCTACGCCAATCCAACTCCTCAACAAACCCGCGCGAACTTCTCCACTCGTCCTGCACCTTCACAAACAATTCCAAAAACACCCGGGTTCCCAGCAGCCCTTCAATATCCTTACGCGCCGAAGTCCCAATCTGTTTCAGCATCGCGCCCTGCTTGCCAATCAATATCGCCTTCTGGCCCTCGCGCTCACAAAAAATCGCCGCCGTAATCTTCGTCACCGGCAGCCTTCCCGCCCTATCCTTCTTCGTCGATTCCGGCTCCTCCCAGCGCTCAATCACCACCGCCGCCGCATAAGGAACCTCTTCGCCCGTCAACAACAAAATCTTCTCACGGATAATCTCTGCCGCCAGAAATCTTTCCGGCTGGTCCGTCAATTGATTCTTCGGGAAGTACCTCTGTCCCTCCGGCAGCTGCGCCACCACCTTATCCAGCAACAGCTCCAGCCCCTCCCGCTTCTTCGCCGAAATCGGAATCACATCCGCAAACGTATGCAGCGACGTCCAGTGCGCAATCAAGGGCAGCAAGGCACTCTTCGGCAGCGCGTCTATCTTGTTCAACACCAGAATGACGGGACAATCCAGCTTCTTCACCAGCTGCAGCGAAAAATCATCTTCCGCCTTCGACAGCATCCTCCGATGCTGCCCCAGCGACCGCGTCTTCCGCGCCTCCGCAAACTCTTCGCTCGTCCGCGACTTCTCCGGCACCGGCAACCGATGCGTCACGTCCACCAGAAAAATCACCGCATCCCGAGTCTCCAGCGCATCATGCACCTCCTGCATCATCCGCTTATCCAGCTGCGTCTCCGGCTTGTGCACGCCCGGCGTATCCACCAGCACCACCTGCGCCGCCGGCCGCCCCGGATCCCCCTTCGTCTTCTTCCGAACCGGCAACTCCAGTACACCCTGGATACGCGTCCGCGTAGTCTGCGGCTTATGCGTCACAATCGCCAGCTTCTGCCCCAACAACGCATTCAACAGCGTCGACTTCCCCGCATTCGGCCGCCCAATAATCGATACAAATCCAGTCCGCAGTGCCATCCCTCTATCATGACACTCATCGTCTCTACCCGGACAGCTACCTAATCCCTAATCGCTGTTCCCTAATCCCTGCTTCTAAGCCGCCTCAGCCGGGAAACCCATCAGCCCCACCCGTACCCGCTCCACCCGTCGATCCGTCGACGCGATCACCTCCAGCCGCAGCGGTCCATCCTCCACCACCTCGCCCGGCAGCGGAATATGTCCCGCCATCTCGCTCACCAACCCTCCCACCGTCGTCGCCTCATACTTCCGCAGCAACTGCGCCAGGCTCTCTTCCTCTTCCTCTAATCCGTCTTCATCCTCGCCCACACTCTCACCCACATCCGAGCTCTCACTCGACTCCTCCAACAGCTCCCGCAGCCGATCCACCTCAAAACTTCCCGGCAGCACCCACGTTCCCTCCGGCTCCGCAACCGGCGCGTTTCCGTCCGTCTCCGTATCGTGCTCGTCCTCAATCTCCCCGACAATCGCCTCAATCAGATCCTCAATCGTCACCAGCCCCGCAACCCCTCCATACTCATCAATCACGATGCCCATATGCTGCTTCTGCCGCTGCATCTCGCGCAGCAGTTCGTTCACCTTCTTCGTTTCCGGAATAAACAGCGCCGGCCGCTGCAACTGCGCCACCGTCCGAGTCGCCGCGTCCGTATCCTTCACCGCCAGCAAGTCCCGCGCAAACGCAATCCCCGTTATGTGATCCAGCGACTCCCCATACACCGGCACGCGCGAAAAATTATGCGCATTCACCTCCGCCGTAAATGTCTCGAGCGTCGTCTTCCCCGCCACCGCGAACATCTCCGGCCGCGGCGTCATCACCTCGCGCACCACCTTGTCGCCGAACTCCACCACGCTCCGCACCAGCTCGCGGTCCTCTTCATCCAGCACGCCCTCTTCTTCACCCGCCTCCAGCAGCGCATCCATCGCCTCACCCGGACGCTCCACCTGCTCCGCCTCCGGCTCCGCCAATCCCGCAATCGACAGCAACAGCCCAATCGTCAGCGTCAGCGGCAACACCAAATAAAACAGCACGCGGATCAGAAACGAAATCTTTGCGATCCACAACCCTTCCGTCTTCGTAAAGAAAATCTGCGGCAGCAGCCGATCGAAGATCAGCATCGCCAGCAGCAGCTCAAACACCGTCCGCCCAATCTCGACCGGACTCTCCCCATGCTTGCCCTGCAAATGAATCGCCAGTAGAAAGATCAGCGCCCCCAGCGCAATCTGCCGCAGCACCGACGCGGACATCGCCGAAGACTGCCGGCTCAGCCGCAACGTCGGCTCCACATGCGTCTCCCACGCGTCAATGTTCTCCGTATACTCGCGCGAAAGAAACTTCCCCATCTCAAAATAGATCCGGTCCACATAAGCCGACAGCGCCAGCAGGCACAACAGCAGAAACACCGTAACGTCATAACCAGTGATCACGCCCCCACCCCACTCCTCGGCTTTCCTTCGCGCCCGTCGCGTTTAGACTTCGCGCCCTTTGCGTCAAAAGCCTTTGCGGTTGCTGTTGCCGTCTTTTCTGTCATTCCCTCCGGAAACCTGCTGCTCGCCTTCGCCTTTGCCGTGGTTCTTGCCTCTACCGGTAACGGCTCCTCCGCCCGCGCAATCAACCCATTCGGCAGCCGCAACTTCCCCCGCAGCTCAGTCTCACGCTTCGCCATCTCTCCCCGATCCGTCTCATGATCCATTCCGGAAAGATGCAGCAGCCCATGCAGAAGAAGCAGCTTCACCTCATCGCGCAGCAGGTGCCCATGCTCCTCGGCCTGCCGCTTCGCCGTCTCCACGGATATCGCCAGGTCCCCGCCATGCTGTCCCACAAACTCTTCCGCCACCGGGAAGCTCAGCACATCCGTAGCCTTGTCCTTCCCCCGATACTCGCGGTTCAACCGCCGCAGCGTCCGGTCCCCCGCCAGCAGCACCGACACCTCACCCCTCAACCCCACCGCCAGCTGCGCAATCTTCAGAAACCGTATCAACCCCGGCCGGTACAGTCCCCACGCGCGCCATACCTCGGCATCCGGACCCTGCCCGTTCTTCCCAGCTTTCCCACTCAGCGTTCGCGGAGGTTCCAAGGTCATCATGCGTGCTCTGATGCTACCGCAACCACACCCCAACGCAAGCAATACCCATCACATTCCAACCCAAATACAACCCTCTTGAAATAAGTCGTTTACCTCTTGCCCGCCCGTACCGTCCCGAAATGCGATGCCAGCTGCACCGACATCGCCAGCGCCCCCGCACCCAGCACCACCCACCCCGCCGCATTCCACGGCCAGAAAAAATGCAGCAGCAACAATCCCGCCACAAGATTCCCAAACCCCCACAACACATTACTCATCGCCGACGACTCACCCACCCCCGGCGGCTTCGCAAACGGCGATTGAAACGGTGCCCCGCTAATCCCCTGCACAAAGTGGGGCACCCCGTTCGCCAGGAATGCCCCACCCAAAAACTCCAACAAATAAAAATACCAAGGCATCCGCGCTCGTCCTGTTCCCTAATCCCGGTTCCCTAATCCCTGCCCTACTGCGTCTGCACCACCCGTTTCCGAGTCTCTTCTTCCTGGATCGTCAACGGCACGCCATCCACCGCCAGCGGCAACTGCTCCGCCCGCTGATACGTGTCATACGCCCGCACAATCCGCTGCACCAGCAGATGCCGAACCACATCCACATCCTCAAAGTGGCAGAACTTGATGCCCTCCACGCCATCCAGCACGCGCATAGCCTCAAACAAACCACTCTTCTTAGGATTTGGCAGATCAATCTGCGTAAGATCGCCAGTGATCACGGCCTTCGACGAATTACCCAGCCGCGTCAAAAACATCTTCATCTGCTCATTGGTAGTGTTCTGCGCCTCATCCATAATGATGAACGCATCATTGAGCGTGCGCCCGCGCATAAACGCCAGCGGCGCAACCTCAATCACATTCGTCTCCAGCATCTTGTCGACCTTCACCGGATCCAGCAGGTCATACAGCGCGTCATACAAAGGCCGAAGATAAGGATCAACCTTCTCCTGCAGCGATCCCGGCAAGAATCCCAGCCGCTCGCCAGCCTCAACCGCAGGCCGCACCAGGATGATCCGCGACACCTTCTTCGCCAGCAGCGCACTCACCGCCATCGCCACCGCCAGGTACGTCTTGCCCGTACCCGCCGGCCCCAGCCCAAACACCATGTCGTTGGTCTCAATCGCTTCCACATACTTCCGCTGGTTCGGCGACCGCGGCTGCACCGAGCGCTTCGTTCCCACCGCCCGCTGCTTGCCACTCTCCACCAGCCCGCGCAGCGTAACCGTAGGGTCCGACACCACCATCTTCAACAGCGCATTCAGCTCCCCGTTATGCGGATGCACCCCAAGTTTTCGCAAATGTTCGAAATCAGTAAAGATTCCCTCGACCCGGGCGACCGCCGTAGCCTCGCCCATCAACTGAATCGTGTCCGATCGCAAATCAATCTGGACCTTCAGCCCATCTTCCATCAGACGAAGATTCTCGTCACGCGTGCCATACAACGGCTCGATTCCAGGAGTAAGATGCAGGGATTTTTTTACCAAATGGAAGCCTGACCTCCGTCAGGAGATTGCAAGAGAAGATAAGACGCTATCTCTCTATTTTTAGATGCTGGGGGATGTACATCGACTCTACACCGCCGGGTACGGCACCAGTCGCTCACAGCAGCGACGCCTCGCGTCGCACCCTGTACTGCCACCGGTTTGGCTAGAGTTGCCAATAGAGTATCGATGTTGAGCCAGAGCCTAATCGCCCCCCTCACCACGCGTCAAGCCACGCTGTGTAAATTCCCAACCAATGTCGAACCAAGTTCGTACCCCTGCTCGTACCCCTTCCATCCCACGTCGTACTCCGACCCCCCTTCATTGACCCTCCGCCCCCAAATCCAGTAAAATCAAGCCTGCAGAGGATCCGCTGCACTGCGCTTAGGTTCAGCACCAGCCTCCTCCAGCATCCCCCCTTTCCCTCGGAATCAAAGTCCAACCGGAAAAGAAAAGAGTCTCGCACCATGGCAAATCACGTTTCTTCGCTCAAGCGCGCCCGTCAAACCATCACCAAGACGGCCATCAACCGCTCCAACAAGTCCAAGCTCCGCGGCGCCCTCCGCCTCATGCGCGAGGCTCTCGCCGCCGGCGACAAGAAGACCCTCGTCGAGACCTACCGCTCCACCGTCTCCGTCCTCGACAAGAGCGTCCAGAAGGGTGTCCTCCACAAGAACACCGCCAGCCGCTACAAGGGCCGCCTCAACGCCCGCGTCAAGGCCATCGTCACCAGCGCCAAAGCCGCCTAACTTCTTCTCACCACCCCCAAAAGGCCAGCACCTCGCTGGCCTTTTGGTTTTCGGCCGGCCTTTTGGTTTTCCAGCAGGCCTTTTGCTTTTCCAGCAGGCCTTTTGCTCCCCCAAATCCCCCGCACAAATCTCCGGAACCGCCATCCCCACCCTCGCGTACAGTACTCTGTCATGGACATTCTTTGACCACGCACCGCCACGCCCAAATTCCCGCCACCAGCCGCCCACCAGCGCTGACCACCTCACCCCAACCCGAACCGGAGTTCCCTCAATGATTGACCGCCTCCCGCGTCGTGCATCCTCCATGCACCGCTCGCTCCCCGCCCTCGCCCTCTGCGCCCTTCTCGCCGCCGCGCCGCTCGCCAGCCTCGCCCAAACCGCCGCGCCCGCCGCCCCGCCCCAGACCCACTACCTCCCCTCCCCCGCATTCGACATCGCCTCCATCAACAAAGCCGCCGACCCCTGCACCGACTTCTACAAGTACGCCTGCGGCAACTTCGCCGCCAGCAACCCCATCCCCTCCGACCAGGCCGGCGTCGACCAGTTCTACACCCTCTACAACGTCAATACCCAGGAGCTCAACGGCATCCTCACCAAGTACGCCGCGCCCGACCCTTCCCGCACACCCAACCAGCAGAAGATCGGCGACTACTACGCCGCCTGCATGAACACCGCGCTCATCAACCAGAAGGGCCTCGCTCCCATCCAGCCTCTTCTCGATCAGATCAACGCCGTCACCAAGCCCAACCTCGCCGCTCTCACAGGCGAACTCCAGCGCTACAACGTGAACATCTTCTTCGGCTTCGGCGAAGAGCAGGACTTCAAAGACTCCGCCAAGCAGGTCGCCGTCATCGATCAAGGCGGTCTCGGCCTCCCCGAGCGCGACTACTACACCCGCACCGGCGACAAGGATAAGCAGCTCCGCGACCAATACGTAGCCTTCATCGCCAAGATGCTCACCCTCTCCGGCGAAAATGCCGCCGACGCCCAGCGCGACGCCACCAACATCCTCGCCTTCGAAACCAGGCTCGCCCTCGCCTCCATGACCAACACCGAGCGCCGCGATCCCGAAGCCGTCTACCATCCCCAGTCCATCGCCACCTTCGAACGAAAGCGTCGCGCCCGCCGACTTCGGCCCCTTCTTCGAAGCCGTTCACTCACCCAAGCTCGACTCCCTCGTCAACGCCAACCCCAAATTCTTCCCCGCAATGATCGCCGCCGTCCACGACACCGACATGGACACTCTCCGCGCCTACATGCGCTTCCATCTCCTCAGCACCTTCGCCAGCCAGCTGCCCCAGCCCATCGACGCCGAGAACTTCAACTTCTACGGTCGTGAGCTCGAAGGCGTCCCCGCCCAGCGCCCCCGTTGGAAGCGTTGCTCCTCCGCCGTCGACGGCGCTCTCGGTGAGGCCCTCGGCCAGGTCTACGTCGACCAATACTTCGCCGGCGACAGCAAGGCCAAGACCCTCCAGATGGTCCACGACATCGAAGCCGCCATGGACAAGGACATCGACACCCTCGACTGGATGAGCCCTGAAACCAAGGTCCGCGCCAAAGAAAAACTCCACGCCGTCGCCGACAAAATCGGCTACCCCGACAAGTGGCGTGACTACAGCAAGCTCACCATCTCCCCCGACGACGCCCTCGGCAACGACCAGCGCGCCACCGCCTTCGAGAACGATCGCCAACTCAACAAAATCGGCAAGCCCGTCGACCACAACGAGTGGGGCATGACACCTCCAACCGTCAACGCCTACTACAACCCCAGCATGAACGACATCAACTTCCCCGCCGGCATCCTCCAGCCAGCCTTCTACGACCCCCACGCCGATCTAGCCGTCAACTACGGCCACATCGGCGCCGTCATCGGCCATGAGCTCACCCACGGCTTCGACGACGAAGGCAAGAAGTTCGACGCCAAGGGCAACCTCGCCGACTGGTGGACCGCCGAAGACACCACCAAGTTCGAAGCCAAGACCGGCTGCCTCGTCAACGAGTACGGCAACTTCGTCGCCGTCCCCGGCACAACCCCCAAGGAGGATGTCCACGTCAACGGCAAGCTCACCCTCGGCGAAAACACCGCCGACAACGGTGGCCTCGTCCTCGCCTACCTCGCCTACCTCGACCGCGCCACCAAGGACGGCATCGACATCCACAAGAAGATCGGCGGCTACACCGGCCCGCAGCGCTTCTACATCGCCTTCGCGCAGAACTGGTGCGAAAACACCCGCCCCGAAGCCACCCGCGCCCAGGTCCTCACCGATGAACACTCCCCCGACCACTTCCGCGCCAACGGAGCCATCGTCAACCAGCCCGGCTTTGCCACCGCCTTCGGCTGCAAGAAGGGCTCCGCAATGGTCCCAGACACCAGCTGCCGCGTCTGGTAAACCCCAAAAACAACTCAACGCCCCGGAGCCCACAACCTCCGGGGCGTTGTAGCACCAAGGGCCAACGGCCCGGCATATAACAGCCTGGGCCGAAGGCCTGGGTCAGCCCGTTCTCACCCTCCAGGGGCTGAAGGCCCGACATAGATTCGCGGGGGTCGAAGGCCCCGCCTCGCCGCCCACTCCCCCAAACGCTCGCACCAAAAATTTAAACCCCAAAAACAACCCAAATTCCACGTGTCAACCCCCTTCGACACCCCCAACCTCGCAAAACCCGTGCCACCACTGCCGATTTCTCTCCCACAGAGTTGGCATAGTTACCCCATCAACCCAACTACAATGGAACTAGCACCACTTAACCAACATTGATCCCAAGACGTAAAAACGAGGGGGATACTTTGACCCTTAAAGTCCCTCAATGCAATGCATTAGGGTCAAAAAATTGAACCAATATACCGATACTTTCATAGGTAAATCCTTTGAATGGAATCGCTTACACCATGAATTCGCTCCTGAGGGGGGAGGGGGGGTATGCAGGCACTCGGAAAACATCGCACGCTCGGCTTCCTCTCCGCCTTCCTCGCCAGTTCCTTCTGGGGCTGCGGATTCTTCTTCGGCAAAATCGCCCTGGCCGAAATGAACGTCGGCGCAATGGTCTTCTACCGCTTCGCCTTCGCCCTTCTCGGCCTTCTGCCCCTGCTCATCACGCATCGCCCCAACTTCAACGCCGCCGAGTGGCGGATGCTCCTCTTCGCCTCCTTCATGGGAGTTCCCCTGCAGTTCATCCTCCAGTTCAAAGGCCTCTCCCTCACCACCGTCTCGCACGCCGCGCTCATGGTCGGAACCATGCCCGTCATCCTCGCCGTCGGCGCCACCATCTTCGCCCACGAGCGCCTCAACAAACTAGGCTGGTCCGCTCTCACTCTCTCCACCATCGGCGCAGCGCTCATAGCGCTCGGCGGCTCCCACCATCACACCGACGGAGGCCCAAGCCTCGCCGGCGATCTCCTCGTCGTCTTCTCCCTCTTCATCGCCCTCTTCTGGATCCTCCTCAACCAGCGCCTCATGCGCCGCCACAACCACATCGTCGTCACCGCCTACGGCATCGCCATCGGCACCCTCATGCTCTCCATCTACGTCCCCTTCGCCTACGGACCTCCGCCCATCCACGGAGTCTCCCTCAAAGCCTGGCTCGCCCTGGCCGCCAGCGGCCTGCTCTGCACCGCCACCACCACCCTCCTCTGGAACTGGGGCATGACCCAAGTCCCCGCATCGCAAGCCGGAGTCCTGCTCAACATGGAACCCCTCATCGGTTCCCTGCTAGGCGTCTTCCTCCTCCGCGAACACCTCGGCCCGCTAGCCTGGCTAGGCGGAGCCATGATCCTCATCGCAGCCATCGCCCTGACCACCCGCTCCAACACTCCCATCGAAGACCCCGCCATGGTCTAGCCCACACCAGGCCTCTCGTCTCCAACACCTCGCCTCTCGCATCTAGCACCTCGCATCTAGCACCTCGAATCTCGTATCTCGTATCTCGCGCGCATCTACACTGACCCAATGGCCATCGTTCGAATCACCGGCCTCCGCTCCGCACTCCCGAAAATGCAGTGGCGCCGAGGCCTCCGCGCCGCTCTCGCCGTCGGCGTGGCCATGTTCGTCTGTTATCTCCTCGGCAAGCCTATGGGCTGGGCCGCGCTCGGCGGCTTCCAGGTCATCGTCGTCGACAACGGCGGTCCCTACCGCTCGCGCCTCGCCAACATCCTCACCATCTTCATCGGTGGCTCGCTCGGAGTCTTCGTCGGCCTGCTCGCCGGCGTCAACCTCCCCATCGCCGTCGCCGCTACGCTCATCTTCTGCTTCGCCGCAACGCTCGCCCGCGTCATGTCGCAGCCCTTCGCCTCCTCGAGCGTCACCGTCCTCGTCTCCTACATCGTCGCCGTCGGCACACCGCCTCACACGCTCGCCTACGCCACCGAAAGCACTCTCTACTTCGCCCTCGGAGCCATCTGGGCCGCGTCTCTCTCTCTCCTGCTCTGGCCAGCCGACCCGTTCCGTCCCGCCCGCGTCGCAGTAGCCAACGTCTACGCCTCGCTCGCCGACCTCATCCGTCTCCTGCCCTCAACCACCACCGCCGAAGGCCGAAGCACCTTCAACGAATCGCTCGCTCTCTTCCGTCTCCGCATAGAAACCGCCCACCAGACCATTGCAGCCACGCCCGCGCGCATGACCTCCCGGACCATCCGCGCACGCAACCTCACCGTCCTCATCGAGAACGCCGACCTCCTGCTAGCTCGCCTCCTCCGCATCGCCGAGCTCGGCGCGCAAGACCCTCGCAACCCACTTCCCGAGATCGCCGGCTGGCTCACCGCATCGCTCGAGCCCATCGAGCCAGCGCTTCGCCAGCGCCCCCGCGATCGCGGCGCCTCCTTCGCTCCCACAGGCTTCCTCTACACCAACATCCAGCGCACGCTGCCTCGCCTCGAAGCCGCGCTCATCACGCCACAAGAGCCTTCCACCCACCTCATCGCCGCTCTCCGCGACGCGCTCCTCAACTTCGAGACCACCTACGAAGCCATCCGCGCCATCTGGACCGGCATCGAGCCTCGCCGCGCACCCATCGCCCTCCTCGACGCGCCGGCCCTCACCAACCCGCATCCACCGCTCCTCTGGTTCGACGCCCTGCTCGCCAACCTCAACCTGCGCTCCATCATGTTCCGCCACGCTCTTCGCCTGGCCTTCATCGTCGCCTTCGACGTCCTCATCGCCGGACTCATCCACATTCACGGTCAGCCCATCACCCACAGCTACTGGATCGCGATGACCTCACTCATCGTCCTCCAGCCCTACACGGGCGAGACCGTTCGCCGCTCCGGCGAACGCGTCCTCGGCACCGTCGGCGGAGCAATCCTCGCCTCCCTCCTCGCCGTCTTCATCCACGGCGAAGTCAGCCTGCTCATCGCCGTCAGCATCGGCGCCTTCTTGACCCTAGCCCTCTACGCAGTCGACTACGCCTGGTTCTGCTTCTTCCTCACTCCCACCATCGTCCTCATGGTCCTTCCCCACCTCCGCGACTGGCACTTCGCCATCGTCCGCATGGGCATGACCTCCTTCGGCGCCCTCACCGCTGTCCTCGCCATGCTCTTCCTCTGGCCCGAGTTCGAAAGCCTCCAGCTCCCTCGCCTCCTTGCCCGTTGCGCCGCGGCCGACGCGGCCTATCTCCGCGCCATGATCTCCTTCTGGCGCACCGCCAGCCCAACTGACTCGCACAACCGCGTGCAAGCCGAGCGCACCCTCTTGGCTCCAGCTCGCCGCCTCTGCGGCCTCGCCGTAAACCAGGCCGAGGAGACCCTCGATCACGCTCTCCTCGAACCCAATCTCCCGCTCATCGCCACCCGCGATCGCGCCGCACAACTCAACCAGGCCGCCCTCACCTTCACCACCTTCGTCCGCCGCCTCACCCAGACCATCACCACCGTCGCAGCCATCGGGACGCCCACACCAACCGCCGTCGACAAGATCTCTCACTTAGCCGCGCGCCTCGACGCCGTCTCCCAAGCCCTCGAAGCCCACACCCTCCCGACCCCACCAGACCTCAGCACCTCGACCCCACCCGACAATCAGCTCGCCCGCATCGAGCGCCAGGTCTCCGTCCTCGAGCGCACCGCAGTAGAACTCTCCGTCACCCTCTCCGGAGAACCAGTTCCCCCTACACCGGCGTAATAATCCCACCCACCGGCAACGACGTCGGCAGCGAACCCGGCCGCCGCAAGTGCATCGCCTCCGCAATCACATCAGCGTACTTCAACCCCGCGCCGGTATTGAACAACACCACCCGCTCTCCACGCTTGATCTCCCCACTAGCCAGCAGCGTGTCATAAGCCGCCGTGGCCGCGGCGCCTTCCGGAGAAAGCAAGATCCCCTCCTCCTTCGCCCAATCCAGAATCGACGCCAATATCGCCGCATCATCCGAAGCCACCACCTTCCCACCCGACTCCCGCACAATCTCCAGAATGATGCCATCGCCATAAGGCTTCGGCACTCTCAGCCCCGAAGCAAACGTCTCCGCCCCCACAAAGAACTCACTCACATCCTTCCCCTCCGCAAACGCCCGCTCCATCGGAGCGCATCCGGCCGCCTGCAGCGCATACATCCTCGGCCGTTTCCCCGTCACCCACCCCAGTTCCTCCATCTCCTCAAACGCCTTCCACATCCCAATCAGTCCCACTCCGCCGCCGGTCGGATAGAACACCGCATCCGGATACGCCCACCCCAGCTGCTCCACCAGCTCATAGCCCATCGTCTTCTTACCCTCGACGCGAAACGGCTCCTTCAGCGTCGACACATCAAACCACGCATCCTCCGCTGCAACGCCCGCCTCCTTCTGCCGCTTCATCTCCTCACCCACCATCCGCGCGCAGTCCGAGATCAGCCCATCCACCAGCCGCACATCCGCGCCATACACCACGCCCTCCAAATAATTCGCGAACGGCACGTCCTTCGGCATAAAGATGTGCGCCTTCATCTGCGCCGCCGCCGCATACGCCGCCAAGGCTCCTGCCGCATTTCCCGCCGAAGGCGTAGCCAAATGCCGCAGCCCATACCGCCTTGCCATCGACACCGCCATCGACATCCCACGTGCCTTGAACGTCCCAGTAGGATTCGCCCCTTCCTCCTTCACCAACAACCCCTCATAACGCCGGCTCTGCAACATCGGCGTCCAACCCTCGCCCAGCGACACCGCCTCAACCTTCGGCAGCACCTCCGCATAACGCCACATCCCCAAACTCTTCGCCGACGCCGCGGCCAACTCCGCCGCATGTTCCCGCCTCGCCGTCTTCTTCAGCGCATCCATGTCATAGCGCACATACAACACGCCCCCATCCAGCGGGCAAAGTGTCTGTGGCGTGTCAGCGGAGAGTTTGTGGTGGCAACGGGAGCATTCCAAATACGCGATCGCAGGCATAGCCAACATCCTAACCAACTCCATCGCGTTACGCCCTATTCACGGTCATCAGCTACCCTAGAAGCACATGCCGCCTCGCCTCATCGCTATCGACCTCGACGGAACGCTCCTCAACTCCTCCGGCCGCGTCAGTCCCCGCAACCTCGCCGCCCTCCAGCTCGCCGAGTCCGCCGGCATCGAAGTCGTCATCTCCACCGGCCGCCGCCATAGCTTCGCCATGCACGTCCTCCGCGAGCTCGGCCTTCACCCCACCTCCGCCGTCGTGAGCTCCAACGGCACCGTCATCCGTACCATCAGCTCCAAACTCATCCACCGCACCCACCTGCCACTGTCCACCGCTCGCTGGCTCTGCTCCCACCTGAACCCCTACCGCAACACCCTCGTCCTCACCTTCGACCGCACCGGCCCCGACGGCGACGACTCCCGCGGCGCACTCGTCGTCCAGCACCTCGAGGACCTCCACTCCAGCATCGGCCGCTGGATGCGCGCCAACGAACGCTACATCGCCCAGGTCACCCATATCGAAGACGCCCTCCTACCCGGCGCCAATCCACCCATCCAGATGATGCTCTGCGGCCCCATCGGCCGTATGCAGGAAGCCGAAGCCCTGCTCAATCAGCACCCGCTCGTAACCGCAGTCGGCGAGACCGAGTCCCCCAACGCAGAGGTCGCGCTCCACCGCACCACCTACCCCGAAACAGATCTCACTCTCTTGGATATTCTGCCCGCCGGCTGCTCCAAGGCCTCTGCCCTCGACCACCTCGCAGCGCTCCGCGGCCATACCCCAGCTGACATCCTCGCCATTGGCGACAACTGGAACGATGTCGCCATGTTTGGTCTCGCAGGCCACGCCGCCCTCATGTCCAACGCACCTGACGACCTCAAGGCTCTAGCCTCCGCCAGCGGATGGAATATCGTCCCCCCAAATGATGAGGATGGTGTTGCCGTCGCGATTGAATCCGTACTGAGCCACGTCCCAGTCTAAGCCGCTCGTAGGGCTCAAACCCTGAAACAAAAGCCACTCAGCCAGTCCAGATCGGCGAAGGTTTCGCCTGCTGTTCCTCACGAGCCCGCAACATCTTGCGACTCATGCACGCAGCGCATCGCCACGGATACAACCCCAGTCGGCTGTATAGCAGCCGTTCGAAGCTCGTCTGCTTCGAACGAAACATACGACCCTTCTGGCAGGTCGGGCATCGCATAACTGTTAACTCCTGAAAGTCAATTGAAAAGACCAGCACGTGCAACATCGGCAGTTCAGGTGGAAGCTTCTAGGAAGTCGCGATCTCTTTGCTACCCGGATCAACGCGATGATAGTCTCATAAACAGTGCACATTCACCGCCTAACACGTATCTTTTTAGGTTCCACATTCCTTCTCGCAACTTTCCTGTGCAAAAGTGCGGACGCATTTCAACGCGTCACGTTACGCAACGGCTTCTCCTACGACTGCGCCCGCTACGAGCCCATCGACGACTCCCACATTCGCCTCTTCCTTACCGCTCAGGCATCCGACTTCATCGATCTCTCGCGCCAGTCCATCGCCACCATCGAAACCCTCCCTGACCCTCCTCTGCCTCCCTCCGTCGCCTCCACTGCGTTCGCAGCCCCCAACGTTCCCGAGCTCATCACCGCCGCCGGTGCCCAGCACCACATTGATGCTGACCTCCTCGCCAGCGTCATTCGCGCCGAAAGCGGTTTCCACCCCAACGCCGTCTCGCGCACCGGAGCCCGCGGCCTCATGCAGCTCATGCCCGGCACCGCCCACCAGCTCGGTGTCAACGACGCCTTCCAGCCCGACCAGAACATCGCCGGCGGCACCACCTATCTCGATCAGCTCCTCGACCGCTACGACCCCAACAACGACACCCACGGCCTGGCCCTCGCGCTCGCTGCCTACAACGCAGGCCCTGCCGCCGTCGATCGTTATCATGGCATTCCCCCCTATGCAGAGACCCGCGCCTACGTCGTTCGCGTGATGAATGAGTTCAAGCGCCGCAAGCTCGCCATTGAGCACGGAATCTCCGCGCATGCGCCGACGCAATCTCCCACCACATCTCTGGCCACAGCCTCCCTCGGCTCCCGCTAATGCCTTCTCCTGACCTCTCGCCCGACGTCTCCAGCGTCCCACCGCAGACCTCCGCAAAAAAAAGCCTCTTCGCTCCCCGCACCATGATTCCGGTCGTGCTGGTTCTGCTCGTACTGATCGTCTGGCTCTCCCGCACCCACGCCTCGTTTGACTGGAAGTCCCTCGGTCACCAGCTTCGTTCCGTCTCTCCGCTGTACATCCTCATCGCCTTTGCCTGTACCTATTTCGGCTACTGGCTGCGTGCCTGGCGCTGGGCTGTTCTCCTCGCCCCGCTACATAAGACCACTACGCGCCAGATGCTGCCTCCCCAGCTCATCGGCTTCACCATCGTCGCGCTCTTCGGCCGTTTCGCCGACCTCGGCCGCCCCTACCTCATCGCCCGCCGCCTCAAGACCCCCGTCGCCACCCAGCTCGCCGTCTACTCCATCGAGCGTGCTTTCGACCTCGCCGCCGCCGCCATCATCTTCTCGGCGACCCTCGCCTTCGCTCCGCGCAACATGCCGCACCACGAAGCCTTCGCCCGCGCAGGAATTCTCTCTCTCGCCGCAACCCTGTTCCTCGCTGCCTTCGCTCTCTCCCTTCGCTTCGCCGGCAAGCAAGTCGCCCGCATCGCCGCCAGCCTTCTCCGTCCGCTCTCCGAAAATCTCGCCCACGCCACCTCCGAGCGCATTCACGAGTTCAGCCACGGCCTGCGCATCGTCTCAACCGTCAGCGAGTTCCTCTCCGCGCTCGGCATCTCCGTCGGCATGTGGCTGGTCATCGCCTTCATGTACCTCGAAGGTGTCCATTCCTTCCGCGCCACGCCCTCACTCGCCAACCTCAGCTTTGCCGCCACCATGCTCCTTCTCGCCACCGGCCTGGGCGGCTCCCTGATCCAGCTCCCCATCCTCGGCTGGTTCACTCAAATTGCCATCCTTGCCGCCACGCTCCACGGCTTCTTCAACGTTCCTCTCGAAACAGCCACCGCCTGCGGAGTCGTCCTCCTCGTCGTCGCAACCCTGGCCGTGATCCCCGGCGGCTTCATCGCCGCCCACCTGGAAGGCATCACCCTCCGGGAAGCCGCCTCCGCCCCTGCTCCCTAGCACCCACGAATCCAACGCTCGCCGTCAGTGCAAGACCGCAGGACTAAAATCGGTTCTTATGAAATGTCCATACTGCGGCTTCACTGAAGACAAGGTCATCGATAGCCGCGAGAGCAAGGAAGCCGACTCCATCCGTCGGCGCCGCGAGTGCGAACGCTGCAACAAGCGCTTCACCACCTACGAGCGCCTCGACGAAATCCCCTACATGGTCGTCAAGAAAGACGGTCGCCGCGAAAACTTCGATCGCCAGAAGGTCCTCACCGGCCTGCTCCACTCCTGCCAGAAACGCAAAGTCTCCGTCACCCAGATGCAGGAGATCGTCGACGCCGTAGAATCCTTCGTCATCGACTCGCCCGAACGCGAGCGCTCGACGTCCTCCATCGGCGAACTCATCATGCAGCGCCTCAAAGACATCGACACCGTAGCCTACATTCGCTTCGCCAGCGTCTATCGCGACTTCAAGGACGTCAACGAATTCAAGATCGAACTCGAAGGTCTCCTCGGCGGCAAAGATTCTCGCAACAAGCGCCCCAACCCTCGTTAATTCCACCCCAGCATCCAAGGAGTATGGTGATGCCTCGCACCTCCGCTCTCCTCCTCTGCGCGCTCGTCCTCATCGGCTGTAAGCACGCACCCGCTCCCGCTGCCCCGACCACCCCTGCCTCACCCGCACTCCCGATCGCGCCGCCCGTCAATCCCGCCACCGCCGGCACCATCTCCGGAGTCGTCCGCTTCGATGGCCAACCCCCTGCGCGCATCCCCATCGACATGTCAGCCGACCCCGCCTGCAATCTCCCCAACCTCACGAACCTCACCGAGCAGATCATCGTCACCAACCAGTACCTGGCCAACGTCTACATCTACATCAAGTCCGGAGCACCCAGTTACACCGCCATCCCCATGGCTCCGTCCGTCCCGCTCAACCAGAAGGGCTGCCGCTTCTCCCCGCACGTCATCGCCGTTCAGCAAGGCGGATCCGTCATCTTCAGCAACTCCGACGCCACGGTCCATAACGTCCACACCATCCCCGACCAGCCCGGCAACCCCTCCCTCGACATCTCCGAGCCCGCCAACAGCGCTTCCCGCACCCAGGTCTTCTCCACACCCGAAGTCATGCTTCCCGTCCGCTGCAACAACCATCCCTGGATGAGCGCATTCATTAACGTCGCTCCCAATCCCTGGTTCGCCATCACTGGCCCCGACGGCAAATTCACCATCACCGGAGTTCCGCCCGGCACCTACACCCTCGCCGCCGTGCACGAAAAACTCGGCGAGAAAGACGTCCAGATAACGGTCCCTGCGAAATCGGCTGCCCAGGCAAGCTTCACTTTCACCGCCAAATAGCATCCAACCGGGAGTATCGTTACAGCACACAGTAGACAGGTGCGTTAAAAACCGCACGTCGCATGCCCAGGAGCCAGCACCCTCATGAACGTCCATCTCGACCTAGCTACCCACTCCATCCCGCTGTGGTTTCTTGTTCTCTCCCTTTTCCTTCCGCGCATTTGCATCGTGGTCGCGTGGTTCCAGCACAGCATGACGCAGTACATCCCGCCCGTCGTCGGCATCATCCCCGTCATCGTAGCCCTGCTCGTCCCACGCCTCCTGATCCTCTTCTGGATCTATCAGGATCAAGGCATCGGCCTCTGGTTCCTCATCCACGTCATCGCCCTGCTCTGCGCTTGGGGAGGCGGCGGTTCCCGCGTCTATTCCCGCCGCCGCGTCACCTACGTCGACTAAGCCGCTCACTTGCCAACTCGCATAGTCACTGACACGCCCGTTCCATCTTGCTATCCTTAGAAGATGGAACGGCGTAATGTAGGCATTCTCGGCGCAACCGGCATGGTCGGTCAGCGATTCATCCAGCTTCTCGAAAACCATCCCTGGTTCAACATCACCTGGCTCGCCGCCAGCGACCGCAGCGCCGGCAAGACCTTCGCCGAAGCCTGCGCGTGGCGCCTCGACACGCCCCTGCCCGAGCGCATCGCGCGCATGGTCCTTCAGCCCAACACCCCAGACCTCGCAGGCCCAGACCTTCCCCGCATCATCTTCTCCTCCATCGACGCGCCCATCGCGAAAGAGCTCGAGCCGCTCTTCGCCGCCGCCGGCTGCGCCGTCATCTCCAACTCCTCCGCCTTCCGCATGGCCCCCGACGTCCCTCTCGTCGTCCCCGAGGTCAACGCCGAACACCTGGCCCTCATCGAACACCAACCCACACGCAAGCGATCCGGCGGCTACATCGTCACCAACCCCAACTGCTGCGCCATCGGCCTCGTCCTGCCTCTGGCACCGCTCGAAGCCCGTTTCGGCATCGACAAGCTCTTCGTCTCCACCCTCCAGGCCGTCAGCGGCGCCGGCTATCCCGGCGTAGCCTCGCTGGACATCCTCGGCAACATCATCCCCTACATCAAGAACGAAGAAGAGAAGCTTCAGGAAGAAGTAGCCAAGCTCCTCGGCACCGCCTCCAACACCGGCTTCAACCCCGCACCGCTCACGCTCTCCGCGCACTGCAACCGCGTAGCTGTACTCGACGGCCACACTGAATGCGTCAGCATCAAGCTCCGCAAACCCGCCACCCACGAAGAAATCCTCTCCGCCTGGTCCGACTTCCAGCCCCTCCACGGCCAGGGTCTCGACGGCCTTCATCTCCCGTCCGCGCCGCTCTACCCAGTCGAGTACGCGCCAGAAGACACGCGCCCCCAGCCCCGCCTCGACCTCATGCGCGGCAACGGCATGGCCACTACCGTCGGCCGTCTTCGCCCCTGCTCCCTCTTTGACTGGAAGTTCACCCTGCTCTCGCACAACACCATCCGCGGAGCCGCCGGCGCAGCCCTGCTCAACGCCGAAATTCTCGCAGTCATGGGCAAGTTCGACTTCCGCGCCTTCCCACCCATCGCCTCCGGCAAGCAGCAGGCCGACGCCCTCGTAGCAGCCGGGGCGCCCGCATGAGCACACCACGCGACCACAT
The DNA here is from genome assembly GCA_963701685.1 of uncultured Acidobacteriaceae bacterium. GTDB lineage: Bacteria > Acidobacteriota > Terriglobia > Terriglobales > Acidobacteriaceae > Granulicella. The sequence goes on along the minus strand of OY969625.1, from coordinate 2,026,085 downwards.
CGTCGTCATGAAATTCGGTGGAACCTCCGTAGAGGACGCCACCGCCATCCTTCGCACCGCCTCCATCGTAGCCTCGCGCCTGCGCAAAAACCTCAGCCCCATCGTCGTAGTCTCCGCGATGTCGAAAGTCACCGACACGCTCCTCGCCGCCGCAGCAGCAGCCGGCCGCAACGACCGCGAAGAAGCCCTCAAGCTCTCCGACGCCCTCCGCACCCGCCATCTCAACACCGCTGCCGAACTTGTCACCAACTCCGACATCCACGGCGACCGCCTCACCTCGCTCCAACTCAATATCCATCACGACTTCGACACCCTCGACGATCTCCTTCGTGGCATCTCCGCCGTCGGCGAACTCACACCCCGCACCTCCGACAACGTAGTCAGCTTCGGCGAACGCCTCTCATCCGTCCTCGTTACCGCAGCCTTCGCGCAACAATCCATCGCCAGCACCCACGTTGACGCGCGCACTGTCATCCTCACCGACAACCATTACGGCAAAGCAGCGCCCAACGATCAAGCCATAGACGCCGCGCTCACCCAGCAGGTCCTTCCCCTCATCGAACTCAATCGCGTCCCCGTTATGGGCGGCTTCATCGGCTCCTGCGAAGGCATCACCACCACCCTCGGCCGCGGCGGCTCCGACTATACCGCCGCCATCGTCGGCGGAGCCCTCCACGCCGGCGCCATCGAAATCTGGACCGACGTCAACGGCATCATGACCACCGACCCGCGCATCGTCCCCGAAGCCCTGCGCGTAAAAACCATCAGCTTCGAAGAAGCCGCCGAGCTGGCCTACTTCGGCGCCAAAGTCCTGCACCCCGCAACCATCCTCCCCGCAGTCCAGAAGAACATTCCCGTCTTCGTCCTCAACTCCCGGAACGCCGACAACGAAGGCACCAAGATCACCGCCACGCCTCCACCCTGCGCCAGCCCGTTCAAGTCGATCGCAGCGAAAAAGAAACTCACTATCATCGACATCGTCGCCAGCCGCATGCTCCTCGCCCACGGCTTCCTCGCCGCCGTCTTCGCCATCTTCGACAAGCACCATTGCGCCATCGATATGGTCTCGACATCAGAAATCTCCGTCTCCGTCACCGTCGACAGCAAAGAAGCCCTCCCCGCCATCTCCGCCGACCTTAACAAGATCGCTGACGTAAAGTACGAAGGCAACAAAGCCCTCATCTGTTTAGTAGGCGAGGATATTCGTGGAAATCCGGGCATCTCTGGCCAGGTCTTCTCCTCCATCTCCCACGTCAACGTGCGCATGATCTCGCAGGGTGCCAGCGAAATCAACATGAGCTTCATGGTGAACGAAGAAGACGTCGAAGAAGCCCTCCGCTCCCTCCACAAAAAATTCTTCGCCAACCCCGACCCCACCATCTTCGACATCGAAGCCCGCGTCGCGGCCATGGACCAGGCATAGAATCTCCGCAAGTTCACGTGCAGGTTGCGATTAGCGACCACGCATCAGGACTAAACTAGCCTCATGCGCATCCTCATCCTCGGCGCCGGCAAGACCGGCCGCCTCGTCGCAGAAGTAGCCTCGGAGCGCAGCCACGCCGTCCGCGTTCTCGCCTCCAGCGAAAACAAAAACGCCTCCGCCCTCACCTCGGCTTTCCTCAAAGACTTCGACGCCGCCATTGACTTCACCACCCCCGCAGCCGTCGTCGCCAACATGCGCGCCTGCCTCCCGCATCACCTCCCCATGGTCATCGGCACCACCGGCTGGCACGACCACCTCTCCGAAATCCGCACCCTGGCCGACCGGAACAAAACCTCTCTCCTCTACGGCACCAACTTCTCCATCGGCATGCAGATGATGCTCAAGCTCTCCAAAGAGATGACCGCAACCCTTAAGGACGCGGGCTACACCTTCACCATCTCCGAGACCCACCACGTCAGCAAACTCGACGCACCCAGCGGCACCGCCCTAACCCTCCGCGACGTCGTCCTCGGCGTCATCGACGGCCACCCCTCCAGCCAGAACAACCTCGCCCCCATCACCTCGCACCGCACCGGCGACGTCGAAGGCGTCCACTCCCTCATCGCCACCGGCCCCTGCGACAGCCTCATCCTCACCCACGAGTCGAAGTCTCGCCGCCCCTTTGCCGAAGGCGCCGTCCGCGCCGCCGAATGGCTCTCCACCCACACCGGCGTCCACGACTTCCACGAAGTCTTCACCCAGCTCTAATACTCCTCGCGCCATCCCTCCCAGGGTTGCATCCATCGCGCCCTCCGCCTACCCTTGCACTATGAGTTCTGCAACCGCCCTCGCGCACACCCCCTTCGCTCTCCTCCCCTTCGAACACAAGCTCGACCGCCTCGCCGAAGTCGCCGTCCGCATCGGCGCCGGCCTCCAGCCCGATCAGGAGCTCGTCATCACCGCTCCCATCGAGGCCGTTCCCCTCGTTCGCCGCATCACCGAGCAGGCCTACAAAGCCGGCGCCAAGCTCGTCACCACCTTCTACGCCGACGACGCCGCCACCCTCGCCCGCTACCAGCACGCACCCGACGCCTCCTTCGATTACGCCCCCACCTGGTACTACGACGCGCTCGCCGCCGCCTACAAATCCAACGCCGCCCGCATGGGCATCACCGGCGCCAACCCCGCGCTCCTCGCTGGCCAGGATCCCTCCAAGGTCTCACGCGCCAACACCGCCATGTCCGTCGCCTACAAGCCCGCCATGGAGCTCATCACCCGCTTCGCCATCAACTGGACCATCGTTGCCGCCGCCACGCCCGCCTGGGCCGCGCTCGTCTTCCCTAACGATCCGCCCGAACTCGCCCTCTCGAATCTCTGGGAAGCCATCTTCTACACCTCGCGCATCACTGGCGAAGATCCCATCGCCGACTGGAAGCAGCACAACGCCAACCTCACCCTGCGCGTCGACTTCCTCAATCACAAGCGCTACCACTCCCTCCGCTTCTTCACCCCCGACAACGCAACCGACCTCACCGTAGGTCTAGCCGACCAGCACCTCTGGGCCGGCGGCGGCTCAACTGCCAGCAACGGCTTCTACTGCAACGCCAACATTCCCACCGAAGAGTGCTTCACCACCCCGCATAAGGCCCGCGTCAACGGCCACGTCTCCGCCTCCAAGCCGCTCTCGCACCAGGGCACACTGATCGAAAACATCCGCTGCACCTTCAAAGACGGCCGCATCGTCGAAGCCCACGCCACCGCCGGCGAAGCCGCCATCAACAAGCTCATCTCCACCGACGAAGGCGCGCGCCAGCTCGGTGAAGTAGCGCTCGTCCCCCACAACTCTCCCATCGCCCAGTCCGGCATCCTCTTCTGGAACACCCTCTTCGACGAGAACGCCGCCAGCCACATCGCCCTCGGCCAGGCCTACTCCACCTGCCTTATCGGCGGCGACAAAATGTCCAAAGAACAGCTCTCAGCCCTCGGCGCCAACGACAGCCTTATCCACGTCGACTGGATGATCGGCGGCCCCACCATGAACGTCGACGGCATCTCCGCCAACGGCACCGCCGAACCCCTCATGCGCGAAGGCGACTGGGTCTAGAGAATGAACCGCCGGCAAATAAAGCCGGGTGCCACATTCATGACGGTCTCATCGTCATGAGTGGGTTTCCATCGCTCAATATCCGCCGCGCCACCGCTAGCGATCTCCCCGCCCTGCACGCTCTCCTTCAGCGCTACTACAGCGAAGGAGACGTCCACCACACTGAAGACGAGCAATCCCTCAACGCAACTCTCCACCAACACCCCTACGGCTTCTTCTTAGCCGAACTTTCCGCCACGCCCACCACTCTCGCAGAGATCGCAGGCTGCGTCCTATACCGTCCGCTCGACTTCATCCCCCAAGCCGCCGAGTGCAAGCGCCTATTCGTCCTACCCGAGTTCCGCGGCCACAACATCGCCGCACGCCTCATGGACGCGCTGGAAGAAACCGCCCGCGCCTCCAACCTCCGCTGGATCTATCTCGACAGCAAGGACAACTTCCAGGCCGCCGTCACCATGTACCATCGCCGCGGCTACACCGATTGCCCACGCTACAACCAGAACTCCCAAGCCACCATCTTTCTCCGCAAAGACCTTTGGTCCTGACGCGGAAACCGATGCCCCGTTCGTCCCTGCTCTGGCGGACGGATGGGATAACGCACGCCAAACCCGCGCAACAATCTCGAAGGGGCGGGACTTCAGTCCCGCCATAAACACCAAATTTAAGATCCGGCTTTAGCCGCCGAGGAAGCCTTTCCTCCGGCCCCGGCATTCGCCGCGGCAACCGTCCTCATCCCCACCTTCGCGAAATCAATAAACGCCCGCGCCGGATCGGTATGCAGCAACTTCACGCTTACCTTGTCGCCGACATCCAGTCCCTGCTCTCCCTGGATCACCCTTCCCTCAAACGGCGGCTGAATCACGCGCACATACACACCCTTGTCGCTCGACCCCGTCACCACGCCCGCAAACACCTCGCCAATATGCGACGCCATCGCCACCGCCGCCACGCGCTTCTGCATGTCGCGCTCAATCTTCCGCAGCGCCTTGTCCGCATCATTGCAGTGCGCCGCAATCGCAGACAGCTCGGCATCGCTATAAGGCGCCGGCTCTCCCTTCGCCATCGCATGCAGCACCCTCTGCGTCACCAAATCCGGAAACCTTCTGTTCGGCGCAGTCGAGTGCGTATAGTCCCTCGCCGCCAGCGCAAAGTGCCCTGTCGGATCATCATCCGGCCGCATCAGCATGTATTGGCCCGGCCCCATCAGCTTGATCATCGCCACCGCCAGATCCGGAAAATGGATCGGGTCCGTCCGATACTGCCCCGCCATGAACGTATTCAGTTCCGCGGAGTCCGGCTCCGCCGGCAATGTTCCTCCATGCTGCGCCGCGAGCGCCACCATCCTGTCCCACCGCGCAGGGATCAAGACCACACGTTGCAATCCGCTGCGCCCACCCTTGCGCAGCGCCCTCGCCATCACCCCATTGGCCGCCACCATCAGGTCTTCAATCAAATGCATCGCGCGATTCTGAATCGCCTCATGCACCGCAATCACGCGCCCATCCACTACCACGGGATCAGCCTCAGCCCGATGAAACTCCAGCGCCCCAGTCTTCACGCGCGCCGCATGCAGCGCCTGCGCTCCCTCATCCTGCATCTTCAACTGATCCACCAGCCAGTTCGCCCCCAGCGCCCCGGGCGCTGTCACCAGCGAAGCATCCGCATCATGTTCCCGCGCACTATCCGACCGCAGCGACATCACGTCGTCATCCACCACTCCCGCCGCCGTATTCTCCAGCCACGGCCCCACCCGCGAGTACGCAAGCTGCGCCCGATTCCTCACCAGCGCCAGGCTCACGCCTTCATCCAGCATCTCCCCATCCGGCCCCACCGTGAACGTCATCATCACCGCCTGCCGGTCGCCCGCTTCATTCAAGCTCGTCACGCCCGTCGACAACTCCAACGGCAGCATCGGAAAATTCTTCACCGCCGTATAAATCGTCTGCGTCTGTGCCTGCGCATGCTGGTCGATCGGGCTTCCCTTCTCCACCGCCGCCGCCACATCCCCAATCGCCACGCGTAGCCTGATCCCACCCGCCACGCGGTCCGCTACCTCAATCTGATCCAGGTCCTTCGATGTGTCGTTATCAATCGACGACCACCCCAGCGCCCGCAAGTCCTCCACTCCCGGCGAAGGCGTCAGCTGCGCCAGCGCCTTCTCGATCGCCGTCGTCTGCTGATCGACCCCTGGCCCGAACTCCGGCCGAAATCCCGCCGCATGCATCTCATCCAGCGCCGACTGCGCCAGGTTAAACCCTCCGCCGAGTCCGTCATGCGCCGCCTGCGAACCCCCGTGGGCCCCTTGCGAATGCTGTGTTTGTGAAGAAGTGATGGACGAAAAACCCTGGGAGCGGCCTCCGCCACGCTGGCGGTAGTTATGTTCAGACATGCTCCGCAGACTACCACGCAGCCCCCACAGCTGGCCTCCCGCCTCCACCGCCCGTCGTCTCCAACCCAAATCAATGTGCAAATCTTCGAATTATGTTCTGTTGGATCGCGAAAAGAACATCTTCTGGGTATACTCTTAGCCAACCTTCATTCCTTTGTTGAGTCCGAGGGAGGCCCCCGATTTCTCCGTGCGGCTGTCCACACTGCTCGACGTTCAGCCCTGAGTGCTTTTCCTCGCTCTCGGTCACAGCCCTGCGCGACTTCCACGACCTGGGCATCTGCAGCCACCGGCCCGCGCATGACGTCCTTATCCGCGAAGGCTACCCCGCCGACCACGTCCTCCTTGTGCACAGGGGCCGCGTCAAGCTGGTCACATCGTCTCTCGATGGCCGGCTCTTCCTCCTCCGCATCGCCGTACCGGGCGACTTCCTCGGACTCGCCGCCCTGCTCCAGCACGCTCTCTATCGCGTCACCGCAGAAACCCTCACCCCTTCCATCATCAAATCCATCCCCCGCGAAGACTTCATTCGCTTCCTCAAAGCCCACCCCGAAGTCAGCCTCTCCATCTCTCAGGCCATCGTCCGCGACTACAACGGCGCCGTCCTCTCCGCTCGCCGACTTGCCCTCCACACCTCCGCCGCCGGCAAGCTCGCCAGTACCCTCCTCGACTGGGCACGCAAGAACGACCTCGACAACGCCCCCGCTCCCTCCCACCTCCCCATCTCCTTCCGCATGCAACTCACCCACGAGGAGCTCGGCAGCATGGCTGGCCTCTCCCGCGAAACCGTCAGTCGCCTCCTCACTCGCTTTCGCAGCGAAGGCCTTATCCACCAGACCCCGACCCGCATGACCCTCAATAACCCCGACCAGCTCGAAGTCCGCTACTGCTAGACACTATTCCTCAGCCGCAACCCACCAATCCCGTTAAATCCAGTTGCCGCTCGAGAGGGACCTCGAGCGGCAACTTCTCTATCCTGAGATCCTTTCTCCCAAGAGAATCCCGAATAGAGCTTCAGCGACCAGTAGTTACCGTCCTGCCGACAGTAAAATTCACTGGTTTGAAGATCAATCTCTACGCAGCTGCCTCCTCGTCCGAAGAAGCAGCTAGCTCTTTCTTGGCCTTATCCAGCGTCGCCAGCACCAGCAGCGACGGGCAGCCCGTTCGAGTTCCATATCCAGCACACGGTCCGGCGCAGGAACAAGGCGTCGGGTACGACTCCTGCGCAGCCTCTGGGAGAGAGTTCAATGGCATCCGGGAATCCTCCAACAACTTCATCCTGACGCCTTGCAATAAGACCCGTCTGTGATATGGATCACAAGCCAAGCCTTTCCATCCCTTCGTCCCAACTTGGGTCAAAACCCGCCCGCGTGACATCCTATAAGTGCATGCCTGCCACCTCACAAGAACAAACCACCCGCGAAACAACCTTCGATCTCTTCCGCCGCTGGGGCTACCTCCAGGCCTCCCTCGACCCCCTCGGCCAACTCCTCCCCCCCGCCCCCTTCCCCACCTCCGACCCCCTCCCCGACGAAGACTCCCCCGACACCCAGGCCGCGCGCCGCATCTACGCCTCCTCCATCGGCGCCGAGTTCATGCACATCCCCTCCGCCGAAAAACGCGCCTGGATCCAGCAGCGCCTCGAATCGGATCCCGCCTCCCCCTACGCCACCCCCACCATCGAGCCCGCCCGTATCCTCACCGACCTCCTCCGCGCCGACCTCTTCGAGCAGGTCATCCAGCAGCGCTACCTCGGCACCAAGCGCTTCTCCCTCGAAGGCCTGACCGCCCTCATCCCCTTCCTCGACCAGCTCTTTACCACCGCGGCCGAGCTAGGCGTCAACCGCTCCATCTTCGCCATGAGCCACCGCGGCCGCCTCAACGTCATGGTCAACACCGTCGGCCGTCCCTCCCGCGACATCTTCACCAAGTTCGAAGATGTCGACCCCCGCAGCACCCTCGGCGGCGGCGACGTCAAATACCACATCGGCGCCACCGGCGACTTCCTCACCGCTACCGGAAAAACCGTCCACCTCCACCTCGCCTCGAACCCCAGCCACCTCGAAGCCGCCGACCCCGTCATCATGGGCCGCGCCCGCGCCTACCAGGAACGCCTTGCCCGCAACCGCACCCGGGAAGACTTCCTCGAAGCTCGCCGCCAGGTCCTCCCCATGATCATCCACGGCGACGCCGCCTTCGCCGGCCAGGGCATCTGGGCCGAATCCCTTAACCTGGCGACCCTCCACGGCTACAACATCGGCGGAACCATCCAGGTCATCGTCAACAACCTTCTCGGCTTCACCGCCCTCCCCGGCGAATCCAACTCCTCGCGCTTCGCCTCCGACCTCGCCAAGCGCCTGCCCATCCCCATCTTCCACGTCAACGCCGAAGACCCCCAGGCCGTAGTCCGCATCGCCGCCCTCGCCGCAGAATACCGCCAGACCTTCCACTCCGACGTAGTCATCGACCTCATCGGCTACCGCCGCCACGGCCACTCCGAAGTCGACGACCCCACCGTCACCCAGCCCCTCCGCTACGCCAAAATCAAGGACCACCCACCCCTCTACCAGCTCTACGCCAAGCAAATCGGCGTCAATCCCGCGGAAGAAATCGCCTATTCCCAGGGCAAGTTCCTCGAAGAGCAGAAGGCCGCCACGGCAGCCAACCGCAAGCCCAAACTCTTCGACATCCGCGACTACTGGAAGCCCTACTACGGCGGCCCTTTGCGCCCGGACGACAACCCCCGCACCGGCATCGACGCAGCCGAGATCGCCGCGCTCACCACCGCCCTCACCACCGCGCCCGCAGGCTTCCACATCCACCCCAAAGTCCAGAAGCTGCTCGAGCAGCGCGTCGAAATGGGCACCGGCAAGAAACCCATCGACTACGGCATGGCCGAGCTCCTCGCCTACGCCTCGCTCCTCAAAGCCGGCACGCCCGTCCGCCTCTCCGGCCAGGACTCCCAGCGCGGCACCTTCAACCAGCGCCACTCCGTCCTCATCGACATCGAAACCGAAACCCGCTTCTCCCCGCTCTGGAACTTCGGCCCCAACCAGGGCCGCTGGTCCGTCTACAACTCCCTCCTCTCCGAAGCCGCCTGCCTCGGCTTCGAGTACGGCTTCTCCCGCGACTACCCAGAAGCCCTCGTCCTCTGGGAAGCCCAGTTCGGCGACTTTGCGAACGGCGCCCAGATCATCATCGACCAGTTCCTCTCCGCCGGCGAAGCCAAGTGGGGCCTCCTCTCAGGCCTCGTCATGCTGCTCCCCCACGGCTACGAAGGCCAGGGTCCCGAACACTCCAGCGCCCGCGTAGAGCGCTACCTCCAACTCGCCGCGCAGGACAACATCCAGGTCGCGCAACCCTCCACCGCCGCGCAGTTCTTCCATCTCCTCCGCCGCCAGGCCATGCGCAAGTGGCGCAAGCCCCTCATCGTCTTCACCCCCAAATCCATGCTCCGCCACCCAGACGCAATGTCCCCCGTCGCGGACCTAACGCTTGACCATTTCCAAAACGTTCTCCCCGACAACTCCGTCACCAACCCTCATCGCCTGCTCGTCTGCACCGGCAAAATCGGCCATAACCTCCGCGTCGAGCGCGACAAGCGCAAACTCACAGACGTAGCCATCATCTTCCTCGAGCAGCTCTATCCCTTCCCCGAAGAAGAGCTCCACGCCGCCCTCGCGCAGCATCCTTCTGCGACAGAGGTCGTCTGGGTCCAGGAAGAGCCCGCCAACATGGGCCCCCTCTCCTACGTCATTCCCCAGCTACGCCGCGTAGCCGGAGACCGCGCCGTTCTAAGCGTCAAGCGCACCGCCGCCGCCAGCCCCGCCACCGGCTCCGCCAAAGCCCACGCCCTCGAAGAAAAAACCCTCATCGACCTGGCTCTGGGCCACGAATCCTAACCCCGAAATCTCACCGCCGGTGACCCAGGTCTCGCCTCGTAGATGTGAGTTGACCTCACCCGAAACCCTGTCATCTCGACCAGAGCATCACGCTGCTGTCTCCGTGATGCGCAGCGGAGAGAATTGCTGTTGCCGTTGCCCGTTCTTACGTCGCGAAACTTGGCTACCTTTGCGCCCTTTGCGTCAAAGCCATTGCTCTCCGTGGCCTACCCCACCGAATAAACTTCAGGCCCACCCACTGCGGGCCTGAGCGCACCCGCCCTACCACCAGCAACCGCCGTCCTCACCTCACCACCCACCAGCAATCGCTCCCCCTCCGCCAACACCTCAACCTTTCCCAACACCCCCGCACTCTCCGCCGCCGTCAACAACCTCGCCAACGGTTCCTCCATCGGCTCTCTCCCCAGCTTGAAGGTGTTGTAGTGCATCGGCACCATCGTCTCAGCACCCACATCCAGAAACCCCTGCAGCGCCTCCTCCGGACTTGTGTGCACGCTCCGATAGCTATCCGGGAAATAAGCGCCAATCGGCAGCAGCGCAATCTTCGGCTCAAGCCTCCGCCGAATCTCTTTGAACCCATCAAAATAGGCCGTATCGCCCGAATGGTAGATCGCTTCCGCCCCGAGCGCCTCCAGCACATACCCCCCAAACCCGCGATGCGTATCCTTGAACATCCGCGCCCCCCAATGCCGCGCCGGCGTAGCCGTAACCTTCAGCCCCTCCACCTCAGCCGACTCCCACCACGTCAACTCCACAACCTTCGAAAACCCAAGGTCCGCCACCAAATCAGCCACCCCATTCGGCACCACGGCCACCGGAGCCACGCGTCCCCGCCGCCGCATCTCCCTAACCACCGCCCGCAACGAAGGCCGATTCAGATGATCCATATGCGCATGCGTCAACAGCACCGCATCGATCGCCGGCAAGTCCTTCACCCGCACCCCGGCCCTCCGCTGCCGCCGCAACAAGATCAGCCGCTTCGCAAACACCGGATCAATCAATACCCCCAGCCCCTTCATCTGCACCAGAAATGACGAATGCCCAATGAATGTGACAGCCTGCTCCTCAGCCCCCAAAGCAGCCGGCTTGCGCGCCTCACCCATCAGCGGCTGCGCATGACTCTCCCGCACCAACCGCCAAAGCTGCCGCAACTTCTCCATCCGAAACGCCATAACACTCCTCTAGAAAACCAGCCAATCGCTATAGAAGTAGATGACGAAACCAACCCTCCCGATCTATCGATCCCACAGCCTCTCCCAACTCCACATCCCATACATCACATCTTTCGGCAGCCCAAACCCCATCTGGTGGGCCAGCATCGACACTTGCCCGCGATGATGCGCCTCATGCGCCACCATGTAACAAACCACCTCCATCCCCGCCGACCCCGCCGCCAAAGGCCAAGCCCCCGCCCACCCATCGCGAAGAAACTCCTTCACCTCACCACCGGCCACCAACGCGAGCATCTCCTCACAACGCGCAGCACTCTCCGCCAATCCCACCCGCGCCTCATCCTGCGAACAACTCGCCCACCTCAGCTGCGCCGGCACCTCCACCTGTGGAGCATTCAACCGCACCCACTTCGCTCGCACATTGTGCACATGCGTGAAGATCGCCGCAATCGTCCGAACCCCACCCGCCGGCTTCGCTCTCCACGCCTCCGCATCCAACCCTGCAAGCAGCATCTGATTCGCGCGCTCATTCACAGCAAAGATCTCTGCAGCCGATCGTGTCTCCACCAATCGCCGACTCTTCGCCACCGCGCTCTCCTCAATCAGAATCTAATCCGCCGCCTGCTCCGTCTCCGCCACAAAGCTCTTCGCGTGCGCAAACTCCGGCCGCGCCGACCCAGCTCCACCATCGGTAGACTTCAGCAACTCCGCATAATACTTCGCCGCCTCAGCCTTCTCGCCCGCAGCCTCCGCCGCCTGCGCCGCTCCATACAGCCCATTCAGCCGGTTCGGACTCAGCCTCAGAGCCACTTGATATTCCGCCAGTGCCTCCTTCGGCTTACCGAAGTTCAGCAGCATGTCCGCCAGCATCTCGCGTGCCGGAATATCCACTTCGCCCTGTCCAACCTTGTCCTGGATATCGGCAGCCGCGCGCATCGACGTCAACGCCTCCTCCTGCTTGCCCTCCGCATACGCCACCCACGCGACCATCTCGTCGCGGTCGAGCGTCTCACCTGGTCCCTCCACTTCGTAAGCGTCCTTGCTCTTGCGCGCCTCATCGATCAACGCGTCAAACTTCGCTAAATCGGCACGAGCCGCCTCAGCATTCTTCAAGTGCCCATCCCCGATCGCCCGAAACCAATACGCAAGCGTAGCTGTCGCCGGCTGCGTCCCCGCCACCGGTTCCATCTCAGACGCCGTCTTCCACTCATGCATCTCCAGTGCGTAGAAACCCGGCAGCTTCAGCCGATAGTACGGAACCATTCCCGCCATATACGCCGCACCGTGTCCCTGCATCCCGGCAATCGTATCCAGTGGCACCCTGCTCGCATCCAGCGCCTTCTTCGCCTTAATATCCTGCCCACTCTGCAGGTATGCATAAATCAAAAAGTCATACGAGTGCGGCTCGTCCATAATCCCGCTCTCGCCCCGGCTCTCCGCCGCCTGCGACGCCGCAATCGACCCTAACTGCGATGCCTCATCTTTCTGCCACAACCCCAGCCGCGCATAGATGTGTCCCGGCATATGGAACGCATGTGGCCCCGACTGCGCAATCTCACCGTAGTGATCCGCTGCCGCCAAACCCTCCGACGCCATCGCCGGGTTGTCGCACGCATGAATGATGTAATGCACCACCCCCGGATTATCCGAATCCTTCGCAAACAGCGGCTGCAACACGGCCATCGCCTTGCGATCCTGCGTCTGGCTCAAATCCTCTGGAGACTTCGCTGCCAGCAAACTCAGCGCATAAAACGCCCCGGCATCAATGTCCTCCGGATACTTCGCATACAACTTCCCCATCGCCTCCGAGTACGCCGCAATCCGCTCCGGATACTCCGCCTTTCCCGGCTTGAAAAAATCCGCCAGCGCAGCAATGTAATCCTTCTCCCGCTCCGTCTTCACCGGCAGAGCCTCCGCCGCCTCCATCTGCTCCCACCCCAGCTTCCTCGACTCCGCGTCCGGCCGATCCCATATCTGGTGGAACGAGCTCATCGCCAATCCCCAGTGCGCCATCGCACACTTCGGATCAGCCTTCGCAATCCGCTCAAACTGCGTCTTCGCCTCCGCGTACCAGAAGTCATGCAGCAGCGCCACGCCGCGATTAAAGTAGGGCTGCACCTCTGTCCCACACGACACCGGGAAACTCACCGTCCCCAGCCGCTCCTGCATCTGCGCAGGCGTAGCCATCACCCCACCGTCTGCCGAACTCATCGACATGCCGTTCATCGATTGCGCACCCAAAGGCGCCGCAACCAGACACAAAAGAACCACTGGGAGAAGGGAGAGAGGCGTACGCAAAGTTTTCATCGTAGCGGAATTATATGCGCCCCAATGCCGTCCCGGCTTGACCTCAATACACAAACGGAATCAGCTTCCGCGTCCGCTCCGCGTACCGGTCAAACGCCTCCCCATAGTGCTCCCGCAGATGCGAATCCAGCATCGGGATATTCACGAAAACAAACCCGCACAACATAACCACCGGGATCACCACCGTTACCCACCGCCCCGCCATCAGGCAAAGCCCCGAAAACGAAATCACATCCCCAAGATAATTCGGGTGCCGTGAGTATCGAAACAACCCCACCGTATAAAGCTTCCCGCGATTCTCCTCCTGCCGCTTCCACCGATGCCGCTCATACTCCGCATACGAGTTCATCCACGACCCCACCCCAAACAGAACCACCCCCACCATCCCCGCCACCCCAAACGCCGCTCCATTCCGCCCGCCGCTGATCGCCAGCAGCAGATAAATCGCCAGCACCCACGTCGCAATCGCTCCAGCCTCGCTCCATCTCACTGCCCGCTTCAAAAACACAAACTGGGTAAAGAGTAGCCGCACAAAATAAACAGACAGCGCAAGCGCAAGACTCACCCGTCGCAACGCATCCCCATCCACCCACGACCGCGCCAGCAGTCGTCCCAAAAACACAATCCCTCCACCTTCCAGTAGCCACCACGCCATTGCCAAACACATTCCTACCGCGACCGCTAAGAACATCCGCTGCGCCGCCGAACTCCCCCGCGCCGCGTAGATGTCCGTCTTGCGACCAGCCTCCATACCCGTCCCTCCGCCCAGGTCTACTCTGTAGCCGGCGCCGACAGGTGCCCGCCAACATCCCCAGCCCACACCTGGTAGCTAATCTTGGGCGACTCGCTCCCCCGATGCAGCGCATACACCTGCTCCCGTATTGCCTGGTCAGCTAGCGTCATCCGCTCCCGCGACCTCAGGAAATCCAGCCAGCTCTCCATGAGAAACGTCTCGTTCAAATGCTCGGGATCGGCCGCATCCCGATAGATTCCCCAACGCACCGCGCCGCCACGCAATCGCACTCCTTCCAATCGCCGCACCGCACGCGTAAACGCCGCATAGTCCTCAGGCGCCACCCGGTAGTCCACCGAAATCCTCACCGGCCCATCATCGGGATCAGGCGTAGCCGCAAATCCCGGCAGCGGCCGCTTCCACTTATAAGGAGTCAGGTCCGGCAGCAGCCCTTTCAGAATATGAATCCGTCGCGTCAATGGCAGGCTCACCGCCAACCCAACCGCAGCACAAAGCAACGAAGTCTTTGTCGACGTCCTCTCCGCCACCGCGCCCCACAGTGCACTGCCCAGCGCCAACCCGCCCTGGAACGCCATCAGATACACGCCCAGCGCCCGCGCATACACCCACGCCGGCACGCTCAGCTGCACGCTCACATTCAACGTCGACATCGTCGTCGTCCATGCAAACCCCGCGCCCAGCAGCGCCACAATCGCCACCCATGGAATCGGCACAATCGCCAGCACCACCATCGTCGCCACGTAGTACACACCTGTCGCCAGCAGCAGCGTATCCGCATCCACCCGCTGCCGAATCCGCGCCAGCATCGTCGCTCCCACCACCGCGCCCAACCCCAGGCATCCATTCAAAATGCCGTATCCCATTGCCCCCTGGTGCAGATCCCGCTTCGCCACCAGCGCCAGCAAGCTCCACACCGAGCTCACAAAAAACGTAAACACAAACGCCCGAATCAAAGGCCCCTGCAGATCGGGAGCATGGCGCAAATACCGCAACCCCGAGCGCACCGAGCCCGCAATCCGCTCCGCCGGCAACGCACTCTGAAAGATCGGCGTCCGCTTCCATCGCCACAAAATCCAGATAACGCCCGCAAACGAAGCCGAGTTCAGCGCAAACACCCACGCAGCCCCGCGGTGCGGCACAGCGTACGCCGCGATCATCAGCCCGCCGAGCGCCGGCCCCACCGCACGCGCAATATTGTTGCTCGCCGCATTCAATGTCACCGCATTCGGAATCTCCTCATGCGGTACCAGCTCCGGCACAATCGCCTGCCACGCAGGATTATTCATCGCCGAACCAATGTTCAGCAAAAACGTAAACAGCAGCAGTGTCACCGGCGAGATGACGCCCACAAACGTCAGCACCGCCAGCACCGCAACGCTGCCCAGCATCCAGCACTGCCAGAAGATCAACAGCCTTCGCCGCTCATAAATATCTGCTGTTGCCCCCGCCAGCAATCCCAGAAACAACACCGGCAAGCTAGCGGCCGTCTGCATCAGCGCAATCAGCAGCGGCGACGTCGTCAGCACCGTCATCAACCACGTGCCCGCCGTGTCCTGCATCCACGTGCCCAGGCTCGATACGGTCGACGCCACCCACCGATCCCGAAACAACGGAATCTTCAGCGGCCCAAACGCATTCGGTCCACCCGGAATCGGCTGCGGCGCTGTCGCTAAGTCAGTTGAATCAACGTGCCCTGTCTCACCCACACCTCTATGATGCCATCCCACCACCAACCTCACCTCATACCTCTCGCATCTCGCATCACGCATCACGCATCACGCCCCTCGTATCTCGTATCTCGCATCGCGTATCGCGTATCGCGCATCGCGCATCTCGCATCTCGCATCTCGCATCTCGCATCTCGGTTTATCCTTCAGCATGGGCCAACGCTGCCTCGCTCTTCTCCTCTGCATCGTCAGCGCGAACGTCTCTGCGCAGCAAACGGCGCCCTCATCCAACGCAACTCCGTCCACGCAGCCGCTTCCTCCCACCACCCAGCTCCTGCTCGATGTCGAGCGCAATCAGAAAGCATCCGAAGCCGCCAACCGCGACTACACCTACCACGTCCACACCGAGCAGCAACAGTTAGACCACAACGGCCAAATCAAGAAGACCGAGACCACCGACGCCGAAAGCCTCACCATCGACGGCATCCGCGTCGACCGCCTCGTCGCTCGCAACGGCAAACCCCTCACCGACAAAGAAGCCCAAAAAGAAAGCGACCGCATCGACAAAGAAGTCGCCAAGGCCAAGGAGCGTCGCGAAAAATTAGCCAGCGAAGGCAAAGCCACCGACCTCAACGGCGACGACATCCTCACCGTCTCCCGCATCCTTGAGCTCGGCACCTTCTCCAACCCCCGCCGCATCGACCTCAACGGCCGCCCCACCATCGTCCTCGACTACGCCGGCAACCCCAACGCCAAAACCCGCAATGAAACCGAAAAAGTCTTCCGCGACCTGGTCGGCACCGCCTGGGTCGACGAACAGGACCGCGTCCTCGTCCGCGGTCAGGGCCACTTCCTCCACGACTTCAAAGTCGGCGGCGGCCTCGTCCTCAACATCCATCAAGGCTTCAACTTCGACTTCACCGCCAACCACATAACCGCCAACATCTGGCTCCCCGCCACCATCGAAGCCCAGGGCAGCGCCCGCCTCCTGTTATTCGACGGCATCAACGGTCGCTTCCACCTCGCCGCCTCCAACTACAAACGCTTCCACACCAACTCCACCATCATCGACTCCGACCGCGTCATCGGCCCCGACGGTAAACCTATCCCTCAATAGCCACGCCGTCTAATCCTGATGAACCCTCAAACCCAAAAGCCCTGATGCGTCATTTTGATCGAAATGCCGGTCCAAAACATGCAAAGATTTGCGGAAGCAATCATTACGCAAATCAGTGGCGACTCAAAATGGGACACTTCGCGCGATATTCGGTTGGCCGCTCGATTGCACTTAGTCAGGGCTGAGGTAAGCCCATTGAAGAGCATTTGTGCACTCGCAACTACATCGGCCCTATGTCTATTCGCAGCGCAAAGTAAAGCCGACACCCTCGGCACGGCAAGTACCTATGCCGTTCTTGGCGCTACAACCGTTACCAATACCGGCTCTACGGTTCTGTCCGGAAACCTGGGTGTCTACTCAGGTACCGCCATCACCGGCTTTCCTCCCGGAGAAGTCATCAACGGATCAACCTACGCGGGCACTCCAGAAGCCCTGGCCGCACAGGTCGATGCCCTCACCGGCTTCACCTCCCTCAATGCTCTTCCCTCAATCGGTAACCTCTCCGGACAGAACCTGGGCGGAATGGTTCTTACCCCCGGCGTGTACACCTATTCCTCATCGGCCGAGTTGTCAGGAACTCCACTGACACTCAACTTCGAAGATCTGAATGGCGCAACCATCGTCCTCCAGATAGGCAGCACGCTAACCACGGCAAGCGCTTCAAGCGTAGTCGTCGAAAACCTGGGAACCGACGACAACGTCTACTACGCGGTCGGCAGCTCGGCAACCCTCGGTACCAACAGCACCTTCCTCGGGGACATCATTGCAGAAGACAGCGTCGCCCTCACCACTGGAGCCAACATCACCTGCGGCAGCGCCATTGCCCTCACTGGCGCTGTCACCCTCGACACCAACAACATCACCAACTGCTCTGCAACGGGCAGCGATGTCTCCTCTCTTGTGGGCAACCCTATCTCCCCCACTCCAACTCCCGAACCGGGAGCGTTTGCTTTACTCTCCACTGGCCTGCTCGCTGGAGCCGGATTTTTCCGCCGCAAACTTTTTGCCTGACATGTCCCTGATCTAAGAGAGAAAGCTACGGGCGACCTTCGGGCCGCCCGTTTTCATGAGACCCCTCCATCCTTCCCACCCAATCGATGCCCCACCCAACGTCCTCGCCACCCCAGGAATCGCACCTCCCCAAAAACGACAAAAGGGAAGAGCATAGCTCTTCCCTTTTGTTCAGTGAACAAAACTCACCCACCGGTCAAACCCCTTAGCCGAAGCTTAGAGAGGCTGAACGTCGGACGCCTGCCACCCCTTCGGTCCCTTTACTACGTTGAACTGAACGGCCTGGCCCTCTTGTAGACTCTTGAAACCATTGGAGTTGATCGCTGAATAATGCACGAACACGTCTTCACCGTTCTGACGGCTGATGAAGCCAAATCCCTTGGCGTCGTTGAACCACTTCACTGTTCCCTGTTCCATGTCTCGTAAATCCTTGTGATTGACTTTGACGCTGAATCCAAATCGGGGCTTCGGCTACATCTGGTGCAGAAAACCAATCTGTTTCAAACGATGGAGAAATGTTAGCACGAAGGTCGAATTTTCCACCGAAAAAATTGCAAAACCTTCGTGACTGCACTAGAAACTGTGCAATAACTGTCATCCCTCGCCCAGACGAGCCCAACTTCTGCTCTAACTATGGCTTATGCGTCCCCAGGTGCGTCTCCACAATCTCCTCCGCGGCCCGCAGCACCTGCTCCAGGCTCATCGCGGTCGAATCCAGAATCACCGCATCCTCGGCCGGCCGCAACGGAGACTCCGCCCGGTTCCTGTCCCGCGCATCTCTCTCCTTGAGCTCCCGGATCACCGCCTCCTCCGTAACCTCAGCCTGCGCCGGCACCCCCTGCCGATACCGCCTGTTTCCCCGAACCTCCGGCGCAGCATCGAGAAAGATCTTCACCTCCGCATCCGGAAACACCACCGTCCCGATATCGCGCCCCTCCATCACCACGCCACCACTCGCGCCCAGCATCCTCTGCTGCTCCACCATCCACTGCCGCAGCCGCGGGTGCACAGACACACGCGAAGCCGCCGCCGTCACATCCCCATCCCGGACCCGCCGCGACACGTCAACGCCATCGAGCAGCACCAGGTTGCCCTCAAGTTGCGGCTTCAACGCAATCCGCGTGCGATCCGCCAACTCCAGCAGCTCGGCCTCTTCGTCAAAGCTCAAATCATTGTCGATCGCCTTCAGCGCCAGCGCTCGATACATCGCCCCAGTCTCCAGATTCAGAAACCCGAACCGCCGCGCCAGGTGCGCCGCCAGCGTGCTCTTGCCCGCGCCCGCCGGCCCGTCAATCGCAATCACCGGCCGCGTCCTTCGCGCCGCGCCGGCTCCGCTTCCCGATTCCGTTCCCGATCCAGGTGCCGTCGAAGTCGTACTCATCCTCAACTCCTATGCCCCAGGCTTTCTGCGAAACGTCGGCTTCGCTCCGCCCGGTCCACTCCGCTTCGCGCCGGGTCCGCCTGTCTTGCCACCAAACTTCGGCTTGCCGCCAAACTTTCCGCCAGGCTTGCTGCCAGAACTCTTGCCCGCACCCGCACGCCCATAACTCCCGGCAGACTTAGGCTTATACGTCCGCTTCGCCCCATCACCCTCAGTCTTCGGAACCCACGGGTCTTTGTTGAACGGCCGCGTATGCGCATCCGCAGCCCGAGGCTTATATGGCCGCTTCGGTAGCGTCCTCTCTACACTCGACTCCGCACCGCCACTCGCCTCAACCCTCGGCGTAAACTCGCGCTTCACAAACGGCCGCGTCCCACCCTCACGAGCCTTGTACGGCCGTTTCGGAAACGGTTTCCCGCCGCCTTCCTTCCCCGCAAAGCTCCTCGGCTTGAACGACGCCCGCTCGCCACCCTCTTCCGTCCGCGGCGTATAAGGCCGCTTTGCAAACGGCTTCGCTCCACCCTCACTCGTGCGCGCCGTGTAAGGCCGTTTCGCAAACGATCCCTCACCACCCTCTGCACCACGAGGCGTGTAAGCGCGCTTTGCAAACGGCTTCGCCCCGCTCTCACCATCCCGCTTCACATACGGCCGCTTCGCTCCGAACCCGGTCTTGCCCGTCCGTTCCCTGCTTTCGTAGCTCCGAGGCTTGAACGTCGCACGCTCTCCACCCTCTTCTGTCCGAGGCGTATAGGGCCGCTTCTCAAATGACCGAGTCGCTTTCTCCTTTGGAGGACTCCGCCGCTCCACCGGCAACCCAGCCTGCTCGCGCGCACCCAGCGGAGCACGATCCTCCGGCGCCGGCCGCCGAAACTTCGTAAACCCATCCGCCTTAGCCGGCGCCGCAGCCCGCGGCTTCCGATCCTCTTCCCACGGCTTCGTGAACGTCTTCTTCGCCGCATCCGCCCGGGGCGCTCCCGCCGCTCCCTCCTTCTTAAACGGTCGACGATCCTTATCCGTCTTCCCATCCAGCCGCGAACCATACCGAGCCGACGGCTTTACCGGCCCAGCACCACGCGCCGCAAAACTCTTCCCAGCAGGCTTCCCGCGGAACTCGCTTGCAACCTTGCCTTCACTAGCGAAGCTCTTGATCCGCCCCGTCCCAATCTTCTTCGGCATCGGCCGCTCCACCACCGCAGCCGCGTCCACACCTTCCACTACTGCGTCGTCCGCAGTAGCAGCCGCAGCCACCGGAAGCCCTCCCGGAATATGCAGCAGCGTCTTGCCCTCGATCACCACAGTCTCCAGCTGCCGCGCGCCCACCAGCGCATGCAGCACCTCGCGTACCCGCGACCGCGCCGTCAGCGGCGAAAGAAACGTAGTCACCTCTTCCTCCGTCGCCGCAAACACCTGCGCCAAATACAACGACACCAGCGCCGACAGCGCCGTAGGCTGCCCCGCATTCGCGCCCGCCTTAATCGCCTTCGTGAATCTCCGCGACGTCAGCTCCCACAGCGTCGATCCCTCACCCTGCGCCAGCAATGGAATCACTCGCAGCTGCGACCAGAGCTCCGTGAGCGAGCGCAGTATCGCCGCCTCCGTCACCTCGCGCCCCAACTCCTGCGCAACCTCCGCAGCCGATACCGGCCCACGCTCCGCCACCACCTCGTACACCTTCAGCCCCAGCGGCGAAACCTTCACCGCACCCGATGTCGAAGGCGGCTGCTTCCAGGCCTTGTCCCCGCGCATCGTGAACACAAAGCTGAACACCTGCGCACTCACCACAAAGTCCGGAGCATCGCCCGGCACGCCCAACAAGTTCAATGGCAGCGCCAGTCCCTCACCCACCAGTCGCGCTACCAATCCTCGCGCAACTTCCGTCTCCGCATACGTAGGAGCAGCCTTCGCCACACCCAGCGTCGCTTCCACCAGCGTTGGCGCCGGCACCGGCAGTTGCGACCCACGCGGAGTAAACAACACCAGCCCGCGTTCGTTGATCCAGTCGCGTGCAGCCTCAAGCGTCAGCAGTGGCTCGCCCGTCTGCTTCCATGCTGCAGCACGAGCAGCCTCAAGCTGCATGTCATTAAACTCCGGTGTTGTACTCAAAATTGCCTCTATCGTTTTCTGCCGCGCCGTTTACGCGCAGCTTCCGAGATACCACGCAGAGAATAGACCTCAGTTCGCAGTGCTGTCATCGGAGAAAATCCCTGTGAAGTGCGGGCTGGTTAGCGCCTAAATGCGCTGAAATGCCCGTTGGATGTCTCTTAGAGAATACCGCAATGCGATCGGTCTGCCGTGCGGACAACTCATCGGATGCTCAGTTTTCCCCAATTCCCGCAATAACCAGTCAATCTTCGCCGGCTCCAGCACCATATTCACCTTGATCGCCGCATGGCAGGCAATCGACGCCGCAATCCGCGTCCTTCTCAACTCCTCGTTCTCCACCTGCGCCGACTTCTCCGTCACCCCCAGCACCTCCTCCAGCACCCGCTCCAGCTCCTTCCCCTCCAACCCCACCGGAGTAGCCTTCACCGCCAGCGTTCGCGGCCCGAACGGCTCCGCCTCAAATCCATTCCTCTCCAGCTCTTCGGCGATCGCCGCAAACGTCACCATCTGCTCCGGCAGCAACTCCACCAGCACCGGCATCAACAGCCGCTGCCGCTGCACGGCCTCCACCTTCCGCTCGCGCAGAATCTTCTCGAACAACACCCGCTCATGCGCCACATGCTGATCAATAATCCAAAGCCCTTCCTCATTCACCGCCAAAATAAACGACTCCCTCAGCTGCCCCAGCGGCTTCAACGACGCCAACGCATTCAGCGTCCCACCACTCTGGGTGCCCCATTCATGAAGGGCCTCATCCTTCATGAGTGGGTCCGCCCCGGGCTCCTCATATCCCACCGCCATCCCCGGCCCCGTAAACCCCAATCTCCCCGGCGACGGCGGCACCACCCGCTCCCTCAACTCAAAGCTCGCCACATCCCCCGGCTCAATCGCGCCCTCACTCTCCTCCACCATCAGCGCCCGCGGCTCAAACACCGCAGCATCCACGCCCGGCAGCGGACTCACATCCACCATCAGCGACTCGCTCGCCCGCGCCCCACCGCTGAGCGCCGAATAAAAACTAGCCGCCGGCCGTGCATTCATCAGCGCCGTTCGCACCGAGTCCCGCACAAAATCATGCACAAAACTTCCTTGCCGAAACCGCACCTCCGTCTTTGCCGGATGCACATTCACATCCACCTCCTGCGGAGGCATCTCCAGAAACAGCAGCACCACCGGAAACGAAGTAGGCGGAATAATATTCCGATACGCCTCATGGAACGCATGCAGAATCAGCTTGTCGCGAATCAGCCGCCCATTCACAAACACATAAATCGAATTCCGATTCAGCTTCTGCAGCTCCGGCTTACTCACAAACCCACTCAGCCGAACAAACCCCGGCTCCGGCGCCTCATACCCCTGCTCCCTCTTCCACGGCGGAGGTTCCGGCAACCCCGCCCGCGCAAAATCAATCTCCGCCGCCACCGGGATCAAACTCTCAAACGTCTCGCGCCCAAAGATCTGATAAAGCCTCTCCCCCGCATTCGCGACCGCCGCCGCCACCAGCAGAGCCTGCGTAGCCGAGTGAAGCTCAAAATGTTTTCCCGGATGCGCCAGCGCATAATGCGTCACCAGCGCCGCTACATGGCCAAGCTCCGTCTGTTCCGCACGCAGAAACTTCCGCCGCGCCGGCGTATTAAAAAACAAATCCCGAACCGCAATCGTCGTCCCCTCAGGCAGCCCAGCATCTTCCACGCGCAGCAAATTCCCGCCGGCAATCTCCAGCACCGTCCCTACTTCATCCTCAGCCGCCCGCGTCTCCAAACTCACTCGCGCCACACTCGCAATCGAAGGCAGTGCCTCTCCCCGAAACCCCAGCGTAGCAATGCTCAACAAATCATCCGACGACCGCAGCTTCGACGTAGCATGCCGCTCAAACGCCAACAGCGCGTCATCTCTCCCCATCCCATGGCCGTTATCAACAATGCGAATCAGCTTCCGCCCACCCGCCTCAATCTCCACCCGAATCCGCGTAGCCCCAGCGTCCAGCGAATTCTCGAGCAGCTCCTTCACCACCGAAGCCGGCCGCTCCACCACCTCACCCGCAGCAATCTGATTCGCCACCTGGTCCGAAAGAACGCGTATCTTCCCCATGACATCAAGATACGAGATGCGAGCCCTGAGATGCGAGAAACGCTCGAAAGTCCGGCTATCGGGCGGGGCTTTCCTCAGCGGTCTGCAGTCTCAACGCTCGAAGAGCTGAATAGAGCATTCGACTGACCTCATCGCACAATGCCTGGCACCCCAGGACCAGGCTTTCTTTCCCCATCTGAAGCTCTTTACAAAGCAGAAGTTGAGCCTCCACCTCGAAGACCGACCCACGCGCCATCGACAGGAATTGAATGAGCTGCGGCTTCGTGTCGCGGCCATGTCCTTCCGCGATATTGCTGATTACGGAAACGCTCGCTCTTCGCATCTGGCTCGTCAGCCCATACTGCTCTTCGCGCGGAAACCCGCTCGTCAACTCATATACCTTCACCGAAAGCTGCATCGCCCTCTGCCAAGCGCCAAAATCCCGATACGACTGTCCCATCGATACCTCTCTGCGTTAGGACCTGCGATTTAGAAATCTCGAATCTTCTCAAGGTTTTTCGAATCTCGGATCTCCGAATCTCGAATCTCTATCTATCCCCCGCCCGATGCAGCCGCATAAAGTTCGTTGCGCCCGTCTTCGTCGCCGTCCCCGCCACGATCCCCACAATCTGTTGCGGCTTCAAATATCCCCGCTCCTCCAGCATCTCTTCGGCCATCGACACCAGTGTGTCCGTCCCCACAAACCGCTCGCAATGAATCGCAATCGTGCCCCACAGCAGCATCGCCCGGTTCACCACTTCCTCAAACGGACTCAACGCAAAAATCGGCGCATCCGGCCTGTACTTCGACAGCAGCCGCGCCGTGTTCCCGCTCTCCGTAAAGATCGCAATCGCCGCCAGGTCCAGATCCTGAGCCGAGTGCGCCATGCACTCGCAAATCGTCTCCGGCACCGTCAGGAACGTTCGCTTCCCATCGCTCGCATGCCGCGGCTTCACTCTCTGCCCCAGCGCATGCATATGCTTCTCGGTCTCCATAATGATCTTCGCCATCATCGCGACAGACTCCACCGGATACTTGCCCGCCGCGCTCTCCGCCGACAACATCACCGCATCGCTTCCGTCGTAGATCGCGTTCGCCACATCCGACGTCTCCGCCCGCGTCGGCCGCGGATTCTCAATCATCGACTCCAGCATCTGCGTCGCCGTAATTACCGGCTTCCGAAACTCAGCCGCGCGCCGAATAATGTGCTTCTGAATCGCCGGTACCCGCTCCGGCGGAACCTCCACACCCAAATCGCCGCGCGCCACCATGATGCAATCCGCCGCGTCCAGAATGCTGTCCAGATGGTCCACCGCCTGCGGCTTCTCCAGCTTCGCAATCACCCACGCGTCCGACCCCAGCTCCTTGATCCGCCGCTTCACATACAACACGTCCTCAGCCGTCTGCACAAACGACACCGCCACCGTGTCCGCTCCAGCCTTCAAACAAAACTCCAAGTCAATCTCGTCCTTCTCCGTTAACGACGGCACCTTGATCGCCACGCCCGGTAGATTGATCCCCTTGTTCTCCCCCAGCATCCCGCCGTTCACGATCTCCGTCACCACGTCGGCGCCCGAAATTTCGCACACCCGCAGCTCAATCAATCCATCCGACAACAAGATCTGATCGCCCGGCTTCAAGTTCTCTGCCAGCGTCGTGAACACCGTGCTCACCCGCTCCGCCGTTCCCGCAATCGTCTCAGGAGTAATCACCAGCCGCTTGCCCGCCACCAGCAGCACCGGCTTGTTGTCCACCAGCTTGCCCGTGCGAATCTTCGGCCCCTGCAGATCCGCAAGAATGCAGATCGGCTTGCCTTCTTCCTTCGCCACCTTGCGCACCATCGCGATCAGCTCGCTCTTCTGCTCATGCGATCCGTGCGAAAAATTCAGCCGCGCCACATCCAGCCCAGCTCGCACCAGCTCGCGAAACGTCGCCTCGGTGTTCGACGCGGGGCCCAGCGTTGCCACAATCTTTGCCCGACGTCCGCCGCTCGGCGTCGTCAAATCTTCCCGTACTTCCATTCCTGCATCATCCTTCCAGCCCAATTCCCGGGATCAGACTCCAAAGTCCTCACTCCCAGGCTCAGACCGCAAACGTTTTCTCTCTGTCAGTCAGCAATTCTACCTGTACGCCCCCTACGCAGTCCCGGCAGCTTCCACAGGAACTCTGAAAGCTCAGGATCCCTCCGCCCCGGACCCTGCGCCGACCGCTGCGCATTGAACTCCGCACCCAGCAACACGCTCAGCGCAATAATGTACAGCCACGCCATCAGCGCAATCGCCGCACCCAGCGATCCATACACCCGCGAATAATCCGCGAACCGCGTCACGTAATACCCGAACAGAAGCGTCGTCACCAGCCAGAACACCGTCGCCAGCGCCGCTCCCGGCAAACTCGCCCGCCACGTCCAGTCCCTGCGCAGAATCCCCCAGGGCTCCCGCAGCAGCGGCTCCAGATGCTCCCGCATGTGCTTGGTCAAATCCGTTCCCAGGTGATAGATCACCGCAATAATCCCCACGCTCCCCGCAAACGCAATCGTCCACCGCAGCACAAACGAGATCACCAGCACCGGCATCCGCAGCGTCGGCGTCACCTCTGCCGCCAGCCACTGCGAGATCCAATGGCCAAACACCACCAGCGCGCTAGCCCCAGCCAGCGGAATCAGCGACACCGGCACCAGGGCCAGCGATCGCACCCTGCGCGGCCAGAAGCTTCGCCGCGTCAACGGCAGATCGTACGCCCGCCGAAATCCCTCCATCAAGGTCGACATCACGCTCGAAGCGCCCGTCACACTCACCACCAGCGCCCCCAGCAGCGCCCTCACCGTATGCGCGCTCTTATGCGCCGGAGAAAAATACATCTCCAGCAGCGGACTTACATTCGGAGGCAACACCTGGTTGAAGAACGCCGCCATCTGCAGCCGCAGCGGCGCCGTATCTGGAACAAAGCTGATGAACGCCGCCGCAACAATCAGCGCCGGAAACAGCGCTACCATCGCCGAATACGCCGTAGCCTGCGCCACCGTCAACGCATCATGATCGAGCGCAGACAGCGCCGCACGCCGCACCATCCGCGACCAAAGCAGAACGTCATCAACCCACCGGCTCCACCACGGCTGCCCCATCGTCTCGCTTCTTGGTAGCGCCATCCGTACCTCGTGCGCCTAGGGCTTCCACTTGTTCAGAAAATCTGTCACCGACGACGCCTCCATGTGCCGCATGTCCGCAAACTCATTGGTCTGCGCATACAACACCTTCCCGTTCGCATCCAGCACCGACAGCGCAGGAACCCCCTTCGTTACAGGAACTCCATATTTATGCGCAATGTCCAGGTTCGCATCGAAGTGCCCGATGTTCACATCCACCAGCACAAAGTTCTTCTCCAGCAACTCCGCATTCGGACTCTGGTGAAAATAAATGTTCAGCACCTGGCAGTCGCCGCACCAGTCCCCACCAAAATCCAGGATCACCCGTTTGTGCGTCTTGCGCGCCTCCTCCAGCGCCGCATGAATATCCGCCTGCGCAGCGTCCACCGTCGGATAGATGTGCGCATGTCCAGGCACAATCTGCGCCTGCGCTCCAACACTCAACCCCAACGCCACTCCCGCCATCATCAAACCCATCCGAAGCTTTCCTGCGCTCATCACCATCTCCTTGCGCGTCATCGCGCGATCTATATCCATCATCCGTCAGGTTGCGCTCTCCTCCAAGCCCAAAATCCCCACCCCATACCAAAGACCATCCAAACCCGCGTCACCGTCCACCCCACCTGCGCATCCAACCGCTTATGGAAATCGAGCAGCGTCCACCCAACCAGCCAAATTTTCTCCTCGTCGTCATCCTCTTCGGAGCCGCCCTGGTCGTGATCTTCATCCTCGCCATCTTCTTCGTCCACTTCGACGGAAGACACCTCACCTTCGGCCGCCGCCACGCGCACCCCACCTCGCAACTCGTTCTCCCCGCGCCTGTAACGCGACGGTCCTCAACCCCTTCGCAGCTCGCGTAGCCTACTCGTCGCTCTCCCGCAACTGCGCCAGCACGCTGAAGTCCTCCAGCGTCGTCGTGTCGCCCTTCACATCGCCCGTCGTCGCCAGCTCCCGCAACAGCCGCCGCATAATCTTCCCCGACCGCGTCTTCGGCAGCCGCTGAATAAACCGCAGATCATCCGGTCGAGCCAGTGGCCCAATCTCCTTGCTCACCCACTGCCGCAGCTCCTGCTTCACCGCTTCGCTCGGAGCATGGTCCTCCTCCAGCACCACGAACGCCGCGATCGCCTGCCCCTTCACATCATCCGGACGCCCCACCACCGCAGCCTCCGCCACACCCGCATGTCCCACCAGCGCCGACTCAATCTCCGCCGTCCCCAGTCGATGCCCGCTCACATTAATCACGTCATCCACCCGGCCCATCAGCCAGTAATACCCATCCTCATCGCAACGAGCTCCATCGCCCGTCACATAAACATTCTTCTCTCCCGGGAAGTAAGCCTGCTCATACTTCTCCGCATCTCCCCAGATCGTTCGCGCCAGCGCCGGCCACGGTCGCGTAATCCGCAACACGCCGCCCTGCCCCGGCTCCACCGGCTCTCCCGTCCCCGTTCCAGACATTGACACAATCTCCGGCACCACCCCAAAGAACGGCCGCGTAGCCGACCCGGGCTTCGTAGCCACCGCTCCCGGAATCGGCGCCAGCATAATCGCTCCCGTCTCCGTCTGCCACCACGTATCCACAATCGGGCAGCGCTCCTTGCCAACCTCCCGGTGATACCACATCCACGCCTCAGGATTGATCGGCTCACCCACCGTCCCCAGCAACCGCAGGCTGCTCAGATCATGCTTGTGCACCCAATCCGTCCCCCACTTAATAAACGCCCGAATCGCCGTAGGCGCCGTATAAAAAATGCTCACCTTGTGCCGATCGATAATCTTCCAGAACCGGTCCTTCTCAGGAAAATTCGGCGCGCCCTCATACAACAAAACCGTCGCCCCATTCTGCAGCGGCCCATACAGCACGTAGCTGTGCCCGGTCACCCAGCCAATATCCGCCGTGCACCAGAACAGGTCCTCATCCTTCAGATCAAACACATACTTGCTGCTCAAATACGTCTGCACCGCATACCCGCCCGTCGTATGCACCAACCCCTTCGGCTTGCCGGTAGTCCCGCTCGTATAAAGAATGAACAGCGGATCCTCCGTATCCATCCACTCCGCCGCACACTCCGCACTTGCGACAGCCATCACCTCGTGCCACCACACATCGCGGCCCGCCTTCATCGCCACCGCACTCTTCGGCTCTCTCTGGTACACCACGACCGACCGCACGTCCGGGCACTTCTCCAGCGCCTCATCCACAATCGCCTTCAACTTCACTTCAGTCCCGCGCCGATAGCTCAGATCCTGCGTCAGCACCACCCGGCAATCCGCATCCTTCACCCGGTCCGCAATCGCCTGAGCCGCAAACCCGCCAAACACAACCGAGTGCACCGCACCCACCCGCGCGCACGCCAGCACCGCAATCGCCAGCTCCGGGCTCATCCCCATGTACACCGCGACCCGGTCGCCCTTCTTCACTCCCAGCGACTTCAGCACATTCGCAAACTTCTGCACCTGCTCATGCAGCTCACCATACGTCAGCCGTCGAACCTCGCCGGCACCATCCTCAGCACACGGCTCGCCCTCCCACACCAGCGCAACCTTGTCTCGCCGCGCGCCCTTCGCATGCCGATCCACGCAGTTGTGCGACAGGTTCAGCTTCCCGCCCGTAAACCACTTCGCATGAGGCCCCCGCTCATCCAGCACCCGCTCCCACGGAGCAAACCATTCCAGCTCCCGCGCCGCGTCGCCCCAGAACCCCTCAGGATCCTCCACGCTGCGCGCATACATCGCGTCATACGCCTCTAAGCTGCCCAGCCGCGCCTTCGCCGAAAACTCGGCCGACGGCGGAAACACCCGCACCTCGTGCATGTGCGTTTCAAACACGTTCTCATTAACAATCTCGATATCCTGCGGCATCGTCTCATTCCTTCCAGAGTCCGAATCGCGGGCAGGATCGCGACACTCGGCACAGCAACCGGCATCCCTTAAACCTACGCCAGAAATCTCCCCCACAACTCCCCGGAAACAACTTAACCTTTCGCAGCTAGCACGGATCAGCCTACCCGCCGGCAGCACAGGGCATACCATGGCTTCATCGTGGACTTTTTCTCCAGCGCCCTCATCGGTGTCTTTCTCGGCTTCACCTTCGGCGTAGGCTGCGCCCTGGCCGTCATGTACTCCATCTTCATGGGTGGCTACCGCGCCGCCATCAAGGACGCGCACCTCCCTGTCCCACCCCCACGCCTGCTGGCCGCCCGCGCCAAATACCCCGCAACCCCAGCCCCACCCACCGACTAGCCCACCCCGATCACCCCCGCGCCGCAACCTCCTGCCGCAGCGCCTTCACCTCCGTCGTCAACTCAGTCAGCGCCCGCATAATCTGTTGCCGCTCCACATCGTCACTCGACACCTTCTTCCCCTCCACATAAAACGTCCCATTCGGCTCCAGCACACACGTCTGCACATCGAACGGATCGTTGAACCCGTTCTTGTTCAACACCGAAACCAGGTCCTCGTGCGTCAACGACTGGTTCTTCAGCTCCGCCTCATCCACCACCCCATCCGTGATCAGCGTCGCCTTTCTCCCCACCAGCAGCACATTTGCCTTCGGAGCCCGATAGATCAGCCACGCCACCACCCAGTTGATCGCCAGCAGCGAAAACGCCCCCACGATCCCGCCCGAAACCGAGTTGTCGTCCCCGATCATTGCATTCTGTACCGTGTTGGACAAACTCAGCAGTACCACCAGATCGAACGGGTTCAGTTGCGCCAGCTCGCGTTTCCCGAAGATCCGCAGAAACACCACCAGGAACAGGTAAACAATCACCGGGCGAAGGATCTTCTCCGCCAGCGGCAGCGGCATCGAAAACATGTCGTGGGACAGGGTATGCATTAGCTCGTGCATCGATAGTATCTCCAATGGCTATAGGCCTTTTTCAGGCCCTTTTGGTGCGTAATCCGCGGGTACCTTTGTGCTATCCTAACCGCGACGGGGTTCGTGCCAGTGATTCACTCCGACCCGCCGTTCGATTTGCTGTATTTCTTCTCCCGTACGCGCTAGCCCAGCAAAGTCTCCGACCACGGAGCACCTATATCCTGCTTATTCGCCTCGCGATCTTTCGGTGTATGCGATAAGTTACTTTTGGATCAGCCGCGTTCATGCTAGTAGCTAACTCGCCAATGAGAAGAAAGATGCACAGTGCCCACATACACCAGAACTTCAATCTTCGCAGTGATTGTTAGCGAAATTCTTCTGCTATGCTCTGGATACTCTTTTCCATGAGTGCTAACCCTGCACCCCTATTTGTGCAAGTTTGAGGACCGAATTCTAAAATGGCTAAGCCACTTCGTAGCGACGATCCCAATCCACCTAGTGTCCAGTTCCGGGACTTCGGTGTCCTTAATGACGGCGAGCGCAGCAAAGGCGCCGCCGCGGCCTCCATCATCATCAATGTCTCCCTCCTTGCCATCATCGTCATCCTGGGCATTGTCATTAAGACCAGCCCCGCGGTCGCCAAGGAAGTCGCCGTCCTGACTCTTCCCCCACCGCCGCCGCCAGAAAAGCCGGTCCCGAAGCCGCCACCCATCAAGATCAAGCCGGCGCCCCCCATGCCCGTCCCGCCGCCCAAGGTTAAGCTGCCGCCCCCGCCGCCCATGCCCGTTCCCCCGGACATGAAGCCGCTGCCCACGCCGCAGCCCAAGCCCGTCCTCGCGCCTCCCACGCCGCCCAAGGCTGTGACCCCCCCGCCCGCTCCCGTCAAGGTCAACCTTGGCGTAGCGTCGGCCGCCTCGGTGCCTAACCATGACCTCCACCCCAGCGCTGTCCGGCTCGGTGTGGCTACCAATCCCCTCAAATCCCTCGAAGGCCCCGCCGTCGCCAACGTGAATCTCGGCAATGCTGGCATGCCTGGCATGAACAAGGGCAACACCGGCAACGGCCCCCCGGCAACGGCGGTCAACCTCGGTTCCGGCTCACCCAATGGCAAGATGGGTGGTCGCGACAACGCCGCCCAACCCGTTCGTGGTGTCGCGCTCGGCTATGGCACCGGCCCTGTTGGAGCCAAGAATTATGCCGCCGTCAAGCCCGTAGGCCTCGGTACGCCGCCCCCCGCAGCCGCCGAACGGCCCGCGATGTCCGCTTCGTCCCTCTCGGCTGCAACGCCGCCCAAGATCACTTTCAAGCCTGAGCCCGTCTATACCGCTGAAGCCAAAGAGCACCACATCGAGGGCGATGCCGTCGTCAAGGTCATCTTCCGCGCCAATGGCAGTATTGACGTCATCGGCCTCGTTCGCGGCCTCGGCTATGGTCTCGACGAACCCGCTCTGGCCTCCGCCCGCGGTATTCGGTTCCGCCCAGCTCTAAATGCTGCCGCTGAGCCGGTCGACTTCCCCACCAACATCATTATTCACTTTGTGATTAATAACTAACCGGTATGCCGCAAACACTATTTTGTACCAGGCTTTTAAAACTTCAGGATATTCTAAAGTCGTATCAGCATAAAAGCCCCACAGGCGTACGTAACCCAATCTCGTCGTTTCCAGAATTTAGAAAGGGTCACCCTCAGTGGTGGCCGCAATAGCCAAGGAGCCCCCGAATCCTATGAACCTCCCGACTAAACTGACCGCCGCCGTGGCTTTCACCATACTGGTCGCATCGGCCCTGCCCGCTGCAGCCTTCCCTCACAAGAAGGTTGATGCGGACTCTCCCTTCGCGCGCAAGCTCACCCCGGCCCAGGATCAGCTGGTCAACAAGGCCATCGCCCGCGAGGCCGTCATCATCAAGACCCTCCGCGAGCGTAGCCCCATCGTCGAGACCTATATCCAGAACATGCGTCCCGACCCCGTCATGGGCCAGACCGTCGATAGCGACGCCCACTACCTGGCCCGCGTCGACTTCGGCAAGGTCATCGGCGAAAACGGCTTCCTCGCGGGCGGCGACCAGAAGAAAGGTCGCTTCAAGCACTCCCTCGGCTACATCACCGGCCTCTCCAAGGAACTGCGCCTCAGCTTCAACGAGGCCGGCTTCGTCCGCATGATCGTCATCGATAGCACCGGCTTCGATCGCCAGCACTATCAGTTCGCCTTCCTCCGCAACGACTTCCTCGGCACCGTCCCCACCGTCGTCTTCGACGTCGCCCCCATCAAGAAGGTTCCGGGCCGCTTCTTCGGCCGTATCTGGGTTGAGCGCAACGGCGGCAACATCGTCCGCTACGACGGCGACCTGGCCGGCGGCGAGAAGGACAATATCAACGAGTACTTCCACTTCAACTCCATCCGTACCAATGTTCAGGATGGCCTCTGGCTTCCCACCGCCTCCTACATCGAAGAAACCGACCCCAAGAGCCCCTCGCACAGCCTGAAGTTCAAGGCCATCAACCAGATCTGGGGTTACTCGCTGAAGGTTCCCGCCAAGGAAGAGGATCAGGCCGACATCGAAGTGGAAGGTGCCACCGACGAAAGCCAGCAGAATGGCAACCTGAGCCCCCTCGGCGCCCAGCGCCAGTGGATTCAGCAGGCTGAGGATAACGTCATCGACCGCCTCTACTCGGCCGGCCTCATCGACGCTCCCAGCGACTTCGACAAGGTCCTCGCCCTCCTGGCCAACAACATCCTGGCCTACAACCAGATTCCCATCGATCGCCCCATCCGCGTTCGCACCCTGCTCACTGCACCTCTTGAGTCGGTTGCCGTGGGTAACACCATCCTGATCTCCAAGGGTCTGGTCGACACCACCGCCGTAGTCACCGCGGATGGCGCCCAGCAAATGGGTAACCTCAATGCCCTGTTGGCCTTCCAGGTCGCTCACATCGTCCTCGGCCATCACATCGACACCAAGTTCGCCTTCAGCGATCGCCTCCTCTTCCCACCCGAGTCGGCCTTCGCTAAGCTTCCCCTCTCGCACACCGATGCCGATGACCTCGAGGCTTCCAAGAAGACCATGGAACTCCTCAGCGTCAAGGATCTCGCCGACGGTCAGCAGTACTTCGGCCTTTACCTTCAACAGCTGCAGGCTCGCCTCAAGGGCCTCAAGGCCCTCACCAACCCGCAGCTCGGCGATAGCCTGGTCAAGACCGACGGGACGTTCTGGCTGCAGGCAATCGTCTCCAAGGCCCCCAAGCTCAACAACACCGACCTCAAGCAGCAGGCTGCTGAGCCCCTCAATGCCTACCTCCGTAACGACCCCTGGACCGATCAGGTCATCAAGCTCAACGCAGCCGTTGAGCCGCTCCTGAGCGCCCGCGATAAGCTGCCGTTCGAGATCACCCCTGTCTCGGTAAACCTCGCCTACTGGAAGCCCCCGGTTGAGCCCGATGCAACCTCCGGTGGCGCAGCTCCCTCGGCTGCTCCCGCCGCTCAGCCCCAACCCTAAACCCGTTACTTTTCCACCGGGCCAGGTAACCAATCAGTCACTCCAACCAACGGCACTCACTCTTCCTGTGAGTGCCGTTTTCCGATAGGATCACCACAACCCTCTTCACACGAAGAGCGTCTTAGCTCCTGAGAGAAGCTTCATTCGAGTACGACTCTGTCTCCGTCAGGTTCGCCCAAACTACTGGAACCATGAGGATATCCTCAAATAATGCTGGTATTCCCAGCACAACTTCAACTACACTGAAGTCGAAACCGAACCCATACCCCGGCCAATGGAGGCCATCCATTGAAACGAATTGTCCTCATCCTGGCTATCTTGGCTGCTTCCTCCTCTTTTGCTCTCGGACAAGCGATACCCGGTGCGACCCGTAGAATAGATATTCAGGCGGGCGGGCTCTTCACCTACGCAGTCCCCGACTATACTCCGCAAAACGCTGTCGGCTATGGCATCTTCGGCGATGTAGACATTACCCCCCACTGGGGTGCCGAATTGTCCTTCAATTCCATCAGCATCCTCCAGCATTCCCCTGCCAAAGAGTGGACCTTTGAGTATGGCGCTCGTTACCACAGAGACTATGGTCGCTGGGCTCCGTACCTCAAACTCTCTGCAGGCCGCGGTACCTTCGATTCCATCCCTCAGTTCTATCAGGGCAACCGCTCGCTGGGCTACAACATGATCGTGTTTGGCGGCGGTACCGACTTCCTCATCAACAACCGCTTCAGCATCCGCGCCGGCGCAGAGTATCAGGACTGGTTTACCGGCGGTCTCAAAGGTGCTGAAGGCGTCGGTGGCCCCGGTTACGACACCTACCTCCCCCACGGCCTCACCCCCTTCCTGGTCCAGGTCGGCGTAGCCTACCACTTCACGGGTAGCGAGAAAATTCAGTAGCTGCACCCTTACCTATCTGCCTGGATCGCCGGGACGGAAGACTGCTTGGGCTGACCCCAAAAAAGTCTTTCCACCTCCCGCTCTCCAGGCATTTCTGTCTCTGGGCGCATCCGGCGTCTCCCTGTGCCCGAATCACCCTCGTCCAACCACGAGAGCCGCCAATCCTCCCAGCCCGCCTACCGGCCCGCTACGTAGACCTCAGCACGTCCCGCCCGCACCCACCAAACAAAGCGGCCCAGCCATAAGGCTGGGCCGCTCACGCGCTTGCTGACGAACTAGAAGTGGTACGCAACACCAATCGAAGGCGTAAACAGGATGTAGTAGCGGTTGGTCGTAAACAGGCCATCCGTCGCTCCAAACGTAGGTGCCTTCATCATGAAGCCGCGAAACTCCGTCCGGATGTCCCAGCTGGGGCTAAGCTCATACGCCACGCCGCCGCCAAACAGGCCGCCGATCTGCAGGCTCTGCTTCAAGCCCTTCTGGGTCGTGCCATTATCCAGAATCGGAGTGAAGATCTCCGCGCCCACACCACCCTCCAGGAACGGGTTCCACCGCTTGTACGTCCGCTGATACACATACGCACCGCTGATCTCCTGCCCGCGAGAATGGACTCGGCTGTTCGGTTGCGAAACCGGGTTGTACTTAATCGAGTTCTGGAAGAAGTTGTAGTTCAACTCGACCGCGCTGCGGGGCGTCAGCAAGTAGCGGTAGCTCGCAAGAAAACCCCCGGTCTTGGTCGTGACCATCGGGTGAATATTCAGTCCATAAACGTCTGGGGCGAAAACCCCGAATAAGCTGATGCTGGCGTCCTGTCGGCTCTCTTGTGCGTGTCCCACGGCGGCGGTGCACAACGTCATCAGTGCACCGAGCAAAATCATTTTCTTCATGCTTGCTGAAATCCCTTCGCATGCACACCGCCAGCCCGAGGCTCCACATGTCTCTCTTTGTGGTCGTCCAGCCGGTAACCGCGGCGCGCTAATGTCTTATTGTACCTGTACGCGACGCCATCACGCGCATCACGCCCTATTCTGGCCCGCTTCGTGCTTTGTTTGTTCACTCCATAAGACGAAACAAGCCCCGTTCCGTCATCCGGAACGAGGCCGCTTCGCTTGCTTTCTCCTGCCCTACTGCTGCGGCGATCCCGACGGTGGAGGAGGCGGAGGCGCGCCCTGCCCTCCTCCCTCCGCGTGACGCTCCTGCCGCCTTGCCTGCATCGCGTCGAACTTCGCCTGCTGATCCTGCGTCAACACCGCGCGTATCCTCGATTGCTCGCCCTGGTGCAGCGTCATCATCTGCGCCCGCCGATCCTCCTGCGTTAACGACGCATTCGACCGTATCGTCTCCATCTGCGCATGCGATTCCGAGAAGATCTCCCGCACCTGCGCCGTCTGGCTGTCACTCAGGTTCAGCCGCCGCTGCATCATCTCCACGCGCCGCTCTGGATCCATGCCATGCCGTCCCGGCTGCATCTGTCCATCCGGCGGAGGTCCCTGCTGCTGCTGATCCGGCGGAGGCGGAGGAGCCGTCTCCTGTTGCGCAACCGCCGCGCTCAAACCTAGCCCGGCACTACACAGCACAACTACTGCTGTACGAAACATCGTTGTTTTTGCAAACTTCGTCATCACCAATCCCTGCTCTCTCTCGAAGCATCGCGCTTAGAACTTGCTGCGCTGCTGTCACCGGTACAGACGCCGATCTGCGCAAAATGTTCCGCTCCCTCTTCGACATTCTTTCGCTGAAACTTTCCCCCAAAACCCGCGTCTTTAGCCCCGCAAACCCACCCCCACAACTCCCAACCACCCGTTGCCGTTGCCTTTGCCTTTGCCTATGCCTTTGCCTTTGCCTTTGCCTTTGCTAGAAGCTAGAAGCTAGAAGCTAGAAGCTACAAGGCTAGAAGCTACAAGGCTAAAAAACCTCACCCCTTCTCCACCACGAAACAAAACGGCTCCCCATGCTCCGCCGCATGCGCCTGCACCACCCGCAGAAACTCCCGCGCCGCATGGCTCAACGACGCTCCCCGCCGATACACCAGCCGCAGCTTCCGCTCCATCTGCAGCTCAGGAACCTCCACCGCCACCAGCGTCCCACTCTCCAGTTCACCCTCCACCGTGAGCCGCGGCACCAGCGCCACGCCATTGCCGCGCTGCACAAACCGCTTGATCGCCTCCAGCGACGGCAGCTCCACCTCCATCTGCAGCGGAATCTTCCTCCGCTGAAACGTCTCAATCACCTTCTGCCGCAGCGGCGACGGCACATTGTGCGCCACAAACGTCTCCCGCCCCAGCCGCGCGATCGTAGCCTTCCCCGCCTTCGCCAGCGCATGCTCCGGACTCATCACGCACACCAGCTCATCCGTATACACCAGCGTCGACACCACCTGCGGATCCGCCGGCCGAAAACTCACCACCCCAATCTCCACCGAGTGCGACTGCACCTCATCCGCAATCCGGCTCGCCAGCGTCCGCTGCACCGCCACCTTGATCCGCGGATGCTCCCGCCGAAACGCATCCAGCACCGGCAACAAATACAAACACGTGTACTCATTCGCCGCCAGATCCAGCCGCCCCCGATGCAAACTCCTGAGATCCACCAGAGCCGCACCCGCATCCTTTCGCAGATTCAGCATCTTGTGCGCATACTCCAGCAGCACCCTGCCCGCATCGGTAGGCAGCCCCGCCGCCCGCTCCAGCAGCACCTCCCCGACCTCCGCCTCCAGCTTCGCAATGACCTGGCTCACCGCCGGCTGGGTCCGGTGCAAACGTGCCGCCGCCCGGCTGAAACTTCTCTCCTCAGCGACAGCCACAAACGTCTCCAGCTGAAACAGATCCATCCAACCCCACCTTTGCGAAACTTCGCTCCCTTGGCGCCCTTTGCGTCAAAGTCTTTGCCGTTGCCTTCCCCGCGTTCGCAGGAGTAACTTTCCCATAAGTCAGATAGCTGCTTTTGGCCTATAGGATCATTAGAATGCGCAATACATCTGGTTCTGAGCATAAGAGCACGTTATGATTCTGTCTAGACGGAAAGGGCTTCTCCTATGGCGACCGACACCCAACTCGTAATCTTCGACACCACCCTCCGCGACGGCGAACAGTCTCCCGGCTGCACCATGCACCATGCAGAAAAGCTGCGCTTCGCCCACCAGCTCGCCGCCCTCGGCGTCGACATCATCGAGGCCGGCTTCGCCATCGCCTCCCACGGAGACTTCCACTCCGTCCAGACCATCGCCCGCGAAGTCAGCACCTCGGCGAAAGCTCCGCGCATCGCCTCCCTCGCCCGCTGCAAGCGCGAAGATATCGAGGCCGCCGCCCGCGCCGTCGAGCCCGCCCACAAGAGCCGCATCCACGTCTTCCTCGCCTCCTCCGACCTCCACCTCGAAGCCAAACTCAAGATCTCCCGCGCCCAGGCCCTCGACAACGTAGGCACCGCCGTCGCCCTCGCCCGCACCTTCGCCGACGACGTAGAGTTCTCCACCGAAGACGGCACCCGCTCCGACCTAGAGTTCCTCGTCAACATGGTCAAGGTCGCAGTTCAAGCCGGAGCCACCACCATCAACATCCCCGACACCGTCGGCTACACCACCCCCGCCGAGTACAAGGCCCTCTTCGAAACCGTCCGCCAGCGCGTCCCCGGCTCCGACAAAATCATCTACTCCACCCACTGCCACGACGACCTCGGCATGGCCGTAGCCAACTCTCTCGCCGGCGTCGAAGGCGGTGCCCGCCAGATCGAATGCACCATCAACGGCATCGGCGAGCGCGCCGGCAACGCCGCCCTCGAAGAAATCGCAGCCGCCATCGCCACTCGCCACGACCGCTACCCCTACACCACCAACCTCGTCATGACCGAGCTCTACCCCACCTCCCACATGCTCGGCGAAATCATCAGCTTCACCTGCCCGCCCAACAAAGCCGTCGTCGGCAAGAACGCCTTCGCCCACGAGTCCGGCATCCACCAGCACGGCGTCCTCTCCAACCCCCTCACCTACGAAATCATGACGCCAGCCTCCGTAGGTTTCTCCGGCCAGAACATCGTCCTCGGCAAACACAGCGGCCGCAAAGCCCTCGAGTTCCGCCTCAAAGAACTAGGCCACGCCCTCTCCCACGAAGAGCTCAACGCCGTCTACCACCGCTTCACAGAACTAGCCGACCGCAAGAAAAACCTCTACGACCAGGACATAGTAGCCCTCCTCCACGAACCAACTGAAGCAGCTACTGCCGTTTAGGAGTTATTCCATGACAGGCCTTCTCGTATTCACAAAGTTCGCTGCTCTCGTCTGTTGCGTGGCGCTCGCTTTGGCAGTACTGGCAGATGTAGCGATGTGGTCAGTTTTGTTGATCGGTTCGCGTAAGTTCGGTGGCCTTGGATTTTTTCTACCGAAATCCGGTTGGCTGACTTTAATCGCTTTTGGTTGGGCTGTCGCTCTCGCTATTGGCTGGATCATCGCGCGGAAACTTCAGATGTTTCCTTTTGATTTTCCCTCCGCAATCACAAACAAATAGATAAATCCCGAGACACCCATGAACCTAAACATCGCAATCCTCGCCGGCGACGGCATCGGCCCCGAAGTCACCCACGAAGCCGTCAACATCCTCCAGGCCGTAGCCGAAGCCGGCGGCCACGACTTCACCTTCACCGAAGCCCTCCTCGGCGGCGTAGCCATCACCGCCAAAGGCACGCCCCTCCCGCAAGAAACCATCGACATCGCGCTAGACTCCGACGCCGTCCTCCTCGGCGCCGTAGGCGACAACAAGTTCAACGCCCTTCCCCCCGACAAGCGCCCCGAGTCCGGCCTCCTCCAAATCCGCCAGATCCTAGGCGGCTTCGCCAACCTCCGCCCCTCCGTCGCCTACCCCGCCCTCGCAGAAAACTCCCCTCTCCGCCCCGAAGTCACCAAGGGCGTCGACATCCTCTTCGTCCGCGAACTCCTCGGCGGCCTCTACTTCGGCCAACCCCGCTCCTGGAACAAGGAAACCGGCGAAGCCATCAACACCATGCGCTATACCAAAGACGAAGTAACCCGCGTAGCCCGCATCGCCTTCGAGCTAGCCGGCAAGCGCCGCAAAAAACTCACCTCCGTCGACAAGGCCAACGTCCTCGAATGCTCCCAACTCTGGCGCGCCACCGTCGACGAGCTCAAGTCCGACTACCCCGACATCACCGTCGAGCACCAGCTCGTCGACTCCATGGCCATGCACCTCATGAACATCCCCCGCAACTTCGACGTAGTCCTCACCGAGAACCTCTTCGGCGACATCCTCTCCGACGAATCCGGCATCATCACCGGCTCCCTCGGCATGCTCCCCTCGGCCACCATCGGAGGCAAAGTCAACCTCTACGAACCCGTCCACGGCTCCGCCCCCGACATCGCGGGCACCGGAAAAGCCAACCCACTAGGCGCGATCCTCACCGCCGCCATGGTCCTCCGCCACTCCGCCAACCTGGAAGCCGAAGCCGCAGCCATCGAAGCCGCCGTCCAGAAAGTTTTAGAAGCCGGCCACCGCACCGCCGACATAGCCCGCGGCAACACCGCCGCCACCATAACCACCGCCCAAATGGGCAAGCTAGTCCACTCTGCCCTAGCCGAATCCATCGACCGCAGCCAATCCCTCCACGCCGTCTAGCCCTGCCTCAAGACCGGGTGCCCCACATCTCGCCTTTGAGATGTGGGTCTGCATCACCTCCGAACCCACCTCATGCGCAAGCCTTTCCATCTCGCCGCCATCATCCTCCTCACCGGAGCAGCGACGACCCTCCGCGCCCAGGTCTCCGACCCCAACAAGCTCATCGCCCCGCCACCCGCCAACCCAGCCCTCCAGCACACCGCGCCCGCCGACAACCTCCAGTGGCTCTGGCCCTACACCCACCCCGCGCCCCTCGGCGAAGCCGCCAACCTCCGCATCGACGCCCGCTTCCAGTCCTTCCTCCAGGACAACTTCAAGCAGCCCCAATCCATGTGGGGCCCGCCCAACAGCAACGAACCCCTCGCCACCATCATCCCCCTCTTCCTCACGCAATACGGCGCAGTAACCTCGGAACAGAACCGCTATTTGACTGTAGACGGCTGCGTCCCCAGCTTCTGCGCTGCCTCCGGCCTTCTCTGGATCGACCTCGGTCGCCCCCACCCCCTCGCCGTCTTCGCCGCCGTCAACTGGGACCCGCAAGCCCACACCACCGACCAGCCCCAGGCCGACTACAACCTCTGGCTCTTCGCCAATCGTCCGCTCGACCCAGGCGCTCTCCCGCTAGCCCTCACCCAAGCCATCGCCCACTGGGACGCCCGCCTCGCCACCGCGCACCGCCTCGTCCCCCACATCGCCCACGCCCTGCTCGTCCAGCCCGACGGCACCCCCGCACCCCTCAACCCCGAACAAGCCGGCGCCAACACCCTACCCCCTCAACCCGACACCACCTCAGCAACCGCCTCCAACTGAGAACTGACAACTGAGAACTGAGAACTGAGAACTCCCATGCCCAACACCCAAAATTCCGCCGCCGCTACTCCCCGAACCCTCTTCGAAAAAGTCTGGCAGCAGCACGTAGTCACCGAACCCGCCGGCGAACCCACCATCCTCTACATCGACCTCCAATTAGTCCACGAGGTCACCTCCCCGCAAGCCTTCGAAGGCCTTCGCCTCGCCAACCGTCCGCTCCGCCATCCCGAGCGCCACGTCGCCACCGTAGACCACAACGTCCCCACCACGTCCGTCCACGACCGCCTCGTCATCGCCGACCAGATCGCCAGCGCGCAAGTCAACGCGCTCCGCAAAAACTGCGCCGACTTCGGCATCGAGCTCTACGACGTTCAGGACGCCGAGCAAGGCATCGTCCACATGATCGGCCCCGAACTCGGCCTCACCAAGCCCGGCATGACCATCGTCTGCGGCGACTCGCACACCAGCACCCACGGAGCCTTCGGCGCGCTCGCCTTCGGCATCGGCACCAGCGAAGTAGAGCACGTCATGGCCACCCAAACCCTCCCGCAATCCAAGCCCAAAACCTTCCTCATTCAAGTCGACGGCGAACTCCCCGCAGGCGTCACCGCCAAAGACATCATCCTCGACATCATCGGCAAAATCGGCACCGACGGCGCCACCGGCCACGTCATCGAATACGCCGGCTCCGCCATCCGCGCCCTCTCCATGGAAGGCCGCATGACCATCTGCAACATGAGCATCGAAGCCGGAGCCCGCGCCGGCATGATCGCCCCCGACGCCACCACCTTCGCCTACCTCAAAGGCCGCCGCTTCTCCCCCGGCACCCAACCTTCCACCGCTCCGGGTGCCCCAGGTCTCGCTTCTGAGACCTGGGTTGCCAGAGAGTCCGAAGTTGACGAAGAAGTCTGGCAGCAAGCCGTCACCCACTGGCGCGCCCTCGCCACCGACCCCAACGCCACCTACGACCGCACCCTCACCATCGACGCCACCCAGCTCGTCCCCACCGTCACCTGGGGCACCTCCCCCGGCATGGTCACCACCATCGACGCCACCGTCCCCACCCTGGCCGACGCCCACTCCGAAGCCGACCAGAAATCCTTCGCCCGCGCCTACGAATACATGGACCTCAAGCCCGGCACCCCCATCGAAGACATCGCCATCGACGCCGTCTTCGTAGGCTCCTGCACCAACGGCCGCATCGAAGACCTCCGCGCCGCCGCCAAGGTAGTCGACGGCTACCACGTAGCCACCACCGTCCGCGCCATGGTCGTCCCCGGCTCGCAAGCCGTCAAAGCCCAAGCCGAAGACGAAGGCCTCGACACGATCTTCAAATCCGCCGGCTTCGAATGGCGCGAGCCCGGCTGCTCGATGTGCCTCGGCATGAACCCCGACATCTTGTCTCCGGGAGAACGGTGTGCATCGACAAGCAACCGCAACTTCGAAGGCCGCCAGGGCCGCGGAGGCCGCACCCACCTCCTTTCCCCCGCCATGGCCGCCGCCGCCGCCATCACCGGCCACTTCACCGACGTCCGCACCTGGAAATTCAAGTCCTAAGCACTCAACTGAGAACTGACAACTGAGAACTGAGAACCCCTATGCGACCCATCAACATCCTCACCTCCACCGCCGCCCCGCTCCCTCTCCCCAACATCGACACGGACCAGATTATCCCCAAGCAATTCTTAAACGCATCGAGCGCACCGGCTACGATGACTTCCTCTTCTACGACTGGCGCCGCATCCAGGAAGGTCCCGACGCCGGCAAGCCCGACCCCGACTTCGTCCTCAACAAGCCCGAGTACAAGGGCGCCGAGATCCTCCTCGCCGAGCGCAACTTCGGCTGCGGCTCCTCCCGCGAGCACGCCGCCTGGGCCATCAACCAGTACGGCTTCCGCGCCGTCATCGCCCCCTCCTTCGCCGACATCTTCTTCTCCAACGCCGGCAAAAACGGCATCATCCTCGCCCCACTCACCGACGCCGAAGTAGAAACCCTCATCCAGCGCTGCACCGCCAATCCCAAGCACGAGATCACCATCAACCTCGAAGCCCAAACCGTAACCGACGCCAACGGCTTCCACGCCCACTTCGACATCGACCCCTTCCGCAAGCATTGCCTCCTCAACGGCCTCGACGACATA
Organism: uncultured Acidobacteriaceae bacterium; assembly: GCA_963701685.1. Lineage (GTDB taxonomy): Bacteria > Acidobacteriota > Terriglobia > Terriglobales > Acidobacteriaceae > Granulicella. The sequence continues at coordinate 1,982,763 of OY969625.1, read as the reverse complement.
GGCCTGACCCTCCTCCACCAAGACAAACTAACCGCCTACGAAGCCCACCACCAAAAAGAGTTCTGGCTAGCCCCCAAACCCCAACCCACCACCTGACCCTGTCATCCTGAGCGAAGCGCAAAGCGCGCAGCCGAAGGACCCCCGAAGAACCTGTCATCACCCAAACGATTCGCAGCTTTAGATTCGCAGCCTTAAACGATTCGCAGCTTTCCAACCGCGTTAGCATTAGGCACCGACGGCAGCCACTTACCAAGCGCTGAAGGCGCGAATCATACCAGCCTAGGGCGAAGCCCTAGGTGAGACCAAACAAAGAACCCCAAGGGCTGAAGGCCCGACTCATAATGCCGACACGATCGAATAGGCAAGCAACAATCGAAGGGGCACGGCTTCAGCCGTGCCAATAGCAGCAAAAATGATATCGGCTTTAGCCGCTGAGGTTAGCTCGACTTGATCGACCCATTAGATACACCGGAGCAGGACCATCTTCGTGACGAACTCCGCGCCGCGCAGAAAAATATCTTGCCCCACGACGTCCTGCGAAACGATCGCAGCGTTGACGATGGGTTGTGGAATGGATTCGAGCGTCCATCTGGAGTCCAAAAGGCAGGCCTCATCATCTGGGGCACATTTTTCATAATCGGCGCTACATCTGTTGCAAGTTTTATCAAGCCTGCAGATAAGAGCACGTACATCGGAGCCATACCAGCGGTATTGGCGCTTGTCGCCGGAGTAAAAATCTTTTCAAACGCATTTCGCAGGAGAACTAAATGACCACCCCCGGCAAGACCCACAGCAACATCCTCACCGAAGGCCCCTCCCGCGCCGCAGCCCGAGCCATGCTCCGCGGCGTCGGCTTCTCCAAAGAAGACCTCCACAAGCCCATCATCGGCATCGCCAACACCTGGACCGAAATCGGCCCCTGCAACTTCCACCTCCGCGACATCGCCGAGGCCGTCAAGCAGGGCATCCGCGAAGCCGGTGGAACCCCCATGGAGTTCAACACCGTCACCATCTCCGACGGCATCACCATGGGCACCGAAGGCATGAAGGCCTCGCTCATCTCCCGCGAAGTGATCGCCGACTCCGTCGAACTCGTCACCCGCGGCAACTCCTTCGACGGCCTCGTCTGCATCGCCGGTTGCGACAAAAACATGCCCGGCACCATCATGGCCCTCGCCCGCCTCGACATCCCCGGCCTCATGCTCTACGGCGGCTCCATCGCCCCCGGCCACCTGCAAGTCGACAGCGCCGGCAAACCCGTCGTGCCTTCAACGGAGACCGGACAACGGACAACGGACAACGCCCACCAGATCGACGTCACCATCCAGCAAGTCTTCGAAGCCATCGGCTCCCACGCCGCCGGCAAAATCACCGACGCCCAGCTCGAAGCCGTCGAAGCCTCCGCCTGCCCCGGCCCCGGAGCCTGCGGCGGCCAGTTCACCGCCAACACCATGGCCATGGCCGGCGAGTTCCTCGGCATCTCCCCCATCCAACTCACCGGCGTCCCCGCCATGTCCGCAGAAAAGCACGAAGCCTCCCGCCAGGCCGGCAAGCTCGTCATGGACCTCGTCCGCTCCGGCCTCAAGCCCTCGCAGATCATCACTCGCCAATCCCTCGAAGACGCCATCTCCGCAGTAGCCGCATCCGGCGGCAGCACGAACGCTGTCCTCCATCTCATCGCCATCGCCAACGAACTCAACATCCCCCTAACCGTCGACGACTTCGACACCATCAGCGAAAAAACGCCGTTCATCTGCGACCTCCAGCCCGGCGGCAAATTCGTCGCGAAAGATTATCAGGACGCCGGTGGCTCGCGAGTCCTGGCCAAGCGTCTCGCCGACAAAGGCCTCCTCCACGGCAACACCCCCACCGTCACCGGCAAGACCCTCCGCGAAGAAGCCTCTGCCGCCGTCGAGACTCCCGGCCAGCCCGTCATCCATACCTGGGACACAGCCCTCAAGCAAACCGGCGGCCTCGTCATCCTCAAGGGCAACCTCGCCCCCGAAGGCTGCGTAGTCAAAGTAGCCGGCCACGAGCGCATTCACCACACCGGCACCGCCCGCGTCTTCGACTCGGAAGACGCCTGCTTCCACGCCGTAGAAGCCGGCCTCATCCACCCCGACGACGTCCTGGTCATCCGCTACGAAGGCCCCCGCGGAGGCCCCGGCATGCGCGAAATGCTGGCCGTCACCGCCGCCATCAAAGGCATCCCCGAACTCTCCAAAACCGTAGCCCTCTTAACCGACGGCCGCTTCAGCGGAGCCACCCACGGCCTCATGGCCGGCCACGTCAGCCCCGAAGCCCAACTAGGAGGCCCCATCGCCGCGGTCCACGAAGGCGACACCATCACCTTCGACATCCCCGCCCGCACCCTAACCCTAAACGTCCCTGCCGAAGAAATCGCCGCCCGATTAAAGTCCATCACCCCACCACCCCCGCGCTACAAGCGAGGAGTCTTCGCCAAATACACCAACTCCGTAAGCTCCGCCAGCCAAGGAGCCGTCACCACCTAACCCTCAACCTCAGGATGACACGACCCACTCTGTCATCCTGAGCTTCCAAACCGCCGTCATCCTGAACGAAGTGAAGGACCCCTGTAGCTGCTGTTGCCGTTGCCGTTGCTGTTGCTGTTGCTGTTGCCGTTGATATTGCTGTTGATATTGCCGTTGCTGTTGCTCTTGCCTTTGCTGTTGCACTTGCTGTTGCACTTGCACTTGCTCTTGCTCTTGCTCTTGCTCTTGCTCTTGCTCTTGCTCTTGCTCTTGCTCTTGCTCTTGTTCTTGTTCTTGTTCTTGTTCTTGCCTTTGCTGTTGCACTTGCATTTCGCTTTATCTTTCCCTCAGGAAATCTGCTTCTGCTCCTGTTCCTGCATTCGCACTCGCTCTGCCTTGGCACTTGCCGTTGCACTTGAGGGCCAATGGCCCGCTTCATCACAGCCTAGGGCGAAGCCCTAGGTACAACATCCACCAGAGATCAAGGGCTGAAGGCCCGATTCATCCGAACCACCAAAGAATTTCGCACCACCAAGAATCGAAAAGGCACGGCTTCAACCCTGCCCTCACCACCACCGAACCAACCAGGCTTCACCCAGAAGAACCGTCACCACAACCTAACCCGATGCCATTATCCAAGAAAACTCGTTGGCCCCTGATTGCGGCAGCGACCGTGTTAGCGATCTTATGTGGCCCGCTAACACTCATCATGGCCAGCAATTTCGGCGGTGGCATTCTCGATCTAGTACTCAACCGCAAACCGACAACAAGTGAACTCGTCGGCGACTACAAACTAGACGTGCCATGGGGCCAATCGAGCCTGCACATCAATCCTGATGGAACATTTCAGGAATTGATCATGGCAAAAGATACCCCACAACAAAATGTTTCCGGCAAATGGCAAATTACGAAACAAGATTCAAACTTTCTGACGCTCGATTTCCACCCGTTCGGCATGGTCTGGGATGACGATCATCACAGCCAGACAAATATTTACGGAATTAACTTCTATAAACCGCACTTCGGCGCGACCTACGGAATGATCAACGACGACCTCGGCGAAAAGTTTGTACGGCAGCAAGGAGACATCCATGGCAACTAACAACCAGCACCCCACCTTAACCGGCTCCGAGATCCTCTGGGCCACCCTCGCCGGCGAAGGCACCACCACCGTCTTCGGCTACCCCGGCGGCGCGATCCTCCCCATCTACGACGCCCTGCGCAAATTCCCCACCATCCACCACGTCCTCGTCCGCCACGAGCAAGGCGCCTCGCACATGGCCGACGGCTACGCCCGCGCCTCGGGCCGCGTAGGCGTCTGCATGGCCACGTCCGGCCCCGGCGCCACCAACCTCGTCACCGGCCTCGCCACCGCCATGCTCGACAGCATCCCCATCGTCGCCATCACCGGCCAGGTCTCCTCCAAAGTCCTCGGCTCCGACGCCTTCCAGGAAATCGACATCACCGGCATCACCCTGCCCATCACCAAGCACAACTTCCTCGTCACCCGCGCCGAGGACATCGCCCCCGCCGTCCGCGAAGCCTTCCAGATCGCCCGTTCCGGCCGCCCCGGCCCCGTGCTCGTCGACATCACCAAGGACGCGCAACAAGCCTCCGCCCTCTTCGACTTCGACGCCGCCCGCCCCCACGCCTACCGCCCCCACCCCATGCTCCGCGCCGAGTCCTCCTCCATCCGCGAAGCCGTAGCTCTCATCCAGCAATCCCAGCGCCCCATCATCCTCGCCGGCCACGGCATCGTCGAGTCCGGCGCTGAGGCCGAAGTCCTCGCCTTCGCCCAAGCCCACCAGATCCCCATCGCCAGCACCCTCCTCGGCCTCGGCGCCATCCCCGCCGCCCACCCGCTCTCCCTCGGCATGATGGGCATGCACGGCGAGTCCTGGGTCAACAACGCCATCCAGCAAGCCGACCTCCTCCTCGCCTTCGGCATGCGCTTCGACGACCGCGTCACCGGCAACCTCACCAAGTACTCCCCCAACTCCAAAAAAATCCACGTAGAAATCGACCCCAGCGAGATCAACAAAAACGTCCGCGTAGACGTAGCCCTCATCGGCGACCTAAAAGAAGTCCTAAACCTCCTCGAACCCCTCCTCTCCGAGCAACCTGGCGACCATCCGGGTGCCCCACGTCTCGCTTCTGAGACGTGGGATCGGACCATCACCGAACCCACCCCTTGGCTGCAGGAAATCAACGCCTCCAAAGGCACCGCCGCCGTCCGCGACATCATCAACCTCCCCGACAACGGCCACCTCTACGCCGCGCACGTCATCAACGACATCTGGCACGAAGCCGCCGCCGCCGGCCGCCTCGAACAAACCATCATCGTCACCGACGTAGGCCAGCACCAGATGTGGGAAGCGCAATACTTCAAGCACGAAGCCCCGCGCTCCCTCATCACCTCCGGCGGCCTCGGCACCATGGGCTTCGCTCTCCCCGCAGCCATCGGCGCAAAAACCGCCTGCCCCGACAAAGACGTCTGGGTAATAGCCGGCGACGGCGGCTTCCAGATGACCGCCGCCGAGCTCTCCACCATCGTCCAGGAAAACCTCGCCATCAACATCGCCGTCATCAACAACGGCTTCCTAGGCATGGTCCGCCAATGGCAGGAGACCTTCTACGACAAAAACTACTCCGCCTCCCCGATCCTCAGCCCCGACTTCGTCCTCTTAGCCGCGGCCCACGGCATCGCCGGAGCCAACGTCAGCAAGCGCGCCGAAGTCATCCCCACCGCAACCCGCGCCCGCACCTCCAACAAACCCTTCCTAATAAATTTCCAGGTAGAAAAAGAAGACGGCGTCTACCCCATGATCACCCCCGGCAGCGCCCTCCACGAAATGGTCCGCCGCCCCACCAACGACCCCCTCCTCGAACTCCCAGAGGACGAATCATGACCAACAAAGAAAGAGTACAAGCAACGATCACCCGTTGGCCAAGCGGAATTTGTGACTCGTGTTTGGAGATAGAAAGCGACATACATCCACACCAGCAGGTCAACGCCAAATGTCACGAACTCCTTCTTGAAGGGAGAATATTGCGGGACGACCTTAAGACTGAGGCTTGCTCTCGCTGCACGAAACTGAACATCTTGAATCGCTCTGCATGAGACCGACTTGTGTACCAGCGCCAACGGCGCGGCCTCATACCAGCCTAGGGCAACGCCCTAGGCACCCGCGCCGCCTCAACCCCGAGGGCTGAAGGCCCGACTCATAACCGCTAATCCCACACATACCGCTCATCGAAGGCAACATGGTACTTCTCAAAGAACGCCCGCATCTCGTCCTGAAAATCCCGCTTGCGGTGGTGCGCTTCTTGTCCCTCGACATAACGGATCAACGCCGCGGCATCCGCCGGGCCCACGGAAAACGCACCGTACCCTCGCTGCCATGCGAAATCTTCGACACCATGTCTCTTCATCCACTTCGACGAATGCGTTTTCAGCTCCTCGAGCAGCTTCGCCAAACCAATCGTCGGATGCAAACGCACCGCGAGATGAACATGGTCCGCCACGCCCCCAACGCGGAAACACTCGCAGGCACGATCGCGCACAATCGTAGCAAGATAAGCATGCAATCCCAGCCGAACATCCTCGTGCAACAGAGGGCGACGATCCTTCGTACTGAACACAACGTGAACCAGCATAAAACTCAGCGACTGCGGCATACCGCGAAGCATAGCCCAAACAACACACAAACTCAGTGACCACCGCCCTCCATCTCGCCACCCCGCGCCTCCTCCTCCGCCCCTGGCAGGAAACCGACCGCGCGCCCTTCGCCGCCATGAACGCCGACCCCATCGTCATGCGCTACTTCCCCAACCTCATGTCCCGCGAAGAGTCCGACGAAGCCATCGACCGCTACAACCTGCAACTCACTCGCGACGGCTTCACCATGTTCGCCCTCGAAGACCGCCAAACCGCCGAACTCATCGGCATACTAGGCGCGCAAACCATGCGCTTCGAAGTCCCCAACCTCCCACAACCCGCCGTCGAGATCGGTTGGCGTCTCGCCGCCCACGCTCACCACCAAGGCCTCGCCACCGAAGGCGCCCGCGCCATCCTCTCGCACCTCCGCGCCAACACCGCCCTCCGCCAAGTAGTCGCCATCACCACCCCCGACAACCTCCCCTCGCAAAACGTCATGCGCAAACTAGGCATGGTCCCGCGCCCCAACCTCACCTTCGACCACCCCCTCATCGCCCCCAACCACCCCCGCCGCCAACATGTCCTCTACAGCCTGGAGCTAACCCCACCATGCGCTTAATCCACCTTCTTCCCCTGCTGTCGCTCGCACTCATCACCGCGCTCGGCTGCAACTCCGCGCCCAAACAAGCAACCACCATCGCCGCCGCCACCACCACCCAATACCCACCCCGCCCCACCGTCCCCCCACCGCCCTTCACCCTCGTCCACACCAGTCCCGAAGGCGCCTTCACCCTCGTCACCACGCCCGCCGCCACCGACGCACAAATCGAAGCCATCATCTACCAGCTCCGCGGCGCCGCCCACACCCGCACCTTCGACAAGCTCGGCATCCCGCAATCCAAAGTCGATGCGCGCGACCCCATGGTCTGGTTCCACATCTACCGTGGCCCCAAATGCGCCGCCGAAAAATTCACCGACGGCAAACTTCCCTGCGGCGATCACTACAACGCATCCGGCGACTACACCTTCGGCGGCGGCGCCAACCACCAGTGGGACGACGGCGCCCTCCTCCATCCCACCGCCACCAACGACAACCAAACCGAACTCTGGAACCCCAACGCCCCCTACACCGCTCCCTCCACCAACTGACAACTGAGAACTGAGAACGGACAACTAAAATGCTCCATACCTTCGTAGCCCTCGTCCAAGACAAGCCCGGCGTCCTCACCCGCGTCGCCTCCCTCTTCCGCCGTCTCAACATCAACATCGTCTCGTTGACAGTGGGAGAGTCCGAACGCGCCGACACCTCGCGCATGACCATCGTCGCCGACGCGCCCGAGAACGCCGCCCACCGCATCCGAGCCTCGCTCTACAAGCTCGAAACCACCATCGACGTCGACGAGGTCAACCGCTCCGAAGCCGTCGTCCGCGAGCTCTGCCTCATCAAAGTAGCCGCCGGCCCCAACCAGCCCCACGGCCTCCACTCCCGCTCGCAAATCTTTGAATTGGCCCAGGTATTTCGTGCGAGAGTCGTCGATCTCGCCCCCGAATCCATCATGCTCGAGATGACCGGCAGCGCCAGCAAAATCGAAGGCCTCCTGCAAGTCCTTCGCGAATCCGACTACACCATCCTCGAAGTCTCCCGCACCGGCCGCATGGCCATGCGCCGCGGCCACCACACCAGCCGAGTCCTCAAAGCCCTAGGCACCAAGCAAGACCCCGCCGACTTCCCCACCCACGACCCCGACCACCACAACCTATCCGAAGACGAAATCCTCCCCACCGAATTCGACGACGACTAACCACCAATACATTTCCTCATCCTGAACAAAGTGAAGCCCCTGTAGTTGCTTTTGCTTTTGCCTTTGCATTTGCTGTTCAAGAATCGCGCACCGCCCAAACTCTCGTCATCCTGAACGAAGTGAAGGACCCCTGTAGTTGCTGTTGCTTGTTCTTGCCGTTGTCGTTGCTCTTGCATTCGCTTGTTCTAACCCACCCTCACCAGAGGAACCATGACCGAATACGCCTACGTCTACATCCTCGCCAGCGGATTCCGCAAGCTCTACATCGGCATCACCACGAACCTTCCGCAACGCATCTTCGAGCACAAACAGAAGAAGGACCCTAACAGCCACACCGCCCGCTACAACATCCATCAACTCGTCTATTTCGAGCGTTTCGCCACCATCACAGCCGCCATCCGCCGCGAGAAACAACTCAAAGGCTGGTTAAGAATTCGCAAGCTGGAACTTATCATCTCCACCAATCCAGCATGGCGAGACCTCAGCCAGGACTGGGGCACTCCCACGACACCATTCAACCCCGCGACATTCCCCTCATCAACTCGCTAAACTAATTACAACTCAGAAGGAAAGAAGATCCCATGGCAAAGACCTACCACGACCAAGACGCAGACCTCTCCCTCATCCAGGCCAAGAAAGTAGCCATCATCGGCTACGGCTCCCAGGGCCACGCCCACGCCCTCAACCTCAAGGACTCCGGCGTCGACGTCCGCGTAGGCCTCCGCCCCAACTCTCCCAACGCCCGCAAAGCCGAACTCGCCGGCCTCCACGTCGACACCGTCGCCAACGTCTCCGCCTGGGCCGACGTCATCATGAACCTCACCCCCGACCAGACCGCCGCCAAAGTCTACAGCGAAGACATCGCCCCCAACATGAAGCCCGACGTCACCCTCATGTTCGCCCACGGCTTCAACATCCGCTTCCGCACCATCACCCCTCCCGCCACCGCCGACGTCTCACTCGTCGCACCCAAGGGCCCCGGCCATCGCGTCCGCGAAGTCTTCACCGAAGGCGGCGGCGTCCCCTGCCTCGTCGCCGTCGAGCAAGACGCCAGCGGCCACGCCCTCGCCCTAGCGCTCTCCTACGCCAAGGCCATCGGCGGAACCCGCGGCGGCGTCCTCGAAACCACCTTCACCGAAGAGACCGAGACCGACCTCTTCGGCGAGCAGGCCGTCCTCTGCGGTGGCGCCGCAGCCCTCGTCAAGTGCGGCTTCGAAGTCCTCACCGAGGCCGGCTACCAACCCGAGCTCGCCTACTTCGAGGTCCTCCACGAACTCAAGCTCATCGTCGACCTCCTCTATCGCGGTGGCCTCGAGTACATGAACTACTCCATCTCCGACACCGCCGAGTGGGGAGGCTACGAAGCCCAGGCCGCAATCGTCACCCCCGCAACCAAGGCCGCCATGAAGCAGCTTCTCAGCAACATCCAGGACGGCAGCTTCGCCAAAAAGTTCATCAACGAAAACGAGACCGGCCGCCACGGCTTCGCAAAATATCGCGAAGCGGAACGCAACCACCCCGTTGAAAAAATCGGTGCACCCCTCCGCGCCTCCATGCCCTTCCTCGACCCCGTCAAGATCGTCGACGGCCACCCCGTCAAAGCCTGACACTGTCTGCGGACGGCGACCGTACCCCTCGCCGTCCGCGCAGGACCTCACCCAATCTTCCGCGAAGCCTCCGCCGCCGCGCGCGATCGCCCACTCTTCAGCTTCCAGCTGAACTGCCGCTTCCGCAACATCGCCGCGAACTCGTCCGCAGGCACTGGTGGCCCAAAGTAAAATCCCTGCGCCTCATCACAATCGTGCGCGCGCAAAAACTTCATGTCCTCCAGCGACTCAACTCCCTCCGCCACAACCCGCAGCTTCAAGCTCTGCCCCATCCGAATAATCGCCACCGCAATCGACCGCTCGTCCAGCTTCTCCTTCAGCGGGTGAAGAAATGAGCGGTCGATCTTCAAAATATCTACCGGCAATTTCTTCAGATGGCTCAAGCTCGAGTACCCCGCACCGAAATCATCAATCGACACCTTCACCCCCATCCCTCTCAAACTCTGCAGCACCCCCAGCGCACGCTCCGGCAGATGCATCAGCACGGCCTCCGTCACCTCCAGCTCCAGCAACTTGGGGCTTAGCTTGGTCTCTCGCAATACCCCAACCATCTGCTTTTTGAAGTTCACATCCTGCAGTTGCATCGCGGAAACATTCACCGCAATCCTCACCGCCGGCAGCCCCTCTTCCAGCCACGCCTGCGCCTGCTTGCATGCCTCGTGCACCGACCACGCGCCAATCGGCAAGATCAGCCCGCTATCTTCTGCAACCGCAAGAAACGTCTCCGGCGCCACAGGCCCGCGCGTCGCGCTCGTCCACCGCAGCAGCGCCTCCACCCCCGCAATCGCTCCTGTCTTCAGATCGATCGCTGCCTGGTAGTGCAACTGAAATTCATTTCGCGCGAACGCCCGCCGCAGGTCCTCTTCCATCGATCGCCGATACACCGCGCGCGCATTCATCGCAGGCTCAAAAAACTTCACGCACCCACGCCCACTCGCCTTCGCCTGGTACAGCGCCGTGTCCGCATGCTTCAACAACGTCTCCGCATCCGTTCCGTCCACTGGATACCGACTCACCCCAATGCTCGCTGTAAGCGAAAGCTGGTACTCGCCAATCGTGTGCACGCTCTCAATCGCCTCCAGGATCCTCGTCGTCACCACCTCCGCATCGGCCTTCGTCTTCACCTCCTGCAGCAGCACCACAAACTCATCGCCACCGTGCCGGCTCACCGTGTCCGGAGTTCGCACTTGCTCCTGCAGCCGCTCTGCCACCGACTGCAGCAGCTTATCTCCCACCATGTGTCCCAGCGAATCGTTCACCTGCTTAAACCGGTCAAGGTCGATATACAACACCGCCACCTCGCCCGAGTGCCTCTCCGCCAGTGCAATCGCCTGACCTAACCTATCGGCCAACAACAACCGATTCGGCAACCCCGTCAGAAAATCATGTTGCGACGCATGCAGCATCTCCTCCGCCACACGCCGCGCCTCCGTCACATCCCGAAACACAATCACCGACCCCGTAACCGTCCCACCCTTCCCATGAATCGGTGCCGTCGAGTCCTCAATGAAAATCTCCGTCCCATCGCGCTGAATCAAAATGCAACACCCCGGCAGATGTCCCGGCCGGTGCGGCTCCGCAGACGACACCGCCGATCGCGTCACACTCTCCCGCGTCGTCGCATCCAGGATCTTGAACACCTCGTCAATCGGCCGCCCCCGCGCCTCCCCCACCATCCAACCTGTCAGCTGCTGCGCGACCGGGTTCAGAAACATAACCTCCCCTTCGCCATTCGTACTGATCACCGCATCGCCAATCGACTCCAGCGTCACCTGGGCACGATCCTTCTGCTCAACACTTGCTCTCTTCAATCCAGCTCTTGACACTACACCGAACCTCTTCACGGGAAACCTCCCGCAACCCTTCCACCGTCTCAGGAAAATTAGCCTGTCTTTGTTCAGACACCTCTACCCCCCTCAACGTTGCATCATTCCCAGCGCCGCCTACCTGTCCGTCCCGTCATCTCCAGCCGGCCGAATACCGCCGCTTCCCCCGCGTCTCCGTTGCATCCTATGTCTATCGTCTAACGATCCCCAGCGCCAACCGTCCCACCGTACCAAGGAGCACCGCATGCCCCCCACCGCACTCCGCATCAACGCCTTCGGTCTCGACAACCTAACCCTCGAACCCCTCACCCTCCCCGCCCCCGGCCCCACGGACGTCCTCGTCGACCTCCACGCCGCCAGCCTCAACTACCGCGACCTCATGACCGTCCTCGGCACCTACAACCCCAAGATGGCCTTCCCACGAATCCCCGGCTCCGACGCCGCCGGCATCGTCACCGCCATCGGCTCCGCAGTCACCAGGTTCAAAGTAGGCGACCACGTCACCAGCCTCTTCTTCCAGGACTGGCTCGACGGCCCCATCCTCCCCACCACCGGCAAGTCCGCTCTCGGTGGCCCCATCGACGGCGTCTTCTCCACCGAACATCTCTTCCCCGAAACCGGCCTCATCCACGCCCCCGCCAACTACACCCACGCGGAAGCCGCCACCCTCCCCTGCTCCGCCCTCACCGCCTGGAACGCCCTCGTAGAAAAAGGCCACCTCCACGCCGGCCAGACCGTCCTCCTCCTCGGCACTGGCGGCGTCTCGCTCTTCGCCCTCCAGTTCGCCAAGGCCAACGGCGCCCGCGTCATCATCACCAGCTCCTCCGACGAAAAACTCGCCCGCGCCCGCCAACTCGGTGCCGACGACACCATCAACTACCGCACCACGCCCGAGTGGGATCGCGAAGTCTTCCGCCTCACCAACAACCGCGGCGTCGACCACATCGTAGAAGTAGGCGGAGCCGGCACCCTCCCCCTCTCCATGAAATCCGTAACCCCCGGCGGCCACATCTACGTCATCGGCGTCCTCGCCGGCAAAGGCGCCACCATCGACCCCACTCCCATCCTCGCCAAAGCCATCAACGTCCAGGGAGTCTACGTAGGCAGTCGCGCCATGTACCAACGCATGATCGCCGCAATCGACACCAACCACATCCACCCCGTCATCGACCGCACCTTCCCCCTATCCCAGGCCCGCGAAGCCTTCGCCCACATGCAAGCCGGCAATCACTACGGCAAAATCGTCCTCGACCTCAAGTCGTAGCCGCTTCCCGCGCTTAACTCCCGCCGTCGGCGCACGACTCCGCGCACGACCCTGTCAAAGCTGACAGCTGCCACGCAGCTCGTCTCCTCCTATACTCCCCCTCAATCGCGCAATCTCCTCAACGCACCAAGCCTCACACGAGATTGCCGACTCCTGGAGGGGCCTTGATCACAACAGCACAGCATCAACCTCGAACTGCGCCACCACCGTTGCGATTCCTCGTCGCGTTCGTCATCGCCACCTCGACGCTCGCAGTCTCCGCCCAGACCGCCCCCGCCGCCGCAGACGACACCGCCGCCTTAGCCAAGGCCACCCAGAACCCCGTCGCAAGCCTCATCAGCGTTCCCCTCCAGAACAACGACAACTTCGGCATCGGCCCCTACAACCGCACCGGAAATATCTTCAACATCCAACCCGTAATCCCCGCCAGGCTCAACGACAAGCTGATGCTCATCACGCGCATCATCCAGCCGCTCGTCTGGCAGCCCGATCCATCCCAGCCAACCGGCGGCCAGGCTGGCATCGGCGACATGAATCCAACCTTCTTCCTCTCCCCGGCGAACGCCGGCAAGCTCATCTACGGCGCAGGTCCCACCTTCATCTTCCCCACCGCAACAAGCTCGCAGACAGGTCAAGGCAAGCTCAGCATCGGTCCTTCCGTAGTCGCGCTCATGCAGCCCGGTCATTGGACAGTCGGCGTCTTAATCAACAATCTCTTCTCCGTAGCAGGCTCCGCCAATCGTCCCTCCGTCAACCAGATGCTCTTGCAGTACTTCGTCAACTACAACCTCAAGAAGGGCTATTACCTCACCAGCGGCCCAATCATCACAGCCAACTGGAACTCCACCGGCTCCATCGACGCAGCCACCGGAAACAACGTTCCCGGCAGCACCTGGACGGTACCCTTCGGCGGAGGCATCGGCCAAATCCGGCGCCTCGGATTCCAACCCATCAACTGGACCGTCCAGTTTTACGGCAACGCAATCCATCCACCCGGCGGCTCATCCTGGAACTTCAAGTTCCAGATCGCTCTGCTCTACCCCAAGATGCCCAGGAAGCGCTGACCCCACCGCACAACGCAAAGGCACGTCCCATCAGGGACGTGCCTTCACTCTCGCCGTCCGCCCAGGACCTAGTAAAGAATCTTCAGCCCAAACTGAATGATCCGCGGCTCGAACGTCGCCGTCACCTGCCCGCCGCCGCTCGGTACGCCGCCCACAATGTCACTCACTGGAGTCACCGCGCCCACGCCCAGCGTCTGCGTCGTCGTCCCCAGCGTGCCACTGATCGTTCCCGGCAAATACAGGTTCGTGTGATTGAACAGGTTGTAGAACTCCGTGCGGAACTCCACCTTCAGCCCTTGCACTGGAGTACTGAACGTCTTGTTCAGCGCCAGGTCCGTCTCATAGAACGCCGGGGTCCGTCCCGGATTTCTTGACGCATCACCAAACGGGCTCAGCAGATTTCCCGCCGCATCCTTGGTTGGCGGCAACCGAAACGCGTTCAGGTTCACGTAGTTCACATACCCCGTGTTCGCCGCGCGCGACCCGCGTCCCTGCGTCACCTTCGCTCCCGGAAGGATGTCTGGCCGATACTCATTCGCCCCGCGATACGTCGCCGAAATCTGCGGGCTCACCGCGTTCGTCGAGCTCGGCGAGTACGTAATGTTGAACGGCGTTCCAGCCTGCGCCGTGTTGATCGCGCTCACCTGCCATCCACCCAGCAGCACCTCCGTTATGCCCTTGCTGTCCGCCAGAAACCGCTTGCCACGCCCGAACGGCAGCTCATACACCAGGCTCGTAATGTTCGCGACCGGCAAGTTGTAATCCGACTGCGAATAGTCCGCGCGAATATTATTTCCATCCTGCGGAGAAGGCGTGTTCCCCTCCAGCGATGCGCTCGCATTATCCAGCGAGTGCTCCCACGTAAACGAGTTCAACAGCGTCAACCCAGCCACCATCCGCTGCTCATACTTCACCTGCAGCGAATTGAAGTTGGACATGAACCCGTTCAGCGCCTCGGTAATGTCGCTCGGCCAGTTCGCATACGGCCGCGCAAATCCCAACGACGGGTTCTTCTGGTTCGCATTCAAAAATCCCTGCAGATGCACGCCGTGGTTGCCCACATACGCCACATCCACAATCGCGTTCTTGCCCAGCTGCCGCTGCACGCTGAAGAAGTAGCTCTCCACGTAGCTGTCCTTGGTATTCCTCGGCACGTACGTAATGTTGTCGGTCGCTGGATTGAACGTCGTCACCAATCCCGAGGGGAATCCCTGGTCCGACGTCGCAAAGCAGCTCGGTGTCGTCGCTCCCTCCGCGATAATCTGCGCCGGCAGCGGCGTGCTGCAATGATTCGCCTGCGTCGGCGTCGGCTGCGTCACCGAAGCAAACTGCGCCTGCGGTGCATTGATCGCCAAAATATCGCCCGAGCCCGCGCGCGTGTAGTGCGCATAGCTCATGCCGAACCCTCCGCGCAGCACCGTCTTGTCATCCGCCGCGTACGCGAACCCCAGCCGCGGCCCAAAGTCCGTCAGGTCAGGATTCACCAGCGTCTTCCCATACACGCCGCCCGCCGACGTCGGCGTGATCCCATTCCCCGGCGTCGCGCCCGGCGTAATCGTCAACACCGTCTGCGTCCCCGGATCGAAGTTCGAAATATAGTTGTTCTCCTCCGAGTAAGGCGACCCATACTCCCAGCGCAGCCCAATATTCAGCGTCAGCTGCGAATTCACCTTCCAGTCATCCTGCGCATACGCGTTGTCCATCGACTGCCGCAGGTGCGCCACAAAGTAATTCGCCAGCGAATAGTTGTTCGTGTTCCCGAACAGGAAGTCTGCCCAGTAGTTATCGCTCACCGCCGTCAGGCTCGTGCAGTTCGCATCCACCGGCGTGCTCACGCCCCCAACCTTCGTGCTCGGGCAAGCGCTCGATCCAGCCGCATACGTGAACGACCCATACAGCGGATTGTTATCGTTCACCGCCATCCAGATGTGCTCATACTCATAGCCAAACTTCAGCTGATGATTTCCCTTCACCCACGTAAAGTTCACCTTCGGATCCAGCAATGACGGATCCTGCCACTGCGGATTCGTGCTCTGCCGCCCAAACCCCGTGAACCCCGTAATCCCCACCGACGGCAATCCACCCGAGATGCCCGCAAGATTCGGCAGCCCCGGAATATCAAACGCGTTATCGCCAATCGAGAACGAGAACTTACCCGCCTTCGTCCGCGACAACCCAAGCCGCGCATCCAGCACCTTGTTCGCACCAAACAAATGGGTGTGCCCCAGCGCGATCTGCTGATCCAGGATGCGAATCTGCCCATTCGTCTGCCCATCCAGCGGCAGCGGAATCGCCGGATAATTCTTTCCATTCTCCTTGCGATCGCTCACCCGAAGAAACCAGCTCGCGCTCGCGTTCTGCTGATAATCCAGCCGCAGATCGCCCTTATCCGCGTTATCCCTGAACGGCACCGCGACAGGATAGTCATTGCTCGCCAACCCAGTCGTCGGCAATCCAGACTTCGGCAACACCGCACTCAACTGGTCGAAGTAGCTCACAATCTGCGCCGACAGCGGATTGATCGCGCCTGCCGGAATGCCGCCGCCCTCCACCGCATTCGGTCCCGCACCCGGCTGATACACCACGCCCGTAATCGGATTCTGCACCGGCACCACCAGGTCGCCCGCCAACTCATCCTGCGTAGGCAGCGTCAGCACACTCAACGGCTTCAGCACCTGCCGAAACCCTTCATAGTCCAGAAAGAAAAACAGCTTGTCGTGCAATATCGGGCCGCCAAAATTAAAACCATACTGATTGCGATTGAAGGTGGGCTTCTGAAACGGCACCGACGTCCCCGTGTTGCTCACCGTCAGCGGCTTGAAATATCCCGCCGCATTCAAATCCGTATTACGCAAAAACTCATACACCGTAGCGTGAAACTTGTTCGTTCCGCTAGCCGACGCCACGTTGATCGTCGCCCCCGAGCTCCGCCCATACTCCGCGCTCTCGTTATTCGTCACCACCGAAAATTGCGCAACCGAGTCCGGCGGAATCGCAATAATCTGGTTATCAAATCCCTGGTTGCTCTCGCCATACGCATTGTTGTCCATGCCATCCAGCAAAAAGTTGTTGAACATGCTGCGCTCGCCATTCACGTTGAACGACCCCGCCCGCAGCAACGAGTTCACCGAGCTAGTCAGCGCCGCCGTAGGCGCCTGCCTCGACCCCGGAACCAGCGCCAGCAGATCCGAATAGTTGCGGCTCACCAGCGGAAACGCCTTGCTCTGATACTGCGTCACCGTCTGATCGCGCTGGCTCGTCTCCGTCTCCACCTGCAGCGCCACGCCCGTCACCTCAACCGACGTCGTCTCTCCACCCACCTTCAGCGACAGGTCAATCTTCTGCCGCCCACCCACCGACACCGTAATATCGTTCGCCTGCGCACTCGCAAACCCCGGCGCACTCGCCGTAATCGAGTAGACGCCCACACGCAGCGAAGGCACATCGTAATCGCCCTGACCATTCGTCTTCGTGCTCGACGTAATCGCCGTCGCCGTATTTGTCACCGTTACCGCAGCGTTCGCAATCGGTGCGCCGCTGCTGTCCCGAATCGTTCCCACCAGGCTTCCATTCTCATACTGCCCAAACGCCCTAAGGTTCACTGTGAGAAAGAGCGCAACCAACAAAAATACACTGGCCAGAAGTGTTACATTTTTTCGCATGTCCCGAACCTAACCCACCGTTCGTGAACAACTGTTCAACACAATATGAACGCCCGACGTAAATCTTGCATTATCCACAGTTGTTTCATGCGCCAACCCCATCGTCTATCATTCTCCAGTCGACTTGGAGGCCTGCAATGCGTATTGGAATGCTCACCGGCGGTGGAGATTGTCCTGGACTCAACGCTGTAATCCGCGCCGTAGTGCGCAAAGGCGTCCTCCACTACGGTGACGAATTCATCGGCTTCCTCGAAGGCTGGCGCGGCGTAATCGACGACCGCACCATGCCCCTCGACCTCGTCACCACCACCGGCATCCTGCAGCGCGGCGGCACCATCCTTCGCTCCTCCCGCACCAACGTCAAAAGAATCGAAGGCGGCTTCGAGCGCTGTCTCGAAGTCATCGCCTTCCACAAACTCGACGCCCTCATCGCCATGGGCGGCGACGACACCCAGTCCATCTCCGTCGAGCTCGCCAAGCGAAACATCAACGTAGTCGGCGTCCCCAAGACCATCGACAACGACCTCTCCGGCACCGACGTTTGCTTCGGCTTCGACACCGCCGTCTCCATCGCCACCGAAGCCATCGACCGCCTCCACTCCACCACCGAGGCCCACTCCCGCGTCCAGGTCGTCGAAGTCATGGGCCGCGACGCCGGCTGGATCGCCGTCACCTCCGGCATCGCCGGTGGCGCCGACGTCATCCTCGCCCCCGAACACCCCATCGATCTCGACGACGTCACCCGCCTCCTCCGCGCCCGCTGGGAATCCGGCAAACGCTTCGCCATCGTAGTAGTAGCCGAAGGCGCCAAGCTCCCCGAACACTCCGGCCAAACCACCGTAGGCACCAAGCTCGACAGCTTCGGCCACGCCCGCCTCTCCGGCATCGGCCAGGTCCTCGCTGAAGAGATCGAAAAGCGCACCGGCTACGAAACCCGCAGCGTCAACCTCGGCCACACCCAGCGCGGTGGAACCCCCACCGCCTACGACCGCATGCTCGCCACCCGCTACGGCATCGCCGCCATCGACCTCGTCCACTCCGGCAGCTTCGGCCAGCTCGTAGTCCTCAAAGGCACCCAGATCTCCTCCATCCCCATCGCCGACGCCATCGCCAAAACCCGCACCGTAACCCCCGACCTCTTCGAAGTAATCAAGTCCCTCCAACCCCAATCCTGATAAGCCCCCCACACCCAACCTCGTTCACAGCTCGCCCATCCATCCGTCATCCTGAGCGAAGCGAAGGACCCCTGTAGTTGTTCTTGCATTTGCTCGTGCCTTTGCTTTTCTGGCTGTCATCCCGCAGGGATCTGCTTCTTCGTTTGCACTTGCTCTTTTCCAATCCCAACCAAAAACCCACGCCCCTGTTAACCAAACCCCTCGCTCCCCGTTATACCCATCGAGCACCACCACCTCACAGCAACACAAGGAGCATCATGGGTCTCTGGAACGTCCTCGAAGACGCCATCGTCGGCGGCACCATCGGCTGGGTCGTCTGGGTTGTCTTCACCACCCTGCGCCGCTATCTCGTCGCAAAAACCAAAGCCCGCCTCCAGGAAAAAATCCTCGAGCGCATCACCTCCTCCGACGCCCTCGCCACCCTCGCCGCCAACGACTCCGGCCGCCACTTCCTCGAGTCCATCACCGTCGAAGAATCCCTACCCGCCTCTCCCTCCACCCGCATCCTCTTCGGCCTCCAGGCCGGCCTCGTCCTCTTCTTCTTCGGCGTCGCCATCCTCTCCCTCCACCGCCATATCTACGACCCCAACGGAGCGACTATCATCCTAGGCACAGGAGCCATCGGCCTTGGACTCGGCTTTCTCACTGCATCTGCCGCCAGCCTCTTCGTCTCTCGCAAGCTTGGGCTCATCCCCAGTGAATCGCGTCGCTGATCCCACCACCGCCGCCATGCCCAGCTCGCTCGAGCATGCCGCCCCCTCGGCCGCCGCGCTCAGCGAGCTGGCCTTCCAGCGCCTCTACGAAGCCAACGCCACCAGCATCCACACCTACCTCCTCGCCGTCTCCGCCCGCCGCGACGTAGCCGACGACCTCCTGCAGGAAACCTTCTGCCGCCTCCTCCTCCACCCCGACACCGCCGCCCGCCTCGACCCCCTCGAGCTCCGCCGCTACCTCTTCCGCATCGCCACCAACCTCCTCCGCGACCGCCACCGCCGCGGCGACACCACTCCCTTCGCCGACCCGCCCGAACCCTCCACGCACCCCACGCCCGACACCACCCTCGACATCGCCCGCATGCTCCACCACCTCAAGCCCCGCGAGCGCGAGCTCCTCTGGCTCGCCTATGTCGAAGGCATGGACCACGCCGAAATCTCCGCCGCCACCGGCCTCAATCGCCTCAGCGTCCGCACCCTCCTCTTCCGCGCCCGCAACAAAGCCAAACAATTCCTAACCCCCACGAGACCTTCCCTATGAACCCCAACCCAACGCCCACGGAACCGGATGCCCCATGTCTCGCTTCTGAGACATGGGTTCCCACAAACCTCCCCGGAGACCAGCTCCCCGACGACCAGCTCCGCCTGGCCTTCCGCACCTACGCCACAACTCTCTCCGCCGACCACACCCCACCCCCCGCCGCCGCCATCCTCTTCCGCGCCGAGCGCCGCCGCCGCCGCCTTGCCATCGAGCGCGCCGAGCGCCCCCTGCTCATCATGCAAACCCTCGGCACCCTCACCGCCATCGTCGCCGCCGCCTGGCTCCTCTACCGCTTCGCCCCCCACACCCTCCCCACCCTCACCCCCACCACCATCGCCATCGCCATCGCCTGCGCAACCCTCATCCTCGCCGGCTGCGCAACCATGCTCCACGCCAGCCGCCGTCCCACCACCTAGCCGCCGGGGTGCCCCATTCATGACAGTCCCATCGTCATGAGTGGGATCGCAAACTCCCGCCGCCACGCAAATCCGGGGTGCCCCATTCATGACAGTCCCACCGTCATGAGTGGGATCGCAAACTCCCGCCGCCACGCAAATCCCCTAGCCGTCCGCGCAGGACCTTACGCCAGATGCTTCAGCATCAAGTGCGCCACCCAATGCCACACCCGCGTATGCCCCAGCGGAATCTCCAGCCGCTCCAACCCCCACACAAACGGCGCCGCAAACATCGTCACGCCCATCACCCGTCCCTGGCTCACCAGGTCATACGCCACCGGCAGCAGCAGCATCCCGGTATACGTCCAGTGCGACCACTCATGGCGAATCCCCCACGTCGCCCACGGCCACCGATCAATCCCCGCATCCATCAAAGACAGCACCGCATACAGCGCCAGCCGCTTATGCATCTCCGGCCGCCTCCGCCACGCATACGACCACCCCAGCAGCGTCCCGAACATCACCATCCCCATCACCGACACCAGCGAAAACGTATAAGGATCCGCCACCGGAAACGCGCTCTGCCCCACCAGGTCCCGCCGAATCTCATCCGCCGCCGCCAGCACCCCCAGCGGCAGCATCAACACCGCCAGCCCATACACCGTCAGCCCCAGCGTCATATGCAGCTTCACCCGCCGCGCCGCAATCAGCGCCACCTGCACCCCAAACAGCAGCAGGAACACCGAGAACACAATTCCATGCGCCACAATCATCCCGCTCGAAAGCGCCGCCGGCTTCGCGCCCAGCGGAAAGTACGACGCCCGAAACCCCAGCAAAATCGACGCCATCATCAGCAGCGTCATCCCGCCATAAAACACGCGATCCCCAATCCGATTCGCTCGCCGCCGCGGCTTCGCCTGCACCACCGCCACCGCTCCCAGAACCTCTGCACCCATCTGCACGTCCTCCAGACAGCAGCTTCAGTGGCCCGGGAAGCAGCGCTCCCATGTGCCAAAATACCACCTCCCGCGCGAGGATCGGTCACCTTATTCATCCACCCGCCTCACCCCGCTACAACTCCCGCGCCCTCCATCCCATCTACCTAGGAGTACGGGCTCTCCATCCATGAATATTCCATTCCCGCAAAGCTTTCGGACCTGCACCCTCCTCCTTCTTCTCTTCAGCGCAAGTTGCTCCGCACTTCACGCCGACCCCATGCCCGTCCACTATGTTCAGGGCAGCTTTCACGGCTTCCTCGAGCTGCGCACCGAAAGCGGCCTCGTCGTAGCCTATGGCGACAGCACTCAGTACATGCGCGGCAACCGCATCATCGCCGAGACCTCCTTCAAATTCAAAGATGGCTCCATCGACGACGAAATCACCGTCTACACTCAGCACCGCACCTTCCACCTCATCTCCGACCATCACATCCAGCGTGGTCCCGCCTTCCCCCACCCCATGGACATGTTCATCGACACGGCCACCGGCCAGATCACCTCCCGCTCCACGGACAAGGACGGCAAGCAGCAAGTTAAAACCGACCACATCAATCTCCCCTCCGACATCGCCAACGGCCTCATCCCCATCCTCGCTGGCAACATGTGGCCCCACACCCAGCAGATGACTGTCTCCATGATCATCGCCACTCCCAAGCCCCGCCTCGTTAAGCTCATCATCACCAACGCTGGCGAACAGGACTACACCCTCCTCGGCACCTCACGCAAAGCCACGCACTACGAGATCAAAATCGATCTGGGCGGCCTGGCGGCAATCGTCGCCCCAGTCATCGGCAAAGCCCCTCCCAACATCCAGCTCTGGGTCATCGGCGGCAACGCCCCAACCTTTGCCCGCGAAGTCGGTCCCACCTACGCAGAAGGCCCCATAATGACCATCCAGCTCACCAGCCCCGTCTGGCCCGCCACCTCCACGAAATAAGCGGCCAGGGGGAAACTACAATCCGGGTGCCCCATGTCTCGCTTCCGAGACGTGGGTTTCACAGCACTCCATTGCCTTCGCTCAAGGCCAGAAGCTAGAAGATCGCAGCCGCACACCACTTCACCCCGCCGCGCGAAGCCTCTCGCCGTCCGCGCAGCACCGCGTCAGCGTCAA
This sequence comes from uncultured Acidobacteriaceae bacterium, assembly GCA_963701685.1. GTDB lineage: Bacteria > Acidobacteriota > Terriglobia > Terriglobales > Acidobacteriaceae > Granulicella. Next base: position 1,960,455 of record OY969625.1, on the reverse strand, counting down.
CACCGTAATATCGTCATCCTGCCCAAACGCCTGCGCCGCATTCATCACCACCTCCGCCGGCTCCACACTGATCGCCGCCGTCCGCTCAAAGCCAAACAACTCACCCGAAGCCTCGCGCGCCTCCACCACTCCATCCGTCACCATCGTCAGCTGCTCTCCCTCCGCAATCTGAAACGTGGTCTCCTCATACGCTGGCGACCACGCAATCCCCAGCGGCAGCCCCGTCTCCAGCACCAGTTCCTTCCCTGCAAGATACGGTGAGATGTGCCCCGCATTCGCCATCGTCAGCGTCCCATCCGGATCCGCGCGCAACACCAGGCACGTCGTAAATCCGCCATGGCTCCTCCCAATCAGCCGCTGATTCATCGCCGCCATCATCGCCCCGGGACTCTGCGTGTAATGCGCCAGCGTTCGCAACGTTCCCACCAGCAACGACACCATCATCGCCGCCGGCATTCCCTTCCCGCTCACATCGCCAATCACCACCAGCACCCCACCACCCGCCACGGGAATAATCTGAAAAAAATCTCCTCCCACATCGCCATACGGCTTGTACACCGAATGAATCGCATACCCCGGAATCTCCGGCGCATTCTCCGGAATCAACACCTGCTGCACCGCCCGCGCATTCCGATACTCCTGCACCATCACGCCCTGCCGCTGCGCCTGCTCCAGCATGTACTCATACAGCGCATACACAATCGCGCACACCAGCAACAGGCTCAGCACCGCCGGCATCGACACCGCAACCCCATCCACCTTGAACATCGTGTACATCATCCGGTCGCCAAACGTCAGCCGTGTAAACCGCTCGCCCTGCACCGCCGTGTGATGCACCACGAAATACATGTCCGCCAGAAACGCCGCAATCGCCACCAGCTTCCGCGCCGGATCCATCTTCTTCCGAAACGCCAGCGCAATCAGCACAAACGGATACACCGCCGGCGTCGAAAACCCAAACGTTGCAATCGCATCCAGCACCTCGAACAGCAACACATGCGCATCCCGGTGCGGCATAGAAAACACCAGCCCATCCGCAATCGCTGCGCACAACGTAATCCACGCCAGCACCTTCGTCCACGTCACCAGCTTGGGATATTGATCCAGCTCCAGCAAATACAACAGCAGAAACCACAGCGCAATGTCTTCCATCGAGTGAAACGTTGGCCCATAAAACGCCGCAGCCGCCGGCCAGTCCAGCAGCCACGGAAACAGCGTCTGGTCCAACGAAACCCAAAGCGTCGACGACAGCAGAAACGCAAACATCCAGAACAGCACCTTGCGTTCCCGAAACCGCAGCCACACCAGCAACGCCAGCAACGTCAGCTGCCCATAGATCACAATCTGTGCAATCGTGAGCAGCTCGTTCCTCACCAGCGCCGACCGCTCCTTCGCCGCCAGGTCCGCAATCGCCTCCGCACTCCCAAGTCGCGGCACCGCCATCAACCCAATCGCATCGCCCGGTGTCGTCGAATCCATCGGCGTAGTCGACGTACGAAACGCCAGCACCCCGCGCTCCGGCTTCCCCAACCGGAAAACCTTCGCCCCCGACTGGTTAAGCATTGTCGCCGCCGGCATCGCATCCGTGCTCCCAATCAGCCGCCCATTCCAGTACACCTCGTACGCGCACGACGTCTCCGGCACATACACCGACACATCCGCAACATCCTTCAAATTCTTAAATTCAATCCACCGCCGATACCACGCCTTCCCCGCATACGCCCAATGCCCTTGGTCGCCCCACGGCCGCGCCACATCCACCCGCTCCCACCCCGAATCATCGAACCCCGGCGCCGCCCAGGCCTCATCATCGCCCGTCTTGAACGCCCACGGCCCATCCACCGCCACCGTCCCGCGCCCCACCCCCTCCGCCACAAACGCGCCCGCACCCATCACCGGCTGCGCCAGCAAGCCACCCGCGCCAAGCAACAAAAGCCCAACCACGCAAACTGCGCGCACCAATCGACCTCTGGGAGACATGCGGCAAGAATACCCTAGACCCACCACCCCGCCCTTCAAAACATCATCCCAAGCAGCTTCGCGATCATCCAATCGCCGCTACACCTCACGTCCGCCGCACGACAATCCCGCCCAACTGAACGATAATCAGAGAACAACATGGATTCCCCCACAATCGACGTGCAGGACACCGGCCTCGAGGTCATCGACCTCTACGACGACCCGGACTTCGCCGCCCGCCGCCTCCACTCCCGCGATGCCCTCGCCCAGATGGCCGGCATGCGCCGCCTCGCCCAGGCCTTCATCGAGAACCCCGACCACATCCTCCAGGAGCTCGTCAACGCCGCCATCGATCTCTGCGGTGCCGACAGCGCCGCCATCAGCGTCGTCCGGGAAGATGGTACAGACGCCGAGTTCTACCACTGGGTCGCCAGCGCCGGCGTCTACGCCAGCTTCCTCCACGCCATGCTCCCCCGCTACCCCAGCGCCTGCGGCATCTGCCTCCAGCGCGGCCGCCCCCAGGTCATCCGCGTCTTCCCCAAATTCTTCAACATCCTCGGCGTAGAAGCTCCTCCCGTCACCGACGGCCTTCTCCTCCCCTGGCACGTCGGCACCGTTCAGGGCACCATCTTCGTCATGGCCCACCAGCGCTCCCAGGCCTTCGACATGGCCGACTGCCGCATGATGGAGATGCTCGCCGACTTCGCCGCCATGGCCATGCTCCAGCTCCGGCAGCGCGCCCTGCTCGTCGCCAAAACCTCCGCCGCCGCAGCCGCCACCATGGCCAACGACCTCGCCCACCAGATCAATAACCCCCTCCAGAGCCTCACCAACCAGCTCTTCATCGCCCAGCAACAACCCGAAGGCACCGGCGAACGATCCCTCGCCGACGACCTCGCCCCCGACCTCGACCGCCTCTCCACCCTCGTAAAAAAGCTGCTGGCCCTCCCCATCAGCGAACGCTAGCCGTTCTCCACCCGCGCCTTGATATCCGCATACGCCGCCTCAATCAGCGCGCCCAGCGCCCGATCCCGCACGTCCTCGGCCCGTGCTTTTCTTCCTGTCCCTCCCCCCGGAAATCTGCTTCTTCCCTCCGCCGCTTCCCCCGCCCGCAGCTTCACATGCCGCATAAACTTCCCGGTCCCCTCCAACAACCCCTCAGGATCCCGCAGCCCCGCACCCTGAAAGAACCCCACGTTCATATGCGCCTTGAACACGTTCACATACCCGAACGGCACATCCCCCAAACAAGCCACCGGGCATCCATCATGCAGCACCTCCCGCACCTCGTCCCCGCATCCCCGCATCACCGCAAACCATCGCCGAGCCATCTCCCCCAGCTCACCCGCATGCGCCCCAAACCACGCATCAATCGCCGCATCCCGCTCCACCGTCCCATCCAGCCGCAGCAACTCCTCGCGCATCACACCGCCTCCACCGCCCAACTCGCCGAGCTCACCCGCAACCGCTCCAGCTGAAACTGATGATGATACAGATGGTCCGCCATGTGCCCCAGCACCTCGCGCATCGTCATCCATCCCGCAAACGGATGCTCAAACACCCCGCACCGCGCCTCCTCCTCGCTCAACCCCGCCACCATCGCCCCTAACGCCGCGCGAGCCGCATCCCACCGCCTCACCACCTCCGCATAGCTCGTCCCCGCATCCGGATGAATCCCCGCCCCCGCCGGCACCGTAAACCTCTTTTCCGATCGCAGCGCCCGCTCCAGCGCCGCAACCATCGGCCGAGCCTCATCCCCCAGCACACGCGGCGCCTTCAACGTCTCCCGCATATCGTCCGTAGTCCCAGCCTCCGCCAGGACAAGATGATCCAGCACCTCCACCGCCGACCACGCACCCGCCTCCGGCCTACAGTTCAACCTCCCCGCAGGCCACTCCCCAAGCTCCGCCAACAACTCCGCCCGCTCCCTCTCCAGCTCCTCAAACCTCCGCGAGCACTCCACCAACTCCATATCCATAACCGCCTCCGCTCCACCCTCGCTACCCCGAAATTCTACGGTCCCCCACCCCCAACCGTACAGCCCGCATCCCCACCCCCGAACTCCCTGACTCCGCATCCCCAAACCCCCACTTGCATTAAGTGAAGTATACGGTGTATACAAGAGTTGAAGTATACACCGTAGACCTATGACCCGATCAGCCAGGCCCGCCAAACAAACCACCGCCGAATCCATCCTCGCCGCCGCCCGCGACCTCCTCGACCGCGAAGGCGTAGCCGCAGTCGCCATGCGTCCCGTCGCAGAAAAAGTCGGCATCACCCCCATGGCCATCTACCGCCACTTCGCCGACCGCGCCAGCCTCCTCAACGCCGTCGCCAACGCCGGCTTCGAGGACCTCGCCGCCCAGCTCGCCTCCATCCACCTCAAGGGCGACGTCGAGCACCGCCTCCTCCAGGTCGGCGAAGTCTTCCTCGACGCCGCCCTCCAATCCCCCAACCTCTACGAGCTCATGTTCCTCGTCCCCCGCGAAGGCGCGCGCGTCTACCCCCGCGACTTCAAAGCCCGCCGCTCCCCCACCTTCAACCCCACCGTAAACATCCTCGAAGACGCCATGCGCGACGGCCAGCTCCAATCCGACGACGCTGTAGAAATTGCCTTCGAACTCAGCGCACTCTCCCACGGCCTCATCGTCCTCTACCTCGGCGACCGCGTCGACCAAACCGAAAAACAGTTCCGCAAACTCTACCACCGCTGTTTCAGGAGATACCTCAATGGCCTTCGTTGAGCAACGCCCCATCCTCGCCGCAACCCTCGCCACCCTCGCCACCACCGCGCTCCTGCTCGCAGGCAACGGCATGAACGCCATCTGGCCCCTCATGTGGCTCGCCTTCATCCCTGTCCTCCTCTTCGCCGCCGAAACGCCCTCCACGCTCCTCGCCGCCGCGGCCGCTGCTCTCTCCATCCTGCTCGGCAGCCTCACCATGCTCTATTACCTGCACACCGTCCTGCAGCTTCCCATCGTCGCGTGGCTCATGCCGTTTTCCATCGCCGCGCTGCTCTTCACCGTCGGCGTCCTCCTCTTCCGCGCGCTCCTCCACTTCCGAGCCCCCTTCGCCGCCGTCATCGCCCTGCCCGCCTTCTGGTCCCTCACCGAATACCTCGCCAGCTTCGCCCCCGCCAACGGCACCGCCGGCAGCTTCGCCTACACCCAGCAGAGCTTCCTTCCCATCCTGCAAGTCGCGTCGCTCACCGGCCCCTGGGGCATCACCTTTCTCCTGCTGCTGTTCCCATCCGCAATCGTCACCTATCTCTATCTCCGTCGCAGAAACCTTCCCCACGCCACGCCAGTCCTCGCCTCATCGCTCGCGCTCATCGCCGCGGCCATCCTCTTCGGCGCCGTCCGCCTCGCCGCGCCCACCGCGCCGCAGACCATCAAGGTCGGCCTCCTCGATACCGACAGCGTCATCTTCGCCAAGCAACCCTCCGCCATGCAAAGCCTCATCACCGCCTACGCCGAGCACGCCGAGACCCTCGCCCACCAGGGCGCAAAGATCATCGTCATGCCGGAGAAAACCGGCCTGCTCCTCAACACCAACGCCCCCGCCATCGACCCCATCCTGCAATCCGTAGCCGACCGCACCGGCGCCACGCTCGTCATCGGCATGCTCCACGTCGAAGGCCACGACTCCTACAACCAGGCCCGCATCTACACGCCCAACCAACCCATCGCCACCTACGACAAGCAGCACATGCTCCCGCCCTTCGAATCCGACCTCACTCCCGGCACCTCCCTCACAAAACTCTCCAGCGCTCCCGCCCCCATCGGCGTCGCCGTCTGCAAAGACATGGACTTCGTCCACCCCGCACTCGACTACGGCCGCGCCAACATCGACCTCCTCCTCGACCCCGCCTGGGACTTCAACTTCGACCGCGCCTGGCACGGCCACATCGCCATCATGCGCGGAGTCGAAGGCGGCTACGCCATCGCCCACACCGCCAAGTTCGGCTTCCTCACCGTCACCGACGACCGCGGCCGCATCCTCGGCGAAACCCGCACCAACACCAGCCCCTTCGCCTCCCTGCTCGTCGACGTCCCCCTCCATCACGACCGCACCCTCTTCGATCGCTACGGCACCTGGTTCCCCAAACTCGCAGGCCTGATCCTCCTCGCCGCTGTCATCCGCCTGGCCTTCGCCCCGCGCCCGCCATCAGCATCACGCCGCGCGGCCAATCCCGCCTCCACGCAGACGATTCACTGATTTCCAACGCGTTAATTCTTGCGCCCGCCTCTATTCGCCCGCATAATTCCGCCATCGGAGAATGCCATGCGACCCTTTCGCCTCAGCGCGATCATCCTCTCTCTCTTGCCGCTCGCCTCTGCACCCCTCATCCACGCGCAATCGCCACCCGACGCCGCCACCCTCTCCATCGGCCTCTGCGAAGATACCGACGGCTGCTCCCTCCTCGACTTCAAAGCCGGCCAGGCAGTCGCCCGCTGGTCAGACGGCAACATCGGCACCTTCACCATCCAGCACCTCGACGCCACCTCCATCACCATCGATCGCAAAGACACTGCCGGCGCCGCCAACGGCCTGGTCGCAACCTACACCGGCACCATCACCAACTACACCATCGAAGGCTCCGTCACCGCACATCTCCGCAACATCAACGCTCAAACCAACTGGCACGCCATCATCCGCCCCAATCTCAAGCCGCTTCCTCCCGGCACCGTAGTCAACGTGCCCGCAGCTGCAACCGCGTGGCTGGAATGTGAAGACCTTGCAGAGTTCTGCTCCACCAACCCAACGCCCCCGCGCTACGTCCTGACTATGGGAGCCCAGCTCAACTCCATGCGCAATCTCGGCGCAACCATGTCCACCATTCTCATCAAGGTAGACAGCGATCGTCCCGGCGCCGTCGAGTTCCGCCGCATCGATCTCGACGGCCAGTTCCCCGGCCTCTCCGGCATCTACACGGGCACGCGCGACGGCAACGTCATGCGCGGAACCTCCACCTGGCTCATCCCCGGCCAGCCCCGCCCCTGGCACGGCAAGTGGGTCGCGCACCTCGCGCCACGCGCCTGCGACGCCGCCACCACCGCAAGCCTCGCCGCCGGTTCCTGGCCGGCCATCACCCAGGCGCACTTCCTCCTCGGCGACAAGGCCGGCGCCGCCCGCTGCGCAGAGGTCGGCGCCAACGCCGGCGACCTCAGCATGAAGTACCTCGTCGCCCAGCTCTACGCCACCGGCGACGGCGTCCCCAAAGACCCCGCCAAATCCTTCGCCATCTATAAAGCACTCGCCGCCCAGGGCGATCCCACCGCCATGTTCAACCTCGGCGTCCTCTACATCACCGGCACCGGCACGCCCCTCGACACCCTCCGCGGCCGCTATTGGCAGGACGCCGCCAAGCTGGCCCAGGAAGACAAGAACACCCTCAACCGCATGCAGCAGGCCCCCACTCCCCTCGACGCCATCGGCGTCTTCTTCAACCAGGAGTTCATTCAGAGCATCCCCAAAGAGCAGCAGGCCCTCGAAGGCCGCGTAGCCCACCGCGGCGACGTCATCGACTACCTCAACAAAGGCATGTCCCGCGTCCAGGCCGAAGAGAACGCCGCCCGTGACGAAATCAACGTCCGCCAGCAGGCCGCCGACGAATGCAAACAGCGCGCCGACGAAGAGGAGCGCACCGAAGCCCAGCAGCACAGCCAGCAGTGGATCGACCAACACCAGTCCGGCACCACCTGCATGATGGAGAACATGAAGCTCAACTCCTTCGCCGACGGCTCAAAGGCCTACCTCGCCTGCGTCCACCAATACGTCCAGCCCGAAGCCATCGACGCCCACTGCAACTACTAGCTCGACTCTCGGAGCCAAACAGGCTCCCGCCAACCCCACGCAGGAATAACTGACTGACCACTCAGCTATCCTCAAATTCCGCTACCCAAAACCCAGCTATCGCCGTCGATTTGTAACCCGAAACCCACCTATAGCGACACAAAAAATCGCCCCAACGAAGGGGCGATTTTTCTTTTGCCAGTCCAGAATAAATCTTGCTGCGACTCAACAACTAACTGGGGATAATTTCCACTCCGCGCCAGAACGCCACATGATGCTTGACGGTCTTTGCCGCAGACTTTGGATTCGGGTAATACCACGCCGCATCCGGGTTTTCCTGTCCATCCACCAGCACCGTGTAATACCGTGCCATGCCCTTCCATGGGCAGTTCGAACTTGTCGAACTGGGACGCAGAAATGCCCTGTTTACAGTCTCTTCCGGGAAATAAATGTTCCCTTCAATGGTCTCTACCTTGTCGCTTTCAGCAATCGTCTGTCCGTTCCAAATCGCTTTCGCCATAGTCGCCCTTCCAATCGTTTCAGTCAGTTACGGCGGTCGGACGTCCTCGCAACTCCGAGGTAGTAGAAGCGTCCAAACCGCAGTTGGAGCCGCGTGCCTCTACCTTTATACCATAAACCTACGGTAAACGGGAAGTCCCCCTAGCGATTCCTACCGAACCTCATATACCTTTGCCCCAGAATTGGTTACGCCACCGCCTCCACCACAGCACGCGTCTTCTCCGGGTCCGGCCGCCGCCGATCCGGCACCTCCTCCTTCACCTTAGGAGGCCCTATCTTCTTCTCATAGCTGCAGTTAGGCGCCGCCGACACTTCCTCTTCCTTCGCCCCCTTGCGCGGCCGCCGCTTCGGCAACGCCTCCCGATTGTTCGGGCAAATCAGGAACGTCCCCTCAGCATTCGCATACTCCACCAAATAAGCCGAATCGCACTTCGGACAAGTCTCGTTCACCAGCTTCTGGTTACTCGTGAAGTCGCATTTCGGATACCGCGTGCACCCATAGAACGTGTCGCCGCGCTTGTTCTTGCGCACCGCAACCTCTCCGCCACACTTCGGACAAGGCACCTCTAACAGCTCTTGTTTCACATACTTACACTTCGGATACCCCGAGCAGGCAATGAACTCCCCATACTGCCCATCCCGCTGCAGCAACGGCTTCCCACACTTCGGGCAAGGCTCCTCCAACACCACCGGAGGCTTGGACTGCACCTTCTGCGTCAGCTTCCGAATCGTCTTGCAAGGCGGATCCTCGTTATACCCAGGGCAAGCCATAAACGGCCCCCAGGGCCCATTCCGCAGCACCATCGTCCGCCCGCAGTTGTCGCAGAACTCCTCTTCCTGCTCCGCATCCTGCGCCTCAGGCGAGTTCAAATCCGGCTTGGCCGCAAAGTTCTCCTTCGTAAAGTCACAGCTCTCCGGCTCCACGACCAGCTTATTCCCCTGCCCAGCCGCAGCCTGCAGCGCTGCAATCAACTCCGCCTTATCCCCCACCTTCGTGCTCGACTCAGTCGTATCCTCATTCATTGCCTTCACATACATCGGAAAGTCGAATGTCGCCAGCACCTTCTTCACCGCCGCTTTGGGGTCCTTCTTCAGCGCCCCCTGCGCCACGGTAACCGGCTTCACCTTCGTAAAGTTCGAACACGAATAGAAGCTCCCAAACTTCCCCCACTTCAAAATCAACGGAGCTCCGCACTTCTCGCAGATCTCATCCGTCTTCTGCTCCATCGCCTTGATGTCTTCCATATCCGTCTCGGCGACCTTCAACTCCTCCTCAAAGTGGGTATAGAACCCGTTCAGCAGGTCCGTCCACTTCTCCGTCCCCTCTTCCACCGCATCCAGCTCGCTCTCCAGCTGAGCCGTATATCCGGTCTCGAAGATGTACGGAAAATTCTTCACCAGCAGCTCGGTAACGACCATCCCAATCTCAGTCGGCACCAGCTTCTGCGCGAGCTTCTTCACATAGTCGCGCTCCTGGATCGTGTTGATAATAGAAGCGTAAGTCGAAGGACGCCCAATCCCCTTCTCCTCCAGCGTCTTCACCAAACTAGCTTCATTGAACCGCGGCGGAGGCTGCGTAAACTTCTGCTGAGGATCCAGCCGCACCTTCTCCAAACTCTGCCCATCCTTTAACTCCGGCAGCCGCCGATCCGCCGAACTCTCCTCCGAAGTCGAATCCTTGGCACTCTCTCCATCCTCAGCATCCGCGCTCTGCGAAATCTGCTTCTTCTCCGCAGCTTCAGCCTTCGCCTCCGCAGCCGCGCGCGCTGCCTTCGCCTTCTTCGTCTCTTCCTCAAACCGCAGCCAGCCGTCAAACTTCAGAATGCTTCCCGTCGTCCGGAAGTCATACGTCCCCTCAGCCTTTGCCTCAATCTCCACCGTCGTCTGGTCGAACACCGCAGCCATCATCTGGCTCGTAACCGCGCGCTCCCAGATCAGCTTGTACAGCCGATATTGTTCATCCGAAAGATATTTCCGCACTTCATCCGGTACATACCCCACATTCGTCGGACGAATCGCCTCATGCGCTTCCTGCGCATCTTTTTTGCTCTTATAGATGTTCGCCTTCTCCGGCAAATACTTCTCGCCGAACTTCTTCCCCACCCACTCGCGAATCTCCTTCACCGCATCCGCGCTCATGTTGGTCGAGTCGGTACGCATGTACGTAATCAGTCCCACCGTACCTTCGCTGCCCAGCTCGATGCCCTCATACAATCTCTGCGCCACGCCCATCGTGCGCCGCACATTGAAGCCCAACCGCCCCGCCGCCTGCTGCTGCAACTGGCTCGTCGTGAACGGAGCCCGCGGATTCTGCCGCCGCTCCTTTTTCTCAATCGACTTCACCTTCCACGTCGCCCGCTCCAGCTGCTCCATCACCTCATCGACAGCGCCCTTATCCGGCAGCGCATTCGACAGAAACACTTCCTTCCCATCCGCATCCACACCATTCGACACGCGAATCGGTAACCCCTGCACGCCCGTCATGCGAGCCGTAAACTCCTGCCCACCTTTGCTCGGACTCAGAACCGCATCTATATTCCAGTACTCCACCGCCTGGAACGCATTGATCTCCCGCTCGCGTTCCACAATCAACCGCAGCGCCACCGTCTGCACGCGCCCCGCACTCAACCCGCGCTTCACCTTATCCCAAAGCAGCGGAGATATCTGATATCCCACCAGCCGGTCCAGCACTCGCCGCGTCTGCTGCGCATCCACCAGATTCTCGTCCACATCGCGCGTATGCTCGAACGCCGCCTTCACAGCCTTCTTCGTAATCTCGTTGAACGTCACGCGCCGCAGCTTGCTCTTGTCCTTGATCGAAGGCAGCAGCTGGAACTTCAAATGCGCAGCAATCGCCTCGCCTTCCCTATCCGGATCGGCCGCCAGGAACACGCTGTCGCTCTTCGCCGCCAGCTTCTTCAGCCGGTCCACCACCTTCTCCTTACCCGGAGACACGATCAGCGTCGGCTCAAACGTCCGATGCTTCAACTCCACTCCAATATCGTTCTTGGGCAGGTCCATGATGTGCCCAATCGAGGCCTCCACCACGTAATCACTGCCGAGATATTTCCCGATCGTCTTCGCCTTCGCCGGCGACTCCACGATCACTAGATTTTTTGCCATACTGCACACCCATTCAAAGACGTACGGCCGAAACCGCGTCTCCGTTCCTAATTCCTATGCAACCTATCACGTTTTGCCAAGGACAAGTCAAACGGCCTGTTGATATAAAACCCCAACCAGTCCTCGGTGCTTATCGCCTGGCGATCTAACTCTGCTCGTCTCGTTGGACGCAAAATTCCTTGATTCAGCGCCAAGCATCCACTTAACTTAATGGAAGCACTCGCTAAAAGCACCGCACATATTGTTTCCCTGGCATCTGCTTCACTCTACCGCTAAGTTCCAATTCGAACAACGCCGTAAAGATCTCACCCGACACCATCTTCAACTCCAGCCGCTCAATCAGCTCATCCAATTGCAGCGCCTCATCCTGCCGTAACTCCTGCATCACCAGGCGTTCATGCTCGCTCATCGGAGGAATTGTCGGGCGGTCGCTAAATAAAGATGCACTTCCAGCTCCAGAAGATTCATTCCGCCCCGCCTGCGCCTCCATCGCCGCCTCCAACTCCATCCGCACCTGCGACGGCAAATCCTCCCAGATATCCTCCCAGCTCGCCGTCAACTTCGCTCCCTGCTTGATCAGCGTATTCGGCCCCCACGCGTTCTTATTCGTCGCATTGCCCGGCACAGCATACACGTCGCGCCCCTGGTCCAGCGCACATCGCGCCGTAATTCTCGTCCCCGAATACTCTCCACCCTCCACCACCAATACCCCCACACTCATCCCACTCAGCGTCCGATTCCGTATCGGAAAATTCTGCGGCGCAGGAAACGTCCCCAGCGGAAACTCGCTCACAATCGCTCCACCCTTCGCCACAATATCTTCCGCCAGCTTTTTATTTTCCTTCGGATAAATCACGTCGATCCCCGTCCCCCAAACCGCAACCGTAGCTCCTCCCACCTCGAGCGCCCCCTTATGCGCGCAGCTGTCCACACCCCGCGCCATCCCGCTCATCACCACCATCCCATGCCGCGCCAGATCGCGACTCAGCATCTCCGCCATCCCCGCGCCATAAGGAGTAGGCTGCCGAGTCCCCACCACCGCAATCCCCGCCCGGCTCAGCAATCGCACGTCGCCCCGCACCCAAAGCACAGCCGGCGGATCGTAAATCTCCAGCAGCCGATCCGGAAACGCCTCATCCTCAGGCGTAAGAAAGCAAGCCTGCTGCTGTTCCACACGCGCAGCCTCTTCCACCGCCGCAGCCCGCGCTCGCCCATCAGAACAAAATTGCGCCGACTCCGCCGGCATCCCCAAACCCTCAAGCTCCGTTAGCGACGAATGAAACAATCGCGCCGCCGACCCCAGCCTCCTCACCGCACGCGCACATCGCGTCGGCCCCATCCCCGGCGTCAGCGTCAGCGCCAGCCACGCCAGCCTCGCCTCTTCAATCGCTGCGCCCGCCCGTTCCGCAATCCCATCCATCATCACGCGTACCTCTCAGCTGCGTCGTGCTCGCATCGTATACCAACCACGCCCTCAACCGCTGTGTCGCGCGCATCTTCTAGAATCAACCTGTGCCTCTACGCGTCTCCACCATCGCCTTCCTCAACCCCGCGCCGCTGCTCTACAACTTCGAACACGAGCCCACCGCCACCACCCTCCGCGCGCACTACGACGTCCACTACACCTCGCCCTCCATCTGCGCCGAAGAGCTCAACTCCGGCACCGCCGACCTCGGCCTCATCCCCATCGCCTCCCTCACTCCCGAGCTCGCCATCGTCCCCGGCTGCGCCATCGCCTCCCTCGACGAAGTCCGCAGTATCCTTCTTCTCGTCAAAAATCCCGACTGGCTCTCCCCCAACGAAGCCCTCAAGCGCGTCCGCACCGTCGCAACCGACACCGCCAGCCGCAGCTCCGTAGCCTACGCCCGCATCCTATTCGAGCACTTCCACCAAACCCACCCCACCTACATCGACTTTCCCGCCGACCCCGCCACCATGCTCCCCACCTCCGACGCCGCCCTCATCATCGGCGACCCCGCACTCCTCGCCCGCGAGCACCGCACCGCCATCGACAACGCCTCCAAAACTCCCCTCCTCTGGCTAGACCTCGCCCACCTCTGGCGCGAACTCACCGGCCTCCCCTGGGTAGCCGCCGTCTGGGCCCTCCGCCCCGAATCCCTCGCCCCCGCCAACCTTACCCCCCATCAATTAATCACCGACCTGACCGCCAGCCGCGACGCCGGCCTCACCCACACCGAGCAGCTAGTCAACCAGTGGGCCCCGAAACTAGCCCTCTCCCCCAACACCATCCGCACCTACCTCCGCCAAAACATCCACTACACCCTCGACCCCGACTGCCTCCGCGCCATAGAACTCTTCCGCACCCTCGCCGCCAGCATCAACATCCTCCCACCCCTCCCAGACCTAAACCTCCTAACCCCCTGAAACCCCTACCCCCTACCCCCTACCCCCTACCCCCCAAACCTCCGTCATCCTGAACGAAGTGAAGGACCCCTGTAGTTGCTCTTGCCGTTGCCCTTGCCGTTGCCGTTCTTTCTGTCATTCCCTCCGGGAATCTGCTTCTTCTTTTGTTTTTGCCTGTTCTACCGGATTAGCAGGGGGCTTTAGCCCCCTGAAAGAACCCGCACACAAAAGGGGCCTTAGCCCCGGCCCCCTAAAACTCCGGCGCCCAGGTCCACCCCTCAATCCCGTGCAGCGGATCCCGCGGCCGCGGCAAAGTCACAAACGTCTCCCGTCGCTCCGCCATCACCATTGTGCTAACCAGCGCATCGAACGCATCCTCCCCACCCCGCGCCTTCGCCAACACCCCACGCGACAGCCCCGCATACGCCGCATCCTCACGACGCTTCCTCAACAAATACCCCGCCCGCGCCTCCGCATTCGACTTCCGCACCGCCCCCGTATTCAACCGCGTATACATCTCCACCACCAGCGGACGAGCAGTCTTCCCCACCAGCGCCGGCGCATCGAACGGCCACACCCGAAACCCCGCCTCCCGCAGCCGCAGCAACACCGCAAACCCCCGCAGCGAAGCCGTCCCCACACTCCCCGCGCCCCCCACCTGGAACACACTCTTCGGCGTAATCCCTCGCACCCTAGCCTGCCGTTCCGCCTCCGGAATCAACGAGGCAATCTTGCAATCAATATCCGTAGCCCGCAGCATCCGATGCAAAAACTCCCCCGAAAACTCTCGCGGCCGCTTATGAGGCTTCCCCCAGAAACGCCGATCCTCCGCGCCCCGCGCCAGCCATCGCTCCGCATGCCCCTCCTCGACAACACGCCTCCAGAACTCCGGCGCACTCTGCATCCCATGCTCATCGCGCACAAACCACGCCGGAAAGCTAAAGCAAAAATCAAACCCCACCACCATCCGCGGAGTCTCCCGCGCCATCTCGATCAGCCACTCCGCCACCTCCGCGCGCGTCCTCCCCGCCTCCAGCCGCACACTTACCTTGCCACCCGCACCCCGCGTCCAAACCCCCGCCCAGATATGCCGCCGCTGCCCCGCCGCATCCACCCGTCCCGACCAGTCAATCCCCACCACCCGCTGCACCCTACTCCTCGTCATCGACGACATCCACTTCCTCCACCTCCGCGCCCCACCCCCGCAACACCTTCCAGATCGTCCGCGTAGAGAACCCCGCCCCCACCAGTCTCCGCATCGCCCGCGCCACTTCCTTATCTCCCTCCGGCTTCTTCATCCGCTTCCGCGCAACATACTCCTTCGCCAGCGCCACCTCATCCACCTCGTCATACGCCGCACTCAGCGTCGACTGCGTCAGTTCCTGCGCAATCCCCTTCTGCATCAACCCCTGCTGCACCCGCCGCTTGCCATACTTCTCGTTCTCCTTGCGCAGCCGCGTATAGTCCGCCGCGAACCGCTCATCGCTCAGATACCCCAATTCCTTCAACTTCAGAATCACGGCATCCATCGCCGCCTCGCCAGCCTCACCCGGCTCCGCACGCGAACTCATCCGCCGCCGCAGATCGCGCACGCTCTTCATCTTCGAGCTCAACGACCGCACCGCAAACTCCAGCAACCCCGCCACGTCCAGCGGCGGCTTCACCGTCTTCGTCTTCCGCGCAAATGACACCTGAACCCTCGCCGCACCCTCATCGCGCCAGTGTACGCCGAACCCGACAGCTATTCTGTAGCAAGCCCCATGCACCGCCTCCTCACCTTCGCCCTTCTCTTCACCGCGATCACCGCTCGCGCACAGCAAGGCTTCGGCCCCCTCGACCCCACGCCCCCCACCACCCCCATCCCCCAGCTCCTCGCCCACATGGCGCAACAAGAATCCGCCTTCGCCGCCGCCCGCGACCACTACACCTTCCGCCAGGACGTCACCTTCGAAACCCTCGCCCCCGACACCAACGCCCCCGACGGCGCCTACCACCAGCTCACCGACATCTCCTTCGACGACGCCGGCCGCCGCCAGGAGCGCGTCGTCTTCGCCCCCGTCAACACCCTCCAGCGCGTCACCCTCACCGAAGCCGATCTCGACGACGTAGCCCACCGCCTCCCCTTCATCCTCACCACCCCCGAGCTCCCCGACTACACCCTCACCTACCGTGGCCGCCAGCGCGTCGACCAGCTCGACACCTACGTGTTCGACTGCGCTCCCCGCCAGATATTAAAAGATCACCGATCCTCGGAAGTAAAAGATCACCGATCCTCGGAAGTAGATGCCCATCGCTACTTCGAGGGCACCGTCTGGCTCTCCCAGCAAGACGACCAGATCGTCCTCGTCCACGGCTCAACCGTCCCGCAAGACACCCGCCCCGGCCACGAAAACCTCTCCCCACCCTTCACCACCTACTACCAGCAGATCGACGGCAAGTACTGGTTCCCCATCTACACCCGCGCCGAAGGCACCCTCCACTTCCCAGCCCACGCCGACACCCTCTCCCAAACCGTAGCCGTTCGCACCACCGTCCGCTACACCAACTACCAGCGCTTCCACGCCACCGTGACCTTCCACGACGGCGCCGAAGTCCCCGCGCCCAACCCACCCCGACCCTGACCCGCGTTCCGCCTTTGTTTTTCTGGCTGTCATCCCGCAGGAATCTGCTTCTTCTTTCGCCTCTGCCTTCGCATTCGCCTTTGCCTCTGCCCTTGCCTTTCTATCCGTCATTCCCCCCGCGAATCTGCTCCTGCCCCTTGCCATACAGCGCCAACGGCGAGACCGATCACAGCCTAGGGCGAAGCCCTAGGTAACGACACAAACAAAGCCCTGTTCCACTCTGCCGAAGGCCGGAGTGCAGCCGCAGGAGAAACGACCAAATTGCTTTCTTACGCGCCACACACACCCCCGGCCCGTCACCACGCGATGGCCCTCGCCGTCCGCGCAGGACCCTGTCAAGCCCCCAAACCACCCAAAAATCGCCAAACCCCCTGTAAACACTGGCGATATATATTTCCAAAACCTGGCAGTATTACCCCTACCAACCAGCTACAATTTAACTAGACCTACCGCCAACCAAACCCCAAGCTCCTTACCACTCCAAGCCCAAACGACTTCAGGAGAGGGCCAACGGCCCGACATTTACCCCGTGGGGCCATCGGCCCCACCCGACACACCCCAAACAGGGGGATACTTTGCCCCATAACCGCAATAAAATCAATCATTTACGAGGCAAAATCACTCCCGAAAGAGGGGATACTTTGCCCCTTAACCCCAACCCAATCAAACACTTACAAGCCAAAATCGCTCCCGGGGGGGGAGGGGGTACCCCTGCCAACACGCCCCCGACGCGAACCCAAAACCCAACGCCGTCCCTAGGCCGCCGGCTCCGACTCAAAGTACAGATACTTCCGCCAATTCGCATCCGCGCTGCCAATCATCCGCATAATGTGGCGCGAAGTATGCAGCGAAAACGGCCGCGGCTCCCGCACCAGCCGCATGTCGGTAAGCTCATGCAGCATCTGGCTCCCCTTGCGCCGATTGCAGTCCCGGCAACAAGCCACCAGGTTCTCCCACGTCGACAACCCCCCGCGACACCGCGGCACAACATGATCCAGCGTCAACTCGGACGCAATCAATACCTTCTGGCAATACTGGCAAGTGTTCCGGTCGCGCAGCAAAATGTTCTTCCGGCTAAGCGCCCGCGTCTGGTGCGGAATCCGCCGATACTCCAGCAGCCGGATCACGCTCGGCATCTGCAAATTCATCCGATGGGAATGTAATACAGCCCCCTGCTCCTCCTCGGTCCTGGCCACGCCCTTCAGCACCAGCACCAGCGCCCGCCGCGCCCCGCAGATGTTGATCGGCTCGTAGCTCGCATTCAGCACCAGCACAGGAGTCTGCATCGCCGGCTGTCGAAACACGCCCATGCGTATGTCGATCGCCTCCGCCCGCGCCGTCCCCGCCACCGGATGCGTATGGTGCCGGTTACCCGACCGCTTGTTTCTCGCCCCACTAGATTTGCCAGCCTGCATCCCTGCCCTCCGGTTCTATTGGTCGTTCAAAGTTCTGCCGCTAAAATCGAACTCGCCTGCCAGCCTCCGGCTCAATCACCGGCGCCGGAACCGCAGTCCACATTGCGAAACTCTCGTCATCATGCTCAGCGGTGCTGTGCACACTCTCCGGCAGCGCTCGAGCCGCCGTCACAACCCAAACCTTCGCCGCGCCCACGCGCTTCAACACCCGCGCACACTCCCGCGCCGTAGCGCCAGTCGTCATAATGTCGTCGACCAGCAAAACCTCGCGCCCGCGCACAGCCTCACCATCAGCCACGCGAAACGCACCCTTCAAACTCGCCCGCCGCTGCGATGGATTCAGCGCATACAGCGCCCGAGTATCTTTCACCCGCTCCAGAACATCCGAGTCCAGACGCAGCGTCCAAAGCGGCTCAACCTTCCGCAGCCGCTTCACCAAACCCTCAGCCAGCACCTTCGCCTGGTTGAACTCACGCTTCTTCTCCCGAGCCGCAAACAACGGAACCGGAACCACCACCAGCTCACCGGCCGCCTCGCCCCGCAGCTTGCGCGCCGCCGCAGCCATCGCGTCGCCCAGCACATACTCGGCAACGCCGCGCATGCCCTCAAACTTCAGCAGGTGCAGCATCCTCCGCATCTCGTCTTCATAACTTGAATAGGCGACAGCCCGGTCAAACTGTGGCGGAGCCAGCCTGCACATCGTGCACTCACTCACGCCCATCGCCGCCGCAAAGCGCGCCGACTCCATCCCCATCGCGTCGCCGCAACGCGTGCACAGCACATCCTGTTCCAGCTCACCCTGCGTCCCCACCCGCGCCACGCATGCCTCACAAACTCTAACCGGCGCCAACGCAGCCATTGCGGCCCCGCATACCCGGCAATCGGAAGGCATCAAAATGTTCGTGAAATCAGCGACCGTCCACTTCATCGCCGCACTGCAACTTCGAAGCACGCGTGTCACCGCGCGCCATCCGGACTCGCCCGCATACCTTCCAGGCGGCCCACCATTCCCGAGCTGGACATCCCTCACGCTTTCGCTGAAGACGAACCTCACTCGCGGCACAGCAAGAAAAACACCAGCTCTGCCAATGATCGAAGTATAACGTTGCCTCCGTTTCAGTGCAATCAACGCCCCCGAACCAATCAGGGATCAGGAGTCGGGGATAAGGACAACCGAGCCGCGCACCTCTCGCCTCTCGAATCTCACCTCTCGCATCTCGAATCGCGATATCCTTGAAGTTCGACGTGTCCACCACAGCCACATCTACCGTAGCGACCACCCGAACGCGCAGCCACTCGCTGCTCAGCGACTACGCCGTGCTCGTCAAACCGCGCGTCTCGCTCATGGTCATCATCTACGCCGCGGCCAGCTTCTACCTCGGCTCGCTCGCCTCCGGTATCTCGCCCTTTCACCTCGGGCTCCTCAAGGCGCTCCTCGGCATCAGCCTCGTAACCGCCGGCTCCAGCGTCCTCAACCAGGCCCTCGAGCGCACCACCGATCGCCGCATGCCTCGCACCGCCGATCGCCCCATGGCGCAGCACCGCATCGGCCTCGCCCACGGACTCATCCTCGGCTTCCTCCTCGTCTTCGTAGGATCCATCTACCTCACCCTCGTCACCAACCCGATCACCGGCATGCTGACCCTGCTCACCGCCGTCAGCTACGTGGCCATCTACACGCCGCTCAAGCGCATCACCTCGCTCAACACCTTCATCGGAGCCTTTCCCGGAGCCGTCCCAGGCCTCATCGGGTGGACCGCCGCACGCGGCGTCATCGAGTGGCCCGCAGTCGCCCTCTTCGCCATCCTCTTCGTCTGGCAGTTCCCTCACTTCATGGCCATCGGCTGGCTCTACCGCGCCGACTACGCCCATGCAGGAATTCGCCTAGCCTCCACCCAGCAGCCCACCAGCGAAGCGGCTCGCTCCTCCGCGCTCCAGGCCCTCTTCTACGCAGCCCTAATGATTCCCGCGAGCCTCTGGCCCACCTGGCTCCACGTCACCGGAACGCCTTACGCGATCGCCGCCATCGTCCTCGACGCTGGTTACCTCGCCGCAACCATCCGCTTTATGCGCATCATGCGCGCGCCCGACGACCCCGAGAACCGCGTCCTCGCCCGCCAACTGCTCAAAGTTTCCGTCACCTACTTGCCCCTGCTGCTTCTTGCCATGATGCTTGACGCCAAAGGCCGCCTCATCTTCTGACCCAAATCTCCAACCACGAACCGCTCATTCACTAGGAACGTCATGCCCGCACTCGCAGCTCCCACTCCGAACTACCGCACACCTCCCTCGATCATCGCCGCAATCATCGCTATCTCCGCGATCGCGTCCATCTTCCTCGCGTGGCTGGTCTACTACCATCCGCCGATTGACGCCGCCGGAACCCACCTGACGTTCCTTCCCATGCTCGATGCAGTCCTCAACGCACTCTGCGCCATCTTCCTCATCATCGGCTTCCGTTATATCAAGCTCCGCAAGATCACCGCGCACCGCAACAGCATGTTCGCAGCCTTCATCGTCTCCAGCGCCTTCCTCGTCGCGTACATAGCCAACCACGTCCTGCACGGAGACATGCTCTTCCCCACCGCGCATCCCACCGCGCGCTTCATCTATCTCTGGATCCTCCTTCTCCCCCACATCTTCCTCGCGGTCGTCGCGCTGCCGATGATTCTCATCACCTTCTTCCTCTCCCTCACCGGCCGCTTCCCAGCCCATCGCAAGCTAGCCCGCTGGACCTTCCCCATCTGGCTGTACGTCTCCGTCAGCGGAGTAGTCGTCTACGCCATGCTCGCAGCCTACCGCTAACCCACTCCGCCGTTGCGTTCGCCTTTCACTAATTACTACCCACTGCCTTTATGCAGCCAGACACCCGCAAGCTCCTTACGACCGGCACAGCAATCCTCCTCGTAGGAGCGATCGCCGCGCTGCTCATCTTCACCACCTTCGGCGGCGTCACGCGCGAAGGCCCCCACACCAACGGCGGCTGGCTCGCGCTGGTACTCGCCCTCGGCTGCGTCCCTACCGCCGTCTTCACCCTCTTCCTCGGCTTAGCCAAGCTCATCGGCGACGCGCGCCACCGCTCCTAGCGCACAAGCCCCGCTACTTCGGCGGCAGCGCGATCATCAGGCCACCATGCTCGCGCAATGCATTCTCTCCGCGCGGCAGCTTCAGCGCCGATCTACTTCCCAGATCGCGCTCGTAGACCTCACCATAGTTCCCCGTCGCCTTGATCACCCGTACTACCCAATCGTTCTCGAGCCCTAACCCACTCCCAATCTCGTGCGACCCACCCAGCAGAAACCAGACCTCAGGATCGCCACCTTTCGCCTTGGCAACGCTCGCACTCACCGACTCCACATTCGGCTGCGTCACGCCGCTCTCCTCCGCCTGAACCAACGCCTCCATCACCCAACTCACGATCGACGCCCACTGCGGATCATCGTCACGCACAGCAGCCGCCAGCGGATCCTTCGAGATCATCTCCGCAAGCAACCGCGCGGGCTTGCCATGCTCCGCCAACAGCGCCCGCGTCCCAGCCAGGCGAGTCCGATCTCCAGCCAGCGCGCCGCAATTCCCCGTGGCGAACGCCGCCTCCATTTCACCCTCCTCCTGGAACGGAAACGGAACATAGTCCAGATGCTCCCGCGCAAACCATGACCTCACACTCTCTTCCACGGCAGTCTCCGCAATGAAACAGACCTTCTTCCCACTCAACTGTCGCGCCCGCATCACAGGACTCGACCCGAGCACCAGAAATCCAACGCCGTCCCACAACACCGGCCGCGTAAAAAGCAAATGCGTTCCCACCGAGTGCGTAAAGTCGTCGCTCACCGTAGGCACCAGGTCGACAGCGCCCGCCTTCAGCGCCTCCATCGCCGCTCGATCATCCGGATACTTCATCACCCGCACCCGCGCACCCTCCCCCAACACCGCAACAGCGGCAGCTCGGCACAGATCCTCATCGAACGCCTCGCGCCCACCATGATCATCCGCAGTCGAATACTCGGGCTCCTCCTGGTCGACGCCGCAACGCAACACCCCCGCAGCGCGCACCCGGACCAGCGCCGAAGCCGTATTCGCATTCTGCCCCAAGCCAGCAGCGTGTGCCGCCACGCCACCCACCATGCACCCGAACGTCACCACCCCACTCACCACCCACCCGCGCACTACGGTGTCCATCCGCCAGCAGTCGGTATTCCCGGCGTCGAGTCCGGCCGCGGATTAAAATCCACCGGCACCGGATTCGGCATCCCGCTGTCAGTGGGCGTAATCCCAAGCACCCTGCATCCGTTGCCTCGATCATGTGGGAACGCGTCAATCTCCTGCTTCGGAATGATCGCGTACGCCGCCCTCAACGGCGCCCTCTTGCCCTGCAGCCGCAACACATCGAACGCCGAACTCATGTCTCCAACATCCGGAACCTTATCGTCCGCAGGCCCCAGGTGTTCCTGCCCAAACTTCTCTTTACCAATCTCGCGCCCACGCTCTTCATCCGGAAGATCAGCCAGCGGAATCAGCGTAAACAACTCGTCCACAAACTTGATCACCGAGCTATGCTCCGTCGGTACATGCGAGACGCCATGCGCCACAGCGTACGGTGAAATCACGATCGCCGGAATCCGCGGCCCCTGCTCCAGCGGCAATCCCGCCGCGTCATGCGAGCGTATCCTCGGCCGCGCGTGGTCATACTCTCCATCCGATTCATCGTAGGTAATGATGATCGCGCTCTGGCTCCAGTAAGGGCTCCTCGCGATCGCATTGATCTCCTGCGCAAGCAACCCTTCACCAATCTGCGAGTCCGAATACCCCGGATGGTCATCATTCCCGTCAAACACCTTCGCCAGCTTAGGATTCGGATCCTGCGGCTTCCAACTCTCAATGTTCCCGTATCCCCCGCGAACATAAAACACTCCCGACCGCGGCAACCGTCTCGCCGCCACATCCCGAAAGAAATCGCTCAGCCCATGGAGGTGCGTCGACGCCAACGGGTTATTCGCCACATACCCGAAATACTGCGGCGCATTATGGTGCGCGACGTATCCATCATGCGTCGCCTCCCCACTCGGATCGTTGACCTCGTGGTCATACCCTTGCTGATACCAGCCCCAGTTCACGGCGCTCACCCCGTGACCCGCAATCTTCTCGATGTCCTCCTGCACGTCCGGCAAATCAAACGTCGGATCGTAATCCGCTGCCGTAGTCTTCTCAATCCCGTTCCCCATAAACGAGAGCGGCAGGCTTGCAAACGTCAGGTTCTTTGACACGCCACCAAACGGCTTCGTCGCCTGCGGTTGCTTCAGCCGATCCGCCGTATCCAGCACCGAACCCCAGTAAGGTTGCGGGTCAGACAGCATCGGCACCGTCGCACCCTTGCCCTTCCCACCCGTAGCCGCCTCGTCAGGATGCAGCATCCACTGCGTCTCGCCGCCCTGCCCCGCAATCATCGCAATCGCATTTGGCGTCGACGGCCCCACAATCGTATCCATGAAGTGATCGAACAGCGTAAACCGATCCGCATAACGCCACAAAAACGGCACCGTGTCGCAGTCCACATGGCTCATCACCAACTCTCCAAATTGCTTGCGCTCGAGCGTAGGCACCTTGGAAGGCTTTCCATCCGCCAGCGTCACACCCTCTTCCGTCAGCGCGTACTCCGAGTTCTGCGCCACGCCATCCGCATCCAGCGCGATCTTCCGCGCCGTTGCCACATGGGAGTGATTCACCGACGCAATGTCCGCCGGATAGAGCGGCACGCTCTTGCCCGCCGCATCAGTCACCGTCGCAGGAATCTTAAACGGTGTCACAGTCCCCACCGTTCCGTCCGTATTCACAATCGTCTGCGTAAACCCTGCCACCTGATCGCGCGTATACGGCCCGTCTGGACCCGCATAGAGTCCATCCGCCCCCGGATAGGTCCCAAAATAGAAATCAAACGAGCGATTCTCCTGGAAAAGTACAAACACGTACTTTATGTGTTGCCGAATCAATCGCAGTTTCTGTTCAGCCGAAAGCACCGGCTCCTTCGCCAGGTCGATCACCCGCGCATTCACCACCGCGCCCGACTTCGGCGCAATCGTCACGTCGGGTATCGTACTCGCCGACGTCGTCTGCGCCCATCCCCGCCCCAGCCCCAATCCACTCACTGCGAACAGCAACGTCCACCAGCACTTAGCACGCAAATTCGCCATATCGCTAACTTATGCTGTCGTGCGGCGCCCTGGCAACAAAAGTCCCCGCTTCGTTGAATTCGGGACGCCGCCGCGCGCAACAACCATCGAAGGTCGCTACGCCACAAGCAACACCCGTGTCACCGATTTGCACCGCATCGTTATAGTATGATTCGGTTTGTGTCGGGACCGTTTTTCTCCCCACTTCAGTTGGTCGAGGGCTTGAAGATATGCCCACAAGATCAGCTACCCGAAAACGTAGCGGCCACGTTTCAGCCGCTTCCGACGACACAAAGTCTTGGCAATCAATTAACGGAGCACCCCATGTCAAAAGGCGTCAACAAAGTCTTCCTTCTCGGCCGTCTCGGCAAAGATCCCGAAATTCGCACCACCGCTGGCGGTATGACCGTTGCCAGCTTCACCGTCGCGACCTCCGACCGCGTCAAGGGTCAGGACGGCCAATGGACCGACAAGACCGAGTGGCACAATCTCGTCGCCTTCCAGCGCACCGCCGAGATCGTTCGCGATTACTGCAAGAAGGGTAAAGAGGTCTTCGTCGAAGGCAAGATCCAGACTCGCTCATGGGATGACAAGGAGTCTGGCCAGAAGAAGTATCGCACCGAGATTCTCGTCAATGAGCTCTCCCTGCTCGGCGGCGGCGCCTCCGAGGGCGGCGAACGCTCCTCCGGCGGATATTCCAGCTCGCGCTCTTCCGCCTCCAGCCCCGCCCCCACGCCCTCCAACGACTACGCCGACCAGGGAATTACCGACGAAGATATTCCCTTCTAACCCTCGTCCGCTCCTTCCATCGTGGCCCTTTCGCCAAAACCATAGAATATGGAAATACGCACACCACGCTTCGTTGCTATTTCCCTAAAGTATTCTCTGGATCAATATTCATGCGCTTTTCCCGTTCACTCGTCGC
The DNA here is from genome assembly GCA_963701685.1 of uncultured Acidobacteriaceae bacterium. Lineage (GTDB taxonomy): Bacteria > Acidobacteriota > Terriglobia > Terriglobales > Acidobacteriaceae > Granulicella. Next base: position 1,935,566 of record OY969625.1, on the reverse strand, counting down.
TCTTCCCGTTGCGCTGCTCTGCATCGTTTGCCCAGCCTCGGCTCAGAAACACGACTTAGGATCCTCGCCCCCAACGGCCCCACCCGCAAAGCAGATAGCAACTCCCCAGGCCGCGCCGCTCGCAACCCCAAGTCTCGGCACCCTGCAATTCTCCACCGTGAACCTCGCGGTGTCTGCCCCACAAGTTCTTGCAACACAACTCCAAACCTCTGACGACCGTCTCCGAACCGCTGCGCTCGCTGCCATCGGCGCGCCCGAGACGTATCTTGACCACGGCCATATACCCTTCCCCCACTCCGTCCGGCTCGATTTCCTCGCCCTCGGGTCGTCCAACGAGCTGGACGCAATCCTCACCGTTGAACTCGACCAGCACCTGATCAGCGCCATCTTCATGCCTGAAGACGAGCAGTGGCATCGCGTCGCCACCGTCACGTACCCAACCAGCTTCACGAATCAGTCCACCACTCCGTACACCTTTCTCCGCGCTGATCGCGCGCTCCGTGAACCGCAGCATTACACTGCCATCTTTCACTCCACCGCCGCCGGCCCCAACGGGGACTTTACCGAGACCGAAGTCCACCTCCGCATCCTCAACGGCCATCCCACCATCACCACCGGCTTCGCCTCGAGCGAACGCACCTGCGACCCCACCCACCAGCGTCCCTGCGACATTACGCAGCGCTGGCTGCAGCCGGATAGCACCGATCCCGAACACCGCTTCCTCCTCGTCACTGCCACGGGCCACGACAAGCCCAACGAAACCGGTGACCCCATCGCCCACGCGGAGGCCTTTGAGGAATCCCGTCTCCGCGATTTCTCCTGCCAGCCCTTCGCTTTCTCCGATATCACCCTACACTTCGAACCCAGTGGCCCCCCTGTTCCCTGTGTCACCCCTCACGACCAGCCGCACGAGCAACCGTTACACTAGTCTCTGCATGATCGACGAAATCACATTCCGCCAGGAGTCCGACAAGGCACTCGAGTCCCTCAAGCAGTCTCTCTTCCGCGCCGAAGAAGACGGCGGCTTCGAGACCGACGAGAAGAATGGTGTCCTCAACGTTCTCTTCGAAGACGGCGCCGCCAAGTTCGTCTTCACCCCCAACACGCCAGTTCGCCAGGTTTGGATCTCCGCGCTCTCCACCTCCTACAAACTCGAATGGGACGAAACAGCCCGCGCATTCACTCTCCCCAAGACAGGCGAGGACCTCCGTACCCTCACCCAGCGCCTGCTCCGCGAGCAGTTAGACGACCCTGCCATCACCCTCACGTAGCTCCTGAGCAACACCTCCCAGAAACGAACGTTCACAATGCCTCTCTTGTCCGTCGCGATCGTCACCTTCAACGAAGAGGAGAATCTGGCGCGCACGCTGGCCAGCGTCGCCTGGGCCGATCAGATCCTCATCGTAGACTCCGGCTCCACTGATCGCACCTTGGCAATCGCCCGCAACTTCAACGCGACCGTGATCGAGCGCCCATGGGCCGGCTTCGCCGCACAGAAGAACTTCGCCCTCACCCAATGCACCGGCGACTGGATCCTTTCGCTCGACGCCGACGAAGAGCTCTCCCCCGAACTCCAGCAGGAAATCCGCCAGACCCTCTCCGCACAACCCGCCGTCGACGCCTTCTATCTCAAACGCCGCAATCTCTTTCTCGGCCGCTGGATCAAGCACGGTGGCTATTACCCCGACCCGAAGCTCCGCCTCTTCCGTCGCAACCTGCCCACACCGCCCCAGTTCGAATCCCGTCCCGTCCATGAGACCATCCCCTTCACCGGCCCCACGGCTACGCTCAACGGCGACATCCTCCATCACGCCTATCCCACGCTCTCGTCCTACATCGAGCACATGGACCGCTACAGCTCGCTCGGCGCACAGATCCTCGTCGACAAGGGCCGCACCAGCGCTAACCTGCTCACCTTCTTCGCTCACATCGTGATCGTCCCAATGTTTGAGTTCAAGTGGAACTACGTCTTCCGCCTCGGCTTCCTCGACGGCCGCGAGGGCTTCCTCCTGAACCTCTACCACGCTGCCTACACCAGCTGGAAGTACGCCAAGGCCTGGGAACTCGTCCGCAAACCCCGCATCTGATTCTGCCTCAATCCTTCTTCGTCAACCGATGCGTGACAGCAGCGAAACGCTCCGCATACTTCGCCGGCATCTCGCGCCGCTTCATATCTCGTCCCACCACAAAGTGCACAGTCTCGCCCTCACACAACACCGTCTCGTCCGCGGGCCTCATCACCACATACCGAAACCGCACAATCGGCCCCCGAACTCCCGCCAGCGACGTCCGCACAATCAGCTCATCGTCATACCGCGCCGGAGCCTTGTACCGCGCCGTTACCTCGGCAACCGCGATCAGCGCGTCATCCTCTTGCTCCATGTCCTTGTAGTCCAGCCCCAGCTGCCGAATAAACTCCACTCGCCCAATCTCGAACCACACCAGATAATTTGCGTGATACACCACGCCCATCTGGTCGGTCTCGGCATACCGCACCCGCACCCGCGCCTCGGCATAGCCCTGCTCAATCACCTTCTCCATATCGTTCATTCCCTCAGTCTAGAAGATGAGAGCTGCGGGCCCTTCGAATATCGTCAGTTCGCTACTGCAACGCGACCCCAAATCGCTTCTCCATCTCCGCGCTCATCGCGACCAGGTGATCCAGCGGCTCAAGCTCCGGCAGCTCCGCGCCCAGATCCTTCAGCGTTGCCAGAAGTCTCTCCGTCGCCAGGTTCCCCACCATTACATCCTGCGCATACGGGTACGACCCATAGCCGCCAATCGTCGAATCGAATCGCCGGCATCCAGCCTCATACGCCGCCCGCACCTTCGCCGCAGCCTCCTCAGGCCGCGCACGCAGATGTACGCCCACCTCCAAACCATCATGCACATCCATCACCAGCCGCACCACGTCCCTCACCAGATCCGGAGACGCAATCCCCGACGTATCCGACAGCGACACCTGCGCCACCCCCGAATCCACCAGCAAATCCACCGCGCTCACCACCTCGTCGATATCCCACACATCTCCGAACGGATTCCCAAACGCCATCGCGACATACGCCACCACGTCCTGGCCGCCCTTGTACGCAATCTCCCCAATCTGCTCCAGCTCGTCCAGCGCCTCCTCTGGCGTCTGCCGCTGGTTCCGCTCCAGAAACTGCGGCGAAATCGAATACGGAAACGCCAGGGTCGTAAGCCGACCGCTCTTCACCGCACGTTCAGCCCCCTTCACATTCGCCACCAACCCAATCATCTCGATATCTTCAGCAGCGTCCAGATACTCCAGCACCAGCTCCGAGTCCGCCATCTGCGGCACAAACTCCTTCGAAACAAATCCCACCGCATCCAGATGCGTAAATCCAGCAGCAATCAGTGCACGCAGATACTCCGCCTTCACCTCCGGCTTCATCACCTTCGGCAGCGCCTGCCATGCATCCCGCGGACTCTCAACAATCTTCACCAAGCTTCAGACCCATCCTTCGCTTCATTCAAACACGCCGGTCCCAACTCGCTCCCGGGAACCTCGCATCATCCTACGCCCAGCCTTTGCACAAAATAGTACGCTTACTACTATGCAGCTCCGCCACACCGACGCACTTCTCGTCATCGACATGCAGCTCGACTTCCTCCCCGGAGGCGCCCTGGCCGTCGCCAACGGCGATGCCATTCTCCCCAGCATCAACGCCCTCGCCGCCCGCTTCCACCACGTCATCCTCACCCAGGACTGGCACCCCCGCAACCACATCTCCTTCGCCAGCACTCACGGCCTTCACCCATTTACCGACACCGTCCAAGCCCCCTACGGCACCCAGCACCTCTGGCCCGACCACTGCATTCAAGGCAGCCGCGGCGCCGACCTCCATCCCGACCTCTCCATCCCCCACGCCGAGCTCATCCTCCGCAAAGGCTTCCGCCAACACATCGACAGCTACTCAGCCTTCACCGAAAACGATCAGAAAACTCCCACTGGCCTTGCCGGCTATCTCCGCGAACGCGGCCTCACGCGCCTCTTCTTCACCGGCGTCGCCTACGACTTTTGCGTAGGCTTCTCCGCCCTCGCCGCCGCCAACCTTGGCTTCGAATCCATCGTCCTCGAAGACCTCACCCGCGCCGTCAACCTTCCCACCACCGTCGACGCCACCAACACCGCCTTCGCCACCGCAGGCGTTCAGCGCATCCCATCCTCAGCGCTGCCCGCCGAATGACATCCGAACCCACAACCGACAAGACCACCTGGCCCGAAGCCCTCGCCACCGTCACCGCCTGCAAATACGACGCCGGCGCCGGCCGTGCCCTCGCCTTCGGCATTCCCACCAGCAAGCACTTCCGTATCTCGTATAACTACTTCGTCGACGACCAGATCCACACTGGCGAGTTCACCTCCGCCACACCCATCCCCCAAAATACCCTCTTCCCCATCCGCTACAACCCCAACGCTCCCCACAGGAACTCCCACGACTCGTCCACCGCACCCCAGAACCCCCGAGCCCCGCTGCTCACCATCGGCATCATCGGCTCCATCATCCTCTCGCTAGCCTGGTTCGCCATCCTGCGCGGTTGCCACTAACTGCTTGCCCCCTTAGCGCGGCGCATTCTCCGTCAAAAAAGTGACCAGCGTGGCCTTGTTGTATCCCGCGTCGAGCTTGTGACTTTGCTCCAGCTCACTCGTATCCTCCGCCTTCAACAGCTTTCCCTTCGGCGAAAGCACATACCACGCCGGATACCCCGTAGCCTTCGGATACGACCCCAGAAAATCCAGGTTCTCGTTTTCCTTGCTGAAGTTCACATGCAGCAGCACAAAGTTCTTCTCCAGCAGCGCATTCAGCTCCGCATCCTCATGCAGCGTGCGATCCAGCAGGATGCACCATGGGCACCAGTTTCCACCCACATCCATCAGGATGTTCTTGTGTTCCCTCTGCGCCTGCTCCATCGCCGCATGCAGGTCCTTGTTCGAATCCCGCGTCGGATCAAACAGCTTGTCTGCCGCGTACGCGGACATCGACATCCCCAATGCCACCACCACCGCAACCCACCGAAATCCGCTCATCGTCGTTCTCCTCGTAAACCGTCCGAACTCTCCCGCAGTATAAGGTCACGCCCCGTTACAACCCCAACTCCGCCGCATGCTCCTGCATCGCCTTCAAACAGTTCCCAATATGCTCCTCCAACGCAATCCCCAACAGCTCTGCCCCCCGCGTAATATCCTCGCGCTTCACCGCCCGCGCGAACGCCTTGTCCTTCATCTTCTTCTTCACGCCCGCGACCTCTACCTCTGCAATCGCCTTGCTCGGCTTCACTAGCGCGCACGCCGTAAGAAATCCCGCCAGCTCATCGCTCGCAAACAGCGCCTTGTCCAGATGAGTCTCCGGCAATACACCCGAGTAATCCGCATGCGCCAGGATTGCGTGCAGCATCTCCTCCGGCCATCCCTGCTCGCGCAAAAACTTCACGCCCACAAACGGATGCTCCTCCGGCGTAGGGTGCCGATCATAATCGAAGTCATGCAGCAGCCCTGCGCACCGATACACCTCCGCAAACTTCGCAGCCTCATCTCCACCCAACCCCAACCTCTCCGCCTCTCGCAGCCCGTAGCTCTCCGTACACCGCGCCACTGCGAGCCCATGCTTCACCAGCGACGGATTCGCCGTCCACTCTCGCAACAACCCTTCCGCCTGCTCCGCTCCGAACGCTTCGCTCACCCGAACCTCTCTATCCGCTTCTTCCAAGTGGAAATCTATTGACCACCTTGGTTCCATTCCATGTTTCTACCACTTTTTTGGTGGAATCACCGGCAATACCCTTGACTCTTCCGACACCCAGTGTCACTCTAAGCACATCGCTTGCCTCCGTTATCGGACGCAGGCGGTCGGTGCCCGCTCTGGCAGCCGTCCGCATTACACAACTTATGGCAACCCTTATCGCGCAGGTAAGCGCAATGGATGTTCAGCCCCAGACTGCTTCTGACAGCACAGCTGAAACGTCTGTACATGAGGTCCCGCAACGCGAAGTCCTGCGCTGCGAAGCCTGCAAGCTGGTGCAATTCCGCACTGCTTCAGACACCTGCCGGCGCTGCAAGAAGTCCTTGTTGCCCGAGCCACCCAAAGTCCAGCCCAGCATCGCCCTCGTCCTCGAAGCCACCACCGAGGCTCCCGACGCAGGCCCTCAGGTAGCTACCGCCGTGCGCGATCTTCGCCACGTCCGCAACCTGTCGCAGCGCCAACTTGCCGCTCGCATGGGCGTGCCCCGCACCTACATCTCTAAGATCGAGAACGGCAAGGCGATGCCCACCCTGTCCTCGCTCGATCGCCTCGCTCGCGCCCTGCAGGTGGATATCTCCGCCCTGCTCCGCGACGCGCCCACGCGTCACCGCGATGAGACTGCCGTTCTCCTCAACGATCCCTTCCTGGCCGAGATAGCCAAGTACACCGCGCATCTCACCTCGACCCAGAAGTCGATCTTCCTCAACCATGTCCGCGAGCTCTCGCAGAGCCGCAACCGCCGCATGGCCTAACAGCCGTCCAGCGTTACCGTACCTCCTGGCGTCGCACCCCTCGCTCCAAACAGGACGAGTGCTGCGACGCCTCTCCGCATCTGGCGCATCCTACTCCGGATAGGTTGTTGTTTTTGGCCCGTTTTACGCGTCCTGTTCCCTACTTCCCGCTTTTCAGCTATCGTCTTTCTTAAGAGTCATCGTGCGCGAACCCTCTTCCAGCCGCGTCTATCACCGCTCCAACAGGGCCCACGAACTTGCGCCCGACGAGCGCGCTATCTACGACACGCTTAATCCCGCGTCCATGCCCCAGCACGTCGCCATCATCATGGACGGCAACGGCCGCTGGGCCGGCAAACGCGCCCTCAAACGCTTCCTCGGCCACCAGCAGGGCGCCGAGTGCGTTCAGTTTGTCGTCGAGACCGCCTCCCGCATCGACCTTCCCTGGATCACCCTCTACGCCTTCTCGCTCGAGAACAACCTGCGCCGCCCCAAAAACGAAGTCAACTTCCTCATGAAGCTGCTGCGCAACTACCTCATCGGGAACGTCAAGCGCATGAACGACAACAACATCCGCATGGCCTACATCGGCCGCACCCACGAGCTCCCCCAGGAAGTTCAGGACACCATGCAGTGGGCCGCCGAGCAGACCGCCAAGAACACCGGCACGACTCTCACCCTTGCGCTCAACTACGGCGCCCGCTCTGAGATCGTCGACGCCGCTCGCACCCTCGTCCACAAACTCATCGCCGAAGCTCATCAGCGCGGCATCTCCCTCGAAGACATGCTAGCCGCCGAAGGCGTTGACGACGCCATCAAGTCTCGCATCGACGAGCCCGACATCTCCTCCGCCCTCTACACCGCTCACATGCCCGACCCCGACCTCGTCATCCGAACCTCCGGCGAGCAGCGCATCTCCAACTTCCTCCTCTGGCAGATCGCCTACGCCGAGATCTTCGTCACCGACCGCCTCTGGCCAGACTTCCGCGGCCTCCACCTTCTCGAAGCCATCGCCGACTACCAGCACCGCGAGCGTCGCTTCGGCGGTCTCGGTGAATCTTCCGACGAATCCTTCTCTGATACCCTCCCCTCCCCTGCACAAACCTCACCCGAACTAGCCCGTCGCTAGCCGGTCACCAAGCCCATATAGAATCTCGTTAGAGTCCTCTGCCCGAACCTCTCCTGTTACTACTGTCACCTTTATTCGAATCCTCCCGATATATGCTTGAATGAGAAAAAGGATCTAAATCGCTGGTTGAGATTCCCTCTCACCTGGCACGACGCTCTTGCTTTGGCTTTTGACAGTCGGGACAGACTCCACGGAGGCGGCATGAAATCATCCGTATCGATCGCTACACGGACCCCAGCACGGACCGCAACAGCGTTCGCATCCCTTGGCCTCACCATGGTTCTCGCTCTCGCTGGCTGCTCCGGCGATGGCAACACCTTCGGCGATACCAACGGAGCTCCATCCACCGGCGTCTACGTCATCCAGAACACCCCCGCACCCGCCTCCGGCTCTGTCGCCAAGGCCACCAGCACTACCGCCGCCGCCACAGGCACCATCCTCCAGTTCTCCACGTCAGCCTCCGGCGCTTCGACCCCCGTCTCGACCATCGCCAACCTCAACGTCACCTCCCTCGCCTTCCTCGCCGTCGACGGCACCGGCGACATCTACACCTCCGCCACCGAAGGCACCACTGGCACATCCGTCCTCGAGTTCCCCGTCAACTCCTCCAACAACGCCCAACCCACCCGCAGCATTCCCTTCAACGCCACCACCACCCTCACCGCCATGAGCGGCCTCGCGGTCGATCCAATGGGCGACATCTACGCCTCCAACACCACCGGCGGCGTCTCCATCTTCAGCTCCACTGCGACCGGCTCCGTTGCTCCAACCAGCACGGTCAACACCACCGCAGGCGTTGGTCCCCAGGCAACCGCAGTCGACCCGGCCGGCAACCTCTACATAGCAACGCCGGCTCCGACCAACAACATCGCCATCGCACCCATAGAAATCTTCGCCCCTGGCGCCACCACTCCGTCACGCACCCTTAGCGGCGCTCTGACCACCCTTGCTGTCGGTAGCCCCCAGGGCCTGGCCGCAGACTCAGCCGGCAATCTCTACGTCGCCAACGTAGTCTCCGGCGTCTCAAGCATTCTCATCTTCGAGCCCACCGCAACCGGCAACACGCCGCCCCTCCGTGACATCACGGGAAGCAACACACTCCTCGGCTGCGTTGGTGGCATCGCCCTCGACAACCTCGGCTATCTCTACGTGGTCTCCGTCCCCACCTGCGGCAGCACCGCAAGCCCCACGGTCCTGAAGTTCTCGACCACCGGTGACGGCAACATCGCCCCCGTCGCAACCTTCACCTCGTCCGCATGGACCAGCCCCGATCCCACACTCTCCATCGCGGTCTACTAAACACAAAGCGTCGCGCTAAAAAAATATCGCAACCACCGCAACAAAATAAATCTCCTCATCGCGGAGTCTTTTCTTCGCGCGTCGCGTTCTCTGAATCAGTTGGCATGCACATCTGCTAGCAGCCAACCCATAGAGGCACGACCATGAAACCTGCAGCTGGTACTACGCTCCACCGTGCAGTACGCGCTATCTCTGCTCTCCTCTCCCTCGCCATCCTTTTCAATCAAAGCGCCCATGCCGCCAGAATCCATCAAGTGGCTGCATCGACTCAAACCCCTCCCCCTTCACAAGCTCCTGTCCCAACCCAAATCGCCGCAGCCCACACCATCTTCCTCGTCAACAACGGCGTTGACACGAACTTTCCACTCTCCGCGGACGACGCCTACAACCAGGTCTACGCAGCCCTGCAAGCCTGGGGACACTTCCAGCTAGTCACCTCTCCCGACCAGGCCGACCTCGTCTTCCAGCTTCGCGGCATCGCGCCCATTACCGACGTAGAGGGTAGCCGCGCCGGCGTCTACGCCATCAACAGCCCGGCCTTCCAACTTGCCATCAAAGACCCCAAGTCCAATGTCACACTGTGGACGATCAATTCGCCCGTTCAAATCGCCGGCCGCAAATCGGCCCGCGCCCACTGGCTTGATATCGCCGTGACCAACCTCGTCAGTCGCGTCAAAGTCCTCGCCAATCAGCCGCTCAACGAAACGGAAACCGCCGACCTCACCACCTATCCCCACTACCACGGGGCCGGATTCGCCATCGGACTCACCGCCATCTTCCTCGGCGTTGGCGTCGCGACAGGCCTCATCATGAAGCACGAGTTCGACAACAAGGTAGCCAGCCAGAACGCCGCACTCTGCGCGCAGAATCCCTTCTTCTGCAACCTCCCCACACCCTGACCGCGCCGCTGCGTATGCCTCACGACAGCTTCAAGTAAGTGGTATACGCAGCGTCCCCAACCTCAGGAAACGGCACCAGCGTCAGCGGCGCCTGATCTGTAGCAATCACCCACTCAGCACCCGCACTGCGCTGCGCCGCCAGCACCTGCTTCCTCGTCAGCGCCGGCTGCGACTCAGTCTTCGCAAACAGCACCAGCGGCCCGTTCATCAGAGCCACAACCTCCGGATGCGCCGCGTCAATCGCCTCCAACCGCAGCCTCTGCGGCAACTCGAGCTCCACCACATCGCCGCTCTTCCACGTCCTCCGAACCACCGCAAAGCCCTTGGTCACCTGCAGCGGAACCGCCCGTCCATTCACCGCAACCGTCGCACCCTCTGCCCATGCCGGAATCCGCAGATGCAGCGCAAACGCCTCAGGCCGCGCCGTAGTCACGCGAAACTCCACCGCATCGCTCAGCGGGTAATTGCCCGACTGCTCCATCTGGATCTGATTCGCTCCAACATTCCAGCGCAGCACGGACGGGATATACAGGTTCACCCACACCGCACCCGGCTCCTGCAGGTAGCTGTTGATGCCATAGTCGGTCGCCACCTGCGGCAGTGTCCCCGCGCAGCACGCCCAGTTGGCGTCGTGATACACCCTCCGCCCCTCGAAGTTGTAATCCGAATAGTAGTAGGTGCTCCCGTCCGCCTTCAACGGCCGAGCCCCCAGCACCGTGTTGTACATCACCCGCTCCATGCTGTCGCCATATTTCCCATCGCGAGTCACGCGCAGCAGGTACCGCGTCAGCTTCATGTGCGCATACGATCCGCAGGGTGTCTCAAAGCTGTGATGTGTCTTCGTCAGACTGTCATACAGCGCGCTCGAGCCCGTCGCCTGCAGCGTCTCATCCGGCCCCCATCCCCCAGTCGCAAAGCTCTGCGCCTGCAGAATCTCAAATCCATTCTTCGCCGCCTCCAGGTGCTCCTCACTTCCATCCACCAGGTAAGCCTGCATCGCCGAGCACAGCGAGTTCACATAGCTGTAAGCATGCCGGTGCGCCAGCGAATTCTCTCCTTGGGCAAGTGGAACGAACACTGCATCATTCAAATACTGCTGCGCCAGCTTGCGATACCGCGGCCCCGCTCCCATCCCGTACACCAGGTAAAGATTCTCCGGCAACGTGTAACTCTCGTCCCAGCTCCACGAGACATCTCGATTCGGACGCCACGCCACATCGTGTTGCACAACATGCTCAGGCAGCACCTGCACCACCGCATTAGTGCTCGCATCCAGCAGCCGGAACGCATCCGGATCCTGCACCAGGCGATGCGAATCCATCAGCCCGCACACCTGCTTGTCATAGCAGTACGCCGGAAACCGGTTCACATCAAAATAACGAACCCCAATCGTCTCAGCAAACGACCGGTTCAACTGCAACACCTTGTCTCGCGACGCCGTATCGCCGGTCATCCCATAATTTCGCGCCAGCGCGGAAACCCACTGCCCATAATTACAACTCGGCGCAAATCCCACCGCGTCCGTGCGAAAGTTGTAGTCCTTCCGGTAGGAATACCATCCCCCAAGGTCATCCCCTGGCGCAGCGACGCCCGCCATCTCCCGCAGCGGTTTCAGCAAGCTATCGTTGCTGATGCCCATCAGAATTCCCTGGGTATTTTCAAGCTGGGCCAGGTGCGGCGCGCTCTTCACCGTGACCTGCTGATACCCAACCTCCATCAGGGGCCGCTGCGCCACTACATCCTGTGCGAACCCACTCCGCTTCAACCCGGCCCCCGCAGCGGCCAATCCCGATACCTGCAGAAAATGCCTCCGCGACACACGATAGTTCATCAAAATCCCCTCCCCCGCCAGCGCACCAAACACTATGGCCCACCGCAAGCAATGAAATTGTAGTCCGTCTTCAGTGCCCCTGGCGTAATCAACCAACGAAAGCCTTTCCGACGCTCACTTGGGCCTCTCTACGATGTATCCTCAACAAGGCACATGAAGCGAATCGTCACCGCAATCGTACTCATCGCAATCGTCGCAGCACTGATCTTCTTCGGCAAGCTTTGGATGGTCACGGTCTTCGCCGCCATCGTTGCCGGACTCGCTGCACTGGAGTTCCGCACGTTGGCGCGCCTTGGTGGCAGCCCAATTCCGCTCTGGTGGACCGTCTCGGCGATCGTGCTTTTTTTTGTTGTCGCTTCCTTCCGCCCAACGGACGCCCTCACCGCCGTGGCATTCTCTACCTTTGTCCTATTTGCGGTCGCTGTCTTCAGCACCCCGCTCGAGCGTGTCGTTTGGCAGACTGCCGTCGGTCTGCTCATGCTCATCTACGTCGCCTACCCGCTCTTGCTTCTCCCACAAATATTCAACGAAGAGAATGGTATTGCCCTTCTTCTATTTCTCTTCCTCTGCGTCTGGTCGGGTGACATCGCCGCCCTCTACATCGGCAAACGCTTCGGCCGCCACAAGTTCGCTCCAACCCTCTCCCCGAATAAAACATGGGAAGGCGCCATCGCCTCCGTAGTCGCCTCCTGCATCTTCGGCATGGGCATCATCCTGCTCGGCGACTGGTTTACCCAGCAGAATTCATCCTTCACCAAACTCCATACCACTGAGCCGTGGTGGGTCTTCCTCATCCTCGCAGTCGTCCTCAATGCCGCTGCTCAATTCGGCGATCTCCTCGAGTCCGCCCTCAAGCGTGGCGCCGGCGTCAAAGACTCCGGAACGATTCTCCCAGGCCACGGCGGCGTGCTCGATCGCATCGACGCTCTTCTTCTAGCCGCGCCAGTCCTCTGGTTCATCATCGCCGTCCGCGACTACTTCTCCCTCGGCAGCCTCTAACCCCAACCGACCGCGGCCAGCAGCTTACTTGTGAACCAGGCTCTGCCCCGACGCGTCCACCACATCGTGATCCAGCACCGGGTCTACCCACCCACCCGGCGGCGTAATCGCCTCCGCTTCCTTCGGCCCCCAGGTATGCGGCTCGTAACTGTAGACCGGCGTATCTTCCTTCAGCACCGGATCAACAATCCGCCAAGCCTCCTCCACATAATCCTGCCGCGCAAAGATGCTCGAGTCTCCAATCAGCGCGTCCGTCAACACTCGCTCGTACGCCTCCATCTCCTCTTTCTGCGGCTGCCGGCTCGCCACCAACTCCACGGCGTCCCTCTTCCATTGGTCCTCCACCGCCGCCACCGATACGCCCATCGCAATCGTCATATCCGGACTGATCCTGAAGCGTATGTAGTTTTGTGGAATATGTGCGTCGGAAAATTTCGTGTTAGGCGGGCACTTCAACTTCGTAATCACTTCCGTGCAAGTGACAGGCAAATTCTTTCCCGAACGAATGTAGAACGGCACGCCCGCCCATCTCCACGACTGGATCTCCAGCCGCAGCGCGGCGTACGTCTCCGTCTTCGATCCTGCAGCCACACCTTTTTCATTCAGATAGCCAACAAACTGTCCCCGCACCAGGTCCTTCGCTTGAATCGGAGAAATAGCTTTGAGCACCTTCACCTTCTCATCGCGAATCGATTCGCTATCCTTATTCGCCGGCGACTCCATCGCCAGGTTGCACATCAGCTGAAACAAGTGGTTTTGAATGACGTCTCGAACTGTACCTGTCTGATCGTAGAAAGCACCCCGTCCCTGTATTCCAAAATCTTCTGCCATCGTGATCTGCACGCTCTGAATATGATCCCGATTCCACAACGGCTCCAGAAACGAATTCGAGAACCTGAACGACACCATGTTGTGCACCGGATCCTTCGCCAGGTAATGGTCGATCCGAAAGATCGACGACTCCGGAAACGCCTTCAACAAAATCCGATCCAACTCCTGCGCCGAAGCCAGATCGTGACCAAAAGGCTTCTCCACAATCATCCGCGCCCCGTCCGCCGACCCGGACTTCACCAGCTGATCGACCACCTCTTCGAACAGCGACGGCGGAATCGCCAGGTAATGCGCCGGATGCTTTGCGCCTCCGAGAGCCTCTCGCACAGCCACGAACGTAGCCGCATCGTTATAGTCCCCGTCCACATACCGCAGCAGTGCACTCAGCTTCTCCCACGCCGCCGGGTCCAATCCCCCATGCTGTTCCAGGCTGTCCTTTGCCCGCGCCTTAAGTTGATCCAAACCCCATCCTGCCTTTGCTACACCGATCACAGGCACCGTCAGCGCCCCGCGCTTCACCATCGCCTGCAAGGCAGGGAAGATCTTCTTGTAGGCAAGATCTCCTGTAGCGCCAAAGAAGACGAGAGCGTCAGAATGAATTTGTGTCACGGAGTTCCTTTCGTACGAAACACTGAAATAGTGTTTCGCTTGTCATCTGTGTAGATGCCTGCCGCACAAACATCGCACCCGATTAGTAGTGTATTTCTAAATCCAAATCTCGCGACTAAATCCCGCCACGCTCGGCAATCAAAGCCGCAGCCACCGCAGCCTGGCCATAACTGAGCCCACCATCCCCCGGACTCGCCTGTATCGGCAGATAGACTTCCATTCCCGCACTCCGCAACCCATCACACACCAGCTGCGTTAACAGCCGATTATGAAACACCCCTCCACTCAAACACACGTCCCGAATTCCCGTTCGCTCGCTCGCCGCCAAGGCCGCACGCACATACGCGACTCCCACGCCCACATGAAATCGCGCGCTCATCTTCGCCGGCTCTTCTCCGCCCCGAAGATCAGCCAACAACTCCCGCCACATCGGCGTCGGATCTAAAACCAGCGAACCTCCTACGCCGTTATCTTCCAGCTGAAACAAATACCCGCTACTCTGATCGTGCGTATCTCTTCCCGCGACTCCCTCCAACTCAATCGCAGCCTGCGCCTCATAGTCCACGCGATCACGCCCCAGGATCAGTGCCGCAGCCGCATCAAACATCCTTCCGCAACTCGATGTCAGCGGCGAATTCACTCCGCGCTCGATCATTCGCACCACAAGCCGCGCATCATTCTCACTCACCTTCAATCGCGCCAGCACATCTGCATCGAACACCCCGTCCCCCAGCGCAGCATAAAGATGTCCCAACGCCATTCGCCAGGGCTGCCGCACCGCCGCGTCCGACCCCGGCATCGCTACATACTTCAAATGCGCGAACCGCTCAAACCCGGTCAGCGTCGCAAGCAAAACCTCTCCACCCCAGACACACCCATCGACACCATAACCAGTTCCATCCAATGCCAGCCCAATCACCGGCCCACGCAACCCATGTTCCGTCATGCACCCAGCAATATGCGCGTGATGATGTTGCACCGCTATCTTAGGCTGCGCCTGCGCGAGCGCCCATGCAGTCGACGCATATCCCGGATGCAGATCATGCACCACATACTCCGGCAAAATTTGAAAGATGCGCTCAAAATGCTCCAGCGCCTCCGCAAAAAAATCCACCGACGACACTGACTCCAAATCTCCCAGGTGCTGGCTCTGATACCCATGCCGCCCGCTCGCCAGCGTAAATACGCTCTTCAGATGTCCGCCCACCGCCAGTATCGGAGGCGTCTCCTGCATCAACCGCACCGGCAATGGCACATGCCCCCGCGACCGCCGCACAAACTGCGGCCGCCCCTCCACCACCTGCATCACCGAGTCATCCGCACGCTGCAGAATCTCGCGATCATGCACCAGGAACGCATCCGCAATCCCACTCAGCCGCTCCACCGCCTCATCATTCGCAATCACAATCGGCTCTTCACTCAGATTCGCGCTCGTCATAACCAACGCCGTCACTCGCCCATCGCCAAACAAGAGATGATGCACCGGCGCATACGGCAGAAACATACCCAGCCACGGCACTCCCGGGGCAACCTCCGCAGCGAGCCCATGCCCCTTCAGCGCCCGCAGCAACACAATCGGCCTTTCCGAACTCGTCAGCAACGCCGCCTCCGCATCGCTCACCTCGCACAGTCGCCGCACGGCTTCCAGATCCTTCACCATCACCGCCAACGGCTTCCCAAACCGATGCTTGCGCGCTCGTAGCCGAGTCACCGCCTCTTGATTCCTCGCATCCACCACCAGGTGAAACCCACCAATCCCCTTCACCGCGACAATCTTCCCCGCACGCAACAACTCCACCGCCGCATCGACCGGCTCCTCCACGACACTCGCCACGCCCTCCGCACCCAACAGCGTCAGCCGCGGCCCGCAATCCCAACACGCATTCGGCTGCGCATGAAATCTGCGGTCTCGAGGATCGTCATACTCCTCCTGGCACGCAGCGCACATCTTAAACCGCGCCATCGAAGTCTGTGGCCGATCATAGGGAATGCTCCGCGTGATCGTGAACCGCGGCCCACAGTGCGTGCAATTAATGAACGGATACCGATACCGCCGATTCCCCGGGTCAAGCATCTCCCGTAGACAGTCCCCACACGTAGCCGCATCGGCCGGGATTTGCGTACTCACACGTCCGCCCCCATCGCTCGCAACAATTCGAAATCCCACCACCCCGCTGGCCTCAATCTCCTCCACCGCAATCGAATCAACCTGCGCCAGCGGAGGAATCTCCAACGGCAGCCGGCGCAGAAAATCCTCCACCCGCGCCGCCTCACCCTCAGTCTCCACCACGACCCCACCAGTCCCGTTCGCAACCTCGCCACTCAGCCCCAGCTCAGTCGCGAGGCAATAAACGTAAGGCCGAAACCCAACCCCCTGCACCACCCCAGCGACCTTCACCCGCCGACGAACCATCCCGTGATTATCCGCCAACGCCTTCACCTTGAATCCTAAGCGCGTGCCCTAACAGATGCGAGGCAGCTGGTCGCCCGCCAGCATGTCCACAATCCGGTCCGTGCCAAAGCTCGTTCGCATCACCACGCATCCCGGCCGGTTCGACGTCACAGTCCCAATCACCTGCGCCCCCACTCCCGTATCAACCGTCAGCATCGCAGCGAGCGCCGCGTCCGCATCCTCTGGCGCAACAATCGCTATCATCTTGCCTTCGTTCGCCACATACATCGGATCCAGCCCAAACAACTCGCAGATGCCGCGCACTCCCTCACTCACCGGAATCTTTCGCTCATCAAGCGATATCCCCACCCGAGCCGAAGCCGCAATCTCGTTCATCGCGCTCGACAGCCCACCGCGCGTCAAATCCCTCATCGTCCGCAACCCCGGAGCCGCCTTCACCACCGCGCGGCAAAGCTCCGTCAGCGGTGCCGAATCGCTCTTCAATTCGCCCGACACGCCAAGCCCCTCCCGCTGCGCCAAAATCGTCACCCCATGCTCGCCAATCGGCCCGCTCAACAATACTCGATCGCCGGCGCGAACATACTGCGGCCCCAGCATCAAGCCATCCGGAATCACCCCAATCCCGGCAGTCGTGATAAACACCTGATCCCCACTCCCCTTCTCCACCACCTTCGTATCGCCCGTAACAATCGTCACGCCCGCGCGCCGAGCCGCCACCGCCATCTGTTCCACCACCTGCTTCAGCGTCTCCAGCGACAACCCCTCTTCAAGAATGAACGCCGCGCTCAGATACTGTGGCTCCGCCCCGCCCACCGCCAAATCATTCACCGTGCCATACACCGCCAGCTCGCCAATGCTCCCACCCGGAAAGAACAGCGGCTTCACCACGTACGAGTCCGTCGAGAATGCGACCCTCCCCGGCGCCAGCCGAACCGCCGCCTGGTCATTCAACTCATTCAGCACAGGATTCCCGAACGCCGGCAGAAAAATATCCCGCATCATCGCCGCCGACAGCCGTCCCCCACTCCCATGCCCCAGGACCACATGCGACTTCACAGCCAACGGCATCGGGCAAGTAATCCCCGCCATCTCCCGCGTACTCATGCACCACCTCCGGCCAGCACACTCGCATCCTCGCCCACGTCCCCGCTATGCCGTCGATACAAGTAATACGCCGCGCAGGCACCCTCCGAAGACACCATCGGTGCTCCTAACGGTGACTCCGGCGCGCACCGCGTTCCAAACGCCGAACACTGCTTCGGCTTGGCCAGCCCCTGCAAAATCATCGCGCTGATGCACTCCTTCGGCTCCGCCACCGAAATGTCCTCCAGCCCGAACCGCAGCTCCGCATCAAACTCCCGATACGCTGCGCTAAGCTGCAGACCACTCGCCGCCACCTCGCCCAACCCGCGCCATTTGCGATCGCAAACGTCGTACACCTCGAACAGCATCTCTCGAGCGCGCCAGTTGCCCTCCTTCCGAACGCTCCGGCAATACTGGTTCTCCATCTCGAAGCGCCCCTCTTCCAGTTGCGCCGCGAGCATCACAATCGCTTCCATCAAATCCACCGGCTCAAATCCGCCAATCACAATCGGCACCTTATACTTCGCCGCCAGTTGTTCATAAGCCCCTGTGCCCATGATCGTGCAAACATGTCCCGGCGCGATCAGCCCCTGCACCCGGTTATGCGGAGATGACAGCAGCATCTCCACTGCCGGCGGGACCAGCACATGCGACGAAAGTAGCGAAAGGTTCTTGATCCCCTGTCGCTTCGCCTGCCACGCCACCATCGCGTTCGCCGGCGCCGTAGTTTCAAACCCCACCCCGAAGAACACCACCTCACTCGTCGGATTCTCCAGCGCAATCCTCACACTCTCTGTGGGCGAATACACCATCCGCACATCCCCACCCAGCGCCTTCACCTGCAGCAGGTCGCTCTCCGACCCCGGCACCCGCATCATGTCCCCATAGGAAACCAAAATCGTCTTTGGCCGCCGCGCCAGCGCAATCGCCTTGTCAATAATCTCCACCGGCGTCACGCACACCGGGCACCCCGGCCCATGCACCATCTCCATCCCCGCCGGCAGCAACTCGTCGATCCCATACCGCACCAGCGTATGCGTCTGCCCGCCGCACACCTCCATCAGTACCCAAGGACGCGTAGCGATCTGCTTCAGCCGCGCCAGCTGCGACCGGAACAGCTTCTCGTCCCGATACTCATCGAGGTATTTCATGTCGTCTCCCCAGCCAACCGCCGCGGAGCAAAATCGTCTATGGGAGGGGAATCCTCAATTACTGGCGCTGGACCATCGTCCGGGAACGCCCTCAGCTCGCCCTCAAGCATTCCCGCCAGTTCCATATAATCGTAGGACTTTCGCGCCTCATCTTCATCCACCAGCGAGATCGCATACCCCACATGCACCAGAAGGTACTCGCCCGTCTTTGCATCTGGCAAAAGATCCAGGCACACTTCGCGCACAACTCCCCCGAACTGCACCTTCCCCACCAGCACGCCTCCAACATCGTTCCTCTCCAACAGCTTCCCTGGCACCGAAAGACACATCGCAATCGCCTCGCCGTTCCCTGTCGTCGAAGGTCACCACCATCCGAGCCCTCGACATCACTCAATTCTTGCTCAGCGGAGGTATTCGCTCGGTGATTTAACGCACACCACAACTTTCTTCGATATGCGCCGTTTGCCCTGTTCGGGCGAAGTCGCGCAACTCAGCCGCAATCATCTCCACCGCCCGACTCGCCGCCTCCTCAATTACCGGAGACATGCTCAGCGTAATCGTTTGAAGTGGATCGATCGTGATCGCAAACAGGATCACCTCGCAGTCCCCGCCAAGCGTGTAGAAGATGTCCAGCAGGTCCTTCACCCCAACATCATGCGCCGTCATCGTCGGAGGATAATCACTCGAAAAGCGTGGCGCAGTACGAGTAATCGTCCCAATCGGGTTGCCATCGGCAGCCGCGTCGACCATCACAATCCGATTGGCGCTCTGCAGCGGCTCCAACAGTACAAACCCGCCCGTCCCCCCATCCAGGCATTCCACACCCGCTGGCAGTGCACGCTTCTCCAACTCCCGCAGCACATGCACGCCAACGCCCTCATCCCCCATGAGCGTGTTGCCCAGACCAAGCACCAGCGTTGTGTGTGTGCTATTTGACACGGTCATCCCGCTTGAACTTCCATCCACTCACCATCGCAGACATCTCTCCGCCGGCCTCAACATAATCGTCATAAAACACCAGGTACACATGCACAATCATGAACAGCACAAAGATCCAAAGAAACGCATGATGCCAGAAGCGCACGTTTCCCTGGCCCCCCATCAGTGGCACGATCCAGTCAAAGATATGCGTCACGCGCAATCCGCTCATGCCTGAGTACAGTGCAAAGCCAGTCACGGTCTGAAAGGCAAACGCCAGCAACAGAAAGAAATAAGAAGTGGCCGCCAAAATGTTATGGCCAACGTGATATCTCCCCGTCTTCTTGATCTGCAGCACTTCGACGTTGATCAACTCCCATATGCTCTGCCACTTGGCCTTCGTCAGGGGAAGGAAGTTATTCCACCTCGCATACTGATTTCCCACGAACGCCCAGTACAGTCGTACCCCCGACACCGCCACCACCGCAAATGCACAAACAAAGTGAATGAATCGTACCCACCCAAACCAGTACTGCTGGTACGCCTGCTGCGCATAAAACGCGTGCAGCGGGTGACCGATCAGAAACCCGGTCACACACAACAGAAAAATCGAAATAGCCGCGACCCAATGGAAAAGCCGAACAGGAAACTGCCAAACATAGATCCGTTTGTAGTCCGCTGGCCGCTCAACCTCCGCCGGCTTCACACTACCTGCGCCAATCACTGGAGTACTCATATCGATCACTCAAAGGAAACGCGATGAAGGTGACGGCCCTGTGGATCATACAGATGAACCGCACAGGCCATACACGGGTCAAAAGAATGAATCGTACGAAGAATCTCGAGGGGCTCTTCAATATTCGCAACCGGATTACCAATCAGCGCCTGCTCAAAGGACGAGCGCTGCCCGGTCGCATCCCGCGGCGAACCATTCCAGGTCGTTGGAACCACGAGCTGATAGTTCGCGATCGCACCATCGTGAATCTTGATCCAGTGCGCCAATGACCCGCGCGGTGCCTCCACGAGCCCAACGCCCTCACAGTCCGCAGGCCAGCTCTTCGGGTCCCAGCGCTCTCCGTTGAACGTCGCCACATCGTTGCTCTTCACCCGCTCCATCAGCTCGGCGAAGAACTCCTTCAGGTAGCCCAGCGCCAACTCCGCATCCAGCGCCCGCGCCGCAATCCGCCCCAGCGTAGAGAACAGCGCATCCACGGGCACGTTCAACTTGCCCAGCGTCGATCCCACAATCTCCTTGATGTCGGCGCGCCCCGCAGAGTAACCCACAATCAAACGGCTCAGCGGACCCACTTCCATCGCGTGGTCCTTCCACCGCGGCGTCTTCAGGAACGAGTACTTCTCAAATCCCTCCAGCGTCTCGAACGGTGGCTTCGGCCCCGTGTAGTTCAAGTCAGTCTCGCCACTCCACGGATGCAGCCCTTCCTTGTCGCCGCCCGGGTACGTGTACCACGAGGACGAAATGTACTCCTTGATCTCCTGGCTGTCCCGCGGATTCACCGGATGCACCGTGCTCAGATCGCGCCCCAGCACCACGCCGCGCGGAATCTTGAACGCCTCCGGATCCCCATATCCCTTCGTCGGGTACTCCCCATAACTCATGTAGTTCGACAGGCCGCCGCCATACTTCGTCCAGTCCTTGTAGAACGAAGCAATCGCCAGCACATCGGGAATATAAACCTGGTTAATAAACTCGTCCGCCTGCGCGATCAGACCAGCCACCAGGTTCAACCGCTCCGTATTAATCGCAGCCACTTCATTCACATCGATCGAGCAAGGAACCCCGCCCACCAGATAATTCGGGTGCGGATTCTTACCGCCGAACACAGCATGGATCTTCACAACTTCCTTCTGCCAGCTCAACGCATCCAGATAATGCGCCACCGCCAGCAGGTTTGCCTCAGGCGGAAGCTTGTACGCCGGATGTCCCCAATACCCGTTGGCAAAGATTCCCAGCCCACTCGCCGCAAGCTTCTTCACCTTGTCCTGCACCTCGGCAAAGTAAGCCGGCGTATTCTTCGGCCATGACGAGAACGACTGCGCCAACTCCGCCGTCTTCTTCGGATCCGCCTTCAGCGCATTCACCACGTCCACCCAATCCAGCGCCTGCAGATGGTAAAAGTGCACCACGTGGTCCTGGATATACAGCGTCGCCATCATGATGTTGCGGATCAGCTCTGCCGTCGGAGGCACACTGATTCCCACCGCATCTTCCACCGCCCGCACGCTGGCCAGCGCATGCACCGTCGTACAAACGCCGCACACTCGCTCGCAAAACGCCCACGCATCGCGCGGATCGCGCCCGATCAGGATCTTCTCCAGCCCGCGCACCATCGTACCGGCGCTGAATGCATCCGTGATAACGCCGTTCTCTACCACTGCCTCAATGCGCAGATGGCCTTCAATTCGAGTGATTGGATCAACAACTACGCGTGCCATGATGCCTCACTATTCCGTCTGATCGTCCTTGTGTTCGTCCCGAATCACGCTCTGTTTGCGCACGTTGGTCAGCACCGCGTGCGCGCCCACGCCGGCCAGCGTCACCAGGCCCGCTGCCACGCCAATCGTGTCCGCCGTGCTCTCAATCCCAAATCCCGGGAACGAGCTCAGATGCTGATAGAACGGTCCGTTATCCCAGAACCCCGCCTCGCTGCACCCAATGCATCCGTGCCCCGACTGGATCGGGTAGCTCGTCCCCTCGTTCCACTTCACCACCGAGCAGGCGTTATACGTTACCGGCCCGCGGCAGCCCATCTTGTACAGGCAATATCCCTTGCGCGCGCTCTCGTCGTCCCACGCCTC
Source organism: uncultured Acidobacteriaceae bacterium (assembly GCA_963701685.1). Taxonomy (GTDB): domain Bacteria; phylum Acidobacteriota; class Terriglobia; order Terriglobales; family Acidobacteriaceae; genus Granulicella. The sequence goes on along the minus strand of OY969625.1, from coordinate 1,913,094 downwards.
CACGAACAGCCCCGCATCGTAATTCGGCCGGCGATAGCACGTGTCATGCACCCGCCGTCCATAAAATTCCTTCGGCCGCCCCTGGTCATCCAGCTCCGGCATCGACCCCACCACCAGCAGGTGCGTCACCACGCCCATCATCACGTCCGCGATCGGCGGACACCCCGGCACATTAATCACCGGCTTGTTGATCAGCTTGTGAATCGGCGTCGCCTGCGTTGGATTTGGTTTAGCCGCCTGCATGCATCCATTCGACGCGCAGTTGCCCCACGCAATCACCGCCGCCGCATCGGCTGCCACCGTCTGCAGAATCGACTCCGAAGTCTTTCCGCCGATCATGCAGTACACGCCGTCGGCCCCCAGCGGTACCGACCCCTCCACCAGCACAATGTACTTGCCCTTGTTGTCCCGAATCGTGTCGTTCAGGCTCTTCTCTGCCTGGAATCCCGACGGAGCCATCAACGTCTCCGTGTAGTTCAGCGAGATCACATCGAACAGCACGTCTGCCACGGTAGGGTGCGACGCCCGTATGAAGCTCTCGCTGCAACACGTGCACTCCTGGAAGTGCATCCAAACCACGGCCGGCCGCGCCTTCGTCTCAAACGCCGAAACGACCTGGCCCACGCTGCTCTTATCCAGCCCCGCGATCACCGCGGCCGCGCTGCAGAACTGAAGGAACTCCCTGCGACTGTAGCCCTTCTGCTGCATCGATTGCCAAATCGTCTGTGCCATGACACCCTCGCTCGTAGCTGCAAACCGAGCTCCGAAACGATGCATCCGTCTCGTCCCCCCATTTGCACTCATCGGTTGTCAATAGTCGGCTTTCAAACAGACCATAGTATGTGATAAACATCACAGGCCTACGCAACACCTCTTTGTAAAAACATTGCCCTACAATTCGAACGCCGACGGCGCCTCAAGCCGGCTCGAAGCTCTCCACCTGCGCCCCAGCCGTCACTCCCGCGAACACGCCGAGCACTGTGTCAACTCACCAGATTCCGATCATTCATTGCTCCACACAAGCAGTCTGGCGGCAGGCCTCAAACCCGTTCCAACCCGCCCACTGACATCTATCCGCGTCAAAAGGTTTCGCGAGTAACTGCTATCGAATTGGTCAGGTTCACTTCCGTTGCCTTCCCATTCAGCAGGCTGGGAGAATACTTCCACTGCTTCAATGCTCTTACCGCTGCACCGCAGAACGCGGCATCCGAACATGCGATCGGCGCAACATCGACCACCACTCCGTCTTTGCCAATTACCGTGCTAACGATAGCATTGCCTTCCTGATGTCCCCCCGGAAGCTCCGGCTCAAGGGATGCAGTGCACTTTCCAATGATCAGTTCTCTCGCATATGCGGTATGCACCGGACCATTCGGGATCACTTGCTGCTCTGGCAAAAGGGACAGTAGCGTCACCTCCGAATTCGCCGCATCAAAGCTCTGCAGTTTCGTAACTTCGCCGGTAATAGCAGTTCGTCTCAAGAAAGCCAACTGTAGCTTTAATGCCACGTGCGTATCGCGGAACTTGCCCGTAGCCCCCCTCGCCAATATCTCATCTCCACTGTGTCCCTGCCTTACAAACACCAATTCTGCGTGAGGCTGAGTACAAACAGATTCGTACTGCACCCAACTCCCTGAAGCAGTGCGCGACTCCGGGCCAAGACATTCGAGAGTAAGCTTTCCAAAGCTTACGGTCTCGTTCTTCATCTTCGCACCAGCCGCCGGCTCCTCAGGCACAGGATGCACGGCAAGGTTCAACAGTTCATTCACCAGAAAACGATCGCGCACCAACTCATGCGAAGACCCCGCCGTCAAAGACCCATCCTCATTGACGCCCGCCAGGTGCACGACGACACGTTCCAAACCCGGCGCAGCCCACCAATCCTCCACCGTCCCACTGCGTGTAGGTCTTCCGTCAAGGTCATGGAGCTGGAACGTCATCTCCAGATGAAACGGAGAATTCCCCCTCACATCCAGGTTGTTCGCCGCAATCAGTTTGCTCCATTCATCTGTGCCCGATGCATCCACCTGCGCCCGGGCACCCGACACGTATACCGACAGCATCGCCCCAGCCGCAACCGTCAGCATCAGCCGCATCCGCACTTCTCCCTACTCGTCGTAGTGCATCAAGCTAAACACATCAATCTCAGGAAACTTCTCCCGCCCCTTCAGAAAGTCCAGCTCGATCGCCACGGTCAGCCCCACAATCTCGCCACCCATCCGCCGCACCAGCTCAATGGTCGCCTCCATCGTCCCGCCAGTGGCCAGCAGGTCATCCACAATAATCACCCGCTGCCCCGGCAGAATCGCGTCCGCATGAATCTCCAGCGAATCGCTCCCATACTCCAGGTCATACTGCACCTTCTCCACCGGAGCCGGCAGCTTCCTCGGCTTTCTCACCGGCACAAACCCTGCATTCAATCGATACGCCAGCGCCGGCCCAAAGATAAACCCGCGCGCCTCAATCCCCAGCACCAGGTCCACCTTCTTGCCGATGTAGTACTGCGCAAACGCATCAATCAACTGCGCAAAGCCAGTCTTGTCTTTGAGCAACGTCGTAATGTCATAGAACAAAATCCCCGGCTTCGGAAAATCCGGCACTGCGCGGATCATCTCCTTCAACGGCTCGCAATCAATCGGCTTAATCGTCATCACTTACCAGGCTCCTTCAATCTCAAACGCACCGAGCGACTCGCCCTCGGCCTCTACCAGTTCATGTTCAATCACAGCATCCACGCGGCTGCCGCGCGATCCCTTGTGCAGCTCCGCGCGCAGCTCGGCAATCGTCTCAGCATCTCCCGCCGCGACAACCTCTACCTCGCCCGCATCCGTATTCCGAACCCATCCGCGCAGTCCAAGCTCCGCCGCCTCGCGATGCACGAACCAGCGAAACCCGACACCCTGCACACGTCCGCGAATAAGAAAGTGCACCACCATCGACCGCTGCCCTTACGCCCGGCTCATGTACGCGCCTTCGGCCGTATCCACGCGAATCCGCTCGCCTTCATTAATGAACGGAGGCACCTGCACAATCAGCCCCGTCTCCGTCTTCGCCGGCTTCGTCACCGAGCTCGCCGTCGCCGACTTGATCCCCGGCTCCGTCTCCACCACCGTCATCTCCACCGCTGTCGGCAACTCAATGCCCACCGGCTTGCCATCATGGAAACTAACCTCGATCAGCAGATTCGGCGTCAGGTACTCAACCGAATCGCCCAGCGTATCGTGCTTCAACGCCGTCTGCTCAAACGTGTTCTGGTCCATGAAGTAGTAGTCATCGCCATCGTTATACAGGTACTCCATCTTGATCGAGTCCACGTGCACCCGCTCAATCGGGTCCGGTGACCGGAACCGCTCCGTAAACATCGCGCCCGTCCGCACGTTCTTCAACTTCGCCTGGATAAACGCGCGCAGATTGCCCGGCGTCCGGTGCTCTACGCTGAAGACGAGATGAAGATCGTCCTTGAACTTGATAATCATGCCGGGGCGCATCTGTGTCGCCGGAATCGCCATGGGAAACTCCTGATTCTGTGGGTGAAATATGGGGCTCAATGAAGAACAGCCCAACCCTACGATTGTAGCCCACCCACCTCACCGGATTAGCAGGGGGCTTCAGCCCCCTGAACAAATCCTTACCCAGCAATGGGCTTTAGCCCTGGCTTCCCGGCTCAATTCCTCACTGCTCGACCTAGGACGAACTCCCCGGATGAAACAGCTTGTACCAGAAGTGCTTCCACTTGTACCCAAACGAGTGCTTCACCGCCGGCGCCGGCGCTTGCGGCGTCAAGCTGTCCGCCTCAATCTGCTCAGGAGTCTCCACCGCACTCGGTGGCGTCCCAGCCCCCGGCGAATACGCAAGCGTAGTCGATACCTGCGTCTCCTTCTCCCCCACCGGAGAATTCGGCACCGCCGCCGTCGGCGCCAGCCCCTCGCTCTCCGCCGCAGGGAACGGATGTTCCGCCGCCGCCTTCGTCGCCGGAGTCGCATTCTCCGCCACCTGCTCCCCCTTCTCCGACCCTGGACACCCGCACGATGTCCGCTCGTTGTCCACCACCTCGTGCAGATTCCCGCGCTCAAACAGCACATGCTGCCCCGGCAGCAGCCGATAGCTCGCCCGCGAGAACGCATCATTCAGCATCAGCACCGGAGCCTTCTTCCCCGCATTCTCCACGCACGTATCGCCATCGCGCGTCACCCGCATCCGAAGGTCATACGTCCCCTTCTGCTCCACTGAAAACCGTATGTCAGGAGTCAGAATCACATCCTGCCCCTCAGTCTGCGAATGCAGCTCAATCGCCCCGCGATCCAGCCCAAACAGCAGCGCGCTCCCCGTCCCCGAGTGCAGCAGGTGAAACTGGCTGGTCGCACACACCAGCACCTGCCCCCCGCGCTCCAGCTTCACCTGCGCCGTATGGTCATACGCCGTCACGCTCGTATTCGACATCAGCCGCGCCCGATCCCCCTTCACCTCGAGCCCACCCGTAACCAACGCATCCTTAGTAGCCACCGTCCCCATCATCTGCACCCCCTGCTCCTGCGCCAGACCCCGCGCACCACCAACCCCCACCACCAGCCAACCCACCGCAACCACCAACCCAGCTCGCATCAGACTCCCTATTTCCTACTTCCTATTCCTGCCCCACCAAAAAATTCGCAATCAACTGCTTCCCATGATCCGTCAGCACGCTCTCCGGATGAAACTGCACCCCCTCCATCGGCAGCGTCTTATGCCGCACCGCCATAATCAATCCCTTGCCACCCTCACCCGCCACCCGCGCCGACACCTCCAGCACCTCCGGCAGCGTTCCCTCCTCCACAATCAGCGAGTGATACCGCGTGCAAGTCATCGGCTTCGGAATCCCCTTGAAGATCGTCTTGCCATCATGCTCCACCACGCTCGTCTTGCCATGCATCAGCTGCGGAGCCCGCACCACGTCCCCGCCAAACGCGGCGCCAATCGCCTGGTGCCCCAAACAAACCCCCAGCACCGGAATCTGCTCACCAGCCGGCAGCCCCGCCAAATGCTGAATCAGCGGAATCAGAATCCCCGCATCCTGCGGCGTACAAGGCCCCGGCGACAGCAGAATCCGCTCGGGCCCCATGGCAACAATCTCCTCCGGCGTCACCTCATCGTTCCGCCGCACCACCACCTCAGCCCCCAGCTCCCCCATGTATTGCACAAGGTTGTAGGTAAACGAATCGTAGTTGTCGAGCACAAAGACCATCACCCCGATAGTTTACGCTGCAGCCCACGCTAATCGCCCACGCCGGGCAACCACCCCTAACGCACACCGCTCCAACCCATTATGTTGATCACCACCCCTACCCGCGCAAAGCACTTCGCCGCCATGGTCCTCATCGGCGACGGCGTCATGGCCCTCATCCACCCTGTAGCCGACGCCAACGCCTGGAAGCGCGGCCCCAAACCCTGGCGCAACCTGATGCACGGCCTCTCCAAGCGCCCCACCCTGACCCGCGCCATAGGCGCCGCCCAAATCGCCGCCGGCATCTACTGGGCCCTCAAACAAGAAGATTCTGACTAATCGCACTCACTCGCAACACGCGTGCTTTGCCTCAGCTGCACGAATACCTTTGCAACATCAGACACCCACCACAAGACTGTCATCCTGAGCGAAGCAACTCGCGCACCATGCGAGTTGCGCAGCCGAAGGACCCGCCACCCCGCCCGCAGCAGCTAAACTCTCCGCATTCTTCAGCCCCGAATCCTCTACCCCCGCGCCCGCTCAATCGCCCGCACCACCGCCTTCGCCTTATTCCCACACTCCTCGTGCTCCTTCACCGCCACCGAGTCCGCCACAATCCCCGCCCCCGCCTGGATATACCCCTTCTCCCCCTCCATAAACAGCGTCCGAATCGCAATACACGAATCCAGGTTCCCGCTAAAATCCGCGTAGAAAATCGCCCCGCCATACACCCCACGCCGAGCCGGCTCCAGCTCCTCAATAATCTCCATTGCCCGAATCTTCGGCGCCCCACTCAACGTCCCCGCCGGAAAGCAGGCCTTGAACGCATCAATCGGCGCCAACCCTTTGCGCAGCGTCCCCTCCAGCTTGCTCACCAGATGCATGATGTGCGAGTACCTCTCCACAAACATCAAATCCTTCACCTTCACCGACCCAAACTCACTCACCCTCCCCACATCATTGCGCCCCAAATCCACCAGCATCACATGCTCGGCAACCTCCTTCGCATCCGCACGCAGATCAGCCTCTAGCGCCCGGTCCTCCACCTCATCCTTCCCCCTCGGCCTCGACCCCGCAATCGGCCGGTACTCCACCTTCCCCTCATGCACCCGCACCAGCAACTCCGGCGACGACCCCACAATATGCGCCTCCCGCTCCGCCTTCCCTGGACCCTGAACCCTGGGCCCTGAGCCCTTACTCGCTTCCCCCTCCAGCCCAAACTTCAAAAAGTACATATACGGCGAAGGATTCACAATCCGCAGCGACCGGTAAATCTCAAACGGCTCAACCCCCGGCTCGCAATCAAACCTCTGCGACAGCACGCACTGAAACACATCCCCCGCAGCAATGTATTCCTTCACCCGCTCAACGCCCTTCAGATAATCCGCCATCTTCGTCCGGGCCTTCAGCTTCAGCGCCCCCTTCACCACCGCACGCCGCCGCGGCAAAACAATCGCCGCACTCAACATCGTCTCCAGCCGATTGAGCCGCTTCTCCGCAGCCTTATATCCCGCCGCATCCGGCTTGCCACCCTTACCCACCCGCCCCCGAGCCCCCACCGTCACCATCAAATGAATCGCCTTCTTCACATGATCGAACGCCAGCACCTCATCAAAGAACATCAGGTGCGCATCCGGAACATGCAGCTCATCCTTGGCAATCTCCGGCAGCTCTTCAATCACCCGCACCACGTCATACGAAAAGAACCCCACCGCCCCCGCAGTAAACGGAGGCAGCCCCGCCACCTTCGCCGGCTTCTCCCCCTCCAGCGCAGCCTTCAACTCCTCAAAAATATCTCCCTCATACGTCCGCCGCTTCCGCCCCTCAACAACCGTGATCCGCCCACCCTTCGCGGTCATCTTCTTGTACGGCCGAATCCCGATAAACGTGTACCGCCCCACCTGCTCGCCGCCCTCCACCGACTCGAGCAGAAACGCCTCAGGCTCCTCCGCCGCCACCCTCAAAAACGCCGACACCGGCGTCTCCAGGTCAGCAGCCACCGTCCGCGTCACCGGCACCAGCGAGTGCTCCCGTGCCAGCTTCTGAAATTCGCGCAAAGTTGGAGTCGTTAAAGTGCGGGGGTGAGGCATCCACTCATCATACCGAGCCAGACGCCCCACCCGCTCTTCCCCAACACCCAACGCGCATCCTCGCGCGCCACCATTAACTACTGCCGCGGCGGAGGAGGCGGAGGGTTCCGGTGATCCTGATCCCGCTGCGCCTGATCTCGCTGAGCCTGATCCCGCTGCGCCTGATCTCGCTGAGCCTGATCCCGTTGCGCCTGATCCCGCTGCGCCTGGTCCCGCTGCGCCTGCGCCTGCCGATCCCGGTCATGCCCATCATTCGTATGTTCCACCACCACCGTCGGCGCTGGTGGCGGAGCCTGTTGGCATCCCATCGCACCCAACAGCATCACGCCGCCCATCACCGCTCCAGCCAATACCTTCATCCGAATCATCGCTTCTCCTTTAACCCTCTACAGAACCTCCCTCCTGAGATGCAGCTTCGCCCCTCCCAGGCCCCTCAGCCCCTGCAAATAAACCCGTCCCTTTGCGCACATTTCATACACCTTGCGCAAGTCGTAATCGCTCGTTCTCAATGTGCCGATAAAGTCACCTGTATGCCTTGCGAGTGGCTGAAAGACAGGCCTATACTCGCCAAGTTTGGTCACAGACCGGTCTGCCCAAACAGGAATAGTTGACTCCATTCGCCCTCCCTGGCGTCTAATCAAGGCTGGGCCTGCACGAGGAGATCAAGTCGATGGCCGGAGAACGATTAGTACCCACGGAAGCCTCTCTAGCAGGCCTCCCCACGCTGGGCAGAACGCAGGGCCAAACCGGGCCCACCCCAGAGAAGGAATCAACGATGCAAACCACCACGCCTACCGCTCCCAACTCCCTGGAGCTGGAGACCAATCCATGGCTCGCCCAAGCAGCGCGCTTTGATGAGGCCGCCAAACGTCTCAACCTCGAACCCGGAATCTGGAAAGTCCTCCGCTACCCCTCCCGCGAAATCATCGTCCACATCCCCGTCTCCATGGACGACGGCAGCATCGAAGTCTTCACCGGCTACCGTGTCCAGCACTCCATCTCCCGCGGCCCCTGCAAGGGCGGCATCCGCTACGGCCCCGACGTCTCCCTCGACGAAGTCCGCGCCCTCGCCTCCTGGATGACCTGGAAGTGCGCCGTCGTCAACATCCCCTTTGGCGGAGCCAAGGGCGGCGTCATCTGCGATCCCAAGCACATGTCCGAAGGCGAACTCGAGCGCATGACCCGCCGCTACACCGCCGCGCTCATCGAATTCATCGGCCCCGAAAAAGATGTTCCCGCGCCCGACATGAACACCAACGAGCAGACCATGGCCTGGATCATGGACACCTACTCCATGCACATGGGCCAGACCATGACCTCGGTCGTCACCGGCAAACCCGTCTCGCTCGGTGGCTCGCGTGGCCGTCGCGAGGCCACCGGCCGCGGCATCTCCGTCGTCACCGACCAGGCCCTCAAGCACCTCAACATGATTCCCTCCGAAACCTCCGTCATCATCCAGGGCTTCGGCAACGTCGGCTCCAACGCCGCAAAACTTCTCTGGGACAAGGGCTACAAGATCATCGGCATCGGCGAGTACGATGGCGCTCTCTTCAACCCCGACGGCCTCGACATCTCCGAGCTCCTCGAGCACAAGGCCCGCACCGGCAGCATCCACAAGTTCAGCGGCGGCGAGCCCTTCGATAAGGACGCCATCCTCATCGAGAAGTGCGACGTCCTCATCCCTGCTGCCACCGAGAACGTCATCACCAGCCGCAACGCCGGCGCGCTCAAGTGCCGCATCCTCTGCGAAGGCGCCAACGGCCCCACCACCCCAGTCGCCGACGACATCCTCTCCGAAAAAGGGATCTTCGTCATCCCCGACATCCTCGCCAACGCCGGTGGCGTCACCACCAGCTACTTCGAGTGGGTGCAGGACCGCATGGGCTACTTCTGGACCGAAGACGAAGTCAATCAGCGCCTCGATCGCATCATGATCGACAGCTTCAACGACGTCCTCCACTTCTCCATAGCCCACGGCGTCAACAACCGCATCGCCGCCTACATGCTGGCCATCGATCGCGTAGCCCACACCACCAAGCAACGCGGCATCTACGCCTGAAAGCAGGGATTAGGCAACAGGGATTAGGGATTAGATAGACCGCGGCAATCGCTTCGGCCTTACCTAATCCCTGTTCCCTCATCCCTAATCCCTGCCGTTATGGGAGAATGACAGTATTCGCGGCTTCACCTCGCCGCACGGCGCTCCATCAGTGAATCTGCCCAACTCCATAACGCTGACCCGCATCGCAAGCGTCCCTCTGCTGATCTGGGCGCTCTCCCCCCGCTTCCCCTGGCAGGGTGCTCACGGCGAGCAGGAGCTCATCGCCTCCGCCATCTTCATCACCGCCTCCGTAACCGACGGCCTCGACGGCTTTCTCGCCCGCCGCCGCGGCCAGATCACCACCCTCGGCATGCTGCTCGACCCCCTCGCCGACAAGCTCATGGTCACCGCCGCCTTCATCCTCCTCGTGGCCTACAACCCCCACGTCATGAAGCCCTGGATCGCCGTCCTCGTCATCGGCCGCGAGTTCCTCGTCAGCGGCCTCCGCTCCATCGCCTCCAGTGAAGGCTTCACCATCCAGGCCAGCGACCTCGGCAAGCTCAAAACCGTCGTCCAGATCGTCGCCATCGTCGCCGTCATCCTCAACCATCGCTGGGACACCTGGTTACTAGGTTGGTTCCCCATCAGCGTCAGGCTCATCGCCATCACCGCCACTTACTGGATGACCATCCTCTCCATCATCTCTGCCACCGACTACTTTGTAGGCTTCTGGAGAAAGATCGACCACGTCTCCACCGGCAAGCGCCGCCGCAGTTCCGTCCTGAGCCGCAACAAAAAGCCCACCCCATCCGTAGAAGTCACCGTCCGCGACTAAAAATCACGCCACCAAAGGCGAAGGCCCCGGCAATCGCCGAGGCCTTCTAGTACAAACCATCCCTCTACGCGTGTCCGCGCTGTTCGCGATGCACAAAGTGATACGGAGGCCACGGCCCTGAAAGCTGCATCGCGCAGTCCTTCAGCTCCAGCGTCACCGTGCTGTACTTGTTCTGATAGCGCTCCACGGTCTTCTTCTCCACCAGGTGCGCAATATCCAGCAGCATCTTGCCCGACTCCATCCGCTTGCAGGTCACTTCCTCAGCTACCGGCAGAAACATCCGGTGCATCTGCAACGAAAGCGCCCGCGCCCTCGACTGCCGTTCCCTCTGTCGCGATGCCGACTCCCGCAGGTGCGACAAATACTCCTGCCCCGCCGCCTGGAACGTTCGTCCCGCACCCTTGGTCTCCGGGCAGATATCATCCACCACCACCTTCAGGTGCATCTCCGCCATGCCGCGCAGCCGCTCGACATTGGCCATAAAGTGCCGCTGGTTCGATCGCACCGACCGCCGCAGCGCCTCATCATCCTCAAACGTTGTGCCGAACCGGAACGGCAGCACGGTCGACTTCGCAAAGCAGCCCGAAATCACCCGCGCATGCTCCCGCGCCGCAGACTGACCCTCCGCGGTAACTAACTTCGCTGCATCTTCCGGTAGGTGTTCTGATACCACCACAGCCAGGTCGGCTGCGGGAAAGAGAAAGGTTTGATTTCCGAAAAGTCCTGTAACCCCTGATAGTGGCATCGGCCTTCTATGCCGGCCCAGCTCAGAAAATGCATTGCGTTCGGTGATGCAGTATGCGTACCAAGCCATAGCGTTTTGTCGCTCCTGAGTCTTCGTGCCCCCGCCGGTCGGCTTCGTCAAATCCTGCCGATTCCCGCGGATTTCTTGTCTGCTTCTTGATGAACAGTACAAATCGAGTCGTGCGACCAAGCCCGCTCGCGGTGCTTCAAAAACAGTGCAGCTTGGATTGGTCCGACGCAGATACTATGCCCATCCAAATACGCTTGGCAAGCACTCTGTGCAAGATCACTTCGCAATAATCGGACCACCCCCACTCAATCCCCGATCAACGCCCAAATCCCTCCCACGGCTGCCCCCGCAGGCCCTTCCCTGCTAAACTGAAACGATGCGCGGGCGGTGGGCCCGGCAATCTCTTTGTAGCCCTGAAGGACGGATCGTTCGTGGATAACGCAACCAAGCGCCAGTTGAAAAAGCCAGGACCAGTTTGTCGCCCTCACCGAAGCACGGCGTCCATTGGACAGAAGAGCACCGCCAGAAGGCCATCTCTATGGCGTCGTCGCCGTGGTCGCGATCATTGCCATCGTGGCCGGCTATTCCATCTATCAAAGCCGCTCCGCCGCTGCCTCCACCGCCTTCGGCCAGGCCATGACGATCTACCAGGCGCCTCTCTCCTCCACCGGCGAACCCCCCGCCCCCGGCGTCAAGACCTATCCCGACGCCAAGTCCCGCGCCGCCGCCGCCAACGCCCAGTTCCAGCAGGTAGCCAGCCAGTACGGCCTCACCACCCCCGGCAAGCTCGCCGAATACTTCGTCGGCCTCACCTATGAGGACATGGGCCAGACCGGCCCCGCCCAACAGGCCCTCGAAAAGGTCGCCTCCGGCTGGGATAGCGGCCTCGCCGCCCTCGGCAAAGACGCCCTCGCCGACCTCTACCAGCAGACCGGCCAGGTCTCCAAGGCCATCGACATCTACAACGAGCTCAGCAAGGGCAAGTCCACCACCGTCCCTGCCGACCTCGCCCAGCTCCAGCTAGCCGAGCTCTACCAGTCCCAGGGCAAGACCGACGAAGCCCGCCAGATCCTCGCCCTCCTCAAAGATAAGAGCAAGGATGCCACCGGCAAGCCCGGCGCCGCCGCCGAAATCGCCACCCAGAAACTGAACCCAGCCCCCGCCGCCGGCGCAGGTCTCGGCGCAGCCCGGTAACCCAATCCCTCGTTACGAAAATGCCAGGCTCGCATCCGCATGCGAGCCTGGCATTTTTTGTGCCCTTGCCCTTGCCTCTCTTTCTGTCATTCCCGAAGCGAATCTGCTTCCGCCTCACCCATCCCCGCGCCCTACCCCTGATCCTCCAAATGTGACGCCGTTGACTGGCGGCTAACATGCGCCGTCAGCCGATCCGCAATCGCGCTAGGCGACCGCAGTTCCGCTACCGTCGACCACTGATCCTTGCGCTTCGTCACATCCTTCACCGGCGGAGCCCACGCCGGCAGCTGCAACCTCAGATACGCCGCCAGCGCACACGCATGCGGCTCATACAACATCCGAATCGCGTTCAGCCGCTCTCGCGATCCCCGGTCCCCGCATAGAGAAAATCCCGCCTGCCCCAGCAGGTCACACAGCCGCGCAAACTCATCATCTCCCAACCGCTGCTGCGGCACCTTCATCAGCCGCTGCTCCTCCCCCTCCTGACGAAACACATGCCCCAGGTCCACCAGCGTATGCCGCCCAATGGCAAACGTAAGCTGCGCCTGCCGAGTGCTCGGCCCCTCAATCGTCGTGATCAGCAGCGCGCACGTATCCAGCACCGACGTCAGCGCCGCCAGCCAGCTCTGGTTGTCGTGCTGCGACCGGTAGTAGCAAAGAATCGGATAAGAGATGTGCGTCTCCAGCATCGTCGCGCACCATCTCTCCCACTCCGCCAGCAGCGCCGTAAGCGCATGATGCCCGCCATTGAAGTTGTGCCGAAACAACAACTCCCCCGCCGTCGGTGGAGACCCCGCCCGCGCATCCAGCAGCGCCACCGCAATCTCCCGCGTCGAGAAAGCGGTATACAGCACCGGCACATACCCAATCACCAGCGCCACAAACCCCAGCCCCGTTCCAGCCTCAGCCACAATCAACATCCGCGCCGCCTGCCGCGCAGGCAACACGTCGCCTAACCCCAGCGTGAACAGCGTTGTTCCGCTCGCATAGAGGCAGCTCCGCAGCCGCTGAAATATCGTCACCGGATGCGTCGGATCGTTGAACGGCATATGCATGCCAAAGAAGATCAGCCCATAGGCCGCCACCAGCAGCACCGCCCACACACCGAACAGCAACAGCAGCGCAGACGGCCCGTAGATGCTGTACATCTGCTCCCGACTCCGTCGCACCGGCCAATGCCCGGCCACCCACTTCCACGGCCCCCACGTCGCCAGGAAGAACAACCGCGTTATCCGAAACCGTCCCACCGGCCGGCGCGGCAGAATGATGGTCTGAAACGCATCCAGCAACACTCCCGCCAGAAAAAAGATTCCGAAGATGACAGCTAAGACATGCATGTCAAAGACTCTATCGCGTCCCAGGTGTAAAAGATGAATCATCAAAAAAAATCACACCGCGCGTCTAGCTTTTTCACCTGCCCAAGGTCTAACATCTAGAGAACGAATTGACGCTGAGCCCCTCAATCAGCGGCCCCCTCCCACGCCGAATCGAACCAGATTTCCTCCATGTAGCAGGGCCCGAGGTGTCTCATGAAACAGCGTGTATTGGTCGTCGACGATGACCATCTTGTAGCCGACACCCTCAAGCTCGTCTTCAAAGCCAACGGCTATGAATCCGAAGCCGTCTACTCTGCAGCCGATGGCCTCGCCCGCGCCCGTACCTTCGCGCCCGGCCTCATCCTCTGCGACATCTCCATGCCCGAGCAGAGCGGCCTCCAGCTAGCCGAAGCGCTCCACCACGAGATGCCCAACCTCAAGCTCCTCATGCTCACCGCCTACGCCAGCAATGCCATCAAGGTCGAGCAGCACATCTCGCGCACCCGCCGCCCTCTCAAGCTCCTCAGCAAACCCTGCCGCCCCGAACTCCTCCTCCACGAAGCCCAGGCCCTCCTCCAAACCGCCTAGCAGCCGTCCGCGCAAGGCGACTACACTCGTCTTACGATGCCCGACGACATCCCCAGCTTCGCCGACCTCCGCCGCACCCGCTCCCGCAAATCCCCCGCGCGCCCAGCTCCCGTCCCCGAACCCTCGCTCTTCGACATCAACGTCACCCCCGCCGACATCCTCGCCGAACAATCCCGCTCCATGGCCACCCCGCCACCCACCAGACCCTCATTGCCCGCGCAAGACCTCTCGCCGACCGCGCAGGTCTTCACCGTAGGCGAGCTCATCCGCCACGTCCGCAACCTCGTCGAGCGCACCCACGGCCACGTCACCGTCGAAGGCGAAATCTCCAACTGGCGTCCCGCCGCCAGCGGCCACTGCTACTTCACCCTCAAGGACGCCGAAGCCCAACTCTCCATCGTCCTCTTCCGCCGCCAGGCCGCCCTCCTCCGCTTCCGCCCCAAGGACGGCGACGCCGTCCGCATCTCCGGCTCGCTCTCCGTATACGAATCCCGCGGCCAACTCCAGCTAGTCGCCGAAACCATGCAGCAGACCGGCCTCGGCGCGCTTTTGGCAGCGACCCAACAACTCAAAGAACGCCTCCGCCGCGAAGGCCTCTTCGACAACCAACGCCCCCTACCACCCTTCCCCCACTGCATCGGAGTCGTCACCAGCCTGCAAGGCGCCGCCCTCCGCGACATCGTCAAGGTGGTCTGTCGCCGGACCGGGGCCCCCGGCGCGCGTTCTTTGCGCGATGGGGTAGCTCGCCACGCCGCCGTCAACCTCCTCATCTATCCCGCAGCCGTCCAGGGCCCCAACTGCCCCGCCGAAATCGCCGCCGGCATCCGCTGGTTCTCCGCCCACCCCAACCACGCCGACGTAGTCCTCGTAGCCCGCGGCGGCGGCTCCTGGGAAGACCTCCACGGCTTCGACGCCGAGATCGTAGCCCGCGCCATCCACGCCTGCTCCCTCCCCGTCATCACCGGCATCGGCCACGCCACTGACACCACCATCGCCGACGCAGCCGCCGACCTCCACGCCCCCACCCCCTCCGCCGCCGCCGAGCTCCTCACCGACGCCCAATACGGTATCGCCGACCGCCTCGCCCGCCTCCAATCCCGCCTCACCCGCTCCAACACCTACAACCTCCTCCGCCTCCGCCAACGCCTCACCACCCTCAACGCCGACGCCATCCTCCGCCGCGCTCGCACCACCTTCGAGCGCCGCGCCCAGCACCTCGACGACCTCGCCGACTGTGCCGAAACCTCCCTCCACCGCACCCTCAACCACCACCACAAACGCCTCGCTCAACTGGAAGCCCGCCTCCGCCGCCAGGACGCAACCCTGCGACTCGCCAACGACCGCCACCGCTTCCAATCCCTGCAGCAACGCCTCCGCGCCACCCGCACCATCCCCCTCCAGCAAGCCCACACCCGCCTCAGCCGCGCCACCTCCCGCCTCGAATCCCTCAGCCCCCTCCGCGTCCTCGAACGCGGCTACGCCCTCGTCTATCTCGGCGATGGAGGCCCCAACAGCAAGCTCCTCCGCAACACCGCCGACGCCCCCGCCGGCACCCCCATCACCGCCCAGCTAGCCAAAGGCCGCCTCCGCGCCAAAGTCACCTCCACCGACTAGCTCCACAAACCCCGATGGCCGTTCGTGCCCGGAAAGCTTATGGCCGTTGCCTCTAGGTACCCCAAGGCTTCAGCCTTAGGCCTCATAGCCCCGTCACGCTTTCGGCTTTAGCCCCTGGGGTATGCCTTCTGCTTCCTGCCCCTCCAGCCTCGACAGCGACCCACCCCTTCAGTAGATCCCACCCACCCTCGACGACGTCACCACCCCCGCCCGCACCCGATACACATACGGCGCCATCTCCCCCGTCCAAGCCTTCAAATCAAACCGCCCACCCGCCGTCACCTTCACCGCTTCCACCGGCCCAAACTCCAACGCCTCACCCTTCACCACCCTCGCAGGCCTCCCACCCGCCCGCAGAAAGTAAACCGCCCCTTTCCCCTCCACCCTCCCCTCACCCGAAGCCTCCACCAGCACCGCAGTCTCCTGATCAACCCCCATCCCCTTAATCTCCGTCACGCTCCCCTCCGCCAGCACCCGAGCCATCATCACCAACAACCTCCCCATCCGATCGCGCCGCACAAAGTGCGAATCCGTAATCGTATCCACCAGCAACGGATCATCCAAAAACCCACGCACAACCACCACCTGGTGCTGAAACGGATCCGCCAGCGCCGCCTTCGAACTCAAATTCTCCTCATCCTTCCCATCATTCTGCGCGGAGTAAATAAACTCCCCCTGCACCGCCAGCCCAGCACTCGTCCCACCCTCCGGAACCCCGCGCCGAATCGCCGCGTTCAACGCGTCCTCCACCGGCGTCCCCTTCCACCAGTTGATGTACTCGGCCTGGTCACCACCCGCAATAAAGATCGCCTCCGCCTTCCCAATCCTCTCGGCCACCCTCGGATCCGCAGCCGCCTCCCGCGAAGGAATCACCAGCGTGGCCACCGAGTTCACAGGACAAAGCTTCTTCACATAAGGGTTGTAGTCATCGCCCCCATGACTCCTCAAAATCAGAAAGTCCCCACCCCCCGAATGCGCACACATCCACCGAAATGCCTCATCCAGATCCGTCCCTCCACCCATTAACGCAAACCCACCCTCGGTCTTCGCCGTCACATCCACCGCACTCCCCACCCGAACATACGTGAACGGCGTACCACCCTGCGCCCCTGCCACCGCAGCCCAACAACCCAACACCAAAACACCAACCGTCCTCAACCCCCGCACCAAACCCTTGAACTCCATGCAACCCACCTCTATCGAATACCAGCATTCTAGGCCCACCCCCTCCCCTGGACGCCAAGACTTCAACCTACCCCCAGACCCCCCTCGACACGACCTGCACCCAGCATCCACGACTTCCAAGGGCCAACGGCCCAACCCATCACAGCCTGGGGCAACGCCCCAGGTCCCAGCACCCACCAATCCAAAGGGCCAAAGACCAGCCGGGCTCCCAAGGGCCAACGGCCCAACCCATCACAGCCTGGGGCAACGCCCCAGGGTCCCAGCACCCACCAATCCAAAGGGCCAAAGGCCCGACATAATACCAGCCTGGGGCAACGCCCCAGGGACCCCCACCACAAAAAAAGCCGTTTACCGCTCTGCCGAAGGCCGGAGTGAAGCCGCAGGCGGAACGACCAAATTGCCCTCCCTCCGCGCCACCCACGCTTCCTCGCGCCCCGCCACCTCGCGCCGCCCCCGCAAAAACCCTGTCAACCCCCAACACCACCCAAAATCGCGAAACCCCGCATAAACACTGGCGATATATATTCTCAAAACCTGGCATACATACCCCCACCAACCCGCTACAATAGAACTACACCCCTTTCAAAGAAACGAAACCCCAGAACCACAACGGGTCATCGACCCATCCCGGACCACACAACACGGACCACCTGCCCCTTAAACCATCTGGATGGAATACCTTACAAGCCGGCGAAGGGATACTTTGGCCCTTAACCTCCACACCCTCTATCGCTTACGAGATAAAATCACTCCTAAGCCCGGGGATACTTTCACCCTTAACCCCAACCCCCTCTATCGTTTACAAGCAGAAATCGCTCCTGACCCGGGGATACTTTCACCCTTACCCCAAACGCCCTCTACCACTTACGAGGCAAAATCACTCCCAACAGGGGGGAGGGGGTACCCCAACTGCCGTCCACTGCCCCGGACACTAGCCCTGCCCGCTCGCTTCCACTAGCATCATCAGTTGGAGCATCAAGCGCCACAAGGATCAGCATGCGGAAGTTGTTTGGAACGGACGGAATACGGGCAGTCGCAGGAGAAGCCCCGCTCGACAAGCGCACCATCTACGCAATCGGCATCGCCTTAGCCACCAAACTCGCCGAGAAGCACAAACCGGTCCGCATCATCCTCGGCACCGACACCCGCGAGAGCTGCCACTGGATCGCCGCAACCCTCTCCGCAGGCCTCAGCACCGCTGGAGCCTCCATCGAACCCGCCGGCGTCATCACCACTCCCGCCATCGCCTTCCTCGCCCGCAAGCATGGCTTCTCCGCCGGCGTCGTCATCTCCGCCAGCCACAATCCCTGGCAGGACAACGGCATCAAAATCTTCGGCTACGACGGCTACAAGCTCCCCGACGAAACCGAGATCGGCATCGAGCGCGAAATCACCAGCGTCCTGGCCACCAACCCAACCCTGCCCGACAACCCAACCCTCCCCGAAGTCAACGAGTCCTACCGCGCCGATTACATCCGCTTCCTCCTCGCCGCTGTCCCCGGCATCTCCCTCGACAACCGCCACATCGTCCTCGACTGCGCCAACGGTGCAGCCAGCTCCGTAGCCCCGCAACTCTTCGAATCCCTCCAGGGAACCGTAGATGTGACCCACGCCTCCCCCGACGGCCGCAACATCAACCTCAACTGCGGCGCTCTTCATCCCGAAATCGTAGCCGCCCAGGTCAAAGTCTCCGGCGCCTCCATGGGCATCACCTTCGACGGCGACGCCGACCGCGCCCTTTTCGCCGACGAGAACGGCAACGTAGTCAACGGCGACGCCATCATGCTAGCCTGCGCCCGCGACCTCCAAACCCGCGGCCAGCTTGCCAACAACTTAGTCGTGGCCACCACCATGTCCAACATGGGCTTAGAGGCCGCCTTCGCCCGCTCCGGCATCCGCATGCTCCGCGCCCCAGTCGGCGACAAGTATGTCCTCGAAGAGATGCGTAACTCCGGCGCCTCCCTCGGCGGCGAACAGTCCGGCCACATCCTCTTCCCCGCCCGCGCCACCACCGGCGATGGCCTCCTCACTGCGCTCTTAGTCCTCGATCTCGTCCACCGCAGCCACAAGCCCCTCGGCCAACTCATCGCCGACCTCACCAACTACCCGCAGATCATCCTCAACGTAAAGGTCCGCGAAAAGCTCCCCCTCAACACCTTCCCCGCCATCGTAGCTGCCATCGCCGCCGCCGAGGCCGACCTCTCCACCACCGGCCGCGTAGTCATCCGCTACTCCGGCACCGAAGCCCTCGCGAGAGTAATGATCGAAGCCGAAAGCGCCGAAGCCATGCACCGCCACGCCAACGCCATAGCCAACGCCATCCGCACCGAACTAGGCGCCTAGCGACATTACGGCATCCCGACCGCGCCAGCCGGCCCCAAGATGTGAATCGTCTTCAGCCAGGTCTCCGCCAGCCCAGTCCACCCCGAGACTGGAAGCTCCTTCCCCCCCATCCCAAACCCATGCCCGCCAAGCGTGTACACATGCAGCTCCGCAGGCACCTTCGCATTCTTCAACGCCTCAAAATAAATCAGCACGTTCTCGACATGCGCGGTGTAATCATTCTCAGCCTGCACTAAAAACGTAGGCGGCACCGCCAGCGTAGGCGCCAGCACCGGATCAACCGTCGGCCCACCCGCAGGATTCGTAAGCCACCCCGGATAAATCACCATCTGAAAATCCGGCCGCGCGTCCACCGTCGACGCCGCAACATTCTTCCCCTCAAAATCCGGATGCGTACTCAGCACTACCGCCAGGTGCGCCCCCGCCGAGAACCCAATCACCCCAACCTTGTGAGGATCAATCCCCCATTCCGCCGCATGCGCCCGCGTCAACCGCATCGCTTGCTGCGCATCCTCAAGATCCTCCACGTTCGCCGGATAGTGCCCATCCTCCGGCACCCGATACTTCACCAGCACGCACGTCATCCCAATCGAATTCAGCCACGCGCAAATATCCGTGCCCTCGGTCGTATAACTCAACCGCAGATACGACCCACCCGGAAACACCAACGCCGCCGCCCCCGTATTCTTCCCCGCTGCCGGCGCATACACCGTCAAGCTCGGCGCACTCACATTCGTAACATGCACCACCGATCTCCCCGCCGCCGTAATCGTAGTCGTCGCCACCTCCGCCCCCACCACCTTCGACGCCTCAGGATTCCCACCCGGCCAAAGCGGCATCGTCGTCTTCTGCGCCACCCCCACCGCCGACGCACACATCATCACCGCCATACCAATCCATCTCGCACTCATTTAATGTCTCTCCAATTCTTCCCCAACCCAACGTCGGCCACAATCGGCACGCTAAACGTCGCCGCCGACTCCATCTCCCGTTTCACCAGCTCCTGCATCTCCTCCGCCTCCGCCGGCACCACATCAAACAGCAGCTCGTCATGCACCTGCAGCGTCATCACACTCTTCAGCCCCCGCTCCCTCATCGCCGCATCAATCCGCAGCATCGCAATCTTAATCAAGTCCGCCGCCGTCCCCTGCAGCGGAGTATTCACCGCCGTCCGCTCCGCAAACCCTCTTTGATTCGGATTGCGCGACTGAATATCCGGTATCGGCCGCACCCGCCCAAACGCGGTCCGCACGGCACCATCGCGCCGCACCGTCTCCAGCGTCTTCTCAATGAACGCGGCCACTCCCTGGTACCGCTCAAAGTACCGCGCAATATATTCCTTCGCGACCTTCTGCTCAATCCCCAACTGCGCCGCCAGCCCGAACGGCGAAATCCCATACACGATCCCGAAGTTCACCGCCTTCGCCCGCGCCCGCGTCTCCTTATCCATCGTCTCTGCGTCGACCTCAAACACCTCCGCCGCCGTCAGCGTATGAATATCCTTCTCCGTCCTGTAAGCATCGAGCAGCAGCGGATCCTGCGAAAAGTGCGCCATCAACCGCAACTCAATCTGCGAATAATCCGCCGACATCAACAGGTTCCCCTCAGCCGCCACAAACGCCGCGCGAATCTCCCGTCCCACCGCAGTCCGCACCGGAATATTCTGCAGATTCGGATTCGTCGAACTCAGCCGCCCCGTAGCCGTTCCCACCTGGTTGAACGTAGTATGGATCCGCCCCTGCGCATCCGCCAGCACCGGCAACGCATCCAGGTACGTCCCCTTCAACTTCTGCAGTTGCCGATACTCCAGCACCAACGCCGGCACCTCATGATGCGCCGCCAGATCCTCCAGCACATCCTGCGCCGTAGAAATCACCTTGCCCTTGCCATACTTCATCGGCTTCGGCAGATCCATCTTGTTGAACAACACATCGCCCAACTGCTTCGGCGAATTGATATTAAATCGATGCCCGGTACTCGAATAAATCCGCTCAGCCAAATCATCAATCGTCACCGCCAGCCGCGAGCTCATCTCCCGCAGCACCTCGCTGTCCACCCTTACGCCCACCTGCTCCATCCGCAACAGCACCTGCACCAGCGGCAAATCCAGCTTCCAATAAACCTCACTCAGCGTTGAGTCTTCATTCAACTCCGAAGTCTCCGCCTTCTTCACCCTGGACCCTGAACCCTGACCCCTGCTTACCGGTTCCGCGAACAACATCTCCTTGGTCATCGCGCCGCCCAGCCCCGGCTCATCTTTCAATATCTCGCTAGGCCGCGCCGTCTCAGACTCCACCAGTTGCTCCCCCAGCGTCTTCGCCAACCTCACCACCGCAGCCGCAGCCTCCGCCAGCCGCTTCGGATCATTGGGATTATCTTTCGTCGGCTGATGCAGCAGCGCCAAACTAGTCGACCGCGCCGCAATATCAATCAGCGTGTGCGACGCATGCGTAGGATTCAGCAGGTAGCTCTCCAGCATCACATCCGTCACCTCTCCCGCCAACGTCACGCCATGCGGCTCCAGCGCCCGCAGCACGGCCTTCAGATCATGCACCTGCTTCGGCAGCGAAGCATCCTCCAGCGCCTCCCGCAGCCCCGGAGCATCCAACCCCACCTCGATCGCCAGCCCAGCATTCACCGCCAGCCCCAACCTGCAAGCCACATCCCCCGTCGCCGCCACAACCTGCGTCTTCGCTGAAACCTCTTCCTCCCCTCCCCCAAACAACGACATGTTCTGCGCTGGCTCCGGCTCAACCTCCACCTCCGCCTCAGCCTCCGCGCCCACCTCTTCCGCAACAGCCTGCGCATTCGCCGCCATCGCCACCGCAAGATGCCCCGCCTCGCGCGCCTCCTTCAGCAGCTTCTTCAAGTCCTCAGCCGACGCCTTCACGTTGTACGTCGTCACCACCGCACTCACATCCGGCGCCAGGTCCTTCAGCAGCGTCGTAAACTCCAGCTCCGTAAACAGCGCGCGACACGCCGCGTTGTCCACCGGCTGCGTGCGCATCGCCTCCAGCGAAAACTCAATCGGCACCGACGTATGGATCGTCACCAACTCCTTCGACAGCAAAATATTCTCGCGATTATTCTGCAGCGATTCCCGATACGTCTTCTTCTTCACCTCATCCGCATGATCCAGCGCACCCTCCACCGTGCCAAACTGCTGGATCAACTCCACCGACCCCTTATCGCCAATCCCCGGCGCCCCCGGAATGTTATCGATCGAATCCCCGCGCAGCGCCATCACATCCACCACGCGCTCCGGAGGAACCCCCAGCACCTTCTCCACCCCCGCCGGATCCAAAATCAAATTATCCTTCGTAGGATTCAGGATCGACACACTTTCATTCACCAGCTGCATCATGTCCTTATCGCTCGACACAACAAACACCTTGTGTCCCAACTCCGCCAGCTTGCAGCTCAGCGTCCCAATCACGTCATCAGCCTCAAATCCCTCGTAATACAAAATCGGAATCCGAAACGCCTCCAGCGCCCGCCGAATATAAGGCTGCTGCTGAATCAAATCCGGCGGCGTCTCCACCCGGTTCGCCTTGTACCCGCCATACTCAATGGTCTCGAACTGCTGCGTCTTGATATTGAACTTCTGCACATCCTTCATCTGCGCAGCCATCTCATTGCGATGCACCGGCGCCCCCACGTCATACACCGCCGCCAAATACTCCGGCTTAAAATCCGCGCGCAACTTATTAATCATGTTCACGAAAACATAAGTAGCCGCCGTCGGAATGCCCGTCCGCGTAGTCATCGGCCGCGACCGTTGCATCGCGTGATACGCCCGAAAAATAAAGGCCATGGAGTCGAGCAAATAAATAGGCGGCTTGTTGGAAGAGCTCTTGGAATCAGACATGTCCCTTTGATGGTACGGCGTGCGCCTGAGATGGGTCGAGTCGGTTGCTATACTTGACCGCGCTACCCCAATTCCTCAAGGAATCCCTCATGCACAAGCATTGCATCGCCGCGCCCATCCTCGCCCTCGCGCTCATCTCCTCCAAACTCAGCGCCCAGAGCTGCAAGACCACCGATGCCGACAAGACGGCCGTCGCCAACACCTTACGCACCTTCTACGCCGCCGCCACCATCGACGACTTTGCCAGGATCCACACCACCACCGCGCCCACCTTCTACGCCTTCGATAACGGCCAACAGTTCAGCAGCATCGACGACCTCATGAACCTCGTAAAAACCTATCAGGACAAGGGCGTGAAGTTCGTCTGGAACGTCACTCATCCCGAAGTCACTATTCACTGCAACGAAGCGTGGATCACCTACGTCAACGACGGTTCCGTCCAGATGCCCAACGCCGCGACCCCCACCCCAACCCAGTGGCTCGAATCCGCCATTCTCGAAAAACAGGACGGCTCCTGGAAGATCGTCTTCTTCCACAGCACCCGCGTCCCACCACCAACGCCACCCGCTAAGTAATCAACATGCAGTCCCCATAGCTGAAGAACCGATACCGCTCCCCCACCGCATGCGCATAAGCCGCCAGCACGTTCTCCCGCCCCGCAAACGCCGACACCAGCATCAGCAGCGTCGACTCCGGCAGATGAAAATTCGTCAGCAACCCACCCACGACCTTAAACTCCGCCCCCGGCGACAAAAATAAACTCGTGCTCCCCGAGTGCGCTTCGAAAGCCTCACCAATCCCAACTCCGCGCGCCTCCGCCTCGCGCGCCAGATGCTCCAGCGTCCGCGTAGTCGTAGTCCCCGCCGCCACAATCCGCCGCCCATCCCTCCGCGCGCGATTCACCGCCGCCGCCGTCTCCGCAGAAATCGTATAGCTCTCCGCATGCAACCGAATCTCCTCCGTCCGCTCCGCCCGCACCGGCTGAAACGTCCCTAACCCCACATGCAACGTCAGCCGCGCAATCTCCACGCCCTTTGCCTTCAGCTCCTCCAGAATCGACGGCGTAAAGTGCAGCCCCGCCGTAGGAGCCGCCGAAGACCCACGCTCCTCCGCACGCTTCAACGGCTGCGAGTACACCGTCTGGTACCGCTCCCGGTCCTCCGCCCGATCCTCCACCTCTTTCTCTCGCCGAATGTACGGCGGCAGCGGCAGATGCCCAATCCGCTCCAGCACCGCATGAAAATCCTCCACCGCCTCGAACCTTAGCGTCCGCTCCCCAAACTCCCCCGCCCCCACTACTGCAGCCCGCAGCAACACCTCACCCGACTCTTGCGCCGTAGACGCGGGCGCCGAAAACTCCAGCGTCTCTCCCACCGGAACCTTCTTCGCCGGCCTCACCAGCGCCCCCCACTCGTTCGCACCGCCCAGCTTCTCCGTCAGCAGCACCTCCACCAACCCCGTCGGTGCCGGCGACTTCTCCTGCCTCCCCACTCCACCGCGCCGCGCATACAGCCTCGCCGGAATCACCCGCGAATCATTCAGCACCAGCAAATCCCCAGCCCGCAGCAACGAAGGCAACTCCGCAAACCTCCGATCCGCAAACACCCCCGTCCGCCGATCGAGCGTCATCATCCGGCTAGCCCCGCGCACCTCCGGCGGCCGCTGCGCAATCAGCTCCTCCGGCAACTCATAACCAAACTCAGAAACCAGCATCGACCTAATCCCTAATCCCTGTTCCCTGATCCCTGCACTTCAGCCATAGCCACCGCCTCATCCAGCGCCCGCTGCACCAATTCCAACTCCAGCCCCACATGCTCCGGCCAACCAAACGTCACCGTAGCAAACGGCTTTGGAATCGCAAACCGATCCCAGCTCTTCAGATACCAGGCCCGCGAAGGCTCCGCGTGATACGCCCCAATCCACGTCGCGCCCACCAACTCCGCCAGCTGCACCGGCCCGGCCTTCGACACGCGCGCCGGCCCCCGCGGCCCATCCGCCGTAAACGCGCACCGATGCCCCGCCTTATACGCATCTGCCATCGCCTTCAACCCCGCCGCCCCGCCCCGCGAGCTCGATCCCCGCACCGCCAAAAACCCGAGCCGCTCCACCGTCCGCGCAATCAACTCCCCATCAAACGAGCGGGAGATCAGAATCGCGATCCCCAAATTCCGGAACCGATGCGCACACGTCAGCATCGAGCAATGCCAGAACGCAAACACCACCGGCCCCGGCAGCGTATGCCCCACCGGCACCCCCGGCGCATTCACATCGCGATACTTCAGCGTAGCTCCCACCATACGAATCAGCAGCGCCACAACAGGCGGCACGACAGCCAGCAGAATCTTTTCTTTACGCGTGAAGGCAGCCACAACCACCAGTCTACCGACTAAGCCAAGCCCGCCGCCAACCGATCAGCCAACCGCAACGCCAACGCCATCATGGTCAGCGTAGGCAACTGCGCACTCCCATCCGGAAACACCGCCGCACTAGCCACGCACAAATTCCCCACCCCATGCACCCGCATCTCCCGATCCACCACGCTCGTCCGCGGATCGTCTCCCATGCAAGCCCCGCCCATCGCATGCCGCGCGTCTTCCAACCCCTCCAACGCCTCACCCTCTGACATCATCCCCCGCGCCCACTCCACCCCCGTCAACCCCATCGCCTCAAACTCCCCACGCAGATACGCAGTATACCGCCGCATCGTCCCCACCTCCTGCTCCGACACGCGCCAGTCCACCACCACCTCCCGCATCCCCGTCCCATCCACTCCCTCGCCCAACATCACCCGTGAGCAAGACGGCCGATCCTGCGCCACATTAAACTGCAGCTTCACCGCCGCCCCGTCCGAAATAAATCGCCGCCCCCGCAGCTTCGCTCCCAAAATCAGCCGCATCCCATCCCACACCGCCCCCGGAATCTTCATCGCATGCGTCCCCAGCGCTCTCCCAAACTCCCGCCGCTGCAACGACGTCAGCATCTCCCGCACCACCGCAATCCCCGACCCCTCCGGCTCCACAATCGCCAAATGCGCCAAGATCGGATTCAGCTCGAATCTCTCCCGCAACTCCCGCGAAGCCTCCAGCTTCACACTATGCAGCGTCCCTCCGCGCACATCGCCCACGCCCGCAAAGAAAACCCAGGGCCGCAACTCCCTCACCACTCGCGCCCGCGCCGCCCCCGTCAACACCGCCGCCGGCAACGTCACATGATCATGAAAGTTCCGCCCCACCTGGTCGTACCCATTCCCTACACCTGACGCCAACAGCAGCCGCGCAGTCTCCACCGTCCCCGCAGCCACCGCCACCTCGTCCGCCTCAAACCGCACCATCTTCCCCGCCGGAGTCCGCACCACCACCGCCTCAACCCGCGCACCACCCGCCGCCAGCACTAACTCGACCACCTGCGCATGCAGATACACCCGCGCCCGCTCCACCAAATCTTTCCCCAACGAAGGCGCCAAATTCCGCCGAGGAAACGCCATCCACTTCGACACCCGAGCATCCACCCCGCGCATCTCCGTCAACATCGCCGGAATCGGCGCACCAATCGCCGCAAAAAAATCCTCCGCCTCGAACGGCAGCGTCCCCACCTCCAGCAACCCCTCAGCCTCCGCGACAAACGGCCTCAACTCCTCCGCCCCCACCACCCATTCCTCGGCCCCCGGAGCCATCGACAGCACCTGCCCACCCCACCGCAGCGACGTTCCCCCAAACACGCGAAAGCGTCCCTCCGTCGTCCCCAGATGCGCCTGCCCCTTCAACTCTGCCTGCGCAAACAACCTCTGCCCACCGTCCTCAATCGACCGTCCGCCGGCCTCGAGCACCACCACATCCACGCCCGCCAGCGCCAGTTTCCGCGCCAGCACCAACCCCGCAATCCCCGCCCCCACCACGCACACCTGCGACCGAACAGCCTCTACCGGAGCCTCCACCGTCGCAAGATCGATCTCCATCCAACCCTCTCCGGGATTAGCGACAGGGCATCAGGCGTGGTGTCTAATCCCTGAACCCTGGACCCTAATCCCTAACCCCTGCCCTTAGCTGTATTTCAACCAGCGAAGAATCTCAGGGAGATTGGGCTTCTTGCCGTACATCAAAATTCCCACGCGATAGATCCGCGACGACACCCACAGCACCGCGTAAATCGTCACCAGGATCAACCCGATCGACAGCGCAATCTCCCACGGCTGTGGCATCGAAATTGAAATCCTCAAATCCATCAGCAGCGGCGCGCAGAACGGTATCTGCGACACCACCCGCGACATCATCGAGTTCGGATTCGTCACCACCGGCGTCAGCATCAGCAGGCTGAAAAACAGCGGAATCATCAGGAACATATTCAACTGCTGCAACTCCTGCTCCGAATTCGTCATCGCCCCCAGCGCCGCCGCGACCGCCGAGTACAGCGCATACCCCAACGCAAAATACACGATGAAGTACACCACCTGCGGCGTGCTGATCTGCACTCCGCTCGTCGCTCCCAACCGCGCAGCAATCAACCCCGCCGCCACCATCCAGATCGCCACCTGCGTAAGCCCCACCGCGCCCACGCCCAAAATCTTCCCGGCCAGCAGCTCATCCGGCTTGATCGTCGCCAGCAACACCTCGAACACCCGCGACGTCTTCTCCTCAATAATCGAGCGCGCCACGTTCATCCCGTACAGCAGCACCACCATGTACATCAGCAGGAACAACACATACGCCACCAGGAACGACGAGCGCGAATTCCCGCGCTCTCCATTCTTCCCCAGCACATTCAGCGTCACCGGAGCCAGCAGCGCCGCCGTCTCCGCATCTGAAACTCCCTTGCTCTCCAGGTACTCCCGCGTCAGCACATGATGCAGCGCCTCTTCCAGCGCCGAGTTCGTCGCAATGTCCGCAGTCGACCGCGGCGTAAAGTTGAACGTCGGCCGCTGCCCCGGATTCGTCGCCGGCAATATCACCAGGTATCCGTCCAGCTCTTTATTCGCCATCTCCTGGTCAAGCAACGCATGCGACGTCCGCGGCGACATCAGGTCCACCGTCATCTTGCTGTCCTTGCCGTTCTGCAGCTCCTGCTTCAAATCATCGCCAAGATGCAGATCCGACGTCAGCACCGCAATGTGCGCCGTAGTCTTGGACTTCGCCGCCATCGTTGCAACCCCAAACAACCCTCCGCCCATCAGCAGCGGAATCAAAATCGTCGCAATCAAGAATCCCTTCGTCTTGATCCGCTCCGTATACTCGCGCTTCGCAATCAGCCAGACATTATGCATCGACGATCCCTCGAGCTTCCTCTTCACCAAAACTCGCGCGCACGCGTTCAATAAAAATCTCTTCCAGCGTCGGCTCTTTCACGTCGAACCGATGAATCACCGTGCCCCGCGCCATCGCCTCCGCCAGCACCTTCTGCGCGCCCGCCTCGCTGTGCAGCTTCAGCTCCGCAACCCCCGCATAATTCTTAGCCTCTTCCACCTCAGGGTTTTTCAGAAACGTTTCGTCCCCGGAGAACACCACGTGCACCCGGTTCCTCTCATACTGCGACTTCACCTCGCGCATCGACCCCGACAGCACCAGCTTCCCCCGCGAGATCAGCGCAATCGCATCGCACATCTTCTCCACCTGGTCCATCCGGTGGGTAGAAAACAACACCGCCTTGCCCTCTTTGCGCAGATGGATCAGCGTGTCCATCAGCAGCTCCGCATTCACCGGATCCAGTCCGCTGAACGGCTCGTCCATGATGATCAACTCCGGTTCATGCAGCAGCGACGCAATAAACTGGATCTTCTGCTGCATCCCCTTCGATAATTCCTCGGTCTTCTTATCAATCGCCTCGGTAATCTCCACGCGCTCGCACCAGGCCAGCGAACGCTTGCGCGCCTCAGCCTCGCTCAGCCCATGCAGCTGCCCAAGAAAAACCAGTTGGTCGATCACCTTCATCTTCTTGTACAGCCCGCGCTCTTCCGGCAGATATCCCACCCGGTGCAGCGCCGCCCGATCGAACGCCTTCCCAAACAACTTCACCGACCCCGAGTCCGGCACCGTCATCCCGATCATCATCCGAATCGAGCTCGTCTTTCCCGACCCATTCGGCCCCAGCAACCCAAACATCGTTCCCGGCTCAATGGTCAGTGACAGCCCCTCCACCGCAACCTTCGTGTCATATACCTTGCGAATCTTCTCGAGCTCAACAATCGGCATGCGCTTGAACGCCCTCTTTCAGATTCCACCCTGTCTTCTTGGGAGATACTCCGCCTAGTCTATCCCAATACGAAAAAGGCGCACCCCGAAGGATGCGCCTCTCACAGAAACCAAAAATCAACCGAAGCCTACGCTTGCGGCTCGGCCGGCGGCTCTGCCTGGCCACTCTCTTCCATCTGCTTCTGAAGCTCTTCACGACGCTTCGCACGAGCCTCGGCGCGCTTCTCTGCCTTCTCGTTCAACTCCTGCTCAGCACCCAGCAGCTCAATGTACGCCATCTCCGACGCATCGCCCTGCCGCGTTCCCGTGCGCACAATGCGCGAGTAACCACCCGGACGCGATCCATACCGCGGCGCCACGGTGTTGAACAAACGGTCCACCGACTCCGGCGTCATCATGTAAGCCAGCGCCTGACGGCGAGCGTGAACGCTGCCATTCTTGCCCAGCGTAATCATCTTCTCAACCAAGGGCTTCGAAGCCTTCGCCTTGGTAATGGTGGTGTGAACGCGGTCGTTCAAAATAATCGAGGTAACAAGGTTGCGAAGCAAAGCGCGGCGATGGCTGGTATTGCGTCCCAGCTTGAATCCGCCATTACGGTGGCGCATGATGATCTCCTTCGACCCAGACTTCAGCCCGGCTCGGAATTACGTTGGTGCAAGCAATCCACAGCACAGGGCCGGTGGATGAAAACGTCTCGTCTCACAATTTGCCAACAAGCGAATAAAGCATCCTGCTGACTTCTTCCGAGAGTGATTCAGCTTTTGCCATCTGACCTGGCCCGCAAAAGCTAAGCTCCCGTGCAATCGTGAGTTGCGTTTGCACTTCTAATGTTGAGCCGCGAGCAATCGCAAGAAACTGTTTATATTCCTTGCGACTGCCGCGACCATATCCTTCAGCAATGTTGCTCGGTATAGAAACCCCAGCCCGCCGAAGCTGACTGCTGAGCCCGTACCGCTCTTCTACGGGAAATGCGGCTGTCAAACGATAGATGGCCAGCGATAGCTGAATCGATCGTTGCCAAACCACAAGATCCTTATAAGACTTAACCATTCCCGTCCTGCTCAGCTGGAAAATGGGGTGGCACATACTCCGCACCACCTTATTAGTTTTCTGGGCCCCGAACCCTGGGCCCTGGACCCCTGCCCTTAAAACGTCTCTGGCTCAACACCGAGATCGAGATCCTCTTCGTCCTCGTCCTCATCCTCATCGTCGAAGTTCCCATAGCTCGCCGCCAGTGTCGCCGCCGGCAGTACCGACGTCGGCCCCGGAACCGGGTTGCCCTGCTCGTCAATCTTCATGCCCAGCGACAAGCCCATCTGCGCAAGAATTTCCTTGATCTCATTCAGGCTCTTGCGACCAAAGTTCTTGGTCTTCAGCATCTCGGCTTCGGTCTTCTGAATCAGCTCGCCGATCGTCGCGATGTTGGCATTCTTAAGGCAGTTGTAGCTGCGCACCGAAAGCTCAAGCTCTTCAACCGAGCGGTTGAGATTCTCGTTGCGAATCGCGCCTCCATCGTGCGCAGCCTCTGACCCGGCCTCCAACTCCTCTTCGAAGTTGATGAAGATCGTCATGTGGTCCTTCAGCAGCTTCGCTGAAAGTCCCAACGCATCCGCAGGCAGAACCGTACCGTTCGTCCAGATCTCCAGCGTCAGCTTCTCGTAATCGGTGATCTGGCCCAGACGTGCAGCCTCCACAAGGTAGTTCACCTTGCGTACCGGCGAGTGAACCGAGTCCACCGGAATAAACCCAATGCCCAGGTCGCTATCGAAGTTCTTATCAGCCGAAACGTAGCCACGGCCGCGCTTCAAACGCATCTCCATGTCAATGCGTCCGCCCTCGGAGATCGTGCAGATGTAAACATTCGGGTCCAGAATCTCAACGTCCGAATCAGCTTCAATCTGTCCCGAAGTAATCACGCCCGCAGCATCCGCGCGCAGATACAGAGCCTTCGGCCCCTCGCCGTTTAGCTTGAACGGAATCTGCTTCAGGTTCAGAATGATGTCTGTCGCATCTTCCACCACACCTGTGATGGATTGAAACTCGTGCAGCACGCCCTCGATGCGAACAGCCGTTACAGCCGCTCCTTCGATCGATGAGAGCAAGGTGCGACGCAGCGCATTGCCGATCGTCGTACCAAAGCCGCGCTCAAAAGGCTGCGCGGAAAACTTGCCATAAATGTTGGTGAGTGTCTCCTGATCAACTGCGAGACGCTTGGGCTTTTGAAAACCTCTCCAAAGCATAGTGAATCCTTTCTTCATCGCACACGCGAAGCATTCTGCGTGGCTGATGGACCTGCGGTTAAGAACAGGTGGCGAGGCTCAGCATCCAGCACCCGGCAGGTTCGTCTTCTGAACCCTGGGCCCTGGACCCTGAACCCTCGCTCCTATTACTTGCTGTAAAGTTCGACGATCAACTGCTCGTTCACAGGCAGGTTCACGTCCTCGCGCTTCGGCAGCGCAATCACCTTGCCCGACAAATTGTCCGAAGCCACTTCCAGCCAGTTCACCCGGCTCTGGCCCGAAACAAAATCCTTCGCTGCTTCCAGCATGACCAGCTGCTTGGAACCCTCGCGGATCGCGATCACATCGCCAACCTTGCACTGGAAGCTCGGAATGTTGACCTTGCGTCCGTTCACCTGCACATGTCCGTGGCGAACCAGCTGCCGCGACTGCCGTCGGCTCATCGCAAATCCCAGCCGGTAGCAGACGTTGTCCAAGCGCGTCTCCAGCTGCTGCAACAGCAGCTCGCCAGTAACGCCGGTCTTGTTCGCAGCCTTCTCGTAGTACGCGCGAAACTGTGTCTCGAGCGTGAAGTAGATGCGCTTGGCCTTCTGCTTCTCGCGCAGCTGCAGACCGTAGCCCACAACCTTCTTCACCTTCTTGGACTGGCCGTGCTGGCCTGGGGGAAAGTTGCGCTTCTCGACGGGGCACTTATCCGTAAAACACTTCGCGCCCTTAAGGAACAACTTGGTTCCGTCCCTGCGGCAAAGCCGGCAGACGGGTCCTGTATAACGTGCCATTTTCTATCTCTCCATACTTCGGTTGTCGATCGCTTTACAGGCGGCAAGCCCTTCGTCACGATCCAGTTGTAAGCCAGCCTTTTTCATATTCTCGGCGGCCAGTTCTTCTCCCTGTCGCCTTGGGTAAGACATCAGCAAACCCAATACGACGGAAAGCAATATGCCAGTCAATCCAATGTAGCCTTCCGCCTTATACGCACGGTAGGCAAGCACTGAAGTGATTGCCAGAGCAATCAACCGGAAGCCCCAAAACACTGCGCGAGTTGTTGATCGCTGTGCCATAGGGCTTCCAGTAAAGAATCAGACCCGGCGGCGCTTCGGCGGACGGCAGCCGTTATGCGGCATCGGCGTAACGTCACGGATCGAGCGAACCTCAATACCCGCAGCAGCCAGTGCACGAATCGCGGACTCACGTCCCGAACCCGGCCCGGCAACCCGCACATCGACCGACCGCAGACCGTGGTCGCGAGCAGCCGTAGCCGCTCCAACCGCCGCCTGCTGCGCCGCAAATGGAGTGCCCTTACGCGATCCTCGGAAGCCGAGCGAACCCGAGCTCTTCCAACTCAGCGTGTTCCCCTGCTGGTCCGTGATCGTCACGATCGTGTTGTTGAAGCTCGCCTGGATGAACACCAAACCAAATGGAACGTTCTTCCGCTCGCGCTTCTTGAACTTCTTATTCTTTCCGACCTTCGCGCCGGTACCCTTATTCTGTGACTTTGCCATGGGTTACTTCGTCGCTTTCTTCTTACCGGCAACGGTTCCCTTGCGAGGACCTTTGCGGGTACGAGCGTTAGTGTGCGTGCGCTGTCCACGAACCGGCAGCGAGCGGCGATGCCGCAAACCACGGTAGGACTGGATCTCGATCAGGCGCTTGATGTTCAGCGAAATCTCCTTGCGAAGATCTCCTTCAATGCCGCCTTCTGCTTCAATGACCTGACGAATCTTGTTGAGCTGATCCTCATCGAGGGTCGCCATCTTGACATACGGATCGATCCCCGCCTTCTCAAGAATCTTGAGAGCGCGTGGGTCGCCAATGCCGTAAATATAAGTGAGCGCGATTCGTACCTGCTTGTTTCCTGGCAGATCGACGCCGGCAATACGGGCCATGGTGTGCCTTTCGGTTGAGCTTAGGAGTTCACTCCGTAAGCGGGGTTGATCGTTGTACGGCTGACCTGACTGCTGTCTCCTCCGGGTTCATCGCACGCCTTAACTTCGGCGAACTCGCCCAGTGGGGCCGCTAATACCAGGGTCCAGGCTTCAGGGTGTAGGGTCCAGCAAGAACTGCTTTCTGAACCCTCGGCCCTGGGCCCTTAGCCCTGCCTTTGCTTGTGCTTCGCGTTCTCACAAATCACGCGAACCACTCCGCGACGGTGAATCACCTTGCACTTGTCGCAGATCTTCTTGACTGACGCACGAACCTTCATAAAATTCCTCAGTTCTCTGTTGTTAGTTCTCAGTTCTCAGTTGACTCGTCCGCCGTTCCTGAGAACTGACATCTGAGAACTGACAACTTGCTACTTGTACCGATAGACAATCCGGCCGCGGTTCAGGTCATACGGGCTAAGCTCAATGGCCACTCGATCGCCGGGGAGAATACGAATGAAGTTTTTGCGCATCCTGCCCGAAACATGCGCCAGCACCTGGTGCTTGTTCTCGAGCTCGACCTTGAACAACGCATTCGGCAGCGTCTCTACGACCACCGCCATTACTTCAATTGCATCTTCCTTCGACAAACAGTCTCCTTCGATAGAGTCCACGCCTCGCGGCGCAGATCAGCTCCATCTGCTTTCCCTTTGAACCTGTTTCGTGGGCTTCTGATAGTCCCCTCTGGCATCGCCCAGCAATCTTTCAGCCAGACACACGAGAGCAGACGGCGGAAGGTACACGCACCATCTGCAAGTCTACCCTAATTCCACCCTTTTTGGAACCCCCACCCTGCCACAACCGCCCCTCGCAACACCTCAACTCCCGCCGCCCCCGCAGAACCCGGGCGCCCCATGCATGACGGCGTTTCGTCATGAGTGGGTCGCGGAGCTCCATCCCATCGGCCGCCCCGAGCCTTCAGCCCCCACACGCACCAATTCCGCACCCCTTCCACCCACTAACCCCTACGTTTTCATCTTGTTAGCCACCCGAAGCGCCTCGATCGGCGTGCATGTCGCGATCGCCTGCGCCGCTTCCGGATCGGCCGCCCTGCTCGCAGCTACCACCGCCGTCCTGCGCAGAATCACCTGCTCAATATGACTCTTGAACCAGCTGGCCCCCGCAAACCCAATCACAATCGCATGCGCCATATCCGCCGTAGAAAACGTCAGCGCGCTCACCGGACCGCCAACCAACACAGCCCCCTTCTGCATCCCCCACGACGCCACCGCCGCCAGCGCCCCTATCAGCATGTTTCCCAGGTATCCTGGCCGAACAATGCCATCCTCGTTCATCGGCAAATGCCACCCACTGTCGCCCAGAAACGAACTCCCCAGCGACCCCAGCATCCCCATCACCACCACCAGTCCAATCACCTCAACATTCGTCGCACTCATGGCCCCTCCCAACTCACCCCACCAATCTAGACCAAAAATTCCCTCAGATCTCTTGACACATACCTAGAACCACGATGTATAGTCCTGCCATGGCCGCCCGCGACACCAACCCGAACTTCATGAATGGCGTTCCCGAACTCCTCATCCTCACCCTCCTCCAGCAGGGCGAGATGTACGGCTACGAACTCGTGCAAGCCATCCGCGACCGCACCGGCTCCTCCATCTCCCTCGGCGAAGGCGTCGTCTACCCCGTCCTCCACAGCCTCGAGCGCGACGAAGCCCTCACCGCCCAGCGCAAGCCCGTCAACGGCCGCAGCCGCATCTACTACGCCCTCACCCCCACCGGCCACCGCCGCCTCTCAGACCTCACCACCACCTGGACCAACCTCACCTCCACCATCCAAAGCCTCCTCACCCACACAGGAGCTCCCCATGCCGAACCCGCTCTCTAACCTCTTCTCCAAACCCGCATTCCCCGAGCTCCGCGAACGTCTACTCCGCGCCGGCATCGCTCCCCGCCACGTCCGCCGCTACCTCTCCGAGCTCCGCGACCACCTCGCCGACCTCACCGCCGAAGAGCAATCCCGCGGCCTCTCCCCCGCCGCCGCCCGCACCGCCGCCCTCGCCCGCCTCGGCACCACCAATACCCTCGCCGACGCCATGCTGGCCCAACCCAACCTCCGCTCCCTCACCGCCCGAGCCCCCTGGGCCGTCTTCAGCCTCACCCCGCTGCTCCTTCTCGCCGCCCTCTGGCTCTTCTCCCTCTGCCTCCTCCGCCTCGGCTGGCACCTCTTCCTTCCCGGCGCCATCACCCCCTTCGGCCACGGCCCCCTCCACTTCACCGACCCGCAGAACATCTACTTCCAGCTCAACCGATCTCTCTACCTCGGCGCGCCCATCCTCGTAGGCTGGTGCATGGTCCTCACCGCCGCCCGGCAGCGCCTCAACGCCCTCTGGCCCATCCTCAGCCTGACCCTCCTCGCCCTCTTAGCCGCGACCTCCCACGTCCAGGCCAACCGCCTCGCCGTCCCCTCCGGCCTCGGCCACATCAGCGTAGACTTCGCCCTCCGCCCCGCCGCCCAAAACGAGTACGCCCTCATCGTCTTCCTCTTCGCCCTCGCCCCCTACCTCCTCTGGAAGCTCCAGGCCCACCGAACCCTCCCCACCTAACCCAATTCCGCACCCCGGCCCCGTCTTCTGGACCCTGGGCCCTGAACCCTAAGCCCCGTCTTCTGGACCCTGGGCCCTGAACCCTAAGCCCCGTCTTCTGGACCCTGGGCCCTGAACCCTGGACCCTGTCCCTCTGTACCACCCATCACTGAATCGCCACCACCCCTCTGCTAGCCTCCTCCCCATGCAGACCCTCCGCCCGGCTCCAGTGCCCCTGCTCCCTCGCATCTTCGCCTCTCGCATCGCGCTTCTCGCCCTCCTTCTCTGCGCTATTCCCGCCCTCGCCAAAGGCCCCAAGATTCACACCGTCACCCTCGGCCCCGCGCGCAAAGTCCCCTACACCCCGCCGCAAGCCACACCCGACACCAAGTCCGAAGACTCCTCCACCCTCCGCGTCCGCGCCCTCGTCGTCGACGGCATCCAGAAAGAGTGGACCCTCGGCGAAGTCCACGACATCACCGACCGCACCTTCGTCGTCCGCCGCGCCCTCCGCATCAACGATTCCCTCCCCTCCGAGCCCGTTCGCTGGGCCTGGCAGCCCGGCCCCTGGCTCATGGTCGACCGCATCAGCGGTCACATCACCGCCCTCCACCTCCCCGACTTTGATCCTCTCGTCTCCAACGCCGTCTGGTTCCGCGACGACGCAGCCTACTGCGGCATCAGCCCCACCGCCAAAGGAGGAGTCGTCGCCGTCATCGCCCAGATCGGCGCTCGCAAACCCATCGTGCAGAAACTCCTCGCCCCCTGGCCCCAAACCTCCCCAGCAAACCCTGTCTGCGCCCTCGCCGTCTGGCAACGCATCCCTATGCGCGCCACCCTGCAGCTCACCGGCGCCGAACCCATCACCTACGACGTAGTCGGCAGCGTCTCGCTCGTCGAAGAGAACGACAACACGGAGCAGTAGTTCGACAAACCCAGATCAGTAGTTCGACAAACCCAGACCAGTAGTCCGACAAACCCAGTTCCGTAAGTCGCGAAATACAGCTCATTCGCCTATCACAAAACTGCGCCCCACGGGGGTAACTCCTGAGGCGCAGTATCAAAGAACTCCACAGAACACGTCCAATCACAAAGTAGTATCGTGATCTCAGCGCGGGAGCCAACGCTGTGCCACACGCCTGAATCTCACAACCCATTGGCGCAACAACAGCTACCAGCCTCAAACCCCTCCCCCTGGGGAAGGAACAGCCGAAAGGAACCTAAGATCCTCTATGTGGAAACCAAACCAACCTGGCAACACGCCCGCGGCTCCAGAGCCAGTGCGTCCGACTTCGCCTGCTGCGACACCTGCTTTCAGTTCTGGCGCACCTGCCGCCACCCCCGGTGCAATCCCCAACAGCGAACAAGCCACCATCGGCAAGAGCCTGGTAGTTAAAGGCGAGGTCTCCGGTTCTGAATCGCTCTACATCGACGGTAAAGTCGAAGGCGCCATCAACCTCCCCGGCAACCGCGTCACCATCGGCCGCAACGGCCAGGTAGCCGCCAACATCAGCGCCCGCGAGATCGTCGTTCTCGGCAAAGTCCGCGGCAACTGCCAGGCCTCCGATCGCGTCGACATCCGCAGCGAAGGCTCGCTCACCGGCGACGTCATCGCTGCTCGCATCTCCATCGAAGACGGCGCCTTCTTCAAGGGTGGCATCGACATCCGCAAGCCAGGCAACGAAGCCAAAGGCCCCGTAACCCCGGCAACCACCCCCGAACCAGAACACAAAGAAGCCTAACCCTCAACCACACTGCGTCAAAGCAAAGCCCCGGCACCCGCCGGGGCTTTGCGCATTTGCATTCGCATTTGCTCTTGCTTTTCTGGTTGTCATCCCGCAGGGATCTGCTTCTGCGGTTGCCGTTGGAAGTTTTACGTCGTCATCCTGAACGCAGTGAAGGACCCCTGTATTAGTCTTTGAAGTTGCAGTTGCAGTTGCAGTTGCGGTTGCCCTTGCAGTCGTCCTTGCCCTTGCCTTTCTTTCTGTCATCCCCTCGGAATCTGCTTCTCTCTTTCCCCGTCCTACCTTGCGAAACGCGGCAAACTTCGCGTCCGTTGCGTCAAGGCAGTTGCCGTTGCTTCTCCCTCACACCGTCTCATCCTCCACCGACGCCACGGTCAAATCCTTCGCCGCCCGCGACCAGAAAATCCGAAGATCCTTAACCTTCCGCAGCGCAAAGTTCTTCCCCCCTCCATCCGAAACCGGCGCCGTCACCGCAAAGAAATCCGCCCGCTCCACATCCTCCAGCCAGAACGCCGGCCGCGCGTCCGTCTTCTCCGGCGCAATCTCCACATGCGACATCTCCAGATGCTTCAAATGCCGAATGAAAAATCCATTCGAAGGCGTAGGCCCAAACTTCCCCACCTCCGGATACCCATCCACCATCTCCGGCACAGCCCGCCCCACCGCCTCTGCGGGATACTCCCCCGTATGCCCGAAGAAGCAATTCGACAACTTGACATCCTCAATCGCATTCTCCGGAATCCCAGAAAAAATCGACGACGTCTTCGCCGCCGAATCATGCGAAACCACATTCGAAATCATCACCCGCCGCAACGTCCCCGCGCGCATCGTCTCCTTCGGCCCGCGATTCCGCGCATTCAATCGCAAAAACAGCGGAGCATCCAGCGTCCCCCGCATCGTGATATTCGAAATCGCGACATCCTCCAGGTACGCCCCATCGCTGGTCTCAAGCGAAATCCCCCGCGAGTCCTCACACACACAATTCGAAATCGCAATATTCCGAAACCCGCCATTCGATTCCGTCCCACACTTGATCCGCCCATTCCCCCAAACCCGATCCCCCGGCCCATACTTCTTCCAGGTCCCATCAATCACGGTCCCCAGCTTGTACATCCCCGCCACAAAACAATTCGCTATCGTCACATTGTCCGTGGACCGCGCATACCCCAGCGCATAACTCGACTTCGGACAAATCGCATCATCCCACGGCGAGTTCACCGTGCAATTGCTCACCCTTACATTCCTGCAGCAATCAATATCGAACCCATCCCGATCCGTATCGATCAACAGATTATCCAGCGTCAGGTTATCGACGCCCGTAGCCAGCAACGCAAAGTGCCCACCCTTCAGCACCGCAAAGTCACGCAACAAAACATTCCGACAATTCTTCAACCCAAACGTCTTGTTCCCCACCCCCGCCTGCTCGGCAATAAATCCGCCCGTCCCGTCGCGCACATCCTTCGTCCCGTTGCTAAGCCCCTTCCCCCAGATCATCCCCCGCCCATAGACTGCAAAATCATGCTGCCCGTCCGCATAGAACAGCGAGTTCGGCCAATGGTTATGCCCATAATCCTCATAAGCCTCCCACGCCTGCGCCGGCCCCGCCGGATCATACGTCCCCCCGCGATACCCCGAAGTCTCCCCAACCTTTGGCGAATCCGCCGCCAGGATCACGCACCCATTCATCAACCAAAGATCCACGCCACTCTTCAGCCGAATCGTGAAGCAAACATAAGTCCCCGCCGGAAACACCAGCGTCCCACCCCCCGCCGCAGCCACAGCCTCAATCGCCCGATTGATCGCCGGCGTATCGACAGTCTTCCCATCCCCCGCAGCCCCATACATCCGCACATCAAACAAAACCTTAGCGTCCGCAACCCGAGGCGCTTCAGCCCGCGCCACATACCCAACCGCACCCGCAACCGCCAACGGAGAAACCTTCAACAAATCCCGACGATCCATAATGCACCAATCCTAGCGCATGCCATCCCGTCTATGTCGAGCATCCGGAGCCGCTATTGAATGTCTTCTCATCCACTACAACCATCTCACTCACACGTATTGTGTAGACGCCGCCGCAATGTTCCTTCCAATTCTCATAACCATCTTCAAAAGCGGGCACAGCACCAACGCGGATCAACTCGCCCACGCTTCGATTGATCGCATCCCGCGTGAAGGGCGCATGTTCAATACTTGTAGGCTCGGGACCCCCTCCGCAGTTACGCAGCCGAATTCCGTCGACCCTTACGTGAATGATCTCGCCAATCTTTGGGAGCGATTCAATTTTGAGAATGGTCACCGTCGCCTTCGGTTCAAAGGCCCGGCTTTTGAACGACCAGACCTGACCAGGTACAAACTTCTGATCCGTCGCGGGCGTAGTCTGCGGACACGGCCGATTGCTCGGCGAAGGCACGACCGCGGAAGCCGCTCCCGCCGTCACGACACACAGTGCCGTCACCAAGAGTCTTCTTCGCAACCCACCTGGATTTGGAGCTGTCATCGCTCGCCTCACCGATCCACTCTAATTGAAAGAGCCCGTCCCGAATCACTCCACCGCAATCAACAACCCCTCCCCAGCCTCCACCGTAACCGTCCCCTCCACCTCACTCCCCTCCCCATCCAGCAACGTAGTCAACACCACCGTCCCCTTCTCACACTTCACCGACGCCACCTCGTTCCCCAAATTCAGCACCACCTGAAAATCCGTACTCACCCCATCCTCCAGCCCCACCCTGCGATACCGCAGCACCGACCCCTCCGCCACCACCTCCGCAATCCCACCCGCATGCAGCGTGTCATGCTGCCGCCGCAGCGCCAGCAGCTTCCGGTAAAGCGTCAGCATCGACTTCGCATCCTTCGCCTGCGACGCCGCATTCTCCGTCTCCCATCCCAGCTCCAGCGGCAACCACGGCACCACCCCCGGCGGCGCAAACCCCGCATTCGCCGCATCCACCCAAATCATCGGAGACCGCTCCGGATCCCGCCCCCGTCCCTTCCCCGGCTCATTCTTCTCCGCCGGATCCCGCACCTGGTCCGGCGCAATCACCGCATCCACCATCCCCAACTCATCCCCGTAATACAGCGTAGGAGTCCCCCGCAACGTCAGCAGCAACATCGCCGCCGCCCGCGCCTGCTGCTTCCCAATCCGAGTAGCCAGCCGCGACTGATCATGATTCCCCAACACGTAGTTCGGCCAGGCCCCCGCCGGTAACAATCCCTCATACGTATTAATCACAGAGGCAATCGCACCCGCCGCCCACTGCGTCTGAATCAGCGAAAAATTAAACGGCAGATTCGCCCCACTCAACTGCGGCCCTTGTCCGTAGTACTTCACCAGCCGATCCAGCGGCAGATAAATCTCCCCAATCAACACCCGGCTCGATGTAGCCGACGCATCTCCAATCGTCGGCCCATACTCCGCCATCACCGCCCGCATCTCCCGCACAATCTCCAGCGTCTCCGGCTGGTCCGCATTGAACACCGGCAGCACCCGCTTCACATCATGCTGCGCGTCGTAATACTCGGGGTTCGGAGGATTGCTCTGAAAATAAATATCCTTGATCAGCAACCACAACACATCCATCCGAAACCCATCCACCCCCTTATCCAGCCAGAACCGCATCGCCGCATACATCGCCTTGCGCACCTCAGGATTCCGCCAGTTCAAATCCGGCTGCTCCTTCAAAAACGAGTGCAAATAAAACTGCTGCGTCCCCTCATCCCAAGTCCACGCCGGCCCGCCAAACTGCGACATCCAGTTATTCGGCAACCGCGTCTTCGCCGGCTGCCAGTCATCGCACACCGCCCCCGCATCATGCCACAGATACCAATCCCTCTTCGCATTGGTTCTCGAGCTGCGCGACTCCACAAACCACGGATGCTGATCCGAAGTATGATTCGGCACAAAATCCAGAATCACCCGCAACCCCTTCGCATGCGCCGCCGCCAGCATCGCATCAAAGTCCGCCATCGTCCCAAACAGTGGATCGACCCCCGTGTAATCGCTCACGTCATACCCAAAGTCCGCCATCGGCGACGGATAAATCGGCGACACCCACACC
This sequence comes from uncultured Acidobacteriaceae bacterium, assembly GCA_963701685.1. GTDB lineage: Bacteria > Acidobacteriota > Terriglobia > Terriglobales > Acidobacteriaceae > Granulicella. The sequence continues at coordinate 1,871,370 of OY969625.1, read as the reverse complement.
GCATCCACTCCCAGCCCCTTCAGATAATCCAGCCGCGCCGTAATCCCCTTCAGGTCCCCAACGCCATCGCCATTCGTATCCTGAAAACTCCGCGGATACACCTGGTAAATCACACCCGTCTGCCACCACTCCGTCGCCACAAACTCACTATCAGCCATATTCATAGGATGCCGAAGAAACAAGGATTAGGGAACAGGGATGAGGAGAAGCCCACCACCACTCTCTAAACTCCTGCCGTCCGCGCAGCACTCGGGTGCCCCATTCACGCCGATGGCCTTATCATCGGAATGAGTGGGAGCCGAATGCCCTCGCTGACAAGATCCGCCTTCTGGCCCCTGGGCCCTGAACCCTGAACCCTATGTCCCTCGACACGCTCCTCCACGAAGCCGAAATCGCCCACGGCCATCTCTGCGCCGGCCAAATCCTCGGCGTGCGCATGGCCATGCTCGCCCTCAACACCCTGGGCATCAAAGACCCGCGCCCGCGCACGCTCCCCAACGGCACCCTCAACCCCGACCGCAAACGCTTAGTCACCTTCATCGAAATCGACCGCTGTGCCACCGACGCAATCGCCGTAGTCACCGGTTGCCGTCTAGGCAAGCGAGCCCTCAAGCATCGCGACTTCGGCAAGATGGCCGCCACCTTCATCGACCTCAACAACAAACTTGAAGCCGACGACTACAAGGCCCTGAGAATCGTAGCCCTCGAAACCTCCAAAGCCCGCGCCCGCGAACTCTACCCCGAGCTCGAGAAAAACGCGCAACAAATGAAAGCCTACCGCGAGCTCCCCGACGACGAGCTCTTCTCCACCCAATGGGTTCGCGTCGCCTTACCTCCCAGCGAATTCCCCGGCTACAAAGGCGAGCGCGTAGCCTGCGCCCGCTGCGGCGAAGGCGTCAACTTCGATCGCTTCGTAGAACAAAACGGCCAACGCCTCTGCCTGGCCTGCGCCAACCCCACCACCCTCTACTACCAACCCCTCTAACCGCCCGCGCGGCCCCCATGCCATTGCTGTCGCCGTTGTCCATCTCTCGCCGTCATCCTGAGCGGAGCGCGAAGCGCGCAGTCGAAGGACCCCTGTATTCGCTCTCGCTCTTAATGGTGCTCGTGCTTTCCCTTTGCCTTTGCCTTTGCCTTTGTAGTTGCCCTTGCCTTTCTTTCTGTCATTCCCCCCGCGAATCTGCTTCCTCTTTTGCCTTTGCTGTGCTTCTTTCTACTTTGGTGTGCCCTCAATCCTTCCCGCTCTACCGGATTAGCAGGGGGCTTCAGCCCCCTGAAAAAGCCACTTGCAAGAAATGGGCTTTAGCCCTGGCCCACCCCACAAACAGCAAGGCCGCCCCGTTTAGGGCGGCCCTGCGAACCTCACTCTCAATCCTTACCGACGATCACGTCCCCATCCGCCACGGTCATGGTCACGATCGAACCGACGGTCGTGGTCGCGATCCCATCCGCCGCGTCCATAGAACCCAACGCCAACGGTCGGACCATAATAGTCAGGCCCATACACCGGCGCCGCATAGTACGGATTGCCATACGCAACCACCGGCGGCGCAACCACCACTCTCGGTCCGCCATAAAATACCCGCGGCCCGCGGAAGCCAACCACCACTCGTTGTGCCTGTGCAGCAGGAGCCGCTGCCACCAGCAACCCACCGGCCAGCGTCGCCGCTGCCAGCACCTTGACTGCGTTGAACTTCATGCCTTTTACCTTTGCGGTGAGATTAGCCAGTTTCATTGTCGTTCCTCCTGCACTGCCCTGAGATCCGCCGTGCAATTAGATAAACGCAATCCCACCCACCGTGTTGCGCGCAACTTCTCCGCAACTCCGTGTTAGAGCTCTTTCGCCGCCCATAAGCTTGCTCAGCATCCCCTCTCGAAGGGCCACGCCTTCACCATCTTTGTCGAAGAGCCGCGCCTTCACCATCCTTGTCGAAGAGCCACGCCTCCAGCATCTTGATCGAAGGGGCACGGCTTTAGCCGTGCCAATCATTCCCTTCTTGCACTTCGGCTTTAGCCGCTGAGGTGCGGTCGCTGCTCTACCTACCCACGCCCTACCGCACCGCAGCCTGCAGCATCCCACCCGCCTGCTTCGACTCCACGCAAGTAAAGCTAGCCGCACTCTTCACATTCCCCACCCCGTCATACCTCGGCCACGCCGGCCACTCGCACAGTGGCCGAGTCCGTCCGCCATGATTGTCCGTCACCACCAGATTCTCCGGCGCCACACCACCATCCACCCACGCATCCAGCGTCCCCACCGTATCGAACCCGCCATCGAACCGCCCGTTCCCATGCCCCATTCCCGGCACTAAATAAAGCCGCGCAAAACTCTTCGTCTCCGCAATCCCCATCCGCGCCTCCACCCGCTCGTAATAATCCACCGTAGAGTTCGTAGGAATCACCACATCCGTAGTCCCGTGCACCAAAATCAACTTCCCGCCACGCGCCACAAACGGCTCCAGCGCCACGCTCGTGCTGTCGATCTCCCGTGCCGCCCTCACCAGCTCCTCATGCAACGCCCCGCCACCATTGATATCGAATGTCCGCGAATTAAAATGCTTCCCCGCCGTAAGAAAATTCCGCGTCACATCATCCCCAATCACATACCCAAAACTATTCAGCACCACCACCGGATTCTTCATCGGAAAATGCAGCAGCCCCACCGACGGTGTCAAACTAGCCCCCGCCAGCACGTTATATCCCGGCACACTATCCACTCCATTCGACAGCGGCACCGCCGTCCTCTCCTCGGTAGCAAACGTCTCCAGCGTATGCACCTGCGCATCCGACAAGCACCCCCGATGCGACCGCCCATCCTTACACCGCAACTCCTCCGCCGACACATTACATCCCGACGGGTCAGAGATAATCCCATCCCGCAGTCCGTCCTTCGCATCGCACCGCTCTTCCACCCTGCGCGCAATCATCCGTGTCTTCGAGTACCCCAGGAATCCACCCGGCGCATACAGCGCCTGCGCCGTCCTCACAAACTGCAGATCCAACTCCGCCTGGTCCCAAGCCGCATACGCCGCCAGCACCCCGTCATAGTCCTCGGGATACCGCTGCGCCGCGCGCAACGCCTCCCGTCCCCCCGTCGATCCACCAATGAAATACATCCTTCGCGGCGCCGCCCCATACCTCGCCTTCATCAACACCACCGCAACGTCATGCACCTTCTTCAACGCATCGCCCGCAAAGTTCCTCTGCATCTCCGCATTGCGCGCAAACTTCGGATTGAGCGCATTGATCGCATCGGGCAACGGAAAATAACTGCGATGATGTCCGCCGTCCGATCCATACGTCGCATACCCGCGCACCAGCGGCACCGGCTCTTTCTTCAGCCCCATCGCCGTCCGCCCCAACCCGTCCGACATCCCGATATACCCATCGAACGTTCCGCCGCCATACTGCAGCGCCTTGCCATTCCACCGCTCCGGCAGATTCAACTCAAACTGAATGTCATCAGCCATCGGATCCACCGGATGAATCCGTCCCATCACCTTGCAGTATTCCGCCCCACCGTCATGCCGCTCCTTCGCCGACCGCACCTCCGCGCCCGTAGTCGGCAGCCCAATCAAACCCGCCGGCAGCACAATCCCCCGCAGCGCCTTACACGCCCCACTCTCCGCCCGCATCACCCACGCCGACGCCGCAACCGCCGCCACCACGATCATCCGGCAAGCCAGCCTCACCTTCGACTCCTGCGTTAGCTGTTTAGACTACGCTCCCACCCACAAGTCGCACACTGTCATTTCACCCTGACCCCTGGAACCTGAACCCTGAACCCTAGTCCTTCCCCCACGCAAACCGCACCCCACCCTGCACCAGCCTCGGCGCCGCCAGCGTCAACACCGGCGTCAACCCCGCATCAATCGTCCGATTCAACAAGTTCTGCGCCCCCGCATACACACTGAACCCCTTCCCCACCACCCTCTCCGCCGACACATCCACCCGCGCAAACGGCCGCAGTACAAACTCATTCGCCGCATCATCAAACGCCTTCCCCTCATAAATCCCAAACCCATGCAGCGTCGCCACCTTCGGCCAAACATAATTCACCACCCCCGTAACCGACTGCCGAGGCACCTCCGGAATCCAGTTCCCTTTCAAATCAACCTGCGCCGGACTGCTCGAGTTGAACGCCGTCACCGTAGCCACCGCGTACTGATACCCAAAGCTCGCATCCAACCCCCGCCACGTCGCCGTCTGCCCCTCCACCATCACGCCGCGGCTCCGTATCTGTCCCAGATTCTGCCGCTGCAACAACTGCGTCGTAGCCGTCTGGCTCAACTCCACCGCCGATATCGGCCGATTCACCTCCGTCCAAAAATATGTCGCCCTTAGCCGCCCCACGCGCCCACCAACCTCACCGCCAAACTCAAACCCCGTAGCCCGCTCCGCCAGCAGCGCATCATTTGCCAGCGTAGTCTGCTGCCCCACCTGCCCCGTCCGATAAAGCTCATTCATCGTAGGCCCGCGAAACGCCCGAAAGCCCGTCCCCGTCAGTAGCAGCCCCGGCCGCAGCGTCTTCACCACCCCCACCCGCGGACTCACCATCAACTCATCCAGCTCCGGCAACTCCGTCACCACCCCACTAGTCGACACCACCCTCCGCGCATCAAACGTCCGAAACGAATCCACCCGCACCGACCCCGACACCGACCATCCCCGCGGCAACCAGATCGCATCCGCATACCCGCCCACCTCCCTCTGCCGCGCACTCGTACTAGTAGTCGACGCAACCTCCCCACCCACCACCGCCGACTCATCATCCGTAGCCCGCACATCCCGCACATCCGCCCCCAGCGCCCCCGTCACCGTCTTCACCGTCCGCGCCGCCTGCGCCACCACGCCCAACTCATCCACCGGCACCTTCTGCAACTTCGTCAGCACCTCCGAATCCCGGTCCGCCGCAATCGCCGAAAAACTCTGCCGGTACGCCTCCCGCGATCCATACACCCGCAACAACCCCGTCCCCCATCCACCCTCCGCATCCACCCCACCCACATACCTCCACAACCGAGTCCCATTCGTCTGCAGCGGCGTCCCATTCCCCCGCGCCTCATTCAAAACATTCCCCAACAAAAATCCCCGCACCCCTTTCCCCGACGCAAGCGCCTGCGGCCACGACGCCGCACTCAACGCCACCCGCCCACTCTCCTCACGCACATTCGCCGGCAAATCCACCGTCCCCCGATACTCCGGCGCCGTAGGAATATACCCATCCGTCCTCAGCCCCGAGTACGCCCCCAACACCGCCATCCTTCGCAGCGCCCCAGACACCAACCCATCCTCATCCACCGAATTCTCCGTAGCCCCACCCGCATCCCCCTTCACCACCCACCCCTGCTCCACCGGCATCACCGGCACCACATCCACCACGCCCCCAATCGCACTCGACCCATACAGATCCGCCGCCCCACCTCGCAACAACCGCACCTGCTCAATCGCCAGCGATGGAATCTCATCCCAATGCACCCATCCCCCGAACGCATCGTTCAGCGGCACCTGGTCACTCACCACCAGCGTCCGGCTAGCCGCCGTACTCCCCAACCCCCGCAAGCTCAAACCCTCCGTAGTAGGATTCGCCGTCCACGAGCTAGTCCTCCGGAACAACTGAAATCCCGCCACCTCATGCAGCCGATCATCCAGCGTCAACCCCGGCTCCGCCCCCATCTGCTGCTGCGAAACCACCGCCACACTCGTAGCCGAATCGCTAACCCCCACCAACCCCCGATCCGCATTCACCGTCACCGAATCCGCAGCCTTCACCACCGGTGGCGTCTGCCCCCGCATCGCCCCGACGCACAAACCCAGCAACGTCCATCGCAGCCAACGCCTCATCTCTTCAGCCTCTCACACCACTCACACCCGCCTCCCCCAACCCCTGACCCCTGATCCCTGTCTTTCGAGCAACCCTGCACCGCTATTCACACTCTGTTCACACAGGAGCACCATGAGCAAGAAAACCAAGTCCCCCAGCACCAAGCAGCCCGGCCTCGTCGACCCAACCAGGCTCAAGCCCTTCACCAAGAAAGGCGCCGAGAGCACCACAGGCGTCGCCAGGGCCGGCGACAAACTCCTCCAGGTCATCATCGAAACTCCCAAAGGCTGCCGCAACAAATACAGCTTCGACGAAGCCCAGAAAATCTTCGTCCTCAAGGCCGCTCTGCCCGCCGGCATGGTCTTCCCCTACGACTTCGGCTTCGTCCCCCGCACCCTCGCCGACGACGGCGACCCCATCGACGTCCTCGTCCTCATGGACGAACCCGCCTTCCCCGGCTGCGCCCTCATGGCCCGCCTCATCGGCGTCATCGAAGGCGAACAAACCGACAAGCAGCAGACCGTCCGCAACGACCGCCTCATCGCCGTAGCCGACACCGCGCACATGTGGGCCAACATCAAATCCATCAAAGACCTCCCCAAAAAATCTCTCCACGAGATCCAGGAGTTCTTCGTCAATTACCATCGCCTCCAGGGCAAGCGCTACAAACTCCTCGCCGTCAAAGGCGAAAAGACTGCCCTTACCCTCATCGCAAAGGCCAGAAAGAACGCCTGACTATGCACGGCATCGCGCACGCCAACGCCCTCGACCTCATCGCGCGCTTCCTCATCGGCGGCTCCGTCGTCATCCTCTTCTCCATCATCGGAGACGTCTTCAAGCCCAAGAGCCTCGGCGGAATCTTCGCCGCCGCTCCCACCATCGCCCTCGCCTCCATCTCGCTCACCGCGCACCAGCACGGCCTCGCCTACGTCAGCGTCGAAGCCCGCTCCATGATCTGCGGAGCCCTCGCCTTCTTCGTCTACGCCTGCGCCGTCAGCTTCCTCCTCATGCGCTATCGCCCCCGCTCGGTCGTCGCCGCCGGCGCCCTCTCGCCCATCTGGTTCGCAGTCGCCGCGCTCCTCTATTCTGTCTGGCTCAGAAAGTAAATCGCCATGCTCATCGGCATCAACGTCTTCAAACTCCGCGAAGGCACACCCACCGAATACCTCACCCGCTTCATCTTCGGTGGCACCCTCACCGTGATCGCAGCGCTCATCTCTCGCCGCTACGGCCCCATCGTCGGAGGCCTCTTCTTAGCCTTCCCCGGCATCTTCGCCCCCGGCCTCAGCATGACCGAAACCCACGCCATCGAGCGCAAAGCCAGCCAGGGAGCCGACGGCACGCTCTTCGCCCGCGCCGAAGCCAGCGTAGAAGCCGCCGGAGCCTCCGCCGGCGCATTAGGCCTCGCCGCCTTCGCCATCACCCTCTGGATAGGCCTCCCCACCCACCCCCTAACCCTCATCCTCCCCCTCGCAACCGCCGCCTGGCTGGCAGTCTCCGTCCTCTGCTGGTGGCTCCGCAAACGCTTCCACATCTAGCAACCCATTCTCGCCATACCCACCACCCCCCCCTCAGTCTAAACAAGACGAAGGATCTGACGACCAGGTCCCGCGCCTACCCAGACCCCCGTCATTCTGAACGAAGTGAAGAACCCTGTAGTTGCCCTTGCTGTTGCTCTTGCTGTTGCTATCGCCCTTGCATTTGCTCTCGCTCTCCACCCCACAAACTGTCATCCTGAGCGAAGCGCGCAGCGCGCAGCCGAAGGACCCGCCACCCCGCCAGCAGCCGCACCCCACCACGCGGTTCTCAACCACGATCCGCCTTTGCCCCGCGCTTTTCTTTCTGTCATTCCCCCCGGGAATCTGCTTCTTCCTTTGCCTCTGCACTGGCACTTGCACTCGCCCTTGCCTTTGCACCCCGGATTAGCAGGGGGCTTTAGCCCCCTGAAAAATCCCCCACACAAAAAGGCTTTAGCCCCGGCCCTACCGCCAGGCCCGCAAGCAAAGCGTATTCCCATCCGGATCATCCACGTAAACCTCGCGCGTTCCCCACGTCTGATCCAACGGCCGCCGATGCACCGGCGACTCCGTCCGATGCGACTGGTCCAACCCCCGCGCAGTGAAGCGTGCAAACGCCGCATCCACCTGCCCCGCCGTCTCCATCTCAAGATTCACCGAGCTAGCCGTTGGGTGATACCCCATGTGCCTGGAAAGCTGCACAATCGCCCCATCACAAACCAAATCCATCACACCAACGCGCAGCGACAGCTCCCGATACTCCGGATACCGCAATTCAAACTCCAGCACCCCCGTATAAAACGCAACCGACCGCACCAGGTCGCTGCTGTACAACACCGGCACCGCAAGCATCGCATCCCTCACTTTCATTCACGATCAGCGAGTACGGCACAATGCTATCGCACAGAGAAAATGGCGACCCGAAGGCCGCCACTGGATCCCACCAAACCTAATCCCTAATCCCTGTTCCCTAATCCCTGCTTCTCCACCGCTGCCCCCACCCGCAACATCGTCGCCTCATCAAAGTGTTTCCCCAACACCTGCACCCCAATCGGCAAACCCTCCGCCGTCTCACCACAAGGAACACTCATCCCACAGATCCCCGCCAGCGAAGCCGCCACCGAATAAATATCCTCGAGATACATCTGCAGCGGATCATCCGTCTTCTCGCCCAGCTTGAACGCCGCAGTAGGAGTCACCGGCGCAACAATCGCGTCCACCTTTTCAAACGCCTGCACAAAGTCCCGAGTCAGCAGCGCCCGCACCTGCTGCGCCTTACGGTAGTACGCGTCATAGTACCCAGCCGAAAGCACATACGTCCCCAGCAGAATCCTCCGCTTCACCTCCGCGCCAAACCCCTCATCGCGCGTATTCCGGAACATCGCCGCCAGCGTAGTCGCATCCTTCGACCGCAACCCAAACCGAACCCCATCAAACCGCGAAAGATTCGAACTAGCCTCGGCCGTAGCAATCACGTAATACGTAGGCACCGCATATTTCGTATGTGGCAAGCTCACCTTGTGCACCGTCGCGCCCGCCGCCTTCAACCCCTCCAGCGCCTTCTCAATCGAAGCGCGAATCTCCGCATTCAACCCTTCGCCGAAATACTCTTCCGGCACCCCAATCCTCAAACCCTCCACACCCTTCTTCGTCTCCGCCGCATACGAACCCACCGCCTCATGTGACGAAGTAGCATCCATCTCGTCGGGTCCCGCCAAAACTTCCAACATCACCGCAGCATCTTCGACCGACCGCGCAAACGGCCCCACCCGATCCAGCGACGAAGCAAACGCAATCAGTCCATACCGCGACACGCGCCCATACGTAGGCAGCACGCCCACCACCCCACAGAACGCCGCCGGCTGCCGAATCGACCCACCCGTATCCGTCCCCAGACTCGCCACGCACATCCCCGCCGCCACCGCAGCCGCACTCCCGCCCGAGCTCCCGCCCGGCACCCGGTCCATCGCCCGAGGATTCCGCACCGGCCCATATGCCGAATTCTCATTCGACGACCCCATCGCAAACTCATCGCAATTCAACTTCCCCAGCACCACCGCCCCCGCAGCCTCAAGCTTCCTCACCACGGTCGCATCATAAGGCGGCCGATACCCCTCCAGAATCTTCGACCCCGCCGTAGTCACCGCACCCTTCGTAACCAGCACATCCTTAATCCCCACCGGCACACCCGCCAGCAACCCCACCGCCTCCCCAGCCTTCACCGCAGCATCCACCTTCTCCGCCTGCGCCAAAGCCCGCTCCCGCGTCAGCGCCAGGAAGCTATGGATCTCCGGATCAACCGCCGCAATCCGCTCATAATGCCGCTCCGCCAGCGTCGCCGCCGACACACTCCCCCCCACCACAGCCGCCCGCGCCTCCGCCAGCGTCAACCTCTCCAACGAACTAGTCAACTCCACACCCATCCCGTACCTTCCGCCTCGCACTTCGTAATCCCTGCCGTTCTAACCCTGGGCCCTGAGCCCTGGACCCTACCGCTCAATCACCTTCGGCACCTTGAAAAATCTCCCGTCCGTCTCAGGAGCCTCCGCCATCACCAGCCCCCGATCCAACGAAGCCCGCACCACATCCGCCCGCAACGTCTCGCCCGACTCCGCCACCTTCAACCCCAGCGCCTGCCCCACCTGCGCCATAGGCTCCACCGCCGACGTATCCAGCTCATTCATCTGCGCAATATACCCCAGCACCGCATTCAAATCCCTAGCCATCCGCGGCAACTCCTCCGCCGTCAGCTCCAAATTCGCCAAATCCGCCACATGCCGAACATCCTCCAAAGACACCGACACCGCCCCATCACCCATCACCATCTCCTAATCCCTAATCCCTAATCCCTAATCCCTAATCCCTGCCTTAAAGTGTATCCCGCCAAGCTTCACCCCCGCGATCCGCCCCAGGTCATTCGCCAGCGCACTCCGCATGTGCACAAACTGCGACATCCACTGCGCGCCCTCCACCCTTACATGCAGCCAATTCTCGGCATCCAGATACAGCACCTGCGCATGCCCTGCCAGCGCGCTCCCACAAGCCACCGGCCACGCCGCCATCAGCCTGTCCTCATCCGGCAGCTCCCGCAAACTCCTGCCCAACGACCCCCGCAGCACATCCCGCATCCTCTCCATCACTCCAACCTACTCCCCAGGCGAGTCCAACGCCCCATCCAAATCCGCATCCCCATGCGCCACCTCATCCGCGCTCGCCGCCGCCGCCACCACCAGCCACTCCTGCACCTGGTGCAAATCCGACACCGCGGCATACTCCCCCTGGCACTCGCCCGCCTCCGTCCCTGCCAGCAGAAACGCTCGCCGCAATCCCGCCGCATTCGCCGCCATCACATCCGTGCACCTATCCCCCACCATCACCGACGCACTCAACTCCACTCCCAGATCCTTCGCCGCCCGCCGCAGCATCCCCGTCCCCGGCTTCCTGTCCTCATGCTCCCGCTTATACTTCCCCACCCCCTCAGGATGAAACGGGCAGAAGTAAACGGCATCCAGCGCCACCCCACGCCGCACAAACTCCTCCAGCATCCACGCCGTCAGCTCCTCATACTGCTCCTCGGTATACAGTCCCCGAGCAATCCCCGCCTGATTCGTCACCACCACCAGCGCGTATCCCAGCCCCACCGCCACCCGGCACAGCTCAAAGATCCCTTCCACCCACCGCACCTCCTCCGCGGCATGCAGATACCCCACCTCCTGGTTGATCACTCCATCCCGATCCAGAAACAACGCCTTCCGTCTCAGTCCCATAGCATCAACCTCACACGTCTATTCTCCACCCACAATCCTTCTACGCGCCCACCATTACCCCCAGATTTCAAAATTCCCCCCCACAAGGAGTAATCCCCACCCCCAGCCCTTACCCCTGCCCCTGCCGTCCTTTCCGTCCTTCCCCCCGGGGAATCTGCTCTTCGCCCACCCGCGAACCGAATCCCTAATCCCTAACCCCTGCCTTTAAGCCTCCTCCGAAGATCCGCCGTAACCTCCCGATGGCAACACAGACAAAGCGTCCGCAGATTATCCAGATCGCACTCCCCACCCCCCTCAGCCACCGGCCTTACATGGTCCGCATCCCACAGCGAGCGTCGAGTCGGGGTCCCCGGCGGGCGTTTTTTGCCCGCTGGGGTGATCGCCCCCACCGACCGCATCCCCCAAACCTCCAGCAACTCCGCCCTCGCCTTTCCCCGACTCCGCAACAACCGTGCATACTCGGCCACCGTATCGGTCCCACACAGCGCACACACGCCCTTATCCCGCAGCAGCACCTGTTCCCGCAGATACCCCGGATCCGACCGCAGCTTCCACTGGTGCACGCAATAGTCCGAGCAGAACGTCCGCCGCCGCTTCGCCAGCACCTCCATCCGACACCACCGGCAAAGCGCCCGCCCATTCACCCCAACCTCAACCCCAACGCCCCCACCAGCCCACCCAGCCTCCGCCAACCGCCGCCCCGGCAGCTTCACACCCGCACTCTTCTTACCCGTCATCCCCTAATCCTAACCAACGCAGCTAGAGCGCCCTCACGTCCTGCCTTAGTCGCCTCGCACGTTCGAATGGGAAACCATTGCAGAAAGAGATGGGACCCCAAGAAATCGCATCTGCTTTCCCCGATTACCGCCGTGCAGGCGAACCCCTGACAGCTCCAGATATCTCACCACCTCGGCCTTAATGAACGAATCAAGATCGCCATACAGTTTCGTGACACGCATTTGCCTGTAACCCATGCCCCACCCTTTGATCAGATTCGCTAAAGACTGCAATGTCCGCGCCAGACTGTCCCCTGAGTTGGGACGTAACACGCTGACTACCTTCTCACGGAAACGATCTACAACCTTGGCACTAGGATAAGTAACCTGCCCCTCAAATCGAACTCCCAAAAAGGAGAGCCCATCCTTACTGAAATAGCCAAAGCGGCTCTTACTGTTCGGTTCGTCTAACGCATGGATTTCCAGGCCAAGACCTTTCAGCACGCTCCTGCAGAGGTCGTGAGCACGTTCAGCTTCTTCCCGAGTCTTGCACATAATGACGAAGTCATCAGCGTACCGAATCAGCTTGAAACCCTTCGCCGTGACCGCCTTGTCGAAGCCGTAAAGGTAGAAGTTAGCCAAGAGTGGAGATAGCACGCCGCCCTGCGGAATCCCCGTAGCTCCGAGAAAGATATCTTGATACTCAAGCTGGTAACTTGCAAGATCGTCCAACTCTAAATTGAAGCATTTCTCTAAGAGTGGAAGCAGACTTTTTTGCCGAACCTGCTTGGAGAACATCGTCCAGAGTTTGTCGCGATCAACCGCCCCGAAAAAGTTGATTATGTCTGCCTCAAAATAGTGGAGATATCCCTGGTCTACGAGGCTCTTGATCTCGGTGATCGCGGCCTTCACTCCGCGGTCGCGGCCCTTTATGAAGGCAAAGCTGCAGGGTAGGTCGAACTTTGCGAACGACGGCTGGATGTGAAGGGCTAACGCCTTCATTACGACTCGATCACGGATCGCGGGGATCTGAATTGGGCGCGGCTTATGCGACCCAGACTTTGAAATCGCGGCCGGACGAAGCTTGCTGAACTGGTAGGTGTTAGATCGCAGCTCAGAACCAATGGCGCGCAGGTTCAAATCAAGGTTGAACGCAAAAGCTTTGATGGTTACGTTGTCGCTGCCTCTGGAGAGCTTGTTTCGTTTGGAAATAGCACGCCACGAGGCCTGAAGCGCCTTGATCTCCGAGATGGCATACAACGCGGAAAGTGAGCTCATTTGAAGTATTGCCGCCTGCGGAGAGAAAAACGAACGCAGGCGGCATGATCGCAAGCATTGGGTGAGAGTGACGAAACATCATCGTCTTCTCAGAGCCAACGCACTCGCTTCGAGTTGAAGCGACGCCTCCACCAATACTCCATCGATTCGGCGTTTGGTCGACCCGAACATCTAGCGAGAAGTTGATGCTGGCAATTACGGATAAGACAAGACAGGTCGCGACAGACCAAACGGCGTGGAGTCGCACAGCACCTGCTCTAAGTCTACTCCGATTGGTTTTTTGTCAAGCCCTCTCGGACCCCGCTCACCGAGCCACACCTGGAAGCTGATACTCGCCATCGCTCTCCCTTCATTCTCGACAGCAGCGCCAGGTGTTGCATAGCTGGACTGTCTCTCACGACCGGCCCAGTACGCACACAATGGATGTCGCACAACACGCTTCGCAAGCATTGGGTGAGAGTGACGAAACATCATCGTCTTCTCAGAGCCAACGCACTCGCTTCGAGTTGAAGCGACGCCTCCACCAATACTCCATCGATTCGGCGTTCGGTCGACCCGAACATCTAGCGAGAAGTTGATGAGCACCAATACCTTTCATACTAAAGCGAAGGGAAGTCGAAAACTAGGACAAATCAGTAGAAATATCGAAAAATATCGGAAACGCGCACGTGCTCGGGCAGGACCAGCCCTCCCTACCATCTGTCCCCTCCATGAAACTCACGGGTCGAGGCCGCACGCCCCACTCCCCACCCCTCTCCCTTTCGCCGACCCCAAACGCCAAACCAAACCCAAAGGGCCAACGGCCCGACACATCACAGCCTGGGCCGAAGGCCCAGGTCACCACCCCAAAGACGCCCCTTCCACGCTGCCGCAGGCCGGAGGGAAGCCGCAGGCGAAACGACAAAATTGCCTTCCCCGCAACCGCCCACCCTCCAACCCCACCCGCAAAGCCCCCGCCGTCCGCGCAGGACCGCCGCGCGCCCCATCCACGCCACCCCCACGGTCATGGGTCGAGGCCGCAAGGCCCGCGCCCCCAACCCCCTCTCACCCTCGCCGACCCCGAAACGTCCGAACCAACCCACCAACCTCTCCCGCCGACCCCCACAACCCCAAACGCCAAACCAACCCCAAAGGGCCAACGGCCCGACACATCACAGCCTGGGCCGAAGGCCTAGGTAACCACCCCAAAGACGCCCTTTTCCCCTCTGCCGAAGGCCGGAGTGAAGCCGCAGGCGCAACGACAAAATTGCCTTCCCCGCAACCGCCCACCCTCCAACCCCACCCGCAAAACCCCCGCCCCCCGCGCAGGACCACCGCGCCCCCATCCACGCCATCCCCATCCCCATGGGTCGAGGCCGCAGGGTCCACTCCCCCACCCCCTCTCCCTCTCGCCGACCCCAAACCTCCAAACCACCCCACCAACCCCTCCCGCCGCCCACTACAACCCCAAACGCGAAACCAAACCCCAAGGGCCAACGGCCCGACACATCACAGCCTGGGCCGAAGGCCCAGGTCACACCCCAAAGACGCCCCCTTCCACGCTGCCGCAGGCCGGAGGGAAGCCGCAGGCGAAACGACCAAATTGCCTTCCCCGCGACCGCCACAAACTCCCGCCGATCCCCGCCCGCCCAAAACCTGTCAAGCCCCCCGACACCCCCAAAATCGCCAAACCCCCTATAACCATTGGCGATAAATCTTTCCAAAACCTGGCAGACTCACCCCACCCAACTTGATACACTTGTAGTAGAGCCCTTATTCAAAACGCTGCACCGGCAATCCGGCTGCAGCGTTCCCATTTAACCCCTAACCCCAATCGATAGAATAAGATGCCCGTAACCCATTTAGAATGAGCCGAGTGAAAGCAACCTCACGGTGCAACCATCTCATTCCAAACGACTTGCTTCCAGAAAGTGAAAGCAGGGGGGAGGGGGGTACCGCCGCATCCGGCACACCCACTCCGGGGGATACTTTGCCCCTTAACCCGCCTGAATAGAACGGTTTACAAGCCAAAATCGCTCCCAAAACCGGGATACTTTGCTATCGAACCCATCTGAAATGTGCAAGTTACAAGCCAAAATCGCTCCCAGAGGCGGGAGGGGGTACCCCTAATCCCTAATCCCTAACCCCTGCTTCAACAGGGCAGCCTCATGGCGACACCCGCAGCCGCAACCTCAGCCTTCAGCGCCCGCGAATCCGTAACCCCAAAATGGAAAATGCTGGCCGCCAGCGCAGCATCCGCTCGCCCCGCCAGGAACACCTCGGCAAAGTGCCCCGCCGACCCCGCACCACCCGACGCAATCACCGGAATCTGCACCGCCTCCGACACCCTCCGCGTCAGCTCCAGGTCAAACCCCGCCCGAGTCCCGTCCGCATCCATGCTCGTCAGCAAAATCTCCCCCGCCCCCCGCGCCTCCGCCTCCACCGCCCACTCCACCACCCGAAGCCCGGTAGGCTTCCTCCCTCCAGAAACAAAAACCTCAGCATCTCCAACAGAATCAGCGGTTTGCGACCGACGAGCATCGATCGCCACAATCACAGCCTGAGCACCAAAACTCCCACCAATTTCCCCAATCAATTCCGGTCGAGCAATCGCACTCGAGTTGATGCTCACCTTGTCAGCTCCAGCATCGAAAACCGCAGCAGCCTCCTCAGCCGACCGAATTCCTCCTCCAACCGTAAACGGCACAAACAGCGTCTCCGCTGTCCGCTTCACCGTCTCCAACAGCGTTCCTCGCCCTTCATGCGTAGCTGTAATATCCAGCAACACAATCTCATCCGCTCCTCCGCGAGCATGACGATGAGCCAATTCCGCAGGATCACCAGCATCCACAATGTCCACAAACTGCACGCCTTTCACCACGCGTCCAGCGCGAACATCCAGGCAAGCAATGATCCTCTTCGTCAACATAACTACAGCTCCAGGAAGTTCCTCAACACCATCAACCCACTCTCAGCCGACTTCTCCGGATGAAACTGCACTCCCATAACATTCCCACGCTCAACAACCCCAGTAAACGCTCCTCCATACAAAGTCTCCGCAGCAGTATCCGCAGAAACCGGAGCTCTCCACGAATGCGTGTAATACACAAAGCTTCCAGCTTCAACGCCCTTCAGCAACCGAGAGTCCGACCGAATCGCCTCCAGCGAATTCCACCCAACATGAGGAGCCTTCAACTCCTCACCCTCAAACACCGCAGGAAACCGCTCACACCGACCCTCAAACCAACCAAGCCCTTCCGTCTCCGGAGACTCAGTAGAACCCTCATAAAGCCACTGCAACCCAACACAAATCCCCAGAAACGGAACCCCCTTCCCAAGCGCGACTCGCACAGCCTCATCCAAACCCAAATCATGCAACAACTGTGTAGCCTGGAAATGCCCAACTCCAGGCAACACAATCTTGTCAGCACGCAGAACCTCGTCAGGAGACTGCGTCACAACAATGTCCTTCGCGCCAAGAAACCGAAGCGCCTTGACCACGCTGGTGAGATTGCCTGCCTTGTAGTCAATAACTGCGATCATCGACTTCGCTTCACCTTGGATTTATGCCAATACTGAAAAGGGTCTTCGTATAACTCCCCCTCAAGATCCATCACCCGCTGCTGCAACCGAACTTGTGCATCGGCGATCGCCTGGTTATAGATCACCGGTCCAATCTCTTCGACGAAGTAATTCAGCAGCAAACCCGCAGCGAGCTCGCCAATCGGCTCAGGCATGTTCCTCTCGAAGTATTGCTGAATGGATGTAACCGCTTCATCGCGGACCTGCTTTGAAAGCTCAATACTCATAGCAACCCCTTCGTGCTCGGCAACAGCTCGCGCATCCGTTCGTCACGAGAACACGCGCCGCGCAAAGCCCTCGCAAACGCCTTGAAGATCGCTTCGATCTTGTGATGATTGCTGCGCCCATACATGACCTTGACGTGAACATTCGCCTTCGCTCCTCGAGCAAACCCTTCAAAGAAGTCCACAACCAGCTCTGACTGCAGATCTCCAACAACCGGAACATTCACTTGGTCGTCCACCGCGTACGCGACCCGGCCAGACAGATCAACCGCAGCAATCGCAAGAGTCTCATCCATCGGCATCAAGAAGTAACCCGCTCGCAAGATGCCCTTCTTATCGCCTAGCGCCTCCGCGAAAGCCTCACCAAGAGCGATGCCGACATCTTCAACGGTATGATGCTGGTCAACATCAAGGTCACCAACGCACTTCAGCTGAAGATCGAATCCTCCATGACGCGCAAACAGCTCGAGCATGTGATCGAAGAACCGAATCCCTGTCGAGACGACGTAACTTCCCTTCCCATCCACATTCAGGCGCAGGGATATTTTCGTTTCGGTTGTATTGCGCTCCACAATCCCAATGCGTTCAGGGCCAGCTGGATGTGGCGCGACGCCAACTTCCTCGGGAAGATCGCTCATGCTCGCCCTCTGCCTTCTGCTGGTGTCCAGTTCATAGCAGCCAACGACTCTCGCAACGCGGCAATGCCACGGGTCACATGATCTTCCACTCCCACGGTGATACGCACATAACCTTCACAGCCAGGATCGGTCGATCGGTCGCGCAACAAAACTCCGCGCTTATGAACTTCCGCGCAAAGTTCTTTATGCCTCGGGCCTATGTCCATCAAAACGAAATTGGCTGCGCTCGGCCACGTTCGAACTCCAAGATCGTTCAAAGCCGCTACAATCCGCTCGCGGCCAGTTCGGACTTGATCCACATACCACTTGAGATACGCATCATCGGCCACGGCATCCGGAAGTACAGCGAGTGCAACTCCATTTACGTTGTACGGCGAGCACACCTTGCGGATGTAGCTGATCAAACGAGCGTCGCCGGCCAGCATCCCAATACGCAAATTGGCCAGACCATACGCTTTTGAAAATGTACGTGCAACGATGAGGTTCGGAATGCTTCCTACGTCGCCGAGAGTGGTCTCGCCATGGAAGTGGAAGTACGCCTCGTCAACCATCAGCAACGCTTGCGGGGCGGCGGCTGCAATCGCGAGCAGATGGTCGCGGCTCACCGTAGCGCCAGTGGGATTATTGGGGGACGCGACGATGATCAGCTTCGTCTTCGGAGTGATGGCGGCAAGAAATCGCTCGAAGGGAAAGCAGAAAGAATCATCAGATTGCACTCGCGCGAGGCCCGAGGTCATCAATCCTATCGACACGTCGTACATAAAAAATGTCGGCGTACAGATAAGAGCTTCGTCGCCTTCTTCAAGAAAGGTACATGAAACCAGATGAATCGCTTCGTCCACGCCATTGGTCAGGATGATCTGATCGCGCTCCAACCCGAAGTGTTTTGCAACGGTGCGTTCGACCGGCTCCCGCTCAGGATAGATCGTCAAACCTTCTGGCGTGAGTTGCTGCAACTTCCGAAGAACCGAGGGGCTAGGTTGGAAGGTGTTCTCGTTGAAATCAAGGCGCAGGGCGTCGCGACCAGCGAGCGGGGGATGGTACTCAGGCATAGCCAGCACTGCCTTGCGCGGTTGAACCAGTGTTGTCTGTTCCAGAATTGTGCTCATCTCATCCTCACGCGCACGCTTTCGGCGTGGCCGACCAAACCCTCCGCTTCCGCGAGTGCGATCGTATGGGGACCAACCTCGCGAAGTGCGTTGAGCGTATATTGCTGCACACTGATTATCTTCACGAAGTCCAGCACGCTGAGGCCTCCGCGAACACGTCCGTTGCGTCCCGTTGGAAGCACGTGATTTGGCCCGCTAATGTAGTCGCCCATGGACTGGGGCGTGTGGTGACCAATAAACACAGATCCCGCGTTCTTCACCCAGCGCAAATCAGCACCAGCGTCGACAGTAAGGTGTTCCGGCGCGAGCCGATTGGTGAGCGAGTGAGCCTCGTCTACAGTCTTCGTCACAAAAGCAATACCCTGCGCAGCTAGCGATTGCTCAGCGATAGGATTACCCTGCGACTGGCGCTTCACTTCCAGGGCGACCTCCAAGGCAAATTCCGGCTTACTGGTGATAAATATCGCCAGCGCCTCGGGATCATGCTCTGCCTGTGCAACCAGATCAGCGGCGATGCCCGTCGAGTCGCCATCTTCGCTGGTTACCACGATCTCAGTTGGACCAGCAGGCATGTCGACGCCAGTGTGGTGGGAGACCGCCATCTTTGCCGCGGTCACATAAAGATTGCCAGGGCCAACGACCTTGTCAACCGCGCCAATCCTCCGTGTACCGTATGCTAAGGCCGCAATCGCCTGCGCTCCTCCAATGCGATAAAACTCAGTGACACCAGACAGATAAGCGGCGGCCATCGTTTCGCGTGCGGGCTTAGGCGAGCAGACAACGATGCGCTCCACTCCCGCAACTTGCGCCGGCGTTACAGTCATCAAGAGCGTGGACGGCAGCGGATAACGCCCTCCGGGAACATAGCAGCCTACAGATCCAAGCGGCCGCACAATCTGGCCTACTTCCATGCCCTCGGCCGGACGAAAACTCCATGCATGTGGAAGCTGCTTCTCAGCGAAGGTACGTATATTTGCCTGAGCGAGCCGCATCGCAGCCTTGAGCTCTTCGCTCGTGGATTCCCAGGCGGCTTGCATTTCGGCGCGGTCGACCAGGAATGGCTGATCGTCGAGAAGCCCGTCAAGCTTGGTGGCAAACTCGCGTACGGCCTCGTCCCCTCGTCTTTCTACCGACGAAAGAATGTCGCGAACCACCGCATCCACCTTCGCCGTGTTGACGGCACCGCGCTGCTCAAGCTGCTGGATGGCTGCATCTGCGGCCGATGCGTCCGCGCCAAATGTCTTTAGAATCCTCATTGCATCCTTTAGTTGTTAAAAAACGACTTTACTAAGCGGGTACTCGACGATTCCTGCTCCGCCAGCGGCCTTGAGCTTTGGAATGACATCGCGAACAAGGTGAGATTCGAGGATCGTATTGAGCGCAACCCAGTCTGCATCACGCAACTGGGAGATTGTCGGAGAATTCAATGCAGGAAGAACAGCGAGTACTTTGTCGAGATCAACCTTGCGCGCGTTCAGCATCAGACCCACCTGATTTTGGGCATCGATCGCGCCATTCAACATGAGCGACAACGTTTCGATCTTGGACCGCTTCCAGCTGTCCGCCCACGCATCTCTGTTGGCGATGAGTTGAGTTTCGGATTCCATCAGCGTCTCAATGATGCGGAGACGATTTGCCCTCAAGGAGCTACCCGTCTCGGTAACTTCTACGATGGCATCCGCGAGCGTCGGAGGCTTGACCTCGGTTGCACCCCAGCTGAACTCAACTTTGACGGGAATATTCTTTCCAGCAAAGTAGCGCTTCGTGAACTCAACCAGCTCCGTGGCAATGGTCTTACCCGCAAGGTCCTCGGGTTTTTGAAACGAAGAGTCTTCCGGGACCGCGAGCACCCATTTCACGGGCACTCGAGATTGCTTGGAATAGGTAAGTGACGTAACTCGTTCGACGTCGGATTGATTCTCCAGCACCCAATCGTTGCCCGTGAGACCCGCATCCAGGGCTCCATGCTCAACATAGCGAGCCATCTCCTGGGCGCGAACAAGCATGCATTCGATCTCAGCATCGTCGATCGTTGGGAAGTAGCTTCGACCGTTCGCATAAATTCGCCAGCCTGCACGCTCGAAGAGCGCGATGGTCGCGTCCTGTAGGCTTCCTTTTGGAATGCCGAGCTTGAGCTTATTCTTCTCTGCCATTACTCGCTCCTGTCCGAATTGGCTTCGTGAAACAGCTGACGGTACCCTCGTGACAAACCAGGCCGTCGCCTTCGACTTCGACTCTGAAAAGGAGTGCGTCATTGTCACAATCAGTGGATGCAGAGACAACACGCAGCCGGTTTCCGCTCGTCTCGCCTTTCATCCATAATTTGGAACGAGTGCGCGACCAAAACGTAACAAAACCGGTCTCGAGGGTCCTCCGGTAGCTCTCCTCGTTTAGGAAGCCCAGCATCAGCACCTCGTTGCTCTTGGCGTCCTGCACAATGCCGGCGACCATGCCCCCGGCCTTTGCGAAATCGATTGATATCATCTCTGCTGCGCTCATCATCTGGTTCCTCTTGGTTATGTCGCCGTGTGGTTGCCGGTCGATCACCTCAACGCGAAACAGCAAAAAGCCCGCTCGCGATATGCGCGTCGGCGGGCCTGTCGTAATCCTCGAGTGGACTTGCTACTTATTCTGCCGCCCCGGACACAGCCGCCAACATGCAATGCGCATGGTGATGGTGATGCCCGAGATGGTGCAACCGAACACTCATTGATATTTACGCTAAAGGGATCGTGTCCCAATGTCAATGAACTTAGGAACTGAAGTGAGAATAACAAATTCTCGATCGATCTTTCGCGCCACGCAACACCAGGGAATACCGACCCTTTGCAAACCTCTCAGATTGCATCTGTAGAAAGACGGCAACCTGCCGAGGAGATTTACTTTATGACGGACTACCGCGTACAAGCCGGAGATGCCCAGGAAGATCAGGTAACGGCGGTTATCGAAAAATATACCGCGCCTGTTCCATCGAGCGCATATCTCGGATTGGCCCTCGCTGCGATTGCGGCTTCAGTAACAATTCAAGTGACACAGAAAGAGAAGGCAAACCCGGCGTTGTTCGTTGGGCAATGGGTTGCGCCGTTCCTCTTGCTTGGAATCTACAACAAGCTGGTGAAGCAACATGGATCAGATGCAAATGCTAAACAAGGATAGCGGCAGCATTCAGTCGCCGATTGGGGCTCCAATCCCAATCGGCGTAAAGCTTCGTTCGCCGTCGCATGCTATTCGAACTTCGCCCGTACCAATGCTGTATATCCAACCTGATATCGATAAATTCCCCTTCGCGATCGCCCCGGCAACGGATGGGTGAGTCTTTAGATGTTGCATCTGAAGCAAGACGTTCTGCTCCGTAAGGGTTTCGATCAGCTCATGGTGTGGTTGAGTGGCGCCCGATGAATGCTGCATCGTCTCAGCCACGCGAAGAGCCGCATGAGCGTTACGAAGCCAGGATCTAACAGTTGGCATCGTTGAAACAGAGTCTGGATCGAGTAGCGCCTGCATCGCCCCGCAGTGAGAATGGCCGCAGACCACGATGTGACGAACCCCGAGAGAACTGACAGCGAATTCGATCACCGCGCTGACGCCACCGAGCATTTCGCCGTAAGCTGGCACCATGTTCCCGATGTTTCGGGCAACAAATATCTCGCCCGTGGATGAGCTGGTGATTGCAACCGGATCAATGCGCGAATCCGCGCAGGCGATGAACAGTGTGTGAGGAGTCTGTTTTTCGCTTGCAGCCTGAGCAAACATCTCCGCCTGCTCCGGAAACACCTCGGTTTGAAAGCGCCGAACACCTTCTTCGAGTCGCTCTAATATTTCGTCCATCTGGGCTCCTAAATTTCCCGCCATTTAATATTGCATCCAATGCTGCTGCGTTGCTCCGGGTTCGGCTGCCTTCCGGCAATGAGCGCATCCATTGCCGACCGGAGGTCTTTACCGGTCACCGGCTCATCATTACCAAAATCCTTACGGCGCGGCCGACTGGAATCCAGCTGCCCGCGATACACCAAACGCAGATCTCGATCGAACAGGAAGAAGTCGGGAGTGCACGCAGCCTCGTAAGCACGGGCCACCTCCTGGGTCGAGTCAAGAAAATAGGGAAATCGCCACCCCAGTCGAGCTGCCTGCTCGCGCATGTGCTCGGGACCATCTTCAGGATATTGTTCAATATCATTCGATTGGATCGCGGCGATTGCAATGGGCCCCTCCCCCGATTTCCCGAAATAATCCTTGCCGATTCGCGCCAGCTCTTTTTCAACATGTTTGACGTATGGGCAGTGAACGCAGATGAACATGATGAGCAGGCCCGACTTCTTCCCCTGTCCCCGGACTTCGTCAAGATTCATGCTCTTTCCGGTCACTGCATCGACCAGCCGAAAATCCGGTGCTACCGTTCCTAACTGGACCATAGAGGATTCAGTTCTGGACATAATGCCCTCCAATCGACATCATAGCTAGAGCTCCGTTTTGAGTTTCATAGCCGCACCATCCGAAGTGCGTCGCATTACCGTAACCTGTTTACAAGAAAACCCTGCCGTCTTTGTGATTAAATTCGAGGCCCGATGCACCCCAGCTTTGCGATTCGTCGTCGCTGTACCTTTCTATGCGCCTTGATACTTGGGGTCGGTGGAGGCGTGGCCGTGTCTAGTCTGTCAGCTCAGACACGCTCCGCTGTAATTGCCAGGTTACAACCCGTGAAACAAGCTGATCGAATTCCAGCGAATGCGGACTATGGGCGGCCGGTGGAATTGCAGCAGATGCTCCCGGCCTGGGCTAAGTCGCCTAGCCAAATTGTGGCGCAGCCGACGAACCTGACGCAGGTGCTTCATGTCTCGATCTTGCTCAGTCGAGATGCTGCCGCCGAATCTGCATTCAGCCAGTTGGTGGCTGCCCAGCAGAATCCGACCTCACCGCTATACCACCAGTGGCTCACCCCACAACAAGTTGGCGAACTGTATGGGCCTACTGCGAATGACCTTGCGGCCGTCACCACCTGGCTTGAGAGCCAGGGACTTGCAGTGAAATCGATCTCGCCAAACGGCTTGATCGTGCGTGCCTCGGGCTCAATCACCGCGGTAGGCGGAGCATTTCATACCAATTTCGGGATATTTAGCGATAAAGGACGGCTGCGGCTCTCGGCGACCTCTGAACCCTCTGTGCCTGCAGCTTTGAGCGCGGTGATTCGATCAGTTCATGGACTTACCCAAACCCACTATGAGCCACAGTCAAGAATGTCCGTGCACACGTGGCCATCCGCTGGGCCTAAGCCGCAGGTGGACCTGGGTACGGGATCGTATGCAATCTTGCCGAACGATTTTTCGGTGATCTATGACATCGCCAGCATTTACGGTGCTGGCAACAAGGGCGCGACGATCGGATCCACAGCACAGCGAATCGCTATTATCGGCAAATCGCGAGTCGTGGCGAGTGATATTACGAACTTCGAGGCGTTGGCGGGCCTTTCCAGCGTCCAGCCGAATGTGGTGCTGGCAGGGGCAGATCCGGGCGTGGCGACCGGTTCCAACGTCGGATATGCGAGTGAAGCAACGCTTGATGTTGACCGGGTGATGGGTACGGCACCGGGCGCTCAGGCCGACCTGGTCTTAAGCGCGGATACGAGCACGAATGACGGCGTCGATATAGGGATTGCTTACAACATTGAGACTCTTCGCGACCCGATCATGACGATCTCGTTCGGCAGCTGCGAGGCTCAAAACGGTTCGGCGGAGACGGATTATCTGAACTCACAGTTTGAGACAGCTGCAAGTGAGGGAATATCTACGTTTGTGTCTGCTGACGATTCGGGGGTTGCTGGCTGCGATACTCCGTTTTCGGGTGTTACTTCGGCGGAAACACCGCAGGTTGCTAGCATCAACGTTCTCTGTTCCAGCGGATACGTTACCTGCGTGGGCGGCACAGAGTTCAATGATCAGGTAAACTCTTCACTCTATTGGGCTTCGAGCAATACAAGTCCGGGATATGAATCGGCGCTCTCGTACATTCCGGAGGGGGCATGGAACGAGTCGTCCTCGACCAATAGCAACGGTGCAACGGTGTATCAAGTGGCGGCTGGCGGGGGCGGGGTCAGCGCTTATATTGCTAAACCTAGCTGGCAGAGCGGGATAGGGGTTCCGTCGGATGGGTTTCGCGATGTCCCAGATGTTTCATTCACGGCCGCCGACCATGATGGATATCTGGGGTGCTTCGCGGCGGGTGGCGGGAGCTGTGTTTCCAGTTCGGGCGGGACGCAAATTACTGTATTCAGTGGTACTTCGGCGGCGGCACCGGGGATGGCCGGGATTGCGGCGCTCCTGAATACGAAGATGGGAGCGGCGCAGGGCAATCTGAACCCGATGTTGTATCGATTGGCGGCCTCGACGCCGTCGGCATTTCACGATGTAACTGTGGCAAGCTCAGGGGTTACGGGGTGTTCGGCAACGATCCCATCGATTTGTGATAACAGTACGCCGGGAGAATCGAGCCTGACGGGCGGATTGGCCGGGTATGTGGTCGGGGTCGGATACGACCAGGCAACGGGGTTGGGATCGCTGGATGTTGCTGATTTCATTGGTGCAGCGGCGGGTGGCGGGGGGACTGGAGCTACTGGGACTTTCACGCTTTCGGCTAGTCCGTCGACGTTGTCGGTGACGCCGGTGGCGAATACCACTACTACCAGCAAGTGGACCCTTACCGGGACTTCGGTGGGCGGGTTTGCAGGGACGGTTGCGCTAAGCTGTTCCGTGTCACCAGTTACAGCACAGCCTCCCACGTGCGCAGTGTCGCCGGGGAGCTTGATTCTTGCGGCCGGGGGGACGGGAACGGCTACGATCTCGCTGACTTCGGCGGGACCTTCCAGCAACTGCCTGACGAACACGGCGACCAGTGGCCGTGGGGTGTTGGGTGGGGTCGCGCTGGCGGGAGTTTTGTTGCTGCTGGTGCCGGGGCGGCGGCGGCGGTTGCTTCACGGCGCGGCGCTTATGTTGTTGATGGGGTTGGGCTTGGGACTGGTGAGCGGATGTAGTGGCTCGTCGAACACCGTTGCATGTTCGAACGTCGTGACGGCCGGAACGACTGCGGGAACGTACACCGTGACGGTTACGGGTACCAGCGGAAGCATTTCGGTGATGGCACCGGCTACGATTACGGTCACGGTGAATTAGGCGGATTTGCTGAGGTTCTGGCCGATTTCGGGTTGCAAACCGGGTGCTATAGGTGGGTTTCGGGTTGCAAATCGGGGGTTATAGCACGGCTATCCTGACTAACTAGTCAGCTAAAAGCACCAGACTCGAGGGCAGCAAAAAGCCCGGACTCCTGGTCCGGGCTTTTTGTGGGTTGAGCCTGTAGTCGACCTATGCCAGGACGAGATCGGCTTCCTGTTTGACCTTCGCAACGGAGTTGTTGCCGGTGATGTCCATGACGATGCGACCGTCGATGGCTCCGGCGTGCATGCGCTTGAAGATATCGTTGATGTCTTCGAGCTTCTCCGCCTTGGTGTGAGCTTGGACGAGACCTTCGCCGGCGAAGGAGAGAGCCTCGGCCAGATCCAGACGGGTGCCTACGATGGAGCCGCGAATGGTGAGGGCCTTGAGGACTACCTCAAAGATGGGAAGGGGGAAGGAGCCTGGGGGCAGGCCGTTGAGCGCGATGGTGGCGCGGGGGCGGGTCATGCCGATGGCCTGGGCGAACGCGGGTGTGGAGGGCGCGGTGACGAGCACTGCGTGGGCTCCGCCGATTTCCTTCTGGAAGAAGGCAGCCGGGTCCTGGGTTTTGGCGTTGACGGTGAGGGCGGCGCCGAGCGAACGCGCGAGCGCAAGCTTCTCATCGGAGACGTCGACTGCGGCAACGTGGAGGCCCATGGCCTTGGCGTACTGGACGGCGAGGTGACCGAGGCCGCCGACGCCGGAGATGACAACCCACTCGCCGGGCTTGGCTTCGGTGGACTTGAGGCCCTTGTACACGGTGACGCCGGCGCAGACGATGGGCGCTACGTCGACGAAGCCTACGTTCTTGGGAAGGTGAGCTACGTAGTTGGGATCGGCTACGGCATATTCTGCATAGCCGCCGTTCTTGGTGTAGCCGCCAAACTCAGCCTTAGAGCAGCAGGCTTCCTGTCCGGCGAGGCAGTCGACGCACTGGCCGCAGGCGGAGTAGAGCCAGACGATGCCGACGCGATCGCCTTCCTTGACGGTCTTGACGTTCTTGCCCATGGCGGAGACGAAGCCTACGCCTTCGTGGCCGGGGATGAACGGGGGTGTGGGCTTGATGGGCCAGTCGCCTTCGGCGGCGTGGAGGTCGGTGTGACAGACGCCGCAGGCTTCCATCTTGATTTGAATTTCATCGGGGCCCGGTTCGGGGATCGCCATCTCCTGGATGACGAGGGGCTTGCCGAACTCACGAACGACTGCCGCTTTCATTGTTTTTGCCATGTTGAATTCCTTTCGGTGTGGTGCGATTCAGGTTGAAGTTCGGAGATCGGCAGTCCGCCTATGGGTCGCGCTTACAGCGCTCGTTCGGGTGGATGTCGTTGTCGTGGGGCTTCGCCCCACGCTGTGATGGAGCGGGCCTTTGGCCCCTAAAGGTACGAAGCGGGTTTGAGCAATTCGCGCCTCGCACCGGTCTGATTTAACCGTGCGAGGCGCGTGCTCGTGCTGCCTAGAAGAGGCCCAATGCCTTCGGGCTATAGCTGACCAGGAGGTTCTTGGTCTGGCGATAGTGGTCGAGGATCATCTTGTGGGTCTCGCGGCCGAAGCCGGATTCCTTGTAACCGCCGAAGGCTGCGCCGGCGGGATAGAGGTGGTAGCAGTTGGTCCAGCAGCGACCAGCCTTGATGCCACGGCCGATTCTGTAGGCATTGGTGCCGTTACGCGACCAGACGCCTGAGCCGAGGCCATAGGGGGTATCGTTGGCAATCTCGAGGGCTTCTTCGATGGTGGAGAACTTGGTGACCGAGAGGACGGGTCCAAAGATCTCTTCCTGGAAGATGCGCATCTTGTTATTGCCGACGAAGACGGTGGGCTGGATGTAGTAGCCGTTCTCGAGGTCGCCGCCGAGGTGAACCTGTTCGCCGCCGGTGAGGCACTTTGCGCCTTCTGCCTTGCCGATGGCGATGTACTCGAGGATCTTTTCCTGCTGATCCTTCGAGGCCTGTGGGCCCATCTGGGTGGTGGGATCGAGCGGGTTGCCAACCTTGATCTTCGCGACGCGAGCTACAGCGCGCTTCACAAATTCATCAAAGATGGACTCGTGCACGAGGGCGCGTGACGGGCAGGTGCAGACTTCGCCCTTGTTGAAGGCGAAGAGAGCAAAACCTTCGAGAGCCTTGTCGAGGAAGTCATCGTCCTTGTCCATGACGTCGGCCATGAAGATGTTGGGGGACTTGCCGCCAAGCTCCAGGGTCTGCGGGATGATGGGCTCGGACGCGTACTGCATGATGAGGCGACCGGTGGTGGTTTCTCCGGTGAAGGAGATCTTGGCGATGCGCGGGTTGCCGGCGAGTGCTTTGCCGATCTCGCCGCCGGGGCCGGTGACGACGTTGATAACGCCTGCGGGAACGAGGTCGCCGATGAGCTCAATGAGGATCAAGAGGCTCAGCGGGGTGTTCGATGCGGGCTTGATGACGGTGCAGTTGCCTGCGGCGATTGCCGGGGCGATCTTCCATGCTGCCATCAGCAGGGGGAAGTTCCAGGGGATGATTTGGCCAACGACGCCCATGGGCTCTTTGAAGTGGTAGGCGACGGTGTCCTTGTCGATCTCGCCGGCGGAACCTTCTTCAGCGCGTATGCAGCCGGCGAAGTAGCGGAAGTGGTCGATGGATAGCGGGACGTCGGCGTTCATGGTCTCGCGGATGGGCTTGCCGTTGTCGAGGGTTTCGGCTTTGGCGAGGAGCTCGAGATTCTCTTCCATGCGATCGGCGATCTGGAGGAGAATTGCGGCGCGCTGGGTGGAGGAGATAGCAGCCCAGGCGTCCTTGGCAGCGTGGGCGGCATCGAGCGCGAGCTCTACGTCGGCTGCGGCGGACTTGGCAAACTCGGCGAGGGGAGCGCCGTTGATGGGACTGCTGTCTTTGAAGTATTTGCCGGTGGTGGGAGCGACGAATTTGCCGCCGATGTAGTTGTCGTAGCGGGCGCGAGCGCCATTTTTCCGGATGGAGGCGACGGCCTCCTCAAAAACTGCATTCTGCGTGATTTCGAGTGTTGCGGAGGACATTTGAGTTTCCTTTTCGGGGTGGTGCGTGATGGTTCTTCCAGCAGAAGGATTCTGGGCTTCCGTACCAACGCTTGGCTGTGACCGTGCGCACTGTAGACAGAATTTTTGAGGGAATAGGATGGACGGGGCGGTTGTTTGGGTGGGCAGGATGGGGTGGCGCTGAAGGAAGCGCGCTGTGCATTGCCGGGCATTTGAGAAGATGGAAGGATGTTGATTCCTTCGATTGATTTGATGGGTGGGCGGATTGTGCAGCTGGTGCGCGGGGAGAAGCTGGCGCTGTCGTTTGATGACTTTGATTATTGGATTGAGCGGTTCTCGAAGTACCCGATGGTGCAGCTGATTGACCTGGATGCGGCGATGCGGCAGGGAGAGAATTCAGAGCTGATTGCGGGGATTTGTAAGCGGCTGCCTTGCCAGGTGGGTGGCGGGCTGCGGTCGGCGGAGGATGGGCGAAGGCTGCTGGATGCGGGGGCGCGACGGGTGATCTTTGGGTCGTCGTTGTTTGGGCCGGACGCGGAGGGTGTGGAGATCAAGCGGCGGCATAAGGTGATTCGGCTGGAGTTTGCTGAGGGGTTGAAGCGGGAGTTGGGGGAGGAGGCGCTTTGCTTTTCTGTCGACACCAAGGGTGGGAAGGTGGCGGTGCGCGGGTGGAAGGAGAGCGTGGAGCTGGGGCCGGAGGAGGCGGTGACCTGGCTGGAGGATGATTGCGCCGCGTTCTTGTATACGCATGTGGATACGGAGGGGACGATGGCGGGGTTTCCGCTGGATGTGGCGGCGATTTTGCGGGCTACTACGGGGCGGCAGTTGATTGTTGCGGGGGGGATTAAGGCGATGAGTGAGGTGGAGACGCTCGATGCGATGGGGGTGGATGCGGTGGCGGGGATGGCGGTGTATTCGGGGGTGATGGAGGCTTAGGGGCGGGGCGTTGTCCGTTGTCCGTTCTGCGTTCTCAGTTGTTAGTTCTCAGTTGGGTTGGGGGTGGGGAGGGCGTAGTAGCCTTTGCGGGTTTCTACGGTGTGGTGGGGGCCGCAGGTGATTTCTTGGGGGTGGAATTTGCTGTCGGCGGGGGTTGTGGGGGTGTAGGTGAGGCGGTATTGGGTGCGGAGCTCGTCTTGAATTTGGGTGAAGGCGGCTTCTAGTTTGGGGCCGCTGTTGCCTACGTCGATGACGCGGCCGCCGGTGGCGCGAGCGAGGTGCTCCATGGCGGCTTTGGGGTTGGTGACGTCGGCGAAGTTGTCGGCGAAGGGGTGGGCGGTGATGAGGATGACGTAGAGGATGGCGTTGGCGCGCTGGGCGGCTTCGGTAGCCGTGGCGAGGGTTTCCTGGGAGCCTTGATCGCCGCCGTCGGTAAGGAGGATGAGGACTTTGCGGCCGGCCTGGTTGGTTAGCTTGTCGTTGGCGGCGAGGTAGATGGCGTCGTAGAGGAGGGTGCCGCGGGGGTTGGCGGTGGGGAAAGGGCCGCCGCCGATGCCGGGGAGGCCGGCGGAGGCGCTGGCGGCGTTGATCGACGCGGCGTTGATGGCTCGGGTTAGGTCGGGGAGGCTGTTGGTGTCGTCGGCCTGGAGGTCGACGTTGACGTCGAAGGTAATGAGGAAGGCGAGGTCTTTGGGGGTGAGGACGTCTTTGAGGAAGCGGACGGCGGATTGCTGCTCGAGGGGAAGGACGCGCTGCTGGCTTCCGCTGGTGTCGAGGAGGATGCCGATGGTGAGGGGGAGGTTTTTCTCCTGGGTGAGGGTTTTGATGGTTTGAGGCTGGTGGTCGTCGAGGACGCGGCAGTCGGCAGGGGTGAGGTCGAGGACGTAGCCGTTGGCGTCGCGGACGGAGAAGTAGGTGTCGACGAGGCGGGTGGAGAGGTGGAGGGTGGGGGCGTGGACTTCAGGGGCGGCGGGGGCGGTGGAGGCAGGGGGTGGGGCGTCGGGGGAGGGGGCTTCCTGGGCGTGGAGGGTGGCGGTGGTTAGGAGGAAGAGGATTGGGGCGGCGAGACGCATGGTTGTATTAGAGTCGCAGATTTTGGATGGGGGATGGGGCGTTGTCCGTTCTCCGTTGTCCGGTCTCAGTTGAAGATGAAAGGCGGGTGGAGCTTAGGGGGAGCCTGGATTGTGTGGGGTGGGGCGGTTTGGCACAACGAAGAGGGGGGCTGATGCGTCTGAAGGGTATAGGCGCTGGTTAGGGGGCGGAGGCGACGGGTGGGTGCAGTTGTGCCTCGGCGCTGGTAGTCTCAAGAGAGCGTCTTGAGCAGGAACGTTTTGAGGAAGTTGATTCAGGGCAGGGCCGCGGGCAGGATTGCTTGCGAAAGAGGATTACGGATGACGTTGGGTACGCAAAGGATGTTGGTGGGTGGGCTGGCGATGGTGCTGGCTGCCGCTGGGAGTCAAGCAGGGGCACAGAACCAGACGCAGGCGCAGCAGAATGTTCCAAATGCGCCGCAGCCGCAGACGCTGCCGACGCTGAATACGATTACGCCGGTGGCGCCGGCATTGCCGACCACGCCGTCCCAGGCTGGGGCGAGCACGTCGTCGACGGAGCAGGCCCCTACGATCACCGTGGTGCCGGACCAGGCGCAGGATCAGGACCAGGGGCCGCCGCCGATCACGAGCCGAAGCCAGGCGAACACGATTTCAGTGAATGTGCAGTACCACGCGATTCCGTTTACGGTGAAGGATTCGAAGGGGCACCTGGTTCCGGGGCTGACGTATCGGGATGTGCGGGTGTATGAGAACGGCGTTCTGCAAAGGACGGCGACGTTCCTTACGGATCCGGCGCCGCTGTCGGTGGCACTGGTGATCGACCAGAGCGTGACGACGGACACGATGGAGAAGATCAACGACTCGCTGTCGGCACTGCAGGGGGCGTTTTCTCCTTATGACGAGGTTGCGGTATTCACGTACAACAATGGCGTGAAGGAGCAGACGACGTTTACGGCAGCGCAGAGCGCGCGGCTGGGTGCGGTGCTGGAGGAGTCGAAGGGGATCGGGCGTGATCCGCTGATGGGACTGTCGGGGCCGCTGGCACACGACCAGGTGATCAACAACATGCCGATTGATGGAGTCGCGGACTCGGGACATCAGCCGGGCAGTTTGACGTTCACGGTGCCGAAGGAATATCACACGTTGAATGATGCGATCCTGGCGGCGGCGAAGGAAGTCGCGCGTTCGGATTACCATCGGCAACGGATTATTTACGTGATTTCGGATGGCAAGGAGTATGGCAGCAAGGCGACGCAGAAAGAAGTGACGCGTTTCCTGCTGACCAACCACATCGAGGTATGGGCGACGCAGGTGGGCGACTCAGCCATCAAGGGGATGGGCTTTGTGGACCGGGTACACATACCGTTTACGATGCGCGACGATGTGCTGCCGAAGTACACGACGGCGACGGGCGGCCAATTTGATTCGGAGTTCCGGCCGAAGGGGATCGAAGAGAGCTTCTCGCACATTACCGCCGAGGTTCGCGGACAGTACACGATTGGCTATTACACGCACGAGTCTCCGTACAACGAGAGCTATCGGAAGACGGAGGTGCGCGTGTTGAGGCCGGGTCTGACGATTATTGCGCCCGACGGATATTATCCGAATGCCTCGGATAACGCGCGGATGAGGCCGAAGACGGCGTCGACGGCAGCTCCGGCTCCGGCGGCTCCGACGACCGAAGCTCCGCAGCTAAGAACGCACCCGGAGACTGCGCCGGCGACAACGACGCCACCGCAGTAGAACGATGGCACTGACGATCCATGAGAACGCGCTGATCGCGCTCGCCTCCGCCGCCTCCTGGGGCGGCGGTGATTTTTCGGGGGGCATGGGGGTGAAGGCCTCGGGCGGCCGCGTAGCTGGGGCGATCCGGTTTGTGATCCTGTCGCACTTGATCAGCCTGGTGGTGCTGGCGGGGATTCTATGGAAGCTGCATGCGGGGATGCCGCATGGGGCTGCGGTGGGGTGGGCGATTGCGGGCGGGGCGACTGGAGCGCTGGGGCTGGTGGCGTTTTATATTGCGCTGAGCCGGGGCGGGATGGGCGTGTCGGCGGCGGTGAGCGGGCTGCTGGCAGCGGCGATCCCGGCGCTGGCGTCGAGTGTGATGGAGGGCGCGCCGGGGGCGATGCGGGTGGTGGGGTTTGTGTTGGCAGGCGGAGCGATCTGGCTGATTGCTGCGGGAGATTCTCCGGAGAAGGATTTTCCGGAGCAGGAGCATCCGGAGAAGCGGGGCGCGGCTGGAAGCACGATGGCGCTGACGGTGTTTGCGGGGATCGCGTTCGGGGTTTATTTTGTGGCGCTGAAGATGGCGAATCCGCTGGGGCTGGTAATGCCGATGGCGATTGCCAGGGTTAGCAGCGTGGTGCTGTGCTCGGTGAGTTTGATGGTGATGGCGGTGGTGGGGAAAACTTGGTCGTCAGCCGAACCCACGTCTCAGAATCGAGACATGGGGCACCCGGTTCCTGGGCGATGGGCGGCGGGGTGGGGTTGGGCTTGCGGGGTGGCGCTGCTGGATACGGGCGGGAATGTTTTGTTTCTGGCGGCGACGCAGATGGGGCGGCTGGATGTGGCGTCGGTGCTGGCTAGCTTGTATCCGGCGGGAACGATTTTGCTGGCGGCGTGGTATTTGCATGAACGGCCGACGCGGCGGCAGATGATGGGGATGGTGGCTGCGCTGGCGGCCGTGGTGATGATTACACTGTAAGGCGTATTGCCCGAGCTAACTGCAGGTCTCTCCATTGCGCCAACGATGGGGCCGTTTGGCTGCGGTCGAGATGACAACTCTTTGCTGAAATGGAAAAGAGCGACGGCCGCAGATTGGGCTCGTCGCTCTGGTTGTTTGGCGCTTGAGGCGCGGCTTTAGACGGTGGGGGGCTTGAGGTCTTCGCCGGGCTTGGGGGTGACGGTGTGCGCCGTGTCGGCGGGTTTTACGTCGGCCTTGACGTCGTCGTTGATGCCCTTCATGCCTTCTTTGAAGCCGCGGAGACCTTCACCGAGGCCCTTGCCGAGTTCGGGCAGCTTCTTGCCGCCGAAGAGAAGGATGGCGAGGCCTGCCAAGATGATGAGGTGCCACGGTTGAAATAGATCACCCATACGAAATCTCCCTGCTGCCGCCCGTGCTTGCTGCGATCCTGGGGTTCGGTGCTCGGATGCTGCGAAATCCGAAGGCCCAGGGGCGACGATTCATTGTCGCACGATCGGTTGAAGAATGTCCGTGGCCGGGGACGGCTGGCATGTAGAGAACGCGGCGGGAGGGGTTTTGGATGCAAATGCGGGGATGGGCAGCGGGGGCGGGGCGGGACAGTATATCCTTGGACAGACGCTCCGTTTGGTTTCCTGGAGAGGCGCTACGTATGGGCCTTGGGAGAGGCCATCGCAACGGGCGTAACCTGATGGACCCGCGCTGCTCGCTTGAGCCCGCATACGAGGAAGATGCTGCAACTGATTAAGAAGACCTTTGACTCTGCCACTCGCAAGGTGGTTTGTGCGACAACCCTTAGCCTGATGGTGAGCATGGCGCTGGCTGGAGTCGCTACGGCGCAGACGCAGACACCGAACCAGACGCCCGCGGACACGAGCAGCAGCAGCGGACAGACGCAGGCGGCGCCGGGGACGGTGGCGGTGACCAAGGCTACGGCGGCGGCGCTGGCTCCTTATACGGGGCCGAAGTACGACAACCGCTGGGAGATTTATGGCGGCCTGAACTTTATGAACGGGCAGGCAGGACAGGTGCAGCCGGGCCGGCGCTACAACATGGGCGGCGGCGAGTTCATGGGGACGTATTGGCTGGGCGGCGCGAAGGTGAAGCGCTGGGGCGTGATTGGGGACTTCCGCTTTGGTGCGGGAACGACGCCCGTGCTCAGCCCGTTCTACAACCGCGTGGTGATCATGCAGTACATTCCGACCGGCGGCGTGCAGGTTCGGGGACCGCATAACCGGTACGCGGCGATTGATTTTCATGCGCTGGCTGGCGAGACGTATGGCCAGTTCGATTACGCGGTGAATCATTATCCTGGCGGTAGCCCGGTGAGTGCTTGCGCGGCGCAGCAGAAGGTGGGACAGGTCGGGAATCTTGGACTGTATTGCAACCACTGGGCGCCTTATGGCGCGGCCGGTGGAAGCATCGACTTCAACGAGAGCGGCAAGCTGGCGGTTCGGCTGCAGCCTGACATCACGTTCGAACACTTTGGCACGGAGACGCGCGTGTTCTTCGCGATTTCGATGGGCGCGGTGTATCGGTTTGGACCGAAGTAAGTAGGGTTCAGGGCCCAGGGTTCAGGGTCCAGGGAATTGCAAAAGCGAAAGGCCCTCCCGATGGAGGGCCTTTCGCTTTGAACTAGTGGGCTACGAGGTTTTCTGGACCCTGGGCCCTGTTTTTAGGTTTGGAGGAATTCGGGGGAGACTGGGTTTTCGTAAGCGGAGTAGTCGCGGGTGACTACGGTTAAGCCGCTGGCGGTTACGTGGTAGTGCTTCTTGTCTTCGTTGGAGTCGTAGCCGATGACGGTGCCGTCGGGGATGTGGACGTCGCGGTCGATGATGGCGTGGCGGATGCGGCAGTGGCGGCCGATGTTGACGTGGGAGAAGACAATGCTGGAGTCGACATCGGCGTAGGAGTTTACGCGGACGTCGTGGGAGAGGACCGAGTTGCGCAGGACCGAGCCGGAGATGATGCAGCCGGCGCTGACGATGGAGTTGATGCCCATGCCGGTGCGGCCGGGTTCTCCGAAGACGAACTTGGCGGGCGGGTATTGGTAGGCGCGGGAGCGCATGGGCCAGGATTTGTCGTAGAGGTTGAAGGTTGGGGCTACGGCGGCGATGTCCATGTTGGCCTCGTAGTAGGCCTCGAGGGTGCCGACGTCGCGCCAGTAGAGGGCGCGCTGCTTGTTCTCGTCGACGAAGTTGTAGGCGTTGACCTTGTAGCGGCCAAGGAGCTTGGGGAGGATGTCGTGGCCGAAGTCGTGGCGGGAGTCGGGGTCTTCGGAGTCGCGGACGAGTTCGGGGAGGAGCACGTCAGTGTTGAAGAGGTAGATGCCCATTGAGACGTCGACCATCTCGGGATCGAAGGGGGAGCGGAGGTCGGTGGTCTTGGGCTTTTCGACGAAGCCGGTGACCTCGCCGTTGCGGGCGACCTGGACGACGCCGAACTCGGAGACTTTGTCGGGGGTGACGGGGAGGGTGGCAAGGGTGACGTCGGCGCCCGAGTCAGAGTGCTGCTGCTTCATGCGGGCGTAGTTCATCTTGTAGATGTGGTCGCCGGAGAGGACGAGGACGTGCTTGGGTTCCTCGGAGCCGATGGAATAGATGTTCTGGAAGACGGCGTCGGCGGTGCCCTGGTACCAGGACTTGGAGACGCGCTGCATGGGGGGAAGGATCTCGATGAACTCGCCGAGTTCGGAGGCGACGACGGAGCCCCAGCCTTCGCGGATGTGGCGATTGAGCGAGAGGGCTTTGTACTGGGTGAGGATGTAGACGTGGCGAAGGTCGGAGTTGATGCAGTTGGAGAGGGTGATATCGATGATGCGGTACTGACCGGCAAAGGGAACAGCGGGCTTGGCGCGGTCGCGAGTGAGCGGGAAGAGACGCTCTCCAGCTCCACCGGCAAGCAAAACACCTAGGGTATCTCTCATGGTCCAGCTTCCTCGAACGGCTGTGCGACGTTGTGAGTCGCATGCACTCTGCTCGGATGCATGTTACGGCATCCACGACGCCCGAGAGTATCAGCGGCGAGAAATTCTTGGCAAATCGTGTTCGTTAAGCGCCCGGAGAAGCGTCTTCGCCGGCCGATTCCGCATTCTCTGCGATGCGCTCCGTCTCTTCGGTGGAGATGCGAAGGGATTTGAGGAAGGAGAGGTCGTTGCGGGTGAAGGGGCCGGAGGCGTCGTCGGCGTCGAGTTCGGCGTCGATGGTCTCGGGTTCGTCTTCGACCTCGTTGAGACCGATGGTGGCTTCGAGCATGAGGAGAACGTCGAACCCCTGCTCTCGAATTTCGCGGACGACCGTTGAAATCTGGTCAGACTCGCTGACCGACTCGTGGATCGCTTCGCCCAGTTTCTGGATAAGGTCTTTGACCTGTTGATTCAATGCCACCTCCCCGTCGTTGGGAAACAAGTAGAAGACTTGCTTCCCCGGATGCTGGAATGCCCATCCCACGCATTGGGTATTCCCTGCCAGACTCAGCGGGAACGGCAGCTGCGGGTAAAGATCCTTCTAGATCAAGATTACGCCGAGGGCGTGTGGAAGCCAAGTCCGGCTTTGGATTGGAATCAGGAAAGATTACCGAAACGCGCGGATAGGCATGGCGCAGAGGCTGGCTGGCCGGAGTTGGAGAGGGGGATGAAGCGGGGTGGGCCGGGCGGATTAGACGAAGGTTGCGTTGTCGGAGGGTTCTTCGTCGAGGTAGTAGGCGGGTTCGTGGATGGCCTGCGAGCGGGTGGAGCTCCAGACCAGAAATCCTGCTGCGGCGGCGGCCATGCCACCGATGAACCAAACGAGCTTTTTCATTCGTGCTTCCCTTCCTTCTCCATTATGAAGGACAACGGCTGGGAGGGAAGACCGGATTTCGCGGGAGGACTCACGCAAGGCCACATCGGTTCGGCCGCGTTCTGAAATGGGAATTGGGAGAGGATCTGAGTCGTTAGACGACGGTGTGATGGTCGGCCCAGGCGGCCTCGAGGCGGTGGGCAAGCTCTTCTACCGGCTCGGCGCGCGAGCGGTCCCAGACGAGGAAGCCTACGAGTGCTGCTGCCAAACCGCTCACCAACCAGACCATGTTCTTCATGCTTGCCCCTTTGCGTGCTCTGTCGACCCTCGCTGTGAGGGTCATAACGCGTTAGATGCAAGAGACGGGGAAGGGGTACGTTGGGACAGTACACTGGAGGCATGGACAGGGTTCGGTTCGGACGCGCGCTGGGGTATGGCGCCCGGCATGCGGCGAAGACGGTGATGAAGGCGGCGGACGCGGCGACTACGCCCGCACCGGCGCGGGCGGAAACACGACGAGAGCCTGCCGTGCCGGTTGATCGGGTGGCAGAGAAGGTGGCGCAGACACAGCGGACGGTCGCGCAGACACAGAGAACCGTGGCGCAGACGAAGAAGCAGGCAGGGAGGCTGGGTCGGTCGGTATGGACGCCGGTGGCGCGGTTTTCGAGCGTGGTGTGGCTGCAGGTGACGGGATTGTTCTTCGCGCTGATCGCGATGTTCCTGGCGCAGGGGGCGTGGAAGGAACGCGCGGCGGTGCATTTGCCGGTGGGGTCGCATGCGGCGGTGAAGTTTTATGTGCTGGCGGTGGCGTGCGCGGCGTTTGCTTATTTCTGCGTGAGCAATTTTGTGCGGGCGTGGTTGCGCGAGCGGAAGTAGCGTCCTGCGTGGACGGCGAGAGTGGGAGGAGAAAACCTTGATAGGGCGAAAGCGCGGTTCGCCGGGGGTGGGGGTGGTTTGGTATCGTTTGAGGGGGCCCGGGCGGCCAGATGAGCCGCGCTGCTGGCTGGAAAAGGCACATACCCTATGAGCGATAGCACGAGCGAAACGATCTCTGATTACCTTCCTACTGTTCCTGCGCCCACGCTGCGGCGGACGGCTCTGCATGCTACGCACCATGCGCATAAGGCGCGGATGGTGGACTTTGGCGGATGGGATATGCCGGTGCAGTATCGCGGGCTGATTGACGAGCACATGGCGGTGCGGACGGGCGTGGGGGTCTTTGATGTTTCGCACATGGGAGATATTCAGCTGCGGGGACCGAACTCGCTGGCCGCGGTACAGAAGCTGCTGATGAATGACGCGAGCAAGCTGCAGGTTGGGCAGGCGCATTACTCGGCGATGCTCTATCCGAATGGGACGTTTGTGGACGACGTGGTGCTGCACAAGCTGGGCGAGAACGATTACCTGATCGTGATCAATGCGGGGACGCGGGAGAAGGACGTGCAGTGGGTTCGGAAGACGATTGGCGGGATGGGCGGGTTGCATATTACGGATGTGAGCGACTACTACACGCAGATTGCGATCCAGGGACCGAAGGCGCAGGCAACGTTGCAGAAGCTGACTCCGGTGGATTTGGGGCCGATCAAGAACTACTGGTTTACGTGGGGGCAGGTGTGCGGATTGCATAACGTGCTGATCGCGCGGACGGGCTATACGGGCGAAGACGGGTTCGAGATTTATGTGCCGGCGGATGAGGCTACGAGCGCGCGCGTGTGGGGCGAGGTGTTGGCTGCTGGCGAAGAGTTTGGGATTATGCCTTGCGGGCTGGGAGCGAGGAACACGCTGCGGCTGGAGGCGGCGATGGCGCTGTATGGGCATGAGATTTCGGATGAGCTGAATGTGTGGGAGGCGAATCTCGGGCGGTATTGCAAGATGGAGAAGGGCGTGGATTTTGTGGGGCGCGAGGCGCTCGCGAAGGTGCAGGAGAACGGCGGGCCGGCGAAACGGCTGGTGGGGTTGGAGATGGTCGAGCGCGGGATTGGACGCGACGGATATCCGGTGTTTTCGCTTGAGGGCGAGCGGATTGGCGAGGTTACGAGCGGAAGTCCGGGACCGTTTGTGAAGAAGAATATTGCGCTGGCGTATGTGCCGGTGAGTTACGTGGAGCCGGGAACCGAGGTTGCGGTTGAGGTTCGCGGGCAGAAGGTGAAAGCCGTGGTTGTGGCTACGCCGTTTTATAAGCGGGCGAAGGCGAGCGCCGCGGTTGCTGCTCCTGAGGTGGTCTGATGGCAAGAGAGATCGTGTTCCTGCTGTGGCTCTTCGGACTGCTTTCAATCGGCATGGTGCCGGTTGTTTATGGCACCGTCGCGCGCAATCGCTGGGGAATCAACTTGGACCCAATCAGTGATTGTCCATCGTGCGGAGCGCGGGTGCGAAAGTCAAAGTCGTTGCAACAGATTTTATGGGGCGGAGCAACGTGCGGCGCCTGTGGGACAGAGTGGAATAAGTGGGGAACAGTGCTGGTTAACCCCCAGATTTAGGACCAATTAGCCACAACGCGGTCTTCTACAATAGAGGTTTGGAGATATACGAATGAGCTATCCGGAAACGTACAAGTATGCGAAGTCGCATGAGTGGTTGCTGATGGAAGGCGACAACGCCACGATCGGGATTACGGATTATGCGCAGGAGTCGCTGGGCGACATTGTGTTTGTGGAGCTGCCGAAGGTTGGGCAGGAGATCGCCGCGGGCGCTACGTTTGGTTCGGTCGAGAGCGTGAAGGCGGTGAGCGATTTGTACTCGCCGGTGGGTGGCGTGGTTACGGAGATTAACTCTGCGCTGAATGATGCGCCGGAGACGATTAATACGGCGGCGAATACGACGTGGATCATCAAGCTGGCCGTGGAGGACAAGTCGGCAGAGGGCGCGCTGCTGGATGCGGCTGGGTACGAGAAGTTTGTTGCGGAAGAGACTGGGCACTAAGGAATGTGGGAAGCGGGTAGTCGCTGACTGCTTGGCCTGCCCGGAAGATTTGAGGTTATCTGATGCGTTATTTGCCAAAGTCGCCTGCGGATCGCGAGGCTATGCTCGCCGAGATTGGCGTGCCGACGATTGAGAGTTTGTTTGAGACGATTCCGGCGGAGTATCGGCTGACGGAGGATTTGAAGATCCCACGGCAGCATTCAGAGTCGGAGATTCTGGAGCGGTTTCGTGCGTTTGGTGCGAACGTCGCGAGCGGCGATGCGGATGAGTTGGCTGCGCAACCGGCGGGGAAATTGTTCGCGAGCTTTTTGGGGGCAGGGGCTTATCGGCATTATCGTCCGGTGATTATCGATTCGCTCGTGCAGCGCGGGGAATTTCTGACGAGCTACACGCCGTACCAGCCGGAGATTTCTCAGGGCACGTTGCAGGCGATGTTTGAGTTCCAGACGATGATCTGCGAGCTGACCGGGATGGAGATTGCGAACGCGTCGATGTACGACGGGTCGACGGGCGCGGCGGAGAGCGTGCTGATGGCTTGCCGCGTAACCGGACGCCAGGGCGCGGTGGTGGCTCGGACGGTGCATCCGGAGTATCGCGAGGTGTTGGCAACGGTGACCAAGCACCAGGAGATTCCGATTACGGAGTTTGGGTATGTTGCCGAGACGGGCCGCGTGGATTTGGCGGCTCTGGACGCGGCGATCACGGAGGAGACGGCGGCGGTGCTGATCCAGTCGCCGAACTTCTTTGGGACGGTGGAGGATGTCGCGGCGATTGCGGAGATTGCGCATAAGAAGGGCGCGCTGCTGATTGTTTCGATCGCCGAGGCGGTTTCGCTGGGCGTGATCAAGGCGCCGGTGGAGGCAGATATTGTTTCGCTGGAGGCTCAGAGTTTTGGCGTGGCGGTTGGATTTGGCGGACCGTACTGCGGCGTGATTGCCTGCAAGGAAAAGTTTCTGCGGCAGATGCCGGGACGGCTTGTTGGCGAGACCAAGGACACGAATGGCAAGCGCGGTTGGGTGCTGACGTTGAGCACGCGCGAGCAGCATATTCGGCGGGAGAAGGCTACGAGCAATATCTGCACCAACCAGGCGCTGGTGGCGATGATGGTCACGATCTTTCTTACTGTGTATGGCAAGCAGGGATTGCGGGAGCTGGCGGAGCAGAATTTAGCGAAGGCGGATTATCTGCGGAAGGTCTTGCTGGACGCGGGCGCGAAGACGAAGTTTGATGGCACGCCGCGGTTTCATGAGTTTGTGTTGACGACGAAGGAGTCTGCTGACGCGGTGAATGCGAAGCTGCTGGAGAAGCAGATTGTTGGCGGGCTAGCGCTGGCGAAGTGGTATCCGGAGCTGGGCGAAAGCGCGACGCTGTGGTGCGCGACGGAGCTGACGACGAAGGCGCAGATGGATGCAGCGGCGAAGGTGCTGGCAGGCGTGCGGGCCCAGGAGCTTGTCGGCGTGAAATAGGAGATGGGCGTGGCAAGATACCCGATGACGTCGAGTACGAAGGGCGCGATCATCGGGGGATGCCTGGGCGTTCTGGTCATGCTGGTGCTGATTGAGAGCAACGTGGAGGCTTCTGGATGGGTGCTGCTGCTTTGGCCGGCCGCGGTGTTCGGAAGTTTCCATGGCGAGGGCGGCGGACTCTTTTGTTTGGTTGTGGGCGGGCTTGAAGTTGGAGTTCAGTTTTTGGCGTACGCGTTGGCCGGTTGGATTGTTGGCGCGGTAGTTCGGGTTGCTCGAAGGGAAGGCTAGTGGATATCAGCGCGATTGAGGGAGAGGAATTGAGTTCCGTGACGTTCGTGCAGGACTATGTTCAGTTCGACTTCAACGGTCCCGGGCTCACTTTGTTTATCTGGCCTGAAGTATTTGTTCCAGCGGGGGCGCAAATCGGCGAAGGCTCCTATGCCTATGGCGAGCCGGGCTATCGCGACGCGCTGTGCCTGCAGATTGGCGAACCGGCGGAAACTACGTCGGTTGAAGAGGGCGTGGCGCTGGAGATCAAGTTTGAGAATGGAACGATCTTCCGCACTTCCCTGCGCGAAGAAGATTATGAGGGTCCGGAAGCCGTTCAGTTTTCTTCCGGCATTGCGGGCGATCCACTGATTATTTTTTGAGGAACTTATGAGCGACAAGTTTGTTGGGACACCGAAGAAGGCTACTACGCATGTGAATCAGAATGAGGACTTGATGTTTGAGAAGTCTTCGGCTGGGAAGAAGGGGTATCGGCTGGCGCAGTTGGATGTGCCGGCGGTGGATGCTGCTTCCCTGCTGGGCGATTCGGTGCGGACCGATGGGCTGGGCGTGATGCCGGAGCTGTCGGAGATTGAGATCATTCGGCACTTCACGCGGCTTTCGACTTGGAACTATGCGATTGACCTGGGGATGTATCCGCTGGGGTCTTGCACGATGAAGTACAACCCGCGCATCAACGAGACGGTTGCGCGGATTGAGGGGTTGGCCGAGGCGCATCCTTATCAGCCGGAGTCATTGTCGCAGGGCGCGCTGGGGATTATGAAACTGCTGTCGGAGTGCCTGGTGGAGATTACGGGCATGGACACGATTACGCTGCAGCCGGCGGCGGGGGCGCAGGGAGAGTTTACCGGGATCCTGATGGTGCGGGCGTATCACGAGGCCAACGGGAATGCGCGGAAGAAGATTATTATTCCCGACTCGGCGCATGGGACCAACCCGGCTACGGCGGCGATCTGCGGATACCAGGTGGCGAATCTGAAGTCGAATGCTTTGGGGATGGTGGATTTGGATGAGCTTGAGCGGATGGTGGATGAAGATGTGGCCGCGCTGATGCTGACCAATCCTTCAACCATTGGTGTGTTTGAGAAAGACATTCACAAGATTGCGGATATTCTGCATGCGAAGGGCGCGCTGCTTTATATGGATGGCGCGAATATGAATGCGCTGTGCGGGAAGACGCGGCCGGGAGACTTCGGCGTGGATGTGATGCACCTGAATCTGCACAAGACGTTTTCTACTCCGCATGGAGGCGGTGGGCCGGGGTCGGGGCCGGTGGCTTGCAAGAAGATTCTGGAGCCGTTTTTGCCTGCGCCGGTGGTGAAGGTGAAGGCTGATGGGTCGCTGGGGTTGGAGTTCAATCGGCCGCAGAGTGTGGGGCGCGTTCGGGCGTGGTACGGGAACTTTGGGATGTTTATTCGGGCGCTGGCGTACATTTTGGCGAATGGGCCGGATGGGTTGCGACAGACTACTGAGGATGCGGTGTTGAACGCGAACTATCTGCGTGCGAAGCTGGATGGAACGTTTGAGCTGCCGTATAAATCGCCGTCGCTGCATGAGGTTGTGTTCAGCGATAAGCTGCAGGCGAAGAATGGCGTGAAGACGGGCGACATGGGCAAACGGCTGATCGACTATGGCTTCCATGCGTACACGGTCAGCTTTCCGCTGGTGGTTGCTGGGGCGATGATGATTGAGCCCACGGAGAGCGAGTCGCGTGAGGAGCTTGATCTGCTGGTCGATGCGTTGAAGCAGATTGCGCGCGAGGCCGAGGAGAATCCTGAGCTGGTGACGACGGCTCCACATACGACGCGGATTCAGCGGCTGGATGAGACTACGGCGGCGCGGAAGCCGGTGCTGCGTTGGAAGGCACCGGTGGCATCGACGGAGTTGACGCCGGATAGCGCTGCGAAGGAGTGGTAGTGGGCGAGGCTGGCGCAGGCTCGGGTAAGGGCTCGCCGTTCTATCGGCATGGGGATGTTTTCTATGCGCGCGGCGAGGAGCTGGAGCGCGAGGAGTTTATGCGCGGGGAGGCGCGGGGGCGGCTGGCTGTGGCATTGGATGTGCTGACGGACGCGATGGTGCTGGTGGGTCAGCATGGGGTGTATTGCAAGAGCGAGCGAAATCCGGCGCTGCCGAAGATGGACCTGCAGGCGGTGCTGGCGGGGATTGGCGGGGCGAAGGAACTGGTGGCCTCGGCGCTGGAGAAGCTGAATGATGAAGCCGATGCGAGGCGGGCGCAGAAGGAAGGCTGACGGTCGCGACTGGGTAGGGATGTGAGAACCCAGGTCTCAGAAGCGAGACCTGGGGCACCCGAGGTTCGTGGACAATTACTTGGCGGCTTCGATTTTTACGGAGACGTCGGTGGTTTCCCACTTTACGTGGAGCTCGGTGGAGCGCTTTTTGGTGTTCTCAAAGGTGATGGACATGGACTCCTGCGGGGAGGGGAGCTTGGCGAGGTGCATCTCGGTGCGGCCGAGGTCGTCGCCTTCAGGATAGGGGATGCCCCACTCGCCGGTCTTCTTGCTGATGATGAGTTGCCAGGGAGTTCCGGGAGCGCCGGGCAGGGTGAAGAGCGTGTAGCTGCCGGCGGGCACCATGAGAGAGCCGACCTTGAGATTGCCGGTGGTGACGAAGCTGGTGGCGGGGTTCGCGCCGGTGCGCCAAGGCTTGCCGTAGGGTACGAGGCCACCCATGATGACGCGGCCGCGCATGGCGGGCGAGTTGTAGTGGACGGTGATGGTGGTGCCGTCGATCGTGACGTCGGTCTGGGCGGCAGGGCTGAGCATGGGCTTGGCGGGACCGTCGGACTGCTTGGCTGGCGCGTCCATGGTGGACATTTGAGCGGAGGCCGAGGCGGTGAGGGTTGCGGCGAAGGCGAGGGCGAGAAAGAGCGAGGTACAACGCGCGGGATTCTTCATGGCTGCAATGGTACTCCCGCGAGGTTGTGTGTTGACACTAGTCGCGGGGGTTCAGGATGGGATTTAATACTCTGCTT
The DNA here is from genome assembly GCA_963701685.1 of uncultured Acidobacteriaceae bacterium. Classification (GTDB taxonomy): domain Bacteria; phylum Acidobacteriota; class Terriglobia; order Terriglobales; family Acidobacteriaceae; genus Granulicella. Next base: position 1,826,412 of record OY969625.1, on the reverse strand, counting down.
TTTCGCCCTTGGCGGGGACGGATGTGGGGACACCGGGGGTTCCGGCGTAGGTGATGATGAGGACAGCGGGCTGGTCGCCGGCTTCGCCGCGGTGGACGTCGTCGACGGACTCACCAACGACCTCGCCTTGATGCACGACGAGGGTTTTGCCACTGGCCTTGTCGTGCAGAGTAAGCGTGCCGGAGAGAACGTAGACGACGTTGGGGAAGGGGTGGGTGTGCCAGGGGAGAGCGGTGTGTGGCGCGAGAGTGACCTTGAGCGTGGTGAGTTGCACGGGGCCGGTGGGGTAATGCGTGTACGGCTTGCCGTTCCAGGATTTGTCGGTTTGGAGAAGGACTTCGCGCTGTCCGGGCTGAACTTTGAGGGGCGCGTTTTGAGCGAGGAGAGGCGGGACGGAGGCTGCGGCGAGAAAGAGAGGGACGATTGCGCTGCGGAGTCTGAGGATCATTCGATGAGTCTCCTGGATGGTGGTGACGGGGAAGGAGGCGAGTTCGACGAGGAACCCGATGCGGCTGGATTTTGGATGCGGCGGAGCTGGCTGGGGTGGCAGAATTACGGTCAGACGTGGTTGAAGCTTGATGCGGTTGAAGCTCAAAGCTGGCCCGGACATCCTAAAGAGTGCCTGCCATGTGCAGGCTGAGTGCAGTATCGGGAGCGAAGGAGATTTATGCCGGAGAATAAGCGCTTTCACCATTTCAAGTTGAACGAAATTGCGCGGGCGTTTCCGGATACTGCGGAGACGCTGCTGCTGGATACGTATCTGACCGATGAGGCGGAGGCGAGTGTGCGAGTGTTCCGGGTGTATCGGGCGACGCCGCCACACTATCACGTGGGCAGCGACGAGCACCTGTATGTGCTTTCGGGACGGGGCACGTTTTGGATGGAAGACGCGAGCAACCAGGGCGAGTTTGCGGCGGGTGACTTGCTGGTCTTCAAGCGGCGCACCGTGCACGCGCTGCCGGAGATATTGGAAGGGCCTGTGGTCTTTCTGGCGATCGACGCACCGCGGCGCGACCCGAAGGACATCGTGTTCGTGAATCCCGCGGATGGCACTCCGGAGAGCTTTATCCGGGAGCGGGGCGGGTCAAACGGGTGAGGGCGGCGCGGGGGCTCTGGTATGATGGGTCGTGCGAGTTCCCTGCTTGGGTTGACCGCAATTCCCGCAGAATTGGCGCCGATTTGGCGGGTGTGGGGTTTGCCGGAACAGCCTGACAAGCGGGGTGCTGATGTGCAATGTGCGCCCGTAGCTCAGCTGGATAGAGCGGCAGCCTCCGAAGCTGTAGGTCAGAAGTTCGAATCTTCTCGGGCGCACCATTTCCTCTTCACCAATTAGCCCCAGGCATCGACTGTTACGGTGCGTGCGCCTTCGCGTGCGAAGAGGTTGAGGAGCGCGGCGGTGGCTTGGACGGTGGAGGAGCGGTCGGCGCCGATATCCTGCTGGTGGCCGTCGTGGAGAAGAATGTTGGCGCCAGTGTGGTGGCGCTGGGCACGCGCCCGGCCGCGGGTGACGTTGGCGACGATGCGGTTGGGGGAGATGGGTTGCCAGTCATAGCCCATGGCGTTCCATTGAACGATCTTGAGGCCGAGCTCTTCGGCGGCGCGGAAGACCATGGGGCGGCGGGCGCCGTGGGGTGGGCGGAGATAGTGGATGGGAGCGCCGATGGCGTCTTCCAGGGCGCGGTTGCAGTCGGAGAGTTGTTGGCGGATGACGCGGGAGGATTGGAAGCTGAGCCAGGGGTGGGTCTGGGTGTGGTTGCCAATGAGGTGGCCCGCAGCGTGGACGCGGCGGACTGTCTCGGAACGCTGGGTTACGAAGCGGCCGATCATGAAGAAGGTGGCGCGAGCGTTGTGTTCGGCGAGGAGTTCGAGTAGGGTGTCGGTGGCACCGTCGTTGGGACCGTCGTCGTAGGTGAGGGCTACTTCGGTGGGGTCGTTGCCGGCGATGATGGTGCGGCCGAAGAGTTGCGAGCCGGGGCTTAGGGCGGCGTAGGTGAGGGTGAGGCCGGTGGTGGCGGCGACTACTGCTGTTGCTGCCAGAGTCGCTTCCATGGGAGTTGCCGGGCTGAGCGAGGGGGACATACCTACTTTTTCAGCAGCGCGAGAACTTCTTCGGCGTGGCCTTCGGGCTTGACTTTGTTGAACTCGTGGATCAGCTTCTGGTCGGGGCCGATGACGTAGGTGGTGCGCTCGATGCCGGTGACTTTCTTGCCGTACATATTCTTTTCCTTGATGACGCCGAAGCGGTTGCAGATGGTCTGGTCGGCGTCGGCGAGAAGGGGGTACGGGAGGTCGTATTTTTCGGCGAATTTTTTCTGGGCTTTGACAGTGTCACGGGAGATGCCGAGGACAACGACGCCGGCCTTTTGGAGCTTCTTGAAGTGGTCGCGAAAGCCGCAGGCTTCGATGGTGCAGCCGGGGGTATCGGCCTTGGGGTAGAAGAAGAGGACGACGGGCTTGCCGGCGAAGTCAGAGAGGCTGACGGGGTTGCCGTCCTGATCGGGCAGGGTGAAATTTTCGACTAGGTCGCCGGCTTGCATTGGAGGTCTCCTGAAGGGTTAGGCGAGGACGGCGAGTCGCGCTTCGTCGTCGACGACGACCTGGTTGGAAGCCGCGATGGAGGCCGAAGGCGGGTAGTACGCGTTTGAGACGTACTGGCCGAGCATGCGATGGGTGTTGAAGAAGGTGCCGTTGATGGCGATGCAGTGGCGGCGGATGGCAGCCCAGTGCGCCTTGTCGGCGAAGGCGGGAGCGACCGAGTACTCGAGCTTATGGTAGACGCGCTCGGCTTCGACGGCCTCGTCTTCAGAGTTCTCGATGGCCCAGCCGGTGATGTTTTCGGCACAGCCTTCGACCCACCAGCCGTCAAGGACGGAGAGCGAAGGAACGCCGTTGAGCGCGGCCTTCATGCCGCTGGTGCCGGAGGCTTCGTAGGGGCGAAGGGGCGTGTTGAGCCAGACATCGACGCCGTTGGTGAGCTGCTCACCGAGATCCCAGTCGTAGTTCTCAAGGTAGAGGATGCGGAGCTTGCTGGACTCGAGTTTGGCGGCTACGGAGAAGATGTCGCGGATGAGGCCCTTGCCGGCGTTGTCGGCGGGGTGAGCCTTGCCGGCCATCAGGAGTTGCAGGCCGCCGATGCGGTTGGCGATCTCGATGAGGCGCTCAGGCGAGTGGAGGATCAGGCTGGCGCGCTTGTAGGTGGCGACGCGGCGGGCGAAGCCGAGGGTGAGGACGTTGGGATCGAGGTCGACGCCGGTGCGCTGCTTGACGGTCTGGAAGAGGCGCACCTTGCTGGGCTGGTGGGTGGCTTCGATGACTTCGGGCTCGATGCCGTAGACGGATTTGAAGTACTGGTTATCGTGGCGCCACTCAGGGATTTCCTTGTCGAGCAGCTGCTGGAAGGGCTGCGAGAGCCAGGTGGCTGCGTGAACGCCGTTGGTAATGGAGTGGACGGTGTACTCGGGGAACATCTGCTGCGAGACCTTGCCGTGCAGCATGGCGACGCCGTTGACATAGCGCGAGAAGCGCAGGGCGAGGTAGGTCATGTTGAGCAGGTCGTTGTGCAGGGCTCCGAACCGCTCGATGGTGGCTGCGCGCTCCTGGCCGAGGATCTGCATCATCTGGTCGAGGCCGAACTTGTCGTGGCCTGCGGGGACAGGGGTGTGGGTGGTGAAGATGCACTGCTGCTTGACGGCATCGGCGTCGGCATCGGTTGCGGCGCTGAGGGGAGCGGGGGCAACGAGGGATTCGAGCAGGCCGATGGAGAGCAACGCGGCATGGCCCTCGTTCATGTGGCAGACTTCAGGCTGCATGCCGAGGGCGTGGAGGAGGTGAATGCCGCCGAGGCCGAGGATAGCTTCCTGGCAGAGACGATAATAGGTGTCGCCACCATAGAGATGGTCGGTGAGGCGGCGATCCCAGGGGTCATTGCCGTCGACGTCGGCGTCGAGCAGGAAGACGGGGATAATGTGGCCGGTGTGGCCGATGACGTCGAAGCGCCAGGCGCGGAGGGTGATCTCGCGTCCCTGGAGGATGATGGTGACGGTCTGGTTGGCGGAGGGGAGAGTCGTTTCGGGAGACCAGACGACATCGCTCTCGCTCTGTTGGCCGTGGGAGTCGAGGTGCTGCTCAAAGTAGCCGCGGCGGTGCACTAACGAGATGGCGACGAGGGGCACGCCGGTATCGGCGGCGGAACGGAGGGTATCGCCAGCCAGCATGCCGAGGCCGCCGGAGTAGGTGGGCAGGGCCTTGGCGAGGGCGATCTCCATGGAGAAGTAAGCGATCTTGCGCGCGGAGATGTCAAAGGAGGGGGACTGCTGGGGGCGAGAGCTGGGAGTAGACGTTTGATTCATGATCTAAAGGAAATCCTCTTGCGGAGCAAGGTACGGGGCCCGGGCACTACTAACGCAAACAGGAAATTCATCGGCAAAAAGCGTAGTCCGATCAGCTTTTCGGATCGCATATCAGCTTGCCGACAGAATTTCCTGCCACCTTAGTTTACCAAGGTTCAAATAGGGAAAGTGGGAAATGAACCGACTTTGGCACAGTACTCAATGGTAATCGCGGAGTTTGGCCGGCTGAAAGTTGAGTGTGGATTTATCAAATCCGGCGCAAAGCGGAGAACCTAAACGCTCTTGAAGCCGAACTTCATGAGCAGGCCAAAGACCAGGGCGAGACCCAACGCGATGGTCGCGTTGGGCAGAGCCAGAGGGAGCCGCTTGCGGGCGGAGGCGATGAGCAGGATCACACTATAGACCAGAAGCGTGAGCAGCAGGCCGTCGAGGACAAAGACGCGGCCGGGGCCGGTGGAGAGGCTCCACATGGGAAGGATGCCAAAAGCCGGGAGCAGCGAGCCGACGCCAAAGACGACAAGGTAGAGGATGAACTGGAACACCACCGAGAGAACGCGCTTCATCGGACTTCCCTTCCTGCTGGTTACTGCTGCGAGATTCAGTCTAGCGTATGGGTGGAGCTAGTGGATGGAGGCCTCGAATGCGGCGAAGCGGGATTCCAGTTCGTACTGGGCAGCCGCCTTCTCGTTAGCGATGAGGAAGGCTTTGCAGGTGGGGGTGAGCTCGCCGGTGGGGGTGGTGGGGGCGGCGCAGGCGGGGTTGCGATGAGCGAAGTCGTCGGGCGCGGCGTAGAGGCTGTCGCCCTGGAGGAAGGCGTGCTCGAGGGAGGTGCGGGCGGAGCGCTTGAGGTCGAAGTAGGTGAGGTTCTGATCTTCGACGGCGCGGACGTACTCGTGGGTGAGGTCGATGCGGGAGACGCCTTCGTCGTCGGTGGAGAGCGCCCAGGGAACGTGGGCGGCCATGTAGGCGTGGAGCGGATGGGCCTTGCCTTCGATGCCGAGGATGCCGGCGTTGGAGGTGAGGTTGATCTCGACCATGATGTGCTGGTCAGCCATTTGTTTTAGGAGCGCGTCGGGCCGATCTTCGTAGAGGACGTCGACACCGTGACCGATGCGCTGCGCGTGGCCGAGGTCGATGGCTTCGCGGATGTGGAAGCTGAGGCCGGCGGGTGGGACCATGCCGGGGGCGAGCTCGCCGGCGTGCAGCGAGATGCGGACGTTGGGATAGATGCTGTGGAGATAGTCGAGCATCTGCATCTGGAGGTGGTAGTCCTGCATGCTGATGCGGCCGTCCTCAGGCATAACGAAGTTGATGCCGACTACGTCTGCCGGATCAGCGGAGGCGACTTCGAAGCCAAGGAGTGTTTGCGCGAAGACCTGCTGGGGTGGGAAGCCGCGCAGGATCTGGTAGAGAAAGTGGATGGTGATTCCGCAGGCAGCGGATTCGTGGTCTGGTGAGTCGCAATGTTCGATGGCACTGCGCGCGGCTTTCGCGTCGGCCAGCTCCTTTACGTCGACGGGAACTTCATCGCGGAGGCCGCCGGCGAAGAGCTCGTCGCGGATGGCAGCGAGTTGGTCGGGCGTTACGCTCGAGGTCGCGTCGGCTGGCCAGCCGAGCTGGCTGGCGAGTCCCCTGGCGTGGGTGAATGTCGGGGTCTGCATGATTTCTAGGTACTGCTCGTTTTGCGCGGCAGCGCGGGTGGCAACTTCGTCGAGCCATTCGGCGGCTGTGGCTTTCTCAAGCGCGTCCCAGCGGGGGAAGGTGGCGAAGAACTGGTCGTGGCCGCTCCAGCCGGAGGACGGGACATAGCTGCGCATCGAAAAGGCGTCGATGAGCCTGTCGTAGAGCGGCTGGTTGGTTAGGGTGACGGAAGCTGGGAGGAGAGGTTTATTGCAGGGGGGCAGGGTTAGCTTGAGGGCTTCGGGGTCGACGCAGAGTGTTTCTTTGACGGCCTCGGCGAGGAAGGTTTCGGCGTAGACCGCGCCCGAGAGATGCATATGGAGGTCGGCGCCCTTGGGGAAGGGCTTGAGGAAGGCGTAGAGTTCGCCGGGGCCCATGGCTTTGGCGGCTTCGAGCGCGCGGGCGGCGCGAGCTTCGCCGGAAGCTTGCGACGCGGCGGATTTATTCTGAGCTGCGGATTTATTCTGAGCGACGGCGGGGGAGAGCGTCGTGGCGAGGACGAGTGCGAAAGCGATACGAGCGCGTGTCATGCGTGCCTGCCTGAGAGGTCGAAAGAAGTTGTCCAAGGATAGCGCAGCAGGACGGTTCGGGGCGCGGGGTTTGGCGCGGAGGCCGGGGATTGCTATACTGAGGGTCGACGATCTCGAAGGCGCCATCGACCGATGTTGCCGCAATTCCCTCCTGACAGGCAGGCGAAGTTGAGACGCACGAGCCCGGCGGGCGATCTTGGCTGCCTGAGGGTTGCGTTCGCGCAGAAACATGCCAAGGCCAGATAGCTCAGTGGTAGAGCGCGGCCCTGAAAAGGCCGGCGTCGGCGGTTCGATCCCGTCTCTGGCCACCACCTCCTTATTCCAATGAGGCGCGGAACTTCGCGGACTTTGAGTACGACCGTGAGAAGGTGGAAGAGATGGTTTTGCCTCTGTGGTGGCTTACGGTTGATGCCGATTGCCGGGCGGCGAAGAGCCACGATTGGAGTGTCCTGGATCGACTGCACGAACGCGGCTACATCTCAGACCCTAAAAGTAAGGCCAAGTCGATGTTGCTGACCGAAGAGGGCCAGCGGCGGTCGCGGGAGTTGCTCGCCCATCATTTCGGAGCCGACGGACAGCACAATGAACGGCGTTGATATCACACCTGTTGCATCGACCCGTGGAGACCGCTGACGTTATGGGAAACTGCGGTTCCCCGCCGACGAACCTGCGGAAGATCCGAACGAGCAAGTCGCGAGGATCGGAGAGACTGACCCCATGAAAAAGGCCGCGTATCACCTTGTCGCGGAAGTTGCACGCGGCGGCTCGACGGCCGAGATGGCGATCGGGATCGACCTTGGAGATGTCTGAACCGATTACGGGACGCTCAACCAGGACGGTGAAGTAGTCGACCGCGCTAGATGACAGCCTTGACCTTATGAGTCCTTCTTTGTTGACGGAGACTCTGATCAATTCAGGTGCATCTTCGTTCTACTTCAACCGTGTGATACAGCGGAACCCAATATGGCTCATGCTGGTATCGATCATCTGCGGTTGGCGTGCCGCAGGACGGTAACGTAAGCAGTAGTTGGGTGCGCAGAGGTGTGAGCCGCCTTTCACCACTTTCCTCGGAATTCGAAACTGTGCCTGACTGGCGTCGTAGCTTTTCTCGGGCGAGGAAATACGCGGATTAGAGGTAGGTCCGCAGCATTTTTTCATCTCGTCGCCAACGCGCGGGACAAACCAGTCGCTGGTCCACTCCCACACATTGCCGGCCATGTCATACAAGCCGTAGCCGTTTGGCGGGAACGATCCGACCGGCGAAGTCCCTTCATAGCCATCGTGGAGCAGGTTTTGCCACGGAAATTCACCTTGCCACGTGTTCGCCATCGGCTTGTCGTCGGCCGAGTCCTCATCGCCCCAGGTGAACTTCTTTCCATCAAGGCCGCCGCGAGAAGCGAACTCCCATTCTGCTTCGGTCGGCAGATCTTTCTTCGCCCACGTTGCGAACGCTTCGGCGTCATCGTACGAGACGTGGACTACCGGATGTTCCAGCCGACCTTCCAGCGAAGACTCCGGCCCCAACGGGTGGCGCCAACTTGTACCCGGAGACCAGCCCCACCAGTTTCCGTAGTTTCTTAGATCGACGGGCCGATCAGCCTTGTGAAACAACATGGAGCCTGGCACAAGATTCTCAACCGGTGCGCCCGGAAAGTCCCTTGGATTTAGCGGGCGCTCTGCAAGCGTTATGTATCCCGTCGCCTCCACGAAGTCCGCGAACTGTTGATTCGTGACCTCGTAGCAGTCCATCCAGAAGCCATCCACGCTCACTGGATGAACAGGCGCTTCTTCACGATAGAAAGCCTCGGATCCCATGGCGAACGTTCCGCCCGGTATCCAGACCATGCCGGGATGCGTGACCTCGCTCGGAACTTCGTTCGAAAGTTGCGACCCCATATCGTCTCCCGGCCAGCATACGCGCATCGCGCTGCGCTATCCGATCCTCGCACAAGGACCTCGAGATCGGCCCACACCCTATTTTCCGCGAGCCGGCGGCCTTGGAATTAAAAACGTCCAGGTTCCGCCGAACACGATGGTGTCACCCTGGTAGTGGGAGTATGCCTTGTACTCATCGTAGTACTTGAAAAACACAGTGACCTGTTTCGCCGGCAGGATGTAGTTCACCGCCGCTCCCGCAGCGTGGACCGAATAAAACGGGATGCCACTCGCCGAAATCACTTGATCAGTCCCGGGGATCGGTACCGTACCCGAGTTAGCAGTCACTTGCCACTGGTCGTATCCGACGGCGCCGATCTGCAGCAGTTGGCTCATGTTCTTTTTGAGCGGAAGAACCTGTCCCAAGCCCCACTCGATGGTGAAGGCTTGCCCTGGAGTTTTGTTGGTGTTGTTGGTGCCCGGCCTGGCGCCATGAACTTCCCAGTCGGTGAACAAATTTGCGGTGGTTCCTCGGTTCTTGGTGAGGTAGACGGTGGTTCCCGTTTGCGCGTGATTACCGAAATAGCCTGTGCCGACGTTATCGGATGCGCCGGGAGTATAGCGACCTGTTGGGGGGATGATGGCCTCAACCGCCTGGATGTCCGCTCGCTTCAGATGCCATCCCAGTGCGAACGGTTCAACGAAGAGATCGGAAAGACCACTGCCTCCAACGGAGACTGAGACGTTGTTCGAGTTCGGCAAAACGTCAGCGGTGAGAAATCCGTTGACCGGCACAATCCCGAGAGCCATCGCGGGATGGGCGCCGAGGATCTTTACGTTTGAGACGTAGTAGACGATGTTCTCGTCGGCCCAAACGGTGAAGTTACCGCTGATCGCATTCGTCAGGATAGCGTTTCCGGATGGGCCGTTGAACCTTCCCGCGCTATAGCGAACGGCCATGTTGACATAGCTGATGCCGGGTGCTGGCAGAACCCCCGCATTCAGGCCAACCTGGCCGGGCAGCCATTGCGGCTTCTGTTGGCCAAACAACGTTCCAGTCATGCCAAGCAAGACCACGGAAAGAACCGACCGCGCGAATCGGGCATAGTGAGCCATTCAACTGCCTCCTCTGCTGCATATTTGCCGGACGGAGAAGCGATCTCGGTCATCGAGGAGGATTTACCACGACGTAGGTTGTCGACGTTCCTGAAAATTGGGGTTGGTACCAGGTGCTACCGCATTGTTGGTAGGCCAATCCGTTCACGATGACCGACGTACAGGACGGCGGTACAGAGTGCACGATCGACCCAACAACCGCAGCTGTAACTACCGCAGTGGCCGTGACGGCTGCGGCGGTTGCAACGGGATGGTAGCAGCATCCACCGCCATAGTAGCCACCGTAGTAGCCACCATGGACGTTGACGTTCACGTTCCGGTTTACGTTGATGTTCGTGTTCCTGTTGATGTTGGTGTTGTGGTTGACATTGGTTCGAGCACCGCCGCGATAGCGCTGTGCCTGGAGCGACGGTCCACCGATGAGGATGGCGATGACCATGACGATCACGACTGAAATAGATGTCTTCATAAGCTCCCTCACTTTTTCTCCATGGACTTGGTTTTGAGCTCGGCGAGTGGTACGCGTGCAACGCCAGGGGGTGGAACGAAGGTGAATGAATCGTCGCTATAGGAGGGGGCAAGATTCCACGTGAGCGTCTCAGTATATTGTGGCTTTGCGTCGTCGGTGAGGGTGCGAATAGCTAACTTGAGCGGAAGAGGAAACTCTCCAAGCTCGATCCAGATCTGCCAGTCGATATCTTTTTCGTGGAAAGCGTAATGCTCGCACGTGATACCGTTGACGGAGCTGGGACCGACGTCAATGGCTCCTTTGATTCTGCGGAGCGCATCCGGGTCCGTGCCCCATTGAAAGAGGTCCGATAAGGGTAGCTCGATTCCATACTTGTCGCTAAGGTCGTCCGTAAGTTTGGCAATCGTCGGCGGCGCTGGAACGGTGGCATAGTAATTGACGACCTGCCCGTAAATGGTGAAGTTCTTGCCGTCAAAGAAAAAGAATCGATGCCCGTCATCGTCGGTGACCTCGACTCTGAATCGGTCGGGGCGTGCGGCAACGAGATCGGCCTTGCTGCTGAATTGGATCGTCTGCCCATCATCCAACACGTCGTCCGTCGTGATATTCGCGACGACCTGAAATGATTTCAGGGTGCGGAGGTAGACGCCCATTTTGTTGAGTGCATCCATGGCGCCTGGCTCGATTGCGGAGCCATCCTTGGAGTCGGCCTGGCTGGCGCTGTTGACCGGGACGGCGGATCGAGCGGGAACGCAAAGGGTCGCCGCCCCGATGATGACGAGCCCCACGCAATGCAGTAAAACCTCGTTCCGCCTTCGTTCGGCAGTTGATCCGTGATGACCTTCAGAGGGAGTTTCATACCGGGACCATGTGGGTGGCTTGTTCGTGATGCTCATTGATTTGCCCTCGCGAGAAATGTTACGACCGCCGCGCCAGTAGAGTTTTCATGGCGCGACGGTTGTGGGTTGATGTCAGGATCCCTTGGCAGCGTGCCGTTACTCGAGGCCACGTTTTGCAAAGGCTTCGTCAATCTTCTTGTCCACATGTTTGCGAACCTGGTCGACGCTAAAGCTCGCGGGCCGTTGGCTGGGCGGGTAATCGATGAAGGTTTCGAGGAACACTGATGCCTTCATCGTTGCTTCGCCGACAAGGTAGGCGTTTTTTACCTCCCAATCCCAATACTGATCGGAGGTGATGTCAGCCCGCTCGTATGGATCCATGCGAAGGTTGTAGAGCTTGGGCAGACGGAGGGGAGTGAAGGGGTTGGCCCAGATGAGTGCGTTGCCTTGCGCGCGCTGCTCTGAGAAAACGGCTTTGAAGTTGCCCCAGCGCATGGCCACGAGGTCTCCATCGTCGTTGAAGTAGTAGAACTCGTTGCGATTGCTTTTCGCTTGTTTGCCTGTGAGGTGGGGCAATTGGTTGTAGCCGTCGAGATGGACTTTGAATTTCTTTCCGCCCGTCTCGGGGGCCCAGCCCTTGAGCAGTTTTTCGGTCACGCCTTCGTCCCCGGCGGCGGCCAGTAGCGTCGGGAACCAATCGAGACCCGAAAAGATCTCGTTCGATATGGTGCCAGGCTTGATGTGGCCCGGCCAGCGGATCATCGCCGGCACGCGGAACGCACCCTCCCAGTTTGAATCCTTTTCACTGCGGAACGGAGTCATCGCGGCGTCAGGCCAACTAAACATATTCGGGCCATTGTCGGTGGTGTAAATCACGATGGTGTTGTCGGCGATTTTCAGTTCGTCCAGCGTGTCGAGCAATTTGCCAACGTCCTCATCATGCTCGAGCATGCCATCGGCATATTCATTGCCCGGCATTCCACTCCGCCCCAGCATCGACTCGCGGACATGCGTGAATACGTGCATGCGCGTAAAGTTCATCCACACGAAGAAGGGAGACTCCGCCTTGACCTGCCTCTTGATATAAGCCGCGCAAGCGTCACTGGTCTCGTCGTCGATTGTCTCCATCCGCTTCTTTGTGAGCGGGCCGGTGTCTTCGATCTTTCCGTTAGCAAACGTGTGCAACACGCCGCGCGGCGACATGGCTTTCACGAACGCCTTGTCGTTCCTGGGCCAGTAAGGACGCTCGGGTTCTTCTTCGGCGTTCAGATGGTATAGGTTTCCGAAGAACTCATCGAAACCATGCGCGGTGGGCAGATACTCATCCTTGTCTCCGAGGTGATTTTTGCCAAATTGTGCCGTCGCGTAGCCTTGCGATTTGAGCGCCTGGGCAATCGTGATGTCTCCTGGCTGCAGGCCGACCGGCGCTCCCGGTGCTCCCACTTTGGACAGTCCTGTGCGCAGCGGAGCCTGGCCAGTAATGAAGGATGACCGGCCGGCGGTGCAACTATTTTCTGCATAATAATCGGTGAAGATCAGACCTTCCTTGGCGATGCGATCGATGTTGGGTGTCTGGTATCCAACCAGGCCATGGGTGTACGCGCTGATATTGGACTGTCCGATATCATCACCGAAGATGACAAGGATGTTCGGCTTGCTCGATGGTTGTTTCTTCTTATCCGCCATTGTCTTTTCCCTCGCGCCGGTTGAGTGTCGTTGACGTTCGATCTCGCGTTCAGGTCGTGCCGATTCCCCGCGAGCAATCTTTGATCGGCCTCTAGGTCAACGTACCCAGCGTCGCGCAACGTATACCCACCTGTTGCTGGCGCATGGGAGGCCCGCAAAAGACAGAGATATACCGTCCTCACAGGGGCAGGAAACTGTTAAAACTTACAGCTTTCAAAAGGTTGCCTGCGGATTGTAAAAAGCCAGGTCGGTTGGTAAATGTGACATGCCGGAGATTGCGTCGAAGGAGAGCGCACTGGTGCGCTATAAAGCGTCATGCCGCGACTGTCTATGCGCTAGCGGACTGGAAACAATTCGCTTTACTTGTTCCCAAATTTCCAGCTCAGGCCTGAGGTGGATCCGAAGTCACTGCCGGACAGGTGGTTGGGTGGCTGGCTGTCAAAGTTGCTATAGAACGACACATTCCAGTCGAGGTTACCCACGATCTTGAGGTAATACGTCGCGTTTAAGTTGAATTTCACACGGCCAGGTTGTGAGATGGCTGGCAATAGAAAGGCTGTTACCGTTGCATTCGTTTTATTGAATCGGAAGAATTGAATGTTAGCCGCGATCAGACCCGACGCAATGTTCTGCGACGGGGTGTCTACATAGGCTGTATTTTGCCCTGCAAAGCCACCGAAGACTGAAATTTGCGTCTGGTTTGTATTCTTCAAAAACCGTCCTACGCCCCCGCCTCCCGTGGCCTGTCGGTTGATGCCTTGCTCGGAGCTTTGCAGGAAGACGCCAACTCCATCGTAGAACCAGTTCTTTGAGCGCATAAGGTGGAAGGCATCGAGATTCAACTGGTTGCGGGTGGACCTGTCGGCGCCGGTACTATCGGCCAAGGTGGAGCTGAAGCTTGCACCTGCGGCCCAGCGCTCCCGTGGGTAATTGATTTGGGCGCCCAAGTTGTACTGCGTCGACTGGTTGCCTTTGGAGTAGATGATTCCCGAAGCGATGGTGCCGTTAAACCGCTCGATGACTCGATCAGAAGTCACGTCCATCGTCACGATTTGTGGTGGATCAATCTCGACCTTCTTACCGGCAACCTCTGCAACCTCAATCGTTACGGGCCTTCCACCGGGGGCGCCGGTGGTGTTGAGTGTCCCCGTGTATACCGAACCGTCTTCCGCTTTTACGAGGAAGAGCTGCTTGCTCTCCACGCGAGCTACTTCCGACCATTCGATCGAGCTTGTTCCCAGGATGTATTTCATACTGACGTAGAGCACGCCGGCCTTTAGCCCTTTGATCTCACCCGTAAAGCGGTCGCCGTTTTTCATAATGATCACGTCCGTTTTTTCGCGTGCGAACGAGGGCGTGACAAACAAGAGACAACACAGGGCGACGGCAAGCTTGACGACAGCTGGTTGGAACTTCATCACCGATTTGTCCTCCATGCGGCGGATGCGGGGGTATGTCCGTGCTGCTATTGCGGCGAGTCTAGTTGATTTCACTTCTACAACGCATCAAGCAGGGGTTCTCGGCACAATGATTCCGCGTAGGAGATAAGATAGACCTAAAATTCGCTCCATGGAGAGGCCAATGCGTAGCGAGATGGGCGATCCAAGCCGGGACTTTTCCTTCACGGAGGGAGGTCCCACCTATCGAATTGAGCAGCGCCTGGGACTGATCCGAGAGCGTTCGCCTCAGATAGTGCGAACGGCAATGATCGCGATCGGCGCAACGTGGATTCCGTTGTTCGCGCTCTCGGCCGTACAGGGCAACGCAGTCGGACACGGCATTGCGGTGCCTTTTCTGCGTGATTTCTCCGTTCACACGAGGTTCCTCCTGAGTGTTCCGCTTCTGCTCATAGCGGAACCAATCGTGGGGCGTCATTGGGCACATGCGGCTCGCCATTTCGGCACCTCGGGACTTGTGACAGAGGAGGACTTTCTGCGCTTCGACGCGGCGGCTAACGATGGACTAGCATTGCGCGACTCCAGAACCGCCGAGCTTTTGATGGTTATACTCGCATGCGCCGTCGGTGCTATCGCACTGATCTCTACCGGAGTTCATGTTTCCACCTGGTACGCATTGCGCACTACTTCAGGTGTTGCGCTCACCTGGTCTGGCTGGTGGTTCACGTTGTTCTGTGTACCGCTGTTCCAGTTTCTGACGCTGCGTTGGCTTTGGAGGCAGTGCATCTGGGCGCAGTTCCTTTGGCGCATGAGCAAGTTGAATCTCGTGCTGGTTCCCACACATCCCGATGAGGCCGGTGGTCTTGCTTTCACGGGGAGCGCCCAGCGGTACTTCGGGATCGTCCTGTTGGCTTATTCAATCGCCGTATCCGGGGTAGCCGCAGAACGAGTGGTCTATGACAAAGTCCCGCTACCAGAATTGGCTGCACCCATAGCTCTATACGTTATTTTGGCGGTACTCATTGTTTTGGCGCCGCTCGTGGTGTTCACGCCGATACTCCTCAGGACAAAACAGCGAGGCCTGCTTCAGTACGGCACTTTGGGGACGGAATATACTTCCTCGTTTCACGAGAAATGGATTGTCTCGTCTCAAAAATCAGACGAGCCTCTGCTTGCAACCGGAGACATTCAATCGCTCGCGGATCTAGGGAACAGTTTTGGCTTCGTAGAGAAAATGAACATCCTGCCGGTGAAGGGTCGCACGCCAATCCATCTGGCGTTAGCATGTCTGATCCCGATGACTCCGCTGCTTCTAACGGTCATGCCGTTGAAGGAGGTTTTGAAGCTGTTGTATAAGCTCGTGATGTAAGGTGGAGCACAAAGGACGCCACCGGCTGGGGCACTCAATCGATCACACTACGGCGGCTGTGCGAGCGAGGACATCTATGACAAGACAAACGATCGGTTTATCTCTGTCGCTGCAGTTGCCTATGCTCGTGCTTCTGGTCGCAGGGGCATTCGCGCAAACACCGCATGTCGGTCATGCTTCGACTACCGTGCACGCTCAGGCCCTCAAGTCTCCGCCGACCCTTCCAGAACCTGCGAAACCGGAGGAGGCGCCCGCTCAAATCGAGGCACCTCAAGTCGATCCGCTGGGACGTTCGACACCGTATGGGTGTGTGATCGGCTTTTTGCAGGCAGTGAGTGGCAACAAGTTGGCCGTTGCCGCTCAATACCTAGATACGAAACTCCCTGAGGCGCAGGCGGAAGTGCTGGCGCAACAACTGAAGGCTGTGCTCGATGCCGGGCTCTCCTCCAGTGTGAGCAGGCTGTCTCGGAATTCGCAGGGTGATGTTCACGACGACCTGCGTGAGACCCGCGAAAGTGTGGGCACCGCGAAGACGCGAGATGGCGAGCTGGAGATATTTCTGGACCGCGTAAAACGTCCGGGCGAGCCTGCCATCTGGCTATTTTCTTCCGACACCCTAAGCAAGATACCTCGTGCGTATTCTCGTCTGCAGACGTCCGACGTTTCGCGACTGTTTCCCGCGCCGCTCGCACGCAAAGAAGTACTCGGTCTTCCATTGTGGCGCTGGATCAGTATCCTTGCGGCCATCCTCCTCGCACTGATCCTGTCTTCCCTTGTGACTCGCCTGTTGCTTTGGGTGCTTAAGCTTTTCCTAAGCAGAGGGCATTTTCAGGACGAAGAACGTGCAATCCAACAGCTGAACCAGCCAGTCAGACTCTTGTTGTTGTCGCTTGCCGCGTGGGGCGTCGAGACAGTGTCCGTGTCAGCGCTTGGCAGAGCCTATTGGACCGCGGGTGCCAGAATACTGGCCACCCTGGGCTTTGGTTGGCTAATGGCCCGGCTCTTTGACATTGTGTCGAACGCGACGGCGGAGCGATCTTTGGCCGCGGGCAAGACCGAGAAACTTGCTGTCATCACCCTCGCCCGGAGACTCTTCAGGATATTGGTTCTGTTTGCAGTTGTTCTGCTCCTGCTAAGCGGAGCCGGGGTAAATGTTACCGAGATGGTGGCGGGGTTGGGTATCGGCGGGATCGCGCTCGCACTTGCAGCCCAAAAAACACTGGAAGATTTGTTTGGCGGCATTTCGATCATCACCCGCGAATCGATACGTGTCGGCGACTTTTGCCGCGTTGCCGATCAACTCGGGACGATCGAGGATATCGGGCTATCCGCAACTCGCCTTCGTACTCGCGATCGCACCGTGGTCTCGATTCCAAATGCGAAGATTGCGCAGCTAAGCTCCGAAAACTTCGCCCTTCGAGACAAGTTCTGGTTCCATCACGTCCTGTCCCTTCGATACGACACCACTAGTACCCAGATAGAACAGATTGTTCGGAATATTACGACTCTGCTCACTGAAGCCAGGGATGTTGAGAAACAGACAGATCGCGTGAACCTTATCGGTCTGAATCAAGGGTCATTTCAAGTGGAAATATTCGCGTACATCAAATCCCGCACCTATGAGGCATCGCTGGTTGTCCAGGAACGTCTATTGCTCAGCATTCTAGCGACCGTAAGTGACTCTGGTGGACATTTGGCTCCTCCCTCCCAGGCTATTTATCTTAGGGTGAAAGGCAATGATGGTAATTCGCTAAGTACAGAATTGAAGACAGATTAGTGAACGGCGGGAGATTTCAATTGTTTAGAGAAAGCTGATGCGCTCACTGAATGGCTGTCAAGATTCGACTTGAGCAACGAAGTGCCCGAAAAACGGGGCGGTCTTAACGGGTCAGTGCAACACTGGCATGGAGTTTACTCACTGGAGTATCAAATTCCAACGTTTCCGGGGGTTGATTGCGTTGCCGAGCCACTTTATCGAGGTCGGCCTGGGAGTAGATGGACAAGTCGGTTTTCTTGGGGAAGTACTGTCGCAACGGTCCATTCGTGTTTGCGTTGGAGCCGCGCTGCCATGGGCTCTGCGGATCGCAGAAGTAGACCTTGACCTTGGTGGCGATGGTGAAGTTCTTATGGCTGGCCAACTCTAATCCTCGATCCCAGGTCAGTGACCGCCGCAGCGAGGCGGGGAGTTTACGTACCTGCCGGCTCAGAGCGACGACGACGGTCGCCGTGTCCTTGCTTGGCACCTTAGCCAGGAGGACGAAACGCGAATGCCGTTCGACCAGGGTGGCGATGTGACTGTTCTTGCTGCCTGCCAGCAGATCGCCGCCCAGTGACCGTGGATGGCGCGGTCTTCAATCTCTGCTGGCCGCTCGCGATGACTGCGGAGCGACTTGTTCGATTTTGCCGAGCAGGAAGATGTAGCTGCTGATGCCGAGGAGCAGGTAGATGGCCGAGATACCGAATGCCCAAGCATAAGACTTCGTTGCGGCGACTACGTACCCGGTGATGATGGGAGCGGCGATTCCTGAGATCTGGTTCGAGAGATTGACGATGCCACCAACGGTGCCGACGCTGCCGCGCGGCGCAATCATGGAGGGGAGCGACCAGCCGATCGGCGCGGCTGCGGAAAGGCCGCCAATGGAGATGCTGATCCAAAGGAGCGCCTGGGTAGCCGTGTGTGCATGAACGGTTCCGAGGATGCCAAGGCCGAAGGTGGTTCCACAGACGAGAACCGTTTTGCGCACGCGACTCGGGTCCCAGCCTCGCTGGATAAGGGCGTCCGAGCCCAGGCCTGCCGCAAGATCAGCAAAGGTTGCGAAGAGCCACGGGACGCTGGTGTAAAGAAATGAGTGCAGCAGGTCGACGTGGAGCGCGGCCGAGAGATAGCTTGGCAGCCACGTAAGCAGGAGATAGAAGACGTAGTTATAGGAGCCAAAACCGATGGCGAGGCCGAGGACTTTGCGTTGGCAAAGAAGGTAGCCGAGCGACGCCGGTGGTTCGTTGTGCGGAGCCAGCGGCTGTGCGGCTTCGAAGATATATTGGCGCTCGGCTTCGCTGAGAGCCGGATCGTCGTCCGGATCGCGGTAGGTCTTGAAGAACAGCGCGAAGTAGGCGAGGCTTACCAGGCCGGTGGCGGCGAAACTCCAGCGCCAGCCGAACTTCAGCAACAGCATGCCGATGACGGGAACGCCGATGGCGGAGGCGAATTTCGCTGCCGCATCAAAGATCGCAGTAGCAAAACTTCTTTCGCTGGAGGGAAACCAGAGGCCGATGGCCTTGGCATTGGCGGGGAAGGTTGGCGCTTCGCCCACGCCCAGCATGAAGCGGGCTGCGAAGAATCCACGCACACCTGCTGTAGCTGCGGCGGCAAAGGAAGCAGCGCTCCACAGAAGAATGCTGATGCGGCCGACGCGGCGCACGCCGAATCGGTCGAGCAATACGCCGACGGGCAACTGGCACATCGCGTAGGTCCAGTTGTAGGCTCCGGACAGGTAGCCGAAGGTGACGTTGGAGATGCCGAAGGCGGTGTAGAGTGCCGCATGCGATACGGAGAGGTTGACGCGGTCGAAGTAGTTGACGAGAACGCCAAGACCGAGCAGCCACGCGATGCGCCATCGGCGCCGTGGCACACGTGGGTTGCGAGGCGGACTTGGCAGCGTCGTCAGATATTGTCCTGAACGTGAATCGGATGGCTAGAGTGCGTTTGAAGCGTTGTTGGCGAGTTGGTTCGCCATGCGGAGTATACGAAATCCAGGTTGCGGTGGTCACGACTCTCACGCGGTAGCCCCGTGGAGAGCAGAGAGGTACCGGCTTGCACTGGGGAAGTGCTTGGATTCAAGTGAGCGGTGCGGGCAGGTTCAAAGACCTCCCAATCCCGTGCTACTCTCTTACACTATTGACGGGTCTTGCGGGAGTTCATGCGGGAATCAGGTGTTATGAGAGCGTTGCTTCTGTCGGAGTATAACCATCTGGAAGTGAATGACGTGGCCGCTCCTGTTGCAGAGGCCGATGAGATTCTTATTCAAGTTTCGGCCTGCGGCATCTGCGGCAGCGATGTGCATGGCTATGATGGCTCAACAGGGCGACGGATTCCGCCCATCATTATGGGGCATGAGGCTGCGGGTGTTGTGGTCGCGGTTGGTGCGGAGGTGCACGACTTCGAGCCCGGCGATCGCGTTACCTTCGATTCGACTGTGTACTGTGGGCGGTGCGAGTACTGTCTGAAGGGCGAGGTGAATCTCTGCAACCAGAGGCAGGTGATTGGTGTGTCGTGCAAGGAGTTTCGACGGCAGGGTGCTTTTGCAGAACTGCTTGCCGTTCCGGCTCGCATCGCGTATCGACTGCCGGACAGCTTTTCCTTTCCGGAGGCAGCGATGCTTGAGGCTGTCTCAGTGGCATTGCACGGCGTTGCGGTTGCGGAGATGAAGGGCGGCGAGACGGTGCTGGTGATTGGCGCGGGAATGATTGGCTTACTGCTTCTGCAAGCTGCTCGCGCCGCAGGGTGCTCCCAGATATATATTTGCGACTTGGACGCTACGCGACTAGCGCTGGCGGAGAAGCTTGGAGCCGATCGAACGATTTTGGGCTCCGGCGATGTTCTAACAGCTGAGATTCTGCGGGCGACGAAGGGCAAGGGCGTCGACGTGGTGTTGGAGGCCGTCGGCCGAGAGGAGACGATCGCGGCTGCTATCGATTGCACGCGCAAGGGTGGAACGGTCGCGCTGGTGGGAAACATCTCGCCGGCGGTCATGCTCCCTCTTCAGAAAGTCGTGTCGCGGCAGATACGGCTGCAGGGCTCGTGCGCTTCAGCCGGGGAGTATCAGCAGGCCATCGATCTGATCACCAGTGGAAAGATCAAAGTGGACTCATTGATCACGGCAGTCGCATCTTTGGCTGAAGGGCCTGCGTGGTTCGAGCGCCTGCACTCGCGTGAACCGAACCTGATGAAGATTGTGCTGGACCCGCGAATGGGGCCTTCTTCCGGAGCTGGGAGAGGCGAGCGATGATGCAGACGCTGTTCGATCTTACCGGGCAGGTGGCGTTGGTAACTGGCGCCAGCCGCGGGCTTGGGCAATACTTTGCGCGAGCGCTCGCGAAGGCGGGTGCGGACCTGATTGTTACCAGCCGCCGGAAAGACGACTTGCATCCGTTTGTGGCGGAGATCGAAGCGTTGGGAAGGCGGGCGCTCCCGCTCGCGCTGGATGTACGCGACCTGCACAGCATTGAGGCCATGGCTGGCGCTGCCGAGGCGGGCTGCGGGCGCATCGATATCCTGATCAACAACGCGGGATGCAATGTGCGAAAGCCTGCGTTCGAGGTGACGTGGGAGGATTGGAATCTGATCCTCGATACTAATCTTCGCGGGAGCTTCTTTGTTGCGCAGCAGATTGCCAAGGGCATGGCGGCGCGTGGCTACGGACGAATCATCAACATCGGTTCGGTTACGAGCGTGTTTGGGTATGCCGGGCTGGCGCCCTATGGGGCGAGCCGTGGCGGCATTCGTCAACTCACCATGAGCCTTGCGGACGACTGGGGCAAGCATGGCATCACGGTAAACTGCCTTGCGCCGGGTTGGTTTCAGACCGCGCAGAATAAAGTTCTCTACGAGGATAAAGAGTGGGTCGAATATCTGATCGATCGCATACCGCTGAAGCGTCCGGGGGCGCCGGACGATCTGGATGGCGCGATTGTCTTTCTCGCGTCTGAATCGAGCCGCTACATTACGGGACAGACGCTGCTGGTGGATGGCGGCATCTCGACGGGGGCCCTGCGCGCCACGGTTCCATCGAAGGGTCACGAGTCTCGCCAGGAAACTGACGAAGGATGAAGCTGTAAGGAGTCACAATATGATTTCGTTGCGGACCACGTTGTCACTGCTTGCAGTTTTATCCTCTGGCCTATTGGTTGCTGCGCCCGCTCCAGCCGCGGCGCCCGGCCACACCGCTGGCCACTTGAAGATCTATTTCGTGGACGTGGAGGGCGGC
Source organism: uncultured Acidobacteriaceae bacterium (assembly GCA_963701685.1). Classification (GTDB taxonomy): domain Bacteria; phylum Acidobacteriota; class Terriglobia; order Terriglobales; family Acidobacteriaceae; genus Granulicella. Next base: position 1,805,118 of record OY969625.1, on the reverse strand, counting down.
CAGTCCACACTGTTTGTTACCCCCGCGGGGCAATCGCTTCTGATCGACACAGGCTGGCAGGATAACAATGGGCGTGATGCCGATCGCATTGTTGCAGCGGCGAAGGAAGCTGGTCTTTCTCGCATCGACTACGTGCTGCTGACTCATTATCACGAAGATCATGTGGGGGGCGTTCCACAACTTGTCGCTCGCATTCCTGTTGGCACCTTTATCGATCACGGTCCGAACCGCGAGCTCGATCATGGGATCACGGAGCATGGCTACGCCGAGTACCAGAAGGTCCTCGCTTCCGGAAAATCGAAGCGGATCCTTGCTCATCCGGGCGATCTGCTGCCGATTGAAGGTATGACGGCGCGCGTAATTAGCGCGGATGGAGCGCTGATTGAGAAACCTTTGCAGGGCGCCGGAGCTCCGAATCCATTTTGCAAGGTGTCTGAAGTGCGTCCGGCCGATCAGACGGAGAACGCTCGCTCACTAGGGATTGAGATCACGTTCGGCAAACTGAAGATTCTCGATCTCGGCGATCTTACGTGGGACAAAGAGATGCAGTTGATGTGCCCCGACAACAAACTTGGGCGAGTAGACATCCTTGTTGTTTCTCACCATGGTTGGTATCAGAGTTCCAGTCCTGCACTGGTCGACGCGATTCATGCGCGGGTTGCCATTATGGACAACGGCGAAAAGAAGGGAGGGTCAACGCCCACCCTGGAAACGCTCTCAAAGGCGCCGGGGCTGGAGACGCTGTGGCAACTGCATTACTCAGACGAGGGCGGAGCGGCGCACAACACGCCGGAGCGGTATATCGCAAATCTTGATGGGAAAGAAGATGGCCATCCATTGGAACTGACGGCTGCGAAGGACGGCAGCTTTGAGGTTTTGAATCCGCGGACGAACTTCGTGCAGAGGTATCCAGCGCCGCGGTAACGAACGAAGCGTTTGCGCTGTGCGTGCTTCGAAACATTTGATACGCGATGCGATCGTGAGGATCGTGGCTGGAACGAACCTATGGCGCGCCGCGTCGGTTTCCGATAGTCTTCGATATGTTTGAGCGTCGCTAATTGCGGCGCAGTCGACAACTCCGCTGCACCTTCATTGCTCTGGCTAAGGAGAACCGATTGCCGCGCCGCGCCCTGCTCCTGCCGCTCGTCTTCGTCACGTACAGCCTGGCTTACCTGGACCGCGCCAACTATGGCTTCGGAGCAGCGGCGGGATTGGCCAGCACGCTGGGGATCGATGAGCAACGCACAGCGCTGCTGGGGGCGCTGTTCTTCCTTGGCTACTTTCTATGTCAGATTCCCGGCATGCTGCTCGCGCGGCGCATGAGTTGTACACGGCTCGTATTCCTCGCGCTGATTGTCTGGGGATGCCTGGCGTCCCTTACCGGGGTGATCCACAGTTTTTTCTGGCTGTGTGCCGATCGGCTCTTGCTGGGTGTAGCCGAAAGCGTGATCTTCCCAGCCCTGTTGCTGCTGCTCACGCGCTGGTTCACGCGCTCGGAGAGGTCCAGGGCCAACAGCATTCTGATGCTCGGCAATCCCACCACCGTACTTTGGATGTCAGCGTTGACTGGCTATCTGATCCAGGAGTTTGGATGGCAGCGCACTTTCATCTTTGAGGGACTTCCGGCGATTGTGTGGGCCTTCGTCTGGATTGCGTTTGTACGGGATGAGCCTGCGCAGGCTAAGTGGGTTCCACATGACGAACTACATCAGCTCAGAGCTGCCATCGCGGACCAACAGCCGATGATGCAGGAGAAGCATGAGCAGGCAAGCCTGCTGCGTGTCCTGCTGAGCAAGAATTGCCTCATTCTCTCCGCTCAGTATTTCTGCTGGAGCGTCGGTGTGTATGGTTTCGTCCTATGGTTGCCCAGCATCGTTCACCGGGGCGGAGCGCTCTCGATGGGAAAGACGGGCCTGCTCTCCGCTCTGCCGTACGTCTTCGCAATTCTTGCCTTGGTCGCCGTCGGTCATTGGTCCGATCGCGTGATGCGCCGCCGTGATTTTGTGTGGCCCAGCTTGTTCCTCGCAGGCGTCGCGATGATGGGTTCGTTCCTGTTCGGCGGAAGGAGCTTCACGGTCGCCTTCCTCTGCATGGTGGTAGCCTGCGCAGCAATGTATGCGCCATACGGTCCGTTCTTTGCTATGGTTCCGGAACGCACGCCGGCGGCGATGGCTGGCGAGGTGTTCGCAATGGTGAACAGCATTGGGGCGTTAGGCGCCTTCGTCGGGTCATACCTGGTGGGCCTGCTGCAGGCACTTACCCATAGCGCGCACGCATCGTATCTTTTCATGTCGCTTTCGTTCCTGTTGTCCGCGTGTATTACTCTTTCGCTTCCCCGCCATAGCCTTCCCGGTCGAATGGAGACGAGCCATGCCTGATGTTCTTACACTGCAAAGCATTCTCGATGCGCCGCTCGACCTCTTCGAGTCTGCTGCGACGCACGCGCGCGGCCCCGAGGGGCAGATTCCCATTACTGCAGAGATGCTGCTGAACAGGCCGTCCGGCAATCTGTTTGGACTTTCGCAGAACGCCGGGATGGGGTGGGAGCCACAGAGACTTCTCGACCCGGAATTTCTTATTCTGAGTACGCACGGTGGTCTTCGTGCTGCCGATGGAACGCCTATCGCGTTGGGATTTCACACGGGGCACTGGGAGGTGGGTCTGCTCGTGGCGGAGGCGGCGCGCGAGTTCCGCAACCTGCACGCCACGCCGTTTGCTGGAGCGGTCACGGACCCCTGCGACGGTCGGACGCAGGGTACCGCGGGGATGCTGGATTCGCTGCCGTACCGCAACGATGCGGCCATGGTTCTGCGGCGCCTAATGCGGTCACTGCCAACTCGCAGCGGCGTGCTCGGTGTGGCGACGTGCGACAAGGGGTTGCCGGCGATGTTGATGGCTTTGGCTTCCTCCGGTCCGCTGCCAGCGATCCTCGTGCCCGGAGGAGTGACGCTGCTTCCGGAAAGTGACGAAGCCCGACCGTCGGAGGACGCAGGGCGCGTGCAGACGATTGGTGCGCGCTTCGCGCAGGGCGAGATCACGCTGGAATATGCCGCGGATGTCGGTTGTCGCGCGTGCGCATCGCCCGGCGGCGGTTGTCAATTTCTTGGGACCGCAGCGACCTCGCAGGTGGTCGCTGAAGCTCTTGGCCTTGCTCTGCCTCACTCTGCCCTTGCGGCCTCCGGCCAGCCGATCTGGCTCGATGCGGCTGCTCGCTCCGCCCGGGCGCTGCTTCGTCTCACTCAACTTGGCCTGGGGACTCGGGACATCCTGACAGACGCTGCTCTGCGCAATGCCATGGTCCTGCATGCAGCGTTTGGCGGCTCCACGAATCTACTGCTGCACATCCCCGCGATCGCTCACGCGGCGGGGCTCCGCCATCCGACGGTGGCCGACTGGACGCATATCAATCGCGAAGTTCCGCGGCTGGTGGATGCGCTCCCGAATGGGCCGCGAAACTTTGCCACCGCGGAAGTATTTCTTGCAGGGGCTGTTCCGGAGGTGATGCTGCACCTGCGGCGCGCGGGTCTGCTCGATACTCGTGTGACCACCGTTACGGGGGACAGCCTTGATGCTTCGCTCGACTGGTGGGAAGCCAGTGAGCGGCGCGCCCGGTTGCACGAGCGATTGGACTCGCTGGATGGTATTGAGGCGCAGGAGGTGATCTTCTCGCCCGATCGTGCGAAGGCAAGCGGCCTGACGCCCACAGTGTGCTTTCCGGTCGGCAACCTCGCTCCGGAAGGCAGCGTGATCAAGAGTACCTCGATCGATCCGAGCCTGATGGACGCCTCCAACATTTATCGCCACACCGGACCGGCGCGGGTCTTTACTACCGAAGCGGATGCGATCGCGGCCATCAAGAGCGGAGGGGTCGGACACGGCGATGTGGTGGTGCTGATCTGCGGAGGCCCGCTTGGCGCCGGCATGCAGGAGATTTACCAGGTCACCTCCGCGCTGAAGGCACTGCCGATCTGCAAGCACGTTGCGGTGCTCACGGACGCACGTTTCAGTGGTGTTTCGACGGGTGCCTGCGTCGGCCATATCTCACCGGAGGCGCTGGCAGGAGGGCCGATCGGCCGCATTCGAGAGGGCGATATCATCGAGATTGTTGTGGATCGAGAGCGGCTGCAAGGTTCGGTAAACTTCATTGCGGAGGCGGATGGGATCGTCCTCGCAACCGGAGATGCGACTGCCCTGCTTGCAGCGCGTCCACAGCGCGCCGACCTTGCACCGCACCCTGAGCTGCCGGACGATACGCGCCTTTGGGCTGCGCTGGTGCAGGCTTCAGGCGGGGTCTGGGCCGGTTGTGTGTACGACACTGACATGATTGTTTCCAAACTCAAGAGCGCCCGAAAGGAAGACGCATGAAGCTATACAACACGACGCGCGGCATCCTTGTTACCGACAACGCGGTCCAGCAATGCGCAAGCTTCGGGAAAATCGCATGGGACGATCTCCTGGCATCTCCTGATCTTTTCGACCGCGCGCACGAAGCGCTCGGGGGCCCATCGGTTGCGGCACCCGCCCAGGACGAAGTTCTCGCGCCGATCGGCTCGCAGGAAGTCTGGGCTGCAGGCGTGACGTACTACCGCAGCCGCAGCGCGCGGATTGAAGAGTCCAAAGATGCTGGCGGAGGAACGTTTTACGACCGCGTGTACTCTGCAGAGCGGCCTGAACTTTTCTTCAAGGCAACAGCGCGCCGTGTCATCGGGCCATGGGGTAACGTCCGTATTCGCAGCGATGCGAGCTGGTCGGTGCCCGAGCCTGAACTGACGCTTGTCCTGAACGCCAACGCCGAGATCATCGGGTATACGGTTGGGAATGACATGAGTTCGCGCGACATTGAGGGGGAAAATCCGCTCTATCTTCCGCAGGCGAAGGTCTACGACGGCTCCTGCGCACTGGGCCCGTGTGTTCTTCTGGCCGATGTGCCGCTACCGAGAACAACCAACATCAGCGTGAATATTCTGCGCGACGGCGGTGTTGTGTTCGCTGGCTCAACCTCTGTCGCGGAGATCAAGCGCGAAATGACAGAGCTGGTACGCTATCTCTTTCGCGACAACAGCTTTCCTACAGGCGCATGTCTCATGACTGGCACGGGAGTCGTACCTGATGATGACTTCACGCTGGCGCGCGGCGACGTTGTCGCGATCACCATTGACGGCATCGGCACGCTCAGCAACAGCGTCGGCTGAAACGGAAGTGTAGGGTATGGCGACGATGGCGCGCCTGTCAGGGCCGCACGGCGACGCTGCGGCGGGTCTTCCGGATGGGAGCGACGTGGGAGTCGCGCAGATTTTTGTGCACCGCAAACTTGGTTGTCGCAATGTGATCGCGCAGCAGCCGTTCTTTTTCCTGCTCCTGCGTCTGGGCGAGTAGATTCGCAGCGTCCTTGAGGTGCGCCGTCATCAGCTTCGAGGCCAAAGCGGCGTTCCTCTGTTCGATTGCGGCGAGGATCGGCTTGTGAAACGCGACCGTATGTTCCAGATCCACCATCTGCGACGTCACCATCATCATGTTCAGCATCGCTCGATGGATGGTATGAAACAGGCGGCCCATGAGGCGATTGCCCGACGCCTGGAAGATCGCGCGATGGAAGAGGAGGTCGGAGGCGACCAGCTTGACGCGGTCGGTCTCGCTGTTCTCCAGATCTGTGATGGACTGGCGCAAGAGCGCAATGTCCTCTGAGTTCGCGCGCTCGGCCGCCTTAGCCGCGAGCGCGGGCTCCATGAGGAAGCGCAGCTCCGTGAGTTCCTGGATGGATGTATCGTCCAGCAAAAAGAGAAACTCCATCGGTACCGCGAGGACCGACGAGGCGTCTCGATTGAGATAGCTTCCATCGCCAACCTTCTGCTGAATCACGCCCATGATCTCGAGCACCTTGAGGGCTGGCCGCAGCGATGATCGCGCCACGTTGAAGTGCGCCGCCAACTCCCGTTCCGGGGGGAGCTTGGTTCCCGGACGCAATACCCCATCGCTCATCATCTGCTGGAACCGCAGTATCAGGAGATGCGTCAGATCCTCCTTGTTGTTGAGGATGTGCTCCGACGCGCTCAGGGTCGTATTGGGACGCCGCTCAGTCATAACCTCATAGTGCGATGGTGGTCCTCTAAAGTCAAAGCAAAATTTAACAGAACGGCCACGTAAAGGTACAACCTTTCGCGGCTAGACTAAGCGTCTTTGACCTAGAAATGAAGGCATTTATTGCGGAAAATACACAATTCCTCGCACGAAGTAGAAATTTCGATTGACAGATCAAAGTCATTGGTACTACTTTTATCGGCGATTTGGATTCTCCCAGCTGGCGCAAAGTGCGCTCCAAAGATGAGGGACTATGTATAGAAAAGTGATTCAAGCCCTGCGGGCTAGCCTCGTTCTCGTGTTTTCGGCATTTCTTGCCTGTGTTGCGGGAGCGCAGGTGGAACAGGGTCGCTTCGTCGGCCAGGTAACCGATCCCCAGGGAGCTGTGATTACTGGAGCGAGCGTCAAGCTCACGAATACTGGGACCAACATTGTGCAGACCGCCGTCACGAATGGCACCGGCGAGTATGTCATCACGCCAGTTCCGACGGGGCAGTACATCCTGAGTGTCACGGCACCGGGATTTGCCAAGACAACCACCTCGGTCATCGAGGTACAGGTTGGACAGATTGTTCGCGAGGATTTGAAGCTGAACATTGGTACGTCCTCTCAAACAATAGAGGTGACGACGGCGACTCCGCTGCTCACGACGGACTCGGCGACGGTGGGCCAGGTCATTACCAACCAACAGCTCACCGGGCTGCCGCTCAATGGCCGCGGCTTTTACCAGCTTGCCGAGCTCACGCCCGGAGCTTCGCTGCAGGCGGCCACGGGAAACTCGCTCGCCATCCGGCCGGAGATCGTGAACGGCAACGTGATCAGCGGCATTCGCGGATCGGCGACGTCGTTCCTGCTGGATGGCGTCGACGTCTCCGAGCAGCACCAGGGCGGGACGTTTATCCAGACGTCGATTGATGCGCTACAGGAGTTTTCCGTGCAGCAGAGCCCCTACTCGGCCGAGTACAACCGCGGTGGAGCGTTCTTCAACGCCACCACGAAGAGTGGAACGAACCAGTTTCACGGTGGCCTGTTTGAGTTCATTCGCAACGACAAGCTCGACGCGCGAAACTACTTTGCGCGGACTCGCCAGACACTCAAGCGGAACCAGTTTGGAGGGGATCTCGGAGGCCCCGTAACCGTCCCACGTCTCTATAACGGTAAGGACCGGACCTTCTTCTTCCTGGATTATGAAGGCCAGCGCCTGCGCCAGGGCGAAGTGTTCAACGACATCGTGCCGAGCGTGGCGGAGCGTGGCGGAAACTTCGGCAGCCTGACCATCAAGGACCCTCTGACCGGTCTTCCGTTTTTGAACAACACCATACCGATGGACCGGCTCTCTACGCAGGCGCTCGCGATTCAGCAGTTCATTCCGGAGCCCAACACGCCTACGGGAACGGCGAGCTTTGTTCCCTCGCAGGCCATCGACTGGGACCAGGCGACGGTTCGCATCGACGATCAGATCAACAAGTCCAACCGCCTGTTTGCGCGATGGATCTATGTAAACAATCGTGAGGTGGATCCCAACGCGGACCCTGCGCTAGGGCTGGCTAACCTCACCTCGAATGGACAGGACATCGCAGCCGGACTGATCACAAATATTGGGAACAACAAGGTGAATGAAGTGCGGGCGCACTACCTGCCCAGCCACGTACGCTTGTCCGCGTTCCTGCAGGGGCCGGACTGGAATGCGAAGTTCGGCGTGACAGGACTGTCGGCGCAACTACGGCCGGGGGTGGGCGGAGCGTTCCCGGATTACTCCTTCAGCGGCTACTCTGCGGTGCAGGGAGCGGCCTTCGACCAGCGGCCGAAGTCGCAGGACCGCAAGGCGTTGGAAGGAACGGAAAACTTTACGATGCTGGAGGGGCGGCACTCGATTAAGTTCGGAACACTGATCCGCTACTACCAGTGGCTGGGATATGACAGCGAACAGTTTGCTGGGATATTCACCTTCAACGGAAGCGAAACGGGTAATGCGTATGCGGATTTCCTGCTCGGCTATCCGTACTCCGTGCAGCGCGCGTATCCTGCTCAAAACTTCGGTGGACAGGGCACGTACTACCAGTTCTTTGTGCAGGACGACATTCGGGCGAGTGAGAAGCTGACCCTCAACATTGGCCTGCGCTATGAATATTCCCCATGGTTGAACGGATACAAGGGCCAGGTCGGGACTTTCGATCCAGCGTTGGCTCAGCCGATTGTTGTCGGAGGAACGGGAACGGTTCCGGACCTTAGTTCGCAGGTGGCGGCACCGGTGGCGTATCAGTTCTTCGGACAATACATACAGACAGCGGCAACTGCGGGTCTTCCTCAAAACCTCACGTACACTGACAAGCGCCAGTGGGCTCCGCGTATAGGCTTCGCGTATTCCGCGACAACGAAAACCGTTGTTCGAGGTGGCTTTGGCATGTTTTATGAGCCGGAGACAACCGGCGGCCGGCTCAACCTGAACATGCTGCCCTTCCGGTTGAACGAGACGGTCTTCCAGCCGCAGGGAACGCCGACTCGGACGCTCGCGAATTTCTTTCTTGGTACGCAACTTGGGTCCGCACAAGCAAATCCGTCGCTGGTTCCCACCAAACTGCATCTCAATGTGGGGTACAACGAACACTACAGCTTCGGCGTGCAGCAGCAGCTTACTGCGCACGATCTTCTCGATATCGAATATGTGGGTAATCATGGAGTCGATCTGAACAGCACTAACGACTTCAACGATCCGGCACCGGGCCCGGGGGTGGTCCAGGCACGCCGACCGTATCAGCCGTGGAGTACGATCACGTTCAACACGCAGGATCTCTCAACCAACTACAACTCGCTGCAGGTGAAGCTGGAACATCGCGAGAGCCACGGCCTGCAGGCACTCGTCGCCTATACCTATTCCAAGTTCATGCAGTTCAACCAGGCGCCCGCGCTGGGCGGCAACCTGGGCTATGAGTATGCGTTGTCTCCGTACGATGTACCGCAGAATCTTGCGATCAGCGGCAGCTACCGTCTGCCCATTGGAAAAGCGCATTTTGCGGGCACGGCCATGAATTCGGTGGTGGATGGAATGGTGCGAGGCTGGCAGGTTCAGACCATTATCGTGCTGCGCAGCGGCGTTCCGTATACTCCCGTTATCTCGACCGACCGCGCCAACACGGGCGTTGGGGGGCAGCGTCCCAATCTTAACCCGAACGGATGCACACCCGGTTTCCAGCGTTCGCTAGCTCACTGGTTCAACAACACCTGCTACGTCCAACCCGCGCAGTATACCTATGGCACCGTGCACGCGAACACGTTACGCTCGGACATGCATCGCCAATATGATGCCTCTATCTTCAAGAACTTCGCGATGCCGCACAATTCGCAGCTGCAGTTTCGCGCGGAGTTCTTCAACATCTCCAACACGACCAGCTTCAGTGCGCCTGGCGCGAGCATCACGAGCTCTGCGTCCACCACGCCAGTCGATACGTCCACCTATGGCCAGATCACGAGCACGTCCATTCCATCGCGCGACATTCAATTCGCACTCAAGTACGACTTCTGACGTTAGGGGAAAGAGAACATGATTGAGGCATCGGGTAAGCGGATGCGATGGGTAGCGTTGGCAGGAATAAGCTTCGCGATGTTGGGCGTTGGCGTGGTGTTGGCGCAGGGGATCGTGCCACCACCGCTGCCGCCTTCAAGCGCGCCGCCGATCAGCATCCAGGTCAACCTTGACCACAGCGTCGGGCCGTACAAACCAATCTACCGGTGGTTCGGATACGACGAAGCGAACTACACGACGATGACGCATGGGCGCGAGTTGCTGAAGCAGCTCCACGATCTGAGTCCCGCGCCAGTCTACATCCGCGTGCATCATCTGCTCACCTCGGGTAACGGGCGTGCCGAGCTCAAGTTCAGCTCGACCAACGTGTACAGCGAGGATGCCAATGGGAAGCCGGTTTACGACTTTAAGATTCTCGACGGCATCTTCGACGCCTACAAAGCAGCCGGCGTGCGGCCGTTGGTTGAGTTGGGCTTCATGCCGAAGGATCTTGCCGCGGACCTGCCCGACCGCCACGAGCCATACCAGGTACATTATCCGCAGTCCACCATCTCCGGGAAGTCAAATAATCCGCCGAAGGATTACAAGAAATGGGAGGAGCTGGTTCGTGTGGTGACGGCGCACCTTGTGCTGCGTTATGGCAAGCAGGAGGTTCTGCAGTGGTACTTCGAAGTCTGGAACGAGCCCGACATCGACTACTGGCATTCAACGCCTGAGGACTATTTTAAGCTCTACGACTATGCGGTGGCGGGCGTGAAATCTGCGTTGCCCGGCGCCCAGGTCGGCGGCCCCGCGAGCACCAGCCCCGGCCATGCCAAAGCGAATCTCTTTCTCAAAAACTTCCTCGAGCACGTCAGCACGAGCAAGAGCGCGGCTACGGGCGGTGCGATTCCTCTGGACTTCATTTCGTTTCACGCGAAGGGGCAGCCGCGAATTGAAGGCGGCAAAGTTACGATGGGTATCAATCGCGAGTTGAACGATGCCGACCAGGGTTTTGCCCTGATTGCGAGCTTTCCGAAGTTCAAACACCTGCCCATCATCATCAGTGAGGCTGATCCGGAAGGCTGCGCCGCGTGCTCGTCCAAGGTGAACCCTGCAAACAACTATCGCAACGGGACGCTCTATCCCGCGTATACGGCGACGGCGTTCAAGGCTCTGTTCCAACTGCAGGATCGCCATGCCGTTGACCTGATCTCCATGCTAAGCTGGTCGTTTGAATTTGAGGACAAGGATTACTTCGAAGGGTTCCGATCGCTGGCCACGAATGGAATTGATAAGCCGATCCTTAACGTGTTCCGCATGTTCGGCATGATGTCCGGACAGCGGGTTCAGACCACGAGTTCGGGCCAAGTATCGCTCGACACGCTGGTCAGCACCGGCGTTCGACAGACCCCCGACGTTGATGCCTTCGCCACGCTTGGCAATAAGGAGGCTTCCGTTCTTGCCTGGAATTACCACGACGTCAACGAGGCTGCTCCTGCGACGCCGACCACCATCACGATCCACGGCATTCCATCCGGCGTGCACCGTGTTCTGCTCGAGCACTATCGCATCGACCAGACGCATAGCAACGCTTACACGGCATGGCAGCAGATGGGTTCGCCGCAAAAGCCTACGTCGCAGCAATATGCTGACCTGCAGGCTGCCGGTCAGCTTCAAATCCTCACCTCGCCCGTCTGGCTGGATGTGAAGGATGGCGAGGTCACGCTTTCCACCGAACTGCCTCGCGAGAGTATCTCTTTGCTTCATCTAACGTGGTAGTTCAGGGCCTGCTATGAATCGCATCGGTCGCCTATCCGGCAGTGTCTCCATCGGCAGCTTCGATCGCCGCTGGTACGCTGTTGCGCTCGTAACAACTGCGATTGCCATCAGCTACTTCGATCGACAGACGCTGCCCGTGGCGATCGCGGCGATCCAGCGCAATATTCCCATTTCCAACCAGCAGTTCTCCTATCTGCAGACCGCGTTTCTGGTTTCCTACGCTGCGCTTTACGTCATCGGCGGACGTCTGCTCGACCGGCTTGGAACACGCCGCGGATTTCTGTTGATTATGCTCTGGTGGTCGATCGCCTGCGCTTTGCACGGTGTGGCTTCAGGCTTTGCCATGCTATTGATCGCGCGCTTTTTGCTCGGCATGGGAGAGGGTGGAGGTTTTCCTGCGGCAGTGCGCGTGGTCGCCGAGTGGGTTCCCTCGGAACAGCGATCGACCGCCGTAGGTTTCATCAACGCCGGCACCGCGGTGGGATCCGTCCTTGCTCCGCCACTCATTGGCTTCATCCTTCTGAATAGTGGATGGCGGGCCGTCTTCTTCGCGTCGGGAGCTGTCGGGCTCGCGTGGGTCCTGTGGTGGGCGATTTCCTATCGCGACAACGTATCTACTCTATCCGCCAACACTTTCGATGCACGCCTGATCGCGTATCAGCTAAGTATGCGCCAGCTGTTGTCCATGCGACAGGTGAAGGTGATCGTCTTCGCCAAGTTCATGAGTGACTCGGCGTGGTACTTTCTACTCTTCTGGCTTCCCAAGTATCTTTATGACGCGCGCCACTTCGACGTCAAGCAGGTTAGCTACTATGCGTGGATCCCCTACGCCGCTTCGGGTGTCGGGAGCTTCCTTGGCGGCTACCTTTCCAGCTATCTGTTGCGCCGCGGGAACTCACTCGATCGATCGCGGAAGATTGCGCTGGGTCTCAGTGCGGGGTTTATGCCTGTAGTCATGCTGGTGCCGCTGGTTCCCGTGCAGATGGCGATCCTTCTTTTCAGCATCGCTTTCTTCTGTCAGCAATCGTGGTCAGGCCTGATCATGACGTTGCCGGCAGACATCTTTCCACTTTCTGCGGTCGGTACCGTGTCCGGATATGTCGGCTTTGGAGGGGCTATTGGGGGCGCTATCTTTGGCATCGTCGCTGGCTACCTGCTCGGCCATGGATTCGGGTACGGCACACTGTTTGTGCTTGTTGGAACATTTCACCTTGTCGGCTTTCTTGCCATCCTTCTGCTAGGCGGCGAGATTCAACCTCTGCGCAGCAACGATCTCCCCACCATAGAAAGACTTTCATGAAGATCACAGAGATTCGCACACGCGTTGTTCAATGGGAGGGCAAAACCGTGCCACTCCCTCCGCACTTCTGCACTAACCCGATGGACCCGGTCAGCTATCGCTCTGCGTCCATGGGCAACTTCGCGTTTCATGGGTGGGTGCTGGTCGAGATCTTCACCGACACCGGGCTCGTGGGCCTTGGCGATGCGGCGCTCTCGCCTGTGGTCACGAAGTCGCTCATCGACACCTATCTGAACCCCATCCTGCTCGGCGCCGATCCGTGGGACATCGAGTTCCTGTGGCAGCAGATGTACCGGCGAACGATGGCGTTTGGCCGCAAAGGCGTTGCGCTTACGGCGATCTCCGCGGTGGACATCGCCCTGTGGGACCTGCTGGGCAAGGATGCGAAGCAGCCGGTGTATCGTCTCCTCGGCGGCCGGACAAAGGAGAAGATTCCTGTGTACGCGAGCCGCCTCTATGCGATGCCTATTCCGGAGCTGCGCGCAGAAGCACAGAAGTATAAGGACGAAGGCTACGCGGCGATGAAGCTGCGCTTCGGGTGGGGACCGCTCGACGGCCGCGAGGGAATGATGAAGAACGTGGAGCTCGTGCGCAATGTGCGCGAGGTGATCGGCGAGGGGGTCGATCTGATGACCGACGCGTACATGGGCTGGACGCTCGACTACGCCAAGCGCATGCTGCCTCTGCTCGAGCCATTTGGCCTGCGCTGGCTCGAAGAGCCGGTGATCCCTGACGATACGCGAGGCTACAAGGAGCTTAAGAACCGCGGCCGCATTCCTATCGCTGGTGGTGAACATGAGTTCACGATTTTTGGGTTTCGCGAGCTGCTCGAGGCCAACGCGCTGGACTATATCCAGTTCGATACCAATCGTGTCGGTGGCATCAGCCAGGCGCGCAAGATCTGCGCACTGGCCGAGTCCTTCCAGGTGCCGGTCGTCCCGCACGCCGGACAAATGCATAACTATCATGTGACGATGGCTAGCCTCAATGCGCCGATCGCTGAGTTCTTTCCCAAGGTTGACGTGGAGGTTGGCAACGAACTGTTCTGGTACATCTTCGATGGAGAGCCGGTGCCGAAGAACGGTTATATCGATCTCGACGAGAGCACCCCGGGCCTGGGATTGACGGTCAACGAAGAATCTCTCAAGCGCTTCACCGTGATCGGATAGGAGACCTATGCCTGTTCATCTTGTTCAATTGTCAGATGGTGCGAAGCGCCGAGTCGCGCTGGTGGAAGAGCCGCATCTTCACTGCCTCGAACGCGTGTCCTCGATCTACGAGTTTGCGCAGTTGTGCCTCAAAGAGGCTAAACCGCTGACCGGGCAAGCTGCCGCGCTCGCCACCGGAGATGTCTTGTCCTACGACGAGGTTTATGCGGGCCGCTCGGCATGGCGGCTGCTGTCGCCAATCGATGTGCCCGGTGAGCCGTCGCGACTGTTGGTATCGGGCACTGGGCTTACGCACCTCGGCAGCGCTCGCGAGCGGCAGGCCATGCACCTGGCGGACAAGATGTCCGAGCAAGTCAAAGAAGAAGTGCTCACCGACTCGATGCGCATGTTTCAGTGGGGAGTGGAACAAGGGCGTCCCGCCGAGGGCCAGACCGGCATTGCGCCTGAATGGTTCTACAAGGGCGATGCGTGGTGCCTGCGCGCACCCTTCGAGCCGCTCGAGATTCCCTCTCACGCAGAGGATGGCGGCGAAGAGGCCGAACTTGCCGGCATCTATATTGTTGCAGAAGACGGCACACCCTTCCGCATCGGCATGGCGCAGGGTAATGAGTTCTCGGATCACCTCTTTGAGAAGCGCAACTATCTCAATCTCGCGGGCTCAAAGCTGCGCACGTGCAGCCTTGGGCCGGAGCTGGTGGTTGGAGCGGAGTTCACCCATGTCCCGGGTCAGGTTCGTATCGAGCGCGGCGCGGCTACGCTTTGGCAGAAGGCCATCGCCAGCGGCGAAGACAATATGGCCCATAGCCTTGCGAACCTTGAGCATCATCACTTCAAATTCGCTGGACATCGCCAACCCGGTAGCGTGCATGTGCACTTCTACGGAGCGGATGCACTGTCCTTCGGCGAAGGCGTTGTTATTGAAGACGGGGATGTCGCCGAGGTTCGGTTCCAGGGATATGGGCGCGCACTGCGTAATCCGATCCATCGCGAGACAAAATCAGACCGGCCCGTACGCGTGAAGTCGCTCGCGTAACTCGGCTAAGGAGGCATCATGAAGACACTCTCGATCGCACTGCTGGGTACCGGAACCATGGGGGCGGGCATGGCTGCGAACCTGCTCAGGGCTGGCTTTCCGTTGACGGTCTACAATCGTACGCGCTCCAGGGCCGAGTCGCTTGCCGCCAAAGGCGCGCGCATCGCCGACACGCCCGCCGCTGCCGTTCAAGGAGTGCAGGTCGTCTTCGCGATGCTGGCAGACGACAATGCCAGTCGCGAAGCCTGGACCGGAAGCGACGGTGCCCTTGCTGCCGCTGCTCCTGGAACCACACTCGTGGAATGCAGCACCGCCAGCCCGGTATGGATTGCGGAACTCGCAGAGTTGGCGAAAGCACGTAGGCTTGAGCTGCTGGATGCGCCCGTCACCGGCAGCCGATTGCAGGCTGAAGGCGGCCAACTTACATTTCTCGTCGGGGGCTCTGCAGCGAAGCTCGACGCGATTCGCGCTCCCCTTCAAGCGATGAGCAAGGAGATCATCCATCTTGGCCCGGTGACCAGCGGCGCGAAGATGAAGCTGCTAAACAATTTTCTTTGTGGCGTGCAGATCGCTTCGCTTGCGGAAGGCCTGGTTTGGCTGGAGCACAGCGGGCTCGAACGTGATAAGGCTTTGCAGGTGCTCAAGAGCGGAGCTCCCGGAAGTCCGCTCATTGCTGCGCTCTCGGCGCGCATGGTAAGTGAAGATTACAGCGTCAATTTCCTACTGCGCCTGCTCTCGAAAGACTTGGCATACGCGCATGCTGCCGCAGCGAAGGCAGGTGTAGACCTTACAACCGCCGCTAACGCACGAACGCTCTTCGAAAAGGCTGCTGCCGCTGGTTACGGAGACATGGATATGTCCGCCGTCGTCGAGGTGCTTCGCCATCCGTCCCGCCCGAAGTCGTAAATCCAATCCTTCACCTGCCGGAGTCCACCATGCCCTTCCGTTCGTTCGCAGTATGTGTCCTCTCCCTCATGTTGGTTTGCGCCTTCGCTACTGCCGTTGCACAGAACGCATCGCGACCGCTGTATCTCGATCCTTCGAAGCCCCTCGATGAGCGCGTCTCGAATCTGATCGGCCGGCTCACGCTGGAAGAAAAGGCCGAGCTTCTAAACCACACCAACAGCGGCATTCCACGCCTCGGCATCCCGATGTGGGGCGGGTGGAATCAGACGCTGCACGGCGTGTGGTCGAAGGAGCCGACCACGCTGTTTCCTGCGCCGATCGCAATGGGAGCGACGTGGGATCCTGACCTGGTTCACTCGATCGCAGTGGCCATGTCCGATGAAGGGCGCGCGCTCTACAACAGCGGAGCCGAAGGTCCGCGCACGCGCAGCGGTCTCGTCTATCGCTCACCCGTCATTAAATCTTGCCCGCGATCCCCGCTGGGGCCGCATCCAGGAGATCTTCAGCGAAGACCCCTATCTGACCGGCGAGATGAGCGTGGCCTACGTTAAGGGCCTGCAGGGCGACGATCCCAATCATCTTAAACTTGCCGCCACGATCAAACATTACGCGGTCTACAACGTCGAGAACGGCCGCCAACATGGCGACGCTGTGGTGGATGATCGCAACCTGATGGAGTACTGGCTGGCGCAGTGGAAGATGGTGGTGACGCAGGCGCATCCGCAGTCACTGATGTCATCCTACAACGCCATCAACGGCACACCGGACGCTGTGAATCATCGTTTGCTCACGGATATCTTGCGGAACCAGTGGGGCTTTGACGGCTTCGTTACAGATGATCTCGGCGCTGTTGCGTTGCTGACTGGTTCGCGCAAGGGATCGCAGGAGGTGGGTCAGCGTCTCACCGAAGATCCCGTTCTCGCAACCGCGATGGCAATTAAGGCCGGTAACGATTCGGATGACGCTGAGTTCCAGACCAATATTCCCCTTGCCGTAAAGCGCGGCCTTCTCACGGCCGCCGATGTCGATCGCGCACTCGGCCGCGTCCTTCGCGTCGGCTTTCGCCTTGGCGTCTTCGATCCGGCCGCCGATCAACCTTACGGCAACATCGCGATGTCTGTTGTTCGCTCGCCCGAGCATATTACCCTTTCACTGAAGGCTACAGAAGAGTCCATCACGCTGCTCAGCAATCGGCAGCATTTTCTTCCGCTCAAGCGCGACGAGATACACTCTGTCGCTGTGATTGGCCCGGCTGCCGGCGACGACTACGAGACCGGCAACTACTATGGCAAGCCCTTTCGCAAGATCAGCCCATTCGAAGGTATCCTTGATTTTCTTGGCAAGAACGCGCACGTAAAGTATGAGCAGGGTACTAGCTTCACGGAAGCCCCCGACCGCGCGGAGATTCAGCGCGCCGCTGACCTTGCTGGGAAGTCCGACGTGGTGATCCTTTGCCTCGGCACGGACCTCAAGGTGGAAGCCGAAGGCCATGACCGCCGCGACCTCGATCTTCCTGGCGCCCAAGAGCAACTACTTGAAGCTGTGTACGCTGCCAACCCTAAAACCGTGCTCGTCCTCATGAACGCCGGCCCGCTCGCTGTCGACTGGGCCAGCGATCACCTGCCCGCGATCGTTGATGCATGGTATCCGGGCGAGATGGGAGGGGTTGCGATCGCGCGTGCACTGTTTGGCGCGGACGATCCTGGCGGCCATCTTCCGTACACCGTCTACGCGAGCCTCGACGGCGTTCCGCCCTCGCGTGAATATGACATCTCCAAGGGCTTTACGTACATGTACTTCAAAGGCCTGCCGCTCTACGCCTTCGGGCATGGCCTAAGCTACACCCGTTTTGACTACAGCGGACTAAAGGTGACGCCTACTTCGAGTTCACCTTCGGGCAAAGTTGAGATCGCTTTCGACGTTAAGAATGTGGGTGAAGTGGAAGGATCAGACGTGGCCCAACTCTACACGCACCAGGAGCAGAGTTTCACCTATCAACCGATCGAAAGCCTTCGCGCGTTCAAACGCGTTGATCTGCAGCCAGGTGCGGCAGCCCACGTCGAGTTCTCGCTGCCCATCCAGCAGCTTGCTTTTTATGACGTCCGCACCAAGGGTTTCCATGTGGAGCCCGGTGCGTTCGACATTCTTGTCGGCAGCGCCTCCGACGATATCCGCCTCCGCTCTCACCTGCAAGTGCGCTGAACGCAGACTCGTTACGCGTTGGCCGCAGAGCTCCACGTGCCATTCCAGAGGCGCAGAATTTTCAGCGGATTTGCACTCTTGAGGGCATCGGGAAGCGCGGACTCCGGCAGCCCCTGGTAGGCTACCGGTCGAGCAAAGCGGAAGATTGCCTGGCTCCCTACGGACGTCGATCGTCCATCCGACGTTGCTGGATAGGGGCCGCCATGTACCATCGCATGGCAAACTTCGACGCCTGTCGGAAAGCCGTTGAAGATTACGCGCCCCACCTTGGACTCTAGAATCTGCAGCAGCTCTTTGTTCGCTGCGAGGTCTTCTTCGGTGCCGAGGATAGACGCTGTGAGGTGACCTTGCAGCGACTGCGCAGCCTTCAGCATAGCCCCGCGCTCGTCACAGTTCACCACCAAGGTCGTCGGCCCAAACACCTCTTCGGCTAGTAGAGGGTCGGCGAAGAACTCCGCGGACGTAGTCTCCAGCAATACCGGTTGCGCCCAGAAGCCGCTCTCGCCGCCTGCGCCCTTGGCGGTGTGCAGTTTCTCGCGATGTCCGACGGCTGTTTTGTACGCCGACGCAATTCCGCCGGTGAGCATTTGGAACGCGGCGCCGCCCTCCGTCGCGCTGCGCAGCCGCTGGATAAATCCCGCAGAATCCGCTTCCGGCAAAAACACGACGCCTGGCTTGGTGCACATCTGTCCACCGCCGAGCGTGAACGATCCATGCAGACCCTCGGCCAACTGCTCGCCGCGCTCCTTCATCGCTCCGGGGAGGACGAACACGGGGTTGGTGCTACCCATTTCCGCGTAGACCGGGATTGGGTCAGGGCGTGACGCTGCGAGGTCCATGAGGGCGCGGCCGCCGCGAAGCGAACCCGTAAAGCCCACCGCACGAATTCCTGGATGTTGAACGAGTGCGGAACCAACCTCGTATCCGCCATCGAACAACAACGAGAACAAGCCCGCAGGCAGGCCGCACGCCCGGATTGCGCCCGCCACAATGTGTCCCATGAGCTCGCTTGTTCCGGGATGTGCGGGATGTGCTTTCACTACAACCGGATTTCCCGCTGCCAAAGCTGAGGCCGTATCGCCGCCCGCCACGGAGAACGCCAGCGGAAAATTGCTCGCGCCAAACACTGCCACCGGGCCCAGCGGTCGCAGCATGGAGCGTATATCCGGCTTCGGAGGCGTGCGCGCTGGATTTGCCGTGTCGATTCGTGCCATCACCCACGAACCTTCTTCGACCACCGACGCAAACAGGCGCATCTGGCCGCTTGTGCGCGCCGTTTCGCCCGTCAATCGCGGCGTAGGCAGCGCTGTCTCGCGTTGTGCCTGCTCGATGAGTTGCTCTGCGGAGGCATCGATTCCGTCGGCGATAGCGCGCAACAGCCGGCCGCGCTCTTGCCCAGAAGTTGTCGCAAGGGCAGCGAAGGCATCCGTTGCCGCAACCACTGCGCGGTCGACATCTTCGATCGAAGCTGAGTAGAACGGGGTCTCGAGCCGCTTGCCATCGCGCGGATCGAAGGCGTAGAACACGTTGCCGTCCCGTTGCGCGGCGACGGACCCCGCAATCAGAGAACGTCCCTGCAGACTTGCTTTCGCTGATACTTCGACGCTCATGGAATCATCTCCTGGAAGAGAAATGTTGGAGTTGCCTGGATCGATGACGTGCCCACTATGCTGAACGCCACTTTCTTTTAGAGGGGAGCTCGACGCCCCCTGGCCCCCGCGGAACGATCCTCGTTCGAAGTGCTAAAACGGCCACCAGAATCTAAGTTATTGTATCGCTCTGACGAAGGCGCTGCCAGTGTGCGAACAGTGGATACGACGGGTTGAAACACGCCCTCACATCATCCTCGCTGTTCGCTTGTGTTCTCGGGCTTGCAATGTCCGACCGGCGAGGCATTCAATCCTGTTGCATTGGCTCCGCCGCCGCTGGGCACGAGGACTTTTCGGACGCACCGAACTTCGGAGCTAGCAAATTGCTGCTCCCGAAAACCTGGTTTTCGCTGAGTTCGTCCCTGCACGTGCCGGATTTATTGAACATGGAATAGACCGACGTCTAAGGAGTTTGTCTTCCGAACAGAGGCCTACAAGCTCTTGTTATATCCTTTCCGGAGTATAGCGACAGGAGACGGGAGACCATCTTGGCACCGATTACGCGTCGGAAGTTACTGCGGAATACCATCCGCGCTGCTGTAGCGGCCCCCTTTGTGTTGCGCCATAGTTACCGCGTCTTCGCCCAGTCTCTGCAGCAGTACCCGGAGCGCGTCGTGCGGCTTATGCGCGATTCACTAGTCATCGACATGCTCAACCAGTTCCTCTACCGCACCGACGAGAAAGATACGCTCGAAAAGTGGCTCACAGTGCCCGGCGCGTTTACTGAGGCGGACTTTCTCAAGTTCAAAAGCTCGGGCGTCAACGTCATTAACTTTGGCGAAGGCGCAGACAACTTCGCAGATGCGCAGGTGTTCTTCGGTAAGTGGAACAGCTTTATTGCGCAGTATCCGCAATGGCTCATGCGGATCAATCACCCCGCCGACCTTGAGCAGGCCAGGCAGCAGGGCAAGTTCGGCGTGATCTACGGGTTGCAGACCAGCGATCAGTTCGAGACGCTGGACAGCGTAAACCAATGCTACGGATTGGGTCAGCGCGTCTCGCAACTCAGCTATAACTTCCGTTCGAAGATCGCGGACGGTGCCTTTGAGCCCTACGACGGCGGCGTGAGCGAGTATGGCGGTAAGGTCATTGAACGCATGAATACTCTCGGCATGGCCGTCGACCTCGGACACGCCAGCGACAAAACCAAGTTGGATGCGCTGACCATCTCAAAGAAGCCGGTAATCCTTTCCCATGGCAACTGCCGCGCGCTGATTCCGGGCGGTCTGCGCGCAACGCCCGACGAAACAATTCGCAAGCTGGCCGAAAAGGGGGGCGTCATGGGTATTAGCGACATCGCGTTCATGGTAAAAGCCACCGACCCCGTACGCGTGGACGATGTGGTGGACCACTTCGACCATGTGCGCGACCTGGTGGGAATTGAGCATGTTGGCGTGGGTTCGGACGCCGGCATTGAAAGCAACGATCTAGGCTCGCCCACGTTGCTGAACAACATGCTCACCAAGGCGGACGCGCGCTATAAAGTCCATGGGGGACACGAGGTTGTCGAAGGCATGTGGGGGCCTAACCGAATGTATGAACTGACGGCAGCACTCGTCCGCCGCGGCTACACCGATGAGCAGATTCGTCTGGTGATCGGCGGCAACTGGGCACGTGTGCTGGGAACCATCTGGCAGGGGTAGTCCTCCATCTGCAATGCGCACCGAAATGCGCGGAACAAGAGCGACTCCTCAAAACGGAACTATCGGAAAACTATCCGTTCGAAGCGGCCGAAATCCCGGGCGGTCTCAACGGGGCGATGCCGATTCGTCAGAGCAAGCATATTTACCGGGACTGATCGTGGTGCTCCATTCTGGCGTGATCCGAGCCATTCACGCCGCATCCAGCGCGCGAAAAAATATTTCTAATCTGCCCGCAACGAGGCTAGAATTCGTTATCAGCCCCAACCGCCGCGGCGCCAATTGAGTGAATAGACGGTTCGTCCCACGCAGGCAATACTACAACTGAGCACTGATAGTTCGTGTGATGACGGAATGCACCCATGTGGAATATAGCTATCGAAGCGCCGGACCAGAGTTCCAGTCGGTGTTGGAGATTCTCTCCACGCGTTTGCCCTCCGATTCGGGCTATCCTTTTGTGTGTTCTCATCGCTCCTGCTGTAGCTGCGCAAACTAAGGCGAAAAATGTATTGATCGTCTTAAGCTCTTCTGAGAATGAAGCGGGTGGTGTCGAAGCAGCGATCCGGGCAAACGTTCCGGGCGACGTTAACTTCTACACCGCCTTTCTCGACTATCAGCGATTTAGCGACGAATCGTATCGGGAGAGCCTGGCGGAGACATTTCGTCGTGAGTATCGCGAAATTAAGCCCGATGTTGTGATTGCATTGGCCGTTGAGGCATTGGACTTCACCACGGAATACCGTAGCCGGATGTTTCCCGGCGTGCCTATCGTCTTCATGGGAGTTTCCGCCAGCGAACTGGATGGCAGGAAGATTCCACCCGGAGTCACCGGAGTGGAGGGTTCGGTCGGACTGCGGGAGACAATCGATCTCGCGCTTCGACTCAAACCGGATACAAAGGCGATTGCTATTATCGACGCCAGCCAAAATTTCTGGTGGAGAGCGGCGCACTCCGAGGTCCTCCGTCACGAAGCCGACGTGAGAGAGATTGACATCCTTGGATCGCCGAGTGCCGGGATGCTGCAGCGCATTGCTGTCTTGCCTTCCCATACCGTGATCCTGTTTCAACTCGCGCCACAAAGCTCAAGTGATCCGGCGGTTAAATCATCTGATGTGCTTGCCGCGGCAGCACGAAAGCTGCCCACCTTTTCCGCATGGCCGGACCTTTGTCTGAATCACGGCTGCATTGGCGGCGCATACCCTGACAGCGCCAAAATGATGGTGAGGACCGGGGAAATGGCGGCAAGGGTGCTTCAAGGTGCGCAACCGGAAGACATTCCCGTTGTGAAAGGGCCTGACTTTCAGGTGCAGGTAGACTGGCGCGCGCTGCGCCGCTGGCATATTTCGGAGTCGCTCTTGCCGGCGGGAACCGTGATCCTGTACCGCCCGCCTTCGCTATGGGAAGAACATCGCGACTATATGATCGCTGCCATCTCGGTGACGATTGTTCTGCTGCTGCTGGTCACCAGCTTGTTGTGGCAACGAGCGAGGGAACGAAAAGCGGAGGCAGCCTTGAGCGAAAGCGAAAAGCGTTTCCGCACGATGGTCGACACAACACCCTCGCTGGTCTGGATGAGCGACCCCCAAGGAAAGATTACGTATCTGAATGATCGACGTCTTGCGTTTACCGGGGCCGGCCCTAAGGCGGGATACGGCCACACATGGGCTGACTACGTTCATCCGGACGACCTGGAGAGCGTTCTGGGCACAGTCTCGGAAGCGCTAAAGACTCACCAGCCCTATTCAACCGAGTATCGCCTGCGACGCAAGGATGGAGCCTATCGATGGATGCTGGACGTGGCGACTCCACGAGTCAATGGAGATGGATCGTTTGCCGGGTTCATCGGCTCGGCGATCGATACAACGGACCAGAAGCTTGCGCAGCTGGCGCTACAGAAAGTCAGCGGCCAGCTGATTGAAGCGCAGGAGAACGAGCGCAGCCGCATTGCCAGAGAGTTGCATGACGACATCTGTCAGCGGCTGGCGATTCTTTCGATTGAGATTGAGCATGCAAATCGCGTTTCAAACGGATCACCGGCAGCTACAAAACAAAGCTTGGAGGATATCCAGAAACACTGTGCCGAGATAGCAGGAGATGTTCAATCGCTGTCACATCAACTGCACTCATCAAGGCTCGAATATCTGGGCATCGTGGCTGCAATCCGAGGATTCTGCGGCGAGTTGTCGAAGCAACACCAGGTAGAAATCAAGTTTTCGGAGCACGATGTACCTGCTCACTTGCCAAAAGATGTGTCCCTTTGCCTTTTCCGCGTTGCCCAGGAAGCGCTACATAACGCGGTGAAGTACAGTGGCGTTCGCGAATTCGCAATCGAGCTCTCGGGCGAGGAGGCCTTCGTTCAGTTGGCCGTGAGTGACGCAGGTGTGGGCTTCGATGTAGAAGAAGCGAAAAACAACCGTGGGCTAGGTCTGGTGAGTATGCAGGAGCGCATCCATCTTGTGCGCGGAAGCTTCTCCGTCGAGTCAACTCCATGGCATGGAACAAGGATCATCGCCGCAGTGCCACTGATCGCTGAGCAGGAAGGATTCCAGGACTGGCCACCGCAACAGAGTCCATCGAGCATCAACGAGAAGCTCAACTAATCCTTACACGGCGCCCATCGCGATCAGTCCTAAGTTTTATGTTCAGAGTTCTCTTTTCCGCAGGCTAATATGCCAGCGCCACTCCATCCGCGCGCATCTCGCTGGCCGCCGCATATACCCGCTCCCCATTGGGCTTGCGTAACTCCACACACTCGTACCGGCCGAACCCGCCATCGCTCTTGCCCATCGGCCACCCCATCGCGATCAGCGCCTTCCGCGTCTCCTCAGGAACCCCTGCCTCCAGTCGCAAAATGCCCCGCGGCCCCAGGCCTGCCGGATCTTCACCCATGCTCTGCGACGATCCCTCGTGATGCCAGCGAGGACTGTCTCCGGCCGCCTGCACATCAAGCCCGTAGTCCACGCGATTCAGCACGATCTGCGTCTGTCCCTGCGGTTGCATATCGCCGCCCATCACGCCGAAGGCGAGCCACGGCGCGCTGTCCTTCACCGCGAACCCAGGAATAATCGTCTGAAACGGTCGCTTTCCCGGCGCGTAGATGTTCGGATGCCCATCCTTCAGCGAGAACAGTTCGCCGCGATCCTGGAACATGAAACCCAGCCCATCTGCCACAAGGCCCGATCCCATTCCCCGAAAATTCGATTGGATCATCGACACCATCATGCCGTCCTTATCCGCCATGCTGAAGTAAGTCGTATCGCCATGGCTGGGCGCCTGCCCCGGATAGACGGGCTCCAGAATCCTGTCCAACCTGATCAACTTCGCCCGCTCCTTCGCGTACTCCATCGAGTTCAGCCAATCTACAGGCACCTTCGCAAAGTGCGGGTCAGCATAGTATCTCGCGCGATCTTCATACGCCAGGCGCTTGGCCTCGATCTGCACATGCAGCGCCTGCGCACTTTGAAACCCCATCCCGCGCACATCAAACTGCGAGATCATGTTCAGCATCTGCAGCGTCGCAAGCCCCTGCGTGTTCGCGCCCATCGCGTACACGTCGACGCCGCGATAATTCGTCACCAGCGGGTTCACCCACTCCGCATGTTGCTCGCGCAAATCCTCGACAGACAGCCAGCCGCCGATCCGCTTGAAGTATGCATCGATCGTCTGCGCGATCGGGCCGTCATAGAACACGTCACGCCCACCTTCGGCGATCATCCGATACGTTCTGCCCAGGTCCGGATTTCGAAACACATCGTATTCGTTTACGGGTTTACCCATCACCTGGTAGGTATGCACCGCGTTGGCGGTCTCTTCCACGCCCGACCCCGGGCGCAGAAAGATCGCCATATTGCGCTTGATGTAGTACCCGATAATCTGCGGCACCGGAGCCCCGTTCTCGCAGTAGTGGATGGCTGGCTCGAACAGCTCTGCCCATTTCAACTTGCCATACCGCTGGTGCAGCGTCCACCATGCGTCGAGAGCGCCCGGAGTCGACACCGCAATCGCACCCAGCGGCGGGATCACTCCATTCTTCGACCGCGCCCTCACCATATCGAGCGTCAGCGACTTTGGCGACCGGCCCGACCCGGCCAACCCCATCACCGCACCAGCCTTTGGATCCCAGAGGAGCGCATAGCAATCGCCGCCCAGCCCGGAACTCGTCGGCTCAACCAAACCGAGCACGGCGTTCGCAGCCACCGCCGCGTCCACTGCCGAACCACCCTTCTTCAACATCTCAATCGCCGCCTGGGTAGCCAGCGGATGCGCAGTCCCCGCCGCACCCGAGCATCCCAGTGCCGCCGACCGCGACGCGAAACTAGCCCCCGCCGGCCGATCTCCCGCGTGCACATCAGGACGATCGAACTTGTCTTGATTCGCCGCCTGAAACTTCGGTAGTTCGCTCGATGCCCCCTCGGCCTGTGCCGCGTCACTGCCTTCCAGTGGCGCGCCCTTCACCAATGCCGACGAACCAGCCGCAACCAACGGAAGTGTTGCAAGAAAAGTGCGACGAAGCATAGTCAATCTCCTCGAATTTCCTTTGATGCTTTTCCATAAGCGAATTGCAAACGCGGATGCGGTAGCGTTCCAACCATCTTCTACGCAAACACATCCTCGGCTTCGTCCGCGGCGGGCACCGCATCCATCGACCGCAGCAACGTGTCGCGGACAAATAAGATGTGGTGCCGCATCTCGCGCTGCGCCAGGTCTACGTCTCCGTCCCGCATCGCCGCGTAGATCTTCTGGTGGCTCGCCGGCGCAGTCGTCGCCGATAGATAGAACGTCGCCATGCGGCACAGCAGGCTCTTCTGCTGAATGTTGTCCAGCATCCTTCTAAACTCGGCATTCTCAGTCGCCGCCGCGATCAGACCGTGGAAGTGAATGTCTTCCTCAATGTGACGCAGCTTGTCTCCTGCATCGAGATTGTTCCGCGTCCGCTCAATACTCGCCGCCATCTGTTCCAGCAGCTCGGGCGTGATTCTTGCGCTGCTCACCGCATGCACCTCCAGCAAGGCGCGCACCTCGTACAGGTCGTGCACCTCTTGTGCCGAAAACTTGCGCACATACGCGCCGCGCCGCGACTCAATGATGATCAGGCCTTCACTCTCCAGTCGCATCAACGCCTCGCGCACCGGCGACTTGCTGATGCCCAGTGCACTGGACAGATACTCTTCGGTGAGCTTCGAGCCTTCGCGAAATGATCCGTTGAGCAGCTGTCGCTTTACGCTCTGGTAAGCCTGCTCCGTCAAATTTGGGTTTTTCGTCAGTTTCAACATATGGTGAGGTCCACGCGGATTTTACCTGACCTGCACGTCCACTTGCCGAACCGCCGCTGTCTTCGCAGGAAAAAGTGCGTCTCGCAAGCTCCATGAAGCTCCACGAAACGCACTTCCTTCCCGCACCGCCCTAGAACACGAACTTTCCGCTAAGCTGCAGTTGCCGCGACGACCCACCATCACTGGTCGCAAACCGCGTCGCCGTGATCTGGCCGAAGGTCGCGGATTGCACATTGTTCGACGGCGAACCGAAGTTGGGGTGATTGAGAATGTCGAACGCATCGACACGCAGGATGAAGGAAAGGCTCTTGAACAGTCTGGTCTCCTTCTCTCCCGAAAGGTCAAGGTCCGCGAATCCCGGCCCTGTGCCACGGTTGCGCTGCATATCACCTAGTCCCGTGTACGCGCTCGGTGCCGTTGCGCCCGTTGCGTTCGCCTGCGTCCCAACAATCTGGTAGACGCACGCCGGTGTCGCGTTGGTCAGGTCGCACACCGAACCGCCATAGGCCAGACCTCCAGGATTGGGGAAATAGCTCACGTTCGCCGACCCCGCAATCTGCTGCTTGTGCCGCACAATCGGCTGCAGCAGGTTCGGACGGATCAGGCCGCTGTTGCCGTTGAACCCGTCGCTGCTCGCGACGATGTTCACTGGATTGCCCGTCTGGTATTGGAAGATCGTCGTCAGTCGATAGCCCGACACCAGCCGATTACGCTTGAACGGCAGCGCATAGATTGCGTTCGCCGCAAAGCGATTCCGCGCATCAAAGTCCGAGAGCCCGTAATTCTGGGAAGGATTATTGCTGTCGGGCAGCACAGCTCCCCCCTGCGATCCGAGCGAGTTGATATCCATCGACTTCGACCAGGAATAATTCATATCGAACTGCAGCCCATTCGACATAGTCTTCGACAGCGTCACCCACATCGCGTTGTAGTTCGAGTAGCCAATGCTGTTGTCCTCCGCAATATTCGAGGCGATGTTAGCTCCCGGAGCAATCGGGCTGTCAGCCGCCAGCTTCAGAAAAGGCCGCGGGCTCGGTGCATTCGTCGGCCCGTTCGCTTGGTTTGGATCGGTCCGAATCAGCAGATGATGCCCCGTCGATCCGTAGTACCCAATGCTCGCCACCATGCTCCACGGCAATGCCTGCTGCACATTGAAGTTGAAGTCCTCCATGTAGGCGTTGCGGTAGTTCGGGTTCACCCATCCCAACGCGTATCCCGAAGCAGCCTTCGCCGAAGCAAAGAGGTTATTCATAGGAATGGGCGCCGCGCTGTTGCTATAAGAAACCGCTGTAGTAAACGGCGGATTCCCTGTCAGGATGCTCACCGTGCCGGCCACTGGTTGATCCACCAGAATGCCGTACGCTCCGCGAAGCACTGTTCTGTTGTTATTGAAAAGATCGTATGCGAAGCCTAGGCGCGGCTCCAGGTTGTAGTTCTGCTTGTAAGCCCCGTTCGCCGGAACCCCATTCGTCCCGGCCTGCGTCAGCGTAATGTTCGCGGGATTGAAGATTGAGATCCGGTTCTCGCCTTCCAGTGGCGTTCCATTCCACTCAAATCGCAGCCCGCCCTCAAGGGTAAGGCCCGGCAAGATCCGGTAGTTGTCCTGAATAAATCCAGCCGCCGCATCCGCATAGATCCGGTAGTCGATGATGTTGGGCTGGATGCTGAATACCGGCGTCACGTCGTTCGCGAGATTAGCGCTCGACAGCGACATGCTTCCGATGTTTCCCGCGAAGCTGTACAGCAGATAGCGCCGGAACTCACCACCCCACTTGATGGTGTGATTGCCTTTCAACATGGTCACCGTATCAGACAACACTCCGGTGGTGGTATTGCGGCCCTGCGGAAACCCGGACGGCCCGCCTACCGTGAAGCCCACATCCGTGATCGTCGTCTGCGGAATTCCCACGTTGCCAGTTAGCCCGTCCACGATCCCGATGCTTGCCGGGTCGATCAAGTTTGCCGGGTTGAACGCAATCGAGATCCGATTGAAACCAAGCCGCGCCTCATTGGTGACATTTGAATTGAAGATGTGTACGTACTGCAGGGTTCCGATCTGTCGATGCGCAGCGCGATGGTCACCCCACCCAGGCAGAGTGTCACCCTGCAACGCTGGTTCGGTGCGTACATCTTTCTGAAACGCATAAAACCCGTGCAGAGAATCGTTCTGGCCAAACTGCTGCAAGACGTCCCCCGTGTACTGGTCGATCTGCACCGGTCCCGGAGTAAACGACACATACGTTGACCCACTGTTCGGTAGCGGAATGAGCGCCGCAAACGCCGCCGCAATCGGATCCGTAGCAGCATTCGCCGCATACGCCGCCTGCTGCGCCGCGCTGAAGACCGGGCTGTTCTGCAGAATTCCCTGGTGCTGCCGCAGGCCTTCGTAGCTGAAGAAGAAGAATGTGTGTCCTCTCCATACCGGCCCGCCCACCGATCCGCCAAAGTTGTTGCGCTTCAGCGGAGCCTTCGCGCCAGTGTCCCCAACCAGCGGAAGCCCGGTGCTCGGGTTGTAGCTGCGGTTGAAGTAGTTGCGTGCATCCAGCGCCTCATTTCTGAAGTAATCGAAGGCCTCGCCATGAAAATGGTCGGTGCCAGATCGCGTCGCCACAGTCACAATCGAGCCATCGCTGCGGCCGTACTCGGCACTGAACGTCTGGTTGTTGATCTTGAACTCGGAGGTGGTGTCGATTGAGGGCTGAAACGTGATCTGGTTTTGGCTGATGTCATTCAGATTGATGCCGTTGATCTGGAAGTTGACCGAGTCTTCCCGATTGCCCGCGGTAATAAATGAGTTCGCGCCCAACCCGCGGCTCGCTGCGGTCAAGCTTCCCGTAGTCGGCGCCACCACTCCGCCCGGCGTTAATACGGTGAGATCGAGAAAGTGCCGCCCGTTGAGCGGCAGCTCCTGTACCGTGTTCCGGCCAATTACTTGCCCGACCGTGATCGTGCTGGCCTCTATCCGCGACGCCGCGTCGCTTTCAACCTGCACCGTCACTCCCGCCGAAGCGACCGCCAGCTTCGGATTGACGGTCAGGCTTTGCGCAACCTGCAGCGTAACTTTCTCAATCGTGACCGCACTGAATCCCGGGGCCGTCACCTGCACTTTATAATCCCCAGGCTGGAGCGACGGAACCGCATATGCGCCCGCACCGTCCGTTGTCACCGTGCGGTCCAACCCCGTCGCGAGCGAATGAACCACCACATGCGCATGCGCGACAGCCGCTCCAGTTGGATCCGTCACCACGCCCGACAGTGTCGCCGTCGATTGTGCCCAGACTCCGGTTGCAAAAAGGGCGAGGAACGCCAGCGCCAGCAGGAAACTGCACTTGGCTGAAAATTTGGGAAGAGTCATGTCGCCTCCGAAGCTTATGTAGGGAGAAAAAGGCTCATACACGAAGGGATCGGCCTCCATGTTGCAGCTGGATGAGTAGTGCGTAAAAGAGATATATCACATATCAGGCGGTGCCTCGCGACTAAAACGAGCAGCGGTGTGCACATTTTGTGCATAATCCTTGACTGCGCCGTCCCACCGGACAATCTTGCTGAGTCGAGCAAGCCGCGGGGAAGATCGGCCGTTTGGGCCAGGTCATCATTCGGCTCACTGCACCTGCGGCGTCGCCTTCACCGGAATCCGAACACTAATCTCGGTACCAAGATTTAGCTGCGAGGCAATCGAGAACGTTCCGTTCACCAGCTTGACTCGCTCACGCATGCTGATGAGCCCGAGCCCACGGTCCTTGTTCACTGCTTCAACGTCAAAGCCGACCCCGTCGTCACTGACGGTGAGTTGAATCTCTCCCGGCGTTCCGACCAGTTGCACGTTGTATTGCGAAGCTCGACTATGTTTCGCCGCATTGTGCAAGGCTTCCTGCAACACGCGATACAAACAGAGTGCAACGTCCCGCGATACGGGGCTCGGCAGGTTTTGTCCTCGAAAGTCAATCCTCAATTTCTGCTTTTCTCCGAACTCCTGGCAGAACCCTCTCATCGCAACGACGATACCCAGATGATCCAACGCCGCAGAATGAAGTTCATGGGACAAAGCCTGGATATCGGTGGCGAACTCACGAGCCTGTCCCCGGAGGCTGTCCAGGCGGTGAAGAGCATCACCGCTCAAGCCCGGAACATCTCTCTTCAGCAAATCAAGTTCAATGGAGAGAATTGCCATCCGTTGACTGAAGTCGTCGTGCAGCTCCCGCGCAATGCGAGTGCGTTCCTGCTCCTGCGCCTCAATCAGCCTGCTGCTCAAGCTGTAAAGCGCCTCTTCTGCAAGCTTGCGCTCAGTCACATCGATACAGGATCCAATGTATCCGGCGAAGGATTCGTCGGGGTTGAATCTCGGCACTCCTATATCGAGAAGCCAATGGTATTCCCCGTCGCCTGCCCTCAGTCGGTACTCCATCCTGAACGGCTCCCGCCGATCAAATGCCCGGGCATAGGTTTCCACACACCGCTCTAAGTCTTCTGCGTGGACCCCGTCCGTCCAGCCGTTTCCCAGTTCAGCCGACAAGGGTCTTCCCGTAAAGTCGAGCCAGGGCTTATTAAAGTACGTGCAGAGCTTATCTGTACCGGACATCCAGATCAGCACGGGAGCCGCGTGCGACATCAAACGGAAGCGCTCCTCACTCTCTCGCAGTGCGAACTCCACCTGTTTTCGTTCCGTGATGTCCACTGCTATGCCAAGAAAGCGTGGCACGTCGCTATTGGTCGCGAAGTGGAATTTCCCGCTGTCGGCAAGCCATCGTATCGCGCCATCGGTCCGCACCACGCGATATTCCGCTTGATATTCGCTTCGGCTTTGCATTGCATCTTCAACCAGCTTGGTCACGCGCTCACGGTCGTCCGGGTGCATGCGCTCCACAAACTCCCCTTCGCGGGGAAGGTATGGATCCCCGCGAATCCCAAATGTCGACTCGAGGTCACCGAACCAAATGTTTTGCCCATTGGCAGGATCCCGGTCCCATCCCATCGATTTACCCGACCGCATCGCCAGGCGCAGCCTGTCGTGAGCTTCTGCGACATCCGTCGTAAACTCGCGGTAAGAAAGATAATGTTCGGCAGCAGCGCCGGCAGCAAGAATGAGTCCTGCGATCATGACTGCGAGCAGACGAATTTCGTGGGTTGCCATCGGCTCGCCCGTTCGGAACAGCTCCCATATCCCAACAAGGGGAACACCCAGCACCGCAAGCGTGGCCAGCACAGAACTGTACTTCGGATCGGTCGTGTCCAGGAGCACGGATCGGTTAAGCTCCGACTTCAGCCTGTTCCCCTCCAGCCCAATCCATAAAAACCAGAGGATAGAAGCAGTGAACGCCAGACCAACAAGCCCTCTGAGCGCCGGATAGGTCGCATCAGTTAGATCGCCGGAAGGGTCCTTCAACGCCCAAAGAACGTTCGTGATCAGCGACGCGCACGTGTACAAAACAGAGGCACCGAAAAGGTGCAGATAGATATGTTTCCAGGGAAAATGCGCTTGGAAAATCAGCCCACCCAGAATGATTAGAAAAATGGCATTCTCGACGAAGTAGAGAGCTTCAAACCGCAACATCATTCCCACTCCCCCGTCTCCGTACTGATAAGGGAACAGATAGAACATGTACGCAAAGACCCAGACAAACAGCAGGATCAGAAAATTCAGCGTCGACCGATACGGTCTCCGGCTGGGTAATTTCAGATGTGGGCGGGAAGCTATCGCCGCGATCATCAGGACGATATGCAAAAACAGTGGAGGGTTGGCGAAAAGGAACGACGGAATCTCGCCGTGCAGAACACCACGATTGAACCAACCGCCAGGAACCAGCGCCCACACCACGAAGGCCGCTCCAAGGAACGACCAGAATAGCCGCGTGGCCTGCGTGCTCTGCACCGCATTGCGGACCGCAACGCCGCTCGCCAAGAGCAGCAAAACCAGATAGCTGATATCGCAGTATGCAACCAGCGCAGGACCCTGCTTGAGAGTGAAGGAGAGCACCGCCTGGATGGCCAGGAGAGCTACACCGGCTGCCACCCACGAATGGGACCAACGTCCGAGTCTTCGCGCAGAGGATGAAGCCAGCATGGTTCCTCCTGGACAGGTTCGACCATGCTATCAGCATCCTTCCGCGAACTTCAGCACGACACCACATTCACTGTCCGTAGCCCTTCTCGTGCAACGACATTGGGGACTAGGAAGATCAATAAGATGGCAAATCATCGTCTTCCTTTTGGCTCATGGATCGGCATCACTGAAGACCTAGAACGAACGGACGCTATCTATTGGCGGGCGCCGTAGCTTTTGCGGGTACGGGCAACGTGATCTTCAATGCCCTGCCGCTGGAAGGCCGCTCGATCATGTCGCCATATTGAATGGGCTGCGTAATGAAGCCGCCATTAATCAGATAGAACTGATCGCCGCTGACACCCGCACCGCGATCGAGCCGCTCTTTGTATTTGCCGATCGCGGTGTGGGTAAACTTCGCCCTGGTAAGCTCGTGCCAGTTGCCGTCGGTCGTTCGCACCCATTGATTGCCGAAATCCGCAAGCCGTTCCAGCTGCCCGTTGCCCCCGCTGAAGTCTTCGTTGAAAGAATAAAGGTGGTGAAGGTAGTTGCCATCCTTGGGCGCACGCATGCTCGCGATCATTCCCCAAGTATGTTTCTCAGGGAAATAAAAGTAAGCAGTATAGACGGTGGTGTTGCCATCGGGCTGCGCGTGGAGGAGAAAGCGGTAAGTCTTCCCCGTCTTCCACGGATAGACCAAGTGGCTATGGCCGCCGGTTCCCTCATGGCCGAAGTCGCCAGCGAAGACATCGGGCCCTTTCGCGATAAGCTGCACCCTATCCTGCGAGGCTACCTTGCCGCGCTCATCATGCTCAGAGCCCGCGTCCCAAACTGAGAAGATAATGCGGCGCTCGGTGGGACTGTTGACCTGAATGCCGAAGTAGCCGCGAGTGAAACCACACGCCTCGTAGTAAGAGTAGATTGGATCCTTCTTGACCGTGACCTCGTTGTAGAACCATTCGATCTGCGAGTCTTTCGGCTCGTCATAGGTGAGATGGACGGAGGGCGCGCCACGCTCTGGCGTCGTATTGAACAGAGCGTCGGCTGTGGCAGGACCGCTCAATTCAAGCGAGGCGACGCTACCGAAAGTTGCTCCGGTGCGCTGGATCCCGGTGAGGTCAAACCGGTGCTTGCCGGTCTGCTTCACGTCGAAGGAACCGAAATCGATTGCCTGTTCCGAACCATTCCCGGACACGGTGCGGGAGACGCTCTTGCGTCGGTCGAACTTCATCGCGAGCGTAACTCCCTCACCTTGCGGGACAGTGAGGTGCAAGACGATATGGACCTCGCCTTGTTGACGCAGCAAACCGTACCAAACGAGATGCGTCTGCTTGTTAGACCAGCCAGTGACGGGGCCGGACTCAGGGAAGTCGAGCGCATCAGGATTCGGCTCAGCATACGCGGTGAACGCCGGGATCTGAAGTGCCGTGCGCGGCTGCTGGGCGTTGCACAGAATCGGCAAAAAGCACGTCAAAAAAGTGGACGAAAGAAGAAGCCGGGCGAATCGCATTGTGCTCCTGCGTTGAGGCTGTTGATCTGCAGTTGTGGAGGCGTGCATCGATGCGCTGGCAACTGCCGGCGAGCAGCATCTGCCAACGCTTCGAACGATCGCTTACCAGGTGAGCTTGGCGCCCAGCTGGCCTTGACGGGGGTTGTTACTCTGGCCATACGACTCAGGCTTGTTCACCTGGCCGAACGTCGTGTCGAGCGGATTGTTGTCGATCTGCTGGAACCACGTGGGATGGTTGAGGACGTTGAACTCTTCCATGCGCAGCTGCAGGGTGAAACGTGAGCCGAGCTTGAAGTTCTTGGAGAGGTTTACGTCGAGCTGGTTCGTCCCGGGGCTGCGAACCGCTCCGGAATACACACTGACGTTGCTGTTGTTATACCCGGGCGCGTAGCTCGGAACCTGTTGCCACGCTGGAGAGCCTGAGGTGCAGCTGGTGACCTGGCTGCCATACTCCTCGAGCGAAAAGTATCCAAGCGAGGATGGCGTCGCATCGTGCCAGATCTCCGTGCACGGATTCATCCCGGCATCAATGATGTTGAAGGAACGCGTCATACCGTGCAGCTTGATCGGCCCGATAACGTTGTAGCCCACCGGCAGCGCCACCGGCTGTCCGCCCTCAGCGAATCCGTCGGCTGCAATCTCCCATCCCCCGACAATGGTATCTGCGAACTTGTTCATGCCAGAGAAGTAACGCCGATTGCGGCCGATCGGAATGTAGAAAATGAAGGTGGTGGTCACGCGATTGGCACGGTCGGTAGAGGCAATGCTGCGTGCCGGCTCAAGATACACATCATTGAGATAGCCTCCTGACTGCATGGTCTTCGACCACGTGTACGTCGCGTTGATCTGCGACCAGCCAACGTGCTGCTGATACGTTGCCTGCAGCGAGTTGTACCAGGTCCTTCCCCAGTTATTCATCCCCTCGGTAATGCCGGCGAACTCGGGATACGGCCGCTGAAGCTGGTAGAGCGAGGTGGCAATGTTGGCGCCAAGAGCACCGGTCACACCGGGTACGTTGTAAAACGGGTTGGTCGTGAGGTTCGTGCAATTTCCCTGGTGATAGAGATTTGTCGGAGTGTCGAGCAGCGGGTTGCACGTCTTGTAGTACGCGAAGTTTGCATCGCGACCCGTATAGGTAACCGAGTTATCGTATGAACGGCTTAGGACATACGCGATGGAGATCTTAGCGCTGTGCGGCATGGCCTGCTGCACCTCCAGGGATCCGTTGATGGAGTACGGCAGCTTGAAGTTCGGATTGTCGTATTCAATTCCCTGCCCCACATAAGTCATCAGGCCTTGCGAATCGCCCGGGATGGCAGGGATCCCCGACGGAAATGGATTGCCAACATTGTCGGGGAAGTACGTGCGGCCGCCATCAGGCGAATTGATGTAGGCAGGATTGTTGGTGAAGCCATACGACTGCGGCTCCGCAACTGAGTTCATGACGATGCGCCCAACGCCCCCCCGCAGCACGGTGCCAGGATGCACGAGCCACGCAAACCCGAGTCGCGGCTGCCATTTGCTCAGATCGCGCGCCCAAGGAAAGTTCGTTCCCGAAGTGCTCGGAAAGGTGATGCCACCCTTGATCGCTGGCAAGCCCGGAATGCTGACGTAAGCGTTGACCGGATTGATTGCGTTGAAATCGAAGCCAGTGTTCAGCCAATTGTGCCGCGCGGTCGGCGGGCTGTCGATGTCATAACGAAATCCGAGGTTCAGTGTAAAGTTCTGCGTAATCTTCCAATCATCCTCAACCCAAGGGGCATAGTAGTGCCAGGTGTAGTACGGGAAAACCTGGTTCAAGACAGACACGGTGTTGGGCTGGCTAATGAGGAAATCAAGGACAGCGTTGCCGCTGCTCGTCTGCGAGAGAGGTGTTCCATCCGGCGTAGCCGGAATATCGTTCGACGCATTCTGATCCCAGTACTCCGACGTGGCGATGCCATCGGATGCGTACGAGATGATGTTGTCCCACTCCGTGTTTTGCCAGAGGTGCGAGATGCGCACATCAATGCCAGCCCGAATGTTGTGCCGTCCATGAGCCCAGGTAATTGTCGGCGCCGCGTTATAGCTGTCGTCCGGCATATAGTAGTAGTCCCTGGACGTCGACATCCAGTTGAAGTAACCGTTGCCGGTGCCAATGGATTGCTGCTGCATGTTGAAACCAACGATGGGGAACCCCGTCTTCAGAGGCAACTCGTCAAGCAGCGCCGAAGAGAATCCGAGCTGCGACGGATCGTGATTAAGCCCCGCAGCCGGAGGACCATCGGTCCTCCAGTAGCGCTGATAGCTGACACGCACATCCGAGATCAGGTTGTTGGTGAACGTGTGCGTCCAGTCGAGGCCCGCGTTCATGTGGTATTCGGTAAAGGTGCTGCCGTTGAACCACTCAGGAGCATCTTTCGGCGAGCTCCACGACTCCGATGGGTTGTAGCTGCGAATCCAGCTTCCACTCACGTGGTCTTTCGCACCAACAACCTGGTCGAGCTTCACAACGTAGTTCTGTGAGCTGTTAGTCGAGGGAATCGTGTCGACCCAAATCTTCTCCCACGGCAGCTGACCCGGGAATGTCTGCGTGGTCGCAGGAGTCTGCGAAAGAATCAGCTTGACAATGTTTACTGCGACGGGACTGAACCGGCTCGGATCGACGTGGTTGTACTGGCCTGCGGAGTTCTGGAATATCTGCCGGGTAGGATTGGCAGTGGTTGCGGTGGCCGGATCGTAGATCGGAATCAATGCCCCCGACGGATCAGTGAAACCGGAGAAGTCGCCATTCAGCCAAGCGGGGTTAGGCAGATCGAACGTCGCATAATTCGGCAACACCTCCTTGAAGCGTTCGAAGTTGAACATGAAGAACGTCTTCTTGCGCCCATCGTAAATGCGCGGGATGAACACCGGACCATCGACCTCGAATCCATACTGATCCTCGGTGTGCGCAGGGCGGTTGAGACCGTTGTAATTATTCGCCCAAGAGTTAGCATCCATAAAGCCACGCTTGGCAAACTCATACACCGAGCCGCGCAGGCTATTGGTTCCCGACTTCAATCCCATGTCGACAACGCCGCTCGCCGTGTGGCCGTAACTCGCGTCGTACGGATTCGTGATGACCTTGAACTCCTGCATCGCATCGACGGACGGAACAGTCGACGGGCCGTTGGAGTACCAGGGATTGCTGTTGTCCGGCATGCCATCGATGAGGTACTCGGTGTTCTGCGTCGGATTGCCATTGAACGTGAAGAACGAGATGTTGTACATGTTGTTCGGCGTGGTCTCCAGACCAGGACCAGCCTCGTTGGTCACCCCGGGAATGTAGTCGAGCAGTGAAAGCGGATTGCGCCCGTTCAGCGGCATCTGCGTGATCGTCTTGTTGTCGATTAGCGTGCCGCGATCTCCGGACTCGGTATCGAGCGCGACCTTGTAGTTGTCGCTCGTGACAGTGACCTCCTGCTTAGCGGAACCCACCTGCAGCGTGAAATCAGCGGTAAGAATTTGCGCGATGCTCAAGGTCGTCGGCGGATAAGTTTCCGCGTTGAAGCCGGGGGCCTGCACCGACACGTCATACCGCTGTCCGGGGTGCAGGTACGGAACCGAATAGATGCCGTCGCTATTCGTCTTCACCGTGGTCATCTCGTTGGTATCCAGATTGTGTACCTGGACGGTCGCGTTGGGGATGATCGCCTTGGATGAGTCCGTTACCGTTCCCGTAATCTTGGCGCGATATTCCTGCGCTCGCACGCTCGGGGCAAAAGCGATCGAAACGGCAAGTGCAGCAAGAAGAAGTTCTCGGGTCCAGGAACACCTCATAGCGAGCCTCCAATTGAAACGAAGAATGATTCGTAGGCTAAGAGGATATGAAAAGAAAGTCAAGGGTTGCAAAAAGAATAAAAAAATATTCTTCATACGATCGGTTTGACCCTTGCTTTTCGGGCTAAGGTTCGAGGGCGATGGAACTGCGAGAAGGCGCTTTCTTACCGGCCTGCCCTATCGAACATGTGCATCTTTTGCGATATTCAAGGGAACCAAATGAGATCTTCCGCGGATCCCAAGGACCTGCCGGGAAACTGGCCAACAACCATTGCGGCCCGCAGAATGACACTAAGGCGTTTGAAATCGCTGATTTAGCGGCTACCATCGAAAGATGCAACGCTGAGTATAGATTTCGTTTTATGATCGTATTATTACCTTTACAGCACCACTCTGAAGTTTTATGGTGATCACACGTTGATCTGGAAAAGGAGACTCCGTTATGAGGTGCATCGGCCTCTTCTCTTGCGCAGTTGTCCTGATGGCCGCCGTTGGAAGCGGCGCCTCGGCCGAATCGCTGGTACTTGAGCCAGGTGCGGCTGTCGCCTCCGTGTCCGGGTCGCACGTCGATCTCGGCAATCGGCTGCTTTCCGCTGAGTGGACGGGAGCGGGTGGCCACCTGGGAACGCTGCGCATCACCGACAAGCTCGGCCAGCACCCCAGCTTCGCGTTCGCACCGTTTTCTATCCTGCTCAAGAACGGCGCGATCTTCGACGCAACGGATTTGCAGCTCAGCGGCCCACCGGCGCGCAGGGCCCTAACAGCCGCGCCGGACGATTCCTGCCTCGCACAGCGCTTCGCGGGCATCGAGGTGGACTTCCCGTGGAAGGCCGCCGACGGATCGCTGTCAGGCACATGGTCCGTGGTGCTGCGCAATGGCTCAAACTATTTGCGACAGCTGGTCACGATCACAGCCGGTGACAAGGACGCGCCCATCAGCCGCGTGGAGATGATTAATTTGCTCATGCCAGATGCCGCGGTCGCAGGGTCGGCGGAGGGTTCGCCTATCGTTGCCGGAAATCTTTTTCTGGGCTTTGAGCACCCGATGTCGAACAGCAAAGTCACGGCGGGGCGCGCGACGGCGTGGGTTGAGCGCGATCTTCCCCTGCAGGCCGGCCACTCAATCACCTACTCGAGCGTGGTGGGTGTGGCGCGCGCCGGACAGATGCGGCGGGACTTCTTGGCCTACATCGAGCGCGAACGCGCACATCCCTATCGCACGTTCCTGCACTACAACTCCTGGTACGACCTTGGCTATTTCACGCCGTACGATGAGGCCGGTGCGCTGGATCGCATCAACGCCTTTGGCCATGAGCTAACCGAGAAGCGAGGCGTGAAGCTTGACAGCGCGCTGTTTGACGACGGATGGGACAACCATCATTCGCTGTGGCAGTTCAACAGCGGTTTCCCCGACGGATTCACGAAGGTCCGCGCCGCGCTCGAAAAATATCACGCAGCTCCAGGCGTTTGGATGTCGCCGTGGGGAGGTTACTCCACCCCACAGAAGGAGCGTCTGGCCTACGGCAAGAGTGAAGGCTATGAGATCGTCGATGGCGGATACGCGCTCTCTGGACCGAAGTACTATGACGCGTTCCGCGACGTCGCATTGAACATGGTGAAGCAGTACGGCGTGAACCAGTTCAAATTCGATGGCACCGGCAATGTGAACTCGGTATTCAAGGGCAGCCGATTCGACAGCGACTTCGATGCCATGATTCACCTCATCGCGGAAATCCGCGCCGTGAAGCCCGACATCTTCATCAACCTGAGCACGGGTACTTGGCCTTCGCCGTTCTGGCTGATGCGCTCGGACACCATCTGGCGCGGCGGCGAGGACGACAGCCTTGCCGGCGTCGGCACCAAACGAGAGCGTTGGATCACCTATCGCGACGCAGACACCTACGAGGGCGTGGTGCAGAACGGCCCGCTGTATCCGCTGAACTCGCTTATGCTGCACGGCATCATCTACGCCACCTACAACAAAAACCTCAACACGGATCCGGGTGATGATTTCCGCAACGAGGTGCGTTCATACTTCGGCACCGGCACGCAACTGCAGGAGATGTACATTACGCCGTCGCTGCTCACGCAGAAGAACTGGGACGATTTGGCCGAGGCAGCAAAGTGGTCGCGAGCCAACGCAGAGACGCTTAAGGATACGCATTGGGTAGGCGGCGATCCCGCGTGGCTACAAGTCTACGGATGGGCCGCGTGGTCTCCGGGAAAAGGCATTCTTACGCTGCGCAATCCGAGCGACAAGCCGCAGTCCATTAGCCTGAAGCTGGCCGAGGTCTTGCAACTTCCCGCAGGCGCCCCGCAGTCATATATGATCAAGAGTCCCTGGGCAGAAGATGCGGCGCATGCAGCGATGCGGTTGAATGCAGGCGAGCCCCATGTGTTTCAACTTGCGCCGTTCCAGGTGCTCACGCTCGAAATGAAACCCGCCGCTGGCTCATGAGTTCAGCGTAACCGGGCTCAAGCAAAGGTCGTGCAGATCGTTGACCAGGGCGTTCATGCGCTCGGGTTTGGAGTCCCACGCAAACATAAAGCGCGCGCCACCGCCGATGAACGTGTAGAACATCCAGCCGCGTTCCCGCAGGCCATCCGCGACATCAGGCGGCAGCTTTAGGAAAACAGCATTGGCTTCCACCTTGAAGATCAGCTCGACCTGTGGCAGGCTGCTGACTTGGCGCGCGAACTCCTGCGCGCAGGTATTGGCATGCGCAGCATAGCGAAGCCACGCGCCTGTCTCCAGCATGCGTACCCAGGGAGCCGAAAGAAAGCGCATCTTGGAAGCAAGTTGACCCGCCTGCTTGCAGCGATAGTCGAAGTCTTCCGCGAGCTTGGTGTCGAAGAAGATCACAGCTTCGCCGATCGCCATACCGTTCTTGGTGCCGCCAAAGCAGAGCACGTCGACACCGGCCTTCCAGGTCATGTCAGCGGGGCTGCACCCGAGTGAGGCGCACGCATTCGCAAAGCGCGCGCCATCCATATGCAGCTTCAGCCCAAGCTCCCGGCATATGTCGGCGATCGCGCGAATCTCTTCGAGTTGATACAGCTCGCCAGTCTCTGTCGGTTGGGTGATGGTGACGACGCGCGGTTTGGGATAGTGAATGTCGGTGCGCTTGAGCGCGACAGCGCGGATGGCATCGGACGTGAGCTTGCCGTTCGACGAAGGAGCGATGAGGAGCTTAGACCCATTGGAGAAAAACTCCGGCGCGCCGCACTCGTCCGTCTCAACGTGCGCCGCTTCCGAACAGATGACGCTGTGATAGCTCTGGCACAGCGACGCCAGCGCGAGCGAGTTAGCCGCCGTTCCATTGAAGACGAGGAAGACTTCGCAACTGGTTTCGAATAGCGTGCGAAACGCATCTGATGCGCGAGCGGTCCAGGCATCGCCGCCATACGCGGGCTCATGGCCTTGGTTGGCTTCATCCATCGCTGCGACGGCCTCTGGACACACTCCCGCGTAATTGTCACTGGCAAATTGCTGAGATTGCTTCTGCATGGATACGTAGGATAACGGATCAATCACGTCACATCAATCGACGATCTGTCATAGCGCAGGCGCGACCGACCTCTGTGCTCTCGCGCACGCGACCGGAACTTTTTGAGCGTCCCGCGCATCGAATGAGACGGATCGAGGTCTTATGCCTGTCATTCGAACTTGCGCGCAATGCCAACAGAAGAACAGGGTTTCCGCCAAACATCTCAGCAGCATGGGCCGGTGTGGAGCTTGCAAGGCCCCACTTCCTCCGCTGGCCGAGCCGCTCGCCGTGGATACGGCCTTGTTTGACGAGATCAGTCAAAACGCGGCGGTTCCGGTGCTCGTTGATTTCTGGGCTGGCTGGTGCGGGCCGTGTCGCGCCGCAGCTCCTGAAGTGGCGCGCACCGCTGCAGACATGGCGGGAAAAGCGCTGGTGCTGAAAGTAGACACGGAGGCCAACCCGCAACTTTCGGCGCGGTTCCAGGTGCGTGGGATTCCGAACTTCGTTGTGCTCTCCGGTGGCAAGACCGTGGTGCAGCAGGCTGGGCTGGTGG
Source organism: uncultured Acidobacteriaceae bacterium (assembly GCA_963701685.1). Taxonomy (GTDB): domain Bacteria; phylum Acidobacteriota; class Terriglobia; order Terriglobales; family Acidobacteriaceae; genus Granulicella. The sequence goes on along the minus strand of OY969625.1, from coordinate 1,763,192 downwards.
ACCATCGGCAGATGGAGCAATGGCTGCGCTCGGCTGCTAGCTAGTCGCCGCAGACTTTTGCCTGCTACGGTAAGGCTGGGAGTCGAAATGCCTAAGCGCAGTGCAGGTCTTCTCATGTATCGGCGAAAAGAAAGTGGGCTCGAGGTGTTTCTCGTGCATCCCGGCGGCCCGTATTGGACGAAAAAAGCAGGCGCGTGGGGCATTCCCAAGGGCGAGTACCACAAGGGGGAAGCGCCTGTGGATGCGGCGAAGCGCGAGTTCACTGAAGAGACTGGCTTCACCGCAAACGGCCCGCTGATTGAGCTTGGGTCGATCGAGCAGAAAAGTGGAAAGATCGTCACCGCATGGGCAGTCGAAGGCGATTGCGATCCCGCAGACCTGGTGAGCAATACCTGTAGTCTGGAATGGCCGCCGCGTTCGGGACGATACCTAGACATCCCGGAAGTTGATGAGGGGCGCTGGTTTGGGATGACCGAGGCGCGCGAAACCATCCGAAAAGAGCAGGAGCCGCTCTTGAAGAGGCTCCGTGATGCACTCGCGGCGGCAGAGGGTTAAACTATTTACAGGCGCGCTTGAGTAGCATTAGCCCAGCGCACGTGACCAAGGGAGGAGCAGAGATCGCCATGGATGAAATCTTGATACCGGATTCGAGCAAGGTCCGCTTTCGGGCAGCCTTGATCCTTGCCATCGTTGCGGATGTGCTCCAGATCGCGCTGCTTCCAATGTTTGTGGAAGGAGCAGCGTCGCCTGCCGATGACGCGCTCGATGCGGGCGTTGGCATCGCGTTGATTGCGTTGCTGGGTTGGCACTGGGAGTTTGCGCCATCATTCCTTGGCAAGCTAATCCCGGGCGCAGACATGATCCCTCTATGGACGTTAGCGGTTGCGAGCGTCTACAGAAAAACGAAACACATCGAAGCGCCTGCCGCGTCATAGCTTAGTTGCGGCCGTAGCGTTCGAGCCACTTCAGCTCCTCGCGTACCTTGATGTACCCATGCCAAGGATTCTTGTCGAGCGGATGATTCTCGCCAGGAAACACCAGCAGTTCGTGTGGCACGTTGAGGCGCTGCAGCGCGCGCTCAAGCAGAACCTGCTCAAGATAGCTGACGCGATTGTCCGCGTTGCCTCCGACAATATGCGTGGGCGTCGTCACCTTGTTCAACTGAAATAGCGCGGCCTCGCTTTGATAGAGTTCCGGCTTCTCCCACGGCGTGCCCGAAAGATACCATGCGTCATCCCAGGTGAGGTCGTCGTTGCCCCAGTTGGCCGCGTGCTCGACTGCGCCCGCACCGGTAACGGCAGCCTTGAACCGAGTCGTCTGAGTGATCAGCCAGTTAGTCATGTAGCCGCCATAACTGTAGCCCCCAACCGTCAGGTGGTCGGGGTCGGCGATGCCGTCGTGCACCAGCGCGTCGACGCCAGCCAGGATATCAACCCCCGGCGCCGACACAATATGCGGATGGATGCCGAGCATGAAGTCGTCGCCGTAGCCCGAAGAGCCGCGATAGTTCGGACGAAACACAAGCCAGCCGTTGGTAGCAGCGAGCGTCGCCCAGTCATACCAGTCAGCTTCAAAACGGTCGCCGTCGGCATCAGCAGGGCCACCGTGAATCAGCGTGAGCATCGGAAGATGCTTCTCGCCGAACTTGCCAGGAGGATAAATGAGTACGCCCTCAACGTCGGTGCCATCCTTGGACTTCCAACGATAAGGCTTCCAATCTACCTCCGCCCTCTCGTGGAAGATCGGGTTGAACGTGGTCACGGCCTTCGCCGCGCCAAGCATCGATACCCGGTCCGCCACGTATACCTGCGTCGGATCGGTGATAGTGGAGTGAGTGAAGAGCACCTCGCTGCTATGCCGAGCAGCATCGAGCGATGCAGCGTTCCCCGCCGCGCTTGCCACAAGCTCGGCCTTCTCGCCATCAACGCGATACACGCGCTGATCGATACCGGTAAGGCCCGCGGCTAGAATCGCACCATCCGACGTCACGGTTACGCCTTCCCAGGAGCCATGAAACGCTCCGCCCAGGCGATCGAATTTTCCCGTCGAAGCGTCAAGAGAATAGATTCGCCCCTGAACATCCTGGTAGGGCCCTTCAATCGATCCAGCGGCAGCGCGCACGAGAAAGATCAGATGATTTCCTGAAGGCATCCAGTGGAAATCGCTTTCGAGTCCCTGGTTATGCGTCAGGGCGCGGGCATCCCCACCCTTCGTCGAGACAAGAAACAGCTCACTATCAGCCGGGTTCTCGAGACGAAGAGAAACAGGCCCCGTCTCAAACGCAATCTGCTGGCCATCAGGCGACGGCGCGATCTCCTTGATCTGCAGCAAACTCGTGGTCAACACCTCAGCATCTTCGGGATACGCCGGTTTGTCTGGAGTCGGTTTCGAAGCCTCGTGCGGCGGCTGAATCTTTGCGCTGTTGCGAATGGCTACTGCGGCCGGTAGCGATAGCAAGACATCCCCACGCTCCTGTGCGCGCCAGCGGATAACATCCTTCCACTCTTCCTTCTCTGCATCTTCAGTGGCTTTTGGGAGAACGCGCGTCACGGAGAACACTAAGCTGCCGCCGTCACTTGTCCATGCGAAGGCGTGGGCATCCAGCTTATCGCGATAGAGCGGCAGCGCCTCGCCGCCGTCGACCGGGATCAGCCAGACACGCGTCGTACCCTCCTTGCTGTCGTCGTCGCTCGCAGGATCGCTGGGCAGCGGCCGATCAGACAGGAAGGCAATCATCCGCCCGTCAGGAGACCACTGTGGTGAAGAATCATGGCCAGCATGCGTCAGCGAAACAGCGGCTCCGCTGCCCTTCTTCCACAACCAAAGATCTTCCGCGAAGCGGTTATGCGCCCAGTCAGGAGCCGCAGTGGAAACGACGACGGCCCGACCATCGGGCGAGATGCGCGCGCCAAGAATGTCAGTCGCATTCATAAACTCATCGAGCGAGATCGGCGGCTTGACGGTCGCTGATGATGAGTTCTGTGCGCCGGCTACACTTATTGCGCCGAACAGAACAAGAAGTAGGTAGACAGGGGTACGAGCAAATCTCATAGACGTATGCCAAGGATCCATCGGAGTTAGCGCAAGTCTACATCCTGCGCAAAAGATAGAGCCGGCGGAGAGAGCTTGAGCTCTGTCCGCCGGCTATGAAGTTAAGAGAACGCACGGCCTAGAAAGCGTAGCGCAGAGAGAACTGCATACGGCGTGGTACGGTGAGCAACGAGCTCGCAACTCCAAGATTGCCGCCAGTCAGTCCAGATCCGATGGAGAAGGGATCAAACCGGTTCGAGTTGGTGATGTTGTACACCTCCCACGCGAACACAAGGTTCCCGTAACGGCCGAGTCCCCAGTTCTTGGTCAGACCCGAGTCGAGATCGAGATAGCCATCTCCACGGAACTTGTTGCGTTCTCCAGTTTCACCCGGATACGGTAAGCGCACCGGTGAGCCGTTGTACACACCACTATTGATGGCGTTGGCATTGCCGAGATACTCGACGTTACCCCCCGGTTGGATCTGCTTGTGGGCGACAATGGGTTGGGTATTAACGCCGTAGCCTTCCTGCTGCCAGTTGGTTGTCCAGCCGGGCTCGAACAGAGACCACGGAAGACCAGTGGAGTAACGGAAGATGCCTGACGACTGCCAGCCTCCGAGCAATGCTTGAACAAACCCGTTTGCCGTCCCGAGGTATGTTTTTCCTTTCCCAAAGGGCAGCTGGTAGACCCAATCGGCCGTCATCAGGCTGGTCGTGTCAAAGTCCGAAACGGCTTTGTTGAGATAGGGCTTCCACGTATTGATGATGGAGCTGTTTCCCGCCGCCACACCGGAGGGCAGAGAGAATTCCGTGGAACGTTCCGCGTCCGAACCGTAATCGATCGACCTGGAGAAGGTGTAGTTGACCTCCATCTGGAGTCCATGACTCATCGGGTGCCGCAGGGTAAACTGCGCCGCGTTGTACCAGCTCTTTCCGATCGTGGAGAGCGCATACAACGAAGAGAACTGATCCTGCCAGAAATGAGACGTCCAGTCCGACGGGCAGCCATAGACACAGTAGAAGTCGATGTCGGCCAGCGAGGTTGTTGCGCCGTAGTTGTACCGATAGGGCGCCCACTCATCGGTGTAGATGTTCTGCGTTGCCGACTTTCCTACGCCGCTGTAGATCAGGTTGTTATTCTGGTCGTAGAGGTTTGCGGCAGGGTTGTTTGCCATGAACGGGAAGACATTTTCGAAATAGGGTATCGGCTGCACCGACGCAAATTGATTGCCGCCATTCTCGTCAACTTCCTTGGAAAGCGTGCTCCCAGCGGTATAGTAGTCGCCGCCTCCATTGGGATCGGTGAAATCGACAGGCTCCGCGAGATCGAGCGCTTGTAGCAAATGGTTCCCGAGCCGGCCCACATAAGCCAACTCAAACGTAAACCCGGCGGGAAACTGGTGCTGCATGGAGGCATCGAATGCTTCCGTGTAGGGCGTCTTCAGGTGGTTGTCGATGCCCCAGGTAATCGCAAAATTCCCCTGCGGGGCCGTGAACGGAAACGTCTCGGTCGGTGGCGATACAAGATCATTCACGCCGGCCGGAATGTTGTGCCGTCCGGTAAACCGAGCTGCCGCGTCATAGGTGATCACTCCCGCTTGGTTTGTCACCGCGCTGGAGATACCGAAGGAGCCATTCTGATCAAACGTATTAATCAAGCCTTCGCCAAAGTGGTCGTAGTAGATACCTGCGCCGGCACGAAACGTGGTCTTGGGATCCGGAGAATACACAATGGCGAAGCGGGGAGCGAAGTTATTCTTATTCGCTGGATAGAAGCCAGGCTTGTTGTAAAACTTGCCTGCCGGCGCGAAGGTTAGATCTGGCTCGTAGATCTCGCCCTGAAGCGCGGCCGTCTCACGCTGGGTATACCAGGCGTGCGTGTCAACAGTCGGCGCGACTTCCTGCCCTTTGGTTTCATACGGCGTCTGCAGAACCGTATACCGCACTCCATAGGTGATCGTCAGGTTTGGCAATATGTGCCAGCTATCCTGAGCGTAGCCTTCGTACTCATTCGCCCTGAAGTGGCGCGCCAGCGGAGTTCCATCGGCGAGCAGCGTTGCACTGGTGGCGCTTGTGATCTGGTAGTTGGACACTACCGTCACCGAAGGGACAGTGCCGATCATGTTCGCGTACGCGATGTCATAGGAATTGGTGAAGCCCTGGTCGACGGGGTCCAATCCCAGGACAACATCGGGCTGCGGTGGATCGCCCTTCAACCAGTAGGGATTCGTGCTGGCATTGTTGAATGAGTTCGCATTCGATGTCCGGTTCTGATCGATCAGACGCCAGTTCACACCGAATTGCATATTGTGCTTGCCCTTGGTGAGGGAGAAGTTGTCGATGATGTTATTCACCGGCACGCTGATCACGGTGGTCCGAGTCTCTGCGGTAGGCGTGGTGAGAAAGCGGAAATCAACGTAATCGCCCTGCCCAACGCCTGCATTGCCATATCCCTGGCGAATATAACCATACCGAATGTCATTCACCATATTTTGGCCGATGGACCATGTATCGCCGAAAATCATGCCCTTGGAATTGTCTACAAGGGTGGACGCGGGTCCTTGGCCGGGGAACTGTTCGGTGTTACCGGTCGTGTCCTTCTGGAACCCGCCCCGCCCAAAGATATGATGGCTAGGCGAGGGGATGTAATCGATGCGGACGATGCTGGTGTTCAAGGTTCTTGGATTTGGAGATGCGAACGTATAAGAGCCTTCATTCAGCCCATCTCCGAGGTTGGTCCCATTGGCTGCGGGCATCGAATTGAAGTAGGTCAGAGAATTGGGGTTGGGACCGGGAGGGTTAGGGTAGGCGGTGCTACCGCACACCTGGCATCCGCTATCCAGGCTTGCGATCTGGCTGGGCGTAAGGGTATCGGTTTCAGTTCCGCCGCTGGCAGTGTCTCCGATGTACTGGATGACCCCTTGCTGATAGAGCGCGGTGGGAGCGGTCTGACTGACGATAGCGCTCTCCGCGATTCGCTCGCCTTCGTAGTTAGCGAAGAAGAACAGCTTGTCCTTGAAGATCGGACCGCCGACATCGCCTCCGAAGATGTTGCGAATTAATTTCGGAGGCCGATTGTCTTCGCCGCTTGAGAGTTGGGCCTGCTTATTGAAATAATCGTTCGAAACCGTGTTCGACGGGCGGAAATACTCGTACGCCCCACCATGGAATTTGTTCGTTCCAGACTTCGTGATTAGCGAGACCTGCGCTCCCGAAGATCGGCCAGCGTCCGCGTCGGCGTTACTCGTGGTCACGCGGAACTCCTCAACAGAGTCCTGCGTCTCACGCAGAATACCCGTGAATGCCAGACCGCGCACCTGATCGTTATCGTCAACGCCGTCCAGCGTGATATTTCCCTGGTCGGAACGCCCACCATTCACCGCGCCAGTGCGACTGTCTGCCATAGCAGGATTCGAGGGAGGCGGCAGGAAGAAAACGCCCGGTTGCAGCGAGAGAAGATCCGGAACATTGCGTTCTTCACTGGGGAGCGCCTGAATCGTCGCATTATTGGTCGACCCGCCGAGTGACGCGTCAATCGTATTCAACGTCTGCGTCGCTTCGGTAACATCCACCACTTCCGAGCTGCCCTTCACCGAGAGCGTGAAGTCGACCGTGGCGGGCTGGTTCACCAGCAGCTCCGCTTGCTTCGAAGTTGTTCCGAAGCCGGCCGCAGTAACCGTGATCAGGTATTTCGCGGGCGGAATCTGCAACAGCTGATACTCGCCACTGCTCTTGGATGTCGCTTTGAGGACTGCTCCGTTCGCAGCGTTGCTCAGTGTAATCGTTGCCCCTGGAACAAAGGCCCCTGTTGGATCTTTCACTACGCCACCAAGTGACGTCGTCGCCATTTGCGCAAAGCTTGCTGCGGTACAAAGGGAGAGAAATACAACAAGTGCAGATACACGGATGCGTCTCATCAAAAGCTTCCTCCAGAGAGTTAACAGCTTGACCAGCCCCTAAATCGGGGGAATGAATGAAAATGTGCTTAAGTCTGGTTGCCAAACAATCAAACAGGCGTACGGATATGCACTTCGTGGATAACTAATGTATTACAGCAAGGTGACTTCAAAAGCAAGTTGAAACGCCCTTTTCAGCGATCCAATTCATCGCATCTCAGGCCCTCCCCCGCAACACAAACGCCGCGACTTACGCGGCGTTTGTGTACCACTTTCATGCGATGCAATACACCACTTATGGTTTTGCAGGATGTCCGAGATGATCGAAGTTCAGGATCGCATTGAACACCAGCGGATAGCTGCCCACCGTCTCGCCGCGGTACACGGGATTATTGGCGAACAGCAGCACATTTCCATCACCCAGGTGTGCATCCACGACGATGGCATGCTCGGCAATTCCGGTCTGGTTGCTCAGCAGCCCTGACAGCAACATGCCCTTTGCGTCCGCAAATCGCAGAATGACCTCAGGTCGCAGCGCGGCCGGAATAACCGACGGATTATTGCGCATCTGCTCTTCATTCAGCGCCTTCGCCTCCCATGGTTTTTGCTTAACCAAAGCCTCAGGCTCAACATCCTTTCGTCCCTGCACCACGTCGCTGTCTTCAACGCTGCCACGCCCGGTAGGCCGCTGTGAATAAGGATCCATCAGCGTCCGGCCCAGACCTCTGCTGCCCGCCAGATTGCTGACGTTGAAGGCCATGCCGTTGGCGCTGATCACAGGAACGGACGCGCCATAACCCCACGCAATCGGATCATCCGGCGCCACGAAGATGGAGTCCAGCACCGTGCCGACGACGCGCGCATCGCTGTGCACCACGGACACCCCAGGCGCAAGACCGCTATCGATCGCGAACTCGGAAGTATCCTCCGACGTGATCAGCAAACCTCCCTGCTCCACGAACGTGCGCAGGTGCTCTAACCCATCCAGTCCGAGCCCGGGCCGCGTATCCGCCGTGGAATCCAACCGGCCCAGGTTCGGTGTCAGATCCGTCTTCTGCCACGGCGTCGCATTACCATACGTCGGAGTGCCATTGAGGATCGACTGCGTGGACGCGTAACCCACCGGAGCGAAAATAATCACGTCGTACTTGCTGCGAAGATTCGCTTCGGCCGCCGCCGTCTGCGTGCTGATGTACGCGTAAGGAACGCCCGCATGGTCGAACTCATACCGCCACCAGCCCTCAGTCTGCGTTCCCTGCCAGGTATGCATGAACGCAATCCGCGGCGCCTTCGCCGGATGCGTGGCGACATCCGGCGCAGATCCGACGCGGACCGCATCGAGCGATAGTTCCTTCAAGATTGGCGACAAGGTGGAGTCGGCGACATCCGTTATCAGCAGCGAGCCCGCACCGTAGTGATTCCCTGCTGCATCAAACGGCTTTTCCGCAACCGCGATATGTGCATCCTTCAGTTTGTACACTACCGCTAACAGCGAACTCTGCCCCGTATTGCCGATCACGGCCACCGATCCAGCCCCTGTCTGCTTACCCGAGAGACTCTCCGGATCGTCGACGCTCGACATCTTCGCGGTAAGAATCGCAGGATCTGTGAGGCGCGCAACCTTCAGATTGAACAGCTCGCTGAAGCTCCATCCGGTGTCATCATAAGGATGCTTCTGCGGATCGTCAGGAGCCCAATACTGCTTGTCCAGAAGTGCATCCGCAATCCTCGAATAGGGTTGATCCATCCGGATCACGAAGCTTCCTGCAGGGAACGTCTCTTCCGTAGGTTTGTCCCCGCGCTTGGCTGCGGGCACGCTCGCAGTCGTGGCTTCGCTCAGCTGGCTTACTTCCACATGCTGCTTCTTAAGCACCTCAAGCAACTGCACCTGGCGATTCAGTTCAGCCGCGTTTGCAGGCAGAACATACGCCGCAGGTCCCTCGGTCGTCGGCTTCAAAACGGAACGCTTGCTCTTCTCGTAATAATCCACCAGGAAGTGATGCGTGTTCTTCGAGAAGTACGACAGCGTCGAGAGCAGGGCGCTCTCCTCGTAGTTGTTGTTGTCGCGCTGCGACCACGTCACCACCGGGAAGGGCGGATTCTGCCGATACCATGTCTTCGAATATTCCTCCGGCGAAAGAATGCGTTTCTCGGTATCAGCACCGCCGTTGCCGAACGTCTCATACAAGCGGCTGATCCCGTTGTGCAGTCCCGCGAGGAACATCAGGTAGCCCGGACTCCACGTATCAAAGTCGCCGTGCGTAAACACGCCAGGCATGCCGAAGTTCTGCATCTGCGCCACATTGTTCCAGCCCAGCTCAGCCCACTCATTAGCCAGCACTGGATCAATCCACGCGTTGTACGGGCCATCGCCCACCGTGTTGTCGTAGAGGAACGGCACAGACTCATGCAGATCGTGCAGCACCTGCGCATGCCATCCAACATAGGTGTTGAGCACGTTGTTGGTGAGATCCAGCGTCATGCCCATGGCATCACGATTGTTGTCGTGCGCCACATAGTGTCCCCAATACACCAGCCGCGGCCAGTCCTCCGTTGGGTGCGCGCGATGCCACTTGTAGATGTCGACCATGCGATCACGTCCATCGACCTCCACCACCGGCGTAATCAGCACGATCATGTGCGAGCGAATGTACTTGATGTACGGCGAATCATCCACAGCCAGGCGATAGGCCATCTCCATTAGCGCGGTCGGCGCGCCCGTCTCCGTGGAATGAATCGTTCCAGTGATGTAATACACGGGGTACGAAGCGTCGATCAGCGGCTCCGCCTTGGCGTCGTCCATTCCAATCGTGCGCGGGTCAGCGAGCTTCGCGAGGCGCTCGTTATTTTCCTTCTCCCCCTTGAGCAGACTCTCATCGGCGATCGCCACCGCAATCATCTCGCGGCCCTCTTCGCTATGACCGATCGTCACCACCTGCACACGCGGGGTGCTCGCTGCCAGCAGCCGGAAATATTTGTACACGTCCTCTGCATACGGCAGCATGTTCGGAGCGCCGGACACATCGCCCAATACCTTTTCAGGCGTTGGGATCGTCGAAGAGGCTGGCAGATAATTCACCAGGGGCGAGAGGAACGACGGGTCCGTGGTGTATTCCAGAATCTTCTTTGTGTACTGCTGGTCGATTGGCTGTTTCGGATCACGCGCATACTCGGTGTTCGTAACTTGACCGAATGCGGAAACGCACAAAGAAAGCACGACGGCGGCAGCCAGATTGGCCGAGACAAAGCAGGAAGGTCGCATACCGATTTATATACCGGAAGCTGCTTCGAAGACGAACTTTCGCGTTGAGTCTGGTAGGCGCGCGTGCATCTGCAAGCAAACACTACGGCGCCGCGCAGCGAGCGCGCCGCCGATAGTCTGTTTCGCTGCTACCGAGCCGAAACCCCTAAAGCCGGAGTTGCTAGTTCGACGCTGGTGGCCCCTGTGGCCCCTTGTCCATTCGATCCCCGGGCCCGCGCATTCCACGGGAGCGGCTGCGCAGCTTCGTCCACTGATCAGATGTCAGCACCCCCCGAATATTGAGCAACATCCGAGCGTTGGTCTTCTCGAGCTCAGCACGCGTGTCCGCAATCTTGTCGATCTGCGCCATAGCCTTGGCCTCATCAAAGGGAGTCGCATCCAGCAGCGGTCCAAGATATAACTGCTGCTCCTGCAGCGTGGCATGCAGGTGAATCAATTGCACACGGCTCTGTAGAAACATGTCGCCGATGCGCTTCTGCTGCTCCGCGGTCAGGCCAATGCGAGCCACCACGTCCGGATTCTTCCACCACATCCCGAAACCCAGCATGCCATCGCGGCGCCCATCGTCGCGCACCCAGTCGTCTCCCGCGCCGCGACCACGGTCCCAATCACGCCGCGGCCCCCACGGGCGGTCGCTGCCACCTCCGGGCGCTCCGGGCACCGGCATTCCCTGCGCACCTGGATCGGGCGCAGGCGCCGCCGTCTGAGCTGCATCCTGCGCATGCGCCGTGCGTGCGGTCAGCGAAAGCGGTACCGCGAAAATAAGAGAGGCTGCAAACATTCCTCGAATACTCATTCGTTCTCCTTCGAACTAGTTGTTGATCCTCTCGCTTCAGTCGACGTATCTTTCGCGGTCAGCGGAAGCAAGCTCTGCGGTACCGAGGAACTCAGATCCTGCTGCACATCGCTCATTAGCTGGTCGTCGGATACAGTCGTTTGAACCTGCCTCGCTGCCGGCTGAACGACGACAACATGCGCCGGCTTGTGATGCAGCGCAATGGGAGCCGCAGCACATAGCAGAGCTGCAGCCGCAACCAGGCTCCAAAGCGCACGCGGCGTTCGGCGCGCGGCCTCTGGCATCACAGCCAGTCGCCGATGGACCTCCGACGCAGCCACCACCGCCGCGCGCAGGTCACCGATGACAGCGTGCAGAGATTCAAATTCTTCCCGGCATTCGCCGCATTCCTTGAGGTGCTGCGACCCCTCCCGCATCTCGGGATGCGAAAGCAACGCTTCCATCTCTACGGCTGTGAGGTGCCCGTTGTTCATCTCTTCCCTTTCTTTCTCGAAGGCGTAGATCGTCCGCTTCGAATGTGATCTAACGCGCGATACAAGTGACTCTTCACCGTCGGTACCGGCATGTGCATCACCTTGGCAATCTCAGCCAGCTCTGCCTCCTCGATGAAGCGCAACAGAAAGATGGTGCGCTGTGGTCCCGACAACTTCTCAACCCGCTGCCAAACGTTTTCCAGCTCTGCCTGCGCAATCATCTTCGCCTCGGCCGACCGCTCCGGATGCGGTAGTTGCGACTTCAAATCTTCCGCACTCACGGCAGTAGCCCCAACTCGTTTCCAGAAACGAAAGCTCTCTGTCCGAGTGTGGCTGCGCAGCAGATTCACCGCGATGTACATCAGCCATGTCGCAATCGAACATTCGCCTCGAAAACTTGCGCGCGTGCGCCAGGCATTCAGAAATGTGTCCTGCGTCAGCGAGAGCGCCGCGTCGCGATCACGCACCGACAGTAGCAGGAACCGAAAAATCCTCTCCTCGTACAGCGCGTGGACAGCAGCAATATCGTCGAACGGCGTGACGCGTTCAACGCCGTCTTCAGCCAGTGTCAGTTCGCCGGATTGGAGACCTTGCTGCGCCATCGTGCGTTCTACTTGCGGAAACCTACGTTGTCCCTGCATGTAAAGACGCGTCTCCCGCCGGGAAGACTACATAACCGCAGGATTTTTGCGATTTCTGAGGGCGCGCCCAAAGCGAAAGCCCGGAGAGAATCTCCGGGCTTCACAATAATCTGCTATTGATTCGATCAGTCTCCGTCGTCCGGCAGACTATGATGGCGCACATCCCGGCCGCGCACCCAGAAGATCACGTCCTCCGCAATATTCGTTGCGTGGTCGCCAACCCGTTCCAGGTTGCGCGAGATAATGAGCGCATTCAATGCCTGCGGCGCCAGTTCGGGTTTGTCTTTGATCAGGTCGCCAAGCGCACGGAACGCATCCCGGTTCATGTCGTCCACCTGGTCATCGAGCATCAGCACCGCCTGCGCCATCTCCGCATCGCCTTCAATGAACGCCTGCAGCGCCTTGCGCACCATTGCCGCGGCAAGCAGCGCGAGCCGGGGAATGTCTACAGGCAGATCGACGTTCGCCTGCTTCCCAAGATCCAGCACGCGGCCAGCGATGTTCACCGCCTGGTCGCCCATGCGTTCAAGGTCAACGTTGATCCGAATCACCGAAAGAATAAAGCGAAGGTCCACAGCCATCGGCTGTTCCATCGCCAGCAGATCCAGCGCGAGTTGATCGATCTCGCGCTCCATCCGATTGATCGCAGGCTCGGACATCTTGACCAGCTCGCACAAGCTCTCGTCACGCGAAGTGTAGGCCTCGGTCGCGCGCTGGATGGCCTGTTCCACCAGCCCCGCCATGACCAGGAGGCGCTCCTTCAATTCGTCCAGACTCTGCTGGAATTTGATCCGTATCATCCGAACCTCCCTGTGATGTAATCCTCGGTGCGCTTATCCGAGGGGTTCGTGAAGATCTTGGTGGTCGGAGCGAACTCGACCAATTTACCCATGAGGAAGAACCCGGTGTTCTCCGCAACGCGAGCTGCTTGTTGCATATTATGCGTCACAATCACGATTGTGTACTGGCTCTTTAATTTGAAGATCAAATCCTCAATTTTGGCTGTAGAAACGGGATCAAGCGCACTGGCCGGCTCGTCCATCAACAGCACTTCAGGATCGACCGCGAGCGCGCGCGCAATGCAAAGCCGCTGTTGCTGGCCGCCCGAGATGCTCGCGCCGGACTTCTTCTTGAGGTCGTCCTTCACCTCGTCCCACAGGGCAGCCTGCTTCAGCGAGCGCTCTACCACTTCATCCAGCACACGCTTCTTGCGAAACCCATTCAGCTTAAGACCACTCGCAACATTGTCGTAGATCGACATCGTTGGAAATGGATTCGGACGCTGGAAGACCATGCCAACGCGCCTGCGAATTTCAACCGGCGTCGCATCGTTGTAGATATCGATGTCGCCCATGCGCACAACGCCGTCAGCGCGCGCCCCCGGGCTGGTCTCGTGCATCCGGTTCAGGCAGCGCACAAACGTTGACTTGCCGCAGCCCGAAGGCCCGATCAGCGCCGTCGCGTGGTTTGCCGGAATATGCAGCGTCACGTCGTGAAGCGTGTGCACCGGCCCATACCATGCATTCAAATTCTCGACGCGAATGTCGACTCCCACTAATTTCCTCCCTTAAGCACGCCGCGATTCGCAAAGATACGCACCAGCGTCACCGAAGCCATAATCATCACAATCAATACGAGCGCTCCTGCCCACGCCAGCCGGTGCCACTCGTCATACGGTGACAGCGCGTACACATAAATCTGCAGCGGCAACGCTGCAATGGGCTGATTCAAATCGAAGCTCCAGAACTGGTTTCCAAAGGCCGTAAACAGCAGCGGCGCTGTCTCCCCCGCAACACGCGCAAAGGCCAGCATGCAGCCCGTAATGATGCCCGGCGAAGCAGTGCGCAGGCTCACCGAAAGCACCGTCCGCCACTTGGGAATGCCCAGCCCCAGCGCCGCCTCGCGCACCGCCTTCGGGACGGTCGCAAGCATCTCTTCAGTAGTTCGCGTCACCGTCGGCACCATCATGATAGCCAGCGCGACGCTTCCAGCCATACCGGAAAAGTGCTGCTGCCTCGCGACGATCAACGCATACGCAGCCAGGCCCATCACAATCGAGGGAACGCCGTTGAGCACATCTGCCGTGAACCGCACCGCCGCACCCAGCCACGTGCCTCGCGCATATTCCGCCAGGTAAACACCAGCGCCGATTCCGATCGGAATTCCAATCAGGCTGGCCAGCGCCAGGATCACCGCAGACCCCGCGATCGCGTTCGCCATGCCCCCACCCGTCTCGCCTACAGGCACCGGCGGCTTGGTGAAGAACGCGAGATTGAGCGAGCTTGCGCCCTTATAAAGCAGGTATCCGAAGATTGCCACCAGCGGTACCAACACCAGGATGGTGCTCACGACTGCCACGACCGTCACCACGTGGTTCGTCATGCTGCGTCGAAACGTAGTGAAGTTCGAGACCGTCCGTGAACGTAGAGGCAACGCGTCCATTAGTGCGCACCGCCTGCGTTTTCACGCACAACCGCCCACACCAGCAACCGCGCAATCGCGTTCACAATGATGGTGACAAGGAAAAGAGCGAGCCCGATTTCAATCAGCGCGCTTAGATAGAGATCGCCCGTGGCCTCTGTAAACTCATTGGCGATAACGCTGGCAAGCGTGTAGCCGGGCGCGAAAAGGTTCTTCATGATCGCCGGGTGGTTGCCGATCACCATGGTCACCGCAATCGTCTCGCCCAGGGCGCGACCGAGGCCCAAAATTACCGACCCGATAATGCCCATCCGCGCATTGCGCAATACACCAATGCGCAGCATCTCCCACCGCGTTGCGCCGAGTGCAAGCACCGCCTCGCGCTGGTGCGTGGGTACAGCGCGCATCACGTCGCGGCTGATCGAGCTGATCACCGGGAAGATCATGATCGCCAGGATCACGCTCGCAGTGAACATGTTCACACCAAAGTTCGGCTCGACAAACAGACCCGTCCAGCCCAGATACTTCTCGAGCACCGGCCCAGCCTGGTCGCGCACAATCGGCACCAGCACAAAGACGCCCCAAAGCCCGTACACAACGCTCGGAATCGCCGCCAGCAGCTCGGTGAGAAACGAGATCGGAGCCCGCAGAAACTTGGGGCAGATATCCAAAAGGAAGATCGACGTTGCCAGGGCGAGCGGCACCGCCATGCACACCGCCAGCAGCGACGACAACACCGTCCCATAGATAAACGGCAGCGCCCCGAAATCTCCAGAAACCGGATCCCAGATGCGAGTCGCAAAGAAATGCCACCCAAACGCTTTGATCGATAACTGCGAGTGCGACACCAGGACCGAGACGATCAGGATCACGATCGCGAAGATCGTCAGCGCGCAAACCACCATCAGCGTCGCGAAGGCTCCGTCGGCAACCCGCCCGGAGCTCTTGCCCTGCAGAAAAATCCGGATCAGGGACGGCGTAACAGGCGCCGCCGTCGTGAGCGCACCCATCTCGGTCTGCGGAACCATCGTCTTGATCATCGGAGGGGAGCTGATCCTGTCCGGCGCCGAAGCAGGCTCATCGGACGACGGCGGCGTCGATATGATCTTTGGCTCATTCATGGGTTTGCTCGCGGGCTCCCCTATCACTTTATGAAAGGAATGTGAATGGACCGTGAATCTGGCGGCTCAGCCCGGCGTTGCCAAAACGTAGAAACGGCGAAGATGCAAAGGGAGATCTGCTTCATCGCAGACCTCCCTTTCAGCCGTCTAGTGGACCGTCGCGATGGTCTTGCGCACCATCTTGACCACTGCCGGCGGCAGCGGAGCATACGTCATGCTCGAAGCCTCGGCCTCACCGTGATCCAGCATCCACTCCAGGAAGTCATGCAGCACCTTGCCCTTCGCAGGGTCCTTGGAGGGGTCCGGAATCAGCAGCCAGGTAAACGACGAGATCGGATAAGCGTTGGCACCGGGAGCATTCGTGATCGAAACACGGTAGTCAGCCGGCATATTCTTCGCCGCGCCCGCTGCTGCGGCGCTCACGCTGTCCGTCGAAGCCTTGATCCAATTGCCGGCTGCGTTCTTCACCTCGCCAAACAGCATCTTGTTTGACTCCGCGTAGATCAGCTCAACATACCCGAACGAGAACGGGCTGTTGCGGATCATTCCTGCCACGCCCTCATTACCCTTCTGGCCAACGCCAATCGGCCACTGCACCGAGGTCGCAGAGCCAATCTTCGCCTTGAAGTCCGGGCTCACCTTGCTCAGGTAGTCGGTGAAGATGTAGTTCGTGCCTGACCCATCCGAGCGGTACACCGGCAGAATCGGATGGTTCGGCAGGTTGACGCCGGGATTGTCCTTCGCGATGCGCGGGTCATTCCACTTGGTGATCTTGCCCAGGTAGATGTCAGCAATCACATCGCCAGAGAACTTCAGTTCGGCGCTGATGCCAGGAAGGTTATACGCCGGCACAACGGCCCCCAGCACCGTCGGGATATGCAACAGCTTCTGCTTGGACTCAGCCAGCTGCTTGTCGGTCATCGGGCCGTCCGACGCGCCAAAGTCCACAATCCCCTGCGAAATCTGCCGGATGCCCGCGCCCGATCCTACCGACTGGTAGTTGATCTGCACGCCCGGGTGTAACTTGCCGTACTCCGTGAACCAACGCTGATAGATCGGATTCGGAAACGTTCCACCCGCTCCCGTAAGGTGCTGCGCTACCGCCGGCACAACGCTTGCGGTCATTGCCGCCATTGCAACCAGGGATAAAAGTTTTGTCTTCATCATGTCTCCTGAAGCCGCAAGCCAGCAAAACTTGCCAATCGCGGCTGTGGTGTTCGCTTCGGTCGGTAACTGGCCCTTCCGTCAGGAAGGGCCAGTTACGAATACTCCACTCAGAATCCTACGAGCATCGGCGGCGTTTGACCGTGAATGCGGCATTTATTTAATGCCCCGTCACGCCGCTATTCGCCGGGCTCCGGGATTCGCAGACGCTACCCCATCCCCCTAGGGGATGTAATAACGCATCTGCACGTGGATCATCGGATCGGTAGCGCGAGGACCGCTCGGCCCAGTGATCGGTCCGGTAGCCGGAATGTTATTACCGGACCAGAGGTTACGCTGAATGTAGCTATAGGTGGCCGAATACTGCAGACGACCATACTTCGGGCTGTTGATCGCGCGCCAGATGAATCCACCCATCGCCTCCTGGATGTACCGGGTCGGCGAAGCGCAGCTGGAGGGAGACGTCGAACCCGCCGAACCGCTGCTGTTGCCGCTCACCGCAGGCAGGTTGTAGCAGCCCGTGTCGCTGAGATTGCGAGGACCATAGCCGATCAGAGCCGTTCCAGTCGGTGTAGTCACGCCGTATACCGTGCGCTGAGCATACTCGCCACCATAGTAGGCGAACCAATCCCAGTTCTTCGAAGTATGAAGCACAAGGCTGAACAAGCCGTGGTCATTGCGGATGGGAGAGAGCGTCTCGTTGGGCTTCAGCGTAGCGTCAGCCAGCTGCGAAGAACCATAACGCCCGGTACCTGTCCCAAACATCCCCTGCACACCAACCTCAATCAATGGAATCGGCTTCACACGGAGAGAGAAGAACCCGCCGCCCGCAGTCGCAGTGCTGTTCTCGAGCTTCGTCGAATACGTATACACAGGAGCGGATGCCGTTCCCGCGATGGTCGCTACCGGGAAGTATTCGTTGCGCAGGAAGCGTGCAAGACCTCCCACTTCAAAGTGCACCTTGGGGACATCGAGCGCAGCCTTCACGATGATGTCAGGAGCAACGTTGTTGGCATAGGTCGTGAGTGCACCCGTGCCCGCCGTATTACCGCCGCCAACGTTACCCGCAGCGTTGTACAGACCGCCATTGTTGCCAACGCCGCCAAAGAAGAACTCGGTCGGGATCGAACCCGCGGCCGTGAAGTTCGTGATCTGCGCCTGCTCGGCTGACGCCCCGATAGTGATATCACTGTTCTTGGCATCACCGAAGCCGAAGCGTTGCTCAACATGGATACCCGGCTGACGCGTCCAGCTGTAGCCGACAAGGTATTGCGAATCGATGGTCAGCGGCTGAATCTCAGTCCGTGGATCCTCGAACCGGCCGTCTTCCGTGACCAGCGACCACATCTGGCCTCCGGTTACAGTCAGGCCACTCGCAGTCGCAACCTGGCCCCAGATTTGGCGCTGACGCAGCACATAGCTGTTGCTCTGGTTGTTGTTGGAGGTCGTGCCGGTCCCCAGGAAGTCCATCTCCCAGTAGCCGCTCAGCTTGTAGCTGCCCGCATCGCCCGCCACCAGTACAGACAAACGGCTCTGGCGACCCGAGAAGTTCAGCTCGCTTACATGCCCTTGATTCGCGCTCGGCATAGGAATGCTGTTGAACGGGGTATTGATGTCGGAGTTCGTCGAGTGCTGCCGCCACACACCTTCAAATGCCGCGAAGCCGCCCGGCGTGATGTTTACACCCTTATAGTGCAGCGCCGCAGGCGAGTTGATCTCTTCCTCCACCTTCCGCTGATTCGCGATCACGTTGTCATTAAGTGCAGTCGTCGTCGACTGCAGTTCCGTCACACTGCTCGAAGCCGCGTCGGCTTTGGTAGCAGCTGCGGTCGCGGCGGCTTGCGCCTGCGCTGCCGAAGCAGCTGCAGCAGCGGCCTGCGCCTGCGCGTCGGCTGCCGTCTGCTGCGCAGCGGTCGCAGCGCTCGTCTTCGACGAGAGTTGCTGCTGCAGCGAATTGATCTGGTCCTGCTGCGCCCTCAGAGCCTCTCTCATCTCACGCAGCTGAGTTTCCATCGGAGTCTCTTTGTGCGGCTTAGCCGTCTTGGACTTCGCGGTACTCTTTGTCGTCTGGGCACTCATCGGAAGCTGGGCCGTCAATAACGTCATGGCGACCAGCGCAGCACTCAATGCTTTATATCGTGTCATCATTCCTCAGGGACGGTGGCTAAGGCGCGCGAACTCTCTTGCGGATTCGTGGAACTGCCTTGCCAGATTTGTCCGTGAGTTGATCCTCGCAACCCTGTATGAATGAACAGGAAACGAACCATGAATAGAGGATGAATACCCTCTAAAGTGCCCACCGATTTCCACTTACACGTTGTGAATACCGCCCAAGCGCAATCGATCACGCCTCGGACGCAGGCACCGGGTACAGAACCTGCGGAAGCGTGAAACAGAACCGGCTGCCCCGCCCCAGCTCGCTCTCCACCCACATCCGCCCCTTATGCGACTCCACAATGTGCTTCGCAATCGAGAGCCCCAGCCCCGTCCCACCCGACTCTCGCGACCGCGTCTTGTCCACCCGGTAGAACCGCTCAAACAGCCGGCTCAAATGTTCTGACGCAATCCCCGCACCGAAATCTTCAACGCAAAACTTAACGTCCTGCGACCCCGGCGGGATCGTCGCACTCAGCACCACCAGCGCCCCATCCGTCGACGGCCCCGCCAAACCCTGCGTCCCATTACCCGGGCTCACCCCATAGTTCAGCGCATTCTCAATCAAATTACTCAGCACCTGCACGATCGCGTCCAGGTCCGCGACCACCTCCACCTCCGGAAACTCCCCGATCTCCAGCACCCCATGCTTCTCCCGAGCCAGCGCCGCCACCGCATCCTCGGCCTCCTGGATCAGGACGCCCACCTCCACCGGCTGCGGTCGCAGCTTCTGCTCCCCGGAATCCACCCGCGCCATCGCCAGCAGATCATCCGTCAACCGCCCCATCCGCTTGGCACTCTTGTAGATAGCCTCCAGAAATTCCCGTACCTGCGGCGTGAAGAATAGGCCCGTCCGCTCGTCCTCCAGCAGCGTCTCCACATATCCCGAGATCGACGTCAGCGGTGTCCGCAGCTCATGGCTCACATTCGCGACAAACTCTCTCTGCGTCCGCTCCACCTGCTCCACCTGGGTAATGTCCTGCATCACCACCACCGCGCCACCCTCCGGCATAGGCGCAGCGCTCACTGCAAAGATTCTCCCCATCGGCATCGATACCGGACGCATCTCGGCATACTCGCGCTTCTCCAGCGCCTCCTGCACGCACTCCAGCACCTCCGGCGAACGAATCGTCTGCACCAGCGAGTGACCCGCCCGCACATTCCCCGACGACTCCGCCACCAGCTTCTGCATCGGCACGTTCGCCCACACAATTCGCCCCGCCCCATCGACGCTGGTAACCGCGTCCTGCATCGAATCCAGCAGCGCTTCCAGCTTCCGCCGGCTCTCCGAACTCGCCTCGAGCTGCCGCGCCACCTCGGCCGCCGACACATGCAGTGCATGCACCAGCGGCTCCATCTGCCGATAAGGTGCATCCGGCCAGCGTGAGTCTCTGCCCGCAACAGACGCCGCCGCAGGCTCAATCAACTCCACAGCATCCGTAACAACACTGGTTACCCACGCAGCGATCCACAGCGAGACCACCAACCCCGTGCCAATCACCATCCACCAGCGCGGAAGCAGTAGCGTCGCCGCAGCCATCACCGCGATCCCCACAATGATGCGCCATAGCAGCGCCAGGTACAGGCTCTTTCTCAACCACGATCCCATGCGAGCAGATTACTCGGTTGCCGCGACCACCGCACTCCCCATCGAAGCTTCCTTCGCCTTGGGAAGATCGAATCGGTAGCCCGCTCCGCGCATCGTCTTCAGGAACCGCGGCGTCTCAGGATCAACCTCGATCTTCTCCCGAATCCGCCGCACATACACATCCACACTCCGGGGCGTCACGAACCGGGCATCGCCCCACACCGCATCCAGCAGATGGTCGCGGCTGAACACACGCCCCGGATGCCGGGCCAGATAATCCAGCAGCCGAAACTCCGTCGCGGTCGTCGTCACCAGCTCGTTATTCACCCGCAGCTGCATCGAGTTTCCATCAATCTCAAGCGTATCTATATTCAGCACAGACGAAGCACCCTGCGTCTCTGTCGGCCGCTCAAACCGCCGCAGCACAGCCTTCACCCGCGCCAGAAGCTCGCGCATGGCAAACGGCTTCGTAATATAGTCGTCCGCGCCCAGCTCCAGACCATGCACGCGATCGTTCTCGCCCGCGCGCGCTGTCAGGAAAATAATAGGCACGCTCGCCAGCATCGGATTCAGCCGCAGCCGCCGGCAAAGATCCAGCCCATCCCCACCCGGAACCATAATGTCGAGCAGAAACAGCGCCGGCCGCTGCCGCTCCGCATCCTGCACAATCGATCCCACTGCCGGATACGCCCGTACAACGTATCCCGCACCCTCCAACTGGTACTGCACCAGCCGCCTGATGTCTGAATCATCTTCCAGGACGAAGACTACCTGACTCACATGTTCTCCAGTCCGCGTCAACCCACCCGCGTCCGCGTTCAGCTTAGCGCATCCCACCAACCCCAGCGAATAAAAGACGATGAATCGTGAGCAGATAAACGCCCCCCTGGCTCTCGCCATTCCCTCCGGGAATCTGCTTCTTCCCCCATGACTCGTTCTCCTGGCGAAACGTGGCCAGCTTCGCGCCCGTTGCGTCAAAGCCGTTGCCGTCACCTGTTTTTCGTCACCCCACCAACCCCGGCTAAATTTCTACTTGACACCACACACTATGCGCCGTACAGTATTTGTCATACAGTATGAACGCCACCCCCAACCCGGCACCCGAACCCCAGATCTTCGATTCCCTCCGCCTCGAACTCCGCCGAGGCTGTCTCATCGTCGCCGTCCTCGCCCAGCTCCGAGTCGAGCACTACGGCTACACCCTCCGCAAAGCCCTCGCCGACCAGGGTCTCGCCATCGAAGAAAGCACGCTCTACCCCCTCCTCCGCCGCCTCGAAACCCAGGGCCTCCTCACCAGCCAATGGCGCGAAGAGGACAAGCGCAACAAGCGCTTCTACAAGCTCTCCCCCGAAGGCGAAACCATCCTCACCCAGCTGCTCGCCGAATGGAACAGCATCAACGCCTCCGTCAACAACATCCTCCAGCACTCCGAACAAAACTCCAGCCCAGAGGCAATCTCATGACCCCCACCACCGACCTCCCTACGAACGACCTCCTCGCCCGCTACCTCCAGGCCATCGGCGACCACCTCCCCGCCGCCACCCGCGCCGACGTCCTCGCCGAGCTCCGCGCCAACCTCCAGGCGCAGATCGACGACCGCGCCGAAGAACTCAACCGCCCCCTAACCGAGCCCGAAGTCGCCGCCATCCTCAAAGAGCACGGCCGCCCCATCCTCGTCGCCGCCCGCTACCTGCCGCAGCAATACCTCATCGGCCCGGCCATCTTCCCCTACTACCTCATGACGCTGCGCAAAGCCGCGCCCTTCGTCCTCGTCATCTGCTTCCTCGCCGAGTTCTCCCACCTCCTCGCCGTCCACACCTTCCCCGAGCTGATCTCCGCCATCTTCATCAGCCTCGGCCAGCTGATCCCCGACGTCATCTCGTTCGCCTTCTGGGTCACCGTCGGCTTCGCTATCGCCGAGTTCGTCTACACCCGCAACCACGCCAAGCCCTTCGGCCTCCCCTGGGACCCCACCAAGCTCCCCACCCTCAAACCCCAGTTCCAGGGCAAATCCCGGGCCAGCCGCATCTTCGACCTTGTCTTCCACTGCCTCTTCTTCCTCTACGTCCTCGCCATCCCCGGCCACCTCTTCCTGATCCTCGGCCCCGGCGAGTTCTACTTCCGCGCCTTCGACGTCACCTTCGCCCCCGCCTGGCACACCTACTACATCCTTCTCCTAGTCCTCCTCACCATCCAACTCATCCCCAAGATCCTCGCGCTAAGCCCAGGCTTCGAGCGCTTTCAACCCATCTATAACCTCGTCTTCAAACTCGCTGGCCTGGCCAGCACCGCCTTCCTCGCATCCATGAAGACCTACTTCGTAGCCGCCGGCCCCGCAGCCAACCACGCAACACTCGACGTGGTGAATTACTGGACCGGCTTCGGGTTCCGCATCCTCCTCCTCATCGTCGTCCTCACCACCCTCATCGACATCTGGAAGCTCTTGCGCCCCACCCTCCGCACCAAAAGCCTCGCCTTCTAGCCAATTCCCGCCATGGCGGCTGACCTTTCAGCCGCCATCAGCTACCATAGCCAAACACCACCATAGCTTTCGCCCTTGCCGTTCTTTCTGTCATTCCCCAGGGAATCTGCTTCTTCTTTCGCCTTTGCCGTTCCCTAATCCCTAATCCCTAACCCCTAATCCCTGCCCTCAGAGGTGTCGATGCCCGAAGCCGCCGAGCACCCAACCTACGACGGCCCCAAGCTAGCCGCAGCCGAAACCTTCGGCCTCCGCCACAACGCCCTCTCCCCCCTCGAAACCCTCGCCCAGTCCGTCTCCACCATCGCCCCCAGCACCTCCCCACAGCTAACCATCCCGTTAGTCTTCGTCCTCGCCGGCCAGGGCACCGCGATCGCCTACCTCATCGCGATGGGCCTCATGATCCTCGTCGGCCTCTGCATCGCCGCCTTCGCGCGAGAGTCTTCCTCACCCGGCTCGCTCTACGTCTACACTCGCCGCTCGCTCCCACCCATCTTCTCCTCCATTACGGCGCTAGCGTTATTCTTCGCCTACATCACCACCGCCTCCGCCGTCATAGGAGGCTTCGTAGCCTTCGCCTACGTCTTCCTCAACCCCCTCATCCGCTTCGGCCTCCCCCACATCCCGGCCGTCATCCTCGTAGCCATCGCCGCCATCACCGCCGGCTTCGTCGCCTACCACGACGTCAAAGTCTCCGCCCGCCTCATGCTCTACATCGAGGGCATCTCCGTAACCCTCATAGCCATCGTCACCGCCGCCGTTCTCTTCCATCACGGCCTGCACTTCGACCACCCCCAACTCCGTCTGGCCGCCATGTCCCCGCGCGGCATCGGCCTCGGTGTCATGCTAGCCATCTTCAGCTTCGTAGGCTTCGAATCCGCCACCACCCTAGGCTCAGAAGCCCGCAACCCCCTCCGCACCATCCCCCGCGCCGTCATTCAGTCCGCCCTGCTCGCCGGAGTCTTCTTCATCATCGCGGGCTACGGAGAAGTCCTAGGCTTCCGCACCTCGGCCACCTCCCTCGGCGACTCCGCCAACCCCTTCCGCTATCTCTCCACCCAGGCCGGCATCCCCTTCCTCGGCCCCGTCATCGACATCGGCGTCCTCATCAGCATGTTCGCCGCGACCCTGGCCTGCGTCATCGCCGCCTCCCGAGTCCTTCTCCTCATGGCCCACCACGGCCTCGCCCACGCTCGACTCACCCACACCAACACCACCCACGAAACCCCCGGCGAAGCCAGCATCCTCGCCGCCACCCTCGCCTTCCTCCCCGCCGCAGCCCTCGCCCTCCACGGCACCAGCGGCGCAGACATCTACGGCTGGATGGGCACGCTAGCCGTCTACGGCTTCCTAACCGCGTACGGACTAGTCGCCGTAGCCCTGGCCTTCCACCTCCACCAAACCCACCGCCTCACCACCGGCTACATCCTCCTAACCAGCGCCGCGACACTCGCCATGCTCCTGGCCATGGCCAGCAACTTCTACCCCATCCCGCCATCCCCCCTCCGCTACTTCCCCTACCTCTACGCCGCCTACCTGGCCGCATCCCTCCTCTGGCTAGCCCGCACCAAAACCCAACCCACCGCCTAACCCCCGCGCCAAGGGCCACCGACCCGCCACAAACTCACCGCACCGCCGCACCGCCGCGCGGGACGACCTAGCTAAAATCCCGCGACCGTCCCCACACCACGGGCCACGGCTCTTTCAAATGCCGGCAAACCAATATCTGCGGATGATCCGCCGACTCCTCATTCTGCACATCATTCGGCAGGTGCACCATCCCCATCACCTTGCAGCTCTCAAAAAACTTGCTCTCATCCTCCAACTGCCCGCCAACAACAATCAATGTCTCCGGCTCAAACGGCCCCCACCCGCGATCATAAAAATCATTCACCGTAGCAATCGGCACAGGCAGCCCATACTTCGGCCCATACAGCGCGACGGCGCCCGCGGCCCCGTAGTTCTCCGCCAGCACCGCATAGCTCCCGCGCTCATTCGCCGGCAACTGATCCCGCACCGCCGCAACCTCTCCCACCAGCTCCGGCCAGCCCACCTCATTCGCCAGGTCATAGCTGTTCTTCATCTGCCACTTCCAAGCCGCCGACCCCGGCCTCCAAATCGGCAACGTCGACCACGCCACCGCCGCAACCTCAAGCAGGACCGCCACCATCACCGCGCCATACACCACCCCGCGCACAGCCTTCGCCCGCCCCGCCGCCCACTTTTCGAACGCCACCGCACCCGCCGCATACACCACCGGATACGCCGGCAACATGTAATACCCTCGCCCCTTCGCCAGCGCAAACAGCACCAGCGGCCCCAGGTAAAACACACTCAGCAGCCGGAACCGCGGACTCCGCACCAACGCAATCAACCCACCCACCACAAACGGCAACCCAAACATCATGAACTTGAGCTGGTCGGTGAAGTAACCCTTCGCTCGCCCGATCCTCACGTCGCGCGCATGAATGAAGTGCTCCATCTGCAGCGTGACGAAGTGATGTCGCGCCAGCCAAATCAAATTCGGAGCCGCAATCACCACCGCCACCACCGCCCCCATCCAGAACCACCGGCTCTTCAAATGCCTCCGCTGCGACGGCAGCAGCACAAGCCCCGCCACCAAACTCACCAGCGGAAATGCGATCGCGTACTTCGACAGCACCCCCAGCCCCAACCCGAGCCCCGCTCCCAGCCAGAACCGCTCATCCCCAGTCCGCAGCACCAGCGCCGTAGAAAGAATGAGTACCGTCCACGCCAGCATGTCGAACGTCGTGTACTGCATCAGCGAACTCATTGCCAGCGCCAGCGGCAGGCACAGCAGCAGCGTCACCACCTGCGCGCCGCGCCCCCCACCCAGCTCCCGAGCCATCAACCCCGCCAGCACCAGGCACACCGCATTCACCACCGCCGCCGGCAGCCGAAACACCTGCACCGAAATCCCAAACATCGCAATCGCCATCTGCCCAAAGAACGACGTCATCGGCGGATACGGCACAAATCCCCACTGCAGATGCCGCGCATCATCCAGAAACTGCAGCTCATCGCGATGAAATCCATACCCATTCCCCATCAGGAAATGGACCATAATCACCAGGGAAGCGAGCGCACTCAGGACAATCACGTCCCGGCGCAGAGAGGTCGTTGGCTTGGCAGGAGGCATTCCGAGCAGAATACGGCAATTCCCTCCCTCTGGTTCCCCGCCACCCAAGTCCAATCCCCCGCCGTCCCCGCAGGGCCGCCGCCCGCGCAGAACCTTGTCAACCCCCAAACACCTCCGAAATCGCCAAACCCCCTATAGACACTGGCGATATATATTTTCAAAACCTGGCATAATCACCCACCCAACCCGCTACAATTAAATAAGCGCCCCTTCCAAACTCCAATCCAGACCTGCCCGCACAGGGGATACTTTGCCACTTAACTCGTTTGATTACAGTCGTTTACAGGTCAAAAACCACCCCGGCAGGAGGGATACTTTGGCACTTAACTGTCCTGGAATGAGCGTGTTACGGGCCAAAATCGCTCCCGGGAGGGGGGGTACCCCTACCCCAGTAGGGCCAGCAACCCAGCCTCATCCAGCACCGCAACGCCCAGCGACTGAGCCTTATCCAGCTTCGACCCAGCCTCTTCGCCGGCCACAACATAATCCGTCTTCTTGCTCACCGAGCCCGAGACCTTTCCGCCCGCAGCCTCAATCCGCTCCTTCGCCTCGTCGCGAGTCAGCGTAGGCAACGTCCCCGTCAGCACAAACGTCAGCCCGCTAAGCGCCGTCCCCCGCACCTTGCGCTCCGCCGTAAACGTAAGCCCGAAGCCGCGCAACTTCTCCACCAACGCAAGATTGCGTTCATTCAAAAAAAACTCGCGCACAGTTGCAGCAACCTTCGGCCCAATGTCATTTACGCGCGTCAACTCTTCTTCCGTCGCGGCAATCAGGTTATCGATCGACCCAAACTCTTCCGCCAGCGCCTGCGCCGTCCGCTCGCCCACATGCCGAATCCCCAGCCCCAGCAGCACCCGCTGCAACGGCTGCTTCTTCGACCGCTCAATCTGTTCCAGCAACGCCTCAGCAGTCTTTTCGCCAACACGCTCCAACGTCAGCAGGCTTTCACGATTCACCTTCTTCGGGTCATAAAGATCCGCAATCGAATGCACCAGCGCCGAACGCGCAGGCACTTCCGCGGCTTCCTCCGCAATCGACTCGACATCGTTTTCCGCTTGCTCGATCAGCGTATGACCCAGCAGTTGCGCCACCATCGATTCGCCGAGCCCCTCAATATTCATCACCCCGCGCGAAGCGAAGTGCCGCAACTCCTCTTCCAACCGCGCGGGACAACTCACATTCACGCAACGCAGATCGACTTCGCCAGGCTCGCGTACCAACTCCTCGCCGCACCGCGGACAGCGCGTCGGAAACACAATCTCCCGCTCGCCACGAGGATGTTTCGCATCGCTGACAACTTCCGTGATCTTGGGAATCACATCGCCGCCGCGTTCCACCGAAACGAAATCACCAATCTTCACGCCAAGCCGCACAACCTCATCAGGATTGTGCAGCGTAGCGCGCGTCACAGTCGTTCCACCAATGAACACAGGAGCCAACGCCGCAACAGGAGTCACCTTTCCAGTTCGCCCAACCTGGAAAAGCACGTCCTCGAGCTTCGTAATCCCCGCGCGCGCAGGGAACTTGTAAGCAATCGCCCACCGCGGAGCCTTGCCCGTAAAACCCAGGCGCCGCTGCTGCGCCACCGCATCCACCTTGATCACCACACCATCGATCTCATAAGGCAGACCATCGCGCATCGCATCCGCTTCAGTAATAAACTTCAACACCGCATCGATCGAGTCCACCGTCCTCGCATGCGGATTGACGAGGAAACCAGCATCGCGCAGCGCCTGCAACGCTGCACTCTGCGAAGCCAGCAGCGGTTCTCCAGCCGCTTCACCAGCGCTCGCTCCTCGCAGCAGAAAGTAAGCAAACAGCTCGAGTCGCCGCTGCGCCACGATGTTTGGCTCGAGCGTACGAATCGTTCCCGCAGCTGCATTCCGTGGATTCGCCGCTGGAGCCATTCCCTGCGCAACGCGCTCCTCGTTCATGCGCTCAAACGCCTTCTGCGGCAGCACCACCTCGCCGCGCACCTCGAACTCCGCAGGCAATCCAGCCTCCTCCAGTGCCTTCGCCGACACATGCAAAGGCACGCTCCGAATGGTCCGCACATTCGTCGTAACGTCTTCGCCGATCGTCCCATCGCCGCGCGTAACGCCAGTCTTCAGCGTCGCCACGCCACGCGCTCCCGGCTCATACTGCAGCGCAAGCGAGAGTCCATCCAGCTTGAGCTCACACACATACCGAACGCTCTCCGCGGAAGCAAGCCCTCCGGCAACGCGCTCCGCCCAAGCCCGCAACTCCGCTTCGTTATAGGCGTTGTCGAGCGAGAGCATGGGCCGCGAATGCGCAACCTTGGCGAAACCCTCCTTCGGTTTCCCGCCCACACGCTGCGTCGGCGAATCCGCCGTCACAAGCTCCGGATGCTCGGCCTCGAGCGCCCGCAACTGGTTCATGCGCGCGTCGTACTGCGCGTCCGTCCACTCAGGAGCGTCCTGCACGTAGTACAGATACTCGTGGTGACGCAGTTCCTCGCGCAGCGCCTCGATGCGTTGTTCGGGAGTCTGATCGGCAGAGGAGGATTTGTTGGCCATCGCAAGGATTATAGAAAGCCCTGCGTCGGGTAAACTGAAGATCTTGGATACATTTCGGATTTCGCAGGAAAAGGAGCATAACGATGGCGCACATGGTGTTCTGCACAAAGTACAAGGCTGAGATGGAGGGGCTCGACGAACCACCGTTCGATACGGACTTTGGCCAGAAGATCTACAAGAATGTGTCCAAGAAAGCCTGGGGCGAATGGGTAGAACGCCAGAAGATGCTGCTGAACGAGTACCGTCTGCAGCCCTGGACCCGCGAAGCGCAGGAGTTCCTGGTCGAGCAGATGAACGAGTTTTTCTTCGGCGCCGGCGGCGAACTGCCCAAGGAGTACGTCGCGCCCACGCAGTAAACCGGTGAGATTCACGCATGTTCAGCCTGGTTTCGGGATGCGCGACGTATCCATAGCCCGGTTTCGGGTGACACACTCTCAGCCGGAGAAGCTCGGCGGGTTGGTGTAGACTAAAGGTACCCCAGCTGCTGGCCCCTTGAGGCGCGAGCGGCAATCGTAACAAGTCGGGACGTGGCTCAGCCTGGTAGAGCGCACCCTTGGGGTGGGTGAGGTCGCTAGTTCGAATCTAGTCGTCCCGACCATTTACTTTTCTAAAGTTTGGACAATTTGCTGAAGATCGGGCGGCTTGGTTCGAGCCGTCAGGGTTGTTCGTTGCGCCTGCGCACGACGCAGCGAAACCACGATGGCTCTTTGCTCTGTCGACCATTTGCGGCTGGGTGTGCGATCGCGTGCAATGCGAAGAAAACTTGAGGCAAGGGGCTCAGGAGGCGGGCGGCTCTGGTGAAGCGACTGGAGATCGATTTTGAGCGCGATCATGATAGGGACCGCGTTTTGAATCCGACACCTCTTGAATGTCCCGGTCTAGAAAGTAGCTGAGAAACGTGCGGATGCCAGCGATTGCAGCCAGTTGTCCAATGTCTGACCATGTTGGCGCGATGGCGGTGCGAATGACATCGGCCGCAAGCTCGAATTCCAAACCAAGCAGCAACCAGGTTGCGAAGTGCATCCAGATCCGCATCTTCTCAGCTGTGGGCTTACGAAAACCTAATATGGACAGGGCGAATGCTTCGACCGCTCCGATGGTAATCAGAAGCGCCGCGGCGCCTTCGACAACCGTCGCCGTAATTTCCCAAAACGACTTCAGCAGGACTTCCATCGTGACTTCCTTGAGAGGCATCCCGGACTTCGAATTCGCCGTTGCAGGATTATTGCACGACCGTGCAGGAAAAGTGTCTGTCTAGCCCTAGTCGTGCATGGAGCCGGTGGAGTAGTACAGGTTTGGATAGGGTGCTGTGTTGGTGATCGAATCGTCCGCTGTGGCCTGGGCTAGGCTTGTGTGATTGCGGCTGAGCGCGAAGTGAGGAGCGGGGCCGGGAGAGAGTGGGAGTTGGAGGTCGTTGGATCCGGAGGGGAGCGTGACGGTCATCTCGGTCGAACCGATGGTGACGGTGAGTTGGGCCGGCGCGGTGAGATTCGCGGTAATGTACAGCACGTCGGCGACGGGACCGTAGAGCTTGATGGGCGGCTGACGTTCCGTTGAGAGGACGGTGCGATAGGCCCAATCGATCGTGTCGTTGTGAAGTGTGGGCTGCTGGCCGGTCTTGTACCAGGTGATGAAGTAGGCGAGAAGATCGGTGGCCCCGCGGTGGGAGTGGAAGAAGTGTTGGGTATCTGCGGGAGCGATGCTGGCGCCGAGGTCGTTGGCGCCGGGGTAGCGAGCGGGATCGTCGATGGGCGAGACGTACGTGCCTTCGACGAAGTCGTTCCAGGTGACGATCTCGACCCAGTCAGGGTGGGTGGTTTGGATAGCTTGCATCCAGAGAGCGCGCATGCCCTGATAACCGCTGTACTCGTAATAGCGGTTGGCATTGGCGCCCCAGAACTGGAAGCAGATGGGTGCCATGTACAGCTTGTGCGCGGCGTGGAGAGTGGCGGCGTAGGCGGCGGAGGATGGAAGCTGATCGGGCTCATGACCTAGGCCGGGAACGCCGGCGATGCCCCAATAGAAAGCGCCATCGAGGATGTGCTTGTAAGGAGCGAGACCCGATGCGATATCGCTGGCGGCGGGGGTTTCGCCTCCCCAGAAAAATGAAGGCACGAGGAAGATATGGAGGGGTGCACTCGACGGAACTCCTGCAACGTAGGACAGGGCGTTGGGAGCGGTAAGCGAGGACGGGGCCGTGCCGTTTTCGAGGTTGGAGCGAAGCTGCTGCCAGAACTCGGGGCCGCGGCTGGAGCCGGCAAAGGTAGTGAGGACGAAACGGCCATCGTGCTGGAAATAGACGGAGGCGTAACGCGGATTGTTGGCGAAGCGCCGCACCATATCGAGGATGTCGGCAGCATCGTTGGAACAGCACATGTCGGCGGAGAACATGAGCTTGAAGTTGGAGTGGAGGCGATAGGCGGCTTCAAACATCTCCGAGGCGCGGCGAATGTAGCGCGGCTCCTTGGACCAGCCGCCTGCGTTGAGAGCAAAGCCGTCGACGCCAATGGCCTGGGCTTGCTGGATCTCTCGCTGATAAGCGGCGATGTTGAGCTCGCCGGTGGGGGTATCGGCGGCGTAATCCTGGTTGGCGAGCATGTAGTGCGCGAAGACCTGCCGCTGGGCGTGCGCGTATGTGGCGATTACGAAGCTGCAGAGAAGGAGCAGACGTTTCGGGAGTGCTCGGCGAAGGTGCGGCTTACTGCTTGACATGCAGATCAACTTACCAGAAGTACGTGGCGACGACCTTCGGCGGGGAGGAGATGCCATCGATGATTTCGGTGCTCAGAACGATCTCCATATTCTTCTGTTCCCAGTCTTTGGGAAGATGGCCTTTCAGAGCATCCATTTCGCCGGGCTGTGTAAGGAACTCGCCTGCAGCTACTGTGCCCCCGCGAGCAATACCGGCGGCGACTACAGCCAGCTTGCCGGTATTGGCGTCATGAAAGCGAGCGACGATGGCGTAATCACGGTAGTTGTGTGTGGCCTGCTGAATCTCGCGATCGATGCTCCAGCGCAGTTGGTTGTGCGACTGCGTGTCTTCGATCCAGAAGTGAGTCATGTCAGGATCGTTGCCGAAACGGTAGCGGAGATCACGCGTCATGCGAAGCGTCCAGGTGTTGTCGAAGGCACCGAGGAAGATCGTAGGCCCCTGGCGAAGGTCGGTGAGCGTGGCAGTATCTTCGCCGAGGAGGGTGTAATGGCGGTGGCGCATTTCGAGGAGTCCGGAAAAACTCATGAGAGGCTGGAGATCATCCAGCACCACGCCGCGCATGTGCTCGTCGAGGTGACGGACCTGGTTGGGACTGGAGGCGTCCAGCAGGGTCTGGCCGGTGAACATACTCTGCGGAAAGCAGAGGGCGATGGGGTCGTTCGAGCCGAAGACAGGCGCCCAGAATTTATCGAGCGTGGCGGACCGGGGAGTTAGCCAGAAGCAGGCGGCAACGATCGCAATGAGCACCGCGGACGCCAGCCACCACCATCGCGCATGGGATCGGGCAGGGACGAGAGCCGCGAACGGTTGGTCGAGGGGAGCAGCGGCGGCCTGTTCGTGGAGATGCGGAACGCCAGAGGATCCGTCCGCTGGGGAGGCCAGCGCGTGGGAGGAGGAGCCGGACGGCCACTCGAAGTGCGGAATATAGGAGCCGGGCGGGAGGGAGATACGCAGCTCGTCGGGGCTGCTGGAGTCCTGGTAGTACTGGGCGATGCGTTTACGTATTTCTGCGGCAGTAACCCGGACGATGGGGTCTGAGGTGGTGTCGTAGCCAGCGTGGCGGCCGAAGACTTCGATGCCAAGGGTGCGTTCCTTAAGCTGGTCGCCGCGGCCTTCGAGCTCTTCCTGAATAATGTAGCGGAGGAAACTCGGAAACCGTTTGCTATGGGAGAAGTGGGAGTTGTCGAGGAGGCGATCCAGCTGTCGCAGGATGTCCGCCTTCTCCGCATCGCCGTAGACGGTTGCCGAAACGACCCCGTAATCACCCATAACTTTTCCCGTCAAAGGCGGATTATAGCGTCTTGAGCTGGGCTTTGTCGCGGAGGCATAAGTGTTGTTTTCCTAATAATTTGGCGATTCTTATCAGGATAAGAATTAGTACCTTACCGCAAAGTCCTAGACAGCGGCGAAACTGGCTACCTATAACCGGGCGACACTCGAACCGACTTTTGACTTGTATGAAGGGTGACGCCGACTTCTGCGGAAGGCGGTCAATTTTGGAGGCGACATGAACCTAGAGGGAATGAAGGTTAGCGCAATTGGCTCGAGGAACACCCCAAGGATCTGGACCACCGTGGGTCTATTGGCTTGCGCGATATTGCTTCTGGCAATTTCCAGCCCAGCGAGGGGCCAGGTGGGCGCGGCGTCGTTGAGCGGCGTCGTTGAAGACACGACGGGAGCCAGCATCCCGGGCGCAACCGTGACAATCCAAAACTCGGCGAGCGGGGCGGTACGACGCCTGCAGAGCAACAGTGCCGGGGCCTTCACCTTTTCGGCGGTTCCGGTCGGGGACTACAAGTTGACGATCGAGCATGCCGGATTCAAGCAGCTGGTGCGGCCGGCTGTCCATCTAAACGCGGGAGACGCGCTGGCACTGACGGACCTACAGCTGAGCGTTGGGGATGTGAGCCAGAGCGTGACCGTGAGTACCACGACGGCGAGTTTGCCATTGGACAGCGGGCAGTTGAGCTCGACGATCTCCGATAATGACCTGAACCAGTTGTCGATCGTGGGGCGCGACGCGACCGAGCTGGAGAGGATACTGCCCGGGTTTGCTATCCGCAACTTGTCGTCGACCAATGCAGCGCCGGACTTTACGCAGGTGCAGATTGGCCAGCCGACGCCGTATGCCTCGAATGGTTCGCCGGTGGCAGGCATCACCCTCAAGCTGGACGGGGCGAATTTGACCGATGCCGGAAATTTTGGCGCAGCGCTGATGAACATCGACGACGCGTTCGTGAGTGAGGTGCAGGTACAGACGTCGAACTTCGGCGCCGACCAATCGAACGGGCCGGTCGTGATCACGGGCGTGACGAAGTCGGGCACAGACAAGTACCACGGTTCACTGTATACGTATGCTCGCACGTATCAGCTCAACGCCAACGACTGGCTGGCAAACTACAACGGCCTCGCGCGTCCGGACGACCGCTATATTTATCCAGGCGGCACGATCAGCGGACCCATTCCGCACACCAAGAAGCTGACGTTCTTTGCGGGCGCCGAGTATGACGCGCAGCGCAATATCTACGCATATGGCAGCTCGGGCAGCGCAATTATTCATGCGTTGGTGCCGACCCAGGCGTTGCGCCATGGCGACTTCAGCCAGACGGCGCTGGATAATTTCCTCGGGCCGGAGGCGACGAACGGGAACTACGGCACGTTCAATGTGGCGCCGACGGTGGGTGACGACGACAGTCCGCTGACTAATGGAAACATCGCGACTTATTTGAATCCGGGAGCAATGGCGCTGGTCAACGGCACGCTGCCACTGCCGACGCGGCAGCAGACCGGTACAGATGGGTTTAACTACGACGCACAGAACCTGGTGAATAACAATGTGAGCCAGTTTGTTGGGCGCGTGGATTACAACATCACCCCGCGCAATATCTTCTTTGCACGGTACAGCTTTGAAAAGCAGAAGCAGGGACAGCCAGAAGTTCCGTACTACTCGCCGGCGGCGTCGAGCGTAATGGGCGGAGTGGACACACCCGGCTACGGCGTAAATAACGACGTGTGGGTGAACAGCGGTGCGGCCAACTACGTGACGCAGTTCACGCCCACGCTCACCAATGAGATGTATGCGACGATCACATCGTTCCTTGAGTCGTTTGATGCGCGCGATATCGCCGCACTGCAGAAGGGCGCGATCGATTATCCCTACAACGGCGCATTCGCCAATAACGACACGCAATATCCTCAGCTCGGCACGTATACGACCTATGGCGGTTTGCCGCTAGGACTTTGGCCGGACTACTCGGAGAATCCGCTGGAGTTGAAGAAGCTGCAACCGAATGTTGGCGATAACCTCACCAAGGTGTGGGGAAAGCACATGGTGAGGATCGGTATCTTCAGCCAGCGCACATCGAATAATCAGACTGCAACAAATCCAGCAACGAACGGAATCATCCAGAACTATTATTACGGGCCTGCGGGAAGTTATTTCGCGGATTACAACGGGACCTATCCGGATGGGTCTCCAGCGTATGGCAACCCACATTTCAACAGCGGCAATGCGCTGGCCAACTTCTTTGAAGGGCAGATCCAGGACTGGCATCAACAGAACTTCAATCCTTATACGAATCTGTACTTCTGGAATACTGATTTCTACGCGCAGGATACGTGGCGCGTGACGTCGAATCTGGTGGTGACCTACGGCGCGCGCGTGACCAAGCTGGGCGCATGGCAGGATGCGCATGGGATCGGCGCGGCGATCTGGAACCCTGCGCTGTACGATTCGGAATACAACGCGACAACGAACCCGCTGCCTGGTATCACATGGCATGCGGTTACACCCTCTGTTCCGAACTCCGGCGTAGGAACACCGCCTCTCTATTTCGAACCGCGTGTCGGATTCTCGTTCGACGTCTTCAAGAACGGCAACACGGTGCTGCGCGGCGGGGTGGGCGTGTACCGCTTCCATGATTCGGTTGTAGACGTTACAAGTCAGTTTGCCCTGGCAGAGAATGTTCGATACACCGATCTACAAGGGTTTGGCGGCAACACCCTGGAGGGCGTAAGCACACTGCACCTGGATCCCTACACCTATGGCAACACGGGGCCGGGTAGCACGGAGACCTACATCTCGCCGTCGACGATCTATGGCCTTGACCCCACCGATAACAAAGAGCCAGTCACGAACAATTACAGCCTCAGTGTCGCGCAGAAGATGCCCGGTCGCTGGATTCTGCAGATATCGTACGCGGGCAACAACACCAACTCGATGATGGACAATGGCACGACGCAGCCGGTTGTGCTGGACAATGTGAACGCGATCCCGGTGGGCACACTGTTTACCCCAACGGCGGCGGCGGCCATCAATGCGGCGGCCGGATATGATGCCTGCAACCCGACAGGTTGCACTCCGCAGCAGGCAGCAAGTCTGGACAACATCTATAACTACCCAGGTGATAAAGCGGTGCAGAAGGCGCGGCCGTTCCCTAACTATAGCCAGATCCTTGTGCCTCGCCACAACACGTACGCGAACTATAACGGCCTGCAGATCGTGGCGGTCAAACAGTTGGGAAGGTTGAACTTCAATGTGAACTATTCCTTCTCCAAGGCGCTCGGCATTCTCGGCTCGGCTGCGGACTTCAACTGGACGGCCGGTATGGATCCCTTCAATCTTCAGAACAACTACGGGCCGCTGAACTTTGACCGGTCACAGGTGTTGAACCTCAGCTACTCGTACCAGACGGGTCGGTGGACGGATCAGCGCTTACTGGGTGGTTTCATCAATGGGTGGTTGATCTCGGGCATCACGAACCTCCAGAGCGGGCCGAACATGCAGACGGGCGTGAGCGCTTCGCCTGGCTATTATCTGCAGGGAAACATTGGTCAGGGAGCCGATGCATATCCCGTGGAGTCTCAGTCGATCCTTGGAACGCCGGATGTGAACCTGCAGCCAGCACTGACCTGCAACCCGGCGAAGGGATTGGTGTCGCATCAGTATCTGAACCCGAATTGCTTTGCGCTACCGGCGATCGGCACCAATGGCCAGTACATCGAGCCGTATGCTCACGGACCGGCGTTTTTCAATACTGATCTGACCCTGGAGAAAACCTTCCATCTCGGCGGGAGCAGGGCTCTGCGCCTGCGCTATGCGGCGTTCAACTTCATCAACCATCCACTGAACAGCTTTGGCACCGGATACGCATCGCAAACAACGTTGCAGTTGAGTGATACGTCGCCGACTGGGTCGCCGGCAACGGCAACTTATAACCCGAGCGAAGGCTTTGGCTCGGCTCCGTTGAAGCTGGGACGACGTATCTCGGAAGTGTCGTTGAAGTTTGACTTCTAACCTGGGCTTGGCCGCAGCGGCGGAGATGCCGCGGCGGCCGTTGCTTTTCTGATCGCCAGCGAAGACGCGGGTTGGTGGTGGCGTTTCGGTAAACGTGTTGAATCTTGCGGAGAAGCAAATGCCTGGACGTAGAGTCGCTGGCTCGTTCAATCTCATTGTTGTGTGTGCTGCTTTCGCGGGCTTCAGCGCGACGGCGCAAACGCGTCCGGTACGTTCAGGGCCAGCTGCGTTCTCAGCGATCACGGACGCAACCCCGCTTCCTAACGGGGTGGAATTGCATGACGGCAAGCTGGTGATGCGGATTATGGCACTGCGCGATGACGTGTTGCGCATTCGCGCTTCCGGCACAGGTGTACTGCCGGAAGACGCGAGTTGGGCAGTATTGGCCGCGGCACGAGGCGCGTCTGTGATGGTGAGCCAAGACAGTGATGCGAAGACGGTGGGATTTCATACGGCTGCGCTGCGTGTCTCCGTCGATCGCACCACCGGGCTCATGACATTGCGAGATGCCATGGGCGCGGTGTTGCGACAAGACGCAGAGCCGATGCTGTTTGATAGCCAAGGGTTCCGTATCGCAGAGACAATGCCAGCGGATGAACATTACTTTGGGCTAGGGGATAAGACGGGCGCTTTCGATCATCGTAACGCCGCGTTTCGGATGTGGAACACGGATGCGTATGGTTGGCAGGAGTCGACCGACCCGCTTTACAAGAGCATTCCGTTTTACCTGACCTACCGTGCTGGAGTGTCGCTGGGCGTGTTGATCGATAACACCTGGCCGTCATCGTTCGACTTTGGCAAGACGGTAGGCGACCGGGTGCAGTATCGCGGGGAAGGTGGGCCGACGGACATTTACATCCTGTACGGACCATCCGCAAAGGAGGTGTTGAAGAGCTATGCGTGGCTGACCGGGCCGACTCCGCTGCCGCCGTTATGGACGCTGGGCTTTCAGCAGTCGCGCTACAGCTACATGACGCAGGAGCGTGTTCTGCAGGTCGCGGAGCGACTCCGCAAAGACAAGATTCCTTCGGACGCGGTGTATCTCGACATTGATTACCAGGAGAAGAATCGACCCTTCACCCTCAATGCGGAAGCGTTCCCGGACATGGCAGGAATGGTGAAGACGCTTCATTCGGAGAAGTTCCACGTAGTCGCGATTACCGACCTACATATTGCGTATCTCCCGGGACAGGATTATGCGCCTTTCAATAGCGGCGCTGCCGGCGACGAGTTTGTGAAGAATCCAGATGGGACACTCTACGTGGGCAAGGTGTGGCCAGGGCCGAGCGTATTTCCGGACTTTACGCGGGCGCAGACTCGAGCGTGGTGGGGAACGCTGTATACGAATTTTGCGAAGATTGGGATCGACGGATTTTGGAATGACATGAATGAGCCTTCGGTATTCAACGCGCAGCTGACGATGCCGTGTTCCACGGTGCACCGCATCGAGGAACCGGGGTTTGCGAAACGCACAGCAACCCACTGC
Organism: uncultured Acidobacteriaceae bacterium; assembly: GCA_963701685.1. GTDB lineage: Bacteria > Acidobacteriota > Terriglobia > Terriglobales > Acidobacteriaceae > Granulicella. The sequence continues at coordinate 1,724,973 of OY969625.1, read as the reverse complement.
GAGATTCATAACGTCTATGGGATGGAGAACTCGCGAGCAACGTTTGATGGACAACTGATGCTGAAACCGGATGTGCGGCCGTTTGTACTGACCCGAGCTTCGTATGCGGGGGGACAGCGGTATGCAGCAACGTGGACTGGAGACAACTCTGCGACGTGGAATCATTTGCGGCTGACAACGTCCATGCTGAAGAATCTCGGGTTGAGCGGGTTTGCCCTTGCTGGAGCGGATGTGGGAGGTTACGCGGGGACGCCCACACCGGAGTTGCTCACGAAATGGATTGAGATCGCAGCATTTCAACCCATCGATCGAGACCACGCAGAGAAGGGGACGGGAGACCACGAGGTATGGGCGAATGGACCGGAGCAGGAAGACATCAGGCGGCGGTTCATCGAGACGCGATATCGGCTGCTTCCGTACCTTTACACGGTCACGGAGGAGGATACGCATACCGGGTTGCCACTGCTTCGACCGCTGTTTCTCGAGTTCCCGGACGCGGCTGCAGACCGGCATCCACTGGATGTAGATCTGAATACGTCAGCCGAGTTTATGTTGGGGCCGGACCTCCTCGTTGCTGCGCCTGCGTTTGAGGACAAGGCGGGCGACTACGAGGCGACACTTCCCTCCCCTGGATGGTATGACTTTTGGACCGGCAAAGCGGTAAAGGAAGATCCGGAGCAGGTGCAGGCAGGCGGGCTGCAACCCGAGTCTGTTAGCGGGCCCGTGCTGCCTGCAGTGCGGGTTCATCGCGAGCTATCCACGCTTCCGGTGTTCGTGAGGCCGGGAACGATTCTTCCGATCGAGCCGCTTGTGCAGAGCACCGAGGAGCAGCCTTCAGGGCCGCTGACTTTGCGTGTATTTCCAGGACCGAATTGCGGTGGACATCTCTACCAGGATGACGGAAAGACCTTCGCGTACAAGCGGGGTGAATTTCTGAGGATGAGCTTCTCGTGTCAACCTTCGGCCGATCACCGAGGATTAGACATACACATCGGCAAGCACGACGGCGGCTATCCGGCATGGTGGAAGGAGATCGCGGTAGAGGTGAACGGGCTGTCTGTGAGGCCCGCGTCCGTGACGGTGAACGGGACGGCTGCGAGTTTTCGCTATGTTGATACGTTGGCTACCATCGTGGCGAAGGACAGCGGTGACGGCATCGACATTGTTGTGGAATCTATTGGCCGATAAGGCGAGGCCGACCCGAGACGTAGAGTCTACAAGGGCCGGCCATCTTTTCTTCTCGATTAAAACGAGAACCTCAGTGCAAGTTGAATGACTCTCGGATTTGTGCTCATAGAAGTGATAGTGCCAAACGCCGATGGGGTAGTCGAGTACGTATTGTCTGGGCCCGCGAAATTCGGGTGATTGATGGCGTTGAAGAAGTCTGCACGGAACTGGACGGTGGCGCCGTCCTTCGGCCAATGAACCTGAGTATTTTTGGCGAGCGAAATGTCGACGTCGGTCTGGTCAGGGTAGCGGAGGATGCCGTTGGGAGTATTGCCGAAGCCCGTGGCAATGCCGTCGTCCCCGACCACGGCCGGCGCTGCGAAACAAGCGCTGTTGATGTAATTATTCACTCGAGAACTGATCGATCCATGCGTCGACACATTCTTCGCGGTGCAACCCGGCGCGTAGCTAGCGCGGTCGCCAGTAATGCCGTACACGTTGTTGACGTTGTTGAAGCCGATGCTTCCCTGCTGGCCATCCTGAATGACGGTGGCGGTTGCAACGGTCCAGCCACTTCCTGCGACAGTCAGGAAGGAGTGAGGCTTCGTGGGGCTGGGGAAAGCATAAAACAGGGACAGTACAAACCGTTGCGGCCGGATGTTGTAGTCGGGACCGTATCCTGAGCTGTGCGTGGTCAGATCGTTCTGATCGCCCGAGGGTCCGAACTCGTTCGACCCCGTCGTGAAGCCTGGGACGGGGGTCAGCAGACGTGCCCAGGTATATGCGGCCTGGTACTGCAGGGTACGTTTGATCCTCTGGGTCAGGGTTGCTTGCAACGCGTTATACCAGGCCTGGCCGGCAGTCGCGAAGTAATACATGGTGTTCGCAGTCCACCCCAGATACGGTGCGCGCTCGGGGATGTTCGCAACGGTGTTGGTGGTGACACCGCGGATCGGGTGTTCCGGGGACGCCAGGGCAGCCTGATTGATCGAGCGACCGAGGATGGTATGCAGGTCGCGTGCACCGGCGTACGTCACGTCCAAAACGATGTTGCCGGGGAGTTGAGTCTGTTCGCCGAGACTGTAGTGGTAGGTGGTTGGAGGACGCCAATTCATCGCGAGGGCATCCATGGTGAAGTCGGTATAGGGGGAGTAGGGCGTGAACACGGGAAAGGTGGGAGGAACCGGGAAGGGGTAGGCATCGGTGGACGCACCGTTATACGCGCCGGTCAAGACGCTCCAGATGCCAGTGGGAGCTTCTGCACTGGTTTGCAGATTCATCTGGCCTTCGGTCGTGGTGTGATACATACCGACGCCGCCGCGAAGCACAAACCGATTTGAGCCGGGTAGCAGCCAGGAGAAACCGAGGCGAGGATTCCAGGTGTTCTGGCCGTCGCCATTGAAGCCGAAGGTGTTCTTGCCCTGGATAACTCCGGCGGGGATGGGCGGCCCTTTGTAGTTCGAAGACACTAGGTAGCCGTTCACACTGCCGGCGGGGCCCGGATTGGGATCGAGCTGGGAGATGTCGACGTTGCCAGTGCCATTGGCAGCGCCCAGAGCGCCTATGTGCTCGTAACGCAAGCCGAGGTTAAGAGTCAGTCGCGCGGTTATCTTGTAGTCGTCCTGAACGAAGGCGTTGCCATCCTTGTATCGCCAGTCGCGTTTGAGGTCTCCGAGCCCCTCGTACGTCTCATAAATATTGCTGTAGGCGTATCCGGGAGCGATAGGGTGGCTTTGACCGAGCAGAAAATCGGCCCAGCTCAGGGTAAGCACATAGGCCTGGAAGTCAAACTTCTGCATATTGTCCCGGCCGTAGGTGAAGCCACCGCCGAAGGTTAGCTGATGCTTTCCCTTCACCCAGGACAAGGTGTCGGTCAAGGCATACTCCTCCTGCAAAAAGGCCAGCGCCGACGTTGTGCCGGTCTGAAAACCGTCGCTGATGAACCAGAGATTGGGGTACGCGTTAACCTGTGGCGAGACGTCCATTCCGAGACTGGAGAACGTAAACGCATTGCCGTAGGTCTGATCCGAGGTGGACCGATGAAATCCGGCAAGGAACTGATTCACCAGGTTCGGCCTGATCGTGAAGGTGTCCCCGATGGAACCTACGTCAAAGCGCTCGGGCTGATAGAGCGGAAATCCTTCTGTCTCGTACAGCGTCGTCCACTTGATGTCGCTGAGAGCACCGAAGTAGCGAACGGAGATCTGGTGGCGAGGGGATACGATGTAGTCGCCGTTGATCATCCATTGGTTCTCATTAAAATAGCCGGGGCTGCTCACATATGCGGTGCCTTCCGTATCGAAGCCAGTAGTCAAAGCCTTCGAAGGGTCGATGCTCTGCGGTGTCGGTATCACGTATTGGCCGTTGGGCAGCTTGGCCTGGAGAAGGGCCAGGGCCTGCGGAGCGATATTGGAACCATCGGGTAGGATGTAGCCACCGAAATAGCCGAGGTAGCCAGTCTGGTATGCGAAGACCGCGCCCAATCCCGCCGCTGAACGGTCGTTGGTCAGGGGTGGCAGCTGGTCCACCTTGTGGTTCGCGGGATCAGTTTCATTGGTCTGTCCGGTGCCCTGCCAGGAGCCAAAGACCAGCAGCTTGTTCTTGATAATGGGACCGCTTGCGGTAAAGCCATATTGATTCTGCCGAAGGATAGGACGTGGCTGGCCCTCGCGCTTGGTGAACCAGTCGTTGGCGTTGAGAGCTTCGTTCCGGAAATACTCGAACAGTGATGCGTGGTAGGTATTGGTGCCGGCCTTGGTAATCAGGTTGACGTCAGCGCCAGCGTTGCGGCCGGACGTGGCATCGAAGAGTGCCGTCTGCACTTTGAATTCCTGGATCGTGTCGGGGTTGGGAACCGCAATTCCCGACGAGTAGATCCATGAGCCCTGCATGTCGTTGATGGTAAGGCCATTGATTTCGAAGTTGTTATCCGTCGAGGTGGCTCCCTGGCTCATGATGCTTCCACCCGCGGGATTCGCATCCTGGCTGCCACCGCCTCTGCCCTCGGAACCAGCGTTGTTGACCTCCTGGGAGACGCCAGCGTTCAGTCCAATAATCTGCGTAAAGTTCCGGGTGACGAGCGGCAGGTTCTCGATCATCTCGGAATCAGTCACGCGCCCCAAGACACTCGAATCAGTCTGCAGCTGCTCGCTGGAAGTAGTCACCGTTGTCGTTTCGGTCACCGCACCGACTTGCATTCGAATGTTCAGTGACGTTGTCTCGGCTACGATTACCTGTACATCCGGCGACGTGGCCAGCTTGAACCCCGGCTTGGTGACTTCGAGTGTGTATTGCCCGGGAGGAAGCAGGGGGACGACGTAGATTCCGCGGTCGTTTGATCTCGAGGTTCGTGTGTAACCCGTGGTGGTATCCCGCACCTTGACCTGAGCGTCGACCACCATGGCAGAGCTAGGGTCAGTGATGGCGCCGCTGATGGCACCGGTCGCACCTGTCTGCGCAAAGGCCGGTCCCCAGGCTGTGCACAGCGCCCATGAGATGATCGCCAGGACGGCGCAGCGGGTTGCCGAAACAGCCTGTTTGCGAGCGAGTCGCATGGGTTGCAAATCACGCATCTATTTTTCCTCTTCGAAACTTATCGCGAAAAGCGATTGCGAATCGTAAGAAACAACATGCAGGACGCGATAGGTTCTGAGCAGACATTTTCATGTCATTTACAGACACGCCTCAAACCGAGCACCCGGAAGTTGCCGGGCCGCGGACATCCCTAATCCTGCCGACAGAGATCAGTCGGGCACGATTCTTCAGCCAGCTGGCGGTCGCAGCGGCGCCACCCTGGGGCTTAGTCCATCATGGTTTACATTGCGGCTGCTGTGGCGGAAGTTTGGGGGAGTATAGGCCAACATTCCAGTTCCAGGCGACATCCCCCGCCGCACGACGTCGGCAAACGACCTCTTCGTTGAATTCGTACATTCCCGGTAACAGATGAGTCGACGGTTGTGGCGTTTCCTTGAAGTCCATGTAAGAACCCGTGGAATCGAAAGCCGGCCAATCCGGCTGCTTTGCGGCCTGCGGGTGGCCAGTGCGTGCGAAGGAGGTCCAGTAGCCGATCATGGCGTCGGAGATTCGGGTTTCCTCCGCCGTGTCCGGAACCTTGGGCCAGAGAGGAGGCGTGCTATCGAATGTGCCGAACACGAAGGGAAGTTCGCTGGCGTGGAAGGCATGCAGATTGGCGGCGTCTTCAGCGGGGTAGCCATGATCCCAGAAGTAGAGGAACGCAGGCTGACCCAGTGCGGTTTGCTTTTTTACGAGTCGCACAGCGGTCCAACCGTACAGCGCGTCTCTGGTGGTTTCCAATACGCTTTCTGGCATGTCGCTGCTTGGGTAGAGCTGAAGGAATCTATCGGCGAGATCAAGATATTGGTTGCGGATCGTAGTTTCGTAGATTGCCGCACTCGCGGGCGGCTTGGGGGCAAGAATTCTTAGCGAGCGAATCTCTCCCTGGTTGAAGCCGGCAAGCAGCGGAACAGGCGCCTGTTGTCCTTTATCGAATACATCGACAAGCTGGCCGGGTAGAACATGCCCGTCGACAGTACCCCACGGGGCATACCCTGTCGCCGGTGCGGCGTTGGTGAGCACGGCTGGATCCATGGCGCGCAACGCCGCGATATTCGGCGCTTTGAGCGCGGCCGCGAGACGAGTACCGCTTTCCTCCGCGGACGGCGACCCGAAGCTTGGCTGCTTGAGCTCCGGCGTGGAGATCATATACGCACTTTCTGAAATTGCCTTGGCGAACAAACCTCGCGCCGGGGGAGAAGCCATCAGGTACATGACGCTCAAAGCGCCTGCGGATTCACCAGCAATGGTGACGTTCGACGGATCGCCACCAAAAGCGCGAATGTTGCGCCGGACCCATCGCAGAGCCTCGATCTGATCGAGCAAACCGTAATTGCCCGAAATGCCCAGCGGCGATTCGCGGCTGAGTTCGGGATGTGCGAGCCAGCCAAGGACACCGAGACGATAGTTGATCGAGACCACTACGATTCCCCGATCGGCGAGGTTTCTGCCGTTATAGAGCGTGTCGCTTCCCGACCCCGTCATGAGAGCGCCGCCGTGTATCCAAAAGAAGACTGGCACATTGTGCGCGTTGGCAGGGGTCCAAATATTGAGCGTGAGGCAGTCCTCACTCATAGGAGCTGGTGCCCAGCTGTAGATGTTCGGAGTCGGACTGTGCGGCTGGAAGCAGACAGGCCCAAACTCCGTAGCTTGTCGGACGCCGTCCCAACGTGGCATCGGGACAGGTGGCTTCCAACGCGACGGACCTACCGGAGGCAATGCGTAGGGGATGCCCTTGAAGATTCGAAGACCTCCTTCGCTCTTCCCCTCGACCGCGCCGGCTGGGGCCTTCACGATAGGACCGTGCTCGCGACTGGAAGCAGCTGGTGCAGACGTGTTTTGTTGAGCGAAATTCGAAGATGCGAAAGCGAGACAGGTAGTCGTAAAGGACCAGGCGAGCATGCGAGGAAGTGAAATCATAAGACTGATTCTCCGACAGTGAGAGTTTCATTTCTAAGCACCCGCGCCAATGTCAGAAACAGCACAATGGCTACGAGGTACATGGGCGCTAGCAGGTAAAGCGCGGTCTGCAAGGAATGATTGGGGCGGCTTGCGCGGAAGAAGTCGCTAGCCGCGCCGACGAACGTGGGGCCAAGTCCGAGACCGATGAGGTTCATGATCAACAAGAGCAGAGCGCCAGACATAACACGCTGGTCGGGCCGCACTTCCTCCTGCACTAGAGTGACAGCCGATGTGAGATAGAAGTAGTTCAGAAACATCACGGCCGTCAGAAGAAACAACGCGACATGCCAGGACGGAGCTCTGACGAATGCGAGATAAAACGGAAGAGCGAGAGCGAGTGAAGCAGCTGGCACGAGGGCATAGGCCTGTTTTGAGCGCCGAGTGAACCGGTCGATTGTGCGGCCCGACACGAGTATCCCGCCACCCATCCCAATCGCAACAACCAGCGCGTAATAGACAGCGACTTCGTTGAGATTCATGTGCTTCTCGCGCATGAGAAATAGGACAGCGAAATTGATAAGACCATAGGTGATGAATTGATTGGCTCCGCAGGCAAGCGACACCAGCAGCAGTGATGGCCGCGAGACGAACATCGTCAACGTTTGCCGAAAACCTGGCTTGCTCGTAACTGCCTGGTCCGAAATGCGATCCAGACCCCCGCGGCGAGGCTCGGGCACCAAAACGAGAACGCCGACGACGGCTATGAGCCCGGCGGCACCGAGCACGACAAATGCATAACGCCAGCTGAACGCAGCAGCGATGGAGGCGCCAAACGCAATGCCCAACGCCGCACCAATCGGCGGTCCCACGTTGTAAAAACCCAATGCACGGCCGCGACGACCCGTGGGGAAGTAGTCGCAGATGATGGAGTAGGAGGGTGGAACGCCGCCCGCCTCACCGAAGCCGACCGTCATATATGCGATAGCGAATTGCAGATAGTTCCCCGCTCCGCCGCAGCACATCGTTGCCGCACTCCAGATAGCACAGGCGATTGCCAATACTCTGGAGCGATTGGTCCTGTCAGCGAGCCAGCCGACGGGAATGGAGATGCAGCAATAGAAGAGCGCGAAGTAGAGGCCACCAATCCTGCCAAGCTGACCGTCCGACAAGTGCAGACTGTCTTGGATTGGCTTCGCAAGAATGGATGGCAACTGCCGCGACAGGAAGTTCAGGACGTACACGACGCACAGCATAGCAAGCACAACCCAGGCGCGCGGCCCCGGCGGCGCAGACTTGTGCTGGAATGATTCGCCGACCTGCTCGGTTGGTCCAATCGGCGATTCGGATATGTTCGCTGCCATGCTCACCTATTTTGAAATCAATAATCTCCAACTGGGCCGCCGCGCCCATGCCGTGATCTAGAAATAATGGCCGTCCACGCTGATCGCCTGCCCTGTAACGTTTCGTCCTGCCGGCGAACACAAGAAGAGGCACATGAGCGCTATGTCCTCCGCCGTGACCATACGGCCCAATGCGATCCTCTTGAGATATTCCTCCCGCATCTCCTTCTCGTCCATCCCTTCCAGTTTGGCGCGGGCAATGATTACCCCATCCATCCTTCGCCCTTCGACGATCCCGGGCAGGACTGCGTTCACCCTGATGTTGTCAGGGCCCAGTTCGATGGCGAGCGCATTGACGATTCCCACGATAGCCCATTTTGTCGCGACGTAGGGCGTCCGCCAGGGAATGCCCATGCGACCGGCAATGGATGAAATACAGACGATGTTTGCGGAGTCGGATTCCCGGAGCATCGGCACAGCACGGTGCAGACACCGGTACTGCCCGTTCAGGTTTACCTCGATCGAGCGACTCCACTCTGGTTCTGTGATCTGGTCAATTCCAGCCGTAGGGCCGGCGATTCCAGCACAATTAATCAGGACATCAAGGCCCCCGAACCTGGAGCGTTGCGTCTCAAAGAGCGCTGCGACTTGAACTTCATCAGCCACGTCGGCGTGGGTGGCCGCGCAGGACGGGAAGCACTCGCGGAACGCGGCCAAGGCGGCGTCGTCGATATCGCAGATGTGGATCTCGGCGCCGGTCTCCGCGAACGCGGATGCGATCGACGCGCCGATTCCGGAGGCGCCTGCGGTCACGAGTACACGCAATCCCTGTCGGGGATAGAGCCGTTCCTGGTACCTCATGCTTGACTCACCTCGTTGAAATTCCTTCCTTCGACGAGATGCCAACTAGAACGATCAGGCGAAGTGGACATGTTCCGGGCCTTTCAGATGTAGCATCTCCCTGACCTCCGACGGTGTAGCGATCTCAAAGGAGAGTTCTTCGAGAATGCGGCGGATCTTCCTGACCTGTTCTGCGTTACTGGTCGCCTTGATGCCAGGAGCGAGAAAGAGATTGTCCTCCAGCCCCACCCGAACATTTGCGCCCATGATCGCTCCCATCGTAAGAAGGGACATTTGATGACGCCCTGCACCGAGGATGGAGAGAAGATAGGAATCTCTTCCGAATAAACGGTCGGCCGTTGAGCGCATGACGAAGAGATTCTCCGGGTCTGGACCCAGGCCACCAAGGATTCCGAAGACAGCCTGGATGAAGATGGGCGGTTTGATAATCCCGCGATCGATGAAGTAAGCGAGGTTGTAAAGATGCCCGACATCATAGCACTCGAGTTCGAAGCGGGTACCGGCTTCACCAAGGTTGGCGAGGATATATTCAATGTCGGCAAATGTGTTCTTGAAGACACAATCTTTCATGCCTTCGACCTTCGGTTTCTCCCAGTCGTAGCGCCAGCTCGTGATCCGCTCGGCTACGGGATGAATGGAGAAATTCATTGAACCCATGTTGAGCGAGCACATCTCAGGTTGGGCCTGGAGAGGATAGGCGAGTCGCTCCTCAATCGTCATGTTGGAACTGCCGCCCGTCGTGATGTTGATGATGGCTGTGGTGCGTTCTGCCACAGCAGAACATATCTCCTGAAAGCGCGCGGGATCTCCGGTGGGTTTGCCATCGGGATTCCGGGCATGGAGATGGAGGATCGCGGCGCCAGCCTCGGCAGCTTCAACGGCACTTTCGGCAATCTCAGAAGGAGTGATCGGCAGGTACTCGGACATGGTTGGGGTGTGGACAGAGCCGGTCACTGCGCAGCTGAGGATAAGCTTGGGTTTGCTTTTGGCCATCGTCGGTCTCGATACGAACCGGACGATCATAAGAAGCGGAGAACAAGATGCGACAGGTTCAGAGTGGACATTCGTGTGTCCCTTTCTGACACCACCGTAACTTTAAGGGTGCACTCGGGACACTACGGAAGCCCAGCCCTGGGGACATCGACCTTGGTCGTCCATATTTCGGCTCGGTGATTTGCAGAGGCTTCCGCCTCGATGAAGGTCGGTGCAACGGAAGCGAACAGCGTTCGCCCATCGTCACCTCCGAGCATGCAGGCGAAAACGCCCTGCCCATCGGTCTTGAGTTGCTCCAGAATGTTCCCGCCTTCGGCCACCCGGATCAACTGCGCTCCTTTTGCGTCGGCGACCCAAACAGCTCCCTCGGCATCCAGACAAATTCCATCTGGCGCAACGTCCACCTGAGCAAGACATTCAGCGGTTATATCTGTTGTCGGCAGAGCGCCGAAGGCCGCCCATGTCCTTCGCTTACCCAGTACACCGGAGACGACATCAAAGGCACTCAATCGGTTCATAAGGGTCTCGGCGACAATCAATGTGCCGCCGTCCGGGGTCAGAGCCATGCCATTGGGAAAGCCAAGGCCGGCCGTCGCGACTCGAGCATTTCCCTCTGGGTTGACGCAGATGAGGTTCGTCGGGGAGATCCTTCCGCCCCCCATCAAGTCAAACCCGTAATTGCCCACCCACGCACGGCCCTGTTGGTCGACCAGCATGTCATTCAAATGCCAAGGCGCGAGACCCGAGAGATCAGCGTGCTCGACGAGAGAAGCATCTAGCTCACGACGCAGAATCTTGCGGTCGAGCATGGACGCAATCAGCATTCGGCCGTCAGGCAGAAAGCCAAGTCCAGAGGGCCGGCCTGGCACATGGGCGATTTTCTCAACTTTGCCATCTAGGGCGACGGCCAACACCCGCTCGGTGTAAAAGTCTGAGACGTATAGCCTTCCATCGTGCCACCGCGGGCACTCGGTGAACGATAGGCCGCTGATGAGCGTTGCGAACCTTGACATCCATTTCCTCTGCGACGAAACTTGCGGTCAAGCCCGATAACGAGCCGGCGTGCTACCCGTCCACCTGCGGAACGCATGGCGGAAGTTCGCCGCGTCGCTGAATCCTACCAGCTCTGAAATGTCATCGATACTGAGCTTGGTTGTACGGAGATATTCGCTGGCGAGGTTGCACCGAACATCATCGAGAATCTGCGTAAACGAAGTGCCTTCGGCGTTGAGCTTCCGATTGAGTGTTCGAACGGTCGTGCAGATCTGCCTGGCCACTCCCTCCATACTGGGCGAGTGTCCAGGTGTGGACGCGATGATCTGATAGACCTCACCGCCAACGCCGGTCGATGTCTTTACCTCGCCGAGGATGCGATCGCACGTCTCCTGCAGGATTTTCGAAGTAAGACCGTGCGCCATACGCGGCTTCGCGGAGAGAATGGCTTTCGGATAGCTAAGTTCAGACATCGGCTGACCGAAGCGCACTGGACATCCTAGATAGCGCTCGTAAAGGTGGATATGGTTCGGTGCAGAATAGGAAAGCGTAGCGCGAACCGGCAGGTACACGTCGCTTTCCACCACCGCCCTCAGATGCGTAGCGAGTTGGGTCAACTGTTGCTCAATCAGAAAGCGCAATAGCGAGTCAGGATGCGTGACCGCGGCATTCATCGGGAAGAACCAGGAAGCGTACTCGCCCTCTTCGCGCCACGACATCGAAAGAAGCGGCGTCGCAAGCCGGTGGTACTTGATGGCCATTTGGAAGTACTCGCGAATCGTGGGGCTGCATACCAGGGCAAATCCATACATCCCATAGGCAGACAATGGAATTCGACTGCCTGTACGAAAAGGCGTTTCCGGATTTTTCGATAACTGAAGCGCGTTGTGGCACGCCGTTATGTACTGGCGAACGGAAGTCAGAGTCTCAGGATTCGCGAGACTTTCAGGCGCAAGGCCTGTTCCGGACAAGCTCGCTTCGGGCGCAATTCCTTGCTCCGCCAGAACCTCGACAAGGGCTGCTATCTTGTAAGGCGCGTATCGTTTTTCGTTCCAGAGAGGTAGTTCCATGAAGCTAGACGCCTGTCCTAAAAGAACACTGTTATGTCCGAATCGAACCTGTGCGGCTCAATTGTGCATCATTAGGATTCCCTTTTGGAAGCGTTTTTTTTCAAAGTCGTCTTAATCATTGGGAACTGATGCTTCGGACGGGTTCTGGAGTTGGTGCGACGGCGCATCCACGATACGGCGTCGCCTTAAATAAGGAGTACGCCCAGGGATGACAGATAAACAAGCAGTCTCAGCCGAACCCCCATTCACACTAACTGGCAAGACCGCCGTCGTTACGGGGGGTGGACGAGGAATCGGCAAAGCGATCGTCCAGCAACTCGTATCTGCCGGGGCAAACGCCCTCGTATGCGACCTGGATGAGAGAGCATTGCAGGAGATGAAGTCGACCGTCCTGGATCCGGACCGGGTCGCAATCATTCCGGGCGATCTGATGGAGCCCAACGTTCCGGCACAAATCGTGGATGCTGCGCTCCAGGCGTTTGGCTCGATCGACATTATCGTTAATTGCGCCGGCTTCAGTTGGGACAGCGTGATCCAGAAGACGTCGGACGAGCAGTTTCTGGCAATGTTGAACATCCATATTATGGCGCCCTTCCGCTTGCTGCGGGGCGCGTCAGACTACCTTCGTGAAACCGCGAAACGGGAGACGGCCAGTGGCCAGCGCGTTATGCGCAAGGTCGTAAATATTACCTCCATCTCCGGCACGGATGGGAACGCCGGACAGGCAGGCTACGCCGCTGGGAAGGCAGGGGTTATTGGACTGACCAAGACCCTGGCGAAAGAATGGGGCCGCTACAACATTAATGTGAATGCAGTCGGGTTCGGGCTCATTCAGACGCGTATGACGCAAGCGCTAAAGCCCGCGGGAGAATTCAACCTGGGAGGGAGGGAGATTCCCATGGGCATTCAACCCGCGATGCTCGAGTCCATGGTGGCCACAAGCCCGCTGGGACGTCTCGGAACCCCAGAGGAGGCGGCCGGCGCTGTACTCTTCTTCTGTTCCCCACTCTCCGATTACGTCACTGGCGAAGTTCTGATTTGTGGTGGCGGATTTCACTTTTGACGTCGAGACGAGAGGGCACATTAAACAAGCTATTCCGGTCTGCGGAAGAGGCGCTTAACTTGACCTGGCGATCCTTGGCGCGATGGAGGGTTCAGAAACCGGCGATCTCGCCAACTGGACGATCCCGGGCAAGCGTGCGAAAGAGATGGGTGACGCGATGGATCGGGTCGCCGGCTTGAATCGGGTGCTCGTGCTGATGGAGCACACCGCGCAGGACGGCAAACCTAAGATTCTTGACGCCTGCACTCTGCCACTCACCGGAAAGAGCGTGGTAAACCGCGTGATCACTGGCCTCGCAGTCTTGGACGTTACGAACGAGGGCTTTGTCGTTCGCGAACCGGCGCCGGATGTTGCTGAAGAGAATGTTGTCGAACGACCAGTCGCAACGGTGCCCTTTGAATTCGAAAACGGGCCATCGCGATGACCGCTTAGCTTGCGATGCTACGCGCTCCCGCCGGAGCCCTCCAAGACAAATTCATTTTGCTGCTTTCTTTGGCGATCGCCCACCATGTGATCCGCAAGATTTTCGAACTACCAGTTCCACCGGAAGCACGATGCGTTTGGGCCGGCCATTCTGCACCTTGTCCGACAACCTTGAAAACAGCAGTTCGGCGGCAATGCGGCCCAGTGCATCCGTTGGCTGGCGGACCACGGTCATCGGAGGTCTGAGAATATCCGCCATCTCAAAATCGTCGAATCCTACAATGGCGATCTGCTCGGGAATTCTCGCGTTCAATATCGTCAGTGCATTGAGTGCGTGGCGCATAACAAGGTTATTGGTGCAGAAAAACGCGGTCGGTGGTTTCTTGCTGTTCAGTAGCCCTCGTACCGTTTGAAGCGTCTCGACGGGTATGTCGCCGACCGTGTGCGCATCCGGTTCCAGGCCAGCGGCCTTCATTGCTGAAAGATAACCTTCAAGCCGTTCGTTCTTTGTCCAGACTTTTCGGGCCAGACCGAGGCACGTGATACGGTGATGATGATGTTCAATTAGATGTTGAACTCCGAGCTGCGCGCCAAGCTTGTTCTGCACCACCACGCTGTCGAAAGAGCTCCCTCGTACTGGTCGGTCGAGCGTCACAATCGGAGTCTGCGCGAACTCAGCATCTTGCAGACGCGATTTCCCAGGCGCAGGAACGATGATTAGTCCCTCAATATGCCGCCGCAACATTCGCTTGGCCTCGATGAATTCTGTCGCCGGATCCTCTTCTGAGGTAGTGATGACAGTCGAGTAGGATCGTTCCTTCGCTACGAGACTGATCGAATGGACGCATTGCGCAAAGAACGGATCATGCAGATTCGGAACGATAATACCGATCTGGCGCGTCCGATGGTCCCTGAGCGATCGTGCGACTTCGTTGGGAACGTAGTTGAGCTTAGCAATCGCCTCCAATACTCGCGCCCGCGTGTCTTTGCTTACGTGCGCGTTGCCATTCAGTACCCGCGAGACGGTCATCGTCCCAACGCTAGCGAGCTTTGCGACATCGCTCATTCGGGTTACATGGTTCAATGGGTAACGCCTCCTGCGTGCGAGCGACGATTTACCTTCGAGCAATTGATTCAGGTTCGCAAAATCCATTCTATTCAGTGGACGACGCCATGATCGCTGGGATCTTCTTCCGAAGTAAATGTCGAGCCCGGTAATCCTTGCTTGTTATAGAAGAAAGTTTGAACTGCGTTTCTCCAACCATACCGCACATATCGCGGATCCAGAACCTTCGGCGCGGAAACCACGATAGTATTTCCATGAATGCTAGCGGATGCTGCCACGAAGTGACGATCGCCACCGGCAACTTCGAAGTCTCCAAGCGATTTTCCTTCCGCGGAGAGCTCGTCGGCGTGATCGAACCAGACACGCATCGATGTGCCCTCGATCGTAGCCTCTCGGAATAGTGGGGGCTCATAGTCAACGTGCTCACCATAGACCAGCCCTCGAGCGGCCAGGGCTAACCGATGCGAGACCGTTTGCTTGTCGGGAGGATGGACGTTTTCTGGCGTGCCCACATCGAGCGACACCGCCATCGCTGTATTCGCAACTGAGAGTGTGCGCCGTTGAGCGTCACGAACTACACCCCAATCTTCTTCGGGGGATTCAAAGCTCGATATCTGGACGAAAAGAAACGGAAGGTTTCCCTGTTCGAAGCGCGCTCGCCAATCTTTGATGAGCGCAGGGAAGAGGGTGCTGTAATGGGTGGCACGCAGTGGCGCGCTGTCCGTTTCTCCCTGATACCAAAGGAAGCCTTTAATCGACATGTTGCTGAGAGGTGCGATCATGCCGTTATAAAGTCCCGCCGGCAACCAGGATTCCTCTTGAGGATGCCAAGAATGTTTAGGAACAGGATTTCCTGCGGCCCTTGCAGCCGCATCAGCAGCGCTTTCCGCTGCGATCACAGCGCTGATATTCGTCTGCTGATCGGCGAATTTCGCGCGATTGCTAAATGCAGAAAGCAGTGCTGGATTGCTGCCCAAGGTGTCCAGCGAGATCCAGGAGTCGATGGGAGTGCCTCCCCAGGTTGAATCGATGAGACCGATAGCGACATGTTCTTTCTCGACAATCTCTCGGCCAAAGAAGTATGCGACAGCGGAAAACTTGCTTGCGGTCTCAGGGGTGCAGCGCGACCACTGGCCGCTTACGTCGCCAAGAGGAATGTCGGAACTCCTATGCTCGACCAGCAAAAGGCGCAACATCGGATTATCGGCAGCTTTGATCTCATTTTCCGCGTTGTTCACGAATGCTGTTGGGGGGAACCCTTTCAGCGGCATCTCCATATTCGATTGACCGGAGGCGATCCAAACATCTCCGACCATCAGATCCGAAAGCGTCTTCTTCCCGTCTCGTGCGCCTCCGTCGATATCAAGCACAAACGGGCCACCCGCTAGCTCGGGCGCCAACCATGTGGTCCATTCACCAAGGTCATCCGCCGTCGCGGAGGTCAGCTGGTTGTGAAATCGAATTGTCAGTTTCGCTCTGGGACTCGCCGATCCCCAGATATGTATGGGCACCTCACGTTGAAGAACTGCATGATCGCTAAGGACATTAGGCAACGTGATCGATGCGCGTGCACAAGCAACAGATAAAAGCCCTAGAGATGTTCTAAGAAGGATCGAGCGACAGGTTCGAATATTTCTCATACGATTCATCCAATCCCTACGTCAAATGACACTGAGGTTATAAAGCGATCTCCAGACAGTTATGGTTCTTTGAGCCCAAGCGCTTCGACGTCGAGACGATCTGGTGCAATCGCATCTGCATGATGTGTTACCAGTCCGAAGTTGCCACTCCAGTCCCACATGCCCCAACCGATTCCATTTTCTTCTAACGCGATGCGGACATCATGGAGGTAGCGCGCTCGCGAGTCTTTCGGGGCTGTATCACGAAAGGCACCAAACTCATTGCATACAACCGGGACCTGCCGCTCCCGGCCCCATGCGGCGGCGAACGCGATACGCTGAAGAATCGAGGTGGCATTCCAGTTTTCTGCCCCGTAGAGATAGAGTTGGTATCGAGCCGAATCGCTCGGAATCTTTTTCATCCGATCCGCGAGTTGGCTGGATGTCGCAGGATAAGGGATATCGCTGAAATAATTCCACTCAACCGATCCCCAAGTGGCACCTTGATGCGTAAAGGCATAGGGCTCGTAGAAATGAAAGGTATAGATGACGTTGGGATCATCAATGGTCTCGGTAGTAAGCACGTCGCCGAGACTGTCGTAATGCGCACCCGATGCGATGATAGTGTGCTGCGTATCGATGTGGCGAATGGCCCTCACGGTGGCGCTTTGCAGGCCCACCCATCGATAGGCGTCTTGCTCTTCTGACTCATTTATAAGTTCGAAGAAGAATCGATCCGGATCGCGACCCATGAAGTGTTGCGCCAGAATTTGCCAAAGCATAATGAACTGATCAGCCCCGGATTGGGTTGCGAGCCTCTGCTTATAGTCGTCCCGCGGGAAGACGACAAAGTCGATTATCATGCCGGAGTTCATGGCCATGTCGAGTGCATTATCAATGCGTGCCCAGATCTGCTGCTTATCCGGACTCCTGAGGCCTCCTTGTGAGAGCAACGTGGGATCCAATGGAAATCGCACATACCGAATACCCATTTCTTTCATCATCTGAAAATCGGCGGCGGTGATATAGGTGGACGTGTGCTCCGGAGAGTAGTCCCCCCACCCGCCGAACCAGCCAGACAGGTTGACGCCGTGTGTCAGGGCTGCTGCTCGCCGAAAGGCAATGCGCTCATCAGGTTGTTGAGCATACGCACCGCGAAACCAACATGCTGCCGCGAGGATTAATCCGATGACAGCCAACTTCCGCAATGCCTTGGTCATCACATCCTCCCTCCCTGCCATCCTGCTTTTTCTATGGTGCTACCACTGTGGCATCTCATGGTAATAAGAGAAACACCGCCGAGCGCATCACTCGTTCCTCTTTCCCCGGCCCGGCTATTGACCCTCTGCCCCCCTGACCGGAGAGGCATACAAGACGAGAGACATCGGATGACTAAATCGCAGGAACCACCAAGAGGGTGATCGATTGTGCTGGAAACGTTGAAGTGATGGTGCTGGTTGTGCTCCCCGCAGCCGGCGGGGTTACTGTTACGTTTGGTTGAGCCACAATGGCGCTCAGATCCGCATTGCTGTACAGGAAAGACTCTGCACTTGTAGCACTGCTTTCAGGATAATTTGCAAGCGAGAGGGTTGACGTGAGCGCACCATAGGTCTTGTTGATGACGACAATAGTAATTGCGTTGTCGGAAGACCGGACGGCTCCGTAGACAGAAAGCTCACCTTGATTGGCACTGGTGGAAGTTAGAGCATTGTTGCCAAACGTTGATTTATTTCCGTCATAGTTCCGGTAAATCTCAAAGGCCATATTTCCTGGACCCTGATTGGTGTAGTTCGTTGTAGGCCATAGCTCAGCCATATCGAGGCCATACGCACCAAAAATTCCCAGAATATCTGCTTGCGTCACGGCACCATTGATCGATTCATTTCCACCGAAATTGTATTCATCGATGGACGTCTTGGTTCCAGGATAGTCATTGGCCACCCAACTCTTCATCATTGGGATCAGTTTCGGTGCCTGCAGCGGGATATTGCAATTACCCTTCGTGGTTGGGTTGTAATAGTTGGCATCCGTCGGATAGTTCGGCTGCGTGTAGGCGGGGTCGGTGTAGGTCGGATCCCAGAACACCCGTGTCGAGTTCATGCGTGCCTGCTGCTCGGCCGTGTCCCCCGCCGTCGTCAGACCAACTGAAGCGCCGTTGTAGCTCGCAGCGAAGTAGGCGTGGATGTCGACATAGTCCAGTAAACGAACGCCATAGGTCTGGGATGCTGCGGCCATCTGCTGCAGGTAGTACTCGATGAGTGGAACGCCCCCGTGTGCCGTACGGTCGGTGGGGTCGCTCCAGGGGGAATAGCAAGGACCCGTTGAGTAACCGTTGTTGACATCCTGCTGCGAATAGAAATATTGGTACCAGCCGGAGATGATCGGTCCGCTGACCAACGCATGTGGGTCGGCGGTTTTGATCGCCAATGCCGTACCGATACCACCGGTGGTGATCTCGTTGTAAGTCATAGGATTTGGGTGCACGTCGCGATGAACGGCGGACCAGTATTCTGGCTCGTTATCGAGATCCCAGATCGTCGCATCCTTGCCGCCCGCGGAGGCGCAATAAGCGCCGCCGGTCAGGAGGCATTGGACCCAGCCTCCAGTCCACGTGGCATCCGCCCACGCAGTGGTCGCGTTGCCTGCACCCGGGGCAGCAGGCGGCGGCTCAGGGATACTGGTGATCGCGGCGATTGTATTATTTCCGACCAGATTTGTTCCTCCTGTCTCCACCCCATTCCCGCAGCCGTCACCATTGAATTGCGTCTGGTTGGGATACGTGGCTTCAGAAAAGCTACAGGCTTTTAAAGTGCCGTTTGAAACCCATCCGATCACCGGGGCTGTTCCCTGAGTTGCGATACCAAGTGTGTCGGCCGCGGAAAGGAAGGCATTGAAGCTGGTGCCGTTACCGTTGTCGCCATTCGGTAGCATGCTGTTGGACCCCGCGAAGTTCTCGAAGTAATAGTCATTCGCGGAATTGACTACATTTGTCTGGTAGTTATAGCGCGACGTATCGTCGCCGCCCCACCGAGCAATCGCGATGTTGGTATTAGACGCTGTGGTCGTATCCAGTAGATACGCATTCATCCCGTAAATATAGGGGCTGATAGGATGTGTCTGAGTGCCGGCATCGACGGTCAGTGCCGGACCCGTGGCTGCGGCTGGAGTTGCCAAGGTCACCGTCACACTTCCACTGACACTCGTGTCCTGGGTGCTGGTCGCCTTAACAGTAATCGTCGGAGGGGCGGGATAGGGTGACGCATACAAGCCCGTCGAGGTGATAGTCCCGGGGCTGTCCGAGCTGCCTGATGGTGCAGCTATCGACCACGTCACCGTGTTACCGGAGAGGCCAGTCCCATTTACAGTAGCTGAAAATTGTTGAGTGTCTCCAATCGTGACGGTTGCTGGATTGGGTGTCACCGTCACCGACGTCACATTCGGTCCGTTGTAGTTGGCCGTAACGGTGGTATTCGCGTTCAGGGTGACACTGCAGGTCTCAGTAATGGCAGAGGTGCAACCAGACCAATTCACGAAACTGTTCGACCCCGTCGTCGTGGGGGCCTGGAGCGTGACGACCTTCCCGGCGTTGTAGGTCCGGGTAAAGCCCGTCGAGCCGCTGGATGCGTTGTTGTTGTCGGCGGGAGACACACTGATCTCGACGCCGCTGGGTGGACCCGCGGAGTTCACTGTAAGCACATACGTGGTTGCGACAGGGGCAGTGTAATTAGCGGTCACAGTCGCATTCGCTGCGAGCGAGATGGTGCAAGTAGTGGAACTAGTAGCCGTGCATCCAGTCCATGACGAGAAGGTGTTGCCACCTGCGGTCGTCGGGGCCGTTAGAATCACCGTAGCACCAGAATCGTAGGTACGTGTGAAGCTCGTCGTACCACTACTCGCACCATTGTTGTCCGCGGGGGATACCGCGATAGCTATGCCGCTTGCTGGATTCGTCGAAGCAACGGTGAGCAAATAGGTCGCGGGTGGTGGGACAGGCACTGTGTAATTTGCGGTGACCGTAGTATTGGCCGCCACAGTTACATTGCAGGTCGCCCCCGTAGAAGAGGTACAGCCAGTCCACGAGGAGAATGCATTCGTCCCAGACGTAGCCGGAGCGGTGAGAATAACCGCGGTACCCGCGTTATAGGTGAGGCTAAAACCTGTCGTCCCACCGCCCTTGCTGTTGTTGTCGACTGGAGATGCCGAAATCGCGACACCGCTGGAGGGATTCGTCGAATCTACGTTGAGGGTATAAGTGGTGGGTGCAGGTGTCGTATAGTTGGCTGTCACGGTCGTATTCCCCGTTAGAACGACAGTACACACAGCGGCGCTCACCGAAGAACATCCGGTCCATGAAGAGAAGGTGTTTCCACCCGATGTTGCCGAGGCCGTGAGAACGACCGAAGAGCCGGAGTTGTATGTGCGGGTGAAGCTCGTGGCGCCGCTGGTGGCACCACTATTATCCCCAGGCGAGACACTGATGGCGGCGCCAGTGGCTGGATTGGTGGAATTCACCGTGAGGACGTAGGTAGTGACCGGGGGCGTACCGGAACCACCATTGCCGCCGCAGCCCACTAAGAACAGGCTCATCCCTATTGCGACTCCAAAGGGGGTCCATCTCGCTTGAAACATATCAATTTCCTTTCCGGTAACTGGAGCATTTATAGAATTAAGCGGGAATGGATAACTATTGGGGACGATTATTCTTGATAACGTCCTTGTAATAGGCGGCACTTAGTTTGGGAATTCGCTTCTGTGTCTTGAAATCGACATAGACAATGCCGAATCGCTTCTTATATCCGTCTGCCCACTCAAAGTTGTCTAGCAAACTCCATAAAAAGTAGCCTTTGACGGGTATGGTTTCTGATGTAGCCCGACGCAACTGCGTCATGCAATTGCGCAGATACATAATCCGATCGCTGTCATAGATTTGTCCGTCCCGGGCGATCTGGTCATCAGAAGATGCACCGTTCTCAGTTATATAAATGGCTTTGACGTTCCATAAGTCGTGAACTAGCTTCGGTACCCAGTAGAGGACTTCCGGTCCGACAAAAAGCCATGCGCTATCCATGTGCGGGAATGATGATGGGTTGGCCACAATTTCGTAACCGTCTTTGGACTTATCGGCTCGCACATAAGTAGGTTGGTAGACATTAAGCCCGACGAAATCCATCGGAGTCTTAATAATTTCCATTTCTTCCGCTGTAAATCTCGGAGCGCTCGTCCCCAGCCTTCGCAGATACGAATCGGTATAGCGACCTTCCTGTAATACCGTAAGAAACATAGCGTTCTCTTCTCGCATCGCTCGGCGAGCCGCGTCTATATGGTCAGAAGTTTCAATGACGGGTGTACACCCTTGCACATTGTCTGCAATCCCAACCTGAATGGGCGCCTTCGAATGAGCACGTATCGCCTGGATGGACAGTCCATGCGCGAGCACCACATAGTGAGTCAACTGGGCCAGCCTTTTGGCATCGAGCCTAAGCCCCGGAGCGTGAACGCCGCGGCCATAGCCCAGTTCAACGAAGCTCCTCATTTCATTCATGGTCATAAAGTGCTTGACCCGATCAGAAAGAAAACTAGACGTGAAACTGGCGTAATCCGCAAATGCCTTCGCCGTGTCACGATTCTCCCAACCTCCCCGATCCTGGAGCGCCTGAGGTAAATCCCAGTGATACATCGTGCAGTATGGCGCAATATCGGCGGCCATTAGTGCGTCCACCAGTCGGTTATAGAAGTCGATGCCGGCCTGATTCGCCTTGCCAGTTCCTTCGGGGAAAATACGTGACCACGCGACAGAGAATCGAAAAGTCTTCAGACCCAACTCTTTCATGAGCTGAATATCACTCGGAAAAAGATGGTAGAAGTCGTCCGCTATATCACCGGTATCCCCATTGAACGTAGTTCCGGAGGCGTGAGAAAAGGTATCCCAAATCGTTTGGCCCCGGCCTCCCTCGTTGACAGCGCCTTCTACCTGATAGGCAGCTGTCGCTGCGCCCCACAAGAAACCTGGGGGAAAGGTCATTTCGGACGCGCCTACTCCGATTTGAGCAACCGCCCTGCGAGTCCAGGAATTCGCCAGTGATCCCGCGCCCAGAGTCAGACCAGTGGCCCGTAAAAAGTTGCGTCGATTCACCACTAGCCTCTGTAGATCAGATATTGCCTGAGATGCTATAGCCTCAAGGCCTTGATGTTACGAGCTCACCTATTCGTCAATTGACGGTGAGAACCAAGTTGAGATTTTCGACCACCTGCGTGGGCGATTTGCAACCTGCGGAGTTATAAGGGCAACTTGCTCCGGTCGCAGTGACCGCGATCTGTGAGGACGAAGAGGAATTGGAAGGGGTTGTCGTGCATCCGCTAAACATCGTCAAGCCGATTCCACTTATCAGGACCAGCAGCGCGATCCGGAAGCGGCGCCGTTTTCTCAAGCCGACCAGTGCTAATGCAGCCGCCATCATGCTCCCGGGGAGCAATGGGCTGGGTCCGTGATGAACCGCTGCCGTCGACGCGGGTACGTTCACAGTGAGCGTAGTGGTGGATTTGCCTTGAGCCACCAGGGTTACAGAGGTCGGGCTGAAGGTGCATGTAGCTCCGATGGGGAGGAATCCACCACAGGCAAATGAGATCGACCCATTGAAGGCAGCATCTGCAGTGAGGGTAAGCGTCGCCGTCCCGGATCCTCCCGGCGGAACCGTAATTGTTGGTGAAGCACTGGTGATCGTAAAGGACGTGGCTGGGAGATTAATCGTGTAGGCTGCCGACGCTACGGCGCTCATGTTGTAGTCGGGTGGCGCCACGGCGATTGCGTTGATCGTCGTCGACACGGCAACTGTAATTGGCCCGCTGTAAGGGGCAGTAGTTCCCACACCAATAGCCGGTGTTGATCCATCAATGGTGTAGTAGATGGACGAACCAGTGGTCGCATCAGAGATGCTGACGGTTTGCACACTGGTATAGGTTCCGGCTGCCACTGAGAAGGTAGGCGTCGCGGCGGGAGGCAGATTGATCGTATAAGTCGCTGAGGCAATTCCACTGTTGTTGTAGTTCGCCAATATTGCAATCGCGTTGATCGTTTCGGTCGCGCCGACGGTGATGGGGCCGGCATAGAGAATGGAGCTGGCGCTCGGCGTTGAGCCATTCGTCGTGTAGTAGATCGCCGCACCCGCGGTGGCATCCGCGATGCCAATCGTTTGGGGTGTGGTGTAGGTTCCGGCCGCTATAGAGAAAGTCGGAATCGCGGTGTTTGGGAGATTGATGGTGTAGAGGGCGGTGGCTACCGGACTCGGTGAGAAGCCATTACCGGTTGCGATGGCATTGATCGTTTCGGTTGCTCCCACCGTGATAGGGCCGCTATAGGGAGTGGATGTGGATGTGGGCGTCGACCCGTCTGTGGTGTAGTAGATCGATGCGTTCGTCGATGTGTCACTGATGCTAACGGTCTGGACGGTGGTGTAGGCGCCAGGTGCGATCGAGAAGGTCGGCGTGGCGGCAGGGGGTGCGGGCGTTCCCGCACCTGTGACTGCTGCGGTCCCTGTGTTGCTCAGAGAATCGGTGGCCGTTAGTGTCGCGCTGTTGGTGCCGATGGAGATCGGGCTAAACGTCAGCGATGTTGGGAACGAGGCCCCAGATGAGGTGCCGTAACTGGTTCCAGTACATGCTCCCGTTGTCGCGGCTGAGAACGCAGACGCGGAAGTTCCCGTGAATGCAAAGGTGACTGTGGGAGGGGCAGTTGTGCAGCCACCGTCATTAAGGAATGTCGTAATGTTGGTCGCGGTAATTGGATTCTGGACTGGCGATGTGGGCGCAGCGATATTATCGATCGCGATCTGGAAGACATTGCTACTGTTATCTGCTTCGTAAAGGTTACCGAGGGCGTCACTCGTCAGCAGCTTACCGCTCTGCGTTGAGACCAGGTACATATTTTTGCTGCTATAGCTTGCACTCACGTAGGGGAAAGCCAGGATTCCGGTTGTATTTTGAAGCAACGCGTAAATAGTGCCGTTGGGAGAGGTCGCAACGCCATCAATCTCGGCGTCATAGTTAGCCGGCGTTGTTGGCGTGTAGGTGTAAATCACGGTTGGCGTCGTTGCATAGCCTGTGCCGGATGTGTATGGCAACTCATTCACATTCGAGCTGAAACTCTCCTGATTGTTTGTGGAACCCATTGCGGAATCTGTAAAGAACAAATTGCCCGACCCGTCGATCGCCATACCTCCTATGCTCAACTGTCCCGTGGTATTGGGTGAGCTTGCAGTCGGCTCTGCGTAAATTACCGTCGGCGCCGGTGTGCCGGTGTAGAGGCAGGCTGCCGTGCATTCGTAGATCGTATCGGGATTTTTCCCTCCCTGGTTTTGATTGGTCGTTCCAAAGAACAAATCTCCCTTTGCATCGAACACCATTGATACGACGCCCGACCCTCCAGAGATAGAGATGTTGTTCATGATGCATTCGTTCGTGTCCGTACCAGTGCAGTTTGGGGTAGTGCCCGAGACAGCGGCTATGGTTGCGTAGGCTCCATTAACATAGGGAATCTTGAGAACGGTCGGACCATAAGAAAATCCAATGTACAGGTTGCTCTGGCTATCCACGGCGACACCGTTCGGGTTGCTCAGGGAGCCCAGCACTGTCGCAGTGGTTCCACCCGGCGCGAAAAGCAGGATCTTATTGTTATAGGTATTGGTGGCAATCAGATCACCGGCTCCGTTCACCGCCATCGTATCTCCGGCAGGCTCGCCGCCAGACTGGGCTCCTCCGCCAGGAAACGAACCGAGCTGTGTGGACTGGCTCACTACAACGTTCTGAAATGCGGAGGGTGGAAGACTAATGGTGTAGAGCGCAGTTGCAACGCCGCTGTTGCCGAAACCTCCACCAACGGCGATGGCACTGAGCGTCTCGGTTGAGGAAACGACGATGGGATTCGTGTACAGCGTAGAACTCGACGTCGGGGCCGAGCCATTCGTCGTATAGTAGATCGCCACACCCGCAGTGGTATCAGTGACGGAGACGGATTGAGGAGTTGTGTACGTTCCAGGCGCAACGGAGAATGTCGGAGTAGCAGACGCGCCCGCTACATTAATGACATAGGCAGCAGAGGCGACCGCACTGCTGGTATCACCCGCATCCACCGCAATGGCACTGACAGTTTCCGAACTCCCTATCGAGACCGGGCCGCTATAGAGGGTCGACGTACCCGCGTTTGGCGCAGGTGTTGAGCCGTCGGTGGTGTAATAGATCGAAGCGCCCAAGGTGGCATCTGTGATCGTCAGCGGCTGCGCACCGGTGTACGTACCCGCCGCTAAGGAGAAGGTTGGCGTAGCGACGGTGCCTTCCCCAGTTCCGGAGACTGCTGCTGAGCCGCTGTTCCCGTTAGTATCCTGTGCTGTCAAAGTCGCCGTGCTCGTACCGACAGCGCTTGGCGTAAAGGTCAATGTCGATGTGTACGAAGCGCCGATTGCGGTGGAGGAGCATGAGCCGGTAGTAGCCGCGGAAAACGCGGTTGCGCTTGTTCCGGATGTGGTAAACGTGACCACCGGTGCCGGAGTGCATCCTCCGTCATTTAGAACCGTGATAAACGATGCGGTGGAGGGAGCGGCAACCGCTGAGGAAGCGGCTGCGAGGATGTTGAGTCCGACCCACTCGACCTCGTCTTCACCAGCCGTATTGTTATAGGTGTCTATATAGAAAATGCCGTTGCCATTTGAAGCTAACAATTTGCCGGCTGCCGTCGACGCCACGTACATCTTCGCCGTGTTGATGACGCCATTGTTGTTGGGGAAGGCGATCAGCCCAGGTGACCCCGTAATCAGAGCGTATACCGTACCACTGGCATCGACAGCAACGCCATCTACCTGGGCGTCATAATTGCCTGGGGACGAAGGCGTATAGGTGTATAAAACTTTCGGCGACGTCGCAAATCCCGTGCCCGATGTAAACGAGAGCTCGTTTAGATTAGAGGTGAAACTCTCTTCGTTAGCGTTCGTCGTTGAGTTGACGGCCGAATCGGTGAAGAAGAGGTCTCCATAGGAATCGACAGCCAAACCGCCAACATTGAGTTGCCCTGTGGTCGTCGGCGATGAACTCGTCGGCTCTGTAAACAGTAACGTAGCAGCGGGCGTGCCGGTGTAGAGGCACGTCGCAGTGCACTCCCAGATAGAGTTAGGCGCTGTACCTGCCCCATTGTCTCCGATATTCGTGGTGCTATAAAAGAGGTCGCCCGCCGCGTCGAATACCAACCCCGAGACCCCGGAGCCCTTGGTATTCAGATTATTCATAACGCACTCGACCGTGTCGCTGCCGGTGCAGTTCGGAGTACTGCTGGAGGGCGCATTGATGGTCACGTACGCACCGTTGACGTAAGGAGCCTTTACGACAGTCGCGGAAGTTGCGAACCCAACATAAAGATTCCCTTGGCTGTCGATCGCAACTGCATCCACATTGTTACCTGGGGCTCCTAGTACAGTGGCTGGTGGCGCTGGGCTTATTTGTGCAGAACCAGCGGCAAAGAGAAGGACCTGGCCGCCATAGGTGTTACCCATAATGACGTCGCCCTTCGAGTCCACCGCCATCGACGAGCCAGCCGGCTCCTGACCTGATTGGCCGCCACCACTTGTGAGCAGCCCAAGTTCCGCAGTCTGACTCATGACTACGTTCTGGAAGGCGGATTGCGCCCGCGCATTCATTCCGGAGAGGCCGAGCGCAAGAACAGAAAGCAGGGCCGTCGACACTGACATGCTTGACCGCGATGAGTAGCTTAGGCCTGTCGGATTAGCTTTCATTTCTAATACTCCTGTCTTCGGTTCCCTTAGAATGGTGAGAACATCTCTTGGTCCGTTCGCTGCGCTCTGTCGTCTCATCGTGTGATCCACTCTCGCCTCAAGGCCCCAAGAGGCCTCCCTGATTTATTCGGAACAGACTAGGTCGTCATCCGGCGCGTCTCATTGAATCGTTACGTTCATGGTGAATGGCAAAGAAACCTGGTTGGAATTGCCATAAACAATTCCGGGATTCTGGGCGATGACCTGACTGCCAACCTGCTTCGCCGTAATCGTGACGGTATAGGTACCTGCCGGGGTAGAATTTCCCGTCGTAGTTCCGAGTTGCTTGGTGCTGCACCCGCTAATGCTGGCGACGATCCCGGTGCAGAATAATAAGCAAACCAGCGCCGGTAGAATGCCTCGGAAGGATTTCTTCTTTCTGCTGAATGCCAGGCCGAGCACGCCGAAGCCGAACATAGTGGCGAATATCACATTGCTTTCCCCATGACGGTTGCTGGAGACGACTCCGGACGAAACATTTGTGTTGATCGTCATGATGACAGTGCCCGGGCCAAAGCAACCACCCGCGGCCCCAGGCGCTGCCGCGGCACACGGACCAGCGGCTCCTCCCATAAAGGACAGAACGGTTCCAGCAGCGGGACCAACATCGACTGACTGGGCGTCACTGGGATCAGGGATCGTGTAATTAAAGCTGCAAGTAGCGTAAGCAGGCAAGCCGTCGCATGCGAGTTGCACTGGCAAGGAGTAGTTATTCAAAAGCGCGCCGGCGCCAGCAACCCCATATCCGAGGACCGAGGTCAACGTGAGTGTCGACGTTACAGCCGAGCCGGGTGAAACCGTCAGCGATCCCGGGCTAGAACTGATCTGCACTACTGGATTCCGCAAGGCGGTCAGGGTAATAGGTGTGCCCGTAACGGCTGTGTAATTGGGATTCGTAACACATGTGGGGTTGCAGAGAGTCGAACCCGTTCCAGTCGGACTATATACCGGCGTGATGGTATATGTAGTTTCGAGATCAGGGATTGAATTGTTGCTAGTGTTAATCGTGAAGCATTGAGCAGAGAAGGATGCGATACCCGTGGATGAAACTGGAACCGGTTCGCATCCGGGTGCGGGCGCGCCCTGATACGTCACGGTCCCGAAGTTGACACCAACAACTTTCCCCGCAACGCTGACTTGTTGCCCAATCAGCGCGATGCCGTCGGTTGCGGCGATAGTGACTGGATAGGTGTACTCATACTGACTAACGGACCCGTCGTAAGGCTCTTGGGATCCCGTTCCGCCGGCCAGCACATAGTAGGTGCCACCGATCTCGACCAACGATTGCGAGGGTGTCAGTGGACCCTGAGTTAGCGTCACGGCGCCTGCTGCGATCGTTACCTGCGCCGTCGCAGTGGAGGCCCCATAAGTCCGGTCTCCCTGGTAGCTCACATTGAACGTATAGCTGCCAGCCGAAAGTTGCGCGGGTGTGAGCGTAATCGTGCCGTTCGCGAGTGTACCGGTGACTACAACAGGGGCGGTCAAATTAGAGCCAGTGATGGTCAGAGTGACCTGGCCTGTAGGCGCGGTTCCCGTACCAGACGCCGCGGCCACTTTGATCACAGCTGGTGCGCCGTCAACGGTTGGATTCGTTACACTGATCGTAGTGATTGACTTCGCGAGGGATACGCCGACGCCGACGACATTAATTCCGACGGGCGAGTTCGCTGCGCCAGTCTGAGCGAGGATCTCGGCAGAAAGCGTGCCTTGATCTCCCGGTCCAGGGTTGAAGGTGATGGTTCCGCCACATGTCGCTCCAACTGCTTCGGGCGCCACACAACTGGTCGTCGTAACGCTGAAATCAGCGGTGCTTGTGAAGCCCGTGAAGTTGAACGGGGCATTTCCGTCATTCACCAGAGAGAAACTCGCAGTCGACGTTGCTGTCGCAGTACTCAGCGTTCCCAGGTTGAGCGACGCACTCGCACTAACAAAACTCACGTCCTCCCCAACCGAGTCTGTAATGTAGACGTCTTCATTGGAATCGATTGCGACAGAGGTCGGACTTGTGACGGTCGACGCGATGACAGTCTCATCCGCCGGAGTTAATGTCCCACTCTCATCCGGGATGCGGACCGTCCCTCCAGTCGCCGCCACATACACGGCTCCAGATGGATCCACGGCTAGACCTGTGGGGTTATTCAATGTCGTTAGCAACGTGGTTTGAATTCCAGATGGAGTTACTTCGTACAAGTTGGCGCCATCCGCAACGTAGAGGTCACCACTTTCGTCCACCGTGATGGCGGAGGGTGCACTGAATCCTCCTAGATCAGTCTCGGCCTGGGTCAACAGACCCAGCGTTCCCCCAACACCCGATAGCTTCACAACTCTGTGATTATCCGGATCGGAGATATAGAGGCCATCGACACCGTTAGTGGCCAGTTTGAGGTTCGTGCCGAGGCCGCCTCGCAACGTGAGCTGATTAGCAGCGACCAGACCTGTCGGCCCTATGGGTACCTCGTAGACATCGCCGCTATCCGCTATGAACACGTCGCCGGCGCCATCCACGGCAACTCCGGTAGGTGCCGTGAGACCCGTACCCACTGTTGTTGTTGCAGCCAGTGCACCGTAGCCCTTCGGATACATCTCGACTGCGCCAAGTCCGGAATCCGCGACATAGGTGTTGTCATTGGCATCGACCGCGACCTGGCTCGGAGTCTTCAGGCCGGCTCCAATCACGGATTCCCCGCCTGGCGCAACTTGCAGTGCTGAACCCGTACCGGTACCCTGCACGGTAATTGAAGCGAGAATGTTTCCGGAGCCATCCAACATCTCCAGCTTTGCTGAAACATCGCCAGCGGCGTGCGGAGCGAGTGTGACATTCACTGTGCAGCTGGCATCAGCGGCATAGGCCGTTCCGACTGCGCAGGTTCCTCCGCTTGCTATCGCAAAATCGGGAGTTGGCGCGCCGGCCTCCTGAATTACAAAAGAGCCGGGGGTTGCTGCACCGCTGAAACTAAACAGCACCGTGGACGTGGCTGCGGCCGGTGCGCCCGAAGCCGTTGACCCCAACTTTGCGACATTGAACGAGACCTTGGTTAGGCCGTTACTCGTCGTCGGAATGTAGAGAATGCCACGCGTGGAATCAACACTGACTTGGCCCGTAGCCGGGACGGATGTGAGCAACATTGCCGCGGCGGTATTTGGTGTACCCGAAGCATTGGGCACAAGAAAAACACCATCCGTAGAGTCACTGATATAAACATTTCCATAGGCGTCGGTAGTTACTCCCGTTACGCTCGGAAGATTCGGATCAACTCGAACGATAGTCGAACTCGTATCAGCCGGCACGTTTGTTTGGCCAGCTGGAATCATGTAGGCGCCGGATAAACCTCCAGAGTCTTCTACGAAATATATGTTTCCGAATTTGTCTGCCGCGACAGAATTAGCTCGCTTCTCCATCGATAAAAGAACCAGGGTTGCTTGACCCGGGGCCGCGGTAGGGGAGCAATTACCCGCTGAGCAGGTGCTGTTACCCGGATACTTCACAGGCAGCGTGAACATAAACTTCTGATTTTGATCGGCGACGACCAGAACATTATTCGGAAGAGTCGCTAGGCCCCATGGTTGAAAATAATTATTCGTTACCGGAGCGACGGGGGTGATTAATCCATATTGGGCGAAGCTGTAGGGGGCGGTGCCACACTGGTCTGGCCCTGAGTTTGCGGAGGTCAAGGTGGAGAGTCCCGTCCAGGTCTTGGTTGTCGAATTGTATGGAAACATCACCATACAATTATTGAAATTGCCGTCGATGTAGAGATTGTTCATCGAGTCCAACGTAAGGCCGTCGGAGTCATAGCCCGCGATCCCGCCGAGGGTACCGGGAGGTGCAAGCGTAATCATGGCTCCGCCGCCTGCCGGATATTCGTAGAGAGCACCGTTCGGGAAATCCAAAACCAACCAGTCGCCTTCAGAATCAAGAACGGTTTGCTCAACCGTCCCCAAGCCGCTGGGCGCGGTTAACGTCTGGGCATAGCTCGCTGTGACAGGAGGCGTAGTTCCCTGCGCCACCGCTCCCTTGCAAACAACTCCACCGAAAAGGAGCGCCGTCAGCATGTAAGCAGAGAGCCTGTGCGGCGAATTGAACGACTTGGTGAACATGATATTTCTCCCTAAAGGACTCATACCAACCTACAAAGGCTGCTACTCAACTGGGTTTGATCTCTCTTCTTAGTGCTCCCGGGAATTATGGTTCACTTCCCTGGACTCAACCTTTGCTGAAGATTTTTGCGGTTACTTTGCCGCGGTAATCGTTACGTTTAACGTGAAGGGCAGTGACGAAATCTTGTTGGTACCCAAATCGAGCGTGTAAATACTTACGTTGTAAGTGCCGGCCGGCGTTGTCACATGGGGTGCTGGGGGCGTCGTTGTGTAGCCCGAATTCGTGCATCCAGTGAATCCAAACAGCGACCCCGTAAACAACAGCACCACGCAAAGTAGCGTTAGGGCACCGCGATTGAATTTGCTTCTTCTGCGCAGCGCCAGTCCTGTGAGCCCCAGGCCGAATAGCCCCGCGAAGACGATCGGCGAGGTTTCCATCCTGACCGATGATTCGTTTACAGGGATATTGCTGCTGATGGTGACGTGCGTGATCTGAGGAGTTGGAGGAGCGCCAACAGTGCTACTGAACATGACCAGCGGGACATCAAATGTGCACTCTGCGTCCGGTGGCACAGTGTCTACCGGTTGAACCTCGCAATACATCTGCACACCCATTTGTGGGGAGTATCCCTCAAGCGGGGTGACCGTGAGCGCAGTTGTAACTGGGGTACCGGCCGGCGTTGTAACGGACGCAGGGCTCGCCGTAATAAGCGCACTGGGATTGATCACCTGGATCGTTACGACAGGTGAGGTGACAGTGGCGAAGTTTAGATCGCCTGCATACACAGCAGTGAGGTTGTAGGTGCCCACGGCCAGGTTGGAGGTATTGAAGGTTGCCGTCCCATTCGCACCCAAGGTAATAGGATTCTGAGTTGGGTCCGCCGGCGCAGATCCATTATTAAGTATCGCGATACTGCCAGTTGGCGAGCCCGCAGCTGAGGTTACAGAAGCCTGCAGCGTTGCCGTGGCTCCCTGCAAAACATAGTAGGTATTATTTACCGGCGCGATTCCAATTGGGTTGCTAAGGATGACGGTGGGAGTCGCCTGCGAGACGACGAAGCTGAATGTTCTGGAGCTCGAACTGCCGCCAAAAATCGGATCGCCCTTGTAGCTTGCAAACAGAATATAGGTGCCACCGTTCAAGCCCGTCAGATTGAAACTCGCCGCCCCATTTTTTAGTACAACGGTCTGCGTCGTCTCCGACGAGCCTTTAGCCTGGGGATCCAGGGTCAATACGATGTTTCCGCCAGTGGGTTGATTACCCGAAGAGCAGGTGGGATCCACCGGAGTTACCGTAGCGGCCACAGCCGCATTGGCTGGATACGATAAACCTGTTCCTGGAGCCAATGTGATCGTCGTCGTGGTTAGGCAAAGATTATTGAGCGCGTAAGCTTCCAAGACAGCGCTTGTCGAAGGAGCGTTGACAGCCGTCGTCGGAACAGACATGTTCCCTTGGCTTAGATAGTTATTTGCCGCCGTGACCGTTACCCCGAGAGAACAAGCCGTTGCACTCGCGATTGGAGTCGCACCTGTCAGATCACAGGGTATCTGGCCGTCCGTTTCGATCGAATAGTCTGTGGCATTCGTACCCGAAAATGATGGGCTCCCTGCAAACGCTAAAGGCTCGTTGCCGATGTTGTAGACATATACGTCCACAGGATTACTCTGCGTCTGTGTGCTCACCGTTCCAAAGCCGACAAATGCCCCGCTGAGTGATAACAAATTCGGCGTGTTGACAGTTGTAGTGGTCGGAGCTGCAGAACTCGTATACGTAGGAACCGCATAAGACGCTGCGGTCGCATACAGGTCGCCGAGGGAATCGAGCCCGACACCACTTGGAGCCGTGATACCAGCACTATCGATCTGGGCCGCGTCATTGAAATTGAGACCAGAGCTTTCAAGAGGTATGCGCAGAATTCCTCCGCTTTGGGCTACATACACAGAACCCGACGGATCTACTGCAAGCCCGGTCACGTCCGTGGAAAGGTTACTGGTGATGGTTGTCTGGTTCCCCCAAAAGGTAATCTCGTAAAGGTTGGTGCCATCGGCTACATAAACATCGCCTGAGTCGTCCACTGCGACGGCAGTAGGTTTGGTAAAACCCGTACCGATAGTATTTGGGATGACGGAGGTGCCTGAAACAGTAGGCTCAAGCGCCATGGACATCTGTGGGTTATAGATTCGCGCTACCCTGGCGTTCGCTGGATCGGCAGCGTATACATTGCCGGCACCATCGACGGCCAGATTGAGGTTCGCTCCCAGGCCCGAGAGCAGGACCGTCTGGCCCGCGGGATTCAAGGTCCCGTTCACTGCAGGAACTTCGATGACTTTTCCGGAGTCGCCAATATATACATCGCCGAACCCGTCGACCGCAACGCCAGTGGGCGCGGTGAGTCCTGTGCCGACCGGAGTTCCAGTTGAGGCGGTTGTGGATCCCGCTGCGAACATCAGCACCTTGCCAAGGCCGGAGTCAGCAACATAGGAGTTACCCAGCGAATCCCCTGCAACTTGCTTTGGTGCAGAAAGGCCAGTCGCCAACGGCGTTTGATTTGCTGGAATCAGTAGAGCGGCGGCAGGCCCCTCACCTACACCGGTAAGGTCCGCAGTGCTGCCACCGATGACCTTGTTGCTCGAGTCCAACATGGATAGTTGGCCTGAGACACCACCCACAGAATTAGTTCCCTGCGGTGTCAGCGCGACCCAATACTCGCAAGAGGTAAACGCGGTATAGGTGTTGGGTTTTGCTTGAGTGCTGGGGGTGCAAGGCACCGTGGGCGAATTGCCGTTAGCAGGTGGATAGGGGTTGGTTGCCACGGCGCTATAGTCGGTTCCGCCGCCTGGTTGTGTAAGCACAATGCTCGCAGGAGTGACGCTGCCACTGAAGGTGAAGAAGACGGTCCCAGTGCTACTCGGCGTGCCCACCGGCGTAGCACCCAGATTCGCGGCCCCCAACTGATAAAGAATCAGATTCCCCGTGCCCGGAATGCCGGTGGCAGATCCATTCGGATTCCACAAATTCGCAGTGCCCTGCGGCAACCAAAAGAAGCCACGGGGATCAATCGTGGGATAAGCATTCACAGGTGCTGGAGAAAGGTATTCGGCGTCCGCAAAATTAAAGCTGCTGGCCGTCACCCCAACTGGGCTGCCGCTCTCGTTGGGAATCTCGAGTAGTCCATTCCTTGTGCCGCCGTAGCTATCGTCGGTGTCGGCAACATATACGTTCCCGGCCGCGTCGAGTGTGAGCCCGTTGAACTTCTCGGTGTTGCCAGAATCGATGCGCGACAACGACCCCTCCGCGCCCGAGATACAAGGCGTGGTCGGCGCGGTGCTCCCTGCTGCGCTCGCAGCCATGCAGGCGGTATAGGCGCTCGCTGGAATGAAGAATACTCCAGTCGTTCTGCTAGCCGGCGGATCATAGGGGTTTTCAATGAAATAAAGATTCCCATTGACGTCCACCGCCATGGGCATGACCTTGTCTTTCAATCCCTTGATCAGGTATTGAAATTCAGGCTGCCCCGCATCTGGTCCGCTCGGAAACAGCGGCACTGTTCCGCCAGCATTTACCGGGATCATCAGAATGTCATTCGCATTCTGCTCTGAAACGAACAGAATGCCGCTGCCATCCCTCGCTGCGCTGTTCAGGAACACGGCCCCCTGAGTACCATTCCCTTCGAACCCTCCGTCGATTGTCGGCTCCCAGTTATCACCTGACGCGGAAAAGTCCCACGTGCCGTCGGTCGGGTTATAAGGAACGCGATATATATGCTGGCTACCGCTGTATCGGTCGGTAATATAGATGGTGCCCTGCGCATCCATGGCCATAGTCTCGTTCCAGTAAGTTCCCGCCGTATCGATGGTCGAGGTAACCGTTTGGAACGTCGTCGATCCCTTCGACAACTGGTAGATCGAGCCATAACCACCGCCGCCGCAGACGTCCAGAAAAAGTGCGTCTCCATTTGGCGCGATGTCTACGTTGTAAACCTGGCACCAGCTGGTACTATGCTGCAGCGGAATCACCGAGCCGGTCGTCACCAACTCCTTCTGCGCCGTGGCCACACTGCATAGTGACGCCATGCCAATGAATGACACTAAGCCGGTGCGCGCCAGCCGACTGAAGTACGCTGCAGACTCGATGGCCATAAAACCCCTCCAGAAAATCTCACTCCAAGCACTTGCGAAAATACTGATCTAGCCTTATCCCTAGTCCGTCCTGAATAACTACGGCCTATGAACTTCGCGATTTCGGGCAGACACTGCGTTTTGGTCTACTCATGCTCCGCAGCCCACTCCGGGGGGCAACGGAGCCACTGCTAAAACGTGAACTTTGCTCCCAGTTCAATAAGTCGACCGCCTATCGGAGACGAGCCGTACTTGATGTTTGCTATACCGAAGTTTGGGTTCTCAAGCATGCCGGTTGTGAGAGGCTTTCCGGTTATGGCGAAGTTGAGGCTTCCCAAATTAAGGTTTTCATTGTCGTCGTTGTTGAAGGAAACGTTCGCGTGATTGAAAACATTGAACGCTTCTACACGGAATTGAATGTTTTTATTGGCGCCGGCTGGGAAGTTCTTTAGCAAGGACAAATTGTGGTTTTGATAATAAGGACCACGAATATATGGGAGGCGGTCCTGCCCCTGCCCGGAAGGATTCGACGATAGTGCATAGGGGCCTGTCGTCGGGCTGCCGGGTACCGGGACCCCAAAGCATACTGGATTTATGAACTGATGCTTCGCCGGTCCTCCAGACGGGTTGCAGTTTACAGTCGGCATCAATTGATAGTCGGGTGTACCCAGCCATGTGATCGGGCTTAGATTTGTTACGCAGTAGGTGTTTCCGTTCTTATCAGGAGGAATTCCATATTCTTGCGCACACGGAATATTGTTGGTGTTCGGCTCCTGCTGCGCCGTCGAGACCTGCGTTGGCTCAAGAGAACCAGAGCCGAACCCGAAGTTCTGCCCCTCATTTGAGGGCAGGTTAACCCCGCTCATAATGGTTGAAATGCCAGACAGTTGCCAGCCATTGGCGAGTGCGGAAATAAGGTGATGGTCACCGTGATATAGCTTCCCCGGATCCAACAAATAATGTGCGTTCCCAACATGCGTACGATCTTGAGGGGAGGGGTTGTAATCATTACGAAGATTCACCGGATCGACGAGGACATTGTTGTACGAAGCAGCCGTGGCAAGATTTTTGGAGAACGTATAGTTAAGTCCAAATTGAATCCTGCCGGACGACTTATTCCAGCTCACCTGCAAGCTGTTGTAATTCGCGTAGTAATTGTGATTCAGAGCATAGATATGTTGATAGAAGGGGAAGGGACGAAAGAAGTCCTGCTGAGCAGTCGTCAAAGCGGAAATCGCATCTGGAGTTTCGCCACTCGGTAAATTGCAGAGGCAGAATGCCGGCGGGCTCTGGAACATATAGCCCTGCGGTATGAGATTGATATCGGACGCTTCGTTGTAACTACCGCCGCTCGAACTGTAACTGCTCATATGTTGACTGCTGCTGCCAACGTATGCGACTTCGAGCAGCGAATTCCATCTCAGGCGTTGGGATATCGTTGCGTTATAGATGTAGTAAATCGGCCTGACGGTGTCATGATTCGTAAGAACGTCGACGCTATAGTCAGCGGGGTTGATTGGTGCTTGCTCATCGACAGTTTGAAACGTGAACGACTGGTTCTGGATGTAGGTTGTCTTATATCCTTGAGCCGTTGCGGCGGCCTGAGCATACGGCGCAAACTCCTCTTCGTGGCGATAGATTCCCCATCCACCGCGCAGGAATGTCGCTCCCTTGCCAAACAGATCCCACGAGAGCCCAACACGCGGTGAGAAATACACCTGGGGTGGGCTGTTCACCTGATTCGAAATCGCACTGTCTATGCCGTGCCACGCGAGGCCCGGGTAATCGCTGGTCTGTGAACAAGTGACTGGGGCGCCGTTGGCTCTCGTGCAGTCCTGGTTATAAACAGTTGGAGAAAATGTTGCCAAACCGTTGCCGTGGCGATCAATCCACGGCCCGAGATGCTCGATGCGAGCTCCAGCCACCACAGTAAGCCGACGAAACTTCCATTGATCGTTGACGTAACCAGCTAGCGTCGTAAATTGCATATCGACAACCGGTGTGAAGTTGGTTTGCTGAAAGCTGTCCGGTGTCCCCAGGTACATCATGGCAATCGGATTGATACAGGCGCCGAGGTAGGAGGCTCCCGAACTCCGGCTTGTCCCGGTCGTTTGAGGATTCTCGCACGCGGTATACTGCGCTACCTGCCCAACTTGCTGGTTGTATTGATAACCTGATGTGCCTGGATTGAAAGTGTACTCGCCCTGCGGGAACGCGTTCGTTACAGCGTCGCCATTGAGAATGCCCTTCTGGTAATATCCGCCGAATTGGAAAGTATGCGCACCCTTAATCCAAGTCACATTATCTTGAATATCGGGGACTGTTTTCTTCATGTGAATTTGGTCGTTATAGAAGCCCCCCGGCATCTGGAGTTGCGGATACCCGAGATTCCCGTTGTAGTTTGCTAGCGCGGGTACGGAATAGTCTCCCGCATTCTTGTAGTCGCCCAGGTAATTGAAGTTATCCGACGCAGGATTGGTACACGTTCCCGCAGCTCGCTCAGCAGGGTCGTTGCAGTTGTACTTGTTCATCTCAAAGCGATCTACCGCAGCGGGATTCCCCATGTTCCCGGGATCGCTGATGAGCGACATGGCCGCGTCGAACTCATTCGTGACGCTGCTACCAAATACCCGCGTGTAATTCACCGAAACGATATTCGAGATGTCGCCCGTTGTAACATCTCCCGGGTACAGGACAGAATAGGCGGGTATATATCCTAAATCGACTGGATCCTGAGTGATCTGAGTCTGGCGTCCATAGGAAATGTAGAGCTTGTTGTTGTCGTTGATCGAATAATCCACACGCGCATGCAGGATGTTGCCATTCTGCGTCTGGATCACAGGTTGGATGTAGTTGTATCCGTTTGTATTGGCGAACGGATCGGCATTGGGCAGCGGTAGCCAGTTCACAAGCGCTACGCCTCCAGCATTCGCTTGGCTGGTTACGTTGCCGTCCTGAACAGCGGTCCCATTGGTGTAATAGTTTTCCGCATAGCACATCGGCTGAATTGAATTTGGATTCACTAAACCGTCTGGACGCGCTCCGCATAGTTGCGCATTGAGGTTGGCTACGCTGAAATCGCCGTTGCGCTCGGCCATGGTAGGAACCCATGAACCTAGCGTCTCTGGCGAATACTTTTGATTAAGGAATTCAAGCCCAAAGAAAAAGAAAAGCTTCTTATTGTGTCTTCCAAACTGCGTAAAAGGAATCCAAAGTGGCCCGCTGATAGTTCCTCCAGGATAGTAATAGCTTCCCGGAGGCCTCGATTGCTTAAGATAGTTGTTATACCAGTCGTTCGCGTTGAGCACTGTATTGCGCGCGTAGAAGTATGCCTCGCCGTGATAGGAAGTGGTTCCGGCCTTCGTTGTGGCGTTGAACAGAGCCGGCCCCTGGGCGATCTCTGCGCCAAAATTCGCAGTCGACACCTTTACGTCCTGGATCATGTCAGAATCAACCGTCTGAACAGTGCCTGAGTTTGTTTGAATGTCGGTGAGCGAGACGCCGTCGAGGATAGTGGCCAACGCGGTTGGCCCCAGACCATTCGCTGAGTACCCACCTGAAATCCCATTATTCAATCCGACCGCAGCTGTATTGGCCGATGACTTGTTGCTTACGCCTGGGCTAATCATGGCAAATCCAGGCAATGTTTCGATGAGTTCGCCAGCGTCGCGCCCAACAATCGCAAGTGTTTCGAGATCCTTCGACGTAATGACGTCGCTGCGCTCCGGGGAATCGAGCGGCTTAACAGCCTGACTTGCAGTTGCTTCCACTGTTACCTGCGCGGTCGTTTCACCAATCTGCATTTTGATATCGGTGAAGTTCGGCTGGTCTCCAGGTCGCAGCGGGAACACTTGCGATTCCCATGTCTTGAAGCCTGACATCATCACCTTGATTTGATATCGAGGTCCTGCCGCCACCGAGGCAATCGTAAAATTTCCAGATCCATTGCTGATCGTCTTTCGCTCCGAGCTGTCCTGCAAATTCGTTAGGACGACGGTGGCGTGTGGAATTACGGCCCCCGTGGTGTCCTGCACCCGGCCCGACACGCTTCCTGTCGTCTCCTGTGCCAGGGCGGCTGAGTGCAGCAACAGGAGCCCGGTCGCCACGACGAGTAAACGTCCGGCTGCCTGCTTGATCGTTGGAAATGACATCATTTAACAGCCCCCTTTGGCTATCTTCCGGTCATCGCTTGTTCGAAACCTTGCTTGATAACGATCACAATCTTTCCCGCAGACTGCGACGGCCCAAACCCCGATTGTTTTTCAAATTGATTGCGGGCAGAATTATGCAGTGACGATGCGAGGACCGTCAAGCTCAAATTTTGACAAATTAAAGCGGTTTTACATTTAGGCTCTCTCGGGCTTACGCGAGGACGGGTATACACCTGGCCTCGGCGGCATCAGCCGAATCGTCAAGGCCGATAACGATACCATCAAACACCACAGGATTCAGAAAAAAATACCGAACTCCGCGCATTATTCGCGGTGGGCTTTGAAGAACTGTACGTGCTGGGAGGAAACGGCGTAGGTCGTAGACCACGGTAGAAGCGCGGCGCTATCGGGTTGAACCGTGGCCACTAGAGCAGTGAGAGCTTTGGGACGTTATGGCGCCTTGCCTGCGCGGCGGGATGATCTTCCGCAGGTTTGCAAACTATAAAATCTAACCAAGGCGCGAATCGCGTGCGCAATATCGGGGAGAAGCAGTCCCTCTTTAAAGCGATGTAATACGCAACCGAACAATACGCAAACGCGCACCTATTCGTCAACTAAATAGTTGTCGACGACAGAAGTCACGTATCGATCTTTGATCGAACCGGTCGAAGCGCCCCCTCATATGGGAGCGCTTGCTAGCTCGTCAGGTTGAACTTTCGTGCTGAAAGAACGCCATCCAATTTCACAGTCATCCCGGTACCGATGGGCAGATGCGGCAAGCGCAAAGTCAATGTCGCGATTCGATTGACTGGTTCAGCACTCGGTTCAGGCGCCGAACGAACGCGGAGGGATCCTTGAGCGGCACGCCTTCGAGGAGTAGCGCCTGATCGAATAGAAGCCACGCGGCGTCAGTCACCATTGCTTCCTCTGGGTGGGCGAGAAGCTTCTTGACGATCTCGTGGGCGGGATTGATCTCAAGAGTCGGGCTCGGCTCGGGAATTTCTTTCTGCCCCATAGCGCGCATCATCTGCCGCATTCGGGCGCTTGGTTCGTCCTCATCCGACACGATGACAGATGGGCTGTCGGCGAGGCGCGAAGAAGCGCGGACTTCTTTGACGGCATCGCCAAGCGTGGCCTTGATCTTCTCCAGAAGCGGCTTCAATTCTTCGCTCTTCTCGGCAGTGGTTGCGTCCTCAAGGTCGCCACCAGCGGTGGACTTGTTGACGGACTTGAGGTCTGTGTCGCCGTATTTGTCGACGTGAGAAAAGACGATCTCGTCGATATCGTCGTCCAGAAGCAGGACCTCAATTCCCTTCTTCTTGTAGATCTCGAGCAGGGGCGAGTTACGGAGCATGCTTTCGGCTCCGCCCGTGATGTAGTACAGCGCCTTCTGCTCCGGCTGCATGCGTTCCTTAGCTTCGTCGAGAGAGGTCAGCCCTTCCACCTTTGTGGACTTGAAGCGCACAAGATCAAGCAGCGTTTCGCGATTGGCGTAGTCGCCGTACACTCCCTCCTTCAGAGGACGGTTGTACTCAGCGATAAACTGCGCGTACTTCTCCTTGTCGTTGGCGGCAATGTTCTTCAATTCGGAGAGGATCTTCTTCACGCTGGCAGTCTTGATCGCGGTGAGAACTCTGTTCTGCTGCAGGATCTCGCGCGAGACGTTGAGCGGGAGGTCTTCCGAGTCGATGATGCCACGCACAAAGCGCAGGTACTGCGGCAGCAATTCCCTCGCGTCATCCATGATGAAGACACGTTTCACATAAAGCTTGATGCCGCCCTTGTAATCGACTTGGTAGAGATCCATCGGAGCTTTGGCCGGGATGTAGAAGAGTGTGGTGTATTCGAGCGTGCCTTCGGCGCGAGTGTGAAACCAGAACAGCGGATCTTCCCAGTCGCCAGTGATGGACTTGTAAAACTCCTTGTAGTCTTCGTCGGTGAGCTCAGATTTGGGGCGCTGCCACATGGCACTGGCGGCGTTGACCTGCTCGGTCACGCGGGACTTGATTGACTCCTTCTTGTCCGCATTCCACTCACTCTTGTCATGGGTGAGGAAGATTGGAAACGCGATGTGGTTGGAGTACTTCTTGACAATCTCCTGTAGCCGCCACGCATTTGCGTAAGTTGCGCCCTCGTCGTTGAAGTGGATGAGGACAGTCGTTCCCGCAGCAGAGCGAGCGGCGCTGCCGGTCGCCTCTTCGACGTCGAAGCCTGTTTTGCCATCGGAAGTCCACCTGTAGGTCTTCTCCTCACCTGCCTTGCGAGAGAATACCTCGA
The DNA here is from genome assembly GCA_963701685.1 of uncultured Acidobacteriaceae bacterium. Classification (GTDB taxonomy): domain Bacteria; phylum Acidobacteriota; class Terriglobia; order Terriglobales; family Acidobacteriaceae; genus Granulicella. The sequence continues at coordinate 1,683,444 of OY969625.1, read as the reverse complement.
CCTTGTCGGCCACCATAAATACCGAGTAGAACCCGACACCGAACTGCCCGATGAGATTGGAGTCCTTCTTTGCGTCTCCCGAGAGTTGTGCAAGGAAGTTCTTCGTGCCGGAGCGGGCGATGGTGCCGAGGTGAGAGATGAGATCTTCCTCGCTCATGCCGATGCCGGTGTCGGAGATGGTGAGAGTCTTCTTGTCCTCGTCGAGCGTGAGGTCGATGCGCGGCGCATCGATGCCATTACCAACGAGGGCCTTGTACTTGTCGTCGGTAAGGGTGAGGTGACGCAGCTTGTCGAGCGCATCCGATGAGTTGGAGATGAGCTCGCGGAGAAAGATCTCCGGGTGCGAGTACAGCGAATGGACGATGAGTTGGAGGAGCTGGCTTACTTCCGTCTGGAACTGTTGCTTGGACATAACACTTCAATTATCGCCATAAACAAGATCGACGCAAAGAGGGTAGTAATTGACCCGAAAATAAAACTGGCCCGCGCGGGTCCAGGGTTCGCGCGGGCCAGAATCCTCCTCCACGCCCCTTAGTGCTTGACGAGGTCGAAGCGATCGAGGTTCATCACTTTGTTCCAGGCGGCCACGAAGTCCTTCACAAACTTGCCCTTCGCGTCGCTCGCTGCGTAGACCTCCGCAATAGCCCGAAGCTGCGAGTTGGAGCCGAAGATCAGGTCCACGCGCGTTGCTGTCCACTTCAGTTCGCCGGTTGCGCGATCGAGGCCTTCAAACGCGCCCTCAGCCGTGGACGACGCCTTCCACTCCGTCTTCATATCGAGGAGGTTGACGAAGAAATCGTTCGACAGAGTTTCGGTTTTGTCGGTGAAGACGCCATTTTTCGAGCCACGGAAGTTCGCACCGAGCATGCGGAGCCCTCCAACTAGCACGGTCATCTCAGGCGCGGTAAGCGTCAGCAGCTGTGCGCGATCGACGAGCAAAGCTTCCGGGTGCTGAGTATGTCCCAGGCGGAGGTAGTTGCGGAAACCATCTGCCGTCTGCTCCAGCGGAGCGAAAGACGCCACATCGGTTTGCTCTTGCGTCGCGTCGGATCGTCCCGGCGTAAACGGTACCTTGAATTCGCTGCCGGCCTTCTTCGCAGCCTCTTCCACAGCGGCGCAACCGCCGAGAACGATGAGATCAGCAAGAGAGACCTGCTTGCCCTTGCTCCCGTTCGACGCAGCGTTCTCGTTGAAGTCCTTCTGTATGCCCTCGAGGGTGCTGAGAACCTTCGCGAGAACCAACGGCTGGTTGACCTCCCAGTTCCTTTGCGGCTCCAAACGGATCCGAGCGCCATTAGCCCCGCCGCGCTTATCTGACCCGCGGAAGGAAGCCGCCGAAGCCCACGCCGCTGACACAAGCTGCGAGATCGACAGGCCCGAGGCAAGGATCTTCGCCTTCAGCGCGGCAATCTCCGCGTCGCCAATGAGTTCGTGGTCAACCGCCGGAACAGGATCCTGCCAGATGAGCCGCTCCTTGGGAACCAGCGGCCCCAGGTAGCGATTAATCGGGCCCATATCTCGATGCGTCAGCTTGAACCATGCGCGTGCAAACGCGTCGGCGAATTGTTCAGGATGCGCCTGGAAGTTCTTGCCGATCTTTTCGTAAACTGGATCAAACTTGAGTGCGAGATCCGAGGTGAACATCATCGGCAGGTGTTTCTTGCCCGGGACGTGCGCGTCCGGAATGATCTCGCCCTCGGCGACGGCGTACCATTGCCAACCGCCACCAGGACCCTTCTTCAACGCCCAGTCAAAGTTGTAAAGATTGTCGAGATACTCGCTGTCCCAAGTAGTGGGCTTCGTTGTCCATGCACCTTCAAGACCGCTGGAAATTGTGTCCTCTGCATTGCCCTTGCCGGCGGAGCTCTTCCAGCCGAGTCCCTGCTGCTCAATGGGAGCGCCTTCCGGCTCAGGGCCAACGTACTTGCTCGGATCATATGCCCCATGCCCCTTACCAAACGTGTGACCGCCAGCAATGAGCGCGAACGTCTCGACATCGTCCATGGCCATGCGCCCGAAAGTCTCGCGGATGTCGCGCGCCGATGCGAGCGGATCGGGCTTGCCATCAGGACCTTCGGGATTCACGTAGATCAGGCCCATCTGCACAGCGGCAAGCGGGTTGTCGAGATCGCGCTCGCCCTGATACCGGTCGCTGCCCAGCCACGTACGCTCCGGTCCCCAGAAGATGTCTTCCTGCGGCACCCAAACATCGACCCGACCACCGCCAAACCCGAAGGTCTTGAGACCCATCGAATCGATCGCCACGTTGCCGGCCAGGATCATGAGGTCAGCCCAGGAGATCTTCCTGCCGTACTTCTGCTTGATTGGCCACAACAGGCGGCGAGCCTTATCCAGGCTCACGTTGTCGGGCCAGCTATTTAGCGGAGCGAAACGCTGTGTGCCCATGCCCGCGCCACCGCGACCATCGTGCGTGCGATAGGTTCCAGCGCTGTGCCATGCCATGCGAATGAAGAACGGACCGTAGTGTCCATAGTCGGCGGGCCACCACGGCTGCGAATCGGTCATGAGCGCGTGCAAATCCTTGATAACAGCATCGAGATCGAGACTTGAGAACTCCTTCGCATAGTCGAAGTCAGGGTCCATCGGATCGGCCAGCTTCGTGTTCTGATGCAGGATTTCGAGTTCCAGGCGGTCAGGCCACCACTCATAGTTGCGCAGAATCTTGCGCGAGTTATGCGTTACCGCGCCGTGCATTGGCGACTCTAATTCTGTGGCGGTGGCGGGGTTGCCGCCGTGCGGCACCGGGCATTTCATTTCGTCCGACATGGAAATACTCCTTTGTCTCGGTAGGGGAAAGCAGATGGCTGCTGTGGTGGTTGTTTGGTTGTCGTTGTACTAGTCGTTTTGTCGGGGAACTGACCTATAAGATTCGATCAAATCCCAAATGCGAGGGGTTAAGGCTGCCGCGCGATTAAGTCTGCAGATGCAGGGCAGGCCAAGCTGGTCATCCGGAACGGGCCGGGCTAAGCGGTGAAGCGGTGGCACACCTTGTGCACAGTCCGCGAAGAATTAATTCGTATTCGCGAACCATCCGATCGCCGAGAAAGTCTGCGGGAGGCTGAGGAACGTTGAACCACTCCATGTCTTCCACCTCGCCACAGCGGTCGCAGATGAAGTGGTGGTGGCGCATGCCCTTCACATCGAAGCGCGCGGAGCGGCCTTCGACGGCGACTTCGCGAACCAAGCCGGCTTCCACCAGGTCGCGCAGGTTGCGGTAGACAGTGGCACGGGCCGAGCGAGGGTCGAGCCGGTTGACCCCGTCAAAAATCTCGGCAGCCGTGGGATGTCCTGGGTTCTCCATCAGGAATGCCATCACGCAGTACCGCTGCGTGGTGAATTTTACCCCGTTGGCATCCAGCAGATGCCTGATCGTCTCGGCGTCCATCGCAAGTCTAGATTCTGTCTCATCTGAGAGTTTGTCAAGGTTGAGTGCTGTGGAAAGGCTGCGGTTAGGTGGTCATCGTCCCCCTAACTGTCAGATTCCGCTATCGATCCTGGTCGGTGGTTTTTGACCATCCCCAGACTCCAATGTAGTCTGTGATGCCGATCACCTTGAATTGTGACGATGCGAACCGCATCTGAACCCTTTCTGAGCGAGCATCTAGGCATGGGCGGCATGCTTCATTTCGCCTGCAGGCTACTGGTCCTTGACCGGGCTGAATTCCTAACGATGCCAGTGGGCATCACCTTCTGCATCTTCCGGATTATGATTTCATCGCCGGGTGTCTCCAGCGCCGAGCGCGGACGAAGAGCCCTTCGCATGGGTACCCTCGACATCCCTTGAAGCCAAGGATGCGAACGATCAACTCGACGAACAATTGAGAGGACGGAGGCAACATGCGAACCACGGATTTGCAAACCCCAGTCAATTTTGAGCGGATTCTCCTGGCGACGGACTTTTCATCAGACGCGGAAATTGCCCAGGCGTACGCGGTCGGACTCGCGATGCATGACGCATCGACTCTGGAACTTACAACGGTCGTAACCCTGCCATCGCTGGATGCGATCTCAGAGTGCGCACTCGATTCGGTTCGCCATAGCAGCGAAGAAGAGTTGCAGCGAATTGCCCGCCACATCTCCGACGTGAAGATCAAGCAGAAGGTGATCGAAGGCTTCCAGCCGGCGGCTGCGATCGTGGACGAAGCTGTCGACTGCAATGCCGACCTGATTGTGGTGGGAACGAAGTCGAGGCACGGATTGACGAAGCTAGCTCTCGGTTCCACGGCGGAAGAAGTTATCCGCACCGCGTGTTGCCCTGTATTGACGGTAGGGCCGCATGTACCCGCGCCACCGAAAGGCCCGATCTCGTTCCATAGAATCGTGTATGCCACCGACTTCTCTCCACAGGCAGCGAAGGGCATCGAGCTCGCGCTGGCCCTGGGCCAGACCGACGCCACCAAGGTCTATCTTTGCCACGTGGTAGTCGATCATGAGGCCTCGAAATGTGAGCACTGCGAAGAGAAATTCCTCCGTTCGTTAAAGGCTCTTATTCCTGAATCCTCGCACTGTAGTTGTGAGCCCGAGTTCGTCGTGGAACACGGCAGGGCGTCAGAAGCAATTCTGGCCCTGGCAAAGCGAGTCAACGCCGACCTGATCGTCTTGGGAGCAAGGAAAGCATCCTTCTGGCTTGAATTTATCCACACAGGCCTCACGCCCGCCCTGCTCGCCGGCGCGACCTGCCCGCTCCTGAGCGTCTGCTGAAATAGGCTGTGACGGTTCGTCTTCGTCCACTGCTGCCAAAGCGTAGCTTTGAGAATCTGGTCTTCGATATCTGATCGAGTTCGGAGATGTGAGAATCGGTACCAGTCCAGGACAAATGAGCGCATAAACGACGCCTACCATGATAGCCAAAGCTGCCCAATCCGCTTAGTTCCTGATACAAAGACTGGGAATCCGATTAATCGCGACCGAGTCATTTGCGATGACTCGCCAGACGCTTGCCTCAAGGAGCGCAATTGATGTGGAGATCAAAACTAGAGCATGTCGCGGCAAGGATTGCCCTTGTGACGATCATCTCGGTAACGACAGGAACGGCTTGGCCCCAGCATGCGTTAGGACAGCGCTCGACGCACGTCCCCGGAGCGGCGCAGAAAGTCATCATCGATACCGACATCGGCGATGACGTCGACGATGCCTTTGCGCTGGCTCTCGCAGTGTCGAACCCTCACCTCCAGATTCTCGGCGTCACCACTGCGTGGGGCGATACGAACCTCCGCGCGCGACTGGTGGAACGCTTCCTCGAACAAACGGGCCATGAAAACATCCCTGTAGCCGCCGGACCCAAGACACAACCTGCCGCGCCCTTCACGCAAGCGGCATGGGCAGAGGCCTTCCCTCAGCCAGCCAACGGATGGCCGAACGCGGTCGACTTCATCCTTGATCAAATTCGACGCAACCCAGGTCAGATCACTCTGATTTCCCTCGCACCGCTGAGTACTGTCGGAGCGCTCATTCAGAAAGACCCCGTCACTTTCCGCAAACTCAAGCGCGTCGTGATGATGGGCGGCTCAATCCACCAGGGTTATGGCGACCTCGGCTATCTACCGGACAGAGGCCCAAGCCCCGAATACAACATCAAAATGGATATCCCGGCCGCGAAGGCCCTGTTCGCATCGGGTGTACCCATCGACATGATGCCGCTCGACTCCACGCAATTAAAATTGGATGAGGTGTTACGCGCCATACTATTCGGCCAGAAAACTCCAATGACAGATGCGCTACACGCCCTCTATCAACAGTGGGCAGGTTATCCGGACAATGTCACGCCAACGCTCTTCGACGCGATGGCCGTAGCCGCGGTACTCGAGCCTGCACTCTGCCCTGTCACGCCGATGCGCCTTCGCATTGACGATGCAGGTTTCACGCGAGTTGAGAACGGATCACCCAATGCCAACGTTTGCCAGCACTCGGATGCAGACCAATTCTTCCACTTCTATCTTCCGCAGGTGTTGCATGAGCGCGGCTCGGATCCAAGCCAATGAACTCCGCCGCGCTTAGAGCCGCTAGCTGCGTTGCACCTTAGGCGGCCTCACCACGATCGGCAGCAGGATCGATACTGCCATAATGCCCGCGATCACATGCAGCCCGCTCACATACGATCCGCTTGTTTCGCGAAGGTGCGCGATCAGCAGCGGACCGAAGGCGCTGGCGGTTCCCCATGCGGTGAGCATCAGGCCGTAGATCGGCCCAACATTCTTTGACCCAAAGTAATCTGCCGCGAACGCCGGCATGGTGCCGAAACCTCCGCCATAGCACATCAGGATCAGAAACGACACCGCGGTGAGAACGGCAACCGAGCCAAGGCTTGGCAGCATCCAGAACAGCCCGACCTGCACGATGAACATAACCAGGAAGGTCCATCGCCGCGTAATGGCATCCGAGATCCACGCCCAGAAGATGCGGCCGGCGGCGTTGCCGATACTCACAATCCCAACCATTCCGGCCGCCACAATCGCGGTCGTCTTGTCGATCTCCTGGAATATCGGCGACTCCTGCGAGATAAGCGAGATACCCGCCGAGGTGTTCAGAAAAAGCAGCAGCCAAAGGGCAAACCATTGCCAAGTTCGAAGCGCCTCGCCCAGGGTGTAGTCCTTCGCCGCGCGTTGTAGGTTTTGCGTACCAGTAATCGTCCAGCCTTCCGGTTTCCAGCCGTCCGGCGGGTTTTGCATGAAATACCCAGTACCCATTACGACGATGAGATAGACGATGCCAAGATAGGCAAACGTCTCTAGAACGCCTACGTGCTGGATAAGCCGCGTGGCGACCGGCGCAGTGACCAGAGCCCCCGCTCCGAAGCCGCCTACCGCGATACCGGTGATCAGACCGCGTCGGTCCGGAAACCACTTCACCAGCACGGCAATCGGAACGATGTACCCGAAGCCAAGTCCGATGCCGCCGATTACTCCATAGCTCAGATAAAGCCACCACAGCTTATTCGCCGAGAAGCTGGCCAGAAACACGCCAACGCCATAAAGAAATCCGCCCGTGAGAGCGACAGTGCGGGGTCCGACCTTGTTCAACCAAAGGCCGCCCACAAAGGCCGCGACGCCAAGCACGAAGATGCAGATGGTGAAGGTTAGCGTAACGTCCGAGATAGACCAGTGAAACTGCTTGACTAGCGGTGTGCGGAAGACGCTCCACGCGTAGACCGCGCCCAACGCCATCTGCATGAGAAATCCTGCTGTTGCAATGCCCCACCGATTCTGGCTCGACATACGATCTCTCCTTGTCACTTAGTGGATCAGGTTTGGGCCCGCTTTCGTACGGCAACCGGTTGGATGCACTGGACCCGACTCAGGACGCGTATCGAGCCGGCAGGTAAGGCGAGGGAGCGAAGCCGAACCAGCGTAGCACGAAGGTATCCACAATCTCTGCAGCGTAGTACCGGCCGACATCAGTCCAGCTATACTCTGGCGGCCACCGCGAAGCCTGCTCTTTCCATTGAAAATGATAGTGCTGAAGAATCAGAGCCGCCCGAGGCAGGTGACTAGGTGAGCTAATAACCTCGACGCTTGTCCAACCCTTTTGCTGCATGATCTGGTTGCCGAAGTAGATGTTTTGGATCGTGTTCTTCGCTTTGTCCTCAATAACAATATTGGAGGAGGGAATTCCTTCCGTTTCGGCCAGTGCGGCCATCGACTGGCCTTCAACAAACTGCTTCATCGTCGCGCCTCCGCTGAAAATGATGTGTCGGGCTCGCCCCGCATTGAATTCTCTGACGGCTTCGTTAACCCGCTCGCGCTCCTCCGGAGATGGCTGTCCGCTTTTCAGCGTCGGGGTTCCGAGCACCAGAATTGTGTCGAAATGAGTCAAATTGCAATTGCGCGTTGGCACCGTTTCATACGTCGCGAACAAAGCAGCCAGGCATAGAACAATCAGCAATCCGAAGCCCGCAAGCAACCGCTCGATCCGTCGCAATATGTCCTCTCCGTCAGTTCCGCGCCCCGGGGTCCGCACTATGCCCGTTGACGTCGGCTGTCTGGTGACAAAACTATAATCGGCTGACTTCCACTGACCCATTAGCCGCGATCAGTTTGCGGTACTCCCGAAGCATGTTAAAACGCCACCGCACAATCATTCCAAAGGCCAGCACGAAGAACAGGGCGCCGGACTGCTCCACCGTTAATAAGCTATCGAAATATCCGCGGGCGAGGATTCGCACGGCGGCCAGCACGAGGATAACGCTGAAGAATGCCGTCGAACGTTGCATCATAATCGCGTCACCCTGCTGCACCAGCCGCGAAGTCTTCAGCAGCGGGTACGCTAGAAGCACCGCCCCAATCAGAAACGCCGCCAATCCCCACGTCCACGGAATTCGAAACACCGGAACGATAAACATCGAGAATCCAGTGGCCATGCCCAGGGGCGGGATCACAATTTTCTTTACGGAGACCGCCGTACGGCCCTCGCGGATTCGCCAGACAAGCACCGCCCCCAGCCCGACCAGCGAACCAACAATCGACATCTTGTTCGGATGAAACATCTTCACCATGATAGCCGGTCGACGGCCCTCCATCCGTCAACCGGCTTGGGTACCGTCGCCCTCGATAGGCGCAATCCCAAGGTTTCGCCGTAGACCAAGTGCTTTCATGATGCCCCGGCCGACCTCGCTGTGATACCGTGTAGCGATCAAACATGCTTGAACCCGCGCGCACGTTGAAGTGGCTCTTCCCTGATCGCAAGCGCAAGCCGCATCCCCTCAGGGGAGCGCGGATCGTTTCCTGTGCGTGGGTTGCCGTCGTTCTCGCCTGCGCCGGTTTGACACTTCCGGCAAACGCTCAACAACCCGCCCCGGCTCCTGTTGTCGAACCCGGCGCACCCGGCACGCCTAGTCGCACCCTCCCGCCTTCCACCACCGGCGTCGTGCCGCAGGATTCCACCGCCGACATCGAGTTCATGCAGGGCATGATCATGCATCACGCCCAGGCAGTCGAGATGACCGCGCTCATCCAGTCTCACACGCAGAACCCGGAAATCCGTACCCTTGGCGCGCGCATAAGCCTCTCCCAATCCGATGAGATGAAGTTTATGAAGCGTTGGCTGGCAGCTCGCGGCCAGCCTGAGTCAATGGCCATGCCCGGTATGCCCGACATGGACATGCACGGTAATCCCATGCACGCAATGCCCGGTATGCTGACGCCGCAGCAGATGGACGCGTTGCGGAATGCCGCTGGCGCGCAATTCGACTACATGTTTCTGACCGGAATGATTCAACACCACAACGGAGCGCTCATCATGGTGAAAGATTTATTCGATCACCCCGGCGCGGGTCAGGACGCGGAGCTTTTCGACTTCGCCACCGATGCGGACAACACGCAGCGAGCCGAGATCAGAATTATGCAGAACATGTTGAAGGAGAAACCATGAACCGTTTCCACGCTCCCGCCCTTCGTTTCGCCGCTGCGTTGTTCGCATTGGCCCTCCTGTCCAGTGCGCCGAACGCCACCAATGCGCAGACGCCCGACCCGAAAATGGCGGCTGCACAAGACGATCCGTTCGCACCTCCGCCGGCCGCCCCCTTGCCTCCCGGCATGACCGGTTCCACCATGAACGATGCTCGCGTGGGCCTCTCTCCCGGCCTCTACGACGCCGGCGAAGCCGCCATGGGCTTGAAGCATCTCGACTTCCTCAAAAAGCCATCTGCGTTTCAGGTCAATTCGACCGACGCTAACGATCCGTCCGTGCAGAAGACGCTCGGCCTGCTGGGCATTGGCAACAGCGAGAAGATTCCAAAGCCCATCCAAATCGTGATCGCGCAACTGGCCTTCGCGAACTCGGACTTTGCTTTTCAAGGAACTCACCTCTTCCAAGGCAACTTCTATGGCGTCAATTTTTATGACATCTCGGACCCCACAAAGGTTTCGCTGATTACTTCGCTGGTTTGCCCCGGCGGCCAGGGAGACGTATCCGTCTACGGTCACCTGCTCTTCATGTCAGTGGAGATGCCGAACGGCCGTCTCGACTGCGGTACCCAGGGCTTCCCTCCCCCGCCTCCGCCGCCACCCGGCCATGAGCATGAGCGCCCCATGCCCGCAGCAAGTCCTGATCGTTTCCGCGGGGTAAGAATCTTCGATATTTCCGACATCAAAAACCCGAAACAAGTTGGCGCTGTGCAGACCTGCCGCGGCTCGCATACCCACACCCTCGTCGTCGATCCAAATGACAAAGACAACGTCTACATCTACGTCTCCGGGACATCCTTCGTCCGCCAAAAGGAAGAGCTGGCAGGCTGCTCAGGCGAAACTCCCGATAAAGATCCGAACACGTCGCTGTTCCGCATCGATGTGATCAAAGTACCGCTGGCCGCGCCGCAGGACGCGAAGATCGTCTCCAGCCCCCGCGTCTTCATGGATCCGCGCAGCGGCGCCTTGAACGGCCTGAACAATGGCGGCAGCCATGGCACGGAGAAGGTCGCGGATACCAACCAGTGCCATGACATCACGGTCGACTCTTCGCTCGGCCTCGCCGCCGGTGCCTGCTCGGGTAACGGCATCCTCCTCGATATCAGGGACCCCGTCCACCCCAAGCGCGTCGACGCGGTGAACGACCCCAACTACTCCTACTGGCACTCCGCCACGTTCTCCAATGACGGCACCAAGGTCGTCTTCACCGACGAGTGGGGTGGTGGCCTCCAGCCGCGCTGCCGCACCACCGACCCAATCAAGTGGGGCGCCGACGCCATCTTCACCCTCAAGGACGACCACCTCTCCCTCGCCAGCTACTACAAGATGCCCGCAGCCCAGACCGCCACCGAAAACTGCGTAGCGCACAACGGCTCGCTCGTCCCAATTCCCGGTCGCGATGTTGAGGTACAGGCCTGGTACCAGGGAGGCATCTCAGTGATGGACTTTACCGATCCCGCGCATCCCTACGAGATTGCCTACTTCGATCGCGGCCCTATCAGCCCGACAACCTTGATCCTCGGCGGCTATTGGTCTGCCTACTGGTACAACGGATTCATCTACGGCTCGGAGATCGCCCGTGGTCTCGATGTCTTCAAACTCACTCCGACCAGATTCCTGACTCAGAATGAGATTGATGCAGCCAACCTCGTGCAATTCAATGAGCTCAACGTGCAGAACCAGCCAAAGATTACCTGGCCTCAGGAGCTGACGGTTGCGCGCGCTTATCTCGATCAGCTACAGCGTTCCAAGGCCCTTCCCGCAGACCAGATCGCAGATCTGGACAAGGCAATTCAGCGCACCCAAAAGTCGCACAATAGCAAGAAGGATTTGGAGAAGCTGCACATGATGGCTGCGTCCATAGAGGCCGCAGGGTCCAGTGCAACTAACGCAGCAGACGCGAAACGTCTGCACGCTCTCGCGCAGATCCTCGATCATCCCGCGGCATAAGAGGCGTTACCAGACACAGCAGAAACTCTACATGTGCGCTCCGCTATGGGGAACCTACGCTTCCCCATAGCGAGGCGCTTTTTAGTTTTGAAAATGGGAATCGGCACTCTTTCGTTACAGCACTGTCAGACGGCCAACCCGTTCATTGACTTTTGATCAACAAGTTCATAGAGTCAAGTGAATCCTCCCTACGCGACCGATCCCGGTTCCACCTCACACGAGCTATCGAAAGAGGTTTAGCGATGAAACTCCCAGAGTTTGTAATGAACTGTTCCCCGACGAAGGACAACCCTTTCAGCGGACGACTCCACAAGCTCCTTCTCGCGATCGTTTGCGTTCTCAGCATCGTCGCTGCGCCGTCCGTGCGCGCTCAGGCAACGGGAAGTTTCTCCGGAACCGTCTCCGATAAGTCCGGGTCTGCCGTCCCTGGAGCGACCGTAGTCGCCACCTCCGAGGCGACCGGCCTGGCTCGCGACGTCAAGACCGACAGCTCCGGACGCTACCTCCTGCCTCTCCTTCCCGTCGGAAGTTACACGGTCCGCGTCGATGCAAACAGCTTTCAGAGCGCCGAATCAAAGGGCCTGAAGCTGGACGTGGATCAAGCGCGCGAACTCGATTTTTCGCTCGTCCCCGCGACCGTCACCACCACCATCGCAGTAACGGGAGAGGCCGTTGCCGTCGAAACAACTAACCCCTCACTCGGCCAGGTCATCACCGGCCAGCAGGTATCGCAGCTCCCGTTGAATGGCCGCGACTTCGTTCAGCTCGCCACATTGACCGCCGGCGCCACAGCCGAAACCAACCCCAACAGCTTCTTCACCCAGGGTAGCGACAGCGAGGTCGCCGCGCGCGGTTCCTTCTCACTCTCTGTCGGCGGCTCACGCCCCAATAGCACCGACTGGCTCCTCGACGGCGTGGACAATAACGAGCTCACCGCAGGCGGCATTAGCATCTTCTCCTCAATCGACGACATTGCCGAATTCAAGGTGCTCACCTACACCTACTCTGCCGAGTACGGCACCCGCGCGGGTCCGACGGTTCTGGTTACCACCAAGTCCGGAACCAACCGCTTCCATGGTTCGCTCTTCGAGTTCGTGCGCAACACCGACCTCGATGCCAAGAGCTACTTCGCCACCACCCCGGAGAAATTTAATCTTAACCAGTTTGGCGGCTCCGTCGGCGGTCCCATCTTCAAGAACAGAACGTTCTTCTTCGTAGATGGCGAGCAGAAATATCAACGCCACGGCATCCTGTTTACCGGCCTCGTCCCGTCGCTAGCCATGCGCAACGGCGATTTCACCGACGACCCCTACGGCAACCCCACCTTCGGTTCTTACAACACCAACACTCCAGTCCCGGCGATCATCAACCCCAACATGGTCGGCGCATCATCGAACCCCGCCGTCTATCCCAACGTGTACTTCCAGTGCGATAGCTCAGGGAATCCGCTGCCTTCGAATCCCGATGGAAGCCAGCCACACGGCACGCCTTGCGCCAAGGTTCCATCCGGCCTGATCAACAACATCGGCCAGGCAATGATGAACATCTACCCCGCGCCCAACGCCAACATCGGCAGCGCCAATGCCAGCTATAACTACGTGAACGAGCCCGTACGCGTTCTCAACAATACAAAGTTCGACATTCGCGTGGATCAAACCATCTCGACCAAGGACAACGCCTTCGCCCGTTTCAGCTACGACCAGGCCTTCTCCTTCGTCCCCGGCGGCGCGCCGGGCCTCGCCGAATCCAACGCTTTCGGCAGTAACGAGAACATCATCAACCACGCTCGCAATGCTGCCCTCGGCGAAACTCACGTGTTCAACGCCTCAATGGTTAACCAGGCCAACTTCGGGTACAATCGCATCTTCGACTACATCCTGTCGCAAGGCAGCGGCACCTGCGCCTCAAACACCATCGTCCCCGGCGGCATCCCCGGCGCCAACCTCGGCTGCGGAACCGGCAGCAAATGCGCGCCCGGCGCCTATAGCTGCGGCCTGGTTTCAACCATCGTCGCGGGCGGATATTGGGCAGTCGGCGATCGCGGCTACTCTCCCTTCCAGGGCGGTACCAACATCTTCTCCTTCCGGGACACGCTCGCCCTCATCCTCCGCAAACATAACCTGAACTTCGGCATCGACTTCCGCGCGAATCAAATGAATGTAGGAACCGAAGCATTTCAGGACGGCTTCTGGATCATCGGCAACGGCGGAAACTTCAGCGGCACAAGCGCGAACGGCGCGAACGTCGGCGGCAATGCCGAAGCGGACTTCCTCTTAGGCTTCACCGGCCTGGCCATCCACGACCAGACATTCCAGGGCGCCGTCACCGGCCGTCGCTGGAAAATCTACCGTCCCTTCATTGAGGATGACTGGAGAATCCTTCCCTCTCTCACCCTCAATCTCGGCCTGGCATACGACATGACCACGCCCATCACCGAAGCGCGCGGCCGCCTCGCCAACTACAACACGACCACAGGAACCATCGAGGTCGCTAATCAGAATGGCGTAAGCTCCTCTGCGAACGTGCAGATGGACTGGACAGCCCTCGAGCCCCGCATCGGCGGCGCATGGAAGATTGCCGGCAGCGAAAAGACTGTACTCCGCGCTGGCTACGCGCTCTACCACGACTCCGCCTGGAGCCAGGGCGCACAGGGCCTTTGGCAGAACCCGCCCTTCCTCGGCGAGACCGACGCCTTCGCCTCTGCAGGCTGCGCCTTTCCCACCTCGTACTGTGCAACCACCCTCGGCCAAACGCCTTCCGGCCTCAGCCTCTCCAGCGGATTTGAAACCCTCACCGCGCCGCCAACCGCCGACTCCTTTACCGGTTCGTTCTATACCGAACCTACGAACCTCAAGCTCGGCCGCGTGAATCAATTCAACGTCAACATCGAGCGCCAGCTGATCGGCAACCTCGTTCTCACCGCTGGCTATGCCGGAGCCCGTGGCACGCACGTCCTGGTGGCTGGCAACGACCTCAATACCTCCAGCCCCTCCGCGTGCGGCACCGTCACCGGCTACACCCTGGGCTGCCTCCCGAGTGGTGCGCCATACATCCCTCCTTACCCCACTTTCAACGCCATCTTTCTCTTCGGCGACGTCGGCAAGACCAACTACGACTCGTTGCAGATCAAGGCCGAAACCAAAACACCGAAATACGGCCTCTACGCCCTCATCGCGTACACCTATTCCCGCACCTACGACAACGGCTTGTCCGACGGCCTCGGTTCCTTGCTCAGTGCGCCCTACTTCCCTCTTCCCAACTGGCAGAGTCTCGACTGGTCCCTCTCCCAGATCAATCTCGATAACAGCTTCGTCGCCAGCGTCATCTACGATCTGCCCTTCGGTCGCGGAAAACAATTCGGCAGCGATTGGGGCACCATCACCAACACGCTTCTCGGCGGCTTCCAGTTGACCATGATCGAAAGAATCTCCTCCGGCTTCCCGGTTCCGTTGATCGACAGCAACAACCAATCCGGCGTCTACTTCCAGAACGGCGGTAACGGCAATAATTGGAATCGCCCCAACCAGGTCGCCGGCTGCAACTCGTACGGCGGGAGCCACGCCAACCACCAGTTTCTCAACCCGGCCTGCTTCCGGACCGCTCCCATCGGTGAGCTGGGCGACGCAGCACGCGTCCCCGTCGTCGGTCCTGACTTCGTCAACACCGACTTCTCCGTTATCAAGGATTTCGCTCTGCCGCACACAGCAGCCCTGCAATTCCGCGCCGAGTTCTTCA
Source organism: uncultured Acidobacteriaceae bacterium (assembly GCA_963701685.1). GTDB lineage: Bacteria > Acidobacteriota > Terriglobia > Terriglobales > Acidobacteriaceae > Granulicella. The sequence goes on along the minus strand of OY969625.1, from coordinate 1,668,337 downwards.
ACCTCTTCAATCACGCGCAGTTCGGAATGCCCGTCAACGACATCGGCCTCGCTACCGTATCGTCCGCCGGAGTCATTCAGTCACCCAATGGATTTGGCGGCCTGAACTCCACCGTGAATAATCCTCGCCTCATACAGCTGGCTCTGAAGCTGACCTTCTAGAGCCAGCCTGCACATCCGCGGTCTTCGAAGCGTCCGTGAACGTTGTGTGGATGTCTTCGTAGAGCGGGGCAAGGATCGAGGCAAGACTCTGCGCGATGCCAGCCAGGTCGGATGCCTGGGCAGTAATGGCCATGCCCAGATCCTCATAGTACTTCTGTATATCGCGTTGAAAGTTCTCTGCGGAAAGTCGGATGTCGGGAGCGACCTCCACCGGCTTTTCGTTTACTTCGCTCGCCATGGCACGCATCACTTGAGCAACATCCCTTTCAAACACGATGCCCGCATCAGCGATGGGCCCAGGCAGATCAGAGAGCGGCGTGTGGGAGAGATATTGCACCGCGGCAATTTGCACCTGCAACAGGGTACGAATGGCTGGCTGCCATCGCTGGATGTCTCTGCGAACCTGCAGCATTTGCTGGCGGGAAGGCCCAGCCTCCAAAAGAACTGCATCAGATTGCGCCGTGACGGCTTGAAACCCTGCGTTGATTTGATCGCGTAACTGGCGAATTCGCCGAATAGCCTTGATCTGATCCTGCTGCAACAACTGCTCGGCCAGTTCGGCAAACATCTCCAGATTGGCGGCGAAAACAGTTTGCATCTCGGTTGCAGCGTTCCTTACCCATAGCAGGTCAAAGAAGACTCCCATGGACAACAGGCCGAGCAGCACGCCAAACACGCGATCGCGCGCGATCGAAAGCGATGTCTGAATGGTGAATTCCTGCAGGTTGATCAGATAAAAGGTGAGTGCAAGCTGCACCCCAAGGTATGAGAGCCGGGCCGATGCCGTAGAAATCCACGCAGAGATGGCCGTCACTATCGCAAATAGAACGGTGAATCCGGCTATGCTGTCGAGGTAAGGAAGCACGAATATCTGCGCGCCGAAACCAAACACGAAGCCCCCAATGACGGCACCGCTAAGCCGCAACACCTGCTTCTGCCGGGAAGACCCGACCGTGGACAGGGCAGTGATGAAGCAAGTAATGAGCGCCGTGCTAAGTTGGGGCCAGTCGACTGCCATGTACGTGACGTAACAGACCATGGCTGCAAGCGTGCCGCGCATGGCGAACTGCAGGTGGGCCGGGTTCGCAAAGGCGTCGGGGACAAATATGGGAGGCGAACTGTCTTCGTCGAGAGGAGCTGGAACGAACGCGTTGATCGCATCGGTTCCCGAAAATGCTTTGGGGATGAGAGCCGCGGTATCGTCCATCGTCTTAAGGAAGGGTATGTGCGCAGGGGCTTCCGGCGATGGACGCTCATACTGCTGCGGAATTTGATTCTGCGTCAACGCTATGCAGAGTGAGTGCACCTCATCGGCAAGTCTCAAACATCGTTTCCGGTCCGCTGGATCAATGGCATCGACTTGCTGGGACAACGCGAACTGGAAGTTGGCGGCGATATCAATCAGACGTCCCACCAGGGCGACCGCCGCTCCGATCTGCGCCTTGTAGTGGGCGCTGTAACTGGATCGAAGAATTAGCCTGCGAAGCCTCGATGTGCCAACCGTGGCATACATCGCAAGATTCTTCTCCCATTGACTATCGAGAGGCCGCTGCGTCGCCGCCGACCTCAGAACATTCTCAACCGTCTGCATCCGGACTTCGATGCCTTCGGCGAAGTCGTTGGATGGATGCACCAGGCGGAAGACGTATTCGACCACGATCGTCACCGCTGCTGCGATAGCGACAGAACCAGCCAGCCATAGAGTGGTCTCAAGGCGCGAGTTTACGTTGACCAGGTTGTTGTCCCACACGCTGATGGCGCCAAGGATTGCGAACCCTAGTGGTGCGGCCGTCCCATAATCCGCAACGATACGCAGCAGAAAAAAAGAGGCAAAGAGACTGAACGCGACCCACACGAAGTGGGTCAACGGATTGCCAATCACGAGCATCACGCTAAGCACGATGTAGAGAGTGCCTATCAGGAAAGCCACCGCGATCCGGTATCCGGACCGCAAGGTCTCGATGGGACTCTCGCGGCTGATGATGAGCGTGAAAATCGCTCCCTGAAATCCCCCGGGAATTTGAAACGTCATCGTGATCAGCATTACGATAGTCGCGGAGACGGTCATGCGGGCGACGATCCAGCCTCTGCCTGGATACGGCGAAAGCTCAGCCTTCAGGAAGTTCCAAAACCATGGGCCTCCCTGCTCGGCGGCGCGGGTGGTCGCATCGCTTAAGGCGGGCATCGCTATCTCGCCTTATCGTAGCCGCGAATTACCACCGCGGCGGATTCGCTGAGGCGAAAGGTCTCCGACTCAGGAGCTTTGATGCGTATGCGCACTGGAAACCGCGTGGCCAGATGCACCCAGTTCAACGACCGTTGCACGTCAGGAAGGCCGGTAGGGGCAATCGTTCCGACTAGTGTCGAATCAGGCTGCACACCGAATCCGACGCTGTCGACCACTCCATCGTACTTCACTCCTGGCCTCGACAGCACGTAGACATCAGCATGCATTCCCGGTTGGATGCGATGCAACTGTGTCTCGCGGAAGTTCGCGACCACCCACCAGACGCGCGTATCGATCAGCGTGAAAATCTGTTGCCCAGTATGCGCGTAGGCACCCTGCGAGATAGTCAGGTTAGTTACCCGCGCATCAAACGGCGAGTAAACGTCGCAGTTGTCGAGATTGTATTGCGCAGTGCGTATGGCAGACGCGCGCCCCTCACGCTGCGCCGTCAGCGGCGCGATGGTAAGCACGCTATGCTGCGACTGTCCCAGTTGCGCGTGGCTTTGTTCGACGATGGCTTTAGCCTGTTCGTACTGCGCCTGCGCGGATTGCACCTGGGCCTCCGCGAGGGTTAGCTGCGCGCGCTGCTGGCTTACAGCTTGTTGCTTCGAAGTGACCGCAGTCCTCGCCAGATCCACCTGGTCCACCGTCACGAATTGTCTTGCCAGCAGCGGCTCAATGCGCTTGTAGTTGTTCGTTGTATAAGCGAGCTCTGCATTGGCATTGTCCAGCGCAGCCTTGGCGCTCACCACATTCGCCTTGGCTTCGTTCACCGCTGAAGCAGCTCGATCGACATTCGCCGCCGCGCTGTCAGTATTCGCCTTCGCGGCTCCCACGGCGCTCACCTGCGAAGCGATCGTCCTGCGCTGATCAACGATCTGCCCCTCCAGCGTATTGAAGTCGGACGTCGCCTTCTGCAGCGCGTATTCATAAGGCCGCGGGTCGATCTCAAAGAGGAGATCACCTTGCTTGATGAAGGCGTTGTCCTGCACGGCAAGCCGCGTAATAGGACCATCGACCTGGGGAGCGATTCCGATGTAGTTCGCGAAAACTTCAGCGTCGTCAGTCCGCGGGTACCGGTTGGTCTCTGCAATCAGAAGCAGTCCGCTCGTCACCGCAGCAACAATGATCGCAATGCTCACAATTCGGCCGAGCCGCCTGGAGGGGAGAGTTGGATCGTCTTCGGGCATCGGTTCTCCTTTTCAGAGTCAGCGGAAGAACAGCAGCCATATGGTAAACGTAAGGAATGCAGCCAGGCAGGTGTACACCACGAGAACCGGCTTCAGTTGCTGCTCCAGTTTAATGCGAACAAAGAATATGCGGACGGCGATGGTGAGCAGAATCCCGATAAGTCCGCACAACATCCATGCAGGAAAGAACGAACCGAGCAGGTTGAACGTAGGCGCCCGCGAGCATCCAGCAATCAGCAGCGTGGCGGCGGACAGGGCCGCAGTCGCACCCACACCGGCTGTGCGTCGTAGAGTCGGCCAATACGTTGCTACAGTCTCACTACGGTACCTTTGCATGATCAAGCAAATCTCCCGTCTGAAAGGCTAATGCAGCGACTCCGGTCAACAGCTGCGTGCGGGCACTTACGTCCGCGGTACGCGCCGCGGCCAGGGCCCGCTGCGCGGAAACCACATCAATCTGGCTACGGACGCCGAGGTTGTAGGACTGTATCGCCGCATCATACGACTCGCTCGCAGCGGCCAGCAGCGCGGCAGCTGCTTTCTGCTGTCGCAGCGCAGTTCGCGCCGTGGAGTAGGCTGCCCAGACCTGATTCTCCACCTCATCCCGCAGCGCATCTACGCTCGCGGCTGCCTGCTTCTGGTCAGCTTTCGCCTTCGCCAGCCGGCTCTCTCGTGCAAACCCATCAAACAGGTTCCAGGTGAGGCTGAGTTTTACATCCCAGGTCTCCTGGGTGAGCGAGTAAACTCCCGGCCCGAGATTTTGTTGTGCGTAGATGCGCGCGAGGCCGCCGTTCCCGTCAATGCTCAGCGTTGGCAGGTAAGCGATTTTTGCGGCCTTGATCTCAGCTCCAGCCGCGCGAAGCTGCTCCACCTGCTGCATCAGGTCAGGCCGCTGCGCCAGCGCGCGGTTGATCGACGTCTCTACCGTGTCGGGGAGTTCTTGCGGGATCGTAAGATTTTGAATGCTCTCGACTTGGAAGTTGCTCGTAGGCGAAATGCCCAAGGCGTTTGCCAGATCGCCGTGCGCAATCTCCGTTGCTCCGATCGCTGCCTGCAGATCATAGTCGGCTTGGGCCGCTGCACTGCGCGCCTCGAGCACATCCGGCAGCGTTGCCAGACCCTCATGCAGTCGCGCTTCTGCTGCGCTCTGAACCGTCTGCGCATTCTGCAAATTGGCATCCTGCGCCTCCTCTTGCCCTTTGCTGTTTAGCACCCGATAGTAGGCCGCCATCACCTCAAAGATAATCTTGCGGTGGGTATCGTTGAAGAGAAAGTTGGCCGCCAGGAGATTGCTTCTGCTGATAGCAACCTCCTGCAAGCGCCGTCCGAAATCGAAAATTGTGTAGTCGACAACCAGAACAGGGGAGAATGTCCCGCTGGTTTGGCGGTAGTATTCCGGAGAGAAAAAGAGTTGGCTGCGATTCGTATCAGCCAGCGCCACGGCCGCCAGCGTAGGGTAGAGACTCGCCTTGGAGATTCCCAACTCGGCAGCACGCGCTTTCGCATTCTCCCAAGCGACACGTGTCTCTGGATTGTTCCGTTCCGCGGCATCTATCAGCTCAGGCAACGTGTAGATCTTCGCTGGGTCGGGAACAACTGCCGCCGGATGTTGCGGAGGGACTACCGGCTGCATCATCGCCGTTCCACTCCATGGCCGGTCGGCCGCCGCCGGCGCCTGTTGACTAACGGCGCACAGCGCAGCACAGAACAACATGACGAAGCTGAAAACACATCGACGAAGATATCTCATTTTCCAAGCCAGGCCGGCGCTTCGGATCGATCACGTACTCACTCACTGCGTGTCTCGAAATCCTTGCACGGTAGAGCGCTCTTTGCAAATGCAAAGTCGCACGGCTTGCATTGGAAGGGATCGTGCCACAAATTTACAGTGCGGCAACATGGATCAACTGTCACAAAGATCGGCCCGGAACCCATCGAGTAAATGAGCGGAACGTGAGCGGCATCGTCGCCTAATCGGAGATAACTCGGTTGACCGGTGATCGATTCACTAGATCTCAGAACCCCAACGGTAGCGTTGTGGCAAACATCACGGCCTTGCTTTTCGACTGATCCTCGCTCGCCTCATCCTGGATCACATCCCAATGCTCCGCCAAAACGCCGTGCTGCACTCGCACAATGTCGACCGCGATCCAGTTCACCGGCAAGCCAAATTCGCTAAACCGCCCGTGGACAATAACCCATGAACCCTCTGCGAGAATCAACCCGGGCTCGTATCGAAGTGTCGGCGGGCTGTTGCGGATGAGATCAAACAGTCCCTCTCTCCCAGGTTCGATGTGGGCGCTGTGTTGAATATAGTGGGGCGACCAGAACTTCTCGGCCGCTGCGTAGTCACGCTTATTGAAAAGCGTATCGAAGGCTTCGAGAACAAGATTCTTGTTGCGCTCCTGCACTGATTCGGTCTGCATTGGACGATCCCCTTTCCATGCGCTTGATTCGCATCAAAGCTTTGATCTGCCATCCGCGGCAATGCTCGCCCCGTTGATCCAGCAATGCTCGGAAACACGGGCGCCCGCTACGGCAAGGGCCAGCCAGTGACTCTTCCGATTCCACAGAGAGCCCCATTCTCTAGAGCTGTCTTCTCTTCGAGGCTTGTCATAGGTTTCCTGTTTCATTGTCGGTCGGAGTGCCTCTTTAGGCGTTGGTTCCACCGTCGACGGTAAGATTCGCGCCAGTAATGTAGGACGCCTCCGGGCTTGCGACGAACGCCACCAAGGCTGCGACTTCATCCACGGTCCCGTAGCGTTTGAGCACGGTAGCTTCTATCTGCGGCGTTGCCCAATCGCCCGAGGCTGGATTCAGATCGGTGTCTATCGGCCCAGGTTGTACGTTGTTGACAGTAATGCCGCGCGCGCCAACTTCTCGAGACAGGCCTTGCGCGAACATCTTTACCGCTCCCTTGGTCGCCGCATAGGTTGCCAGTCCGGGAGTCATGTCGCGTTCTCCGACGCAGGATCCAATCATGATGATTCGGCCGTTGTCGTTCATGTGCTTCAGTGCCGCCTGTGTGGTAATAAACAGGGCGCGTACGTTCAGATTAAGGACATGATCGAACTCCTCCAGCGTGGCCTGTTCAAAGGGCTTAGGGATAGCAGTTCCCGCGTTGTTGACCAGGATGTCAAGCGAACCGAACGTCGACACGACCTTTTCAACCGCGTCCACAATTGCCTTCGCATCCACTGCGTTAGCTTGGATCGCGATCGCTATTCCGCCCCCGGCTTCAATCGTCTTAACCACATCCGCAGCTGAACTGGCGTCCTTTGCGTAGGTAATCGCGACACTTGCTCCCTGCGCCGCTAGGTGCTTTGCGATTGCGGCGCCAATTCCGCGCGATGCCCCGGTAACTAAAGCAAGCTTTCCTTCAAGTTTCTGAGCCATGATATTTCTCCTTTCTGCGATTTCACTCATGTTGACCATCGACGACTGCGTGCGTCGGTGAGGACGGAGGACACTGCTGGATGCCTCGGGTCTCCATAATGTATGGCAATTGTCCCAAGCGGTGCAGCCTCTATGCGGCTAACGTTCGCTAGCCCTTTTGGCAGACTGGGCGGTCTCATCCAATTTGGAGTCCGGCAGGATGAGACGCCTGCCGAACATCCTTGAGTCAAGCGAATAAGCTCCTGGCCCGAGGACGAACATCGTGAGAAACACGAGCATGTTGAGCGCGAGATTGGTCGACTGGAGTCCGTCCGCTCCTGGCCACGCTGTCGCCTCGATCGCGATCGAAACTATACTTGCCACCGGAGTGATCGCTCCGAGACAAAGGAGAAGACACGTAACGCCTAGAGAGATCGTCTTCCATGGGGCTACGCTTCCAGCAGACTCATTCGACAGGGTTGAGACAATCAAAAGGCCAGCGATCGTGATCCGTAAGAGAAGCAGTGCGACGCCCGGCAATCCCGCTGGAAACATCGAAAAGAGTCTCTGCATCCGAAGAGACTAGCGGACGCAGAACATTGAAGATTGACTATTTCGAATGCCATCGAGGTAGCCCTTTCGGGCCCCTTCAATCAGGCGTCCCGGGGTATGATCGTCTGGCGTGGTACCCGCATCGAATGATTCAGGGAAGTAGCCAGAATGGACCCAGCACGGAAAATCCGCGTCTTTGTTGTCGATGATCACCCCCTGATGGTTGCTGGGATCGCGGGAGAGATTAATGCACAGCCGGACATGACGGTTGTCGCCCAGGCTATGGATGGGGAAGATGCGTTGGCTCTTTATCGCCAGCACCGGCCTGACGTGACGCTCATGGACGTCCGTATGCCGAAGGTAAACGGCATAGACGCGATGGTGGCGATCAGGAAAGAGTTTCCCAAGGCACGGATCATAGTTCTTACTACGGCGATCGGCGACGTTCAGGCTATGCGTGCGTTCAAAGAGGGCGCTGTAGGCTACCTGCTGAAGAATTTAGTTCGTAAGGAATTGACAGACACGATCCGCGCCATCGATGCAGGCCTGCGTCGCATCCCAGCAGAAGTTGCACAACAACTCGCAGAGCACGCGGCCGACGACGCACTCACTGCAAGAGAATTGGACGTCCTGCGCATGGTGGCCCAGGGCAAGGCAAACAAAACGATCGCTTCCGATCTGAACATCGCCGAGCACACAGTGAAGAATCACATGAAGAACATATTGTCCAAGCTCGGAGCAGATGACCGGACTGGCGCTGTAGTGATTGCAGCCCGCCGTGGATACATCGAGATCTAAGCAGATAGAACTGGCTACGCTCGCATCGCATTCAATTCTTTCGATACAGCAAGAAGAACGGCCACACGCGCGATTTCCCGACGTATGCGAGTTCTCCGGGAAGGATCACTTCCAATTCAGTTCCCATTGCCGGCCGACTCCAGAGATTGAATGTCGCGTTGATCGTTTCTGCGCGCTTTCGCATGTTCTTAAGCCCTAGGTGGCGCGGACCTGAACTTGCATGGAGGAGCGCCGGATCGAATCCTTTCCCGTTGTCTCGCACACGCAATCTCATACGACTCGTTCCGTAACTAACTTCAACTTCGATCGCACTTGCCTCTGCATGCTGGAACGCATTGGACAGCGCCTCCCGAGCGATCTTGCTCAACTCCCCTGAAACCGTCGGATCGAGCTCACGAGGCTGGCCGTCAACTTCGATCCTGTATTCGATAGGGTAGGCCGCCGAGAATTCTGCGCAGTAGCCCGCCAGCAATTCTGCCAGGTCGCGCAGTCCGACCGCCTTCACCGGCACATCCAGGAATGTTTCGCGGCCTTCCTTCATGACGCGATCAGAGTCATCGAGTAACGTTTCGAGCGTCTGCCGGGCCGGATCTCGTGGCGCAAGTTGATTCGTAGCAGTATGGAGACGCAGAAACAAGCTTTGGACAGCTTGGAAGAAAGTGTCGTGAAGATCCCGCGCGATGTTTTCCCTTTCTTCAACCCGTTCTTGATGACGCAGACGCAGCGTCGCTGTGACCTGTCTCATGCGGACAACATAGAATGCCCAGAGCATCGAAAGCAATGCGACGATGCAGAGAGCAAGAAACCACGAGGTCTGCCAGAAGGATGGCTCGACGACAAAGGGAACCGAAGTCTCTGGCCCGTTCCAGAGACCTATGGGGTTTGATGCAACCACCCGGAAGACATACTTGCCGGGACTGAGATTGGAAAACACAACCTGCTTTGTGGCTACGATGTCGCTCCAGTCCTGACCTGACCCGTCAAGCTTGTAGCGAAAGCGAATGCGAGCCGGGACGTCGAGATTCGTTCCCGCAAACGTGAAGCTGATAGTTTGCACACGCGCAGGAACTCTGAATGGCTGTTGTGAGGAAATGTTGCGGCCGCCCACCGTCGTAGATTCGATACGAACTGCAACTGGTCCTGCATTCTTAAAAGTAAGGACCGGGTCAGCGAGGCACAGGCTAGACTCAAGAGAGAGCCAGACGCGGCCACCGTGATCCGCAACCACAGTGCGATCGCGCGCCACTCCTTCAATCCCTGGCAGACCATCATCGATTCCATAGCTCTGGATGTCGGTTTCAGAAAGTGAGCCGCTCAGTAGCCGCTCTTCGTCGACTCTAAGAACATGATTAGAGGTAATGAACCAGAGCATTCCCATACCGTCTTCCGCGATTCCAAAGATTTGCTCTCGCAGGGGTTCAGGAATGTTTTGTGGTACCCCAATCTTGCCGGAGGACCGATAGGCCAGGCCTCCAGCCGATGCAATCCACAGTACCTGTCGCGTGTCCTGGAAGATTGTTCTAACCGCGCTGGATGGCAAGCCGTCACGAGCCGTATAGTGCATCCATCCATCATTCGAATACGAGGCAAGGCCACCCGCCGTCGCAAACCAAGTCGTGCCATCGACGCCGTCGACAATTGAGGTCACAGAATCTGAGACAAGTCCATTAGCGGTGGAATAGTTAGTAAACTTCCCATTCTGCAACCTACTGATTCCACCACTCACGGTGCCTGCCCACATCGTTCCGTCGCGATCCCGCAGCACAGAGTACACGTTGTTCTGCGCCAGACCGTTGGATTGTGTATACGTACGAGCGCTGAATGTGTCGCCACTTTCGGACAACACAGTAAGGCCGCCACGCTGCCGCCCCACCACGATATCTCCGCCGCCTCCGCTGATCGAATACACGACATCGTGTTCAATTCCATCTGAGGCAATTTGTCCAACCTTCCCGTCCGACATCCAGTAAAGCCCACCGGAGAGCGGTGCGAGCCATGTCCGACCCTCCTCGTCCACGTAAATTGCACCGTAGCCGCCCGGGGGGAGTCCGTCAGCAGTCGAATAGGTCGTAAACATGCTATTTCGCAGGCGCTCTATCCCGTGAGAACCGCCATACCAGATGTCTCCATCAAGGTCTTCGAAGATCGCAGTTACTTCAGAGCCCGGCCTGGTATTAAGGAGCCCGAGAGAAACTGCCCCCGATCGAGTGATGCGCACGATTCCATGATTGGTTCCAACCCAGACGTTGGCGTCATGGTCCCTGGTGATTGTCAGAACTTGAAGCTGCGCCAGCGCTGAAAGTGTCCCTACAGGAGTAAGTGACCCTCCTTGCCAAAGACGGATTCCGTGGTCTGTTCCAATCCACAATCCACCCGAATCCGCCGGAAAAAGATCATTGATCTTGAGGTCCTTCAGTTCCTGGGCAACTCTGGAGATGCTCCCTTGGCGCAAACGAAAAAGCCCGTTATCTTCTGTACCCAGCCAAACACTTTGGTCCGGTGTGGCAGCCATCGATATCACGATGCCGGGACTCTGCTCCCCACCTAAGATCGTATCGAGCCGACCATTCTGGTGTCGGAGTACCTTGTCGCCCAAGCCCGCCAGTAATACTCCCCCGTCATCGGCGGCGGAGATGGCAGTAAACGTGATGTCCTGAAGATCCAGATGGGTTGAAGGATCCTCGAACTTGCCATTGCGATACAGGACGATGCGCGGTCCATCGAGACGAATCCACATATCTCCATTACGCTCACAAACCAGATCACGCACCGGTCCAATCGGCAACCCATCGGGCAGAGGTTTATCGATGAGCGCGAACGAAATTCCATCGAAACGCACTAAGCCACGTTCTGTACCTATCCACAAATAGCCATCCGCCGACTGCCGGATCGCGTAAATCGTACCCCCGATGAAGCCCTGATCCTTGCCCCATTTGTCATGGACATACTGTGTGATCCGCCGCGTCGGATCGAGCGCAAACGCGGTGCTCAAAAAGCACATGAGCACCATCCCAGACATCAATATCCGGCAAAGCAGGTAGGTTCGCCTGTATCGATTATGGAAGGAATTCGAATTTTTCAATTACAACCTCTACCGGACGCTGCGGTGAATCCTTTGAGCGAATGTAACTGTATAGACCAATATGAACCTTTTCTTTAGCAGGAGTTGGAACGCTGGACGCGAAAATATGTTCGCTCACGACTGGCCCTCCCAGACCAGCCATTGTGCCGCGAACCGTCTTGAAAGCTGCGCGACCAGGCTGCCAATTCACGATGGTAGTGAGCGCTCCAGCAGGAGCTATGAACCGCGACACGTTCTCAGGAACATAGAAAGGTTGGACAACGTATTGTGCGTTCTTGCTTCCTGCAAGACCCCAACGGCTCATTTCAACATCCAGCTCACTGCGCACATTGTCGAGTCGAAAATCGTCGGCCGTGTACAAACCGAGCACGTCGGACGGCCCTAAATGGCTCACATCCTGAACCACAAAAATGTAGGATCCATAGCCCAGACTGCGATTTAGGCTCACCTCGGCGCAAGTCCAGACGCCGTCGCGCTCCTGCATCCGGAGGTGAAGAAAACCACTCGTGTCCGTCCAGGCGTTGCTCGGATCGTAGACGTTCGGTCTGCCTCCTCGATCGCTCGCCGCGGTCTGCACCGTCCAGTCGTATCCGCTGAAGTGGATGACCTTTGAAACGATTGGCGCAGCGGGTCTGCCTGCTGCCGTTGCGACAGCCACCACCCCGTTACCTTCCACAGGCAAGTTCGCGATCTTTGTTAGCGGATGGTATCCAGGTTCTACCAGGATTGCGCCGTATTGCGTGCCCAGGTGCGTAGAATTTCGCCATGTCGCGTCTGGCTGAATTTTAGTAAATTCGTGGCTTGCAAATGGCTGAATCCACCAGATTCCGCTGTACGCGTACAACACGATCTGTTGGCCAGGTTTGGCGCCGTTTACACGTCCCTCAATAAAGTCCATCTGCACTGGACCGCCTGGGTTAGCGGCGGGAACTTGTGTGATTTGGAGCGTCGGTTTGGACGACACCATCCTCGAGCGGCACCCGCCGAACAGCACACTCACTAATCCGAGCAGCACAGCCGATCGAAATTTTCCGGCGCTGAGACTGCGGTTGGCAGGGAGCATACGCCTCCATCATGATTGGTGGTTGACACTCTCGACGAAATCGATTGCATTGCGGGGCCGAACGGAGCGGCCGAGCTGGAAATTTTAATAGCTGGCCAAGACATTCTACAGTCTTCCGCCGGTGAGATAGAACTTTGCCCTCTTGTGCGCATACTCCCCTCTGCTCCGCGGTGGAGACCGATGATCATCGACAACAGATGGTAGCCAACTACAAAATGCATGGCCCGCTCTATTCCCGCGATTGACATCCCAATAGGGCTATATGCCGCCACCTCGAACTGGTCTGGGCGACTCACGTACTTGCGCCTAGTGTGATGAATAGAGGGAGTTTCACAGCGTCGATCGCCGAGCACCCCTCTCTCTCATCCAACTTTTTCCTATCTGGAGAACAAATGAATACGAAAGCAAATGTGGTCTTAGTGCACGGTGCGTGGGCCGACGGCTCAAGCTGGAGCAAAGTCATCGCTGCGTTACAAGGCAAGGGCGCGAATGCCTCAGCCGTTCAACTCCCCCTGACCTCACTCGCAAACGATATTGCCACCACTCGGCGCCTTCTCGCACTTCAGGACGGCCCGACAGTTCTGGTCGGACATTCCTACGGCGGTGCTGTGATCTCGGGCGCGGCGACCGACTCCCCCGAAGTCAAGGCTCTCGTCTACATCGCCGCCTTCGGAGTTGACGAAGGGGAAAGCCTCGACGCACTCAGCAAGCAGGGCCCTCCGCCCTTCGGCGCATCTCAGATCAAGTCGGACAGCAATGGCTTTCTTTGGATCAAGCGCGAAGGGTTCCACAAGGCTTTCGTCGCAGACGCCAGCGAAGGCGAAGCAGCCGTGATGGCGGCGGTCCAGAATCCGCTAAGCGTCACCAGCTTTACAGACAAGGCAGGTGTACCAGCGTGGAAGACCGTCCCATCCTGGTATCTTGTTTCCACAATGGATCAGATGATTCCTCCGCCCGCCCAGGAGTTCTTTGCCAAACGAATGAACGCCACGGTCCAGTCCATCCCCGCGAGTCATGCTTCCATGATCGCGCACCCAGAAGCTGTCGCCGACTTCATCCTGCTCGCAGCAAACAGCGCCCAATAAGGCGCTGTCCAGTTTGGTGGGGCGCCGAAGTCGCACAGCCAAGCCGCAATGCCCCACCGAGCCCGATTCTATCTCCGCCACTCGCCAGTCGGCTGTGCGTTGCGGCGCGCCCTCAATTCGTGCGCTCAGCAGTCCACGGAGCTGTCTGGCCATGAACTCCGTACATGCCGGACATGCCGGTTGCCGTGATTTCGCCGCGGAAGGTGAGGACGTCGTTGGTATCGGTGCTGAACTCCACATGATTCCCGCTCACCCAGCCTTGCAGCTTGCCATGCTGATGGGGACCGTGGAAGGTTCCCGAGATGATATTGCCCATCTGAGATATCTGGATCTGTTTGAGCGAACTTCCTGGTTGGTTCGTGTTGTAGGCGTAGATGGTCCAGTTGCCGGAGAGGTTGGGCGGCGCAGGTGGGGGAGCGGTGGGAGTGGGAGGGGCGGCGGTTGGCGGAGGCGCGGCGAGCGCTCCATCCTGGTGGCTATCTGCAACGGCGGCCGCTGCGCTGATCTCATCGTTGGCCTGGCGGAGGAGTTCTTTTGCTCTGCCGGCGTGGCCCCCAAGCTGGTCGTCGTTCGCCCGCTGTGACGCGCTGATGAAATTGAAGGCTTCGATGATGGATTGCTGGGCAGAGGCGAGATTGCCGTGAGCCTGGGGATCAACAGTGGCGACCGGCGCCTGCGCTGCAGCCACGGTGGCGATGAAGGTTACGCTCGCAACCAGGGTCAAGAGCTTGATTCGGAGTTTCATTTTCGTTTTACCTCGAAGTAGATTTTGAGATTCGTAAAGGTGGCGTCTGCCGCCGTCAACAGCTGGTCGGAGGACCTAGCCTCAGTTGGCCTGCTTGAAGGGTACGGAAGCGGTCGGGCGGCTGAAATAGAGGTCGCTACACGAAATGGAAGTGTGGTTCTACACAGCGGATGGCCCAGTTCGCGGTGACGTTCGGAGCTCGCTACAGATCCTGCGACGGTAGTCCGCTGGCGCTCAGCGGGAGCATGGTTACGATCGAAAGCAACAGCAGGGCAATGCGTTTGAGCTTCATAAGAGTTCCTCCTGCGCCTCAGAGGAACGGTGATCCATCTGTCCCTTGGCTTCATATTGTTGGTGCGGTGTTTCCGTGGCAACTGCTGACCCTGTGCGCCCCGCTGATTTTACTGCTCGGGCGCAACAGCAGCGGCAGGATGCAGCTCCTCATTCACCGCACTCGCTTGCACGTGTGGATCGAGCGTGTGCGGAAGTCAGTCCCACATCGCCATGACGATCTCGCCCTTATCGTTGAGCAGCAGCGTTATACGATTGGGGTCCGAGTCGAAGGTGCCGAGGCCGTCGGATTCACGAATTACGCGTAGCTTGGCGGGCAATTCTTCTTCTTGAACCACGGTCTCTTTCGCCCGTCCGGCAGGCGCGGTCTGGCCCTTGGGAACGAAAAGCTTGCCGACGCAGCTTGTGCAATCTTTGGGCGGGGCAGCGGATTCTGCGTAGCCGGGCATCGACTTCAACACCACGCGGTTGGCAGCGCCATGTACCCGCACTCCGTTGAAGGGATGCCCGGGCTCGATGGTGAAAACCGCCTCAACTTCGGGATAGGACGTCGGCGCGGTATTCTCAGACGGCGCTTCGGCGATCAGCGCGAGATCCAGGATGCCGTCGGCCGGAGTTCCCTTGGTGAGGGGAACGAGCTCAACGGCTTCCCAGCCCTCGGTTGTAACCAGGCCGCGCACGCGAACCACATCCAATTGCGGACCGTGCGTGCTGCGCAGGACTTCCACGCTGCTCACCCAGAAGACGGGAGCCGTGCTCGGTGCTTCGCTCTGGTCAGGCCGGGGCGCCGATGTTGCCTCCGGTGGGTTGGGTGCTTTGACGGCGACCGGCGAACTGCTTTGTGCGTTGCCGGCGCAAGTCAGCATGAGCGCGGCATTGAGAAGTGCGGCTAACTTGATTCTATTTTGCATGGTCGTTGCTCCTTAGGTTTTTGGGACAGTGAGTAGAGTTAGGCGCATGCGCCTGCGGCGAGTTCCAGATCTCTTTCCGCACGGCCGGCGAAGGCAGGCAAATGCCCTGCCTTCCTACCCGATTTCCGCTTGGTGAGGCTGGCTTCCACCTGTTCGAAGGCCGAGAGGATCAGGTTGGCAGGTGTAATCTGCACGAGGTTGCAGAACGAGGTTTGCGTGCTTGCGAAGGTGCCGTTCTCTGACAGCTTGTTGACCGGCGCGCCGCCTCCGCAAAGCGAGAAATATCCGCATTCTTTCCTGCAGGCCTCAACACCCGCGCGGATGTCGGTGGCCATGGCCTGCATGGCGGAGCTGCCGAGCATCTGTTCGATGGTGTGCTGGTGCACATTGCCGATGATGAAGTTGTTGTAGCGCTCATTCTTGTAGCCGAGCAGTTCGGGCGAGAACGAGGACACGTTTCCGTTGCAATCGATGTTCAGCATGTAAAGCGGCTCGACCTGTTCGTTGCCTACCTGGGCCTCTTCCGGACGAAAGATGCGTGGGATCAGCCCGTCAATCTCGCGAATGAAGTTGATGCCTGGGTTGCTCCTGGAAACGGTCCAGAACCGTTGCAGAAATGCGCGGAATTTTTCCTGCATGCTGGCCCGCGAAAGCGTCATCAACTCCGAGACGTGATCGCCCTCGGACTCTTCCACGTTGAAGCAGACATCTTCGATTCCTTCTTCAACATAGAAAGCATGCAGCTCGTCCGGGCATTCGAGGCCTTCTTTTGAGAGCACGGAGATCACGTGAAACGGAATCCCTTCCTCTTTCAGTAGGCGCGCTCCGCGGATTGCGCGGTCGAACGTTCCTTTGCCCGACCGGGTGACGCGGTTGGCATCGTGCATGGAACGAGGACCATCGATGCTGACACCCACCCCAACGTTCCAACGGCGAATCAGGTCGCACCACTCCTTCGTGACCAGGGTCCCGTTCGTCTGGAACGAGTGGCGAATCTCCACCGCAGCAGGCCGCAGTTGTTCGATGGCCTCGAAGGCGGATTCGTAGTATGAAACCGGCAGTACGAGCGGCTCGCCCGCATGCCAGATCACCGTGATCTGACCTTCTGCATAGGGTGAGTCGAAGACCTTCTCGAAGCTCGCCTTCACGGTGTCGATGCTCATCACCGAGGTGTCGTCCCGAGTTGGCAGATAGCAGTACTTGCAACGAATGTTGCAAAACGGCGTGGGCTGCAAAACGATCGTTTGAATCCTGGGCTCAGTGCTCGACATCTCTTTATGTCCTTTCGATTGGGGTGTCAGGGTGAGGCGCTACCAGTTGTGCCAGAAGTTATGCCAGTTATGCCAACCGTTTCCCCAGTTGTGCCAGCCGCCATTTCCCCAGTTGTGCCAGCCGCCGTTACCCCAGCCGCCATTGCGCCAACCGCCGTTTCCCCAGCCACCGTTGCGCCATCCGAATCCGCCGTTCAACCAGTCGGCAAGCATCAGTGGCGTTCCATTGGGGCCTTTGAAGACGGCATCATTGACGGAAGAGACCGAGGCGCGGATTTCGCTCAGCCGGTCCGCGACCGATAGGGTATTGGCCGGGGGGGGTGTCGCTTCCGCCTGACCCTGGGTTGCAGCGAGAGCGGCAGAAATGCCAACCACGCCAGCGGGAATGAGTAGTGCAAGAGCCTTGGAAGTACTTTTTTTTGCGCTCATGGTGAATCTCCTTGATGCCTAATCGTAGGCATCGGCCATTCATAAATAAATCCGTGGGGCTACACGTTTTGCGGTGTGCCGCTACATGAAGTGACCGTGCGTTTCCGCACGGATTGGGGGTGGAGACGACCCCGCGGAACGAGTACAATTTCGAGAAAATCCCCGCTCAACTCCGGATGTGGTCGAGGAAGGTCAGCATGCCGCAGGCACCGCATTTTCCACGTGCTAGCCCAGAATTTCCTCGCCGAGGGGTGAGCGCTCCTGCTTGCGCGCTTTTCATTCCTTTTGCAGCACTGTGCCTGTTGTCGGTAGCCTGTTGCGCAATCGCACAGTATCGCTCGACGCAGTGGACGGCTGACTCCGGACTCCCGCAGAACAGCGTTCGCGGCATCGTCCATGCGGATGATGGCTACCTGTGGCTGGCCACGCTGGATGGAATTGCAAAGTTCGACGGCGTTCACTTTACGGTCTTCAACAAGAGCAACACGCCCGGCATTACCTCCAACCGCTTTGTGTCGATTGCGACGGGAGACGGGGGTGACCTCTGGATGTCGAGCGAAGACGGCAACCTGATCCGATACCACGCAGGTCGCTTCCAACCCATGGACCAGGCAGATGGACTTCGTCCCCATTCCGTTGGCGCCATCACCTTCGATCAACAGGGCGGCGTCTGGGTCGACTCAGACGACAGGGTGTACCGTTGGTCCCCTCAACTGGGCCGCTTTGAACGAGAGCCCTTCGACCGGGACGATACGCGTTTCGTTCCTCTGTGGTGGGGCGGAACAGGATTCTGGGCGATTCGGAACAACGTTCTTCTCTGCTTCGCCCGCGGGCACCTCACCACCTACGTACTCCCAAAGAACCTGCCGCCGGAGCGCATTCGAGGCGCCGCAATGGGCGGCGACGGCGTCTTGTGGCTCGGTCTTACGGACGGCCGCATGGGAAGACTGGTCGACGGATCGCTGGTCGAGGAAAAGGGAACCGTTACAACGGACTGGCTCAGCTCCACGCGAAAGAATTGGAAGGAGCAGATCGCGCCCGACTTCAGGCGCACCGTCATCTTTCCATCGGACGGCATTGAAAAGGGAATTCCGTACAACGTCGCATTCGGCGATGACGAAGATAATCTCTGGGTCGGTTCTGAAGGCGAAGGCCTGTTTCGTGTGCAGCGACAATCGATCAAGTCATTGTCTTCAGCGCAAGGCCTGGCCAGTGATGGCGTCTATCCGGTGATGGAATCGCGCGAAGGCGACATGTGGGTCGGAAGCTGGCCCGCCGGTCTCTCCCGCGTGCACGACGGCCATGTGACAGCCTTCACCAAGGTCGACGGCGTTCCTGGACTCGTCACCTCGCTTGCCGAAGATCGCTCGGGACGCATCTGGGTCGGTTCTCACGACGGCGTCAAAGTATTCTCTCGTGGACGATTGACAGTCCCGGCTGGCCTGCCTCACGAGAGCCTCCCCGTCATTCAGGTGATCCAACCCATGCAAGATGGCTCCATGATGTTTGGAACTCCCAGGGGCTTGTACATCCTCGATGGATCCCACTCGCGCTGGATGACGACGCGCGATGGCCTGGCAACGGATGATGTTCGCGTGATTCTCGAGGACCGCGGCGGAGACACATGGATTGGCGGCTACGGCGGCCTCACCCGCTTCCACAACGGCGTGATGACGCGCTGGACAGAGACGGAAGGTTTGCCCAGCAATAACATTCGCGCCATCGTTGAAGACCATGCAGGCGACATCTGGGTGGGAACCTACGATGGTGGCATCGGATGGCTTCGCAACGGCAAATGGGTGGTCTTCAATCAGGGTTCAGGGCTCTATGACAATGGAGCGTTCCAGATCCTCGAGGATAATCAGCAGCGGTTCTGGATCAGCTCCAACCGGGGCATCTACCGCGTAAGCCGGCAACAACTGATCAACGTAGCGGAAGGACGCGAAACACGGGTCGACTCGGTCGCCTACGGCAGGGCGGACGGCATGTTGACCATGGAATGTAATGGCGGAGTCTGGCCCGCAGGCGCCAAAGATCCTCATGGACTTCTCTGGTTTCCGACCGAGAAGGGCGTCGCCATTGTCGATCCGAACTCCGTGTCCGTCGACAATTTGCCTCCAAAGGTCGTCATTGAATCAGCAGCGGTTGAGCATAAGCCGCAGACCGCGCTCAACCAGGTGGTGATGCGGCCCGGACAGACCAACCTCGAAGTCCAGTACACCGCGCTGAACTATTCCAGACCGGAACAGATTTCATTCCGATACAAGCTGGATGGCATCGACGAGAGCTGGCAGGAAGTTGGACACCGGCGAACGGCTTACTATACGCACCTTCCTCCCGGTGACTACGTCTTCCGCGTGGCCGCACGAAACAGTGACGGAGTTCAAAGCCTGGTGGACGGCACGCTGCCGATAACCGTGGTCCCACCCTTCTATCGCCGCTCGTGGTTCTTCGCGCTCATCGTCCTCACCACGATGGCGATCATGTGGCTGTTGTGGAATCGCAGGGCGCGACAAATGGCGCGAGAGCAAGCGTCCCAGCAGGCATTCTCACGCGAGCTCATTGCTTCCCAGGAAAGTGAGCGGAGACGTATCGCTGCGGAGTTACACGATAGCCTCGGCCAGCGCATGATCATTATCAATAACCTCGCTCTCTTCCTGCTCAAGACGAAGGGCAAGTCGCTCACTGAAGACGACAAGCAGCAAACCATCGAAGAGATCAGCTCGGAGGCCACGCAGGCAATCGAAGAAACCCGTGCAATTTCCTATGCGCTGAGGCCCTTCCAGCTTGACCGCCTGGGGCTGTCGAAGGCCATCCAGGCGATGTTGACAAAGGTCGCGCGCGCATCGGACATTGAACTGAGTGCCGACATCGAAGACATTGATGATGCGTTCCCCGAAGACTCGCGCATCAATGTCTATCGCATCGTGCAGGAGGGCGTGAACAACATCGTGAAGCACGCTCATGCAACCCACGGCACCGTGACAGCGCGCCGCACCCGTTCGTCCGTTGTCCTCACAATTTCCGATAACGGCCAGGGGCTGCCAAGTGAACCACGTCAACCCAGGCCGGGCGGTGGAGGCTTCGGCCTAACCGGCCTTCGCGAGCGCGCCATGCTGATGAATGGAACGCTGCAGATTAAGAGCGAAAGCGGGGGCGGGACCCTGCTTGTCTTCCACTTCCCACTGGAAAGTGAGCGCGCCACATGAGCGAGATTATCGAAGTCCTGATTGCGGACGACCATCCTGTCGTCCGTCGAGGTTTGAAAGCGACGATCGAGGAAGACAAGAGTCTGCACGTGGTTGCCGAGGCTGCAGACGGCAACGATGCGTTGCGTCAAATCGCCGAGCGCAGGCCCGCGGTTGCGATTCTCGATATCGATATGCCAGGCCTCAATGGACTTGGAGTCGCGCGGGAGTTGTCGGCTCAGAAGATCGAGACGCATGTCGTGTTCATGACCTTCCATGCCGACGAGGACCTGATGCGCGCCGCCATGGATGCCGGCGGCAAGGGCTACCTGCTCAAGGGCAGTGAGACGGACGAGGTTGGCGCGGCCATTCACGCTGTGTGCGCCGGCAGAACCTACATCGGCTCCAAGATGGCCGCGGTTCTGCTCAAGCAAAACGCAGAGCCCTCCGGAAGCGTCCAGCGACTGGATATCAACGTACTCACTCCGTCCGAAAAGAAGATTCTTCGTCTCATCTCGGACGGACTTTCGAGTAAAGAGATTGGCGACGCGCTGTCAATTCACTACCGGACAGTCGAGAACCACCGCACCAATATGTGCCGCAAGCTCAATATCGAAGGAGCGAATGCGCTCGCGCGGTTTGCCCTGCAGCATCGTTCTGCGCTTCATGAGCGGTTGCTCTAGAGCGCACCTGGTATCGAATTCCTGGCGTGGCAGCTACTCAGAGCTTCCCGGATTACCCCGTCGAGTTCGGTCAGATTGTTCTTCAGCGCGTAGGCGCACGCCCCCGCTTCGCGAGTTGCGCTGCGCAGCCCATCGTCGTTGTAGTCCGTCAGAATCACAATGAGCGCCCCGGAATCATGCTGGAGCAACTGCCGGGTCGCGGCCAGGCCATCCAGGCGCGGCATGCGCACATCCATCAACACCACGTCGGGGCGATGCTCTTTGTACGCTGTCAACGCGTCGGCTCCATCTTCACACTCGAAGATGTTGTCCGCGATATCGCTGATCGCGCGTCGGATCAGCCTGCGGATCGTCTGGTTGTCTTCCACAATTAAAATCGTCATCCGTTACTTTCAAACCCGCCTCTGACTCAGATGATAGGCGTTGATAGCCGGCCCATCATCGGTATAGCTACATAGCGACCGCATGTATCTGTGCACGGCGCATCCATGTGGTTCCGCACGGTCCAATGCCCCGCGATCAACGCCGGACCCGATGTCAGCAGCGCGAAACAACAGTGCGCTCGCAACGAAATCTGTGTGGAGCTACTCATGCCGTTTGTGTAATGTCCGTCATTGGTTTCACGAGCGCCTGTCTCTACAGTCAATCGTGATGAGATTTCCGAAAGGCATCCTGTGTCTCCTGCTGTTAGGCGCGGCACCGCTCCTCCGCGCGGACGACGCCCGCTTCGATCTTCCCGGACCGAAGATCGATGTCTATGTCACCCGCGGGAACGTAACCTTGCCCATCGCCCGGGTGCCGGAGTTGCAACCCAACGACCAGCTGCGCATCAAGACAGACCTTCCCAGCACGCAGTCGAATCACCTCTTGCTCATCGTGGCCTTCCTTCGGGGCACAACCAACGAGCCGCCCGACAACTGGTTCACGAAAATTGAAACCTGGAAGCCGACCCCGCCTGACGGCACCTTGATCGTCGTTCCAGACGGTGCGCAGTGCGCCATGCTATTCGTCGCGCCCGAAACTGGCGGCGACTTCAACACCCTGCGCTCCGCCGTGAAGGGGAATCCCGGCGTGTTTATCCGGGCAAGCATCGGCCTCAACAAGGAGTCGCTCGAGCAGCAGCGAATCGAACGCTACATCGCCAATATGCAAACGGTCGCAACCGACGATGAGAAGGTGATCAGGGAACGGTCTGCAAAGCTCGCCGCTGCGCTGGCGTTGAAGCCGAACGCCGACTGCTTCAAGCAGCCGCTGCCCGACCAGGTGGATTGCCTCACCCTGACCAGCGCTCCTCTGCTGCTTGACGACGGCCATGGTCAAACGATGGCCGACGCAATCTCGAGCGGCGCTTCTTCAGACTTTTTCAACGAGGCAGCCCAGGGCGACGACGCTGTCTACTCCGCCTACGTTGGCACGCTGATCGACCTGGTTCATCTGGCCGTGATGCTCCGCACCGCCCAATACCAGTACATCCCAGCAATCAGCTTTCCGCAGGGCCAGACCATGAACCTCAAGCTGAACGCTGCGCCCTCATTCAACAAAACGAAGTCCGTTATTGTGATCGCTCTGCCGCCGATTCAGGCTCCGCGTGTGCCAACGCTGCAGCCGTCATCGCCGACGCAGGTCTTCTGCCTCGCGAACCCTTCGCTGATGTTGCCAACGCGCGGCGACCCTTTGCTCTTCTCCACGTCGTTCGCCCACGACCTCTCCATCGACTTCGGCCCGTCCGCCGGGTTGGCCACCATGCTTGTCACCGCGGACGCATTCGAGGGCGGGCTTATACCGAACGGCTCACCACTGGGCCGCGCCCTGCAAACTGTTTCTAGCTCCGAAGCTTCGCAGCCGTCATCGACATTGCGCGGTACACTCCGCGGCTATTGGGGATTTCGTGCATTTGCAGGACCCACCCTCACCTTCCAACGATCTGCCGGCGGCAACTGGCGGCTTGCCGGTACCGACACTCTCGTCGCAGGAACAGACGCGCAGATCCTCCTGCAGGGCAGCGATACGGCATGCATCCGCCACATGGCCCTCACAAGCGTGGACGGTTCAAGCGCAGCAGTAAAGTTCGCGCCGGCTTCCGGTGCGCCCAACACGATGAACCTCAAAATTCCACTCGAAGGCAAACAGCCCGGCGCCTATTCGCTGACCGTGCAACAATACGGCGCCACCACCCCGGAGTCGCTGCCACTCACGGTGTACAGCGCCGAAACCCATCTGGCGAAAGTACTCATAAGCCACGCCGGAGATACAGCGACACTCTTCGGAAAGGGCTTGGATAACGTGCTATCGATGACGGCAGGCGACCAGGTCTTTTCGCCGATGCCCCAGGCTGGAGAACTTGGCAGCATCGATTTGCATGCGTCTCGCTCCGGGTCTGCTCCGCGTCCATCCTCCGCCGTCGCGACGGTAGCAGTCGTGACCCTCAAGGATGGTCGCGTGATCAATGTCCCAGCCTCGGCTGAAAATCCCAGCGCGATGCTCAAGCTGCTATCGATGCAACCCTTCGTGACCCAGTCCGACGGAGAGCTTGAGGTGACCCTGGGTTCGCAGCGGGACATTCCCCTTCGTTCCACGCTCCACTTTGTTGTCCAGAGTGGAGAGCCCTTTCCGCTTTCGCAGTCCATTGAATTGGCCACCGACGATGGCACGCTCCACACCATCCTCTCCTTCAGAACGGAGAGCCTCATCCTGCAGGATGACCACACCGTCGTCGGCTCTGTGGATCTCTACAAGGTCTTCGGAGAATCTGCGTTCGGCGAGTTGCGTCTCCGCGCTGTCCAGGGAGACGGAGCAGCCGGCAGCTGGATTACCCTGGGAAAACTGGTACGCCTGCCGCACATCAAGACCGTTCACTGCACCCACTTCGATACACCCACCTGCATGATTGAAGGCAGCGATCTCTTTCTTTCTCTGGCCTTCAGCCCGACAGAGAGTTTCGAACCCGGCGCGTCGGTACCCACGGGCTTCGACGAGCCAACGTTTGTTATGTCGATGCCGTCAACAACTTTCCAAACCACGTTGTACATGAAACTCCGGGACGACCCCCTCGCAATCGCAACTGTTCGAGTCCCTCCTAGAGACGCTAGGCGGTAACAGGAGCGGGCACCTCTACGCGGCCTCGAAAACAGTCATGTCTTCATGCATACGCCATCAGCGCCGACTATTTCAAAGCAGGACCTTTGGAGGTAATGACTGCCCGACGCTCGCCTGCCATCAATAGCCGTTCGGGTGACATCCCGGAAAGTCCACTTTCGGCTAGCTTCGCGACTGTCCCGTCCAACCGGATGAAGTTGGCTAAAACGCCACTTTCAATAGGGCCTAGATCACCAGCGCGGCTACCCTGTTCGCAGGGTGCGGTTTCGATTCAAGACAGGGTCCGCGAAGACACTTCGTCCGTCGACAAACCGATTCTTATAGACAGGCGGACGCTTCGGGTTTTCACTCTATGCTCCTAAGGGCTACTGCCCTAAAGCAGCGATCAAATCGGTTATCGCCGGAAGAAGATGTCACAGAGAGGGGGAGGATCTCATTTTCACCTGATTGCAGGGAATTTAGAGAAACTGGCGGTGGATGCAGTCCGAGTCAAACCCGTCTCCACCCGCATTCCCTGCTAACAGGGAAAATAACAGCGATTTTAGGGAATATGGACGCTTGTGTCCCAACCCCAAAACCCTAAACGCCGTATCTTTTGGACTTTACGGATGCGAGGAAGACTCCCGACGACAATAAGAACAGGGAATTAAATCGTGGCATCAGGGAGCTTTCCTTCCGGGAACACGGAACCCAAATTGCTCATCGCCGCCTGTGGAAGCGGTGGACCGCCTTTGCGACCTCCATGTAATTTGGCAATTCCCCGCTTCAATTCAGCGCCAATGTTAGGTCTTTCTGCTCCCGCGCCGCTGGCGCCAGGTGGGTCGTTGGATATCTCCGGGATTTGGGCGCCCGCAGTTTCAGTAACCTCGTTTTACGGCAGTTGCTGGCGACAAGCAGATCAACCAGGGGATCTCATACCATTCACTGGAGGTAACTCTCCTTGAGACGGTAGTCCGCTTATGCCAGGTATAGTGCAGCCAAAATGCTTAGGCAGGGAGCGTGAAGTCCTAGAGGTTGTACACCCAGCACTCGCCGACGGGCGGCTTGATCAAACTGCCGTCGATGAAGAGCCTCGCACCATCGTCGGCAATCAGATCACAGGAATAGTCTCCCACCGTCCTGATCCCAAAATGCTCCGTAATAGTCATTCCAAACCCATCAATCTTGGGGCTCACACCGGGGATCATCTAACGGGCTACAGATTCCAAAAAGTCCGACAATTGCGGGAGGCCAGTTTGCAGTTCGTAGACTTGGCCGCACGGCGCGCGGCTGCGGCACAATCAATCCGAAAGAGCGAATCGGCCCATCCACCGCCGACTGATAGGCTTTCACCGAGCGGAGGGCCGCGCAGATCTTAACGGAAAGTTGTTCTGCCCCAGGAACTCACCGAAGGACCAGAGGGCCTTGTCGACCTCACGATGGTTGAACCCATCGAACCGAGCGTAAAAGGGCAAATACTCGTCGACGTATGAGTGGATCTTCTCCGAATCCTTCTTCGAGATCTCCTTCTTTTCGCCGCCCTGGATGAATCGCATGGCGCGATAAACGTGCTGATCGTAAATTGGAAAGTTACGTGGCTGCCAAATATGGAGCCAGAAGATTCTCCATACAACCCCGCCACTAGCGAATCGCCGGAGGAACTCCTCCGCGGTCACCCCGGGCGAGACCTCATCGAGTTCGTTGCGACGACTCACGAAATTAGTGATCACTGACGTAAGCTTGAGCGGAGCCAGAGGCATTCCGTTCTTCCACTCATACCAATCCAGTATTCGTTGCTTGGTGAGTTGCTTACCGATGTTCTTTTGGTAGAAGTCCTCGTCGTAGCCCTTGTACCGGGCCGACCAGAACTCAACAAATCTCGTCTTGGTCGTCTCGGTAGGGTCGTAAACAATCAGCGGCATCAGTGCTCCCGTTCATGCTTGACGCAAGTAGAGCGTTACGCAGACCATGTTATCCGACGCGGCTAGGTTTCTGCTTCACTCATTTACGAACCTTAATCAGTCTTGCTGGGTGACTAATAAAAGGAAAGCAACTCCTCGAATCACTAAGATATTTCCGCCCGAACAAGGAATTATCATTGCGGGTCTATCCCTAAGAGGAAGTGAGACTGGTCTGAGAGTGGCGGCCAATTAGCGCTTTTTCTACGCTTCAAATCACTGGCTTGACGAATTTCCTCATCTCCGGTGCGTCATTGGCGCCCGTGGGTTGTTGGAAACTTCTTGGCGTTCAGATGGGCGCCCGAAGGTCCCCAGAACGTCGTTTGGAGCCGAGCCATTTGAGAAAACGGGAATATGAAGCTGCTGAGTACGGGCGTGATCTGTCGCCAGATACAGCGCTAATCGGGTGCGAAAGAAGATATTCATAGTCGCGGTTGAGAGGCTAAGGCCGGAAGATATCCCAGATGGCTTGCTTGCGTACGGGATCAGAGACCCACATAATCGAATCCGGATCCCTAAGGAATTGCTCGTAAAGACCTTCTGATGCCGATAGGTCTAGTTCTGGGTAATCTCGCGCAGGATGAATATCCAACCGGCTACGACAGTAGGCGGGATTGGCGCGCCATTCGATCTCGTCCGTTGCAGAAAGCACGGGAAACCATGCCAGACCTTTGTGCCGGCGAACTCCGTCGTAGAGGAAGCCATACTGCCGATCGCACCATGCACCGAACACCATGCGACGATTTGGATCCGCATTGATAACGCAGTGGGCCCAGCCGGGCGGCACGACGACCTTATCGCCAGTCTGCGCGGTAACGGCAATACAGGGACCGGGATCATCGTCCGCCGTCTGCTGGGCATAGATAAGCGCGCTGCCTTCGATGATCTCGAACAGTTCCGGAGGGGACCAGCCGCTATGGGGTGCGATCGCGTGTATATGCCCCTGGCTTCGCGTAGGTTCGTGGCCGAGTCGACCGGCAGCGTAGGCAACAATGCCATAGAGTAGCATTCGCTCATTCAAGACCGGCAGATCACGCTCTCGCGCCACGTCCATCGCGATACCATAAACCGGATCTGGGCCGGAACAATGAGGGTCCATTAGGCTCGGACGGATAGCGTCGAGCCGACGAAATTCTACCGGGGGGCCGACGACGCCAGGGCCGTAGTCGAAGGCTAGTTCATCTTTCTTAACAGAGACATCCAAAGGGAAATGGGTCATTGTTCTAACTCTCTGACGAAGGCCTTTATGGTAGCTAGCGGATTCGTGGTGGAGAATGCTGGACGAATGGTGTAGGCGCCGACCTGCGCCGGCACGATAAAGGTCTCCCCATAGTGCACGGTGAACGGGGCGAAGGCCCCTACAGGACTCTCGACGATTGCCTGCTCCCCTTCGACAAGGTTGAGAACATTTACGGTGCCCGCGGTATCGTGCGATACCGGTCCGGTAAACCAGTGACGCCGAGTCTCGATGAATTCCAACTTATGAAGTCCGGTTTTCTCTTCGCGCCAGTCTTCGGAGTAAGCAATTTCCTGTACTTGGTTGACGAGGTGGTCGCGCACCCATGACGTGGTACGGTCCCACTGGATATTGTCCAGGCCATACTCAAGATGGATCGGGCGAGGCTTGCCGTCGAGCCCCATCCGACCCCAATCCCACAGCTTGAACGTAAAGATGTAGGGAGTGGCACTTATCTCGAGCACCACTCCGTTTCGGCCGGAACAGTGGATGGTCCCGGCTGGGATCAGAAAATGGTCATGCTTGCTGGCTGGCCATCGATTCACATACTGTTCGGCCTCAAAAGGCGTATCCGGATCCTGTTGGGCACGGCGCAGGTCGCGCCCCATTTCATACCGGTCGATGTTTTCTTTCAGCCCGAGGTAGACGACGCCATCCTCGGCTGCCTGCAGCATGTAATAGCTTTCGTCCTGGGTGTAATCCATGCCAAAGGTATCGCGAATATATTGCCGCAAGGGATGTACCTGGAGCGACAAGTTTCCGCCCTGCATGGTATCGAGGAAATCGAACCGAATCGGAAACTCCGCACCAAAATGATCGACAATATTCTTCCCAAGCAGTTCGTGAGGGTACAAGAGGACCAGGTCCAGGGCAGGAATTTCAACGCGTCGACTACCAAAACCGAGCATGAGGCTATTTTCTTCCGGGACACAATCAAATCCCCAAGCGTAGTTGGATGGGCCGTCGGGCAAGTCGAAGGCTTTCTTCATCCATTGGCCGCCCCATGGGCCAGGGTCGAAAAACGGCACTACGCGGAAAGGTCCGCTGACAGCATTTTGCAGACCTCGACGCAGATGGTGGCCGGAAATCAACTTCGGCTCCGTCTCGTTATTTGTGTCCAGAAGGAAATCAATGCGCTGCAGCAATTGAGCTTTGAGTCGGTCGGCCGCGCGCCAATCGATGAAGAATGCGCGCTTATATAATGCGGCTGCACGTGCCTCGGCATTGTTGGCGCCAAGGTTGCCGATATGGTGAGATCTCTGCCGTTTCTGAATCTCCCAACGCGCCAGGTCAGCGTAGATCAGGCAGTCCGGATTTGGAGCAATGAGGGATGCTCCGGTCCCGATCACGAGTATGGTCGCATTGGGCAACGCGGCCTTTCGACGAAGGTTTTCTAGCTTATCCGCGGAAAAGAAATCCTCCAGCTGCCAACACTGCATGAATGCGAAGACGGCATCGTCCCCTAAAGCGTCCTTGAACTTGTCGTCTAGTTCGCTCGGACTGAGGAGCGCGACGTCGCTGCGCAGCACTAGGTTCGGGCGCAAAACGGACACGAGGTGGAAGGTGATCTGATCCGCATTGCAACCAGGATATAGTTCGACCGCCACCAAGCCGGAGCGAGTCTGCAGCGCGTCGCCGATATCGTCCCATCCAACGTGGCAGTCGGCATCGTTTTCCGTGACGATGACGAACGGAAGCTTATCGTATGTTGAGCCCGGCGAAGTCAACCAAGAATCTCCTTAAGAAGGGGGACTGCCCCGTGAAGCGAGGCTGAAGATTTAAGCACGGCGGCCTTGATCTCGACTGTGCCGCGGGGAGTCCATGCGTGACGCTCTACGTGAGCACGTATGGTCGGGAGGATTGCGGCGGCTCGCGCCATAACTCCTCCGCTGAAGACCAGCACTTCTGGCGAGTAGGCGTGAATGAGGCCTATCGCCAAGGCGGACCACACATCGATACAGTGGGTGAGAATTTCTTTCGCCACGCGATCGTCTGCATCAGCAGCGGCGAAGAGATCGAGGAATTGGGTGTCTTGCGACGACGCAAGTCGGCTTAGCTCGAAGCCTGGCCAATCTCTACATACATACGGAAGGGCCCACGTCGACGCTTCTGCCTCTGCGCACCCGATATTGCCGCAGGTACACGGGCGACCTCCTAGCACCACCGGCAAATGGCCGCCCAAGCAGCCGGACTGATCGTATTTGCCGCGTAGAGGCTTGCCACCTACCATTGCGGCAGCGCCGATGCCAGTGCCCAGAGCAACGAGGACGACGTCTTCCACGTTTTCTGCAGCACCGCACAAATGCTCTCCCAGCAAGGCCAGGCGTGCGTCGTTTTCAAGAAAGAACGGAACTGGAAAGGCCGAAGCCGCCCACCTTGGTAGATCGAGCCCTACTGCATCGTTGAACTTGGCATTGGTGGCGACCACCAGTCCGGTGCGCGAATCGACGATCCCAGGAAAGCCGACTACGACGCCAGCGCATGTACGTAGATCCACGGCTGCAATGCCCGTGACCCTCTCGACTAACTCCTTGAGCGATGGAAGGAGCTGGCGAAAGCTTGACGGATCGACGCGGATTTCCTGTTTAGCGATAAGGTCACGGTCGTTCACAACCGCGCAGCTGAGGTGCGATCCGCCTAAGTCGAGAGCGACAGCCAGCATTCGTTAGCCTCTGGAAACAAGCACTGGAACTCCGTTACGCTCCAGCATGCGCGCACTGAAGCCATCGCGCTCAATAGTCTCGTAATCGTGCCCCGCATCGCTCGGCCAGCAGGCAATAAAGACCAGCGGCATGGATCCAGTATTCGCGACACGGTGGGCGGTAGCTGCAGGGATGTACAGGACGGAACCAGGCTGCATTGTCTCGCTGCGCGTGATGCCATCCTCCCCCATCAGTAGGAGGGCACCCTGGCCCTGGACGGTTGCGTAGTACTCTGCTCGATTTCGAATGTGGTGGAAGTGACCTTTCGTCATGTAGTACTCATCGCCAACCTTGCCGGGTAGCACGGTGGTGGTCCCCCAATACAGACCGCCCTCTGTACCGTCTGGAACCGGCGCGTAGACCTGGACTCGGTATAGTTCCTGGTCGGACGGGATCTTCCCGGCCGCAGCCTGATCATGAAAGAGTGGCCGAATCTGCCCCAAGGTTTTCGTCGAGGTTTGAACATTAGGCCCGTTAACAAGTCCGGTTTGCCAATCAATTGAAGGATTCTGCTGCATGAAACACTCTCCAGGCGCAGAGACGGACTTCCGTCTCGGTCAGCAATGAATCTAACGTAGCAGATAATGGTGTATTTGTCTATAATCGATCGTGAACTATGATCGATTAAGCCATAAAGCTTGACAACGAATCATTGTTTCGTCAGGATGTTGAGGATATGAAAACTGTGAACCGCAGAGAATTTCTGGGCGCTGCGTTAGCCACCGGTGGCGCGATTACTTCTGGAAAGCTGATGCCAGAGTTGATGGCTCAGGCCACAGTGGAGAATCCGTCGACGCCGCAAACGGCTTCATCTGCGGCCGTTCAAGAACAGCGAACGCCCATTGATTTCCGGGATTCGCCAGTGCTGCGACAGACCGCTTTCTGCTTTCCGGACGACCCGCACAAGAGCTTGATCAACGAGAGCGGACAACTGCTTTATGGGTACGACATGAGTGCGGGAGTGTTCTACTTTCCACTGAAATGTAGCTTTGGGCTATACGGGATGCAACAGGCGAAGGTGATGCAACAGAGCCTGGAGTCACCTTCGATTCCGATCGTTCGGACGGTGCTGGAACGAACCGACGCCGTGATAACGCTCACGACCTTTGCAACCAACATTCCGGCGGAGGGTCGGATTGACAACGTTCTTATGGAGGTTCGCTCTCGTGGTGAGCAGTCTGTGAATGTCGTTCCGATCGTACAAATTGAATCCGAGCAGCAGTACCAGTTGAAGGCAGACCGGTACAACCTGCTCATGAGCCGGGTGAAGACGAAAGAGATTCTTCTCGTTGGACGGGTCTTCAACAACCCGAGTCAAGGAACGGTAAGTGGAACGATCTTCGATGTGGACACGCCAACGCAGCAGCAATTGACTCTCCATCGCGGTGTAGCCACGGACGCGCAGCCCTACCGCGCCTTTTTTCGTTTTCCCCAGGCAGGCCAAAGCGCGGAAAAGATCGTGGAGGGATTGAACTCACCAGAGCAACTATTGGAGGCGGCTCGTAGTTTTTGGGAGTCTTGGTCGCCATTTCACAATCCCGTTTCCTGGAGTGTGCCCGGACGACAGGGCGAATTCGTGGCTGCCTGCGCGCGTAATATTCTGCAAGCGCGGGAGATCAAGGATGACAAGTTGACTTTTCAGGTTGGACCGACTTGCTATCGCGGACTCTGGGTTGTGGATGGAAACTTCATCCTGGAAGCGGCTCGCTACCTGGGTTACGACCGGGAAGCGATTGAAGGCTTGAGGACCACTTGGAGTAAACAGCAGCCCAGCGGGCAGATTGTTGCTGCCGGCGGAAAGGAGCATTACAAAGACACGGCGATCGCCATGTTCAGCGTGGTGCGACAGTGCGAGCTTAGCCAGGATTGGAGCCTCCTCCATGAACTGGAACCAAACATAGTAGCCGCTATTCAGTTTCTCAATTCGTTGCGAGCACGTGCGCGGGCCGAAGGAAGTGCCTTGGGAAGGTATGGGCTGCTCCCCCAGGGCTTCGCCGATGGTGGGTTCGACGGCACCAGGAACGAAGTTACCAACACACTCTGGAGCATCGCAGGCCTCAAAGCTATCGGTGCAGCCGGCGAGCAGCAGAAGCTTCCGAGGGTTGCTGCAGCAACCAAGCTCTTTGTGGAACTTTATGGGGCTTTAGATAAAGCAGCTCAACAGGAAATGCGAACGTACGATGGCGAATTTCGGTATCTTCCCATGTTGCTGAAAGAAGATCCAGCCTGGGACTTGCCGGATCCATGGGATCGTCCGCGACCACAATGCGCGCAGTGGGCGCTTTCTCACACCATCTTTCCTGGGCGCGTCTTCGATCGAAACCACCCAATTCTGACAGGGCATGTGGCGCTGATGGAGGCAGTACGGCGCGAGGGCGTCCCTTCTGAGACAGGATGGAGCCACCACGAATCGATCTGGACCTATAACGCGGCGTTCGTCGCCGAGGTATATCTTTGGCTCGGTATGAGGCAGGCAGCTCACGATACGTTCATCGGTTTCCTAAATCATGCCAGCCCACAGTATTGCTGGAGGGAGGAGCAGCCCCTTCAGGACGCGCTGGTGGGGTCGTATGTTGGGGACATGCCACACAACTGGGCCAGCGCCGAGTGCATACGATACATCCGCCACATGTTTGCGCTGGAAGATGGCTTAAGTTTGCGATTGCTTGCCGGAATTACCGAAGGAGAACTCGCACCGGGCAAACCATACACGTTGAACGCAACGCCTACACGGTTCGGACGGTTGGACCTGCAATTCGAACCGCTCGATCGCCGGCGAGGCTGGCGGCTCTCGTTCCGGCGGGGAGACGGCCCCGTACCCGAGATTGTGTCGATTCCCGCCGCGCTTGGCGGCAGATTCCACCTGACAGCGACCGAAGGCGTCCAATCGAAGCGTTCGGGCGATTTGGTAACGCTTGACCCAACATTACGCCAGTGGTCACTGAGTTGGAAGCAGTAGGCTTGGAGACGGCATGGGGGTGATTCCGATCACGGCTAATGTCGGGACGCGGCACAAGTCGTATGCCACGTTGGTTGCGGCCGTTGCCGCCCTCTCAGGTCTGCTCTTCGGGTTCGACACAGCTGTAGTCAACGGTGGCCTATTACTGTTCCGAGCGCAGTTTCATTTATCCAATTTTCAGACGGAGACCGCCGCAGGAGCTCTGATTACAGGCGCGGTATTTGGCGCCGCCGCCGGCGGCTGGATGGGAGATCGCTTTGGCCGCAAAAAAATGCTGGGCTGGACGGCATTTCTATTTGCAATTTCGTCGATCGGTGCGGCCATCCCGAACAACCTATGGCAGTTTGAGTTGGCGAGATTTGTCGGCGGGTTGGGTATCGGTGTGGGTTCGACGCTGGCCCCCGTTTATATTTCGGAGATTGCCCCGCCATCGACTCGCGGCCGCCTTGTCACGCTTAATCAACTCGCCATCGTCCTTGGAATTCTTGGCTCCTATTTTCTCTGCTGGCGACTGGCGTTACTCGGGCCAGCAGCATGGCGCTGGATGTTTGGAGCGGGTTTGGTTCCAGCAATCGGACTCTTCATCGGTGTCTACCTGATTCCTGAGAGCCCGCGGTGGCTTGCAAAAGCTGGAAGAACGGTTCAGGCACGCAACGTCCTGGCAGCAATTGCGGGGCCGGAGGGCGCCGCCGAACTCCAGCAAATCGAGGTCTCTCTACGTGAGGAGCGCCACGCGCACGTTCGGCTCAGTTCCCCTGAACTTCGGAAGCCATTGAAGATCGCCGTGATGCTCGCCTTACTTCAGCAGATCACCGGCATTAATACAATTCTTTATTACGGCGCTGTCCTTTTCAGTGAGCATATGCAACAACGGGCAGCGTCTGCGATTGGCGCCAATGTAGCTATCGGCGTGGTTAACGTGGTTGGCACCGTTCTCTCTATCTGGTGGCTGGATCGTGTGGGTCGGCGCCCGTTGCTTCTCTGGACGTCGGCCGGGATGGCGGCATGTCTCTTTCTGCTTGCTGGATTGTTTGAGATGCAACATATCGCCGTTTTGTTGGTCACAGCAAGCATCCTTGGTTATGTTGCGTGCTTCGCAGTGGGGCTCGGTCCGGTGACATGGGTGTACATTTCCGAGATCTTTCCGTCTACGGTCCGAGGACGCGCGGTCTCGGTAGCCATCGTCGCCCTATGGATTGCTTGTCTGCTGGTAACGATAAGCTTCCTGTCACTCATTCATTACATTGGGCCATCGGGAGCCTTCTGCGTATATGCAGTTCTGTCTGCGATGACTTTTGTCTTTGTATATCGATATCTGCCAGAAACTCGTGGAAAATCTCTCGAAGACATCTCTTCCCTTTGGACATCAATTGATTCTGCGAAGAAAGGAATTGCAAAGGGCCTATGAAACGTTCAATTCGCGGTTGGATTCCTTGGGTCGTCGCGCTTGCCGGGGTACTTGGGTCCTTCCTCTTTGCCATGCCGCCCGCATTTGGCGGGACGCTCAATGGGCCGCTCATTCACGTCGTAAATTACGATCGCGCGGCTTATCAGCCGGGAAGTAGCGTTCTTGTGTATGTAACGCTCAAGAATACGACAGCACGACCGTTTACGGGATCCATCACTCTTGATATGAGTCGTCTCGGCATTCCCATCGGTGGCACTTACTCCCAGAGTGTGCGCGGTCTGAGTTCAGGGGATTCAACGACGCTGACTTTTACTATCCAGCCGCCACGAACGAATTATCGTGGTTATCTTCTATCGATTCGAGCCTTGGACGGGAGCGGCGCGCTGCTCGATTCTGCTGGCGGAGCGATTGATGTTTCGAGCGATTGGAGTAAATTCCCGCGCTATGGTTATGTTACCGAGTTCACGGCAGGCACTGACATCTTGGCGATTGTGCAGGCCTTGAATACTTACCACATCAACGGGTTGCAATTTTACGACGTGAACTTTCAGCATCACCGACCATACTCGCCGAACAGTTCATGGCCGAACCTTTCGAATACCATCATTGACCGCAGGGTTGTACTGGGCCTGATTAACGCGGCCCACCGCTACGGTATGAAAGCGATGGACTATAACTTGTGGAATGGAGCCTATGCCGACTATCAGACCGATGGAAGCGGTGCGCAGCTATCCTGGGGACAGTTCAGCTCCAAGTGCGCTCCGAAGTGCGCGATGGCGAATCAGACGGGGTACGGCGGATGGTCGAAATCCTGGGCCACGCCTGGCCTGATGGAGATGAACCCGAACAATAGCGGTTGGCAGAATTTGCTATTTAACGGACCACAGGGCGAGGTACAGCTTCTAGATCACCTTCCTTACGATGGCTGGCACATTGACACGCTTGGGGATACGGCGATCGAATACGACTTCGAAGGGAACCCGTCCTGGCTTGGCAACTATTTTGCAACGTTTACGAACAGCGCGAAGGCTGCAATAGGAAATCACTCTGTTCTATTCAATAATGTCGGGCGTTGGAGTCAAGCCAGCATGGCAAGCACCGCGAACGTTGACTTCTTATACTCCGAACTGTGGCAAGAGACCGAGAATTACGCGGAGCTAAATGTAGCGACGAAAGAAGCCCGGACCTACTCTTCCAAGCCGATTGTTTTTCCTGCATACATGAATACGGCTTACGCCGGAAATCACCGTGACTGCGCGGACTGCTATTTCGACGAGGCATCAGTTCGCCTGGTGGACGACAGCATGCTTGCGGCCGGCGGAATTCACCTGGAAATGGGAGACAAAGACAAGATGCTCTCCAGCATTTATTGGCCAGGAAAAATGTTGAGAATGTCGTCGTCGTTGGAGGAAGCAGATCTGGATATTGCTAACTTCGGGGTCGCTTACGAGAACCTTCTCCGTTATGGCGTTACAGATATTCCGAATAGCGTTGAGATCGTGGGCGCCCCCACCAATAGGAATGGCAGCTCAGGATCCGTCTGGATCCTTCCCAAGGAAAAAGCGGGATTTCAGATTCTTCATCTCATCAATCTTGCCGGCAATACATCCACACTGTGGCGCGACGACGATGCAACGTACAAGGCACCTCCCCGCTTCCACAACTTGAAGGTGAAGTTCAACTATAACGGCGTCATCATTCCGGGGACCTCGCGGTTGATGGTTGCATCGCCGGATTTGGATCACGGGAAGTCGGAGCAACTTCCTTATACGACCGGGTCGGACGCTTCAGGAAACTATGTGCAATTTACTCTGCCGGAACTCTACTACTGGGACATGATTTATCTTGAAACCAGCCAGCTCGCGTCTGAGGATTACAGTATCAATCCCTTTGCCCAAATTGCAGCGGCAACATACGACAACTCGTCCATGGGTGGCGTGGGGGTGCTTGATTCCTTTGATTCAGCTCCCGGCGCGATCGTTGGGAACGCGTGCTGCCGTAGGTGGGTTGAGTATGACGACGTCGCCTTTGGTGAGGGAGCAAGTAAGTTAGAGGTGCGCATAGCTACAGCAATTGGCGGCGCAATTGAGTTCCGTCTGGATAGCCCTACGGGTCCACTGATTGCGAGTGACACAATCGCTAACACAAATGGTTGGCAGTCATGGAGAACGGCTTCTCTCACGGTGAACGGGGCCCGCGGGAAGCACAATCTCTACATGGTGTTCCCGGATTCAGCCGTAAATGTCAACTTCTTTCAATTTTCGCGATGAGGGAACGAGAGTCCACACTGTCCACTTGATCGACCTGCGAACATTACTTCAACTTGGCTCGATGGGGCTCGACAACCAATTCACCGGGTTTCGCGGCAGCCGTCGAACATCATATTCGTCCCCTGCGGAACATCGTCTTAATTAGGCCACTATTGGTTCGTCATGTACACCATGTCCCAATACTGAAGGGAGGGAATGGTAAATGTAATATAGGAACCGCTGCTGTCCGAGCCGTTCGTGAACGCTAGGGTGGCTGAAGTTCCACCGGAGATATCCGGTGAAGCTAAGGAAACCGACTGGATCGGGTTAATGTTGTAATACTTCACTGTAAGATTGGTGGCTGCGGTTGGTGTGGGATGTGGCGATGTATAGATGCAGCCTTCGCAAGCGCCGGTCTGCCAATCGGTGCTATTCTCGCCGGACAAGTTGATGAGATGCAGAATCTCATGTGTACTATCACTCTTGGTGAAAGCCCATATGCTGTTCGGTGTAGCACTGCTGGCAACAGTCTGCCCAGCGATAGAAACAATCTGAGTCGTGTCGCTTTGTCCATCGCGCAGAAGGTTCTCGTAAGCCGTTAGAAAGTTGTAATACGTGAGAACTTCGGCGGGGAGTGCCGGCGTTGAGGCCATCGGGATTGAGTTCGTCGGCCAATTCACTTGATTCATCATGTTGGCGCCATCGCCTATTTCTATATGCGAACCACCACTTGCGAACAGCGTTGCGTCGAGGAGCAGAACATCAGGTAGGTTAAATCCGCTGCCGACTCCTGAGCTTGGGTTGTAATCAACATATGCAGCGACAACCAGGGATTTGGCCGTCCCAGTCGCTGCCTGGCTTTCTGTGCGAGCTGTGTCAATAGCTTCTTTTAGCGTCTGATAGGTAATGAATTGATCGGCGTTGGGCCATAGCTCTGTGTAGAGAATGTCCACCGGGCTCGCGTCGACCTCACAATGTGCGTGATCGAAACTGACCGGGTTGAAAATCAGGTAAGAGCTTCCCAACTGGCTTTTCGCGTACTGAAGAAACCTTGGGAACGTACCATTTACGAAATTTGGTGATCCCGCGTTGTTATTCAGGAAGATCGTGCTATCCCAACCGTTCGTATCAGTTGCGCAAGTGTCGTTGGTGACACCGGCTGGTACGCCGGTCGACGTATATCCGATCTCGTTGATGTCGCCAAAGCAGTCGGCATGGAACCCATCAAAACCGAAAGCCTGTATTGCCTGTATCTCTCTGTTCAACAAATACTGCTGCCACTGTGTGTTTGTGGGATCCATGTACTGCCACTGATAGAAGGAGAGCATGGCACCACTCAGGCCGTTGCTACTCGCGTATAGCCCCCAGGATTGAGAGACTCCGCTACCGTCCTGCCAGTACGCGCTAAAGCCGTCCGTGCCGTTCAAAGCAGAGTAGATCGAGTTGTAGGCCATAGCGACTATATTGTTTGCATGACCGGCAGCGATGAGGCCTTTGACAGAGGAAGCGTAGATGGTGGCGTCGCTCCCATCATCGATCCAAGAAGTTGATGGACTGGCGACCGTACCCGAGAGCGGGATATGGTGTTTCCACTGCCAGTCGTAATATTGAATTCCATCGATATGATATTGCGTCATGCTGCCGATAATATTCGCGGAATTCGGTGACGACGTTCCGAAAATGTTCGATGTCATATAGCCGTAACGCGGGAACCTGATCCAGTTCGAAGACACATCAATAGCCGAGTTCATGGATCCGAGCGTCGCGTTGTTGTTGTCGGAGGCTGTAGCTTGCACCAAATAGCCTGTGAAATCTTTGTTCGGAGTGGTCCAGGTAAAGGTCTGCGTCGTGCTTTGACTAGCGGCGAGGGAAAAGCCCTGTGGCGTGAGAGCCTGTGTGAGGGCACCGAGCTGCGTGATATTGATATTAACCGTGCCTGAAACGGAGTTGCTACCGAGGTTGGACAGAGTAACGCTAATGGCTGCCGCAGCTCCTGGTGAGTAACGCGAAGCATTCGTCGTCACAGATGAGATGATGTTTACGCTACCCTCCGGCGTCGCGCTGGTCTGCGTCGATTGAGTAGAGATGCCGGAAGAATTGACTGAGGCAACTGTATAGAAGTACGCAGTCCCGTTGGTCAGGCCGGTATCGGTAAAGGTGTTCGCTGTCAGGCCGCTCCGGTACGCGGTCGAACCCTCGCCACCGGATTGCGAAGAGCGATAGATGCTGTAGCTTGTGGCTCCAATGCTCGATGTCCATGAAAGCACAATTTTCCCATTGCCCGCAGAAGCTGTGAGCCCACTGGGCACTGGAGGCGGGTAGCCCTGACCCGATTGCGATTGGCCGCCACCGCTACTGCAGCCCGAAGTCGCAAACAGAACCAGGGTGACAAGCAGGAGCGCCGATATTCCGAGTAAGCGCTTCGCGGCAGAACGCTGACGAGGTCCGGCATGGCCCAGACTGCACGCATAGATAGCTAGGTGCGCGCACGGAGAATATCGGCAGAGGCAGGACATTGATAGATTTTCCTGTGATTATGAACTGACCCGTGCAATAGACGATGTGTGGAACGCACCAACCATTCGGAGTTACGCGGTTTTATGGGTGCCACTCTGTGGGCACGTTTTCCCTCCAAAGGCCATGCCTGCATGGATCTCCCGTTGCAAGCAAAATGCATCGAGACAGCCAGCAGAAATGGCCTTCCGCGAGGAGGTCCTCAAAACGTGAGCCTGAAAGTCGCCTGCCCTTGGCGATTACTTAGTTGGGAACCTTCACTCAGGACCAATCCGAAGGTGGAATCCGTCATATTGCTATCGGGTGCCTCAAATTGGGTCCGATTAAAAGCGTTGAAGTAATCGACACGCAGCATGGCCACAAAGTTTTTCGGAAATCTGAAGGACTTCATGGCACTGAACGATTCATTGCGGAGCGGAGGAGTACGCAATTCCGAGTAGGCTCGATGGCCATCGCCCAGGATGTATGGTGAGGATGTCAAAGCGAACGCATTCGTAGTGAACATTACGGGCGGTGTTGCCAGCTTACCTGTGAAGTAATCTCGCACCAAGTTGTAGTTGCGGGTGTATCGTCCGACTCCGGTGACCATGTTCGGCCGATTGAATCCGTTGATACCGTAGTAGGAGTCGATGACACCGAACGGGAATCCACCTTCATAATCACCGATGCCGCTGATCTGCCATCCTCCGAAAATATTTGCGACGATGCCGTGATTCAGCCACCGTTTGCCGATGCCAAGGGGCAACTCGTAGGTCGCGACTATTCTTGTCAGATATTTCTGATCATTCGCCGCGACTGCCCATTCCGGGGCGAGATTATAGGTGTTAAGGGGCGTGGAGTAATTGAAGGTGAAATATAACCGGTCCTGATTGGCGGTGGTTCTAGCTATCGTCTCGGACGCGAGGAAGCTCAGCCCATTAGAAAATCGGCGTTGTAACTGAGCCTGAAGGGCGTGATATTCGGCGGCTCCTTCCATGTCATAGATATTGTCGATCCCCGCGTATTGCGGATACGGACGCAAAGCCTGAATCACAGTTGCGCCGGCCCCGAATTGGCTTACGAAGGCCGGATACGGAATTGCAATGCCAGCCGCCTCCGCAGCTGCCGAGTCAGCAGGCTGATTGAGCAGCGATCCGTATTGCAATACAGACGTGTTTGGTTGATTTATGAGATTGAGGTTTGACGGTAAATGTACGTCGTGGTTGAAAACATAGGCTGCATTGACAAACATATTCCACGGAAGCTGTCTTTGGATGTTTACATTCCAGGCCTCCTGGTACGGCGCAATACCGGCCTCGGCGGGATTGAAATACGTAATCCCGAGCCCGTTGGCGATCGAAGGGCTGAGTGTATTTGGCGCGGGATTGGGCATAGTCGTGTTATCCCATTGACCATAAGCTGGGATGTTCGTACCCGTCGACTGTCGAACGAATTCCCCTGCCAAGATGGAACTCATGTTGCTGGCGACGTCCGCCGAACCAAATTCATAAGCCCCGCCGTTGAGGATATTGAGATACCACCCAGCCTGAATTACGGTCTTCTTATTCAGCTGATAGGCAAGACCGACTCTTGGCCCGAAGTGCCCCCAGTGAATGCTGGCACGGTTCAAGCCCGCGCACCCGGTGCATGATCCGAATTGAGTGGCCCCTCCGGGCAGGTTGCCCGCGCCGGTATCTTTGACTGCCGGGTCCATGTAAATAATTTGATTATCTCGTTCCTCGAACGGGACCATCAGGTCATATCGCAGTCCAGCGTTGACCGTCAGCTTTGGGGTAACTCTCCAATCGTCCTGAATATACGGTGAAACGTCATAGCTATGGATGTGGGTTTCGATCGCGTTTGTGCGGCTTGCAGAATCCGCAAGTCCGAGTAGAAAGCTGGCGAACGAACTACCCCAATAATCGAAATATATGGAACTGGGGTTCGATGTCGAATAATTGCTGAACGCAAAACTACCCGCGCCAGCGGTGTCCGGTTTTGTGGAATCGTAACCGCGCCGATACTCCCATCCGATATTGAGGGAGTGACGGCCCACTGTCCAGAGCCAATTGTTGACAACAGAAATTCCAAGTTCGTGATCGGTGTTTGCAATATAGCCGGAGCCGCCAACTCCCCAGCCGGTGATGGGATTTTGCCCCCCCGCTCCCCCAAAGCCTATGGCGGGGTAGAACTCACTATCTTCGACGCCAGCAAAACTCTCGTGCGGGCCTCCATTCGCCTGACCATCGAGAATACCGACCACCCCGGCGCCGGCCGTCATCACGAGGTTCGGTTTGAAAGTCTTGACGTAGTTGAATAGATATCCGGCCGCGTAGTTATAGTCGACCATTGCGCTTTGCAACGGGTTGGTCATTGGAACGATGGCGGCTTGGGAGAAAGACACCTGATGCTGATTGTCCTCCCACAGGCTTAGGTGAAGCGATTGGCTTGACGTAATGTTGTGATCCACCGTGAATCCCCACATTGTTTGCGTGAAGGGGGCCGATGTCACAGCAGGAGATATGTTGTCCTGCTCGCCATTGATTTGACCAGTGCGATTTGGAGCGGGAATCAGCGGCAGAATTGATTTCGAGAGAGCGCTGAACCTCGTTGTGGGTATGATGTTTCCGGGAAATTGTAGTCCTGTAGTGGGATCAAAGATGGGAATCTGATTGCCATTGACATCAGTGAAATTGCTGAAGTCGCCATTCTTCATCGCTGTCGTTGGAACTGACCCAATCGCCGTCAGGGGCTCATTCTCTTTAAACCAATCGGCGCTGAAATGAAAGAATGTGCGGTTTCTTGCGTTGTAAAGTTTGGGAATCGTGAGTGGTCCGCTGAGGGTAAATCCGTAGTTGTTCTGATGATCGACGGGCGGGATGGGTTTGCCTTCGGCGTTGAAGTTAGATGGAAAGAAGCCGTCCGAATCGAAGAAGCTATTGCGATTAATTTCAAACAGATCGCCATGATAATGGTTACCGCCAGAGGCCATTTGATAGGTGGCAACGCCCTGAGCGAGACCGTAGTTAGAAGAAAACGTCGATTGTACAACGCTGAACTCTCCCACCATTTCGTAGGGGGGGTTCATGTAGGTCTGTTGCCCCTGCATGTTGACCTGCACAATCGGAATGCCATTTAAGACGAGGCCGCTCTCAAAATTTAGCCCGCCGTTCATGTTCTTGTTCCACGGGTCGCCCTGCACACCGGGAGTCAAAAACACAAACTGATCGATCTGCCGCGCAAACCCAACCAATTCTATTGGAAGCGCATCCAGAAGTTTGGGCTCGATGACTGTGGCAAGTTGCGGTTGCGTTGTATTAAGTGAGATTGCCTGGGACGTGACTTCGACAGTCTGTTGCGTAGAACCAACGTTCAATCGGATGTCATTTGAGGCAATGATGCCTGTCTCGACCCTTACTCCGGTTCGAACATAGGTGGCAAATCCGGGCGCAGTCGCCTTCATCGTGTACTCGCCAGGGTTTAGCGCCCGCAACTCATACAATCCCGCGCTTGTTGAGGTGGTGCGCTGCGAGACGCCGGTGGCTGTATTCGTGATTGTGATGTGTACACCCGGGAGAATTGCCCCGGAAGAATCCGTCGTTGTACCTGTCACGCCACTCAGCGCCTGGGCGTCGATTTGCTTCGAGACCAGCAAGCTGTTGAAGGCAAGGAGGAACGCCAGTAGCAGATGCCATTGAATTCTATTCGCAAGCCGACCGGAACGATGACCATTGACTCGCGCAACTATTGAATCTTTCGCTGCGCTATGCGTGGGGCGCGTAAACATCGTGCTTCCTCCAAAAATAGGTTCTCGAGTTGCTGAATCGTCGTTCCGGACCAGACGTCGACTGGGCACTCTTCAAATTCGACTCAAGTTAACCGGGCGCTTTGCATTCTGGGCGGCGCCCTCAACCAAGGAAGCCGTTTGAAAGCTGAATGGCATTAAATACTCGATCGCAAATAGATGTCAAGCGACTTGGCCACTTACGATCACTAATCATGAGTGAAAATGTGCAACTCGCTCATTCGGTGATATTTGAGAAAACTCGAATTTTTGGGCGAAATGGCGGAAAAAGCGCCAGAACGTAGTCATCCGAAGGGATTCGCGTGCAATTTAAGTGCACCCGGCGTCGTGTCGATGATGACGGGTAGCGATGGCCTCTTTACAGGCTTGAGGCGCTTGGTCGCAAGCTCTCAAAATATTCGATCTTCTACGATCGGACCATCTTGGTTGACTCCGTGAGGTGTTGTGTCTCTCGCGGACACCGTGTTTCTCGCGAGGCCACGAAGATAAAGATTTGCCGGTTTTCCGGGGATGCCGAGATGTGGATCCACGGGACGGCTCAATACTGCACTTCGTGGTTTCAATTCTCCGGTGTAATGCAAGGATGCAACCTTTCGGGGCGAATTCCTCGGAGCGCATGCCAAAGAGAGTTCAGTCTAGACATGCCGATGCGTGCAATGCCGAAGCCAAATCGGATGAGGATCCGCGTGCTATTGTGATCGTGGAGGAAGCGATGACCGATCGGTCCGAACGACAGTCGATACGCGTAAAGGCCATACTTCACGAACTTCGGCAAGAGGGGTCTGTCTCTCTCAATAAGCTATGCAAGCGGTATCAAGTCTCGGTGGCGACAATTCGTCGTGATCTCCAGGGATTAGAGGAAGAGGGCCTACTTAGACGAACGCACGGTGGCGCGGTTTCAATCGAACCGCTTTTCTACGAGGCGTTTCGAAAAGACTCGTCTTACATCGATTTGGTCGGCAGACATCCAAAAGAAAAACGGCGGATTGGGCAGGCAGCCTCCGAGATCGTTGAGCCTGGGAACCTTGTCGCACTTACTTCCGGTACGACGACAACTGAGGTAGCGCGATGCCTGCCATTAGGCGCGGGCATCAAGGTTTTGACGAATACGGTCAACGTCGCGATGGAGCTTTCGAAGCGTAAGGATATTGAGGTCTTTGTTACTGGAGGAAATCTGCGCGGCGATTGGTTTTCGCTTGTGGGCCCAACGGCAGTCGAAACCCTGAAGCAGGTGAATATAGACGTCGCGTTTATCGGAGCCGATGGGATCGATCCAGTCGCAGGTCTTACATGTCACAGCGCTGAGGAAGCGGCT
The DNA here is from genome assembly GCA_963701685.1 of uncultured Acidobacteriaceae bacterium. Lineage (GTDB taxonomy): Bacteria > Acidobacteriota > Terriglobia > Terriglobales > Acidobacteriaceae > Granulicella. Next base: position 1,624,085 of record OY969625.1, on the reverse strand, counting down.
GTGAACCGAGTGATAGTTGCGAGATCCAAGAAGCGTGTTGCTGTCGTTGACCACAGCAAATTCGGCACAGTTACATCTTGGACAATCTGCACCGCGGACGATTGCCAGCTAATTATTACTGATAAAGGTGCAAGCAAAGAGATGCTGGCGCCCTATACCGAGCGCGGGATTACCACACGCAGGGTTTAGATCGTGGTCATCGAGCATAACTCCACAATGGGAAAAGGATATGAGACCGGCCTACCGCGCAGAGGGGTTAGGAAGCACGACCGTCCCAGGTGACGGAGTCTGGCGATGACGGAGAACCCGACAAAGAGAATGTCTCGGCAGGAGCTATACGATCTTGTATGGTCGGAGCCGATGACGAGCATCGCACACAGATATGGTATTTCAGACGTAGCTTTCAAGAAAATTTGCGCAAAGGCGCTGATCCCGACACCGGATCGCGGCTATTGGGCGAAGAAGGAGGCGGGCAAATCGACAATCCAAAGACCTCTTCCCGACCGTGCCCCTGGCCAGAATGATCAGGTCGTCGTATCCGGGGGTGATCGATATTGGTATGGCGGATATGTCGACGCTGAACTCCTTGGCCCCCTGCCAGATCCCCCTCAATTTCGGGAGCCGATTGAAGAATTGCGAGATCGAGTTGCGAGGCGTATCGGGAAAGTCTCAGTCCCTAGAGAGATATCTGTATGGGCAACTCCGATTGAAAGGCTTCTGGCGGCAGATGACAAACGACGAGAGAAGCAGCGCGACTCCGCGTACCCAAGCTCCTGGAACAATCCGATATTCGATTCTCTCTTTGAGCGCCGTCGACTTCGAATTCTCAATGGATTGGCGAGCGCAATCGCGAAAATCAGCGGTCTTCTGTATATCCATGGGAAAGAGGGTCGAAATGTGGGCTTCCGCGTCGGGGATCAAGCAGTGTCGATCAGCCTAGACGTTCCAACGAAGCCCGGCCAAGAGAATGATTCGGTGATCTGGTGGCCGCGCCCCGATCACGGAGAAATGGTGTTATCCATCAGGGCGGAGGGTAATTCCACGACGACACAAAAACGTTGGATGACTGATACTTCCGGAAAGCTCGAATCGAAGCTGACCGAGATAGCGATTGAGATTGTGGTCGCTGCCGAAATTCAATACCGCGAACGGTCGGCCCGGAATTTCGAATGGAGGGTCAAACAAAAGGCTCGACTCGAGGAGGCTGCTCGAAAGCGGGAGCGTGAAGAGGAGCAGGCCGAACGGGAACGACGGGAGCGAATTGAACAGTCGCGGGTTGATCGTCTGCTTCGAGATGCGATCGCGCTTCGGCAGGCGCGCGACATCCGGATCTACGTGGAAACCATGCGCCAAATAAAGTCAACGGACCACACCGTTTCAGCCACTGACCTCAATAAATGGTGCGCTTGGGCTCTCGCCCAGGCCGATCGAATCGATCCGGCGAACGGAGATGCATTTCTTGCGTGGATGGGCGGCTGATATGGCCGGCGAGGAGGTACGTTGGATGATGGTCACGAGCGCGTGATCGCGAATTCGCTGTTGAAAATACGGCTAGCGCCTTCTTCCGGTTTCCGGAGCGTTTCATTTTCTGTACTCGGCCTTGGGCCAGCACCCTCTTGCGGGAACTGCGGTTTTTACTCCGAAGAAACTCTTATATCGGGGCAGCCTGGTCTTCATGAGTGAGTTCGCAATTCATTGATCATTGCGAACCACGAGTCTCATTTCATCACGGCAACAGCGGGCTGAAAGAGATTGAACACCATACTCCCGATGTCGGGGAACTGGTATGCAAGCCAAGTGAGAATTGGGATTGCACCGAACGCAAGGATACGAAGATAGAACTCCCAACCAAGTTCATTTGGATGGGTGTCCGTGATGCGACTCAAGATCGGATTGCGGTACATCTGCGCAAGGACCCAGACGATTCCTGTACCCAGAACGAAAAAGAGCCCAGTACAAAGCCAATCGACCTGCTGGCGTGGTTGAAATGGGTAAGCGTGCCAGGCGACAATGCACAGCACGAAGGCCACCGAAATAAAAGCGAGCAGGTTTCGCAGATTGGCCAGCGCAGCCCTCACCAGGGCAACGTAGCGAAGGGCAACAAACTCCTGTGCCACTATAAGACCCGCAGGATCGGCAGACTCCGGCGTGGCGCGGAAACGAATGGGAAAATTGGGAGTTTCTCCTCTCATCTCCCAGCGCCGCGCCTTCATGGGCAACTCTTCCATCTCCGCACCGTCGACCAAGCCGGTGCGTTCGTGCTGCCAGTACGGCACGAGCAGCTTTGTTAGGAGCGCTCTGCCAATCAGGGAAAAGTTCTCTTCAATTCTGCGTACGAGCTTGAAGTGCTGGGGGCCATGGTCATCCTTTGCTGCCAGCAGCTTCCTCAACTCTTCAATGGTTTCGACCAAGCTGGAGTTTAAGTTGTTCAGTCCACTCCAGTCCTCTATGGACAGAGTGTTCTTCACATCCTCTTCGTGCAATACGTAACGAATCGATTCGACCGACCGCGCCATGTCCCGTAGCTGCTCATGCAATCCGCTTTGGCGGAGCATTCCCATCCATCCGAATCCCTTTAACCGGCTGAATGCCAACCTGATGGGTTGGTTTTCCAGCCGTTCGAGCAGGCCGTTGCGAAGCGCGCCCCACATAAGGATGGTACGGAGCCATGCCGCCAGCGCAACCACTACAAGTGGAAAGAAAAGCAGACCCATAAGAATCTCGAAGGGGTCGGAGATATGCTGGTGTGCCCAAAAGAGGTGGTTCAGGCTGCGGATCGGATCGAAAGCCGAAAAATAAATCAGGCCTGCGAGATAAAGCAGCAATAGACTAAAATCCAGTGCATACTTGGAGCGCTTAGATGTGTCACTGAGAGCCCGGGAGAGACTCTCCCTGGTGATGAACAGGCAGGATGCGTAACGCATCAGGCCGTTGCGTACGTGCCCGTCTGAACTACATAAATCCTCGTCCGATACGAAGAAACGGTTGTCGGTACTTGCCTCGGACGCTAGCGGTAACCGCGGTCGTTCGAACTCAGAGAATCGCATCCGCCGCGTCTGGAAAAACGCCCATACATACCAACCCAGCAGAAGCAGGAGCACCGGGACCAGCGGCGACACCCCGCTACCTGGGTTGATGGATCGATAGCAGAAAAAGACGCCCGCGTCCCCCCTTTCCTGACGACAAAGGCACCACCATAGAATGGGGATGCCCGAGCCGGCCACCCATGCAATCACGCTGATAAAAAAGCAGATGTTGTCACTTATTGAACCGTGAAGCCACTCGATCCACCCTGATCTCGGGCGATGCTTACCCGCCGGTCCACTGAACTTCCGGACCTTGCACAGCGAGGCCGCTGTGGCTGCAACGCCGGCCCCTAGGGTAAACCAAGAGAGCACGAGAGCATACTTCGAGATGTTCACCGTCAGATCAATGGCCAATATCGGAAGAGCAATGACACAGGCCGCAGAAAAGAGCATTGCCATGGCGACATTAACGTACATCGACCGTTTGTCCGGTCGGTCATTCTGCTCGATTGCCAGATCACGAGTCACCGGCGACCAATAATCCGCCACCAGCAGCATAAAGAAATGGGCCAAGCAGAGTCCGAAGGTGCAAATACACATCAGATCCCAAAGCAGGGAGGGCCAAATCGTGCGAGGGGTCTTAGTCGTACCAAGAGTGATCACCGCTCCATCTTCAGGACAGAAACTGCGTTGTATGTCACCATTAGGACCCACGGCAGGCGCCATGTGGTCCAGGCCACTTGCGCATGGGCTCAGAATTCCAAGCGGGTAGTAGCCATCTGTGCCGATGGCCGTCACCCACAGTCTGGGCTGTGTCAAGTCTGAACGCCGATTGTTCGTTAGAACGACCGGGAAATAACCCTTAACGGGTAGGGGAGAAGACAGGAGAGACGTTGTTTTGGGATCAGATTGCCAAATGGTGAAGCTGGCAGCATTGTAGTAAGCCTCGCTATCGGAAAACGGAAAGTCAGTTGTATCAGTCAAACTAATTAGGGGGTAAGGTGTGACCGTGGTGGTTCCGACAAATGGAACATTGTCGATTTCTCTTTCCATAAGTAAATCGCCCTGAAATAAAAGCAGTCTTGCGTCGGGATTTGTCCGATGCAGAAACTGCGCCAAGAACATAGAATCGAGGGGATTCGATGCGACGATGGCAACATACTGGATTCGATAGCGATGAAGTTCCCTGCTAATCGCCATCAGTTGAGATTCCTGGGATAAGGGCGTATTCTCATGCGAAAATAGGGGGATGCTGTCAGTGGGACTACTGTCTTTGAGCGACAGACGAAGGAACGGACTGGGAGCTTTGTCATCAGTCGAGCCGCTGCGTTCACTTTCTCCTGCCCCCCGTGCGTTGCGTAGGAGCGAGATTTCTCGTGGAAAGCGGAGAATGAGTGGGAGCGGGAGAACTGATGACTCTCCAATTTCCTTCCTCTTGTCACGATTACTTTCTTCAAGAAGAAGGCCTCCAAAGCTCGTGCTGCTTTCGCTTAGGATAGCGACTCGTCTCAGATCGTAGCCAGATGTGGCCAATCGCTTGAGGAACTCGTCCCGATAATATTGCTCATCTCCATCGAAACTATTAAATTTGATCATCCAACTATCGGTGTTCAGAATCTTCGCCGCGGCCGCTGTTGAGGTGCTTCCACTGACGTCGAAGATGTCAGTGGAGTGTTGGAGATGATTTCTGTTTCGGGCCTCCGCCTCAATTCCTGCCAGAAGAGAGGTTGCCGAACCGGTGTATGTGGGGCCGATGATAGAAACGTGACCGTCTCTTCCGCTTGAGAATTGTCCGTTGCGATTCCCGACGAGTCTCCTCACATCCTTTTCATATTGGAACGCATTCTGTAACTGAGACCCATTCACGCCTTCGGTCGGGCTCTCCCCCACAAGAAACAAATAAATGACCTTGTTGAATCCGGTGTTGCTCTTTAAGACCAGCAACCCCGGCTGTCGCTCCCGTATGGGATCGTGCCCCGGTTCCTTGCCTTCCACGTCTATCGCTACGCCATCTTCAACTGTCGAATGTTCCCTCCAGGGTACCCAATAGAAGGTATTCAAATAGCCATTGTTCTGAGCGGCCAGAAGCAAGGCCGCGATGGTGCGATCGAAAACCATCGCAAGATGGGTATGTACAGGATCCGGGACGATGGCGATGATGGTCTTGACGTTGACCATTCCATGATCGCTTGGAAATCCCCACTTGGTATCGTCCGTATTCTCGCAGCCGAGCTCTTTGTCTTCCTGATCAGCACTTAGTTGTTCAAGCCGAAATTTAAGGTCGATCGCCTTGTTTGGCTGCTGCACCTCGCCTAGAAAGCTCTGACGATGACTCTCGACAGTTGAGCTTTGTTTGCCCGTTGGTTGATTCGAGTCTTCCTTGTCGTCATCTGCTATGGATTGGGAGGCCTCGTGATCTCTTGGGGAAGGCGTGGCTGAGGCCCAATAATTGCACGACGCTACCCATGGTCCTACGGCGTCGGATTCATGGGCCGCAGTAGACTGCGTTGCGGCAGTGCTTACACGGCGCGGTGCCTTGCGAGGCTCAAACTGGTTCGTCGAAGCTGATCGGGTAATCAACCCGGCAGCAAGGAGGATCGTTCCAACCGTGAGGCCTTGGTTCTTGTTCATGATGGCGATGAGAGCTCTTTCGCCCCCAATCTCCTTTCGAGAAAAATCTGCACTGATCCTGAACTGGAGGAAGACGTCACTCAGACACCGCGAAGCGAGATATGCGGACGCAGGGGCAGATCCTCGGTACCCAAACGTCGAAGGATGGGCTTGTTCGTTCGAATTTTTACAGCAGCGAAGATTTCTTCCCTAGGCCCACTTCGGTGATCATCATGGGGCCGCAGGAGTCGGCGAGGATTTGAACCAACTGCTAAAGATGTCGAGGATATTGACGCCAACGCCGATTCGATAGAAATCTCGGTTGGGCTGTGCTGTCGGCAGCTCCAGAACAGACGCGCTAGGTAAAGTCGGCGGGCTTATAAGAGTCCCCAAATTGACGGTGGTATCGTTCTGATTCTTACCGAGCCGAACGGAACTCGAACCGAAGACATATAGAAACGAGAGGGCCTGGAAGGGTATTGGATATTGAGCATCCACGCGGAAGACAATGCCCTTCGTCATGCCTCCGGTAACGCTTTGGTCTTGTCCCAGAGTAAGATCAAGCATACCTGCATAGGGCACGCCGCCGGCGCCACGTGCGGGATAGACACGAGTGAAGCGTGCTCCGGCGCCCCACTTGAATAGGAAGTTGGTGCGCTTCTGCTGCGTGTAAGCAATCGCCGTATAGCCGGTTTGGCTCAGAGGATTCATAACGCATGTCATTGTGTTGGCGTTGCCCGGTGTGAGAGTTGGGTTTTGAATAAGGAAGTTCGTGCAATCGATGGACTGGTATATTGGCGCAGCGAAGACGGTTGGGGCTGCGGTAGAAAGCGGCGTGGTTTCGCCCATCCCGGCGATCAGGCTGAACCGGGAGCTCTGTCCGTTTGCGTAGTCATGTTGCGCAAGTCTCCATTCGGGGCCAATCGAGTAGTCGATGACGGCCCCGACACTTGCCAAACTGCTTTGCGTGATCATGCCTGTAGGACTTGCCAGTGTCGCGATGATGTTCGGAGGGGTCTGGGCCGGAGCACTGAGCAGTCTAACTCTCCCGGAAAGTGCAACTCCCCTCGTCCATCCATTTTTATTCCGATCCCAGAAGTAATCGCTCCGGATGTATGCGCTGACAAATGCGTTGGTATTGATGTAGTCTGAGCTGTATCCCGACTGCTCCTCTCCTGCGATAAACGAACCGAAAAGGTGACTGTAACGAAGACCCGCTGTCACCGGGGCGCTCACGAGGCCGTATGACCTTGAATTGGCGCCTTGACCGACGGCGATCGATTGGGCCACAAGAATATCCCCAGATGTCACCGGATCAGACAACGTCGCCGTGAAGTTGCCGTTCTCGTCGACCGGCACGACGATTTCCTGCCTGGCATCGCTCTTCACGCCTGGGTGGACGAGGCAGAGGCGCACAAGCTTCGCAGCCTCCCCTTTAACTTGCGGTATAGATCCAGTGAAAGTCTGGTCACTGATCTTGGAGGATCTGAGTGTAGGGATGGGGGCGTTGCTGCTGGATCCTACAGAAGTGCAAGCATCCACACCGATTTCTGCCGAAAGCTCGCCATACATCGTGGGCGTCGTCCCTGTACCTGGGGTTAGTGATTGAATGGCGACGACCTGACCGGGAGCTAAGACTACTGAATCAAATGCGACAGTCTTTCCCGATGCAACCGGTTTCGGTATACCGGCCTGCACACCGTCCACACACAGCCGGAAGGTGCCTGTAGCTGTAGATGGGATCTGAATCTGCTGGGGGCCAGAATTAATCGGATCTGTCAAGCTCACCGAGCCAAGCGTCGGATTGGGTAGGTTGGAGTAACAGTCGCCTGCTATTGTGGTTCCACTCAAAGGGCCATATACCGGCGAGGGAGCACTCGCCGATACCCATTGAGCGACGAGCTGATTGCCCAGCGCGATCGGCGACGAAACCGTTACTGTGACCGGTGCACTTGTTCCCGAGGGTAAGGCTGTATGACCCAATAAATGGTATGTCTTTGCGGGTGGCTTACTGTCGTCTTCCATGCAGAGAAGCACGACGCCAGCGGGCTCATTACTGACGTCGGGCGCGACTGTGATGGAGCTAGCGGTGGTGGCCGTGATGAAATCAGGTGCAGTGATCGTGAGGGTCGGCTTCGACAGGTCTATCGGTCCCGCTCCGCAGTTGAGCGCAGGGTTGGGAATCGCTGGCAATGTTGTGTCAGGCGTCGCGATCGAAACTGACTCAGTAGGCGCTTCCGCTATCGGTGCCGGTGGAAGGGGTGTCGGTGCGGGGCTCTGCTCAGCATCTTGCGCTTTATCTTTCTCAGTGGCTGGTGTGACTACGATTTTTGAAGGTGGCGGCGCGGGCTTTGACTGCGTCGCTGGGGCCGCGGCGGGGACGGTTTGCTTTGAAGGAGTCGCTGGCGCAGGTGCTGGCTTCTGTGCGGGCTTAGCGTGCGTGGCACATGACGATGGCGTCGTAGCCAGTGCTCCTTTGAGGTATCCATTCATCAGGCTGGTAATCTCGGGTTGGGTCCGACCCGCATTCTGGGCAATGGTTTGCATCGCGGCCAGGGTGCTCTGGATTTGTTGTCCAGCGGACTCAAGATCGCTCTGACAAGAAGGTGTCAGTTGGCACATCGAGGGAACGGCAGAGAAGGTCAGGAATACCAGCGAGCGCAGGAAATAACAACTCTTCATAGGCATCTCCGGAAAATCTCAACGTGGTCCGCGAACGTCAATAATTTATGAAGAGTCCTGTAAATGCAATAAGAAAATTGTCAACTGGTGTGCCAGGCGGCGGGCTACCATCGGAAACTCGACGCCGGTCAGACCACCATTGTGATCGCCCTGGCGTAGTTCTTCAGATGGATTTGATGAAAATGGAGCATATCTTGCGAATCTCGCCGAATAGGGCCGCCGAAATCTTCCGAGTTTGCGACCTATAAACCTGCACTTCTTATCCCTCGGATCACAAGCGAAATTGTGTGAGATTCTGAGCGCCCAGCAATATTTCTCGTTGCTCATGCGCAACATTCGGTACCATCGCCGCTAGATGAGGGAGCCTCGCCACTGTCGATATGCGCAACGAGTGTTGGCTTCTTCAGGACTTCGAGCTCGAAGTTTCCGAGGTCAGGCTGTGTTTTGGCCGAGCCTGACGGGGTTGATCTTACCGGCGATCGTCATTCGTCGCTCACCTTCGCGCAATTGATCGGATGCCTCCAAATCGACTTGGGATGACTAAGACATCCTCAGATGCGACAGCCAGCCTGGGAAGGGCAGCTCTGGTCTGTCTCGGGCAGGTGAGCTACGACAAATAGCCGCAGCAAAAAGCCGCCTCTTCTCGTCGAAGTCTCCCGTGCACCTCAACGCAAGAATAGCGGGCTAGTCCGCTGAATTTCTCAAATTCTCTCTGGTGGCGCCCGCAACGAGGCACCCTAAGCCTGCGTCGAGGCCCAGATGGCCGTCACGGGTAGTCCTCCAGGACTATGGCTTTCCGCCAAACGATTGCTGAACAGAGAGAGCTATTGTCACCGTCTAAAGCGAGTATCCTCGAGATCGTCGCAACAGCATCTCAACGGTCTCCTAGCGACAAGCAAAGCGCGTGGGCATTGGCAATCCTCAAGAAACTCAACGAAGAAGGATTCACTCAAACACTTTAGGCGAAGCTTATAGAGCACTGCGCCCAGGGTAGATGCTGTGGACGATACCATTTCTTTGGCGCCGACAGGCCGCCATCTGCCTGATGAGCATTTCGATATGTCCAAATGCAAGCAATGAACCGGGATCTGCCAAATATCCTGATCTCATCTAACGGACGCCTGTCGCGTTTAAAGTGGGCGCCCGTGGCAATTGGGCGCCGAAATAAGGGGTTGGAAAATGCCCCGTGCTACTTTTCTTCAGGAGAAAAGCTAGCCGATGCAATCAACGACGACGCAACTAGAGATCACCTACCTCCGAACCACATCCCTCAAACCGGACTCGCGCAATCCGCGAGTCCATACCGACAAACAGGTTCGCCAGATCGCTCAGAGCATCGAGTCGTTCGGATTCAATGTGCCACTTCTGATCGACGACAAACAGATAGTCATCGCAGGCCATGGGCGGCTCCAGGCTGCACATAAACTGGGCTGGGAAACTGTACCGACGATTCTGCTGAGTCATCTAACCGACGCGCAACGCGCAGCCTTCCTGATCGCCGACAACAGGTTGACCGAGAACTCGTCCTGGGATGAGCACATGCTTGGCGAACAACTCAAGTTCCTGTCTGAACTGGAGCTCGACTTCGACCTGGAAGCGATCGGCTTCGAGGTTCCTGAGATCGATCTTCTCATCGACGGCCTGAACGCTGCGCCCGCCGCTGATTCCGACGACGTCGTCCCAATCGTTTCCGAACCAGCGGTCACACTTTCAGGCGATCTTTGGCAACTAGGCAAGCACCGCGTCCTTTGTGGAAACTCGCTAATCGCCGCCGACTATGAGCGATTGATGGGCCAAGCGAAAGCTGACCTACTAATCACGGATCCGCCCTACAACGTTGTCATCGACGGCCACGCCACCGGAAACGGCTCGGTTCGGCACCGCGAATTCGCAATGGCTTCGGGGGAGATGAGCTCAAACGAGTTCACTAGTTTTCTCAGGAGTGCCATGCTTACGGCAAGCACCCACAGTGCACCCGGCTCCCTTGCCTATTACTTCATGGACTGGCGCCATATGAGAGAGATGCTGTCAGCCGGTCACGACGTGTACTCCGACCTCTTGAACGTATGCGTATGGGCAAAGAGCAATGGTGGGATGGGCAGCTTTTATCGCAGTGCGCATGAGTTGGTGTTCCTCTTCAAGAACGGTACAGGACCTCATCGAAATAACATCCAGCTGGGCAAGTTTGGACGGTATCGAACCAACGTCTGGAATTACCCGGGCGCCAACAGCTTCTCGCGTTCGGACTCTGAAAAGAACCTTCTGGCTCTCCACCCAACACCGAAACCGGTCGCACTGATCGCTGATGCCATCAAGGATTGCACGACGCGCGGTGATCTAATCCTCGATCCCTTTCTCGGCTCTGGGACGGCAATCATCGCCGCCGAACGAACCGGGCGCCGGTGCTACGGGCTGGAGCTCGATCCGCTTTACGTCGATACTGTGATCCGTCGCTGGCAGAGGCAGTCAAACCTGGAAGCAATCCATGTAGACACCGGACAGACCTTTAACAGCAAAGACAAGCAAAAGGAGAATTAGACGATGGCTAACAAGAAACAAGACCACGAAGCTCAAAACGATTACGAGGTTGGTTATGGCAGGCCTCCGAAAAACAATCAATTCAAGAAGGGCGTATCTGGAAATCCTAAAGGGCGGCCCAAGAGGCCAGCCAACTTTCGGGAGCAATTTCTCCGGGAGGCGAGGCTGCCTGTCGCTATCACCGAGAATGGTCGCACAGTTCGGATACCAAAGTATGACGTCGCCATCAGGCAGTTGACGCATAGAGCTATGAAGGGCGAACCGAATGCGTCGAAGCTGTTCATGCAGCTATACAGAGAGGCATCCGAACAGGCTTGTTTGTTGGCGGAACAACAGGCCAAATCTTCCAAGGTGATAAACCTCGAAACAGTTAGGCGAATGACCATTGAAGAACTGGAGATAGCGATAGCTGAGTTAGACCGGTGCGAATCGGCTCAAACGGACCGAGACTCTATCGCCAAGGACTGATGCTTGGTGCGAAGATTCGTACTGCGCCCTCTCCTACATTGCTAATCGGAACAGCTCCTGTGATTCGTCCAGGTGTTCTTCTGCACGGTATCGCACCATTCACGCTAGGCTTTGCAGTCTTGTAAAGGAACGAACTGGGCGGGCTGATACAAAGACACATCGACCTCAGTAACCGTGTTGTAAAGAAGAGGGATGGCTGAGGACCGAATTCGAAACTGGCTGCGCTTCTTGACCGTTGGTCTTGGTGTCGAGACGTTCTCAATTTTGATCCCAGGGTCATAATAGACAGCTCCCGCTGCTACAGCACTCAGGAACAACCTGAATTCAGTTCCTTCCGCCAGCCGCACTCGGCTCCCGTATCTGTACTGCTGCATAGGCTCTTTGCGCATGTTTGACGGCACATATGCTGCGAGGGAATGCTTGTGTGTCCAGTGGCTCAGGAGATTCTTGTAATGCCAAGTTGCAGCAATCTCTCCTGCAGGGTCGAGAAGTGAAATGCCTCTTGAAAAGTCAGTAATAGAGTTTTCCCCGATGTCGTAGCCCTCGAGTACAAGTCTGAGGCTCGTGCTCGTACAGGTCCTGATTGAACTGTGGATGCCACTGAAGTTCATGCGGTCAGTTATCTCCTTATCCGGATATCCGTACCGCCGAATAAACTCGTGAATGCCGTCACGGACATAGATTCCGCTCGTCGGCTCTGGTGTCATCAACGTAATTGCTCCTCCCCCTGCCGGCCTCGAAAGATCGGGGACGGCATACTGTTTGATTTCCCAGCCGTGAAAGTCCGGCTCGGTGAGGCTATTGGGTCGAACACCAAGTTCCGCTTCGAGAGTCAGGCCTCCACAATTCATCGACAAACAAGGAAGGATGGTGCCCTCATTGTTGAGTCGCTTCGAGTCAATCCAGCCAAGAGCGTTTATTCTCCGCAATTCAGCGAGAAGAATCTCCTTATCGCTGGTGTCGTCTTCGATGGGTATGCGGCAAAATACGCCACGATCGGGCTGAAGGTTCAGCGCTTCAATTTCGCTGGCGAGCGGCGAATCCCGATGAGCCGCAAATCCGAGGATCTGATCTTTCGCTGTGATGCCAAAAAACAGAATCCGCCCAGCCTGACGCACTGTCATAACATCGTTGGGCGCACCTCGGCTACCCTTCAGAAATCCAGAGAACCGTACTTCCGGATATTGCGGGTAAAGAATTAGTTGCGCTCCCGGCGCCCGTGTAACACTCCCCACTGCTGAAATCCAGCTAAAGTGGACAGGCGACTTCAGCAGGTTCTGTTTTTCGCGAACGGACTCCAACGGACCATTAGGCAAAACGTTAAGCGCTGTAAAGTCTGGTCCGAGATAAACCTGGTTCTTTGAGTTGTCGTTGTCAGCGAGTCGTTTCAGATACAGCTGTTTCGCACCAGCAACCCGCATCAGTTGCTTCAGTCTTTCCAGATCCAGTTCGGTCGGCGCCATGGTTCAACGTTCTCCAGGATCAATCTACCCGCTATCTCACGATTTAGTCTTGGTTTTAGCAGTGAGATCGCGAGGGATTCAAGAACTTCCGAAGAAGCTTTGCTAATTCAGTAGCGTCTTTTGTCTCGCATTCCCAGATAATCAGGACGCGCCAACCCTGCTGTCTCAATGCGTCACATTTCAGTCGATCGCGTTCCACAGTTCCTGTCCGCTTTTGCAGCCAGAAGTCTGCTCTGGTTGCTGGGGTCACCTTTCCGAAACGGCACTCGTGTGAGTGCCAGAAACAGCCATGTACAAAGATGACCGTTCGCAATTTGGGCAGGACAATGTCCGGCGTTCCCGGAAGATCCTTCCGGTGCAGACGGAAACGATAACCGAGAGCGTGCAGAGCAGATCGAACCTTGATTTCGGGCTTCGTGTCTTTGCTTCGAATCGCCCTCATGTTTCGGCTTCGCTGCTCGACCGTATGAACGTCCGTCATGCTCCTGTTGCTGCCAAGAGCGAGGTTTGCAGTGTGCCGAATTCCTCAAAGTCCTGCAGAGCGCGAATGTGGGGAAGCATGGTGCGAGCCAATTCCTCAATCACCGGAACGATCACACTGTTTCCAAATTGTTTATAGGCCTGGGTATCTGAAACCGGTATCCGAAATGTGTCCGGATAGCCCATCAGGCGTGCACACTCGCGCGGAGTCAGGCGGCGGGGGCTCTTCCCCCTCCCACGATCAACGAGAATTTCTGATCCGTCCTTGTAATAACGAGCCGACAGAGTACGCGTGATCGATTCAGGCGACACCAGGCCAAACCCGAAACCGTTGCCGGCCTTCTGATGCTTTTCTTTGTAGGCTTGCAGGTATGCCCAGAGTTTATTCGTCAGGATGTACTTAGGGTTTACGTTACCCCTCGGGCCGATCGTGAATGGTGACTCGATTTCCTCGGTTCCGTCCTCTGGATGAAGTATCGATCCCAGCGTGGGAACGGTCTTGGGGGAACGAAAATCGTCAAAAGTAAATCCAGTCTCCTCCTTGAAGCCCACAATGATTATTCGTTCGCGATGCTGCGGAACGAATCCCTGGCCGTCGATAACCTTTGCCTGAATGTGGTAACCGAGTTCCCTCTCCAGCGTCTCTCTAATTACCCGAAACGTATTTCCTTTGTCATGGCTCAAGAGATTCTTTACATTTTCCAGAAGAAAAGCCTTCGGTTGCTTTTTCTTGATGATCCTTGCAACGTCGAAGAAGAGCGTACCCTGCGTTACATCCTCGAATCCGTGCGGCCGACCGAGGGCGTTCTTCTTGCTTACACCTGCGATTGAAAACGGCTGACATGGAAAACCGGCCAGAAGGACATCGTGATCCGGGACATCTTTCTCGTGAAATTTGGTAATGTCCCCGACCGGGGGATGATCACAGTCAAAATTTTCGAGATAAGTCTTGTTAGCATAGGCATTCCACTCGCTCGTGAAGACACACTGACCACCAGCTTTCTCGAAGCCGATCCTCATTCCTCCGATCCCGGCGAATAGGTCGATAAATGTGAAGACTTTGGAGTCTCTTACCGTAGGCGTTTTGGATTGCAGAATGTCACGGAGTGCCGGCTGAATATAAGTGGGGCACTCGGTCTCCCTCCTCTCCCATCTTGCAACGGTCTTGGGGGTTACCCCGAGGACGGATGCGAGCTCACGTTGGGTCAGCCGGAGACGCACCTGGGCCAGCAAAACTAATGAATTGGCGGTTGGGAAAGGCAACAGTTCGCTGGGCATCTCAGGGGACATTTTGTCTGAATATGGTCCCCGAGTCCAGTGGGCGAATAACGCCCCGGTAAGAGCCTAAGAATCATAGACTTGCAGAGTCCTAGACTCCCAAGTAAAAGTCGGTCGACAGAATTTCCACTGAGGAGTTATAGACGCGCGCCTTAGCCTCACCCTGCTTGCGGACTTGACTCCTCGCCCGAGCAGAGCGTCACTGTGTTCAGCGGCTTTCTCTACGCCGACACGCATGATGACAACCGATACAAACGAGCAAATTCAGCAACTTCCCGGCCTTCGGCGAGACCAGCTGGTGCCCATCTGGAATGAGCATTTTCATACGTCTCCGCCGAAAACTCTCCGCAAAGAGTTGATGGTGCCCCTCCTCAGCTATCGGATTCAGGAGAGGCTCCACGGCGGCTTGTCTCTCCAGGCAAGGAACCGACTCAAACAGATCGCGGCCAGCCTGCCCTCCGGGCCGCGGACTGCTAGCCACATCGTCGCTCCCCAAGGAGGCACGCGCATCCTCCGGCAATGGCACGGCGATATGCACGAGGTTCGCTGCACGGACGGCGGGCTCTACTACCGTGGCGAGAAATACTCTTCCCTTTCGAGGATCGCGTTCGTGATCACTGGCACCAAATGGTCCGGGCCAGCATTCTTCGGAGTCAAGAAATGACTCCCGAGAAGAAGGTCATCCGCTGTGCACTTTACACCCGGAAGTCCTCCGAAGAAGGCCTGGAGCAATCCTTTAACTCGCTCGACGCCCAACGCGAGGCTTGCGAGGCGTACGTAAACAGCCAACGCCACGAGGGTTGGATCGCGCTTCCGGTGCTATACGATGACGGTGGCTTCACCGGTGGGAACATGGACAGGCCGGCCCTCAAGAAACTTCTCGAAGACATCGCACTGAAACGTGTCGACACCGTTGTGGTTTACAAGGTTGATCGCCTGACCCGATCTTTGGCTGATTTCGCAAAGATTGTCGAACAGTTCGATAGGCAGGATGTCAGCTTTGTGTCTGTCACCCAGCAGTTCAACACGACCAGCTCGATGGGCCGACTAACTCTGAACATCCTGCTCTCCTTCGCTCAGTTTGAGCGCGAAGTAACGGGCGAGCGTATTCGCGACAAAATCGCTGCTTCAAAGCGCAAGGGCATGTGGATGGGTGGCGTCGTACCGATGGGCTATCGAGTTGAGGACCGCCAACTGATTGTTGCTGAAGAGGACGCCAAAATCGTTCGACGAATCTTCGGTGCGTACGTTGAGCAGGGTTGCGTATCGAAGTTGCGGCTCCATCTGGAGGCTGTAGGAATTCGGAGCAAAGTCCGGGTCAGCCTGACCGGGAAGCAGACCGGTGGCGTCATGTTCTCGCGAGGCGCGCTGTACGAACTGCTTCAAAACCGAATCTACCTAGGCGAGATTCCACACAAGAAGGAATGCTATCCGGGCCAGCACAAAGCAATCATCAGCCGAGCACTTTGGGACAAGGTACAAACGACGCTCGCCGGCAATATGCAGGGAGTCCGGAATGCAGAGCGAATAGATCGAGGAACCTTGCTCGAAGGCCTTTTGCACGACCAGGATGGATGGCTGCTCACACCTACGTACACCATGAAAAAGGGGCGTCGCTACGATTACTACGCACGCCAAGGAGGGTTATCGCCTGGCGCCTACAAGCGACTACGTTTGCCTAAAGAGCCGATAGAGAAATTGGTTCTAGCCGAGATCGAGGCGCTGCTAAGCTCACCGCAGCGACTACAAGAAGCCCTCGGGGTGGCCGACTCCGGCATTTCAGCGATGCGACGGTTCTCCGCGGACATCTTCAATCGTGGCCGACTGCAAGAGGTCACGAAGGACATCCTTCGGCGTGTTCAGGTTGCTCAGAGCGAGGTGAGAATTGAGCTTGATCGAGAACGCATGTTGAGAAGATTGACAGGACCAACCGAGACGATTGAACAGGCCAGTGCTGACAGCGCTGTTGTCCTGACTCGCGCCTATCCGAAGAAGCAAGGAGAATCTGGCCGGATTGTGTTGCCACCTGGCTATAGCAACGGTCGACCCAGCGACTTACCAATCGCCCATGCAGTTGCTCGAGCACACGGTTGGGCGCAACGCATAGTGAGTGGTGAGATTCCCCATCAACGTGCCCTTGCTCAAGCTACCGGCTATGATGAGCGCTATATCAGCAAAATTCTTCCTCTTGCCTTCCTCGCACCAGATCTGGTCGAGAAGATTCTTGATGGAACATCAACCGCAATTGCTGTAAGCGGGCAGCAGCTCACAGTTCCCCTAGGATGGAATGAGCAACGGCGCTTTTTTGACCATTGACACAGCCGCGAGCCCGAGGCACTCTTCGTCCGCACTCGGCAATGCGCGCAAAAAGTGCTTACCTCCAACGATCATGCACTCGGCAGGGCCTAGGGGTGCGGACCGTCCCGATGCCGACAGCGACGCTCCTCGCGAGATCGCAAGCATTATTCCGTCGACTGAACAGCTTGTTGGTGGGATTTTGTGGGATCATACGTGGCCCGAATCAAAGGGACACACATGGAGCTGCACTGCTGGGTATTTGGCGAGAGTCTTTCACAGCTTTTCCGAATTCCGATACCATCTCCACACATTTTGATTCACAAAAACATCGCAACTGCACTAAAAGCTGTCAACGAGACCAGTAGGCTTGCTTAGAGTGAGATGAGAATGCAAGTGATGTGGACGCTAATGGCCGGTGAGATCAGACAGCTCGAGCTTCCCGGGCCCGCCGTCTCTGTACTACCCGGAGTTCTGTGGGGCGCGTTCGATGAGCTTTCCACACCCGCCTACTGGGCGGGCCAAGCGTGGCAGCATGCCATGCTGCGAACCTATGAAGACCTAAGTTTGGGCCGAAGTCTTGCCGAAGAATTGGCCGCCTGTTTATTGGGTGGATATGGTATGCCCGCTGCGGTGGGCCTTATGGCTTACAAGCGCGTTCGCGAATTGGGATTGCTGGAGATAAAGCCTGCAGACGTGACGATAGAAGCTGTTTTGAACGAACCCGTATTTGTGGATGGCCGAAATTGGACTTACCGTTTTCCGCGGCAGAAAGCCAAATTTCTTTCGCAATGCCTTCAGCGCTTGGATGAAATTGACACGACTTCGGACGACATCGCGTTCAGAAACCAACTAACCCGTCTGCCGGGGATCGGTTTGAAAACGGCATCTTGGATCGTTCGAAACTTACGCCAGTCCGATAACGTCGCCATCATTGATGTGCATATATTAAGAGCAGGCAGGCGAATGGGGCTTTTTGATCCAGCACTCACTCCGGATAAGGATTACATCTCTCTTGAGAACGACTTCCTGTTGTTCGCCAACGCAATTGGCGCGCGCCCTTCAAGTCTCGACGGCCTCATTTGGAGCTACCTTCGCGTGCCAACCAACTCCGCTGCGCAGGCTTCATTATTTGGATAGGCCCAACCAGGCGGTACCAACTGCATAAAGCATTTCGTTCGAAGCCGGTAAGCATTGAATAAACTCCTGTCCCAATGTACCCAACGGGCAAAAACCCATTCCCAACCCGTAAGCAGTCATCGACAGAGTCTGCAGGAGTGCTCCGGAATCTCGCCACAGAAGTGATTCGGCGTTCGAATATGCCAATGAAAGAACATTGGGCCGACCCACCAGCACAATCAACGTGGAAACTGCAGAGGGAACAAGCGAGGCACACTTTTCCCACAGACCTTGGAGACTAGCTGCGTTTGCGCTGCGAACTGGTGACATGGTCCGATCAAAAGGGTTAAAATAAAATATCCGCTTATACGTGGTGCCGTGCACAATGAAAATTTCCACGGAATGTATGGCCCCTGCGGCGATACTAGGTCTTCGAGACCGAGTTAGGTTATCGCCGAACTTGATGAAGCGTGCGCCAGCTGCAGCACAGAGAACTTGAGAAACCAATTTTAGCGTCGCTCTTCCCAGAATCCGCTGAGTTCGGCGTTCTTGAAGCGCATCCAACAAGGAGATAACTGGAGTAAACCGCGGTGGCTCGATCTTCATCGCTTTCTCAGTTGGCCACGGTGGCGCGGGGCGCTTCGCAGTGTCCTCGATGGGGCGTGGGTCAGTATGCGGCACGGTTGAACTCCGCGAAAGTCTTGTAATGCTTTTCACACCCCCTACAAGTGCCGCAGGCGAAATTCGCGCGATGGCAAGAATGAGCCCAGCAAAGTATCTCGTTGGGAACTTTCGATTCTCGCAATAACTCCGTGGGACTCAAGTCTATTGCGGGCGCACTGACAATGAGCGCACCCTCTTGGAACGAGGTCAGGTCATTCAGTTTTGCTATGAAGTCCCGAGTACCGTCCTGATGGAAACAATCTGTCAGTAATGTGCCGACCAAGAGCTCCTTCACACCCAAGGTGACGCACTTCATAGCGGCCAAGGTGACTAGCATTTGGTTCCGAAACGGCCACCATTCCGTCGCGGCATTCAAGGACGACGGTGTAGCGCCAGCTAGATCCCCACTACCCAATTCCTGAAGATTTGCACGAATTACATAATGACGAATATGCAACGCTTCGCATACAGAGACCGATGCCCTGATTTCGGCCTCCGCCGGCACTTGCCCATAATCAACCGTTATGGCTATATCCGGCCGCAGCCAGTAAGCGATCGCGGTCGAATCCATGCCTCCTGAAAGGAGCAAGGCTTTCATCAGGTCCGCCAGACTGCGTGATAGATAGCTGTGACGAAATCTTTGTAGATTCTCGTACCAGACCCATGAAACATCTTCAAATCCTCTTCGGCAACGGATTGTGCGACGGCGTAAATAGGCTTCCCGATTGCCGTCGCATAACCAGCCTCGAATACCGTCCCAGGGTCCATGCCGTCTAGTAATGCGAAGACAATATCGCATTTCCTAAGTGCCTCTAAGTCCTTCGGAGCAACAATAGCAGCCGGACCCCGCCCTACGTCGTGTACCGGGGAAAAGACATCCATCCCAAAATCCAATAGATATCGACGGGCCTCATCGACTATCCATCGCCTCGCGGCGCAGAAGAAGGGACCCGCGAGATAGACTTTCCCTTTTCTTAGAACCACTTCTTTAGCCTTGAGGGACCTTAGCTCAGCCACGGTCGGCACGGGTAAGATTTGGGTATTGACGTAGGTTGCGACCGCCAGAGAGGCAAGATGCGCCGCTTCGACGGCACTCTTGCCATGCACTCCCCACTGCGCTGCGAAAACCGCCGCAAAGACATCGCCGGTCCCGATCGTCCACACTGTTTCACTTTGGAATGCAGGGACGTGCGACTTCTGGCCTGGCTCCAGGATCCAAGCACCTTGTGGTCCCGACTTCACTACCACCACTTCAGCCTTGCCACCTTCCAGGAGCTCAGTCGCGCCGAGCAGTGGATCCACATTTCGGGACAAGGCACTAATCTCGGAAGAATTTCCGACAATGGCGAGAGATCGGGCGGAACTGCCGTTAGCGCAAAAGTCCTCCGGAGCGAAAGCCGATTGCGGATCGTAGATGCATTTCTGGGCCCTTACCTTCACTGACGATTCCAACATACCAAATCGCAGAACCACCTCATCTTCGACCTCTAAGGTCGGTAATCTTTCAATGAGGGCAGGAACCGGGCGTACTGTCGGCGTAGACAGAGCATGGACGTACTCGAACGAGATTGTTTGCGGCGCTTCCGCTGCGATCAGTTCGAAGCCATATATAGATGCATACGGCTGAAAGAGTGTTTTGGTATCGGCACGCAAATAGGAATAGAGACGCACCTTGTCCACTTGACTTGACACTGCCGCGGCGGCTCTTCCAGCCGACCCGTAGAGCATATCCCAGTCGGGCCAGACACATCTCTCATGGTATACACCACCTGCGACGGTTAGCGCGTTCACTTGGGCTGCACTCTAACTTGACACATTGCACCGAGCACAAGAATCACCTCCGCTTCGTACGCTCGTCCCAGATTGATGCAATTGATTATTTGCAACATCGACGGAGAGGTAAGAGAACCGGCCGTGACTCCATTCACTTGAGCAAGCAGTTGCTGTGGCGGCCCACCTACAAAAGTCACGCTCAACAAGTCCCCAGGCTTCAGCGTCGCGATCACCGCTTTACTTGGTGAGTTTAGTACCGTTGTTTCCGTAACATTGCAAGGATCACTACCATCGCCGCCGGGCCCACCTGCGGGCCTCCAATCACCCTTATCACCGCCGCCGCCACCAGACATGGCTGCAATCCTCTATTTAGTCAGTCGGCAAATCGGATTGAGCATATCAGCAAAGACTGTCGATGGGAAGCTAATTCCACCTTCATGTGCTGCGGCGCCGCGGTGGTGGGCTATTGATTAGCAAAGACCACCTATTCGAGTCGATATCGTAGTGCTACTTTGTTGAGGCGGTCTGAAGGATCGGCCAGCTTTGATGAGCGCTGTATCAGCAAGCTTCTTCCTCTGCCTTTCTCGCACCCGATTTGGTCGGCAAGATCCTGGGCGGAGCACAGACCCCTATTCTGGTTAGCAAACAACAACTGACAGTTCCGGCAGGCTGGGACGAACAGCGGCTAATTTTGAATTATTTGTCGGCTCGATGGGTCCGGAGCCCGGTTAGAGTTTGGGGGGAGGCGGTGGCGAGGGTCTGCTCGGCGGATTCGTTCTGGACCTTGGTGAAGTTGGGGCCGTCGACGGGGACTAGGAGGAGGTCCTTGTTTTTGAGGGCGTAGAGGGCGGCGGAGTTGCCGGCGGAGGAGATGAAGAAGGCGTCGTCGGCGAGGCCGGGGATGGGGACGAGTTTGCCGGTGGCGAGCATGGAGTCGCGGAAGGATTTGTAGCCGTAGCCGGGGTCGTGGAGGGAGAGGTAGACGCGGGTTGCGCCCTTGGCGTCGGACCAGGTGCAGTCGGTGGTGGCGTCGCTGGGGGTGCCGGGTTTGCCTTCGCTGAGGGGCGTGGTGAGGACGGTTTTGATTTGGGTGGGGGTGAGGAGCGTGCACGGTGCGGGGATTGCGGCGTGCAGGGGTTGGGGGAGGGTGAGGGTGGTGAGGGCGAGGATGGCTGCGGTTAGGGGGAGGAGTCGGGGCGTGCGTGGGGTCATGGTTGGGCGCTCTGCGGAGTTAGATGCGGGATGCGCGGGAGGCGGGGGTTTGGTGGTGGCGGCGACGGTGGCCGTTGGGTTGAGTGTGCCGTCGGGATGGGGAAGGCGCACTAGGGGTGAGGAGGAATCGTCGGGACGCGGCAGTTGATTGGTAAGGCGTCCGAGAGTAGAGTTCCTAGTGATCCCCGTCTTTCCCCATACGTTGAATCCATTCTCAGCTTTTGAGCCGTACAACGAGGAGCACTATGGCATACGGAATTACTCTCACTATCCCTAAAGAGATTGAAGTACTCAATAGCGATATCTTGATCGTCGTAAAGCAGGACAAGAAAGTATTAGGGACACTGACATTGAGCAAAGGATCCATTGACTGGCGCCCAAAGAAAAAGAAGGCGGGTGGACCTAGTGAAGTGCAGTTGAGCTGGTCAAACTTCGCGAAGCTTATGGAAGAAGCGAAGTAGACCTTCAGCGCCGAATTTGCACGCCGAATGCTAACTTCTGGCCCACGCGTAGCTTAGGGCACAGTGACGTTCGGCTACAGCGTCGGGCCTCCTATCGGTCGCTGAATCTCCTTGCTATTCCCTAAATGATCCATTACTTCAAACAAAATTTACAGGAGTCCGCGTGCTCACTTCTCAAATATTGGCCGCCTTGTCTCTGGGCGAATCTATCGCCGAAACGGATAAGGGTTTGGATAGGTACTTTGTAAACACCCATACATTCAATGTTCTTATTCGCGGCGAAAGGGACATCATCGCTGGGGACAAAGGTACTGGTAAGACAGCACTTTACAGGATCCTCATCAATCGTGCTCGATCGCTTGAGGAGCTTCGGACTACCCAGATTCTTACTGCGTTCAACCTAACGGGAAATCCGATCTTTCAGGAATTACTGAAAATCCCTATACAGCCAGAAGGACAATATATTGCGTTTTGGAAAACCTATTTCCTCTCTCTCGTCGGCAATTGGATGCTTGATCAAGAGCAGATCGTCAAGCAGAGCAGTATTCGCCGCGTGGAGTTCTTCCTAAAGCAAAATAACTTGAAAACCTCCGACACGACCCCAAAGGGGATATTTACAAAAATACTCTCTAAGTTTCCCAAGAGAGGAGTCGCGTCTGCGGAAGTTGGATTTGGTATCGACGAGAATGGTCTTCCTCGTGTTACTCCAAAGCTAGAATTTGACGGACCAGCTGTCCAGCCGATTAGTTTTTTCGGCATTGATTACAACGGCGGTTTGAAAATGTTGGAGTCCGCACTCAAGGAGTCAAACCTTACCATTTGGATAGCCCTCGATAGGCTAGACGAAGCGTTTCAGGGATTTCCCAATATCGAGGTTTCTGCCCTTCGAGCATTGTTGCGTTGCTATTTGGATCTGCGAGAAATTTCAAATTTGCACCTTAAGCTCTTCATCAGAAAAGACTTATTCAGAAAAGTAATCGCAGGTGGCTTCGTGAATTTAACCCATGTAAACGCAAAGAAGATAGAGATTGTGTGGCGGGACGAAGATCTGAAACATCTTCTGATTGCCCGGGTGCGTGACAGTTCCGAAATTGTAAGAGAACTCGGACTTGAATCACTGAATAATGATGAAGCGTTTACGAAGCTCTTTCCCAATAAGGTATCCCAAGGGAAAAAGCAATCCACAACATGGAACTGGATAATGTCTCGCATTCGCGATGGGAATGGCGTGATCGCTCCTAGAAATCTAGTGGATCTTGTTGAGAAGGCGCGCGCAGATCAAGTGCAGTGCGACTTACGAATCCCGCGTCATTACGATTCGTCCAGACCACTGATTGAAGCTGATTCGATTCGTCGAGCACACAAGTTATTAAGCAAGGACCGAATAGAAGATACTTTGATGTCAGAGTTTGCTGATCTAGCTCCTCTCATGGATAAGTTCCGCAACAAAAAGGCAGAGTACGATTTACCCTCTCTTTGCAGTCTGTTTGGGGTTGACGAGGACACAACCAGGGTTAAGGTGAAACAACTACTGGATATGGGATTTCTAGAAGAGGTAGGAACCTCATACAAGGTCCCTATGCTTTATCGAGATGGAATGAATATCCGTCAAGGAAAGGCTAATGGGAGCGAGTCTGAGGATGATGATGAATAATCATTCGACCGTAACACTCTTGGCGAGGTTTCTGGGTTGGTCTACGTCGCAGCCTCTTCTTACGGCTATGTGGTAGGCGAGGAGTTGGAGGGGGACTACTTCCAGGATGGGGAGTAGGAGCTCGTGGGACTGGGGGATGTAGATTACGTGTTCTACAAGTTGGGCGATATGAACATCGCCCTCCACCGCTATGGCGATGACGCGGCCGCTGCGGGCGGTGACTTCCTGGATGTTGCTGAGGGTCTTTTCGTACTTGAGGACCGAGCTGGGGTCGTTGGGGTCTTGGGTGGCGATGCAGACTACGGGGAGGGTTTCGTCGATGAGGGCGTTGGGGCCGTGCTTCATCTCGCCGGCGGGGTAGCCTTCGGCGTGGATGTAGGAGATCTCCTTGAGCTTGAGGGCGCCTTCGAGGGCCAAGATAAAGTTCTCCAAGCGGAACTTTACATCGAAAAGCCCGCTTTCGCGAGCTACTTGAGACATTCTCTAGCTGGAAATCGACGATCAAAGAAAACTGGCGGAGAGTGGGGGATTCGAACCCCCGATAGAACTTTTGGTCCTATAACGGTTTAGCAAACCGCCGCCTTCAGCCACTCGGCCAACTCTCCTGCGGGGTAGACCTCGATTATAGCCTGTGACCCCACACCACGGCGAACCCCCGCACACATCGCCTCATTTAGCGATAAAGTGCAAACAGCACCTCCCCACGCCCACTCTCGGAGATCGCCGCCATCGACCTTGCGACCTACCCGCCCGCCACGCGGCCCCTGCACCGTAGCTTCCCTGCCCGCAACAAGCTGCGTCTCGTGCCGCTGCTCGGCGCAACCTACTTCATGGTCGCCGGCGGTCCCTATGGACTCGAAGACATCATCGGCAAGGCCGGCTACGCGCGCGCCCTCATCCTCCTCGCCATCATCCCCCTCATCTGGAGCCTGCCCACCTCGCTCATGGTCGGCGAGCTCGCCAGCTCCATCCCCGCCGAAGGCGGCTTCTATGTTTGGGTCCGCCGCGCCCTCGGCCGCTTCTGGGGCTTTCAGGAAGCCTGGCTCTCACTCGCAGCCAGTGTCTTCGACATGGCCATCTACCCCACCATCTTTGTCCTTTACCTCACCCGTCTCGCGCCCACCTGGACAGCCGGCTATCGCGGAACCCTATGGGCCCTCGCCGTAGTCCTTGGATGCACGCTCTGGAATCTCACCGGCGCCAAAGCCGTCGGCCAATCATCCGTCGCCCTCTTCTGCGTCCTCCTCGCACCCTTCGTCATCCTCATCACCGCAGGCCTTTGGACGTGGCACGGCCACGGCACCGGCGCCCTCCTCCATTCCGTCGGAACCCCCGACCTCGCCGGCGCCATCTCCGTCACCATGTGGAATTACATGGGCTGGGACAACGCCAGCACCGTCGCGCAGGAAGTCGAAGACCCACAGCGCACCTACCCTCGCGCCATGCTCGGCGCCACCGCCCTGGTTGCCTTCACCTACATCCTTCCGCTCCTCGCCGTAGCCCTCGCCGGCCTCGCCCCTGGTCAATTCTCCACCGGCGCTTGGACCGACGCAGCGCGCATCCTCGCTGGCCCTCTTCTAGGAGTCGCCGTCGTAGCCGGTGGCATGATCAACGGCGTCGGCATGTTCAACCCACTCATGATGAGCGTTACCCGCGTGCCCTTCGCGATGGCAGAAGACGGTCAGGCCCCCCAAGTCCTTCTGCGCCGCACCAAGCTCGGCGTGCCCTGGGTAAGCGTGCTCGCATGCGCAGCAATCTGGGGCCTCGCTCTGCGCTTCACCTTCGAGCGACTCATCTCCATCGACCTCGTCCTCTACGGCGCATCCCTCATCCTCGAGTTCATCGCACTCGTAGTCCTGCGCCTCCGCGAGCCCAACCTCCATCGCCCCTTCCGCGTTCCCGGAGGCCTGCCAGGAGCCATCGCCGTCGGCATCGGCCCCACCCTCCTCATCGCCTTCGCCCTCTGGGCCGCGCGGAACGAGCACGTCCTGGGCCTCAATGCGCTCCTCTTCGCCGCCACCGTTGGCATAGCCGGAGCCGCAGTCTACGGCCTCACCGAACTCATCCGCCGCCGCACCTAACCCAAAAGCAATGGCGGCTCGCGGACAGAAGCTTTCGCCTCATCCACGAGCCGCCACCAATCCAAATCGTTCGCTACGCTTTAACCTTCTTGTCCTCGGCCTTGGCTTTTCTCTCCTCAAACGCTGTCATCGACTTCGAGATCAACGCGCGCGCGGAAGCAGCATCGCCCCATCCCCGCACTTCCACCCGCTTGCCCTCAAGGTCCTTGTAGATGGAAAAGAAGTGCTTGATCTCCCGCAGAATGTGCGGATAAATCTGCGAGTAATTCGCCACGTCCGTATAACGAGGATTGCCCTCACCCACAGCCAGAATCTTCTGGTCCGGCTGCCCCTGGTCGATCATGTCCAGCACACCAATCGGCCGAACCTGCAGCACGCATCCGGTAAAGCTAGGCGAATCCACCAGCACCAGCACATCCAGCGGATCGCCATCCTCCGCATACGTGCTCGGAATAAATCCATAGTCGCCCGGATAATGCACCGGCGAAAACAGGTTCCGATCCAGCCGAAACACGTGCAGCTTCTTGTCATACTCATACTTATTGATGCCGTCCAGCGGGATCTCAATGACGGCATTCACCAGCTCGGGGGCACTCTCACCCACCGGCAGCTCAAGGTAATTCGGCATAAATTTCGGGGTCTCTTCTTCTCTCTACTAATTTCAAACCATACGATTCGCACTCATGCCGCCGACCCCAGCCTTCCGAACACAGTCCGGTCAAAACAGCCGGTGATCTCAGACACAGTGCGAGGTCTCCTTAACAGTCTATCGTCACTCTCGAGGCCAGGCATCTCCCGCACCCTGTAGAAACCAGCGGATCATCCGCCCGCAAGGCCTTTTTGCTGCAATACATCCAACGAAACCTCTGCCAACCGCACCGCGTAACTCCGTCGGAGCTGCCCAGATGCTAGGCTGAATGATGGGAGTTTGATCCACCTTGATCGAGTCAGAAATTTACCCGAAATCAACCAGCGCCACCCTCCATCCCGAAGGCGCCAGCCGCTTCATTCGCGCCTGCCTTCGCCAGCCCGTGGACCGCACTCCCGTCTGGTTCCTCCGCCAGGCCGGCCGCTATATGCCGGAGTACATGGCCGTCCGCAAGCATCACTCCCTGCTCGACATCTGCCGCACTCCCGACATCGCCGCGGAAGTCACCATCACCGCCGCCGAGCGCCTCGACGTCGACGCCGCCATCATCTTCGCTGACCTCCTCCTCCCCCTCACCCCCATGGGCCTCGACTTCGAGTTCGTCGCCGGCGAAGGCCCGCAAGTTCACACCCCCATCCGCTCCCTCGAAGCCATCCAGGCCCTCCGCACCGATCGCGCCGACGAACTCTCCTACGTAGCCAAGGCCATCGAAAAAGTCGCCGCCCACTTCGCTACTCCTCGCCCCGACGGCGACCGCCTGGGCATCATCGGCTTCTGTGGCGCGCCCTTCACCCTCGCCAGCTACATGATCGAAGGCGGTAGCTCGCGCAACTACATCGAAGCCAAGAAGATGATGTACGCCAACGACGGCGCGTGGCCTCTCCTCATGGAGAAGCTCAACACCATCCTCGTCGCCTACGCGCAGCAACAAGTCGAAGCCGGCGCCGACTGCATCCAGATCTTCGACTCCTGGGCCGGCGCACTCTCCGTCACCGACTACCGCCAGTACTGCCTCGCCCCCACCACCGAACTCGTCCAGCGCGTAAAAGCCCTCGGCGTCCCCGTCATCTACTTCGGCGTCGACACCGCCTCCATGCTCCCCGCCATGGCCGAAACCACCGCCGACGTCCTCGGTTTAGACTGGCGCATTCCGCTCGACCAGGGCTGGCGCGCTGTCGGTTACGGCACCGCAGTCCAGGGCAACCTCGACCCCATCACCCTCTTCGCTCCCCTCGACATCCTCGAGTCCCGCGTCCGCGAAGTCCTTACCCTCGCCGCCAACCGGCCCGGTCACATCTTCAACCTCGGCCACGGCATCGTTCCCGGAACCCCCGTCGAAAACGTCATCCAGGTCGTCGAATGGGTCAAGCAATACGGCATCAACACGCCGCGCATCTAAACTTCAGAGGCCCACCAGTACATGAGTGCTGAATCCCCCAGCCAGCGCACCGCAATTCTCCTGCTCGCCCACGGCACGCCGGACAAACTCAGCGAGATGGCCGACTACCTCCAGAAGGTCACCGGCGGCCGCCCCATGCCGCCAGAAGTCGTCGCAGAACTCCAGCACCGCTACGCAGAAATTGGCCTCACAGAAACCAAGCCCGCCTTTGGCGATGACCGCCTTCCCGTTGGCCCTCCGCTCACGCACTGGACCCTCCTCCAAGCCCGCCTGCTCGGCGAGCTCCTCGGCCAGCACGTCTACGTCGGCATGCGCAACTGGCATCCGTACATCGCCGACGTCGTCGCCCAGATGCGAGCCGACGGCGTGACCCACGCGCGCGTCCTATGCCTCGCGCCCCAGAATTCCCGCACCTCCACCGGCCTCTATCGCCGCGCCCTCATGGCCGCCGTCGGCGACAGCTTCACCGTAGACTTCATCGATGGCTGGGCCGACGAACCCCTCCTCGCCCAGGCCTTCGCCGAACGCATGTGGCCAGCCTGGGCAGAAGCCTGCGCCGTCACGGACAGCCGCGTCCCCATCCTCTTCACCGCCCACGCCGTTCCCTGCCGCACCATCATGTCCAGCGTCCCCGCTCCCCCACCCGCGCCCAACGCGCCCGTCCCCGCCGACGGCATCCAGCACTACGGCGCTGCCCAAAAGCCCGACCCCTACCCCGTCGAGTGCAAGCAAACCGCCCTCGCCATCGCCGCCGCCCTCCGCCCAGTTGGCCTCACCGACGCCGACTGGTTCTTCGCCTTCCAATCCCAAGGCATCGCCGGCGCTCCCTGGATCGGCCCCACCGTTCCCGACACCCTCAAGTTCCTCGCCGACGCCGGCCACAAAGCCGTCGTCCTCCAGCCCGTCGGCTTCCTCTGCGATCACGTCGAGATCCTCTACGACATCGACATCGACTTCAAGCAACAAGCAGCCGCCCTCGGCATGCAACTCTCCCGCGCCGAAAGCCTCAACGACTCGCCAACCCTCATCCGCGCCATCGACAGCGCACTCCACCGGCACTCCACGCGCCTCTCTCCGAACACAACATCCGACGCCACCGCCGTCCCCTCTCGCCCCGGCCGTCCAGTCCACTCATCGTAGGAAGCCAGACACATTGGAAGCCACCTGCTTTGGAGGCCACCCACCTTGGAAGCCGGCCACATTTCGCTTCGAAGGGGCAGGACTTCAGTCCTGCCATAATCTTCGCCACGGAAATCGGCTTTAGCCGCTGAGGAAAGGCTGAGTCCGCATCCAGACCTTCCCATCACAACGCCCCACGCACGCCAAAGCGTAAAATTACTTTATGGGAATCACCCGCCAACAAGCGCTCGACTGCTTCGCCTCCGACGACCTCATCGGCATCGGCATGGAGGCCGACGCTCTCCGCCGCACCCTCCACCCCGAAGGCGTCGTCAGCTACACCATCGACCGCGTCCTTCCCTGCTCCACTCCAGACCTCGATACCTCTTACGCCAGCGCTCGCGAGTCCGTAGCCCTGGGCGCAACCGGCCTGCACCTGCCGCCCGTCACCCGCCACCCCGTCACGCTCGATGACTTCGAGTCGCTCTTCGCCGGCATCAAGCAACGCTTTCCCGAAGTCCAGCTCCACGGCCTCTCCGCCACGCAAATCGTCGCGCTAGCCGGCACCGAAAACATCTCCCTGCGCGACACCATCGCCCGTCTCCGCGACGCCGGCCTCGACTGCATCGCAGGCACCGCCGTAATCCTCAATGACGAGATCCGCAAGCGCACCGTCCCCGACAAATGCACCACCGCAGAATGGATCAGTGTCCATCGCGCCGCCCATCAATTAGGCCTACCCACCAAGGCCACCATGGTCTTCGGCGTCGGCGAAACTTTTGCGCAACGCATCGACCACCTTGAACTCCTCCGCGCCCTGCAGCAGGAAACCGGCGGCTTCACTGCCTTCACCCCACTCGCCGCCCAGCCCGGCGAAGTCAGAATTCCGCCCGACGTCTCCGAGCCAACCGCAGTCGAGTACCTCACCACCCTCGCCGTCAGCCGCCTCTACCTCGACAACATCCCCAACCTCCAGGGCTCCTGGGTAACTCAGGGCCTCAAGGTCCTCCAGATTGGCCTCCGCTTCGGCGGCAACGACGTCGGCGCCGTCCTCCTCGAAGAACGCGTTGGTAAACCCGGCGGCGCCACCGAAGAAGAACTTCGCCGCATCATCCGCGAAGCCGGCTTCAAGCCCGTCCAGCGCGACGCCCTGTATCGCACCATGTTCCTCAACTAGCCCAGCAACCGCGCCCATCGAACACTTCTCTCGATCGCGCGCGAGCGCCCGCGCAATCGCCGCGCGCTCGGCAACCCGCCCGGTCTGCCCGGCTATCTGAAACGACAGACGGTCACTGAACCAAGAGACGCGCATCGCGTAAAATCGAATCTCACACCTTCTCTAGCCGGAGACCTTTCTGCTCAGCCAAATCAACGCGCTCGCCATGCTCCTCACCTCGCGCGGTTTGGGGCACTACTGGAAAACGCACTACGCTGACCACACCTTCCGCAACGTCTACCGCTGGAACGCTTTCGACATCAGCCTGCTCGTCCCCTACTTCGTGGTGATGGTGATCCTTGCGTTCTACGGCATTCACCGCTACCAGCTCGTCTGGCTCTACTACCGCAACAAGCGCAACGAAGCCCGCTCCGACGAACCAGCCGCGCACTTCGACGAAGCCGACCTCCCCTTCGTCACCATCCAGCTCCCCATCTACAACGAGCAGTTCGTCATCGACCGTCTCCTCGACGCCTGCTGCCGCCTCGACTACCCCCGCGACCGCTTCGAAATCCAACTCCTCGACGACTCCACCGACGAGACCGTAGGCGTAGCCCGCGCCATGGTCGCCCGCTTTGCCGCCGGCACGCAAGGTCTCGCCCCCCAGCCCGTCTACTACCTCCACCGCACCAATCGCCACGGCTACAAAGCCGGAGCCCTCGAAGAAGGCCTCAAGTCCTCGCGCGGCGAGCTCATCGCCATCTTCGACGCCGACTTCGTTCCGCCCACCGACTGGCTTCGCAAGGTCGTCCACCAGTTCGCCGAACCCGGCGTCGGCATGGTCCAAACCCGCTGGACGCACCTCAATCGCAATTACAGCTTCCTCACACAAGTCGAAGCCATCCTCCTCGACGGCCACTTCGTCCTCGAGCACGGGGGCCGCTCCCGCGCCGGCGTCTTCTTCAACTTCAACGGCACCGCAGGAATGTGGCGTCGCGCCGCAATCGACGAAGCCGGTGGCTGGGAGCACGACACCCTCACCGAAGACACCGACCTAAGCTACCGCGCGCAGCTCAAAGGCTGGAAGTTCAAATACCTGCAGGACGTCGAGTGCCCCGCCGAACTCCCCATCGAGATGACCGCCTTCAAAACCCAGCAAGCCCGCTGGGCCAAGGGCCTCATCCAGGTCGGCAAAAAGTCTCTCCCCAACATCCTCCGCTCCGACGTCTCCGCCCATCAGAAGCTCGAAGCCTGGTATCACCTCACCGCCAATATCAGCTACCCGCTCATGATCATTCTCTCTGTGCTGCTCATGCCCGCCATGATCATCCGCAGCTGGCAAGGCCCTATCCAGATGATGCTCATCGACCTGCCGCTCTTCATGGCCTCCACCATGTCGGTTTCTACCTTCTACCTCGTCAGCCAGAAAGAGCTCTTCCCCCGCACCTGGTACAAGACCTTCCTCTACGTTCCATTCCTCATGGCGCTCGGCGTCGGCCTCACCGTCACCAACACCAAGGCCGTCCTCGAAGCCCTCTTCGGCATCAAGACCGCCTTCGCCCGCACCCCAAAATACCGCGTCCAGAAGAAAGGCGAACAAGGTACGCAGGCCAAGAAGAAATATCGCAAGCGCCTCGGCATCATCCCTTGGATCGAGCTAGCCATCGGCACCTACTTCGCGCTGACCGTCTACTACGCCGTCTCCACCGAGAACTACTTCACCGTCCCCTTCCTTCTGCTCTTCGTCCTCGGCTACTGGTACACCGGCCTGCTCAGCATCTTCCAGGGCCTCTTCGAACGCAAAGGCTCACAGGGCGACGAGATCCACGAGAAGCCCTACCCCGTCGGCATCTAGAACAACTTCGGCGAACCGTCAGCCCATGCCTTTTCTCTTCTTCTGTCATTCCCTCTAGGAATCTGCCGTTTTCCGGTTGGCCCACAAATCTGATCCACACAAAAAAGGCCCGCACTCGCGGGCCTCTCTTCACATCTGTCTACCAACTAGAACCGGATGCCAAACGTTATCGGGAAATAAAATGTGTGGTTGCTGTTCGCAGGATAGAAGTTCGTCGTGCTGTCCGTTATCGTAGCCAGGCTTTCCGGCGTATTCACGATGCCGTACCGCTGAGAATTAGCGATGAACACATACCGCGCTTCCGCGTACAACCGGGCATGCGTGTCATCCGAAAACTTGAACGAGCCCCCGACGCCGACATCAAATCCGGGCGCATTCGATGTGTAGTAATCGAAGTTGTAGGTCCCGTAATAAATGCCGCAATAGTAATAGCAGACAAACTGCCGCGTCGGCAGCGTAAAATTCGCGGTCTTGTGATAAAAGCCCACGCCCGCTTTCACATACGGCACAAACATACCGTCCGAAGCAAAGGTCCACGTCGGCTCCAGCGAAAACGACCAGATATGGCTGTTTCCATCCAGCAGATACTGGATCCTGTCGTTAGCGAAAAGATAATCGTAGATGGCAATCTGGTTGTCCAGCGCCCCCTTGGTAAAGCCAAACTGATCCCAGTCAAATTCCACCGGCAAGGATAGGTGCCTGTTGAAGCGAGGCCCCACACCCACCTGGATGCTGAAGTTCGGCGTAAGGTAATTCGACGTGTTGGCCACCGGCACGGTCAAACCCGCACCACCATACACGGTCCATTTGAACGAATCATCTTCGTTCGTTCCGTTTGGCCGGTATCCCGGGCGCCCACTATATTGCCCATGCCCTCCGCTGGCCCCAACGATCATCTTGCTGAAGTCCGGCAGCGGAGCAATCACCAGCGCATCCGTCTGCTCAGCCGCACTCGACGAGTACGCCTGGGTCGACCCGCTCGCGCTCGACACCGCCGCGCGACTCTGAGCTTTCATCATTCCCGCGCCTACGCTAACCACCGCCATCACCGCCAGTGCACGCCATGCGACACGCGGAACGTACGCCCCAGACCGGCCCTGCCGGCTCTCTGTAGACTCGATAAATTTCACCATAGTGGACTCCTGTAAGTCAGTAGCCAGGAGCAGCAAGCACCTATCGAACAAGCGTTCCCACTGCACCTTACGCCGTCTGATAAATCGGTAATCTTCTCACCGTACTCCTTTGGACGGCAAATGCTTGCCACGGGATTACTTTTTTCTTGCCTTCCTGTCCTGCATCCCCCGCTCATCCCTCCCACGAACCCTAAGCCCCTTGCCTTCAATATCAAGCAACTACCTCGACCCTCGTACACTATTTACTGACAATGTCCATCGCTTCTAACCTCGACCGATTAAAGAACGAAATCTCCAACGCCTGCGCCCGCGCCCGCCGCGATCCCACCACCGTCGCCCTCATGGCCGTAAGCAAAATGCATCCCGCCCAGGCCCTCCGCGACGCCTACGAAGCCGGCCAACGCCTCTTCGGCGAAAACCGCGTGCAGGAATGGCAGACCAAACGCGCCGAACTCACCGACCTCATCGCCCATATTGACGCCCACCTCATCGGCCCGCTGCAAAACAACAAGACCTCCAAAGCCGCCGAGATCTTCGACGCCATCGACACCCTCGACTCCATCAAAACCGCCGAGCGCCTCAACGCCGCCGCGCAGTCTCTCAACAAAACCCTCCGCATCCTCATCGAAGTAAAACTCTCGCCCGAAGACACCAAGCACGGCCTCGCCCCCGAAGAACTCCCGACCCTCCTACGCGCCCTCGCACCGCTCACCCATCTAGAACCACGCGGCCTCATGACCGTTCCACCCTTCGACGAGAATCCCGAAACCGCCCGCCCCTACTTCCAACACCTCCGCCAACTCCGCGACGAAAACCTCACCCTCTGTCCCACCCTCACCGAACTCTCCATGGGCATGTCCAACGACTTCGCCGTAGCCATAGAAGAGGGCTCCACCACCGTCCGCATCGGCACCGCCATCTTCGGCAAGCGCATCTACGCATGACCCTTAACCTCCGCGTAACATCAAGCGGCTGCACGCTGGCCGTGCGCGTTCATCCCGGCGCCCGCCGCAACGCCATCACCGGCATCCACGACGGCGCTCTCAAAATCTCTCTCACCACTCCACCCACCGACGGCCGCGCCAATGCCGCCCTCATCGCCTTCTTAGCCGAAGCCCTCGGCATCCCACGCGCCAACATCAGCATCGTCACCGGCGCCACCACCCGCACCAAAACCCTCCACCTCCAAGGCCTCACCCCCAACACCCTCACCGCTGCCCTCGAACCCAGCCTCTCTTAACTCTTCCCCGACCGCGCCATCGCAATCCCCACCACCAGCGTAACCGCGCCCCCCGCGAACAGCCCCGCCATCGCCCCCGACAGCCGCACCTCCGGCTGCATCGCCCCGCGGCTCGCCACATGCCCCATCACCGCGCGCGCTGTGAACCACCCCACGCCTGCGAACACCGCAACCAACACCAGCGCCCGCACCATCACGCGCATCGTGTCACTCCCACTCGATCGTGCCCGG
Source organism: uncultured Acidobacteriaceae bacterium (assembly GCA_963701685.1). GTDB lineage: Bacteria > Acidobacteriota > Terriglobia > Terriglobales > Acidobacteriaceae > Granulicella. The sequence continues at coordinate 1,589,500 of OY969625.1, read as the reverse complement.
CGGCTTCGACGTAATGTCATACACCACGCGATTAATCCCGCGCACCTCGCTCACAATCCTGCTCGAGATCGCGCGCAACACCTCGTACGGCAGCGCCGCCCAGTCCGCCGTCATGCCATCTTCGCTCTCCACCGCGCGAATCGCGCACGTATACGCATACGTCCTCTGATCGCCCATCACACCCACCGTCTTCACCGGGAGCAGCACCGCAAAGCTCTGCCACACCTTCCGATATAGCCCCGCCTTCTTTATCTCCGCCGTACAAATCGCATCCGCCTCCTGCAGAATCGCGACCCGGTCCGGAGTCACCTCACCCAGAATCCGCACCGCCAGCCCCGGCCCCGGAAACGGCTGCCGCTCCAGAATTTCTTCCGGCATCTGCAGATCGCGCCCAATCCTCCGCACCTCATCCTTGAACAGATCCCGCAGCGGCTCAATCAGCTTAAGCTTCATGTCCTCAGGCAGCCCACCCACATTGTGGTGACTCTTGATCACGTGCGAAGGCCCATGAACACTGGCCGATTCAATCACGTCCGGATAAAGCGTCCCCTGCACCAGCCACGCGACTTCCTCACCCGCGGACTTCTCCGCCTCAAAAATCTTCTTCGCCTCATCATCGAACACCGCAATAAACTCGCCGCCAATCGCCTTCCGCTTTTTCTCCGGATCGGTGACGCCCGCAAGCTTACTCAGAAATCTTTTCGACGCATCCACCGCGACCACATTCAGGCCGAGCGCCGATCTCATTGCCTTCTGCACCGTCTCAAACTCATCCTTGCGCAGCACGCCGTTGTTCACAAAGATGCAAGTCAGCCGATCCCCAATCGCCCGCGCCACCAGCACCGCCGCCACACTCGAGTCCACACCGCCCGACAACCCGCAGATCGCATGTCCCGTAGGTCCCACCTGCTCGCGAATCTTCGCCACCGTCGACGCAATAAAATGTTCCGGCGTCCAGTCCTGTGTCGCCCCGCAAATATCAACGGCGAAATTCTTCAGCAACTCCATTCCCTGCTTCGTATGCGCAACCTCCGGATGAAACTGCACCGCCCACATCTTCCGCGTCTCATCCGCAATCCCCGCAATCGCATTCGAAGTCCGCGCCGTCACCCGAAATCCCGGCGCCAACGACTCCGCATGATCTCCATGCGACATCCACACCGACATCGCAGCCGGCAGCCCCGAGAACAGCGGCGTCTCGTCCACCACGTTCACCTCGGCATGCCCATACTCACGCTCATGCGCCGGCACCACCCGCCCTCCCAGGTGATGCGTCATAAACTGCAGTCCGTAACAAATCCCAAGAATCGGCAGCCCTGTATCCAGAATCGCCTTATCAGCCTTCGGTGCCGCATCGTCATACACACTCGAGGGCCCACCCGACAACACAATCCCCGCCGGCTTCAACGCGAGAATCTTCTCCAGCGGCGTCGTGCAAGGCAACACCACAGAGAACACATTGAACTCGCGAATACGCCGCGCAATCAGCTGCGTATACTGCGAGCCAAAATCCAAAATAACGATAGTCGACGAAGCCGGAGCGAGCGGCGTAACGAGAGTTGACGTGCCAGGAGTGTCCACGTATTCAGTGTAAATCGCCAGCCTGTGGGCGATTTACTCGCTCTTGTCCCTCTGCCGCGTCGAGCTCACCGCCCCCATCAGGCCAGCGCCCGCCAGCACTATCCCCAGCGCAATCGTCCAATGTGTCGGCATATGCGCCAGGTGGCAGATATACAGCACGCCAATAACCAGAATGAGTGTTCCAACACCATATAGAGCGAACGACATGACAGTCCTCCAGAGTGAAAACAACTCTGGCTACATACGATGCCCGTTACGCCTCTCGCGAGAGCTCGGATTCAGGAAAATTGTAGGCCCGCCAAAGAGATAGATAAGCCGCCGACCGCACCACATGGAAATAATCCGACATCCCCAGAAAAAGCAACGCCACCCCTCCCCACCACCAGTTCAGAAACGTCTGCGTCTCCACGCTGGAAAACGGCAGTGGTGAAGCCGAGAACACCATCGCCAGAACAATCAGCGCGATCCGCACAATGTTCATCACCATGTTGACCTCGATCAGCTTCGCCCGCACCGCCCCACTCCGAAACGCCGCCTGCAGCGATCCCGCCGGCCCCACCCCTAGCTGCATCGCCAATAACGGTGCCAGATAAAACGGCCAGCTAACCGCAGCCCACAAAACATAAATCGCCAGCGACCCCACAATCAGCATCGCGCAGAACAGCACAACGCTAGGCTCCGCGTGCCGCGACGCCGGCCCCGTAATGCTCACCCGCACCGCCACCCCAACGCCCCAAACCCAAATTCCCCACACCACAGCGAGCAATCCCGCCCGCAGCGCCCCCAGCACCAGCATCGCCAACCGCCGAGCCCGAAGCGTCGGATCGAGCCGCCGCAACACAACCGTCCGCCCGAAAGCCGCGACTCCAAGCCACAGCACCACGCCAACAACCACCAGCGTACGTAGGTTCGGCTCATAATGAGCCCAGAGTATTCGACTCACATCCTCTAAAGCATTGATAGCTGCCACAGGCTGGAATGCACTCGCACTGCGAAGTGCCGTCATGTCGACGCCGAACTCATTCCCGTAGCTCGAGAAGCTAAGCTTGGCGAGTACGAGGACAACAAAGCCGACCACCCACCGCCACCAAATCTCACCAAGCGCCAGCGACGGACGCTTCCAAACCGCCGTCATCACCCCGACAAACGACTGCGTCCCCCGCACCGGCCCTGGCGCGACTTCCTGCTTCCTACTTCCTACTTCCTGCACTTACTTCACCACCAGGTTCACCAACGTACCCGACGGCTTATGAATCACCAGGTGCTTCACAATCGTCTTGCCCTCCAGCCGCGCCGCCACCTTCTCATCCGCCAGCGACGCAGCCATAATCGCCTTCTCATCCGCATCCGCCGCCAGCTTGATCACCGCCGCCAGCTTGCCATTCACCTGCACAGGAATCTCAATCTCGCTCTCCCGCGCCAGCTCCGCATCGGCCACCGGCCATGGCTGCAGAAACACATCCGACGTCTCGCCCAAGTCCTTCCACAGTTCCGCCGCCATAAACGGCGCGAACGGCACCAGCATCAACGTCAGCGTCCGCAGCAACTCGGCAATCGTCGCGGCATCCACCTCTCCCGAGTCCATCGCCGCTTCTGCCGCATAGATCTCGTTCACCAGAATCATGATCGCCGCGATACAAGTGTTGAAGTGCCAGCGCCCAGTGAAGTCTTCCGTGATCTTCGCAATCGTCTGGTGCAGCGTCCGCAACAGCGCAGCACCCGCAGCCGTTTGCCCCGCAAACTGTTCCGCCGCAATCTCATCTCCATGCACGCCATCCTCGACGTACCGCACCGCAGGCGCGTACTTCCCAACCAGGCGGTACACCCTCGCCAAAAATCGGCTGATGCCCGCGACGCCTTCTTCCTGCCACTCCAGGTCGCGATCCGGCGGCGCCGCAAACAACGAGTACATTCGCGTAGCATCCGCTCCATAACGCGCAATCATGTCATCCGGGCTCACAACATTGCCCTTCGACTTCGACATCTTCGCGCCGTCCTTGATCACCATCCCCTGCGTAAACAGCCGCTCCGCAGGCTCCGAATTCTCAATCAATCCCAGGTCGCGCATCACCTTCGTCCAGAACCGCGAATAAATCAAATGCAGAATCGCATGCTCCACGCCGCCAATATACTGGTCAATCGGAAACCAGTAGTTCGCCTTCTCCGAATCAAATGGCGCGCTCGCATTCCGCGCATCCGTATACCGGTAGAAGTACCAGCTTGAGTCGACAAAGGTATCCATCGTGTCCGTCTCACGCCGAGCTGGCCCACCACACACCGGGCAAGTGGTATTCACAAACTCCGGAACTTTCCCCAGCGGCGACCCGCCCTCCTGCGTAATCTCAATCTGCTCCGGCAGCAACACCGGCAACGCACTCTCCGGTAGCGCAACAACACCACCAGGCTTCACGCCCTCATGCCCACCGCCCGCGGCATGGCCATTGCTGCAATACACCATAGGAATCGGCGTGCCCCAATACCGCTGCCTGCTAACACCCCAATCCTTCAGCCGATACGTAATCGTCTTCTTCCCAAACCCATGCTCTTCAGCGAACCGAGCCATCTTCTCCTGCGCTTCGAGCACGGCCTCGCCCGTCCATTCGCCCGACTCAATCAGCACCGCATCATCTTCCTCGCCATACGGCAGCGCCAGCTCATCCGTATCCACATTCGGCGCAACCACCCGCTTCATCGCCAGCCCATACTTCGTCGCAAACTCAAAGTCCCGCTCATCATGCGCTGGCACGCTCATAATCGCGCCCGTGCCATAGTCCGCCAGAATGTAATTCGCCACCCAGATCGGCAGCGCCTCTCCATTGAACGGATTGATCGCCGACTTCCCCGTAGCCACGCCATGCTTCTCAATATTCCCGATGTCGCCCGTCTCGCGCGCAGCCTTCTGCTCCGCAATCATCCGCTCCACAGACGCCGCCAACTCCGCGTCCGTCTTCACCCACTCCTTCACCAGCGCATGCTCAGGAGCCAGCTGGATCGACGTAGCCCCAAAGATCGTATCCACCCGCGTAGTAAACACGGTGATCTTCGCAACCTCGTCCGACACTCCCCGGACCCTGGGCCCTGAACCCTGGACCCTGTCATCTTCCGCAACGCGGAAGCTGACCTCCGCACCCTCGCTCCGCCCAATCCAGTTGCGCTGCATCGTGCGCACCTTCTCAGGCCAGCCCGGCATCACATCCAGTCCATCCAACAACTCATCCGCATACTTCGTGATCCGCAAAAACCACTGCTCCAACTCGCGCTGCTCCACGATCTGGTCTTCATGCCGCCAGCAACACCCGCCGACGACCTGTTCATTCGCTAGCACCGTCGCACACTGCGGACACCAGTTCACCTTGCTCGACCGCCGATACGCCAGCCCCCGCTCGACCATCTTCAAGAAGAACCACTGGTTCCAGCGGTAGTACTCCGGCAAACACGTCGCAATCTCCGTCCCGGCCCAGTCATAGCTGTAGCCGATCCGCCGCATCTGCACCTTCATCTGCGCAATGTTCTTCAGCGTCCACTCGCGCGGAGGCGTATTGTTCTTCAGCGCCGCATTCTCCGCCGGCAATCCAAACGCATCCCACCCCATCGGATGAAGCACGTTGTACCCGCGCATCCGCATAAACCGCGCCAGCGCATCGCCAATCGCGTAGTTCCGCACATGCCCCATGTGCAGCTGCCCACTCGGATACGGCAGCATCTCCAGGCAATAAAACTTCGGCTTCCCGCTGGTATGCGGCTCGGCGGCATACAGTCCAGGCTGCGCATCCCACTTCGCCTGCCAACGCGGCTCAATCTCCGCCGGGTTATACCGCACCGGCTCGTTCTTTCCCGCGCCACTCGCATCAGAAGCCGCAGCGGCCTTCGTCGTCCTCACATCGTCCATACCTCATTGTAAAGAAAACCCCGGTTCCGCCTCGCAGCAGCAGCGCGCGCCGCGTGGTAGCTTGTTTCTCGGGAGAAACCATGCGTCTGATCTGCTACCTATCCGCCACGCTCGCCATCCTCACCCTCGCCGCAACCGCCTTCGCATCCGACGCTCTCAAGATCAAGACCGACAAAGGAAAAGTTGAAGGCACCCTCACCACTGACAAACAGGTCCGCGTCTTCAAGGGCATTCCCTACGCCGCACCTCCCGTCGGCAATCTCCGCTGGCAGCCCCCGCAGCCCGCCGCCAAGTGGCACGACACCCTCTCCGCCAAAGACTTCGGCCACCACTGCTACCAGACCAACCCCTTCGCCGACATGCGCTTCCTCGACGCCGGCCCCAGTGAAGACTGCCTCACCCTCAACATCTGGTCGCCCGCCAAGGCTCAGCCCGGCTCCCTCCCCGTCATGATCTGGATCCACGGCGGCGGCTACACCGCGGGCTCCGCCTCCGAGCCCCGCCACAACGGGGAATTCCTCGCCCACCACAACGTCGTCATCGTCACCCTCAACTACCGCCTCGGCATCTTCGGCTTCTTCGCCTCATCCGAGCTCGCCGCCGAATCTCCCCACCACGCCACCGGCAACTACGGCCTCCTCGACCAGGCCGCCGCCATTGCCTGGGTCCACCGCAACATCACCGCCTTCGGTGGCGACCCCAACAACATCACCATCTTTGGCGAATCCGCCGGCTCCTTCTCCGTCAGCGCCCAGATGGCCTCGCCTCTCTCTAAGAACCTCCTCGCCAAAGCCATCGGCGAAAGCGGCGGAGCCTTCCATTCCAGCGGCCTCCCCTATCCCCCGCTCGCCAAAACCGAAGCCGACGACGCAGCTTTCACCCAGTCCGCCTTCAACACCACCAGCCTCGCCGACCTCCGCAAGCTCTCCGCAGACCAACTCATCACCGCCGCCAGCGCCCACACCACCCCGCCCCCACCCCACTTCGGCCCCGACGTTGACGGCTATTTCCTCCCCCGATCCGTCCCCGAAATCTACGCCGCCGGACAGCAAGCCCACATCCCCCTCCTCGCCGGCTGGAACGCTGACGAAGTCCGCTCCATGGTCCTCATGGCGCCCGTCAAACCCACCGTCGACACCTTCACCGCACAAGCCACCAAGGACTTCGGCGCCAACGCCCCGCAGTTCCTCGCCGTCTACCCCGCCACCACCGACACCGAAGCCATCCAGTCCGCCGGCGACTTCGTCAGCGACCGCTTCATCGCCTACTCCACCTGGGCCTGGCTCGAAGCCCAGGTCAAAACCGGCGAAGCCCCCGTCTACCGCTATCGCTTCGACCTCGGCAACCCCGGCGACAAGTTCCACCCCGCCTCCATCGGCGCCTTCCACTCCGACGACATCGAGTACGTCTTCGGTACCCTCGACACCCGCCTCGACTCCACCCCCCGCCCCGTCGACCTCGCCCTCTCCAACCAGATCCAGCAGTACTGGACCAACTTCGCCCGCGACGGCAATCCCAACGCCCCCAACCTCCCCACCTGGCCCACCTACGGCCCCAAAACCGACTGGCAGGTCATGCACCTCGACGCCCACTCCGAAGCCAAGCCCGACACCCAACGCGCGCGCTACCTCTTCCTAGACAGCGTCTGGTCCAAACCCCAGCAGTAAGTCCGGGTGCCCCATTCATAACGACGGCACCATCGTCGTCATGGGTGGGGTGACCACATCAAGCCGCCACCAACCCCGCAAGCCCCTCGAAGGGGCACGGCTTCAGCCGTGCCATAAACCAGCCGCGTCGAAGACGCCTCCGCTCTGCCGAAGGCCGGAGCGAAGCCGCAGGCGCAGCGACTGAATTGCTTTCCTCCGTTCCGCCGCGCTCTCGTCGCCCCAGGTGACGCCCCTCGCCGTCCCCGCAGCCCCTAAGGCTTCGCCGCCCCATCCGCAGCGGCCTGCGGGTCCACAATCTTGTACCCCGCCGGCGGCGCAAACAACGAAGCATCCGGCTCCCCAACCGTCAGCTCCTCAACCTCATACGTACTTCGCCCCCGCCGCGGGTCATCCGAGATCCCCATCAGCACCAGCCCAAGCTCTTTCGAAGTCCACCGCTCATTGGTAATCACCAACGGCAGCTCATTCCCTTCCTCCCCCGCAGGAATCGTCCGTGTAGTGCGCCTTCCCTGCGCCTCAACTCCCGCAATCATTCGCGTACCGAGATCCCCATCCCCAGCCGTGGGAACAGGACACGGCGTCAGCTGCGCCCGAGCCTGTTCCGCCTGCCTTCGCGCCGCCAGTTGTTCCGCGCTTAGCGGCGCAGGAGGCGGTGGCTGATGATACACATGCACAACTTTCTCGATGTACGGACTGTTCACCTGCCAGTTCATCGAAGACCTCGTTGTCGGATCAAAGACAGTCACATTCAGCGATAGCTGCGCAACGCCCTTCTCATCGCGTCGGCAGTTCTGCGCGAACTCCGAAAATGTTCGCCCAGCCGAATCGCGCGCCTCCTGCGTCACCGCGTACCCGCGCACGTAGCTACCATCCCCGAGCTTCTGTTCGAACGTGCTCTTCACCGTCGCCGAATACGCAACCGAACTGCTCCCCACAGGCCCATAGGACATGACGGGCTGATACCCCACCGAGCAAGCCGGCTGCGCATTCTGCGCCCCAGCCACGCCCCCCAACATCACCCCACCGACCACACCCACAACCCAACCCAACACCTTGGCTCGCATCGGCAATCTCTCCCGCAACACTCAATAACCACCAGTACGGTAGATCGCACCCACGATATCAAATCAAGCCCAGTCCCGGCACTCAACTCCTCACAAAATCTTCATCCCGCCGACAGCGCCCGCGACGCCATCACATTCCACCGGGTGCCCCATTCATGACTGGCCCATCTCACGAGTAGGCCTCGGGCAACGCGCGATCGCTTGCGAGCCAGCTGCAACCTTTCCAGTGGACGCGACCCATATCCCACGGTAGTCTTTCACCCGTACCCACCCGTTACGATAATCTCCGTAGCCAACTTAAGCCTTCACAAGCGAGGTCCGATGAATAAGTATCTCTTGGCGTGTATAGTCTCACCGTTACTTGCAGCACTGGCGGCCTGCTCCGTTGGGAGCGCATCAAGCAATCAGACCGTATCAGCGCAAACCACATACTCCAATGCGAGTCTGAGCGGAACGTATTCGACTTCGTTTATTAGCGTTTACAGCTTGACGAACGAAATAGTAACCGGTGAAAACCCGTATTTTACTGGAACTGGAACGATCCAGCTTAACGGAACGGGGAGCATCACGGGAGGAACATTAGACATCTACACATCGGGCTCTACAACCCCATGCGTCTTCAGCGCTTCCGGAACGTATGCCATCCAAAGCACGGCGCTTGGGACTGCTAACCTCATATTGACTTCATCCACGAAAGGGTGCACCACAACAGACACTTGGCAATTGGCTTTTGCTGCAGCCGATGGAGGTGGGGCAATCCAATTTGCAAGAACTGACGGAAATATGGCGTCCGGCAGCGCCATCAAGCAATAGTCGCTAGTGTTGATCGGGCGGTCTCTCATCCCGCCGACAGCGCCCGCAGCGCCATCACATTCCGCATCTCATCCCCCGGATCATCCACCGGCGTCTCCGCAATAAACGCCGCATGCTCAAACCGAGCATCATGCAACAGCCGCCGAAACGCCGCCGCCCCAATCGTCCCTTCGCCAATATGCTCATGCCGATCCAGCTTCGAACCCATCGGCGCCTTCGCATCATTACAGTGCCACACCTTCACCGCATCGAATCCAAACGACTCCCCAACCTGCCGCATCGTCGCCTCATACCCCTCGGTCGTAACAATGTCATACCCCGCCACATGCGTATGACACGTATCCAGACAAACCCCCACCGGCGCACAAGCCTGCAGCCTCGCCACCAGCTCTCCGACTTGCTCGAAATTCCCGCCCAGCGAAAACTCCGCCCCCGCCGTATTCTCAATCAAAATCCGTAAGTCCTGATCCTGCCACTTCAACCCACCAATCGCCCGCTCAATCCCCTGCGCCGCCAGCCTTAACCCTTCCTCCCGGGTCAACCCCTTCCAACTCCCCGGATGCAGCACCAGGTACTCAGCCCCCAACGCCAGCGCCCGCTCCACCTCACCGCGAAACGCGTCCACCGAATTCTCCCGTACACTCTCCGTCTGCGAGCACAAATTAATCAGATAGCTAGCATGGATCGACACCGGCCCCACATCCAGCCGCGCCCGCGCCTCCCGCATCTTCGCCGCTTCCTCCGGCTTCACCGCCGCCGCCTTCCACTGCCGCGGGCTCGAGCTGAAGATCTGGAACGTATTCGCCCCCGCATCCGCCGCCCGCTGCACCGCCGTAAAGCATCCCCCCGCCGTCCCCACATGCACGCCAATCCGCTTCTTTGCCATAAATTCAAGACTACCCCACCATTTCCCAAACGTTTACCTGACGATCTCCCCCGCCCCGGTCTATCATCGTCGCTATGGCTCAACCTCAGTCTTTCAAGAATCATGCGCGATTCGACCCGCCCTTCCATTTCTTCATCCTGCCGCTGCTGCTGCTCAACCTCATCTTCGTCATCTACTGGGCGATCCACTACTGGCCCGTCCACAGGTACCAGCACCTCTGGTGGATCGTGATGTCGATCGTGCTCTTCGTCATGGCCGGAATCTTCCGCGGCTACGCCCTCAAAAATCAGGACCGCCTCATCCGCCTCGAAGAGCAGCTTCGCCTCGCCGACCTCCTCGACGAAAACCAGCTAAGCCTCATCGACGCCCTCACCATCGACCAGTACATCGGCCTCCGCTTCGCCTCCGACGCCGAAGTAGCCGCCCTCGCCCAGCGCGCCGTCACCGAACACCTCAACCGCAAACAAATCAAGGAAGCCATCACCCACTGGCGCCCCGACAACCACCGCATCTAAATGCAGGAAGCAGGAAATAGGAAGTAGCAGCCCTCATCCCGCCACCTAAGTCAAAGGCCGCCCACACGGGCGGCCTTCGCTGTCTCTACTTCCTATTTCCTGCCCTTAGTAAACGTCCCTCTGGTACCGCTGGTCAGCCTTCATCTTCTTCAGATACTCAGCCGCCTGCTCCGGCGAACCATTAATCCCCTTGGCAATCGACTCGAGCAGTACCTGCTCAACGTCCTTCGCCATCCGGCTCGCGTCGCCGCACACATAGAAGTGCGCGCCACGCTCCAGCCACGCGAACAACTCATCGCTGGCCTCGCGCAGCCGATCCTGCACATAGATCTTCGTCGCCTGGTCGCGCGAGAACGCCGTCTGCAGCTTGGTCAACAGACCGCTCTTCTGCATCCCCTCGAACTGGTCCTTATACAGGTAGTCCGAAGCCGCGCGCTGATCGCCAAACACCAGCCAGTTGTCGCCCTTGTGCCCTCGCGCCTCACGCTCCTCCAGGAACGCGCGGAACGGTGCAATGCCCGTGCCCGGCCCAATCATAATCACCGGCAGATTCGTATCCACGGGCAAACGGAATTTCTCATTCTTCTCCAGGAACACCGGCAGCTTGGCGCCCACCGGCGCACGATGCCCCAGCAGGCTCGAGCACACACCCTGCCGATGCCGTCCATGCGCGTCATACAGCACCACGCGCACCGTCAAATGCACCTGCCCCGGATGCGCAGTCTGGCTCGACGCAATCGAGTACATGCGCGGCATCAACCGCTGCAAAATGTTGAACAGCTCCTGAGGATCCTTCACCACGCCCGGAAAGTCCGTCACCAGGTCAACAAACTCGCGCCCCCACACGTACGCCTCGGCCGCGACCTTGTTCTCAGTCCCCAGCAGAGCCTTCAAACCCTCAGGAACATTCTCGCCCGCCAGCTTCGCATACTGGTTCACCGCACCGCGCGCCAGCTTGCCAATGCCCAGCTTGTACGTCAGCGCCTCGCGCACCGTAATCTTGTTGCCGTCCGTGCCCTTCACCGGCTCAATCACGATCTCGTCGCCCGAGAATCCCAGCGCCTTAAGCACGTCGTTCACGGACTCTTCGCAATACCCCGGCACCACGCCCAGCGCATCGCCCGGCGTATACGTCATCCCCTCGGCGAGCTCCATCTCAATGTGGATGGTCTCCTTCTCCGACTGGGGCCCTGTGAGAAGCTCATTCACCAGCACGGTCGCAGGATAGGGGTTAGTTTTGCTGTAAACGGATACCGTGCTTTCGCTGGTGGTCTCTGGAGGGGCAGTCAACGTGGATTCGCTCATATTTCTAAAATTATAGTGAATCAGGCGTGGCTGAGTGTGACCAAAAACACCAACGCCCGATAAACGTTCCGCCAAGTACACGTAACCGCCGAGCCAATCCCTGCTACCGCCAGTAACAGTTACATCGCCGGCGGATGATGCGGATCAACAACATGCGCCTCGTGCCCACTCGCCGCCTTCTTCTTCCCCGCGCCGTTCGCCTCTCCCGGGTTCACCAGGTCGCGAAGTTCTTTGCTCGGCTTGAAATACGGCACCCGCTTCGCCGGCACCGCGACCGATTCTCCGGTCTTCGGATTGCGCCCCGTGCGCGGCTTGCGTTGCCGTGAACGGAAACTCCCGAACCCACGCACCTCAACCTTATCGTTGGTCTTCAAGGCATCAATAATGGAGTCGAACAGCGTCTCGACAATCACCTCGCCATCGCGGCGAGTTAGATCTCCAAGGGCAGTCACGTGGTCGACCAAATCCGCTTTCGTCATGAAACCTCCTGCAGGTACGTGTTGGCACTAGCTCAACGTGTTGACGTGTGCCGTCCCCGGAAGGACGCGGCAAACTGGGAGAAACCGCATTCACTACCGCAAAGCCCGTATTTGCTTCACTATAGCACTACATCGTGATCAGATGATCCCGCCGAAGCTTCAAACTTATCCTCATACCCTTAGACGCTTAACGCCCATCGATTGCGCAGCCCTATTTCCATAGAAAATAAAAGCCCGGCGACCGGTTCAACATCTGCGAAGGGTTCGCGAAGATCCCATCCGCATCATCGTTCAGCCATCCCAGCAGGCCCCGCTTCTCTTTAGACGGACGAACCACGTTCGGTTCGCCCGTTATCCCCACAGACCGTGCCGTATCGATTAACGCGACCCGAAACCCGCCCTGCGCGTCAATCAACCCCAACGGCTGCGACTGTTGTCCCGTCCAAACCTGCCCGGTCGCCAGCGGCGCAATCTTCGCATCCGTCGTGTGCCGTCCCACCGCCACATCATGCACAAACTGCCCGTACATGTTGTCCACGAGCGATTGAAAATACGCCTGCTCCTGCGGCGTCATGTCCCGCGTCGGATCGCCCGCATCCTTCAGCTCGCCATGCGAGATCACCACCGGCTTCAGCTTCGCCCACTTCATCAGGTCGCCGTAGTTCGTCCACTCCATAATCACGCCGATCGACCCCACCACCGACGCCGGATTCGCATAGATCTTGTCGCACGCTGAAGCAATATAGTACGCACCCGACGCACCCACCGACTCCACCGACGCAATCACCTTCTTATGCTTCTGCTCCCGGATCCGCATCACCTCGTGGTAGATCTCCTGCGACGCCGCCGCCCCGCCGCCCGGCGAATCGATGTGCAGGATGATCGCCTTGATGCTGCTGTTGTTTCCAAACCGCTCCAGCTGCTTGTCGATCTTGTCCGTATCCGCATCCGTGATCACGCCCGACACGTCGATCACCGCAATCGCATTATTCCCAAAGTCCAGCGTGCCAGCATTGGCATCCATGCCCATCGTCTTTGCCAGCGAAACGAAGAACACACTGAACGCGATGCACCCCAGTACACCAATCCCCAGCACCAGCGCTACCCACGGCCACGCCGAGCGCCGCGGCGGATACACGCCCTGCCCATACGCGTAGCCCACCGGATAATGCCCCGGCGCCCCATACGGCATCTGCGCCTGCGCCCCATACGACGCCTGCCCTTGTGTCTGGCGAGAATCCTGCTGCGGCGGTGGCGGGGGAGAAAACGGCTCCGACATGGCCTTGAGTCTAACAGTTACTTCCTGCGAACGTCCCCCGCCGCGCCACCCCGCCGCATATATTTTCCGAGCTCCCCGCCCGTGCAGTCGTCTAACAAATATCATAGGATGGAAGACGACCCGGGCTCAGTGTTTCAGTGCACCTCTGCTGTCGTGATCCTGCGGCTGACGACTACTGGCTGCCGTGCCATCCGCCAATTACACGCAGAGGACGTTGCATGGAACTCCCCCACATGGATCGGATACTCAACGATCGGCCGCTCAACCCCATGGCCCCTCCCCGCCTCAGTATCGTCATCCCCGCCTACAACGAGAGCGCGCGCATCGAAGCCGCACTCTCCAGCGTCCTCGGCTGCGTCGAAGCTCGCCACTGGGACGCCGACATCCTCGTAGTCGACGACGGTTCCACGGACAACACCTCCGCCATCGTCCAGCACTGGATGGCCTCGCACCCCCGCCTCCACCTCATCCAGAATCCCGGCAACCGCGGCAAAGGCTACTCCGTCCGCAACGGCCTCCTGCAAGCCTCCGGAGAAATCGTGATGTTCACCGACGCCGACCTCTCCGCCCCCATCGAGGAAGCCGAGCGCCTCATCGAAGCCATCGACAGCGGCGCCGACGTTGCCATCGGCTCCCGCTGGCTCGACAAGCAAAAACAAACCGTCCACCAGCCTCTTTACCGCCGCTTCTTCGGCCGCTGTTTCAACGCCGTCACCCGCAAGGTCATGGGCCTGCCCTTCAAGGACACCCAGTGCGGCTTCAAAGCCTTCCGTCGCGACGCCGCCCAAACCATCTTCCGCCTCCAGACCATCGAGCGCTGGGGCTTCGATCCCGAGATCCTCTTCATCGCCCGCAAGCTCCGCTACACCATCGTCGAAGTCCCCGTCACCTGGGGCCACGACGAGCGCAGCCGCATCAGCTACCTCAAAGACGGCACCCAGATGCTCAAAGAAATGGGCCAGATCCGCACCAACTCCGTCCGCGGCCGTTACGACGAAGCCATCGCCGCCATGAAAGACACCAGCAAGATGGTCACCCCGCCCGTAGAACGCGTAGACCACGCCGAAGCCAGCTAGCCCCAAGTTGTCAGTACTCCGTTGTCAGTTCTCAGTCTTGCGTTCACTGAGAACTGACAACGGACAACTCCCCTCGCCCGCACCAATCCGAACACTACGCATCCGGAAACCCCACCCCTTCAATCACCGCCCGATATCGCGCATCGCCCTGCAGAAAGTCAAACGCCGGATCGCACCGCACCCAAAGCATCAGCGGCGAGTGTTGCCGATATCCCTCCTCCAGTAAACTCAGCGTCTCTTCCCGCCGGCCCAGCTGCGCATACAACCCAGCCAGTTTTACCGGCGAGACATACTGCCCCTTCGCCTGCCTCTTCAATTCCGCAATCTGCTCCAGCACCACCGCCGTGTATCCTCCCCGCCGATACGCCTCCCGAACACTCGCCGCCGAATCCTTCTTCCCCATCAGCGCCAGCATCGTCTCCAACTCATCCGTCGCCTCTTTGCCCATCCCCTTGCACCGGTACGTATCAGTAAGAATCCCATGCAGCCACGGGTCGTTTGGCGTCGACTCCAGGCGTTGCTTGGCCTCTGCCACCGCCGCGTCATATTGCCGTGCCAGCTGATACGAAAACGCCAGCGCCCAGGTCCGCTCAAACGGATCCAGCTCCATCGCCTTCTTCTGCTCTTCAATGGCCTCTGCATGGCGATTGAGCGAAGCAAAAATCTTCGCGCGAAAGTGATGCGCCTCCGCGAATCCCGGCTCAAGCTCGATGGCGCGCCTGCACTCCGCATCCGCACTCGCCCAGTCCCACCGCGCGTCCAGGATCGCCGCACACATCGCCAGGTGCGCCTCCGGTAACGACGCATCCAGCTGCAGCGCCTTCAACGCGGTTGCCTCCTGTCGAGCAACCGAATCCGCCGGATTCAAGTCTCCACCAATCGCGCCCGCCCCGTAATACACCGACAACCCGGCCCACCCCTGCGCATAATCCGGCTGCAGCTCGGTGGCCTTCCTGAAATACTCACCCGCATCTTGGTTCCACCAGCCCGCAAACCACAGGTACCGGCCACGTAAGTACGCATCATGCGCCGCGGGATTCACATAGTGCGCGACCGCCGTCTGCACCGCGGCCCGGTTTACTTTCTTCGCAATCGTCTCCGCCGCCTCTCCCGGCAACGACACCACATCGCTAGCGTCCCGGTCATAACTCTCCGCCCACACATGCGTGTCCGTCGGCGCATGGATCAGCTGGATCGTCATGTGCACATGGTCCCCGCTCCGTTCCACCGACCCTTCTAAAATTCCATCCACCCCCAGCTCCCGCGCAATCTCCCGCAGCGGCCGATGCACCCCCTTGTACTGCATCACCGACGTCCGCGAAGTCACCCGCAGCGTAGAGTCCTTCACCAGCATCGTGATCAACTCATCCGTCATCCCATCGGCAAAATAATCCTGCCCCGCATCCCCTGAAAGATTCTCCAGCGGAAGCACCGCCACCGACTGAACCACCGGCTCCGCTCCGCGATGCGACATCCAGTTCCCCAACGCCCCGCGACCATCGCGCCCCACCGCAAGAATTGCAGCCACCACCCCCAGCCCCGCAACCCCAGCCCAAACCGCCCCACGCCTCCGCCCCGATGCAACCGGCATCTGCGCCGCCAGCTCCCGAGGCCTCTCGCTCTCAACCTCCGGACTCGTACTCGCCGCAACCGCCGGTGAGCCAGCCGCCACCTCTTCCGTCCCCGCCTCATCCTTAACCAGCGGCCCGATAAACCGATACCCCAACCCGGTCACCGTCTGCACAAACCGCGGCTCTTCCGGATCGTCCTCCAGCACCTGTCGTATCTTTCGCACCGCCGTGTTGATCCCGTGCTCGGTATCGACAAACACCTCTTTGTCCCAAAGGTGTTCCGCGATCTCGGTCCGCGTCACCAGCTGCCCCTCTCTGCTCACCAGCAGGATCAGCAACTCCATCGGCTTACGCTCCAGCCGCACACTCCGCCCGTTGCGCTGCAGTTCAAACCGGCCGCAATCCAGCCGAAACCCGGCGAATTCGAATACGGGAGCGGCCACAGCTTCGACCTCAGCGGGTGAAGTATAGCATTCGCCATCAGCGACCCCAGCCCATCTCCCGTCCTTTCAGCGCACTACATCTTCACCTCTTCTTTACCCCCTCTTCATTGCGCCCAGCGCGCCAGTAGGTTTACCTCGATGCCTGCCGGTCACGCCGGCCCAAGGAGCAATCTCATGAAGACGCGCACGTCACGGTTCAACCCGACACTCGGCCTCCTGTCGCTCGCTGGCCTGCTGCTCACCCTTCCCTTCGCCACCCCCGCCAGCGCCCAATGCGGAGGCGCCCCTCAATCCCTCGGCCACCACGTCAACTGGCACCCACAGTTTCGCCAGCCCGGCCTCCACCTCGCTGCCTTCACCAAATCCGACGACCATTGGGGTGACGAAGTCTCTATCGTCGGCTTCTGGCATGTGAAGTTTCTCTCCGACGGCATCACCATTGGGATTCCCGGCGGCCTTCCCCCCGGCGCCGAAGTCGACGCCGGCTACTCGCAGTGGCATAGCGATGGCACCGAGATCATGAACTCCGGACACTTCGCCCCCAACCAGAGCAACTTCTGCCTCGGCGTCTGGGAACACACCGGCCCGCGCGAATACAAACTCAACCACTTCGCTACCTTCTGGGATCCAACCGCCGGACCCAGCGGTCAGCTCGTTGGCCCCGCGAACGTCCGCGAGTCCGTCACCCTGGCCCCCAACGGCGAGTCCTTCTCCGGCACCTTCACCATCGATCAGTACGACGAGACCCTCGCACTCAAACAACACCTCCAGGGCAAGATCACCGGCACCCGGATCACCGTCTCCACTCCACCCTCCAGCATCTTCTAACCCCACCCATCCGTACGCGCCTTCGCGTACGGATGGGGCAGCAGTGCCACCTACACAAACCCTCCCCTAACGCAGTAGCATGCTCGCAGGAACGTATCTCCCCCACGCGAGCAACCCATGCCCAAACCCGCTCCCTTCCTCTGGTTCAACGACAACGCCGAAGCCGCTGCCGACTTCTACCTCACCCTCTTCCCCAACAGCCGCAAGCTCCGCGAAGTCCGTTGCAACGAGGCCGGCCCCGGCCCCGTCGATTCTCTCCTCGTCATGGACATCGAGCTCAACGGCCAGCAGGTCACCCTCATGAACGGCGGCCCCGGCCATCCGCCCACCGACGCCTTCTCCTTCACCGTCGAATGCCAAACCCAATCCGAAATCGACAGCTACTGGTCCCAGCTCACCGCCAACGGCGGCAGCGAAATCGCCTGCGGCTGGCTAAAGGACAAGTTCGGCCTCCACTGGCAGATCGTCCCCGCCAACATCTACAACTACATCAGCAACCCCGCCGGCATGCGCGCCATGATGGCCATGAAAAAAATGGACATCGCCACCCTCCAGCAAGCCGCCCGCCAGCCCGCTTAGCCGCGTCTATGCCCCGTAAGCAGCATCATTATCCGCAAGGCTGTGGATGTGATCCAGCACTACGCGATAGCACTCACACGCTGTGGCCTCCAGCCCGGGTAAATCCAGCAGCGTAATCTTCCCGCGCGTGTAATGGATCAGCCCCCGCTCCTGCAGATGCCCCGCCACCACCGTTACGCTCGACCGCGTAACCCCCAGCATGTCCGCCATATATTCATGCGACAGCGGTAGCACCTTCTTCCCCACCCGGTCCGAACACAGCAGCAGCCATCGAGCCATCCGCTGCTCCACGCTATGCCGCGCATTGCACCCCGCCGTCTGTGCCGACTGAATAAACTGCGCCTGCAGATACCGCAGCGTCAGATCATGAAATTGTTCGCCCCGCTTGAACTCCTTCGTCGCCACCGCCATCACCGACGCATACCCATACCCGCCAATCTGCATGTACACCCGGTTCAAACTCCGCCGCGTCCCCATCATGCACGAGGTCCCCAGAATCGACTCCGGCCCCGCCAGCGCCACCTCCACCTCGAACCCATCCTTGAACGTCACCGTCATCGAAGCAATCCCCTCTTCGATGAAAAATAGATTCGCAATCCCGCTCCCCGGAAACTCAATCTCCCGGTTTAATGGCAGCTCCACCCGCTGCAACTCCAACCGCTCCACAATCGCCGGATGCAGCCGCTGAAGAATCACGTTCTGGAAGGCCTGCACACTCATGAGTCCAACTTTCTCAAGGCATGGGAGACGTGCACCTCGCAAGACGCCACCAGGCAAGCAATCCATTGCGGATGCCTCGATACTACTCCCCATCAACACTGCCCCGCTCGACGCCCTCGCCATCCGCGCAGCACCCATTCGATTAGGATGGAATTCTCGCACCGCGCAGGACCAAAACCAGAAAGGCTCTCCCCTCCATGAAGCAATTCCATCTCCTCGTCTCGCTTCTGCTAGCCTCCACCCTCTCCGCCAGCGCGCAAGCCCCCATCCAGATCCACGCCAACCTCACCGACGCCCCGCGCAAACTCCTCCACGCCGACGTCACCCTCCCCGTCCATCCCGGCCCCCTCGACCTCATCACCCCCGAATGGATTCCCGGCGCTCACGGCCCCGACGGTCCCGTCCACGACATCACCGGCATCCGCTTCGAAGTCGACGGCAAAACTATCCCCTGGCATCGCGACCCCGTCAACACCTACGAGTACCACGTCGACATCCCCGCCGGCGCCACCACACTCCACGCCCACCTCGACTGCATCTTCGCCCGCGCCGCCCGCACATCCGTCACCCTCGAGTGGGAACACCTCATGCTCTATCCCGCCCACATCCCCGTCCGCGACATCGCCATCCAGCCCACCGTCACCGTCCCCGCCCACTGGGGCATCGGCACCTCCCTCAAGCCCATCTCTCCCTACGACCCCCAGCACCCCGAAGGCGGCACCATCAAATTCGCGCCCACCACCGTCGAGATGCTCGAAGACTCCCCCATCATGACTGGCCTCTACTTCCACGAGTACGCCCTCGCCCCCGGCGTCTCACCCCAGCACTTCATGGACGTCATCGGCCCCACCCCGGCCTCCATCGAAGTCCGCCCCGACACCCTCGCTCAAATGTCCAACCTCGTCCACGAAGCCTTCGCCATGTACGGCCCGCCGCACTACACCAGCTACCACTTCCTCGTCCTGCTGCAAGGCACCCGCGGCGGCGGCGGACTCGAGCACCACGAGTCTTCCGACAACACCGCCCAAACCGATTTCTTCACCACCTATAAGCCCTCCGTCGGCATGGCCGGCCTCCTCCCCCACGAGTTCACCCACTCCTGGAACGGCAAGTACCGCCGCCCCGACGGCCTCGCCACTCCCGACTACGCCACCCCCATGCAGGACAACCTCCTCTGGGTCTACGAAGGCCTGACCGACTACCTCGGCAACCTCATGGGCGCCCGCATCGGCATGGTCTCCGCCGACCAGTACAAGCAGGACCTCGCCCTCACCGCCGCCGAAATGGATGCCACCAGCGGCCGCGCCTGGCGCAGCATCGAAGACACCACCTTCGACTCCGCCATGCCCCGCAACGGCAGCAGTCGCGGCGGCAGCGCCTGGAACAGCTGGAAGCGCGGCGCCGACTACTACCCCGAAGGCGACCTCTTCTGGCTCGACGTCGACACCACCATCCGCAAACTCACCAACGACAAAAAATCCCTCCGCGACTTCCTCCAGATCTTCCTCCAGAAAGGCGGCAGCGGCGTCCCCCGCGTAGAGCCCTACACCCTCTCCGAACTCATCGCCGACCTCAACCAGGTCGTCCCCAACGACTGGGCCGCCTTCATCCGGACCCGCCTCTACGACGTCCAGCCCCACGTCAACACCGAAGGCATCGAGCAAGCCGGATATCAACTCGAGTACACCCCCGACCTCGCCCCCGGCATGGCCCGCGAGCTCACCGAAAACCCCTCCCTCGCCACCTGGTTCTCCATCGGCCTCGAGCTCAGTAACGACGGCACCATCGCCGACGTCCGCGTAGGCAGCGCCGCCGACAAAGCCGGCTTCGCCCCCGGCCAGAAGCTCACCTCCATCAACGGCCGCGTCTTCACCCTCGAACTCCTCACCGAAGCCCTCAAAGCCAACAAAGGCACCACCACCCCCATCCAATTCCTCGTCCAGGACGAAGACACCATCTCCCCCGTAACCTTCACCTACACCGACGGCCTCCGCTACCCCCGCCTCACCCGCACCCCCAACACCCCCGACCACCTAACCGAAATCCTCACCCCAACCTCCGAAACCAAAAAGCCCTAGCCCTCGTAGTTTCCCAAAACCCGACTTTAAACACGCTTCAGTGTCCGCAAAGTCCCGGATCGGACCCAAGGCCGCCTTACAGAAACCAAGCCAATCCTGGGATTCGACAGCGCGCACAATGACGCGACCCCGACAAAGCAGGTCAATCCTGAGAGCGATCGCCCTCAGGATATCCACTGCAACGCATCGTCTCTTCCTCTGTGCAGGCCTTCACCTTAGGCGACAACCTTCCGCCGCCGTTTCAGCACCGCAGCCAACCCCGGCAATGCGCTGCCGAGCAGAAGCAGCGATTCCGGCTCGGGCGTCGGCGCTACGTTTACGTTCACTGCGTCCGCCAGCCCATCCATATTGGGTGTAGTGAACGGCACACCGCCAAAGGAGTCGTTCAGCTGATAGCCGCCCAGGTTCGGCCCGTTGCTCCAGAGATCCACTGTGTATCCGCCAGCGACATTGAAGGACAGGCCGTAGATATCGAAGTCGCCGCCCGAAAAGATTGGAGCGTCCACGCACACAGCCGGCGAGTTGCCGCCGGGCCAAAAGAGGTTGTCATACGAGAAGAGCGGGGTCGGGGTGTAGATGTCCGACGGCGCGTTGAAATAGGTGTCAGAAGAATCCGTTACCGGCGCGGGGACGGGGTTGAGGCTTGTGATCGCCCCGGAGAAGCCATTGGTGGAGTCGGTAAAGGTGCCTTCGATTCCGCTGACGGTATACGCCCCAAACGGCCCGGTGCTCGAGGCCTGGAAGGTGCCGGATGCCGTGATTCCGCTGCCGCTCACGGAGAAGTTAAAGTCGTCCGCCCTGGCCGCCTGCGTCATGCCTAGCGCAACCAGGCAGGTCGCAGCCATCAAAAGATAACCGCGACGCGGCCGCATCGCGCTCAACAACGCGTTTTCGAGACCCGGGCACGCGTTATCAGAAGGAGGTTTGCTGTCGAACAGTAGATTTTTCATATAGATCCCCTTGGAGTGGACAACAAGCATCAGGACCTCTCTGGAAGAGTTCTCTGCTGTCTTGCATTGCGTCCATCCTGTCAGAGGGGCCACCCGCCCGTCATGATGGAACGTTGAGGATTTTCTGATTGAACCGTGATTTTTCTCCCGAAGCCAGCTCACCGCCGCCATAATGGTGTTTCACGCGCGCGCAGTCACGGGAGTGAACGTTGGTTTATCAGTTTGGTCCTTTTCAGGTGGACGATGCAGACTTTCGACTCGCCAACAGCGGAACGCCCCTCGCTCTGGAACCTAAGGCGTTCCGCCTCCTCCTGTATCTCGTTCAGAATCCCGGCCGACTAGTTCGCAAGCAGGAACTCCTCGATGCCGTCTGGAAAGATGCCGCCGTCGGCGAAAACGCCCTCACCCGCAGCATTGGCCTCCTGCGGCGCACCCTCGACGACCGCAGCCGCGAACCCCGCTTCATCGAAACGGTCCCAACCGTCGGCTACCGCTTCATTGCACCCGTCGAAATCACCCCTTCCACCAATCTCTCAGCGATCCCGTCGCTCGTACTCGAGCCGCCCCGTACGGCCGACGCGGAGCCCCGAGCAAACACCAGTTTCCTCGCACCTCGTCCGCCAACTCATCTCTTCCGAACCGTGGCGATCGCCAGTCTCGGCGTTCTGCTGGTTGCGATCGCCGCATGGATCGCGTTCTCCCACCGGCACACCGACCGCGCCATCCACTCGCTCGCCGTCCTTCCGCTCGAAAACCTCTCCGGCGATCCTTCCCAGGAGTATTTCGCCGACGGCATGACCGACGAGCTCATCACGGAGCTCGCCCGCATTCCCAACCTTCGCGTCGTCTCCCGCACCTCCGTAATGGCCGACAAAGGATCCCACCTCTCGCTTCCCGAAATCGCTCGCCAGCTCAACGTGGACGCCATCGTCGAAGGCTCCGTCGTCCGTTCCGGCGATCGCATTCGCATCACCGCCCAGCTCATCGACGCTCGCACCGATCGCCACCTCTGGGCCCAGTCCTTCGAAGGATCCACCTCCGACGTTCTCTCGCTTCAGGACAGCGTCGCCCTGCAGATCGCCACCCAGGCTCGCCTCGTGCTTAGCCCTCCCTCGCCGCACCCGCCGGTCAACCCCGCTGCACATGACGCCTATCTTCGCGGACGCTACTTTCTCAATAAGCAGGACCTTCCTCATAGTCTCGAATCCTTCCAGCAGGCCATCGCACTCGACCCCAACTATGCGTCCGCCTACGCCGGATACGCCTCCGCGCTCGACGCCGCCAGCGCCTTCGGTATCGGAACGCCCGACCAACTCATGCCCAAAGCCCTCGCCGCCGCCCAGCGCGCCATCCATCTCGATCCCCAGAATGGCGAGGCCTACACCGCGCTCGGGAGCGTCCAAACCATCTATCAATGGGACTGGACAGCAGCTGAGCAGAATCTTACTCGTGGCATCGCGCTCAATCCCAACGACTCGATGGCGGAATTCAAGTACGCCGTTTACCTCGACGCTGTGGGCCGGCCCCAGGATGCCGTCACCCACATGCGCCGCGCACTTCAGCTCGATCCGCTATCGTTCTTCATCAATCGCCGGCTGGGGGCCACACTCTACCTCGACCGCCAGTACGATGCCGCGCTCGCTCAGCTGCAGCGCGCCGCAGAGATGGAACATCTGCCCGGCTCCATCGACAACTACGTCAGCCTGATCTACGAGCAGAAGGGCGAGCATGACCAGGCCGTGCAATATGACCTGCAAGCCTTGCGCGCGGACCTGCCACAGCTCGACATCGCTGCTCTGCTAAAGGTTTATCAGCAGCAGGGATGGCAGCCTTACTGGCGCGCGCGCAGTCGCGCCCTGCTCAACACCCCTGTGCGTCCGTGCACCCCTTATGAAATCGGCGTCGCTGATCTTCGTGTCGACGATCTCGATCCTGCCTTCGACTTGTTCCAGCACGCGCTCAACAACCACTGCTTCTACATGGCCCTCATCCGGGTCGACCCCCTGTTCGACTCCGTCCGCCACGACTCCCGTTATGCCGCTCTGTTGAAACGCATGAATCAGTAGAAGAACCAAACCCTGAGGACTGCCGTCGTAGCGGAGCTAGTCTCGGTAACCTTCTGCGAGGAACAACGAACCCGGAATGCCCCGCGCCTATCTACGTGCGGATTTCCACTGAAAAGTCGGCTTCTCGGCACGAACACGCGCTGCTCCCGAAAAACGGTGTTTGCGGAAACTACAACAACCACCCCGCGCCCGCCCAACCCTGTCAAGCCCCCAACCACACCCAAAACCCACAAAACCCCCGTAAACACTGGCGATATATATTCTCAAAACCTGGCATAGTTACCCCCTCCAACTCACTACAATTAAAGAAGGACTATCCCAACCGTGCACCCCCCGCAGACACGCCCTCCACCGCGGATACTTTGCCCCTTAACCCGCTTTATTTCAGCCACTTACAGGCCAAAATCGCTCCCGGTACGGGGATACTTTGCCCCTTAACCCGAATGCTGCGAACAACTTACGAGCCAATTTCACTCCTAAGGGGGGGAGGGGGTACCCCCCACCCGTGCGACTACCGAACCGCTCCTGCAGCGCCTCGCAGCAAGATGCGAAAATGAAAGTCGCTTCTCCCTCCACTGAGGTAACGTTTTGCTTCGTTCGTTTTTCATTGGTCTCTCGACCAACAAGGCCTTTCGTGCGTTCTCGGAACGCTCCTCCATTGGTCGCAAAGTCTCCCGCCGCTTCGTCGCCGGCATGTCCATCGACGAGGCCATCGCCACCACCACACAGCTCAACGCCGAAGGCATCGACGTCACCCTCGACTCGCTCGGCGAATCCGTCCTCGACGTAGCCCACGCCGAAGCCAGCGCCTCCATCTACCACCAGCTACTCGACGCCATCCAGACCCGCAACCTCCGCGCCAACGTCTCCGTCAAGCTAACCCAGGTTGGCATGGACATCGGCGGCCCGTCCCAAGGCCCCGCGCTAGCCGAACGCATCGTCGGCGAAATGGTCGCCCACGCCGCCCACGTCAACAGCTTCGTCCGCGTCGACATGGAAGGCTCCGAGTACACCGAGCCCACCCTCCTCCTCACCGAACGCCTCCACAACCAATACCCCGGCGCCGTAGGCACAGTTCTCCAAGCCTATTTATTTCGTACCGAAAATGACGTAGAACGCCTGATTTCACAGGGGATTCGCATTCGCCTCTGCAAAGGCGCCTACAAAGAACCAGCCGAAATCGCCTTCCCAGCCAAGGCCGATGTCGACGCCAACTACATCAAGCTCATGAAGCGCATCGTCTCGAGCCCCGTCTTCTGCGGCATCGCAACCCACGACGAAGCCATCATCAACCAGCTCCGCGAGTTCGTCGCGCAGCACCACATCGACAAGCGCGCCTTCGAGTTCCAGATGCTCTACGGCATCCGCCGCGACCTGCAGCGCAAGCTCGTAGCCGAAGGCTTCGGCGTTCGCGTCTATGTTCCCTTTGGCGCCGAATGGTATCCCTACTTCATGCGCCGCCTCGCCGAACGTCCCGCCAACGTCCTCTTCCTCGCCAAGAACTTCTTCAAGAGCTAAGCGCTACTCCGGCGGAAGCATCGGCGCAATCATGATCAGGTTCGTGAGCACCGTCTTCTGCTCGTAGTTCAACCACCCATAGCGCGGAGAGTTCATCACCCCAATGCGCTCCTCTGGCGGAAGCATCCTCAGCTCCCGAAAGCTGCGGATCACCTGTCGCCGCTGCTCCATCGGCAGCGAACCCAGCTGCTCCATCGCTCCGCGCACCTGCGAGCGCTGCGCCGGACTCAGCCGCTCCATCGCCTCCGAATGTGCCAGCGTCCGAGCCCGCTGCTCGGGCGTCATCGCATTCAGCTGCGCCAGCCGCTGATGCATCTGGATCTGCGTCTGCAGCGGCAGCTCCCGGAATCCCGGCTCGCGATCCAGCGCCGTCTGCAACTGCTCCAGCGTCATCCCCTGGTGCTGCTCCATCCACTCCGGCAGATGCTCGCCCCCGCGACGTCCGTTCGGCCCAACCAGGTGCTGCTGACTCCCACGCGGCTCCATCGCGGCGCCTGTCGGCGGCCGCCGCTCAATAGGCGCGGGCCGCTGCTGCTGTTCCCCAAAGACGCGCCTCGGACTCGCAACCGCCATCGAAGACCAACCTGCTCTCCGGAACATCGGAGCCGCGCGCCGCTGCGCAAGCGCAAACCCGCTCAAGCCAGCAAGTAAGCTGACCAGGAGCGCTCGTACGATCGAGCTACGAAATGGTTGAGTCTTGCGCATGCGTCATTCTGCTCTTGGTTCGAGCTGGGCAGAAGCTTCCTTCCTCCCTCTACAGAGGTCTTGCGTTCGGGCCATGGTACCGCAGTTCACTCGCTCTATAGCCCACTTAGCTGCTCGGCGGACCCGAGCTGTCATCACTTGAGTCCAGCAGCTGATCCATCTGCTGCAACGCCTGCGCATTGTTGTCCATAATCTTCAGATCATTCACCGTCGGCGAAGCTTGCACCGCAATCGAGGCGTTGTGCTGGTACAACCCCGCAAACGTTCCACCCCCTGCGAGCATCACCGCAACCGCCAGCGCCCCAGCCAGCACCGGCCGCAAACGATGCCCCGTGCTGTACATCAGGAACGCCCTCGTCCGGCTCCAGAAACCCTCGGGCTCCGAGGCCTGCACCTCGCGCAGCCGCGCATGCAGCTTGCTATCGAAGTACGGCGAAGGCTCCGGCGCAGTCCAGTTATCCAGCAACGCAAACGTAGCCTGCAACTCCTCCAGCTCCTTGCGGCAATCCGCACACGCAGCCATATGCGCCGCCACCTCGGGGTGCGAGGCAGCATACGACGTGTCCAGCAACAAATCAGCGAGAGCTGTGCGGCAGGTCTTGCAATCGGTCTTCATGTCTATCTTCTTCATATCATCCCCTCTTGGGGTTGCACCGTTGCTTCAAACATCAAAGCTTCCGGTGCCAACGCTCAACAGTTCTATACAAATGCTTTCAACTTCTCCCGCAACGTTTGATACGCCCGGAACAGCAACGACTTCGTAGCAGACTCGGACAACTTCAGCACCTCGCCGATCTGCTTGTAATCCATCCCTTCATACTTATGCATCAAAACGGCGGTTCTCTGCCGCTCCGGCAACGCCATCACATGCTGCCGAATGGCGTTCCTCCGTTCCTGCTGCAGCAAATCCGCCTCTACCGAAGGCGTGTCATCAGCCACATCCGGCGTCGTTCCCGTCTCCGCGTCCACGGCATCCAGGTAAACCGTCGAAGCCGTCCGCTCATGCCGAGTATCGCGCGCATGATTGACGCCCAGGTTCGTCGCAATCCGGTAAAGCCAAGTACTAAACCGAGCCTCCGCCCGATACGTCTCCCGCGAACGGTAGACCCGCAGAAACACCTCCTGCGCCAACTCTTCCGCCACAGCCTGGTTGTGCACCATGCGAAACATAAAGTGCACAATCGGCTTCCGGTACTTATTCAGCAACACGTCAAACGCGTCCATGTTGCCGGACTTCAGCTCCAGCATCACCTCAGCATCGGTCAACAGGGAGAAATCTCCCCGCGCCACAGCCGCCCGCCTCGCCTCTATCTGCTCCGGAGTCAGGTCGATAGCCACCAAAGGGGCATTTTCCAGCCTCGGCTCCACAGCGTCCACGAGGCCGGGATGGAGAGCGAGCGTGCCCATATCCTCTGGAACCCCATCTTGGCCCTCAGGTTGCGTTAAATCGCCATCTTCGCCAGATTTTGGCGAAACGTGCGGATCTCCCGGCTGAACCTTGTGCGATGGCTGCATCAGCCCGTAATTGTAACCTTTCAGAAACCGGTTGTTGGGCGCACAACCCCGCTCCGACACCCCCGGATGATCGCCGCTCCCAGCCCAAACCGGTTGGCGCACCCTCCCTGCAGTGTTATCCTAACTAGGCTGTAAAGGCCCGGCAGAAGCGCATCCGCCAAGCGCATCCGCCCCTACTATCGCCTTCCAGCCATGGGCGCATAACTCAGCGGTAGAGTGCCACCTTCACACGGTGGAAGTCGTAGGTTCGAATCCTGCTGTGCCCACCATCTAAATCCTGCAAATAAACAGCTTAGAGGCAATCGAACCCTCAAGCACAATGCTCGTGCTCGCAATGGCGCCCGAACCCGTGATCTCGAACGATCTCCGGCCGCCGGAATAAAATCTACCAAGCAAAGCACGGATCCGATCCGCACTCGCCAGGAGCACAAATGTTCATCACCGTCCTATACAAAACGCAAAACGGAGACAGTTTCACGCTCGCGGAAGGCGACGGCTTTTTGCCCATCCCGAACGTCGGAGACCAGTTCTCCTATAAAGACGGACCGTTTACCGTGAAAGCCAGAAGCTTCGAATATTACGATGACGAAAACGGTGAGCTTGCGGTTACGGTAACGCTTTCGGTGTAGCGCAGCTGCTCGAACCGCCCCAGCGAACCGCCGACTGTTTGCGCCACGAGACGATCCCATACTTCAACGCAAGAAATTCCTCAAGATCGCAGGGCACGACCTTCGCCAGCTCCTGCCACGTCAGCAGTTTGAGCCTGCAGCGCAGATCGTAAATCCTTACGGCGCGCATCACGCGATACCAGCATTCGGCGAGATCCGGACGCCGAGCATCGCAAAACACGCAAAAACTTCCCCCAGCAGCGTAGGCCGCAAGAACCCCGCGGATCAGCTGATACCCCACATGCTTCCCACTCCGAAGCGGTAGCTCCGTCGTCTCGAAGACGGCCTCAAGGTCACGATACCGTCGCAGCAATCGAGAGTCGGCGACTTGAAAGTCAGACTCCGTAAGCTTGGCCTCGACCAGGAGATCGCCAATCCTCATGTCGATCTCCGTGTTGTCCTTCCGTCCATTGGAAAACGGCGTCCGCGGCTTGATTCCAAACTCTGGAAGCTCTGTAGCCGCGCTCCCCAACAACGCACGTACGGCAGGCAAAGACGTCAATCCGGGATAGCAGAAAATACTCATCAGCAACGCGTCCGAGCTGCTCGAACAATCCAACTCTTTCCATGCCCAATCAGCCCGAACCCGAACTCGCCGATACCCGGTGTGAACCTTCTCCAAACGCCTGAACCAATCCGGCCTCGCGCAGATGCTTCGATACGACGCAGGATGAAAGTTTCCATGTCGTCCGCGCTCATCGCAGCCAAACAAAATGCTCGGGATCGCCCCATCGGTGCGCTCGTGCAGGTAGCCATGCCTCAACGCATGCTGCACACTTCGAGCACTGAGTTCGGTCCGCAACCGCAAACCCGTCGGCAAATCTCCCTGCCACAAGTTATCGGTGACGATCGGTTCCAGTCTCCTGTCTCCCATAAACCCTCAGCAAAACTTCCAGCAAATTTCTTCTTCGCAGTATAGGCGAACAATTGGCGAATATGCCAGAATGTAATGAGAGCTTCGCAAGTGTTCCCGCTTCAATCGATCCGCCCCGCACCAGCACGATGCCCGCGATGAGCACTCTGACCTCCACCTCCGCAGACCCTCTCGCCACCTCCGCCCAGCTGCGCAAGATCGTTCACATCGATATGGACGCGTTCTACGCATCGGTGGAACAGAGAGATGACCCCACCCTTCGTGGCAAACCCGTTGTCGTCGCATGGCAGGGCAAGCGCTCTGTCGTCTGCGCCGCCTCCTACGAAGCGCGTCGCTATGGAGTGCGCTCTGCTCTGCCCGCGTTGACAGCCGAACGCCTCTGTCCCGAAGCCATCTTCATCAAGCCCGACTTCGTTCGCTACAAGGCCGTCTCGCTTGCTGTCCGCGCCATCTTCGAACGCCATACCGCGATCGTCGAACCGCTTTCCCTCGACGAAGCCTACCTCGATGTCACCGAAAATTTGACCGGCCTGCCCACCGCAACCCGAGTAGCCAAAGCCATCCGCGAGCAGATCCACGATGAGCTGAACCTCACCGCCTCAGCCGGAGTCGCGCCCAACAAGTTCCTCGCAAAGATCGCGTCCGACTGGAAGAAACCCAACGGCCTCTTCGTGATTCAGCCGCACGAGGTCCAGGCCTTCCTTCTTCCGCTTCCCGTCGGTCGAATTCCCGGCGTCGGCAGGGTCACCGAAGAGCGAATGAAGCAAACTGGCATCAAGACCGTCGGCGACATTCACGCCATGGACCTCACCACGCTTGAAAATCACTTTGGCCGCTACGGCGTCCGTCTCTACGAACTCGCCCGAGGCATCGATCA
This sequence comes from uncultured Acidobacteriaceae bacterium, assembly GCA_963701685.1. Taxonomy (GTDB): domain Bacteria; phylum Acidobacteriota; class Terriglobia; order Terriglobales; family Acidobacteriaceae; genus Granulicella. The sequence continues at coordinate 1,559,554 of OY969625.1, read as the reverse complement.
CAGCCCGGTGATACCGAATCGCCTGCGCAAGCAGATCTCCGCCGAAGATACCTTTCCAGAAGACATTCCCCTCGCTCAAACAGAAGAGGCAATTCGACAACTGGCAGAAAGAATCTGGAAAGCTTCCCAGAACAATACTCGCGGCGCAAGAACCGTCGTCCTCAAGTTGAAGACGAAGGAATTCCGTTCCCTCACCCGCAGCCTGACACCTGCTGCGCCTCCTTCATCCTGCGACGAGCTGGTCAACATCGCACTCTCCCTCCGTGAGCGCGTCGAACTCGCACCAACTCAACTCTTTCGCCTTGTAGGAGTCGGCCTCAGCAACTTCCAGACCGACGACGAAATCCCCTTGCGCCTCCGGACTCTTTGCTGAACCTGGAGTAAGACAAGCCCATCAGGTAGTTTGCAATATCTCCTTCGAATCTCCCTCGGAAGAACCAGATTCCACGGCCGAAGGCCCTCTTCGCACAACGACATCTACACCGTGAATAGAGGGTTTTGCGCGATCCAATTCTCTTGAGCCTCGGCCCGCACCCTCCCAGCTCGCCCCACGAGTTTCCCCTTGACAGCGCACTCTTTACACCCGTAAAGTGAACGGCCAGTAAGGTATCAAAACCTCCGCCGTTCTCAAGCGGACAGCACGCAAAACCAGTAATTCAACAGGGGTCGCCGACTCTAGATCGAACTTTTGTGGAGTGTCCTATGTCAAAGCGTGTGCTTGTTGGCTTTACCCGGCTCCTGTCTGCCGCGGTATGCCTTGTTCTGTTGTCGCAGATGCCGGCACTGGCTCAGGAGACTTCGGCAGACATCCTCGGAACAGTTTCCGATCCGTCCGGCGCAGTTGTTCCGGGAGCAGCCGTCAAGCTCACCAATCTCGGCACACAGATTACCCAGGACACTACGTCCAACAGCGTCGGCGATTATCTATTCACTCTCCTAACCCCAGGAAAATATTCGCTGACGGTTAAGGCGCCCGGCTTCAAAACCGTTGTCGTCCCAGTGATCGTGCTCGCAGCCGGCGATCGGAACCGCGAAAATGCAGTCCTGGCCAGTGGCGCCACATCCGAAACCGTCACCGTCACCGCCGACGCCCCGCTCCTCCAGCGCGAAACCTCCTCGCTCACCAGCGTCGTCACCGAGCAGCCCGTGCAGGATCTTCCGCTCAACGGTCGTAACGTCGTCAATCTCGTACAGATTCAACCTGGCGTCAATGCAGGCTCACCGGACGCCATCTCCTCCGGAAGCCGTCCCGACGATCGTCGTCTCACCTCAACCATCTCAGCAAACGGCCAGAGCGACCTCTACAACAATCAACTCGTCGACGGCATGGACAACAACGAGCGCGAGCAGGGCGTCATCGGCGTTCGCCCTTCCATCGACGCAATCGCGGAAGTCAAGGTAGATACAAATAACTTCGCCGCCGAAATCGGGCGCGATGCCGGCGCGGTCGTCAACGTCATCACCAAGTCAGGCACCAACGCCTTCCACGGATCTGCCTACGAGTTCTTCCGCAACGACGTCTTTGACGCGCGCGACTTCTTCGCCCGGCAAGGCGAAGTCGCCAAGCCGGCCTACCATCAGAACCAGTTCGGCGGCAGCATCGGCGGCCCCATCCAGAAAGACAAAACCTTCTTCTTCGCCGACGCCGAAGACAGTCGCGTCGTGCAAGGCCAGAGCTCCGGCGAACTCACCGTTCCCACGCTCTACGAGCAGCAAAACCCCGGGGACTTCACCGACATCGGCGGGCCCTACATCCCGCCCTTCCTGCTCAGCCCCATCGGCCTCAGCTACTTCAAACTCTTCCCCGCCCCCAATATCCCCGGCGCCATATTCCAGAACTACGAGAACGTCACCAACAGAACGCAATACGCCTTCACGGCCGACGGCCGCGTCGATCATCACTTCAACAACGGTGATCAGATCTACGCCCGCTACTCCTACAACAACATCAGCACATTTCTCCCCGGCCCCTTTCCCAAGGTCAACGAAGCCGGGCTCACCATCAGTCCCGGCGGAACAGTCCTCGCCTACGACGGACCTTCCCTGCAAAAAGCGCAGGGCTTCATTCTCGACTACATCCACTCCTTCACCCCCAACATCCTGCTTGACCTCAAGACCGGCTACACGCGTCTCGACTTCCACACCACCACCCTCAACGCCGGACAAAATGTCGACACGGCCTTCGGAATCCCCAACGGAAACTTCCCAGACATTCCCGGAACCTCCGGCCTCACGCCCACCGACTTCCTCGTCGGCGGCTATGCCATCCTCGGCGACTCGCCCTACCTGCCGATCAACAACGTAAACAATGTCTTCCAATATCAGGCCGCACTCACCTACACCCACGGCAAGCACTCCTTCAAGTTCGGCGGCCAACTCATTCGGCGTCAGCTCAACTATTTCCAGAGCTCCTACCCGCTCGGCGTATTCCTCTACGCCGGCATCCTCGGCAACCCAGTCGCCGACATGCTTGCCGGCTACAACGTCGGCTACGAGCGCGCGAACACTCTAATCGAACAGGGCTTCCGCATGTGGGAACCCAGCACCTACGCTGAAGACGACTGGCGCGTAACCCCGAATCTCACCCTCAACCTCGGCATCCGCTACGACCTCTTCACCCCGATCACGGAAGCCCACGGCCACTACGCCAACTTCGATTACCCAACCCTCACCCTCATCACCGGAGCGCAGGATCCCGACATCGGAATCCGCTCCGCAAAGAAGAACATTGCCCCGCGCATCGGCTTCTCGCAGTCCATCGGCGCGAGCACCGTCCTCCGCGGAGGATACGGCATCAGCTATTACCCCACCCAGTCGAACCTCTCCATCGAACTCGCCAATCCTCCCTACTCCTATCAAAGCGAGTGCATCGGCGTAGCCTGCATCGGCTCTCCTCTCCCAATCCCCGTTCCTCCAAGCACGACCAATCTGTCAGGCTCTCTTAGCTATGCTCCGTCGAACCTCAACACCTCCACACTGCAGATGTTCAACCTCGCTCTGCAGCATGACTTCAAAGGAAACGTTCTAACCCTCGCCTACGTTGGTGAACTCGCCCGCCACGTCATGACCGAGCCGGTGGTCAACCTTCCCCTTCCCAACGGCCCTTACCCTGACACGCCCGCCACCGGCCCCGGACTTCCGCCTGCGCTCCTCACCGCAACCTCGTTGCCCAACGTGCAACAAGTCCAGGGCTTTGTCCCCAACGCCTCCAGCAACTACAACGCACTGCAAATCATCTTCGAGCGCCGCCTCACCCACGGCCTCGCGTTCAACACCAACTACACCTGGGCCCACGGCCTCACCGACGGTCTCGGAGGCAGCAGCCCCATCGGCGGCCAGTTCCTGCTCCCCAGCGATCCCAGCTACGACTACGGCAACTCCTCCAACGACGTCCGCCAGCGCTGGGCAACCAGCCTCACCTACGAGCTGCCCTTCGGTACATCCTTCCATGGAGCCACAGCCGTCCTCGCCAAAGGGTGGAGCGTCAACCTCATCGACTACTGGCAGACCGGCCTCCCCTTCACCGTCACCGACGCAGTCACCAACCCTTACGGCCTCGCGCAAATCAACTTGCCCAACGTCCAGAGCGATCGCCCCGACGTCACCGGCGCGCCACTCTATCCCTCACATAAAACGCTCTCCGAATTCTTCAACATCGCAGCCTTCACTCCTCAACCCGCAGGCACCCCGGGCAACGAACACTACGACCAGCTCTATGGTCCGCACCAGCGTCGCGCAGATCTCTCCGTCTTTAAAACATTTGGACTCTCGCACGGCATCTCCCTTCAGTTCCGCGCCGAGGCCTACAACATCTCCAACACCCCCAACTTCCTGCCACCCGGATCCGCCATCTCCGCATTCAATCCCGGCCCCGGCCACACCGCCGCGAATCCAATCGCTCTCGTAGGTCTCTTACCCGGCGACACCCCCACCAACGCCGGCGGCTTCGGCGAAATCACGCAGACCAACAGCCTCGCCGCCCCGCGCCAATTCCAATTCGCTCTGAAGATTCTCTTCTAACCGATTACGCGCTTGGCTCGCGGCGCCTTTGCCTGTGGCATGCTCACGCCGTCGATCAGAATATCGGCATACGCCGCGCTGAACTCCGCGGTGCTCAGCTTGCCTTCGCGGTCATACCACGCGCCAATCGAATTGATCGCGCCGCCAAACGCAAACGCCACCAGCCGTATGTCGCAAGGTTTGATCGTTCCATCCTCGACCCCTTCCGCGATCCTCTGCCGCAGCGTGCGATCGATCCGCCGCTTCAACCTGCGCACTTCTCTCCGCGCTGCAGGCGCAAGCTCGTTGTCATCCAGCGACACCACGCACTGACCAAACTCGAGCGTCGTAATCACCTCGATCCACGCATGCAGAAATGCGCGCGTCTTCTCCAGCCCCGAACCCGTCGCCTCGTCCGCATGCTTCAATCGCCCTAGGATGTTCGCGATCCCATGCGAGTAGCAGCCCACCAGAATATCGTCCTTGCTCGTGAAGTAGTGGTACAGCGCCGGCTTCGTGATCTCCAGCCGATCGGCAATGTCCTCCATGGAAGTCCGCCGATATCCCTGCTTCAAAAACAGGTGCGCCGCCGTCAGGAGAACCGCTTCGCGCTTCAACTCCGGCTTTCGCTTCCGATTCTCAAAGGCCCTGTGAGCGTCTGGCCTGCTGGAACGTGTCGCCATAGTATGTACTTTCGCAGATTTAAAAACCCTTGCCTACTGCCTTCTCGAAATATCTCCAACCTCTCGCGCTCTATCGCGGTTCCGACGTCGCACTCGCAACCCCATCGGCGTTGAACGCTGTCACCCGATACTGCGCACCCATCGAAGCATGAGGATCCGCCCACGGATCATCCGCATCCGTCGCACACTTGTCGCAGATCGTCTGCCATGTCTTCGACGCCGCATCGTAGCGCTCAATCGAGTACCGCGTAGCGCCGGCCGAGCCCCGCCATGCAACCAACCCTCCCACCACCACCGAAGTGATCTCTGGCGCAGGTGGCACCGCATGCTTCGGAACGGTCAGTCCCGACATCGCATACGCATGGCTCCGTAACATCTGCGCGCGCGTACCCATATCTTCCGCCGACATCGCTAGCGTCTTGATCCCCGGATAATACAGCGCCCACCATTCGCCGCACTCCCCGTTCACCGCGAACGTAGGATCATGTGAATCCGCTGGTATCGGTTGGAACCCAAAATTATCCAGGTGCCCCTGCAACTCCCAGAAATCATCCCCAGAGATATTCGGATCATGCAGCATCGCATCCAGCAGCTCCTGCAACTCCGCATGCGATTCCCAGTTCGTCCGGTCCCATCCATATTCATTCACGATAAATACCTTGCCATGTCCCGTAACCGTAGCCGCATGTTGAAGAATCATCGCCACCGAAGTCGGAGGTATCCCGGCGGGCCCGCTGAACACTGCATTCCAATGCGGATACTCTTCAAACGCAACCAGGTCCGTACTCGCATTCTCCACAACCTTCGGATACACCGGAAAAATTCCGCTCGTATCCAAATACAGATGCCGCCGATCGATCTGCTTAATATGCGCCCCAATCGCCTCAGACCATGCAGCAACCTCCGCCACATTCCCATGCGACAACAGCGGAATCAGCCCGCACATGTTGCAGTTCTCCCACGCCATGATCGTAGGATCATCCTTATACAGCATCCCGGTAATGCGGTTGCGGTGATTCAACACCGCATCCACGTGCCGCTCAAACGCTGCAATTAACTTCGGATCCGTGAAGAACGCCTGCGGATTCCGCACATGACCCCACGCCAGGTATTGCCCGATCCCACCTCCCGCACACGTAGCGCAGTCTCCGATCAACGTCACAACCACCCGCATGTGATACTTCGCAGCCACAGCCAGCGCATAATCCGAAGCCTGAAATCCGTCCTCATTAAACTTCCCGAACTCAGGCTCAATGCACCGCGGACAACCAACCGTGTCGCCCATTGTCTGCGACCGCACCACCTTCGCGCCCATCTCCGCCGCCGTAGCAAACGCATCGTCAATTTCGAAGTGCGATGGATACCGTGGCCCGCTAGGATCATGCGGCCCGTATCCTTCCAGCCCCAGCCACTCAATATTCGGGCCGCTGTAACGAAACGTCTTCCCATCCAGCGTCAAGTGGGTTCCATCGCGCTGAACAAAGCCTTGCGCATGCATCCCAACCGCCCCGGCGAGCAGCAGCAAGAGCGTCTTGGCGATCTTCATGAGCTTCCTCCGCTATCTTACTTTCAGGTCAGTTGATGCTCCCAGGCCTGCCAGCAAATCCTAGCACGCGTCCGCAGCATAATACTTCCGATTGAGCAGCCGGCACGACCCCAGCAGCACCTCCGCCCCATCTTCGCCGAAGATCTCCATCCGGTACACCATCTGGCTCTTCTCCGGCAGTGTCTCAGTCACCGTCACCACGGCCGTGTACTCCAGATCCGGCCTCACGGGCGCCAGAAACCGCGTCTCCAATCCCAGCACTACCTGTCCGTCTGCGTAAAGAATCGTCCCGAAAATCTTGGAAAATACCCCCAGGAGCAACACCCCATGCGCGATGCATCCGCCAAACTCTCCCGCCGCTGCCGCCTCCGAATCCACATGCAGCGGATTCGTGTCGCCAGTCAGTTCAGCAAAGCTGCTGATCTGCTCCTGCGAGATGCTGAACGGATGTCTATAGGAATCCCCTACTTGCGGCAGAGTCTTCAACGCTGTTCCTTCAAATAGATCCAACGAACGCTCCAGGCTGATATCGATCAGCAAACATCCCAACGAACCGCGATGATTATATTTGACTGGACAGTAAGTTATCAAATGATCTATTTTTGTCGCGGAACGATTTTGGATTTCGCACTCGCAAAGGACGCCGCTCGCCTGTCAGGCATTCCCATAGACACGCCGCGCCTGCCTTGAAACACTCGATCCTGCAAAAGAGGAAAGGCTCTACTATGCGGTTTGCCAGTCTTGGCTTCATCCTTCCCATACTCCTCGCCTCCTCGGCAACGCCGCAAATCCCAGCGTCCACCGGTACAGTAGCCCACGTCGCCAGCGGCACCCTGCAGGGAACCTCCCAACAAACCATCGCCGTCTTCAAGGGCATCCCTTTCGCCGCACCGCCGGTTGGCCCTCTCCGCTGGCGTCCGCCGCAACCTCCCGCCGCCTGGTCAGGCGTCCGCGACGCCACCCAGTTCTCTCATCCCTGCACGCAAAACGTCCACGGCACCGACAACTTCATCCAACCGCTAGCCGCAGCCTACGGCGTCAACTACATCCCGCAAACCCTCGACCCCTCCGAAGACTGTCTCTACCTCAACGTCTGGACACCCGCCCTCCAACCCGGCGCGCATCTCCCCGTCATGGTCTGGCTGCACGGCGGCAGCAATCGTGTAGGCAGCGGAGCTCAATCCGCATACGATGGCACCAACCTCGCCTCGCGCGGCATAGTCCTCGTCACCATTAACTATCGCCTCGGCGTCATGGGCTTCTTCTCCCATCCCGAGCTCACCGCCGAATCCCCGCACCACAGCTCCGGCAACTACGGCCTCCTCGACCAGATCGCCGCGCTCCAGTGGGTGCAGCAAAACATCGCAGCCTTCGGTGGCGACCCCTCCAACGTCACCCTCTTCGGCGAATCCGCCGGCTCAGTCGACGCCACCGTCCTCATGACCTCCCCACTCGCCGGAGGCCTCTTCCGCCGCGTCATCGCCGAGAGCGGCCCCGCCTTCGGCCTCGGCCCCGCCCGCACCGTCGCCTACATGCAACCTCTCGCCAACGCCCTCGGCAAAGCCGCCCTCGCTCAACATCCAGCTGCCTCCCAGCTCGAAGCCCTCCGCGCCCTCCCCGCCGCTCAGCTCGCCGACATGGAAGACCATCTCACCGCCACCGACTACAAAGCCTACGACCCCAACGCCGCTGAAGTCGACGGCTGGGTCCTCCCCCGCTCCCCCGCCGACGCGTACGCCACCGGCAAGCTCCTCCCCGTCGACCTCATGGCCGGTTTCAACGCCCGCGAGTTCGCCGCCTTCCGTGTAGTCGGCGAAGCCGCCGCCAAGAAGAATCCACCCACCGGCCCTCAGCCCGGCATAGGCGACAAACTCAAGGTCTTTGCCGATCTCGCCCGCCCACTTTACGGCAACTGGACAGACCTTGCCGTCGCCACCTACACTGCCCGCATTGTGATGCATGGCACTCCCGCGATCGATCAGGCGAGCAACGACATCGGCGCCGCCTGCCCCACCGGCGCGGAGGCTGCCCTCACCACCGCCGCCGGTCACCACGCTTACGTCTACCGCTTCGATCGCTCCGTCCCCGGCAAAGGAGAGTCCCAGCTCGGCGCCTTCCACTCTCTCGAAATCCCCTACGTCTTCGGCACCTTCAACGACCGCATGATGAACTGGCTTCCCTTCACCGCAACCGACCACAAGCTCGGAGACACGATCCAAACCTACTGGACCAACTTCGCCAAATACGGAACCCCCGACGGCCCCGGTGTTCCTAATTGGCAATCCTGGAACACCAGCCAGGAGCCCTACATGACGTTCACCCAGGAAGGCACCGCAGTTCCCCAAACCAGCCTCTCGCCCATCTTCTGCGATCTCTCGCCCGACCGCCTCAAAGAACAACTCGCCGCTAACTAACCCGAGGTCCCACGCCATGCATGTTCCTCTCACTCCCCTGCGCTGTCTCCTTCGCGCCCTGGATCTCTACCCCGAGAAGATCGGCGTGGTCGAAGGAGACACCCGTTACACCTACACCCAGTTCGCTGACCGCTGCCGCCGCATAGCCGCAGGCCTCGCCGCCAACGGCGTTGCGCCCGAAGACCGCGTCGGCGTCCTCAGCTTCAACAGCAGCGCTCTGCTCGCAAGCTACTTCGCCGTCCCGCTCGCCGGCGCCATCGTCATGCCGCTCAACGTGCGCCTCCATCCCACCGAGCTCGAAGTCATCCTTCGCCACGCGCAGCCCACCGCACTCCTCTACGAGCAGGACTTCGCTCCCATCGTCGACCAGCTTCGCCACGCCGTTCCCGACTGCCTCTTCATCTCCATCGACGATGCAGCCACCACCCATAATCCAGACACCACCCTCGCCTCGCTCCTCCAGCACGCCCCCATCCCGCTCCCCGACCTCATGGCCATCGACGAGACCGCCACCACCGAACTCTTCTACACCAGCGGCAGCACCGGCGCCCCCAAGGGCGTCATGCTCTCCCACCGCACCCTCTATCTTCACGCCCTCTCACTCGCCGCCTCCCTCGACCACACTGACACCCACGTCCTCCTCCACACCATCCCGCTCTTCCACGCCAACGGCTGGGGCTTCCCCCAGTTCGGAACCCTGTGCGGCTTCAAGCACGTCATGCTCCGCCGCTTCGACCCTCCCGCCATCTTTCAGCTCATCGAAAAGGAGCGAGTCTCCTGGGTCATCCTCGTTCCCACTATGGCCGCCGCGCTGCTCTCCTGCCCCACACGCACGCAACACGATCTCTCCAGCCTCAAGTACGTCATCCTAGGCGGCGCAGCCTCCTCCCCCGAACTCATCGCCCAACTCGAAGCCTTCCTCCCGCACGCCAGCATCACCGTAGGCTACGGCATGACCGAGACCTCGCCCGTCGTCAGCACCGCACGCTCCAAAGGCACGCAACACTTCGCCGACGACCACGACCGCCTCCGCTTCTCCTCCTCCGCAGGCTGGCCCGTCATCGGCACCGACGTCCGCGTAGTCGACAACAACGGCCGCGACGTCCCCCAGGACAACGCCACCGTAGGTGAGCTAATCGTCCGCGGCGACCAGGTCATGGACGGCTACTATCGCTCCCCCAAGCTCACCCGCGAAGCCATTGTCGACGGCTGGCTGCACACCGGCGACATGGCCGTCTGGAGCTCCGAAAAGTTCTTCCGCATCGTCGACCGCAAGAAGGACATCATCATCAGCGGCGGCGAAAACATCGCCTCCATCGAAGTCGAACACGCGCTCCTTACCCACCACGGCGTCCTCGAGTGCGCCGTAGTCGCGGCCCCCGACCCGCGCTGGGGAGAAATCCCCGTAGCCATCGTCGTCGTCCACGAGCACAGCACCATCACCGAAGACCAGCTGCTCGAAACCGCCCGCAAGCACCTCGGCAAATTCAAACTCCCCCGTAAGTTCGTCATCCAGACCGACCCTCTCCCCAAGGGCGGCACCGGCAAAATCCTCAAGAACCAGATCCGCGCCCAATTCTGGACCATCCAGCCGCACGAAAAAGAACTGGCGAAGTAACCATTACCAAAGATCATTCATCCCCCCTCGGATACCCGCGCATCCCGCGAAGAATCACCTTTCCAGCAGGAACGTAAACATGCTACCGTCTTGAGACTTCAACTCAAGGCGGTGGATTTTATGAAGGTCAAGCTTCTTGCATTGACTGGATGGGCCCTTTCGATCGGCCTTTCTTCGACTCTTTTGGCGAACGCCCAACGGAAAGCGAAAGTTGTTTCAGAAGTCGCCGCATCGGAATCCGTTACATTCGAGCTCTACATCCCACTCGCAAACAAGGCAGCCCTTGAGCAGCTTCTCGCTGACCAGCAAACAACCTCCTCACCGCAGTATCACCAGTGGCTCACCCCGGCCCAGGTTCAGGAACGCTTCGGCCCTTCCGCCAGGACTGTAGCCGCCATCAGCCAGGAGCTCGACCGCTACGGCCTGACCGCCACGCAAACCTCACCCCAACTCCTTCAGGTAAGTGGACCCGCCGGCGCTGTCTCTCAATTCCTCGGCGCGCCTCTGGTACATGGGCTCACTCCTAAGGGCCGCAGCATCGTCTTCGCCACTCGCCCCGTCTCGCTGCCGTCTACCACCAGCAATGCAGGCGCACTCCTCACTGGCCTGTCCGATACCGTGCGCCAGCATACCTACGCAAAGAAAGCCGCAGCCCCCACCAACCGCTACTCCCCCGAAGGCCCCTATTGGTTCGACGACCTCAAGCAGGCCTATAGCTTCCCCTCCTACGAGAAATACTCCGGCAAAGGCGTCAAGATTGGCATCCTCATCTCAAGCGCCGTCAACGCGAGTGACATGGCCGGCTACTTCAACCACGAGAAGCTCGCCGTCCCAAGCATCACCGTCGAACCCGTCCTCGGCGGCGCTCCCTTCGACCCCAACTCCGACGGCTCCTTTGAGGCTGAGCTCGACGTCCAGCAAAGCGGCGGCATGGCCCCCAACGCGAAAATCACCGTCTACGACATCCCCGACCTCTCCGACGAATCCATCATTGCCGGCCTCGATCAGATCGTGAGCGACAACAAGGTCGACGCCGTCAGCATGTCCTTCGGTGGCCCCGAGCTCGGCTACACCGCTGCCTACAACGGCGGCACCGATTTCACCTACCTCCTCAAAGCGGAAGACGAGATCATCGCCAAGGGCTCCGCCATGGGCATCACCTTCATCGCCTCTTCGGGCGACCTCGGCGCGCTCTCCATCCCCTCCGCTGCCTGCTTCTACGAAAACGCGCCTGACCCCTGCGGCACCTTCCAACCCTCAGCCGAGTTCCCAGCCTCCAGCCCCCATGTCACCGGCGTCGGCGGCACCAACCTCGTCACCACCTACGACGCCAGCAATCCCAACGACCTCAACTCCGCCTACGTCTCCGAAGAAGCCTACGCCGACACCATCTCCGGGGACTATGAGTACGGCACCACCGCCACGGGAGCCTACTGGGGCTCTGGCGGCGGCGACAGCATCCTCTTCTCCAAACCCTTCTACCAGCTCCTCGTACCCACAGGTAGAAACACCCGCACCGTTCCCGACGTCGCGCTCCACATGGGCGGCTGCCCCGGCGTTCCCCCCGGCCTGACCGAAACCTGCAATGCGGAAGACAGCGCCGACATCGAGGCCTTTGCCGGTTACTACTACGGCGTCATCGGCACCAGCGCCGCCGCACCCGACTTCCTCGGCCTCACCGCCCTCAACATCGAGAAATCGCACGGCCGCGTCGGCAACGAAAACCCCTACATCTACACCCTCGCCGCCCTGCAATCCATCGGCTTGATCAAGAACGTCTTCCACTGGAGCATCCCCGGCTTCAACGGCCTTTACAGTTCCGGGAACTACGGCTACAACCGCGTGCTCGGCAACGGAACCCTCTACGGCAAGGACTTCCTCCTCGCCCCCAGCGTCCCCTCTGCCGGCATCCCCCAGACCCCTACCAACCCCTAGCCCGAGACGCCCCCATCTACACGGCTTCTCCAACGGCCGTTTCCCCCAGAGGAAACGGCCGTTACGCTTAACCTGCTACCTCCCCAGTCCAGCGAAACCTGTCAACCCCCCAAACCACCAGAAAACCGCCAAACCCCCTATAAACACTGGCGATTTATATTTCCAAAACCTGGCATAATCACCCCCGCCAACTAGCTACAATGGAAGTAGGCCCTAAACCCAAATCACTCCCAAACATCGTGTGACCCCAACCAAGAGGGTTGTTCCGACGAACAACCTTGGATTGAGTACGTTAGAGGCAATTTCCCTGAATTGAAAGCGGGGGACACTTTGCCCCTTAACCCGATTCAATGCAACGACTTACAGGCCATTTTAACTTCCACGAACGGGATACTTTGCCACCTAAATATCCCTTTTTCATCCACTTACACCCCAAAACCGCTCCCAGGAGGGGGGAGGGGTCACAGCCCCTATCATCCCTGGGAGCCTCCGATGATCGCATCCGTCCCGACCCAAAGCCGGTCTCCCAATGGCCGGACAACGGCCACAATCGAGCCATGGAGCAATGTGAAAAGAGTGTAAGTCATTGTTCGCAGAGTACGATAGGAGCCTATAATTCACGCAAATCATGCCGTCAGCCAAAAGCAAGAGTAGCCTGATCCCGAATCTCGATCTGCTGCGTGCGAGCGCCGTGCTCTATGTTCTTGCGGACCACACGTTGTTTCACCTTGGCGTTCGCAAGATATGGATGACCGACATGGAATGGCTCGGAGCGCTCGGCGTGCTTTTCTTCTTTGTGCATACCTGTTGCGTCCTGATGAGTTCCTTGGAGCGCCACAAAGGGGACGGACTTGTGTGGAGGTTCTTCGTCAGGAGGGCCTTCCGCATCTACCCGCTCAGCATCGTGGCGGTGTTCCTGGCAATGATTCCGCCCCATGCGCCGGCACTGCGACCGGCGCAATGGCTGTCCAATCTCGCACTCGTGCAAAATCTCACCTTGAGCCCCAATGCCTTTGGTACGCTCTGGAGTCTGCCCGTAGAGATCCAGATGTACCTGTTTCTTCCCTTCATCTTTCTGTGGATGCGGAATTCCAGGAAGCTCTGGCCTCTGCTTGCACTCTTTGTGATCTCGATACCAGTCGCCGTCTGGGAACCCTACCATGTAGCTCGCGCGGAAGTGCTCGCGTTTGTGCCTGCGTTTCTTCCCGGAGTCATCGCCTACTGGCTCTTTCGCCAACGTCTGCAATGGTTTCCAGGATGGAGCGTGCCGATTCTCATCGCAGGGATCACGGCCGTTTACCTTGTGCGTCCCAGCTGGACCTTCTCCGCATGGACCGCCTGCCTGGCATTGGGAGTGACGATTCCGCTGTTCCGGCAGATCACAAACCTCGCGGTCAACTCGGTAACGTTTCAACTTGCCAAGTATTCCTACGGAATCTACCTGAGCCACTCCCTGCTCCTCACCTGGATGACGCCGACATGGAGGACCTTGCCCATCTATTTACTGCTCGTGGCCGCTGCTTCGATCGCCTCATATCACGTAATCGAGCAGCCGATGATTCGGCTCGGCCAACACCTTACCCGGGATACGGCCTTGGTACCCCCGATGGCCGCACACGCAGGGGCTTCAGCGTCTTAGAACGTCACGACATCCACGCCATTGCATCCTCTTCAACGGGAGCGACTTCCAGCACCGCCTCTTCACCCGCCAACTGAGTTGCGCGAACGGAAGCTCCGACCAGTACCCAAAGCATCCCAGTGATCTCAAGATATGTCCACCTGTCACCAAAACTGTTGGACACAACGCAACAGCACATCGCAATGAATAGTCCGAGACCGAGACCTCGGTATAGCGGATCACGGGCCCGACGGAACAACCGATACGACACTGAAAACATCTGCTGAACAAGCGCCAGCGCGATGATCAGCCCAATGACCCCGGTCTCAACCAGCACCTGAACATACCAGTTGTGAGGGTTTTCCAGGTTGGCTACATGCTGGCCGTACTGATACGTACCATATCCGTTTCCAAAGATTGGATCAGCAAGGATCGACTTTTCTGCGTCCGACCAGAGATCCACACGCTCTTGGGCCGAGGATTCAAGCTGTCCGCTTGAGTCCTTCGTCATCATGACGCGTTGTCGAACCGCCACCGGAACGATGGCTTGCCATGTAAGCAGAAATAGCCCGAGAACCACCAGAAGTTTTCGGTCCTTTAATATGCCTAGAACGAGCACACCGAACAAGACCGCTAAATACGCGCCTCGCGAGAATTCATACATCGTCCCAAACAACGTTGCCGCTACCAGCGTGTAGCCGATCAGCTTCATCTTTTTCCGTTTGACAAATTGCAGAAATCCCCAAAAGAACATGGCGAATTGAGCCAGAAACGCGGCCGTCTGGTTGGAGCCATAGGCAAGCGGGCCGACATCGCGTTTGTCTTCATCGAAATTCACCCAGCTCCTCGTCAGGTTTTCTAGAATCACACTCCTGTCTACAAGCAACACAGAAATGGCAGTGATAATGATGACCATTCTGACTGCTGCCCTGTCCTCGACGACCAGGCATGTCGCCACGAAGACAAGCGGGATCAGCATATAAGCCTTCCAGGCAACGAAATTAAAGTTCTGGAGACCAAAGAGGATAAGGTGCGTTCCCAAGCGCAGCACCCAACCACATCGAAACATACAGGTACGCCCCAAACACGAGCCACACCAGATAAAGCTTCGATTTCGGAAGTCGCTTGCCGTGGATCAGGGCTCCCACAATGACCGTAACAACAAGTATGGTCAGTATGCTTCCGCCCAGCGGATACGGACGGAAATGGTTACGCATCATTCGATAGGGGATGAATGGAATCAGGTAGTAAAGCCCCCAAAGCGGCCGTCCCCCCAACGACACAAGGCACATCACCCAGAAACCTATATAGGCCACCAGTGGTATGAAGTGTCCAATGCCCGTATGCAACGTGCAACCTCCATAAGAGCCCGCACGAGTGTAGAGGGCAGACTCACCACCAAGTGCCTTGTCCCGCAGAACGATGAAACAGAAGGCCGGAACAGCCCTTAAACCACTCTAGCACGCACAGAATAGGTAATTGCTCTTGAAAGTATCAGCTCCTGAATCTCTCATGGGTCGAACCTTCTACGTTCGGCGTCTTGACCTGTTACGGTCAAGGAGGCTGTTACCATCGCTTACGCGCTCAAGAGCTTGATACCGCCCTTAGAGGCCGGTAAAGTCGAAATGTCCACGCCACCGTGTGACGTCGCTAAGAAGGAGTTTTGGCTTGGAGTTGAGGGTTCGACACATCGCTCGAAACGTGCTCTTTAACTGGTTCGGAACGGTTGCCAATATGGCTGTTGGCTTCTTCCTCGCACCATTTATCCTGCACCATCTGGGAAATATTGGCTATGGAGTCTGGCTCCTCGCCATCTCGGCCGTCGCTTACCTCGGCCTCCTCGATCTTGGCATCCAGGACTCGGTCCTTCGATTTGTTTCCAAGGGACATACCCTGAAGGATCATCAATCCGCTTCCGAAGCGATGTCAGCCGCATTATGGATCCGGATGCTAATTAGCATCCTCGCGTTCCTGCTGAGCGTCGGACTCGCCGCGGTGTTTTCTTCAGTCTTCAAGGTTCCATCAGCGGTCGCGGGTGATGCCAAGAAAGCAATTCTATTAATTGGCTTGACGACAGCAATCAATCTTTCATTTGGTGTATTTGGCGGTGTGATTTCTGCATTAAATCGCTATGATTTGCAGAATTATGTGAACCTTGCGCAAACTGCGGTTCGTGTAGCTGGCGTGGTAACGGTCCTCGTTGCCGGACACGGCATAGTCGCCATTGCCGTCGCCGAACTCATTGCAGCGGTGTTTGGCAATGCGGTCCGCGTGACGGTGGCAAAGCGACTCTATCCAGAACTGCGGATCCATCTGAAACGACCTAGGACGGAAACACTGAGGCAGATCTGGACATATAGTTCCTATGCCTTTCTCACAATGATCGCCATCCAGCTGGTCTACCAGTCGGACAATATTGTGGTGGGTGCTTTTGTTTCCGCTGCTGCGGTCACCTTTTATGGCATCGCGAACTCGCTGTGTAGTTATGCAGGCCGGTTCGTAGACTCGATGGCCTTTACATTTATTCCCGCTGCAAGCACCTACGAGGCAGCAGGAAACAGCGATCGTGTGCTTATGCTTTACAAGAACGGCACTCGCGCCATGCTGATGGTTGCGCTGCCGATCCTGATCACCTTGATTGTGCGAGGGCCAAGTTTCATTGGTATTTGGATGGGCCCGCAATATTCACACCAGTCAGGAATCGTCCTGATCATCCTCTGTATTCCTCTTTTTTTCTCCTATCCAAATAAAGTCGCAGCGGCGATTGCCTTCGGGATCGAGAAACACAAAGTCGGAGCCTTGTGGGCAGTTGGGGAAGGCATCTCAAATCTTGCGCTCAGCATAATCCTCGTTCATTGGTATGGGATCTATGGAGTCGCAATTGGAACCCTCGTGCCCAGCCTAATTGTGAATCTCGGGTTTTGGCCGCGCTACATCTCCCACCTAGTGGGTCTCAGTTACTTTCAGGTCGTGCTCAAAGTGTGGGCACCGATGTTCCTATCATCTGTTCCTTTCATTATCGCCACTTACGCAGTGGGTGTTTTGTACCCAACGCATAATCCGGCTGTGTTTTTCCTGCAGGTACTCGCTACGCTATCAGTTTTCATCCTCACAATTGGGCTGATGTTCCGGACGTACGTTCGCAGTCAAATCCTACCTAAAGTCCGTTCATTTTTCTTTGCCGACGCGAGGACATAACAGACCTCGCAGGTTCCGTCACGACCTGCCGGGCGGAGTGTATCTGACCACGTATAGCGTCCCGGCCGCAGAGTAGGGCCAGCGCGAATAGTGCACAGGAGCGAACGGAGCGGCGCCATAGCAAGCGTTCGGGTCGAAGGAAATGCCAAAGATGGGACGGATGTAGGGCGTGGCATCGGACGCAAACATAGGACAGGTGCCAGCGGGAAGCGGAGGCGCCGGAGTATACGCATTCGCGGGTATCACGATCCTTTGATCGTTGACGAAGCCAGCATGCTCGATTTCGACTTCGAAGTTATACTCCCAGCCATTATCAACTGAAGTGTCTGGAACTCCAGAGGCTCGGACCTCCGCGGCCAGCGCCAGGCGCGCACGATACAGCGCAAACAAATTATGCGTAACGGTGACACCGTAGATCGCCATGATTCCGACAAGGAAGACGCTAGCGAGCGGAAGGAAACGATGGATACGTTCCTCGTAGTAACGAAGGAGGCAGAGTAGCGCAACCGCCAGGATCACCAACGTGTAGCGCTCGTAGAGCCAGCCACCGGCGCGGGGTATCAGCAGAGCCACATTGGCGAGGGCAAACGGGCCGAGCAGCACCCCGAGTTGTACCCAGGAGATCTGGCCAGAGGCGCTTAGAAGATGTGATTCGCGGCGCGTCCGAAGCAACGAAGCAATCACGCCAATCAGGCCACCGATCGAGGCAATGGTCAGTAGGATCTGCATCCAGCCGTGAATAAAGATTGGCGGGGTGCCTTGAAGATACATGATCTCCGGAATCCCGTGAACATTGACCCAATCGCCCAAGGTCGGCTCCAACAAAAAGCCCGGGTGGGCGTGCCTCCAATGAACCGCGAGCAGGATATAGCTAAGAGAGACAATAGGTATTAACACCTTAGCTCGACGGCTACACTTGCGAATTTCGGGAAGGAATAAAGCCACGATGGGAAGAAGCAGGAACGGAATATCCAAAAAGGTGCGAATCAGTTCCAAGAGCATACGGGCCAGGGGAAAGGCGTTAGGCAATACGTGCTCGGGCTTGGCGTAGGGTTGGTGATTGAGCCACTGTATGCTCGCAGTGATAAAGAAAACGCCGGCGAAAATGACCCCGGCACCAACGATGAGAACGCGGCGCTGGTGCCTGAGTAGCCAAAGCGTCGAAGGTACCATGACCAGGATGCCAAGCCACGCGATCTGGCGGGATGTGCCACAAATAGCGTTGGCTGCGACCGCGAAACAAAGCCAGTTGATCGCCGCACGGGGCGTCGCAGCCTGCATTGCACGAAGGCAGCCATACAGACAAAGAACGACAGCGAACAGGCCGAAGATGTCGCTCATGAAGGTAACCGATAGCATGAGGTACAGAGGGGATAGAACGAGCGCCAGAGTGCCAATGGTCGCGTTGCGTTCCATAATACCGGCGCGAACGAATGTCCGCTGCAGTACAAAGGCCATCACTATGGCTACAAGCAGAGTGCTAGCGCGGACGGCGGTGAAGGAAAAACCGAAGAGCTTGATCAGTGCGGCGCCGAGGTAGAGTTGCCAGCCGAGCATGGCCGTGGCCCAGCCGTTAAACGCGATGTGGCCGGTCGCCGCGAGGTGACGCGCCATAAGGACATAGGGACCGTCATCGCCGACGCCCATGTTGGCATATGGGAGGGCTATTAGCTCACAGAAGAGAACCGCAAAAGCGCACAAGAGTCCTGCAATGCGAAATCTACGAACGAGTTGCAAATAGCCCCCTGACAGGATCGTCGTATCGCGCAAGTCCCAGAGTGCCGACTACCGCTTCTCTTATTTTCGCTGTAGCATAACACATCGAAGCGCACATGCGACTCCGACGCTGCGCTAACATGGAAGGCTGATTCGCGAGTCAATACTTTACGATGAAGAATTTTATTTTTGCACGACCGGTGCAGGCGATTTTCAGAGTCGGCCTGATGGGAAATCAGACTCAGCGGGGTCGTGCGTACCGATAAAGCCAGTAGGAATTCCAGACGTACTGCGTCCACCAAAACGCCGCACGCGATACGGAGAGTTTAGAGTACTCGCGATAAATCTTCCATGTGTCCGTCACCGCTCTCACCTTATTGGACGAACGGCTGTGCGCGGATAAGCGATAACGGCCCAGATCAAACGGAAGACGGTGGCCGTTTTCGCCCCGCTGGATAATACTTAGCCAACCGCAGAAATCTTCGTGCGTGTAGCGATAGCGGTGGGGGAAGTGGAAGTCGGGGACCCGCTCGCGGTCGATGACCATACTGAGGCAGCCGCCCGTGCCCCGCCGGGTATGCAGGGTGCGTAAGTCCAGCACCTCCGGTCCGGTTATCAGAGCACCTACAAGTGCGCCGTCATGAGAGATGTGACGGTAGTCGTGATAGATAAAGCCGTAGCCATGCGTCGTCATCCACTCCACAGCGCGAGCGAGCTTTTCGGGGTGCCAGAGATCGTCGGCGTCAAGAAAGGCGATGAAACGTCCGCGAGCAGCGCTTAGCGCGACATTGCGCGCAGCTGAAGGACCTTCGTTGTGAGGCGTGCGCAAGGATCGAAAGCGCGGGTCTTCCTTTGCCGCAGCCGCTACGAGAGCCAGCGAATTGTCGGTGGAACCGTCATCTACCAAAATCTGCTCCCAATCCGTGAAGGTCTGCGCGCGAACGGTTGCGAAGGTCTCCGGCAACCAGCGTGCGGCGTTATAAACGGGAGTGATGATCGAAACCAGTGGCATGTTGTCACCTTTCATGGACACACTGAACCGTGCAGTGCGACCTCGAGCATTTAAAGCAATGAGGCCCTGCCGGTGGCACAATGGACAGGGGCGTACTGCGCCGGGCTGAGGTAACGAAAGCCACCCAGAATAGATTTACAAGCGGGTGCCTTTCAGGATATCAGCAGCGCCAAGCGATTCTTTTGCTCTTCTCTGAGTTGAAATATATCCCGCTGCATTGCGCCGATGCAATCGCTTCAGAACAAGTTCAGATTGCCTCCAGACAGGCAGTTGCGGAACACTTTGACCCTTGTGGCTTTGAACGCATGAAAGATTGAAGACAGTGTCTTGGAGATCGCCGCGTAACCGCCCATCAGGCAGACTGCCTTACCCCGCGAAGCACAGTTCTTAGAACGGTTGATCAAGGGGGAAGTTGATCCGCAATCCGATGAGCTGTGCTTGCTGAGCAGCCATCACGGAACCGCTCCTGCAAGTTTGTCGAAGTCGGACTGGTAGACTACGCTTGCGGCAAACAGCATATCGCTTTAAGGGGAATGCATCTTGCACGATGAAACAACTCCCGAGGCAGGCGCGCGCCAACCGCTCCGCAGACTTCACCTTCTTTACCATGAGGTGACTCTGTGCCCAAGTGAATACTCTTATTCAATCGAGAGCGCGCAGTTCGAGCGGCACGTTGACCTTCTTGTCCAGATGCGGAGGGCTCAAGCATTTCAGTTGTGGCCGGAGATGACGTTCGATGATGGACACATTTCAAATTTCGAGTTAGCGTTGCCTGTTTTACAGTCGCGAGGCATGATCGCTCGCTTTTTCATTACGGCGGGCTGGACAGGAAAGAGGGCGGGTTACATGGGATGGCCAGAGCTGCGATCCCTGCACGCGTCTGGTCAGTCGATCGGTGCGCATGGATGGTCCCACATCCTTCTGACTCATTGCGGAAAAAATGAATTGGATAGAGAGCTGACCGGTGCGCGGCACCTGCTGGAGGATAAACTTGGGACATCGGTTACAACAATGTCCTTACCGGGTGGCCGCTACAACCAGCGAGTGCTTACAGCTTGTCGGGAGGCAGGATATTCGAGGATTTATACGTCCCAGCCCAGCGCCGAGCAGATATTCAAGGGATATATGGTTGGTCGACTTAACATCCGGGGGGACATGACCTTGGAGTGGCTTCGGAGTGTATTTCAACCCGGGAGCCACGTGCTGTCGCGCCTGGAGCGCCAATATCGTGTGAAGGCCGCTGCGAAGAAACTGCTGGGAGACGGCTTCTATGAGAAATTATGGGCGGTATTGAATCGAAAACAGCCTGAGGCTCGCGACAGCGGGGAAGATTCAGTATGAGAGTTCTGCACATTATCAGTAGCGGTGGCATGTATGGCGCAGAAGCCGTAATCCTCAACATTTCCCGCACTCTCAACGAGGGTCCGCATCATTGCAGCCTGGGAGTGTTTCTGAACTCTTCGAATCCAAATCTACAACTCCATGAGAGTGTTTCTAGAGAAGGCATCGAATCGCACCTGATTCCCTGCACGGGAAGGCTCGATCGAATGGCCATTCGCCGTATTCGGGAGTTGGCAGCTGAAGCGGGCGCCGACGTAGTCCACGCCCATGGCTACAAAGCAGACCTGTACGTCTATTTTGCGCTACGAGGATCTAAGATTCCCCTAGTCTCGACGTGCCACACATGGTACAACCATGACCCGAAAGATCGCTTCTTCGGATTTGTAGACCGCTTCGTTTTGCGGAGCTATGCAAATATAGTAGCTGTGTCAGAAGGGGTGCGAGAAGACCTTCTCAGCGCCGGCGTCCATGCAGACAAGATCAGCATGATTCGGAATGGAATTGATCTGCGGACCTTCGATCGCGCATCGGACGGGTTGAAAGCTGAGTTGGGCTGGGGCGAGTATCCACTGACTGGGTTGGTGGGTCGTCTTTCTACAGAGAAGGGTGTCGATATCTTTCTAACCGCTGCAGCCGTTGTCCTGAAGCAACTGCCGGATGCAAAGTTTGTGGTGATTGGAGATGGGCCTGATCGTCCTAAGTTGGACGTTCTGCTCGACGAACTCGGAATTCGAGCCAGTGTTAGCATGCTCGGCCGTCGCGATGACATGCCCGGCGTATATGCTTCGCTGGATTTGATGGTATCAGCCTCGCGACGCGAGGGTTTGCCAATCGCCATTCTGGAAGGCATGGCCAGCCGCCTGCCATTGATTGCGACACCCGTGGGCGCCGTACCTACAGTCGTTTTGGACGGCCGCACCGGAATACTGGTGCCTCCAGAATCTCCGGAATTGCTTGCGACTGGAATCATCCAGCTGTTGCGAGATGACGCGAAGCGGAAGCGACTTGGCTCAGCCGCGAGGCAATTGGTGGCAGACCAATTTTCTGCGCAAAGGATGACAGCCGATTATCTAAGCGTGTATGAGGCGGCAGTTGCGAAATCGGCAAGGGACAGAGGACGTTGGGAGAAATCAGCGGCGACCCCCCGAGGGACTTCTCAGTGAGTGAACGGAGACCACGCATTTTTATGATGGACTTGTGGGCAACCGTGCCGTATTACACGGCCTATCTTTCCAGGGCTCTCCTTGCAGAAGGCGTCGATGTCATGGTGGGATCGATCACCTACTATCTTGACCCAGATTGCTTTTCAAGCCGAGGAATCAAGCTGGACCCTGGACTCTTGAATGTGGTGGGCAAGTTTCAGTTACCGCGTCTGCCCCGCAGAACATTGAAGCTGACTGAGGCGCTCGTGAATCTCTCCGCGCTGACGGTGCGCTTCCTGATCACTCCTCCCGAAGTCATTCATGTCCAGTTTCTACCAATGTTGAAGTGGCATTTGCCACTAGATCTTTGGTTCCTCGACTTCTGCCGCATCCGCGGCTCGAGGATTGTGCTTACAGTTCACGATCTACTCCCTCACAACACGGGCGAGACGTACAAGCCTACTTTTCTTGAGCTGTATCAAAGAGTAGATCGAATCATCTGCCATTCGGAACACGTCCGGACGCAGCTAGGAGCAGAATTTTCTGTGCCGGCAGATAAGGTCACGGTGATTCCGCATGGGCCGTTCTTCTATGACCTGCCCGCAGCATTCGCCGGACATACGTCCCCGAGTTTCAAACTCGAACCGAGGAGTGTTCTTGTGCTCTGGCAGGGGATCATCTCTCCCTATAAAGGGGTAGATCTTTTACTACGCGCATGGAAAAAGGTGGAAGCTGATGGCAGTGACTGCCGACTGGCAATTGCCGGCACCGGGGCACCCGAGTTGCTGGAACAAATTCGTGAACAGGTGAAGACTCTGGAATTAAGGCAAGTGGAATTACAGCTTCGCTTTATTTCTACCGAAGAGCTAGTGGCTCTGTATCGGGCTGCGGATGTTGTCGTGTATCCCTATCGAGCGATTACAACCAGTGGAGCGCTGGCGACGGGGCTGGCCCTGGGAAAGGCAATCGTAGCAAGCGATTTGCCCGTGTTTCGTGAGTTGCTCACGGATCGGGAAAATGCGCTACTCGTCGATCCGCAAAATTCGGAGGAGCTTGCCGACGCATTGATAGAGCTCTCACGGAACCGAGCGCTTCGGGAACATCTTTCTAGTCGAGTGCGTTCGATGGACTTTGGCGACCAATCATGGCTCTCGATCGCAAAGAACACAATGCAGGTATATAGAAGCGCAGTGAATTCCTCCTCGAATTCCAGTCGCCCCTCCCCCGACCGACGGTGACACAACGCCACAATAACCCCATGATGACGGTAGTCGGTTGATTCGTCGAGGGCTAGCGAACGCCTGAGGGTCTGCCAGCAATCATGGACTTGCCATCAATAATTTCAAAGTCATCCGATCTCGAATATGTGTGGGTCCCCAAGTTGTTGTCAGTCCATGCTGGATCGATCCGCCCTGCAGGGATTTCACGATATTGAGTCTCGTCCAGGACAACTACTTCTGAGAAGCACAGTGCATATCCATAGGCCCTAGAGCAGTCTTGGGAGGGCCGGATAAGTTTTCCATCCTGATAGAACAGCGCCCCAGCGGGCCGAGCCCTCCGCACATCCGATACAATCGGATTGCTGCAATGTGCCGTCCAAGGCCCGAATAAGGAGTCTGCATAGAACAATCCTAGTTCGTCGCAACTCGAGTAGCTGCCATCCGATAACCCCACAAACATCCAAAATTTTCCGTCCGATTGGTGGATAGTGGCATCGACCGCGCCAACATCCTCCAGCAAGACCGCCGCAAGCGACCAACAAGCTGGAAAGCGATCTGCGCGATATAGCTCTACCGTGCGATTTTGCCGGGTTTCGGGAATCATGTAGATTTGGCCGTCGCATTCAAACACAAACGGATAAGAAAGATGGTAAGGGCGACGTAAAACTTCTACCGATTCACTCAGCGTTCCCTGCGCATCCACTTCCGCACAGGAAATAATCGCCTGGGCCTCGCTATATCTGTAATCTTCAAAAAATAGATAAGTCTTGGCATCCCTCTTGAACAGAAAAGGATCGGCGTAGAACCTATCCATAGGTGGCCGAATTATGCGGTATCCCATCGCACTGTCGAAACGGCGATCCGGCGAGCGCTTTCTGATAGCTAGAAACCACTGCTCAAAGCGTTTGGTCAAGCGTACTGACAACTTACTGCGAACTGACCGCTGCAGAAGGCGCCAAACATAAACGGTCATCTGAAGGGCATTTGGAATCTTGTAGGTCCCCCGAACATAGGTATGCTTTTCGGTGAAGGTCTCCAAGGATTTGATATATTTCCAACCTCGCGAATCCAGATCCCGCAACCTACGCAGGGCAAACTCCGAAGTCTTCCAATAGACGGGATTAGCGTTTCGGTAAAGTGACGTGAAATCTGTTGCTGAATGGCTACGATATATTACGTGGCCACCATCAAGGGATTCGGTCAAGATCTGCAGGATGGAACCGGAAACAGGGTTACTCTCGTATATCTCCCAAAAAAGCGGGGGGCGGCCCCTATACTCACGATTGTCATCGTGATGAAAAGACCAGACACCATATCTTGCCGTATTCAGAACTTCACCCCGAAGAATACGAAATCCGAACCGCAGGATTACGTCGAGATTTGCGGCGCGGATCTGTGCAAGGTGATCGTCGCCGAATGAATCGGTAGAGCCTTTACGAACGGGATTAACTTTGACACAGTGAATTCCTCCCAAGATCGTGGACAAATCACACTTCGCTTTTGCGTCTGGATCAGTCTTGTACCTCTGGTAATCCCACTTCTCGTAGCGATGATAGAAGGTCAGATTCCAATGATCTTTGAACCACTTTAGGAACGAAGGCTTCTGTCTCACCGGGGGCGAATTCAGGATGACTAATGACACATGGGCAAACTGCGAGGCTTGAATATCCTCGATGATCTTGGCGACCCAGGCACTGCCTGTCATCGAATCCAGCATCACACCGATGCGTAACATGCCTCTCCTACGTCGTTAGCCACTCGCGGTACGCGAGTTTCCTCGGATTCGCCCGCTTAGTATAGCAGTGGATCAATGCAGAAACTCTGGCTTTCCGGGAGACCTCACAGTTGTCGACATCCTGAGCCGCGGCTCTTCAACACGCGCGGTTGCCCCGCGATTACATACTGAATACGTTGAGAGGCTGGTGCCCCACGATCACAGCGCCTCCATCCCACCGTGGGGTGGAAAGCCCGGAGCGCAAACAGGTCAGAGTAACTGATCAATCCCCAATCTCGCGGCAACCTCTTCAATGTCAAAGTTCAAGTCAATTTCCGCTCCCAGATTGCGTGCGCCGCCAGGGTCGACTTGACGATAAGACTTCCGGTTGATGGAGGTGCAGTGTCCCGCGGCAACTAATTTCTCTGGAATGTCTTCTACCTGGCCCCCATAATGTCGTTTCCAGTACATGATGCCGACTCCGGAATCGTAGTAGTATTTTGCGCGACGACGACGTTCCTGTTCGTCAAGCCGCTGAGGATGATCTTTGAAGTATCGCCACCAACCGCAACCGTGTTGGAACTGATCCTCGCTAGCTCCCTTGGTTGTGCAACCTACCAACTCCCAATAACGATGGTGACGAAACTTAAGCAAGTTGCGACGTCCACCCCAGTTGGGAACTGCTGCCGTCGCGCCATCGGGCAAAGTTTCGAATTTAGCCCGCAATATCTCCATCGTGTCGAGCGAGCACAGTAAATCGGCATGCCAAAATGCCAGCCGATCTGCAAACAGAAATGCGAACTCAAGTGGAAAGTGCGGCCACATGACATCAAATCCGAAATGAGAGTTGAAGTCGATCATGATCGAGCCCGGCAGGACCGTCGGCGGTCCACAGCGTGGATCGAAACCAATTACAGGCGTCCAGCCGACTTCCTGAATGAGTCTTTGTTGCAATCGGCACCAGCGATCGCTCACATTCCAACATAGCCACGGACGGGCGATCCCATTCAAAGCTTGCCGCCACTCCGTAGCCGCTTCTTCTACCTTCTCCATCGGAAAGTCAAAGCGCGCCCAGTTCCCCTTCCCTGCTTGGGAGGCGTCCATCGCCGCTTCTAGCTGAGTCATTCTGGTTCCCCTTCACAGTGTTTACCTGTTCTGAAACAACGCCTCGGGTGATAGTCGTGTCAGTTTGCATTGTAGCTACTCGTGGGGGTCGATGGGCGCGTCGACGCAGAGGGGTTTCTATGGGTACGTAGTATCCTTGAACTTGTCTTTCCGAAATGACGTTCACCAGAGGTTGGCAAATGATTGAGATCGCAGCAGGATCTTCGGAGCCGCCTGCAGCCAATGCCGTGAATGGCCATTTACCTCATGTTCTGCTTGTGGTGGACCAGTTTTCCAAGACGTTAGGGGGAGCAGAGCGCATTATCCTGAAACTCGGGGCTCTTCTGCCATCCTATGGATTTCGCGCATCCATCCTCGCGCTTTCGATCGATCCCACGATTCCTGAGCTAAAGTCGCCGCCATGCCCCGTCTACCTGCTGCCGATCCAGAGCACCCACGATCTAACGGCCCTTCGAGCCGCGTTGGCTTTGAAGCAGTTTCTGAAGCAGCAAAATGTGAAGATTGTGAACACTTTCTTTGAGAGCTCCGACATCTGGGCTGGCCTGGTTACCAAGACCATGTCGAAAGCAAAGCTGGTGTGGTCCCGCAGAGATATGGGCATTTTGCGGGCGCGAAAGCATAGCATTGCCTACCGGCTAATGGCTGGAGCGCCTGATGCCGTTTTTGCGGTATCGGATCAAGTCCGTCGACACTGCATCGAAGTAGATAGAATCGATCCCGATCGCGTAAAAACCATTTACAACGGCCTCAGTCTTTCATCTTGGGGTGCGCCGACAAGACCCGCCAAGCCTCCGGGTGAGTTCCTGGTCACGACTGTCGGAAATATCCGCCGGATTAAGGGACACGATCTGTTCATCAAGGCAGCAGCAGCCATCATGCCGCAATTTCCCAAAGCCTCATTCACGATTGCTGGCGATATTCTAGACCCGGCCTATTTCGCGGAATTGCAGAGTCTTGTTCATGATTTGGGCCTTTCTAACCACTTTCGTTTTGACGGGGGCGTGACAGATTTGCGCCGGCATCTTGCCATGGCTGACATTTTCGTCCTCCCCTCGCGCAGCGAGGGCTTCTCCAATGCCCTAGTCGAGGCTATGGTCTCCTCCCTGCCGGTTGTCGCAACCGACGTTGGAGGCAACTCAGAAGCGGTGCAGGACGGAGCCACCGGATGGATCGTTCCATCGGAGGATTCCACTGCGCTTACGAGCGCCATCGTAAAGCTGCTCTCTGATCCTGCGCTAGCAAAATCCATGGGCGCTGCGGGACGGGACCGTGCAATCGAAAACTTCACGATTGAAACGATGATGAAACGCATCACCGACGCTTATGGAACCCTGTTGTCCAGAACATGACCGGCAACTTCCACACTTCCGTAGACACGTTCTAATTTCAATTTGAACTGCGTTTTCCAAGAACCGAGAATTTCGATAATTATTCATCAAACGTTTAGCGTTTAGAAAACTGTGGCCACCTCAGTTCGACGATTGTCGAGCGACACAAATCTCTAAATACCCGTTGTAGGATTAGGAATGAAGTCCGAGACTCCTAGATGAGCAAGTTTGCTGAAGACTGGTCACGATATCGGGCCCGCGGGTACCGCAGCAAGGAACTATGGCTCAATCCGGCCATGTGGGCAATCGCGTCCTATCGCTTTAGCAACTGGCTATATGTGGACAAACCGACGCGTCTGGTCCGGATTCCGTTGAAGCTGGTTTCATTTGTACTGATGAAAATATGCGTTGTGATCCTGGAAATGGATATAGATCCGCAGGCGACCATTGGAGGTGGCCTGTACATCGGGCATACCGGAGGCGTGCACATTAATCCAGGAGCTGTACTGGGGCGGAACTGCGATCTGGCGCACGGCGTGACGATTGGGGCCTCTGCGATGGGACGACAGGGTGTCCCGGTCGTGGGTGACGACGTATACATCGGGGCAAGAGCCACGGTAGTGGGTAAGATCAGGATCGGAAGCGGAGCAAAAATCGCAGCTAATACCCTGGTGATAAACAACGTGCCGGCAGGAGCGACAGTAATGGGAGTTCCGGGGCGAATCGTCATGCGTGCGAAGGTGCCGCAGCCTACTTCGGAGGGATCCGCGACGGACAAGTTTCAAGAGGTCGAAGTTACCGATGGAGAGTGAGCTGGATAGGAAGGAGATTCGACGGGCGTTGTCGGAAGCGATCCGAGGCGAGGATGCGCATGCTGTGCTGCGACATGCGCAGGAGTTGCTGCGATCGGGAAAGGCCGCCGATACCATGTTCTGCGCCTCCGCGTTCAGGAACATGAATGATTCGCTAGTGAAGCAAGCAGCCTGCAGACCGCTCAAAACGTTTGTAGTCCGCTCTGTGACTGTGGAACCAATACTTCCTTTTTTGACTGTAGAGTCGGTGCTGGCGGGCTACGTACTCGATATAGAACTCGGCGGATACGGCGCCTATATGGACGAGATGCTGACGCCCCAGAGTAGCTTGGATCGTTCTCAGGCAGAGTTAGTGTTGGTGGTACTCGATCTCGAGGAAGTTTCAGGACGTTTACCAGACTTGTGCGCGAGTGGCCTCGGGACGGAAGTGGAAGCTGAGATTGCGGAGTCAATCGCGCGTGTGGGTCAGATGTTGCGAAGCTATCGCGACAGAAACACCGGGCGCCTCCTGGTGCAGGGTTGCGTCGTACCCGAACACACCTCGCTGGGGCCGGTGGGGGATGGGAATCTGAAGCACGGCCTGGTAAATGCGGTCAAGGAACTCAACCGGCAGATGCTCGCGATGTGTACGGCCGTTTCCGACTGTATGTTTTTCGATGTGGATGAAATCGCTGCGCGGTACGGGCGGGCCAACTGGAGGGACAGGCGACTTTTTCTTGCCTCACGCTTGCCCATTTCTGCAGCAGCTTTCGAAACCTATGCGAGAGGCCTGGTGCGGAGTATGTCGGTATTGTTTCGCGTGCCTCGAAAGGTGCTCTGCACAGATCTCGATAACACCCTATGGGGAGGTGTGCTAGGCGAAGAGGGAGTTCACGGAATTGTGACCGGCAGTGCATTCCCCGGCAATTGTTACCTGGAATATCAGCGATATCTGAAACAACTCGCGGCGCGAGGAATTCTCCTGGCGTTGGTATCAAAGAACAATGAGGCGGATGTAGAGGAAGCATTTCAGCTTCGCGGTGCCGATCTCGCCGTAAAACTGGACACCTTTGTTGCAAAGAAAATCGGCTGGTCCGACAAGTGCGATGTCTTGCGTGGTTTAGCAAAGGATCTCTCGCTGGGGCTGGATTCGTTCGTTTTTGTTGATGACAACCCGACAGAATGCGAAGCAATCAGGCAATACCTTCCAGAGGTCGCCGTTGTACAGGCGCCCATCGACAAACCGTGGGAACTGGTTCCCATGCTCGCAGACAAATGGTTCTTCGATTCAGCGGCAATCACCGAGGACGATGTAAATCGCTCGAGGGACTACGGGGCCCAGCTACAGCGGGACACATTGCGCGACGCCACAACAAGTCGGGACGAATTTTTGCAATCCCTCGGGATCATTTGTACTTTCGTGAGCGCACTTGATGCCCCCCTGGCACGGTCGATACAACTCCTCGCAAAGACCAACCAATTCAACCTAACCACACGGCGTCATTCGGCCACGGAGGTAGAGCGTTTCGCCACGGTCGCTGGCGGACAAGCGGTTGCGGTGCGTGTCCGTGACCGTTTCGGTGACGCTGGGGTGGTTGGGTTAGCGCTCGTTTCGCAGAGGGGAGATCAATTTTTGATCGACTCGCTCCTGCTCTCATGCCGTGTAATTGGTCGCGGAATCGAGACGGCATTGCTTTCGGCTGTGGCGCGACGAGCCGCGCTGATGGGCGGGAAATGGCTGATTGGGGAATACATTGAGTCCAGAAAAAATGCCCCCTGTGCGGACTTTTATCCTCAGCACGGATTTGTGAAAGTTGAGGAATTGGGCGGGGACGGGTCGATTTTCTATAGACTGAACCTGAAAGAGCGGATGCCAAAGAGCCCCGCATGGTTAACCATCGAAGGAGATCCAACGTATGAGCTTGCAGCAGATACCATCGTCACTTCGTGATATTTTTGCCGACACACTTGAAATCTCTAGCGACGAGGTAACCCCCGAACTCAGTATGGAGTCCGCGGAGACATGGGATTCGTTTCGACACCTCCAGTTGATTCTCTCGATTGAGGACGAATATGGCGTGCAGTTCGATCCGCAGAAGATTCCTGAACTAACAACCGTGGCT
This sequence comes from uncultured Acidobacteriaceae bacterium, assembly GCA_963701685.1. Classification (GTDB taxonomy): domain Bacteria; phylum Acidobacteriota; class Terriglobia; order Terriglobales; family Acidobacteriaceae; genus Granulicella. Next base: position 1,529,031 of record OY969625.1, on the reverse strand, counting down.
AAAGTCCAACAAGCCTTGGAACAAAAAGGGGCGAGGCTTTCATGAATGAACCCTCTCCGGAATCGATGTTCAAGTTATTGCATGTGGGGGTAGCTGTTCCAGACATCGACGCGGCCGCGAGCATGCTCGAATCAGTCCTGGGATATCGAGTCATCTCTGGCCCGTTCGATGATCCGATACAAAAGGTGACCGTCAACTTTATGACGCAGTCAGATACGGACGTTTCGGAGGTCGAATTGATCGCGCCGTTGACAGAGGATTCGCCGCTGCGGACGATTCTGAATAAGAATGGTGGCGGAGCTTATCATTTGTGCTTCGAGACAAAGGATCTTGACGAAGCCCTGGCCCATGTGAGGAGTAAAGGCTGCATCGTATTGGGTGAGCCTGCGCCGGCGGTGGCGTTCGGGGGACGGCGGATTGCCTGGTTTTACATGCGAACCCGCCAGCTAGTCGAATTGGTTGAGGCTCGAGCTGTCATATCGCAACTTTCACCCGAACGGCAATAGGGACTTCTTCAGTTGCGATTTCTTGCCTGGTTCAAGAAAGCCTTCGGCTGTTCCTCAGACCGGCAGGCGAGTTTGCCATCTGAGGACTGATTCAGGGATCGCGGACAGCTGCGGCCTACGTCGTTTCTTACGGTGTGAGTTACAAATTCCATCGCGGAAATCACCCCGCCTGCAAGACCACTGTGAATATTTGGCAACGCTCTAGCGGCTGACCGACCCTCGGTGCCAAAGCCATTGCGCACCAAAACCTAGCTCGATCCACGGGTCAAAGCTGCTTGCCGGCTTCTGCCAACATAGATGAGAATGAGCGAAACCAAAGCGACTAATAGAAAGGCAACGCGCTTACGGGTTAAGAAGGGTTCGACTGCGTTTGGAGCGGCGACAGTTCCAGCAGGAGAGCGCAACGCAACGCTGTTGTTCTTGGAATATTCATAGGCTCCGATGGAGGGCGGGACACGGCGGAGATTCCCGTCGAAGTCCCTCGTGAGACTGGCAAAAATAATGCCGCTTCCAACGGCGGGACTTCCGTCCTGCAGATGATAATCCTCAGCAGAAATGAAGTGAGGATTCGCAATGGTGCCGAATTGGGTCGCTGGCGCAACGCTTCGCGGAGTGCGCTCGCTATACCAGAGGTTGTTTGATCCGGAAACCGTGCCGATCGATCCGCTGCCACAGATGTAGACGTTCTGTTTGGCCGTACCGGAATAAGCTGGCTGATAAATAATGTTGTTCACGAGATTCGTCGTGACATTTAGCTGATTTGCATAAATTAGGATTGCGCACGACGATCTGCTGTTTGGGTTGGCGTTAAGGTAAGCACTACAGTCAACCATCGTATTGTTGTAAATCTCAGCCGTGCCGGCCCTTGTCGCACTCCCGTACCCCTTGACCGCGATGCAGGAGTGAGGATCGCCTTCCCCGCCATCACTGGCCATGTTCAGTCCCGTGTGGTGAATGATGTTGTTATAAACCTGAACATAGCCCGATGAAGGATCGATGTCGGACAGGTTGATACCGCTCCCATTCACATCCGCAATGTCATTATCGTGAACGGAGAAGTTGTAGAAACCCGTTGATCCGTCCTGGTTGATCTGGAAGCCGTTATACGCCGCCGTGTTGTAGATTCGGTTCCAGCCAAATTCAAAGTTGTTTCCTTCAAAGTAGGCAGCGTGATATTCCTTGTCCGAACCATGGGGAAGAACAGACTTGTCATTCGACACATTCGTCACTACGTTTCCCAGGGCTACGTCACCTGTCACACCTGTCATGGCTGCGGACTGCCCGTCGCAACTAGGGCACATAATCGTATTGCCCACAAATCGGTCGTAATTATCCGGAATGAGTCCGCTGCCGCTGTCGGCCCCACTGCCTACAAGTGTGAGTCCCGAGTACACCGTGTAAGTGGAGGCTCCAGTATTTCGGATCCCGTCACTTGCCCACCCCTCGCCTCCGAGCGTCGCCGTAGCTCCCGGTCGCGCCATGATCGTGATGAAAGTAGACGAGGTTGTGCCGGGTTTGTCGGGGGTCAATGCAGCGTGCCATCCCCTACCGTCGAAATACGGATAATTGACTCCATTCAGAAAAACCAGCGTGTCTCCAGGCGAGATGCAGTTGTAGTAGGTGTACGGAGTTCGCATCGCTGACGGATTGTAGTTGGCTTCAATCTTGCTCGCATAATTCGTCAATCCCCACGGGGTCGAATACGAATTAGCCGCTTCCAGTGTCGAGCAATTTCCGGGAGTCGAATTGTCAACCGCTGGGCCGATGTAATAAATGTGCCCAGACCTGACTTTAAATGTCTTGTCGGAGTTGCTCTCGAAGCCTCTTACGGAGACCACAATGGGTCCGGAAGAAACATGGCCGATCTGGACTCCAATCTTGGTATCGGACCAAAGGATATATTGCGATACGGGTCGGCCGTCGATAGTCACCGTCGATGTTCCGCGCGTCGCGCCGAAATGAACTCCAAAGATCGTTAAATAGCTTCCGTCATTGTGCTCCCCCCCCGAGTTCGGTCCCGACGTAACGTCAGTATAAAAAATGAGCGGTCCGGACGAGGACATCGATTCGCCGTCCGACTTTAGATTCACGGTAATGCTACGCCTCAGTCCGGAAGCTCCTATGGGATTGCCGGACGCAGGCGCGATCACTGAACCCGTTTTCGAGACGCCGATGACACCCGTCGTCAGCGATTGGCTCGAAGAATGCGCCGCGGAAAGGCTAGGCGCGAGCCCGTCTTCCGAAATGCTATTTGTATCTGTAGGAACGCCGTTCAAACCGTGATCGTCACGTTTTACGTTCGCATGAGCATGGCGCCAGATGGAAAGCGATCCAATACCGATTACGAGCATCAGAACGAAATTGAAGCGGCCCATCAATGCGTTCTCACGGAGCGAGGTCGTTAGGATTGGAATAGGCGAAAACAAGCTCTCTGAACGTAGAGCTTACGATATCAGCGCGAGGTCGGAAATACACACCAAGGCCGCGAAGAAGTGCCGGTCGAGGATCCGTCTCATTCGGCTTGGCTAAAACAATAAATTTCAAACTGGTGTTCTCGTTCACGGTATTTTGAGTAACCATCTGCTACCGATTCAACATGTACCTTTTTCTTCGAAAGGAGGTTCAGGCCGGACCCCCGCTAGCTAAACCTAAATTTTCCGGATCCACGCTATAGCAGTTAGGCGATACATCACAGACTTCTTAGAGGTGGGCGTTTCGGTCCAGACATCGGGTAGCGCTTCACTCAGCATTTAACTCCACGAAAGCGATTAAAAATCAGCGTTTAGGAAAGAAGAAGTAGTTTGCTGAAGGTCGATCGGAATCGTATGGCCGAAAGGTATGATCCTCATAGGAAAAAGCTTCATAGTTGAGAGACGAGAGAAGTTCGAATGTCTCTTTACGGCTCACCTCGACCAGCCAGTTGGGCTGGCAACGGCGAATGAGATTCAACGCACCTTTTATACAAGCGACTTCGTGCCCTTCTACGTCACATTTGATAAAGGAGGGGGTGAGGTCCGGAAAGAGCGTATCCAGCCTCGCCACTTTCACCGCCACATTCCCTTCAGACGAAAGCTTTGCTGTGTAAAGGTTTCTTCCACCGGTATCATATTGCGGAATCGACATCCTGCCGGATTCGTCGTCGTGGTCAGATGCGGCAACGTTGAAGCACTGGACGTTTGTCAAGTTCAACGCACGCACATTACCGGTCAGGTAGGAGTACGTTTCCGGCACGGGCTCAAGAGAAATTACCCGCCCTGTGGGTCCCACAAATTCCGAGCAAAACCGCGTGTACACCCCGATATTGGCCCCAACATCAAGGACGATATCTCCCTCTTTGAGAAGGCTGCGGCACGCGTGGAGATCGGGTTCCACATCGATATCGTAATGCTTAAGACTATTGCGGTAGTGGACAGATCGGGCTACCTTTAGCAGCCTATCCGGTAGATATCGTAGAGCCAGATGCTTCGTGATCATACAACCCGCCATCCAATAGATTGTGAGTATCTAAGCTTACACTTAAATATTTCTAGCGGGGTATTTGGCAAGCTGAATAAGTAAAGGTCTCTGTATCTACTCAACGGCGAGGGTGACCTGCGCTGTTTGTGACGCTGCCGCCGACGCTGAAGTCACAGTGACGGTGTAACTTTGAACTGTTGAACGGGCAACGTCCGCGCCGCAGCCAGTCAGCCCCACTAGCGACGCTGCTCCGGCCAGCAAGAGCACTAAGCTGGAAAGCCGCATCAGGCGTTTTCCGAAGCGTCTGCTTCTGCGCCCGAATGGCATCAACAATAGACAGAGTGCAACCGCAGGCAGCCCTCCGTACAATTCTCTCTTCCGTACTAACCGTGCCGACTGTGCCGCCGGGGTCTGAATGCTCAGCGTAACGTTTGTCGTACCTTGGCCTGCTGTGATTGTGGCCGGAGAAAAGGTTGCGGTCGCCCCGGCCGGAAGACCGGAAGCTGCGAAGGTTATCGCGGGCAGCGCAGGTCCCGTGGTTGGAGTTACTACGAGCGAGTAAACTGCGGTCTGACCTGACAAGACGCTCGACGAGGTACCGATTACGGTCATGCTAAAAGATGGGACGATCGGCGCGGTTGCAGCGTCGACCGTCACCAATACAGTGGCCGATGCAGGCCCTGCGCTACCCGATCCCTGCGGATTGGCGCCTGTAGTACTGGGGTACTCGGCAGTGATGCTATACGTTCCGACAGCCAGAGAGGTGATCGATAGCGTTGCCACTCCGGAGGAATTCAAAGCAGCTGTTCCCATTACCGCAGAGCCGTTCATAAAGCTAACCGTCCCGGTCGGCGACGCTATCCCGCTCACCGTTGCAGTCAAGATTAGCGCCTGACCTTCGGTAACGGGATTCGGAGACGCAACCAAGTTTATGGTCGTCGTTGCCGCCGTAGACGCCGTTACCGTCACCGAAGCTGCAGCCGATGTGCTGGCAAGCAAGCTCGAGTTCCCCACATATCGGGCAGTCAGGCTGTAGGTTCCAGCGGCAAGAGATGCGGTCGACAGCGTCGCGACTCCAGATGAGTTCACACTAGCCGATCCCAGCACCGTAGACCCATTCATGAAGTTGACCGTCCCAGACATCGAACCGGTTCCACTGGCACTCACTGTCGCCACCAGGTTCAGTGTCTGACCCGCCGTTACCGGGTTCGGTGACGCCACAAGGCTCGTCGTCGTTGCCGCCGTAGACGCCGTTACCGTCACCGAAGCTGCAGCCGATGTGCTGGCAAGCAAGCTCGAGTTCCCCACATACCGGGCAGTCAGGCTGTAGGTTCCAGCGGCAAGAGATGCGGTCGACAGCGTCGCGACTCCAGATGAGTTCACACTAGCCGATCCCAGCACCGTAGACCCATTCATGAAGTTGACCGTCCCAGACATCGAACCGGTTCCACTGGCACTCACTGTCGCCACCAGGTTCAGTGTCTGACCCGCCGTTACCGGGTTCGGTGACGCCACAAGGCTCGTCGTCGTTGCCGCCGTAGACGCCGTTACCGTCACCGAAGCTGCAGCCGATGTGCTGGCAAGCAAGCTCGAGTTCCCCACATACCGGGCAGTCAGGCTGTAGGTTCCAGCGGCAAGAGATGCGGTCGACAGCGTCGCGACTCCAGATGAGTTCACACTAGCCGATCCCAGCACCGTAGACCCATTCATGAAGTTGACCGTCCCAGACATCGAACCGGTTCCACTGGCACTCACTGTCGCCACCAGGTTCAGTGTCTGACCCGCCGTTACCGGGTTCGGTGACGCCACAAGGCTCGTCGTCGTTGCCGCCGTAGACGCCGTTACCGTCACCGAAGCTGCAGCCGATGTGCTGGCAAGCAAGCTCGAGTTCCCCACATACCGGGCAGTCAGGCTGTAGGTTCCAGCGGCAAGAGATGCGGTCGACAGCGTCGCGACTCCAGATGAGTTCACACTAGCCGATCCCAGCACCGTAGACCCATTCATGAAGTTGACCGTCCCAGACATCGAACCGGTTCCACTGGCACTCACCGTCGCCACCAGGTTCAGCGCCTGACCCGCCGTTACCGGGTTCGGTGACGCCACAAGGCTGGTCGTCGTGCTGGAGAGCACTTGCAACGAAGCAGCAGCCGATTGACCCGTCGGATAATGTGCATCGCCAGAATACGAGGCAACAATTGAATAGGAACCAGCAGAAAGCGTTGAAAGTGTGAGGCTGGCAGTTCCTGCATTGTCCAGTGAAGCCTGACCAAGAGAAACACCACCATTCATAAAGTTAATGCTGCCTGTCGGAAGTGAGCCCGCTGTTTGATCTACCGTGGACGTTAACGTCACGGATTGTCCCAAAGCCGCAGGGTTCGGCGAGGCAGCGATGGTAATCAGATCTCCCGTTGAGATTTCTGAGGTACCGCCGGGTTCCAACGCACCAATTGAAGGCAGGCTCGGCCTGATTGTTTTATCGAAGTCCCATGTCAGAAACGTGATTGTCGTTCCCTCTAGCTCCACCGGCCCTACAGCAATGCCAGCACTGATAGCAGGACTCGAAGTTTGCAACTCATAATTTGTCCATGCTCCGTCGGTGGCGTTCACATAGAGAGGGTTTTCAATTGTCCCAACAGCTGTGGCGTAGGCCGTACTTCCAGGCGTGGCTGCACTGTACCAGATATTGTTTGAGCCCGCGAGTGTGCCGACCGCTCCTCCGCCGCAAATGAAGACATTCTGAGTTGATGTCGAACTGTAGGCTGGCTGGTAGATGATGTTGTTTACAAGATTGGTCGTGACATTGGTCTGATTGTTATAGATCAGGATCGCACAATCGGCGGACGAGTTCTCGCTGTTGAGATACGAACTGCAGTCAAACATACTATTGTTGTAAATCTCAGCCGTGCCCGCCCCCGTTGAGCTGCCATAACCTTTTACCGCAATGCAATTGTGGGGATCGCCGCTACCGCCATCGCTAGCTACGCTAACTCCCGTGTGATGAATGATGTTGTTATAAACCTGAACGTACCCCGATGAAGGATCGATGTCGGACAGGTTGATACCGCTCCCATTCACATCCGCAATGTCATTATCGTGAACGGAGAAGTTGTAGAAACCCGTTGATCCGTCCTGGTTGATCTGGAAGCCGTTATACGCCGCCGTGTTGTAGATTCGGTTCCAGCCAAATTCAAGGTTGTTTCCTTCAAAGTAGGCAGCGTGATATTCCTTGTCCGAGCCATGGGGAAGAACAGACTTGTCGTTCGACACATTCGTCACTACGTTTCCCAGGGCTACGTCACCTGTCACACCCGTCATGGCTGCTGACTGCCCGTCGCAACTAGGGCACATAAACGTATTGCCCACGAAACGGTCGTAATTATCTGGAACAAAACCGCTGCCGCTGTTGCTTCCACTCCCTATAACCGTGAGTCCTGAATACACCGTATAAGTAGGCGTTCCCGTATTTCGGATCCCGTCATTCGCCCATCCCTCGCCTCCGAGCGTCGCCGTAGCTCCCGGTCGCGCCATGATCGTGATGAAAGTAGACGAGGTTGTGCCGGGTTTGTCGGGGGTCAATGCAGCGTGCCATCCCCGGCCATCAAAATAGGGATAATTGACGCCATTTAGAAAGACCAGAGTGTCTCCGGGCGAAATGCAACTGTAGTAGGTATAAGGAGTGCGCATCGTAGACGGGTTGTAATTGGATTCAGTCGTGCTCGCATAATTCGTTAGACCCCATGGTGTCGAATACGAATTAGCCGCTTCCAATGTCGAGCAATTTCCGGGCGCAGATGTGTCAACCGATGGCCCGATGAACCAGATGTGCCCCGTCCGGACGGTGAAAGTCAGATTGGAGCACGTGCCGCCCGGAGTTGTCACGACGATCTGGCCAGTACCAGTTGTCCCGCTCGCAATCTGCACACCGATTTGCTGCCGGTCTCCAGTAGGGTCTGCACCCCAGTAGATATATTGCGCCACTGGTGTTCCATTGACTGTAACCGTTGAACTCCCTTGACTGGCACCGAAGTTCAGCCCATAGATATTGAGATAGATTCCATTGCCACCTTCACCGCCCGTCGCCGGCCCTGATTGCACATCCTGGTACATGCAAACGGGAGCAGACGCGAATGCTGGCGCTGCAACGAGGAACGCAAGAATAACAACGACGAAAGCCATCAATCGATTGGCCGAGATTGCGGCAACGTTCTTTCCATCCGTGATGCTCTTTGGGAGGACTCCGATGACATTTGGAACTGACATCTTCGCAATCGGACCGTCGCAGATTTGGTCGGAAGAGGGGGACTCAATCCCAGAGTTCGGGCCAATCGATTTCAATAATTTCAAGACGCACCTCTAACCCGTGCCAAAACTCGTTCGCGACAACATTCCCGCGATAACGACCCTCCAAGGATCGTTGTTACGAAACGACACTATAGTAACTGCTTTAACAGTTACTCTCGAACGTATCATAACTACTCAAAAGTGTTGGTGCGCTGACCCCCTCAAGACCCATTTTTGACAATTAATCACTTCATAACCTAGAGAATCCCAAGTAACGAGTGAATGCGCTCTCACGGGGGCACTCGGGCATTAATCTCTTTGTATTCAACAGATATCCGAATCGGCCTGGGTCAACGAGGAGTTAGCTCAAGCAGGTTCCCCGTTGAAAATGGCTAATGGTCGGCGCCTCCTAATTCATTGATTTACTGAATCTTAAGGTCTCGAATGTGAACTGGGTGACCATGGTTTTTCCAGGTCAATCACACTTCCGGTCTTCATGGGGTATATCGGCGGCCAGGCGAGGCCGCGTTAGCCGGGTAATCAAACCCACGGATCTAGTCGCCCAAAAGCGCCCGACCGATTCTGGAAGGTACTTCATGTGACTTTCGTGGGGATTCCCACGTATTCGGGTTTGCTCCACGCCACCTAGCTCTCAAGTCGTTCCATGCTCGGTCATAAAGCACAACGGGAAACCCGAAGGGTCTCCCGCGCTACCTGTACGTATCTTGAACCCGACCTTAACAGGTCTATTGGGCTCAACTCACGTTTCATTATTAGTCCTGAAGTGTTACGCCTCGGTCGGTTTTGTGCCCGGCCTCGAAAAGTTTCGACGGTTCCGACATCTCGGCGTCAAGGACCATCGTCGCCTGTGCTGCTCGGGGCGTCACGCTTTCGGCTGCGCATGGCGCAAACGAATCGTTCCGGTCGCCCTTATTCGAAGCGGACCGAGATCAACAGAGAGCGCCGCCAACGCAACGTTACCTCCCATTACTCAAGCCTCGGATGAAGGTGTGGGATAGACAAGATCGTGTTGGATGTTCTGCTTTCCGTGTCTCTGAGCCCCAGTCACCCCAGTTTGAACATCTGCTTGATCCCTCGCAGGGCCTGTCTTGAGCGTTCTTCGTTTTCGATCAGGGAGAAGCGAACATGTTGATCTCCATGATCACCAAACCCAATGCCAGGGCTCACCGCGACCTTGGCGTCGACTAGCAGCTTTTTTGAAAACTGCATCGATCCGCAGGAGCGGTATTGCTCTGGGATACGCGCCCAGACAAACATTGTTGCTTTCGGCAGGTCTACGGGCCATCCAAGCTTATTTAGGCCTGGAACCAGCACATCGCGGCGCGACCTGTAGATGTCGCGTATCTCGGCGACACAGTCTTGCGGGCCTTCCAATGCTGCGATGGATGCGATCTGTATCGGAGTAAACATCCCGTAATCGAAGTAGCTCTTTATGCGACCGAGTGCGGCTACCAGAGCAGGACAACCGACCATAAAGCCGACCCGCCATCCCGGCATGTTGTAGCTTTTTGAGAGGGTGAAGAACTCGACTGCAATATCCTTTGCACCTGGAACTTGCATCACGCTTGGGGCTACATAACCGTCGAACGTGATATCTGCATATGCAAGATCATGGACGAGATATATTCCTAATTCTTTGCAAAGTGGTACGAGGCGTTCGAAGAACGAGAGATCGACACAAGCCGTCGTTGGGTTTGCGGGAAAGTTCAGAATCAGGATCCTGGGCCGGGGCGCCATTCGCGGCAACTCGTATTCCAGCTTCTCGATCAGGGTATGTTGATCGGTTCCACCCATGGCGATGCTCTGGACCTTTGACCCGGCGATCACGGGCCCAAAGATATGGATGGGATAGCTGGGATTCGGCACGGCGACGGTATCGTCGTCGTCGAGCACGGCCAGGCAAAGGTGGGCGATGCCCTCTTTAGAGCCAATGGTGACGATCGCTTCGGTCTCAGGGTTTAGCGAGACATCGTAGCGCTTCTTGTACCAGTTGCAGATCGCAACGCGCAGACGCGGGATGCCGCGGGATAGCGAGTACCGATGCGTAGTCGTCCGCTGCGCAGCTTCCATAAGCTTATCTACGATGAACTTCGGGGTTGCACCATCGGGATTACCCATCCCGAAGTCAATGATGTCCTCTCCGCGTTTGCGCGCAGCGGCCTTCAATTCTCCAGTTACGTTGAAAACATACGCAGGCAGACGAGCAAGCCGTCTAAACTCTTCCATTGCAATACCACTTTCTACGAATCTGGGACGCCAGACCGCAAACTCTTTCATTGGACACAAAGTCGTGGCTAGTACTTAGAGATTAACTTTGAATCTCCATCGATGCTACCTGACCTTCACGCTCTTCCCGCCAGGATGCTTGCTTACGCCAAGGGTGTGACGGACAGCGGGGTGGCTGATGGCATCTTTCCGGGTTCGAAGTAGATTCAAAACTCCGGACAGGCCTTTGATAAATGCGGCATAATCGTTGCAATGTCCAGCTTGCACATTCGATCCTTGGGCGAACCTTCCGCATCCATCTGGGCGCTTAACGCCACCGAGGTTCGCGATCTCACCGCATCTCTTAGCCCGACGCCAGGAGGAGGGTCCATCTCTATTTTCACGGCGACGCTGGGCCTCGCTCTTGTGCATAAGGGTGCTAGCATCTCGCTCAAGCGTGCAGGGGAAGATGTTAGGCGGCTCGAGGCTCTTACCGAGCTGTGCGAGAAGATCAAGTCCACGCTTGCGATCATGAGTGGGTTCGCGGATGATGATTCGCAAGCTTTTCAGGCCTATCTGCAGGCCCGCGCTATGCCTCGCAGTACCGACGGAGAGAAGACTTTGCGGGATGCGGCGATGGAATCCGCTATTTTGCGCGCTACTCGGATTCCTATTACGTCGGCGAGGGAGATCTGCTCGGCGCTGGTGCAAGCCGAGCGGGCGGTCGAGCTTTCGGATCGTCATCTGCTGACGGATATTCTTGGCGGCGCGGTACTTATGAAGGCAGCGGTTGAGGCGGTTCTTCTTACTGTGTCTGCGAATGCTCCGCTTATTACGGAGGATGGGGTGCGGGAGAGGCTGTTGCAGGAAAAGGTTGAGTTGGAGCGGACTTCGGTTGAACGCAACGAATCGATTGCGCGGGCTTACCAGGGTCGACTGGGTGATTTAAGCGATATTGCGGGGGTTTCTGCGCATTAATGCCCGTCACAGACCGGATGGTTGGGGCGGATTATGATGAGCGGGTGAAAACGGAAATAGAGCTTGGCGAGATTCTGGCGAATGCGATTTCGCATGGAATCGGGCTGTTTTTGGCTGTTTTTGGGGCTGTTTATCTTGTTCATGCGTCGTTGCGCGGGGACGGGTGGGTTGTGGCTAGCTGCTCCGTGTTTGCTGGGACGCTGGTCCTTGTTTATTTATTTTCAACACTTTACCACTCGCTTGTTGTGACGCGGGCGCGGAAGGTGTTTCGAATTTTGGACCATTCGGCGATTTATCTGCTGATTGCGGGGACTTATACGCCGTTTACGCTGGTGCCGCTGCGGGGGGTGGTGGGGTGGTGGTTGTTTGGGTTTGTGTGGACGCTGGCGGTGGCTGGGGTGGTGTTCAAAAGTCTTTTGATTGAGCGGTTTGCGGTTGCTTCGGCGTTGGTGTATTTGCTCCAGGGATGGGTGATTGTGTTTGCGATTCGGCCGCTTTATCACGCAATCGGGGGGCATGGGCTGGCGTGGCTGGTGGCGGGCGGGGTGCTGTACAGTTTGGGCATTGTTTTCTTTGCTTTAGACAGGCTGCGGTACTTCCATGCGGTGTGGCATTTGTTTGTTTTGGCGGGGAGTGTGGCGCACTATTTTGCGGTTTTGTTCTACGTGGTGCCTCCACGGGCGTAAATCGGGGGCATTTCGTGTGTACATAGCCTCGGTTGGTGACGCAAATCGACGTCTATAGCCCGGTTTTGGGTAGCTGTTTTGGGGTTTAGCTGAGTGGTCAGTCATTTAAGGTCGAGGCGGCGTTTGGCGCTGCGGGGTGGGGGACCCGGTCGAGCTTTTCCTGTACGGATTTGGGTGAGGCCGGATATGGTGGTAGTCGCGAACGAGGGGGGACTTTGAATCGGTACCTGGTGAAGGCTACGGTGGTGGGGGCGTTGGGTGGGTTGCTGTTTGGGTTCGACACGGCGGTGATTGCCGGGACCACGGAGCAGCTGTCGCAGGTGTTTCACCTGACGCCGTGGACGCTGGGGCTGACGGTGTCGATTGGGTTGGCGGGAACGATTGTTGGGGCGATGACTTCGGGGGTGCTGGGGCAGAAGATTGGCGGGCGCGAGGCGCTGCGGGTGATGGCGTTTCTTTATCTGATCTCGGCGGTGGGGTGTGCGTTTGCGTGGAACTGGGATGCGCTGATGGTTTCGCGGTTTGTGGGTGGGTTGGGGATTGGCGGATCGAGTGTGCTGGGGCCGGTGTACATCGCTGAGCTGGCTCCTGCGAAGTGGCGGGGGCGGATGGTGGGGCTGTTCCAGATCAATATTGTGGTGGGGATTCTGCTGGCGTACCTGTCGAACTACATTATCGTGACGCAGCATTTGGGAGCGACGCAGTGGCGGTGGGAGTTTGGCGTCGCGATTGTGCCGTCGGCGATCTTCCTGGGGATGCTGTATGGGATTCCGCGGAGCTCGCGGTGGCTGGTGACGACGAATCAGACGGACGAGGCGCTGGAGGTGTTGCGGCTGATGGGGTCTCCAAATTCTGAGGAGGAGTTGCGGGAGATTGTTGCATCGGTGCATTTGGAGCGCGGGGTGAAGCCGGAGCCGTTGTTCACGAAGCGGTATGCGTTACCGTTGTTTCTGGCGGTGACGATTGGGCTGTTCAATCAGCTGTCGGGGATCAATGCGCTGCTGTATTACTCGAACTCGATTTTTGCTTCGGCGGGATTTAGTTCGAACTCGGCTGCGCTGCAGACAGTGGGTGTGGGGCTGGTGAATCTGCTGGCGACGTTCTTAGGCATGAGCCTGATTGACAAGCTTGGGCGGAAGACGCTGATGCTGATTGGGTCGGTGGGGATGGTGGTGGCGCTGTCGGGTGTGGCGTGGGTGTTTTATACGAACTCGCACAAGGGGCTGCTGATGGCTTGCTTCATGCTGTTCATTGTGTTCTTCGCGATCTCGCAGGGGTCGGTGATCTGGGTGTATATCGCGGAGGTGTTTCCGTCGCGGGTGCGGTCGAAGGGACAGAGTGTGGGGTCGTCGTCGCACTGGATTATGAATGCGATTATTGCGGGGATCTTTCCTACGATTGCGGCGAAGAGTCATGCGCTGCCGTTTGTGTTTTTTGCTGGGATGATGGCAGTGCAGTTTCTGGTGGTGCTGTTTGTTTATCCGGAGACGAAGGGACGGTCGCTGGAGGCGATTCAGGCGGGGTTTGGGATTGGGTAGGGGTTCGTTGTCAGTTGTCAGTTCTCAGTTCTCAGTTCTCAGTTCTCAGTTGTTCGTTGTCCGTTCTCCGTTGTCCGTTCTCGGTTCTCCGTTGTGACGGGAGTGGGAGATTCCTGGAGGGAAGGATAGAGAGACGGGCGGCGGCGAGGGATTGAGAGTTCGACTTTTCCCACTTATCCGCACGTGCGCTTAGGAATGGGCACCGGGCGGGTGGGCTAGGCTAGCGGGGCCAGGTGGTGGGTGGGGCGAAGGTGGGTTGCTTGCGGCGGAAGAGTTTGACGGTGAGGGCTCCGAAGAGGAAGCCGCTGACGTGGGCCATGTAGGCTACGCCTCCATGCTGGACAGCGGCTACTGAGCCTACGTTGAAGAGCTGGATGAGGAACCAGACGCCGATGAGCAGGATGGCCGGGATGAAGGTGACTCGGATGAAGAGGAAGAAGAAGAAGACCGCCTTGATCTGGTCGCGGGGGTAGGTGACGAGGAAGGCTCCCATGACGGCGGCGATGGCGCCGCTGGCGCCGAGGGTGGGGACCCAGGAGCCGGGCAGGGCGGCGACCTGGGCGAGCATGGCGACGAGTCCTCCGAGGAGATAGAAGGCGGTGAAGCTGAAGGGGTTCATGGCGTCTTCCATGGCGGGACCGAAGGCCCAGAGGAAGATCATGTTGCCGAGGATGTGGGACCAGCTGCCGTGGAGAAACATGGAGGTGAGGAGCGTGGGGAGGGCGCGGCCGGTGGAGATGTTGGCGGGGATGGCAGCCCACTGGTAGACGAAGGAGTCGCCGCCCTGAAGCTCGAGGAAGAAGACGAGAACGTTGAGGACGATGATGATGACGGTCGCGATGGGAAAGTGAACCCGGCGCCGCGATGCGTCTCCTAACGGGATGAGGCCTCCCACGCGTTGGTCCTCCTATGGGCTTTGCCGAAGGGTATCAGAACTGCGGAGATGCGGAGGTGCGGGATGCGGGATGCGGGATGCGGGATGCGATGGGGCTCGGACGGGGGTGGGTGGCGGTGGTAGGTTTATAGCTATGGACAAGGCTGCGGTTTTGAAGAGGTTGAAGGAGACGGGGTTGGTGCCGGTGTTGCGGGCGGGGTCGGTGGAGAAGGCGATGGCGCTGGCGGAGGCGGTGGCTGCGGGCGGGGTGGATGTGCTGGAAGTGACGATGACGGTGCCGGGGGCAGTGGAGGTGATTGCGCGGCTGGTGAAGGAGCGGCCGGAGATCCTGGTGGGTGCGGGGACGGTGCTGGATCCGGAGACGGCGGAGCGATGCATTGGGGCGGGCGCGAAGTTTGTGGTGAGTCCGGCGCTGAATTTGAAGACGATTGCGCTGTGCCGGCGGGAGTCGGTTGCTGTGCTGCCGGGGGCGCTGACGCCGACGGAGATTGTGACGGCGTGGGATGCGGGCGCGGATGTGGTGAAGGTGTTTCCGGCGGGGGCGATGGGCGGGGCGAAGTATTTGGTGTCGCTGAAGGGGCCGCTGCCGCAGATTGAGATGATTCCTACGGGGGGCGTGTCGTTGCATACGGCGAAGGAGTTTCTGGAGGCGGGGGCGTTTGCGCTGGGGGTGGGGTCGGACCTGGTGGATGCGAAGGCGATGGCGGAGGGGAGGCCGGAGGTGGTGACGGAGACGGCGAGGAAGTATATGGGGGTGGTGCGGGAGTTTCGGGCGGGGAGGTAGGGCACGCGTTGTCCGTTCTCCGTTGTCCGTTGTCCGTTGTCCGTTCGTTTGGATGTGGGTGGTGATTTCGGGCGGTGGGGTCGCTTATCGGACTTGGGGAGGGTGGTTTGCGGGGGAAATTGGGGGTGGTTCTGGAACGGGAATTGGGTGCGGTAAGCGACTACAATTCTGGTATGCATTCTGAACAGATGAGCGTGTGGACGCGTCCTGGTGGGCGTGATGGATTTGGCTTGTGAGCGTGATGAATTCCCGCGTGGAAGAGGTCACGGAGCGGATCATTCGGCGGAGCCAGGTGACACGGAGCCGGTACCTGGAGGCGATTGCTGCGGCGGTGAGCGTGACTCCGGTGCGGAAGGGGCTGGGATGCGCGAACCAGGTGCATGGGTTTGCGGCTTGTGGGGCGGACGATAAGGCGATGCTGCGCGAGGGGAGCGCGGGGAATATCGCGATTGTGACGGCGTACAACGATATGCTGTCGGCGCATCAGCCGTACGAGCGGTTTCCGGAGTTGATCCGCGCGACGGCGCGCGAGGCGGGCGGGGTGGCGCAGGTGGCGGGCGGCGTTCCGGCGATGTGCGATGGGATTACGCAGGGATTTACGGGGATGGAGCTGTCGCTGTTCTCGCGGGATGTGATTGCGATGTCGGCGGCGGTGGCGCTGTCGCACCAGACGTTCGATGCGGCGGTGATGCTGGGGATCTGCGACAAGATTGTGCCGGGGCTGGTGATTGCGTCGCTGTCGTTCGGGCATCTGCCGGTGGTGTTTCTGCCGAGCGGGCCGATGACGTCGGGGTTCTCGAATGATGAGCGCAAGCATATGCGGCGGGAGTTCGAGCAGGGGCTGGTGACGGTGGAGGAGTTGATTGAGGCGGAGTCGAAGTCGTACCACGGGCCGGGGACTTGCACGTTTTATGGGACGGCGAACACGAACCAGATGATGATGGAGATGATGGGGCTGCATCTGCCGGGGTCGTCGTTTGTGAATGCGAATACGCCGCTGCGGGATGCGCTGACGCGGGCGGGGGTGCGGCGGGCGCTGGCGATGACCGCGCTGGGGAAAGAGTATCTTCCGGTGGGGCAGTTGCTGGATGAGCGCGTGTTTGTGAATGGGATTGTGGGGCTGCTGGCTACGGGCGGGTCAACGAACCATACGATTCATTTGGTGGCGATGGCTGCGGCGGCGGGGATCAAGCTGGAGTGGAGCGACTTTGAGGACCTGGCGAATGTGGTGCCGCTGCTGGTGAGGGTGTATCCCAATGGGAAGGCGGATGTGAACCAGTTTCATGCGGCGGGTGGGATGGGTTTGCTGATTGGCGAACTGCTGGATGCGGGGCTGGCGCATGAGAATGTGCAGACGGTGGCGGGGCCGGGATTGCAGCGGTATACCGAGGTTGCGTTTTTGAATGCGGTGAATGAGGTTAGCTGGCGGATCGGCGATACCGCTAGCAAGGACGAGCAGATTCTGCGGCCGGTGAGTGCGCCGTTCGATGTGCGTGGGGGGTTGTGTGTGCTCGAGGGGAACCTGGGGAAGGCGATTGTGAAGACGTCGGCGATCGCGCCGGATCATCATGTGATTGAGGGTGAGGTGAGGATCTTCCATAGCCAGGAGTGCGTGCAGAAGGCGTATAAGGCTGGGGAGCTGGAGCGCGATGTGATTGTGGTGGTGCGGTTCCAGGGGCCGCGGGCGAATGGGATGCCGGAACTGCATAAGCTGTTGCCGCCGTTGCAGGCGGTGCAGAGCGCGGGGTTCAAGGTGGCGCTGGTGACGGATGGGAGATTGTCGGGGGCGTCGGGTGAGGTGCTTTCGGCGATCCATTTGACGCCGGAAGCGGCGGAGGGTGGGCCGATTGCGAAGCTGCGGGAGGGCGATCGGGTGAGGATTGACTCGAATACGGGTGAGTTGACGGCGCTGGTGGAGGCGCGGGAGTGGGAGAAGCGCGAGGCGGTGAAGGCGGACTTGTCGGCGATGCAGTATGGGGTGGGGCGGGAGTTGTTCAGCGTGTTTCGGCGCGGGGTTAGTCGGGCGGATGAGGGTGGGACGATTTTTGCGGAGCTGTTGCGGTAGGGCGGGCGTTGTCCGTTGTCCGTTCTCCGTTGTCCGTTCTCCGTGATTCGTGTTCGTGATTCGTGATTCGATGGGCCTTGCTATTTGGTGGTGGGTTGGGGGGCGAAGGCTTGTTCTATTAGTTTGCGGCCTAGTTCGATTTCTTCGCCGCTTACGGAGTGGGGTTTGTTGGGGAAGCGGCGGAGGGTTACTTTGGCGCCCATGGTGGTGAAGATTTTGGCGGACTCTTCGACGCGGGGCCAGGGGACCCATTGGTCGGGGTCGCTGCTGGCGAAGAGGGCTGGGGTGCCGGCGAGGTTGCCGGTGTGGGTGAGGTCTGAGTTGGGAGGGCCGATGAGGCCGCCGGTCCAGGCGATGAGGCCGGCGTAGCGGGCGGGGTGGGTGGCCATGAATTCGGAGGCGAGGCAGGCGCCCTGGGAGAAGCCGGCTAAGACGATGCGGTCGAGGGGGATGTTGGCGGCGAGGATGAGGTCGATGACGGACTGGACGCGGGCGAGGGCGGAGTCGAGGTAGGGCTGGTTGAG
This sequence comes from uncultured Acidobacteriaceae bacterium, assembly GCA_963701685.1. Lineage (GTDB taxonomy): Bacteria > Acidobacteriota > Terriglobia > Terriglobales > Acidobacteriaceae > Granulicella. The sequence continues at coordinate 1,511,092 of OY969625.1, read as the reverse complement.
GGCGCGGTCGGCGAGGAAGGATTGGGGATACCAGGCGAAGTTGTCGGCCTGGGGAGCGAGGAAGGCGATGGGGAGGCTGGCGGGGGCTAGCGCGCGGGAGAGGGTGAGGATGTCGCGGGCAGGGCCTCCGCGGCCGTGGAGGAGGATGACGGCGCCGGTGGCCTGATCGAGGGCAGCGCCCGCGGTGTAGAGCTCGCCGTTGGCGTGCGGGTCGGGAGGCTGGGCGGCTTCGGAGCCGGCTTTGTGGAGGGTGATGGTGGGGAGGGTGGCTTCGAGGCCGCGGCGGCGGGCTTCAAACCAGGGAGGGAGGCAGAGGCGTTCGCCGAGAGATTCAAGAGGCTCGTCGATGGCAAAGCCGGGGTTGTCGGTGGCAAGTTCGAAGAGGACGCCACCGGGCTCGCGGAAGTAGATGGAGTGGAAGTATTCGCGGTCGAGGACTTCGGTGGCGGGGAGGTGTTTGGTGATCTCGGTGCGCCAGTCGTGCTGGGACTCGTCGTTGGCGGCGCGGAAGGCGATGTGGTGGACGGAGCCGGCGCCGGAGCGGCCGAAGTTGGCAGCGGGGTCGACGAGGATGTCGATGCGATTGCCGAGGGCGTTGGGGTCGGCGGGGCTGGCGAAGCGGAGGCGATTCCCTTCTTCGGCGATGGGAAGGAAGCCCATGACGGCGAGTGTTGCGGCGGTTTCGGTGGCGTCGAGCTGAAGCATGGTGACGCCGTGGAAGCCGCGGATGGCGTGGGCGGCGGGGATGTCGGAGAAGCGCGGGGGATGCGCGGCTGGGGAATCATCGGGGGCTTGGGCGTGGGCTACGAGTTCGATTTGCATGCCGGAGGTGTCAGAGAAGGTGAGGACTTCTTCTTCGAAGCGGCGGGGGCTGCGGGTGAACTTGATTCCCTTGTGGACGAGGCGGTCTTCCCAGAAGGCCAGTGAGTCAGTGGGGATGCTGAAGGCGGTGTGGGTGACTTCGCCGGCGCCGGCGGTGCCGCGACCGACGCGAGGCCAGGGGAAGAAGGTGAGGATGGTGCCGGGAGAGCCGAGGTCGTCGCCGAAGTAGAAGTGGTAGGTGCCGGGGTCGTCGAAGTTGACGGTGCGCTTGACGAAGCGGAGGCCGAGGACCTGGGTGTAGAAGTCGAGGTTGGCCTGGGGGTCAGAGGCGATGGCAGTGACGTGGTGGAGACCAACGATGGGGTGAGTGGGCATGGCAGGAACCTCTTAGACAAGAGTGTAGAGGATGGGGGTAGTGGTTAGTGGCTAGTGGGTAGTGGGTGGCCGGTGGGTGGGATGGGGCTGGTAGACTTTGCAATCATGGCCCCTGCTATTGCGGCACACGCGCTGACTCGGAGTTTCGACGGGTTTACGGCCGTCGATCATATTGATCTTGCAGTTGAACCTGGGCAGTTTTTTGGGTTTCTTGGGCCGAATGGTGCGGGGAAATCTACGACGATCAAGATGCTGACGGGGCTGCTGGCACCGACGTCGGGGTCGATCCAGATTCTGGGGCAGGACTTGTTTTATAACCCGGTGGAAGTGAAGCGGCTGATTGGCGTGGTGCCGGAAGGCATGGCGCTGTTTGGCAAGCTGACGGCTCGAGAGTACTTGTTGTTTGTGGGGCGGATGTATGGGCTGGACAAGGCTACGGCGGAGGCGCGGTCGACTGAGTTGCTGGAGTTTATGGGGCTGGCGGACCAGCAGAAGAAATTGATTGCGGACTACTCGCATGGGATGGGGAAGAAGCTGGCGCTGGCGGCGGCGGTGATCCATGGGCCGAAGGTGCTGTTTCTGGACGAGCCGTTCGAGGGTGTGGACGCGATTGCGGCGAACACGCTGAAGACCATGCTGCAGAACATGATTGCGCGCGGGGCGACGATCTTTTTGACGTCGCATGTGCTGGAGATTGTGGAGCGGCTGTGCTCGCACATTGCGATTATTAATCGCGGACATCTTGTGGCGAATGGGTCGCTGGATGAATTGCGGGCTGGCGTGCAGGCGAAGCTTACGCCGGGTGCGGAGAGTGACACGCAGGCGCGGCTAACGCTGGAGCAAATTTTTCTGAATGTGGTGGGTGGCGAGGCGGGGGCGAGTCATCCGGAGCAGGAGCTGACATGGCTGGCGTAAACACCGAGGCGTGGACAGCGAGGCAAACGCGGGAGCAGTTTGCGGCGATTGCGTGGCTGCGCTGGCGGATATTGTGGAACAGCTTTCGGCGCAAGGGCGGCGCGGGCGAGATGGTGGGGATGGTGTTCCTCGGGCTGCTGTTCCTGGGGATGGTGCTGGGGTTTGTGGTGGGCGCGGGGTTCGCAGCCTTCTTCTTTGTGCTGAAGGGGCATCTGACGTGGATTGCGGGATTGCTGTGGGGGATTTTTGTTTTGTGCCAGCTGCTGAATATTCAGCTGGGGCAGCCGACGACTACGTTTGATCCGACCCAGCTGATTCGGTTTCCGATGAGGGTGGATACGTATGTGGGGATACGGCTTTTCTTTGGGCTGCTGACGCCGGCGAATGTGACGGCGATGTTGACCTCGGTGGCGGTGGCGGTGGGGATCGGAGTGGCAGCGCCGGCGCTGTGGCTGTATGCGCTGATTGCGATGGCGGTGTTTGCGGCGACGAATGTATTTTTCTCGCGGATGATTTTTGCGTGGGTGGACCGGTGGCTGTCGACGCGGCGGGCGCGCGAGGTGTTTACGGCGTTTATTTTTGTGGGATCGCTGGGAATTCAGTGGGCGAATTTTACGTTCAACCCGGCGTATAACCACCATCACACGACGCATGCGTATGCGGTGTCGGAGCAGAAGTTTGGATTTGTGGGGCAGCTGATGGTGAAGGCGGAGCCGTGGCTGAAGCCGTTGCCGCCGGAGCTGGCGACCACGTCGTTGATGAAGGCGAAGGGTGGAGAGCTAGCGGGGTTTGCGGGATATACGCTGGTCGCGGCGATGTGGGGCGGGGCGTTTCTGCTGGTGTTCGCGCTGCGTATGCGGACGGAGTTCCGGGGAGAGAATCTATCGGACGCGGTTCGCGTGGGGGCGCGGAAGAAGGAGTCGGCGGTACGGGTAGCGAGTGGGGCTGCGGTGGTGCCGGCGAGGGCTGTGACGTTGGCGGCAGGCGCTGGGGCAGCGAGCGAGTTTGCGGTTGCGAGCAGGGCTCGGGTGTGGGCCGTGGTGGAGACGGTGGTGGGCAAAGAGATTTTGTATGTGCGGCGGAATACCGGAGTTTTGTATGGGCTGGTGATGCCGATCTTCCTGGTGCTGATTTTTGCTAGCAAGTTTGCTACGCGGTCGAGTGCTGGGTCGATGTGGGTGTTTCCGGCGGCGGTGGCGTATACGCTGCTGGTGATCTGCCCGATGAGCTACAACTCGCTGGGGATGGAGACGACGGGCGCGCAGCTTTACTTTTTGGCGCCGGTGAGGATGCGGGACATCCTGCTGGCGAAGAACCTGCTGGGAGCGCTGCTGGCGCTGGTGGAGATTGTGCTGGTCTTCGTGATCGTCAGCTACATGGCCGGCGTGCCTTCGCTGCAGACGGCGGTGGCAGCGGTGCTTTGGGCGGTGGGAACGCTGGCGGTGAATATGATCTTCGGGAATCAGCGATCGATCACGTCTCCGAAGAAGATGGATTTGCAGAAGATGATGCGGCGGCAGGCGTCGCAGGTGAGCGCGCTGATGGCGATGGTGGTGATGATGGTGGCGTCGGGTGTGGCGGCGGGGATTTTCTTTCTCTGTGTCTGGCTGCACGCGATGTGGGCGCTGGTGCCGGTGTTTGGCGTGTACGCGGTGGCGGGCGTGGGGGTTTATCTGCGGAGTTTGAGGATGATGGACCGGTTCGCGATGGAGCATCGCGAGGAGTTGCTGGTGGAGTTGTGTAAGGCGTAACGGCGCGTTCTCCGTTGTCCGGTGTCCGTTCTCCGTTGCGTTAGGTGGTGCCGATGAGGCTTAGCATGCGGCCGGTGTGGCCTTGTTCGGCGCGGTGGGAGAAGTATTTGCGGCGGCCGTCGGGGAGGCGGGTGCAGGCGGTGCAGTGAGCGATGGTGGTGATGGCGGAGGGCTTGAGGCCGGCGTCGAGAAGCTGGCGGCGGTTGGCTTCCTGGAGGTCCATGTGGATTTGGGGGCCGAGGTTGGAGTGGCCGGGGGCTCTCGCGGTGAGGAAGAGCATGGGGTACTTTTCGCGGATGGGGTCGGAGGTGAAGACTTCCGAGAAGAGTTTGGGGGCGTAGGCGAACTGGCTGTGGAACTCGTCGCGGACTTCGGGGCCGATGGCAAAGCAGCAGGCGCCGATGGAGGGGCCGATGGCGGCGATGAGGTCTTTGGGGCGAGAGCCGAAGTCGCGGCGGAGGGTGCCGATGCCGCGCTCGACGATGCGGGCGAGGGTGCCGCGCCAGCCGGCGTGGAAGGCGGCGATGGCGTGGGTGCGGGTGTCGGCGACGAGGACGGGGACGCAGTCGGCGGTGAGGATGCCGAGGAGGAGGTTGGGGTCGCGGGTGTAGAGCGCGTCGCCGCGGAGGAGGGCTTTGAGGTCGGGGGTGGTGAGGGGGAGATCGGCGGCATTGACGCGTTGGAGGATACCGGTGTGGCATTGGCGGATGGTGATGAGGTCGGGAGTGGGCTTGCGGGATTTGTTGAGGGCGCGGACGAGGCGCTGGCGGGCGGCGAGGATGGTGGCGGGGTCGTCGTCGGGGGTATAGCCGAGATTTTGTTCGGGAGGGCCGCCGGCGGCGTAGGCGGTGGAGAGGCCTCCCTGGCGGGTGCTGAAGCCGGCGATTAGCCAGGGGTGGGCGTTCCAGGATGGGACTTTGACGATGCCGGGGATGGGGCGCCGGGGGGTGTCGGATGGGGAGGATTTCGGGGATGGTTTGGTAGGGCGTGGTTTGCGGGTGAGGGCGGTGCTGGAGGTGGTTTGGGTTGGCCTGGGAAGCGGGTTGGTGCGACGACGCATGGGGGAATTTTACAGGTTGGGAGTTTTGGCTGGGAGGCGCTGTAAGTGTGGCGTTTTGTTGAGTTAAAAGTTTTGGGCCCGCTTTCTGGCGGGCCCTTGAGAGGCTTTGGGGAGGGGATTAACTGAGGAATTCACCGGGGGGTCGCCCAAAAAAAGGGCAAAGAGGAGGAGCTTACTTCAGGTAGGACAGATTGAATAGCCTCTCAGTTGTATGTTCAGACGCATGAGGGTGGGTATTGGTTGCACAGATTAAGGGAATCGAAGAGTTCGAGGAATTCGCTTGAGTACCGGGGAGAAATCGGATGTTGCGTGAAACCTTCCCCGGTCCTGAGCGTCCAATCGCGCAGTATGTGAAGATTCGGAAGTCCTTAGGATCCCACCCGACATTCGAAGGAAGGACTTGCGTTCCATATGGGAATGCCGAGGTCTGAGGCTTCGGGAATTTGGGCTTTCAACTGGAAAATCACAAGCAACCTATTGCTTTTGAGAGAGATCGGCGTATATCATACCGCGACTGCAGCATGAATAATTCAACTCAAATCGCCTCGCACCTGCTACGCTCCCGCATTGGAAAGCTCTGTGTAGCTATCATCGGTTCCACCTCGAACGAGATGATCGAAAAAGCTACGGAAGTACTGAAAGAGTCCAGTTTTCTGGAATTCCGGCTGGATTATCTGGCCAAGCCGTTGGCCGCGCTGCCGGCACTGAAGCAGTTTCTTGCCGAGAACGGCGCGGCGACCGCGATTGCCACTTGCCGGCTGAAAGATCATGGCGGACGGTTCGATGGATCGAAGACGGCGGAGCTGGAGATTTTGTTGAAGGCTGCGGCGGCGGGATTCCACCTGGTGGACATTGAGCTTGAGTCGATTGAGAAGCTGCCCAAGAACACGATGAACCAGCTGCGCGAGGCGGGAGTGGCGGTGATCATCAGCCACCACGACTTCCACGCGACCAAGGATCTGGATTCGGTGTACCAGCGGATCAAGCCGTTTGCGGCGGACTTCATCAAGATTGTGCCGACGGCGCGATCGCTGTCGGACAACCTGACGCTGATGAAGTTTCTGGAGCGGGTTGAGGACGAGACGAACTCGAGCGTGGTGGGCATTTGCATGGGCGACGCGGGAATTATTTCGCGCGTGCTGGGGCTGAGAGCGGGTTCGGCGTTTACGTTTGCGGCCGCTAGCCAGGGAGAAGAGACGGCTCCAGGACAGATTGCTGCACGCACGCTGCTGGAGACGTACCGCGTGGACCAGGTGGACGCGGCTACGAAGATCTATGGCGTGGCGGGAAATCCGATCAAGAGCTCGCTGTCGCCGCTGATGATGAATACGGCGTTCCGTCGCGAGACGGTGAATGCGGTTTACCTGGGGCTGCAGACGTCGAAGGCCGATGACCTTTTCAAGCTGGCGCGCGAGGTTCCGATTCAGGGCATGAGCATCACGATGCCGCTGAAGCAGGATGTGATGCCGCTGCTGGAGCGGACGGATGCGCTGAGTGCGAAGATTGGCGCGGTGAATACGATTCTGCGCGCGCAGGATGGGAAGTTCTACGGGTTCAACACGGATGTTGCCGGGATTGTGGCGCCGCTGGAGCGGCGGATGTCGCTGAAGGGCGCGAAGGTGCTGGTGCTGGGCGCGGGCGGCGCGGCGCGGGCCGCGGTGTTTGGGTGCGCGGACAAAGGTGCTGAGGTTTTCATTCTGAACCGCACTCCGGAGACGGCGCAGAAGCTGGCGCGGCAGGCGGGTGCGAAGTCGATTAAGCGCGACGCGGTGGCGAAGACGCAGTTCGATGTGATCATCAACGCTACGCCGTTGGGCATGGCTGGAACAGTAAAAGCGGGCGCTAAGAATGTGCCGGTTTCTCCGCTGGAGGCTGGCGAGATCAATGCGCGGTATGTGTTTGACCTGGTCTATAACCCGATTGAGACGCCGCTGTTGAGGATGGCTCGGCAAAAGGGGATTGCGGTGATCACGGGCGTGGAGATGTTTGTACAGCAGGGTGCTCGGCAGTTCGAGATCTGGACGGGTAAGCCGGCGCCGGAAGAAGAGATGCTGCGAGTGGTGTTGCATTCGCTGCGGCAAGGTATGGAGGAGGCTGCGGCTAACGCGCCGACGAGTCCTGTGGCGGCGAAGGTTGAGCCGGCTGCGGCGGTGCCTGCGCACAAGGAGAAGGTAGTAGCGGCTCCGGTGAAGGCGAAGGTTGCGGCGGTTGCGGTGAAGGCGAAGCCGGTGGCGAAGAGCGCGGCGAAGGTTCCGGTGCGGAAGGCTGCTCCGGTACGCAAGGCGGCGCCTGCGAAGCCGGTGCGGCGGAAGGCTCCGGTTGTGGCTGCGAAGGGAAAGCCTAAACCCAAGGCGAAGTCTCGTTAGGGTTTTCATGGGGGCGCGGGTTTCACACGCAGCGCTTGGAATACCCTCAGGGGCTAAAGCCCAATTCCTTTGGTGCAATTGATGGCACGGCTGAAGCCGTGCCCCTTCGAGGCATCTCCCTTGAACGGCGGCACGTGGTGAATCATCGCACCCTCAAGGCGCGTCCTTCGAGGGATTGCCCTTGGACTGCGGTGTGTGGTGAATCATCACACGTTGAAGGCGCGCCCTTCGAGGGATTTCCCTTAGACTGCGGTGTGTGGTGAATCATCGCACGCTTAAGGCGCGCCCTTCGAGGGATTTCCCTTGGACTGCGGTGTGTGGTGAATCATCGCACGCTTAAGGCGCGCCCTTCGAGGCGCAAAACCTTGCACGAGAAATCGGTTGCGATTACGTACTGGGCTCGGTGGGCGAATCGAATTCGCGGGCGATCCATTGTTTGAGGGCGGACATACTTACTTTGCGGCCTAAGAAGGCCTGGACGAGGTCGCGGGCGGGTTTGGAGCCGCCGGGTTCTAAGACTTCGCGGCGGTAGCGGAGGGCCGTGGGGCCTTCGATTAAATTCTTGGGGTCGAACTGCTCGAAGAACTCGAGCGCCATCACCTTGTCATAGAGGTAGGTGTAGTAGTTGGAGGTGTAGCCGACGAGGTGGGTGAAGGCCGAGTACATGCGGTTGCCGTCGACGAACTCGTAACGCGAGAAGCGATCGTAGCCGGTGCGGAGGAGAGCGTCTAGTTCGAGGTCGGCTACGGGCTTGTCGTGGGTCTCCATGGAGTAGGTGGCGTACATGACCTGGGTGAGGGTTGCGAGGGCGCGGCCGTGGGCGCTGGCTCGGACCATGCGGGCGAAGACGTCGTGGGGGATGGGTTCGCCGGTTTTGTAGTGGCGCGCGAAGGTGCGGACCAGCTCGGGGTCTTCGAAGAACTCTTCGAGCATCTGCGAGGGGACTTCGACGAAGTCGCCTTCGGTGGAGATGCCGGATTGGCCGGCCCAGCGTTGACGGCCGCCGAGGACTTCATGCATGAGGTGGCCGAACTCGTGGAAGCAGGTGACGACGTCGGAGTATTGCATGAGGCCAGCGTCATCATTTTCCGGATGCTGGCTATCTTTCTTTGGTTGCGGGAAGTTGCAGACTAGCGAGGCTTCGGGGAGCTGTTGGTTGAGGACTCCGCTCACGAGGGAGCACTCGCTGAACCACTTGCTCTTGCCTTCGCGCGGGTGCATGTCGAGGTAGATGCGGCCGAGAGGCGAGGGTCCGGGGTCGAGGGTCGAGAGGCCAGGGGACGCATCGAAGACGGTGAAGGCTTTGACGCCTTCGGCCCAGACGGGGGCGGCGGGGTCGGGGACAAAGGCGACGCCGAAGAGTTTGCCGGCGGTGGTGAGGATGCCGGCTTCGACCTGCTCGTAGGGGAAGTAGGGGCGAACGGATTGGGAGTCGAAGTCGTAACGCGCGCGGCGGTATTGCTCTTCCCAGAAGCGGGCGTCGGAGAGGGTGAGGGGGAGGGCGTTGGGATCGCGTTCCTGGACGAAGGCTTCGAGCTCGGCGAATTCGCGCTTGGCGGTGTCGAGTGCGGCGGCTTCGACTTCGTTGAGGAAGGTGCGCATGTTGGCGGCGGAGCCCATCATCTGGTCGACCGTGGCGAGGTCGGCCCAGGAGCGGAAGCCGAGGAGCGAGGCCATCTCTTCGCGCGCGGCGAGGAGGTCGAGGAGGACTTGCTTGTTGGCGGGATAGGCGCGGTCGTTGTAGGCGAGGTACATGCGGCGACGGAGCTGGGGGTTGATGGCGTAGGTCATGACGGGCGCCATCTCGGGAGGGTCGGTGGTGAGGATGACGGGGGCGTCGGCGGTGAGGTACGGGCCGTCGTCGGTGGCTTCGGCGTGGTGGACGCCGTGGCGGGCGAGGTAATCGTCGGGAAGGCCGAGGAGGTCGTCGGGATTGTCGACGGGGATCTTGCGGACGTCGTCCTGGACGGCGCGGCTGAAGGCCATGCTGAGCTGCGTCATGGTGTCGGCGAGGGTGCGAATGCGATCGCGGGTGGGCTCATCTTTGTCGACGCCGGAGAGACGGTAGCCGAGGAGGGCGCGATCGAGGTAGTAGAGCGTGGCGGGGTCGGTTGAGGCGGGCGCGGCGGTGAGGGATTCGTTGAGTGCGGCGAGGGCCTGGTAGACGTCGCGATTGAGACTGAGGGCTACGGACTCGGCGCCGATGACTTGGGAGAGATTCTGCGCGGCATCGCGGACGTCGGCGAGGGGATGGACCATGAACATGACGCCGCTCTGGGAGCCGGCCATGCGGAGATGCCAGCAGGCGCGATCGTAGGGGACGAGGGTGTTGTCGACGGTGCGGGCGGTGGTGATGGCGAGGAGCTCGGCGATGGAGGCGCGCGAGGCGGCGAGGTGATGCTCGACCCAGGCGTTGGCGGCGCTGGCGTCGGCGAGGCCGGACCAGATGTGCAGGGGATCGGGGATGGGAGTTGCGGATTCGGACGACTTGGAATTTTCTTCAATTGCCTGCATGGGTAATTCTCCCCTGGGGTCTTGCGCGGTGCGTTTGCTTGTTAATCAGTGTAGGTGAAGAGACTGTGCGATGTGGGGGCTGAGTGGGGAGAGCAGAAATGTTGCGGGATTTGAAGGAGTTAGAAAATATTTTGACAATCGTATCTTCTCGAGAATAGGCTGGTGATGGGTACTCTTACCCATTGAGGTTAATCTTATGAAGCGTACTATGTTGGCCATCCTTGCGATGACACCTTTGATGATGCATGCACAGGTGAAGTCGTCTGCTCAGCCCGGATCTACGCCTACGCTTGAATCGAGCAATGTGCAGCCTGCTGCCTTTGCTGGAATCAAGGCCGACCATAACTCAATTCCAACCGCTGTTCGTGTTTCGACCGGCGTGAAGGCACCGGTGCTTCTGCACACGGTGGACGTTGATCGCGAACACATCCTGGCAGGCAGCGCATCGGAAGATCGTGTTGTACGTGTAGCGATGACGATCGACGAGTCTGGAAAGCCGACGAACCTGAAGGTGGTTCAGTCGACCGACCAGTTTACCGACGAGGCGATTCTTGCCGCGGCGAGCCAGTATCGCTTCAAGCCAGCGACTTTGAATGGAAGCGCTGTGCCGATCGAGATGACGGTTAACTTCCGCATCGAGTAAGAGAAACCCACGGGCCTTTGTTGCTGGGCACAGGCTAATGCCTGTGCCCCGCTTTGATTTTGGCGGTATTCGGAGGGTTGCTCGCGTGCGTGTGGCGGAGTCTCTTACAATGAAGCTGCTATGCGCTATCTGATCGCGATCCTCGCACTCGCCGGCATCTTCGATTCCGTGCTCGCCTTGAGAATTCACAACCAGAGTCCGGCAGATGCGCCTCCGTGCGCTGTGACGGAGAAGTTCGATTGCGGCGCGGTGAATCATGGGCGCTACGCGGTGTTTCCGCCGATTGGTTTTGATGAGCCGGATCACTCGGGGAAGATTCATATTCCGGTGGCAGTGATTGGCATCTTTGGGTACGCGCTGATCGCTGTGCTGGCGCTGAGCAAGCAGTGGTGGTGGACGCTGCAGGCGGCGGAGATTGGATTTGCGTGCGCGGCGTTTCTGTCGTTTCTCGAGGCGTACGTGATCGAGAAGTGGTGCATTTACTGCCTGTACTCGATGTGTATTATTTCGGCGATCCTGGTGTTGACGATTGGGAAGCTGTTAACTGATTACCTGCGCGGTCGAAGATCGGGTACGGCTGTGGCGCCGTAAAGCCGCTACAATCTCCGCATGTGGCCAGCATTGGTGCAACTGCTCGAACTCGCTCCGCATGTAACGCGGCTGGTACCGATGGCGGATCGGTATTTGCAGTCGAAGGCGGACGGCGGAAAGGCGCAGCGGCGCGCGATGGAGGAGACGGCCGAACGTCTGCGTGGAGACATGGGGCTGCTGGGCGACGGGTTGCGCCGGGACATGACGCAGCTGGCGGCGGCGCAGGCTGGCATCTACCACCAGCTGAATCAGCAGAGTGACACGCTGGCGAGAATTTCGGCGGACATGCGGACGACGCGGGCGGCGGCGGATGAGCTGGAGACGCGGCTGACGCGGATTGAGACACGGATGCAGCGGCTTACGGTGATGCTCGTGGCGGGAGTGATTGCGTTTGTGGTCTTTGCCGTTGTCGTGATTGTGATGCTTGCGGTCGTGCATTCCCGGCTGTCTGTACACGGTTCCTAATCGACTATGCCAACGGTGCAACGCGGTAATCGATTCCCTTCCCTGGCTGGGCTGCTGCGGCTGCGGCGGGAGACGATTGATGCGAATCCTCGACGGTATGTGAAGATCTTGCTGGTGTGTTTGGGCTTGCTGGTGGTGGTGGATGCGGTGGTGGGCTGGCCGTATCTGAAGGCGCGGCTGCAGGCTGTGGCTGTGCTTGATCGGGTGGGCAATCGGCCGGTTCCTGCGCTGGTGCGCTGGCTGGTGGTTGAGCCGGTGAAGACTACGGAGTTGACGCTGCCGCTGCCGAGCGGGGCGGTGCGGGCTCGGATGTATACGCCGGTGAATCATCCAGACGCTCCGGCGATGTTGGTGGTGCATGGCGTGCACTACCTGGGGATGGACGAGCCGCGGCTGGAGGCGTTCGCGTCGGCGATGGCAGCGTGCGGGCTGAGGGTGCTGACGCCTGAGCTGCCGGATATCAAGGACTACCATATCGGGCCCGGCTCGATTGCTACGATTGGCGATGCTGCGAAATGGATGGCGGGAGAGAATGGCGATCGGCCCGTGGGGGTGATGGGCTTGAGCTTCTCGGGGAGTTTGTCGTTGCTGGCGGCGGCAGAGGCGCAGTATCGTCCTTACTTTAAATTTGTGGTGGCGGTTGGTTCGGAAGATGAGATGGCGCGGGTCGCGAATTACTACCTGACGGGAAGTGCGCTGCGGCCGAGCGGCACGGCGGAGATTCTTGCGCCGCATGAGTATGGCGCGCTGGTGCTGGAGTACGAGAACCTGCAGGACTTTGTGCCGGCGCCGGATCGCGAGGCGGTGCGGCTGGTGTTGCGGGACCACTTATACGAGGATGTACCGGCAGAGCGCGCGGCGCTGGCGAAGCTGACGCCGGGGCAGTTGGCGGAGGCGAAGCAGTTGATGGATACGACGTCGCCGATTACTCGACGCATGATTGCAGGGAGTGATGCGCGGCACCTGGCGGAGATGGCTACGGTGAGCCCGGACGGGCAACTCGCGGGACTGGTGACTCCTGTGTTTCTGCTGCATGGTGAGGGCGACAACATTATTCCTTCTGCTGAAACGCAATGGCTGGAGAAGGATGTGCCGGAGCGGGATATGCGGGCGGCGTTGATCTCGCCGGTGATTTCGCACCTGGATATGGATGGCAAGGGGCCGACGTTTGGTGACCAGTGGCGGCTGGTGCGTTTTTTTGCGAAGGTGCTGCATGCTGCGCAGGTGCGGTGAGGCCGATGCACGGCTGAGCCAACTACAATGGAATGAGACATGGCTGACTTGATTGGGCTTAGAGATATTGAGGGCGCGAAGGCCCGGATTGCGGCTGCTGCCGTTCGTACGCCGCTGGTGCGGCTTAGCCGCGCGAGACTGCGCGCTGCAGGGTTTCGGGAGCTGGCGGACAGGGTGCCTGAGATTTACTTGAAGGACGAGTCGGCACAGCCGATTGGGAGCTTCAAGCTGCGCGGCGCTTATAACAAGATTGCGCAACTCTCGGGGGAGGAGTTGGGGCGCGGGGTGATTACGTACTCGTCTGGCAACCATGCGCAGGGTGTGGCGTATGCGGCGCGGGCGCTGGGAGCGAAGGCGGTGATCGTGATGCCGTCGAATGCTCCTGAGGTGAAGCGTGAGGCGACGACGGCGCTGGGCGGAGAGATTGTGCTGGTGGGGACGGCGAGCAGCGAGCGGCGGGAGAAGGCCGAGGAGCTGGCTGCGCTGCATGGATACACGATTGTGCCGCCGTATGACGATGCTGCGATTATTGCGGGGCAGGCTACTTGCGGTGTTGAGATTCTGGAGCAGCTGCCGGGCGTGGAGCTGGTGCTGTCGCCGGTGTCGGGCGGAGGGTTGCTGTCGGGTGTGGCGACGGGGATCAAGCTAACGGCTGAGGCTGAAGGGATTGCGCCGCCGCAGGTGTGGGGATGCGAGCCGGAGCTTGCTGCGGATGCGGCGGAGTCGTTCCGGACAAAGACGCTGGTGGAGTGGCCGGCGGAGAAGACTACGCGGACGATTTGCGATGGGTTGAGGACGCAGTCTTTGGGGACGCTGAACTTCGAACATATTCTTCGCTTCGTGGATGGGATTGTGACGGTGAGCGAAGAGGAGATTCGGACGGCTGCGAAGGTGATTCTCGCGGCGACGAAGATTGTGGCTGAGCCTTCGGGCGCGGTAACGCTGGCGGCTGCGCTGTTTCATGCGGACGAGTTGCCGCAGGCGCGCAGGGTGGTGGCGATCGTGTCGGGTGGGAATCTGGAGCCGGCGCTGAGGGCGGAGCTAGAGGGTCGTTGAGAAGATCTGCCGTGCGGGAAGAGTGCGCCTCAGCGGCTAAAGCCGTGGTGGTGATGCGGTATGTTTGGCACGGCTGAAGCCGTGCCCCTTCGAGAATTTGCGCGCTTTGGGGCGGTATGAGTTTGCAGCGCGCGGTTCGAGGCGAAGTAGGCTGCGGTTCGAGGCGGGGCTGGCGGCTTGGGGGCGAAGTCGGCGGCGGCTCGAGTCGATGTCGACGGTGGTTCCAGGCGAAGGCGGCGGCGGTCCGAGGCGGGCGGGCGGCTAGAGGCGGAGCAGGCGTTCGGCGTTGCCGTGGGTGAAGGCTTCGAGTTCTGCGGTGGTGAGCGCGGGTTGGGAGGATTGCAGGGTGGCGAGGAAGTCGCGGCCGCGGGTGTTGGGGCTGAAGGGATAGTCGACCGAGTACATGAGGTGGTTGAGGCCGAGGACTTCGCGGGCGCAGTCGAAGGGTGGACGCGTGAAGTAGCCGCTGGTGGTGACGTGGACTTGCGCGAGGATGGTCTCGGTGACGCTGCGCTTGAGGTGTGGGGCGGCGGCGGAGAGGACGCCGTTGGAGCGCGCGAGGGCGTACGGGATGAACTCGCCGATGTGGCCGATGATGACCTGGAGGTTGGGCAGGCGGTCGAAGACTCCAGCGACGATGAGGCGCAGGAGGTGCAGGCCGAGTTCGGCGTGCCAGCCCCAGCCGGCGATGGAGAGAAGCATGCCGGTGTCACCGGGGAGATCGGAGTAGTAGGCCTTCTGGACGGTGGGGGAGGGTGGCGCGGGGTGGAGATAGAGCGGCACGTTGAGGGCTGCGGCGGCTTCGAGGATGGGGAAGAATTCTGGGGCGTCGAGAAATTTTCCGTCGGTGGTGCCGTTGACGTAGAGGCCTTTGAAGCCGAGGTCGAGGATGCAGCGCTCGAGTTCTTTGACGGCGGCTGCGGGCTGTTTTAGGGCCGGGGTGGCGAAGGCGGCGAAGCGGTCGGGGCGGGCGCGAACGGCGGCGGCAAGTTCGTCGTTGACGTCGTGGAAGACGGCGGTCTGGTCGGCGGGCGCGAGGACGTCGATGCTCATGGCGGCGAGCGAAAGGACCTGAAGGCTGATGTTGCCTTGATCCATGGCGGCGATGCGGCCATCCCCGATGTCGAGCAGCTGGCCGCGGAGGGCACGCATGCGCTCGGGGACGTCTTCGCCAAAGGCGCCGGTGGCCTTGAGGAAGTCGGAGGTGACGAAGTGCTCTTCTAGGGTGATGGATTTCATGAAGCGTTAAGATGCCGAGGATGGATTGCGGGTTCAAGCGCGAGGGTTGCAGGTTAGAATCGAGGCATGCCTTCTTTGCTCAAAGTGTTGATCCTTGCGATTGTGCAGGGTCTTGCGGAACTGTTGCCGGTGTCGAGCTCGGCGCATGTGGTGGTGGCGGAAAAGCTGTTGGGGCTGGACCCTTCGTCTGCTGAGATGACGCTGGTGCTGGTGATGCTGCACACCGGCACGATGTTTGCGGTGATTTTTTATTTCTGGTCGCAGTGGAAGCAGGCGTACTTTACGACAGCGCATGCGGCGAAACGGTTTCTGGTGCGGGCGGCGTGGGCTACCGCGCTGACCGGCGTGGTGGGCTATCCGCTGATCGAGATCATCGAGAAGACCGCGTTCAAAGGGCATTCGAAGGGCGAGATCGAGATGCTGTTCTCGCGGCTGGATTTAATTGCGCCGGCGCTGCTGGCGGTGGGTGTGCTGATTTTGATTGCTGGTCTGCGCGAGCGCGGGACAGCGAGGAGCGCGACGACGGGGCGGCCTGACTATGAGCGCTCGATTGTGCTGAGCGGGGATAACGTGACGTTCGCGCAGGCGGGATGGATGGGAGCGATCCAAGGGTTGTGTCTGCCGTTCCGCGGGTTCTCGCGATCGGGCGCGACGATTTCTACGGGGTTGCTGGCGGGGGCGAATCGGCAGCGGGCTGAGCGATTTAGTTTTGCACTGGCGGTGATCCTTACGCCGCTGGCGATTGCGCGCGAGGCGATGCGGCTGGTGAAGGCTAGCCATGCCGCGACCGCTGCGGGGCAGCCGCTTGATCTCCATGGGAGTGTGGTGGCTGCGCTGTTGGGGATGGTGCTGTCGTTCATTGCGGGGCTGGCGGCGCTGCGCTGGCTTAGCTCATGGCTGGAGCATGGGCGGTGGTATCTGTTTGGGATTTATTGTTTGGTGGCGGGGTGCGTGGTGTTTTATCTGTACCATCTGGGGTATTAGGCGGCGGGAGTTTCCAGGCGGCGTGGTGAGGATTCGGGCTTGGTGTATTGCCAGGCCCACCAGATGAGGGGCAGCTGCAGCGGGAGACGCAGCCACATGGCCCAAAGAGGGATGCCGGGGTAGCGGTCGGGGTGCTGGACCATCCAGAAATTTGCGGGGAAGACGGTGATGAGGAAGATCACGATTCCCAAGGCGGCGGTGCGGCGCGTCTGCGGGACGAGGAGGCCGATGCCGCCGGCGATTTCTGCTGCGCCGCTGATGAGGACAAGCTCGCGGTGGGCGGGAAGGTAATCGGGCATGATACGCATGTAGGCGCGAGTCACGATGAAGTGACCCGCGCCTGCGATGACGTAGAGTGCGGCCATTGCTACGCGTCCTAGCCGCATGATGAGACTCCGTGGTGGTTACTTATTGGCTGATGCGTCGCGGCTGGCTTTTACGAAGTCGTGCGAGGCGAGTACCTGCTCCTGCTGCTCTACGAGAAGTTCGCGGATGGGGAGAGGGAGGTCGTGATCGAGGGCCTTCGCATACGCCTTCTTGGCTTCGTCTTCGCCTTGTTCGGCGGTCTCGAGGAGGCCGTGATCGCCGGCGCCGAGCTTCGCTTTGAGGTCGCCCCAGGTGCGGTGGATCGCTCCGGAGACGGTGCCTGATTCCTTGACGTCCGCCATGCCGGCGCGGTGCAACTCGTTTTCGAGCTCGGCGCGGAAGTTGGCGCGCTTGAGGCTTTCGGCGAGAAAGAAGCGCTTGAGATTAATGTCCTTGAGATGGTCGCCGATGTCGGCAAAGCCCTTCTGGCTATCCTCGAGGGTCTTGATGAGGTCGAGGAGAACAGTCTCCATCTCTTTGTTCTTCGTCGATCCGTCTAGTGTGTTGGTTGACATAAATTCCTTCCTGGCCGAGGCCATGGGTAATGGTGCGGGTGGGGTCCGCCGATTGGGTGCGATTCTCCTTCGTCGGCGGCAAGCGGGAGAAATCGCGAAAATCCTGCTCCCCCACCGCTAGGTGTCTGGGGGGAAAGTTAGCCGCAATGCTCACTCCCCCGACGTATGACTAGATGCAGGAACGGGGTCCCGGCGTTGACCGCGGGGGAAAAATCGCTGGCCGGGAGATTAATCGGGCGCTTATCGAAATTGCGGAGGAGGTCACCAGTGTGGTTCCACGTTCGGAGGTTGCGCACCGCACAGCGGGCTATGGAACAATACATTTGCTCTGGTTATTCGGTCATTCGCAGCAAAGCGCCCGCGCGGCACGGCCCGCGTGCGATTGGCTCGGCCGCGCCTGTAACCCCTTATGAAGCCCCAGAGACTTGTCTACTCGCCAACCCGCAGCCGTCGTTTGAACGAGATGCTGGGTTTGATTGTGCTGGTTGCTGCCGGCTTACTTCTCCTTGCATTGGTTAGCTATACGCCGTCGGATCCGTCGTTCAACACGGTTGGCGGAGGTGCGGGCGGGCGGCTGGCGCACAACTGGACGGGGTTGGTGGGAGCGTATGTGGCTGACCTGCTGCTGCAGACGGTGGGGATCGCGATCTTCTTTGTGCCGCTGGCGATGGTGAGGATCGGGGTTTTGTGGATGCGGTCGCAGCGGGTGGGGTCGACCAAGACGAAGCTGGTGGGGATTGCGGTTTGGCTGATCTTTGCGCCGGCGCTGATTTCCATGATGCCTGGCGAGCTGCTTTGGCGGCATGCGCTGCCGATCGCGGGGGTTGAGGGGACGATCCTCGCGGGAGGGCTGATCCACTTTGTGAATTATCCGGGCGCTGTGATTATCTGCAGCCTGATGGTGGCGCTGTCGCTGTACTTGACGACGTCGTTTCTGCTGGCAAATGCGGGTGCGTGGTTTACGGCGCACTTTGGGTTCGTGCAGCGCATGAGCGACAAGTATGCGGCCTGGAAGAGCAAGCGGCGTGGTGCGGACGATGAGGAGTTCGACGAAGCGTTTGCTTCCAAGCGGAAGATCGCTGCGGCGATGGCGAGGAAGCAGGAGAAGAGCGAGGGAGATGAGGCGGCTAAGAATGGCACGCTGCTCTCGAGTTTCTTCGGCTGGTTTGGACGGCGGAAGCGCAGGCAGGACGAAGAGGACGAGACGAGCGTTGGGCAAAACGTTGGGGCTGGCGATGCGCCGGCGTCGGTGTGGCAGACGATGCCGCGGACGTTGGTGGACGCTGCGCCGATGACTGGGTTGCACGTGGCGGCGGCAGCTGCAGCGCCTTATGCTGCGCAACTGGCGGCTGCGGCGGCTCCGCTGCGGAACGCGCCGACGGAGGTGTTGCCGTTTACCGAGGGTGCGTCGGCCGCGAGCGCGCAGGAAGATGATGGATGGCTGGATGCGCCGGAGCGGCGGACGCCGACGCCGATTCTGTCGATGCCGAGGGCTTCGCATGTGGCGATGCCGGAGCCGCCGCCGGCGCGGATTCCTAAGCCGGTTGAGTTGCCTCCGATGCCGTCGCCGATGCAGGACATTGCGGCGCAGAACATTGCGTTCGGCAAGCGCGCGGATGCGGATATGCAGGCTGTGGCGATTGTGCCGAAGTCGGTGCGCGGGTATAAGTTGCCGCCGAGCTCGCTGCTGTACAAGTCGGAAGAGCATGCGCAGGTGCGGGAGAACGAGCTGAGGGAAGAGGCTCGGGTGCTGGTGGAGAAGTGCGGCGAGTTTGGCGTGGATGGAAGCGTGGAGCAGATCAATCCGGGGCCTGTGGTGACGACGTTTGAGTTTCGTCCGGATGCGGGGGTGAAGTACTCGCGAGTTACGGGACTGGCGGATGATTTGTGTTTGGCGATGGCTGCGGAGTCGATCTTGATTGAGCGGATGCCGGGCAAGTCTACTGTGGGCATCCAGGTGCCGAACCATGAGCGCGAGACGATCTGGCTGCGGGATGTGGTGGAGTGCGAGAACTTTGCGCAGAGCAAGAGCAAGCTAGCGATTGCGCTGGGCAAGGACATCAGCGGACGGATTGTGATTGGCGATTTGGCTAGCATGCCGCATGTGCTGATCGCGGGATCGACGGGTTCGGGTAAGTCGGTGGCGATCAACGCGATGATTATGAGCGTGCTGTTCAAGTCGACGCCTGAGCAGGTGAGGATGATTTTGGTTGATCCGAAGCGGGTTGAGCTTGGGATGTATGAGGGGATTCCGCACCTGTTTACGCCGATTATTACGGAGGCGAAGCTGGCGGCGAATGCACTACGGAATGCGGTGCGCGAGATGGAGCGGCGGCTGAAGCTGCTGGCGGCGAATCACGTGCGCAATATCGACCAGTTCAACAAGCTGTTCGAGAATGGCAGCGAGTATTTGTTTGAGGACGTGAACCAGGAGCCGCTGCCTTACATCATGATCATCATTGATGAGCTGGCGGACTTGATGATGCTGGATCGGGCCAACGTGGAAGAGGCGATTACGCGGCTGGCACAGATGGCGCGGGCTGTGGGTATTCATTTGGTGCTGGCTACGCAGCGGCCTTCAGTGGACGTGATTACGGGATTGATCAAGGCGAATGTGCCTACGCGTATGAGCTTCCGGCTGGCGACGAAGGTGGATTCGCGGACGATCATTGACTCGAATGGCGCGGAGAGTTTGCTGGGACGCGGCGATATGTTGTTCCTGCCGCCTGGAACTTCCCGGCTGCAGCGTGTGCATGCGCCGTTCGTTACCGAGAAAGAGATTGCGGCGGTTACGGAGTTCTGGAGAGCCCAGGGCGAGGCTGAGTATGTGCACGGGTTCCTGGAAGGGCCGAAGGACGAGAAGGCCGGCGAGAGCGGCGGCGCGACGGATGGCGAGGAAGATGATGCGCTGTTCGATGATGCTGTTCGGTTGGTGTTTGAGTTTGGGAAGGCCTCGACTTCCCTGCTGCAGCGGCGGCTGCGAATTGGTTATGGGCGCGCGGCACATTTGATCGACATGATGGAGCGCGATGGTTTGGTTGGGCCTGCGGATGGATCGAAGCCGCGGGAGATCTTGAAGTCGCCAAACTACTTCTCGGAAGTGGATGCTACGTTGCGGTAGGGTGGGGGTACCCCCCCTCTCGTTCGTTTTTAGGCCCTAAACGATGGCAAGCAGAGATTTTAAGAGGCAAAGTATCCCCTTTTCGGGGTGAAAAAAGGGCCTCTAATTTGTGCTATTCAGGGAGTTTAGGGGGCAAAGTATCCCCCCTCTTCTCGGGGCTTTTTTGCGCTAAGTTCTTGCAATCCGCTGGTGACGGATTGAGGAGGTTGAGGGACCTTCCTGGTCCTTCGACTCCATCGGGTGTAGGTCGGGCCGTTGGCCCTTGGTGCCTGGGTGGGCATAAGCCTGGGGCTTCGCCCCAGGCTGTGATGTTTGGGGCCGTTGGCCCTGAGAAGGCGCTAGTCAATTGGCACTTATAAGCCCCAGGTAATTGGCCCTTAGAGTCTCCTGGGTAATTGGCCCTTAGAATCTGCCAGGTTGTCCCTTAGAGTCTCTTAGGCAATTGGCCCTTATAGCTGGCCCTTAGAAGCCCCTATTTAAATTGTAGCTAGTTGGAGGGGGTAACTATGCCAGGTTTTGAAAATATAGATCGGCAGTGTTTCTAGGGGGTTTGGCGATATTCAGAGGGTTTGGGGGCTTGACAGGTTTTGGGGAGCCAAGGGCAGAAGGAGATTCCCGGAGGGAATGGCAGAAAGAAAAGCAAGGACAACGGCAGAAGCAGCTCCGCTGCCTTAGGCGAAGGATGACAAGGTATGGGGAGCGAAGGATGACACACAATCTATGGCTGGGTGGGGTGGGTCAGGAGCCAGTGACGGAGGTCGGCGCGGACGCGTTCGTAGGTGGGCTCGCCTTTGGGGTAGAGCTTGATGGTGCCGTGGGATTTTCCGGTGTAGTAGTTGAGGGCGAAGTCTTTGATGACGGGCGCGGTGTGGGGATCGACGCCGATGAGGACGTTGGGGCTGGGGGTGAGGGCGGTGCGTGCGGCGTCTGCGGATTCGAGTGAGACGTATTCGCGGACGCGGCCGTCGGGGCCGAAGTATTCGAAGTTGTAGCGGGTGAGCGAGCGGCCGACGGGCTCGTAGTATTCGCGGACGATCCAGTGTTCGCCGCGCACGTCGAAGGCATCGATGACATCGCTCTCGCGGGTGCTGATGTTGGGGGCACCACGTTCGCGGGCGCCGCGGAGGACGGCGCGCTCGCGATCGAATTCCTCCCAGCGGCCGAGGGCGGCTTCTACGATGACGAGGTTCTTGTGGGCGATCCAGAACTCGGGTTGCTGGGCGACTACGGCGCGGTACTGGAGCTCGGCGGCTTCGTACTCGTGGAGACCTAATTCGGCGTCGCCGATGCCTTCTTCGGCGTCGATGTCTCCGGGATGGGTTTTCAGGTAGGCGGCGAAGAGGTCTTCGGCCTGCTGATAGTGCTTGTCCTCGAGGGCTTTGCGCGCGGGAAGAAGTTCAGAGGGGACTGGCCGCTGCGCTGCGCAGGTGGCGAGGAGCGCGAGGAGGATGGCGGCGATGGTTGGTGCGGTGTGGTTGCGTGTCACGATTTATCTGCGCCTTCCCTGCCGCATGGCGCGTCGGCTCACGAAGGATCCGAGGACTGCGATCGCGGCCAGCAGGGCGATCCAGAAGAGGTTGGGGTTGCGCTGGTCGTACGTGCTGGCAACGTGACGCTGGATGAAGCCGGGGTTGAGCCGCTCCAATCCCAGGGTTGCGATGAGGGGGTGGGCAGGCAGGGTTGCAAGATCTCCAAGGTCATAGACGGATGCGCGGAGGTCGTTGTCACCATAGCGGAGGGTGTAGGTTGCGTTGGGGATGGCGTCGAAGCAGAGGGTGCGCTGGCGCATCTGCAATTGGACGACGCGGATGGGGAGCGGGGGCTGGGCTGCGTTGTCGAGGGTGACGCGGATGGTGGCAGGGTCGTGCAGGTTGGACGCGATGACGGCGGGGAGTGAGAGCTGCGCGGAGTTGATGGCGGGGTCGGCGGCGTCGGGCAGACGGGTCACGCGCCAGATCTGGCCTGTGATGACTTCTTGCGGCTGATCGGGTTGGTGGGTGTCGGCTTCGGCGGTGACGGCGATGTTGCGCAGGAAGTCCGATTTGAAGCCGGGGTTGAGGACAAACTGCACGCGCTCGATGGGGAGGTGGGCGGGGACCTCGAGCTGCGCGGAGGAGGATGAGCCTTGCTGGAGGATGGTGTTGGCGGAGGCGACGATGGTGTAGAGGGTTTGGGCTTCGCGGCTGGCGGGGACGGTTGCGCCGTGGACGATGGAGGGATCGAGGTGCGGGAAGGGCTGGCCGTCGAGGGTGCGGAGGTGGAGGAGGATGTGGAGGTGAGGGAAGGTGGATTCCTGCAGGGCGAAGGTGGTGGAGCGAGCGAGGTGGCGCTGGCTGAGGTCGAAGAGGGTGAAGATGCCGAGGGGTTTGGTGGGGCCGTTATTGGAGCCGGAGACTTCGGCGGTGGCGAAGAAGTTGTGGGTGGCGAGGTCGAGGTCGACTTCGGTGTAGGGGCGCGGGGGCATGTCGAGATCGAAGGAGATGGCGTTGTTGCGGACGGCGAGGTTTCGGACGGTGGCGGTTTGGGCGTCGGTTGGCTGCGCTTCGCTGTAGCTGACGACGAAGGGGATCTCCTGGGGTTTGGTGTGGGGGATGAGGCGGAAGACGCGGAGGTCGTCGGCAGAGGAACTGGCGGTGTGGGCGTAGACGCTGGCGTCGAGTACGGTGCAGGCTACGCCGGATGCGTTGGGTGGAAGGGTGAGGGTGCGGACGTAGCGGAGGTGCTGCGGGTCGGCGAGCGGGGCGGGGGCGCTGCTGATGGAGGGGAAGGTGCCGGCCTGGAGGAGGAGCGCGGCGGCCATGGGGAGGAAGGACTTCAAGCGATGGCCTCGTTGTCAGAACACGCTGCGAATCGCTTTCGGCGAAGCTGATTCCCCATGGCCTAACTTTACCCTTTCACCCGCGGAATGGGGGAGCGATTTCTCGGCGGGCCGCTTCCGCATCCGGGTGTGGGGCGGGAGCATCCGTACAATCAAAGGATGAGTTTGGGTATGAACGATGTGAGCGAGCACGATGTTCTGGTGATTGGGGCGGGGCCGACGGGGTTGGCGTGCGCGATTGCGGCACAGCGGGTTGGGTTGCGCGTGGTGCTGGTCGATAAGGGGTGCCTGACGAATTCGCTGTTTCATTATCCGGCGCACATGACGTTCTTTACGACTCCGGAGTTGCTGGAGATTGGCGATATGCCGTTCTCGTCGCCGAACCAGAAGCCTACGCGGTCGGAGGCGCTGGAGTATTACCGGAAGGTTGCGGAGTACTACAAGCTGGACGTGCGGCAGTACGAGACGGTGGAGCGGGTGACTGGGTTGGATGGGGCTTTCGTCGTGCATGCTGTGGACAAGTTTGGGCGCAAGCTGACGCATAAGGCGCGGAAGCTGATTGTGTCTACGGGGTATTACGACTTGCCGAATTATCTGAATATTCCGGGCGAGGATCTGCCGAAGGTGATGCATTACTATCATGAGCCGCACCCTTACTTTGGGCAGGATGTGGTGGTGATTGGCGGGAAGAATTCGGCGGCGATTGCGGCGCTGGATTTGTGGCGGCATGGGGCGCGGGTGACGCTGGTGCATCGCGGGGCGGAGCTGCATCGGCATATTAAGTACTGGATCAAGCCGGACATTGAGAACCGGATTAAGAATGGCGAGGTGGTCGCGCATTTTCGGACGGAGGTGAGCGAGATTACCGAGGATGCGGTGACGCTGCTGACGCCGGGTGGGCCGAAGGTGATTCCGAACCAATTTGTGTTTGCGCTGACGGGATATCATCCGGACTTTGAGTTTATCGAGGCACTGGGGGTAAAGCTGGATGATGCGAATGCGCGGTGCCCGGTGTGCGATCCGGCGACGCTGGAGTCGAATGTGCCGGGGATTTATCTGGCGGGGGTGGTGGTGGCTGGCGAGCGGACGAATGAGATCTTCATTGAGAATGGGCGGTTCCATGGGGATTTGATCGCGAAGGATCTGGCGGCGAAGATGGAGCGGTAGAGCCGAGGCGGGGAAGCCAGGGCTAAAGCCCCTTCGCTGGTTGGGCTTGATTCAGTGGGCTGAAGCCCACTGCTAATCCGGATTCGAACGCGTGACCATTGCGGATCGAGCTAGCTGACGACGCGGTTGGCGAAGCCGCGGAGGCCCATGAGGGTTAGTACGACGAGAAAGAAGAGCAGCATCGCGAGGATCATGGCTGCGGGCATGTGGCCGGTGGTGGGTGTGAGGGCGGCGCGGAGGCCTTCGCTCATGTAGACGATGGGGTTGATGAGGACGCCGATCTGCAGCCAGCGGATGCTTTGGAGGGCAGCCCAGGGATAGTAGACGCAGCCGAGGAAGGTGATGGGGACGATGACGACACCGAAGATGAGGCCTATCTGCTTGGGTTGGACGAAGGTGCCGATGGTGAGGCCGAGCGCTCCTGCGAGGAGGCTGGCCAGGACCAGCACGGCGATGAGGAACAGCCAGCTGGAGACGTGCGCGAGGACTGGCGTGCTGGGGATGAAGTAGGCCAGGGGAAAGACGACGGCCGCGGCGACCAGGCTTTGAATTGCGGAGAAGACAATTTTTTCGATGGCGACGGCGCCGATGGGGAGAGGGCACATGACGCGATCGTCGATTTCGCGGGTGATGCCGAACTCCTGCGCGAGGGGAAGGGCGACGGCGGCGATACCGGAAAACATGATGGCGACGGCCATGAGGCCGGGAAGAAGGATGGTGCCGAATCCGCCACCGCCGGCTGCGGCCATGCCGGCTACGGGGCTCATTTTGGAGCCGCCGGTCATGTGGGGCATGACGTAGGTGAAGACGAAGAGGAAGAGGAGCGGGTTCATGGCGACGCGGATGAGGAAGGGGAGGATTTCGCGCGTAAGCACGCGGAAGTCGCGCTGCATCAGGCCGAAGAAGGCGCGCGTGTAGGTCACCATTTTTGTGTTGCCGCTGTTGGCGATCGCTTCGCTCATGGCCGGATCCTGTTCTGCACGCTACTCGCGTTCTCCATACTACTCACGAAGGTCTCTTCCGGTGAGGCGGATGAAGACGGTTTCGAGGGTGGGCTCGGTGGTGGTGACGTCTCGGAGGCCGTACTCGTTGGCGGTGGTGACTACCCTGGCGAGGAGGCCGTCCTGGACGCGGGCGAGGACGCGGAGGCCGCCCTCGATGACTTCGACGCGGGTGACGCCGTCGATGGTGGCGAGCTGTCGCTCGAGGTTGCCGCTATCGCGCACGCCGCGCATGCGGAGGTCGTAGATGATGTCTCCGCCGACGCTGGCTTTGAGGGCAGAGGGAGTGTCTTCGATGAGAATTTTTCCGTGGTCGATGATGGCGAGGCGGTCGCAGAGCGCATCCGCCTCTTCCATGTAGTGGGTGGTGAGGACGACGGTGATGCCTTCTCCGCGGAGGGCCTGGACGGCGTCCCACATGGCGATGCGGCTTTGGGGATCGAGGCCGGCGCTGGGCTCATCGAGGAAGAGGACTTTCGGATGATGGGCGATGGCGCGGGCGATCTGGAGGCGCTGGGCGAGGCCGCCGCTGAGCGCCTGGGGATAGGCTGCGGCGCGATCGCTGAGGCGAAACTGATCGAGCAGCTGAGCGGTGCGCTGCGCGGCTTCGTCTTTCGTCATTCCGAAGTATCGGCAGTGGAAGTAGATGTTTTCGGAAACGGTGCAGGAACGGTCGAGGGTGTTGTATTGCGGGACGACTCCGATGACGCAGCGCGAGAGGGCGGGATGGGCGACGACGTCGATGCCCGCGATTTTGACGGAGCCGGCGGTTGGAATGGCACGGGTGGTGGCAATGGAGATGGTGGTGGTCTTGCCGGCTCCGTTGGGACCGAGCAAGCCGTAGATCAATCCCGCGGGCACACGGAGGTCGATGCCATCGACCGCCGTCACAGGATTTTTGCCGCCGTAGACCTTGCGCAGCCCTAAGATTTCGACGATCGGTTCAGTCACGCGTGGTCTCTCTCAACAGCTCGATTATAGGGACGATTGGCGGCGCATGGAGTTTCGGGGAAGAGATATTTGGCGGCACGGCCGGACACTGATGGAGTGCGCATCGCTGCCACTTCATGGATGGGAGGTTGCATGAGGCTGGGTGGTCCGTGTAATCGCAATGCGCAGAATAGGTTGCCTGTTATGAACTTTTATTGAGGGACACCTTTTGGGATCGGGTGGGCATCCGACCGATTGAAGCATCAACACAACGCCGCAGCTGCATGTGGCGGCAAAAGCCCAAGGAGATCGAAACGATGTCAGGCACGAGTAAGAAGATGGCAGTGGCAGCACCCGCATTGGTTTTGTTGTTGGGTGGTTTTGGACTGTTGGCAGCGGCGCAGGTGCCTAATCCCACCACGGTCGCTCCAGGAGCCACGAGTGGAGAGGTGATTGCTCAAGGGCCGAAGGGCGTCTACATCTACCACGTGAAGGTGGTGGAACGGCAACTGGACGCGGTGAACTACTTCAATCGTAGCGGATCGACGCATGTGGGCTTTGTTGGTACGAACCTGCTGCCGGGTGCGCGTGGCGATGCGAAGGTGAATTCGGTAACGGGCAAGACCGAAATCTCTGCACATTTTGAAGGGCTGACGCCGGCGAATGGCTTTGGTCCGGAGTATTTGACGTATGTTCTGTGGGCGATCTCGGCGGATGGGCGGCCGCAAAACCTCGGAGAGCTGGAGCTTGCAGGGAATAAGGCGAGCCTCGATGTGACGACGGGGTTCCAGGCATTTGGCATGATCGTTACGGCTGAGCCGTACTACGCGGTTTCGCAGCCGAGTGACGTGGTGGTGCTGCAGAATGTTTTTACGGACAAGACGAACGGCGTGTTGCAACAGGTGAATATTCATTACCAGTTGCTGCCGAAGGGACTGTATGCTCCGACATCGGGATCCAAGTCGGTGGAGTTCCCTATCACGGATCGGGAGCACACGCCGCTGGCTCTCTACGAGGCGTACAACGCGCAGCGCATTGCGAGGTCTGTAGGCGCGGACCAGTATGCTCCGGACATTATGAAGGAGGTTGCGACCGACCTTCAGAATGCGCAGGGCATTCAGTCCAACAAGCATCGTGATGTGAAGATGGAGTTCACCTATGCGCGGTCGGCGACCCAGAGGGCTGAGGACGCGCGCATTGTGACGTTGCGCAAGGAAGCAGAGCAGCGGCAGCAAGAGGCTCAGGATGCGAAGGTAAAGGCGCAGCAGGACGCGAGCAACGCGCAGGCGCAGGCCGATGCGGCGGCGGCGGCGCAGGCCCAGGCTGAGGCGGCGAAGGCGCGAGCGGACGCTGAAGCTGCGAACGCTCGGGCACAGGCGGCGCAGGCTCAGCAGCAGGCGGAGGCGAGCAAGCAGGAGGCGGCAGCGACTCGCGAGAAGCTGCGTGCGCAGTTGAACTCGGTGCTGGCTACTACGGAGAGTGCGCGCGGATTGATTGTGAACCTGGGCGATGTGCTGTTCGACACAGGCCGGTACACGCTGAAGCCGGATGCGCAGATTGCGCTGGCGAAGGTGTCGACGATCCTGACGCTTTATCCGGATCTTCGGGTCCAGGTTGAGGGCTACACGGATTCTGTGGGCGGCGATGCGTATAACCAGAAGCTGAGCGAGAACCGGGCGAACGCCGTGCATGACTTCCTGATCAAGAATGGCGTGCCGGCGGGGAACGTTACGGCGGTTGGCTATGGGAAGGCTGATCCGGTTGCTTCGAATGACACGGCGGACGGGCGTCGGCAGAATCGGCGCGTGAACCTAGTTGTTTCGGGTGCGGCGATCGGCGTGAAGGAGACGCAGCCGGTGATTACGGAGCCACCTTCTACGAATCCTCAATAACCCGTGCAGACGTTGGACGGAGACGAAAGACCGCGATGAACTCGCGGTCTTTCGTGTTTTGTGGCGTGCAAGAATAATTGGAGCAGTGGAGGGACATGTGAGCACTTCGATGAAGGGCAAGATTGTTTTTGTTACGGGAGCGAGCTCAGGGATTGGAGCGGCGACGGCGATGGAGTTCGCGCGCCATGGAGCGAAATTGATCTTGTGCGCCCGGCGGCTGGAGCGGTTGCAGGCGATGGAGGCGGAGCTGCGGGATGCGGGCGCGGCGGACCTGCTGCTGCTGGAGATCGATGTGCGGGAGCGGGAGGCGGTAAAGCGGATGCTTGACGGTTTGCCGGAGGCCTGGCGAGCGGTGGAGGTGCTGGTGAATAATGCGGGGCTGAGCCGCGGCCTTACGAAGCTCTACGAGGACGATATTGAGAACTGGGAAGAGATGATCGACACGAACGTGAAGGGGCTGTTGTATGTAACGCGCGCGATCGTGCCGGGGATGGTGGAGCGCAACCACGGGCACGTGATCAATCTTGGCTCGATTGCGGGGCACATGGCTTACGCGAATGGGGGCGTCTATTGCGCGACGAAGGCGGCGGAGCGATTCATCTCGGATGGGCTGCGGATTGACGTGAACGGGACGGCGGTGCGGGTGACGTCAGTCGATCCGGGGATGGTGGAGACCGACTTCAGCAAGGTTCGTTTTCGGGGAGATGAGGCGCGGGCTGCGAAGACGTATCAGAATGTCGATCCGCTGCAGCCGGAAGACATTGCGGATGCGATTGTGTGGGCGGCGACGCGGCCGGCGCATGTGAGCATTCAGAGTGTGGTGCTGACGCCTACGGCGCAGGCCAATCCGTTTGTGCTGACGCGAAGGAGCTAGGCGTCGGGCTACAGCTTGCCGGACGGGCTATAGCTTGATCGACCAGCCGAGCTGTTCGAGTTCGCGCTCGATGGTGGCGAGGGCGAGCTCGAGGGCGCTGCGGCGGTGAGGGCTTGAGGTGCGCTCGGAGAGAACGCGTTCCCGCTGCATTTCCAGGGCCTGCAGGCGCCGCTTGCGGTCGGCGTCGGCCCGTACTGCTTCGGGGGTTACCTCCGAGCTGGAAGGCTTCGGGGTCGCGGCCTCGGCCTGCTGCTCTTCGACACTCTTGGATTCCCAACCTTTGGACATACGTCTATTTTACGCTTGGGGCTGCAGGGTTGGCCCGGATTTTGGCCGGAAGGATCCTATTGCTTGCCAAAACGATAGAGAATGCCGAGGTTGAAGCCAATGTTGTCCTGGATCTTGCTGCCGTTTGGCCCCACGAAATTGGTGCCGACCCAGGTTGGGGTGAACCTGAGCGCGAGGTTGGGATAGAGGTTGTAGTCGGCGCTGACACCGAGCGAGTAGGCGGGGCGCAAGCCGCTCTCCCAGAGGCCTAGATCCGTTCCCGGAATCCCCTTGCTGCCGCCGGAGAAGATACCCCAGCCGGTGCCTGCGAGGGCCTGAGCGCTGACGGCAAATTTTTCCTTGGCGACGAACCGATAGCTGACGCCACCCATAAAGGTGTACTCGTTGATCTGCGGGTTGTAGACGCCGTACTCGTTATTGGTGAGGGCATGGGCGTTGCCGAACGAGCCGCGGGCGTCGCCGACCACTGCGAACTTGTGCGTGAGGTAATAGTTAAAGGCCGTTGCCCAGCTGATTTCGTTGTTCTTGCGGAGGTACTCGCCGCTGCGAAAACGAAGGTAGCCGCCGCCACCGAATATCTCGTAGCGGTGCGAGTAGGTTTCCTCGGTGGTACGGGCAATGCGCGCGAGACGGGTTGCATTGGTCTCGTGGCGGGCGTGGGACTCTTGCTTTCTTTTCCTGGACTGGGTCTGGGTCACAGTCTGAGCGTTTGCTGGGGCTATTGCTCCGGCGAGCCAACCAACTGCTAATCCTGAGAGAACCAGCCGTACTGCCAATTTCCGCACATCACACATCAAATCCGAACTCCTAAACGTACACTGGCGAGGCGATAAGCCCGCATCTATCCATTAGAACATCCCGGACAGCTTCGAACACCCCATAACGCGGTCAAAGGCGCGTTATGGGAGCACGTAGGTGACGCCCGCGATGAACTGGAAGGAGTTCTTCTTGTAGTACTCCGCCGGGTCATTGAGGTAGTTATCCGCGACGGAAATGGTCGCGGCAAGGCGTTTGACCACTGGAAGCGAGAGGGCCGCGTTGAAATTGACCGAGTAGGCCTTGAAGTCATTCCATGCGGGAAGGTAGTTCAACGACTCGGTGAACAGGATTTTGCGAGGCAAGTTCCGGATGTAGCCCTCAAATATCGTGGTTCCGATGATATTGGTGGAAGGCGTGGTGGTAACGACTCCGTCGACCGTGGTGGAGATGTATTGCTGCTTCATGTAGTGGACGTCTGCTTTGAGGTCGAGTTCCTGCTTGGGGGTCTTGATGGCGGTGTAGCCGACGCCGCCTCCATATACCTGCTGCAACTGCAGGCCCTGACCATAGTTGTGATCGAAGGAGGCGTCTACGAGGGCGTAGAGCCGCGGGTTGAAGTATTCGTCACGCTCAGCGTCTGCGTGGAAGATGTTGGTGAGGACCTCGCTGGCGGGGGTTGGCGGGATGGTTGGAGGGATGACGGGAGTGGAAAGTTTGCCGTAGCTCTCGCTGACGTCGACGGTGGTGCGATTGCGGGGGGCCATCCAGGGGACGGTGGGGATGGCGCGCACCAGGGCGACGCCTACATTGAAGGTGGTGCCGGTGGTGGTGGAGCGGACGATGTTGGCGCCGCCAGTAATGGAACCGCCCCAGCCGGTGAGGAAGCCGGCGTGGTGGTTCATCTGGTTATCGAAGGAGGCGCGATCGATGAGGTAGGCGACATCTTCGGCAGGAACGACGGCGGGCGGCTCGTTGGGAGCGGGGGTGAGGGTAAGTTTCTTGTCCGCGACCACGACGGTGCCTTCGGGGACGTGGGTTTTGCCCGGGACGGCGCCCTTGCGGAGCAGGGCGAACTCAGCGCCGGACTTCAGCTCCTTGATTTTGTCGATGGAGATGGTGACGGTTCCGGCCATGTCGCTCTTGAAGATGACGTTCCCATCCTTCACGCTGTCGAGCTTGCCGGTGAGCTGGTCGCCGTTGGCAAAGATCAGGACATCCGACGGCGGAGCTGCGGGTTTGGCTGCAGGGGCCTGGGAGTATGCGAAGGGGACGAGGGTAAGGAAGGAAAGGAGGAGTAGGGGGAGTTGTCTACGCACGATTATGTCCTTTGAATCGGGTCGGTGAACCTTCTGAAGGCTTTATGGCGCCAGGTATGCTCGGGACTTTCCTACAGACTAGGGTAAATGACGAAGGGTTAGCCGATGGAGCGAAAATAACAGGTAGAGGAACGAAGTTTGATGGGGGTGTGGCTTGCTTCGATGTCATGGTGCGAATAATCTGAAGGGGCCATGTATGAAGATTTCGTAGCCACCGACCGATGGACCTCAGAGAAATTGCATTGTGTCTGGAAGGGCACCGTCGTGGCAATCGCGACGCGCCACGCCGATGCTACCGATATTCGATTTGCAGTCAACGGCAAGCCGCTGTGGATTGCGATGCCGAACCTGGCGTGGGTTGAGCATAAGAGGCGGACCGGCAAGGTGATCACCGACTACCTGGCGGCGCAGGCGGCGGGACGCTACTTGAAACAGGCGATTGAGAGCGGCTACGACAATGGCCGCGAAATGTATACGATGACGGTGGATGAGGTGCTGCGCGAGGTGAACGGGGTGATGGAAGAGGCGGGACATACCGCCAACCTTCCGACTCTGCCGGTCGTCACGCGCGGTGCTTATCCTGGGGAGTTCGACTTCAAATTGCCCGGCGAACCGCAGACGGTCGCCGAGTCCGCTTAGGCTCGATGGGACCTAAGACCTCCAACGAATATTTGAAAAGCCGTCGGCAATTTCTTGCGTCGGCGGCGGCGTTTCCGTTTGCGCTGCGAGCGCTGGCGAGTCCGGTAACCGAGAATCCGCGGTGGGTTTTGCTGGGAACGGGGACGGACAAGGGCGTTTATCGCGCTCGGTGGAATGCTGGGAGCGGCGAGCTGAGTGGGATCGAAGTCGCTGCGGTGACTCCGCATCCGAGCTTTCTGGCGATGCATCCGCGGCTGCCCCTACTTTATGCGGTGAATGAGAATCCGGCGGGGGATGGAGCGCTGTGCAGCTTCCGGCTGGATGCGAAGAGCGCTGCGCTGACGCCGGTGGAGCGAGTGAGCAGCGAAGGCAATGGCCCTTGTTACGTGTCCGTTGACGCGACGGGGCAGAGTGCGTTTGTAGCGAATTATGGCGGAGGAAGCTTTGCGGCGTTCGGGCTCGGGAGCGGGGGCGAGCTGCGGAGCGCGGGGCTTTTTGATTGCCACGGCAATGCGGCTTGCGGCGCGGTTGGGCCTAACACGGCTCGGCAGGATGCGGCGCACATGCATTGCGCGGTGATTTCGCCGGACAACCGATTCGTGCTGGCGTGCAACCTGGGTGAAGATGCGATCGAGGTCTTTCGCATTCATCCGGGGGCGGCGCGGCCGATGGAGGCCCCGGTGCGTTTTGCGGCTCGGGCTGGGTCGGGCCCTCGGCATCTTGCGTTTCATCCGAATGGGCTGTGGCTGTATTGCATTCACGAGCTGGACTGCACGATTGATCTGTATGACTGGAACGTAAACAATGGGGCACCCGCGCCGGTGTTGCGGAAAGAGAGCGTGATCTCGACGCTGGCATCGCGTGCTGCATTGCCGGGGAGTACTGGCTGCGAGATTGTGGTGAGCCCTGACGGCCGGTTTGTTTACGGAAATACGCGCGGCGAGAATTCGCTGGTGGTGTATCGGGTGAACGCTTCGACGGGATTGCTTACGGAGCAGCAACGAGTGCCCAGTGGTGGTGGACTGACCCGGCACTTTGCGTTTGATCCTTCGCGCCGGTGGCTGCTGTGCGCGAACCAGGGGACGTCTACGGTGACGGTGTTCGCGCATGATCCGGCGACGGGGCGGCTGGGCGAGACGCCGAAGTCGTTTGCGATCGATACTCCGATGTTTGTGCAGTTCGTTTAGAGACAACGCTATGTTTGAGCGCAAGGTCGTTGTGGAATATGGAAACAGCGAAGATGCTGTGATGCCCTGCCCGATCAAGTGGCTGGACAACTTTGCCATGCGCAATTTCACGAATGATGCGGTCTTCGATGACACGCTGCCAACTGCAGATGGTGTGATGGAGATTGGGAATCGTGTGCCGGTAGATCGGCTG
Organism: uncultured Acidobacteriaceae bacterium; assembly: GCA_963701685.1. GTDB lineage: Bacteria > Acidobacteriota > Terriglobia > Terriglobales > Acidobacteriaceae > Granulicella. The sequence goes on along the minus strand of OY969625.1, from coordinate 1,478,012 downwards.
CGGGAGTCGATGGAGGACTGGTTTCGGCGGAAGGGATACCTGCAGAAAGATGAAGCGCTTCGCGTCACGTTGAAGTGAGGCGAAGCGCTTGGGGATCTGTGGAGTTGGGGTTAGGCTTTCAGGGTATTGCCGGCTAGGCTTTCAGGGTTTTGCCGTCGAGTACGAAGCGATACTTTACGTCGCCTTTGACGACGCGGGTGTAGGCCTCCTCGAGGCGGTCGTAGCCGATGAGTTCGATGTCGGAGACGATGTTCTTTTCGGCGCAGTAGTCGAGCATGTCCTGAGTCTCTTTCATTCCGCCGATCATGGAGCCGGAGAGCGAGCGGCGATTGGTGACGAGGGCGAAGGGCGAGGTGGCGACGGGCTGGTCGGGGAGGCCGACGAGGCAGAGGGCGCCGTCGAGGCGGAGGAGTCCGAGGTAGGCGTTGATGTCGTGGGGGGCGGAGACGCAGTCGAGGATGAAGTCGAAGCTGCTGGCGTGTTTGGCCATGGCGGCGGCGTCTTTGCTGATGACGACTTCGTCGGCGCCTAGCTTTTTGGCGTCGTCGATTTTGCTCTCGGAGGTGGTGAACTGGACGACGTGGGCGCCGAGGGAGTGCGCGAATTTGAGTCCCATGTGACCCAGGCCGCCGAGTCCTACGACGCCGACTTTCTTGTTGGGGCCAACGCCCCAGTGGCGCAGGGGCGACCAGGTGGTGATGCCGGCGCAGAGGAGGGGCGCGACGGCGGCGAGATTGAGCTTGGGGGAGATGGTGTAGACGTAGTGTTCGGGCGCGACGATGGTGTCGGAGTAGCCGCCGTAGGTCATTTCGCCTTCGTAAGTTTTGGCGTTATAGGTTCCGACCATGCCTTTGACGCAGTAGGGCTCTGCGCCGGCTTTGCAGTTCTCGCAGGACATACAGGTTTCGACGGTGACGCCTACGCCGGCGAGATCGCCGGGCTTGAATTTGGTTACGGAGGAACCGACGGCTGTGACGCGCCCGACGATCTCGTGGCCGGGAACCATGGGGTACATGGAGCCACCCCACTCGTCGCGAACCTGATGGATGTCGGAGTGGCAGATGCCGCAATAGTCGATTGCAACGACGACGTCGGTGGGGCGCGGTTCGCGGCGGTCAAAGTGAAACGGGGTGAGTGGCGAGGTCTTGGTCTGCGCGGCGTAGCCAAACGATTTCATGTGGTTTGATTCTCCTGTTCGATTCGACGGGACATGATGATGAGAGCAGCCACCCTAAGGGTAAACCGCACGGAAAGTTATTCGAAGCCATGGCGCGATCAAGCGGGAGTTACAGTTTATCGGTTTATCTTGAACCAATGAAGTTTCTCCTAACTTGATATGGTTCGAGTGAACATCCCGCGACGCCGTTCAATCTATGTGCTACTCCTGGTTGTGACGATTCCGCTGGGGCTTGCGTGGCGGATGGCCCCGCTGGGTCTGTCGCCGTTCTGGTTCAAGTATGGGGGTTCGGCGCTGTGGGCGATGGCGGTGTACTGGCTCATTGCGATGTGGCTTCCGAAGTTGAGTGCAGGGGGTCTGGGCTTTCTCGCTGCGGCGGTGGCAGCAGTGGTCGAGTTCAGCCGGTTGTGGCATGTACCGGCCGTGGATGCTTTCCGATTGACGCTGGCTGGGCGGCTTCTGCTTGGGCGATATTTTTCGTTGAAAAATATCGTGGCGTATTGGCTGGCGATTGTAGTTGCGACGATGTTGGATCAGTGGCTGGTGCGGGGCGGGAAGAATGCTTGAGGTCGTCCGGCCTATCGACAACGAAATCGTTCGACGACTTCCTCCAGCGGATACGGAAAGGGGTAGGAGTTCTTACGATACGATTAGATGCTCTCGATGGACTACTCCTTTTCGATTGTGACCGCTCGTTGATCCTGTGACTATTTCCCGCGCAATCATCGCAGCCTGCATGGCACTCTGCTTTTGGAGCAGTGGCGGTGAGTTGTGCGCGCAGACGACTCAGAAGTTGGCTTCCTCGGGCGCTTCGTCGAAGGGTGGGGCGATTGTTTTTGAGGATGCTCTCAAGAAATCGAGGATTGACTTCATGCTGAAGAACAGTGTGAGTCCTCATCGCTACTCGATCGAGACGATGACTGGCGGCGTCGCGTTGTTTGATTACGACAACGACGGGCTCCTGGACATCTTCTTCACGAACGGCGCTGCTATCCCTTCCCTGCAGAAGACGGATGCAAGCTTTTCGAATCGGCTGTTTCATAACAATGGGGATGGGACGTTTACGGACGTTACGGAGAAGGCTGGCCTGGCTGGTATTGGATATTCGATGGGGGTTGCTGCGGGGGATTACGACAATGATGGGTTTGTTGATCTTTACGTGACTGGGTTCAATCGCAATCAACTTTTCCATAACAACGGGGATGGGACGTTCACGGATGTTACGGAGAAGGCGGGTGTCGCGGGGAGGGTGCCGGGGATTGGCAAGGCATGGGCTGTGGCTGCTGGGTGGTTCGATTACAACAATGATGGGTTGCTTGATTTGCTGGTGGTGAACTACCTGAACTATGACCTGAAGACTGCCGCTGCGTGCACGGTGGGAAAGCTGCCTACGTATTGTTCGCCGAGTGATTTTCAGGGCACGCCTAACATTCTGTATCGCAACAATGGGGATGGAACGTTTACGGATGTTTCGGCGGCGTCGCACATTGGGCAGTATGTGGGTAAGGGCATGGGCGTGGCGTTTGCGGACTATGATGGCGACGGCTTTACGGACATCTTCGTCTCCAACGACACGTATCCGAATTTTCTGTTGCATAACAACGGCGACGGGACGTTTACGGATGCGGCTTCGGACGCGGGCGTCGCGTACAACGATACGGGGAAGACGGTTGCGGGCATGGGAGCGGATTTTCGCGATCTCAATAACGATGGGCTGCCCGACATTATTCATACCGCGATGTTTGGCGATACGTTTCCGCTCTACAAGAATGAGGGGAAGGGACAATTCAGCGACGTCACTAGTTCGTCGGGCCTTGCGGCGGCGACTGCAAGTCTGACCGCGTGGGGCGTGGGCGCGTTTGATTTTGACAATGATGGGCTGAAGGATTTGTTCACGGCGGACGCGGCGATTCTGGATAATGCCGAAGACGTGGAGCATCGACCGTACCGGATGCCGAACAGGATTTTCCGGAATTCGGGAGGCTTCCGATTCGAGGATGTGAGTGGTGCAGCAGGGGCGGACTTTGCTCTCGGTGCGGCTCATCGCGGGGCTGCGTTTGGGGATTTGAACAATGATGGGAAGGTGGATGTGGTGGTCACGGTGCTGAATGGGGCGCCTAAGATTCTTATGAACCGCACGCAGAGCGACCATCACTGGATCATCCTGAAGTTGGTGGGGGTGAAGGACAATCGCGATGGGCTTGGAACGAGGGTGAAGATTACGACGGCACATGGGAGTCAGTACAACGAGGCGACTACGGCTCTGAGCTACAACTCATCCAGCGATAAGCGTGTTTACTTCGGGCTGGGTGAGGATGCGGTGATTGATCGGATTGAGCTGTCGTGGCCGACGGGGATCAAGCAGGTTCTTCACGATGTAAAGGCCGACCAGGTGCTGACGATACGCGAGGCTTCGCAAAGTTCCCAATGAGCGGTGATGCTTGGTCTTCAGGAGTGCTGGCCCTGCTGTAGCTTGCGAGCCAGGTCCTGCTGTTGGTTGCGATTCAGCAGGTCGATGACACCTTGGATTACTTCTGGCTGATTCTTGGAGTATGCGACTAGCAGTTCGGCGGTGAGGTCCGCATTTTTCACGTCGCCGAGGTGGAAGTAGGAATCGCAGAGGATGAACAAGAGGGATGGATCGGTGGTTCTGGACTTGGCCAGCAGATTTGCGGCGTCGGACCAGCGGCCCTGGTGATAGCGAACCGCGCCGAGTTCAGCGAGCGCAGATTGATCATTGGGGTGGATCGCGAGCTCGGCTTTGAATTCGCTCTCCGCCTTGTCTGGATTGCCCTGCTGGAATGCGAGGATGCCTAGTGACGTATGCGCGCCGCGGACGTTGGGGTCGAGTTCGAGCGCCTTGCGAAGACAACGCTCCGCGTCGTTAGGCCTGTCCATCGAGGAGTAGAGGGTGCCTGTGAGGACATAGGCGCCTGCGGGTGTGGCGAACGGGCCTGTCGACTGATCGCGAAATAGCTGCAGCGCTGCCGACTCCTTGTTATCGAGGAGCAGCTGGCGAGCCTGGTCCCAGACTTTATTCTCCTTGTCGGCATCTGCCTGCGGACCGGAGGCTGAGGCCTGTTCCAGCATGGTGCGGTGGAGGTCCGCCTCATACTTCGCATCCGCGGTTCTGCCGAGGCCTGCGTAGGCGCGGGAGAGGTAGAAGTGCCCGAGGATCTGGGTGGGGTCCTGACGGAGAAGTTGCTCCAGCAGGTTTGCGGCTTGCTGGTAGTTCTTGAGCTCGAGTTCACATTGGCCAAGGCCGAGGAGGGAGGGCGCGTCGTCTGGCTTGAGCTGGAGGATGGAACGGAAGATGGGTGCGGCGTCCTGCCACTTGCCGAGCTTGACGTAGACGGCGGCCAGGAGCGCCTGCGCGGTTAGGTCGTTCGGTCTCCGCTGTGCTGCCTGCGTGGAGTATTGCAACGCCTGGTCGAGGTTCATGGCTCTGAAACTCGCAACGCCCAGATCGAAGTCGATGCGTTCGAGGGTTGGGTCGGATCGCTGCGCCTTGAGGAGCCACTGCATTGCAGCCTGGTTGTCGCCAGAGCTGCAGAGGAGTTCGCCGTACTTCTGCCACACGGATGCGTTGTCGGGATCGACTTTGAGGCACTGCTGGATGGTCTTGAGCGCGAGGTCATTGTCGCCGTTGAGGTGGTAGGCCTGCGCGAGATAGTAGAGCGTGTCGCGATCGCGAGGGGTGTATTTCAGGGCGCGGGAGAGGAGATTGATGGCTTCGGGATTATGGCCAGTCTGGAGTTGATAGAGGCCGACTTTGAAGAGCAGCTCAGGATCGGTTGGGGCGAGCTTGAGCGCGGCCTGGAAGGAGGCGATGGCGTCCGATTCGTTGCCAAGGTCTTCGAGGACGGCGCCTTGAAATTTGAGGGCGGGCTCGAAGTTTGGGTGGCGTGCGAGGAGGTCGCGGGTGAGAGCTAAGGCTCGGGTTTCATCGCCGTGCTCGGCGATGGCAATGGCCTGATGCAACTCGGACATCAAGGCTGGCGGATTCGTGGGGGAGAGTTGCTGCGCATTCAGGGTCGCGGCGCCGAACAGGAGTCCGGCGAATAGTGTCAGGCCGCGGACGCACAGGATCTGCGAGCCGATTGGCTGGCGGCGATTCGATGGAGATGGAGCGTCTGGGGTTATTTCGTTGGGGGAACGGGGTGGGCGCATGGTTCGTTGCATTCCAGGAAGAGCTTGGCCTTGGTGGGTGGCTTGCCGTTCATTTGAAAGCAATTGGGAGGGGTTTGTCACTAAGACACGAAAGTCCTCGGATTGGAGGACCGATGTCGCTTATTCCATGTCAGGGGGTTGTTTGGTGGACCTGATCGGGATCGAACCGATGACCTCTTCCATGCCATGGAAGCGCGCTCCCAGCTGCGCCACAGGCCCACTCATTGAGAGGACCTTCTTATTCTCGCGGATGGGCGCTGGCAAGTCAAACCAATGCAAGGAACAAAGGGGTTCGGCGCGGTGTCTAAGGTGGTGGGTCTGGCATGGAACTGCAGATTGACGTTTGCGGGTCTCACGAATTGGCTACGAGGCGAGTCTATATCGGCTACCGGGCTGAGTGGCAACGCTGGACAGATGATGCGGCCAGCGCCTACTTTAATAGCATTCGCGGGTGGGAAGTCTTCCCTCCGCCGTTGGGGACAGCGATGAGCGATCTGGCAAGCGCGATCGGAATCCGTGCAGATGAGCAGGAGCTCGTCGCGGAGCTGAAGGCTGGATCCGAGCAGGCGTTTGCGCTGCTGCTGGCTCAATACAGTCACCCAATCTATTCATTGATGGCGCGCAGCCTGCGCGACCCGGCCGATGCTGCGGATGTAACGCAGGAAGTGTTTGTTAAGGTGTTTCGCAACATCTCGAGCTTCCACGGCGAGGCAAGCCTGCGGACGTGGATTTACCGGATCGCGCTGCATGAGGCGAGCAATCAGCGCCGCTGGTGGAGCCGGCACAAGCGGCAGGAACTGACCATCGACGCCCAGCTGGAGAATGAGGAAGGCGAGACCTTCTGCATGGCCGATGGGCTGGCGGCGCGGGATGCGTCGCCGTTTGAGTGCGCGGCGCATGCGCAGCTTGGGGAACGAGTTGTCGCCGCTTTGCGTACTCTTCCAGAGGCGTATCGCGAGGTTGTCGTGCTGAGAGAGATTGAAGGGTTTGGGTACGAGGAGATTGCCGAGATGCTTAACGTCCATCTCGGGACGGTGAAGAGCCGTTTGATGCGGGGAAGGGCTGCACTTCGCGAGGCTTTGCGCGAAGACGCGGACGCGATGAACGCCGCGGGATCCCGCAGGGCAGAGCCAGCAAAATTGGTGACACGATGAAGTGGCCAAGTCAGAATTCGCAGCGGTCGTCGTCGCGCGGCGCGGATGCTCCGGTCGCTGAATGTGCGGCGGTGCGGTCTGGATTCTCCGCGTATCTGGATGGTGCGGTGAGCGGGGTGGAGATGGCGGCAATCTCTCGTCATCTGAAAGATTGCGATGATTGCGCGAAGGACTTCAATGTCTGGCGGCAAGTGCAGCGGTCGTTGGGGGATCTTGGGCCTCAGGCACCGCCGGCGAGGCTGCAGGCCCGTTTGCGGGCGGCCATTGCTGCGGAGCGGGAGCGGGGCGCGCACTTGCCGTTCTTCCAGCGAATGCTTTTGATCTGGCGGACGTCGATTGCGCCGCTTGCGCTGCGCCTTAGCGGTGGTTTCGCGATGAGCCTCGTGCTGGCGGGCGGCTTGTTCTGGATGTTCGGAGCTCCTATGGCCGTACTTGCGAATGATGACGCGATGGCACACCTTGTGGCGCCGCGGTTTCTGTACTCGCAGGTGCCGCCGGAGCCGATTAGCACGAAACGCGATGTGCCGATCGTTGTCGATGCGATGGTCGATAGCAGCGGTCGCGTGTATAGCTACACGATCCTCGAGGGCTCGACCGATAGCGCGGTGATTGTGCGGGTTGAGAACAACCTGCTGAGCAGCGTTTTCGCTCCTGCGACGGTGTTTGGCGTTCCGGTACGCGGCCATGTGGTGATCACCTATACCGGAGTTTCGGTACGAGGGTGAGCGGGCTCGGCGACACGGCGGATTGCGCAGGCTGTATCGGCTTCCATAGACTGTAGCAGTGCGTCGAACCCGTATCGTGAACCTCTCGCCCTCTTATCGCCTTTGCCCGATAGCCCAACCTGTTCCGAAGCAGACGGCGCGGACGTTTCTGCGCACGTCTAGCGTTCTGTTGCTGGGTGTTGCAGCGGCGTTCTGCGGCCGTGCGCAGGCGCAGAGTTCGTCGTCCTCGTCGTCCTCCTCGTCCTCCTCGTCGGCGACAGCGCCGGCTTCCGTGCCAGAGCAGCCGCAGGCGATGGCCAGCCACCAGATTGACATCAACCCCGCGAACCGTCCGGCGGTGGCGAAGATCGAGCGAGGCGGCGCGGCGGTGACGTTGGAAGTGAGCGAGCCGCTGTTTCAGATTGCGGTCGCGTTGAATGCGTGTGGATACGATGCGGACCTGGATAAGTCTGCGCCGGTGCGCGCGGCGGTGCGGGCCGACGTGAATGCTGCGTTGGCGGCTTCAGAAGACGCTCGAAACAGCCGTGACCAGTTGTGCGCTTACATCTCCAAGCATCACCTGAATGACATGGGATTGGATGTTGGACAGTATGTATCGCTGGCGCTTTACCTGTCGCCGCCTCCGGAGCTGACGCCCAATGTCGATCTGACACAGCTGCCGCCGCAAGCCGCGGCGGTGGTGAATGTGTTGCCGCTGTTGCGCACGTTCGCTGAGGACATTCAGCTGCATTACCTGTGGCTGAAGCATCGTCCAGAGTATGAGGCGCTGACGGCGCGGGTGCATGATCCGATGACGGACATGATCCTGGCGACCAACCTGTTCCTGCATCAGCCGGTAAGCACCTTCGATGGGCGGCGGTTCCTGGTGCTGCTGGAGCCAATGCTCTCGCCGAACCTTACCAACGCGCGCGTGTATGGTACGGACTACATCATCGTGATGTCCCCGGATAACAGCACGACTGGCGATCCGGTGAGCATGGCACAGATTCGGCACATCTATCTGCACTATGTTGTGGAGCCGCTGGTGTACAGCCGCGGCTCAGCGATGGAGCGCATGCAGCCGTTGCTGGAGACGGTCCAGGACGCTCCGCTGGAGTTCTTCTATAAGAGCGACATTGTGGCGCTGATGTCGGAGTGCGTGATCAAGGCGATTGAGGCGCACATGTACGTGATTCCAGATCCTGCACCGAAGAAGTACGGCGGGACGCGGTCTCGTGAGGAGGACGCGAACTACGATATCGAAAAGGCTGCTTACGATGCCAAGACGAATGTTGCGCGCGACAACCTGGTGACCCTGGATGAACGGCAGGGATGGGTGTTGACTCGGTACTTCTACCTAGGGCTGAGCAACATGCAGCACAATGGCGATGGTCTGCGGGATGAGATGGCACCGATGATCTACGGCATGGATGTGCAGCGGGAGAAGAAGGCGGCTGAGCAGATTCTGTTTGTGAAGAGCGTTCCGGCGGATCCACTGCGGCCGGAGGTGCAGCCGCACAAGATTCAGGGGATGGAGCTTGCAGAGCTCGACCTGATGAAGGGCGATAAGGACGATGCGGCTGACATTGCCGAGAAGGCGCTGGCGGATCCTGCGGGGGACCATGCCGACGCTACGTACTTGCTGGCTCGGATCGACCTGATGGAGGGCGATCCAGAGAAGGCGTCGAAGGGCTTTGAGCAGACGCTGACGCTGAGCAAGGATCCTCGGACGCTGGCCTGGAGCCACATCTATTTGGGACGGCTGTATGACACGATGACTCCTCCGGATCGGGAGAAGGCCGTTGCGGAGTACAAGGCGGCGCTGGTGACGCGCGACAGTCTGCCGGACACCAAGCAGGCGGCCGAAAGTGGGATTGCGCGGCCGTTCCTGCTGCCAAAGCGGGAGAAGCCGGCGGACGACGATCAGCCGTTCGATCCTACGGGCAAGGCAGAGAAAGAAGCGTATAAGCCGTCGAATCCTCAGTAGGTTGAGGCGTGTGTTCCGCGTAAGGTTCGCCTGTGCAGGAAGGCTGCGAACGCCCGAGTAGAGTAGAGGTCAGGACCTGCGGGTTGGGACCTGAGGATGAAGGGCGATGACGACGGCGCGCAGGAAGCAGAAGGCAAAGAAACGACCAGCTGCTGCAGCACCGGAGATGAGGGCTGAGTGGCGCGAGCTGGAAGCCAAGCTCGGGCATCGGTTTCGGCGACCGGAGCTGCTGAGTTTGGCGCTGACGCATCGGTCGCATACGTACGAGGCGCGGCATGGAGTTCCGGCGGTGATTCTGCCAGCGCATCCGGAGCAGCGCGATCAACGGAATGCTCCGGGAACGGACAATGAGCAGTTGGAGTTCCTGGGCGATGCGGTGCTGGGGCTGGTGGTGACCGAGGCGCTGTTTCGGGAGTTTCCGCACTGCAGCGAGGGTGAGCTGACGCGGCTGCGGTCGAACCTGGTGAGCCGTAAGCGGATGGCCGATATGGGCGTTGAGCTTGGCTTGGGCGACGCGCTGCTGATGGGCAGGAGCGCGGAGCAGAACGGTGGCCGGAAGAAGCCGGCGCTGCTGGCGAATGCTTCCGAGGCAGTGCTAGCCGCGGTGTATCTGGATGCGGGCGAAGAAGGGTTGCAGGCGCTGCGGGCGATTGCGGAACGCTACCTGGTGCAGCCGGAGATGGAAGCGATGCGCGCGGCGCTGGCGGATGGCGCTGGACGCGGTGCGATGCGGGACCACAAGACGCTGCTGCAGGAGCGCGTGCAGGCTGAGGGCGCGGGCAAGCTGCGGTATATCGACGCGGCGCAGAACGGACCTCCGCATGATCGGGTGTTTTCGGTGGAGGCGCGGCTGGAGAACGAGGCTGGCGAGCGGGTGCTGGCTTCGGCTGACGGGTCGAGTAAGAAGGAGGCGCAGCAGCGAGCGGCGGAGCTGGCGTTGCTGCACTGGAATGAGGGTCTGGAGCGTTGAGTTCAGCGCATCATGCGACGGTGGAGCAGGACAGTCCGCTGACGGCGCTGAAGTCGGTGCTGGAGATTGTTATCTTCGCGATCTTTATTGTGACGTTCATCGTGCAGCCGTTCCGCATTCCATCGGGGTCGATGGATCCGACGCTGCGGGTGGGGGATTTTCTGCTCGTGGACAAGCAGTCGTATGCACCTTCTGGTGAGCTGGATCGGCTGGTGCTGCCGCCAGCGCGGGTGAAGCGCGGGGACCTAGTGGTGTTTCATTATCCGGTGGATCAGAAGCTGCACTTGGTGAAGCGGGTGGTGGGGCTGCCGGGGGAGCGGATTCGGATGCGCGGCGGGAGAGTGCTGGTGAATGGCAAGGTGATCGACGAGCCGTATGCGTACTACACGCCGAGCCGGCCGAATGGGTTTCGGGATGACTTCCCTTCCCTGCTGGAGGCGGACCCGAATGTGGATCTGCGGTGGTGGATCCGGCTGCGGAGTTCGGTGGTGGATCGGGATGTGATTGTGCCGCCGAACGAGTATTTTGTGCTGGGCGACAATCGGAACGATAGCGAGGACAGTCGCTATTGGGGGTTTGTGCCGCGGAGCGCGATTGTGGGTCGGCCGCTGGTGGTGTACTTCACGCTGCCGCCGGTTGAGGAGATCCAGGGGCGGTCGGTGTGGGCGCGGATGCGGAGTGTGGTTCGGGCAGGGGTTCGCAGCTGGCGGGTGCTGCGGTAGGGTACCCCCCTCCCCTGGGAGTGATTTTGGGGCGTAAGTAATTGGATCGAGGTGGGTTAGATAGCAAAGTATCCCCTTCGTAGGAGTGTTTTTGGGGCGTAACTTGATGTTTTCAGACGGGTTAGGGGGCAAAGTATCCCCCGGTTTTTGTCGTTGGCGGGGCCTTGCCCCCTTGGGTATATGTCGGGCCGTTGGCCCTTTTCGTTTGGGGTCTGGTTACCCAGGCCTTCGGCCTAGGCTGTGATGTATTGGGCCGTTGGCCCTTCCGGGCGTTCGCCTGGGGGTTGGGCTCGTTCGGTGATTGGGAGGTAATTCAATTATAGAGGGTTGGTGGGGGTAAGTATGCCAACGGCTGGAATGAGAAATCGGCAGTGGTGGTGCGGGTTTTATGGGGTCGGACGGTGGTTGGGGGGTTGACATGCGGATTTTGGGTTGTTTTGGGGGGGTGGTTTGGGGGATTTATTTTTGGTGGGGCATGGAAGCGGCCGAAAGTCGGCGGGAGCGGTCGCGCTCTACGCGCGATACCCACATCTCAGAATCGAGATATGGGGCACCCGGGTCTATGGTGGTCCGTGGAGATGGGCGGAGCGGTCGCGCTACAACGCGATGTACCCATCTCAGAATCGAGGTATGAGGTACCCGGGTTGGTGGTGGTCCGTGGAATTGGGCGGGAGCGGTCGCGCTATACGCGCGATACCCACATCTCAGAATCGAGATATGGGGCACCCAGCGTGGTGGTGGGGGGTACACTGGCAGGGCGTTTTGGGTTTGGTTTGGGAGGATGGTTTGGGTTCTGCGCGGGTGGTGGGTGAGGAGCGGGTGGTGGGTGGGGTGGAGGCGGCTGGGGCGAAGGCTGAGGTGTCGGAGACTCCGCTGGAGGCGCTGGCTTCGTTGTGCGTGATGGTGGCGGTGTATCTGTTTGTGATCGGGTTCATGTTTCAGAACTTTGACATTCCTTCGCCGTCGATGGTGAATACGTTGCTGGTGGGCGATCATGTGCTGGTGGATCGGACGACGCTCGCGCCGGCTTCGAAGTGGGCACCGTTTGTGCATTATCGGCCGGTGCAACGGGGCGACATTATTGTGTTCATGAAGCCGCATACGGAAGTGCCGGACATGATTTTGGTGAAGCGGGCGATCGGGATCCCGGGCGATCGGATTCATCTGCGCAAGGGTGTGGTGTATCTGAATGGCGTGGCGCAGACGGAGCCGTATGCGATCCAGCCGACGGAGGCGCAGCTGCTCTCGTACCGGGATGACTTCCCTTCTGACCTGGTGGGGCTGCGGCGGTCTGGGAGCGATGATTTAGCGGGACGCGGCGACTGCCAGGACAAGGCCTGCGTGGAGTCAGAGGTGATCGACAACCGGATGATGGATTGGGCGGATGAGCTGCCGAAGTATATCCAGGGCGAGGACATGGTGGTGCCGCCGGGGATGGTATTTGCCATGGGAGATAACCGGACCAATAGCCTGGATGGGCGGTTCTGGGGGTTTGTGCCGCAGCAGAATATTCTGGGGCGGCCGCTGGTTGTGTATTGGTCGTTCAGGACGCCGGATGATGAGGGGGATAAGACGTCGGTGGGGGACAAGCTGCGGTTTCTGGTGTTCGAGGTGACGCACTTCTTCAGCGAGACGCGGTGGGGGCGGACGTTTCATGTGACGCGGTGAAGGCGGGAAGCAGGAAGTAGGGATTAGGGATTAGGGGACAGGGATTAGGGTTGGTGGGGTGGCGGGGTACACTTAGGGTGGTACGCGCCGGGGAGAAAGCCCAGGGCTAAAGCCCCTTCTGGGGTGGCGGCTTTTCAGGGGGCTAAAGCCCCCTGCTAATCCGGAAGAGCAGCACCTTCGGAGAGCAGGCTTCTGGAGAACAGGAACTTCTGGAGAGCGGGGACTTCTGGAGAGCAGGCTTCTGGAGAGCAGGCATCGATTTGATTAGGAGATGTGTTCGTTGAGTAGCCAAAGACCGTTGCAGGCGGAGAGCGCTGTTGCCGGGCCAGCTGTGCCGGTGAAGGTAAAGGACGAAGTGGCGGAGACGCCGCTGGAGGCGCTGGCTTCCATTTGCACGATCCTGGCGATTGGGCTGTTCGTGTTCGGGTTCATCTTTCAGAACTTTGAGATTCCGTCGGGATCGATGCTGAACACGCTGCTGATTGGGGACCACGTGGTGGTGGATCGGATTACGCTGGCGCCGCCTACGAAGTGGGCTCCGTTTGTGCATTATCGGCCGGTGAAGCGGGGCGACGTGATTGTGTTTTACAAGCCGAACCCGGAGTCGCCGGATTTGATCCTGGTGAAGCGGGCGATTGGGATTCCGGGAGACAGAATTCATCTGCGGCATGGCGTGGTGTATCTGAATGGCGTGGCGCAGAATGAGCCGTATGCGATCCAGCCAACGGATGATGGGAATCTGCTGACTGGGTACCAGCCGTATCGGGATGATTTTCCGTCGGTGACGCCGGGGCCGGATGAGCAGGTGACGGAGGTTTGGCGTGAGGAGCTGCCAGAGCATATCCAGGGCGATGACCTGGTGGTGCCTCCGGGGTACGTGTTTGCCATGGGCGACAACCGGACGCAGAGCCTGGACGGGCGCTACTGGGGGTTCGTGCCACAGCAGAATATTCTGGGGCGGCCGCTGTTTGTGTATTGGTCATTTGAGACGCCGGCGGATCAGGAGAATAAGACTTCGATTGGCGATCGGATCAGTTTCATGTTCCACATTGTGACGCACATCCTGACGGGCACGCGGTGGATGCGGACGTTCCACGTGATTCGGTAAGAAGAGGGATTAGGGAACAGGGATTAGGAAGTACTCAGCTGCGGACGACTTGAGCATCGAACTTACAGACGAGGACGTGGAGATCGAGCGACCGTCGCGGTGGCGGCGGCGGTGGGTGGTTGTGCTGTGCGTGTTGCTCGCGGTGCTGCTGCTGTTGTTTACGCCTCCGCTGCTGAATGTGAATCGGCTGAAGCGGCGGATTGCTACGAGCATCAGCCAGAGTTTGGGGCGGCCGGTGGAGCTGGATGGCGTGACGATGCATCTGCTGCCGATGCCGGGGTTCACGCTGCAGAATTTTGTGGTGAGCGAGGAGCCGGCGTTCGGGTCGGAGCCGATTATTCGGGCGAATGTGGTGGACGTGACGCTGCGGCCGAGCTCGTTGTGGCGGCGGCACGTGGAGTTCTCGTCGATGACGTTTGAGGCGCCGAGTTTGAACCTGGTGCGGAATGCGGCGGGCGAGTGGAATGTGCAGAGCCTGTTGATGCATGCGGCGAGCGTGAGCACGGCTCCTACGGCGCAGCGGAAGGCCGGGCCGGAGCCGCGGTTCCCGTATATCGAGGCGACGGGCGCGCGGGTGAATGTGAAGCTGGGCGAGGAGAAGAAGCCGTTCTCGCTGACGGATGCGGACTTTGCGCTGTGGCTGACGTCTCCGAATGAGTGGCGGGTGCGGGTGAAGGGGACACCGACGCGGACGGACACGAATATTACGGACCCGGGGACGGTGAAGCTGGAGGGGTCGTTGAAACGCGCTGGGACGATGGCAGAGGTTCCGGTGGACCTGACGGCGAGTTGGAGTGGGGCGCCGATGGGCGAGGCGAGCAAGATGATGAGTGGGCAGGATGCGGGGTGGCGCGGGAATCTGATTGTGGAGACGTCGGTGGTGGGGACGCTGGGTGCGGCGAAGCTGACGACGACGATACGGATGGAGGACCTGCGGCGGTCGGAGTTTGTGCCGGTGGAGACGATGGATGTGCGGGCTGAGTGTCGGGGAACGCTGGATGCGACGGTGGCGGTGGTGAAGGATCCGGACTGCGCGGTGGGGACTCCGTTCGCGGATGGGGCGAAGGTTGCAGGGCGGGTGGTGGCGATTGCGGATCGCGTGGATTTGTCGACGCAGGAGGCTGAGGGTCTGCGCGTGGGAATGACGAATGTTCCGGATGCGTGGCTGCTGGATTGGGCGCGGCTGTTTTCGCAGCGGATTCCGGCGGGCGAGCATCCAGAGGGGACGGTGGCTGGGAGCGTGTTGATGAGCCGTGCGCACGTGGGGCAGGCGGCGCGGTGGGAGGGTGAGTTTCGCGGAGATCTGGTTGGGCTGTTGCCGTGGATGCGTGAGGTGGAGAGTGTGTACCTGGTGCATCCGTTTACGGTGACGAGCAAAGGTGATGAGGGGTTTGTGCTGGCGCCGGTGAACCTGACGCCGCCAGGGCGGACTCCGGCACTGGTGATGAGTGGGAAGGCGACGGGGTCTGGATACACGCTGCACTTTGCAGGGACGGCGACGGAGGCGCAGCTGCAGGGGCTGCGGGCGCTGGCTCCGCCGCTGGGGGATGGGTTGTTGGAGGTGGTGAAGCCGGATGGGGTGGGTGCGAAGGGGGATGGCGTGCGGGTGATGAAGGTGGATGCTACTTGCACTCGTGCGTGGGGTGCGGGGCAGACGTGCGAGGCGAGTGCGGCGGCGGTGGTGAAGCGTAGACGGCGGTAGAGCGTGGTGGTGGGTGACCTCGGAGGCTAAAGCCCGGAGCATTGCTGAACGAATGATGGCATGGCTAAAGCCATGCCCCTTCGAGGTGTGGTGACACACGGCTAAAGCTATGCCCCCTCGAAGTGTGGTGACGTGATGAGATGGCTCAAGCCATGCCCCTTCGAGGTGTGGTGGCAGTGCTTTGACTTTGGCGGCTTTGCGCTACGAGGTTGGGGTGGTGGGCTGGAGGACTACTTCGCGGGTGTGGGTGGTGGCTCGGACTTCTGGGGTGCTGCCGTCGTTGAGGATGACTTCGGTGGGTGGGGAGTTGACGATGACACGGGTGGTGGCGTTGGAGAAGCCGGGGATGTGGATGCGGGTGTTGGTGGTGAAGGCTCCGGAGAGGATGTTGAGGGGGACGTCGACGGCGGGGGCGCCGTCGTTGCGGACGGTGACGGAGACGAGCCAGCCGGCGTCGTGACCTTTGCCGGCGGGGAGGAGGCGGGGTTCGACGTCGACGATGGAGAGGTCGGGGAGGCCGCGGTCGCGGAGGACCCAGTCGGCGAAGAACCAGCCGAGATCTTTGCCGCTGGTTTTTTCGAGGAGCTTCTCGAAGGCGATGGCCTGGACGGTGGGGTCGTCGGATGTGTTGGGCTGGGCGCGGAATTCGGTGAGGGCTTGCTGGAGGGGCTTGTCGCCGGCGATGCTGCGGAGCATCCACCAGACGGCGGCGGCTTTGCGGCGATAGTAGAGCTCGTCGGTGGCGGAGACGAGGGGCTGGCCGGTGGGGGCGTTGGCGGCGTCGGCCTGCTGCTGGGTGTCGAAGCTTAGCTCGGCGATATTGAGGGGCTGCATGAGGTTGTTGAGGGCGAGGATGGCGGCGGGCCGGCCTTGATCCTCTTCGATCCAGAGGAGGCTGGTGAACTGGGCGAGGCCTTCGTTGAACCACGGTTGGCCCGTATGGGGCTGGTCACCGGAAAACCAGGCGTGGGTGAGGGAGTGGGCGAGGGCTGGGCTGGAGGTGGCGGAGGCTAGCTTGTTGACGGGGGCGATGAGCAGGGCTTCGTCCTCGAAGGGGTCGCCGGGGTTGTCGAGGATGGTGAGGGGGCCGTTGGGGTTGGGGCCGAACCAGGTTTGGAGGAGTGGGGCGATGCGCTCGGCGGAGTTGGCGAGGTCGGGGAGGAAGCTGGGGTCGGTGGTGGCTACGGAGAGCATGGGTGGGGCGGTTGCGGATGGGGCGGGACTGTCGCCGCCCACCTTAGCCGATGATGAAGCCATCGGCGAAGATGGGGCACCCGGTTCTTGGGAGGAGCTGCTGGAGGAGGAGGTGCCGGATTCGGTCGGGGCGGGGGAGATGGGTTCGGGGAGGGGGGCGATGGCGGTTTCGGGTTGCTGGATTACGAAGAGGCTGGGTTGGCGGAAGCCGATGGGGTGGGAGGGAAAGTCGGCGGTGGCGATGCCGGTGGCGGTGGCTGGAGGGGCGGTTGGGTCGTCGGGGTGGGGGGTGAGGGGTTGGCGGCGGCTGCAGAAGTAGGCGGCGACAGGGGGTGCGCCGCGGTATTCGATGGCGAGGCGGAGGTGGATGGTGGAGGCGCGCTCGGCGAGGCGCTGCTGGCCGATGGCCTGGAAGAGCTTGGCGCCGTCGCCGAGGAAGAGCTGGGGGGAGGCGACGGGATACCAGAGGACGTTGCCGAAGCCGCGGAGGGCGACGATGAGGTCTGAGGAGGCGGGCGTGGGTTCTGAGCTGGAGCTGCTGCTGGAGGTTGAGGATGTGGCCGAGCCGATGGCGTCCCAGTCGGTAGTGAGGGCCTGGGAGACGGAGGCGCCGAGGCGCTCGAGGCGGGAGGTGTCGGCGGAGACGTTGCCGGAGTAGAGGGTGTCGAGGGTGAGGGTGGCGCCCGGGGCGAGAGGCGCGGGGAGGTCGAGGACGACTTCGTTGGATTTGCCGGTGTGGTCGGCGTCGGTGTCGATGAGGTGCTGGGTGACGGTGAGTGGGGTGGTGCCGGTGGGGGTGACGAGGTTGGCGGAGTCCCAATGGAGGGTGGAGGAGATTTGCAGGGCGACGCGCGCGAGAGGCTGGGTGGTTATGTTGCGGAGGGTGACGCGGGCGCGCATGGTGAGATGGCCGCTGGCGGGGGCCATGCGGGCGTCGAGATCGTAGGCGGTGAAGAGGAGGGCGGAGCGCTGCTCGTCGGTAAGGACGGGGCCGGTGGGGACCTGGCCGGGAGGCACGGCCTGGGGTTCGGGGGTGACGTCGTCGTCGGGGGTGGGGGGTGGGGTGCCGTGGCTTTCGAAGAGGACCTGGCCCTTGGGGGGTGGGGGCGGCTGTTGCGGGGGTGCGGTGGGGGTGGTTTGGGCTTGCGCCGTCAGGCTCGCGAGGAGGAGGGCGAGGGGGAGGAGGCGCGATGCGTGCAGGGATTGCAAGGGGGTGGGGCTCCGGTTCTTAGTTCTTAGTTCTCAGTTCTCAGTTCTCAGTTCTCGGGAAAGACTAAAGACGGCTGGATTCTAGAGGGATGGCGCGAAGAAGGGCGAGGGCAAGAGTCCGGGGCTAAAGCCCCTTTCACGATGTTGGGTCTTTTTCAGGAGGCTAAAGCCCCCTGCTCATCCGGTAGAACAGGCAACGACAACTACAAGAATTAATAAGGGGCTCTTCACTGCTACAAGGGTCCTTCACTGCGTTCAGGATCACGGCGATGTTGGGTCAGGATGGCGAGCTGGTCGGCGATCAGGAGCCCAGGCCTTTGCGGGGCTTTGGTGGTTTAGACTCTGGGGCGCCTGGTTGGGTGCTGCTTCCCTGCCCGGTTCGGCGCTGGCGCATGGCTTCGTACATGACTACTGCGCCGGCTACTGAGACGTTGAGGGAGCTTACGCTGCCGGCCATGGGGATTCGGAGGAGGTGGTCGCAGGTGCGCTTGACGAGGTCGTGGAGGCCGGAGCCTTCGCTGCCTAAGACGAGGCAGACGTCCTGGCGAAAGTCGAAGTTGGTGTAGTCGGGGGTGCCGCGTTCGTCGAGGCCTACGATCCAGATGTTGTGCTTCTTCATGGTCTCGAGTGCGCGGGTAATGTTGACGACCTGGGCGATGCGGACGTGTTCGGAGGCGCCGGCAGAGGATTTGGCGGTGACGGCGCTGATTGGAGCCGAGCGGCGTTCGGGGAGGATGACGCCGTCGATGCCGGCACCGTCGGCGGAACGGAGGAGGGCGCCGAGGTTGTGGGGGTCTTCTACGCCGTCCAGGGCGAGGAAGAAACGGCCGGTGGGGCGGGGTGGGGTGTCGAGAAGGTCTTCGAGGGCGAGGAATTTGCGTTCGCGGACGAAGGCTACGATGCCCTGGTGGGCGTCGGTTTTGCAGTGGCGGGTGAGTTGGTCGCGGGGCTCGGTGGAGACACGAATGCCTTTGGCGCGGGCTAGCTCGAGGATGGCGTCGATGCGGGGGTCGCGGCGGGCCTCGCGCTCGCGGGCTACGGAGAGGTGGTCGAGGGGTCGGGTGCCGGCGCGGAGGGCCTCCTCGACCGGGTGAAGGCCGTACAAAACATCCATCGTCTCAGTGTACTTGGGGTGGTTGGAGTCAGGGACGCAGGATGAGGCGGGCGGCGCGGCTGTAGGAGCCGAGGTTGAAGGCCTTGGCGTAGCCCTGGCGCTTGAGGCGCTGGGCTGCGAGCTCGCTGCGCAGGCCAGTCGTGCAGTGGAGGAGGAGGATCTGGTCCTTGCCTTCGGCGAGGCGGGGGACATAGGTATCCAACTCATTCAGCGGGAGGTTGATGGCGCGGGGGAGGTGTCCGGATTTGAATTCAGCGGGACTGCGCACGTCGATGAGCAGGCCACCTCGGTTCTGGTACTCGCGGGCGAATTTTGCTGCCTGCTGACTGGAGCGCCAGAGATAGAAGTAGAGAGCCACGAGCAAGAAGAGAAGCGCTGCAGGAACAATGAGACTCATGAGTTTGTCATCTTTAAGGGCTTGGGCCGGCAGGGCGCAGGACCTGTTTTACAGTGGGATGCGCCAAAGTGAGTTCGCGTTCAGGAGATTCGGAAGCAGTGCTGCATTTTTGCTAACCCGAGGGTACCGGAGAAGTTCCGGGGGCGTCGACGGGAAATGTGAGGGAGTAGCGGTTTAGTGACTTTTCCCGCCTGGAAGCGGCGGGGGGACGTAGAATATAGCTTAGTCTACCGAGACTTTCCGGAAGAAAACAGCGTCCATATGAGCGTGAGAACTGCGACAGTACTGACGGCCGAGGCGGCGAAGCAGGTAGAGCGCGAGAACGCGGCGATTGCGCGCGGGCTGAAGCGGCAGGATCCGGAGCTGCTGGATCAACTGATTGAGACGTACCAGCATCGGCTGATGCGGTACCTGATGTTTCTGACGAGCAAGCGCGAGGTAGCTGAGGACCTGTTCCAGGAGGTCTGGATACGGGTGCTGCGGCGGGGATCGCAGTACAACGGCAAGGCGCGGTTCGACACATGGATTTTTACGATTGCGCGAAATTTGGTGATCGATCTTTCGCGCAAGCGGACGATGGCGTCGCTGGACGAGATGCGCGAGGGTGGCGAGGATTCGGATGCGCGGCCGTTTGAGATTGTGCAGGAAGGGCCGTCGCCGCTGGAGCAGTTTCAGTATCGCGAGAATGCGTCGGAGGTAGCGACGGTGCTGCTGACGCTGGAGCCGGCGTATCGCGAGGTGCTGACGCTGCGGTTCCACGAAGAAATGTCGCTGGAAGAAATCGCTACGGTTACGCGGGCACCGTTGTCGACGGTGAAGTCGCGGTTGTATCGTGGGCTGGCAGCGTTGAAGCCTGAGTTGCTGAAGCTGCGTGCAGGCGTTGGTCGTGGGAATGATCGCGGCGCGGAGGTGGATGTTTGAATTCACGTCACTCAGAGAATCAAGATCGTGAAGTTGGACAGGCATTTCGCGGAGCGGTGATGGCGACCGGAGCGCGCAACGTGGTGGTGAACCGGACGCATCGCGTGGTGCGGGAGCAGGCGCTGACGATGCGGGAGCAGCGAAGCAAATCGCGCAGCCTATGGGTGCCGCTGACGATCTCTTCGATTTTGATGGTGGCGATCTGCTATGCGATCTGGGGGCTGCTGGATGGATATGATCTGACGCCGAATGGGATTCCGGATGCGAGCGACCAGCTGATGATCTTGCTGCTGTGGTCGTTGCCGGTGACGGCGGCGATATTGGGGATGGTGTGGTTCAAGCGGGCACGCAACCGCTCCGATAGCGAGGCGCAGCTATGATGCCGAAGTGGATGGGGACGGGATCGAGCGCGAAGGACGCGGCGACTGCGGGGGATGAAGAGCTGCGGATGATTCCGCGCTGGTCGATGGTGCTGGCTGTGGTGTTGTTCGCGGGGATGCAGTACATCTTCCACGTGGTGATGCCGCACCACAAGCATGAACTGCTGCCGCTGCGGCTGATGATGGGGTATGCGTGGGGCTCGCTGGTGGCGAGCTATGCGCTGCTGCTGGGATATGTGAGCCGGGATGTGAAGCGGCGGGGGATGTCGGCGGGATTGTGGATGCTGGTGTGCGTACTGCTGCCGGGCGGGATTGGCGCGGTGGTGTACTTCCTGCTGCGGCAGCCGGTGCTGTCGAAGTGCCCGAACTGCTCGACGGTGCTGGCGGCGAGCTACCACTACTGCCCGCAGTGCCAGTTCCAGATGGCGCCGGTGTGCGGAAACTGCCATCGCGGGGTGAAGCTTACGGACGCGTTCTGCGTGTGCTGCGGACATGACCTGGCGCAGGATGGGGCTCCTGCGCGGCTGCGCGCTTATAGCGATTAAGGCAGAGTGTAGAGGGTGGAGTGTAGAGGGTAGAGAAGACGATCTTCTCGCGTGGGCGCGTACACTATTCGCAGCATGGCAAGTCCGCTGACAGCGTTGATTATTGATGACGAGCCGCTGGCTCGGCAGGAGCTGCAGTACCTGCTGGATGCCGCGGGGGACGTGTCGGTGCTGGCGCAGGGGACCAACGGCATTGAGGCCGTGGAGCTGATTCGAACGCATAAGCCGGATGTGATTTTTCTGGATGTCCGGATGCCGGGGCTGGACGGGTTTGCGGTGCTGAAGAAAGTGCTGGCGCAGGACAAGAAGATGAAGCTGCCGCAGGTGGTGTTTGCGACGGCGTTCGACCAGTATGCGGTGAAGGCGTTCGAGGTGAATGCGGTGGATTATCTGCTGAAGCCGTTCGACAGCAAGCGGGTGCATCGGACGCTGGAGAAGGTTCGCGGACGGATGAGCTCCACGGAGATGGTGGCGGAGAGCCCCGGGAGTCTGGCGGCGAGTGCCGGTGCTGGCGATGGGCGGGTGGCAAGCCGCGTTGCGGGTGCGGAGGCGAAGCTGGATGCGCTGCTGCGGATGGTGGAGGAGCGGACCGGGATTGCGGCGGCTGGGGCGGCGCCGGCTGCGGTGGTGGGGGCGGGGCGGTCGGGCAAGGTGGTGGTGCGGGCGCAGAGCCGGCTGCTGCTGGTGGATCAGAAGGACCTGTGCTTTGCCACGATCGAGGAGGGGCGGATTTCGGTGGTGACGAAGGCGCTGGAGGGGGATTCGAATTGCCGGACGCTGGAGGAGCTGACCGATCAGCTGGATCCGGAGCAGTTCTGGCGAGTGCATCGGTCGTTCGTGGTGAACATCCAGCACATACGCGAGGTGGTGCCGTGGTTCAAGTCGAGCTACCAGCTGCGCATGGATGATCGCAAGCAGACCGAGGTGCCGGTGAGCCGGTCGCAGACGAAGCGGCTGCGGGAATTATTTAATCTGTAAGGCAGGTATCAGGGCTGGGGGGTGGGTGTGGTGTTGGGCTTGGCGGGGGGTATGGGAGTGATGCCATCCGCTGCTGCTTTGGCTGCGGCGACTCGGGCTCTGTGGCGTTTGTATTTGTCGGCGATGTCGGGATAGAACTCCTGCAACATGCCGCCGATGGTGCCCTGATACGTCACGCTAAGGGCGCGACGAAGGGTGGGCTGGATGCCGCGATCGCCTTCGGGATAGTAGAGGTTTGAGATAGCGGCCCCGATGAAATTGCCCGTCAGGTTCGAATACGCGGGCTGCCACTTACCGTTATCGCCGTAGGTGCGGAACGTTGTGGACATGGAATACAGGGCGCGATGGACGATGGATCCGTGGCCGAGGCGGTAGTAACGGGGATCCTGGTGGAGAACGGTCGGGAGGAGAGCGTTGCCGAAGAAATTGCCGCTGAAGTTATCGGCATAGTTGGCTCCGTAACGCTTTGCGTAGCCTTCAAAGCCCTGGCCGTAGCCGGGGTTCTCGTTTTCCGCCTGACCGATGCCCGCGTCGATGCCGGCGAGCACAAACTGGTAGGGATCAAATGCGCCCTTGAAGAAGAGATGGAACTTTTGGCCGGGGCTGAGCGGTGCCGCTTTGCCACTGTTGACGGTGTTGAAGTTCGGAATCACTCCGGCCATGCGCTGTTTTGTTTCGAGCTTGAGCTCGGCGGCGGCGCGGGCTTTGCGCTGCTCGGGAGTCTCTTCTTGCGGACCTTCCTGTGGAGCAGGCGTGGTTGTCTGCTGTCCGTCGGCGGCAGGCGTGGTGGTCTGCTGCTGGTCCGATGGCTGGGAGGAGCTGAAGTTGTCAGGGGAAGAGCTGTTGTCGCGGAGCTCGGGATTGGGAGCGTCCGGCAAGGTGACAGGACTGTTCGCTGCGGCAACGAGTTCCTGGGCGGCTAGAGGGGCCGCGAGAGTGAAAGTTGCAAAGACTGCAGAAATTACAAAGAACGACGCGGTTTTTTTCGACACGATGATGGGTTTACCTACCTCTATTTTCCCATAGACGCGCTCGAAAGGCTCAGAACTGCACCAAAGTAATGTCAAGGGTGTACATATACGGGCACTGAAATGGGAATGGTGTTCAGGGGGCGGGATGAGGGTGTTCTGCTAGTCTGCGGGAGAGCGCGAGGAGCGAATGGCAGAAGATTTCGTGATCGAGAAGTTTGCCTTCAAGATGTTGCTGCGAGGGGTGGGGATTGTCCTGCTGATTGCGGCGTTGCTGTACCCGCTGGACTGGGCGGTGTGGCGGATCCGGGTGGCGCGGGGCGGCGGCATGGGGTCAGTGAACGTGGATCTGTATACGGTCGCGGACCTGAAGGGAGGAAAGGAAGACTATTACGCGAATGGGACGGTATCGATGCCGTGCACGAAGTCCATCTATCCGCAGGAAGGCAGCCAGCCCTGCTGGTGGGTGGTACGGCATCGCGAGGTAGTGAAGCACTACTAGTGAATGACAGCCTTGCTGGGGAATTGCGGGGCGCCGAAGCGATAGACCACGCCGACGCTGACGGGGGTGGACCAGAGGCTGCCGCTGGCGGTGACGGGCGTGCCGTAGCGTTGATACTGAGCGTCAACCTTGATGGCGAAGTGGTCGGTGAGGGTGAAGTCGAGGCCGCCGCCGAAGGAGAAGACGTTGGAGACGGAGTCGAGATAGAGCAGCGTTCCAGCGGGATTGGGATATCCGCCATGGAGATATTCGATTTTGCCGCGGCCGTAGAGGAAATCCGCGTAGGGCTGGAAGTATCCGAAGTAGCGCTCCACCTTGCCACCGAAGAGGATGTTCTTCTGGGAGTCGATCTGGCCATCGTCGATGGGATAGGTACCGCGAACTTCGACCGAGGGGTAGAAGTAGTGGTAGGGCTTGAAGCCGATGTCGCCGCCGGCAGTGATGCCGAGATTCTTGCCGCCGTCGAGTCCGGTGAAGGTGCCTGTGGCGGCGCCGAATGCAGAGAGGGTAAAGGGCCGGGAGGCGGTTGGCATGGACTGGGCATGAACCAGGGAGCAGGGAGCGAGAACAAAGCAAAGCAGTGTGAGGGCGCGGAAAGCGGTCTTCAATCGGACTCCTTGGTGGCTAGGCTCACTCGAAGATTATCCTAGCCGAATTCAAGAGTTTAGACGGGGAAAGTTGCAAAGGAGTGTAGCTAGATACCACTCTCTGGGCATCGGCAAATTTGGTTGCCACGGCAGGACGATTCCGCTGATTTTTTTCGCGGATTCCAGAACGGGAAGGGAGTGAAGGGTCGGGTCGGGAGGCTGGTAAGCCGGCTAGAACGGCGCCCGGGGGATGGGCACACTGCATTTCGCCATCGCTATGGGGGTGGGAGGGCGAGAGTCTGGGGGGCGCCGGTGGGGTGAGACGGTCGTCCTGCCGCTGGCGCGGCAGGACTGGAGGGGTTACTTTACGGAAGCTACGGTGATGGTGTCACCGGCGAGCGAGCCGTCGATTGTGACGGACTTGCCTGCGAAGGCGTTTAGTTTCTCTGGGTTAGAGACTTTGAAGATCTTGGTGCCGACGACGAGGACGGCGGGGGAGCCCATGCCGATGCACTTTTTGGCGCAGTCGGCGTGACCGGGGGTGCCGGCCTTGGCTACGTCGTTCTTGGCGCACATCTCGTCGGATACGACGCCGTGGAAGGTTTCGGCCACCGCGCTAACTGAGAGGAATGAAAGACTTATGATGGATACGGCAAGGAGCTTCTTCATAGGGAGACCTCGGGTTTGTGCGTTCGCTTGCGAAATCGAGTATAGACCTGCGCGGTGGGGGGCGGCGTAAATTTTCGCGAGTTGAGTCGCGGAACGAAGAATCCGGGGGGATTTCGTTGACTTTGTGCACGGTTCAGACTTGTTTCGGGTTGCAAGCCGACGTCTATAGCTGAGTTTCGGGTTGCGCGTTGCTTCAGAGGCGGTTTCGGGCGCCGGTGACGAGGCGGATGAGGAAGGTGAGGATGACGGCTCCGATGACGGCGACGAAGACGGTGTAGAAGAAGCCGCCGGAGCCGGCGTAGCCGAGGTGGGTCATGATGAAGCCGCCGATGAGGGCGCCGACGATGCCGACGACGATGTCCATGAGGGGACCGAAGCCGGCGCCGCGCATGAGCTTGCCGGTGATGTAGCCGGCGACGAGACCGATGAGGATCCAGACGAGGAGGGTGTGGCTGGAGACGTTGAGGCCGGCGATGTGGTTGGAGCTGTAGCTGTTCATGGGTGACTCCTGGGAGATGCGTGGGTCAGGTAGTCAGAGGCGTGGAATGGGGGGCGGGTTGTGCCGGCACTCGAAAGAAGTAGCTTCTAGCTTCCAGCTTTTAGCTTTTAGCTTTTAGCTTTTTCGAGATCGGCAGTGGGTTTGCGGGTTGCTTGCCTGGTCGTTCGCGACGGTGCGTGGGGATATGGATTGGGGCGAAGAAAAAAATGCGCCCCCTCGATCCACGAATTGCAATCCGCGGAAGATTGGCGGACCAGAATTCTTTCGAGGAGGCGGAGGAAGCTCTCTTTGGAGCAGCTTTCCTGTGGTTTGGAATCGGGTAGAGCGTCGGGCGCCGTGCTCAAGTCCGGCGCCCGCGCGCTACGTGCAGGAAAGCAAACTTATTCGCGAGACCGCTCACATAATTTTCCGCGGAATTGCTGACCTAATTTTTCCGCGGGATTGGCAGATTATTTTCAATCGATGGAGACGCCGCCGTTGGTGGTTTCGAAGCTGATGGTGGGGCCGCCAGAGCCGAGGGTGGTGTCGATGGAGTGGCGGTGGACGCCGCCCTGGTTGGCGTTGGGAACGTTGAGTGCGGTGCCGCCGTTGGTGGTGTTGGCGACGAGGTGGGCGGAGTAGTTGGAGGGGAGCTTGACGCTGACGCCGCCGTTGGTGGTGCTGGCGGTGAGGCCGCTTCCCTGCCAGGTGTTGCCATCGAGATTAGCCTTGATGCCGCCGTTGGTGGTGCTGACGTTGACGTTGCCGCCGAGGTTTTCGATGTGCAGGCCGCCGTTGGTGGTTTCACCGGTGATGTCGCCGTGGATGGAGGTGAGGGAGAGGCCGCCGTTCATGGTGTGGAACTTGCCGGCGAGCTGGTGGGGGACGAGGAGCTTGTAGCCGACCGACCAGTTGCGCATGCCGGAGTTGTTCGGGCCGTGGGCTTCGACGGTGCCGCCGGTGGAGATGGAGATTTCCTTGAGGATGGCTTCGGCTTCGGACTGGCTGCCGGCGTGGGCGCTGACGCGGGCTTCGAGGGCGACGTCGGAGCGGTCTTCGCCAATGACTTCAATGCCGCCGTTCATGCTGTTGACGTTGAGGCGACCGTTGACGAGGGGGAAGGTGGTGGTGCGGACTTCGCAGGCCTGCTCGCCGTTGAGCCAGCGGGAGATGGTGCCACCGTGATCGCCGTCAGAGGTGCAGGGATGGGTGGAAAAGGACTGGGCGCTGAGGGGGAGGACTGCGAGAAGAGCGGCGCAGGTGGTTAAGGCGGACAGACGCATGGAGGTCTCCTTCGAGATTCGGTTGCGAGAGGAGATACGCGGGGGGCGGCAGGGTGGTTCCGAAGATTTTTGTGATTTTGGGACGGGGTCGGGTTTGTTAGGATGGCCGGATGAAGGCTCTTGGGTTGGTTTTTGTTGTGGTGCTTGCGGGATGTTCGGCTTCGTCGGCGGATAACCAGGGGCAGCGGTTTGTGCTGGTGGCTGATCCTTCGGGGATTTCTAAGGATATTCCGGCGGGTGCACTGGCGCTGGATACGCAGACGGGGCAGCTCTGTTACACGGTGCAGGGGCCGTTTACTTCGGGGACGATGGGGATTGGGATGTGCTCGTCGCTGGTGAAGAAGTCGTCGGGGAAAGAGTAGGGTCCTGCGCGGACGGCGGGGGTTTTAAGGTGGCTCGCGTGAACACTGCGCGCTGGTGAGTGAGGAGCGTGGGATGCGGTGGATTGATCGGGAGGAAGTGGCGGGGCGGCTTACGTATGAGGCTTGTTTGCCGATTGTGCGGGAGGCGATGATTGCGTTTTCGAAGGGGGAGACGCTGCAACTGCTGCGGTCGATTTTGCCGCTGGGTGAGGGGCGAATGTTTGGGGTGATGCCGGGTGGGATGGGGTCGGGCAAATGCTTTGGGGCGAAGTTGATCAGCGTGTATCCGGAGAACTTTGCGAAGGGCGTGCAGTCGCACCAGGGCGTGGTGGTGCTGTTTGATCCGGAGACTGGGGCGCCAGTTTGTATGGTGCATGCGGGGGAGATCACGGCGATACGGACGGCGGCGGCTAGCGCTGTCGCTACGGATGCGCTGGCTCGGAAAGACGCGAAGAGGATGGCGCTGCTGGGGTATGGAGAGCAGGCGGGGACGCACGCTCGAGCGATTTCGCGGGTGCGGACGTTGGAGGAGATTGTGGTGTGGGGTCGGTCGGGTGAGAAGGCGCGGGCGTTTGCTGTTGCGATGTCAGCGGAGCTTGGGGTGAAGGTGCGGGCGGTGGAGACGGTGAAGGATGCGGTCGCGGAGGCGGATGTGGTTTGTACGCTGACTAGCGCTGCTGAGCCGATTTTATTGGGCGAGTGGGTGCGGGCGGGGACGCATGTGAATGCGGTGGGGTCGAGCTTTGCGGGGCCGGCGGAGGTGGATAACGAGTTGGTGCGGCGGTCTCGGTTTTTTGTGGATAGCCGCGAAGGCGTGATGGCGCAGGGTGCGGAGTTTCTGCGCGCGAAGGCTGCAGGAGTGGTTGGCGATGAACATATTTTAGGGGAGATTGGGCAGGTGCTGGCGGGGGATGTGGTGGGGAGGACTTCGGCGGAGGAGATTACGGTGTATAAGTCGCTGGGGCATGTGGTGCAGGATTTGGCTTGTGGGTGGTGGTTGTGGGGGGGCGGGGGTTAGTTGTCCGTTGTCCGTTGTCCGTTCTCCGTTGTCCGTGTTGACTGGCAGCGACGGCGAAGCAGATTCCCAGAGGGAATGACAGAAAGAAAGGCAAGTGCAAGAGGCCCTGCTCTGTTGGTCAGCCGTTGGGGTGGAGGATTTTCTGGTTGCTTACGGCGTCGCCGTCTCCTTGCTTGAGGGTGTGGAAGACGATGGTGGAGATCATGGTGAGGATGCCTAATGCGAAGAGGGCTTTGTGGATGCCGTGGATCATTTCGGTGGAGGCGGTGGGGCCGCTGACATGGCCGGTGGGGACGAAGAAGGCTGTGGCGAGGCCGGCGGTGGCTACGCCGAAGCTGATGGACATCTGCTGCATGGTGCTGGCGATGGAGCTGGCGGCGCTGGACTGTTGCTCATTGGTGTCGGAATAGACCAGGGTGTTCATGCTGGTGTATTGCAGGCTGGTGAAGGCTCCGTAACAGAAGGCGAGCAGGAGGATGACCCAGACGGGTGTGTGCGTGCCGATGGTCGCGAAGAGTAAAAGCAGAACGCCGAGGATGAGGGTGTTGGAGATGAGCACGCCGCGATAGCCGATGGTGGCGAGCAGGCGCGGCATGAAGGCTTTCATGCTCATGGCGGCGATGGCTTGCGGCATGATGAGCAGGCCGGATTGGACGGGGGTGAAGCCCAGGCCTACCTGGTAGAGGAGCGGCAGGAGGAAGGGGACGCCGCCGATGCCGATGCGGGTGAAGAAGCTTCCGCTGACGGCGGCGCGGAAGGTGCGGATCTTGAAGAGAGCGAGGTCGAGGAGTGGGTAGGTGAGTTCCTTTGCGTGGAGCCAGTAGCCGGCTAGGAGGGAGAGCGAGACGGCGGTGAGGGCTCCGATTTCGAAGGGGCTGAGGGTGTGTTCGCCGAAGACTTCGAGGACGTAGGAGAGGAGAGCGATGCCGGAGCCGAAGAGGATGAGGCCTACGGTGTCGAGGGGATGGGTTTCTTCGTGGTAGTCGGGGAGATGGAGGTAGACCATGATGAGGCCGAGGAGGCCGATGGGGATGTTGAGGAAGAAGATGACGCGCCAGTGGAGGTAGTCGACGATGAGACCGCCGGCGATGGGGCCGAGCATGGGCGCGACGAGCGCGGGGATGGAGACGAAGCTCATGGCGCGGAGGAGCTCGGCTTTGTCGAAGGTGCGGACGAGGGTGAGGCGGCCGACGGGGACCATCATCGATCCACCCATGCCTTGCAGGATGCGGCAGGCGACGAGGATGTGGATGTTGGAGGAGAGGCCGCAGAGGAGTGAGCCGAGGGTGAAGATGCCGATGGCGGCGGCGAAGACGCGGCGGGTTCCGAAGCGGTCGGCTACCCAGCCGCTGATGGGGATGAAGACGGCGAGCGCGAGGGTGTAGCTGGCGAGCACGGCTTTCATGCTGAGAGGGCCGACGTGGAGGGCGGCGGAGATGGCGGGGACGGCGGTGTTGAGGATAGTGGTGTCGAGCGACTCCATGAAGAAGGCTACGGCTACGAGCCAGGGGAGGAGACGCTTGCTGGCTACTGAACGGCCGGGGGTTGGGGCGGGCTTCGTTGAGGCCGGGGAGGCGGGGGGCGGCATAGAACCATAAGAGCACGATGGGAGGGTTGGGGTTGTGGTGAGGGACGAGAGCAGCTTTTAGCTTCTAGCTTCTAGCTGGCGTGGGAGGTGGGAGGGAGCGTGGCTGGACGAGGTGCGTACTGTCGCCGGTTAGGTGGATTTGGGGGCAGGTTTTGCTTCGCAAATAATTAACTTGCTTGTCTTCAATGGGTTGGAGGGTGGTTGCACCGTTCTGGTTGCAAACGGGGTCTGTACAGCGCGGGTTTGGTAGGCGAAGATAAGGCGAAGATGATGAGTTCCGCGGCTACAGTTCGGGCGCAGGTTGAGGCTGCTTTGGCGGAGCGGATTCCGGGTGCGCTGACGCCGGTGGCGAAGACGATTCGCGAGGGCTTGGCGACGGGTGTGGCGGCGGTGGACGAGGTGCTCGAGGGTGGGCTGCCGGTGGGAGCGGTGACGGAGGTGATTGGTGCGGAGTGCTCGGGGCGGACGGCGCTGGCGCTGTCGTTTGTGGCAGGGGTGACGCGGGCGGAGAGGGTTTGTGCGTGGGTGGATGTGTCGGATGCGCTGAGTCCTGAGTCGGCTGCGGCGGCAGGGGTGGAGTTGAAGAGGATGTTGTGGGTGCGGTGTGGGGTGGCTGCTTCTACGCGGAAGGTGGAGGCGGGTTCTTCGCGGGGAGATTTCAAGCTGGCGGAGAAGTATTTTGCGGCGCCGGTGGTGAAGAAGGGGCTGCATGGGGGAGGGTGTGGGCCGCATCCTCGGATGGAGGTGAAGGGGATGTCGGAGGGGGTGGGGGCGTTGCTGCGTCCGTATGCGCCGCGGTGTGCTGAGCCGCAGAGGCGGGAGCGTGGGAGGGGCGAGAGGGTGGAGGCGGTTGGTGGGTGGGGTGCGCGCGCGGAGGTGCGGGGTGGTGGTGTGAGTGTGTGGGCTCGGATGGAGCAGGCGATGCGGGTTACGGATTTGTTGCTGCAGGCTGGAGGGTTCAGCGCGATTGTGCTGGACATGGGGAGTTTGGCGCCGGAGCAGGTGTCGCGGATTCCGCTGGCGACCTGGTTTCGGTATGCGGCGGCGGCGGAGAGGAGTCGAGCGAGCGTGGTGTTGCTGACGCAGCATGGGTGCTCGAAGAGTAGCGCGGGGTTGGTGCTGCGGTTGGGGGCGAGTGAGGCTCGTGGGGAAGGGACCGTGCTGGGTGGGTTGAGGTGTCGTGTGGAGGTGTCGCGGCAGAGGTCGGTTGAGGCGAAGGTAGTGGAGTTGAAGAAGCCGGCGCGGCGGGTGAATGCGGCGGAGTGGATGAGTCGGGCTACGTGGGCGGGGGTGCGGTGATGGGTGGAGATGGGGAGATGTATGCGTGCTTGTATGCGCGGGAGTTTCCGGCGCAGGCGGTGTTGCGGTTGAGGCCGGAGTTGCGTGGAGGGGCGGTGGTGGTGGTGGAGGGTGAGGCTCCGCTGGAGACGGTGTGCTCGTTGAATGCACGGGCGCGGAGGTTGGGGGTTGCGCGGGAGATGACGCGGGTGGAGTTGGATACGTTTGAGGGGTTGCGAGTGATGGCGAGGTCGAAGGTGGAGGAGGCGAGTGCGCGGGCAGCGATGATGGAGTGCGCGGGTGGGTTTACGCCGCGGGTGGAGGAGCGGAGCGAGGGCAGCGCGTTTTTGTGTGTGCTGGATATTGCGGGGACGGAGCGCTTGTTGGGTAAGCCGGAGGTGCTGGCGAAGGAGTTGTTGCGGAAGGTGCAGCGGCTGGGGGTGAGCGCGTCAGTGGCGATCAGTCGGAATTTTCATGCGGCGGTTTGTTGTGTGAGAGGGACGTCGGCGCGGGTGCGGTTGATTGCTGCGGGGGAAGAAGCGGCGGCGTTAAGTGGGTTGCCGCTGCGGGTGCTGGAGATGTCGGAAGGGCATGCGGAGACGTTTGGGGTTTGGGGGATTCGGACGCTGGGTGCGTTGGCGGCGCTGCCGGAGACGCAGCTGATTGCGCGGATGGGGCAGGAGGGGAAACGGCTGCGGCTGATGGCGAGGGGAGAGTGGCCGCATCATTTTGTGCCACACGAGGCGGCGTTTGCGCTGGAGGAGCGGATGGAGCTGGACGCGCCGGTGGAGGCGATGGAGTCGTTGCTGTTTGGGGTGGGGATGATGCTGGAGCAGGTGATTGTGCGGGCGGCGGCGAGGGTGTTGGCGCTGGCGTCGGTGACATTGACGCTGGGATTGGAGGGAGGTGGGACGCATGTGCGGAGAGTGAGGCCGGCGTTGCCTACGAACGATCGCGGGGTGTGGCTGAAGCTGCTGCATCTGGATTTGGAGGCGCATCCGCCGGGGGCTGCTGTGGTTGCGGTGACGCTGGAGGCGGAGCCGGGCAGTACGAGCAAGGTGCAGCTGGGATTGTTTTCGCCACAGCTGCCGGAGCCGATGCGGCTGGATGTGACGCTGGCGCGGATTCGTGCGGTGGTGGGTGAGGAGTGTGTGGGGAGTCCGATGCTGAAGGATACGCATGCTGCGGATGGATTTCGAATGGAGGGTTTTGATGTGGGAGCGAAGAGTGGATTGTTTGAGGCGAGGATGTCGGCTACGGCGATGCGGCAGTTGCGGCCGCCGGAGAGGTTGAGGGTGATGCTGCGAGAGAGACGGCCGGTGGGCTTTGTGTTTCGTGAGACGCGATACGAGGTGGAGCGAGCGTATGGGCCGTGGCTAGCTGAGGGTGATTGGTGGAGCGGCGTGGAGTGGGCGGTGGAGCAGTGGGACTTGATTGCGCGGGATGAGCGCGGCGGGGTGCTGTGTTGCTGCGTGGTGAATGATCGGAAGGCGGCGCCGGGGGGGGCGGCGGGGGCACAGACCCACATCTCAGAAGCGAGATGTGGGGCACCCGATTCGGTGGCCGGGGTGTGGCAGATGGTGACGCTGTATGACTGAGCGCTATGTGGAGTTGCATTGTGCGAGCGCCTTCAGCTTTCTGGAAGGCGCTTCGCAGCCTGAGGGGTTAATCGAGCGGGGAGTCGAGTTGGGGATGCCGGCTATGGCGCTGCTGGATCGGAATGGGGTGTATGGGTCGGCGCGGTTTCATACGAGTGCGAAGAGGAATGGGGTGCATGCGCATGTGGGGGCGGAGATTGCGGTGTCTAGTTTTGGCGAGAGGTTGAGGCCGGCTGCGTGGTTGCCGCACCAGTTCCCTGCTGAGCCGGCGCGGGTGTCGCTGCTGTGTGAGTCGCAGGTGGGGTATCGGAATTTGTGCCAGATGATTACGCGGTTCAAGATGCGCGAGAGTGTGAAGTGCGAGGGTGCGGCGACTGTTGGGGATTTAGAGACGTATGCGGACGGGTTGGTTTGCTTGACTGGTGGCGATGAGGGACCGCTGGCTGCGGCGTTGATGCGGGGTGGTGAAGTCGCGGGGCGTGCTGCGGTTGAGGAGTTGGTGAGGGTTTTTGGGAGAGGCAATGTGTATGTGGAGGTGCAGCGGCATCGGGAGCGGGAGGAGGAGTGGAGGAACCAGGCGGCGTTGCGGATTGCGGAGACGCTGAAGTTGCCGGTGGTGGCTACGAATGGAGTGCGGTATGCGCGGGCGTATGACCGCGAGGTGCTGGATGTGTTTACGGCGATACGGCACCATACGGATCTGGATCATGCGGGGAGGTTGCTGGCACTGAATAATCGGCGGCATCTGCGATCGGCGCGGGAGATGGCGGGGTTGTTTCGGGATGTGAAGGGCGCGGTGGAAGAGACGGTGGAGTTGTCGTCTCGGCTGCGCTTTCAGTTGGGGGATCTGGGGTATGTGTTTCCTCGGTATCCAGTTCCTGAAGGGGAAACGATGGATAGCTTTCTGCGCAAGCGCGTGGCCGAAGGAGTGGAGCGGCGGTATGGGCCTAAGCGTGATCCTGGGTTGATGGAGCGGGCGAAGAAGCAGGTGCTGCATGAGCTGGAGTTGATTGCGCGGCTGGAGTTCGAAGGATATTTCCTGATCGTGTGGGACATTGTTTGCTTCTGTAAGGCGAACGATATTTTGATTCAAGGCAGAGGGAGTGCGGCGAATTCTGCGGTCTGTTATGCGCTCGAGATTACGGCGATTGATCCGGTGGGGATGGAGTTGCTGTTCGAAAGATTTCTAAGCGAGAGTCGCGGGGAGTGGCCGGATATTGATTTGGATCTGCCGTCGGAGGAGAAGAGGGAGCAGGCGATTCAGTATGTGTATCGGAGGTATGGGGAGCTGGGCGCGGCGATGACGGCGAACGTGATTACGTATCGCGGGAAGTCGGCGGCACGGGAGGTGGGGAAGGTGCTGGGGTTCGATGCGGAGTCGTTGGGGAGATTGAGTGGGCTGGTGAGCCAGTTTGAGTGGAAGGGCAAGACAGACACGATGGCGCACTCGTTTCAGCATGCGGGATTTGATTTGCAGCATCCGCGGATTGCGAAGTATCTGGAGCTGTGCATGCGGCTGCAGGATCTGCCTCGGCATTTGGGACAGCACTCAGGAGGGATGGTGATTTGTGAGGGGTTGTTGAGTGGGGTGGTGCCGCTGGAGAGGGCGTCGATGGCAGGGAGGACGGTGGTGCAGTGGGATAAGGAAGATTGCGCGGACCTGGGGATTATCAAGGTGGACTTGCTGGGGTTGGGGATGATGGCGGTGTTGAAGGATTGCCTGGAGTTGATTCCACAGCATTATGGAGAGCGTGTGGATCTGGCGCAGTTGCCGGAGGATGACGAGGTGTATCGGGTGCTGCAGGCGGCGGATACGGTGGGGATGTTCCAGGTGGAGAGCCGGGCGCAGATGGCGTCATTGCCGAGGAACTGGCCGACGAGGTTTTATGACCTGGTGGTGCAAGTAGCGATTATTCGGCCGGGGCCGATTGTGGGGAAGATGATGCATCCGTATATGCGGCGACGGCAGAAGAAGGAGGCGGTGACGTATCCGCATCCGTCGTTGGAGCCGGTGTTGAAGCGGACGTTGGGGGTGCCGCTGTTTCAGGAACAGCTGCTGCGGATTGCTATGACGGTGGCTAATTTTTCTGGGGCCGAGGCGGAGGAGTTGCGGCGTGCGGTGGGAATGAGAAGGTCGTGGGAGAGGATGAAGAATCTTGAGGGCAAGCTGAGGGAGGGGATGACGGTGAATGGGATTTCGCCGAAGGTGCAGGAGGAGATTATTCAGAACATCAGCTCGTTTGCGCTGTATG
The DNA here is from genome assembly GCA_963701685.1 of uncultured Acidobacteriaceae bacterium. GTDB lineage: Bacteria > Acidobacteriota > Terriglobia > Terriglobales > Acidobacteriaceae > Granulicella. The sequence goes on along the minus strand of OY969625.1, from coordinate 1,443,329 downwards.
GATTTCCGGAGTCGCATGCGGCTAGCTTTGCGCTGATTGCGTATGCGTCAGCTTTCTTTAAGGTGAAGTACCTGGCGGCGTTTACTTGTGCGATTTTGAATAACCAGCCGATGGGGTTTTATATGCCGGCGGTGTTGGTGAAGGATGCGCAGCGGCATGGGCTGCGGGTGAGGCCGGTGGATGTGCAGGTGTCGGGGTGGGCTTGTGCGGTGGAGCGAGAGGCGGGTGGGCTGTCGGTGCGAATGGGGTTGGGGTATGCGAAGGGGTTGCGGAAGGTGGCGGCTGAGGCTTTGGTGGAGAGTCGGGTGCGGGATGGAGTGTTTCGGAGTGCGGAGGATTTGGCGCTGCGTGTGCCGGAGTTGAACAAGAAAGAGCTTACGCTGTTGGCGCGGATTGGGGCTTTGAATTGGGTTGAGGGGGTGGAGCATCGGCGGGATGCGCTTTGGCAGGTGGAGCGGGCGGGGAAGATGGAGGGGCCGTTGTTGCGGCAGGCGCTGGGTGAGGACGCGGCAGTGCAGCCGCTGATGCAGATGAGTACGGAGGAGCGGTTGGTGGCGGATTATGCGGGGACTGGGCTTACGGTGGGGCGGCATCCTATGCACTATTTGCGGGATGAATTGCGCGGGGGCGATGTGCTGTCGGCGATGGAGTTGAGGGAGAGACGCGACGGTGATTGGGTGAAGGCTGCAGGGTGCGTGATTGCGCGGCAGCGGCCGGGAACGGCGATGGGATTTATTTTTATCTCGATGGAGGATGAGACGGGGATTGCGAATGTGATTGTGACTCCGGACTTGTATGAGCGGGAGCGGCTGGTGGTGGTGCGGAGTAAGTTTCTGCTGGTGGAAGGGGTGCTGCAGAATCAGGATGGCGTGGTGCATATCAAGGCTGGGCGGTTGAAGACGCTTAGTGATGGGGCGATTGCGATGCGGTCGCATGACTTCCATTGATGTGCGGAGAGTGAGGGTTGGAGTAGAGTGGGAGAATTCGGAGGTGAGGTTATGGCTTTGAGCTTTGCTACGGATATTCGGCCGCTGTTTCGTGCGGGGGACGTTGCGTGCATGAAGCATGCAGGGATTGAGCTGGATCAGGCTGCGTGGATGTGCGTGCCGGCGAATGCGCAGCTGGTGTATGGCGCGGTGGCCGCGGGGAAGATGCCTCCGGATGCGCCCTGGCCGAAGGAGACGGTGGCGAAGTATAAGGCGTGGATGGATGCGGGCTATCCGGCTTAGGGTTAGCGGATGGGTCTTCGGCCGGTGAAGAGGTGGATGAGGAAGGTCAGGATGATTGCGCCGATGGTGGCGATGATGATGCTGACGATGAGGCCGTGCTCGCCGGTGCCGCCGTAGCCGAGGGCGCGGAAGATGTATCCGCCGATGACGGCGCCTACGAGGCCGATGACCATGTCGAGGAGGACACCGTAGCCTCCGCCTTTCATGATCTTGCCGGTAAGCCAGCCTGCAACGATGCCGATGACGATCCAGCCGAGGATGCTGTGCGACATGAGGGTCTCTCCTAGGTTTTGAGGTTCAGGTGATCAGAGTATCGTACCGCAGGCTGGGTTGTACCTACCCCCTCCCCCCTCTGGGAGTGAAAAATTGGGTGTAAGCCGATGATTTCAGGCTGGTTAGATAGCAAAGTATCCCCTGGTTGGGAGGGTTTTTGGGGTGTAACTTGCTCTCTTTATTGGGGTTAGGGGGCAAAGTATCCCCCCTGTCGGACGGCTTTTAGCTTCTAGCTTCCAGCTTGGACGGCAGCGTTGTTTTGGGGCGTTAGGGGCGCTGATTTAATTATAGCGGGTTGGGTGGGGTAACTATGCCAGGTTTTGGAAAAAGAAATCGGCAGTGGGGGCGCGGGGTTTGTGGGTTTTGGGGGGTGTTGGGGGGTTGACAGGTTTTGGGCCGGGCTGGAGGAGGGCAGGTCCGTCGCTGCGCCTTCGGCTTCACTCCGGCTTGACCACCCCTGCGAGCGCTTTTTGGCACGGCTGAAGGCGTGCCCCTTCGAACTTGGGGGTGGGATTGAGGGGACGGCCGGGGGGTGGCTCGTCGTGGGGGCTGGGACCCTCTATCCCACTCATCCGCAAAAGCGCGTATGAATGGGGCACCCGGCATTCCCACTCATCCGCAAAAGCGCGTATGAATGGGGCACCCGGCAATCCCACTCATCCGCAGAAGCGCGTATGAATGGGGCACCCGGCGCGATGGACCCACATCTCAGAATCGAGATATGGGGCACCCGGGTCGTGCGGCGGGGCTAGAGTTTGGGGAGGATGGCGGTTACGAGGGTTTGCTCGGCGGATTCGTTTTGGGTTTTGGTGAAGTTGGGGCCGTCGACGGTGATGAGGAGGAGGTGCTTGTTTTTGAGGGCGTAGAGGGCGGCGGAGTTGCCGGGGCTTGAGATGAAGAAGGCGTCGTTGGCGAGGCCGGGGATGGGGACGAGTTTGCCGGTGGCGAGCATGGAGTCGCGAAAGGATTTGTAGCCGTAGCCGGGGTCGTTGAGGGAGAGGTAGACGCGGGTGGCGCCGTGGGCGTCGGACCAGGTGCAGTCGGTGGTGGCGTCGCTGGGGGTGCCGGGTTTGCCTTCGCTGAGGGGCGTGGGGAGGACGGTTTTGATTTGGGTGGGGGTGAGAAGCGCGCAGGGGGCGGGGGTTTGCGCGGGTAGGGGTTGGGGTAGGGTTAGGGTGGTAAGGGCGAGGATGGCTGCGGTTAGGGGGAGGAGCCGGGGCGTGCTTGGGGTCATGGGTGGGCGCTCTGAGGAGTTTGATGCCATTGATTGTGTAACGCCGCGTTTAGAGTTGTACCGCTAGTTATGGGTTGAGCCGCAGTTATAAGGTTAGCTGTTGGAAAAATAAAATGCGACACCCGCGTCGCCATATAAATATTCATAGATTTAACCGCTCCGCTCGTGTTCTAATAGCTTCATGATCGCCTCTAACCAACTCGCGAAGGCAGGCAGTGCGGAAAAAGCGTCCCCTCAATCGCAACTCGCGAAGTGGGGGCTAGCTGGCCGGGCCGGCTTTCAGGTGGTTCCGAACGTGCTTTTTCGCGCGCAAAAGCACTTGGACCTCGATACAGTCGACGTGGTGCTTCTTCTAAATCTGAGCCTTCATTGGTGGGGCGCATCCGATCTCCCATTTCCCTCACCTGCATTGGTTGCGGAGCGGATGAATGTTAGCCGCAGAACGGTAGAGCGTCGCTTGCTATCGCTGGAGAAGCGCGGTTTCATCAAAAGGCTTAGACCACGCTCGGCTGGACCCGGCAAGCCGAAGGTCAGAAGAGTGGAGATGGAAGGTCTGGTCGAGAAACTTGAAGGCGCGGCACTGATCGGGTTAGCGCGGAGAGATTTCGCAACAGCCAAGCGGTCTAGCGCATTGAGATTGAGTTCGCCGGGTAGCTCAGCGGATAGAGCGCCACAAGCAGCAAAGGCTAGGCCTCCGGCCACGGAAGCAACCTAGCCTTTGTCGAGGTGGGGGTCGGAGGTTCGAATCCTCCCCCGGTGTCCATCCCTTATCTATGATACAGTTCGCGAGTATTGCAGGTGTGCGGATATGAGCAATCTACGGCTTCGAATTACGCTCAATAAAGGCAAGCGGGGGATATCCCTCGACAAGCTCGAACACGTAGTCGAGGAGTTGAGAAAGTTTCTGTCCTCGATGGGAGACGACATCAGCCTCGTCGATCCGGCCTCTTGGGCTGCCGTTGATTTCAAGAATGGTTCATTGGAGTTTACTTCTGAATATAAACACGAAGTGGACACTGCCAAGCTAACCCGTTTCAACGGCGCTATTGTAGCCCTAGCCCGTAGCGAATTTCCGCAATCTCTGCGGCCGACTACTTCTGAGTACTTCTTCAATGTTGCGAGCCTCCTCGACGTCACGGAGACCGCTGATATCGCGATTTTCGGAGAAGACAATACCCCGGTCTCTTTTGAAATAAGTCGCCGAACCGCTACTCTTGCTCGGTTCATTGACGTGTTGCCTTTTAGGGAAACCGTCGGAGCCATCCAGGGTAAGATTCACTCGCTGTATAAGGAGTCTCGACCTCCGCATTTCATGCTCCGTGAATTATCGACTGACAATTTAATCAAGTGCGTTTACGACGTTGCTGACTATCCCGCAATCATCAAGGCATTGGAAAATAAGGATCAGGTATTACACGTTCGGGGCGCTGTCGTGACGGATACCAGGGAACGCAACATCGAGCACTTGACCGTAAAGCACATACTTCTTGCAGATTCTTATGGATTTGAAGACGTGGATAGATTTCTGCGGCCGGGGAAAACCCAATGAGTGCCACCCCACGCATCTATTCGGATGCTAATCCAATCATCGAGCTTGCTAAGTTTGCAAAGAAAACTCACGATCCGAAACGCGAGCGCGATTTATGGATGATGCAGCAAATCCTGAAAGCCGCAAATAACGATGAGGTCTCGCTATTCACGTCTACTATTAGTGTTGCGGAATGTGTGGCCGCTGGAGATGACTGGGGACTTGACGTGCAGGAATTCTTTGTTGGGGTGCTGACCTCTGGCCGAATGTTTAAGTTAGTTCAGGACAGCGTTTTTGTGGCTGAACGAGCTAGAGACTTACGCTGGAAGGATAATATCCGCCTCAGCGGTATGGACGCGATTCATGTAGCGTCGGCGTTGGAAGCCGGGTGCACTGAGTTCTTAACTTGGGACAACGGTATACGGAAAAGCAAGGTCACGGAGAGAGTCTCCGCACTGGCAGCCCTAGGTCTCGACGTGATCGCGCCTCGGGACACAAAACTTTTACCTGCGTTCTATCTTTCAGAACAACAGCCTCTAATAGATGAGGACCCTCGTAACAAGCTTATAAATTGAGTGTGCGGGCGACGGGACTTGAACCCGCACGGAGCTTGCGCCCCACTGGATTCCTAAAAGTCACTCGGCATGGCTCTTAGGTAATCCAGTGTGTCTGCCAGTTTCACCACGCCCGCATCGAAAGTGTACTCCCTTCGTTATTCCACCGTGACACTCTTCGCGAGGTTTCTGGGTTGGTCTACGTCGCAGCCTCGGCGGACCGCTATGTGGTAGGCGAGGAGTTGGAGGGGGACTACTTCGAGGATGGGGAGGAGGAGCTCGTGGGTTTGGGGGATGTGGATTACGTGCTCGACTAGCTGGGAGATGTGGGTGTCGCCTTCGATGGCGATGGCGATGACGCGGCCGGAGCGGGCGGTGACTTCCTGGATGTTGCTTAGGGTCTTTTCGTACTTGAGGACCGAGCTGGGGTCGTTGGGGTCTTGGGTGGCGATGCAGACTACGGGGAGGGTTTCGTCGATGAGGGCGTTGGGGCCGTGCTTCATCTCGCCGGCGGGGTAGCCTTCGGCGTGGATGTAGGAGATCTCCTTGAGCTTGAGGGCGCCTTCGAGGGCGATGGGGTAGTGGATGCCGCGGCCGAGGAAGAGGAAGTCGCTGCAGGTGGAGAAGGACTTGGCTAGCTCGTGGCATTGGTCATCAACAGTCCGCAAAACCTCTTCGAGTTTTGCTGGGATTTTGCTGAGCTCGTTGACGAGGTAGAGAGAGTGCTCGAAGGTGATGGTGTTGCGGACTTGCGCGAGGTAGAGGGCGAGGGTGAAGAGCGCGGTGAGCTGGGCGGTGAAGGCCTTGGTGCTGGCTACTCCGATTTCAGGGCCGGCGTTGGTGGTAATAACCCCAGCCGCGAGGCGCGTGACGGCGCTGCCGACTACGTTGCAGATGGCGAGGGTCTTGGAGCCTTTGGCGATGAGCTCGTGTTGGGCGGCGATGGTGTCGGCGGTTTCACCGGACTGGGTGATGAGGAGGCCGAGGTCGGTGGGGTTGGGGATGGGGTCGCGGTAGCGGTACTCGGAGGCGTAGTCGACGTCTACGGGGAGGCGGGCGAGGCGCTCGATCATGAACTTACCGGCGAGGCCTGCGTGCCAGGAGGTGCCGCAGGCGGCGATGGTGATGCCGGTGGCGGCTTTGAATTCGGCGGGGGTGATCTGCATGTCGGGGAGGAAGATCTTGCCGGTGTCGAGCGAGACGCGGCCGAGGGTGGTATCGCGGACGGCGCGGGGCTGCTCGTTGATCTCCTTGAGCATGAAGTGCTTGTAGCCGGCCTTCTCGGCCTGGATGGGATCCCAGGAGATGCGTTGGGTGGCGAGGGGGCGGGGGGCGCCGTGGAAGTCGGTGAGGGTGATGCCGGAGGTGGTGAGGGTGGCGACTTCGCCGTCCTGGAGGAAGTGGATGTTGCGGGTGTGGTGGAGGATGCCGGGGACGTCGGAGGCGAGGAAGAATTCGCCGTCGCCGATGCCGAGGACGGCGGGCGGGCCCATGCGTGCGGCGACGAGCTTGTCGGGTTCGGCGGCGGAGAGGACGCCGATGGCGAAGGCGCCGGTGAGGCGGGCGACGGCGCGGCGGACGGCTTCTTCGAGGGGGAGGGTGGAGGGATTAGGGTTCAGGGCCGAGGGGCCAGGGGTTTCGAGGACGGCCTGGGATTCGTTGGCTTCGAGAGTGACCGCGGCGTCGGTGGTGGGGCGAGCGGTAGTGGGAACCCACGTCTCAGAAGCGAGACGTGGGGCACCCGGCTTGGTGGCGGCGGCTAATTCGAGTTCGTCCTGGATTACGTGGGCGATGATTTCGGTGTCGGTTTCGGAGAGGAAGGTGTGGCCCTTGGCGATTAGGGCGGTTTTGAGTTGGAGATAGTTTTCTACGATGCCGTTGTGCACGACGACGAGGGTTCCGGTGCCGTCGCGGTGGGGGTGGGCGTTTTCTTCGGTGGGGCGGCCGTGGGTGGCCCAGCGAGTGTGGCCGATGCCGTAGGTGCCGTGGACGGGGTCCTTGGCGAGGATGTCGGCGAGGTTGCGGAGTTTGCCGGGGGCTCGGCGGAGCTGGAGAGGGTGGCCGCCGCCGGCTACGGCGATGCCTGCGGAGTCATAGCCGCGGTATTCGAGGCGGGCGAGGCCCTCCATGATGACGGGGACGCATGCTTTTGGGCCGATGTAACCGACGATTCCACACATAGACAGAGTGTAGAGGAGTCCTGAGCGGACGGCGAGGGTTGTCCTTGCGCAGGTACCTGATCTGTTCCGGCTTGGGAGATGGGTAACGCCCGGGATTGTGTCCGCCCACTCATGCCGATGATGGAGGCATCGTCATGAATGGGGCACCCAACTTAACTTGTTGCGAACCCATGTCTCAAATGCGAGACATGGGGCACCCGATTTGTGCGCGGGGTTAGAAGGGGTTTTCGTTGGTGGGGGCTCTCAAGGGTTCGGTGAAGAAGCGGTTGACTTCGCGGTTGAAGTCTTCGGTTTGGTCGTTGAGGGTGGCGTGGCCGGAGTTGGGGACGATCCAGAGTTGGGCGTGGGGGATGTTCTGGTAGATGAGGACGGTGTGGGTGAGGGAGATGAGGTCGTGGTCGCCGGCGATGATGAGGGATGGGGCCTTGATGGTGTGGAGTTGGGCCAGGGTGATGTGGGGTTCGTTCCAGTCGAGGAGGAAGATCTTGCGGTCGTTGATTTCTTTGGGGGTGGTGTAGGTTTTGTGGAGGCCGGCGTCGTATTCCTTCTTTTCGTCGTCCCAGAGGCCGGGGCGGAAGGCGTCGGCGGTGGGCCAGAGGTTGGCGCCGGTGGAGGCGAGGCGGATGACCTTGTCGGGATGGCGGATGGCGAGGAGGAGCGCGTTGATGCCGCCGTCGGACCAGCCGATGACGTAGGCGGAGTTGTAGTGCATGGCGGTGAGGAGGGCGGCGAAGTCGTCGGCCATCCTCTCGAAGGTGATGGGATGGTTGGGGTCTAGCGATCTGCCCTGGGAGCGGCTGTCGGCGAGGATCACGGTGTAGTGCTGGGCGAAGTAGGGGATGATCTTTGCGAACGCGCTCATGTTGCCGCCGTTGCCGTGGATCATGAGCAGCGGCGGGCCGGAGCCGTAGACTTCGGTGTACATTTTGAAGCCGCTGATGTCGTAGTATTTGCCGGCGGCGGGGTTGTTGTCGTAGGGGATTTGCGCGTGGGCGGCGAGGGTGAAGAAGAGGAGGAGCGCGGTTAAGAATTTCATGGGTAGGAAAGAGTGTAGCGCCGCGTGCGAGTCATGGGCGGTTGTGGGGAAAGCAATTTGGTCGTTGCGCCTGCGGCTTCACTCCTGCCTTCGGCAGAGCGGTGTGTCTGCGACGCCTGTTCTAACCTAGGTATATTTCGGGCCGTTGGCCCCGTTGTCGTCCGGACGGCTAGGACATCTTCCGATAGTTGAGTGCCGTTGACGGGCGTGTAAGCATATCGTGATGGATTGGAAACCGGCGACGATCGATGCGGTGAAAGCCATCGTGCTCGAGCAACTTGGCACGTGCACTGCCGCCCAAGCGTAGGTGTCCCAGAGGTTTGCCGTAGAGCCTTATAACGCGCGTTGTTGCGTTACGGAAAGCCTGAGACAGTCGTCGTTGTTGCTCGAATTGGCCTTGAGGTTATGTATTGGGAGGATGTAGTGGAGGGGTTCAACATCTCTCGCATATCCGGCGATGGAATGCTTCTCGATCATCTATGCAACCAGGATGATCTGAGTATTGCGCTTCAATATTGGGATCAGAGAGGCGGTCGCGCGTGGCGCGATGCCCACTCATGACGATGAGACTGTCATGGGTGGGGCACCCGGCGAGAGTTGGGTGAGAAAGTTTTGGAGAGCGAGGTGGGATTGGCAGTGTGGCAGGTCCTTCGACTGCGCTGCGCTTCGCTCAGGATGACAGAGTTGGGGTGAAGATGAGCACCCTCATCCCACCCATGCCGACGATGATGCCGTCGTCATGAATGGGGCACCCACGAGAGTTGAGAACAAGAATTGCGCTAGGGGCGGGAGTCGTATAGGAGGACGGCGGTGGATGGGGGGAGGGTGGAGAGTTCGCGGTTGGCGGAGGGTTCGGCGAGGGTTACTTGCGTGGAGTCGAGGGCGGGGGCCGTGAGGGTGGGGCCCTGGCGGTAGTTGGGGAGATCGATGGTGAGGGACTGGTGGGCGTCCTTGTTGATGATGGCTACGATGCGCTGACCTGTGGGGAGCGTGGCGGCGTAGGCGGTGGCGTTGACGGGGCCGGGGTTGAAGTCGATGGGGAAGCTGGTGGCGCCGGCGAAGTGATTGGCGAAGAGCATGCCGTAGGCGACGGGCTCGATGACGTAGTTGTCGCCGATGCTGGCGATGGGGGTGTAGTAGGGGTGGGGATGCTTGGTGGGGTCGCCGTGGGCGGCTGTGACGATGTCGTCGCCGGGGAGGTGACCGCCCAGGGAGTTGCCGACGTATTTGCCGTTGCCGCCGTGTAGGTTGACTCCTGCGTAGCCGTTGGAGGCGAGGTTGAGGAGGTAGTCGGCGGCCCAGAGGCTGGCGGCGAAGACGTCGGATACGCCGGGCTTGCCGCCGCGGTAGCAGGTGTTGCCTTCAGTCATGCGGTAGGGGACGGTTTTGTGTTCGCCGGCGGAGAGGCGCGCGGCGGCTTCGCGGATGTCGTGCGCGAGTTGGGGCACGCGCGGGTTGGGAGAGAGGATGTAGTCGATGTTCATCTCGGGGTTGGAGGGAGGGCCGCCGATGTAGTAGTGGTGGGTGAGGGCAGCGATGGTGGGCGGGTCGGTGAGGGAGAGGAGGCGGGTAACGATGGCGGCGTACCAGTCGGGATTGCCGGCGGTGTCGGGGAGGCCGAAGCGGGCGTTGGGGACCATGGCGCGGATGGCGTTGGCTTCGTCGAGCCACTCGTCCATGTAGAGGCCGGGGCCCCAGGTTTTGGGATCGCGGAGGTGGTTGCGGAAGAGGTCGGGCTCGTTGCCTAGCTGGAAGTATTCGAGCTTGCCGCGCTCGTTACCGCGCTCGTGGGTGAAGCCGAGGGTGCGGGCTACGTAGTCGGCTTCCATGGCGGCGCGGCCGGGAGTGTTGGTGCCTAGATTGATGCCGTAGATGCAGGTCCAGCCGGTGCGGTCGAGGAAGCCGCGGAGGTTGTGGATGGCTTCCGGGGTGATGGAGTAGGCGAGCGCGGAGGTGGGTTCGCCAACGCCGTTGCCGCCGACGTGGATGGTGGGCGCGGGGGTGTTGGGCGTGGGCTTCCAATAACCGATGTCGGAGGTGTTGCCGCCGATGCGGAGGACGCCGTTGGTGGAGAGAGTGCGGAATTTTTCGATGAGGCCGGTGTTCTCGATGGAGAAGAAGCCGGGGTTGGTGAGCTCGTTGGTCTCGTAGGAGAGGCCGACGAAGTTTTCGGGGATGCGCGGGCCGGGTTCGCCGGAGTGGAGCTTGAGAGTTGCGGCGGGTGTGGTGGCCTGGGCGAAGGATCTTAGGGTGGGGAGGGCGGCGGTGGCGGCAGTGGCGAGGAGAAAACGGCGACGGTCCATGCTCTTCATGGATGCAAGGGTACGAGCGGGGTGGGGGTGATGGCAAACGCGTGCGGGTCGGGGTGTTGGTTGTGGCGATAGGCGAGGGCGAGAGGTGCGGCACGCCGCGAGGCTCGGGGGCGATGCCCCCATGGACTCTATGTCGGGCCTTCAGCCCCTGGGTTCCGGGGCGGCTTGCGTAGGCCTTCGGCCCAGGAAACGAATTCGCGTCGCAGACGCTTTACGCTGCGAGAGGCCGGAGTGAAGCCGCAGGCGCAACGACTGAATTGCTCCCGCTGCTCGCCCCGGACTATCCTGTAACCCATGCCAAACCCGCTCCCCATCGCCATCTACTACGAGCAGCCCCACTGGTTCAAACCCCTCTTCGCCGAGCTCGATCGCCGCGGAACCCCCTACGTAAAGCTCTACGCCCCTGACCACTACTTCGCCCCCGAAGACCACCCCGAAGAAAACTATTCGCTGGTCTTCAACCGCATGAGCCCAAGCGCGTGGAACCGCGACCACGGCGACCAGATCTTCTACACCCTCAGCTTCCTCGAGCACCTCGAGTCCCGCGGCGTTAAAGTCATCAACGGCCACAAAGCCTTCTCCTCCGAGCTAAGCAAGGCCGGCCAGCTCGTCCTCATGGACAAGCTGAACATCCCCTACCCGAAGGCTCGCGTCATCCACCGGGCTGCTCAAGCAGAAGAGGCGGTGGTGGAATTACGCTGGCCCATCGTCGTCAAGCCAAACATCGGAGGCAGCGGCGCAGGCGTGAAGCGCTTCGACGGTCTGTCGCAATTGCAAGCCGCGATCGCGCAAGACCCCGGCACCCCCGATGCTCTCCAGTTCGGCCTCGACTCGACAGCCCTCGTCCAGGAGTTCATCCCCGCCGAAGGCGCGCACATCGTTCGAGTAGAAGTCCTCAACGGCAAATACCTCTACGCGATCAAGGTCCACATCACGGGCGAAACCTTCGACCTCTGCCCCGCCGACATTTGCCGGACAACAAGCGGGACAGATCTTGCCCGGGGAGCGTGCGCGATCGACGCCCCCAAGTCCGGCATCACGGTAGAAGCCTACACACCACCCGCCGACGCCATTGCCGACGTAGAACTCCTGATGCGCGAAAGCGGCATCGACATCGGCGGCATCGAATACATCACCGACAGCCGCGACGGCCAACGCTACTACTACGACGTAAACGCCCTGAGCAACTTCGTGGCCGACGGCCCCAACGTCCTCGGCTTTGACCCCTTCGCCAAGCTAGCCGACTGGCTGGAGCACGAAGCCAGCGTCACCACCACCGCGGATATGACTCTCTAAGGTCCACAAGGGGGAATTATGTACGCCATCATGGGCATCACCGGCCAGGTCGGTGGCGCTGTTGCCGACATTCTCATCGCCAACGGCGAGAAGGTTCGAGCCGTAGTCCGCAATACCGTCAAAGCCTCCGCCTGGAAGTCTCGCGGCGCCGAGCTTGTCGAAGCAGACTACGATGACGAGGCTGCACTCGAGTCAGCATTTCGAGACGTCGCCGGCGTCTTCGCCATGATCCCTCCCAACTTCGCGCCCTCCCCTGACCTGCGCGAGTCGCGCGCAAGCATCGAGGCACTCACCACTGCGTTGGATCGTGTGCGCCCTGCCAAGGTCGTGTATCTCTCTTCCATCGGCGCCCAGCAGAGTTCCGGCTTAGGCCTCATCACCGCCCTCCACCTGCTCGAAGAAAGCCTCGATGCCTTGCCTCTACCAACCGCCGCGCTGCGCGCTGGCTGGTTCATGGAAAATTCTGTCTGGGATGTAGCTGCTGCGCGCGAACAGGGAAAGCTCTTCTCCTATCTCCAGCCGCTCGATCATGCCTTCCCGCTCGTCGCCACCCGCGACATCGGCAAGATCGGCGCAGAGACTCTCGTCCAGACCTGGCAAGGCCATCGCCACATAGAGGTGGGCGGTCCACGCCGCTACTCCGCTCGCGACCTAGCCGCTGCATTCTCCAAAGCACTGAGCAAGGGAGTAGAGCCGGTCGTCGTTCCAAGAGACGAGTGGGTTAAAAGCTTCGTCGCTCAAGGCACGCCCGAAGACCGCACGGCTCTCCGCGTTCAAATGCTCGACGGATTCAACTCCGGATGGATTGACTTCGGCGTTCCAGGAACAGAGCAATTTGCCGGCACGACCGACCTCGACACCGTCATTCAATCCCTCGTCTGAACCCCAGTCTTCCTCACCCCACAGAAACCATCCACACAACGAATAACTCCACATGAACCTCGACCGCACCATCGGCAACATCCTCGGCTGTCTCTCCATAGCAATCGCGCTGTTCTTGTGGGCATTCCTCTTGTCGACAAGCCCGGAAGAATTCAGCCGAACCATCTTCGATACCACGCGTGGAACCCACGGAGGTGTCGTCGCGTTGTTCCTCTTCAGCCTTCTCCTGCCGCTCTTCGCAGCCCGTAAGCACTCAAAGCTCTGGCTACTCATGCTGCTCAATCCGGCCGCATGGCTTCTATTCCTCAAGCTACGTTCTTAAGTCTTTCCCTACACTCTACCCTCTATCCTCTACACTCTGTACGTATGCGCTACGGTTTCTGGCTACCCGTCTTCGGCGGCTGGCTTCGCAACATTGACGATGAACAAATGCCCGCTACCTGGGACTACGTCTCGGAGCTGACCCTCCGCGCCGAAGCCCTCGGCTACGACCTGACCCTCATCGCCGAACTCAACCTCAACGACATTAAAGGCAGCGAAGCCGACTCGCTGGACGCCTGGTCCACCGCCGCCGCGCTCGCCGCCATCACCAAGCGCCTTGAACTCATGGTCGCCGTCCGCCCCACCTTCCACAACCCAGCGCTGCTCGCCAAGCAGGCCGCAACCATCGACCGCATCAGCAACGGCCGCCTCACCCTCAACGTCGTCAGCAGCTGGTGGCGCGACGAAGCCACCAAGTACGGCATCCCCTTCGACGAGCACGACGACCGCTACGCCCGCACCAGCGAATGGCTCGACGTGCTTACCAACTGCTGGCGCGACCAGCACACCACCCACCACGGCCGCTACTACACCGTAGAAGACAACGTCCTCTCCCCCAAGCCCTACCCCACCCGCACCTACTCCAAAGCCCCTGAGCCCTGGACCCTGAAACCTGGATCCTCGTCGCTCCCCACTCTCTACGCCGGCGGCGAATCCGAAACCGCCAAGAACCTTATCGCCGCCAAATGCGACGCTTACCTCATGCACGGCGACAACCCGTCCACCATCGCGGAAAAAATCGCCGACATGAAACGACGCCGCGCGCAGCACCCGCATCTCCCGCCCATGATCTTCGGCGTAACCGGCTACTGCATCGTCCGCGACAGCGAAGCCGAAGCGCAGCGGGAAGTCGACCGCATCTGCCAACAGCCCGACCCCACCAAATCCCCCGAGGGCTTCGCCAACTTCCAGCAATGGATCACCGGCTCCCAGCTCGAAAAGAAAATCTCCCTCCGCGACTACTCCGTCTCCAACCGCGGCCTCCAGTCCGGTCTCATCGGCACCCCCGAAACCGTAGCCCAACGCTTAGCCGACTTCGAAGCCGCCGGGTGCTCTCTCGTCCTGCTCCAATCCTCCCCCCAGCACACCGAGATGGCCCGCTTCGCCGCCCAGGTTATGCCCGCTAGCATGTCGCGAAAGTAACCTCTTCTTAGTAACGACTTCGTAACTTCTCCTTCTCGCCATCCGCGTTCGATTACCTTTTACTTGGGGCGAAATCCTCTCCAAACCTCATCCATGCTTTAGGATTATCCCCAAGGGGCATCACGTCAGACCCCATTTGCACCAAGCCGCATGGAAAACGACCTTGTACCACGTGATCCTCCGCAACAAAACCTCCCAGCACATACGAGCGACCCGCTGATTCGCTACAGCGTCTTCGCCGCTCTGGGATGCGCGGGCCTGTGCATGGTCTTCACCATCCTCTACGTCTTCAGCTACTCCCTCGACTCCACCCTCTCCTTTGAGCGCCACTTCGACTCCTACCTCGCCCCTGGCAACGCCGGCAACCTCTCCACGGTCCTCGGCCTGCACATGGCCCAGAACCGCATGTTCCTGCAATCCTGCGGCATGGTCGCCGGAATCTTCTTCGCCTTCGTCGGCCTGGCTCTCTTCCTCCTCGGCATCCAGGGCACCGTCGACGCCACCGGCCAAATCAGGAACTACTCGGCCAGCGCCCGCCGCCTGATCCCCGGCGGCATCATCCTGCTCGCCTCCATGATTTTCGTTGGCGTCTCCGCCATGCATCCCATCGACTTCGTCTTCGGCCCCAACGCCCCCGCGGCCACCATCCTTGCGCCCACCGCCGCGGCTCCAACGCAGCAGCCCGAGACTCCGGCAACCACCCAGCCCGCGACGCAGTCACAGACCCAGCCCGCTCCCGCGCCGCAGCAGCAGCCCGCGCACCTCGCCCCGCAATCCGCGCAGGTCCCCACCCGGCCAGCCCAGACCCCATCGCAGCCTTCCGCCCAGCCCGCCACGGCGCCCTCCACCCAGCCCACCACGGCCGCCGCACCAGCCCAGCATCGAACCACCCGCGTAGTCCTGGCCCGCATTAAGCAACCCGCCAGCCCCCAACCCACCCAACACCGCTTCCAGCCCTAGACCTCCCGCCTCCGCTCCTTCCGTTGCTTTTGAGCAAGGGTAAATGCGAGGGCAGGGACAAACGCGAGTTAGGGCGTGGGGGTGAAGTCGCGGATGTTGGTTACGGTTTTAGCGTCGAGGTTTTGGAGGAGATGGACCATCAGGTCTACGGTTTGATCGAAGTCTCTGCGGTTGACTACGCCGTTGTGGGCGTGGGTGTAGCGGACGGGGACTACGATGTTGAGGGTGGGGGCTCCGGTGCCTGATTCCTGGATCTCGGCGGAGTCGTCGCCGTAGCCCTGGACGAGGTCCAGCTGGAGGGGGATGTTGTTGTCTTTGGCGGTGGAGCGGACGAAGGTGACGAGCTTGCGGTTGGGGATGGCGGAGGAGTCGTAGAGGAAGATGCCGGGGCCGGCGCCGAGGTGGGCCTGCGTTTCTTCAGGGTGGCCACCCTGGTCGTTGGCGATGCCGCCTTCAAGAGCGAAGCCGAGGTCGGGATGGACCATGTTGGCGGCGGTGCGCGCGCCGCGCAGGCCGATCTCTTCCTGGGTGGTGGCTACGAAGAAGAGGTCGTTGGGGTGAGGAAGATGGGCGAGGCGCTGCATGGCGGCTACGAGGACGGCGCAACCGATGCGGTCGTCGAAGGCTTTGCCGATGTAGTTGCCGGTGTTGTTGAGGGGAGCGAACTTGGAGTCGGGGACGATGGGGTCGCCGGGCTCGATGCCGAGGGCGGCGACTTCGGCGGGGTTGCTGGCGCCGATGTCGAGGAAGATGTTGTTGCGGGGGATGACTTCGGTGCGCTCGGGCGGAGTGATGACGTGGATGTCGCGGATACCGGTGACGGCCAGGACGGGACCTTTGCTGCCGATGATGATCCAGCGCTGGTCGGGGAGGGCCTGGTCGAGCCAGCCGCCGAGCATCTGCATGGTGAGCTCGCCGTTGGGAGCGACGCGGCGGACCATGCCGCCGAGTTCGTCCATGTGGGCGTCGATCATGATGCGGGGGCCGGTGCCGTTGAGCTCGAAGACGGTTGAGCCCATGCCGTCGTAGCGGACGGGGGTGGTGGAGAGGGGCTTGAGTTCGGAGACGATGATGGCGCGGACGGGGTCTTCGGCGCCAGCGGTGCCGGGTGCGTCGGAGAGACGCTGGATGAGGGAGAGCGTGGCGTCAGATTGCTGCGCGTGGAGAGACGCTGGAGCGATGAACGAGGCGGCGAGAACCAAGGCGGCGACGGAGATGAGGGAGCGCATGACGGCAGGGTAACACTGCGCTGAGTCACGAGTCCGCTGGATGGAGTTGACTTCGGGGTGTGGTGGCGGGATCGAAGAGCTGTGGAGGCCCACTCATCCCAACGATGAAGCCGTCGGTATGAATGGGGCACCCGGGTTCCTGACGGCGGGCTTATTCCTGGCGGAGGTGTTTGATGAGCTGGGTGGGGTGGAGGGGTTTGGCGAGGAGCTCGAAGTGGTAGCCGCGCTTGCGGGCGCGGGCGAGGATCTCTACTGTGGCTGCCTGTCCGCTGAAGAGGACGATGCGAGTTTCGGGGAGAAACTTCTGGATGGTGATGGCAGCTTCGACGCCGTCGATGTGGGGCATGAGGACGTCGGAGAGGATGAGCTCGGGGTTGGTGAGGCGGGCGGCATCGATGGCTTCCCTGCCCCCGTAGGCAGCCTGTGCGGAGAAGCCGTTGCGATTGAGGATTTGAACGATGGTGTCGGCGATGAGAGGCTCGTCGTCTACGACGAGGATGCGGGTGAGAGCAGACGTGCGGACGCTATCGCCGTCTGCATGAGACGCGGTCGGGAGCAGACCTTCGCGCGAGTCGGTGGAGGAGAAAAAAGAGTTCATTAGGGGCCCTGTACTGTTCGTGATTCGTTGGCTCGAGTTTAGCGGAGTCGGTGTGCGAAACACAAAACAGGCGCGCGAATTTTCTATCGATAGGCGATAGAAGATTCGCGGCTTACCGGAGGGACAGTTTTAGATGGGAAGGCGTGGAGGGGCAGGGTCGGAGATTTGATTGGGGTGCGGCATGTGGACGGGGAGAACGACGCGGAAGAGGGTGCCGGAGTCTTGGCCGGTGCGGGTGTGGAAGTTGATGCTGCCGCCTTGTTTTTCGACGAAGCCGCGCGTGACCCAGAGGCCGAGGCCGGTGCCAACGGAGAGCTTGGTGGTGAAGAAGGGGGAGAAGATGCGGGCGCGCGCGGAGGGTGGGATGCCGGTGCCTTCGTCGCAGACGAGGATGGAAACGGCTTCGTTGTGGCCGTGACGGCGGAGATGGCGGCCGCGAATGTGGATGCGTCCGGGCTTGAGGGGAGCGAAGGTGAAGGCGTCGATGGCGTTGACGATGAGGTTGGAGAAGACCTGGCGGATTTCGCCCTGGAGGCCGTTGATGCAGAGGTCGGGCTCGAGGTCGAGGGTGCAGGTGATTTTGCGCGAGACCATCTTGCGAGCGAAGAGGTCGACGACACTTTGCAGGAGCTCGTTGAGATCGATTTCGATGGGGCGGGTGGTGTCGCGATAGAAGCCGAGGGTTTGTTGCGCGATTTGAGCTACGCGCGCGAGTTCGGCGTCGGCGGTTTCGAGTAACGCCTGAACGGGCTGGGGGACTTCGGGGTCGGTGCGGGAGAGATAGATGAGGTTGGTGACGGCTTCGAGAGGGTTGTTGATCTCGTGGGCGATGGTGGCCGCGAGGCGGCCGGTGGCGGCGAGTTTTTCGCTTTGGCGGAGGGCGGTCTCCTGGGTTTTGCGGGCAGTGATGTCCTGCACGGTGCCGACCATGCCGATGATGTCGGTGCTGCCGGGAGCGAAGGTGGCGTTGCCGCTGGCGGAGAGCCAGGTCTGGATACCGTCTTCGGACTCGACGCGATACTCAGCGCTGTAGATGCCGCCTGCCTGGAGGAACTTCTCGAGGGCTTCGCTGCTTTGGGCCTGGTCTTCGAAGACGACGACGCGCTTGCGGAGGTCAGTACGGGTGACGGGGACGTGGGGCAGGGCGTGGAAGAGACGAGCGGCGCGGTCGTCGAGGTCGAGGAGGTCGGAGGCGCGGTCCCAGGTCCAGGTGCCTAGCTGGGCGGCGTCGAGGGCCTGGCGGAGGCGGTCGGCGGTTTGGCGCTGGAGGGCGCGGGCGGCGTCGACGTGGGCGATCTCATGGGTGAGGCTGTCGGAGAGGCGAAGGTTGTCCATGGCGACGGCGGCCTGGGAGGCGATGGTGGCGACGAGGTCTTCGCTGGCGAGGGTAAAGGCGGCGACGTCGGGATGGCCATAGATGAGGCAGCCGAGGCTTTGGCCGGCGCGGCTGCGAACGGGGACGGAGAGATAGCTGCGGACGGGAGCGTGGTGCGGCGAGAGGCCGGCGAAGGGGAGGTCATCGGTGAAGCGGGGGTCGAGGGTGATGTCGGGGGAGCGAACGATGAGCTGGTTGAGGAAGCTGTCCTTGGGGATTTCGGTGCAGCGGGGCTCAGGGAGGGTGGCGAAGATGTTGAGGTCGGGGCCGGCTTCCTTGTAGAGGCTATAGGAGGTGTCGTTGTCGCCGATGTTGTTGTAGAAGAAGGCGCCGTAGCGGGCGCTGCAGAGATGCAGGCCGGCATCGAGGGCAGCCTGGACGATGACGTCGAGGGAGCGCTCGGAGGCGAGCAGGATGCCGGTCTCGACCAGGAGGCGGAGACGCTTTTCGTTTTGTGAGCCGTCGGGCGAAAAACCTTTTGTGGAGTCGGATCCCATCGATCTGTTTGGATGCAAAGGCGAGGAGTTTCAGCCGTATGAGGGGGGCCGATCAGAACGCCCGGCTGTAGGCGTTCCGTTTTTGGGATAAAGAACGGGGCCCGGGGCGTTGATGATGTGGAATTGCTGGATGTACTGGGGGTTGCCGGGTGACAGATGCAGGCAGGAACTAGTTGCCGAGGTGCCAGTTTACGCCGGCGCTGACCTGGATGTCTCGCTGCTGATTGGTGCCGCCGTTGGGGAGCTCGGTGACGAAGTAGTGGGACATGAGGCGGAGCTCGAAGCGGTGGTAGATGTTGTAGTTGATGCCGCCGCCGAGGGAATAGGTGAAGCCGGTGGCGGTGTTGGTGAGGGTGTTGGTGGTGGGACCGAGGGGGCCGGTGGGATAGAGGCCGGAGGTGGCATGGGTGATGCCGAAGAGGCCTTCGCCGAAGATGCTGGCGCGGCGGCTCCAGACGGTGGGAGAGATGTGGCCGAAGTTGTAGGTGTAGCGTCCACCGAAGAGGTAGCTGGCCTGGTGGATGTCGATTTCGGTGCGGAGGTTGGTGACGGACATGCCGTTGAGGGAGACGACGGGGCCGACGCCGTGGAAGATCGAGGCAGAGAAGTCGACGGTAGCGCCGCGCATATAGAAGAAGTCAGAGGCGGAGGCGCCGACGAACTTGGTGCGCTGCTGGGTGTAGGTGAGGCCGAGATCCATGGGGGTCTGGGCATGGGCCGAGGGAAGGAAGGCGGCAAAGGGCAGGAGGAGGAGAAGCAGAGCCGCGATCCGGCGCAGGGTGTTTGCCGCAGGCGACGTCCATGAAGCTGCGGGCGCTGACGGGCGGTGAGTTGCGTTCCGGATTGGTGAAGCGGTCTGACGCATGCCGAAGGACACTCCTGGTTACTGGACGGTGAGCGTGAGGTAGGTGGACCGAGAGAGATTTCCGGAGGTAGCGGTCACCGTTAGGTTATAGGACTTCGGAGTTTCGCCGTAGTAGCCGGTGTCGGCATTTGAGATGCAGCCGGAGAGACCAGCGGTAATTGCGAAGAGAAGAAGGACGGAGGCTAAGAGCGAGGCGAAGCGCTTGCTGCGACGGAACCACGCGAGCGGAAGCGCGAGCAGAGCGAGGGTGATGGGCGCGTAGTGCAGCGGCGAGCGGGGCGCGGGCGTACGGCGGAGGTCCGCGGTCGTCTGGAGGAGATTGGCGGCAGTGGCGGAGAAGGTTACGGGCGTGGCGCCGGAGCCGGCGGCGATGGACGTGGGGGTGATGGTCCCGGTGACGCTGGTGGGCAGGCCGGAGAAGGTGAGGGTGATGGGTCCGGGGAAGGTGCTGGTGATGATCGGCGTAACGACGAGGTTGAAGTTGGCGGTGCCGCCGGCGATGGTGGAGACGTTGCTGGAGCTGCCGGAGGCGACGCCGATGGAGAAGTCAGCGACGGTCTGGGTGAAGACGGGCGAGGTGGCAGGCGCGTTGGCGGCATCACCTGCGTAGACCGCGGTGATGGAGTGGGGGCCGGCGTAGACGAAGCTGGCGGTGATGCTGACCATGCCGTTGACGATGGTGCCGGAGCCGATGGGCGTTGCGCCGTCAGAGAAGTTGACGATGCCGGTGGGCGCGGTGCCAACGGCAGCGGTGGTGACGGTCGCGGTGAGGACGGTGGAGTTATTGAGGAAGACGGGGTTGTTGGTGCTGGTGAGCGTGATGTTGACTACGTTGAGTACGAGCTCGCTGACGGTGTTGGTGGTGGCAGGCTGATTGCTGGCGTCTCCACCATACTTGGCGACCAGGGTGTAGGTGCCGGGAAGCTTGAAGCTGGTGACCAGGGTGGCGACTCCGCCGCTGAGGGTTCCTGTGCCGATGATGGTGGTGCCGCTATAGAAGGTGACGGTGCCGGTGGGAGTGCCGGTCGCGGTTTTCACGGTTGCCGTGAGGGTGGTGTTGGCGCCTACGTCTACGGGGTTGACCGAGCTGGTGAGGGTGGCAGTGGTGACGTAGAGAACGACCTGGGTGAGGGGCGGCGAGGTGATGGTTTCGGTGTTGGCGTCGCCGGAGTAGACGGCGGTGAGGATGTGGTTGCCGGGGGTGGTGAAGGAGACGGAGATGGAGTCGGCGGGAAGGGTTACGGTGCCGATGAGGGTGGTGCCGTCGTAGAACTTTATGGTGCCGCCGGGCGTGGGCGTGAGCGTGGTGAGCGTGGCGGTGAGGGTGGTGGACTGGCCGGGCGAGGAGGGATTGACCGAGCTGGTGAGGACGAGCGACGCGAGGTTAAGAACGTGCTGGATGTAGGGGCCGGAGGTCGCGCCGGTGAGGTTCGGATTGGTGCTGGTGTAGACCGCGGTGAGCGTGTGGTTGCCGGCGGTGGTGAAGGCGAAGGGGAGCGTGGCGGCAGAGCCGGAGACGGCGACGGTGCCGAGTGAGGTGGCGCCATCGAAGAACTGGACGCTGCCGGTTACGGCTCCGAAGATGGGGTTCGACATGATGGTTGCGGTGAGGTTGGTGGACTGGCCGACGAGCGAGGGATTGATGGAGCTGGTCAGCGTTATCGACGCGGAGTTGCCAACGACCTGGGTGAGCGTGGCCTGGCCAGGCTCTGTGTAGCTGGTGGGGGTGTAGACGGCCTTGATGGGATAGGAGCCAGGGGCTGCGAAGCTGTCGTTGATCGTGGCGGTGCCGACGGTGCCGGAGCCAGTAACGGTTGAGGTACCGATGAGGGTCGCGCCGTTGTAGAAGTCGACTGTGCCGGCGGGGGGGATGGTGCCGGTGGTGGTGATGGTGAGGGTGAAGGTCGTGGTCTGATTGACGAGCGACGGGTTGACCGAGCTGGTAAGGGCGAAGGTTGCGGGCTCGATAACGTAGATGTCGTTGCTGGTGGCGACGCCGTTGGCTCCGGGCGGGTTGGGAGGCAGGGTTGCGGGGTCGGCGGTGGCGGTGGCGGTCCAGATACCGTACTGATTGAGTTGCAGGCCGGCAGCGACGGGGATGGTGAGCACGCCGTTATCCGCCAGGGTCATGGTGTAGACGCTGGTGTTGGTGCCGGAGCCAGTGCCGCCGAGGTATTTCCCGTTGGCGTCGGTGGTGGTGAAGGTGATGTTGCCGCTGTAATCGGTGGCGATGGTGCCGTCGGATTTGTAGGCGGTGAGAACGAGCTCGACGGACTGGCCTAGGTTTACGGTGGTGGGCGTGGTGGGCGGCGCGCTGATGGCGACGAGGGTGAAGTACTTGAGGGTGGTGAAGCCGATGCCGCTGAGCGCTGCGGTGTTGCTGGTGGCGAGGCCGCCGGCTGCGGTGGTGGTGAGGACGAAGTTGGCGGTGTTGGGGCCTACGACTGTGGGCTTGAAGTTGAGGTCGTAGGTGCAGACGTCGCCGACACTGAAGGTTCCGCCGGCGGTTGTGGGGCAGGTGCTGCCGGTGGCTGCGAGCAGGAAGGCGGTGGGATTGGTGCCGCTAAAGCTGGGGTCGTTGGCGTTGAGAGAGCTGATGACGTTGCCTGTTCCCTGAACGGTGAGGACTTCGGGATACTCCCCGGCGGTGGTATCGACGGTGCCGACCTCGGTGGGTGTGGGGAAGTTAATCGCGGGGGTGGAGCGCGAGACGAAGATGAGGCCGAGGGTGGTATCGCTGATGACGAGGT
The DNA here is from genome assembly GCA_963701685.1 of uncultured Acidobacteriaceae bacterium. GTDB lineage: Bacteria > Acidobacteriota > Terriglobia > Terriglobales > Acidobacteriaceae > Granulicella. The sequence goes on along the minus strand of OY969625.1, from coordinate 1,421,067 downwards.
CGCCGTTGTTCTGGATGAGGACGCCGGCTGGGGTGTCGAGGGTGAGGGCGGGAGTTTCGGTGAGAACGAACTGGTTGCCCTGGACGGTGGACTCGACGACCTGGCTGTGGCCGGTGTCGGCGATATAGAGGGTGCCTGCGGCATCGACGGCTACGCCGGTGGGCTTGCTGAGGGCGATGCTGGTGGGAGTGACGTCGGTGGTGGTGGTGGAGCCGAGGGGATTCTCGATGATGCGATTGTTGTTGGTGTCGGCGATGTAGAGATTGCTATTGAGATAGCTGCCGGGGCTGGCGCTGACGGCGAGGCCGGTGGGGCCGGAGAGTGATGCACCGGGGCCGGTGAGAGCGAGGGTGTTGACCGTGGTGGTGCCCGGGGGCAGCTGGTAGATTTTGTTGTTGGTGGAGTCGGCGATATAGAGGTTGCCGGAGGGATCGATGGCAAGGCCGGTGGGCGTAGTCAGCGTGACATTGGAGATGACGAGGGCAGTGGCGGTATAGGGAGGACCGGCGCTGACCGGGATCGAGAAGACCTGGTTGCCGGAGGAGACGTAGAGATTCCCTGCTCCGTCGATGGCGATGCCGGAGGTGTTATTGACGGGCAGCGCGACGATCTCAGAGTAGACGCCGGCGGGAGTGCGCTCGAGGATACGGCCGTGCGCAACATCGGTGAAGAAGATATCGCCGAGGCCGTCCTGGGTCATGGAGCCAGCGGTAAAACCGGCGGGGGTGAGGGTGGTTGCGCTATTGACGGTGACGGAGGTGGTGGGGGCAAAGGCAAACTGTGGACCGACGCCGATACCGGAGAGGGGGATAGTGTTGACGACGACGTCGGCGCTGTTGGTGACGATGAGAGCGCCGAGACGAATCCCAATCTGCGAGGGGGTAAACGAGATATTGACGGTGCACGGGATGGGGTAGGTGATGGTGCCGGTGCAGGTGGAGGCGGTGACGTTGAAGTCCTCGCCGGGAGCGCCGTAGGTGACTGCGGTAACGCTCTTGATGGAAACGGGAGTTCCATCGGTGGGACCGCTGAAGGACTGGGGATAGTTGCCGGTGGTGCCGACGTTGGCGGGAGGAAAGATAATGGCGCCGCCGGGGGAGAGGCCCTGGGCGACGGCGGACGAAGCGCCGCAGAGGGTGAGCACTCCCAGCAGAATCGAGAGGAAAGAGGAGCGTACTGCCGCGAGCGAGATTGGGTGCTTGCTCGAGTGAGCTTCGCGCAGCGAGACAGTCATCATTCCTCCAACAAGGGCCGACAGAGCACAGAACAAGCAGGTTCCCCGGATCAATAGAAGGTTGAGGTCGGAGGGAGTGGGAGCGTGCACCCCAAACCGGACGATTGCCAATCTCCTACCTGTAATAGATTCAGCAACTCAGCACAATTCTCGCAGGTGAAACTACTGGGTAAAAACTTGAGGTAACGCGCCAAGAATACCATCTCGAAAGTTCCAATCCACAATTACTTCGGGAGGTTACAGCCCATTGAGCGCGGAAGGTAAACAGTCCAGAAACAGAAACCGGTGTTTCCACCATGCCTGAGGAAGCGGTCTGGGGGGAAGAACCATAGTGGATACGCTCTAAGAGAAGGACTCTGAAATGAGGGCGTGCGGCGGAAAACAGACGATTCGTTCCATCGTTGAGACGAAGGGTGGGTTGGTTCCCAGAGAAAGACGGTTGTTCGTGTTTCGTTTGCTGAGCGGGATTATAGCTGCGTGCTGTTAACGATCCTGTGAAGCGCGTCACGGGAGGGCGCGAGGGGTGGCGAGAGGGTTGGTGCTATTCTTCCCCAAATCGTTGCAGAGAGAAGTCTGGCGGCGTGGGCGGAGGGCGGCCTGCGGTTGCGGAGGAGGTTGGGATGACGCCACAGGGTTGGGAGTCGCCGGAGAGATTGCCTGCAGCGGAGGGTGGGGCGGTGTATGGGAATGCAGGGCCGGCGGCGGCGTATGCGTTGCGGCCTCTGTCGCTGGGTGAGCTGCTGGATCGCACGTTCTCGGTATACCGCTCGCGGTTCTGGCTATTTTGCGGAATCGGGGCGATCTCGGCACTGCTGCAGACGTCGATCAGCGCGCTGCAACTGGCGCCGATGCACTTAATCGGGATGATGGGCGGGTTGGACGCGGCGAAGAATCGGCCGGGCGCGGTGGCAACGCCGTTGCACCCGAACTACCTGGCGGGGATTGGCTTTGGGATGGGGCTGGCGCTGATCGGAGTGAGCCTGCTGTACCTGCTGGTGTTCGTGGTGACGCAGGCGGCGACGGTGTATGCGTTGAGTGAGGTGTACCTGGGGAAGGTGACGACGATCGGGGAGAGCCTGAAGGCGACGATCGGGAAGTGGTACCGGTATCTCGGTATCGGGATATGGCAGGCGGGCAGCATGCTGTGGCTGCCGGGAATTTTATTGATCGCTGGCGCGATCCTGATGGCAACGAAGATCTCGGGACTGACGATTCTTGGTGGGGTGCTGGTGTTTCTGGGTATAGCGGGCGGATTGCCGGTAGGGATTATTTTGTGGCTGCGAAATTCGCTGGGGGTGCAGGCGACGGTGGTTGAGGGGCTGACAGTGCGGGGGGCGATGGCACGCAGCAAGATCCTGATGCCGGGAGCGAAGGGCAAGGTGTTTGTGCTGCTGTTGCTGGCGGGCGCGCTGAATTATGCAGCGAGCCTGCTGCAGATGCCCTTGATGCTCTTTGTGATGTTCACGGTGATGAAGGGCGGGAGGGCGGTGGGGTCGGAGATCGTGATGCTGCTGGTGGGGTTTGTGGGGCACGCGGTGGTGCAGCCGGTGCTGATGATCGGGCTGTCGCTGTTGTACTTCGATCAGCGGGTGCGCAAAGAGGCATTTGACCTGGTGATGATGATGGGGCCAGGGGCGGGGGCGACACCGATGTATCCGGCAGCGATGGCGGCGGCGGTGGATTCTACTTTTCCAGCACGGACCCATGATGAGACGCTGTCGTAGATTGCACGCAGCGGCGGGGGTGGTTGTGGTGCTGGCCGCCGCAGCGCATGCGGGGTGGGCTGCGCTGAAGAGCGTGTCGGTGGAGGAGATGCGCACGGAGGTGGCGCGACTGCAGGGTGTGGTGACGGTATGCGCAGCGCAGGGCAAGGTGGCTTGCGATGTGATGGCGGTTGGGGATGATCTTAAGGTGGGTGATCCAAAGCAGGGCGGCTACGAGGTGCATTGGGACTGGCTGCGGGATGCGCTGGAGAAGAGCAAAGATGCGAACGCGGGAAAACGTGTGGAGTTGCTGCGGGATTCGGTGGCGCGGCTGCAGGGGATGGAGCGTGAGCTGGGGGCTGCGCCGGGAGAGCAGAAGGAGTTTGTGCGGGCGCGGTCGGAGGCCGATGCGGTTTTGGCGGAGCCGGAGTTTCAGCGCAAGACTACTGTGACGTGGTGGGATCGCGTGACGGGATACTTCTATGGCTGGCTGGCGAAGTTGTTCGGTGGCATTGCGCGGGCAGGAGCGGCGGCTCCATGGCTGGGCCAGGTGGTGATCTGGATCCTGAGCCTTTCTGCGGCGGCAGGGTTGTTCTTCTTTGTGCTGCGCAATTTGCAGCGGCAGCGGCTGCGGATTTCGTTGGCGGGCGCGGCGGTTGCGAAGACGGCCTGGGATCGCGAGGCTACGGATTGGTCGAAGCAGGCGGAGGAGTCTGCGCGAGGCGGAGAATGGCGCGAGGCGGTGCATTGCTTGTACTGGGCGGCGATTGTGTCGCTGGAGTCGCGGCGGGCGTGGCGGCATAATCCGACGCGGACGCCGAGAGAGTATGTGAAGCTGCTGAAGCCGGGGTCGGCGCAACAGAAGGGATTGCGTGAGCTGACAAGGATGTTCGAGCGGGTTTGGTATGGGCTGCGCGAAGGTGGAGCGGAGGAGTATGCCGAGGCGCGGGGTTTGTATGAGGCGCTGGCGTCGGGCGGCGTGGACCGGGGCGGGGGCGCGAGTGAGGTTGCGGCCGTTGCTGAAGTTGGTGCGGCGTGAGGGCGCGCGACGGCAACGGGAAGGGCGTGAGTGATAAGCAGCTGCTGTGGGGCGTGTGTGGCGCGATGCTCGCGCTGATCGTCCTGATGGCAGTGGTGCGGCCGGCGCAGAGCCCGGATGATCCCAGACCGACGACTACGAACACGGGGCCGCAGGGAGCGAAGGCGGCGTTCGAGGTGCTGCAGCGGCTGGGGTGGAAGACGTCGCAGGGGAATCGTCCACTGGCGGAGTTCAATGACGGGATGGATGATGCGCAGGCGGCGAACACGACTCTGGTGCTGGCGGCGCCACAGTATGACCAGACGGAGTTGGCGAGGCTGCGGGCGGAGTTGGCGCGGTTTCTAGACCGCGGCGGGCGCGTGCTGGCCACGGGGCCGAGTGGAGCTGCGTTGCTGCCGGGTGGCGAATCGAAGGCGCCGGGATTGCTGCAGCCTCAGTTATGCGAGACGACGCCGGAGGGGCCGGGGGAGTTGGCGCGGTCGGGGAGTGTGGAGATGGCGGAGGGGGCTCAGTGGTCGAGCGACGCGGCGAAGTTTGAGGTGGAGCAGCGGTGCGGGAATGAGGCGGTGGTGGTGCGGTATGCGGTGGGTAAGGGTGAGGCGGTGTGGTGGGCGTCGGCGGGGGCGCTGGAAAATGGAGAATTGAAGAACGATGCGGACTTGAAGTTGCTGCTGGCGAGTGTGGGGCCGGGACGCGAGGTGGTGTTTGACGAATCGCTGCATGGGGAGGTGAAGTCGATTTGGGATGCGGCGAAGGGGCTGCCGCTGAAGTGGCTGGCGCTGCAGGCGGCGCTGATGTTTGCGCTGCTGGTGGTGAGCTTCAGCCGGAGACGCGGGCCGGTGCGGGCGGCGGTGCGGTTGCCGCGGAGTTCGCCGGTGGAGTTTGCTGTGTCGATGGGGGATTTATACGAGAAGGCCGCGGCGAGCAGTGCGGCTACCGAGGCGGCGAAGCGGAGATTGCTGCGGGTGTTGGTGCGCGAGGCGGGGGTGGCGCAGGGAACGATTGAGGAAGGGCCGGAAGCGATTGCGGAGGCGCTGGGCGTGAGGCTGGGTGGGGATTGGTCGTTGGTGGGCGAGCATTTGGAGGAGGCGAAGCGGGCGCAGCATGAGGCGATCGCGATGCACAGTGCGCTGGCGCTGGTGCGCGGGTTGAGCGAGGATGCAAAGAGAGTTCGGGCGAGTTTGCGGACGGCAGTGGTTAGTGGCTAGTGGTTGGTGGTTCGTGCTGAGAGATGGAAGAGGAGAGCGTGTGAGCGAAGAGAGTTTGGGAGTGGGTGCGGCGAGCGAGTTGTTTGCGCGTGGGCAGGAGCAGATTGGACGCGTGATCGCGGGGCAGCAGGAGGTGATTGCGCAGGCGCTGCTGACGATGCTGTGTGGCGGGCATGCGCTGATTGAGGGCGTGCCGGGCGTGGCGAAGACGCTGGCGGTGAAGACGCTGGCGAGGTTTCTGGGGCTGGAGTTTCGGAGGGTGTCGGGAACACCGGACATGATGCCGGCGGATATTCTGGGGACGAGTGTGTTCTCGCCGAAGACGGGCGAGTTCTCGTTTCATAAGGGGCCGGTGTTCACGCAGTTTCTGTTGACGGATGAGATCAATCGGATGCCGCCGAGGACGCAGGCGGCGCTGCTGGAGTCGATGGAGGAGCGGCAGGTGACGGCGGATGGCGAGCGGCATGTGCTGGATGATTTCTTTACGGTGTTCGCTACGCAGAATCCTGTGGAGTTTGAGGGAACGTATCCGCTGCCGGAGGCGCAGCTGGATAGATTCTTGTTGAAGATTCGGATGGAGTATCCGGATGTGGCGGAGGAGCGGGTGGTGTTGGAGCGGCATCATGCTGCGCTGGAGGGGGCGGGGTTGGCGGAAACGGAGATAGAGGCGGCGCCGTTTGAGTTGCTGGCGGCGGCTCGGCGTGAGGTTCGGGCGGTGCGGGTGGAGCCGGCGATGTTTGATTATCTGCTGGCGGTGGTGCGGCGGACGCGGGCTTGGCCGACGATTGCGCTGGGGGCTAGTCCTCGGGCTAGCACGGGGTTGTTGCTGGTGGCGAAGGCGTTTGCGGCGCGCGAGCAGCGGGACTTCGTGATTCCGGATGATGTGAAGGAGGCGGCGCTGCCGGTGCTAAGGCATCGGCTGGTGTTGCGGCCGGAGGCGGAGTTGGAAGGGTTGGATACGGATCGGGTGGTGCGGGATGTGCTGGCGGCTACGCAGGTGCCGAAGTAGAGAGGGCCCAGGGCGCAGGGTTCAGGGCCCAGAAGGCTCGCTGGACCGTGGGACCTTTGCCCTGGACCCTTGTGCTTGCTTATGCAGACATTGATTCCACAATCCGCTACGGGTCGGGCTAAGCCTTTCGGGAAGGCTGGGCGGTGGCTGGGGTTTGGGCTTACGCCGCTGGCGTTGGGGTTGTTTGGGGTGGGGTTGGTGATGGCGGTGCCGGCGTTCTTTCATGCGCGGCAGATTTATTTCATGCTGGGGTGGGATGGGTTGGTTGCGTTGCTGGTGGTGGTGGATGCGATGCGGCTTCCCCGCCCTGAAGATTTTCTGGTGACGCGGAGGTTTCTGGATTCGCCGCAGTTGGGGACGGCTACTCGGGTGGAGCTGGGCGTGCGGATGGATGCGGACGCGGTGGTGGACTTGCGCATGGTGGATGACCTGCATCCGGCGCTTGTCGTGATGCCGGGGGTGCAGCGGGTGGAGGCGTTTCCGCGTGAGGATGCGGTGAGTGCGGCTACGATTTATCCGCGGCAGCGCGGGGATTTTGGGTTGGGGCGAGTGTATCTGCGGTATCGCGGGGCGCTGCGGTTGGTGGAACGGTGGGCTGCTGCAGAGCCGGTAGTCGAGAAGGCGAATGCGGAGGATGAGGCGCGGCCGCAGCGGGTGAGGGTGTTTGCGGCGCATGAGGACAGCCGTGAGAGTACGCAGTTTTATCTGCTGCGGGCTCGGCAGATTGAGTTGGAGAAGCGCAAGCTGCAGCTGCGAGGGGTGGGGCGGGAGTTTGAGAGTCTGCGGGATTATCAGCCGGGGGATGAGTTGAGGAAGATTTCGTGGACGGCTACGGCGCGGCGCGGGAGGTTGGTGACGCGGCAGTTTACGGTGGAACGGTCGCAGCAGGTTTGGATGTTGCTGGATGCAGGAAGGCTGTCGCGGACGGCGTTTGAGTTGCGGCGTTCGGGCGTGGAGAAATTGAACGAGACGAGTGCGGAGCGTGAGGCGGCGCACTTGTTGACAGTGACGCAGCTGGACCAGGCGGCTACGGCGGCTACGATGCTGGCGCAGGTGATCCAGGGGTCAGGCGATAAGTTCGCGATGATGGCGTATGGGCGCGACGTGCAGCAGTTGCTGCCGCCGGGAGCGGGTGCGGCGCATGTGCGGCTGCTGATTGATTTGCTGAGCCAGACGCGGTCGGAGGCTGCGGAGGCGGACCATCTGAATGCTGTGGCGAGGCTTAAGTCGGCGCAGCGGCGAAGGGGGTTGATTGTCTGGATAACGGAGTTGGTGGATAGTGTGGGGAAGCCGGAGCTGGTGATTGCGGCGAGTGAGCTCGTCAGGCGGCATCTTGTGGTGCTGGTGGTGCTGCGGCATCCAGAGCTTGAGGAGTTGGCGGCGCGGGAGCCGAAGACCAAGGATGAGATGTTTCACTCGGCGGCGGCTCAGGAGATGCTGGAGCGGCGGCGCGAGACGATTGCGCAGCTGGAGCGGCAGGGGGTGCTGATTGTGGAGACGACTGCGCAGGAGGTGGGGGTTAGAGCGGTTAGTAAGTATCTTGAGGTGAAGGCGGAGGGGCTGCTGTAGAAAAGTTCTCAGTTGTCAGTTCTCAGTTCTCAGTTCTCAGTTCTCAGTTCTCCGTTCTCTGTTCTCCATTCTCTGTTCTCCGTTCTCCGTTCTCCGTTCTCCGTTCTCCGTTGGACTGGCTTGCGGCCGCCTTCGGTTAGCCAGAGGGTTAGGGCGGTTAGGAGGACTGCGCCTACGGCGAATTTTAGGGCTATCGGGGCGTGGGTGGGGCTTAGGAAGGCTTCTAGGGTTCCGGCGATGATGAGGAGGGGGATGGTTGCGGAGACTAGCTGGACGGCTTCGAGGCCGGCCTGTGCTAGGGCGGCGCGGCGGTTGAGCATTCCGGGGAAGAGGATGCCGGCGGCTAGGCGGAGGCCGGCGGCTCCGGAGATCATGATGCTGGGGATTTCGAGGGCGCCGTGGGCGGCTACGAAGCTCCAGAGGCTGAGGGCCATGTGGTGTTGGCGGCAGACGACGGCGATGGCGCCGAGCATGAGGCCGTTGTTGAAGAGGGAGTAGAGGGTGAAGAGGCCTGCGGTGATGCCTCCGGCGAAGGTGAGGAAGCAGACGGTGATGTTGTTGGTCATGATGCCGGAGGCGGCTTGCGGCTTCATGCTGAGGACGCTGTCGGTCCACATCTTGTGGTGGTCGAGGTTGGCGATCTTGTCGGCGCCGAGGAACATGAAGCCAAAGTCTGGACGAACGACGACGATGAGCGCGCCGAGGAGGCCGGCGGCGACGCTGATGAGGGTGGCGGCGAGGAGATAGCCGGACATGCGGCGCAGAAGGCGGGGGTAGCCGTGGGCGAGGAATTGCCAGAGGCTGGCGGCGGAGATACGGTGACCGGAGTAGACGTAGTTGTGGGCTCGGGAGACGAGGCGATTGAGGTACTGGGCAAGGGGTTGGGAGGAACGGTCGGCGCGGACGGCGGAGAGGTCGGCGGCGGCTTGGCGGTAGAGGAGGCCGAGATCGCGGAGGTCGGCGGGGGGAAGGGATTTGACGCCGGTGGATTCTGCCTGGTGGACGAGCGTGTCGAGACGGTTCCAGTTATGCTTGCGAGAGTCGATCCAGAGGTTGGAGAGCATAGAGGCTAGTGGTTAGTGAGTGGTGGGGAGGTTAGGGGTTCGCGATCATGTCTGGTTTTGAGCAGCGGAACTTCAGTGAGGATGCGGGTGTGCGGCGGGCTGAGACGCATACTATCGATACGCCTGAGCAGGTGGGGCTGGAGTACAGTGTAGCGGGTGTGGGGAGCCGGTTCGTTGCGGCGCTGCTGGACTCGCTGATTTTATTTGCATTCTTCTTTGCTGAAGTGCTGGTGATGGTGATGATTGGGGCGGCGAGCGCCGCAACCCATACGGCAGGGGGCTGGTCAGAGACCGCGGGAAAATGGTTTGTTGCGTTTGTGGTGTTTGTGAACTTCGTGGTGGTGTGGGGATATTTTGCGCTGTTTGAGGCGCACTGGCAGGGCCAGACTCCGGGTAAGCGGACGATGAAGATTCGCGTGATCAAGGATTCTGGGCGGCAGATTACGCTGTTTGAAGCGATGGCGAGGAACCTGTTGCGGGTGGTGGACTACTTGCCGAGCGCTTACCTGGTGGGTGTGATTACGATGCTTTGCAATAAACAGAATCAGCGGCTGGGGGACCTGGCGGCAGGAACGATTGTGGTGCATGAGCGGCTGGATGAGCCTTCGTTGCTGTACCAGACGAGCACGACGCTGGTGGCGCCGGTGGGGTTTCGTGCGCAGCCCCTGAGCCAGGAGGCGGTGCTGCCGTGGGGCCAGCCGGTGCAGGCGATGTTTCCTGCAGATGCGGTGGCGAAGCTGAGTGCGCAGGACCTTGTGGTGATTGAGACGTTCTTCTCGCGGATGCTGGACTTGCCGCTGCAGACGCGGGCGTCGGTGGCGTACCAGATGGTGACGCAGATGACGGCGAAGATGGGGGTGGGGGTGCCGGAGGGGAATCCCGAGCGGGCGCTGGAGTCGATCGCGTACCAGATGCGGAGTGGCGGGCGGAGAGTTTGATTGGCTGAAGACTAGCGGTGCTGCGTGGTGACGAGGGAGGCGCAGACCGCATCTGAGGGAGCAAAGAGGAATGCTCCGTGCGCGCGACTGATCACAGGCTCACCGCGATTGACCCGCTGGCTCAGCAGATATGGGACTTGGTGGCGCGATCGCCGTTGCACGATCTGTGGGACTTCCAGGGGGTGAGTCCTTGGCTGGTGTGGAGGCGCACCTTTCGAGCGGTGCTGGGAGACGATTTGCTTTCGCGGGCGGCGGAGATGGGGTACTACTTTCTGTTCGCGCTGTTTCCAACGCTGGTGTCGGCGAGCGCGATTTTGGGGTTGGCGGCGCAGCAGGCGTCGCATATTTTCGACAGGCTGCTGCACTACCTGGCGCTGGTGGTGCCGGGTGGCGCGTATGCGATGGTGATTGAGACGTTCAATCAGACTGCGGAGCACGCGACGACGGGGAAGATCACGATTGGGTTGGTGGCTGCGATCTGGTCGGCGTCGGTGGGGTTTGCGGCGATCCAGGATGGGATGAACACGGTGTACAAGGTGCGGGAGTCGAGGCCGTACTGGAAGGCGCGCGGGCAGGCGATCCTGGTGACGCTGCTGCTGTCGCTGATGGTGACCTTGAACCTGGGGGTGCTACTAGGCGGGGACATCATCGCGAAGCTGATGTATGTGAAGATCTGGCATCCGAGGTTGGCGTTCAGTGCGGCGCTGGCGATTCATGTTGTGCAGTGGATTGCGGCGAGCGCGTTGCTGATGCTGCAGTTCAGCACGATCTATTACTTTGCTCCTGATCTGAAGGTGAAGCGCTGGCACTGGATGACGCCGGGTGCAGTGATCGGACTTGTGGGATGGGTGATTTGTTCGCTGGGGCTGCGCGCGTATCTGCACTTCTTTGACAGCTTTTCCCTTACGTATGGGTCGCTGGGCGGAGTGATTATTCTGCTGACCTGGTTTTACATTACGGGGCTGATGCTGCTGCTGGGCGCGGAGGTGAACAGCGAGATCCAAGCAGCAGTGGCGGAGAAGAAGCTGAAGGACAGTGGGGTGCTGCCGCGGGATGTTGATCCTGAGCCGAAGATTCCTGCAGGGGAGCCGCTGCCATTGCGATAGCCCTTGGATGCCCCAGGTCCCAACAGCGGGACCTGGGGCATCCGGAGTAGTGGCGGGTTATTTGGTTAGAGGGTCGAGGATGGTGTCGAGGCGGTCGGGGGTGTTGTCGACGCGTTCGAGTTGGGGATAGCGTTCGCCGTCGTGGTAGTTGAGGGTGATGAGCTTGAAGTAGCCGGTGTTCTCGACGATGAGGTCGATGGCGGGACCGCTGCCTTTGGCTGCATCGATGGCTGCGCGGAGGATGGCTGGGGTGAAGGCGCGGCCGTTGACGGCGATGATCTGGAAGCCGGGAGCGAGGCCTGCCTTGTAGGCGACGCCACCGACGATGACGTCGCCGAGGATGCCGGTGGAGCTGACGGTGAGGCCGAGCGAATAAGTTGCGCTGAGGCCGTCGCCTTCATTGAGGGTTGACCAGTAGTTGGGCTTCTCAGCGAAGGTGAGGTGGTAGCCGGAGAGGGTGTTGATGCCGGCGATCTCGGGGGCGTGGAAGTCGTTGGAGTCGAGACGGGTGCGAAGGAAGGTTGCCCAGTCGTTGGGGACGACGGCGTTGAGGCCGGAGACGATGTCCTCAAAGGTGTAGGGCACGACGCGGGGTGGCGTGTTGCCGCCGAGGCCTTCGAAGGGGGCGAGGAAGTCGTTGAGAGTCTTCTTGCCGTTGGTCTTGGCGCGGATGGTCTCGTCGATTTCGAGCCAGAGGAGATCGCCTTCGGCGTAGTAGTCGACATCGCGACGCCAGTTATCGTAGGGGCCACTGGCGTTGTAGAGGATCTGGGCGGCGGTGGCGGTGTCCTGGAGATCGCGCCAGGTGCGGCCGGGGCGCGCGTCGTTGAGGTCGGCGACGACGGTGGCGAGGCGGTCGCGGAAGACTTCGGGGCTCCAGATGCCGCAGCGGGCGGCGAGAACGTCGCCGAGGTAGTTGGTGAGGCCTTCGTAGACCCAGAGGAGGTTGCCCTTCATGGGCTCCTGGTAGTTGGGCGTTGCGAGGCCGGCCGGGCGACGGTACTTGCCATTCCAGGAGTGGGTGAACTCGTGGGGGAGGAGGTCGCCTTCTTCGGTGAAAGAGCCTTCGTCGATGAAGGTTTTTTCGGGGACGCGGTCGTCGGAGGACTGGTGGTGTTCGAGGCCGAAGTGGGCTACCTGGTCAGAGAGCGTGACGAGGAAGTGGTAGGAACCATAGTGGCGCGACTTGTAGAGAGCGCCGGTCTCGCGAACGAGCTTGGAGAACTGGTCGATGTGGGTTTGAGAGAGGGCGAGGTCTTCCGGGCCGTCGGCAGCGAGGTCGAGGTAGTGCTTCGGAGAGACTTCGGGGGCGAGGTCGATTTCGCGGAACCAGCGGCCGGCCAGGACGGGGGAATCGATGAGCTGCTCGAGAGAGACGGTGCTGAAGGTAGCGTGGGTTGAGGCCTCGGTGGCGCCGCCGGTGGGTTCGAGCGCGGTGCCGAAGTGCCAGCCTTCGGGGATGGTGATGCTGGGGGTGACCATGATGTCGGCGACTTTGGTGTCGGCGATGCTGCCGGGCGGCGGGCCTCCAAGGGGGTAGACGAGGAGGGTGTTCCAGCTGAGGAGCGCGAGGTTGGCGCTGGTGGAGCCGCCTTCGGTGAAGTTGGCGCCGCCGGTGGCGAGGAAGTCCATCTTGACGTTGAGCTGCGTGACGCCTTCAGGGACCGTGACGTGGTAGCTGTACATGTCTACGAGGTCGCGCTCCCACTTAACCGGCTGGCCGGTGGACGTGGTGATGATGAAGCCGGCCTGGTTGATGATGGGGCCGGTGGGGCCGTGCTCGCCGGGGATCCACTCGGGATAGACGAGGGTGAGGGGACCGGGCTGGACGGGGATGACTTCGGTGGCGTGGAGGATTTTGCGGGGGGCGTCGGTGAGGTCTACGGAGAGGGTGATGGGGGAGGATTGAGCGGAGGCGGCAGGCTGTGCAACACAGACGGCGGCGCAGAGGGCGGCCATGGGGATAAGGCGAAACAACGACATGTAGAGAGCTCCTGACGGCGGGTACTTCGATGGATAGTTTACGCGTGGTGGGGGGAGATAGACTCCATGTCCGATAGAATTGGCGCACGCATGCTCCTCTACGCAATTGTTCTTGGCATTATCGTCGTGACGCTGCTTGGTGTGTCTTTGGCCCGCTTGGGCAGTGTGAAGACCAAGGCAGACTACCTGGTTGCCGGTCGGTCGCTGCCGGCGTTTGTGCTGGTGTTTACGCTGCTTTCGAGCTGGATTGGGTCGGGCTCACTGCTGGGCGGCGCGGAGAATGCGTACAAGCACGGGTTCGCGGCGCTGTGGCAGGCAGGCGGTGGATGGGCAGGGCTGCTGCTGATTTACTTTATTGCGCCGAGGGCGCGGAAGTTTGCGCAGTTCACGATTCCGGACTTGCTGGAGTCGCGCTATAACCAGACAGCGCGGGTGCTGGGGGTGATTGCGGTGCTGTTTACGTATACCGCGATTACGAGCTACCAGTTCATTGGTGGCGGCGACATTCTGCACTTGATCTTCCCGCAGGTCTCGGCGGTGCATGGGCAGATTATTCTTGCGGGGTTTGTGATCGTGTTCACGATGATCGCGGGGATGGGGTCGGTCGCGTACATGGATGTGGTGATCGGGCTGCTGGCGACGGGGACGCTGATCGCGTCGCTGCCGGTGCTGCTGCACATGGCGGGCGGGTGGACGGGCGTGAGGGCGGTGCTGCCGGCTAGTCACTTTAAATGGTTTGGAGATATACGACCTTTTTCGAGTTACTATGTGGGGCCGGTGATGGCGGACGGGTCGCGGGAGAAGGTGCAGTCGGCGTTTGAGATTTTTTTGCCGACGTGCCTGCTGATGCTGGGCAACCAGTCGATGTATCAGAAGTTTTTTTCGGCGAAGTCGGAGAAGGACGCGACGCGCGCGGTGGGCGGGTGGCTGGTTGGGACGGTGATCCTGGAGTCGATTATTGTGGCGATCGCGGTGGTGGGATCGGCGCTGTATCGGACGGGCGAGGTGGCTGCGCGGCCGCGGGAGATTCTGGCATACACGGCGACGCATGCGTTTGGGCAATACGTGGACCACTCGGGGATTAGCGCAAAGGCGTTGAGCGTGCTGGGCGCGCTGCTGGTGGGAGCGATCTTTGCGAAGGTGGTGTCGACTGCGAACAACTATCTTTTCTCGCCAGCGACGAATTTGGTGAACGACGTGTTTCTGCGCTACATCAAGCCAGACGCGAAGAACTGGGTGGTGTTGCTGGTGAGTCGCGGGATGGTGGTGGGGCTGGGGTTGTGGGCGCTGTACCAGTCGCTGGGGACGACGTCGGTGCTGAAGAAGTCGCTGTATGCGTATACGATTTATTCGGCGGCTCTGACGCCGGTGATTCTGGCGGCGTTTTTCTGGCGGCGTGCGACGGCCAAGGGAGCGGTGGCAAGCATTGCGGCGGGCACAGCGATTACGGTGAGCTGGGACTGGCTGACTCCGCACCTGCCTGCGACGATCGCAGCGATGGATGCCATTGTTCCGGCGCTGGTTGGATCGCTGCTCTGCCTGCTGCTTGTGAGTCTGGCAACGGAACGGCCCAGCGAGAGTCATTTGCGGCCGTTTGAGGAAGGCTGATTTCGGGCGCTTGACAGGGCTTATTTACGAGGCATTGAAATAGGCGGACGGCATTTGTTTCGAGTGTGCGTGGATTCATTTTGCGCATCTAACGGCGCAGGCAAGTGATCCGGAAGGACCATGCATCGACAAAGGAGATAGTCCCGTGGCTACGAAGAAGAATCCGATAGCAACCGATAGTGCCGCAGAGTTGCACGATCTGGTCGGCGATGATGCGACTGCGACGTTCGAGAGCGATCCAAACTTTGTGGACTCGAACCCAACTGATGATGCGTCGAGCGAGCATGTGGAACTTCGCGATACAGACGACATGGCCGACAGCGACGAGGAAGAAGAGGAGGCTGCGCTGGAGGACGATGACGACGAATATGAGGACGAGGATGAAGATGAAGACGAGGATGAGGATGACGACGAGGAGGACGAAGATGATGATGACGATGATGACGATGATGAAGACGATGACGCCGATGTCCTGAGGACGGCCGAGCCTACAGCCGTGCATGGGCATGGCAAGCGCTCGCGGATAGACATTGAAGAGGAGTTGGAGGAGATGGAGGAAGAGGTCGGAAAGAAGAACGCTGAAGATGAGCCTGAGGCTGAGGAAGAGGAAGAAGAGGGCAAGGACAGGCGACATACGGAACGCGCCATCGATGCGGCTTTGCGCATGAGCGCGTGGGCGATGAGCGGGCGGGGTGGTAGCGCCCGGATTGCTAGTTTGCGGTAGGTTGGGTGACGAGGAGATCCGCGTGAGTGAGACGAAAGCAGGACGTTCGGTGGTAAAGGGTCTGGTGGCAGGGCTGGTGGCCGGAGTTGTGGCTACGGCTGCGAAGTCGTGCGTTGAGGTGATGTTTCCTCCGCGGGTGCATGGAGAGCCGGATCCGCCGGAGGCGTTGGCGGAGAGAGTTGCCGGGCATCCCCTGGACCGCAAGGCGAGGAGTGCGGCGGGGACGGCTATCCACTGGGGATTTGGCGCGGCGGTGGGAGCAGCGTATGGGGTGGTGGCGGAGTATTATCCGGCGGCGACGGATCGGCAGGGTGCGACGTTCGGGCTGACGCTGATGTCGCTTACGCACAGGACATCTTTGCCGGCGATGGAGCTGGCCGAGCCGGTGGAAGAGCAGAGCTTTCGGGAGCGGGGCAGCGAGGCGACGAGTCATTTGGTATACGGGGTGGTGGCGGAGACGGTGCGGAGTGTTGTGCGCAAGATGCTCTAGCGTCGTTGCGCGATGGTTTGATGCGGGTTCGCGCGGCGCAATCGGTGACCTGCGCGGCATATACTTGAGTGGTGGCGGAAGACGTGGAGATCGAGCCGTGGTCGATGTCTTCGGAGCTTGCGATGAGAGATGACATGATGCAGGTTGCGTCGTGAAGGTCGCGACGGAAGAGCTACCCAGCGTGCGGGCCGAGGGATCCTCTTGCCCATTGTTCTCGGGGGCGTGCGGGATCACGACGGACGCGTCGCCGGCGGCGGGGCAGGCTCGGTGGGCGAGCATGCCGGTGCGGGCTCGGCTGCGGGTGTTGCGCGCTGCTCGCCACCTGATGGCCGCTCGCGCGGAGGAGTTTGCCGCGGCGATTTCGCCTCGACTGACGCGAACGAAGGCAGATACGCTGGCGACTGAAGTGTTGCCGCTGCTGGCGGGATGCAAGTTTCTGGAGCGCGAAGCGGGAAGAATCCTGGCTCCGCACAGGCTGGGTATTGAGGGGCGACCGGTGTGGATGACGGGGGTCGCGGCGGAGATCCATCGCGTGGCGTTGGGGCATGTGCTGGTGATTGGGCCGTCGAACTTTCCTTTGTTTATTCCGGGCTCGCACGTGCTGCAGGCGCTTGCGGCTGGAAACCGCGTGACGTGGAAGCCAGGGGCGGGCGGCGGAGCTGTGGCGCAACTGATGGCTCGGATGCTGGTGGAGGCTGGGTTGCCGGTGAGTGCGCTGACGATTACGGATGAGAGCGTGGAGGCGGCGCGCGAGGCGTTGGCAGCGAGGCCGGACAAGGTTATCTTTACGGGGTCGACGAAGACGAGCCAGAGTTTGCTGGCGGAGTTGGCGGAGACGGCGACGCCAGCGGTGCTGGAGCTTTCTGGAGCGGACGCGATCGTGGTAACGCCGACAGCGGATCTTCAGGCAGTTGCGAGGGCGGTGGCGTTCGGATTGCGGCTGAATGGCGGGGCGGTGTGCATGTCGCCGCGGCGGTTGTTTGCAACGCCATCGACGATGACGGCGTTGCGGCCGCTGCTGCATGCGGAGCTTGCGAAGGTGCCGCCGGCCGGGCTGGATGCGGGTACGTCGGTGCGACTACGGGCGATGCTGGATGAAGCTGCTGCTGGAGGCGCAGAGGTTCACGGAGCGTTTGCGCCGGATGCGCAGCTGCCTTTGATTGTCGATCACGCGACGGCGGATATGGCGATTGCGGGGAGCGACATTTTTGCGCCGGTGCTTTCGCTGATTGAAGCCGAGACGATGCTGCATGTGCCGACGCTTTATGGGCAGTGCTCGTATGGGCTGACGGTGGCGATCTTCTGCGCGCGTGGCAAAGAGAAGAAGGCGCGCATGCTGGGCGAGATGCTGAACGCCGGGACGTTGCTGATCAACGACATCATTGCGCCGACGGCTGATCCGCGCGTGCCGTTTGGCGGGCGCGGAGCGAGTGGCTATGGGGTGACGCGCGGCGCTGAAGGTCTGCTGGAGATGACGGCGGTGAAGACTGTGCTGATACGGCGGGGTGGGGTGATGCTTCATCTCGATCCGACCACCGACAAGGATGCGCCGATGTTTGCGGGAATGATTCGGATGATGCACGGCAAGGGATTGGCGATGCGGTGGGCGGCGTTGAAGCAGATGGTCAAGGGAATGCGGCTTCGGGGCCAATCGTCGGCGCGCTAGACGCCCTTCTTGCGGGGCTCCCAGATGTACTTGTGGATTTGGAGGCTGAGGCGGGCGGGGAGGCCGTCGGCTAGCATCCACTCGACTAGGAGGCGAGGGTCGAGGGCGGCGTTGTCGGTGGAGCGCTGGTCGGTGGGGTTCTTCAGGAAGGCTGGGGAGAGAAGGATCTGGCCGCAGCGGGTGGCGAGCGAGTGGGTGCGGATGAAGTCGCGGGCGAACTCGTAGTCGGCGCGGTTGGAGAGGACGAATTTTACTTCGTCGTTGGGGGTTAGGGCGTCGAGGTTTTCGAGGCGGAAGGTGTTTGCGGCGGAGCCGGCGCCGGGGCATTTTACGTCGACGATTTTGTGGACGGCGCGGGGAACGTTTGCGAGGGGCTGCTCGCCGCTGGTTTCGATCATGAGGTTGTAGTTTTGCTCGAGGAGGCGGTCCATGAGGGGGAGGAGTTCGCGGGCCTGGAGCATGGGTTCGCCGCCGGTGAATTCGATGAGGCGGCAGGGGGCGAGGGCTTCGATTTGCGCGAGGATCTCGTCGGCGGTGAAGGGCTGGCCGCCGGTGAAGGTGTACTCGGAGTCGCACCAGGAGCAGCGGAGGTTGCAGCCGGCGAGGCGGACGAAGATGCACGGGAGGCCGGCGAAAGAGCTCTCGCCCTGCACGGATTTGTAGAGCTCGATGAGGTGCATTGCTTCCCTGCTCTACTTTCCGGCTTCGGGCTCGTAGTAGCGCGCGAAGCTGGTGTCGGTTTCGTAGAGGGTGCAGTCTTTAACGCGAACGCGGCCAGAGGTCATGTCGTGGAGCTGGGTCGCGGTCTTCTGGAAGAAGTAGCGGGCGAGGTTTTCGGCCGAGGGGTTGAGGGTGGTGAAGGGTTCGAGGTCGTTGATCATCTGGTGGTCGAGGTACTCGACGGTGGGGCGGAGGACTTGCTTGAGGAGCTTGAAGTCGAGGAGGAGGCCGGCTTCGTCGAGGGTTTCGCCGATGAGCGTGACGAGCACGCGGTAGTTATGGCCGTGCGGGTTTTCGCACTTGCCGTGGTAGTTGCGGAGGTAGTGGCCTGAGGAGAATCCGGCCTGTACCGTGACTTCGAACATGGGGTGTGGGGCTCCGATCGGCGGGTAGTTCACGCCATCTCCCATTCTATCGGGAATTGCTATTCGGGGCGGCTGCGGCGCTTTTGCTGGCGGTCGGCGTCGTGGCGACGCTCGGCTTGTTCGAAGAGGGAGCTCAGGACGCCGAGGAGGGTGACGATGAGGGCGACGCAGAGGAGAGCGATGCTGGTCATGCGCCAGAGGGCCGCGTCGCCGGGGGAACCGGGCTGCTGGGCGATGTTGGTGAAGGACAGGCCGATGGAGAGGAGCGCTAGGGCTGCTAGCGTGGCGGCGAGGATGTAGAGGTTGCGTCCCATGGGGCTGTATAGAGGATACTAGGCGCGACGTGTGGGCGTATCGACGGGCTCGAAGAAGCGTTCGACTGCGGTGATGTCGTCGGTGCGGGCGTAGGGAGGGAGGCTGTCGAGGAAGGTGGCGCCGTAGCGGGTGGTGCGGATGCGGGGGTCGAGGAGCATGAGCACGCCGCGGTCGGAGAGGGAGCGGATGAGGCGGCCGAAGCCTTGCTTGAGGGCGATGACGGCTTGCGGGACTTGCAGGTCGTTGAAGGCGTTGCCGCCGGCCGCGGTGATGGCGTCGGTGCGGGCCTTCATGATGGGGTCGGAGGGGACGGCGAAGGGGAGCTTGTCGATGATGACGCAGCTGAGTTGTTCGCCTTGCACGTCGATGCCCTGCCAGAAGGAGCTAGTGCCGAAGAGGACGGCGTTCGGGGTTTCGCGGAATTGTTGGAGGAGGATGTGGCGGGGTGCGGAGCCTTGCATGAGGAGCGGGTAGGGGAGCTGGGTGAGGAGGCGGTCGTGGAGCTCGCGCATCTGGGCGTGCGAGGTGAAGAGGCAGAAGGCGCGTCCGCGTGTGATCTCGAGGACGCGGCGGATTTTCTCTGCGGCTTGCGGAAGGAAGTTGGGGTCGCGTGGTGGGGGCATGCCGGGCGGGAGATAGAGGAGCGCCTGCTTGGCGTAGTCGAAGTGGCTGGGGACTACTAGCTCTTTGGGGAAGGGGATGCCGAGGCGGCGCTTGAGGTGGTCGAAGGCTGGCGTGCCGTCTTGCGCGGCTACTGCGAGGGTGGCGGAGGTGAGGACGACGCTGGGGTAGTGGGTGAAGAGGGTGTCGGCTAGGAGGGTGGAGACGTCGATGGGGGTGGCGAGGAGGTGGGTGCTGAAGGCGAAGTTCTGAGGTGAGCCTGATGCACCTGCTCCCACCCATGACGATGAAGCGGTCATGGATGGGGCACCCGAATTCATGGCTGAACGGGCGGCGTTGCGCAGGCCGCTGGTGGCGCGGCGTTCGATCCAGAAGACGGTGTTGGGGTCGGTAGATTCGAGGAGGAATTTTAGGTGGTTGCGGATGTCGGCGGCACGCTTGCGGAGGCCGGCGGCTTCTTCGACTTCGCGGAGGCGTTCGAGTTCGCCCTCGAGGCGCTGGAGGGAGTTGAGGGCGCCGAGGTAGGCGTCGCCGCGTGCTTCGAGGAAGTCGGCGCGGTCGGTGAACTCCAGTCGGCCGAGGTCAGAGGGGCCTACGGGGAGAGAGGCGAAGAAGAGCTTCGAGCGCTCGCGGATGGTTTGCGTGGCGCTCTCGATGGCGGAGGTAGTGACGCCCTTGGCGCGGAGGAGGGATTCGGTGTCGCGGGCTAGTTCGTCAAAGCGGGCGTTGGAGAGGGCGATGCCGAAGTACTGGCTGGCGATATCTTCGAGTTCGTGGGCTTCATCGAAGATGACGGCGGCGGCTTCGGGGAGGATACCGGCGTCGGGTGCGCCGGCGGCCTGCTGCTTGATGCTGAGGTCGGCAAAGAAGAGGTGGTGGTTGACGATGACGATGTCGGACTCGAGGGCCTTGCGGCGCATCTGGGTGATGAAGCACGACTCCCAGTTGGGGCAGGTCTGGCCGAGGCAGACTTCGCTGCGGGCGTCGAGTTTATGCCAGAGGTGCGAGCTTTCGGGGAGGTCTTCGACCTCGGCGCGGTCGCCGGTTTCGGTGGTTCGCTCCCACTGCAGGATGGAGTGGAACTGCGAGATTTCTTCGAGGCCGGTGAGGAGAGGGTTGTCGCGGAGGGCGTAGAGCTTTTGTTTGCAGATGTAGTTGGCGCGGCCTTTCATGTAGCAGACGCGAAGGGGGCCGAGGAGGGTTTCGAGGAAGGGGACGTCCTTGAAGAAGAGCTGTTCCTGGAGGTTCTTGGTGCCGGTTGAGATGATGATGCGCTGCTTGTGCTCGCGGGCGCGGCGGAGGGCTGGCAGGAGGTAGGCGAGGGTTTTGCCGGTGCCGGTTCCGGCTTCTACGATGAGATGGCGGTGGTCGGCGAAGGACTGCTCGATTTCTTTGGCCATGAGGTATTGGCCGGCGCGGTGCTCGAAGGCGAGGGAGGAGTTGGCGAGGATGCCGCCGGGGTGGAAGAAGTCGTGGAGGGTTGGCAGCTTCTGGTCGGTGTCGATGTGGGTGAGGGCCGGCATGCTCTGTGTTGATGATAGCCGCCGTTTGTTCGCCGTGCTGCGCTGGATGCGTGCGACCATGGAAGGGACGAGGTTTACGAGCGATGGCACCGAAGCGGACTGAGAAGAAGCGGCTGGGCAAGAAGCATCGGCAGGCGAGCACGCGGCCGAAGCTTGGGAAGACGGCGCCGCGGGGGACGGCGACTACGGGGGCGGTGTCGCCGAAGAAGCGCAAGGAGTTGGCGGCGAAAAAGGCTGCGGCGATCAAGCTGGCGAAGACTCCGACGAAGAGTCCGGACCGGGAGCACAAGGTGGTGCTGCGCACTCGGGATGAGGCGGGGACGCGCGGGTATGGCGGGGACTTCGACGACGAGCGCGAAGAGCGTACGGCGCGGGACACGCAGACGCTGGGTAAGCGGAACAAGAGCTCGGTTGCGGGTGGGGCGGGGAGTGCGCATGAGGAGCGCGACTGGAAGGAAGCGGAGAAGATTGCTTCGGCGCTGACGCTGGCAACCAGTGGCGAACAACATGACGCGACGCGATTGCCGCTGGTGGCGATCTGCGGGCGGCCGAATGTTGGGAAGTCGACGCTGTTCAATCGGCTGACGCAGACGCGGCGCTCGATTGTTGGCGATGAGCCGGGGATTACGCGGGATCGCATTTATGGCGAGGTGGAGTGGGCGGGGCGGGATGTTCGGATTGTCGATACCGGCGGCGTGGTTCCGGATGATGAGGCGCTGATTCCTTCGGAGATCTTTCGGCAGGCGAAGGTGGGGCTGGAAGAGGCGGACGTGATCATCATGGTGGTGGATGGACGGACGGAGTTGGCGGCTCCGGATGTGGAGCTGTCGCGGTTGCTGCTGCGTGGGGGTAAGCCGATTTTTCTTGCGGTGAACAAG
The DNA here is from genome assembly GCA_963701685.1 of uncultured Acidobacteriaceae bacterium. Taxonomy (GTDB): domain Bacteria; phylum Acidobacteriota; class Terriglobia; order Terriglobales; family Acidobacteriaceae; genus Granulicella. The sequence continues at coordinate 1,399,304 of OY969625.1, read as the reverse complement.
ATGGACTCGGCGGACATGTATGCGGCGGCGGAGAATTTTCGGCGGCTGGGGTTCAAGAACGTTTGCCCGATCTCGGCGGAACATGGCTCAGGCATTGGGGATTTGCTGGATGAGGTTTGGGCGGCGCTGCCTCCGGAGTTTGTTGCGGAGGAGCCAAGCGAAAACATGCTTGGGATTGACGAAGAGATTGAAGAGGATATGGACGGCCCGTATAGCGACGACGGCGAGCCAGTGACGACGGAAGGGACAGGGCGAAGGCTGCGGTCGCATGGCGAGCACATCTCGCGGGAGACGAAGATTGCAATTATTGGGCGGCCGAATGTTGGGAAGAGCACGCTGCTGAATGCGTTGACGAAGAGCGATCGCGCGATTGTGTCGCCGATTGCTGGGACGACTCGGGATGCGGTGGACGAGGTGGTGGAGCGGGATGGGCACAGTTCCGGTTCATCGATACGGCTGGGATTCGGCGCAAGGGTAAGACGAAGCTGATGGCGGAGAAGCTGTCGGTGATTATGAGTCGCAAACATTTGGAGGCGGCGGATGTTTCGCTGCTGGTGATTGATGCGACCGAGGGTGTGGCGGCCGCGGACGCGAATATTGGCGGGTATGCGCATGAGAGTGGGCGCAGCGTGATCATCGTCGTGAACAAGTGGGACCTGGTGACGAAGGTTGGGCCGGATGGGAAGACGCTGTTCGATGGCAGCGAGCCGGCGAACAAGAAGCTGTACGAGGAGCAGGTGCGGGATTCGTTGAAGTATTTGGATTATGCGCCGCTGTTGTTTGTGTCGGCTTCGGAGTCTAAGGGCATCGACGAGGTATTCAAGAAGGTGGAGTTGGTGGCGCGGGAGCGGCGCAAGCGGGTGTCGACGGGCGCGATGAATCGGTTCCTGGACAAGATTGATTTTCAGCGGGCCAGCGTGCCGATGAATCGGCGGGTGAAGATTTATTACATGACGCAGGCTGCGGTGGCGCCGCCTACGTTTGTGCTGTTCACGGATCGCGATGTGAAGCTGCACTTCAGCTATGAGCGATTTCTGGCGAATGAGATTCGGGACACATTCAAGTTTATTGGGAGCCCGATCTGGTTCAAGGTGAAGGCTCGGAATAAGAAGAAGGACAAGGATTAGACTGGCGCGAGGGTGGACGCGGCAAGCCACTGATCCCAGGCGGTGAGGGCTCGTTCGCACTGGATGCGGTGGCGTTCTTTCTTGTCGCGGATCTTTTTGCGGAGATCTTCTTCGAGGGGTGGGAGCAGGTCGAAGGTGATGTTGGCGGGCTGGAATTTTTTGGTTTCGGCGTGGGTGATGTAGTGGGTGAGCGAGCCGTTGGCGGTAAGGCGCGGGGCGGGGGTGGGTGTGAGGTTGCGCGCGAGGGCGGCGGCGTAGCGTCCGGCTAAGAGGCCGCTGGCGATGGACTCGGTGTAGCCTTCTACGCCGGAGAGTTGGCCGGCGATGAGCATGCTGGGGTGGGCTCGGAGCTGGAGGGTTTCGGTTAGGAGCGACGGGGCGTGGATGTAGGTGTTGCGGTGGATCTGGCCGTAGCGGAGGAAGGTGGCGTGCTCGAGGCCGGGGATCATGCGGAGGACGCGGGCTTGTTCGCCGAACTTGAGGTGGTTTTGGAAGCCGACGAGGTTGTAGCTGTCGGCGCGGAGGTTTTCCTGGCGGAGTTGAACGGCGGCGTAGGGCCAGCGGCCGGTCTTGGGGTTGGTGAGGCCGGCGGGTTTCATGGGGCCGAAGCGGAGAGTGTCGCGACCGCGGCGGGCGGTTTCTTCGATGGGGAGACAGCCTTCGAAGTACGAGGGTTCACGATCCAGGGCCCAGGGTGTAGAAGGCGCTTCGGTGGCGGCGCCGTCGGTTGGGAGGGCTTCCCAGGATTTCGCTTCGACGATTTCGGCGGTGGTGAGGGCGTCGAGGAAGGCGTCGTATTCTTCTTTGGTGAAGGGGCAGTTGATGTAGTCGGCGGTGCCTTTGTCCCAGCGCGCGGCGAAGTAGACCTTGTCCATGTCGATGGTGGTGGCGTCGACGATGGGGGAGATGCTGTCGTAGAAGGCTAGCTGCTCGGAGCCGGTGAGGCGTTGGAGGTCGGCGGCGAGGGGCGAGCTGGTGAGCGGGCCGCTGGCGAGGATGGTGATGGTGTCGGCGTCGTGCTCGTTGAGGCGCGTGACTTCTTCGCGGCGGACTTCGATGTTGGGTTGGGCGGCGATGAGGTCGGCGACGCGGCGGGAGAACTCGATGCGGTCGACGGCGAGGGCGTGGCCGGCGGGAACGGCGCTGGCGTCGGCGGCTTGCAGGAGGAAGGAGTTGGCGCGGCGCATCTCCTGTTTGAGCAGCCAGGGCGCGGTGTTTTCGCTCTCGCTCTTGAGGGAGTTGGAGCAGACGAGTTCGGCGAAGTCGGGGGTTTGGTGGGCTTCGGTGGAGCGGATGGGGCGCATCTCGGAGAGGATGACGCGGCAGCCGAGGCTGGCGGCTTGGAGTGCTGCTTCGGGGCCAGCGAGGCCGCCGCCGATTACGTGGATCGTTTTCATCTGACTTTAGGATACGTGCTGTGCAGTGTCGGTGGCTGCGAGCGCAGCCAGGGGTTCGTCGGCGAGGCGCATGATGCGCCACTCGGTTAATACGTGGGCGCCGATGCGGTGGTAGACGGCGATGGCTGGTTCGTTCCACTCGAGGACATCCCATTCGAGCCGCGGGCAGCCCTGGTCTACGGCGATGCGGGCGAGGCGCGCGAGGAGCGCTCTGCCGATGCCGTGACCGCGCAGCGACGGTGTGACGTAGAGGTCTTCAAGGCGGATGCCGTGGTGGCCGCGCCAGGTGGAGTAGGTGGTGAAGTAGAGCGCGAAGCCTGCGGGGGCGCCGTTGTATTCGGCGATGATGGCAGTGAAGCGCGGGGTGGGACCCCAGCCGTCGCGGAGGAGGTCAGCTTCGGTGGCGACGACGGCATGGGGCTCGCGCTCGTATTCGGCTAACTCGCGGATGAAGCGAAGGATGGTGGGGATGTCGTGGGGCGTGGCGGGGCGTATGGTCAGGATGGATTCGTTCATAGGTGAGTGATTGTCGTTCCGTTCGATTATCCTCTTCAGGATGCTGCGAAAACAAAACACGGCGCTGGGAGAGGCGTGACGATGCTGGTCTACAGCGCGCTGCTGACGCTCGGGCTCGTGCTGAGTTCGCCGTGGTGGCTGCTGCGGATGGCGACGACGGAGCGGTATCGCGAGGGGTTGTGGCAGAGGCTTGGTGCCGTGCCGCGGCAGTTAGTGCCTACGCTGCACGGCAGACGCGCGGTTTGGGTTCATGCAGTGAGTGTGGGCGAGGTGCTGGCGGCTTCGCGGCTGGTGGGGGAGTTGGAGACCGCGCTGGGGGAGGGATATCGCGTGGTGATTTCTACCACTACGCGGACCGGGCAGGCACTGGCGCGAGAGCGGTTTGGCGCGGCGCGTGTGTTCTATATGCCACTGGATTTTGCGTTCGCTGTGCGGGCGTATATGCGCGCGTTGAAGCCTGCCGCGCTGATTTTGATGGAGAGCGAGCTTTGGCCGCGCATGCTGCACGAGTGTGGGCTTGGGGGCGTTCCGGTGGTGATTGCGAATGCGCGCATGAGCGATCGGTCGTTTGCGCGGGCGCAGCGGATGCAGTGGGTTTGGGGACGGATACTGCGCAAGCCTGCGCTGTGGCTGGCGCAGAGTGAACAGGACGCGTTGCGGCTGGTGATTGCGGGCGCTCGGACGGAGAAGGTGCAGGTGGCGGGGAACACGAAGTATGACATCCGTGCACCGAAGGAGAGCCGCGTACCGGAGTGGATTCGATCCGTGGCGGGAGAGCGCGCGATCTTTGTGGCTGGAAGCACGGTGGACGGTGCGCCGGCGGAAGAGGAACTGGTGATGGGAGCGTGGCAGACATCGCTGCGCGGTAGGGCGAACGTGCTGCTGGTGCTGGCTCCGCGGCATCCGGAGAGGTTTGCGGGTGTGGAAGCTTTGCTGCGTTCGATTCGCTATGTGAAGGCGAGTGAACATCTCGGGGCAGGTGATGAAGAGATTTCCTCGCTGGGAATCGAGGTGGTGCTGCTGGATACGATTGGAGATCTGGCGGCGGTATATGGGGTCGCGGATGTGGCGTTTCTTGGCGGCAGCCTGATTCGGAGGGGTGGTCATAATCCACTGGAGCCCGCGCAGTTCGGCGTGCCGGTGGTGATGGGGCCGTCGTATGAAAACTTCCGTGACGTGGTTACGAAACTGAAGGAGGCGGGCGGGATTCGCTTGGTGCACGATGAGGTTGAGTTGGGTGGAATGGTGGCCGAACTGCTGGCGAATCGCGAGGAGGCGAAGGCGATTGGTGAGGCAGGGCGGCGGGTTTTCGAAGAGCAGCAGGGGGCGACCGAGCGATCGGTGAAGGCGATCGTGTCGGTGATTTCAGGGGAGGCGGCGTGAGCGTGAGGCGGCCATGGGCGCGGCCGCTGGTCCCTCTGTATGCAGCGGCGATCGGGCTGAAGGAAGGCTTGCGCGGCGCGGGGTTCGGACGCACGCGCGCGCTGGGTTGGCCTGTGGTCAGTGTAGGCAGTTTGTCGGCGGGAGGTGCGGGCAAGACGCCGGTGGTGATTGCCCTGGCGAAGCTGTTGCGGGATGGGGGATGGGCAGTCGATGTGCTTTCGCGGGGGTATGGGCGCGAGGGACGCGAGGTCGAGCGGGTGCGGTTGGAAGTCGAGAATGCGGCGCGGCGATTTGGCGATGAGCCTGTGCTGATTGCCGAGCAGACGGGCGTGTCGGTGTGGGTGGGCGCCGATCGGTATGTTGCGGGAAAGCGTGCGGAGGAACAGACTGAAGGCAGCGTGCGAGGTGTGCATCTGCTGGATGATGGATTTCAGCATCGGCAACTTGGGCGGAACGTGGATATTGTCCTGGTGACTTCGGAGGACCTTAAGGATACGTTGCTGCCTGCGGGCAATCTGCGCGAAGGGTTGTCTGCGCTGCAGCGCGCGGACGTGCTGTTGGTACGGCAGAACGAGGTTGACGCGGACATCGATGCCGGAGGGACCTCGGTGAACAAGCGAGCGTGGGCGATACTTCGCGAGCGGGGACAGATGTGGATTGTGCGGAGGAAGCTTGTCTTCCCTGCTCCGCTGCGGGTGTTTGGAGCGGGGCTGCGGCCGGTTGCGTTTTGCGCGATTGCGCGGCCGGAGGACTTTGCCGCTATGTTGCAGAGCGCGGGATGCGGCGTGGTTGAGACGGTCGCGTTCCCCGATCACCATCGTTATACGGCAGCGGATGTTGAGCGGGTGATTGAGGTGGCGAAGAGCCTGAACGGTTCGGGGTTCGTTACGACGGAGAAGGATGCGGTGAAGCTTTCCGAGGCGATGCGGCGGCGATTGGAAGAGCAGGGGCCGCTGATGGTTGTCGCTCTGGAGGCGGAGTTTGCGGATCCCGCGGCGGTGCTGCGCGCGCTGGAAGCGAAGCTGATGCATGCGGGGGCGGAGGTCTGATGAAGATCCTGATAATCCGCGTGGGTGCGATGGGTGACGTGCTGCATGCGTTGCCCGCGGTGAGTGCGTTGCGCGTGGCTCGGCCGGATTGGGGTATTGATTGGGTTGTGACACCGCACTGGTCTCCTCTGCTGGTGGATGGGGCGGGAAAAGGGCCGGTGGTTCGGCGAGTTCAGCTGGCGGAGACGAAGCAGTGGTCGAAGGCTCCGGCGTCACCTGCAACGTTGCGGTCGATCTTTGAGTTGCGGCGCGCATTGCGGAGTGAGAGCTACGATCTCGCGGTCGATATGCAGGGGACGTTGCGGTCGGCGGTGATTGGGAGGATGTCGGGGTCGGGGCAGCTTGTGGGGTATAGCGATCCGCGCGAGTCTGTGGCTGCGAAGTTTTACAAGATGAAGCTCGAACGCAGGGGCACGCATGTGATTGAGCAGGGTGCGGCGCTGCTGGGTGAGGCTTGCGGTGTTGCACTGGAGCCGGGTGGCGTCGAGTTGCCGCATGAGGAGTGGGCGGATAACTGGGCTGAAGAGGTGGTGGGCGGTCGGCGAACGTGCCTGCTGGCTGCGACTGCGGGCTGGCCTGCGAAGTGCTGGAACGTGAAGAAGTATGGCGCGCTCGCGGTTGCGTTGAAGGCAATGGGGATGGATGTGGTGGTGAACGCGCCGCGCAAGGATGATGCGGCATCGGCAGCGGTGGTTGAGGCCAGCGGAGGTGCGGCACGGGTTGTCGTCTGCAATGTGACGGGGCTGATTGCGTTGATGCGACGGATGACGGTGCTGGTGGGCGGCGATTCGGGTCCCACACACCTGGCAGCGGCGCTGGGTGTTCCGCTGGTGGCGCTGTTTGGGCCAACGGATCCTGCGAGGAATGGGCCGCGCGGGCCGGGGGCGAAAGTGGTGTTGCGGGATCTTACATCGGTGACGAGCTATAAGCGGGCGAGCACGGAAGACGCGGGGTTGGCGAAGATCTCGGTGGGCACGGTTCTGGAGGCGGTTCGCAGCCTGGTGTGAGGCGTCGGGGAATCATTTGAGAGAATGGTGAGATGGGTTCGGCGAGCGTGACAAAGGCTGGTGGCAAGACGGGTTGGCAGAAGATCGCGCGCAGGGTGCGGGTGCCGCTGGGATTTGTGGTGGCGGCGATCTTCCTGGTCTTCGCTCGGCCCACGTGGCTGACGCTGGCGTGGAGTTTGGTGTTGGTGTTGCCGGGACTTTGGCTGCGGGGGTATGCGGCTGGATATGTGAAGAAGAATGCGGAACTGACGCGTACGGGGCCGTATGCGTATACGCGTAATCCACTGTATTTAGGGTCGATGGGGATTGCGGCCGGCTTTGCGGTGGCTGCGGGACGGTGGTGGCTGGTGGTTTTGCTGGTCGGGATGTTTCTGGCGATTTATGTACCGACCATTCTTTCCGAGGAGGCGTTTTTGCGGGGCGCGTTTCCGTCGTTTGATGAATATGCGCGGAAGGTTCCGCGGCTGTTGCCGAGGGTGACGGCTGCGAGATTTGAGGATGGTGACGGTGCGGTCGGACGGTTTTCTCCGGAGCGCTACCGGCATCATCACGAGTACAATGCACTTATGGGCGCAGTCGCGATTTACGCGGCCTTGGCGCTGCGAATGGTAGTTTGGCACTAGGGTTCGCAGGTGCGTCTAACCCACGGGAGATGCTGATTTGAAGGCCGTTTGGATGGCCCGTATGCGGGTCTGGAGAGACTCGCCGGCAGTGGTCATCGGGAGATCAGCGTGCGCGCTGGCCGTCCTGATGAGCTTTGCACAGCCGATGGGGATGAAGGGGCAGCTGTTCTCGAAGGCAGAGACGCCCGCTGCGCAGCGGCCGATTCCGGTACTGCAGCCGCCTGCTGCAGGCTTTGATTATCCTCAGCATCAAACCCTTACGTACAGCGTGGATTGGCGGGTATTTACGGCGGGAACGGCGGTGTTTCACCTGGACCAGGTGGGAAGCCTGCTGAAGATCACGGCTACTGCGGATTCGGTGGGCGCGGTGAATATGTTGTTCCCGGTGGTGGATGGATTCCAGTCCGCGTTTGATTTGAAGACTGGGTGCTCGACGGGTTTCGATAAGCAGACGCAGGAGGGTCGCAGGAAGATCGCGAGCGATCTTACGTTCGATTATGCGCATGGGAAGCAGACGCGCAACGAGCGGAACCTGGTGAAGGGCACGGCGACGCACAACGTTACCAATATTCCGGCTTGCGTGACGGACTCTTTGTCGGCGATGTTTTACACGCAATCGCAGCCGATGGCGCCTGGACAGACGGTAGACTTCCCGCTGGCTGATGCCATGCGGACGGTCAGCGTCGTGATGAAAGTTGAGGGTCGCGAGGAGATTAAGACACCCGCCGGGACGTTTCAGACCATCAAAGTTCAAGCGACCGCAGATGAAGGGGTCGTAAAAAATCGCGGCAGCATATGGATCTGGTACACCGACGATCCTCGGCATCTGCCGGTGCAGATGCAGGCTCGGCTGTTCTGGGGCACGATTACTTTCCATCTGCAGTCGGTTGAATTCAAGTAGCCGAAGCGCCGAGAATGAGGACACCGCGAAAGCGGAGACAGTGAGACGAAGACGATGAGCAACGAAGAGAACGCGAATCAGCAGGATGAGTTAGTAACGATTGCGACCTTCCCGGAACCGATGGAGGCGAACATGGCGCGGTCGGCGCTGGAGGCTTCCGGCATTCCCGTGTTCATGGTGGGAGAGACGGCGAACAGCATGATTCCGGTGGCATTCGAATCGCAGCTGCAGGTGCAAGCTAAGGACGAAGCGGCGGCGCGGAGTCTGCTGGACGCGATGAATGACGCGCCGGAATCGTTGGAGTCGGTCACCGCGGCAGAGATTGCGGCGGAGGATTCGTCCAGATGAGTCGGGCGAGGGCGGTGGTGTGCCTCTCCGGGGGCATGGATTCCACTGTCTGCGCGACGCTGGCGGCGCGAGATTATGACAGCTTCGGCCTGCACTTCCGTTACGGCCAGCGTACGCAAGCTCGTGAGTTGCGGGCAGCGCGCGAGGTGGCAAGAGCCGTTGGCCTGAAGGAGTTGATGGAGCTGGACACGGATCTGTTCCGGCGGATCGGCGGATCGGCCCTGACGGACGCAAGGATTGCGGTGCCTGAGGCCACGAATGAGGCGATCAAGAGCGCCTCGGCGAGGGCGGGAGAAGATGTGCCGGTGACTTATGTTCCGTTTCGCAACGCGCATTTCCTGAGCGCGGCGGTGAGCTGGGCGGAGGTTCTGGGAGCAACGACGGTATTCATGGGCGCGGTTGAGCAGGACAGCTCGGGTTATCCGGACTGTCGGCCAGCATATTACGAGGCGTTCAATGAACTGATCCGTCGAGGGACGAAGGAGGGCGAGATCAAGGTGGTGACGCCGCTGATCAAGCTAAGAAAGCATGAGATTGTGACGCTTGGAGTTGAATTGGGCGCGCCGTTGCATGTAAGTTGGTCGTGCTACTCAGGTGAAACCGAGGCCTGCGGAGTATGCGAGAGTTGCGACTTGCGGTTGCGAGCATTTTCCGCAGCCGGTTTAGCCGACCCAATCCGCTATGCAGTGAGCGGAACGGCACGAGATTATACGAACGCCCGCTAGCCGATCGAGGCTTTGGGCTGAATCGAAAGAAGGCGACTGAAATGATGAAAACGAACAGAGGTTCTCTTTTTGCCAAGCTTGCAGGCATTGTGGGCGTGGCAATCTTCGCGATGGCTCCAGCGCTTGCTCAGAAACCTGGGGCGACGGTGCATGGTCACGTCAATAATGCGGCCGGACAGGACGTGCCCAGCGGCGAGGTGAAGTTCACGACCGACCAGTCGGCGCCGTATAAGGACGCGAAGTTTTCGGCGACAGCGACGATCGATGCCCAGGGAAATTACAAGGCGACCAACGTCACTCCCGGCGATTACTTCGTTTACTTTACGCAGGGCGATAAACTTCTGGATCGGCTTGAGTTGAAGGTGAAGGCCGAGGACACGGACCTGACGCTGAACGATGACATGTCCCGGGCTGAGTACATCAAGCAGATGACTCCAGAGCAGCAGAAGGCTCTGGAAGAGTACAAGAAGAAAAATGCCGCGGTTACCTCCGCAAACCAGGTCATCGCAAAGTTGAATGCGACGTTGAAGACGGTGCGTGCGGATCTTGCGGCGGCGGCGCCGAACAAAGATGACGTAAGCAAAGACGTCGCAATGATGAAGGAAGCGGTTGCAGCGAAGCCCGATACTGGCTTGCTCTGGCTGACGTATGGCGACACGCTGCTGGCGCAGGGACGGCACCTGGCGGAGGCTGATAAGAAATCCGGCACAACCGTTAGCTCCGATTCCGCGGTAAACCAGGCATACAGCGATGCGGTGGATGCTTACAAGAAGGCAGTGGCGCTGGATGCAGCGGAAGCCAAACCGAATGTTGCAGGGCTGGCAGCTGACTACAACCAGCTCGGCAATGCGCTGACCGCGCAGGGCAAGACCGATGAGGCGATCCCAGCGTTCGACAATGCGGCGAAGACAGATCCTACCAAGGCGGGCGTGTATTACAAGAACGCCGCGGCCGTGCTGTACAACGCTGGACAGATGGATGCCGCGCTGGATGCAGCGAACAAGGCGATTGCCGCTGATCCGAACGAGGCAGATGCTTACTTCATCAAGGGTCAGGCGTTGGTGACGAAGTCGGCTGTGGACCCGAAGACGAATAAGCTGACCGCGCCTCCGGGATGTGTGGAGGCTTACCAGAAGTTCCTGGCGCTGGTTCCGAATGATCCGAAAGTACCGCAGGTGAAGGCGGTGCTGGCGAGCCTGGGCGAGACGATCGACACGTCGTACAAAGCAGGCAAGAAGCACTAAGGAGCACGCAGTGAGCAAGGCCCCGGTCAGGAGGAGTTGACCGGGGCTTTCGCGTCTCTGGGGAGATGGACGATGAGCGAGAAGGTGCTGCCGTTTGCGCGGGCGATGGAGGAGGTGCTGGCGCAGGCGCGCACGGTTGCGGCGCGCGGGGTGGAGACCGTGGAGTTGCTGGCGGGTTCAGGGAGAGTGCTGGCTGCGGCGGTGGTTGCGGATCGAGATCAGCCGCCATTCGACCGGGCTACGCGCGATGGGTATGCGTTGCGCGCGGCGGATGTTGGCGGCGCGCTGCGGCTTGTGGGCTCGGTTAGGGCTGGCGAGAGCTGGGTGGGGAAGGATTTGGGTGAGGGTGAGGCCATTGAGATTATGACGGGAGCTCCTTTGCCTGCGGGGGCGGATGCGGTGGTGATGATAGAGCATGTGGCGGTTGATGGTGATGCGCTGCGGGTTGAGGGTGGAAGGACGTTGAGGGTCGGGGAGAATGTGGTTCCTCGTGGGGCGGAGACGGCTGCGGGCAAGGTGGTGTTGCCGGTTGGGCGCGTGATGGGCGCGGCGGAGATCAGCGTTGCGGCTAGTTGCGGGTTGGCAAAGGTGAAGGTGTTTGCGCGGCCGACGGTGGCGATTATTGCTACGGGCGATGAGTTGGTGGAGTTGGATGAGCCGATGGAGGCCTGGCAGATTCGGAACTCGAATAGCTACTCACTCGCTGCGCTGGTGGAGGCTGCGGGCGGCGTTGCAGAGCGTTTGGCGATTGCTCGGGACGAGCTGGGCGAGCTGCGGGCGCAGGTTGCAGAGGGTCGCGAGGCGGATTTGCTGGTGCTGTCTGGTGGAGTTTCGATGGGCAAGTATGACTTGGTGGAGCAGGTCCTGCGGGAGTTTCGCGCGGAGTTCTTCTTTACTGGCGCGTTGATTCAGCCGGGGAAACCGATCGTGTTTGGGAGATTGCCGTCGGAGAAGGGGTGGACGTATTTCTTTGGGTTGCCGGGAAATCCGGTGTCGGCGCAGGTTTGCTTTGGGTTGTTTGTGGCTCCGATGCTGCGGGCGCTGGCGGGGAGAACGGAGATTGCGCCGGTGTTTGTGGAGGCTCGGTTGGCGGAGGAGGTGAAGGGTGGGGCGAAGGTGACTCGGTTTCTGCCGGCCGAGGTTAGCGGCGGTTGGGATGGGGTTGAGGTTCGGGTTGTGGGTTGGCAGGGCTCGGGGGATGTGGTGGCGAATGCTCGCGGGAATGGGTATGTGGTGCTTCCTGCGGGGGTTGAGCACTTCCCTGCCGGGCTGACGGTGCGCGTGTTGCTGCGGTAGGATCAACCGTATGAGCGACCGAAGCGAGAATCTCCTCTTCGTTAGTGGCCTTCTGATCGGGCTTGGCGTTGGCTTGTTTGTGGGCGTTGGGATGGCTGTGGTCGGCGTGTTCTTTGTGCTGCATCACATGTTCGTTCCGGGAACTCACTGGGTGTTGAAGCTGCTGCTGTCGTCGCTGGTGCCGCTGGTGATGATCGTGGCCGGCTGGCTGACGCGGAAGTGGGCGCGGAGGAAGCCGTGAGCGACAAGCTGTCGCACTTTGATGAGGCTGGGCAGGCCCGGATGGTGGATGTTGGGGCTAAGGCTGAGACGCAGCGGGAGGCTGTAGCGTCGGCATTTGTGGAGTTGAATGAGGCGGTGTTGGCGGCGTTGCCGCAGAATCCTAAGGGCGATCCTTTGGAGGTGGCTCGGTTTGCGGGGATCCAGGCGGCGAAGCGGACCTCGGAGCTGATTCCTATGTGTCATCCGCTGGCGCTGACGTTTGTCGACGTGCAGGCGAAGGTAGTTGCGGGAGGGGTGGAGATTCGGGCTACCGCGGCTACTGTGGCAGGGACGGGGGTTGAGATGGAGGCGATGACTGCGGCGGCGGTTGCGGCGCTTACCGTCTATGACATGACCAAGGCGCTGGATAAGGGGATTCGGATTCGGGAGATTGCGCTGGTGTCGAAGACGGGTGGGAAGAGTGGTGCGTATCGTCGGGAGTAGCGTACCCCCCTCCCCCTTAGGAGCGTTTTTGGGTCGTAAGTGATAGACGGCGTTGCGGTTAGATAGCAAAGTATCCCCTTTGCAGGGGCGATTTCTAGCTGTAAGTTGCTCTATTTATGATGGTTATGGGGCAAAGTATCCCCTTTTTCTGTGGAATTCCTTGGGCGGAGCCTTCTCCCCCTTGGGTATATGTCGGGCCTTTGGCCCTCTTTTGGGGAGCCTTGTCTTTCGGGGAAGTCGTTCTGTTTCCGCGAGATCGTTTTGTTTCGGGGGATCGTTCTGTTTCGCGGAGTTTGTTCTGTTTTTCGGGGCTAGTTCTATTGTAGTGGTTTGGTGGGGGTGGGTATGCCAGGTTGCGGAAATGGAAATCGGCAATGGGGATGCGGGGTTTGTGCGTTTTGGGGGTTCGTGGGGGGTTGACAGGTGAATTTTGGGGCGTTTTTGGGGGTGTTTGATGGAGATTTATTTTGCCCTGCGCGGACGGCGGGAATTTCTTGGGGTTGTGGGTGGGCGGGCGTCGTGCAAGCCCACTCATGACGATGAGACCGTCAAGAATGGGGCACCCGGAGATGGGCGGGGGCGGTCGCGCTGCTCGCGCGATGCCCACATCTCAAAATCGAGATATGGGGCACCCGGGTTGTGCGTGCGCAGCTTAGAGGGTGTGGGCGAGGGTTAGGGCGAAGCTTTGGGTGAGGTCGTGGAAGGTGCGGGTGGGGGTGAAGCCGGCGCGGGTGAGGAGGTTGTGCAGGGCCTGGTCGGTGAACTTGTAGCTGTTCTCGGTGTGGATGGTTTCGCCGGCTAGGAAGGGGATGCTGTGGACGCGGCCGTCGAGGGGGAGGTGGACGGTCTGGGGGCGGAGGCTTTCGAGGTGCATCTCGATGCGGCTGTGGGCGGCGTTCCAGCGGGCGCGGTGGGCGAAGGCGTCGAGGTTGAAGTCGGCGTCGAGGTCGCGGTTGAGGCGGGTGAGGACGTTGAGGTTGAAGTCGGCGGTGACACCGGCGGCGTCGTCGTAGGCGGCGAGGATGGTGGAGACGGGCTTGTGGGAGCTGGGGGCGAGGTCGGCGCCGAGGAGGAGGGCGTCTCCGGGCTGGAGGTGGGAGCGGAGGCGGCGGAGGATGGCGTTGGCGTCCTCGGGCGAGAAGTTGCCGATGCTGGAGCCGATGTAGAGGGCGAGGACGCGGCTGCGTGTACCGTGTTGGTGACCGTTTCCGTTGCCGTTGGTGTGGTTGGAGTTGGTGGGGTGCTGGAGGGTGTAGGGCTCGGTGACGTAGTTGGCTACCTGGGAGTGGACGCGGAGGCCGGGGATGGTGGCGGCGAGGTTCTCGGCGGCATCGAGGGCAGAGGCGCTGACGTCGATGGGCTGGTAGAGGAGGTGGGGTTGGAGGCGGGCGGCGGCATGGAGGAGGAGGCCGGTCTTGGTGGCGGTGCCGGCGCCTAGCTCTGCGATGGTGAAGGTGTCGGGGGTGAGGAAGGATTGGGTGGCGGGGGCGCCGGGGGTGAGGAATTCGCGGAGGATGTCGTCGGCGTGGGTGGCGAAGAGGGCGCGCTCGGTGCGGGTGAGGTAGTACTCGGGGAGGTTGGTGATGTCTTCAAAGAGCTGGGAGCCGCGCTCGTCGTAGAAGAGCCAGGGGGAGAGGGTCTTCTGCGGAGCGGCGGTGAGGCCGGAGAGGGCTTCGTTCAGAACTGCCTCGCTGGGAGATACGGGGGTCGCGGTGGTCAAGAGGGCCTCGTGGGAGTGCGGGGTACGAACGAAGTTACTTCGGGCTTGGATGCTGGATGGGGGGATTGCGGTTCAGGGTTGGTGGATTTGGGGTGGGTTGTTGGTTCTTAGTTGTTAGTTGTCAGTTCTCAGTTGTCAGTTTTCAGTTGACGGGGTGGAAGATAAGCAGATTCCCGAGGGAATGACAGAACGAAAGGCAGGGGCAACGACGAAAACACAAGCAGATCCCTGTGGGATGACAACCAGAACGGCAACGGCAAGAACGACGACGCAGGCGGCGGCTTGGGTTAGGCGCCGTCGCGGGCTAAGCGGAGGCCGCTGAATTGCCAGCGGGTGGCGGGGCCGAAGAAGTTGCGGTAGGTGGCTCGGATGTGGGTTTCGGGGGTTACGCAGGAGCCGCCGCGGAGAACGATTTGGGAGCTCATGAACTTGCCGTTGTACTCGCCGAGGGCGCCGGGGAGGGGCTTGTAGCCGGGGTAGCCGGTGTAGGGGGATTGGGTCCACTCCCAGACGTCGCCGTAGAGCTGCTGCGGGGTAGGGGCGGAGGCGGTGCCGGCCTGGGGGTGGAGGTATCCGGATTCGAGCATGTTCGCGGCAGAGGCGCTGGGGCTAAAGCCCGCTGCTAATCCGGAATCTACGGCTTGAGTTCGAGAAGTGGCGGCCTGGGTTTCGGAGGTGCCGGCTTCGGTGCCAGGAGCGGCGGTCTGGGTGGGGTGGGGGGTTTGGGCGGCTACGAACTCCCACTCAAATTCGGTGGGGAGGCGATTGCCGGACCAGCGGGCGAAGGCGTCGGCCTCGAAGAAGCTGACGTGGCAGACGGGGGTTTCGGAGAGCTCGCCGAGGGGGCGGAAGCCGTTGAGGGTGAAGATGCTCCAGCCGGAGGGGGTGTGGGAGTCGCGAACCCAGTAGAGAGGACACTGCCAGCCTTCGGCGCGGAGGGTGTCCCAGCCTTCGGAGAGCCAGAGCTCGGGGCGGGAGTAGCCGTCGTCTTCGATGAAGGCGAGGTACTCGGCGCAGGTGACGAGGCGGGAGGCGAGGTGGAAGGGTGGGAGATAGATGGGGTGGCGCGGGGTCTCGTTGTCGAAGGCGAAGGCGTGGATGTCGTTGGGGTCGGGGGTGGTGCCGATGCCGACGATGCCGGGACGGGCGGAGGTGCCGGGAGTGAAGCTGATCCAGTTGAGGGGTGGGGCGATGGTGTCGGCGCCGGGGGCGAGCTGATTTTGCTGGGGCGGCGCGGGGCGGTAGGCGGGGTGGAGCGGGTTGGTGAAGAAGGCGTGCTTGATGTCGGTGGCGGCGAGCTCGAGGTGCTGCTGCTCGTGCTCGAGGCCGAGGACGATGCGGCGCTGGGATTCGTCTTCGGGATGACAGGAGAGGAGACGCTCGATGGCGGCGTCGACGTGGCGGCGGTAGGCGAGGATCTGGTCGAGAGGCGGGCGGGAAAAGGAGGCGCGCAGCTTCTTTTCGGGCATCTCGCCGAGGGCGCGGTAGTAGGAGTTGAAGAGCCAGCGGAAGTTGGGGTCGAAGGGCTGGTAGCCGGCGACGAATTCGGAGAGGACGAAGGTTTCGAAGAACCAGGAGGTGTGGGCGAGATGCCACTTGACGGGCGAGGCTTCGGCGCAGGACTGCACCATCATGTCTTCCGGAGACAAGGGACTACAGAAGGCCATGGTCGCGGCACGCACGGTGCGGAAGCGATCGAGCAGCTCGGCACTGCGCGAGTGTTTAGGGGCGTGGTGTGTCGGCTGCGTCAGCATGATGCACTCCAGTGGACATTCGATGCTTCTCGCGCTTGGATGCTTCACAAAGCGAGGCTGTTGCTCTGAAATTTCGATGGGAACGATGCTTTGGTATTGGGTCTCAGAGGGGGAGCGAGGGGCCGTGGTTTGACGGTAAACCCAAGCGCTGAGAAAAACAATGTGCATGGCTTTGTGCGGTCGGGAACAAAGTGAATTATTCGGCGCGGTGAGCGCGTCTTCCGCGTGGGGATGCCGTCTTTGTTTGTAGCGGTTACGGTGGGCGAAGGAGTTGGGTATGCGTCGGATGGCGATGATGGTGCTGGTGGTTGCGGGGATGATGGTGGTTGGGACTGCGGCGCGGGCGCAGGGCGGTGGCGGCGAGGATGCTCAGCAGGGTGGGCGCGGGCAGTTTGCCGGGATGCAGCGGGTGGGGGGCGAGGTCACGGCGGTGTCCGGGACGACGCTGACGGTGAAGACGGAGGATGGGGCGTCTATGCAGATTGTTACGACCGACAATACGCGCGTGATGAAGGGGCGCGGGAATACGGTGAAGGTTGCGGATCTGAAGGTGGGGGATGGGGTGATGGCGGCGGGGATTCTGGATGCTCCGAATAAGACGCTGCATGCGGCCGTGGTGTTTGCGACCGATGCGGCGCAGGTGGCGGAGATGAAGGCGAACCTGGGCAAGACGTACATTGTGGGTCGGGTTACGGCGATCGATCTGGACAACGCGAAGATGACGGTGGAGCGGCCGGACCATGTGGCGCAGACGATTGGGTTCGATGAGACGACGTCGTTCCGGAGGGGTGGGCGGGGACGGATGGGCGGCGGGGCGCAGGGAGCGGGTGCGGCGCCGGCGGAGGGTGGGGAGAGTATTACGCTGGCCGATATCAAGGTGGGGGAGAGTGTGCGGGGGACGGGGTCGGTGAAGGGTGGTGTGTTTGTGCCGACGGAGCTGGTGGTGATGGAGCGGCGACCGCGTGCGAGCGGGGACGCGGCCTCTGGCGGGAATGCGCGGCCTGGTGCGAATCCGAACCCGCAGTAGGGTGAGGCGGAGTTGAGTTGATTGGGTTGGAGAGATTGAGGGAGAGGTGTACGTGGAGGGTCGGACGGTAGCGCGGGGGATGTGGGTGGTGGTTGCGATGCTGTGCGGCTCGGTGGCGGGACAGACGCCTGCGGCGGCGACTGCTGGCGCGCCGGCGGCGCAGGTTACGGCTGCGGCGGCGCAGGGTGGGACGATTGAGGGGCGAGTGGTTGCGGGTGTGGGGGGCAAGGGGGGAGTTCCGCTGCCGGGAGTTGCGATTACGGCGATGAATTCGCTGACGGGGAGGAAGTACGCGACGACGACGGATATTGATGGCAAGTATGCGATGGCGATTCCTCGCAATGGGCGGTACGTGGTGCGGGCGCAGCTGACGGGGTTTGCGGATGTGACGCAGGAGGTGGTGCTGAATGGGGTGCAGGCCCAGGCGGCGAACCAGGGCATCACGATTGTGCCGAAGGCTACGGACTTTGGATTGCAACTGGCTAGCCGGGTGGCGGCGGAGGAGGCGCAGGGCGCGGGCGCTGCGCTGGGTGCTGGATCGGGGATGCAGGGGTTGAGTTTGAATGCGGGTGAGGGTGCGCTGGATGCTACGACGGGAGCGCGGAATGCGGGAGCGGCGCTGCCAACGCTGTCGGGGATGGGCGATGAGACGGCTGACTCGGTGACGGTGACGGGCGAGACGGGAGAGACGAACGGGCTGGCAAATTTTAGCGAGGATGAGATTCGGCAGCGAGTGGAAGATGCGGTGGCGCGGGCGCGCGCGAGTGGGATGCTGCCGCAGGGGGGAGGCGATCCGACCAATGCGATTGTGGGGGCGCTGGGTGGGATGATGGGCGGTGGTGGGTTTGGCGGCGGTGGTGGACGCGGCGGGCGCGGAGGCGGTGGTGGATTTGGGAGCGGGGCGTTTCGGAACTTCAATCCGTCGCAGCCGCATGGCAGCATTTATTACCAGGTGAGCAATGGGGCGCTGGATTCGGCGCAGTGGTCGCCGACGCTGCTGCCGCAGGTGAAGCCGTCGTCGTACACGAACAAGTATGGGGTAACGTTTGCGGAGTCGCCGTATATACCGGGGCTGACGAAGCCGAATCCGAAGCAGTTTCTATTTTTCAATCTGGCGGGGCAGAAGAATCTGAATGGGTTTCTAGGTGGGCCGACGCGGGTGCCGACGACGCTGGAACGCATGGGAGACTTTTCGCAGTCGACGCAGGTGGTGAATGGCGTGACGGTGCCGGTAACGATCTATGATCCGGCGACGGGGTTGCCGGTGAATGGTAATAACCTGGCGAACGCGACGACGCCGATTTCGCCGCAGGCGCTGGCGTTGCTGCAGTATTATCCGGCGCCGAATATTGCGACGAATGCGCAGGGGTATAACTACGAGACGATCTCGAATGCGGGTAATAACGTGGTGGCGGTGAACACGCGCTATGTGCGGACGCTGGGCGGAAATGCGGGATCACCGTTTGCGATGTTTGGTGGCGGGCGGCGTGGCGGCTCGAGCAATGGGCCAGCTACGCTTCAGCAGAACATCAACATTGGCTACAACTACTCGCACCAGGCGGCGGACCAGAGGAATATTTTTCTGCCGTTGGGTGGAGCGAGCGAGAGCGATGGCAATGCGCTGAGCGCGGGGTACACGGTTTCGTATGGAAGGCTTTCGAACCATGCGACGCTGACGTGGAACCGCTTGAACACCGAGCAGCGAAATTACTTTACGAATACAGCGAATGATCCTACGACGGCGGCGGGAATCACGATTCCAAATAACAGTGGAGGATTTGCTGATCCGAATTTTTATAACGGGCTGCCTTCGCTGAATATCAGCAATTTTGCGGGGCTTACCAATGCGACGCCGAGCCAGTTGATTAACCAGACAATTAGCTTTTCTGATTTTGTGGCGTATCGGCATGCGAAGCACAACCTCCGGGTGGGGGTGGATGTTCGGCGAGTGCACGCAGACTCGATTGGCGGGAACGATCCGCTGGGGCAGTTCACGTTTACAGGGTATGCGACGGAGAGCCCGGCGGATAAGGCTGTGGGCAGCGCGGCGACGACGGGTTCGGGGTTTGCGGATTTTCTGCTGGGGTTGCCGCAGAGCACTGCGATCCAGGCGGGGCTTTACAAGATTTATCTGAGAGAAAAGGTTTTTGATTGGTACGTAAACGATGATTTCCGACTGGCAGCGAACTGGACGCTGAATTTCGGGCTGCGGTATGAGTACTTCGCGCCGTATTCGGAGAAGAATCATCGGCTGGTGAATCTGGATCACAACGCGGACTTTAGTGAAGTGGATCCAGTGCAGCCGGGGCAGACAGGAGAGTTCCAGGGGAAGTTTCCGAGCGGGCTGGTGGATCCGGATCGCGCGATGGTGGCGCCGCGATTTGGGTTGGCGTGGAGGCTGAAGTCGCAGTCGAAGTGGACGAAGCAGACGGTGGTGCGCGCGGGGTATGGGATCAACTACAACACGGGGCAGTTTGCGACGATGGCGAAGTCGCTGTCGTTTCAGCCGCCGTTTGCGGAGACACAGACAAATGTTCTGCCGGTAGCGAGCGCGGCTAATCCAGATCCGGCACCGACTGGATGTGTGACGACTACGCCGGACTCGACTGCGAACATGACGTTGGCGAATGGGTTTGGGTGTTCGACGGTAGAGACGATTCAGAATAATTATTCGGTGAACAAGGGTTATCGACTGGGGATGGTGCAGGCGTACAACGTGAATATTCAGCGGACGTTTCCGATGGGCATCGTGTTCAACATTGGATACAGCGGGGCGAAGGGCAGCAACCTGGATGTGGTGGGGTCTCCGAACAGTACGCCGGCGGGAGTGAATACGCCGGGCGTGGCGCCGTTTCTGTATGAGACTTCGGTGGCGGGATCGCATGCGAACACGCTGGTGGTGAGCGTGCAGAAGCGGCAGCAGAAAGGGATCGCGCTGGGGATTACGTACACGTACGGACATGCGATCGATAATGCGTCGTCGATTGGCGGGGCGAGTGCGATGTATCCGCAGAATTTTCGGCGGCTGGATTTGGAAGAGGGCAACTCGTCGTTTGATGTGCGGCAGAGCGCTACGGGCAATTGGCTGCTGGAGCTTCCGTTTGGGCCGAACCGCGCGTACTTCAACAAGGGCGGATTCTGGTCGCATGCGCTGGATGATTTTTCGCTGAGTGGAACGTTTACGTTCTCGACGGGCAATTACTTTACGCCGTCGTACTCGGGGAGCCAGGAGCAGGCGTCGTCGGGCAATTTGTTTACGCTGCGGCCGGATCGCGTGTTCACGCAGCCGATTAAGGGTGCCGGCACGATCAATGACTTCTTCAACAAGGCGGCGTTTGTGGTGCCGGCTGGAGAGTATGGGACGGCGTCGCGAAATTCGATTGAAGGGCCGGGGCAGGTGCTGGTGAGTGCGTCGCTGTCGCGGACGATTGAGTTTGGCGGGACGCGCTCGTTTGAGGCGCGCGTGACGGCGAACAACGTGTTCAACACGGTGCAGTACAGCGGGATTAACACTACGGAGAACTCGGCGAACTTTGGCGAGGTGACGAGTGCGGCGGCGATGCGGTCGTTGCTGATGCAGGCGAGATATCGGTTCTAAGGGCAGGAAGTAGGAAGTAGGAAATAGGAAGTAGGGTCGGATGCGGCGATTGGTGGCGACGGTGTTGGCGGCGGTGGTTGGTGTGGGTCCTTCGGGGTTCGCGCAGACGGCTGCGCCGGTGTCGCAGGATGTTCAGCAGGGGGAGGGTCAGGGGGCGTATCGACTTAGTTTGAATGCGAATATTGTGTTGACGAACGTGGTGGTGCGGGACAAGAAGACGGGTGCGGTGGTGAAGGGGCTGAAGGCTGCCGATTTCACGATTTTTGAGGACAAGAAGCCGCAGAAGATTATCAGCTTTGATTATCAGGATGTGGATGCGGCGGCGGTGCTGGCGGAGAAGTCTACGGCTGCGGGGAAGGCCAGCGTTGCGGATCTGCTGGAGAGGAATTTCGCGGCTAGTCCGAAGGAGCTGAAGGATCATCGGCTGATTGTGATTTTTTTTGATCTGAGTTCGATGCAGGATGAGGACATTGATCGCGCGGTGGAGGCGGCGGAGAAGTATGTGAAGACGCAGATGCAGCCGGCGGATTTGGTGGCGCTGGTGAGTATGTCGACGGGGCTGACGATGGACCAGGATTTCACGTCGAATCAAGAGGCGCTGCTGCGCGGGCTGGCGAAGTATAACGGCACCGACGAGACAGGGTTTGCGAATGGGGGGATGGGGTCGACGAGTGGGACGGCGGATGATACGAGCGCGTTTGCTGCGGATGATACGGAGTACAACAGCCTGAATACGGATCGGGAGTTGCTGGCGATTCGGACGATTGCGAAGAGTCTGGAGCGGGTGGATCAGCGGAAGTCGATGCTTTATTTTTCTGGCGGGCTGACGCGGAATGGCATTGAGAACGAGGCTAGTTTGCGGGCGGCTACGAATGAGGCGGCGAAGGCAAATATGGCGATCTACTCGGTGGACTCGCGGGGGCTGCAGGCGTTGCCTCCGGTGGGCGATGCTACGCAAGGGAGCTTGCGCGGCAATTCGGCTTACAGCGGTGGCGCGGCTACGGCGCAGTTCAGCTCGAACTTTGGATCGCAGGAGACGCTGGATACGCTGAGCATGGATACGGGCGGGAAGGCGTTCTTCGACTCGAATGATTTTGCGCCGGCGTTTCAGCAGGTGCAGCATGACACGGAGGCTTATTACATTCTCGGGTTTCGATCGACGAACCAGCGGCAGGATGGGTCGTATCGACACCTGACGGTGAAGGTGAATCGCGAGGATGTGAAGTTGGAGTATCGGCCGGGGTATTATGCGGCGGCGGACTTCCAGCACCAGAAGACGGAGGATCGCGAAGAGGCACTGAACGAACAGATGCGGAGTGACCTGCCGGCTACCGATGTGGCGGTGTACCTGCAGGCGCTGTACTTCATGAGCAGCCGGAATTTGTACTTTATTCCGGTGAGCTTGATTGTGCCGGGATCGCAGATTCCGTTTGTGAAGGGCGGGGATCGGGACAAGGCTACGCTGGACATTGTGGGGCAGGTGAAGGACGCGCAGGGGATCGTGGTGGGGAATGTGCGGCAGACGGTGAAGCTTGCCGTGGATGCGACGCAGCAGGTGCAGCGGAAGAATATTCAGTACTCGACTGGCTTTACTTTGGCGCCGGGGAAGTATCACTTGAAGTTTGTGGTGCGCGAGAATCAGACGGGTAACATGGGGAGTTTTGAGACGGATATCCAGGTGCCGGATTTGAGGAAGGCTCCGCTGAAGATGAGCTCGGTGGTGGTGGCGAGCCAGCGGGTGGCGGATGCCGACAAGCATGCGACGAGTCCGCTGATACGCGATGGGCTGGAGTGGGTGCCGAATGTGGCGCATGTGTTTCGGCAAGGACAGCATTTGTATTTTCTGTATGAGGTGTATGGCCCGGGGGTGGAGAAGGGCGTGAAGGGTTCACCGGTGAAGGTGATGACGAGCATTGAGTTCATGAATAACGGGACGAAGGTGTATGAGACTTCGCTAGTGACCGCGCAGGCGGTGAATGATCCGGAGAACAATGCGGTGGTGTTTCAGTTCGATGTGCCCGCTGCGCAGTTGAAGCCGGGAACGTATATCTGCCAGGTGAATGTGATTGATGACGCGGGTGGGAGCTTTATGTTTCCGCGGCTGGCGCTGAAGGTGGAGGCGCCTGTGGCTGCGGTGCCGTCGACAAGCACTGCCGCGCCTGCTCCGGTCGCGAAGTGAGGGGTGGTTATTTGTAGGGGCAGTGGCGGCAGTTGGAGTTGCAGCAGGTGCCGCGGCGGAGATGGTAGGCGGCTGTGAGGACGAGGTAGGGGCCTTCCATGTAGAAGTCTTCGGGGCGCAGGGATTGCTGTTTCTCGGCGGCTAAAGCCGCCTGCTGCTTTGCTGGTTCTATGGATGGGCTGAAGCCTATGTCCTTGGAGGGACCGTCGCCGTTGGTCATGAGAAGAGGCCGGGGCTGGCCGCGGGTTGCGGGGTGCGAGGGTTGAGGGCTTCTGCGCGGAGGAGGTCGGGGATGCTGCGGGTGCGGGTGGTTTTTGGTTTGGGGATGGAGGTGGGCGAGGGATTTTCTTCGACGGTGACGCCGTTTTGGAAGGTGACGGTGCGGCCGGGGATGGCGGGGATGCGGTCGCCGGGGACGAGGATGCCGGCGAGGTTCAACGGATCGGCGGCGGAGACGGTGATGGCGGGATCGTTGGCGCGAGAGGCGGCTTGGGTGCGGGCTTTGCGGAGGGAGTCTGCGGCTTCGGGGAGGGCGTACTGCTCGCCGAAGGGGCCGGAGACGAAGCGGCCGCCGCGAATCTCGCCGCGGGCTTCGAGACGGCGGAGGATGGGTAGGAGGTCGCGCCACTTGGGGGCGTTGGCTTCGCGGGCGAGGAGCTCGCGGAAGAGGACGCCGTAGCGGCAGAGGAGGATTCGGGCGTGGGCGTCGAGGGAGGCGTCGAGTTGCTTGGCGGCGGCGATGGCGGCCTGGGTTGCGGCGGCTTGCGTGGTGGCTCGAAGATCCTGCGAAACCCAGGTCTCAGATGCGAGACCTGGGGCACCCGGTTTCGTGGTGGGGGCTGAAAGGAGGGACCAGCGGCCGGCGGTGGAGCGGGCGGCGGCTCGTTTGCGGACGCTGGTGGTTGGTGCGATGGCGGCGGATTTGCGGCGGGGGTCCATCATGGAGCGAAGCTGGTCGAAGCCGTCGGCGGAGGCCAGGCCGGCGGTGGCTAGCTCCCAGAGGGCGGTGGTGGTTTGGAGTTTGGCGAGGCCGCTGAGGCGCTGGAGGTCGGCGGTGAAGGCTGCGCCCTGGGCGGCGAGGAGGGTGCGGAGGGTTTGGGCTTCGGGGGAGAGGGATTGCGTGAGGGTAGATTCGTCGATGGACTTGGAAGCCAGGGCGTGGTGGAGGAAGTCGGTGGAGTCGCGGAGGTAGAAGGTGATGGGCGCGGCGGTGGTGGGGATGACTCTTCTTGGTGAACTTCCCTCTCCGGCGGTCCAAGCGGGATGCGGGGAGATGCGGCCCCAGGCGATGACGCCGGCGAGGCAGAGGTTATCGAGCCATTGGGGGTTGTAGTTTGCGATGCGGTTGGGGAGGAGGGTGCGCTCCCACTCGATGGCTGGGGCCTCGAAGCCCTCTAGTTGCTCGATGGCGGCGAGGACGGCTTCTTCGCCGGTGAGCTGGGTTTGGGGGGCGAGGTGGTGCCAGTCGAGGAGCCAGCGCATGAAGATGGCGGGGGTGACTGGCTCGATTTGCTTGCGAAGCGTGCCGAGGGTGAGGCGGTGGATGCGTTGCAGGATGCGGCGCTCGCACCACTCTTCGGCGTGCGGGTCGGTGGTGGGTGGGCGCTCGAAGACACCGCGCATGGAGAGGCCCTGCATCTCCATGGTGAGGAGGGATTGGTGGATGTCGCGGGGGTGAAGGTGGGTGAGGCTTGCGAGCGTCTCGGAGGTGGTGGGGCCGAGGAGCTGGAGGTAGCCCTGGGTGAGGGTGAGGGCGGCGGCGTCGCGCGGGCCTGTGATTGATGGCGCGAGGGGTGCGGCGGGTGGTGGCAGTATGGCGGGTCCCTCGACTTCGCGCTTCGCGCTGTGCTCAGAATGACAATGTCTGGGTAACACGATCGAGGGCCAGAGGAGGGCGGCTTCGGAGAGGCGTTCGGTGGCGATCCAGGCGGGGGAGCCGTCGAGGTCGATGCAGTGGGCTCTTCCCTTCTCTGCGAGACGGTTGAAGAAGAGGGGCCAGTGTTGGGTATTCTTGGGCGCTGGCTTCTGAGATCCCACCCATGACGATGAGGAAGCCATCGTCATGAATGGAGCACCCTGAGCAGCTTGCAAAGACGGAGCATCCTGCGAAACCCAGGTCCTGGAATCGGGACCTGGGGCACCCGATTCTGTGGTGACCCCGATGGGAAGGGCGATGAGTTGTAGGAGGAAGTCGTGGAGCTCGTGCTCGTCGCGGATGTCGGGCCAGAGTTGTTGGCGGACGGTGGCGATGGCTGCGGGGTCGATGCGGCCGGGGGATTCGGGGAGACGCGAGGGGAGGTTGCCGCGGGTGCTGACGGCGCGGGTGCGGCGGGCGGCGGCGTCCTCGGGATCGAGGAAGGCGTAGGGCATGGCGTTGATGAGCTCATGCGCGAAGACGGAGGGGATGGGCGTGTCGACGGCAATGCAGGTGATGGTGCCGTCTGCTATTCCGGCGAGGACTTCGAGGAGGCCTTCTAGGTCCATGGCCTCGGTGAGGGTGTCCTTCATGACTTCGCGGACGAGCGGGTGGTCGGGGATCTCTATGTCGCCGGTCATGGTTTCGGGGCAGGCGGAGGCGTGGGGGAAGACGCTGGCGAGAAGGTCGTCGGAGCGGGTGCGCTGGATTTGCGGGGCGATGCGTTTCCCTTTCTGCATGCGAAGGAGTTGGAGAGAGCGACCGGCGGCCCAGCGCCAGCGGTTCTTGAAGAGTGGCGAGGGGATGCTGGCCTGCTCGAGGAGCTCGCGGGCGGTGAGGGTGGTGAGGAAGCGGAAGACGTCGGCGAGGGGGAAGCTGTGCTGCTCGGCCAGGGAGATGTTGATGCCGTTGTCGGTGGCGGCGGCTTGCAGTTCGAAGTTGAAGCCGCGGCAGAAGCGCTTGCGGAGGGCGAGGCCCCAGGCTTTGTTGAGGCGGCCGCCGAAGGGAGCGTGGAGGATGAGTTGCTGGCCACCGCCTTCGTCGAAGAAGCGCTCGGCGATGAGGGTGGTTTTGGTGGGGACGGCGCCGAGGACGGCGCGGCCGTGGACGATGTAGGTGATAAGTTGGAGGGCGGCGGAGTGGTTGAGGTAGCAGGTGTCGCAGAGGAAGGCGATGGTGGAGAGGAGTTGGGCCTGGGGAGAATCTTCCTCAGCGGCTAAAGCCGATCCATTCGCCAGAGCTTTATGGCAGGGCTGAAGCGTTGCCCCTTCTAAGTCTTCCCCCGGCCCCCGCAATTCCGAGGGCGGATGCAGAAGGTCACTCGGTTTGAGGTTGCAGGTGCGTTGGTCGATCTCCTGGCGGAGGGCAGAGACGCCGTCGCTTAGGACGGAGGTGCGTTGGGGGGCTTCGCCTTCCCAGAAGGGGATGCTGGGCGGTGCGCCGTGGGCGTCTTCTACAAGGACCTTGCCGTTGGGGTCTACGCGCTGGATGCGCCAGCTGGTGTTGCCTAGAAGGATGACGTCGCCGGGGGAGCTGTCGACGGCGAAGTGCTCGTCTAGCGTGGCGATCTGGACGTTCTCGGGCTGGAGCATGACGGCGAAGATGGAGGTGTCGGGGATGGCTCCGCCGTTGGAGATGGCGATGCTGCGCGAGCCGCGGCGGGCGTGGAGATGGCCTTGCACCTGGTCGCGGAGGATGTAGGCGCCGTAGCGGCCGCGGGAGTTCTCGATGCCGTTGTGGAGGAGGGCGAGGACCTCTTTGTACTGCTCGCGGGTGAGGTTGCGATAGGAGTAGGCGCGGCGGAGGACGTTGTAGAGGTCGTCTTCGCGCCAGGACTCGGCGCCTACGGTTGCGACGATCTGCTGCATGAGGACGTCGATGGGTTGGTCGGGGATCTCGAGGAGGTCGAGCTCACCGGCGACCATCTTGCGGAGGAGGGCGGCTTGCTCGAAGAGGTCGTCGCGGGTGGTGGCGAAGAAGCGGCCTTTGGGGATGGCGCCGCGCCAGTGGCCGGCTCGGCCTACGCGCTGCATGGCGACTGCCACGGCGCGCGTGGTGGCGATCTGGCAGACGAGGTCTACGGTGCCGATGTCGATGCCTAGCTCTAGCGATGCTGTGGCGATGAGGATCTTGCACTGGCCGGACTTGAGGCGCTGCTCGGCGTCGAGGCGGAGGGTTCGGGAGAGGCTTCCGTGATGTGCGGCTACTGCGTCTTCGCCGAGGCGGTTGGAGAGCTCGAAGGAGATCTTCTCGACGAGCTTGCGGGTGTTGACGAAGACTAGCGTGCTGCGGTGTTGCGTCGCTAGCGCGGCTAGCTTGTCGTAGATCTCGTCCCACATGGCGATGCTGGTGATGGAGGAGAGCTCGGCGGAGGGGACTTCGATGGCGAGGTCTAAGGTGCGGCGTTGGCCTACCTGGATGATGGTTGCTGAAGGCGAGGGTCCAGGGTTCAGGGTCGAGGGTTCAGAAGGCTCGGACGAAGTGCGATTGGTGCCGGTTAGGAACGCGGCTACTCGCTCGATGGGGTTTTGGGTAGCGCTTAGGCCTATGCGTTGCGGTGCGCTCGAGAGGCCGGTCAGGAATGCGCCGGGAGAGAGGCGGTTCTCGCCGCAGACTAAGGCGTCGAGGCGTTCGAGGGTCAGGGCTAAGTGGGCGCCGCGTTTGTCGTCGGCGATGGCGTGGATCTCGTCGACGATTACTGTTTGGACGCGGGTCAGGTTCTGGCGCGACTTCCCTGCTGTTAGCAGGATGTAGAGCGACTCGGGCGTGGTGACGAGGATGTGAGGCGGATGCTTGAGCATCGCTACGCGGTGCCTGGTGAGCGTGTCGCCGGTGCGAACGCCGGTGCGGATTTCGGGGCAGAGGTAGCCGCGCGCGATGGCTAGTTGCTGAATCTCGGCTAGCGGTGCGTCGAGGTTCTTCTGGATGTCGTTGGAGAGAGCTTTGAGGGGCGAGATGTAGACGACATGCGTGTGCGGGGCGAGGCGGCCTTCGATGGCGGCGCGGAGGAGTTTGTCGATGCAGACCAGGAAGGCGGAGAGGGTTTTGCCCGAGCCTGTGGGAGCGGAGATCAGGGTTGGATCGCCGCGGAGGATTGCGGGCCAGCCGGCGATCTGGGGTTCGGTGGGCGAGCCGAACTTGGTGAGGAACCACTCTCGCACGATGGGATGAGCCCAGGCGAGGTTGGGGTCGCTGAGAGTGGGGAGTTCCGAGGTTAGGAGCAGCTCGGGCATGGGATATTGTAGCGCGGGGTTCGCGGTTTCTTCGCCCCACTGAATTGAGAGTACTTAGCTCGCCATGACGAGGAGGATCACGACGATGGTGGCGAGCGTGAAGGCGTGAAGGAAGACGTGGAGCGTGTTGAGTGGGATGCCGTTGCGCGGTGGGAGGAAGGCGTGCGTGTTGGCGAACATGGTTTGGTAGCGTGCGGCGCGTTCGGGTTGGGGCGTGCCGAAGTAGGGGATCCACCAGGCCTGGAGTTCGCCGTAGAAGAGGAAGAGGTAGCTGATGAGCAGGTACCAGAGCAGCCAGTGCGGGTAAGGGCCGTTGTAGTGGATCGCGCTGAAGACCAGGCCGAAGAGGAAGAAGCTGGTGCTGATGGCGGTGGCGACGAAGAGTTTGCTACCGGGGTTTTCGGCGCGGATTGCGGCGATGTTGTTGAGCGAGCCTAGCGGGATCCAGTCGTGGAGGAGTAGGAAGAGGACGTGGAAGGCTTGCAGCGCCAGCAACATGTAGAGCATTTCGGTGCGCATAGAAACCTCGCCTGATGATTTTCTACAGATTGAGTTTCAGGCTTGAGGGCGGCAGAAAGAATTGTCCGGTGTCACGAAAATGCGCTTACGTTTGTCATGCTGCGGATGGATTAGCCGTTGTATTGCTCGTCGGTGACGTGTTCCAGCCAGTCGACCACTTTGTTGTCGAGGCGTTCCTGGATGGCGATGTGGGTCATGGCGGTGGTGGGGGTTGCGCCGTGCCAGTGTTTTTCGTTGGGGGCAAACCAGACTACGTCGCCGGGATGGATGGGTTCGATGGGGCCATTCCAGCGTTGGGCGTAACCTCGGCCGGCGGTGACGATGAGGGTTTGGCCTAGTGGGTGGGTGTGCCAGGCGGTGCGGGCGCCGGGTTCGAAGGTTACGCTGGCGCCCTGGACGAAGGCGGGATCGGGCGCCTGGAAGAGGGGGTCGATGCGGACGGTGCCCGTGAACCACTCTGCGGGGCCTGTGCCGGAGGGTTTGGTTCCGACGCGCTGGATTTCCATCATGTCTCCTGACTTCTAGTTCTTAGTTCTCAGTTCTCAGTTCTCAGTTGTTGCGATGCTGGTTGGAGATGCGCTCTTACCAGTGGTTGAGAATTGGTCTACATGTTGCCGGCGCCGATGTCTGCGGACTTGGCTTCGGCGCTGGTGGGGTCGAGGTATTGCTCGATGGTCTGGTCGAGGATGCCTCTTGCGTTGAGGATGAAGTCGATGGCATCGCGGCCTGCGCCGTCGCCGCCGCGGTTGGGCGTGACGTAGTGCGCTGCGGCTTTGGCTTGTGGGCGCGCGTTGGCTGTGGCGATGGCGAAGCCTACTTTGCGCATGACCGGGAGATCGATGATGTCGTCGCCTACGTAGGCGATTTCGTCGAGAGTGCAATTTTCGGCGGCGATGATTTTGTTGAGCGCGTCGACTTTGTTGGACTGGCCCTGGTAGACGTGATCGATCTTGAGGTCGCGGGCGCGGATGGCTACCACCTGGGAGTTGCGCTTGGTGACGAAGCCGATCTTGAGGCCAGCGAGGCGGGCGATGCTGATGCCCATGCCGTCGTGGGCGGAGAAGGCTTTGATCTCGGTGGCGCGGCCGTTGGGGTCGCCGTCGAGGGGAGGGATGATGGTGATGTCGCCGTTGGTGAGGACGCCGTCGACGTCGTAGAGGAGGACTTTGACGCGGCGGGCGCGGTCTTCGGGGGTGAGGTCGGGCATGTGTTGATGATAGTTGAGGGAGAGAGTGGGGCGTGGCCTAAGGCTGATGCAGGATCGATCGGGCTTTCAGCCCTCAATGCCTGATGTGACCTCAACCTGGGGCTGCGCCCCAGGTTGAGGTCAAGCAGGCCTTCGGGCCTGAGCGAATGCAATGGACGTTGGACTCACCATCGTCCTGGTTGGTCGTCACGAACCAGTGACCGCTGTTGGCTGACGATTCTTCTTAGCGGGTCCAGCGTCCGGCTACCCAGATGTAGCCGCCGCCGCTGCGACGCCAATAGCCGGAGACCCAGCGGGCTCCTCCGTAGGGCGGGTTGACCCAGCGGCCGCCCACCCAGATGTAGCGGCGGCCGTCCCAGCGATAGTAGCCGGGCTGCCAGACCCAGCCGCGATGCGGGGAGCGTGGGGCGACTTCGACGGCGTGGACTGGCGGGCCCATGCGAACCACTACCTGGGCTGGTGCGGTGAGGGACGCCGAGAGGATGAGACCTCCGGCGAAGGCTGTCAGGATGTTCTTGAATTTCGTCATTTGGGCTCCTTGCAGGATCTTGATTCCTGGGTTGCGAACCCAGGTTGAGACACAGAAAGCTGCGGCGAATGAAGCGGAATTCTAGATGGAGATTCGCACGGCGGGCAGGCAGTTGCCCGCGGTTGGAATAATACTGCGTCGATGCCTGTCGTTGGATCATAGCGGAGGAGGCAGGGGGGATCCTCCGTCGTTGACGGCGGCTAAGGCTTCGGCGACGGCTATGGCGACAGCGTCGGCTGTGGCTTTGGCCTGGGCTTCGGCTTTGAGGATGTCACTTTCCCTCTCTTCGGCCTGGAGCATCTGCCAGTAGCGGGTTGCGGTGCCGGGGCGCTCCCAGTCCTGGGTTTCACCGGGGTCTTCGGGATCCTCGTCGGGAGCGATGAGGGTGTCGGTGGCGTCGTCGAGGATGGTCTTGCTGACTTTACCGGGATCGCGTTTGGGAATGGGGTTGAGCAGGCGGGCGTTGCCGCTGGCGACCTGAAGGCCGTAGAAGAGGAGCGCGGCGCGCTTGGGATCGATGCGGTTCTCGGCGAGCGCGGTGATGACGAGGGAGAGGGCTACCTGGATGGCGTGGCGGTCTTCGAGGGGTGGAAAGTCGAAGGAGGGCTCGGCTGGCTCGAGGAGGACGGGGTCGCGCTGGGAGCCGTCCTGGAGGGACATGGGGTGAAGCACGGCCGGATCGGCGTTGCGGCGTGCGCTGCAGCGGCGATGGCGGCGTTCGAGCTCGGCGTGGTAGAAGCAGAAGGCTTTGTTGGCGAGGGCACGCGAGTTGCAGCGCTCTCCGTTGAGGCGAATGTGGCGACAGAAGGTCGTAGGCATGTAGGTTCCTTTTTGTTTGGGGTCCGGTTGGGTACCCCCTCCCCCCCTCCAGGAGCGTTTTTGGGCCGTAAGCGGCACGAAACAAAGGGGTTGGATGTGAAAGTATCCCGGAAGCAGGAGCGAAATTGGCTCGTAAGCTGCTCTCTTCAGGGCAGTTAAGGGCGAAAGTATCCCCTGCTTCCGGGGGTGGTTACTCGTGGTGAGTGATGATGGTAGCGCCGTGGTTGAAGACGTGGTCGTTGGGCGAGGCGCTGGGCTCGTGGAAGGTGTGGCTTGGCTCCGGGAGGTGGACGACGCCGGGGAGGGTGGTGACGGCGCGCTTGCGGTTGCGACGGGCGTTGAGCTCGTGGGGTGGCAGGACTCGGTTGATTTTGATTGGTTCGAACATGGTTTTTCTCCTAGGTTGGGCCGTCAAATGGAGCAGGGGCTGCGAGTGGCTTTCGCCGGCTCGCAGCCCCTGAGTTTCCAAAAAAGATGGCTTGTTTTAATTGTAGGCTTTTGAGGGGGGTAACTATGCCAACTCTATTGGTAATAATACACTTGACTAACCCACGCCAAACGCGTATTATTTGATTCATGGACAACAGCCCCAAGACGTTACTCGAAGCCATTCAATACTTTAGGGATGAGCAGGTGTGCATCGATACCGTGGCCGAGATGCGCTGGCCTGATGGTCCGATCTGCCCAGAGTGCAACACCGCCAATCCCTATTACATCAAGACTCAGAAGCGCTGGAAGTGCCGCGAGTGCCGTATCCAGTTCTCAGTCAAGCGTGGTTCTATCTTCGAGGATTCACCCATTTCTCTGACGAAGTGGCTCCCGACGATGTGGCTGTTGGTCAACTGCAAGAATGGAATCAGCTCCTACGAAGTTTCTCGCGATCTGGGCGTAACCCAAAAGACCGCTTGGTTTATGCTTCACAGGCTCCGGCTAGTTCTGAAAGCGCGCGGGATGGAGTTCAAGTTTGGCAGCGGTGAAGGCGGCGAGGTCGAAGTTGATGAAACGTTCGTAGGTGGCAAGGCAATCAATCAGCATAAGAGCCGTCGCATTGCTATACAGAAGGCACGCACCGAAGTCCCGGCATGGAAGGCGGTAGACCGTTACCCCGGCAAAACTGCTGTGATGGGTCTGCTAGATCGTGAGACGCGCCAGGTACGGGCAAAGGTCATCCCAAACGTGCGCCGCGAGACCTTACAGAACGAGATTTTGAACAACGTGAATCGTGGCTCAGCGGTCTACACCGATCAGGCCGTGGCCTACGACAAACTGAAACAGGATTACGTCCACGACACCGTGAACCATGCCGATGAATATGTTCGTGGGCAGGTTCACACGAATGGGTTGGAGAATTTCTGGAGCCTCACCAAGCGGACCTTGAAGGGAACCTACGTTGCAGTCGAACCATTCCACCTTGACCGCTACTTAGATGAGCAGATGTTTCGGTTCAATAACCGCGCTACGAAAGACAATCCGTTGAGTGATTCAGACCGCTTTCTGCTGGCCTTATCTCAGGTTGCCGGTCGCCGCCTCACCTATTCCGAGCTAACTGGCAAGATGCAAAGAGCGGGAGCCTAACCCTTATCGCCTGAAGCGTGGAAAGAGGCCGAAGAAATAGCCTTACGCCCAGCCTTCCGAGGTTGGGCGTTTGCTTTTTCCTTGTCAAGTAGTCGATTCAAATCCGATTTTGAGACCTTCATAGTCTCACGTAGCGCGTCATTGAATCTTTGCATTTCAGGTGATTGCATTTTCCCCTCGCGTTTTTCACAGACCACACACTACAATTGACGCATGGTCAGACGCAGGAGCGCAGGCCAAATGGTGACATTGACCTGCGCTGCAACGTTACAATAAGAGACGGATCCTCCACTTTCGACGGAAAAGGTTCCGAATCGGCTCATCGTTGCACTATCCGGGCGTGTATTGCTGCACGTCCGGCCTTTTGAAGATGTGGCCCGTTAGCTCAACTGGACAGAGCGCCTGCTTGCTAAACGGGAGGTTGTCGGTCCGAATCCGGCACGGGCCACCATCTTCAAAACTGATGTCTAAATTTGTCGGCCCCGTTCCGGAGCCTTTTTATTGCTTGTGGTTTGTCCTCTCCGGTTGGTAGCCGGTTTTATTGATAAGGCCGTAGATACTGGCACTATGGTGAGTGAAGTAAAACTGCCTACATGGAAAATATTACCTCACTATTTTGCGGTCGCCGCGTAATTATTTTGCGGTCCCAAACTGAAAATGTATGGCATAGAAAAATATAGTCAACTCTAAAATTCAGGAATCGACACCCTAATAAGGGTTCTAATCCCGCCGGTAGCCCTAAATCTTGCAACAAATCGTCAAACTTCCCAAAAATTACCTCGGCCTGAGCCGTTTGGGTTAGCCAAGTCTATTTATACCACTCTATTTGGTTTGGTTTGTTGAGGTTAGGGGGGTTGGGGGCTTGACAAGATTTGGGTGGGTGGCTGGAGGCGGCCCAGGAGACTGGGTGGTGGGGTGAGGAGAGCAATTTGGTCGTTGCGCCTGCGGCTCCACTCCGGCCTTCGGCAGAGCGGCAGGCGTCTTCGACGCGGTGCTTTATGGCACGGCTGAAGCCGTGCCCCTTCGAGGGCTCTAAGGGTGTGGCAGAAGCCGTGTCGCTTCGAGGAGTAGTGGATGGGGCGTCAGGTCGGTGAAGTTGGACGGGAACGGTCGCGCTTTGCGCGACAGCCCACCCTGTCTGGCGGTCAAGACCGCCCGTCGAGGATGGGGCACCCGGTGGGATGGGCGAGGATGGGCACCCGGGGGGGGGGGTGGATTAGCCGAGCCACTTGGGGTTTTGGGCGGTGCCGTCGAAGTGGGGGGTTGTTTTGAAGAGCTCGAATTTGCCGGTCATGGCGGCGGTTTGGGTGCGGTCGAGGAGGGATTTAATTTGGGCGTCGGTGAGGGGCTTGAAGGTGCGGGCGGCTTGCAGGGCCTGGCCGAGGATGGGGAGCGAGTCGACGCCGGTGATGACGACCGACACGGGCTGGGTGAGGCCGTAGTGGAGGGCTTCGATGGGTTCGACGGTTTTGCTTTCGAGGATGAAGTGGTCGCCGAAGGTCTTCATGGCCAGGACGCCGATTCCCTGCTGGATGGCTACCGGCATGACCTGGTGGGTGAAGGAACGGAAGTGCGCGTCCATGACGTTGATGGGCATCTGGATGGTGTCGAAGTGGAAGTTGTTTTGCTTGGCGATTTCGAGCATGCGGAGGTGGACGGCGGGGTCTTTGTGGCCGGTGAAGCCGATGTAGCGGATCTTGCCGGCTTGCCTGGCGGCTATTGCGGCGTGGATGGCGCCGTTGTCGGCGAAGATGCGGTCGGGGTCTTCCATGCGGATGATCTCGTGGAATTGGACGAGGTCGATGGTGGGGGTGCGGAGGCGGGCGAGAGATTGCTCGAGCTGCTTGTTGTATTCGGTGGCGGTGCGGCCGTCGAGCTTGGTCATGAGGAAGACTTTTTCGCGGTAGCCGTTCTGGAGGGCTTCGCCCATGCGGAGTTCGGAGGTGCCGTCGTTGTAGTCCCAGGAGTTGTCCATGAAGGTGATGCCGTGGTCGATGGCGGTGTGGATGATCTTGATGCTGTCTTTGGGGTCGGCCTGGTGGCCGAGATGGAAGCCGCCGAGGCCGATGGCAGAGACGGTTTCGCCGGTGGTGCCGAGCTGGCGGTAGATCATGTCGGGGGATTGCGGGCGGGTGCCGGTAGGCGTGGAGGGCGTTGCGGGAGATTGGGTGAGCGCGGTGGTGGTGCTCGCGGCTACGCTGGCCGCGGCGGCGGTTTTGAGGAAGTCTCGGCGTTCCATTGGGCGTCTCCTTGCCGTGTGTACGCGGGTGGGGCGTATGCAGGGTGAGATGCGGAACGGGAAGAGCGGGTTCGGGTTGGGTTGGTGCGGTTTGGTGAGACGAAAGAAGCAGAGGGCTTCGATGCGAAAGGCGGGAGAGGTTATTGCGGGGACGACTGGTTTCGGGGTCCTTCGGCTGCGCAGCTCGCAAAAGCGCGAGCTGCTTCGCTCAGGATGACAGGGTATGGGTTGGGGCTGGCGAAGTGCTTCACCCACTCATGACGACGGTGGAGCTGTCGTCATGAATGGGGCACCCGTTGGCTGTGAATTGTGGCGTGGATTATTTGCCGATTACGATTACGCGGAAGGAGTCGGGGATCATTGGGGGGCGGACTCGCTTGCCGGGTTCGGGGGCGGGGGCGGGGCCGAAATCGGCGGTGGCGGTGATGATGTGGCCGGTCTTCTGGTCGAGGGTGAGGGTGCGGGCGCGGGGCTGGGTTTTGAGGAGCTGCTCGAGGGAGAAGCTGGTGGGGGAGTTTTCCTTGATGACGGCGAGGGTGCCTTCGCCCTGGGTGCTGAAGGCTTCGAGGGTGTCGGGGTTGAACTCGGCGCCGTCAGACCCTTCGCCGGTGGGGAGGACTTGCAGGATTTTGCCGTTGGTGGCGTTGAGCATGACCATGTTCTTCTTGTCGCTGCAGGAGGCGAAGAGGATGTCGTGGACGGCGTCGATGGCGAGGCCGGCGCAGCCTCCGCTGACGGAGGAGATGTCGTACCTGCCGGTGACGGTGAGGGTGTTGGTGTCGACTACGGCGATGGCGTCTTTGTCTTCGAGGTCGATGAAGAGGTGGCCGTGGTTGTCGAGGACAGACTGCTCGACGGCGCCGCCTGCGTCGAAGGCTTTGAGGATGTCACCGGTGTTGGAGTCGAGTACGGTGACGTTGGGGGCGGCGTGGGAGAGGATGTAGACGCGGTGGGTGGCGGGGTCGGCGAGATAGCCGTCGGGGCGACCTCCGGTGTTGATGGTCTTGATGACCTTGAGGGTCTGGGTGTCGAACATGGTGACGGGATTGCTGGTGGCAAAGCCGTGGTGGTTGGAGTCGTCGATGGCTGCGCCGTGGGCGGTGCCGGTCGGGACTTCGCCGATGGGGGCGAGGGTGTCGAGGTTATAGACGTGGAGGTTGCCGGTGGGGCCGGAGCGGGCGATGTAGAGGCGGCGGCTGGGGGCATCGGCCGCGAGGTAGTCCCAGCCACCGTCGCCGCCGAGCTTTTGGATGGTGAGGATTTTGTAAGGGCCGGACTGGGCGGAGAGGGTGGGGGTAAGGGTTGCGGCTAGGGTTGCGGCGGGGAGGAGGAGGGAGACGCGGCGAACAAAAGTCATGGTGCGGTCGAGTATACGACGGCTGGCTGAAGAGAAGCTGAAGATTGGTGGCAGCCCTGCTTCGGCGCAGAAGACGCGCCGAAGGTGGGGCACCCGGTTGGCGAGGGGCGGGGCGCGCTCGCCGCGAAGATGAGCGGCCGAAGGTGGGTGAAGGCTGGGGGCGCGGCTATTCGGTCTGCACCTGGTGGGACATGATGCGGCCCCAGATGAGGCGGGTGATGAGATTGCCGGGGGCTTTGCTGCGGCGCTCGATCTGGCCGGGCTCGACTTCGATCTCGAAGGCGGTGAAGAGGTCGGTGATGCACTTGTCAGAGAAGCCGCGCTGGCGGAGGATCTGGATCTCACCTTCGAGCAGCGAGACGACTTCGGCGCCGGTGTAGCGCTCTTCTTCGGCGCCGGCGGCCTCGCGGAGTTCGCGGGCGGCGGTGGCGATCTGGTCCATGGTGTAGGTTTTCGGGTTGGCAGACATGGGAACTCCTCCTGTTTGGTGGAACGAGGAGGCTGGCGGGGGAGAGGGATTGTGGCGCCGACAACCATCCTTGGAGGTCTTATCGGCAGGAGAGGGAATTTCTTTCGTTGTTGCGGGTTGGGACAGGAGGGAGCTTCGGCGTTGTCCGTTGTCCGTTGTCCGTTCTTGTGGGGATGGGGTGGTTCTGATTTGGGAATCTTGTTTGGGGAGGGGGATGATGTTTGTTCTCGCTAATGGAGAGACGACCTGATACAAGGAGTGATACGATTCCGGGCCAGAGCTCCACTGCACGATGGAGGGAATGTGGAATGGCAGAGGATGGAAGCTCGAGAGAGCCAGACCGGCATGGGATACCCGTTGGCGTAGGTCGCCCTGGGATTCCGAGTGGACCGCGCAGGGTGGTGTCGCGGGGCGGACCGAACTCACGCTGGCCGCAGTATGTTCAGTTCCTGGTGGTGCTGACGCTGACGGTGCTGTTTCTTTTCCTGGCGATCAGCATGCAGCGGCATCATTTTATGAACGGCGAGTTTTACGACCGCAGCCATCCGTCGGAACAGTAGGCGCGGTTGCGGTTGGGGCGCGGGCGCGACGGGAACGGTTGGTGGAGTTCTTAGTCGAGGTGGATGGCGCGAGGGAGGGCTTCGCCCCAGATGAGACGAATGAGCTGATCGTCGACCGGGACCTGCCAGTGCGAACCGGAGGATTCGGGGCGAGCGTCGATATTGAAGCCGCTGAAGAGGCCGTGGATGCACTCGTCGGTGAGGCCGCGCTCGCGCAGGACGCGAATCTCTTCATTGAGGAGGGAGTCTGCCTGGGCGGCCGTGAGGGGAGCTGGCTTGGTGAGTTCGGGCCCGGGGAGGAGGGTCGGATCTGCAGGGTTAGGTTGTGGGTGCGTCACTAGATTCCGTCCTTCTGGTCCCGAGCTTCTGGGGTGCTGGGTGCGACCTTTGCCGGCGTGCACATGAAGATTATCGGCAGGTCGACCGATCCCATGAGCGGATGACCGCGATGGGACAGAACCTCATATTAGGGGAGGCGAGGGGGAACCAAGCGTGGTTCGGGGCGGTTAATTTTGGGCGCACCGAGAGAGTCAATAGTAACTTCGACACACTAAGTGGTGCGTTATGTTCGTTTAGCGACCAATGCGATCCATGAGGTTGCGGTCTTCGGGGGGGAGGGCGTTGAGCCACTCCGTTTCGGTGCCGGGCTGGGGGAGGGTGCGGCCGAACTCGATCATGTGGTCGGCGGAGAGTTCGCTGAGGTAGATCCAGACGGCGTTTTTGGGGATAGCCGCGGCTTCGGCGAGGGCGGCTGCGAACTGCTGCAGGAGGTCCTGTTTCTGGTCGGTGTTGCGGCCGGCGCGGATGGTGCCCTGGAGGAAGAGGAAGTCGTGCTGGAGGGGCTTGCCGCCGACGAAGTGGTTGGCCGGGTCGATGTCGGCGAAGATTACCTGGACGAAGCAGGCGGGGGCGCCGGTGATGGCTTTGTGGATGCGCGTGAGGTCCTGGGCGATGCGGGTCTTCTGGCGGGGGGTGAGGCGGTTGGCATCGGTGGTAACGGTGTAGGTGGGCATCGAAGACCTCCGGGGAGTTGCAGGGTTCAGGGCCCAGGGTTCAGGGTCCAGGGTTGGGGGCGGGTTGGATGGTGTTGGTGAGGGTGCCGATGTCTTCGATGGTGACGGTAACGGTGTCGCCGGCTTTCATGTAGAGGGGCGGTTCGCGGGTGAAGCCTACGCCGCCGGGTGTTCCGGTGGCGATGACGTCGCCGGGGTTGAGTGGGGTGAAGGCGGTGATGTAGGCGATGATCTGGGCGACGGAGAAGATCATGTCGCCGAGGTGCGCGTCCTGGACCAGGTGATTGTTGAGGTGGGTCTGGATGGTTTTTTCGGGGAGGGTGCCGGCTTCTTCCTGGGTGACAAGGGTGGGGCCGAAGCCTGCGGTGGCGGGGAAGTTTTTGCCGGGGGTGAACTGGTTGGTGTGGCGCTGCCAGTCGCGGATGGAGCCGTCGTTGAAGATGGAGTAGCCGGCGACGATCGAGAGGGCGCGATCTTCGGGGACGTGGAAGCCGTGTTTGCCGATGATGACGGCGAGCTCGCCTTCGTAGTCGAAGGAGGTGGAGCTTGCGGGGAGAAGCATGGGGGTCTGGTGGCCGGTGAGGGTGTCGGCGAAGCGGGTGAAGATGGTGGGGTAGTCCATTTTCTTGCGGCCGGTTTCGAGGCGGTGGTCTTCGTAGTTGAGGCCGACGCAGAGGATCTTGGAGGGGTTGGGGATGATGGGGAGGTAGGTGAACTGGCCGGTGGCGTAGTCGGTGGTGAGGGGTTCGGGTAGCGAGGCGATGCGGCCGAGGGATTGGTTGGTGAGGAAGGAGCGGAGGTCAGGGAAGGCGGCGCCGATGTGGCGGCCGAGGTCGAAGACGCCGTCGTGACGGGCGATGCCGTAGGTGCGGCGGCCTTCTGCGATGAAGCTTACGTATGCCATTGCTCTTCCCTGCTCTCTTGGTTTGGACGCGTGCGCCCTGATTGTGTCGATGGTAAAGCATGCGCGGTCCGGGGGCGTACGGGGATGGAAGCAGAAAGGGCGCGAAGGCCTTCGAGTACGGGAGGACTGGCGGGTCCTTCGACTACGCTGCGCTTCGCTCAGGATGACCGATTTGTTGCGGCGATGAAGTTTAGCTGGCGGGGGCGAGGTAGCCGACGAGGGTTAGGTTGATGTCTACCTGTTTGGCTACTTTGAGGATGAAGATGCTGGGGTCTTTGAGGCCCCATTGGACGTAGGGGACTTCGAAGTGGGTCTTGGCGGTGCACTTGGCGCCGTCGATGTGGAGCTGCATGGGGACGGTGATGGTGTGGGGCGCGCCGTGGAGGGTGAAGATGCCGGTGACCTGCAGGGTGGAGTCGCCGGTGGGGGCGAGGGTTCCTGTGTAGGTCTGGGGGACGAAGGTGACGTCGGAGAACTTGGCGGCTTCGAGGATCTGGGTGGTCATCTTCTTATCGCGGGAGGTGTTGCCGGAGTTGCCGGAGTCGGCGGAGACATCGATGAGGCCGGAGAGGTTGGGGGAGGCGGGGTCGAAGTTGACGGTGCCTTTGGCGACGCGGAAGGTGCCGTTGGTGACTTCGTGGGTGCTGGAGAGGGTGAAGGTTACGGTGCTGCTGTCGGGATTGATGTTGAAGGTCTGGTGCTGGGCGAGAGCGAAGGGCGTGCAGAAGAGAGGCAGTGCGGCAAGGAGCGTGCGGATGTTCATCGTGGATCTCCGTGAGTGGTGTGGGTGAGTGGGCGAGAGTTTGCTGCCCGGCGGAGGGGCGAAGGGTTTGGAGGCACGGCCCCGAAACGTGCACGGCTTCGTCGTGTGAGACGCGTTCTCTGATTGGTTGATAGCACCTAAGGCGAGTTGATCCCGATGACGATTTGTTCATACGGTGCGATGAGCGGTGATGACCCATGCGCATGAGCTGGGCAAGGCTTATTCTCTGTTCATGCAATTGTTGTTAGTGGAAGATGAACTCGAAATTCAGGACTTTCTGAAGACATCGCTTGCGGACGCCGGGTATGAGGTGGACGTGGCGGGAGACGGAGGGACGGCGGAGAAGTTTGCGTCGACCAAAGTCTACGATGCGTTGATTGTAGACCTTGGGCTGCCGGACCAGGATGGCATTGATTTAATTTTGCGGCTGCGGCGACTGGGAGTGAGCAGCCCGGTGATGATCTTGTCGGCGCGGCGGTCGGTGGATGATCGGGTGGCGGGGTTGGAGCAGGGTGGGGATGATTATCTGACGAAGCCGTTTGCGATGGCAGAGTTGCTGGCGCGGCTGAGAAATCTGCTCAAGCGGAATGTGGCGGCGGGGGCTAGTCCGACGACGTTGCAGGTGGGGGACCTGGAGTTGGACTTGCTGCGGCGGAGAGCGTCGCGCGGTGGCGAGGTGTTGAATCTGAGCCCGCAGGAGTTTGTGCTGCTGGAGTATTTGTGCCGGCATGCGGGGCGGGTGGTGACGCGGTCGATGCTGCTGGCCGAGGTGTGGGGGATGCGGATTCAGCCAGACACAAACGTGGTGGACGTGCATATCTACCGGCTTCGCGGTAAGGTCGATGTGGAGGGGCGCGAGCCGCTCATCAAGACGCTGCGAGGTGTCGGGTATGTACTCAAAGCTGGATAACAAGCGACTGCATAGCGCGGCGTGGCGGATCTCGCTGTGGGCGACGCTGGCGTTTGCGTTTGGGACGTCGCTGGTGTTTGCGGGGCTCCATCGGTTTGTGGCGAGCGACATTCAGCGACGCAGCGATGCATGGCTTTCGGGCGAGGTGGAGGTGCTGGGCGATGTGGCCGAACGCACACCGAAGGATCGCTTGTACGATCGCGTGGTCGGCGAGGTGGCGGAGCTGGCGAGTAAAGAAGTTCCGAATCGATCGCACGACGAGGACGAAGAAAATAACGAGAACGATTCGGTGTTCTTTTTGCAGGCGGGGTCGACGGGGCCTGCAAAGCTGTGGGTGGGAGCGGGCAATGGCGAAGCGAATCTCGCGGCGATTCGCGCGAGCCAGGTGACGCCGGATGTGCCGTTTCATCTGAACGTGAAGGGGTTTCCGATACCGTTTCGGGTGGTTGCTGCGCAGATCAATGATGGAAGTTTTATTTATTTAGGATTGTCAGAACGCGATGAACTGCGCGTGCTGCGAAGTCTTCGGGTTCGATTTCTTTCGTTGGGATTGTTGATCGTTCTGTTTGGCTTCGCGATTGTGTTCTACACGACGCGACGGATGCTGGGACATGTTCGGGAGATTACGGAGGCTGCGTCGAGGATTGGCGAATCGGACCTTAGCCGGAGGGTGCCGACGACGCAGCATAACGATGAGATTGGGCAGCTGTCGCTGACGTTGAACCGGATGCTGGACCGAATTGAGAGCTCGGTGCATCAGCTGCATACGATCACGGATTCGCTGGCGCATGATCTGCGCAGTCCGCTGACGGCGATACGGGGGAAGCTGGAGATGTCGCTTTCCGAAGGCGGACAGAGTGCGCAGGGAGAGCCGATGATCGTGTCGGCGATTGAGGAGCTGGATCGGCTGGCGGAGTTCCTGAATGCATCGCTGGACGTGGCGGAGGCGAGAGCGGATGCGCTGCGATTGACGCGGTCGGAGATTGACCTGGATGAGATGATGCGCGTGATGATTGACCTGTACGAGCCGTGCATGAGTGAGCGCGGACTGCGGATGCAGTTGCGCAGTGGAGGGCCGGTGAGAGTGCTTGCGGATGCGGCGCTGCTGCATCGCGCGGTGGCGAACCTGCTGGACAATGAGTTGAAGCATCTGCCTGCGTCGTGCACGGTGGTGATCTGTGTGCAGATGGAGAAGGACGATGCGATGCTCATCGTGGAAGATGATGGGCCGGGGTTCGCTGCGGAGGTGCAGGGCGCGATGTTTGAGCAGCGGGTGAAGGGGCGGACGTCGAGCGGGCATGGGCTGGGGTTGGCGTTTGTGGAGGCGGTGGCGCGGGCGCATGGAGGCACGGTGACGGCTTCGAATCGGGCTGAGGGCGGGGCGCGGCTGGCGATCACGCTGCCGTGTGCGCCGGAGTCGCATGAGCTGCCGGGACAGGCTGTGGCTGCGGTGGCGGGATGAGGGTCCGGCTGCCGAGCAAGTGGAGGCTGGGGCTAGGGGTGGGGGTTGTGGGTCTATTCTGCAGCGTGGCGCTGTGGGCGCAGCAGGCTCCAGTGGACTGGGTAAACGTGCGGATCGGGACGGGGAGCGGGCCGATTGGTTATGGCGGGAGTATGCCGTTTGTGGTGCCGCCGTTCGGGATGACGGACTGGACGGCGCAGACGCGGCAGAACAAGCTGGGCGTGGTGTCTTACAAGTACCAGGATGCGACGATTTCGGGATTTATGGGGACGCATCAGCCGGCGATCTGGATGGGGGACTACGGGTATGTGACGCTGATGCCGGAGGTGGATGGGCTGAAGACTACGCCGGAGGATCGGGCGCTTGAGTTCAAGCATGAGGATGAGGTGGCGCGACCGGATTATTACTCGGTGAGGATGGATGCGGGTGGCGGGCGCGTGGTGCGGACGGAGATGACTGCTACGAGCCGGTGCGCGCTGATGCGGTTTACGTTCCCGGCGGGGACGTCGTTGGTGATGGTGGAGGCGTCGCGGCCGGGGGTGAAGGGGTTTGCGGCGGTGGATGCGGGGCGGCGGGAGATCAGTGGGTATAACCCGGATCGGACGGATGCGAATCTTGGTCCTCTGAAGCTGGAGAATTTCAAAGGGTATTTTGTGGTGGAGTTTCGGGAGGAGTTTGCGGGGACTACGTATGGTGGTGATGGTGCGGCTACGGGGGCGTATGCGAGGTTCAAGACAACTGAGGGTGAGGTGGTTGAGGCGCGGGTGGGGACTTCGTTTCTCAGCGTGGAGCAGGCTCGGAAGAATTTGAGGGAGGAGATTCCGGGGTGGGACTTTGCGCGTGTGCGGAGGGAGACGGCGGCGAAATGGAATGCGAAGTTGGGAGAGGTTAGCGTGGAGGGCGCGAGCGCGGACCAGCGGGCGGAGGTTTATACGGCGCTGTATCACGCGCTGCTTTATCCGCGGGAGTTTTCGGAGGATGGGCGGTACTACAGTGCGTTTGATGATTCGGTGCATGAGGGCGCTTCGTATACGGCGTATTCGATCTGGGACACGTTTCGCGCGGAGTTTAGTTTGCAGACGTTGCTGGCGCCGGAGCGGATTGATGGGATGATCACGGCGCTGCTGCAGGATTACAAAGA
Source organism: uncultured Acidobacteriaceae bacterium (assembly GCA_963701685.1). GTDB lineage: Bacteria > Acidobacteriota > Terriglobia > Terriglobales > Acidobacteriaceae > Granulicella. Next base: position 1,356,090 of record OY969625.1, on the reverse strand, counting down.
AGGCGGATGGATGCCGAAGTGGCCGAACCCTTCGTACACCAACATCATGATTGCGACGCATGCGGATTCGCTGGTGGCGGAGGCCTTGGGCAAGGGATTCCACGGCTTTGATGCGAATCTGGCGTGGAATGCGGTGTATAAGGACGCGATGACGCCACCGGATGGAGATACGACTCGGCGGTGGTATGACCGCGAGCCGCATACACCGTATGAGGCTCGGGGTGGGTTGACGTATTCGAAGGTGCTTGGATTTGTGCCGAATCATAAGACGGCGGAGTCGGCTTCGCGGACGCTGGAGGATGCTTATGACGATTGGTGCGTGGCGCAGGTGGCTCGGCAGTTGGGGAAGGGGGAGGAGTATGAGTTCTTTTTGAAGCGGTCGTTGAATTACGAGAATTTATTTCATGCGAAGACTGGATTCATGGAGGCGAAGAATTCGGATGGGTCATGGGCTGGAGAGAAAGAGGGGTGGACTGAGGGTGATCACTGGGTTTATACGTTTGCGGTGTTGCACGATGAGCCCGGGCTAATGCAGTTGATGGGTGGGGCGGATAAATATAACGCGCTGCTGGATGAGCATTTTCGGGGTGGGCATAACGTGCACAAGAATGAGCCTAGTCATCATTACGGGTATTTGTACGACTACAGTGGCGAGCCGTGGAAGACGCAGGCGAAGTTGAGGGAGATTGCGGCGACGGAGTATGCGAATCTGCCGGCGGGGCTGGATGGGGATGATGATTGCGGACAGATGTCGGCGTGGTATTTGTTTACGGCGATGGGGTTTTATCCGCTGAACCCGGCTTCGGGAGAGTACGTGATTGGGAGTCCGCTGTTTGCGAAGATGACGCTGAAGGTGGCGGGTGGGAAGAGTTTTTCGGTGGTCGCGGAGAATAATTCGGCTACGAATGTTTATGTGCAGAGCGCGGAGTTGAATGGGGTGGCGCTGGAGGTGCCGGTGATTTCGTATCGGGCGATTGTGGGTGGTGGGACGCTGCGGTTTGTGATGGGACCGAAGCCTTCGTCGTGGGGGGCGGGGTGGAAGCCGGCTTCGATACGCGAAGAGATGGCGGCGGGAAAGTAGCGCCGGGCGAGTTCGGAGAAATTACCTCAGTGGCTAAAGCCGTCGCGCCAAGATCATCTTTATGGCACGGCTGAAGCCGTGCCCCTTCGATAGCTTTGTCCCTTCGACATGCCGTGGTTCTGAAAAGTATTGAACGAAGCCTAGGGCAGGAGGTCGAAGGTGGTGTGCGCGGTGGCGGTTTCGTCGGTGCCGGCCCAGAGGTCGAAGGTGCCGGGCTCCATGGACCAGTGGTGGGTGGCGGGGCTCCAGAAGCCGAGGTCTTTGGTGTGGAGGGGGATGGTGATGGTGCGGGTTTCGTTGGGCTTGAGCGAGACGCGGACGAAGCCTTTGAGTTCGCGGACGGGGCGGCTGGCGCTGCCGGCGCGCTGGTGTGTGTAGAGCTGGATGACTTCGTCACCCGCGCGGGTGCTGGTGTTTTGTACGTCGATGGAGACTTGCAGCGTGGAGCCGGCGCGGACTGTGGGCGCGGCGAGGTGGAGGTTGGAGGTCGAGAAGGAGGAGTAGCTGAGGCCGTAGCCGAAGGGGTAGAGGGGGGCGCTGGAGCCGTCCCAATAGCGGGTGTTGGGGGCTTCGGGGATCTGGGTTAAGTTGCGCGCGTAGTTGATGGGGACTTGCCCGATGGTGAGGGGCCAGGCTACGGGGAGTTTGCCGCCGGGGTTGGCGTCGCCGGAGAGGAGGTCGGCGATGGCGTTGCCGCCTTCGGTGCCGGGATACCAGGCTTCGAGGATCGCGGGAACGTGCGTGGAGGCCCAGGTGATGTTGAGGGGGCGCGCGTTGAGGAGGACGAGGACGATGGGTTTGCCGGTGGCTACTGCGGCTTCGAGGAGCTGCTCCTGCTTACCGGGGAGGTCGAGTGAAGAGCGTGAGGCGCGTTCGCCGCTCATGCTTTGCAGCTCGCCGAGGACAAGGACGGCTACGTCGGATTGGTTGATGAGGTCGATGGCGTGATGGAACTCGGCGTCGCGCTCGGTGTCGGTGGTCATGGTGGGTTTGGGGCTGGAGAATTGAGGGTCGAAGATGGAGGGTTGCTCGCGTTCGATCTCAACGCCCTTGGTGTAGAGGATGTGCGACGCGCCGTAGTGATTGCGCATGCCTTCGAGGACGGTGACGGTGTCGGCGGGATGGCCGGCGAGGCACCAGGAGCCCATGATGTCGGGCTTGGAGTCGGCTAGCGGGCCGATGAGGGCGATGGATTTGTATGCGGGGTTGAGGGGGAGGAGATTGTTTTGGTCGCGGAGGAGGACGGCGGTTTGCGTTGCGATCTTGCGTGCGGTCGCGCGCTGTTCGGGAGTGACCATCTGCGACGCGGTTTGGGTTGGGTCGCTGTAGGGATTCTTGAAGAGGCCTAGTTTGTATTTCGCGATGAGGATGTTGCGGACGGCGTTGTTGATGGTGGCCTCGGTGACGAGGCCTTGCTTGAGGGCGTTCGGCAACGTGTCCTGGAAGTTGGTGGTGGACATTTCCATGTCGACGCCTGCGTTGACGGCGCGGACGGCGGCGTCTTCGTCGTCCTTTGCGAAGCCGTGGGTGGTGAGGCTTTTGACGGCGGCCCAATCGCTGACGACCATGCCGTGGAAGTTCCAGTCGTCGCGGAGGACATCGTGGAGGAGCCAGCGATTGCCGGTGGCGGGGACGCCGTTGAGGTCCATGTAGGCAGACATGATGGAGCCGGCGCCGGCTTCGAGCGCGGCATGGAAGGGCGGGAGGTAGACGTTCCAGAGCTGCTCGTCGGAGATGTTGGACTCTTCGTAGTCGCGGCCACCGGAGGCGGCGCCGTAGCCGGCGAAGTGTTTGACGCAGGCCATGATGCTGGTGGGGGAAGCGAGGTCGGTGCCCTGGAAGCCTTTGACCTGGGCTTCGGCCATGCGGGAGCCGAGGAAGGGATCTTCGCCGGCGCCTTCCATGATGCGGCCCCAGCGGGGATCGCGGGCGATGTCGACCATGGGGGCGAAGGTCCACTGGATGCCGGTGGCGCGGGCTTCGCGGGCGGCCATGGACTGGGCGGTTTCGGCGGCTGAGGGATTCCAACTGGCGGCGAGCGCGATGGGGACGGGATAGATGGTGCGGAAGCCGTGGATGACGTCGTATCCGAAGAGGAGCGGAATGTGGAGGCGGCTTTGCTCGACGGCTACGTGCTGGAGGCGGTTAATTTCGGCGGCGTCGGTGATGAAGAGGAAGGAGCCGACGGCGCCGGTGCGGGCGAGTTCTTCGGCGGGGCGTGGGGGCGGCGAGTTGAGCGGGACCTGGGTCATCTGGCCGAGCTTTTCGGCGAGGGTCATTTTAGCGATGAGCTTGTCGGCGAAGGCGCGGGCTTCTGCGTCGGAGGGCGGAGTGGGAATGGGCTGGGTGACCTGATGCGCGGAGACTGGGGTGCCTGGCGCTGAGATATAGAGAGTCGTCGCTGTGAGGACAGTGGCAATGGCAGAAAACATCAGCAGGGATGGGACAGCACGAACTCGCATTACAGATCTCCGACCAGCAAAAATTCCATCCGCCGCGTGATTCCAAATGACCGGTGCACAGAGAAAGTGCAACGTATCGACCAATAGAGTACCGACATTCTAGACAAACGTTTGTTCTTGTGTCTACAGTGAAACGGCGAGTGTACAAACTCGCAGTCACAGATGTGAATCTGGCCTGTTAATAGCTAAAACGCGGCAAGGCAGTTCCGGGTTAACAACGTGGATTATGTTGTTATTCTGGTGAGAGTGCACGGTGACGCCTATGCGAGATGGTGAAGCGAAGGATCCGGCAGCCAAAGCAAAGAGCAGTCACCTGCGGCGGGTGAGCCTGAAGGACCTGGCGGCGCACCTGAACCTGAGCCCGTCGACGATTTCGTTTGTGCTGAACGATACGCCGGGGCGGTCGATCCCGGAGGCGACACGGGAGCGGATTCGGGCCGCGGCGATCGAGTTTAACTACAAGCCGAATATGATTGCGCGATCGCTGCTGGGCAAGCCGATGCGCAGCATTGGGATTTTGCTTCCAGTGTTGGGCGAGGGGTATCACTCGCAGGTGCTGTCGGGGATTGGCGACCTGTTGATGGAAGAGGGGTACTTCTATTTCACGGTACATCATCGGCATTTAGAGAGTTTGATTGTGGAGTATCCGGCGCTGCTGCAGGCGCGTGGCGTGGATGGGATCCTGGCGATTGACACGAAGCTTACCAATCCCCTGCCCTTGCCGGCAGTGCTGATTGCGGGCCACTCGACGCTGGCGGATGTGACGAACGTGGTGCTGGACCATGAGCACGCGGCGCGGCTGGCGCTGCGGCATTTGTATGACCTGGGGCATCGGAAGATTGTGTACATGAAGGGCCAGTCGGTGAGCACGGATACGGAGCTGCGCTGGTCGGCGACGATGAAGGTAGCGCGAGAGCTGGGGCTGGCGATCGATGAGCACCTGACGATTCAGCTGGCAAAGGATTCGACGTCGCCGGAGATCAGCTATCCGGGGATCCATGATTTGCTGGAGAGCAAGCAGAAGTTCACGGCGATTCTTTGCTTCAACGATATTTCGGCGATGGGAAGCATTCGCGCACTGCACGACTATGGGTATCACGTGCCGCATGATGTTTCGATTGTGGGGTTCGATGATATTCAGTCGGCTTCGTATCATGTGCCGAGCTTGACGACGATTCGGCAGCCGCTGAAGTTGATGGGGAGCACGGCGGCGGCGGCGCTGCTACGAAAGCTCGCGCATGAAGAGCTGCCGGCGACGATCCAGGTGGAACCGGAGCTGGTGGTGCGGGAGTCGAGTGGGGCGCCGCGGGGAAAGCATAAGGCGAAGGCTTAGGGCGTGTGTTGGGCGGGGGCGTCGGCGAGGGTCAGGGTGCCGGTCTGCTTTAGGGAGTAGAAGTGGTCGGGCTGGAGGTTGGTGAAAGTCTGGGTGGGGCCGTTGGGCCAGAGGACTTCGACCTTGTCGATGATGCGCGCTTTTCCCAGGCCGAAGTGCAGGTGCAGATCGCTTTGGGAGAGATAGCTACCGCCGCTGCGAATTTCCTGCAGCTGCTGCTGCGTTCCGGTGGTGATGCGGATGCGCGCGTTGAGGGCGAGGCGGTTTTTGGGGCTGCCTTCGAGGGCGAAACTTACCCAGTGATTCGCGGGGTTGGGTTTGGGTTCGAGGATCATGGGGCCGCCGACAAGGTTTTCGACGACCAGGTCGAGGACGCCGCGGTGGAAGAGATCGCCTACGGCGAGGCCTCGGCTGACCTGGGGAATGAGGACAGCTTTGCCGGTGGCTGCGCCTGCTTCGCGGAAGGTGCCGTTGTGCTGGTTGATGTAGACGAGCTTTGGTTCCCTGTAGGCGATGCCGGCCTTGGCGTCGTCGACTTGCGGGTAGACGTGGCCGTTGACGAGTACGAAGTCCTGCCAGCCTGAGTTGTTGAGGTCGACGAAGGCGTCGCCCCAGCCGACGTAGGGGACGCTGGGTTGGGCGATCCCGGCTTGATGCGAGACGTCGGTGAAGTTGAGGCCGCCATCGTTGCGATAGAGGACGGCATACTCTTCGCTGAAGTGGGATATGGCGATGCTGATGCGGCCGTCGTTGAGATAGTCGCCGAGGGCGATGCCCATGTTCGCCTGCTCGAGGCCTTCATCGCTGACGGCTACTCCGCTGTCGAGGGCGATGTCTTTGAAGTGGCCACTGCCGTCGTTGCGGTAGAGGTAGTTGGGTTCGCCATCGTTGCCCACGAAGAGGTCGAGCTTGCCGTCGTTGGCGAAGTCAGACCAGACGGCGCCGAGGCCGAAGAAGTTGTTGGGGTCGTCGACACCGGCGGCCTTGGAGACGTCGGTGAAGGTGCCGTCGCCGTTGTTGCGGTAGAGAGAGTCGGGCGAGCCTTTGAGGCCTCGGGGACCGCACTGGACGGGGACGTTGTGATACTTGCAGGTTACCTGCGAGCCGAACTGAGGGAGGTCATTCATGTCGAAGTCGACGTAGTGGGGGACGAAGAGGTCGGAGTTGCCGTCAGCGTCGTAGTCGCCGAAGACGGCGCCGGTGGCCCAGCCTTTGTCGATGGAGAGGCCGGAGGATTTAGTGACGTCGGTGAAGGTGCCGTCGCCGTTGTTGCGATAGAGGACGACGCCGCCGAAGCAGCTGACGATGAGGTCGGGGAGGCCGTCGTTGTTGAAGTCGCCGACGGCCGCGCCCATGGCCCAGCAGGGATAGCCGACGCCTGCGTGGTCGGTGACGTCGGTGAAGGTGCCGTCGTGATTGTTGTGATAGAGGGCGCTGCGGGCTTTTTTGCCGGCGAGCGCCATGGCGACGTTGGGTGCGTTGGTGAAATAAATGTCGGGGTAGCCGTCGTTGTCGTAGTCGATGAGGGCTACACCGCCGCTCATGGATTCGACGATGTATTTCTGGTCGGAGCTGGAGAGGTGTTGGAATTGGATGCCGGTGGAGGCGGTGATGTCGACTAGCTGTGGGACTTCGATGCTGGTGGTGGTGTGCGATTGCGCGATGGCAGAGGCGCACGCGAGGATGCTGAGGAGCAGGCCTGCCGTGATTGCCGAGGTTGGGTGACGCTGGTGCGGCAAATTATTTCACCGGGGTTTGTCGGGAGCATCGAGGGTTTTGTAGATGCTTGTCAACTTCTCGTGCATGTCTTTGTACTTGGTGTAGGCATCGAGTTCGCGCTTGACGTCGTCGGGGCGATGAAGTTTGCGATAGACGGCGCTGAGACGAAAGTGCGCGAGGTAGTTGGAAGGGTCGGCGGCGATTACCTGCTCGAGGAGCGGCGCTGCGGCTGCGGGGTCGCCGCGTTCGCTAAGCACGTTGGCCATGCCGATTTTTGCGTCTGCGGAGTTGGGCTGCAGCTTGAGCGCTTGCTGATAGTTTTTCTCGCCGGCATCGAGGTCGCCCATTTCTACTTCGATATCGCCGAGGCGGGTTGCGGCTTTGGGGTCGGTGGGATTGGTTTGGACGGCGAGCTTGTATTGGTCAACGGCTTCGGCTTTGAGGCGCTGATCGTCAGAGGCGTGGAGGGCTTCGGCTAACTCGAAGTGAATGCCGGGAAGGTTGGGATCGAGGGCGAGCGCCTGACGAAGGTTGCGGATGGTGCCTTCGAGATCGTGGGTGCGCTGGAGTTCGTGCGCGATGGCCTGGTGAAGCTGCGCGGAGTTTGGAGCTGCGAGCGAGAGGCTGAGAAGATCCTCGGCCATCATGCTGGAGTGGATGTTGTACGCGGCGTAGAGGAGCTCTGGATCGGTCGGCTTGAGCACGAGGAGTTGGGCGACGAGGTCTGAGGCTTTATCTAATTCGCCGGTGGCGGTGTAGCTCTCGATGAGCTGGAGGCCTACGTCGATCTTCAGCTTGGTCTCTTCGATGTGGGGGAAGGCTGTCTCGAGATCGATGCGGCCCTGGTGGTCGTCACCGGTCTTGCGCTCGGCGATGCCGAGGAGGGATTGAATCTTCCAGAGGTCAGGCTTGGCTTCTACGACGGCTTGGAGGAGTGGGCGTGCCTGGTCGTACTTGCCCTGGAAGAAGAGGAGGACGCCGAGATTGGCGCGGACTTCGAGGTTGGAGGGGTCGAGGGCGAGCGCGGCCTGCAGCTCGGGGATGGCCAGGTCGGGGCGGTTCTGGTGCAGGTAGGTTTGCACCTTTTGCAGATGGGAGGAGAGCTCCTGCTGGTTAGGTGGGGTCTGCGAGGAGCAGAGAGCTGCAGATAAGAGCAGAACGAATCCCGTGGAGAGACTTCTTAACTTTGGGTACATACTATCCAGATCATATCGAGAGCGAAGCGAATCGGCTTAGCGGAGAAAAAGAAAGAGACGGCGAAGGTATTCGCCGTCTCTCCGGAGGTGATGATCCGTTCACGCTAGAACGAGAGGCGAGCCCCTAGCTGCAGCGATCTTCCACCGATCTGGACGCCGGTGATCTGGTTTCCACCGTTGCTGGTGGTGGTGTACTCGGTGCCCGGACCGCTGTCTCCAGCAAGTTGACCTTGTGGAGGGCTAAACGTGGGATGGTTGAATACGTTTTGCGCATCGCAGCGGATGGAGAAAGCCATCCGTTCCCAAGGCAAGTGGAATTCCTTGAGCGCTGACATATTCTCGGTGTTGAATCCGGGGCCGACCAGCTGGTTTCTTCCCGAGTTGCCGAAGTTTCCGTTTCCAGGGTTAGTGAAAGCGGCTGGGTTATACCACTCTGCGATACCGCGGTGTGCCGGGCGGGGAGAGATTCCCGACCAGTTGGGATATTGCGAGCCGGCATTCTGGTAGGTGTTGTCGGTGGCGTAGACCTGGAAGGGATTTCCTGACGCTACGATGAGGATGCCAGAGATCTGCCATCCGCCGACCGTCAGGTCTTCGAACCAGTTCTTATTGAGGAACGGCTTGCCTTTGCCGAAGGGCAGTTGATAGATCGCAAACCCTTTGAAGGAGTTACGGACGTCAAAGTTCGACGGACCATAATTCTTGCTGGAGTTATTGACCGTCAGAGTGCTTGCGTACTGATAGGGCGTAGGACCAGCATGCGTTCCCCAACCAGAGGAATCCTGATCATCCAGGAAGTGCGACCAGGTGTAGTTGGCGCTGAAGCTGAATCCGTGTTGCAGGCGCTTGGTGATGGTCGTCTGCAGCGAGTTGTAGTTGGAGATCGCCTGGTAGAGGTTTCCGTTGATCTGCTGATAAATCGGATACGCTACGGCGCAATTGACGGGTGACCCGGTACCGCAGCCCGAGACGTCGCTGGAAGACAGCTTGTCGAGGGGTACGGCATTGATGTTGGTGGGGAAGGTCAGGTTGAGGCCGTGGCTTCCGACGTAGCTCATGGTCGCAACGGTGTTGGTGCTCAGCTGCCACTCCATACCGAAGTTCCACTGGTAGATCTTCGGGATCGGGGTGTGGTAGTCGTTGTAGCTTACGGTTTGCCCGTTGAACCTGGTTGGGTCCTGGGAAGCTGCCGAGTACGGGAGCGGTCCGGGTGTTCCGCCGCCTAGCGGGAAAAGCGTTCCGGGTCCATCGAACTTGGTGGTTGGGTAGATTCCGTTCGACTGGTCGTTGTAGCTACCCGAGGATGAGACTGAAGCACCCAAGCCGCTGCCGTAGTTATCCGTGCTCCAGTTGTAGGAGTAGATTCCGAAGCCGCCACGCAGGGTGGTGTTGGGATGCACGAGCCAGGAGAAGCCGACTCTCGGCATGACCGTGCTGAACACGTTGGCCTGCATGGAGGTGCGGCCATTGGCATGGGTTTCTCCAAACCAGTAGGCGCCCAGGGTGTTGGTGGCGGGGTTGGTGACGGTGGGGTCAAACGTGGCCATATTGCCCTTGACCTCGTTATACCCGTGGCTGATCTCGTAACGGAGTCCAAGGTTGACGGTGAACGTTGGTTTGATCTTCCAATCGTCCTGAACGAAGATCTGGGGTTTCTTCAGGCGCACGCCGTATTCCGGCGAGACGCTCGCGTTCCAATTCCGAGCATAGCCGAGGAGGAAGTCAGCGTACTCTTCGCCCGACTTGCTGTTGGAGGAGGCCACGCCTGAATCGTTGAGTGTCCAGTTCTCGGTATAAGAACCGTCGAACACGAGGGTGCCGGCGTTGATATTTCCCCAGGTGGTTGTGTCGTCACGATAGAAGGCAAACTCACCACCGAAGTGGAGAACGTGCTTACCGCGAATCATGGTCACGACGTCAGAAGGATCGAAGACCATTTCCTTGTATTCGGCGTTCGTGGCTGGCTCAATCCAGGCATACGGATAGTTGCGCTGGAACTGGACGGTGGGAAGAACGTTGGCTTTGGCGAACTGCCAGCCAAGCTTGGCGGGATAACCCAAGCCAGTACCAGCGTCCTGGAAGAAGTTGAGCTGAGAGGTAAAGCCCATTCTGGCTTCGTTGACGGTGCTGTTGCTGATATTCCAAACGTCGGTGACCTGCGCGTTGTTGTTGTCGACGTCGCCGATCTGGCAACCGACGGGGCAGAAAGCAACAGGAGAGGCGCCGTTTTCGAGCTCGTCTCCCTGGGTGTCAGAGAGCGTCAGCCGATTATTTTGAGTGATCGCATAATCCAAGCGTCCGAAATATCTCTTCCAGGGACGGGGAACTGGATATTGCGAGTAGAAGTTGTTGGTGAGAACGCCAGCGCTATTGACGGTTGCGTTGGGTACGAAGTTGCCGTAGGGAATGTGGTTTGCGGGCGTCGGATAAAACTGCTGGAAGGCATTTGAAACCGTATCGATCAAGCCTGCGGGGATGGCGTTGGTTCCATACTCCTCCATGAAGCTCTTACGGATGGGGTACGGATGGCCCTGGGAATCGTTCGCAATGACCTGCGTGGTCGGATCGTAGATGTAGTACGGGGCTGATGGGTTGGCCGCGATGTTCCCGGTGAAGTCACCGGCCATAATGGCGGCGGTTGGAACGGTCTGGTAGCCGGCCGAGACGGCGTTGTTGTGAATTTGGTCGTAACCGAAGAAGAAGAACGCCTTCTTTCTCAGCCCGAAGAATGGGATGGGGCCGCTGAAGGTTCCACCAAAGTCGTCGTAGTTGAGGGACGGAACGGTCTCCTTGTTACCGAAGCCGTAGTTGGCCGCGTTCAGCGACGTGTTCTGGAAGTACTCGTACAGAACGCCGTGGAATCTGTCTGTACCACTCTTGGTGATCTGGTTCATGATGAGGCCGCCTACGCCATACTGCGCGGAGAAGGACGAAAGGCTGACCTGAACTTCGGAGACATCTTCAAAGGCGGCGGGGTTGGCGTTCTGGCTGCTTGGGAGCGTGGTGGAGGCACCGTCAGCGAGCACGTTGGTGAAGGGCAGGTTGCCGTTGGTGGAGACTTCCTGGCCAGGGTTGAAGGCATTGGCCTGATTGTTGTTGCTGTTGTAGGTACCGGTTGCGCCGGGGAGCAGGATCATGAAGTTCTGCCAGTCGGGGCCGTTGGATCCGCCGACGTTGGGCATCTGCTCCATGTCATGGGCCTGGAGAGTTGAGGACTGCTCGCCGTTTTCGGTGTTGAGCAGAGGAACGTCGGTGTTGACTGTTACCTCGACGGTGGACGCACCGATCTTGAGCTGGGCGTTGACGTCGGTGATGCCTACGAGGACGGTGATGGGTCCACGGACGTAGGTCTCAAACCCGGGCTTGGCGACGGTGACCTTGTAGCTGCCGGCGACGATGGAGTTGGTATCGTACAGGCCGTCGTTGTTGGTGGGGTAGTTCTTGGCGACGCCTGTGTCGAGGTTCAACACGGTGACGGTGGCTCCCGGAATGAGGGCGCCGGATGGATCGGTGACGAGACCGCGGATGTCGCCGGCGTTCGTGCTCTGCGCGTGGGCGTTACCTAGTCCCAGGATGCCTGCCACGGCAATGGCAATGACCCTGAATAAAGACCAACTTGACTTCATAGTGCCTCCAAAACTTTCTCAGTGCTGCATGTTCTGCTATCGAACCGAACGAGACAAACGTTTGTCTTTCAGTTGATTTGAAATCGCGGATCATGATGATCTAACGGTCTGTCGGTTGTCAAGTATTTAATCCACTTAAGGGCTGAACAGCGGAGTAAATACTAGTTTTGGTGGTTGATAAACGGCTCCATCGATTGAACTACTGCGGGGTAGGTCGGTGGGTTGCCGGGTGGGGTTCGGGCTCGAAGATGGGGCCGTCGGGAGGGCTGGGCGGCGCTCCTGGGGCACGCGGTGGGCGGAAGGACGGGTGAGGGCGACGGGCGTTGGTTGGGCATGGAGAGTGCGCGTGCGCGGAGGAGACCTAGTGGAATTGAAACCAGTTGAGGTTCGAGATTCCGGCTGTGGTGCCCTGGAAGGTGATGTAGAGATCGTGGAGGCCGGAGGCTCCCGATACGGGTGCGGTGACGGTCTGCCAGGTTTGCCAGCCGCCGGTGACGGGGAGGGTTGCGGTGGCGATGAGGGGGCCGGTGAGGCTGTCGAGATGGAACTGGAGGGTGCCTCCCTGCCCTGCGCTTGCGGTGCGCACGCTGACCGTGCTGACGGAGGTGCCGAAGTTGATGCTCTTGTAGAGGGCGTAGGCGTTGGGGCTGACGTAGCCGAGGTCATAGCCGCCGGTGGTGTCAGCGGTGGTTTCGGTCTCGAGGCCGGATGCCTGCGCGTAGCTGGAGCCTTGGATCTGCCAGGTGGCGGGGGTGGTGGGCGAGCCGGACTGGATGCCGCTCCAGGTGAAGGTGGCGGCGGCCAGCGAGGGGAGCGTGTAGGTGAACGACTGCGTGCCCCACTGGATGGTGAAGGACTGGCTGGTGGTGGCGTTGTTGAAGGCGACGAGGGCGCGGGAGTTGTCTGGATTGAGGAAGGCTACGGTGACGATGGCTGGGGTGTTGCTGGAGTAGATGCGCGTTGCGCCCTGCTGCACGTATTTGCTGTAGTGGCCGAGGGTGTAGAACTCTACGTCCTTGGTGACGGCGCCGGTGGTGCTGTTGACGGTGACGATGGGGGTACAGGTTGCGCAGCCGCCGAGGCCGGTGTTGAGTTGGGTGAGGTTGGGGCCGAGGGTTTGGTCGAGCGCTAGGCTCCACTTGACGAAGGACTTTGCGGCATTGCGGAGTACCTGGGTGATCTCGAGGAAGTCAGTGGTGAACTGGTCTGTTTGCCAGGTGCCGCCGGAGTGTTCTGTCTCCCAGGTGCCAAATGTCGGGAACTGGTTCTGGACAAGTTGCTGCGCGCCGGGTGCACCTGCGTAGCCGTGCCATGCGGTTCCGGCTACTAGCGGAGACGCTGCGATGGTTGGGTCCGTGAGGATGGTTTCGGGGTAGGCGGGGGTGTCCCAATTGTGGTCGTAGACGAAGAGTTTGGTGGTGAGGTTGGCGGAGGAGAGAGCGGGTAGGACGTAGTCGCGCATCACGGTTAGCTCAGTGGGCGCGTCCATGTACATGCTGGGCAAGGCGGTGGTTTGGTTGAGGGGTTCGTTTTGGAGGGTGAGGTAGTCGTAAGTGATGCCGGCGGACTTGTAGGCCTGGAGATATTTCACGAGGTAGTTGGCGAAGGGTGTGTAGTCGGCGGGCAGGAGGGTGCCGGAGTTCATGGAGTTGGTGGACTTCATCCAGGCGGGCGGGCTCCAGGGGCTGGCTAGCAATTTCATCTGCGGGTTGAGGGCCTTGGCTTGCTGGATGAGCGGGAGGATGTAGGTCTGGTCGTGGGCGATGGAGAAGTTTGCGAGGGTGGGGTCGGGGGTGCCGTTGTTGTCGTCGAAGGAGTAGAGGGAGCGGGCGATGTCGGTGGCGCCAATGGGGACGCGCATGAAGCTTAGGCCGATGCCGTTGCCGTTGCGGGTGAAGAGATCGCTGAGAGTGCTTTGTTGCGTGGAGGAGGGCTGGACTTGTTCGAGGAGGTAGGCGGCGGAGTCGGTGAAGGCTGCGCCAAAGCCTTCGATGGTCTGGTAGGTTTGCGATTCGTCGACGATGACGTTGTTGATGCCGGCGGTGGTGTCGGTGAAGAGCGTGGAGGGTTGCGCCGCCATTAGCTCGGTTTGATCGTGGGTGCTTTCGACGATGGAGACTGCGGGGCCGGCGACCTGGTAGAGGCCTTGCGCGGTTGGGCTGGTGGTGTAGCCGGTGGCTACGGCGATTGCGCTGATGGTGGTGTCGGCGGTGAAGGGGATGGGGGCGGCGTAGGTCGTGGAGGAGGCGGTGGGGGTGGTGCCGTCGGTGGTGTAGTGGATGGTGGCGCTGGGGGTTGTGTCTGAGAGCGTTACGGATTGGCCGGTGGTGAAGAGGCCGGGAGTTGGCGAGAGGGTGGGAGTGGCAGCGACGGGTGGAGGCGGAGGAGGCGTGGTGCCGCCGCCGGAGTTGCTGCCACTGCTGCAGCCAATGAGCGTGAGAAAGGCGAGGCTAACGCCGAGAGTTGTCGTGCGCATGAGATCGAATCTTTCGACGTTGCAGATTTTTTACGGGTCGCGCGGGTTCAGGGTTGGGGCACGGTGAGGTTGAGAGCTTGCAGGTAGCCTGCGTTGATGTGGCAGTGCTGGAACTTGATTTGTTGCAGGAGGTCCTGGAAGGCGGCGCGAGAGTGTTCGAGCGAGGGGCGAACGGGCAGGAGTTTTTCGGTGTTGCCGGTGGCGCGATTGAGCTTGGCGTAGGCGATGATCTCGTCCCAGTAGAGGGGATTGGGGAAGGAGACCATGCTGGCGGTGGCGTCCATGCGCTTGTAGGTCCAGAAGGCCCAGCCGATGTCGTCTGTGTTGAGGACGGTGACGAAACTATGAATCCATGCGTCGGTGTTTTCGCCGGACTCGCCTAGCCAGATGGGGACGTTGTATTTCTCGCGGAAGTCGAGGTAGGGCTTGATGACTGCTTCGGTGGGGGGCGTCCAGTATTTGTGGAAGGTGTACATCACGTTCTTGTCGAAGGGAGGGCCGAAGACGTCGAAGTTGGAGTCCCACTGGGCGCCGCCGAGGATGATGACGTGGTGTGTGTCGACCTGGCGGATGCCGGCGGTGATTTGTTTGTAGATGGGCTCGAGGTCTTTGTTGTACTGGTGGAGTTGCGGGAAGTGCGGGATGGGTTCGTTGAGGAGGTCGTAGCCGAGGACGGTGCGGTTGTTCTTGTAGTGCTCGGCGATGCGCTTCCAGATGGCGACGGTGAGTTGCTGGTCAGCGGGAGTTTCGTAGAGCCAGGGATAGCCCCAGCTGTCGTCGATGTTGGCGCCGGTCTGGCCGCCGGGGGCGCAGTGCATGTCGAGGATGACGTACATGTGATACTTCGCAGCCCAACCGATGACGCGATCCATGAGGCGAAAGCCTTCGTCGTTGCCGGGTGTGAAGAATTTGTAGTGGAACGGAATGCGGATGGAGTTGAGGCCGGTGTCGTGGAGGAATTTGATGTCGTCTTCGGTGATGTAGGCGTCGCGGTACTGGTTCCAGAACTGCGCGGCATCTTCGGGACCGAGGAGCTGGTTGACGAGGTCTTCAATCTCGCGGGGAGATTGCGGGCCGTCGTCGAGGTGGAACATGTAGCCTTCCTGCTCGAGCCAGTTGCCGAGGTTGGTGCCTTTGAGATGGAGCGGCGTGCCGTCGGGGGCGACGAGATTGCGGCCGTCGGTGTGGACGAACTTCGATTCGGCCTGCAGCGCGGAGGGGAGCGTGGAAGAGATTGCGAAGAGAAGTAGTGCGAACCATTTCGTCATAGTCGACCCAGGGCGGAAGTATTCCACTGGGTTTGTGCTTTAGTCAAACGATTGTCTTGAGGCGTGCGGCGGGGCTTTGGAAAAGGTCGCCGATTGGGTGGCCGGGCAGGTGCGGGAGGGTGCCGGAACGTGAGAGGATTTCAGGATGAGTGATTTTCTACCCAAGGCAGGCGGAGTGAAGGTCGGCGGGCTGAGCCGAAAGGCGCAGAAGCTGCAGGCGTTGCGAGAGAAGGCGGCGGCGGCCGCGACGAAGACGGACGCGAAGGTAACGTCGGGAGCGACGACGGCGAATGTTAAGGCAAAGAACTCGTTTGCGAATACGAAGAAGACCACGTTCCAGCGCAAGGCTGTTTAGCTGATCTCCGTACACCTCGCAAGCTCACCTCAGGGGCTAAAGCCCTCGTTGGTGCGGCGGTTTTTTGGCACGATTGAAGTCGTGCCCCTTCAAGGCAAGTGGCTCGTGGCGTTTTCCGGGCGGCGTTCGGCGCGTAGGTGTGGGCACTAGTGTTCAGTTTTGGGTAGGTACTGGGCGGGGATGGGGTGGTCTGGGGTTTCTGCGTCCCAGAAGATGTTTACGATCCAGTAGCGGTCGCCATCCTTTAGGAGTTGAAAGCTGTTGATGCCGCGGACGAAGGGGGTTGCGTCGGTGGGGGCGTGGCGGGATTCGTAGGTGCTCCAGACCTGGACGATGTTGCCGTACTGTTCGGTCTCGTTGTGGACGGAGCGTTCGTAGAAGCCCATGGTGGCCATGCGGGAGCTGGCGCGGGCGATGTAGCCGTCGATGGTGAGAACGACGGCGTCGGTGTGGCCGTTGGCGGAGGGGACGGTGGGGATGAGGCGCGCGTCAGGGATGAAGAGCGAGCGCATGCGGTCCCAGTCGCGGGGCTGATTCTGGGCACCGGAGATGACGTCGTATACGGCGTTGAGGATTGCTTCGGGGCTGCTGACGTCTGCGGGTTTGGCGACGGGCCAGCCGGGATGGCCGGCGATGGAGCCTACGAGATGCGGCGGTGGTGGCGGGGCGGCGGGAGGCGCGGCGGGTGTTTGGGCTGAGGCCGCGGTCGCGGAGAGTGCGAGGAGCAGCGAGGCGGTGAGACGCTGGGCGCGAGAGAGCTGGATCATAGGGTCCTCGGGGATAGGAATACTGTACTTGGCCGAGGGTGATCCGTGGGAGGTTTGGCTAAGTTAATTGCCGGGCGGTCCGGGGTCGGGGGGCTGGTTGTCCTTATGGGAGTGATGGAAGATGTGGCCGATGCCGCGGCCGGTGCCTTTGGCGATCTTGCCAGTGCCTTTGGCTGCGCCAACTCCGGCATCTTTGGCACCAACGCCTACTCCCTTGCCGACGTTGCCTACACCTTTGACTGGATGGAGGGTGACGAGATCTCCGGCACCCTTGGCGGTGCCTTTGGCAACATTGCCGGCGGCTCCGCCTGCGCCTTTGCCGATGTCGCCAGCACCGGAGCCGACGTCGCCGCCGGGGCTGCGGGTTTGGGGAGTGGCTGGGTGGGCTTGGTCGGGGGGCGGCGTGGTTTGCTGCTGCTGTGCGTAGGCTTGTGAGCCCCAAAGAGATGCGGCGGCAAAGGCGAAGAGAGCGAAAAACGTGGCGCGAAGCAAGGGTCGCATGAAGCAAGTCTCCTTGGCATTGGATGCTTGCTTGCGCGCCAGGATTGCAGGGCGTAGGGAACGGATTCAGCGTTTGGATGTGGCCGCGGCGGCCTGGAGTTCGAGGACGACGCGGGTGAAGTCCATGTGATTCCAGGCTTCTGCGATCTTGCCGTCCTTGAGGTGGAGGAAGCTGGTGCCGGAGAAACTTGCGGTGCGGCCAGTGGGAGGAAATCCGAGCGCCTGTCCGGTGTGGGTGACGGTCGCGGTCCAGCGGGCGGCTATGCGATCGCCTTCGGAGATGGTCTCGTCGAGATGCACTTTGATGTTGGTGAAGGCTTCCTTGAAGAGGGAGTGGGCCTGGGTGAATTCGGCGGGGCCGGTGAGAATGGCGGAGGGTTCGGGGAAGCCATGCGCCTTGCCGTCGGAGTGGAAGAGTTCATGGATGGTGGCGGGGCTGCCTTGATTCCAGACCTCGTCGAACCAGCGCTGGACGAGTTGCTTGTTGGCGTCGCTCATGGAACCTCCAGAGGAGGCAAGGGTAGCACGGGAGTGTGCGGGGGAGATCAACGAGCGGGGGTTGGGAGTGAGCCTGTATAAAGGAACTGCTTTGGGGGAGTTCGACGCTATGGAATCGTCACTGTTCGAATCGATGGGGGAGCTGATATCAGAGGCTGTCGCCGTCTTCATCATTCTTGCGTTTGGGGATTCGGTGGCGGCGATGTATGTGCTTTATGATCCGAGCCCGTATCAGAATGCGTATTGGGGAGTGTGCGTCGCGTGGGGGCTGGCGGTCACGATTGCGATCTACGCGACGGGTTCGGTGAGTGGGTGCCATGCGAATCCGGCGGTGACGCTGGCGCTGGCGCTGTACCGGAAGTTTTCGTGGAAGAAGGTTGTGCCGTATTGCGTGGCGCAGACGGTAGGAGCGTTTCTGGGTGCGGGCGTGGTGTACGTGTTGTTTCGACCGCTCATCGATCACTTTGAAGCGGTGCACCAACTGACGCGCGCGGGTGGGGGTGCGGCGGGAGTGTTCTTCACGCATCCGGGGTTCATGGTTTCACCGATGCATGCGTTCGTGGATGAGATTTTGCTTACGGCGTTCTTGATCTTCGGGATCTTTGCGGTGACGGAGCAGTATAACGAGCAGGCGCCGGGGGCGAACTTTGGTGCGGTGATTATCGGGCTGATTGTGGCGGTGATTGGCGCGTCGATGGGGTTTCTGGAGTCGTGGGCGATAAATCCGGCTCGCGACTTCGGGCCTCGGCTGTTCTGCTACTTTGCGGGGTGGGGGGCGTCGGCGCTGCCTTCGCCGGGGAATTATTGGTGGATTCCAATTGTTGGGCCGTTGCTTGGCGGCGTGGTAGGCGGCGCGGCGTATCAGTTGTTGATACATCCGTTTCTGCCGGCAAGGCGGCGGGCGATTCGGGAGCAGCGTGAGGGGAAAAAGGCGCCCATTGAAACGGAGCCTGCCTAACCGATTTAATGCTGCGCAAATCATATTGATGTTCACCGGATTGCCGATAGTAGCTAGACGGGAGATGCTTGCTGGCTTTCGTTGACGGCTTCTGATGGATCCGATGATGTTGGGCAGCCTAGCGTCCCGGGAGGTCTTTGGGTCCTGGTTTGCGCAGCTTTGGCCTAACCTGTTTGTTTTGACAGTTCCCTGAAATCGATGTTAGCTAGTACGGTAAGAAGGCATTGACATCGTTCGGATGCTTCATTCCGACGTGATATCGAGGGAGGTTTTTGTGAAGAATTGCGTCCGCGCCGTTGCTATGTTCGCTGTACTGGCCGTTCCCGTGTTCGCTCAGAGCAAGTTTGATGACCGCCTGAGTGAGTCAGCCGAGGTTTTGCGCCAGATGGCAAAACCCAATGCTATTCCACCCGTTGTGCTTGATCGCGCTGCCTGCGTGCTGGTGTTCCCTATGGTTAGAAAAGTAGGGGTGGGGATTGGTGTTAGCTATGGCAGAGGCGTGTTGGTTTGCAGGAAGGGTCCTAATATGGATGGGCGCTGGTCGGCTCCTGCGATGTACAGACTGAATACCGGCAGCCTTGGCGTACAACTGGGAAGCTCGTCGACGGACTACGTTCTGGTTCTTGAGACGCAAAAGGGCGCGCTCAAGATTCTGTCAGGAAAGCTGAAGCTGGGAGCTGACGCTTCGGCGGTTGCTGGACCGACAGGAGCGAAAGCCGTTGCGGCGAATGATCCTAACATCGACGTCCTTACGTACTCGCGTGCGAAGGGCGGCCTGTTTGCGGGCGCTGCGCTGGGTAGCGCTTCGATGGATTCCGATGATGATGCCAACAAGGCGGTCTATGGCAAAGATATTGATGCCACGCAGATTATCCGTACGGAGAGTCCGACGCCGGCTGGGCAGTCGATCGTTGATGTGCTGACGAAGCTGTCTCCGAAGCGGGTTCAGTAGTTTTCAAAACATGATGGATGTGAGAGGGTGCGGGAGTCGGTTGCGACTTCTGCACCTTTTCGCTTTTTGTGGCGAAAATGAGTGGGGTATAGCTGGGTTTCGGGTTGCGAATCGGGGTCTATAGCCCGGTTTCGGGATGCGCGGGTGGAGGGTTTAGTTTTCGGGGCCGGTCATGGTTTGCTCGGCGCGTTCGAAGGGGTAGCTGCTGACGTGGACCCAGCCTTTGAAGGGCCGGTTGACGTCGGCTATTGCCAGCATGACGAGGGTGATCATCAGGGTGAAGGAGAAGACCTGGAAGACGTGGAGCCTGGGGCTGACGGTGTTGAATATGTTGACGGAGAGCAAGGTGAGCAGGCCTCCGACGAGGAGGACGCACCAGAGGATGGCGGGGAGCCGGTGGGTGCTTTGAACTAAGCGGGTTCGGCGGTGGGTGGTCATATCGCTTAGCTCGGAGATGGCGTGGTCCTCGGCTGTATTTTCTGAGATCGAGCTTCCCTTCACTGACATGAGTGTGGCCCACATCTGCTCGTTGATCTCGTGACTGGCGTCGGGTAGCAGGCCCTGGGCCATCGCGGGCCAATCGTCTTTGACGACGGCGGCGGAGTAGGCTCTGCACTCCGACTGGAGCTCCTTTTTCTGCTGGTCGGGCAGGCCGTTGGCGAGACGATAGACGTTGCGGAGGGAGCTTGCTTCGAGTTCCGCGTTGAGCATGGCGGCGCTGAACTCGCTCCAGACGGCGTAGAGCATGAAGCCCAGGATGACGGCGTAGGTGGTGCCGAGGATGCTTAGCTGCCAACCGATGAGGTCGTTCTGGTTGGGGCGCTTTTCGCGGGGCCAGACGCGGTTGAGCGCGAGGGTAAAGACCAGCGACAGGACACAGGTTGCAACGAGCAGGATGATGTTCTGGGAAAAGCTAAGCATGGGCGCGCCTATGAGAAGCTGCGGCTATCTTACCGCCCGAGGGGTTGGCTTGCCACAACTTTGGTGCAACCGGGAGTTGGGGGGCGGCGCGGTGCTGACAGGGATCGCGGCGGGGGTATAGGATGTCGGCCACCTGCGGTTCGTCCGACTTGGCATCTGGAGTTTGAATTGGGAGGGGTTATGCAACTACGCAAGCGTGTGGTGTTGGTCGCGTTGGTGGCGGGGGTGGTTTCGTCGAGCGCGTTGGCGAGTTCGTTTTCCTCGGTGGTGGTTTATGGGGATAGCCTGTCGGACAACGGGAATCTTTATTCGTTGATTGGGTATCCGCCTCCTCCTTACTATGATGGGCGGTTCTCGAATGGGCCGGTGGCGGCGGAACAGTTGGCTACGAATCTGGGTGTGCCGCTGTATGACTTCGCGGTGGGCGGGGCTACGAGCGGCGTGGGGAACTATGTTGATGGAGGGACGCAGACGGCGGTGGGGTCGCTGGGGTTGCCGGGGATGCAGACGGAGGTGGCTGAGTCGGCTGCGCTCTTGTCGTCGCCGCTGGTTTCGTCGAGTTTATTTTTGGTGTGGGGTGGGGCGAACGACTTTCTTACTGCCGGTTCGCCGACGGTTGCGGCGGCGAATGTGGATGCGATTGTGGCTGAGCTGGAGGGCGATGGTGCGCAGAACATCCTGGTGCCGGGGCTGCCGGATTTGGGGCTGACTCCGGACTTTGCGGGAGATCCGCTGGCGACGGCTTATACCGATGCGTTCAATGCGGCGCTGGTGGCTGGGCTGCCTTCGGGGGCGACTTACTTCAACACCGACAACCTGCTGAATGAGGTTGTGGCTGATCCGGCGGCGTTTGGGTTTAGCAATGTGACGACTCCTTGTTTTACTGGCACGACGGTGTGCTCGGATCCGAATCAGTATTTGTTCTGGGATGGGTTCCACCCGACGACGGCTGCGGATGCGATTGTGGCGGATGAGTTTGAGCAGGCCGCGGAGACTCCGGAGCCGGGGAGTTGGGTGTTGCTGGGGACTGGGTTGGGGGTGTTGGCGGTGTTGAGGCTGCGGCGGATGGGGGCGGGAGAGAAGGCTTGGGCATAAGTTCTTGACTGGGCGGACGGCGGAGTGTGGGTGGTGCGGAGGACACGTTGGTCGCTGCGCCTGCGGCTTCACTCCGGCCTTCGGCAGAGTGGAACCCACTCACCCGCAAAGGCGCGTACGGCCGGGATACCGATCTCCCGACGACTACCAGAGTTTGCTTTTTGCGTCCCAGTCTTCAGAGTAGAAGATGGTGTCGTCTTCATTGATGTAGTCAATGTGGAGGTTGGGACCATTGAAGGTCAGGAGTGCGAAGGTGCAGATGGCAACCTGACCCTCCTCGTCTATGCTGCCGGTATTGACCTTCAGAAATGGATTGGTAGTTGCCACCCCAATTGCTTCGGCGGTCACTTCTTCTTGCGGATGGTGGGGGATTGAGCCATTACCGATAAGTCTTGCGCGGAAAAGCGCGGCTGGGTTTTGGGCTGTGTCGTCGTAGATTGTGCAACGGTGTTCGTGACCGAAGAACCAGCCGTATATTGCCGTGCCGATTGTTTTCTGCAACAGCGCGCGAGCTTCATCCATCAGTGGCTGCGCAGCCTCGAATTCTGGAATGTGTGCTGATACCGGTTGATTATGACTTAGAACGATATTGGCCAGGCCGGGATTGGCACTGATGCTGTCGAAAAGCCAGTTGTACTGGTCTTGAAGACGGACGTCCACGTCACCACCACCGATGCTGAAGGGGACATATGCGGTATCGAGGCCTTGGATCTGCCAGTCCGAGTTAAATAGCGTGAAATAGCTGGCCTCCTGTCCGAACGCGGGGAGCACGATAGAGAAATAGGGTCGGCCAAGGGAATACATCTCGTGGTTGCCGTTGAGGGCAAAGCTTTTGCCTTTCACCGGCGTGCCGTCAGGATTTTTGAGCGGCCAGTTCCTGAGAAAAGTGTTGCACTCTGCTTCGGTGCCAGAGTAATAGATGTCCCCTAAGTGGATCACGAAGTTGGCCCCCTTTGCGAGGGCAAGTTGGCCAAGGCGAGCTGCGTGAATGTTATCCGCGCCCCAATCTCCCAGCAGTGCGATCTTCACCGCGTCGGGAATTGCGATTCGGCTCCTATCTATCGTTGCGCTCTGGAATGGGTACTTAGGATTGAAGTGTTCAAGGATTCCTTGTATTCCCGCTGGAATCCAAACCACGGGATTACCCTGACCAGTCGCCTGCAGCTCGGGGATCACATTATCTTCGAGTTGTGACTGTATGAGACCTGTCAATGGGTCGCGAGAATGGTATGGGTGCCCTTCGGGTACAGTCTCCGCTTGTGCGGCAGCGATGGAGTCGACGAGAGATTGGATCGCCTGTAAACGGCGAGCTTCAGAACTCAGTCCTCGAAGCGAGACGGAGGTGTCGGCCGCGAGAAGATTGAGCGTGGCCGGATCATTGGCTTGTAACGCGGCGAGCGTTTGCTGCATCGCATCGATGACGTCGCTTTGCTGTTGAGAGAAGTCCATGGGCGCTTTGTCCTCGCTAAATTCTGTGGCTGACAATGGACGCTGCTGCGCACTCAGATTGTGGCTTTGCCAGCTTCCGACAACTTCTTGTTCAGGGCATCCTTACGAGCTTTCGCTTGGGCGGGCTTGACGAAATAGTGGTCGAACACGCTTTCAAGCACGTCTAGATTCCATTCCGCCTCGTGGTCCTCTACCGGCAATATCAAACCTGTGTTTTGACTCTTCAGAGGATGCGCGGCAAAGTTTCCGATAACCCGGACTGCGTTTAATTGGTCTGAAAGAGAGGCGGGAAGTAGGTTTGCCTCAACTACTTCTTGAATTTGATCGAATAGGTCTTTTGCCTTAGTGTGCCCATAATCCCGGAGCACTTGCTGAAGAGCCCGCCTCGTGAGAGCTGCAGAACCCTGCGGACTGAGGGAGAGAATGCTGACCGCTTCATCGAAGTCTTTTTTCAGGTCGGTGGGAACATGAGGTGGGCACGGTCGGGATCCGCTGGTCGGCCATGCCAAGTGCAGTTTGACCGGTCCCGTCTCAACGCGTTGACCCATTCGGTCTGTTCCCAACGGACATTCGCTTAGATAAATGACCGCTTGTTGACAGCTTGGGCATAGACCTGACTGAGTGCTCCACCTCGTCAATTTCTTGTTCTCGTTTTGCGCGTCAAGAACTTTGGCGTTATTTAAGTTCAGGTGCACTGTAACGTTGCAGTGGGGGCATTTCATGTGACCTCAATCCGAAGCCCCGCCTGACGGCGGGGCCTTTGCTCACGCGCGAAATCGCTCTCGCCGTCCGCGCAGGACCTAGCTGCAGCCGCTGGTGGAGCCGCATTCCATGCAGCGGTAGCAGCTGCCGTTGCGGGTCATGATGCTGCCGCAGGTGCTGCAGCTGGGGGCGTCGCCCATGTTGTACATGGACTTCATGGCGCTGGCGGTGTGGAAGACGCTGCGGTCTTCTAAGGACAAGGGGTCAGGGCCCAGGGTGGAGGGGTCAGCGGAGAGGCCGCTGCGGGCGGTTAGGTCTTGCGAGATGACGGGTTCGCTGGCGATTCCTTGCTGGGGGGCGGAGCGGTCGGTGTGGTGGAAGGCTTCGCCGTGGAGCTCGTGGGTGGCGGGGGTGGTGGCTGAAAAGGCTGTGGGGGTGTGGGCGGGGCCGTGACCCTCGGGGTCCTTCGACTCGCTACGCTCGCTCAGGATGACAGACGGATTGGGCAGAGCGGAAGAAGAAGCAGATGCGGGGAGGGTGGGTTGTTTGAGGTTGGCGAAGAGGTCGAGCTGCTGGCCGCTGAGGAAGCGGAGCTGCATCCAGCGGAAGAGGTAGTCCATGATGGACTTGGCGTAGCCGAGCTCTTCGGAGCCGGTCCAGCCGGAGGGCTCGAAGCGGGTGTGGGCGAACTTCTCGACGAGGACCTTGAGGGGGACGCCGTGCTGGAGGGCCATCGAGATCGCCGTGGCGAAGGAGTCCATGAGGCCGGAGATGGTGGAGCCTTCCTTGGCCATGCGGATGAAGATTTCGCCGGGCTGGCCGTTGGGGTAGAGGCCGACGGTGATGTAGCCTTCGTGGCCGCCGATGCCGAATTTGTGGGTGATGGACATGCGCTCGGCGGGGAGGCGATGGCGGACGGCGCGGGGCGGGGCCTGGGCGTCGAGCGCGTCGGCGTTCTGGGTGTTGGCGTGGATGTGGGCGGCGAGCTGTGCCTGGGCTTCGGCGAGCTGCGCTTTGGCTGCGGCCATCTCAGCCTGCGAGGCGGCGAGGGCCGTGCTGATGGCTTCGAGCTGCTGGGCAGCTACGGCTTCGGCGGCCTTGGACTCGGCGTTGACGCTGGTTCCCTTCTTGTCGGCGTCGGTTTGGGCGGTGACGTTCAGGGGCTGCGTGCCTTTGCTGCCGTCGCGGTAGATGGCTACGGCCTTGAGGCCGAGGCGCCAGGATTCGGTGTAGGCGTCGGCGATGTCCTGGACGGAGCAGTCGTTGGGGAGGTTGACGGTTTTGGAGATGGCGCCGGAGAGGAAGGGCTGGGTGGCAGCCATCATCTTGACGTGGCCGGTCCACTGGATGGAGCGGGTTCCCTTGGCGGGCTTGAAGGAGCAGTCGAATACGGCGAGGTGCTCGGGCTTGATGCCGGGCGCGCCTTCGATGGTGCCGGTGGCGTCGATGTAATTGACGATGGCTTCGACTTCGGCTTCCTTGTAGCCGAGCTTGAAGAGAGCGCCGGGGACAGTGTTGTTGACGATCTTGATCATGCCGCCGCCGACGAGCTTCTTGTACTTGACGAGGGCGAGGTCGGGCTCGATGCCGGTGGTGTCGCAATCCATCATGAAGCCGATGGTGCCGGTGGGCGCGAGGACGGTGACTTGCGAGTTGCGATAGCCGTACTGCTCGCCGAGCGCGAGGGCGGTATCCCAGGCATCCTGGCTGGCCTGCTTGAGTTCGAAGAGCTGCGGGGCTACGAAGCCGGCAGCGTCTTCAAAGTTGGTCGAGCCGTTGGGCTTGAGGGAGCGGTCGATGTTGTTGACCTCGGCGCGATGCATGCGGATGACGTCGAGGAAGGGCTCGCGGTTGACGTAGAAGCCGGGGCAGGCGCCGCCTTCGATGGAGGCGGACTGGGTTAGGGGCGTGGCGGCGCCTAGCGCGGGAGCCGTGGCGGCGAGGCGCGCGGACTGGGCGTAAGCGTCGCCGCAGAGGATGGCGGTGAGGGTGGCTGCGTAGGCGCGGCCGGCGTCGGAGTCGTAGGGGAGGCCGCGATCCATCAGCAGGGCGCCGAGGTTGGCGTAGCCGAGGCCGAGCGGGCGGTAGTCGTGCGAGTTCTTGGAGATCTGCTCGGTGGGGTAGCCGGCTGCGTCGACGATGATCTCCATCGCGGTGGTGACGATGGCGATGGCATGACGGTAGGCAGGGATGTCGAACTGGCCGCCGGGGGTGAGGAACTTCATGAGGTTGAAGGAGGCGAGGTTGCAGGCGGAGTCGTCGAGGAACATGTACTCGCTGCAGGGATTGGACGCGTTGATGCGGGCGGTGTTCTTGGAGGTGTGCCAGCGGTTGATGGTGGTGTCGTACTGCATGCCGGGGTCGCCGCACTGCCAGGTGGCTTCGGCGATCTGGTGCATGAGGTCGCGGGCGCGGTACTCGGTTACAGGCTCGCGGGACTTCACGGTGCGGGTGGTGAAGGTGCTGTCGGTTTCGACAGCGTGCATGAACTCGTCGGTGACGCGGACGGAGTTGTTGGCGTTCTGGAAGAAGATGCTGGTGAAGGCTTCGGAGTCGGGACCGGAGCCGTCAAATCCGGCGGCCATGAGATGCCAGGCCTTCTTCTCTTCCTTAACCTTGCACTGGATGAACTCTTCGATGTCGGGATGATCGATGTTGAGGACGACCATCTTGGCAGCGCGGCGGGTCTTGCCGCCGGACTTGATGACGCCGGCGAAGGCGTCGAATCCGCGCATGAAGCTGAGCGGGCCGCTGGCGGTGCCGCCGCCGGAGAGGGTTTCCATGGAGCCGCGGATGGCGGACAGGTTGGAGCCTGCGCCCGAGCCCCACTTGAAGAGCATGCCCTCGGTCTTGGCGAGGGTGAGGATGCTGTCGAGCGAGTCCTGCACGGAGTTGATGAAGCAGGCGGAGCACTGCGGGCGCGAGTAGCCGGTGACGGAGAAGGCTACCTTGCCTAGCTCGGCGTCCCAGTGCCAGTTCTGCGCGTCGGAGTTGGGCTCGAGGCGGTCGCAGCCTACGTTGAACCAGACGGGCGAGTTGAAGGCGGCCTTCTGGTTGACGAGGAGGTGGGTGAGCTCGGCGAAGAAGATCTCGGCGTCTTCGTCGGAGGCGAAGTAGCCGTCGCGCTTGCCCCAGTCGCGGATGGACTCGGCTACGCGGGAGATGAGGTCGCGAACGCCTTTTTCGCGGTCGGGGGTGCCGACCTGGCCGTGGAGGTATTTCGAGGCGACGATGTTGGTTGCGGTGACGGACCAGTCGGAGGGGACTTCGACGGCCTTCTGCTCGAAGACGAGGCGGCCTTTGAAGTCCTGGATGATGGCGTCGCGGAACTCCCAGGCGAGCTCGTCGAAGGGGTTGACGCCGGGCTTGGTGAAGTAGCGCGAGAAGTGGAGGCCCGGGGCGGAACTGTGTTGGCTGGGGGCAGCGGCAGGGGTGGTGGCTTGCTCGGCGAATTGCCCGGCTGCGTCGCTGGAGTGGATCGTGTCGGCCATGGGGGATACCTCTCGGAGAAAAACTAGAAAATCTGTGATGCAAAAAACCGGGAATCGGTCGAGCAAAAACTAGAAGGCGATGGAGCAAAAAAACTAGAAAGCGGTCGAGCGAAAAACTAGAAAGCGGTCGAGCGAAAAACTAGAAAGCGGTCGAGCGAAAAACTAGAAGTCTGCCGGATCGAGATCCGGTGGGTTACCGTTGACGGCGTGAGTCAGAAAGCCGGCCTGGTGAAGGACGTTTTCCTCCGAAAATGCCGACGGGAGGGGTTGCGTCGTGGGTCCTTGTGGCGGTGTGAGCCAAGGAGTCAGGCGCTGCACCAGAGCTGCGGGTGAGGATGAAAGTAACGCCGCATCTGGTACGAGTCAAGTATAAAACAACTAGATATTGTGGTGTAGAAGTAGATACTCCCCTGACGCGGGGAAACGCTTTGGTAACTTCGGTTTTTCTAGGGTTTTGCTGTGGAAACTTCGTGAATGCCGCGTGAATTGCGGGGTTTCGTCTTTGGTTACTAGGCGATGAATTAAGCCTACGGCGCGGAGGGGGTAAGCGCAAGGATGAAGTGCGGGGAAAAGGCGCCCCGGTGGTGGAAAAGTGTCCTGCGGTTCTGCGCGGACGGCGGGAGTTTTCCGTTCGCAGTCCGGGGTCCGGTGTGGCCGGGGTTAGCTCACCGTCAGGGTAATGGTGGCGGAGCTGGTGGTGGTGCCGCTGGTGCCGGTGACGGTGATGACGTAGGTGCCGGCGGGCGTGTAGGTGCTTGTGGTGGTGCTGTTGTTGTTCGTGGTGGTGCTGCCGCCGCAGCCGGTCAGGGCGAGGCCGCTAAAGGAGAGAGCGAAGACCAGGCCCAGAGCCAGGCCAGCGCTTAGTAGCTTCGAAGCGAGGCGGCGCGAGCGGGCGCGCAGGGTGAACAGGAGGACGCCAGCGAGGGAGGCTGGAAGAGGTAGCTGCTTCCAGGGTGAGGGGTGGTTCGGGGTGGTGCTGCGCGCGATGACATGCGAGGCGGATCCGGGCCGGGCGGATCCGCTGGCTGGGCACGGGACAGGGCTGGTGTAGATGGCGTAGGTTCCGCTACCGGCGGTTGCGTTGGTGATGGAGACCGAGCCGGGGAGGACGACGATGCAGCCGTCGGTGAGGGCGGGAGAGCTGGTGGCGGTGAGAGCGACCGTGCCGGTAAAGCCGCCGGAGGGCGTAATGGTGATGGTGCCGGTGGCGGAGCCTCCCGGGGCAACCGTGGCGGTGGTGGGGCTCACGGTCAGAGCAAAGGTACTGGCGGGCGCGGCGCTGGCGACAGTCAGGTTGAGGGTGCCGGTGGAGGTGGCGAAGTTCGTGTCGCCGGAGTAGGCGGCGGTGATGGTGTGGGCGCCGGCGGTGGTGGAGCTGAAGCTGTAGGTGGCTACGCCGGCGGCAAGCGTGAGCGGAGTGGCGGTGCCGCCGTCGACGGAGACCGAGACTGTGCCCGTGGGCGTGAGGGTGCTGGTGGCGACGGGGGCGACGGTGATGGTGATGGCGTCGGCTGCACCGTTGGCGGGTGTGGCGGTGGCCGCGACTAGGGTGGTCGCGGTGGAGAGCAGCGAGCCGGTGGTGGTGGAGTTGGGCCAGGCGTTGAGGAGGTTGAAGAAGTCGATGGAGCCGAGGCCGGAGGCTTCGTCGTAGCCGGTGGTCGCGGGGTAGTCAGTGGTGCCGGGAGAGCTGCAGTAGGCGGCGCCGGAGAGGCACTGGTTGCCGCCGGAGGTGATGTCGTGGAATGCGGTGGCGTAGGCTGAGGCGGCGGCGATGGAGTAGAGGGTTGGGTTTACGACGCCCTGACCGCTGGAGTTCTTCGCCTGGTTGATGATGGCGACCAATCCGGAGAAGGTGGGAGCTTCAAAGCTGGTGCCGCCGCCTACCGTGAGGTCGCCGCTGCTCGAGTCTCGCAGGCCATTGTTGCAGCTGGCCTTCTGGTTGGTTTGCCAGAAGGTCTTGTCGCTGGTGCAGAAGGCGAGCGGCGCGTTGAAGGGGGAGGCGGTAAGGGCGATGTCCGGCACCATGCGATGGCCGCCGGAGGTGGATACGACGACGCCGCCGATGGTGCCCGACTGCCAGGTAGGCTGAGCGGTAAATATGCTGACTCCCCCGCCGCCGGAAGAGACAGGAGAGCAGCCACTGGTGGGGTCGCCGGCGGCGCAGGAGTCGGCCGTGGCGACGGCATCGTCGTTCCAGACCATCTCGGGGATGTAGGACTTTGCGGAGCTGATGATGTCGCTGGAGGACTGGGCGTCGAAGTAGGTGTTGTTGCCGACGGCTACGTCGGCTGCGGGAAACTCGGTGCCGCCTACGCCGGTGACGTATTGGCTGCTGGCGGGGAAGTCGACGGCGAGCTGCTCGTTTTCGGCGGTCTGCGAGGATTTGTACTCGCCGTAGCAGTCCGTCGATCCGGAATCGCCGGCAGCGGAGACGACGGTCTGGCCCTGGGCTGCGGCCTGCTCGAGGTACGCGTTGTATTCGTTGTAGCCGGACTGGCCGAGGTTGGGTTCGCAGTCCCCATAGCTGGAGCTGATGACGGGGGCGATCTTCTGATCGATGGCGTACTCGATGGAGTTGAAGACGCCGTAGCTGGTGCTGTTGCCGGTGTAGACGAAGTAGACTTGGGCGCCTTTGGCGATGGTGCTGGAGTACTCGAGGTCGAGGTCGGACTCGGCTTCGTCGCCGTCCGCGTAATACGCGGGTGTACCGGAGTTGGGAACGAGGACCACGATGGGGGTCTTGGCGGCGATGCCGACGGCGGTCTGGAAGTTGGTGATGTCTGCCAGATTGACTTCGGACTGGCCGACGACGGCGATGGACTGGTTGGAGCCGGTGTAGCCGGAGTTATAGGCAGGGGTGATGTCGTAGATGGTGGCGAGATCACCGGGGGTGAGGAAGTGAGCGCCGGTCTGGCTGGAGGTGAAGCGGGGTTGTGCGGGCTGGGATCCTGCACGCACGATGTGCGGGAGGAGATGGAAGTCCGAGAGATTGCCGATGGCGAGGACGCTGGAGGCGAGCGCGGAGGGGAGGGTGAGATCGCTGGCGGGGGCGAAGTGTTTCTCTTCAGGCCGAAGTGCGGTGGCGGGGGTGAGGTAGTAGTGCAGCGGGGCGCCGAAGGCTGAGGCCACCTGGGCGGCGGTTCCGGAGAACAGGATGCGGTTGCGGCTGCGGGAGACAGATTCAATCGCGAAGCCCTGCTGCTCGAGCCACGTCTCGACGGCGGCTATGTCGGAGTCCGCGACGCCGAATTGCGCGGCGTACTGGTCGGGGCTAATCCACTGGTGGTAGAGCGGAGAGGCGGGATTCTGCTGGGCGGCGACGAGGGTGTCGAGCGCTGACTGCTGGGCGGCGCTGCGGCTGAAGAGCAGCGAGATGCCGTGGAGCTCGAGGGAGGCCGGGACAGCGCCGAGGTCACTGGCGGCGAGGGCGCGGGGAGGACGCGAGCCGGCGAGGGTGACGCGGCTGGAAGAGTCGATAGGCGCGGTGAGGCGCGGCTGAGGCTTGGCGGAGGTTTCTTGCGCGAACGCGGAAGGAGGAGCGCAGAGACCGAGTGCGGCGCACAAGACAGCCAGCAGCGCGAGCGGCTGAGGGGAACGGTGCATCGAGAGAGATTTCATAAAGGCCCTGACTCTTGGTTGACAGCAGCGACTCGGTTCACAGCAGTTCAGTGAGACGAAATACGAAGGGCCTTGGGAGCGGCAGCCATCGACTTTGTAATCCTTCTGTTGGAGACGGCTTCGGCTATAGATAAGGTTACAGCGCGGAACGGGTTGCGGGCAGATTCCGCGGGTGGTGGGAGCGGGCCGGGCTCCGAGCGGTTGGATGCTGGAAGAGGCCTAAGAGACGTTTGGGGCGGGCGGATGACAGTTTCGTCAGGCAACGCCGGGTTAAGTGCCCGGAAATCTATGGATCGGCAACAATCAGTCAGCATCTATATGCTCTAATCGGCAGGAAAAATTGAAGCATAAGTTGTTTACGGAGGAAATCCAGAATGAAGCGCATGGGTATGGCGGCATGGACGGCAGCGGCGGTGTTGGCGATGGGCACGGGCGTGATGAGCGCGCAGGCGACGCAGTGGAAGATCGACCCAATGCACTCGGAAGCCGATTTTGCGATCAAGCATCTGGCGATCAGCACGGTGCATGGATCGTTTCATGGGCTTTCCGGCTTGATCACGTTTGATCCGGCGGACATGGCGAAGTCGAGTGTGGAGGCGACGATTCCGATCGATACCGTGGATACGGGCGTGGCGCCGCGGGACACCGATCTTAAGAGCCCACACTTTTTCGACGCAGCCCAGTTCCCTACCATGACGTTCAAGAGCACGAGCGTGCGCAAGGCCGGCGATCACTATGATGTCGCGGGAAACCTGACGCTGCATGGCGTGACCAAGCCGGTGGTATTGAAGCTTGAGGAGCCGGGTAAGGAGCAGTCAGGCATGGATGGGAAGAGTATGCATCGCGGATTTACGGCGACTACGACGATCAATCGCCAGGACTTTGGATTGGCATTCAACGGCAAGCTGAGCAGTGGCGATGCCGTGCTGTCGGATGAGGTCAAGATCGAGATTGATATTGATGCAGCGAAGATCTGAGTCGTAGAGGCTTTCAGAATTTAGACGAACTGGCGCTGTCCCTCCTGCCTGGAGGGGCGGCGCTAGTTTGCTTGAGGGGGAGATGTCTATGTTCGATCGCGTTCGCTTGGCAACCGGATTGCTCGCAATCGCGCTGGTTGTTAGTGGCTGCAAGACGCATGCCGGGCGCGCTGGGGAAGGTACTTCTCAGGCAGGTGCAACGACTATGCAAGTGGTTCCAGAGCAGTGGCTGGGGCGGTGGGATGGGGTTGAGGGAACCTTTCTTAACTTGTCGAGAGCGGGAACGAAGTACATCGTTGTGATCCAGGATCTCGATGGGCCCAGGACGTTCGAGGGCGTCGATGATGATGGACGCGTGCGGTTCGTGCGGGATGGGAAGACGGAATACATCAGTGCCGGGGACGGGCCTGCGACTGGCATGAAGTGGCTGGCTGATAAGAAGACTTGCCTGCTGACAAGAGTCGGCGAAGGATGGTGCCGCGATTAGGATCGTCGATGGGGACCAACGCCCGTGTAGACTGCCATAGACTTCCCGAAAGGCTGAAAGTGTATGCGCAAACTCTGTACCGGAGTTCTCCTGATGTTCCTCGGGCTGCCTTCCTACGCATCGAAGGATGTGCCCTTCCAGACGCTTACCTATCCGGACGCGGGTACGCCCGTGCTGCGGTTGACCTTTTCCAAGTTCAAGACTTTGATGGGCGGCGTCGGGAAAGAACACACGTACATCACGGATACTACCGCTGAAAATCTTTCGCCCAAGGTTCTGAACAGCGTGAACCTGGTGCTGTACGTCTTCGACAAGACGCACGCGCGGATTGGTGACGGCAGCATCAATCTCACGAATGTAGGCCCGGGAGAAACGGTGAAGTTTGAGATCACGCTGTATGCGTCGGGGGCGCCGGCGTCGGTATCGGTGGTGGCAGCGGCTCCGCGCAATGCTTCCGTTTCGGTGACGATCAACTCGGTGCCGCAGGGAGCAATGTTTAAACTTGATGGCAAGGAGATGGGAACTACACCGAAGCTGGTGGAAGTAAACCTGGGGAAACACATGCTCGAGTTCAGCAAGGAAGGGTACAACACCGGGCAGTTCCCTTTCGAGATGGGGCCTCGCGACACGAACGGAGGCAGTGTCAGCTACGAGCTTGGGACGTCGACTCATGACACTATCGAATTGCGTGACGGGTCTGTCCTTTCCGGGGACCTGCTTTCGATGGATGCGACGCAGGTGCAAGTTCGCATCGGGGGAAATATTCAGACGTATGAACGCAACCAGATTAAGCGGGTGCTGCTCACGCAACGAGATCCGGTGACGCAGTAGAGCGCATGCGGTGATTGCTTGCGGCTTTGTGATGCGCTGCGTACGCCCTACAATGCTAGGTAAGCTCGGCGCGGTGCGTGCGTCATGGAAGGGCCTGTAGCTCAACGGTTAGAGCAGGGGACTCATAATCCCTTGGTTGGGGGTTCAAATCCCTCCGGGCCCACCAACCTTCCACCGCGTAAACGGGGATGCAAATGCGATCCAATCTCATCAAGCAAGACAACACCTTCGGTCTGTTCTATCGTTTCCCACCCGCTGAGTAGCGCGACGCGCATGATGTCGGTGATCAAAGCTAACATTGATTGGTATCCGTCACTAAGTTCTTCTAGCGAAACCCTCTGTCCGAATAGATCGGCAAACACGCGTCCATCCACGCGCAACAAACGGGATTTTTGTTCGAGTCGAAGAGGTATCTTTAAGCTGCGTGCCACATGATCGAAAGTTTTATCGCTAAGCTCTGCGAGCCAAGTCGAGGCATCGTTAAGCGGCTCAAAGGGATTGAACAAGTTCGCAATCCTAGTCACATCAAAATCGGGAGAATGTTGGTCTGGAGTTCGTGGAAGCAGCCGTGCGGAGCCGTAAGCGAGGACCACGACTACGGGCTCTTTCAGGCCACCCTCG
The DNA here is from genome assembly GCA_963701685.1 of uncultured Acidobacteriaceae bacterium. Classification (GTDB taxonomy): domain Bacteria; phylum Acidobacteriota; class Terriglobia; order Terriglobales; family Acidobacteriaceae; genus Granulicella. The sequence goes on along the minus strand of OY969625.1, from coordinate 1,322,706 downwards.
AAGTTTTGGGAGCTGCGGGAGAATTCCATGTGAATTGGCTCAAGAGAGCCTCACAAATGAATCTTAACGTACCCGCTTTTGGCGCCTCGGCGCATGCAATCAGAAGCATCGATCCGGTTTCGAGTGATGACGTCCGAGCGCCATTTCTCTCCCACTAACGCGAGTGCGACTGCTTGCATGATGGAGGTTTTACCGACAGCATTTTCCCCTAGCAACATCAGCCATCCTGCGCGGGTTTCAGATCTGTCGCTATTATCAGAACCACCCGTAACCTCGTTCTCGCTGAAGCTCAGAGTTAGATGTTCGATAGCGCGAAAGTTTCGTATCTCAATTCGCTCGATGGCCCGACTACGACTTAGGAAGCGGCTTCTATCTTGTTCATCCGCAATTGAATAACTATCCGTTGCCGCTTGCTCATGTTGGAAGAACTTAATGGCTTCCTGACGTCGACGCTTCGACAGTTTAGGAATTACTGGGCTTGATGACGGAGCTAAGCCAAGCTCCTTGATCAACGCCGCTAAACACTGTCGAATCGCTCCCGCGTATTCTCGCCTCTCGTTTAGGAGGCGCCGCACCGCTTTGTCTCTGGTGCTGTCAGCCGACACAAGCGACATGAACTCGAGTCGACTTTGCTCAATTGATCGAGCCCTAGCCTCAACTAAAGGGGCCCGATTGAGCCCCAAAACCTGAATAGTAGAGGTTCCACGTTGCGTGAGGCTGCCGATCGCCCCGTCTTCGGTGAAGACCAAGTGTTAGTCTGGGTCATCGAAACAGGGATCAAGAAGAAGAGGCTTCTCGTTGAGGAGAGACGCAGCATCGGAGAAAGGCTTTGCTGGTTCCCCCTGAATGGGAAATCTTGGACCTTTGGCTCGATTGCAGGCCTGGCAGGCGATATAGAGGTTCGACCATTCATAGGCAAGCCACCAATAGCCGTCGAGCCGTGTCTTTCCATCACTACCAATGACTTGGCATTTGGGGCGAAACATCTCGACTTCAAAACTCGAGGTGATCCCCAACCAGCTTTCGCAGTACGCACACTTGTTGGAGAAGACGCTGCTAAGAGCCTTCTGCACGTCAGGTGCCCGCCAGATTGCGGGATCAAATTTTGGACGATCTTGCCGACGTCGATCCTCTGATTCACCGAAGAAGGCACGTAGCATCGCAAGTGCCTTGATAGCCCGGTCTGACTGCAAAAGATGCCGGCATAGGCACCCTGTCCCGATTTAGCCGGATCAATTCGCCCTCGTGAATGCGGCGCGCGATACGTGCATGTGTGCAAGCCTAGTGGCACTAAGATCAAGACTAGCCATCATTTGTCTCCACGATGATTTCGGAGGGCGGAAGTTTGCTTACGCGAAGTAGGGCTTAACATGCGACCGGTCCCCGATCTTATAGGTGAAGAACAATCGACGTCGGACTAGCTGACTGGTATCTCTCAATCTTATTATGGCGCCTTGGATTTTGCGGTCACATCGGCTGCGGTCACCTGAGCAACAGCGGAAGAAGCAGTACCCCCGACTCGATTGCTATTCGTAAGTCGATCAGCTTGCCAGAATCTCATGACCAATTCGAGAAGCATCTGTTCACGAGCGAAAGGATCTAAGCTTCATCCGAGTCGTTAGGAGGTTCCCATGCTTAGGTACAATAGCGGTACACTCATCAGCTACGGTCAACCTCGGTAAGTTCCAATAGCCAGCGCCACCATGATCCCCCCAGAAGACCCCAACGTCAACGGACCCGACCGCACGCTCCTGCAATAGCCGCTTGACGGCGCAACAAGGAGAGGCTTCGGCCTCGCCTTTTCGTTTTTAGTCCTCGCCTCACGCGCAGAGTATGACCACCACAGGCGCTCAGCTACCGCACAGAAAGCGCAGGATTGGCGGGCCTGCGTAACTGCGGACGGCCCCTCGATGCCAAGATGGAGGAAGGCCTCCTAAGCTGTTGATCGGTCATGTTCGCTCGTGACTGGCCCGATTGCGCCGTCGGACCGATTTGCTCATTAGGAAATGGTGACGCATCTTGCGCGGGAATCGGAAGCGAACCGAGATCGGCAAAGGAAACGCCGCTCGATGTGATGTAGCCCAGCACATTCGTCCCGCTTCCAGTCAACAGTGGGTCGTAGACTTTGCTGATCCCACCCGGAACCTGGATCCTGTACAGCAGTCGACCCGTGTCCCTGGCAAGAATGTCGATGCCATCCGTTAGCGGTTGAAACATCAGCGTGCCATCTTGATTTAGCTTTTGACCGTAGACTGCCGTCGGCAGCCACGTTTCCCAATCCACATACCCCTGCTCAGTTTCCGCAGCGAGATTTCTATCCGCCAGATAGCCGTTCGCTTCAACATTCAAGCCGTCTCCAGACATCGCCATGTCGGGATTGTCCCCTGTCACCCCTACAGTTTGGAGCGAAATGCTCGCTTGGCCGGTTGCGGTAGAAACCCAGATCGAGGTGCCGTTTATCGTCGTGTACACTTGGCTTCCGTCTGGATTCAGCAGCACTCTCGCAGTGCCATTCTCGCCCGAAGAAGCCGCGTACAACGAGGTGAAAACTCCAGTCGTCGTGTCGAGTTGATAGAGTTGGTCGACGTTTGGAATACTTGTCGGAAGAGGCTGTGACTTTACGTACACCACGCCAGAGTTGGCGATAGCTAGCCCGCCCGGACCGTTTGTGCTTACAGGCATTGCAAAACGTCTCGCGCTCGCTGGCGTATCCGGACTGAACACATAGACCGCACCACCACCAAAGTCTCCGACCGCCATAAGCGTGCCATTGGGGGATTCTGCGATTCCCATGAGTTGGCTGCTTGACGTAAGTCCTGGTAAGGTGATCGGCGTTTGCCACCCTCCGCCAGAACGAGAAAGCACATTAACCTTGTTGGTCGACGTATAGAAATAGACGTCGCGGGAAGGATCATATAAACCTTGCTGCAGCGCCTCGGACGTCGGGAATGATTGAACTTTTGCCGTGTAATGAAACGCACCCGCAGCCGTCGTCGTACCACTCGTCGTTGTAATACTCAAATCTGCAGCGGACGCGGGAACTCCAGGCGGGATGGTGAATTGCAGGACTTCTATGGGAAATGGGTATGGCGTGTACGGAGCAGACGTTGCCAACGCGGTAACCGGCGCCGAAGCCCCACCGATCGTCACTTGAATCCCGCTCATGCTTTGACCGAATCCGTAGCCGACGACAGCGCCCGTTTGACCACCGTCTGCTGTGGCCCCGTTCGGGATCACGTCGAGGATGTACGGAGCGTAGCTGAAAGCTTCCGGGTAAAGGTCAAAGGATCCGTCCGACCATCTGAGACTCACATCTGCAATCGTGGCCTGTGTCGAAGCTGGCGTGACTCCGTTGATATAGCTATTTGCCCCGGGGCCCACGCTGGTAGCCGCCGCATTTCCAACCGACATACTCAAAACCGTAGGCGCAGGGGAGAGCTGGCCTTTATTCGAGTAGGCCGCGATACTCGTTCCGCCCGCAAGTGGTCCGCCTGATGGCGTAATGAAATACGACCCTGAGGAAGACACTGATGGCACAGCTGCTACCGGCGTCGCGGCATCCAGAAACGCCACGCCATGATCACCAATCGTTCCAAACATCAGCCCCGTTTCATCGATCGCAGCAATCGCAATGCTGGCCCCGGCATCGTTGATCTTGAATGTCGGGATAATTGCCTTCAATGCATACGTTGTCGTGTCGTATCCGTAAGTCACCCCATAATCGAGTTCAGTGATGTAGATCGTGCTTCCATCGGCACTGATCACGCTATAGGTCCCTTGATTGGGAAGATTCGGTGCGTTGGGTACGTAGTTGGGTAAGAGGGGTATTTGCCCCACTAACTGAAGCGTATGAGCATCAAACTCAAATACGCCCACGAAGAACTTCGTTCCGTCTGGTGTCGCTACCATTCTGAAGCCGAATCTCGTACTGGGTGCACCGACTGTGCCGACCGTGGCCTGTCGGGCGATTGGATCATAGGAACAAATCGCGTTGTCGCTGACTGCCGTGCCGAGCAACACACGTGTCCGATCCCCACTCGCTGTGATCAATCCAATATTCGAAACCTTGCATTTAGAGTAAAGTCCCGTATCCATCGTGTTGGCGACCGGATCCCAAACCGCCGCGCTGCCCGCTCCATCAATACCACCGTCAAACGGATTGAGCGGCCCAAGCAGCGCCAAGCGTCCATCCGCCAGCACTACAGCATTGCTTGCCCCAAATCCGCCAGTCCCAATCGCCGCATCAGGATAGCGTTTTATGATCTGCAAAGTATTGGTATCAATGTGATAGATGTCGCCCAGCAGGTTAGCTACATACAAACTGTCATCGATTGGCGACAAATCCACTGAATTTGGTAAAGGTACCGATATGCTTCCGGTTTTGATCTCTTGAATCGCATCGAAAATGTCGATCGAATTGAGATAGGTATTCGCGGCATAGAACCGTCGATGCGCATGATCATACGTGATAGGACGACTTGAGGAGTATCCTGCCGTTGTCTCCTCGGTATGGAGATATTGCGTTCTCCCGTTAGGATGACTGCCACTAACCTCAGCAACCACGGTGATACTCAGAGACGCACTGTGGCTCAGTGTCGCTTCCGTGCCCGTAAACGCCACACTCGTTGAGGCAGACTGCGCGCCAGCGACTGCACTGAGCACCACTTTTTGCTGTCCACCTGGCGACAGCGTAAACGTACTCGGGACAATCGATACGCCGGTCGGCACTGCACCTACCGCAATGCTTACGGATCCTGCGAAACCATTCAGACCCGCAACCGTAATCGTGCACGTACTAGACCCCGCACTAGAAAGAGTTAGGCTCGCAGGTGCCGCTGTGATGGTGAAATCCGCGGGAGGCGGGGGTGGAGGGGAAATCTGAGATCCGTTGCCGCCGCACCCAGCAATGCCTGCCAACAAGCCGAACAATAAGAGCATTGCCTTGTGATTGCTGCGAGTACCGGCGGAAATCCCTGTCACTTCATTCTCCATTGGGCCTAATTCATCACGGACCCTTTGCCTAACTTGAGATGCCTGAGTTGTCGTGTGGTCAGAAGTCTAACATCGCTCGATATGAATCTCCATGAACTTGCAGAACCCGACTTTACCGGCAGTTCGATCACGCATGGGGCTGTGTGTCCTCGGTAGATTTGCTCTCAAAGCAGCCGACCCGCCAACACGCCCACGGAAAGAGTCTGTCCGCCGTGACGCCTTATGAGTCTCCACTCGGGGTCCCCCTCGGCGGTCATGCACGATACGGCATGAAGGCCGTTGCTCAGGGCTATGTCAATCTCTGGGAGTCTACCTACAACGGAGACGGCGATGACCGTTGTGTCCTGTAGTCGCCGGAACGTTCGCGGCCAGCGTCACTCAAACTGCCACACCATATGCGCCGTTTCCTTCGATACGCCAGCTCCACTCGATGATTAGCGTGAACTCTCCACATGGATTGCCGAGCGAACCGTCCCGTCTTAGCCTGCCGCTTGGCGTTAGTGATCCGAACTCTAAGAAGATAGCAGAGCCATAGCCCTGCCAAATATGGCTTACCGGAAGACCGACCAGAGGGCTTGCAAATGCCTCGAAGTCTGCCATGCCAATCACAACTCGGCTCATAAGCAGCGCGATAGCAGAGCAGCCTTCCAGTCTCGTGTCGCCTAAGCCGATTGGCCCGCAACACGGCGTTTCATCCAAGTTCAACGTACTTGGACGAGTAAGCGAGCCGTAGTTGCTCAAAATGCGACTTTTCAGGCAGTTGTATGAAAAGGCAAAAGATACCCTGGCTAACCCGCAGTGTTCGGCGGGACATCGCGGGAAACGACGAGAGATGGCTGTATCGACTTCGTTGAACTTGGCCAAATCCGCTTACATATGAGGAACGCGACCCAGCACGCAGGTATAAGGTCTCCGTACGCCAGCACCTTTGCCCAAAGATCGGAATGCCCACTGAAGTTAATAAGCAGGGAGTAGAAGAACATGGCCGGAACTAAGAGAAGCATATGAAAAACCAGCACAAGAGTGGGGAACACCAAGGACACTACAACCACCTTTGTCACCCGCCTTGTCCAGACGCTCTCGGCTTTCAGTTCAATCATGCCGCCACCTATCGCTGCCATCCTCTCAGGCTTTCCGGTGAGGCGCAAGGGTAACGTGGGATTCGGAAACAAAGACGCGAACTTGCCGGGAGGAACCTCTGCATTGTTATCCACCCGTGGTAATACGGTTATTTGCACCCGGTCGAAGCGTACTCGTTTCTAACATTCGTGTCGTCCGATACATAGAAAATCGGCTCCATCCTTCTGTGTTCGATCATTTCAGTCGCGCCATTGACCGTGATTAGTTCATAAGCCGGATAGCCAGAGGGAAAACCTTGGGGAGAATTCTTCGGCTCGAAAGGCTTGTCGCATTTCTCGCGACCATAGACCTTTTCCAGTACCTTGTGTGTCGAGTCCTGCAATACGAATGACGCAGATCTTCCCCGCGGAGTGATGTAATCGTTCATCGTTACCGAAACATCGGCGCGTGAAAGTCCTGGTGGGATCGCGATCCACTTTGGCAGTCTTGAATCATTCGCCAACTTGAATGTTGACTCAGGGAAATATTCGCATCCAGTTATCGTCAAAGCTGCGCTGGCGGTCGCAACACCGAGAAGCAAACACCTGATGACGCGCTGGATTAGTCCTGTACGCACCTTGTTAGCCTAGCTGATTAGCTCTCACTCCCGAAAAACGGGGTTTCATCTAAGTTGAAACAGGCCGCCAAGCGGCAGAATCGAACTTAGAAAAAGCCCGACTTTTGAGGCACCCGCGGAAAGAAGTCGGCTCAACGCCGTTTCTCAGAATCAATCTTTGGAACAAATCAATTTGCTGATGGCCTATCTATACCGTCAACGACAAACAGAATCACTGGCGCTTTCTTTGCCTCCAGCTTTAGCCCGAGCTGTTCTTGGATCGCGGTAAACAGCGGCGGCGGAGAATCCGTATTTGTGCCGTTGTCGGCATTGTTCTGCGTCAGAAACCTTCCCCCATATTGGGACTCGTCCGGCGTCCATCGCAGAGTGAAGTCATAGCGGCCCTTCAGGCCTGTCTGGTCTAACACTGGTCGATCCAGCGTTCCTTGGAGGAGCTGCGCAAATTCGGCCATCGAGCCATTTCGCACCCTGTACATCCCCTGAGGTCCGCCTAGCTCCGGCGGACTGTCCGGGTCAGATGGGCTCTTCGTCAGGTTCGGTCCCTTTCTTGAAACAGTCAGCACATACGCTGAGAGCACCTTCGTCTCCTCGTGAGACTTCAATGAAAACCGGTCTGCAAGAAGCTTGCGTACGACGCCCCTCGCCCAGGCGAGACTTGGCGCGCCGTCGTGGTCGGTTAGGATGTCCATGTCGTAGTGATCCTCCTTCAACCAGGCCGGACCACCCGTCACTTGCTTCGGATGGATGTTGTATCCCAGCGTAATCAGATCCTCGACGGCCAAGTTCTTCACTACTAGATGACGGCCACGAAAATTCAACCCCCTACCTTGTTCATCCGGTTCGCTTGGCTTAACGGTCGCGACCTCGTACGCCGGAACAGGGGCGGGTTCCAGCATGCTCGGCGCGGATATCGATTGCGTCGAATCCTGCGCCTTCACGCCGACACCCATGAGTATCGTCAACAAGCCGAGAGACATGAGCGGTCTTTTCACGGGTACTCCTCAGAACGATTCTTGCGTCACAGGCTTTAGGCCTGCTCCTGACTTCAGGGTGTACGGCGTCCATCCGAGGAATGTTCCTTTGACCAGATGGATCGATGTGGGGTCAGCGGATCAAAGACAAGTGATGACCCGCTCCTCATCTGGATCATGAAGTCGGGTGATCACCGGCAATCAGGCCTGCTCACGAAACGGCGTTTTGGCTAAGTTCGTTCGGCTGGAGGGACATTCGCGAACTAGACAAAACCCGACTTTTCAACAATCTCGCCCGAAGGCTCTGTCTGCGTCGATAAGTGCATCGAGATAGTGCGCGCGTAGCGAATGCCTTAACGAGTCAATCGCCAGCGAACACTTGTCCGATCAGCCAGTTTCACGGCCAGGGGTGGCTAGCCTCGGACGGTCTTCTGGATATAATGGACGCCTTCGGATTATCGATGCAGAATCCCAGCCTCCCTTGTGAGTTGTACTGGTCACCGATTCGCATGGAGTACCCGTCTGTTTAAAAATTCTGGACCTGCTTCAAGATCTCGGGTCTTCGGTCCTGACAAGAGAGTTCTCAATGGAGGAGAATCCAGAGTACATGTTGGAGCCGCTTGACGTGGGTGCGGACTTCAAACTCTATCGCGTCCGAGAGGACGGCAGCCAAAGTCCGATCCTACCGGTAGCCGCGGCCGTTCGGCAGGCGTCGCCTCAGAATGTCCGGCAGCTCGGGCACAAACACTCGCTGGCACCTAATTTCGGAATCCTGGGCTATTGCAAAGGGCGCATGCGGCGGCTAGTCTTACCAACCGCAACTTTGTCGTTGTTCCTATTTCTGTGGTGCACTTACGCCTTGGCAAAGAACCCGGACCTGCACGCCACGCAGCAGATCATGGAACAATCCTGGAGCTTTCAGCAGGGTGCCCCGCAGCGCATTCGGGCTATCGCACAGACGGCTGACGGATTTCTTTGGCTCGGTGGTGAAGGAGGGCTGTTTCGTTTTGATGGGACCCGCTTCGAGCGCTTTCGCCCCTTCTCGGGTGATCGACTGTTTTCTTCAAATATATCTACCCTGTTCGCACCTCCGACCGGTGGACTTTGGGTGGGATATTTATTTGGTGGCTTTGGTTTCGTGAATAACGGGCGGGTAACTAACTACGGTGGAATCGCCGCCTCATCGAGCGGGACTGTATACACGTTGGCTCAGGATTCCAAGGGGACGATGTGGGCCGGAACCGGCAGCGGAGTCTGGAGATTTGATGGGTCAAAGTGGCGGAAACTTGGAGCCGAGTGGGGTGCCCCAATGGACATTAGCAACCTGGGGATTGACCGAACTGACACTGTCTGGGTGATAGCTGGTTTTTCGAATCGGCAGAAGCTGCTCTATTTGCTCCCCGGGAGCAGGCGATTTCAAGTGGCCAACCCAAACCTGGATGATTCCGAATTTATCCTGGATGTCAACCAAAAGGTTCTGACGAGCCCGATGGCGATGCAACAAGCCCCGAACCCGAAGAGTGTCCCCCAGATTCAGTCGCATGTGTATCCTCTCTTTGCAAAGAATGGCGTACAGATTGTCGATCAAACGAACGCTGTGTGGACGGTAAGCGAAAGCGGCGGGCTGACACGAATTGGGACCGCTCTTCCGGCCCACGATGCGGTGACGGAAAGAGGCAAAAAAATCCGCGGCACCTATGGTGTGGGTACCTGGCGCGAGGTTCTGCATGGAACGTTGATCGACCGCGAGGGAAACATCTGGTTCGCCGACATGAAAGGACTTCATCGTTTTTTTTGCGTCCCTTTCTTTCTGCAAAAACTCCCCGTCAAACGAAGTGCGGCAATTGCAGCGGACGACGATGGAGCGGTATGGGTTAGCTTTTTTAAGGGGCCAACCGAAACAAGCAATGAGCTCTATCGTGTGACCAGGGGACAAGTCGAAACGATTCACTTTCGCAACCCGATCAACTGGGGAGCAGCGTATCGCGCCAGCGATAAGACATTCTGGTTCGGAGGAGTAGGCGGTCTCTGGCATCTGATCCGCGGCAAGCCTCTCCAAGTGGCACTTCCGAAGCAGATGGCCGCCCACGCCTTCTACCTGCAGGCGATTACGGAGGACCGTAGGGGCGGTCTTTGGATCTCGTTTGGGCGATACGGTCTGTTTCGATTTGCGAACGGTGTCTGGACGAGCTTTGCAAAAAGCGAAGATCTATCCGGGGCAGGACCTCTCGTTGAGTTCACTGACAGCCATGGACGTCTCTGGTTTGGATACTCGGGTTTCAAAAAGAATCGGCTTGCCCTTTTGGATGGGGATAAAGTCCACCTATTCGGTACAGGCAATGGCGCGCCGGTGGGTAATGTCACTGCAATCTCGGGGCGCGGATCCGATGTTTGGATCGGGAGCGAATTCGGACTGGAGAAGTTTGACGGTGAGCGATTCTATGCCATCCACGCCGTCGATGATGACTGGCTTCTCGGAATCTCGGGAATCGTGGAGAGAGCAAATGGTGACCTATGGCTGAATGGCATTTCTGGAATCTTTCGAATTGGTCAGTCTGAGATTGCCGAAGCTCTCAAGGATCCCTCGTATCGCGTGAAGGGGCAACACCTCGGTGCCCGGGACGGTCTCCCCGGTGTTGCGGCTCAGATCCGGCCGACACCTACGGTGATCGAAGGGAGTGACGGACGACTTTGGTTCTCTGAGACATCCGGTTTGGTGTGGCTTGATCCAAATCGTGCGCGGCATCAGGCCGTCGTCCCCCCCGTATCGATCCAATCGGTGTCAGCCGACGATAAGACATACGAGGCCAAGGCGTCACCCACCCTTCCTGCGCACACCTCGAGCGTGGGCATCAGCTACTCAGCGATAAGTCTGTCTGATCCAGAGTCGGTCCGCTCGCGGGTCCGCTTGCACGAAACAGATACTGATTGGCACGAGATAACGACGATAGGTCCCGTCGTATACCGTAACCTTCCGCCAGGCCACTATCATTTCAGCGTTGAAGCGTCCGACACCGATGGCGTGTGGTCAGGCAAGGTGGCAAACGTAGACTTCACCATCTTACCGGCGTGGTACCAGACAAACTGGTTTCGGCTTTTGTGCGTGGTTCTTTTTGCCGGGCTGCTGTGGATGCTTTATCAACTCCGTGTGCGCAGCATTCAGCGGCGTTCGAAACAGCTTGCTGTGATCAACACGAAATTGGAGACGCAAATCGCGGAGAACGCCATCCTCTATTCGGATCTGCAACTCCAGGTTGGACTGTTGCAACTTCTTCCTGTGTCCGCATGGACGCTCAAGCCTGACGGAACGCCGGATTTCGTGAATCAGGTTTGGCTTGATTTTGCCGGTCAGACTCCCGACTTCATCCGGTCGCACCCCGAGGCCTGGATGACTGCAGTCCATCCTGAGGATCGCGAGTCAGCTGCCAGGAGCTTTTGGGAGGGCGTGCATTCCGGGCGGGGTTTCGCGTTCGAAACCAGGTCTCTCCGCAATCACGACGGGACCTATCGCTGGCACCTTCAACAAGCCGTTGTCTTACGCGATTCCGAGGGAAAGGTCCTCAAATTCGTCGGCACTACAACCGACATCGACGACCAGAAGCGTATCGAAGAGGCCTTACGCCAGGCGCAGGGCGATCTCGCACGCATCAATCGGGTTACGACCATGGGAGAGTTAGCAGCATCCCTCGCGCATGAAATCAGTCAACCGCTCAGTGGTGTTATCACCAACGCCGCTGTCAGCCTGCGAAGACTGGGACACGATAAACCCGATATCGAGGAATTACGCGTAGCGGTCACCAGAATTGTGAGAGACGCACAACGTGCCGCCGAGATCCTCGCCAGGATACGCTCTCAATTTGAGAAAGGTGCCTTGGATCGGGAGGTGCTTGACGGCAACCAGATCATTCTCGAAACCATCGCCCTGCTGCGCGACCAGGCGGTGCGACACAACATATCGGTCCGCACCGAACTGGCACCAGATCTCCCACAGGTCGTCGGAGATCGCGTGCAATTGCAGCAGGTTGCGATGAACCTGATCGTCAACAGCATCGAAGCGATGAAAGACGTTGATGGAATACGAGCGTTGGTCATCCAGTCACAGCGAGCCGAAAAGAATGAGATTCTTGTTTCGTTCTGTGACACAGGGATAGGGCTTCCTCCGGAGCTCGCTGGACAGATTTTCGATCCGTTCTTTACAACAAAAGTCCACGGCACCGGCATGGGACTTCGCATCTGCCGGTCAATTATCGAGTCCCATGGTGGACGCTTGTGGGTAGTGGGCTCCCAGGGGCGCGGCGCGACTTTTCACTTTAGCCTGCCCATCACGATTCCAAGCTCCGAAAAAAAAGAGGCCCCTGGGGCAGTCCATGCAGAAAGCAACGAAAGTTGAGATTGCGGACGAACTGTGGCCTATCCAAGACTTATGTCCGAGTGACCGTCCATCAACCTCCGCTTGTGTCAATGAGCAGGTAATCGTCAATGTACTCACTGATATCGGATTAGTACTTATATGTCGCCTTATCCTTACCCATATGCGTTGCTCCCGCAAAACGGTGTTTCATCCAAGTTCGAACGGGCCACCCTACGTCAGAGTCGAACATGCTCAAAGTTGAAGTCGGGCTAGCGCTCGGTCGCTTCGTTTCCGATCCTGCCATAGACTTCTGCCATGTGCGGACGGTATGCAACCAAGCGTGACAAACAGAAGATCGCTGAGGCTTTTCATGTTGGGAAGGTCTTCGATGAGCCCTATGCACCGAACTTTAACGTTGCCCCCTCAACGTTTGAGCCAGTCATCCGCGTAGAGAAGGATTCGACTGAGAGAGAGATGGTGCTGATGCGCTGGGGGCTGGTTCCGTTCTTTGCAAAGTCGCTTACGGACTGGAAGGGCTTCTCCACGATCAACGCCAAGGCCGAGACGATCACCTCCAGCGCGACGTGGCGCGGCCCATTCCAGTCCCGACGGTGCATCGTGCCTGCGGATTACTTCTATGAGTGGAAGACTCTGGACGACTCGAAGAAGCCCAGGAAACAGCCTTACGCGATCAGCCTGAAAAGCGGCGAGCCTCTTGCCTTTGCGGGACTTTGGGATGCGTGGCATGACAAGGGTGCGAATACCTGGCTTCAAACGTTCTCGATCATCACGACCGAGGCTAACGAACTGATGAGTCAGATCCACACTCGAATGCCGGTCATTTTGCACCCGAGAGATTGGGCGCGTTGGCTTGATCGCACACCGACGGATCAGCCTCCCGTTGACCTGCTGAGGCCCTACGAGTCTGAGGCGATGGATATGCGTGCTTGCAACCCTGCTGTAGGCAACGTACGGAACAATGGTCCTGAGATGTTAGTTTGCCCGGGGCCAATTCCGGGAGATCCCTTGAACAGCAAATAATTAAGCAATAGTTGAGCCTGCTCACTAGCCAAGGCTCGATAGAGTGTACGGTACCAACGAAATCTGGAGAGCTGAAACACAACGCAGTGTGCACCGAGGGTTGCAACTCACCCACACGCGTATTGAATTCGCATCGGGCAGGTATCATTACATTTCGATGATTGTGATGTGGTGTTCCGGTACAGCAACGGTACACTCGTCAGCTACGGTCAACTTTAGAAAGCGGCGCTAAACTACGCTGAGTCAATGATTTGTCCAATCTCCCAACTACGCTGGATTGCTCTTTATTATCATAGATTTACACGTGAAGACCGGACTCATAATCCCTTGGTTGGGGGTTCAAATCCCTCCGGGCCCACCAAACCTTCCCGCCTTCAGGCCATTCATAATGAAATACATAGCCTAATAGCTGCCGAAAAGCGAACGAGCTCTGGCCTTTCGCTATTAGTGTACTGATATCCCTTCGCGGGCAGCGCTCGTCCTTTCGGCAATGGGCGTCTAAAACTTTCTACACGTCATTAATTCGCATATTTGGCGAATAAATGCAGTTCAAATATATAGGCCAACTTGCAGCGAAAAATCGCGGTCCGGCGTCGAGGCAAGCGAAACCACAAAGGTAACCGACGGCCACCTTTACGTGGATAGTCGACCAGCGAGAAAAGCGATGGCAACAGTCTAAATATGTATATGATGCAGGACCTTATCATATGTATATTATGGAAATGGACACTTCTGATCTTGTCACTTTGTAAATTATCTGGCCTAGAATTTTGCGCACTATTTGGCACGGCTGACCCACCTGGACATGGACTGTGCCAGTAGGCGCTGGACGGTAGCGGGGTGGACCTTGACAAACCGGGCAGCGGCGGCGGCGGCGATCTTGTCGCCCTTGGTGATCATCTTCCGAAGCTCGGATTGCTACTGGGTGGGGAACGGGTCCGCGCCGGGAGGGCAGCTTACGCCAAATAATTCAGAAATAATTACGCCAGTTAATTCAGAAGCCGACACTCCGTCGCCTTGTCGTGAGAGCCTAATTTATGAACTCGATAAAGTTTATAACAAAGTGTTGTAATGCGATTCCGTTATGTCGAGGCTCAATTTCCCCCCCTGGAAGCCCACGCCAGTCGGAATCGGCGTAGCGACGGGCTATGATCGAGTTTTCGTTACGAAAGATCCTCACTTGGTTGAAAAGTCACGCCTGTTGAGATTGGCAGTCGCCGACGACCTTCGAAGCGGCAAGATGGAATGGTCCGGTCTCGTTTCAGTGGTTCAGTGGTTCAGTCGTTCAGTCGTTCAGCGGTTCAGGCAGGGACAAGGGGCGCGGTGACATTCAGGAACCGGATTGTGCGGGAGTTTGGGCCTCTGGGGATTTTGCTTTTCGTCGACACGTTGCTGGCGATCGTGGTGGCGCATGTGCTTCCGTTCTACGCTCCGAATGAGGAGCATTTGGACGCGGCACGGGCTTTTGCGGCGCATCACTATATTTCCAGTGTCTTTCTACCCATTGGCTATTCGGGGCTACTGGGCATAAGCGACCTGCTGGGTGGGCAGGGTGGGATGGCGGTGCTGTCGGTGATTCTGTCGCTCTTGGTGATTGTCGCGGCTTGGTTTTATCTGCGTGGTCTGGGGCTGTCGCAAGAGAGCACGCTGGTGCTCACGAGCCTGCTATCGCTGTACCCGGACTTTCTGTTGAGCCTGCATAAGGCGCAGGATACGGCGATCACGGCGGCGCTGCTGTTCGCGTTTCTCAACCTCTTGATGAAGGCGCTCCGGGCGACCAGTTTCGCCGGAGTGGATATTTCGCTGGCCTTGACGCTGGGTTATTCGTTACTGGTGCGGCCTAATCTTTTGCCTTTACTTTTTTTAGTGTGGTTTCTATTTTGGCAGTTTGGGGTTCCAAAGGCTTTTTGGCGCTCGGTGGCTCAGTTTTTGATTGTGGTGGCGTGCTACCTGGTGGGGACCGTGGCGATCCACCGTGCCCCATTTCTGCCCCATAACGGCCCTTACAACTTCTGCGCGGGATTCAACGAGTACACGCAGGATTACAGCAATGAGGAAGACTCGTTGATAAGTGTTCTTGCGGCGCACGGCGTGCGGCCACCGGGGGGAGCAGTTGCGTTCACGTATGAGACAAAACGGAGTCTTGACATGGCTTCGACGTACAAGCGTCTGGCGGTGCAATTCATACGAGAACATCCGGGCACTGCGGTGTGGTTGACCTGGGTGAAGTTACGAAACATGATGCGGCCCGACTTTCAGGTTCATCCGGCGAAGAGTTTCGGAGGGTTGCTGAAGATCTTCGCTTCGCTTGCGGTGCCGCTGTGGGTGCTGGGTATGCTGCTGCTGCCTCACTCCGGACCGCCGCGAGTGAAGTACATCCTCGTCCTGACGGTCGTGCTTTACATCCTGCCGTTCCTGGTTACGGTGAGTTCGCCGCGGTTTCGTGTGCCGCTGGACTTTCTTTGCTGGGTGGACCTGGGCGGTATGTTGATTGCATGGCGATTGTCACGCCGCATTCAAATCGAGACCGTAAAGAAGCTGGGGGTTCGTTAAGAAGCAGTAGATGCAGTGGACCCTCCGTGGAGTTCCTTTCATCATTGTTGATGGTTCTGAATGGGGTTTATGGAGACTCTGCACAAGTTCTGCATCCGCGTCCTGAATGCGTGCATCTGGGCGCCAGGGGCATCAAGATCGCGACGGGCACGATCCTGGATGCAACCATCATCCATGCGCCTTCTTCGACCAAGAACGCGAGCGGGGGCGCGATCCGCAGATGCACCAGACCCGGAAAGGAAAGCAGTGGTTCTTCGGGTTGAAGGTGCACATCGGCGTGGACAGCAAGGCGAGCCATGTTCACTCGGTTGCGGCCAGCGTGGCCGACTGTAACATGCTGCCGGAGTTGTTGCACGGCGAGGAACGCAAGGTTTGGGGCGACCGCGGCTATCAGGGCCGGACCGACGTGATCCAGGAAGCTGCACCGCAGGCCCAGGACATGACCTGCAAGCGGACTTGGTAAAAAGAACTATGTCGATGCGGTACAGAAAAAGAAGAACCGGAGCAAGTCCAGCGTGCGGGCCAAGGTGGAACATGTCTTCCGCATCCTGAAGCGCGTCTTCGGCTTCTACAAGGTGAGATACCGCGGCATCGCCAAGAACCATCACCGGCTATGCCCCAACTTCGCCCCGGTCAATCTCTGCCTCCACCGCAAACGACTGCTTGTGCAGGGGGCGTAGTGTGCGCGGAGGCCGATAAATCGGCCTCCTAAGCTCATACAACGCAACCGTAAACAACCTTCGCAGCCTCGATCAGCCCGCCATGTAGAACAGCTCGTCGCCGTCAAGAAATCAGCACCCTGCGCCAGAGCTTCCCTGACCATCAACGGACTTGAGACGCTATCTGTGGACGTCGTCGAAACGGCCCGGGAGAACCTGGTAATCGGGCAAGCTTGATCAGATTCTGCTGCGGATCCCTCTCGGCGTGACCGGGTGTCCCAAATAATCAGCAAATGTTGGCCACATAATTAGAAAAGCAACGCGCAAGTGGGTGGAGCACCGGGCACAGCAAGCTATCGGCCGTTGGTGGAAGCGAAGAGAGGCCGCCAGACATGACAAACGCGCTGTAATGGCACTCTAGTTTAAAGAGCAGCATGCAATGTGCGCGAGGACAGAGCTTGCACGTTTAAAAGAGCAGAGGCTCTAACCTTGACGCTCTTTGAAAGTCAAAGTAAACATGCCATAGATGAAGAAGCAGGTCAGCAGAAGAAGAGTCAATGGTAAAGGGCGATAGAAAACGAGCCATACCGGCCCCGGCAACGTGACCCCATGCTTCACCAGCCACGGCCCGGCTGGATCGAACTGGTGCGACAGCGTCAACGTCGACACCGCCGTCAACACCACGGCGGCTCTTCCCATCCACCGATGGCTCGACGCCAGTTCCGCCACGGCCGGAAACATCAGCAGCATCAGCCGCGTGTCATACTGCCGGTGGTAGGCCGGCAAGAACGTCAATGCCGCCGCCGCCGCCAGCGCCAGCAGGTCTTTGGCAGCGACCTGAGCCCGCCCATCTTCCTCCGCCGGCGGTACCATCCCCGGCCGCCGCAGCAGCGTAACCCATACCAGAAACAGCAGTGCGAACACCGCATATGCGGCCAGATCGTAAAAGCGCGGCACATCGCGGACCAGGCTGAAGATCGTCTGGAGGCTCGTGATGCTCTGCGCTTCGACGTTCATCGGCCCCGGATTGCTCAAGCCCCCCCGCGCCGTTATCCCTACGAGGTTGGCGTGCAACTCCTGGGGCCAATGCGCCGACGCCGGGTTGTGAAACGCCAGCAAAATTCCCGGAGTCATCAGCAGCACGGTCGCTACCAGCGTGGTGATCGCAAGCCTCCGAAAGCTCCACCCTCGCGCGCCCATAGCCTTCATCTCGCGATCCCCAGCGACCGTACCGGCACTCAGTAGAAAGAACAACCAGACCAGCCCTCCCACATGTGGCTTGAGCGTAAGACTCACCGCAAACGCAAGAATCCCCGGCACCACATACCGACGCCGCAGAAAGCACCACGCCGCAATCACCGTCAGGCTGATCGACATCATCGCCGGTTGCGCCAGCATGATCAGCAGCGTGCTCGTCGCCACAAACGCCGCCAAAAAACCTTTGACCCAAAGCGCGTGCCGCCCTCCGCACAGATCAGCCATGCACAGCGCCGCACAGGAAAAGAGCAAGATTCCGGTTCCCAGCCACAGCATACGGGCCAGATTAAACGGAAGGAGCGCCAGCGGAATCACCAGGGACAACGCCGATGGCGGGTAGCCTGCATAGAAGGGCTGGAACGGCACCAGATCGGCAAGATTTCCACCCTGCCGCGCATAGGCTCTTTCTGCTTGCACAGGATCGTACGGATCGCAACCATCGATCAGGCAGCGCGCTCCCCCATAAACTGGCTTGAAGTCCCGCGATTGAACAACCAGCGTCTGGTCGTGATAGCCCCGTCCCGCAAAGAACAGGCACCCCAGCACAACCAGGCATGCCCCATAGATGCGTCGGCGCCTGTCCCCCTCAATCATCAACAAGAACGTCTCCCCTTGTCAGTATGCGATACAACTGTGTATATGTCGAAAAAGCTGGTTCAGGTGCATTCGGCGCTTGCTTCTCTCCAGTTGCAGCATCCCTTTACACCAGCATCCAAGCTATAGCCACGAACCCGCTGTCATTCCAGAACGTTGCCATCGATCGCAACGAGGTGAGGAACACCCTTGCAACTCGTCCGTAGATACCGAACCCCTGCGCTCTTCTGCGCCCTCGCGGTCCTCGCCTGCGAACTCTTTGCCCGCCCCTACGCCGCCATGGGCATCTGCGACGACGGCCCCTACATCCTCATGGCTCGCCACCTCGCCGCCACCGGCCACATCGTCTACAACGGCTGGGCCACCGCCATGCTCGGCTGGCAGCTCTACCTCGGCGCCGCCTTCATCAAGCTCTTCGGCTTCTCCTTCACCACCGTCCGCATGAGCACCCTGCTGGTCGCTGTACTCACCGCCTTCCTCCTCCAGCGAACCCTCGTCCGCGCTGGCATCCATGAGCGCAACGCCACCCTCGGCACCCTCACCCTCGTCCTCTCGCCCCTCTACCTCATGCTCTCAGTCACTTTCATGAGCGACATCACCGGACTCTTTGCCATCGTCCTCTGTCTCTACGGCTGCCTCCGCGCCGTGCAATCCTCCTCCGACCGCTCCGCCATCCTCTGGCTCTATTTCGCCGTCCTCACCAACGCCCTCTGTGGATCCTCCCGCCAGATCGCCTGGCTCGGCATCCTGGTCATGGTCCCCTCCACCCTCTGGCTGCTTCGCTCCAAACGCTCGGTCCTGTTCGCCGGCATCGCTGCCGACCTCGCTGGCACAACCTTCATCTTCGCCTGTATGCATTGGCTCGCGCAGCAACCTTACAGCGTGCCCGAGCATCTGGTCCCGAGGACCTTCCCCATCGCTAAGACTCTCGTTGAGCTCAGCACCGCCGTTTTGGAGGTGCCGTTTCTCTTGCTCCCGATCATGGCCCTCTTCCTCCCCGAGATTCGCAAGAGCAATCGCCGCGTCGTGGGCATCACCTACACCCTCCTTCTGGGTTATCTTCTACTGGCCAGGCACCCGGACCATCTGCATCACGTCTCCCTGCTGGAGCCGACCAACAGTAATTGGGTCGGTGTGTACGGCGTCCAGTGGTCACTCGGCCTGCAAGGAAGCGCACCCATCTTCCTCCATCCCGGTATGAGGATCGCACTGACCGCCGTCTCCTTCGGTGGTCTGATCGGCCTCGCCGCGTCCTGCCTTCGCACACATAGGTTGCCACTCGTCGCTGCCGACACCTCCAGCGTTTCATGGAAGCAGCTCGGCGTGCTTCTCGCGCCGTTCGCCCTCGCCTACACCCTCCTCCTGATTCCGCGGTCCACAGGCTGGCTCTACGACCGCTATCTGTTGGCGCTGCTTGTGGTTGCCCTGCTCTGGTTGATTCGCTACTACCAGGATCGAATCCAGCCACGGCTTCCTCTCGCAATCCTTCTTCTGGTCGCCATCATGGCGATCTATGGTGTAACCGTTACCCACAATCTGTTTGCGCTCTGCCGTGCGCGCGTAGCCCTCGCCGCCGAGCTCCGCGCGTCGGGAATCCCCGATACCTCCGTCGACAACGGCTGGGAATACAACTTCGACGTCGAGCTCCAGCAGTCCCCCTCCATCAATTTCCCCACCATCACCATCCCCGCCCACTCCTACACCCCCGTCCCCGAACCGCAGCCCGGAGCCTGCCACGCCCTCTGGTATGACAACATCCCCCACATCCACCCCCTCTACGGCATCTCCTTCGACCCCAACGCCTGCGCCGGCCCCGCACCCTTCGCCCCCGTCCACTACTCCCGTTGGCCCTACCGCACCCCCGGAACGCTCTACGTCGTCCGCTACACGGCGCCATCCAAACCATGAGCGCCGCGCCCACACCTTGCCGACCTGGAACGCTACGCTGTAACCAGCGAGCCCAGCCTCTGGCCCTCGATGACGCGTAGGATATTCCCGCGCTCGCGCATGGAGAAGATAATCATCGGCAGGCTGTTGTCCTTGCACAGCGAAACCGGGGTGGTATCCATAACCTGCAGGCCCACCTTGAGGATGTCCATGTAGGTGATCAGCTCGAACTTCGTAGCGTCGGCATCCTTCTTGGGGTCGGCGCTATAGATGGGATCACCACACCAAACGTCAAAATCGTACACTAAGGAGTTTGGATCACTCGTTTGAGGCTGCGAAGGGTCGTAGCGGCCTAAAGGCACCCTTGCGGAGGCGTCCTGCGGTCTGCCAGGTATAGTCCCCGGCCAGGTTGATGTGTGCCCAGCCGATGGGCGACAGGTGACCTGGGGACTCGTCATCAATGACGATGCCCTGGCCGCGCAAGGCGGCGACGGCGCTTTCGAGATATACGGTGTTCCAAAGAACAATGGCGGCGACAATCAGGTTCAGACCGCTAGCGCGGTTTCGCTGGTTTTCGAAGCTGCGGTCGCGTAGGTGGCCTTGGCGGTTGAAGAAGACTTCAGGTGCGAGAGCATTTCTGGCTTCGCCTTTGTTTAGACCACCTGGGCGCGCCTGCGGAGGTCGGGATCTTTCATCCAGTCCAGCATGAAAAGAGAGCGTTCTATCCGCCCGACCTCGCGTAGCGCCCTGTGGAGGCTGGTCTGGCGGGGGTAGCTGGCGAGCTTGCGGATGATGAGGGAGGCCGTGACTTTGCCGTGCCGTATGGATGCAGCCAATCGCGCAATCTCTTCCCATTGCGTTCGGACCAGCTTCAGATTGAGCTTGCCGCCGATCACCGGAGCGAGCGTTGGATGGTCGCGCACCCTGCCTGGCACATAGAGCCGCTCGTCGGCGAGATCGCGGATGCGGGAAGCGAAGCGGAATCCCAGCAGATGGCAGAGGGCAAAGGCGTGATCGGTAAAACCAGCCGTGTCGGTGTAATGCTCCTCGATGCGCAGATCGGATTCATGATAGAGCAGACCATCGAGAACACGCGTCGCATCGCGTGCATTCGCGGCGATGACCTAGGTATAGAACGGCGTGTACCCCAACAGGCAACACGACCTTAAAAACATGCAGTGTCGCAACTAATCGCTTCGTAATGCTTCTTGGATTGTGAGGTGAATCCGACATGTTCGAGTGCATTACTGTTGACGATCAAATTGGGCTTGCGTTCGGTTGGACTCGCCGTTGAAGTAACGGCTTGGCAGCGGATATGCCAGAGATGTCGAAAACAAAGGCTTCGCTCCTTCAATCGACCCAATAGGTATTTTGCGGCGGCGGTCATATGATTCGGGCGATTCCAGCGCGACGTTGAACTTCTCGGTGTACCAGCGCACGGTGGCGTAGCGCATCTGTTGATTTTCGCGGACCGGTATCCAGAGTAGAGATGAATGGCTTCTCCATCGTCTAGACGCGGGTTGTAGAAAATGAATTCGCGGGCTTGACACTGCACCAAGTCAACGGAAGAAGGTGGGCGATTCCATATTCTCTTGGCCAGAACGGGGCAACGCGTGCCGCCCGAAGCTTGCAAGTCTCTCCGTCACAAACTACACACGTCGAAACTTCAATCATCCCTGATCCTCAATTAGTCAAAATTTGGCAGACTCGGATTGGTAGAAACGCTTCGCGTGTGGTGTTCGAGATTACGTTCTCCGAACACCGTCCGCTGCCAGTGAATGCAACGGCGCTCGATCCCATGGCTCCTCCGCTGGAGAAGCCAGTGCCGCCGCTCTGCGACCAAACCTTTTTTGAATCAAGGTCATGTTGTCCTGTTCATCACATGCTTCGCCATTTAGAGATTGAACTTCGAAGTTCAACACATCCGCCGGCCCGCTGCTGCTTCGAATGGGAGCTAGCTCTGAGGAGTGTTACGCCATTTCCAATGGCTCCGTGCTTTATGATCTGGATACGAGCGGATACGTCCTTCCTTCGGCATCCCATCTGACAAGTTTAAGGCACAATATTGAACAATTCCCTATTGCTGGAGGCTCCTTGCAACTCCTGACTAAATATCGAGCACCCGCATTCTTGTGCGCCTTGTTGGTGCTCGTCTGCGAACTCATCAGTAATCCTTACACCACAATGGGTATCGGCGACGATGGCCCTTATATCCTCGTCGCAAAAAATCTCGCTGCTACCGGACACATTCACTACAACGGCTGGTCGGCCGCAATGCTTTGCTGGCAACTCTATCTTGGCGCGGCGTTGATCAAGGTTTTTGGATTTTCTTTTACCACCGTCCGCGTGAGCACGATGGTGGTATCCGTGGCAGCCGCTTTCTTGCTGCAACGCATCTTGGTTCGCTGTGGCATCTCCGAAAGAAACGCTGTCATCGGAACTCTCGCGCTCGTTCTCTCACCGCTGTATCTCTTGCTCTCCGTCACTTTCATGAGTGATATCCACGGCCTGTTTGGCATCATCATCTGTTTGTATGCGTGCCTTCGTGCACTCCAGGCATCGAACGATCGCGCTTCGATAGCGTGGTTATGTTTTGCAGTTGCCGCCAACGTAGCCGTGGGAACGTCGCGCCAACTCGCGTGGCTCGGAGTCCTGGTGATGATCCCGTCCACTCTTTGGTTGATTCGAGGTCGTCGCCGGGTTTTGCTCGCCGGCGCTGCAGCCACGATTGCGGGCTTCCTGGCTATCGGTGCCTGCTTGATCTGGCTCCGGCATCAGCCCTACACAACTCCTGGAACCTATGGGATCGGCCACGCTCCTTGGTTGCGAATCATTGTCGTCTTCGCTCGGTTCTTCGCAGAGTTTCCGTTTCTTCTATTACCCGTCTCGGGGTTATTCTTGCTCGCGATCCCAAAGTACAGCCCGCGCGCCACCGCCACGGTCTGGGGAATGGTTGGCACGTTTACTTTTCTCGCCGTCTACCTGATCCATCTACGCGGCCATCTCCGCTCCCTTTTGGAGCCAACTCTGCTCGACTGTCCAAAATGCGACTTCATAACGATCTATGGAGCCTACGAGAGTCTAAGCCAAGGAATGCCACCCGTATTTCTTCCGGTCTGGATCCAGGGACTTCTGACTATTGTTTCCCTGGGCGGGGTAATCGGCCTCGTCCTTTCTTTCTTCGCCAAACAGCGTTCGCCGGAAGTCGATCCGGAAACCGTGAGGACATCCTGGAGCCAACTTGGGATTTTGCTAGGGCCTTTTGCGGCGGCATACATAGTTCTTCTCATTTACCGGGCATTAGCTGTAGCAAACGATCACTCAGGCGTTCTATTTGATCGCTACTCGCTGGGACTACTTGTCGTGGCCCTCATTTGCCTAGTTCGGCAACTGCAGGACCGAGTCGAGTCTCGGTTTTCTATCTGGGGTATTGCATTCGTCTCAATGATGGCCGCGTATGGCGTTGCCCTCACGCACAATACCTTTGCGCTGTATCGGGCCCGCGTTGCCATGGCGGCCGAACTTCGCGCCGCACACGTCCCCGACACCTCGGTTGACAATGGATGGGAATACAACCTTCTTGTGGAACTCCGATACACGCCTTACATCAATAACCCTTCGTTGGCAACGGCTGCCAATCCTTACACTCCGGCTCCAGCGGTTCCCGCCGGCACCTGTACAGCGGGTTGGCGTGACGCGACCCCGCACGTCCACCCGATCTACGGCGTCACCTTCGAACCTAATATCTGCGCCGGCGCTGCCCCCTTCGCCCCCATCCACTACACCCAGTGGCTGGCCTCAGAGCCCGGTACACTCTACGTCGTCCGCTACACCGATTCTTCCACGCCCTAGCCTCCCACCGATGCGACCTTTCTAGACGATCTCAATAGTACGCAAGTGGGACTACTGTCTCGCTACAACATTACGTTTTGGGTCCCCCGGCCACGTCTAACAGCTATCACACGAGAATACTGGTTTCAAACCGTCGAGCTTCAGGAATCTGATTGGCCCCTACCAAAATTGACGCGAGCTCACCACCTCCGAGTGTCCCCCCAGAATCGGGATGTGTCCTTCGAAGAGCCGGGGAACGATCGAATCACTGCGATCATTGAACCAAGCGCACAGGGTGGTGTCATGCATGTGAAATATCTGATGGTCTTCTGAAAACTCGCCGCGGTAGCACGTGAGCGCCGTATACCCCCAGCTCCGGTAATCATGGCGCATGATGCAGGACGGCTTATCCAGCCCGGCCATCTCGATCGCATTCTTGGTGTCCGATTTCACCGTCGCGTAATCATGTCCGACGTCGATAAAGACAAAATCGATAGACCTCTTCCATGCCGAAAGTCGAACGTGGTGGAGTTGCCAATCAGCGTATTAATCTTCTGAGGGACCGCGGTGCCGGAGAAATCAAGAGGTGACTGCGACGCAAGGTGGATCAGCGTGAGGGAGCATCGGCGGAGTGTTGCTGTACGCCGGTCGCGTGTTGTTCGTCAAGATCGAGCGTAAATATCTCTCCATCGTCCGGAATGTTCAACACCATATTCAACGAGTTGCTGCCAAGGAAGGTGCCGATCTCGAAGACTCTCCGGTTTCAGTCATCCCAGAGGGATGCTGCGGTTATACAGCGCACGTAGCGCTGAACGTACCGAGGACGCCGGACTCACGATATAGCGGGCGGTCTCCTCTGGTCTCGTTCGCCGGCCATTGCTGTCGCGCACTGCGAGCAGCGTCCTCTGCTGCAATGACGTAAGCCGGTTCCATCGGTCCTTATACAAGAGATCAAGGCTCTGGATCGTTCGTAGGGATGGTCAAACGGCAGTTCAAGCCGAGAGGGATGGATGGTGCAACGGAGATTGAGAGATCGTGGGCGCGGTAGCAACTCGCACGGTGCAATGGTGGCGCCGGAGGATGCGCGACACTAGTAGCATCGATCCAAGAACTCATCATTATGAGCTTGCCTCGGTCGAGCACGTCATCCGCGACGGCCAGTGACTGTTTCTCAATGGGCCGCGAGGTTTTGGCAAAACCTCCATTCTGCGCACGGTGCAAGCAAAGCTGTGCCTAGAAGGCGCTATTGTGCTGTACGTCAACGCGGAAACGAGTTCGGACGTGGGAAGCTGGTTGGGGAGATTATTGCTGGCGCGGCGGCTCAAGTTTACGAGGGCGCCGAGGACGGCATTCAGAAAGCCGGTGATTCTTCTCCCACCTGGAGCCCACCTTTGGGTTCTCTGCTGGTGGGGAGATTTCAGTCAACATCGGCATCGATCTTTCCGCGGGTAAGTATCGGCAGATGGAGGTGCTTGCCGATACGCTCGATTCCCTCAATAATCTTGCACCTACCCTGCCCGAGTCGCGGCCGGTTGCGCTCATTATCGATGAGTTTTCAGAAATGATGGCTCGCCTCGGTGTTGACGGCGAGGGCAGATCCGGTCGGTTGTCCAGCACCACCCGAATCTCGGGTACGCCTTCGCGGTCTCCAATGTTGGACTGATGATGGAAATCACGACGAAATACACAAGGCCGTTCTAACATGGCGGCGACAATCTTTACCTTCGGGATGTGCCTTCTGCTGATTTTGCGGCTTGGCTTCACAAGCAGTTCGCGGAAAGTGAATTCGCAGTTTCCGGCAGCGAGCCTGTTCTTCATATCCTCTCACTTGCCGACGAGGTGCCGTATAACGTCCAGATCCTTGCGCACAACTGCTGCGACGAGCTGCATCGCGGCAATAGGCCGAAGTTGACTGTCGACCTGGTTGAAACCGTGTTCGCGCGAGTCACGTCTGAGTTGCGTGTTTTGGTTATATTTTCGGGCTTTTCACCTCAGGATTCACAACATTCGAGATCGAGAAGCACACGTTTCCTTCTCTTGCTTAAGGTCGTCGCAAGAGTGCCGGCAAAGGATGGTTGGAACAGGAACGCCAAGCTTTAGGCGAAACCGGATGTCCGCGTCGTGGTCGAAGGCGGGTTCCCTGCTGGAGGAGACGGACTCTCTCGCTGAGCACGACGGGAAATATGTTGGATGTGCGCAAAAACGAATCGGCGTCAGACCAGCCACAACCCGCATGTGCGGTGATTGAAAGGCCTATTCGCCGCATAGGATGCGGAAGATAGGTTGCCGGTGCGGTGAGGAGGCGCTATATTCGCCGCAGGAGATGCGGCAAATGTATCTACGACCTCAAGTGGCGGCCCTGCTTTACGTGGGACGAGAAGCAACTGGTCGCGCCTCTTGCCGCAGTCTGTCATCGCCAAGGTCGCCTCATAGGCTACATGGAAGCTCTCGGATTCAAACTCGGTCAGGAAGCCGTCCTGCAAACCCTCACTACAGACGTGCTCAAGAGTAGCGAAATCGAGGGAGAACAGATGGATGCTGAGCAGGTCAGATCATCCATCGCGCGCCGTCTCGGTATAAACGTGGGCGCACTCAAGGCCGCAGACCGAGATGTGGAAGCTGTTGTCGCGAGATGACGCTTGATGCAACGAGCCGATACAACGAGCCACTCACCGCGGAGAGGCTGCTTGCGTGGCAGGGGGCATTGTTCCCCAGTGGGCGGAAACCGAAGACCAACGTCAAAACTGGGCATGGCGCGACGATGGTAAGTGCCCATGCGCTGCTTGGTGGTCTAGGTGGCATGTATTTGAACGTAACAAGCGAACAATATCGAAAGTTGCCGTGGGGCTAATCCTCAGTCGCTTAGTCGAAGATCGACGGAAGCTCTCCCGTAGCACGGCAAGCATCGGCCATCGGTGGAGTGATCGGTATCGTCCCAGAACGAAAAACAATACCGAATGCCCAATGACTTCAACTGTTAATCAAATTGCTGAAAATTGGGGAGCTGACCCGAACGAGAATTGAAGATAGTATCGCTGACACGGCACTTGAACTGCTCTCCGGTAAATGTATACCCGCGTCGTTATCTTTGAGATTTACTGGCAGCACCGAGCAAATAGCTCGATTCCCAATAGATTCATGCCAATGCGCGAGTCGAATCCGTCGCGCTACGGAACGGGACAACGCAATTGCATTCGCGACCGGTGAGGGCGGCCAGTTCACACGCATCGGCAAAACGACGCGAAAGCTAAGCGTGCGAGACTCGGGTTGGGGTTGCGCGCCTTAGTCTATTACTGTAATCAAGCCATAAATGCCAGACCTCGCTGCGGGCGTGGTTCATCCAAGGCATCAACCGACTTGCCGATTTGGCCAAGTCACAGGCATAAAGGAACGAGCCATGAATTTAACAGTTCGATTTTCCAATCCCTTCTACCTCACGATTTTTTCTGCTGTCCTGCTCACGATCGGATGGGCCATCGGCGCAAGATTCGGACACTCCGCAACTGCGGGATATGCGCTCTTCTGGGCAATCATTGCCCTGCTCGTTCACGACGTGGTCATGACTGCGGCAGCTGCATTAGCTGGATACAGCGCCGCGATATCTATGAACAACAAGGGAAGAAAATAGTAGACATTGGAGAAATCCTTATATACAGCCATCGGATATTAGCTTCGAAACATTCCAGACTATCCCTCTTTCACTGAGGGGAGACACCCCGGCAGGTCCGCCATCCCGTACTTCTTCAGGAATCGTGTTGAGGGGAAAATAGGCACGCCGGACATGCGGTATCTTCTCGACCGAATAACTACACAGTAGCTCCATCAGGCGTCCACGCGCGTCGAAGGACGAATTAGCAGTCAGGAGCTGCTTCTTCGAACTACCAGTTTGATCTCAATCGGTCGTTGCGTGCGCAAACTGCTTCTTTGTCCGCAGCCTGACCGATGAACGCCGAACAGGCAGGTCGCCGGCGGGACAACTGTACTACATGATTGCGGACGATCTCATCGCATTGTCGCAGTTGCGATTGTTGCTCGAAACGGAAGTATCTCAAGTTGCGAAGAATCGCGCAAACAGGAAGATATTGTCAGGTCATCTCAATCGCTAAACGCTTCATCAAAGGAGGGGCTATCTCATCTTCACTCAAGAGCCAGGCAATGCGCCTGGCTCTTTATCTTGACTCAATCGATCAAACGCCAAACGTGTCCGCGAGGTCCTATCGCAAATGTGTCGGCATTCTTATGCGACAGTTCCAGAAGATCCCAACCGAACAGAGAAAGGAGGCAAGACGGCTTGGTCGAATCCGTATTCGGGACTGCGGCGGTCTAGATGCCGCGGCTGCAGGTCTATACCCGATAACGGCGACTGCGTTGCGACAGGAGATCAGATTTCAGAGACGTCGTGAGACGGCAAGCCGTTGGCCTCCAGAAACGCCCGCCTGTTTCGAATGTAAGATGAGAGGGTTCGATATACCCAAGCGCTCGTGGCCATCAGTGGAAATGGCCGACGCTGTACGGCTCTCTCTCCGGGACCCCCTGATGCTGACATATCCGTGTCCGGTGCAACCGGGATACTTCCACATCGGGCACCCAAAAGTCAGACCTGTGCAACCTAAGCATCATTCACTTCAGAAGGAGTCTTATGAAGAGTGATCTGGGCGTCTTCTGCTCGACGCGCGTCGAGTATATTTCCTCTCCTGCATCGCAGCCAACTTTGCGATGGCGCCGCCAATATGGCACCACGCCACCCGCAACGAAAGACAAATCAAACAAGACCGTACACCTAGAGAAGGTCCGGTCCGCAGCTACTCGAAGTCGCGAGTCCCCACTCTCGATAACTCGATCGAACCCGTCGTCACAACGATGCGAGAGTTTGGCGATCTCGATCCGAGTCTTTCGCGTACGTTGCTATGCGAAACTCAAATGAGATATTCAAATTCCTGGAGTGGCCCCGTATGGATTGCTAACATCCGCCAAGGCGCGGTCGGTACAGGCTCGTCTATGGGAGCAGGACATTACGCTCCCGTTCCCGGCCCAGGCGGAGTGCCGGTTTCCACTAAAAGGGCTGTTGCCGGATCTGCGCAATTATGCGGCAGGTAGGTATTGCAATCCCGAAAAGCTCCGTTACACTTTGAATCTTCATGGGATAGGATCAACTAACGAGTTGATGAACCACGTCATCACTACACCGCTAATTGGGCTTTGATTCGTGTTGAAAGTGCCTGGAGACACGTACTGTTTACCACAGCTATTCGTGCTGAAGCTTGCTACACCACCACTTACTGTTATCTTGCCGCAAGGGCTGGGTGTGGCCGTTAACGTCACACCAGACCCCGTTGGCCCAATAAGGTTGACCGTGGGCGCGGACATACACCCGCTTCCAATTCCCGAGTAGACACCAACTGCGCTCTGTCCCCAGCTAAACTGGATTCCGTTGGGCACGCCGGCATTCGCTGTCATAAAGCCCGAACCCTGACAGTTTGGCCCACCACCCGAGAGGGTGAAGGGAGTCGAGTTTGCATACCCGATTCCTCCGCTATAGTTCACTTGAACTCCGAATGTGAATAGGCTACTTACAGCCGCCTCAACCATGAGGCAGTCGTAGCATTGTCGGACGTCGGTACCAATGTAATTGGCAAAAAGATACATCGGATCATTGTCGTTGCGAGTCGAAAGCACCCCAGGTCCTGCGTTCATTGGGGTCCCACCGATCCATATGATAGGCATTGTCTGATTGTTCGCGACGATGTATGCCCCGTTAGCGCTAGTATCCCAGAGGTAGCCCTGACCAAAAGCTACCCCACCATTTGCGCCGTTCTGTGCGACCAATTGCAGTCCGGTAAGTGGAGAGATGTTGTCGGCTGGCGATTGCATGAAATCGGCAAATCCCAACCAGTTCGGAGCTCCCAGAAGTACCTTAATCGGTGTGGTCGGATATTCAGCAAAGATCGTCCGATACATTGTCGTCGAAGATTCATAAGCGGCAAGGGTCATCGGCGTCGCAGAGTTGTAGGCCATAAGAATGGAAGTTGGAGGTGGGTCACCACTAGGATAGCCAGGTGGAATAGAGACCGGGACGTTCTGCAACCCCGCATAATCTAACATCTGACGCCAACCAGCTGCGCTGCCTGGAGCATTGGAGTCAACTACAACTCCTGCCAGCGTAATCAACCCAGCTTCGTGGAGTGCGATCGCCATTTCAAGAGTAAACTCGTTGTCAATATCGTCGTAGGTGTCATCATCTACGATCACGACCGGCTTGGGGGACGCAGTGTTTACGAGTCCCTGATAGAATTTTGTCTGAAAGAAGAGGGTTTGCAACTGGGCCTGACTTAGAGTACCCGGAAAAATCGCAAACTCGTCTATGTAGGTCGGGCTTTGTGTGCTGGTTGTCCCTGCAATTCCGTAGTAAGTCCCTCCACTCACATAGCCTGGTACCATCAGCGGATATTCTGTCGAGTTCATTGACACGTCTCCGAGCGTCGCCGTAACTACTGCCCCGGTTCCCGACGGAGAAGTTAGAACAATCGTCGGACTCGACGTGCACCCATAGTTATTGGAGCCATTCGGAATCCAGTCGCCATTGTAAGGTATTCCTTCACTCGCCCACATGAGGCCGGTCACATGGCAATCCGGTCCTCCTCCGGTCGATGTGAACCCAGTCAAGTCGGCATAGCCCGTTCCGCCCGAGACACTGAGATTCACAAAACCAAACCCATCGGCAGTAGTATTTGACCCTCCAGGAATTTGCGGGTTGGACCCGGATTGAACCTGTAGGCCGTTAATGTACATGCTTGGTGGTGCACCTGTTCCGTCACTCTCGACGACGATGTTGTAGTTAAATCCATTCGGCATCGCATCGAAACCGATTGGATCGTTACTTACCGGGGCCGTACAAATGCCGTCTTGGACAGCACCTGGCCCTCCGCCATTTCTTGTAAAGCATAGTTGAGAAAAATTTCCCCAAACCATTCCGAGCGTGAGCTTCCACCAACTCTTTGTTGGATTTGAAATATCTCCCTTGCTAGCTAGGACGAGGGATCCGGTTCTGTTCCAATTGAGCCTGTCGACTTGAATCATCATCGTCCACGGAGCGTCCCATTCGAGATCGGCCAGAGTGGCGTTCGGTGCCGCGTTCCAGGCGTTCCAGGCGAACTCTGCCGAGGTATTACGAGGGGTAGTGTTATCAAATCCGGGTTGACTGGGCGTAACCATTCCACCACCCGTTGAAAATGCCAGCCCAGAAACCTGATCGAGAAAGCTCGATGTGCTTTCATTGAAATTCAGATACAGGGAGGGATTTGCCGCAAGCAACGCGGTCGGCCACGCTGGGGATGCA
This sequence comes from uncultured Acidobacteriaceae bacterium, assembly GCA_963701685.1. Taxonomy (GTDB): domain Bacteria; phylum Acidobacteriota; class Terriglobia; order Terriglobales; family Acidobacteriaceae; genus Granulicella. The sequence continues at coordinate 1,291,538 of OY969625.1, read as the reverse complement.
ACACCTCCCGAGAGTGTGATGCTGACCAATCCTCCATTTACCTGCAAGGTTGCGTTAGATTCGGTTGAAGTAAGTGGTGCGAAGATTGTTTGGATAGTGCAAAGCGCGCCAACCGCCAATGTGGCTGGGCAGTCATTTGTCTCCGAGAAGTTTGCGAGATTGGCTCCCACTATTGCAATATTTGAGACTGGGACTTCGTACGGACTGCTGTTCGTTAGACTTACAGCCTGCACCGGTGATTTACCGCCGACCGGCGTCGCCGGAAAGGAGATGTTCGTGGGGCTCAGCACCAATGATCCGGCTACGGGGGGGGCAGTCAATGTGATAGGAAAGGTTTGCGTCAGCTCGGTTAGTTGTGGCTGAAATGGCGGGTCCGCCGGAATCAACGCACTAAGCGAGCTGTCATCTAGACTAGGATTCTTCACTAAATCGAGCAGCGCCCCAACAGTGTTGGTTGGGTGTGAGCCACCTGATGGCGTCGCGAGCTTGAAGAGATTTCCGCAAGGGCTCCCATCGCCGGCAATCCCGCCCCCAGAGTTGATACACGGGGCAATGACATCACCCATCGTGTTAACCTGCGCCGTTGGTACTGTATAGCCGGTTGGCACGTTTGTTCCAGGCGACGTTCCTGTTGCAGGATTTACTAGTTCAGTGGCGACCGTGAAGGCAGAATCCAGAGAAGCGCTATCACCGGTACCCGATCCGACAGATGAGTACGAGGTCATGTAGGATGCCAGTGCATTTACAGCAGCTACCGTCGTCAGCTCGTTCACGACAATAGGTGATCCTGGATTCAGTGATGTGCATGGTCCCAGCGCCGTCATCATCACCAGGTTCGAATTGGTCAAACCCGGAGTAGGGTCACCGCCTGTTGCTGTCAGGTATACTTCGGTTGCATTTGAGCATGAGTACAACCCCGAAATGCTGAAGCTCCCATTCGCATCCGTGGTGACTGCTTTGGTCAATATTGGCGTTGCGATCGAGCCATCGCCTGTTATACCTACGCTATATACCTGGATTGACGCATTCGTGACCGGTTGCTGCCCCCCGACAACCATACCGCCACTACCCGTCGTTACAGCGACAGATTTGGGTAATGAAGTGTAACTGTCGCAACATCCCCCGAGTAAGGGAGCGAAAAGCGTAAGAGCAGCGAACATTATCGGTCGCATAGTAATTGGGCAATCCCTTAAGTACCAACCGGATTCACAGATTGGCGTTGTTTGAGCCGAGCGCATTCGTTTTAGATTTTGTTCTAAGAGCAGATTGATCCGTGAAGATCAAGTCACCCTTACACTGACCTTATCGGCCCCAACGTTGCTCACTTTAGGGTTTTGCGGTGTGACTCAGAAGGGTGGCATGGATGTGTAGCCGCACCGGATTGAACAGATGTGAGACTTGGGGGCTATGCAGGTACTGCCTTTCACTGCTGCTCATGTAGAGACCGTAACCGCTCAACCGCCGCCCCAGGACACAACCAGCGGCAAACTGGGTTACCTACCGAACTCGGGCGTCGCACAGCCCAACCGCACGACTTAGGACGATATGGCCGCAGCATAGGAGAATATTGGAAGGGGTATATCGGGCTCAGCCGTGCGATACTGCCCCGTCGAGTCGTGATCGTTATCTACGGCTGCGGTTCTGACGTTCCCGTCGAGCGTGGACAGTTCGATCTCGGCGCGAGCTATCAATAGAGCAGGAGTAAGGCGGGTTCCACCGAAGGATATATCTGCCTGCCACCTCACACCCCACAGCGGCTGGAAAGAGTATCCATTCGAGACTCTTACTACGGTTTTGAAGAAATGCGAGATCAAGAGTGACCAGAGACTCGCCGAAGTGTGGCTTATATCCGCCGTTCCCTGCCTGCGGACTGGCTCGGTCTTAATCGCTTTGAGCTCTACCACTCAAGATGAGTTCCTCTTGCGTCGATGAATAAAAGCAGAAGTCAAATGAAACTGCCGAACCCCGAGCTTTACGCGACGTTACTAAGGTCTTCCACGGATGAAGTACGGCATCTGTTGGTTTTCTTTGGGGGTGGCTCGAGGAATACTCAGCTTGTGCAAATCATGAATGGCATTGACTGGCCACTTGAGCAGGGCACCGAATACGAGGTCAAACAAACGGCAGAGCTTTTGAGATTCGATTGGGAACAGGAAGGGTTCACATCTCCAGCAAAAGGCTATGCCTTCGAGAGTCTGGAACGCACGATCGCTCTGGCCCAAATGATGCATTTCACGCACATATTTGCGGATGGAACGTCGGAGAATTCCATGGGTTTTGAGCCTCTCGCCTCCTGGCCGGGGATGGTGGCGCGCAACGGAGGTAACTACCTCTATGCTTTGGATAAAAGGCAAATGCACGCGGCTCCAGTATTGCAACAGGGATTGGAGGCTATAGTAAATTTGAACGACCTACGAGGTACGCATCCGAACATCATGCGAATGTTAGATCGCGTCGGTTCTTTTCGCTCCTTCACCCTAGCCAGCGTTGAAGAGATCACAGGGCAGCGCTCTGGTGGGTGCAATTATTTAGCTTGAGTGTCTGGGACCGCCCCTAATTTAAAGGTCCTCGTTGGGTGCCGGTCTTCGGACGGGTTCTCCTGTGTGACAGGCGGTCCGCGGCAGCTGCGATCACGATGCAGTCATCGTGAGCAGCGGATCACTAGCACCAGAAGCATTTGTCGTCTGCAGAATATGGCCGCCGGGGTGGGTGCGGCCTCACTTCGACTCAGACTAGGGCTCCGCACAACTTTCACCAGAAGGGCACCTCCTAAATCTTTGGCGTCAAAAGGCGAACGAACGGCGCAGTCGCAATTGCCAAAGCATTGCTCCTTCGAAGTCGGGGCCCGCAGGTTTAGCCTTCGGAGTCGACCGAGCGAACCAATCCCATATCGACGGGCCGTTCCGCCCGAACAAAAAAGCCCCCTCTCGGGGGCTAAATTACCTAGCGTAGATTTAATTGTTAATCTTATCGTAAGCACCGATTTAGGTTAACGCTGTGACCCGCGTCACTCAGAGATTAGGCAAGGCTTGAATGAATAACGCTGCGAAGGCGCCCATTTTGGGGTGGATATGCAAAGTACGCGATAGATCGTGGTCAAGGTCTAATAATGTGACACGCTTCTTACAGTTTGTGCCGAGATAGCACTATACGATGAACACATGCAAGTCAGTGCCAATTGCCAAGGCGCAGCTACCGTCCTAAGATTGCACAAATCACTTAGTTGCATACATACGTTGATAGCTTCACAATACGCGCCAAGCTACTTTGCCAGATTCGTGTGACTTGAGGTGCCTCGGGCGCCGACTTCCAGCAGTTGCGAGCATCATTGTGTCTCATTGCAGCTACCAGTCTGACGGGGTAGGGGTAATTGTATGCCGTTAGACGCGACGTTTGATCGCCCGTGATTGACATCCATTTCAGAAGTCTTGGCCTCAGTTCCGGACTCATCGATTCGCTTACACCATGGGCTGCTGGGACGTGAAGTGGGAGCCGCAATGCCTAACGCAACTTTGCCAAGCGTCCGTTTAACCTGATTCGTCGGCGATAGTCCTGAAGCTGCCGACTCAAAATCATAACTGTTGATACCGTTGTTCACTATAACGTCCATCAACCGAACATCTTCATTCGTACTAGGAAGATCTCTGATGGGTAGATCTTTGTAACCCACAAGCTGAGTGAGCGACTTCTGGAGAAGCTCATTCCGTGATGTGCCGGGGGAGATTTCGTCTGAGACTGCGTATTCTGTGCTTCCGAACGTCCACGTCGGATAGATTGTAGCCGCCTGAGTGTTGGGGTTCGTATTCGTATTTGCAATGGCTGGGGGAGTTACCAGAGAATTGAAGCCATCAGCGAGAAGGAGCAAATTGGCCGGCGTCGACCCAGCAACGTTGAAGTAGCTGTTCTGAATTCCACTATTCGCGACGGTGACGGCACCCGTAAAGTTGTTGGCGGTAAGGGCGGGTAGGGCGCTCGATAGGGGACCCCAGGAATCGACGGCTATATTATCTTCGTAGCCAATAAAGGTTCCTGATCCGCCATCGAGGTCAAGCCACTGCGTACCACCTTGTTCGTACCAGAACCCTGTGAGGACGATGGTCCCCCCATTATCCACACGATAAGAAGGGCCACTGTTGCAGCAAGAGGATCCCATGAAAAGACCCGTATAGCCCGGCGTTGTAGCTCCCGATTGAGATAAGGGTCCACCGACAACTAACACACTTGCGGTGGAAGGGCTGGAAAGGCCCCCATGGCCGAAATCATCCATTTGAATAAGAGTGTTATCGAAGCCATTTACCAGGAGATTATGAGATGAGCCAGCGACATTCTCCGAGACGAAGTTGGCAAAAATGCGATCCCCCGGCTGGTCATATCCTTCGACTTCAATCCCCGCTGTAGCCGAACCTGCATTGATCGTGAAGTTGCGGATCGTAACGTGACTCGGCGGAAGCAATGCGAAGACCGGACATAAGGCTGATCCGGTCCAATTAACGATCGTCTGCATATTGTCCCCTACGATCTGCACATCACTATTGCCAGGTATCGTGATGGTGGAGTTGACGGAATATTGGCCCCATGGAATATGAACTACCGGCCGGTTGCCGTTGTTTTCCGCGATCGCCTGATCAATCGTCCGTTGGATGGTCTCACCGGTAGCGCCCTGCGGCACTTCATAGATTGTGCGGTTATAGTTTGGGAGAGGTCCCGGCATCATCGGGATGGCATTTTTTATACTTGAGGCGGCCACAACAGCATCACTAATGGAGGTTAGGCCGCCACTTATCTCATTCGCTGCATATGTTATGTTTTGAACCGAAAACGGAGTAGCTGAAACATAGGTATTGCCCATGGACATAACATAGGAATTTGGAATTGAGACGGCACCATTCGCGAATGTGACTGGTGGCCCCCCTTGCGCCGCTGTGATGGATCCCTCGATGGTATTGCCGAGGAGGGTTATGGGACCAATACCAGGCATTGAAATCGCCGCAGTTTGCGGCATCAGGATCGTATTTCCGATGAGGATACTTGAATTACCGTAGGGGCTACCTGAAAGGAAGGTGCCTGAATGGTAAGAAGTATTATAGGTATAGGACTGGCTCGTGCCATTACCCCAGCCGGAATCTACATTATTATATTCGAATAGATTGTGGTCCAGATGCATGCCCCCACCTGCACCATAAGCGTTTGTGACGCCGTAATTGTCGTGTTCGAAGGTCGAATATCGGACGTACCAATCAAGCGCATTCCAATCCTCCAAACTAATTCCCGCCTTGGTCAAATTCACGAATATATCTCGGTCGACCTTGGTTTCGGCGGAGCAACACCCTACAGTATCATCGCCCGCCTGCAGACCGATGGCGGCATTTTCAAATACATTATCGCTATATTCGTTCGAACCGTCATAGCAGCAACCTTGATGCATCGTTTCGCTGACGAGTGTGATCTGGGCCCCCCCCCCATCCAACGTTAGGCGATTAAACTGCATGCGGTTGATACCATCAAGGGTGATCATCGCGCCCCCTGAAGCACCTCCTTGCCATTCTAATGTTGTGTTAGACGGGCTCTCGCCTACGATGCTTTTTCCTGTGCAATATGTAGCACAGTCAGTTGAGACGTAACTTAGGCCCGATGTAATCCTGTAAGTTCCTGCAGGAATGTAAAGGACACTTGAATGGCTGGATGGGGATTCGAGTGCATTGAAGGCGTATTGGAAAGCTAAAGTATCGTCGGCCACCCCATCGCCAACTGCGCCGAAGTCGGTCTTCACGTTAAGCCATGAAGAAAAGGGACCTATAAATTCATCGTCATCAGACGGGACCACCGATGAGCTTCCTCCGGAAGAACCACTTCCAGATGATCCTCCCCCGGACGATGCGCTGGTTGTCGGTATTGCGCTCACTATGGTGCTGGCTATACCCTCGCCGAGGGCGCTCACAGGAATCACTTCTAAGTCATAGCTAGTTTCATTGACAAGGCCGGTGACCACCTGAGCATTAACGACGGACGGATTATGCAAGAATGCTATCCAAGGTTGGGTGCCGCTTTGGCGGTAATTTACGATGTAATTGGTCACAATCGCTCCTTGGGTTGGAGTATTCCACGAGAGTCCGATCTGACCGTTACCTGGATAAGCCTGAAGATTTGTGGGCGCGTTCGGAGTGCCGACAACTGTGTTGTAGAGTGAGGAAATCTCATTGGCGGCAAGGGCGCGGTTATAGATCCGGATATCATCGAGGGCTCCGGTGAAGTTCGAATAGCCGCCTCTTTGGGCGGCACCGAAGACAAGAGGCCCGCTCGATGCCGTGGGAGTCGCGGCGGGAGAGGATGCAACAAACGCACCGTTTGCATAGACGGAAATATTCGATCCGTCGAACACCGCTGTAAAATATGTCCATGCAGGTTTGCTCAAGGGGTACTGTCCGCCGCCAGTGCAGCTTTGAGTGGCGTTAGCGTAGACGCAAAAGAGAATTCCTCCGTAATTTATTGCCACGTTGTAGCCATTGTCGCCACCATTCTGCATGGTGAGAATGGTGCCGCTGACGACAGTACTGACCCATGCTGAGATTGTGAATGGTCCTGTGAACTGATAGACAGGTTGTGTTCCGATGGTAACTTCGTTGTCGCTGCCATCGAAGTATCCTGCATAGGAATCAATCAATCCCGTTGTATAGTACGTATCGTTTGGAGAGCTCGGAGCGCCGCTCCACTTGCCATTGTTGCCTTGCCCGGAGATGTCATGGGCCATCAGGCCTGTCCCTTCATCCAACGGCCACCAGCCAACCAGCCCGGACGAGACGGTAACAGTTGCAGTCGCGGATTTTGTGGGATCTTCAACTGACGTCGCCGTGATCGTATCAGTCAGCGCACTGCTACCCGTGTTAGATGGTGCAGTGTAGAGACCTCCCGGCGTGATTGAGCCAAGAAGCGCACTCCACGTGACAGAAGAATCCAATGCGCCCGTTACCGCCGCTGTAAAGCCTACAGTGGCTCCAGGTGAAGTTGAGGTCATTTGTGGTGTAACCGTTACGGTTATCACGGGAGGGGTTGCAGTCGGTGTTGCCGTCAGCATATCGCTCGGCGGCCCCACGCCGGCCACATTGACCCCAGTTACTTCGAAGTCATAGCTGACGCCATTGGTGAGACCAGGAACCGTGAAGGAGGTGGCCGTACAGCTAGGGGGAGAAAGCGTGGACCACACAGAAGTATTGTGTTGGCGAAAATCTACTTCGTATCTAGTGACAGTGGAACCTTGGGTTGGAGTATTCCACGAGAGTCCGATCTGACCGTTACCTGGATAAGCCTGAAGATTTGTGGGCGCGTTCGGAGTGCCGACAACTGTGTTGTAGAGTGAGGAAATCTCATTGGCGGCAAGGGCGCGGTTATAGATCCGGATATCATCGAGGGCTCCGGTGAAGTTCGAATAGCCGCCTCTTTGGGCGGCACCGAAGACAAGAGGCCCGCTCGATGCCGTGGGAGTCGCGGCGGGAGAGGATGCAACAAACGCACCGTTTGCATAGACGGAAATATTCGATCCGTCGAACACCGCTGTAAAATATGTCCATGCAGGTTTGCTCAAGGGGTACTGTCCGCCGCCAGTGCAGCTTTGAGTGGCGTTAGCGTAGACGCAAAAGAGAATTCCTCCGTAATTTATTGCCACGTTGTAGCCATTGTCGCCACCATTCTGCATGGTGAGAATGGTGCCGCTGACGACAGTACTGACCCATGCTGAGATTGTGAATGGTCCTGTGAACTGATAGACAGGTTGTGTTCCGATGGTAACTTCGTTGTCGCTGCCATCGAAGTATCCTGCATAGGAATCAATCAATCCCGTTGTATAGTACGTATCGTTTGGAGAGCTCGGAGCGCCGCTCCACTTGCCATTGTTGCCTTGCCCGGAGATGTCATGGGCCATCAGGCCTGTCCCTTCATCCAACGGCCACCAGCCAACCAGCCCGGACGAGACGGTAACAGTTGCAGTCGCGGATTTTGTGGGATCTTCAACTGACGTCGCCGTGATCGTATCAGTCAGCGCACTGCTACCCGTGTTAGATGGTGCAGTGTAGAGACCTCCCGGCGTGATTGAGCCAAGAAGCGCACTCCACGTGACAGAAGAATCCAATGCGCCCGTTACCGCCGCTGTAAGTTGGGCAGATTGACCACTATTGAGTGACTCGGCAGTCGGATTGACAAGCACCGTGATCGAGGCCACAAGCGTTATCGTCATCGACGAATACACAGTTGTGTCCGATTGACTGGTTGCAGTTACAGTCACCGTCTGCAATGTGGTTACGTTTGTCGGAGCTGCGTATAAGCCTGATGCGCTGATTGAGCCTACTCCAGACGGGCAAATCGACCACGTAACGCCTTGATTGGCGGCATTGGCCACAGTTGCTATCAGTTGCGCGGATTGGCCACTACTCAGTGTTGCGGCTGCTGGATTTATACCCAGCGCAATGGGAGGCGCGTTGCCGCTAAGGCTAATGGTTTGAACCGATGGGGATGCGCTATCAGTGATTGTTATTGCCGCGGAGTAAGCGCCTGTCGTAACAGGACTAAAGGCGGCGGTGATTGTGCAGCTTCTTCCGGCTGCCAGACTTCCCAAACAGTTGTTGAACTCTCTAAAGCTGTTCGCGTAGGTACCGCTCAAAACGATACTAGAAATCTCTAAAGCGACATTGCCCGTGTTGGACAGCGTTACCGTTTGAGCGGAGCTGGACGTGCCAGATATAACGGGACCGAACATGACAGAGGATGATGACATCGCCACCGATGATGAGGAAACAACCGGGACATCGATTATCGGACCACATCCCGAGCTACAGGCCACAACGAGCGTCAGTGCTGCAGTTGAAATCAAGCCGGATAAACAACGTGGTTGCATGATCAGATTCCCTGGGAGTTTGGCAAGTTAGACATCGGCCAAATCCGAAGAAAATCCAGCTTTTGGGAAGAGTAGAAGTTGAAGACTTGCAACTTGTCTCACAAGTCATCGCTTCAACTCAGAGAAAAGAAACGCCAAATCCTCGCCCACGATTGACCTGCACGTTCAGACCGATGAAGAGTGAAATGCGGTTTGTCCTTCGGTGCCAGATCTCCCGCGCACGTTTCAGGTCATGCCATTAGCTGTTTCGTCGCATACTGGCGTCGGACAAGGCGACTGTCTGGCAGCAATCACTGTAGCCGTGATTTGGGAAGGCTAAGGACTCTCCAGAAGGAGTGCTTATAGCAATCGCGTCGATCGGTTCATCTAGACGCGTGCATCTGATCGGGATTCGTTGCGGGCAATTGACTGGGGTTAGGCATGCGGCCATTCTTCGGCCGACAGGATAGTGTGCGACGTGGCCACAGTTATTCCGGCTCGCTTCCAATTGGGGAATGGAACGTTGCTCGAATTTCCGAACTTGTTGATCAGCTTTTTGACACTAGGCCGCCTGACTATAAGGTTAGAGCAGGAATGCGCTAACCTGAGTTCTGGAACCAGCCACGGAAGCAGTCTTCGGTTCGGCCCTATAAATCCAAAAACAAGAGTACTCCCCTCGGAGGTTCAGCTTCTCGGGGTTATCAGCCGAATTGATGCTCATGCTAGATCGAGTTGCCCCTGTAACTTGTCTCCACGTGGTGAGACGAGACCTGTGTGGGTAGGCTGCCGGGAGCTGACTCGAGGCACTCACTCAACACCCACTAGATGCCAAACCCTACGGGCATCCCGCTATGATCTTCGCGCGCGGAAACAATGGTCACAGTTCAGCTGCTAGAAACGTGCTGTTGGACTCGGAATCAGTCACTTTCACCATTCGCGATTGAATAGCTCCCGCTCGAGCCATAAGCGGCAGGTAGGGCAATCGTCTGTCTCGCCGTTATAATCACCGCACTGCGGGCAGCGCAAAGACTTATCGAACCGGTTCCGCAGCCACGACACCCAGTATCTCAACATACCACACGATTATACCTCGCAGAAACTCGTGACGCTTGAGTACAATCCGAATCGCTTCGTGCTCATAAAGAGCTTTGAAGATTGCAATCATCCTCCGGCCTACAGTGATCTCGGCAAACTCAACCGGCTGGGTAAGCACCAATAGTTCGGGATGCATTTGGTTTTTGAGGATGAGATTCAACTTCAGGTGGCGTGTCGAACATGTTGGGCATGAGCGCGGCCCTGGCAAGCGGAGAGCACAAAGCTACAGCGGAAGCTCTGGAGCCGTGTCGTGTCCGCGTGCTGCAATTGAAGCACCTCAGGACGATGTTGCAGATCTATGGCGATGCGAGCTCTGGGGCCGCCAACGCGCTCGCGGAAGATTACCGCGCAGCCTTTGAGCACGCCCCCACTGATGGGACTCTATACATCGCCGGTGGGCAGGTTGCCCACCTATTGCTCGACTGGGCAGACCATGCGAAAGGCCGTTCCAACTGGCTCATCACCATGTCGCTCACGCATGAAGAAATTGCACCGATGCCTCGCTCCTGCTCGACGGTTCCACCGATCGCGTTTCTCCATTGCCCCCTCAATGATTCGCTTGCGCACGATCACAGGACATTGAGGTTCGACGTCAAGCTCCTCGAAATATATGGTCCGCCGCGCCACTGCAGGGAAAAGCGAAGGGCGATTGACAGGTCTGCGCAAATGTATTTGGCCTTTAGGTGGAGATCAAGTCTGCTGGCCATGACGAGTTGCGCTGCGTGCTCTATCTGATAAACGGGACGGTCATGTAAGACCATTTCCGGAGCAGGTTGCGAGTACGCCGTTGGGAACTGTTCGTTGGTCAGCTACCCGAAGCGTTGCAAACGACTGGCAAGAGTGCCGACGAGCGAACTCTGAAGAAGTCCTCCGAAGATCGTCAAACATTGAATAATAGACGAACCTATCGAATCTCTTCCTGCAAATCCACCGAGCAGTTCATCCCAAACTTCTTACCGGCCGCCCCGATGATCGTACGGAGAGCATTAAGTATTCCCCCATGTTGTCCGCCCAGCCGTCTGAAGTCCTCGGCGGCCACGGTAATGACGAATGCAACTGCGCGAACCGATGGCATCACCTCTACCGTCACGCTCTCTTTCGCGTCAACCAACGAGAGGACGAGTCCATCCATAAGACTTCGCATCGATTCAACCTCTATCCCGGTAGCGTTGAACTCCTTCAGTGCATCCATTAGCCAACCCCAAGTCCGTTCGTATGCATGCGTTCATATATCGGCAAAATCGTAAAAGAATCCATAGATGGATTCTTTCTTAGCTTGCTTGCGTCCGTCGCCAACAAAGGGCACAAAACCTCAAGGCAGACCGGTCGCACCGTAGTCGGCTTCCGCTGTTTGGCTGACCCTCCGGGGGACCAACACGCTCCGGACTTGGCATTCCGTTACATCGCGGAATATCTATACAGGTGGCCGAAAAGATATCTACCGACCAGCCACCACCCCACTCAGGTGCATCAAGTGTCCTGTTTAGCTTGTGCCTCTACTTTGAACTTGATCCCGAGTCTTCATGATCGCAGCGTGAAGGCAAATGAAGGCCACCCCCAGGCACGCCGCACTGATCGCACCATTTTCAGCGTTGGTGAACTTCAAATGCTTGTCTACTCGCGGAAGTAGTAAGACGCCCGCGTTGATCACGCCGGCGATCCCAGGAATCACATACAGTGCCTCAATCGGCACTCGACGAACCCAATCACATGTATCCATGCTGCGACTTTATCTATTGTTGCGGTCGCGCACCGTAATGCCGATCACAAATATCGGACTGCAGAGCGCGAACCACCGAGTCTACAAATGGGAGAGGCTCGATAGCTCGTCGCCACGAAGCATCACACGACACTGCCGTCGCCATCGGCACTCCGCGTTCTGCATAGCCCCTGCCCGGCAGGGTAACTCTCGAATAGGTCGGCATGAGCTTCGACATGAATCACGGTAGGATGCTCCGCAGAGGATAACCCTGTTCGAGTGGAGGCTCAGATTGATAGTTTTGCGTCCCAAAATGGGTCTCGGACTTAGGTAATTCTTACCGCTTACTAAAGGTGTGTTTTGATGGTGACACAAGTCACATTCAGTCTCGCGATGCTACCTATAGGTTACAGAAAGGCCATAGACGGAGCAGTCTACAGCGAACTGCCAAGACAAGCCCCGATCGATGTCTTTCCGCCCGGTATCTGACGTTTTCCTATCACAGATCCAGCTCGTTCACCGACTCTTGCCCCTCGCCACGCTGTGTTCTAAGGCGGTCCGATCTTGATCCATCTTCTCGCTTCTGTGTCACCGCCTGATTCCTTGTGTACCAGCAATACTTCTGCGAGCAAGCGATCGCGGAACATCCGGTCACCTACGCCATGTGTAAAGGCGATCAAGACGATCTCCCGCATGCGCGGCGGATCTCAGAGCCGATTGATGTTGGGGGATGATAACAATCTATGGATCGTAAAGTTCAAGAATAATCCGCAACACCTGAGAATACTTGCTAATGAATTGTTCGCGACTCAGATCGCAGACGCCGTCGGCCTGTCGGTGCCAATGAGCGGAATCGTCGATGTTAGCCAGTCAATCATCGACACTCCTCCTCCCCTCTACATCGACCACAGCGCGAACAAGCGTGAGCTATGCCTAAGCGGCCTCCAGTTTGGGAGCCAGTTCGCGGGCGGAATGATTTCCAGCCAGGTGGACGATTACCTTCGGGATGAGCAACTTCTAAATGCCCGGAATCTAAATCAGTTTCCTGGCATCCTCCCCTTCGACAAGTGGACATGCAATGCGGACTATCGGCAAGTTGTCTATCGGCAGAATGGTGTAGAACGCGGCCATACTGCTGTGTTCATCGACCAGGGAGCTTGCTTCAATATGGGTGGATGGAACTTTCCGGACGCTCCGCTCAAGGGTGTATTTGGCCAACGGTGTGCCTATTCGTCCGTCATCGGATGGGAGAGCTTTGAGCCCTGGCTGAGCCGTATCGAACAGTTTGATCCTCAAACGCTTTGGGAGATTGCTGAAGGTGTCCCCCGGGAATGGTATGGGGGAGACGTATGCGAGCTCGATGCGTTAGTCGACAACCTGATCGGCAGGCGCCGCCGCGTGAGAGAACTGATCCTTCAATTCAAGAATTCCGATAAGGCCCCCTTCCCAAATTGGAAGGGTGACAAATGGACCGCGTCGCCAAAACGCATTCCTCCGAGCAGGTCGAATATTGGCGTCCGCGCTCTTGCAAATCGCATTCCACGCCAAATCGCAAAGTAGATTATGTGGCCTAAGTACCGGACCAACGTCGCGGTGACAAGCGCCTTGCTGCCCGTTTGTATGGTTAGAGGTGGTCTTGCAGCTTACGGATGCAGTCGCGGTGACACAGAGAAAAGGGCCTGCGTAGCTACGCCATCCGTCCTCTGTGCAGCTCGACGAAGACTTTGGGACACGCGAGAAATATAAGAACCGCTATAGCGGCGGCCGAGCAGTAAAACGGGTTCGACACATATTCGTGAAGCCACAAGCCAAACACGATGCCGAAGCAAATGCGGAGGGCTATATATTTCGCTAATCTAGGCATCCGAGCACCTTTCAGGTAGAGCAGGATCAAGTGACTCGCAGGTGGGGCGTTTGGAGGTCTCCGCCAACGTCTGAGATCTCAACTTTGCAGTCGATTGATCTTCAGGCCGAGGGAGCGTGCATCCCTGAAGAGCAATCAGCGCACAGCAGGCTTCCTAGCTCATCGGTAGCTAGTCGTGGAGGCGAATCAACCGTGACCTCTGCGGTGGGGCGGGGGGATAAGAGACGGAAGGCATGGTTCAATGTGTCCTCCATCCGGGTACTTGGCCGGTGCAAACCGCGTGTCGCCTGTGCGACGACGCGGGAAAGGAGATAACGGTTTGGGTTGTACCGAATAGCATCTGATACGAGTTGCGAGCGCACTGAATCTCCTATGACCCTGGATGTAGATGGGGTCGGTGTGTTTTCTGCTCTAGAGTTTCCCAGCTAAGCCCGCCAACACCTCTCCGATGCACTGCAAGAGTTTGTGGGGCTCGCTGGTGACGGTAGCGTCTGCGTAGTCTGCGCAATCCGCCGGGAAATCGGTGACCGATATGATTCGCACGGGAATGCCCAACGAACGAACGAAGACGGTCAATCTCTTCTTGTCGTACAGGGGGACGGAGTTGCCCAGGAGGACTATATCGAAGTCACCGTTGCGAATGCACTCCAGGGCATTTGCAACCGAGTCTAATGGTGTAACGCGGTACCCGTTGGAACGCCAGACTTGCCGCGTTAGATGGTATCCAGACGATCCCCATACTTGATCCTCTGTTCGGTAGGACGACAGCTCCAAGCCGATTGAAAGGATCAGCGCAAGCGGCGCTAGCTTCGCTGGACTTGCCGTCGTTTCAATTGGGGCCAGCCTAACTAGGCGTGCATCCCAAGGCAATGGCGGCGCAAGAGACGGTCCAAAGGCAGATGTAGTACTCAGCATGCCAGGCACCTCGTTGAACAAATCACGTTATGTCTTATAAATTGAAAATAATGTGTCATCCTCGATGTCGTCCGTGACTCCGGTCACGGTAGCAAGATGACCAGAGTTCCGCCGGTCCAACGTGTGACCTTCACGCAGTGGAGCATTGCCGAGATCCGGACGCGCAGAAACTTGCAACACCTACGATTTGTTGAGTTCGCAGCGTCCGTAGGACTAGGGAGCGTGGAGTTTCGATCGATCGACGTTCAACTGCCTTTCCCATTATGGGAAGCATCCTTTTTTTTATAAGGCATTTGAATTTTCTGTCTTTCCATTGGTGCTACCATTTCACAACGCGTGCCAGACACACTTGATGAAGTAGCCCCCGATGAGGGGCTGTTTTTCTGTCGATGCCGCCAAAGTGTCAGGAAGGGCCCGTCCTTTGTTGTTTCGGAAACAACGGATTTGAATCAACCGCAACGAAGGTGCCAACGAGGTGACTTCCGGATATGTCTTCTCGTTTGAGGTTCTATCTTTTGCGATATCGCGTCGCCTCGAATGAATTGTGTTCCCCGGAGATGGAGTACGTGTATGTCTAGATTCGAGGTCCTGCAAGGAGTTGCCCATAACCTGGGCAGCTCTTTTACGAGAGCTTAATGAACTACGCCGTAGATGACTGTTCAATGGGTCACATCCTACGATTCGCGCGGGAAAGTGGAAGCGATAACTTGACGATAGACTTGGTTCACGGCGTAGGCGGTCCGGATGTACTGCTGAAGGAGCCTATCTCTAAGCTACCCAAGTGGTACGCGGATATGTTTCTTACGATGGTCAAGACCGCCGGATCGGACCGAAAGTTCGTGCGCTCCGCGACGCTCACTGCAACTTACGATCTACTGGGCAGTCGACCAGACCTGATTGAAGGGGAGCCTGAGAGCGCCTACACCTGCGATGTTTCGATCAGTGATAGGAGCGGGAAAGAATACAACGCAAGATTCAAGGGGTGGTGAGCCGTCGAAAAAATGGAAGCCATACGTCCGCGTCTATTCGTCTCCACATGGTGGCGTCCGGTCACCCGGATCGAACTTTGTGAGACACGATCACACATCCGTAAGGTCTAGATCGCTTCGCTAGGAATGACTGCTACATCACGGGACAGTTGCTACTAGAAAACGCGGCGATCTCAACGGGTTTACCTTACCAATGAACCTAGCATGCGCACAAACGCTCGAGCACTTTTGGCTGAAGCACAGTGAGGACGACGCCTTTAGTTGAAATGACCTTATCCTTGCGAAAACGCCCGAGGGTTCTGGTCACAGTCTCCCGCGTCGTAGCCGTCATCGAGGCGACTTCTTCGTGAGTCAGAGGAATCGTAATCAGAGAGTTGGAACGCCTCTTCGCATCGTTTGCCCAATCCAGGATGAGGCGAGCGACCCGTCCCGCGGGAGATGCGGGAAGTGCAATCAGGCGCGCTTCATCAAATGCCGCGCGGTAATCTTCGGCCAGCGCACTTGCAGCTCCCAAGCTCGCATCTGCGAATCTCTCCAGCATCGCCGTAAGGTATCTGAGGTGCAGTACCCGCACGCGACAAGGCTCAAGGGCCTCCGCGGTTACTTCAAACTCGCCCTTGGTTAGGGCTGCACTCATGCCCAAGACATCACCAGCATCTGCGATCCGGAGGATCATCGTCTTGCCGTCTCTCGATGTCGCCGAAACCTTAACCTTGCCCGAACACATGATGTAAACCGCATTGCTCAAGTCTCCCTCGCGGAAGAGAATCGAGCCACGCACATAGGTAGTTGTGATTGAATTCGTTTCGAGGAAGGCGCGGGATTCCGGACCCAGCCCGCAGAATGCGTGCTTTCCGGCTTCGTGGCAGTTCAGGCACTTGGACATTGAGGTTCCTCCGTTGTGATCTCTGACCTGGACCAAAGCAATCTCGCAACCAAACCATATTCCACGTGATTTGAGACACATACGGATGTTCAAGCGTCACGCAAAGGGGCCTGATTGGGTGTTGGCGCGCAGCAACTGGGCCAAATAACCCAAATCGCTACCCCGACGAGTTCAATGAGAATCTCGAGCGCTCGACGTTTCTATCGACGGCGAGGTGCTTCATTTGAGGCCGTGAGGCCAGTTATTCACGTCCGTGTTCGGATTGGGTCTTTCGCGTTAGCGCCCCGTGGCGCTTTTCTACAATTCGTGCCAGAAACGTGACCATGGTCACGTGCGGTATTGAGCGCGGCCATTATCTTCTATCAACAAGAAAGGGTTCAATCTTTCCTGCGAGGTGCCTGGTATGCACAGCGATTCGTCTGCCCTCCGACCGTATCATCCGCCGCCGCCGGTTTGGGGCGGCCTATCAATTCGGCTCTCTCCCACCAGCTAGTACGCAAACTCAATAAGCGCTATACCCATTACCTCTCCATTGGCGCAGATCTGTGCCATTCGCGTTCGATTGGATGCCCGGGTCATATTCATCAAGGAAATGTCTGGTGGCTAAGCTCATTTTGCACGCAACCATAAGCGGTGAGCCCGGCAGGGCAGTCGCACTCCAAAAACCGAGTTGCTGGCAGTCGAGTCCGGGGCCGTTGTGAGCGGCAAATAAGCCGCTGCTATTTCGATCAAGAAAGAAAGAGGACCACATGCGCTCTGAACTCGTATCCGCTGCGATCAAGCACACGCCAAATCGTTATTCCTTGTCCCGCGTAGTTTCGCGAGCAACCCGCGGCTTGCATCGGCCGAACACCCGGATCGAGGACACATTGAATGAAGCATTTCGTCTTCTATCCGGAACGGCTACCGTCGAAGCCGCAGCGGCTTGTTCTGACCGACCCGCCGCCGAGGTTGATCAAGACGCCCTGCTTTACGCCGATTAGCCTGTCCAGCCCTAGTGAGGGTCAGACGATAGAAGTCTTCGCGATGCACTAAAGTCCTGCCGCTGCCTGCCGATAGGAAGTTCGAGACAGTGCATCCAGGTCGGGAGGAGAACAAATACCATGTCCGTCAGCGCGATCACCAGCAGTCTCTTGTCGCAGATTTCCAGTTCTTCTTCCACTGCGAATCAATTCATCACCGATCTCAACCAAGTTTCACAGGATCTCCAGAGCGGTGATTTGAACGCAGCTCAGCAGGATTACGTCACACTGTCTGAAGATGCAGTGAATGGGTCAACCTCATCGACGGTAACAAGTTCGTCAAGCGGAGTCACGACAAGTCTGTTGTCAGATATAACATCGTCTTCCAGTAGTTCCACGGCATTCGCCGGTGATCTCAATCAGCTCGGAACAGATTTGCAGAATGGCGATTTGAGCTCAGCTCAGGGCGACCTCGTCGCCTTAGACTCTACGGCGTTGAACGCAACCTCTTCTGCCAGCTCCGGCTCAGCCAGTGGCTCAAGCGCCGCGACAGCAACCACTGTCGCCGGTGCTGCAAGCCAGGCGGAAATTACCGAACTTATAAGATCAGCAGTTGACGCGATGGGTGCTGGTGACAATTCGGCAGTTAGCAGCTCCTTATCTGAGCTGGCCTCCATATCGTCCAATTCCTCTGGCGCGAGTGCTCTTACGCAGGAAAGTGAGAACTATGGTTCGGGTTCTGATAGCGCATCCCCCTCCGATTCTGCCGCTCAATTGCTTCAGAGTCTGAACTCCGGTGGTTCAAACACCTCAGCATCTCTTTTGAGTCTGATGGCGTAGTTAGACCGGACAACCAGAGAGTGCGGGTGACTTGAGAGGACTGTAATCATCAGGAACCGCATCGAGGGCGGGATCGGGTTCGACCTGCCTGAAAGAGGAGACTGTCTCCGTGGTTGTTCCAGTGCGTTGGCTCTGGAATTTGCGCTCCAGCACTAAGCCCAACGTGTTGGATAGCCAATCTTTCTCGACGATTCGTGCCGGATAAACCAGTTTTCGTTCCCGGCAACACCAACCCCACTGTTCTGAAGTTGAGCGAACCCGCCTTGGGTTCATAGCTCAAGTCAAAGGCCGCCTTGACTCTGCTTGGCTCCGACATCTGACCGGCAGGTTCACTTTGATGTCCATATTGAAGGGCCCAACTTACCTAATAGCTCTCGAATTCCGTTGGCGTCGCGGCTGAAGTCTCCACGCAAATGACCGATAAGGTTAGTGGAATGACCCGATGAATGACTCTACCGTTGACCTCACGATGCGATCTGACATGGCAGCGCAAGAGAGATCGTCGATGAACGGAGCAACGAACAACGAGAAAGTTTCGTCTATCGTCGACCTGGCCGTACAGAAGCAAGTAATCACGATACTTTATGGCA
The DNA here is from genome assembly GCA_963701685.1 of uncultured Acidobacteriaceae bacterium. Taxonomy (GTDB): domain Bacteria; phylum Acidobacteriota; class Terriglobia; order Terriglobales; family Acidobacteriaceae; genus Granulicella. The sequence continues at coordinate 1,272,835 of OY969625.1, read as the reverse complement.
CGCCCGCTGTACCGCTGCTCAATGGCGTTGTAATCCTCGTCGCGGCAGCGGTTCTGTGGCGGGTCTTTCCAAAGGGCATTACTCTGTCGTGGCTATTTATGGCGTTTTGTGCGGTGCTGTGGAGAGTCATTCTGTGGTTGCAGTTCGCAAGGCGCGGATATGAGGTCAGAGGGCCAAATCAATGGGCTCGCCTATACACTCTAAGCACAGCGGTGATGGGCTGCCTTTGGGGCCTCATTGCCGTAACTGTATTTGTGGCTCACGATCCAATTAATTATTTTTTCGCGACCTTTGCGGTGGCGGGTCTGAGTGCGGGCGCCGCAATGCGGAACTCTCCGCATCCGCCAGCTTTCTATGCCTTCGTGGGTACATCAGTCCCTCCGATTATCCTCGCCCTGTTCTTGCGTGGACAGCTCATCTCACTTGCAATGGGAAGCATGCTTCTCACATTCTTTTTGGTCATGATTCTGATAGGAAGAGAAAACCATCAACGCTTGACCGACTTCATTCGTATGAAGATTGAACAGGACGTTCTGAATACGAGCCTGCAAAAGGCCACCCTTGACCTGACCGAGCAGAATGAAGTGTTGACTTTGCGCTCAGAACTGCTGGACAACGCTCAGGATTCGATCTTTGTGCTGGACACGAGCGCTCGCGTTCTGTACTGGAATAAAGGTGCGGAACGTATGTTCAGCTGGACCCAGAAAGAGGTGATTGGTCGCGGGATCTCCGATGTGTTCCCTGAAAGCCGCGACGCAATACAGAAGGCACTCCTGCAGGTCGAAGAGACGGGAAGATGGAGCGGCGAGATCTCGAAGCAGGACAAGTATGGCAACGAGCTGACGGTTATGAGTCGATCAAGCCTAATTGGGCATTCGAGCGCGCGAGCTCCCTCGATCTTTGTCATCAATACAGATGTGACTGAACAAAAGGCTTCACGTGCTCGCATTCATCGGCTGGCGTACTACGACGAGGTAACGGGACTTCCCAATCGTGTGCAGCTTCGGGAACGGATCCAGCAGGGGCTACAAACCTCGCGCATAACCGGTCAGGCCGGGGCGCTCTTCTTCATTGATATGGATGACTTCAAGACCCTAAATGATACGGCAGGGCACGATGTCGGTGACCTTCTGCTGGAGCAGATTGGGGGCAGGCTCAAATCTGCGGTGCGCACCCACGATTGTGTGGCCCGTTTTGGGGGCGATGAGTTTGTGGTGTTGGTGGAAGGTCTGGGTAGCGACCTCGAGGCCGCCGGAGTGAGCGCATATTCGATCGGGTCAAAGATCCTCCACTCATTGCGCGAGGTTTACCATCTGCGAACGTATGACTACCAAGGCACGGCGAGCATCGGTGTTGCTCTGATGGGAGATGACTCTGACGACGTGGACGATCTGCTGAAACGGGCCGACATGGCGATGTACCGATCGAAGGAACAAGGGCGGAATAACGTATGTTCGTTTGCTCCCGAGATGGAGCGGGATCTTGCGTCGCGAGCTCTGCTGATTGCGGACCTTCGCCGCGCGCTCGAATGCCATGAGTTTGAACTCCTGTATCAGGTCCAAATCGACAGAGATGACACAGTCGTAGGTTGCGAGGCGTTGGCGAGGTGGCGCCATCCGCAGCGTGGCTTGATATCGCCAACAGAATTTATTCCCGTTGCAGAAAGCGGCGGTATGATCTTGGAGCTTGGCGCATGGGTATTAGAAGAGGCATGTCGCCGTCTCGCGATATGGAGTGAGAGGCCAGGGCTGAACAAACTCACAATTGCGGTGAATGTGAGCAGCCGACAATTTGCCGACCCGCAGTTCCTCCAGGTGGTGCGAGATGTGTTACTAAACAGGGGGGTCGACCCCAGCCGATTGAAGCTGGAGATCACCGAGAGTGCTGCCATGGAAAAAGTGAGTGAGTCCATCGAGAAGATGCGGATACTAAAGGCGCTCGGCATCCAGATTTCCCTAGATGATTTTGGGACCGGATACTCCTCTCTATCTCAACTGAAGCTTCTACCACTTAACCAGCTGAAAATAGACAAGAGCTTTGTGAACGATGTAGTGACCAATGCGTTGGACGCCTCAATCGTGAAGACGATCATCAATCTCGGGCGGAACCTCAACCTTGAGGTAATTGCGGAAGGAGTTGAGACGACCGAGCAGTTTCAATTCCTCAAGGCGCATGGTTGCCGAATATTTCAAGGGTATCTGTTTGGTGTGCCCCTGCCCGCGATCGCCTTTGAGGCACACGCGGCGAGGATTCTACAAGAGAGTTGCGAAATAAAGGCTGTGAGCCATGCCCCCAATTCGCAACAGACACCGTCGGCTCACGCGAAATTCACAGGACATAGCGCGCTTAATGTTTTGCGGGCGGTGCCAGTTAATGCAACTAGTGAGACTACGGGCCTCTCATGGTCTGCTAAGTTGTGAGGTCATAGGTCTGCCAGGATGTGCGTGCTTTCAGGCTTCATTAGGGATGGATAGTATTTCCTCTCGGACCTTGAGAAGATATGTAAGTTTGGCCCTGCGGGTCCGCCCAGCGCTGAGATGACTCACAGAATACCCCTCCGCTACTTTCACGTAACCCATGAATCCTATGAAGGACATTCCATTGAGTTCGACAGCTTCCTCGAACTGCTTCTGAGTCATATCATCAAATGCCATTGTCTTTCTCCTCTGGTGCGGTGATTCAATTCCTAAAACTGCAGACCGACTCGCCCAAATCCCAGCGGCATTGAGCGCTGCGGTTCGTATGACTGTCGAGCATTCCCTTCATAATGAAACGGCCCATTCTCGATGGGAAGGACGATATTGAAAACGGTGCCCGGCTCCTCAGTGCCGTAGCCGCTGTAGGTTTGGATCGTCCCCCCGTGTCTCTCCACAATCCCTTTGCAAACCCACAGACCCAACCCGGCATCATTATCCTTCGTACTGAAAAACGGCTCAAATATGCGTGTTTTGTCTGACGGCGCGATGCCAGGACCATTGTCGTGAACGCTGATCAGGGCTACCTTTCCTTCTGCTGATTCATGGCACGATAACTCCAGGCGGATTGTCCCACCATATGGGGCGGCATCGATTGCGTTAGAAACAAGATTTGCGATTGCCTGATCCAAATCGGCGGAAAGGCCAAGAATAGTGGGACGATCCTGTATTGCCCGTTCAACCGTGAGCCGTTTCTCGCGCAATGTGTTCGAGAAAGATTCGAGTACACACCCCAGCAGAGCGGATAGATCGATCAAACCAGGCGGAGAATAATCGCGATACAGACCAAGAATTTGCCGCTGGATGCGCGCGGCGCGAGCGAGTTCTTTCTCGGCCCACGCTAACGGGTCTGACGAAATCGGAGAGAACCGTCCATTCGGTTTGACAAGGTAGATTCGGCTTCCCACACCCTTCAGAGGCGCGTTCGCAGGGTCGCCTCGAAAGACAAGGACTTGCCCTGCGTTGATGAGGTGACGGTCAATAAGCCGAACCGCGCCGTCCTCAACTCGAATGAGGTTGGCGTCCTTCCAGCGCATAACGGTGTCGTGCATCAGGTATGTGGGCTCTTTCAATCTCTCTGAGCGCCTGTCTGCACTTGCGATAGTAGAATCTGTTGTTTCGTTGAAGATTTGAAAAACACTTTCGACAGGTTGCCCTGATGCCTCTTCGAAAGTTCTGCTGACGAGGCGCTCAGCTATTGGGTTGAGAAAGGTGATGCGGCCTCTTTTGTCGGTCGCGATGACCCCCTCTTCGAGGCTGGCCAGAATCAATCGAAACCACGCTTCTCGTTCAAGCATCCGCTTTGAATAACGGTCACGGAACTTAATTTGATCGGAGATGTAGACGGCAAGGAGGACGACGCACGCCATTAAGATGCCGCTGTCGAGATAAACAAGAGCTGTTCGCCCTACACTTGACAGTTGCATAGCAGACCGTTCGCTGTGAAGAGAAGCACCGTCACGAGCGATCTGACTGGTCATTTCCTGGATGTGTTTCATGATGACTAGGTCGCTTTCCGGCAACGCCACTGTCTTGGCGAAGTTTGAATAACCGGATTGGGACAGTTGAATTGTTTGCGACATAAGCGTCATCTTCTGTTCTAAGAGCGTCCGCAACTTGTCAACATGCTCACGCCCTTTCGGGTTCTCTTCGAGCAGGAGCGAAAGCTGATCAATATGCGGTTTGAGTTCGGCAACCGCGCTGGAACACGGTTCGAGGTAGGACGGGTCTCCGGTGTAAAGATATCCACGCAGACCCGCGTCTGCATCTGCCAATAGCAAACGTGTCTGGCTCAATTCGAAAAGAACCTTCTCGGTATGAACTTCCCTGTCGGGATACTCTGTCTGCACCGCTAACTGCGGCCTGGTGACGATCACCTCTGCGATCAGAAGGGTCGCGAGAAGCAGAAAGACCCCAACTATGAAGACACGGTTGTAAAGAACCTTCATGGTGGGAGTTTAGGGACGCGGTCAAACTGCTGTATGTGATTCTAGCCACGCGCAACTTGATCTTGTTTGGACCGCTTACCGTATGTTTATGCTGCCTTCCGACACCCGGATGGCGCTTCGGCGCTCGAATCCATCTTGGAATAACACGCTCATGTGCTTTATTCTGAAGCGCTTGCGCCAGCGAGGGAGGCGGCAGATCAACAGCGCAATGAAGAATTTGACTTGTTTTATGCCTCAGAGTCGACGGGGTGAGATTATCTTCCATTCCCATTGTGGTAAAAGACCAGCGTCGCATCACCCCGCAAAAAGGTAGACTCTACGCCCGGTAGGTCTATATTGACCGTCTTCTCTTGAGTCTGGCCATTGGATAGAGCGTCGATGGGCTAGACGAGCGGCCCTAAATTCCAATCCTGTTTCAGCCAACCTTGCTCATCTCAGGAGAGATTTCGCCGATACATCCTACAGCGCCACTCACCAACGAATACCTCTGATATCAAGAGTTAGATTGAGGAAAATAAATCGAAATTCAGAGATTGTGCAGTCCTTTCGGTGACGCAATGCAGGTGAGAGAGTAGAGAAGTGCTCCGTGATTTCGATAAAGCAGTTCCTTAATTCAGCCGAACCGCTGAAACTGAACAACCAGCCGGAGGCAGACGATCTTGTCACCGTGACGATCGATTCTTATCGGTCTGTGCTTCGTGCCATCGGGAAAAGCGCTGTCCAGGTTTGCCCCGCACCGGGGCATGAGCTCGACGCAGGACTTGCCGGTCTGGAGGCTTCCCTATCCAAAGGCGCGAGACCAAAGGCGATTCGGTGGATTGAAATCCAGGTCGAAGCTCTGCTGACTCGGTGGGGATCTCTAACTGCAGAGCATCTGAAGGCCAAGACCGATGAGATCAAAGACCTGTTGGTTATGCTTGCGCGGATAGCCGAGTCCGTCGGGGAGCGCGATCAAAGATACACTTGCCAATTCGTAGCATTCACCGCCGACCTCAAAACTATCGCCAGCTTAGACGATTTGACCCAGGTGCGAGCCTCCTTGGTGCGGAAGGCAACCGAGTTGAAAAACTGTGTCGATCAGATGGCCCAAGACGGTCAGGACTCGCTGGCAAAGTTGCGAACCAAGCTTGTCGCTTACGAAACCAGACTGATGGTCGCTGAGCAACTTGCCAACAGGGATTCTTTGACCGGAATGACGAATCGCCGCGGCGTTGAGGCACGACTGGAATGGCTGATCGCGCAAGGCGATCCATTTTATGTGGTGATGTTGGATTTGAACCTCTTCAAGCGTGTCAATGATGAGTACGGTCATGCCGAAGGTGATGACCTGCTGCGGAAATTTGCTGATGAGCTTCGGAGGAACGTGCGCAGCGAGGACGTCGTGGGACGCTGGGGTGGGGACGAGTTCATCCTCGTGCTCACGCAGGATCGGTGTGGGGTACAGACTCAAATTGGCCGCATTCGAGATTGGGTCTTCGGCAAGTACGAAATCCAGACCAACGGTGACAAATTGAATATCACGATGGACGTGTCGGCAGCGGTTGGGCAGGCCGCGTGGTTGCCTGGAATGACTGTAGGGCAACTCCTCGCGGAAGCAGACGCTAGCATGTACCTGGACAAACGGACGTCTCGCAACGAGCTTTAGCATACGTCTGCTGTTGTAAATCATTTTCACTTTTTACAATGGCTTGACGGCGCGATATCGGATAAACTCCTCCGAGATTGGCGTTCCCGGAAGCCACAGCCTGAGGTTTCTGAAAACCCAGCTCCGGAGGACTCGCACTTGAAGGCTCTGCCTTCGTCGATGGGCGACTTAGCTATTCGGCATAATTAAAGAACGGATTGTCGCGGGTTTTATCCGCGTGTTGATCGTGTACTAACCGCTACTATGAAATGTTGCTTTCGCATCAGCGCCGCCCAGCGGCGGCGTCACTCCCACCAAAGTAGATGAGTGCGTCGACCAATTGGCCCGGGTGAGCGTGTTTCCCTTGAATGCGCTTACGCAACCGTTGGGTCCGGGGCAGTGACTGTGGCCCGGGAACTCCTCAACACTGAAATCTCGAAAGGGCGGCCGTTGAAGGCTCACCGGCACTGGCCGCGACGGCGCCTTTAGCGCGTGGTCGAAATTTTGATCATCGGGCACCATGTCAACGGCGCCAAGGGGCGGCCGACCTAGTTTAACGACTGATGGGGAGTTAGTCCTGGAGACCATCAACGGTCCTGGGTGATCTTGTCTGGAGCTTGAAGTAAATCAGTGCTCTAATGGTCCTGGCTGGATCCACTCGGGCAGCGGACCCTATATCTTGGAAAATTCAGCCCAGCCCGACTATAACCAATCAAATCATTAAATCTACTTCTTGCTTCTAGCGCGCGGTCCGACTCAGTTGTCATCCTCAACGGGGACGCCGTACCATTTCGATTCACATCCGATACATCATGACCGCGGCTACGCTGATCTGGCCGGCATAGATCGATTTGTAAACTCCGTCTCGGTGACAAGGTCACAAGGGACGGTCATCACTGGGCACGGAGCTTCGCAAAGGATGCGAAACACAATCGGCAAGGGGTCGTTAGGAAACGTGGTACCGTGACGGCGTAGCCCAAGAACAATCAAGCTCGCGCGAACTTGACGAACGTACTCCACCACCGCATGGGAAATTTCGCTCCCGAATGTCACGCTGCACACCGGCTTTTCAATCGGGATGGCATTTGCCGCTACCATTTGCTTCAGCGCGCCGCTTAGGAAGTGGGATAACATCGCGCTCCCACGCAGAGGTTGGAGCGTTCGCGGAACTACATGCAGGCAATGCAGTCTAAGGTTGGTGCTGCTGCAATAGGAGCCAGCCACCGGCAGCGCTCTCCCGGTCACAGGGTGGAAGTCTGTCGCGAAGACCACTGGCCCGCCCGACCGTCGTGTGCTGGCTGCAGCCACAGCTCCAATCGTCATGACAGGGCAGTTGGACTCACGCATGACTTCTTGGGCAGTGTCACCGGAGGCCGCATGTCTTTTTCCGCGCGACTCCCTTGTTCCGAGGATCGTCAGATCGATACGATCCACTTCGATGGATTTCACAATCCTCTCTGATGGCACTCCCAACTCAAGTCGGGTGCTGCAGCAAATGCCGAGGCCGGTCGCGCGTTCTTCCATCTGTCGAAGGGTAAGTAGTGCGTCTGGCTGCGTCGACGAACCAACAAAACAGGACATTTCGTCCGGCTTATAGACGTGCAGTATGCGCAGTTTTGCCCCGTTCGTCTGGCACACATCGAAGATTATTTGCAGTTCACCCTCGTAATCCCTGGGGCAGTCTGTCGCAAATAAAACGCGCCGAACCCGGTAGGGTGACGCACTTAATGGATACCTCATGGCAGGGCCCTCCGTGTCAGCACTCGAGTCTCAAAAACTCGGCTTCACTGCTCTCAGAAAGGGAACCCAGGGGCACCTCGAGGGTGCAATCACTTTGAGAGATAGAAATACTTCCTTCGCTTTGATTGGACATAGGAATGCAAGAGATGTCTGTGAGTCGCATCACCAAGCCGGCGGCGTCCCACAGGGTTTGAGTTGGCTTGTGCTCGATTCCGCATGCGCCACAAATGTCCGCCTGCAGCGGGTTCAGGGGGTTGAAAGACGGACAGAACATCATAACGCGGTCCCTTCCACCTCGCTTCGCTGCATAGAGCGCACAATCCGCAGCTTCAATGAATCTCCCGACATCATCCCCCAAGTCCGGAATCTGGCTGGCAACTCCTATACTCACCGTGACCACATCGCCGACGGCGCCCAAATTCTCAAGGTTGAGCTTTCTGACCCCATGGCGGATGGCTTCCGCGATTCGCATGGCATCGGTCATTTTGGTTTCCGGCAAGAGCACAATGAACTCTTCCCCGCCATATCGTGCGACGGTGTTGTATGCGCGGTGAGGCGGATCAAGTAACGCCCCTGCAACCCGGCGCAGACATTCATCGCCTCGCCGATGCCCGTAACGGTCGTTCAAGCCCTTGAAGAAGTCGATGTCGATCATGAGCGCTGAGAGTGGGTTCCTTGCCCGGACTGCCCGGCTCCATTCCGCATGAAGGATCTCGTCGAAGTGGCGTCGATTGGCGAGCCCGGTCAGACCGTCTAGCTTGGAGAGTTTGCTGAGCAACTCATTCGCATCGAGCAAGGATCGCTGGGCTTCTTCCAGCCTGGAGTGTGCGTCACGTAGGTCGTGGAACCGTCGCTTGTCAAGGAGTGCTGAACAGAGGGCGGCAACCAAGATGAGGATTGCAATTACCAGGCCTGTAGTATGCGTGAATGTCGCCAAACGATGGGCCTCACCAGAATCGAAGAACTGCTGTTCTGTCGGTTATCGGTAAGGGTGACGACAACTTTAGTTGTTTCGGAGGAAAACATCGCCTCTAGGCTGGTTTAGCTGGTCTGCAAACAATGGCCCTCTTGGTGATTGGAATCACAGCCCTTGTTAGGTCCAGAAGTTGACTATGCTGGCAGACGGGTTGCGCGGAGCATTATGTTGCCCACGGTCGATGTCGTCGCCCCAAGTGGGCGGCAACCTTCCAACTCCTCGCAGGTCGCCGCTAAACATAACTCTGCAACGGAACCCATTCACAGGGACCGACGCTTCAAAAGGTCGGACCACCGTTGCTCGCTTAAGGTCAGACATCATATCGGAGAGCTTCAAATGCCCAAATGCCTAGTCTGCCCCGCAGCGGGGAAGCATGCCTTTTGCAGGCTCGGAACAGAATCTCGCGCCTTCTTCCGGTCAAACTCGTTCACAACTGATTATTTCCGAGGCTCGACCCTGTTTCGTGAAGGAGATCGCAGTGATGCTGTCTACCTCGTGTGTTCCGGCAAGGTGAAGATTTTTGCCACCTCCAGAGACGGAAGGACGATGATTTTGCGGATCGTACATTCAGGCAACATGCTGGGCATGAGCGCGGCCCTGGCAAGTGGAGAGCACGAAGCGACAGCGGAAGCTTTGGAGCCGTGCCGTGTTCGCATACTGCAATTGAATCACCTCAGGACGATGTTGCAGACCTATGGCGATGCGAGCTTTGGGGCCGCCAATGCGCTCGCGGAAGATTACCGCGCTGCCTTCGATAAGGCACGACTGATTGGGCTTTATTCGTCGCCGGCGGGGCGGCTGGCCCGCTTATTCCTCGACTGGGCCGACGATGCGAAGAGCCGTTCCAGCTCGCTCATCACCATGACTCTCACACATGAAGAAATTGCATCGATGACTGCCACAACACGCGAGACAGTGACTCGCACACTTGCACAATTTCGTAAGGACAAGATGATTTCGACTCAGGGTGCGGTTCTGACCGTCCTAGAGCCCACCGCACTGGAACGGTTGTGTCCATACTAGTTTCGCTTCGCTCCTGATCGGTTGAAATCGAAGGTCACATGCAGTTGAAAGAAGGATTTGGATGGCTCCCGAATCGTCGATGAGTTCCCTAACAGTATCAGACCTCGTCTCGCCCCTCTCCCCTACTCAATGGCTTGAGGGATCCAGTCCGGCGATTATCAGGCTGCGCACTCAGATTCTTCGCGTGGCACCTTTCTTCCGCATGGCGCTGCTTGTGGGAGAGCGAGACACTGGCCAAGAAGCGGCAGCACGGATGCTACATCAGCTTTCGCCCCTCGGGGACAAACCTTTCGTTAGCCTGACGCCCAACGAAATAGAAGTCCGCATGGCAGAAGACCCCTCGTTCGAGTCCCTGGGAATGCCCGGCATGCTCTACTTAGCGGAACCAGAGTGCCTTCCGCCCGCCCTCCAAACGGCTTTACTTCGTCTCGTACGGAAGCGCGGAGGTCATGCACCGCGAATGGTCGCTTCCGCTCGGCGGGGACTTCAGAAGCTGGTAAGCGCGGGGACCATTTCAACAGAACTAGCAAACGCTCTTGGATCTTTTCGTATCAAAGTTCCATCGTTGCGTGATCGCAGCGAGGACATCCCCGCACTGCTGTCCCATTTCATCGAGAACATCGCCAAGAGATCGGGTAGCACACCGTGTCAGCTGACTCTGGAGCTGTTTGACGCGGCAAGGAAGCGGCCTTGGCTTGGGAATTTGCTTGAGTTGGAATCGGCCGCGGAGGGTTTGATGAGTCGAGCAGCCGAGGGGCTACTTCAAGTTGCCGATCTTGACGACATCCTCAAGTTCGTTCACGCCGAGGCAAACCCATTGCGACGTAAAGAAGTGAGCCAACGGCGTGCCCGCGCTCTGCTCTTCACTTGTAATGGAGATACGCTACGCGCCGCCCAGGTTCTCGGCGTCAGCCGCTCTTCGATGTATCGCATGCTCAAACAGAAATCCTCCGCGCAATCGCCACATTCTACCGCCGATTAGCGAACATAACTCTGATCGCCATAGGCAGCGTTGGTAGATCCAGCGTCTGATCGCCATAGGCAGCGTTGGTAGATCCAGCGTCTGATCGCCATAGGCAGCGTTGGTAGATCCAGCGTATCGGGCAGTGGAGCCGTGCGACTGCTCTGCTCCAGCAGTATTAGTCGAAGACTCAGGGATTCGTTCACGCTAAAAGGTGACCAAAGTTCGCGAACGATGGTGACCTCGGTCACCGTCACACCACGGGAGCAGCTATAGTTTACTGGAATGTCTGAAATCGAAGAATCTAGACCACCTCGCTAGGACAACCTTGCACGATTCCCCGCGCGAGTCCGAGTACTTGCATACTCAGATTCGCTATTAACCAATTCTGTGTCCGCGCCACCCTGTGTACCAAGGCGGTCCGCTTTTGATCCATTTTCTCTGTCCTTCAGCCCAGGCCGCTCTTTCGCATGCCGGCAACTGTGCTTTATTCCCACGATCCCAAATAGATCAAGCGGCTGCGCGGCGTGTAAACGCGGTTAAAGTGATCTCAAGCATGCGCGGCGGCTCGCAGAGCCGCTTGATCCTGGGTGATGACAATAATCTATGGATTGTAAAGTTCAAAAATAATCCTCAGCACATTCGCATTCTCGCCAACGAATTGATTGCGACGTCGGCGGCAGCTATCATCGGCCTCCCGGTGCCAGCGAGTGGAATTGTCAATGTCAGCCAGTCGATCATCGAGACTCAGCCTCCGCTCTACGTTGACCATGGCCCTCAGCATCGAGAGTTATGCCTGAGCGGCCTCCAGTTCGGGAGCCAGTTTGCTAGTGGAATGATTTCGCAGCATGTAGACCAGTACCTTGCCGACGAACAACTGTCTAATGTTCGCAATATGGATCAGTTTGCAGGTATTTTGGCCTTCGATAAGTGGACGTGTAACACCGACTATCGTCAGGTAGTCTATCGCGATAACGCACCACAGCGTGGTTTCAGCGCTGTATTCATTGACCAGGGGGCTTGCTTCAATTTCGGCGAATGGAACTTCCCGGACGCGCCACTCAAAGGTACATTCGGCCGAAATTGTGTTTATTCCCGGGTGAGCGGGTGGGAGAGCTTTGAGCCCTGGTTGAGCCGAATCGAGCACTTCGATCCTCAGACGCTGTGGGAAATTGCTAAGTCCGTTCCCTCGGAATGGTACGGCGGAAACATCTGCGAACTCGGAGAGTTGGTGGACAAATTGCTAGTCAGGCGTTCGCGCGTGAGAGAGCTCATCAGTCAGTTTAGAAATTCCGACAAAGTTCCGTTTCCGAATTGGAAGCGCTGCGGATTGGATTCGCTGCCGGCTCGTATCCCACCGTGCAGATCGAAGTTTGGTGTCGCCTCGAACCCCCGTCAAAGTCCGCGCCAGAGTGCCTAATAGCAGAGAGCAGACCATCAGTACGAAGAAGGCTATCTGTCTGCAATCTGGAACTTGGGTCCAAGGTGAGCCTACTTACGAAACCGTCCGGTCAACCTTACGGACGAACACGCCATTCGAAGTGAGTCAGTACCGACGCCTCAGTTGCCGTACCTAAATCACGTTCTTCGAAAATACCTTTGGCCAGGTTAAGCTGAACTCTCAGCACAAAGGGCACTTAGCGATACATTTGACCCTTCGCTTATCTTCGCAACGTCTTCTTCAACAATCAAACGTGCCGCCATTTGACAGCAGTTTAGTCGTGTCGAAGCAGGACTTCCCGCTGGTATGAGGCTGGTATACAAGTTGCTCGTCCGGGCAACGCATGATTTGCTCAGAAACACGACGAGAAACCCTAATAAAAGACGGTCTGATATTCCGTTCGACACGTGCGTCGATTTGGATTAGTACGTCGCTTTTTGCAACGGAAATACCAGTACGTCAACCGATATGGCGGGAAGGCTGTCGGTGCCCAATGATTGCATAGGGCGACAGATCATGAATCAACCCACCTCTGTACTTCCTGGCAGCAACCTGGGCCCTATTTGTAAATCGCTGAAGGTTCGCGCTTCTCTTCCTAACGAATCTCTAATGCACCCCTCAAAACTAAACCAGCGATAGTAGGTGGCCGATATACATCAAGAGATCCTCTCCGGGTCCATACGTCGCATGCCAGGAGACCCTGTAAGTGCGCCCCATCCTGTTCCCTCTGTTCCAGCGCTATGTCTGTCAGAACTCCGCTGGCGCCGAGATGAATCTTTCAGCCCGTTCGAGCAGTCGGTCGCAGCGTCCGTTTCGAAGATGGGCTTTGCGCCTTGCATTTCTGGTTAACACTGCGGCTGTGTGCTCAACGACATTAGCGCAAACGTCGCAGATCTTCACGGGAAGTACGGCTGTGGGCCAGAGTTCGCAACCGCTCAATGTGACAGTGACGATGAGCGCCAATGGGGTCGCTGCAAGTCCGCAGGCCCTGACCGTGGGAATGGCGGATGCCGACTTCGTTGTCGACAGCACCACCTGTGGCCAAGGGACAAACTATTACGTTGGACAGCAGTGCACCGTGAGCGTAGTTTTCCAGCCGAAGTATCCGGGTCTTCGCAATGGAGCAGTGGTGATCGAAGATACCACTGCGAAGCGTGTGCTGGGGAGTACGCTGCTGGCCGGCACGGCCAGCGGTGCGTTGTCGGTTCTAATTCCCGGCGAGATCAATTACGTGGCCGGAACTCCCGCAGACTGGATTTACGTGGAAGACGGAGTGGCAGCAACAGTCGCGCCCGTTTACCTGCCCAGGGGAGTGGCAGTCGATGGCGCTGGCAACCTATTCTTAGCAGACGCCAGTAACAACCGCGTGAGACGTGTAGATGCTCAGACTGGACTTATTTCGACCGTCGCCGGGAATGGAGTTGCCGGTTACTCAGGCGATGGTGGCCCGGCAGTCTATGCCGCAATAAACAATCCCGGCGGCCTTGCTCTCGATGGCGCAGGCAACCTCTACTTTGTCGACAGCAATAACGACGCAATTCGCAGGGTGGACGCCGTGAGTGGCGTTATTACAACGGTTGCGGGAACACCGGAGGCCTCGGGCTACACAGGCGATGGTGGCCCAGCAACTTCGGCCAGGCTTTCGTTTTCCGATGGAACCGGCGGCGTCGCCTTCAACGCCGCTGGCGATTTGTACATCGCGGACACCGGCAACAATGCCGTACGTGAGGTCAACGCGGCTGTCGGCACCATCAGCACCGTGGTCGGGACAGGGGTGCCGGGCTATAACGGTGATGACATCCCAGCGTCCGGAGCTCAACTAAACGGGCCAGCGAATCTGAGTATCGGTGCGGACGGCTCGCTCTATGTTGCGGACTTGGCCAACCAGCGCGTTCGCAAGGTGACCGCCGCAACGGGGATTATAACTACCATCGCCGGTACCGGCGCGAAGGGCTTCGCAGGGGACGGCGGGATTGCCACGTCTGCCGAGATAAATGCCCCATCCGCCGTGGTCCTCGATCCGGCCGGCAACATTTACATTGCGGACTCGGGCAACAATCGCATCCGCAAGATTGCTGTGACCACAGGCAATATCCAGACTATCTCAGGTGGTGTGGAGGGAGAAACGGGAGACGGTGGCCCCGCCAACCTGGCAAGCACGTACGGCCCCTCTTCGCTGTTCTTCGATCAAAGCGGCAATCTCTTCTTCTCCGATATGTTCAATAATCGCGTACGTGAGATCTTTGGCTCAGTTGCTATCCTGCCAGCGTATCCGACCATTCGCGTGGGCAAGGTTTCAGAAGCCCAGATACAGGGGTTGGAGAACGATGGTAATGCCGCCCTGACGATCGACACGGCGGTTCTTACCAACGCCGAGCTCGACCCGGCGACGACTACCTGCAATGCCGGTTCGGCTCTGACGTTCAACACTACCGGGAACGGTTGCAACTTCGGCGTGGATTTCGCTCCGAACGTGACCGGCGATCCCGTGCTGGGCTCCGTATCCGCGCCCTCTAACGCGGGCAATAGTCCCGGCGTGATCAATCTCTCGGGGGAGGTGCTGACCGTCCAGCCGACAACGGTCTCGCTGACGTCAACCCTAAACCCAAGCCTCACAGGTCAAGCTCTCACGTTTATCGCGACTATCTCGGCGGGCGGCGACGTCACCACCGGCACAGTAACGTTCTTCAATGGCGACATTGCGATCGCCGGCTGCAGCAACATCACCCAAGCTTCTAATGAAACGGCTACGTGCACGACCTCTACGCTGCCGCTCGGGTCCGACAGCATCACTGCCACCTACTCGGGTGACGCGAACGATGCGTCCGCTGTTTCGTCGGTGCTCGCGCAGGTAGTCAAGCAGCTCGCAACAATCGAGCTGACGGCTACGCCGAATCCCTCCGTCGTCATGGCGAATGTCACTCTTATCGCGACAACGACAGCGGCCACCGGAACGCCGACCGGCGCGATTACCTTTTATGACGGCGGTACGGCGATCGGTAGCGCGAATTTGAGCGCCGGTGGCGTCGCGTCCTTCTCCACGACGACTCTTGCAGTCGGCACCCAGGCACTCACCGCCAAGTATTCGGGCGATTCAACCAACGCTGCCGGGCTTTCGAACACCGTCGACGAAGTTGTGCAGCAGACCACAACTACGACTGCGCTGACGTCGAGCAACACGACTGCGCCAGTTGGCTCTCAGGTAACCTTCACAGCTACGGTCGTGAGCACGAATGGTTCTGGGCCCACCGGCACCGTGGAGTTCACGGCTGGGGGCACGTCTTTGGGGACTGTCCCTGTGGGGGGCGGTGGAGTGGCCGTTCTCTCGCTCGCGTCACTTGCGCCTGGGACCTACTCGATCGTTGCGGTTTATAGCGGAGATACGGACGACGCGACCAGCAGCTCGGCACCCGTCACCGAAATCATTCAGAAGATCCCGACCGCGACGTCGCTCTCCGCCAGCCAGAATCCAATCTCCGCAGGCGCTGTGCTCACTCTGAGCGCAGCTGTGAGCGCTACAGGCTCTGCAACGGGCGCTGGCGTCTTGACCGGAGAGGTCACCTTCAGCGAGGGCGCGACTGTCTGCGGAACGGCCACCATCAATAACACAGGGCTTGCAACGCTATCAATCAGCACGCTTTCCGCCGGGCCTCATTCAATCCTTGCCACATATTCGGGTAACACGAATTATGCCACCAGCACATCCACGGTCCTGGCTGAGGTGGTGCAGTCTACGGCAACTACGGTCACGTTGACCTCTACGGCGGCAACGACACTAGCCGGTGAACCCGCATCGTTCACAGCGTCGGTTAGCAGTGCCACGGGCATTCCCACCGATAGCGTCAGCTTCTACGATGGCGGCGTCAGCATTGGGCAGGCACAGCTGAATGCGCAAGGCATATCGACGTTATCGACATCCACCTTAACCGTCGGAGCCCATACGATCACCGCCGTCTATGTTGGCAACGGAAACTACAACACCAGCACGTCGGCCGCGTTGCAGCATACCGTCGCCCTGGCGACCACGTCGCTGACACTCGCTGGGCCTGGCACGCCGGTGGATGCGGGTGGAACGTTTGGGATGATGGCGACGCTGAGCAACAACGGTGTCGCGCCTACCGGGACACTGACGCTCCGCGATGGCGGCGCTACGATCGCAACGCTAGGTGTCAGCACAGACGGGACGTTTTCGTTCTCGAACCTCAACCTCGGTGTTGGGGCCTATCAGCTGACGGCGGTTTACTCGGGGGACGACAACAACGCGGCTGCGACCTCTGGCCCGGTAACTGTGGTTGTCCAACTAACTCCTACAACGACTTCGCTGACGAGCAGCCTCAATCCGGTGACATTAGGGCAAAGCGCAACGTTCACGGCAAGCGTCTCGGGTGGAACGCCTCGTCCTACCGGAACGATTGAGTTCCTGGATGGAACCACGGTGCTTGGTTCTGCCACCGTGAATACCAGCGGAACGGCAACATTCGCGATCAGCACCCTGACGTTCGGCGCGCAATCGATGACAGCGATCTACTTGGGGAATGCGGATTATGCTGTCTCCACTTCATCGGCGATGAGCGAAAGGGTCGTTGAACCGGCTACAGCGGCGCTGATCTCGAGCGTGAATCCCTCCATCTTTGGAGCGAACATCGTCTTTACGACTAAGATCGCGGGCGTTGGCTCGCTGATTCCAACTGGCACCGTCATCTTCCGCGATGGAGCAGAGACGCTCGGCACGGCGACAGTCGACGGCACGGGAGCGGCGAGCCTCCAGACTTCGACACTCGCCGTCGGATCACATTCCATAGCGGCGAGCTACAGCGGAGACGCCAACTACTCCACAACGTCGGCTGCCCTGATCCAGACCGTCCAAAGCGCGGCTACACAGATTTCTCTGACTGCCAGCGTCAATCCTGCCATCTATGGAACGCCTTTAGCGTTCACTGCGACGGTTACCGGGAATGGAGGTGTTGTCGGGACAGGATCGGTCACCTTTGCGGATGGCGGATTCTCCATCGGCAGCTCACTATTGAACGCAAATGGCGGCGCCTCGATTTCGCTGTCGACGCTGGCTCCGGGCACCCACACGATCGTTGCTAACTATGCCGGCGACAGCAACATCAACGCCTCAAGCTCTACACCCCTGACCGTTATGGTAAAGCAGCTGGCTCAAGTTGCCCTTGGATCCAGTGCGAACCCGACCTCGACCCTCAGCCCGATCGTGCTGACAGCGACCGTTATCAATAGCGGCGTTGGAGTAGCCACGGGATCCATAACCTTCACGGACGGGTCCAGTGTGCTTGGCACAGCGACGCTCAACGCAAGCGGTGCAGCTTCGCTGACCGTTCCTTCGTTGTCCGCAGGGAGCCATGCGTTGCAGGCAAGCTATGCAGGCGATGCCGAAAACTTCCTCAGCACGTCGCCGGTACTGACCCAGGGCATACAGCTTCGCCCGACGACGACGGCCATCACAAGCACTGCCGCGGACCCCAACAATCCGCTGCAGATTACGCTGATAGCCGCCGTGGGCTGCACCGGCCCGGTTGCTCCTACGGGTACGGTCAACTTCACCAACGGCACGACACTTCTGGGCAGCAGCCAAGTGGATTCGATTGGATTAGCGACCCTCAATGTCATTCTTCCGACGTCTACCGAGAGTATTGTCGCAACCTACAGCGGCGACGTCGCCTATGCCACTTCGAGTTCGCTTGCGACGTCGATTTTGGGAGGCATCGCGACCCAGTTTACGATGCAACTCACTCCATCGACTCTCGCGCTTCAGAGTACCCAGCACGCCACGACCAGCGTGACGCTGACTTCGCTACAGGGCTTCTCCGATACGTTGCAGCTCGGCTGCCTTGGTCTGCCCGATTCAGCCACCTGCACGTTCAGCGCACCGCGGGAGAGTCTTGCCGCGAACGGAAGCACCACGGTGCAATTGTACGTCGACACCGGTGATCCGTTGGGTGCAGGCTCAACGGCAAAGCTTGAGAGAACACAGACCTCCGGCGTTCTGCTGTGCCTGCTGCCTTGCCTTCTCGGGATAAGCCTCACACCGCGAAGCCGAAAGTTCAAAGCGAGCGCGCTGCTGCTTCTGGCATGCATGGTTGCGATGACGCTCTCGGCTGCGGGTTGCTCCGGCATAAAGGTGAATGGAACGCCCCCTGGAACCTACACGTTTAAGGTTACAGCGTCGGGTGAAAATTCGGGCGCGACGGTCTCCCAGACGATGACGATGACGGTGACGCAATGAGCGTTGCTACTTTGCGGGGCCGCCGGATGCGTCTTTGGATCGCCATCCTCCTCGCTCCCCAAGTCCTATGCCATCACGTCCGAGCGCAGAACATTCCGACCGCGATCGGCCCGGGCAGCTACGTTGCTGTCGGCGGGGAAGTTTCGGCACTTCAGGCGGATTACGGAAGGCGGGTGCTGGGCGGAGGGGTCCTCTTCGCCGATGTGAACCCAACTTGGCGCGTCGGCTTTGAAGGTGAGGTGCGCTATCTTCGCTTCCATGCCTTTGAGGATGTTACGGAGTCAAATTATCTGGTAGGTCCTCGCGTGATGCTGAAGCCTGGACCGTTCCGTCCTTACGTAAAGGTCCTGGTTGGGGCAGGATTGATCACGTTACCGTTTCACTACGCGAAAGGAACATTTCTCGCGTACGCTCCTGGTGGTGGCCTGGATTACTTAGTGAACGACCGCGTAACCCTTCGCATTGTCGATTTTGAATATCAGTTGTGGCCTAATTTCTCATCATATGGTGAGTTGCATCCTTACGGCATCAGTGCTGGTGTAGGCTTCCGCTTGAACCCCGTGGAACACATTCCCAAACATGCAAACCGCTCGCGCTGGCACTGAGCCTACTCAGATGTCAGCGACTTCCCAACACAGCGACATCGACAATTACGATTCGTTGTGCCCTCCACTGCTACTACACTCGGTTGACACCCCAAATTGGGGTCATGTTCCCAACCGACGATGGATCACTTATTCACCCCGGTAAACTGCCACCAACAGTCACGGAAGGCTGTTACTGGAGATACGGTTGTTCCCGGGCTTCCATCGGTCAAGCGAAACCACATGCGAACTCCCACAATTAGAGGTGTCAACCCGAGAGGACCTAAGCCGCCCTGATGGGTAACAGAATATTAACAGCGGTTCCATTAGCGGATTGACCATCTTCGTGCGTTATCTGGATGCTGCCACCGTGTCGCTCGACAATTCCTTTGCTAGTCCATAACCCCAATCCATAACCTCCTCCCTGTTTCGTAGTGAAGAACGGCTCGAAAAGATGAACCCTATCCGCTGGTTCTATGCCAGGACCATTGTCATGGATTCTCAACAGGAGGGCTTTGCTGTTTGCTTGGGCGGGACATGATAACTGCGCACGGATGGTGCCACCAAATGGTGCGGCGTCGACGGCATTGGAAACAAGGTTCGTTACAGCCTGCGTCAATTCCGCTGATAGCCCAATGACCGGCGGGCATTGGCGAAACTCTCGCATGACCGTGATGTTCTTTGAGCGGCAAATATTCGAGAAGCCTTCAAGCACGGAATCCACGAGAGTTGCTAAGTCGATAGGTTCAGGGGGTGTTGATTGGCGATAATAGCCAAGAAACTCTCTTGAGATATGGGAGACTCGCGCGAGGTGTCCTTCCGCCATCCCGAGAAGATTCAATGCATCAGTGGGCATATTGTCGGTCAGTTTGGCAATGTAAATCAGATCGCACGCCGCTACCAGCGGGGTATCAATCTTGTGTGAAGCAGTGGTCAAGAGCGCCGATGGTACGGCAATGCTATCGCCATCAATTGAAAAGCCATTAGGCAGAGGCGCTAATGTCGAATCTTTGAAGGCGAGAACTGCACCGAGCGGTTTGTCATTGCGATCTCGAATCAGTGTTGCACTATCCCTGATAGGGAATAGGTTACCGTTCCCATTCCTCAAGAACGCCCCGCGTTCCAGGTCCTCGGAGTAGCCTCTTTCGATAACTCCATTTACCAAGTTCTGAACGGGTTCAAGGGTAGCTCCGTCCAAGAGCGGGAACACTTTATCGATAGGTTGTCCCTTCGCTTGCGAAAGCGGAATCCCCATGAGTCGCTCAGCCTGTGGGTTAAGAAAAGTGACGAAACCTTGTGTGTCGGTTGCGATAATCGCATGGCCGAGGCAAGTGAGGACCGAACGGAACCACTTCTCGCGTGCAAGTCGTCCACGTGCACGACGCTCACGAAGTCTGATCTCGCTACGAATGTGAAATGCCAAGAATAGGAGGCCGATGGAAACGATACAGTTGGCAACATAAATGTAAACGGTCGTTCGGTTGAGGCTTGCTTGATAGGCAGCAGAGCCGGAACTCTTGAGAGAACTCTCTGCACTTCCGATTTCAGTCAACGATTTGTTGATTTTAGCCAGTAAAAGTCGGCCTCTTTCTGAGACGACCATCTCCTTGGCATTGTCTGGATACCCTGACTGGAATAATAAGATTGCCTCGGATAGCATCTCTGTCTTGGTTTGGATAAGCAATCGTAGCTGAGCAATTTGCTCCTGCTCTTGGGGATTGTCAATGGTTAGATTTGCCAATAGCTGAAGGTTCGGATCGAGTTGGGTCTCTGCCAGATCGTAAGGGCCTAGCAGACTTGGATCCCCGGTATAGATGTAGCCACGTTGCCCAGTTTCGGCATTTGCAATAAGCAATTGGATTTGAGCTACTTGAGCGAGAACTTGCTGGGTATGAGATACCCACGCCTGGTCAGCAGTCTGGACGTCGAGTAGATGTCTGGTGATAAGTGTGTTCACGGCGAAGAGCAGCAGCAACGCCAGAAACCCAATGATGATACTGAATCGTCTGCGGATCCGTTGCACATTCAGTCGCGTCGCGATCAGTCGAAGATCAAAACGCTTGATATAGTGCATCTTGAGGCGTTCTGCGAGATGTTCGAGGTCAAAACCCTCGTAGATCCGTCGTAGATTGATGCGTTTCGCCACAAGTCGGGGGTCAAAGCCCCTGGATATACGCTGCACGTTTAAGCGTTCGTATATGGCCTGTATCTTGAACGACACGCCAGCACCCTCCAATCCTGCTCTGAAAATCGGCCCTTGCTAACTTGGTGAGTCGCGGTGAACGCAGCAACACGAATTCTGTAAGACGACGGTGCGAAAAGCCTGGGACTAGAGAGCTCAGAGAAATCACTAAATGCCTCTAATGATGATGAGCTAATCCCGACTTGGCTCCTCCAACTCGCTTAGATAAGCTCCATCTGAGCGAACCTCGTTCTTCAAATCTAAAGAGTTTGGCAGACACAATAGCGTTGCACTCGGTCGTTCGCGTTGATGCGAATGTGCCACTGGGCGGACCACGGTATCTTGCTCTACTAATTCATAATGACATTGAACTCCCAGAGGGTTAGTGATGGCGCGCACACACAGTTTGGATGTTCACGAGACGGTCGTTGTCCTAGCCCGTTAGGGCGCTCTCTCATTGCCTAGTGCGATGGGGCTGAAAAAGCCAAGGTCGCAAACACCGGAACTCTGCGTTTTCGTGGAGCACAATGCAGGTCTCGTTAAACTCGGCCGTCATAGCTTGCGACCTCGTTCGGTCTCATCATCTGCTATCAACGGGACCAGTTTCCTCGAGAATCTTTGAGCATGGTTAGTGCGCGGGACGTGTCTTGTACTGCTGTACATCACCACCGCGAAAATGCAATCTCTTCCGAATCACTATGTGTCAGTCGCTTCCAGAGACCTGGGAAAACCGCCTGCATGAGACGAGATCATGAACATTGGTCGGTGAGTTGATGTACGCGGAAGTGAGTGAGGCGTTACACGCCTGGCTCGGCCACACCGGATGATGAACTTCCCACTTCCGGTCGCTGCCAACCACCTCTTCGTTCGCTGCCGATTCTGCATACGACGCGGCCCAAAATGCTCCAGTCAGTCGCCGGGGTCAGCGGGCGAAATGGCCCTGGCCTACGTAATCTGTCTGAGCCGACTTCCCTCTCCTGCTGCGTCCCTTTCCGGGCGGCCCTGGTCGAGCCATCATTATTGGAACTAGTCATACCCCAAGATGGATTGCGCGTGGCACTTAGCGCCGGGATCCGCCGGTTGTCCATCTCGAAGTGTTGCAGAAAACCAACGTACGAGTATCCACTGCTGAGACATTCTGCGATCACCATCTTCCCCCAAAGCCGCGCAAAATCAAGTTCGGAACAATCGATGACGAGGAGGTCTTTACCTCCCAAGTTCAGGGTCGTCATCCCCGGGGGCCCCCAAAGGCAACTGGTCTTATCGGGGTTTGGCACTAGTAGAGCTGGCAGCGGTAACCAAGCCTCGATTTGGTCATCCGAAGCAAACCTTGGCGCCTTTATGTTAGAGACGTTCCGGAGCAGTGGTATTTTGACTGCGTCATCTGCATTACGCTCTGTGGCATCTCGCACTCGCTGCTCAGCTTGCGTTGAAAGTCTGTCGAATTCCGGAAGCAAAACCCTGAGTGCCTCTCGATCGACACCCACCTGTTCCCAAAACCAGACCGCACTCGAGGGGTCATACTCCTTGGCCACCTTCGCCATAGCTATATATGTCTCAGGTGATGGCTTGGTTCGACCGCTCTCCCAGTGCACTGCAGCGATTCGGCCTACGCCCAATTTTTCCGCAAAGCCTTCCTGGCTCAAATCCATCAGCTTTCGGAGAGCAAAAATCCTTCGAGACACTTCGGGATTTGGCGAGATCGGTCGGCTACTTGACATGTAGTGTGTAATAACGTATTCTCTGATAACGTACTTACAGAGAACGTTACTAGACGTTATAGCTGAGAGGAAGCAGAGTCAATGAAATTTGCAAATTCACTTCGAGTCGGTCTACACAACGACTTTGATACCCGCGATCCGGGGGCCCAGCGCACTCATTTCGCTACCGAAATCAGCGAGATTGTCTTTCCTACCGAAGGACAGTTGCGCTCCCGTAGGGTGGTCACGCGCTCGCGGGCCCGCGGCACCGGGAAATATCCGAGCTGGAAGATGAAGAGGATGCTTCAGTGGGAGTCGAGAAACGAATTGAATGCGTTTCGCCTTCTCGATATCTGCGCAACCGTGACGGGTTTTATGGAGCAGCCATGTCAGATCCGTTACACACAGGCTGGCCAACCCAAGATCCACCATCCCGACATCCTTGTCGCGATATCCGGCCGAGAGGAGCTCTGGGATGTAACCACTAGGGCTAAGAAACAGCAACCTGAAGTCGAGTTGCGAACAGCCGTTCTCACTAAGGCACTCGCGAAATGGGGATACGAATACCGCGTCGCCATTGACAGTGAACTTGCCACGCAGCCACGCCTGAACAACGCGCAGATACTACTCCGCTTTGGCAGAGCTGAAATCAGCGGATCGGATCATGAGTCGATTCGTCTGATTGAGAAACATCAGCGCGTTCTCGTTTGGTCAGAAGCTTGCAACGGAACCTACGGTGCCAAAGGTCGCGAAATCCTATGCAACCTAACGCTGAGGGGGATCCTCACACTCGATCTTAACGCGCCTTGGTCTCCTAATACGAAATTCTTTGCTAAGCAAGGCGGTATGTAATGGCATTGTCCGCATTCCGAACAAACACATTAGTAAGGATTGGTGGGGTGGAGTATAAACTCCTCCGGAAGGTAACCAGTTCTCTGTGGCAGTTAGAGCATACGAGATCGAGCCGCATCATTGAGCTGGAGCGCGACGAAATCCTTCACCACATCGCAGAAGGCACACTTACATTTATCGGACGCGAGGTCGCTGAGATTAGGCGCCCGGCTTTGGCGATCGACGGGACGGATTTTGAACAGGCTAAAGTCCGTCGAGCATATGTTCAGGCCGCCCTCGGACAAGCTAACACCGTCCTGGCAGTACAAGACGCAGTAAACAAGCTTTGGGAAAAGCTCAAGATTCCAGAAAGGCCCCCAAGCTACTCGACGATCCAACGCTGGAAATCTCGCTACCTTCAGGCAGGAAAGGATATCGCCGTACTTTGTGACAATGCGGCCGGCAAAGGCAATCGTAATGACCGCTATCCGCGTGAAGTGATGGAAATATGCAGGCAATCCATCCAACTCCGCTACTTGGTGAGAGAGAGGGCTACCATTCAAGACACGCTCGACCACGCAACACACTGCGTCGACAAAGAGAATCAACTCCGGCCTACCGAGCTGTTCTTGAAGTTGCCAACACGCAGCCTTATCAAGCGGCTAATCAAAGAGCTCCCGGCATACGACGTGTATGCGGCGCGGTTTGGACCAGACGCCGCGCGCAGGGAGTTTCGGTCGGTGACGAGGCACACTACGAGTGAAAGGCCACTTGACCGCGCGGAGATCGATCACACGATTCTCGATCTTCTTGTTCTCGACGACGAGACCTGCTTGCCCCTCGGGCGACCATACCTCACCCTGTGCATCGATCATTACAGCCGCTGCGTACTCGGTGTGTTTATCTCGTTTACCTCACCAGGGTACATGTCGGTTGCCGAATGCCTCAAAGATTGTTTCCGCCCCAAGGTCTGGCTGAAAGCTGCATTTCCGGACATCAAGAACGAGTGGCCTGCTTACGGGGTAATGAGCGCGCTCGTACTGGATAACGGCGTTGAATTCCATAGTAAGAGCCTTGAACAGGCGTGCTATTCGCTCGGGATCGAAATGAGTTATGCCCCGCGCCGTCAAGCATGGTTCAAAGGCACGATCGAAAGGTTCATCGGGACGACGAATAGGTCCGTCGCGCATGGCACCCCGGGGACGA
This sequence comes from uncultured Acidobacteriaceae bacterium, assembly GCA_963701685.1. Lineage (GTDB taxonomy): Bacteria > Acidobacteriota > Terriglobia > Terriglobales > Acidobacteriaceae > Granulicella. The sequence continues at coordinate 1,247,897 of OY969625.1, read as the reverse complement.
CCTTTTCGAACATTATGGACAAGGGTGACTACGATCCAGCCAAGCACGCGGTCATAACTCTGTCCCGCTTGAAGAAGATCGTGCGCAAGTGGATCGCCGATGTTTACCACCAGCGCCCTCACCGCTCAATCCAAACCACGCCCGCGGACAAGTGGAAATCGACCATCAAACTTGAAGACATCCCACTCCCTGACGAGTCCACCAACTTTGACGTTGTCATGGGTAGGGTTGAGGAAAGGACTCTGACGCACAACGGTATACAACACGAAGGGCTCGTCTACAACTCGGAGGAACTGACCCAGTTGCGCCTTAGGGAGGGGCCGAAGCTTAGGGTCCAGGTACGTGCCAACGACACGAACATCGGATCCATCTACGTTCTCGACCCTTCAACGTCTGTGGCGTACTCTGTTCCCGCCCTGAGGCAGGACTATGCAGAAGGCCTAAGTCTTTGGCAGCACAACGTGATCAAACATTGGCAAGCTAGGGAGCCCCATCTGGGAACAGGGCCCGACGGCTGGCTGCAAGCAAAGGAGGACATCGCACAGTTGATCGAACAAGATCTCCAACTCAAGCGTCGGAAGACGAGAAAGCGCGCCGCCCGATTTCAGGAGGACACCAAAAGAAATCAACGTCAAGCAACGACGCCCAGTTCTGAGTTTGAGTGCAACCCTTCAGCCCCACTTGCCCTTTCAGCGAGTTCGTTTACAGCCGACGCCCCAACGCTCCCACCGGTAGCAGAAAATACCCAAGATTGCTGCGGGAATGATTCTGATGAACAGCATCCTCAATTTACTGCGGTCTATAGGGGACTCCCGACCAATGAATAGTCCATGTACGGTTGTTGGGCGCATATTGATTCCACATAGTGCCTTTGAGCGCGTAGATAATCGACTAGAACAGTTATTCTTCTTCGCGCAGCAAACCGAGGGGGCAGAGGGGGCGGCACTCCTGGGGGAGTCTGGAACCGGCAAGACGACTCTGCTTGAAAACTTCAGAGCCAAACACAAGCCGCACCGCGAAGAGGATGGAATGGAGGTCCCAGTGCTTTCTGCATCTGTGCCCAGCTCCCCTACAGTTAGGGGTCTTGCCGGAGAGATGCTTCGAGCATTTGAAGCCCCTGACTGGGATAAGGGCACTGAGATGCAAATGACCAGACGCCTACAAGTCCTAATGAAGAGTGCAAAGACACGGATGGTCATGATTGACGAGTTCAATCACTTTTACGATCGTGGGAAAAACAAGATCATGTACAACGTTGCGGACTGGCTTAAGAAGTTCATCGACGATACGAAGGCGACGCTCGTTGTTGCTGGGCTTCCAGCTTGCAAAATAGTCGTCAACCAGAATGAACAGCTAGCGAGGAGGTTCTCGGCTCCGCTTGAACTTCCGAGATTTGACTGGCGGAATATTGACGAGCGCGGCCAGTTCAAGGGCATTCTCGAAGCGCTTCACGCAGAACTTTCAAAGACCTACCGGATTCCCATACTGCATTCAGAACAGATGGCATTTCGATTTTTCTGCGCCACCGGAGGGTTGATCGGTTATCTATCCAAGATCCTATGTCAAGCGGAGAGGAACGCAATTTATGCGAGCAAAGATTCCATCCTCCTTGAAGACATAAATGCTGCACACCTCCAAGCAATTTGGTCGAGAGAGGCGCTCCCGGGATTGCCAAAGCCCTTTGAAAGCGGTTTTGTTGCACTGGAAAACATCGAGCTTCTCAACTGTGTGTTCCAGATCGGAAGGCCGTCGGAAACACTTACCGAACGGGTCTCGCGTGTGAAGCCTAAAGGCAACTTCAAATCAGTCAATTCAAAACTCGTCGCATGATCACAGTCTTCCATGACGTTTCCAAATCGGCTCTTTGCCGTTCTACATATCGCAGACATGGCAAAAGGATCATCGGCATTCCTTTATGGTCAGTTTCCAAAGAAGGACATGGTAAGAGCGTGCCAACTATGATTGGCGCATTCCTACCATCGGATTGCGTCAGACAAGGCACAGCTCAATTTCTGACACGACGCAGCAATGAGCGTTCCCTGGAGGAGTTGATCAATGGCTAAGATATTTTCTCGCAGCACTTATGAACCAACCAGCGGGAACATTTTGCTAGTGCGTCACCCGGCTCCGCATCCCACAGAGAGCTTATACGGCTACTTACTGCGCCTGAGCGAAGTGAATGGTTATCCCAATATCACTCCGATGATGAATCTCGCGGGTTTCAAAGAAAAGAAGTCACGCAAGCTCAAGTTGGACCTTACAAAGATTGCCAGAGTTACCAATCGCAGCCTCGAGGATCTAGAAAGGATTTCTCATAACGATCCGGACAAATCGTATGCCCGGCTCGCTGGCCATAAGGTTCTCTCAGCCCATCTGCGTTGGCGTCACCCTGCGATGTGTCCCGAGTGCGTTCAGGAGAAGGGCTACGCAGAAGCACACTGGGAATTACATGCGATGACCGGATGCCCAATTCACAAAAGAGCGTTGCTATCCTCCTGTAATAGCTGCGGAAAGCGGCTGACGTGGTTCAGGCAGGGGCTGCTCATATGCTCATGTGGGGAGGCCCTGACAGGTTCGGGATTGGCCCCCATAACACCGGAAGAAGTGGAACTTCTCAACGTTATTCGGTGCTCGGTTCTTCGTCTACCCGCTGAAACTGATAACCCGTCTAAGTTACCGGTCAGCGACCTCAGTCGGATGGATTTGTATCCATTGCTTACATTAATCCGTGCGCTCGGCGATACCTATCATTTCATCCGACCCCCCAACGACGAGGGAAATTCATGCAGTCAGACTGCAGGTGCGGCACAAGCTCTCTCTGACTGGCCTAATGGTTTGATCAACCTTCTGGCGGCGATGCGGGGCTTAAAGGCTTCGAAAGGACTTCGCCACGGAGACCTGAGGAAAGTATATTTTGCGGTTTTTAAGTCACGAGCAATACCTGATCGAACCCAGGTTAGCTTCATAAAGCGCGTGTGTCTTGATTTCGCGGAGACGCATTGGGGTAAGAGAGAAGTGGCGAGCAGAATTCGAAGGCATGACGGTGTTGACCATCCAGAGCACTACATTACGCCGATGGGCCTAGCGAAGCGTCTCAATATTCATCCCAATACATTAGGTATTCTCATTGAAGCCGGTGCGGTGCCGCATTTGAAAGGCGAATTACACGGGTCCAGACGAAATCTAATTGATAGTCGGAAAGTTAGCCTCAACCCACGTTTGCCGGGGAAAGTTATGAGTAGCAAGCGTGCTGCGGTTGAGATCGGGGTATCCGTGGCACTGGTAAAAGCCCTGAGAGAATCAGGAACCTATGAAATTCGGTCAACGCCGAAATCTTTCCGTGTGTTTCATGAAGCTGATGTGCGGTATTTCATTATGAGGTTCAGATCTAGCGCATGCCTCCCCGCGACGGATGAGGAGCCTGGAGAACGTATGACGGTGCGGAAGGCATTGCACGAACTTCGTCATTCTTTGGAGACGCAGCTCCAATTTATTCAGAGTGTCCTGGCACGTCAAATTTCTCTAATAGGAGATAGCAATACAGCATTGCCGGACTTCGAAGTCTCAGGTGCTGCATTCCGATCGTTTCGTGAGAGCCGGATGCCGCTATGGTACAGAGAAACGTTAACCAACCGAGTGGCTGGAAGACGACTAGGGTGCTGTTATCAATTTATTATGTCTTTGGTAGAGGACGGCCACCTTGAAAAGAAACGGACGCCAATTGGCGCGCGAATCACAAAAAAGTCCGTTGAAGAATTTGGTAACGCATTCGTTAGACTCGCAGCAATAGCGTTTGCGAATAATACAAGTGCACGGGCACTGACTGGGATCTGCGAGGTCGAGGGAATCTTTCATTTCGCGGTCAAGCCAAGGGGTTGCAGCACCGAATTCGTACGGCGGGAAGATGCCGAGTTGATAGCCAAACTGTGGCAAGATTACAGGCTAAGAAATCCAAAAAGAGTGCAATTAGAAGCCCGAAAGGAATAGTGAAAGCAACGTGAGCGGTGCAACCGGTCAATCGGACACGGATATCTATCCAAGACCTAGCACCCTGATAACGGAACAGCATCGTCTACTTTGCTAAGGTTCTTCGCATTGAACGATATATAAGCGGGGGCCAAGCGAAACAAGTTCGCCGGTATTTCCGATCCTTGCTGCTCAGCGTCTACTAACGCCGAATTAATCATCTGTGGGGTCATTGGTTATCTATTGTCTTCTCATGTCTTCCCAGGGTTGGGGCGTTTCTCTTTGCTTCCCTCGTACCCGTTAAAACTCCAGCGCCACCTGCGAGTACACCGGATCGCGAAACGTCGAATAGAACGCCTCCTTCAACGGCGTCGAATCGAGGAGCGCGTAATCACCCACCGTGCCTCAGACTTCTCAGTCTCCGCAAAATCCTGTTCGAAGCACGAGCCGATCACAAGCATCGGCTTGTCGCACTAGCTCCTGCTGGTATCAGCGACTATGTCGAATTGTTGAACTCCTCAATCTTAAGGTAGTACGGGCGTTAGGGCTTGAGCAGGGAGCGGTACTGTTGGATCTGGGTCAGGGTGAGGGCATGCATGTCTGACCCGGACTGCCAGGCGCGGTACCAGCCGACGAGCAGCTCGAGGGCTTGCTGGAGATCCAGCTGCGGGTGCCAGTTGAGGTCGGCGTGGGCACGGCTGGAGTCCAGTTTGAGATAGCCGGCCTCGTGCGGGGTGGGCGCCTTGTCGAGGAACCAGGAGGCGCCGCTGCCCCAGAAAGCGGTCATCTGTTCGGCGATCCAGGAGACCGGTCGGGCGTCGGTGTCGGATGGGCCGAAGTTGTAGGCGGTGGCGTAGCGGGGATTGTGGGTGAGGAGTTTTTCGGCGAGGAGGATGTAGCCGTGGATCGGCTCGAGCACATGCTGCCAGGGGCGAATAGCATGCGGATGGCGAATGCCGACGGGCTTGCCGGAGAGGAAGCCGCGGACGAGGTCGGGGAGCAGGCGGTCGGTGGACCAGTCGCCACCACCAAGGACGTTGCCGGCGCGCGCGGTGGCGATGGCGACCTGGTGGCCGTTGGGCTGGCCGAGGGCGTGGACGGGAAAGTACGACTGGCGGAAGGCGGCGCTGACGATTTCGGCGCAGGCCTTGCTGCTGGAGTAGGGATCGTAGCCGCCAAGGGGATCGGTCTCGCGGTAGGGCCAGATCCACTCTTTGTTTTCGTAGCACTTGTCGGTAGTCACGGAGACGACTGCGCGCACGCTGGGAGTTCTGCGGACGGTGTCGAGGACTTTCGCCGTTCCAATTACATTTGTTTCGAACGTGCCGATTGGGTCTTCGTAGGAGTAGCGAACGAGGGGCTGGGCGGCTAAGTGGAAGACAACTTCGGGGGCGAATTCCTGGATGGCACGTTCAAGGGCGGCGGCGTGGCGAATATCACCGCGGATATCGTCGACGACAGAACCGACCCGGGCTGCCGTGAAGAGGTTGGGGTCGGCGGCAGGGTCGAGTGCATAGCCGCGCACGGCGGCGCCTAGCTGCGTGAGCCAGAGCGCGAGCCAGCCGCCTTTGAAGCCGGTGTGGCCAGTGAGGAAGACTTGGCGGCCCTTCCAGGAGAAGGGCGCGACGTCGGGGGAACTCGATCTTTCTACCATGTCTTCCAGGGAGCCTTTCCTGAGCTCCAGAGCTCTTCGAGTTGCTGGCGGTCGCGGAGGGTGTCCATGGCTTGCCAGAAGCCGTGATGGAAGAAGGCTTCGACCTGACCACGGGCGACCAGGTCGCGGATGGGTTCCTGCTCGAACATCTGGCTGTCGTCGTGGATGTCGGCGAAGATATCGGGCTTGAGGACGAAGAAGCCGCCGTTGATCCAGCCACCTTCTTCGTTGGGCTTCTCGCGGAAGGAGAAGACGTGGTTGCCGTCAAGCCCAAGAGCACCGAAGCGCGCGATCGGTTGAACGCTGGTCATGGTGACGCTCTTGCCGTGTGATTTGTGGAAGGCAATTGAGGCGGTGATGTCTACGTCGGCGACGCCATCGCCGTAGGTCATGCAGAAGGACTCTTCGCCCTCGACGAACTTTGCAATTCTCCTAAGCCGGCCTCCCGTCCCAGACTTCTCGCCCGTATCGACGAGAGTAACGCGCCAAGGTTCGGCGACGGAGTTGTGGACGGTCATGGTATTGGCGGACATGTCAAAGGTGACGTCGGAGGTATGCAAGAAGTAATTGGCGAAGTACTCCTTGATCACGTAGCCCTTATAGCCGCAGCAGATGATGAACTCGTTGATATCGTGGCCGGAGTAAAGCTTGAGTATGTGCCAGAGGATGGGCAGACCACCGATTTCGACCATCGGTTTGGGGCGGAGCGAGGTTTCTTCGCTGATCCTAGTACCGAGGCCGCCTGCAAGAATCACCGCTTTCATCCGATACTTCCTTTTGAGCGCACTTGAACCCGATTATAAGCGAGAAGTTCGAATGCCCTACGGCCCCATGCATGGGCAGCACCTTGTGTATTCTGGAGAAAGGTATGACAGAAAAAGCAACGGCCCTTCGGCAACAAATCCTCGAATTGACGGCGCAATTTCATGCGGAAGCGTTTCCGCGGAAGGAGTTTGTTCAAGGCGTCTCCACTATACCCGTGTCCGGGAAAGTGATTGGAGCTGATGATATTTGCTCCGTAGTGGATTCGGCGCTGGACGGATGGTTTACGACGGGGCGGTTTGCGAAGGACTTCGAGCGCAAGCTAGCCCGATTCTTTGGGGTCCGCTCGGCTTCGCTGGTGAACTCGGGCTCGTCGGCGAACTTGGTGGCGCTGAGTGCACTGACGTCCCCGAAGCTCGGGGAGCGGCAACTGAAACCGGGAGATGAAGTGATCACGGTGGCGGCTGGATTCCCGACGACGGTGAATCCAATTTTACAAAACAGATTGGTGCCTGTGTTCCTAGATGTTACGTTGCCGACATATGAGATCGACGTGACTCAGCTGGAGGCCGCGTATAGCGCTAAGACGAAAGCGGTGATGATTGCGCACACGCTGGGAAATGTCTTCGACTTGAGTGCGATTGTGGCCTTCTGCGAGAAATATCGACTTTGGCTGGTTGAAGATTGCTGCGATGCGTTGGGCTCGACATACAAAGGGCAGAAGGTGGGGACCTTCGGAGATATCGCGACGGTCAGCTTTTATCCTGCGCACCACATCACGATGGGCGAGGGGGGAGCGGTGTTGACCGACGCGCCCGCTTTGCAGGTACTCATCGATTCGTTCCGCGACTGGGGCCGGGATTGCTGGTGTGAGCCCGGCGTGGACAACACGTGCGGCAAGCGGTTCGATTGGCAACTGGGAACGCTGCCTTGCGGGTACGACCACAAGTACACCTATTCGCATGTCGGCTACAACCTTAAGGCGACCGACATGCAAGCTGCGCTGGGTGTGTCGCAGATCGAGAAGCTACCGCACTTTATCGAGCGGCGCAAAGAAAACTTTGCGTATCTGAAGCGGGCGTTGCAACCGCTGGAGCAGTTTCTAATATTGCCCGCGGCGACCGAGCACTCAGACCCGAGTTGGTTTGGGTTTCCGATTGGGGTAAAGACCGAGGCTCCGTTCACGCGGGACCAACTGACACGCGCGCTGGAGGCGCAGAAGATCGGGACGCGATTGCTTTTTGCAGGAAACCTGCTGCGGCAACCGGCTTATGAAGGTTATTCGTATCGCGTAGTGGGCCAGTTGGCCAATACCGATTTTGTGATGAACCAAGTGTTCTGGATTGGGGTGTATCCAGGCTTAACGGAGCCGATGCTTGACTTTATTGCGAAGACTACCAGGGAGTTTGTCAGTCAGGCCGCAACCCTCCCGATTTCCAAATGATTCCGCGCGACATGGTGTCGGTAAGGGTTTAGTAGGATGATCTGTCGAGCTGCCTGGCGGAGCAAACCAGAGGGTTCATGATCTGTACGCTGACTGGCGAGTCTCCGGGGGAGACCCTATCTACCCGTCGTTGCGAACTGGCAACGCGCTGCGAAATGAGATGTGCTTATGGCCGAAAAAGCTAGCTACTATCGTAAAGCATGTAAGTAGCGCTCCAGCTACATAGGGAGCTTGCTGCAGATGCTGGGGAAACATGCGACGCAGAACCGCAGTAAGCGGAGCTATCGCGATGGCGCTAATCAATAACGTAGGCAGATAAACTAGAAGGCTTCGCGCGTACTCACGTAGTAAATTGTTTTTTGTCTTGAAGACAAGAAATTTATAGCCAATGAAGGATATCGTGATACTGACGGGTGTCGCGGCGAGCGAAGCAGCACTCGCTGCAAGCGAAGGGTGCAATGGGATGAACTTCAGAAACAACCAGGCAAAGGAAAAAAAACAGCAATAGCCAAAGAGAGTGTTCCACGCCCCGACAAGGAGATACCGGACTAGTTGGCCGGACGCAATATGGCTTACGAAACGCTTCATTGAGCTCTGCAACCCCTGAATAGACGAAAAGTGTTACTAGAAGTTGATTCGCTCCTTCTCGGTAACGAGTGGACGGTTCTGCACTATGCTATGGATTGAACCGACGTATTCGCCGATGATGCCCAAGGAAATAAGCTGGACCGAGCCGAGAAAAAACAGGCCCACCATCGTGGGAGCTAGGCCGAGCTCGAAGGAATTCCAAAAGATCAGTTTGGCGATCAGATAGGCAAACCCGGCAAAAAGGCTCAGACCGGCGAAAATAAAACCTATAAAAACCACCAGTCGGAGCGGAACTTTTGAGAGATTCGTGATACCGAGTATAGCCATGTCGTAAAGGCTGTAAAAGTTATTCTTCGTAATTCCGCGTGTTCGCCGCAGTTGGTGGTAATGGATGATCTTGTGGGGAAGCCCGATCTCGGCGATTTGCCCGCGGAAGTATGGATAGGGATCATGAAAATCGTTGCGTAGAATATCCACGACCTTGCGATCGTAGAGGCCGAACCCGGTAAAGTGCTCCAGGACCTTCACGTCTGTTAGACGCGCGATAGTCTTGTAGTAAATGGAACGAATCTTATACATCAAGCCGTTCTCTTCGCTTGTAGATTTGACGGCGACGACAATTGGATATCCCGCCTCCCATTCTCGAAGGAACTCTACGATAAGCTCTGGGGGATCTTGTAGATCTGAGAGCAGAACCACGACTGCATCGCCCTGAGCCTCGAGCAGGGCGTGCTGCGGAGAGCGAAGGTGTCCGAAGTTGCGCGCGTTGACAATCACCTTAACATTGGGATCGCTGGCCGCAATTCCACGCAGGATGTCAACCGTGGCGTCAGAAGAATGATTGTCGATGATGATGTGTTCGTATCGGTACTGCGGCATTCCGGCAAAGAGCTCGCGCACCCGGTCAGTCAAAACCTCTACGTTTCCCTCCTCGTTATAACAGGGGCTTATGACGCTGATTAACTTCATCATCCCTCCGATGCATTCTTGTGCCACGCTGCTGTTCGCCTGATCGACTCTGTCAACTTGACGGTCTCTGCGAGCCCCAGCAGCTCGCCGGCCCGCTCGACAGACGGCACGTAGCGCGTAAATGAAGTCGCCGAAGAAACTTGGCTTCCTACTTGGATGGTACTACTGGGGTTCAAGACTGCTGCGACCGTCTGCGCAAGTTCTAAGATGCTGAGGTCATTAGCTGAGCCTACATTGATGGGAACCAAAGAGGGCGCCCGAAACAACATCGTCCACAACCAGATCGCCAAGTCTGATCCGTACAGGTAAGACCGGCGCGACGTGCCATCGCCCTTAATTTGGATCGGTCGGCCCGAAAGAACGTCTCCAATAAAGTTGCCTATGGCAAAATGCGCATCGAGCGGGAGGTAAGGTCCGCAGAAGGCCCAACAGCGAGCAATGATGCACTCAAGTCCGGTGGTCTTGTTGTAAAGCGCACACATCAATTCGGAAGTACGTTTGCCTTCGGAGTAGACGCTCGATGGATCTAGTTGATCAGGAGCGCCCACGTAAGACTCTGAAATCCGCTCCATACCTTGAGGTTGTCTGCCATAAACAGCGCCCGAACTTGTCAATAGGAAACGAATGGTACCGTGACCGGCTGCAAACTCAAGCGTGCGTTGTGTCCCCGCGAGCATGGTCGACAGCATATCAAGTGGGGCTTCCGTGGCCTGCCGGGCGCTAGCTTCAGTTGCTGCATGGATGACAAAGGGGAAGGTTCCGTCGGGAAACGAAAAGTCGCGAACATCGCCCTTTAGCATCACCACACTCGTGTCTGCTACAAGATGTGGGGCTTTTGCGGCAAAGGCCTCAGGAGAGCGCGTCAGTACAGTAACGCGGGCGTCCAGGGCTAGGCGTCGATTAATGTAGCAGAAGGTTTCCAGCAGCCAACAGCCAAAGAAGCCGGTTCCACCGGTGATAAAGATCTGGCGGCCTCGCATTTGGTCCCACAGATGGGCCGTATGTCGGAGCACATGTTCTAGATCGGCAATAGGGAGTGGTTTCGATGCCATGACTGCACTTCGTTTCACACAAGTCTCGATTTATAGTATGACTGGATACATAGGTCTAAGCGAAATATTAGGACGGTGTGGATGCGGATTGTACTATTTGGCACGGGGAGCGCGCTCAGTGATTTTCTGAGCATCAAGCCGGAACATGTCGAAGTCATTGGACTCTCTGACAATGATGCAATCAAACAAGAAAAGATAATTCTGGGCCATCGAGTGTACGCTCCAGGATCGCTTCCAGCACTGAACTTTGACTTCGTGGTAGTCACTTCCCGAGCTGGCGAGGTGATTCGAAACCAATTGGCTGCTATGGGAATTGATCGGCAACGGATTCTCTTGTACTCGCCGAGCTTTGACAAGGACCTGAGAACTAGTGTCAATCGGGACATCTTTGCTCTGAACAACCATCTCTCGCTTGGCCTTCACCCGATTGCGCTCTGCACAATGCCGACGTGGCCAGAGGGTGCGCTGGAAATCATGCCTTCTGAAGATGACTTCTGTCGCATGATGGCCATTAGGCTCGCAGCCGAACGAATTACCAGAAAGAAGATCCCAGGAGCGGTCGCAGAGCTAGGCGTGTATCGTGGTGATCTCGCATGCGCCTTGAACTGGCTCTTCCCCGACCGCACGCTTTACCTATTCGATACCTTCGAGGGCTTCTCCGAAAAGGATCTTTCTGCAGAGCAAAAGGCTAATCATTCACAGGCCGCGGTTGGGGACTTTCAGAATACGAATGTGGAATTGGTCCTTTCCCGGATGACGCATCCCGAGAAAGTTGTCGTCCGCAAGGGGTATTTCCCGTCAACGTTAGAGGACCTAGAAGACAGCTTCGCTTTTGTGAGTCTCGATGTGGATTTGTACCAGCCGACCGCAGCCGGGCTCGAGTACTTCTATCCGCGTCTGGAAAAGGGAGGCTGCATGTTTATCCACGACTACAATAACCGCCGGTACATGGGCGTCCGCAGTGCCGTTGACGAGTTTATCGATGCAAGCGGAGCATCTCTAGTTCAACTCCCTGATTTTGCGGGCACTGTTGTGCTGGCAAAATAGGAAATTCATTATCCAAGAAACTCTAGACCCCCGGCTCCACACTGATACCTCGCTTATAGATCTTCTCACGCAAGGAAGGTATGTTGGAGTAAGGACTCTCGATGTCATCGATGAAGAGAGCGGCATCCTTCCGAACGGCCTTGGTCAATACCTCACCGCGCATCAGTTCACGGCACGAGAGTTGACCCTTTTGAAGAGGGATTGCCAAGTAAACATCGCTGTCGGCGAGTGAGTGGCCCACTTCGAGATCTGTCTTCGCATAAACACCGCGCACTAGCGCGTCAAGATATTCGATTTCCTTCTTTGGCGGCTGGCGCTTCTGGGTTCCCGGCGCACCGCACATTTCTTTGGCTTTTTTGAAAGCTCGAAACCACTGGTCAACCTGGTCGGGAAGGCTGCAGTATGCGCTTACTTTCACGCCGTCCGAATCGATGTCGATGTGTCGTTCGAATGTCCGCGCACCTTTCGCATACGCTATCAGCATAGAGTTGGACCAGTCTGAGTACTCGTGCGTTGAGTAACCTATGGTGTTATTCGGATAGCGATTGCGCAGGAAATCGATTTGATTGATCTCGAGTTCAGAGTCTTCTGCCGGATAGATCGAAACGCAATGGTTAATGGCGAGCGGGATATTCCGATTTGCAAAGAATGTGACGATGTCGTCCATATCTTTCAGCGAGGATCCGCCGGTAGAGACGATTACAGGTTTCTTCGTTTGTGCTATCGCCTCAATTAGCATCCAGTCGTTCAGGTCGGAACTTGCGATCTTGATCATTGGAATTCCAAGCTCGACGCAGAGTTGCACCGAACGCTCATCGAACGGCGTAGCCGACGGGATACATCCGGCCTGGCGAATGGCCTTCACGAGAGTCGCGTACTGATCGTCCGTGAGTCGCGTGTCGAGCGTCTTCTTCACGTATCGAAGGTCCGACCGATTGACAAAGTCCTTGTGAACGAACTGAGCGACGTCGCGAAACTGAAGCTTGATCATGGCGCGCACATTGTTAAAACGCACTACCTGAGAAAACTCGTTGATGATCTTGATTCCCCGCTCAACACTGCCCAGATGGTTATTGGCCATTTCCAGCACAAACAGGTCTTCAAATATATCGTTTTCAATCACCGGATAAACCCCCTCGTAATCATAGGCAACAGCTCTGAGAAAGACTGAATCTGGTGCGCTGTCGATTGGATAGGCGATAGCTTTCCGTAACCATGAGCTACCAAGATAAATGATACCTGCGCCAACGCTGCTGCCTCCGCATCTTCCATGGTGTCTCCAACCATAACGCAGCGTGACGGGTTGAGGTCAAAAGTATTAATGAGGTGGTCAATCATCTGTGCTTTGGTGGCGTACTGCGGGTCGCGGGAGTCGCGTGTGACAACATCAAGAAATAGCGGAAACATTCGTTCGCGTTCCAAGATTTTTAGCGAAACCTCACGAGGCTTGTTTGAAACCACAAAAAGCGGAATTTTCAATGCAACGGCTTGCTGCAACATGGTCTTTGAACCTGGAAAAGCCATGGTTTTTTGCCAGCCTTCCGAATCGTAACTGATTCGGAAAGCGCGTTCGAGAAGCACGCGCTCAAGTTCAGTTGCTTCCGGAGCAGCGCGAGACAGAATCGTCGCGATTGGCGGTCCAATCAGTTGAGCCAGATTGAGGGGTCGCATCTTTAAGCCGCAAACCTTGAAGGATTGTTCGATTGAGAATTCGATTCCGGGCAAGGAATCGAGCAACGTGCCGTCAAGATCGAAAAGCAACGCTTCCGGAAGATTGTATGTCGACTTTGACATGGCTTCTGGCTTCAAAGGTTTTCTTTGGTCAGCATGTTATCCGCGAGTTCTTCAGGGGACAGGAACGGATACATATCTTCCAGGTTAGGCGTTTGGATTTTGCCATCCGGCGAAAGGCGTGAGCGCAGGCGCGGTTCAAACTCTTGATTGACATCGAGGAACACTTCGAAGATAGCAGGGCCGACTTTATTCAACTCGTTTCGAATAAGAGCTAGATCATCCAACCGTGTGATGTCGAAAGAAGGGATGCCGTATGCTTTGCCTATCTTCACCATGTCTGGGAAGCTGACACCGCTACTTTCGCCGGTGCCTATCAAACGCCCTTGGAAGAATCCTGTCTGCGTTTGACGAATCGAAAGATAGCCACCATTATTGAGAATAAATATTTTTACAGGGAGATTGTGATGCAGAACGGTCTGCAACTCCTGCAAATTCATCTGTATGCTTCCATCCCCCGCCAAACAAATTACGCGACTGCCTTTGGCGAATGCGACTCCGATTGCGGCTGGCAGATCGTACCCCATCGAGGCAGAGCCGGAATTTGAGATCAATCTCTGTCCGAACTTAAGCTTCCCAGCTTGAAAGGGCACGATGCATGCCGTGGCGTTGCCACAGACGATTGCATCATTCGGTCCGAGCAAATCGAACAGTCTATCAATGAAATAGTAGGGATTCAACGTCGGACCAGCCTTCTTCTGGTGCTCCTGTACCACGGGATACTTCGCTTGGCGTTCTTTGCACCATGTCAGCCAGCTTTCATGGGCGGGATTCGCGGGTGTCGAAAAAGCATCAAGCTGACGCTTCATTTCGCTCAGGAAAAGTTTCACATCGCAATGTATGCCAATCTCCGGCTTAACCGTGGGCTTCACCAGCTCCGCGGCGTCGATGTCGACCTGGATCTTGGTCGCAAACCGCGCGAACGATCCCCAATTGTAACTAGTCTGTCGGATATTCAGGCGCGAGCCAAGCACCAACAGCAGGTCGGAGTTCTGCACTGTGAAGTTTCCGGCACGTTCACCGATCGTACCTGGCCGCCCGCAGAACAGTTCGTCGTCCGAGGAGATAAGGTCATGCGTCCACGCTGTTACAACAGGGATGCGAAGAGTACGTGCAACCGACGTGAAATCCTCCAATGCGTTGGCCAAGCGAACGCCGGTTCCTGCGAAGAGCACAGGTCGCTCAGCCTTCGCTATGCGTGCTATGGTGTCTTTAACCTGCGTCGCAATACGCTCCGCCGGGAAGGCGATATCATCCTCAGAAGGATCGTAGCGGCGAAGCTTTTCGGGATCGATTTGCGAGGATTGAACATCCACCGGGATATCAAGCCAACATGGCCCTGGTCGGCCTGTCTGGGCGAGATGCCATGCGCGCTCCAAATGGTAGCCAATGCTTTCCGGCTCATTCACCCAAACCGCATATTTTGTAATGCCACGGACCATCCGAATGATGTCAACCTCTTGATCACCAAGCTGCCGCATATTGGTAATCCCATAGGTGGCCATGCCGGTCTCACGCTTTACTTGGCCGGAGAGAACAAGCATGGGAATGGAATCCGTCCACGCGCCGAAAACCCCGTTCAGCGCATTGATGCCACCTGGTCCGGTAGTAACGTTCACCACGGCGGGAGTATTCGTAATCCGAGCATAGCCTTCGGCGGCCATGGCTGCAGCTTGCTCGTGGTGCATACAGACGTAAGCGACGCGCGATGTTCCGATAGAGTCGTTGAGGTGCATGGCCCCACCGCCGGTCACTAGAAAAACGTGCTTCGTCCCCCAAGCAGTCAGCTGAGTGAGAATGTAATCAGAAACTTTAATGGCGATTTCTCCTTCCGAGATACCAGTCATCATCGGAGACCAGACACAGTTGGCTAATTGTAAATGGACGGTGGAGGAAGCATCGCCGGGGCAGGTAGCACTGGGAGTTGGTGAGCTGGCTCGGGTTTTGGTGGGGCCAACAGATTCCCGGGGCTTGACGTCTTCAAACCAGTGTTTTCTCGCGGCATTTGTTGGACGTTGGCGTGGACTTAAAAATGAGGGCGTTGCGAGATTGCAGAAACGTAATGTTGACATTGTCCACAAAGGATCGCAACGATGGAGCCTAGCGCGCGGAAGGATCGATGTAGCGGACGACATAGAGAGCACCGGGCTCGGAGGCCAGCCACCGTTTGTAGTGGACGGGAGCAAAGGGCGCGGCGCCGGCGCAGATATCGGGTTCGAAGGAGATGCCGTAGATCGGGTGGACATGCGGGGTGTGGTTAGGTAAATCGTGGTACAGGTGCCGGCGGGAACTGCTGGGGCCGGAGTGTAAGGATTGGCAGCCGTTGCTATCGAAGGGTTATTGATGTAAGGCGTGTGTCGGAGTTCCACGATAAGGTTGTATTCCCATCCGGGGTCAACTGAGGTGTCGGGGACGTGTGCGTGAGGTGTCGGGGACGTGTGCGGCGCGAAGTTCGGCCGCCATCGCCACACGCGCGCGATAGAATGCAAATGTTGTGCGTGAGGGCAACGCCATACGCAGCCATGATTGCGATGAACGCAATACCCCCACTAGAAAATCGAGACTCGACTCGATCCTGAAGTTGTCGAAGTAGGCAAATAGCGAAGTAGGCAAATAAGTGTTACGAGAAGTAGTCCCAGCGAGTAGCGATAAAACAGCACGCCTGAGTGATCGTGTGCTACGACTACTGCTCGGTAAATGCGAAGAACCGTAAAGGCCGCCGCAAAAGGCCCGAGCAATATCCCAGGTTGTCCCCAGGAGGTGCTTATGGTCTCCGAAACGACCTCCTGCGGACGCCGCGTAGCGGTAAAAGAGAGGACGAGGCCAATCACGCCGCCCAGGGAAACAACTGTCAGAAGTCCCTGGATCCAGAGCGGAAGGAATACGTGTGGCATTCCTTGGCTTAGACTCTCATAAGCTCCATAGACCGTGATGAAGTCGCAGCCTGGGTAGTCGCGAAGGGTTGGCTCCAAAAGGGAGCTAAGATGGTCCCGTGGATGGATCAGGTAGACGGTGAGACAGATGAAGGCGCCAACCAGTCCGCAGACCGTGACGATGGTGCGCGGACTATACTTCCTGATCGCAAGCAAGAATAACCCCGAGACGGGCAATAAAAAAACGGAAACTCCAGGAAGAAGCGAACGAGGAATGCAATGATATACAGCCAGGGAAAGTGGCTGATCCCGTAGGTTCCAGGGGTTGTGTAGGGTTGATGCCTGAGCCAGATCAAGCAAGCACCGATTATCCGGACACCCGCAATCGCCGCTCCAGCGCCGGCGATCAAGACCCGGCGACGGGCTCGCATCAACCAGATCGTGCACGGGATCATCACTAGAACTCCGAGCCACGCGACTTGGCGCGACGTTCCCACAGCTGCGTTGGCGGAATCTGCAAAACATAGCCAACCTATTGAAGCGCGATCGTCCGGTGCCTGGAGTGCACGCAGGCAGGCATACAAACAGAGGATCAGGCCGAACAGACCGTGGATGTCGCTCATGAACATAGCGGAGAGCAAGAGATACAGCGGCGAGAGAACGAGCGCGAAGGTTCCGATCAAGGGGTTTCTTTCAGAGATGCCACAGCGCACCAATGTGCGTTGTAGCAAGAAAGCGGATGCTACCGGATACCACCATCGTGCTGACGCGGACTGCGGTAAAGGAAAAGCCAAAACTTTGATCAACGCCGTGGCGAGATAGAGTTGCCAGCAGAGCATTGCCGCCGACCAGCCGTTATACTGGATGTGCCCCGTAGCAGTTAGATTTTTTCGCGACGAGGATATAAGGGCCGTCATCACCTGTACCCATATCGGCGAAGGGATGGCTGATGAGTTCGCAGACTAGCACGCAGAGGGCGCAGAACAAAGCTGGGACGCGGAACCTGCGAACGAGTTGCAATGAGCCTCCTGGCTAGGTTGAAGAGTTGTTGCGCAGATCAAGCAATGCATGAGGGCTGCATCGTGTTTACACGATAGCAATTCGTCACGGATGGAATGGTGGCGTGTAGCGAACGACGTAAAGGGCTCCGGGCGTGCGGAAGGGCCAGGCGGAGTACTGAATTGGGGCGAAGGGGGCCGGGCCGTAGCAGGCGCTTGGATCGAACGAGATGCCGTAGAGGGGATCGATATCGGGGGTCTCGGCGTGGAAGACCATTGCGCAGGTAGTGACGGGAAGAGGGGGTATCGGGCGATAGGCGCGGGCGGGAAATACCGTGCCTGGATTATTGATGTAGGGGGTGTGCTCGAGTTCTACGCCGACGTTGTATTCCCAGCCATTGTCGACGTTGGTGTCGGGAACACCGTTGGCGCGGAGCTCTGCAGCAAGGGCTACCCGGGCGCGATAGAGGGCGAACATGTTGTGTGTGAGGGCGACGCCAAAGGCTGCTGAAATCACAATCCATGTGATGCTCGCGAGCGGTAGCTGCAGTCGGATTCTCTCCTGGTAGAAGCGGACCAGATAGAGGAGTGCGACAACGAGCAATCCAAGGACGTAGCGATCGAAGAGTGCGTCGGTGCCGTCACCTGCCACGGCCAGGGCACGGTACGCGAGAAAAAATAGGTATGCGGATGCGAAAGGCAGGACGATGATGCCGAGCTGTTTCCAATAGAGGTTAACCGCGGGAGCCGAAGCCCGCGTTCTCGGGGGACGAAGAAAGAGTGACAGACTTAGACCGATCAAGCCACCGAAGGACGCGATGGTCAGCAAGACCTGTATCCAGAGGGGTAATAGGAGGCGCGGCATGCCGTGGGCAAGGCCCTCGTAGCTTCCATGGCTGGTGACCCAATCGGTCCCAGGGTAACGGTAGGTCGGCTCCAATAGGAAGGCAAAGTGACCACGGAGATGGCTTGGGTACATGGCAAAAAATGCAAATCCTAAAGCTAACGCGGAGATGACGGCGATTCCCCGCCACTTAAAGCGGCGAAACTCCGGCAGAAATAGCACCACGACAGGCAGCAGGAGAAAGGGAATATCCAGGAAGAAGATCCGAAATTGCCCTAGCAGCCAGACCACCGGCACCTTGCGAGCGTGAAACGTTGGCGGGGTGGTGTAGGGCTGGTGCTTGAGCCACTGGAGGCAGGCGAAGATGAACAGGACGCCTGCAAGCGTGGCTGCGGCGCCGGCGAAGAGAACGCGCCGACGGGAGCGGAGGAGCCAGAGGGTAGAAGGAACCATGACCAGGACTCCGAGCCAGGAGAGTTGGCGGGAGGTTCCTACGACAGCGTTGGTTGCGACAGCAAAGCAGAGCCAGGCGATAGCGGCGCGGTCCTTGTTGGACTGCACGGCGCGGAGGCAGCCGTAGAGGCAGAGGACAATGGCGAAGAGGCCATGGGTGTCGCTCATGAACGTGGCCGAAAGCGTGAGATAGAGCGGTGAGAGGACGAGGACGAGCGTGCCAAGAGTGGCATTGAATTCGGTGATGGCCGCACGAACAAGCGTGCGCTGCAGGAAGAATGCGAGCACCATGGCCACCAGCAGGGTGGAGCTGCGGACGGTGGTGAAAGAGAAGCCGAAGAGCTTTATGAAGGCCGCGCCAAGGTAGAGCTGCCAGAGAAGCAGTGCGGCGGACCAGCCGTTGAAGACGATATGGCCGGTGGCTGCAAGCTTTTGTGCGACAAGGATGTATGGTCCGTCATCGCAGATGCCCATGTTGGCGTAAGGACGGGCAATGAGCTCGCAGATAAGCACTGCCAGGGCGCAGAAGAGAGCAGGTATACGGAATTTGCGAACGAGTTGCAAACATTCTCCAGAAAAAGGGAATTGGTCGATATTGCGGTGTGAACGTGTTCCATGAAGTGCCGTAGGGGTGGACATGTCCAGTCGCATTCAGATCATAAAGCACGAAGCTATCGAACAATAGCGTGGCACTGCTCAGAGCTAGCTAACATTCGAAGAGCGGTGGGCCGTTTGATGCGCTGAACAGCGAAGTTTCAATATGTACTTGCGAAGCCTGCGATTAGGCGGGACAACATCACCTTGATTCAATAACGGTTTGGTCGCACAGCGGCGGCGCCGCCTTCTCCAGCGGAGGAGCTATGAGATCGATCCCCGTCGCATTTAATGGCAGCGCACCGTTTTGGAGAATGTGATCTCGAACACCACAGTGAAAGCGTTTCTATCAATCCGAGTCTGCTAGATTTAACCTGAGGATCAGGGATGATTGAAGCTTCAACGTGTGTGGTTTGTGACGGAGAGATTCGGAAGCTTCGCGCGGCACTCGTTTCCCCGTTTTTGTCCAAGAGGATTTGGAATCGCCCACCATTTTCTGTCAACTTAGTCCAGTGTCAAAGCTGCAAATTCATTTTCTACAATCCGCGTATAGACAATGAGGAAACCGTTCGTCTCTACTCTGGATATCGGTCGCCCGAATACCAACGGATGCGCTACGCCTCCGAGCCGTGGTACACCGAAAAGTTCAACGTCGAACTAGCATCACCCGAGTCATACGACCGCCGCCGCAAAATACTTGGACCAATA
This sequence comes from uncultured Acidobacteriaceae bacterium, assembly GCA_963701685.1. GTDB lineage: Bacteria > Acidobacteriota > Terriglobia > Terriglobales > Acidobacteriaceae > Granulicella. Next base: position 1,228,154 of record OY969625.1, on the reverse strand, counting down.
CTTCGGAATCACATTCGCGAGCGTTCAATCCGTCGCGTTTTGGATTACGGTGGCGACCGCGGAGATCTCGTAGTCGGGTTAATTGAAGGAGCGGAAGCCTTTGTTTTCGACATCTCTGGTATATCCCCTGCCGAAGGCGTTACTTCGACGACCAATCCAGCCGAATGCAAGCCCGATCTGATCATCAACAGCAATGTCCTCGAACACGTCGGATTCCCGAATCGTTTTATGGAAGACGTCGTAAAGATAGCGCCTGTAGGTAGCTTAATATTCTTAGAGGTGCCATGTGAGTCTCCATTCGGACTGGCCCGAATCGCGCGTCGAATTGCTCAGGTTGCGGTCATTGCGCTCACGCGGCCCGCTCTAGCGCGACAAATCATATCTCCTGGCAGCCTTTGCATGATGCACGAGCACATCAATTATTTTACGGAGCGATCACTGGCAGCGCTGATGCGTTCAGCAAGCTGCACGGTCAAAGCAACGGGAAACTATTTTGTGAACGGTAGAGCAGGAAATGCCCAAATTGTATGGTGCTTGGGAACAGTTGATAGCTCGCGTGCGAGATAACCCATGGACCTCAACGGCATGTTGCACTTGTGTCACGCAGTAGGTTCGCAGACGCGGAAAGATTACGTTCACGTATCGCCGCGCGAGCGTGAAAGTCGAACTCGGCTAAAATATGCTTCGTCAGGGTGTGTTTGTGGGAGATATCATGGCTCTTCTACGTCTTTGATTCGATTTCATCAGCAGTTTGCGGTCGAGGTTCGACGCTCGCTCCGCCGATGGTTGAGTTCTCTCGATATGCCGACACCTTACACTTCCTTATAACAAGTAGGTGCTCCCGCCGCGGGGTAAACGTCAGAGGATCTGAAGATCCGTAAAGGTAATAGGCCAACTTCTCAAAGCTAAACCGAGCTAAAGTTGTTTAAGGACAAAATGCGCATAACAGCTTATACAAAGCAGCTCATCCGTAAAGTTATCCCTCTCAAGGCTCTACTGCCATGTTTCAACCTACTCGTTATCGCCAAGGCTCGCAGACGGGGTTTCGTTATAGCCAGTAACGGAACCGCCTATAGTATCAGAAGAAACCGACAAGAACTTAGGCTGTCGAAACGTCATTCGTTGTACCTTAGTGACACGGTTCAGAATTTCGATTGTTACTATTGTGGAGTAACCCCCGTCACAATAGGCGATATTGACCTAGTGGACTATTCAACTCCACGCTGGCACCAAGTAATGGGATTTGACGATTTTCCCATATACTTTCCGGCCCACGCCGAACCTGTCATAATGACAAACCAATATATCGAATTTGCCGAGTTCAAGCGCGGGTCAATCGCTTTGGATCTAGGTGCATACTCCGGCCTGACTAGTATCTTATTCGATAAGGCGATTCCCGGCGATGGCAGGGTGATTGCGCTTGAGGCTGACCCTGGTAATATCGTTGCCTGCGAAAAAAACTTGGCACTTTACGAAAGGTTTTCTGGGAGAAAGATTCACCTGATTCAAGCCGCAATCTGGAAAGATGACAAAGGAGTTGCTTTTTCGTCCGAAAGCACCATGGGCAGCTCGGTAGCTGATATTGTCGGGCGTGAAAGAGGAAAAAATGTAACAGTTGCCTCTGTAACGCTTCTTCAAGTTGCTCAAAATCTGGAACTCCCGCGTATCGATTTTGTGAAATGTGACATTGAGGGAGGTGAAACGGAAATTTTCAACTGTCCGGAATTCTTCTCGCGGTACCGTCCTAGGATAATGATTGAATGCCATTTGGTTAATTCAGGTTCAGCGAGCACGGCGCCCGCCTGTATTGAAGTGCTCTCGGCTTTCGGATATCAATGCACTCTAATCGAGCAGAAAGGATACCCGCTGCCATTACTTGCCTGCGTGCCTTAAACCGACCAGGTTGTTCTAATCCTTCCCGCTCTAGCAAGCTGAACAACGCAAGAGACCACGCCGATATGAGATTCCCCGCCGCACTAACTATGCCGTGATGGAGGTTGCAAAGCAGGCGCCAGAGGCGGATGTGGCCTTCGGACAGGACGATGACATCACTGTATTAACTTTGACATGATTTACGGCCGCAACCATGTCTTCAGCTTCGCTACTCGGGCATTAGCATCCCGACGTCGTATCCCCCACCGCCATGAGTACTAATATGGAACCGTCAGATCAATGGAGTGGGTCGAAGGCTGTCAAGAGCATGAACCCGCGTTATCACCACCTCTCCTGCGAGTCGGTTGGTTTCCGTGTGCGATGGATTGCCACGGCCAGAGACATCCTTCTCGTAAGTGCATGGTATATAGCGGTAATCTCGCTGAATAGAGCAGCTGACTTGGATAAACTCTGAGCAAAGAGGATCAAACCTCAAGGCTTAGCCCACCAACGCTTCCACAGCTATTTCTACGGGGCTTGCGAAAGGCTCTAGCAATCCGCCCACCTGCAGAAAGCAGATGCTTGGGGGTTGGGCTACAGCGTCGGGTGCATCGACGACAAGTCCGCGAGATGCAATGTTAACAAGGTGGATGCTGTCTGAGCCCATAGCGGCGAAGCTGAAGGATTGACTATCCCATGTGATAGAAGCGGCTGTCGCAACGGTAGGGAAATACGTGGAACAAGCTGAGCAGTCGATCGAAGGGGTAGCGATGGGCGCGGCGGACTTCGGCGGACGTCCTGCACGTGCTGCAACTTGGCATCATGATGCTTAGGATGTCACCTACTGCAGGAGGGAAGCAAGAAATCGAAGGATTTCTGGCTATGGGTGGCGGGTACCTCACTTGGTCGCCGGGCCTCGGCCTGCAGCAAAGGCCTGGATACTAACTTCTCGTCAGTGACATAGACTGAACAGTGCTGGCCCGGCTGAGGGCCTTTGGATGGTCCTATGTTGCGGGTGCAGCATTGTGGTTTGGGAGCGTTGGTGAGCATTACAGTGTGGGACGAAGTTCGGCGCAAGGCTTTTCTTTACGTGGCGTTCATCGCTACGGGTGTGGCGCTGACGATTCCTGGAGCATTGCTGCCGCTGTTGCTGGTGCGGTGGTCGATGAACGATGCGCGCGGTGGGGTGCTGCTGTTCAGCTTTTATGCTGTGGGCTCCTTCGGCTCCTACTATGCGCGCGGGCGGATGAACTGGTCGGTGGCACGGGGGGCGGTGCTGACGGTGCTGGGAGCGCTGTGCCTGGGATGGGCAGGGCGGTGGACGGCGTACGGCGCGATCGCACTGTATGGGCTCGGCTTGTCGCTGACGATGACGTCGATCAGCCTGCTGCTCTCGCAGCGATTTCCGGAGCAACGGCGATTGGAGCTCACGCGGCTGAACCTGGTGTGGGCGATTGGCGCGGCGCTGGGGCCGTGGGTTGCGCTGCACGCTACGCGTGGCGAGGCCACAACGCAGGCGGCCGCTGTTCTCCATGGGCAACATGTGCTGCTCGGTGTGGCGATCTTCTTTGCTTGCGCTGCCGTGTGGTCGGTGGTGATGGAGACGGCGCCATCGGTTTCGGTGACAGCTCAGACTACTGCTTCTGGAAGACGGGAGGATGGCAAAGGATCGCGCGTTCCCTGGCCGCTGCTGGTGTTGATCTTCGGAGCTACCGGGGTGGATGCGGCTGCGGGCGGCTGGCTGACGTCGTATGCGCAGCGCGCGGGCGATTCGCTGGGCATCACGATTGGTGCAGCGACGTTTCTGTGGCTGGGCGCGCTGGCGAGCCGGATGGTGCACTCCACGCAGTGGGCCTCGCGAGTGCCGGAACGGCGGGTGCTGGGCTCGAGCATGGTGGCGATGACGGCGGCGTTGGCGTTGCTGCTTGCGTGGCCGGCTGGAGTTGTGACCATGGTGGCGGCTGCGGTGCTTGGGATGGCGGCAGGGCCGGTGTATCCGCTGGTGATTGCCGCAGCACTGCGGCACCGGGAGAACTCGACTGTATTTGCGGTCGCAGGGGTTGGCGCGTCCGTACTGCCGTTGCTCACAGGTGCGCTGTCGAACCGGACGCACTCGCTGCGTGCAGGGTTGACCGTTCCTCTACTTGCGGCGGCAGTGATGGCTACGCTGGTCGCTGCGTCCGGAAGCGCGCTGCAAGGCAAAAGTGAGGCAGTCACTGAGGCGTTGATCGGCTGAATTGCGCGCGGATCAGGCTCGTGTGTTTTCGATGCTGCTGCTCAATATTTGAAGACGTATGGCGCAGGCCAGGTAATGGTCTTGTCGGCACGGTTCACATAGAGAAAGATCTTGTGATCGCCGTTGACGGTGGTCGCCACGATGATTCCTGTGCCAAAGTAACCGCTGCCGGCGGAGACCGACTTATCGACATGGTGCGAGGTGATGGGGGCGTTGACGGGGCTGTCGGTGGTCCAGTCGTCGGTAAATCGCGCCAAGGGATAGCCGCTGTATTTGGCGGGGTGCTGCTGCCAATCGGGATCGTTGTAGTAGATGCCGTAGGCCTTGGCGTAGTCCTTGGCTTCGAGGGCATCGAAGAAGTTGTTAACCCGATGCTCATAGCCGACGTTAGTAAAGAGCCAGCCGTGGCCGGACACAAAGCCGGCCAGCGCTAGCGCGCCGAGGAGAATGATTGCGAGGATCGCACCAATGATGATGTTGCGCCGGCGGTCGTCGCGGGCAGGGTCGTATGCTGGTGCATCCATCAGGTCCGTCAAGCTCATCGGGAGAGTCCTTTTTCGACTAGTTTCGGTGTGACATTTTCGCTCAACTTCAATCTCTGGTTATTAGACACCGAGGGCCGCGAAAATGGATGCGTGGCGTTAACGTCTGCGATTACCTGCGGGCTCGGCGAGCGGGAAGGCATTGCGGATTTGGTCGAATTCGGTGCCGGTTGCAAGCTGGTAGACGGAGAGAATGTCGAAGCGGACTGCGATGCTGGTACGGGCAGCCCTGGGAAACTGGCGGAGGTAGGCTGAGGCCATCTTGCGCAGAATTTGCCGCTTGTGAGGGTCGACGGCGGTTTCGGCTGGAGCGAAGGCCGCTTCCCGGGATGAGACGGCGCGTGTTTTCACTTCAAAGATGACAAGGGTGGGGCCGTCCCAGGCGATCAAGTCGAGGTCGCCGGCGAGGCGTTCGGTGCGCCAGCGGCGGGCGACCACCGTGTAGCCCAGGCCGCGGAGTTGGAAGTAGGCAGCATCTTCGCCGCGCTCACCGGTCAGGAGGTGAGGCGGCTGCAAACTTTTGCGGTCGGCAAAGGAGCGGAGAGCGACGTAAGCGCGGCTTTCAAGAGCTAGCGAATTCAGGCCCATGGGGAAGGATAGACCTTGGCGGGCGACATCTCCACAGCCCGCGCGATATACTTGATCGTGCACACCGAGCACAACCAAAACCACCCACCAAAAGAGGTAGCGGCTATGTCAGCAAAGTACATCTTTGTGACCGGCGGAGTTGTGTCATCGTTAGGCAAGGGTTTGGCGGCAGCGTCGATTGGCTGCCTGCTGGAGGCGCGTGGTCTGCGCGTCAACCTGATGAAGTTCGATCCGTATCTCAACGTAGATCCGGGAACGATGAGCCCGTTTCAGCACGGCGAGGTGTTCGTTACTGACGACGGCGCGGAGACTGATCTCGACCTGGGGCACTACGAGCGGTTTACGCACGCGAAGCTCTCCCGCGATAACAACCTGACGACAGGCCGTATTTACGAGCAGATCATCACGAAGGAGCGGCGCGGCGACTATCTGGGCAAGACGGTGCAGGTGATTCCGCACGTGACCAACGAGATTAAGAATGCGATGCGCAAGGTGGCTGGCGACTGCGATGTGGTGATCGTCGAGATTGGCGGAACTGTCGGCGATATTGAGTCACTTCCCTTCCTCGAGGCGATTCGCCAGATGCGCCAGGAGATGGGGCGCGAGAATACGTGCTTTGTGCATGTGACGCTGATCCCGTGGATTGCTGCGGCGCAGGAACTGAAGACCAAGCCAACGCAGCACTCGGTGAAGGAGATGCTGAGCATTGGTATCCAGCCGGACATTTTGTTGTGCCGTGCGGATCGTGCGGTGCCGCGCGAGATGAGGCAGAAGATTGCGGCGTTCTGCAACGTGGAAGAAGCTGCTGCGGTCGTGGCGCGCGATGTGCCGTCGATTTACGAGGTGCCGCTGAACTTCTACAAGGAGGGCGTCGATGCTCTGGCGATGAAGTATCTGCGACTCGAGACCAAGGAGCCGGACATGTCCAAGTGGGAGGACATTGTGCGTCGCGCGTATAACCCGAAGGACGAGGTGGAGATTGGGATCGTTGGGAAATATGTGGAGTATGAGGACAGCTACAAGTCGTTGAAGGAGGCGCTGGTGCATGGGGCGCTGGATTCGAACCTCAAGCTCAAAGTAACGTGGGTTGAAGCTGAGGGCCTGGAGGTCGAGGGCTACGAATCGCAACTGGCCGGCTTTGATGGGATTCTTGTGCCGGGCGGCTTCGGCAAACGCGGAATTGAGGGCATGCTGAATGCCATCAAGTATGCGCGCGAGAAGAAGGTGCCATACTTTGGGATTTGTTTGGGGATGCAAACGGCGTGCATCGAGTTTGCGCGCAATGTTTGCGGGTTGGCCAAGGCGAATTCGGGTGAGTTCGATCCTGCGACGCCGCATCGCATCATCTACAAATTACGGGAGTTAATTGGCGTAGAAGAGATGGGCGGGACTATGCGACTGGGTGCCTGGGAGTGCGTGATGGAGCCGGGTTCGCTGGCGGCCAAGGCGTATGGCACAACCAATATCAGCGAGCGCCATCGGCACCGTTATGAGTTTAATCGCGAGTACGAAGCTGTCCTTACGGGAGGCGGCTTGCGTTTAACTGGAACAACACCGGATGCTACGTATGTCGAGATCGTTGAGATCCCGGATCACCCTTTCTTCCTCGGTTGCCAGTTTCATCCGGAGTTCAAGTCGAAGCCCCTGGAGCCGCATCCGCTGTTCCGGGATTTCGTTAAGGCGAGCTATGCGAATCGTGGTCTGGTAAAGGCGGAGGCGATGGTGCGCTCGGAGGTTGAGGCGTAGGAGGTTGGCTATGCAGATGATGCGATTGGAAATCGTAGTGGCATGTGGGGCCCTCGCGCTGAGTTCGGCCGCTGGACTCCCTGTTGCGAAGCCATTGCTGCAGGTTTCGCAACCGAGCCAACCTCCGTCGGCCGGCCAACAGGCGCTGCTGGTGGAACTGTTTACTTCGGAGGGGTGCTCCTCGTGTCCCCCAGCGGATGATCTGCTGCGCAGGATCAACGGGAAGCGCACTGACGACGGCAAGCTGATTATTGGGGTCAGTGAACACGTGACCTACTGGGACCACGGTGGATGGAAGGATCCGTTCGACTCCGACGCAATAACGGATCGGCAGACTCAGTACAGCGAGAAGTTTCATCTTGACAGCCCGTACACGCCGCAGATGATCGTCAACGGCAAAACACAGCTCATCGGGAGCGACGGAAAAGCATTGCTGCAGGCAATCCAGGACGCACAGCCGCAACCTGTGACCGTTAAGATTGTCTCTTCAACGATCGAGGGCAAGGCGATCGCGATGGTTGTTTCGGTTGCGGGAGAGCTTCCGAAGCACGGCGCGGATTTGTTTGCGGTGGTGGCACAGGACGAGACGACGACGAATGTCACGGCCGGCGAGAATAAGGGGCGAACCCTGGAGAATTCGGCGGTGGCACGAACGTTCGAGAAGGTCGGGAAGGTCAAGAACGCGGGCGAGACAACCGTGCGGATTCCATTGCCTGGCGATTTGAAGACGACGACGGAGAGCCGGCGGCATCTGATTGTATGGGCGCAGGAGCCAGATCTCGGGCCGGTGCTGGGCGTTGATACCGTCGCGTTTTAGCCCGATGGTTCCCGGCGCACGAGCTTAGCTGTAAGACTGTATTCTCAAGAAAAGCGGATGACGAACGAACGATGACGATGCAGTACAGCTACGGACGGCAACGCGGATCGGGCGCGTTCTTTGGCGTGTTGATGGCGCTGATCCTGGGCGCGGTCGCGCTGGGAGTGTTTGTGCATCATGCGCGGTCGGGCATCGCGGGCAAGCTGGCGGCCTTGATTACGGGCCGCCCGTTGACGATCGTGTCTGCGCCGGACGTCGTGGAGAAGGTGCAGCAGCTGAATCGGTTGGAGACGGTCGTGTATTCGCTGGATACGGTGGTGGAAGGCGACGAGTCCAACCCCGTGCTGCCGGATGTGCTGGCGGGCGACAAACTGTTGATGATTGTGCACGGACAGACGATTGCCGGCATTGACATGAGCAAGCTGCAGGCTGATAGCGTGCAGATTACAGAAGGCCCGCAGGGACGGTCGATCCGCCTCACGCTGCCGCCCTCGCAGGTGTTTCTTACCACGATCGACGTGAACAAAACCCGCGTGTACTCGCGCGATACTGGTCTGCTGGTGAAGGCCGATCCGAACCTGGAGACGCAGGTGCTGAAGAATGCGCAGGCACAGTTGCAACAGGCCGCGTTGAGCGATGGAATTCTGGATGCGGCCACAAAAAATGCGAGAGCGACGGTGACGGCGATGCTCGGAGGATTGGGATTCGAGCATGTTGAAATTCGATAGTTTTGGCAGAGGAAGAGGAACTTCCATCGATGCGCGGGCGTCCTATGATGGGAGATGGAAGCATTGATCGCGACAGCACCGGCGGCACCGACATCTACGGGAGAGCAAGCGGGCGAGCTGCAGCCGCAGAAGTATGAGCGGAAGCCGGCGCTTCCGGCAATCACCGGTTTGCGTACGCTGCTGGCGATCACGATTATTTTGTTCCACTTCACGCCGAACGGGCTTACGTGGGCCCGGCATCCGTCCATCACGCTGTACCCGCTGATTAATATCGGCTACGTGTTTGTGAGCTTCTTCTTTTTGATCTCGGGGTTCATTCTTGCGTACAACTACGCGGGCAGACCGCAGCCGATGAACGCGGTGGACTTCTGGGTCGCGCGGTTTTCGCGGCTCTACCCCGTGTACGCGCTGACGATGATTGTGTCGATTCCGATGCTGATGACGGAATGGGTTGTCCGTTCGCGCACGGAGTTCTGGATGGGCGCCATCGCGACGCCGCTGCTGGTGCAGGGATTCTTTCCGCACCTTGCGACTTTCTGGATGACGGTTACCTGGACGCTGTCGTGCGAGGTGATGCTGTACATCGCGTTTCCCTGGCTACTGAAACTGCCCTGGCCGCGCAGCACGGGCAAGCTGTTGGCGCTGGGGCTTTTCTTCTGGGTGGTGGGATTGATACCGCACTCCATCTATGTGCTGCGCGACCCAGACCATTTTGGCCACGCGGCGAATCGTTACAACGATGGGCTTTGGATCAACACGCTGAAGTACACGCCGCTGCCGTATCTGTGCACGTTTCTTGCCGGACTCACGCTGGGCCAGCTGCATGCAGCCGCTCGACTGACATCGCGGGCGCGGGTTGTGATTGGCGTGGTCGGGTTTGTGGGTGTGTGGTTCGCCGCCTATCATCTGGCGGATGCGATGCCCTACATCATGGTGCATGGCGGGCTGCTGACGCCGCTGTTTGCGGCAATTATTCTTGGGCTCTCGGGGCCGAGCGTGCTGGCCAGCATCTTCTCGTGGCGGCCGCTGGTGGAGGTTGGCGCTTCGACCTATGCGCTGTATCTGCTGCACTTCAACGTCTATCTGCTACTGCACAACTATCACGTGTGGGACACGCTGCATTTGACGCGGTTGGATCCGTGGCTATCGTATGTGTTTGTGATTCTGTTGGCGGTAGCGGTGCGGAAGTGGGTGGAGCATCCGGCGCAGCAGGCGATTGGCCGCTGGTGGAAACAGCGTCAGGCAGCGAAGGCGGAACGCGCTGCGGTCGTCGTTGGCTGATTCTTTCTTCTCGACCGCGAAACTACGCGGTGACGAGCGAGCCGAGCTTCTGGCCTTCGATGACGCGGAGGATGTTGCCCTTCTCGCGCATAGAGAAGATGATCATGGGTAAGTGGTTATCCTTGCAGAGCGAGACGGCGGTAGTGTCCATGACCTGCAAGCCTAGCTTGAGGATGTCCATGTAGGTGATCTCTTCGAACTTCACGGCGTCAGCAACCTTTTTGGGGTCTGCGTTGTAGATGCCGTCGACGCTGGTGGCCTTGAGGAGCACCTCGGCGCCAATCTCCATGGCGCGGAGGCTGGCAGCGGTGTCGGTGGAGAAGTAGGGATTGCCGGTGCCGGCGGCGAAGATGACGACGCGGCCTTTTTCGAGGTGGCGGATGGCGCGGCGGCGAATGTAGGGTTCGGCAACCTGGTGCATCTGGATGGCGCTCATGACGCGGACGTGGATGCCGGTCTTTTCGATGGCGTCCTGCAGCGCGATCGCGTTGATCACCGTGGAGAGCATGCCCATGTGGTCGGCGGCAACGCGATCCATGTGGATCGCCTGTTCGGCGACGCCGCGGAAGAAGTTGCCGCCACCGACGACGATGCCGATCTGGCAGCCGGACCGCGCTGCTTCTGCGATTTCATTGGCGACTGCGTTGACGAACAAAGCGTCGACACCGAAACCGCGGCCAGCAGCCAGGGCTTCTCCGGAGAGCTTGAGGAGGACGCGTTTATACATGGTCATGACCAGTGTACAGGCTGCGGTCGCTGGTCTGCCGAGCGGCGCTATTGACCCTTTAACATGCCGGTGACGGGGTCAGGCAATTGCTCGTTCGCGTGCTTGAGCAATAGGGCGACGTCCCACATCTGGTCGTCGGTGAGCACGCCCTTGAAAGAAGGCATGCCGGTGAGGCGGATGCCGTTCTTAATCTTCCAGTAGGTCTCGCCGGGGTCATCGTCGCTGACACCTACGACGTCGCCGAGACGGTGCTTCTTCCACAATTGCGGCGCGTCCGGGTACATATTTTTCGCGAAGGCAACGTCCTTGCCAGGAACGCCGTGACAGCTGGCGCATTGGAGCTTGTAAGCCATCGCGCCGGTTTCGTAGACGTCCTCGCTAATGCCAAAGGGCGGCTGCTGCATCTCGTGATCGATGCGGGCGCCGAGCGGCATGCTTACAACCTGCTTCTCAAACGGGAAGGGCTTATCCGCCGTGGCAACCGGCGGGTTGCCGAACTTGAGATAGACCCAAGCGCCAACGAAGATGACGACGAACGCGAAGATGAAGCCAAGAATGAACTTTAAGAACCCGCCTGACCCTGCGCTTGATCTGCTTCTTGACTTGCCCGTTGCCATGTAATCTCCCGACAGATGGTAGTGCTTGCTGCAGTGTATCGGATTGGAAGCGTGGGTCGTTCCAAGATGAAAGGATTGTCAGGAGATTCGCAATAAGGCGCAGCGCGTCGATGTACCATTCCTGTTTGCCTGGCGGCGGCCTTTGCGCTATCGAGGAACTTTGGGTTCTTTTGAGACGTAGCTGTCGTAGGATATTTTGCAAGGCACGCGTTCGGCGAGGCGTTCGGACGCGGCGAAAGGATTTGTGAATCATGCAGAGCCGAATTGTTGGAACCACGATGCCGGTGCTGGAAGCGTTGCTGCAGCCGGGCGAGAGCCTGATCTCCGAAGCCGGCGAGCTGAGCTGGATGACCCAGACTGTCGCCATGACCACGCACACGCAGATGGCGGGCGGTGGTGGCATCTTTGGCGCGATCAAGCGCGTGGCTGGCGGCGGCACGCTGTTCATGACCGAGTACACGGCGCAGGGCTACCCGGGCGAGGTTGCGTTCGCGGCCAAGGTTCCCGGGCACATTCTGCCTCTTGAGGTCGGTCCCGGCCACGAGTTTCTAATCCATCGCCATGGGTTTCTCTGCGCCACGCCGCAGATTCAGCTGGGCGTGGGCTTTCAGCAGTCGCTGGGCGCGGGCATCTTTGGCGGCGATGGCTTCCTGCTGCAGAAGATTAGCGGCATGGGTACCGCATGGCTCGAGCTCGGCGGCGAGGTGGTGGTGCGCGACCTGCAGCCGGGGGAGACGCTGAGGGTGCATCCCGGCCATGTGGGGGCGTTCCAGGCCAGCGTGAACTTCCAGATCACGCGCATCCAGGGGATTCGGAACATGTTTTTTGGCGGGGATGGGATATTTCTGGCGGCGCTGACCGGGCCTGGCCGCATCTGGCTGCAAACGCTGCCGCTGGCCAATCTGGCGCACGCGCTGCAGCCGTATCTGCCGTCGGGGAGCAGTGAGGTGAGAAATGTCGGGACGGCGGCGGTGCTGGGCGGCATTGTTGGCAGCATGTTCGACCAGCGCTGAGCAGAATTCAGCGTTGGTCACCGATTGTCATGGAAACCTCCGGGAGGCTGTGCTAGCCTTTCGCTCACGTAGAGCTAAACCATTCTCCCGACGGGAGCTACACGATGAGCGTAGAGGATTTCACAACCCCACCTCCGGGCCCCGAGAGCAGCCAGCAGCCAGCCGCTGAGCCGGCCTGGGAAGCACAACCGAACTACAACCCGGCAAATTATCCGCCTCCACCGCCTCCACCACCGGGCTACACGCAGACGGCTTACCCGCCTCCCGGGCAGCCCGGCTATGTGCCTCCGGCTGCAGACATGGGATTGAGCGACAATGCAGCCAGCGCGCTGGCGTATGTCACCTTTATCCCGGCCGTCATCTTCCTGGTGCTGGCGCCGTACAACCAGAAGCCTGTTATCAAATTTCATGCGATCCAGGAGCTTGGCCTGACCATCGTCGGCATCTGCCTGCACTTGTTTTGGGTTATCCCGATTCTGGGCTGGCTGATCTGGGCGGTTGGCGGCATCGCACTGTTGGTGGTTTGGGTGATGTGCATTATCAAAGCCTCCCAGGGCGGCGCGTTCAAGCTGCCGGTGATCGGAAACTTCGCAGCGGAGCAGTCCGGGTATCGCATCTAGAGATTCGCCGGCCGGCACTTAGGCGTTGCAGCGATCGAGGGTGACGACGTAGACTCGCGGACATGATGCGAGTGATGAAGGTGTGTTCTGTCGTCATGATGGCGGCCCTGATGGGGTCGTTGACCGTTTCGTGCGCTGCGCAGGATTGGGCAAAAGCCATGCTGGCGAAGAGTCCCCGGCACGGCGAGTTTGTCACCGTCCCCGAATCAAACGGGCGCATGCTGCAGGTGTGGGTGGTCTATCCGCAGGTAAAGACCAAGGCGCCGGTTGTCGTGATGATCCACGAGATCTTTGGGTTGAGCGACTGGGCTGAGGAGATGGCGGATGAGCTCGCGGGCGCGGGCTATATCGTGGTCGAGCCGGATCTGCTGAGCCAGTTGGGACCGGCGACGGCTGCGGCTTCGTCGAATGCGATGGCGCAGAAGGACGCGGGCGCACCGTATGTGGCGACTCAACCTGGCGGCACAAACGCTTTCCCGGATCGCAACTCGGTGGTGCGCGCCGTCTCTTCCCTGCCCGACGCGCAGGTGCTTGCTGACCTCGATGCCGCTGCGGATTACGGGAAGAAACTTCCGTCGGCCGACGGCAAACTTTACGTTGTGGGATTTTGCTGGGGCGGAGGCAAGTCGTTCCTGTTTGCCACGCATCGCAGCGACCTGAGCGGGGCGTTCGTCTTCTACGGTCCGCCGCCACCGGCCGACGCGATGAAGAACATTACAGCGCCGGTGTATGGCTTTTATGGCGGCAACGATGCGCGCATCAGCGCGACGATTCCGCAAACTGAGGCCGACATGAAGGCGGCGGGCAAGACCTACGAGCCGGTGGTGTATGACGGCGCAGGACATGGATTCATGCGGGGCGGAGAGGCTCCTGACGCCAATGCAGCCGATTCAGCGGCGCGGGCCCAGGGGTTCCGGCGGCTTGTGACCCTGCTTGGCGGCGTCCGGTGAAGCGTGAGTTCAGTTGGTGCGCCTTTGTCGGCTTTCGCACAACGGCGTAGACGGGAGCGGCGAATCATGGTTCAATTTTGACCGGACCACAATTCGTATGCGAAAGGAACTTCTATGGAACACGGAATCATTTGGTGGATTCTGGTTGGCCTGATTGCGGGTTGGTTGACCGGCAAGGTGATGAAGGGCAGCGGCTTCGGTGTCATCGGCGATATCGTCATCGGAATCCTGGGAGCGCTCGCGGGTGGGTTCCTGTTCAGCCATCTGGGATTCGCCGGCTCGGGCGGGATGTTCTACAGCATCTTCGTGGCATTCCTTGGCGCGGTCATCCTAACCTGGTTGTTCCGGCTGGTCACGGGCAATCGAGCCTGAGTCGAATAGATATTTAAAGACAACGAGCCCGGGATAATCTCCCGGGCTCGTTGCTTATTGCTCGATGATCAGAGTGCTTAGGCTGCAGGCTCGTCGGAGGCGACGACCTTGGCGGAGGCGACCGTGAAGCCGGGCTCGCCGATCTTGAAGCGGGCGAAGCGGCGGACACTGATATTCTCACCAAGCTTGGCGACCTTCTGCGCGATGAGCTGCGCGATGGTGAGGGTCTGCTCCTTGATGAAGGGCTGCTCGAGTAAGCAGACCTCCTCGTAGAATTTGCTCATCTTGCCTTCGAGCATCTTCTCGATGATGTTGGCGGGCTTGCCGGTGGCGGCAGCCTGGGCGCGGTAAATTTCCTTTTCCTTCTCGATGTCCTCGGGCGTGACCTCGTCCTTGCCAACGTAGCGGGGATCAACCGCGGCGATGTGCATGGCGATGTCCTTGAGCAGTCCCTGGAAATCTTCCGTGCGTGCCACGAAGTCGGACTCGCAGTTGAGCTCGAGCAGAACGCCGATCTTGCCGCCGGCATGGATGTAGCTGCCGACCGCGCCCTCGTTGGTGGAGCGGCTGGCCTTCTTGGCAGCGGACGCCATGCCGCGCTTACGCAGCACAACGAAAGCCTCTTCCATTTGTCCCTTGGCTTCCTGCAGGGCCTTGAGGCAGTCGCCCATGGGGGCGCCGGACTTTTCGCGGAGTTCCTTAACGAGCTTGGCGTCGATCTTCACAGCTTCAATTGTAGACATAATCTTCCTTCTCAATTCTGGGGCAGCGCACACGGCGCGTGCGGATTTTGCGAAAATGGCGCGGGCCTGAGCCCGCGCCATGATTCTAGGGCTTGGCCATTACGACACGGCAAACGCCGTGCGCGCGGCCAACGATCTAGGCGCTAACCTCTGCAGCCTCGACCTCGGGCTCAGCGTCCGCAGCGGCCGGAGCCTTGCGTATGCCACCGCCGAGAGCGGCGTTGAGATCAATGTTCTCGTCTTCGATGTCCTCGATCGAAGCCTCAGCCGTGCCCGCCGACTCGTGGACTTCGGCGATAGCATCTTCACCGTCCTCGCCGAGGAAGTGCGACTCAGTCTCGAGCGGACGAACCTCTTCGAGCTCGTTGGCGAAGGCCTTGTCGGAGATCATCTGGGTGCCCTCGAAGGCCGAGTCAGCGATCTTCGTGGTGAAGAGGCGAATGGCGCGGAGGGCGTCGTCGTTGCCGGGGATCACGTAATCGACAACCGTCGGGTCGCAGTTTGTGTCGACGACGGCGACAACCGGTATGCCAAGCTTGCGTGCCTCGGCTACGGCAATCGCTTCGTTGTTGGAGTCGATCACGAAGAGCGCATCCGGAAGCCGCTTCATGTTCTTGATACCGGAGAGGTTGGTCGACAGGCTCTTGCGCTCGCGCTCCAGCTTGATGACTTCCTTCTTGGTGAGCAACTCATAGCGACCGTCGGTGGACATGTCGTCGAGCTCCTGCAGGCGCTTGACCGATTTCTGGACGGTGACCCAGTTGGTCAGCAAGCCACCCAGCCAGCGGCTGTTAATGTAGGGCATCCCGGCGCGCTTGGCCTCTTCGGCCACTGCATCCTGCGCTTGGCGCTTGGTGCCGACGAACAGAACCAGCTTGCCGGTCGAGGTCAGGTCGGTGACGAACTTGGACGCTTCCTTGAACATCTTCAGCGTCTTCTGCAGGTCGATGATGTAGATTCCGTTGCGCTCGCCGAAGATGTACTCCTTCATCTTGGGGTTCCAGCGCTTGGTCTGGTGGCCAAAGTGGACACCGGCTTCGAGCAGTTCCTTCATCGTAATGCTGGCCATAAAAGGCTCCTTGTCGTTGGCATCGCTTCAAGTTTCCGAAGAAGTTGATCTTCTTAGCGAAGCGATTGAGATCCCCGAAGGGAGATTGGATTCCGGCCACCAGCGCGTTGCCAGTGGGTGAAGCGAGTAGAACAAGGGGCCAGGGTATAGGGCCCAGAAACCAAAGCCTTCTGAACCCTGAAACCTGGGCCCTGAACCCTGCAAGCGTTAGCGCTTGCTGAACTGGAACCGAGCGCGAGCGCCCTTCTGGCCGTACTTCTTGCGTTCCTTACCGCGCGAGTCACGCGTGACCATACCGCCGGCCTTGAGCGTCTTGCGCAGCTCGACGTTGAACTCCATCAGCGCGCGGGCGATGCCGAGCTTGACGGCATCGGCCTGGCCGTTGACGCCGCCACCCTTTACGGTGGTGAGCACATCGAACGTCTCGTTGATGTCGGCAATGCCGAGTGGAAGCTTCGCGGCAGCGCGCTGCGCCGGGGTCACGAAGTACTCCTCAAACTGCTTGCCATTGACGGTGAACTTGCCTGAACCGGGGCGCAGGAAGACGCGTGCGATCGCGCTCTTGCGACGTCCGGTGCCGTAATACTGAATCAAATCTGCCATTTCTAAAATCCTCTTGAGGGGCCAGGGTTTAGGGTCCAGGGCCCAGAAAACGGTGAAGCGAAACTGTTTTGGCTCTGAACCCTTAACCGTGGGCCCTGAGCCCTGCTCTTAGGCCGACTGCTTCCGGTGGTGCTCCTGCTTCTGGTGCAATTCCATCGGGGTACCGGAGCGGTGCATCTCCATGGCGATGGGCTGCTGCGCGTGGTGCGGGTGGTCGGCACCCTTGTAGACCTTGAGCTTGGTGGCCATCTGGCGGCCGAGCTTGCTCTTGGGCAGCATGCCCTTGATGGCCTCCTCGAGAATCTTCTCGGGACGGCGAACGAGCAGCTTGCTGTACTCTTCTTCGCGCAGACCGCCGGGGAAACCGGTGTAGCGGCGATACAGCTTCTGGCCAGCCTTCATGCCGGTCACTTCAATCTTCTCGGCGTTGATGACGATGACGTGATCACCCATATCGATATAGGGGGTGTAGAGCGGGTTCAGCTTGCCCGCGAGGAGGCTGGCGGCGTGCGAGGCGAGGCGGCCGAGCGTCTGGCCGGAGGCGTCGAGCACGAACCACTTGCGCTTGATGTCTTTGCCGCTGGGGATCGTTGTCGTCTGATTGAGGTTCATCTGGGTTACTCCCTGGTTCTGCCGTCTTCGTGAAGCAACTGCGCGGCTTGAAGCGCGAAGATTAAGTGCAGTCGAACGTTAGGCGGCGAGACGAGCGCGGACACCATGTCCACGAAGGCCAAAGCCGGAGTTGCGGTTGAGCGCACAGAGCCTTTGTTGCCGGATCGTAAGAAGCTGGATCTAGCTGCAAGCGACTGGGGAGTGGGTGCTTCGAAGGCCGACAAGCTCCAGATCGTCAGGAACCGCCTTGCCCCGAGTTGACTCACCTCGGTGTCTGGCACCCGCTCTCCTCTTGTTGCTGCCAAACATCAGGCGGCCGCCCGAACTTCGGGCACACGGAGGTACAGGCGCGAGACTGCGCGAGTTATCAGGATAAGACAGGCTGAGATGGGAGTCAAGGCCAAGTTTACCCCAGAACTGAAGTCTCAACCCCCGGATTGCAGCATATTTCGGGCATAATTGGGCGTGCGAATCCGATCCGCCCTCGTCAGACTTGCCACCCCGGTCCTCCTGATTACCTTCCTGTCCCTCACTGTGCGCTCCCAGAGCACAGAGGCCGGAATAAAAGCTCGGCTAATCGGCAAGCCGCTGTTTCTACGTGGCTTCTGGGTGGACGACCGCTTGACGTTCGACTCGAACGGTCAACCGACTGGGAAATTCCGTTCGGGAACGTTTACGGAAGCCGGCATCGACGTAAATAAAGTCAAACTGTCCAACGGCGTGCTCCAACTCAAGGGCCAAAGGGTGGGTCTGGAATTTTCCCTCAGCGGACCGAAATCTTCTACGGCACTAC
Organism: uncultured Acidobacteriaceae bacterium; assembly: GCA_963701685.1. Lineage (GTDB taxonomy): Bacteria > Acidobacteriota > Terriglobia > Terriglobales > Acidobacteriaceae > Granulicella. The sequence continues at coordinate 1,210,225 of OY969625.1, read as the reverse complement.
CGGAACGTGTCGCGCTGAGCGGGAAGGATTACAGCGGCTCCATCGAAATTGAGATTCAACGTCCAGCCGGCGGCGACTTTAGCAAAGCCCTGGATTCCATCTTTACGCCAGACCTAGCGGACCTCGTCCCTGCCATGCCGTTCTACTGGCAGTATTACGCACGAAGGCACTTTCTCGATCCAGCAACGTCGGATGAACCAACGACAAAAACACCTTCTCGCACGGAATCCAGTGCCGAGGCTAGCGATAAGCTTTTCCATGTCGGGGGTAGCATCGAAAAGCCCAGGGTGCTGGAGCAAGCACAACCCCAATTCAGTGACGCCGCGCGAGAGCTGAACTTCTCTGGAATAGTGACAGTTTATTTTTGGGTTCATTCAGACGGTAGAATTGATCATGTCAGCATCGTGAAACCCGCCGGGCTAGGTCTTGATGAACAGGCGCTGTTTGCGGTTTCGAAATACAAGTTCAAACCTGCGACAAAAGACGGCAAGCCGATCACGGTAGACCTGTATGTCGACGTAAACTTTCAGATTCAGTAGCGCCCTAGAAGTTGAAGTACGTCCTAAGCATGATTACGCGGTTTGCGTTGCTGGAGCCGCCGTAGGGATTATTGAGTGAAATCGAGTGGCCAAACTGGGGGGACGAGAGAACCCCCACGGGCGGACCGGCGTTCACCTCGTTGAAGACGTTCTGCGCGTCCAGTCCAAGGCTCCAGCTGTAGCGCGGATCCGGCTTGGGTGCTGGACCCTTGGGTGCGGGAGCTCCGGGTGGAGGCGGCGGCAGCGGATCCCGTGGGCCAAACTTGAAGGTCCGGCCGAACCCCAGGTCGAGCTCGGCAAAGGCCGGGCCCTTCGCGTAGTCGAATGGGATGATCTTTTCGCCCGGCTGCGGGTTGGCGTCGAAGTTCCCGTATTTCGTGTTGTAGAGGATCGAGTCGCTGGTCGGGTTGGTCGCGAAGGCCGGCCGGTCGTTGTAGATGGTATCGCCGTTGAGGTCGGTTCCCGTGGTGATGTTGAAAGGCTGCCTCGCTGTGGCGGAGAGAAACGCGTTGACGTTCAGGCCGAACGGGAGGTTATAGAAGGCGCCAAGATAGAGCCGCTGATTGGGATAGGGTGAGGTACCGTAATCATCGCGAACGTTGTAGCTGTTGGACGGAAAGCTAGTAGCGCCGCCGGTGTCTTCATATGCCTTGCGGACCGTATAGAACGTAAAAAGAAAGAGCTTCTTGGTGGGGTTCGCATTAAGCCGAATGAAAAAACGCTCGCGACGCATCGTTCCAACAGACTGGAACTGATACACGGCCTGCGTGGTGCCCAGGGGATAGTCACCCGATGGCGGGGTGGTACCGTTGCCGGGGTTGTAGGTCCCGGGTAGCGGCGCATTGGTGTTGATCGACGTCCACTGATGCTCGCCCTGCCCTAACTGAAAGTTGAAACTGATGCTCCCCTTGTTCCACAGATTCCGCTCCAGGGAAAGTCCTTCGTCGACCTCGTACTCGGAACGCAGGTGCGGGCTGATCTGGTAGGTCGTTGGCGGCTGCGCGGTCAGACTGTCAGTGGGCGGGATGGCCGGGTAAAAGTCAGGGTTGGGAACGTAGTACGACGCCTGCGTAATGCCGTTCATGCGAATGGCGGTAAGCATGTTGGTCGAGACAAAACGATCGTAGAAGACGCCGGCCCCGCCGCGCAGCGTGAAGACCGCCGGCTTCTTGGGTTTTTGCCCTATGGCCCAGGCAAAGCCAGCGCGGGGCGCTGGATCGAAGTGATCGGGAATGCCGGTCTGCGACTCGATGCGGAGGCCGAAGTCGAGCGTGAAGTTGTTGGTGATCTTCCACTCGTCCTCGGCGAACACGCCGAGATCGCCGGTCAGCACGACGGCACTGGGATTTCCGGCGGTGATGTTGAACTGGGTGGATCCACCACAGACAGGACCCTGCGCGGTGCTCACGCAGGTGGCGCGAATCTCGGCGTCGGTCTCGTTGTTGGCGAGGCCCTGCTCGGTGATCTGGTAGGCGGTGATCGAGGGGAAGGTGAACTGGCCGTTATAGTTCGCTGTCGCGAGGTTGGCATCTCGCAACAGACGATAGCGGCCGCCAAAGCGCAGGAAGTGCTTGTTGCCCTGCTGGCGGGTGAAGATTTCCTGAAACTCGTAGCGGTCCTGGTTATCGCTCGTAACCTGGCTGGGGCTACCTCCGCCGTTGAACGCGCCTTCGACGTTGAGCGCCGGTGCATCGCTCACCGGAGTCTGCTTGAGGCGTGTGCGCAGGTACTGGAAGTGCGCGTCCGACACCATCGTAGCGCCAATCACTTGCGTGTCCTGGAGCTGCAACGTCTGCGTCGTGGTGGTGCTGTTGAATCCTTGCGATGGCAATACCAGCAGCCCTACACCGCCATTGCTTACTTGCACATTGTTATAGTCATACTTCGCAATCAGCGTGTTGTTGGGAGTCACCTGACGATCGATGCGGCCGGAGTAGTCGGCCGTGACGGTGGGATTTGGAATGGCCTGGTTGAACGCGACGGGCTGAAAGTTTGGGTCAAGCGTGGTGGCGACGACGATCGCGTTGGTCTGCTGATTGTTGTACCAAACGTTGAGGAACATCGACGTCTTCTTGTTGATCGGACCACTCAGGTCGCTGAATAGGGTGAACGAATGGTAGGGCGGCTGCACGCCGACGTAGGGGTTCGAGGTGTTGAAGGAACTGTCATTCCCGGAAGCGAAGACCTGCCCATGGAATTTGTCGGAGCCGGGCTTGGTGAAGATCTCGATGCGCCCGTATCCCAGCTCCGAATACTCCGCCGAGTAAGGATTCTGGTTGATGCGGATCTCGCGAATCGCGTTCTTTGGCGGGAATCTGCCGCCGCTGAAACCATCGACATAGAGCGTCGGTCCATTCTGGCCGTCTCCGTTGCCTGCGAGCGCCTGGATCTGCTTCTGGAACGTGTCGTCGTCGTCTGAGAGCGTATTGAGCGCGTCGCCTTTCAGGATCAGGGCGCTCTTGTTATCGGCTGCAGCGGTGCTGTCGGAGCCCGAAGGAACGGTGACCTCTTCAGCTTGCGTCGCGATCACCAGCTTGGCGCGAATGCTGGCTGGGGCGTCAGCCGTCAGCTTCACGGTAGTGGTGTAGGCCTCGAATCCTTCCGAAGTAATCAGGACATTGTAGGTACCGGGCGGCAACGGAAGACTGAATCGGCCGGTGTCATCGGTGACGGTATCGCGCCGAAGGATTGTACTTTCTGCGTGCACCTGGGCATGCGTGAGGCTCGCGCCGGACGGGTCAACTACTGTACCGCTCAGAACAGTATTGCTCGCGGCGGGTTGGGCTTCGTTTAGAGGTTGAGCGAGTGCTGCATGCGGCGACGCCGGCTGGGCGTTCTGGGCCGCCTGACTTGGCGCGAGGCCTCTCGCCGCAACAGGTTGGCACAGCGTGATTGCCTGAACACAGCACAGCGCAAAGGCACAGCTGGCCCGTCTGAGGCTCGACATGCAAGGACCGCCCAGGGAGAAATCACGCTAACAATACGTGTTCGAGATAGGACGGTGCCCGTAATCGAAATGTCATCGCGTTCCGATAAATAATTTCGAAGAAACGGGATGTGGCATCCGTGCTAGAAACTGAAGTTACAGTGGAGCGTCACCGTTCGGTTGGAAGACGTGCTGAGGCCGCCCAGAGAGAAAGGCGAATTGAGCGAGATCGACTGGCCGAATAATGGCGAGGTGAGCACACCCACGGGCGTACCCGGATTAACGTGGTTGAGGATGTTGTTTGCCTCGATCCCCAGGGTGAGGGTGTAAGGGCGATCCGGTTTGGGAGTTGGGCCTTTGGCCGCAGGAGTACCCGGTGCCGGTGCTGTGGATACAGGGCGTGGGCCGATCTGGAAACCTCTCTCCAGATGTACGAGCAAAAAATAAAAGGAAGGCGAATCGCCATAGTTGAAAGGGATGATTGGCTCCCCTGGCTGCGGATTCGCATCGAAGGTTCCGAAGCGTGTCTTGTAAACCTGAGAGTTCTCCGTTGGGTTGGTGGCAAACGCGGGACGATCGTTGTAGATGGTGTCGCCATTCAAATCCGTACCGGTGGTGATGTTGAAGGGTGCTCCAGTCTGTATGGATCCCCACAGGCTGCCGGTAAAACCATACGGCAGCTTCAACGTCAATCCGCCGAAGAGCTGGACGCTGGGATTTGCCTCGCGCGCGTAGTCAACGTGCGGATCATATTGATTGCTCGGGAAACAGGTGTCGCAGGGCGCGTCATTTTTTTGGGTCAATGCGAAGAATCCCGCCGCAAAGAAGGACACTCGCTTGCTTGCCTGCAGGTTCGTGTTCGCAAAGATAATGTTATTCACGGCCATGCCGCCGGAGCTGAACTGGTAGATATTCTGATCCCCACCCAGGGGTCGCACCCCGCTGCTCGGATCGGCAGGGTTATACGTCCCTGGCAAGGGCGCATTGATGTTGCGCGACAGATATTGATGGTTCGTTCGCAGGAAGATGTAGTTCACGCTCGCGGTGCCCATCTTGCCGATACGACGCTCGACCGTGACGCCACCGATGGTGTCGTACTGGGTCCGCAGGTTCGGGTCGATGTTGTATAGGGTCGGCGGAACGGGGCCCAGCGCGGACACCGGGGGCGGCGTGTTGAGGTACTGCTGGTAAAAGTCAGGATTGGTGATGAAGTAGGCTGCCTGCTGGGTGCCGCTCTGCCGTCGGACTGCGGTGAGGATGTTGGAGGACGCAAAGCGGTCGTAGAAAATGCCGCCGCCGCCGCGCACCACAAAGTATGCCCTGCGCTTGGGAGTTTTCCCCACGGCCCACGCAAACCCCACGCGTGGAGCTGGGTTTACGTGATCCGCGATGCCGGACTGACTTTCGTAGCGAAATCCATAATCCAGCGTGAAGTTTGGGCTTAGCTTCCACTCGTCTTCTGCAAATACACCCACGTCGCTGGTGAAGACAACCGCGCGGGTCTGGCCGGCGGTGAGGCTGTATTGAGTCGTCTGGCCGGTGCTGGCGAAGATTTGTGCTGGCGTCTGGCCCTGTAGTGCAAGCTCGTAGGTGTCGAGATCGGGGAAATTGAACTGCCCGTTGTAGCCGGAAAGGGCCTCATTCGCATCGCGCAACCCGCGGTAGCGACCGCCGAGTCGGACAAAATGCGAACCATGCTCGATCGTCAAAAGCTCCTGCAGTTCATAGCTGTCCTGATGGTCGCTCTGCGACTGCGCAGGACTTCCTCCACCATTGAAGGCGCCCTGCACCACGACGCTCGCCTCGGTGCTCGCGGGACTCTGATCCAGCCGCGTGCGGATGTATTGGAAGTGGGTGTCCGAGATCATCCTGGCACCGATTGCCTGCGTATCCGACAACTGCAGGGTGTTGGTCGTCGTCGTTGTATCGATGCCTTCGCTGGGCAGCACGAGAAGGCCTACACCACTGTTGTTAAACGTGACCTCGTTGTACTCATACCTCCCCAGAAAGGTATTACTCGGCGTGATCTGGCGATCCAGACGCCCACTGTAATCCTGCGTAACCTGCGGTGCCGGCACCGCTTCATTCAGGGGGGTCAAGAGTGTTGGGTCAATCGCAACTACAATCGCATTGTTCTGCAGATCGTTCAGGAGCCCGCTCACAAAGAACGACGTCTTCGAGTTGAACGACCCGCTTACGTTTCCGTTGACATTCAACGTGTAATACGGCGGTTCGACGGTTGCGTAAGGGTTCTGCGCATTGAAGACATTGTCTGTGCCGGAGGCGTCGAACTCGCCGTGCAGTTTACTTGTTCCCGGTTTGGTGGAAATTTCTACGCGGCCAAAGCCCAGGCGGTCATACTGTGACGAGTAAGGGTTTTGGTTGATCCGAATCTGACTGATCGTATTCTTCGGCGGGAAGTGCCCGCCGGAGAAACCATTGACCAGGATCTCCGGGGGCTTGGAGCCTTCCCCGCCAGCCAATGCCACGATCTCCTGCTGGAAGGCACTGTCGTCGTCAGAGAACTCGTGGAGTTGGTCAGCATCCAACACCAGCGCGCTTTTGTTGTCCGCTGCCGCGGTGCTGTCCGTGTGCTGCGATGGGACGGTAATCTCCTCCGGCTCCGTGGCGATCTGAAGCCTGATATTGAGGTTTGCCCGGGGAGAGCGCTCCGTCAGCGTGACATTGGTTGTGTAGGCTCTGAAGCCACTGGCCTTAACCGTGACAGAGTAGCTTCCTGGCGGGAGCGGCATGCTGAAGCTTCCCGTTGAATTCGTCGTAGCATCGCGCTGCAGACTGCTGCTTTCCACGTGTACAGCAGCCTGATCGATCCGGGCGCCGGACGGATCCGAGACATTGCCGCTGAGCGTGCCCATCACGGTGGGCGAGTCGGCGGGCTGCAATGTCACTACGATTGTGCGGGCCGTTGCAGCGAAACACCGGGGCGCACCGGTCACCCAGCAAATTGCCAAGATGGAACCAGCCAACCAGGAGCTCAATGTCCAGGACCACCCGCGAACAATCACGATAACAAGTACCCGCTCGAGATAATGACTTGGGAGGCCAGCAAGAAGTACAAGGTTACTGCAGGATCAACGTGCGAATAAGCTCCCGTGATCTTACCGCATTTATCGAAGATGTCCCCGCGGAATCCGTAAGTGTGTGCGGAGCGATTTCGTTTCAGGCGAGTAGCCCGCAATGGCGTCGGTTTTCCTTTCGTGCTCGCGAAGGATGCAGCTGTGTTGTTGCCAATAAGCAACAGGCTGCTCAATGCTCCAACTGATTGTCGCTGGGCTGCTGTCCCATCTTCGTCAACAACGGCTTTGGAATGTGCCGCCGTGCCCTATGCCGCGGTACCGGGACCTCGGTGGCGGGATCTAGTCGATAGAGAATCAGCAGGTTGCGGTCAGGATCGTCATAGGCAGGAAACGCCGCCATGCGCTTCATTTGATACATTGGCGTGATGGCGTCGGCCTTGTCATCTTCCACGTCATTCCAGGCCGCGTACCAGCCCGGCTTGTACTGCTTCACACGCACATCCATATCGTCGGTTCCGAAGTCGTCATCTATGCTGGGAAGGCCGGTCATCAGCGTGAGGTCCGAGCCTGAGATGGACAAGATCAGGTGCGAGTGCGTCTTATCGGCGAGCACGATGTTTCTGATGCCCTGAGCAGCCGCCTCGAATTCATAGGTGGGATGACGCAGATACTCAATCTGCTGAATCGCATCTGGAACTACAATCGCCAGCACCAATACCGCGCATGCGATTGACGCCACGAGACCGCCCGCTTTGCTTTGCGCCTGCCGAAAGCTGTCGATGCCCATCGCGACGACTACGGTGATCGGCACTGCGACTACCAGGTAGTACCGCGGCTGCAGGTTATTGTGATAGGCAAGAAACGCAAAGTAGCCGCCTATCCATAGCAGGAGCGCGGGAAAGAGCGGGTTGGTCAAGATGCGCGGACGCCAGAACAGCGAGAGCGCAAGCACCACGAAGAACGTCACATAGATGAGCGTTCCCATCCACGCACCATCGGTGATGGTATTGAGAATGACCTTTGCTACGGGTTCGAGATCGATTCCCGTATAAGCGTTGGCCGAGAAGAGATATTGATAATCCTTGAGATAATGAGGCCGAACGAAGAAGAAGTAGTACGCGCACCAGAGGGCAAGGCCGCCGATCGCAGGCGGCAGGGAGAGCCGTAGCGCTGGGCCAAGCCGGTAACCCGCGCGCGCCCACAGCATGTAGAAGATTGCAGGCAGAAGACAAATGCCCGTCGTCTTTGTGAGGATCAGGCCGGGCAGCACCAACGCGAGCATGACTGTTGACCCGAGGCCGCGCAGACGCCGCCCGTGCAGGTGAATCGGATGCATGTGCGATGCAATCAACAATCCCAGCGCGGTAAGTGCAATCAGCAATGGCTCGAGAATTGCCATTCGCATAAAGACGAAGAGGAACGGGCTCGTACACAAAAAGAAAACAGCGAGTGAAGCGGCCAGCGATTGCCCGGACTGGCTGCTGCGAGGACGTGTATGACGCTGGATAAGCAGGTAGAGCGTGACCAGCGTTAAGCCGAACACCACAAGTGTGAGAGCGCGCGCTGCCGTAATGGAGACGCCTGTGAACTTGAAGACCAACAGCTCGATCGCGGGCCATACCGGCAACGCAACCGCAGGATTGAAGTCACCCTTCCAATACCAGTGACCGCTCACATAGTGGCGGATCGCTGCATCGCCGTACCAGCCTTCGTCGGTGTACTTCGACCAATCCATCCACGGCGAGTGATTCGGGAAATCCGCAGTGAGGTGCACAAAATGTAGCGCAAAGAAGACGGCCGAAGCGAGGAGCAACAGCAAAGTGATCAACCGCGATGCGGTCAATTTGGTCATCTGCCAATGCGTCGACGACGCTGCGTCCGCCCGTTTAGGCGTCATCAGTGCAGCAGCCGACGAATTGGAGGCTTCATACATTTCTGGGCGATTGAGCCAAATCGTTGAAGCGAGCTGAACCTGATAAGGGCTTAGGGCTCTTAGCAGCGACCGACAACCTGGCGAGGTCGAATTCCTTCATGAACTGTACGACACGAGCTCAAATTATAAAAATGCCGTACCGCCAGATTCTGATAGGACGATCAAGCCGGGTCGCCGGGTTAGCTTGGCAACGGCGTACGCCGCGTGAAAGCTAAGGCGCCACCGGGTGCAGGAGGGGTCTGAGCGGACGTGGCGCGGCTCCCGTTGCTCGACAAACCTCTTCCGTTGCCTCAGGCGAGGCAATCAAATAATGCATATCAGAGGCTCGCAGGTTGGCCAGATCATATTCCGAACAGATGGACCACCCTTTGAGATTCAGATCATTGTTTAGTTCCCAGAGGCTGAACCCGCTGACAAACGCATACTGCGGATGCTCGGCCGCGCATGCCTTCACTCGATCTTCAAACGGAAGCGCTGCGCGGGCCCGACCATTGACCAGGCCCGCCATGTCGCACAGGGATGACTGCGTAAAGTACCCGATATAGCCAACATCGAAAGCAACGAGTTTCAGGGAGCTCAAGCGTTCGAGATGCTGCGAACGAAACTCCGCGAAGCTGAGCTCACGTGCGCGAAACTCTCGATGGAGCAAGATGGATTCGATTGGTGCGGAAATCAGTAGTAGGCCCATCACGCCATAGCTCCCAAACGTGAGCAGGTGCGCGGGCAATTGGTGCGGCTCCTCTTGACTCCAGCGCAGTTCGAGCACATTCCAGAGGATCGGAAATATCAGCGTCCACACGAAGTATCGAACACCCTGCACCTCTTGTCCCCGCTGCACCGCAAGCGCCAGCACAATCGGAAATGGGCTGTTAGCCGCCAGCATCGACAAAGTGACACGCCGCTTGTACACCACCACTGCGGCGGCAGTCAGCAGCCAAAACAGCAAAAGGATCGCGCCCACTGACATTGCGCTTACAAAAACAGAGATGGTTGCATGCAGAGTTGCCGTCCACGGAGCCTGGGCTTCAGCCTTGGCGATGGCGGTATCCGGGACGAGGGCGTGCATGCACAGATAGATCACACCGGCTGCGACGACGCTTCCAAACAACGGTGCGGCCGAGGATGCAACCAGGCGAAGAAGAGCCTGCGGGCTACGCAAGCGCGGCGATTCATATCGCGCAAAGAAGAGCGTGAAGCTCGCTACGGTCATCAGGAGCAGGAACTCAACTCGCGCAAACGTGGCTACCAACCCAAGAATGAATAGCCAGGCGAACGATCGCTTCGAAAACTCTTCGCTGTGCCCGAGGCGCGAGATAGCGAAGACCAACAGGGAGACAAGGCAAAGGGTGAGCGAAGTCTCCATTCCGTCATCTAACCAGCGAACCGCCATTGGCATTACGAGGACGGTCAACAACAGCAAAGCAAATGTCCACGCCAGGCGAGGCGCGGAGCGAAGGGTCCGCGGAAAGGCCCAGGCCAGCCCCACGAAAAGCAAGACGTGAAACACCGACGAGACCGCCCGAGGCAATACTGGCGACTGAAAGACCGCACGCAGTCCGGCCAGCAGCGCTACATACAGCAGGCTGGATGTCCCATAGTCCGGATGAACTCCATCATAGGAGATGATGTGATCGTGCAGGAGATTCGCCGCATACCGAAGATGAATGAAGGCATCATCCTGCACTGCGGGCCAGGATAGTATCAGCCACACCAGGAGCCATACAGCAAGAAGGATTGTCAGGCTTCGATAGCGCTTTGGCATTCCACTCTTTCTTGTCTTACCTGCTCGACGACTTCGTCAGCGTGGGAACGCTATTCGTAGGACAACGCGTCAATCGGATCTTTCCGCGCAGCTTTTAATGCGGGATAGAGCGCTCCCAGGAGAGCGCCGCCCAGCGCAATGGCGACTGCGTTTGCGACCCACATTCCAGTAACCTGAAAGCTCAGGGTTGGAAAACGTACCCGCAGAAAATCCTTCAAGACATACGTGGCAACAACGCCCAGCATCGTGCCCACAATTGCCAGGAGCATCGTCTCGCGCAGGACCACGGACACAATCACCAAGCGGCCCGCACCCATGGATTTCAGTATCCCAATCTCTCGCGTCCGCTCGAGCACAGCCGTGTACATCGACTGAAAGATCACAAGAAAGCCAATGATCGTCGCAATGCTGATCACGACGTTGAGCGCGATGTTGAACCCTGGGAGATGTTCCGGCGTCAGCATGGAGAGGAATTCCTGACTCGTCTGTACACTCCAGTCCTGGAGGCCGTCGGTTGCGAGAATTTCCTTGCGGACATCCTCCTGAAACTTCGGCTGATCCTCAGTCCGAAGATAGAAGAGCGATGCCTTCCCGGGATTGTTATCGAGTGCATCCATCGTATCGAGGGGAATGTACTTGCGCGCGCCCTTACCGTGCTCCACGATCCCACAAACCGTGAAGTTGTGATTGAGAACCTTTACCGGATCTCCCACTGCAAGACCTTTGCCGGACTTCGCTTGCAAGTCGTCAACGATCAGGTCGTAGGGTTGTTTGAAGGGACCGCCAGCAACAAACACGAATGGGCGCAGAGCGTTGTAGCTCTGAAAATCAATTCCGTAGATATTCTCCACGGAGCTGCCTGCAGTGAATTTGATATTCACCGGAGCAACGACCTCCACATGAGGCAGAGCTCCGAGCACCTTGGCAATACGCACGTCGGCAGAGGCTGAACTGGTCATCATCATGGCAGTTGCAGCTCCGGGATGCACGATCATATCCATGCCGATCCCTGTGGTCTGCGTGCGGCTGCCATTCAAGATGCCGAAAAAGATAGCCACGACCGAGAGAATCATGATGACCTCGATGGCGACGGCGAACGCGCTGATAGCAGAGCGCAGCGGACGATGGATGAGATTGCCGAAGATCAGTTTATTCATGGATGATGCAGAACGTGCTCATGGTGAAAGCAGCAGCTTTCATAGTAGCTCACGGCGAGTCGATTGCGCCCAGCACACGCCTGCAGCAGGAGTTGTCAATTCAGCCCTGCGCCTGGGCAACGATCGGCCGTGCGCCTGCCAACCTGCGGCCCGTAGGAATAGGCGCCCTGCCCAGGAAGAGGGTTCCCAGAATTGGCGCGAGACGCGTGACGACGATGATCGCCAGCACCATTCCAAAGTTTCCGTACCCGATGAAGTAAATCATTCCTGCCACAAGCTGTTCCGGGGCAGCGTGCGCGAGCCACACGACAACCATGAGTCCCCAGGGATATTTCGTCATGTCGCCCACAACGAAGTCAACGGTACTGAAAAACAGGATCCAGATCACCGGCAGCAACCATAGGACGCCACCCCATCCTTCGCAGTGGAAGGCCTCCGCCACAGGACTGAATGATATCCCGGTCGAGTAATCATCCTCGGCAAGACCGGCACCCATTTCGTGCGCGTAATAGTTGCCACTAAACGTTACCTGCTTGTTCGGATTAAGGAAGTGGGGAACAAGGTTGCCGAAGTATTCATAAATAGGCGCCATCCCCTCGTAATGTCCACGCGCCGAAAACGTGAACAGTTGATCATCTGGAGGAATCATCGAAAGGCGTTCAATCAAGGATCCCTGAGGCTCGTTATAGTACTCGGCTACGCCCATGTCCGGCTCAACCTGAATTTGCTGTACATGTGCTTTCAAGTAAGCGTGATGCGTAAAGAGGTACCAAGCCAGCACAATATGTTGGCTATCGTCCATCCCTTCAGCAAGATCTCGCGACGCGGAAAGCGGTGAAATGAAGCCAAAGCTGATAACTGCCATACAGATAACCGCCGCCACATGGACAAAGCGAATCCTCAGTTTGGCGTAAAAAGCGCCGAGCGCCCAACAAACCATCGGTGAGATCATGATCTGCTTGGAATACGAAATCAAACCCAGATATTCAAAGTATACAATCACAGCGAGACTAACCATATTCACAGAACGCCGCCCACCACTGTCTTTGACCGCACCAATGGTTGCCAAAATGATTGCGAGCGGGCCGAATACATTGACTTGGTTCAGCGCGCTCAGAAGGCTTCCAGGCGCGGTCCCGAAGATCGGCACCGCGAATAGGATGCCAAACCACACAATGGCGCAACCCAGACCGGCGGCGGAGTAATTGAGTTCACCCTTGCTGAAACCGCCACCAAGTCCCATCGCCCGGAAATCCATTCTTCGATTGAGCATCGCGACCAACAACAGCATCACCATGCTGCTCGTATACAGAGCCATATCGAGCAAAGGGCTGAAAAGGTTGGAATCTGCCGGCTCGCCCTGCACGGCTTTCCATGTCACACCGACCATCACAATGAGTGTGGAATACCAGAAGATATATGCACCTGCGATCCTGTTGAACCCCTCAGCCATGTTGAAGGCAACCACGCTCAGAATCACGAAGGCGAAGTACAACACGCTGAAGAGCACGCTGGTATGCTGAATCTGCTGGACGCAGAAGAAGACCGAGGCGAACACAAATACCTGCGGCAATGGGACTCGCGTTGGGAGCGAAAGACGCACTAAAACGAGTTTACAAGACGCTCAAGAGTCCGGGTGCTCCAATCATCTGTTGCGATCACCGGCTTCTTTGTGTATTTGAGCCACGATCTGGCATAAGGTCGGCACTCTCCAATCAATGCGTCCCGTCCCAGGATCTGCTTACCGTCGATATAGAACCGATTGATCAGATTTCGTGCCAGCTCATCCGGCGGAGAAAGACGTCACGCAGCCGCAGTGCGGGACGTTCCACGCAATAGTACGAGAACACAGCTACGGCTAGAATACAGATCCAACTTCCAGGGAAGGTGTTCCACCAGCCGTTACCCCCGAAAACTTCCGTGTTAAGGTCGTGGAGAAAAAACGTCTGCCAGATATAGAGCGAGTAGGAGAGACGCCCTACCCACGCGACTGCGGGCTGGTTGAAGATGCGTCCCGAGATGCTGTCAGGATTCCGCACCAGCCACAGGAGCCACATAAGGATGACAAAGCCGTTAATGGTCATGCCGACAGGAAGGTTCCAGTAGTTCTGAAATCGGATAGTCAGCATGTTCAGCACGATGAAGATAAGGAACGGTAGCAGCCATGGCCAACGGGTGACGCGGCGGTAGAGCCGCTCGAAGCGTGGTTGTCCTTGCTGCAGGGCTCCTAAGACTCCGAACATAAGACCGTCCGCTTGCATGTGAAACATGCCCAGATTGTGGAAGGAGCGAAGGTAACGGTAGCAGAAGATGCGGATGAAGGGTTCCGCAACCAAGACGGCGATCGCGGCGAGCGTAGCGTTTCGTCTGCCATTGGATTTCGAGCGTTGCCACGTGCACAGGACCAGTACAGATGGCCACAGAAGGTAGAACTGCTCTTCGATGCAGAGAGACCATAGGTGTTCCATGGCCCAGAGGTCGACGTGGTAGCTGTAGTTGCGAGTGAGAGTTAACGCGGTCAGCAGCTCGCGAGTATTCATGCCAGGGAGATGGCCGGTTAGGCCCAGCAGCCAGAGGAAGAAGATGTAAACGTAGAGCGGCGGGAGAATGCGAAAGGCGCGGCGGACATAGAAACTCTTGAGACTGATAGAGTTCGTCCGTTCCAGTTCGCGCCAGATCAGAGTGGTGATGAGGTAGCCGGAGATCACGAAGAACATGAAGACCCCAAGCGAACCGTTGCCCACGAGGCGATAGGCAAAGGGAATGTTTTGATAAAGGGAATTGCGCAGCAGCGTATGCAGTAGGATCACAAGCAAGACAGAAAGTGCGCGCACTCCATCAAGGCTGGGGATGTGACGCGGTCTCTGAATCGGCGCAGGTAGAGGATCCGAAATAAAATTCCTCCGGTGCAACATGAACTTGGGCTTCTCTAAGAATATGCTCCAGGGCGCACGCTGAAGGCTTCTCACAGGAGATATTGCATTACGCGCGACTCACGACGTGCAACGTCTCTTCTGTCGGATCTGAACAGGTCCGTTTCGGCAACATGCCTGAATGTCTCGAGCGATCATTCGTGTTCGGGCGCGTACTTTGCCGCCGGCCGTATCCATTGATCCGAAAGGATGAGCGCGATGCAGGGCATCACGAAGGCCGTTAGCTCGCAAAGACCGCAGATTCCACGCCAGGCGGATACCGAACCACCTCGTCGGCATCGCTGACTCAAGAGAATTGTTGCGGAAGTGATGCTCAATCCACATTCGCAAAGCTGTCCAAATCAACAACTGCACCAGCACATACGGCAAAATCTTTGCCACTTTTGACCGCCAGTAGCGTTGTCCCGTTTGGACCTCAGGCCAGCAGCGTGAAGATCCACCAACCGATTCGGGCTGATCAGCAGCATGCATCGCTTGCGTCTCCGCGAAGGGACGGTTGGCCAGAAGCCGTTGGATGGATTATTGAATCTGCACGAGACCGGCCTCGGCGCCGTGCCCCGCGCCACCCGGCGTGATGGTCGTCTTCTGCGGAGCGCGCCAGTGGTCGATATAGCTTACCTGGTGTACGCAGCTGATCGTGCAGTTTGGTGCGCAAGACTTCTCCGTCAGAAACTCGCGCTTCACAATCTCCGTCGTGTACTCGGCTACCGGGATGCCAGGATAGCCACGTTGTTGCGAGCAATACGACACAATCCCATTTTCATCCACATAGAGATATCTCGATCCTGCGCGGCAGCGCCAGTCATTCGGCATCCCATTCGCGATCGCTTCCTGAAACCCGTTGAAGCGCGAGTAGCTGCGTCGCGTCAGACGCCGCACCTCATCCCACACCTTGCGTTCCCGATCGCCGAGCGGCTTGAGCTGCCCACTGCCGTCATGAATGATCCCGATCGTCGAGCTGAATCCCAGCGCCAGCGCGCGCTTCGAGATCGTCAGCGCATCCTCCGGATTTGCAATGCCACCGCCGACTACAGAGTTGATATTCACGTGGAAGTCCGCACACTCAGCCAGCATCGAGAGCTTCGCGTCCAGCACCTTCAGCGACTTCTTCGAAACCTCGTCCGGCATCACGTTATCGATCGAAATCTGCATGTGATCAAGCCCGGCCTTGTTCAGCCGCTCAATTCTCTCCGGCATCAGCAGGTAGCCGTTGGTGATCATGCCGGCAATCGCGCCCGTCTTCCGAATCCGCCGGATCACATCGTCCAACTCCGGATGCAGTAGCGGCTCCCCGCCCGAGATCGTGATAACCGACGTACCCAGCCGGCCCAGATGATCGATCCTGCGCTTCATCTCCTCGATGTCCACCGGGCTCGAAACGTCGTCGAACTCGTTGCAATACGTGCAGGCGAGGTTGCAGCGACGCATCGGCACGATATGCGCCATGTAGGGATGCGAGGTCCCGGCGACGGCCGAGGCAATCGATCCCACCTCGCGCAGATTGCGCATGGCGGCAATCAACCGCCGGCGAGTGGTGGTCCGGCGTGGTCCCTGGGCCTTGGCGGATGCTGTCTTCGGAGCTGGTGTAGTCGTTGTCATGCGGCTTGGTTATTCTATCGTGCCGGCACGGTCGCCCGCCTCTCCAGGCCCTCCCCTCGCAGTAAACTAACCTCGGAGGCGACACCCTATGCCGCATGAACTCGACTGGTCCGACACCCTGGAGATTGGCATTCAATTGCAGGAGATGTTTCCCGATACCGATCCCTACTCGGTCCGCTTCACCGACCTCCACAAGTGGGTCACGCAGCTCCCGGGCTTCAAAGGCGACCCGACGAAATCCAACGAAGCCATCCTTGAAGCCATACAGACCGCGTGGCACGAAGAGTACGAAGACGCCAAGGACGCGTAGGCTGAAACTTCGCGCTGTCACCTCGTGAGCCAACTCTTGCGAGAGAAAAAGTTTTCCCTCTGTTTAGTCGATAGTCACCAGTTCCTCTTAAGTTGCTTGCCGGACAGAATTCTGCTGCGCAAAGCGAGCTTCGGAGGCTACCATCGTTGCGTATGAGTCTTTCGGCACCTCCCACGCCAAACATTCCACCGCCAGTTCCCACCGCGAAGCCCCAGGCCGGGCGCCCGCGCTCGTTCGATCGCGAGCAGGCCCTTGATGCGGCCATGCGGGTGTTTTGGAGGCAGGGCTACGAAGCCGCTTCCCTCACCGCGCTCACTGCTGCGATGGGGATCAATCGCCCCAGTCTTTATGCGGCGTTTGGTGACAAGGCTGGCCTGTTTCGCGAAGCCGTCGCGCGCTATGGTACTGGCCCCGGCCGCTACGTCCGCCGAGCGCTTGGCCAGCCTCGGGCACGCCAGGTCGCCGAGATGCTGCTGCGCGGTACCGTTGCTATGGCGACCGATAGTGCCAATCCCGGCGGCTGCTTGTGGGTCCAGGGCGCACTAGTTGCCAGCAGCGAAGGCGAATTTATTCGTCAGGAGATGACTGCGGTGCGCGAGCGCGGCATCGCTCAGATGCGCGATCGGTTTGAGCGAGCTCGTCGCGAAGGCGATCTTCCCGCCTCCACCGACGTTCCGGCACTCACGCTCTTCGTCGTCAGCATGATGAACGGACTCGCCGTACAAGCAAGCAGCGGTCACACCCGCGAGGCGCTCAATCGCGCCGTCGATCTTGCCCTTGGTGTCTGGCCCGTTGCCGAAACCGCAGGGCCTTCGACCGTCACTCCCGCATAAGAAAAGCCGCCCGCTTCTGCGGACGGCTCTCTCACCCAGATTCTTCCTACTTCGCGGCCTTATGATGCTCCGGCGCGGCGCCACCTACCGACGCTTCGGCCTGGTCGATCGCCTGGTACAGGTCGGACACATCCTTCACCTGGATCCATCCCTTGTTCGTAGCGACTATCAGCGTCGGAGTTTCGGTTAGGCCAAGCTTGTTGCCCAGCGCAACGTCCTTCTCAACCTCACGCGCCAGTTGGCCGGTGGGATCGATCACGAACGGAAGCTGCTTGCCGTTCTTGGTGAAGAACTCCTGCGTGAAGCGGTTGAGATCGTCTTTGCTCGCGAACTTGAACTGCGATGCGAAGACCTCGCGGCGATACTGCGTGGCCAGCTCCGGCGAAACTTTGTCCTGCAGGTACCGCGCGTAGATGGCGGCCTCGCGGCTCCAGATGTGGCCCGGAATCAGGAAGTCATAGCGCACGTACGGGATCTTGTAGTGGTCAATCGCCATGTGCACAAACGGGAACGCATGCGCGCAGGCAGGGCACTCCAAGTCCTCCCATTCGATGATCGCGATCTTCGCGCCTGGGGGTGGCACAAGCATCGAGGTATCGCGGAATTTGTCCGGCTGCTGGCTGGATGGAACGGCAACCTGTGCCTTTGCCGAAACCGCGGAAAGAGAGAATGCGAGGGCGGTCAAAACAAGAACTCGAGACATAACAGATAGACGCAAGCGGCTGACCTTTGAGCAAGTGTGCTCCAGCACTATTGAATCACCAAGCAGTCAAATCGCCAAACGACCCAAATCTTCGGCCGTGGGTCAGAATGAATGTTTTCCTCCCGACATATCGAAGCGTCCTTCACCGCTGCTCTGTGATCCTGACATGCGCGTCGGTCAGGTGAAATCCGTACTTTTCGATATCGTCGAGGCACTCATTCACGTCAAAATTGGTGTTGACCTGGCCCCGCTCTAAATGAAGGGACTTGAACGCGGTCCATGGTCCATATTGCGATGGTAGCTTCTCGCTAACGTCTTCGGAGGTGAAACCGAAGACGCGGCCCTGTCCCTTAAAAATGTGAACCTGCATCTGTAATTCTTCCCGTGATTCGCAGACGTGCTACTCAGTAGCCAACAATCGAATTCTACCGACCTCATCCTACAGAAGTTCAAACTGGCCCAGTAGCAAATCTTCCCGGTTACGCACATCCGCAGCGACCCCTCGGCACTTCACGAATGCTATCCTCCAAGCGAAGGAAAGTCGAAATGATCCCAACGCTCATCGTCCTCCAGGTCTTCATCCTCCTAGCCCTGATCCTGCTGCTTCTTCGCCGCAATCAGGCCGCTCCTCCGGTCGAAGACCCTCGCCTCACCCAGCTGCTCGCCGCAGATCTCCCCGCGCAGTTCACTCGCCTCGACGCCCGCTCCGAGGGGCTGGACCAGCATCTTCGCGCCGAACTTTCCCAGCTTCGCACCGACACCGCATCGTCCAGCGCCTCGCTCCGCACCGAGGTCCTGGGCAACATAAACACCCTTGGCGACAGCCTGCACACCAAGCTCGAGGCCTCACGCACGGCCTCCGCAGCGCAGGCAAACGAAAGCCGTGAGGCACTCCACTCTCGCCTGACCGAGCTTCGCACCGGCCAGAGCGAGCACCTCGAAACCCTGCGCAAGACCGTGGAAGACCGGCTCGACAAGCTCAACGTCACCAATGCGGCCAAGCTCGAGGAGATGCGCGTCACGGTCGACGAGAAACTCCATGCCACGCTTCAGACCCGCCTCACCGAGAGCTTCGGCCAGGTAACCGATCAGCTCACCAAGGTTCACGCCGGGCTGGGTGAAATGAGCAAGCTTTCCGCGGGCGTCGATGATCTCTCCCGCATCTTCACCAACGTAAAATCCCGAGGCACGATCGGCGAAGTCATGCTCGAAACCCTGCTCAAGCAGATGCTCGCGCCGAGCCAGTTCGAGAAGAATGCGAAACCGAAGCCCGGATCTAACGAAGTCGTTGAGTTTGTCGTGAAGCTCCCTACCCCTAACGGCGAGGCGCTGCTTCCCATTGACTCCAAGTTCCCGCGCGAAGCCTGGGAACGGCTCGAAACCGCCTATCAGACCGGCCTGGATCTCGTCAGCGCTGGCAAAGCCTTTGAGACGGCCATCCGCAACGAAGGCAAGAAAATCTGCGAGAAGTACATTGCTCCGCCGCGTACAACATCCTTCGCCATCATGTTCCTGCCCACCGAAGGGCTCTACGCTGAAGTCATGCGCCGCGACGGACTCCAGACCGACATCCAGCAGAACTGCCACGTGACCATCGCCGGGCCCAGCACCCTTTCGGCCATCCTGAACAGCTTCCAGATGGGATTTCACATGCTGCAGATGCAGGAGAAGGGTGATGAGGTTTGGAAAGTTCTAGCCAGCGCACGCAAGGAGTTTGGCACTTTTGAGACGCTTATGGACAAGATGACCGACGATGTGGGGCGAGTGCAAGGGACGATCGACAAGCTGGGCGTTCGCACCCGCGCTATCAACCGGACCCTGCGCGACGTCAGCGTCGAAGCGACGCAGCCAAGTCTGCCAGGTGCTTCCAATGCTGGCTTCGACGGCCTTTTACCCATGCTCGCTGCCAGCGACGACGAATAACGCCAGCTGCCCGCTAGCTTTCTTTATGTCGTAATGTCTTGCGGCGACAGATGGCGCACTCCCACGGATACCACCCAAACGCGCTCAGAATGTATCGCTGAAAGAATCCACGCCGATTTACCCTGCGGAACTTTTCCGATCCGCACCAGAAACACACCCGTACTGCCATTGTCGCGTCGATCCTTATCCTCTCGGGCTTTATCTCTACTCCCCGGCGATTCACGCTAGAATATACAGGAGTTTGGTCCGCCGAGCATGTCTTGGGGTGCCTGTCGTGGCGTTCCACAGTGGACCCTGCCTCGGCTTTACACCGTCCAACCACGTCGGTATGCTTTCACACTGGGGCAGTCAATCGGGCAGCTCGCTCTAGAAGGTCAATGTCCGCGCCCAACCCAGGACTTCATAGGAGATCGTACGATGGCAGCAGTTGATGAGAAGGTTAAGCAGATTATTGTCGAGCAACTTCAGGTGGATGAGGCCGAAGTCACGCCCGGCGCGAGCTTCCAGGAAGACCTCGGTGCCGACTCGCTCGACGTCGTCGAGCTCGTGATGCAGTTCGAAGAGGCCTTCGACATCCAGATCCCGGATGAGGATGCGGAGAAGATCAAGACCGTCAAGGACGCGACCGAATATATCGAAAAGCATCAGAAGGTCAAGTAACTTGCTCCGCAGCTCTGCAGGGTACGAACAGCTTTCTGCAGTCTAAGGACAACCAGGAATGAGAGTAAGATGTCGCATCGTCGTGTCGTTGTAACGGGCATGGGCCTCCTTTGCGGGGTGGGGAACACCGCTCCGCAAATCTGGGAGGGCCTGCTCTCGGGTAAGAGTGGCATGGCTGAGATCACTGCATTCGATCTCACCGGTCACTCGGTCCGCATTGCCGCCGAAGTCAAGGACTTCGACCCGCATGCCTTCGTGGAGAAGAAGGAGGCCCGCAAGATGGGCCGGTTCATCCACTTCGCTATGGCGGCCGCGCAGGAGGCCATGCAACACTCCGGCCTGCAAATCACTCCTGAAATCGCCGAGAATGTCGGCGTTCATATCGGCTCCGGCATTGGCGGATTCGACGTCATCGAGCGCGAGCATACCGCGCTGATGAACGGCGGCCCGCGCAAGATCTCTCCCTTCTTCATTCCCGCAACGATCATCAACCTCGCCGCCGGACACGTCTCCATCAAGTACGGCGCCAAGGGGCCGAACGAAGCCACTGCCACTGCCTGCACCAGCTCTGCGCACAGCATTGGCGACGCCTTCCGCATCATCCAGCGTGGTGACGCCGACGCCATGATTGCCGGCGGCACCGAGGCTGCCATCACTCCGCTTTCCGTCGGCGGGTTCGCCGCCATGAAGGCCCTCTCCACCCGCAACGACGATCCCACCCACGCTTGCCGCCCATTCGACAAGGATCGCGACGGATTTGTGTGCGGCGAAGGCGCCGGCATCCTGATCCTTGAGGAGCTGGAGTTCGCCAAGGCCCGCGGCGCCAACATCCTTGCCGAGGTCATCGGCTACGGCATGAGCGGCGACGCCTACCACATGACCGGCATGGCTCCTGAAGGCGATGGCTGCCGCCGCGCCATGGAAGCCGCTCTCCGCGTTGCCGGCATCTCGCCCGACAAGATCGACTACGTCAACGCGCATGCCACCTCGACTCCCGTCGGCGACTCGCTCGAATCCAAAGCCATCGAAAACGTCTTTGGGGAAAAAGCCATGAGCCATCAGCTGCTGGTAAGCTCCACCAAGTCCATGACCGGCCACCTCCTGGGCGGCGCTGGCGGGCTGGAAGCGGGCATCACCATCATGGCCATCCTGAACCAGATTGCCCCACCCACTATGAATCTCGACAACGTGGACCCGGCCTGCCGGCTGAACTATGTTCCCAACAAGCCACAGCCCGCGAAGATCGACTACGCGCTCTCCAACAGCTTCGGCTTCGGCGGCACGAACGGCTCGCTGGTCTTCAAGCGCTGGGGTGCCGAGTAGGCCCGGCCAGCCAGATCAATCGTTCGTTAATCGCAGCAAGGCCCGGCATCTCGCCGGGCTTTTTTCTTTTCTGCCGCATCCAACAGAACGAACCAGCACATCGCACGAGGAGAAAGATCATGGCATATCTGAAGGTTGGCAAAGAAAACAACACCGACATCGAGCTGTATTACGAAGATCACGGCAGCGGCAAACCCGTTTTGCTTATTCACGGCTGGCCACTGAGCGGCGCCTCCTGGGAGCGCCAGGTTGCGGCCCTGCTCGCCTCCGGGCATCGGGTGATCACCTACGACCGCCGCGGTTTTGGCCGCTCCTCCCAGCCCACCGCCGGCTACGACTACGACACCCTCGCCAGCGACACCTACAAGCTCATCGAAGCTCTCGACCTCAAGGGCATCACGCTCGTCGGCTTCAGCATGGGTGGCGGCGAAGTTGCCCGTTACCTAGGCAAGTACGCTGAAGCCGGTCGCGTGGCGAAGGCCGTCTTCATGTCTTCCATCGCGCCCGCTCTTCGCCACTCAGCCGATAATCCCGAAGGCGTCGACCCCAAGGTCTTCGAAGGCATCAAGCAAGGCATCGAGGCCGACCGTTTTGCCTTCCTCGAGACCTTCTTCAAGAACTTCTACAACAAGAAGGTTGTCGGAGGAACCGACATCTCGGACGAGGCCATTCACGCCAGTTTCAACGTCGGCGCGGCCTCCAGCTACTACGCCTTCCTCAACTGCGTCGACGCATGGCTCGAAGATTTCCGTGCCGACATCGCCACCATCAAAATCCCCACCCTCGTCATCCACGGCGACAGCGACCAGATCCTGCCTATCGACGCCACCGGTAAGCGCACCGCGGCGTTGATCCCCGGCGCGCAACTGCACGTCGTCGCAGGTGGCCCGCATGGCCTCAACTGGACGCACGCCAACGAGGTAAACAAGGCGCTGCTTGAGTTCATCGCAAAGTAACTGCTGCCGCGCAACAAGAGGCCCGGCCATGAGCCGGGCCTCTTTGCATGCAGTCATCAACTCTATCCGCGCGCGGCGGCAAGGCCGGTCATCAACAGCAGCCCGACCAGCCACCAGCCGACGGCTACGATCGCCGCCTGCCCCTTACTCTTCTTCGAAATAATGGACAGCCCGAGCACGGTAAGCGCCAGCGTCCACAGACCGAAGATATCGAAGAAGCTTCCCGCCACCTGCATCCAGTGCGGTGAGCTCGTCAGGTAGTACCCAATGTTCGTTCCCACCGGATTATTCAGATCGAAGTTCTCGGTATTCACGCCCGCGTAAACGAACACGATGTTGAGCAAGCCAGTAAAGATCCTCGGCAGCCCCGCATACATGCACACCGCGAAATTCTGTCCAAAGGTGGTTTTGGCTCCCATCCCGAAGTTCAGGGTCGCCCAGTTGAGCAGCGCGATGATCGCCACAAAGATCAAGATGATGATGGCAGCCCCGTAAGACCCGTACTTTTGCCCCGCCGCGATCCTGTGGATCGTCGCAGCCCGTTGGTCAGCCGGCATCGACGCCATTTGCTCCTCGGTGGTCGAACTCTGCGTGATCGACTGTTCCGCGACCCGTTCGAATCCAATCTTCTGGTCAATTGCATAGGTCGACCCCATCGTCACGATCACCAGCAGCACAAACGGCAGCCACCAGCTCGTGTTGCGCAAAATATCGGTGAACGTCTTGCTCGGCGCCACGAACGTGTCCACAACGCGCTCCACCTGAGAAAGCCCACCCGCTTCAGCTGATCCAGCTACCGCCACGTCTGCCATATCGAAGCTCCTCGAATTTGAACTGCATCGGATTGACGGAAGTGTACCCCGTGACGCACGCCGCGCAAATAAATTTCTCCGGAAGCGAACCTCCTACGCGGGAAACATCTCTTTCACCAGCCGCAGCGCCTGCTTCTTCGTCTTCACAGACCCCTCCAACTGGGCATCTTCAGCGGCCTCCAGGATGGCCTTGAAGCCCGGTCCCGGCTTGTACCCTGCCGCGATCAAGTCGTTGCCAGTCAGTAGGAGCTTAGGCCGAATCTGCTCCTCGCCCATCTGCTGCAAGTGTTGTCTGGCGTACTCATACATATCGAGCTTGCCGTGCGAGCTCAGGCAATCCGCCTTGTGCAGCGCCAGGTGCTCGTCGAACTTCGGCAGGCGCAGAAAGCGCTTCAGCGTCGACTGCTTCATCTGCATCACGTCGCCAAACTGCATATGATGCTTGATCAGCGCCAGGATCTGTTCGCAGTCCCCGTTGCTGAAGCGCAGCCGCGTCAGGATGCTGCGCGCTACCGCAACGCCTACATCCACATGCCCATTGAACCGGATCCGATCCCCTCGCCGTGCTGGGTCAGGCGGCGTAAACGTAGCCGGCTTGCCGACATCATGCAGCAGCATCCCCCACGCCAGCGTCGGACTTACCCCAGCCGGTAGCTGGTCTAACAACATGAGCGTATGCACCCACACATCGCCTTCAGGGTGATACTCCGGCGGCTGCTCGACACCCTGCATCCGTTTCACTTCTGGCAGCACCTCGACCAGCAACCGAGTCTCGTCCAGCAGCTCGAACCCCCGTCGCGCGCCGCCCTCGGTAAGAATTCTCGTCAGTTCATCGCGCACGCGTTCCGCAGACACCACGTGAATCGACGGGGCCTCCTGCCATATCGCGTCCATCGTGCGGCGCTCAATCGCAAACCCCCGCGACGCATACCGCGCAGCAAACCTGACCGCCCGCAACATGCGTAGCTTGTCCTCCGCAAAGCGTAGCTTCGGCTCGCCAATAGCCCTTATCAGCCGGGCGTGCAGATCGCCGCGTCCGCCAACGTAGTCTAAAACGCAGTCCTCCAGCCGGTCGCCGGCCTCATAGGCAATCGCATCCAGCAGCAGCCCGTTGATCGTGAAGTCGCGCCGCAACACGTCCTCTCGTGGATCCATTGAGAACTGCACGGCATCCGGCCGGCGGCCATCCGTGTAAGCACCATCATGCCGAAACGTCGCCACCTCGGTCGTCACCCGCATCTTCGCCAGGTGATCGATCACTAGCACCACCCCAAAGTGCGCTCCTACAGCCTCCGTCCGTGGAAACGCGGCCAGCACCATCTTCGGAGTCGCGGACGTCGCCACATCGAAGTCTTTCGGCACCACACCGAGCAGTAGATCGCGCACACAGCCCCCGGCGAAGTACGCCATATGCCCAAGGGCGCGCAGCCGCCGCACAATCCGAAACGCCGCAACGTAGTGCTCGCTGTCCAGTCTCGACATACCCTGTGTTTCTTCCCCCTCCCCCTACGATAGACGTACGATAGACCTCGTGCCCGGCACACTTATTCTCGGTATCGAAAGCTCATGCGACGAAACCTCCGCCGCTGTCGTCCGCGACGGACACGAGGTCCTATCCAACGTTGTCGCCTCGCAGCTCATCCACAGCAACTACGGCGGCGTTGTTCCTGAACTCGCCTCCCGCGAACACCTCCGCGCGATCGTCCCCATCGTCCGCGAGGCCATGCAGCGCGCAGGCGCTCGATATTCGGATCTCGCGGCCGTCGCCGTCACCGAAGGTCCCGGCCTCGCCGGCGCGCTGCTGGTCGGCATCAGCTTCGCGAAGGCCCTCGCCTTCGGCTCCGACCTACCGCTCATCGCCGTCAACCACCTCGAAGGCCACATCCACGCCGTCCTGATGGGCAACGATTTCGCAGGCGCTTCTCCCGTCCTCGCCCTGGTTGTCAGCGGCGGCCACACACACCTCTATCTTGCCAGCCGCACGCCTGAGCAAACGTGGCAGTACCGCAACGTCGGCAAGACGCTCGACGACGCGGCCGGCGAAGCCTACGATAAGGTTGGCAAGCTGCTCGGACTCCCCTACCCCGGAGGCCCCTGGATGGACGTCCTCGCCGCGCACGGAACCGCTGACACGACGCTCTTCCCCTTCGCGCAGATTAAGCAAAAGGTCACTGGCAACACCGCGCCCAAGCTCGCTCGCGAGGCCGCTCTGTCGCCTGAAGAAGACGCCACGCGCTTCGACATGTCCTTCTCCGGAATCAAAACAGCAGCTCGCCGCTACGTCGAGTTGCACGGCATGCAACCTGCGGTCACCACACGCGAACAGGCCTTCCGCGACCTCGGCCTGCACAAAGCCAAGCCCGATGTGACCAACGTAGCCCACGCACTGCCCTACCTCGATTCCCAAACACTAAACCTCATCGCCAGCTTCCAGAACGCAGTCGTCAAGAATCTCGCTCGCGCCACCTTCAACGCCGCACAGCACTACGGAGCGCGCGGCATTCTTGTCAGCGGCGGCGTCGCTGCCAACAGCCACCTGCGCCAGATCTTCGCGAACATGGCAGCGGCAGAACGACTTCCCATCGCCTTTCCCAGCGTTGCGCTTTCCACCGACAACGCCGCCATGATCGCGGCCGCTGCATGGCCCAAGTTCCTCGGCGGCCACTTCGCTCCGGACACACTCGAGCCAACCCCGCAACTTCGCCTCGGCTAAAACGCCTGCTCTCTTGGGCGCGCGCTGCGCGGTTTGGTACTCTCAAGTGGATTCAAACCTGCCACTGAAGGACTCTCGTTATGGATGTGCATCCCCCACAACACCCCTTGCTCCGATGGAGGGATTTCTGGGTACACCTCGGCACGATCACGGCCGGCCTGCTGATCGCGATTGGCCTTGAGCACACCGTAAGCGCCATGCACCGCCTTCACCAGCGCCACGAATTGCAGCACGATCTCCACGCCGAGGCCGAGCGCAACGAGCAGATCCTGGGCCATGATCTCGACGTGTTACAGCATGAAAGCAATTACTTCGTCGCGCTCCGCGGTCACCTGGACGCGTTGCGCCATGGAGCGGACCCTGCCTCTCTCCCGCAACTGCCGGCGCGTGGCAGCGAAGACCCTTTTCTACCCAGCGCCGGCGCCTGGACCTCCGCCCGCGACAGCTCGCAGCTGGCTCTCCTACCGCGCGAACAGGCCTCCATCTACGAAGAGCTCTACGCCCAGCGCGACTTCCTGCAGCAGGCGGTCTTCGACTGGTTCCACTCCAGCGACGAACTCGAGAGTTTCCTCTCCAATGCCGAGGCAGCTGACGCGACCAGCCACCTTGACCTCGCCCAGCTGACGCCAGCTCAGCAGGACCAATATTCCGAGCTCTTGAGCCAGCAGATCACCCGAATCGGCAGCATCCTCGGCGATCTCCGCTTCTACGAGTCGGAAAATAATGCCGTCATTCGCGGCGTCTCGGACATCGACGAACTGCATCAGCAGGTCCTTTCGCGGACGATCTCCACGCCTGCATCTACAATCAAGAGTGACGACTCTCCACGAAAGAACCCGTAACCTTGCCCCTCGAACTCTTTAATACCCTCTCCGGAAAAAACGAGCCGCTCTTCGCCTCCGACGGCCACGCCCTGCGCTTCTACTGCTGCGGCCCCACCGTGTACGACTACGGGCACATCGGCAACTTCCGCACCTTCCTCCACGTCGACGTGCTGCGCCGTGCCGCGCGCCTCAACGGCCTCGGCCTGCACCACGTGATGAACGTTACCGACGTCGACGACAAGATCATCCGCAATGCCGCCGCTGCCGGCAAGCCCATCGGCGAGTACAGCGCCCGATTCGAACGCGCCTTCTTTGAAGACATGGACGCCCTCAACATCGAGCGCCCCGAAGACATCGCTCGCGCAACCGAGAACATCTCGGGCATGGTTGACCTCATCGAACGCCTTGCTTCACAAGACATTGCGTACAAGGCCGACGACGGTAGCTGGTACTTCCGGATCGCGCGCTTTCCCGGCTACGGCAAGCTTTCCAAGAAAGACCTTCTGGGCATCGAAGACGGCGCCCGCGTAGACCTCGACGAGTACGACAAGGATGCGGCCCGCGACTTCGCCCTCTGGAAAGCCACCAAGCCGGGCGAAGCATCGTGGGAGACGCCCCTCGGGGCCGGCCGCCCTGGGTGGCATATCGAGTGCTCGGCCATGGCCATGAAGTACCTCGGCGACTCCTTCGATCTCCACGCCGGCGGCGAAGACCTCATGTTCCCGCACCACGAGAATGAGATCGCCCAATCCGAAGCCGCCACGCACCAACCCTTCGCCCGTCACTGGTTCCACGTCCGCTTCCTGCTCGTCGAAGGCAAGAAGATGTCGAAATCCGAGGGCAATTTCTATACCCTCCGCGACCTCCTTCTTAAAGGCTACCGGGCTTCAGCCATCCGCTTCCTCCTGCTCAGCGTGCCCTACCGTCACCAACTCAACTTCACCTTCGACGGCCTCATCGAGTCCACGAACGCAGTCGACCGCCTGCGCACCTTCAACGACCGCATCCGCAAAGGCACCTGGCCCGACACCCCGCCCGTCGACGACTCACTGACCAACCTGATCCGCAAGGGCGACCTAGATTTCACCGCCGCGCTCAACAACGACCTCAACACCGCGGAAGCCCGCGCCGCAATCTTCGACGTTCTCCGGGCTGTCAACACAGCGGCCGATCAGGCCCGCCTCACCCGCTTCGACGCCGAAGAGACCCTTGCCCTGCTCAACAAGTTCGACTCCATCTTCGCTGTCCTCGAAGACCGCGACGCCGAGCTCACCCGCGCCGCTCTCGCCTGGGCCGGGGCCGAAGGCCGCATGGCCGACGTCGCTCCGGAAGTCCTCGAAACCTTCGGAGCTTCCTCCCTCACGGATGCCGCCATCGACGCGCTCGTCGCCGAGCGCACCCAGGCCAAGCAGCAGCGCAACTTCGCCCGCGCCGACGCCATTCGAAACGAGCTCCTCGAGAAAGGCATCCTCCTGGAAGACTCCAAAGACGGGGTCCGCTGGAAGCGGAAGTAGTATGGACATTGCCCTTCTGAGAACCTCAATCAAGGCGACTAGTAAGGCTTCGGTGACGGGAGGTAGCGAACGACATAAAGAGTCCCGGGAGTGCGATAGGGCCAGCGTGAGAAGTGTACAGGAGCAAGGGGCGCGAGGCCGTAACAGGCATTTGGGTCAAAGGAAGCGCCGTAGAGGGGGTGAATGTGCGGGGTGGCCACATACATTAGCATCGAGCAGGCGTCGGCAGGCAGAGGAGGCGGGGGAATATAACCGTTCTTGGCCGTCTTCAGATGCGGATCATTTAAGTGGTTCGCGTGCTGGAGTTCGACTCCAAGGTTGTACTCCCAGCCGTTATCAACGGCAGTGTCGGGAATGCCGGCGGCACGCAGTTCACCGGCGATGTCCACACGGGCCCGATAGAAGGCGAACGCATCGTGGACGGTGACCATGCCGTATATTCCCGTGATACCGACCATGAAAACGCCGGCGACCGGAATGCGTGACTGGATATGATCCTGGTAGTGACGCACAAGGCAGAGAAGCGCGACGACGAGCAGCGCCAGCATATAACGATCATCGACTCCTGCGGCGGTGGCTCGGGGAAAGAGAAGAAGACAGTATGCGAGAGTAAATGGAGCCAGTAGGATTTCAAGCTGCGTCCAGCAGAGCATGGTGTTGGAGTCTACAGCGGGAACGCGGCGGCGGTTGTGAAGGAATGAAACAATCAGGCCAGCTAAGCCTCCGAATGACGTGAAGGTTAGCAATATCTGCACCCCCTTACCGAGAAAGATCGGGAGCTCTCCCTTCACGTGCGTATACTCAAATATCCCATGGACATTGCCCCAAATGCTTAGGATTGGCTCAAGGGGGAAGTAGCCGCGAATGTGGCTCGGACGGATGGCCACAAAGCAATAGCCCACGAACAGTGCAAAGAGCAGGACGATTGTGCGAGGGCGAAGTTTGAGAAGTTGAGAAAAGAACAAAATCACGATTGCGAGTAGAAAGAAAGAAATATCCACGAAGGAAAGGGTGAGAGCCCACACACCATGGACAATGGAATACGACTCCGGGATCAGGTGCTCCGCGACGGCGTATTGCTGGTGCTTTAGCCAGTCGAGGCAGACCAATACGAAGAGCACTCCGGCGAAAGTGGCACTTGATCCGGCTAGAAACACGCGGCGTTGTGCTCGGAGCAACCAAAGGGTGGAGGGCACCATGACCAGAACGCCGAGCCAGGCGATCTGGCGGGCGGTGCCAAAGACGGCGTTGGTCGCGACGGCGAAGCAAAGCCAGGCGACGGTGGCGCCTTCGGTGGAGGCCTTAAGAGCCCGGAGGCAGCCATAAAGACAGACGACGATGGCGAAGAGGCCGAAGATGTCGGTCAAGTACGTGACCGAGAGCATCAGGTAGAGCGGGGAGAGTACAAAGGCGAGGGTTGCCAGCGTAGCATTGCGCTCCATGATGCCAGCGAGAACTAGGGCGCGCTGGAGAACGAAGGCCAGCACGATCGCGACCAGGAGGGTGCTCATGCGCACGGTGGTGAAAGAGAAACCGAAGAGCTTGATGAAGGCTGCGCCAAGATAGAGCTGCCAACCAAGCATGGGAGCCGCCCATCCATTGAAAGCGAAGTGGCCGGTACTCGCCAGATGCTGCGCCATCAGGATATAGGGCCCATCGTCGGAGATGCCCATATTGGCATAGGGGCGGCTGATGATCTCGCACAGAAGTACGGCCAAAGCGCAGAAAATCGCAGGGAACCGAAGACCGCGAGCGAGTTGCATTTTCCTCCGGCAAGAGAAGTCGAGAACACATCTAAGAATCGGTACGACTGTGACTATGCTGGCACGCCTCGATTAGAAGAGAGCAGCCGCGCTCTAACTCACACTCCAGACGAAGGACTCGCGTCGCGGTTGTTTTCTTTTGTGCAATTGTCTCCCAATCTCTACGACCACTTTTAGCTTATCAGACCCTCAAACAGACACTGCACTGAGGAACGAGTTGCACTATTCCACAGCATCCCCCGCCATGCCCACGATCTCACGTTTACCGCGATCGACGCGGCTATAGACCACAATCGCAACCGCGCAGACAATCACAGCCATACCCGCAATCTCTGCCTTCACCAGCCGCTCGTGCAGCAGCAGCACTCCCAGCAGTACCGCAATCACAGGGTTCACAAACGCATACGTCGACACCTTCGTTACCGCGACATTTTGCAGCAGGTACGTAAACGCCACCAGACCGAAGATCGATCCAAAGATCGATAGGTACACGATCGCGCCGAAACCCGGCCACGTCCATACGGCGCGGTGCCATCCCCCGGTGGCAAACGCAAACGTAGCGTTGAAGATGCCCGCAGCACCAATCTGCCATCCGGTCGCAACGAACGTATCCGCCGTAAAGTGAAATCTTCGCGACAACACGGAGCCGATCGCGAACGCCAGCGCTGCCCCCAGCAATATCACCACTCCGAGCAACGTTTGCGAGCCGCGAACTCCATGCGCCGCGCCGGCATGCAGCGATGGCCACACCAGCACAGCAATTCCGAAACTCCCCAACAACGTCCCAGCCCAGCCGCGCTTATTCAGCGCATCGCCACCCGGCAGAACCATCTCGATCAGTGCGATGATGATTGGCATTGTCGACACGATCAGTGAGGCGAAGCCGGACGGAACAAGCTTCTCTCCCCAAGTCAGCAGCATGTTGTTGCAGGACATGAACAGCAGCCCGACCACCACCAGCTTCCATCCCTCGCCCTTGGGTACGCGCAGCTTCCTGCCGGTCAACAGGCAGATCAGCCCGATGAGCGTTGCCGAAATCAGCGACCGCGTTGCTGAAACCACTGGCACCGGCAGATGTTCGCCTGCCACATGGATCGCCCCGTAGGTCGATCCCCAGAATAGGTACACGCTTCCGAAGGCCAGCAACACCAGCGTCGATTTCGATAGGCGGAGAGACATCTCTTTCCATGCTACGGGACTCTTGCGAATGGCCGCCGCCCGATGAGGTGGAAACAACAACGTCCGCCACATTTCGGGCGGACGTCGTCATTTATCGTTTGGCTTCCTAACTTCACTTAGAAATGGAATGCCACCTCGGCGGTCAGCGCACGCGGTGTCACATAGTGCGTCCCGCTGAAGGTCGAGAGGAAGTTATACAGCGCATACTTGTTCGTGATGTTGACGGCTGTTAACATCGCGCTCCACTTGTACCGCGTACCCTTGAACAAATTATCCTGTCCAACCGACACGTCGAAAAGGTTGCGCGGCGCAATACGTGGTGGATTATGGTCATTGCTGCCCGTCCCCGGTGCGGGAATGCTGATCAGCTTCGAGGTAAGCTGCGAGGCCTCGCACTCGTAGTAGTTGGTACCCGCAACCTGCACGCCGATTTGGTTGGTCCCGTTCGCCTTCACTCCGTCGCAGCTAAGTCCCGCCTGAAACTCCTGATCTGGGGTGAACGGCTGATACACCGCCGCTCCTGTTACTGGATTCGGCGAACCCGAGGCACCGTTATCAACCAGCAGCACCGCCGGCTGACCGTTCAGCATTGCTGGCGTGCCATCAGGCGCAAACGAGCTGTTCGGGCACGCTCCGTTAGGATCCGTCACGTTGTAGCAGGGAGCCGAACCAGCCACCAGGCCGCTGTCATAACGCCAATTGAAGCTGAACCAGGGGCTGCGTGCACCAGGAAGCTGATATTGAAAATGCGTCGTCTGGTTGAATTTTTCGTCGTGGTCGATCCGGAACGGATAATTTACTTGCCCCGGAGCCACGCCGCTCGTTGCACCCGCGCCTGCAACCTGCGGCCCATAGAACCGAGCTGCCACCGACGACATCACCACGAACGCCGAGAACCCATGCGTCACCGGCACATCGGCATGCAACATGTAGCCCGGGATCTTGGAATTGTGCCAGTCGATCGGAAAAGTAATTGGCGTATTGCCAAGCACGCTGAAGTCGAACGCGTTGTGTGTGTACTTCCAGATGTACTCGCCGGAGATCACCAGGTACTTGCCAGCACCTTGTTGGAAGCCTGCGTGGAACTCGTTGCGGAAGCCCGGCTCCAGCGTGTTGCCCGTGGTCGTCTGGCAAGCCAGCAGCGGCGAAAGCACGTCGTTGGCGCAGCCCTGGCTCGACAGTACGAGATTTTCGTTGAATGGCGACTCCAGCGTCCGCGCATACGAGAGCCGCAGGATTGTCGCCGTCTTTTTCACGTTATACGAAACGCCAACCCGCGGCTCTGCCTGCCGCGCAATCGCGAGCCCATTATAAAGATCACCGCGGATACCGAGGTTGAATACCCAGTCCCCCGTCGTGATCTGGTCCTCCAGGTAAAGCGCAAGCTCCTTCACATCGGTGTGGCCGTCAAAGTTGTATTGACTTCCACCGCGAGTGAGGTCATACGGGGCCAGGACCGACAGATAATTCGCATTGGGCAGAGACGTCGCTGAAGGACACTGGCTCTGGTTTGCATAACCGGGCAGCGGATTACCGAACAGATCCATGCACGGCGAGTTGAAGGTATTATTCACGACACCCAACGTATCGAGTTCGCGCAGGAACGTCTGTTCGTAATCGCCACCAAACTTGATGTTGTTGATGCCCTTCACGTAGGAGATATCGCCGCGTATCCCGGCGTTTGTCAGCGAGCGAGCCTGGCTGATCGTCTGGTTCTGCAGCGTCACTGGACCAAGATCGGCCAGCGGATCATTGCTGGGATAGTAGTTGTATGCGTCGCGACGCACGTAGCCCCCGAAGTTCAGGATGGAGTACTGGTTGATCGTGTGCGTGTACGACGGCGCAATATCGAACGTAACAATCTTGGAACGCTGATCAGTATTCCCAACGTCCACGAAAGTCGGATCGGCACTCGCGCCACCACCCGGATTCGACCCTTCACTCGCCACGTTCTGCACGTTCAAGTTGTCCAACGAGTTCGGCGTCTGGAACCACGAGCGGCTGACATTCAGGTTGAGGTGGAACGCATCTCGCGGCGATAGCTGCAGATCGATCCGATCGAAGGTATTGAACTCGTTGCCCTTGTCATGAAAAACCTTGAACTCCGGAGGATCGAGGAATCGTCCGGTGTCAAGTCCGTCGGCCTCAAAGAAGTTGCCCCAGTTCTTTCCTCCGTAGCTAATATCGAACGACCCCGTCGAAGATCCAAAGCTCCCATACGAAGTCGAGACCGATCCGGTCGGCTTGGTCACTCCCATGCCCGAGCGCGTTGTCACATCGATCACCAGGCTGGTCTTGCCACCATACTCCGCCGGCGGCGCACCCGAAATCACCTCCAGCGACTGCACCGCATTCGACGGCAGCTGATTCGAAAACACCTTGCTCTGCTGGTCCGTGATGGGCTGTCCGTCGATCGAGAAGGAGTTCGACGCATGATCGCCCAGCCCATGGAACAAACCATTCGAATCTGCTGCAACACCCGGCGACGCCAATGTCACGAGCGAACTCAGCGACGACGACTGGCTCTCCAGCGGCAGCTTGTCAAACATGCCACGATCGATATCGGTGTGGAACGTCGGAGAGTTTTCCAGTACATCGGCTGGCGCCTCCACGGTCACTGTCGTCGACGACGTAGCCACTTGCATCGCTACCTGCACCGTGACCGGCAGGGCCGAACTCACCTGCTCAATCTGGTTGAACGTCTGAAACCCCGCATTGGTCACCTCCAACCGG
Organism: uncultured Acidobacteriaceae bacterium; assembly: GCA_963701685.1. Taxonomy (GTDB): domain Bacteria; phylum Acidobacteriota; class Terriglobia; order Terriglobales; family Acidobacteriaceae; genus Granulicella. The sequence goes on along the minus strand of OY969625.1, from coordinate 1,176,092 downwards.
TAGGGATTGAACGGAATGTTGTAGAAATGAAAATGTCCGGCGGCATCTGCTTGATCTGTGCGCGTGTACCCGCTCACCGGATTCGTGATTGTCACCGTCGCTCCGGGAATAATCGCTCCAGAAGGGTCCGTCACCGTGCCCTCGATCGTTCCAGACGCGGTCTGACCAAATGCGAAGCCCGCGCCCAATATCATCATCCAACTCAGCGCAAGCACGCCAAAAATACGGTTCAAGAAAACTCTCTGCATCATCGAAACTCCTGTCTGTTAGCACCACAGGCGCCGAAGCCTTTGAGTGGCTGCGGCGGGTCCGGCGTCAGCGCCCACGCGGCGCAACTGCTGAACTCCTGGAGAAGATCGCCTGGGCTTGTAAGCCGGCACCGGCTCATGCGAGCGCGGCAATCTTCGCGTCTTTCGGTTAGAGGGTCTCTACAGGCGGTGGCCTGCTGAACATCGCATAGTGCCACTGCGTCTCAGGCGCGCGATCAAACGCCTGCACCAGCTTGCACTCCACCAACGTCAGCCGCATCGCGTCGACATGCGCCGCTACCGGCAGCGCCGAGTGCATCGCTATGCAAAGCGGGCAGTGCTCCTCGCCACCCGGGCCCTGCGACCCGATCGGCAGCGATCCCGCGTGGATCGCGTTCTGGGGAAGCCACTCCCCGTGGATATGGATCGCCTGTACCGAGCTCGCGCCAACCACCAGCAGCAGGCACGCAAACGTCAGCACGCGCAGCCACAAAGGATGCGCCTGCTCAACAGATCCGCGTTGGAGTCGTTTGATCAAGCGTTCGGGGTTAGAGAAAGTCGGCCTGCGCCGACCACTTCCAGTATGACGCAAATCCCGCCGCGTAAGTCTCTTTTTTTAATTGTGACGCCCACCTACCCGCGAATCGCCTTTGTCAGTGCCGGAACCACCTCAAATAAATCACCCACCACGCCAATATCCGCGACCTCGAAAATCGGCGCGTCTGCGTCCTTGTTAATCGCGACGACCGTCTTCGCCCCCTTCATTCCGACCAGGTGCTGAATCGCACCGGAGATCCCGACGGCCAAATACAGCTTCGGCGCAACCGTCTGCCCGGAGCTCCCCACCTGCCGCTCCATCGGTAGCCAGCCTGCATCGCAGATCGGCCGCGATGCCGCCAGCTCCGCTCCCAACGCGCTCGCCAAATCTTCCACCAACTTCAGATTGTCCTGCTCTCCAATCCCGCGGCCAACACTCACAATTACCGGTGCCGTCGAAAGATCAACCGTCTGTGCAGCCTCACGAAATGGCTCGCCCGGCTTGGTCCGAATCTTCGCAGCATCCAGCTTCGGCGCAAATGTCTTCACCTCAGCATCGCCAGCTGCCACCGCATCCGCGCGAAAGCTTCCGGCCTGCACCGACACAAAGCACACCCCACCCTCGCTCCGGTGGCGATACTCCGCGTTCAGCTTTCCCTGCATCCACTGCCGCACAAAAAAAGGCCCGCTCTGTGCATCGGCAACTTCGATTGCCGTCACATCTCCGATCAGTACCTCACCCAGCCGCGTTGCCAATGCCGGCGCAAAATCCCTCACCTGGTAGGTATGCGGCAACACCACGAACTTCGGCCTCGTCTCGACAATCAACTGCTCCAGCGCCGCAACCCAGCCATCCGCGGTGTACCGCGCCAGCAGCGAATCGGCCACCACCCACACCGCATCCAGATTCTTCGTCGCCAACTCCGCAGCCAGCGGCGCGATCGCCGCACTCTCCCCGAGCACCGCAGCCGAGCACGTCACGCCTAGCTCATTGGCCAGCTCCTGTCCCGCTGCCAACGCCTCGAAACTCATCCGATGCCACGCATCCTCTCCCTTGCGCTCCATCACCACCAGGACACCGCTCATTCGACTACCTCCAACTTTCGTCTCTCGCTCTTAAATCTGTGACATCGGCAGCGGTCCCAACACCAGGTTGGAGATATTACTTACCGTCTGCTCAAATCCAAACCTTGGCTCCGCCTGCAGCTTCTTCCATTGCGGATCGCTCGAAAACGCTGCCCAGTCCTTGTCCATCTGCGCGTCATCCTCGAAGCTCAGCATATACATCAGGCTCGGCATCCGCGATCCAACCAGCGTGTCGCCGAAGAACACCATCTGCGCACCCGAGTTCCTGAAGACCTCGAACTCTCCGCTGTGAAACATCTCAATCTTGCGCACGTGGTCGCGCATCGACGGACTCTCGTAGGTCCGCAATTGAAAGATCCGCTTCGCTCCCGTCGTCGTCATCGTTGGGAGCGTCAGCCGTGGCCATCCGGCAAACGCCGACAGCAGCCAGCTCTCCGCGCGCACGAACGCAGGCGCAACCGCCGGCGCATTCCAGAACGCATCGGCCGACTTCACAAACTCGTCATCCTTCGCCAGCTGCTGGTCAATCGTCACCAGCGACTCTACCGCCCGGCTCGGAATGACCAGGTAATTCGCTGGCGTCTCCGGCCCAAACTTCAACTGCAACGCTCCCACCGGCTTCATCCCCAGGCGATTCAGCGCCGGGATCAGCGCGCTGAAATAGTCGGCAGCCAGTTTCTCCTGCGGACCGCGCTCCAACTGGTAGCGCCGTATCTGGTAGAACTCGCGCTCGCCCGTCTGCGGCGACTGCGCTTGGATTCCGTGCGCCGCAGCAACCGCAGTGGCGGCCAGTGATGCAGTCAGAAATTTGCGGCGTTGCATAGCGTCCTTCCTACCCTCGTGGTCACGGCTCGCGGGCGTCCCATCACAGCACCTTCACCTCAAACCGCAACTTCTCCACCAACTTCGCCGCGATCTCGTCGGGCGATCCTGTTAACATCTCCGTCTGCTTCACCCGCGTCGGCGGAGACACCTTCAGCACCTCATCGACGCGCTTCGCCGCAGCAGCCGCGGGAGCCTCGCGCATCTCCTTCTGCCGCGCCTTCTTGATGCCCATCAGCGTTGCATAGCGCAGCCGATTGCCCCCCGACTGGATCGTCAACAGCGCCGGCAACGGCATCTCCACGTGCTGCATCCATCCGTCTTCTAACTCGCGCTTCACTTTGATCCCATTTCCCGCAAGCTCTACCTGCAGCACCAGCGTCGCATGCGGAACCCCCAGCAACTCCGCCATGACCACACCGGTTTGTCCCGCGCCTAAATCATCCGACTGCAGCCCAGTCAGCACCAGGTCTGGCACCTCGCCCTTAACGGCGTCTGCGAGCAGCCGCGCCACATCCAGCGTGTCGCGCTTCCCCAGCGAGTTATCTCCATCCTCCGGCGTCATTACGTGCACCGCGCGGTCCGCACCCTTCGCGAGCGCCTCACGCAGCGTACTCTGCACCCGTTCGGGCCCCGCGCAAAGCACCACCACTTCCCCGTCACCTGCGCGCTCCTTCAGCTGCAGCGCCTCTTCCAGCGCATACGCATCCGGTTCATTCATGGTCCACGCCAGGTCGCTCTCGTCGACACTCCTGCCATCGGCCCCCACGCGCACAACCGCATCGCGCTCCGGCACCTGCTTTACCGCCACCACAATTTTCATCGAAAGCTCCACATGATCAGACGCAAGTCATCACCGCCAGCCTACCGCACCCGGCGCTACCTCGTCTTGACCCGCGTTCAATTCTGACCGGTCTCCACGTCCGCCTCGCTCGTCTGCGACGTCAGTCCCCGTGCAGCCAGTTGCGCAATATCCAGCAACTGCGGCGGTGCATCCCCACCCACCGCTCCCAGCGCATCGCGGAACATCGAGTTGCAGAAAGGGCAAGCCGTCCCAATCGTCTGTGCGCCTGTCGCGACGAGTTCTTTCGCCCGCACATGGCTTACGCGCTCACCACTCTCCTCGCCGAGAAACGCCAACCCGCCGCCAGCACCGCAGCAGAATGACCGCTCCCGATGCCTCTCGGCCTCGACCAACTCACCCGCCGTCGCCACCACAGCGCGCGGCTGCTCATACACATCGCGATAGCGCCCGAGATAGCAGGGGTCGTGATACACAATGCTCTCGCCCTTCTGCTGCGGCAGCAGGTGCGCATGCCGCGCCATAAACTCCGAATGGTGCTCAATCTCAAATTTGACGGGCCCCACGGCATACTCGAGCCAGTCGGTCTGCATCGTCCTCACGCAGTGTGGGCAGATCGTCACAATCTTCTTCACGCCCGCCGTCGCAAACGCCTTCAACCCCTGCTCCGCGAGATCGCCGAACAATAAATCATTCCCCAGCCGCCGCGCCGGATCGCCTGTACACTTTTCCTTCTTCAACACACCGAATTGTGTCCCCAAGGCCCGCATCACGCGCGCAAAATCCGACACAATCTCGCGCCCCTTGGGGTCATAGCTCCCCATGCAGCCCAGCCAGAGGCAGTACTCCTGGCTGCCATCGAAGAGTGGAAACTCCTGCTTCGCAATGAACTTGTCGCGCTCCGCCGAGCTCATGCCCAGCGAATTTCCCTGCTTCTCCAGCGCCAGAAAAAGCTTCGTCCCGTACTTGTCTTCCCACGCACCGGTATTCACCGCGCCGCGCCGCAGACCAATCAGCACCGGCAGATGCTGCACCCCAACCGGGCACTGAAACTCGCAAGCCCCACACGTCGTGCATTCAAACGCCGCCTCCATGGACAGCGCAGGTTGGCCCTCATCCAGCAGCGCCACCTCGCTCCCCGGTCCATTCGCATTTAGATACGACCTCACTCCCAGCACAATCTCTTTCGGGTTCAGCACCTTGCCTGTCGTCGACGCGGGGCAGTGCTCCGTGCAACGCCCGCACTCCACGCAGCTGTACGCCTGCAGCGCAATCAACTGCGTCAGATCCTTGCCCGCGACCAGGCCAAAATCCTCATCGCCCTCCAGCTTGGGAAGCTGCGAAAACTCCGGCCGCTTCAGAAACACCGTCAGCGGACTCAACACCAGATGCAAATGCTTGGTTCCCGGAATAATCGGCAGAAACACCAACAGCACCAGCGTATGCGTCCACCACAGCCCCAGCGCCACTGGCCCGCCATCGCCCACAAACAACGCGGCTATATAAGTAGCCATCAGCAGAAAGATGAGCCCCGCGATCACACCCGACTCCACCGAAACCTCGGCTCCCAGCCACCGCGGCCGCACCACAAATCGCCGCACAAACAGCCCCGCAATACTCACCGCAACAAGCAGCGCCCACACCGCGGCAAACCCCACGTAGAACGTCCCGAACGCTCCTGCATACTGCAGGAACTCAACCCCAAATCCCACCGCAATGTGATTCAGCGTCACTAGCGCGAACGCCAGGAACCCCCAGAACACAAACGCATGTGCCAGCCCCGGCAACGGCCGTTGCTTAATCACCTTCGCCTGGCACAGCACCTCCCAGAAGAACTTCCACACTCGCTTGCCCACCGGCCGCAGCGAAAAATCCGTGTCCTTCTTGGACTCCCACACGTTCCGCGCAATTGGCGCCAGCCGCCACGCAAACGCCCCCAGCGATGCGACAATCACTGCCGCCAGCAACAACTTCTCGGCCGCGGGAAACCCGCCCGGCTCAGCCAAATGCATCCCCACCTCGAGCTCATTCAACCCAACAACAATCACGCCTGCCTCCCTACCTCACGGCGAGGCCAACGATACCAGACCCACCCCATCCCCTGCCGTGACGCCGCAAAGGAAAACGGCGAGCCGCAGCCCGCCGTTCCCTCAATCCCAGACAATTCTTAGTAGCTGAAGAACTCGTTCAGCCCCCGCCGCAATTGAATCCCGCTCACAATGCAGATGAAGGAAACGAGGAAAAGGAACAGATCCCAATATCCCACCGGATGAATCCAGCCCGGGGAGTACGTAAAATCCTGCCCACTCCACAGCGTGATGATCGTTCCGATGATGAGTGCCTGGAAGCCAATCACCAGCAACAGTTGCCCGCGGCGGCGACGCGCATCGATCAGGTCCACCTGCTCCGGGGTCAGGTGCCTCTCTTCCACGGGAATCAACTTGTTGCTCATTGCACGTCCTCCTGCGACTCTTCGCATTAAATCACAAACCGCTGCTCGGAGCGAAACTGCCTCGCCCCGCGGACCCAGCGTTCTTCCCGGCCCGATTCAGCCCAGCGTTCGCCTGCCAAACGCAGCCCGAATTCGCTCTGCACGATTCTCCGCTGTTCCCACAGCGACCTCCTGCAGATCGGCGACCGACTGGATCCCGACTACCTCAAACCGCTTGCGGCAACGAATATTCTTGCAGCCCACCAGGTCGTCGCGCCGCACCATGTAACTGCGCGCCTTGGCGAACTTTGCCCGGTCCAGCTCATCAGCCCCGCGCGGCACCTGCGCCCGCTTGCGCCGTACCAGCCAGCTCAGCTCATACTCACCCGGTTGCCCGCAGTGCGGACATACCATCGTGTGTCTCTTCTGTTCCGTTACTTCTTCGAAGAAGTCGCGCTCTTCCATCGTTACCCTCAAATTCCAGGTCAGAGACCCGAGCGTTCAACCCCTCTTCAAGAATACGCCTTTGCACCCGATCCGGAGGTCCCCCGAACCGCGGGAACACTCTCCGCGGCCCTCATTTTTTCGTCGCTGAATCTGTAAATGCAACGTCCATCAGGAGTACGCTGTACTTCACACGAGGAGGTCTGCACGCATGCCGAAGTCCAAGGCAAAGAAAGAAGTCTTCTCCGCGACCAAGGCCGTGAAAGCCAACGCCCGCGAACGCCTCGGAACGCCCCCACCCTCACACCCCCTCCCCACCATCAAAGACAAGATCACCGCCCGCCCCAAGCACAAGGAAACCCTCGCCGACCTGCTCGAAGCCAAGGAAGAATAGCCATGAGCCAAGGAAGAATTGCCATGACCCTCGCCCGACTCTCCATCCTCGCCGCCCTCTCCCTCGCCGCCCTTCCTCTCGCCGCGCAGCAGATCCAGATCAGCAAAGACAACAAGACCATCTCGATCACTGCCACCGAGGAAGCCTCTACCCTGGCCGACACCGCGGTCGTCTCCATCGGCTTCAACACCTTCGGCAAAGATCAGGACTCGACCTACGCGAGCGCCACCCAAACCTCCAATGCCATCGTCTCGGCCCTAACCGCCTCGGGTGTCGCCAAGGACGCTATCCAGAGCCAGGAGCAGAACCTGTCTCCGCTCAACTCCGAAGACTTCCAAAACAAAAGTCACTACGCCGAAGGCATGCGCTTCCAGTTCTCGCAGCGCTGGCAGGTGACCGTTCCCGCCGACCAGGCAGCGCAGGTCCTGCAGGCAGCCATCACCCACGGCGCCAATAATAGCGGCGGCATCGACTGGCAGCTCAAGAACGACGACGCCCTGGAGGCCGAAACCGCGCAAAAGGCCCTCAACCACGCCCGCGATATCGCCGAGCACATGGCCCAGGGCCTCGGCGCAAAGCTCGGCACCCTGCTCTACGCCAGCAACCAGATTCCGGTCGTCAACGGCATTGGCCCTCGCATGTACTCCATGGCTGCTGCACCAGCAGAGCAGCGCGTTAGTCTCAAACCGCTCGCCATCTCTCCCGCTCGCATCACCCGCTCGGCCACGGTCAACGCTGTCTTCGCCATCGAATAAGTACAGTCTTCCGCCAGATGTTTGGCCTCAACCGGAGTTGTGTCCCACGCAACTCCGCGCACCCCCGCAAAAAATCTTCACTCCACTCCAATCCATCCGTCCCACTCGCTCGTTCTCCTGACGAAGCAATGCAAGATCCAGTGCCATCGAGCTGAGCAGTAAATCCAATTCTCTCCGAGCGCCCACAACGAGAGCGCTCCGTTTGGATCACCGGAGAACACGGAGCTTCCACAACCCGGCAATCAATCTTCCGGCTCAAAGCGCGAGCACCTCCGCGCTCACGGACGGTCACGTTCATTCGCCCCTTTACGCACGTCATCACCACCCACCAGGAGACCACCATGGCAGTAGGCAAAGTAACCCAGGAAATGATCGAAAGCGTAGTGAACCGCCGCTCCTTCCTCACCGGAGTCGGCGCAGTCGGAATCGGCGCAGCGGCTGCCACCATCATCGGTTGCGGCGACAGCGGCTCGGGCATGATGAAAGTCTCCGGTGCAGCCTCAACCGACACCGCAGCGCAGATCTTTACCGCCGCCCTCATCGCAGAAGACCTCGCCATCACCACCTACTACAACGCGCTAATCGGCGGCGTCATCCAGGACCCTAACCTCGCCGGCCCGGGTGGCAGCGCCACAAATGTCTCCGCCAGCGGTAGCCAGGTCAACGTAGCCTATCTGCAGGGCGCACTGCTCGAAGAAGTCCAGCACGCGCAACTCCTCCGCACCCTCCTCGGCCTCTCCAGCTCCGGCAGCGGGGACGTGGGCGCAGGCGTTCCCGCCACCTTCTACTACCCCAGCGGCACCTTCGACACCCTCACGAACTTCCTTCCCATCCTGCTCGCACTCGAGACTGCCTTCGTCGGTGCCTACATGACCGCCGTGGAAGAGTTCGCCTCCATGGCCGCCGGCTACAACGGCTACAGCGCCACCCAGGCCAACCCCGCCATGAGCGGCAGCAACTACTCCCAGGCCGATCTGATCCTCTACGCCAAGGTCGCCGCCTCCATCCTTGGCGTTGAGGCCGAGCACCGCGCGCTCATCCGCGCCATCCCCTCGGTCACGATCGCCAGCCCCACCTTCGCCGGCACCAACCTCATCCCCGCAAACAACGTCAACTACGAGAGCGATGCCAGCCTCACCGGCCTCATTGTCGCCACCGGCGGGACCGGTACAACGGCAGCCGCCGCGCTCGCTCCCTTCCTCGCCTCCAGCTCGGCACAGAGTGCAGGCTTCAGCTTCGCCACCGCCAACTCCGGCTACAACTCTGTCATCACGACCGGCGTCACCACCAGCGGTACCATCCCATCGGCGGAATAGCCGTCTCGCCAACCCAAGGCCGGCCCAACCAGGCCAGCAACAAAAAGCGGAGGCAGCTTAGGCTGTCTCCGCTTTCGTTAATCACTGCAGTCGCCTGCATTGGGTGAACTTCCTGCATACAGGGTCGACCCAGGCTCCCGCAGTGATCAGATGCCTCGAAGTCTATACCTCCCCAACCTTCCAAGGAAGTGCAAAATACTCCCGTAAACTATCTTCATGCCGTTGACGTACGCCTTGATCATCTTTGAACTCGTGGTGATGGTGCTCTCCATCTCCCTGCACGACTGCGCCCAGGCCTGGGCCGCAAACCGCCTCGGCGACCCCACCGCACGAATGATGGGTCGCCTCACAATGAATCCCGCCCGTCACTTCGACCTCCTCGGAATGCTCATCTGGCCTGTGCTCTTCATCTTCCGCAGCCCTCTCATCCTCGGCTGGGGCAAGCCCATCACCTTCACTCCGCGCAACTTCCGCAATCCGTCGCGTGACGAGATGCTCGCCACCCTCGCCGGCCCCGCCGCCCAACTGTTCGCGGCCATCGTCGCTCTCGTCGCGCTGATCATCGTCCGTCACACCGTTCCCGGCACCTTCGACTCCCTCGTCATCGCCTCCCAACTCGCCATGCGCAACCTCGCCATGGGCACCGAAGGCCTTCCCGGCATCTTTCCCCTCATCCTCTTCCTTTACTTCTGCATCCTGGTCAACATCCTCCTCTTCGTCTTCAACCTTGTTCCACTCCCCTTCCTCGACGGCGGCAAGATCCTCACGCACTATCTCCCCTACAACGCCGCGCAAACCTACCAGAAGATGAGCCTCTTCTTCATGTTCGCCTTCTTCTTCCTCGGCTTCTACATCATCCAGATCTTCTTCCTCCCCATCATGACCATCTTCAAGATCCTCCTCTTCAGCCTGTAATCCTCCCGAGGCATCGCATGTCCCCATCCCAATCCGAAGCCCTCTGGGCCTCCGTCGACCGCTACCTCAACTCGACACTCCTCCCGCCCGACCCCATCCTCGACGCCGCGCTAGCCGCCAACAAGGCCGCCAACCTTCCCGCCATCGACGTCTCCCCGAGCCAGGGTAAGTTCCTCCAACTCCTCGCCGAAACCCAGCAGGCTAAGCGCATCCTCGAAATCGGAACCCTCGGCGGCTACTCCACCATCAACCTCGCTCGCGCCCTTCCCCCCAACGGCAAGCTCATCACTCTCGAGCTCGACCCCCATCACGCCGAAGTCGCTCTCGCGAACATCGCCCACGCCGGCCTCGCGCACCTCGTCGAACTCCGCCTCGGCCCCGCCCTCGACTCCCTCGCCCAGCTCCACGCCGAACTTGAGTCGGGGGAGTCCGCCCCCTTCGACCTCATCTTCCTCGACGCCAACAAAGACGGCTACCCCGACTACCTCACCGCGGCCCTCAAGCTAGCCCGTCCCGGCACCCTCCTCCTCGCCGACAACGTCATCCGCGACGGCGAAGTCATCGACCCCACCAACCCCGACCCCAACGTCCAGGGCGTCCGCCGCTTCTTCGACCTCCTCTCCGCCGACCCCCGCCTATCCTCCACCGCCCTCCAAACCGTAGGCAGCAAAGGTTACGACGGCTTCGCCGTAGCCCGCGTCCTCAGCTTGTAGCCCTGACCCTTTCATCACTGTGCACCATCACTCAAAACGCTCGCCGTCCGCGTAGGACCCGCGCAGGACATGTATCCTTGAAGTTCGACCTCATGAGCACCAATCCCCCACGCACCGCACCCCGCCCCCGCGTCCTCTCCGGCATGCGCCCCACCGGCCGCCTGCACCTCGGCAACTACATGGGAGCCCTCTACAACTGGGTTCACCTGCAACAGGATTACGACTGCTACTTCTTCATCGCCGACCTGCACGCCCTCACCACCGACTACGCCGACCCCGGCGACGTGCAGGCCAACAACATCGAGATCGCCCTCGACTTCCTCGCCGCCGGCCTCGACCCCGGCCGCTGCGTCATCTTCAAGCAGTCTGACGTCCCCGCCCACTCCGAACTCTTCCTGCTCTTCAGCATGTTCACCCCGCTCGGCTGGCTGGAGCGCGTCCCCACCTACAAGGACCAGCAGGAGCAGCTCCGCGAAAAAGACCTCGCCACCTACGGCTTCCTCGGCTACCCCCTCCTCCAGGCCGCCGACATCCTTCTCTACAAGCCCGACTTCGTTCCCGTGGGCGCCGACCAGGTCGCCCACGTCGAGCTAACTCGCGAGGTCGCCCGCCGCTTCAACTCCCTCTACCCCGGCGAGTTCTTCACCTCGCCCGAAGCTGCGCCCTGGGAGCTTCCCGCCATCCTCGAAAAGGCCCGCAAGCTCGCCGGCGAGCCACAAGGATCTACTCGCACCGACTTCAGCCCCCGCCAGCTCTTCGAGGCTGCCCAGCAGACGAAGAAGATCTCCCCCTTCGGCCGCCTGGAAATCCTTCCCGAACCGCAAGTCCTGCTCACACCCAGCCCCAAACTCCCCGGCCTCGACGGCCGCAAGATGTCCAAGTCCTATAAGAACCACATCGAGCTCTCAGAGTCCGACGAAAGCATCCGCGCCAAGCTCAAGACCATGGTCACCGACCCCGCGCGCATACGCCGCGACGACCCGGGCAACCCAGACGTCTGCCCGGTCTTCGACCTCCACAAAGTCTTCTCCTCTGAAGAGGTGCAGGCAGAAGCCGCCGCCGGCTGTCGCTCCGCCTCCATCGGCTGCATCGAATGCAAGAGCTGGGTCGCAGACGCGATCGTGAAGACCATCGCTCCCATCCGCGACCACCGCGCCGACCTCGAGCGCCGCCCCGGCGTCGTCAAAGATGTACTCGCCAACGGTAAGGACCGCGCCGCCAAGCGCGCCAACCTTACCCTCGACGAAGCCAAGCACGCCATGGGAATCGCCTGAACATGAGCGACCAAGAACATCTCGATCAAGAGAACAATCTCGCACAGGAAAATGTCGAGCAGAAAGATAACTCTGCCATCCTGAGCGAAGACTCGCGTAGCGAGTCGCAGCCGAAGGACCCCGAGGAAGCTGTGCCTGCCGAAGAATCTCCGGCGTTTTCAACCCCTAAACCCCACACCCCCTTCGCCCTCGAACACCCACCCACGCCTCCACCGCCCCCTGAGCCAAAGCGCGAGCGCGACAAGTCCCGCGACGAGGCATCACAATCTCCCTTCAGCATTACCGTAGGCCAGGTCTACGACGGCCCGCTCGACCTGCTGCTCGATCTCATCCGCAAGCAAAATATCGACATCTACGACATCCCCATCGCGCGCATCACTGCGCAGTTCCTCGAGTACACCCACCACCTCAAGGACGCGGACGTCGATGCCGCCGGCGAGTTCATCTACGTCGCCAGTCTGCTCATCCACATCAAGTCCCGCATGCTCCTCCCGCGCGACCCACTCGCTCCCGAGTCCGAATCGGAAGACCCGCGCCGCGAACTCGTCGAGCGCCTCCTCGAGCACGAACGCTTCAAGGCCGCCGCGCAGATGCTCCAGCAAAAACAAATGCTCGAAGAAGCCACCTGGACCCAGTCCGGCCTCAAGAACTTCCTCCACGACGAAGGCATCGACTCCACTGAGTCCGACCGCGAGATCGACGCCGATACGGTCGACCTCGTCCGCGTCTTCCAGGACATTCTCGAGCGCCTCCGCAACCGGCCCGTCCACAACATCGACGAGGAAACCGTCACCGTCGCGCAGATGATCGATTTCGTCAAACGCCGCCTGCTCATGGAAGACAAGCCCGTCAGCCTCCGCCGCATGCTGCAGAACACCAAGTCCGAACGCGCCGTCATCTGCACCTTCTTAGCCATGCTCGAGCTCGTCCGACTACAAGCCATCCTGCTGCGCCAAGGCGATCACTTCGGCGACATCCTCATCAAGAAGACCGACCGCTTCGATCAGGTCTTCGCCGAACAAGCCCAGGTCCGCGACGACTGGAGCTAGTCCTAAGTCCCTCCACCTGCGATACCCTGAAGCCCACCACCCCAGCAGGAGACCGCCATGCGCGCCCACACCCTCCGTGTCTTCGCACTCGCCCTCGCCACCGCGCTCCTGGTCTCGCCCTCTCACGCCCAGACACCCGAAAAGCCCTGGCCCATCCGCGCCGTCATCGTCACCACCTTCGAAGTCGGCAACGACACCGGCGACATTCCCGGCGAGTTCCAGTACTGGGTTGAGCGCGAGCACCTCACCGAAAGCCTCCCCTTCCCCGGCGGCCCCATCGACAAGCTCGACCCCAGCGGCACCCACCCCATCCGCACCAACGCCGACCATACCATCCTCGGCATCGTCAGTGGCACAACCCTCGTGAACGCCACTGCCTCCATGATGGCCCTCGGCCTCGATCCCCGCTTCGACCTCACCCATGCCTACATCCTCATCAATGGCATCGCCGGCGTCGACCCCCGCGTGGCCTCGCTCGGCTCCGCAGCCTGGGCCGACTACGTCGTTAACGACGTGGCCCGCGAGATTGACCCCCGCGAAGCTCCCAAGGACTGGCCTTACGGCATCTACCCCTCCGGCGCCACTCGCCCCGACCCCAAAGCTGTCACCGAAACCTCCTGGACTCGATCCAACCTCTACACCCTCAACCCAACCCTCACCGCCTGGGCCTACGCCCAGACCAAGGGCCTCAACCTCGGCGACGACCCCAAAGTCGCCGCCTTCCGCGCCGGCTTCACCAACGATCCCGCCGCCCGCCGTCCCCCATTCGTCCTCATCGGCGCCACCTTCTCCAGCGACTACTACTGGCACGGCACCATCATGACCCAGTACGCCCGCGACTGGGTCCGCCTCTACACCAAGGGCAAAGGCACCTTCACCACCACCGAGATGGAAGACGCCGGCTTCATGAACGCCATCGAGCGCCTCAGCAACATGCACCGCGTTGACCCCAACCGCGTCCTCATCCTTCGCACCGCCAGCAACTTCTCCGAAGAGCGCCCCGGCCACGCCGCCGCCGAATCCATCACCGCGCCCTACATCGGCGGCCGCCTCGCCCTCCAGTCCGCTTACCTCTGCGGCTCCACGGTCCTGCACAAGCTCCTCGCCAACTGGCCCACCACGTACGCGCACATCCCCGGCAACTGAGTCCCCCTCCCCCGCACCGCCCCGCCCGCGCCACGCGGAGTCTCCCGCCGTCCGCGCAGGGCCGCAGGCCTCAAAGTTCACACTCCATTCATGTCACTGCAACACTCGCCCGGCTAAGCTACTCGCGTCCACCAACACATTTTGCACGCATTCCGAAGGCGAAACTAATGTCCACTGCTCCTGCTCCCATCTCTCCAGACGCTTCCCTCGCCCCAGCTCATAGCTCGCTGCTCGACACCAAGATGAAGAAATCCGCAGTCGGCAAATGGGGAGTCATCCTCTTCGCTGTCATGGCTGGAATCGGCCTGATCTACATTGCATACAGCCTCGTCACCGATCTATCCATCGTCCACTCCGCCAGCGTCTTCCCCTACATCCTCCTCGGCATCGCCCTCATGATCGCCCTCGGCTTCGAGTTCGTGAACGGCTTCCACGACACCGCCAACGCCGTCGCCACCGTCATCTACACCCACTCGCTCGAGCCCCACATCGCCGTCGTCTACTCCGGAATCCTCAACTTCATTGGCGTGCTCTTAAGCTCCGGCTCCGTCGCCTTTGCAGTCATCGTGCTCCTCCCCGTTGAACTCATCCTCAAGGTCAGCTCCGGTGCCGGCTTCGCGATGGTCTTTGCCCTCCTCATCGCGGCCATCATCTGGAACTTAGCCACCTGGTGGCGCGGCCTGCCCGCCTCCAGCTCCCACACCATGATCGGCTCCATCATCGGCGTAGGCATCGCCAACCAGCTCATGCAGGGCAACTCCGGCACCGCGGGTGTCGACTGGTCGCAGGTCACCAAAGTCTTCTCCGCTCTCTTCTGGTCGCCGGTCATCGGCTTCGGCGCCGCATTCATTCTCTTCATGCTCTTCAAGCTCGTAGCCCGCGACCCGCGCCTCTACAAGGCTCCCGAAGGCTCCGCCCCACCGCCCTTCTACATCCGCGCCCTGCTCATCCTCACCTGCGGTGGCGTCTCCTACGCCCACGGCTCCAACGACGGCCAGAAGGGCATGGGCCTCATCATGCTCATCCTCGTAGGCACCGTCCCAACCGCCTACGCCCTCAACCACGCCATCTCACCCAGGCAGATGCAGACCTTCGTCGCTGTCTCCACCGCAACCGCCGGCGCGGTTGGCAACTACGTCGACCCCAGCGTCACCATCGGCGACCCGGAACCCGAACTCGAGCACTTCGTCAGCACCAAGACCTACACTCCTGCGGTCACCACCGCCCTTCGTCAGGAGATCACCGACATCCGCAACGAGGTCACGCAGTACGGCACCCTGAAGGGCGTCCCCGCCAACCAGCAGGCCAACGTCCGCAACCAGATGTACCTCACCTCCGAAACCTTCCGCCTGCTGGGCAAGTCCAAGGGCGCGCCCAAGTTCTCTGACGCCGACAACGCGACCTTCGCAAACTACAAGAAGTTCCTCGACGGGGCCACCAAGTTCATCCCCACCTGGGTCAAGGTAGCCGTCGCGCTGGCTCTCGGACTCGGCACCATGATCGGATGGAAGCGCATCGTGGTCACGGTCGGTGAAAAAATCGGCAAGACCCACATGACCTACGCCCAGGGTGCCTCGGCCGAACTCATCACCATGGCCACCATCCTTGGTGCCGACCACTTGGGCGTCCCAGTCTCCACCACCCACATCCTCAACTCGGGCGTCGCCGGCACAATGGCCGCCAACCGATCCGGCCTGCAGTTCTCCACCGTCCGCGACATCGCCCTTGCCTGGATCTTCACTCTGCCCGCCGCAGCCCTGCTCTCCGGCTGCCTCTTCTATCTTTTCGACAAGATCGCCCACTAACCAACAGCTTCAGTTACACCAACATGGGTGCAGGGTTGATACACTCAACCCTGCACCCATGAGTCTTAAAGCCAAGATCGAAGCTGTCATCTACGCATCCGAAGAGCCTGTCACTCTCGCCCAACTCACCGGCCTGCTCGGTGAAGAGGGCCAGGCCGAGCTCGACGCCCTCGCCGCCCAGCAGCACTCTCTCGCCCTCGAAGACGAGCAAGCCGTCGACGACGCAGTCGAGCCCGTTGAGGACGCCGACGCCCTCAATGCCGAGACCACCGACCCCACCGACGTCCTCGAACCCGAGCCGGCGTCCGAAGTGGCCGGGCCCGAACCCTCCGACGCTCCTGAGACCGCCCCCAGCGCCAAAGCCCTCGCCGCCGACCAGAAGCTCGCAGCCCGCAAGCTTCGCGACTACTTCCGTTCCCTCCTCGACGAGCTCATCGCCGACTACGCCAACGGCAACCGCGGCCTCGAAATCCGCGAAGTCGCCGGCGGCTTCCGCCTCGCCACCAAGCCCGAGTACCACGACGCCGTCCGCGGCTTCGTCAAATCCCTCAAGCCGCCGCTAAAGCTCACCCTCCAGGCCCTGGAAACCCTCGCCGTCGTCGCCTACAAGCAGCCGGTCACCGCCCCCGAAGTCTCCGAGATCCGCGGCGTCGACTCCGCCGGCGTCCTCGGCTCGCTGCTCACCCGCAAGCTCGTCACCACCGCCGGCCGCAAGCAGGTCATCGGCCGCCCTATCCTCTACAAAACCACCAAGGATTTCCTTCTCCGCTTCGGCCTCAAGGACATCAACGAGCTCCCCAGCATCGAAGAGTTCGAAAAGATGGCCGACGAACTCAACGACGCCGTCCAGGAAGAGATCCCCATGGAGTCGCACGCCGCCGAGTCCTCCGCCCCCAGCGAAGAGCTGAGCGCCGACCCCGTCGAGCCGGAAACCTCCGGCGAATCTGACACCGACCCTATCGAGCTCGAAGGCCACAACCTCCAACCCGCAGCCCCGGACGCCCCCACCTCCGAACCCGAGTCCATCCCCGAAGCAGAGACACCCTCCGAGCTAGAACCCTCCGCCGACATCCACTCCCCCCAGGCCGACGGCGATCCCGACGACGAAATCCCGGAAGCCTAACCCGCCACCGGGATCAACTCCGCCGTCCCCGGGGCCGTTTGGCTTTTCATACTGCCGTGGTCGAACAAGCGTAGGATTTAACGCAGGAGGGCATTATGGACAACCGCGATAATCCCATCATCATCGACGGCCGCAACGGCTCCCAAACCTTCGGCCGGACCCAGACCCGCTCCGCCTCCTCGCTGCTCGCGCAGGTCCTGGTCATCACCTCGGTCGGCTTCTTCACCTCGGCTGTCGGTGTCTGGGTCGCGCCCGTCTCCGCGCCCGCCGGCATGATCTGGCTCTACCTCCTGGTCACCATCGGCCTGATCTTCGCCATCCGCGCCGTTCGCAACACCCCCGCGCTCGCCTTCGGTCTCTTCCTCGTCCTGACACTCGTGATGGGCTTTGAAATCGCTCCCTACATCAACATGCTGCTCCACACCGGCCACACCAACGCGGTCTTCAACGCCGCGCTCACCACGGCCGTCGGCATGGCAGTCCTCGGCATGGGCGCGCAGATCTTCACCTTCGACTACCAAAAGGTCCGCAACTACGCCATGGCTGCCCTGCTCGGCCTGATCATCGTTGGCGTCCTCGGCATGTTCTTCCACTTCGTCAGCCCCAACGTCTACTCCTACTTCACGCTGGCGATCTTCAGCGTCCTGGTCGTCGTCGACTTCATGCGCATCCACAAGGGCGGCGATGGCGCCACCCCCGTAGAGCTCGCGCTGAGCATCTACCTCGATGGCCTCAATATCTTCATGGCCCTCACCCAGATCTTCTCCGGCCGCCGCGATTAGCCTTCGCACGACGTATTCGATTGATCCGCTCAAACCATTATCCTGTGCCCCGAAATCCGACCTGCTGACGTAGGTCCGGGGACAACGAAGCTCGGCGCCTCGGGCATCGAATCTACGCAGATGAGCCGCGCCCGGTCCCGCACGCCCTTCGGCGACCTGCCACATCCCACGGCATTCGGCCCACTCCAACATCCCCTGAAAGAACAGAAAGGTCCGCGCATGAGCATTCAGAACTCCCGCACAAAATTCTCCTTCGCCGCCGTGCTGCTACTTGCGGGCGCGACCGCTTTCGCTCAACAGTCGGCGATGCAGCAGCAACCACCCTCCGCACCCACCCCACAAACCCCCGGCACGGCCAACGCTCCTTCGCTCAATGCGGACGCCGCTGGCCCGCCGATGCCCAACTACGCTGACCAGGCCTTCGTCGAAGACACGCTGAAGAACAACGAAGCCCAGGTGCAGATGAGCCAGCTCGCCCAGCAGAAAGCCTCCAGCGGCGACGTCAAGGACTTCAGCCAGCGCATGATCCAGATCCACACCGAGCTCAACCAGCAGCTCGCGCCCCTCGCCAAGCAACTCGACGTCAGCCAGAATCAGAAGCCCTCCAAAGAGCAGAAGAAGGAGATCGCGCAGCTCGAGCAGCTCTCCGGCCCGGACTTCGACAATGCCTACCTGCAAGCCATGGCCAAGGAGCAAGCCCACAGCCTGAAGCAGTTCAAGAGCGAAGAATCCGCGACCAATCCCAGCATCCAGAAAGCCGCCAAAGTGGATGAGCCAGTGCTCGATCAGCACTACCAGATCCTGCAAAAGATCGCCCAGACCCACAACGTGCCGCTCGACGAAAAGAAATAGCCGCACAGGAATAACCCCGCGCACCTCGTCCTGCCCGGCGTAAACACGCGATAATGATGGGATGAAAGTCGAACTGGATCCCAGCGACGCGCCCTCCGGCGAGCGTCTGCAAAAAATCCTCGCCCGAGCCGGCATCGCCAGCCGCCGCGCCGCCGAGGCCATCATCCTCGAAGGCCGCGTCCAGCTCAACGGCCAGACCGTCACCGAGCTCGGCACTCGCGCCGACATCACGCGCGATCACATCCGCGTCGACGGCAAGCTGCTCCACGGCCCCGAGCCCACCAAATATTTCATGGTCAACAAGCCGCGCGGCTATGTCACCACACTCGACGACCCCGAGCACCGCCCCACCGTCATGCAGCTCCTCGGCCAGGATAAGCAGAAGAAGGTCGTCGGCGAACACTCCAAGCTGCCCCGCCTCTACCCCGTCGGCCGTCTCGACTATCTCAGCGAAGGCCTGCTGCTGATGACCAACGACGGCGAGCTGGCCAACAAGCTCTCCAAGGCCGCCACCGGCGTGCTCAAAACCTACCTCGTCAAAGTCTCCGGCTCGCCCACCGAGGCCGCCATCGACCAGCTCCGTCGCGGCATCATGATCGACCGCGGCCGCCTCGCCGACACTCGCTCAACAGGCCGCCGCGATCGCGTCCTCACACAACCCGCCAAAGTCGAACAAGTCCGCGGCGGCGACAACCCCTGGTACGAAGTCACCCTCACCGAAGGCCGCAATCGCCAGCTCCGCAAGATGTTCGAAGAGATCGGCCACCACGTCGAAAAAATCCGCCGCATCGGCTACGGCGCTTTGACTCTTGATGTCCCGCCCGGCAGCTTCCGCGAACTCACCACCGGCGAAGTCCAGGCGCTCAACCGCGCAGCGGCAGGCAAGAAGGTAGAGCGCAAGAAGGTCCTACCCGAAGCCGCGCAGCTCAAGAAGCCCGTCCCTCCCAAGCGCAAGTTCAAGCCGAGAACCGGCGCCCCACCGCGCCGACGCTCCTCGTAACTGTTGCAAATCGAGATAAATTTCGAAATATCAATCAATTACGCGGCCGCATGGCAACGAGTACCCACCCCACCCACTCCTACAGAGTGAGGTAATCCTTCAAATGCGCAACATCAAGTACGGCCTTTTCGCCGCAGCTGCGGCAGGTCTTCTCCTGCTCGTTCCAGCAACAACATCTCCCGCCCAGGTCACTGTAACCTTCGGTGCCGAACCCAACTGTGCCCCTACGGCTACTACGACTACGCGCCCTACAACTGCACCCCGGACGGCTACTACGGCCCTGAGTGGTTCAACAACGGCGTCTTCATCGGCACCGGCCACTGGTTCCACGGCCCCTCAAACTTCCACGGGAACGTGAACAATACCTACGATCCGCAACACGGCTACAAGGGCAACACTCCTGCCCGCGGAGAAAAGCCAGAGCACGCAGGCGCAGCTCCGAACTTCAAAGGCAATGAGTCTCGCGACGGCCAGGGTCACGGCGCTCCGCAGCAAGCCCACGGCGACGCTCCAAGGAAATAATCGTCCTCACAGGCAACCTCTGCGCCCTCGACGGGTGCGGAGGTTTCTCATTTTCAGCACACAATCGGCAACTTCGATAGGCATTTTGGTTTCTTACCAAAGCGGAGGTTCTCCATGCGTGGAATGAAAGCTCTTCTCGTAACAACCACTGCAGCTCTTGCTATCACCCTCATGCCAGCTCCTAAGGCAAACGCCCAGGTCTCCTTCGGCGTAAACATCGGCGCCGCTCCTGTCTGCCCGTACGGCTACTACGACTACGCGCCCTACAACTGTGCCCCCTACGGCTACTACGGGCCCGAGTGGTTCAACGGTGG
Organism: uncultured Acidobacteriaceae bacterium; assembly: GCA_963701685.1. GTDB lineage: Bacteria > Acidobacteriota > Terriglobia > Terriglobales > Acidobacteriaceae > Granulicella. The sequence continues at coordinate 1,155,762 of OY969625.1, read as the reverse complement.
CATCTTCATCGGAGCCGGCCCGTGGTTTCACGGTCCACACGGCTTCCACGGCGGCGTCAATCGTGCCTATGACCCGCGCTACGGTTACCACGGCAGCTTCCCTGAACATGGCGCCTATCACGCGCCTCCGGACAACCACGAGGAGTTCCATGCCTCCCATATGAGCGACGGCCACGGTCACTATAGTGCTGCCCCTCACGGTGGCGGCGGCGAACACGGCCACGGTCACTAATCCTTCAACTCACCTCAACTCAAAGCCCTGCGCACGAACTTCGCGCAGGGCTTTTCTCTTGGTACTACGCCCGGCGCCAGGCCCGCCATTCCTCCGTTGTCATCTCCCAGACCTCGGTCTGCAAGCGTCCCGAGACATACTCACTCTCCTTCACCTCCACCACCCGCATCCCGGTCTTCTCCGAAATCCTTCGCGACCCCACATTCTCCACCGCCTTCGGCACCCGCAGCACCGGAAACCCAAGCACCTCAAACCAATAATCAGTCACCGCGATCACGGCCTCGGTCATCAATCCCTGTCCCTGCCAGGGCAAGCCCATCCAGAACCCGCGGTTGTTCTCGCCAAGATAAAGTCCGATGCGCCCGATGATGGTCTCCGGATCCGTCTTCAGCCGCAGCGTCCAGTCCCATGCCTCACCACGCTCCATCTGTGGCAACGCCTCATCCCTCAGATGCCTCTCCACTCCATCCTCAGGGAACGGCCACGGCACCTTGGCATTCAATAGCCGCACAATCTCCCAGTGCGCAAACAGCTCCTGGATCCGCTCCGCATCAGCCAGCACTACCGGCCGCAACACCAGCCGGTCCGTCTCAAGGGTGGGCAACATCCCGGCAGCATAACAGCAACCACGCATCTGCGGAGTGACCTCCTCCGCAATCCCCGCATGAATCAAGCCCTCTATGCTATACTGGGGTTGCGTCGAATTGATTCGCGCAGGGCACCGCGGGCAGATGACTCCAAATGGATTCGAGTCTGGCCAGAGACCGCGAGCGCCACATACCCCACCCACCGCCCGCTTCTCAAGCGTTGGTTGCTCTGGCTAGCAGGCCGATCACAGGATCACGCCTCGCCGTGCAGCAGCAATGCTTATTGCGCCCCGAAGGGCATCTGGGAGACCAGAACCAAGCAATGCTGAAACAGGAATCCACGCAACCGTTTGCTCGCCGCACCTCGTGCGTCCGCCAACCGTAAGCGTCACTGCATTCATTCTCCCGCTTCACCCATTGCAAAGGAAAACCTTGTCTACCCTTACTCTTGATTCCATTCTGAACCCTGAACCGCTTCAGATCTCTCGCAACATCACTGCAACCGACGAGACCTCCACGTCCATTACGTTCCAGGACTTCCAGATCTCCGACTCTCTCAAATCCCGCCTCAGCGCGGCCGGCTTCATCACCCCCACCCCCGTGCAGGCAGGAGCCATCCCGCCCGCGCTCGAAGGGGACGACATCCTCGCCACCGCCTCCACCGGCACCGGCAAGACCCTCAGCTTCCTCGTTCCCATGATCGAGCGCCTCGAGGAGATCTCGGTTCCCTCCACCCGCGGCAAGAAGACTCCCGTCCTCGCGCTCATCCTTCTCCCCACTCGCGAGCTCGCCATGCAGGTGCTCGATCAGTTCCACAAGATCTGCCCGACCCTCAAGACCGACGCCGTGCTGGTCTGCGGTGGCCTCTCCGAGAACACCCAGATCGAGCAGATCGGCCGCGGCCCGCGCCTCATCGTCGCCACCCCCGGACGCCTCGAAGACTTCCTTCGCCGCAAGGCCATCCACCTCAAGGACGTCGACATGCTCGTCCTCGACGAGGTCGATCGCATGCTCGACATGGGCTTCCTCCCGGCCATCAAGCGCATCGTCGCCGCGCTGCCCAAGGATCGCCAGACCATGTGCTACTCGGCAACCCTCGATGCCAACATCCGCGAGATCGTCAAGGACTACGTGCAGAACCCCGTCCGCGTCGAGATCGGCCTCACCTCGCATCCCGTCGACAGCGTGGAGCTTCGCGTCTACACCGTCATGCAGGACCAGAAGCTCTCGCAGCTCGACAAGATGCTCAACGAAGAGGACGGTACCTACCTCGTCTTCTCGCGCACCAAGCACGGTGCCGATCGCATCGGTCGCAAGCTCGAGAAGCTCGGCCACGAAGTTGAGATCATCCACGGCGATCGCTCGCAGTCGCAGCGTTCGGCCGCGCTCAAGTCCTTCGCCACCGGTCGCAGCCGCGTCCTGGTTGCCACCGACGTTGCCGCCCGCGGCATCGACATCTCCAACATCGCGCACGTCGTCAACTACGACCTGCCCAATGGCTCGGATGATTTCGTTCACCGCATCGGCCGCACCGGTCGCGCCGGCAAGAAAGGGATTGCCAGCACCTTCATCACGCCGCTCGAGAAGGGCGATGCCCGCAAGCTCGAACGCGAGCTGAAGATCAAGTTCGCATGGAACGAAGCGGACAAGAACCTCGCCAAGGAAGAGCGCAACAAGCCCATCGACTTCAACCAAACTGGCGGAGTCAACGACCTCCTGCAAATGGAAACTCGCAGCTGGAAGAACGCCGACGGCTCGGTCAACGAGAACGCCCCCAATGCCAACGCCGCACCCCAGCGTTCGCGCAGCAGCTTTGGCGGCTCCCGCCCCGGTGGCCGCTCCAGCGGCGGTCGCTCTGGTAGCGGCGGCCGTCCTCACGGCAGCAACGCCGGTCGTCCCGCAGGTCGCCGCAGCGGCGGCAGCAACCGCGGCCGCTAACCCGCAAGAACGCATCGAAGGGCCGGGATCATTCCCGGCCCTTCGCTCGTCTGCGTCGCGCTAGGGCTGGCCATCCCCTCCGCCAGCCCCATAGATATTGCCGGTCGTGTAGCTCGCATCCTGCGCCGCCAGCTGCACATAAATCGACGCCAGCTCCGCTGGCTGTCCCGCGCGCCCCAGCGGATAATTCCCGCCAAAGTTCGTGAACTTCTGTTCTGTCGCTCCGCCTGAGATCTGTAGCGGCGTGTACACCGGGCCCGGAGCCACGCCGTTTACACGAATTCCTCTCGGCCCCACCGCCTTTGCCAGTGACTTCACGAAGTTCATCGTCGCCGCCTTCGTCTGCGCATACGCATACAAATCCGGAGAAGGGTCATAGGCCTGCTCGCTCGCTGTCGCGATGATGGTTGCGCCAGGCTTCAAGTGCGGCAGAGCCGTCTTGAATATGTAGAACGGCGCGTAGATGTTCGTTTTGATGATCCAGTCGAACTCCTCATCCGGCATATCCGTGATCTGCGGAAACTCCTGTTGCCGCCCCGCATTGCTCACCAGGATGTCCAATCCTCCCAACTCCGCAATCGTCTTGTTCACGATGTCCCGGCAATACTTCGGGTCGCGCAGATCGCCCGGCAGCGCAATCGCCTTTCGTCCCTCCGCACGAATCAGCGCAATCACTTCCTTCGCGTCCGGCTCTTCGGTTGGATAGTAGCTAATCGCGACATCGGCGCCCTCACGCGCATACGCAATCGCCGCCGCTCGCCCCATTCCCGAATCACCTCCAGTGATCAACGCCTTCCGGCCCACCAATCTCCCTGATCCCTTGTAGCTCTTCTCACCATGATCGGGTGGCGGATCCATCTTGCTCGCCAGTCCCGGCCACGGTTGACGCTCAAACTTGTATGGCGGCTTGGGATACTTGCTGGTTGGATCTTCCACCGGCTGTGCCGTCGCCGGATACATCTTCCCCGACCCCGATCCGATCATCTCCTGCCCGAACGCCGGCGAAACCGCTGCCGCCGCAATCCCTGACCCCAGGCCACCCATCACCTGTCGCCGTGAAAGTACCTTCCCTTCGTTGCTCATTGCCTAACCTCACAAAATATTTTCTGACGTAGTCGTTCCCCCACTGAAGTCCGCAGGCATCGCTCGCTGCATGGACCTCACCGACGCTCTTCCGTCGTCCTGAGTAGGAAGGCACTCCCTTCACCTGAGTTGCACACCGTTCGGCTCACGATTGCGTCCCATCAAAATCGCTTCGAACTTGCGCTGCGTCCCCCTCCTGCCAGACAATCCACCCTATGTCCCTCAACCATCCCACCAAGTCCGCCATCGCCACCACCGCCGCACCCTCCGCCATCGGCCCCTACTCCCAGGCCGTCCACATCGGCAACGTCGTGTACACCTCCGGCCAGGTTGCGCTCGACCCCGCCACCGGCGCCCTCGTCCCAGGCGGCATCGAAGCCCAGACCACCCGCGTCCTCGAAAACCTCAAGGCCGTCCTCGCCGCCGCCGGCCTCGACTTCGCCCACGTCGTCAAAACCACCGTCTTCCTCAAGGACATGGCCGACTTCGCCGCCATGAACACCCTCTACGCCAAATATTTCGCCCCCGAAGGCATCGTCCCGCCCGCCCGCTCCACCGTCCAGGTCGCCGGCCTCCCCAAAGACGCCCTCGTAGAAATCGAGTGCATCGCCATAACCGCCTAACCACCATCCTGGGTGCCCCATATCTCGATTTTGAGATGTGGGCAGGCGACCCCCTCCCGCATCGCGCATCCCGCACCAAGCGTCTAATCCCAAAGGAGTCACCCATGCCTGCCAAACTTCAAAAGTCCGACGCCGAATGGCGCGCCGAGCTAACCCCCGAGCAGTACCACATCCTTCGCGAGAAGGGCACCGAGCGCCCCTTCACCGGCGCCCTGGTCAATAACCACGCCGACGGCTTCTATCACTGCGCCGCCTGCGACGCCCCACTCTTCAAGTCCGGCACCAAGTTCGAATCCGGCTCCGGCTGGCCCAGCTTCTTTGAGCCTATTACCCCCGAAGCCGTCGAGCTCCACGAAGACCGCACCCTCGGCATGCACCGCGTCGAAGTCACCTGCGCCAACTGCGGCGGCCACCTCGGCCACGTCTTCCCCGACGGCCCAAACCCCACCGGTCAGCGCTTCTGCATCAACTCCGCCTCGCTAAAATTCGAGGACAAGTAGTCCTTAGTTGTCAGTTGTCAGATCGGACTGCGGCTCGCACCTCTCGTGACAAGCACAAAAAGCCCCGGCGGCATCCACCGCCGGGGCTTCATCATTCCTTAGAAAAAACTGAGAACGGACAACTGAGAACGGACAACCGTTCTTATCCCTTAACAACCTTGCCGCTCTTAATGCAGCTCGTGCAAACCTTCACCCGCTTGGTGCCGCCACCCGCAGGCGCAGCAGCCTTCACCGACTGCAAATTCGGGTTCCAGCGCCGACGCGTCACGTTGTGCGCGTGCGAAATGTTGTTGCCAAACTGCGGACCCTTGCCGCAATACTCACATACCTGTGCCATGACATCGCTCCAAACATCAAACTTGACGCAAACTTCCAGAGAACTCCACGCACGTCAACGACCCTGCTCGGTCTCGATTCCCAAAAGATGACTGGGGGTGAGTGGTAGGCACGAGCGGATTCGAACCGCTGACCTCTACCGTGTCAAGGTAGCGCTCTAACCAACTGAGCTACGCGCCTCTGGTGCGTCTTATCAGTGTACCCGACCCCCACCCCCACCGCAACCTTCCACCCACCTTTCATCACCCGCCCTGATTCAGATCGTTACCCCGCCCGGAGCCGTAAACCGCTCGTCCGTTCGATCGCCCGTATTCACCACGCCACTCGGTTCAAAGCAGAGAATCTCAGCCTCGTCGTCCGCGCACGTCCGATGTTCAATTCCGCGTTCAACCACCAGCCCTTCGCCCGCCTCCAGCACCACAATCCGGTCCCTGAACTCGACCCGAAACCTTCCCCTCCACACCAGGAAGAATTCATCTTCCTTCTCATGCACATGCCACGGGAATTCACCCTTCACCTTGATGACCTTGATCTCCTGGCCATTCAGCCGCGCAATGATCTTTGGCCGCCAGTGTTCGCTGAATAAGCCGAACTTCTCGGCCAGATTAATCTTGGACGCCATGCTCACGCTCCCCCGAATACCCCCGCAATCTATCGCTGCGGCGGCGCGACCGTTGGAATCGGTTCACTCACCCGCCGAATCACAATCCACGCATACTCCGCGGCACTCAGCGGCGCCAGCACCGCAATCGCCCACAGCAACACCGTCCGCAGATCCTCCAGCCCCGACCGTGGAAGCACCTGGCAAGTCATCACCGTCAACACACCCAGAATCTGCACCAGCGTATTGAACTTGCCCAGCTTGCTCGGCCGAAAATCCCGCAACGTATTCGTCGCAAACAGAAGCGTCGAAATCAGCAGGATTCCAATGTCCCGACTCAACACCAACACCGTAACAAACCGCGGAATCACCCCTACATGCGTCAGCACCAGGAACAGCGTGCTGAGCAGCAGTTTGTCCGCGATCGGATCGAGATACTGCCCCAGCTTGGTCCGCTCATCCAGCAGCCTGGCCAGCAGCCCGTCCAGCCCGTCGCTCACCCCCGCCACCCATAGCAGCGCAAACGCCAGCCGCCAGTGCCCGTTCAGGATCGTAATCACCAGAAACGGCAGCACAAACAACCGCAACATGGTCAGCAGGTTGGGTGCGGCGCGAAATTGTCGAAAAGCAGTCACAAACGCTCGAAAACCGTGGGACATAGCGTCCGGGGAATATGCCATGGTAGCCGATTTTCCCGCGCGAATCTCCCAGACTCTATCGGCGCCCGATCTACGACCAATTCGGTCTTGCTTCCCAAGCCGCTATTCCGTACACTAAAGAGGTCGAAAGTCCGCGCGTCCGGCCATTCTGCGCCGACTCTCCGCCCTCACCCATGCTCAGGCTCACCAAAAAAGCGGACTACGGCCTCATGGCCCTCAAATATCTCGCCGAGCAGGCTGACCTCGCCGAGAAAGCCGGTGCCGACCTCCACCTCTCCGGCGCCCGCTCCGCAAAGGACATCGCCGAGGCCTACCACATCCCTCCGCAGCTCCTCGCCAAGATTCTCCAGACCCTCGCCCGCGCCGGCATCCTCGTCTCCCACGCCGGCACCAACGGCGGCTACGCCCTCGCACGGCCCGCGGCCACCATCTCCACCTTCGAAGTCATCCGCGCCATCGACGGCCCGCTCTTCATCACCAGCTGCATCACCATTCATGGAGCCTGCGACCTCGCCGGCCATTGCACCATCAAAGAACCGTTGCGCAAAGTAAACGACAGCATCACCAGCCTCCTCTCCGGCATCAGCATCGCCGACCTCACCGAGCCCGTCGACCATCTCCCGGCCCCACTAGCCGGCGGCCTCGTAAGCATCGAACGCTAAGCATTTCGTTCTCAACTGAGAACTGACAACGAAGAACTGAGAACCGGCGCCCCGCGCCACCCTTTAGGAGCAAGCACATCATGGCCGAAACACTAGGAATCAACGTCACCCAGTCCCACCACCCTCTCCCCGCGGGCGTCAAGCTTCCCATCTACATGGATAACCACGCGACCACGCCGCTCGACCCGCGCGTGCTTGAAGCCATGATGCCCTACCTCACCGGCATCTTCGGCAACGCCGCCTCGCGCAACCACTCCTTCGGCTGGGAAGCCGAGCAGGGTGTCGAGAAAGCGCGTGAGCAGATCGCCCGCCTCATCGGTGCCACCGCCAAGGAGATCATCTTCACCTCCGGCGCCACCGAAGCCACCAACCTCGCCATCAAGGGCGCTGCCGAGATGTATCGCGAGCGCGGCAACCACATCATCACCCAGGTCACCGAGCACAAGGCCACCCTCGACACCTGTAAGCGTCTCGAAAAATCCGGCTACCGCGTCACCTACCTGCCCGTCCTCGCCGACGGCCTCATCGACCTCGAAGACCTCGAGCGCGCCATCGTCACCGAAGGCCCCGACAAGACCATCCTCGTCTCCATCATGTACGCCAACAACGAAATCGGCGTCATCCAGCCCATCCAGGCCATCGGCAAGCTCTGCCACGAGAAGGGCATCCTCTTTCACTGCGACGCCGTCCAAGCCGTAGGCAAGATCCCGGTCAACGTCCTCACCGACGGCATCGACCTAATGTCCATCTCCGGCCACAAGATCTACGGCCCCAAAGGTGTCGGCGCTCTCTACGTTCGTCGTCGCAACCCCCGCGTCCAGATCTCCGAGCAGATCAACGGCGGCGGCCACGAGCGCGGCATGCGTTCCGGCACCCTCAACGTCCCCGGCATCGTCGGCCTCGGCAAAGCGTGCGAAATCTGCCAGGAAGAAATGACCGCCGAAGCCGCCCGCGAAATCGAGCTCCGCGACTACCTCAAGAACAAGCTCGAGTCCGCCCTCGACTACACCCAGGTCAACGGCAACATGGAGCACCACCTCCCCGGCAACCTCAACATGAGCTTCATCTACGTAGAAGGCGAGTCCCTCTTGATGGGCATCAATGACATCGCCGTCAGCTCCGGCTCCGCCTGCACCTCCGCCACCCTCGAGCCCAGCTACGTCCTCAAGGCCCTCGGCCTCGGCGACGACGTGGCTCACTCCTCCATCCGCTTCGGCATCGGCCGCTTCAACACCAAGGCCGAAGTCGACTACGTAGCCGACAAGATCATCGAAGTAGTCGTCAAGCTCCGCGAGCTCTCCCCCCTCTACGAGATGGTCAAAGAAGGCATCGACCTCTCCAAGATCGAGTGGGCCGCCCACTAAGTTCAACGAGGGATTAAGAATGTTTGGATCGATGGTCCCGATACTGCTCGAGATACTCTTGCTCCCAATCTTCGTTGCGATCGCGATCCGCGAAGGCAGGCGCCGCGCAGCCCAACGCGCCCACCGCATCGAAGCCTACCGCGCCTCTCCGGAATCGCACCTGCTCCACTTGACTGACTAACAGCAATTGCCTCAAACCGTCGGTAACCCCATTCATCGCGTCCTTTCCGATGAATGGGGTTACTATTTTCACGGCGCGCCCCAATCCCCGAGAAGACTTTCGCTAAACTAGCCTCACGAGAGGAGATGCCGATGCAATCCTTCATCACAGCAAAGCAAAGCGAGATCATCGACCTCTGCCGCACCCACCACGTGCGCCGCCTCTCCATCTTCGGCTCCGCCGTCCGCGACGACTTCGACCCCGCCTCCAGCGACATCGACGTCCGCGTCGAGTTCCACCCAGCCGCCATCGACGACTACGCCCGCAATCTAGATGATCTGCACGACAGGCTCACGGAGCTCTTCGGCCGCAAGGTCGACCTGCTGAGTGCCAAGGAGATCCGCAATCCGCGACTCCGTAAGATCATCGAAGACGCCCAAGTGACGCTCTATGCAGCGTGACCTCGGCGTCTACCTCATCGATATCCAGCAATGTCTGGAGGAGCTCGCCACGTTCGTCCAAGGCAAGACGCTCAGCGACTACCAGCGCGAGGCGATGCTGCGCCGCGCCATCGAGCGCGAGTTCACCATCATCGGCGAAGTGATGCGGCGTATCCTCCACCACTTCCCGGAGAGCGCCGCGCGCATTGAAAACGCAAGGAAGATCGCAAACTTCCGCAATGTCATCGTCCACGAGTACAACCTGCTCGACGACGCGAAAATTTGGGACAACGCGACCTGCGCCGCTCCCATCCTCAAGCAGCAGATCGACGGTTGGCTCGCTGAACTCGATCAGGCCTGAAACCTCAGCCATGAAAACCAAACCATCCTGGCGATTCTTCCTCACCTGGCTCATCGCCTACACCTTCCTCGACGTCCTCCTCGAAGCCCTCCTCCACGGCCACCTCGCCTGGAACCAACTCCCCGGAGCCTTCGAAGGAGCCATCCTGGGCGCCGGCCTCACCTGGTTCTTCGCCCTCTTCGTCTGGTACAAGGCGCAAGACCGCTTCTGAACCAACCCGCTTGCATCCCCGCGCAAAATGCTCGATAGTGCTCCATACACTTCCACACCTTCCGGAGCTCACCTCATGAGCCGCACCGCGCGAATCCTCGCCCTCGTTTCCATCGCCTCTCTGGTCCCCGCGCTCCACGCCCAATCCATCCCGCCGGCCGCCTACCAGCAAGGCATCGAAGCCGAGCAGCGGGACGAGCTCGACATCGCGCTCGATCAATTCCAGACTGCCCTCCGCGAATCCCCCAACGACCCCGTCTGCTACGAGGCCGTCATCCGCGTGCAATCCTCCATGGGCGACGACAAAGCCGCGCTCGCCACCACCGCCCGCATGATCGCCGCCGCCCCCACCCCCCAGGCCAAGGCCCACGCCGAGATGCTCGAGGCCAACATCTACTACCGCGAGTACTCCGGCTACACCACGGGCGGCGGTGCCTTCGACAAGAATCCCAAACGCGCCCAGCAGTCTCTCCAGAAGAGCGAGGCCGCCCTCGAGCGCGCCTCCGCCGACGACCCCTCCAACGAGCCTCTCCGCATGCTCCACGCCCACGTCCTCGACGCCCTCCACCGCGACGAAGACGCCTCCCGCGAATTCGCCGCCTGCGCCGCCATCCCCGGCACCAGCCCCACCGAATGCGCCCGCGCCCTCAAGCTCTCCCGCAACGCCGAGCTCGGCCGCCTCGAGCCCGCACCCGCCTTCCGCGCCACTACCCTCGACGGCTCTCCCATCTCTCTCGACGCCCTCGCCGCCAAGGTCGTCCTCATCGACTTCTGGGGCTCCTGGTGCCACTTCTGCGTCCGTGATTCCGACTACGTTCAGTCCATGCTCGACAGCTTCGACCCCAAATCCTTCGCCCTCCTCGAAGTCGACGAAGGCGAAGACCGCGACACCTGGTACCACTACGTCCGCTCCAACCACATGCAGGGTATCCAGGTCCACGACGCCGACGGCCAGCTCAAATCCCTCTTCCACGTCAGCGCCTTCCCCACCTACTTCATCCTCGACAGCGACGGCCTCATTCACACCCGCGTCTCCGGCGCCGTCGGCGATCTCCGGGGCGACATCCGCAAGGTCCTCGCCAACCAAACCACCCCTCGCCAACCGCTCACCACGCCCGCAACCTCCGCCGGCAACTAGCCGCGCAAATCCCGCCCACCTGCGCTCGCGCAAAGCGAATTCCGCCCCCGCGGGCATCGCCACGCCCCGTTTCTTTCATCCCACCCTCTGGGACCTGCCAACTTCATGCGCTTTGTTCGTCGACTCTTCGCTATCGCACTCTTCTTCGCTCTTCTCGCCCTAGCCCGTCCCTCGCACGCCTACTCCCTTCTCACCCACGAGCAGCTCATCGACCTCACCTGGGACTCCTCCATCGTCCCCCTCCTCAAAAGCCGTTACCCTGACCTGACCCCGGCCGAGATCGAGCATGCCCGCGCCTATGCCTACGGCGGCTGCGTTATCCAGGACATCGGCTACTACCCCTTCGGCGACATGTTCTTCTCCGACCTCACCCACTACGTCCGCTCCGGTGACTTCGTCGTCAACCTCTTCCGCAACGCCGGCAACGCCGACGAGCTCGCCTTCGCCGTCGGCGCTCTCTCCCACTACATCGGCGACAGCGTCGGCCACTCCGAAGCCACCAACATCGCCGTTCCCATCGAGTTTCCCAAGCTCCGCCACAAGTACGGCCACACCGTCAGCTACGCCGAAGGCGAGCACCAGCACGTCCAGACCGAGTTCGCCTTCGACATCAACGAAATCGCGCACCAGCGCTTCGCTCCCGTCCACTACCTCCGTCACGTCGGCCTCGAAGTCCCCACGAAGCAGCTTTCGCTCGCCTTCTACCAGACGTACGGCCTCCGCGAAGATTTCACCGACACCCGCCACCACCGCATCAACGTCGCCGGCTACCGCTTCTCCGTCCACCGCTTCATCCCCCGCGTCGCCTACGCCGTCACCCTCCTGCACCGTAAACATGAGCCCACCGACGTCGATAACGCCGACCTCCAACAGCTCACCACTGAGATTGCCGCCGTCGCCAAGGCCAACGATTGGGACGCCTACCGCAAACACGCCGGCATCGGCACTTACACCCTCGCCGGCTTCATCTGGATCCTCCCCAAGTTCGGCGCACTCAAACTCACCGCTGTCAAAGGCCCCACCTCCAAGACCGAAGTCGAGTACATTCACTCTGTCATCGTCTCCACCGACCTCCTCAACCGAACCCTCCGCCGATTCACCCCACCCCCCGCCACCCGCTCCACCGCCGCCGAGGCCGCAGCCGCTGACACCCACTCCGAACCACCCCCCTCCGCGCCCCTCACCCCGAACCCCGCCTCCGTCCACACCGTCATCCAGGCCAACGACCCCCGCCACCCCCTCATGAACCGCGACCTCGACACCGGCTATCCCGTCCGCCCCGCCGGCTACAGCCTCACCGACGACACCTACGCTACCCTCCTTCACCGCCTCACCCTGACCCCCACCACCCCTATCCCCCCGGGAATCAAGCGTGAAATCCTCGCCTACTACAGCAATCTGGACCTCCCCTTTGAAACCAAGAAGGATCCTGCCGCCTGGGCAGAGCTCCAGAAGAACCTCGCCACCCTCAACTCCATGCCCACCAGCACCGAACCCAAGCCCTACCCCACCTACGGCGACGGGGACGAAGATCTGCCCGAAAAACCCGAAACCCCCGCATCCCAGGCAACGCCCTCGACACCATAATTTCTTCCCGCACCAAAACAGTCCGAGTTATCATCTAACTAGGAAAAGATCTGAGCGAGCGCCCTGCTTAGCACCCGCGCCGCCGTATCTGAGAGGGACCAATCACCATGGCATATAGCGAAAAAGTAGTCGATCACTACGAGCATCCCCGCAACGTCGGCACGCTCGATAAGAGCTCGTCCGAAGTAGGCACCGGCCTCGTCGGCGCACCCGAGTGCGGCGACGTCATGCGTCTCCAGATCAAGGTCAATCCCGAGACCCAGGTCATCGAGGACGCGAAATTCAAGACCTTTGGCTGCGGCTCGGCTATCGCCTCCAGCTCGCTCGCTACCGAGTGGGTCAAAGGCAAGACCGTCGCCGAAGCCCTCACCATCTCCAACACCGACATCGTCAAAGAGCTCGCCCTGCCGCCAGTAAAAATCCACTGCTCGGTCCTCGCTGAGGACGCCATCCGCGCCGCCATCGGCGATTGGAAGGCCAAGAACGGCGTCGCAGAAGAAGTGACAGCAGCCGTCGCCGCGCACTAATCTGTACTACAAGGAAACTGCCGTCCCTCGGGCGGCAGTTCTTTGTTTGCGGAGGTTCTGGGTATCAGCCGAGCTCGTCAACTCCTCTCGCTACAAGCTGGCCGTGCCTTCGCAGCGATCTTCGTCGTCATCCATCATGCAGCCCTCTTGTCGGGCGCCTTTTCCTTCAATGCCGGCAGGTTTGGCGTCGAGTTCTTCTTCGTCCTCAGCGGCGTCGTCATCCTCTCCGCGCATTGGAACGACATCGGCAACCCTCATACCTTCGGCTCGTTCGCGTGGAAGCGATTCCGACGCATCTATCCCGTCTATTGGATCGTCCTTCTCCCCCAGCTTCTCTGGATCGTCCTGCATCCCCGCAACGAAAACCTGTGGCAACGAGACCCCTGGGTCATCCTCTCCAGCATCCTTCTCGTTCACATCCATTCCATCCACACCACCATCACCGTTGCCTGGACGCTCTTCCACGAGATTCAGTTCTACGCCTTCTTCGCGGTCTTGCTCCTCAATCGCCGCATCGGCATCGTGTTGATGATCCTCTGGCTCATCCCATCCTTCTTCGCGTTCAATCAACTCAATCCCTACGGCAATCACTTCTTCTCGCCCCTGCATTTCATCTTCGCCTTCGGCATGATCGCCGCATGGATCATGCGCCGCTCGCGCATTCCCTGGCCAGCACTTCCCCTGATCGCGGGAATCGTTCTCTTCACGTGGGCGTGCTACATCGCGCAGGTGCGCGTCGAAATCACCGACGCCTATAACCTCCTCGCCGGCTTCGGAGCCATGCTGCTGACCCTCGGCCTCGTCGAGTTCGAACGTCGCGGCCAGCTCCGCGTCTACGCCTGGCTCGCCCTCCTCGGCGATGCTTCGTACTCCATCTACCTCGTGCACTACCCGCTTCTCTGGGCCATCGCCCCCCGCGCCGCCACCGTCCTTCCCCAGCACCACATCCCGCTCCTGCCCACGGCGGTCCTGCTCACCCTCCTCTCCGTAGCCGCAGGTCTCCTTTTTCACCTCCTCGTGGAGCGCCCGCTGTTACGATGGATGGGAGGGTTCCGTCATCCAGCCCTGCGTACGGCCTAAGAACGAACGTTGACTTTCGCGCCGTAGTCACCCCCGGAAACATCTAATCTCCATGTCCAACGTCTCCATCTCGACCACCACCAGCCAGTCCATGAGCGTCCCCACGCCCGAGACCGGCAAGGACCCCTTCGCGGGCATGACCCTCCTCACCGCCGAGGGCCAGCAGCCTCGCGCCAAGGCGGCCATCGAGATCACCAAAAACGCCCTCAAGCGTATCCGCGTAGCCATGGCTAAAGAAGGCATCTCCCCCGACGCCGGCGGCCTCCGCGTAGGCATCCAGGGCGGCGGCTGCTCCGGCCTCAGCTACAACATCCGCTTCGACACCCAGCCCCGCGAGCGCGACCGCACCTTCACCTTCGGCGCCGGCATCGAGACCCCCAACGACCCCTCCGGCGCCAAGCCCGTCCGTATCTTCGTCGACCCCAAGAGCTTCCTCTACCTGGCCGGAATGGTCCTCGACTTCGAAGAGACCCTCATGCGCCAGGGCTTCAACTTCATCAACCCCAACAGCACCAAAAGCTGCGGCTGCGGCTCCTCCTTCTCCGCCTAGATCTATAAATACTATAAAACTAGTATTGACATCTATACTCTAATCATCTAGAGTTGATTCGTTAGCAGCCAAAGTCTTGCTGTCCCAACGAGGAGGATCAGATGATCGCGACTACGTCATCGGATACCAAGAACCAGCCCTTGGACGTCGACGCTACCCTGACAGTAGCCGACGCAGTTTGGGTAGGCGCTGCCCTCTTACATCGACAACGCCCAGCACAATCTCAGTTTTCAGCGGAAGAGATCGTCGGGTCGGTTGAGGCGAACAATCTCACGAGAGGTTCCTCCAAGAGCATCTGGCAACACGTCAATCAGCATTGTGTCGCCAACCGTAAGCCTCAGCCAAACAGAGCGCGAATTCTCTACGCGACAAGCGGCGGACACCGCAGACTGTTTCGGCTGGGAGACCGTTACGATCCCGCGCGTGAAGGAGCTCCAATGCATCCTGATTGGAATAAGCTCCCTGCAAAATTTGCAGACTTGCGGTACTGGTACGAGACCGTGTGGAATCAAGCAACGGAAGCTCCAATACATGACCCTCTTCTCGACCTCGCAGGTACGGGCCGCGACATGTGGAACGGTCAAACAGCAGACGCCTATGTCGCCACTCTCCGCGAAGGCTGGGATCGCTCTGCATGAGCCGCATCTTTTGGGACACCAACCCATACATCTACCTGTTCGAAGGCAGTGATCCATTCCTCGAACAAGCGCGCACGCTGCGTCGCAGAATGCTTGAGAGACGCGACGAGCTGTTGACATCCTCGATGACGCTCGGAGAAATTCAGGTCGGTCCCCGCCGCGCTGGCAATCCAGCCCTCGCAACAAAATACCGTGACGCGATCCTGCAGACGTGCACGGTGATTCCCTTTGATACAAAGGCCGCGGACATCTACGCAAATCTGCGTGAAAATTCCTCTATCAAACCGCCCGATGCAATTCAGCTCAGCTGCGCGGCGGCTGCCGGTGTAGAGCTGTTCATCACTAACGACGCAGCATTGCATCGCTTATCTGTGCCCGGCATTCACTTCATCACATCGCTGGCAAATGCGCCGTTAGGCTAACCCGCCCTACCCCGCCGTTGCCGGACTAATCACCGTCCGCACTTCCTGCACCGACTCCGCCGGAAACCCACCCAACCTTGCATGCTCCCGAATCATCTCCGCGTTCGGCGCCGAGTACACGCAGTAAATCTTGTCATCCGTCACATACGAGTGTTCCCACTGGATCGCCGGCCCAAGCGTCTTCAACACGCCGCACGACGTCTGCGATACCGCCTTCAACTGTTCCGCCGTCAAACTCCCTGCGCCTGGAATCGTGCGCTCAATTACGAACTGGGGCATCGTCATCCTCCTGAGAGATCGGGCCCGCCATCCTGACGCCCTCATCCTACCAAGCGATCCCCACTCCTGGCCGAGAAATCTAAGTCGCCAGGCGACGAGTCGCCCACGCTACTTTGCCGGCGCCACCGCGTCGCTCAACGGCAAGTGATACATCTGCTCCAATACCCCCTCGTACACCTTGATCGGCATCAGGAACACCATCGCTCGTCGCGCATCCAGACCTGCCGGATCTTCGACCGCATCCATCGCCATCTTCCCATCCACCACCCGGAACTGCGTGCCGTAGCGCTGCAGCTTTCCCTCGCGCACCAGCTCCTTATCCACCACCACGGCCAGCGCCGAACCATCAATCTTCCCTTCGGCCGCCAGCTTCTCCAACCGTGGCAGCAAGCTAGCCTGCCAGGCGCGGTCCGGCGTGTGCGTCAAAATACCCATCGCGTCATTCGACGCATCCATCCCCACCATCGCAATCGTCGGCCACCCGTGCCGCGCCACAATCGCCTTCAACTCCGCCGTCAACTGCGCATCCACCTCGGCCGTCTTCACCGTATACATCGGTTTCCCCGTCCCCGCTCCCCGAGCCTCCTGGTCGCTCGCATACATCGCCACCAGCTTGTCCCGCAGCGCCGCGTCCGTTCCCGGCCCATTGCGCTGGATCAGCTCCGCGCGCCGCGCCGCCATATCGTTCTTCCACACCGCATCCGCACCACCCGCTGCCTGCTGAGCCGCCGCCCCACCCAGCATCCCCAAACACAACACGAGCGGCGCCCACACTCCAGGCATCTTCATGCCTTCAGTGTAGACCCCGCTCGCTCAACCCAACCCCGAACTACTCCGCGTCCGTCTTCTCCCCCGCCTTCTTCTCCGCCGGCTTCGGCTCAATGCCCCGCACATACTTGTCGTACCAATCAAACCAGTAGTTGTACCGGTCCTTAATAAAACTCGGCCGCGTAAATCCATGGAACTGTCCCGGATACACAATCAACTCCGCCGACGTTCCCACCGCTCTCAGCGCCTGGTACATCTGCTCGCCGCCCTCCACCGGAACATTGAAGTCCTTGTCCCCACCCATGAACAGCGTAGGCGTCTTGATCCGATCCGCATGCAGGAACGGATACGAAAGCTTCACATACAAATCAAGATTCTTCCAGGGCGGCCCCAGCTCATCCTGGTACTGCAAAATGTACTGGTCGATCCCGTAGAACCCGAGCAAGTTCCCCATGCCCGCACCCGACGTCGCCGCCTTGAACCGATTCGTACTCGCAATCGTGTAGTCCGTAAGGATGCCGCCGTAGCTCCATCCCCCCACGCCCATCTTGTCCGCATCAATCTTCCCCGTAGCCACCGCCGCATCCGTCAGCGCCATCAGGTCGATCACCTCTTTATCGCCCCAGTCCGCATTGATCGCCATGCTATAAGCCTGGCCGCGCCCTGTGCTCCCGCGATAATTCACCTGCAACACCGCATACCCATGCGCCGCAAACATCTGCCGAGTCACATCGAACCCATGCTGATCCTGCGCCGTCGGCCCTCCATGAATAAACAAAATCATCGGAGCCTTCGTCCCTGCCACATATCCCACCGGCATCGTCAACAGCCCATGCACATCATTGCCTTCCTTGGTCTTCGCCTCGATATTCTCCG
Source organism: uncultured Acidobacteriaceae bacterium (assembly GCA_963701685.1). Classification (GTDB taxonomy): domain Bacteria; phylum Acidobacteriota; class Terriglobia; order Terriglobales; family Acidobacteriaceae; genus Granulicella. The sequence goes on along the minus strand of OY969625.1, from coordinate 1,138,141 downwards.
TAGGCGCAACCTCAACCGTCGCCAGCCACGCATCGTTATGCCCGGTCAGCTTGCGCAGCTTGTCACCTTCGAGCGCATAAATCTCCGCCGGAGCCGCGTCCGTCGACCACAGCAGCGCCACATGCCCGCCCGCCTGGTCGATCCCGCTCGCCGCCCCGCTCCCCTGCGTCAACCGAGCCACATTCCCCCCACCATTGAGCGAAATCTCACCCACCCACTCATCGCGATCCTCAGGCACCGCCGTCAACACCGCGCGTCCGCCCGGCGCAAGCACAGGAGCACCCACCCACGCATCTAGCTTCGACGCCAGCATCTTCGGCGGACCACCCGCCGCCGGCACCATCGCCATCTGCCGTAGGTCGTAGATCGAATAATGCCCCGCCGTCCCCTGTCGATACACAATCATCGTCGAATCCCGCGACCACACCAGCGGTCCCGAATCCGTCCCCGCAAACGTCGTCAGCTGCTTCGGCGTAGATCCTGCCTTCGCCGCCACGACAAACACATCCGGGTTCGCCACCCTGTCCGGATCAGGCTTCGACTGGTTGCTCGTAAACGCCACCATCGTCCCGTCCGGACTCCACGCCCCGCTCTCCTCCCCGTACGATCCCGGCCCATCCACCGGCCCATTCGTCAGCTTGCTCAACTTCCTCGTCGCTAGTTCGAACAAGTAAAGATGCGGCTCCTTGTCCGTAAGAAACCCCACCCGGTCTTCCTTGTAGTGGTACCGATCGATCACGATCGGCTTCGGTGTCGCGGGCTTGCCTTTATCCTCCAGCGGCTCGTCGCGCTCCTGCAACGTCAGCAGCAGCGTCTTCGAATCCGGAGACCACTTATACCCCTGCAACTCGTCCTTCACATTCGTCAGCTGCTGCGCCTCGCCTCCGCGCCGATCCAGCCCCCAAACCTGCTCGCCCTTCCCCGCATTCGGCCCATCGGCCTCGCGTCCGCTCGTAAACGCCAGCCACTTCCCATCGGGACTCCACTGCGGCTCGCCTACGCCATCCTTGCCAAACGTCAGCCGCACATCCTGCGTGCCATCCCAACTCACCATCCACAGCTGGCTCAAGTTCTTGTCTTCCTTAGCGTCAACACGGCTCACCGTGTACGCGATCCACGCCCCATCCGGCGACACCACCGGCGCGCCCACCCGCACCATCTTTACCAGGTCATCCGGCGTAATGCCATGCTTCGCCGGTACCGTCTGCGCCAGCATGCAGACACTAAGAGAAAGCGCGCAGCCCATCAAGGCCGCAGAACCAAGGGAGATTCGTACTCGCATAGCCGGGAGTGTAGCACCGCAGCGCCCCACCTCAAACCCAATTCCCCTCTGTCTTCGCAACGGAGAACGGACAACGGAGAACAGACAACGAAATCAATGCCCCTCCGGCACCTTCCCCCCAACCTTGAAGTTCTTCGTCAGCCAAACCAGCGGAGCCGCCGCCAGCGTCACCACCCCAATAATGTGGAAGCAATCCATAAACCCAAGCAAGTGCGTCTGCGCCCCCAACTCGCTGTAATACCGCAACGTAGCCGCCTTCATCGCATCGGCAGCGGAGTACCCATGCGCCTGCAGAAACATCGCCGTCTGCCGCACGCTCTCCTGCAGTGGCAGCGACGACGCCGTCAGATGTCCGCCCACCCTCGACTGGTGAAAATCCTGCCGCCGCTCCGCCATCGTCGTAATAAACGCGATCCCAAAACTTCCGCCCCAGTTGCGAAAGAAGTTCGTCAGCGACGAGGCTTTGTTGTTCTCATTCGGCTTCAGCTGCGAGTACGTCAGCACCGACAGCGGCACAAAGAAGAACGCATACCCCAGCCCCTGCAACGCCCGCGCCCACGCATAATGCGCATAGTCGGTCTGCAGATTCATGTGGCTGTAGTGCAGCATCGACAGCCCCACCACGATCACCGCGCCAAATAATAAAATCCGCGGATGCACGATCCCCCGCTGCACCAGCTGCGCCCCCACCGGCGCCAGCAGCGTTATCACGAACGCCCCCGGCCCCAGCACGAGCCCCGCATCAATCGCGCGATACCCATACAGCTGCTGCAGCATCTGCGGAATCATCGTCGTGCTCGCAAACAATCCAAACCCGAAGATGAAATAGAAGATATTCGCCACGGCAAAGTTCCGCGTCTTCAGCATCCGGAAGTCAATCACCGGATCAGGATGCCGCAGCTCCCACCACACCGCCGCCGACAAGCATCCCAGCCCAAGCACAAACAGCCAGCAGATCAGCGTGGACCCAAACCAATCCTCAATCTGCCCCCGGTCCAGCAGCACCTCGAGCGCACCCGACCCCACCGCAATCAACGCGATCCCCACGCTGTCCACGTTCAACTTCCCCGCCGCATCCCGCACCGTCTTCCGCTCTTCAGCAAACGCCGGAGGATCATGCACAAACCGGTTCGTCAGAAACAAGCTCAACAGCCCAATCGGAATGTTGATCAGAAACACCCACCGCCAGTTGTAGTTATCGGTAATCCACCCGCCCAGCACCGGCCCAATTGCCGGCGCCGTAACAATCGCCACCGTGTACACCGCAAACGCCGATGCCCGCTTCGCCGGCGGAAACGTATCCACCAAAATCGCCTGCTCCACCGGTGCTAAGCCGCCTCCACCAATCCCCTGCATCACTCGCGCAATCAGCATGATCCCCAGCGTTGGCGCGACCCCACACAAAAACGACGTCACCGTAAACAGCCCCACGCACGCCATGTAATACGTCTTCCGCCCAAACACCCGGCTCAACCACGCCGACATCGGCAGCACCACCGCATTCGCCACCAAATACGTCGTCAGGATCCACGTCACCTCGTCATACGACCGCCCCAGCCCGCCCGCAATATACGGCAACGAAACGTTCGCGATCGACGTATCCAGCAGCTCCATAAACGTGGCAATCGTCACCGTTAGCGCCACCACCCACGGATTGATCCCTCGCGGGACAACTTGCACTTGCACAGGAACAGGAGCGGTCGCGGTCGCCATCGTCTTCCTTCCAGAATCAACAGGATAAAAAGAGACCAACTAGTCTCTTTCATCATCAGATTCTCCAGAGATGCGACCGATGCGTCTTTTTTTCGATATGCTGGTATGCGAGGCAAATGAAATGCGAAAAGGTGAAGCAACCCGGCAGCGCATCATCGCGGAAGCCGCCCCCATCTTCAATCAGCGCGGCTTCGAAGGCTGTTCCATGCAGGACCTCATGACCGCCACCGGTCTCGAAAAAGGCGGCCTCTACCGCCACTTCGCCAACAAGGAAGAGTTAGCCGCCGAAGCCTTCCGCTTCGCCTTAGCCCAAAATGTAAAAGTCCGCACCGAGCACCTTGACGAAATCCCCAACGCCATCGACAAACTCCGCAAAGCAGTCCAGCTCTTCGTAGAGCTTCCCTCCGCCGTCCCCGGCGGCTGCCCCCTTATGAACACCGCCATCGATGCCGACGACGGCAACCCTGCCCTCCGCGAGCTCGCCCGCAAAGGCATTCAGGATTGGCGCGCGCGCCTCATCCACATCGTCGAAACCGGCATCAAGGCTGGCGAAATCCGCCGCTCCACCGACCCCCGCCGTATCGCCAACTCCATCATCGCCACCCTCGAAGGCGCCCTCATGATCTCCCGCCTCGAAAACAACCGCAACGCCCTCCGCGACGCCCAATCCACCCTCGACGCCCTCTTGGACAGCCTCCGGCGCCACAACTCCTAGTTCTCCGTTCTCAGCTGGAAGCTTTAAAACGCTGCCTTCCGCATCGAACCGTCGCGCAGGTACTCTAACAACAGCATGAGTACCGACTACTTCTCCCTCTTCTCCCTCCCGCAACATCTCCACCTCGACCTCCCCTCCCTCGAGAAGACGTTCTACGCCCAATCCCGCAAGCTCCACCCCGACCGCTTCGCCGCCAGGCCTCTCGCCGAGCAGCAAGCCGCGCTAGCCGCCAGCTCCCAGCTCAACGACGCCTACCGCACCCTCCGCGACCCCATCCTCCGCACCGAGTACCTTCTCTCCCTCCACGGCATCCAGTTAGAAGAGCAATCCCGCGCCGCCACCGACCTCGCCAAATCCACCGGCACTACAAAGAAGCAGGTAGCTCCGCCCGACCTCCTCGAGGAAGCCTTCGAGCTCAACATGGCTCTCGAAGAAATGAAGATGGGAGGAGACGATCCCGACGCCCGTCGCGAGCTTGAATCCGCGCGTACAAAATTCACCGCCATGCTCGCCGAAATCCAGCAGACCCTCGAAGCTCTCTGGACCGCATGGGACCTCGCTGTCGACGCGGACAACCAACCCGCAAAAGACTCCGCCATCCAGGCAATGGTCGCCCTCCTCAACCGCCGCAGCTACATCCGCAACCTCGTCCGCGACGTCAACACCGCCCTCGAATAATCCACAACCAATCCACGACGAATCCACCGCGAATTCACACCCAACATTCACCGTCGCATCGCACTCAGCACTCCCCACCACCAACCGCAATCTGCTATCAACCAAGCATGCGCCTGCTCTCCCAATCCGTGCGTCCCGCGGCCGTCGTCCTCAGTCTCCTCGCCTGCACCGCCCTCCCCGCGCAACAAAATCCCAGCTGGACCACGCCCGTCACGCCCTTCCGCATCGCGCCCAACCTCTACTACGTCGGCAGCCGCGACCTCGCCTCCTACCTCGTCACCACTCCCGCCGGCGACATCCTCATCAACTCCAACCTCACCTCCTCGCCCCCGCTCATCTTCCATAGCATCGAGCAGCTAGGCTTTCACCCCGCCGACATAAAAATCCTCCTCATCAGCCACGCTCACTCTGACCACGCCGGCGGCAGCGCCGCAATCCTCAAGCAGACCCACGCCAAATACATGGTCATGGACGCCGATGTCTCCTCCATCCAATCCGGCGGCCGCACCGACTTCGCCCACTTCAAACCCTTCCCTGCAGCCCATGTCGACCGTACCCTCCACGACGGCAGTACCGTCCAGTTAGGGGGTATCACCCTCACCGCGCACAAGACCGCTGGCCATACCCCCGGCTGCACCACCTGGACCACCCAGGTCATCGAAAATGGCAAGCCACTCAACGTCGTCATCGTTTGCAGCGTCACCGCGCTCGACGAGTACCGCCTCGTCGCCACTCCCGGCCACCCTGCCTCCTACCCCGGCATCGCACAGGACTTCGCCCACACCTTCGACACCCTCGAAGCCCTCCCCTGCGACATCTTCCTCAGCTCCCACGGCGAATACTTCAACCTGCTTCCGAAGTTGGCCCGCATGAAGACCGAAGGTCCCTCCGTATGGATCGACCCCTCCGGCTACAAGCAAGCCATCGCCCACAGCCGTGCCGAATTCGAAGCAGACTTAGCCCGCCAGCAAGCCGCCGCGGCCCAGCACCGCTAGCGCTTCTTCAGCCCTGCCAAATGATGCAGATCATGCCCCGCCATGATCTCCACCAGCGTCCACATCTTTTCCTCACCTCGCTCCGGATGCGTGTACCCCTTCGCCTTATCCGCTTCCGTCAACGCGTCCACGAACGCCACATTCCACGCGCGCAGCGCCTTGAACGTGTCCCACGCCAGTTCAAACGAATACGCATCATAGATCTTCGCCCACGCATCCTGCTCAAACGGCTGAAGCGTCGCGTGCTCTTCGCCGTACACCTGCCGAAACCGCCAGCTCCACGCAATCTCGCAATCTGCCAGGTGGGCTAGAATCTCGCGCACGCTCCACTTCCCTGGAGCCGGCCGCGTCTCAATCTCCGCCGTGCTCAACCCATCAAGAATTAGCGCCAGCCGCGTTGGCGTCTCTGCAATCACCTTCGCCGCGTCGCGCCCCTCGAGCAACCCCACATACGGAACTCCGCTCATCATCGGACCTCCACTCTCTTCCGCTATCATCGCCTCCCACTCCCTCTCCGCACAACTCTGATTCCTCGCTTACCCCGCAAGCATCCAACAACCCACCGCCGCACTCGGCACAAAGGATTCCGCATGCAATACAAGACTCTCGGCGACACCGGCCTCCTCGTCTCGCAACTTTGCTTCGGCTGCATGACCTTCCACGGCGGCACCGGTATGTTCAAGGCCATCGGGACCGTCGACCAGCCCACCGCCGACTCCCTCGTCCAATCCTCCATCAACGCCGGCATCAACTTCTTCGATACCGCCGACGTCTACTCCGAAGGCGAGAGCGAAAAGACCCTCGGCCAGTCCCTCAGGAACCTCAACATCGCGCGCAAAGATGTCGTCATCGCCACCAAGGTCTTCGGTCGCGTCGGCCCCGGCCGCAACGACATGGGCGCCTCCCGCGGCCACATCATGGACTCCATCGACGGCTCCCTCCGTCGCCTTCAGACCGACCACATCGACCTCTACCAGATCCACGGCAACGACGCGATCACCCCCATCGACGAGACCCTCCGCGCCCTCGACGACCTCGTCACCAGCGGCAAAGTCCGCTACATCGGCATCTCCAACTGGCAAGCCTGGAAGATCGCCAAGGCCCTCACCATCTCGCACTTCCGCAACCTAGCCCGCTTCGACACCCTGCAGGCCTACTACTCCATCGCCGGCCGCGACCTCGAGCGCGACATCGTCCCCTTGCTGGAAGCCGAGCGCACTGGCCTCCTCGTCTGGAGCCCGTTAGCCGGCGGCCTGCTCTCCGGAAAATTCTCGCGCGAAAATCAAAAGCCCGCCGACTCCCGCCGCTCCAACTTCGACTTCCCCCTCGTCGACAAAGAGCGCACCTGGCGCATCCTCGACGTCATCGCCCCCATCGCCAAGGCCCACAACTGCTCCGCCGCGCGCATCTCGCTGGCCTGGCTCCTCGCCAAGCCCGTAGTCACCAGCATCATCATCGGGGCCAAGCGCCTCGACCAGCTCGAAGACAACATCGCCGCCATCGAACTAAGCCTGACTCCCGACGAACTCAAGCAGCTCGACGAAGTAAGCGCCCTACCCCCCGAGTACCCCGGCTGGATGCTCCAAACCCAAGGCAGCAACCGCCTCGACCCCACAGTCCAACGCTTCGCCCCACCCGCCGACAAAAAATAGCCAACAACCACCGGCGCGCCAATCTATCGACGCGCCGGCAACCTTTTCATCCAGCAACCTCCACCGTTCTAAAAGCTGAGAACTGAGAACTGAGAACTGAGAACTGAGAACTGAGAACTGAGAACTGAGAACTGAGAACTGAGAACTGAGAACTGAGAACTGACAACGGACAACGGAGAACGGACAACGGACAACGGACAACACGCCGCGCACCCTCACCCCCAAGGGTCATACTCCCCCACCGACCACAAATACCCCTCAGGATCTTTCACCGTAAACGCCTTCCCGCCATACTCCATCTCCTTCAACTCCATCACCACATCGGCCTTCTCTGCCTTCACGCGCGCCCACACCGGTGTGCAGTCCGGCACCACCAGGTACAGCGGAGACGTAACCCTCCCCTGAATATCCTCCGGCAGCGCATACATGTCGCGGTTCGGGCCTCCGTTGGTTGCCGACCCGAGCATTAACATCCCAGTCCCTCCAAACGTCAGCTGCGCATGCGCCACCGTATCATCCGGGCCTTCATACACCGCCTGCCGTTTGAACCCGAGCACTCGTTCCAGCCACTCAATCGCTGCATGCGCATCCTTGTATCGCACACTCGGAATCAGCATCGATCCAGCCATGGTCGCACCTCCGGCCCAACGTCGGTAGCCACCATCATCACGCCGATATCCATCCCCTGTACAGTTAAAAGCCAGGTCATTTCGGAGGGCTCTCTCATGAAAGCTGCCGTAGTCCAATCCTTCGACGCCCCGCCCACCTACACCACCTTCGACGCCCCGATCCCCAACCCCGACGCCGGTGAAGTCCTCGTCAAGGTCACCGCGGCCGCCCTCCACCGCATCGTCAAGTCGCTCGCCAACGGCACCCACTACGGCAGCACCGGCGTCCTCCCCTTCATCCCTGGCGTCGACGGCGTCGGAATCCTCCAGTCCTCCTTTGACCAACATCCCGCGGGCACCCGTGTCCTCTTCGGCAGCGCGCGCCCACCCTTCGGCACCTTCGCGGAGCAGTCCATTGCCTCCGGCCACATGCTCATTCCCGTCCCCAACGCACTCCCCGACGCCACCGCCGCCGCCATCGCCAACCCCGCCATGTCCTCCGCCGTCGCCCTGATGCGCGCCAATTTTCATCCCGGCGAGAGCGTCCTCATCCTCGGCGCCACCGGCGTCTCCGGCCAACTCGCCGTCCAGATCGCCAAGTCCCGAGGAGCCCGCCGCGTCATCGCCACTGGCCGCAACCCGCAAGCCCTCGCCCACCTCACCACCCTCGGCGCCGACGCCACCATCTCCCTCAACCAACCCGCCGAAACCCTCACCGCAGCCCTCCGCAACGAGCTATCCACCGGCATCGACATCGTCCTCGACTACCTCTGGGGCTCGCCCGCCGAAGCCCTCCTCTCCGCCATCGCCCAGCGCGGCCTTAACCACGCCGCCCCGCGCATCCGCTACGTCCAGATCGGCAACATGGCCGGCCCCAACATCACCCTCCCCGCCGCCACCCTCCGCAGCTCCGGCCTCGAACTCCTCGGCAGCGGCTTCGGCAGCGCCTCCCTCGAACAAATCCGCCAGGCCATCACCGCCTTCTTCGACCAGATAGCCACCAAACCCCTGCAATTTGCCCTGAAAACCGCTCCACTCAGCGAAGTAACCGCCCTCTGGAACACCGACGACCCCGCCGTCCGCCTCGTCTTCCAACCCTGATCGCTGCTTCTTCGCAGATACGCCCGCCTCTTGCAACTATTTCCCTTGACGATATATCCGCTACGGATATACAGTCTCTCCCATGAGCAGCGCCAGCGCCTTCAAAGACCCCGTCCCCCTCACCCCCGCCGTCTTCGCCATCCTCCTCGCCCTCGCCGACGGAGAAAAGCACGGCTACGCCATCATGCTCGAAGCCCGCCAGCACATCGCCATGGGCCCCGGCACTCTCTACGGCTCCATTGACCGCCTCCTTGCCAGCGGTCTCATCGTAGAAACCGGCTTCACCGACGACGAACGCCGCCGCTACTATCGCCTCTCCGCCCTCGGCCACCAGGCCCTCGCCTCCGAAACCACCCGCCTCGCCCAATCGGTCGCCCGCGCCCGCCGCAAAGGCGTCCGCGTCCTCACCCGCACCCCGGAGTCCCTCGCATGAACACTCCCAGCCTCCGCCTCTACGCTCTCGCCCTCCATCTCTACCCCGCAACCTTCCGCGCCCGCTACGGCAACGAGATGCTCGACGCCGCGCGCCTCGAGTACGCCCGCTCCTCCCACCCCCTCCGCTTCACCGCCTCCCTCGCCGCCGACACCCTCCGCGGCGCACTCCGCGAACACCTCCGCGCCGCCACCCCCGCCAGCCCCGGCTACGTCGCCGCCTTCGCCTTCGTCTTCAGCGTCCTGCTTCTCCTCGTCTCCGTCGTCAATCAGCAAATCCTTCGTCGCGGCGCCGACCGCCAGCCCGCGCACCTCGTCCACCTCGTCAGCACCACCGGAGCCACCACCCTCCTCACCGAACCCAAACAAGAAATCTCCTCACCCGACTGGCTCAACAGCACCAGGCCTTTCGTCGTTCTCTATGACCCCTCCGGCAAAGCCATCGCCGGAAACGCCACCTACCACGGTGCTCTTCCCCAGCCTCCCCACGGCATCTTCAACACCATCCGTTCGCGCCGCGAGTTCCGCGTAACCTGGCAGCCCGCGTGGCCCATTCGTGTCGCCCTCGTCGGCGATGCACTCCCCAACGGCGGCTACGTCCTCGCCGGCCAAAGCCTCATCCTCAGCGAGTCCCGCGAGATCCACTTCCACTCCATCCTCCTCTGGATGTGGGCCTTCGCCATGCTCGCCTGCGCCACCATCCTCATCGCCAGCCACACCCGTAGACCCAGTCGCGCCTCCTGAACATCATGCAGCCAAAAGGTTGCACAATGCTCTCGACTGCGCTAATATGCAACCAAGAGGTTGCATATGGACTCCAACACGATCGAAAAATCCATCGAGCTCAACGCCCCAGTCTCCCGCGTCTGGCAAGCCCTCACCGACCACCGCCAATTCGGCGAATGGTTTCGCGTCTCGATCGACGCGCCCTTCCAGCCCGGCCAGGCCTCCACCGGCCACATCACTCACCCCGGCTACGAGCACCTCCAGTGGGAGGCCGTCGTCCAGAAGATCGAGCCCGAGCACACCTTCTCCTTCACCTGGCACCCCTACGCCATCGATCCTGCCGTCGACTACTCCCACGAAACCCCCACCCTCGTCGTCTTCACCCTCACCCCCACCGCCGCCGGCACCCTCCTGCGCGTCACCGAGTCCGGCTTCGAAAACGTCCCCGCCGCCCGCCGCGCCGAAGCCTTCCTCAAGAACAGCGGAGGCTGGGCCGCACAAATCCACAACATCGAGGCCTATGTCGCCCAGCATCCATAACCAGCGCGCACGCCCTCACAGCCACGCCCCGCTCTTCGCCGCCCTCGGCGACGAGACCCGCCTCGCCCTCCTCACCAAGCTAAGCAACGGCCGCCAGCGCTCCATCACCGACCTCGCCCACAACTCCCCACTCACCCGCCAGGCCATCACCAAGCACCTCCGCGTCCTCGAGCGCGCGCGTATCGTCCGCTGCACCCGCTCCGGCCGCGAGCGCCTCTATGAGCTGGACCCTCTCCCAGTCCAGTCCCTCAAAAACTACCTCGACGCCCTCTCCAACCAGTGGGACAACGCCCTCCAGCGCCTCCGCGCCTTCGTCGAGACCGACCACCCGGAGTAGCAGCGAACTTCCGCGCGAGGCCGCTCGCACTCACCGGCCGCAAGGCCCCCGCTCCCGACACACTCCTGCTCGAAGGGGCACGGCTTCAGCCGTGCCAATCTTCCTCGCCGCAATACCGGCTTCAGCCGCCGAGCTTAAAGCCGCCAATCTGTCATGGAGCTGAATCCATCCATCAAAATAAGCGAAAATAGAAGATGGGCGTCCACGCACCAGCACGCTCCTGAAAGAGGCCTTCCTTGGCAGCACCCGTCGTCGGCATCGACCTTGGCACCACCAACTCCCTCATCGCCTTCATGCAGGGCGACACCCCCGCCGTCATCCCCGGCGAAGACGGCTCCCCCATCGTCCCCTCCGTCGTGGCCTTCGACCAGGACACCGCGCAGGGCTTCTCGGTAGGCAATGCCGCGCGCAACGTGCTGCTCACCAACTCCGCCAACGCCGTCTACTCCGTCAAGCGCCTCATGGGCCGCGATCTCGCCGATGTCCAGCCCGAGCTCGAACACTTCCCCTTCCACCTCGCCCCCAACCTCAAACCCGGCGAAGTCCTCAAACTCAACGTAGGCGGCCTCACCCTCACGCCCCCCGAAATCTCCGCCTACATCCTCCTCCAGCTCAAACGCAACGCCGAGCGCTTCTTCGGCGCCGAAGTCACCAAGGCCGTCATCACCGTCCCCGCCTACTTCAACGACGCCCAACGCCAGGCCACCAAAGACGCCGGCCGCATCGCCGGCCTCGACGTCCTCCGCCTCGTCAACGAGCCCACCGCCGCCGCCCTCGCCTACGGCCTCGACAAACAGAAGGACGGCATCATCGCCGTCTACGACTTCGGTGGCGGCACCTTCGACATCTCCATCCTCAAGCTCCACGACGGCATCTTCGAAGTCATCGCCACCGGCGGCGACACCCACCTCGGCGGCGACGACATCGACCTCCTCCTCACCGCCGTAGCCCTCGACGACATCAAGGGCGACCTCGGCATCGACGTCTCCACCAACCCCGAAGTCATCCAACAACTCCGCAAAGCCGTCATCGACGCCAAAATCGCCCTAAGCAACGCAGACACCGCTCGCCTCACGCTACAAATCCCGGGTGCCCCACGTCTCGCTTCTGAGACGTGGGATTCCACAAGCTCTGGCGCGCCCCTCACCTACGCCCGCGAAATCACCCGCGCCCAATACGAGCAACTCATCGCGCCCATCATCCAGCGCACCGCCGCACCCGTAAAGCAAGCCCTCAAAGACGCGCAACTCACCCCCGATCAAATCGACGAAGTCGTCATGGTAGGCGGCTCCACCCGCATCCCCGCCGTCCGAGCCCTCGTCACGCAGCTCTTCGACCTCGAAGCCCGCGGCCGCAAGCTCCACACCGAACTCAACCCCGATGAAGTCGTAGCCCTCGGCGCCGCCGTGCAAGCGCAAATCCTCTCCGGCACAGAAAACGCCGCCACCAACGACCTCCTCCTCCTCGACGTCACGCCCCTCTCCCTCGGCATCGAAGCCCTCGGCGGCGTAGTCGCCAAAATCATCCAGCGCAACAGCACCATCCCCGCCTCTGCCACCGAGCACTTCACCACAGGCGTAGACGGCCAGACCAACGTCGCCATCCACGTCCTCCAGGGCGAGCGCGAACTAGCCAAAGACTGCCGCTCGTTAGCCCGCTTCGACCTCAAAGGCATTCCCCCAATGGTCGCCGGCCTCCCGCGCATCGAAGTCAAATTCCTCATCGACGCCAACGGCATCCTACATGTCAGCGCGCGCGAACAGCGCAGCGGTCAGGAGGCGCAGGTAGAAGTCAAACCCACCTACGGCCTCACCGACGAGCAGGTAGAAACCATGATCCTCGAATCCTTCGACCACGCCGAGCAGGACATCACCGCGCGTCAACTCATCGAAGCCCGCAACGAAGCCCAGACCATCCTCGACGCTGTCGCCAAAGGCCACACCTCCGCCGCTTGGCACCAACTCACCCCCGCCGAGCACGCCTCCATCGAGTCCCACGCCACCGAGCTCCGCCGCATCATGCAGGGCGACGACTACAAAGCCATTCGCGACGCCATCGGCTACCTCGACCAGTCCACCCGCCGCTTCGCCGAGCTCATGATGGACGCCGCCGTCACCGGGGCCATCGGCGGCAAAACCATGTCCGCCGCCGGCGAAAATCTCGGCGGCTCTCTCGGCAACGCCCCCACCGCCCCCCACGCCTTCGCCAAAGCCGAGGTGCAATCCACCACCCCCACCAACGACATCGAGCGCGCCGAAGCCGACCCCGATACCCCCGGCGAATCCACCGAAGACTAAGCCGCCCCAACCTTCACTTCTTCGTGTGCTCCTCGTTGCCGAGCACCTGCTCGCGTGTGTAGCCCTCCCACACCCACGGCGTCACCGTATCTCCCATCAGCTTCTCCAGCAGCGGCCGAAACGCCAGCTCGCCGTTATCGCTGTTGGTCAAAAGAATCATGCAATCCCCGCTGCGCTCAAAGCAGAGGGCATAATTCTCCGCGCCGTCTCCATGCCCTTCCTTAAAAAATGCAGGCCCATACTTCGTTCGCGGCAGTACGCCCCACCCCAGCGCATACCCCAGCCCCACCGCCTCGCCATCATTCCCAGTCGACTCCTCAAACGGAGGAAACTGGTGCGTCGCATGGATCGCAACCTGTTCCGTCAACATCTCCTTCTCCGTCGCAGCATTCAAGATCTTCTTCCCCAGCAGCGCCTCCAGAAACAACGCCAGATCATGCGCGCTGGTCGTCATCGAACCCGCTGCCTTCGCATCTCTGCGATGGGTTGCTCCAATCAGTCTCCCCCTCGCGTCATACCGCAGCGCAGCGTTCGCATCAAACGACGGCTGCCACACCATCCCCGTCTGCGTCATACCCAGTGGCCGAAAGATGCTCTCCTCCATCGCATCTGCAACCTGCAAATGCATCCGATCCTGCAGCGCATACTGCAACACATTCAGTCCCTCGCCCGAGTACGCAAACCGCGTCCCCGGCGTGAAGTGAATATGAATCTTGCCGTCCGGCTCCAGCTCGCTGAAGTTCGCAAACCCTGACGTGTGCGACAACATCATCCGCGGCGTCACCGTAGCCCATCGCGGGTCCTTCACCACCTCCGACCCCGTAACCTTGTAATGCTCCACCTCATTCAGCGGCTGCGTCAGAATCTTCGCCACCGGCTCATCCAGATTCACGCGCCCACCCTGCACCTGCTGCATCACCCACGTCGCAAACACCGCCTTCGTAATCGAAGCCGCCCACGTATTCGTGTCCGCCGTCATCGGCAGATTCTTCGCCGCATCGCGCAGCCCATAGCCATACGTCCACACCGTGTGCCCGTGATTCAGAATCGCAATCTCCGCCCCCATCACGCCATCGGCCTTCAACTCCGACGCCGCAATCGTCTCCGCTTCCCCCGTAGTCATCGTTGTCCCATCCAGCCGCCGAATCGATCCAGCCTGTTGCCCCACCGCCGGACCAACAACGCACGCCAGCAACACGAGCTTCATCGCGCGAGAATTCATACCCGCCATCATAGCGTCGCAACAGAAGTCGTTCCACCCTCATCGATGCACCGCGTCACTCCAACCTACAGCTCCACCGAAACGCCTCCCCAGCTCTCCGGTTCCACGTCCTTCATCGTCTCTGTAAAGTCCCACACGTGCCCATAGAAATCCTCGGCGTTGTACTGCCGCTCCCCGTAAACGTGCTCCACAGGTTCCGTCAGGATCTTCGCTCCCGCGCATCGCGCTCGCTCGCAGTGCTCCACCGCATTCTCAATCCGCACCTGCACAACACATGACCGGTTCGGAATCACGTTGCCTTCCGCAATCGTCACGCACCCCTCGCCCACCCGCATCTGGATGCGATGATTCGCGATCCGCAACCTCACCCTGAATCCGAATGCCTTTACAAGCCAATCCGCCGCAACCCCCGGATCGGGATACATCACAACGGGAATCACCGGGCAAGGAGGAACAGAGCGGTTCAATCGCACAGGCATCTCCTGGAGAGGCCTCAGACTAGCAGCTTGCCTCGTCACGTCTCAATAAGAATCTCTGCATATCATCCCCCACACAATCCGCTCTCCCCTGCAGCGCAACCTGCGGCGCAACCTACGGCGCCACCGCCGCCTTCATCGCCAAAATCTCCGACGCCCGCGTCCCACTCACCTCTCTCCAAGGTGTCCCCACAAACTCCCGATCCAATGGAGACGTCCCCACCTCCACAAACTCCACCGACATCACCGCCCCCGGAATCCGCGCCCCAAACCAGTGCGGATCCTCCCGCTGCCTCCACGTCACCAACCCCAGCACCGCACCCGCCGGGTACGCCACCCCTGCCCGCGCCGCGCTCACCGCCGCATCATTCCCAAACAGCGTCCCCGTAGTCTCCGCCCCGCGATCCACCACCGTAGTAATCGCCTTCCACTCCATCACCGGATACGGCAGCCCCGCCGCAACTCCCGCCTGCACGTTATACAAATCCGCATCCGCAATCTTCTTCCCCCCACACCCGCACACCATCACCAACACCGCCGCACCCACAATCGCCCGCACCCTCATCGCGACCCTCCCGACCGCGGCAGCGGCAGCGTATACACATAGTCGTTATCGCGCACTGGCTCATGACACCCCAGGCACTCATTATCAAAGTGCGGCCCGTTCCCATAAGGCTTCAACTCAGCGCCCTTGAACCGCGCATA
The DNA here is from genome assembly GCA_963701685.1 of uncultured Acidobacteriaceae bacterium. Taxonomy (GTDB): domain Bacteria; phylum Acidobacteriota; class Terriglobia; order Terriglobales; family Acidobacteriaceae; genus Granulicella. Next base: position 1,122,662 of record OY969625.1, on the reverse strand, counting down.
CCCCCACCCCCCCGTGCCCGCATACTGCACCCGATGCTTCTCCATAAACTCCACCTGCACAAACTTCCCCGCCACAATATGCCCATGCCCATCGTCCGCGGCCTGAAACGTAATCTTCGCAAACGCCGCACCCTCCGGCCACGAAGGCAGCTGATGCTTCTCAATCGCACCAATCGCCAAATCATTCCCCGTAATAATTCGCACCGTGTGATTGTCGCCGCGATCCGTAGTGCTCACCACCTTCCAGTCCGCATACCCCGGCAGAAACGGCACCCCATTCGGCGAAGGCGCAGCCGGCGCCGTCAAATGTTTCGGAGCCTCACCCGCCGCCGCGCCACTCGGCCCACTCGCCGGCTGAAACGGCGCCAAATAATGCTTCAAAACCGCGAGCTCCTCCGCCGTAACCCCCGCATGCGGATGCCCAATCAAGTAAAGCCGCAGCGGCATCGCTCCCAGCGCAATCTGGTTCACGCTCTCATACAACTCCGCCTGCTGCACCGCCGCAGGCTTCGTCCCCAGCGTTGAAAAATTCAGCGCCGCCCGCGCCCGCTTCACATCCGACGACACCACCCAGTACGCCGGCACCACGCGATCCCACCACACCAGCTGCGGCGCATCCGAGTGGCACGCATAACATCGCCGCACCAGAATCGCCTTCACCTCCGGGGGCACCGCCACCTCCACCTGCGGCCCCGCAGGCTTTCCCAGCGACGGCCGAATCGCCTGCACCGCAACCCCCAGCGCGACCACCGCCAGCGCCATCCACCCCAGCATACGTCGACCAGTAGACCGTTGCGTTTCCGACAAGTTCGCCGCCCCCCTCACGCTCGAATTCTACCGCCCCCGCCACGCCGAGCGCATACCCTCCGCCACATGCGTCTCCACGCCCTCGAACTTTTCCTTGACGAGCATCCCACCCCTGCCCACAATACTCTGATGCCCAGGCGTTCAGCTCTTCTGCGCCATCTGCTCGCTTGCACCGTTGCCTATCTTGCGCTCGTGCGTCTCTCCACGGCCTCAGCACAAACGTGGCGCGAGATTCAAAGCCCCCACTTCCGTGTAGTTACAGACGGCTCCGACAAGGACGGTCGCGATGTCGCCAACGAATTCGAGCAGATGCGTTCCGTCTTCGCCACGCTCTTCAGGAACCCGGTCCTGGACATAGACGCGCCCCTGCTCATCGTTGCCGTGCACGAGCAAGGTCTTCAGGCCCTCGCGCCCGCCTTCTGGAATCAGCGCGATAAAGTTTCAGGCCAATTCGTTCGCGGCTGGGAGCGCCAGTTCGCCTTGGTTCGTCTCGATAGCTCCGGCAACCTCAGCCAGGCAGTCGTCTTCCACGAGTACACCCACACCATCCTCCACGCGAACCTCCATTGGATGCCTACGTGGCTAGATGAGGGCCTCGCCGAGTTCTATGCCTACACCCGCTTCGACGGCAACCACATCTACATTGGTGGGCCTTCCGTCCGCCTCGATCACCTCAAGAGCGAGCCGCTCATCCCCGTGCCGCAAATGATGACCGCCACCTCTGCCACCTTCTTCAACGACAAGTTCCGGGACGACCTCTTCTACGGCGAAGCCTGGGCAATGGTCCACTACATCTCCTATGGAAGCCACATGGGCCACGGTGAGAAGCTAACCAGCTTCGTCAGGCTGATGGAGCAAGGCACACCGCAGCAGGACGCGTTCCGGCAAACCTTCGGCGATCCCGCAGCATTTCAACAAAAACTTTCCAACTATATTTCAACGTTCGCCTTCTCGGGCGGCGTGATGCGACAGGTTCAAGGTCCGGATCCCAATTCGTTTTCCGTCAGGACCCTCACCACCGCGGAGGCAGACTACGATCTCGGCTCACTCGATGTGGGTGCCCATGACTTCGCGTCCGGCTTCACGCTGCTCCAGGCAGCGGAGTCAGCCAACCCCAACCTCGCCGGTCCCCACGAAGAACTCGGTTTTCTCGCCTGGCGCGCCGGTCAGGACTCTGACGCAAGAAAAGAGTGGCGCAAAGCAATCGACGCCGATCCCTCCTCCTACCGATCCGCCTTCGCTCTCCTCATGTCCGGCACTCCACTCAAACAACAAACTCCCGACCAGCTCGAGCAGACCCAACATGCTCTCGAAGCCATCAACGCCAAGGCGCCAAAGTTTGCCCCCGCACTCGTCGAACTCGCGCTGATCGATTGGCGCCAGGGACACCTCGACGCGGCCTATCAAGCCTCCTTGGCCGCGGAGCAACTGGAGCCTTGGCGCGCCGAATATCACTTGCTGACCGGACGCATCCTCCTCCAGAATCACCAGCCCGCGATGGCAGCAGCCTACGCTCGACAAGTCGCAGCCCGCTGGCCCGGCTCCGACCATGACGAAGCCGTTGATCTCTGGAATCAGGTTCCCCCGAACATGCGCGGCGATGGTCCTCCCCTAACCCTCGCTCTGCCTGCCGATGCAACCATCGCGCGAGGCACGATCCTCAGCACCAACTGCAGCCGAACCGCCGGCCTCACCGTCCTCCTGCAGCCCGCCGACCACAGTGCCCCCGCCCTCAACCTGTTCGCTACAGGTCCTCTTGAGAATGGGTTCGCCGACACGCTTTGGGTCGGCGAGGATCACTACACTCCCTGCTTCCACCTCGCAGGTTTGCCCGCCGTAGTCGCCTACAAACCGTTGCCCGATGGAACCTCGCAGCTGCTCGTCTTCGAAGTCCGCGACGACCTTCCAGAGTCGGGGCCTCCCGCACCTGCACCCAGGGCGTCCCAATCCGCAACCCCACCTCCGCCGCACTCATAGATCACGCAGCGCAAGCTACCGATCGTCCGCCGGCATACTCGCCGGAATAAAGATCGCAAACGCAGTCCCCGACACGGCGCCCTCGCTCAAACTCCGCACCCGTATCCATCCCCCGTGCTTCCGCACAATCTCGTCCGATGCCCACAGCCCCAACCCAATCCCCGTCTTCTCTTTCGTCGTCACAAACGGTTCGAAGATATGCTCCAGCACCATCGCCGGAATTCCATGTCCGGTATCGGCGATAGCAATCTTCACCCCTTCCACCCAACCCTTCGCCCATCCCCGCGCCGGCCGCACGCGCACCCGCAACCTTCCGCCCTCCGGCATCGCGTCCACCGCGTTGCCCACAAGGTTCGCCACCACCTGCCGAACCTCGTCCGCGATACACGTAGCAAACGCTCCTCGCTCGCTCTCCGCGTTCACCACAATATTTTTGCTCGCCATCCGTCCCCGAAACAGCTCCAGCACAAAGTCCACAATCTCGCTCACATCCACGCGCGCCGGCATATTCGACTGCCGATGAAACTGCAGCGTCTGCGTCGTCATATGCGAAACCCGCATCAACTCCTGCTCTGCCGTCTTCAGGTAATCTCGCGTCTCGTCTCGCAGCGATGCATCCAGCAGCGCCAGGTACAGCGCATTCGTAACCCCCGCCAGCGGGTTGTTGATCTCGTGTGCAATGCTCGCCGCCAGCCGCCCCGCCGTCGCCAGCTTCTCTGACTTCCTCAGCGCCGCCTCCGCCAGCTTCTGATCGTGAATATCCGTCGCGCTCCCAATCCAGCGTTCACACTCACCTGCATCGTTCTTCACCGGCACCGCGCGCGCCAGAAAATGACGATACATCCCATCCTTCCGCCGCAACCTCAACTCATCCACGTACGGTTCCGAAGTCTCGAAGCACCGCTCCCATATCGCATCTGTCTTCGCAACATCCTCGGGATGCACAAACCTCTTCCACCCAAACCCCATCGTCTCCGCTTCATCAACACCCAGGTAATCCGGGTACCGCCGATTGCAGTAAAAGTTCTCTCCAGTCGCATTCGACATCCAGATCATGGCCGGTAGGCTCTCGGCCAGCACGCGGAATCGCTCCTCCCGCTCTCGCAGCTCTTTCTCCGCACCCTTCTGTCGACTCAAATCCAGCACAAACCCGATAAACTCGTCGCCGCCATCCTCCAGCAGCGCATACCCGCACAAAATCGGAACCCGCGTCCCATCCTTGCGGATGTATTCCTTCTCATACGGCGTGCAGCTTCCGCGCTCCAGTGCTTCCTTGATGTGCGCAGCATCAATCTCCCCATACTCAACCGGAGTCATCGTGTCCCACCGCACCAACCCCTCATCCTGGTCCGCGCGCGTGTATCCAATCAATCGCAACAGCGCGTCGTTGCAATCCCGAAACCCTCCAAACCTGTCCGGAATCCCAATCCCCATCAGGTCACTCTCGAACAGCTTGCGAAAGCGCGACTCGCTCTCCCGCAATGCCTTCTCCGTTATCTTCTGTTCCGTCACATTGCGGAAGTAAACCGAGAGCCCCTGCTCGGTCGGATAGCAGTGGCACTCCAGCCACACATTCAGCGGCTCCGGATAATACGCATCAAAGTGACGAGGTTTCCCCGTCTCCACCGCCGCCAAATACTCCCGCCCAAACTCGTTCTCCTCGATCCCCGGAAACCGCTCCCACAGCACCCGCCCGATCAAATCAGCCGCCGGCACTCCCACCATCTGGGCTCCCCGCTCATTGATGTAGGTATAGCGCCACTCCTTGTCCAGCGTAGCCAGGCCATCCGTAGTGCTCTCGAGCACATGTTTCAGATTCGCCGCAATCGCATCGCGCTCTTCTTCCGCAGCCAGCTTCTCCGTCACATCCTGCGCAATCGCCATCACGCCGCAAACGGCGCCCGCCCCATCGCGTATCGGACTGTAGCTGTACGTCCAGTACACATCCTTCAATTCACCCTGGCGCACCACCGGCACCAGATTGTTCTCAAAATAAAATCGCTCCCCACGCTCCAGCGCCGCCTCCAGCGGTGGCCCGATAATATGCCACGCCTCACTCCAGCACACGCTCCCCGGCTGCCCCAAAAACTTCGGGTGCTTCTCCGCCATGAACGGCATATACGCGTCGTTGTACAACACCACCAGCTCTGGTCCCCACAACAACACGGTCGGGAAATAACTCTCCAAAATCATGTTGACCGAGGTCACCAGCCTGTCCGGCCACGCTGCCATCGCCCCCAGCGGCGTCCGCTCCCACGCAAACTCCCGAATGCATTCCGCCATCTCCCCAGTGGCATACACCCGCTCCTCGCCCGTCACCAGCGCGCCATCCTTCCCCCGAACTCTTTCAGATCGTTCGCTTGGCATCATGCTCAAACCTATCCACGATTGCCCCGCCACACCTCCGCCGCGGGCTCACGCAACACATCCGTACAGTTGGGAGGACTGTCCGCCTAACGTACCACTTTCATATAATTTAAAATGTCTTGTACCCGACAAAGCACTTTAACGCCACCACCGGCCCTGTGTCACGCACCACGTTCCATCAAGGCTAAGCCAGCCGCCGCCCCCAAGTACAGCCAAAAAATCTCCCCCGAGGCAACAGCCCGCCGACTGCCCGCGTCCAACCGCTGTTAAGCAGCGCAACTCCCAAACTCAGCCACCCGCACTCTTCTCCGCTGCCGAACTCCCGTCGCGACGCTGAACGTCTTCGGGCCCTCCACCAACCGCCACTGTCCTGAAGTTGCCAGAATCCAGCACCACGATTTACCGTTGCAAACTAACCACTGACTCACTTCTCGATCCACAACCAGGCGTACACCGGGCCCCGACTAGAGATTTCTCCCACAACGGACTGGAAAGCAGCTGACGATGACTGTCGTTCCCCTCATGCCCCATGCGGTTTGCTGGGCTTCAGCTCCAAACCTTATCTGGACCATGGTGATCACCAACCTGATCACCTTTATCAGCTATCTCATCATCAGCATCACCCTCATCTATCTCGCTCGCCGAACCGGCCGCGTCATCGCCCGCGACTGGATCTACTTCGTCATCGGCTTCGCGCTCTTCATCATCGCCTGCGGCTCCACCCACCTCCTCGAAGTCATCACCACCTGGGTCCCCGTCTTCTGGATCGACGCCTGGACCAACATCATCACCGCGGCTCTCTCCGCCTACGTCGCCGTCATGCTCATCCGCCGCGCAGCCACCATCGCCTTCGGCATCAACGACTACGCCGACCGCCTCGCCAACACCGAAACCCAGCGCCTCCAGATGCAGGAAAGCCTCCTCGCCGCGCAAAAACTCGAAGACTGGAGCCGCATGTCCGCCACCGTGAGCCACGAAATCCGCGGCCCCCTCGAGGCCATCCAGAACCTCCAGCACCTCATCCTCACCTCCGACGGCGTCTCCCGCGAAATCGCCGCCTTCGCCCACACCACCGCCGAAGAAGCCAGCCGCGTCCTCGACATCGCCCAGTCCAGCCTCTCCTTCATCCGCCAGACCGACCAGCTCGAGCTCATCGACATCTGCGCCGCACTCGACTCCATCCGCTTCCTCATCGACCCCCTCATCCGCGAAAAGAACATCGCCTTCCACGTCGACGCCCACGGCGACTGCACCGTCGAATGCTACGCCGGCGAAACCCGCCAGGTTCTCCTCAACGTCGTCCGCAACGCCTGCGAAGCCGTAACGCGGCCCGGTGCAAGGGTCACCGTCTCCGTCAAGGGCCTGCCCAACATGGTCGACATCACCGTCACCGACCAGGGCACCGGCATCGCCCCCGAAGTCCTCTCACGCATCTTCGAGTTCGGCGTCACCACCAAGGGCGCACACGGCAACGGCATGGGCCTCTGGACCGTCCGCCAGATCCTCTCCCGCTACGGCGGCGACGTAAACATCCAATCCACCTGGGGCGAAGGCACCCGCTTCGACATCTCCTGGCCCAGGCGCCCCCTGCAATCCACCCAACTCAGAGCCTGACCCTCCAACCCCCACCACGCGACCCATTCCAAACAACTGAAAACCACCTTGCCGATAACTCAACTTCGCGAGCCCTCAGGACATCCCTGCCCATCCCTCGCCGTCGGTCGTAGCCCGTCGAAGAGCACAGTCGTAGTCTCCGCTGCGTCATCGATCAAAAGATAACCCCTGCGAATCAAACGATCGTTTTCTGCCACTCGGAAGATCAGTTCTGCTGGCCGGAAGATAGTCATCCTTGCCTGCCCAAGTTTGAGATCATCGCTTCGGGTGTTGGGGGCTGCTCCCACTGCCAACGCGGAAAACCAGCCTCCACCCACCCCCGATCGCTCCTTCTTCAAGGTGCGTGTCTTGAAACCGCATGGTTCTTTCCAGCAAGCGAACCTGGACTCCTCAGGGCGAAGCTCGACGAATGTGCGATCGATCTCACCATGACCCGAAGCAAGTAGCGGAGCCAGAATGATCAAGCGTCTCGTCGACCTGTCACTCAACAACCGATTCATTGTGCTGATTGCGGCGATACTGCTCTTCGCTTGGGGAATCGTCTCCTTCCATAACCTCCCCGTCGAAGCCTATCCCGACGTGGCCAATAACTACGTCAACGTCATCACGCAATGGCCCGGCCGCTCCGCGGAAGATGTCGAGCAGCAGGTCACCATCCCCCTCGAGATCGGCATGGCCGGCATTCCCCACATGACCCACCTCCGCTCCACAACCCTCGCCGGCCTCTCCAGCGTCACCATGATCTTCGATGACGACAGCGAAGACAATTGGAACCGCGAGAAGGTCCTCGAGCGCCTCAGCCAGGTCACTCTCCCCACAGGACTCCAGCCACAGATCGGCACCGACTGGAGTCCCGTCGGCCAAATCTACTGGTACACCCTCAGAAGCACCAACCCCTCCATCGACACCATGCAGCTCAAGAGCATCGAGGATTGGCAACTTGAAAAAGCCTTCCGCGGCGTTCCCGGCGTCGTCGACGTCTCCAGCTTCGGTGGCGTCACCCGCGAGTATCAGGTCATCCTCGACCCCGACAAGCTCATCTCCTACGGCCTCACCATCCAGCAGGTTCAGCAGCAGATCGCCGCCAATAACGTCAACGCCGGCGGCAGCTTTATCGAGCAGGGCTCGCAACAGATCAATGTCCAGGAAGTCGGCCTCTTCACCAACGTTCACGACATCGAGCAGGTAGTCCTCAAGACATCCAACGGCACGCCCATTCATGTCTCCGATGTCGCGCGCGTCATTCAGGGTCCCAAGATTCGCCTTGGCCAGATCGGCAAAAGCTGCAAGCCCGAAGACGGCACCTGCGACATGACTCCCAAAGAAATCCGCCGCGAAGACGGCAAAATCATCGACGATAACGACGTCGTGGAAGGCATCGTCCTTCTCCAAAAAGGAGAGAACTCCGACGTCGCGCTCGCCGGAATCCACGCAAAGGTGAAGGAGCTCAACGAGCACGTACTTCCCCCCGGCGTGAAAATCGTTCCATTCCTCGACCGCAGCGATCTGCTCCATCTCACCACCACCACCGTGCTCGACAACCTGACCAAGGGCATCATCCTGGTCGTCATCATCCTGTTTATCTTTCTGGGTAATCTTCGCGGCGCCTTGATCGTCGCCATCACGATTCCCTTTGCGCTCATGTTCGCCTCCATCTGCCTCGACCTCCGCCACATCCCCGCCAACCTGCTCTCCCTCGGCGCGCTTGACTTTGGAATGGTCGTCGACGGGGCAGTCGTCATGGTGGAGAACATCGTCCGTCATCTCAGCCATCACCGCCAGGCCGACAAGACCGCGATGCAACAGATCCGCGAAGCCGCACACGAAGTCCAGCGTCCGGTCTTCTACGCAATCGCAATCATCATCACCACCTACCTCCCCATCTTCACACTGCAATCCGTTGAGGGGCGGCTCTTCAAACCCATGGCCTGGACCGTGGCCTTCGCCCTCCTCGGCGCCCTGATCTTCTCCATGATCATCGCGCCCGTGCTGGCGAGCTTTCTCTTTCCGAGAGGCACCACGGAATGGGAGAACCCTGTCCTCCAATGGATCACCACACACTATCGGCGCGCAGCCCTCTGGGGAATCGATCACAAGTTTGTCCCGATCGGCGTCGCCTCCGGTCTGCTCGCCCTGGGCATCTTCCTTGTCTTCGGTGGTGTCATCGGTTCCGAATTCCTTCCCCATCTCGACGAAGGCGCTCTCTGGGTCCGAGGCTCCCTCGCCCCCAGCACCGGCCCCACCGAGAGCCTTGCCATCACCGACCACGCGCGCATCGTCATGGCGAGCTTCCCCGAAGTCACCCAGGTCATCAGCCAGACAGGGCGTCCCGACGATGGCACCGACACCACCGGCTTCTTCAACACCGAATACTTTGTCGACCTCAAACCCAAGAAGGATTGGCGGCCCGTCTTCCACGAAAACAAGGACGAGCTCATCGCCGCCATCAATCGCGAGCTGCAAAAAACGCCCGGCGTCGTCTGGAACTTCTCCCAGCCGATCTCAGACAACGTCGAGGAAGCCGTCAGCGGCGTCAAGGGCGAGCTCGCCGTCAAGCTCTACGGCTCCGATCTCAAAACGCTCGAACAGAAGGGCGATGAAATTGTCAGCGTGATGAGTCATATCCGCGGCGTAGCGGATTTAGGCCTCTTCCGCGTCATCGGCCAGCCCAATCTCGAATACACCGTAGATCGCGCTGCCGCCAATCGCTACGGCATCAATGTCGCAGATGTCCAGGCCGCCATCGAAGGCGCCGTCGGCGGTACCATCGACGGCGCTCCCGTTACCCAGGTCCTCGACGGCGAAGCCCGCTATGACGTCATGGTGCGTTACGACCCGGCCTACCGCTCCACCCCCGAAGAGATCTCCAACATCCGGCTGCTCGCGCCCTCCGGCGAACGCGTCTCACTCGCCCAGCTCACCCACGTCACCGTGCAGGATGGCGCCGAAGAGATTTACCGCGAGGGCGCCATGCGTTACGTCGCAATCAAATACAGCGTCCGCGGTCGCGACCTCGGCAGCACCGTCCGCGAAGCCATCGACAAGGTCAACAGGCAAGTCAAATTGCCCGTCGGCTATCACCTGGACTGGGCCGGAGAATATGAGAGCCAGCAACGCAGCTCACGGCGCCTCGAACTTGTCCTCCCAATTACCGTCCTGATGATCTTCATGATCTTGTACGGAATGTTCAGTTCGCTCAAATGGGCGCTGCTGATCCTGTGCAATGTCGCAGTCGCCCCCGTCGGCGGCCTGCTTGCACTTCTCCTAAGCGGCACACACTTCAGCGTCTCGTCAGGTGTTGGCTTCCTCGCGCTCTTCGGCGTCTCCGTGCAAACCGGCATCATCATGCTCGAATACATCAACCAGATGCGCGTCAACGGCTATCCCGTCAAGGACGCCGCGGTCGAAGGCGCTGTCCTTAGGCTCAGGCCCATCATGATGACCATGCTCGTCGCAACCCTCGGCCTGTTGCCCGCCGCTCTCTCACATGGCATCGGATCCGACGCTCAACGCCCCTTTGCCATCGTCATTGTCGGTGGCCTCGTCTGCGCGCTCGTAATCAGCGTCTTCTTGTTGCCCACCCTGTATGTCTGGATTGCCCGGCCCACCGACGTCCTGCCACAGCCAGACACGGAGTTCGAAAACTAGCCAGCGTTTCACCCCAAGTCGAATCGTCGACCGCCAACCCGCCACCTCAATTTTCCCCGTCGCAGCACAACCCCACGACAAGCTCTAAACTAGAGAAGTCATGTCTGATCACGAAAGCACTCCTCTCCCCGAAATCGACCTCTCCAAGCCCCCCGCTGAAAACATGGTCCGCGTCACCTTCGAGCCAGAAAACAAAACCGTCGAGTTCGTCTTCGACACGCTCCCCTACGACGGCCACGGCCAGCCCATGAGCTTCCTCGACGTCGCCGAAAACTACGGCATCTTCATGGACCACGCCTGCGGGGGCGTCGCCGCCTGCACCACCTGCCACATGTTCCTCAAGAAGGGCGCCGAAGGCGTCTCCGAAGCCGAAGACCTCGAGCTCGACCGCCTCGACATGGCCCCCGGCCTCCAGCTCAACTCCCGCCTCGGCTGCCAGTGCGTCATCGAGAAGCCCGGCACCTACGTCGCCGAGATTCCCTCCTGGAACAAAAACTACGTCCAGGAAGGCAAGCCAGCCGCCGTCAAAAAATAGGCCCCGGCAGCTGGATGGAATAACTGACTGCCCACTCAGCTATCCCCCAAAAAGACGTCCCGAAACCGGGCTATACACACCTGTGTGCACCCCAAACGAGGCTATAGCTACACTAATTTCAACGGATGTGCGGCTACGCAGCCACCGGCAACGTCCCGGCAAAGAACGGCCAAACCACCTTGGAATGCTTCTTCAGGTCTGGAATCAACAAGATATGAACTTCCTGCTTGTCCCGAAGCACCACCAGCACAATCGCATGCCCGCGCGTCTCGTGCAGCTCCTTCACCCATGCCCCATTCGACTTAACATCAATAGAATCAGCCTTTAGGATTACATCCCCGGCCCTCAAACCAGCCGTAGCCGCCGGACTGTTCGGCGCCACCGCCTCCACCAGCAATCCCACCCCCACCGGAGCCCCAAAATACCCCGCCAACTGAGGCTCCATCGCCTCCAGCATTAACCCGGTAAACGGCGTAGTATGAAGCACTTGCGCAAGAAATAACCGGCTCCGCGAAGCCTTGTCAGGAGCCACCGAGTCAGCTGGATCCCCCACCCCAAACTCGTTCACCACCGGCCTGTCGTCGCTCACCGGCGGATCCGCCTCCACCATCCGCGCCACCGCCTCCTTCTCCACCTCTCCACGATACGCAAGGGTAGTGTTTACAACAATTTGCCGCCCCCGACGATACACCGTGAGCGCCACCGCCGCCCCTACCCCGGCATCATGAATCATCCGGCTCAGCGACTCCGCATTCGGAACATTCTGCCCATTCAAACGAATAATCACATCATGCGGCTGCAACCCCGCCTTACCGGCCGGCCCGTCATGATCCACCATCACCACCTCCACCCCGGTGCCGCCCTTGACATGCATTGACGTAAATTGTTCATCCGTAAGATTTTGGAAGAGAATCCCCAGGTAGCCCGGCGCATGCGACGGAACGCCCTTCGCAGCCCCCACCCGGCCGCCAGTCCCCGACAAACTTCCGCCCTGCTTCGTAGGATAGAAAGTTAGCCGTTCAGAATGAGCAATTTGACAAGCCACCACCAGCACGACAACCGCACCCGCCCCGCAGAACCGCCATAGACCCAGTCCCGGGCGCCACCTAAGCCCAACGGATTCAAGACTTTGCCTCATGGCCACTCGCAGCATGCGCATCTACTGGATATCAGCCGATCCCTGCAATACCTGAAAAGAAGCATTGCGGATTGCGGGATTTACATCCTGAGAAGACACGGTACGCAACACCTGCCGCACGCTCGAATCGGCCTGCACAGGCGTCAGCATCGAGATCGCCTGCGTCCGCACTTCCGCACTCTGGTCATACAGCAAAGCATCCAGCACTGCGTCGCGAACATGTTCATCCTGAGCAATATACGGCTCAAGTCCATTTAGCGCCTTCAAACGCACGGCTGCACTCTTATCGGTCCGCAGCGACGACACCAACGTCGCCCGAATCTGGTTGGTACCATCGTCACCGCCATCGCAACTATGGCCAGCGCGGCACTCGCTCGCCAACAACGCCACCGAATCCGCATGGACGTCATTATTCGTAGCAAGCTTGGTCCCTAACATCAACAATTGGCGGATCTGCGGGTCATCCAACGAACCCTGCACCGTCTCCGGCACCAGCCGGTTGTACTTTACCTGCACCAGCTCAGAATTAGGCGTTTGCACGATCCCTGAAACGCTGGCAATCGCGCCATTTGCAGCATTCGAAAGAATTACCGGCCGTGGCAACTGGGGAGCGTGCGCTGCCTGGTATCTGGCAATGAAATTCCCACCCAAAAACCCTACTCCCAGCAACAAGGTCGCCAGCGCAGGTGCTCCCTGCAAAAAGCTTAGCCAGCGGAAGGCATTCCCGAAGAAACGCTGCGACATGGAGCGAGGCGGCAGGCTATCAAGGGCTTCATCCAACCGCATGCGCGACGCGGCAAGCAGATTCGGCGACGGCTCCATCATTGGAGTCAACGCCAGCTCTTCATTCAGCGCCAGCAACGCATTCCATTCGCGGCGGCAATCTTCGCAGATACCCAGATGCTGCTCCAGTGGAAATTGGAGTTCATCGGGCAGTTCGCCGTACTGTGCCAGGATGATGTTCTGTTGTGCGTTTTCACACTTCATATTGCGTACCTCTACGGCCTCGAAGTCCTGCGATTATCCTTGCCTGGTGCGGGTCTATAGCCTTCCTTGCCCACTAATGGCCCGAAAATACTTTGTTTCTTTATCTTGCATCTGCGAGTCTCGCTCGCAATTTCCTGGTAGCCCGAAACAACGTGTTCTTGGCTGTCTCTTCGGTCGTCGAAAGCATCTCGCCAATCGTCCTCAGCTTTAATCCCTGGTAATGCTTCAGTTCAAAGACTGTGCGCTCCCGAGGAGTCAGCTCATCTAAAGCCCCCTGGATCGCGCTGTGCATCGTCTTGCGTTCCAACTCGCGGGCGGGGTTTGCGCTGGCGCGCCCGTCAGTCAAATTTGCCAGCAGATCAATCTCATCTCCCGTTCCATCCAGCGCCGTGGATGGATCCTCACGCCGACTCTTCCGCCTGCGCAACTGGTCCAGGCAAAGGTTCGTCACGATCCGATACAGCCAGGTATAGAACGAGCACTCGAATCGGAAGTTCGTCAGGTGACGATACGCCTTGAGAAACGCCTCCTGATGTACATCCTGCGCATCCTGCTCATTACCCAGCATATGCAGGGCTAGCCGAAGAACGCTGCGATCGTAGCGGCGGACAAGCGAGTCAAACGCCTGCCGATCACCCTTTTGCGCAGCTCGAATCAGCTCATCATCTTCGGCGCGTTGTTGCTGCCGCGCATCCATCTGCTCGGCAGTGAGCTTTGTACGTGTTCCCGGTTGGGCGGCGACATTCGGTATCATCACGGTCGATTTTACCGCGCCGATAGCCGCTGTCTCCGTCAAGCCGAGACTAAATGGGCTGGGTCGCCGACGGCCTTCGCCGGCGAGGACAATCGCGTCGCTGCTGCTCATGTTGTTTCTGACTCCGGAGTCAGGGTAACTACACCTCGATAGACGAAAGGCCTAATGCAAACGTAAGCACCCCCACCGGAATCTTTCTCCGCTGGCAGTAAACTTGTCTCGATGGTCCGTTCTTCCGCAAATCTCTTCCCCGACGAAACCACTCCTGGCAACCAAACTGGTTGGGTCATCGCCCACTGTGACGGCGGCGCTCGCGGCAACCCTGGACCCGCCGGTTACGGCGCCCTTTTGCAGGATGAGGATGGAGTTGTGCTGGCCCAGCTATCCGAATTCCTGGGCAATCGCACCAACAACTATGCCGAATATTCCGGCCTGCTTGGCTGCCTGCAATGGGCACTCGATCACAACCGCCGCCGCCTCCGTGTGATTTCCGACTCCGAGCTCATGGTCAAGCAAATCCAGGGCAAGTACAAGGTGAACTCCCCCGACTTACGGCCACTTTGGGAAGAGGCCCGGCGCCGCATCGCACAACTGGATCGCTTCGAAATCAGCCATGCTCTGCGGCACAAGAACAAAGCAGCCGATCAGCTCGCGAACGACGCCATGGACCGCGGAACCAAGCGCCAAAAAGCCATGCCCGAAGGCATCCCAGCCCCGCCGCCCAGGACCAACTCCACCGCCGCCGCCCCAGCCGTTCCCACTCAATCCATGCTCCGCGGCTTTACTCGGGACGGAAGCATTCACCTCCTCGGCGGCGCCGCTCTCCCTGACGGCGTCTTTGTCAAAATCATTCCGGAATAGCGCGAATCGACCGAGCCGCACTGTTCACCTCAATATTCCAAGCGCTCAACATAACCACGGGATCCGGAAGTCAACTTGCACGCAAACCTGCTCCACTCCAATGCATCCAAAGACCTTATGCGTAATGCATCACGAAATTCCATTGCAGTCCTTTTCATTCTCCTTCTGATCGTTCATCCCTATCGTCTTCTTGCGCAGGGTTCTCAGCCCGCCGCAGTTGAGGCTGTTCGCACTGCCGTGCAAGCCGAACTCGAGGCCAATCGCAGCGACCACAGCATCTGGACCTACCGAGACCATGACATCACCCCGGAACAAGATGGAACCTACATCACCATTGAGACTCGCCAGGGCACACTCCGCCGCTTGATAGAGCTTCACGGTCAGCCGCTCTCTCCCGCTGCTGCGGCCGCAGAAACTCAGCGAATCAAGACCTACGTGCATGATCCATCGGCACAGGCGAAGGCCCGCAAAAACAGTGCGCACGACGACGCCCAGGCTACCGAGCTGCTCAAGATGCTCCCCGACGCCTTCGTATGGTCAATAGCCAGCGAAACGCCCGAATTCATCACGTTGAACTTCCGGCCGAACTCTAACTTCTCCCCACCAGACATGGAAGCGCGTGTCATGGGAGCTATGGCCGGACAGATGGTCATCGCGCGTAATGGCAATCGAATCCGTACGTTACGCGGGACACTTAGCTACAACATCTTGCTGGGCTTTGGCCTTCTCGCCAAAATGTACAAAGGCGGGACCTTCGACGTCGAACGCCGGCTGGTTGGAGAGGATCATTGGCAGATCACCGAGACCCATGTACACATTGGCGGCCATGCCCTTCTGTTCCATGACATTGGCCAGCAGGAGGATGAGGTAAAAACCGACTGGAAACCGTCGACCGACGACACCCTGGAGGCGGCGGCGAGAACGCTAAACGCTCAACAGTAGATTCGGCGGCAAGGATTTCGCATCTCCACCCCATACGTGGCAATCTAAGAGTGCAGTGACATCTATCGTTTCCAACGTAAAGTCTTTCGATCGTGTAGGGCGCGCGCTGCTTACTGCAGTGGGCGCCTTGACGGCGTTCACTCCGTGCCTGCAAGCGCAGGACTCCCTTCCAACTGACCCCAGCGCACTGATTGCTGCCCAGAATGAGTCACTTAGCAGGCCTACCGGCTCAGGATTTGTCTTCAAGGCGCAAAGCACCTTTGCTGGGCCGGGTGGCCTGGCCGTCGACCGCGCCAGCGACACTGCCCTACCCATTTCGCTCGATGATGCGATGTCGATTGGCCTCGCGCGCAATATCCGGCTAAAGTACGATCGCGCCAATATGCGGGCGGTGAAGGGCGACACGCTTGGAGTTTTGAGTGCGCTCATCCCGAATATGAGCATCAACGCTCAGAGCTCCGCCCAGCAGATCAATCTGGCCGCGCTGGGTTTCAAGCCCTCGCTGATCTCGAGCTTCCCTCCGGGCCTGTTGCCGCCAGGTTATACCTTCGCTGAGATCGTCAAAGTCAACACGACACAGGCTTCGGTAAATGCCAGCCAGGTTCTCTTCAACCTTCCAGATTATGAGCTATATCGTGGGACGACTAATGAAACACGGGTTGTTGACCTGCAAAGACTTACTGATGACGGAGACTTGGTTCTCACAATCGGTATGGCCTACCTTCAGGTACTTGCGGATCAAGCAAATGTGACCAACACAGAGGCGCAACAGCGCTCGGCGGAAACCCTGTTTGACCAGGCCACGCAGAAACACCAGGCGGGCGTGGGCACAAACCTGGACGCGTTACGCGGGCAGGTGGAGTATCAGCAGCGGCAGCAGGATGTGGTGGCGGCACAGTCGCAGCTTGAGAAAGATACGATTCAGCTGGCGAGGATTCTTGGTTTGCCGGCGGGGCAAAAGCTGGAACTTACAGATTCTGCGCCATTTGCAGACTTAGCGGCCATGGATCTGGAAGCCGCGAAGATTACCGCGTACAAGCATCGTAAGGACTACCTCAGCATCCTCGAGCAAATTGCCCTGACCCAGCGCGAACTGAAGGCAGTCAAGTATCAGCGTTTGCCTACACTTGCCTTCAACGGGTATTACGGAGTCATTGGCGTTACCGATGGCTCCTATCACGGGGTTTTTTCGGCCGTGGGGTCGCTGAGTGTGCCTATCTTCCGTGAGGCCGCGCAGCGGGGGGAGCAGGATGTGGTGGATGCGCAGTTGGTGGCTTTGCATCAGCGGGAGGCTGATTTGCGCGTTACGATCGACGAGCAGATTCGGGCTTCGATGCTGGATGTGAACGCAGCAAAGGAGTTAGTGAAGGTTTCGCAGAGCAATGTGGAGCTGGCGCAGCAGGAATTGTCGGATGAGCGGGACCGTTTTGCGGCGGGGGTGGATGACAACCTGCCGGTGGTCGATGCGCAGGCTTCGGTGGCTAGCGCGCAATCTTCCCTGGTTAACTCCTTATATCAGTACAACCTGGCGAAGTTGCAGTTGGCTCGGAACACGGGCGTGGTGGAGACGCGGTATCGCGCGTATCTCGGCAAACAGTGAGTTTTCGCGCGTTATAGCTGGGTTTCGGGTTGCAAATCGACTGCTATAGCCCTGTTTCGCGCAGCGCAGGTGCGGCTAGGATGAGGTGTGGAGAAAAAGCGCATTCTGCTGAGCTGGTCGGGGGGAAAGGACAGCGCCTGGGCGCTGCACCTGCTGCGGACTTCCCCGGACTATGAGGTCGTAGGTCTGCTCACGACCGTGAACCAGCACTTCGGGCGAGTGGCTATGCATGGGTTCCGGGAAGAGCTGCTCGATCTGCAGGGAAAGGCCGCAGGGTTGCCGCTGTGGAAGGTGCCGCTGCCGTGGCCCTGCTCGAATGAGATCTACGAAGGCCTGATGGCCGAGGTGTGCCAGCGGGCGGTGGCCGAGGGGCTGCATGGGATCGCGTTTGGCGATCTGTTTCTTGAAGACATACGAGCGTATCGGGTGGAGAAGATGGCGGCGACGGGGTTGGAGCCGATCTTTCCCTGTTGGCTGATTCCTACCGATGAGCTGGCGCGCTCGATGGTTGCGGCGGGCATACGGGCACACCTGGTGTGCATTGATCCGCGCAAGATGGACAGGAAATTTGCGGGCCGGGTCTTCGATGCGGAGCTGTTGGCGGAGCTGCCGGAGTCGGTTGACCCGTGTGGTGAGCGTGGCGAGTTTCATACGTTCGTGAGCGCCGGGCCGATGTTCTCCGGTAGCATTGAGGTGTCGCGCGGAGAGGTGGTCGAGCGCGATGGTTTTCTCTATGCGGATCTCAAACCTGCCTTCAACGCGCCTCATTCTTAGAGGCGCCCTCGTTTGCCTCGCCGCTGGCCTTGCTTGCCTGCCGGCGGTCTCGCACGCACAGGTGCTGGCACAGAAGAACTGGGCCGGGTCGGGTGTGTCGGTTGAGGTGTGGTGGAAGCGGGCAGTTTTCTACCGGATCGATCCAACGAGATTTCAGGACTCGATAGGCAGTGGTAAGGGCGACCTGGCGGGGATTACGCAGCGGCTGGACTACCTGCAGGCGCTGGGCGTGGATGCGGTGATTGTGAAGACCGCGCCGGGTGGTGGGAAGGCGACGCTGCTGCCGACGGGTGAGACCAGCGCGGCGTTCGACACGCTGGTGCGGGATGCCGTGGGGCGGCATCTGCGAGTGCTGGTGGACCTGGGAGAGCCGGTGTCGCAACAGGCGGATGCGCAGTATGTGCAGATGGCGCGTGCGTGGCTGAACCAGGGGGCGGCGGGCATCTTTGTTCCAACACCGGCGCTGGAGAAGATCGATGGTGGGGCGCATATTGCGCTGCTGTTGCAGCAACTGCGTGCGGTGACCAACAGCTTTCCCGGAGAGCGGGTGCTACTGGCCGATGGCGCGGCGCAGAAGCAGGACGTGATGCTGCAGAACGGCTTGGCGAAGTATGCGCAACTGACAGCCAGCGCGCCGCTGGGGGCTGCAGATGCGCACGGCGCGGCGCCAACCGTGGCGGCGTTGCGTCAGGAGTGGATGGCGGCGCTGGGCAACACTTCGGAGGTCGCAGCGGCTGCGCCAGTAGCAACGACGGCGCCTGCGGGGAAACATCGCAAGGGCAAGCATTCGCCGCAGCACGAAACGGTGTCGCAGGTGCAGTCGACGAACAATCCGCTGTTGATGGCGGTGCGGACGCCGGCGCTGGCAGACCCTGCGCAGCGACTGGCGATGGAGCGGGCGCTGGCGGCGATGCTGCTGGCCTCGCGGTCGGCAGTGCTGCTGGAATATGGGCAGGAGCTGGGGTTGGAGAATGCTGCCAAGGGCGATCCGCTGATGCAGTGGACTCCGACGAATGTGACACGAGCGCCTGCGGCGGACGAGGACCAGACGAAGCCTGCGGCCTCGGAGGGTGCGGGCTACAAGACGTTCCTGGCGTGGGTGAAGCCGCTGCCGAAGAACATGTTTCCTCCACCGTCGATGCCGTTCGTAGAGGAGACCGACATACCAACCGCAAAGAACATTGCTGCGATGCCGGGGTTCACCGGCGCGGAGATGGATGCGGCAATGGAGGCTCCGAACGGGGCGAATGCCAGCGTGGTGACGGAGACGTATGCGCCGAGGTCGTTGCTGAATCTTTACAAGCAACTGATTCGGCTGCACCACGACAATGCGACGGTGCGGAGCGGAAGCCAGACCGTGCTGAATCGCGATGACGTGGGGGCGCTGGTGTGGGTGCGGCGCGCGCCGGCGAACTCGCGCACCTCGACGACCGTGGTGGTGGCTTGCAATCTGTCGGATCGGCCGGTGGTGTTGACGGATCTTGGGGGCGTGGCGATGGGCTCGGTGCGGTCGTTGCTGACGCCCGCGCCGGGCGATTTGATGAAGGTGGAGCCGGGGATGGTGATGGTAGGGGAGACGCGGTAGGTCTTGCGCGTTGGGTGGGCACGGTTGCGATTGCGCGACCTTTCCTGTGGCGCATCCTCCACGGCGCGTGCAAACGACATGGGCAGGATGGGGCAGTTGCACGCTTCAAACGTCCCATAGATCGTTGATGAAAATAGGTCTTGCGTGTCGTCCTTTCGATGCGGCGAAGTAATTCGCAACTCTCTGGCGATGCCTGGGTTCTAGGAGGAGCGGAGGGTTGACCGGTTCTGCTGTTCCGGAATGCCTTCCCAAAACGAAGGGTGCTGGCATGACGTTGAATGATCTGTTGACCGCTGGAGTTCTTGTAGCGCTTCCTGTCTCCAGCGCACTCGCACAGAGCACGACGAATTTGCAACGTCACTCCATCGATGCCCGTGATGCTCGTCAGCACAGTCGCGTAACCCGCGGTGTGGCCGATGGCCAGATTACGCCGAAGAGTGCGGCTGCGGACGCGCATCGGGCTGGCTTGAACGCTGAGCCGACGGACCCCCGGGTGATCCGCACTTGCGTTTCCCCATCCACACTACAACCTTGATTGTTGCTAACAACCCAGAAAGGAAATTGATCTATGCACTACCTACGTAAACTGGCCATGGCGGGAACCCTTGGGATTCTGACCCTTGCCGGAGGAAAATCGATGTTCGCAGCACCGGCGGCGGTTGCAGACTTTCCTGTAGCCTCGGTGGCCGGATTGCACGCCCAGGTGGTGGTGGCTGGCCCGCACATTGCGGTTGGCTGGTACAACGGCCGCTACTGGGATGGTGGTCGCTACTGGAACCGGCATGAATGGTATGCGGCACATCCGGGCTGGAATGGTGGATGGGGACCGGGTTGGACTTATCGTCCTGGTGTCGTTGTGGGAACCCTTGGCCTTACGATCGGCTGGTACAACGGCCGCTATTGGGATGGTGGCCGTTACTGGAACCGGCATGAATGGTATGCGGCACATCCGGGCTGGAATGGTGGATGGGGACCGGGTTGGCACTATCACCCCGATCGGCGCTAGGGATGGCTTGGTGAGCCATCAAGCCGGCAAGGAAATTCACTTGACTCGACCTTTGGACTCATCTCCAGGGGTCGAGTTTTTTGTGTACCGAGGTCTTCTTGCCAGGTGTTCCCGGCGAGGTGGTTATGAGGCTCTGCGTGCTGCGGTCGAGAGGACGAAGGCTGGGCTGGTTTGAAGAGGGTTTGGGTAGACGGCGAGGACCTGGTCGAAGACGGCGTCCCAGGAGCAACGCTGGGCGTAGGTGCGGGCGGCTTGGCGCATGGCGGCGTGAACGGCTGCATCGGAGAGGACAGAGGCGATGGCCGCGGCGAAGGCCTGATCGTCCGCGATACGGCCGGGCATGGTGGTCGCGGCGGTTGAGCGGGACGGTGGAATGGAGTTGCGGAGAGAGTCGGCGGCGGATTTGAGGATGTGGGCGGGACCGCCGTCGGGCGTGACGATGGCGGGGACACCGCTGGCCAGGGCTTCGAGGACTACGTTGCCGAAGGTGTCAGTGTGGGACGGGAAGATGAGGAGGTCCATGTTGGCGTAGGCGGCGGCCAGGGCTTCGTTGCGGAGGACGCCGGGGAGCTCGGCGTTTGGGAGCGCTGCGCGGAGGTGATCTTCTTCTGCTCCATGACCGATGATGAGCCAGCGTGGGGTGATGCCGAGGGCGCGAAGCTGGGCGTCGACTTTGGGGAGGAGGGTTACGTTTTTCTCCACGGAGAGACGGCCGACGTAGCCCAGGACTGGCTGGCTGATCCCGGTGTCGTTGAGGGTGCGGGTGCGGCGCGCGGGGGTGAAGAGGTCGGTGTCGACGCCACGCTGCATGAGGTGGCAGGGGCGGTGGAGGGTGCGCTCGAGGAGCGCGCAGAGGGTGGGGTTGGGGGCGTAGATG
The DNA here is from genome assembly GCA_963701685.1 of uncultured Acidobacteriaceae bacterium. Taxonomy (GTDB): domain Bacteria; phylum Acidobacteriota; class Terriglobia; order Terriglobales; family Acidobacteriaceae; genus Granulicella. The sequence goes on along the minus strand of OY969625.1, from coordinate 1,101,190 downwards.
GCTTGGGCGCGGCGGTAGAGTTGCGCGCTGATCTGCAGCGTGACGGCTTCGACGGCGTGCTCGATGCTGATGCCCGCGCGACCGAGGTGGCGGGAGAGCCAGCGCATGCGGCGGGCAGCGTACTCGTGGAGATTGGTGTGCCAGGAGGCGACGAGCGGGACGTTGAGCTGGTGGGCGAAGTAGGCTCCAAAGAGGCCGAGTTCGCTGGGGCCGGTGATGTGGATGACGTCGGGGCGGAAGGCGCGGACGGTGGCGGAGATGAGGTCGGAGTAGCGGGAGAAGAGCGGGTCGAAGCTGAGATCTTTTTCCAGATGGACGGCGAGCGGGCTGCGGCCTAGCTCTAAGGCTTCGACGGAGCCGTCGGGCGGCAGGAGACGCGTGGTGTGGCCGGCGCGGACGCAGAGCATGGGGATGTCGTGGCGGCGCGCGTAGGCGGTGAAGTTGCGGCTGGTGTGCGCGACGCCGTTGACCTCGTGGAAGCTGTCCGGGAAGTAGGCGATCCGTGGGACACGGGGAGGCAGCATCGTGGAGGATGCTAACAGGGACGCGTGAAAGGACGGAGAAGACGGTTGCGTGTTCTCCGTTGTCAGTTGTCCGTTCTCAGTGAGAAGCTGATTTGCTACTTCCTGTTTGCCGGCTGGGTCTGGGCGATGTCTGGGCCTAGGAGTTCCTGGGCGCTGGCTTCGGGGGTGTCGGGGATGGGAGCTTCGTTGCGGGGCTGCTCGATGACAAGATGGTTGCGGGTGAGGCCTTCTTTGAGGATGGCGAAGGCTTGTTCGGGTGTGTCGGCGAACTGGAAGAGGTCGAGGTCCTTGAGGGCGATGGCGCCCTTGTCGGCGAGCATCTGGAGGTCGATGACGTTCTTCCAGTAGCTGCTTCCGTAGATGACGATGGTGATGGGCTTGGAGAGTTTGTGGGTCTGGTCGAGGGTGAGGAGCTCGAACATTTCGTCGAGGGTACCGAAGCCGCCGGGGAAGACCACGAGGGCTTTGGCGAGGTAGGCGAACCAATACTTTCTCATGAAGAAGTAGTGGAAGTTGAAGTTGAGCGCGGGGGTGATGTAGGGGTTGGGCTGCTGCTCGAAGGGGAGCATGATGTTGAGGCCGATCGTCTTGCCACCAGCTTCCCATGCGCCGCGATTGGCGGCTTCCATGATGCCGGGGCCACCGCCGCTGGTGATGACGAAGCGGTGACGGCGACCGGGGAGGTTCTTGGACCACTCGGTCATCATGCGGGCTAGGGAGCGGGCGTCTTCGTAGTAGCGGGCCATCTCGACGGCGGCTTCGGCGCGCTTGTGACGAAGCTCGGAGGTTTCCGGCTGCCCGAGATCAGCGGCGCGGGCTGGCTGCTCGGACTCGGGAGCGGCGGCGACGGAGCCGGTGTTGTCGAGGAGCTCTAGTTCGTGGGAGGCGACGTCGAGGGCGCGGAAGCGGGCGGAGCCGAAGAAGACGACCGTGTCCTGGATGCGCTCGCGGCGGAAGCGGGCCATGGGCTCGTTGTACTCGGCGAGGATGCGCAGGATGCGGCCGTCGGGAGAGTCGAGGAACTCGGAGTTTTCGTAGGCGAGAGGGGCCTGGGGGAGGGGCGGAGGGGTAAGGTTGTCGGGCATGCGGAGGTCGCTTTCGTCAGCCGCGGAAGTCGCGGTAGTGGAGGAGTTCGCTGACGCCGATCCAGACGTCGAGAAGGCCGATGCCGGAGACGAGGCCGCGCACCCAGCCTTTGTTGATGATGCTCTCCAGGGCAGGGTGGGCGAGCAGCCAGCCGTTCTGGTCCCAGTAGCGGGGCGACCAGGGAAGGACCGCGAGCAGGCCGCCGATGTAGAAGCAGAAGAGGACCAGGACGACGAGGCTCATGCGTTGCAGCCAGATGGGTGCTGGAGGAGGGGTCTGCCCGGGGGCATCGCGGGGAGGTTTCGCGGCTTCCATGAGTAGGGGGTCCTGGTGCGCTGCCATCGTCTCCTGAGGTTATCAGGGTCCTGCGCGGACGGCGAGGGTGCCCTAGTGGTGCGTAGGGGGATTGGAGGGGTGGGTGCCGTGGAGGTCGCTGGCGATCTGCTGGGGAGTTTCGTCGACGCCGTGCATGGCGAGGCCGAAGTGTACGTCGTTTCCCTGGCCGTTGATGGAGATGGGGAGATCGAGACCGTGGCCGTGCTTCTTGAAAAGCGGGTCGAAGGGCGTGAGAAGAACGGACTTCCAGCCAGTGACCATCTGCGAGGCGGTGGCGTCGGTACTGATGTGGCCGAGGAAGCGGTAGGCGCTGCCGTTAACCAGGTAGGCTCCATGGAGCTGCGCGGCGCCGCCGGGGACCTGGTAGTGGATCGAGGAGATGAGCAGCTGGGCGCTGCCGAGGGAGAAGTCTACGGTCATCTGGGAGGCGACTTCGGGCTTGAGATCGCTGCCCGCGGACTTGGAGTCCTTGGGCTTGCCCTGGGCGCGCATGCTGAGGGAGTCGATACGGTCCTGGAGTTGGGCGTTGGTGAACTCGACTCCCTGAATGTGGACGGTGCCGGCCAGCTGAAGCTTCTGGACGACGCGGACGTCGCCGGGAGGAATGTGAAGTTTGGCGTTGAGGGTGACGTTGCCGCGCATGATGGGTGGGCTGGACTTCATAGCGAGCTCGAGGAGGTCTTCGATGCGGCCGTGGGGCATGTTGACGGTGAGCGCGATGTCATGGCCCTTGCCGTGGATGTTGACGATGGTGCCCTGGGCGGTGAAGTGGGAGTGGAGCAGCGTGGCGTTAACAGGCGCGAGCGTGGTGTCGCCATTGGTGGCGTCGACGTAGGCGTGGAAGGTGGTTTCGAGGGGAACGGGGTGGTCGGAGATGTCGAGTGAGAAGTTGGGGGTGGTGGTGGTGCCGTCGACGGTGATGTGATCGAGGCGGCCGGTGAACTGGCCGGTGGAGGCGAGGGTTCCGCCAATGCCCTTGATGGTGTTGAGGTCGGCGTTGGTGAACGTGTACTGGCCGTCGACGGAGGTGGAGCGTGGGTCGTCGCTGTGCCAGGGACCGAAGTGGCCGGTGGCGTGGATGTTGCCGATGGGCTTGGGGTTGACCAGGAAGGCGTCGTAGAGCATGGGTTGGCCCGCGCCGACGTCCGTTAGCTTGAGGTCCTGGACGGCGAAGCTGAGGGGTTCCTTCGCGGGATTGGCATTTTCGATGACCAGGTTGACGTTCTTGCAGAAGATCTTTGCGACGGTGATCTTGATGCGCGAGTTGGGCGCGGTGATGTGGGGGGTATGCGGTCCGCTGTGAGGCGGGATGTGAATGTCCATGCCGTCGATGTCGACGCGCGCGATGTCGGCCCGGAGATGCAGGAGCGAGTGAATGGAGGTATGGAAGATGAAGTGGTTGACGGTGAGCATGGGTGGCGCGGCGAGACCCTGCTTCTGCAGAAGGTCTGGCTGGCTGGGGCCGGCGAGATAGAAGATGCGGAGGCCGCGGCCTTCGACCTTGAGGCCGGTGGCGACGGAGACATCGAGGGAGTCGAGCTCGACAGGCGAGTGGAAGCGCTGGCTGAGGGTGGAGACAACGCTGCTGCGGAGGATGGGGCCAATATGGTGGGCGACGTACTCCGCTGTAATCACGAACGCAATGAGGAGGACCGCCAAGGCTATGCCCACGGCAGCGAGCCAGCGGTTGCGGATGCGATGTTGGCGGTGCGGCTCTGTTTCGCCGTGGGTCGTGCTCAAATCGGGCAAGTTACGGGCTCCAGTGTAGTTTCGATGCGGTGAAGTGCGGAAACGTCACACGCAGTGTGCCCGCCGGATGAGAAAATGGGGTGATGCTTCAATTAGCTGGCGCCGGCAAACGATACGGCCACAAACTCCTCTTCGAAGACGTTAACTGGCTGGTCACGCCCAATGAGCGGACTGGCCTGGTGGGCGGCAATGGTACGGGCAAGTCTACGCTGCTGAAGATTTTGGCTGGGCTGGAGACGCTGGACTACGGCCAGCGGACGCACATCAAGGGCATGACGCTGGGATACTTGCCGCAGGATGGGCTGGCGCTGTCGGGGCGGTCGGTGTTCGATGAGTGCCTGAGCGTGTTTGACGAGCTGCGCGACATGGAAAAGGAGCAGGAACAGCTTACGCATGTACTGAGCGATGCCGATCCGAAGTCGAGGGAGTATGCTGCGGCGGCAGATCGCTACTCGGAGATTGCGGAGCTGTTGCATCATCACGACATTTACACGCTGGACTCGCAGGTGGGCGCAGTGCTGGGTGGGCTGGGGTTTACGAAAGAAGACTGGGCAAGGCGGACAGAGGAGTTTTCCGGCGGATGGCAGATGCGGATTGCTTTGGCGAAGCTGCTGCTGCAGAAGCCGTCGTTGCTGCTGCTGGATGAGCCGACAAATCATCTGGATTTGGAGTCGCGCAACTGGCTTGAGGATTACCTGCACAACTACGAGAACGCGTTCGTGCTGATCTCACATGACCGGTATTTCCTAGACGTCACGGTGAACAAGACCGTGGAGGTGTGGAACAAGCGGATGCATGTCTACCACGGCAACTATGAGAAGTATCAGCAACTGAAGGAAGAGCGGCGCACGCAGCTGATGAGCGCGTACAAGAATCAGCGCGACAGGATTGAGGCGCTGGAGACATTCATCAATCGTTTTCGCGCGCAGGCTACGAAGGCGAAGCAGGTGCAGTCGCGGATCAAAGAGCTGGAGAAGATTGAGCGCATCGAGGTCCCGGAGGAAGAGGCTACGATTCACTTCAGCTTCCCGCAGCCGCCGGCGAGCGGACGCACGGTGATTGAGGTAAACAATCTGCGGAAGGTGTATCCAACGCCGGACGGCGGGCAGAAGGTGGTGCTCGACGACGTGAGCTTTACGATTGAGCGCGGCGACCGCATTGCACTGGTGGGCGCGAATGGCGCGGGTAAGTCGACGATGATCCGCATGCTGAGCGGACTCGAGGCGCCGACGTCGGGCAAGATTCGGCTGGGACACAACGTGCTGGCGGATTATTTTGCGCAGGATCAGTACAAGGTGCTGGATGGATCGGCGCAGATGCTGGACGACATCACGGGGAGCAATCCCAAGGTGGATGTGGTGACGCTGCGCTCGCTGCTGGGGTGCTTTATGTTCAGTGGCGATGATGTGTTTAAGACGCTGGGAGTGTTGAGCGGCGGGGAACGCAATCGGTATGCGATGGCGAAGATGCTCGTGTCGCCTGCGAATTTCTTGTTGCTGGATGAGCCGACGAATCATTTGGACTTGCGCGCGAAGGATGTGCTGCTGGAGGCGATTCGCGACTTCAGCGGGACCGTGCTGTTCGTGTCACACGATCGGTATTTTATCGATGGGCTGGCCACGCGGGTGTTCGAGGTGGAAGATCGGCGAGTGCACATCTACCCCGGCAACTACGAGGATTATCTGTTCCGCAAGCAGGGTGGTATTCCGACGAACACGGCTGAAGCAGTGAAGATGTTGACGCATGATGCGGCGACGAACGCGAAGGTGGACGCGGCTACCGGGATGTTCAAGGTGAGTGCGGCGAAGACGGCGAAGGTTGAGCCGGCAGCGAATACGCACGAGGCTGAGGGGTCTCTGACCGCGGTGACGGCGGCGCCGAAGTCGAACGTGAAGCGGCTGAATCCGATCAAGCTGAAGCAGCTGGAGGATCGGGTGGCGGCGATTGAGGAAGAGCTGCCCGACCTGGAATCGCGGATACAGGCGGCGGAACAGCAGCAGGGATTCTTTACGACAGCAGAGGCGGCGCAGGCGCTGGCAGCGGAGTTGGATGCCCTGCGCGAACAACATGCGGCGCGCACCGCGGAGTGGGAAGAGCTGGCGACGCAGCTTGAGGAACAGAGCATCGCATGAGCGGGGCCGGCGGGCATCGCGACTATTCTGCGACGCCGCTGGTGCGGAAGCTGGGGTTGGTTACAGCGAAGGGTGGAGTGGGCGAAGTTGCGGTGCTCGGAGAGCTGGAGGGGTTTCGGGCGTTGCTGGGAGAACTGCCGGAATCGGTGAAGTTGCATACGCGGTTGCGTGCGACGACTGCGCTGGCGGTTTGCTTTGTGCGAACAGGGAATGAGCTGGCGGCGTTGATGGACTTGCTGCGGGCACAGTTGCCTCGGACGGCGCATGTGTGGGTGGTTCATCCCAAGGCGAGGCTGAAGCCGGACTTCAATCAGGATGATGTTCGGAATGCGGGACTGGCTGCGGGGCTGGTGGATTACAAGGTATGTGCGGTCGATGAGGACTGGTCAGGGCTGAAGTTTGCCTGGCGAAAACGCTGAGTTGAAGGGTTCTGCATAAGATAGGTGCATGCGAATTCTGGTGATCGGCGCGGGCGCGGTGGGCGGTTATTTTGGCGGGCGCCTGGCTGCGGCTGGTCGCGATGTGACGTTTCTGGTCCGGGAGGCTCGTGCGGAACAGTTACGGCGGACCGGGCTGCGCATCTTCGATGTGCCCGGCGATGTTGCGGTGGGGGCTTCTGCGCTCAAGCTGGTGACAGCTGAGGAGCTGAGGGCGCGGGCTGGTGCCGGGACCGGCGAATTCGATTTGATTGTGGTGAGCATCAAGGCGTACTCGCTGGAGAGCGCGATGGAAGATTTTGCACCGGCGGTGCGCAGTGGCACAGTGATTCTGCCACTGCTGAATGGGATGCGGCATCTGGATGCACTGGATGCGCGGTTTGGCGCGGAGCACGTGGTGGGCGGCTCGACCCAGGTGGTAGCGGATCTCGATGCCGAGGGTGGCGTGCACTCGATGACGCAGCTGCATGATTTTAATTTCGGCGAACGCGATAAGACTGTGACGGAGCGGATTCGCGCGATTGAGGTGACGCTGGACGGTGCCGGATTTGACGTGCACCTGCGACCGGATATTCTCGCCGCGATGTGGCAGAAGTGGACGCTGCTGGCTTCGCTGGGAGCAATCACCTGTCTGATGCGCGGGCCGATTGGAGCGGTTGTTGCCGCTCCGGGAGGGGTGGAGACGGCGCGCGCGATCATTGCGGAGTGCTCCGCGATTGCGACGGCGAATGGCTATCCTCCGACGGAGGCCGCGCGGGAGATCATGTCGCAGCGGCTGACGGAGGCGGGCTCACCGCTGACCGCTTCGATGTACCGCGACCTGCAGAAGGGCGCGCGGGTGGAGGCAGATCAAATTCTGGGAGATTTGCTGGAGCGCGGACGACGGCACGGGGTGGAGGCTCCGGTGCTACGGGCGGCGTATGCGCAGCTTGGCGTGTATTCGGCATCGATCAAACGGTAGGGACCTTTAAAATTTTGCTTGCATGTTAGCGTGTGCAAGAATATATTGCGACTTAGCAATATTGCATGTTCTATGGGCAACGATCTGTATAACCGGATTGCGGTGCTGAGGGCGGAGAGGAATCTTTCGCGGCAGGATCTCGCGGACGCGCTGGGGATTAATTACCAGACGGTGGGGTTTCTGGAGCGCGGGGACTACAACCCGTCGTTGACGTTGGCGCTGGATTTGAGCGCGTACTTTGAGCTGCCGGTCGAGGCGATTTTTTCGCGCAAGCCGCTGCGGCCGTTGAGTGAGGCGGTGTATGGGAGTGGGGCGGAGCAGAAGAAAGTGAGGGTGCGATGACGTCAGCAAGCTATAAGGTTTTCGGGATTCCGATGCAGCAGAGGAGCGCGCGGCGAAAGCTCGTGGTGGCGGTGTACGCGGTGCTGCTGCTGTTCTGCGTGGGCAGCATCGGGTTTGCGCGGACGGCACCGATCGGCTATAGCTGGACGATTTACATCACGATGGCGGCCGCGATGCTGGTATTTGGCGGCGTCGGTGGATTTGGCGGCCGGTATGGCTTGATCAAGCCGTTTCCGAACAGGCCGCCGCGTGCGGAGCCGGTGATGGTGGATGCGATTCGATTGCAGCTGACACCGATGACGGCTGGCACTCCGGACGAGTCGAGCTGGAGAAACGATGAGCGCGAGTTGAGCCGCAGAGATCGCGCTCATTACCGGGCGTACCAGGTAGTGGCCGGCGCTTTCCCGGTCGTACTGCTGCTGGCGGCGTTTGGACTGAAGGTAGCCCAGGGGGCACTCCAACTGGCGTGGTTGACGATGACGACGGTTGTTCAATCGATCTTCGCGGTGGCGTTGTTGGAGACGGTACTGGCCCTGACGTTGCCGGCGGCGATTATTTTGTGGACTGAGCCGGATATTGATTTGGGTTGAGGTCGTGGTGTTCTGAGGAGGTGCGTGATGATTGAACAAACGAAGTTTCTCGGAATGCCGTTGAAGACGCAGAGGCAGCGACGCTTGCTGGTGGTGTTGTATTACTTGGCGATCGGTGGGTTCGCGGTGGCGGGGTTATGGATGGACAAGAAGAGCTGGGGCCCGATGGCGGCGCAAACCTTCGTGATAGGCGGCCTGCTGGGCGGGATCAAGATTGGGGGTCCGGTGAAAGTGTATGAGGAGCCAATTCTGCCGCTGGACATAGACGGCAGCGTGCAGACGCTGAACATCTCGGGCCGGAAGCGGTTCGATTCCCTCTGGTCGTCTTTGGATGAGCGGGAGCGGATGCGGCGCGATGTGGCGCACTACACGGCGTACCGGATCCTTCGCTGGAGTTTCGGGCTGTTCGTACTGGGGTATTTTCTTGTGACCGAATGGTCCGCCGCGTGGATCGCGGATAAGACGCTGTTCCTGCTATGGCTGTTCCTGTTGTATGTGCTGAGCCTGCCGCAGGCGGTGGTGCTGTGGACGGAGCCGCAGGGGCCGGCGGAGGAGTTGGCGATGGTGCAGGCCGGGATGCGGTAGGGCGCAGCAGAAGGTTGGGTGATAATCACCTATGGCTTCTCTTTGGACACCCACCAGTTGGTCTGAACGACTTGCAGAACTTGAAGCACGCACCAGCCCGGCGAAGGATGCGCCGTTGCGCCGCGACGTACGGTCGCTCGGAGCGTTGCTGGGGCAGGTGTTGCGCGAGCAGCCGGGGAATGCGCTTTTTGGCGCGGTGGAAAGCTTGCGGCGAACGGCGATTGCGCGGCGCGAGGCAGATGGAAAAGAAGATGTCGCGGCGGCGCAGGGGCATCTGCAGCAGGCGCAGGCCCTGACGCACGAGGTTGCAGCGGATGCTCGGACAGCGTTTTTTCTGGCGCGGGCGTTTGCGTTTTATTTTGAGCTGATCAATCTAGCTGAGACGAATCATCGCAAGCGGCGGCGGCGATCGTCCTTGCTCCAAGCTGCAGCTGAGCCACAGCGCGGCAGTCTGCGGGGGACGCTGCGCAGGCTGAGGGATGCTGGGTTCTCTCGCGAGATTACACTGGCGCTGCTGGAGCAGGTCTGCATTACGCCGGTGTTCACGGCGCATCCGACGGAAGTAGCGCGACGCAGCGTGATGTTCAAGCGGAGAAGTATCTCGGATTTGCTGGAGAAGCTGGATGGCATTCCGTTGCCGGTGACAGAGCTGGATGAGCTTGAGGCGGCGCTGCTGGCGGAGATTACGGCACTGTGGCAGACCGATGACGTACGCCATGCGCGGCCGACCGTGAATGATGAAGTCCAGATGGGGCTGGACTACTACGATGCGTCGCTGTTTGAGACCGTGCCGGTGCTGTATGCGGAGATGGCGAGCGCACTGGACGCGGAGTTTCCGGGGCCGGAGCCAACGCAGCTTGCCGATCTGCCGGTGGTGGTGCAGTTCGGGTCGTGGATTGGCGGTGATCGGGATGGCAATCCATTTGTCACCGCAACGACCACTGCCGAGGCCCTGGCGATGTCGCGGGAGCTGGTGCATGACTATTATGTGGCGCGGCTGACGGAGCTGTTTGAGCAGCTGGCGCCATCGACGCGGCAGGCACCGATTTCTGTGGCGCTGCGGAAGAGGCTGTCGGGCTACCTGGCGCAGCTGAAGGCGGCGGGGTATGCAATGGAGTTTGTGGGCGAGTTCCCTACCGAGGCGGTACGGATGCAGATTGCGTGCATGACGCTGCGGTTGGGAGGCACTCCGGCGGTGTCGATGCACAAGCATTTGGCGTTGCCGCTGGAGGCGACGCTACCGCACTACGAGACCGCGGCTGAGTTTCTCGGAGACTTGACCCTGCTGCATGAATCGTTGGAGGAGAACCGCGGGAAGCGGTTGGCGGAGCGGTTTGTGGACCCGCTGCTACTGGCGGTGCGGACGTTTGGGCTGCATTTGCAGACGCTGGATATTCGGCAGCATGCAAAGGTGGACGCTGCGGCGCTGCGCGAGTTGAAGGCCGGTACCGAGGTGAGCGCGCAGACGCAGGAGGTGATGTCGACGTTCCGCGCGATTGCGGAGTTGAAACGGAGTTTGCCGGGGACGATTTCGCAATACGTGGTGTCGGGCGCGACATCCGTGGAGGACGCGCTGACGGTGGTAGAGTTGGCGCGCATGGGCGGCGTTGCCGTGGAGGGCGGAACAAGCGCGAGCGGCGAGCATGATCCGGGACTGCAGCCAGTGCTGCTGTTCGAGTCGATTGAGGATTTGCGGAATGCGCCGGTGGTGTGTCGCTCGCTTTGGACGAGTGAGGCGTACAGGCCGCTGTTGCAGGCGTGGGACGGGCGCCAGGAGGTGATGCTGGGCTACTCAGATTCGAATAAGGATGGCGGCATGATTACGAGTACATGGGAGATTTGGAAGGCGCATCGCGCGCTCCACGAGGTGGCGCGGGAATGTGGCGTGACGCTGCGACTTTTCCATGGGCGCGGAGGCACGGTGGGGCGCGGAGGCGGCCCGACGCATGGCGCGATCTTTGCGCAGCCGCTGGATAGCTTTACCGGCGCGCTGCGAATCACGGAGCAGGGCGAGGTGCTGAACTGGAAGTACTCGGACGTGGTGCTGGCGGAGCGGAACCTGGAGTTGATGATTGCTGCGGCGCTCGATGCTCTTGCACGTCCGGGTGTGAAGCCGGGTGTGAAGCCAGTGCTGACGGGAGAGATTTTGCCGGAGTGGGAAGCGGCGATGGATGAGCTGTCAGCGACTTCGTTTGCGTTTTACACGAAGCACCTGATGGATGATCCCGAGGTGTACACGTATTTTGAGCAGGCGACGCCGGTGGCGGAGCTGGAGCATGCACGGATTGGGTCGCGGCCGGCGAAGCGCGCGGACGCGAGTGCGTCGGGCAAGGCGGCAGAGAAGCGGAGCCTCGCGGATCTGCGGGCGATTCCCTGGGTGTTTGGGTGGATGCAGTCGCGGCATGTGGTGCCGGCATACTTTGGCGTGGGCTATGCGCTGGAGCAGTATGCAGAAACACATGAGAACGGGCTGGCTCTGCTGCAGGAGATGATGCTGGGACTGCCACTGTTCGTGGACATCATCAAGAATGTTGAGATCGCGATGGCGAAGGCCGACTTCGGGATTGCGAAGCAGTACTCGATGCTGGTGAAGGACGAGGGGCTGCGGGACCGGGTGTTCACGACGCTGGAGACGGAGTTCAATCGCACGCGGCGAATGGTGCTGGCAGTGGCGCAACAGAAAGAATTGCTGGAGAGCAACCAGGTTCTGGCGCGGTCGATTCGGCTGAGGAATCCGTATGTTGACCCGATGAGCTTGTTGCAGCTGGAACTGTTACGGCGGAAGCGCGCGGGCGAGCAGGGCGAGGAGTTGGACCGCGCAATTACGGCGACGATCAATGGGATCAGCGCGGGGCTGCGCAATACGGGCTGAGGGCTAGGGCTTCAAGGCGTCGTCGTAGGTGCGGAGGGTACCGCGGCCAAAGTCGGACATAGCGGCGAGGTCAGAGAGCGCGAGACGCAGATCGGCGATGGAGGTCTCGATGTCCTGAGGCTTGAGGTCGCGCGGGTCCGTGATGGTGTCGGTGTACGTGCCAAGGACTTCGTAGTGTCCCAGGGCACGCTCGGCGGCGTCTTCGTAGTCCTGCTGCTCGTGGTAGGCAGTGGCGAAACGCTGGACCTCCTCGTAAGGCATGTAACTGAGCGCGCCTGTTGCCGAGGCGGACACCCACGCGGCTGACTGGAGCGGCTCGGAATGGAACCCCAGCTTGATGCCGCGCGGGTCGTCCTTCTTGCCGGAGCGGAGGTCTTGCACAAAGGCGAGGGCAAGATGAAGATTGTTGATCTCGCTCGCCGTGTCGGTCTGAACTTTGACCAGCGTGGCTCGATTGTCTCTGAGTTCCTGGCGAATCATTGCTTCCGCTTCCTCTCGCTGGTGGCGGTGATGAATCGCTTCGGCGCCAGCCTCGAGACCGAGTGCGATGAGGAGACCGATGGTGATGGTGAATAGGTGCAGAAAAAAGTCGCGCACGCCGTGAATTCCGTGCTCGGGTGGATGGACGTCAAGCATGCATTGGCTCCTGGGCTCTCCGCTAGCTTAGCAGTGGGTGCGCTGCGATCGGAAAGATCCAGGAGCCGGCAAAGTTAGTTCGCTACGGCTTGAGGGGTGATCTTGACGGCCTTGTTGTTGACGAACGTGATGATGATGGGATGGCCGTTGTTGTCGAACTTGACGGTGCGGTTGCCGGTGTTGTCGGAGTTGGGGACGGTGGTTTCGCCGAGCGACATCATGGCCTGGTTTTCGCTCATGCCGAGCACAGCCTGGTGCTGATCGATGGCGGACCACATGGAGGCGGGCCAGAAGTTGTAGAGCGTGTGGGGGTCCTCGTAGAAGAAGACATTGTCGTTGATGAAGTTGTAGCCGCCGTTGTCGTAGTTGCCGACCGGCGTGGCATAGAGGGTGTTGGGGTCAGAGGATTTTGGCATGGTGAACGCGAGAAGGACGTGGCGCTGGCCGGGAGCGATGCGAAAGACCGCGGGACCGGTGGCGGGGGCTTTCTCTTCGAAGACGCCCTTGATGAGGAGAGGTGTGGCGCCGAGCAGGGTGCCGACGGGATGCGCGTAGTCGACGTGATTGCCTTTGTCGGCGTAATAGTCGAGCTGGTCGCCGGCGCTGACCCAAAGGGTGGTGCCGATGAGGGCGCGCTGATCGGCTAGCGTGTCGGGATGCTCTTTCTTGAGGAAGACATTGTCGTCGGGGTCGACTTTGATGTCGGCGTAGGGATCCTTCTTGACCGGAATATCTTCGTGGTTGGCCTTGTAGATGAGGCCGATGCGGACCGCGACGGCGAGCACCAGAACTGCCGTTACGCCGAGGCCAATCTTGAGTCCGTTTTGCATGAAATTCCTCCCTTCTGACAGATTAGCTTGGTCTGGAAAAGGTTGCGAGGGATGGGCATAAAATCGGCGGTGCGCTATGATCGCCTGCATATCCACAAATGAGGTTCTGCCATGCGTGTGCTTCGCGTTTTGCCGCTCGTTCCGACAATTTTGATGGTGTTGCCTGCGCGAGCGCAGGTGGAAATAAAGCGTCCGGAGAAGCTATCGCCGGCCGTGACGCGCTATGTGAAGGTGCCGGCGGCCGAGTGGATCGTGCTGAAGAACGTTCGCGTGATCGATGGCACGGGTGCGCCTGCGATCGAGAAGACGGACGTGGTAATTCATAACGGCAAGATCGATTCGATTGGCACGGGCGAGAAGATTGCTCCGGATGAGATCGTGCTGGATTTGAGCGGGCGCACGGTGTTTCCGGGACTGGTGGGGATGCACGATCACCTGTACAACATTGCGCGGCCCAATCTCGATGCGCAGGGCCACTCCGAGCCGCCGCTGATGGTGCCGCAGCTGGCGTTCTCTTCGACGCACTTGTACCTGGGAGCAGGTGTGACGACGCTGCGGACGACGGGTTCTGTGGAGCCGTATACAGATTTGAATATGCGCGAGGCAATTGATGCGGGAGAGATTCCGGGACCGCACATGGATGTGACGGGGCCATATCTGGAGGGGTCGAAGTCGGTGTTCATCCAGATGCACAAGCTGCGCGATGCGGAGGACGCTAAGGAGACGGTGGACTTCTGGGCGAAGCAGGGCGTGACCAGTTTCAAGGCGTACATGTTCATCACGCGAGCGGAGCTGAAGGCGGCGATCGATGCGGCGCACGCGCATGGGCGGAAACTGACGGGACATCTTTGTGCGGTGAGTTATCCCGAGGCGGCAGAGCTGGGAATCGACAATCTGGAGCATGGGTTCTTTGTGAACACCCAGCTGGATCCGGGCAAGCAGCCGGATGAGTGCCCGAACACGGTGGGAGGGCCGACGCTGGCGAAGATGACTGCGGGCGGACCGGAGGCGAAGGCGCTGATTGATCTGCTGGTGAAGGATCATGTGGCCGTAACGTCGACGCTGCCAGTGTTTGAGCCGGACGATCCGACGCAGGTGCACCTCCAGGCGCGGGTGCTGGACACGATGGCTGTTCCGACGCGGGAAGCGTATTTGTACACGCGGAACCTGGAGTTGATGCGTGCCGCGGCGAATCCGACGATGGCGGCGCAGAGGGCGGCGATGTTCAAGAACGGGATGGCGCTGGAGCGGGAGTTTGTGGCGGCGGGCGGGTTGTTGATGGCGGGGCCTGATCCCACGGGCGATGGCGGTGTGCTGCCGGGGTTCGGCGATCAGCGCGAGGTGGAGTTGCTGGTGGAGGCGGGCTTTACGCCACTGGAGGCGATTAAGATTGCGACGTTGAATGGAGCGACGTTCGAGGGGCTCGCGAATTCGATTGGCAGCATTGCGCCGGGCAAGAATGCAGACCTGGTGGTGGTGAATGGCGATCCGAGCCGGAAGATATCAGACATTGAGAACACGGAGATTGTGTTCAAGGATGGCGTGGGATATGACTCGCAGAAACTGTTGGAGTCGGCGAAGGGGCGGTATGGGCAGTACTAGCCGGCGAAGTGCAGAGGCGGCGCGCTAGCCGACGGGCTCCATGCTGCTGAATTGTTTTTCGAGGGCGATGAGGCTCTCGGCGGTGAGCTTGTCGGCGTGGCGGAGCGCGGGGAAGAAGATGCTCCAGCAGCCGGTGACGGCGACGCTGGCGATGCCGCCGATAACGACGGCGCGGACGGCTCCCCACCAGTGGGCGGTGAGGCCGCTCTCGTACTCGCCGACCTCGTTGGAGACGCCGATGAAGAGCCAGTTGATGCTGGAGACGCGGCCGCGCATCTCATGTGGCGTGGCGAGTTGCAGGATACTGCCACGGACGACGACCGAGATCATGTCGGATGCGCCGATGATGACCAGGGCAATGCAGCTAAGCACGATGTTGCGGCTGAGCCCGAAGATGATGGTCGCGATGCCGAAGATGCCGACGCAGACAAGCATCGTCTTGCCGGCGCGGCGCCGGATGGGATAGGCAAGCAGGGTTAGCGACACGGCGAGGGCTCCCATCGAGGGCATGGCGCGGAGAAGGCCGAGGCCGTTGGCGCCGGAGTGCAGGATGTCCACCGCAAAGATTGGCATGAGCGAGGCAGCACCGCCTAGCAGCACGGCGAAGAGATCGAGCGAGATGGAGCCGAGCAGAAGACGCGTGCCGATGACGTAGCGCAGGCCGGCCAGCATGGTCTCGACGGTGAAGCCTTTCTTGTCGGCGGGGCCGCGGCGTTTGATGGCGCTGAAGAAGCTGAGGAAGCAGATGAGGCCGAGGAGGGTGAAGCAGTAGACCAGCGGCGCGCCATTGAGCCTGGCGAGACTGCCTCCGAATAGATGAGCAAGCGGAACAGTGAAGAGCAGGCCTCCGATCATTGGTCCGGTGGCGTTGGCGATCTGGAAGATGGAGGAGCCCCAGGTGACGGCGTTGACGAAGTGCTCCTTGGGAACCAGCGACGGAACGAGCGCGCTGGCGGCTGGGCCGCTGAAGCAGCGGCCGGCGCCGATAACGAAGAGGATCGCATAAATGAGCCAGATGTTGTGCACGTGGTGCAACGCGAGCCAGAGCAGGGCGGAGGTCGCGAGCGCCTGCACGGTGTAGCAGGTGAGGATCACCGTGCGGCGATCGTAGCGGTCGGCGACATGGCCTGCGGGCAGGACGAAGAAGATGCCGGGAAGGAAGAGTGCGAGGCCGGTGTAGCCGAGCGCGAGGGCCGAATGGGTGATCTGATAAACCTGCCAGGCGACGCCCACGGATTGGGCTTCGGCGCCCATGATGCCCATCAGGCGGGCAGCCGAGTAGAAACGAAATTCACGCGACTGCCATGCACTGGTCGCGCTGGGAGATTGCGGGGCGGCATCGCTCATCTGACCTACTATGCTTGCACAGTTGGGGCGGGATGGTCATGAACGGCCGCTATGATAGAGACCGAAGGAGACGGAATGATTGCACCGGATCGAGATACGCTGGGGACCCTGCTGACGGAGACTCGCAATCCCGCGAGCGAGCATCTGGATGAGCTGACGACGCTGGAGATGCTGGCACTGATCAACGCGGAAGATGCGAAGGTTGCGGGCGCGGTACAGGCGGAGTTGCCGCAAATTGCGAAAGCTGTGGATGCGATTGCGGAGCGGTTTCGGCGCGGTGGACGACTTTTCTATATCGGCGCGGGTACGAGCGGCCGGCTGGGTGTGCTGGATGCGAGCGAGTGTCCGCCAACATTTTCGGTGAGTGCGGATCTGATTCAGGGGTTGATTGCGGGCGGGGATTCGGCACTGCGGCTATCGAGTGAGCACTCGGAGGATTCGCGCGAGGAGGGGGTGCGCGATTTGAAGGCAGCGGGGTTTGGCGAGGGCGGAAAGCCGGACACGTTGGTGGGGATCGCAGCGAGTGGACGAACGCCGTATGTACTTGCCGCGATGGACTACGCGAAACGTCTCGGCGCGCTGACGATAGGGTTGAGCTGCGCGCCGGGGTCGGAGCTGGAGAAGACGGCGGAGATTGCGATTTCGCTGGCGACGGGGCCCGAGGTGCTGACGGGAAGCACCCGAATGAAGGCGGGCACGGCGACCAAGATGGTGCTGAATATGCTCTCGACGGGCGTGATGGTGCGGACGGGCGCGACGTTTGGGAACCTGATGGTGAATATGCGGCCGACCAATGCGAAGCTGGTCGATCGCGCGGAGAGGATTATCGCAGCGGCGGTGGGCTGCGATATGGAGACAGCTGCGCGGCTGCTGCTGGAGTCGAACCGCGATGTGAAGATGGCGATTGTGATGGGGAAGCTGGGAGTGGGTCGCGCGGAGGCGGCAGAGCGGCTGCAGGCGGCCGGCGGCGTTCTCGCCGTTGCGCTTGCGTAGCCGTGTTCACGGGAGTGCAATCAGG
Source organism: uncultured Acidobacteriaceae bacterium (assembly GCA_963701685.1). Lineage (GTDB taxonomy): Bacteria > Acidobacteriota > Terriglobia > Terriglobales > Acidobacteriaceae > Granulicella. The sequence continues at coordinate 1,084,143 of OY969625.1, read as the reverse complement.
CGCTGCTAGTCTCGCCGAATTATGCGAAATTTCCTGCTGCCACCCTCTTTGAGCGTTTTTGTGCGACGCGCTGCGCTTGGTTCTTCTCTTTTGCTGATCGCTGCAGTGGCAGTCGGGCAGGAGGCACCGATGAGCTCGGCTCAAACGAATCCGTACCTGGGACTGATGCTGGCCGCGCGGAAGCATGCCGAGGCGCATGGGGTGAAGGTTCCACCAGTGCTGTCGCCGCTGGACGCGACGCTCTTGGGCGAGCATCCGGCGGTGGATGTAGCGGCTTTGCATGCGGCCGGGTTTCGCGTGATTCCGTGGACGACGGATGATGTGACGAAGATGAGGGCGCTGATTGCGCTGCACGTGGATGGCGACATTACGGATCGGCCGGATCTGTTGCAGCAGGTGTTGCAGGAAGAGCGCGAATCGGGGAAGGGCGACCCTGCGCAACTGGAGTATCTGGCGAAGTTTGTGGTGTCGGCACACAGAGGTGGGCGGGGGTTGAGGCCGGAGAATACGCTGCCTTCGTTTGAAGATGGGCTCGATCACCTGGCGACGGAGTTGGAGACGGATACCGGTGTGTCGACCGACCATGTGTCGCTGATCTGGCACGACCAGTTTTACAATCCGCTGTCGTGCCGTAAGGCGGATGGATCGGCGTACACGATGGAGAACCGGGTATATCTGCGAGACATCTCGTCGACGGATGCACAGAAGATGTTTATCTGCGACAAGTTGCACCAGGGGCCAGCGTATGGCGCGGCGCAGTTTCCGGAGCAGACGAATGATCTGAGCCTGTCGCCGGTGAGCGTGGCGTTTGCGAAAGAGGAAGGGATGATCAGCCCGTACGCGCCGACGTATGTGGGGCAGCTGTTCCGATTTGTGGCGTTCTATGCAGAGTATTACGCGAAGGGGCCGGGGCGGAAGGAGCCGGATGCGGTGGCGCGGGCGGCGAATGCGCGGACGGTGCGTTTCAACCTGGAGACGAAGATTCTGCCGGAACTGCCCGCGACGATGACGGCGAATGCGAAGGACCCGGCGGAGTCCCTGGTGAACCATACAGTGGGGCCGCAAGTGTTTGTGGATACGTTGTGCGGCGTGATCGAGAAGTACCACATGACCAAGCGCGCCGAGGTGCAGAGCTTCGACTTCCGCACCCTGCAGCTGGTGGAGGAACAGCATCCGGAGATTCCGACGTACTACCTGACGGGGCCTCCGGCGATGTTAAGCAGCCCGATGGTTCCGGAGTCGCTGCGGCAGAAATAGCGGAGGGCGGGAGTATCGTCGCGGATGCGCCTGCGGCGAAATGTGCAAAGCCGTTCACGAGGGCGCAACAAGGCGGGATTAAAGTAGCCGTATGCGAGCCTACTTTTCCAAACCGTATTTGAAACTGCTTGGACGCAGAGCGCTGCTGGGTGTGGCGTTCCTGGTGATTGCCAAGCTGGCGGTTGCCTAGCAAGCAATGCTGGTGAACGGCGGTAGACGCTAGCTGAAAAGCGTGTGCTTGCGGGGCATGTCGATGCCGAGATGCTCGTAGGCCAGGCGAGTGGCGACGCGGCCGCGGGGCGTGCGGTCTAAGAAACCGATCTGGATGAGGAAGGGTTCGTAGACCTCTTCGAGGGCGTCCTGCTCTTCAGCCAGCGCGGCGGCGAGGGTGTTGAGGCCGACGGGGCCGCCATCATATTTTTCGATGATCGTGCGGAGCAGGCGGCGATCGAGTTCGTCGAAGCCGTGGGCGTCGACTTCGAGGAGTTCTAAGGCAGCGACGGCGGTGGGGCGGTCGATTCTCCCCTGAGCTCTTACTTCAGCAAAATCGCGGACGCGGCGGAGGAGTCGGTTAGCGATGCGGGGTGTGCCGCGGGAGCGCATGGCGATCTCGGCGGCGCCGTCGCGGTCGATGGGGACGCCCAAGACTTCGGCGGAGCGCTCGACGACCCAACGGAGTTCGTCGTCGGTGTAGAACTCCAGGCGGAGGAGGATGCCGAAGCGCGAGCGCAGCGGCGAGCTGAGAAGGCCGGGGCGGGTGGTAGCGGCGACGAAGGTGAAGGGGTCGATGCGCATGACGTGGGTGCGGGCCGAAGGGCCGGTGCCGATCATGATGTCGAGCTGATAGTCCTCGAGCGCGGTGTAGAGTTTTTCTTCCATGACAGGCTGGAGGCGGTGGATCTCGTCGAGAAAGAGGACTTGTTTCGGCTTGAGGTTGGTGAGGATGGCGGCCATGTCGCCCTGGACCTGCAGGGCGGGGCCGGAGGTCTGTTGGAAGCCGACGTCGAGCTCGTTGGCAATGATGGTAGCGAGGGTAGTTTTTCCGAGGCCGGGAGGGCCGAAGAGCAGGACGTGATCGAGGGCCTCGCCGCGCGATTTGGCGGCCTCGAGAGCAATCGCAAGTTGTTCTTTGGCCTTGGTTTGGCCGATGAATTCCGCGAGGCGTTTGGGGCGGAGTTTGAGCTCGACGGCATCATCGTCGTCGACGCGGCCGGCAGAGACGAGGCGGTCGGCTTCGGTGCTGCGTGGCGCGGTGCTGCCCAGGCCTATTTTTCTCTTTTGCTCGAAGTCCATGCTGAGGCGAGGATAAGGCGAAGTGCACGCTGAAGCAATCTGTGGAAGGAAGTGCTGGAGTTTTCGCGGTCCCCGATCGGCCGCGCGCGGCCTGCCCGATGGTAACTTGCTGAGTTCCGGCGGCTAAAGCTGGGATGCGCACGTCTATAGTGGGCGTGCATCTTAACGCATTTGGATCTGGCGCCGGTCATGGAGGCTGGATTCCGGGAGAGTTCATGTCCGCACCCTCACGTTTCTACCTGGCACTGGCGGCGACGCTGCTGGCCGGCTCGATGGTTGGGGCCGCGCAGCAGGTTAACCAGCCGGGTTCCTCGCCACAGGCGACGCAGCGGCCGAATTCTTCCGTGCTGCATGCGCGCTCTGGACCTCCGTCCCGGACCGTTTACCTGGATGTAGTGGTGACGGCCAAACCGGGCCAGCCCGTAACCGGGCTGGAGCAGAAGGACTTTGCCCTGCTGGACGACAAAACGCCGCGCGAGATTACGTCGTTTGAGGCGGTGGATGGGCGCAAGCAGCCCGTGCAGGCAATTCTCGTGATCGACGCTGTGAATACGGGTTACACCGAGATCTCGCAGGAGCGCATTCAGATCGATAAATTCCTCAGGGCCAACGGAGGCAAATTGACCCTGCCGATTGCGCTGGCGGTGTTTGGGAACAAAGGCATCGAGATGCAGCAAGGGTACAGCCTCGATGGCAATGCGCTGGCGGACGCTTTGACCAAGTACTCGATCGGGCTGCGGGAGATTGGCAGATCGGCGGGGTTCGAGGGAGCCGCGGAGCGCCTGGGCGACTCGTTGAAGGCTATACGTCTCCTGGCGTCGTATGAGGCGCAGCGGCCGGGCAGGAAGATCATTCTGTGGGTGTCACCGGGGTGGCCGCTGCTGTCAGGGCCGGGCATCACTTTGACCGGGAGCCAGCAGACCGCGATCTTCAACGACATCACATTTTTGTCTACAACGCTGCGTGAGGCGCAGACGTCGGTGTACGCAATCGACCCGTTGGGCGTAGCAGAGTCAGTAGCGCAAACTTTTTATTATGAGCAGTTTACTGCGCCAGCGAAGAAGCCGTCGGATGTAAATATTGGAAATCTGGGGCTGCAGGTGCTTGCTGTAGAAACGGGCGGGCTGGTGCGCAACAGTACCGACGTTTCCGGGTTACTGCAGGAGGCCGTGGCGGATAACGTGGCGTATTATCGGCTCTCCTTTGAACCTCCGCCGGAGGAGAAACGAGACGTCTATCACTCCTTGAAGGTAACGGTGGCGAAGCCGGGTTTGACCGTTGCGACGAGTACCGGGTACTACGCCGAACCATAATTTTGATCCCACTGAAAGAGAGGCGATGAACTGAAAGGGACTTGCATCAAAACAAAAACGCGACGTTGAGTCTTGGGACGAGGAAGATGCGTCTCACTGTTGCGGTGACAGTTTTGTCACATTGGTCCGATCTCGAGATAGATCGGATGTGTTTCGGTATGGTCGGCAAGGTGCCGCCCACAGTTGGTTCAGGGACGAACTTAATTTCAGTTAAGGTGAGCGTTGACTCTCAGGCGCCCACCGGATGGGAACTCATTGATGAAGCGCCTGGTCTCCGTATGTCTTACGCTATTTTGCTGTGCTTGCCTGATGCTGGCGACGGAACGCCGTGCGATGGCCTATGTCGACCCAGGTTCGGGGCTGCTGGCGCTACAGTCAATCGGGTCCATGCTGGCCGCGGCCGGCTTCTTTATGCGGCGGCGTATCATGGGGCTGTTCAATAAAAAGAAGCCCCTCGCTGGCGCTGACGCGCGCTTGTCTGGTTCTCCGTTGACGGGGCGGAAAGAAGATTCTCGCAACGCTGCATGACCAATGGAACGCCGACAGCCACATTCCGTGATCCGGCGGGATCTTTAAGCCTCGAAGGCGATTTCGCCATCCGCACAATACATCCTGAAGCCCGCGAGCAGGTGATGGAGTTTGTCACCTCGCCGTTTTGCGATCGCTTGCAGGACCGCGGGGATATGGTCGCCTCCACCATCATAAATACGCCGGCGGAGCTGCAGTTATTGCATCCCAGGGTTGCGGTGCCAACCTATCCCTGGGAGTGGACTCCGTCGCAATGGCTGGCAGCCGCGGAGTTGACGCTCACGCTGTGCGCAGAGGCCCTGGATGAGGGCTGGGTCCTGAAGGACGCAACGCCGCTGAACATCCTTTTCGTGGGTTCACGGCCGGTGTTGGTGGATGTGCTGTCGTTTGAACGCTGGGACCCAGCACCAAAGGACTATCCGTCGCACATCTGGCTGGCGTACGGGCAGTATGTTCGTACGTTCCTTCTGCCGCTGTTGATGAACAAGATGCTGAGCTGGCCGCTGGAGCTGTCGCTTTTCAAGCGCGACGGGTATGAACCGGTGGAGCTTTATAGAGCATTGAGCTGGAGACAGCGGCTTTCGTCCGAGGCGTTCTGGCCGGTGACGCTTGCTGCCCGATTGGACCGGAAGGGTGAACAGAAGGCGGCGGCGAAGACGTTGCCTCAGCACAAATCTCCGGAGCTGGCGCTGCACCTGTTGAAGCGGACCCTCGTGACCCTGCGCAAGCAGACGCGTCGAGCGATGCCGGCGTATACAGGCTCGGAGTGGTCAAACTATACGGCAACGCTGACCCACTACACCGCGCAGGAAAGCGCTCAGAAGCTGGATTGGGTGCGTAACGTGTTCGAGGAGTTGAAGCCGGCGCGGGTGCTGGACATTGGAGCGAACACGGGCGTGTTCAGCGCGCTGGCCGCGGAGCAGGGAGCGCAGGTGGTCGCGCTCGAGCGAGATGCAGCGGCGGCCGAAAGCCTGTACCGGACGACGTGCAAAAGCCAGCTGTCGATCCAGACGATTCATGCGGACCTGGCGCGGCCGACGCCGGCGGTCGGCTGGGAGAACCACGAGACCTCCAGCCTGCTGGACCGGCTCGAGGAGAAGTCGGACGTAGTGCTGATGCTGGCGGTGATCCATCATTTGATCTTGATGGAGCAGATTCCGCTTGGTGCCATTCTCGAATTGGCGCATCGGCTGACATCGCGCACACTGGTGCTGGAATGGGTGCCGGTATCCGACCCGATGTATCAGAGCCTGATGCGCGGACGGGACGCGCTATACGGCTCGTTGAGCGAAGCAGACTTAATAGCGGCGTGCCAAGGCCGTTTTCGCACCCTGCGGAGACAACCTCTGGAGAACGGTCGTATTCTATTTCTTTTCGCGAAGGAATCGTCGCGAGAGAGTGCCTAATAGAAGCGCGACACAGGTCCGGGATAGAGCAGATGCGCGCCTGGCCTCTCCGCGCACAGAGAGATTGAAAAGGACAAGATGCTGAAGAAGCTCGGCCAGTGCCTCGGCCTCGCCTCCATGATGCTGGTGATGAGCTACGGCGACCTGCTGGGCGGCGGTTACGACGTGCGCATGCATGTGCCGTTCGCACTTAACGGAATCGTGTGGGCGCAGTTGACCGACGTTGTTCTGCTGGGACTGCTGCTGTTCGCGGTGATTGGCCCCCTCTCACGAACGCGGCTCTATCCGTGGGTACGACTTGTACTCGCGATCGCGGCTCCGCCCTACCTGATCCTGCTCACGCGATCGCAGATTTCCCTTGCCGTGACGAAGAGCGTTGTTCTGGTGATTGCAATCGTCTGGGCGGCGTTTGTTTTGCTGCTGTGGATTCGCTTCAAGGCCGCGTATCGGAAGCTGATGCGCGCGGGAGAGTTCGTCGGCGCTATCTTCGCGGTCTTCTGCGTGTGCAGTATTCTTCAGCTGCTTTGGGTCCTACGCTGGAAGCCGGGGCCGCACCAACAGACGGCTGCGTGGGCAGTGACTGCGCAGCCGCCGCGAGAGCATCCGCGGCTGGTCTGGATTGTCTTTGATGAACTCTCATATGACCAGCTGTATGAAGATCGCGCGGCTGGGCTTGCGCTGCCAAACTTCGATGCCCTGCGCAGCGAGAGCACAGTCTTTTCGGACGTGCAGCCGATCGGCGAGCAGACGGTCAAGATTCTGCCGTCATTGCTGAGCGGCCGGGTGATCGACCGATACCAATTTACCTTCGACAACCGCTTGCTGGTGCATGATCGAGGAACGCGCGGCTATACACAGCTGACAGGTTCAGCGACGGTGTTTGCCGACGCGCAGAAGAGTGGTTGGCGCACCGCCGCAGTGGGCTGGTACAACCCCTATTGCACGATCTATGCAGGGACGATCGACGACTGCTACTGGATGAATCTCGACCGGACGGATGGCCCGATGGCCCAGGATGCGAGCTTCCTCGATAATGTGTGGTCAACGTTGAAGCATTCCGGGGAACAGATCGCGTGGCCCCCACGCGCGAACGAGGATATCTGCACGTTTGGGGTGCGGCAGCGAACCAAGACCTATGTGGATTTGCAGCAACACGCCGCGCAGGTGCTGAAGAGTGACCAGGCGGACTTTGTGTTTCTGCATCTGCCGGTGCCGCATAGCCCGGCAATCTGGAACCGCGCGCGTGGCGGTTTTGCGGAGCATTGCGGCCGCTCGTATCTTGACGGCCTTGCGTTGGCGGACCGTGAGCTTGGGAGCGTGATGACAACGCTGAAGAGCTCGCCGCGTTGGAAAGACACGACCGTAATCGTAGAAGGCGACCACTCGTGGCGGTTGTGGCTGTGGAATGATCAGCCGGGATGGACGGCGGAGGATGCGGAAGCATCGCGGGACGGATTCGATGAGCGACCGGCGGTGATTGTGCATCATGCCGGGCAAACGCAGGCCGAGGAGAATGCCTCGCCGTGGAGCCTGATCAACGTTCACGATGTCGTTGAACAGGTGCTCCACGGTGGGACAGGCCAGTAATCGCTTCAGTACTTGAAGCGATAGCGAAGCTCCCCATAGATCTGTCGCGGGTCGTTCCAGTGAAATCCACCGAAGGTCAGGCTGTTATCCAGTTGTACTCGGCGATTAGCCACATTCAGCGCAGTCACAGAGACAGTGAATCTGCTTCCAAACGTCTTGCCGGCGGCGAGATCGAAGGTCGTGTGGCTGGGCAAATACTCTCCGGGATACTGCTGCTGCGGTGTGCCATACAAACCGTTGGTAAAGCCCGAACCGTAGTAGACGTTCGCTGAGGCAGTGAACTGGCGTGGAAGAATGCCATCGAAGCCTACGTTCAAGGTGTTCCGCTGGTCGTGGTCAACCGGCGAGAGCCCTGGAGGAATGTCAAGCGGGCACGCGTCCGTGACGGGCGCAGGACAGACGAGGCCGCCGGTGATTGGGGAGGTCGCCTGCGCAATCTGATTGGCATAGGCAAGATGAAACTGGCCGTGATGGAAGACATCGGGAGAGTGCAGGTTCGCTGACCACCCCTGAATGAGCGCATAGGACCAGGTGATCGGCCAGAAGATATTCGATTCGCCGATGTTGTTGTGGTCCAGCCAGTTCTCTGCCCTGGTCTCGTAGTTGTTGATGCTGAGGGTCCAGTTGCGGTAGGGGATGGTGACGCCGTATTGCCATTGAATGTCACGCTCGCCGTGCAGCGGAGCGAACGTAAGGTTCTGGCCGTTCGCCAGATCGAGCAGAGGTCCGGTGGCCGTCGCCAGCGGCGGAGCCTGGTAGTAGTACCCGTAGAAGCCGCTGAAGACCCAGTTCAGGCGCGGGATGCGAATGGCGCCGCCAACGCGTGGATCGGCGGCCGTCTCAGAGATGGTCGCATTGAACTGCGTTGCGCGGAAGCCCGCGATGAGCGTGAACCATGGCGTGAGCGTGACCTTGTCGTTGATGAACTCAGCGGCGACACTCCCGGTCACACCCACCGACGAGGCTGGAACATTTGGTGTGCCGTCCGTGTAGACGTTATCGAAGTAGTTGTACTGGTGCTGGCCGAATCCATACATGCCCGCCTGAATATCGTTCTTCCAGCGGTGCACGCTGAGGATGGTCTGACCTCCGGCGTAGTTGGCGTTCTGATCGACAGTGGAGATGACGGGAGTATCGTTCTCACCGCCTTTATAGTCGGCGCCGTTGTAGTGATAGAACGGCGAGACGGTCAGCAGGGTGGTCGGGTTGAACGTGTGAATCCAGGAGAAGATGGCATACCCGTCGGGCTCACTCTCAGCGTCATGCAGCCCGCTCGAGGGATAGACCGAGTTCCCGACGGAGTTTGGATCGGGGTCGATGGGGATCTGGTAGTAGTCCCGGCGCAGCGAGGTGACGACACGATATTGATTCTTCGGATCAGGATTGAAGATGAAGGAAGCGAATCCGCCAAAGCCATTCACCGCGTCGTTGACGACTTGTGGGATGGGGGTCTGAAGTCCGTAGGCGCTGCGGTTTCCGTTCAGGCTCGCGTAGTATGCGAAGCGCTGCGTGTGGCCTCCGCAACTGATCTGGTCGTCGGTCTGGTAGAAGTTGCCGGCAGTGAGGACGAGGTCGCACTCCCTGTCGCGTTCGAATCCCGTGCGCGGCGCAACGTTGAAGATGCCATAGGTGCGGTCGCCGTAGTCGGCGTCGTAGCTGCCGCTATAGGCCTCCAGATAATCAATGTCCCGCGGGTCGATCTGCGGACCAAGGTTGGTAGCGATGTTGGTATTGGGAATAGGGACGCCGTCGATGAGCCAATCGACCTGGTGGCCGCCCATCACATGCAGCATGTCATGGGTGACGTAGGCGGCCGGCACGTAGTCCGTGATCATCTCCATACCGTTGGTGCGGTCTGCTCCTGGAGTCTGCTGAATGTCGATGCGGCTCAACATCGTGGTCGGCGTCACGCTGTCGGTGGTGGCCTGCCCCGCCGTTCCCGGCACTACAACGCTCTCCTTCACCGTTGCCAGCGCCAGGGGAAAGTGAAGCACCGGACTCGTGTCCGACTGGACAATCACATCTTGGCGCATCTGCTGGAAGCCATCTGCCGATACCGTAACGATGTAATTTCCGATGGGCACCGAGGTGAACACGAACTCACCGTTCGCGTTGGTCTTCAACGTCTGCGTGAACGCTGAGTTCTGAGCTTTCAGCGTGAGTTCAGCTCCCTGAATGGGCCGGTGCTGCGGGTCGTGAACGATGCCTTGCACGGTGCCGAAGATGGAAGCCCATGCGAGCGTTCCTGGCAGAAGGAGCGCGATAAGACTGAGAAGCATACGACGCGCAAACGGCATGCGTCGCTGCAGGGCGAAGGGGTACATGGAAACTCTCCTGGTCACAAGGGCGTGACGGGCGGCTTGATTGGGCGCGGATAGGAGCACGTTGGAAACTCACCGCTGCTGTACGGCAGGAGCTACGCTACGTGCGGTTGCCAGGCGAGGAGAGAGGGAGGGCCGCGTTTCTGGCGGGAGCGATCGAAGGAGATGCGGCGCAGGCACTCGGCTTGCCCGGCTGCGGAAGGCTCATGCAGCGCGAATGCTGCTTGGGTTGCGGTGGCGCCGGGGGTGGGAGTCTGCAGATGCGTCGCGGCGAGAGAGCTCTGGCGATAGGGGCACAGTTCAGGCTTTGCGCCAACGCGGGTTGACCCGTTGTCCTCGTGCAGCAGCAGCGCGCGAGCTTCGGCAGACATATCGCAATGGTGCTTGCCACCGCGGCGGCAGCAGGCAGGCAGCGTCGATTGACCCATCGCGCCAGTGGTAAGCGCGGGGGCAATCATGGGGAACAGGGTCGCCCAGAACAACAGGATGGAGAGAAGGCGTCGCTGCATGGCCGCGATTCCATCTTCGCATAACGGGTCGCTAAGGGCGAAGAATTAGAAGTAAGCTGCCGTGCGGCGGAAGGTTGGTGGTCACGCCGCGCTGCGCGCCCAGGTCCTTCCCTGCCCAGACGTCATGCACGTTCCACGGATGGTCGCCAAAAGCGGGGCTGAGATCGGCGAAGGTGCCTTTCAGGTTCATGGGGCCGTCGCCGATGTTGAAGAGGGCCAGCGCGATCATGTTGCCAGGAAGGTCGGCTTTCCAGACGATGAAGTCCTCGTGTTGGAGAAGCTGAAAACTCTTTGTTGCTGTCTGGTTAATTTCGATAACGTCGCGGTTGGTGAGCAGCGCGAGGGTTCGCGCATCGAGCATCGTCAGGTTCGCGCCGACGATGAGCGGGCTGCGCGCGATAGACCAGAGGGTGAGTTGGGTGCGTTGCTCGTCGGGGCTGAGACGCGAGGCGCGAGGCTGGCCCCAGCCAGGCTCGGGACGCAACTGGCCGAGGGGAAGCATGTCGGCGTCGGGCCAGTTGCCAGGGCCTGCGTAGGGCGCCCACGCGGCGAGGCGGCCGAACTGATCTTTGACCCCTTGCGGAAAGCTTGCTGTGGGGGAGGCGGACCAGATGTCCCACTCGTCATCGGCAATGCGCCACATGTTGGCCAGGCGCGTGACCTCCGCGGCATGCACGAGGGCCGTGGGACCGGGCGAGAGACTGAGCACAATGGGTCGGCCCGTTTTCTGGATGGCACGGTGAATCATCTCAATCTCGTCGAGCTTGAACGGGTGGTCCGCGATGCAGTCGACCTTGAGCAGGTCGACGCCCCAGGAGGCATATTGGCGCAGCAGCGAGTCATACCAGGCGTGGCCGGCCGCGTTGTCGCGAACACCCCAGTTGGTAGGGTCCCAAGGGCACGCGTCGGTCTGGTCAGCAGCGTCCGGCGCATGGAAGTCGGAGCCCTGAATCGGGAGATTTCGCTCGACTGCAGCGCGCGGAATGCCGCGCACAATGTGGATGCCGAACTTGAGGCCTTGCGCGTGAACCCATGCGCCGAGGGCTGTGAAGCTGGTGGATTCGATCGTCGCTGAAAGTTTGTGGTCGGCGTCGGCGATGCTGGTGACAGGGGCCGGCGAGTCCTGCACGATGGCAGACGGAAAACGCTTAGGAACCGGGACGTAACGGCCGTAGGGATCGATGGCGAAACGGAGTTTGTCGGGGGTGGGACGGTCGTTGGGATTCTCGAAGAACCAGCCTTCGTCAACGACCGCAAAGTTCCAGCCGAAGGGAAGAAGCTTGTCGCGAAGCACATCGACGTTGGCGCGGAACTGCGGCTCAGTGATGGTTAGGCCGTAAGCATCCCAGCTATTCCAGCCCATTGGCGGAGTCGGCGCGACGGGAGGCTGCGGCTGCTGTGCGGTTGCGACCATTGAGAACAATCCTGCGAGTGCGATCGAACGAACGAGAGGCCCCATGGCCTGAACGATAGCACCGCGTGCACAGGGATTGCACGAGCGCCTACGTGAGTTGGATGAGGACGGCGCTGAGCGCGGGCACGTAACAGGATAGCTGCATGCCGCTGAGGCTTAGGGAGTAAGCGGCACCGGGTCGGAAGGCGCCATCGCTGGCGACCGTCGCGCCCTGGATGGTGATGCCGGAGAGTGCGGCAAGGCTGGCGGTGATGGCGCCCGTCGAGAGTTGAGTCATCTGCTGCAGCGTTGCATTGGCCACGGCCTGCGGAACGACGATGCTGAGATCGAGATTCTGCGTCGCATCCTTGTTGACCAGCACGACGCTCATACCCGTGGTGGTCTGGAGCGCGTAGGCAGTGACGTTCAACGTGCCAGCGGAGAGTTGGGTGCCGAGCAGTGTTCCTGTGCCTGCCATCGCCGCGAGCAGAGCTCCGTAAAAGACCGGTTGAGGCTGGAGAGCGAGGCCGCTGTTGTCAGAGATAGCGGAGGTGGGTTGTTGGCCACCGCACTGCAGATTAAGGCCGGAGGCGCCACCGAGTGCGCTTTGAAAGATGGTATCGACGGTCCAGAGAGCGGCGGCGTAGGGTTTGCTAACGCCGGGTGCTCCGCCGTCGTCGTAGGAGGCGAGGCCGTCGATGGACTGCGATCCATAACGCAGCAGGAGTAGCTCGGTAGAGAGCGCGGTGTCGGGAGTGACAAGGTCGTCCACGCTGGCAGTGGACGCGGGGCCGCAGGTGCAGTGCTGCGTCAGCAGGTTGATCTGGCTGCTGGTGACGTACTCGCCGAAGGGGAGCGTCCAGGTGTCGAGGTTGCTGCCGGCGGCGGGGCCGCAGAGGGGAGCGCCGGGGGTCACAGCGACGATGGCCGAACGGTACTGCAGCCAGAGAGCCTCGAAGATCTCGACTGACCAGTTGTTGGGGTAGAAGGTCCTGCCGTAGCCTTCGCACTCGTTGCCGAGTTCGACGCCGAGTAGCGCGGAGCCGAGTTGCTTTGCGACATAGGTGACCTCTGCGGCGGCGAGCGCGGGTGTCGTCGCGCCCGTGGCCGAGCCGCCCAGGTTGATGCCGTAGATGCAGCTCCAACCCGTGGCACGAAGGAAGGCGGCGAGAGCGTCCACGTCCGACGGCGCGACCTGGCCAGCCGTCTGGCCGGGGCCATCAGGAGTCCACACGCTGTGGTCGACCGACTCGCCGCCGATACGAAGGACGCCAGGGCCGAGAAGCTGGAACAGGGTTACGAGATCAACGTTGGTGGCCGCGAAGAGCGGCGTGAGGAGCGACTGTTTTTCGTAGGCGAAGCCGAGAAAGCCGGGAGCGAAGGAGCCCGCGACGGTGGAGGCGATGGTCAACGAAGCGGAGGTGATGGCACCGGTTGGGAGTGGCTGCTGGATCGGTGCAGGAGGTTGGGCGGGCGGCGTTGCTGGCGGTGTCGCGGGCGGCGTTGCGGGCGGTGTTGGAGGCGGTGTCGCTGGCTGCACGCCCGTAGTCGAGCTGATGGCACGGACCAGCGCAGCGCCGCAGCCGGTGAGCGCGGAGCTCGCAGCAACCGCGGCGAAGCCGTCCAGGAGCTGACGCCGCGAGAGAGCATGGGGCGAGAGTATCGGGCTGAGGGTACGCTGAGCCATCTGGATTCCCTGCGCCTGTGGGTTTCCACAGACCATCTACTAGGAAAGCCTAAGGATTCCTCTCTAATCGTGGGTAACTTCTAATTCGCCAGAAGACGTGTAGCAAAACAGGCCAGAATCGTGAGTGTTTTCTAATACTTCAAGCCATAAACAGGACAGCGTTTGGCAGAGAGGTTTTTCCGGAACGTAGCCAGATTCGCCACGCGGGCGCGGGACTCTGTATTCTGAGAAAAGGCTGAATTGTGCGTATGGAATGCACCCCAGCCAGACACCTTAAGGATCCGCAATGCCGCTTTACGAGTACGAATGCACGGCGTGCCATCGCCGCACGGAGAAGATCCAGAAGTTTTCCGACCCTGAGTTGACCGTCTGTCCGCACTGTGGCGGCCCCTTGGAACGCACGATCACAGCTGCCGCGATTTCGTTCAAGGGCGGCGGGTGGTACAAGGATGGCTATGCTTCCGCAAAACCGGCTTCAAGCGAAGGTTCGAACGGCGAGAGCAGTGGAAGCGGATCAGACGGTGGGAAGGCAGGCAGCGACGGCTCTGGGGCCGGAGATGGGGGGAAGGGCGGCAAGGTGGATTCCGTCTCGGCATCTGCAGGTTCCGGCGAGGGTGCAAAGTCCAAAGAGAGCGCGAAACCTGCGGAGAGCCCCAAGCCGGCTGCAGCGAGTGCGACGCCGGCGTCTTCGGTCGCGTCTAAGGATTAAGCGCATCCCGCCGATGATCTTGTTGTGCCTGATGCGTGCCTATTAACTGACTTGCTGATAGCGGACGGGCTTCCCGACCGCTCAATTACACAACGTTTATCGGATTGATTTATCATCCACCCATGAAGCTCTCTCGTTCGCTCCGCAAAATCGGCGACCACATCGAAGACTCCGTCGATCGCGTAACCGACGACGGGAGTTCTTTCCTGCGCAATGTCGGGTGGATATCCGCCGGCGTCGCAACGGTGGCGATCGGTGTTGTGATCGGACGCGAACTCCGTCAGCGCTACAAGTTCAATCGCCGGACGCCGTATGACTTTTACGCGCATTCCGGCGACCAGGCGCAGGATGTCGAGTTCGGCGTAGGAATCTAAGCGAAACCCTTTTGCGGTGGTATGCTGCGCAGGCTGGCGGGATCTCATTTGGCCGTCCTTGCTGATGCCGGCGGTGCTCGCCTAGCATCTAAGAAGATGTATTGTTGTTTATGGCCCTCTCCCTGGCTAACCTCTCCGAACTCGAGCACGTTGCGTCCGCGAATTCGCCTGCGACGATGCACGCGGAACGTGGCGAGGCGTTGCGGCTGCGGGATGGTCATCGCCGGGCACTGACTGACCTGCGGCTTTCGGTAACCGACCGCTGCAACTATCGCTGTGTGTACTGCCGAACAGGCAACGAAGGCGCGCAGTTTACCGAGCTGCCGATTGCGGTCTACGCACGCATCCTGCGGGTGTTTGTTTCCCTGGGGATTGAGAAGGTACGGCTGACTGGCGGCGAGCCGCTGCTGCGCGAGGGGCTGCTCGACCTGATTCGCGAGACCGCCGAGATGCAGCCAGCGTTCTCGGACGCTCCGCTAGACATTGCCATCACCACCAATGGACATCTGCTGGCGCCGATGGCGCGCAAGCTGAAGGCCGCCGGGCTCAAGCGGATCACGGTCAGCATGGACGCGGTGGACCCGGAGACATTCACGAGGATCACGAGGGTCCCCGGCAGCTTTGAGCGGGTTCGGGATGGAATTCGCGCGGCGCAGGATGCAGGCCTCGGTCCGGTAAAGGTGAACTGTGTGCTGCTGCGGGGCTTCAACGATTCCCAAATTGAATCGTTCGCGGAATTTTCACGAAGCGAGCAGGTGGTCGTCCGGTTCATCGAGTGCATGCCGCTGGAGGAGGACCGCACCTGGTCTCCAGAGACGGTAGTGCCGATGCGGGAGATTCTCGCCCGGCTCAATGCGGTACGGCCTATGGTGGCGTTGACTGCGAACCATCTTTCGGAGACGGCGCGGCGCTTCACCTTCGACGACGGCGTGGGAGAGATTGGCATCATTGCGCCGGTTTCAGAGGCCTTTTGCGGGCATTGCAGCCGGGTGCGGGTGACCTCGGACGGTAAGCTCCGGACCTGCCTGTTCTCGCAGTCGGACCATGATCTTGTGGGCCAGATGAATCGCGGCGCAACCGACGTTGAGATCGCAAGCTGGATTCAGCGGATCGTCCAGCACAAGGAAGCTCGGCATCACATTGGTGAGCCGGGATTTCTTAAGCCCTCGCGAAGCATGGTGCACATCGGCGGCTGACGCTTATGTTAGCCGGCGAACATCGCCCCGCCGCATGCGTTTGTTCGGCGGGACATGGAAACAAAGTTTCTTCTACGCTATGCTAGCGGAACCGTCCGGACACTCCTGAGCCACACCGGCAGGTCATCAACACACGCGGCAAAGGGGCATAACCGCTCGGGAGGGGTTCGCGGCATCACTTGCCGCAGGTCATGACTGATCTACGCAAGACCGATCGGCGACAGCAGCTGGCCTCCATCGACTCGCGCCAGATGGATAGCCTGCGCGTGTTCCATGAGGTCGCGCGCGCGCTGACCTCGAACCTGAAGCTTGACTCACTGCTGCGCTCCATTATGGCAAAGATGGAGGAGTTCTTTGGACCCGAACACTGGTCGCTCCTGATGGTGGATGAAGACACGGGCGAGCTATATTACGCGCTCTCGACGGGGCTGGACGAATCGCTGCTCGGCGATCTGCGACTGAAGCCAGGCGAAGGCATTGCAGGCTACGTGGCCGCGACCGGTAATCCCCTTGTGGTGGCCGACATCAGCGCCGATCCTGACTGGTCGCGGTATGCCAAGGCTCATCCAGAATTAAAATCTGCGCTCGATCGCCTGCCTGCCAATCCGTCATGGTGAGCGCACGCTCGGCGCATTGCAGTTGAATAACAGCAAGCTGGACCTGCTGCCCGAGTCCTCCATCGCATTTCTTCGGGTGTTATGTGACTACGCTGCGATTGCTCTGGAGAATGCACGCCGCGTGAAACTGATTCACCATCTGAGCATCACCGACGACTGCACCGGCCTGTTCAACGCGCGGCACCTATACACGCTGCTGGAGCAGGAGATCGCCGAACACGTGTCGAAGAGCGCGTTCCGCGTGGTTCCGATCATGAAGCCGCATTTCAGCTTGCTGTTTCTGGATCTCGATTATTTCAAGCGGGTGAATGACCGGCACGGACATCTCGTCGGCTCGAGGTTACTGGCCGAGGTGGGCAACCTGCTGAAGCGAGCGCTGGGGCCGGATCACGCGGAGTTTCGTTATGGCGGCGATGAGTTTGTGGCGATCCTGCGCGGACTCGACAAGCCCGCGGCGACCGAACTCTCCCGGCATGTTCTCGAACAGATTTCGCAAACGCGTTTTCTAACCGGCGAAGGACTCTCGCTCTCTGTCACCGCGAGTATGGGTTTGGCAACGTTTCCGCAGGACGGAAGCACATTGCATGAGTTGATTCGCGCCGCCGACACGATGATGTATACCGCCAAGGACTGTGGACGCAACCAGTTGATGGTAGCCGACAGCAACGCCCCCGGACCGCACCCTGCGCCTGGCATCTCCCGGCACGTCTGACCAGCTAGGGAATGTGCCCGTCCGCTGATCTCCCGCAGCCCCGTCGAACTCTCCAACCATTATGATGATCTCCGGCGCGGGCGGCTTCGTGGGCCCGTATCTTACCGGGCCAATGAAGGATCGAACCCCGTCTTTTCTGTTGGGCTCTGCGCAATTGCCGGATTGACGTAAGTGGCCGCCGCGATGTGCGACCCACTGCAAGCGCGACGGAACCGAGCATATTTTGCAAGGCAACCTTCTGCAGAACGTTGCTGTGACTACGAATGCGAGCAAGCCACTCGATCTCGGCCATTGGCATCACAGCCTCTAGTTGCAGCCAAGGCCTCGCCTCCTGAGACGACCTAACGGTCCCTTTGCTCCACAGTGCAGGCTGCACGCACGCCGCACGCGCAAGCCAATCTCCGCACGAGAACCGCGCCGTCCGAACGTAGTGCTGCGCCTACGAGGAATCCACAATGAAAGCGCTTGTTTATCACGGTCCAAAGAAAGTCTCTGTCGATACTGTGCCTGACGCGAAGATCGAAAAATACACAGACGTTGTGATCAAGCTGACCACGACAAACATCTGCGGGTCTGACCTTCACATGTACGAAGGACGCACCGATGTGGAGAAGGGTAAGGTTCTCGGCCACGAAAATCTCGGTGAAGTCGTCGAGGTTGGCAAGGCGGTTGATACCGTGAAAAAAGGTGACAAGGTCGTTTTGCCATTCAACATCGGTTGCGGATTTTGCGCGAACTGCGAGCGTGGACTCTCGGGCTATTGCCTTACCTGCGCTGATCCGAAGGTCATGCCGGGCATGGCCGGAGCTGCGTATGGCTTCGCTGGCATGGGGCCGTACTCCGGCGGTCAGGCGCAGTATCTTCGCGTGCCGTATGCCGATTACAACTGCCTCCAACTCCCGCCGGATGCCGACAAGAAAGAAAAAGACTACGTGATGCTTTCGGATATTTTCCCGACGGGCTGGCATGCGACACGGCTGGCTGATCTGAAGCCTGGCGAATCGATCGTCATTTTTGGAGCGGGACCGGTAGGGTTGATGGCCGCGATGTCTGCTCAGATCCAGGGCGCAAGCCAGGTTTTTGTCGTCGATGGAGAGGAGGACCGCCTTGCCCATGCAAAGAAACTCGGAGCAACAGTCTTCAATACCAAGGACGATCAGGTCGGGGACAAGATTCGAGAACTTACAGGCGGCTGGGGAGCGGACTGCGGGGCCGAATGCGTCGGCTACCAGTGTCACAACTCGGCCGGCAAGGAGGTTCCGAACATTACGATGAATGCCCTGGTAGATGCAGTGAAGGCGACAGGAACTCTTGGCGTCGTCGGAGTATTCGTCCCCAAGGACCCGGGAGCGGAAGACAAGCTCGCCAAGAAGGGCGAGATCGCATTCGACATGGGTAAGTTCTGGTTCAAGGGGCAGAAAATGGGTACCGGGCAGTGCAACGTGAAAGCCTACAACCGCCGCCTACGCGACCTGATTCATCACGGAAAGGCCACGCCTTCGCAGATCGTCTCGCACGAACTTCCGCTGGAGAAAGCGCCCGAGGCGTACCAACATTTTGACAATCGCGACCGGGGATGGACGAAGGTCATTCTTCATCCGCACGCGGATTCCAAAGCGGCTTAGGAACTTGAGAACAAGCGATGGGCTCTCCGCTGAGAGTCCGTCGTCTTGCGTCTCATAGGAGACCTAAGACATGCCGATGATTTCGCCGTTCTCGTCTACGTCGATATCGAGCGCGCGCGAGACCTTCGGCAAGCCCGGCATCAGCATCATCGAGCCCGCAATCACGACGAGAAATCCAGCGCCAGCGGACAGCGCGACGTCGGTCACGTGCAGCGTCCATCCGGTGGGGGCGCCCATACGCTTGGGGTCATCGGAAAGTGAATACTGGGTTTTTGCAATACACACGGGCAGGTGGCCGAAGCCCCAGCGCTCGAACCGCGCAAGATTCTGCTGCGCACGCTCGCTGAGCTCGATACCGTCAGCTCCGTAGATTGACCGAGCCACTTTCGTGATCTTTTCTACGGCCGAATCTCCGGGCGAATACGTGGTGACAGGCGCGACGTCTGGATTCGCGTCAATGACTTCGACGACCTTGTTCGCCAGATCGACCGCACCCTCCCCGCCTTTCGCGAACGCCTCGGATAGCGCAAACGACGCGCCGTGCGACTCGCAGAACTGGTGCAACATTTCAAGCTCGGCTGGCGTGTCGTTGGGAAATCGATTGATCGCGACGACCACGGGAAGATCGAAGCTGCGCACAATATCGATGTGCTTTGCGAGGTGTGTGAAGCCGCGCAGGAGATCGCCTTCGCCCTGGTTGCGCAGGCTCTGCACCGTCGTTACGAGCACCGCAACCGATGGCTTGATGCCGGACGTCGGCATCACGAGATCCATGTACTTCTCGAAGCCGAGATCGGAAGCAAAGCCGGTTTCGTTCACAACGTAATCCGCGAGTCGCAGACCGATCTCGTGCGAAACCACAGAGCTGGTTCCGTGCGCGATGTTGGCGAAGGGCCCGCAGTGCACCATCGCCGGCGTGCCTTCGGTGGTTTGCGCGAGGTTAGGCAGAAGGGCTTCGCTGAGCAACGCAAGCATCGGACCGGTCGCACGTAGGTCGGCTGCGGTGACAGGCTCGCCCTTGCGGTTCTGGCCGACGACAATGCGCGCGATGCGGCGGCGAAGATCCTCGCGACCGGAAGCCAGCGACAGGATCGCCATGATCTCCGAAGCCGCCGTTATCAGAAATCCAGCTGCACGATTGCTTCCATCGCGCTGGCGCTTATCGGGAGCCGTGACGCTGACGACAATGTTGCGCAGTGCGCGATCGTTCATGTCCACAGCGCGCGGCCAGGTGACTGCATCGGGATCGAGGTCAAGCTCATTGCCGTGGAAGAGGTGCGAGTCAATGAGCGCGGAGAGCAGACTGTGCGCAGAGGTAATGGCATGGAAGTCGCCATGAAAGTGGAGGTTGATCTTTTCGGCTGGCTCGATCTGCGAGCGGCCACCACCTGCTGCGCCCCCCTTCATGCCGAACACCGGGCCAAGCGACGGCTCGCGCGAGGTGATGATCGCGCTCTTGCCGATCTTCTCCAGGCCCTGCACGAGACCGATCGAGGTAACAGTTTTTCCCTCGCCCGATGCGGTCGGCGAAGTGGCCGTGACCAGGATCAGCTTGCCGCGACGATCGCCTCGCGGGCTTTGCTTGAGCAGTTCGAGGCTGAGTTTTGCGCTGACGGGCGTGCGTCGTTCGTAGAGGTCGCCCGCAAGGTTGAGCTTGGCGGCGACGGCTTCAATGGGCAACAGATTCTTCTTCAAGTCATCCTCAGGGCACCCGCGCCGCGATCAACTCCGCGCGGGCTTCTACACATTCCAGCATATCGTCCACAGTGAGGAAAACTGATGAGGCGGCCTTGGAGAGATGTGGTTTAGAACTTCTGAGACTTCAGCCACTCACGAAAGGCGTCCCCAACCCCGTCATGCTTGATGGCGAAATCGACTGTTGCCTTGAGGAAACCAAGTTTGTCCCCGGCATCGTAGCGGTGGCCAACATAGTGGAAGCCGTAGACTTGCTCAAACTGCAGCAGCGCCTTGATCGCGTCGGTGAGTTGCAGTTCCCCGCCAGCTCCTGGGGTCAACTGCTCGATCATCTCGAAGATCCTCGGCGTCAGGATGTAGCGGCCGATGATCGCATTCTGGCTGGGCGCATCTTGCGGCTTCGGCTTTTCGACGAGATTGTTAACCACGACAAGTCGCGGGTTGGTGGGATAGTCAGTGCAATCCAGGCAGCCGTACATTGAAATCGCATCGCCCTCAACGACCTCTGTCCCAAGAATTGTGGATTGGGTCTCGTCGAATGCACCAACCATTTGCGCGAGGCACCCGCCTTCGGCGTCCACGATGTCATCAGGCAGGATCACGGCGAACGGTTCATCGCCGACCAATTGCTTCGCCATGAGTACGGCGTGGCCCAGACCCAGTGCTTCGGGTTGGCGAACATAGCTGATCCGCGCAAGCTTTGCGACCGAGCAGGCAACCTTCAACAGATCCATACGGCCCTTCGCACGCAGCGCAGCCTCAAGCTCCGGCGCGCGATCGAAGTGATCCTCCATCGTCGTCTTACCGCGGCCGGTGACGATGATGACGTCGGTGCAACCTGCCGCAACCGCCTCTTCCACGGCGTACTGGATCAGCGGTTTGTCAACCAGCGGAAGCATCTCCTTAGGGGTGGCCTTGGTGGCGGGGAGAAAGCGGGTGCCGTAGCCGGCTGCGGGAATAACTGCCTTGCGGATTTTTTGCGGAATCATTGAAGTCGATGTCTCTCTACTGTTTTACCTCTTCAGTATCGTCAGGTCGAGAACAGAACATGATCGCACGCAGAGGGATCGTCGTGTTACAAACCAGAAGGACCGAATGGAATACTGGATATTCTGGCTCAGATGGCGAAACGATTCTGACAGGTTGCCGCGCGGTCTGCAAGGCGGATGAAGATGCAATCGATTGCGCTGAGCAACCTTAACACACGTACGCCGGCGCTCGGCTTTGGCTGCTCCGCTGTGATGGGACGTGTGGGCCGGAAAGCCTCACTGGCTGCGCTCACGGCTGCGTATGACGCAGGTGTCATCTTCTACGACACGGCGCGCTCCTACGGCTACGGAGAATCCGAAGCGCTGCTCGGCGAGTTTCTTCGCGGCCGCCGCGATCAGGTGTCAGTGTCCACAAAATTCGGTATTCGCCCAGCGCCCCCGAGCCCCACGAAACGCGCGCTGAAGCCGCTCGCACGCGGGTTGCTGCGGCTCGCTCCCGGCGTTCGCCGGGCAATCCACGGACAGCTCAACTCTATGTCCTCTACCGGACATTTCAACGTCTCCGCCATGCATCATAGCCTCGATGAGAGCCTGCGTGCCCTGCGCACGGACTACGTGGATTTCCTCTTCCTGCACGAGCCGCCGTCCAGTGTCCTTGAGCAAGACGACTTGTTCGCCGCGCTTCGGCAATTGGTCTCCGCCGGCAAGGTTCGACGCTTCGGCATTGCCGCGCAGCGGGAGGTAATCGAGGTGGCGATTGCAGCGCAAGTCCCTGGCCTTGATACCATGCAATTTCCCTGCAACCTCCTCGACAGGACGCTGGCACACGGATGGCCAGGAGCGGAGGCCGATATCCTCCCGATCGCGAACCACCCCTTTGGCGGCGCCGCCGGTATCGCAGCGGGCAAAGCGCTACTGACCCGGCTTGCGAGCGCTCCAGACACCCCCACCACCCTGCGCGAGAAGCTGACGCCAATCAATGATGCTCTACTCGCCGACGTCGTCCTGAACACAATCACCCGCGAGACCAGCGTGCAACTGGTGGTGCCGTCCATGCTGCGGCTGGACCATCTGCGTGCGAACGTCGCCGCAATGGAACACAGCCGCTTCAGCGTGGAGGAAATTCGCTGGCTGCGTGCAACGATAGCCGCGAAATCTTCCCCCTACCGCCATCTCGACTCCTAGAGCACGGGGCTGTCGTTATGCAGCATCGCCTTGCGGATGATCTTGACCGGCGCAAACCCCTGCCGCATGAAGTCGTCATGGAACTGCTGAAGGTTGAAGGCAGCGCCCTCCTTCTTCTGCATATCGGCGCGCAGCTTCATGATTTCCAGCTTGCCGAGTGTGTAGTAGAGATAAAGCGCGTCCGCAGTTCCGCGCTTCGTCTCTACCTCCGCGATCGGTCGTGCCTGGTAGCCTTCCTTGACGAAGAAATCTTCCGCCTCTGGGATCGTCAGCGCACCGCCAACGCCGGTATGCATGCGGATGCCGACGACGAAGCGCGCATCGCGCAACAGTGCATCCTGCAATTGCCCCAGCCGAATCAGCTTGGACTCGCGCTCTGTCGTAGCCCCCGCACCAGGTTGTCCATAGCCCTCGTCCAGCATCATCTGTTCGCAATAGTGCGCCCAGCCCTCAATGTTGGTGTTTGCTCCCAGCACCTTGCGGATCGTTGACGGAAACTGCGGCGTCCACAAAAACTGAACGTAATGTCCGGGATAGGCCTCATGCACACTCGTCGAAACGATCGTGCCCATGTTGAAGGCGGCCATGTATTCCGATGTGCGCTGCGCAGACCAGCTCGGCTCCGGCAGCGTCACGTTGAAGTAGGCCTTGTTGGAGTTCTTCTCGAACGGTCCGGGAGGGTCCATCGATGCCTGCGTAGTGGCGCGCATGAACGGCGGAGTCTCTTCGAGCGTAGGCTGCACGTCACTGGGAATCGTGATGATGTGATGCGCGCGAATAAAGCCGATCTCCGACTCGAAGCGGTCATGAAATGCCTGCAGCAGCTTGTCCGGCGCCGGGTGCATCGTCGCCAGTTCGGCCAGCTCCTGTTGCGGCGTCTTGGTCGGATCGATTTCCTTCGCGACTCGCGCGAACTCAGCCTGGTTCTTGTGCAGGTCGTCATAACCAATTTGCAGCAGGCGATTCAGCGGAATATCTACCATCTCGTTGTACGCGAGCGCCTTGGAGAAGGTGTCTGCGCCATAGCGGAAGTCGCCGTTCGAGCGCGGCAGCAGGTCCGCCTTCATCCACGCGCCATAGCTCTTTAAGGCATCGATGACTGCGGCATTGCTCTTGGCGAAGTCAGACTTCGCCTGAGCGTCGGTCGCGGATGCGAAGGCGCTTGGCACATCATTTTGGAAAAAGCTGATGTCGCCGTCAATCTGCTCCAGAGCAATCTCGGTGTAGATGTGCGGCGGATTCTTGAGATTCGCGCGAGCATACTCGAGCGCCTGCGGAATCTGCTTCTCCCGCTCAATGGCGGCGCGAAGACGCACGTCGACCGGAGCGTACGGGCGCTCCATGATCACAAAGATCGAATTGGTCACGCCGCTCGAGTATTGATCGGGATTCTTCTCCCAGCCGCGAATCACTTCCAGCTGGAGTAGCTGCCCGCGCACAGTATTCAGCAGAATCTGGTAGTCGGCAGCGGGCTCGGCGTCGAGCGCGCTCGGGTCGATGGCCTCGAGCTTCTTCTCGAAGTCACGCAGGGCCGCAACCTCGCGCTGCACGCCCGCGGCAGAATAATCCTCCAGCTGGGAGTCGTATTGATGCAGGCCAACGCTGGTACCTTCGGTCGGCGCAAACTTGAAGAGAATGTCGTCGAAGTATTGGCTACTAAGATAGTCAAACGTCTGATTGCCGCCGTCGGCCGCGAGGTTCTGCGCGTGTGCTGGAGAGTTAACCATGAGGGTGGCGAGAACAGGAAGGATAAGGGAACCGCGAAATTTCATGATGGGCAAAGTGTAGCGCAGATTGCGTCTGTCTTTCACGCAACGCCCAGTCGCTAGGAGGCTGTAGCGCTCTGCGTGCGCAACATCTCCAGCAGTTCGCGTGTCTCGGTCAACACGACGTCCGCCTGCGCGCTTGAGAGCGGCCAGCGCAGCGTACCCTGCGGGGTAAGCTGCGCTCCGTTTTTCGCGTTGCGCGCCACCAGCTTCATCAGCGCGCCCACATTGATGCCCATGCCCTCTTCCTGCGGTGCAGCGTGCAACTTATCGCTGAACGTGATGTACAACATATCCCGCATGGGCCTCAGCTTGCCGGCCTGCGCGGCGGGTGCGTTTGCAGGACGTGCCGCTGCCGTCTCGCGTAGGGCGACAGTCGCATTGGTTATTGGCCGATTAGCTGCCGCGCGCGTGGAGAAATTCAGATTCGCGGTCTGGGGCAACTGCCCGTGACGCCCTGCGAGCGGTGGCCGCGTCGACTGCGCCGTCGACCAACTTCCAAAGCTCGGCTTCTGCACGTTCGGTCTCGCCGGCGCGGGCGCGGCTTTTTTAGGCTCTTCAATCAGGGTGCGTTTGCGCTCGATCTGCGCAATACCCAGTAGCTCGCACGTCAGCCGAATCTCGCCAGCAATCAGCAAATGAAGCACGCTCTCCGGCGGTTGGCCGTAGCGATCTTCCAGCTCAGCGCGCACCTCGGTCAATGCGCTCATTGACTCTGCGCCAGCGATGCGTTTGTACATCCTCAGTCGCTGGCCCTCTTCGGGGATATACGTGTCGTCGATACGCAGCGAGATGCCGAGGTTCACCGTCACCTGCGGCCGCTCCTCCTGGCCCTCTCCCTTCAGGCGGCTCACGGCTTCCTCGAGCATGGTCGTGTACATCTCAAAACCAATGGCCTCGATATGCCCCGATTGCTCACCGCCCAGCATGTTGCCGGCGCCGCGTAACTCGAGATCCAGCGCGGCGATTTTGAAACCCGCGCCGAGATCGGAGAACTCCTTCAACGCCGCCAACCTGCGACGTGCGATCTCCGTCAACTGCTGCTCCGGCGGAATCAGAAGGTACGCATAGGCGCGGCGATTCGACCGCCCCACGCGCCCGCGCAGCTGATACAACTCACTCAGTCCATGCCGGTCCGCGCGGTTGATGATGATCGTGTTCGCGCGCGGAATATCGAGGCCGTTTTCAATGATGGACGTCGCGCAAAGCACGTCATACTCGCCATCCATAAACGCCAGCATCGTGCGCTCCAGTTCCGCCTCGGGCATCTGCCCGTGCCCGACGACCACACGCGCCTGCGGCACGAGCTCGCGAATCTTCGAGGCTAATTCATAGATCGTCTCCACGCGGTTGTGCACGAAGTACACTTGGCCGCCGCGTTCAAGCTCAACCTCTACCGCAGTGCGAATGAGCTTTTCGTCGAACTTAGCGACGATCGTCTGGATCGCCATGCGGTCCTTGGGCGGAGTCTCGATGACACTCATGTCGCGCAGCCCCACAAGCGACATGTGCAGCGTGCGGGGGATGGGGGTCGCAGACATGCTGAGCACATCAATCGCCGCGCGCATCTGCTTCAACCTTTCCTTGTGGCGCACACCGAAACGCTGCTCTTCGTCGACGATCAGCAGCCCGAGGTCCTGGAACTTCAATCCCTGCGCCAAAAGCGCATGCGTGCCGATGAGGATGTCGACCTTGCCCTGCTCGACACGCTCCAGGATTTCTTTCTTCTCCTTCGCGGTGCGAAAACGCGAGAGCATCTCCACCACTACCGGGAACTTGCTGAAGCGGCGTTTGAAGCTTTCGAAGTGCTGGAAGCACAGCACCGTGGTCGGCGTCAGCACTGCGACCTGCTTGCCGTCCTGCACGGCTTTGAATGCCGCGCGCATGGCGACTTCTGTCTTGCCATAGCCAACATCGCCGCACAGCAACCGATCCATGGGCTGCGTCGATTCCATGTCTGCCTTGATGTCGGCAATCGCTGTCAGCTGGTCGTCGGTCTCGTTGAAGTCAAAAGCGTCTTCGAACTCACGCTGCATGTTATTGTCAGCTGAAAACGCAGTGCCCACCGCAGCTTTGCGTTGCGCGTAGAGCTTCAACAACTCTTCGGCCATATCCTGCATGGCTTTCTTGACGCGTGCCTTGGTCTTCGCCCACGCAGGATTTCCGAGCCGATTCAATTGCGGTGCCGGGCCGGTCTCCGTCGAGCGATACTTCTGAATCAGGTCCAGTCGCGTGAGTGGAACATACAGCTTCGCCTCTTCCGCAAACGTAAGAATCATCAGCTCCAGCTGCGACCCGTCTGCCTGCTCGATGGTTCGAAGGCCGTCATAGCGCGCAATGCCATGCTCCACATGCACCACAAAGTCGCCCACCGCAAGGTCGCGAAAATCCGAGACGAACGCCGCTGTCTTCGATTTCCGCCGCGCGGGCCGCGCCATCACATCTGCGTCGTCATTGATGTCGTTCGCGCCGATGACGATCACTTGCCGCGCTGTCCTGCGATCGAGATCCAACACCTGCACGCCATTCGCAATCGCCGCGCGCACAATCACCGGCGTGCTGAGATCGCCAGCAAGGTAACTCGACTCCGAGTACACTGTCGTCGATCCGCCCTGGTCGACCCGCGAGCCGATACGGTAGGCCACGCCATACTCCTGCATCAAGCCTGCAAGCCGCTCCACTTCGCCCTGGTTCGGTGCCGCGATCAACACCCGCGCTTCGCTCTCCATCAGCAGCTTCAACTGATCGATGAGCGCTGGGATCGATCCGTGAAAACGCATGGTCGGACGCGTGGCAAACTCAATCTCGCTGGCATCGCTTCGATCCCCCTCGAGCACGTCGACGGCACCTAATTGATCAAGGTCCAGGCCGTTGTACGCGCGAATGCCATCCTGCAACTCCCAAGGCGAAAGATACAGGTCCTGGACGCGCACCAGCGACCCAATGCCGGAACGCTCATGGCGTTGCTCGAGCTTGTCCCACCATCGCTCGCCCTGGTTTTGAACCATCGCGGGCTCTTCAATCAGCACTCGCGTCTGGGCGCCCATCAACTCCAGCAGAGACGAATTCGCCCCAGCCACCGCGGCATAGAACTCCCATCCGGGAAAGATGGTCGCTTCGCCCGTGCGGGCCGCCGCGTGCGACACATGATTCACCAGCTCGGCGGGCGTCTCGCCACCTTCAAGCTCGGCGCCCGCCGTCCCGCTGCGAGTGAGTCGCGCATTGATGGCGCTCAACAGGGCCTCGGTAGCCGGAGTCTCGGTCAACGGCAGCAGCAGCACCTCGTCGACCGCCGAGCTTGAGCGCTGGCTTTCAGGGTCGAAGCGCCGCATGGACTCGATCTCGTCGCCAAAGAAGTCGACGCGCACGGGCCGCTCCATCTCCGGTCCGTACACATCGAGAATGCCGCCGCGCATGGATACCTGCCCGGGCATCTCCACCACATCGACGCGCGTATAACCAACCGACAACAGATGCTCAACCAGCATGTCGGGCAAATGTTCTTCGCCAACACGCAGCCGCAGCGCGAGCGCAGCATAATAGTCGCGCGAGAAGAGCCGCATGCACGCAGCCTCGACGGGGGCAATCACCAATTTCGCTGTCCCGCTGGCGAGCTTCCACAACGCCGACGCACGCTGCTCCTGGATCTCGCTGTGCGGCGAGAGGTTCTCGAAGGGAAGAACATCGTGGGCCGGAAGACGCAGCACTTCATCTACATCCAGCGCGCCAGTCAACTCGCAGGCGGCAAGCACTGTCGCGTGCAGCGCCTCGGCCGCTTTGTTGTCCGACACCAGGATCAGAACGGACGCCTGCGCGCCATGCGCCGATTGCGCAGCGCGGACGAAATAAGGCAGGTAGAGGGCGCGTGCGGTCGCGGTCAATCCGGACACACGTCTCCGACCCGCGCCGCTCGCCAGGTGGCGACGCGCACGCTCAAAGGCGTCGGAGTGCTCCAGGTCCGCCACCAGCTCGCGGACGAAGGGAAGAATCATGCAGCTTTTATTTTACGGCCTGCCGCATGAATACGATGAATACACGGTTGCAGCGCCCCATCATAATCGCGCTTCCCTGGGCTGCGCCGAAAGCGGTGCCCGCTCCACGGAACGCCAATCCAGCTGCTTGCTCCCGACCCTCTGCACGAGCAGGCTATTGATCTTGAAATGCGGCCGGACGGAAGCGAGCAATCGCGCAGCACCGAGCATCGCCGCCGATCGTAGCGAACGCCGGCGAACGATCAGGTCCGTCACCTCTTCGCGCTCAAAGGAGTTTCCCATCGAATGCGGCGTGCCTCCGTAATAGACCAGCTTCGTCGCTCCACGCTCCACTTCGTGCTCCAGAAAGTAGGAGCGCATCGCCGTGCCAATAGAGAATTTTTCATAACCTGCTGCATTCATCTGCCAGTGCAGCACGGTCACGCTTCCCTGCCGCCATCCGCCCACCAGGCTCAGCCACTTTCCCTCTCGATTACGTAGGCCAAGCATGAATCCTCCCGGCAGGTTGCAGGCGCTTTGGTGTTGCAGGTGAAAGTCACTGAGACCGATTGGATTCAGACAGGCGCGGTTGAGTGCCTCAAGTTCGTGCTGCTGCAGGAGACCGCAAGCGTCGCCCACAAACTCACAGTGTTCTTCCGCGTGCAATCGCCGGCGATAATATCCGAGGTTGAAGCGAGTGGATTTTCCCAGCTTCGCAAGCGTTGCCTTTACCGTCGGCTCCAGCAGAAGCGTCATGGCGACCGGCCGTTTCCCCGATGCCCACATCGCGGAACTGCGCATGGCTGGCACAAAACTGCTGCCTGTGCCTGGTTGCTGAGCATACGAGATGAGGACCATCTGTGCTCCGTGATCCAGCAGCGCGTCGGCGGCCATCGCGCTCATGGCCGCACGCTCGGCAGAAGGAGCGATGACGGTGCGGAAGCCTGCCCAGTCGTCGGTGGAGAAAGCTCCGGTCCCCACGCCCAATAGGCGATACTCGAAGAGAAAAACCGCAGCATGCACCTCTTCGAGACGGGGCGATGATCTGTCCGCACCCGGATTCATCATCAAGACGAGGTACGGACGTTTTCCTTTGAAGCTGGAAGCAGCCAGAAAATAGCCGAGCCAACTCATGGCTCCAGCCTGATCACAACGTTCGGCCAGGCTCTCGAGCAGCGAGGATTGCGCCAGAACATCTGCGTATCCACTCAGCACCAGCGCTTGAAACAATTCAGGGCTCCCAAAAACACTGCGTGGCGGGGCGTCGTCCGCCGAAAGAAAATGTCGTCTAGAGACTCAATCTTACACGATGATCAGCATGTACTGTTCGGTGGGGAAGCTTCGCAGATGCCGACTTGAGTGACTGTCTCTTCTTCGGTCACTCATCTGCTCGCCGGGCTGCTTCGGGTCGGTTCAGGACGGTTCGTCACGTCAACCAAACCGGCATCCCGCGCCGCCGCAGACCCGAGTCACACGCGGCTGCTCGGCCGCTATACTGTCCTCGGAGGTTATATGCCTTATCTAAAGACTTCCCGCGTTCCTGTTACCGATGGCGTCAAAAAGGGCACGCCGCGCACTACGCCCGTGCGTATGCCGCCTCCGGTAAAAATCCCTCCCAACACTCCTGTACCACCGCAAGTCACGCCTGTCACGACGAGATGATCTATGCCCACCAGCGTCATCGCTCTGCAGATTCTGCTGATCCTCCTTCCCGGATTCGCGGCAGCCTACGTCGTGCAGATGTTCGCGATGCGCGGCACGCAGACTGATTTCGATAAAGTCATCGAATCCTGCCTGTACAGCGTTCTGATTTACGGCTGCTTCGTGCTGTTTACCCACGGCCTTCTTCCGTTCGAAATCATCCCCGCCAAAGCTCCAGCAACGGAGTCCACGATCCTCTGGCATCGCAAAGCGCTGCTTGGCCTCGCCGCCATAACCGTCGCCGTTGCGCTGCTGGCTACGCTTTATGTGAACGATGACGGCAACCGCTTTTTCCGATTCCGTCGCTTCCAGCTAACCGAGAGGACGACTCGCCGATCCATATGGAACGACGTCTTCCAGCAGGAGGCTACCAATAACCAACTCGTCCAGGTCGAGCTCGACAACAATCGCAGCCTGATGGGGGTGGTCACGTATTATTCCGACGCCGCGGAAGATTGCTCGCTCTTCCTGGAGCAGGCTCGGTGGATCTACGCGGATGGCACCATCGAGGTTGTCCGTGGCCTCGGGGTACTTCTTACCAAAGCGGCGAATATCAGGAGCATCTCCTTGCTCGATGCGCTTCCTGCGGAATCGGAGCCCGCAACCGATAAGGCGAACAAGGCCTCCACGGCAAGTGCCGACCGGGAGCACGACGCCGAAACCGGGAACGCACCGGGGGCGTGAGTTGCTAAACTTGGTTAAGCCCATGTCCGCAGCTCTCGCACTCTCGCCGGAAGTCCTCGCCAAATACCAGCCCGTCATCGGCCTGGAGGTCCATGTTCAGCTGCTGACCAAGTCAAAAGCTTTCTGCGGCTGCAAGAACGAGTACGGAGGCGAGCCCAACACCCACGTATGCCCCGTCTGCCTCGGCCTGCCCGGCGCGCTGCCCGTCCTCAACAAGCAGGCCGTTGAGTTCGCGGTGCTTGCGGCCAAGGCAATCGGCTGCGAGATTCGCCAGACCAGCATCTTCTCGCGCAAGAACTACTTCTATCCGGACTCGCCCAAGGGCTACCAGATCTCGCAGTTCGACAAGCCTATCGCCGAACACGGCAAGATCATCGTGCCCGCATTCGACGCATCCGGCAACCCAATCTCGAAGCCCATCGGCGTCACGCGCCTGCATATGGAAGAGGACGCCGGCAAG
Source organism: uncultured Acidobacteriaceae bacterium (assembly GCA_963701685.1). GTDB lineage: Bacteria > Acidobacteriota > Terriglobia > Terriglobales > Acidobacteriaceae > Granulicella. The sequence continues at coordinate 1,053,165 of OY969625.1, read as the reverse complement.
AGCCTCCACGATGGCTTTCCCGACTCTGCCACCCGCACCTACATCGACCTCAACCGCTGCGGCACACCGCTCGTCGAAATCGTCTCCGAACCCGATCTCCGCACACCCGACGAAGCCTTCGAATACCTCACCAAACTGAAGGAGATCCTCCTCTACACCGGCGTTTCGGATTGCAACATGGAAGAGGGGTCCCTGCGCTGCGACGCCAACGTCAGCGTCATGCTCAAGGGCGCCACGCAGTACGGCACCAAAGCTGAAGTCAAAAACGTCAACTCGTTCCGCTACATCCGCGCCGCGCTCGAGTACGAGATCGAGCGCCAGATCGGTGTACTTGAAGACGGCGGCCGCGTCGTGCAGGAGTCGCGCCTCTGGAACAACGCCGAGGGCCGCACCTACTCCATGCGCAGCAAAGAGCAGGCCCACGACTACCGCTACTTCCCCGAGCCCGACCTTCCGCCCCTCGTCGTCGGCGCCGAGTGGCAGAAGCAAATCCTCAGCGCTATGCCCGAGCTCCCCGAAGCCCGCCGCGCACGCCTTGTTTCCGAATACGGCCTCAGCGCTCAGGACGCCGCCACGCTCACCACCGACCGCACCCTCGGCGACTTCTTCGAGCAAGCCGCAAAGTCCGCCAAGTCTCCCAAGCGCGTTGCGTCGATCCTGCTCAGCGAAATCACCATGCGCCTACGCGCCGCCGACATCACGCTGGACAAGAGCCCCGTCTCGCTCGACGGCCTCGTCGCCGCAGCCGACCTCGCCGAAGCCGGCGAAATCAGCAGCAAACAACTCAAGCAGCTCCTCGACTCTTGCTTCACCGAGGGCCGCGACTTCATCTACATCTACGACCGCGACAAGCCACAGCAGATCTCCGACACCTCCGCCATCGAAGCCATGATCGACGAAGTCATCGCGGCGAACCCCGCGCAAGTCGCGCAGTTCAAGGGTGGCAAGCGCACCGTTGCCGCCTTCTTCGTCGGCCAGGTCATGCGCCTAAGCAAAGGCCAGGCCAACCCCGCACTGCTCAATGAACTGGTAGTCAAGAAGCTCGACGCGTAGCCGCATTTTGGGAGCCGTCCCCACAAACCGGCTTCGCCGCTTAATTCAACGCGTAGCAGGTAAACCCGTCTCCCTCTCGCCTGCAACGCCACCTGAAGTCAGTTGTTTCCGACGCGAGGAGATCGGGCCGCGACGTCTTCCCGAAAAACTTGACTTCGATATGGTTGCGATTGTGAGGGTTCTCTGCGGAACCATCGATGCGGCAGTCCAACGTCGTGATCTCTGGAGGCTCGAACGGCAATCTCGATTGGATAGCGAGGCAGTTGCGGCCATCATCCGCGTTCCAGTCTCCAGATACGTATAGATTTACCGATCTTGAGTGCGGAACCCATCCCGACGAGTCAAGCAATTCATACCCTGCCACGGACGCTACCACCAGGAAAATCACGACTACCAGGCAACCGAACACGACCGCGTATCCGCTCGATTGGACTGGCGTAGCTTCTGGTGTCGGCACCATGATCGGCAAGTATATCGTCCCTCCCTCTCGACAGCTGTGACCGCGATCTCACCCCTTAGCCCGTACGCGCTCCCCGAGCCGCCCCATTCAAAACCTCGAGTTAATCCGCTTTAACGCTGTCCAACCCACACCCTGCTATGTTCTAATGGCGCGGTGAAACTCCTCGCCCTTCTCCTAGCTCTCTGCAGCGCCGGCTTCTCGGTCGCGCAGACTCCCGCCATCCCCAGCTTCCCCGGCGACGGCTCCGGCGCCTACGCCACCCACCACTATCGCGACCTCTTCGCCGAGGCCGGCCACTCCCCCGCTGACACGCAAGCCAAAATCGAACGCGCCTTCCAGCAGCTCTTCCACGGCGACGCCCTCACCGAGCGCGTCTACTTTGAAGCCGACAGCAACGCCAACGGCCCGCTCGCCTACATGACCGACTGGGCCAACAACGACGCCCGCACCGAAGGCATGAGTTACGGCATGATGATCGCCGTGCAACTCGGCCACAAGCGCGAGTTCGACGCCCTCTGGAACTGGTCCAACACCTACATGCTCATCACCGACCCGAAGAATCCCAACAACGGCTACTTCGCCTGGTCGATGAACACCGACGGCTCGCCGCGCTCGACCGGCCCCGCGCCCGACGGCGAAGAGTACTACGCCATGGCGCTGCTCTTCGCCGCGCGCCGCTGGGGCAACGGCCACGGCATCTTCGATTACCAGGCCCAGGCCGACCGCATCCTTCATCTCATGCGCCACCACCCAGTCGAAACCGCCACCGGCCCCTTCCGCACCCACCCTGACGATGAGCCGTTCGTCTACGACCCCGCCAAGCTAACCAGCCCCAACATCACCGAGCGCCAGCAGGCAGACCACAACCTCGCGATCGAGCTCAAAGGCGAAGGCAAAACCCCTCCCCCGCCGCCCCACTGGCCAGCGCGTCCAGCCCGCCCCGAGACCAGCGGCCCCATGATGGACGAAGTCCACACCATGGTCCAGTTCGTCCCCGGCCCCTCCGGCAATTTCACCGACGCCAGCTATCACCTGCCCGCCTTCTACGAGCTCTTCGCCCGTTGGGGCCCGCCCGAAGATCGCGACTTCTGGCTCCACGCTGCCGACGTTAGCCGCAACTTCTTCACCTGCGTCGCCAACCCCACCACCGGCCTCGCCCCCGACCGCAGCCACTTCGACTGCAGCTCCATGATCGAAACCTACGGCCCCGACCGCGGCCAGCCCGTTCCCTTCAGCTACGACTCCTGGCGCACCGCCAGCAACTGGTCGGTCGACTACAGCTGGTGGCACAAAGACCCGCGCGAAACCGTGCTCTCCAACCACATCCAGGCCTTCCTGATCGGCCAAGGAATCTCTTCGTTTGTAGACCGCTACACCCTCGACGGCAAACCCCTCGCCGTCCGCCACTCCACCGGCATGCTCGCCGCAACCACCGTAGCCGGACTAGCCGCCACGCCCGGCGCCGACGAAAAAGCCTTCGTCAACGAACTCTGGAACACGCCCATCCCCAACGGCGAGCAGCGTTACTTCGACGGCATGCTCTACCTGATGAGCTTCCTCCACGCCAGCGGCAACTTCCGCATGTCGGACTGGGAGTTGGGCAGCCGATAGCAGCCTCCGCAAAAGCCCCTTCTTCCACGCCCACAGATGGCGTCTAATCTCTGCATGCGCCTCACCCGCAAGCTCGCGCTCCTAAGCACCCTCTTCGCCGCATCCGGCTGCCAGCGCAAGTACGTTGTCCCCGAGACGCCGATGCCGCCCAACACCATCCTGCTCTCGCAGATGATGCGCCAACTCTCCGCGCAGCCCGGCTTCACCGACAAGCTGCTCAACGAAATCGGCGGCAAGGACGGGAAGGAAGGACCAGCCCTCCTTACGCCCAGGCTCTTCGACGAACTGCGCAAGCGCATTCTCGGCAACGACTGGCAAGGCCTCGACCGCTTTCCCGGTTGGACCATGCGCGCCATCAACCCGACCGTCCGCGTAGTCGGCCACTTCGCCGGAAAGGATCAGACCCTTGAAGACGCGTCCGCCGTCCACCCCGGCGCGCCGCTCTCCGCCGCCCAGGCCAAACAGTATCTCGACCTCGGCCCCTACTCCCTGGACAAAGGTCAGATCGTCTTTCTGAATGAACCCTCGCGCCTCCCCGGCTTCACCACCGACGGTATCGTCACCTCCCTCGGCGCAGGCGTAACCCGCGGCGACGGCCCTAACGACCTGGCCCCCGAGCACGCCGAGTCCCAGCGCCTAGCGGACGTTCTTAACCGTCTTGCCGCCAACAAGCTAGAAGACGCTGCGACGTTCATCGCCAGAACGGCGCCCTTTCCGGCAGAGCCCGTCGTAACCGTTATCGATACAGAAAAGTCTCAGTCGCTTATGCTCCAGAACGCGAACGCACCATTGGATCACGAGGCTCGACGGCCCGACGATCTCATTCGTCTTCTGCAGCAGACAGGCCACACCGTCACAGTCGACGACGCCCGCTACTTCGCCAACTTCGCCCACCTCCACTACAACGGCCAGGACGTCATGGCCCCCTTCTACGTCGACTCTGGCATCGTCATCCCTCACTCCGGCGGCCGCCACCTCCTCGTCCCCGTCTCCCACGCCGAGTACGAGTGGCACATTCGCGGCCCCCTCATCAACGCCGACATCTCCTACTACTTCGGCATCGACGGCAAAGCCGAATGGCGCACCATGGACACCCTCGACCAGGCCTGGGTCCTCAAGCGCAACGCCCACGAATACACCGGCGCGCAAGCCGTAGAAGTCACCCGCCTCGCCGGCCTGATGACTGTCGCCTACCTCCATCTCCACGCCGCGCACCCCACCCTTCCCTTCGGCGGCTACTACGCGCTCGGCGTCTGCCAGGACGGCGTCTCGGCCATCGAACGCAAGCTCACCGGCCAGGTCACGCTCTTCCCCAACACCGCCGACGCTGCGCTCTTCAACGACCCTCGCGACGCCGAGATCAACGCCCTCATCGCCGCCATCCCCAAGGACCGCAACGGCAAGCCTCCCGGCCCTGCACGCATCTTCGGGTCTCTGCCGGTCGCTCCCGGCCCCGATCCCGCAACCGCCTTCAACGCCGTCACCATCCCCGGCCTCGCCGACGACCTCAACCTCACCTACGTTGCATGGCGCAACGGCGATCTGAGCCACTCCAATAGCCGCCTGTTTTACGTGGCGCTCGGCATCGGTCTGCTCATCGCGGTCTACATGATTCGGCGCAAACCCCGCCCCTCCTGATGCAACGCAGTTTGCGCCCATGCGCTCAAACTTCACGGGAGGTTTCACCCACATGGCAACCAAAAAGGCAACGAGGAAATCCGCAGCAAAGAAGACCCCAGGCAAGAAGTCACTAGCAAAGAAATCCGCAACCAAGAAATCCGCAACCAAGAAATCCGCAACCAAGAAAGCTGCAACCAAGAAGTCTCCGGCAAAGAAGTCCGGACCCAAGTACAGCCCCGCGGTAGGCAAGCAGGTCAAGACCGAAATGCACGAAATGCATCAGGGCAAGCTGAAGAGTGGTCGCAGCGGCAAGAAAGTCACCAACCCGAAGCAGGCGATCGCAATCGGTCTCTCCGAGGCCCGCAAGAAGGGCGAGAAAGTTCCACCAAATCCAAACGAGTAATAAAAAGGGCGGCTGCATACGCGGCCGCCCTGTATCTCCCAAAACATCCGGTCAGATAATTCCTACTGATCCTCATTCGCACGAGCCCTGGTCACGTGCAAGCCATGAAGTTGTGCAGATTCACGCCGAGACAGAAGCATCTCCGGCGCATAGGACCGATACACGCTGATGTGGAAGCACGCCTGCTGAAACTCCTCTTCCACGTCCACCTTGCCAACCTGCATCAGCGGCCGCAGATACATGCGCATCCACGCAATCTGCTCCGTGCTCATGTCGCGTTTGCCGAAGTCGAGCGCCTCGCCCGTCAAGTGCGGCGACGCCATATCCCCGCCAATTCCCGCAGCATTTCCATTCACTCGCCGCAGCCGCAGCTGGTATGCCACCGTCCTCACAGCCGAGTTCAACTGTAGCGGCTGATGGAAGCGTGCATAGTACGCGCGCGCAATGTCCGCCGCGAACCGTACCGTCCACGGGCGTGCACAGCGGCGATCACCCGCCAGTTCAGGATTCACATGCAAGCTCATGCTCTCAGGGAAATCCACCAGCATTCGGTCAGTGCGCATGCGCCGAAGATCATCGTCATCCTGAATGCGGCTCAGCCCCTCTTCATCCGCAATCAAATTCTGATGCATCAGAATCTCGCGCGTGCCACGCATAGGAGGCGGCACCACCAGCCGCCCATAACGATAGAGACCAGGTAACACCATAGGCTGGCCCGCCTCTTCGGCGAGCTCCGCATGCGTGGCAGAAGATACGTCCGGATCAGCAGCCATTGCCGCCGACCTCGGCTCCGGTCCGGCCGTTGTGGTCAGCGGCGCTCCCACCAGGTCAGACGGACCGCTCGGCTGCAAGGCTGCCGGCTCACGCACCGCAGGTAGTGCAGCGAAGCTGGCCGTCACTTCCGGCAGAGCGGAGCGTGATGTCGCTGATCCCGCCACGCTAACATTCTCTTCGGCATGAGCTCCACCCGTGGCGTAGCCTCTCGGGCTCCCTGCCACAACCTCCATGCGGTCGCTGCCGCGCCGCTCGCCATGCCGACGACGTCCACTCACTCGATGCATAGCTGGCCGCGCACCAGCTGCAGCGCGTCTTCGGGAGTAGCTCGTCCTGCGCGAGGAGACAGACTCTCTCACTGGCTCAAACCGCGGAGAGCGGTCCGATGACCGACGGCTGCGTTGGATTGGTGTCGTATGCGCGGTCGTTCGTTCACTACGCCCGCCAGCCGCACGGGGATGCCCGCTTGTGCGATGCCCCACGAAGTGCGCGGTCGCATAGCGCGATGTGATCCTGCGCGCGTGCGGCGTATACGTCTCCGCCATCGCTGCACTCACCGCGCAGAACAGTCCGAGAGCTAACACTACGCTCCACACGGTGATCCACATCGCTGTGCGCGCAGTCGTATTCTCGCGCGCACTGGCTTCCGTCTGAGCGTGGCCCAACTGCGTCATCATCATCACAAGTTTTTAGGGGGCCGCGAAGCCGCCGAGCTTCTTCAGCCTATCGTCAAGCCTCACGCCGCGGTAGTGCCGATTCGGATGCTCGCACGCTAACCGCAACAGTGCTTGCTATTTGGGAAATGAAATTTTCTGCATGCGCGAATTGTCCGCTTCACACGCCAGGCCCTGAGAGTTAATATGCGCGCGGATACATGCGCGACATGCGATCGTGCCACCCCAGGCCGTCGCCGTCCAGCAGCATCCACACCAGGCCCAGCCCAAGCGGGCATGCAGCCAGCGCAGACGAGATCATTCTGCGGCGAATCGCCTTGCGTGACGGGTTGTTCTCCCGAAACGTGCAGAAGGCCATCCGCATCATGCGCATTCCAAGCGTCACTTCATTCAACGTAAAGAACAGCAATCGATAGATCACCGCGAAGACCACGAAGATCCCCATGACCGCTCCACCCAGCAGCGGTAGAGGCATAGGGTGCAGCGTAGGTCCAGCGATCTCGAAGACCATGGCCGCGAACACTACAAGGCCGGCGGCCACGCACAGGCCGTCGATCGTTGCGGCCAATGCTCGCCGCGTCACGGGTGCCGCATAGATTTGCTGATCCAGCTGCAGCTGCGCCTCAAGCTGGCGCGAAATCGTCCCGCGCGCTTCTGTCGAGGGCCCCGCCCCCAGCATCATTCCCTGCCACTCCGGCGCCTCCGCGAGCACCGCAAGCTCGGGCTCTGCAGAGATCTGCGCAGGCTCAACCTCGAAGATGCGCAACTGCGGCTCGGGCGTGCCATCGGCGCGTAGCGGACCCTCCGCCAACCGTGGCCGCGCTTTGCGCGATGCGACCAGCTCGCGCGGAAATTCGATGATGTTGCCGGGAATCGACTGCGTCTCCAGCACCAGGTCATGAAACTCCGGCGCCAGCCGAAACTCAATCTCCTCATCCAGTTCGGCAAGCTCCTCGACTCCGGCCTCTGTCCGCGGGGAAGCCGCGCGATAGCTCGCTCCCCTCGGCGTCCAGTCGCCTTCCTCGGGCAGCCGAACCTGCAAATCCGCCGGCGTCAGCGATGCGACAAACGTCTCCGTCAGCGGCGAAGCATCTACGTTCGACTCCGCGCGAACTTTTTTCCTGGCACGCGAGCCCTGAGCCGCAGACGTCGCGCCGCGCGCCGAGATCTCCCCATCCGCCTCAACAATCTCCAGCACCGGCAGATCGCCAAACAGTGTCTCCGAACCAACGCTCAGAGGCTGCGTCGGCTCACTCCACTGTTCAAGCTCTTCCAGCAACTGCTGCTGTGCAGCGGCGACAGCCTTTGCATTGCGCGCGGCAACTTCGGCCTCTGCCTGCGCCCGCTCGATGGAACGCTGCGCCTCGGCAGCCAGATACTCCTTGTAGCTCAAGCTTTGCTGATACCGTGCCGCGACAACCTCGCGCACACGGGACGCATCGAGATGACCTTCCGCGCGAGCGGCCTCGCGCCGCGCCTGCAGCCGGATCGCCGCCTGTGCCTCGGCCTGTTCGCGACGCGCCTGCGCCTCGCGACTCTCCACCACTGCCCGCCGGTTACGATGCGCTGCCAACCGTTCCGCCGCCAACTGTTTCAGCGCAGCGCCTGCGTCCGTCTCTGCCGGTTGATACGTCGCGGGAATCTCATCGCGTTGCGCCGCACTGCTCATAATCAAATCTTCCTTGCGTCTACAGCCCAAATTGCCGAATCTAAACCAGCGGCGGTCGGGAATCGTCTAATCTCAAGACAGTGGACGGTCACATCCAAGCTTACGGCACCAGCGATCCCAGCGGTCACGCCAGCAATCTCAGCGGTCGCACCAGGCATCGTTTCCGGTCGCCTGGAAAGGTGCTCCGTCTCATCCCTCTGTTCATAAGTACCACCCTCCTCGCTGTGGGTCACCAACATCTGCGCGCGCAGGGCGTAACGCCCGAGGAACCCCCCACAACTTCAGTCCCGAATCAGAACGTGCTACCCACCGCCCCAGCAGAGGCTGCCCAGGTTCAAGGTAACCAGCTTCCCGATCTCTCCACCATCCCTCACGCCTCTCCATTGCCGCCCGATCAGGCACCCGCGCTCGCCGACCTCGACAGCGACACCCAATCGCACGACGGCGACATCGATCACGCCAACGGCAACGTTGTACTTACCTACGGCGATCACGTTCTTTACGCCGACTCGGTCACCTACAACCACGCCACCGGCGACGTCACCGCCGTAGGCCACGTGGAGCTCACCGGCGGCAAGAACGACGAACACATCATGGCCTCGCACGCCATCTATAACCTGCGCACGCAGACCGGCCAGTTCTTCGATGTGCACGGCTCGGTCGGCCTGTTTCGCGCCGCCGCTGAGCCAACCCTCAAAGCCACCAACGCAGGCATCGCAACACCCAACACCACCTCGCGCTTGCCCGGTTATCAAACCTCCAACCCCTTCGTCTTCCAGGGCCGCCTCGTCCTCAAAACCGGGCCCACCGACTACACCATCTACAACGGCTGGGTCACCAGCTGCCTCCTGCCGCACCCCGACTGGCAGCTCTACGCCGGCACCATCGCTCTCAACAGCGGCAAGGCAAAGGCCTCCAAGTCGACCTTCAAACTGCTCGGGATTCCCCTGTTCTTCTTTCCCTACGTAACGCATCCGGTAGACAATCAACAGCGCCAGTCCGGCATCCTGATTCCCGAACTCGGCTACTCGAGTGCCAGCGCGAACACCGGCTCCAAGGGCATCACCATTGGCGAACAACTCTACTTGGTGCTCGGCCGCTCTGCCGACCTCACCGTTGGCTCCATCTACTATTCCCTCCGCGGCTTCGCAGAGAACGGCACCTTTCGCTACAAAGGCTTCGGCGAAAATTTCTTCAACGCCCACTTCTCGGCGCTGCAGGACCGCGGCTTCTACTCGCCCGGCGTCAACGCGGCAGGCCAGCCCGTGACCGTCTTCAACAACCAGGGCGGCGAGGACGTCACGGCCAGCTTCCGGCGTCAGCTCTCACCGAACATCCGCGCCGTCGGCGACGCCGAATACCTCAGCTCGTGGATCTACCGCGAGGTCTTCACCTCCAACTTCAACCAGGCCGTCAGTACCGACATCACCTCCATCCTTTACCTCACGCAGCAGAAACAAGGTTTCTCCCTCGACGGCCGCGTCGACCGGTACGAAGGCCTTAAGGTTGTGCAGACCGACTTCAGTCCCGCCCAGGAAGTGAAGATCTTCCACGTTCCTTCCATCGACTTCACCGGCATGGACCATCCCATCCCCGGCACGCCCCTGCTCTGGAGTGTCACTGCCTCTACCGCAGGCCTCAAACGCGTAGAGCCGGGCTTCGCCACCGCAGGCCTCACCTGGCGTCTCGATCTGCGCCCCGAGATCTCGCTTCCCCTGCACTTTGACGGCTGGAACATCCTCGCCAGCGCAGCCGTCCGCGAGACGGCCTACACACGTTCTCGCCAGACGCCTTACGGCAATAACGCTATACCAGTGGAGAGCGACCAGGGCCTCAATCGCGCCGACGTCGACCTCAAGGTCGACATCCGTCCGCCGACACTCGAGCGCACCTTCATCGTTCCAGAGCGCTGGCGCCACTTCTTCGGCGATCAGGTTCGCCACACCATCGAGCCCGAGATCACCTATCGCAACACCCACGGCATCGACAACTTCCTCGGCGTCCTGCGCTTCGACGACGTCGACCTCGCCAGCGATACCGACGAGCTCCAGTACGGCGTCACCCAGCATCTCTATTTCAAACCGCACGCCAAGCCTCCCGCAAAGCCCCTGCCCGGCTGCCCAGCCAGACCCGCACCGGCAGACACCGACGCCGCAACTGCAACCCCCGCCGTCGACACACTCAATCCCGACGAGCGCGCCACCAACGACGCCAACGGGATCCCCAACGCCTCCGCGACCGCGCCCGACCAGCCCCTGCGCACCCATCCCCGCAAGCCAGACCCCTGCGCACCGCCCCCCTCCATTCCGCCGCAGCAGGAGTGGTTCAGCTGGATCCTCACCCAAAAGGCTTTTTTTGAGCCCACCTTCGGCAATGCCGTCATCGATCACCGCCGTAATATCTTCGACACCACGCTGGACTTCTCCGGCATCGCCTTCCTCACCCAGCCACGCAACATCTCGCCGCTAAAATCCCGCATGCGCTTCCGCACCTCCAGCCACGCGGACGTCGAGTGGGACTTCGACTACGACACCGGCGCCAAGAAATTCCTCAGCTCCAACACCTTCCTCGATCTCCACGAAGGCAAGATCTTCGGCGGCTTCTCCTACGCGCTTCTCAACGCGCCCGGCAAAAACTACACCGAGGTCATCGACACCACCACCAACGAGGTCACCGGCCTCACCTCCTCCGCCATCGCAAACTTCTCCCAGATGCGCGTACTTTTCGGCTACGGCAAACCCAGCGAACCCGGCCTCTCCGCCGCCGGTTCAGCCGGCATCGACCTCAACGTAGGCACCGCGCAGTACATCACCGTCCAAACCAACTACAACTGGAACTGCTGCGGCCTTTCCGTCGAGTACCGCAAGTACGATCTCGGCACCATCCGCAATGAAGGCGCCTACAGCTTCAACTTCACCCTGGCCAACATCGGCACCGCCGGCAACCTGCGCCGCGCAGCCAGCCTGTTCTAGCCCTCACGGCTAACCATCTCCCTCTGCGATAATCAAAGGTATTGTGCTTATCTCCAGCCGTCTGGCCACCCTCGTCCTCGCCTCATTCCTCGCTTCCTTTGGTTGCCATGCGCAAGCCCCAGCCCCAACCAAGCTCGAAACCGGCGCCCTCCTTGCCCCGCCCGTCGCCCATCGCGTAGAGATCCTCCTCCGCAACAAGGCCCAGCTACCCCCCTTGTCCACCATCACCATCGGTCCCGTCGAGGCTTCCGACGTTCCCGGCTTCCACACCATCAACGTCACCGTAACGGCCGACGACAAGAGCTCGCACCCCATCAAGTTCCTGCTCTCCGATGATGGCAAGACCGTCGCCCAGTTCATCAAGTACGACATCTCCGCCGACCCCCGCACCATGATCTCTGACGCCGGCCGCCCATCGCGCGGCGGCCCCGCCTCCGCCCCCGTCGTCATCGTCAACTTCGACGACCTCGAGTGCCCCTTCTGCGCCCGCTTCCACGACAACCTCTTCCCCGCCATCACCCAGCGCTACGGCGACAAGGTCCACATCGTCTACCGCGACTTCCCCCTCGATCAGCACCCCTGGGCCATGCATGCCTCCGTCGACGTAAACTGCCTCGCCGCGCAGTCGCCTCCCGGCTATTGGAACCTCGTCGACTACATCCACCACAATGCTGAGGACATCGGCTCCGACCCCAACGCCAAGCCCGACCCCGCCAAGCCCGACGCGCCCAAGCACACCCTCGACCGCGCCTACACCCAGCTCGATAAGCTCACCCGCGAGCAGGGCGCCCAGCAGAAGGTCGACGCCGTCAAGCTCGACTCCTGCATTGCCAAGCAGGACACCTCCGCCATCGAAGCCTCCAGGCAGCTCGGCACCACCCTCAACATCGAGTCAACGCCCACCTTCTACATCAATGGCGAGAAGTACGAAGGCGCGCTCCCGGTCGACTACATCTTCGGCCAGATCGACGACGCCCTGCGCGCCGAGGGTGTTACCCCGCCTCCGCCGTACGTAGCCCCCGCGCCTCCCGCCGACACCACCGCCCCAGCCCCAGCCAAGCCCGCACCCGGCAAATAGCCGCACCTCAAGCGAAGCCTGCCGCCGCACGCGCGACCTCAGGTACTCTAGTTGCATCCCCGCTCTGGAGCCGCCGCGCGCATGGATGTCCACGCCCCGCATGAACCCATCCACACCTGGCGCGACTTCGCCCTCCACCTCATCGTCGTCACCATCGGCCTCGTACTCGCGCTATCCCTCGAGGCACTCGTGGAACACATCCACCAGCGCCACCTCCTCCACACCGCCGAAACCAACCTCCGCATAGAGCTCGACAACAATCGCGATCTCCTCGCCGGAGACGAGCGCCACCTCGACCAGACCGAAGCCGAGCTCCAGAAAAACATCGACCTCCTCGTCGCACGCAAATCCAACCCTGCGGCCGCTCAAGCGCTCAACTTCAGCTGGATGTGGAACGGCATGGAAGACTCTGCCTGGAATACCGCCCGCGACTCCGGCGCTCTCGCCCTCATGCCCTACGAAACGACGCAGGCGTGGTCCGTCATCTACGGCCAGCAGGGCGTAGTCAACGATCAGGCCCACACCTATATCGTGGATATCTACCGCGCCAAGGCGCCCACCAAGGGCCGCCCGTTTGACCAGCTCACCCCCGCCCAGCTCGATCAGTCCATCGCCGCTCTCCAGCAGGCCCTCGCCGACCTCGACCTGCTCCGCGACTTCTGCAAGTCTCTCGATAAAATCTACGAACGCAGCGGCCGATTCGACCGGCAAACCCCCTAAGGAGCCCACGCCCAATGGACGTCCACGCCCCTCACGAACCCATCCACACCTGGCGCGACGTCGCCCTCCATCTCGGCATCGTCACCGTCGGCCTCTTCATCGCGCTCTCCCTCGAAGCCTTCGTCGAGCATCTCCATAACCGCCATCTCGTCACCGAAGCTCGCGCCAACATCCGCGAAGAGTTGCAGATCAACCACCAGGCCGCGCAGGACGATATCACGCGCGTTCAGAAAACTATCGACTCCCTCAAAGCCAACATCGCCACCATCCACCGCCTGCAAGCCGACCCCAAAAACTTCCACGGTTCCCTCGACAACACCATGTCCTTCGACTCGCTCAACGACGCCGCCTGGCGCACCGCCCGCGATACCGGCGCCCTCAGCTTCATGCCCTACAAAGAAATTCAGCGCTACTCCGACCTCTACATGCTCACCGAGCTCGTGAACCAGAAGGCCATCACCGCCGGCGAGCAGAGCTTTCGCGCTGAGATTCCCGCCGTCATGGGCTACGACCTCACCAGCATCCCCGCCGCGGAGCTCACCCAATCGCTCCGCGATAACGCCGCCAGTGAAATCGACCTCGTCACCCTCAAGCAATACCTCGTCCTGCTCGACCAGCATCTCGAAACCGAGCTCAAGCAATAGCCGAACACAAGCATCAGCCCGCCCCGCCAGTTTCTTCGAGAATTCGTTTGCAATCGTCTCCCAACTCTTTAGCATGAAGTGGAGGACATCCGGCGAACTCGCACGGGTTGCCGACCGGCCCACAGACGTCACCCCTCCAGGGAGAGGACTGGCGATGAGACAAGATCCGCTGACTCACAGCAAGACCGCAGTCGTGATCGTCGCAATCGCAGGACTCCTGCAATGCGGTCCAGCACTTCACGCCCAGCAGCCCGGCCCCTGGGGATCAGGCGTTCTTCTGCCACAGCTTCCGGTCGCCCGCTCTCCCTTCGTTCTCAGCGCCGTCACCGACCCCACCACCGGCCGCGCATCCTTCTCCTATCGCGGCGCCCAGACCCCTCCCGTCATCCGAACCGCGCCCGGCAGAACCATCCATCTTGTCTACGAAAACCACATGTCCACGCACTCCACCGAGCTGTGCGTCGACGGCCCCTGCCGCGACATGACCAACCTCCACTTCCACGGCCTGCACGTCTCTCCCAACGCGCCCCAGGATGACGTCATCTCGATGATGGCCACACCCGGCCAAACCTTGCGCTACTCCGTCGTCATCCCACCCTACGAGCCGCCCGGACTCTACTGGTACCACACCCACCCCCACGGCGAGAGCTATCAGCAGTCGCTCGACGGCATGTCCGGGGCCATCGTGATCGACGGCATCGACCGCTACGCTCCCGAAGTCCGCTCCATGAGACAGCAGGTCCTTGTTCTGCGCGACGCCGTGCTCGACCTTCCCGGCACCGACAGCCACGCGCTCCAGCAACAAGTCGAGCTCAACCCCGCTCCCTGCGGCTCTGCCACAGGTACACCCGAGCGCGCCTTCACCGTCAACGGCGCAGTCCGTCCCCGCATTCCCATCGCTCCCGGCGAGCGCCAGTTCTGGCGCATCGTCAACGCCTCCCCCGACCTCTACGCCGACATCTCCCTCGACGCGCAGCAGCTCCACGTCATCGCCATCGACGGCATGCCCCTCGCCTATCACGACCCCAGCGTCCACCAGCAGGCCTTTAGCCACTTCCTCCTCTCGCCCGCAAGCCGCCTGGAACTCATCGTTACCGGCCCACCCGCCGGCTCGCACGCATCCCTGCGCACCGCCTGTATCGACACCGGCTCCGACGGCGACCCGAACCCCGCCATGGTTCTCGCCGATCTCGACAACTCCAGCACCAAGCCGTCACCCGGAAGGCTCACGCCCACAACCCGCGGCCTCGCCGTGCACAGAGTCCTGCCGCCCGCAACACTCCAGCAGGTCAAGCAGTCGCCCGCGAAGTTCACGGTTATCTTCACCGAAGACAAAGACGGCTTCTACATCAACGGCGAGAAATACTCTCCTACTGGCGGGCCCATGCTAACCGTGAAGATCGGGCACTACGAGCATTGGCAGGTCGTAAACGCCTCCAACGAGATGCACCCCTTCCACATCCACCAGGTCCATTTCCTTGTCTCTGCCGTCAACGGGGAGAAGCCCGCAATGGAGGATTGGATGGACACGGTCAACGTATCCCCCGGGGGCTCCGTTGACCTGGTCATGGACTTCACCGACCCCATTATCCGGGGCATGTCTGTGTTTCACTGCCACCTGTTGAAGCACGAAGACAAGGGCATGATGGCGAAGATTCTCTTCCGATAGATCGCCACCCCACCCCACCCAGGGCTGTCAAGCCCCCAGACCCTCCGGAAATCGCCAAACCCCCTATCAACATTGGCGATTTATATTTTTAAAACTTGGCATAGTTACCCCCTCGCGAAGACTAAACTGGAGATAGGGCAAAACTTCCCTCCTACCCCTGGAACTCCACCTCCCAGCCCCTTCTTTCCGGGGGATACTTTGCTATCTAACCCGCCTGAATACAGCGAGTTACAGGCCATTTTCACTCCCGAACAGGGGATACTTTCGCACTTAACCGGCTTGCTTTGAGTCACTTACGGCCCGTTTTTGCTCCCAGAGGGGGGGAGGGGGTCGATCCCCCAGGGGAAGCGGAACCGACCCGAAGACAGTTCGTATCGCGGCAGCAGGTACACTAGGAAGGTTGCGCGCACTCGCGCCAAACCCGCACTGGAGCTGTCTTGAAGATCGTTCTTGCTGAAAAAGTCTCGCCCGCCACGCTCGCCATCCTGCAAAAAGAGCCCGGCTGGAATGTCGTGACGGCTGACCAGATTGCGCCCGGCGGTTTGCCCGCCGAATTAGCCGACGCAGACGCCCTCATCGTTCGCTCCGCCGTCCAGGCAGACGCAACCCTCCTCGCCGCCGCCCCCAAACTCCGCATCATCGGCCGCGCGGGCGTAGGCGTAGACAACATCGATGCCGCCGAGGCCACCCGCCGCGGCATCGTCGTCATGAATACCCCCGGCGCCAACGCCGTAGCCGTAGCCGAGCTCACCCTCGGCCTCATGATCTCCATGTCCCGCGCCATCCCCCGCGCGAACGCCACCATGCACGCGGCCAAGTGGGAGAAGAAATCGCTGCAGGGCTCCGAGCTTCGCAACAAAACCCTCGGCATCATCGGCCTCGGCCGCATTGGCCTCGAAGTCGCCCGCCGCGCCCAGGCCTTCGGCATGGACGTCATCGGCTACGATCCGTTCATCGCTCCCGTCATCGCCCGCGAGAATCACGTCGCCCTTTTGTCTCTCGACGAAGTCTTTGCTGCCTCTGACTTCCTCTCCCTGCACGTCGGCCTCACGCCCCAGACCGAAGGCCTAATCAACCAGAAGTCCATCGCCCAGATGAAGAAGGGCGTTCGCATTATCAACTGCGCCCGCGGGGAACTCATCGTCGACGAAGCCCTCGCCGAGGCAGTCAAGTCGGGCCACGTCGCAGGCGCTGCCCTCGACGTCTTCCGCCACGAGCCCCTGAAAGACTCGCCCTACTTCGGCATCGACAACGTCCTCCTTAGCCCGCACATCGCCGGATCAACCGACGAGGCCCAGGAAGCCATCGGCATCCAGCTCGCCAACCAGGTCCGCGACTACCTCAAGCTCGGTGTCGTTCAGAACGCCGTCAACGTCGCCTCGCTTACCGAGGAGGAATACGCCGAAGTCTCGCCCTACATCGAGATGGCCGCACGCCTCGGCCAGTTGCTCGGCCACGCCAGCGGCTCCGGAACGCCCAACACCGCGCTCGGCCACGTGGAGAGCATCTCCCTGACCTACAACGGCCGCCTCGCCGCGCTCAAGACCGACATGATCCGCAACGCCGCCATCGCCGGCGTGCTCCACGGAGCCGACGGCGTCAACCGCATCAATGCCTCCGCCGCCGCCGCCGAGCGCGGCATTCGCGTCCAGGAAGACAAGCGCGAGCAGATCTCCGGCGGGACCGGCGCCACGCTCCGCCTCAGCCTCCACTGGACCCGCAAGACAGCCAGCGGCCACGACGAGAGCGGCACCTGGACCGGCCTCGCCACCGTCCTCCACGGCCACTCCCCACGCCTGCTCAGCTACGATGGCATCGACATCGAAGCCGAGCTCGCCGGAACCCTGGTCATCATCCGCAACCAGGATGTTCCCGGCGTAATCGGCCGCATCGGCACGATTCTGGGTGAGGCTAAACTGAACATCGCCAGCTTCGCTCTGGGCCGCGCTCTACCCTCTCAGCCAACGAATTCTTCCATGCCATCGCGCGCTCCCGAAGGGCACGCCCTTGCCGTCGTACAACTCGATATCCCACAAATCGACGGCTCCACCTCCACCTCTCCCGAGCTCGAGCAGGCCCTGGCCGCCCTGCGCAAGGTCGACGCCATCACCAGCGTCCGCACCGTCGAACTCGGTAAGTTGTAAACTTATAAGACTGTGGCCTCTACTCCACAGCCCCAGGAATCCTCCCCGATGCCTAAGTCTTTTCGCACCATCAGTATTCTTCTAGCGTCCTCGCTCGTCCTCATCGCCGGCTGCAATAAAGGCCCGCAGCAGGGCGTCGTCGCCACCGTCAACGGTCACCCGATCTTCCAGACCGACGTGGACAAGGCCTACCAAACGCAGCTCGCCAGCAACCCGCAACAGCAGGTGCCCACACCTGACCAGGCTGACTCACTGCGGCTGAATATCATCCATACCCTCATCCTCGAAGCCATCATCGATCAGCGCGCCGCCAAGCAGGGTCTCACCGCGACGGACGCCGAGGTCGAGGCCAAGCTGGCCGAGATGAAGGCTCCCTACACCGAGGAGCAGTTCCAGGCCAAGCTGAAGGCCGCAAACCTTACCATGGACGAGCTGAAGCGCGACGTGCGCCGCAGCCTCACCCAGGAAAAGCTGCTCAACAAGGAGATCAACTCCCGGATCACCGTTACCGACGCCGACGTGCGGAACTACTACGACACGCACAAGGCTGACTTCAACCTCATCGAGCCCGCCTATCACCTCGCGCAAATCGTGGTCACCGACCAGGGCAACGCTCAGTCCGGTAACCTGCAGAACAACAAGGCCACCAGCGACGATGATGCCCGTAAGAAGATCCAGGTCATCAAGAACCGCATCGACTCGGGTGAAGATTTTGGCGAGCTCGCAGCGAACTTTTCCGAGGACACCCGAAACAATCAGAACGGCGGAGATATGGGTTTCCTGCCGGAATCGCAGCTGAAGAGCAATCCGGTTATCTTCGCCGCAATCTCCAAGCTCAACGCTGGCCAGACCACCGACATCATCCCCCAGATTGACCCAACCACGCATAAGCCCGTGGCCTACGCCATCTTCAAGCTCATCAGCAAGGATGCCGCTGGGCAACGTCAGTACGACGACCCGCGCGTGCAGCAGAACATCCGCCAGCAGCTGCACGACAGCCGGGCCCAGCTGCTGCAGGCCGCCTACCGCGAGATGTTGAGTGACCAGGCCAAGGTCGAGAACTTCTTCGCCGAGCAGGTCTTCAAACGGGGCGCACAGTAATACCAAACAGGAGAAAGCCGAAGTGACTTTGACCAATCCGACACGCCGAACGTGGCTTCCCCTGTGCTCTCTCCTCGTGCTCTATCCGATTCTCTCCGGCTGCAAGCCATCGACACCGCCGCCGATGCCGCTGAACCAGCTAGACGCGCAACAGATGCGTGGACACGAGGTCTTTCAGACCAGCTGTTCGCAGTGCCATGATGATCGCGACTCAGATGCTCTGCATGGTCCGTCGATGCTCGGCGTCTTCAAACAGCAGTACCTGCCTAGCGGAGCTCCCGCCAACGATGACCGCGTTCGCGTCGTCATTCTCGAAGGCCACGGATTGATGCCAGCGATCAACCTCGGCTCGCAGGACACCCAGGATCTGCTCGCATACCTCCATACTCTGTAGATGGGATCCCTGCCATGGACGATCCTCAACCGAACAGCCCACCCCTTTCCACGCCGACACCAGCGCAGGATACTGACTTCGCCGCACGACATCTCCCAGGCACGCCAGCCGGCGAAGCCAAAGGCATGCTCCCAGGTATGGCGTTCATCGGGATGTACATGCTGCTGCTCGCCATGCTCAACGCCTTCGCGGCACTGCATGGAATCTACGGCAACGGCCTGGCACGCGTTGGCCTATTCGGTATCTGCACCTTGATGGTGATTGGCGTCTTCGGCTTCCTTCGGCTGCGTCGCTGGGGCTGGGCCGTTGTCGCCGCAGGCTTCCTCTTGCTGGCGGCCGGTGACTTCTATCTCTATGCGCACCAGCACGTCGGATTTCTGCTGATCCGCGCACTCTTCAGCATCGTGTTCTTCCTCTACCTCAGCCGCACCGAGGTACGAGAACGTCTTCGCTGAACAACCAATAGCTTCACCGAGGAGTCACCTCCCTTTACCGCTTGGCCTCCCGACATCAGGACGGCAGTTCCTCTTCCCATGAAGACTTGTCCTTATCAGAGTCTTCACGAAGTTTGAACTGACGACCGGCATCGACAACGACGGGCGAAAGCAGAACGGCGACGGACGCAAGGGCGAGCAGAAGGTCGGGGATCATACCCGGTCTATCGACAGCGGGCGAGCAAACCTTAGGCCGTGTCCAGAAGTGACACATCCCTGACCAACTGCTCCGCAACCGCCGACCCGGTCAAACCATCTACAATAGAGGTTCAGATGGCTCCGCTCCTTCAATCCGACGCGCTGATCCAGATCGATCTCACGCCACGCAAACCCGCCCCCAAGCCCGCCTGGCTCAAGGCCAGGGCTCCCATGGGCGAAACCTTCCACAACCTCAAGAAGCTGGCCCGCGACCTCAACCTCCACACCGTCTGCGAGTCTGCCCACTGCCCCAACATCGGCGAGTGCTGGAACCACAAGACCGCCACCTTCATGATGCTCGGCAACCTCTGCACCCGCCGATGCGGCTTCTGCGCGGTCCCCAAAGGCAAGCCCGAGCCCATCGACCACGAAGAACCCTCCCGCGTCGCCTACGCCGTTGCCCAACTGGGCCTCGCCCACGCCGTCATCACGAGCGTCAACCGCGATGACGACAACCTCGGCGCAGCCCGGGCCTTCGTCAACGTCATCACGGAAATCCAGCGCCAGTCCCCAGGCACGCAGGTCGAGGTCCTCACGCCCGATTTCCAGGGTGTTCCTGAAGCCCGCCGCATGCTCGTCGCCGCCCGCCCCGAGATCCTGAACCACAACATCGAAACCGTCCCACGCCTCTACCGCGTCGCCAAATCCGGCGGTCGCTACGAACGCTCGCTCGAGTTCCTCGCCGAAGCAAAGCGCGAGAGCACTGAACACAAGCTCGGCCCCATCGTCACCAAGACCGGTATCATCGTCGGCATGGGTGAAGAGATGCATGAGCTCCTCGGCGTCTTCCGAGACCTCGCCGAACGCAAGGTCGATATCCTTACCATCGGCCAATACCTCCGGCCTTCGCGCGACCATCTCGCCATGTCCCGCTTCTATACGCCGGACGAGTTCGCCTTCCTCAAACACGAAGCCCTGCAGATGGGCTTCCGCCACGTAGAGTCCGGCCCGCTGGTTCGCAGCAGCTACCACGCACATGAACAAGCCCAGTCCACGGGCCTCGCCTAGCCTGAGCTTGCCCTACGCCGAGACCGACGCAAACTGTGTCGGTCTCGGATACCGCTCGGCACTAGCCATAAGCGCCTCAATCGCAGCAGCTGGCCGGATCCCTCCCCGCGCTCCATCCGCCATGCAGTTCATCGCTGCCGCGGCGCACGAAAAATCCAGTTGGCGTTCCAACTCCCACCCCTGCAACAAGCCATACAGGAACCCCGCGTGAAAGATATCCCCCGCGCCGGTCGTATCCACCACCCGAACCTGGAAAGCCGCGCTGAAGTAGAACTGCCGCCCATCCCACGCCAGCACACCATCCTGCCCGAGCGTGGCCGCGGTCAGCCTGCATCCATAGCGTGACTGCATCTTCCGCAGCGCACTACACAAATCACTCTCTCCCATCAGCCGGCAGGGAAAGTCGCGGCTAACAATCAGATAGTCGATCTGCTCGATCAACGCCTCCACCCCCGGATAGATCTCATCCAGGTCCGCGATGACCGGAATACCAGCCGACTTCGCCCACCTCGCTGCCAACGTCGCCGCGGCCGTATCGTGGCCGTCCACATGAAGTGCCCGCGCGCTCACAATCCACTCGCGCTCCAACTCCTCTGGCCGCAGAATCAGCCGCTCGTCCCTGCGACACAACACGGTCCGCTCCCCCGACCCGTCGACTAAAATCAGCGACCGCGGACTCGCCGCATCCTTTACCGTCACGAGCCGCGTATCCACACCCGCGTCTGCAAACGCGCGCGCATGCAGCCGCGCCGCATCATCATCCCCCAGCTTGCCCACATACCGAGTGCTCAACCCCCACGTCTGGCACGCCACCACTGCGGTTGCTACCTGTCCTCCCGGCATCACCGCCTCGCCGCTATACTCAACCTTCGACCCGCAGACCGGAAATTCCGCCAGCGCAATCCGCGTATCTGTAGCATTCAACCCCACTCCTACCAGATCGACTTGCGGGGTCAACGGCATAGGCTGATTGTAATCCGCGTCTTCTGAACGGTTTCTCAATCCGCTGCCAACTCCACGACCTTCTCCACCTCCACCAGCGTCGAATAAAAGGTAGCTCCACCGCCAATATCAGTCAGCCGCTCACTGGTCAACGCATTCACGTTCGCGCCATCTTGTGAGAGCTTATGCCAATCCAGCCGCGCCGCCACGACGCCCGCCGGCACCGTGTCCCCCACTCTCGCGATCAGCGTGATTCGACCCCTTCCATTCCACACCGACACACCATCGCCAGACCTAACACCTCGCGCTGCAGCATCGGCCGAATGCATCTCCAGCAGCCCTGCGGTCTTCCGCTCCATCAGACGATGTCCGGGCAGATTCGCAAACGTCGAGTTCATAAAGTTATCGGCCTTGCGCGGCAAGAACTCGAGAGGAAAATTACCGGCACCCTCAGATCCTTGGCGCGATTCGCTCGGTGCTACCCACACCGGCACCGGCATCAATTTGGCACGCCCACCCGCCAACTCAAACCATTTGGGCGTGCTGAACGGCAAACTCTCCCCGCGCTCATCCTTAGGCAAGTTCAGAGCCACGTGCCCGTCGAACTCCAATCGCTCCTTCGTGACCCCGGCAAAGTACGAATGCTCCGTCTCCAGCGCCTGCACAATCAACTCCTCTTCGCCATCCTCAAACTCTGCCTGGCCCGGAAACATTCGCCGCCCCAATTCGCTGAACACCCAAACATTCGATCGCGCCTCGCCCAGCGGCGTAATCGCCTGCTGCGAGATTTGCGCGAACAGGTGGCCGTAGGCTCCCATCACATCCTTATGCTCGAGGAACGTTGTCGCCGGCAGCACCACATCCGCATAGTCAGTTGTGTCGGTGAAGAATTGCTCATGCACCACCGTAAATAAATCCTCGCGCCGTAATCCTTCCAGGACTCGTTCTGAATCTGGAGCGACCGTTGCAGCATTGCAGTTGTAAACAAACAACGCCTTCACTCTCGGATTATCCCTTGCATCGCTGCCCAGCTCCGTCAAAGCCAGACCCAACTCCGACATGTTCACCACCCGTGCCGCCCGGCCCAGCACACTCGCATACATTAACTCCGGCATCTGCAGCTTCGCGGCGTTGAACGGAAACGCTCCACTCAGCGACAGCAACAGCCCGCCTCCGCGCCGCTTCCAGCTCCCCGTAATCAACGGCAGCATCGCAACCGCGCGGACTGCAGTACCGCCATTCTCACTGCGCTGGATTCCATAATTCAACCGAATCGCCGCCCCACCCCGAACGTCCTTTCCCGCCTGCCCATACGCCTTCGCCAGCGCCTCAATTCTCTCGGCGGAGATCCCCGTCACTCGCGCCACACGTTGCGGTGAATGCTCCTCGCGCAAGGCATGTGTGCGCAGCGCTTCCGCACCTTCCGTGCACTCGCCCATATATTCTGCGTCGTCATAACCGTCGCGAAACAACACATACATCATCGCGAGCGCCAGCAACCCATCAGTCCCCGGCCGAATCGCCAAGTGCTCATCCGCCAGCGCCGCCGTACGCGTCCTGTACGGATCGATCACTACCAGCCGCGCACCCCTGCGTCGCGCCTCCTCAATGAACGGCCACAAATGGATATTGTTTCCATGAATATTCGCGCCCCACGCGATGATCAATCCCGAGTGCGCAAAATCCTGTGGCGCGGTTCCCAGCCGCACGCCATACACTTGCTTCAGTGCCTCACCACCCGCGCTCGCGCAGATCGTCCGGTCCAACTGCGACGCGCCCAGGCGATGGAAAAACCGCCGGTCCATCGAGCCATATCCCAGCTGCCCAATCGTACCGGCATAGCTATAGGGCAGAATACTCTCCGACCCGAACTCCTCCGCGATCGCGTTCAGCTTCTGCGCCACAAACTCCAGCGCCTCATCCCAGCTGATCCGTTCGAACGCCTCCGCCTCGCGCCCTTTCGGCAATGGCTCCTTCGCAACGCCCTTCTTGCGACGCATCGGATAAAGCAGCCGCTCCGGCGAATACACGCGATCCAGATACCGTGCGACCTTCCCACACAAGAATCCACGGGTTACCGGGTGCGCGAGGTCGCCTTGCACCTTGGTTGCACGTCCTGTCAGCGTATCTACAGTCACCAGCACGCCGCACGAATCCGGGCAGTCATGCGTGCACACCGCATGTACCGTCGTCGTGCCCGCCGAAGTCCGTTTGCTCCTTGAAGACTCCGTGTTTGCAAGGGGTTCAGGCATAGTTATATTGTAGGCGTCACACCCGAATTCCGGTTCGTTTCCGTCTCTGGCCTCTGGCTCCTTCACCTCAAAGTCCTCAGATCTTTTTGGAGATCCCATGAATCGCCTGGCCCTCGTCCTTCTGCTCTGCATACCAGTCCCTGCAATCGCGCAATCCGCGCCCAACCCCGAAGCTCAGGCCATCACCCACCTCCTCACAAAGTCCGTCGACGACTGGAACCGCGGTGACATCGACGCCTTTGCCACTAGCTACAAGAACTCCCCCGACATCGTATTCATGGGTCGGACCATCCAGCACGGCTACGCGCAGATGCTCGCCCGCTACAAAGCGGCCTACCCCACCCCCGACGCCATGGGCAAGCTAAGCTTCACGGAGCTTGCCGTGCAGCCGCTTGATACCCATTTCGCGACTGTCACCGGAAACTTTTACCTCGAGCGCAACGCCGCTGGTGGCGGCAATGCCGACGGATACTTCCTCCTCGTCGTTGAGCGCACGCCCTCTGGCTGGAAGATCGTTCGCGATTCCACGACCGTGATCCCCCACCCAACATCGAAGTAGCGGCCTGCGGTACGCTGGTTACAGGAGCCGCATGCCGCCTACACCATTGCTCGAAGCCCGCGACCTGATCAAAGACTTCGGCTCCACGCGCGTCATTCATGGCGTCTCACTCAACGTAATGCGTGGCGAAACACTCGGCCTGGTCGGCGAATCCGGCTCCGGCAAGAGCACGATCGCACGCCTCCTGCTGCGCCTCATCGAACCCACCGGCGGCAGTGTACTTTTCCACGATTGGCAGGACGCCAAGCCACGCACTCACGATCTTCTGCAACTGAATTCTAGCGACATGCGTCGCCTCCGCCGCCGTCTCTCCATCGTCTTTCAGGATCCTTACGCCGCACTCAATCCGCGCATGTCCGTGCGCCAAATCCTAGCTGAACCCTTCTCCATCCACCGCGAACAACCGTCGCAAGGCCTCGAACACCGCCTCAACGAACTCCTCGCCGAGGTCGGCCTTGATCCCGCCACGCTTCGCCGCTATCCCCATGAGTTTTCCGGCGGCCAGCGCCAGCGCATCAACATCGCGCGCGCTATCGCCCTGCGCCCCGAACTCCTCGTCCTCGATGAACCCGTCAGCGCGCTCGATGTTTCCGTCGGCGCGCAAGTCATCAACTTGCTGCGCGACCTGCAACAGCGCTACGGCCTCACCTACCTCTTCATCTCGCATTCGATGCCGCTGGTCCGCTATCTATGCCACCGAGTCGCCGTCATGCAACATGGCCGGATCGTCGAAATCGGCACATGGAGCGAGGTTTGCGACTCCCCTCGCGAACCCTACACGCAACAACTCCTTGCCGCTACTCCGGAACTGCCCACGCCCCAGCCCTCGCGCACGAGCTAAGCTGGGGCTCTCCTCTGCTTCGCTGCCTCCACGTCGCACACGTTGCGCAGATAATCCCATGAGTACAACCCCGCCTCGTGCCCATCGTTCCACTTGAATCGCACAGCGTAATTTCCTACCGGCGTAACCTCCACCGGCCGCGGAGGGGCCTCGTACATTGGCAACAGCAGTGCGGGTTTCGCCTTCGTGACCCCCGGCGGCCGCGCTTCCTTCTCGCGCTCCTCATGGCATGTCGCGCAAGGGCACGCAGCCCGCAGCCATGCAAAGTTCCAAGAGCTTCGGTGCCCATCCTTCCACTCGATTTCAACTCCGGTCCCACCGCTCTTGTCCACGCGCACCTTCGCCGGACGAATCGCGTCGCCCGTAAGCTTGGGAGTCTCTGCACCGCGCGCCTCATCTTGGCTCACAATTCGAATTCCTTCGTGGCTCATCTCAATCTCCTGACTTTCCCTTGGGTCGCGCTCATCCTCTCGCCTGCCTCCAAAAGAAATACGCTGCAATCACGCAGCCCGTCGCAACCACAATCGCGCGCAGCGCCTCGCCATTAACTTTCCGGGCAAATCGGGCACCCACCCATCCACCCAGCGCCGCGAAGGCCATGGACACCACGCAGTAGTGCCACACGATGGCTCCCTTCAGAATAAACGTAACAATCGCGCACAGATTCGATAACAGTGCCGCCACCACCTTCATTGCGTTGAGCGTGTGCATCTTCTCCATGCCAAACAGCGCCAGGATGGTCATCACCAGAAACCCGCCACCCGCGCCAAAGTAGCCTATATAGAAGCACACCGGAAACAACGAACACGCCAGCCAGAATCGCGGAATCGGCGGTTCGCCTTCCCCATGCTTCGCGCGCTTCCGCAGCCATCTGGATACCGGGCCGCTGATTCCGAAGATCACTGTCCCCCCCAGAATTAGCCAGGGGATCAGATGCAGAAAAGTCCGCTGACGCGTATGCAGCAATACCTCGGCCCCTATCACCCCCCCGAGGACACAGGTAATTGCGATCGTCGGCAGCAAGTCTTTTCGGACATCTCGTCGGAGCGTCGCAAGCGAAGTCAACTGGCCCGGCCAAAGAGCCACCGTATTTGTCGCGTTCGCCTGCACCGGAGGTACACCCATCCCCAGCATCGCCGGAAAGGAGAGGAACGACCCACCGCCAGCCATCGCGTTCATCACGCCCGCGATGGTCGATGCGGCGACCAGCCAGATGTAGTGCAGATGAGGGATGCGCTCGAGAAGCATTCTCTTCTCATTGTAGTCACCACGCCGGTCGCTCCAACATCACCGCGGCGACATGACTCAGCCGAGCCCAGCCAGTCGTAGCGCCTCGTCCGGCGTCTTTGCTACCAGCAGGATCCCGCGATTCCCGCGCAGCATTCCCTCCTGATCGCAGACATCCAGGAAAGCCAGCATCATGTCGTAGAATCCCGCCACATTCAAAAGCACTACCGGCTTCGAATGAATCTTGAGCGTCTGCCACGCCAGCACTTCGTACATCTCCTCCAGCGTCCCATACCCGCCAGGAAGAATGATGAAGGCATCAGCCTTCTCCGCCATCAGGGCCTTGCGCGTGTGCATCGTGCTGGTCACATGCAGTTCGCTCACGCCATCATGCGCGACTTCCAGATCCACAAGCACATGCGGAATCACCCCCACGACATGTCCTCCCGCCGCCAGCGCACCGTCGGCCACCGCGCCCATCAGGCCTGTCCTGCCACCGCCATAGATAAGTCCAATGCCACGCTCGGCGACGGTTCGGCCTAACTCGTCCGCAGCTGCCGCATACTCTGGCCGCGCACCATTCGCCGAGGCGCAAAATACTGCGACGCTTTTTCCTGCAATCTGCTCGTTCATGCACTCAGAATACAACCGCGCTCGCGGTATGATGACCTCGCGACCATTTCATACACCGGGAACTGATCATGCGCCTTCGACAACTTAGTCTCACGTTCTCCACTATTTTCCTCGCTTTGGGCTTTGTTGCACCCTTCGCGAGCGCCCAGCACAAAGGCCAACCTGGCCACTTCGACTTCTACCTGATGAACCTCTCCTGGTCACCGGAGTTCTGCTCCATCCGAGGCACGTCGCCCGAATGCGCCGCCCGGCCCGGCTTCATTCTGCATGGTCTTTGGGCGCAGAATAACGACGGCACATACCCCGTCTTCTGCACCGAACAGCCCGCGCCGGCCGGCCTAGCGCGGAACCTCGACATCACGCCAGACATCTCTCTCCTGCAACACGAGTGGGCGAAGCACGGCACTTGCTCCGGCGTTGGCCCCCATCGCTTTTTCGCGATGGAGCATCAAGCTTTTCATTCGCTCATGATCCCTTTGCAGTTCGAGCACATCGACCACGAGATCAGTCTCACACCCAACGCGATCCTTGACCTCTTCACCCAGGCCAATCCTGATTTTCCGCGGGGCAGCATCCTGCTCAGCTGCGGCCGCAACCATCTCACCGCGATCGAAGCCTGTTTCGATAAGGATCTCAAGCCGATCGTCTGCCAAGGCCTGCGCATGTGCCGCGCTAACTCAGTAAAAATCACGCCACCAGCGTCAGCCCAATAGCATTCGCCATCGAAACACGTTGGCCTCACCCAAAGGTGAGGCCAAAGTGTTTCGAGGAATGACGAGTGTCTACCACATACCCCAGGCGCGGCTGATGTAGTCCGTCAGCGTCATCGTAATCAACACCAGAAACATGAAGAAGCCCGCGCCGATAGTCATCTTGATCAACCGCGACTGATATGCTGCGTGCATAAAGAAGAGGATCACGATCACTGCCTTGAATGTGGCGATCCCAAGAGCGATGACGGGATTTGCCCAGTGCAGATCGAGAAAAGCGACCCCCGCGGTCAGACCGGTGCAAATCAGCAGCGCCACATAGACGTACGTATATTGGAGCGGTGTCACAACGTGATGTTGTGCGTGCTCCGGGTTAGTCACATTCAGCGGATCGTTCGCGTCGGTGTGGGTTGTGCTGTGATTCATGCCGTGTCCTTCGTGGTAGTTGTCGAGAGGTCTAGTGCAGCGGATGCCGGTTAATGAGATACAGGAGCGGGAACAGGAAGATCCACACAATATCAACGAAATGCCAGTACAGACCAAAGTTTTCTATCGGGGCTACGTAGCCTGAACTAAAGTCGCCTCGATGGGCTCGCCACGTCAACCAGAAGAGCAGACCAATCCCGATGATCATGTGCAGGGCATGCATGCCTGTCATCGCAAAATAAAGGAAGAAGAACACCTGCGTCTTCTGTGCCATGTCGGGAGGTAGCGGGTCTTCCTTTAGCCCATATCCAGCGGGATTCGTGAACATCGAAATGTTGAAGTTGTCGCCGGGGATGTGGTGCAACTCATACTTCTCGTGGTACTCGTCATACTTAAACCCAAGGAAGGCCAGACCAAACACAGTCGTCAAAACCAGCATGACCACAAGCAGCTTGCGCCGCCGCATCTCCGCCGCCCATACGCCAACGGCCATGCAGAATCCAGACGTTATCAGAATCGCCGTATTTGCCGTACCAATTCCAATGCTCAACTGGTTCGACGCTGCAACAAAAGCCGGGTAGTACCAATTGCGATACAAAAGGTAGGCAAAGAACATGCCGCCGAAGAACATGATCTCTGTCAGCAGGAACAGCCACATGCCAAAGCTCCCCGCTTCGCGCTGCTGTTCCTCGGTCTCAAAATGATGCCGGTGCTGCGGCAGTGCCACGTGGTCATGCTCGGCGTGGACATCAGCGTGATCGGTAGTCGCGAGTGCGCTATCCAACGGTCGTCACCTCGTTTTTCGTCTTGTTCTCGAGCCATTCATAGTCGTACGCTTCGTGATCCATGATCGGTATCTCGATAAAGTTTTCGGTCAGGGGCGGAGACTGAATCTGCCACTCAAGCCCGGTAGCCTGCCAGGGATTGTTGCCCGCAATCGCTCCATACTTCAGCGACCATGCCAGGTACAACATCGGCAGCATGTAGCCAACTCCAAGAACGGTCGCGCCTGCAGTCGACAATACATTCAGCACCTGGAACTCCGGCGGATACGCATGGTACCGACGCGGCATCCCAAGATAGCCCAAGATAAACTGCGGCAGGAACGTCAGGTTGAAGCCGATGAATGTGGTCACCGCGGCAAGCTTCGAAAGCGACTCCGGATACATGCGCCCCGTCATCTTGGGCCACCAGAAATGCACACCCGCAAGGAACGCCATCAACATTCCGCCGACCATTACAAAGTGGAAGTGGGCAACGATGAAATAGGTTTCAGTCAGGTGAATGTCCATGCCCAGCGAGCCAAGGAATACACCCGTCAGGCCACCAATGGTAAACAGCCCCATGAAGCCAAACGCATACAGCATTGGGGTCTCGAACGTGATCGAACCCTTCTGCAGCGTAAACGCCCAGTTGAATATCTTGATTGCAGAAGGTACCGCGACCAGCATAGTTAGCAGCGAAAACACCAGCGCCGAGTAGTTGGAAACACCCATGATGAACATGTGGTGCTCCCACACAAAGAAGCCGAACAACGCAATCGCAACCGAACTGAACGCCACTGCCGTATAACCGAACACGCGCTTTCGACTGAACGTCGAAATCACCTCGGAGATCACTCCCATACCCGGCAGAATCATGATGTACACGGCTGGATGCGAGTAGAACCAGAACAAATGCTGAAACAGCAATGGATCGCCGCCCTTGGCCGGGTCGAAAACACCGATACCGAAGAGCCGTTCCAGCGCGACCAGCACGAGCGTGATAGCCAGTACCGGCGTACCCAGCACCATCAGCAACGACGCAGCGTAGTGCGACCACACAAACAGCGGCATGCGGAACCACGTCATACCCGGGCAGCGCATGCGATGGATCGTGACGATGAAGTTCAGGCCCGTAAAGATCGAGCTGAACCCCGCAATAAAGATTGCTGTCGCGGCTGTGATTACATGCGTGTTCAGATAATGCGTCGACAGCGGCGTTGTAAACGTCCACCCCGTATCAACGCCACCCAACACTAGCGCAGCTAGCGTCAGACCACCTCCGACCAGGTAAAGGTACCAGCTCAGCAAATTAATTTTCGGGAAAGCAAGATCTTTCGCGCCCAGCATGATCGGAATCAGGAAGTTCCCCAACGTCGCGGGAACCGACGGCACGAGGAACAGGAACACCATGATGATTCCGTGCATTGTGAAAAACTTGTTGTACGTATCCGCAGCGACCAGGTCCGGCTGCGGCGTCAACAGTTCCAGACGGATCAGGCCCGCGAATGCCCCACCGATAAAGAAGAAAAACGTGATCGAGATCAGGTACAGAATCGCGATGCGCTTGTGATCCCCCGTCAACAACCAGCTCAACAATCCGTCCTCGTTGTTGATGTAGTTGCGCTTGGGTATCTGCGCCGTGCTCTGGTCGGGCAGAGAGAGGATGGTATTACCGATCGCAGCGCTCATGGCTTCACCGTTTCCGTTGTGCCCTCTGAGGGCGTTGTTGGAGCCGCTTCTCCGCTGGCAGCGGTAACGAGCGTCTGCTGCACGCGGTAGTTCGATTGCATATTCTTGATGAATTCCACCAAGTCGATCAATCCGTCTTCGCTTATCTGGCCTTGGTATGTTGGCATGATTGGCGCAAAACCCGCGGTCACATGTTCTGACGGATTCAAAATCGCGTTTCGCAGATAAGCGTCATCCACCAAAATTTGCCGTCCGTCAGTCAGGGTCAACTTCGAGCCATAAACTCCAGCAAGGCTCGGCCCGCGCGCGGCCGCCGTGCCGTTGTGGCAGGAGTTGCATCCCATGGACGCAAACAAACGTTCGCCGTTCTGCGCCAAGCTCTGACCGGAGTTCGACTGCTCCAGCCACTTCATATAATCGCCGGGCGTCATCACGGTCACCTCGCCCACCATGCCGGAATGCTGAGTGCCGCAATACTGCGTGCAAAACAAGTGATACGTCCCCACTTGCGTCGCTTCAAACCACACTGTCGAGTAGCGGCCCGGAATCACTTCGCGCTTGATGCGGAAATCCGGGATTGAGAAGCTGTGGAACACATCCTGCGAGATCATCGTTAGCTGAATCGGCTTGCCCGTCGGTACGTGCAGCGCATTGATCTCGTGCTGGCCGCCCGGATGCTCCGCCTTCCACATCCACTGCTTGCCCACGATATAGATGTTCATCGCGTTCGCTGGGGGATCGTAGATACGGAAGTACAACAGCGCTCCCCAAACGAACGTGACGAGAAAAATCGCGAGCGGAATAATCGTCCATGTTGCTTCGAGCAGCGTCGAGCCTTCGATCTGGGTCGCAACTGGATTCTTCTCGCGCCGGTAGCGGACTGAGAAGACCAGTAGCAGGATCGCCACAAAGGTCGTCCCAAATATCGTCATCCCTACCAGGAAGAAGTACAACGCGTCGACATAGGGCGCGATGCCGCTCGCCTCAGCGGGGAACAGCGCTGAAGCGTGAAGCCAGTGCACCAGAAATTGCCACAGTACCGGACTAAGTCCCATCGTTTAGCCTTTATCCATTTCACCGGACTTTTTTTTGCCCGGCTGAGGTATGTCTTGTTCGCGCGCAAGCTGGATATCGCGTCGAAACATTAAAAAGATGAAGCCGCCCAGCGACGCTACCGTAACGATACCGCCGAGCTGTACGACACGCACAACCACCAGGGAATGCTTGTTGGTCTGCGGATCATAGCGATAGCAATACGTCAGAATGTTTGCCACGGGTGATCCGATCCGATTTCCCGAGGCATCCACCAATCCCAACAGGACATCCTTTGGCGAGTACTCCACGCCGAGGTAATACTGCGCCAGTCTGCCCTGTGGCGTTGCGATCTCGATCGCACTCGCATGCGCATATTGCGTCAACTTGCCATCCGGCCCCGGGACGCGCACGTATCCGAACCCAATCGCCTTCGTTACAGCATCGATGGCAGGCGCCTGCCCCGTCAGATAGTGCCATCCATTGGCCGTCTCAGGATGACCATAGCGGCGAAGATAAAAGGCCTTCTTCTCCGCGGCAAGCTTTGGCGTCTCCGTGGGGTCGATGCTGATAATGACGATTTGAAAGTCCTTGCCGGGTACAAGGTGCACCATCTCCAGCGAACTGGTGAGCCCGTCCATCTCCTCCGAGCACAGCATCGGGCAGTTGTAGTACACCGTCGTCAGCACCACCGGATGTTTGCCGTCAAAGTACTTCGCGAGCGTGACGGGCTTGCCTGTGTCGTCGACAAAGGGTTCGTCGAGTGGTAGCTGAGCATTCAGATGCTGCGAAACCTGGACCTTGCTCAACACCGTCGGAAGCTGATCGTTCAGATTCTCGCCCTCAGTCTTCTCGCCAGTGGGCGACACCTGCGCACGTACGTGCAGCGGCGCGGCCATCAGGCCAAGCACCATCAACCCTACAAGGGCTGTTCTGCTGCGAGTTGTGCGACCTGCGATCACGGTAGTGCTCTCCTGTGAAACTACTGCTTACCCTCTGCCCGCTTGTACTCGTTATTCTCTTCGCGAGATTCGATCGTCTGAAGCTCATAACCCGTTCGTGCAAATCCGTCAGTCAGCGGAGCTGTCACCGTCGGCGCAGTCTCGCCAGCCATCAACGTTCCAGCCTGTTGCGGCGAAGACGCCTGAGGCAATCCGCGCTGGATAATCAATTGCATTGCGCGATCGATCGGAATGCGAATCGTACCCGCAGGCAGATCCTGCGAGGTGCTGTAGTAGTTCAGCAGCAGATCTTCGCGCGCATGAAGATCGGCAATATCCTGGTTGCCGTCATCGGTCTCCAGCCGCGGCGTAGGAAAGACCTGTGTCATCTGCGACAGCTCGCGCTGCTCCATTACTGCATTCGATGTCAGATCCTCACGCTTATCGCCACGCGGAGTTGCTCCCAGCGTTACCGGTTGCGAATGCCATTTGTCCGGCTCGCCATCGTGCTTTACGAGCGCGTAATCGATCGCTTTGCCCAAAGCAAAGCAGAAGAAGAAGAAGATAATGACGAATCCCGACAGGCCCGCAAGAAACGTAATGATACCGCCGATGCTGACATCCTGTGTCTCGTAGCCGGGGTGTTCGCTATCGCGCTTGGGCGAAGGGTGCGCCTGCACTCCCTCTGGCTGCCCCATGTCATGTCCCTCAGTGTGCATGTTCAGGCTCCAAAAGTTCCTCCGTGTGCGGGTCGTTCACGTTGATCAGGGGCCGTCTCCTGAGCTCGGTCAGGTAGAAGACCATCCACAATGCGACCACCGAAATTGGCACGGTCACATATGCAAGGATCCCGAAGTTGCCCGTGATGTGCAGATTGCTCGCCGCGTCCTTGAAGTTCGGCTCAATCAGCCAGAACATATCGATCAATCGCGCCCCGATCATGAAGCTGCAAAGCCAGATCATCTTGCTCTTGGACCGTTTGATGTCTCGCGACAGCAGGATACAGAACGGAATGATCCAGTGGCAGATCACGTCGAGAGAACAGATCACCCACCACCCGCCGCGGATGCGGTGCAGGTACCAGGGAATTTCGTCGGGCACATTGCCGGACCAGATAATTAGGAATTCAGCGAAGCAGAGGTAGATGTTCAGCATCGTGAAGGCGAACGCCAGCTTGCCCAAATCGTGCTGCTCGGTAATCCGGAACAGCGACTTCATTGGTTCATAGCGTGAGAGCAGGATCAGCGTCAGGATCCCCAGCGCCAGGACCGCATATCCTTGCGCCACCAAGAACTGCAACCCGTAGACCGATGAGTACCACGTCACATCCAGCGACTTCACGAAGACGATCACGAAGTCCGTCATCAGCACCACGTAGAACAGGATGAAGGGACCGGAAAGATTCTCGAACCGAGTTCTCCACTTATCGAAGCTTGCAATCGTCCCGGCGGTAGGATCGTTGTCCCGTTGCACCGACCAGCGATTCAAAATCGTGATCACCAAGGCCATCAGGCCCAATACGATTGCAGCCTGAACCCACGCCGAAGTCGGATTGAGCATTGTGTGCTTGGCGTTCGCCGTAAGCTGTTGCTCCTGCGTCATCAACCCGTTCTTGTAGGCCCACAAGGTTGCCGATGCGTTCGGAAACGCTGCCCATTGATACAAATGCTTCATGAGCAGCAGCACCGGTAGAAGCATCACGATGATCACCCAGATGGTGCGCGTCATCGCTTCCAGTGGCCGCCGCAATATCTGCCCCCACTTGCCGCCCGAAACATATTGCACCATCAGAAACGCCAGCGCTCCGCCAACGAAGTTGAAGCACGTCATGTACCCCATCAGGTACGCGCGTAACAAGTGCTCGCGTCCACCCGGAACAAATAAGAAGACCAGCGAGATCAAGCCAAAGGCGACCGCCACAATCGCCGCGCGCGTGCGCCACGTCAAGACGACGTCGGGTGCTGCCAGCACAGCAGGCAGCGCGCGCGGACCGTGGTGTGCGTGTCCCAGCGTCAAATCCGCTCCGTGATGTTCGTTTGCCATTTCCATGCGTCAGTCGCCTTCAATCCTGTAGTTACAAATTCGTGTTCTGCCTTTGCTGCTCTAGTAAGGCTTGCCGTACGGCGTGCCATTCGAAACCGGTGCAGTAGGTTCACCGCCAGAGTCCCGCTGACCTGAGTTTTGCGTCGCGCCTTGTCCGTAGTGCGCGCCCGCGCCCGCTGGAGGTGTTCCCATAGGTTGTCCGGGGATTCCGTTGTCTTCATTATTTGGCGTGCCGTAGATTGCCGTCGAAGGCAGTCCCCATGGATCTGCAAACCCGTTCGGCATACCAAGGTCATGCGCAATCGCGTGCAGGTCTTCGACATGCGCGCCACCCGCGACATCGCTCGGCTTCGCATCCTGGCTCAACTGCAGCGCGCGAATATACGCAGCAACGGCCCAGCGATCCGCCGGAGTCAGCTGCGCCGAGTAATCCGGCATCGCTCCATAACCGTTCGTCATCACCGCAAAGAAGTGACCCAGCGGCGCATTGCGTAGACGATCCGTGTGGAAGTTGCCCGCCGGACGATATCCTCGCTGCACGATCATGCCCTCACCATTGCCGACTCTCGAGTGGCATGGCGTGCAATAGA
The DNA here is from genome assembly GCA_963701685.1 of uncultured Acidobacteriaceae bacterium. GTDB lineage: Bacteria > Acidobacteriota > Terriglobia > Terriglobales > Acidobacteriaceae > Granulicella. The sequence continues at coordinate 1,017,830 of OY969625.1, read as the reverse complement.
TGTTGTAGCGTTCCTGCCCTCGCTCGAGCGTTGCCGCGTTCAAAGGAATCGGAAGACCATCGCCCTCTTTGCCGTCACTGATCCCGGTATAGAAGTATGTGTCTTCGTCCATCTGATTGCGCGCCACGGTGTTCTCCACCTGTGGGCGCGCTGACCGCCCATCCGCGAAGAACGTCGTCCCGCGTTGCGGAATGAACTTCGGCTGATTATGCATGTCCTGCCGGCAGCCAGCCAACACCAGCGTCGCTGACATCGCCGCCAGGCCTACGAATTTGTGCGTCAACCGCATCGTTATCGTCTTTCCTAATACCTGTTCCCTAATCCCTGAACCCTGCATTTAGTGGTCGACCTCCACAACGGAGACCGGTGCAAACTGCTCCAGAAACGCTCGGGTCGCAACCGGCTCAAATCGCGGATCATTCGCTTCGAGGCACAGAAAGAACTTGTCCGTGGTAGCGCCGTTCGCGAAGTTCGCCGCGTTAAAAAGCGGGTGATACAACTGCGGCAACCCATTCAGCGCAATCATCCCGAACGCGGCCGACAATCCAGCAAACAAAATCGTCATCTCATACGCGGGCACCACGAACGCTGGCCAGCTAAACAGCGGCATTGCGCGAATATTCAGCGGGTACCCCCACACATTGATCCAGATCTCGAGCAGCGCTCCCGTCGTCAGCCCGCACAGCCCGCCCAGCAGGCACAGCAGCGGCACGCGCGTCTTGTGGAACCGAAGCGCCTCGGCAGCCTGCTCCACCGGATAAGGCGTGTAGCACTCCATACGGCGATAGCCCGCCCGATGCGCCATCTCGGTCGCGTGCACTAACTCACTCGGCGTATTGAACTCGGCCAGCAGGCCGTACAATCCCTCGCGCGGCGGCATTAGAGGGCCTCCTGTGCAACAACTTCAGCATCGGCGCCACCCGGACGCACCTTTGTCTGCGGCAGCATCATCTTGATCTCCGACATCGGAATCATCGGTGCGAAGCGCGCAAACAGCAGGAAGAGCGTGGTGAACAATCCCCACGTTCCAATGAACAGCATGTAATCCCACTTTGTCGCGCGGTATGTTCCCCAGCTCGACGGCAGGTAGTCACGGTACAAGCTCGTCACAACAATCACAAAGCGCTCGAACCACATACCGATATTGACCACGAACGACAGAAAGAACAAGTAGCCGACATTCACACGCAGTTTCCGGCTCCACAGCGTCGTGAGCGGAATCGCAATGTTGGTCAGGATGAGGATCCAGTACGCCCAGCCCATTGGCCCGAACATACGGTTCCACATCATGAAGAACTCCCAGTGGCTAGCCGAGTACCAGCTCATGAATACTTCCATGCCGTATCCGTAAGCCACAATCGAGCCCGTCGCCAGCATGACCTTCGCCATGTTATCCAGGTGCCGCAACGTCACCAGGTCTTCCAGGTGATAGAACTTGCGAATCGGAATCGCCAACGTCAGCACCATCGCGAAGCCCGAGTACACAGCGCCCGCAACGAAATAAGGCGGGAAAATCGTAGTGTGCCACCCGGCCATCGCCGCAACCGCAAAGTCGAAGCTGATCGTCGTATGCACCGAGAGCACCAGCGGCGTACTCAAGCCCGCCAGCAGAAGCGATGCCGACTCGTACCGGATCCAGTGCCGCGTTGACCCACGCCAGCCAAGTGACAAAATGCCGTAGATATACTTTGCCAGCGGTAGCTTCGCACGATCGCGCAGCGTACCAAGATCCGGCACCATACCGATGTACCAGAACACCACCGAGATCGTCGCGTACGTCGACACCGCGAACACGTCCCACGCCAGCGGACTGCGGAACTGCGGCCACACATTCATCGAATTCGGATATGGCAGCAGCCAATACCCAAGCCACGGACGCCCGACGTGCAGCAGCGGGAACATGCCGGCGCAGACTACGGCAAAGATCGTCATCGCCTCTGCGAAACGATTAATCGAGTTACGCCATGTCTGCTTGAACAGTAACAAAATCGCGGAGATCAGCGTGCCTGCGTGGCCGATACCGATCCACCACACGAAGTTGATGATCGCGAAACCCCATGCTCCCGGAATCGTGATACCCCAGATTCCAACACCCTTCAACACCAGCCACGTAACCGCAATGACCACGCCCATCGCAACGGTTGCGGCGAGGAAGAGACCGCCCATCCAGGCGACCGGCGTATTCGACGTCAGCACGATTCCCGCGATCTTCTGCGTCACGCTCTTGAACGTATGTCCCGGCGCGATGACTGCGTACTCGCCGGTGCGCGGGTCAGTCATCGGATCGTTGATTTCAGGTACGGGTCCCTTGGTAGCCATTAGGCAAGCTCCGCATTCGGGTTGATGACGCCAGCGGTGTACGTCGTACGCGGGCGATAGTTCAGATCTGCAAGCACCTGGTAGTCGCGCTCCGTAGCCTTGCGCTGCACCACACGTGACGTTGGATCATTAAGATTGCCGAAGACAATCGCATCCGTCGGGCAAGCCTGCTGGCACGCCGTCAGAATCTCTCCATCCACGATCGCACGATTGTTCTTATCGGCCTCTATCTTCACAGCCTCGATGCGCTGGATGCAGTAGCTGCACTTCTCCATCACACCGCGCGAGCGCACCGTGACATCCGGATTGCGCATGAACTTCAAGCTCTCCGTGTCGTAATCCGAGTACAGCAGGAAGTTAAACCGCCGCACCTTATATGGGCAGTTGTTCGAGCAATATCTAGTCCCAACGCAACGGTTGTAAACCATCGTGTTGATGCCCTCGGGCGTGTGTACCGTCGCACCCACCGGGCAAACCTGCTCGCAGCCCGCGCTCTCGCAATGCTGGCAGAGCATCGGCTGGAAATGCGCCGACGGCGCATGCAAATCACCCTCGAAGTACGTATCGATGCGCATCCACTGCATGATGCGGCCAATCTTCACCTGCTCGCGGCCGACGACCGCAATATTGTTCTCCGCATAGCAGCTCACCACGCACGCGTTGCAGCCCACGCAGGAGTTCAGATCAATCGACATTCCCCACTTGTTCTGCAGAACCTTCCCCGCGCTGACCTCTTCGATATGGTCATACCGCCAGTTATCCGGGAAGAAGCTTTCGTCGTGCGGAACTGCCTCGCCCTGAGGGTTATAGCCAACCTTGTTCACCAGCGTGCCGTTTGAATCCTTCGTGCCCTCGTGGGCGAAGTCCGGATTCTTCATGGCCTCTTCATAGGTCGCATAGCGGATGATCGACCGCTCCATCGCCTCATGTCCCGCCAGCGAGTACGTGCCCTCTGTATCGAGCTCCGTGTGCTCCAAATCGCGCTGCGCGTACCTTCCGCGATGCTCGATGTTGTGCACCTTCGTAACACAAAGATCGTACGTTCCTTTGCCTCGCACAATCGTCAGGCCACCTGCCGCTAGCGGAGCATCCGCCGTCCGCAGCGCGTACGCATTGAACCCGACTCCAGCGCCTACTCGTCCAGCCTCCGCACGCCGTCCCTCACCAAGATGTACCGTCACCGCGTCGTTCGGATGCCCCGGCGACATCAGCACCGGCGTGATGATCGTGCGGCCGTTGAGCGTAAGCTCAATCGCCTCATTCTCTTCAATCCCCAGCTTACCCATCAGGTCCATGTTCATGAGCGCGGCATTGTCCCAGCTCATGCTTGTCACCTGTCGCGGCAACTCCTGCAGCCAGCCATTATTTGCATAGCGGCCGTCATACACCGAGGAATCGGGCTTGAAACTAATTTCGATCCCGCTGCCCGCCACACTTGGATTCGTCGCTACACCCTTCGCCGCACCTAGCGTCTTTGGCGTGAAGGCCGTGTTTGCTACCCAACCATCATGCAGGGCCTTGCGCCATGCCAATTCCATCGGAGTACTCGCCGCAGCCAATCCCAGCGCAGCCTTAGCCGCCTGATCGTTGGACACACTAGCCGCGCCCTTCGTCGCACCCTCAGCAACAGGCGCTGGAGTCGCAGTCTTGGTCGCACCAGCACCGCCGCCCATCAAATACGTCTTCGCATTCGCCAGCACCGCGTTGTATGCGCTCACCGACGGATCCAGCAGCGTCTGCAACATGTCATGTGCGCTCTTGCCGCCATACAGCGGCTCAATCATCGGCTGCACGATCGAGATCGTGCCGTCATACGCACGCGCGTCCGACCAGCTCTCCAGGTAGTGCGCCTTGTTGATATGCCACGTCGAGTAGAAGCCCGTCTCATCTACATGAGATCCCAGGTGCACTGAGTTCGGCACCTTATTGAACGCAGTCTCAAAATCCAAATCCACCGGGGCGTTGTACAGCGGATTGACGCCCAGCATCACCAGCCACTGCACCTTCCCGGCATTCATGTCCGCAACCAACGCCTTCAGGTCCGACACATGCTCGCTAGGCATCGGCACAACCGTCTCCGTGTAAAAAACCGTCTTGCCCACCGCGCCCTGCGAGCCATTCACCATCAGTGCAGCCACTTGCGCGGACTGCGAGCTCTGCGGTCCGACCACCACCGCAAACCGTCCGCCAGATTTCTTGATGTCGTCCAACACCGCCGACAGGAACTTCTGCGCTTCAGGGTTGCTTAGTGTCGAGTTTCCGCCCGCCAGCGCACTCGCAAACGCATCGATCTCGCTCGGCTTCAACGCTAATCGATGCTCAGCCTTGAACCCCGTCACCGTCGGCATCGTCTCCACGACGTAAAGCCGGTTCATCGGCTTGTCTTTATCAAACCGGTGCCGCGCCGCCCACGCAGCCGACATCGGCAAAAATCCCGGGAATCCAATTCCGCCCAGAAAATCCGCATCCAGCGCAAGGATTACATCCGCATCTTCGAGCCGGTACTGCGTGTCGTAATAATCCCCGAATGCCGCCTTCGACGCCGCACGCGCAGCATCCTGATTCACCGGCTCGTACTGCACCAGCTTTGCCTGGGGATACTTCGCCTGCACAGCCTTCCACTGCCCGGCCAGCGTCGGCGAAGTCACCGTCTCCGACAGAAACACCACTCCCTCACCCGTCTTCGTCGCTGCAACCGCCTTGGCAAACTGCTCCTGGAATTCGTCGAAGCTGGCTTGCTCTCCCCGGAACCGCGGGAACTGCGACCGATCAGGATCGTACAAATCCAGCAGCGACGCCTGCGTAAACGCATCGGACTTGCCCTTCGCAATCGGGTGCTCCGGATTACCCTCAAGCTTGATCGGCCGAAACGCATCCGACTTCACCAGCACTGGAATCGCGCCCGTCGGAAACGGATGCGCGGTAGCGAAGAACATCGGCTTGCCGAGCACCAAATCTTCAGGCTGCTTGATGTACGGAAAGATTGGTTCATCCGGCTGCTTGGTGCAACCAGCAAGTCCAGCCAGGGCAAAGCTCGCGCCCATCACCTTCAGAAAGCTGCGCCGGCTGAACGGATCCACCCACTCCCCTGCGGAAGCCTGCCGCGGAAACTCCTCCTGCATCAACTCCTGGAATGCCGGCGTATCGGCCAGCTCATCCAGGCTCTTCCAGTAGCGCTTGCCGCTCTTGCCGTCGAGCTTCGCCCGCACTTCGGCCAGCGTCATCTTCGCCGGCGCAATCGCCGTCACCACCTGCGCTTGCTTCTCTCCTGCCATCGCCTGCTCGATTTCCATTCGCGTCTCGTTCATCGGTGGCACACCTCGCAGCTCGAGAGCTCATTGGCCGTGCGGATGTGGTACTGCTTCATCAAGTAATGCCCCAGTTCTTCCTGGCTTGTGAACTTCACATAATTCACTGGCATCGTAACGGCCGGCGGCACATCGGCCACCGTCTGTGCTTTGTCCAGTCCTGTTGGATTGTTCAGCTGCGCGACCTGCGGATTGCTCGCCGCCGGATCGCTCGCCACGCACCCAACCTGTTGCGCCGTTGGTCCCGCCACGCCCGTGGGTGCGCACCAAACCGGCTTATCGCTCGATGGGCCCTGCCACGCCATGTTGTAGATTTCGGCCGTCGGTCGCAGGTTGACCGAAGGATTGCGATGGCAGTTCAAACACCACTCCATCTGTAGCGAATTCTGCTCATACATCAGCGGCATCTCGTCAACGCGTCCATGACAGCTCGCGCAGCCAATGCCCTTGTTCACATGAATTTCGTGATTGAAGTACACGAAGTCCGGCAGATCGTGCACCTTGATCCACTGGATCGAGGCCCCGGTCGCCCAGCTCTGCCGCACCGGCTCCAAGAGCTGCGCGTTTGTCCAGATCTGGGAATGGCAGTTCATACAGGTCTTTGTCGGCGGTATGCCCGCATAGGAGCTCTTCTCCACCGACACGTGACAATACTGGCACTGCAACCCCAGCCCCTCCACATGATGCTTGTGGCTGAAGGGTACTGGCTGGTCCGGACGCTGTCCCTGCCTGGTCACCCACGGGGACCGCTGCAAGCTGTTCAACGCCACCCCGAGTGCGATGACAATCAAGCCCGACAGCACCAGGCTTGCGCGAGCCAGGGCATTTGAGCTGCGGTCAAATACTTGCGCCATGAATCCGTTCCTGCTTCCTCTGCGTCAGAAGACCACTGTTGAGGTTGAAGACTTCACTTTTTCGGATGGACAACTGGTCTCAAATTCAGCCGACTTCTTGCTCGTCTGCGGAGATGAGTTTTTTCAAAATTCGAGTATAGCAGCCGCGAATAAAAGATGTGACCTGTGTCACTTCACTCCCATCGATACCCGCTTTTCTGGTCGCTTATCGATCAGAGATTGCGTCCCATCCCAATTTTTCTTATTCTTTCTCACCCAACCGAAATATTTCCGCACCAAACTCCTAACGTCTGCTCGCCGCGAGATAGCCTTCCCCGGCTCTCACACCCCCTTTTGGTGCCCGGGGCTGCTCTCAGCGCCTATCATTGCCCTCATGCCCCGTCCCTCAGGCCGCACCCGTAAGCTACCCTATGACCCAGCCGAGGCCGTAGCGGCGCTGTCCGCCGCAGACCCCAAACTTGCCAAGCTCATCGCCCGCGCCGGCCCCTTCACCGTTCGCCTCGCCACGCAACAATCCCCCTTCGAGGCCCTCACCGAATCCATCATCTATCAACAGCTGCACGGTAAAGCCGCCGCCGCGATCTACGCCCGCCTGATCGCTGGCTTCCAGCCCATACCCACGCTCTCCCCCGTCCATCCAACACCTCAGCAGATCCTCGACGTCCCCACCCAGGAGCTCCGCGCCGCCGGCCTCTCCGCCAACAAGACCCTCGCCCTCCGGGACCTCGCCGCCAAAACTCTCGACGGCACCGTCCCCACCCTCGCCCATATTCGCCGCATGTCCGACCAGGCCATCATCGATCACCTTACCCAAGTTCGCGGCATCGGCAAGTGGACCGTCGAGATGATTCTCATCTTTCGCCTCGGCCGCCCCGACGTCCTTCCCACCACCGACTACGGCGTCCGCAAGGGTTTTGCCCTCACCTTCCAGGGCCTGAAACCCTCCGCTAAAGTCACCCCGGACCTCCTACCCAAGCCCGACGTCATCGAGCGACGGGCCAAAAAATGGGCGCCCTGGCGCTCCGTGGCCAGCTGGTACCTCTGGCGAGCCTGCGACCTCGCGGCGGCCAAACCTCACCAGCCCGAGTAATGTTCGCTAGTGCACCCGCACACGCCTTTAGGGGTTAGTTTCCTGCGCGATAATGAGGTGAACCTATGCAGCGAGTCGCCTCAAAGAGCCTGATCCGCATCGCCGCGTCCATCACCCTCCTCCTCCTGCTCACACTCGCTGGCGGTGAGTGGGCAAGGGGGCTGGATGTGCAGGACCAAGTGGACTTTAAGGTCTACCTCACGGCCGCCCAACTGGTTCGCGAGCACAAGGGCGTCCAGATCTACAGCGACGCCGACACCGGCGAGAACCCCCAGATGCGCTTCGCCACCGCTGGGAGTACTTTGCAACTGACCGCCGCAAGCCTCGGCATACCGGCCGTCAGACTCTATGTCTATCCGCCGACTATCGCTGATCTGCTCGTGCCCTTCACGCTTCTTTCTGTCGAGCACGCAAGCGATACCTGGCTCGCCTTCAACTTCCTCACGATCCTTGGCGCCGCCATGTTAGTCACCTGGATGCTCTACGACACGATCTTTCACATAGCCTGCGTCGGCTTTTTTTCTAAATCCTATGTTTCCCCCCCAAACTGGTGGGGGGTTGGCGAGGGTCAGATTTCAAGTGTCCTCGTCCTTCTCTGGACCGCCAGCATCGTCTGCTACATCAAGGGATTCAAGCGTACCTCGGCGTCTGTCTTCGCGCTGGCAGCATCGATCAAACTGACTCCACTGCTGGTGCTTCTGCCTTTCCTCGTCTGGCTCGAGTGGCGTTGGGTACGCTGGTTCTTCCTTTCTCTCGCCGTCATCTGTCTCATCCTCTGCCTGGTCAATGGTTCTCAGTCGCTACTCGACTACTCGCTGCATGTCACGCCTCCCATGTCCGCCGGATTTGTCTCCGCCTCCAACGTCTCCCTGCCCTCGGGATTGCAGCAGCTGTACCTGGGCCGGGAAAAATTCCTCGCAGAATACGCCTCCGCGCCCCACGTGGTGGTCCTCGTGTCAAAGGTCGCGGCCGGTGCGGTGATGCTCACAACCCTCGGGAGAATCTCTCGGCTTGGGCCCCTTCGTTCCGTCATGGATCGCGGGAAGGTTCTCGCGCTGATCGCTCTTCTTTCGCTCTACTGTTCTCCGGTCGCCTGGCGCAGCGCTTATCGCATCGTCTTTCTGGCTGCACTTTTTCTTTGGAAGGAAGCGAACCTCCCTCTTACGCCTCCCCCTATCCCAGCGTTTCCTGGCAGCCGCTTGCGGTGCTTCTCGTGCCTTACGCGCTCTTCTACACACTGCTCTTAATCCCTCGCGCCACCAACCTGCTCTTTGATCGCTACATGCTGGCCCTGCTCGCGCTCATCGTCCTTTGTCTTGTCCCCTACTATCAGATAACAATCAATCCCCGTATTCCGATCGCCGGGACACTGCTGGCCGGCATCATGGCAGTCTTTGGAGTCATTCTCACCCACAACACCTTCGCGTTCTACCGTGCCCGCGTCGCCCTCGCCGCGGAACTTCGCGCCGACGGAATCCCCGACACCTCCGTCGACAACGGCTGGGAACACCACTTCGATGTCGAGCTTCAGCACTCTTGGCACATCAACGTCCCCACTTTCGTAGTTCCCGCGCACGCGTACGTTCCACCACCTCCGCCCGCGCCTTACACCTGCCAGACGTTTTGGTACGACTACACGCCACACATACACGCATGCTACGGCGTCTCTTTCGACCCCAATGCATGTAATGGCCCTGCACCGTTCGCACCAGTGCATTACTCCCGTTGGCTCGCATCCACACCAGGCACGCTCTACGTCGTGCGGTATCCCCCACCTGCCAGACCCTAGACCGCGCCGTCTGCTTGTTATTCTGTAGCCACCGTGCCCCTTTTTCGCACGGTGCATCTGACCTACTTGCCGCTCTTACACGGAGGCTGATTGCAATTCGTTCACAGGTTTCGCATCCCCGCCCTGCTCTGTTCCTTCGCCGTGCTCGTTTGCGAACTCATCGCCCGCCCCTATGTCACGATGGGGGTCGTGGACGACGGGCCCTACATCCTGATGGCGCGCACCCTCGCCAACACCGGCCACATCGCCTATAACGGATGGGCCAACCCCATGCTCGGCTGGCAGCTCTACATCGGCGCCGCCTTCATCAAGCTCTTCGGCTTCTCCTTCACGGCCGTGCGTATGAGCACGCTCTTCGTATCGATGGCACTCGTCTTCGGCCTGCAGCGCACCTTCGTCCGAGCCGGCATCAGCGAGCGAAACGCAACCCTGGCCACCGTCGCTCTCGCTCTGTCTCCTCTCTACCTGATGCTCTCAGTCGTCTATATGACCGACATCTTTGGCCTCTTTGCCATCGTGACCTGTCTCTACGGCTGCCTTCGCGCTCTTGAATCCACAACGTCCAACGACACGATCTTTTGGCTCTGTTTCGCGGTCGCTACCAACGCTGTCTTCGGAACCGCCCGCCAGATCGCATGGCTAGGCGTCCTCGTCATGGTCCCGTCTACTCTCTGGCTGCTCCGTGCCCAGCGCCGCATCTTGATCGCCGGGTCCGTCGCCACCCTCGCCGGTGTTCTCTTCGTCTTCGGATGCATGCAATGGCTCAAGCACCAGCCCTACTCGATCCCCGAACACATTGTCCCAGAGACGTTCCCGATTGCCAGTACCCTTTGGACCCTCCTCCACTTTTCCCTCGAACTCCCTCTGATTCTGCTCCCCGTTCTTGGCTTGTTTCTGTTCAGAATCCGCAAGAGCGGCACCCGCGCCATCCTGATCATCTCCGTCCTCGTTTTTGGTTATCTCTTCCTCAGCTTCTATCCAAGCCATCTCCGCGGGCAGTTCGTACTCGAGCCCACCACCAACGATTGGATGAACACCCGCGCTGCTTTCGACTTCGTTCAGCTTCACGGCATCCCACCACTCTTTATGCCAGTCTGGATACAGGTCTTGCTGACCATCGCTTCTCTGGGCAGTTTTCTCAGTCTGATCGTTTCGCTCATTCGCCGAGGCCGAGTACCCGCCGCGAGGTCCTCCTCCACACCCATCACGTGGCCGCAACTTGGCGTGTTGCTTGTTCCCTTCACTCTCGCCTACGCCCTGCTCCTCATTCCTCGAGCCACCACACTAAGTCTGAGCGACCGTTACTTCCTCGGTCTCGCCGTCGTCGCGATGCTCTGTCTCGCCCGCTACTTCCAGGAGAGTGTTCAGCCTCAGCTCCCGCTCATCACTGTCCTACTCATCAGCTTGATGGCCTTCTACGGCGTTACGTACACCCATGATCTGTTTGCGTTCTATCGCGCACGCGTTGCCCTCACCGACGAACTCCGCGCCGCCGGCGTTCCGGACACGTCGATCGACAGTGGCTGGGAATACAACCTGAATGTCGAGCTTCGTTACGCCACCCACATCAATGATCCGCACATCGTCGTCCCCGCGAACTCCTACGTCGCCCCGCCTCCCCCTCCAGACACGGTCGGCATCTGCCCCACGCAGGAGTTCTGGCGTGAATATACCCCCCATATTCACCCTGTGTACGCTCTCTCCTTTGACCCCGACGCCTGCTACGGTCAAGCTTCTTTCGCTCCCGTGCACTACTCCCGCTGGCCATACCGCACCCCCGGCACCCTCTACGCAGTCCGTACCGCGCCGCTCTCTCAGCCGTGATCAAGCTATCCTCTAACCATGGTGCAGCTCCCTGCATCTCTTGATCTGCGCACCGCATTAACCTTGCCAGGAGGCTGATTGCAACTCGTCCGCAGGTTCCGCATCCCAGCCTTCGTCTGCGCCCTCTGCGTACTCGTCTGCGAACTCATCAGCCGTCCCTACGCCAACATGGGCATCTCCGACGACGGCCCATACGTTCTCATGGCGCGCACACTCGCCTCCACCGGGCATATCGTCTACAACGGCTGGGCGGCAGCCATGATTGGCTGGCAGCTTTACATCGGCGCTGCCTTCATCAAGCTCTTCGGCTTTTCCTTCACGGCCGTTCGAATGAGCACGCTCTTCGTTGCCCTCGTAACCGCGTTTCTTCTGCAGCGCACGCTGGTTCGCTCCGGGATCACCGAACGTAACGCAACAATAGCCACACTCGTCCTGGTTCTCTCGCCGCTTTATCTCTTGCTCTCCGTCACCTATATGAGCGATATCTTTGGCCTGTTTGCCATGCTCGTATGCCTGTACGGCTGCCTCCGCGCTTTGCAATCTGTAGCACCAAACAACGCCATATTCTGGCTCTGTTTCGCAGTCGCTACCAACGCCGTCCTAGGAACCGCGCGCCAGATCGCATGGCTCGGCGTTCTCGTCATGGTTCCCTCCACGCTTTGGCTACTCCGCCGCCAACGCCGAGTCTTCATCGCCGGGTCCGCTGCCACTCTCGCCGGAGCCTTCTTCATCTACGCCTGCATGCAATGGCTCAAACACCAGCCCTACGTCCTACCGCCGCAACCTCTTCCGCACACCTTCTCCTATGTCTCGAGCTTTCTGACCCTGACGTATTTTCTCCTCGCGATCCCCTTCCTCCTTCTTCCCGTCATCGCTATCTTCCTTCCCACCCTTCGCAAGAGTCGTCCAGTTGTGATCGCGATCCTCGCAATCGCCCTCATGGGCTATCTATTCCTGGGCATCTACCCCAGCCATCTTCGCGGGGGCTTTCCCCTTGAGCCCACCATGGGTGGGGGCGGCAATTGGATCGGCGTGCACGGAATCCACGAAGGCCATCAGCTCCACGGCAATCCACCTCTCTTTCTCAATGTCCCCGCACAGGCATTGATCACCATCATCTGCTTCGGTGGATTGGCCGCCGTTCTCATTTCGCTGCTGCGTTTTTACCAACTGCATTCTGATCACACTCGGCACTCCGTCAAATCCGCGCACGATGTCTCGTGGCATCAACTCGGCATACTTCTCGTGCCATTCTCCCTCGCGTACATAGCTCTTCTTATCCCGCGCACGGCTACGGGCTGGATCTACGATCGCTACACGCTGGAACTAGGCTTGGTGGCTCTAATCTGTCTGGTCCGCTACTACCAGGAGCAGATTCAGCCTCGCATTCCGATTTTCGGTGTTGTCCTGGTTGCAACGATGGCCGTCGTCGGCGTCACCATCACGCATAACAACTTCTCGGTCTATCGCGCTCGCGTAGAACTCGCCCACGAACTCACTGCCAATGGAATCCCCGCTACCTCTGTCGATTACGGCTTTGAGCAGAATTTCCTGACCGAGCTCCAATACTCGGACCACATCAACGACAAAACTATCGTCTTTCCCGCCACCGCGTACGTTCCCGTTCCTCCACTTCCCGCTGGCACGTGCAAAATGTTCTGGCACGACAAAACCCCGCACATCGTTCCCATCTACGGCGTCTCCTTCGACCCCAACGCCTGCTACGGCCCGGCCCCCTTCGCCCCAATTCATTACTCCGCCTGGCCCTTCCGCACGCCTGGAACCCTTTACGTCGTTCGATATCTACCGCCCGCCAAACCCTGACCTCTCCGCCTTGTTATCCTTGCTAGACGATGGTTGCAACACGCAAGGCAAGCTCAACGACCGCTCCACCCCAGCGTTATCTCTGCGTCCACGGCCATTTCTATCAGCCGCCACGCGAGAACCCCTGGCTTGAGACCGTCGAACTCCAGGAATCAGCCGCGCCCTACCACGACTGGAACGAGCGCATCACCTCCGAGTGTTACGCCCCCAACGGGGCGTCTCGCATCGTCAACAAGGAAAACCAGATCATCCGCATAGTCAACAACTATGCGGGCATGAGCTTCAACTTCGGCCCCACCTTGCTTAGCTGGCTAGAGGACTTCGCTCCCCGTACCTACCGCATGATTCAGGACGCGGACCAGGCCAGCGCCTCGCTCTACTCCAACCACGGCTCCGCCCTCGCGCAGGTCTACAACCACATCATCATGCCGCTCGCATCCGAGCGCGACGCCCGCACTCAGATTCGCTGGGGCATCGCCGACTTCGAGCACCGTTTCGGCCGCAAGCCCGAAGGCATGTGGCTCGCTGAGACTGCCGTGTCCCGCTCCGTCCTCGACCTCCTTGCTCAGGAACGCATACTTTTCACCATCCTCGCTCCGCACCAGGCCGCACGCATCCGCCCTCTTTCCACCGAACCCCCAACCGAAGCGGGCGCTCCATCTTCGCCTTCACTTGCATCGTCGGGCAAGGTAGGATCCACAAATCCCCTCACCACGAAATCCGTCCCCACCGAAGAGCCCTGGCTCGAGACCCCCACCGGACCCGACTGGCTAGAAACCCCTGATGCCAGCGTCGATACCACGCGCCCCTACCTCGTCAAGCTCAACAACGGCCGTTCCATCACGGTCTTCTTCTACGATGGCCCGCCCTCCCGCGCCATCGCCTTCGAAGGTCTCCTCAACGACGGTGAGACCTTTGCCCGCCGTTTAATCTCCAACTTCAACCCCGACAAGCCAGCCTCCGAACCCCAGCTTGTGCACGTTGCCACTGACGGTGAATCGTACGGCCACCACCACAAGCACGGCGAGATGGCCCTCAGCTACGCCCTCAACTACATCAAGGACAACAACCTCGCTCGGCTTACCAACTACGGCGAGTACCTCGAAAAATTTCCTTCCACATGGGAAGCCGAAGTCGTCGACGACACTTCCTGGTCCTGCGCCCACGGCGTCGAGCGCTGGCGTTCCGACTGCGGCTGCAGCAGCCGCTCCGACTGGAACCAGCGCTGGCGTACTCCGCTTCGCGAAGCCCTCGACCTTCTCAGAGATCGCACCGCACCGCTCGCCGAAGCCGTAGCCAAGCCGCTCCTCAAAGATCTCTGGGCCGCCCGCGACGCCTATATCCACGTCATCCTCGATCGCTCCTCCGACAACCTCGACCGCTTCTTCGCAGCGCACGCCACGCGCACTCTCACTGCCGCCGAACGCATTACCGTCTTCGAACTCCTCGAGCTGCAACGCCACACTCAGCTCATGTACACCTCCTGCGGCTGGTTCTTCGACGACATCTCCGGCATCGAGACCATCCAGATCATCGCCTACGCCGGCCGCGTCATCCAGCTCGCCGCCAAACTCTTCGCCGTCCCCTCCCTCGATTCTCGGATGAGGGACTCTGCCATGACCCTCGAAGCCGACTTCCTCAAAATCCTCGGCCGCGCCGAGAGCAACGATCCCGACGCCGGCACAGGTGCCGACGTCTACCGCCGGTTCGTCAACGCCGGCCGCCTGGACCTCGAAAGCGTCGGCGCCCACTACGCGATCAGCTCTATGTTCCGCAGCTACCCCGATGCCGGCAACATCTTCTGCTTCGATGTTCACCGTCATTCCTATGACGTTATGACCTCGGGCCGCGGGCGCTTCGCCGTTGGGCGCGCCACGCTCTGCTCTCGCATCACCGAAGAGTGCGAAGACATCTGCTTTGCCGTCCTCCACCTCGGCGACCAGAACCTCTCCGCCGCCGTCAAGCGCTATACCCCACAGGACGCCGCCGCGTGGGAAACCTTCATCACCAACGCCCGCAACTCAATCCGCCACGCCAACCTTCCCGAGCTCATCCGCTTCATCGACGGCTTCTTTGACTCAACCCTCTCCTCCCTCACCTCGCTCTTTGCCGACGAGCAGCACCGCATCCTCCAGAGCATCCTCAACCAGACCCTCTCCGAAGTTGAGGGCTCGCTCATCCGCATCTACAACGAGCACGCCACCCTCCTCGACTTCCTGGCCGACGCCAGCGTCGCCGCGCCACCCGCACTGGCCCTTACGGCAGGCTTCGCCATCAACGCGAGCCTCCGTCGCGCCCTCGAAGCCGACACCTTCGACTCCGCCGAGATCGCTCGCCTACTGCGCCGAGCCGAAGTCGATCACGTCACCCTCGACAATGACCTCCTCAGCTACACCGCCGACAAGCGCATGAAGCGCGCAATGGTTCGCCTCGAAGCCGCCGCCGAACAGCAGGCCCCTCAAAACCTTAACGTGCTCCACGAAACCCTCGCCATCGCCGAGTCCCTCCGCACCCTGCCCATGGAGGTCAACCTCTGGCAGGCGCAAAACATCTGGAACGATCTCCTTCGCCGCTCCGACGCTACCTACTGGTCAAGAGAGTGGCGGGAAGGCTTCCGCAAAGTAGGCCTCGCCCTCAACATCTCCGTCGACGATCTCGTCGTCGACCTAAGCGTTCGCACCTTGTAGTGTTACCCTCGCAGCGACCCACAATCCCATGCGACCCAGAGACGACAACCCTCGGCCCGCAACACTCAAGTGGCTCCTCGACTCCGATCCCGCCGTCCGTTGGCAGGTGATGCGCGATCTCACCGATGCGCCCCCCGCTGCCATCGCCTCAGAGCGTTCCCGCGTCGCCACCGAGGGCTGGGGAGCTCAACTGCTTTCGCGCCAATCACCCGACGGCAGCTGGCCCGCAGGCCAGTGGGATCTCGTCACCCTCTGGTCCCTCATCGTCCTCAAAGATCTCGGCCTCGATCCCGCGAGCCCGCAAGCCCGCGCCATGATCGACCGCATCGACCAACACCTCGTTTTCAAGCCGCTCAACAACCGCCCTTTCCTCAGCGGCGAAACCGAGCCCTGTATCAACGGCCGTATCCTCGCCATCGGCGCCTGGATCAACCGGCCCAACGACGCCCTAGCCCAACAACTGCTCTCCGAACAACTCGACGATGGAGGCTGGAATTGCGAAGCTCCCAAGAGCGATCGCTCTTCCTTCCACACCACCCTGTGCGTCCTCGAAGGCCTCCTGGACTACGAAAGTGCCGGCCGCAAATCTGCCAAACTCACCCACGCCCACAAACGAGCCGAAGATTATCTCCTCGAACGCCACCTCTTCCGCTCCCTTCGCACCGGTAACATCATCGACAAGCGTTGGCTCCGCTTTGCCTATCCCACCTTCTGGCACTACGATGTCCTGCGCGCCCTCGACTATTTCCGCAAGGCACATACCATCCCCAATCCCCGCTTCGTGGAAGCCATCGCCATCGTTCGAAAGCGCCGCCACCAGAATGGTCGCTGGCCACTCAATCTCCTCCACCCCGAGCACATCCCCCTGCGGATGGAAACCGCCGTCGCAAGCGCGAGCCGCTGGAACACTCTCCGCGCCCTACGCGTCCTGCGCTGGTACAACGCAACCACGCAGCCGGCGTTCCCCGCTACCACTCCGGCTTCTGCAACGCCTCACCCAACGCCACCGGCTTCCCAAAGTCCGGGACCCCGTCCTTCCCGAACTTAAATTTCTGTATCCGCGGCGACCGCATGCCCCCACATCCCATCCCCGGTCCCGGATTGGCGTGATAAATAATCCAGTTCTGCTTTCCATCTGGGGACATGAAAAACCCGTTGTGCCCCGGCGAATACGCATGCGCCGCCGCATCCGTGCTCAACAGCGGATGATCGATCTTGGTCCAGCTCTTGGCATCAAGCGGATCAGCATAGCTATCGGCCTCAATCGCCCCCAGCGAATAAAAATCCGTCCAGCATCCTGACGCCGAATACACAATGAACATCTTCTTGCCGTGCTCCAGAAACTCCGGCCCCTCATTAACATTCACATGCCGCCCTGGCAGGTCGCCATGTTTCTCCCACTCATACGTCGGCTCCGAGATCAGCGTGCGCGGAGAATCAATTGTCTGCGGATCCTTCAGGTGCGCAATGAATAGATCCTGCTCGCCATCGGTCGCTCCCTTCCATCCGGACCACACCAGGTAGTGCTGCCCCCGCAACTCAAACGTCGTTGCATCGATCGCCCACCGATCCATCGCATCCCCAACCTTCCCCAGCAGCTTCCACGCCCCCTCCATTGGATCGTCATTGTCGTTCTCCACCACAAAAATTCTGTGCCCGGAATTCTCTCCCCCGTCGGCCGCAAAATAGATGTACCACTTGCTCCCCCACCGATGCAGTTCAGGCGCCCACACCTCCTTCGACCACGCATGGCCCGGCTCCGGTGTCCACACCGCCTTCACCTCCGCATGGCGCAGATCCGTAATGTCGGCCGTCTTGCGCAACGTCAAATTCGTACCTTCAGAATTCGAGTAGTAGTAGAACCCCTTCCAATACACCACCCAAGGATCAGGCCCACGATCCAGCAATGGATTCGTAAACGTATCCGCCTTGGCTGATGCCCCCTGCGCCGCGGTCCCCGCAGTCGTCTGCGCCAACCCCAACGACGTACCACTCAACACCAACGCCAACACCAGCCATCTCATCCGCATGGAGCACTCCCTCTAGAACGTCCCGCCCCATTCTAAGGAAATCCCTCCTCAACGGGCAGTAAGCCCTGCGCCTCGAGCGCCCCTAATCTTCGATGGGGTTTCCCTGCACGATTTGCGACGCGACCAAATACTCGCCGTGCGCGCACGACCGGGTTTATCCTTCCCACAAGTCCGCCAATGTCCCCCGCCTGCCGCGGAGAAGGTAGCGTCTCTTGGCCCAAACTTCACCCAACGTCCTGCCAGCGGTTGCGCCGCGCCACACAATCCCTCCCGCGGTTCGTGCAGAACTCGGCCGCCACGTCTTCGGTATCGGCATCATGGCAATGGGTCTCGCATGCCTCGTCTGGGGAGACTTCATCACCGGCCAACCCGTACCCAACAACTTTCCCCACCGCATCGCCCTCGCCTACATCGTCGCTGCTTTCCTCATCTGCGTGGGAATCGTCGTGCAGTGGCGCCGCTCCGCGCCTATCGCCGCCGCAACCCTCGCCAGCTACTACATCCTCATCGTCATCCTCTTCATGAACGGCCCCGTGCTGCTCGCTCACTTCAAGGAATACGGAGTCTACGAGGGCCTCGCCGAGCAGTTCGCTATCACCGCTGCATCCCTCATCATTTACGCCGCGGCAGCTCACCTCCCTACCTCGCCATCGGCCCGCCTCACGCTCATCGGCCAGGTGATCTTCGGCCTGTGCGCGCTCGTATGGGGTGGCGCTCACTTTGTCTACATGAACCTCACCGCCCCACTCGTTCCGAAATGGCTGCCCCCCTCGCAGGTCTTCTGGGGATATCTCACCGGCACCGCCTTTATCCTCGCAGGCCTCGCGATCCTATCGCGCGTCCAGGCCCGCCGCGCAACTATTCTCCTCACTGCAATGCTCGCCTCCTTCACCTTCTTGGTTCACATCCGGATTTTGTTCACCGATCACAAAACAGAGTTCAACTGGACAGAACTCGCCGTCAATCTCGCCATGCTTGGCGCCGCTTGGACGGTAGCCGACTCATTCTCCACCCCAAACCCGCAGCCCCACCCCTGACCCCGTAAACGCGCCGAGCCGCTAGCCCCTTCTAACCTCCTTCAACAACCTCAAAACATTAGAGATAAGGCTTTCCGAAACTTGGCATGGTGATCTAAGACGTCTCGTTGATAATGCAAGGAGGACCCTCCCAAAAAGGCATTCAGAGATACTCCCCAGCCGACACAACGGTCTTTAGTTTGAGTTACTTGGAATATTTTCTGAATTCGTGACGATGGTCACATGAACACCCACGTTCGGTTCTATACATTCAACGAACAGACGGGCTACGCAGAGTTCTATATGCCCAAAGTCGGTGCCGTCGCCAGCACGTGGGGCGGCATAACTTTTCCCCTGCCTCCCCCCGGAGCGCAAACGGTCCCGCGTCAGTTCGGACTGCCATAAGTCCGAATGTTGTTACCGTGAAGTGAATACTTTAGATCAGAAATACCCCGGGGGGAGGGGGCCGCCGTCGTTTCACGCGACTCTTCCTTAGCCTCTCCAGAACGTAATCACCAGCCCACCAGCAACGATCAAACTTCCGCCCACCCAGATCGGAGCGGTCGGCGACTGCTGAAACCGCACCTTCGCCACCACCTGTGCGACCACGAAGAACAGCGCAACATACGCGCCCAGCAACTTTCCGAAGTCCCACTGCGGCAGGTTCACGCTCAGTCCATACAGACCCAGCACAGTAACGCCCAACACAAACCACATCGCCCGCTGCTCACCCGACGAGCGATACAGACCCGACTGGAAGAACGAATCTCCCAACACCTCCAGCGACGCCGCCACCACCAACACCGCAAACGCTCCAAACGGCGAAGACACCACTTGATTCAGCACGCTCTTCATCGCACCTCTCCTCACGCTGCAAATAATCTGGGTTTCGTCCGAGTCTACTAGACGAACTTGCCTCAGCCCTTCCTCAGCGCGTTACAAATCCAGATAGACTGGTGATTCACACCAATCCAAACGCACGTCCACAGGAACAATCCCTAAGGCAAGGGATCTTCCCGTATCCGAGAGGAGCTATCCGTGAGATTGATCGGCTATCTGTTGATGCTCTCCGGTTGGTTGCTCGCCTTCGCGTCACTCGTCCTGCTCATCGCCTTCGGACAACGCCTCGCCTTCGTCATCGCCGGCCTGCTCGTCGAGTTGCTCGGTCTCACTCTCATCGCTCTCCGCTACCGCTCCCTGCAAAGAGGCCCCGAATGACACCTGACCTCTGCCTCGTCTGCATCATCCTCATCCCGCTCGCCGCCGCCGGCCTTGCTCTCATCCATCAGGGCCTCGGTCGCTCCCGCAGCGCCGCGCATGCAATGCTCGCAACCCTTTGCTCCCTGGCGATTGCCGCTATCGTCTTTGTCCTGATCGGATCCTCATGGATGGGCTTCTCCGGCGGCCTCGCGCACAACCTTCACCTTGCTGCCAAATCCATCGACTGGCTTGGCGCCGAGCCGCTCTTCTCCCGCGGACTCGCCTCCAATCTCACGCAAAGCGTGTACCCCGCATTCGTGCTCGCCTTCGGCATCTTCGCCGTCGGCCTCGCAACCCTCATCCCAATCAGCTCCGGCAGCGATCGCTGGCGACTCGCCGCAATCTGCGCGGCAAGCGCCGTCTTCGCCGCCATCATCTTTCCCCTCTTTGCCCACTGGGTCTGGAGTAACGGCTGGCTCGCCCAACTCACCCCGCTCTTTGGCCTTCCTGCTTTCGCTGACCTCGGCGGTGCCGCAGTCCTCCAGGTACTCGGCGGCCTCACCGCTCTCTCCGTCGCCTGGATCCTCGGTCCTCGCCAAGGCAAGTATGCCGACCGTATCGCCGCCGCCATCCCAGGACACAACATCGTCCAGGTCCTCTTCGGGTGTCTCCTCGCGCTCATCGGATGGATCGGCCTCGACTGCGCCGCCGCCATCCTCTTCTACCGCATCACCTACGCGCAAATCCTGCTCACGGTCATCGACGCCGTACTCGCCGCCTCCAGCGGCTGCCTCGCGGCGGTCGTCACCACACAGCTCCGATACCGTAAGCCCGATGCTTCTCTCAGCGCCAACGGCTGGATCGCCGGCCTCGTCGCCGCTTCTGCCGGCTGCGGGCTTCTATCTCCGCTGGCAACCATCTTCATAGGCCTCGTCGCCGGCACCCTCGTCACCCTACTCGTCGAGACCCTCGAGCTCCGCCTCTTCATCGACGACCCCGGCGGCGCAATCTCCGTCCACCTCGGTGCTGGCCTCTGGGGACTGCTCGCCTTCGGCCTCTTTGGCCCCACAATCACCTCTCGCCCAGCCCTCATCCTCACGCAACTCATTGGAATCGCGACGTTGCTCGGCGTGATGTTTCCCCTCATTCACATCCTGCACCAGCTGCTCAACAAGCTCATCCCCTTTCGAGTGGACGCCGACGGCGACTGGCAAGGTATGGACATCCGCGAGCTGGGTGCCGGCGCCTACCCAGAGTTCGTCGTGCACGCCGACGAGTTCGTCCCGCGCTGACAAATTCTCGTCCACCGTTTCAATGATGCCGCGACACAAACCACAGTAACCCAAACAACACTACCGGGATCAACGCCAATCCCGCGTACAAAAGCATTCGCCGCCGCTCGGGCGATCGCCGTGTCTTCCACCGCGCAGCATCAGGCCGAGCGGCAACCCCGACTTCATCCTGATGCAATAGATCACGTGCCATCTCGCGTGCGCTGGAATAACGGTTCTTCGGCTCACGCTCCATCGCGCGATACATAATCTCCTGCAGCTGCGGCGAGATCGATGGTTCCAGCTCCCTCGGTGGCACCGGCTGATTCAGCAACCGATCGTTCATCACAGCAAACGGATTCGGCCCCGTAAACGGCACAACGCCCGTCAGCATCTCGTACAGCATCACTCCCAACGCATAGATATCGCTTCGCGCGTCGCCGCGCTTGCCCCGCACCTGCTCTGGCGAAATATAGTCAGGCGTTCCCATACTCTGCGAAAAGTGTGCAAACGTCAGCCGCCGCGCACCAGTGCTCGCAGCAATACCAAAGTCGATCAGATGAATCCCATCCTTGTCGTCCACCATAATGTTCTCTGGCTTTAGATCCCGATGCGCCACGCCATGCGTATGCACGTGTTCTAGCGCTTCGCAGATGCCGACCATCAGCTTCACTGCCCGATCCACCGGCAGCTTCTTTTCCTCGTTCAACACCTGGCGGAGCAGTCGGCCATCCAGCCACTCCATCACCATGTACACCTGCGACCGCTCAGGATTCGCAAACACTTTCATCACGCCCGGATGATCGATGCGCGTGCCAATCTCCTCTTCGCGCCGAAAGCGGTCGAACATCGTAGGATCGCTCTCCACCTCGGGATGCGGCACCTTGATCGCCACCTGCAATCCGCTCTTCAAATCGCGCGCCCGAAACACGGTCGCCATGCCGCTGGTAGCAACGATATCCTCTAGCTCGTAGCCATCAAGCTTGTCGCCAGGACGAAGTGTAAGATTGGGCGCGATCATCTATAGCAACCTGTACGGCCGTCCACGATAAAGCCCCATCCGCTCCACTGTCTTCACCCGAATCAGCTGCACGCTGACGTTATCCTGCCCACCCGCATCATTGGCTGCCGCCACCAGCGCGTCCGCTGCCTTTTCGAGATCGTTGTACCGCAGAATGATCTGCAGGATCGTCGTGTCCGGCACATATCCATATAAGCCATCCGTACAAAGCAACAAGACGTCTCCCGGAAGAATATTCACCGTGATGGTGTCCGCCGCAACAAACAACTCATTCCCTAATGACCGCGTTAACACGTGCCGCCCGTCGTGCGCAGCAGCCTCTTCCTTAGTGAGAATACCCAGCCTCACCTGCTCGGCAGCCATCGTATGATCCCGCGTCAACTGCGTGCCATTGCCATTGCGAAACAGGTAGCAGCGAGAATCACCCACATGCGACACGACCGCCGAGTCGAATCGCAGCGCGCACGCAACAAATGTCGTTCCCATGCGCGCACCACGCAGGCCCGTCGCCAACCCTGCGTCATACACCGCGGCATTCGCTTCCTGCACCAATCGTGGCAGCAACGACACATGCATCACGCCTTTGGGAATCTTGCGGAAACCCTCAAGTGCAGTAGCAACCGCCAGTGCTGAAGCGACCTCGCCCTGCTCGTGGCCGCCCATCCCATCAGCCACCGCAAAAAACCAACCCTGCGACTGCACCTGCGCGGGCCCCATCGGCAGCACATGGCCAATCGAATCCTCGTTGTTTGACCGAACCCTTCCCGGGTCGGTTCGTTCTGCGAACTCAAGATCGAGCATAAGAGAAACTTTGCACCTAGGCAGAATCCTGCCGCTGCGACCTCAGTCTACGCCGAAGTCGGCCTCGATTCGATCAGTGCCGATTTACCCGCCGCTTTCCCGGTCTTCAGGAAGTGGAAGCTGCCATAAATTCCCCATACCGCCGCGATACCCAGCGCCAAGAGCGGCTCCATTTTCGTCCCATAGCCCATAAACGGGCCTACAAGATAAAAACCCATGCAGGCTAAATTCGCACACAATCCGAACAATGGAATCGCCAGGTGCCGCACCGCGTTGAACTTCGGATGCTTGTGATATGCCACCATGCACAGCGTGCAGCTCAGCGCGTAGAGGAGAAATGTCCCAAAGTTCGAGGCCAGAGTCACCGTCAGAAGGCTATTCGGCAACGCCGCCATCTTTTCATGGGTCGTATACCCGAAGCTCGAAAAGATTCCATGCGGAATCGCAGCAATCGCCGATGCGGTCGGAGCACCACTATCTCCAAAAACCAGCATCACCGCGATGCATCCAATGACAGCCGAAATCGCAGCCAACGTCCAAACGGCACGATGCGGCGTGAGATTGTTCTTGTGCAGCAAGCCAAAGCGATTCGAAACCTCCTGGTCCTTGCCCATGGCATACGTGACCCGCGCCCCTGTGTTCATACACGAGAGCGTCGTCCCAATCAGCGCCAGCACCACTGTCGCTGCCTCCGCAAGCATGAACGTGCGCCCATGCCCCTGCCCGAATAGCGCATCCCCAACCATCACCATCATGTCGCCAATGGGTGCCGCCGACCCCGTAGCGCTCTGCATCGTATACCCGCTATTCAAAAAATAATTGGCGGCAAAATATTCGAAGCAATAGAAAACAACCCCCTGCACCAGCAGCGACGTAATCACTGCAATCGGTACATCTCGCTTCGCATTCTTCGCTTCCCCTCCCATTGACGTCACCGACTCAAACCCCACAAGGATCAGAATCGCAACCGTAGCTTGAATGAACACCCAACTCCAATGATGCGGGCTAATCACCGACTTCGCACTCTTATGAGTGAGGAAATTCCCCGCGGCATCGTGTTCCGGATAGCTAACGTGATACGGGACTGGCTTTCCATTCACATCCAGTTGCGGCAGCGGCACACCATTCGCATCGCGCACAATCGTGTCCGTCGCAACTCCACCGACCATCACCGTCTTCGTCTGAAACTCGTACGTGTACGCCTCGCCGCTCGTTGAATCGAACTGGAAAGCCACCGACCCGGGAGGATGGTTCACCCGATATCCCAGAGCCAGCACGCTGAAGATCATCAGCGCCGTGATTTGAACAATATTGATGCCGAGGTTGATAGCCGTAGAAGTGTTCGCTCCGCGATACGCAATGTAAGCCACAGCGAACGAGAACGCTACCGCCACGCTCATCATGAACAACATTCCAGGATTCGACGCGCTCATGAAGTTCGGATACAGCGTTCCCACCAGGTATCCGCAGACGATTCCCATCGTTCCAACCATCACTCCCGGATAGATCCAGTAATAAAGATGCGAGGCCCACCCCACAATAAACTTCGAGATCCGCGCATACTTCCACGCCCGTTCACGATTTAGAAACGCCTGCTCCGCGAAGTAATACGAGCTCCCTGTCCCCGGATAAAGCTTCGCCATCTCCGCATAGCAAACGGCAGTGGACAGACACAGCACCAGCGCACCAATAACTCCCATCCACATCGACGGGGCGGTAACCCCGGTCCCAGCCTGGATGAAGAACGTCAGCCAGAGAAAGGCGCCAGGCGCAATCAATGCCATAGCATTGCTCGTCAGCCCGGTAAGTCCCAGCGTTTTTTTCATCTCGACTGCAGGTACGTCTGCCATGAACCCCTCCGCGAATTAAATCTGCTATCGGTTCTTAAACATTTATTGAACGCTTATGATGTAGGGATCCGACAAGCAGCAGAAGCCCCTGTAGTCTCACCGGATACGCGCGCCGATTTTAATTAACCTACGTCGTCGAAAAACTAGACACTAAACGCCCCATGCGGATTCGCGATGGAGTAGTCGTCACAAACTGTGCCATGGGGCAGATGAGATAGTCTAACCGAAATTGATTCGGAAGCCCTATAGAAAATCGCAGCCAGCCCAGCGAACCCATCCAACCTATCGGTTCCGACCCGCTTCGGACCATATCCGTTCATGCACTTCTTTGTACCGCGAGATAATCTCCTCTTGTAGCCTATGCCGTTGATCTCGAAGCACGATTCGACCACCCACAACCACATCCCGGATTGCAGACCGGCTCATCGAAAACACCAGCGTAGAAAGCAGATCGTCCGCCGAGTTTCCGGCAATCGAGCTGTCGTCAAGATCAACCGTAATAAAATCCGCAAACCTGCCTGGCGTGAGCTCTCCAGCTGAAACCGCCAACGCCCGAGCTCCATTTACCGTAGCGGAGCCGAAAAGATGCGCCGCCAACGTCTTCCCGCCAGCCTGGTCCAGAATCGCTCGCTTCTGCTGCAGCAACCTCAGGTGATACTCCAACTCCCGCGCATCCTCAAGCGGATCAATCTGAGCCTGGCTGTCGGATCCCAACGCAAATTGAATTCCCGCCCCAAGCATCTCGTCTGCACGCACAAATCCATCGCCAAGATTACGCTCCGTTGTGGGACACGAGCAGATCGTCGTCTCCGCCTTCGCCAGCATCGCAATCTCCTCCGCCGTCACATGAACGCCATGCACTGCTGTGAAGTCTGGCCCAAGAATCTTTTCTCCAGCAAGCAAGTCAACCGGCGTCGATCCATACTCGCGAACACAGGCCGCATTTTCTGCCACTTGTTCCGCAACATGCATATGCACTGGCAGTCCGTTAGCCCGAGCCCACACAGTGATTTCATGCAGCTCACCGAGCGGCACTGCACGGATGCTGTGCGGAGCAACGCCAAGGTGCACACGCCCTCCCTCCGTCGGGACCTCTTTCAAGAGCGCCGCCATGTTCGTCAGGAAGGCCTTTGCCGACTCATAGAAGCGCATCTGTCCCGCATCTGGGGGTAGCTCAAACCCTGCACGTAAATACGCCGTTCGCAGCAGCACAATCCGTATGCCCACTGACTCCGCCGCAGCCATCACCTGCTTGCCGAGCAAATTGGGATCGTCGTAAGGCCTTCCATCCAAAGCGTTGTGCAAATAATGGAACTCCCCAACCGTCGTCGTGCCGGCCAGCACCATCTCGAGGAACGCCATGCGCGCAACGTCGTACACCTGTTGCGGGTCGATCCTACTCGCGGCGTAATACATCGTTCCGCGCCACGACCAGAAGTCCCGCCCACTCACAACACGCGACTCCGCCTTCCCGCGAATCAATCGCTGAAACGAGTGAGAATGCGCATTCACGAAGCCCGGCATCAACGCTTTTCCCGGAAGTTCCACAATCGTTGTTGAAGAAAGATCCAGATCTTCGTGAACCCCTAACACTAACCCTTCAGGGCTGACCAGCAGCTCAGCACCCGCAACAAACCTGCCGTCCACATACATCAGCTCTGGTCGATAAAGAGTATTCATCCCACCACCCGCCTCCCGCTCACCCACACTTCGCGAACGGGATTCGCCCCCAGCACATAGACAAGCTCGCGCCAATCCTTGTTATAGAGAACCACGAAGTCCGCAAGGCATCCCGCCTCCAGCCGCCCGCGATCGGTCAAACCGAGCGCGCAAGCTGCATTCACCGTCCCCGCAACGACCGCCTCCTGCGCCATCAGCCCATTCATCCGAACCGCAAGCGACAACGCCGCTGCACTCGAAAACAGCGGACTTGAGCCTGGATTGAGATCTGTACCTACAGCTACTGCCGCGCCCGCATCTATCAGGCTTCTTCCAGCCGCCGCCGGAATTCCCAGATGCAACGACACGCCCGGGAGAATTGTGGCAATCGAATCGCTGGCCGCAATGGCCTTGATCTGTGCGTCGTCCGCAGCCTCCAGATGGTCCACACTCAGCGCGCCCATGCGCACACCGAGCTCGACGCCTCCGATACTGTGAAACTGATCACTGTGCAGCTTCACTGCCAATCCATGCTTTTTCGCGCAGACAAACATCTGCTCCGCCTCCGCAACCTGCCAGGCCTCGCGCTCAACGAAAACATCCACGGCTACTGCCAGCCTCCGCCGAGCAGCCTCTGGAATCAGTTCCCTGCACACCTGCTCAACATATCGCGGCCGTTCCGCAGCCTCCACTGGCGGCAGATGAATCAAGAGAGTCGCGATAATACGCGCCTGCGACTCAGCCACCAGCTTCGCGATCGCCTCCAACATCGCAAGCTCTGCCGACATCGCGAACCCATATCCCGACTTCACCTCGATCGTCGTAGCCCCCGACCGAAGTAACGCCTCCACCCTCGGCTTCGCCAGCGCGATCAGTTCCTCCACCGAAGCTGCAGCAGTCGCGCGCACGGTACTCCGAATTCCTCCGCCCGCCTGCAGAATCTGCTCATATGTCTTGCCCGCCACGCGCGCTTCAAAATCCGCTAGCCGATCGCCGGCCCAAACCGCATGCGTATGTGGATCGATCAGCCCCGGCAAAACCGCAGCACCACCCATATCGACCGTTGCGGCAGCCTCGCCCATCCAGTCACGCCTCGCGCCAACCCAATCGATTCGCTCTCCGGAGATTGCCAGCGCCGCATCCTTCAAGACCTTGAGCTCGCTCATGCTCCAGCCGTGTTTCGCTGACGCACCTTCAGCGGTAGCCAGCTGCGAAATCCCAGTGATGAGCAAGTCAGTCTTCATCGCACGCTCGGTAGATCAAGCCCTCGTTTCGCAGCCGTCTCCTTCGCCAATTCGTAACCCGCATCCGCGTGGCGAATCACACCCATCGCCGGATCGTTCGTCAGGCACATCTTCAGTCGCTCATCGGCCTCATCGCTTCCATCCGCAACGGCGACGAGACCTGCATGCTGACTGTACCCCATGCCCACGCCCCCTCCATGATGAAAGCTCATCCATCCAGCGCCGCTCGCAACGCCCGTAGCAAAATTCAGCAGCGCCCAATCCGAAACCGCATCCGATCCGTCCAACATCCCTTCCGTCTCGCGATAAGGACTAGCCACTGAACCCGCATCCAGATGATCCCGCCCAATCACAATCGGAGCACTCAACCGCCCATCCCGAACCATTTGATTGAATAGCAACCCGGCACGATCGCGCTCCTTGTAACCCAACCAACAAATGCGCGCTGGCAACCCTTGAAACGCAATCTGTGTCGACGCAAACGTCAGCCATTCGGTCAGCCGCTTGTCCCCCGGGAACAACTCCAGCAACGCCTGATCCGTAGCCGCGATATCTGCCGGATCGCCCGACAGTGCCACCCAGCGAAACGGCCCACGTCCCTCGCAAAACGAATCGCGAATAAACGCCGGCACAAATCCCGGGTACGAAAATGCATCCGTCACACCTGCAATCTTAGCCTGCGTACGCAGATTGTTACCGTAATCAAACGCCACCGCACCGCGTCGCTGCATCTCCAGAATCGCTCGCACATGATCTGCAATCGCAGCCTGCACTCGCGCAACATATTCCTTGGGTTGAATCGAGCGCAGCGCGTTCAAATCTTCATCCGCCTTCGCCGGCGGCAAATAACCCCAAAGCGGATCGTGTGAGCTCGTCTGGTCCGTCACCAGATCAGGGATAAATCCAAGCTCCACCATCTTCGGCAGCACCTCAGCCGCATTACCCAGCAAGCCAATCGACACCGCCTCCCGTGCCTTCTTTGCCGCGTGCGCCCATGCAATCGCCTCTTCCAGCGACCGCGTCGCCTTATCCAAATACCGCGTCTCCAGCCGTCGATCGATCCGCTTTGGATCTACCTCGACGCAGATACTCACGCCACCCGCGAGCTTCACCGCCAGCGGTTGCGCGCCGCCCATTCCACCGAGTCCCGCCGTCACCGTGGTCGTCCCCGCCAGCGTGTCATTGAAGTGCCGCTTCGCCGCGCCGCGAAACGTCTCGTACGTTCCCTGCAAAATTCCCTGCGTGCCGATATATATCCACGACCCCGCCGTCATCTGCCCATACATCATCAGTCCCGCAGCATCCAGCTTGTCGAACTCGTCCCACGTCGCCCAATGCGGTACCAAATTCGAATTCGCAATCAAAACCCGTGGCGCCAGCCTATGCGTATTCAACACCGCCACCGCTTTTCCCGACTGCACCAGCAGCGTCTGATCATTCTCCAACCGATCCAGCGTCTCCACGATCGTGTGGAAACACTCCCAGTTGCGCGCCGCCTTTCCACGCCCGCCATACACGATCAGCTCTTCTGGCTTCTCCGCCACTTCAGGATCGAGGTTATTCATGAGCATCCGTTTGGCTGCCTCCTGAATCCACCCCTTCGCTGTTCTGTTGCTGCCCCGCGCCGCACGAACCGGAGAATATCCCTCGCTCATCGAACCGCCTCCTCAATCGCCTTTCCAGCTTCCTGATCGCTCCATCCATCATCCGCTAAAAACTTGGCAGCCTCTTCCATCCACACAGAAAGCACGCAATCTTCCCGCCACGCAGGGATCCGTGTCCGGAAACGCCTCCGCGCCTCTTCCAGCTCCGGCGTGCTCGTATCTCCACGAAGATCCAGCGCCCGCGTCGCCGCAAGTAGCTCAATCGCAATCACCATCCGCGCAAGCTCCACCGACTGCTCCAGCTTCAACCCTGACGTCATTCCCATACTGACAAAATCTTCCTGGTTACCGCTCGTTGGAATGGACCCGGTCGATGCCGGCGACGCCAGCACGCGCATCTCAGCCACTAGCGCAGCCGCCGTCACCTGCGCCATCATCATTCCCGACTCAATTCCCGGTTGCGACGCAAGAAATGCCGGCAATCCCTCATTCAATGTCGGATTCATTAGCCGCTCGGTCCGCCGCTCCGAAATTCCCGCAAGCTGACACACCGCGATCGCCAAGTAATCCAACGCCAACGCAAGAGGAGCTCCATGAAAATTCCCGCCCGACACAATTGCATCGTCGAACACCAGCGGATTATCCGTCGCGCTATTTAGCTCGATCGCGAAGACTCCCCTCGCAAACTGGATCGTGTCCCAGGCCGCACCATGCACCTGTGGGATGCAGCGCAGGCAATACGCATCCTGAATCCGGCTGCCCTCACCATGCGTACGTGGAATCGTGCTTCCCTCCAACAGCCCCAACAGGTGCTGCGCACTCAACATCTGTCCGGCATGCGCGCGAGCGGTATGCAGCCGCCCATCAAACGCCGCCGCCGTTCCCCGCAACGCCTCAATACTCAGAGCGGCGGTAGTTTGAGCCGCATAGAACAAACTCTCCAGCTCCTTCAGACGAAGGCATCCAATCGACAGCATCGCCTGCGTCCCGTTGAGCAAAGAGATACCCTCTTTGCCTTCCAGCTTCAGCGGTTCGAGCCCCGCACGCTCCATACACACGGCAGCATCCAGCACCTCGCCGCCATACTCCGCCCGCCCCTCGCCAATCAACGCCAGCGCCATATGCGCCAACGGCGCCAGGTCACCACTCGCACCGACACTTCCGCGTGATGGCACCACCGGCGTGATCCCGGAGTTCAACAGATCGCAGATACGCTCCGCCACCACCGCGCGAATCCCCGACAGTCCCTTCGCCAGAACATTCGCCCGGATCAACATCATGCCCCGCACTACGTTCACCGGAAGTGGCGCTCCCACCCCGCAACAGTGCGAGCGTATGAGGTTCACCTGCATCACCTCAATCTCATGGTCTTCAAGCCGGATATTCGCTAGCAATCCAACGCCGGTGTTCAACGCATAGACTGGCTTCGTTCCGCGCATAGCGCCTTCAACACGGTCCCGCGACCGCTGCATTCGGCTCAATGCCTCAACAGCAATTCCAACCCGCTCGCGGCCTTCTGCGACAGCCACAACGTCTTCGATCGTTAGCGACGCTCCATCTAAGGTAATCATGATTCAATCCTATGGAGTCGCCGAAAAGGAGTGAACCATCCTCCCGCGGTAATATGGCTACCATACCGTTGATTCGCGGGCGAAGCGCATTTATCGAGCCACAATCCACGGCTGACCGCCTTTAACACCCTGTTTGCTCTCGGCCCTGATCCAGGAACGCAAGGAGTGCCGCATGCTTCTCCACACCGGAATCGACCAACTCGACCGCAAGATTTTGCGGGAGCTTACCACCGACGCGCGCCTTACCATGGCAGAACTGGGACGGCGCATCGGCCTATCCCCCTCCGCCACTGCCGAGCGCCTGCGCCGCCTCGAGAGCCTTGAGTTCATCCAAGGCTACCGCGCGGAAATCAACCTGCAAGCCCTCGGCTTCACCATCACGGCCTTCGTGCGCCTCACCTGCGAAGGCACGCGCTACAAGCCGTTCCTCAAGTTCCTTCCCACCCTCGACGCCGTGCAGGAGTGCCACCACCTCACCGGCAACGACGCTTTCCTCCTCAAAGTCGTCCTCGCCTCCATGACCGAACTCGAAGACCTCATCGAAAAACTTCTACCCTACGGCAGCCCCACCACCAGCATGGTCCTCTCTACGCCACTCGAGAGAAAGCGTCCCCTTCGCTTCTAGAGGCAGTATCCTCCCTTCGCTTCTCCGAATTCCCCGCCAGTACCTGCTCGATCTGATCCAGTCCCCAATCCAAATCCTCGCGGCGAATCACAAGCGGCGGTGCAATGCGGATTACCGTATCATGCGTCTCCTTGCACAGCACTCCACGATCGCGCAACGCCTCGCAGATTGGCCTCGCCGGAACATTCAACTCAATCGCAAGCCACAACCCACGTCCACGAACCTCACGCACCGTCTCACAGCGCATCCTCTTAAGTCGCGCCAGCGCATAAGCCCCCAGTTCCGCAGACCGCTCCGCAAGCCGCTCATCCACAATCACCTTCAGCGCAGCGCGCGCCACGGCACATGCCAGCGGATTTCCGCCAAACGTGCTGCCGTGATCTCCCGGCCGAAACACCCCCAACACCGCCCGTGAACTCAGCACTGCCGACACTGGATAAAATCCTCCCGACAGTGCCTTACCCGCAATCACTATGTCGGGTGTGATCCCGTCGTGCATATACGCGAACAGCTTCCCTGTGCGGCCGAGGCCCGATTGAATCTCATCGGCAATCAGCAGGATATTGTTCTCCTTGCAAATCTCCGCCACGGTGCCGAGATACCCTTCAGGCGGAACGATCACCCCAGCCTCGCCCTGAATCGGTTCAACCAGGAACGCGACAGTCTCCGGCGTGATCGCTTTCCGCAATGCCTCAGCATCGCCGAACGGCACATGCTTGAACCCAGCCGGGAACGGCCCAAACCCCGCGCGGTACTGCTCATCGGTGGAGAAGCCCACGATCGAAATCGTTCGGCCGTGAAAGTTATTCGCGCAGACAATGATCTCTGTGCGATCCTTCGCGACCCCCTTGACCGTCTCACCCCACTTCCGAGCCGCCTTAAGCGCCGTCTCCACAGCCTCTGCACCAGAGTTCATCGGCAGGGCCATCTCGAACCCCGTTAGCTCGTGCAGGTCCCTGAGCAACAACGGCAGCTGATCATTCCGGAATGCGCGCGACGTCAACGTGACCTTCTGTGCCTGCTCCATCATCGCCGCCAGAATCTCCGGGTGGCAGTGCCCTTGGTTCACAGCAGAGTAAGCGGCCAGAAAATCGAGGTATCGCCGCCCATTCACATCGGTCACCCAGGCGCCCTGCGCCCTCTCAATCACCACATCCAGCGGATGATAGTTGTGCGCTCCGTACTGCTCTTCCATTGCAATGAGCCTGGTCTCCATACAGCCTCCTGCTCCGGCCTCATCACGCGCCTCGCTCTTCGCGTGGATCTCCGGAGTCAGCTTCATCACCAAACACTTTGCCGCGCCCCCAGCTTTAAGAAACTCATCAAGCCGTACTTGGATCACCTCGAACCCGCGGCCGCGAAGCTCTTGCTCCAGTTCTGCGCTGATGCAGTTCATCACAATCGTCTTACCTAGATTCACCGCATTGCAGGCGAACGCCAAAGCGTCTTCTTCACAAACCGCAATCCGCTTTTCTGCCGGATACGCCGCTTCGATCTTATTCAAGGACTCGTCATCAAACGCCGGCGGATAGTACAGCAGCGACCCATCCTCAAGCGGCGCGAAGCAAGTATCAAGATGGTAAAAACGAGGATCCACCAAGCGCAGACTGACAACCTCAACATCCCACAGTCTCTGCAGCGCACCATGACTTGCCTCGAGCGTTCGCGTACCGTGTCCCGCCCATAGCCGCGATCCATCTGCCGAGAAGAGCGCATCCCCTTCACCCTCAAATGGGGTGTCGCGCGGCAAATCAACGACCGCGTATCCGGCCGCATGGAACCACGCGCGAAAGTGCGGCTCCTCTCCCTGGCGCTCCGGATGATAGAAGCTGCTGATGGCCACCACCCCATCGCGGGCCAGACCGGCATTCGCCGTGAAGACCATGTCCGGCGATCCCGCCATTGGCTCAACCAGATAAATATCTGCCAGCTCAGAAAGCACGACGAATAACTCCTCCCACTGCTGCAGTGCGCGCCGGCGGGAAGAATTCCCCAGGTTCCCCTTCATCCACGGATTAATAACGTAACTCACTTCATATAATTTAGGGGCGCACATCAGGAGTGCCGGCTTACCCGATCGCGTTGAGCTTGCTATAAAAGGCTGCGCTGCCACGTGCACATCAGCGTTGGAATTCGTGGGTATCTGCATAGCTTGAAGCATCGCAGGCGAATTCTAAGCCGTCAAC
Source organism: uncultured Acidobacteriaceae bacterium (assembly GCA_963701685.1). GTDB lineage: Bacteria > Acidobacteriota > Terriglobia > Terriglobales > Acidobacteriaceae > Granulicella. The sequence continues at coordinate 984,057 of OY969625.1, read as the reverse complement.
GAGAATGATTATTCATAGCTCGCTGTATAGATATGCGCATAATTTTCAGTAACAATTGCGACAGAAATTCGCAGAAAATCACACGAATTAATCGGCGAGAATAAGAAGCAGCTCACACTAAGTCAGTACAGCTCCGCACCCATATTGCTATGCCGTGATATCGAAGCTCACACCCTGCGCAAGCGGGAGGTCCGTCCCATAGTTGATGGTGTTCGTCGCGCGCCGCATGTACTGCTTCCACGCATCCGAGCCCGACTCGCGACCGCCGCCAGTCTCCTTCTCACCGCCAAACGCTCCACCAATCTCCGCACCCGAGGTGCCGATATTCACGTTTGCGATCCCACAATCGGATCCCGCGTCGGACACAAACCTCTCTGCTTCGCGCACGTTCAACGTAAAAATCGAAGACGACAATCCTTGCGGCACATCGTTCTGCAATCGAATCGCCTCTTCGAGCTCGCCATACTTGAGCACATACAAAATCGGCGCGAAGGTTTCACGCTTCACGACATCTGATTGCTTCACGACCTCCACCAGCGCGGGCCGAACGTAAAACGCATCTCCCGTTCCCTCGACATCAACCGGGTCGCCTCCAGTTACAATCGCGCCTCCCTCTCTCGCTTCGTCAAGAGCGGCCCGCATCCCTACAAACGATCGCTTGTCGATCAACGGCCCCACCAGCGTGCCTTCCGCGCGCGGATCCCCCACCACGACCGACAGATACACCTGCTTTAACCGCGCAACCAATTCGCCGTAGATCGACTCATGCACAATCAATCGCCGCAGCGACGTGCAGCGCTGCCCTGCCGTTCCTATCGCAGAGAAGGCGATCGCCCGCAGCGCAAGATCAAGATCCGCGCTCGGACACACGATCGCCGCATTGTTTCCGCCCAACTCCAGGATCGCCCGCGCAAACCGTTTCGCCAACCGCGGCGCAACCGCTCGCCCCATCGCGGTCGATCCCGTCGCAGACACCAGTGGAATTCGTGCATCATCCACCAGCATCTCGCCAAGCTTCACATCTCCCACCAGCAGCGCCGACAGCCCTGCCGGAATATTCCCGACCTTCGCCGCCGCCCGCTCAAACAGCGCATGGGTTGCGAGCGCGGTCAGCGGCGTCTTCTCCGAAGGCTTCCACACCACAGCGTTTCCACACACCAATGCCAGCGCAGCGTTCCACGACCAAACCGCGACCGGAAAATTGAACGCCGAAATTACACCAACAACCCCCAGTGGATGCCACGTCTCCATCATCCGATGGTTCGCTCGCTCCGACGCGATCGTTAGGCCAGCAAGCTGCCGCGATAATCCCGCAGCGAAACCGCAGATATCGATCATCTCCTGCACCTCGCCGAACCCCTCGGACAGAAGCTTTCCCGTCTCGATCGTCACCAGCCGGCCAAGCGATTCAATCTCCGCGCGCAGCTCCTCTCCAAGCACCCGCACCAACTCTCCCCGCCGCGGAGCAGGAACATTGCGCCATTCGAGAAACGCTGCCTGTGCTTTGCCAATCGCTTCGTTCGCCGCCGACTCTGTCGTCGTCGCCACGCGCGCAATCACCTGTCCCGTAATTGGCGTCCGCACCACCAGCTCCCCCTGAGAGAACCGCGTTTCAGGCACGCCCAGGCGCGACAGCAACTCATGCACCTCTTGCTCCAACGCAACCGCATCCGTCGTCATTAAACTCTCCTTCAATCCCTTGCTCACCGATCGCGGTGCCTATTGCATCACTTGGACGATGCACTCTTCCAATAAATCAAGCGCGACGTCTGCCTCCTCCTGGCTTACGACCAGCGGCGGGCAGAGACGAAGCGTATTTGCTCCGCACCCTAACAGCAGCAGTCCCTTCTCAAAGGCCAGATCAACGATCCTGTCACGCAACTCGCCCGCAATCGCGCGCGTCTTTTTGTTCTCCACAATCTCCACGCCGATCATCAAACCGCGCCCGCGCACCTCGCCTACAATCTCATGCCTATCAACCCACGTGCCCAGTCGCTCGAGCGCCGCGCCGCCAACCATCGCTGCATTCGCCATCGCCTCGCGTTCGATAATCTCGATCGTCGCGAGCGCCGCCGCCAGGCTCAACGGATTCCCCCCGAACGTGCTCGCGTGCGAGCCCGGCACCCAATCCATCACCTCGGCCTTCGAAAGGCACACACCCAGCGGCATTCCCGACGCAATACCCTTCGCCATGCAAACAATATCCGGCTGCACACCCGAGTGCTCAATCGCCCACCACTTGCCCGTCCGTCCCGCGCCCGACTGAATCTCGTCCACCACCATCAGAATTCCGTGACGATCGCAGATCCGCCGAATCTCCTGCAGAAAAATATCCGGCGCCACTACATACCCGCCCTCGCCCTGTATCGGCTCAACAAAAATCGCCGCAACCTCTTCTGGAGCCAGCAGCGTCTTGAAAAGCTTCTCCTCGATATAGCGTGCGCATCCCAGCGCAAACGCCTCCTGCTCCTTCTGGCCTCCACTACAACCGCGATACGCATACGGATACGGGACATGCGTCACGCCCGGCACAAACGGCGCAAACCGGCGCTTCTGCTGCACCTTCGACGCCGTTAGCGACAACGCGCCCATGGTGCGCCCATGAAAGCTCCCCAGGAAGCTGATAATGTTCTGCCGGCCCGTGTGATATCGCGCCAGCTTCATCGCGCACTCGACAGCCTCAGCGCCAGAGTTCCCGTAGTAGATGCGGTGCGGCCCCGCCATAGGCGCCATCGCTGAAAGCTTCGCCGCCACCTTCGGCATCAAGTCGTAATAGAAGTCCGTACCCGACATGTGAATCAATTGCGCCGCTTGATCCTGAAGCGCCTTCACCACCTCAGGATGGCAGTGCCCCGTCGACGTCACCGCGATCCCCGCCGTGAAATCCAGAAACTCGTTCCCGTCCGGGTCCTCGATCCGACAGCCATATCCGCGCTTCACCACCAACGGATATCCACGCGTATAGCTCGGCGAAAGATAAAGCTCGTCCTCCGCAACAATCTTCTTCGCCCGCTCTCCTGGGATCGCTGTAACAAACTTCGGTCCGAAACGCGCATGCGTCTCGGGACTCGCCACTCGTGCAAACTCCTGTGTCTGGGTGCTCATCAGATCTCTCCTTTTAGCGTTGCAGTGAATAGAGGGTCATGCCCTCAAGAGGCACGAACGCATCGCTCACCTTGAGCAAGTCAAGAAAATGAGCGACAGCACTGCGCTACAGAAACTGACAGCTTAATCGCCGGAGAAAAGATTGGGCCGCAGGCTGCTCGGCAACGCACGCGCGCTCACGGCCACACTCTCGTGTGTCTTCGCATCACTCCGCATCCGCTGGAGGTCCATCGCCGAATTGCGACGCATCGACATACTGCACCCGCTCGTTAGCGAGATTATAGCCCCGCCGCGTAAGCTCCATCCACCACGGAGCCCTACGGCTTCCCGACAATCTCCACCGTCTCACCCTTGGCGAACCCTACCTCCGCGCCCGTATGCGTCAATTTCTGCGCCGCATCGTCCCAGCGCAGATGACTAACCTCATACTGTCCCTTCTCATACGCATACGTCCCATCATCTCGATATAAATCGAAGTCCCCATCCGCACCCGGATACACCCGCACCTTCGCAACCTTCTGCACCTCGTTCGTGCTCTCCACCACCGTCCCCAGCGGCAGAATCGATCCCGCCCTCACAAACAGCGGAATCTCATCAATCGGCGCATCCACCGAAATGCGCTGTCCGCCATGCACGCGTTCGTTCGTCCAGAAGTTGTACCAGTCCGTTCCCGCTGGCAGATACACCTCGCGACTCGTCATCCCTTGATCAGTCACAGGAGCAACCAGCAGCGCTGGCCCGAACATATATTCATCGCCAATATCCGCAACCTTTGGATCATCACCGAAGTCCATAAACAGCCCGCGCATAAACGGCGCGCCGGTCTCATGCGCCTCCCACCCAAGCGAATAGATGTACGGCATCAGCTCATAGCGCAGCCTTAGGAACTTCTTGAGTATCGGCTCAGCCTGCTTGCCGTAACTCCACACCTCGTTCTCCGGACGCGTCCCATGCGTGCGGAAGTTCGGCTGAAACGCCCCATACTCGAACCACCGCACATACAACTCCGGATAGTCGTCATAGTGCCCAACCACCGCGCGCGCATCACTCGGATCAATCAACACCGGCCGCTCCGGTTTATGTGAGTACGGCAGCGCCTGCCATCCTCCAATGTCCGTGCTCCAATACGGCATCCCCGACGCAACAAAATTAATCCCCGTCGGCACCTGCCGCTTCAGCACATCCCACGTCGGGCTGATATCCGACGACCAGAAAATCGCCCCGTTATGCTGTGCCCCCGGATAAGCATCCCGCGCCAATATCAGCGCCCGCTCCTTCATGTCTCTGCGCATTCCGTTGTAAAACGCAGCAGTATGAAACAGCGGATACGTATTGAAGTACTCTGTCCCCGGCCCAATAAAGAAGTAGCTCCCATTCGGCGACAGATCCGGCTCTGTCTCGTCCGCCCAGAACGCATCGAACCCCTTGTTCACGTAGTTCTCTTTCACCACGCTCCAGTACCACTTCGCCGCCTCCGGGTTCGTTGTGTCAATGTCCGACCCCGCGTGATCATATGGCTCTCCATTCGTTGGAGTTCCATCCGCCAGGTGTTCGAACCACCCATTCTTCAATAGCAGTGGGTAATACCGGCTCCCCTCTACAAACCGCGGCCACACGCTGATCATCACGTGATAGTTCATCGCGTGCAGCTCCTTGAGCATTGCCACCGGGTCCGGCCACTTCGCCGGATCCATATCCATCTGCCCCATCTTCGTGTACGTAAACCAGTCAATCACCAGGTCATCAATCGGCAGATGGAGCGCCCGATACTTCTTCGCCACACCCATCAACTCCTCCTGGCTGGAGTACCGCTGCTTACACTGGATATACCCATACGCCGACTTCGGCAGCATCGGCACATCCCCGGTCAGCGTCCGGAATCCCTCATAGATCTCGTCATACGTCTTGCCTGCAATTACAAAGAACGACACCCTCTGCCCCACATCACTCGTCCACTTCGTCTGGTTCCCAATCGCAAACGCCACCGTCGTCCGCGCCGGGTTATCCCACAAAATTCCATACCCCTTGTTCGTCACCACGAACGGCACGCACACACTCTGGCCGCCCGGTGCATTGTAATCATGCGCACACCGCACCACCCGTCCTCGCCGATCGAAGAACCCCTCCTGGTTTTGTCCCAGCCCGTAGTAGTGCTCATCCTTGGGCGCCACAAACGTCGCCCCCACCTGGTAATACGGATCATCGCCCGGTCGCCGCTCATTCAGGATGTTGTGGTTCCCATCCTTATAGTTAGGCACCGTCATCTCCCATCCCCGCATATCCAGCAGCGTTGCACCCTCCGGCGTCTTAATGGTCAACCCCACATACGGTGTATAGCCGTTGAAGAACTTCGCCGTGTCCGGCAGCTTGCCCGTATACGGCTTCGGCTGCGGCGCCACATCCACCACCATCCGCGCCGACCTCAGCACGTCACCCGACGCGCCACTCTCCGCTGTCCATCCATCGCTCTGAGGCCGCGCCACAATCCCATACCCCGCCGCAGCCAGCGCTCGAGCCTTATCCAAACTCAGCGTCACCCGCACAATATTCGGCGCATACGCCTCCACCACTACCGTCGCCGCCCCACGCTGCAGCGTCAACTGCTGCGCCCCAGCCCCCATCGCCGCAATCGACACCGCACAAACAACCAACCCAGCCCAACGAACTCCCATATCCATCCCTCACAAAATCACTCGTACTCTTGCAGCCGCTGCGGCTATGCTTCTGCTTTTCGCTTGCTCTTCTTGCTGTCATTCCGAGCCCAGCCCAGCCAGGAATCTACTCTCTCCGTTCTTGCTTCTCCCTCTCCCGACGCCTCTTACATCACCGACACCGTCGTACGAACCGGCAAATCATCCGAACTTCCGCCAACCTTCACCACCACACGATCCTTCTCCAGCACAAACTTCTTCGCCCCCTCATCCCAATACTCCAATGCCTTCGCCGCCAAGGGCAGCGTCACAGTTTTTACTTCTCCCGGCTGAAGCGACACGCGCTCAAATCCCGCCAGCTCCTCCACCGGTCGAGCCACCTTCGACCCCTCATGCGACACATACATCTGCACCACCTCATCACCCGCAAGCGAACCGGTATTCTTCACCTCAACACTCACAGTCGCCGTCACACCCTCGCCCAACGTTGCCGCACTCACCTTCAGCTTCGAATACGCAAAACTCGTAAAACTCAACCCGTAGCCAAACGCATACAGCGGCTTCTGCTTGGCATACATGTACGTCCGCCCATCGCGAATGTTGTAGTCCATCATGGGCGGCAGGTCTGCTTCATCGCGGACCCATGTCTGCGTCAGCCGTCCCGCCGGGTCATAGTCACCGAACAGCACATCGGCCAACCCATAGCCCTGCTCTTCGCTCCCATTGGTCATCTCCAGAATTGCCGGCACATGTTCCTCGGTCCAGTTCGTCGTGTACGGAAAGCTGGCCTGCAACACCACCACCGTCTTCGGATTCCCTGCCAGCGCCGCCTTGGCAATCGCCTCCTGCTCCAACACCATGCTCTTGCGATCAATCGCCTCCTTCCCGTCGCTCGCCGTCGGGCAAACATTCCATCCCGCGCCGCACGTAGGATTGTTCCCGATCACCACCACCACCGCATCCACACGCTTCGCCAGCGCCGTAACCGCGGCCAGGTCATCGCCCTTCGCATACATCACCGTCACGCCAGAACCTGCTCGCGCACGGATCCCCTCCAGCGGCGTCACCGCAAACGGGGGCGTCCCGCTATACCAATCCAGCAGCACCTCATTCGCATAAGGCCCCACCACCGCAAGCGTCTTCAGGCTCCCCGCATCCAGTGGCAATAGCTTCCCTCCACCATCCGCCGCGCTATTCTTCAGCAGCACAATCGACTCGTCCGTCACCTTCCGCGCCAGCGCCTTCGCCTCCGGAGTCCACCATGGATCTTTCGCCAGCATCTTCCCTGCACCATCCTCAACGCCAATTCGCGCCTGCGGCACCAATTCCGTCGGATCCAGCATCCCCAGCTTGATCATCACGCGAAACACTCCGCGCAAATTGCGATCGAGATCCGCTTCGTTGAGCAGCCCCTGCTTCAACGCCTCTTCCATCGCCGGCTTGTAGTCATCCAGATACTGATTGATCCCGGCATGCACCGTAGCCGCCACCGCCTCCGGCATCGTCTTGTACGCCTTGTGGTCCTTCACCAGCGCAGTCAGCGCGCCGCCATCTGTGCAGATAATCCCATCCTCACCCCAAACTTTCATCACCACATTCCGCAGCACAGGGTTCTCAATCATCGGCGTCCCATTCCACGAGTTGTATGCGGTCATAAACGCGTTCGCGTGCCCGTCCTCAATCGCCATCCGAAACGGCACGGAGTAGTACTCCTGAAACAGCCGCTCATCAAAATCGGACGAGCTCGACGTCCGCAGGTTCTCATTGCTGTTCGCCAGAAAATGTTTCAACAAACTAGCCGTGGTCCAGTACTTCCCATTCCCTTGCAACCCACGCGTGTAAGCCGTGGCCAACGTCCCCACCAAGAACGGATCTTCCCCATACGACTCCTCACTCCGCCCCCACCGCGGATCGCGGCTCAAATCCGCATTCGGAGCCCGCACCACCAGCCCGCCCCGGTGATACTTCCCAAACGCATACCGAGTCTCGTATGCCTCCTGCCCCGCCGCCTCACGCAACAGCGCAGGGTCCCACGTCTGCCCGAGTCCCCGCGATTGCGGAAACGTGGTCGTAGGAATCACCGTGATCACGCTATGCGGTCCAACATGTCCTTCCCAATGTCCAGGCCCACCGAGCGCCAACCCATGCAGGCCCTCCACATGCGAAGTCCCAACCACGCCCAGCCGTGGCACAGTCGGATCCGTACTGAACGCATCCACCTTCTCTTCCAGCGTCATCCGGCTCAACAGGTCAGTAATCCGCGCTTCCACCGGCGCAGAACTATCCGCATACACCGCCGTCTCCGGAATCGCGCCCGTCTTCTCTTGAGCGACCGCAAACGATCCAACACCCAGCAACGCCACAACGAACCCAAGTTTCTTCATAGAGGCCACACCCAATCCAATCTTCACTACTCCGCCGCTAACGACACCTCCGTCTTCAGCGGCAGCTCCGCCGAAGACCCGCCCACCTCAATCTCATACTGTCCCGCCAACCGCTCCCAGCCACTCTTCTCCGTCGAAAAAACCTTCAGATACAGCGGCCGAATCGGCACCGTAACGGTCTTACTCTCTCCAGCCGCGAGCGAGACGCGCTCAAATCCCACCAGCTTCCGAAACGGCTCGTCCGCGCTCTTAGGCAACGTCGCATACACCTCGACAACCTCGTCGCCTGCACGAGCTCCCGTGTTCTTCACCTCGAAGCTCACACTCTCCGCGCCCGGCGCCACCGTCAACCCCGAGTACGCAAAGCTCGTGTAACTCAGTCCAAATCCAAACGGAAACAGCGGCGTCTCGTCCTTCACCTGGAACCACTTGTACCCCACCTTCATCCCCTCCACGTTGTAGTCCACCGTGAAGTTCCTCGAATGCATACCGTGAAATCCGCCGCCATTCATGCCATTGTTCCCCGTCGTTGGCGTCAATCCCGTCACCGTCGGATGTGGCAGCTGCGCCTCGTCCGCAGCGAACGTCACCGGCAACTTGCCCGAAGCATTCACGCGCCCCAACAGCACATCTGCAATCGCTTCACCGCCGCCAATCCCCGGAAACCACGCCTCCACAATTCCCTTCACGCTTGCGTGCCACGGCATCGATACGGGCCCGCCCGTCTCCAGCACCACCACCGTATTCGGATTCGCCTTCGCCACAGCCTCCACCAGCGCGTTCTGATCCACGCCCCCCACATCCGGCAGACTCAACGTCGGCCGATCCATGCCTTCGCTCATCCACTGCGTCACAAACACGATCGCCACCTGCGCCTTCGCAGCAGCCTTCGCCGCCTCCGCTACATCGGTGCCCGCATCGAAGCTCACATTCGCGTCTCCCGCCTGCTCCTTCAAATACTTCAGTGGAGACGATGGAAAGTAAACCGGCTGTCCCCACACCGACCCGCCCGGCCGCCCGCCCGGCGCGTCCACCTGCGCCGACCCGCCACCCGACAGCACCCCCTCATCCGCATGCCCACCAATCACCACAATCGACTTACCCTCACCCGTCGCGAGCGGCAGAATCCCGCCCTCGTTCTTCAGCAGCACCAGGCTCTCTTCCTCAATCTTTCGCGCATCGTCGCGCCCCTGGAACGGATCCACCACCCGTCGCACCGGCGGATGATCCACCACGCCGCACGCAAACATGCTGCGCACAATCCGGTGCACCATGTCATCCAGTCGAGCCATCGGCACCTGTCCATCCTGCACCGCCTTCTTCAGCGGAGCACCAAAGTACGTGTCGCCCGGCTGCTCCTGATCCAGCCCCGCCAGCGCCGCCTTCACGGTGCTGTGCGTCGCCTCCCAATCCGAAAGCACAAATCCCTTGAACCCCCACTCATCCTTCAACACATCCGTAAGCGTGTACTTGTTCTCGCACGCATAGTCTCCATTGATCCGGTTGTAGCTGCACATCACGCCCGCAGGCTTCGCCATCCCAATCGCAATCTGGAACGCCAGCAGATCCGTCTCCTGCATTGCGCGTTTATCCAGCACCGCATTCAGCGTATTGCGACCCGTCTCCTGGTCGTTCAACACGTAATGCTTAATGTCGCCCATGATCTGGTTCGACTGCACACCCATCGCCAGCTCGCCCACCATCGTCCCCGCCAACACCGGGTCTTCGCTCGCATACTCAAAGTTGCGCCCATTGCGCGGCTCGCGAATCAAATCCATGCCGCCACCAATCGACATGTTGTATCCCTGGTCGCGCAACTCCCGCCCAATCACCGACCCATACAGGAACCCCATCTTCGGATCCCAACTCGACGCCATCCCAATCACGCTCGGCAGCAGCGTCGCATAGCGGCTGTCCTTCGCCGCCATCCTCACCCCAACCGCCGAGTCCGCCTCATTAATATCCGGCAACCCCAGCCGCGGAATCCCCGGCACAAATCCCGCGCCGCCATTGTCCGCCGCCGGCACATACGCGCCCTCCCGCAGCGGTCCCCACCCAATCCCATGCACCAGCTGGATCTTCTCATCCAGCGTCATCTCCTTGATCATCATGTCCGCGCGCGTATCCGGATCGAGCGACGCATTCATCCACGGGCCCTTCACCGGCGCCGCCGCATTCTGCGCAACACAGACGCTCGCCACACCCAAACCCATCCACACCCCTACCGCCAGAACACAGCTCTTCCTAACAATCGATCCGATCTTCATCCGTCTCCCCTTCCAACGCTGTGCTCCGGCCGCTGAACCTCTGTTCAGAACCGAAACGAGTTCATCGTGTATACGATTCAAACTTGCAAATGGTTATTAAAACGATTTAGTTTTGCTGAAATTCGCTTCTGGCGTCGAAGCATATCAGGACGACAACACCTTTGCCCAGCCCCTTTCTCCACGGGTATAACGTTTGTCTAGAGCCAAGCGCATAATCCCCCGTAGGATCGACTCATGAACTCCGCTGCCCGGTTCCTCGCTCTTCCCCTAGCCGCCGCCGTGCTTCTCACCCCCAGCCTCCGCGCCCAGCCCACTCCCCCTCCCGCCACGGCCCCCGCCCTTTACCTCGGCACCGCCTGGTATCCCGAGCAGTGGCCCGAGTCTCGCTGGGACACCGACCTCTCCCTCATGGAAGCCGCCCACATTCGCTTCGTCCGCATCGGCGAGTTCGCCTGGTCCAAACTTGAACCCTCAGAAGGCCAATACGACCTCGACTGGCTCGACCGCGCCATCCGCGCCGCCGCCCGGCACCATATCGCTGTCGTCATCGGAACCCCCAGCGCCGCGCCACCCGCCTGGCTCACCACCAAATACCCCGAGACCCTTCGCATCAAAGAAGACGGCCGCCGCGACCAGCACGGCAATCGCCAGCAGTTCAACTGGTCCGATCCCAAGTATCGCGAACTCGCCCGCGCCATGGCCGAGCAGGAAGCCAGGCGCTTCGGCCACGACCCCAACGTCATCGGATGGCAGATCGATAACGAGTACGCCGACGTCTCCTACGGCCCCGCCGACCAGGCCCGTTTCGACGCCTGGCTCAAAGCTCGCTACGGCACCCTCGACAACCTCAACGATAAGTGGGCCACCACCTACTGGTCCCAGACCTACAACGACTGGTCGCAGATCCCCATCGAAACCGCCCACGGCAATCCCGGCCTCCTGCTCAGCTGGAAGCGCTTCGTCTCCGACACCTGGCGCAGCTACCAGAAAAATCAGCTCGATGTCATCCGCGCCAACTCCGACCCCCACCAGTTCATCACCACCAACATGATGGGCTTCTTCGACGGCTACGATCACTACACCGTCGCGCAAGACCTCGACCTCGCCTCATGGGACGACTACGTCGGCACCGGCCAGCTCAACCCCGTCTACAACGGCGCCGCTCATGACCTCACTCGCGGCTTCCTCCGCAAAAATTTCTGGGTCATGGAAACCCAGCCCGGCTTCGTCAATTGGCAGGTCGACAACAACTCCCTCGACAAGGGAGAGGTCCGCGCCATGGCCTGGCACGACATCGGCCACGGTGCCGACGCCGTCTCCTACTGGCAGTGGCGTTCCGCCCTCAACGGTCAGGAGGAGTACCACGGCACCCTCCTCGGCGCCGACGGCACGCCCGTCCCGCTCTACGCAGAAGTCAAACAACTAGGCGCCGACTTCGCCAAGGCCGGCCCAGCACTCGCTGGCACCTCCGTCCGCTCCGACGTCGCCATCCTTCACTCCTACGACGCCTTCTGGGCCATCAACTGGCAGCGCCATAATCAGGCCTTCGACCCCATCGCCAACATGGTCGCCTACTACGGCGCCATCCGCGCCCTCACCCACTCCGTCGACATCGTCAATCCGTCCGTCGACCTCTCCCAGTACAAGCTCGTCATCGCTCCCGCCCTCAACCTCATCACCGACCAGCAAGCTAAGAACCTCACAGACTACGTCCGCAACGGCGGTCATCTCGTCCTCACCCAGCGCTCCGCCATGAAGACCGTCGACAACGCCCTGCAGCCCGAGCGGCAGCCCGGTCCGCTGGTCCCACTCCTCGGCGGTCGCGTCGAACAATATTACGCACTCGACACCACCATCCCCGTCTCCGGGACTTGGGGCAGCGGTCCCACCAACACCTGGGCCGAGCTCCTCTCCACCTCCAGCCCCGACACCAAAGTCCTCATGCGCTACGGCAAAACTGCGCTAGGCTGGCTCGACGACCAGCCCGCCGCCATCACCCGCAAAGTAGGCAAGGGCAGCATCACCTACATCGGCGCCGACCTCCAGGGCGACACCCTCGCCAATGCCGCCAAGTGGATGGTCGCCGACGCCAACCTGCACCCCGAGTTCGGCACCCTCCCTCCCGGCGTAGACCTCTACATCCGCTCTGACAACCATCACGAAGTCTGGATCCTCATTAACTTCGGCGATACCCCCCAAACCGTTACCCTCCCCTCAGCCTTCGAAGATGTCCTCGGCACTGCCTCCCTCACCACCACTCATTCGGTAACCCTCAACCGCTTCGACGTAGTCGTCCTCCAGCGCCCAAGCCACTAATTCGTCAGCAATTCAAACCCCAACAGCGCCGCCATCCTCAGCCCGACGCCAGAAGCCCGACGCCAGAAGCTGGAAGCTGGAAGCTGGAAGCTGGAAGCTGCCGTTAGATCCCCCGCGACGGACCACCCCACAAAAAAGTCGCACCGCAACATTAAATAGTTTGAATCCCGCACAACTTCCTCCCAGCCCTTGGTGTCCTCAAGTGCAAAGGCCCCTGACGTACCCGCGCTGACTTCGCAAACGAGCGCGCCATCGGCCACAAACTGCCTTGATCTGCCGACGTCGACGGAACGCCCCTCACCGGGCGCACGCCTTTGCTCGTCTCCGCAACTCGAGGCAATACGTGGCTCTGGTGCAACCGAGTGATGCTTCATCACGCGGCTCGCTCAACAAATCGCGAAGCACCGCAGAAAGCGAAGTGAACCATGTCTCACTTATCTTCGAAAGCCAACTCTCTTCTGACCGTCCTCGCACTCTGTATCATCGCCGTCCTCTGCGTCGGCTGCGGCACCACCGCCTCCACCACTACCAACTCGCAAGCCGTCACCGCGCCTGCCTTCATCATCGGCACCGACGCCCCACTCCCCAGCGTTACCTCCTTCTCCGTCGAAATCCAAAGCATCGACGCCGTCACCACCGATGGCACCAGCGTCCCTCTCCTCAGCGGCTCGCCCACCGTCGACTTCGCCCGCTTCAATGGCCTCCAAACCCTCCTCGACATGAACGATGTTCCCGTCGGCACCTACTCCAGCATCGTCGTCACCCTCGGCCCCGCAACCCTCGGCTATCTCAATGTAGTCGCCGGCTCCGCGCCCACCATCGCCACTGAGCCCGCGACCCTCAGCACCTCCACCATCACCACCACCCTTGCCACGCCGCTCGTCGTCGCCACCTCCGGCCCCGTCGGCCTGCATTTCGACTTCGACCTCCACAAATCCATCCAGGTCGACTCCAACGGCCAGATCACCGGCAACGTCACCCCCACCTTCAACCTGAACGTCGTCACCCCGTCTGACTCCGGCGCCTACCTCGATGAGTTCGACGCCGCCGTCGTCAGCGTCAACACCACCGCCCAATCCTTCGTCATCCAGGGCCCCCACGGCCGCAACTTCACCGTCAACGTCAACGGCAGCACCGAGTGGGATAACAACGAGAGCCTCAGCTCCCTCACCACCAGCAGCATCGTCCAGCTCTCCGGCATCCTCGATCGCGCAGACGCCACCATCGACGCAGACGACGTAAGCATCCTCTCGCAAAACGGCTTCTACGCCACCGGCCTCATGACCTACGTCAATCCGTCCTCCGGCCCCGCATCCAGCTTCGACTTCTACGTTCGCGGCCTTCTACCCTCCACCACCGGCCTAACCCTCGGCCAGATCGCGCAAGTCGATCTCTCCGGCAGTGAGAACTTCTTCATCCACCGCATGCACGATCCCCTCACCGAATACTTCTTCAACGACTCCACCCTCCTCGCCGGCCAGCGCATCGCCATCGGCGGTCCCGCCACTGGCGCAACCAACGCGCAGGATGTCACCGTCAAGCGCGTCGTCCTACGTTGCCGCGGCTATGACGCCACCGTCGTCCCCGGCTCCGTCAACTCCACCACCGGCACCTTCCAGATCCAGGTCAATGACTTCGCCGGCCTCCTCATCCCCGAAACCGTGACCGTCTACACCGACGGCAACACCACCTTCCGCGACACAATCACCGCGCTATCCAACGTCACCGGCGGCGAAAACGTTCGGGTCGTCGGTCTATTTCTCAAAGATCCATCGTCGGGCAAAGCGATCCTGCTCGCCCGCTACGTGGATGCACTGAACTAATTGCTTCACCGCAACACTGCTCTCTTTCATGCAATCAACGCGACGGCGGCTGCCTCCAGCCGCCGTCGCGTTGCCTTTTCGCGTCCAGCCGCCTCTCACGCTATAATCACGCAGCGCGGCGCATCTCGGCCACGACCCTGAAATCAGCCATGCAACTCATTTACAAGCGCTTCGGTGTCATTACTGGTTTTGTACTGCTGCTGATTCTGCTAATCGCCAACGCCCTCATTACCCGGCGCCAGCTCGCAGACATGATCAGCCATCAGGCCGACGTCGAGCATACCCAGCAGGTGCTCATCGCCGTCAGTCAAACCCGGTCCCTCATTGAGGACGCAGAAACCGGCCAGCGCGGCTATCTCTACACCGGCGAGCCCAAATATCTCGACCCCTACAATCGCGCACTCACACAGCTCGACCCCCAGCTCCACATCCTCCAGCAACTGACCTACAGCGATCCCACGCAGCGGGCCGAGGTCGCCCAGCTTGGCGATCTTGTCCATGCCAAACTCGCCGAACTCTCTCACACCATCGCTCTCTACCAGTCCGGCTATCCCGACGCAGCACGCAACGAAGTCCTCTCTGATCGTGGCCGCCTCCTCATGGTCCAGATCGGCAATCTCATCGGCCAAATCCAGCTGCAGGAAACAGCCCTCGGCGTCTCTCGCACTGCCGCCGCACGCCGCAGCATCCGCGATACAGTCATCTCCATCTATCTCGCCTCGCTCGTCGCCGCCGCCGGCCTCTTCTTCCTCGCCTACTTCATCACCAAGGCGATGGCCATGCGCGATATCTACGCCCGCCAGCTGGAAGAGCGCGAAGAGTGGTTCCGCTCCACCCTCACCAGCCTCGGCGACGCCGTCATCGCCACCGACGGCAAGGGCCATGTCACCTTCCTCAACTCCATGGCCGAAAAGCTCATGGGCATCCCTCTCTCCGTCGCCCGCGACAAGTACATCGAGGATGTCTTCCCCATCTTCAACGAGACCACCCTCAAGCCCGTCGACAACCCCGTCAAGAAAGTAATGGAACACGGCTTCATCATCGGCCTCGCCAACCACACCGTCCTCCTCAACACCGACGGCACCTATATCCCCATCGAAGACAGCGCTGCCCCCATCCGTGATGGCCGCGGCAAAATCGTTGGTGTCGTCATGGTCTTCCGCGACGCCACCACCGAACGCAAGTCCCAGGAAGTCCTCCGCAAAACCGAGAAGCTCGCGGCCGCCGCCCGCCTCGCCGCCACCGTTGCACACGAGATCAACAATCCCCTCGAAGCCATCGGCAACCTCATCTACATCGCCAAGAACACCGAAGGCCTCCCCGCCACCGTAGTCGCCAACCTCTCGCTCGCTGAAGAAGAGCTCTCCCGTGTCTCCCACATCACCCGCCAGACCCTCGGCTTCTATCGCGAATCAAAGCAGCCTAACGAAGTCGACCTGCCCACCCTCGTCGAATCCGTCCTCAATATCTACTCCAATAAATTCCGCACCAAGAACATCACCATCCTGCGCGACTTCCACGACTGCCCGCCCATCCAGGGCCTCTCCGGCGAACTCAAACAAGCTGTCGCCAACCTCGTCTCCAACGCCGCCGACGCCGTCCCCCACGGCGGTACCATCTGCGTCCGCATCGACTGCCACGAAGACGCCGACAGCAAAATCGTCAAGGTCATCGTCGAAGACGACGGCCCCGGCATCGCCCCCGAACACCGCGATCACATCTTCGAGCCCTTCTTCACCACCAAGAAAGACGTCGGCACCGGCCTCGGCCTCTGGGTCACCAAGGAGATCATCGAGCGCCACAGCGGCACCGTAGAAGTCCGCACCGTCAGCGATACCGACCTCTCCGGCACCGCCTTCAGCATCACCCTCCCCGTCCGCCCCGAGTTCTCCACCACCATCGTCCAGGCCCCCAAAGCCGACGCCTAAGCAATTACCGGGTCGTCATCAAAATATCTCCGCCGAATCCAGAACGCCACGTTCACTAACCCAATCAGCGCCGGTACTTCCACCAGCGGCCCCACCACGCCCACAAACGCCTCGCCAGAATTAATCCCGAACACCGCCACCGCCACCGCAATCGCCAGCTCAAAATTATTTCCCGCCGCCGTAAAGCTCAGCGTCGCCGACTGTGCATAGTTCGCCCCCAGCTTCTTCCCCATCCAGAAGCTCACCACGAACATCACCGCAAAATAAATCACCAGCGGCACCGCAATCTTCACCACGTCCAGTGGCAGCCGCACAATCAGATCGCCCTTCAGCGAGAACATCACAAGGATCGTAAACAGCAGCGCCACCAGCGTCAGCGGACTGATCCGCGGCACAAACTCCGTGCGATACCACTCCTCGCCCTTCACCCGCAGCAGCACGAGCCGCGTCACAAACCCCGCTACAAACGGCACGCCAAGATAGATCCCCACACTCTTCGCCAGCTGCCCGATCCCCACATGCACCACGCTGCCCTCGAGCCTGAACCATCGCGGCATCACCGCCAGAAACACCCACGCATACAGGCTGTAAAACACCACCTGGAACACACTGTTCAGCGCCACCAGTCCGGCCACATAATCCGTGTCACCCTCGGCCAGCTCGTTCCAAACCAGCACCATCGCAATGCAGCGCGCAATGCCAATCAGGATCAGCCCGCGCATATACGCCGGCTCGCCGCGCAGAAACACAATCGCCAGCCCGAACATCAACAGCGGCCCAATCACCCAGTTCTGCACCAGCGACAGCCCCAGCACCCGCTTATTCCGAAACACCTCGCCCAGCTTCTCGTACCGCACCTTCGCCAGCGGCGGAAACATCATGATAATCAGCCCGATCGCAATCGGAATGTTCGTCGTCCCCACTTGGAAGCGGTTCACGAGCCCGGCCGTTGCTGGCACAAAATGCCCCACACCCACACCAATCGCCATCGCCAGAAATATCCAAAGCGTCAGGTACCGATCCAAAAACGAAAGCTGTCTCCGCGCCGCAGGCGCGCACACCTGTCCGTCAGTCGCAATCATCAGCAAGCCTCGCAGCAAACATCGGCAACCTTCGCTGGCAATGGCGCTCCCTCAATCCCGGCAAACTTCGCCGGCGCGCAACAAGCCCTCGTCAGCCGAGCCCGATCCGCCACCATCGCCTTCTCCTCGCGCATCCACTCCAGCGTCTGCCGCAAAATCTGTGTCGCCCCAATGTGCGGCGGCATCACGATCCGGTAGTGCATCCACTTGCCCTCTCGTCGCGCCGACACAATCCCCGCACTCCGCAGATACGCCAGGTGCCGGGAGATCTTCGGCTGCGGCCCACCCAGAATCTCCACGAAGTAACACACGCAAACTTCCTGCTCGCCCATCAGGTTCAGCAGCCGCAGCCGGGTCCTGTCACCCAGCGCCTGGAAGAACCGCTCCATATCGAATGACCGTTTCGCCATGATTCATATATACGCGTTGACAGATGTGTTGGCAAGGAATACATTCGCCTAAGCAAATCTTTCTTCGCACAGAGGCCACCGCATGCCCGACCAGCTCCTCGATTCCGTCAAAGCCAAGTACGGCGCCGTCGCCGAAAGCTCACTCTCCTCCGACCACGCCGGCGTCAAGGCCGTCGCCGAAGCCTTCGGCTACACCGCCGAAGAGCTCACCAGCATCCCCGCCGCCGCCAACATGGGCCTCTCCTGCGGCAACCCCACCGCCACCGCCCACCTCCGTCCCGGCGAGGTCGTCGTCGACCTCGGCTCCGGCGGCGGCCTCGACGTCTTCCTCGCCGCGCAGCAAGTCGGCCCCACCGGCCGCGCCATCGGCATCGACATGACTCCCGCCATGATCGACCGCGCCCGCGCCAACGCCGCCTCCGGCAACTACACCAACGTCGAATTCTTCCTCTCCACCATCGACCACCTCCCGCTCCCCGACAACTCCGTCGACTGCGTCATCTCCAACTGCGTCCTCAACCTCGCCCCCGACAAGCCCGCCGTCTTCCGCGAAATCGCCCGCGTCCTCAAGCCCGGAGGCCGCCTCGCCGCCAGCGACATCGCCCTCAAAACCGACCTCCCCGCAGCCATCTCCTCCTCGCTCGCCGCCTACGTCGGTTGCATCGCCGGCGCAATCCATATTGAAACCTACCGCAACGAGCTCCTCCGCGCCGGCTTCTCAAACATCGCCATCGTCGACAGCGGCGCCGATCTCAACGCCTACGCCAAAGTAGAAAACCAATCCGGCTGCTGCTCCCCCGCCATGGACACCTCAACCCCCTCCTCCTGCTGCACTCCCAACTCCACCGCCCTCCACGCCGACCTCTCCACCCTCCTCGAAACCTACGACGTCAACGCCGCCGCAGCCAGCGTCAAGGTCTACGCCCTCAAGCCCGCCGCCACCAACTGCTGCGGCCCCACCTGCTGCACCCCCGCATAGGCGCAACCATGGTGAACGTACTGTTTCTCTGCACCGGCAACTCTTGTCGCAGCCAGATGGCCGAAGGCTGGCTGGGTCACCTCGCCGGCGATCACTTCGCGGCCTTCAGCGCCGGCCTCGAGCCCACAACCCTCAACCCGCTCGCCGTGGAGGCCATGCAGGAGATCGGCATCGACATCTCCGCGCAGCACTCCAAGAACGTCACCAGCTTCCTCGGCCAGCATTTCCCCCACATCATCACCGTCTGCGACCGCGCGCAAGCTTCCTGTCCCATCTTTCCCGGCGTCTGCTTCCGCCAGCACTGGCCCATCGACGACCCCGCCCTCGCCACCGGCACCCACGACGAACGCATGCAGGTCTTTCGCTCCGTGCGCGATGAGATCGGCCGCCGCGTCCGCGCCTTCATCGCCAATCCCAACCTACCCGCCAGCGCCTGAATCCCGAACCCCCTCATGCAAACCTACATCTTCGCCTGCATCCACAACGCCGGCCGCTCGCAGATGGCCGCTGCCCTCTTCAACCACCTCGCCGACCCCGCCACCGCCCGCGCCATCTCCGCCGGCACCAACCCCGGCCCCCACGTCCATCCCATCGTCGTCGACGCCATGCGCGAGATCGGCATCGATCTCACCTCCGCCCGCCCGCAGCTCCTCACCGACGACCTCGCCCGCGACGCCACCATGCTCATCACTATGGGCTGCGGCGAAGCCTGCCCCTACATCCCCAACCTCCGCCGCGAAGACTGGCCCCTCCCCGATCCCAAAAACCTTCCCATCGATCAAGTCCGCATCATCCGCGACGAAATCCGCGACCGCGTCCGCGAACTCCTTCTCTCCGAAGGCCTCACCAACCCCACGCACTAGCCAACATCACGGCAGCAGCCCAAACACCGCCACACCATTCGGCGTCCCCACGTACACTTTCCCGTTCGCAATCATCGGCGTGATGAACTTGTTGCCCGTCCCGAATCCATCGCGATTACCCGCCGCCTGCGTAGTGTTGTAGAGCTCCTTCCCCAGATTCGTCGCGTCGTAAGCGTGCAGCACCGCAGTCGACCCCGTACTGCTCTGCACCGCCCACACAATCCCGTTCGACGTCCCATTCGCGCTCACGCTAGGCGTAGCTCCCGGATACCCAAACGTGGTGGCCGACTTGCTCGAAGGCGTAGTTCCCAGCAACGCATTCGTAATCGTGAACGCCTTCAGATAATCGCCAACCCCGCCGTAGTACACCGCAAAATTGAAGTAAGCCGGCATCGACCAGGCCCCACCCGGCAGCGCTCCCGGCAACTCCTGGTACAGCGCATCATTATTCGCAGAGTTATATTTCCCAAGATTATTCCGATCGCCGACGTAGATATTCGTGTCCTTGCCCGCACCCACAATCAGCTGACGAACCACGCCCTTCGCATCCACCATGTCCGGCAACAGCAAGCTTCCCCCTGAGCCGAGATCAACGTCATTGTTGCTCTCATTAATCGAGTCATACGTCTCAAAGAAGTCATCCACCGTCAGCGAATTCCCCGTCGTCGATAGCTTGATCATCGCGTTTCCATAATCGTTGTTCACCGGGAATCCCGTCACCGTGTCCTTCGCATCCAGCGTCCCATTCGCATCCAGAAAATAAATGTTCCCCGAGCTGTCCGCCGCCAGCCCATCCCCCGCCATCCACACCGACCCCTCGCTTCCATTCGGTGTCAGGTTCAGAATCGCCGTCTGCTGCAGCGTGCTCTCGCTATACCCCATCACCCAGCCCGTATACGGCCGCGCATCGCAGTGCGACGTCCACGCCAGATAAATCGTGGAGTTCATCAGCAGCAGCCCCGCCCGCTCCGCATACTGCCCCGGCGCAAACAGCACGTTGCCGCCACTGCTGTTATCTCCCGTCCCCGGATACGTTCCCGCAATCTCCGTAGGACTCCCCGCAATCTCCGCGCCCGTCGTCACATCCAGCGCATGCAGCCGCTGGTGATACGCACCCTTACTGTCCTTCGACATCGCCACCACAAAAATCTCTCCTTTCGCGCCCTTCGTCCGATCAATCACCGGCGTAGACGTAATCCCAATCTCCGGCGTGATCTGTCCGCACCCGTGGTTGTCGCTCGTCGTCTCCCCGCTCCCCAGCGCCGACACCTTCCACAGCTGCGCCCCGCTATCTGCATCGAACGCATACACGCTGTCATGCTCCGTCACCACGTACAGCACGTTATGCGTCTGCCCGCCAATCGTCACCGCCGACAGATACAGCGGCTCCGCATCCACCAGCCCATCGGTGCCCAGCAGGTTCAGCTTCCCAAACGTAGCCGAGCTCACGTTCGCCGGCGTCAAAATCGTCTCGCTGGCATTCAACCCGTCGCGCGAGTTGTCGTTGTGATACGTCGTCACATTCACGCCCGCAGGCGCAGCCACCGTAAGCATCAGCGTCGCCGTATGCGTCAGCGCGCCCGACACTCCCGTGATGCTCACACTCGACGTCCCCGCCACAGCATTCGCCGCCGCCGTAAACGTCAGCGTCTGCGGAGTCCCCACCGCCAGCGTCAGCGAAGCAGGCGCCACCGTAACCCCCGCAGGCAGCCCCGACACCGACACACCCACCGCCCCGCTAAACCCGTTCACCGCCGCAGCCGACACACTTACCCCCTGCCCCAGCGCTCCCGACGTCAGCGTCAACGTCGTCGGATTAATCGTCAGCGTAAAGTCCGCCGGCGGCGCTGCCGCCACAACCAGCGTGAACGTCGCAGTGTGCACCAGCGCCCCTGAAGTTCCAGTCACCGTAATCGTGCTCGTACTGGCAACCGCACTGGCCGCTGCCGTCAACGTAAGCGTCTGCGGCGTTCCCGGCATAACCGTCGGTGTCGCCGGACTCACCGTAACCCCCGCCGGCAGCCCGCTCACCGCAATCCCCACCCCCGCGCTAAATCCGTTCACCCCGCTCACCGACACTGCCGTCGACCCACCAGCCCCGCCCGCCGTAACACTCACCGTCGCAGGATTCACCGCGAACGTAAAGTCCGGCGGGGGAACCGCCGTCACTCCCAGCGTGAACGTAGCACTATGCACCTGCGCCCCCGCCGTCCCCGTAATCGTGACTGTGCCCGAACTCGTAGCCGCCGTCCCCGCCGCCTTCAGCGTAATCGTCGTCGTCGCTCCCGGCGCAATCCCCACCGACGCCGGACTCGCCGTAACTCCCGCCGGCAATCCCGAAATCGTAATCGCAATCTGCGCGCTATCCCCATTCACCGCAGTCGACGCCACTGTGATCTGCTGCGTCGCCCCGCCCGCCGTCAACGCCACGCTCGCCGGCGCCACCGACAGCGTGAAATCTTGCACCAGCGTTGCATTGGAACCGCAACCCGCCGTCAGTGCCAGGCAACTCACCGCCAGCAACCAACCCCACCGCAAGCTCCATCCCTTAGCAACTGCAAGCGTAGAAAACGGCATGCGCCTCCTGCCCGTCCTGAAGTGAGGTTCCATTCACAAGCCATAGACGTGGACTTCAGCGAAAACAATTCGCCATCCCACATCCACACATTCCAGGGAGACATCCGCAACACGGCAAGTGAAGACCAAGGCAGCTCTACCCGCCCATCATACGACGCCCACACCAACCTCGCCCCCTCCAAAGTCTCGCCCACCAGTACCCCGCGATATGCTGAAGCATAGCCACCATGCCCAGCACGCCCTCTGAGCCGCCCCCAGCCCCGTCGTCGCTAGACCCGCCGCCTCCATCCCCGCCGCCGCTAGACCCGCCGCCTCCATCCCCGCCGCCCTCACCCGCGCCGCGCCGCAAACTCACCCTCCGCTCCCTCCTTCGCTGGCTCCTCCTCACCCTCGCATCCCTCTGGCTACTCGCCGCCTTCACCCTCGTCCTTCTCCGCTTCATCGACCCGCCCACCACCGCAGTCCACGTCGAACGCCGCATCCAGTCCTGGTTCTCCACCAGGCCCTACAACCCCTCCTACGACTTCGTTCCCCTCAGCCGCATCTCCCCCGACTTCCAGCACGCCGTCATCGCCGCCGAAGACGCCCGCTTCTACCAGCACCACGGCTTCGACTGGCAAGCCATGGAAATCGCCGCCGAAGGTGATCTCGACGACCACAACCCCCACCACCGTCTCCGCGGCGGCTCCACCATCGACCAGCAGCTCATCAAGAACCTCTTCTTCGGCACCGGCCGCACCCTCCTCCGCAAAGGTGCCGAAACCACCCTCGTCCCCGTCGCCGAACTCGTCCTCGGCAAGCAGCGCATCCTCGAGCTCTACCTCAACGTCGTCGAGTGGGGTCCCGGCATCTACGGCGCCGAAGCCGCCGCCCACTACTACTTCCACACCTCCGCCCGCAACCTCAACCGCCGCCAGGCCGCCGAGCTCGCCGCCATCCTCCCCGCCCCCCTAAAGCGCCGCCCCGACCGCATGACCCACTACAGCACCCTAATCCAGGAACGCATGCGCCAAATGAACTGGTAACACGAAAACTCTTTGCACACCTTCAAGAGTCTGTGGGGAAGAATCATTGTCGCCCGCACCGCTACGCCCACCTTAACTCCTGTTCTACAGACCCGTTCTACGGTAGCCGCGCCGGGCCAATCTGCGGTGCATGCACAGGCTTGGCCAGGCCGTAGAAAATCACGACACCCTGTCCGCCGCATCGCGTGGAGAGCGCCTCCGTGGGTGTGCCGATGCAGCTATCGATATCCTGCCAGTTGTTCATCGCCCAGACATTCCCTGCCGGATCGACCGCAATATCAGTGATCATCTGCAGACCGCCGCCAACGTACCCCTTCGAAGGCGAAATCTGTTCGCCCGTATGTACGCCAGGCGGGCAGTGTTCCGTGCGCGCGCCGCACAACTCCGTAATCGGGCTGCTCGAGCCGGCGAAGTTCGAAATCCAGATGTTGTCATTACCATCGACCGCAACAGCCCACGGGCCTGGCAGGCCAGCACTCTTGAACGGCGAGCCTGGATAGGCCGTCCCGTCCGGACGCAGCACAGTCACACTGCCCCCGTCAATCGTGCCTCCCTTCTGCGTGGACATAGTCTTCGTGAGGTAGTCAGAAGCCGACGCGACTCCCTTCGCCTTCAAGTGGATTCCCATGTCAGCGAGGTGCGCCATGCCGAGCACGCCGGTACCAAAGCGGTTGGTGATCCACACGTTCCCCTGGCTGTCGATGCCCAATCCGCTGTTGTTGATGCCCGTCTTGAAGTTCTCCGCATTGCTCGGATCGGAAGCAGGAAAGCGGGTAACGTGCGGAACTCCGCTGTTCGCGACCCAGATGCGATTCTGCTGGTCGATGCCGAGATGAAACGGCGCCTTGAACGATTTGCATGGCTCTGCGCTATCGCCCTCGCAAACTATTTCGCCACGGGCGAGATCGCCGCCGGGAAAGCGCACGAGCTGGCTCTTCTCAATGCCCAGAACCCAGACGTCTCCGCTCGGCGTCACGATGATCCCTTGCATCAGGCCGAGCCGCCCACCGAAGTTGATACCCTCCGGCGGCGTAAGGGGCTTTCCATACTTGTCGAATACCGCGATGGATTTGCTGCCGTAGGTGGTGAACCACGCGTTGTCATGCGAATCGACTGCAGCGCCAAAGGTTCCTCCTTCCATGCCACCACCCGTAAAGCCTGTAGTAATCGGTGAGAGCGGCTTGCCGTCGGGCGCAAACTTGGTTGCGCTGCCCTGCCACAAGGAATCCTGCCCCTGCCAGCCAACGCTGAAGTTGTCGCCTACCCAGAGATTGCCTTCGCTGTCGAACATCGCTTTGCCGCCCGCGACATATCCTCCGCCATCGAACTTGAGTGGCAGAACCCATGCGCTGGGCGCCCAGTTGAGATACGGCATATATGGAACCGCAAGCATGTGCGTTGACCGCGACACTTCATAGAGCTTGCGGAGTAGATCGTAAATCTTGTCGGGCTGGTGCCAGGGACTCAGGGCGATCGATTCAGCTGCGTTCAGCGTGTTGGTCGCGGGGCCGCCACCCGGGGGCGCGGCCGCCGCAAACAGGCTGCTGCACGCATCCGTCTTCACCCGTGTCACGCACGCTGCAAGCAAGTCGGCCAGCGTCGCGAAGTTGGCCATCGTAGGTGTCTGGCTGCTGTTCAGCGGATCCTGAATCGCACCACCCCATCCACCTGTTTCCACGTCAACAAAGTTGGGCACATTGCCAGCGGCGATGCGCAGGCTCAGGGGTTCGCCTTGGAGTGTTGTGTCATTAAGGAATTGGGCGTTCGTCCAAACGGAGGCCACGGTGGTCATCTCGTTGATAACGACTCTGTCCCGTTGCTTCTCGCCCAGCACCGTGATGAGCGCAATCGCTGGATTATTCCCGGCTTCGCGATTGGCCGCGGATGTGCCACCCGTAGCAACGAGATAGAGGCTCGTGTCGGGTGCGAAAGTGCTTTCGATGACGAACCTGCCGTCGTCATCCGTCTTGGTCTGTGCGAGTTGTTTGGGCGGCCCTGTGCTCGCCGCCAACAGCGTCACGGTGGATTGAGCGATCGGCACGCCCCCACCCAACACCTGGCCCCTGATGTCGGCGGCGAACGCGCGTGTTGCAAAGAAGAGACTGGAAATCAAGATCGCTGTCAGCGCTGGTTGTCGAATAGCTGATCTGGAGTTCATCACATTCTCCTTGCGCGCGAAGATACGTCGCGAATCAACCTGGGCCTGTAAAGATGTCCCTCAATAGATCAGATTTCCTATCGCTTCCGAAACTGGCAGTTGTTACAGCAGGTGCGCGAAGTGGAAGTCCCCGTAAGCGCTTGCGTTTATGACTCGCCCGCAAAGTCGCCAGTAACTTAGCCCACCTTCAGTGATGCAAACCACCTTCGCCACCCGACGAATCTTGTACCCTAGAAAGGTAAGGCTGCATCCAATACCTCCCAGCCCACCGCACCTTCGGGGGCCAGGGAAGCGCAGCCTCAAGGAGTTCGTAGTGCCATCCGTCGACAGCACCATCCAGCTGATTCAAATTAACGAACAGCAAGGAACCCACACCGAGCCCCACCTCACCACCTGCTCCTCCGCCCTCGCCGACGCCCCCTGGACCTTCGACGCCTCCCCCACCTACGGCCCCGGCGCCTCCATGGCCGACCACCTCCCCGCCAACGCCCCCCGCCAGCCCGGCCTCCCCGCGGAATATCGCAACGCCTCCCCCGCCGAGCTAGACCTCCGCATCCGCGCCGCCAAAGCCTCCCTCGGCGACAAGCTCGTCATCCTCGGCCACTTCTATCAGCGCGACGAGATCGTCCAGTACGCCGACTTCGTGGGCGACTCCTTCCAGCTGGCCAATGCCGCCCTCACCAGGCCCAACGCCGAAGCCATCGTCTTCTGCGGCGTCCACTTCATGGCCGAAACCGCCGACATGCTCTCCCGTCCCGACCAGGCCGTCATCCTCCCCAACCTCGCCGCCGGCTGCTCCATGGCCGATATGGCCGACCTCGACTCCGTCGAAGACTGCTGGGAACAGCTCCATGACGTCCTCGACCTCGTCCCCGACGACGCCGGCCGCCAACCCGTCCTCCCCGTCACCTACATGAACTCCTCTGCCGCCCTCAAGGCCTTCTGCGGCGAGCACGGTGGCGTCGTCTGCACCTCTTCCAACGCCGCCCGTGTTCTCGAGTGGGCCTTCGAGCGCGGCCAGCGTGTCCTCTTCTTCCCCGACCAGCACCTCGGCCGCAACACCGCCAAAGCCATGGGCATCCCCCTCAGCGCCATGCACGTCTGGGATCCCACACTGCCCCTCGGCGGCCTCACCCCAGAAGCCGTCCTAGACGCCCGCGTCCTCCTCTGGCACGGCTACTGCTCAGTCCACAAACGCTTCACCGTCGACCAGATCAACCTCGCCCGCCAGCGCCACCCCAACGTTCAGGTCATCGTTCACCCCGAATGCCCCATGGAAGTCGTCGACGCAGCCGACGCCTCCGGCTCCACCGACTTCATCGTCAAGGCCATCGCCGCCGCTCCCGCCGGCAGCACCTTCGCCATCGGCACCGAGATCAACCTCGTCCAGCGCCTCGCCTCCCAGCACCCCGAGCACACCATCTTCTGCCTCGACTCCATCGTCTGCCCCTGCTCCACCATGTACCGCATCCACCCCGGCTACCTCGCCTGGGTCCTCGAGGCCCTCGAGCAGGGTGAGATCCTCAACCGGATCTCCGTTCCCGAGTCCATCGCTCGTCCCGCACGCCTCGCACTCAAAACCATGCTGCAACTCGCGCCGAGTGTCCCAAAACCCAGCTATAGCGTCACCGCGTAACCCGAAACCAGGCTATACATGTCGAAAACGCAACACATTTTGGTCGTAGGCTCCGGCATCGCCGGCCTCATTGCAGCCCTCGAACTCAGCCGCAAGTACCACGTAACTGTTGTAACCAAAGCAGCCTTGGCCGAGTCCAACACCCGTTGGGCCCAGGGCGGCATCGCCGCCGCCATGTTTGCCGACGATTCCCCCGAAAGCCACATCGCCGACACCCTGGCCGCCGGCGCAGGCCTCTGTAACCCCAACGCCGTCAACATCTTATGCACGGAAGGCCCCGCCCGCATCCGCGACCTCATCGCCTACGGCGTCCCCTTCGACCAAACCCCCTCCGGCGACCTGGCCAGAGGCCTGGAAGCTGCTCATTCTAAAGCACGTATCCTCCATGCCGGAGGCGACGCCACCGGCCTCTCCATCGAAACCACCTTAGTCCGCGCCGTCCGCAACACCAATCAAATCAATGTCCTAGAGCACACCTTCGCCCTCGACCTGGTCCTCAAAAACGGCGTCGTGACAGGCTTGGAAATCATTGATTCCAATGGCCTTCTCCGCACCATCGACGCCGACGCCGTCATCCTCGCAAGCGGCGGAGCCGGCCAGCTCTACCTACACACCACCAACCCCAGCGTCGCCACAGGCGACGGCACAGCCATGGCCCTCCGCGCCGGCGCCCAGCTCGCTGACCTGGAGTTCTACCAGTTCCACCCCACCGCCCTGGCCTCCACAACCGGCTTAGAATCAACACCTTTCCTCATCTCCGAAGCCGTCCGCGGCGAAGGCGCCGTACTCCTCGACATCCATGGCAACCGCTTCATGCCACAAATCCATCCGGCCGCCGAACTAGCTCCCCGCGACGTCGTCGCGAGGGGCATCGCCCGCCAAATGGCTCTCCAGCAAGGATTTCCAGTCCTCCTGGACGCTACGCACCTCTCCGCCGACTTTCTAGCCCACCGTTTCCCCTCCATCGACACCGAAACCCGGGCCCGCAACCTCGATTGGTCCCGCCAACCCATCCCCGTCACTCCCGCCGCCCACTACTGGATGGGCGGGATCCGTACCGACTCCTACGGAAGATCCTCAATCCCGGGACTTTACGCCGTCGGCGAAGTAGCCTGCACCGGAGTTCACGGCGCCAACCGCCTGGCATCCAACTCCCTCCTCGAAAGCCTGACCTTCGCCTGGCGCTGCGCTCACCTCCTGCTTGAACCCGACTCGCCCTTGACAACCATAACCCCTTTCCCTGGAACACCTATAGCGATCCCGGGGCCACAGCACCGCACCGCTCCCATCACCCGCCCCCAGCTCCAAACGCTCCTCTGGACCCACGCCGGCATCGAGCGCAACGCCACCGATCTCCAGTCGACCCTGCAGACTTTGACCAATTCTCATGTCGACGGCGTAGCCGTCTATGATCTTGAAACCGCGAATCTTCTCGCTCTCGGACGCGCCCTCGTCACGGCGGCACTAGCGCGCGAGGAGTCCCGCGGCGCCCACTACCGCACCGACTTCCCCCACCCGTCCGCAGACTTTGAACGCTCCCTCATATACCTTCGGAGCAAGAACATCCGTACGATCAATACCCCACAGGTCGCCGTCTCATGCTCATGAAACCCAGCTGCGAAGCCGTCGACACCATCGTGCGCATGGCGCTTCTCGAAGACGCTCCTTGGGGAGACCTAACCTCGCAGGCCCTAATTCCCGCCACAGCCACAGTTACAGCGCAGCTCGTGGCACGCGAACCAGGCTTCTTCTGCGGCCAGGACGTAGTAGCCGCGGCCTTTTCGCTCACCGACCCCAGCATCGGCACCAACTTCCATATCATTGACGGCGAGGCTTTTACACCCGGCTCTGTTATCGCAACCATTCATGGACCGGCTCGCGGAATCCTTCAAGCCGAGCGCGTCGCCCTTAACCTCGCGCAGCGTCTATCCGGCATCGCCACCCTAACGGCGGCGTATGTGCAGGAAACCAAAGGCACTCGCGCAAAAATAACCGATACTCGCAAGACTACCCCCGGCCTCCGCATCTTCGAACGCTACGCCGTCCGCTGCGGAGGCGGCCACAATCATCGCTTCTCGTTATCGGACGCCGTAATGGCGAAGGATAATCACCTGGCGGTCCTCGCCTCCTCCAGTCCCCGCACCCTAACAGAAGATCTATTGGCCGCGCGCGCAGCGCTCCCCCACACCGCTCACCTCGAAGTTGAAGTAGACCGCCTCGACCAGATCGACGCCGTCCTCGCCGCCAACGTCGACACCATTCTCCTCGACAACTTTTCAATCGAGGATCTTCGGACCGCAGTTCGGCAAATCAACAGACGAGCCCTCGCCGAGGCCAGCGGCGGCATCACCCTCGACCGAATCCGCGACATCGCCGCAACAGGCGTCGACCTCATCTCAGTAGGGGCCCTCACCCACAGTGTCCGCGCCCTCGACCTCGGACTCGACATACAGCCCGTGCGAAACCGGCCCTCTAACCAGCTTTAGCGGGTTGAAAATAATCCAACCCATTGATCGATGTGCATTCGAGCGCCCCTCCGATACAGTCTTTTTCTGTAGCGAGAGCCTGAGCTGCTGTTCTCGCCTACCGCGGCACCCCGAGCATTTGCGCGACGAGTCTTCAGTACGGCGTCCCAAATACGAAAGTTCGCGGCACCCCTTTTGCCTCCTCCGGGGTGCCGCTTTTTATCCCCCCTACTCAACCAGAACAGCGCATGTCGCACGCTTCAGAGCTTGAGTTGAAGTTTTGTCCCGATGGTTGCAATACTCTCCCGGTGGGGAGAATCGACCTAGGCGCTCCGGCATCCAACATACGTAAATCTCGGCTTGCGCTGGTTGCATTTTGCCCGCCCTGCGATACTTAAACTACTTAACTTCGACTCTTCTCGCTCATGACGACTGTCCGCGACACTTTCGAAAATACTCTCCGCAGCGCGCGTTCCACCGTCGCGTTTCGTGAGACGTTAAACCTCGCGTACGATAGCTTCTGCGCCAGCAAGACCCGCTTCCTGCTTACCATGCTCGGCATGGTCATCGGGTCCGCCTCCATCGTGCTCGTCGCCACGGTGGGGCTCACAGGCAAGCAGTACGCGATCGATACCATCTCTTCGCTTGGCCCTAATAAAGTCGAGATGCAATATACCGGCGGCGTTGTCATGGGCCCAAACAACGTCAGTACTCCCGATTACCTCACGATAAGGGACATGGAGACCGTCGACCAGCAGGTTCCGGGCATCCGCTATAGTTCGCCGATGCTCGAATTTCATGACAGCATTGCCATCGGTAATGGTCAAACAAAAGACGCGATGCTGCTCGGCGTCAGCCCGGAATACAAAGACATTCGCGGTCTCAAGATCAAAGCCGGCCGCTTCTTCGACGACCAGGACGCCCTCACTCACGCCTATGTTGCCGATATCGTCGGCCCTATGGCCATTGAACTCTATGGCAGCTACGGTGCTGCTATAGGCCAAACCCTTTCCATCCGCGGCATTCCTTTCACCATCATCGGCGTTTTCACTGAAAGCATTGATACGTTTGGTTCGTCCGAGATCAGCAACCATACTCTGCTAGTCCCCTACGAGGTCGGCCGCTACTTTAGCGGTACCAACGACCTCAAAGAGATCTTCTTCAGCATGAACAGCACCCCCGACGTGGAGCCCGCGGCCAGGCGCATCACCGCACTGATCTCCAGCCGCCATCGCCCAACCAGCGAGTACACCGCTCAGACTCTCACCGACATTCTCTCCAAGATGCGCAGTATCGCTAACATGCTCACCGTTGTGCTTGTCCTTGCCTCAGCGATCACGCTCGTCGTTTCCGGCGTTGGCATCATGAATTCGATGCTTGCAAATGTTCAGGCACGCATCAAGGAAATCGGCATACGCAAGGCCCTCGGCGCTACCAGCCGCGAAATTCGACTCCAGTTCCTGACAGAAGCAGTTTTCCTCTCACTTTCGGGAGGGTTGGTCGGCACCGTCATCGGGCTGGCAGTACCCTTCAGCGTTGGGCTCTTTACCCCGTTCGCCATCCCGCTGTCGTACTGGGCCGCGGTCATCTCCCTCGCTACATCGGTCGCAGTTGGAGTCATCTTTGGAACCCTTCCTGCCAACCGGGCCGCCGTCCTGGACCCAGTCGCCACGCTCAAGTACGAGTAGCTTCTAGACTCGTTGCATCTCGGCCGAGTCAAAGATTCCTCTCAGCAACGCCTCCCGCTCATAGGCGCAGAATTCGCCCACCAATTCCTCCGACCCAACCTCAAATAAATCTCGCGCTCGGCAGGCTCCGCCGCATAGATATCGCACGGCGCATGCTGAGCATTTCGCCAACGTGTCTACGCTGATTTGCCTCATCTTTGCAAACACAGGAGACTTCCAATAGATCTCTCCCAGCGAACGCTCGCGTATATTTCCTGCCCGAAAACGCTCGTCATGTAGCAACTGGCAAGGATATACGTCTCCGGTTTCTGCGATGCTGATCTCTCTTTCCGCCATCGCGCACCTTCGCACCCCACGGCCGCGCAGCGAGTTCAGCTTTGCGCAGACATCTCTCATCGGAGCCACTCCTTCCACCGCTGCGAGCACCCGGTAGTATTCTCCTCCTGTAAGCGCTAAGTCGTCTGCTACGCTGGCTCGTCCCGCCTTGAAAAGCGGCTGCAAC
The DNA here is from genome assembly GCA_963701685.1 of uncultured Acidobacteriaceae bacterium. Lineage (GTDB taxonomy): Bacteria > Acidobacteriota > Terriglobia > Terriglobales > Acidobacteriaceae > Granulicella. The sequence goes on along the minus strand of OY969625.1, from coordinate 952,198 downwards.
GCCAGGCGTGAGCCATAGCGTGCCACCATCGCCGCTATGTCAGCGCAGTTCGCCCGCGTGACGGTCATCGCTACGACTACATTGGCGCCGTGTTCCAGCAATAGTTCGATCGCCCGCGTTACCCTCGCGAAGTTTCCCTTTCCTCGTGTCGCCGAGTGCACAGCGTCATTGCTTCCATCGAGACTGATCTTCACCACATCGACAGCGGCCGCGATACGTTCTGCATTCGCGCTGTCGATCAACGACCCATTGGTAAGCAGATGAACCTTGTTTCCAGCTGCTTTCAGCTTCTCCGCAAAGTCCAGCACGCTAGGATGCAGCAACGGCTCGCCACCGGAGAGCGCATACGCTACCGAATCCGACAACGCGGCCACGTCCCGGGCGATCATCTCCAACTCCCCCCAGGACAATGCACCCGATCGCTTACCACTCTGCGCATAGCAGTAGCTGCAACCAAGATTGCACTGGTTGGTCAGCTTCAAGTGCACCATGCTCAGCTTCTGAGGGCTCTCACGCTGCCTGCGGCGTACGATCTTCAGGGTCTTCGCCCTTGCATGGTCGGGGACATTCACAAGGACTCCGCGGGCCAGCGCTTCGGCGAACAGTGCACTTGCCTGTTCCCAGCCCGATTCCGTCGCCTCTCCCAATACTTCTTCCATCGTCGTGCCATCGCACCGCGACAACAGGATCGCTCCGTTCTGATTCACCACCATCCAATCAGGCAACTCCGGTTGCAGGAACAGGTGCTTTCCAGCGCTCTCCGCGTAGACTACGTCGTCAGCCAGCTTCAGTCGAAACACACGCTTCTGCACTGCCCCTAGTGCCCAGCGCAATCTCCGCCGATGCCGCAACATCCGGATCCACCAGCGCAGTCCGCACCCACACCGCACTCCCCTGTCCCGCTCGCACAATCCATCGCGCCAACACTGCCAGCGGCGTATGCGATCTTCGCGCTCGAAGCAGGTCTTCCCATCCGAACATCCTCGATCATTGCCAGCGGCAATCCGCCCAGCCATCCCATCACGTCTCCAGCGCAGACCAGCTGCATTCCCTGACCTTCGGAGATATTCAACCCTTGAGTGTTCAACATAGGCCCTGCTTTCGTGTTTCCATGGAGTGATCGGTCCGCTTCTTAGCAGAAGACGCCACCTACATCTTCATGCGGTCCTATGCACCGAAGCGGTGACGCTTATCACGCCTACCGCAAGCCCACTTCGAAAGAGCGTTCGTCGGTCTTGAGGATCTGTGCCTACCGCTCTCTAGGCGCTATTCAACATCTCCGGCCCGTTATTCCGCACGTTACCCACCGCGGTATTGCAGAGTTCCACCTTCATCTCATCCGACTCATAGGGCCGCAACAGATGCGCCGGCGCTGGTCTCGAATCATCCCTGTCTAACCATTCCTCCCAATCCCTCGCGTGCAGAATCGCCGGCATCCGCGTATGGATCGTCGACATCAATTCATTCGCCTCCGTCGTCACGATTGCAAAGCTCTGCAGCCAGCGGTCCACTTCCTGCGGAGACTTCTTCGGCTCCTTCCATGCATCCCACAACCCCGCAAACGCCATAAGGCCCCCGCCACCGGCATGCAATGTGATCGCGTAGGGCTGCCTTCCACTCTTGGATTGCGCCTTAGGTCGCGCCCCCGCGCGCACCTCTCCATACTTTTCCTCCCACTCATAAAACCCATCTGCCGGGATCAAACATCTGCGTCGCTTAAAGGATTCCCTCCACGTCGCCGAGGTCGCTATCGTCTCCGCCCGAGCGTTGAATGTCGTCATTCCCTTGAATTCCTTCAAGCTCGTCGCGAAGAACGGCACCATCCCCCATCGCAGCAGCGCCATCTCTCGCTCACCTGAATCCCGACTCAACCGGATGACAGGCTGAAACGTCGTCGGCGCGATGTTATAGTCCGCCGCGAGCGGATCCTCAAAGACCTTCCGCGCATGAAATCGCTCAGCGATATGTTGCTTATCTGACCTACGGAAATACCGACCACACATGGACTTAGCCTAGCATCCCCCGCCCACCCTTGGCTCCTTCCGAAACGCTTGACAAGACTCCCCTCAACGCGACAACGCCCGCGTTCCAATCCGGAGGCGCGGGCGTTGCTGTAAACCTTCGATCAACTAGTCGCGGTTGTCATCCAACTCGCCAGTGTACGTCGACTTGAACACCGAGTCATCGGCCACTGCCGCCTCTTCAGCCGAACGCTCCGGAGCATCGCTCTTGATGTTCACCTGAACGTGCGCCGACACCTCGCGGTGCAGCTTGATCGGCACATGGAACTCGCCCACCGACTTCAGCGGCTCTTCAAGGTGGATCTTGCGGCGATCGACCTTGTAGCCCTCAGCCTCAAGCGCGTGCGCGATATCCTGCGACGTCACCGATCCGAACAGATGATCGTTCTCGCCCGTCTTGCGCTCGAACGTCAGCACAACGTCATTCAGCTTCGTCGCCAGATCCTCGGCTCCGCCCTTCTCAGCAGCAGACTTGCGAATGGCCGAAGCCTTCATCTGCTCGATCACAGCCTTGTTCGCCGGGGTGGCTTCCATTGCCAGCTTGCCCGGCAACAGGTAGTTGCGGCCATAACCGTCAGCGACCTTCACCACATCGCCGCGGTGGCCCAGCTTGTTTACATCCTCTTTCAATATGACTTCCATCACACGCCTCCAACGTACTCGGGTGCGCGCCCCATATGGACGCGGGTTGAACTAGAACTTCGCTGCAAACGGCAGCAGAGCAATCGCACGGGCCTGCTTGATGGCGCGCGTCAGCTTACGCTGGAACGGAGCGCTGGTGCCCGTCAAACGACGCGGAATGATCTTGCCGCGGTCCGACACAAACTGCTGCAGCAGGCGCACATCGCGGTAGCTGATCGTGTCGATCTTCTCCACGGTGAACTTGCAAACCTTCTTGCGGCGGAAGAATTTGCGTCCGCCAGCTCCGCCTGCGCCGCCGCCAGCTCCTGCAGGACGCGGTGGGCGCGATCCGCCCGAGCGCGGGCCGCCCTGCCCTTGATAACCGCCGGTGCGTGGCGCCGGAGCGCTACCCTCGGTCGATGCCGCAGCCGGTGCCGCGGGTGCTGTCTGGTTCACTATCTCGTCAGCCATGTTGCTTATCCTTTGTCTGCCGATGGCTCTTGTGCCATCGACCGGTTCTGCTGCTCGTGCTCCAGACCCGCCGTTGGGCCTCTGGACTGGATCTTCATCGTGTATTCGAAGATCGTGGAAGCATCTTGCAGCGTTGCGTTTGTCCTGTCAGCAGACCGGAATCTTCCAGCCTGCGAAGCTTGTATTTCTGGCGAGCGACGCCTGCTTTACGAAGCGACTGCGGGCTCAGCCTCGGCTACCGGCTCAGCGGCAGCAGCGGTCTCTGCGGCAGAAGCCTCGGGGGTCTCGGCCGCAGCAGCCTCTACATTGACCTGGGGCTGGGCGCTGCGCTTCACATGCGCATCGCGGTGAGCCTTGATCTTGGCCACGCGCTTGTCTTCCTCGTCCATGCGAACCGTGATGAACTTGATCACCTGCTCGGAGACGCGCAGACGACGCTCGATCTCGGAGATCAGCGACGCAGGGGCTTCGACGATGAGCAGAACGTAAAAGCCATCGTTGAACTTCTTGACGGTGTACGCCAGCCGGCGGCGACCCATCTTCTCGGTCGTCTTCACCGTGCCACCGCCGCCGGTTACATAGCCGGAGAAGGTCTCAATGAGCTTGTCGAGCTCGGCCTCTTCAACATCGGGCCGAACGATAAACATGATTTCGTAAGTGCGATTCATCTCTACTTCTTTCTGCGGGGTTCTGCCCCGCACCGCTTCGGTTGAAACTTCCATCCGAAACCGGTGTGGAAGATTGTTGCTGCTAAATCAAGAAACGCCGTTCTCACTACCTGGCTCAACCTTGCGATTGAACTCATTCATTGTCGCGCTGACACCCTTCGTCAGCACAGCCTCAACCGCGCGTACTGCCTGGTCGAGCGATTCGTCCAGCTCCTTCAGCATCTGCTTGCGCATCGGTGCCAGAAGAAAATCTTTCCCGCCGGATTTGACGATGCCTCCGATCTCGGTCGGCAGTTTGCCAATTCCGATACGGATGCGCGTCCACTCCTCGGTGCCAAGCACTCCGGAGATCGACTTCACTCCGTTATGCCCGGCCGCTGAACCACGCTCGCGAATGCGAATCGTACCCAGCGGAATTGCCAGATCGTCATACAGGACAATCAAGTCCTCAATGCCAAGCTCCAACTCGTTCAACAGAGCAGCTACGGAAAGCCCGCTCAGATTCATAAAAGTCTCCGGCTTAGCCAGCAGTACATCGTGTCCTGCCAGCTTAGCCCTCCCCGTCAACGCTCGTCCGCGACGGTTAGCAATCTGCACATCGCAGATCTCTGCAATGCGGTCAATCGCCAGAAACCCGGCGTTGTGCGGCGTGAACGCGTACTCCGGACCAGGATTCCCAAGACCGACAATCAGCTTCACGCTCGCACAACGCCTTTCAAACTACTTCTTGCCGCCCTTGTCCGCTGGAGCTGCAGCTGCTGCATCAGCAGCAGGCGCATCCTGCTTACCCTTCTTCGCTACCTCGGGCTCGGCCGCACCAGCAACCGGCTCAGCCACAACTTCTTCCTTCATCACGGTTACGTGAGCAACCAACGCATCTTCGTCGCCCAGGAACTTCAACTTGCCGGTGTGGGGCAGATCGGAGATATGGATCGCGCCATGAAGATCCAGGTTGGAAACATCCACGTCGATGTGGCCCGGAATATCGCCCGGCAAGCACTCGATCTCGACCTCGTGAAGTACCTGGCTCAGAATGCCACCAGAGTTCTTCACACCGGCGGGAACACCGACCAACTGCACCGGCACCGAGACGACCATTGCCTTGTCCATCGCAATGCGCTTCAGATCGATGTGCAGCAGCTTGCCCTTAATGGGCTCATTCTGCCAGTCGACGATCATGGCCTTCGTCACGCCCGCACCCTCGATGGTGAGATCGAAGATCGTGTTGTGGCCGGAGTCGGAATACAGAATCTTGGTAATGACCTTGGGATCAACCGTGACCGCAACCGACTCGTGACCGGCGCCATACACCACGGCCGGAATCAGCCCTTCAACGCGCACGCGGCGCGCATGGTTCTTGTTGAATGTTCCCGTGCGGGGCGTTGCCACCACCGCTTCAATCTTTTTCTCTGCCATCTTCTTTGTCCTTTCGGGCACGAGGTTGAGCCTCGCTCCCTTTCCTGCACTGCAAACCTTCTTGCAAACTGCAAAACCCTAGTTGAAGAGCGTCGACACCGACGTCTCCATGTGAATGCTCTCGATCGCTCTGCCTAACAAACCGGCAATCGATAGCACCTTGATCTTCTCCACCTGCTGTGCCTCTTCCGAAAGTGGCACCGTATTCGTCACCACTACCTGTTCCAGCTTCGACGCCTTGATTCTCTCCACAGCCGGTCCCGAGAGAACCGCATGAGTGGCACACGCATAAACTTTTTCAGCACCCTGCTCCAGCAACGCCTCTGCCGTCTTAACCAGCGTTCCTGCCGTGTCGATGATGTCATCGAGGATCAAACAAGTCCTTCCGCGCACATCGCCGATCACGTTCATCACTTCGGTTACGTTGATATCTGTCCGGCGTTTATCAACGATTGCCAAAGGCACTTCTAATCTCTGCGCAAAGAATCTCGCGCGTTCTACGCCGCCTGCATCCGGACTCACCACCGTAAGATTAGGCAAGTTCAAGTCGCGGAAATACCCAACCAGCACCGGGCTCGCAAACAAGTGATCCACAGGAATATTGAAGAAGCCTTGGATCTGCGCTGCGTGCAAATCTACAAACAACGCCCGATTCGCTCCAGCGGTAGTCAGCAAATCTGCCACCAGCTTGGAGGTAATCGCGACGCGCGGACGATCTTTACGATCCTGGCGCGCATAACCGTAATACGGAACCACAACCGTGATCCGCCCTGCCGAGGCACGCTTCAGCGCGTCCATCATGATCAGCAGTTCAACCAGGTGCTGGTCGACTGGACGACATGTGGGTTGGATCAGAAATACGTCCGCGCCACGCACATTTTCAATGAGCTGAAAGTGGGTTTCGCCATCGGAGAAGCGTTGTAACCGCGTCTCCCCGACAGGTACACCCAGAAACTTACCAATCTCCTCCGCCAACGGCCGGTTCGCCGAGCCGGAGAAGATCTTGAAGCGCTTGTCTTCACTCAGGCGCGAGGAGCGTTTTTTCTCTCCTGCCTTCGCATCTACCGCCTTCGTGCCCGGAGCAGCGGTCGCCAGCGTCAATACCGGCTCGGCAACTTGCTTCGGTTGCTCCACCGCGGGTGTGGCCGATGTGGCCCTTGCAGTGGAGACTTCATGGTTAGAACTCGGGAAAGGAACCACAGTCGTGTCTTGTTCGCTCACGTTGAAATCCTCCAGGCTGGTTGACCTTTGGGTTATTCCATTACTGCTTGCCTTACTACTATGCGGCCGGCACTGTTTCATCACCGGTCATCTGCATGGTGCGAGAGCTTGGTTCCTTATTGAATCGCCGTGGAATTAGTTCATCCTCTGGCTAACTGCAAACTTCCTGCTACTCCCGCGCATCGGCGTTGGGCCGAGATACATGTGCGGGTCTTGCTCAATCTTCGTGCGATATCGGTTCCATCGCGAAAAATCAAAAGTTCCCTAACTTCTTTGAACGCAGGACTTACGGATCCTCCCGTAAATCTCGCGAACGACTGAATGGCTGGGCGACTAGGATTCGAACCTAGACAAAGTGCGTCAAAGGCACTTGACCTACCATTAGTCGATCGCCCAGTACTGCCGGCGCGCTTGTTGCCGGTGAAGTCACTCTGCGAACATCGTATTCCAATAATCTTGGCGAGGCAGGGTTTCGGTTAAGATTGCCCGCGTGCCGTTTTGTTGGACACGATGTTGAGCGGCGAGAGCGTCTGCTTGTGACTTATAGAGTCCAAACAACGCCGAACCAGAACCCGAGAGAGCTGCGTAACACGCAGATTCTCCAGAACTTCCCATCAAATCACGCTTGGTTGAACGCAAGGAGGGATGCTGCGAGAAGACGACCTCTTCAAAGTCGTTCTCAATCCCGGTGCGGACAAGCGCGAGAAGGGGATTCTCGGCCAGATCGCCTGATACGTCCCTCAACTCTGAGGCCCTACCCGTGGGTAAGTCGTCTGGAATCAATCCAGAACGGTTCATAAAAGCGATACCGGAGGGGCCAGACTCGACGCCAGTTGTCGACCAGACAGAGGCTAGAGCGCGGCTCAACTGCTTTAGTTTATCCACAGACGGGCCGGAAGTCAATTGATTGGCGTCAAGTTGTTGGAAGGCGAGGGCCGTCGAGACGCCGATCTCAGGCAGTGCAACTACACATTGCAAAGGACTTGAGTCTGGGATGGGGTAGACTTCTTCGCCGCGGTTGAGACCGAGTACGGTGCCGCCGAGCAGGAAGAGGGGGACGTCGGAGCCTACTTCGGCGGCTACTTCCAGGCGCTCGGGGCCCCGGAGTGCCACGCCTAACTCCCTTTCTAATCCTAGAGTTGCGGCGACTGCATTGGCGGAGCCGGCACCCATCCCGCCTTGGACGGGCAGGGTCTTTTCTATGTGGATGTGGACATTTGCGGTGATCTTGAGGCGTTCGAGGGTTTTGTGGACCATTCGCCAAGCGGTATTACGTTCGGCGTTGTTGGCTTCGGTACGGGGAACGCCGCGGTGGTTGGAGGTGATCTCGATCGTCGTCACCGCCGCGCGACGTGCTGTAACTATCACAAAATCATTGAGTTGGAGGGTCTGGTAGACGGTGGAGAGGGAGTGGAAGCCGTCGGGGCGAGGGGGGCCTACGGCCAGGCCTAGATTTATTTTGCAGAAGGAGCGGACGCGGGTGGACATCAGGCGGCCGCCTGCAGCCGAAGGGTTGGGTTGCGCACGTTTTTGACGAAATTCCGTGGGTTTTGAGTACAGTTCCTGTGGGTTTCGGGTTGCAAATCGACCGCTATAGCCCGGTTTCGGGTTGCGCACTTTGCGAACCAGGCGGCCCGGATGCGGGGATCGTCCGATTTGACCTCGGGGCGATTTTTCGGGGACGGAATTCTGGCGATTTTAGGGCTCGCCGCGGTGTCACTTCTGTCAAGTCGGGGGGCTTGCGGACAGGGGAGCGTCGATGGGAACTTGTGCCTCATGCAGCAATGATTCTACCTGTACGTGGCCAACGGTCTGAACGCTGGTCGTCAGAATGAGGAGAGGCTACGGAGCGGTGGGAACGGGTTGGAGCGGGGTGACGGTGGGAGCGGTAAGGCCGAAGAACATGACGAGGGCGTTTTCTCCGTTGTTCGAGACCCAGAGGTTTCCGGAACGATCGGAGGCGAGGCTGTAAGGCTGAGTCAGGTTGGCGTCGAGGCCAAGGCCGCTATGGCCGTGGACGCCGGTGGCTGGGGAGAGTTCGGCGCCGGGTTTCGTGGCAGAGGAGCCGGCTATCTCGAGGATGGAGGAGCTGTCGAGGCTGGTGAACCAGACGTTCTGGGCCGCGTCGACAGTGGCGGCGTAGGGAGTGGCGTTGCCGCTGGCGACGGTTTGCTGGTTGATGAGAACGGTTCCGTTGGGGGCGACTTCGCTGATGCTGCTGTTGAGGTAATTGGCTACCCAGGCGTTGCCTTGAGCGTCGAGGGCGATGCCGCGGGATTCGTAACAGCAGGTGGGATGGCTGAGGAGCTGGCCGCTGGGGTAGGCGGTGGAGGGCGCTGCGATGTGAGCGATGGTGAAGTCGTTGTCGGAGAGCCAGACGCCGTGCGCGGTATCGACGGCAAGAAAGAGAGGCTTGGCGGAGAGGCCGAAGGACGCGCCGAGGAAGGGCGTGACGGCGCTGCCGGTGCTGTCGAGGATAGTAGCGGAGGAGCATTCCTCGTTTGCGATGAAGACGTTTCCGTTGGTGTCAGCGGCAGCGGCGGTGGGGTAGCAGAGGGAGTCGGTGGTGGTGATGGAGGTGCCGAGGCTGGCGGGGTTATTGACGCCGAAGAACCTTGTGACGCTACCGGTGCCACCGGCCCCGTTGTAGTTCGTAACCCAGATGTTGTTGGAGGGGTCGATGGCCAAGCCGAAGACCTGGGCGGTTGTGCCGGCGCCGTAGCCGGTAGAGGAAAGTGGTGTTCCTTGGGGGTTGAAGGCCGAGAGAGGGCCGTCCTGGTTGGCGACCCAGACGTTGTTCTGGCTGTCGATGCCGAGGGCGGTGGGCATGTTGAGGCCACTGCCGGTGACCGTGAGCGACATGGTCCAGTCGTTGGGCGAGGCGATGAGGGTGGTTGGGAACGGTGGCGTGGCTGGGAGGGTGGCGAAGATCGCAGCTACGTTCTGGCCCGGGTTGTGGGTGATGTTGAGTGCGGCGGTGAAGGTGTCGGTGGGGGCCGTGCCTGAAGGTGGCGTGGCTGCCGTGAACAGACCGGAGCAGGCTGTTCCGGTGCCAGTGGTGCAGCTGTTCAGGGCGTCGGCTAGGGCAGCTAGCTTGCCAGCTTCGACCGTCAGGCCGGCGGGAAGCGTGGCTACGGCGCCGGTCGCGGGATTGGCGAGCAGAGCTGCGTCGAGGAAGGCGTTGGTGATGCCCAGCGTATTGGTTGCAGAGGCACCAAGGTTCGTCGTCGAACTGGCGAAGGGAGCCAGTGCCCAGGCAGCGGCGGCCGTGGTGATCTCGTTGACCGTGTCGAAGGAGGTTGCGGTGAGGTTGGTGCAAGGACCTACTGCAGTGACCATCGTGAGGGCCGGATTGCTGGTGGTCGAGGTTGTGGACGTCGTTCCGCCGCTGGCGACGAGGTAGAGCTGGGCAGTCGCGGGGATGGTCTGGCCGGTGCTGCTCTGCCCGCAGGTGTAGCTGCCGGTGAGCTGGAACAGACCCAGGGCGTCGGTCGCCACGGCCTGGGTGAGCATCGGGACTGCTGCGGAGCTATTTCCTGAGCTGCCTGCGGCATAGAGCTGGATCGTGGCTCCGATGACAGGGCTGGTGCCGCTTAGAACCTGGCCCTGGAAGCTTCCCTGGGGGATCACGGTTGTGATGGTGAAGGCGGAGGAGGCGGTGAGAGCAGGCGAACCGGAGTCGGTGACCATGACGGTAAAGCTGGCAGTGCCGGCCGAAGTGGGCGTGCCGCTGATGACACCGGTGGTGAGTGAGAGGGTCAGGCCGGGGGGCAGCGCTCCTCGCGAGATCGACCAGGTGTAGGGCGTGATGCCGCCGGTTGCGGCAAGGCTTGTGGTGTAGGCAGAGCCGAAGCTGGGTGCGGGCAGCGCGCCGGCCGGCGTGGTGATCGTGGGGTTGGTTGGGACGGTCAGCTTGATGGTCTGGGTTACGGCTGTCTGGGTCAAGGGGCTTTGGGCGACAGCTGAGGCACTCAGCGTGACAGTGAAAGCGGTTGGTACCGTGGCTGGCGCGGTGTAGGTGACGCTGGTGCTGGTGGGGTTCGAAAGCGTGCCGCAGCTGGTTGCGCTGCAGGCGCCGAGACTCCAGGAGACGCCAGAGTCCAGCGGGCCGCCGGCGACGGCTGCCGTAAAGCTGGCTGAGGCGCCGGGCTCGATGGTTCCACTCGCCAGGCCCGTGACGGTAATCGCCGTCGGGTAGCTGGTTGGCCCACCGCAACCGGTGACGGCGATTAGTCCAAGTGCCAGGAGCAAGGAGCCGCGGATCCCAGCCGCCAGAACGGAAAAGGCCTTTCCAGGCGCGGCGATGGTACAGAAATGCTGGCGAAGGCTGATGCTCAACGTAGTGCCCTCAATTCAATTTGGGAGAGAGTCAATAGTTTACGCCGAATACGCCGGGTTAACGAAAAAGCCCCCGGCGCAGAGGCTGCGCCGAGGGCTGAGGCTTTCGGTAAACGTTAAGGTTTGGTGCCGAGCATGTTGTTGCCGGCTGCGAGCGAGAGTGGGGTGACCACTGGCGCGGCTGCACCAATGATCTCGACGACTTCACCGCCGTTGGTGGCGGTACCGTCGTAGTTCGTGATCCACAGATTGCCGGAGGGATCGATGGCAACGTTGAGGGGATCGGTGAACAGATTGAACGTGGTTCCGGTGGTGGTTAGAGCGACTGGGCTGTAGTTCTTTGGCGGCGAGATAGCCAGACCGTTGGTGGTGTTGATCTCGACGAGCGTGGAGGCGTTGGTACCTGGAGCACCGCAATTGTTCCCAGGACCGCCGCAACGAATGGTGACCCAGAGGTTGTTGTTTCCGTCGATCGCTGAACCGAAGGGATTGACTATGGTGGCTCCGGTGGTGGCACTCGTGAGCTGGTTATACGTGTAGTACGGAGTGGTTCCTGTCGTGGTGATCTTGTAGATGGATCCAGCGGTGTTATAGACCGGGATCCAGGCATGGCCGAAGCGATCCAGCGAAGGGAACTCAGGCTGTTGGAAGTTGGTCGAGAACTGGAAGTCCTTGCCTCCGGCCTGCGTGACCCTTGAGATCTGGTAGGCACCGGTTTCGGTGGTGATCCAGAGGGCTCCCGCGGAACCCGGAGAGGTCGTGGTCGAGTTTGCAGCTTCGATCGCGCCGTGGGCAGCGTTTTCCCCACTATTGATCAGGAAGTCGCTGCTGCAGTAGTACACAAATGGGCCGCGGTTGCCGTTGCAGGTGGCGGAGTTGCTGGTCAGCGTGCCGGCGGAATTGTAGACCCACATCTCGTTTTCGCCGTGGGTGTTGTAGGAGGCGCCCGCGCCACCAGCGTTGGAAGCCCAGAAGTAGGCGTTGCCGCTGATGTCGGTGATCAAGGTGTAGGCATCGCTGTAGCCTGAGCCGTAGGTGGTGGTAAAGGAGCCGTTCGATCCAGCAAAGAAGATGCTGGTGCCGGCGGTGCTGTTGGCGTTTCCTGTCCAGGCGTTGTTATTGCCGTCGACCGACACGTAACCGTAGAGGTAGTTGCCGCTCCCCGAGGTGTTATTGGTGGCGTTGGCAACACCGGTGGGGGACCAGCGATCGGCGCTCGGACTAAACAGACCGCCCTGCGCGGTAATCCAGATCTGGCCCAGCTGGTCGACTGCGATGCTCTCGGCTTTCTCGACGTCGGAGTTTGAGGCTCCATAGCCTCCTACTTGGAGGAAGGGATAGAGGATGCCGATGGTGAAGTCGTTTGGCTGGGTCGTGAGCCTGGGCAGATAAGGCGCTGTGCCGTTGCCCAGGGGATAGATGTTGGAGATGAAACTCGTGGGCTTCGTGCCGCCGCTGTAATTGCCGGCCGGGTAGCGAGCAATGTTCATGGCAGCGCGCGCGATGTCGGTGGGCGCTGTGCCGCCGATGACGCCGGTCTCGGTGGCGTTGTGGAACAGCGTGGTGCACTGGGTGGAGGTGCCACCGGTGGAGTCAACGCAGTCTGCGAGGATGTTGGCGAGGGTATCGATGGTGGCCTGGGGGACGATGCCGTTGCCGGCGTTGGGCCTGAGGGGAAGTCCGCCCTGGGTGCGGGTGTTGGCCACATGGCCTTCGCCCTCGCCGGTGGCGGTGGAGATTCCTCCACGACCCTGGACGTCATAGAGCTGAGCGGCCGTAGACGCGGCGTTTGCGATGCCGAGCTGGGCCTGCGTGGTGCCGGAGGTTCCTACGTAGATCGCACTGGCCAGGGCCGAGGTGGTCGCCGTGGTGGTGAAGGGCTGGAAGACGTATGCAGCGGCTACCGTGGAGACCTCATTGACGTAGACATAGCTGAGCGCATCGGTGGAGCCTGGGCCGAAGTTGGTTTGGCCGGCGCTGGGGCAGTTTCCGAGGATGGCGAGCTGGACGATGCCGGTGTTGGTGGCAGTGCCGCCCGTGGCGTTACCGCCATAGTTGTAAATGTAGACAGGCTGGCCGGCTACGCAGCTATAGGCGCCCGTGAGGTTGAATTCGCCGTTGGCGTCGCTGACGACGTATTGCCATCCTGCTGGGATACCAGGATCGCCGCCGGTGGCGGGGTTCGTATGGAGGGGGTACCCGCCGGGCGAGGTGGTGGTGCCGGTGCCGAGGATGGACGTGGCGATGCCGAGGGTGGCGCCGCTGCCTGCGCCTCCGTAGTTGACGGTGCTGGGCTGGAGCAGGTATACGTGCGACCCAACGACCGGCGCGTGGCCGCCGTAGACGCTTCCGACGATGGCAGGAGTTCCACCCTCGCTCGATAGGACCGAGTCCGGCATGGAAAAGGCTCCGCCACAACCTACCAGAGTGAGGGTTCCGATGCAGAGAGAGAGAACAGACAGGCTGGAAAGGGCCGAGAGCTTCATTGTGGGTCTCCGATGTACACGATGCAGGGGTCAGGTACTTCGGCTGCCTTTTGCGATTACCAGTGGGGGCGGCCGCCAAACGCAGGTATAGATTAGAAAACTATAATCTCAAACTTTCAGTGTTCTTTATATTTATTTAAGGTCGCATTACGATGAATGGACCCTCTCGGTGTAATACTCAAGTTATTAACAAGAATGGCATTGGTTGAGTACCCCAAGGGTAAACAATTGAGGACCAAAGGTAGCGGATGGGGCCAGGGAGGTCATGGAGCGGTGGGGGTGGGTTGAAGGGGAGTAACCGTGGGAGCGGCCAGGCCGAAGAACATGGTGATGGCGTTGAGACCTTCGTTGGATATCCAAAGGTTGCCTGAGCGATCCGGCAGAAGGGTGAAGGGGTCGAGGAGGGAGGCATCGAGGCCAAAGCCGCCGGTCCCATAGACGCCGGTGGAGGGGGAGAGGGCGGTGCCGACTGGAAGGGTGCTGGTGGAGCCGGCGAGTTCGGTGATGGAGTTACCGACGTTGTTGGAGAACCAGACATTCTGGGCGGCGTCGACGGCGACCGAAATGGGATGGTTGATGCCGCCGGTGTTGAGACCGGAGATGGCGGCGGTGGAGTTGCCGGAGTTATCGGTGACGATCTCGGCGACCGCGCCGTTCCCGCTGCCGGAAGCGCTGAGGAAGTCGGCTACCCAGAGGTTTCCGGAGATGTCGGTGGCCATGCCATAGGATTCACCGCAGCAGGTGACGTTGGCGAGGAGGGAGCCGGGGGTGGGAGCGTTCGGGCCGGCGTAGTGGACGACGTTGGTTTCGCCGGAGAGCCAGAAGCCGTGGGTGGAGTCGATGGCGATGGCCTGGGGGAAGGCGACAAGGTTCAAGGAGGAGCCGAGGCCCCCGCCTACTACGGCACCGGAGCTATTCACGACGGTAGCGGAGGAATTGCCGCTGTTGGCGATGTACATGTTGCCGTTCGTGTCGGCGGCGATGGCGTAGGGGACACTGTAGGAGCTGTCGGTGAAGCTGCTGGAGGTGCCGAGTGTGGCGGGGTTATTGACGCCGAAGAACTCGGTGACACTGCCATTGCCTCCCCCGCCGTTGGCGTTGGTGACCCAGATGTTGTTGGAGGGATCGATCGCGAGGCCATAGACCTGCGCGATGACGGGAACGCCGTTCACGATGCCGTAGCCAGTGGAGGAGAGTGGTGTGCCTTGGGGGTTGAAGGCCGAGAGGGGCCCGTCCTGGTTGGCGACCCAGACGTTGTTCTGGCTGTCGATGCCGAGGGCGGTGGGCATGTTGAGGCCACTGCCGGTGACCGTGAGCGACATGGTCCAGTCGTTGGGCGAGGCGATGAGGGTGGTTGGGAACGGTGGCGTGGCTGGGAGGGTGGCGAAGATCGCAGCTACGTTCTGGCCCGGGTTGTGGGTGATGTTGAGTGCGGCGGTGAAGGTGTCGGTGGGGGCCGTGCCTGAAGGTGGCGTGGCTGCCGTGAACAGACCGGAGCAGGCTGTTCCGGTGCCAGTGGTGCAGCTGTTCAGGGCGTCGGCTAGGGCAGCTAGCTTGCCAGCTTCGACCGTCAGGCCGGCGGGAAGCGTGGCTACGGCGCCGGTCGCGGGATTGGCGAGCAGAGCTGCGTCGAGGAAGGCGTTGGTGATGCCCAGCGTATTGGTTGCAGAGGCACCAAGGTTCGTCGTCGAACTGGCGAAGGGAGCCAGTGCCCAGGCAGCGGCGGCCGTGGTGATCTCGTTGACCGTGTCGAAGGAGGTTGCGGTGAGGTTGGTGCAAGGACCTACTGCAGTGACCATCGTGAGGGCCGGATTGCTGGTGGTCGAGGTTGTGGACGTCGTTCCGCCGCTGGCGACGAGGTAGAGCTGGGCAGTCGCGGGGATGGTCTGGCCGGTGCTGCTCTGCCCGCAGGTGTAGCTGCCGGTGAGCTGGAACAGACCCAGGGCGTCGGTCGCCACGACCTGGGTGAGCATCGGGACTGCTGCGGAGCTATTTCCTGAGCTGCCTGCGGCATAGAGCTGGATCGTGGCTCCGATGACAGGGCTGGTGCCGCTTAGAACCTGGCCCTGGAAGGCTACGGCCGTTACGGACAGGGTTAAGGTTGCGGTGGCTTTGTTGCCGGCCGAGTCGGCGACCTGAACGGTGAACGGCGCGGAAGTTTCTCCGGCGTTGGGCGTACCGGTGATCGCGCCCGTTGGCGAGAGCGTAAGACCTACCGCACTGAGACCGGTGCCTGAGACTACGCTCCAGGTGTAGCCGGTATTGCTACCGCCAGTGGCAGCTAGCGTGGCGGAGTAGGCGGTGCCTTGGACGCCGGGAGGAAGTGTTGCCGTCGTGACGGTAAGGCCGGGTGTGATGGTGATGGTGAGGTTCGCGGTGGCGGTATTGTTGGCCGAATCGGTGACCTGCACGGTGAAGGAAGCAGTGCCCGCAACGGGCGTAGCTCCGGAGATGACGCCGCTGCTGGACAGGCTGAGGCCGACGGCTGCGAGGCTGCTGGCTCCCGAGGTAACACTCCACGTGTAGCCCGTGCCCGTGCCGCCGGTGGCTGTCAGGGTCGAGCTATAGGGATCTCCGGCCACGTCGGTGGGAGGAGTCAGTGAGGTGATGGTTAGCGTGGGATAGGTAATGGTGAGGGTGAGGACTTGTTTGGCGGTATTCCCTGCGCTGTCCGTGACCGTGACCGCAACGATGCCAGCAGTCTCGCCGGTGGTAGGCGTGCCGCTGATGACGCCGCTGGGCGACAAGGTGAGGCCGACTGCGCTGAGGCCTGTGCCGGCGGTGACCGCGTAGGTGTAGCCGGTGCCACTGCCGCCAGAGGAGGCGAGGGTCGCGTTGTAGGGAGTACCCGCCGTCCCATTTGGCAGAGACGTGGTGGTGATGGTGAGTGGGGAGTAGAGGGTGGTGATGGTGAAGGCCGTGGAGGCGGTGAGGGCTGGACTGCCCGAGTCGGTGAGCGTGACGGTGAAGCTGGCCGTACCGGCTGAGGTGGAACTGCCGCTGATGGCGCCGGTCGTTTTGCTGATGGCGAGACCGGTGGGGAGGGCTCCTTGCGTAATCGACCAGGTGTAGGGCGTGATGCCGCCGGTTGCGGCAAGGCTGGCCGTATAGGCCGCGCCAAAGCTGGCGCCGGGCAACGCGCCCGCCGGCGTGGTGATCGCCGGGTTAACCGGGACGTTCAGCTTGACGGTCTGGGTGATCGTGGAAAGGGCCGTCGAGGTCGCGGTGAGAGTGACGGTGAAGGCGGTTGCGACCGTGGTGGGGGCTGTGAAGGTAACACCTGTGGCGGTCGAGTTCGAAAGTGTGCCGCAGCTGGTTGCGCCGCAGCCGGCAAGGCTCCAGGAGACGCCCGCGGTGGCAGGACCTCCGGTGACGGTGGCGCTGAAGCTGGCGGAGTTGCCGGGATCGATCGTGTCGCTGGCCGGGCCTGTGATGGTGATTGCTGAAACTGGAGGGGTGCTACTGCCGCCGCAACCGGTGAGCGCTGGAATCCCGAGCGCGAGCAGGAGTGCAGCTGAGAATGCTAGAGCCTTGCCGATGACACGGCGCGGGCAGGAGACTTGCTTACCTGGGAGCGTATACAAAGAGGGCCTCGACTGATGGAAACGCGGTCAGTATACGATATGCGGGTTTTCCGGCGTGCCCGGGTTTGGGTCTCCAGGATGTCGCAGTCAGACGAAGCGGCGGAGAACTTAGTGAGCCTCGAGCTCGATCTTGCCGGTCATCTTTGGCCGCTTGAGCAGCAGCACGAGCGGCAAGAGGCAAAGGAGCAGGTAAGCGAACATGCGGTACTGGTCCATGTAGGCGAGCAGGTCAGCCTGGCGCTGGACTTGTCCGTAGAGCATGGCGAGGCCCGCATAAGCGTTGTTGGACGCTGAGCCGCTGGAGGCGATGGTGCCGTGCGCGGCGGCGAAGGCCTGCGCGGCTCGCTGGGCCATGGGATTGGACGCGGACATGTGGGCGCCGATGTATGCCTGGTGGGTCTGGGCTGCGCGCTCGAGGAAGGTGCTGGAGATGGCGATGCCGATGCTGCCGCCTTCGTTGCGGACGAGCGCGTAGATGCCAGCGGCGTTGCTGCTCTGGTCGGTGGGAAGGAAGCGGAACATGATGGTGCTGAGCGGCACGGTGGTCATGCCGATGCCGAGGACCTGGACGACGCGCGGCCAGATGAGGCTGGACTCGCCCATGTCGAGGTTGCCGAGCGAGAGCCACCAGGTGCCGAGAGCGATGGTGGCGAGGCCGACGGCGATCATGCGGCGGGCGTCGAAGCCGCGGCTGAGTGCCCAGCCTACGAGTGGGACTTCGATGATGGTGAACAGGCCGGCGGGCGAGATGGCGAGGCCGGCGGCGGTGGCGGAGTAGCCCATGAGCAGTTGCATGAACTGTGGCAGCAGAAAGGTTGAGGCGTAGAGCGCGGTGTAAACGCCGAGCACGATCACGCAGCAGAAGGCGAAGTTGCGCTCCTTGAGCAGGCGAAGGTTGACGACCGGATTCTTCACGTGGAGCTCCCAGGCGACGGCTCCGGCGAGGGCGAGGAATGCGATGGCGGCCGCCCAGGCGATGAAGGTTGAGCCGAGCCAGTCGAGCTCCTGGCCTTTGTCGAGCACGATCTCTAACGATGCCAGGCCGATGCTGATCAGGGCGAGGCCGGTGCCGTCGATCTGCAGCTTCATGCCGGTGCGCAGACGCTCGGCCTTCTCGGCGAGACGCTTGCGGGTGAGGTGCTCGGGGTCCGTGAGGACCATGCGGGTGAGGATGGCGCAGGCCACACCTACCGGGATGTTGATGTAGAAGATCCAGCGCCAGGTGTAGTTGTCGGTGATCCAGCCGCCGAGAGTGGGGCCGAGCACGGGCGCGCACATGATGGCGACGGTGTAGACAGCCATGGCCATGCCCCGCTTGTTGCCGGGAAAGAGGTCGGCGAGGATGGCCTGCACGGAGGGCTGAAGGCCTCCGCCGGCCAGGCCCTGCAGCACGCGGAAGATGACCAGCAGGCCGAGCGTCGGCGCGATGCCGCAGAGCGCGGAGAAGACCGTGAACATCGCGACAGAAATCAGGTAGAAGTTTTTGCGGCCGATGACCGAGGAGATCCAGCCGCTGATAGGAAGGATGATCGCATTGGCGACGAGGTAGCTGGTGAGCACCCAGGTGGATTCGTCCTGCGAGGCGGAGAGCGAGCCGGCGATGTGCGGGAGCGCGACGTTGGCGATGGAGGTGTCGAGTACCTCCATGAACGTGCCCATAGTGACGACGAGGGTGATGATCCAAGGGTTGAAGGCTCGGGCGCGCGGGGCGGTGACGGTGGCGAGCGGATTCGCAAGCGGCTGGCCGGGCTCGAACTCGGGGGCGCTGGGGGCTAGCGAGGATTCGGCGATGTCGAGTGCCTGCTCGATGGCCTCCGGAGCGGGTGCTAGCTCCTCCGGCTCGAGCTCTGGTTCAAGGACTGACCCGCCAGTCATAAGAATGACTCCTTGGTCATTAGAGGCGGATTTGGTGATCGCGGATTCAGACAGGGGCGAGAAAACGTGCTAGTTTGGCTTCGTGAGCTCAACCACCCAGGTGCGCAATCCGACACGCAAGCAAGTGCTGACCGACATGCGGCGCGAGGAGATTCTTACCGCGGCCATCAAGGTATTTGGAAAGAAAGGGTTTGCCGCCACCTGCGTGGGGGATGTGGCGGAGGCGGCGAAGATTGCCAAGGGAACCGTGTATCTCTACTTTGACTCGAAGGAAGAGATTTATGCGACCGCGATCCGGCTGGCGATTGAGCGGCTGCAGGCACTGGCCGCGGAGCGAACACGGGCGGCGAAGGGGGTGCGCGAGCGGCTGGCCGTGGCGATCTCGGTGCGGATGGAGTTCTGGCATGAACAGCTGAATTTGTATCGGCTGCTGCTGACGGTGGGGCGGGAGCCGCAACATAAACGCCAGACGCATGACCTGCTGCGGGCCGGCCATGCGTATTTTGTGGGGATTTTGCAGGAAGGCGTGGAGACTGGGGAGATTGGGGGCGATGTCGACCTGGACACCGTGGCGTGGGCGATTCTGGACATGGTGCGCGGCGCAAACGAGCGGCGCATGGATAACCTGACACAGCGCACGCCACAGGAAGATGCGGCGGCGATTACGGCGTTCGCGCTGCAGCAACTGGGACTAACGTAGTCACTGCGCCTTCCATCCGCAAGGTACGCGCCTGGATGGGCACACGATCGATTGTGCGAACCCACGTCTCAGAAGCGAGACATGGGGCACCCGGTTTGGCTGACCCGCAGGGCTAGTTCGTCATCAGCTTGCTGGCGAGATAGGTGTAGGTGAGGGCCCAGGTTTGGGCTTGCTCGGTCAGGTTGGCGCCGGCTGCGTGACCGCCTTCGATGATCTCGTCGTAGAGGAAGGGCTCGTGGTACTCCTCCATTTTGGCGGCGAACTTGCGGGCATGTTGCGGGCCGACGCGGTCGTCCTTGGTGGTAGTGAAGATGAAGGGCTCGGGATATTTCACGCCGGGCTTGAGCTGGTTGTAGGGGGAGATGCTGGCGAGGAACTCGCGCTCGGCCGGATTTGCGACGGTGCCGTATTCACCGGTCCAGCTGGCACCGGCGTCAATCTTCTCGAAGCGCAGCATATCGAGCAGCGGCACCTGGATGACGATGGCGTTCCACAGGTCGGGATGCTGGGTCATCTCGACTCCCATAAGCAGGCCGCCGTTAGAGCCTCCCATGATGCCGAGATGCGCGGGCGAGGTGACGCGGCGGGCGATGAGGTCCTGGGCAACCGCGGCGAAGTCGTCGTAAATGCGCTGGCGATGGGTCTTGAGGCCAGCCTCATGCCAGGCGGGACCGAACTCACCGCCACCACGGATGTTGGCGAGCACGTAGACGCCGCCGTGCTCGAGCCATAGCTTGCCGATGTTGGCCGAGTAGTAGGGCGTCTCGGAGATCTGGAAGCCGCCATAGGCGTTGAGCAGCGTGGCGTTGCTTCCGTCGAGCTTCATGTCTTTGCGATGGACGATGAAGTAGGGAACGTGCGTGCCGTCTTTGGAGATGGCTTCGTACTGCTCGGCAACATCGTTGGAGGCGTCGAAGCGAGCGGGCTCGGTTTTTTCGAGGGTAAGCGCTCCGGTGGAGGCGTCTCCGAGGAAAAGCGAGGACGGCGTGAGGAAGCTGGTGATGCCGAGGAAGAAGTTATCGCTGGCGTCGCTGGTGGAGACCACGGTGACGCTCGAATTCGCGGGGACGGGAAGTTCTTTGTGGCTCCACCCCGTGAGCGTGGGAGTGTAGATGTACGCGCGGCCCTGCACGTGCTTGAGCGTGGTGATGAGCAGGCGGGACTTGGTGGTGGCTGCACCTTCGAGGAACTCGTCGGAGGTAGGCGTGAAGACGACGGAGGGCTTGAGGTGGGCAGGATCCTTGAGGAGGTCGGCGAGTTTGACGTCCAGCAGTGAACCTTGTTTGAAGGTCTGAAGCTGGCCGTCGGGCGTCCAGTCCTGATCGATGCTGAGCAGGACGCGGCCATCGATGAGGCCTGCGACGTTGGCCTTGGAGGGAATCGCGAGCTGTTTGGTGCCGTCCGGCGTAAGCACCCAGGTTTCGTTCTCGAAGATGGTGACGTTACGGGTGAAGAGGGTGAGGGTGTGCTGCTTGTTGTCGTGCAGCGTGTAGCCCTGCGCACCGAGGTCGGTGGGCTTGCCGCGGAAGACTTCCTTAGCGCTGTCCAGCGGCGTGCCGCGCTTCCAGAGCTTTACCACGAAGGCATAACCCGAGGTCGTCATGGTGCCCGGGCCCCAGTCACGCGCTACGATCAGCGTGTCTTTGTCGAGCCAGGCGACGCTCTGCTTGCTGTGCGGCAGGGTGAAACCGCCGGTGACGAACTGGCCGGTCTTGAGATCGAACTCGCGCTGGGTATCGGCATCTTCGCCACCGGCCGAGAGCGTGACGAGGCAGAGGTGGTCGCCGGGGTAGAGGCAGTTGAGGCCCTTGGATACCCACTTGACGTTGTCCTGCTTGCCCAGCGCGTCATAGTCGATGACAGTCTTCCACGTGGGGTTGGCGGTGAGGTAGTCCGCCAGTGAGGTCTTGCGATAGATGCCGTTCACGTGGTTGGCATCGCGCCAGAAGTTGTAGATCTCGGAACCGCGCTGGTCGGGCTCGGGGAGACGGTCGGGAGCGACGGCGATCTTGAGCGCGTCGGCGTAAAAGGCCGCGTAGCGTGGGTTGGCTTCGAGCACCTTGAGAGAACGCGCATCCTCAGCCTTGACCCAGTCGAGAGCGCGGGGACTCTCCTGATCTTCGAGCCAGAGATATTTGTCGGCGGGAAGCGGCGGTAGGACGGCGGAGGCGCCTGAGGCCGGGCCGCCGGCGCTGACGGCGTCCTGCGCGAGGGCGCGAGGCCCCGGGGAAAGAAATGCGAGACCTAGGGCAGCGGCTAGTAGGGCCGCAGACTGTGAGACGTGCTTGTGCATCTTCACCCTCCGAGAGGCTTCATGCGCGGACAGACGTATGCAGATACTGTATCGCGCGAAGGGGCTGGCCGGAGCGCGAAGGGCTTCCGGGTGCCTGCCTGCCAGAACCGGGAGTTCAGCGTCAGGGACGGACGCCGGGTTCGAGCGCGGAGAGAGGGGTGACGGTGGGGGTGGCGGCACCGATGAGTTCGGTAACGGAGTTCGCGCCTTTGTTGGGTACCCAGACGTCGCCGGAGGCGTCAATGGCGATCCAGGACGGCGTGTTGAGATTGCCGCTTTGGTAGCCCGTGGCCGGACTGATCACCGTTCCGGAGTCGTTGAACTCCGCGAGCGCGTAGGAGTTGCCGTTGTTGGTGACCCAGAGATTATTGGAGCCATCGATGGCGATCCAGGTGGGCGTGGACAGTCCCTGGCTGGAACTGCCGTAGAGCGCTCCACTGCCGCTGGCCGTAACCCCCGCGAGATCGTTCGCACCACCGAGAGGAGCCCATCCCTTGCCATTGCTGTCGATCGCCAGGTTGCCAGGCTGGAGCAGGGAGCCTCCCTCGTCGAACGTATAGGCGCCGCCGGGGTTGGAGACGCGGCAGCCGTCGCTCTTTGAATAGGCAGAAGTCCAGAGATAACCGGCAGTGTCGATCGAGATGGATGTGACGCCCGAGAGACAGGCATTCGTGATGGAGGCACTGAGCGTGCCGGAGCTGGTGAATTTCCGGATGATGCTGCTCGCACCGTCCGTCACATACACGTAGCCACTGGTATCAACAGCCACGGAAGTGGGAGCGGTCATCGTGGGTGAAGTCCAGGGAGAGCCGGTGACGGCGCCAAGGCTGCTGGTATACGCGTAGACGGCGTTCGAGCCGCTTGCAGCGACGTAGATATTGCCGTTGGGAGCGACGGCGATGGAGTCAAAGCCGCTCCCACCGGTGGCGCTGGTCGCGAGAACGGCACCGGTCGGCGAAAGCTCGGTCACGTGTCCAGACGTGGAATTGGTCGGAATGAAGGCATCGCCTACCGCATCCATCGCGATGCTGCCGGGAGTTGCGATGTTGTTGTATGTAATCGCGACGGTGAAGTCTTTGGGCGCGGCGGTAAGCTGAGGCGCGAAGGGCACGACGCCCGACGCAAGCTCCCATAACGCAATGACGTTGGGGGCGCCGGGGTTATGCGCTATGTTGATGGCCGCGGTGGCCGTGTCGATGGGCTTGACCCCGCTAGTGGTGCCCGTGCTGGTCGCGTCGGTGAACAGCGTGGTGCAGGCTACGGAGGCGGTCGTCGATGTATTCGCAGAGTCGACGCAGGCGGCAAGAATGTTGCCGATCGTATTGAGCTCGGCTTGTGGAACTACGGCACCGTTGCCGGCGACCGTCGTCTGATTGGCGATCTGGCCTTCGCCAGCCGAGCTGTTGCCAGCAAGCTCGAGTGGAGCGCCCTCGATGTTGTACAGGCTCGCCGCGTTGAGAGCGGCGTTCTGCAGGCCGGTCTCGTTGGCGGCGGATGCGCCCATGTGCAGGCTGTCGGTGGCGAATCCCGCCATCGCGTAGGCCATCGCGGCCGTCGCTACCTCGTTCATGTAGACGTAGCTGACGGTGTTGGTGAAGTTGCCAACGCCGGGACAAACCCCCAGCATCGCCATGTTCACGATGGCAGGGTTGCTGGCGCCTACGGTGGTGACGGATCCGCTCTGCGAATTGGCGCCGCTACCGGGCGCGACGCTGGTCGAGATCTGAAAGCTGGTGCCGGTGGGGGTGGCCAGCACTGTCTGCGTGGTGCTGTTGAGGGTGGCCCACTTGCCTGCAAGGCTGGAGCTCGAAAACTGGACGCTTTGGCCGGTATATAGCTGGTTGCTCGCGGTGAAGGTGTACGTATAGGTGCTGCCGCTTACGGTTTCGGAGATACCGGTAATGTTGATGACCATGCTCGCGTCCGGTGCGCCCCCTGCGGCATATAGATAGACCGGGAAGCCGACATCGCAGGTGTAGTCGCCAGTGACGTTGAAGGCGCCGTTGGCGTCAGCCGTGACGTAGTAGAGGCCGTTGGTAACGCTGCCGGCAACCTGATCTTCCGTGACACCGTTGGCCGTGGAACCAAGCAACGACTTGGCCTTGACCGCATAGCCGGTCCATGTGGCTTCAAGAAGAAAAACATGTGCGCCAACGATGGGCGCGTGACCGCCGAAGACGCTGCCCTGGATGGAGCCGACAGTCCTCTGCGTAGGAACGTCGGGGAAGGCCGCCTGGTCGATGCCGGAGCAGCCGCTCAGTGCGAGCGATCCGAGTGCCAAAGCGACCGATGTGCTCCGGATGAAGATCCGGGCTGTAGTGTTCATAACCGACTCCCGCGCGCAAGGTTTGCTCATCCGTCAGTCGCGTCGCGGAAGACAGGGCCGCGCGGTACGGAGAGGGACTTGTCGCTGGGGGAGATATCGGCAGAATGCGGGAGAACGTGAATATGCGTCGGGAGTCGTTGCAGGACAAGACACAGCACGCAGAGATTCCGGGTTAACGCGCGAGGCCGGACAGCATTGTCCGGCCTCGGCGTCTACCAACGAACGACCTACTGACTGGCTTCGTTGGCGCGAATGAACTCGGCGGTACGTTGGTGGAGCGCGGCGCGCGCTTCGGGATTCACATAGACCATGTGGCCGGTCTGGAAGAACTTGTAGTCGATGTTCTTCTGGAGGGATACAGGCATGGGCAGGTGTTTCATCTCGTAGGTGGCGCCAAAATAGAGCGTGCCGAGATCGAAGTAGCCGCCCATCAGCAGCACGTGCATGTGGGGATTGACCTTCATGGTGTAGGCGATCTCGCTCATCACGTTGGAGCTGGTGCCGGCCCAGCCGCCGCCCTGACCCTTAACGGTCATGTCCCAGTGCCAGCCGGACATGCGTGCGCTGGGCTCGTAGGTCATCTCCTTGCCGAAGTTCAGGGTGTCGTGCGCGTAGGTGTTCATGGCGGCCTGGATAGCGGACTCGATGGACTCACTGAAGGGATCGTAGTCAGATTCGGAGTCCAGGGGGTTCATGCTGGGACCCTGCCAGCGGGAGTCGAGACGACCTGTGGTTTCGTCGCTTGAGCCAAGCAGGTCCTGCGCGAACTGGCCGCCGGTGAGGCGCAGGTTGGCCTTGATCCACAGCGCCGCGGGAATGCCGGTGTAGCTTTCAAGCTTGGCGGCGACGGCGGCCTTCTTGGCGGGATCGAGGTCCGCACCTTGCAACAGCGCGCTGGCATACTCGCCGAGCGAGTATTGCTCGACCTCATGCAGCCAGGGCAGAAGTTCTGCGGGCTGGTTGGGCACCTTGTGGTGGTACCACGCTGTGGCGGCGAAGCTGGGCAGCGCCAGGAAGAATCCGTTTTCCGTGCCGGGGTTGCCGTCAGAGCCGTCCGCCGAGTTATCGAAGCTCAGGATCTGCGAGAGGAAGACGACGCCGTTGAGATCGACGCCGTGACGCTGCAGCGCGGCCGCGAGCACCGCGTCGCGCGTGGTGCCGTAGCTTTCTCCGAAGAGGAAGCGCGGCGAGTTCCAGCGATC
Organism: uncultured Acidobacteriaceae bacterium; assembly: GCA_963701685.1. Classification (GTDB taxonomy): domain Bacteria; phylum Acidobacteriota; class Terriglobia; order Terriglobales; family Acidobacteriaceae; genus Granulicella. Next base: position 926,976 of record OY969625.1, on the reverse strand, counting down.
GTACTTGGTGAGGAAGCGGCGGATGAAGCGCTGGAAGGCGCCTGCATCCTGGTCGATACCATAGAAGGACTTGTTGGCGTCCTTGCCCATGACGCGGCTGTAGCCAGTGCCGGGCGCGTCGATGAAGACGAGGTCGGCGGCGTCGAGGAGAGAATCTTCATTGGGCACGATCTTGTAGGGTCCGCCGGCAGGATGGCCTAGATCCGGAAGCACGACGCGCACGGGTCCGAAGCTGGCCATGCGGAGATACATGGTCGCGGAGCCTGGGCCACCGTTGTAGATGAAGACGATGGGGCGGGTGCCGGCATTCTGATCCTTAGCAAAGTATGCGGTGTAGAACATGGTGGCCGTGGCGGGTTCGTCGCCGGGCTTGGGTGGCTCGAGGCCGGAGTCGGGAGCCATGGTGCCGTCGAGCGCGATGCCGGCGTCCTGCTGATCGTTCGCGCCAACGCGGAGGAGTCCTGCGACTGCCTTGTACGCAATAGGTTTGCCGCCAACGGTTACGGTGCCGTCGGTGACGGAGTCGGGCACCAGAGCGTGCGGCTTCGCGGGCTCAGCGGAGACGGTCGAGGTGGTCGTCGTGGTCTTCTCGGCGTGCGGTTCCTGGGCAATGGTGGACCCGGCCAACAAGGCCAGGGCCAGGGTGGACAAATAGAAATGCGTGCGTGTGCGCTGTATCAAGATCCAACTCCAAAGTACGGGATTGAAATGGGGGCCGATCGACGTAACCCGCAGTATACCGGGTCGCACAGCAGTGCTACTCTCTGAAAACGCAATTCAAAACGCATTTCAGGAGTTTGTGTTTATGCGGTTCCTGTGCCCCATGCTGACGTTTGTACTTTCGATGGCGCCCTTTGCGGCGGTGAGTGCTCAAACTCCTGCCCGGCATGCGTATACCGTGCATGACTGGGCCGCGGCCCGCAGCGCATCGCCGGTGGCGGTGTCGCCGGATGGCAGTTTGATTCTGTATCGCGTGACCTATGGCGCCGAAAGTGGCGATGGCGGCCACGAGTTCTGGTCCATTCATCCCGACGGTAGCGGCGCGGTGAAGCTGGAACTCGCGGAAGGATTTTCTCCGGAGGGATTCATGCTGTCGAGCGGCGGTCATGAGATTGCCCTGTACGGTTCGTGGACGGTAAATGGGCAGCCGCAGCTGGCGGTGTTTGCTATGAGCGGTAATCACGGCGCTCCCGCTCCCACCACGGTGGTGGCGCTCCCGCGCGGCGAGCAGGGCATTCTTCCCTCTCCCGACGGAACGCGATTTGCCTTGATTGCGGACCCGCGGGCACCGGACCCGCTGGACGCCATACGAACGGTGATCGAGCCCGAACAGGCGAGTTTGTACGTGGTACGTGCAGACGGAACCGGCGGCGCATGGGAGTGTCCGGCGATGCACGGCCTGTCGGGCGGCGTGGGTTCGTCGGATCTGCCAGTCGCGTGGTCACCGAATGGAATGGAACTGGCGATGCTGTCGGGCTCTCCGAAGATCGGGAACCATGACATGCACTCGTACATCGATCTGTGCTCCGTGGGTGGAGCATCGGGCTCGACGGCTGGAGTGCTGCGGCACGTGGCGACCATCGACAACTCAGCCTCGTCGATCGTGTTCAGCGGGCCGACGGAGCTCGCCTTCCTGAGTACCACTGCCGGAACGCAGACGCCGGACCATCTATACACCGTTTCCACCAGCGGCGGCGCGCCGATCGATCGGACGCCCGACCTCCCGACGACGACATCGGTGATGTCTGCGGACGCACATGGGAATGTGTTCGTGGGCATCTCGCATGGCGTGCGCAACGAGGTGCACACCTATCGCGACGGCAAACTGACCCTGGCGTATGCGTGGCCAGAGGGCGGTGTGGGGCACGTTGTGTTTTCGCCTTACACGTCTGCGAGCCCGCAAACCGCCTTCCAAGTATTTGATCCGAAGCATACCGGCAACGTTGCGGTTGCGTCAGGAAGTGAGCTGCGCCGCATCACGCAGGAAGGCGACAAAGAAATTGCCAACATCGACCTGGGGCCGGTGAAGGTGGTGCACTGGACGAGCAAGGACGGCGTCGCGCTGGAAGGGATTGCGACCTTCCCGGCCGGATATGTTGAGGGCAAGAAGTATCCGTTCCTGGTGCTGCCGCATGGTGGGCCCGAGGCGAACGATGAGCTCGCGCTGGATCCGCTGGCGAGGATCATCTCGGGGATGGGCTACGTGGTGGTCCAGCCGGAGTACCGCGGATCGACAGGCTACGGCGATGCGCACCTGGCCGCGATCTACCAGCATTTTGGCGATCGCGCGTATGCGGACGTTGACTCAGCCACCGATTACGCGATTGCGCAGGGGTGGGCCGATCCGCAGCGGCTGGCAATCTTTGGCTGGAGCGCCGGAGGCTTCATGACCTCGTGGACCGTGACTCAGACGCACCGGTATAAAGCTGCGGTGGAAGGGGCGGGAATTACCGACTGGGGCTCGTTTATCTTCACCAGCGACGTGTATCAGACCGACTATGACGCGCGATGGCCGGAGGAGGATCAACACGATTTCGAGAAGTTTTCCGCAGTCGACTTCGCGAAGAACGTTACGACCCCGCTGCTGATTCTGCACGGCGCCGCGGACGTGCGCGTTCCCACCTACCAGGGACGCGAGTTTTACGAGGTTCTGGCCGCGCGCGGCAAAACGGTAAGGATGGTGACCTATCCGGGATCGGGACACTTTCCGCACCTGTGGCAGCAGCGAATCAATATCTTCAACGAGGTTGAGGCGTGGCTGAAGAAGTACAACCCTTAGAGGGTGGTACATCCCGTACGGAAGGTACAGCCTGGTAAGGGCTATCGCTCCATATCGGGATAAGGCCCTACGCCGCCTTTGGCGATCCACTCGTCGATGTGCTGGGTGAGGACGGGGAGCGGGACGCAGCCTAGCTCGAGCACCGCATCGTGAAACGCTCGCAGGTTGAACTTCGGGCCGAGTGCGACCTCGGCCTTGTGGCGCGCGTTTTGGATCGCCATCTGACCAAGGTAGTAGCTGAGCGCCTGGCCCGGCCAGGAGATGTAACGGTCGACCTCGGTCTCGATCTCATGGTCGGAGAGCGCGGTGTTGTCGCGCAGATATTGCTGCGCCTGCTCGCGGGTCCAGCCCTGGGAGTGGATGCCGGTGTCGACCACCAGCCGCGCAGCGCGCCAGGCCTGGTAGCTCAGCATGCCGAAGGTCTCGTACGGCGTGTGGTACATGCCCATCTCGGTGCCAAGGCGCTCGCAGTAGAGAGCCCAGCCTTCACCGTAGGCAGAGATATACGCGTCGCGGAACTTAGGCAGATGGCGAGCTTTGACGACCTCGGCCTGGATGGGGATCTGGAAGGCGTGGCCAGGGGCTGACTCGTGCAGGGTGAGCGCAGGCAGCGAGTAGAGCGGGCGAGCAGGCAGGTCATACGTGTTGACGAAGTAGACGCCGGGGCCTCCGCGTCCGGAGGTATAGAAGGGCGCGATGTCCAACGGCACGGGCTTGATGCCGAAGCGGCGGCGCGGCAGATAGCCGAAGTATTGCCCGGAGACGCCGTCAAAGTCCTTGCTGATTACCGCAGCGCGGGCGAGGAGGTCTTCAGGAGTCTTCGCGTAGAACTGCGGATCGGTTCGCAGGAAGTGCAGGAACGCTGGCAGATCGCCTTTGAAGCCCGCCTGCTGCATCGTCGCGAGCATCTCGGCGTGGATCTTCGCCATCTCGCTTAGGCCGATGTCGTGGATCTGCGCGGGCGTGAGGGTGAGCGTGGTGAACTCGAGAATCTTGGACTGGTAGTAGGCCTTGCCGTCGGGCAGATCTTCGGCGGCGAGCGAGGTTTGCGCGTGCGGTATGTAGTCGTCACGGAAGAACGTGAGAAGCTCGCGGTAGACGGGTATCACCGCAGCCTCGATTGCGACTGCGGCCTCGCTGCGGAGCCTGGTTTGGTCGGCCGCCGGGATGGTCGCAGGCATCTTCTCGAAAGGCTTGTAGTAGACGGTCGACTGCGGTGATTTGGCTTCTGCGACCGCGATTAAGGATTCGTCGCGGCCGGTGAGTGTGACCTTTGGCGGCGTAAAGCCGCGGGCCAAGCCGGCGCGCATGTTGGCCATGTTTTCGCGGAAGTAGCGTGGGATGTCGTGAAGCTGCGAGATGTAGTTTTCGTAGTCCTCAAGGGTGTGCAGGTTTTCGCGGCCGATGCCTTCTTCGTCCGACCAGAAGGAGGAATCGGAGTTGACCGGGCGTTCGTATTCGCGGAACTTCTGCTGGTGAATGAGAGTGACAAGCTGGGCACGGAAGACCTGGTAATTGACGCGCTCGTCGGCTGAAAGGAGAGATGGATTCAGGGCGTCGACCTTTAGGATGACGGTGTGCCAGTGTTCTAAGTCGGCGCGCTGCTCGGTCGCGTTGACCAAGGGAAGTTGGGGTGGGATGCGGTGGGGATGGTCGGGATCTTCCGCCCCGCGCTGAGCTTTGCGCCATGCGTCTTCTGCGTTGTAGATGGCGCGCAGGCGAAGGTCTTCAGTGGTTGCCTTGGCCGCGGGATGGGTAAGTGATTTCGGCGGTTGTTGCGCGCCACCTACCGCTGGAGCCAGGAGCATCAAGGCTATCGGCGCAAATCTTACGTTGACCATCCAGCCATTCTTACCTAGAGACGCCACATACGCCAAAGCGGTGCGGTGTCGGTTATGCTCGATCCTGCATGCGCATCTGATGAATGAAGGAGTTTTCCATGCGTGTTGGCTTGATGACCCGGGAGTACCCACCGTATGTGTATGGCGGCGCGGGAGTCCATGTTGAGTACCTGTCGCGCGAGATGGCCAAGACCATCGAGGTGGACGTCTATGCGTGGGGCGAGACGCCGGATGCCGACAGCCTGAAAGACCCGCAGCTGGCGCACAATCCAAACCTGCATGTGCACTTCGAGCAGCCCTGGCCAATGATCACAAACGGTACGCAGGCGAAGTTCAAGGGTGCGCTCGAGGCGCTGTCGCTGAATCTTTTACAGAATCTTCATTTGGAGAAGATCGACGTCATTCATACGCACACCTGGTATGTGGCGATGGCGGGGTTTCTGGCTAAGAAGCTGTATGGAATTCCGTTTGTGTTGACGACGCATTCGTTGGAGCCGCTGCGGGCCTGGAAGGCCGAGCAGCTCGGCACGGGCTATGCACTTAGCTCGTGGATGGAGCGCACCGCAATCCTCGATGCAGACGCAATTGTCGCGGTGTCGAACGGGACGAAGGCCGACATTGTGAAGGCATACCCGGACGTGGATGCGAGCCGCATTCACGTGATCTACAACGGCATTGACCTCGACCAATATCAGTGGACGCCGGACAAAAGCGCGTTGGAGAAGTATGGCGTCGATACGCACAAGCCGTACGTGCTGTTCGTGGGGCGTATCACGCGGCAGAAGGGCGTGACGCATTTGGTGGATGCGATTCAATATCTGCCGGCGGGCACACAGGTGGTGCTATGCGCGGGTGCGCCGGATACGCCGGAGATCGCAAACGAGATGCGCGCCAAGGTGGAGGCCGTTCGGCGCTACACGCCGGGCAGCCAGGAGGCCGCGGTAGAGAACTTTACGGCAGAGGGCGGGCACTCGATCGCGACCGGCGATCCGACGGGGACGGGCCACAACCTCGTCTGGATTGAACAGATGGTCACGCGCGAGGAGGCGATTCAGCTCTATTCACACTGCGCGGTATTCTGCTGTCCGTCAGTGTATGAGCCGTTCGGGATCATCAACCTCGAGGCGATGGCTTGCCGAGCGCCAGTGGTAGCGAGCGCGACGGGCGGGATTCTTGAGGTGGTGGTCGAGGAAGAGACAGGCCACCTGGTGCCGTTTGAGGCCGATCCCGTCACGACCTTCCCTGTGGACGCGGAGAAGTTTGCGAAGGATCTTGCGACGCGGATTACGGCGCTGCTGCGCGATCCGGAGAAGGCGCAGCGCATGGGTGAGGCCGGTCGCAAGCGCGTGGAAGAGCACTTCTCGTGGACGGCAATTGCGGCGCAGACGATCAAGCTGTATGAAAGCCTGATCGCCGCGCGCAAAGCCTAGGTGTGAGGGTGAGGCACCGTCGATAGATCGAGCGAGAGAACGTAGATCACGATGGCGGCGGCGATGAACGCGACGCCAACCCAGAACTTCCAGTCCTTGTGGGCGCGTTTCCAGTAAGGCAATTGCTGTTCGTGGGGCTCGTGCGGGCCGGTGTCTGGGTGGTGGTGATCGGGGTGCTTTCCTTCGGGCATTATGTTGTCGTCCTTTGGCTTACAGCGTGCGCGGGCAGGTTGAAGGCGTCGGTGTTGCGTGGATCAGAGCCTGCGGCCCGATGATTGGCATCTAACCAGTGTACGGATGCGGTGAGTTCTATAATTGGATGTATTGATCTTTCGGTGCGAACCCTGCACCCGCGAGAGTTCTCGCATAGGAGCCACTATGGCGAATCTTCTGGACCAGCTTAAGTCGTTTACCACCGTCGTCGCTGACTCGGGCGATATCAACTCCATCAAGCAGTTCAAGCCGACCGACTCGACGACCAATCCTTCGCTGATCGCCGCCGCCGCGCAGATGCCTGAGTACCAGCCCATCGTGGACGGCGTGCTGCAGGAGGCGCGCGAGAAGGCTGGCGATAACGCGTCGGACAAGGACGTTGCCGCTGCCGCGTTCAAGACACTGGCCGTAGCCTTCGGCAAGAAGATTCTGGAGATCGTGCCGGGCCGCGTGTCGACTGAGGTAGACGCGCGGATGAGCTACGACACTGAAAAGACCATGGCGCAGGCGCGCGATATCATTCAGCAGTATGAGCAGGCGGGCATTTCACGCCAGCGCGTGCTGATCAAGATCGCCTCCACATGGGAGGGCATCAAGGCCGCCGAGAAGCTGGAGACCGAGGGCATCCACTGCAACCTGACGCTGCTGTTCGGCCTGCACCAGGCCATCGCCTGCGCGGAGGCCAAGGTTACGCTGATCTCGCCGTTCGTCGGCCGCATCCTCGACTGGTACAAGAAGGACACGGGCAAGGATTACAAGGGCGCCGACGATCCGGGCGTGCAGTCGGTGACCGAGATCTACACGTACTACAAGAAGTTTGGCTACAAAACGGTCGTGATGGGCGCGAGCTTCCGTAACATCGGCGAGATCACCGAGCTCGCCGGCTGCGACCTGCTGACCATCGCGCCGAAGCTGCTGGAAGAACTCCAGACAACCGAAGGCATGCTGGAGCGGAAGCTCGATCCGGCGAAGGCTGCGAACGCCGATATCAAGAAGATTCCGATGGATAAGGCGACATTCGACAAGATGCACGCCGAGAATCGCATGGCGCACGACAAGCTGAAGGAAGGCATCGAAGGCTTTTCGAAGGCGCTGGAAGATTTGGAGAAGCTGCTGGAGAAGCGTCTCAGCGAGCTGCCCAAGCCACAGGCTGTGAAGTAGTTCGTTTGCAGCAGAGACACGGAAGGCCGCCTCAAGCGAGGCGGCCTTTTCTCGTGCCCTGGGAGAAGCCTGGACTAATGGCGCTTGAGGCCGAGAAGGCTCAGGAAGAAGCTCGCAAAACAGATCTCGGTGCCGAGCATGAGGCAGAGCATTGCAGGCAGCGTGCGCCGCATCATCTGCACCGGTGGCAGCGGGCCATATCCTGCATGCGACCACGAGACGACGGACGACAGCGCTATGCCAATGCCGACCAATACCAGTAATACGCCAACGATGAGGCCTGTTTCAAGCGTGATGTAGCGGAACCAGCGCTCGAAGCTTTCGTCTTCCGGAAGCAGGCCTTCAGAGATGGCGAAGACCTTCGCTGCTACGCCAAAGAAAACCAGTTGAAACCCCAGCAGTACGGCGGCGGCCATGTAGGCGAGTGTATCCACGCCGAGGTTCACGTGGCCGAGCGGGCGTTCCGCGGGCAGCAGCCAGGCCATCAATGCGAGGCCGCCAAACATCAACGCCAGGCCCGGGTAGAGAAACAGCCAGCGAGGCGAGTACATCAACAGAAAGCGCAGATGCCGCCAGCCGTCGCGCCACGTCTTGAGATGCGGTGGCCGACTGCGACCATCCTTCTTCAGCGTGGTCGGGACCTCGGTCATCTTCTGCCCGAGCAGCGAGGACTTCACGACCATCTCGCTGGCGAACTCCATGCCGGTGGTGCGCAGGGCGAGTCGCTCGTACGCGTCCTTGCTGAAAGCGCGGATGCCGCAGTGAAAATCTCCAATCGGCGCGTGAAATAGTGCGCGGCCGAGAAAGCTGAGCACCGGGTTGCCGAGATAGCGATGCAGCGGCGGCATAGCCTTGGGGCCAATCCCTCCGCGAAAGCGATTGCCCATGACAAGGTCGGAACCCGCACGCAGCTCTGCGAGGAAGCGCGGAATGTGTGCGAACTCGTAGCTGTCGTCAGCGTCAGCCATGAGCACGTACTTGCCGCGAGCGGCGCGGATGCCAGCATTGAGCGCTGCACCGTAACCGCGCACGGGAACCGGCACGACGCGTGCGCCATGGGCTAACGCAATATCCTGCGAGCCGTCAGTCGACCCGTTGTCGGCAACGATGACTTCGCCCGCGATGTGGTTCGCAGCGAGCGCGGCGAGCGCTTTGTCGATACAGGCGGCGAGCGTCTCGGCCTCATTGAGGCAGGGCATTACGACGCTCAACTCGATCGGCGCGCTCGGGATTGGCGTGTTGGTGGCCTCGTTGATTGGTTCAACTTGCTGCACGATCTGTTCTCCAGTGGGACTCATGGTTTAGCAGCCCCCGTCATATCCCATGGCAGTGTAGCCGGTGCGGTGGGAGCGGGGGCGGGAATGTTAAGCGGTAACGCATAAAGGTCGGATTCGCCCAGACGAATCCAGCCGGCAGACGCGGGAGTTCTGCCAGTCATCTCGCCAGGATCGAAGGCCGCAACGACCACCTTGGCACCTTGAGCCTTGAGCACGTCTTCGACTTGCTGACGGTTGGGCAGGCCCTCGAACTCCTCGAGCAGATGCTTCGAGTCGGGGTTATAAACCTCGGTCAGCACGCGTACATCCGCAAGGCGCATCCAGTAGGGATCGTTGAGGCAGGCGATGGTTCCCATGCAGGCGATCTGATCGCCGGAGCCGACGCCGAGCGCGTTGAGGCCCTTGGCCGCTTCGAAGATATTGGGCTTGTACCAAGCCGCAGAAAGCCCGGCGGCGGATTCGTTGCGCCGATTCTCGAGCGACACTCGAAGCATTTCGCCGAGCACAAGGAAGGCGAGGACCGCGATCATCGCGGTGGCCGTGCGGCGAGGCCACGGGTTCTCGTCGCTGGACTCATTGAGCTCCGGAACGTAGACGAGCGCAGCAAAGATCGGAAGCACGATGACGAGGTATGCGAGCGTCACGTAGCGCTCTTCAACGTTGACCAGGCCGTAGATTCCCCACATCGCAAGGCCGAGAAAGATCGGCGCAACCCAAAACGTACTGTGCCTCCAGTGGCGCAGGCTGGTGCGCGCATGGGTGAAGCCGAAGCGCGCTCCGCAGACAAGCAAAAGGATCAGCAGAATCCATGCCTCGGGATGATTGAACAGATAGCGGAAGCTCAGCACAACATTGCGCGCGTCGCGGTGAATGAGGCGACTAACGCTGAACACCGGCGTGATGCGCTCGTGGAAGTAGGTGGGATCGAACCACGCAGGATAGGTGCCGTACGGTTCCGCGCGATAGCTGTAAATGCCGGGCTGCGCGAGCAGCTGCTGCTCGGGATGGATGAGGTTTACCTTCGCCGAGCCAAAGTCTGCGCTCATCGATGGCTCGATGTGCATCTTTACCGTGCCGCTGACGTACCACGCATAGTTCAACGCGCCGGAGTCGCCGAAATCGAAGCGGCCTTTCTGCTTTGAGAGCTCTCCGATGTAGGGGCCGGCGACGGCAGCAAACACCAGGAGGGCGAGCGCGCCCGCGGTGATCACGCGCGCTGGCTTGCGCCGCTGGATCCAACTCTGAAAGAGCATCATCAGCGCGATGGTGATCAGCGCAACAAGAAACGCGAAGGACTTGGCGAGGTACGCCAGCCCGAAGAAGAAACCCATGGCCGGCGCATAGACGAGGCTCTCGCTCGCGAACGATTCCAGCAGCATCGCGAAGGCCGCGAGCATGAGCGCTTGCAGAAGTGCGTCGGGGCGGATCGTCGCCATAGAGAGCTCGCGGCCGGTTGCGATGACCAGCAGCGCAACGCCGAGCAGTTGCAAGGCCTCCATGCCGAGCAGCGGCGTGGCGCCGGCGTTCTGATCGGGGCTGGGAGTCATGCGCCGCCGCAGCTTAACCAGCGCGGAGATGAACGCCAATAACGCCACGACCGACGCCAGGAAGATGAAGAAATTGAGAATGTAGTACGCACGCATCTCGTTGAAGTGCGTGGTGTGGAATACGCGCTGCGCCACGGACAGCAGCCATGGATACAGCGGGTTCCAATAGCCGTTGATGACGCCCGCCCAGTGGTGCGTGCGGATCAGGTCGGCGACATCCATGTAGGCCATGCCATCGCCGTCCAGCGCGTAGGGGCTGAACTTCATCGCGAGCCAGGCGATGGGCGGAAGCAACAGGAGATAAGCCAACAGGGCGCGGCGCAGGGTTTGGTGTTTCACAGGGTTCCTCTTTGCGCTGGTTGGGACGTCTGCGTCGGTTGAGTCATGGGCCTCAGCGGCGTGAAAGTGAACTCTTTCAGCATATCCGACGCGCGCGAGCGGGAACAAAGTTGTGCGGGCTGCCCTGAGCTATAAGATCCTGGATTACAAGATATAGCGGCTCAGGTCCTGATTCTTTACGATGCTTGCCACCTGCCGCTCGACATACGCTCGGTCCACAATCAGGACGCGCTCATGCTGGGGCTCGCCGCTGGGGGTTGGCGCGAGACGCTCGATCAACGCAGGCACTTTGTCGGAGATCGCGCCGGCACCGGCCCTGACGATGTCCGGCGCCTCGAAGCTGATTTCGTCGAGCACCTTTTCCATAATCGTATGCAGGCGGCGTGCGCCGATGTTTTCCGTGGTCTCGTTCACCTGGAAGGCGAAGCGGGCCATCTCTTCGAGCGCCTCGGCGGCGAACTCGAGCTTGAGGCCTTCGGTCTCTAGCAGTGCGATGGCCTGCTTGACCAGCGAAGCGCGTGGCTCGGTGAGGATGCGCAGAAAATCTTCGACGGTGAGCGGCAACAGCTCGACGCGAATAGGGAAGCGGCCCTGCAGTTCGGGAATGAGGTCGCTGGGCTTCGACACATGAAACGCTCCTGCGGCGATGAAGAGGATGTGGTCGGTGGTGACCATGCCGTACTTGGTGCTGACGGTAGTGCCTTCGACGATCGGCAGGATGTCGCGCTGCACGCCCTCGCGGCTGATGTCGGGGCCGTGTCCGCCTTCACGGCCAGCGATCTTGTCGATCTCGTCGAGGAAGACGATGCCCGAATCTTCGACACGCTCGACCGCGATGCGGATGACCTGGTCCATGTCCAGCAGCCGCGACTCTTCTTCCTGCGAGAGGTACTCGAACGCATCGGCAACCTTCATGGGGCGCTTGCGGGTCCGCTGGCCGAACATGCCGGCGATCATCTCCTTGATGCCGCTTTGCTCCATGTCCTCGGGCGAGTTGCTGAGGACTTCAATCTGCGGCTGCGAGCGCTCGCGGGTCTCGAGTTCGACCATGCGGTCGTCGAGCTTGCCCTCGCGAAACTGCTGCAGCAGGCGCTCGCGTTCGCGCGCACCATCGGCGTCGCTCTTGGCAACGATGGTGAGGTTGTGCGGCACTGGGCTGTCGGCGTTTACGGCTTCGGGCGAGTTGTCGGTGGGTGTCTCGACGGCTTCAGGGCCCGGCGCAGCAGCCGGATCCGGACTCGCAGCGCCCTGCGCAATCAGCAACTCAATAAGCCGCTCTTCGGCGAGCAGTTCGGCGCGGTCTTCCACGTCGTCAAGCTTCTCTTCGCGCACCATGTCGATGGCGATCTCCATCAGGTCGCGCACGATGGATTCGACATCACGCCCAACGTAGCCCACCTCGGTAAACTTCGAGGCTTCGACTTTGAGAAATGGGGAGTTGGTAAGCTTCGCCAGCCTTCTTGCGATCTCAGTCTTGCCTACGCCGGTAGACCCGATCATGAGGATGTTCTTCGGCATGATCTCTTCGGCAAGCTCAGGCGAAAGTTTCTGGCGGCGCGTGCGATTGCGCAACGCGATGGCGACGGCGCGCTTGGCGGCCGCCTGGCCTACAACATACTTGTCGAGCTCGGCGACAATCTCGCGCGGGGTCATCTCGTCGAGCGTGAGTGCCTGGTCTTCAGCCGTGCCGGGAAGATAAATTGCCATGTCTACTCTGCCGCCTTCAACTCTTCGATGGTGACGCTCTGGTTGGAGTAGATGCAGATCTCCGCTGCAATCTTCATGCTGCGCTCGACGATCTCGCGGGCCGTCATGGGCGTATTCTCCATCAGCGCCGTGGCCGCGGCCAGGGCAAAGCTTCCGCCCGAACCGATCGTCGCGACCAATCCATCGCCGACGGGGTCCGGCTCAATGACGTCGCCATCGCCGGACAGCAGAAACATCTGCTTCGCATCCGCAACGATGAGCAGGGCCTGCAACTGCCGCAGCAGCTTGTCAGTACGCCAGTCCTTGGCGAGTTCCACGGCCGAGCGCCCCAGGTTGCCGCCATACTGCTCCAGCTTTGACTCGAACCGGGTAAAGAGCGAAAACGCGTCGGCGGTAGAGCCCGCAAATCCGGCGAGAATCTTGTCGTTATAGAGCCTCCGGATCTTTTTCGCGGAGTGCTTCATGACGGTCGAGCCCAGCGTGACCTGACCGTCGGCGGCCATGACCATGTTGTTGCCACGGCGTACGCAGATCACCGTCGTTGACCGCACCCGGCGCCCATCGGCCAGATCGAGCGGGTGGGATGCCGATGTTCTCCCGGCACTCAAGACCGGTTCCATTTCTAAACTTTTGGTTCGCATGTGCACACCGAAGTATATCGCCGCAGCTCTGCGAACCATGCGGGGAACCCTCTGTGCAGCTTCCCACCGCGGACACTCGCAGGCTACGCTATCCTTCTCTTACACGCAGACCCAACTTCGAACCGCAACTCTGACTCTTGAAGCGACCTTGAAATCAATTCTCCACCAACCGATCTTCCACCAGGCAGCGCATCTGATCCGTGAGCAGGATCCGCGGATTGTTGGAGGAATTGTCGGCGTGCTTGCGGCCGCGGCCGGCGGTGTGTGGTGGTACGTCAAGTCGCATCGGCCCTCCGCGGAAGAGGTTGAGCGCCGCCGCCGCGAAGAGCTCGCGCTCAGCGGTCGCATCACCGATGGCGTGATCCTGGACGCCCGGACCCTGGGCAATGAAGACAGCGTCTCTCCTACTCCCGAAGTGCTGGTCTATAGCTACAGTCTCGCCGGCCTGGTGTATAACTGCGCCCAGGATGTGTCGACGCTGCCGAACGAGGTGGTGGGATTCCGCATCGACCAGCCCGTGCAGGTGCGGTATGACCCCCGCAACCCGGGCAACAGCATCATCGTTTCGGAGAGCTGGACCGGTCTTTGGTTGCGCCCAGAGTCAACCGACCCCGAGTAGCCGCGTGCCACCCCGATGAGCCGACTGAAGCCGCCGCGCGTGCCTCGTACACAACTGGGCCCGCGGGCACGCACGGCGGCCCAGCACATGTTGGATGCGAAGCTTTGAGAGCGAGCTGCCCGCGCCAAGAGGCCTGTAATCAAATAGTTGCGGCTAGAAAATCTGCATTCGCTTGCGAATCTTCCGGCCCGCGAGGCGGGAAGTCTGGCCTGCGCGAAACGCCGCGTTGAAAGCTGTGCTCAGTTACGAATACGATCTTGCTGCACTCGAATCGACAAAGCTCAATGAGGTTCCGTCATGACGAGTAAGAGCGTGCTGATTTGGCTCGTAGCCGTCCCGGCCCTCGCATCCAGTATCGGTGCGGCGCCGGTTCCCACTCCCGCCCCAAGCTTCACCATCTCCGCAAGCAACGTGGCGATGCCCTCGACCGGGACCGTATCTATCCCGTTCACCCTGACTTCAGTCAATGGATTCGCGGGGTTGGTGGGCGTGACCTGCGCCGCGCCGACGGAACCCATGGGGGTGAAGGCTCCCTTCTGCAACCAGGGCGGACCGTTGATGGCCTACACTCTCACGGCAGACGGAACCACCACAGGAAGCATCTCGATCGTTGCGATCCAGCCGAATCCCGTACCCCTGGTCAGCAGATCGCGCCCCGCAAAACGCAGGGAAGGGGTTGGCTTCACACTGGCAGGCCTTGTCGTTTTGGGGATCGGGCTGCGAAGGAACGGAGGGCGTCAACTCTCCCGAATAGCGCTCGCGGCAGGCATGATGGTGGCGCTAGCTGGGATGGGCCTCGTCGGCTGCGGCGGCCCACCAACCCTGACGCCGGGAGCTTACGTGTTTTCGCTCAACGCAAACTCCGTTTCGGCCAGTCCCGCTCTGACGGCGAGCACCACCTCAACCGTGACGGTGCCTGCTGGGATCGTAACCAAGTCCAACAACTAGCGAAGTGCTTTGGGCTCCTTCGGTCGCGGTTACTCGCGGCGGTTACTTAAGCAGTCCGTTGCGCGAAGAACGCTCACAATTGCCGTCCTCAGTGCATCCAACCCCGGAGTCCGTTATGCTTTGCGGATAGGCCAGTTTTGCCGGGTGCAACATGCCCTTCTCGGGCTCAGCGTTCATGTCAGCTTTTTTGCGAACATCCGAACCGCACCATCCGTGGATCGCGATCGCAGCGGTATGCGTGGGGGTGTGCCTGATGCTGGGAGCGCTTCCCGTTGCCGCCCAGATGTCAGCCCAGCCAAGTGTGCGCACCCTGAGCGGGACCGTCTCCGACACCGGCCATGAGCCGATCCGCGGCGCCGTCGTCGAGCTGCGCAACGAGGGTTCCCACGAGCTGATGACCTACATCACCGATGGAACCGGGACCTACAGCTTCAAACGCCTCGACGGCAACACGGATTACGTTGTCTGGGTTGTGTTTCGCGGTCGCCACTCCCCGTCCCATGCGATCAGCAAATTCGACAGCCACATGGCCAAGGTCATCAACTTCACGATTCGAACCTACTAAGCCCGGCGCTCCGCTCTGCACGCAGTTCCAATGGCCGCCGTCGTTTCTGTGGCGTAGACTTTCTCTGGGAACCCTATGCTGAAGCTTTTGCTGCTCCTCGTCAGCCTTGCCGTGCTGTGGTGGTTCGTCCGCAACGATGCGGCTGAGTATGCTGCATTCAGGCGACTTACCGACGCCGCCGGTCGCCAGCGGTTCTACAGGGTCTGGATACTCAAAAGCTTCCTCACCCTGTTTGGGACCACGATGGTCTGCCTGCTGATCCTTCGCCAGTTGCAGGCCCTGCTGTACCTGCCGGACGAGTTTATTCCGCTGGCGGCCCGTCTCGGCGCTGACATGCCCACCACCGCGGTCCTCGACAAGGAGTTCCTCGCCGGCTGTGCCATCGGCGCGATGTTGATCGGCATCCTGCTGGGCGTAGTGATTGCGAGAAGGCTGAAAACCTCGCATGCCACGCTGGCCGACATTGAGCCCATGATGCCGCGCAATGGCGCGGAGACCGGCTGGGCCGCGCTGCTTTCCATCAACGCCGGCCTCAGCGAAGAGTGCTTCTTCCGGCTGCTGCTGCCGCTGTTGCTCATCGGGGTACTGCATAATCCGCTGCTGGCCTTTGTGGCCGCGACAATCCTGTTTGGCCTGGTGCACATCTATCAGGGCGTCATCGGCGTGGTGCTGACGACGCTGGTCGGCGCCGCCCTGGCCGGGCTCTATCTCTGGACAGGCAATCTCCTCATTACCATCCTTGTGCACGCCGGCCTCGACCTCTTTGCGCTGGTAGTGCGCCCTACGTTTATGCGTCTTCTGCATCGGCCAACGGTCTAAAAGGTTGTCAGTTATCAGGAAAGTGGCAGTTCCCTGACAACTGAGGGCTGTGAACTCACAACTGCATCACGCATCACCGCGCCGAAATCCATCCGCTGCTACACTCTGCTCCATTAGGCTGTCCCGATTTGGGACGGCCGCTGTAGAGGCATGCGCCCATACGGCCTTTGTCTCATCCCCTGAGGCGTTCGATCCGATGAGACCCGTATGGGTCGGTGCCTCACAACTGAATGTCAGGGATCCCGCTTGCCGCCGAGACGTTTCGCGAGCACCCGATTTCGCGTCTCCCGCACACTACTTCACGGTGGTGCAGGCCTTCTGCTGGGTTTCTCCCCGCTCCTGGCGCAAGAACTCCACGCTCAACAGCTTGCGGTACCGCATAGCACGGTGAACCTCGCCGCGCCATGGCAAGCGCTGGGGCCCAGCTCCATCGTCTCCGCGACCTACAACAATCTCACGGGCCGAGTGGCTGCTATTGCGACCGATCCCAACGACCCTACGGGCAACACGGTCTTTCTCGGCACCACCGGCGGGGGTGTTTGGAAGTCCACCAACGCGGCCGGTCCGCTGGGCGCGGCGATCTTCGTGCCTCTCACGGACACGCTTCCCGTCTTCAGCAACAACGCCGGCAGCAGCGTGATACCGTCGCTGACCATCGGCGCGCTGGCAGTGCAGCCGGCCGTTAATCCGGTACTGATCGCCGGCACCGGTGACCCCAACAACGCGACGGACTCCTACTACGGCGAGGGCCTGTTGCGTTCAGCGGACGGCGGCCTGACGTGGACGCTGATCCAGAACTCGCAGGACGGCGTAAACGGCGACCACTCCTTCATCGGTCTGGCGACCGCGGGCATCGCCTTCAGTACGATGACACCGACACTGGTGGTTGCGGCCTTCT
Organism: uncultured Acidobacteriaceae bacterium; assembly: GCA_963701685.1. Taxonomy (GTDB): domain Bacteria; phylum Acidobacteriota; class Terriglobia; order Terriglobales; family Acidobacteriaceae; genus Granulicella. Next base: position 910,192 of record OY969625.1, on the reverse strand, counting down.
CTACCTCGACACAGGGGGCCATCGTGGGAGCGAGCACGGTAGACTCCTTCCCCGGGCTCTATTTCTCGACTGACGCTGGTCAGACGTGGCAGATGGCCACCATTGAAGATGGCACGACGATTGTCCAGACACCTCAGCCCCTGGGAGGTGGGGAGCTTGGCAACGCGGTGACCTCGGTGGTCTGGGACCCGGTGCGTGCGATGTTCTACGCAGCCGTTCGATCGCACGGCTACTATTCGTCGCCCAACGGCGTTACCTGGACACGCCTCACCACGCAGCCGGGAACCAATCTCACCACAGCCAACTGCCCAGTCGGCGCGAACGGCGCGGGCAGCGCCAACTGTCCTATCTATCGTGGAGTGCTGGCTGTGCAACCCACAACCGGCGATCTGTACGCACTCACCGTCGATGCCAACAATCTCGACCAGGGCCTGTGGCAGGATCTATGCAACGCGAGTTCCGGCGGTTGCTCGCACCCTGCACCCACCTTCGCCAACCGTATCGATCAGGGCGCGCTGGAGGTTGGCAGCGGCAGCACAGTGATCGCGCAGGGCAGCTACAACCTGGCGCTCAACGCCGCGCCCGCTGCCTCCAACAGCACCAATCTGTATGTCGGCACCATCGATCTCTACGCTTGCTCGATGGCCGCGGGATCGTCCACCTGCAGCCTGAGGAATACCACCAACGCGCTCGACGGCTGCAATGCGCCAGCGCAGGTCGCGGCCGCACAGCACGCGATTACGAGTGTGCTGCAATCCAGCGGTGTGCCGGTCGTCTTCCTTGGCAACGACAGCGGCCTGTGGCGATCGCTGGATGGCGTCGCAGAGACCGGCAGCGTCTGTTCGGCAAGCGACTCCACTCATTTCGACAACCTCAACGCAGCCATTGGCGCAGGCGGATCCCTTAGCGAGACGGTCGCCTTCGCGCAACATCCTGCCAACGCCAACATCCTCGTCGCGGGCCTTGGCGCAAACGGCTCTGCGGCAACCTCAACTGCCGCTGCGCTCAATCCGTGGTCGCAGCTCTCCGCTGGCGAGGGCGGCTATCCAGCTATCGACACGGTGACACCTTCCAACTGGTATGCCACCATCGGCGTCGGCGTGAACCTCGACGCATGCCCGCTAGGCAGCAACTGTGCGGCCGCCAACTTCCTTCCGCCTGCAACCATCAGCGCGACGCAGGTCGATGCGGATGCAAGCCAGATGGACACCCCCATCCTGCTCGACCCGGCCTTGACCACCAGCGTGCTGATCGGTACGTGCCGCGTGTGGCGCGGGCCCGCGAGAATGGAGCAGCGTGGTCGAATGCCAACTCCCTCAGCCCCGCCCTTGGCGGCATTACGCTGCCGTGCAGCCCGTATAGCCCGCTGATCCGCTCGATCGCGGCCGGCGGCCCGAGCGTAACTGCTGCGAACCTGCAAAACTCCGGCTCGACGGTCATCTACGCAGGCATCTCGGGTTCGCAGGATGGCGGATGGGCGATTCCCGGGCACATGTTCGTTACGAAGAGCGCGAACACGGCAACCAGTACCACGGCGTGGACCGACATTTCGCTCTCCTCGGTCACCAACGACACCTCGGATGCCCACGTATTCAACCCCGATCACTTCGACGTCTCGTCCATCGCCGTCGACCCTCACGATGCAACCGGCGGAACCGTGTACGCGACGGTGATGGGCTTCGGCATACCTCACCTCTACCGTTCCACAACCTTCGGCGCCACTTGGTTGAACATCAGCGCGAACCTGCCAAGCGCACCGGCCAACGCCGTCCTCGTCGATCCCAACGACGCGAACACCGTGTACGTCGCGACGGATGCCGGCGTCTATGTGACCCAGGCCGTCACCACCTGTTCCACCGCAAACTGCTGGAGCGTGCTTGGAACTGGACTCCCCAACTCTCCCATCCTGAGCCTGGCGGCCGCTGCCACGCTTCCAACCGGCGATGGGCGCGTTGGCATGCTGCGCGCCGGCACCTACGGACGTGGCCTTTGGCAGACGCCGCTGCTCACCGCGACAACCAGCACGCAGCCCGGCATCACCCTATCGGGCCCGAGCCTTACCTTCGCCGCCCAACAGGTCGCTACGCAGTCTGCGGCGCAGACGATTACTATCACCAGCAACGGAGCCGCGCCGGTAGTCTTCGGCTCGGTGGCGTTGACCGGCGACTTTACGGAGACAGACAACTGCGCAGCTCAGACGCTGGCGATCGGCTCCTCCTGTAGCGTGCAGATCATCTTTGCACCTACGGTGACAGGTGCACGCTCCGGACAACTTACGATCTACGCCAACGTCGCGGGCGGTCAGGCGACCGTCTCGCTCAACGGCACGGGTACCGCTCCCGCCGCAATCGTGCTCACGCCGCTCACGCTCAGCTTCCCAGCAACCATCGTGAACCAGACCCCGGCGTCCCAGAACATCACCGTGTCGAACACCGGTGGCACCCTCGCGACCTTGTCCGCTCCCGCGCTGAGCGGCAACGCCGGCGACTTCGCCGTGTTCGCCAACACCTGCGGAGCAACCCTCGCACCCGACACAGGCTGCACGCTCTCAATCACCTTTACCCCGACATCCAGCGGCGCGCGCACGGCCACTCTTTCCATAACCGATAACGCCGGCACACCCTCCGCTGCAACCCAGATCGCGAGCCTCTCCGGCATCGGCGAGGCGCCCGCCACCGACACGATCTCTGCCTCCGCACTGATCTTCGCGCAGCAGCAAATCGGCACGACCAGCGTCGCCCAGACCATCACCCTCACCAATAGCGGAGGCGTCCCACTCACGTTGATCGCCGCCACTGTCTCGCCCGGCGACTTCTCCGTAGTCAACGCCTGCGGCAACTCCCTGGCCGCACATTCTAGCTGCGCCTTCAACGTAACCTTTTCGCCCACATCAGTTGGCTCCCGCACCGCAACACTCACCATCACCGACCAGTTTCGCTACCAGAGCGTCGCCCTCAGCGGCACAGGCATTGCCGGACCGGGAGTCTCATTAACTCCGGTCTCGCTTAGCTTCCCCGCGACCGGCGTCGGTCTAACGGCGCTCGCACAAACCCTGACCCTCACCAATAACGGAGGTGTCGCGCTCACCGTCTCGAAGGTCGCAGTCAGCCCCGGTTTCGCGATTGCGCTCAACTCCTGCACAACCACCCTTGCGGTGAACGTCGCCTGTAGTCTCACGATCGTGTTTGCTCCAACAGCACCCGGCCCAATCGCAGGTACCCTCACCTTCACGGACAATGCAGGCAGCGGTGTCCAGACCACGTCACTCTCCGGCACCGGCATCGACTTTGCCCTGACCGCTGCGGGTGCCACCAGCGGCACGGTCGCAGGCAGCGGCGCGAGTGTTGCCTACGCGCTGCAACTGAGTTCACTCAGCGGACTCTCCGGCAACGTCGCGCTCAGCTGCACGGGCGCGCCGGCCAACTCCACCTGCACGGTCGCGCCCAGCATTGGTCAGCTTGGAACTACCAGCCCAGTGATTGTCACGCTCGAAACCGCGGTGTCCAGCACGGTGGCTCTTGCGCAGCCTTCGCGCCCCTCTTACGCAACCACCACCGTGAAGGCTGTTCTGCTGGCTCTCCTGCTGCCGGTTGCCTTTTTCCAACGCCGACGTTATCCGCGGTTCGCTCGTTTCCTCCTCATGCTCTGCGCGCTCGGAGTGCTAAGCAGCTGCGGAGCCAGCCGTACGATTCCCGTCACAGGAACTACCGGTAGCGGCGGAACGCCCACGCCCCCAGGTACCTCCACGCTCACGATCAACGGCTCGGCCGCCGGGCTTACGCGCTCCGTCAGCCTGACGTTGATCGTGCAGTAGAGGCCGCTTCGTTGCCCCTGCACTAGGCGACCGCACCCGCAGCCACCGCGCTCGCCCACGCCCACTGAAAGTTATACCCGCCAAGCCAGCCAGTCACGTCCGCCACCTCGCCGATAAAATACATTCCCGGAACGCGCTTGCTCTCCATGGTGCGTGCGTCGAGCTCCGCAGTATCCACCCCACCCACTGTAACCTCGGCCTTGGCAAACCCCTCGCTGCCATCGGGCCGCAGCGTCCAGGCGTGCAACTCACGCTCCAGCCGCGCGATCCCCGCGTTCGTCCAGTCGCCCGCACCTGCATTGGCGCGCACCCGCACCCAACGCTCGGCCATGCGCATTGGCAACACCGTTCGCAGCGCCGCGTACGCGCTGTTCCAGTCGCGCCCCGAAGCCTGCGCCAACAGCGGCTGAAATACATCGAGTCCCGGCGCCATGTCCAAGCTCACCTCACCCCCCGGCCTCCAGTACGACGACGCCTGCAGCACGGCCGGCCCGCTCACCCCGCGGTGCGTCACCAGCAACCGCTCGCGAAACGCCGGAATCTTCCGCCGCGCCTTCTCCTCCGCAACGGCACGCGCGACCACGTCGAAGGCAACGCCAGCAAGATCGCACCAGCGCGCTTTGTCGTCTACTGAGAACACCAGCGGCACCAGCCCCGCACGCGGCTCCACGATTGCGTGCCCGAACTCGCGCGCCAGCTCATAGCCAAATGCGGTCGCCCCCATCGCCGGAATCGACAGTCCGCCCGTCGCCACTACCACCGACGCGCACGTGAACTTCCCTGCACTGGTCTCGACCACAAACCCTGCCGCATCCGCACCGCGCCGCACCGACGAAATCGTCACACCGCAGCGCGTCTCCACGCGCGCCTCTGCGCACTCCTTCTGCAGCATCGCCACAATCTGCGTAGCCGGGCCGTCGCAGAAGAGTTGTCCCAGCGTCTTCTCGTGATACTTGATCCCGTGCTTCTCCACCATCGCAATGAAGTCCTTCGGCGTGAACCGCGCCAGCGCCGACTTGGCGAAGTGTGGATTCTCGCTAAGAAAGTTCTCCGCCTTCGTCCCCACGTTGGTGAAGTTACAGCGCCCGCCGCCGGAGATCAGAATCTTCCGCCCCACGCGCTCGCCGCGCTCGAGCAGCAGCACACGCCGCCCGCGCCTGCCCGCCTCGAACGCGCACATCATTCCCGCCGCACCTGCGCCGAGCACCACCACGTCGTACGACATCGCCGCCACCTAAGCCTTCACTCGGCTTGCAACGGCCGCGTTCAAGGAGGTTCCGTGGTGAAACACCATCTGCCAGCGCCCTCCGCGCCACACCCAAAGCGAACTGCGCAACGCTGCGATGGTTTTGCCATTCGGCTCTGTTCGCTCGCTGCGATACGTAACCAACGCAACATCCTCGGCCACCACCTCACAGGCAAACTCCTTCATCGCGACCCGAATTTCTTCTTCTTCCTGCAGGAACGCGAGAATCTCGGCCTTGGTGTAGACCGTGCCCGAGCGCCCAAACTCGCGGAACTCCTCGGCCAGCAACTCGTCCAGGCGTGCTCGATCCTTACGCACAGCGTTGGTCAGCAGGCTGACCTCCAGCCCCCGCAATGTTTCTGCAACATCCATCTGCTCATTCTATGGAACCCAACGCGCGGAGTCCCGCCTGCATCCAACCGCACTGGCAGAACTATAGGAGCACATCATGAAATCACTTCCCTGGATTCTCGCAGCCGTCGGCCTCGGTGTAGCTGCATACGTTGTCCTGAACGCCCCCGGACCGGAGTATGCGACCGGCAGCGACAGCATCGAAGACGCCGCTCGCAGAACCTCCACCTGGGGCTCGAAGAATCGCATCACCGGCACCGGCACGAACCTAAGCGGCAAGCTGAAAGAGGGCATTGGCAATCTGACCGGCAATCCTGACCTCGCGAACGAGGGTGTCGTCGACCAGGTTGCTGGCTCGCTCAAGGACGCGGCTGGCTCGGTTGCGCAAGCCGCCGGGGAAACAATCCACGACTTGAATCGCTAGCAGCGCGGTGTGTCGGCTGTGCTTGCAGCTACCTGCGCTTGTACGGCAGATACACCGGCTCCCACACGTTGGCGCGCAGCTCCTCTTCAAGGGCGTCACCTTTGATCTCCGCCAGCCCCTCCGCTTGCGCCTGTCGCCCCACCGCGACCGCAACACTCATCGATACAGTTCGCAACGACTCCAGCGGCGGCAGCAACGCGCCGTCCGGATCGTTCTCCGCCGGTGAGAGCGCAGCCAGTGCCCGCGCAGCCGCCATGATCATTCCGTCACTCACACGCCTCGCCCTCGAGCTCATAATCCCCAATGCCATGCCCGGGAAGACATAAGAGTTGTTGGTCTGCGCGATCCTGTGAATCTTGCCGCCGAATTCCACTGGCGCGAACGGGCTGCCCGTTCCCACAATCGCGCGACCGTCCGTCCAGCGAATCACGTCGGCAGGCGTCGCCTCGCAGCGGCTGGTTGGATTCGACAGCGGCAGAATCACGGGCCGCACCTCGCGCCCATTGTGTTCCTCGTCCAGCCCTCCCATCATGGCGCGCACAACCTCCTCAGTAAACGCGCCGGCCTGGCCCGACACGCCAATCAACACCGTCGGCCGCACGCGCTCGATGACATCTTTCAGCCCAACACCATGCTCACCGCGCGGCCAATCCTGCACCTCGCTGCCCGCACGCGCAAACACTGCCTGATCGTGTGTCATCCCATCCATACCTTCAATCAGCAGGCCCTCTTTATCGACCGCATAGAAGCGGTCGCGCGCTGCCTCCTCACTCAACCCCGCAGCCACCAGCGCCTGGCATAGCAGCTTCGTAACCCCCAACCCAGCAGAGCCAAATCCGTACACCACGAACCTCTGCTCGGTGAACGGAACACCCGTCACATTCGCGGCCGCGAGCAGGGTTGCGACAGTGACCGCCGCCGTTCCCTGGATGTCATCATTGAAGCTGGGCAGCACGTCGCGATAACACTCCAGCAGTCGTGCAGCATTGCCGCCCGCGAAGTCTTCCCACTGCAGCAGCACGTGTGGCCAGCGCTTGCGCACCACGCGCACAAACGTGTCGACGAACCTGTCGTACTCGGCGCCCCGCACCCGCTCGTGCCGCCAGCCGATATACAAAGGATCGGCGACCCGCGCCGCGTTATCCGTGCCCACATCCAGCAGTACGGGCAGGCACTGCATCGGATGAATCCCCGCGAGTGCTGTGTACAGCGCGAGCTTGCCAATCGGAATTCCCATACCACCAGCACCCTGGTCGCCAAGCCCAAGGATCCGCTCGCCATCCGATACCACGATGCAGCGCACCCGGTCATAGCGCGGATGATTCAGGATCGTCTCAATCCGGGAGCGATTCGGGTAGCTAAGAAATACTCCCCGCGGCCTCCGCCAGATCTCCGAGAACCGCTGGCAGCCCTCGCCCACTGCCGGCGTATAAACCACCGGCAGCATCTCCTCGATGTTGCGCGTGACCAGCGCATAGAACAGCGTCTCGTTCACGTCCTGCAGATCGCGCATCAGTGTGTAGCGCGAGAAGTCGTCCGTCAATGCGCGAAACGCACGCAGCCGCCGCTCCACCTGCTCGTCGAGCGTTCCAACGTGCGGCGGAAGCAGGCCATGCAGCGAAAACTCGTCGCGCTCCGCTTCGGGAAATGCCGTGCCCTTGTTGAACATCGGCGTGTTCAACAACCCCAATCCCATCAGCGAAGTTTCGATAAACTTCGGCGTCTTGCGCGCTGCGGCCATCCGCTGATTTTACTGGACTCCGTTGCCCCATACATTAAAGCGCGCGCAGGGATTCCTTCGCACGCAGAGCCAGCCCATGCGCCACCGAGGTGAACTCATTGCCGCCACGAATACGATCTTCGCCAAAGCGCTTCACGAAGATTCGCCGCACCGCGGGAACGAACGAACTTCCCCCCGTCAAAAACACGCGATCAATCTCTCCTGCGTTCACGCCCGAACTTTCCAGCAACCCATCGATCGAGCTCTCAATCGCGCGCAACTCCTCCGCAATCCAACCTTCAAACTCCGCGCGCGTCACTGGAATCTCCAGCTCCATGCTGCCATCCCGAAAGCGAAACTCGGCGCTCTCTGCATGCGACAACTCGAACTTCACCTTCTGCACCGCCCGATGCAACTGATATCCGAGATCTTCCTCGATCAGGTTGCTGAGCGCCTTGATCTTCTCCGGCTCAAGAGCCCGCAGCCGCGCGCTGCGCAGAATCTCCGTCACCTCGTGCGTGCGCAGGAACGACAGATAGTGCCAGCGCTCAAGATTCGCGTAGATCCACGCTGGCACCGCCGGCAGGATCTTGTTCATCGAGCGCGCATACGAATCCGATCCCAGTGCCGGCGATACCAGCTTGCGCACAATCCGCGCATCGAAGGAGTCTCCCGCGAGCCGCACGCCACTGTTCCCCAGCACCCGTTGCGGCGAACCAACCGAGTGACCCACACCCGGCCCGACGCGCAGCAGCGAGAAGTCGCTCGTGCCGCCGCCGAAGTCGCCAATCAAAATCAGCTCGTCATGATTCAGCGTCGCCTGGTAGGAATACGCCGCAGCCACTGGTTCCAACTCCAACTCCACGCTCTCAAAGCCAGCCTGCGTAAACGCGGAGCGAAGGCGCTGCTCGGCGAACGCGTCATCTTCCTCTGTCTCCGCGCCGACAAATCGTACCGGGCGACCGACCATCGCGTGCCGAATCGGCCGGCCAAATTGCCGCTCCGCCCGCTCGCGCAGATCAGAAAGAATCCGCCCGACGAGGTCCTCAAACTTGTACTGGCGACCGAAGATTCCTGTACCCGTGAGCGTTCGGCTGGGCAAGTAGGACTTAAGCGACTGGATCAGCCGCCCCTTCTCCTCGGCATCCAGGTAGTGCTCAATTGCCGCCGGCCCCGTCCACGAATGCGTTCGCCGCACGCCGCTCGCATCTTTTATTCTCTCCAGATACAGCACCGACCGCGAAGAGAGCGTATCTCCATCGCGCGCGGCAAACCGCACCAACTCAACCTGCGCATCGGCTCGCACCAGCGCCACCGAACTATTCGTCGTGCCAAAATCAATTCCGACCGCCGGCACCACATCCCACCGATTCTTCATTCCCTCTATTTTCGCAGCAGCGAGTTGTTCCTTGTTCGCCCACTCAAGCGACAATGGAATTCATGGCCGCGGATCGCCTACCCACACTACAACGCCTCGCGCTCAGCACACTCCTCACGCTAGCGTTGGCTGCACACGCGCAACATGCTGCGCCCTCTGTAGCGACGGCCGCCGGAAGAATTGAAGGGGTTGCGCTGCCCACTCTGCCTGACGGCGGCGCATTCCTTGGAATCCCTTATGCCGCGGAGCCGGTCGGTGATCTTCGCTGGCGCCCGCCCCAGGCCGCGCCTCCCTGGAACGGGGTTCTACACACTCAAGCTTACGGTCCCGCCTGCCCACAAGCGCCCAGCGGTTGGCTTCCCGAGATGCTGGGCGAATCCAAGATGGCGACGGACGAAGCGTGCTTAAGCCTCAACGTGTGGACCCCGCACCTGGCTGTCTCCGCGAGACTTCCCGTGCTCGTCTGGATTCATGGTGGCGGCAATGTCGAGGGCTCTGGTGAGTGGCCCCCGCTGGGTGAGGCGCTCGCTCGTCGCGGCATCGTCGTCGTCAGTATTAATTACCGGCTTGGCATCTTTGGCTTCTACGCCAGTCCGCAACTAGCCGCCGAATCGCCTGAGCATCGCTCCGGCAACTACGGTCAACTCGACCAATTGGCAGCGCTGGCCTGGGTGCAGAAAAACATCACTCGCTTCGGTGGCGATCCAGATCGCGTTACCGTTGCAGGCCAATCCTCTGGCGCGCTCGACATCTGCAATCTCATCGCATCGCCCCTCGCTGCCGGCCTCTTTCAGCGTGCCATCCTGGAGAGCGGCGTTTGCGTCGACTCCGTCTTCCCAACCTTGCGCGAAATCGAAGCCGCCAACGCGCACTTCGCCGATCGTCTCGGACCTGACAACCATCCCGCGTCGCTCGCGCAACTCCGAGCTCTCCCCGCACAGCGACTCCTCGATGCCGCAGCTCAGGACGATGCCCTTGACCTCGAGCCCGCGGTCGATGGCCACTTTCTGCGCGAACAGCCCGCCGCAACCTTCGCTCTCGGTCGACAACTCGCGATTCCGATTCTTACTGGAAGTACCGAAAACGAGGTCTCCATCTTCGCCAGCCCATTGGTCGGCGGAAGTTCCCACCGCCCTCAAACACTCGTTGCCTATCACCAGTTTCTCGACAAGAAGTTTGGCGCGCTGGCGCCCCAGGTCTTTGCCGCCTACCCGGCCACGACGGACGCCCAGGTCCCTCGCGTCTTCAATACGATGTTCAGCGACTTCGACTTCGGGTTTAGCGCGCGACTACTCGGCGTAGAGACCGCGCGCCTTCGTCAACCGGCTTACCTCTATCACTTCACCTACGCCGGGCGGGGACCTTTCGCGGCGCTCGGCGCTTTTCACGCCGAAGAGCTCATGTTTCTTAGCCAACACTACTGGACCAGTTGGACGAAAGCTCCTGACGACGAGCGTGTCTCCAACACCTTGATCGGCTACTGGGTCCACTTCATTCAAAGCGGCAATCCGAATGCGCCGGGCCTTCCCCGATGGCCTCCCTACGATCCGCATCAAGATCTGGCCCAGATCCTTGGGCGCACGGTCACAACAGAGCCCGACCCACGCGCTGCAAGATTTTCTCCCTTCCAGCAGTACCTCGACAACCGCCTCGAACGCCTGCCAAATCGTGGCGCCGAAAATTCAACCGCCGCCCCTTCGCAGCAGTGAGCATCACCACCGCCATTTCAAGCAATGGAGAATTTCACACAATGAGCGCAACACCTGATCCCGCCCAGGACCTCGCTATCCTCGAGCAGCAGGAATCGCTGCTGCATTTCACCGAGTTCACGCCGGACACCGCGTGGCAGCTCGGCAATCGCCTGCACGATGCGCTGCTGGCCCGCGAGGCCGGAGGCACTGTAGAGATCGAGATTGCCGGCCAACTACTCTTTGCCTGCACCACGGTCGGGGCCAAGCCAAATCAAGCCGACTGGATTCGCCGCAAACGCAACACCGTTCGCCACTTTGGACGCAGTTCCTATGCAGTCGGCCGCCAGTTAGAGCTCGACAATCAAACACTCGAAGCAGACCATGGTCTCGCCGTCCCCGATTACGCCGCACACGGCGGAGGGTTTCCCATTTTCCTTGCCGACTCCGCATGCGTGGGCACGATCATCGTCTCCGGCCTGCCGCAGCGCGAGGACCACAACCTCGTAGTGACAGCCATCGCCGAACACCTCGGTGTCACCATCCCGCAGTTACCCTAGCCGGTCGCCATCTATGCGACCGCCGCACGGCTACACTTGAAGCAGATGTCTACGCCAACCACGCTCCGCATCACACGCCGCGCCGCTGACCGCCTTCGCGCCGGCCATCTCTGGGTCTATCGCACCGACCTCGAATCGCAGCAACATTCCACCGCGCCCGAGCCCGGATCTTTAGTCACGATCATCGACTCGCGCGAGATCCCGCTCGGCACCGCGCTCTATTCGTCGGCGTCCACCATCGCCGCTCGCCTCGCCTCGCGCACACCCGCGCTCAACCGAGCGCAGTACCTCGCGGACCTTCGCACCCGCATCGACTCCGCCGTTCAACTACGCCACAAGCTCGCCCCCGTCGTCTCTCCTAACAACGCCGCGGGTGCTCCCGCCAACAACGCGCATCGCCTCATCTTCTCCGAAGCCGACAACCTCCCCGGTATCATCGCCGACCGCTACAACGATCTCGTCCTCGTGCAACTCCTCACGCAGGGCACGGCGCAGGATGACGTTCGCGCGGTTCTCGTCGCGGCGCTCAGCGCGGCCTTCTCTCACGAAAAATCTGCACTCACGATCTGGGAGCGACCTGATCCACGCATTCGCGAGCTCGAGCAACTACCCGCGCCGGCGCCCGGCCCTCTCTTCACCACGCACATAGATACCATCGCACCCGACGGCCTGTCCTTCCGCACCGAAGCGGAACGCGACGACGATCAAGCAGCTCCGACAACAACACGCTTCGCCCTCAACGGCCTGCACTTTCAGTACGACGCCGCCAGCGGCCAGAAAACCGGCGCGTTCCTCGACCAGCGTCTCAACTACGCCGCCGCCGCGCGTGTGGTGAAGGCATCGGGCCGCACGGGTCGCGCGCTCGATATCTGCACCTACCAGGGAGGCTTCGCGCTGCATCTCGCGCAAGTTTGCTCCCAGGTCACCGGCGTAGACGCCAGCCTCGCAGCGCTCGAAGCGGCCGATCGCAATCTCGCGCTCAACCCTTCGCTCTCAGCCGAAATCGAATGGATGGAGGCCGACGCCTTCGACTATCTTCGCCACCTCGACGACACCGCACGCAAGACGTCCTCACCCGCCGACCTCTACGACGCCATCGTGCTCGACCCACCCGCCTTTGCCAAGTCCAAGCGAGCCGCAGAAGGCGCTCTGCGCGGCTACAAGGAGCTCAACCTCCGCGCGCTCCGCCTGCTCGCGCCCGGCGGTACGCTCATCACGAATTCGTGTTCGCATCACGTCTCACTGCAAGACTTCACTGAGATCGTCGCTTCAGCCGCAGCCGACGCCAATCGCCGCGTGCAGCTACTAGAAACCCACGCCGCCGCACCCGACCACCCCGAGGTACTGACGCTCCCAGAGACACGCTACCTCAAGTGCCTCATCTGTCGCGCCGACTAGCTCTGGCCTCACGAACCCACGGACCTCGCGGTTCGGTTCCTCTGGACCTTCTACGGCAACCTGCTGGTCATCATACTCGTGGCAGCATGGGACTTTTGGCGCGGCCGGCTCGTCCGCTCCTTCGCCATCGCCGCCAGCGGCATCCTCGCCGGCGAGTTGCTCGCCAGCATCCTCTACTTCTGGGCTCCATGGAAAGCCCTCACCCTAAGCTGGGTACAGCTCTGGGTAAAACACTTCGCCTGACCCCTCAGATCCCGGCGTACCACGAGTAGCCCCCAGCTGGTGAAGCCGACCCCAGCCCGTCACGGATCCCCTTCATCGAGTCCGTCACCGTCATCCGCGTAATGAACTTCACGTTTTTGTAGCCCAGCTGCCGCGGCACCCGCATCCGCAGCGGGCCGCCGAATCCCACCGGCAGATCGCCATCATTCATTCCCCACGTCAGCAACGTCTGCGGGTGCAGCGCATCACCCATATCCATGCTGTCCCACCAGTCGTGGTCAATCGAGAAGTATGCAACATACCGCGCCTGCGGCTGCACGCCCACCTCATGCAGCACCGTCACCAGCGGCGTTCCAATCCACTCCGCAATGTAGGACCATCCCTCTTCGCAGGCTACCTCCGTAATCTGGCTGCGCATGCCCATGCTCTTGAGATCAGCCAGAGAGAACGATCCCGGATGCGCCACCAATCCGTCGACAGCCAGTCGCCAGTCTGCAAACCCACCGGCCTGCAAACGCTTGAATGCGTCGGTCGGCGGCGCAACTGGATTAAGAAACGGCGACGCTGAAATCATGCTGCGAGGAAACTCGCGCGCCAGCGAGTGCCTGCCCAGGATGCGCTGCGCTGCATACGTCAGCGTCTCGCCCGGCCCATAGATACCACCATCGTCCGGAGGCAGCAGCCCATACCGTCGCGCCAGCCGATCCGCCACCGCAACACCTGCGACACCAGCCGCCGCGATGCCCGCTGTCATAAACCTTCTGCGAGTCACTGGCTTCATGCTTCCTCCCGGGCTTCCGCACGCCCCGTAACCATCGCGCGCATGCGATTACGAAACCCTGCCTTCGAGATCATCGCCACGTGCACCACCACAAACAGCACCAGCGCCCACGACACAAAAAAGTGCAGCGTCCGCGCCGTCTGCCGACCACCCAGAGCTTCCACGGTCCACGGCATCGCCGCCGTAAATGCAGGCGACATCGCGAGCCCGGTCCAAATCGTAAACGGAATCAATCCAAAGATCACCACCATGTACGTCACGCGCTGCACTGGGTTATACGAGCGCTCCTCTGAAGCATCGGGCCCCACACGCCGCAGCGTCTTCCGCAGCACGTCGCGCACATCGCGCCAAGAGCGCTGGCCGCGCGCCGGTGCAAGGTCTCTGCGAAAGTGTCCCGTCCCCAGGCTGTACAGCCCGTAGACCAACCCAGTCAACACCAGCACCCACGCCGCCTCAAAATGCAGATAGCGGCTCCATCCATTCTCATCGGGCATCTCGAACGTATAGCCTGTGGGCACCGTTCCGCGAGACGCCGGAATCGGAATCGTGAACGCTGGCTGCACCATCACGTTGCCTACTTCACCCCAGTAAAACCTCGGGTGCGAGATCACAATCTCCATACCCGTAATCAGCAGCGCGAAGAACGCAACCACAGTGAGCCAGTGCGTTACACGCACCACCGCCGTGTGGCGAGGGACTGACGAGTTTCGGAGAGGCGCTGGCGGGTACACTCGCGCAGCATAGCACACGCCAACCACGCTCGGCGCGCACCATAACCACCGAAATGTCCTCCCACCGTCTGCGGTATCCTCTCCCTCAACGGAGTCTCCATGCGCCTGCTCGCCGTCACCCTCCTCTGCGCCATCGCCACCGTCTCGCCAGCGCAATCTGCGTCACACGCCACGCAAAGCCCTTCGCCGTCCGTGCAGGACCTGTTGCAGTACATCAACACCATCCCTGCCTTCGACAACCACGCGCATCCCATGCTCTCGCCGCCAGACGACGCGACCGATCGCGACTTCGACGCGCTCCCCGTCGACAGCATGGCCCCGCAAACCGATCCCGCCGCCTACCGCCCCGACAACCCTCAGCTCGCCGACGCCTGGCGCGCTCTATTTCACGTCGATCTAGCCACACCCCTCAACGCCGCCGGCGCCGCCAAACTTGCCGCCGCGCGCGCTGCCGTCAAAGCTCGCGAGGGCGCTCACTACTCCGCCTGGGTTCTCGACCAGGCCAACATCGCAACCATGGTCGCCAACCGCGTCACGATGGGCAATGGCGTGCGACCTCCGCGCTTCCTCTGGGTGCCCTACGACGACGCGCTGCTCTTTCCGCTCGACAACGCCGCCGCAGCCGACACTCCCGATCGCGCACAGTTCTTCCCTCTCGAAGACAAGCTCCGCGCCCGCTACCTCGCCGCCGTACACCTCGACGCCCTCCCTCCCACGCTCGAAGACTACGTAACGCAGCTCATTCTTCCCACGCTACAAAGCCAACACGCCGGCGGCGCCATCGCCATCAAGTTCGAACTAGCCTATCTGCGCTCCCTGAACATCAGCGACCCTTCGCCCGCTGACGCTCCCGCCGATACTGCCCGTGCCGCCGACATCTACGCGCAGTACATCCACGGCGGCGTTCCACCCGCAACCGACTACAAACTCCTCCAGGACTTCCTCTTCCGCACCATCGCCCTCGAAGCCGGCCGCCTCGGCATGGCCGTTCACTTCCACGACCTCGCCGGCGCCGGCCGTTATTTCTCCATCTCCGGCGTCAATCCACTGAACCTTGAGCCAATCTTCAACGACCCGCGCTTCGCCCACACCAACTTCGTCCTGCTCCACGGCGGCTGGCCCTACGTGCATGAAGCCGGCGCGCTCCTGCAGAAGCCGAACGTCTACCTCGACATCTCCCAACAGGCCATCATGATTCCCGCACACACGCTCGCCACTTGGCTCCGCGAGTGGTTGGAGCTCTATCCCGACAAGGTCCTCTTCGGAACCGACGGCTATCCCTACAGCGACACCTTCGGCTGGGAAGAATCCACCTGGCTCGGAGCACACAACGCACGCAAGGCTCTCGCCATTGCCCTGGCTGGCATGGAGCAGGACGGCGAAATCTCCCCGGCCCGCGCCGCTGAGCTAGCCAACATGGTCCTGCATCGCAACGCAGAAGCGCTCTACAAGTTGCCCGCCCGCTAGCGAAGCCATCAACCCTCAACGCCAAGTGAAACGCGTTGGTACCCAGCGCACCACTTCATCGTTCGCTGAGTACCATCGACGTCGTTGCGGTCATCCGTAAGCCGTAGCGCTGACGGTTACTCTCCCGAGGTAGTCACGCCCGCCGGCCGTAGCGCCAACTCCATCTGCATCCCGCTGGGTAGCTTCACGTCGTCCTTGGTCTTGCTAACGAACACGCCTGAGTTCGCGCTGCTGTCCTGGCTGTGCAGGTTCACGCCCGCGACAACATCCTGCACGTCCCCGCTGGGGCTGACATAATCGAGCGTGTCGGGAACCAGCGTTTCGTCTGGCTCTCCGTCGTTATCAGCGCCCGTCGCCGCCGCCACAATCCTGGCACGGACCGGCACGGTCGCCCCATGCTTCAATTGCGCAGCGGTAAAGCGCAGTGCCAGCCGCACGTTTCCGTCCTGCAGGCTGTCGTTCTCTACCGTCGCCGTCAGCACGGTACCGCTCGGCAGTTTGGTTCCGTTCGGCAGGTGCACGGTGTCGATCAACCGCGCGTGAACGGTCGCTCCCTTACTCAGCTTGCGTGCGTCCAGCGACTGGGTTAGCTCCACTACTCCAGCAGTGTTGCCGATCGCAGTCGTGCTCGCTGGCCCGGTGGGCGCGGCGTATGCGATCGAAGGCAGAAGAAGTGCAGCAGCGAAAGAGAGAGTCATCAACGGATTCAGTTTCATTCAGGTGTTCCTTTCATTCCTCTGTGTAGGTTCGGTGCGCTCACGCAAATCATCGCAAGGAGCCAACCGTAGCTGCGCGTACACAGCACGCAACCTGTCTTAATAGACGCTCTCGATACCAGCATGGACACAGGAGATTTCGCTCACACGCGACGTGCGAGCAGAGTAAAAAGATTCAACGTTTTCGATTGGGGTTTTCTATCAGGAACTTAGACGGCGACTCTCTACTCCGGCAGCGACTTCATCTCTTCGATGTACTGCGCCGACCGAAACTTCTTGCCGGTGCTCGCACCCGACATATAGCGCCGCTTCCCAAAGATCGGTTGATCGAACCACGCGCGATCGAACTTGCCCAGCATCGACCACGCGATCCCCGCATAGCCATTCGGATCGCGCCCGTCCAGAAAATATTTGTCGTTCAGATAAATCGCCACCCTCATCGCGATGCGCACATTCGGCGTCCACTCCACGATTTTCTTCGCCCAGTACATGCGCAGGTAGTTGTGCATCCACCCATAGCGCACCATCTGAATCTGCGCCGCATTCCAAAGCTCGTCATACGTCTGCGCGTTCTCCAACTGCGGCAGCTTGTACAACACCTCGCGCTGATCGCGATCATGCTCCTCAATCGTCTCGCGAGCCCACTTGTCCGCGCAGCCAGGCGAGTCATACTCCGCCTGATAGCGCACGAAGTTCACACTCAATTCCCGCCACACGATCAGCTCGTTGAAGTAGCTTTCCTTCTCCGCCTTCATGTGCGGATGCTGCTTCGCTGCCGCATCCACCGCCAACGCAATCGTCTGTGGCCCGATGTGCCCGAAGTGCAGCCACGGGCTCATCTTGCTGGTTCCGTCAATCTCAGGATGATTGCGATCGCGGTCGTAGTTCGCCAGCATCGCCGCACAAAACACATGCAGCCGCTTCACCGCCGCGTGATGCCCGCCCACCCACGCCTCCACCGGCTTCACGCTGCGATCAAAGTCCTTCCACCCCCGCGTAATGTCCTCGCGCACGTCATCCGCATGCAGTCCATGCGGCCGCCTCCATTTCACGTCGGCATGAGGATTTGCATACGGCACAAGAAACTCCGGCAACGCCCGATACAGCCGCGGCCGCGCCACCGCTGCACTGAACTGCGCCTTCTCCAACAGCTTCGACGGCACAATCACATCGGCGTCCACAGTCCAGAAGGGAACCGCCAGCTCCTCGGCTACGCGCACGCGCCACGTCTCCGGCTCGCGCATAGGATTCTCGTCCCCAACCACCATCGCCGCGTCGACATCCGAAAAGAACTTCAGATGATCCTCATACGGCGCGCGGCGCATCACAAAGCCCACACCGCGTTCCGCGCAATCTTCCTCCACATCCGGCAGCCCCTGGTTGAGGAACGCATAGTGCCGCAGGTTCGCGTGCGGAAAGTTGCTGATCGCCGCAAAGTACACCGCCACCGGCAACCCCAGCGCATTGCCCGCCGCGATCGCCATATTCAGCGCATGGTTATCGCGGCCCCGCTGCGCCCGCTGCATCCAGTACACAACGCACTTCCCACCACCCGGCGGCCCACCCCGCCGCACCGTAACGCGCGCATCCTGCGCCAGCTCACGCAGCTCCTTCGGCACGCGCTCGTCCTCCGCCATCTGCGCAGCCAGCCGACCGTACGCCGCATCCTTCTCCTGCACCGTCATCGACGCCGAAATCTTGTCCATCTACCCTCCACGCTACCTGATCCCCGCACATCGGCTACCATCGTCTTTACGAGAAAATCCATGTCCATCGACGCCATCAAATCCTGCGCCCCAAACCCTGCACAAGACATCACCGAGACCGTCACCCTCCGCCACGCCACCGTCGCCGACGCGCCCGCACTCGCCCTCACCGGCGCCGCAACGTTCCTCGAAGCCTTTACCTGGATGTTGCCCGGCCCGGACATCGTCGCCCACGCCCTCAACAACCACACCGCCGAGGCCTACGCCCACTACTTCTCCCATTCCAACACCCGCATCACCGTCGCCGTCACTGGCCCCGCCGTTGGCTTCCCCGCCGACCCCGGCTCCATCATCGGCTACGTCCTCCTCTGCACCCCGGAACTCCCCACCATCAACATCGTTCCCACCGACATCGAACTCAAGCGCATCTACTTGTTCTCCCGCTTTCGCTACGCCCCAGTGCTCGACGCAGCCGGCGCCCCTATCCCCAACCTCCGCCCCGCCCAGGCCCTCATGGACGCCGCCGTCTCTGACGCCCGCGCCCTCGGCGCCACCCGCCTCCTGCTCGGCACCCACGCCACCAACCTCCGCGCCATCGCCTTCTACCGCCGCAACGGCTTCACGGAGGTAGGCACCCGGGTCTTCCACGTCGGCAGCCAGCAGTGCTGCGACCTGATCTTCGGAAAACAGCTCTAAATCCACATCGAAAATGGTCCCAAAACCTATTACCGCCCGACCGAGCTCGCATCTCGCGCTGTAAGTTATTGTATTTGTTAGAGATAGAAAATATTCTCAGCTTGGCTCATGCTTCCAGAAACCCCGCCGATAAAGAGAACATCCCGCGGTAGGTTTGCCGGAAGCTAGGCCATGGGCCTTCTCCCCGTTTCCTCGGATCCCCGCGCAACGTGCTCTTTCGAAAGGGATTCCGATGACCAAACTCCGCACATTCGTCTTCACGTACAGTCCAGTATTTGCACTCGTTGCGGTCATCGCCGGCCTCTACGCCATGGCTATCTGCATCGGCTGCGGCCTTAGCCTTCACTTGTAAGACGCAACGCTCGATTCTGACCGCCCCTCTTTCGCTTTCGCGATGTCACGGCCTGCACAAACCAGTGCAGGCTGTGGTGCGTTTGGAATCTTTTCGCCCCAGGAAACGTCTAAAACAGTGGTAGACTAAGATTCGCTGGAGACGTGCGCCTCCGAGTTGCCGAAGCACCTTCAAAGTGTCTTCCGCCCGCGCCCGCGGCCTTGACCGCAACCCCCGTCCCAACGACCCCGTCACAACCCAGGGAGTTCTCCGCGAAGTTAGTTTGATTCTCTCCCGCGCGGAAACGGTTCCCGCAAAATTTTTACGAGACTCCGCCCTGCGTGAGTCTCCCTTAGGAGCGCCCACGTGGCTGAAGAACTCGATAAGTACGAAGAAGACGTAGACCATATCATCGACACCGGCAAGGAGAAAGGCTACCTCACCTTTGGTGAAGTCAACGACCTCCTGCCCGGCGACATTACCTCGCCCGACGAGCTCGATGACCTGATGACCACCATCAATACCCAGGGCATCGATGTCCTTTCCGAAGGCCGCCGCGGCTCCAAGCTCGATGCCGACGACCGCGACTCCGATAACGAGTCCGGCGAAGACTCCGACGACGTCGAACTCGACCTCTCCCCCGGCACCCTCGAGAAGACCAACGACCCCGTCCGCATGTACCTCCGCGAGATGGGCACGGTCCCCCTGCTTACTCGCGAGGGCGAAGTCGAAATCGCGAAGCGCATCGAACGCGGTCAACTCCGCGTCATGAAGGCCATCTCCGCGTTCGAGCATCGTCATCCGCGAAATCGTCGGCCTCGGCGAAGACCTCAAGCGCGGCGTCCGCAACATCAAGGAAGTCGTTACCTTCGACGAAGAAGAACTCACCGAAGAGATCCTGGCCGCCCGCGTCAAGGCCACCGTCGCCCGCACCGACGAGCTCGTCAAGCACCAGAAGAAGGCTGCCGACTACCTCGCCAAGTCCCTCGACCCACAAGGCAAGGACGCAAAGGCGAAGGCCAAGTACGCGCGCAAGAACCTCTGGCTCATGGGCCGCGAGAACGTGTTCGTCTCGCGCATCGTCCGCGAGTTCAAGTACACCAACGGCGAGAAGAAGCGCCTGCTCGACAAGGTCAACAAGACAGTCGACTCCATGCGCACTCTCGAGCGCCAGATTCGCTCGCTCGAAACCAAGTTCGAAGCGTCGCGCTCCGAAGAGCTCAAGAAGGAATACCGCCGCCAGCAGAAGAACTGCCGCATCGATCTCGAGCGCATGGAAGCCGACGCCGGCATCTCCCACGATGCTCTCAAGCGCACCCAGCGCGAGATCATCCAGGGCGACATGGACGCCGAGAAGGCCAAGCGCGAGCTCATCGAAGCCAACCTTCGCCTCGTCGTGTCGATCGCGAAGAAATACACCAACCGCGGCCTGCAGTTCCTCGACCTCATCCAGGAAGGCAACATCGGCCTCATGAAGGCCGTCGACAAGTTCGAGTACCGCCGCGGCTACAAGTTCTCGACCTACGCTACCTGGTGGATTCGTCAGGCCATCACCCGCGCCATCGCGGACCAGGCCCGCACCATCCGTATCCCGGTCCACATGATCGAGACCATCAATAAGCTCATCCGCACGTCGCGTCAGCTCGTGCAGGAGCTCGGTCGCGAAGCCTCGTCGGAAGAAATCGCCAAGCGCATGGATATCCCCGTAGCGAAGGTCCGCAAGGTCCTCAAGATCGCGCAGGAGCCCATCTCGCTCGAGACCCCCATCGGCGAAGAAGAAGATTCGCATCTCGGCGACTTCATCGAAGACCGCATGGCCGTCAGCCCCTCCGACGCCGTGATCTCCGTCAACCTCAAGGAGTACACCTCTCAAGTTCTTCGCACGCTCACCCCGCGCGAAGAACGTGTGATCAAGATGCGCTTCGGCCTCGAAGACGGCTCCGAGCACACGCTCGAGGAAGTCGGCCAGAGCTTCCAGGTCACCCGCGAGCGCATCCGCCAGATCGAAGCCAAGGCACTGCGCAAGCTGCGTCACCCCAGCCGCTCGCGCAAGCTAAAAGCCTTCGTCGACGGCGTCAAAGAGATGTAGGAAACATCGGCACCAGAACGAAGGGCGCGCCAAACGGCGCGCCCTTCGTGTTTAATTTCGCTACTTCCTACTCCCTGCTTCCTACTTCCTGTCGCCTACTTCCCCAGGTGCGCGTCAAAGAAGTCCGCCATATCCTTATCCGCCTCTTTCGACTCCGGCAGCTTCGGATTGTTCCAGAACGCATGCGGCAGCGCCTCGAACACAATCAACTGCGCATCCACGCCGGCGCGCAGATACGCACGATGCAGAATCGTCGTCCCGCTCAGCAGCAAATCACGTGTGCTGGTGATGAATAGCGTCGGCGGAAATCCCGTCAGGTCCGCATAGATGGGCGAGAGCACAGGATCTTTCGGATCCGTCGACCCCGCGTATGACCCGAGGTCACCTCCAGATTGTTTGGGCGGATCGAGATGCCCCGATAGCCCATCTAGCGCATAGATTGCGATCGAATCCCCGACGCGGCTGAAGTCTCCCATACCCGAGAACACGCCCGTTGCGCCCGGCATCGGCAATCCCAGTTGCTTGATCTTCGACGTCACCTCCGCCGTAAGAATCGCGCCCGCCGACGTCCCATACAGCCCGATATTCTTCGGCTTGTAAGTCTTCAGCATCTCCTTGTACACCGCAATCGTGTCGTCCAACGCCGCAGGAAACGGATGCTCCGGCGCCATCCGGTACAGCACCGAAATCACCTTCGTCCCCGTCAAATTCGCGATCGGTATCGACTCAGTCAGCGACCCCGAATCCACATGAAACCCACCGCCATGCACGTTGATCAGCACGCGATTCTGCTTCTCCGGCGACATCGTCAGCGGCGTCACCACCCGCACCGGCACGCCCGCAATCGTCGCCGACCGCACATTCACCGGATAAAGTTCCTTCGACACCTCGCCCGCCCCGGCCTGCCATTTATCCGTTCCCGCGCGCTGCTCAGCAATCGTCGGATGGCTCGCCACATCCGGCACCACCCGCGCCAGCATCGCCTGCGCCTCCGGACTAATCGTCTTCGGCACCGGCACCACGCGCGTCACGTACGCAGTGCCATCCGGAAGAATCCTGCTGCTATCCGTCATCCTCGGCTGCTCGTTCGAAACCTGCGCCGCCACACACACCGGCATCAGCGCCGCAATCATCCCTGCCGCAATCCACACTCGCATACACACTCCTCACAAGCTCTCAACCGCACCGCAACAGCATACAGCCGCCCACGTTCCCTCCTCGGCACCTTTCTTCTCGAAATATTTCTCTTCCTGCAACATTGCCTGCGTAGCCTCGTCGTATGCGTCTAAGCTTCGTCGTTCCCGCATATAACGAGGAGGCCTACCTCCCCGCCTGTCTCGAATCCATCCTCAGCCAGATCGATCCCGCCACCAGCGGCCTCGCTGCGGGCACCTGCGAGATCATTGTGGTCAACAACGCAAGCACCGACCGCACCCGCGAAGTCGCACTCCGCTATCCCGGCGTCATCCTCGTCGACGAACCACGCAAGGGCCTCACCTTCGCCCGCCAGGCCGGCTTCGCTGCCAGCTCCGGCGACCTCATCGCCAACGTCGACTCCGACTCGCGCCTCACCCCCGGCTGGGTCGCCCAGGTCCTCAGCACTTTCGCCGAAGCCAACGCTACCCACGCCTCAAAGCCCGAATCCACGCGCCCGCTCGTCTCCCTCTCCGGCCCGCTCGTCTACTACGACCTCACACCCCGCCAGCGCCGCCTCGTCCACGTCTTCTACATGACCGCCTGGACCACCTACGCCATCAACCGCTCCATCCTGCGCGTGGGCTCCATGGTGCAGGGCGGCAACTTCGTCGTCAGCCGTGCGGCGCTCGAATCCATCGGCGGCTTCAACACCGCCATCAGTTTCTACGGCGAAGACACCGACATCGCCCGCCGCCTCAACGACGTCGGCGAAGTCCGCTTCACCTTCGACCTCAAAATGTCTTCCTCCGCCCGCCGCCTCAAGAGCGAGGGCATGCTCACCATGGCCGCGCGCTACTCCATCAACTACCTCTGGACCACCTTCTTCAAGCGCCCCTTCACCGACAAGTACGTCGACATCCGCGAAGGCCAGGTCCTCGCCGATCACATCGTCGCCGAACCCCAGCCCGAAGCCTAGGCGCCGCACACCTCAGAACCGGAACCGCACCGACAGCTGCATCAACCGTGGTGGCGACGAGCTCTGCACCTGTCCAAAGTTCGTACTCGAAATATTTCCGCTCACCGCCGCAGGCCCAAAGAACTGTCCGTGGTTGAATACATTGAACGCCTCCGCGCGCAACTCCACGGACATCCCCTTAGGCAACGCCGTCGTCTTCTCCAATGCAAGGTCCGTGTTGTCCGCACCCGGCCCATAGAAGAATCTCCTCCGCGCATTGCCCAGCGTCCCCAACGCCGGCAGGCTGAACAAGCTCGTGTTGAACGCATACCCCCCGGCCCCGGCCGATGATTCACCTGCAGATCACCCACCGCAACCTCCGGCTCATCCACGCCATTGTTATTGATGCCGTTCGGCTGCGTCCCCAGCAACGAAGTGTCATTGTTATTCAGCAGCGTCACCGGAAACCCCGTGCTGAACCGCGTCAACCCCGACACATTCCACCCCTCCGTCCACCGCGCATGCCCGTTCCACAAGCTCCCCACCGGCAGCGTGTACCGATAAACCGCCACAAAGTTCTGCGTCAAATCAAACGCCGAAAGCGCGCGACTCATCCCCGCATTGCTCAGCCCCGACACCTCCGGGTACACCGCCTCCGCCAGACTCGACGACTGGTCAATCGACTTGCTCCACGTATACCCCACCTGCAAAAATAGCGTGCGCGTCGAGTGCTTCACACTCACCTCCAGCGCGTTGTCGCGCGAGTTCGCAATCGTGCGCTGCAGATTCACGCTGCCAAACGCCGCGCCAAAATCCGTGCGCGTCCCCTGCACCACCTGCCCCGCTGCCGTCGTGTACGTGCTGCTCTCGCCAAACGGCCCGCAAGTCGCCGACCCAGGCGCCACGCTCGCGGGCGTACTCAACGCCAGACACGCAGTCGGATCACCCGGATTCACCTCCTGGATCACCAGCAGATGATGCGCCTGCGTCCCCACAAATCCCGCGCTCACCACCGTGTGCGCACCCACCTCCCGCTCCACCGACAAGCTATAGTTCTCCGCATATGGCGTCACATTATTCATCGCGAACGCCGGAATCCCCGTCAGCGGCTCGAAGTTCGCCCAGTTCACGCTCGTATTCGGGTGCGCCTGCGACGCTCCAAACGCAACCTGCTGCAACGGAAACCGCTGCCCCACACTCACGCCCGTCGCCGCCGTCACGAACGGCTCATTGAACAACGTTGGCGCCGCGCTCGTGTCGGTAAATCCATACGGCGGATTGCCGCTCATGATTCCCGCTGACAGCCCTTCGAACGCGCTGTAATACACCCCGTAGCCCGCCTTCACCAGCGTAGCTCCCGGCGCTCCCAGCATCCACGCCAGCACACCCGGCCGCGCCTTCGGTGCCCATGAAGCCGCAGCGCGCGGCGCCACATTCCCATACCGCGTCGGCGAAATCGTGTTCGGAACCCCCGGATCGCCCGGGAACAAAATCCCCTTCGGCGCGTTCGGAAACACCAGCGACTGCTCGTTCGGATTCAGCGTCAACAGCTGGTTAAACTTCTCCGACCACGGCGGCAACACGTCCCAGCGCAGCCCATAGTTCAGAGTCAACTGCGGACTGACCCGCCAGCTGTCCTGCCCATACACGCCCACATAATGATTGCGGTTGTAAAACTTCTGCCCCTGTCCCTGCGTGTAGCTTGAATCGATCCCCAACAGAAAATCTGCGAAGTCCGAGCCCGTCTCACTTCCCGTAAATGAAAAGCTCCCATTGTCATACACCGTCGGATGCGTGTTGATCTGGTCGGCATGAAAGTCCACGCCAAACGACAGCACATGATTCCGCACCGTGCGGCTCATGTCGTCGGCAATTTCAAACGTGTTCTCCGCCTGGAACAAACTCGTCACATCCACACCCATCGTGTAGCTGTTGAAGATCACATTCGCCACGCCTTCAATCGAAGGCAGCCCCGGCACAATCCCCGACGTCCCCTCGCCTGTCACGAATCCCTGCGACGCCAGCGACACACCCACGCCGCCGCGCGGCTGACCCGCCGCCGCTGCATTCCGCATATAGCTCACATGCACCAGGTTGGTTCCCGTCGAGCCGATCACCGTCTGCAGATTCACCGCCGCCAACTGCGCACGTCCATTGTTCTGCGCATTGAATCCCGGCACCGTCGCTCCACCCTGTCCCGTGGGATATGGATTCAGCAGCGTGTAGTCATCGAGGAAGTAGTACCCCGTCAACGCACCCCACCGCGTCTGCCGATCCACCCGCACCGCACCCTTATCGTCCCGCACCGTCTGCGCATACGTCGACGTCGAAAACGTTCCGCTTCCCGCGTTCGGCTGCGGAATGTACTGCAGCAACTGCTGAGCCGGCGCCGAAAACACCGTCTGCGGAATCACGCCTCCAGGAAACACGCACTGCGCATTCGCAGCCGTGCACTGCGCCGTGTAGTACGGCTCGCCCTGCGCCACCGCATACCCCAGCTTGCCGCTCAGCAGCTGCGCAAAGTACGGCCCACTTACCGACCCGGTCAGCGCCGCACTCTGATCCGACAAATTCCCCGCACGATCCTCCACCGTCGGAACCGCAATCAGCCCCGTATCCACGCCCTGCGTCTGGCGCGTCCCTTGGTAGTCGGCAAAGAAGAACAGCTTCTTCACCCGCGGCACCGGCCCACCCAGCGTCCCGCCAAACTGCTGCTGATGAAACGGCGCACGTGTCAGCGAGAAGTAATTGCGCGCATCCAGTGCCGTATTCCGAAAGTAGTCATAGACACTCCCATGCAGCCGCTCGCCGCCAATGCGCGTGGTCACCGAAATCTGGCCGCCGCTCTGGTTCCCAAGCTTCGCATCGAACTCGCTCGTCAGCACCTCAAGGTCCGCAATCGAATCCAGCGTCGGTACCACCGCCACGCCCATATTCACGTCTTCCTGCACATTCGCGGCATTCACCCGAAACGCATTCTGCGTCTCCCGCTGCCCACTCACACTCAGCGCGCCAATATCCAGATCGCCCGACGGAGGCGTACTCGCCACCCCGCTCATCACCACCGCATTCGGTTGTGCCGAGCTCTGCGGAATTACGCCCGGCGTCAGCGCCAACAAATCCGTAAAGCTTCGCCCGTTCAGCGGCACACTCGCCACCTGCTGCCGGTTCAGCACCGACCCCAACTGCGTCTCAGTCGGCTCCACATCCGCACCCGCCGCGTCCCCCGCCACGTCCACCACCTCCATCTGTTTCGCCACTCCCAACTGAATCGTCAGCACCCGCTCCTCTACGCCGCAAGCCACCGGCACCGTATTCGGCTCAAACCCCGCCGCACTCACCACCAGCGCACACGTCCCTTCGCCCCCCTCAACCCCGCCCTCCGCCACCTGCACCTCGAACCGCCCCGCCGCACTCGCCTTCGCCTCGGCGATCTCCGCGCCATCACGCTCCAGCACCAGCTCCGCCTGCCCAATCCCCGCTCCCGATGCGTCCACCACCACACCCGACACCCACGTCCTATCCACCGCAGGCGCCGCCCCCGTCTGCCCATTCATACCCGCAACCGACCAGAACCCCAGCAGCAGTCCAATACACTTCGTGAACTTCATCGTTCCCTGACACCTTTCTTCACCACTCCGTCAGCGCCAGGTTTCGTCCAGTGTCTGCGTAGGTGCCGCAACGGGCTCTAATCACCCGACTGCGATATAGGACTACCCTAGTCCCATATATATAAGACCACATGTGTCCGAAATCACTGCGCTTCGTCTCGCCGATCTATCCCACCCCTGCACAGCCTCGGCCCCGGCCCCGGTCGACCTATCCAAAACGTAGAAAGGGCGCAGCCGAAGCCACGCCCTTGTCGTTTTTCCCGACCCTACATTCGAAACGTGATTCCTAAACCCACTCAGCGCCCGCGCTCATCTCTCGCTCCAGCCGATTGACGCCCGGGAACGCCAGGCTCAGCGGAGCCGAAAGCCCGCTGACCCCGCCAACCCGCACCACCTGGATCGCTCCACGCAGCAACCGCGGCGCGCGGCCCGTCGGCCACAGCTCCGCGAACGACCGCATCACGCCGTCCCTGTCCGGGTGGAAAGCCCGGTCATCCCACCGCTGCCATCCCGGCATGAACTCCGGAAAGTCAGTCACCGCATTCAAGGTCGAGCGGAAGATTCGCTGCTCCCACCGCTGCTGATACTGACCCATGAAGTGCACATGGCTCACCCGGTCCACCCGAATCTCTTCCACAAACTCCGTAAAGCTCGCCGCCGACGTCAGGTTGATATTCGCGTTCGGCTCCAGCCCATGCCGGTCGCCGCCCGAGATCACCAGGTGGCCCGTCTCCTTGGCCAACTGCGCCGCATCCCGATTCTCCCGCACATGCCGCAACCCATTCAGCTCGATCGCATGAATCGACGATCCAGCCTCGCGCAGGAACCGCAGCACCTCAGTCTGGTGCATCGGCCCCACCTTGTGCAGGTCCCACAACGGGTGGTTGAACACGATCAGCACCTGCGGGCTCTCATGCAGCTCGCGCAACATGCTCAACAGCCGCGCATCCATCTCGGCCGTACCCGGAGCCGCTTCCGCAGCAGCCGTATACTCCTCGAACCGCCGCATCCACTCCATGCCATCCCGGCTCGGAATGTTATGAATCCCCAAATGAAAGATCGTCTGCCCAAACGGCGCCGACCATTCCACGCTCACCGGAATATGCCGTGACGACGGCACCGTCCGCAGCAGCATCGGCGCTTCAATCGTGTCATGGTCTGTAATCGACACCAGCGAGTTCAACCCCAACCGCTGAATCTGCTTCGACTCCAGGTCATACGCCATCTTCGGCTGTAGCGGAGGCCGCCAGTTGGCGCGACCATAATCCAGCGTTACCCCATGCCGCTCACTGCAGGCCGCATAGAAATCAAATATCCGCTTCAGCCCAGGCATCACCACAAACATCGCGTGGATAAACCCCAGCGTCTCCTCAGAAACGCTCGTGTGGCTGTGCAACGAGACCCCGGTCGTAAACTCTTGGGTCGCGAGTGGCTGCTTCCATTGGCTCGTAACCTTCGACAGTATCGGCATGCATCCTCCGCAGATGTCCTAACCTGCCTCAAGCATGCCTACTGCAAGCAAATGCACAATAACCGCTACAACAATAGAAGCTGAATTTTTTGCACCGGGTTCCTCAGAGGGTACCTCCCGTTTTGGACCCCAATTTGCCTATGGGTGCCCTGGGTCTCGCTTTTGCAACCTGGGGTCGCCAGAACCATCGGCGAGAGGGGTACGGCCCACCTTACCCCGCATGGTACGGAGACAAATACCGCGACTCGAACAAGCTACCCGGCAACGGCTTGCTCAGATAAAACCCCTGCATCTCATTGCAGCCCAACATCTTCAGCAGCCGCGCCTGCTCCGCCGTCTCCACCCCTTCGGCCACCACCTTTAGGTTGAGCGAGTGCGCCAAATTAATAATCGTCGACACCTGCGCCAACCCCTCAGGAGCCTCCGTCAAGTCCGACACAAACGTCCGATCGATCTTCAGCGTGTCCAGCGGCAGCTTCGAAAGATAACTGAGCGATGAAAATCCTGTGCCGAAATCATCAATCGCAATGCTCACGCCCATAGCCCGAATCGCACGCAGCGTGGCGATGCTATAGTCCACATCCTCCATAATCAGGCCTTCGGTGATCTCGAGCTCCAGGCTCGCCGCCGCATCGCTGTCACTTCCAATCGCCCGCTCAATGTCGCCGATAAAATGTCGATTGCGCAACTGCAGCGGCGAAACATTCACCGCAATCCTCACCGCCGGCAACCCCGACCGCCGCCAGCGCAGATAATCCTCGATCGCCTGCCCCAGCGCCCACCGCCCCACCTCGTAGATCAACCCTGTCTCTTCGAGCATCGGCGTAAACCGCCCCGGCGGCACCAATCCCGTCCGCGGATCGTTCCACCGAATCAGCGCCTCCGCCCCCGTGAGCTTGCCGCTCGCCATGTTCATCTTCGGCTGATAGTGCAGCATGAACTCGTGCTTATCCAGCGCCTGCCGCAGCTGGTTCTCCAGCACAAACTTGCCCGCCATCATCTCCGTCATCTTCGGCGTGTGGAACAGGTACCGATTGCGGCTAGCCTTGGCCTGCTTCAGCGCCACCTCTGCATGCTTGAACAGCGTGTCCGCGTTCGACCCATCCTCCGGATACATCGAGATCCCCACCTTCGCGCTGATCCGGAACGTCGCCGTCTTCACGCCAAACGGATGATCGCGCAGCGCCTTCATCCATCCCTCCACCAGCAGCGCCACATCGTCTTCCTGCCCAATCTCAGGAATCACGACCGCAAAGTGATCGGCATCCAGCCGCGCCAACAGGTTCGCATCGCCAACCTCGCGCGTCAGCCACTTCGCCACCTGCCGCAGCAGCTTGTCACCCGCCAGCTGCCCCAGGCTGTCGTTAATATTCTTGAAGCGATCAAGATCAATCAGGAAGACCGCAAGCTTCTTCCGCCCACTCACTGCGCTGCGCAGGTAATGCGTCACGCGATTGAGAAACAGCGTGCGATTCGCCAGCCCTGTCAGCACATCGTAATAAGCCAGGTAGTTGAGTTTCCGTTCCTTCTCGATATGGTCAATCGCAAACGAGAGATTCGCCGCCAGCTCCACCAGCTGCCGTTCTTCCTCTTCATCGAACGCGCCAATCTCGCCGGCATACAACACCAGCGCGCCAATCGGCACACCCGCCCGATGCAGCGGCAGCGTCGCCATCGAGCTCCATCCAAAACCCTTCCCATGCCGGTGCCACGGAGTGTCGGGAGCTTCCTCATGCTCAGAATTCTGAATCCACACCGGCCGGTTCTCACTGATCGCAGTTCCCGCGGGCCCCGCCGAGAGCGGCACCTCCGCCTCAATATCTTTCAGGTATTCCTTTGCGCGCCCGCCGTGACTCGCAATCACCTGGATCTGCGAATTGTCCGTATCCAGCAGTCCAATCCACGCCATCGTGAATGCGCCCGCCTCCACCGCAATACGGCAAGCCTCGCGAAACAACTCTTCCCGATCATGCACGCGGACAATCAACGCGTGCATCCGGCTCTGCATTGCCAGGATGCGGTTCAGATGTCGAATTCTGATCTCCGTCGCCCGGCGTTCCTTGATCGCGCGCAGCGAGGCCAGCGTATACATCGTGCCGGTCTCTCCATACGGATTCAAACTCACTTCAACGGGAAACTCTGACCCATCGGCATGCAGCCCGGTCAGCTCCATGCCAATCCCCATCTCACGCACCTGCGGCGCCTGAAAATAGGTTGTCAGAAACTTCAGATGCGACTCCCGAAACCGTTCCGGGATCAGCTCGGATACAGCCATTCCTGTCAGCGCGCCTTCTTCATACCCAAACAGATTGCACACGCGCTCGTTCGCAAGCACGACGATGCCTTGCGTGTTCACCAGGATCATCGGATTCGGTACGACAGAAAAAAAGTTTGCTATTCCATCCATCTGGAGCTTGCCTTAAGAATCCGTATCACCCAATCAAGCTGGCTGGAAGAATCCCATGCCTGTCGAGGTCGCATTTTTCGGTCGGCCCTTGCACTCAGGCGGCACCCTCTGTCGTGGTGCCTCTCCCGCTCTGCCTGAACGATTCTCCGGTAAGAGTTCACAACGAACTCCGGTATCGAGTAACCACCAATCTCCTGTACCGTCAGGATCTTGCCATGCATGATGTCTTCGTGTTGGTTATACCAGAGCCGTTCGGCCGCGGTCTCAGCCCACGTCAACCAACTGAAAACAGCAGCTTTGCTTTGTCCTTTGATTCAAGAGGATGTACGTTGATTTGTACACTATGGTTCACGCGCAAAACTAAAAAAAGCGCTGCCCACCGCGCCTCGAACTCGCCACCCCAACCACCCAAAACTCCCCACCATACATACGCTGGATGGATGCTAACTCGCCTCAGGCTTCTTGAAGTCCAGAACCGTATTCTTTTCAGCGGAATACGCTGCTCGATTTCTCCCCGCGCGCTTTGCCCGATACATCGCCTCATCCGACAGCCGGCGCAACGTCGTCCCATCGATCGCGTCGTCCGGATACACCGCCACGCCCACGCTCACCGTAACCCCCAGCGCCCCGAACGGCAGCTCCACGGGCGCCTCAAACACCCGCATCAGGCTCGCCGCCACCTTCTCCGCATCCGAAGCCTTATTCAACCCGCTCACCACCGCCGTAAACTCCTCGCCCCCCGTCCGCGCAATCGTATCCACCTTGCGAATCTTGCTCTTCAGCCGCGCCGCCACCTCCTTCAGGCACTCATCCCCCACCAAATGTCCATACGTGTCGTTGATCAGCTTGAAGTGGTCCACGTCGATCGTCAGCACCGCCGCTCGCCGCTCTTCCATGCGACAGGCCTGCAGGCACTGGTCCAGGCGCTCCTCCAGAAGTTGCCGGTTCGGCAGTCCTGTCAGAACGTCATGCTGCGCGCGGAACGAGAGCTCGCGATCCAGCTTCAACCGTTCCGTAATATTGCGCGCAATCACCAGCCGCGCCTCCTGCCCCAGGTACACAATCTCCCGCTCCACCATGTTCACCCACACCACGCGGCCGTCCTTATGCCGATGCCGCACCCGCACGCCCTCGGCCGGCTCACCCAGCACGCTATCGACTTCTTCCGCCTCCTGATCAGCCGGCAACTCCAGGTCCGTCATCCTCATATCCTGGAACTCTGCGACGCTGTACCCATACTCCTTGGTGGCCGCCTCATTCGCCGTCAGAAACCGCCCCTTCGACTCATCGCAAATCCACATCGGATGCGGATGCGTGTCATACAACAGCCGAAAGTCCTCATAAAGATCGCGGAACGTCTCCGCCATCCGCGCCTTGTCATCGGCCGTCTCTTCAAACACCTTCAGGATCATCGAGAAGCCGACAAAGTACTTCGGAAAATTCCAGAACTCCGATAGCCCGATCGTCAGCCACGCCGGATTCCCCGGATGCATATTCAGCAGGTAGAATCCTCCCCACGCCGCAAACCCCACCGTCCCCGCCCACCCCGAAACACCGCGCCTGCCCGCCGACCCCGCATACATCACCGCCGCGCACAGCAGCACCTCCACCACCACGCAGTGATCGAGGTTCGTCGCCGGCGTCAGCCACGCATACGCCGTCAACGCCGATCCATACACCACGCAGATCGTCAGAACCCCAACCCGCCGGCGCGACCACTGCTCCGGAATCAGCAGGAACGCGATCGCAAACGAAATACCCTCCGCCAGCAGCACTCCAGACGCCAACAGCTCCCGCGGAATGACCAGGAATTGCTGCGTATCCACAATCACCATCGCCGCCCCGGCAACGGCCAGCCCGCACAGGATCACCTTCCGCGTCCCCTGCTCCTTCGCCACCAGCGACATCAGAAACGTCAGCACACCCAGGAGCAGAAAATCGAAGCACACCACATTCTCGAGCGCCAGCCACGTCGTCAGCTTCCCCTGCATCGCCCACGCCACGTAGCTCAGGAAGACAAAGATCCAACCCGCAAACCAGAACCGGAAGTAGATCTGCGGACGACGCCGCTGCTGCAATCCAAAGAACAGGATCAGCAGTAACAACAGTACGAGATCGACGATCGGACCCTGCACGGTGCCTTACCTCAACTTGAAAGCGCCTTCAGCTTCTGTCGCCTGCACGTTGAATACCGATCTGGATCTCTTACGAGCCTCTACGGAGTTAATTAAATCCAGAGAAATCCAAACGGCGACCCAACCAGGCCCTTCGTTTTGCTGCTACTGCATCCATTCATCTGTCGTGTTCCGATGCGGCGCGGCCCACATGCCTCGCGAAGAACCTCACCGAAATCCCAGGCCCATACTCCCAAGCCCAAAACCGTACCGCAAAGCACTCCGCGCCAAACCACACAGCACGAAGTTGCACATTGCCTGATCCCCAATTCGAAGGAGAGCATTGTCTGCGCTATGTCATCTGTTTCGGATGCTTTGCGTCCTTCTAGAGCGTCCGTCGCACCCAGTGTCCCAGGATGCGCGATCCGCTCAGCCCACGCCTGCTCTTGCCTCCGTGGACACCTGCTCATGTAGTGCAGAACAGGCGCACGGTCCGACGTCAGTGCCGAGCGCCCGAAAACGTCCAATCTCGCTTCGGCCGACATCCTACGTACCAGCGTCATGCAAGTTCAATTAACCGAATCTTACCTGAAGCCTTTGGCCGCTATCCCCCAAGCTTTCCACAGTTTGCGCGCACACGGTAATACCACGCGGGTAACCCAGTACCCACCCAAAGGTCGTAGCGTAAGCCCGCCCTAAAAGCTGTACCGCACCCCAGCCTCGATTCGCCGTCCATTGTTCGCCGCATACGGTATCCCGAAATCCGGAGACCCCAACACCCCTCCCACCTGCGTCACGTTCGTGTGATTCAGCACATTCGACGACCGCACGTTCACCGTCAGCGCCTGCGGATGATTCGCCTTCTTGTTCCTCGTCAACGAGAAATTCCGCTCCACATTCGCATCTAGATAAATTCCCCAGGGCAACACACCCTTGTTCCTCGGAAAGACTCCCGTCCCCCCAGAAGCCACCAGCTCCCCCCACGGCGTTGCATACGAGCACGGCGACGCATTGGGATTCGCCGCACAACTCGGCGTTCCCGGCAGCGCATACTGTGGCCGATCGTTGAAGTTGCCATCCCCGTTGTTGTCGTACCCCGTCGTGATGTTGTAGTGGCTTCCTCCATTCGCGTTAAAGTTCGAACTCAACACGATCTTCGCCGGCAGCTTCAACGTGCCGTTGCCAAACACATTCCACACCGGTTGCCCCGTCCGATGCGCAAACTCGCCTACGTCGCTCGTCGAACTCTGCGGTGTGAAGAACGTGTTGTCGTCCGTGTCGTCGATCAGGTTCACTCGCACCCCGCCCACAAAGAATTGAACGCGCTTGAACTTGTGATTCTCAATCCCCGCGAACACCACGTTCACCCGCCCCTGCCCGCTATTCTGCACCTGCAGAATATTCAGATCCGCCGGCCCTGGCCGCGGTCCCGTCGGCTGGTCATTCAGCGGCGAGTTGATATTGTTCGACCGCGTGTAGTTCCAGATCCGTCCCACGTAGTAGTCCAGCGAAAGATTAAATCCTGCAGGCAGCACCCGCGTCCCGCCCACATTCTCTGCCGCCCACGTCAACTGCGTGATGTGTGGTGAGTATGTCCGCATACTGTGAATCGGCGTCGCGTCCGTAAATGGATCGCACGTCGTCGGATCAAACCCGCTCCCCGCCGCTCCTCCGCACACCGGGCTGTAGATCGTGCTGGTCACCCGTTGCGTTCCGTCCTCGCGCAGAACCTCCGCCGTATCGCTCTCGCCAAAGCGTCCCGAAAACATCCCTGCATGCGCATGCAGCGTCCATGTGCCCTTCTTGTTTGGCGACCACAGAATCCCCAGCCGCGGCACCGCAGCATCCAGTGTCGTCGGATCAGTCTGCACGAAATACCGCACCCCGTACGCCACGTGCACCCCGTGCCCAACCTCCCAGTCATCCTGGAAGAAAAGCGCATTCTGCACCATGTTGAACTTCACCACCGGCGTCCCCGCAACATTGCTGTACGCCGTAGGACTTCCGCCCGCCAGCCCCAGCACCGCCCGCTGATACTGCTGCACCCCCGTGATCGTCGTCGTCTCTCCCGGAATCGGCTGGTTGTTTCCATCCAGCACCGGCGCGGGCCCGCCGCCAAACGTATACGTCCCATTGAAGTTCGTAGTCAGCTGCTGATTCTCATGGAACAGCTGAAACTGGTCGCCAAACTTCATCGTGTGATGCTTGGTCGTCAGGATCGCGTCATCATCTGCTTCCAGGTTGAACTCCCGCAGCCGCTGTTCTCCAATCGTCGCGCCGCCTCCCACAAACGCACCCGCCACGTTCACCTGAGGCGCCGTAGAGTTCGGCACATCCCTCTCGCCATCAAACCGAAAACTCGCTCGCGCCTCATGCATCAGGTGCGTCGACACCGTCGTTACGTCGCTCACACGGAACATATGCTCATACGTTCCACTGTCATATCCCGTCTCCGCCAGCGATTCCCCGCCCACACCCACATTCTGCAGGTGATTCACATTCGCGCTGTACGTCGTAATGAAGGTGTTCTTCGCCCCCAGCTGCCAATCCAGCCGAGCCGTCCCCAGCCACAACTCCTGCGGCGCCGCCACGTTCTCGTTCGTCGTCATCAGGTTCCCCGCATCATCCACCGTGATCGCGTTCACCACCGCATAGTTATTGATGCTGCGATGCTCCAGCGTCAGCGCAAAGTCGCTGCCCGTCTTCCGCACCGGCCCCGTCAGCTCAAACCCATACCGCTGCTTCCCAATCGGCGACGAGCTCACCGAGAACGGATCCCGCGCGTTCTCCCAAGGACTTCCATTCGTCGCAAACACGGCCCCGTGAAACGTCTTCTGTCCCGGCTTGGTATAAATCTCAACCCGCGCCCCATCGAACGGCGGCTCGCGATACTGCGCAGAAAACTGATCTGGATTCACCTCGATATACGCAATCGAACTCTTCGGCGGCAGCGCACTCGCTCCCTGGAATCCATCCACCGCAATCGTCGTGTTCGCAGGACTTCCGCCCCCCACCGCCGCCAACTGCTGCAGCTCGAGCTTTAAATCATCCGGATCATCCGCCAGCGATTGCAACCGGTCTCCCGCAATCGTCTGCGAAGGCCCCGACGAAGAAGCATTCGTCGCCGCCCCATTTGCCGCCGACACATCCACCTGCGTCTCCACATCCTTCAGCTTCAGCACCAGCCTGATCTCACCAGCACGCGGCGCCCCCACCGGCTCATCCAGCGTAGCGAATCCCTGGGCACTCGCCCGCAACCGATGCTTCCCATCGTTCACGCACGCAAATTGAAATGCGCCATCCGGCCGACTCACCACCTGGCGCCGCCCATCCAGCACCACCGTCGCTCCCGGCACCAGCGCCTGCGTCTCATCCCGCACCGTCCCGCTCAACGTCGAACCGTTGCAAGCCGTCTGCGCCGAAGCATAGGGGAGCGCAAGCGCCGCAACCGCTGCGGCGGCAACAAAATATTCCTTCATGGACCCTCATCTCTGCGGAAACGCGCGCACGCCTCCCAAACGTTTCACCATGCCGCCCTGCGAGCACAGCGTGCCACGAGAATCTCCGCAAAGTTCTCTCTCAATCCCATACGCAAGCCCGCGCGCCGAGGTTCCGTCGTTGCACGAACTCACTGCGTAACCAATCCGCGCCACGGTCAGTCATACTCTCAAAGGACACCCCCCGATGAGATCTCCCCGCGCCCTCCACCGTCCTCTCATCGCCTTGGCACTCACACTCGCACCCCACGCCTTCGCACAAACCCCCACACCCTACCGCCTAAACGTCTCCGTCGACGAAGTCATCCTCACATTCCACGCGGCCGACGCCCACGGCCTCCCCGTCAACGACCTCAAACTCTCCGACCTCACCCTCCTCGACAACGGCAGCCCACCCGCCGCCATCCTCGACTTCCAGCTCCAACAAAACTTCCCTATCCGCGCCGGCATCCTCATCGACACCAGCGGCTCCATGTCCCCGCATCTCTATCGCGATCAATCCATCGCCACGCAATACGCGCAGCAACTCCTGCGCCAGCAAACCGATCAGGCCTTCGTCCTCACCTTCGATCGCACCTCGCACCTCGCGCAGCCCTGGACCAGCAACCCCACCGCGCTCACCGCCGCCATCCATACCCCGCACAACGACCCCATCGCCGGCACAGCACTCTTCGACAGTCTCTACGCAGCCTGCCGCTACCAGTTCGGCGCCATCGACCACCGCAGCAGCGGCAACTTCATCCTTCTCTTCTCCGACGGTGCAGACAACGGCAGCTTCCTCGATCTCGAAACCGCCGTCGACATCTGCCAGCGCACCAACACCGCTATCTACGCCTTCAGCTCCAACCCACACGACGGAACCTTCCACCCCGGCACCGCAATCCTCGCGCAGCTAGCCACGCAAACCGGCGGCACCGTCTTCCACGACGACGACCCCAACCCACTCACCGATCTCCGCACCATCGAAGCCAGCCTGCGCAACCAGTACCGCCTCGTCTTCCGCCCCGCCACCCTCGCGCACGACGGCGCGTTCCACCCCATCGTCCTCGCAACGCCCGATCGCGTAGCCACCCTGACCATCCGCTCCGGCTACTACGCCCCCAAGCCGAAACGAGCAGTCGCTACGCCCGCGCCGCCTTCACCTGATCGCTAATCATCTGCACCGCGCGCAGCGAGCTAAGTGCCGCGCCCTCCTGCCACCCCACAATGTGGCTCACATGGTCGCCCACAAAATACACCGGCCCATCCGGCTGAATCAGCACCTCGTAGCCCGGCTTCGGTCCGTTCTCTCCGCGCCCCCTCGGCCCCGCATGCTGATCCGGTCCATACGACTCAATCCACGCACCCTCGTTCCACGGAATCAGCCCCCACCCGATATACAGCGGCTTCTCCAGCTCCTTCCCATGTCCCGGATGCAGCCTCTCCACCGACGCGCGCGAAGCCTCAAACTTGCCCGGCATATCCAGCGCAGCAAACTCCGGCCGCACTCTCCACTCATACCCGCTCACCAACACGCCGCGATCGGAAAACAATCCCGCAGAAGGCAGCCACACCGGGCTGCAACCCTCCTTCACAAATTCCAGCCCGCCATAAACGTTATAGTCCTGCTCCCAGAACCGCCGGCTCTCCCACGCAATCTTGTACGTCGGCGAATACGTACACTGCGCAATCACCTGTTGATACGGCGCACTCAAATCATTCGGCATCTTCTTCATCATCGTCAGCGGCAACGCGCACACGCAGTAATCCGCCTCGATCATCTTGTGCTGCCCCGCATGCGTATACCCCACCCGCACGCCCTTCGCCGTCTTGCGCAGCTCCGTCACCGGAGCGTTATAAGTCACCGTCTCGCCCAGCGCCTTCTTGAACGCATACGCAATCTTATCCATCCCTCCCACCGGCTGGAACATCGTCGCCTGCATGTCGAACGCTTCCTCAAACAAAATCCCATCCCAGAAGTCCGCATCCAGCAGCGTATGCATGTCCACTGGCTGACTCAACACACCAGCATCATCGCCCGCTCCCGCCGTCACCGCATACCCCGCGGAATCCGACCCCGTATATTTCCCCGCCTGATCTAACGATCCGTATTTCCGCAGGAACGTCAGCATCTTATCCCGGTCGTCCTTCGACATCTCCTGGTCCAGCGAACCCTGGCTCACACACTTCGCCAGCAGCTCGCTCACGTGACCGCGCGTGTCCGCCTCCACCTCGCGTTGCACCATCGCCTTGCCGCCATTCACCGCATCATTCTGCAGCAGGCTGCTCCGGCTGGTGTTCACCTCAACCTGCATCTCAATCCCAAACTTCCGGCAATACCCCAGCATCGTCTTATGGATCGACGGCAACCGTGCCGGCCCCACATTCTGATAGTTCCCCGCATCCCACGTACATCGCTGCTTCGTGCCATCGATAAACTCCACCGTGTCCCCGCCGCGCACCGTCCAGTTGCGCCCGCCCGGCCGCTCGCGCGCCTCCAGCACCGTACACTCATAGCCCAGCCCCTTCATCTCATACGCCGCCACCAGCCCCGCAATCCCTCCCCCCAGCACCACCACCTTCACACCTTTGCCCGTCCCCGGAGCCACACTCAACGGCACCGCCGCCTCCGCCACCATCGGCACCAAACCCATCGACTGCATCGCCACAAACGCAGCGCTATACCCGCCAGCCTGCCCCACCCGCATCAGAAAATCACGCCGTGAAAATCCCATCAAAGAAGACCTCATGATTGAAATGACGAACCCTCTTGCCAAAGCAAGTGCAGCAAAAAATAGTGCTCTCCCCGAAATCGAGTGGACCTTCACCGATGCACGGAAGAGAAAAGAAAAGAAGTGGGAGATTTGAGTGTATCCGCGCAGCCGCCCAATCGCCAAGCGGATCTGCTAATGCTCGGGTAGCATGGCTTGCATGACGAATTTCATGCGGGTTGTCATCTCGCTTATTGTTGCGTTGATCGCATTCATTATTGCTTTCCTGGCAGTGTTTATCCCGATGCTGATCAGCGACATGCATTACGCGCCGCATGACGGGCAGGGCGGCATGAGCGGATTCTTCATTGGCCTACCCGTTGGGGCAGTATCGGCGCTTGTCGCGAGATTGACCTATTACGTCCATGCAAAACGCCGTGAGTGGTCTTCGAAGCCCGATTGACCTCGGGATGACCTACTGACCCGGCCTACCCCTGCGCCACGGCAGCAGCAGCCGCACCCGCCTGGCGCAGCGCCGCCAGCGCCGAGTTCGGCTCCACCGCAAATTGATTTCGATGGTCCGCCAAATACCGGTGCACATCCGAAATCACAACCGAGCCCTCCCCCACCGCCGACGCCACCCGTTTCACCGACGTCGACCGCACGTCCCCCACCGCATACATCCCCGGCACGCTCGTCGCATACGGCGTCGCCTCAAACCCATCCTCGCCGCCCGTCAAAATGAAGCCCTTCTTATCCAGCTTCACCGTCCCGAACAGCCATCCCGAATTCGGCTCCGCGCCAATCATCACAAACACGCTGCCAATCGGCTTCTGCGTCCGATCCCCCGTCACGCGATCAATCCACGTCACACGCTCCAACGCCGTCATACCCTCCAGCTGCTCAATCTCCGAGTTCGGATACAGCGTAATGTGCGACGAGCTCTCAATCCGCGAAATCAAATACTGCGACATGCTGCTCGCCAGCGAAGGTCCCCGCACAATGTGGTGCACATGCTTCGCAATCCCCGACAGAAACACCGCCGCCTGCCCAGCCGAGTTCCCGCCCCCCACCACAATCACCTCGTTCTCCCTGCACAGCAACGACTCCATCGCCGTCGCCGCATAATAGATCCCGCGATTCTCATACTGGCTATAGTTCTGCACCGCCAGCTTGCGATACTGGGCACCCGACGCCACCACCACCGCCCGCGCGCACACCGTGATCCCGCCCGCCAGCGTCAGCTTGTGAATCCCATCCACCTGCTCCGCCGTAATCGTCTCCCGCGAAATCGCAAACCGCACGCCAAACTTCAGCGCCTGCAACTGCGCGCGACTCGCCAGCCGCTGTCCAGAAATCCCCGTCGGAAATCCCAGGTAGTTCTCAATCTTCGAGCTCGTCCCCGCCTGCCCTCCAGGAGCCGTTCCCTCAATCACAATCGTGCAAAGCCCCTCCGACGCCGCATACACCGCTGCCGCCAATCCTGAAGGCCCCGCACCCACCACCGCCACGTCGTAAATCATGTGCGGATCCGGCAGCTCCGTAATCCCCAGCTCATCCGCCAGCTGCGTGATCGTCGGCCGATGCAGCACACGCCCGTCCGACAGCACCACCGCCGGCAGCGCAGACTCATGCTCCGACAACGGATCCTCAGCCTGCTTCCCCTCGTCCGCCGGCGCCTCCACGATCCGGTGCGGATAGTTGTTGCGTATCAGGAACCGCTGCAGTTGGATCATCTCCGCGTCACCCGCGTGCCCCATCACCACGATTCCGCCCACGCCATCACCAATGATCCCGATGCGCCTCCAGATCGTAGCCGACGTGATCAGGTTCGCAATGTCCCCCTGCGCCCGCATCAGCCGCTGCAACTCTTCACGCGGAATCCGCAGCACCAGCGTCTCCTCCACCGTCCGCGCCTCAACCAGCGTTCCTTGGGAGTTCAACAAGTTAAGCTCACCCGAAAAATCAAACCGTCGATGATTTGCGATCACCTTGCTCCCGCCATTCTCGGTGGGAATCGAAATCTCAATCTCGCCCAGCAGCACGACGAACATATCCGCCTGCCGCTCACCCTGCTTGAACAGCGTCACGCCCGCCGCAAACTTCTCCTCCCGCCCATAGCTGCGCAACCGCTCCACCATGTCATCAGTAAGTTTCGGAAAGGCAAGGTCCGGACGAAACTCCGGAGTGTTCCATCCTAAGTTGTTGCCGGTTTTCTCTTCGCTCATGGGAGTTGAGCCTCCTCGCTGTGTGACTTCATTCTAGGTCTCCAAAACAAATTATCGATTATCAATAAATTTTCCTTGACACCCCACACGCCTCGAATTATTGTTTATCGATAAGGAGCGCCGCCATGCCCGCCACTGCCTCTCTCTCCAGCAAAGACAGTCTCATCAAGGGATCCCGCCTCGCTGTCCGCATCGCCATCGTGGTCAACCGCGCCTTCTTCTGCGGCGTCATTCTCCTCCTCATCGCGACCTTCATCTTCTCCACTCGCTTTCCTCCGCTCCTGCTCCCACACGTTGCCGCGTCCGACCTCCCCTCCGCCCTCACCGGCCTCCGTCTCCTCATGCTCATCGGCCTCGCCGAAGCCGTCGGAACCGAAATCCTTCTCCGCGCGCTCGCCCAAATCATCGCCACCACCAGCGCCGGCGACCCCTTCATCGCCGCCAACGCGCGCCGCCTGCAAACCATCGGCTGGGCTCTCCTCGGCCTCCAGTTACTCGACATCCCAGGCGCCCTCCTCGCCAAATTCTTCCCCGCCCTCGGCTCCGCCGCGCCCGACGTCTCCTTCTCTCCCGGCGGCTGGCTAGCCGTCGCCATGGTCTTCATCCTCGCCCGCGTCTTCGCCGCCGGTTCCACCATGCGCGACGAGCTGGAAGGAACCGTGTAGCCCATGCCCATCGCCGTCAAGCTCGACGAAGTCCTCGAACGCCGCAAGATGTCCCTCACCGAACTCTCCGAGGCCGTCGACATCACGCTCGCCAACCTCTCCATCCTCAAAACCGGCAAAGCCCGCGCCATCCGCTTCTCAACCCTCGAAGCCATCTGCACCACCCTCCGTTGCCAACCAGGCGACATCCTCATCCTCGACAAAGACTCCGAAGCCTAACCCGCCCGACACCATCAACGCTTCACCACAACGACGCACCCCGTGCGCCCACAGGAGATCCTCATGTCCATCGACCCTCTGTACACCTTCCGCCCCTCCGCCAAATACGACAGTGTCCGTCCCATCAACATCTACCTCCTCCGCCTCCTCTACATCCTCATGTTCTTCGTCCTCGGCCAACTCACCTGGACCCACATCCTCACCCACCGCGGCCCCTGGGAACCAACCAACGCCGTAGCCTGGTGTGTCTGGACAGCCTTCGCCACGCTCGCGGGCCTCGGCATCCTCCGCCCCTTGAAGTTCCTCCCCATCATCCTTCTCGAAATCTTCTACAAAGTCCTCTGGCTCATCCTCGTCGCCTACCCGCTCTGGCGCAACGGAACCCTCGCCGCCTCACCCGCCGCCGACATCACCGCGCAATTCCTCTGGGTAATCCTTCCCATCCTCGCGATGCCCTGGGGATACGCCTTCGCGCAATACGTCTACAGCCCGCGCCGAAACCTTCGCACCCAATCGCAACCCCAAACCACCGCAAGTTAGTTATCCCTATATCAATGAAAAATATTCTGGCCAACCTTGTAGTTCCCGGGACCGCCGGTAATCCGGATCGGCACCACCGCGCCCGCGTGCTTCTTGCGAAAGAACGGCGCCAGCGGCTTCAACAGAAATGACCTGAAACCCGTCGTCACATGCGAAAGATCCGTCTGCATCCTCAAAACCCCGACCATATCCACCTTCTCGCTCCGCAAATCAAACGTTCCGTTCGCCGTAACCGACGCCCCTGGCACCTGGAACACCAGTTGCGACGCATGCGCCACTCCCTTCGTAATCGTCACCGCGCCCACCACGCTCGACATCACATCCTGTCCGTCTCCACCCGATGCCGCAGCATCCTTCGAAGCCTTCTGCGCCCGCTCGCTGAACGCCGACAAGCTCTTCTCCGTTGCCGCGCTCGTCAGTTGTTCCGACGGAATCTCGAACACCCCTTTCATCGTCAACCGATCGAGAAAGTTTTCTCCCTTCGCCGCGCCCGCAATATGAGCATGGGCATGCATTCGCACCGGCCCCACCATCGGTGGAGACGCCTTCATAAACGGCTGCAACACATCCTGCACCCGCCCCTTTGCGATCGACACCTCTAGATCCGTCACCTTCGGGCCACCCACCAGCTGCCCCACCACGTGCACCACTGTCTTCCCCAACCTCAAATCCACGCTATGCAACTGTATGTCTCCGTTCAGCGCATCCACGGATCCACTCGACGAACTAGCAAGCCCCACCTCTCGACCGTGCCCCACGCGGAACCCCGCGACACTCGTCTCCGCCTGCGCCTCAATCACCGCCAAATTCCCGCGAAAGCTTCCCGTCGACGTGAGCTGTCCATGCAGGTCACTGATCCCATCCAGCATCACTTCGTCATACGTGAACTTCCCTGAGACCGGCGTCTGCTCTAGGTTGCCGCCAATCACCGGGCCGAAACTTCCCGAAGACAAAATATGGCCGCTGGCATTCGGCGTCTCCATCTCGACCGCGTAGCCTGCTGTCTCGTTCTTCTGTAGATTCGTCATCACCAACCGCTTGATCGGAAAAGAATAGCGGCTGCCGTTGGTGCGCATAATATCCAGCAGCGCGTCCACCACCACAAATCGCTCAATCGCCGTGCTCGGACCCTCAAAGTCGTTACTGCTGCCCGGCGGGAAGTCTCGCTTGTTCGCCTCGCTTCCCACCGCCGGAATCACGACATGCAATCCATCGGCATACACCGTCTGAATGCGATCTCGCAGCAACACCAGGTCCGTCCAGCGTCCCACCACGCGCACTCGCCTCACCGTTCCAACCGGCGGCAGATCCTGCGCGGTGTTGCGCCGCAGCGTCAGCCCTTCCGCAACAAACCCCGGATGAGGAAAGTAGGTCCGATGATAGTGCTCGATCTTGATCTGACTCGCAAAAATCTTTTCCAGCGTCGGCTCAACCCTGCGATAACGGTACGGCCAGTAGACATTCAGAAAGTAAATGCCTACGGGAATCAACAACAGCGCCAGGGCGCAGCAGATCAACAACCCCCGGCGCTCACCCGCCCGATGCAGCCACGAGCTCATCGGGCGCAACCTCCGAAGCGTTTCCCTGGCACGATCTGCGATCTCCCGTCACACCCTGGGCAATAGGATGCAGAACATCGGTGCACCCCGCATCCAAATCACCCAGGAATCGTTCCCGACCGAGATCCACGAATCGTGCTTAGCCTTTCAGAAACTTCAGCAGGTCCGCATTGATCGTCTCCGCCTGCGTCGTCGGCATGCCATGCGGAAAGTCTTCGTACGTAATCAGTGTTCCATGCGGCAGCAGCTTCGCCGCCAGCGGCCCCGCAGCCTGGTACGGAACAATCTGGTCGGCCTTGCTATGCATCACCAGCACCGGCACAGTGATCTTCTTCAGGTCATCGCTCAAATCCGTCTGCGAGAACGCGACAATGCCGTCGTAGTGCGCCTTCGCTCCGCCCATCATGCCTTGCCGCCACCAGTTCTCCACCACCGGCGTCAGCGTCTTCACCCCCGGCTTGTTGAACCCATAGAAAGGCCCCGCCG
The DNA here is from genome assembly GCA_963701685.1 of uncultured Acidobacteriaceae bacterium. Classification (GTDB taxonomy): domain Bacteria; phylum Acidobacteriota; class Terriglobia; order Terriglobales; family Acidobacteriaceae; genus Granulicella. Next base: position 865,295 of record OY969625.1, on the reverse strand, counting down.
GCAGGTCCCAATAAAATTGCGCGCGACTCTTAAACAACTGCGCCTGCAAATCATCGAACACCGACTTCGGCAGCCCCAGCGGATTCGACTCCGTCTTCAACATGAACGGCGTGATCGCGCTGATCAGCGCAGCCTTCGCCACGCGACCCTTGCCGTACCGCGCCACATACGCCGCCACCTCGCCCCCGCCCGTCGAGTGCCCCACATGGATCGCATCCTTCAATCCCAGGTGATCCACCAGCGCCGACAGGTCAGCAGCATAATGCTCAATGTCATGCCCATCGCTCACCTGCGTCGATCGCCCATGCCCGCGCCGGTCATGCGCAATCACCCGATACCCTTGCTGCTGAAAAAACAGCATCTGGTTGTCCCAGTCATCGGCCGAGAGCGGCCATCCATGGCTGAACACGATCGGCTGGCCCGTTCCCCAGTCCTTGTAAAAAATCTCAACGCCATCCTTCGTTTTGATATGCGGCATAACAAGCTCCTTCGTTGGCAGGTGCTACCAAAGAAGCCTCATTACACCACACCCGCAGGAAAGCTCTCTGCCCCTTAAGAGCCACCCAGCGCACTAAGAAATCCACGCGAAAATCACAGCCTCTTCCACACGTCTTGCACCACGCTCAAGTGTCTAACACCGCACGCGGCCCCTCAGAAACGAAGCAGATAGCTGGCCTGGGAAGGAATCGCCCCCATCATCCAAATATCTCGCCCTGTCTCATCGCTCATCAGGCTGGGCGATAACCTCAAGACTCTTTTCAAGCCCCCGATCACGTCCCGCCTGAAAATCTTCAGCAGAAAAAAACGGGACCTCGATATCAGGAGGAACACCTACACCGTCGAAGGATTTACCTCCCACCGTGTAATACACCTCATTCGGCAGCCGGAGGCGCCATCCGTTGAGTAACGACCGATTCAGCACATCGGAGAATACCCCTTGGGTGTTGAGCCCGATGCGCGTGATATGCGGTTCCCGGCCCATGAGTGCCATAGCAAGCGTCTCGCCAGCACTCACCGTGTCGGGTCCCGTCAGCAAGATCACTCTTCCCTGAAAACTAGCACGCGAACCCGGTTCGACTTCGACCGCCTGAGGAGTTGTAAACTGCTGTTGCTTGCCACCACCTTCGAAGGCCGCTTTCTTGTAAGCGAGATACCTCGCAGTTGCAAATCTCGAAGCCAGCGCGACGCCCAGCGCATCGTCTCCCCCATGGTTTTCCCGAACGTCAATCACCAACCCCTTCCATGACGAAGCCGAGCGGAAGATTTCATCCAGCGCCGCGTTGAAGGCGCCAAGGCTGTCGCTGAATGTGCCCTCATTTACGTACCCGTAGAACGCAGTGATTCTCAGATATGCGACCGAGCCCTTCAGCATTCCGAATTGAAGGCGATTATTGCAGAACCCAACCAGAGGACCCTCAACATATCGACTGGCAATGAGCTTCTGTGCTTTGTCCCATTGTGCGTTGGTCAGCTCGTTGGAAGAGCTGCGCCAGCCGTCAAACTCTTTACCAAGGCTCCCAGCTTCCGCTCCTGTATGGGCGTCCTGCAGCGGTTCGATCATTCCCACGAAGATCTTGTACAGCTCGTCGGGATTGGTTGTCGCAGCCGCTTGCGGACGAAACTTGCGGTCGACATCCTCCCAATCCATATGATGTACAGCGAAAAATGGATAGTTTTCGACATACGTCTGCCAGAGCACGGCGTAATTGTTTGCGGGTGTGTTCTCGAGTTGCTTCCTGCAAGATTCCGGTCGCGACGAAACACGCCGCAACATTATGTCTGAGACCGTACCTTCCCAATGCATGCGTATGACCCGTCGCGACCTGGTGCGTGAGAAGCTGACAACCCCGTGGTCCCCGGTATAGACGTCCTGTTCCTTTCTCAATGCTTTCCACGAAGCGATGCAGCTGATCGAGGTGACCTCTGAAGCCGTCAAGTGATCGCCTGAAAAATCCAACAGGAGGCCGTATCCGTCCGATCTCCAGGATCCGTCAAACCCATCGCTGTCCTGTGCACGCATGGCTGCTGCAGACCACAGGAGGATCGTGATAACACCTATCGTTGCGAACCGCTGCCACCCCCGATGAATCATTGCGCCTCCTGGCCACTCGTCCACTATCGCGAGCCTCACTGATTATCTGCAGTTAGCACTCTTCGTCAAAGGAACATCCAGCTCAGAAACGAAGCAGATAGCTCGCCTTGATAAAGAACTGCCGCCCGTCATTCAGATATCCAGGCCCGCGCGGCAGAATCGGCTGCGTCGGATCGCATCCGCCTTCCCCCGGCAACATGGTGCAGAACTGGTGATTGTAATTCTGTATGTCGCCGTTATACCCGATATACAGCACCGTCCCCGGATGCGGCAGCCACGTCAGCAGCGCCTGCGTCTGAATCTGCTTCGTCCGCGCCAGCGAAGTCTCGAGCGGATTCGCCAGCGTCGTGTCGTACTCCACAATCACACGCGCAGACCACGCCCGCGTGAACTGATAATTCAGCTTCGTCCGAAACGTCTGCGTCTCATACACAAATTCGCCGCCGTGTGCCGCATGGTCGCGGTCCAACAAATAGGTGTTGTCATCCGTAAGATGCTTCAGCGGGTTAATCGAGATCAACGCCTGCACCGTCTCCTGGTTCAGCAGAAACGGCACCTGCCCCGTCGGCGGGTTGTAGTTTACGTTGCCGCTCTTCAGACCCTGTATGTTGAAGCTCAGCTGCGAGAACGGTTGCCCCCGCGCCACGAACCCGCCAAAGTTCTCCGTGAAATTCAGGTTCGACGTCAGCGGATATCCATTCTGCGGCCCCACCGTATCCGAGTTCTGCCCCACCAGCGGCGCCAGCACAATGTTGTTCGGCAACAGCGCAAACACATCGAACGTCGAGTAGTGATACACCCGGTTATGTGCATGATCGAACGCTATATTCTGGTTCGTCTCCAGCCCGTAGCTCTGCACCATCTTGTGCTTCGGAAACCACTGGTAGTTCGCATGCAAATGGTCGCTCCGAATATTCGACGTCTGCAGGAATCCCACCAGCGTCGTGAATCCCTTGCTGATGTCCTGGTACTCATCGAACATATTGAAGGAGTGCCCGCTGCGCGTCACCTGCACATCCGCTGCTGGCCCCGCCTGGTAGCCCGGCGGAAACACCGCAGCCATGCTCTTCGGATTGCCCTGCATCGTCGAGCTCTCCACCATCTGCCCCAGCGCCGTCCAGTGAGTGTTCATCCTCCACGTAAAATCTGCGCCGCCAATCCGGTTCCACCCACCCCCGAACTCCTCGTCCGTATACATCAGCCCGACATTCGAGCCCTTGCCCAGATCCTCCGACACCCTCCCCACAAAGAATCCCGCCTTGTGCCCATACAGCGGATCACCCGGCAGCACCGTGTTGCCCGGCTCGCGATCATTGATCGCCAGCACCCCGATATTCGTGTGCCCGATCTTTCCCGTAACCCGCCCGCCAAGCTCTGGCCGAATAATATTGCGCGTATACAGCAGAATCAGCGGCGTAGAAAAATAGCTCGCGTTCTCCAGAAAGAACGGCCGCAGCTCCGGAAAATAAACCGGGTACCGCTGGTTCACCGTGAACTGCGGCTGATCGCTCTCCACATCCGAGAAGTCCGGGTTCACCGTCCCATCCAGCACGATCGAATCCTTCAGCACAGCCTTCGCCTCGCCGCCCGCCGTAGCCTCCGCATTGCGCGTCGACCAATATGGATTCGTAGGATCCAGCGTCTCCAGCGTGTGCTCATTCTGCCCCAGGATGTACGGCACAATCTGAATGTTGTGCGACCCCGAAACCCCCGTCAGCCCATCCAGGTGCAGCGTCCCTTCCTGGCTCAGCTCGCCCGTCACATTCGCAGAAACCCGCGGCCAGAAATCATTCTCACTGTTGCGCGGAAAATTCCGCCAGAACACCGCGCCCCAATCCGTGCTCTTCGGCGGAAACCGTATGCTCCGAAACGGAATCGCCAGCAGCGCCATCCATCCCTTGTTCGTAATCACCGCCTCGGAATCCCACACCTGGTCGTAGCTGTAGTCCGCCCCATTCGTCTCCGTCCACGAAGCATCTGCCTGCACGCCCGCCGGATTCACCTGGAACTCAACCCCGCGCTGCCGATCCTGAAACGGATCCAGGTTCACCGTCACGTAATCATCGTTGAGAATGTTTTCCCGCCGCGCCAGATGCGTCCGAATCAAGTCAGGATGCCGATCGAAGCACAGAAACACGATATACAGCGTCGTCTGCGTTCGCCCCAGGTACACCTCTGTCCGCTCCGTCGCCGCCGCCCCATCCACCGGCGTGTTCTGGATAAACTGCGTTGCATACCCGAGCTGTTCCTTCAGCCCAGGCCTCGGCTCCATATCTGGAAAATCCTTCAGCGATAGCGGCCCGCTCAGCAGCGGCACCTTCACATCCGGCAGCGGCTGCGACTTCGGCTTCACCTCGCTGGTGACCGTCGGCTTACCAGTCGTCCCTTGACTCACCTGCGCCCACGCACCCTGCCCCGCAAACACCAACCCCAGCGTCGCAACACACAATGGCGACAGCCTCTTCTGAGCCCGAAACTTCACTGGCCAAACTCCCCATCTCGTGCTCGCCGAAAACGATTCACCAAATTCTTCATCTTTCACCAGATACGCTCAACGCGCCCCACTAGTTCCCTGCTCCGGAACCATCCAGAACGCGGCCTCATGCAACGTGGCCCTGATGAACGAGATCTCCTGTAAGACGCACGCCCACCCAATCCGCGAGCCGCAAGCCGCAGCTTTTCTCCAACTTCACATGGCTGGTTAACCTGAAGTCTGGCTCGACTCCGTCGCGTCTACTCCGTCGCAACCGGCAGACTGATGTAGCTCGCCTTCCCCGGCTCATGCCAGATCTTCTGCGTAGCCTTAACGTAGTCGCCAGGCTTCGCGTCAAAGATGTTCGGCACAAACGTCTGCGGGTTGCGGTCATACAGCGGGAATAGCGTCGACTGCACCTGCACCATCAGCCGATGCCCTGCAGGAATCGTGCGATCGATCATAGGCAAGCCAAACGTAAACTCCGCAGGCACGTTCGGTGTAAGCGCCGACGGATGCTCGAAGCTCGTCCGATACCGTCCCCGAAAAATATCAATGCCGATCGGAGCCTCGTACCCATTCATGTTGTACGGTGTACCCAGCACGCCCGCGAACGTGCCCGTATCACCCGCTCCAGCGCTCCCTCCGCCGCCACCCGGGCCGCGTACCACCGGAGTATCCGGATACACGTCGATAATCTTAACCACCCAATCGGAATCCGTACCCGAAGTCGAAGCCCACAGATGCACCATCGGTTCGCCCGCAAGTTTCAGCGGCTCCTTCAGCGGCTCCGAAAGATACGTAAGCACGTCTGGCCGATTCTCCACGAAGTGCTGATCCGTCACCAGCCACGTCCGCCAGTTCGACCCGTCATAAGGCCGCGGCGAGAACGGCACAGGATTCGCCGGATCGGAAACATACTCATCCGGCGCACCAGCCGCAGGCGCGTCGAACGAAAGCGTCCCATTCGCGCTCAGGTACAGCGGCTTCGACGTCTCAGGGCAGCCCTTCTCGCACACCGTCGGCCACACCCTTGGAGTATCCCAGTGGTCCGTCCCCATGCCTCCAACCGTCTCGCCGCCAGCGTCATAGATCAGCGCCTTCGGCAGCTCAAACTTCGGAGACACCGGCTTCAGATACGTGTTGAAGAACGGAACAAGATAGTCGCGCCGCCACTCTTCCGCCGTGTCCGTCGTCCACTGAAATGGCCCAAGCCCGCGCCCAGGGCGGTTGATCTGCGAATGGAACCACGGCCCCATCACAATGTGATTCAGCGGATCACCCTTGTGCACCGCCTCCAGCGCGCGATACGAATGAATCGCGCCCCACATATCTTCCTGGTCCCACTCGCCCTGCTCCCACAGCGTAGGAACCGTCAGCCCCTTCGCCGCAAGCAAGTGATCCAGCGCCTGCGACTGCCAGAACGCGTCGTACGCGGGATGTGCCTCAACCACCTTCCAGAAAGGAAGCTGGTCTTCTCCCATCGCGCGCGCAGCATCCCCGGCGCTGCCCAGCCGAAGGAAGTTCGCATACTCGTCGCGTCCGCCGCGCGGAATCATATAACCGCCACCGCGCTTGGTCGTCTGTTCCGTAAAGTAGTCGAGGTTCGTCTGACGGAACGCTCCGTAGTGAAACCAGTCGTCCCCCATCCACCCATCCACCATCGGGCTCTCAGGCGCAGCAACCTTCAGCGCTGGATGCGGATGCAGCAGCGCCATCACCACCGTGAACCCTTCATACGACGACCCAATCATCCCCACGCGCCCATTCGATTCCGGCACATTCTTCACCAGCCAGTCGATCGTGTCATACGCATCCGTAGTATCGTCGGCGCCGGAGTTGTTGAAGCCCGACCCCACCGGCGGCGGCGTCATCAGGTACACACCCTCCGATCCATACTTGCCCCGCACATCTTGGTACACCCGGATGTAGCCGTTCTTCACGAAGTCCTCATCGCTCAGCGGCAGCGCGTCAATCATCTTCGGAGAGTTCGACCGCTCAGCCCGTCCCGCCGCGTTATAGCAGGTGCGCGTCAGCACAATCGGCGCGCCCTTCGCGCCCTTCGGAATCACGATCACCGTGTACAGCTTCACCCCATCGCGCATCGGAATCATCACGACGCGCTTCTCATAATCAGGCGCCGCCGCCGGTACGATCGCCGGCGGCTTGAAGTTCGGATTCAGCTCGTCGGTGACCGTCTTGGCCGGATCCTGTTCCTGCGCAACGGCGTGCATGGCGGTATAAGGGGCGATCAAGAAAAGCGAAAGGGCAAGCGCCTTGGCGAGACGGTTCATGGCAGGTCCTGTTATGCCCGGTTGGGCTGGATGAAATAACAGAATAGCAGCGCCCCTCAGCAGCTATACTTGGCACCCTGAACCCTAATCGCAACAGCGCCACGCTGAACCAACCAAAGAGGACGCCACCATGAAACTTCGCTTCGCATCCATCGCAGCCTCGGCCCTCTTCGCCCTCACCTCCACAGCCTTCGCCGCCAAGCTTCCCAGCCTCACCGGCCAGTGGGCCGTCCATATCAGCGTCTCCGGCACCGAGAAGGATTTGGTCTGCACCTTCGTTCAGGCCGACAACAAGCTCACCGGCAACTGCAAAAGCGACGACAAGGCACACCCCATCACCGGTACCGTCGACGGCGCAAACGTCACCTGGACCTACGACTCTGAGTACAACGGCACCCCCATAACCCTCACCTACACCGCAACCCTCACCGACGCTCCGAACTTTTCCGGCAGCCTCGATGTCGATCCCTTCGGGGCTTCAGGAGAATTCACCGCCACTCCATATACTGAACCCGCCAGGACTCAGCCAGCAGGGAACTGACAGCGGAGAACGGACAACCCCCAACCCATCCCCAAAAACGCACAATCCTCAGTAGATACGCACCTCCCAAGGCCCTCCCCCCAGCCTGTTTTTCACCCCTTTAAGCAGCTATAATGAAGGGTAGACATGGCTGACGAAACCCTCTTCCCCGACGATCAGAATCCCGATAAGAATCCCCCCTCTCCCCAGCAAGCGAACTCCAATAATCCGCCCCCCGCTGGCGAGCCCGGAGCCCCCGGCGCACCCGGTGCCCCCACCGGCCCCGGCGCCCTTTCCATGCTCTCCATCAATATCGAAGAGGAGATGCGTCGGTCGTACCTCGACTACTCCATGTCGGTCATCATCGGCCGCGCCCTCCCCGACGTTCGCGATGGCCTCAAGCCCGTCCACCGCCGCATCCTCTACGGCATGCAGGAGATGGGCCTCCAGTTCAACAAGAAGTACACCAAGTCCGCCAAGGTCGTCGGCCACGTCATGGGCAACTACCACCCCCACGGCGACTCCGCTATCTACGACACCATGGTCCGCCTCGCCCAGCCTTTCAGCCTTCGTTACCCGCTGATCGACGGCCAGGGTAACTTCGGCTCCGTCGACGGCGATCCACCCGCCGCCATGCGCTACACCGAGTCGCGCCTCACCCGCATCGCCTCCGAGATGCTCGCCGACATCGACAACGACACCGTAGACTTCGTCCCCAACTACGACGAGTCCACCTCCGAACCCTCGGTCCTCCCCGCCCGCATCCCCAACCTCATCATCAACGGCGGCACCGGCATCGCCGTCGGCATGGCCACCAACATCCCGCCCCACAACCTCACCGAAACCCTCAACGCCACCATCGCCCTCCTCCAGCGTGAGAAGGCCGAAACCCGCGCCGACCTCGAGCTCTGCCTCGAGCACGTCAAGGGTCCCGACTTCCCCACCGGCGGCTTCATCTACGGCCGCGCCAACATCGCCCAAACCTACAAGACCGGCCGCGGCCGCTTCATGATGCGCGCCAAGTGTGGCCTCGAGAACATCACCGGCGGTCGCCAGGCCATCGTCGTCACCGAAATCCCCTACCAGGTCAATAAGTCGAACCTCATCAAACGCATTGCCGAGCTCGTCAATGAAAAAGTAATCGACGACATCTCCGACGTCCGCGATGAGTCCGACCGCGACGGCATGCGCATCGTCATCGAACTCAAGCGCGGCGCCCAGAACGAAATCGTCCTCAACCAGCTCTACAAGCACACCCAGATGCAGGAAAGCTTCTCCATGATCTTCCTGGCCGTCCACAACGGCCAGCCCAAGGAGCTGCCCCTCGACCAGGCCATCCACGCCTTCATCGACCACCGCATCGACGTCGTCCGCCGCCGCACCGCCTTCCTCCTCAACAAGGCCCGCGAGCGGGAACACGTTCTCCTCGGCTACCAGATCGCCCTCGACCACCTCGACCAGGTCATCAAGATCATTCGCCAGTCTTCTTCCCGAGTAGTAGCGCGCGAAAACCTCTTCGCCTACTTCTCCAACCGCCGCATCAACCTCAACGGCACCGAGCTGGCCGGCGTAACCCTCGACCCCGCCAAGTACGCCATCGACCTCGCCGGCGGCAGCGTCTCCGCCCAGCTAGCCAACAACTCTGCCGGCACCCTGATCCTCAGCTACCGCCAGATCGACGCCATCCTCGAACTCCAGCTCTACCGCCTCACCCAGCTCTCCATCGACGAGCTCCTCAACGAGCTCCGCACCATCCGCGACAACATCGCCGAGTACGAGTCCATCCTCGCCTCCGAGAAAAAACTCCGCCGCGTCATCATCAAGGAGCTCGAAGACATCCGCGACAAGTACGGCGACGCCCGCCGCACCACCATCCTCGACGAGTCCACCGAGCTCACCCTCGAAGACCTCATCGCCGACGAGCAGGTAGCCGTCACCGTCTCCAACACCGGCTACCTCAAGCGCACGCCCATCACCATCTACCGCCAGCAAAAGCGCGGCGGAACCGGCCGCCTCGGCATGAAGACCCGCGAGGAAGACTTCGTCTCGCAACTCATCATCGACAGCACCCACGCCTACCTCCTCTGCTTCACCAACACCGGCCGCATCTACTGGCTCAAGGTCTACGAAATCCCCGACGTAGGCGCCGCCGGCAAGGGCAAAGCCATGGCCTCGCTCGTCGACCTCCAGCCCGGCGAAAAAGTCGTCACCATCCTCCCCGTCCGCGACCTCAACGAAGACAACAAGTACGTCCTCTTCGCCACCCGCAACGGCACCGTCAAGAAGACCGCCCTCAAGGACTTCTCCAACGTCATGGCTCGCGGCATCATCGCCATCGGCATCGACAAGGACGACGAGCTCATCACCGCCAAGATCACCGACGGCGAGCAAGTCATCTTCCTCGCCACCCACGACGGCATGGCCATCCGCTTCGCCGAGCAGGATCTCCGCCCCATGGGTCGCCCCGCCTTCGGCAACCGCGGCATCTCCCTCAAGAAGGACGACTACGTCATCGGCGCCGCCGTCACCCCCTCCAACGAAGCCCGCAACAAGCAGCGCCTCGCCCGAGCCGCTGCCGCCGGCCTTACCGCCCAGGTCGAAGCTGTCCTCGACGAAACCACCGACGCCGCTGCCTCCGCCCCCCTCGCGCTCGCCGAGTCCGACGACACCCCCGCCGCTCCCGAACTCTCCCCCGAAGCCACCGCCAAGCTCCAGAAGCTCGACGAAAAACTTGGCCTCACCCCCTGCCTCATCCTCTCCGTCTCCGACAACGGCTACGGCAAGCGCACCGACGTCGACGCCTACCGCCTCCAGTCCCGCGGCGGCAAGGGCGTCATCAACATGAAGACCTCCTCCAAAATCGGCAAGGTCACCAGCATCAACCTCGTCGACGACACCACCGAGATGATGGTCATCAGCCAATTCGGCAAGATCATCCGCATCGACACCAAGTCCGTCCGCTCCGCCGGCCGCAGCACCTCCGGCGTCCGCCTCCTCAACCTAGACACCGACGACAAAGTAGCCAGCGCCACCGTAATCCCCCCAGAAGACCCCAAACCCAACGGCGCCGACGGCACGCTCCTGCAATAGCTACCAACATCGAAGGGGCATGGCTTCAGCATCCTCGAAGGGGCACGGCTTCAGCTGTGCCATCAAGCCACCAACAAACATCAGGGCGCGGACTTTAGTCCGCGCCCTTCTTCATGATTCACGAATCACTGGGGCGCTTGCCTTCCTTCCGCGCTCGCTCGTAATCCTGCCAAAGACCAACTAGATCGACGACATTCTTGACCATTGTGAACAAATTGATGGCCGAATAGGTCAAAAGGAACACGCAGCATTCGACATACAAACTTCCCCAAGCGGTCGATCCAAGACTTACCAGCGCTAAAGTTGTCGCGAAAAGGAGTAGCGGGAACGCAAATGCAACTACGTAGTCTTTGGCCGCGCGAGCCCGGCGCATGGCGGCGCCAAAGTCAGTCGCTAGAATAGCGAAGAAAGCACCGAACGGGATGGCTGTTGCAGCGGCCCCGAAGAGGAGCAGATTAGTCAGACCCGCTGCCCTCAGAGCAAGCCAACCTGACATCGTCTCCTCTCCTATGAGGAGGTTGAAGCAGACAAGTAGCAGGAACGCTGCGAGCAACTCGCCGAGATAAATCCAAACGGATTCCAACTTTCTGGTCATGGCTATTCACCGGGAGGAGCCGGGAGCTCGACGACTCGATCGACCTCTTCCGCTATAAGTTTTAATGCGTTCTTTGTAGAGGGCTCGTCGAGGTCACCCGAAAGTTCGCGCACCGTACCGCGTAGACCGTCAACCCTTCCGCGAGCTGCTTTACTTCCGGTCTTAACAACAGACCTCTTCCCATTCCTAATTCCAACCATGGTTACTTCACCGTGTTTGTAACCAGCCTGAGCCATGGCGGCCGTCGCATAAGGCCGACCGTCCTCAGACAGCGATAGCCCAGCAGGATTCTTCATATCTTGCGTGTATTCGCGAATGCCATCCTCTACCATTTCAAGCCGCAATCTTTCAGTTCGACGGTCGAGCTCAGGGTTCGGAATGCGAAGCTTTACTCGAAATTGGGTCAACCTGGTAAAGGACTTAAAAGTGCGAAGAATAGCCTCACTCTTAGGAATCGGCTCCAACCTCAAACGAGAGGTGAACCCTCTGGCACGCGACGCGTCATCGAGCATATCGTGCAGAGAAGCAAGCCATAGATGGGTCTTCATGAGTTCACTGCGGTATTCAACGACTACAAGATGCCTCCGCATAAAAAACAAGAGATGGAAGGTTTCGGCGGGGGGCGGCAGGAACGTTGTAGTCGCCTGCTCAAATCCCTCCGAGGTTGCGGTCTGACTGCTTTGCTCGATTACAGACCGGCCAAGAGTTATGCTGCAAACTTCCGCGCCGTCGAACCGACCAGCAATATATTGTCGTGCGTTCCATTCGTAGGTGTTTCTTCCCGAGGAGCCACCGCCGAAAACTCAGGACTTGTAACCGCCGCAAGGACGGACATAATTTGCGTATCGGACCTTATGTTCTCGCCCATGAAGTCGAAGCTGAGAATGTCGTTATCGACAATGTTTAAGCGATAGATCTCGAAAAGAAGTGGACGTTCCGCCATAAGACTCCGTGGGCAGCAAATTTGGAATGCGTGAATTCAAACAATCAGCCCTACGGAGCCTCAGAAGCAGGCGATACGATGCGCTCCTTCATTCCATCGACTAGCCGATCAGCAGAGTTGATCGTTTCCTTCTCCCTGTTCTTCTCTCGCCTCGCGAGGCGTCTGTGATCCGTAACGGACCAGAGTAAGTCCTTGGTTTTAGCGTCATAAATATTCACTGATAGTTGCGGATCAACAACTCGACGGCTTATCACTTGCGTCTGGCCGGTGTAGGTGTTCGTAAAGCTCGACACTCTTGTGCCGTCATCCTCGACAAAATATCGAAGTTCAATGACGACGTCGGCAGCCGACGGCGACCCCACGATCTCGAACCTTCCCCACGACTTCATTTGCGAATAAAATTCATCGTACGCTAGCGGACTCCCGCCGGCATTTGTTAGGAAAACCTTCTTCGCAGAAATGATCGAAGCGGGCAGAGGGGCTTCTGGGACATCTTTTCGATGCTTGTCCGAAGCGTGGCTCGAAAGAGGGACAATCAAGAGGGCGAGAAGCAAAATACTCAACGGCGGTCTGCGCACGATCACACCTCGGGGGATCAACCAAACCTAGTACGTACGCAGCAGAAAGTAAAGCCGTTGGATGCCATCCATGACGCGCCCTTGCGTCATGGGTGAGACACGACGCTGCGGCAGGCCGGAGTGAAGCCGCAGGCGAAACGACCAAGTCGCCTTCTTCTCCCGCGCCCCAAATCTCGCGAACCACCACACGAAGCCCCAGCCATCGGCGCAGGACTCACTCCACTCCATGCTCCTTCAGCATTCGCTCCCGCAGCATCTGGTTCGCGCGCGTCTGGTACCCCTCGCCATCCTTCTTCAGCCACGCAATCACATCCGCATCCAGACGCAGGCTCACCGCCTTCTTCACCGGACGATAGAACCGCCCCCGCACCGCATCCTTCCACCGTGCCGCCGCCATCTCCGGCGCGTCCGACACGTCGATCCGGCTCTCCGGCATCTTTGCCAGCGCCGCCAGCTGGCGCTTCTGTTCCACCGTCGCCGGCGTTCCCGGCTTCCGCTTAGTCACCGTCCTCATATCGTCTCCTCTCCTGGGCATTGGCTTTGCGCGCCGAAATAATGCGCACGACTTCTTCGCCGTCCTCATCTTCAAACGTATGCGCCACCAGCAGCAACAACACTCCACCGGCCATCCCAATCGTCTGCCACCGCTCTTCGCCATCGACCTCGCGGTCCTGTGCCGACAGCTGCAGCGGGTCATCGAACACCAGCGAAGCCGCCTCAAACCCAACTCCATGCTTCCGCAGGTTGGCCGCGTCCTTCGTCTCGTCCCAATCAAATCTCAACGTGGGCCTCTAGACACAATTGTATATACAAATCCGCCCACACAACAACTCTGCACAAGATGCCATCAATTCGCCCCTCCCTCATGCCAATGAAACACACCCAGCCCTAGCACCTCCAGTAACCCAATCGGCATTTCCCTCTCGCCCTGCGCGCAGTAGTCGCCGTCCGCGCCGAACCCGGGTGCCCCATGCCGGGTGCCCCATGCATGACGCGGCTCTTCGCGTCACGCGTGGGCTCCACTCTGCCGAAGGCAAGAGCGTAGCCGCAGGCGAAGCGACCAAATCGCCTTCCCCTCTGCCGCCCCAACTCCCGCGCCACGCGAACCCTCCCGCCGTCCGCGTCCGGCCGCAAGACAACCTCCGCCTCCGCGTCCCCACTCCTATCCAGTCAGGGGAAACCCTAAAGGAGCTGGAACCATGCCACAAAATTCACACAACCAGGCAGCAGAGCATCACGACAACGCAGCCAAGTCCCACCGCACCGCCGCCGAGCACTTCGGCAAGGGCAACGACGCCATGGGCAACGAACACGCCGAAAAGGCCTTCGAGCACTCCAACAAGGCCCACCAGGCTTCCACCGAAGCCCGCAATAAGCAGCCCGCCGGCTCCCGCAAGTAGTCAGCCTTAACCCGTAACCTCCACCGGGCCCCCTTCACCGCCAACGCCAAGCCTCTGATCCGGGCCCGAGCACGTCCCCCCTCCCGCACCGCCCCGACCCCCTCCAAAATTCCCGTTTCAGGACCGACCAAGCAATTTCATCGCCTGCAGAGCGATGCCTGACTAGTCAGTCAGCTAAGCCCCCAAACTGCGACCCGAAACCGGGCTATAGACATCGGTGCGCACCCGAAACCCAGCTATACCGACATCAAACGCAACGGCCGCGATTCGCCCAATTTCCCGCCCACCCTGCAAAACCGCAACGTTTCGGCATAAAATCTCGTCTACTACGATAGAGGTTCGCATATGTCCAAGTTCGCCACAATTCTCCTCGCTCTGTCCCTCACAGCGACCACATCCGCGGCATTTGCCCAGAATGATGATCAACAGACCGAGCAAATGAGCGCTCCGCCCATGCAATCCCAGCCAGCCCCCATCGAGCGAGGCGGCGATAACTCCAATGATTACAACGCTTCCCCCGCAAAATTGGTCCCAGGCCAAATCCTCTCCGCCGGCCGAACCCCCGTCAGCGCCATTGCCGCCCCCGGCGTCTTCCTCCGCATAGGCCGCGGCAGCGCTGTCCGCGCCATCACCTTAACCAATGAAAACACACAACTTAAGGTAGAGCGCGGCGTAGCCAACATCAGCGTCCACAGCGCCATCAAGCACGCCCAGATCATCGTAGTCCTCCCGGGCGGCGAGACCAACCTCATCAAAGACGGCTTCTACACCTTCAACGCCAACACCAACACCGTCCGCGTCCTCAAAGGCGAGGCTTACGCCTACCCCGGCGTCAACAATACCCAAGCTAAACCCATCAAAATAAAGGAGAACCACGCCGTAATCTTCAACGGCCCGGACATCCGCTCCTTCGAGTTTGACCCCTTCGAAGCCCGCACCGACCTGATCCCCTACGGCCAGAGCATGGGCGCCCCCGGCCCAGGCCCCGGATACTACGGGCCGTATGCCGGCTACCCCTACTACGATTACGGGTATCCCTACTACTTCGGCTACCCCTATTACTGGGGCTATCCCTACTACTTCGGCTGGGGCTGGGGCGGCGGCTGGGGCTGGGGGGGTGGCTACTACGGCGGCTACCGCGGCGGCTGGGGTGGTGGATGGGGTGGTGGCCACGGAGGGGGCGGCTGGGGCGGCGGCGGTGGCCACGGAGGCGGCGGCGGACACCACTAACCCAAATAATTGCAACACCTACGGGCGGCCGGAAGCTTCGGCCGCCCTCCTCATTTGAGAGCTCCCGCCCAAAGCCCAACGAGGTCCACCGTTTTCCTACAGGAGTTTCGCCGCAAAATAGTGTTAGCTGTCCCAGATACAATCAGCCATCATGCGAATCGGGTTCTTTGGCGGTAGCTTCGATCCACCTCACCTGGGCCACCTCCGGATTGCACAAGCTGCCGCTGAAGCTTTCTCGCTCAATCTCATCCTCTTCGCGCCTACGGGCCGTCAACCACTAAAAGCTAACGGGGCCTTTGCGCCATTTGGCGACCGTCTAAAAATGGTTTCCCTCCTTTGTGAGTTACAGCCCCCAAACTCGCAGTCACGCTTTGAAGCTTCTTCTGTCGATGCCCCACACGAGGATGGCTCTCTGAACTACACGGTCGACACTTTATCCAAGTTGAGAGAACATTACTCGCCTGATGACACGCTGTTTGCTCTTGTTGGCGCGGATGCCCTTCTCGGTTTGCCAGGCTGGAAATGTCCGCGAAGCTTGCTCCAGCTGGCTGATTGGATTGTTGTCAGCCGCCCCGGCGTGTCGCTGCAGTCCTTGCAGACCCTTCCTCTAACGACAGACGAGCTATCGCGAGTGCATCTGCTTGATGGTGTGCATGAACCTGCGAGCGCCACATCCATCCGCGAGCTTCTAAGCGCTGGTTCAGATTCCTCTGGCCTGCTGCCCGATTCCATTCTGAATTACATTCATACCCATCATCTCTATGGAACCTGAGACTACTGGCCCTTCGCTTCGGGCCTTCCTGCGCTACCATTGAGCTTGCACAAGGAGGCCCATGGCAAGCACCAAGAATACACAAGTTCAACAGCTTTTGGCTGCAGCCGCAGCTGCTTGCGAGGATAAGAAGGCAGAGGATATCCGGATTCTCGCGCTCGATCCGTCCGAGAGCGGTCTGACAGACTACTTCCTCATCTGCACCGGTCTCAGCGATCGTCAAAATGTAGCGATCACGGATGAAATCGAGATCCGCCTCAAGCGCGACTTTGAAACCTATCCCAACTCGGTCGAAGGGCGTCGCCAAGGTGAGTGGATCCTGATGGACTATGTTGATTTCATCGTCCATGTCTTCTCAGCTGAGAAGAGGGCATTTTATGGACTGGAGCGTTTGCGTAAGTCCGCAACGGTTCTAAGCATCGACGAACTCAATGCTCAACTGAAATCACAGGTTAAAGCTGCCATCGCGCCGGGACGGACGGCGGGAGGTGGTACGAAGAAGAAGGTCGGAGCCGCAAAGAAAGATACCGCGGGGAAGGGTCCAAAGGGAAAGCAGCTGCCCAAGAAAAAGGCGGTCGCGGAAAAGGCAGTCGCAAAGCCTGCCGGAAAGAAACTGCCGTCAGTAAAGTCAAGCAGCAAAAAGCCGAAGCGATAAGACTCGACGAGTTTACCCGCTAAAGAAAAAGGCAGGACGCGGAATGATCCGCATCCTGCCCAAAGATTGAAACGATAAACGAGGCGCCCACTTATGTGGGCGCCTCGTTCGTTTAGAACTGGAACGTCAGCTGAAGCCGCAGTGTACGGGGCAGCTGATGATACAGCGGCTTACCATACTGGCTGTTGATCGTCTCCGGACCACCTTGGCTGTTTGACGCCACACCGTTGATCGGCTCACCATTGAGTGAAGCCTGAACGTTGTAAGGAGTCATAGCAGCGGCATAGAACGGAATACCCTGGAACGTCTGCTGGCCATTGGGCTCGATGTACTGACTTCCGCTGTAGCTTGAGTCAATCTGCGAGTAAACGGCAGTGACCGCATGCCCATTGAGAAGATTGGTAGCCGTAGCCTGGAAGGTAAGTGCCTTGGACTCACCAAGCTTGACCTGCTCCTCAAGATTGAAGTCGGTTTCGTTGTACCAAGGATTGCGATAGGTAAACGGATTTCCAACTGTGATTGCACCAGTGTTGGGGTTCTGGGTGATATTTGCCCACTTGCCCCAATCAAACAGCTTCACGGGGAACGCGTTATAGCTAAGGCCTACATCCGCATAGCTGGTGTTCGGTGATCCCTGATAAAAGTACTGGAAGATTCCAAAGTTGGTAGTGAACCTGTGAAGGTACCGAAGCTGATAGTAAGCATCGAACTTCAGCGTGTTCGGACGATCCGTTGGCAGCAGGCCGCTGGAGGATCCGCCGTTTGCGTTGTATTGGAAGTAGGGTTCATCAAATGCACGGCTGTTGTTCGGTGAGTTACGTCCGCCAGCGCCGCCGTCCGAGAGATCGGAGCTTGTCAAACCCGTGTAGTTTCCACGGAAGTGGCTATACGTATAGGAGAACATCCCATACCAATTGTGGCTCATAGCCTTCGTCAAACGGAACTCAACGCCGTCATAGCTGCGTGCAGCCTGAGGATTCTGGTTTGGGGGGAAGGGCCCTCCATTTGCGTCGCAGGAAGAGCTGCCTGGACCATACAGGAAGTTGCAGTATCCGCTCACCGTCGCGTTCACGCCTTGTCCAGGATTGACGATAACGAACGTTTCTCCCTCGGTTGCTGAGTACACCGCTGCGTCTTCGATGACGTGATCTAAGCGCCTACGATCGTACCGAACTTCAAGAGCAATGGTCGGGGCCAGTTGATAATCCACGCCTCCAACAGACTCGTGCTGCTCATACGGCTTCAGCCCAGGAGCAACGCCTTCCTGATCCGCACTGCAGGTTGCGCAGGTCGTCGGGAAAGCACGTTGGTTGAGATTCTCTACGAAGTTCATATTCGCAGGAGTGGTTCCGCCTGCAAGATTCGCCTGTGTAGAGGTATTGCCACTCGGGCAATACCGGTCATTGCTATTGAACGCTGGTTGCAGCGAAGCATAATTGTCGTTCGACGGAATGTAGGTGCAATTGTTCCAGTACTGGCCGCCGAACGAGCTGATCGCCACGTTCAACTTCATCTGGTCATAGAACTGACCGTAGCCGCCGAACACCTTCATCTTGCCGTTACGGAAGACATCCCACGCTACGCCGATACGCGGAGCGATCTTGTCCTTCCAGCCAAAGTTGATCGGCTTCTGAGGTGCGTTGCCTCCAAAGGACTCACCCGGCAGGAACTCCTTCTCAACGCGGATACCGGCATCAATCGTGATACCGCGACCTGCGTTCCAGGAGTCCTGGCCGTAGAAGCTGTTGTTGTACGCGGTGGCATGGCCACCCGTGCCGAAGTCGTAGACCGTCGCATAGCCGACCGATTTGTCGCCGATGTCGTCCGCTGGCCCCTGGCAACCACCGTTGGCGTTGAGACTCGTTCCCAGATTACCGGCGATCGTGGCGCAGTTTGTTACACCCACCGGGCTTCCGGGATTGTAGTAAGCATTCGGGAAGAGCTGAACCTCAGGCTGGTTGAAGATTTGAATGATGTCGTTCGAATTTCTTGCGAGCTGGTATCCGAACTTGAAGTTGTGGGTTCCAAACTTCGTGCTTTTGAACCATGAGACGTCCTGATCGAGCTCGATTGCCTTGCTGGCGTTCTTGCGGGTCGTCGCGATCAGCGTCCCGTTGGAGTAGCCTGCCGTTTGGCCGAGTCCGTTCGTTTCCCACACGTCGACTACGCTGCCTGTGGGATAACCGAAGTCGTGGTAGTTCTCGAAGTAGTAACCGAACCGGGTGGTAGAAACAACGCTCGGCGAGATCGCCCAATCAGCACCGGTGTTGACCGTAATGTTTGGCGCCGTGAAACCAAGGAAATGACCGAACTGCGAGGGATCGTTGGAACTGGAAACGTTGTACTGGCCCGTACCCGTCGTAAAGTTGTACGGATAAACTGAGTCCGCGGTGGGCAAGACTTCGCCGTGCTGCTTCTGGAGTTGATACAACCACGAACCGAAGACGCGAAGCTTCTTCGAGGCCTGCGCGTCGACGCGCGCGGTGGTGTAGTAGGTGTTCGTGTTTTGGCTGAAAGGAAGAATTCCGGTAGCCGGATTTCCCGCAGAAGCCGGGCCATAGTTGATGCGCCGCTCATCGCGGTTCAAATCCGGGTTGAAGCCAACAAAGAAGAAGATCTTGTCGCGGAAACGGTCCGAGAAGGGTAGAAGCGGTCCGCCTAGTGTGAAGCCTGGGCGAAAGTCACTGTAGTGGTCTTGGGTCGGCTGATAGGCTTGGGGTGAAGCATCAGACAAGCCGCAATAATATGGCGTCGTATCAGTTGGTGACGGATTGCAATTGGTGGCGAGAAGACCGCTTGTCCATCCGGGCTGCGGCGTGGGGCTGGTCAAGGGATCATAGCGAAGCGTGTAGTTCGGATGCGCATCAAACGCCTGGCTTTCGAAAATCATGAAGGCAGACCCATGGTAGTGCGGGGTGCCCTTCTTCATGATGACGTTGATCACGCCGCCGAGCGCGCCGCCATATTCGGCCTGTACGCCAGAGCTCTTGATTTCGACCTGGTCGATGAAATCGAAGGGCACGCTCGTGTGAGAGTAACCACCAATAAGGTTTGCCGTCTCCTGACCTTCAACGAGGTAGGAGTTCTCGGAGTCGGCACCGCCGGCGATGGAGTATCCGAATGCGTTGCCGTTGCTGCCATTGCCTGGCGATACGCTACCCGTGCCGTTGGACATTGTGTTGCTGCCCATCAAGGGCTCATTACGAGCGGAGGGCGCGAATTGAATGACCGATTGAAAGGAGGTGCCACGCGGCACATAGTTGATGACGTCGTTCGTAACGTTGGTGAGGGTAGTCACCGACGTAACGTCAATGGAAGGGGTTTGGGACGTGACATCGACGGATTCCGCCGCTCCACCGACGGCGAGGCTCAAATCGAGTGTTGGAGAGTGACCTACTTCAATGACGAGGCCGCTTTGCTTCAGCGTCTTAAAGCCCTTCGCATCTACCGTGACGATATAGGCTCCGGGCGGCAGGTTCGAGAAGTGGTAATTACCCTTCGCGTCTGTTTGCTCTGTCTTCACGCCGACGAGCGTGGGAGTCGTCACGCTGACCGTGGCACCCGGGACCGCAGCTCCGGTTGGATCTTTCACTGTGCCTTGTAGAGAACCGGTGGTTTCCTGCGCAAAGCAGAAAGTCGAAACCGCGAGCATTGCTAAGAACACAAATATCTTCTTGAAGGTCACACATCTCTCCAGTGCCTCACCTTGAGCGGTTGAGAGCACAAACACAAGTTTTCTTGTGAATGCTATAGCGATAAGCATGTTCCATGCCAAAAAGGCTCGGATGATTAGAATGAGTTAGTTGGGAGACAATTATGCAACAGGCGTAATCCTAAAGATGTTGATCGAGGTATATAAATATGAAATATGGGAGAATTTGTTTTAGGGAATTAGTGAAAAGGGTATGAAAATTCTGCTTTCCACCATCACGTCGCGCCGCCATGGTCTCTCAGGGCCGGCGGCTGATTTGGTGGAACTGTACGTTAGCCGAACATCTAAATTCATTCCTTGCGCCTATCGCAATTTCGGATCCGAGAGGGACTTGTTGGCCTACGCTGAAGAACTCTCTGGGCGAACCCGGCCATCCCTCCTGTTAACAGATAGCGAAGGGCTGCAACTCACGTCCCGTGAGATCGCAAGTCTTTTCGGGTCCTTGCAGGACAGGGGGACACAGCATTTGATCTTTGCTGTGGGTCCGGCTGACGGCTGGTCTGCAGGAGCGCTTTCGAGAGCGGATAAGATCATTGCATTTGGCCGAATTACGTTGCCGCACGAGCTAGCCGCAGTCATTACAGCTGAGCAGCTTTATCGCGCGCTCACAATTCAAGCGGGTCATCCATACCATAGTGGCCATTAGGGATTTCTGGTTCGATCCAGGCCATTGCTCAGGTAAGCTAGGCGGATGGCATCGATGCAGGATTCGACCGAGGACTCCCGGCGGGGGTTGATTCTTATAAATACCGGGGCTGGGAAAGGAAAGACGACCGCAGCGTTGGGGACGGCGTTTCGGGCGGCTGGAAATGGGATGCGGGTGCTGGTTTTGCAGTTCCTTAAGGGGTCCTGGCAGTATGGCGAGCTGGATGCCGCTATTGCTATAAACAGTTTCGATGGAATAACTTACGTGATGCGGAAGCTGGGCCGCGGGTTCGTCAAGGTGGGGGGGGCGGAGGCGGATCCCGAGGATCTGCGGATGGTGGAGGAGGGGTGGCTGGAGGCGGAGGCGGCGATACTTTCGGGAGAATGGGACCTGGTGGTGCTGGATGAGATCAACTATGTGATTGGGTACAAAATGCTTGATCCTGAACGAGTTGCGGACGTTCTGCGGCGGAAGCCGGAGATGCTGCACGTGATCTTGACGGGGAGAAATGCGCATCCGCTGCTGGTGGAGCTGGCGGACACGGTTACGGAGATGCGCGAGGTAAAGCACGCATATCAAAGGGGTATTCTCGCCCAACGGGGAATTGAGTTTTAGGGAAATGGTGCTGGTATAGCCCGGTTTCGGGTTTCAAATCGACTGCTATAGCCCGGTTTCGGGACGCAGACTGCAGAAACCCTTACGCAAAGTTGAATTTTGGGTGACACCTTGGTTCGGAGACTCAAAAAGCAGAGGCGCCCCGAAGGGCGCCTCTGCTGATTAAGTGACTCCAGCTCGATTAGAAGTAGAACTTCGCGGCGAGTTGGGTGAGTCGAGCGTTCGCAGCGGAGGTGATCTGCCCGGTGCTTCCGAAGGACAACGTTCCCGGTGTGGTGAGGCTTTCACCCTTGGTTGTCGTGCTCGGGGTGCTGCTCGGATTGCTGAAGTTGGTGTGGTTGAAGACGTTGCTGTTTTGCATACGGATTTGAATGCTCATGCCGTGGCTCAGGATGAAGTTCTTGGCGATGACCAGATCGGTGTTGTTGATGCCAGGACCGTGGTATCTGTTGCGGGACTCGTTACCGAACTGACCGAGGGGAGCCTGCGACAGGCCGGACTCGTTGGCTACGAACCACTGAGTGCGGTTGAGGCCTGGAAGGAAGGTGCGAGGGTTGGCGCGAACCAAGGGACCGCTCTGATTCGGTTCATCCGGGCAGGCATAGAAGACGAAGCTTGAAGAGCACCAGAGCGAATTCGACGAACCACCTTCATACGAGATATCGAAGGGGAAGCCGGTGGCGAGCGTCGTGATAAAGCTGACCTGCCAACCGGAGAGCGCGAGGTTGATCGGAGAGTAGACGCTGTGCCCTCTCAACGTGGGAACAGTATAGATAGGAGCGATGACGAGACGATGACGAGCATCGAAGGTCGAGTTGCCGTAGTTGAGTTGCTTGTTGAACTGGTTGTAGCCGCGACCCTGGCCATAACCTGCGTTCTCGTAGCTGGACGCATCATCCAGGGAGTGCGCCAGGGTGTAGCTGACCTGGAAGCTCAGACCATGGGACACGCCTTTTTCGACGCTGGCCTGGAGGGAGTTGTAGTTGGAAGAACCGTGCGAGGTAACCACGCCGATCGTGGGGTAGGCGGGAATGCCGGTGTTGGGGTCAATCTCGCCATACTGCGTGTGATTGACGAAATAGTAGTTTTGCAGATTGCGGTAGCCGGAGGTGGAGGGGCTTCCGCAGTAGGTGGTGTCTGCCAAGCAGGCATCATGACCGGCCTGGGTGATGGGGCTGCCATCGTAAACGGTTTGGTTATGGCGGCCTAAAGCGCCAATGTAGCTGACGCGCCCGATGATGTGGGAGGCGAATTCACGCTCCAGAGAGAGTTGGAAGTTCTCCGAATAGGGCGAGCGGAAGTTCTTATCGTAGGTATTGGGCGCGAGCGGCTCAAAGATGGAGTAGTCGATGGTCTGGCCCTTGGTGGGGAAGGTGTAGGGGAACTTGTTGTGATACGCGACGCCGGTATCGATGTTCTCGTAGGGGTTGGCAAACGCAGGAGCCTGTGCGCCATAGTCGCCAGCGCCGGAGGAGCTGATGCCGAAGGGAGGGGTCTCGAGGTTGTTGAGAGAGGTCTCTTCCTCGGTGCGGTTGTAGTAGATACCGAAGCCGCCGCGGATGGAGAATTTGCGGGAGTTGCCACCCGAGAGCCAACCGAGGTCAGGTGCCCAGGCAAAGCCGATGCGGGGTCCAAAGTCGGTGTAGCGGGTACGGGCCTGCGCGGCGTTGGTGCAACCGGGGTCGCCAGGATAGACAATGCCAACCGGAGCCGTGGGGAAGATGGTGGACTGCTCACCGGGGATAAAGCAGGTGATGGCCTCGCCCGAGTATTGGGTATTGTGAAGCGGTGTATCGATCTGGTAGCCGAGACCATAGTTGATGGTCAGGGTGTCGGTCGCTCTCCAGGTGTCCTGGGCATACATGTAGTTGAGGAAGGCATAGGCCTGGATGGTGGCACCGGTACCCTGGGCGTAGCCGCCGGGGTTGCCGAGCAGGTAGTCAAGGCCAGGGTCGCCAGAACTGAAGGTATCGCCTGCACCGTAGCTATAAGAACCGCTGTTGTTGGCTGAGAACGGGTTGGAGACGTTGAAGCGACGACCGTCATATCCGAACTTGAA
This sequence comes from uncultured Acidobacteriaceae bacterium, assembly GCA_963701685.1. Classification (GTDB taxonomy): domain Bacteria; phylum Acidobacteriota; class Terriglobia; order Terriglobales; family Acidobacteriaceae; genus Granulicella. The sequence continues at coordinate 841,621 of OY969625.1, read as the reverse complement.
GTTGTGATGTCCGACAACCTTGGAGAAGCTATCGTCGAGCTGGTAGGTCTGATCGATGCGCGGCTGCGGGCCATTGGTGCTGAAGCCAAGCGTGAAGTATCCGGTGCTGATTGTCGGGACGTTCTCTGCGGCTTTGTTCTGCGGAAAGATGGAGAAGCCGAGGGTTGCTGGATCGACGGTGGTAGCGGGCTCGACGATCGCATCGTTGAAGCGTGTGTAGTGGACGGCGAAGTCGTTGACCGCGCTGGAGCTAAGGGTGCGAACGTAATCGAAGGTGAATTGATTGTCGGTGTGGCCATCGATTTCGCCGAAGCCGGGGAGCGTGGCGCCCGTAAACGGAGTGGTCGAAGTGCCTTGCGACTTCTCATAAACCCAGATGAAGTTCATCTGGTTCTTGGCATTCGGAGAGAAGCTGATGTTGGTGATGTATTGGTTGACGGTGGTGGCGGTGATGTTATTGAAGACGTAGCTGTTGGTGCCCTGGTTGGGAGCGGGCACATACTTGGCAGTCAGCGCGGCCGCAATGGGGTTGAAGCTCGTGGTGGGGAAGACGCCACCGAGCGCTGTCGCGCACTGCGACCAAGTAGATTTGTCCGGGGTGCAAGCTGCGACGTCCGGGAGATTCGTCAGTGTACCGGGGATAACGTTGTCGGAGAAGTTATAGCCGAGCGCGCTACCCGCGATATCGTCTGAGAAGTTACCGGCGAGCTGTGCAGGCGAGAAGACTGTGGTGGACGAACCGCTGTTGGTGTTGGGGACGCGCTGATGGGTTCCCTGGTAGGCAAACATGAAGAACAGTTTGTCCTTGATGATGGGACCGCCGACATAGCCACCGAAGATGTTCTGGTGGTAGGGGGTGACGTTCTTGTACGGGTGCCCACTGGCTGGGACGACGGTTTGGAAGTAGTTGCCGGTGTTGAGGAAGGTGTCGCGGTAGAACTCGAATGCGTCGCCGTGGAACCGATTGGTGCCGGTCTTGAGGGTGGCGTTGACGATGCCGCCGGAGTTACGGTCGTACTCGGCGTTGAGCGGGCCGGTAACTAGATTGAATTGGCCAATGGCATCAAGGTTGGGATTCAGACCGACTGTGTTGAGGGGAAGGTCATTGATGTCGGCGCCATTGAGGAGGTAGCTGGACTGCTGGGTCTCGGCACCATCGGCGGAGTAGCTGCCGAAGCGATCGCTGGAGGCCTGGACGCCGGGCTCGATGAGCTCGAACTGAGAGTAGCTGCGGCTGATGTTGGGCAGCTCTTCCATCTGGTGAGAATCAACAATGTTGTTGATCTGCATGTCGGTGGTATTGACCTGGATGGAGTCAGCGGTCACCGAGACGACCTCGGAGGTATCTCCGACGGTCAGAACGACGGGCTCAACATACTCCTGGTCGATGTCAATCTTGATGCCCGTCACGGTGAAGATCTTGAAGCCGGACGCCTGGGCGGAGATGGTATAGGACCCGATCGGAAGCTCGGGGAAGAGGTAGTCACCGTTCTTCAGGGATTTGGTCGTGAATTTGACACCTGTCTGCGTATTGGTTGCAGTGACGGTGGCTCCCGGGATGACGGCACTGGTCGCGTCGGTGACGGTGCCCTTGATGCGGCCATTGGTGTCGGCGGCATGGGCGGATGGGGTGGCCAGAGAGAGGGCGAGTAGGAGTGCCAGCGCGAGGGAAAAGCAGGAGAAGCGGAAACGGCGCATCTTAAAGTTCCTCCAGACAACGAGATAAAAATGAGGGACGAGTGCAGATACGGGAACAGACCTACAGCCGATGGGGGCAAGTAAAAGTGTTTTTAGACGTAGAAAATCTACGGAAACCCTTGCACGTCAATCACCAAAGCCCGAAACCAGAAGTAGATGGGTTTTTTGGGAGAAAACGACCGCCGCGGCGGGGAGATGCCAGGAAATTCCCGCGTTTCATTACATTTAGGAGAATCTTTCTATGATTAATTGGATTGCTCGGCCGGACGATCCCGTTGGGCGGTGCAGGCTATAGAGGGCGTGCTTTGGGCGTCGGGGGGCTGGGAGATCCGGAAGGCCGGAGTGGGATAGGTTGTTAAGGATGGAGAGAGCGGCGGTGGTGGACGGAGTTGAGACGATCGTGGCGATTTCCACGCCGCCGGGGCGGGGGGGCATCGGGATCGTGCGGCTCTCGGGGCCGGACGCGCTGGAGATTGCGGGGCAGCTGGTGACGGACGACCGACCGCTGGAGCATGGCAGGGCGCGGCGGGTTGGGGTGGTGGATCCGGGGGATGGGGTGACGGCAGATGGTGGCGCGGGGACGGGCAGCCGCGCTGGGACTCGCGCTGGGACGATAGATGATGCTGTGGTGACTGCGTTTCTGGCGCCGCGATCGTATACCGGGGAGGACGTGGTGGAGATTGCGGCGCATGGATCGCCGGTGGTGCTGGAGGCGCTGGTGCGGGGGGCGCTGGCCGAGGGTGCTCGGCTGGGGCTGGCGGTGCGGTTGGCGCGGCCGGGAGAGTTTACGCAACGGGCGTTTCTGGCGGGGCGGATTGACCTGACGCAGGCTGAGGCGGTGGGGGATTTGATTGCGGCGCAAACACTGGAGCAGGCCAGGGTGGCGGCTCAGCAGATGGGCGGGGCGATTGCGCGGAGAGTGACTCCAGCAAAGGGGGAACTGCTGCATTTGATCGCGCTGCTGGAAGCGGGGATGGATTTCGCGTCGGGGGAGCTGGACGACGTGGAGATTGTGCCGCCGGGGGTGATTGCGGGGGCGATTGAGAGCGTGGTGCAGCCGCTGGGTGAGTTGGCGGCTAGCTTTCGGCGAGGACAGTTGATGCGGAGTGGGGCGGCGATTGCGCTGATTGGGCCGCCGAATGCGGGGAAGAGCTCTCTGTTTAATCGGCTGCTGGAGCGCGAGCGAGCGATTGTGACGCCGGTGCCGGGGACGACTCGGGATACGGTGGAGGAGTCGGTGGCGCTGGGCGGGATTCCGCTGCGGCTGATTGATACGGCGGGGCTGCGCGGGGGTGGCGAAGGGGATATCGATGCAGCAGAGCAGATGGGGATTGCACGGTCGCACGAGGCGCTCGCAGATGCAGACCTGGTGCTGCTGATCCATGATGCGACGCTGGCCGTGACGGTGGGGGAGTTGCGACTGGAGGCGTCGTTGACCGGGCGGCCGCATTTGGTGGTCTATAACAAGGTGGACTTGCTGGTGGGGGAGGGCGAGCGATTGGAGGAGGCGGGGTTGGGCGAGGGGCGGGGGATTCGCACGAGCGCGCTGACTGGCGAGGGGTTGGAGGATCTGCGAGCGGCAATTCTGGCGCAGCTGGGTGCGGCGGGAGCGCTGGCGGAGAGTGGGGCGCTGAACAACTTTCGGCAGGAGGAGGCCGTGATGTCGACGTTGGCGGCACTTTCGGCGGCGGCAGCTGCGAATGATTCGGGGCTGCCGCACGAGCTGATCCTGATGGACCTGCATCGCGCGCTGCAGGCGCTGGACTCGTTGACCGGGGCGACAACGCCAGACGATATCCTTGCGCGCATCTTTTCGACCTTCTGCATTGGGAAGTGATTATTGCGTTTGTTATCAGGCTATATATAGAGAATGTCATGCTCGCGGGCAAAATGGAGTCCCGCTATTTCCGCTGTCCATCTTGCCTGTGCTGCGCAGCGAGTCTAAGTACACCCCGCATTCCTGTCGAACCGGTAACGAACACCTGCTTTGCCTCCGGCCTGGGCTCCGCGGTCCGTGCAGCCGCATCGCGAACGAAGAGCCGCTTAGCGAAGCTGTTACTCACGCAGAAGGCAGCTTATATATCGACGGTGAGGATCCGCACGCCGTGACGCTCAAATTCTGCCTTGGTGTCTAAGGAAATTCCGCTATCCGTAATGAGCATGTGGATCTTCTGAATGCCACAGATAACGGCGCGACTGGTCATTCCGACCTTGCTTGAATCGGCCACGACAATAACCTCTCGAGCCCGGCGCACCATCACTCGAGAGACAGCTGCTTCTTCGACCTCGATCATGGTTGCTCCGTGCTCTACGTCGATGCCGGTGACTCCCAGGAGTACGCGGTCCAGTACGAATCCTTCAATTGCTTCGAGGGCTGTCGGGCCAGTGAGCGAGAACGCGCCTGGCCAAATCATGCACCCGCCCGTCAGGGTTGTCTGCGGGCCTTCCGAAGCGCTGAGCTCGAGACCGATGTTCACAGCGTTGGTGAGCACTCGCAGGCCCTTTCGGCCTCGCAACGCGCGGGCGACCTGCGTGGTCGTCGTGCCAGCCGTCAGCCCGATGGTTTCGCTGTCCCCTACCAGGGTTGCGGCCTTCGTTCCGATCAGGTGTTTCTCGCGTTGAAAACGTTTCTCTCGTTCCGTGAATGTGGCATCGAAACGGAACGGCTCATATGTCTGGCCCGCCAGCATGGCACCACCGCGGGTGCGATGTACGAGGCTTTGCCGCTCCAGCCGGGCAAGGTCGCGGCGAACACTGGTCGATGACGTTTGGAAATGCTCAGCGAGCTGTTCAACGGATGTCTTGCCTTGGTGAAGGAGAAGGTACAGGATTTCCTTCGCGCGCTTCTCAGTCTTTTGAGCCATGGCGGTATTCTACGAATCCTTACTCGATGATGTTCCGTTGACGCTGGTGCCAGCCTTACCCCTGGGCGTCGTTACTCTCCTGTGATTGCGTCGCCGCGAGAAGCTCGCGCACCTCGTCCGCAAGCACGAGGTTTCTGCTGAACTCGTCCACTCCGGGCTCACCAAGGTTTAGGTCGCGCGCCTGATAACGCATCAGGCTTGGCACTGTATGGCGCATGGAGGAGTGAAATTCCGTAGCGCCCGTGCTGGCTATCAGCCTGGAGATTATCGCGGGGCGCACGCCACCGCCGACGACAATCGTTGCCCGACCAGACGCCTGTTGAACCATAGCCTGCAGGCGATTGCGGCCTGCCCACGCGGACGAGGCGCCTCCAGACGTAAGAACCCGCTGCACACCGCAGGCGATCACATCTTCCAGAGCCTGCTCGGGATCTGAGGTCATGTCGAGAGCTCGATGAAACGTTACTTGCATTGGGTGCGCGAGCTCTACCAGGGAGCGGGTACGCTCCTGGTCAACGTGGCCATCAGCGGTTAGAAGACCGAAGACGACGCCGTCGACTCCTTCCTGTCCCATGATGCGGATGTCCTCCTGCATCACACGGAACTCATCCGCGGTGTAAAGAAAGTCGCTGCCGCGTGGGCGAATGATGGTGAAGAGCGCGATCGAGCAGGCTGAGCGCACGGTACGCACCAGCCCAAGACTGGGCGTCAGGCCACCCTCGCGCAAGCCGCTGCACAGTTCGATGCGCTGCGCACCGCCTTGCTCCGCGGCAAGAGCCGATTCGGTTGAGTCGACCGAAATTTCAATTACCGCCATGGGTAGTCCAGTCAGAACGTCTCATGCCGTCCTAGAAGCGATAGCTGGCTGAGAACTGCAGGCGACGCTCAACCGAACGGATGGCATTGTTTTGCGCGAGCCACCCAAACTGCGGCGACATACTGGTACTGGGATTGCCAAAGCTAACCATGTTGAACGCGTTGAAGGCATCCATGCGGAAGCCGAGGAACTGTTCGCGGATAATACGGAACTCCTTGAATACAGACAAGTCGACATCACGGAAGCCGGGGCCACGCACTACGCCATTGACTGAGTTGCCGAAGGTGTTCTGCGCGGGAACGCCGAAGGCACAGACACCGTTATCGACGCCCGCCGTGGTGCAGGGCTGGGCCGAGGGATCGGTACCGAACCAGGCGTAGCGCGAGCGGTGGACGATATGCAGCGGACGGTACTGCTCAGCCCGCGTTTGCCCGTAGCTGTTCACGTTGCTGTTGCCGGCGGCGATTGTCTGAGGGAAACCGCTGTAGAAGACAAATCCCGAACTAATTTTCCAGCCACCGAGCACCTCATCGACAAGCCGGTTGGCGTTGCTCAGGTACTTTTGTCCCCGACCAACTGGAATTGCATAAGTGGCAGTGCCGTTGAGGTTGTGCTTGACGTCAGATCCCGCCACGCCATAATCAGCATGACTGTCGTAGTAGTTTTGAAATCCTGGATCGGCATTGTAGCCGCCGGTGTTCAACCCATAGTTGCCGACGGCGTTCGTCATCGACTTCGAATACGTATAGTTCACCGTGTACTCAAGGCCTGTGTTTGACAACCGCTGCCGCAGAATAGCCTGCAGCCCGTTGTAGTTCATCATCGCGCGGGATTCGGTAATGAGCAGGCCATTCGAACAAACCTGCGTAGCCTGCGGGGAATTGCAGCCGATGTACGGGCTGTTGTAGAACGGCGCCGAGGTCGCATCACCCGGAACTGTCCACTGATTTACGTTGCCGTAGTCCTCGATATGCTGTCCGGTCTCGCCTACATATCCCACCTGGAGGCTTAGCAGGTGCGTCAGGGCATATTCGAGCGTGAGGTTGTAGTTTTGCACGTATGCCGGCTGCATGTTCTGGGGATAGGTGTTGTACGTTCCACCGGGTTGCGCGGACACGTCGAACGCAGTTTGGGTGGTGTAGGGCGTGGGAACATTTCCGGCGGCTACGGCCAGGTTGGGCGTTTGAATCGCCTGAATGAAGGGCGTGATGGAGGTCAGGCGCTGGTTGCTGGAGTTGCCTTCAAAGAAGCTGGTGCCGCTGTATCCGCCGCGCACAACGAAACGATTCATGGCCTGCCACGCAAAACCGAAGCGCGGCATGAACTGGTGAAAGTTCCAGTTGTAGCAGGCGAGGTTAGAGCACAGGCCCGATCCTGGCGGCGCGCCCGCGGGGATGCTGCCCGCGTAGATAATCTGCCCGGTGGATAGATTTACGTTGCCGGTCTTGTTGTTCTGCTCTATCCAAGGCTGGTCGAGCTCGTAGCGGAAGCCGTAATTTATCGTGAGGGTCGGGGTCAGCTTGAAGTCATCGGTCGCATAGATGCCGGTGCGCCACTGGCGTTGACCCACGTTCACACTGGCCAGCGTGGCTGCGGACGAACTGATACGGTCGAGCAAGAAGTCTGCGGCTCCGTAGCCGCCGATCGAAGTTGCCGAATCGCTCGTATATTGGCCCTTATAGTACAGCGAACCAAGATAGCCGTTGTTGTTGGCGGTGGGGTAGTTGTTCTGGTAGCGAAGCGCCGAGATGCCGAAGCTGAAGTAGTGTCGGCCGTGCTGCCAGCTCACCTGATCCAGGTACTGGTAGGTGTTGTCAATCAGGCCGCTGCCGGTTACCGGGTTGCCACCTGCGAAGATGCCTCCGGTGAGGTTCTGGTAGGTGTAACCCGGCACACTCTGGTTGGGAAAGCTGATCCCAACTTTCGCATTGCCGGTAATGCCAAACTGCCCGGTCGAATCGACGGAGAAGTTTTGCGCCCAGACAATCCGCGTGAAGCCGAGGCGTAGTGAGTTCACAAACGCAGGCGAGAAGGTATGCACCCAGTTCATGCCGCCGAGCTTGGTGGGATATAGGTTCGGCCCGGAAAAGCTGATCGCAAGCAATGGACTGGTGCCGTCGTAGGCGGTGGACATGGAGTAGAAGCCAGTGAGCTTGTCTTTGTTGCTCTCGTCGTAGTCGATCTTAATGTCGCCTTGGTTATTGGCCTTGAAACTACGTTGATGCCCCTGGTAGTTGTTGGCAGCAATACCGTCGGTTGGCGTCGCATTCGGCAACGGATACAACGAGGTGTTTGCGATCAGGAACTGCGCCACGGGGTTGACGACAGGGACGCCCATATTGTCGACGAAGGGCTGGTTATTGTTTAGCGTATCGAACAACTGGTAACTGTCAGCCGTTCCGGTCGAGTTGCAGGTCGCCACGCCGGAGATGATCGTATATCCGCCGCTGTCGCAACCCTGGGGAAGCAACGCCGAGAAGTCACCGGTTCTCATCGCCTGCGTAAGCACGCTGGTGGATCCGATACCGCCGACGTGGTACCGCGACCCCAGATAGTCAACGAAAAAGAAGAGCTTGTTGCGCAGGATCGGCCCACCAAAGGTTCCGCCAAACTGGTCCTGCGAGAACGGGTTCGTGGGGACGACGGGTGTCTGGTTCTTGTTCTGCCAGGTGTTGGCGTTCAGACGATAATCCTGCAGGTATCCATAAAGCGATCCATGAAACTGGTTGGTGCCGCTCCTGAGCACGCTCACTACGCCTGCGCCGTTCACATTGCCTAGTTCGGCTGGTGAGTTCGCGGTAACAACCTGGATCTCGCCGAGTGCGGCCGGCGCCGGACTGTAGCCGATCTCGTTGTTGAAGGTCTCGTTGATGTCGAACCCTTCGAGCGTGTAATTATTCGCCTGGGCGCGGTTGCCGTTTACGTTTACCGAGTCGCTGTAATATGTGTCACGCTCGATGACATTCGTCGCGGTGTTGCCATAGGTGCTGACCGCGCCGGGCGTATAGAGCGTGAGCGCGCTGAAGTCCAGACCATTCAGCGGAAAGTTCGCGATGGTGTTGGCTGTAAAGGTGCTACTGAGGGTGTAGTCCTGGGTGTCCAGAATCGGTGCGGCGGAGGAGACTTCCACGGACACGGTCGTACCGTGAACAGAGAGCTTCGCGTTAAACGTCACTGTTTGCAGAGCCTCAAGGCTGAACGACGGCAACGTCTCATTGCTGAAACCGTTCGCATTCGCAATGACTTCATACCTGCCGATCGGAAGATGTTCGATGCGATATACACCATCAGCGTTCGTGGTCGTGGTCGTGGAGACGTTGGTGTCCAGATCGTGCGCGGTGATGATCGCGCCTTGAATCGCTGCGCCGCTTGGATCGGTGATGGTCCCGGTAACTCCACCGGTTACGGTCTGCGCGATTGCGGATAGCGAGATCAGCGTGGAGGCGATAAGCCCAACGAACATACTGACGCGAAGATTTCTGATCACTGGATACTCTCCCAAGGTGCCTCGCCGGCCAAGCGCCGACAGGCAGGGTGCCACTCCGCACGTCCAAATTCATTCCCGTTCAGGCGTTACGGTCGGCCCAAGCATAGTTGAATCAACGGCAGCCTATGGTTCATTATGAGCACTTGTCAAGAGAAATTGGACAGAGTAAGCATAATTTTCGACCGTACAGCCTATTTATGAACGAAGTGGTCATTCTTGTGGCAGGAACGAAATCGTGGACTGAACACAATGGGTTCTGTTGGAGCTCATCCGCAGCTGAGCGCAAAGCGCGGCGTGGCGAATCAAGATTGTCAAGAAATTTGAATGATGCTCTTTCTCGCTGTCGAGGCCGAGGACTCGTCGGGTACATCCACCATCTAAAGGTGGCGTTCCGGAATCGACGGCTCGACGTTGCGGAGGTGCGACCTTAGGAATCTCGAATCCTTTGATCCTTGGGTTGAGGGCTGGCCGGTCATCGGAAGCGCGTTTCTGGGGACAAATTGGCACCTCCATGCCGACGATGCAGACGTCCGGCATCGCTTCGCACACCTCTCGCCACGTCAGCCTTGTATTCTGCAGCTCGTTCGCCTTCCAAGGAATCATCTCGGCGCAATGTGATATCGTGTGCCCACCGTTTTGCTCGTAATTTTCTCGGTCTACGGAGGTTGCTATGGGATTATCCGTTCGCATTCGTGCCACTCTGGTTCAAACTTTGATCGCAGGATTTGTGTGTGCTCACGGAATCGCCGCCGCGCAGGTCGTCGTCGTCTCACCTACACCCGTCGTCGGCTCATCCAATCCCGCCACGGCCGAGCCCCCGATAACGCGGCCCACCACGCACCCGTGCACAGTCACGCTATTTAACAACGAAGCCTTCAATGACTACTCGGCGCATCCGTTGACGTACACTCCTCCCGCCGACTGCAAAGGGCCCTGGGCGAAAGTCGTTCTGAACCTCGACCTCACGGTCACCGCCGGAACGCAGTACGACCGCACAGCGAGTCTTTACCTCGGTGATGCGAATATCTTCTACGGGACCACCGCCGAACCCCGTTCCACGCTCAGCCCGTCGTGGCATGTAGAGCGCGATGTCACCGACCTGTCCGCCGTCTTCGAGACCGCGCAGAGCGGCAACGCCATCATCTACAACATCTACAACAGCGAGTACAACGGTGGCATTTACGGCACCGCAACGCTGCAGTTCTATCCTGCAGACTGGCGTAACCCGCCCGCCGATGCGCCAGACATGGTCGTCCCCGTGAGCGGCGTCAACAGCCCGTATGAGTTGGACACGACCAGCAGCGCAGTCACGGCCACCGTTACGCTGCCGCGCAATCTCACCAAGGCTTACCTTGACGTCATCGCGCAGAGCCAGTCCAACGACGAGTTCTGGTATCTCGGTGTTCCGAACGATGTCGCGGGCGAACTCGAAACCTACGGCGGCACGGCCTTCCGTGAAACCGAGGTCAGCATCGACGGCCAGCCTGCAGGAGTCGCTCCCGTCTCCCCGTGGATCTATACGGGTGGAATCGATCCCTATCTGTGGGAGCCGATCACCGGCGTCGAAACCCTAAACTTCAAGCCCTACCGCGTCGACCTTACGCCGTTTGCCGGAATGTTGAGTGACGGCAACTCGCACACCGTCAGCATCAGCGTCTACAACGCCAACAGCTACTTCCTGGCGACCGCGAACCTGCTGCTTTATCGCGATAAGTTCCGCGCTGAAACGGGCGGCGCCGTTGAAGAAAACACTCTTTCCGCAGAGCCCACGCCCGATGTCGAAGAGAATCTGACCACCGCGAACGGCGCTACTACCGGTAACGTGATCGTCGGCTCGAAACGCACGTACACCGTCAAGGGGTATGTGAACACGTCGGTCGGCCGTGTCGAAACAACTGTGAATTCGACCGTCGACTTCAACAGCAACCAGGCATTCAACGTTGCGACGGTGGGAGTTCCGGAAATCCAGAACGTCAACCAGACCAGCACCGTCGACTCAACCACCACAACGCAGCGGGGTATCCTGGCGGAGAAGGTCGCGACGCACTGGTCCTTCCCGCTCCTTCTCGATTACTCCTTCGTGCAGAACAGCGATGGCACGTACACGCAGGTCGTCACTTCGAACCAGCAGCACGAAGTGAGCCAAAACACTTCGATCAACGGCTTTGTGATCGCCAACTCTGACACTGTAGAGCAGGTCAAGTCCAACGACACGCTGGTCTACAACTCATCGCTCACCGCGGTGAACGCCGTTGGTCCGACCGCGAGTTCCGCTAGCTACGTCACCAAGGACTCCACCGGTTATTGCCGGAGCCGTTCGCTCACGTCGCAGGATCGAGTGCTTACCTCCGTGAAGGACAACGAGGCCTGCCCGATGAGACGTTAGCCCGAGAACTTACCCAGACAAGAAACGATCGCGCTTCGGCTCGGTCGTTTCTTGCGAAGGGCATTGCGTAAGTTCCGGCAGCACATTTCACCGAGCGCCGCCGCGAGTTTCGACCCGAGACGTAGACTTGCCCGAAGGCGGGCATTCATAGACAACTGCCCGTTTGCAGTTGCGGTCGAGGCTAGCTGCCACGATGGACGAAACTTCGGCTATGCCTGCAGCAAGTCACACGCCGCGGATGGCGCATCGCCACCACCTCTACACTCTTTGGGATAAGCACGACGTCGTCGACTACAAGGCTTTCTTCACCACTGACCCTAAGCTCAAAGCTGCCTTCGACAAGTATGCATGGGCTGACGGATACGGCAAGCGATTTGGCGTGGCCTACCTGGACTATCAAACGCAGAGGCGGCTGCTAAGGCTGAGCGCGCAATGTCACGGCTCAGTGATCGCGTCCAGAGGCTTTGGCTTGGGGTGCCTGCAGACTCATCTCACACAGCAGCTCGGCGCGAAAAACGTTTCATCGAGTGCTTTGCTTCCTGCACGAGGGGATGCTTGAAGTACACGAGGCCCGCGGCCCAAAACGCGATGCCTAAGAGGACTGACCCGATCACGAGCATCATCGGAGTTCGAGCGGACATGCGAAACACTGCCATCAGCACGGCGGGCGGAATCAGTGCGAGCAATGTCAGGACGGCGCTTTGCCGGTAAATTGGCACGAAATCTGCCACAGCTGTGTCTGTCATACGATCGAGATGTTTGCGGTAAAGAAACACTGCGAATGCGGCGTCGACGACTCGTGCCGCAGCAGCCGCGGCGAGACTGATGAGGCATCCTGCTCCAAAGCAGACGAGTGCAACGCCTGCACGCACGAATTCTATTCTGGTCTGAGCCTTCAACTGTCCGGTCGCCGCAAACAGTTCCCACGTCATCGTGATCGACACTTGAATCATCGAAGCTACTGCCAGAAATGCCAGGGGTACGGTAGCCGGCAGCCATTTCGCTCCATACACCATCAGGATGAACGGGCCCGACAGAATTGCGAATCCGCCAAATGCAGGCCAGAGCAGGGCTGTAATGATCTCAACGGTTCTCAAATACCGTTCGCGTAGAGAGATTTTCTGTCGGTTGAGTTCAGCGTAATCGACAAAGACGACGCGCCCCGCGACAAGGTGAACGTTGCTCCAGATGAGCCCGTTCAGGCTTCCCGCGCGATTGTAGATGCCGAGTGCACCGAGGCCTTGCAGACGGCCCAACAGGACATCCGACAGGCGCGTAGAAATAGAGTTCACTCCCGAGACCGCCAGCATCTGCAGCCCGAAGTTTGCCACCCGGCGCCATGCTTTCAGTCCCAGCTGAAAGCGGACGTGTTGCCGTCCGGCGATGTTCATAAGAATGGTGCTGATGGCTGCACTCGCGATGCCGGAGTACACAAGACTCATATATCTAAAGCCTTTGAATGCCAGAACGATCGTCATAATCGTACCTGCAATTCCGCTCGCGGTAGTAACGATTGACATGGTTCGAAAACGACCGCGCCTCTCAAGGTTCGCGGTAGGGAGGAGATCGAAGATGCTGAAGAGCGGATTGATGGAAAGGATCAACAACACTCTTTGAACCGCGGCATCGTGCAAGAATGCGCCGCCAGCAACGCTTAGCAAAGCGATCGTTAAGGAGAGCGTAAGCGCAAGAAACATGTTGAGGGTAAAGGCGGTCGCGGTAATTTCGGCGGTCAAAAATTCTTCCCGCACGATGAGCGCTTGCAGGCCAAACGCCTGCACTACCGACAGAACACCAACGAGGGCTGCCGACACTGCATAGATGCCCATCTCATAAGGAGTGAGCAACCGCGCCAGCACGACCGAACTGGTGAATTGCAAGGCAAGGGCTGTTATCTGTGCAAAGCCCATCCATGCAAGGGACCGTTTAAGCGCCACCTTGGCTTCCTACTCTGGCACGGCCGTCGTGTGCCGCTTGACCCTTCCGGGATGCTCTTTCAATATCTGCCAACTCGCGAACCCGCGCCGGACAATCTCCGAATCGACGCAAGGCGTAGTCCCGGACTGCCAGCAGGAGGGCGCGCGTCGCAGGCTCGAGCCGACCGAATGGCGTGGGCTGCGTGGCGCCGCGTCGAAGCCGGCCACCAAGATCGCGCAGTACTTCAAGATAAGCTCGCACCCGAAATTTGAGGCTGCCGTGCTTGTCGTAGAACAGGAGCCTGTTCCGCGAGAGAAAGTAAGTCTGCAGCGGCGCGGCGCGAGGACCAAGCGACGAACTTCCAATGTGCTGCACTACGGACCTCGTAACCACGTAGGACGCGATTCCAGCATCCGCCGCCCGATAGCACCAATCCGTCTCTTCGTAGTTGAGAAAGAAGCGCTCGTCAAAGAGGCCGACTCGCCGAAAGATTTCCGCAGGAGCGAATAGTGCAGCACCGAAGATGAAGTCGGATTCGATGAGATCCTGCTGTAAACGCTCTCCATCTTCGACTTCCGTATACCAATGAGGACGTCCGCTCCGTAGGGACTTGCAGCTACCCATAAACTGGATTTGGCCAGACGGGAAATAGCGAACGACGCTGCCTAAAACGGCTGTGTCATTGAGTTGCCGGCTCGCTGACACCAGCTCGCCGAGGGTGTCAGGAAGTACCGTCGCGTCGCAGTTAAGGAGAAACACATAGTCCAGGCCCATCTGCAGCGCCTTGGCGATTCCCACGTTGCAGCCACCCGCAAACCCCAGGTTCGCACCGCTTTCTATCAGAAATGCTTCGGGAATTTCGCGGCGAATCATTTCTAACGAACGATCACTCGAGGCGTTATCTACAACAATTAATTTCCAATGTTCGTACTTACTCGCGGTCAGAGAGTTGTAACTTCTGACAACATTTTCCCAACCATTCCAATTCACAAAGACTATGCCAATCGTGCCGCCAACACTGTCGGTCGCAGCATCCATGCGCATCGTCCTCCTATCTTCGGAAAGAATTCAAGGGAAATCCTGGTTCATCGATTCTGCGTGAAAGTGTACCCTGTAGCAACCAATAGCTATGGGATCGTGTAGATCGAGGCAGAGGCGGTAGCGGCAAGGATGCCTGAAACATTGGCTCCAATATTTCGAATGTAACTAAATGGAATATAGATAACATCGTCCGGCTGGAGAAGGACGTCGGGCCTCTTTCCCTTTTGTATAAGGGCAAAGTTCATGGGAATCGTCGTATAACTTCCGTCGGGCAGCCGTCGAATCAATTTAGCGTGGGATGGGACGGCTGATGGATGCGTCCCGCCCGCGATGGCCACGGCCTGCATAGCCGTAAGCTGCGAGTGATTATTTTGCATCACGATTCCGCTGGGACGATTGACATCGCCCAGAACATACGCAAGCGCGGCGTGTGGAACGAGCACGATGTCACCGGGGTACACCTCCACCTGGTCATTCATCGCCTTGGCCGCATCATTCGACAGGTCGTAGGTGATCGGTTTGATTGTCCGATCCCGTCTCTGGATGGTGACGTGGCGATCCGCCGTATCGGCGAGTCCACCGGCAAGTGCGATCGCGTCGAGGACAGACCTTGGTGCGGTGATCGTGAAAACTCCGGGCAGCTTTACCTGTCCTAAGACGGAGATCGTCTGGGTAGCGAACTGATCGACTGTGACAGTCACCGAGGGATGGTTCATGAAGCGAGAGCTAATGAAGAAGTCCTGGATTTTTTGCGCAGCCGCGGCCGGAGTGAGTCCTGCTACATGCAATGTTCCGACGCCGACCAAGGGGATGTCACCAGAATCCGTAACGCGAGGATGTTGATCGAGCTCTGGCGTATCGAGTACCTGAACGTGAAGCAGATCACCCGGCCCAATGAGCAAAGACTCCTGAGCGTGCATCGAGATGAACGAGACGATCACGATCAGAAACGAGAGGCGACTTATCCACCGAGGCATGAGCATTTCAGACTCCCATTAAATAGCTTCGTAATAGGTTGAACCCGCATACCCAAAGTAGTCGGAGTAGCTTACGGAGCTCCGATCTGCGTCATTCAGAACGATCTCGATATTGGTCTCGGAACCAGAGGCGAGGACGTGGTATGCGCGATCGATTGCCTTTCTGGTAGTCAGGCCGTAGCGGGATACGAGCAGTGTCGTGTCAGCGTATTGAGCAAGAATCAGCGCGTCGGTAACATCAAGGACCGAGGGGCTATCCAGCACGATGAAGTCGAAGCTCTTCCTCCATTGATCCAACAGCTCGCGGCATCGGCCGCTTGTCAGCAATTCGGTAGGATGTTGAGTCACAGAGCCGGCGGCGACTACTTGCAGATTTCGGCATTCGGGTACGAGGTTGTTCATCGCAGTCGGCGCTTCACCCGAGAGCAGCTGACTGAAGCCGGGAACCGTTCCGCTGGACGGGTCAGGGAAACGAATCTGTTTGCGCGGTCGCAGATCACCGTCCACCAATAAAACACTCTTGCCTGCTTGCGCGAGTAGAATTCCGAGATTTCCGGCGACGGTGGTCTTGCCTTCGTGGGGGACCGCACTCGTGACAAGAATGACTTTGGGTGGCAGCGTGTTGCGTGGAGACAAGATCGATGTGCGCAGCAGCCGCAGCGCTTCGGCGAATGCGCTCATAGGCTGATCGAGGACCGAGGTTGGCGTTGCGGAAGAGTTGGAGCTTCTTGCAAAACGGAGGGCACGTGGCAATTTCAGAAGCGATATGTTGGACGACGGTTCCAGGGAAGGTAAGACCGCTGAAAGCTTTCGGCCGAGAGTGTCTTCAAAAAAGTTAAAAGACTGGATCGTCTCATCAGCCATGTCGGAATAAAGCGCCGCACACGCCCCGAAGAACAGACCTAAGACTATCGCCGCCGCTAAATAAAGAGGAGGATTCGGAGAAGACGGCTTCGAGGAAATCTTGGCGGGACTGACTACGGATATATTCGAGGACCGCAAGCCCTCGATGACGCCGGCTTCTCTCAGGCGCTTGGAAAGATCTTCATAGAGCGCTCGACTGTTATCGGCTTCCTGCTTGGCAATCGCATACTCGATAGTCCGGTCGTTCGACCTCTCAGCCTCATCCTTGCGTTGGTTGTACACGACCTGCAGTGTTTGCTCGGCGCCGCGTGCAGCCTCATAGTCGTTCTTCGCGCGTTCGCCGATGCGCTGGATCTCATCGGCGACGGATTTGTTCAGACTCGCAAGGTTCGACCGCTCGTCGGCGAGCTTCGAATAGCTGGGGCCGAACTTGGAGGTATCCTGCGCCAATTGAGCCGCTGCTGTAGCTTGCTGGGTGCGCAGGTTCTGGAGGAGCGTGAATGCGCCTTGCGTTGAATTCGATGTTGCAGAACCCGCGCCAGCCAAGCCTGAGATCATGTCAGGATCTCCATTGCGAATGGTCTCATAGAGGGCGCCCTTGATAATGCGATTCGATGTGGCAGCAGTCAAAGCGTTCGTCGCCTGCTGTAACTGATCGAGAGTCGAACTATAGAGCTGATCGCGTCCCTGCGAATCCTCTCCGAGACTATAGACCCCCGCATTGCGTTGCAGAGCTACAACGCGTGCTTGCAAATTGTGGGCTTGCTCTTTAAGGTCGGACATCTGCGTGCCCAGCCATTCTGAGGTCTGATTGGTCGCCGCATTGCGTGTATTGAAGCCGTAATCAACGAGAGCGTGAGTCAAATGGTTCACGACAGCCGCTGCGACCCTGGGATCCGAATTAGTGAAGTCGATCTGGATCAACCGCGTTCCCGCAACGGTCTTCACCTTGAGATGGCTGCTGAATACTTTCGTTACGTAAGCTCGCCTCGCGGGCGAATCCTCGAGCGAAGCGCTTGAAGGATCGGCAACACCTTTGGGCGAGAAAAGCCCGAGCACTGCACCGATTGGACTCCAGTGGTGTTTGAAGTCCTTATTGCTCTCCAGGTTTAAATCGTTGATGACTTTGAGTGCGAGCGTGTCCGACTGAAGAATCTCCACCTCGGTCTGCAGATCGAGGCTGGCATTCAATGCGTCTCCCATCTCGCTCGGTTGAGACGCCATCAAACTTTCGAGACCAAGCAAATCAGCGCTGCTGGCCTGAACCTCGATCACCGCCGTTGATTTATAACGAGGCGTTGCTACCAGGCAGTAGACGGCAACCAGGAGGAACAGAGCGACAGTAGTCGTGATGATAACCGCTCGCCGTTGCCGGAAGATTGCCAGGATCGCACCAACGGTTAGATCAGAGCTGGGTTGAGAGGGTTTCAACGTATTGCTGGCTCGCATATTCTTTCTTGAAGACTAGAATTCGGATTCTGGACGATTGGGGGAATGCGGGCGCGTCGTCTCCAAGACGCTTTTTCCAGCCCAAGATTGAAGGGTGGGCAACCTTGCGCGAACGTTACTTTTCACCTAGTGTATGTCGTAACATTAGGTCTGTACAGGATTTGTTGCCCCCTTGCCTTGTTGATGACGACGAGGGCTGACGCTCCAAATCAGGCGAACAAGAGTATTGTTTCGATTCATTTCAGGGGAACGTTCGCTGTTGAGCCTCGGCAGGCATTATCGTGAACTCGGGAACTGAGAGGGGTTCGTAGTGCATCAACTGGCGCCGACGGTTACAGTCGTGATTCCGACCTTCAATCGCCCTGCCTTGCTTAGGCGCGCAATTGAAAGCGCGCTAAAGCAGACCTACGACAACCTTGAGATTATTGTGATCATCGACGGACCTGATCCCGCATCCAGGGGCGCCATCGAACAGATCCTGGATCCGAGACTAAGATTCATCGAGACTTCCGAGAAGGTTGGGGGATCCGAAGCGCGTAATATCGGCGCGCGGGCGGCCAGGGGAGAGTGGATCGCACTTTTGGACGATGATGACGAATGGTTGCCGAACAAGCTAGAGAAGCAGTTAGCCGCTGCAGGAATGGGCCACCGCGACGGCGTCGTCGTGACATCACGATATATTTGTCAGGAGTCTGGTCATGCCGACGTCGTGCGCCCGCGGAGATTCCCTCGACCCGATGAGGTTATCTCGGAGTTCATGTTTGACTACCTCTGTTACTTCCAAACGTCGACCTTTCTGTGTTCGAAGACGCTCTTGCTCCGGATCCCGTTCGACGAAAATCTTGGTTTTTTTCAGGACATGGATTGGTTCCTCCGTTTGAGCATGGACAAAGCGTTCGAGCTCGTCATCGTAGAAGCTCCCCTTTGCATTTATCACGTGCCCGCCGGTCGCAGTAGCATAACGACTAATCTCAATTGGAAGGACCGCCTCGAGTGGGGTAGGCAGCGCAGGCATCTGCTAAGCGGCAAGGCCTATTCTCGCTTCATTCTGGGAACCTGCGTAGCTCGCGCTTCAGAGGAAGGGGCCGGTTGGAAGGGGTTTACAACGCTCCTGAAAGAGGCCGTAGTTGTCGGGTCGGCCTCACCCTACCTGGTGACCTTGCTATGCGGCACATACTTTCTATCTCCCCATCGAAGAAAGCAGCTGCGCGACCGGTTCTTTCTCACCAAGGCCGACGAACTAGCCGGCCGGTCGAACACTAGAGTTTTGTGAGGTGGCTGATTTGGTTCATCCAAATGCGCGCCCTCGAGTCGTGATCTTTCGATCCGCTCTCCTTCCCATCAGTGAAACCTTTGTGAGGGAACAAGCAGAAGCTCTTCGGCGGTTTGAGCCAATTTACGCAGGGCTCGAAGAAGTTCCGTCGGGGCTGCCCAGTTCAGGTCCTACTATTTTGCTCGTGCCGCCACGCGCGCCGCTGCCGAAGTTGAGGACGTTGATCTATCGCATGACTGGCCTCGGAGGCTCTTTCGAGTCCAGGATCAAAGCTTTCCAGCCATCCCTGATCCACGCACATTTCGCACTCGATGGCGCGGACGCGTTGCCCTTGAGCAAACATCTGGACATCCCTCTTGTCGTAACCCTCCACGGTTACGACGTCACGAGCAGCGATGAGGGTTTGAAGAATAGCTCTTCAGGCTTCTTCTACCTGCGGAGACGTCGCGAGCTATGGAAGCACGCGCACACGTTCTTGTGCGTCTCCGAATTCATACGCGAAAAAGCACTGGAAGCCGGGTTTCCGCCGGAAAAACTGCGTGTCCACTACACGGGAGTCAATTGCGATTATTTCTCGCCGACAGACAAACCTCGTGACGGAAGTATTCTTTTCGCAGGTCGCCTGGTTGAGAAAAAGGGTTGTCAATATCTTCTTGATGCTATGGCCGATGTACATAAAGTGATCCCAGACGCATCGCTCACCGTGATCGGTGACGGTCCGCTTCGCGATAGCCTGAAGGCTCGAGCCGCACACCTTCGTCTGCCGGTCCGGTTCCTCGGTGCGGTTCCACTCGATGAAGTGCGAGCTTGCATGTCGCGCGCCTCGATATTCTGCGTACCAAGCTTGCGCGCGAATAATGGGGATAGCGAAGGATTCGGTATGGTCTTTGCTGAGGCGCAGGCGATGGGAACTCCCGTCGTCAGCTTTCGTCACGGAGGGATTTCGGAAGCCGTGGAAGATAGTCGCACAGGTTTGCTCGTGCCGGAGCGGGATACAAAGGCACTTGCGGCGGCTATTCTCCGATTACTTGGCGATGACCACTTGTGGAACAGCTTCAGTGTGCGCGGTTCCGAGCGCATCTCGGAAAAATATTCGCTAGAACACCAGACGCGGTTGCTGGAAGATCTATACGCGTCCGTCTGCAACAAACCTGCAGATACAGTGGCCCAATAAGCCGATGATGCATGGTGACATTTCGCATGTTAAGAGAGTGACGGTTGATCGCGCGTGCGACCTTGTCCTGTAGTTTTCGTCCTCGTGCAATGAAGGCCGCCGCTGAATATTTGAATCGAGTGAGGATGCTTTCCGATCCGTCTTGAAGGGAAGGGATGCAGAACCCCGATGGTTCTCTGCTCGAGATTCTAGGCCAGCCGCGAAGCGTATTCAGCAGGTTGGATCCATGGATTACCTGCAGCCATTCCGCTCTGGAAAAAATCATGCGGACGCGACCCGCGGTTCTGACTCGATTGTGCTCAACACACAGCACCGTTGTGAATGACCCGTCAGCCGAGACCCTTTCTATCAGTGAAAGAAAGGGATTGGACTCCCAGTAACAGTTGTAGAGATGGCCTCGGTACAATTGCAAGCCGAAAGGGAAGACCAGAAATTCGCGGTCCTGGCGTTTGAAATGGCGTTGAATCAGCCTGATATGGTCGTTCCCGATGGCATCGTCATTGTCGAGCCTCGTGGTAATAACGTGGGCACTTGATACGAGTCCGGAGGCTGCCACAGATCGCGCGATCACTTGATCCGTAGCCGGGCCATCGATATATACGGGTAACACCAGCTCGCCGTAAGATGACAGTCTCTCTTTGAACCATTCAGGACTCTGCGCGTCACAGAACACAAGCCACTTGAAGGTTGCTCCCCTCTGAGCTGCAACGGAAGGCAGACAGTAACGTTCAAATAGAAGCAACCGGGCGTTGAGCCACGCCTGGTCAAGCCCCTTTTTGCCAGGGGCAAAGTCAACGGCTGTATTGAAGCGAGTTAAGATCAGGTGCGTAAACTCGGCCCGGGACGGCATACCCCTCCTGAGAGGCAGAGCCTTATAGTCAAACTATTCAAGGATTAGCACTTCTTCGTCAATGCAGCTAGCTTATCGAGTCGGATGCAGCAGATTGCGCCAGTGCTTTCTCAATTTGAATTCGAGAGCTTCTGAAGCTGAACTGCGAACTTCTTTGTCTGCAAGCGCACGCCGAGCCGCTTGCATCCAATCTCCCTCTGTTACTGCTGTGCGAAAGGCAAAGAACTTCCTCGCGGCACGCAGGCGATCCGCGCGCGCGTTTAGAAGCTCGGCGAGTTCAGGATCGCCGTTCGCTAATTGCGACGTCGCGAGTTTCCTGCTCTCCGCTTCGATCTCTGATAGGTCCACTCTTGTGCGCGTCAGCCCTGAATGCTTCCCGCTGAGGGTTCCTAATCGCTGGGTGTACACGTAGTGCGGTTCGGGAAAGACGGCAAACTTTGCTCGATGCACAAGAGCTGTCAGATAAAAGACGAAATCCTCACCGTGCCGGATGTTATCGGGATAGCGCAGGCGCCATTGCTCCACGAAACCGCGCCGCAGGATCGGCTTTAGTAAACCAAGATCCACTGCTCCCCCCATGTTCGTCATGCAATTCCGCACGAAGTCATAACGGTCCAACTGCATGCAGGCTCCAACCATCTCGGAGGGTATAGCGACGTCGACCATCTGATCCGCGACTACATCGTACTTATAGAAATTGTCTGCAGCCATATCGAGTCCCGCTTGTTCCGCTGCCGTCACGAGGTATTCGAGACGGTGCGGGAGGTATCGATCGTCAGCATCCAAGAGCGCGATCCAATCCGAGGAACAATTGTTCAGACCGGCGTTTCGCGCGGCTGCAGCTCCCCGATTCGTTGGTAAGCGAATCAGACGGACAGAGCTGTGGTCCTGTGCTATTTCGGCAACGATGGAGGGGGTTTCGTCTGTCGAAGCGTCGTCCACTACGATGATCTCTCGAGGCGCAAGGGTCTGGGAAAGCGCCGAGTCAATCGCAACCTTGATGCAGCTGGCAACGTTGAACGCTGGAATGATTACGCCTACAGACTTGGGTGTCATAAACTGGCTCGACAATGAAAGCGAAGGGCAGTCGAAAGCGGGCTTTCCGGCTCCGTACTTGGCCGCTTAGGAGGATTTATCTTAACACACTGAGTTTGAGTGATTTGCCTTGATTCAAGTTCATCACACATCGACGTGAGCAAAATCGGAGGGTTGATTGCTGCCAACACTTGATGATCGGAATTCCGCCAGAACGTCATTAGCCGCCCGGAGGGTGCATGACGCGAAGAGAATTGCTTAGCAATGGCCTTCGACTTGGATCCGGCTTGGCCCTTTCGGGCCGGTTAGGTGCATCCATGTTTCCAGACCCGGACAGCTCACCTTCGCTTAAGTCGTTTGCCGAAAAGGCCAACGTAAAGGTCGGCTTCCAGGCCAGTAAGGCTGATCTCCAGGTGCCGGAGTTTGCACACTTTGTCACGCGGAACTTTAGCCTCCTCACTCCAGGCAATGAACTCAAGTGGCCCAGGCTCCATCCAACCCCTGATTCCTACACCTTCGATGACGCAGACTGGATGGTCGATTTTTGCCAAAGCCACGACATGGTGGTTCACGGACACAACTTGTGCTGGAATAGTCCCACTGCTAATCCGTCCTGGTTTCCCTCTGTGCTCACCCGAGCGAACGCAGCGAAGCAGCTCACGGAGTACATCACCACCGTGATGACGCACTATCGGGGGCGAATCGAGTCGTGGGATGTGGTGAACGAGCCTGTTGTCTTCTGGAGCCGCCGCTCCGACGGGCTTTATCCCGGCATCTGGACGAGTCTGCTCGGACCGCAGTATCTGGACATCGCGTTTCACGCAGCGAAGGCCGCAGATCCAGGCGCGCTTCGAGTCCTGAATTGCTATTACGTGGAGCAGAACCAGCCAGACTTCGAGCGAACCCGCCAGCTCACGATTCTGCTGCTGGATCAATTATTAAAACGTGGCGTTCCCGTTCAGGCGATCGGAATTGAATCACATCTGGATGCCAGCGCTCCGTTTGGCGGTGTCGCGTTTCTCGAATTCATCAAGAGGGTCCGCGGAATGGGTCTGCAGGTCCTCATCACTGAACTCGACGCAAATGACACCTCCGTTCATGGCGACGACGCGGAACGTGATCGCGTGGTTGCCCAGTGCTATTACGACTACCTGACGCAGGTTGTGCCTGCTGGAAATTGTGATCGCATCATCTTTTGGACGCCGTGCGACCGGTGGGACTGGCTGAATTCGATGCAGGCCGCAAGCTTTCATCGGAGCGACGGAAAGCCGCATCGACCCGGATTACTGGATTACTCGTTTCACCCAACACCCGCACTGAAAGCCGTCGAATCGGCATTGAGGACAATCTCCGCTCGCAACCCTCTAGGGAGTTCGTTAGAGTTGAAGAGCCGATGACTCTGAGGTTGAGATTTTTTCTGGTTAGGAGAGTAGACGATGCCGACGCTTGTTGAGGCAGCCGTCACACCGCCCCGCGTCGCGACCAGTAGCCTTGTGCGATCGTGGGTTATTTTGGTTCCACTGCTCTACTACGCCGGTGGTGGTGTCCCCGGCGCTGCTGATGCAGGTTCGGCGGGGGGCTCTTCGCGGACGCACCAAATTGGCTTACTTGTAGTATCCCTGATCTGCGCCACCTTGATCCTGAAGCGATTCGCTGTCATTTTTTCGGCATCCTGGAGGATGAAGTTAATCCTTGCACTTCCGGTGCTGGCTGTTTTGTCGTGTGCGTGGTCTGTCGACCCGCGTCAGAGTTTTATCAGCGCGATTACTTTACTTTGCTTTACGCTTTTTGCAATCTACCTAACTGAATCATTCGATCCAGATGGTCAACTGGACCTAATCATGCTGACTGGTGTGATTGCAGTTCCTGCGAGTATCGCGCTCGCTCTCTTTGTGCCAACTGTCGGCGCGACGTCGGCGGGCTGGCGAGGAATGTTTGCTCATAAACAACAATGCGGCGCGGTCGTTACTTTGTTCCTGGTTACTGCGCTCCACTGGAAGCCAAATAACTCGCTGCAAAGAATAGTCCTGCCCTTTTTTATTCTTCTATGCTTGTTTCTCGTTTTCATGTCTCAATCGAGAACTGGATGGCTTCTTGCATTGCTTGCGCTTACCCTCTCGGGTAGCCTATGGATCCTAGAAAAACTCGCGGCTAAAGACCGCTTGTTTGTTGTGCTGATGGCAATACCAATTGTGAGCGGCTCTGTTTATCTACTTTCCTTGCTGGCTCAAATCATTCTGACCGGGGTTGGCAAAGATCCCACCCTCACCGAGCGAACGGTTATCTGGGCGGCGGTGTGGGATGCAATCGGCCAAAGACCGTTGCTCGGCTATGGATACGAAGCGTTCTGGCGTGGATTGCAGGGCGCTTCAAAAACCGTTGTACTTATTGCGGGTTGGAATCTCTTTCAGGCGCAAAGTGGTTATCTCGACCTATGGTTGCAACTCGGGGTTTTCGGCGTCCTCGCGCTGGCGTTACTTACCTTGGTCGCCGGGGTGCATGCTGTCCGCAGCTTCGGATGCGCGTCGAATTCAGCCTTTGTGCGCTGGTGCATCGTTGTTATCTCTTGCAATCTCGTCTTCAATATTGGCGAGAGCGATTTTGGGTATCTCAGAATACTTTGGTTTCTCTTCTTGATGGCTTGTATCGGATTACAAAAGCAAGCCGAGGCAAGGACTACGTAACGCTTCGATCAGGAAATTCAATTGGCCATCATTTGGCATTGACATGCGCTACTGAGCCATCGCCTTGGTTCTCGCCATTCTGACTCGCGCTAATACTGCAAAATATTGCATATCCTGCAGAACGTTGCACAGGGATGCAGTTGACTCTCCCCGGTCGATCGGTCCCGCCTCTCAAAATGAGGATGGCTTCGCTGCGTAAGGAGACGAGTTAGCGAGATGTTGGCAACTCGATGGAAGCATGTCTAGCTTGCAGCTGACCGATGTAAGACCCGTATGGCTCATAGCCTTAGCGTCTTAGCATCGGCGTATTTGTGTCTAGTTACCAGGCAGAATATCGCGTCTCCACTTCTTTTCTGGGCGATATGCGGCCGGAAGGTTCTGGCTTGTGGCGGACGATCGAGAGAGTCGGGCTAACTTTAGATTGAGCAGCAACCCGTCGTCTCTAACGGGCATCTTGCTTAAGAATACGAAATGTCCAATAGATAGTACTTGCTGAGATGATAGCGCTGTGATGTTATTTGAACTCATGCCCTTTTGTTGAGATGCGCCGCGGCTCTAAGAGTTCTACTGTGACGCGTCGCACACCGAAACCGCTGATGGTTGAGATCCCGCATCTAGCGTATTTCGATCAAGTGAATGCAGGTTGGGCCAGAGAGATAATACAAACCTGATTAACGAAGCAACAAGGGAGCTGCAAAGTCCACTGTACCTCGTAAGTTCGTTTAACTGTAGCCGCAAGTCGGATGGCGAGAAGGCAAGTCCGCGAGCTTCTACATCCAGGATGCAGGAGATCTATATGCTTCAGAGCGCGTCAGTAAAAAGTACTCAACGGGCTCCGTACTGCCTTGACTCGCCTATCGACCCTTACTACAAACTTCCGGAGCGCATCGGTATTGGGCCATTGCGAATTGACTCGCTATCTGCGCACGAATTGACTCGTCGGCTGATAGGTCATACTTTTGCACCGGGTAAGACGAATCATGTTGTCACGGCGAATGCGCAGTTTTATGTGCTAGCGGAGGAGCGCGAAGATTTCCGGCGATGCGTGGGCGAAGCCGAATATGTGTGCGCCGATGGGATTTCTGTCGCGGTCGCGTGCAAGTGGCTGGGTCGCAAGGCCGTTTCGCGCATCGCGGGCGTTGACCTGATTTCTTATCTCTGCGCGGAGTCTGTCGCGCTGGACCTCACAGTCTACTTTCTCGGAGGTAATCCTGGATCGGCCGCCAAGACGGCTTCAGTGATGATGAAGAAATATCCCGGCTTACGCGTCGCCGGGGTCAGTTGCCCGCCGATCGGTTTTATTCATGATCCTGAGATTTTAGCTGGAGTACTCAAGGCGATTAAGGCTGCGAACCCTTCGATCATTTACGTTGCGCTGGGAGCGCCTCGACAGGAATTTTTTATTCAAGAACATATTCGGCCGCTTGGCATTCCGGTTGCGATAGGCGTGGGCGGCAGCTTTGAAATTATTTGCGGTAAGACACGGCGCGCACCGTTGTGGGTACAGAATTCTGGTCTCGAATGGCTCTATCGATGGGTTCAGGAGCCGGTGCGGCTTGCGAACCGCTACACGGTTGGCAATGCGCTATTTTCTTATTACCTCATGCGCAATATCGTGCGGCAACGAGGCGACCCCAAGAGCCAGGCCTCGTAGCAGTGCGGGAAGGTTGGACGTCGATAGGGTATTGGCTGACGCGCTGTGCTCAAGCTCCGACGAACTAACACCCAGCCCATAGAACACGGGGCACCGCAAGCGGGCTAGTCATAATTGATCTTGACATCATTGTTCGCAGACCACGCTCGAAGCCTCTGGGTTGGGGTTCACTTGGCCATCCCTCCGCATGCACAGATGCTCAAGCCAATTGCTGTAGATTCGCACGGCGGCAGGCTGCCATGTGTTTTGGATTTTAAGCGTAGGCATGAGCGCCGCGATTCCCGCCAACACTTCGTCGCGGTGCAGAACAGCCGCGTTCTCCTCAATCGAAGCGAACGCCTTTTCATCAGCTCTCTCAAAGTACCCTCGTGGCAGGTTGGGATAGGCCTTCGTCTGGTGACGGAGAAATCTTCCAATGTCACGCCGATACTCTCGCAGCAGTGTGTCCGTCGCGTACTCTGGATGACCCTGAAAGAAGACGAAGAGACTGTTCTCCTGCTTGATGAAGATATCGACTTCAGCGTCAGGCGTCCGTGTGAGCACCCGGTATCCATGGGCAGACAAGTCCTGCTCGGCTACACCGTTCCAGCGGGAATGGGGCATGGTAAGACCTGGCGGGATGCCACGCAGGAGCGAGTCGTCCGACACGCGATTGCAGGGATAGATGCCAAAGTGTTTGGCGTGGTTCTTGCGTCGCTCAATGCCGTCCATGTACAGGACTGCAGCGTGCGCGGCAAGGCAGGAGCAAATCGTGGAGAGCGTATTATCGCGCGCCCAGTTTAGAAGCTGGGTGAAGCTGTGCCAGTATGGCTCATCCCGCAGAGCCGGCGCAGTGGGTTCAGTGCCGGTGATGATAAGGCCGTCGAGTGTCTCGTTCCATAGCTCGTCGACGCAGGCATACCGGCTGGCGGCATGGTCTCGGAGCGACGCGTCCATCGGTGTGCCGCGCAGGACATACAGCGAGAGATGGATCGGGAGGCCATCTGACGCAGTGTTGAGTAGCGCCCGGAACTGATGCTCGGTCGCTCGAAACGCGGCGGCCGGCATGTTGTTGACCAGTCCGATGCGGAGAGGTCGTCGCGAAGGAGACTTTCCCAAAGACGGCGAGTCATGGATGAGTCGATTTGAATGCAACCTGATCGTCATGGGTACCTCCTTTCGCAAGTGCTAAGTCACTAGCTCGCGCTGGGCGCTGGTGTTGGGGCAAATGCAAGTGCCTGGTCTAAGTCGGCGAGAATATCGTCGATGTGCTCGATACCGATGCTGAGGCGGACCATCTCGGGTGACACGCCGGCATTGCGCTGCTCTTCGGCCGACATCTGCCGGTGGGTGGTCGACGCAGGGTGGCAGACGAGTGATTTCGCATCGCCGAGATTGACGAGACGCGTGACAAGCTTGAGCGCATCGTGGAACCGCATCGCGCCCTGGTACCCACCGCGAATTCCAACGGACATGAGTGAACACGCCCGGCCATTGAGGTATTTCTGCGCGAGTTCATAATAGGGGCTCTCTGGAAAGCCGGCGTACCGCACCCACGCTACGCTCGGATTGGAGCGCAAAAACTCCGCTACCTTTCGGCCGTTTTCAACGTGGCGTTCCACACGCAGTGCAACGGTTTCAATTCCCTGCAAGAGCAGAAACGAGCTAAGCGGTGAGAGAACCGCGCCCATAGTGCGCTGGTAAATACTGCGGCAGCGCGCAATATAAGCGGCCTTGCCGAAGTGGTCTGTGTAGACGAGACCGTGATAGGAAGGGTCGGGCTGGCTGAAGGACGGAAAACGAGCGGCATGCGCGGTCCAGTCGAAGTTTCCGCCGTCGACGATGGCGCCGCCCATGGTTGTGCCATGCCCACCGAGAAACTTCGTCAAAGAGTTCACGACGACGTCGGCGCCGTGCTCGATAGGTCGAAGCAGGATCGGCGTAGCGACCGTGTTATCGACAACCAGTGGAAGACCATGATCGTGCGCTACTTTGGACAGAGCCTGGATATCGCAGATATTGCCCGCGGGATTGCCTACGCTCTCACAAAAGATCGCCCGCGTGTTTCCGTCGATAAGCTGTGCGATCGCGTCGGGGTGGTCAGACGCTGCGAAGCGAACCGTCACTCCTTGCATTGGCAAAACGTGCGCAAAGAGGGTGTGGGTTGTGCCGTAGAGCTGCGGAACAGAGACAATGTTGGCGCCGTGGTCAACAAGATTCTGGATCGCGAAATTGACCGCAGCCTGGCCGC
This sequence comes from uncultured Acidobacteriaceae bacterium, assembly GCA_963701685.1. GTDB lineage: Bacteria > Acidobacteriota > Terriglobia > Terriglobales > Acidobacteriaceae > Granulicella. The sequence continues at coordinate 813,221 of OY969625.1, read as the reverse complement.
TGCTGACGCAAAGCGCCTCGACTCCGCCTTCGAGTGCTGCAACGCGGCGTTCGAGGACCGCAGTAGTTGGGTTCTGAATGCGCGTGTATCGAAATCCTTCCGCCTCAAGATTGAAGAGCGCGGCGGCGTGTTCGGCGCTATCGAAGGCATACGAAGCGGTCTGGTAGATCGGGACGGCGACGGCCCTGGTAGTCGGGTCGACCTGGTAGCCGCCGTGGATTGCTATCGTCTCGCGCTTCATAGGATTGTCCCGGTGCGGATTGGTGAAGTGGATGCTTCGATCGTCGACGTGGATTCGGAACTTTCCTGAGGGAAGAGCTCGAGGAAGAGGATGTTGAGTTGATTGACGACCCAGTGGATGTCGCGTTCGGTTGTGCGGAAGCTGGTAATGCACGCACGCATCACGGAAACTCCCCCAAGGACAGCCTCCGACATCCATGCGATCTGCCGGTCACGCAGAGCCGCCAACAAAACCGAGGGCAACAGGCCGTCGCGGGTGAAGCACACCAGCGGGAGCGGGGTCGAGTTTACGATGCGCCACCCTCTGGTTCGAAGCGACTCCCGCAACAGCTCTCCCATGCGCGTTTGATGATCGATCTTCTCCACGTAGCCAGCCTCGCTCTGTTCCGCAAGTGCCATGAAGAACTTCAGTCCGATGAAACGACGAGACCATTGGACCGAATGCGTTAAAGGGTTGAAGGTATCCGATGGATCATCCGCTGAGCCCGCGGGTATTTCGGGCATGTAAGTAACTTCGGAACGAAATGCCTGGGCGACGCTCTCCGGATGGCGACAGAAAAACATGCCGCAGCCCATGGGAACCGAGAACCATTTGTGCGCGTCACAAGTGATGGAGTCCGCAGCATCAATCCCGGCGAGATGATGCTTGAGATTAGAGGAAAGGATAGCGGCCCCGCCCCACGCGGCATCCACATGAAACCACAGATGCGCCTCGGAACAAAAGTGCGCGATCTCCAACAGTGGATCGATGATGCCAGCGGCGGTGGTTCCGGCCGTTCCAACCACCATGAACGGCTGGAAGCCGTCTTGCGAATCTTGAGCCACTTGAGCACGGAGATCGTCCAGATTCATGCAAAAGCGGTCGTCGGTAGAAATGAGGCGCAGGCAGCGGCGGCCGAGCCCAGTCAGATGGGCGATCTTGTTGTAGCCATGGTGAGCTTCTTCTGTCAGGTAGATCGTCGGTTGCGCGGCAAGGTGTCGAAGGCCATGCTCCCCGTAGCTCGGAAATTTCTGCGTCAGCGCAACAATGACGGCAGAGAGATTCGCCTCCATTCCGCCGCTGGTGAAGGTCGCGATCGAATTGCCTGGCAGACCGAATTTCGCCGACAGCCAGGAGAGCACGTGTCGTTCCATTTCATTGGCAGCGGGCGAAGTGCGCCAGTTTGCCAGCTGCGGGTTGTACATTGCGGCCAGTGATTCCCCAATCACGGAGGCAAGGGTAACGCTGGGGTTGAAGAGGCCGAAATAACGTGGGTGAGTTACCTGTACCTGCCACTTCCGCAGCATGCCTTCGACATCTGCGACGACGTCGTCCAGACTTGTGCGGCGTTTGAAGTCATAGCGCGATTGGAGGTGAGCGCGAATCTCTGCGGCAGTGACGTGCGGCACGATGGGGCCGTCAGCAATCACGGACTCCAGCGTTGCAAAATCATCGCGCATTGAATCGATCTGCAATGTAACTATCCTCTCTTTAAAACGGAACTGCAGTTCGGCGAAACCGAGATTGCGGGTTCATACGCGGATTTCTCCGGCCTGGATGCGGTCATACAGGTCTCTGTCAAGGCGGACGAACGCGTGCGCATCAACGAGATCGAAGTAAAGTGGATCGGCGATGCTGGTGGGGTCGTATCCCTGGCGAGCTAACTCGGTTGTGAAGTACTTGAGGGTGCCCGTGACATCTGCGTCGGTACGCATGCGGAGGAAAGCTGGACGCGCGTACGGCGGAAGGCGGCTGGCGAGATGTTCATGAAATCCAGCGAGGTCCAGGGAGTCGACGACGAGTGCCGCCATCCCGACGCGGCCGTCCGCTCCAGGAACTGGAACCCCGTATACGTTCGCGTGGCGAATACCGGGAAACTCCGAAATCACGGCTGACACTTCGGAGGCGGCAACGTTCTCACCTTTGCGGCGGAAGGTGTCACCCACGCGATCGATGAAGTAGAAGAAACCTTGCTCATCTTTTCGCATCAGATCGCCGCTGCGAATCCAAGCGTCTCCAGTTGTGAAGACGTTGCGCAGAACTTTTTTCTCAGACGCTTCGCGACTCGTGTAGCCATCGAAGCGCTGGCCCACACTCGCTGGATCTTCGCTGATCTTCCCCAGGGCTTCCCCAGCCTCGTTGGGCTCACAGCGAATGCAAAAGCCCTGCTCGTTACGGATCGGCTCACCGCGATCAACGTCGAAGCGAACAAGCGCAGGTGCGAATCGATGCGCGAGGTAACCCGGGACCCGACCTATGGAGCCAGGCTTGCCCTCGACATTGAACAGAGAAATGTTGCCCTCAGTCGCTGCATAGAATTCGAGAATCCTGGGGATATCAAAGCGGCTCTGGAACGCCTCCCATACTTCAGGAGCGAGCCCGTTGCCGCATGCGAGACGAAGGCAATGCCGGGTCTCGAAGGCGGAAGGCGGCGTATGGAGGAGATAACGGCACAGCTCGCCAATGTACTGAAACAGCGTGCACTCCCAACGTACGATGTCGCTCCAGAATTCACTCGCTGAAAATTTCTCGCGCAGAATGACCGTGCCGCCAGTGACCAGGATTGCTCCCGGCGCCTGTACTCCGCCAACGCTGTGATACATCGGCAAGCAGTCGTAGAGCCGGTCTTCAGGCGTCGCGAGCATCATCCCAGCGAACCAATGGCTCCACTGCATGACTCGAGCATGCGTGACACGGGCAGCTTTGGGTAGACCCGTCGTGCCCGACGTGTAGACGTATAGCGCTACGTCATAGACTTCGGTATGACGTCTCTCCTCTGCTGTCATCGAGCTGGTGTCAAGATGGGCGAGCTCCAGATCGATGTGCCGGCGTGTGAGATTCTCTCCGTGGACCAGAATCTCCGGAGACGCTTCGAGGTGAGGCAGCGCTGTGGAAAGGGTATCAACACAGTCGGCATCCACGAGAATGTGGCTAGGCGATACGAGCCGAATGCAATGTGCAAGCGAAGGTCCGGCAAGGTTGGTATTAAGCAGCGCAACGACTACACCTGTGCAGGTAAGTCCGAGCCACGTCGCCATGTACTCCGGCCGGTTCTTCATCAGCAGACAGATAACGTCCCCTTTGGCGATACCCTGGACGAGCGCCCAGCGCGCATATTGATTTGCACGACGCGTGAGGTCGCTATAGGTGAAGCTCTCGCGGTCCGAAACCAGCGCCGGCTTACTGCCTTGCAGCGCAGCAACCTCCTCGATCACGATGGGCAACGTTCGATAGGGATTGCTTGCAATCGGCTTCGTCAATTCCAGCGCGCGCAGCCACGGCAACGCAGCGGAACTACTGTGGGACATCGCCTTGTGCTCGATCGCTTGACTCATGCTGTGTTGCCTGCATCTACCGTAAGTACGGTACCGGTGATATTTCTCGATTGCTCGCTGAGGAGAAAGTGAACAGCGTCCGCGACATCGCCGACTTCGGCCATCCGCCGAAGCGCGCTGCGCCGTTCGATTTGCTGACGCTGTTCCGCGGTGAGGCTCTTCGTCATCTCTGTGTCGACGAATCCCGGTGCGACAGCATTTACGTTGATCCCCGCTCTGCCTACCTCGCGTGCCAGGGAGCGCGTAAACCCGACGAGCGACGCTTTCGTCGCAGCATAGACTGAAAGGCCGCTATAACCAGTCGAGGCGGTGATCGATGAGATGTTGACGATGCGACCGCCACCGTCCGCCATCATGGATCGAACAACATACTTGGTGAGCATGATTGGCGAAAGCGTGTTGAGCCGAACCAGTTGCGCTATTTTGGCATCCGGAGTGAGACCGAGCGGTCCGTCCGTGCTCATACCGGCGTTGTTCACGAGACCATAGATCGCGCCAAACTGCTCTTGAATGCTGGATACAAGCCCTGGGATATCGTCTGTCTTTGCGAGATCGAAGGGGACGAACTGAATCGATCCTGCAGCGGCTACCTCGACTTCCTGCTTCGCCGCAGCAAGCTCGTTGCTACTATTTCGCGCGATGGCAATTGCGCAGTAGCCGGTGTTGGCTAGCCGCCGAACGATCCCGAGCCCCAGCCCGCGGCTTCCCCCTGTGACGATGACGTTACGCATCGCGTCGAACCAGCTTTCCCGTGTCAGCCACGTCAATTGCCGGCACGAAGTTGATTGCGACCGGCACCTTGTAAAGCGCAAGCTTGTCCCGGCAAAACTGCAAAATGTCGTTCTGCAGAAGCGGATCACCGCTGGCCTCTGGTTCGGTTGTTTTCTTCAACACAATGTCGGCAACGACCAGGCCTCCCGTAATCGAGCTCTTCTTGCTTCGGACGACTGACATACCCACCTTGGGATGACGATTGAGTACTGCTTCCACTTCCTCGGGATGCACTTTGAGGCCTGCCACGTTGATGGTTCCATCTCGGCGTCCCGCGAAGTAATAGCGGCCGTCTCGCATCTCCAACACATCTCCCGTATCGACAAACCCCTCGGCATCCTTCAAGGGAGCAGCGTCCTTGCCAAGATACGCCGAGGCTGTGCGGTTGGAGCGGACTCTCAACGTGCCGTCCTCGACCTTGGTCTCCACTTCGGACTTGTGCCCGATTGCGTCCGCGGGGATGCCCATCGCAACATCACTGACCTCAAGTACGACTCCCGCCTCTGTGGAAGCGAACGCATGTACGATCCGTGCTTTTGGATACTGGCACTGCAGCTGGTTCAGAATCGCCTGATCAGCAATCTCTCCAGACAGACGAATGTATGAGGGCCTGAGGGCGCTCGCCGCAGGATTCATCAGGACGCGTCGCCACTGGGATGGCGTCCCGGAGATGTGAGTCACTCCACACTCCGCGGCGCGCTCAAGAAAATCGGTGAGTGATTCCCGGGGATCTGCAAGGATGAGCGACGCTCCCGTGAGTGCGGCTCGAAGAAAGATCTGGAGACCGCCGTAACGACGGATATCGTAGAAGGTGCTCCAGACAACGGGTTGAGACGAAGGACCCCTTGGCGCAATGGCACCGGTCAAACTGGCAAACGTGTGCTGTACCAGCTTTGGAATGCCGGTCGTACCGGAAGTGAGGAGTATCCATTCCGTCTGGAGTGCGCCACTCGGCTCAGAAATTGATTCGGAAGCAGGTTGACGATTTGACGCAGCCTGTTCGAATGCGCGTTTGAGGTCCGCGTTCTCCGTCATGATGACGTCGATCTCAGCAACCTTTGCGAGGAACAGGAGATGTTCCCGCGACATGTCCGGCGGATAGAGGACAATCCGGCGGGTCACACCATCGAGTTGAATCATCGCCTCTGCGGCTTGGAACTGATGGGGCGTCTCCAACAAAACCGAGAGGCCTCGGAGGTCGTGTTGTCCGTCGGCTGAGGCCGCAGTCCCTGTGAGTTCCCGCCAGCTTGCCGTATTGCCGGCGCCCATATCAACACGAGCAGACAGGTTTCCAGCAGTCAGAATCGATGCTTGGAGAGTGGCTGGATTAAACTTGCTGCATGTTCGTAACAACCAAGGAAGTCGCCGAATGTTACTGGAAAGCTGAGATTCTCCGCATTAAAGGGATCAACTCCTAAAGACGCCTCAAGCCTTACCACGACGATTGCGAAACAAAGCGAATCAAGTCCCGAGTCGAAAAGCGGCAGCTCGTCGGTCAGTGGCGCGAGTTGCAGGTTTTGTTCCTCAGCGACCCGCGTAAACTGGGCAATAACTTCCGTCCTGACATCCATATTGAGATCACTGACCTTCTTAGGCGCGACGAGCGGCTGCTGTTCGCGGAGAACCATGATTAATGCTGTCAACCAGGGCGCTAAGAAGATCGACGCCTTCGTACAGGTCCGAACCCGGCTTCATCGGATTGATCGCCATTTCGAGAGACACGGCTCGGAACAGCCCTTCGGAATGCGCTACATCGCATACACCGTGGACATCCGTGTACACCCGTTCAGCAGAACCTCGTTCCGCAGCCAAATCGGCCAGGTAGGACATGAAGCGCTGGATATAAGTTTCAAAATAAGCCATTGCGGCAAGGGACTGTACGCCTTGGAGTTTGCCAAGAAACAAGCGCATCTCTGTCAGTTCCGCGTTGATTTCGAGAGCATCGACGTCGGTCGGAAACGCATTCGCCGCAATGGCAAATCTCCGCAACATTGCCGGGTGACTATCCCGTACTTCCTCGGTGAGGTTCTCGATGATAATCTCTCGCGCCTCCTCCACTTGAATTGCCAGGTAGGTCGCCGTCATCCAGTAGATGAAGTTGCCTTCGAGCACCGCTGAGTATCTCGCAATGATTTTGCGAGCTTCCTCGCCAGTTAGCTGATCGACGGGGGTCAGGCTGCTGATCTGCTCGTCAATGAGCGATGTAATGCGCTCCTGGATTGAGACGCCGACCGATTCATCCTGCAAGGGAGAAGTAAGAGTTCTGCTCATGAGTCACCTATATCATTGAATATTTCGAGCTAGCATCGTCTGCTAATTCACTCGTGCTGGCCTATAGAAGAGGCTGACTGACTCTAAGACGGCCTGACATGTTGATTGCATTTGAGGCACCATTTATTCCCGCGTGGCAGAAAAAAATTATCGGGAAGCAAGGGTGATGATGGGGAATGGTTTAGTTTCAGCCGGTGGTCATGGTTTGTCAAGTTATTCTTGCACCTTGGCAAGCTCCGTGCGATGATCCTCTCGTCGACGATATCTTGCGAGTCCACTGCCGTATGACCTTTGTGCGGTCGAGATGTGACCATCGCGTACTTCGCGACCAGATGACTACCTGCCTGGTCAATTAATTGCCATGCCTGGTGAAAAGTTTTTCCATTTTTCCGACTAGTCGGCCGCGCTGCATTTCGAGATATTAGAGTGAATAAATTTGTTTCTGACGTATCGCGCTATAAGTCGAAGGGACACAAAGGAATCGACTTGTGGCTTAGTCCAGTGATCTGGGCGATCGCCTTTTATCGCCTGCGTAACTGGGTGAATGTGGCTAAGCCCTCCTGGATCATCCGCTTCCCTGTTATTGGCTTCTGCTACCTGCCCAATCGGTTTTGCGAAGCGTTCTTCGCGATGGGCATCTCACCCCGGGCTTCGATCGGTGGTGGACTGTACATCGGCCACATCGGAGGCGTGATCATCCATCAGGATGCAGTCATCGGAAAAAACTGCGACATCTCCCATCGCGTCACGATTGGTTCGGCCGCCATCGGGAGAACAGGCGCGCCTGTGCTTGGCGACGACATCTATGTGGGTACCGGATCCACGATCGTAGGCAAGATAAAAATCGGAAGCGGTGCGAAGATTGCCGCCAACACCCTCGTCCTTGATGATGTCCCCGAGGGAGCTACGATCATGGGCGTGCCCGGACGCATCCTCCTGGCTCCGCCAAAGCCGATTCAACCTGTTTCCCCAAATGCCGCGACGTCAATCGATCATCCTTAAAGTCGTCCGACGCGTGCGGCAAGAGTCGCGTGCGACCGTCGGCAAGGAAGTGACCGCCTGATGGCTAATGTGGCGGCGGAGCCGACGGCAGATGCGAATTGCTGTTGGTGCCGTCCTTAGGATTCGCGAGTGTGAGGTCGTAAGCCTTGATCAGGTCGGCAGTGATGTCGGCATTGGCGGTGGCGTACCAGACAACCGGAGCCGCGTCAGACCCGCGGTCGATCACGAGAGTGTAATTGTGCTGCTTTGCGAAGCCTTGCAGGAAGACATAAAGCTTCTGTGCCACGACTTGAAAGGCCTGTTGAGAGGCGGTGTCGGTGTCCGCTTTGAAATCGTCCGCTTCCCGCTGTAACTGGCGTTGCTCGGTATCGAGAGTCTGAAGCTTGACCGATTTGTCCGCCTCGCTGAGCGGAACGGCGTTATCGCTGAGCTGCTTTTTGAGAGATTCAATCTCTACGTTCAGCTGTTGCAGATGGGTCTGGCGCGGAGCGAACTTTACTTGAAGGTCCTTGAAAACGTGCTGGGCTTCAGCCGTCTGAAGAACTGCTGCGTTGAAGGCCACACTGACATAGACCGGCGCTGCCAACGACGTCGCCGACTGCCCGAAAGCATTTGTAGCCACTACGAGAAATGCGCATAGAGACAATACGGTGCGTGATCGCGGCATGGCGATGCTCCTTGGACGTGCTCGGGCGCTACTGTGCGGTTGGGAGTTGGAAGTGCAACTCGTGGATATCGGCTGCGAAGTCGAATCCCTTTCCCGTCGACGCGATGTCGATCGGGAGATGAGCCTCAACGACAGCCGTTACATTCAGCTTGTTGTAGTCATCGCGGTAATGAAAGAGGTCGAGGTTGGAAATCTCTGTTCGGCTGAGCGCGGGATAGCGCGTCGGCGTTGCCTTCGTGGCGCTCTGCGAACCAAAGATTGGGTAGCTTGCCGTGATCGCCTCCGGAAAGCGCTGAGCCGTCAGCGTCGCGTCGTTCACTCCTGCGTCGCTACGCGCGACGTGGTCGCGTCGCACAAAGCGTCTATGGATACCCTTCGAAGGTTGCGAGATGCGCGGCACCTCAGTCACAGATGCGGACAGACTTTGCCGGCTGGAGACGGGTGGAACGGCGGACACAGAAAAATCTTCGGCGATCCTTCTTCCACTAGCCGTAACGACCAGCGCTGCCACGATGCAGAATACAGCCGCGGCCGATGCCAGCCCGCGCGAAGGGGCGTATCCCGTCGATTTCGGGCGCGGCGCGACACCCGCACGGACGGCCCGGGCCCGGAATCGTTCAAAAGAGCCTGCCGGCATGGAGACCGGAGTTGCGTGGATGGCCACGTCGAATTGCAATGCCGCCCCGACGGCGATTAAATCGCGCAGTTGCTCGCAGCAAGCCGGGCAGTTCAGGCAGTGCTCTTCGAAGTCGACCCTCTCAGCAGCTCCGAGTTGGGACGTAGCCGCGAGCGTGCAGAGGACTTCGAACGACTCGTGCTCCGTCATCGCGGACCTCCTTTACCATCCGATGCATCGGGGGAGCAGAGGCGGAGCCGGAGTTTCTCTAATCCGCGATATAGATTGTGTCTTACGACCCGGACGGTTTCTCCCGTGCGCGTTGCGATCTCTTCGGCCGTGAGGCCTTCGAAGTAGGTGAGTTCGATCGTGCGTTGCTGGCGAGGCTCGAGACTACCGAGGGCCTTCTTCAAAAGAAGTCTGTCGTGCAATTGCGCCTCAATAGCTGCGGTGCAGGCCAAAGGCTCCGGGCTGAGGTCGTCGAGCGACTCGGTACGAAACACCCGGGCAGCAATCAGTGACCGGCGGCGGTTCAGCGTGCGGCTGTATGCGAACAGGACCAGCCAGGTTTTGAACGGCGCCTTGCTGGGGTCAAACTGATCGATGGAACGAAACACATCAATGAACACCTGCTGAACACAGTCCTCGGCCTCGGCATCATGCCGCAATATACGGCGCGCTATCCCGAAGACAATGCGGCTGTGACGTTTGAATAGAACGGTGAGTGCATCAGAGTTGCCGGCGCGCAGTGCCTCCGCGAGGTCCTCGTCGGAGCGAAGACTGTGCAGGAGTTCCGCCAGTAGGGCGGGCGGCGGATGTGTGCCTGCTGACACCGATGGCCCTGCTTCCGCAAGTGCAGGTGGGAAGGTGCCCAGGATTAGCGCCAGTCGACGTGAGCTCACGTGCTACCTGCCTCCTAAAAGACGCTACGACGGACACCCGGTGCTGGTCGCAGGACCTCTCATAAGTGTATGCACGCGAAACGGTATGGATTCCCCAAGGGTGCCTGATATTTATCGTGCAAGCTAGGCTCCGAAGGAAACGAAACGGAGCCAGCAGGCCACACCGACGACCTTTCCAGCGTCGTCGTCCGGACTGTCCCGGGCATATACACTCTGAGACAGAAGAAACAACCCGTGACTGCGATCGATAGTCAAACGTGTTGCTGGAGTCCAGTTGCGATCGGCACCAGAAAGCGCTCACCATGACTCCCCTCCTCTTCTCCGGCGTGCTCTTTATCACCTCGGTGGCCGCCGGCCTTCTGGGGTCTCTCACCGGCCTAGGTGGCGGAGTCGTTATTGTTCCGGTGCTTGCGCTGCTCTTCAAAGTAGATATCCGTTACGCCATCGGCGCCTCGCTGGTCTCGGTCATCGCAACATCCTCCGGCGCAGCAGTAGCGTACGTTCGCGAAGGCCTGTCGAACATCAGGATCGGAATGTTCCTCGAAGTGGCGACGACCCTGGGAGCTCTCCTCGGCGCTTACCTCACAGCCAAGGTGTCGACCCACTGGATCGCGATTGTCTTCGGAATGGTGTTGCTGTTCTCAGCGGTGACGTCTTTTCGGCAAAGGCCGGAGACCCTACCAGTCGCCGCAAAGCAGGCAAACACCCTGGCCGATAGGCTCGAGCTGAAAGGCTCTTTTCCCGGACCCAATGGCCCCGAGCCCTACACCGCGCAGAGAGTTCCGTTGGGCTTCGGCGTCATGTTCGGCGCTGGCACACTCTCAGGGCTGTTGGGTATCGGTTCCGGCGCAGTCAAGGTGCTTGCGATGGATCAGGCGATGAAGCTCCCCTTCAAGGTCTCGACCACCACCAGCAACTTCATGATCGGTGTCACGGCCGCGGCGAGTGCTGGAATCTACCTTTCTCGCGGATACATTGAACCCTCGATCGCCATGCCGGTAATGCTCGGGGTGCTGCTCGGCTCCTTGATGGGAACACGCATCCTCGTCCGCGCCCGCGTCACAACTCTAAAGAACATCTTCGCTCTGGTCATCGTCGTGCTCGGTTGCGAGATGCTCTACAGCGGAATCACCGGGAGAATCTGATGAGCAGACCAACCGATCACCAGCTAGACCTTTCAATCGCTGCAATGCTCCGCATCGGTGTAACGCTCGCTGCCATCGTTGTCTTCGCGGGAGGCGTGCTCTCCTTGTCGCATCCGCCTTCAGCATCCGCGGACTACACCCACTTCCACGCTAGCTCGGAAACACTGCGGACCATCCCCGGCATCTTCCACGGCGCGCTACACTTGAATCCACAGTGCATTATGCAACTTGGCCTCGTCGTCCTGATTGCAACGCCGGTTGCGAGAGTCGCGTTCTGCGTCATCGGATTCGCACGCCAACGAAGCGCACTGTATGCCGCGATCAGTTCAATCGTCCTTGCAATTCTTGTCTACAGCTTGACGAGAACCATGCGATAGCTTGCTCTGCGCGACACCTACGTGCACATGTCTCAAGCCAACACCCCGGCCTCGGGCGCCTTCGCGTCATTGGCTTCGGCGTGACATGATTCCTGCTCGGCACGAACGCCCGAGAAGACCATGCGGGAGTTTATCGCAGTTCTTACAAGAGCCTCCTTATGGATTGAAGACGGCAGCAGCCCTCCGATGGGCGAGCTTCGGAGGGCTGCTGCCCAGGTCCTATTTGACGTTAAGGGTAAGTGGCGTCGAATGAGACAACGCTCCAGCTGTCACAGTGACTGTCACGTTGTAGGTTTGCGGTGCGCTTGAAGAGCTGCCACAGCCCGTAGCACCGGCCGCCGCTGTCAAGCCCGCCACCATCAGCATCAAACACAGCCACCCGTTCATCCGTTTGCTGGCCTTGCGCCACTTGCGCGCAAAAGGCAGAAGCAACATCGCCATAGCTACCAACGGAAGCTTGCGACCCGGTCCGTCGTTAGGTTTACCCGCTGCCATTTGCGTAGGCGCCGTCAATGTGAGCGAGATATTCTTGACCGGCTGGTTAGCCGGCAGAGTCCACGAGGTTAGCGATTGCTCCGTCCATCCCGGCGTCCCGAGGGTTGCCGTTGCGCCCACGGGCAGACCCGTAACCGTCAGCGTAATAGGACTCGGAAAGGTGGTGCCGGTGCTGGGAGCAAGAGCAACCGTGTACGTTGCCGCTCCGCCCGGAGAGGTCGTTTGGGTAGTGGATCCGGCGCCAGCGCTGCCCGTGTTACCCACGGAGAGATCGACAATCGTCATCGAAAGCGCACTGCTCGACGATGCAGCGAAGTCCGCGTTTGGAATATAGGTTGCCGTGATGGAGTGAGCCCCTGCCGCCAAGGTCGCAGTGGCAAGTGTGGCTACTCCGCCTGAGACCGTTGCCGATCCTAGAGGCGTAGTGCCATCAAGGAACGATACTTGGCCGACTGGCGCTCCCGCTGCTGAGCTCACCGTCGCCGTCAGCGTGACGGTGTTCATCAGCACTGCTGGATTCGCGCTCGACGCGACGGTGACTGCAGTCGCAGCTGTCCCGATAACGAGTGTCCCGCTGGCCGTGCCAGTATAGTTCGGGTCGGTGATGGTACCGACGACAGCATAATTACCCGCCGCCGTTGGTGCCGTCGAACTGCCGTTATAGGTCAATGCAACATCAAGGCCCACCGGATTTGTAGCCACCGTTACCGCCAGCGCCGATCCGCTGTACGTTTGCGAAAGCCTGGACAGCGTCACCCTCGCAGCGGCCTTGCTGATCGTCATCGCTCCGGATGCCGTGCCGGAATAGTTTGGGTCGCTGATCGTGCCGACTACAGCGTAGATTCCCGCTGCCGTCGGTACTATTGAACTGCCGTTGTACGTCATGGCAACGCTTAGACTTGCGGGATTCGTCGTTGCCGTAGCAGCTATCGCAGAGCCCGTATAGGTTTGTGACAGCCCAGCTAGCGTCACCGTAGCAGCAGCCTTGTTGATCATCATCGACCCGGATGCCGTTCCCGTATAGTTCGGGTCAGTGACGGTGCCGACAACGACGTAGGTTCCCGCCGCCGTTGGTACCGTCGCGCTTCCGTTGTAGCTCAACGCAACATTCAGGCCGGCCGGGGTGGTGATCGCTGACGCGGTCAGCGCCGAGCCGGTATACGCCTGCGACAGCCCAGCTAGCGTCACCGTCGCAGTGGCCTTGTTGATCGTCATCGATCCCGATGCTGTTCCCGTATAGTTTGGGTCGGTGATGGTGCCAACGACAACGTAATTTCCCGCCGCCGTTGGTGCCGTTGGGCTGCCGTTGTAGGTCATCGAAACACTCAGGCTGGCCGGGGTCGTCGTGGCCGTTGCGGCCAACCCCGAGCCGGTGTAGGTCTGCGACAGCCCGGACAACGCGATGGTAGCCGCCGCCTGGCTAATCAACTCTGTTCCCGTCGTTGTGCCGGTATAGTTTGGGTCAGTGATGGTGGCAACTACGGCATAGGTTCCCGCCGCCGTTGGTGCCGTTGGGCTGCCGTTGTAGGTCATCGAAACATTTAGGCTGGCCGGAGTCGTCGTGGCCGTCGCGGCCAACGCCGAGCCGGTGTAGGTCTGCGACAGCCCGGACAACGCGATGGTAGCCGCCGCCTGACCAATCAAGAGAGTTCCGGTGGCCGTGCCGGTATAGTTCGGGTCAGTGACAGTCGCCGTAACTGCATAGCTTCCCGCTGCCGTCGGCGTCGCGACCGGTGAACCGTTTTGCGAGTAGCTAAGAGTGACGCCGAGACTTGCGGGTGACGTTGTGGCTGTGGCCGCGATAGGGGACCCGGTATACGCCTGCGATAGTCCGCCCAGCGTGACAGTCGCCGTGCCCTGGGCAATCGACAGCGTGAAGCTTTGGCTGCTGCTCGAATACGGCCCCGGCGATGAACTGCTGTCCGTCGCCACGATGGAGAAGCTGACCAACCCGCTCGTCAAAGGTGTCCCAGAAAGCACGCCGCCGCTAAAGCTCAGACCTGCAGGCATCGCTCCACTGGTAACGGTAAGGGCGTATGTGTAGGAAGAGGTTCCGCCGTCAGCGGAGAAGGTCTGGCTGTACGCGACTCCCACGGTCCCAGCCGGCAACGTCTCGCTCGCCGGGGAGAGAGTGATCAGCACTCCTGCGCCACTGAGGCTGATGGTCTGGGTCGTCGCCGGTACGTTTAGATTGTTGTCCGTGATCACGGTGGAGTCAACGTACGGCACCCCGGAAGACGGCGTGAAATCGATGCCCAGCAAACAAGAAGTGTTGGCGGCCAAACTTCCGGAGCTAAGCGCGCAAACAGTGCTCGAGTCGGTCGCAAAGCCAGCCGGAATGCTGATCGTGGAAACGTTCAACGCAGCATTGCCATAGTTGAAGAGAATCGTTGACATCGGGGAACTTTCGCTGCCTGCCACCGTAGTCGGGAAGGCGAAGGTTGGCGTCGTCGAGATATTCAACTCATCGATCGCGGCCCCAACTTGGTCGACGATGTAAAGGTCGCCCACCGGATCCAGCGCCAGGCCGACTGGGTAGCTCAGTCCCGTGTTGCTCAACAGCGTCGACTGGTTGAAGGTTGCACCCGACGGCGTCGCCTCGACGATCCGGGAGTTCCCCGAGTCGCTGATGTAAACATTGCCATTCGGGTCGACCGCAAGGCCGTCAGGCGAATTGAGTCCGCTGCTCGCAACCACGGTTTGCGTGTAGCTGTTCCCGGAAGGAATCTCCTCCAATACCTGGTTGTTGTTTGGATCGGTCAGGTACACGTCGCCATTGTTGTCAACTTTTACGGCGTTGGAACTACCGAGGCCAGAGACCACGATACTTTGGACATAACTGCCATTGCTGAGCGTTTCCTTCAAGATCGAGCCGGCGCCGGAGTTGGCAATGTAAACATTCCCGGAACCGTCCACCGCTACGTCGTAGGGGCAGGCAAGACCGGTGAAAGGCGCGGATTTCGTATAGGTCGACGGGCCCGTGAGCGTTTCAAGTACGACTTCACTGTCTGAGCAATCGGCCGCCCAGACGTTGCCCGCTCCATCGACCGCCACGCCCAGGCCTTGAAAGCTGCTGTCGACAGGGATTCCAGTCGGACTGCCAGGCGCATACTTGAAAAGCGTATTGAGATTGTTGTCGGTGACATACAGGTTGCCCGCCTGGTCGAAGGCCGCGCCAAACGGCGCGTGCAGACCTGAGCCATTCGGAATCGGGGCTGAGAATGTTCCCGGCTGAAAGGCAAGCGACGGCGCCAAGCCCACCCCATAGAAGTAGTTCGTGCCGAGCACATTGCCGTTGCCATCGGTGACCACCAGCGCTCCGGTACGCATCCCTGGGGCCTTCGGGGTAAATGTTACCTCGACCGTGCAGCTCTGCGAGGCCACATAAGAACCGGCCGCGCACGTGCCACCGTTCGTGAACTGGAAGTCGCCTGCCGAGGCGCCCTGCGTGGTGACGTTGAAGCCGCCTGCCGTCGCCCCCACCATAAAGTCCACGGTTGCCGTGGTGACAGGAGCGGACGTGCCCACGGCGTACGTTCCGAGGTTGTGGGGTGGGGTACCGCCTGTCCAGATAAGGGCTTCGGCTCCGTTGTAACCAAATCCGTAGATCTTTCCGGCCTGATTGATCATCAGCGTCCGGATGCCGGGGATGGTCTGATAGACGATCGGGGCATTGTAGGATCCACCACCGGCGGCCACGAGCAGGTTGATCGTGCCGGCGCCGCAGTTAACCTCGAGGCCGCAGTCAACTACCCAGACATTGCCCGCCGCATCCACAGAAGTAGCGGATGGACTGCTCCAGTTGCTCCCGCCGATCGTGGAAAGGGTGTAGGTACCGTCGCCGTTGTTCGTGATCTTGTATACCGCTGTCTGCGAGGGAGCAGCGATTGGATAGGCTCCGTAGTTGGTCCCGGATGCAACATAGAAATTGCCCGCGCTATCGATCGCAAGGCCGGTCGTGCTCAACAGACCAGGATCGCTGAACAGCGTGGTTTGCGAGTAGCCGCCAAGCCCGTTCGGGGTCAACTCAACAATCGTGCCGGCTCCGCCATCGAGCACGTAGACATTCGAAAGGCTGTCGGTGGTGACGGACGTCGGCTCGACCCACCCCGCGCCGATATACGAGAAGCCGAAAGAGGTTGGGCTCCCCAGGTAACTGAACATCTCCACCGCGGCGCCGTTGGGGCTATCCGGATCCGCCCGAAAAATATTATTCGAGGCATCGATGGCCATGCCCATCACGTGGCCCTGGCTGGGTCCGGGGATGCCCGCCTCTTGGGATTCCACAGGAACGCCGTTGACGTCGACCGGTACATAGCCCAGCGCGTGGGATCCAGAGAGGTAAATCTCTCCCTGCGCGTTGGCCACCAGCCCCTGCGCGTTTTGCGCGAACGACTGGTTGTAGTACTGGAAGCTGCCGAAGAATTGAACCGATTGGCCTGCCACGGGCGCCGCGCAGACAGTAGCCAACAGCGCAGAGGCCGCGAGGAAACCAAGTACCTTACGCCGAGAGCGATCTAAAAAATGGATGATGGAGGCGGTAGCAGTCTGAACAAATCCTTCTGATTTCCTGGCGTGCAATTCCATTGCGGTCGATCTCCCTTGCGTAGTCGCAGAGAGCTACCCATTGGGCCGCACCGCACACGTATGACCCACATTTCACACCAGCGAGGTGCGGGTGGGGCAACAACGGAGGAGCACACTACGGGAAACAGTTCTGCGAACTCAATGGCTGTATCGGCAGTGGGAGGAATTACATGATTGCTGCTCGGAACAGGGGAAGCCCGCCATCCCAGAATGGATGCTGCACAAGAGGGTGTCCTGATTTGGCGTCGCTCCACACGGGCAGAGACCTGGAGACGCACTTAAGTCTCTGCGCAAGCGTCATCGGCCTCGCACGTCAGACGATCAGCTTCGGGGTGAGCTACGGCGCTACGGTGAAGTCCGCGACCTCGGGGGTGTCGGCGCTGTTGCCGCCAACGTAGGCCTTGAACGCGCCGGGATCGATCTTCCAGTTGTGGCTATCGACATCCCAGTACGAGAGATCGCGCGGAGAAACCTTGAACTGCACGCGCTGCGTCGCCCCGGGCGCCAGGCTTACTCGCTCGAAACCCTTGAGCTCCTTCGCGGGCCGCTTCACCTTCGCAGATGGATCGCCGATATAAAGCTGCACAACATCTGAACCGACGCGTTTGCCGGTGTTCGTCACATCAACCGAGACGTTGACCGTCGTCGCGTCGCCTTTGCCTTCAACCGCGGCCTTGATGTGGCTGTACCGGAAGGTGGTGTACGTAAGTCCGAAGCCGAAGGGGAAGAGCGGCTGCTGGTCCTGCGTAAGCTGCTCGCTCGTGTAGTAGCGATAGCCGTTGAAGAGGCCTTCGCTGTACTTGACGGTGATGATGTCCTCGGGATTCTTGGGCATCTCGGCGGGATAGTACGTGTTGTGGACTGGATCGCTAGCCCATGAGCGGTCGAAGCTGAACGGCAGGCGGCCTTCAGGCGAGCGCTCTCCGAAGAGAACTTCCGCGAGAGCCGTACCCCCAGCCTGGCCGGGATAATAGTTGTGCAGCAGCGCCGGCACGGAGTTGATCCAGGGCAGCGCGTCGACCGCACCACCCGCAGTAACGACGACGATGGTGTGCTTGTTGATCGCCGTCACGGCGCGGATCAACTCGTCCTGTCCCCACGGCAGCTCAAACGTGCGATCAAACCCTTCGCTTTCGGTCGAGCCATTGAAACCAACGCTGAGGACAACTACATCCGCAGACGCCGCGATCTTGCGGGTAGCGTCGTCGATCAGGTCGTGCTCACTGCGAATGCCGAAAGCGATGCTCTGACCGGCAGAGAAGGGGTGATAGACCAGCGTGAAGTGAATCGGCTGCCCCGCATGCAGCATCACGGTCGCAGTCTTCGGTGCATGGCCTTCGCGATGCGGCTGATCGAGCACCGTCTTGCCATCTAAATTCCCATCGGTCTTGCTATCGATTGTTAGCTCGAAGCGATCCTCACCAGGCGCGGTCGCGACGAAGAGGTACGGCCCATCTTCTTTGGGCGTGTAGACGCCGGTGTAGCGCACCGTCTTCGGAGTCTTGGCCGGCGGGCTAAACATCTCGCCGCTCCAGCTCGCGATGCGATGCGGCGAACTCACCACGGGCGTGCCCGTCGTGTCTTCTCCCTCGAACACTTCTTCCTTAAGCTGGGTGAACTCGGTGTGTAAAAAGATGTCCTGGATGGACGGGATGCCGCGTGAATAGAGCACGTTGACCTTGCCCGCAACTGCATTGCTGATCCCGTCCAGAATGCTGGTCGCCTGGAAAGGCGCGACCGTCGAACTTCCGCCGCCACCCGACACAGCGGGCGACGCGTCAGGGCCAATAACCGCGATGGTATGGATGTGCGCGGAGTTCAACGGTAGGAGATCGCCTTCATTCTTCAACAGCGTCAGACTTTCGCGCGCGCCCTCGAGCGATACCTGCGCACCGTGCTGATTGTCCTGCGAGATATTGGTTTCCAGTTGCGGCCGATCAAGAAAGCCGAACATCAGCGTCACGCGAAGCAGGCGGCGAACTTTGTCATCGAGCGTGGCTTCCGAGACGGCGCCGCTCTTGAGTGCCGCCGTAATCGTATCCGCCGTCATGAACTTCGCGTACGGCATCTCGAGATCGAGGCCGCCGTTCGCCGCCGCAACACCGTCATACGTCGCATCCCAGTCGGACATGAGCAGTCCCTTGAAACCCCAGTCCTTCTTGAGGATGTCGATGTTGAGGACCTTGTTCTGAGTGGAGTGCTCGCCGTTCACAAGGTTATAGCTGTCCATCACAGCGCAGACATGAGCCTGCTGCACGGCGGCCTGAAACGCCGGAAGGTAGAGCTCGCGAAGAGTCCGCTCGTCGACGACACTATTGATATTGTGGCGATCGTACTCGGAGTTGTTCGCGTCGAAGTGCTTGACCGTCGCGCAGACGCCCTGGCTCTGCACTCCGTCAATGTAGCCGACGTCCATATGCGCGGCCAGATACGGATCTTCGCCGAAGTATTCAAAGTTGCGGCCATTCATCGGCGCGCGGTAGATGTTCACTCCCGGGGCAAGCAAGAAATTCACACCGCGGGCGCGAGCATCTTCACCCAGGGCAACACCCTCGCGCTCCGCGAGCTTGGGATCCCACGTAGCAGCCAGCGCAACGCCCGCGGGATACGCTATCGATGGCCCCCACGTGCGGACGCCCAGCGGGCCGTCCGACATCTTCAGCTGCGGCAGACCGATGCTCGGCGCAGGGAAGGTGTAGAAATTTTCTGTGCCGCCGATGAGCTGAATCTTTTCAGCCGTGGTGAGCTTGCCCAGCATCGCGTCGATGCGCTGTTCTATCGCCGGAGAGTCCGGAACGGGAGCCTGCGCGAAGCCGATTGGAGCGAGCGAAAGGGCGAGGACGACGGCGGAGCACAGCGAAAGCCTACGAGTCATGAGACAACTTTCCAGTAGTGAGACGAAGTTGGCGACGAGCAGAAGCGCTCGGCGGCATCGATGAAAAGCCTACATCAAGGTTGAAAAGTTTGCGCGAGAGACATCCTCCGGCGAGAGCCGCGCCACCGAAAAGTTGCTGAGAGTAGTGGCCAGGGATCACACTAAGCGGGTCAGAGGTTGGGGGGCTGCGGTGATCTTTGAGGATCGCTCGGATGCGGGTAAGCGGTTGGCCAGACAGCTGGAGACGTACGCGCATCGGCCGGACGTTGTCGTGCTTGGAGTGCCGCGCGGTGGAGTCGTGGTCGCGTTTGAGATTGCGGCAGCGCTCGGGGTTCCGCTCGATGTATTTCTTTCGCGCAAGCTCGGCGTGCCCGGCCAGACCGAGTTGGCGTTCGGCGCCGTCTCGGCGAGTGGGGGACGCTATCTCGATGAATACATCTTGCGCACCGCGGCAATCTCCGCAGAGCAGGTCGAGTGGATTACCGCGGAGGTTCGGAAGGAACTGGATCGACGCGCGCTGGTGTATCGCGGTGACCGGCCGGCTCTGCAGGTTGCCGGCAAAACAGTGATCCTCGCGGACGATGGCGTCGCTACCGGAGCCAGTGTGTATGCAGCAATCCAGGCTCTCCGGCAGATGCAGCCGGCGAAACTCGTGTTGGCCGTGCCGGTCGCACCCAGATCAACGTCCGAGTGGCTGCGGAGAGTTGTCGACGAGATCGTGTACCTTGCTCTGCCCGAGCCGTTTGCAGCAGTGGGAGAGTTCTATCGCAACTTTACGCAGGTAGAGGATGCGGAGGTCGTTCGGCTGCTCCATCGCGCCGAGGCCATGCAACAAAACGGCCGCTCGAGTCGCTAGTGCAACGCGAGCGGCCATTCGTTTGTGCCAACCTTTGGTCTACTTCGCGGCTTGGCGGGCGCCAGCTGCCTTCGCGTCGGCCTCCGTCATGAACTTGCCGTTCTTCGTGGTGCCATACTCCTTGTCACCAGGGCCGTGATACACCTTTGTGTTCAGGTTCACCCAGACCATGCCCTTAGATTTCGCCGCGGCGATATCACTGGCGTTGACTGGGGTGGGCGCGGCTTTGGGGGCCGCCGTCTTGGCCGCCGGTATTGCTGCAGGTGTGCCCCTGGAGTAGGGCGCCATCGCCGCCGGCGCAGCAGTCTTGCTCGCCATCGTCGGTGCCGGTGTCGGAGCGGGCTTTGCCGCCGGTGCTGGCGCGGCCGCGGGAGTCGCCGCTGCTGCCTTGGCTGCGGCTTTCTTCTGCGCCTTGGTTTCCGCGGCGGTGGTGGTCGTGCCCGTCGTCGTGGTTGGAGTCGCCGCCGGCTTAGCAGCCGGGATCGCTGCGGGTTTACCCTTGGAATAGGGCGCCATAGCCGGGGGCGGCGCTGTCTTGGTAGCCTTCGTCGGTGCGGGCGTAGGAGCGGGTTTGGTCGTCGAGGCCGCTGCCGCTTCTTTTTCTTTAGCTGCCTTAGCCGCCGCCTTCTTCTGCGCCTTGGTTTGGGTCGTCGTCGCGGGCGCGGTGGTGGTGGTTTGCGCAAGCACTGGCTGCGCGAAAGCGAAGCTGGCCGAAAGTATCGAACTGAGCGTAAGGATCTTGATCAGGTTGGTCTTCATGGTGACGGAAACTCCTTAGGATTCTCTTGTGACGTCGCGACCGCCGAAGTCTGCCTTCGGCAACGAAAAGTGATGGCTACTTGCCCTGGCCCGCGATCACAAGCTTGCTGATCTTGTTGTACGTCGCGACAGGAACGATGTTCTTGGTCTTCAACTGAGTCTTATTGGCGTAAGGGCGGCCAGCGATGATCTTCGCAGCGTACGTATCGCCAACTCCGGGAAGCGCCTTCAGCTGATCAGCCGAAGCGGTGTTGAGATCGACCAACCCCATGGACGCGGCCGCCGAAGAAGGCTTTCCCGACTTCGACTGCTGAGCAACAGCGGGTAAAGCAGCGAACAATGCAGAGGAGGCAAGGATCAGGAGTGAAGAGGTAAGACGATTAAACTTCATGCATTTCTCCGTGTTTGGGATGAGGCCGACCGGGTTCTTGCGAACCCGGCGTTAGAGGTTGAGCACGAACACCGAACGGCTCTGCGGTACGGCGGCATCAAGGACGGGAGAATCTCGGGTGGGCTACGCGTTCCGCTTGCCAAAGAAGCTGGTCGCTTCGCCGATCAGACTGCCGATGCCGCCAGAGCCCGCGGCGGCAGGCTGGCCTCCCGCTGCTTCGGGAGCTGCACATCCGATCGCGGAGCTCAGCATTCCCTGAAACTCCGCGGGAACACAGGACATCACGTGCGACACAACTACCTGTTCAACTTCCACGGCCTTGTCAGGACTAAGGCCGGTTTTCTGTACCAACAAATCAGTGATGGCGCTCATAGCAATTCTCCTTTTAGCATTCAGCTGATCCTGCGGTTAGGGCGGAGTGGAGGCATCGTCGCTCCATCAGGCGCGGCTGGACATCTTGAATTCTGTGTATGGTTCGCTGGTCGGCCTCGCATGAATAACCCAGCCTGTTAGCAGCGGTCGACAAACCCTCCTGCGCATACCCTTCGCGGGCCTGACTGTCGACGGCTCGGTAGAGACTCCTTTGACTCTTCTGGCTTCGAGAACAGGAAGAACAACCGCTACTACACTTTGGAGACGTGGCAACAGTATTCGCCACCTCGCGCAATTCGTCAAACCAAATTCCGCTACAAACCCGAGGCCGCGCCAACCACCGCGCGCCCCGCTTTGAGCCGGTCAAAGACCGCCGCAAGCTTGAGAACCCCGCGATGAATGTCATTCTCGCGCACCGCGGCAAAGCCGATTTGCAGTGCCTCGGGAGTGGAGGCACCGTGGCAATACCGGCTGAGAGGTACCACGTCGATGCCCACCAACTCGGCCCGATCCGCAACCATCTCGGCCGTGATCCCTCGGTTGACCAGGCTGCCGTGAAGGCGTCCGATCGTCTGCAGCCCAGCCTCGATCGTCGCAATCTCCAGATATTCAGCAAGGTGCTGTTGCGCGGCCGCCAGAAGAATCGAGAAGCGCTCCTGGTAGATCTTGCGCATCCGGCGCAGATGACGGCCGAGATGCCCCTGCTCGATAAAGTCGCACAGCACCGCTTGATCGAGCAGCGATTGATGCCGCGTGGTCATCGCTTTGGTTGCCGCGAAGACGTCGATGAGATTCCGCGGAACCACTAAATACCCCAGCCGCAGCGAAGGGAACATGACCTTGTTGAAGCTGCCGCAGAAGATCACCTTCTCCCCGTGATCCAGACCCTGCATCGCGGGAATCGGCCGCCCCGAGAACCGAAACTCGCTGTCGTAATCGTCCTCGAAGATCGGCGCACCGTACTTCTTGGCCCACGCCAGGAGCTGCAGGCGTCGCTGCAGACTCATGGTCATCCCCACAGGATATTGATGGCCCGGCGTCACATAAACGAAGCGGCAGCCGCGGAAGTCCGCCTCCTTCGGCGCTGCGCCCTCGTCGTCCAGCCGCATCGAAACAATGCGTGCCCCGATCGCTCCAAATACCGCGTACGCGCCCTGGTACCCGGGATCTTCGACCAGCGCCTTGTCGCCCGGATTGAGCAGCAGCCGCGCAGCGAGATCCAGCCCCTCCTGCACGCCAGAGACAACAATAATCTGTTCGGGAACGCATTGAATGCCACGCGACGTATGCGCGTAATCCGCGATGGCCTCGCGCAGCGGGCGATATCCCTGCGCCTCGCATCCCAGCAAATCGCGCGTGCTCGCCGAGCGCAGACGCCGGCCCGAAAGCTGCGCCCACAGCGTCGTCGGAAACAGGTCGAGCGCCGGGAGATTCGTGCGGAACGCGCTGTTCTCCGGTCTCACCTGCAGCGTGAACGGACGCACCCGCGTCGCGAACGCGGAGAGGTGCGGCCCCGGCGCCACCGCACCCGGTTCCTGGCTGGCAACCTCCTGTGAAGGCAGAAGATGCTCCGGCAGAATCTGCGAAACGTAAGTCCCGGAGCCGCGGCGGCCTTCGATATAACCCTCGGCCCGCAGCTCGTCCAACGCAGCCAGGATCGTCCCGCGCGAAAGCTGGTACTGCCGGGCAAGCTCCCGGCTGGCCGGCAGCTTGGACCCCGGCATAATGCGATTGTTTAGAATCTCGGTTCGCAACGCATTGCGCAGCCAGTGAAACGAGGGCACAGCTTCGGGTCGCGGCGGTAGAACGAGTTCGAAGCTTGAGGCACTGCGGGTCATGTCTCCTCCTGTCCTCGGTTTGGTTTGGCCGCCGAACAAAGCCCAGATAAGGAGTTCCACTCAAAGTGGTCTGGTGAATTTTACGTAAGTGGGCCTATTCAGCCGAACCAATTGGGATCATGCTAATCCGATGATCCCATCCGGGTCTACACCACGCGTTGAGATCGCCGGGCTAAATGTCAGCACGACTGGGAGGTACGTATGAAGTTGAATGCGATGAACTTGCTTAGTTGGACAGGAGTGGTTGGCCTGGTCTTCGCGTGCGGCACGCTTGCGTCCGGCGGCGCCATGGCCCAGACCCACAACACATTGAACTTCGGACACGTCGATCAGCAGGCGCCATCCTCAAACGCCGAGACCACCGTCGTAACGCCGGAGCTGCTCGCAGACATGATGGTCGTGCACGGGCAGTACGCGGACGCCATTGAGGCGTATCGCAAGATTCGCCCTCAGAATGCCGAGATCTATAACAAGATCGGCATTGCCTACCAGCGCATGGCCAGGGACGAAGAAGCCATTGAAAATTATGGCCAGGCGACCAAGCTGGATCGCAAGTTTGCC
The DNA here is from genome assembly GCA_963701685.1 of uncultured Acidobacteriaceae bacterium. Lineage (GTDB taxonomy): Bacteria > Acidobacteriota > Terriglobia > Terriglobales > Acidobacteriaceae > Granulicella. The sequence goes on along the minus strand of OY969625.1, from coordinate 789,181 downwards.
GCGCCCTACAACAATCTCGGAACCGTGTACTTCCACGAAAACGACAATAAGAAGGCGCAGCAGCTTTATAAGAAGTCGATCAAGCTGGACGCGGAAACTGCACCATTCTGGAGTAACCTGGGCGCGGTTTACATGGCGGAACGGAAATACAGCGACGGCGCCGAGGCCTATGAGAAGGCGTTCTTACTGGACCCCGACATCTTCCAGGAGATCGCTCTGAACGGGATTCGCCAGAACGAGTCGCCGCAGGAACTGGCCAAGCTGTACCTGACCTTCGCGGAAATCTACGCCCACGCAGGAATGAAGGTGCAGGCAATCCTGTATCTCCACAAAGCGATTGATCAAGGGTTCCATGACCGTCAGCAGCTGCAGCAGGATCAGCAGCTCGCCACACTGCACGGGAATCCGGAGTTCGAATCGCTATTAACCCCCGCGCAAAAGCAGTAGCCGGGGAGTCACTAAGACAAAGGCATGCCCTGTGCGCGGTAGTGGAGTCGCGCACAGGGCACGCTTGCGTTGGGGGTTATCTATTTGGTTAACCCACGTTACTTACTCCGGGTAGCTTGTAGAGGAGCAGATCTTTTCGATCCTGCGGTTGCGAAGCCAGCTCGATCTTGTACCCTGTTCGCAGGGACGAATCTATGACGCCACGCATCGCGATTCCCATACCGACAACCACCGACATGCCCTATAACCAGCGATCGTGGCCAAGCTACGCCCGCGCGGTCACGCTTTCGGGAGGCGAGCCGGTTGCTATCGCACTCGACCTCCCGCCCGCAACGCTGCAGGAGTTGATCGCAAGCTGCGACGGCGTGCTGCTCCCCGGAAGTCCCGCAGACGTAAATCCCGCGCTCTACGGAGCGGATCGCGATCCCGCAACGGCGCCCGCTGACCCCGCCCGCGAGGCAGTCGATTACCTCCTGCTGGACGAGGCCGAGCGGCACCGTAAGCCCGTGCTCGGAATCTGTTTCGGCGTGCAGTCGCTGAATGTGTGGAGTGGCGGAACCCTCGTCCAGGACCTCACGCCGCTGCCGGTGAATCACAGCGCGGGAAGCAAGGTGGCCATCGCCCACACAGCGCTGGTCGCGAAAGACAGCGTGCTCGCCTCCTTACTCACCGAGCAGGAAGCCCCAGAGGTGGATGGCTTCCGCAGGCTGCCCATCAATACAAGTCATCACCAGTCCGTAGCGGCGCCGGGAGCCAGGCTTCGGATCGTCGCCCGGTCACCCGAAGACGGCGTCATCGAGGCTGTCGAGAGGGACGCCGACGACTCTGTGTTCCACGTGGAACATCCGGCGCCGAAGCAGTTAGTTCTCGGGGTTCAATGGCATCCCGAGCGGAGTTTCGACATCAGTCCTGCCAGCCGGGCGCTCTTCCAAAAGCTCGTGAATGAAGCCCAGCATGTAGCCGAGTCACAGCAAGAAGTCCCGCACGCCGCCGAAACCGGAGCCCGGTAGTTCCAGTGGCAACCCTCCCCGAAGACCGCATCGTCTGCCTCCTACAGCCCTACCTGGGCACGACCCCGGTGCCCGCACCACTCTATGGGCAGCTTTCGGCCTACCTCGACCTCCTCACAAAATGGAATGCCCGAACGAACCTCACCGCCATTCGGGAACCCGAGGAGATGGTCCGACGCCACTTTGGCGAGAGCCTCTTCGCCGGCCTGCAGATCGCGGATCGCGTGGGCCAGGAAGCCAGCCTTCTGGACTACGGCTCTGGAGCAGGCTTTCCCGGCCTGCCCATTCAGTTGCTACTCCCGAACCTGCGCGTGACGCTGGCGGAGTCCCAGGGGAAAAAGGCCTCCTTCCTGCGCGAGGTTATTCGAACCCTCGCACTCACCACCGAAGTCTGGGCTAACCGCGTGGAAGCCATGCCGGAATTCGCGGGATTACCACGCAAGTTCGACGTCGTGACGCTCCGGGCAGTCGACAACATGGAACAGGCCCAGGTAGAGGCCCGGCGCCGCGTGAAGCCGGGCGGCTGGCTCGTTACGCTAACGACGACCGCAGAAAACGCAGGACACAGTATTCCGCTCCCCGGAAACGGCCCAGGCTGGTTCACAGCCGAGCAGATCCAATAGCGGACGCCTAACGCACAGGTCCCTCATGCGTTGCACAGCATTTCAACCGGATGTTCCACGTGGAACACTACTTCGGATGTTCCACGTGGAACATTCCCAAACCGCTTCTGCTACGCTTGGGATCGTCCCACCTTCTTTGCCCCATCATGCCCGAACCGACCCCAGCACAGAATCCGCCCCCTCCGCCCCACAGCAAGGTCATCGCCATCGTCAACCAGAAGGGGGGCGTCGGCAAAACCACGACCGCCATCAACCTGGCCGCGGCCGTTGCCCTTGAAGGCGTCCCAGTTCTCCTCCTGGACGTCGATCCCCAGGCCAATACCACCGGAGGTCTCGGCTTCTCGCGCGATGAGGAGCGCCTCTCCGTCTACGACCTTCTGCTGGGAAACGCCACTGCCAGCGAGGTCATCGTCCCGACCGAAGTGCCCAATCTCTCGCTGATTCCCGGCACAAAGAACATGATTGGCGCCAATGTCGAGCTGGTAGGGGTAGAGCGCCGTGAACATCGGCTCCGCGAAGCCCTCGAACCCGCACGCAACGATTACCCCTTCATCTTCCTCGATTGCCCGCCCGCGCTGGACCTCCTGACCCTCAACTCCCTCGTAGCAGCGGACACCCTGCTTGTGCCCATGCAGGCCGAGTACTTCGCCCTCGAAGGTATCTCCGAGCTCATGGCCACCCTCGACCGCGTGTCAGCCAGCTTCAACCCCGAGCTCTCCATCGAGGGTGTGCTCCTGACCATGTTTGACGACCGCACCAACCTCTCCCAGCAGGTGCGCGACAACCTGCAGAACTTCTTCGAAGACAAACTATTCAAGACGACCATCCCCCGCAATATCCGCTTGGCGGAAGCTCCCAGCCACGGCAAGCCCGTCGCCCTCTACGATCCGCGGTCGCGCGGTGCCGAGGCCTACCGGGCGCTGGCGCTGGAGCTATTGGAGCGCAATGGCATGAAGCCAGCAAAGAAGCCCGGACCGAAGCCGAACTTCGCGGTCCTCGAGAGCATTGGCGAATCAAAGGGAATTTGGCCTTTTCGAAAGTAGTGCGGCCCTTAGACTCAGGCCCGGCTCACCGCAGCATCGGTCGGGCCAAACGGAATTATTTTCATAGACAAGGAATTGGATAGGTTAATGGCGAATCAGGTTGATCAACACGCTAAGGGGCAGGCAAACAAGCCGCGCGCGCTGGGCAAGGGGCTGGAATCGCTCCTGCCGTCCAGGCCCGCGACAGCCGCGCCGGTTTCGATCGCTGCAGCAGCCACAGTGGATTCCACCGGCAAGCCGCTAGAGATTGACGTCGAGCTGATCGACCGAAACCCATTCCAGACCCGCACAAACTTCGATGAGACCAAGCTCGCCGAGTTGGCGACGTCGATCATTGCGTCGGGCGTGGTGCAGCCGATCGTTGTTCGGCACGGCGTAAACCACCGCCAGGACGGCCGCTACACGCTCATCACCGGCGAGCGGCGTCTCCTCGCCAGCAAGAAGGCCGGCAAGGCGACCATCCCCGCCATCGTCCGCGAGGTCTCCAACCTCCAGGCGATGGAGATGACCATCGTCGAGAACCTGCAGCGCGCCGACCTGAACCCGATGGAGCAGGCCCACGCCTACGTGCGCCTCAGCCGCGACTTCCACATGACCCAGGAGCAGATGGCGGAACGCACCGGCAAAGACCGCGCCAGCGTATCTAACTTCCTTCGTTTGTTGAAGTTACCAGAATCAGTGCAGCGCCACGTAGAGCTCGGCGAACTCAGCTTCGGCCACGCCCGCGCGCTCCTGGCGCTGGAATCGCCTGAGGCGATCCTGACCGCCGCACAGAAAGTGCTGGCGCTCCATCTGTCCGTGCGCGCGACCGAAAACTATGTCCAGGGGCTCCTCAATCCCGAATCCAAAGCCAAGCCCGCCAAGCCAGCAGACGTAGTCGATCCCAATGTCCGCGATGCACAGGACACCCTGCGCCGGCGCCTGGGGCTCAAGGTCACGATCGAGGACAAGAAGGGCAAAGGCCGCGTCATCATCGAGTACTCCGGCGTAGAAGATTTCGACGCGATCCTGACAGCGCTCGGCGATACACCCGGGGCGTAGCCCGCCCTCGCTCGCGCGTGAGATTTTCGTATCGGTCCGGGCCGCGTACTTCCACTTCCACTGATAGAGGTTCCTGATGCGCCGCATGCTGCTCCCACTCGCTGCTCTTGGGCTTTCCGCTGCTTCCGCCTTCGCTCAACCCACGTATCAGCCCACCGCCGGCCGCACGCTGCTACGCGCGGGCCATGTGCTCGACGTGCACACGGGCAAGGAGACGCCCGACGAGACCGTCATCATCACCGGCGACAAGATCGTCGCCATCGCGCCCACCAGCACCACGCCCGCTGGCCCGGGTGATCGCGTCGTCGATCTGACAGCCTACACCCTCCTCCCCGGCCTCATCGACGTCCACACGCACCTCACCATGGCCACCAACTTCGATCCCTACTTCGAGCTCACCATGACGCCCGCCAAAGAAGCGATCCTCGGCGTCGAGAACGCGAAGACCACGCTCGATGCCGGCTTCACCACCGTCCGCAACGTAGGCGCGAACGGCTTCACCGACGTCGCCCTGCGCGACGAGATCAACGCGGGACACATCCCGGGCCCGCACATGCAGGTCTCCGGACCGCCGCTAGGCATTACCGGCGGCCACATGGACGAGAACCTCCTGCCCGAGCAATACCACGTGCAGGGCGAGGGCGTTGCTGACGGGATCCCAGCGGTCCAACACATGGTGCGCAACAACATCAAGTACGGTGCCGACCTGATCAAGATTGGCGCCTCAGGTGGCGTGTTATCCAAGGGCGATGATCCGCAGGCGTCGCAATACACGCTCGAGGAGATGCAGGCCATCGTGGCAGACGCGCATCGCCTCGGCCGCAAAGTCGCCGCGCACGCCCATGGAGCCCAGGCCATCCTCTGGGCCTCCGAGGCGGGCGTCGATTCCATCGAGCACGGCAGCTACATGGACGACGCCGACATCGCCATGATGCTCAAGCACGGCACCTACTTCGTCCCCACCGCCTACCTCATCGACTGGGTGCAGCAGTACGGCAACCTCCCGCCCTTCTACGCGCAGAAGATGAAAGACGTCAGCGCAGTGGAGAAGAAGAACGCCATCCGCGCCATCAAGGCAGGCGTCAAGGTGGCTTGTGGCACCGACGCAGCGGTCTATCCGCACGGCCTCAACGCGCACGAGCTCGACGTCTACGTGAACCAGTTCGGCATGACGCCTCTCGCCGCTCTCCAAACGGCTACACTCAACGCCGCAGACCTCATGGGATGGAACGACAAGGTGGGCTCGCTCGAGCCCGGCAAGTGGGCGGACGTGATCGCCGTCAAGGGCGACCCGCTCGCAGACGTCAAGATCCTGCAGCATGTGCCGTTCGTCATGAAGGCCGGCGTGATCTACAAGGACGAGGCCCAGCCCGCGTCAGTCGACAAGCTGGTCGCATCCGCACCCGCGCCCCCCGAATCCAACACCATGGAGAACAGCTTCTGATGCAGGCTACACGCTTTGAGTATCGCTTCCGCTTCGTGATTCACGTGCTCATCTACCTTCTCGGCTTCACGGCGCCGTGGTTGTTTCTGCCGTCGCTCGCGGGTGTCCCCGGATTCACGACCAGCTCAACGTGGCTGGTGTTGTCGTCCGCGCTGACCAAGCAAGGCTGGCTCGCGTTCGATGCCGCCACAGTTACCCTGCTGGTGATTGCGCTGCTGCTGACCGGCCTGGGCGCGTGGCTGCGCGTGTGGGGCGCGGCATACGTAGGAACAAGCATCGTGAAGTCGCCGACGATGCACGGCGACGTGATGCTCGCAGATGGCCCGTATCGCTGCACGCGCAATCCGCTGTATCTCGGCACGCTGCTCCACACCCTCGGCGTAACGATCCTCATGCCGCCCAGCGGCGCAGTATTCGCAGTGGTCCTGCTTTGGATCTTCCAGGTCCGGCTCGCGCTCGCCGAAGAGCCGTTTCTCACAGCGAAATTTGGCCAGGCGTATCTCGATTACAAGAAAGCCGTGCCACGCTTTCTGCCATCCCCAAAGCCGCAAGTCGCCTCGGCAGGAGCTCGCCCGCATTGGGTGCAGGCAATCCTTGGTGAGATTTATTTTCTCGCCGTGTTCCTCGTCCTGGCAGCGTTTGGATGGAGCTTCAACGCGCAACCTCTGCGCCAGGGCCTGATTATTTCCGTCGGGCTGGCGCTGGTCGTGCGTGCGTTTCTGCCGCGCGCCCCACACGACGCACCGGCCGTAGCCTAGCAGCTCAACAACGTCAAAAGGGCCGGAGCGCCGACGCAATCTGCGTCGACTCTCCGGCCCTTCTCACTAGCCTCCACAAGACCCGAATACAAAATCCAACATTCAGGGCGCTCGCTACGAGAGGCGCTCGTTACTTCTTGGGCGGAGCGATCGTGTCCTTGGCAACCTTCGCCACGCGGAACTTCACCACCGTCTTGGCCTTGATCTTGATGGCCTCGCCGGTCTGCGGATTGCGACCGATGCGAGCCTTGCGCTCAGCCTTCACCAGCTTGCCGATGCCCGGGATCGTGAACTCGCCAGACTTCTTCGTCTCCTTGACTGCAGTCTCGGCCAGGAGCTCGAGGAACGCTGCGGTCTGCTTGTTGGTGAGCTCGAGCTTCTCCGCGAGAAGGCGGACGAGCTGTGTCTTTGTAATTCCCTTTGCCATGTTGTTTCTCCTTCGTTCAAGTAATAAGCAATAGATAAAGCGGATTGAGTCTGAGCCTTGGCTCATCTCCCACAACCGCCTCTGACGGCCTCCCGTTCCGTCTTCCACCGAACATTGCCGGAAGCTTTTACGAGAGGTCAATCGCCAGTGTTCATGCGGGTGCAGAGAACCGCGCCGATGTTCACCTTCAACCTTCCTGAGCGCTTTGTCAACGACAAATCTCCCATTTCCACAGATATTTGCTGGGTATTTGCTAATTTGATCCCTGCAAGGCGCATCTTCACAGGATTTTTGTCGTGTCGTGTTCAGAAGAATCGCTTGGTTGTGGTCTTCAGTGCGCGGCTCGCGCCGTCTTCATCACGCGTGAGAATCGCATCATTAAGCGTGTCGATGAGCGGTGCGGTCATGCGGAATCGGCGCACAATTTCTCGCGCCAGCGTAGGCTCGAGCGCCGCCTCTCCAGGCAGCCACGCGCGCACTCCCCAGCTCTTGGCCCGCACCAGTTCATCGGCAGCATTGTCGCTCGCAAAGCCTTTGGGCATGCGGGTAAGCGCTTCGCTCTCACTAAGCTCAAACCCCGCGCCACGAGCCTTCAGCAGCTTCTTGAGCATCGCCCGGTAGCTTTCATGGTGCGCGCTCATCCACCGCCGCAGCGCGAGCAACTGCTCCCGCTCCGGCATGTACACACCCGCGGCGATCATCACCTGCTGCGGGCTGATCTGCAGATAGAACCCGCCGCCCGAGGTCTTCTCCATCCCGCGCCGCGACCACCACGCAGACAGGTGCGTCTTGTACGGCTGCTTGTTCGGGCTGAAGCGGATGTCGCGATAGATACGCATCGCAACCTTGTGCGGCGGGCGAACGTGCTCCGGGGCAAACTCGATCATGCTCGCGTTGACCTCGTCGATCAGCGCCAGCATGGGCGCTTTCGCAGCGCGCTCGTAGATCGGGCGACGCGCTTCGAACCATTCGCGGTCGTTGTTGCGCGCAAGGCCGCGGAGGAACTTCATGGCTTCGGGAGTGAACTGGGTCGGCATGCCTCTTCGATGTTACGCAAACCCTGCGCGGCTCACAAAGAACAGTGACACCGCCTCACGCATGATCTGCAGCAACCGCACCCGGCAGATTCCAATGAAAATGAACCGCAAGCATGCGCAGCACAAAGCAGCAGACAATCCCCGCGCCGCTCGCGATCGCAGGACGCAGCTTCAGCCTGAGACACACCACCGTAACCGCTGCTCCGAACAACGCGGCCGTGGCATAGACGTCGCCGCGCAACACCATGGGCACTCGGTCAAGCAAGACGTCGCGCATCGCACCGCCCCCCACCCCCGTGATCCCGCCCATCAGAACGCAGAGCAGCGGCTGCAGACCAAACTGGACGGCCTTGGACGCACCAGCGGCCGCAAAAAAACTCAGGCCGGCAGCGTCCAGCACGGTGACCAACAATGCATTCTCGAAATGCGTCATCGACCGGAAAACAAAAACGCCAGCACCTGCGACCAGGGCCGTAAAGAAGTACCGCCAGTCGCGAATGGAGCTCGGCGGACTGTCCCCCAACAGAACATCGCGAATAATTCCGCCGCCGGTCGCGGTCACCACCGCGATCACCAGCACGCCCAGCAGATCCAGCCTGGCATTCACCGCCACGGCAGCCCCTTCCGCCGCAAACAATCCGGTGCCGACCAGATCAATAGCCAGCAGCAGCGTCGTGGATCGCGGATGCGGGATCGCCTTCATGCCGCTACTATAACCCGGCCAGCAGTCCCCCAAACAACCGCGGCGAAGACCGAAGTCTCCGCCGCAGCCCTCATCCCGAATCAACTACTCCGTTGCGTTCGGATAGATGCCCTTAAGCGGCGCACTCAGCTTCTGATCAAGCTCCGGGTGCGGGAACGGCTTGCGTGGCATCATCGCGTCGCGCTGGCTGGTATTCCACAAGAAGATCGCTTCCACCACAGCGGCCTGCTCAAGGTCCGCCGGGTGTAGCCGATCGACGGTGTCCATATCCGAGTGATGCGTGCGCGTCTCGTAGTCCATCGGGTCCTGAATAAACTGGAACCCAGGCAGCCCCACCGCGTCGAACGACAGGTGGTCGGTCCCGCCCGTGTTCCGATTCGTAATCGTCGTAACACCCAGGTCAGCCAGTGGCGCGATCCACTGCGCGAAGATAGGCGCAATCGCAAAGTTGCCCTGCGTGTACACGCCACGCACCTTGCCCGTACCGTTATCCAGGTTGTAGTACGCGTCGAGCTTGTCCCACTCCGCGGTCGGCTGGAACGCGCCATGATGCCCCATGAAGCTCGGCAGGCCCGCCGGATCAGGCGTTGCCGGCGGAGCGAACGTGCCGAAGTGCTGCTTCACATAGCCCAGCGAGCCAAACAGGCCCTCTTCCTCGCCGCTCCACAGCGCAATGCGAATCGTGCGGCGCGGATGCAGATCGAGCGCCTTCAGAATCCGCACCGCCTCCATGGCCACAATCGTACCCGCACCGTTATCCGTAGCGCCGGTACCAGAGATCCAGCTGTCGAGATGCCCACCCACCATTACCACTTGGTCCTTCAACTCAGGATCGCTGCCCGGAATCTCGGCGACCGTATCAAACCCGTGCTCATGATCGCCCGTGAACTTGGTCTCGATATTCACCTCGACCGTAACGGGCACGTGATGCTCCACCATCCGCGCCAGCCGGTTATAGTGCTCAATCATCATCACGGCATTAGGAATCTTGATCGCATTCTCCGGCTTCTGCGCATCGCGCGCGAGATTGGCGCCGTTGTCATCGAAGATGATGCCGGTCCCGCCGCCATTCTCGCTGTCGCGGCTCGGCGTAATAATCGCAAGCACCCCTTCACTCTCCATCATGGCGAGCGCCTGTTTACGCAGCGCAGCGCGCTTCATGTAGTCCGCATAACGCGTCCGGAACGCAGGGCTGGAGAGTGAGAACGAGCCGCCCGGCTCATAGCTCTCCATCTCTTTCAGCTCTTCGTCCGTATAGCGCGTAAACAGCGGTTTGGTGATGTCCGGCGTCGGCCGCGTCGATCCGAGCAGCACAATCTTCCCAGCCAGCTTGCCCTTAAGCTCGTCGAGTTCCTTCGCGTCATTCAGCGGCACGTAGACAATCTCGCCACTCACCGGTCCCTTGGTTGCCGGAGACCACGGAGCAGCCTGCATCCACAGCGGCTCCGGATCGGGCGACACCATGCGCGCCCACGTATTCACCTGGAACCATCCCATGCCGAACTCGCCCCAGTCTTCCAGGTGCGCATTCGCCAACCCAATCGCCGTCAATGTGTCGCGCGTCCACGCATTGGCCTTCGCCATGTTGGGCGAACCCGTCAGCCGCGGTCCGATCCCATCATTCAGCGCCTCGCCGAATTCCATTACCTTGCCGTGCTGAAAGCCTTCTTCGCGAATCCGCTGATACATGCCAAGATCGAGCGACTCAGTCGCAGGCTGCGGCCCGTAATAAGACGGCACGGGCTTAGCTTCCTCGTGCTTCTTCTTGTCCTGTGCGTTGGCACCCGAACAGCAGGCGCCAAGAGAAACCGTTGCAACTACGACCATCAGCACAGCCGCAGTCGATCTCCGACGCAGCAAGGTACAAGCGAACTTCGCCATGGGAAAAACTCCTCAGAGGGATTGCAAATGGGGGAAAACCGGATGGCGTAAGAATACGCGCCCCACCGCACGATCTGACAGAGAATTTTGCAGAGATTTTGTAGAGGGAGGGCGATGGCCTCTACGTCCTGCTCATCTTGCGCTTCATCCGTCGCGCCCACTGCACGCCCAGGAAGATCAGCGCGAACGCCATCACCACCACACCCACCGGGAATCCCGCCAGACGGTACGTCTCCGCGAAGTCCGGATGCTTGCCCGTCGCCATCATGTAGACCAGCAGCGCCACAATCGCCAGGAAGGTAGTCAGGAAGAACGCCGCCATTCCGGTAGCGACACCCATGATCAGAGACTGAAACCAGCCCAGGTCTCCGAGCGGGATCCCAAACAACTCACCATCACGTCGCGCGCGTTCCACATCGTTTGCAGTAGCCATACTCATTTAGAATAAGCCAATGGCAGAGACTGTACAGACCGGCCAGCCGCGTACCCCGCAATTAGTGCGCGCCGCCAGCCTGGTGAACGCCGCGCAGATCGCGCACGATACGGAAGTCCGCCAGTCGCCCAACGGCGTCAGCTTTGCCACCTTCGGCGAAACCGGCCTCGCCGACCTCGACCTCGACCGCATGCTCGAGACGGTGCCAACGGCCATCACCGCCGCGCTCAAGGCGAATACCTACTATTTTGTTCCGCTTGCACTCCGCGAAGCCGCCGCGGACAACGTGGAAGCCGACCCCGAAGCCTTCATGAAGAGCGAGGTTGCTGCCGAACCCACCATGGTTGCCAGCGCCTACACCGACGAGTTCTCCGACGCCGCCATCTGCCATCGCAACGTAGAACTCGGCCACGGCCGTCGCGGGGTCTTCATCTCCACCCGCCTCATGGGCGACCGCTTCGCCCTCAGCTTCGAGTTCTTCATCAACGTCGCCCATGCCTTCGTCGACCAGGCCGGCACGCCCGAAGTCTTCGCGGACCTCGTCTGGAAGCAGGCCCTCGGCGGTGTCCGCGGCGAGACCAGCATCGATGCCTGGGAGACGCGCAATCTCGCCTTCGGCCGCCCCGCCAACGCACAGCCCGAGGCCGCACCCGTCGCGCCTCGGCGTAACCGCGGCATGGCCAGCTTCTCAGCACGACAGCGCGCCTTTGCCAGCGAGGCAAATGCGGCTTCCACCGCAGGCCAGTTGAACGCAGCCGCACAGCCCCTGCAATCCCCCATCAGCGACAAAGACCGCAGCCTGTATCTCGAGGCCGCGTTCTCGGATGCGGTCGCGATCTATCTGCTGTCGCTCGCGCTCGACTTCGATTACAGCGAGCTGCGCGAACGCGAGTATCCCCTGCTGAGCCCGGCAGCCCTCGCTGCGCGCCTGCGCATAGTAGCCGAGCTCTTTCCACCCAACCCCGGCTACGACTTCGCGGTCAAATACCGCCGCCGCGCCTAGCCTCTAGCGCACCGCAGCCATCGCCGCCCGGAACAGCCGCTCAAAGTCTCCCGACACCGCCGCATCCTTCGCCGCCGATTCAACCGCCTTCTGCGCAATCGGCCGTGGATACCCAAGATTCACCAACGCGCTGAGCACATCTTCCGCAGTCGCCCCCAGCGATGGCCGCACCACCACACCCTCAGCCGTAAACCCGGCAAGATCATCCAGCTTGTCCTTCAGCTCCAGCACCACCCGCTCGGCAGTCTTCTTCCCGATGCCAGGAATCTTCGTCAGCGTCGCGTGATCCCCACTCCGAATCGCGCCCACCAGCCGGTCAGCCGAGATGCCGCTCAACACCGTAATCGCCAGTTTCGGCCCAATCCCCGAAATCGTCAGCAGCTTCTCAAACAGCCGCTTCTCCGTAGGCTCCGCAAACCCAAACAGCAGCAGCGCGTCCTCGCGCACATGCGTGTGAACGTGCAGCCGGGTCTCGGCGCCAACCTCGCCAAGCTCGGTAAAAGTTGCAACAGAGATAGCCAGCTCATACCCCACGCCACCGCAGTCAATAACAACAGCGTTAGGAGTCTTGCTCAGAATTTGTCCACGAAGATGCGCGATCACACAGCGAGTTTACCCTGCGCGGCGGAGCAAAATCCGTGCGGCCCAATCATCCATGCGCCGCGATATATGTTTCATGGATGATCCCGCGCAGTCTATCGGTAAGCGCCTCTGCATCCCGCGTAGACATCCCGACCGTAGCAATTGGCTCACCGATAATGAGCTTGATCGGCCGCGGCTTCAACGCGTACACATGGATCGGCAGTAGCTCGTAGGTCCCCACCAGCGTCATCGGAACCAGCGGCACTTGCGCCTTGATGGCCATCCACGCAGCGCCGGCCAGCATCGGTTGCAGCTCCCCGTTGAACGCCCGTCCGCCTTCCGGGAAGATCACCATCGGCATCCCGCTCTCCAGCGCACGCGCTCCTCGCGCCAGGCTCGTGATGCCCGCGCGCGACGAGCTCTGATCAATCGGCACCTGCCCGGACCGCTGCAGATACCACCCGATGAACGGAATCTTCCACAGCGGCGCCTTAGCCAGAATCCGAAACTGAAACGGCAGCTTCGCAAACACCACCGGCGTGTCGTAGTAGCTCAAGTGATTGCTCGCGTACACCGCAGCCCCACCCACCGGCAGCCGTTCGGCATGCTCCAGCGTAACCGGCGACATCGCGATCCGCAGCAGCATCCGCGCCCAGATGCTGGCGATAGCGTGCTGTTGCCGCCCGGATTTATCCCACACCCCACACACCAGCGAAATCGTTCCGAAGAAGCCAGTGGCCAACGCCACCAGGGGAACGAAGACAAGATAGTTCACCCATCGCCGGCGCCACGAGATCACCACCCGGGGTGCCTCCTGCGGCGCTGGCTCTTCCGTCTTCACGATCTGGTCGGCTGCAGACATCTCCCCTATGCTACCCCGCTTGCGTTAACGCCAGCGCGCGTATCTCGCCAACAAGGAACACCGAACCCGTCGCGACAATCACGCCCTCCGCCGGCGTAAGCGCTTGGGCCTGCTGCAACGCATCCCGCAGATCACTCGCCACGAGCACAGGAACCTCCAGCCGAAGTGCAGCGGCAGCCAGCTCTTCCACTGTCGCAGCCCGCGGATTGTGCACCGGCGCAAGGATCACGTGGTCGCCCGCCCGCGCTGGATCCCCCGAAGTCGAATCAAACAGCGGCAGCAGCACCTGCTCCATCTCGTCGATCTGCTTATCCGCCAGGCAGCCGAAGATCAGCGTGCGCGGTAGCTCCTCAGGCAGTTGCGAGATCGCCGCGCGCAGCGTCCAGGCCCCCGCCGGATTGTGTGCGACATCCAGCAACAGCGGAGCCTGCGCGGTCGTCGACGCAATCCACTCCAGCCGCCCCGGCCACTGCGTCTCGCGAATTCCCTGCTCAATCGCAACATTGGTAATCGCGAACGCACGCCCGTCGCGGAGCCTTTGATTACTGCGCAACTCGAGAGCCGTCGCGATCGCCAACGCCACATTCCGCTGCTGATGCTGTCCAGCCAGTGGCGAGTCAACGTGCAGAACATCACCATCCAGCACCAAGTCGTAAACATTGCGCATCAGCGGCGAACCTAATCCTTGTTCCCGAATCCCTGATCCCTGCCTCACCGGCAGACACCGCGCCGCATCCACACCGCGCACATTCAGCCGCACCGCCATCTCGCCAATCGCGGCGTTCGCTTCAGGATGTTGCGCCAGCGTAACCAGCACCCCATCCTGTCGCAGAATGCCCGCCTTCTCCCCCGCAATCTCGCGGATCGTGTTCCCCAAATATTCAGTGTGGTCGATCCCAATATCAGTGATCACGCTAACGATCGGCTCAACCGAATTCGTCGCGTCCAACCGCCCGCCCAGCCCCACTTCAAGCACAGCAAGCTCCACACCCTGCTCCGCAAACCACGCAAACGCAATCGCGGTAAGCAGCTCGAAGAAGCTCGGATAGTGCGGCAATCCCCCGCTCGCAATAAGGCCCACCGTCGCCGTATCGACAAGCCCATAGATCCGCCCAAAGTCCACGTCCGGAATCTCGCGAAGCTCACCACCCCCCACGCCTCCGCCAGCAGACACCTTGATCCGCTCATTAACCCGCACCAGGTGCGGCGACGTATACAGTCCCGTCTTGATCCCAGCAGCGTTCGTAATAGACGCCAGCGTCGACGCCGTAGAGCCCTTGCCGTTCGTGCCCGCAATCAGCACCGACGCGAAGCGTTGCTGCGGCTCGCCAAGCGCCTTCAACAGCGCGCGAATGTGCTCCAGCGAAAACTTCCTCCGCGCCCCGCTACCCGAGTTCCCCACCGCGCGCCCTGTGCGCAGCTCCGGCCCCAGCGCCGCCAACCGTTCCAATGCTTCCTCGTACGTCATCACGTCTATCAGTCTCGCACTTCCCCCAACTCCGACTCCACAGACGCCGCCACGCAGATCCTTCCCGCCTTACCACGCAGCAGCAACCCGTCCGTACGTCCCGCCAAGTAGCGCGCCGTCAGCGCCTTGCTGTCGAGATCCTCCACCACCCGCATCCCCAGCCACTCCAGCTCCTCGGCAAGCTCTGCCGGAGTAAAGAAAAGCTGAAACGGCTCGCCAGCCAGCGCCACCCGCGCACTCAGCGAATCCAGCATCAGCTGCTCGATCGGCGGCAGCGCCTCCCGCGGCTGCGAGTAGTCAAACACCACCTCGCTACCCGCCTTGAACCGCGCCAGCTGCCGCATCGTCGCACGAAAACCTTCGGCAGTCAGATACGGCACCACGCCCAGCCAGGCCGTAACCGTCGGCACACGCTCGTCGAACCCCGCAGCCTTCAGCCGCGCCCGCAGCGAATCCTTCTCGAAGTCCACCGCAACAAACCGTGCACTCTCCGGCGCCACAATCCCCGCCCCCGCCAACATCTTCATCTTCCAGGCCTGCGTCGCCGGATGGTCCACCTCAAACACTCGCACCCCCGCATAAGGATTGCGCAGCGCAAACGTATCCAACCCCGCTCCCAGCACCAGGTACTGCCGCACACCCAAATCCCGAACACCCGCAGCCAGCGTGTCTTCCGCCAGCCGCGCGCGCACCACCATAAACGCCCGCAGCGCCGCAGAGAACGGCCGCTTCACGCTATCCGGCGTCCGCTTCACTTCTTCGTAGTGCTCTTTGCCAAGAATCGGAACAGCCAGCGGATCGTCAAACACCAGCGGCTTCGCATCATGCAGTTGATGCGCCGCCCGCCGCAGCGCCACCCGC
This sequence comes from uncultured Acidobacteriaceae bacterium, assembly GCA_963701685.1. GTDB lineage: Bacteria > Acidobacteriota > Terriglobia > Terriglobales > Acidobacteriaceae > Granulicella. The sequence goes on along the minus strand of OY969625.1, from coordinate 773,558 downwards.
AGAGCCGTCCGCGATGGATTCACCTCATGCAAGTTTGACCCGCTAACCCCGCCAACCTGCTAACTCGCTGACTCGCTAACTTGCTTTCCTTCGGTCATCCACTTCAGTGTCTCGGCCAGGTAAGCCTTCAGATCCTTCCGCGCCACCACCGCGTCCAGAAACCCATGCTGCAGCAGGAACTCAGCTCGCTGAAACCCCTCAGGCAGCTTCTGCCGAATCGTCTGCTCAATCACACGCGGCCCGGCAAACCCGATCAGCGCACCCGGCTCGGCGATGTTCAAATCGCCCAGCATCGCAAAGCTCGCCGTCACCCCACCGGTAGTCGGGTCCGTCATCAGGCTGATGAACGGAATCTTCGCCTCATCCATCTTCGCCAGCGCAGCCGACACCTTCGCCATCTGCATCAGGCTCGCAATCCCTTCCATCATCCGAGCCCCGCCGCTGCTCGAAACAATAATCAGCGGAACCTTCCGCTCCAGCGACCGGTCCACCGCCCGCGCAATCGTCTCACCCATCACCGGCCCCATGCTGCCGCCGATAAACCCGTACTCCATCACGGAAAGCACAACGTCCTGCTCGCCAATCTTGCCAATCGCATTCACAATCGCGTCGTTCAGGCCCGTGCTCTTCTGCGCCGCCGCCAGCCGCCCCTTGTAAGGCTTCAGATCGGTAAACTCCAGCGGATCCGTCGACCGCAGCTCCAGGTCAACCAGCTCATATCCCGGCTCCAGCAGGCTCTCAATCCGGTCCCGAGCCGCCAGCTTGAAGTGCTTCCCGCAATTCGGGCACACCTGCATGTTGGCGTCGAGATCCGCCTTCCACAGCGGCTTACGGCACTGCTCGCACTTGATCCAGAGGCCTTGCGTCCGCACCTCGTGGTCAGGTGTCGGGGAAATCTCGTGTGGATCGCGTTTGAACCAGGTCATTGCTGGGACTCACTCCTGCCCCGCACCAACCGCCGGGGACCTCTGCCATTGTATCGAACTGGCTCCGTTGTTTTGGCCTCACCGGATTAGCAGCGGGCTTTAGCCCGCGGTACAGCCGGTTCAAGATCTGGGCTTTAGCCCTGGGGTAGTGCTGTCCATGGCGAAGTAACATCGCCAACTTTGCTCTATCCTGATAACGTGAGCAACCCAATCAAGATCCAGCTGCCCGACGGTTCCGTCCGCGAAGTCCCCGCCGGCACAACACCCTTCGACGTCGCCAACAGCATCTCTCCGCGCCTCGCCGCCGCGGTCGTGGTCGCGCGCATCCGCCCGCTGACCCCCGCAGCCGTCAACGAGAACGAAGCCGCCCTCGAGGCCTCCGAAGAGGCCATGTACTCCGGCCCCGCAACCTCCGCCGAGCGCATCGTCGGTCTCTCCTCGCCGCTCCATGAAGACGTAGCCCTCGAGCTCCTCAAGGAATCCGACCCCGCCGCTCTCCACGTAGCCCGCCACTCCGCCGCCCACATCATGGCCACCGCCCTCCTCGAGCTCTTTCCCGAAACCAAGCTCGGCCACGGCCCCGCCACCGACAGCGGCTTCTTCTACGACGTCTACCGCGAAGTGCCCTTCACCGAAGCCGACCTCGCCGCCATCGAAGCCCGCATGGCCGACGTCGTCGCGCGCGATGAACCCTTCGTCCAGATCCTCGAACCCCGCGAGCAGGCCCTCGCCGACTACAAATCCGACGCCGAATTCATGAAGGTCCACTTCATCGAGCGCTTTACGAAACCCGGTGATGAAGTATCTCTCTACAGAAACGGGAACTTCACTGACTTCTGCCGAGGCCCGCACGTCCCCTCCACCGGCCGCGTCAAAGCCTTCAAGGTCACCTCCATCGCCGGCGCTTACTGGCTAGGCGACGAAAACAATCAGCAGCTGCAGCGCATCTACGGCACAGCCTTCTTCGATGCCAAAGACCTCGACGCCCACTTCAAGCAGCTCGAAGAAATCAAGGCCCGCGACCACCGCGTCCTCGGCAAGCAGCTCGACCTGTTCAGCATTCAGGAAGTCGCCGGCGCTGGCCTCATCTTCTGGCATCCCAAGGGCGGCCTCATCCGCAAGGCCATGGAAGACTGGATGCGCGAAGAGTGCATCCGCCGCGGCTACCAGATGGTCTTCACCCCGCACATCATGCGCCGCGAGCTCTGGAAGATCAGCGGCCACGAAGAAAACTACGCCGAAAATATGTACCCCCCCATGGAGCTTGACGACGCCGAATACCGCCTCAAGCCCATGAACTGCCCCGGCCACATCCTCATCTACAAGAACTCGCCGAAGTCCTACCGCGACCTCCCCCAACGCTACGCCGAGCTGGGCAACGTCTACCGCTACGAGCGCTCCGGCACCATGCACGGCCTTCTCCGCGTCCGCGGCTTTACCCAGGACGACGCCCACATCTTCTGCACCCCCGAACAGATCGAAGGTGAGATGGAGGCCTGCATCGACTTCGCCGAAGCCGTCCTCAAGACCTTCGGCTTCGAGAAGTTTCAGATCGAGCTCTCCACCTGGGATCCGAAAGACAAAAAGTTCATCGGCAGCCCCGAGAAGTGGGCGGAGTCCGTCGGCTCGCTTACCCGCGTGCTCGATCGCAAAAACATCCCCTACAAGACCATGCCCGGCGAAGCCGCCTTCTACGGCCCAAAGATCGACATCAAACTGGTCGACGTCCTCGGCCGCCTCTGGCAACTCTCAACCGTGCAATTCGACTGGAACCTCCCCGCCCGCTTCGACCTCGAGTACATCGGCGAAGACGGCGCACCGCACCAGCCCGTCATGGTCCACCGTGCCCTCTTCGGCTCCATCGAACGCTTCTTCGGCGTGCTTATCGAGCACTACGCCGGAGCCTTCCCCATGTGGCTGGCCCCCGTGCAGGTAGGCCTCGTCCCCATCAGTGAGAAGCACCACGACTACGCAAAGTCCGTTCAGCAGCGTTTAGAAGCCGCCGGCCTCCGCGTCGAATCCGATCTCAGCAATCAAAAAATGAACGCCAAGATCCGCGACTTCGGCCTCCAGAAAATCCCCTTCATCCTCATCCTCGGCGACAAGGAATCCGCCTCCGACAGCGTCTCCGTCCGCGTCCGCGCCAAAGGCGACGAAGGCAGCGTCCCCCTCGACACCTTCATAGCCCGTGCAACGAAACTCGTCACCGACCACTCCATGGAGCTGTAATGCAGCTCATCCAGCTCGAGACAAAGATTGCAGCGCCTCCGGAGCGCTGCTTTCTTTTGTCCCTCAACGTCGATCTGCACGTGGAAAGCACGTCGCCCACAAGCGAGATAGCAATCGCCGGCGTGACCCACGGCATCATGGGACCCGGCGAAACGGTCACGTGGCGCGGTCGGCACTTTGGCTTCTTACTCACCCACGAATCCGTGATCTCAGCGTACGAACCACCCCATCACTTTCAGGACATCATGCTCCGTGGCATGTTCAAGAGCTTTGTGCACGACCACTACTACTACGCAACACCTGAAGGAAACACGCTGATGCGCGACGAACTCCGCTTCGCCGCGCCGCTAGGGCCGCTCGGCTGGATTGCCGAGACGCTCGTTCTTCGCCGCTACTTGACACGTTTTCTGCACCAGCGCAACGAAGCCATCCGTAAGATCGCCGAAGATCCCAAGGCATGGCAGCAATACTTGAGTTTCTGAAATCTAAACAAAGTACTTGATAATCGTTTACTAGGCAACTATATTAAATCAAGCATGAGAGCCGAACAAGCCACCCCGCCCAGCAATCTACAAAGCCACATCGGCTTCTGGCTTCGCTACGTCTCCAACCATGTCTCCTACGCGTTTGCGCAGAAGCTACAAAGCAGCGGCGTCACCGTCGCGGAATGGGTCATCCTCCGCGAGATGTTCGATCGCGAAGGAACTGCCCCAAGCGACCTCGCAGAGATCACCGGCCTCACCCGCGGCGCGGTCTCCAAACTCGCCGACCGATTGATCGCCAAACACCTGATCGTTCGCACCTACGCCAAAGATGACCGTCGCTACCAGACGTTGGCGCTCACCCCGGCGGCCCGCAACCTCGTTCCAACCCTCGCGCGCCGCGCAGACGAGAATGACGAAGAGTTCTTCGCCGCACTCTCCCCGAAACAACGCAAGCGCCTCGTAACCACCCTCAGAAAACTGGTAGAAGCCAATCACCTCAGCACCCTTCCCACAGAGTGAGTCCCACGCCCATTAGTTTCCTCGTCAACCAGGAGGGATCATGAATACCGACATAATGAAATCGATGCTCCATCAGTCAGAGGCCGGCACCATCACCTTCCCCGAGGTCATCGCCGCGCTCGTCGCCGCAAACATCGAGGGCTATCACAAGGACCTGCTCCGCCGCGAAGTCACCTACTATCTCCCCGACGGCCGCACCCACTCCGAGCCCCTCACCCTCCCACCCCGCGCCGTAGCCCAGTCGTTCTCCCAGGAAGCCCTCATCGCCGCAATTCGCGCAGCCCAACGCGACGAAGTCCGCTATCCCGAATTCATCCTCCGCGCCATGGAAGCCGGCACCGCAGCCTACCGCGTCTTCGTCAACGGCCGCCGCGTCCTCTATTTCAGCCGCAACGGCGACATCCATGTAGAGCATTTCCCGGGAAGCAAATAACTCCACCTGCACGTTGATGCCACGCAACCCTGGGCCACACCCCAACCCACCCGACCGGCATACTGAAAGCAGCATGTTCATCGTCCGCGAGAGTGCCCAGGTCCACGCCCCCATCGAACGCCTCTTCGAGCTCTCCACAAGCCTCGCTCTCGTCCAGCAAACACTAGGCATGACGCCGACGGGCGCAAACGGCAGCCTCACCTCAGGTCACGTCGTCGCCAACAGCCGCGTCATCTGGCGCGGCTGGAAGTTTGGCCTGCCCACCCAGCACCACACCCTCATCACAGCCTTCATCCCACCCCACGAACACCTTACCCGCCTTGGCCATCACGACATCACAGCCGAGGCATTCTTTCAGGACACGCAGGAACGCGGCCGCTTCGCCTTCTTCCAGCACGACCACCACTTCGCCGAATTCACCAGCCCCATCACCCACGCGCCCCTAACCGAACTCCGCGACGAAGTCCGCTTCACCCTGCCCTTCGGCCCCCTCGGCCGCATCGCCGCCCGCTTCATCCTCGCGCCCCACATCCGCCGGCTCTGCCGCCAGCGCTTCGCCCTCCTCAAAAATCTCGCGGAACGCGAAGCACACCAACCACCCGACAACACCTGGCTAGCCACATAGCCGTGCCGTTTCCTTCCCACCGCTTCCATCCTCAATCCCCATCACATGCCCGCCGCGCACATGCGCAAGCGCCTCCGCACCGCGCGCAAACTCCAACGCCCGCCGATACGCTCCCTTCCCATAGGCAACATTCGCCGCGTCCAACATTGACTCATACACCTCCTCGATCCCCGCCGGCCGATTGCCATCATGCTTTCCCCAATGGTCTTCGGCCTTATCCACCAGGTGCTCATACTCCGCATCAATCGCCGACGCCAAATCATCACCAATCCGGCTAGCCTTCGCCTGCGACGCCAGCGAGCCAAATCCCAAATGCTCTCCAGCGCGCAGTAAGTCCGCCGCCATCTTCTGTTCACCCTGCTGCAAACTCCGCTGCGCCGCCTCGGTCAACACGCCAATCTGCGTTCGAACTCCTGCGGTCACCAGCTTCTCCAGTCCACCCAAACGCCCCAGGTGCTCATACGCACGACGCAAATCCTTCCCCTCGTGATGCTTCTTCCCATGTTCCTTCGCCAACTTCTTTCCCGCCTTCTTCGCTGCTTTTTTCTCCGGCATGTCTCAGTCCTCAGCAGTTCAGATGCGCGCAGCCATCCATCCGTTCCCCTGCATCTCAACCTTGCAGAGGTGCCTTCATGAAAGCGGTTGTGCTGCACGAATACGGTCCGCCATCCAAACTCGTCTACGAAGACTTTCCCGACCCCACACCCCAGCGCGGCGAAGTCCTGGTGCGTGTGCACGCCGCAAGCGTGAATCCTATCGACTGGAAGATCCGCTCGGGCGCTGCAAAGGAGCGCTTCCCCATCACCTTTCCCGCCATCCTCGGCCGCGACCTCGCAGGCACGGTCGCCAAACTCGGCGAAGGCGTCGAAGGATTCAAAGTTGGAGACCGTGTCTTCGGCCTCTCCAACGGCAGCTATGCCGAGTTCTGTCTCATCAAAGCCACCGACCTCGCCCTCATCCCCGAAAACCTAGAGATGACCACCGCCGGAGCCATACCGCTGGTCTCCGTCACCGGCGATCAACTCATCCGCCGCGCAGCCAAGGTACAGTCCGGCCAGACCATCATCCTCACCGGCGCTCTCGGCTCCGTCGGCCGCTGCGCCCTCTTCGCCGCGCTCGAGATTGGCGCCAAGGTAATCGCAGGCGTCCGCAAGCAACAGATAGACGAAGCAAAATCGCTGGGCGCCTTTGCTGCGTTTGATACCGACGACGACAAAGCCCTCGCCTCCGTCGGCATCGTCGATGCAGTGGCCGACACCGTCAATCACGACCTCGCCGCAAAACTCCTCGCCAAGGTAAAGCCCGACGGAAACTTCGGCAGCGTCCTCGGTCCTCCGTCGAACGCCGCCCTCCACCCAACGGTCCACGTGAACGCCATCATGGCCACGCCCGATCCGAAGACCTTCATCCATTACGGCGAGGCCATTCGCGACGGCAAACTCAAGCTCCCCATCGACAGCCTGATGCCTCTATCCGAAGCCGCCGCCGCCCAGACCCTCGCCGAAAAAGGCAGCCACGGCAAGATCATCCTCACCGCCTAGCCGGCTCCAGAAGTAGTCAATGTTTCCGGTACGCCACTCCAAAGCAACACGAACGCAACCAACCCAACGGCGGCCAGGCCCACGAACGACCAGCCAAAACCAAAGCGTCGCGCCAGCATCCCGCCGTACGCATTACTCAACGCCGCACCCAGCCCAACACAAACCGCGAGCGCTCCCTGTGCGAGGTTGAAGTGTCCCTTGCCGCGCATACGATCGGCAACCAACAGAATGGACACCACCCCGAAGATCGAGTTCGCCACACCGTCCAGCAGTTGAATCGCAATCAACGCTCCTGTCACATGCGTGAGCGAATACAAGAAACCCCGCACCGGCAAAACCCCAAACCCAATCATCAACAGCGGCTTCCGCCCAACGCTGCCAGCCAGCCGCCCCACACTCGCAGCCGAAGCGGCAATCACGCACTGCGTCACAATAATGCAGGCCGACATGAACGGCGCCGCCGCGCGTTGATCCCCTTTCGCCAGCATCTCTCCCAGCTGCGGCAGCATCGCTGCGTTCGCGAAGTGAAACAGAAACGCGCAGGCAAAGAAGATCAACAGCGTGCGGTCGGTGCAGATCTTGAAGAACCGAGCCGCCCCGCCCTTCTCCTGTTTGTCCCCGTCACCACGCGCCAAATCGTTATCAATCGCGTTGGGATCAATGCTGCGCAGTGTCACCCAAACCGGAATCGCCAACGCAGCCGCGGCGATGAAGATGCTGCGCAACCCCAGCAGCCAGCTCACACCCGCCAATGCAAGCGCTGTGACCACATTGCCAGCAGCGTTGAATCCCTGGTTGCGCCCAAACACCCGATCGAATCCGTTCTTGCCAACGATGCCCAGTGTGATCGCCGCAAGACTCGGACCAAGAAACGCCGCCGCCGCGCCAATCAACGTCATAGCCACGGCAATCAACGGTCGTCTCGACCCCATCGCAATCAGCACCGCGCCCACCGAAAGCGCCAGCGTCGCAACAGCAATCACCCTTCGCTTACGTGTGCTCGCATCGACAATCCCACCAGCAAACGGCGCAACCGCCACCGTCACCAACCCACCCCCGGTTAGCGCAAACCCCACAGCCCGTGGATCCCAGCGGTTGGCCGCTAGATACGCCGCCACAAACGGGCCCACCCCCGTCTGAATGTCAGCGAGAAAAAAATTCAACCAGCCCAAAGCCCGCACACTGGCTTGAGCATCGTTTCGCGCCTCACCCCGAGCCGGCTTCGCCATCACCGCCCTCTCCACGACCCGCATCCCTCTCCCGCCTTGGATGCAAAAGACACTCCTCGCGTGAAACACAAAGGCCGCCATCCCTGGCGGCCTCCGCTACTTCCAACTTCCTGTTTCCTACCTCACCCCAGCGTCTCCATCAGCTTATTGACGGTGCGATTAAGGTCCTTATCCGTCCGCCGCTGCGCATCAATCTTCGCAATCGAGTGCATCACGGTAGTGTGGTGTTTGCCGCCGAACTGCCGCCCAATCTCCGGCAAGCTCGCCTCGGTCAACTGCTTGGCCAGGTACATCGCGATCTGCCGCGGCACCACAATCTGCCGCGAGTTGTTCTTCTGTTTCAACTCCGCAACCCGCATCCCAAAGCTCTCAGCAACCGCCCGCTGAATCGCTTCAATCGTGATCTTGCGAACCTGCGTGTCGATAAACTGCTTCAGGCATTGCTGCGCCGTAGGCAGCGTAATTTCCACGCCATGCAGCGAGCACCAAGCAATCAGCCGCACCAGCGCGCCCTCAAGCTCACGCACATTGGTCCGCACGTTGCCTGCAATAAACAGCGCCACGTCTGTAGGCAGCGTAGTCTGCTCAAGCTCGGCCTTACGCTGCAGAATCGCAACCTTCGTCTCAAGGTCCGGCGGCTGAATGTCGACTACCAGCCCCCACTCAAACCGCGAGCGCAGCCGATCTTCAAAATCGTTCAGCTCTTTAGGAGGACGATCGCTCGCCACCACAATCTGCTTGCTCTGCTCATGCAGCGCATTGAACGTGTGGAAGAACTCCTCCTGCGTGCGCTCCTTGCCGGCCAGAAACTGGATGTCGTCGATCAGCAGCACGTCCACCGTACGGTACTTGTCGCGGAAGCCCGTCATCTTGTCATAGCGCACCGAGTTGATCATCTCGTTGGTGAACTTCTCGCCCGACACATAGCTCACCGAAGCCAGCGGATTGCGCGCCTTCACCAGGTGTCCAATCGCCTGCATCAAATGCGTTTTCCCGAGCCCCACGCCGCCATAGACGAACAGCGGGTTATACGCCTTCGATGGCCGCTCAGCCACGGCCTGCGCCGCCGCCTGCGCGAACTGGTTGCCGCTGCCAATCACAAACGAATCGAACTGGTAGCGCGGATTAAGCTGCGCCGCCGTGTTCCAGTCAAACCGCGACTGCTCCGGCCCCGCAGGCATCGCCGCGCCATTGCCGCGGCGTGGAGCGTTCTGGCTGTGGCTCGGTTGCGGCGCAAAGCCGCCATCCTCCCGCACCCGCACAGGAGCTTCCTGCGGCGGCACCTGGAACACCACCTGGTCGATCTCGAGGCCCAGATTATCAATCGCCTCGCCAATCAGATCGCCATAGCGATCGCCAATATGCTGAAACTCTTCGGAGGGAATTCGTACATGCAGTGTGCGCCCGGTGATGTGCGAGAAGCGCGTCGGTTTCAACCACGTCTCAAAGCTCTGGCGGTTGATCTTTTTCTCGAGCGCACCCAGAATCCGAACCCACTGGTTCAATACGGCTGCCGGGACTGGAACAAATGACATCGTCTAAGTCTTCCTTACTTTCCTATAGTCGTCCACTCTTGCAAGCTCGCCACGGCGATATTCGGAAAAGAGGCAATAAAAGTCCGTCTTCGCGAGAAGTCGCGAAGCGTGCCATCTTGAAATGGAATTGAAACCCAGCGCCGTACTCCGCGCTGGAGGAGTGAAGCAGTATCGTGGCCCGTTCAGGATAATTTCACCGTGAGGCATTCACACATCACGGAACGGAATCGATACTAGCACGCCAACCCGTCCTCTCTGGCAAGCGAAATTAACCAAAATGAGAAACTTTTTTTGAGTTGCACCATCCATTGTGAAGAATCCGTAAACCACATTCGGTAACCGCATCGGTCAACCCTCGCAATCCCCTCAGCGCCGTATTTCGTTGCTCGTTTTCCTCAACTCAGATATACTCAAGACTTGCTGTCGAGTTGGCCCTTACAGCCTCTCCAGTGTCTCGCGCCGCACATAACGGTACGTCGCCCACGCGATCGAGACCAGCACACATCTTCGAAATTTGATACAGGACGAACATCATGCCCAAGCGCACCTTCCAACCCAATCGCCGCCGTCGCAGCAAAGTTCACGGCTTCCTTTCCCGCATGGCCACCAAGGCCGGCGCCGCTGTCCTCAGCCGCCGCCGCGCCAAGGGCCGTCATAAGATCGCCGTCTCTGCAGGCTTCCGCGACTAGTCGCGCGGTTACGCGCCTCGTCCCACCGCGCGCTCAGGGGAGCACTCCCGTTGAGCGCGTTTTTGCGTGTTGAGCGCGTTTTGCCTGCGAGAGTTCCGATTCGAGTGCCGCGATTCGAATCTCGGCATCTCGCATCTCGCTTCTCCTATGACCCATCGTCTCTGCAAACACGCCGACTACCAGCTCGTCTACAAGGCTGGCCGCAAACAGTTCGGCAAGCAGCTCGCCTACTTCCACGCCGCTCGCCCTGCAGATAGACGTTCCGCCACACCCGGCCCCCGCATCGGCCTCACCGTACCTAAGGCCCTCGGCAAAGCAGTCGATCGCAATCGCATCAAGCGCCGCATGCGCGAGGCCGTCCGTGCCGCCCTCCCCCAGCTCACCGCGCCCGTCGACGTCATCCTGCACCCGCGTCGCACCGTCATCGACCTCGACTTCGCCCAGCTCAAACGCGAAGTCGCGACCATTTTTCGCAGCGTCCAGGCAGCCTACGACCGCAACCCGACCCGCGAGCCCTCGGCACCCGCAACCGCATGACCGCGCCTGCCGCCAGTCCGCGCCGCGAGCGCACCGCCGCCGCCCTCCTAGCGTTCTACAAGCGCGGCGTCTCTCCCCTCCTCCACGTCTTTGCCGTAACCCAATGCAAATACCTCCCCACCTGCAGCGAGTACGCCTATGTGGCCGTCGTCCGCCACGGCTGGCTGCGCGGCACCTGGATCGCCCTGCGCCGCATCGCCCGCTGCCATCCCTTCGCCCACGGCGGCCACGACCCAGTCCCCTAAGCCCAGCACCCTAAGCCCGATTACGCGCCCCATTTGACCAAAACGCCACTCTCACCATTTACCATTAGAAGTTGACTGGCCGTGACCCCATACCGGCCTTGGAAAGCGTAGGAATCCCTCTTGCCAGAGTTTCGTAATCCCAATCAGGGCGGTGGTGGAAGCCAGGACAATCGCTCGTTTCTTCTCATGATGATCGTCGCCCTCGGCGTCATCTTCGGCCTGCAATATTGGCGAGCCCAGAAAAATCCCGCCCTCGAGTCGCCAGAGCATCCTGCTGCCGTGACCGCGCCCGCCGCCAGCACCTCGTCGCCCGCAACCCCGACCACAGCGACACCTTCCTCCGCGGCCACCTCCGCCCAGGCCACGCCCGCAGTCGTTGCCGCAGCCCAGACCACCACCACGGTCGAGAACACCCTCTACAAGATCACGTTCTCCAACCAGGGCGGCCAGGTCACCTCCTGGATCCTCAAGAAGTACAAGGACAACGCCGGCAATCCGCTCGACATGGTCCACGACGGCGCAGCCAAACTCTACGGCTATCCCCTCTCGCTCTACACCTACGACGCCAACCTCAACCAGCAGCTCGCGACCGCGCTCTATGTCCCCTCGGCCACTGGAGCGCTGCAGGCCCCCAACACCCTCACCTTCAAGTACTCTCAGGGCAATCTCTCGGTCACCAAGACCTTCACCTTTTCCGACACCTACGTCATCCACGCCGACACCCAGGTCCTTCGCGACGGCGCTCCCATCCGCGCCCTCGTATCCTGGCCCGCCGGCCTCGGCGACATGGAAACCGCCCTCACCTACGCCGGCGCCCAGATCGATACCAGCGCCAGCGGCAAGGTGGAGCATCTCTCCTTCAAGAAGATCTCCGGCGGCGCCACCCTCAACGGCCCCTTCGACTTCGCCGGCGTAGGCGACCAGTACTTTGGCGCTGTCTTCATGCCCGACAAGCCCGACGATGCCTCCGTCGTAACCTTCCAGCACAAGATCGATATCGCCAAGGTGAAGGCCAGCAACGACAAGGGTGCAGCGCCAGCCTCCAAGGAGCTGCCTGTCCTGGGCGCTGCCCTGGGCGACGTATCCGGCCACACCCAGACCAGCGTCTTCGTCGGCCCCAAGGCCATCGAGGTCCTCAAGAACATTCACACCGCCGACGGTGGCAACCTCGAACCCCTGCTCGACTTCGGCTTCTTCGGCCCCATCGGCAAGTACCTCTTCCTCGGCCTCCGCGCCGTCCACTCCTGGATCGCCCCGCATGATGCAGTCGCCCACAACTACTCGTGGGGATGGGCCATCATCATCTTCACCATCATGATCAACGTCGTCCTTCTGCCCCTCCGCATTCAGGGCATGAAGTCCGCGCTCAAGATGCAGCGCATCCAGCCGCAGATCGACGCCATCAAGGCCAAGTACAAAAACCCCAAGCCCACCGACCCCAAGGCCGCCGAGATGAACGCAGAGGTCATGGCCATGCAGAAGGCCAACGGCGTCAGCATGCTCGGTGGCTGTATCCCCTCGCTCATCCAGCTCCCGCTGCTCTTCGCCTTCTTCACCATGATGACCAAGGTCGTCGAGCTCCGCCAGGCGCACTTCTTCTGGCTCCCCGATCTCTCCGCCGCCGACCCCTACCACATCCTCCCCATCCTCATGGTGGCCACCTCGTTCCTCGCGCAGTTCTACACGCCCTCCCCCGGCGTCGACCCGCAGCAGCAGAAGATGATGGCCTTCGTCATGCCCATCTTCTCCGGCTACCTCACCTGGCAATACGCCTCCGGCCTGGCCCTCTACTGGAACGTCGGCAACATCGTCATGATCGCCACGCAGCTGGTGATGAACCAAACCTCTCTCGGCCGCGAGATGAAAGAGATCGCCGCCAAGCGCGCACGCCGCAAGCAGGCTGCTCCCAAGCCCGGTCAACGCCCCATAGCCGCCAAAACCATCCAGGGCAGAAAATAGTTTCCAGTTCGCACAAACGATTGTTCATTGGCCGTGAGCCGTTGCCCGGACGAACAATTCTCGCGGCCAATGTTCATCCCATCAACAAGTGTCTTTAAGGTGACATAATGGTCATGGGCTGCCTTGCGCCCGGAAAACTGTTTCACTTTTCTCGGTTTGTCGATTCTGTTCTCCCTTTGAAGGACTGATTGAGTATGGAAGATTTAGCGGTAGCTGCAGAAAAGGTTGCGAGCCTCATGAGGCTCCTGACCACCACAGGAGGTCTGCGGCTCAAGTACCGCATCACCGCTGGAGCCGGCGCAGTCGATCCCGATGGCTTCGAACGCCGCGACATCTACGTCGAGTGCAAGGGCCCCGACAGCGATCTCCTTCTCTCCAGCGATGGCGAGCTCCTCCGCTCCCTCGAGCACGTCTCCGCCAAGATGCTTCGCCTCGAGCCCGAAGATCACGATCGCATCTCCTTCGACGCCAACGGCTACAAGGCCTCCCGCGCCCGCATCCTCCGCGAAGCCGCCGACTCGGCCATCGATGAAGTCGAAGACACCGGCGAGCCCTTCCGCTTCCAGCCCATGAACTCCCGTGAGCGCCGCATGCTCCACATGTTCCTCAAGGACTCCGGCCTCCAGACCGCCAGCTCCGGCGAAGGCCCGCGCCGCTTCGTCGTCCTCTACCCCGAGGGCTATCGCATCCCTCCCGAGCCCGCCTACGGCCGCCGGGATAGCCGCGACCGCCGAGGCCGCCCACCCCGCCGCACCTCACCCAACCGCTACTAGAGACACTTCCGTGCAGCTGTCGCGTCGGTCCGCCAGACCGGCGCACGACGCCCATCGTCCTGCGCAGTGGAGAACCCTGCAGCTACTCCTGTCCCCTCATTTCCTCACGCCTCCATCCGCCTGTACAAAACCCCACCCGCTCAACAGCCCCTGTCCATGCGGTTTTGCATCTTCTCCCCACACACCTCCCGGCTTTCACGCAAACTCATCCTCACCGCCCTGTGTGTAAGAGGGAAAAACCCTCTCCAATCGAAGCTCCCCGTCCCGTCTTCCCTCTTACGGTCTCTTCCCTCGCCCCGTTTTGGAAACTGTGTACCAACCCTTCGCCCAATGCCCATGGGGATTCAAACCCCTTATCCACTCTTCCACGCACAACGAGTACTACTACTAGAAATATCTATCCTTTCACTCTGTTTCTTAGAAGCATTCTCCCGCCAGTCAGAAAACACCCTCAGCAACCCACACTCCTCGCCTCGCCTCGCGAAGCCCCTCGAGTCCGTGCAGGACCCTCACAAGATGCCCCCTGAAATTCACAGGGTGCTAGCCTCGCACGATACCCCTCATAACCCCTAGAATCGAGGTGTTGCTCGCAATCCAACTTCGTGCATTTCGAGGGGAGAAACAACCATGTCCACCACCACCCTCACATCACCCGCAGAGCAATCCGCAGCAGCGCAAGAGCAAGGGAGAGCCAACATCGTGTCTACCGCCGCCATCACCCCCGAAGCCGTCCCCACTGGCAATCTCGAGATCACGGTCTCCCGCGCCGAACTCCTCCGCGAGCTCACCGCCGCGCAGTCCGTCGTCGAACGCAAGACCACCATCCCCATCCTCTCGAACTTCCTCTTCGAAGCCACCGTCGACGAGCTCGGCGCCGGCAAGCTCACCATCACCGCCACCGACCTCGATCAGTCCCTGCGCACCTCCTGTGCCGCCAAGGTCAAGAAGCCCGGCGCCTGCACCATCCCCGCCCGCAAGCTGTACGACTACATCAAACTCCTCGGCGACGGCGACATCTCCCTCAAGCTCATGGACAACCACTGGGTCCAGATCAAGTCCGGCCGCTCCAACACCAAGATGGTCGGCATGGCCCGCGCCAACTTCCCCCAGGTCCCCGAATTCCCCTCCGCCGGCGCCTACAAAATCTCCTCGCCCGCCCTGGCGAACATGATCGCGAAAACCATCTTCGCCATCTCCAACGAAGAGTCCCGCTACACCCTCAACGGCGCCCTCCTCGTCCTCAAAGGCGAGTCCATGGCCATGGTTGCCACCGACGGTCACCGCCTCTCCCACATCGAAACCCTCGGCCAGACCCTCGAAGGCATCTCCGGCGAAAAGAAGACCCTCATCCCCCGCAAGGCGCTCGCCGAGCTCTCCAGTCTCCTCGCCTCCACCGACGCCACCCACCTCGAGTTCGGTGACGACGACCAGACCCTCTTCTTCCGCGTAGCCGGCCGCGTCCTCACCAGCCGCAAGCTCACCGGCCAGTTCCCCAACTACGAAGCCGTCCTCCCCCGCGACAACAACAAGTTCGTCATCGTCCGCTCGGAAGACCTCATGGCCAGCATCCAGCGCGTGGCCCAGTTTGCCGACGAGCGCTCCGGCGCCATCAAGATCCGCCTCGAACAAAACGAGCTCAAACTCTCCGCCCAGTCCACCGACGCCGGCGAGTCCGAAGACATCATCGAAACCCCCTACAACTACGATCCCCTCGTCGTAGGCTTCAACTCGTCCTACCTGGTCGACTTCCTCCGCGCCACCGGCGTCCAGGGCGAAGTCCGCCTCGAATTCAAGGACGCCCAGTCCGCCGGCCAGATGCGCCCCGAAGACGCCAACGAAGACGTCAAATACCGCTACATCCTCATGCCCATGCGCATCTGACGTCCTCCGCGGACGGCGAACAGCGCTTCGCGGAAAAGCCCTCAATTCCAGAGCCCAACGGCCCGCCCTCCAGCGGGCCGTTTGCTTTCTGCTCCCCGGGAACCGTCATTCCGAGCGCAGCGCGCAGCCGAAGAACCCGCCACACTCTCCACGTCACCATCGCTGCTCAAACCTTCAACCACGGACCCGCCCGCCACCCAAAACCTTGTCAAGCCCCCCAGCCCACCCAAAATCGCCAAAACCCGCACGCCCATTGGCGATAAATATTTCCAAAACCTGGCATAGTTACCCCCACCCACTCGATACACTGGAAGTAGAGCCATTTTTCCCAAGCTGCATCGGCACCCGCCGCTGCAGCTTTCACATTTAACGGCCTAACCTCAATCGATTGAATATCATACCCGTAACCACCTTAGAATGAGCCGTTTGAAAGCGATCTCACGGTCCAAACGCAACAATCCAAACCACTTAGTTCCAGAAAGTGAAAGCAAGGGGGAGGGGGGTACCCCGCCCAAGGAGAAACATGCCCACATCATTCTGCCGTCACATTCGCCCCAGCGGTCGCCGCTGCCAGTCACCCGCCCTCCGTGGCAAGCCCTTCTGCTTCCACCACGCCACCGCCAACGCCCACCACCGCGCCCTCCATCCGCCCGACGACGGCACCTCCAACGTCCTCCACAACCCCTCCCCGGACGACCTCGACAGCATCCGCCGCGAACCCCTCCTCGCCCAGTACTATGCCAACGCCCGCGGCCCCGTCATCCTCGACTTCCCGCCCCTCGAAGACCCCAATTCCGTCCAACTCGCCCTCTCCATGGTGCTCACCGTGCTCGGCCAGAATCGCATCGAACCCAGGCGCGCCGCCGCCATGCTCTACAACCTGCAAATCGCCGCTGGGAACGCTCGCAATCTCGACCATAACGAGTCCAAAGTCGTCCGCGAGTTCGTCAGCGACGAAGCCGGCACCATCCTCGCTCCCGACGAAGATCCCCAGGAAATAGTGGAGCGCCAACTCCTCCTGGAAGAGCTCGCAGAATCCAGGAAAGAGACCGAAGACGAATACGCAGCCGAAGACGTATACGATGATGACTAAACAATTCTTTCCATTCTGCCTGTACCATCTCGCTCGGGAGATACCACCTTTGCTGCCTGTACCACCCGATCAGAACCGAAACGCTAGCCCAATCCCCACCTGCTGCATTCCCTGCCGATAGCCATTGAACGCGGACCCAATCTGGCCGCCGCCGTATTCCACGCGCGCATCAATGTGCGGCGCCACCGCGTAATCCAGCCCAACCTGGATCTGATACGCAAAGCTGGTGGAGCGAGAAGCGTAGTGCCCGTAGTTGGTGCTCGCTCCACCAATCTCAAACTGAACATACGGACTGAAGGGTGCAAGATGGCTCCGCAGCGCCAGCCGCGGCCCAATCAACCCACTCCGAATCTGGTTTCCGTACGGCGTGCTCCCGCCGCTGGACTCGATCACATACCGCGCATCGCCACCCAGGTGCAGCGGCCCCACGTTCAGCAACGTGTCATAAAACCCGAACGTGCCCCCATAAGCCGACACGCTGTTCTGCGAAACCACCAGCGACCCCTGCCCGGCGTTCACCGACCCCAGGTACCCGCCGCTCCCCATCGCGTACAGCCCATACTGAGCTCTCGCGCTTCCACAACCCAACCCCAAAATCACCACCAAACACGCGGCCCAAAGTCTCCCCAAGCAACACCTCTGCCTCGAGCATAGCGAGTAACGTTACCAAAGGGGAGCCTCAAGAAAGGTACCCACCCACCCCCTCCCCGAACGTGGCGAACCTCGCGCCCGTTGCCGCTGAACCCTGAACCCTAAACCCTGAGCCCTGGACCCTGAGCCCTGGACCCTCAGCCCTGGACCCTCAGCCCTGGACCCTGGGCCCTAAACCCTCGCCCTCACAGCACGCGGCTGTGCTTGTAGCCCGCCTCGGTCATCGCGGCCAGCAGCTGCTCTACCTGCTCGCGTCCACGCGTCTCCATCGTGATATCGATCGTCGTATCACCCAGGTTCACGCCGTAATACGCGCGGTTATACAGCGTATCCACAATATTCACGCGATGCGCCGCGATCAGCGTGGTCAGCTCCGTCAGCGCGCCCGGCTTATCCAGCAAGTGAATCCGCAGCCGAATCAAGCGACCGTCCTGCACCAAACCGCGCTCGATGATCCGACTCAGCAACGTCACGTCGATATTGCCGCCGCACACCAGCACCGCGGTCCGCGTCCCTTCCGTCAGCGACGTCCGCTTCTGCAGCAACGAAGCCAGCGCCGTCGCGCCCGCCCCCTCGGCAAGCGTCTTCTCGCGCTCCAGCAGCGTTAGAATCGCGCTCGCAATCTCGTCTTCATCGACGGTAACAATCTCATCGACATACTTCGCCACCACCGGAAACGTCACCTCGCCCGCGCGCCGGACGGCAATACCATCGGCAATCGTCGTCGCCGGCTCAAGCGTAACCGGCCGCCCCGCCTCCACAGCATCGCGCATCGAAGGCAGACGCGAAGTCTGCACCCCAATCACACGCACGCCAGGCTTGATCTCCTTCACCGCGCAAGCAATGCCGCCGATCAATCCACCGCCGCCAATCGGTACCACCACAGCCTGCAGATCTTCCACCTGCTCCAGCAACTCCAACCCGATCGTCCCCTGGCCTGCCATCACCAGCGGGTCATCGAACGGATGAATAAACGTCATCCCCTGCTCTTCGCACAGCCGAGTAGCCTCGGTGCAAGCCTCATCGTAGTTGCCGCCGTGCAGCACCACCTCGGCGCCGAACCCGCGCGTCGCCGTCACCTTCACCAGCGGAGTAGTCAGCGGCATCACGATCACCGAGCGAATCCCTCGCCGCGTCGCATGGTACGCAACTCCCTGCGCATGGTTGCCCGCGCTCGCCGCTACCACGCCGCGCCTGGCCTGCTCAGGAGTCAGCATCGCAATCTTGTTCAGCGCACCGCGCTCCTTGAAGCTGCCTGTCATCTGCAGATTCTCAAGCTTCAGAAACACGCTCTGCTCCGTCATCCGCGATAGCATCTCGGACCGCGTGCACGGCGTGCGATACACAGCCGTGCCAATCCGCTCCCGCGCCGCAAGGATGTCGGTCAAGCTGATAGAGGTAGTTGTCGAACTCATTCTGTCTATCGTAAGCCCCTCAGCGTTTGCCGCGCCCACCTATCGCGAGAAGCTTGTCTCCATCTTTTCCCTGTGCCGTTCCATCGCCAGCTCAATCAGCCGGTCGATCAGCTTCGCATAAGGCAACCCGCTCGCAGCCCACAGCTTGGGATACATGCTGATGGACGTGAACCCAGGCATCGTGTTCACCTCGTTCAGCACAATCTGCGCAGGCTTCCCCTTCGCCGCTGGAGCCATCAGGAAGTCCACCCGGGCAAGTCCCGCGCAGTCGCAGGCCTTGAACGCAGCAACAGCCATCGAGCGGATCTTCTTCTCATCGGCCTTCGACAACTTCGCCGGAAGAATACAAACGCTCTCATCCGGCCCGCTCAGCTCATACTTCGCCTCGTAGTCGTAGAACTCCTTCGCCGGAACAATCTCCCCGACCACGCTGGCCTCAGGAGCATCGTTGCCCAGCACAGCCACTTCCAGCTCGCGCGGCTTCACGCCCGGTCCGCCGACGCCCTGCTCAACAACAATCTTGCGATCGAAGCTCGCCGCCAAATCCATCGCAGCACCGAGTTCCGAGCGCACCTTCACCTTGCTGATCCCGACCGAGCTTCCCAGGTTCGCAGGCTTCACAAACACCGGATAACGCAACGCCCTCTCAATCGCCCGCGTCGCCTTCTTCGGGTCGGCTCTCCACTCGCTTCGCAGCAGTGTCACATGCGGAGTCAACGGCAATCCTGCCGCGACGAACATCCTCTTCATCGCGTCCTTATCCATCGCAGCGGCCGAACCAAGAACACCAGAACCCACATACGCAATGTCGGCCAGCTCAAACAGCCCCTGCACGGTCCCGTCCTCGCCGAACGTTCCATGCAGCACAGGAAACACGGCATCCAGTCCAGCGCCCGAACCAGGCGCAGCAGCAGCGCTCACAATCGAAAGCCCAGCCTCGCCAGAATCCGCCCCCGCCGGCGACTCACCCAGCAGCCTCTGCGCCGCTCCGCTTTGCAGCCAGCGGCCTTCAGGGCTGATGCCCAGTTCCACCACGTCATACTTCTTCCGGTCAATCGCCTTCAGAATCGATCGTGCCGAGCGCAGCGACACCTCGTGCTCGCCGCTCCGCCCTCCGAACAAAACGCCTACGCGCAGTTTCCTCTTCGCCATATTCCTTCAGTCTCGACCACAGATTGCCTGTGCGTCCGTGCGAACCAGCAACAGGAACCATCTCTGGCACTCACAAGCCGCGAACTAGACGTTGAACTTGAAGAACAGAATGTCGCCATCCTTCACGACATACTCCTTGCCCTCAGACCGCAGCAGTCCAGCCTCTTTGACCGCCTGTTCGCTCCCCAGCCGAAACAGGTCTTCGCAGGCATAGCAATCAGCCTTGATGAACCCGCGCTCGAAGTCCGAGTGAATCACGCCCGCTGCGCCTGGAGCCTTCGTCCCGCGCTTGATCGTCCACGCACGAACCTCCTGCACGCCCGAGGTGAAGTACGTAATCAGTCCCAGCAACCGATACGCTGCGTGGATCAGGCGATTCAAACCCGGCTCCTCCAGCCCAGCAGCCTCCAGGAATTCAGTGCGCTCCGCTGGCTCCAGCTGAGCAATCTCGGCCTCCATTGCGCCGCAAATCCGCACCACCTCGCTGCCCTCTTCGGCTGCGCGCTGTTCCACCAGCTTCGTGTACGCATTGCCGTCCAGGATCCCTGCCTCATCCACGTTTGCCACGTACAACTGCGGCTTCATCGTGATCAGAAACAGATCTCGCGCGACAAGCTTTTCCGACTCCTCAAGATCAGCCGTGCGAGCTGGCTTGCCTGCGTTCAGAACCTCCAGCAGTTTCTGGATAGTACTCAGTTCGGTCTTCGCCGCAGCGCTTGCGGAGGCAGACTTCGCCGCCTTCTCGGCCTTGCTGAGCCGCTTCTCTACCGTGTCCAAATCCGCGAGCAGCAGCTCCGTGTTGATGATGTCGATATCGTGTAGCGGATTCACCCCACCAGCAACGTGAATCACCTCTGGATCCTCAAAGCAGCGCACCACGTGCAGAAGCGCGTCCGTCTGCCGAATGTGCGAGAGAAACTGGTTGCCCAGACCTTCGCCCTTGCTCGCTCCCTCCACGATGCCGGCGATATCCACAAACTCCATCGTCGTCGGCACGATCGAGTTCGGCTTCACCATGGTCACAATGCGATCCATGCGCGTGTCCGGAACCGGCACAATGCCCACATTCGGGTCGATGGTACAGAAGGGATAATTCGCAGCCGCAGCCTTGGCAGCTGTCAGTGCATTAAAGATGGTGGACTTGCCGACGTTCGGCAATCCGACGATTCCGCAGTTCAGAGGCATGATTCAGACGATTCCTTTTCCCTTCTATTGGAACATGCGCACGCAATCGCCGCCATGAGTCTCAATAAGCGTCCCGTTCATCCAATAGGCATCATGCAAATCGGTATTGATAGTTTCGTAGAGACACCTCTCGGCTCCGGCCGCGCGCCCGGCGAACTCGGCGCGGAACGCGTTCAGCAACTCCTCGAGGAGATTGAACTTGCCGATCGCACCGGCGTCGACGTCTACGGCATTGGCGAGCACCACCGCGAGGAGTACATAGCCTCCTCACCCGCAGTCCTGTTGGCCGCAGCGGCCGTGCGCACCAGCAAGATCCGTCTCACCTCCGCAGTCACGGTCCTCAGTTCCGACGATCCTGTCCGCGTCTTCCAGGACTTCGCAACCCTCGACCTCGTCTCGCAAGGTCGAGCCGAGATCATCGTCGGCCGAGGCTCGTTCATCGAGTCCTACCCGCTCTTCGGCTACGACACCAAGTTTTACGACGAACTCTTCTCCGAGAAGCTAGACCTGCTGCTCAAGCTGCGTGACGAAACCCGCATCGAGTGGGAAGGCAAGCACCGCCCCTCGCTCACAGGCCAGGGCGTCTGGCCGCGCCCGCTCCAAGCCAAACTGCCGATCCGTCTTGGCGCCGGCGGAACGCCGCAGTCCTTCGCCCGCGCAGGAACGCTCGGCCTGCCGCTAACCGTCGCGATCATCGGCGGCGAACCCCACCGCTTCCGCCCACTCGTCGACCTCTATCGCGAAGCTGGCCGTCGCGCCGGTCGCGCACCCGAATCGCTCGACGTCGCTGTGCACGGCATTGGCTTCCTCGCCGACACCACGCAGGAAGCAGCCGACATGCTCTGGCCCGCCTATTCCACGACGTTCACGCGCATCGGCCGCGAACGCGGCTGGCCACCCACCACACGCGCTGCCTTCGATGCCCAGCGCTCGGAGGAAGGAGCCTTCTTTGTTGGCGATCCGGATACCGTCGCACGAAAGATGGCGAGTGTGAGCGAAGCGTTAGGCGGCGTCTCACGCATCACACTGATGATGAGTGGCGGGCCGCTACCGCACTCTAAGTTGCTCCACGCCATCGACTTACTTGGAACGGCCGTAGGTCCCGCAGTGCATGCGAAACACCGCAATTGAACACAACAACGATGAGAAAAATTTGGGATAAATCCACGCAAAACTTTGCATAGTACCAAAGGGTGGCCCGTTGTAACTCTCTGATTGTAGACAGAAATAGTTTGGTTATCGAGGTGCTGCCATCTACCTTGTACGTTATCCCTGCACATCTATGACGGAAGTTCGATCGGAGGTACTCGTGTCTCAATTTCTACCAAGAGTTTATTCAACCCTGGCGCTGGTGGCGGCGCTTTCTGTGCTGGCTTCGAGCCAGGCGTGGACCCAGGCGAAGGTGGTTCCGGCTTCGACCACTCCGCCTGCGGCCGCCGATACGGCCTCGGCCAAGGGCTGGCATGACACCATGCCCGACCATCTGATTTCGGCGAAGGTGCGCGACGGCGTTCTGACCATTGATGGCATGGTGGCTAAGGTCCAGCTGAACTATGACATAGAGCGCAGCGGGTACATGTACTTCTTCATCCCCGGGGTGGGAACTGCGGTGGTTTCGATGGCGCCGTTGGCGGATAGCACTAAGGTTCCGGATGCGTTTGATGGCGAGAAGCTTTCGTTTACTGTGGAAGGGCATAGCGTTGAGTTGAGCAACGCTAATACCAGCTTGTTGGAGAAGCGGAAGAGCAAAGCGGATGCTTATGTGCGTCTCGATCCGTCGACGGTCGCGATAAGTCGTTATCCACGTATGGGTTACGGAGACACAACGCAGGCTCCGTATGTGTGGCCGCTTTCGAATCCTGAGCTGGCGAGCAAGGAAAAAGTGGACTACGTTGTAACGCCTCCACCGGTGCCGAAGAGCATGTTGCCGCAGTCGGCTACTTCTGCCTCGCCAAAGCAGTAGTTTTAGGGGTCGCCTTAGCCTCGTTTCGGGTCACGCAGAGGGTGCTATAGCTGTGTTTCGTGCAGCGAGGCACCCTTTGGCGCGTCTGGAGGCCTCGGGAGCCTAGATTCCCTCGCCGTCCACGACGAAGCCGGGTCGGGATTCGAGGTCGGTGCGGTACTGGGCTCGCTCCTGCCGCTCGGTCATGAGGTCGCTTGCGGGCTCGTGAAGGACGACCTGGTGGATGTCTCCCTCGAGGTGGTCGACTCGGGCCTGGAGGGACTTGACCTGATCGCCGAGGGCGATGATGACGTCGGAGAGCGGATCGTTGATATCGCGGGGGTCGGTGATGAGGACGCGCTTGCCGCCTTGGTAGACGATGTGCGCGGGGACGCCTACGACGGTGGAGTCGGGCGGCACATCGCGAAGGACGACGGAGCCGGCGCCGACGCGAGAGTTTTCGCCAATGGTGATGTTGCCGAGGATGTTGGCGGTGTTGCCGACGAAGACGTTGTCGCGCAGGGTTGGGTGGCGTTTGCCGCTGATCTTGCCGGTACCGCCCAGCGTCACTCCTTGATAGATGGTGACGTCATTGCCGACGATGGCGGTTTCGCCGATCACGACGCCCATGCCGTGGTCGATGAAGAGGCGGCGACCGATCTGCGCGCCGGGATGGATTTCGATGCCGGTCCAGAAGCGGACGACCTGGGAGCTGAGGCGGGCGAGGAGTTTGAACTTCCTGCACCAGAGCCAGTGGTTGATGCGATGGACCCAGACGGCCTGGAGGCCGGGATAGCAGAGCAGGACCATGAGGCGCGAGGTCGCGGCGGGGTCGCGTTCGAGGACGACGCGGGTGTCTTCGCTGATGGATTCGAAGAGGTTCATGGTGAGGTTGATGATAGCGCGGGGGACGGGGGTGCGGTTTTTGCTGGGTCGCGCGTTCGTTGAGGGTAGCGGTCGGCGCGGGTGGGGGCTGGTCGCGATCGAACTTTTCGAAAACGCAGTTTGCGAGGTGCCAGGGAATTACTTCCGAGAAGCCGACTTAACAGGACCAATCCAAGGCACACCTCATATCCCCTTGATATGCATTTGCCCTACGTGTACTATGCGTACTAGTACAGATGATTCCATTTCGGCTGACAGCCCAACCCGGAGTTCCAATATACGAGCAGGCGGTCTATGCAGCGACGCGTGCCATTGTCGCGGGACAGATGCGGCAGGGTGACCCATTCCCCTCCGTGCGCGTCCTGTCGCGCGAACTCAAGAT
The DNA here is from genome assembly GCA_963701685.1 of uncultured Acidobacteriaceae bacterium. GTDB lineage: Bacteria > Acidobacteriota > Terriglobia > Terriglobales > Acidobacteriaceae > Granulicella. The sequence goes on along the minus strand of OY969625.1, from coordinate 749,247 downwards.
CAACCCCAATACGGCCCAGAAGGTCGTTGCCCAGCTACTGAACGACGGGCTACTCGAATCGTACCCCGGCATTGGCACGGTCGTGGCAAAACGGCCAAGCTCGAGTTCGAGTGAGAAGGCCGCCTTGCTCAACCGCCGCATAGAAGAGTTGGTGGTGGAGGCGAAGCGGCTTTCGATCAATCGGGATGAGGTGATCGAGTCGCTTGAAAAACACTGGCATCGCCTATCAAGCCTGGAGGGCACCTACAAATGACGCTCGCTCCGGCAATCGAGGTGCACCGATTAGCGAAACGTTTCGGCACAAAGACAGTGTTGGCTCCTCTGGATTTGAACGTACCGCGGGGTGCCATTTTCGCTTTGATCGGCCACAATGGCGCAGGCAAAAGCATGCTGATGAAACTGCTGCTCAATATTGTGCAGCCGACTCAGGGCCAAGCGACAGTGCTCGGAATTCCGTCCACCGACCTCCGCTGCGACGCGTTCACGCGCATCGGGTACGTATCGGAGAGCCAGGAGATGCCGGAGTGGATGACGGTCGCGTCGCTCATGGCGCATCTGCGGCCTATGTATCCGCGCTGGCACGACGCGGGACTGCTCGAAGACCTCGATCTCCCGCCTGGTCAGAAGATCAAACACCTTTCCCGCGGCATGAGAATGAAGACGGCGCTCGCGAGTGTGCTGGCCTTTGGACCGGAACTGCTCATGATGGATGAGCCGTTCACCGGTTTGGATCCGGCGGTTAGGACGGAACTCATTCGGGCGTTGCTGGATCGCACATACACGAATGATCCAGCCAACGCGACGACCATCGTAATCTCTTCACATGACCTCGATGAGGTTGAATTATTCGCAACCCACGTCGGCTTTCTGCACGGAGGCAGGCTTCTATTTGCTGAGCCGATCGAAGCCCTCTTGACGCGCTGCCGCGAGGTAACAGTGACGTTCGAGAATGAAGTTGCCGCGAACGTAAGTGCGAAGCTGCCCGGAGGATGCGTCGCCTCAGAAGTATCGGGGGCGATGTTGCGTTTTGTGGATCTGCGCGTGAACGTCGAGGATCACGAAGGCGCAATTCGGGCTCTGATGCCGGACGCGGTACAGGTGCAGTCTGAGCCGATGGACCTTCGCGCGATATTCCTGGCTCTCAATAAGACCAGCCGCCCAGGACAAGGGGATCAGGCATGAAACAGATCCCTTTGATCCTTTGGAAAGACATGCGGCATCTTTGGCCGCAGCTAAGTCTCTATGCCGTATTGCTGGCGGCCTACGCGTGGGCCGTCCCGCAAACATGGCCGGGGAGCGCTCCGAACAGCTTTCTATCCGTGTTCGTGACCCTGCTGAAGATACTGCTCGGGCTCTCGCAATTCGTACTCATCACTAGCGCGGTTCACGCAGATCGGCTCGTCGGTGAGGAGCAATTCTGGATCACGCGACCCTACGATTGGCGATCGTTGCTCGGCGCCAAGCTGCTATTCGTAATCGCTTGTGTGGCTTTGCCCTTAGTGCTGACGCAATGGGTGCTGCTGCATGTGGCTGGCCTGGATCCACTGACTGCTAAGGCCGCTATGGGATCCACCTTCCTGCGGTTTGCTCTAGGCATATGGCTTCCGCTCCTGGTGATCGCCGCTGTGACCGATAGCCTCCGGACGGCATTCACATTTCTTGCGGTTCTGCTGGTTGCCTGGGCCGGGATACTGCAGTTCATCCTTTCAGGTACAGAGTCGCGGATGTCGCCGCCCGACGAGTTCGCGCTGTTTGGCCCCCCGTTTGGAATACTGCTGCTGGCCATCTTGGCCTATCAATTCGCGCGGCGCCGAACGGCGTATTCCCGCATCGCAATAGCGGGAACGCTCGCGCTGTTTCTCCTATTTACCTTCGGCGTTGACAGGCAAGGGTTCGGCGCACCCGTGAAGGAACTGATACGAAGTTACTATGCACCCCCCTCCAGCGGATCGCTGCACATGGTGTTCGGGCCTGGACCGGTGCCGTATGACGAACGAGGGAGGGACCTGCAGTATCTGCGGAACTTCGTAGAAGTTAAACTGCCTATCCGTCTCGAGGGCCTGCAGGGCGATGCCAGGATTGAAGGGCCTAATGTTGCTTTAACATTCTCAGCGAACGGCATACGCTATGCTGGACCGTGGCAGAACGCAAGTCTCAACGAGCGTGCTATCGGCTTTCCGCTGCCCACAGACATCTATGATCGCGTTGCAGGAGTGGAAACAACGCTGCATCTTGAATTGATCGCAGAAGAGATGCGGCCCATAGGAGTGGAGCATGTCGTCGTGGCCGATCGGTTTCCAGGCCCCTTGAACGGAAATTGCATACTCCTCGACGGAAAGGTAGTTTGTCGCTTCGCGTATCAGGCATGGACGCCAACCCATGTCGAAGCGCTTATTCGGCCTTCAGCATGTAACGCTCAAAGCCGGGCAACCCTCGTAGGAGCGTGGTTGCTGCGAATGCCACCAGGGGCCAAGTCCGATCCTGTCGTGAACGAGACTTTGGCTCTCCAGGGGCGCGTGTGTGCCGGCGACTCCCTCACCTTCACAGAATATGGTCCACTGCAAAGGTTTCATCTGGCACTCGATGTTCCGGACGTGAGGCTGAGAGACTACCGCGCTCGCGATTGGTAGAGACAGCTTCGGGTGCGGTGCGGCCCTGAAATTGCCGATCGGTAACGAGAAACGCCGATGTCGTGAGTAATGCGAGAAACCGGGGTGGGGGTCGGCTTTTAGCAACTACTGCCCGCGATGGCGGCGAGCACAAGTTGCAGCGATGTGTCGGGCCTTCGGCCCTTGAGTCGTTGGGGGCTTGAACCTAGGCCTTCGGCCTAGGCTGTGATGTTTTGGGCCGTTGGCCCTTGGATGTGCTGGGTGTGTTGTTGTTGTGGTGGTGGTTGGGTTAGGTGGTGATGGTGGAGGTTGGGGTGTTTAGGGCCTGTTGGCGGAGCTCTTCGAAGAGGGCGGTGGAGAGGTAGCGCTCGCCGGAGCTGGGGATGATGACTACGATCAGCTTGCCGGCGTGGCGGGGTTCCTTGGCGATCTTCAGGGCTGCGTGGACCGCGGCGCCGGAGGAGATTCCTACGAGGAGGCCTTCTTCTTTGGGGAGGCGGCGGGCCATGGCGAGGGCTTCGTCGTTGGTTACCTGGACGATCTCGTCGATGAGATCGGTCTTGAGGATCTGGGGGATGAAGCCGGCGCCGATGCCTTGAATTTTGTGGGGGCCGGGCTTGCCGCCGGAGAGGACGGGGCTGTCGGCGGGCTCGACGGCGACGGTGAAGAAGCCGGGCTTGCGGGACTTGAGGTACTCGGAGACGCCGGTGAGGGTGCCGCCGGTGCCGACGCCGGAGACGAGGATGTCGGCGGTGCCGTCGGTGTCGTTCCAGATTTCGGGGCCGGTGGTGTCGTAGTGGATTTTGGGGTTGGCGGGGTTGTTGAATTGCTGCAGCATGAAGCTGTTGGGCGTGGAGGCGATGAGTTCTTCGGCCTTGGCGATGGCGCCCTTCATGCCGTTGGGGCCGGGGGTGAGGACGATCTCGGCGCCGAAGGCGAGGAGCAGGATGCGGCGCTCGACGGACATCGTCTCGGGCATGGTGAGGATGAGCTTGTAGCCTTTGACGGCGGCGGCGAAGGCGAGACCGATGCCGGTGTTGCCGGAGGTGGGCTCGATGAGGGTGGTGACGCCGGGCTTGATTTTGCCGTCGCGCTCGGCGGCCGAGATCATGGCGTTGCCGATGCGGTCTTTGACGCTGGCGGCGGGATTGTTGCTCTCGAGCTTGAGGACGATGCGGGCGCCAGCGCCGGCGGCGATGCGATTGAGTTGGACCAGGGGCGTGTTGCCGATGAGTTCGGTGGCGTTGGCGGCGATGTTCATGGTGTCCTCTCGTTCGTGCTGGAGTTGGATGCGCGGCTGACGCGGAACGGCGCACCGCAGCGCGTGTTCACCAGCTTACGCGATTCAGATTACGCGGGCTGACTGCAGCGGGCTGCGATGATGCTGCGCTGATTCGAAGATAACGGGGAATGGATGGGGGCGTCGCCGTCGGCTAGCTGATCGGCTCGTTGGTCTTCCAGACGAAGAGGAAGTCTGCGTTGCTGGAGGTGGCGATGGAAAGCTTCTTCTGAGCGGCGGCGCGGCTAAGAGCGGCGCGGATATTTTCCTTGGTGTCGGGAAGTTCCGCTAGGGGGATTTTTAGCGCCGAGCCAGAGTTGAGCTGGGCTATATCGCCGAGAAGCTGGGTGATTATTTTCTTATGTTTGCCGTCACGACCCTTGGGGACATCCACCTGAGAGATGGAGTCGAAGCGCATGGGGGCGTGCGGAACATTTTCGTTATCGTCCATGGTTGGCCTCCTTATGCCAACTTGGTCCAAGTAATATCGACGCCTTATCGTGATGAAGCGTTGCCAAATAGAGATCAAATTTAAGCACAAAACCAGATGGTTGTCTAACGCGACGTATTGGTCGTATGACGAAGGTACATGGGATCGAAACTCAACCTGATGTGCCCTCATTGGAATAGACGAATCATCGTGGAAAAGAGTTAACCCATGACAGAACGAGACGCCTAGGGTTGTTTGTAGAGGTATATGCCAATGTCCCCAACGTGCGGTTCTCAAGTGGTTTCGATGGATGAAGTGCCGGTGGACGACGCGGCTGAAATGTTAGAAGATCGGCCAATCATTATGGTTGTAGACGATGAGCCGCTGGTGGCTGATACGCTGGCGATGATTTTGAGGCACGCGGGCTATCGCGCGGTGCGCGCGTACGATGCGCGGACGGCGCTGGAGATGGCGAGTGTGCAGGCTCCGGATCTGCTGATCAGCGATGTAGCGATGCCGGAGATGAATGGCGTGGAGTTGGCGCTGGGCATGATGTCGATGGCGCCGCAGTGCAAGGTGGTGCTGTTCTCGGGGCACGCGCGAAGCGTGGACTTGATGCGGGCCTATGATGCGGGGCATGACTTTCCGTTGATGGCGAAGCCGATGCATCCGTCGGAGATGTTAGGGCAGGTGGCGAAGAGTTTGAAGGCTGCAAGGGTACGGCCTGGCGGGGACAGTGCGGGGCTGCAGGCGGTTAGCGCGTAGACAACGATGGGGCCTGCCCGCGCAATGGGGATTGCGCGGGCGCGGTTGGTGGGTTGATCGATCGCCGGTGAAGGAAGCCGTTCGGCTACTGGGCGTCGTGCGGGTTGCGCAGGATGCTTAGGGTCAGTTCGTCGAACTTGCTATCGAAGTAGACATCGATTGCTTCGGCAAAGATCCGGTTTGTTGTGGTGGCTTGTGCGAAGAGAGTCATGGAGGAGCGGAACTTGAGGTCGTCGGGCGTGCCGAGGATTTCGCGGATCGGCCTGGCTGTGTTGCTGGGGGCGGGGAGCAGGAGTTGGGTGCATTCGATGAGGCGGGGTCCGAGGATGGGGTGGGCGAGGTAGGCGGTGGCTTCGGCGAGGGAGCGGATGGCGAAGCGCTGGGAGATTGGGCTTTGGCCGAGTCCTTGGATTTGGGGGAAGATGAACCAGATCCAGTGGGTGGTCTTGCGCTGGTTGCGGAGTTCGGTGAGGATTTCGGGGTAGAGGGGGGACTGGGCGGTGAGGAAGCGGTTGAGGTTATAGGGGTCGGGCATCGGGCCTCCGGTAGGCGTGATGGAATAGATGCGGCGTCGCGCGGAGGGGTGGTGGGATCAGGGGCGGGCGGGGAGGTCGGTGGCGGATTGGGGTGAACCGCAGGAGCGGCAGAAGTGGGTGAAGACGGTGCGGCGCGTGTTGCAGACGGAGCAGTTCTGGAAGACGAGCAGGCCGCAGTGCATGCAGAAGTTGTTGGAGGGGTCGGCGGTGTCGAAAGGACGCTCGCAGCCGGGGCAGACTTTCTTGGCGAGGCGAGCTTGTGCTACGTCGTAGCTGAGGTCTTTGCGGCGTTCTTCTTCGGGCTTCTCTTCGGCGGACTTCTGGCGTTCCAGGTAGCGCTGCAAGGCGCGGATGGCATAGATGCCGACGAGAATCGTGAGCAAGATGCCGACGATGTAGCGGACGTAACCGCCGTAGCTGGGGAGGTAGGGAACGAGCTCGACGAAGAAGGCGAAGAGCGAGAAGAAGATGAAGCCCCAGACGAAGGGCCAGTAGGCGGTCTTGCGGGCCTTGAGGAAAAGGAAGATCGAGATAAGGAGAAGCGGGAGGGTGAGGGCGAGGCGCAGGAGGAAGACGCGCATTTCGAGCGCGCGCAGGGCGTGTTGATAGCCGGCGTTGCCGTCGGCCTCAACTTTTTGTTCGGTGGCGAGGTGTTGCGCGGTTTCCTGTTGGAGGGCTAGCCGGTCCTGCTGCAACTTGTCGAGTTGGGCTTCTGCGGCGTGCTGGTTGGCTTTTAGCTCGTCGAGATGGCGGGTGCGTGCGAGGACTTCGGCGTCCTGATTGGACTGCTGGGTGGCGGAGCGGGTGGCGATCCAGTTCTTGAAGGTTTCGGTTGCGTTGTTGGAGGTGTCGGCTGCGGCCTGGAGGGCGAGGGTCTGGCGGTCGATAGCGTCCTGATTGTCGCGGATGGCCTGGTCGTCGTCGCGGAGCTGGGTGCGGGTGGCGAGGAGTTGGCGCTGGTCCATGAAGGACTCGGCTGTGACGGGCTTTTCGGCGTGCGGGAGGTCGGCGACGACGAGGCTACCGAGGCCGATGAGGAAGCCGGCGAAGATGAGGGCGAGGAGCCAGAGGCCGCGCTGGAACCAGGTTTCGGAGAGACGTGAACCTTTACTCATGGGTGCCTCGTGGGGTTTAGGGAAGTGTAGCGCGTGTCCTGCGCGGACGGCGAGGGGCTTCGCGTGGCGGAGCGGGGGGTGTGGGTGGTGCGGAGGAGGGCAAGTTGGTCGCTGCGCCTGCGGCTTCGCTCCGGCCTTCGGCAGAGTGGTGTGCGGTTTGTGCGGGGTGGGTGATGGCACAGCTGAAGCCGTGCCCCTTCAAGGGTTGGTAGTGCACCGGGAGAGGGGCGGGGGTTTGAGAGTCGGTCGGGGTCGATAGGAGAAAGGGATGAGGATGCGCGACGTGGAGGGACTCGCGGTTGTCTGGCTTCGTTCGTATTATGTCCCATCACAAAGAGTCCATCGCCCTGCGGGCACACTAACTTTCTGTTGAGTAACCGAAGATACTGCCATCCGTGTACTCTAGCGCGAGGAGTGACCACAAAGTGGGACGTTCGCGCGAAAGTCTGCAGGAACAGATGTCAGCTAAATCCAATGAGGATCTATATGATATTTTCCACTCTCATTCTCAGGACTACATGCCTGAGACGATTGAAGCTGCGAGGGCGGAGTTTAGCCGTAGGCAACTGGGCGAGTCGAGTTTAAGCGATGTGGTAGCGTTTGCTGAGAAGGCGCGAGAAAAGGAAGAAGCACATTTGAGCTGGCGCCTCAAGATGCTGGCGTTTTTTGTATCCTCAGCAATTCTCTTTATCCCCGTGCTTTTGGCACACAGACATTTTGTTGAAAATGGGGAGAGATGCAAAGCCCGCGAATGGGCTAGGTGGGCTATCTACGGCTTCATATTCTATTGCACGCTTGGAGTGCTCGTCCGGGTGGTAACTTCCATGGGCTACTAATTTCGATGCTTTGGTCTACTACTTTCGCTCTCATGGAAGAGTGCATCATCGCTTCATCCTCGCGGCCGGGTACCACATTCATGAAAGTCCCACCCTCATGGGTTGGGTGAGCGTGTCTGTGTTCCTGCCTTCGCGTCTTTTGCCTTGCGAATTAGCGCGCGAGGTCCCCTTTCTATATCTCGTCTAATGTCTGAAACGCAGATTGGGTGGAGAGGATTTGTTTGGAAACAGGTCTCGCACTCCACGCCTTTGCCGACCGAAAGAATAAATTGAATTCCAGGCATATAGAACCGGAAATTTCGGAACCCTTCACCGCTCGGACCACGCATGGGAATGTTTGTCATCAGAGGGACATTTGATGGTGGGAGCAACGTGATCATCAGCGTTACATTCTCTGGAAAGGGTGCTTTTTGTGGCTCGAGCACATAGGATCTAAGCCTTTCTTCATATGGACCCAGTTCGATCTGCGTTTCGTTTTTTCCGGACCTCCAACTATGAACCGAGGCCTTCCAGAAAATGCCTGCGGCGAAGTGTGTTAGCTCTTTGATTTTGATTCCGGGATTCCGTATTGCGGCGTAGGCCGTAATGTTTGGCAAGGTGCAGTCAGGCGCTACTCGCGTCAAAATCTCGTATAGAGGGAACGTCTTATCCTCGTTAGCGATCAGTGGCAATACCCACTTTTCGCCTTCCCTGTTAAGGATGTCCTCACATTCAGCGCAGAGGAGCCGAGTTTTGGTCTGACGTGACGTTTGAATCACGCCGCGGGAAGAGATAAATAATGGATTTGGGTTTGGACTCGCTAAGGAGTGAAATCTCTTATATACGGCCGCAGGAATGAGATGGCTTTCTTGGAGGTCTCGGTCCTGTTGGCACAACTTACAGATTCCCCGTTGCATGGTGTCTATTCGTAAGGCAGTTTACGGGTAGATGCGGTTGAGGGTGCGGGCGAAGGGGATGGTTTCGCGGACGTGGTCGAGGCCGCAGATCCAGGCTACGCAGCGCTCGATGCCCATGCCGAATCCGCTGTGGGGGACGCTGCCGTACTTGCGGAGGTCTAGGTACCACTGGAAGGCGGCCATGGGGAGGTTGTGGCTTTCGATGCGGGATTTCAAGAGGTCGTAGTCGTCTACGCGCTGGCTGCCGCCGATGATCTCGCCGTAGCCTTCGGGGGCGAGGACGTCCACGCAGAGGGCCTTAGTGGGGTCCTTGGGGTCGGGCTGCATGTAGAAGGCTTTGACCTCGGCGGGATAGCGGTGAACCATGACGGGCTTGGTGAATTGGGAGCTGATGTAGGTCTCGTCGGGGGAGCCGAAGTCGTCGCCGTACTCGTGGACGGTTTCGATGAGGCCGTCCTTGTGGGCCTGGACGAGCATGGCGTGGGCTTCGTCGTAGCTGAGGCGGGGGAAGGGCGCGGGCGCGATGACCGCTTCGAGCTTGGTGACGTCTTTGCCGATGATCTTGAGGTCGTTGGTGTGGGACTCGAGGACGCGGGTGACGATGTGGGTGAGGAAGGCTTCGGCGAGGGACATGAGGCCGTCGAGATCCATGTAGGTGACTTCGGGCTCGATCATCCAGAACTCGGTGAGGTGGCGGCGGGTTTTGGATTTTTCGGCGCGGAAGGTGGGGCCGAAGGAGTAGACGCGGCCTAGCGCCATGGCGGTGGCTTCGATGTAGAGCTGGCCGGACTGGGTGAGGTAGGCCTTGTCGTCGCCGAAGTAGTCCATCTCGAAGAGTTCCGAGGTGCCTTCGCAGGCGTTGGGCGTGAGGATGGGCGGATCGGTGCGGATGAAGCCGTTGGTGTCGAAGTATTCTGCTGCCGCTCGCATGATCGTTGCGCGGATTCGGAGGATGGAGGACTGGCGCGGGGTGCGGATCCAGAGGTGGCGGTTCTCCATGAGGAAGTCGACGCCGGCTTCTTTGAGCTGGATGGGGTAGGGCGTTTCGTCGGGGATGCGCTGGGTGATGGTGACGTCGTCGACATCGAGCTCGAAGCCGGAGGGGGCGCGGGCGTCGGCGCGGACGCGGCCGGTGACGACGAGGGAGGATTCGAGGGTGAGGGACTTGAGGGTCTCGAATACGTGCTCGGGAACGGCGGCTTTGGGGACGATGCCCTGGATGGTGCCGGTGCCGTCGCGGAAGATGGGGAAAAGCAGCTTGCCGGAGGCGCGGAGATTGTAGAGCCAGCCGCGAAGGGTGATGGACTGGCCTTCGTGTTTGCCGATGGTGGCGATGGTGGTGATGGGGGAGGCGGGGGTGGTCGCGGCGGTCGATTCAGTTGACATGCAGATACAGTTTACGCGGGAGAGGGGTTGTGTTGGGGCGGGGGTGCGGCGTAGGGTCGGAGAACAGGAGCTTTGCGATGATGAAGCGGTTTGAGAGGACGTGCGTGTTGGCGATGGCGGGAGCGATGATGGCAGCGAGTGCGGGAGCGCAGGGTGGGGCGTCGAGTGGGGCGTCCAACGGGGCCGGAACATTTGGGCCTTCGAATCCGTTTTATGCGGCGAGCACGTTGCCGTTCCAGGCGCCGCCGTTTAACAAGATCAAAGATTCGGATTACCAGCCGGCGATTGAGGCAGGAATTGCGCAGCAGATGAATGAGATGGACGCGATCGCGAACAATCCTGCGGCGCCTACGTTCGATAACACGATTGTTGCGATGGAGAAGACGGGGCAGTTGCTGAATCGCGTGACGCTGGTGTTCTTTGGAGTGACGCAGGCGAATACGAATGACACGCTGCAGAAGGTGCAGGATATCGAGACACCCAAGCTGGCGGCGCTGCAGGATTCGATTTATCTGAACAGCAAATTGTTTGCGCGGGTGCAGAAGGTCTATGATGCGCGCGCGACGTTGAAACTTGATCCGGAGTCGCTGCGGCTGGTGGAGGTGGACTATCGCGCGTTTGTGAAGGCTGGCGCGAAACTGAATGACGCTGACAAGGCGAAGCTGAAGAAGTTGAACGAGGAAGAGGCGGTGCTGTCGAACACGTTCATGAACAAGCTGCTTGCGGGGACGAAGGCTGCGGCTTACAGCACGACGGACAAGACAAAGCTGGCGGGGTTGAGCGACGCGCAGGTGCAGGCGGCGCAGATCGCGGCGAAGGGGCGGGGAACGACTGGGTATGTGATTCCGCTTCAGAACACGACGCAGCAGCCGGACCTCACGTTCATGAGCGATCGCGATGCACGGAAGGCGCTGTTTGATGATTCGTGGACTCGGACGGAGCGTAGTGATGCGAACGACACGCGCGCCACGGTCTCGCGGCTGGCGCAGGTGAGGGCGCAGAAGGCAGGGCTGCTGGGGTTTCCGAATTATGCGGCGTGGGTGCTGCAGGACCAGATGGCGAAGACTCCAGAGGCGGCGCAGAAGTTTATGGATGCGCTGGTAGGGCCGGCGACGTCGAAGGCCAAGAGCGAGCAGCAGGAGATCCAGGCGCTGATTGATAAACAGACGGCTGGGACGGGCGGTGGGATGGCGGGTGGCGGCTTCCAGGTTCGTCCGTGGGATTGGAATTTTTATGCGGAGCAGGTACGGAAGGCGAAGTATGACCTGGACGATGCGCAGGTGAAGCCGTACTTCGAGATCAATCGTGTGCTGCAGGATGGCGTGTTTTATGCCGCGAATCAGCTGTACGGGCTGACGTTCCAGGAGCGCAAGGACATCCCGGTGTATCAGCCAGACGTGCGGGTGTTTGAGGTGTTCGACGCGAATGGCAAACCGTTGGCGCTGGCGTATTTCGATTACTTCAAGCGCGACAACAAGGCCGGCGGCGCGTGGATGAGTAACTTCGTGGGGCAGTCCACCCTGTTGGGGACGCTGCCGGTGATTTACAACGTGGCGAACTTCCAGAAGCCGGCGCCGGGGCAGCCTGCGCTGATCAGCTTCTCGGATGTAACGACGATGTTCCACGAGTTTGGGCATGGGCTGCATGGGATGTTCGCGAACACGAAGTATCCAAGCTTGTCGGGAACGAGTGTGCCGCGAGATTTTGTGGAGTTTCCGTCACAGTTCAATGAGCATTGGGCGAGCTATCCGGCGGTGTTCAAACACTTTGCGGTGAACTACAAGACGGGCGCGCCGATGCCGCAGGAGTTGGTGGACAAGATCAAGAAAGCCGCGAAGTTCGACCAGGGATACCTGGTCAGCGAGGCGCTAGCGGCGGCGCAGTTGGATATGCAGTGGCATACGCTGCCGGCGAACGCGCCGCTGGAGAACGTGGATGACTTCGAGAAGGCAGCGTTGATCAAGGTGCACATGAACCTGGCGTCGGTGCCACCGCGGTATCGGTCGAGCTACTTTTTGCATATCTGGGCAAACGGATATGCGGCTGGATACTACGCCTACTCGTGGACGCAGATGCTGGATGATGCGGCGTACCAGTGGTTTGAGGATCATGGCGGGTTGACGCGGGCGAATGGCGACCGGTTCCGGACGATGGTGCTGTCGCGCGGGAACACGCAGGACCTGGACAAGATGTATTCGACGTGGCTGGGCGGGCAACCTACGGTGGCGCCGATGCTGAAGGACCTTGGATTGGTCGATGGCGGGAAGTAGCGCGCGAGGTGTCGCGAAGAAGGAGAGATGCATGCGCTGGATAGTTTGTTTGGCAGCGGCGGGGATGGTGATGAGTGTGACGATGAGCGCGCAGACCAGCGTCGCAGCGCCGCCGGCGACGCAGGTGAGTACGCCGCCGGTGGTGGCTACTCCGCCAATGACTCGGGAGCAGGAGCAGAAGATGGAACTGGACGATGCGCGGATGAAGGCGCAGTTGGAGGACTGGGCGCAGCTGGGACGGTATCGCGCGGCGGATTTGGCGTTGCCCGCGACGGACCCGGGGCGGGTGGTGTTCTATGGGGATTCGATTACCGATGCTTGGGTCTATAACGGCGGGAAGTTTTTTCCGGGGAAGCCGTACGTAAATCGTGGGATCAGCGGGCAGACGACGCCGCAGATGCTGGTGCGGTTTCGGCAGGATGTGGTGGATCTGCATCCGGAGGCGGTGGTGATCCTGGCGGGGACGAATGATATCGCGGGGAATACGGGGCCGTCGACGCAGGAGATGATTGAGGACAACTTCAAGGGGATGGTAGAGATTGCGAAGGCGAATGGGATTCGCGTGATCCTTGCGTCGGTGCTGCCGGCGGCGGGGTATCCGTGGCGTCCATCCATTGCAGATGTGCCGCAAAAGATTGAGGCGCTGAATGTCTGGCTGAAGGGATATTGCGCGCAGGAAAAGCTGACGTACCTGGATTACTGGACAGCGATGGCTGGGCCGGATGGCGGGATGAAGGCGGGGATCAGCAAGGACGGGGTGCATCCGAACGCGGCGGGGTACGTGATTATGGAACCGTTGGCGGAGGCGGCGATTGCGGGGAAGTAGGGTTGACCGCTAACCGGCGTTTGCTGGAAACCCACGTCTCAGAAGCGAGACATGGGGCACCCGATTCGGGGCCGGGTCAGAGACGCCTTAGTAGCCGGCGGCTTTGCCGAAGGAGTGGCGGTGGTCGTGGCCGCCTAGCAGGTCGCCGCTGGTGGGATCTAGTTCGATGAGTTCGCTGTCGCCCCAGACGCCCTCGGATTTTTCGTCGAACTCGGCGGCGCGGCGGGTGATGTAGCCCCGGGCCTTAAGGGCGTCCACGGTGGGGATGGGGAAGGCCTTTTCGAATTGGAGGATGTCGGGAAGGTATTGGTGGTGGAAGCGGGGGGCGTCGGCCGCGGACTGGATGTTCAGGTGGTTGTCGATGACGCTGATGAGGTCGTTGGCTACGGTGGTCATAATAGTGGAGCCGCCGGGTGAGCCGAGGACGAGGCGAAGTTTGCCGGGACGCGCGGGAGTGGGCGTGGAGCCAGGCTTGGAGATGGGGCCATAGAGGTCGGTGATGGGTGGCTCGCAGACGATGGTGGGGGTCATGGAGGAGAGTGGGCGATGGTAGGGGGCGATGGCGTTGGCGGCGCTTTGGATGAGGCCGAAGCCGTTGGGGGTGCCGGGTTTGGAGGTGAAGTCGTCCATCTCGTCGTTGAGGAGGAAGCCGAGGGGGTCGACGGTGACGCCGGAGCCAAAGCCGAAGTTGAGGGTGTAGGTGCTGGAGACGGCGTTACCGTCGGAGTCGACTACGGAGAAGTGGGTGGTTTCGTTGGATTCGGGGTGAGCGTTGAGGGGCTTGGTTGGGTCGGGGAGATAACCGGCGGGGCGAACGAGGGAGGCAGAGGGTGTGGGCTTGATGGGGTCGATGGTCTTGCGCCAGGCGTCGGCGTAGTAGGGTTGGGCCATTTCGGCGAGGGGCATGGAGTTGAAGTCGGGGTCGCCGAGGTAGTCGGCGCGATCCATGTAGGCGCGGCGGAAGGCTTCGGCGATGAAGTGGATCTGGTCGGGGGAGCGGTCGGCGCCGATTTTGGGCAGATTGTAGCCGCTGAGGATGTTGAGGATCTCGATGAGGACGATGCCGCCGGAGCTGGGTGGCGGCGAGGTGATGACCTGTAAGCCGTGGTAGCTGCCGATGAGCGGGGTTCGCTCCTTGACTTCGTAGCGGGCGAGGTCCTGGGCAGTGATGAGGCCCTGGTTGGCAGCCTCGAAGGCGGCGATTTGGGCGGCTAGCTTGCCGTGGTAAAAGTCGGAAGGGTTGGCGGCGATCTGGGTGAGGGTGTCGGCTAGCTCGGGCTGCCTGAAGGTTTCGCCGGGCTTGTAAAAGTTGCCGTCGCGCTGGAAGATGCGGCGGGAGGCGGGGAATTGCGTGAGGTTTGTGGACTGGAGGTCGTCAGCCTCTTCGGCGGAGAGGACATAGCCGTCGCGGGCGAGGCGGATAGCGGGCGCCATGACTTTGGCGAGGGTGAGGCGGCCGAAGTGCTGCTCGGCGTAGGTGAGGCCGGCGACCGTGCCGGGAACTCCTGAGGCGTGGGGGCCGGTGATGGAGGCCTTCGGGATGATATTGCCCTTGGCGTCGAGGTACATGTTGGCGCTGGCGGCTGCGGGGGCCTCTTCGCGATAGTCGAGGAAGGTGGGTTGGCCGTGGTTGAGGGCGTTGGTTCCGGGGCGGATGAGCATGAAGCCGCCGCCGCCGATGTTGCCCGCGGCGGGGTAGACGACGGCGAGGGCGAAACCTACGGCTACTGCCGCGTCGACGGCATTTCCGCCTTCGTGGAGGATCTCGAGGCCGGCGTCAGTCGCGTCGTGGTGGATGGTGACGACCATGGCGTGGGGGGCGCGGACGGGTGTCTCGGAGAGATAGTCGGTGGGGGGAGGGGCGGGGAGCTGGGCGCTGGCGGTGGAGATGGCGATCAGGGATGCGGTGGCGAGCGCCAGAGCGGAACGCATGGGGGAGGGGCCTCCTGGGATTGAGTAAGGATATCGTTAGTGGGGATTTTTGGCGGGTCAAGGGAGCAACCCGATAATCGAATAAAAGTGAGTCAGTTCCTATCAGATTTTATGCAACCCTTGCGCTATACTTGTGTCTAAAGGAATGCGGGGCTTGGAAGAGACAAGCCTCTTACTAACAGAATCAAGGAGATGGAGTTATGACATTGACTCGGTTTGTTCCCTTTCGTAGTGGTTTGAACGATGTGGCCGTGTTGCAGAATCGGCTGAATTCGATATTTCAGGATTTTGCCCGGCCGGATGAGGCGTCTGAGGCGTTGATGGCTGGCAACTTTGTACCGGCGGTGGATGTGTACGAAGATGCTGAGAAGCTGGTGTTGAAGCTCGAGGTTCCGGGAATCCGTCGTGAGGACCTGGACATTCGGGTGGAAGGGCGCACGCTGACGGTGAAGGGCGAGCGCAAGTTCGAGAGCGAAGAGAAGGAAGAGAACTTCCATCGCATCGAGCGCCGGTATGGCAGTTTTATGCGCAGCTTCACGCTGCCTTCGACGGTGAACACGGAGAAGGTGGAGGCGACGAGCGCGGATGGGGTGGTGAGCATCTCGTTCGCGAAGAAGGCGGAGGCCCAACCGAAGCAGATCCAGGTGCAGGTTGCGCCGGCTGGTCAAAAGCAGGTTGAGGCGAACGCAAAGGCGTAAGTGTATTAGAGCGAAGTGCCTTGGGGCGGGCCCGATTGAAGAGCGGGCTCGCCCACTTTTTTCGGCGGCGGTGAGAATGCCTGTTGAGCGCGGTAAAGGGTTAAGACCAATACGGCGATGAGTGGAAGATTGATGAGCCAGAGCGTGTGGTTGAGGAGATGCGGCGAGAGGAGTGCGCCGGCGATGGCGCCGATCAGGAATGAGAGGACGATACCCGAGAGTTCGCGGAATTTTCGCAGGCCGGCTGTGCGATTCCGGGGTGTAAGGGCGTCATACAAGCCATCGACTGCAGTGCGCAGGTTACCGGTCATGAAGGTGGAATTGTAGGAGTAGTGGTCTGCTTTCCGGAAGCTGGCGACCTGATAGGCGGCGAAGATGGCGATGATGGGTACGAAGGCGAGGTCGGGAAAGCGGCTGGGAAGGAATGAAGCGATGAAGAGGGCTACGATTTCGCAGACAAGACCAACGGTGACGGCGTGATGCTTGAGCGTTTTGTCGAGGAGATTGGCGAGAAAGACGCCGGTAACGAAGCCGAAGATGGGCAGCAGATGACGCAACGCCTGAGCGTAGTCGTGATGCAGGACGGCGACGCCGAGGAGGACACCGTTGCCGGTCATGGCGGCGGCGAAGACGTGGCCGTGGTTGAGATAGATGAAGGCGTCGAGTGAACCGCCCGTGAGGGCAAGAAGGATTGCGAAGAGAAACGAGCCGGAGACCTGGTGTTCGGCGGTTGAAGAATCTGCGGGCGGGTTGGAAGAGTTGTTGGGCATGCAGTGAGAACTAGATGAAGGATTGGATGATCGGCTGGTGCCGGTAAGGAGATAGAGATGGCGATTAAATGGGACAAGTTTACGGTGAAGTCGCAGGAGGCGCTACAGGTAGCGCAGGGGAGCGCTGCAGAGAATGGCAATCCGGAGGTGTTGCCGCTGCATTTGATGGCGGCGCTGCTGGAGGACAAAGAGGGTGTGGTGCGCCCGGTGCTGGAAAAAGTGGGCGTGGCTGTGGCGCAGTTGCAGTCGATGATTAGCCAGGGCATTGCAAAGCTGCCAAAAGTGCAGGGAGCGGCGCAGCAGCCTGGACTGAGTGCGACTCTTACGAAGGTGCTGGACGGCGCGTTCAAAGAGGCAGAGAACTTTAAGGACGATTACGTGTCGACGGAGCATTTGTTGCTCTCGTTGGCGAAGCAGAAGAATGAGCCGGTGCAGATGGCGCTGGCGGCTGAGGGTGCGGATTACTCGGCGATTCTGAAGGCGCTGCAGGCGGTACGCGGATCGCAGCGGGTCACGGATCAGAATCCTGAAGGAAAGTTCCAGGCGCTGGAGAAGTATGCGAAGGATCTGACGGAGTTGGCGCGACGGGGTAAGTTGGACCCGGTGATCGGGCGCGACGAAGAGATTCGGCGTGTGATCCAGGTGCTGAGCCGTCGCACGAAGAATAATCCGGTGCTGATTGGTGAGCCGGGTGTGGGCAAGACGGCGATTGTGGAGGGGCTGGCGCGCAGGATCTTCCATGGCGACGTGCCGGAGGTGTTGCGGGATAAGCGCGTGATCTCGTTGGATCTCGGGTCGATGCTGGCGGGCGCGAAGTTTCGCGGCGAGTTTGAGGACCGATTGAAGGCGGTGCTGAAGGAGATCGAAGAGTCGAATGGACAGATTATTTTGTTCATCGATGAATTGCATACGCTGGTAGGGGCTGGTGCCGCGGAAGGTGCGATCGATGCCAGCAATATGTTGAAGCCGGCGCTGGCGCGTGGAGAGCTGCGGGCGATTGGCGCGACCACACTGAATGAGTATCGGAAGTACATCGAGAAGGATGCGGCGCTGGAGCGGCGGTTTCAGATCGTGTTTGTTGGCGAACCAAATGTTGAGGACACGATTGCGATCCTGCGTGGGCTGAGGGAGCGGTATGAGATGCACCACAAGGTGCGAATCAAGGACTCGGCGATTGTGGCGGCGGCGGAGCTCTCGCATCGGTATATCAGTGACAGGTTTTTGCCGGATAAGGCGATTGACCTGGTGGATGAAGCTGCCGCGGCGCTGGCGATTCAGATTGGGTCGGTGCCGGTGGAGATTGATGATCTGGAGCGGCGGGCGACAAGCCTAGAGATTGAGCGCAATGCATTGAAGCGTGAGGATGATGTGAACTCGCGGGAACGCCTGATACAGGTTGAGCGTGAGCTCGCGGAAGTGCAGGAGCAGGCGGCTGGATTGCGTGCGCGATGGCAGAAGGAGAAAGGCGCGATCGGCGAGATTGCGACGCTGAAGGAGCGGCTGGAGCAGATGCGCTTCGAAGCGACGGAGGCAACGCGCAAGGGCGATCTGCAGAGGGCAGCCGAGTTGCAGTATGGCGAGATTCCGAAGACGGAACGCGAGCTGGCGGAGTTGACGGCGCTGCAGGACGCGAACGTTGCGGATGCAAAGGCAGGCGGCAGTGCATCGCGGCTGCTAAAGGAGGAGGTCGACGAAGAGGATATTGCGCGGATCGTCTCGAAGTGGACTGGCATTCCCGTGTCGAAGATGTTGGAAGGCGAGGTGCAGAAGCTAACGCAGATGGAGGCTCGTTTGCGGGAGAGAGTCGTCGGGCAGGATGAGGCGTTGGTGTCGGTGGCGAATGCGATTCGGCGCTCGCGCGCTGGGTTAAGCGACCCCAAGCGGCCGATAGGTTCGTTTATTTTTCTTGGGCCTACGGGCGTAGGAAAGACGGAGACGGCCAGGGCGCTGGCGGAGTTCCTGTTTGATGACGAGAACGCGATCGTGCGCATCGACATGAGCGAGTACATGGAGCGGCATGCGGTTGCGCGTTTGATTGGTGCGCCTCCGGGGTATGTTGGCTTCGATGAAGGCGGGCAATTGACTGAAGCGATCCGGCGACGGCCGTATGCTGTGGTGCTGTTCGACGAGATCGAGAAGGCGCATCCAGATGTGTTCAATGTGCTTCTGCAGGTGCTCGATGATGGACGGCTGACGGACTCGAAGGGTCGGACTGTGGACTTTAAGAACACGGTGCTGATCATGACATCGAATATTGGCGCTGGCCAGTTGGCGACGGCATGGGCTGAGGGCGAGGACGGCTTTGAGGATGCAAAGGTTCGGGTGATGGAAGAACTGCGGAAGCACTTCCGGCCGGAGTTTTTGAATCGCGTGGACGATATTGTGGTGTTCCATCCGCTGGGCGAGAGTCAGCTTACGCACATCGTGGATCTGCGGCTGGCTGATCTGCAGAAGATGCTGGTGGATCGGCACATCACGCTGGAGTTGACGGATGCAGCGCGCGAGGCGATCTTCAAAGCTGGCTACGATCGCGCGTACGGTGCGCGGCCGTTGAAGCGAGCGATTCAGCGAATGGTGCAGGACAAGCTGGCAATGAAGATTCTCGACGGCAGCGTGCTGCACGGCGACCACGTGGTAGTGGATGCGGGCGCGGAGGGGCTGGAGTTCAAGGTCCAGCACTCCGCGGCTGCGGTGTGAGGATTCGGCGGTTTAATCATTGAGGACGCTGTGCTTGAGTCCGCTCCAAGTGGCGGAGTGCACGAGATAGTCGGAGGGCTTGGTCCCGGGGTAAACGTCTGACCAGAAGATGCTGAATTGGTGTTCGATCTGCGGGCGCACGGGTGAGTCCTTACGAATGGCGATGCCATAATCACCGGCGTCGGCATAGATGTCATACTGCCTCTGGAAGTCGGGGTCAGAGAACAATTCGCCTCGCTGGTACGTATAGGCGGTGTTGGGCATCCAGATGAGGTCGGGCTTGCGGGCGAGGAAGCGGGTGGTATTGAAGCCGTGAAGGGCGATGTCGTTGTCGTTAAGACCGGCGAGGTCGATGATATTGATGCGGGAGGCGCGCACGCCTAGGTAGCCGACTTCGGTGGCGGCGACGGTGGTGCCGGGGGGCAGTGGAGCGACGAGGTCATCGGTGATGGCCTGCATGATGGGCTGCCAATCGACAGCAGGGAGCGGGGTGGTGGCGGTGATGTTGAGCTGGGCAGGGTCGTACTCAAAATGATGACCGTGTTCCAACTGGCGAAATTTTAGCTGGGCAGCTTGTGAAGAAAAAATAAAGAAGAACAACAGCATTGCGCCAGTCAGCAGCCCACGGTTCCGCAGGGTGTGCCTGGGCCATGCAGTCTCTTCCATGGGCAGGAACGTGAGCCAGCGGTCGAGCAAGAGGATTGCGGGCACGATGATCAGGGGCGCGTAGGGAACGTAATACCGGCTGTCGAAGCCCATGATCTGGGTGACGGTGCCGAGATAGGCAAACATGATGGCGGCGGGTACGGCGCCCGCAAGGATGAGCCACAGATCACGGCGTCGAGCGAGGAGGATGAGTATCGCAAGGAAGAGCTGGAGAGCGGTGAGGAAAGTGATGAGAAGGATACTGGGATACCAGATACTGCTGTAGCCGAGGTAGGCGTGGCCGCCCTTCATGTATACGCTGAGGGGGACTGGGGTTCCAAAATAGAGACGGCAGAGCACGAGCTCGATAATGACGGCAGTGTAGAAGGAGGCATAGAGCAGAAACAGAGATTTGAGTGTGGGACGAGGGAAGCCAGGGAGGAGGCCGACGAGGTAGGGAACGATCAGGGTGACGATCGCTGATTCGGGACGCGCGAGGAAGAAAAGGAAGGCTACCGCCGAGACGACGGCGAAGTGGACACGGCCGAGACGCCAGAGAAAGCATAGGCCGAGGAAGAGGGCGCAGAGGGTGGTGGCGAGCATGGTTTCCATGCCGTTGAACTGATTGCCCTGAAACAGCGGAGAGGCGAAGAGTGGGACAGCGATGAGAGCCAGGACGCGCAAGGGACTGCGCAGCCATTCGCTCTGGGCATTCGCAGCGACAGCCCATGCCATCGCGATGACGGCGGCGAAGGAGAAGAGCCAAGAGCCGAGGATCAACTGCGTCCACGGATCAGTGGGGAGATAGCTGAGCAGAAGAGTGCAGAAGCTCCAAAGCAGGGAGGTGGGACCGTAGGTGTGGACGCCGTTCAGGTTCCAGGAGAAGCCGAGGCCATCGCGAATGTTGCGCGCGTAGCGCAGAAACATGTAGGCGTCGTCGAAGCGGAGCGGTAAACGACGAGCCGCGGTGAAGTTGAGAACGGAGGTTGAGGCGGTCTGGGTCAGGAGAACAACAGCTGCGATGTTAAGGAGTCGGCGCGTTCCGGTGCGATCCATATCTTGCCTCGTGGAAAGTGAGCATTGGTCCCCTGGGAGGAGTGAGGGCCTGCGGCCACTGAAGAGAGATCGCCTGACCGCCAAACGAGGGGCCGAGCGGGGTGACCGTTGCGTGCTCTGAGGCGGCAGCTTCGTCGGTCCAGTCCCAGCCGTCGTGCCACTGGATGAGGAGATGCGGACCCGGTTCTGTTATCAACTGATCGTAATTTATGACTGGCAACCTAGTGAAGTGTTGGAGGTTTGTCGCGGAGATGGAATATGTATCGTGTTTGAGGAAGAGGATTTCGCGATCGGCGTTGTAAATGAGAGTGATGCGTGCCCGAAGGGCAGCATCGGGAGTGTAGAAGGAGTCTACAAAAAAATTGCCCAGGCTCTGCTCATAGATAGGGGCAGCGGGATCGGCTGCGAGCGCGGAGGCGAGAGCGGGGGAAGGTGTCAAGCGTGCGAGGATGGCGCGAGAGTCGCGGTGCTCTTGCAGGATGTTGTGCACGTTGATACCTACGGCGGCCGCTGCGATGAGGGTAAGAGCGGAGTAGTAGAAAAGGTCGCTGCGGAGTTTGCGCTCCAGCACGATGCCGAAGGTTGCGGCGAAAGCGATGAGTGCTGCGATGACGTAGCGGACCTCCATGGTGTGGGTAACAAAGCGGCCGAAGAGGTATCCGAAGAAGGGGAGCAGGGCCATGCTGGCCAGAGCGATCCACAGGTAGGCGTGCTCTGATGCGGGGCGGCGCTTGAAGCGTTGGTAGCCGGCGTAGGCGAGGGCTAGCGCGAGGACGACCATGATGGCGGCGGCGAGCTTCTGGAGGGACATGGGCCAAGTCGTGTAGCGGAGGAAGAGCTCGCGGTAGCCCTGGCTGATGTCGTGGAGGTTTACGCCGGTGATGTAGTAGTGCTGACGGTAGACCATCAGTGCGCGCTTGAAGGGGAGGATCAGAATTATGGATGCGAAGCCGAGTGCGAGTGCGGCTAGGACGCCGAGGTCGACGCGCCTGCGGATGTAGATGCGGGAGAGTTCGCCTAGCGAGACAGGGATGAGGATGAGGACGCCGAAGTAATGGCTGGTGATGGCGAGGGCGATGGAGAGGGTGAGGCCGGCGAGGGGGAGGATGCGGGATCGGGGCGCGCCGTCGTCGAGCGTGGCGATCTGCCAGCAGAGGAGCGACAGGGCGTAGAGGCCCAGGAGCAGGCCGTAGGGACGACCCTCGACGGAGTAGCGGAAGCTGGCGGTCAGGAGGGGTACGGCCATCGCGATGATGGCGGCGCGCGGGCCGGCGAGGCGGCGAACGAAGAAGAAGATGCAGAGTTGGAGGAGCAGGAACCCTGCGAGAGCGGGGAGGCGCAGGGCGATCGCATTGCGCCCGAGGATGTCCATGCAAAGGTGCGAAAGAAGGTGGTAGGTGGGAGGGTCGAGGGAGATGGGGTGGTGGAGTTGGACGAGGATGACTTGCTTAAAGGTGGCGACGCTGTCGGAATAGAAGGAGAGGAACTCATCGTTCCACATTAGGCGGACATGTGACCAGATAAGCGAAATGCCAGTGGAGAACAGGAGGAAAAGGGCAACCAGAGGGTAGGAACGGGGGGAAGTCTTCGGAGGCGAAGCCGAGAGGCTCATGCGTGTTCGATCTCCGAAAGGCTCACCGTGTGAGGGGATGGGAGGCGCATTTTCGATGAGGTGGACGCAGGCGAGGAGGAGGGTGGGAGCGTCGGCATGAAGAACTGTTCGAGACGTGGCATGCGGATGAAGAGCAGCAGGCCCATCACGATGACGGTAGCGGCGAAGGAAGCCATGAGGAGTGGTTCACGATAGAGCTTCTCGGGGTTTTGGACGGCGCTTTCAGGCTTGAAGGAGAGCTTGAGATAGATAGCCATGGTGAATGCGACGAAGGGAAAGCCAAGGATGAGCTCGATGCGGTAGCGGATGATGAAGGCGCCGAGGAAGAGCATGGCGGTGGAGGCATAGAAGAGGACGGAGACGAGGAGTGATTCCGGGGTGTAGCGCTTGAACGATGCGCGGTAGGAACCGGCGAGTCCGTGATCGCCGGACTTGTGGAGTTCGGAAAGTTCGCTGAAGCGCTTGAGCGCCATGAAGTAACAGCCGATCATCCAGTACGCGATGAGGAGCGAGACGGGCGGGATGAGGACGCTGGTGACTGCGTACCAACCGAGCAACATGCGTAGTGGGTTATTGATGGATTCGGTGAGGACATCGAGATAAGGGACGTCCTTGGTGCGGATGGGGGGAAAGTTATAGATGCAGCCCATGATCCAGAGGATGAGAGCCATGAGCGCAAACATTTTGGATATAGCGAGGCCAATGGCGACACCTGCCGCCATCATGAGAAGCCACTGGGCGTAGGCAGCGGGGATGCTGACGAGACCGCGTGCGGCGGGGCGATTTTTCTTAATGGGGTGAAGACGGTCGAAGGGAGCGTCAAGGACTTCGTTGATCACGTAGTTGCTGCAAGCGACTAGGGTGATGGCAATGAACGCGAGGATCAGAGTTCTAATGAGGTGAAGGTTGAAGAGTGAGGGATCGACGCTGAGGGGAACGATGACGCCGGGAAGAACGAAGAGGTTCTTGATGGAATGATCGAGCCGGGCAATGGCGATGTGGGCGCGGAGCCGCTCTTGGAACGGTACTCTGGTGCGCTCGCTTTGAGACATCGGCAAGGAACTCCGCGTGGGGTTGGTGGCTGGCCACCGGCAGCAACAGTATAGCGTGCAGATCGATGCAGAGAATGGGAGGCCTACCACGCAAGCGTAAGATATACTGGCCTTTCGATCGGTGCATCTTCCTATAGCTCACCTCTCGCATCTTTTCTCCGTCGTTTATCAAGATGACCCGAGAGCTGAACGAGTTCGCTACCACCCTCTGACGGTGCACAGTCAAACGAGAGCCGTAGGTCCTTTCGGTTTGCTGGAATGTCGATCTGGGTTGCAGGATGCTCGCTGCGACTGCGGCCGAAAACGTTGATGGGATGATGAAGAGAGAGTTACGTACCGGATGGGCTGCGGTGCGTTGGTGCGTTGGATGAAGAAAGCTATCGTGATTGGCGCAGGGCCGGCGGGATTGACGGCGGCGCTGGAGTTTCTGCGCAAGACGGATGTGCAGCCGATTGTGCTGGAGGCGTCGGAGGAGATTGGGGGAATCTCGCGGACGATTCGGTACAAAGGCAATCGGATGGATATAGGCGGCCACCGTTTTTTTTCGAAGAGCGACAGGGTGATGCAGTGGTGGATGGACCTGATGCCGGTGGAGTCGGGTGAGGGTGCCGCGGAGATCAGCTACCAGGGGAAGCAGAGGACAGTGGCTGTGCCGGTGGCGGTGGAGGAAGAGCCTCCGCTGCGCGGGATGGGACCGCTGAAGGCAGTCGACGAGGACGACGAGGTAAGCGCGGAGGATCTGGCGGAGCATGTGCCAACGGTGACGGTGGTTGGGTCCGCGGCGCCTGAAAGCGATGATCTGGTGATGCTGGTGCGGCCGCGCAAGAGCCGGATCTACTACTTGCGAAGGTTTTTCGACTATCCGATCAAGCTGAACGGGACGACGGTGTCGAACCTAGGGCCGGTACGGATGGTGAAGATCGGCGTGAGTTACGTGATGAGTCGCGTGCGGCCGATCAAGGAGGAGAAAAGTCTTGAGGATTTCCTGATCAACCGTTTCGGGCGCGAGCTCTACTTGACGTTCTTCAAGAGCTATACGGAGAAGGTTTGGGGAACGCCTTGCGATACGATCTCGGCGGAGTGGGGTGCGCAGAGGATCAAGGGATTAAGTTTGACCACGGCACTGAAGCACTTTGTGCGCAAGATGTTTTCCTCGAAGCCGAAGAGCGAGGGCGGGAAGGACATCGCGCAGAAGGGAACGGATACGTCGCTGATAGAGCGCTTTCTGTATCCGAAGTTCGGGCCGGGGCAACTGTGGGAGCATGTCGCCGAGAAGGTGGTTGCGATGGGCGGCGAGATTCACATGGGATGGAACGTGGTGGGGGTGGAAATCGATGGTATCCGCGTTGTTGCGGTGAAGGCGGTAAATGCGGCAGGGGAGACCCGACGATTTGAGGGGGACTATTTTCTGTCGACGATGCCGATGAGGGATTTGGTGCGGGCACTGAAGGTGGACGTACCGGCGAATGTGCGCGAGGTGAGTGAGGGGCTGCAGTATAGAGACTTTATTACGGTGGGCGTGCTGGCGAACAAGCTGGACGTGACGGAGTCGGATAAGACGCGGATACGGGACACATGGATCTACATCCAGGAACCGGACGTGTTGCTGGGACGGTTGCAGATTTTCAATAACTGGAGTCCGTATATGGTGTCGGATCCGACGAAGGTATGGATTGGGTTGGAGTATTTTTGTTATGAGAGCGATGCTCTTTGGACGATGCCGGATGAAGAGTTGAAGAAGTTCGCGGCGGGGGAACTCGAGAAGATTGGGATTCTGAAAACGGCGGAGGTGCTGGATTCGCACGTAGTGCGGGTGCCGAAGACCTATCCGGCGTACTTTGGGACGTATGATCGCTTTGAGGAATTGCGGGCTTGGATGGACCGGTTCGAAAATCTTTTCCTGGTGGGACGGAATGGGATGCACAAGTACAACAATCAGGACCATTCGATGCTGACTGCAATGGCAGTGGTGGATGGGATTGCAACTGGATATGTAGATAAGGACACAGTGTGGGGGATTAATTCCGAGCAGGAGTATCACGAGGAAAAAAGGAGCTAGTCAGCTAGTCTTAGATAGCTTCAGTTCTCAGTTCTCAGTTTGAGTCACTGCAGTAGGAGGGGTTGCCGTGCGGAAGCTCATTTTGTTGCTGGTTGTTCTGGCGGTGGTATTTGTGGTGTGGAATCGTCAACGGCTGTATGTGCGCGATCCGCTAGGGTCGGTTGTGCGCGATGGGGTGAAGGAGCAGGGCGCGCAGGTGCTGATCAATCACTCGAATGACGTGTTGCTGCAGAACTATAACGCGCCAATGTATGTGACGTTGGTGCAGCACGGAGATCGGGTGGGGACGCCGGCGGAGATTCACTGCGTGGCGTACGTTGCATGCCTGCTGGATACGGATGTGCCGGCGTTCCTGGTCACGGATGAAGGAGCGAAGGTGACGACGATGACGGGCAAGGTGGTGGAGTATCGGGACGCGAATGGACGCGATACGGTGGTGACACTGCACTAGGGACGTGGCGTCACACTCGGACGATCATGACCTCAGTGGATTTGATCAGTGCGCCGGCAGTCTGACCTTTGCGGAGCTGCATTTCGCGGGCAGCGTCAGCGGTGATGATCGAAGTGATCTGCTGGTCGCCGATTTTGAGGATGACTTGTGCGAGCAGTCCGCTCATCTTGACTTGGGCGATGGTGCCGACGAGTTGATTGCGGCCGCTCACATTGCGGAATCGCTCGCGGGAAGACTTTCGGGCAGCAGTTGGTTTGGATTTCATCAGCGGATTGAGGGCGCTCTGCGGAATCCGGTGGTGGCCGCCGGGAGTCTTGATGGTCTTGATGGTGCCGGCGAGGATCCATTGTTTGAGTGTCGGATAGCTGACATTGAGGGCGGCCGCTGCTTCGCGGGGTTTGAGGAGCACGTCTACATCAGGCATGGTGATCTCCAGGAATTTAATGGCCGGAATTTGAAGCATCCAAAAGTCGTTATATAAAATCGTATAGATATGAAACTTGTCGGAAGGTTTTTCGCTATTCAAGGATGCGGTCGTTCTGTCGCCGTACGGATGCTCCTATTCTCTTCTTTTGCCATTGTGAGCGCGGCAGGTGCTGTGGCGCAACAGCAGGTAGCGTGGCTTGATTTCGTGCAACCGGTAGCTCCTCAGCCAATGGTCACGCAGCCGGTGATAGCGCAAACGACGGCGACGAATCAAACGGATTCGTGGTGGGAGCGGTACGAGGCGAGGGTGACAACGACGCAGAGCGAACAACCGCACTGGTTGACGCCGCTGGTGACGGTAACTCCGCGGCTGGAGCAGGAAGTCCGAACAGATTTTCTGCATTACTACAATACAAAGGGATACGCGATCTGGAACTACGGGAATGGGAAGGGATTGGAGGTCATTCCTGAGAAGCACACCGAGATCATCATTAACGTACCGCCGTATTTCAACCGGTCGAATGGAGAGTCGGATGGGTTTGGGGATATCTCATTTTTGGCGAAGGAGCGGATCTTCTCTCGAAATGAAGAGCATGGAGATGGGATTGTGACCTTCTTTCTGGGAGCTTCGGTACCCACGGGAAAGAATGGTAACGGCAGCTGCTGTGCGGTCGTCACTCCTACGCTGGCGATGGGCAAGGGGTACGGGCAGTGGGCGTTTACTACGACGGCCGGAGGATCGTTGCCAGTAACGAATTCGAAAGGATTAGGACACACAATCGCGTGGAATAACACGCTGCAATATCGTCTGGCAAAGGCGGGTATGGCGCGGTTGTTCTGGCCGGAGGTTGAATCGAACACGAGCTTCTATGTGGGAGGAGCAAACGATGGCAAGACGGCGTCCTATGTGACGGCCGGCCTGGTGATCGGTCGAATCCCGTTGATGCCGCACTCCACGACCGCAGCGGGGAAGAGACTCGGGTTGACGTTTGGTGCTGGCGAACAGATTGCGGTTACACGCTTCAATACTTACAACCACGAGACGATACTCACTGCTCGTATTCCTTTTTAGCTGGGTGAACGAGCAAACTCTGCCCCAGCCAGAATTTGGCTGGGGCTTTTCATTTGGGAAGGTGCATGAGGAGGTCGGCTATGGTGCGATGTAGCGAGGGGTGTTGGAGGTTCGGAGCGATTTCGGCGAGGGGTGCGAGGACAAAGCGGCGTTCATGAAGAGCGGGATGCGGGAGGGTGAGCTCGGGGCTCTGGATGATGTTGTTGCCCATGAGAAGTAGGTCGAGGTCAATGATGCGGGGGCCTTTGGGTGGGGCGCTAGAGCGATTGCGACCCATTGCCTGTTCAATGGCCAGGAGTTGGTGGAGGAGCGCGAGCGGCGAGAGATCGGAGTCGATTAGGGCCGCGGCATTGAGGAAGCGTGGCTGGTTGAGATAGCCGACGGGGTCGGTGGAATGGAAGGTTGAGACGGCGACGACGTGGCCGAGAGACGAGAGGCGACTGAGGGCTTCGCGGAGGTTGGATTCAGGCGAACCGTAGGGAGAGGGTAGGTTGGAGCCGAGGGCGATGGCGGCGATCATGCGGAGAAATCAAGCATGCAGCAACGCGTGGGAATGTGCCGCGGCGAGGGCATTCGAGGCCGGAGTAGCGTCTATGGCTTCGGGACGGTGAGTAAGTTCCCAGGCGGAACGGTCGCGGAGCAGGTTTTGGACTAGGGCCGTGTGCATGGCGTGCCCCGCGCGCTCGGCGACGACGCGGCCCCAGATGCGGCGGCCAGCGAGGGCAAGGTCGCCGATGAGGTCGAGGACTTTGTGGCGCACGAACTCGTCGGGGAAGCGGAGGGGCCCGTTGAGGACTGTGCCCGGCTGAGCTGAGGTGGTGCGAGTCACGATGATGGCAGAGTCGTCGGATACGCCTCGGATGAGGCCCATGTCGCGGAGCATGGCTTCGTCTTCCTTGAAGCCGAAGGTGCGGGCGGGGGCTATGAGTTCGGCGTACGCGCCGGCCTCGAGATCGCCGGTGAAGGTGTCGCGGCCGATGGGCTCGGGAAAGTCGATGGAGTAGTTGATGGAGTAGCCATCGCCGGGGTAGACGCCAATGAATTTTTCGCCGCAGGGGGAGTTTTCACGGACCTCGATGGGCTTGAGAATGCGAATGTACTCGCGCTTACGCCGCTGGCGCTTGAGGCCGGTCGCGAGGATGGCGGAGACATAGGGGAGGGAGCTGCCATCGAGGATTGGAACCTCAAGGTTGTCAATTTCTACGATGATGTTGTCGACGCCCAAGCCGATGAGCGCGGAGAGGAGGTGCTCGGTAGTTTGGATGAGGACACCTTGACGCATGAGGGATGTAGCGTAGGAGACGCGTGCGACGTTGCGACCGGTGGCGGGGATTTCGAAGTTGTCGAGGTCTGAGCGGCGGAAGACGATGCCGGAACCGGCGGGCGCCGGAACGAGGCGCATGGAAACGGAGGCACCGGAGTGGAGACCCACGCCGTGGAAGTCGACTGGGGAATGGATCGTGTGTTCGAGTTGTGGATTGGTAGACAGCCGGAACTCTCGCGCAATGTACCGCAGATGAAGGGTATACCCGGATTCTGGGAAAAGGAGTGTGGCAAATTTACCACAGGTCTTGAGCTTGGTGCGGGGCTGCGGATGCGGTGTGGGGGTGAGTCGAGATAGGGTAATGGCATGAGAATGATGGATTTGGGGACGGTTGTATCGGCGAACGAGGCGCGGCTGAAGAGCCGGCTGCGGGAGCTCGTTGAGATTGAGTCGCCGAGCGACGACAAGGCGGCAGTGGATCGGGCAGGCGCGCTCGTGGCGCGGTGGGTGGAGGCGCTCGGCGGGAACGTACAGCGACATCGGCAGAAGAAGTTCGGGGACGTGCTGGAGTTGCGCTTCGGGCCGGCGCGGAGCAAGCGTGGGCGAGTGTTGTTGCTCGGACATCTGGACACGGTCTGGCCGATGGGGACGCTGAAGACCATGCCATGGCGTGAAGCGGAGGGGAAGCTGTGGGGGCCCGGGGCTCTGGATATGAAGGCTGGCGTGGTGATGGCGCTGGAGGCAGTTGCCGCACTGCGAGAGTCGGGTGCGGAGAGGCCGGTGACGCTGTTGCTGGTGAGTGAGGAGGAGGTCGGAAGTCCGGTGTCACGGCGGATCACGGAGAGGCTGGCTGCGGAGAGTGCAGCGGTGCTGGTGCTGGAGCCGGCGCAGGGATTGGCATACAAGACGGCTCGGAAGGGCGTCGGTAACTATGGGTTGCTGGTGGAGGGTGTCGGGTCACACGCGGGGGTGGATTTCGGGAGTGGGCACTCGGCGGTGTTGGAGATGGCGCGGCTGGTGGAGAGAGTGTCGGGGTTCACGGATTTGAGTAGGGGATTGACCGTGAATGTGGGGGTGATTTCGGGGGGCACTCGCTCGAATGTGGTTGCGGCGCAATGCGTGGCTGAGGTGGATGTGCGGATTGCGAAGGCGAGGGATGCGTTGCGGGTGGAGAGGATGTTTCGCGGCTTGAAGGTGACGGACAAGGCATGTCGGTTGACGGTGACGGGCGGGATCAATCGGCCGCCGATGGAGCGGAAGCCGAGGACCGTCGCACTGTTTCGCCTGGCGCGGGGTTTGGCAGCGGAGATGGGATTGACGCTGGAAGAGGCGGCGACCGGTGGTGGCTCCGACGGGAATTTCACCGCGGCAATGGGAGTGCCGACACTGGATGGAATGGGCGCGGTGGGAGCTGGTGCGCATGCGGCGCATGAGCACGTGGAGGCGAAGCATCTGGTGGAGCGCGCAGTGTTGTTGGCGGGGATAATTGCGGACGTTTAGCGACTGATGCTGCTACTCCATGTATCAAAATCGAACCTGAGCGCGGGCCTCTTGAGCTAAAGAGATTGGGTTTCGCGCAGGAGGTGGATGACCGCTGCGATTGGAAGGCCCATGACGTTGAAGAAATCGCCTTCGATGCGAGGAATCCAACGGGCGGCGTAACCCTGGATGCCGTAGGCCCCGGCTTTGTCGAGCGAGTCGTTCGTGGAGAGATAGTGCGCGAGATCAGCGTCCGGAATTGCGGAGAAGAAGACATTGGTGGTTTCGACGTGAGAGCGCTGGTCGGTAGGCGTGACGACGGCGATGCCGGTGTGGACCTGGTGGACGCGATTTGAAAGCTGGCGAAGCATTCGTTCGGCTTCGGGGCGGTCTGCGGGCTTGTTGAGTATTTGTTGTTCCGATACAACCGTGGTGTCGGCGCCGAGGACAGTGGCTTTGGGGTGGAGGGCTTGGATGGCTTGCGCTTTTTCGAGAGCGAGGCGCTGTACGTAGGCGGTGGGTGCCTCGTTGAGGTGGAGGGTTTCGTCGATGTGGGCGGGGAGGACGTCGAAGCGGAGGCCAGCCTGGGCGAGGAGGTCACGGCGGCGGGGCGAGGCTGAGGCAAGGATGAGTGTCATTCGTCAGTAGCCTGCGGCGAACTGCTGGACAAAGATGTGGGCCTCCATGGTATGGTGCTCGCCGCTGGCCAGGGTGATGGCGTTGGTCGCGACGTTGGCGGTCTCGATGCAGACCATGGTGAGCCAGCAATCGGGGCTCATATCCGGAAGAGTGGCGGTGAGGGCTGTCCAGGGATTCCACACTACGGTGGTTTCGGAGCCCGCCTTGTCCACAGTGATGCGACGACGGAGGACGGGATCGTCAATGTTGACGGGAGTGATGGTATCGAGGTAGGGCCGGTCGGTTTCGCCGGTGAGGTGGAGGAGTGGGTCGGTCTGGTGTTTCCTTTTAAAGTTGTCGGTTTTGTCGAGGTACTCCGTATCGGAGAGGCCGATGATGGATATCTGCTGGGAGTCACCGACATAGAAGTACGTGTGGAGGGCCTCTTCAAAGTGGAGTGGCTTGCTGCTTTGATTGTTCACGGTGAGCTTGAGGCGAAGTTCAGCGCCAAGGGTGATCTCGTAAACGAGGGCAAAGTTGTTATAGCCGAGCGAGCGAGTGGTATCCGATGGCCCGAGGGTGAGGGTGAGGTGAAGGTCGTCGCCGGCGAGAGCGGCGAAGGCGAGGGTCCAGTCGGAGATGCGAGCGAAGCCGTGGGAGGGCCCGTCGGTACGTGGGTCGTCGGGGGTTGCGGTGCGGGCGCCGAACCAGGGAAAGACGACGGGGATGCCGCCGCGGATGGCCTTGCCCGGGGTGAAGAACGATTGATCTGAGAGAAATAGGACGGGCTGCTCGCCCTTTGGCTGCCACTGGGTGAGATGCGCGCCCTGTAAGTAGATCTCAGCTGTGCAGGCGGGTGTGGTGATGTTTGCACGGATCAGGCCTTGCTCGGTCTGGGAGAAGGCAAGAACGCCGGGGATCGTGAATTGGGCGGAGATCGTTTGAAGGTCCATCGTAGACAGTGTAGTGCGTCGGAGGGGCGAGTCGACATAGACTCGGGGACGCGCCGCCTAGGCGGGAGGGGCTACGAGCTGGAGTTCGGCTAGATTGCGCTGGCCGGTGGGACAGAGTTTGAGGAGGGGGCAGTTTTCGCACTTGGGGTCGGCGAAGGTGCAGAGGGTCTGCGCGTGGAGTTTGACGAGGGAGTGGTGCTGGTCGAGCAGGGCGGCGTCCCAGGTTTCGGGTACTAGGCGCATGAGACGTTCTTCGGTGGTGGTGGCATCGGCGCGGGGGGTGAGACAGAGACGCTGGGCGACTCGGAGGTGGTTGGCATCGATGCAGAGGGCACGGCGGCGGAGGGTTGAGAAGTTGACGACAGCAGCGGAGACTTGATTGCCGACGCCTTCGAACTGCTCAAGCCAGGCGCGGATCTTGTCGGTGCGGTACTTGGCCAGGAAGTCGAGGGTGAGGGTGCCGACGCGCGCGGTGATTTGCTCGAGGAGAGCTTTGAGGCGAAGGGCCTTCTGTTCAGGAAAGGTAACGATGGCGATGGCGCGCTCGATCTCGGCGATGGAAGCATCACGTACGGGTTCCCAGTTGCCGGGGCCGGCGTTGAAGGCCCGCTCGAGGTCGCGCATGACCTGGTGAGAGGTTGGGGTCTTGGTGCGGGAGGCCAGGAGGGAGTAGATGAGCTGGGTGAGGGGATCCCAGGATTCGCGGGTCTTGGGCTCGCCGTAGTAGCCGAGAAGGAGGCGATGGACGTGGGGAAGCTTGTCGGCTTGCTCGGGGGTGAGCGGCCGGTGGGTGGTTTCTGCCTCGTCCGGATTGGTGAAGAGTTCGGGCGGCATGAGAGTTGGATGCTTAGCCGTTGCGAGTGATGCCGAGCCGCTGGCCTTCTTCGGTTGCAAAGCCCCAGGCCATGCGGGGAGTGTTGTGAGCGACGCCGATGCGGCCGTCGGGACCGAGGAGGATGATTCCGCCGTGGCCGCCAAGGCGGGTGAAGAGGTAGTTGATGGCGGCGGTGGCGGCGGCCTCGGGGGCCTCGCCGGCGGCAACGCGGTCGACGGCCCATTTGCCGAGGACGAGCTTCATGATGGGCTCGCCCCAGCCGGTGAGGGATACGGCGGCGGATTGGTTGTCGGCGTAGCAGCCGCAGCCGATGAGGGAGCTGTCGCCGACGCGGCCGGGGGCTTTGTTTAGGGTGCCGCCGGTGGAGGTGCCGGCGGCGAGATTGCCGTATTGGTCGAGGGCTACGGCGCCTACTGTGTCGTGGGAGTGAATTGTGGGGTCGTCGATACGAAGTTCGTCGGGGAGGGCGCCTTGGACTTCGGCTTCAAGAGCGACTTGCTCGGTCGCGCTGCCGCTGAATGTCGTGTCGGGGTGCCCGGCGGCTTCGGCTTGCTGGAAGGCCATGAGGCGCTCACGTTCGCGGGGGACGATGAGTTCGGTGTTGTCGACGAGGCGTATGCCATTCTGGGTGGCGAAGCGCTCGGCGCCGGAGCCGACGAAGTAGACGTGGGGGGATTTTTCGAGGACGAGGCGCGCGGCCTGGATGGGGTTGCGTAGGCGCTCGACGCAGGCTACGCCGCCGGCGCGGAGGTCGTCTCCGGACATCATGAGGGCGTCGCACTGGACGCGGCCATCGCGGGTAAGGAAGGAGCCGTGGGCGGCGTCGAAGGTGTCGTCGTCTTCCATCACGGTGACGGCGGCTTCCACTGCGTCGATGGCGGTGCCGCCGCGGGAGAGGGTGGACCAGCCGGCGGCGAGGGCGGAGGCGATGCCGAGTTTGTGGGCTTCGACGGCGTCGTCGGGCATGGCCCAGGCACCGCCATGGATGAGCAAGATGGGCTGGGAGCGCTGGGAATCCGTCATGGGTGGGAGAGTTCTAGTTTGCGGCGTTCGGTCTCGAGATAGGTATAGCGGATGCGGTGGATGACTGTGATGGTGGAAAAGATGGCGAGGACCCAGAGGGCAGGGGCCATGGCGTTCCAGCGCTCGAAAAGGGCTCCGAGAATGATGAGGACGATGCGCTCGGGGCGCTCCATGAAGCCTACTTTGCAGGAGCCGATGAGGGCTTCGGCGCGTGCGCGGGTGTAGCTGACCATGAGGCTTGCGGTCATAACGAAGGCTACGAGGAAGACGTAGAAGAAGCGGTTGCCACGGGCGTAGAAGACAAGCAGTCCGAAAAAGAGGGCGACGTCGGAATAGCGGTCGAGGACGGAGTCGAAGAAGGCTCCGAAAACAGAGACCTGGTTGGTCTGGCGAGCCACGCGGCCGTCGACCATGTCAAAAAGGCCGGCACCGATAATGACCAGGCCCGCGTAGAGGAACATGCGAACGTAGTTGTCGGCGCGCGCGTAACCGAAGAAGAAGGCTGCGACGACGTTGATGATGAGGCCGATGAAAGTGAGGGTGTTTGGGGAGATTTTGGAGAGAGCTAGGCCATTAACAATCTTTTGCAGCAGCCAGCCGCTGCCCTTGCCGAAAGCACGTGTCCACGTCATTGCGTCAGATCAGTTTATCGCGGATGGAGGCTGGGAGATTGTGGCGCGAGGAACGCCCGGCACTATTCGTCGACTTTGATGGTGTCGTGAATGGTGGAGAGCTTGAGGATTTCGAGCTCACGCTTGCCATTGGGGGTGACTACCATGGCGATGTCGCCGAGTTCCTTTCCGAGGAGGGCGCGGCCGATCGGTGACGTGGTGGAGATAAGGCCCTTGGTGACGTCGGACTCTTCGCTGGTGACGAGCTTGTAAGTCAACTCTTCATCCTTGGTGGAGTCGAAGACGACCACTGTAGAGCCGAAGCCGACCTTGTTCCGGGGAATGTTCTCGAGGTTGACCATGGCGAGCTCACCCATGCGCTTTTTGAGCTGGCCGAGGCGGGCGTTGACGAAGACCTGGCGCTGTTTGGCCATGTGGTATTCGGCGTTTTCGGAGAGATCGCCCAAGGCAACGGCCTTCTTGATCTCTGCGGGCAGTTCCGTGGTGAGTTCGTACTCAAGAGCCTTAATCTGCTCTTCGATGGCCTTTTTAATGTCTTCCATGGTTGTCTGCTTTGCTGGCCCCGTACGTTCCGAAAGGGCGGGGGAGTAAAAGCTTGATTATACGAAAGGAGAGGGGGAAAAGGGTTAGGAGGCTTCAGGGTCGGGGAGGAGGGTGGGAATGGAGGCGGAGAGGAAGCTCTCGAGGAGCAGCGTTGCGGCGACCTGGTCGATGATGTCCTGGCGATCGAGGCGGCTGGAGCGGCCGGCAGATCGGGGGCTGTGACCGGAGAGGTCGAGCAGGGCATGGGCGTCGCGGGTGGTGAGACGTTCGTCGAGGAGGTGGTGGGCGAGGGTGGGATGGGCCTCCTGGAGGGCGTCGGCGAGGGCACGAGCTTTGGCGGCCTGGGGGCTCGGTGTTCCATCCACATGGATAGGGTTGCCAACGACGACTACCTCAACCTTGTGCTGGCGGATGAATCGAGCGACGGCTTTGAGATCTGCGCGCAGAGTAGTGCGGTGGAGGGTGAAGAGAGGCTGGGCGGTAAGCCCGAGAGGGTCCGTGATCGCAAGACCAATGCGACGGTCGCCGACATCGAGCGCGAGGGTGCGGGGATGAGGCACGGAGTTAGTGTACGGGGGAAACGCAGAGGTCAGAGTATGGAGGGTCGAGCGTAATGGATAGAATTCTGGGTAGAGGTGTCGCCTGTGCGGCTGGTTAAGGCTTTGATGGTGATCGTGATTCTGGTGGGGATCGTAGTGGGGTTTCTTGTGTATGTACCGTACGGGCCAAGCGAGGAGACGTTTGTCGACATTTTACCGGGTACCGGGACGCTGGGAATTGCGCGGCAGTTGCACAAGTCGGGAATTGTGCGCAGCGCGCTAGCGTTTGAGGCGCTGGTGATATGGAAGACGGTGAGGGGTCACGATGCAGGGTCGCTGAAGGCGGGGGAGTATCGGTTTGATCATCCGGCGAAGATGGAGGCGGTCTATGACCGGTTGCGGCGCGGCGATGTGTACACGGTCACGCTCGTGATTCCGGAGGGGTTCAACATCTTCGACATTGCGAGTGCGGTGGCCACGGCGAAACTGGATTCGCGGGAGGATTTTCTCAATGCCGAGCGAAAAAACACGGAGTTGATCGCTGAGTGGGTGCCGCAGGGGAATGCGACTTCGCTCGAGGGCTATCTATGTCCAGACACGTATAAATTCAGCCGACATGCGACGCCGGTCCTGATGTTGACGACGATGGTCAGGGAGTTTGGGCAGGAGGTAAAGCGGTTGGGGATCACGCCGGACCAGGTGCCACGGATGGTGACGATGGCGTCTCTGGTGGAGAAAGAGGTCCATATCGACACAGAGCGGCCACAGGTCGCAAGCGTATTTGAGAATCGACTGGCGGCTGGGATGCCGCTGCAGACGGACCCGGCTGTCACCTACGCATCGCTGCTACGTGGGACATGGACGGGGGTGATTCACGAGAGCGAATTGAAGTCGGACTCGGCCTACAACACCTACACTCATACGGGATTGCCTCCGGGGCCGATCTGCAATCCGGGGGTTGCCGCGATGCAAGCTGCACTGCATCCTGCGAAGACGGACTATATGTACTTTGTAGCGGACCCGAGCGGAACAACGAAGTTTGCATCAAGCCTAGCGGAACATGACGCGAATGTTGCTGCTTATCGCGCAGGGATGAAGCCGTAAGTGGGGCCCTTTTCGTCGTGGTTAGAGTTGTGGTGGGCTAAAGCGGGCAACAAGGGATTGTGGTTTTCTCGAGCCTGATTCTGGGGCATCCTGGCAACTTATTGAGAGGGGAATGTTTAGCGAACAAACGGTGGCAAAATTCCACCAATATACACCGAAAACATTGTATTTATTGCGTTTATGGCGCTTACGCGGGGTTCGAAATAAGTGGTTGACATCGGGGGGGTGTGGGGCTACAAACGCAACACTTCAACTACGAGGATTGCTGGCCGGAGCCCACAAAGGATGGAGCTGCGGAAGGTATAGGGTCTTCGAGGGGAAACAGGGGCGGGCGGGCATTTCCCAGGGCCGAGTTCTGTCATAAGACGATAAACAGGTCGCGACGCGCATGGATTCCAACGCAGAGTGTGAACCACAGGCGAAGCAGACCTCATAGCATCTGAGCGAGCCCATTCGACCGCAGAAAAATGACCGAGGCTTGCCGGAGGAACTGTGTCTGGAGAGATAAACGAATGAAGTACTTCCGCGTAGATTTGAAAGTATGTGAAGCCTGCGGGGCGCTATGGCTGCGAGCCATGGGTCACGGAGTGTACTGCAGTGGATGCGCTTTGTGGTTGTCGGAATTCCCGGCACCCAGGGCGTCAAGCCGACGCGCACAAAGGCGCAGGACTTTGAGCACCGGTACGTGTGCTGGGGGTGCCCAATGACACAGCAGCAACTAAGTGGCAGAAAACAGGAACCAGGGCTGAGTCTGGTGCCGAAATCAGTGGGGCGAGTCGGGCAGGAACAAGTGATTCGGGAGGGAAGTACAGGACGGGTAGTCGGAACGCTGACCCATGCCCTGAAACTTCGGCGGGTGTGGGCGGTTGCGGAGAGATCTGCCTCAATGCCGCAGGAAGTCATACCGGAACCGGACGAAAAACCGAAGGAAGAGCTCGCGTTTTACAGGAAGTATACGGAGGCTATGCTAAGTCGGTATCTGCGGATTTCGATACAGAGCGGCCGGGTGCCATCGTTGCTGGGGAGGGAACTCTTCCGCGGGAATGTGACGAGTTATCGAGTGCACAGCTTTGAGGATGGCGTGATTTTCTGTTTTGACGTGGAGAAACGCTTGAGCAGGCTGACAGTGATGGAACAGCAATTGATCAAGCGGATCGGCCTGCAGGAATATTCCCAGGGGGAAGCTGCTGGGATGCTTGGGCTCAGCCTGCGAAACTGTATTCGTCAGTACGGATATGCCCTCGACGCACTGACGGAGATGTTTTTGGAGGCTGGAATGTTGGAGCCACTGAAAAGCTGTCAAGGGGGTCAAAACGAGGAAATCGAGCGAAGCGCCTCATTCTAAAGGAAATAATAAATTCAAAAAGTTGGCATAGTTACTATACGCAACTTGGTATTCTAGTTAAGTAGAGATAAAGCGGGAGACCCTTGGGGGTCTCCCGTTTTTGCGTTTGCGGAAAAGGGCGGAGATGACGGGAAGCGAAGAGCTTGAAAAGGTGAGGGAAGAGTCGGTTGAAGTGAAGACCAAATACAGGCGACCGAGCGAGTGCCGTGCCCACATGAGGCGGACGCTGGCGAAGGAGTTTGATGACATTGTCGCCGGGTTCGTAGCGGCGGCAAAGAAGGGAAGTTGTCCACATGTGAAGCTGGCGACGGAGTTGCTCAAGCCGATACGAAAGATGCCTTCACGGAAGAAGGGGACGGCGACCAAGTACTGGGAGATGCTGCAGAGGGAAGAACGAGAAAGAGAGCAGTCGAAGAAAGACCAACTCACGGAGGAGTGAGAGCGACTGGAAATGTCTAGACGGTGTGACGGAAATGGGCGGCTGACAGCCGCCAGGAGAGATCAATGAGTGTTTTGAGTAATGTAATCAAGGATTTGAAATCGTTTGCAGCGAAGGTGGAAGCTGCATTCAAGAAGCTGTTCGGAGATGCGCCGGCATGGATTGCTATTGCGCAGGGTGTCCTGACCTATCTCGGGCCGATCGTGGTGACCATCTTGACGATTGGCGGCGGCTCGGCGCTTGGGGATGAAGCGAACGTGATTATTGGCACGATCAAGACGGATCTGGCGACGGCTTTGGCGACCGTGACTACTGCGAATGCAGCGACTAGCCTGCCGAATTTGCTTGCTGACATTCAAACGCAACTTCCAGCGCTGCTGGCAGCGGTCAAGCTGAGTAATCCTTCGGTCGTGGCGAGTATCGAGAACTACACGAATATCATCGATACCGAAATCACAGCGCTATTGACTGCGCTGCCCGCGGCGGCCTGAGATGAGCCAGGCGAAGACATATCCGATCTCAGATCCGGCCGCCATTACTGCGAAGGTAAAGGCGGCCGGTGGACCGGCGCTTGACCCGACACAAGCAGCGGGACAAGCGAGCGCTGATGGTGTGACGTTAAGTTGGAGCATCAGCCAAGGACAGATTTTGATCACGATCATTCGTAAGCCTTGGATGATCACGTATAGCGCAATCTGGAGTCACGTGGATGCGGT
Organism: uncultured Acidobacteriaceae bacterium; assembly: GCA_963701685.1. Classification (GTDB taxonomy): domain Bacteria; phylum Acidobacteriota; class Terriglobia; order Terriglobales; family Acidobacteriaceae; genus Granulicella. The sequence continues at coordinate 710,339 of OY969625.1, read as the reverse complement.
TCTGAGTTAGCCAAGAGGCTAGTTGAGCGTCGAATTCTGGATCATTCTGCATCCTAGAGGGCAGTACAGGAGTCGATATACTCAGTAATTGCAATTGATGAAGAATTTGAGAGCGCTGTCGGTGATGTTCGTGACGATGACAGCCGGGTTGACCGGCTGTTTTTCGACGACTCGTGTTGTTCTGAAGTCAGAGGCTCCTACCGTCTACCAGACGGCCAGTGTGGAGCAGGTTGAAAAGGATGTCACGGATCGGGATGCTGCGGTAAAGACGCTGAAGGCGCAGGTGCAGATCACGGCGACGACGGGTGGGTCGAAGGAAGGCAAGCTGAAGGAGTACACGTCGTTTACGGGGTACATCTTTGTGCAGAAGCCATCTGACCTGCGGGTGATTTTACAGCTGCCGCTGATTGGGTCTCGGGCGTTGGATATGGTGAGCACGGGAGATGCGTTCACTTTAGTGCGTGCGTCGTCCCACGGGAATGTCTGGATACAAGGAACGGGCAAGGTGACGACGCCCTCGAAGAATGGTTTGGAGAACTTGCGGCCGTCAGTATTTCTCGACTCGCTCCTAGTCCCGGGCGTGGATCCGAAGAATGAGTTCGTAACGATGACGGAATCTTCCCGGGTAGTGCACCAGGATATTCATCATAAGACGGAGACAATTGAGCCGGATTACAACTTGACAGTGCTGAAGACAACTAGCGGAAACATCCTGCATGTCCAACGGGTGATCCGTATCAATCGCGTTACGATGCTGCCGTATCAGCAGGATATTTACAACGACAAGGGCGAGGTGGTGACCCAAGCGATGTATGACAACTACCAGACGCATGGCGGCCAGCAGTTTCCTGCGGAGATAACGATCAGCCGGCCGCTCGACGAGTACTCACTGAAGATTGACGTGGTGAAGCTGACGTTGAATGAGGCCTTCGAGGCCGATCAGTTTGAGCTTATGATTCCGCCAGGGACGCCAGTGCAGAAGCTGCAATAGGTGCCCAGAGCGTGGAGAGACTAGAGAAGGCCAGCGCGGTGGGCGTGCGCAGCAATCTGGTCATTGATCGATAGAGCTAGTGCAAGAGCCTCGCGGCCAGCCTGAGCGGGAACGCGGGGTTGCGTGCGGGTGCGAATTGCGTTTAGGAAGTCTTCGAGCTCGAGGCGAAGGGGTTCGCCTTTGGGGATGTCCGCTTTGGTGAGGGAGAGGCCTGCGGTGGGGTGCTCACCGTGCGCGGACGGAAAGGGCTCGGGGGTGGGGCGCGAAGCGGCGGCGACCGTGGTGGGTGCAGGGATTGGGGATGAACCTGCAACGGTCGTCGCAGCGATCGCGGCTGCGACGACCGCTGGGTCGACACTGATGGTCAGGAGTTCCTGGCGGGCGAAGTCGAGAGAGAGATATTGGTGGGGTTGGAAGAGACGAAGTTTGCGAACCTGCTCGGTCGAGACGCGACTAGCTGTGAAGTTGGCGACGCAGCCAGAGTCGAATTCGACGCGAACGTTGGCGATGTCCGTCTTAGGTGAGAGGATCGGGAGGCCGACAGCGCGGACTTCGCGAACGGGTGAGCTGGTGAGGCTAAGGACGATATCGAGATCGTGGATCATGAGATCGAGAACGACGTCAACGTCGAGGGAGCGTGGTGTAAAGATGCTGAGTCGATGAGACTCGAAGAACATGGGTTGATTGAGCGCGGGGAGGGTCGCGGTGACGGCCGGATTGAAGCGTTCGAGGTGGCCGATGGCGACGATGCGGCCTCGTGCCTGGGAGAGGGCGATAATTTGGTCTGCCTGAGCGAGAGTCGCGGCGAAAGGCTTCTCGATGAGGATGTCGAGGCCGGCTAGCAGAAGCTGTTCCGCGATCGCAGCATGATGGCTGGTCGGGACGCAGATGGACGCGGCGTCGAGGGATAAGTTTGCATCGATCAGTTCCGCAACGGTTGCGAAGCCGGGGATGTTGTATGCAGAGCCGAAGGACAAACGGCGTTCAACAACCGGATCCACGAGAGCGATGAGTTTCACGAGTTGAGGATGAGCGAGTTCGAGTTCGCGATAGACGCGAAGGTGATTGCGCCCGAAGGCGCCGGTGCCGATGACTGCGACACGAAGCGGGGGCACGGCTACTTTTGAGCTGCGGCGCCTGGCAGCGGAGATTCAACCGCGATGCGGCAGCGAGTGTAGAGCTCGAAAAGTTGGGTGAGCTGGTCTTCGGGCTTGGGAGCGGATGGGAGGCCGAAGCCGGTCGACGGGGCGCCTTTCGTGCCTATGTGAGTGTGGGCGGCAACGAACTTGAGGAGATCGAGAGCGATGTCTTCAGAGCGGCGGGGTGCGGAGTTGCTATTGCTGGATTCCATAAGAGCCTTTCAGAGCATGTTGCTAAAGGTGATGGTAGCGGTTTGGCAGAGGGGGTTGCAACGTACCGCCAGCTGCAAACTTCAGGAATCGAACGGGGCACGGTTCCACAGTCCGGACGTTTCGACCGAAATCGGGTCGGGAATCTAAAAAAATAGTGATCGCGAAACTTACAGAAGCCGGTGAGGCTGAGGAGAAGCATATGAACAGAGTGGAACTGCAGAGAATTCTTGGGTACGTGAACATCGGGTTGGCAATCGCTCACGACAGTGGAGTATCGATTGGACACTTTGGGTGTGGCGATTTTGTGGAGCTTGCACAGACGGTGAACGGGATGTTGTTGCGTTCGCTTGCGCCCGTTGCCGCGCCAGATCCTGCGGCCGGAGACGAGAGGAGCGCTGCACCTCCAAGCGCCGCAGTGCCTGTCTAAGAAACAGAAGCGATGTTGCGGTATGAATGCACCAACAGAGATCAGAGTAGCAGTACGTGGAGGAGCAATGAGCGAAACAAAACGAGTGTTGATGCTGCTGGCGGTACTGGTGGCGATGATAGCTGGGTGCGCGGGCATGGCAGCGGCCCAGGTACCAACGACAACTGTATCCGACACGGTATACAGCGCCAACGGAACACCGGCGGGCGGCACGGTCCTGGTGAGCTGGAGCTCATTTACCACAGCGGGTGGTCAAGCGGTTCCGGCTGGAAGTACCTCGGTGACAATCGGTGCCGGGGGGCAATTGTCGATTGCTCTGACGCCGAATGCGGGCGCATCTCCGATTGGCAGTTATTACACGGCAATATTTCACCTGAGTGACGGGACGACAAGCCGCGAATATTCGCGATTCTCAAGCGCCGTCTTTGTGAATATGCCGTTGAATGAAACGGCTTAGAGGAGTACTAGCGATGGGTGATGAGGTGGGTCGATGACAGATTTCGAGAGTCAGGTTTTGCAGGAGCTGAGCGTTCTGAAAGTGCAGATGGAACAACTGCTCGGAATTGGGCAGCCAGGTCGATTGCTGCAACTAGAGGGGCGGGTCGAGGACCATGAGCGCAGCGTGCAGCGGTTGAAGGGAGCCGGCGTAGTGTTCGGAGGGCTCTTGACCACGCTTCATATCATCATTGGCTATTTGATTGAGCACTACGCGAAGTTCTAGGCAAGCCGATCTTTGTGCACTTGGCTGTTTGGTTGAAGTTAGGCCGTTTTGAAGGGAGCACCGACGGGCGTCTAAAAAAGAAGCGCTACGAACCGATTGTCGAAGAACGCAGTGGCTATCCGAGATCCTCGGACCAGTTCTCCAGGTACGCCTTGAAGTCGGACATAAATTTGCCTGCGTCGGCACCGTCGATAATGCGGTGATCAAAGCCGAGGGTGAAGTGCTGGATGCTCCGAATCGCGATGGTATCCTGGCCGTCTTTATCGGTCAGCACCACGGCCTCTTTATTGAGACCGCCGATGCCGAGGATTGCCGACTGCGGTTGCGCGATGATGGGCATGCCGAATTGTTCGCCGAAGATGCCAGAGTTAGTGAGGGTAAAGGTTCCACCGGCAACATCGTCGGGTGCGAGCTTCTTGGAGCGGGCTCGATCCGCAAGGTCGACCACAGCGCGCGCAATGCCGAGAAAGCTTTTTTCTTCCGCCTGTTTGACCACCGGAACAATCAGCCCCCACTCCAGCGCGACGGCGATCCCGATGTTGATGTTCTTGTTATAGAGGATCGATTCGCCCTGCATGGATGCGTTGACGATCGGGTGCTTGCGGAGAGCCTGCACTGCGGCGCGCGTGATGAAAGGCATGTAGGTCAGCTTCACGCCGTTGCGCTGCTCGTACTTGTTCTTCTCTTTCTCGCGCAACTTCACAACGCGAGTCATATCCACCTTGAACACCGTGTGAACATGTGGGCTGGTGGCCTTTGACTCCACCATGCGCTTAGCAATGATGGAGCGCATCTTGGACAGAGGGACGAGTTCGCCAAGAAGCGGCGCTGCGGCAGGTAATGAGGCAGCCTTTGCCGCAGACGGTACTGGAGTCGCGGGCTCGGCAGCGGCAGGCACCGGAGGAACTGTCGGAGCTGTAGATGGCGCGGCCTCAAGATGGCCGAGGATGTCCTGCTTCGTGATTCGACCGGAAGCGCCTGTGCCTGACACTCCCCCGAGATCGATGTTGTTCTCAGCTGCGATCTTGCGGACTAGAGGCGAGGAACGCAGCGCTCCGCCCGTTGTCGCGGATGGCGCAGCGGCGGGCGTGCCTGGAGCCGGCGTGATCTGCACCGGAGCCGCAGGTCGAGGTGTAGACGAGGACGTTGCTTTGCCGCCGCCAATCACCGCAACCACGGTGCTGACGGTGACGGTCTGGCCCTCCTGCACGCGTATCTCCGATAGGACACCGGCAGAGGGCGAAGGAATTTCAGCGTCCACTTTGTCGGTGGAGATTTCGAAGATCGGCTCGTCGCGCGCTACCGTATCTCCAACCTTCTTGAGCCACTTGGTGAGCGTGCCTTCAGTTATAGACTCACCCATCTGCGGCATCAGGACTTCGGTGCCGGGCCCGGATGTTTCGGGAGCAGGCGGTGGAACAGACTCATCCTTAGCCGCTGTATTGACTGCAGCAGGGGTGACAGTTTCTTCCTTCGGCGCAGTTGCTAAGGGCGGTGGGGTAGTTGGAGCTGCCTCGGTTTCGCCATCGTTAATGGCGCAAACCACCGTTCCAACTCCAACCGTCGCACCTTCCTGCACCTTGAGTTCGCCGAGCGTGCCGGCTGCTGGGGAGGGAATCTCAGCGTCGACTTTATCGGTGGAGATCTCGAAGAGTGGTTCATCGCGAGCGACCGTGTCGCCGGGCTTCTTAAGCCACTTGGTGAGAGTGCCCTCCGTGATTGATTCGCCCATCTGGGGCATAACGACGTCGATTGGCATGGGCAGGAGTCTCCGAAAGAGGTTACTGCGCCGATTGTGGCGCAATTTCAGATTATACGGGTGCGGACACAACAAAAAGGCAGACTGGGCCCACATGTGTACCTTTCAGTACAAAACCAAAACACTCAGATCGCAGCGCGCTGGGTACCCAACAGGTGGTCAAGGGATTGGGCAGCGATGATCTGTCGTTCAAATATGCGGCCAAAGTTGGCAGCGACGCTGTTAGCAGCCTCGGTGAGGCTAGGCGGAGGAGTTCGGGGTGACTCGAGCTCCAACGAGGTCACGGCCCGGTCGGTGATGCCGCAGGGGACGATCCAGTCAAAGTCGCGCAGGTCAGTAGAGACATTTAGCGCAAACCCGTGGGAGGTTACTGCCTGCGAAACATGAACGCCGATGGCGGCAATTTTCTTCTCGAGAACACTGCCGCCTGGCAATGTCCAGACGCCGGTGAGCTTGCAGATTCGTTGCGTTGGGACGCCAAAATCCTTGCACGTAAGAATGAGAACATCTTCCAACAGTCGAACGAAATCGACGGGGCCAAGATGCGGGCCGCGTTTACCAGGAAGGCTCCCCCGGAGGTCGAAGATGGGGTAACCAACCAGTTGGCCAGGGCCGTGGTAGGTGACATCCCCCCCGCGATTGGTCTCATGAATTTCGACACCGCGGGTGGATAACTGTTCGTTTGTAGCGAGAACATTTCCGCGGGATGCGTTACGTCCGAGTGTGAGCACGGGCGGGTGCTCAAGCAGAATGAGGGTGTCATCAATCCTACCGGCCTTGCGTGCGGAAACGACCTCCGCTTGGATACGCAATCCCTCGAGATAAGGAATGCGGGCGAGATGAAGAAGATTCAGGTGCATGATTGGCTATAGGCCGAGGTCTGTGAGACCAGGATGATCGTCAGGCCGGCGACCTGACGGCCAGTGAAACAGTCTCTCAGCTGGATTGATTGCGAGATCATTGATGCTCGCGTGTCGTACGGTCATGAGACCATTGAAGTCAAATTCCCAATTCTCATTGCCATAGGAGCGAAACCACTGTCCGGTTTCATCGTGAGATTCGTAGGCAAAGCGCACTGCAATACGATTTTCTGTGAATGCCCAGAGTTCTTTGATCAGCCGGTAGTCAGATTCGCGCTGCCATTTCCGTGTGAGAAAAGCAACAATTTGGTCGCGACCACGAATGAACTCATTACGATTTCGCCAGCGACTATCGATGGAGTAGGCGAGCGCGACCTTTTGCGGGTCGCGACTATTCCAAGCATCCTCAGCCTTGCGCACCTTTTCAATGGCGGTTTCACGCGTGAACGGCGGAAGTGGAGGTCTTTGTTCAGAGTTCATAGCTGTCTCCCTGTAGCGGCTAGCTACACGTTGATGGCCATTCCTTCGACGCTGGAGAATCCGTCCAGCAGACTTTCGGATAGAGTCGGATGGGCATGTATGGTGAACATCATCTCTTCGACGGTGGCTTCAAACTCCATCGCAACAACGCACTCGGCAATGAGTTCCGTGGCCTGCGGTCCGATGATATGGACCCCTAGAACCTCCCCATATTTCGCATCCGAGACAACTTTCACAAAGCCATCGTGCGAGTCGACGATGGTGGCTTTGGAGTTGCCAACGAACGGGAATTTCCCGACCTTTACCTGATAGCCCTTCTCTTTGGCCTGGGCTTCCGTCAGTCCGACGCTACCGATTTGCGGATCGCAATACGTGCAGCCGGGAACGCGATCTTTTCGCACCGGTCGTGCGTACTTGCCGGCCAACTTGCTGGCTACAACGACGCCACACATCGCCCCTACGTGAGCGAGTTGCGGCAGCCCGGCAACGATGTCACCAATGGCATAAACGCCTGGCTCGGACGTCTCCATCCACTCGTTGACGGGCACGAAACCGCGGTCAAGGGTGATTTTAACTTTGTCGATGCCGGCGTCGGCTGTCCGCGGCCCGCGCCCCACGGCTACCAGGACCTTCTCTGCTTGTTTCACTTGTGGTTTCCCGGCAGCGTCTGTGAAGCTGACCTTAACTCCGTTGCCTGTTTTCTCAATCTTCTCAACTTTGCAGCCGACGTTCACGTCGATGCCGCGCTTCTTGAACGCGCGGGTGAGCTCCTTCGAGATCTCCTCGTCTTCGACCGGGACGATGCGCGGGAGGGCCTCAATGATGGTCACATCGGAGCCGAAGCTCTTGAACACAGATGCGAACTCGACGCCCACCGCGCCCGAGCCGATGACGATGAGCGACTTCGGCAACGCGGGTAGGGTGAGGATCTCCATGTTCGTGAGGATAGTGTCGTCAGCCTTGTAGCCTGGCAGCACGCGCGCGTCGGAGCCGGTCGCGAGCACAACCTTCTTGCCGAGGACCTGCGTGGGAGCCTGTAGCTCAGCGTCCTGGCCTTTGCCCTTCTCCTCCTCGGTGACGTCGATGGTGAAGACGCCCGCCTTGGCGGGCCCGGTAAGCCGCCCGTGGCCGCGTACGACTGTGATCTTATTTTTCTTCATCAGGAAGTCGAGACCCTTGGTGTGCTTCACGATGATGTCGTTCTTGCGCTTGAGCAAATTGTCCCAGTTGAGCGTCGGTGATGAGACGCCCTCGATCCCGTAGCTTGACGCGTGCTTCAAGTGATCCCAAATCTCAGCCGAAAACAACATGGCCTTAGTGGGGATGCATCCCCAGTGGAGGCAGGTACCGCCAAGTTTATCGGTCTTTTCGATGAGTGCGACCTTGAGGCCGAGTTGTGCAGCGCGGATCGCGCAGGTATAGCCTGCCGGCCCACCGCCGACGATTACCAGGTCATAAATATTGTCTGCCAAGAGAGTGTGCTCCATTCATTGGGCGATCACGGCCGGCGGCGTCGCACGTGCAGTGTTCTCAAGTTCCCTAAGTCCCTAGTTTAGACGTTGCCGAAGCCCACGTCATTCGATGTGCGTCGGGGACCTGCGATTCAAGCAGCCCTCTTTCAGGCCTTTAGGTATGTCATGCGCTCGTGGAGGTGCGCCCGCAATGCAAACATTCAGCTACAGCGATAAGGGTTTAGCGCTCACCAAGAGTTTTGAGGGCCTCCAACTGGAGGCGTATCGGGATTGCGCAGGCATTTGGACGATTGGTTATGGCCACGCGGGTCCGTCCGTCGTTGCGGGGCAATCGATTAGCGAGCCGGAAGCCGAGAAGTTGCTTGAGGGTGATCTGGGAGAGGCGGTTGCCTGCGTGAATCGCGCGGTGCAGGTGCCGATCACCCAAAACCAATTTGATGCGATGGTGGACTTCTGTTTCAACGCGGGACGAAGGAACTTCGCGCAGTCGACGTTGCTGCGAAAGGTTAATAACGGTGACTTCGAGGGCGCTGCCGCACAGTTCGCTTTATGGGTCCACGCAGGCGGGGAGGTGGTTGCAGGCTTGGTGCGGCGCCGGAATGCAGAAGCGGCGCTATTTACCTCCTGAGCAATGGACGGCTGCACGTCGCGCGACGAGTCGCCCTACAGAGCTTTGGCGGCGTCTTTCGCGAAGTAAGTAACGATAAAGTCTGCGCCGGCGCGACGAATGCTCAGGAGGCTCTCGAGCATGGCGCGTTCAGGCTCCAGCCAGCCCCGCTGAAAGGCGGCATGCAGCATCGAATACTCGCCGGAGACCTGGTAGGCGCCCATCGGAAGATCGAACCTGGTGCGAGCCTCGCGAATTACATCGAGGTAGGGCATCGCAGGCTTCATCAGCAGCATGTCTGCGCCCTCGGCGATGTCCTGTTCAATCTCCCGCATGGCCTCACGAAGGTTCGCTCCGTCCATCTGGTAGGTGCGCCGATCGCCAAATTGCGGAGCTGAATCGGCCGCCTCGCGGAAAGGTCCGTAAAAGGCTGAGGCGAACTTCGACGCGTAGCTCAGGATAGGCGTATCTAGTTTACCGGTCGCGTCGAGCGCTGTTCGAATGGCGGCGACGCGCCCGTCCATCATGTCGCTGGGTGCAACGATATCGGCGCCGGCTTCGGCAAGGGAAGCTGCCGTCATGGCGAGCAGTGCGACACTGGAGTCGTTTTCGACGGCAAAATGGTCGCCGTCGCGTGTGACGATGCCGCAGTGTCCATGTGAGGTGTACTCGCAAAGACACACGTCGGCGATCACGACCAGGGATTTAGCCTTGGCGCTTTGCTTGATCGCGCGAACGCCGCGCTGGACGATCCCATCCGCGGCCCAGGCCCCACTTCCTTGTTCGTCCTTTTCGTCCGGGATACCAAACAGCAGCAAGCCGCCAATTCCAAGAGCCGTGCAGGCATCGACTTCCTTCAATGCCTCGTCGACAGAAAGATTGAAGACGCCTGGCATACTGCTGATCTCCCGGCGCACACCCTCGCCCTCGCAGAGAAACAAGGGGTAGATGAGGGCGGAGGGCTCCAGATGCGTTTCGCGGACGAGCGACCGCATGGCTGCGGAGGAGCGGAGACGGCGTAGGCGCGTTGCAGGAAATTCCATGCACACAATTCTATGGCTTACGCCAGCCAGGGTTCGTAACACCCGTCACACGCAGCCTGGGTTTCACGATCTATGCTGCGCGTAAGCAAGGGCTGCATACTCGTCGCCACTGGCGCTGGGCGCTAGTACCCAAAGCGTGTAAATTCCGAGCGCGGTACCCAGCGGAAGGTGAATCAGCGCCAGAATGCCGAAGACGATCGCGAGTATGCGACCCCACGGCTGGCGCGTCAGAAGGGCGTATCCCGTTAGAAGGATGCAGCAAACGCTCGTCAGGAGCGAGAACAGGGCCATAGGCCAGAGACTCGCGAGCCACATGGAACCGAACGGGCTCCAACCAAGGTTGAAATCAGAGTTGCCAAAGTGATGGCCAAAAAGACCGTGAAGGATTAGAAGGCCGAATAGACCCGAGAAGACGCGCAAGCCTGCGTAGACGAGCCAAAGAACCCCTAAACCCTGGATGTTTCGGCCAACACGATTGTAGGGAAGAACCAGCGGAGATTGCGTATAGGTGGGCCCCGGCTGCGGCTGGGAGAACGTCTGGGCGCCACAGCGCGGGCAGAATCGCGCATCCGGCAACAACGCATTTCCGCAAGTTGAACAGTTCATCCTTCCGCCTCCTCAAGGCCCGTTCTGACGACGATAAAGGTTACGCAAAGGGCTTGCGATTTGTTCCTCCCAGATACGTTCGTCCGGCGGTCGATTGTACTGAAGTCGAGCGGTTACCCTGGTTGGAATGGATTCCTTTCCCCGTATTCTATTGGTGTGGCATTTCTTCCTGAAATCCCGTCTCAATTGTCTGAAACCAGCGCGGAGGCGCTGCAATGGTCTGACTTGGTCCAGCGTCTGTCTCAAGGAGCTCAGTCACTCCTGGGGAAGGAATGGATAAAGGCGCTCCAGCCCACTTCGGACCCTGAATGGATCGAACGGCAACAGCAACGCAATGCCGACATGCAAAAGCTCGTCGCGGGCGGGAGCTTCAGCTTTGTTGGAATTTTTGACGTTACCGAGGCTCTCGATAAAGCTCGGATTGAGGGCGCGGCTCTTGAGGCGCTGGAGATTCGGTCGCTCATTATTCATGCGGAAAGAGTGGAGGCGTGGAGACAGATCGTCCTGGCGCCCCCGGATACGGTGCGGGTTCAACAGCCTGGAATCTATGAGCTAACGGCTCCGTTGCTGTCTTCCGATCTGAGCGATTTGCTAAGGGCGTTGAATGGAAAGATCGAACCGGATGGGACCTTGAACGATGACGCCTCGCAGGAGCTGCGCCGGATTCGCCGAGCGCTGGAGCAGCAGCACCGAGCTATCGAGGCAAGTCTCCGTCGTTCGCTGGCCAAGCTGTCGGAGGATGGCAGCACGCAGGAGTCGCTGATTACCGTGCGCGGTGAGCGCTTCGTCATTCCAGTCAAGATCGAGTTCAAGCGGAAGGTCGCTGGCGTGATTCACGGCTCCAGCTCAAGCGGCCAGACGGTGTTTGTTGAACCGATGGAAACGATCGAACATAACAACGAGTTGGCGCGGCTGCTCGATGAAGAGCAGGGAGAGATCCATCGAATCCTTGTTGCCATGACCCACGCAATTGCCCAGCAGAGCGATGCACTTGTGTTGGGAGCGTCAGTATTGGGTGAAGCCGATGCGCATCAGGGTGTTGCGCGTTTTGCCGCAGAGCTGAACTGTGTGCGCCCGACCCTGACGGAGTTCGTTCAGGCTTCCGGTAATGAAGAGACAGGCGAATTCAATCTGATCGCTGCGCGTCACCCGTTGCTCGACCTCCGGCTGCGTGAACAGGGCGAGGCGATCGTTCCGTTGACCATCTCGCTCCCTACGGGCAAGCGCCAGATGATCATCAGCGGACCGAACACCGGGGGGAAGACCGTCGCGTTGAAGACCTCTGGTCTGCTTACGTTGATGGCGCAGGCCGGCTTGCCTGTGCCGGCTGAAAAGGCGCATCTTCCATTATTTACGGCTGTTTACGCAGATATCGGCGATGCACAGTCGATCGAGCAAAATCTTTCCACGTTTTCGGCCCACATCGTTCACGTGGAACGCATTGCCCGCAGTGCGGATGCGCAATCCCTGGTTTTGTTGGATGAGCTGGGTTCGGCGACTGACCCGGAGGAAGGAGCAGCGCTGGCGGTTGCAGTTGCGGAGCACTTTCTTGAGCGCAGGGCTTGGTGCATCATCACAACCCACCTCACGTCATTGAAGGTGTATGCGGCGAAGCATGACGGCGTGATCAATGCGGCGGTTGGATTTGACGAGGTGGCGCTGGCGCCAACGTATGAGCTTCGACTCGGCGTCCCTGGCGCGTCTGCCGGATTGAATATCGCGGCTCGGCTGGGACTTGATCCCGTGATTGTGGCGAATGCCCGTTCGCAGATGACGACCCAACAGGTGGATATTGGCAGGTTTCTGGACGAACTGCATTCGCAGCTAACTGCCGCTTCAGCCGAGCGAGAACATCTCAGCGTGACCGAGCGCGAGTTGGCGAAAGAGCGGCTGCGGCTTGAACAAGAGGGGCGCGCTGAGCAGCAGGCGCGGACGCGCGAGCTTGAGCGGCAGCTCAAGACTCTCATTGAAGACTTTGAAGCTCAACTACGCGATACCGTGAAGGCCATCGATGACAAGACCGTCGCGCAAAAGATCGCCCGCGATTCAGCTCTCCGGATCGCTCGGCTGAAGCGTGAGTTTTCCGAGCAGTTTCAAACGACAGTGGTCGCTCACACCGCTTCTTCAAAACCAGAGCGCGAGAAAAGGGCCGCGGAGCGGCAACGCGAACCAAAGACGGGTGACCTCGTTCGCCTGAAGTCTCTCAATCGTGAAGGTCGCGTAGTTCGCGTGGTGGATGCGAAAACTCTGGAGGTCGCGGTCGGATCCATGAAAACGCGCGTTTCGCGTGACGATATAGCAGAGATCACTGCAATGGCCGAGAAGCCGCTTGAGGCCGCAAAGCGGCGTGGAGGCATTAGCGTGTCGACAACCTCGAACTCCGAAGACTCTGACTATATGAGTTCGGAGATCAACGTCATTGGCCGAACAGCGGATGAGGCGGAGAGCGAAGTCGAGAGATTTGTGGAGCGAGCCTTTCTCGCCGGTCTGCCCCGTATACGCGTGGTGCATGGCGTTGGGATGGGTATTCTGCGGCGGACTCTCCGCGAATTCTTGAGCAAGCATCCGCATGTTACTTCGGTATCTGAACCCCCTTACAATGAAGGTGGACAGGGTGCGACGATCGTAGAACTGCGGCAATGAGCCTGGATCGTCCGAGCTGCCAGATTCTATTGAGGTTACCCGGCTTGCCAAAGCGATTCCCGTTCAACGGACTATATCCCCATTCACTGCAAAATTTCGCCGTTCACTGCAAGGACAACGACTTAGAGTTCCATCTCCCCTAACCTGATGGTTGCAAGTTGTAGTTTGACTGGACACTGATCCAGGAACCAGCTCTTGCCACGCGATCGATCGGCGGGGCAAAACTTCAGGAGAGAATGACATGGGAAAGGCAACAAAGCTCTTTGAGAAAGGCATAGTCCTCGGCGCCAAGGCCGGCTGGGGTGTGTTTAGCAAGCTGAACTCTATTAGCCCGAACGAGAGCTTTACTCCGAAGTGGTCGGACAAGCCCTTGCTGAAGTCGTACCAGAAGGAGAAGCCGCCCCTCGGCTGGCCACGTACGACCGACTCGCTCTGTCCCAAGTGCGTTCCGCAGATCCGCCAGCAGATCGTCGATGGCAAGCTGCCCCACGAGATTCTTCTGAATGAGAAGGTCGGCGAGATCAAGGCGCAGATCATCGAGCGCGACGGCCAGATTTTGATGGTGAAGGACTGCCCGATCCATGGCCATTTTGAGGACGTCATGTCGATAGACACGGCATTCTTCAAGCATCTCGAAGAGGTTTTCCCGGGCCGCGACATCCGCGCTCACAATGATGGCAAACTACACAATCACGGCACCTCGACGGTCACGCACGGCCGTGGATCAGTGCTTACCATTGATCTCACCAATCGTTGCAACATGATGTGTGACCCCTGCTTCATGGACGCAAACCAGGTTGGTTTCGTGCACGAGCTTACGTGGGACGAGATCAAGACCATGCTCGACAACGCGATCACCATCAAGCCCAAGCGGCAGATGTCGGTGCAGTTCTCCGGCGGTGAGCCCACCCTGAGCCCGTACTTCCTGGACGCTGTGGCGTATGCGCGTAAGGTTGGCTACAACTCAGTGCAGGCTGCGACCAACGGCATCGAGTTTGCCAAGTCCAAAGAGTTCTCCAAGGCTGCGGCGGAAGCAGGTCTGCGCTATGCCTACCTGCAGTTCGACGGTATCGGCAACGCGGCGAACTCCCACCGCAAAGTTGGCAACGCATTCGACGTGAAGCTTCAGGCGATTCATAACCTGCATGAGGCCGGCGTAGATATCGTTCCGGTTACGACGATCGTCAACGGCATCAATAACGAGCAGGTTGGACGCATCATTGAATTCGCACTCGACAACCCCAAGAAGATCAACTTCCTTTCGTTCCAACCGGTGAGCTTTACGGGTCGCGATGAGGAAGTTTCCGACGAGCGCCGCAAAGCACAGCGTTACACGCTGAGCCATCTGGCGCACGATGTGAAGAATCAGACTGGATTGGGCGAGCCGGTCCGCGACTGGTTCCCGATCAGCTTTATGTCCACCTTCTCTGACTGGGCCGACCTGGTGCATGGACCCGATCACGACTGGGGCCAGCTCTCCTGCGGTTGCCACCCGAACTGCGGGATCGGCATGGCACTGATGATCGATAAGGAAACCAAAGAAGCGGTTCCTGTTACGGCCTTCCTCAAGGCTGATCGTCTGGCCAAGGACATCGCGCGGGTCAACGATGCGGCTCGTGGAAAATTCCTGACAATGCTCGGAGCATCCCTCGCGCTCATTCGCAACTATGAACCCGCGAAGGCGCCCACTCACTTCAGCATCTTTTCGTTGCTGACGAAGTTTGATAAGTGCTTCGGTGCTACCGGCCGTAACTACGGCAAGGTAACTGCTGACCGCACCATTGAAGACATCAAGAAGCGTCGCGCCGATCGTTGGAACTTCCTCTTCATCGCAGGCATGTGGTTCCAGGACCTCTTCAACTACGACTTCCGCCGCACCGAGCAGTGCATCATTCCGTATGCGACTCAGGAGGGCGAGATCAGCTTCTGCGCGTACAACACGGGCGTTGGCTGGAGAAACATCATCGAGAAGATGCACATGACCTCTTCGCTCACCAAGTGGTATGAAGAGCACGGTCGTCATGAGATCTTCGCGGGCGGCAAGAAGGTTGGTCTCGAGAAGGAAGCCAAGTACGACCTGGTACTGAACCAGGCGCACGTTGAATCCGCAGCGAACGATACCTTCGACAAGAGCGGCATTGCTAAGAACGCGCGTGAGGAAAAGATTCGCGCTCGCGATCAGAAGCTCAAGGAAGATGCCGATAACGCTCGCATGGCTAAGCTGTATCGCAAGGAAATTCTCAAGGAGCCAGAACTTCCTGGTGGATTTGTTGCGATCGGTGAGATTGGCGGCTTGGGCGGCATCAAGCCCGCTGCACCGACGACGAGTCAGGCTGAGGTCGTCAAGAGCATCGAAGAGCCTGTTGCCGGCGACTAATGTAATTCAACCAAAGGATCGAGAAGGCCGCCAGCAATGGCGGCCTTAATTTTTGAAAAGTGACAGTAGCATCGTCAGTTGCAACGAGAAAATCTCTCATCATCTAAAGGATCGCGCGTATCAAGTGAGATAGCTCATATTCCCAGACTGCCCTCCGCCCGCGGAATTTGATGACAGAAAAGTGACAGCTTAGTCACGGAGCGTTTGTCCCTGCAATCTGGGATACTCGACTAGGAGCTTCTGTGACTCAGGCCTACATTAACCGCATTGCAACCGCCGTCCCCGATGATGATGTTCACGAAGCGTTCGTTGCATTTGCCGATCAAATGCTGGAAGACCCTCGAGTCCAGCCAGTGTTTCGGCGGATGGCTGCGCGCTCTGGAATTCGGAGACGCTTTTCTGTGTTGACGCCGAACGCAGCGAGCACAGAATTCACCGTCAATGCTAATGAGTTCTACACGCGTGGAAGCTTTCCGGACACTGCAAAGCGGATGCAAATCTTCGAACGCTTTGCTCCCAGGCTCGCGCAGCGAACACTGGATAAGCTGAAGCTTTCACACGAAGAGCGGCGAGGCATAACGCATGTTTTGGTAACGTCCTGCACAGGTTTGTATGCGCCGGGACTGGACTTCGACATTCTTGATCATCTTGGCCTGGATACGTCTGTGGAACGAACCATGATCGGATTTATGGGCTGCTATGCGGCGATCAACGGTCTCAAACAGGCTAGGCATATTGTTCGTTCGGAGCCGGATGCCAAGGTGCTCCTGGTCAATTTGGAGCTATGTACGCTGCATTTGCAGGAGACGCAGGATCTGGAGCAGGTCTTGTCCTTCCTCGTGTTTGGTGATGGCTGTGCAGCCAGTCTTATCAGCGCTGAGCCGACGGGCTTTGGCATGGATAGTTTTCGTTCTGTGTTGATTCCGCAGACGCGTGAACTGATCACGTGGAGGATTCGCGGTGTGGGTTTTGACATGCTACTTTCGGGCAGGGTGCCGGGAGAGATTGGGAAAGCGTTGGCGGTTTCGGGTAGTGAGGTTCTCGGCGAGAACAGAAAAGAAGACATCTCGCTTTGGGGTGTTCATCCCGGTGGTAAATCCGTGTTGGATGCGGTTGAGCGCGGGCTGTCTTTGGGCGCGGATGCGCTGGCTTCGTCGCGGCAGACGTTGGAGTGCTTTGGCAACATGAGTTCTGCGACAGTGATGTTCGTGCTCGAGAAGCTGATGCAACGCGCACGGCCGGGAGAGAAGGGCTGCGCGATGTCCTTTGGGCCGGGATTGACGGCGGAGACGATGCTGTTCCATGCCGCCTGATGCTGACGTCGATCTGTCACGGCGAGCGGCGCCGTCGCAGTTAGCGGAGTGGATGGATGAGCCTTGCACCTATGAGGACTTCCGGCAGTGTCTACGCGACCTTGGGCAAGTGAATCGGCTGACGCTGTCGTACCGGCCGACCATCGCATTTCTGGAGGCGGTTGCAGCCGCGGCGCCTGGGCAGAGTCTACGGATTGTGGATGTGGGCTCTGGTGGCGGCGATATGCTTCGCAGCGTGGAGCGTTGGGCTGAGCGTCGTGGTGTTGCGGTTGAGCTTACGGGTATTGACTTGAATCCTTATGCGGCGCGCGTTGCGCGGGAGGTTACGCCGGTTTCGAGTCGCATTCAATGGATTACTGGTGATGCTTATAGCTATGCGGAGCCTGTGGATGTGGTGTTGAGTTCCCTATTTGCTCACCACCTGGAAGAACCTGAGATCGTGCAATTTCTCGCGTGGAGCGAGGCGGTCGCCCAGCGCGGATGGTTCGTCAATGACCTGTGTCGGGAGGCTACGCCGTATAGGCTTTTCGGTTTGCTGTCGAAGTTCATGCGATGGCATCGGTTTGTGCAGCATGATGGTCCGGTCTCGTTCCGGCGGAGTTTCCGGGAAGCGGATTGGGAGCGCATGCTGAGCGCGGCTGGAATCAGCGCTGCACAGGTGCAGCTGAAGCGATGGTCGCCGGGGCGGTTGTGCGTGGGGCGCTTGAAGTGACGGACGGTGGTGCGGTACGGCTGGTGTAGCGTTCTTGCGCCGGCAAGCAACCATGATGGGCCGAGTCCTTGTGGACCCGTTATGCCGAGAGCGGCCGTCGAGACCCCCCTCCCCTACTTTCACTTTCGGGAACTAAGTGGTTTATATTGTTGCGCTTGAACCGTGAGGTTACTTTCAAGCGGCTCATTCTAAGCCAGTTACGCGTATGATATTCACGCCGCAGGGGTTAGGGGCAAAATATGAAAGCTGCGATGGCAGTTGCCACGGCAGCTTATGGACTGGGTTAATCCCTACTTCTACTTTATCAACTTGGGCAGGGTAACTATGCCAAGTTTTGAAAAGATTTATCGCCAGTGTTCATAGGGGGTTTGGCGATTTCTGGTGGGTTTGGGGGGTTGACAAGGTTTTCATGGATTGGAAGAAGACTCGCTATACTGTTGGCCTCTTCGACAATGTCGATGGGAGGTGGACGATGGCTACGGTTGCTGACGGTCGAATTGTCGCGGTAGACGCTTACATCAACAAGGCTGCAGAGTTTGCGCGGCCGATCCTTGAGCATCTGCGCGAGGTGGTGCATGCGGGGGCGCCGGGGGTAGTCGAGGAGATGAAGTGGTCGATGCCGTTCTTTGTGTATGACGGCGTGATCCTGGGGAATATGGCGGCTTTCAAAGCGCACTGCAGCTTCGGGTTGTGGGGGCCGGATGTTGTGGGCACCTTGCGGGCGGATGGCGTGGCGCAGGGCGGAAATATGGGGTCGTTTGGGAAGATCATTTCGGTGAGGGATTTGCCGTCGCGCGCGAAGCTGGTGGGATATGTGAAGCTGGCGGCCACGGCGATTGCTGACGGGGAACGGACGAAGGCTTGGTCGCGTCCCAAGGTGGCGAAGGCTGAAGCTGAGGTTCCGGAGGCGCTGGCTGCGGCGCTGAAGAAGAACAAGGGTGTGGCGAAGAAGTTTGAGTCGATGACCCCGGGATACCGGCGAGAGTATTGCCAGTGGATTGCCGAGGCGAAGCGCGAGGAGACTCGGGAGAAGCGAGTGGAAACGGCGCTGGAGTGGATTGCGGAGGGGAAGGCGCGCAACTGGAAGTACGAGGCCTGAGTGGACGGCGATAGGCTTCGCGGAGCGCAGCGACAGGTTTTGCGTGGAGAGCGGTTCTTACCGTCGCCGCGTGATGGAATGGACACGACGGGAATCGTCTATGGGAGGAATCTGACTTGAATTTTGCTGGTGTGTCCCGAATTCTGCTTGCTGGGTGCGTGGTGGTGTTGGCCTGGTCAGGCGCAGTCGCGCAGACGTCGGTGCCCGCTGATGAGGTGAGCCATTTTTCGGATACCTCGATGCTGAAGCCGCCGGCAGGGGCGAAGGTGGCGATCATCGAGTGGGAGGATCTGGAGTGCCCTTACTGCGCGCACGCGTTTCCGTTTGTCCACATGGCGATCAACCACTACAAGATTCCGCTGGTTCGCTACGACTTTCATATTCCGGGTCACATGTGGAGTCATGAGGGCGCGCTGTACGCTCGTTACCTGGAGGACAAGGTCTCGCCGGAGCTGGCCACGGAGTACCGTCGCGAGCTGTTTGCATCGCAGGAGAAGATTGCAAACAAGGATGATCTCGACAGGTTTACCAAGGAGTTTTTTTCTGTGCATGGCAAGGAGCTCCCGTTCGTGGTCGATCCAACGGGGCAGCTGGAGCGCGAGGTCAATGTGGGCGATGCGCTGGGGCACCGATTGAACTCGAGGATGTACACGCCGACGATCGTTGTGGTGACACCGGCAGCGTGGATCGAGGTCAAAGACGTGGCAGACCTGTACCAGGCGATTGATCAGGCTGAGGCCACGGTGCAGGGGGCGTCGACCGTGCGGGGACAGAGGTAGGCTTCGCATGACGAGCGTGGAGTTGGTGGTGCTACCAGCGCTTTAGGAGTGGCACGATGATTGGGGCGAGGATGGCGGTGATGATGCCATTGGCTCCGATGGCTACACCCGCGAAGGCGGCGGAGAGGGTGTGCTGCGGGATGACGCGGGAGGCTCCGATGCCGCTGCCTGCAGTGCCTGCGGCGAGGCCTCGGGCTGAGGGCTCGCGAATTGCCAGCCAGTTGAGCATGGGGTCGATGGAGATGGCGACGAGGATGCCGCCAAGGATTGCGAGAACCGCGGAGAGCGAGGGGAGGCCTCCGATACTGGAAGAGACGGCGATGGCGATGGGGGTGGTGAGGGATTTGGGCGCCATGGAGAGAGCGACGGACTGGCTGCCGCCGAGCAGTCGAACGATGCCATAGCCGCCGACGAGTCCGACGAGCGAGCCGGCGAAGAGTGCGGAGATCATGGGCCAGAAGCCGCGGCGCATGTGTTCGAGTGCGCGAACCATGGGGATGGCCAGGGCGACGGTGGCGGGGCCGAGTAGGAAGTGGATGAATTGGGCACCGGTGAAGTAGTCCTGATAGGAGATGTGGAGAAGGCGGAGGGTGACGCCGATGATTACGATCGCAATGAGAACGGGATTGGCTAACGGGTTACGCAGGCGCTTCTCGATTTCGACGCCTAACAGGTAAGCGCCGAGGGTGAGGACGATGGCGAAGAGCGGTAGGATGCCGGGCGGGAGAGTATGAGGAAGGGTGGACCAGTTCATAGGCCTTCGCCCTCGATTGAGGCGCGGCGGCCGAAGCGGTGCATGATCCAGGCGGTTGTGACGAGCGTGATGAAGGTGCTGCCGAGGAGCGCTACCGAGATGGGAAGCCAGGCGGAACGGAGCAGCGCGAGATTGGCGACGATGCCCACACCGGCGGGGACGAAGAGAAGGCCCAGCCAGCTGAGAAGGCCGTCTGCAGCTTGCTGAAATTCGGGGGACGGCTCGCGGCGGCGAAGGATGTAGAAGGCGGCGAGCAGGATCATGCCGATGACGGGGCCGGGGACTTTCGTGTGGGTGACGGCGCGAAGGGCTTCGCCGGCCAGCTGGAAGAGCAGCAGGATGAAGATGGCTTTGATCATCGACATGGGTTGAGGCTACACCAGGGCGGCGGACGGGACCGTGTTGGGGAGGTCAGCGATTTAGCCGTTGTACATGGTGTGTTCATATGACAGGCCTAGCTTTGAGTCTTAAGTTTCTACATGGAGGCTCGTGGACGATGGCGATCGAGACAGCAGAACTGGACAAAATGCAAAGCGATTACAAGGCGGCGGTGGATGAGTGGGTTGCGGCGATTCGGAAGGAAGAAGCTTTGGCTTCGGGGAATCATTCGGAGGCGGAGATCGACACCTGGGAGGCGGCCGGCTTTGCGGAGGAAGATGCGCGCGAGAAGGCGAAGGCGGCGAAAAAGGCCTACGAAGACGCGCTGCGTGAAGAGTTTTTCAACTTCTAGCGGCGGAAGTACGGCGGGGTTTCGGATCTGCAAGCGTTGCCAGCGGCTGGCCAGATAGACTGTCTGGAGCATGTCGAAGGAAAAGAACGCGGACCGGAAGGCGGCGATTGCGCAGAGAGATGGGGGCGAGTCCCTCGCTGCGCCGGCGGACGAAGCCGAGGGACTGGGATTTTCTGCGCTTACATTTCGGCGACGGCTAGGCGCTTGGTATCGAGAAAGTGCGCGCGCGCTGCCGTGGCGAGGGGTTGGGGATCCGTATGCGACGTGGTTGTCGGAGATCATGTTGCAGCAGACGCGCGTCGCAACGGTGATTGATCGATACCAAGAATTTCTGCTGCGGTTCCCTACGATTCACGACCTAGCGGTCGCAGAGGAAGAGGATGTGCTGGCGCTGTGGAGTGGGTTGGGGTACTACCGCCGGGCTCGAATGCTTTACCGGGGAGCACAGTTCGTGGAGCGGGAGTTTGGCGGCAAGCTGCCGCGATCAGCGGCGAAACTGCGGACGCTGCCGGGGGTGGGTGAATATACGGCGGCGGCGATTGCGAGCATCGCGTTTGGCGAGAGTGTGGCGGTGCTTGATGGGAATGTCGAGCGAGTGCTGCTGCGTGTGTTGGGGCAGGCTGAGCAGAAGGGCGCGAAGGCGAGGGCGCAGTTGGCGGATGCGGCGCAGGCGCTGATGCCGGCGGCGAGCCGGAAGTCGTCGGGGGAGAATGCGGCGGGCGATCATAACCAGGCGATGATGGAGCTGGGAGCGCGAATCTGCTTGCCACGTGGTCCGCTGTGCATGCAGTGTCCCGTGATCGAACTGTGCAGGACTCGGGGGGAACATGAGACTGGAACTCGAGCCAAGATGCAGAGCCGAACGGTGGCGCATCTGTTGGCGCTCCGCAAACGCGGAGTGGCGACGGAGGTCTTGCTGGAACGGAGGGCGTCGGACGCCTCGCTGATGGCCGGAATGCTGGAGCTGCCGGCGCTACCGGCGGGAGCGACGCAGGGGCGTGAACCGGTGCTGCGCCTGCGACACGCCATCACGAACACGAACTATTACGTGCAGGTGTTCAGCGAAGGTGCGGTTGCCAAACAAGCGGTGGGCGAAGTCGACGGGGGATCCCCATTGATGGAAAATGTCTTGGCGGGAAAGGGCGACTTGCGGTGGGTGACTACCACGAAGCTGGCGCAGCAACCGCTGACGGGTCTGGCACGAAAGACACTCCAACGGCTGAACTTGATGGCCTTGCCGCGGATTACGATTGCGCTGTGATCGACGGCTCACGGAGTAGCTGATGGCTGAAGAACGACTGTGGTGGCCGGGCTTTGGTTTCCCTTGGTGTCGATTGCGGTGACGGCGTATCTATAAGGTGTGGCGGGGTTTACGGTGGCGTCGTGGAATGACGGTTGGGGGATTGGTGAGGGGTTTAGCAGGAGTCGCGGCGCGGTGGGCTCTCCTGCTGAATTGAGGGGTTCGCGATAGAGGTTGTAGCCGGCGAGAGGCGTGATGAGGCCGGCTTCATCGACTGGTTGCCAGACTAGGTCTGCGGCGTAGGTTGGAGGGGTTCCGGTGGAATAGCCGGCTGCTGTAAGGCCGAGGGGCGTGGGGGGCGGATAAATTCTTAGCAGTGTGAACTCTACGGGCATTGAGAGGGGGCTGCGGAGCTCGATGGGATGGTTCGCGAGCTGGAGTTTGATACGGCGCTGGGCACTGTAGCGATAGGGGGTGTCGGGAAGCGCGGTGGTGTCGAGTGTCTGGTCTTGAGGCGAGGCTTGTTCCTTGGAATCAGTGGTTTGCAGCCAATGGATGGCGGGGTTTTTGGGGGTGCCGTGGTCAGAATGGATGGGTTTTCCGGGGGCTAGATCCTCGCGGCGGAGGATGATTTCGCCGGGGGTGGGGTCGGGGTTCCATTGGAGGATGATGCCTTGGCGGGAGCCTTCTGTCTGGAAGTTTTGAACTGGGGCGGGGGCTGGGCCGCTCGCTGTAAATGCCTGATTCGATGGACCTGCGGAGCGGTTGGCGGGGCTGAAGAATTCTACGCGATAGGTTAGGAGCTGGGGTGGGCCTTCGGTGAGGGAGGGTGGGAGGTTGTCGGTCCAGGTGACTAAGTTGTGGGGATCATTGGAGTTAGGGAGGGGAACGGAGGTTCGCGGGGAGACGGGGAGGCAGGGTTGATGGGGGAGCTGGCGGCAGAGCTGTCCGGAGAGGCTGGGACCTCGTAACGCTAACTTATCGGTGGAGTTAGCGGGTGGTGTGAAGCGGAGTTCGACGGTGTTGCCGATGCGGTTGGCGGTGAGATTCCGGACGGGTTCTGGAAGATTGAGGGAAGGGGCGCGCGGTGGTCCTGGACTGGCGCATCCGGTTAGGATAAGTGCCGCGCTTAGAGCGAGATAGCCGAGGGTTATCGTGGTGCTGAGGCCGCTGCGGCGATACAAGTCCATGGAGATGAGCCTAGCATTTTTTGTGTTGCCATAGCCTTGTTTCGGGTGCAAATCGACTGCTTAAGGTGGGTTTCGGGAGGCATTCCAGTCGAATCATTGACTGACTAGTCACTCACTTATAGACTGGGAGCTGATGGGGAGGGGACGCGTGGCCAGACCGAAGAGTGAGGACAAGCGGAGTGCGATCCTGGTGGCGGCGACGCGAGTGATCGTTACCCAGGGTCTGGGTGCGCCGACTGCGGTGATCGCCAAGGAAGCGGGGGTGGCGAACGGGTCGCTGTTCACTTACTTCGAGACGAAGGCAGACTTGTTGAACGCTCTCTATCTTGATCTGAAGGGTGCGATGGCGACGGCTGCGTTGAAGGGATTTCTACCTGATGGGGAGAGCCGGAAGCAGTATCTCCATGTGTGGTCGAACTGGATGGCTTGGGCGGTGGCGCATCCGAAGAAGCGGCGGGCGCTGGCGCTGCTCGGGGTGTCGGATGAGATCACGGCCAAGAGCCGTGCGGCGGGGCACAAGACGATGGCGCCGATGCGCGAGATGCTGGAACGGATCCATGCGAATGGGCCGATGCGCCATGAGCCGATGGGGCTGTTCATGGCGCTGATGAACTCGGTGGCAGAGGCGACGATGGACTACATGGTGCAGGACAAGGCGCATGCGGACAAGCACTGCCGGGCCGGGTTTGAGGCGCTGTGGAGGATGATCGGGTGAGGCGCTCTTTTTTACGGGATGAATGACTGACTAGACAGACACTTAAGGAGATGCGATGTCCAGAATAGGTTTGGAGGGTGGTTCGAGCGAGGCGTATATCGTGACAGGGCCGACGTCCGGGATTGGGCGTGCCACGGCGATGGAGCTGGCGAAGCATGGCACGGTTGTGCTGGTGGGACGCAATCGGGACAAGTTGGATGAGGTGAAGAAGGCGATTGAGCAGCCAGGCGGCCGGGCGGTCTCGGTTGTCTGCGATCTTTCGGATCTCGTAAGCGTGCGAAGAGCGGCTGCGGAGATCGTTGGGCTGGGATTGCCGCTGGCGGGGCTGGTGAACAACGCGGGGATGATGGAGACGCGCCCAACGAAGAACGGGTTGGGGTGGGACATGTCGTTCGCGACGAACCATGTTGGGCCGTTCGTGTTGACGGAGACGCTGTCGCCGACTCTGCCAGATGGTGCCGCGATTCTGTTCGTGGTCTCCGCGGTGGAAGATCCGGAGCGCAAGCCGGCGGTGAGGTTTGGATTTCGCGGTGGACGCTATCTATCGGCTGAAGCGAGTGCGCGTGGAGAGTGGAAGGCAGGAGGGTCGACGCAGCCGGGCTTCGATTCGTACGCGACGAGCAAGCAAGCCGTGCTTGCGGCGGCGATGGCGTTCGCGCGGGAGATGCCGCGGCTGCGCATCCAGGCGATCGAACCGGGGTTGACGCTGGCGACGGGTCTAGGCGGCCGCGACTTCAACGCGGTGTTGCGTGTCGCGCACCGCATCGTTGCTCCGTTGGTGGCGGCGTTGCTGATGCCCTTCTTCAAGCTTATGAGCACGCCGAAGCGTGCTGGACGGGTGATCACGAAGGTGCTGCTGGATGGGTCGGGGAAGAGTGGAACGTATTACAACGAGAGTGGTCAGCCGATGCAGGGGTCGGTGCAGGTGAGGGATCGTGAGTTTCAGGAGCGCGTGGTGGCGGAGACGCGGGCGCTGCTGCCGGGTATTGCGTCGGGGCTAACGCCTAGATCACCGGGGAGAGAAGCGGATGCCCGGAGGGAATGACAGAAGGAAAGACAAAGGCAAGAATGCGGCGAGCGGATTGGCTCGCCGCATCCGGCGTGATGGACCTCAGTAGTTGTCATGGAACGCGATCATGCGCGCGAGGTTCGCCTCGTGGTTGTCAGGGAAGCCGCAAAAGCCGGCGAACTCATCGGTGTCGCGGAAGGTGCCGAAGATGCGGTCCCACCAGGTGATGTCGCCGTAATTGAACCCGTGCACGTCGAGCTCGTGGTGGATGGAGTGATGTTCGGGGCGCTGAAGGAAGTAACCCACCCAATGAGGGGTGCGCAGGTTGCTGTGATAGAAGTATTCGCCGACGACGGCGAAGACGTTGAACCAGGCGGCGCCCTGGGGGGACGCTCCGAGAAAGCAGAACAGCAGGGCACTGGCGAGGATGGAGTCGGCGACGATCTCGACTGGATGCTTATAGAACGAGGTCAACATTTCGATGCGGGCCGGGCTGTGATGTACCTGGTGAAAAACGCGCCAGAGCGGGGTGAACTGGTGACGTGCGCGATGCCACCAATAGAAGACGAAGGTGCCGAGGAACCAGGCGACCAGTCCCTGACAAAACACCGGCATGACATGGGAGATATGGAAGAGTGAAAGGTGCTGGAACCAACGATTCCAGGCAACGCCAGCGAGCAGGACGACTGCCAGCTGCGCGAGATTGAGTAGGACAGCGCGAGCATACCAGCCGGGCGCCTCAGGCAATTCGCGTCCCGGAAAGGTACGTTCGGCCACGAAGAAGAGGATTGTTGCGATTAGGATGATTGCGGTAGGGATCATGATTGCCTCCGAGCATGCAAAGTTCATTGAGCAGAGAATAGCTACGCCAACGTGCGAGCTCCACGAGGCGCGTGACAGTTTCCCGGAGTGTCACACGAGCTGGCTGCATCGCTGCACAAGAGGCTGACGGACGCAAAGGAGGGAAATTCGCGAAGCTCATGAACATCTCTCTGAGACAAGACAGCGAGGTACCGCTTCGGCATCAACTGTCGGAGCAGATTGTGTTTCTGATTACGACGGGCGAGCTTAGCGGGGGCGAAGAGATGCCGAGCGTGCGGGCACTGGCTCGTCGTGCCAGCGTGCACCACAATACGGTGAGCAAGGCATACCAGGATCTTGTGCGACGTGGGTGGCTGACGCGAAAACCTGGAAGCCGGTTGATGGTGAGGACGCCGACGAGTCAAGGTGAGCCGCTCGATTCCGGGATCGATGATCTGATCAACGAGACGATACAGCGAGCGAGAAGGCAGGGGTATTCGCTGCAGGCGCTGCGGAGCCGCGTACGGGAGCGATTGCTTGCAGAGCCGGCGGACCACCTCCTGGTTGTGGAGCGTGAGGCAGGCCTTCGCGACATCATTCAGCGCGAGATGGAGCGGAGGTTCGAATGGAGAGTGGAGGGCTGTTCGCCTACGGATTTGGTGAGAGAACCGGGTCTTGCGATCGGAGCCCAGGTGTTGGCACCGCGTCATGTGGCCGGAGATATTGCATGGCTTATTCCGGTGACGCGACCTTGCTTTCCGCTGGAATACGCCAACGCGGCCGACCAGGTCTCGATGATTCGCGAGCTTGAGCTGCCATCGAACATCGCTGTGGTCTCGGTGAGCGCAAGCTTACTGAAGACTGCGCGAAGCCTGCTGGCTTCTTCGATCGGACGACAACATACCTATCAGGAGCTGCTGGTATGCGCAGACGAAGAGGCAGACGTTCGCGGTGCTGACCTGGTGTTTTGTGACTCAATCGCAATGCCGAGCGTGGTGAGCAAGCGCAAGGTGCAGTATCAACTCATCTCAGCGGAAAGCATGAGCGAGCTCGGGACGGTGCTGGCTCCTGATGCTTAAAGAGGCAGAGTATTTCCCGGTGAGGGCCTGCGCGGAGGGTGACCGTTGGCGCTGGCGGGTATGCTGGTTGGCTATGAGGATGGTGCGTTTGTTGGCGTGGGTGGTTGGGGTGGCGCTGTTGGGTGGGGTGGGTGCTTGGGGGCAGTCGGCGGGGAGCGGGTTGGCGGCGGGGCCGTTGGTGGTGGATGGGGGAACGATTGCGGGGCGGGAGGTGCAGCTGGATTCGGGTGGGAAGCTGTTGCCGTGGCCGGTGGCGGAGGATACGGGGTTTTCGTACTCGGATTATTTTTTGTCGCAGTGGACGGTGGATTGGGACCAGTATCAGCGGCAGCGGCTGCAGTATTTCTATTGCTGCTTTGATTTCGATCGGACGACGTATGAGATGAGTCCGGATAAAAACTGGGCGAACTCTACTGGATATCTGAGGGCGATGACGGAGGGGTTTGTGGAGCGGCTGTATCCGTATACCGGGGATGCGCGGACGGTGGAGTACCTGGAGAATTTCTTTGATTACGAGATGGCGCATGGGTTGACTCCGGCGGATTATGCGTATGCGTCGGTGCCGTATGCGTCGAGTGATCCGGGGGCGAAGGATTATCGCGGGTGGAGTCGGCATGGCGTGGACTTTGTTGAGCCGCATGTGGTGGGGGAGGATGGGTATGCGTATCTGCGGCTGTATGAGATGACGGGGAAGATGAAGTATCTGCGTGAGGCGATTTTGTGTGCCGATGCGTTGGTGAAGAACTACAAGAAGGGCGATGCGGCGAATTCGCCGTGGCCTTATCGGTGCCATGGGAAGGATGGGTCGTTGAAGGATGGGAAGGGGATGTTTCCTTACTCGGCGAACGTGGTGGAGCCGATTGAGTTGTTCGATGAGTTGATCCGGTTGAAGCAGGGAGACGTGGCAGCGTATGCGCGGGTGAGGGCTGGGGCTTGGGATTGGCTGATGGCGTATCCGATGAAGACGAATGTTTGGGTGGGGTATTTCGAGGACGTGCAGGGAAGTATGGAGGACATGAACAATGTGATTCCGCTGGAGCTGGCGCGGTATTTGCTGTTGCATCCGGAGAAGGATCCATTGTGGAGGGAACATGCGAAGGCGCTGATGGAGTGGGTGAAGACTACGCCGAAGTGGCCGAAGTATTTGGTGCATGGGGCGTTGGTGACTACGGAGCAGGGGAGTGGAGGGAAGGATTTTTGCTGCAATCTGCCGGGGGAGTGCTGCGATAGCCATAGTGCGCGGCTGGCGGCGGTGGAGGCGTTCTATTTTGCGGCGACGGGGGATGTGGCTTATAAGGAGGCGGCGTATCGGACGTATAACTGGGTGACGTATTGGCAGGGTTTGCCGGGGAAGGCTCATGCGCCGTTCGCGAACCAGTGGTGGTTTACGGATGAGTTTGCGGATGGGCCGAGGAGGATGATGGATGCGTTCTGGGCGGTGCCGGAGTGGGCGCCGCGGGATGAGTCGCATTTGGTGGGGTCGTCGTCGGTGGTGACGAAGATGAGTTATGGGGCGGGGAGTGTGACGTGGTCTACGTTTGATCGCGAGTCACGGGATGTGTTGCGGCTGAATTTTTTGCCGGAGACGGTGAGTGTGGGCGGGCGTGCGGTGGCGCGGGTTCGGGAGGTGGGGGAATTAAGAGGCGATGCGTATTGGTTTGATGATGCTACTCGGGTGATGCGGGTGGCGCATGTTCGCTCGCGGGATGTCGATGTGGAGGGGGTGGGGCCGGCGGTGCCGCGGCTGATTACGTTTGATGATCCGCATTTGGCGGCGGGGACGGTGTTGCGTGGGCAGTATCCGAGTGGGGTGGTGGATTGGGGTGATGGTGGGTGGGAGATTGCAGCGCCGGGTGGGAAGTTTGGGACGTTTAATCTGCGGATGGTTGGGGCGGAGGGTGAGTTTTCGTTTTATGCGCCGCGGGTGTTTGCGGGGGTGGATGTCTATAACGGCGGTGGGACGGAGGCGGTGGTGACGTTCGCGTCGGACGGGATGGGTGATGTGGTGGTGAAGGTGAAGGCTGGGGAGTTGCGGAGGGTTCGGACGGGGTGGGTGAGGGCGTGCTCGAAGGTGCGGGTGACGGAGGCAGGTGGGGACGGGGTGCGGTTCGATAATCTGGCCTGGGTGATGCCTTGACTTGGGTGTGGGGATGATGGTGAAGAATTAAATCGCTTTAATTTGGGATATCTGGATATAATTCCGCTTCGACTTAGAGTCGAGTGGAGATGCGCGTGAATGTTCGCGGCGTGATGGCGGCTGGGTTGGTGTGGGCGGGTTTGTTGATTGCGCCGCAGGGATGGGCGCAGGGTGGGACTGAAGCGGTGGTGCAGGCGCCGTTCAAGACTGCGGTTTATATTCCGGTGAACGTGGTGCTGAAGATGCGCGATCGGGCCTGGCTGGAGAGTAGCTGGGCGCAGCTGTCGGGGCAGGTGCATGTCGATACGGTGTACATCGAGACGTACCGAAGCAGGGTGGTGGCGGATGGGCCGCTGATTGAGGAGGTGAAGGCGTTTTTCAAGTCGAAGGGGGTGGAGGTGGCGGGTGGGATCTGCTACTCGGATAGCGACAATGGGCAGTTTGTTTCGTTCACGTACTCGAAGGCGGCGGACCGGGCTTATGTGAAGAAGATATCGGAGTTCACGGCTCGGCATTTTGATGAGGTGATTCTGGACGACTTCTTTTTTGCGAATACGAAGAGTGCGTCGGATATTGCGGCGAAGGGGAACGAGGACTGGACGGATTTTCGGTTGCGGGAGATGGATGGTGTGTCGCGCGAGCTGGTGGTGGGCGCGATGCGCGCGGCGAATCCTAAGGTGAAGGTAATTATTAAATTTCCGAACTGGTATGAGCACTTCGCGGCGAATGGGTATGACTTGGAGGAGGAGCCGAAGATCTTTGACGGGATCTATGCGGGGACGGAGACGCGCGATCCGGAGGAGACGGATCAGAATCTGCAGCAGTATGAGGGGTACGAGATTGTGCAGTACTTTGAGCACGTGGACCCGGGCAAGCTGGGCGGGGGATGGGTGGACACGTACGACGTGCGGTATGTGGATCGCTACTCAGAGCAGTTGTGGCTGACGGTGTTTGGGAAAGCGAAGGAGATGACGCTGTTCAACTACATCGACTTGTTGAAGGAGGCGACGCCGGGGGAGCGGCCGTGGGCGAAGGAGGCGAGTGATGTGCAATGGAAGCGGATTGAAGAGCGGGCGAAGGGTGGCGGGTTAGCGGCGCCTACGTTTGCGAGCGTGGCGGGCGATGCGCTGGACCAGGTGAAACCGTTTGTTGGCAAGCTGGGGAAGCCGATGGGGATTGCCAGCTATCGGCCGTACCACGCGGTGGGCGAGGATTATCTGCACAACTTTTTGGGGATGATTGGGATTCCGATTGATCTGTCGCCGGCGTTTCCGAAGGAGGCTCCGGTGGTGTTGCTGACCGAGGCGGCGAAGAGCGATCCGCGGATTGTGGAGGAGATGAAGGCGCAGTTGATGGCGGGGAAGACGGTGGTGATGACGTCTGGACTGCTGCAGGCGCTGGAGGGGAAAGGGATTGAGGACGTGATTGGGCTGCGGTATAACCCGTCGCCGGTGGCGGTGACGAGTTTCATTGGGGCGTATGGGCCGGGCGCGGGAACTCCGCTAGGAAAGGCGGAGGAGCCGATACTGATTCCGCAGGTGCGGTTCTTTACCAATGATGCGTGGCCGGTGATTCGCGGCATTGCGGATGGCAATGGATTCCCCATGGTGCTGATGGATGAGTATGGCAAGGGCAAGCTGTATGTGCTGACGGTTCCGGATAACTTTGCGGATTTGTATGAGCTGCCGGAGGGTGAGTTGAACGCGCTGCGGAGTTATGTGATGGGAGATTTTCCGGTGAGGATTGACGCGCCCGCGAAGGTGAGTTTGTTTGCGTATGACAATGGGGCGATGGTGGTGGAGTCGTTCCGGGATGAGGCGGTGGAGGTGACGGTGCGGGTGAAGGGGCATGTGAAGGGGCTGGAGAATCTGCAGACGGGTGCGGTGGTGAAGGGGGCACCGGCGGCGGGGAGCGGGGGACGGCATTCGGTGTCGGGGCCGATGGCGCGGGAGGAGATGGAGTTCAAGGTGATGGTGCCGGCGCATAGTTATGTGGCGCTGAAGGAGGCGAATTAGAGGAGGAACATTTCTTCTACGGCTAGCCAGTTGTCTACGCGGCGGTAGTCGGTGATGTGGATGTTGGCGGGGCTGCTGTAGAGGATGCCTTCGCGGGTGACGCCGTCGGGGTGGGTTTCCTGGAAGAGTTTTAGTTGGCGGGGATTGTCGTCGATGAGGTAGTCGGCGCGGAGGATGGATTTGTCGCCGCAGAAGACGATGTGGGAGGTGGGGATGAAGGGAAAGTGTTCGGCGAGCCAATCGTATTT
The DNA here is from genome assembly GCA_963701685.1 of uncultured Acidobacteriaceae bacterium. Taxonomy (GTDB): domain Bacteria; phylum Acidobacteriota; class Terriglobia; order Terriglobales; family Acidobacteriaceae; genus Granulicella. Next base: position 679,180 of record OY969625.1, on the reverse strand, counting down.
GGCGACGAAGCTGGTGGGGACTTCCATGGCGGCGGAGGCGATGAAGATTTCGTAGCGGGACTGGAGGCGCTCGAGTACTCGTTGGGCGTGGGGCATGACTTCGAGGACGCGGAAGAAGTCGTCTTCGCGGAGGTAGTTGTCGATGGTGGGGTGAAGGTGGGCGGGGGCGACTTGCCAGAGGCGGCGGCCGCGGAGGTCGTCGAGGGTGATGGCGTTGTGGTCGGTGGCGAAGTCGCGGTTGTAGCGGTTGAGGTGTTCACCGAGGGCGTCGGCGATGACTTCATCCATGTCGACGGCGATGACTTTACGGGTGGGGGATTGCGGGGAAGACATGCGGGGGTGGGACTCCTAGGGGTCCACTCATGACGATACGACCGTCATGAATGGGGCGCCCGGCTTTAGGTGTTGGATGTGGCGGCGGCTAATTTTTCGCCGGGGGTCCAGCGGACGGGGGCGTCGGTGCGGGGGTCGTAGAAGAGGAGGCGGCCGCAGGTTTCGCAGGTGAAGATGGTGTTGGCGTATTCGCTGTGGGGGTCGCGATCAGTGAGGTCGTTCCAGCGCTGGGAGCGGATCATCATCTGGCAGGCGGTGCACTTGTGGTCGATGGCCTGGGAGACGCCCGTGCCTTTGGCTTTGGAGATGCGGTCGTAGACGGAGAGGCGGGCCTCGTCGATTTGGGCGCGGAGGGCTGCGCGTTCGGTTTCGATGCCGGCGATGGCGGCGGTGTGGTGGGTGGCGATGTCGGCTGCTCGAATGCGCTGGGCGGCGAGGGCGGCGGTGGTGACTTCGAGGGTGAGGGTGGCTTTGCCGCGGGCGATTTCGAAGGCGTCGGTGCGCTCGAGGGAGGCTAGTTCTTCGTCTTCGAGCTTGGCGATGGTTTGCTCGGAGAAGTTGATTTCGTGTTCGAGGGCGGTGATCTGCGCGGCGGAGGTGGCGGTCTCCATCTGCTTGCGGAGGCGGGAGATCTTGCCTTGGCGATCTTTGACTTCGAGCTCCTGGGAGCGGCGGAGGGTTTCTTCCTTGGCGAGAGACTTGTTGGCTTCGGCGAGGGCGACTTCGGCCTGGGCGCGGGCGGTCTGCGCGGCGGCGACCTGCTTGGGGGCGTCGGCCAGCTCGGCGCGGAGGCGGCGGAGCTCGAGGTCCTGGGCCTGGAGGATGATGAGGTGTTCGAGGTCGGCGTTCGTGGTGGGTGCTCCTTGAGGTGAACGACGTATTAAAGGCTAACACTTTGTGCGTTCTCCGTTCTCCGTTCTCCGTTCTCCGTTCTCGGTTCTCCGTTCTCCGTTCTCGGTTCTCCGTTCTCGGTTCTCCGTTCCGGGCCCTGCTGCAGCTTTTCGGTTTTGAACGTTGCGGGTCAGACGGGGAGGGAATTGGTTGCAATTTATTTTCTGGGGGGACTTGTCGTGGGGCGAAGGATGAAGGTGGCGTGAATTGGGCGGATTTGTGAATCCGTGGGGGGTGGTGCGGCGTCTGAATACAACCCAATGGCAGCTGCAGCAACAATGGAGATGACGACGACGGTAGCCGCCCCGGCGGCGCCTTGGAGACCGCGCGTCAATCCGTGGATCGTGGCGCTGACGGTTACGCTGGCCACGTTCATGGAGGTGCTGGACAGCTCGATTGCAAATGTGGCGCTGCCGCATATTGCGGGCGGGCTGGGGGCTACGCAGGATGAGGCTACGTGGGTGTTGACGGCCTATCTTGTGGCAAACGCTGTGATTCTGCCGGCGGGTGCGTACATGACTACGTTCATCGGGCGCAAGAAGTTTTACATGATCTGCGTGGCGCTGTTTGGGATTTCAAGTGCGCTGTGCGGACTGGCGCCGACGTTGCCGCTGCTGGTGTTCTGCCGGATTCTGCAGGGCGTGGGCGGAGGCGGACTGGCGCCGAGTGAGCAGGCGATCCTAGCGGACACGTTTGAGCCGGCGAAGCGCGGGCAGGCGTTTGCGCTGTATGGGCTGGCGGTGGTGTGTGCTCCTGCGATTGGACCGACGCTGGGCGGATACATTACGGACAACTTCAATTGGCGATGGATCTTCTTTCTGAACGTGCCGATTTGTTTGTTGAGCTTGTTCCTGACGTCGAGGATTGTGGAGGATCCTCCGTATGTGAAGGAGCAGGTGAAGAAGACGCAGAGTGGCGGGTTGCGGCTGGACCTGATTGGGTTCGCGCTGCTGGGGTTGACGTTCGGCAGCCTGGAATTTGTGCTGGACAAGGGCCAGGAGGATGACTGGTTCGGGTCGAAGATCATCACGTTTTTTGTGGTGATGATGGTGATTGCGTTTGTGACGATGATCTGGTGGGAGCTGAAGGAGCTGCGCGAGGGTCGACGACCGATTTTGAATCTCACCCTGTTCGGGCGAAGGGTATTCTCGATCAGCTTTGGGTTGATGTTTGTGTTGGGATTTTGCTTGTATGCGACGACGCTGTTGATTCCGCAGTTTGTGCAGACGCTGCTGGGATACACGGCGGAGCTGGCGGGACTGGTGCTGTCGCCGGCCGGGTTCATGATGATGTGCATGATGCCGGTGGTGGGTGTGTTGTCGGGGAGGGTGGATCCGCGGAAGCTGATTGGGTATGGGTTCGTGATGCTGACGCTGAGTTTGGTGTGGATGGCGAATTTAAGTCTGCAGCTGAGCTATGGGCAGCTGGTGTTTATGCGGTGCTTCCAGGCGTCGGGGTTGGCGTTCTTGTTTATTCCGATTAATACGATTGCGTATATCGGGGTGAAGCAGAGCGAGAATAATGATGTGTCGGGGCTGACGAATTTGGCGAGGAATATTGGCGCGAGCTGTGGCACGGCGTTTGTGGCGACGATGCTGACGCGACGGACGGCGGCGCATGAGAATTCGGCGATCAGGAATTTAGTGCCGGGATCTGCGGCGTTTGATCGCATGGTTAAAGCACGGGCAGCGGCGTACAAGGCGGGTAATGGAGCGGGTGTGCACAACGGGCCGTTCGGTGGGGCAAGCTGGGGCGCGATTCACAAGGCGCAGGCATCGATTTATAACCAGCTGCATGCGCAGGCGGCGACGCTGGCGTATGTCGACATCATTCGTTACCTGACGATCTTCTGCGCTTGCATGCTGCCGCTGCTGTTCTTCATTCCGAAGGCGCCGAAGAATATGAGCGTGGGGCATTAGGCGTTGTCCGTTGTTCGTTGTCCGTTCTCCGTTCTCCGTTCTCCGTTCTCCGTTCTCCGTTTGCTGGGTTCGGTGGGTTGTTAGGGGTTGCTTGCTGTAGGTGGTTGAGAAGCTTTAGTATCTTGTTGCTATCGCAACAAACGTAGCTACGCTCGTCGTGACGTTTCGGCGAAGCTGCAGGGACCGGTGCCACCCATTCCATAGGTTGGGAGGTTGTATGGGCCTGCAAGTTTTTCCTCCTGCTATTCGTGTTGAAGAGTCGCGGCCTGGTTTGAAGCTGGGCGCCGTGGTGCTGCTCGGCGTGGCGGCGCAGGTTGGCGTCGCACAGGACGTCAAGTTGAATGTGACGTATGTTTGCAACGGCGAGCGCGAGTATGTGGAGAGCTGCAACGTACGCGACCTGTCCGACACGGCGACGTGCATGGTGGCGCATCCAGATCGTCCGCAGCATAACGGATTCATGGCGTACACGACGGAGACGCGAGGGGCGCTGAAGAAGCTGTTTCCGACGTGCACGCAGCCGAGTGCGGACGAGGTGGCGCGGGCGGAGGCGTTCAAGAAGAAGCAGGCGGAGATTCTTGCGGCGAACGAGGCGCGGGCGAATGGGCAGGCGCCACCTTCGACGGCGCAGGGTTCAGGCTCGGGGACGAGTATTTCGCCGGTGCAGATTCCCCCGCCGAAGAATGCGGAGGAGCGGGAGATTCGGCGCTGTGTTTCGTCGGGGCGATTGCCGGCGACGTGTACGGGGAACCAGTTGCTGGGGGCGTTTGGGAAGATGCTGGGGTCGGTGGCGCCTGCGATGGATACGACGCATCCGGCACCGGGGCCGGAGATGGCGGGAGTGTACCTGGGGGCGGGGAATTGGCGGCTGGATTTTATTGATGGCGGGGTGCTGGTGAACTGTGCGGGGCTGTCTCCTGACCAGCATAGTTACAAACTGGAGTTTGGGAGCGACCGAGTGGTGTTGCGGGTGGATACCACGCCGCGGCCGCTGGTGCTGACGTTGCACGGCGATGGAACGATGACGGGGCCGGGGCCATTCGTGCTGGATGGCGTGGTAGCGACTGGCGTGACGAGGAGTGGGACGGACGCGAATGCGAGCAGCGGGTTGACGGACCAGTATGGGATGTCGCTGACCAACAGCCAGGCGGCGTCCAATTCGCAGGTGTACAAGAATGGGCAGGCGTACTACGGGCCCAAGGGACAAGGGAGCGGGCCGGCGTATGCGACGTTTGCGCACAAGCAGGTGACTTGCCCAGCGCTGAATTTGTCGGCGAAGGCTGGCGCGGTGGGTGTACAGACGATGGGGACAAATTTCCTGAAGGGGATGTTCAGCGACGGGGACACGGGTGCGCCGACGCCGGCGGGGATTCGGATGCATGGGATTTTTGCGTCGGCGGAGACGGGATTCAGTGTGGAGTTTTTTCCGGAGTCGGTGATTGTTGGGTGCGGGCCGGATGTGGCGCGGGCGTATCCGTACACGGTGGAGGCGGGCGTGTCGGGCGCGACGATACGGATTGCTGCGCCGGACAAGCCGCTGGTGCTGGCGTTTCGGGGGAATGGGTTGCAGCCTGCGTCGAGCGGGGCGTATCTAGTGCACGGGCGAATTACGACGGGGCAGGATGATGATGGCAACTTCACGTTTGCGCCGATGGAGCAAAGCTGCGAGCTGGCGGCACTGAGCCCGAGCGCGACGATTCCAGCGAGTGGCGGGGCTGCGAGTGCGGCGGGGAGTCTTGCGTCGGGCGGAGCTGTGGGGGCTTCGCGGCGGATGGCGATGGCGACTCCGGGAGCTCCAACGGGGACGGCGGTGTTGCAGTTGATGTCGGGATTGCCGGCGCCGGCGGGAACGGCGAATGCGCTGGCGGGACATCCTTATATTCTGTTGCGGGACAACCTGGCGACGGTGATGGCGCAGGTGGGCGTGAATGTGCCGGCGGGGATGTCGCCGTATAAGTATCTGGGGATGGCTTGCGGGCAGCACACGGCGGAGTGCCCGAAGATTATTGCGGCGGTGCAGGCGGATACGGCGTCGGCGGCGCGGGCGGATGTTGATGGACGGGTGACGATGCCGGGGGTTCCGGCGGGGACGTACTACCTGATGATTTCGACTCGGTATAACAACCAGGCGCTGGTGTGGGACCAGGCGGTGGAGTTGCAGGCGGGATCGAACTCGATGTCGCTGGACGTACGAAATGGCAAGGCGGTGAATTGAGCGACCGGTGAATGGCTCAGGCGTTGAGGAGGCGGGTTAGGTGGAGGGCGTTTGCGGTGGCGTGGCCGAGGGCTGTGTTGTCGAAGATGACCCAGAGGTTGGGGGTGGGTGGATCGGCGCGGAGGGTGTGGGCGATTTGGGTTAGGTCGGCGTCGGTGTAGTTGGAGTAGTAGGTGCGTGGGGCTCCGTGGAGACGGTAGTAGTGGAGGTGCGGGGCGCCGGCGGGGGTGGCGGTCTGGGGAGAGCCTTTGGGTGGGTCGGCGGCAACGCGGGCGATGGAGAAGTTACGCAGGAGTTGGTTGGCAGATGGGGTGAACCAGGAGGCGTGGCGCGGCTCTAGTGCGGCGAGATTGGGGAGGGGATGAAGTTCGCGGAAGGTGGTGAGGAAGTCGTGGGCGAGGGGCTCGTCGAAGGCTAGTGAGGGTGGGAGCTGGATGAGGAGTGGGCCGAGTTTTTCGCCGAGGCCGGTGGCCTGCTCGAGGAAGGTTTGGAGCAGGGCGCCGGTGTTGTTGAGTTTGGCTTCGTGGGTGATGGTGCGTGGGAGTTTGACGGAGAAGCGGAAGTTGGGAGGCGTGGTGGCGGCCCAGCGCTCCCAGGTTTTGCGCATGTGCGGGCGGTGGAAGCTGGAGTTGATTTCTACGCAGTGGAGGTGGTGGGCGTAGCGCTGAAGGTGGGTGAGTTTGGCGTCGCCGGGTGGCGGGAAGGCATGCGTGTGATCTTTGGGGATGGTCCATCCGGCGGTGCCGATGCGGATGTTGCTGAGTGAGAGCGAGTTGGGCGGGGTGGATTTCATGAGGAAACTGGAGTGGGCGTCTGAAGGATAAGACGCATCTTACTGGGTGCCGCAACTTGCGGTGTGATGGCTTGGATGTCGGGCCAGGGGAGTTGATATGGAAAAGAATTTACAGGGTAAGCGGGTCGCGATGTTGGCGACGAACGGGTTTGAGCAGAGTGAGTTGCTGGAGCCTAAGAAGAATTTAGAAGACGCGGGCGCGAAGGTTACGGTGTTGTCGCTGAAGATGGGAGAGATCAAGGGGTGGAACCACACGGAGTGGGGCAAGAGTGTGAAGGTGGACGGGCTGGTGAAGGATGCCAAGCCTGATGAGTTTGATGCGCTGGTGTTGCCGGGCGGGGTGATGAATCCTGACGTGCTGCGCACTGAAAGCGAAGCGGTGACGTTTGTGCGGACGTTTGTAGAGACGGGAAAACCGGTGGCGGCGATCTGTCATGGGCCGTGGACGTTGATTGAGGCGGACGTGGTGCGGGGGAAGACGATGACGTCGTGGCCTTCGGTGCGGACGGATTTGAAGAACGCTGGAGCGCACTGGGTGGATGAGCCGGTGATCGTGGATGGGAATCTGATTACGAGCCGCAAGCCGGATGATATTCCTGCGTTCTCGCAGGCGATTGCTGAGGCGCTGACGGCGAAGAAGCTGGTGGCGGCGTAGAGAAGAGGTTTGTTGTCGGCGATCGATTTCGTCGACGATATGGGAGAAGGGCAGGGCTTCGGCTCTGCCCTTTTTTTTGCCTGGGGTTAGTGTAAGTTCCCTTGACAGCGGGAGTTGCGGGGAGCAGACTTCTCCTGCTGATCGCAGAGCCTTTGTGGATGCATCTCTCCCGCAGCCGTTTTACCGGCCCCCAGAAAACCTTGAAGCCCCCGTCGCGACTGCGCTGTTGTGTGCGCGATGGGATTGACCGTGGCGGCCGCTATGCGCGCTGCTTCTTGCATGTGAGGTGTTGGAGTCAGCCGAAGGAGGTTGTGAGCATGAAGATCTCATGGATGTCGAAGTGGATGGTCGCAGCGATTGTTGTTGGCACGATGGGCGTCGCGACGAAGGTGGCGTGTGCGCAGGATAGTCCGATGGCTGGACCGCCGAAGGTGCTGTATACGCAGCGGGAGTATGTGAAGCCGGGCAAGGGCCTGGCGCATGAGAAGTCTGAGGCGGCGATGGCGTCAGCGATGGCTGGAGCGAAGAGCCCGGTGTATACGGTGGCGCTGTCATCCATTACAGGGCAGCCGCGGGTGGTGTTTCTCTCTGGCTATGACAGTATGGCGGAGGTTGAGAGCACGTACATGGCGATGATGAAGCTTCCCGGGCTGCAGTCGAAGCTGGATATGATGGGCGAGACGGACGGCGCGATGGTCGATGGCGAGGCATCGGCGATCTGGCGGCTGCGCGAGGATCTGAGCAGCACAACCAAGTTGAACATCGCGGACATGAGGATGATGCAGCTGGTGCAGGTTGAGATGAAGCCCGGGCATGGCGCGGACTTTGAGACCGTCGCGAAACGCGTGATTGGCGCGTGGGGAAAGACGGATCCGGACTACAGCGCTGCGGTGTATGAGATGGCTTATGGGCATTCGACGGGGCCTATCTTCCTGGTGATCCTACCGATGAAGTCGATGGCATTCCTGGACAAGGTGCATGACGAGCATGACGCGTACATGAAGGCCCTGGGCGACGAGGATATGAAGGGCGATCGAGAGATTGCGCGGAACGACTATCTTTCGAGCCAGTCGAACCTGTTCGTGTTCAGCCCGCGGATGAGCTATGTGCCGGAGAGCTGGGTGAAGGCGGATCCTACGTTCTGGAATCCAAAGCCGAAGTCGATGGCGATGCCGAAGAAGGCGGCGGAGGGGCAGTAAGAGTTGAGTAAAAGGGAACGGGCGACGCTTATGGCGTCGTCCGTTTCGTTTTGTGGGAGAGAGCCATGGTGAGGGTAGACTCTAACGATGGTTCGAGAGACTGGGGTGGGGACGCGCGGGTGGGCGCGGGTGGATGGCATCGATCTGCTGCGCGGTGCGGCAATCTTTTTTGTGCTGATGAATCATGTGAACATGCAGCTGCTGTTCCGGGATGTGCCGTACCTGGTGGGGCTGCCGCTGCAGTTGGTGTACACGCTGGTGTGGAATGGGCAGCTCGGAGTACAGATGTTCTTTGCAGTGTCGGGGTACCTGATTACGTCGACGAGTCTGCGGCGGTGGGGTTCGCTGAATGCGATGCAGGTGCGGGAGTTTTATTGGCTGCGGTTTGCGAGGATAGTGCCGCTGATGATCCTGTTGTTGTGCGTCCTGAGTGGGCTCGATCTGGGCGGGGCTAAGCACTTTGTGGTGGAACAGAAGACGGGCGGGCTGGGGCGTGCGCTGCTGGCGGCGCTTACGTTTCACATCAATTACCTGGAAGCGACGCGCGGATATCTGCCGGGCAGCTGGGATATTTTGTGGTCGCTATCAGTGGAGGAGATGTTCTATTTGTTCTTTCCGTTGGTGACGAAGGGGCTGCGGAAGAAGGGCTGGCTGGTGTTGCTGCTGGTGTTGTTTGTGATGGTCGGGCCATTTGCGCGGATGAAGGCGTTCAATCCGAATCCGGTGTGGCGCGAGTATAGCTACCTGGGCGGGATGGATGCGATCGCGATGGGATGCTTGACGGCGCTTCTGCTTGCGGGGCGGAGGGTATCGCGGCGGACGGTTTGGCTTTGTGCGAGTGTGGGGGTTGCGCTGCTGGTGTTTTGTTTTGGATTTTCACTGGAGGCATACAAGATCGGGTTGGGGAAGAGCGGATTCTTGATGTCGCTGGTTGGGGTGGGGGCTTGCCTGGTGATCGCGGCGGCGGTGACGTCGAGGTGGAGGGCGCCGCGAGTGCTGGCGCCCGTACTGCAGATGGGCCAGCGGAGCTATGAGATCTATTTGACGCACATGTTTGTGGTGATTGGGGTGTTTGCCGCGTTTGATGCGTGGGGCAGGCCGGCGGGGTGGGCGTGGCGGATGTTTGCCACGGTGACTGTGGTGGCGGGATTGTTGGGGTGGGCTGTGTCGGTCGGGTACTCCGAGCCGATGAATCGGTGGTTGCGGCGTAGAGGACGGGAGCGCCTGGCGTGAGAGGAGGGTTCCTAGCAGCGCTCGGAATGAAGACTACAAGAGCGACGGGCGACGCTTATGGCGTCGCCCGTTTTGTTTCGCGGTGTCGGGTGGGTTAGTTGCCGTGGAGTTGTTTGGTGGGGAAGGGATTGCGTTCGTCGAACTGGACTTGATGCCAGTAGGGGTAGGCGAGGGGGAGAGCGCTGGCGGCGTCGAGTTTGGCTACCTGCTCGGGGGTGAGGTTCCAGCCGGTTGAGGCGAGGTTGGCGCGGAGTTGTTTTTCATCGCGTGCGCCGATGATGAGGGTGCTGATGGTGGGGCGCTGGAGGAGCCAGTTGAGGGCTAGCTGGGGGACGGTCTTGTTGGTCTCTTTGGCCAGCTCGTCGAGGGCGTCGACTACTTTGTAGACGTGTTCCCAGTCGGGGAGGGGGCCGGCGTCGGTAACGGTTTGGTTTTGGAGGCGGGAGTTTTCGGGGAGGGGTTGGCCGCGGCGAATTTTGCCGGTGAGGCGGCCCCAGCCCAGCGGGCTCCAGACGAGCGCGCCGACGCCCTGGTCGAGGGCGAGTGGCATGAGCTCCCACTCGTAGTCTCGGCCGACGAGGGAGTAGTAGACCTGGTGGCCGACGTAGCGGGCCCAGCTGTGTTGCTCGGAGAGGGAGAGGGATTTCATGAGGTGCCAGCCGGAGAAGTTGGAGCAGGCGATGTAGCGAACCTTGCCTTCGCGGATGAAGTTGTCGAGGGTGCTGAGGGTCTCGTCGAGGGGAGTGGTGGCGTCGAAGGCGTGGAGGTGGTAGACGTCGATGTAGTCGGTGTTGAGGCGCTTGAGGGAGTTGTCGAGGGCCTGGATGAGGTGGTAGCGGGAGGAGCCGACGTTGTTGGGGCCGGTGTTGTTGCCGCGGAAGGTGGCCTTGGTGGAGAGCAGGACGTCGGTGCGGGGGAGGTGGGCGATGGCTTTGCCCAGGACGGTTTCGCTGTGGCCGTCGGAGTAGATGTCGGCGGTGTCGAAGAAATTGCAGCCGGCTTCCATGCAGATGTCGATGAGCGCGGTGGCTTCTTTGTCCTGGGTGGAACCCCAGGATTTGAAGAAGTCGTTGGCGCCACCGAAGGTGCCGGTGCCGAAGCAGAGCTCGGGGACTTTGAGGCCGGAGCGGCCGAGGGTGCGGTAGTTCATGGGGGACTCCAAGTGCAGGGAATAGGGAACAGGGATTCGGGATTAGAGAGAGAGACGCCGTTGGGTGCTTCGGTTGGTTGGATGCCTTGGGGTGGCGGAAAGACGCGAGTTTGGTGGGGCGATAAAAATGAGTGCGCTGGGAGAGTTGATTCGGGTAGACTGCAGGGCATACTGAAAAACAATTGAGCAGCCGGGCCACGTCTGACCATATCTCCCAGGAGTTGATGATGGCTGATCTTGCTGTGGCGCCTCAGGGTGTTCGTGCGCATAAACCTAGCCGTACGGCTGACCGAATTTTCTTTTCCGTGATGCCGTTTGTGATGATGGCGATGGTGTTGTACGGATTTGCGCGAACGTATTTTCTGGTGGGTATGGTGGCGGCTCCGTTGCCGAACAAGCTGATTCATATTCATGGGGCGGCGTTTACGTCGTGGATGATTTTGCTGATTGTGCAGACGGCGCTGGTGTCGACGAAGCACGTGAAGTGGCATATGACGCTGGGGCTGTATGGGTTTGGGTTGGCGTGCGCGATGTTGGTGCTGGGTACGCTGGCGGCCGTGGATGCGCTTCGGCGCGGTGAGCACGTTCTCGGGCTGGATGCGCAGACGTTCTTTATTATTCCGGTGACGGGGATGCTGTTGTTCGGCGTGCTGGTGTTCTTTGCGTATCGGCTGCGGCGGAACACCGAGGCACACAAGCGGCTGATCCTGATTGCGACGATGGCGTTGATGGATGCGGCGATTGGGCGGTGGCAGCATCCGGCGATTCTGCAGCGGGTTCCGCCGACGCAGGACCTGGTAATGCTTGCGCTGCTGTTGACGTTGGTGGTCTTTGATTTGTTCAACCTCCACCGGGTGAGCAAGTACACGCTGTGGGGCGGGGTGTTTGTGATGGCGGTGCATTTGGTGAGGGTGCCGTTGGGGTTGACGCCGGCGTGGCATGGGTTGGTGCGGCATTTGTTGTAGGGCGTTGTTAGTTCTCAGTTCTCAGGAAGGGCAAAGGTGTCTTCGTAACTGACAACTGAGAGCGATTCAGTGGATGGATGCTGTGACGGAAGGGGTGAGTGTGAGGCCCTGATGGCGGGCTGCGGTGTCGAGGGCGGATTGGGTGTGGGGGAAGATTTGGTGGGGGTTGGAGTTGGGGTAGAAGTGGATGAGGATTTCGGGGTGGGTGACGGAGTCGTCGATGCCGTTGGTGAAGGGGTAGCCGAGGGATTGGAGGAGGTGGAGAGAGCCCTCGTTGCCGGAGGGATTGCCGTCGTCGCCGATGATGGCGAAGACAGTGCGATGCGTGCGGAGAGAGGTAACGGTGACGAAGTCTCCGAGGCGGGCTCCTAGTTTGCGGGCCTGGTCGCCGAGGACGATGTAGTTGATGCGCGTCGCGTCGACGTAGCGGCGGGGGTTGGCGGGGTCGGTGATGGCGGGGTTGGTGAAGGCGGTTTGGGAGATGTAATAGCCGGGGTAGGGATCGTGGGGACCCTGGAGGATGGGGACGTTGGGGTGGTCGTCGTCGGTGAGGTAGCCGACGATTTCGCCGTGACGGCGACGGCGGTAGTGGGCGTCGCGGAGGTTGTCGAGGGTGGGGAGGCTGGGAGGGCCGTAGGCGTTGGGCGCGCCGTCGACGTCTACGTCCATGCGATGGGCGAGGAGGGTGAAGTCGGGCGCGGACGGCGTGAGGCGCTGCGCGCGGGTTGATGGGAGGGGCAGAAGAAGAGTGACGAGCGCGAGGATCGGGACGTAATTTGGCAAGCGCCTGGGACCCCTTCTCGAGGTTAGACGATGGGCGGCGGGGCGAGGACGAAGGTTGGAAAGAATTGTGTCGCGCGAAGAATTCTCGCGGATTTGCGTGTGGGTGTGAGATACAGGAAGTGGGCACTTGAATTCCAGTGGAGGATGTATGCGGGAGATGGTTGCGGGAACGATCGGGTGGGGTGGGGGATGGCTGCGCTCGGCGGACGGCGCGGCGGCTCGTGTGGAGGAGAAGGGATGGGGCGGCGGGGTGATGAGCAAGGTGCCCGAGGTGGCGCTGGGGTTCTGGATTATCAAGATTGCGGCGACGACGCTGGGAGAGACGGGCGGAGATGCGCTGTCGATGTCGTTGAACCTCGGCTACCTGGTTAGCACGGTGATTTTATTTGCGCTGTTTGTTGTTCTGGTAGTGGCGCAAATCAAGGCGAAGCGGTTTCATCCGTTTTTATATTGGGGAACGATTGTGGGGACGACGCTGGCGGGCACGACGATGGCGGACTTTGCGGATCGGTCCCTGGGGGTTGGGTATCCGGGCGGGTCGGCAATTTTGTTTGGACTGGTGGTGGCGTCGCTGGTGGTGTGGAAGCTGGTGGTGGGGACGGTGTCGGTGAACAATATTGTGACGGCCAGGCAGGAGATGTTTTACTGGCTGACGATTTTGTTTTCGAACACGCTGGGAACGGCGCTGGGCGATTGGACGAGTGAGGGCACGGGGTTTGGAGGCGGGGTGGGTCTGTTCATCGGGCTGCTGCTGGTGCTGGCGGGGCTTTACTTCTTTACGAAGCTGGACCGGACGCTGCTGTTCTGGTCGGCGTTTATTTTGACGCGGCCGCTGGGGGCGTCGATGGGTGATTTGTTGACGAAGCCGCACTCGGATGGTGGGTTTGGGCTGAGCCGGTTTGTGTCGTCGGCGGTGATTGCGGTGTTCATGGTGGTGTGTATCTTGCTGTTCCCGCAGAGGGCGGGGGAGCATCCGGGTCTCAAGGCAAAGGATAAGGCGGAGTGAGGCCCTTCCAGCTTTTAGTTTTTCACTAAGGCTCAGGGTTAGAGCTATTTTGTGCAGGCGGCCCGTAAGCCGAATTCTGTTTTAGACGATCATTCCTCTAGGCCACGCCTTGCGGCGTGGCTCAAGCAACCTACCCGCAGGTTTCGGCTCATGCTTGCGCATGTCTCTTCGCCTGGGCGTGACGGGCCGTCGCGCGCTCGCTGTCTGAAGAGGGACGGCGAGACTCCCTGCCTATTTGGTCTTGCTCCGTGTGGGGTTTACCATGCCGTCCGCATTACTGCGAACGCGGTGGGCTCTTACCCCGCCGTTTCACCCTTACCGCAGATTGAGTGCATGGGCTTCTTGCTTGCGCTCGAAGCTCAACAATCTGAGGCGGTTTGTTTTCTGTTGCACTGGCCGTCCAGCGAGCTTGCGCTCACCGTCCCGGACGTTATCCGGCACACTGCCCTGCGGAGTTCGGACTTTCCTCCCCCTCCGGACTGCTGACGCAGCCGGAGGCAGCGATCATCCAGCCGCCTGCACAGGGTTAAGTGTAGCAGTAGGACAGGGGATAGGCGATAGAGTGTAGAGGATAGAGAGGGAGTTGGTTGCGCGTGTTGGTGGGGAGTGAAAGGATTTGCGGATGAAGATTTCGCGGCGGGAGTTTGTGGAGCGGGGTTTGGTGCTGGGGGCGGTTGCGGCGATGGGGCCGCGCGGATTTGCTCAGGGGGGCGCAGCGGGGAATTCGATTCGGGCGGCGGGAGCACGGAGTGGGATACTGGCGGGATGCGCGGTGAATGTGCGGGCGCTGCGGACGGATGCGGCGTATAAGAAGCTGCTCGAGGAGCAGGTGGGGATTGTGGTGGCGGAGTCGTCGTTTAAGTTTGGGCCGCTGCGGCCTTCGCCGGCTGAGTTCTTTTTTGATGATGCGGATTTTCTGGCGGCGTTTGCCGAGGCGAATGGGATGAAGCTGCGGGGGCATAATTTTGTGTGGCATCGGCAGCTGCCGAAGTGGTTTGACAGCTATGTGACGGAGGAGAATGCGAAGCAGGTGCTGGTGCGGCATATCGAGACCGTGGGCGGGCGGTATGCGGGGAGGATTCATAGCTGGGACGTGGTGAATGAGGCGGTGCAAGTGAGTGATGGGTTGTCGGGTGGGTTCAGAAACTCGCCGTGGCAGAAGGTGCTGGGCGGGGATGGGCCGGTGCCGGAGTATATCGAGGTCGCGTACCGGACGGCGCGGCGGGTGGATCCGAAGGCGCTGCTGGTTTACAACGACTATGGGATTGAGGGTGAGGACGAGGGGTCGGAGAAGAAGCGTGCGGCGGTGATGGGGCTGCTGCGGGAGATGCAGCGGCAGAAGATACCGCTGGATGGGCTGGGGGTGCAGTCGCATATTTCGGCGGTGGGGAAGGATGGGCGCGTGCCGGTGTATGGCGATGGGCTGATGCGGATGATTGCCGAAGTGCGGGAGATGGGGTTGAAGGTGCTGGTGACGGAGATGGATGTGAATGACCGGTACGTGGCGGCGGAGATTGGGGCTCGGGATGCTGCGGTGGGGCAGATGTATCGGAACTATCTGGGGACGGTGCTGCAGGATCGGTCGGTGATTGCGATGCTGACGTGGGGGATTACGGATAAATATACGTGGCTGAACGGGGAGGATTCTCGGGCCGATGGGAAGCCGGAGCGGCCACTGCCGTTCGACGCGGATATGAAGCCGGTGGCGGCGTTTGCGGCCGAGGTGAAGGCGCTGGAGGAGGCGCCAAGGCGGGGTTAGGCGGAATCGTGGAACTGGAGCGGGGACGGTTGCGTAGAGGAGTTCAGGCGCGACGGGAAAAGGTGTCTGCGGGGCAGGTTGCGGGCTGCGTGCGGGTGGAGAGCGAGCCGGCTTCGGTGCGAAGGAGAGATTGCGTGATGCGGATTCGTTGGGTTTGTGGTGGGTTGCTGCTGGTGAGTGCGTTGGGGGTTGGCAGCGGGTTTGCGCCAGCGCAGACGCAGGCGGCGAAGGCGGAGGCGCAGCAAAATCAAGCGCAGCAGAATTCAGCGCAGCAGAATTCAGCGCAGCAGGGTTCCACGCTGTCACGCAAAGAGGTTACGGGGATCATCGCGAATTCGCGCAAGATTGTTTCGCCGAATGGAGTTGAGGAGTTGCTGGCGATTCCTGTGAATGGAACTCAGCAGTGGCTGTCGATACGCGGGAAAGACCGGCGCAACCCGATTCTGCTGGTGTTGCATGGTGGCCCGGGGTCGCCGACGATGCCTGCGGACTACACGTTCCAGACGCCGTGGGAGGATTACTTTACGGTGGTGGAGTGGGACCAGCGGGGGGCGGGGAAGACGTACGCGGCGAATGATCCGAAGACGCTGGCGGGGACGATGACTGTGGAGCAGATGACGAGCGATGCGGAAGAGGTGATCCAGTATCTGCAGAAGACGTATGGGAAGAAGAAGATATTTCTGCTGGGGCACTCGTGGGGGAGCGTGCTGGGTGTGGAGGTGGCGCAGCGGCATCCGGAGTGGCTGTATGCGTACCTGGGTGTGGGGCAGATGGTAAACATGCAGCAGAGCGAGAAGATTGGCTATGACTTCGCACTGCAACAGGCGAGGGAGCACCATAACGGCGAGGCGGAGAAGGAGTTGCTCGCGATTGCGCCGTATCCGGGGGACCCTGGCAGTATCACGTTCCAAAAGATTGGCGCGCAGCGGAAGTGGCTGAACTACTATGGCGGGCTCACGTGGGGGCGGACGGATTTCTCCTACGAGGCGAATGCGTGGGAGCTTTCGCCGGACTATACGGACGAGGATCTGGCGAAGATGGACGAGGGAAGTTTGTACTCGGTGACAGAGCTGGTGAAACCATTGCAGGCGATGGACTTTGATTCGGTAACGAACTTCAAGTGCCCGGTGTTTCTGTTTGATGGGCGGCATGACTATGCGACGTCGCATGAGCTGGCGGTGGAGTGGTTCAAGAAGATCAAGGCGCCGCAGAAGGAGTTTGTGTGGTTCGATCATTCGGCGCATATGGCGATGCAGGAGGAGCCGGGTCGGTTCTTGTATTACCTGGTGAAAGATGTCCTTCCATTGGCAGTGGCGGCAGGTGACAGCGGGCCGGCTAATGAGGTTCTTCACTGAAGTGGAGGTCGCGCGCGGTAGACTTGAGGCAGATTGCGCGGTGAGTTTGCGATGGAGTTCGGGATTTTCTGATGGAAATTAAGGAAGCATTTCGGATTGCACTGCAGTCGCTGTGGGCGAACAAGCTGCGCAGCATCTTGACGCTGCTGGGCGTGGTGATCGCTGTGGCGAGCGTGATTGCGGTGGTGACGCTAATCAACGGCGCGAACGTTTATGTGGCGACGAAGATCGACAACCAGGGTGCGGATGTGTTCACGATTTCGCAGCAGCCGGCGTTCACGACAAGCTACAAGGATTATTTGAAGTATCAGAAGCGCAAGGTGATCTCGATGGATGACTACCGCGCGGTGCAGAAAGAGTGCTCGGCGTGTGCGGAGGTGGGAGCGTTTCAGAGCTCAACGGGCGGGATCGTGTACAAGACGCAGTCGAGTACCGATACGCAGATTCGAGGGTACTCGGCATTGATGCCGGAGATGCAGAACCTAAACATTGTTGAGGGGCGCGGGTTTACGCAGGCGGATGAAGACCATGCGGCGGCGGTGGCGTTGATTGGCGCGGACATTGAGGACAACCTGTTGAAGGGAGAGGATCCGATCGGCAAGGAGATCCGTGTGGATGGCGTGCCGTACACGATCGTGGGCCTGGGCGAGAAACAGGGGAAGACACTGGGGCAGAGCCAGGATAACTGGGTGGGCGTGCCGTTGACGTCGTATCAGAAGACGTACGGAACGATGAAGTCGGTAACGATTTATATGAAGGCGCCGAGCGGGGCGGAGGGGATGGAGGCGGCGAGCGACCAGGCGCGGGTGATTATGCGGGACATGCGGCATGATCGGCCAGGCGAGGAAGACAGCTTCACGCTGGAGACGAGCGACACGCTTGCGGGATTGTTGTCGCAGATTATCAACAGCATTGGCGGAGTGGCGATTGCGATTGCGGCGATCTCGCTGGTGGTGGGCGGCGTGGTGATTATGAACATCATGCTGGTGAGCGTGACGGAGCGGACGCGGGAGATTGGGGTGCGGAAGGCGCTAGGGGCGAAGCGGAATGATTTGTTGATTCAGTTCTTGATGGAGTCGGGAACGCTGTCGCTGATTGGCGGGGCGATTGGCGTGGTGTTTGGCGTGCTGGTTGCGAAGGGCGTGGCGATCGTAGCGGGATTTCCGGCGGCGATTGCGTTGTGGAGTGTGGCTGCGGGGCTGGTGGTTGCGTTGTCGGTGGGGGTATTCTTTGGGGTGTATCCGGCGCGCAAGGCTGCGGATCTGGATCCGATTGTGGCCTTGAGGAGCGAGTTCTAGGATGAGAGCGAGCGATCAACGCGAATCGGTAAAGATGGCGCTGGACACGCTGCGCGCGAATAAGATGCGTTCGGGGCTGACGATCCTGGGTATCGTGATTGGCGTGATGACGGTGATCACGATCTCGTCGGTGATTAATGGTTTGAACTCGTCGGTCTCGGACATGGTGGCGCAGTTCGGGACGAACGTGTTGTGGATGTTCCGGTTTCCGGTGATTGGGGTACGGCCGACGGCGGAGATGCTGGCGCGCAAGCAGTTGACCTTCGAGGACATGCTGGCGATTGCGCAATTGCCGCATGTGGTGGCGGCGTCGGCATCGTTGCAGTATACGAACTACCAGTTCAATGAGGGTTCGGTGGTGGCGAAGTTCGGGCAGCGGAAGGCGGACAATGTTTCGCTGGAAGGGGATACGCCGTCGAATGTTGCGGTGTATGACATTGTGCTGAGCGCGGGACGTTTTTTCACCCAGACCGATTTTGACCGCGCTGCGGATGTGACGGTGTTGGGGCACGACGTGGCGGAAGAGCTGTTCGGAAATATTGATCCGATTGGCAAAGAAGTTGTGATTGCCGGGCGGACGTTTACGGTGATTGGTGTTTTTGAGAAACAGAAGACGGCGTTTGGCGGTGGCAAGAATCCAGCCGATAGCTATGCGTACTTCGTGATCCCGACGTTTCGGAAGCTGCACCCGGAGATTTTGGATTACTGGATCAGTGCGAAGTTTGATGACCAGAAGAATAAGGCGCTGGTGACTGATGAGATTCGTGAGCTGCTGCGGAGGCGGCGCAAGGTGCGGAATGAGCAGCCGGATAACTTTGCGATCTTCAGCTCGGATTCGATTACGAAGCTTTGGAACCAGATTACGGGCAGCCTGTTTCTGCTGATGTTTGGATTGAGCGCGGTGGGATTGATGGTGGGCGGCGTGGGCGTGATGAACATCATGCTGGTAAGCGTGACGGAGCGAACGCGCGAGATTGGGGTGCGCAAGGCGATCGGCGCGACTAAACAGACGATCCTGCTGCAATTCACGCTGGAAGCCATTGTGCTGTGCGCGGTGGGCGGGGTGATTGGGATCCTGGCAGGATCCGTGATTGCGATGGTGTTGAAGTTCTGGATTTCTTGTCAGGTGAGTTTGTTGTGGGTGCTGGCTGCGTTCTTGTGTTCCTGCGCGATTGGGCTGGTGTTCGGAATCTATCCGGCGTGGAAGGCTGCGAATCTGAATCCGATTGAGGCGCTGCGGTACGAGTAGAGCGGGGCGCTGCTCTTGACCCAGGTACTTCACTACACTAAGTAGATGGACTTGCTTGCAGTGGTTGTGCAGGGCGTGCTGGCGCTGCTCACGCTTTGTGGGGTGGCGTATGGGCTGATCGCGCTTTGGAGCGCTCGGGACTTTGAGCGCGGGACGTTGGTTGGGAGCGTGGGTGGGGGAGCGGCGCCTGGGGTTTCGATTTTGAAGCCGGTGAAGGGCGTGGATGCGCGGATGTATGCGGGGTTGGTGAGCCATTGCGTGCAGGAGTATGCGGGGGAGTTTGAGCTGTTGTTTGGGGTGAGCTCGCTGGAGGATGAGGCGGTGCGCGAGGTGGCGCGGTTGCGGGTGGAGTTTCCGGGGGTGAGCATTCGGTTGGTGGAGTGTAAGGAGCGGCTGGGTGCGAGCGGGAAGATGTCGAACCTGGTGCAGATGTTGCCGGAGGCGCGGTTTGAGCATGTGATTGTGAATGACAGTGACATACTCGTGTCGCCGAAGTATTTAGAGCGGGTGATGGCGGGGTTTGGTATTGGGTTGGAGAAGCAGATTCCTTTCGGGAAGGACGGCAAGAAAAGCAAAAACGAAGCGGAACGCCGGGTAGGGTTGGTGACGGTGCCGTATGTGGGGGTGGCCCAGGGAGGGCTGTGGTCGCGGCTGGAGGCGTTGGGGATTTCTACGGATTTTATGCCGGGGGTGTTGGTGGCTCGGAAGCTGGAGGGTGGGATTCGGTTTGGGTTGGGGTCGACGCTGGCTACTACGAAGGCGGCGCTGGCTAAGATTGGCGGGTTTGAGGGGATGGTGGATCAGCTTGCGGATGACTATGAGTTGGGCGCGCGGTTGAGTGCGGCTGGGTATCGCGTGGAATTGGTGCGCGAGGTGGTGGAGACGACGGTGCCGGCGTATACGCTGCGCGGGTTTTGCGAGCACCAGTTGCGGTGGGCGCGGAGCACGCGGGACTCTCGGCGATGGGGGTATTTGGGATTGGGGGTAACGTATGTGCTGCCGTGGTCATTGGCGGCGATGGTGGCGAGCGGGTTTGCGCTGTGGTCGTTTTCGCTGTTCAGCATGGCGCTGCTGGTGCGGGTGAGCGTGGCGCTGACGGTGGGGGTGGGGATTTTGCGCGATGGGCAGGTGTTGCGCGATATTGTGTGGCTGCCGGTGCGGGATTGCTTTGGGTTGTTCTTCTGGGCGTGGAGTTATGCGGGAGATGAGATTGTCTGGCGGGGGGAGAGGTTTCGATTGCGGCGGGGAGTGCTGGAGAAGGTGTGAGTAGCGGGTAGTGAGTTTCGCAGAGGTGGGACGCGCGCGGATCGAAGCGGCCTGGGGAAATAGCGAGGCTGCTACTTGGTGGTTGGGTTGTCGGGGGTGGAGACGTGGTCGTGGACGTCGGAGACCAGGTCGGTGAGGTAGTGGAGCTTGCGGCTTAGGGCCTGGATCTCGGCTTCGGCGCGGCGGTTGACTTCGAAGTCGAGTTCGCTGCGGACGCGGTCTTTGTGGTCCTGGCGGTTCTGGCTCATCATGATGACCGGGGCTTGAATGGCGGCAAGCATGGAGAGGAAGAGGTTGAGCAGGATGAAGGGGTAGGGGTCCCAGGACTTGCCGTGCAGGGCAACGAGGACAACGCTGAGGATCACGTAACCGGTCATCGTGGTGAGGAAGGTGATGATGAACGTCCAGGAGCCGCCGAAGCTGGCGACGTGGTCGGCGATGCGTTCGCCGAAGGTTTCCTGTTCGTCGATGAGGTCGTTGGCATTGCGGTAGGCGCGGCCGGAGATGACTTTCTGGGCGTTATGGATTTCGCCTGCGAGGACGGTAAGCATGTCGAGGCCGGCCTGCGGTTTGGTGGCGAGCAGGACGCTGATGTCGTTGCGATCGACCTCAATGCAGGTGGTGGGCTCTACGGCTACAGCAGTGGTGTGGTGGGGGAGCTGCTGGAGCATGGAGGCGAAGCCGAAGAGGTCGCCGTGGCGGGGTTCGGAGAAGATGACTTCCTGTCCATCCTCGTCGATGAGGGTGACGGAGACTTCGCCGTCGAGCATGACGTAGGCGGGGCCGTTGGGTTCGCCTGCTTTGTAGATGCGCTGCTTGGCGGCAAAGGAGCGGAGCTCGACTTGCTGGGCGAGGACGCAGAGTTCGTCGTCGTCGAGGAGGCTGAAGAGCGGGATTTGGCGGAGTTCGTTGGGATCGCAGGACATAGGAAACCAGGGATAGGGAACAGGTATTAGGGATCAGGAAAGACAAGTACAGCTTAGCGGTTGGGTTGGTTGCTGACGATCTCTTTGCCACCGGATTTTACGAGAATGTAAACAGGGCCGGGAAGGGCGGGGAGTTGGTTGGGAGGGTCGGTGAGGGATTGCCAGAGGAAGATGCGTTGGGAGCCTGGCCATTTTGCGGCGATGGAGGCGGGGGTTTCGAAGATGGGTGGGGCGTCGGGGAAGAAGCTGCCATACCAGAGGTTGGAGCTGCGGCCCTGGAGGATGTGGATGAACTGCGCGGTGTTGGGTTGCGGCGCGTAGCTTGTGGGGCGCTGGAGGTAGAAGGCTAGCGTGCTGCCGGCTTCGTACTCGCCGTGGATGACGATGAGGTCTTGCGGATGGACTTGTGGGGCGATGGTTTCGGCTAGTTGGGCGCTGGAGAGGACGGGGGCGAAGGTCTGGAGGCCTAGGTGGGCGGCGAGGAGGAAGGTGAAGGCTCCGGCGGCGAGGGCGAGGTTGGCGGCATGGATCCGTCTCTTCCGGCCGACCCACGCAATGTAAACCCTCCGCCAATGACGAGAGGCTACAAAGGAAATCATCAGTCTCAGCGGGCGTGCGGAGTCCTCTCCTTTGCGGAGGAGAAGCGATGCAAACGGGCCGAGGAAGAAGCTAAGGGCGGCAAGGACGATGGGGAGGCGGAAGAGGGCCAGGGCGCGGGTGTCGAGGTCGAGGACGTGGCCCATGCTGAGGGCGTAGTCGGAGGGGTGCTCGGTGAGGAGGGTGGCTAGGTCGGTGTTGGGGGATGGTGTATGGGCTTGGAGGAGGATGTAGGCTGCGGCTGCGGCGAAGAGGGTGCCGAGAGCGACGAGGACGGCGTTGCAGCGGGAGCCGGCTCTGCGGTGTTGCTCGGCCTGCTGCTTCGTGTCAGCGCGATAAGAAAGCCAGCCGGCGATGAGGAGGGCTAGTGGTGGGAGGGAGGGGAGGACGTAGTATTCCTGGCGGGTGGAGAGGGAGAAGAAAAGGAGCGGGACGGCGGCCCAGAGGAGGAGGAAGAGGCTGGGGCTGGTGGTGTTGGGGCGCGAGAGGATTTTGGTGGGGGCTTGGCGCAGGGAGCGGACGGAGGCGATGGCTTGACGGAGGGGCGTGCTGAGGGCGTTGAAGAGGAAGGCGGACCAGGGCATGAGCCAGATAAGGCAAAGGCCCCAGAAGAGCCAGAGGGGCGAGGTGTCGTAGTCGTGGGGGACGCGGAGGTTGAGGTAGCGGAGGAGGTGCTCGTTCATGAAGTAGAACCAGAACCAGCCGTGGACGTTGCCGTCGGTGGGGAGCGGGACTTGCCAGTGGCCGTGCACGAAGTGGAACGCGGCGGGATGGCCTTGTGTGGGGTTAGCGAGGCCAGCGAGGATGTGCCAGGGTGCGGCGATGGCGAGGAAGACGACGGTCGAGGTGAAGGGGTGGAGTTGGCGGAGGCGCGTGATGCCGGAGCGCGGGCCTCGGGTGAGGAGGAGGTATAGGAGAACGATGGCGATGGGGAAGACTACGCCGATGAGGCCCTTGGAGAGGACGTTGAGGGCGCAGGCGGCCGCGAAGGCGTAGCAGCAGATGCGCAGGCGTTTGGCCGTTGATGGGTCGGTGCCGAAGGCGGCGAGCTCTTCGGTACGCCAGAAGAAGTAGAGGGCGAGGGTGGTCCAGAGGCAGACGTCGGCGTCGGGGAGGAGGATGCGGGTGAAGATGAAGATGCCGAAGCTGGAGAGAGTGATGAGCGCGGCGTAGAGACCGGCTCTGGTGGAGTGGAAGAGATGGCGGGCGAAGGCTTCGACGAGGAGCGCGAGGGCGAGGACGGTGAGTGCGAGGGGGATGCGCGCGGCAACTGTCAGAGCTTGTGGGCTGGTGAGGCCGAGAAGCTGGGAGACGCGCATGGAGATGGCCATGGACCAGTAGAGGAGCGGGGCCTTCTCGAGGTAGCGGATGCCGTTGGCGTAGAGGGTGACGTAGTCGTGGCGGAGGAGCATCTCGCGGGCGACTTCGGCGTGGACGGAGTCTGCGTCGTCGAGGAGTTGGGGAGTGAAGAGGGTGAAGGAGGCGTAGAAGGTGATCCAGAGTAGAAGGATGGTGATGAGCGTCGAACGGGATCGAGGAACGGGGCGCTGTGGCGTTGCGGCAGGCATTGGGATAAGTGTATGCGCGGGCGGTTGGAGTACTGCGACCTGTTGTTTCCTTGGGATGGGAGATGGGCGGGAGCGATCGCGGTAACGCGCGATGCTCACCTTAGCGACGATGAGACCGTCGCGAAGATGGGGCACCCGAAGGTCTGATGACCGGTAATGACGGACGTGGGGAAGCGGGTCGGTTAGACTGGCTGCGATGGCGAAGATGAAGCCCATGAAGGCGGCGGTGGAGCAGAGCCTGGTGCAGTTGGCTGGTGGCGGGCCGCCGGCGGAGATGGTGTTTGGAGATTGGTATCCGGCGCTGCGTGCGGAGGGATTGAGGCGCGGCGAAACGGCAGTGACGACGCTGCTGGGGATTCCGATGCTGGTGGGACGCAAGAGCGATGGGGCGATGTTCGCGATGCGGGATCTGTGTCCGCATCGGGGGATTCCGCTGTCGGTGGGTTGGTTTGATGGAGAGACGGTGCAGTGCAAGTATCATGGCTGGCGGTTTGAGCCTTGCTCGGGGCGTTGCGAGGAGATTCCTTCGCTGACTTCGTTTGATCACCTGGTGCCGACGAAGATTTATGCGAACGCGTTTCCGGTGGTCGAGAAGGATGGATATGCGTGGGTGTATGTGCCCGCGCCTGGTGCGGGGCGGGTTGAGGATTTGAGTGCGTTGCCTCCGGTGCCGGAGCTACCGAAGTTTGGGGCGAGGTTTCGGTCGGCGCATCTTACGGCGGAGCTGCCTTGCAATGTGGACCACGGGATTATCGGGTTGATGGATCCGGCGCATGGGCCGTTTGTGCATCGGGCGTGGTGGTGGCGGAGCGCGGCCAGCATTCATGAGAAGACGAAGCGGTTTGAGCCGTTGGAAGACAGCGAGCATGGTGGACGGAATGCCGGGTTCCGGATGAGTGCGCATGCTCCTTCGTCGAACTCGGCGCCTTACAAGCTGCTGGGGAAGCCGGTGACGACGATTGATTTTGTGCTGCCGAATCGGAGGTACGAGACGATTCGGGCGGTAAATGCGAAGGGGCGCGAGCGATGGTTTGCTTCGCTTACCACGGTGACTCCGGTGACGGCTACGTCTTGCCGGATTGATGTGCTGGCGGCCTGGGATATTGGGTACCATGTGCCGTTTGTGTTGCCGATTGCGCGGTACTTTGGGGCGAAGTTCGTGGCGCAGGATCAGCAGACGATGGTGGAGCAGGCGCGGGGGCTACGGTCGAACCCGGGGCTAATGCTGATCGACCATGCAGACATGCCGGCGAAGTGGTACTTCGCGCTGAAGCAGCGGCGGCTGACGGGTGAGGGTGAGCATCCGCTGAAGGGGCCAGTGGAGCTGCACTGGAGAAGCTGAAGGGCAGGGATAGGGATTAGGGTACCCCCCTCCCAGGAGCGATTTTTGGTCGTAAGCGGTTCAAAAGACGTTGGTTAGAGTGCAAAGTATCCCCTATTTGGGAGGGATTTTGGGGTCTAAGTCGTTCGATTGATTCGGGTTAGAGTGCAAAGTATCCCACGAAATTCGGGCGGATGGGCCTGCTGGTTTGGGTTGCAAGGTGCTCCCGTTCGGGCGGCTGCGGTGAGGCGCCCTGATGGCGCGCGGGTTCGTGCCACTGGAGGTGGTGGGGTGGTTTTTGGTTTGGATGAGTTTTGCGCCTACTTCTATTGTAGCGAGTTGGGTGGGGTGACTATGCCAGGTTTGGAAAAGATTTTTGGCCAATGGGGACGAGGGGTTTCGCGATTTTGGGTGGCCTGAGGGGCTTGACAGGTTTCGCGCGGAACCAAGTTTCAGTCTGGTCTTGGGCGTTGCGAGGACAAGCCACCAGGAGTTGATGGCGTCGTTCATCCTTGTGGAGCGTTCTACACTATAGGTATGGGTGGGGTGACCAAATCGAAGGGGCGGATGCAGGCGATTCTTAAGGGGTCGCTGGTGCTTACGGCGCTGTATATTGCGGCGACGCTCTTCTTTGGGTTGCGGGCACATTCGCTGGCGCTGATCTCTGAGGCCGGGCACAATGTGTCGGATTTTCTGGCGCTGGGGTTGAGCTTTGTTGCGGTGTGGCTGCAGATGCGGCCCGCTACGGATGAACGGACGTTTGGGTATCAGCGGGCGGGTGTGCTGGCGGGGTTTGTGAATGCGCTGAGCCTGATGGTGCTCGCGGGGTGGATTGCGGTGGAGGCGGTAGGGAGGTTCTTTCATCCGGTGACGGTGGAGGCGCACCTGATGATGTATGTGGCGGCGGCCGGCGTGGTGATGAATGGGCTGATTGCAGGGCTGCTTTGGAAGTTCTCGGGGGACGTGAATATTCGCAGCGTGTTTCTGCACATGCTGGGCGATACGGTGTCGACTGCCGCGGTGATTGTGGGAGGGTTTGCGATTACGCTGACGGGGCAGCAGTGGATTGATCCGCTGTTGAGCTTGATTATTGCGGCGATGATTTTGGCCAGCTCGTGGAGCATTGTGCGGGAGACGCTGCACATTTTGTTGGAGGGGACGCCGCGGAGCGTGGATTTGGCGGAGATTCGCGGGGCGATGCAGAGCATTGCTGGGGTGGTGAATGTGCATGATCTGCATGTGTGGAGTTTGACGTCGCAGAGCCATGCGATGGCTTGCCATGTGCAGGTGGTGGAGATGCAGCTGGCGGAGTGCGAGGCGGTGCTGGCGCGGATTAACCACCAGCTGAAGGACCACTTTGGGATTGCGCATGCGACGATCCAGATTGAGGTGACGGATTGCGCGACGGTGGATGGCTGCGTGTCGCCGCCGGAGGTTGCGGAGGTGGACGGGCACTCGCATCACCATCATGGGCCGGGTGGGCATGATCATGCGCATGCGCATTGAGGGCAGGGGATAGAGGATAGAGTGTAGGGGATAGAGAGAACGGAGCCCGCCCTGGTGGCGGGCTTTGGTGCGTTCGGGGGTAGGGATTTATTTGGGGTGGGTGAAGTTGTAGACGGCGGTTAAGTCGGGGGGATGGTTGCGGCGGGGGTGGTGGGTGGTTTGCGCGAGCGCTAGGGCGGAGATGAGGATGGCGGCGAGGGTCACGAGGATGATGCGGAAGGATTTTTGAGCGCGCGGGGTCATTGGAATCTCGGGGTGTTGTCGGGGTTGCCAGCGCGGATTATTCTTCGCGGGTTGGTCGGAAGCGGTAGGTGAGTCCGATGACGGGTTCGTTGCTGAGGGTGAAGTTGTTCGGGGCAGGTGGGACGACGGCGCCGTAGGCGGGGTAGGCTTCCGGGGCTTTGTAGAGCAGGGCGCGATAGCCGGCGTGGATGGCTAGGTGCTTGCTTAGGGCGTACTCGGCGGAGACACCGAAGACGCCTTCGGGATGGAAGGTGTTGCCGACCGGGATGGTGGTTAGATCGGAGTCGGCGGGAAGGAGGGCGAGGAGGCCGATGCCCGCTTCGGCGGCGGTGGAGAAGCGGCGATGGTGGGGGCCCTGGACGACGTAGGTTCCCGAGAGTTCGTAGGCGTGCTGACGGACGATGTTTCCTTCTGAGCCCTCAGCTCCTGCCTGGTAGGCGTACTGGAAGGTTGGTTCGGAATAGGAGGCGGTGATGCGGTAGCCGAGCCAGGGGCGGAGCTGCTGATGGAAGGAAGCGAGTGCGCCAACGGAGGGAGTGGTTTCCTGGGTGTAGGCGGCATTGACGGTGCCGGTGGTAGAGGTGAAGGATCTGTCGGGGGTGAGGTTGCCGAGGACGGCGAGGGTGATGTCGGTGGTGCGGTTGTGATGAGAGCGGGTGGAGGGTTGCGGGTTGGTTGGTGCGTTGGAGGCGGGCGGGGCGGTGGAGTTGGGCTGTTGGTTTGTGGCTACGGCGCTATGGAATTCCGATATGGTTGCTGATGGAACTGATGCCAGTTGGGTATGGGAGAGTGTGGGGGTGGGTTCGGCCTGGGATGAATTTGAGGGGATGGTTTGAGGGAGGCCGGGGGCGGCAAACGATGAAGCGTTCGCTCGCGTGGGGAGTACAAAAAATTCGGTCGGTACAGAACTAATTGGCGGTACAGCGGTTGAGGGGGGTACAGCGCTCGAAGGGGCCGCAGTGAGGGGAGGTGGGGTGTTGCGGGCGATGGTGGTGGGGGCTGGTTGCGGAGTGTGGTGGAGGGCGAGGATCAGGGCGGTGGTGGTGAGGATTGCGGCGGCTGCGGTTGGGAGTGCCCAGCGCATGGCGGGGAGTTTGAAGAAGGCGAAGGGGGCGGGGGTGGGTGGGATGTAGGCGATGAGGGAGGGGCGGAGGGCTTGCCAGTGGCGGTCGAGGGCGGCGGCGTCGAGGGGGAGCGCGGGTTCGTGCTTGGGGAAGGCGCGGAGGGTGGAGGCGATGGCGAGGGATTCGGACTGGAGGGCGGGGTTGGTGTGGAGGACGCGGCGGAGGGCGCGTTCCTGGGGCGAGGAGAGCTCGTGGAGGTGGAAGGCGATGAGGTCGTCCTGGTCGATGGCGTGGCCGGCGTCGTTTTCGAGATCGGGGTGGAAGGGTGTCATTGAGGATCCTTGGTGCGCGCGTTGGAGGCGAATGCGGCGGGGGTTACGAGAGGCTTGGGTGCGAGTTCCCGGCGGAGCTTGGCGACGGCTCGGAAGATGGCTTGCTTGGCGGAGTTTCCGGGGACACCGAGAGCGTCGGCGATGACCTGGATGGGTTGGTCTTCCATGTGGCGGAGGATGAAGGCGGTGCGTTCCATGGGGGTGAGGGTGAGCATGGCGCGCTCGCGGCGGCGGAGGGCTTCCGTGTTGAGGAGAGCGGCTTCGGGGGTGAGGCCGGGGGAGATGGCGATGTTTTCGGTGGGCGAGCCGGGCTCGATGGTGACGGCGTTCCAAGCGACGTTGCGGGCGCGGCGTTCGACGAGATTGAGGGAGCAGTTCATGGCGATGCGGTAGACCCAGGTGCCGAAGGCGGATTGTTCGCGGAAGCTGGAGAGCTTTTTGTAGGCGAGGAGGAAGGCTTCCTGGGCTGCCTCCTCGGCGTCGACGGCGTTGCCGGTGACGCGGTAGGTCATGCGAAGAACGGCGGGGAGATAACGATCCATGAGCACGCGAAAGGCGTCTCGATCGCCGGCGAGTACGCGCCGGATCGCGTCTTGCTCCACATTTGCCATTCGCGAGGTTAGACAAGCGGATGGGGGAACGGTTAGGTGCGGGGGAAAATAAAAGCCCGCCTGGCGGCGGGCTTTGGTGTTGGTGAAGGGGGTGGATTTAGGTGAGGGTGGCGTCGAGGGTGATTTCGGCGGACTTGAGGAGGCGGGAGATGGGGCAGCCGTCTTTGGCTTTCTTGGCTAGCTCGTCGAACATGGATTTTTCTATGCCGGGGATGGTGGCGTGGGTGCTGAGGTGGATTTTGGTGATGGTGGGGCCGTCGTCGGTGGTTTCCATGGTGACGGTGGCGGTAGTTTCGATGGTGCTGGGCGGGTGCTCGGCGGAGGTTAGCTGGGAGCTGAGGGCCATGGTGAAGCAGCCGGCGTGGGCGGCGGCGATGAGTTCTTCGGGGTTGGTGCCGGCGGCGTCTTCGAAGCGGGTGTGGAAGCTGTACGGGGTGTCGTTGAGGACGTGGCTCTGGGTGGTGAGGGAGCCTTTGCCGCCCTTGAGGTCGCCATGCCAAATTGCCGATGCGCTGCGTTCCATCGTGAATCTCCTTGAGGGCGAGCTTGCCGCCTGAAGGTACGATGCGGGGCGAGGGGGCGGGGTTGGGGGAAAGGGAAAGGCCTGCTCGGGGAGCAGGCCTTTGGGGTGCGGTGAAAGGCAATGGGTTCGGGAAGTATCGCGGCGAGCGCATGGGGTCTGACGTTCGCCGCAGTGTAGATCTGGCTTTCAGCCCTCTTGCGCTGATTCCCCGCCTACCTGGGGCTGCACCCCAGGCTGTAATGGAACCGGGCGTTCGGCCCTGGAAATTGCGATGAACTCGATCACCACGCTAGAGGAGGGTGGCGTCGAGGGTGATTTCGGCGGCGGCTAAGAGGCGGGAGATGGGGCAGTTGGCCTTGGCGCCGGCGGCTACTTCGTCGAACTTAGCTTTGTCGATGCCGGGGACTTCGGACTTGTTGACGAGGTGGATCTTGGTGACGGTGGGGCCGGTGGGCAGCATCTCGAGGGTGACGACGGCGTCAGTGGCGACGGAGGTTGCGGTGTGGCCGGCTTTGGCTAGCTCGTTGGCGAAGGCCATGGTGAAGCAGCCGGCGTGGGCGGCGGCGATGAGCTCTTCGGGGTTGGTGCCGGTGCCGTTTTCGAAGCGTGAGTGGAAGCTGTAGGGGGTGTCGTGGAGGGTGTTGCTCTGGGTGCTGATGGTGCCCTTGCCGGATTTGAGGTCGCCGTTCCAGAGGGCGGATGCTTTGCGGTCCATGATGTTTCTCCTTGCAGGTTGAGATGTGGGTGAGGGGTGGGAGGGTTCAGGGGAGTATGAAAGCCTTGACGCGACGTTCGCAAAGAAAGGCGCCAAGTTTCGCAACGGAAAGTGGAACGCGTCGCCGCGAGGGTGATGCGTAGCGCCACGGTTCGCGACGGAAGACTTGCAAGGATGAGGGTACATCAGGAGGCGCGGAGATAGATGAAGCGGATGAGAAAGAGGACGGCGAGGAGGTAGAGCATCCAGTGCTGGCGGCGGGCGCGGCCGGTGGCTAGCTCGAGGACGGCGAAGCTGATGAGGCCGAAGGAGAGGCCGGTGGCGATGGAGTAGGTGAGGGGGATGGTGATGAGGGTGAGGAAGGCGGGGATGGCGATGCGGGGTTCGATCCAGTCGATGGAGGAGACGCCGGCGAGCATGAGGGCGCCGACGAGGATGAGAGCGGGTGCGGTGGCGAAGTCTGGGATAGCGCCGACGACGGGGGCGATGAAGATGGCGGCAAGGAAGAGGATGCCGGTGGTGATGGCGGTGACGCCGGTGCGGCCTCCGGCGGCGACGCCTGCGGAGGACTCGATGTAGGAGGTGACGGTGGAGGTGCCGGCGAGGGCTCCGACGACGGTGGAGGTGGCGTCGGCGAAGAAGATTTTGTCGAGGCGGGGGATGGTGTGGTCGGCGGCGATGAGGCCGGCGCGTTCGGTTACGGCGACGAGGGTGCCGATGTTGTCGAAGAGGTCGACGAAGAGGAAGACGAAGATGATCTCGAAGGCGTTGAGGTGGAGAGCTCCGCGGATGTCGAGATGGAAGGCTGTTGCGCGTATAGCGAGGGGATTGAAGGTGGAGGGTTGGTATTTGACCTGGTGGAGGAGGATGCCGAGGGCCAGGGTGCCGAGGACTCCGATGAGCATGGAGGCTTTGATCTTGTAGGCCTGAAGGATGGCGATGAGGAGGATGCCGAAGATGGCGAGCTGCGTGGCGTGGTTGTGGAGGTCGCCGAGGGTGACGGTGGTGGCGTTGCTGCGGATGATGATGCCTGAGTTGACGAGGCCGATGAAGGCGATGAAGAGGCCTATTCCGCCGGCTACAGCCGCGTGGAGCTCGTGAGGGATGGCGGCGACTAAGCGCTGGCGGATGCCTCCGATGGTGAGGAGGAGGAAGATGATTCCGGAGATGAAGACGGCGCCGAGGGCGGTTTGCCAGGGGACGCCCATGCCTTTGACGACGGTGTAGGTGAAGTAGGCGTTGAGGCCCATGCCGGGCGCGAGGGCGAGCGGATAGTTGGCAAGGGCGCCCATCATGATGGAGCCGAAGGCGGCGCAGAGGCAGGTGCTGGTGGTGACGGCGGCGAGGGGCATGCCGGTCTGGGAGAGGATGGCGGGGTTGACGAAGATGATGTAGGCCATCGTGATGAAGGTGGTGAGGCCGGCGAGGAGCTCCGTGCGCCAGGTGGCCTGGTGCTCGTTGAATTTGAAGTAGGCTTCTGTGCGTTCAATAAGCTTTGAGCGAGTGCGCAGAGGGAGGCCCTTCCGGGTGCAGAGATTTTGGGTGGTGGGAACAGGATACCTGAGCGGAAAACATTGGAGCATCGGTTGTCCTGTGACCAGTGGCATGGAGATGCAGAAGGAAGGCGCTGCGCTGCTGGCCCCCGAAGGCTGAACCATCGCAGCGGACGGATGGAGCAGCGGGTGTATTGGAGCCAGAAGAGCATTGGGGAGCGGCTGGCGGCGGCGACGGAATTGACGAGACGCATGTACCGGATGCGGGGGATCGATATCGATGAGCGAAAAGCAGATTTCACTCCTCGCCGCGTTCGCCGTCGCCAAGGTTGAGTACGCGGTGGTGGGCGGGGTTGCGGTCAATGCGCATGGGTATGTGCGCGCTACACATGATCTCGATCTTTTCATTCGACCGACGGTAGAAAATGCCCGTGCAGCATTCGCGGCTTTGGTGGCGTTAGGCGTTCCGCTGGACGGACTGAAGCCTGGGGATCTGCTGGATGATGAGGAGAACCTACGGTTCGGTCCTGAAGAGGACCACATCGACATCCTCGCGTCGATCGGTGCGAGAGAGATTGATTCCGCGGCTTAGAGGCTGGAGGGTTTCGTGGTCGAACTCGGGATTGTTGAGGGCACCCTGCTCGAAGGTGATGAGACGTTCGGCGCGGGCGATTTTGCGCTGGGTGTGGGGTGGGTGAACGTCGAGCAGAGGTCCGGTTCCGCAATTGTCAATGGGTATGTGGTTCGGCGGACTGTTGGCCTGAGTGCGGCGGAAAGGTGAGGTATCGTTTCATTGCGCGCTGGTCGAAGCTGACCAGCATTCTGTAGCTGACGATCTGGCCTTCGGTCTCGAGGGTGGCCTTGAGCAGTTGTTCGCGGGCCTGGGGCGTGAGCTGGCCGATGGTTGGGGCGCTGCGAGCGATGGCGGCGGCGATGTTGTTCTGTTGCAGCCAGGACATGGCGAAGTTTTCGGCGAGGCCGAGATCGCCGTAGATGTAGTCGGCTTCGGCGCGCTCGCTGGGCGACATATCGTTGACGGCGCCGCTGGCCCTGGCGTCCTGCCAGGCGTTGGAGCGCGGATAGGGAATTCCCCAGGGGTACTCGAGCGACGATGTGGGCGTCTTGTCGTCGGGGCTGGAGACCTGTAGCAATTGGGTGTTGCGCTGCATGGCGTTCTGCGCGTTGTGTGTGGCGGAGAGGATGGCGTCGAGCAGTTGGGTGTTGACCTCCAACTCGGAGTGGATCGCCTCGCGTGCCTCGTACAACTGATGGCGGTGGTGGAAGAACTCTACGGTTTGCTCGAGGCCGACGGCGATGACGAGGCCTACAACGATGGTGGCGATGTGGATGAGGAAGTCGGACCAGGTGTGGGCGGCTTCGTGGGGTGGGTGGACGTCGAGCATGGGAGACCTCGGAGTTTGTGCAGTTGGGCTACGGGTGATCAGGGTTGGGCGGCTGAGTTGCTGATGTCGCGGGCTCGGCTGGCGGCGGCGTTGGCGCCTTCGCGGGCGATGGAGCGGACCTGGTAGGGGTACATCTGCTGGAGGTTGTCGACGTTGGCGGCTACGGCTTCGAGGGAACCTTCGAGGACGGCGAGGCGGAAGTGGAAGTCGGTGGCGGCTTCGCGGGTGGTGCCGTAGGCGTGGAGCAGATCGTCTACCTGAGGCTGGGTGAGGGGAGTGGGATGGCCGTCGATGTTGGCGGCGTGGTCCTGAAGGCGGGCGACGGCGAGTAGAGCGGCGGTGCGGCTGGTTTCGATTTCGGCGCGCTGTTCGAAGTCGGCGGTGAGGTCGAGGCGCGCGTAGACTTTCGCTTTCTCTGGCGGAAGGAGGGCCACGGTTCCAGCGGCCTGGGCGATGGTCCAGGTTCCGCGTGAGGGAGAGATGAGCAGGCCCTGCGAGCTGGCGGGGAGGTCCACGTTGTTGACTGGGAGCGTGACGATGAGTTTGTTGCCGGAAGGGGTAGCGGATTGGAGCGCGCGGACGCAGGCGTTGAGGTAGTCACGGCGCTGCGCGGCGAAATGGATTTCGGCATGGACCAGGTCCAGGTTCTGGAGGGACTCGACGTGCATCTGGTGTTCGAGATACTCGCGCTGGTGGTGATGGTGGAGGGCTTCGACGGATTGCTCGAGGGCGATGGCGATGAGGAGGCCGACGCTTATGGTGGCGATGTGGATGAAGAAGTCGCGCCAGGTGTGGGTGGTGGTGTGGGGTGGGTGGACGTCTAGCATGGAGGCGATTTCTCCGGCGAGGGTGGGTTGAATGGAGTGTATGCGAGGGCGAGTGGAATGAGGGGAAGATGTGCTTGGACTGCGTGCCCGACTAATTCCTGGAGAAGCGCTGGTTTTCGGTGAGCATGCCTTGAAGCACTTCATTGACGGTGCGGGCACCTCCGAGGACGCTGCGGCAGGCACCGCTTTCGTTGAGTTGGAGTGTGACCATCGCCTCGAATTGACTGGAGCTGTCGGAGAACAGGCGTAGCAAGTCTTGTCGCTCGGCGAGGGTGAGGAATTCGAGCTGAGAGGCGGAGAGGCCCTGGAGGCTTCGCCGCATACTGATGCCGGCAGCGGTTGCTCGAACGAAATCCACCTTTCCGATTTCAAGTTCGTCGGCTTCGTGGTCGAGGCGAGCGTAAACCTGGGCTACGTCTTCAGGAAGGAGGCCGACGTCGCCGTTGGCCCTGGCGACCGCCCAGACCGTTTGCGAGGGGTCGTATAGGCCAACATCGAAGATGTGACCCGGGGATGGAAGAACACTGCGGCGGACGAGGTCATGGGTAACGGGCGCGGTGTTGAGTGCAACGATGGAGGCGTTAATCCAGGCGAGCTGAAGCTTCAGGCGGGCGAGGTTGCCCTGAGAGAGATCGAGGTTGCGCTGGGCTTCGTCGTGCAGTTGAGTCTCGAGCGCATGACGTTCGTGGCGGTGGTGGAGGGCTTCGACGGATTGTTCGAGACCGATGGCGATAAGAAGGCCTACGCAGATGGTGGCGATGTGGATGAAGAAGTCGGTCCAGGTATGGGCGGTTTCGTGGGGGGAGTGAACGTCGAGCATTGAGATACCTGCGGAGTAGGAATTGGCGTCCAGGGCCTGGGATTCGGGCCTCAAGATGCAGCGATTAGAGCGGAGGGTTGGGAGTGGACGGCGGGGAGAGGTTGTCGTCGGAGGACTTAGGTGCCTGGGCTTTGGCGGCCTGCTGTTTGCGGGCGCGGCGGCGGCGCAGGAAGAGATCCACGATCTGCTGGAGGCCGAAGGCGATGATCAGGCCGATGCAGATGGTGATGAGGTGGAGGAACATGTGATCGGAATCGAGCATGTTGGTGTGGGGCAATGGTATCGCAGATGTGTGCGCGGGAGCGGGTGTCAGGGGGTGGGGTCGAGGGCGTGGAGGCCGATGTTGACGCGGTCGGTGGTGCGCTGGTGGGCGGCGGCCATGGCTTGTGGGTCGAGATCGATTGGCTCGGGGCGGAGGCGTTGGATGTTGAACCAGGTGATGGCGTGGGGAAGGTTGGGATATTCGTTGGCGAGGCGACCGTAGGAGTAGCCCAACTCGATGTCCTTTTCGAGGGCGGTTTCGGTGAGCTGGATGACCTGATCGAGGCGCTGGGGCGAGAGGTGGGTGGGGTCGGAATCGAGGAGATCAAAGCTGTGGGCGTCGTTGATGGCGTTCCAGTTGTCGTAATTCTGCTGGCTGAGGCCGGCCAGCGATGCGTAGAGTTCCTGATCGGCGTTGGCCTCGCTGAGGGGCATGAGGCGAGTGATGCCACTTTTTTCGGCGGCGTCCCAAACGGCATGATCGTAGGAGAAAGGCGATTGGTTCCAGACGAGGTCGCCGGGAAGTGCGGCTTGAGGCGTGCCGGGGTGCTGGCGAAGGTATTGCAGGACGAGGAGATTGTTTTTGAGGCGGGCGGTGGTGCGCAGCCAATCGTGCTCGTTGAGCTTGAGGTGGTCGCGATTGGATTCAAGCTCGCGGGCGAGGGCTTCGCGGGTTTCACGGAGCTCGTAGTGCTGGTGGACGCGCTCGACGAGCTGCTCGAGGCCGACGGCGATGATGAGGCCTACGACGATGGTGGCGATGTGGATGAAGAAGTCGCGCCAGGTGTGGGCGGCGTGTTCGGGAGGGTGTACGTCGAGCATGTTGATGCCTCGTGGGAAGTGGGTTTGCCTTATTGCCAGGGCAGGGCGTTGCTTTTCTCGGGGCGGTTGGTCCGGACCATGTTCATGGTGATGGGCTCATCCTGCCGGGCGAGCCGGTTGAGAATCGCGAAGTAGTCCATCGAGGAGTAGAGGTGATGCAGCTGGCCATTCAGGTCGATCGCCACTTGTAGGGTCTCGGCGCGCTGCTCCGGTGTCAACACGATGGCCTCTCCGTTGCGATGCAGCATGGCGTCGAGGTGATAACGCGTATTGAAGAAATGATCGCCAAGATCGTTGACCTGCTCCAGGGTGTGCTCGACGCGCCAGCGGCTGCGCACCATCTCCGGAGGCAGCTGCGAGAAAGCGGCAGAGTCACGCGCCATGAGCCACGAGGCGTTGGAAAGCGGCAGCCATCCTGTCCCCGCCGGCGGCTGAACCCACGCGTAATGGACCGTTTCATGGTCGACAGATGCGGCGGCCAACCCGCTGATGTTGTGGGTGAGTGTTGCCGTGTAGATGCGGAGGTTCGCGAGGTCTTGCGAGTTGACTTGATCGTTGGCATCGCTTTCGCGTTGCAGCGCTGCGACGATCTGCTCTGCCTGGTGACGATGATGCAACCACTCTACCGCCTGCTCGAGGCCTATGGCGATGAGGAGTCCGACGCAGATGGTGGCGATGTGGATGAAGAAGTCGGGCCAGGTGTGGGCGGGGTGGTGCGGTGGGTGAACGTCTAGCATGGGGACTCCTGGGGAGGGTCTAGTGGTCGAAGGTGTGATCTTCGAGGGCTCCCTGCTCGAAGTTGATGAGGCGTTCGGTGCGGGCGAGATTGCCCTGGGTGGAGGAAATGGCGGTGATGAGCTCGTTGGTGTCCTGCGGAGAGAGGGTGCCGTCGGGGGAGCGGGTGGCGATGGCTTTTGCGATCTCCAGCTCGGTCTCCCACTTTTCGGAGGAGTCCATGACGACCTGGCCGACGGTGAAGGCGTAGTCGTAGTGGGCGAGCTCGGGGTGAGGCATGAGGTCGAGGGCTCCGGATTGCTTGTTGGTATTCCATGCAGCGGAGCGCGAGCGTCGGAAGCTCCAGTCGAAGTTGAGCTTTCCGGTGAGGGGTTGGTCGGAGGCGCGGTGGGCGAGGAGGAGCGCCATGTTGGCGCGCAACTCGGACTGGACCTGGTGGACGCAGTCCAACTGGGTTGCGGCGCCGCGGCGGTTGGCGTTGAGTTCGTCGCGGAGCTCCTCGCGGGCCTTCTGCAACTGGTGATGGTGGTGGAGGAGTTCGACGGATTGCTCGAGGCCGATGGCGATGAGGAGGCCGACGCAGATGGTGGCGACGTGAATGAAGAAGTCGCGCCAGGTGTGGACGGATTGGTGGGGCGGATGGACGTCAAGCATGGATGTGGCTCCGATGAGGGGCTGGGCGCGATGGCAGGGCTAGTCTTCTGTTCTGCTGAGGGTGGTCTCGGCTCGCTGCATGACGCGGAGGGAGTGGGCTGCGGTTTCTTCGTAGTTGCTGAGGGCCAGGAGAAAGGCGTCCTGCTCGGAGGGGGTGAGCTGGGCGAGGGTGGGGTGGAGGTGGACGAAGGCGAGGACGCGGTATTCGGCGTCGAATGCCTGGTGGGCGGTTTCGACGGTGGTGGAGCTGCTGAAGTCGAGGCGGGAAAGATGGCGGGCCTGTTCGGCGGGGATGAGGCTGAGAGTTCCGTTGTCGCGCGCAGTGGCCCAGACGGCGTTGGTGGGGAAGAGCCATTCGCTGGCGGGGTCGAAGTCGGTGAAGGTGACGGCGGCGTGGGAGGAGCGCGCGTGCTCGAGCGAGGACTTGTTCTGCTCAGTCACGTTGATGACGCGCTGCATGATGGCGATGTCCTGCTGGAGGAGGCCGAGGTTTCTGTGGGACTCGGCTTCGAGCGCTTGTTCGAGTTGGTGACGCTGGTGGCGGTGGTGGATGAGTTCTACGGATTGCTCGAGGCCGATGGCGATGAGGAGGCCGATGACGATGGTGGCGATGTGGATGAAGAAGTCGGGCCAGGTGTGGGCCGAGTTGTGGGGCGGGTGGACGTCGAGCATGAGGACTCCGTAGGCTAGTGCTTCTGGTTGCGTTGAAGGTCGGTGTCGATTGAGGTATCTGCTGCCGAGGAGCCTGAAAGCACGGCGATGGCTTGTTGTTGGTCGTGGAGTGTGGGCGCGTAGGTTTCAGGATGCTGCGTGGCGAAGGCGTGCTGGTCGGCCATGTGGAAGAAGGGGATCATCTGCCACCAGCCGAGGGGTGGTCCATATCCCTGCAGGTTGCCGATGACGGAGAGCTGATCGCCGAAGACGCTTTCACGGCTCTGCATGATGACGACGCAATTGAGGGTCTGTTGCTGCTCGGACCTGTCGGTCGTTGTGATGTCGGCGGTGTGGGTGAGATATCCGGCGCAGTCGGTGAGATAGGGTTGGAGGGATTCGTGAAAAAACTGAGACTCGCGCTCGAGCTCTTTGTATTCGCTGGCGTACTGGCTGAGTTCGGATGGTGGCAGGAGCGACGCGACGTCGGAGTGCTCGACGGTAGACCAAGCGGCTTCGACGGGCTCATCGATGGTGATGGCGCCGAAGGTAATGACCCCGGGGAGCTTATCCTGGGGCGTGCCTTGATGGGCGAGGAGATATCGGAGGACGCGCTGGTCATTGTGATGGTTGGCGAGGCGAAGCAGGTGATCGCCGACGTTGATGTGGTAGCGGCGGATGTTTTCGCGGTGCTCGGCGGCGAGAGCCTCACGGGCGTCGCGGATCTGGTGGCGATGATGGATGAGCTCGACGGTCTGTTCAAGGCCGATGGCAATGAGTAGGCCGATGACGATGGTGGCGATGTGGATGAAGAAGTCTGGCCAGGTGTGGGCGGAGTTGTGGGGCGGGTGGACGTCGAGCATGGGAGGGTCCTTTGCGGCGATGGCAGGATGCGGCGCAGAGATGCAGTGAGAGGGCCCGACGGATGCTGGTTTGAGGATGAGTGTATCGCGAGGGTCTGAGGAGCGGGTGGCTTAGGATGAAGCCATGACTGCTGACGAAGTGAAGAAGGTTCTGGGGTTGGTGAAGCATCCGCGCGAGGGTGGGTGGTATGTGCGGACCTGGGAGTCAGAGGAGTTTGTTGCGGCTGCGTGCTTCGAGGAGGGGCGATACGAGGGATCGCGGCGAACGTCGACGGCGATCTATTATTTGCTCGAGCCGGGGACGTTCAGCGAGATGCATGTGTTGAAGAGCGATGAGATCTTTCATCACTACCTGGGCGGCGCAGTGGAGATGCTGCAGCTGTTTGCGGACGGGCGCAGCGAGCGAGTGGTGATTGGGAAAGATCTGGAGGCGGGAGAGCGGCCGCAGCACGTGGTGCGGGCGGGGGTGTGGCAGGGGTCGCGGCTGGTTAAAGAGGAGGGGTGGTCGCTGCTGGGGTGTACGGTGAGTCCGGGGTTTGAGTTTGAGGACTATGAGGATGCGAGTGCGGAGGAGTTGGTGGCGAAGTGGCCGGGTGAGGCGGAGATGATTCGGGCGCTGACAAATCGGTAAAGGCCTTGACGCAGAGGGCGCGAAGTCTTAGCGCAAAGTTTCGCCACGTTTCTCGCGAAGGACTTTAGTCGACGCCGATGTCTTCGTGCCAGAGGGTGGGGTTGGAGGCGATGTAGTCGCGCATCATGATGATGCAGGCGGGGTCGGCGAGATCGATGATGTGGATGCCGAGCTCGCGGAGCCAGTTTTCTCCTCCGGAGAAGTTGACGCTTTCGCCGAGGACTACGGTCTGGAAGCCAAATTGGCGGATGAGGCCGGAGCAGTACCAGCAGGGGGCGAGCGTGGTGACCATGATGAGGTCGCGGTAGGAGCGCTGGCGGCCGGCGTTGCGGAAGGCGTCTGTTTCGCCGTGGAGGCTGGGGTCGCCGAGCTGGATGCGGCGGTTGTGGCCGCGGCTGATGAGGGTGCCGTCGGTACGGAAGATGGCGGCGCCGATCGGGAGACCACCTTCGGCGAGGCCGGTGCGGGCTTCTTCGAGGGCGATGCGGAGCATGGCGGGGTAGTCGGGTTGCGGGGAAGGCATGGCTTGGTCAGGATACAGGGGCGCTGGTGGGGCGCGGAAATCCTGCGAACCCACATGTCAAACGCGAGATGTGGGGCACCCGGATTATCGCTGGTCTGCCAAGTAAACGCTTTCTGGGGTAGAATTTCGGCGTTGGTGTTTCCCTAATTCAATTGTGAGTGAACTCCCCGCTATGAGTTTCTTTCCTTGTGTTGCTTCGCGCGTGTTCTCTGGTGTTGTCGCTTCCCTTGCAGTTGGTGTGCTGCTTGCGGCCGGGCTGGGTGCCGGCTGGGTTGCGGCCTCAGCGCAGAGTCACCATGCTGCAGTTGGTCATGTCTCGGCGATGCAGCCTGTGGCGCATCTGGAAGTTGATGCGGGCACGATCGCAAAGCCGGCCAGCAAGGGGCTGTACGGGTTGATGACCGAAGAGATCAACCATGCGTACGAGGGTGGGCTGTATGCGGAGCTGGTGAACAATGGGACGTTTCGCGGCAACTGGATGGGCGTGGATAACTGGACGGAGGTGGCGCGAGGGAATTCGGCGCTGACGGCGTCGATCGACCGAGGGGAGGGGCCGAGCCCGGCGTTGCATAACAGCCTGGAGCTGAAGATTGCTGCGGCGTCGACGGGAAATGAAGCGGGGCTGAGCAACGCGGGCTATTGGGGCATTCCGGTGCGGGCCAATACGACGTACAAGGGTTCGTTCTATGCGAAGGTGGATGGCGATCTGGGGCCGATGACGGTGCGGTTGATCAATAACCAGACGGGCGCAGTGGCTGCGATGACGCACGTGGCGATGAGTGGGAGTGGCTGGACGCGCTATGAGTACACGCTGAAGACAGGTGAGGTGAAGACTTCGGCGAACAATAACCTGGAGCTGACGGTGGCGAAGCCGGGCACGCTGCACTTGCAGCTGGTGAGTTTATTTCCGCCGACGTATGAGAATGCGCCGAATGGGAATCGCGCGGATTTGATTGAGAAGATGGCGGCAATGCATCCGAATTTTATTCGGCTGCCGGGCGGGAACTATCTCGAGGGCGACACGTTGCGGGATTGGTACAACTGGAAGGAGACGATTGGGCCGCTGGTGGATCGGCCGGGACATATGGCTCCGTGGACGTACTGGTCGACGGATGGATTTGGGCTGATGGAGTTTTTGAGGTGGACCGAGGAGCTGCATGTTGAGCCGATTTTGGCGGTGTATGCGGGCTATTCATTGCGCGGGGAGCATGTGAAGCCGGGGAAGGACCTGGAGCCTTATGTGCAGAGCGCGCTGGATGAGGTGGAGTATGTGACGGGCGATGTCTCGACGAAGTGGGGTGCGGAGAGGGCGAAGGATGGGCATGCTGCGCCGTTTCCTCTGCACTATATCGAGATTGGAAATGAAGACTGGTTCGATAAGAGTGGAAGCTACGATGAGCGGTTCGGGCAGTTTGCGGAGGCGCTGCGCAAGAAGTATCCGCAGTACAAGCTGATTGCGACTACGCCGGTGAAGGAGAAGGCGGGGAACGAGCCGGACCTGGTGGATGACCACTATTACAAGTCGCCGGCGGACATGTTTGCGCTGGTGCATCACTATGACGATGCTCCGCGGAATGGGCCGCAGGTGTTTGTGGGTGAGTGGGCGACGCGGTCGGGCACGCCGACTCCGAACTTTGGCGATGCGCTGGGGGATGCGGCGTTTATGACGTCGATGGAGCGGAATAGCGATCTGATCAAGATTGCGAGCTATGCTCCGCTGCTGGTGAATGTGAATCCGGGAGCGATGCAGTGGCCGACGGATTTGATTGGCTATGATGCGCTGACGAGTTACGGGTCGCCGAGCTATTACGCGCAGTGCATGTTTGGCGCGCATATCGGGGACGAGCAACCGCAGAACTCAATTACGGGTGTTGATCCGAATGCGCGGTTCTACTATTCGGTGACGGAGTCGTCGGATACGAAGGTGCTGCATTTGAAGCTGGTGAATGCGACGACGATGGACCAGCCGCTGGAGATTGCGCTGAAGGGATTGGGCGCGGGCGCGCATGAGGCGAAGGTGATTTCGCTGCATGGAGCGACGTTCCAGGCTACGAATACGATTACGGATCCGATGGCGATCCGTCCGGTGGAGGGGACGCTGCGGTTTACCGGAGCGATGCTGAAACATACCGTGCCGGCGTACACGATTGAGGTTGTGGATGTGGCGGTGAAGTGAGGCAAGGGTCAGAGAGGGAGGGGCGATCCTTCAGGGGCTAAAGCCCTAAAAGGTGCGTAGGGATTTTGGCACGGCTGAAGCCGTGCCCCTTCGAGGGCATGTCCCTATCGAGGCTGGTGAAGAGCGAAGCAGCAGAGGCAGGAACCTGACGGTTCCTGCCTCGTCGTTTCGTGGCGGGGTTTAGACGACGTAGAGGCTTACGTATTGGTCTACGGGGGTGGCTTCTAGTTTGGACTGGTCGGCAGAGGCTTCCAGGATTTGGTCGCGGACTTCTGGGGAGAAGCGGCGGTCGAGGTTGGTCTTGAATTTTTCGATGAGGAGGGGAATGCCGTCGGCGCGGCGGAGGCGGTGGCCGATGGGGTACTCGACGACGACTTCGGGGAGGACGGTGCCGTCGGTGAGTGTGACGGTGAGGGCGTTGGCGATGGAGCGCTTGGCGGGGTCGTGGTAGTCGGCGGTGAAGCGCGGGTCTTCGACGCAGGTGATGGTGGCGCGGAGTTTGTCGATGCGTGGGCCGTCGACAGGATCGCGGGCGACGGTGTCCTCGTAGTCTTCGGCGGTGAGGCGGCCGTGGATGAGCGGGATGGCGACCATGTACTGGATGCAGTGGTCGCGGTCGGCGGGATTGTTGAGCGGGCCCTGCTTGTCGATGATGCGGATGCAGGCTTCGTGGGTGCGGATGGTCACGGCCTTGATGTCGGCAGCGGATTTGCCTGAGGCGGCCAGCTGTTTGTGGAGGGTCATCGCGGCTTCGACGGCGGTCTGGGAGTGGAACTCGGCGGGGAAGGAGATCTTGAAGAGGACATTCTCCATCACGTAGGAGCCGTAGGGGCGCTGGAATTTGAAGGGCTGGCCGCGGAAGCTGACGTCGTAGAAGCCCCAGGTCTTGGCTGAGAGGACGGAGGGGTAGCCCATCTCGCCGGTGCGGGCGATGAGGGCGAGGCGGACGGCGCGGGAGGTGGCGTCGCCGGCGGCCCAGGATTTGCGCGATCCGGTGTTGGGCGCGTGGCGGTAGGTGCGGAGGGATTGGCCGTCGACGAAGGCTAGCGAGACGGCGTTGAGGGTTTGGTCGCGCGTGAGGCCGAGGAGCTGGCAGACGACGGCGGTGGAGGCGACTTTGACGAGGAGGACGTGGTCGAGGCCGACGCGGTTGAAGGAGTTTTCGAGGGCGATGC
The DNA here is from genome assembly GCA_963701685.1 of uncultured Acidobacteriaceae bacterium. Taxonomy (GTDB): domain Bacteria; phylum Acidobacteriota; class Terriglobia; order Terriglobales; family Acidobacteriaceae; genus Granulicella. Next base: position 636,671 of record OY969625.1, on the reverse strand, counting down.
AGCCCTGAATCTCGTGGGCCTTGATCATGGCGGTGAGGACGTCGCGCATGGTGAGAGGGTGGCCGTTGCGGGTGAGGTAGTCGGCGACGGCGAGGATGGCGCCGAGGTTGTCGGAGGGGTGGCCCCACTCGGCGGCGAGCCAGGTGTCGTTGTAGTCGAGCCAGCGGATCATGGTGCCGATGTTGAAGGCGGCCTGGACGGGGTCGAGGCGATAGCTGGTGCCCGGGACGCGCGCGCCGTGATGCATGGTGAGGCCCGGGACGAGCGGGCCGAGGAGCTTGGTGCAGGCGGGGAATTCAAGGGCCTGGAGGCCGCAGCCGAGAGTGTCGAGGAGGCAGTAGCGGGCGGTCTCGTAGGCGAGCGGCGAGGTGATGGTGTAGTTGAGGGCGTAGTCGACGATGTCGATGATGGGCTGGTCGAAGGGTGGGCGGACGTTGGAGATGGGTGCGGACATGATGGCTTTCTGAGTCTCTATGAGGTTGGTTGATAAGGCTTTTGAACGTAATGAACGGAAAATGTGATGGGGGCTATTTGATCCACCGCATGATAGGGCGCAGGGGCTGGTCCATAACCGTCCACAACAATGTCAAGGTGCGAAGGTGAATCCCACTTCATATGGAAGTCTTGCTCGTAGTCGATGCCCCCGTCGAAAACGATGAGCTTCTTCGCGCCACGCCAACTGCCGTTCTCTTTGATACGGACAATTGTGTACTCGACGTTGCCAATGGTGTCGGTGTTATCCGTTTGCACTAGAGCCGTGTATTTCCCTGTCGGCGATTGCACGGCTGACTTCCATAGCGTCATGGTGGCGCCTGGGAAGCAGCCGCTTAGTGTGAATGCGACGAGGCATCCGAGTGCGAGTTTGAGTTTGATTGAGTTCACGATATTTGCATGCTGATGCTTAGAGATAAGGGACGATGTCTACGTGCGGTCGGAGAGGGGGATGAAGGGTTGGTCTTCGGGGCCGGTGTAGTTGGCGGAGGGGCGGATGATTTTGCCGTCGGCGCGCTGCTCCATTACGTGCGCGGACCAGCCGCTGGTGCGGGCGATGGCGAAGATGGGCGTGAACATAGCCGTGGGGATGCCCATGGTGTGATAGGCGGAGGCGGAGAACCAGTCGAGGTTGGGGAACATGCGCTTGACTTCGTGCATGACGGCTTCGAGGCGGTCGGCGATGTTGTAGATGCTTAGGTCGCCGGCGGATTGTGCGAGGTCGCGCGAGACTTTTTTGATGACGGCGTTGCGGGGGTCGGAGATGGTGTAGACGGGGTGGCCGAAGCCGATGATGACTTCCTTGGCTTCGATGCGGCGGCGGATGTCGGCCTCTGCTTCGTCGGGGGTGGCGTAGCGTTGTTGGATTTCGAGGGCGACCTCGTTGGCGCCGCCGTGCTTGGGGCCTTTGAGGGCGCCAATGGCTCCGGCGATGCAGGAGTGGAGGTCGGAGCCGGTGCCGGCGATGACGCGGGCGGTGAAGGTGGAGGCGTTGAACTCGTGCTCGGCGTAGAGGATGAGCGAGGTGTGCATGGCCTTGATCCACTCGGGGGAGGCGGGATGACCGTGGAGCAGATGGAGGAAGTGGCCGCCGATGCTGTCGTCGTCTGTTTCGGTGGCGATCCGTCGGCCGTGATTCGCAAAGTGGTACCAGTAGAGGAGGATGGAGCCGAGCGAGGCCATGAGGCGGTCGGCGATGTAGAGGGCGGAGTGGTTGGTGTGCGGTTCGGGTTCGGGCTCTACGGTTGCGAGCATGGAGACGCCGACGCGGAGGACGTCCATGGGGTGCGCGGTGGGGGGGACTTGCTCGAGCGCGACCTTGACGGGTTGAGGGAGGCCGCGGAGGCTCTGGAGGCGCTGCTTGTAGTGGGCCAGCTCGGCGGCGGTGGGGAGATGGCCGTAGAGCAGGAGGTGGGCTACTTCTTCGAACTCGCAGTTGGCGGCTAGCTGGAGGATGTCGTAGCCGCGGTAGTGGAGGTCGTTGCCGTTGCGGCCGACGGTGCAGAGGGCGGTGTTGCCGGCGGGAACTCCGGAGAGGGCTACGGATTTTTTTGGCTTGAAGGTGGTGGGAGTTTCGGTGCTCATGTTCATCCTTGTGGGGGCGTTCCAACTCACCTCAGCGGCTGAAGCCGCAGGGTGAGTTAGCGATCTATGGCACGGCTGAAGCCGTGCCCCTTCGAAATTGTGGATGCTTTGCAATCCGATTTCATGATTTGTCTTTGGCGAAGAGTTGGTCGAGCTTTTGTTCGTAGGAGTGGTAGTTGAGGTAGTCGTATAAGTCGGCGCGGGTTTGCATGGTATTGAGGACGTTTTGTTGGGTGCCGTCGGTGCGGAGGTGTTGGTAGACGTTGAGCGCGGCGGCGTTGGCGGCGCGGAAGGCGGAGAGGGGGTAGAGGGCGATGGCGACGTCGGCGCTGCGGAGTTCGTCGAGGGTGAAGAGCGGCGTTGAGCCGAACTCGGTGATGTTGGCGAGGATGGGGACGTTGAGTTTGGCGAAGGCGCGGTACTGGTCGAGCGTGGTGACGGCTTCGGGGAAGAGCATGTCGGCTCCAGCTTCTACGCAGGCGTGGGCGCGGGCCAGGGCGGCGTCGAGGCCTTCGGAGGCGAGGGCGTCGGTACGGGCCATGATGATGAAGGAGGTGTCGGTGCGGGCATCGACGGCGGCCTTGATGCGGTCGGTCATTTCTTCGGTGGGGACGATTTGTTTGTTGGGGCGATGGCCGCAGCGCTTGGCCTGAACCTGGTCTTCGATGTGGCAGCCGGCGGCTCCGGCCTTGATGAGTGAGCGGACGGAACGGGCGAGGTTGAAGGCTCCGCCGAAGCCGGTGTCGGCGTCGACGAGGAGCGGGAGAGAACAGACGTCGGTGATGCGACGGACGTCGATGAGGACGTCGTCGATGGTCGAGATGCCGAGGTCGGGGATGCCGAGGGAGCCAGCGGCTACGCCGCCGCCGGAGAGGTAGATGGCGCGGTAGCCTACGCGGTCGGCCATGCGCGCGTGGTAGGCGTTGATGGCGCCGGGGATCTGCAGCGGGTGCTCGGCTGCGAGGGCGGCGCGCAGCTTTGCTCCGGGTGTGATCGTTCCTCCGGAGGGCGTAGCGGGAGGGGTTGTGCTCATGCTTTGCGATACCTCTTGCGAGAAGAACCAAGGTGGCAGGGTGGGCCCACGATTGGCAGTGACTGCTGTCACCTTCGGACTTTCATCGTCTGGCGGGGTGAGGATGAAAGTCAAATAATGAGGCCGGGTTGCGCGTTTACCGGTGATCGGTTCCCGGTGATCTATGGGGTGGGTTGCGGCGTCGGTGATGAGGTCACGGGGCAGGCGCAGGAGCGGAATGCTGCGGCGTCGGCGTGCGTGATGGCGCAGGCGTAGGCGGGCCAGACCATTTTCATTGCTGCGGCGTTCCTGATGGCCTTGATGCCTTTGGATGCACCGGGATCGCCGACGAAGAAGAATTCCTGGTAGGAGTGGCTGGCTTCGGTGCTGCCGGACTTGTCGTCGACGAAGGCGGTGGTGAGTTTCTGGAGGGAAGCTCCGGATAGGTCGGGCAGATGGTAGGTGGTGGAGTAGCGGTACTCTTCGGCCCAGGTGGTGTCGATGCCTGTCTGATTGCTGGCGCTGTAGACGGCGTAGTCCTTGAGGGTTGCGGTGGAGGAGTTGATCTCGGCGACGGTGAAGGCGGGGTCATTGCCGTTGACCGGGGTGACGGAGGGGACGAGCTTTACGGGGATGGTGCCGTAGGGGGTGGTGATGGTGCGGAACTCGTCCATGTGGGTGTGGCCGAAGAGTGCGAGGCGGATGACGTCGGGAAAGTCGGCGAGGGTGGTGGCGAGGGCATCGGAGGCGAGGAACATGACGGGGGCCTGGCCGGTGCAGACGTTGAGGTGTGCGGTGAAGGTGGAGTAGGCGTCGATGCCGGGGGGGATGTGGGCCATGACCCAGACGTGTGCGTGAGCGGCGCGGGCGCCGGTGAGCTGGACGCGGAGCCAGTCGATCTGCTGGGCTGTTGCGTCGGCGCTGGTTGCGCCGCTGCAGGTGGTGTAGCGCCGGGACTCGAAGATGTCCTGGAGGACGATGAGGCGGGTGTTGCGGATGGGCGCGGGGAGGGTGACGGTGTAGTCGCCCAGGCGGGGGAACTCGTGGAGGATGGCGGAACGGCTGGCGCGTGAGAGGACGCCGGCGGAGAAACTGGCGGCGTTGGCGTGGAGGAAGTCGCTGCCGGGATCTTCGCGGTAGTCGTCGCAGCCGGAGTCGTTATTGCCGAGGGCGAAGTAGATGGGGGTGTGGGGAAAGGTTTGGTGGAGTTGGAGCGCGACGAAGGCGACGGTTTTGGCGGCGAAGGCGGAGTATTCGGCGTCGGTGGCGTGGGGGATGAGGGTGTGAAAGCGGCAGCCGAATTGGTGGGCCAGGAGGTCGCCGGAGATGGTGACAAGGAGGGGGTGAGGCTGCTGCTGGTGGGCGGCGTGCAGGGTGGAGACGAGGAGCGCGGGGGGCGTGTCGATGCCTTTGGCGGCGCAGGTTTGCTGGAGGTGAGCGAAGTCGGCTGGCTGGGTGGGGGAGTCGGGGGCGTAGAGGATGGGGGCCCATGCGGTGGCGGGCGCTGCGATGAGGGCGGGGAGCTTGGTGGGGTCGTGGAAGGGATCGAGGTGGATGTCTGAGAGGAGGAGCGCGGGCACGGTGGCTGGCGGGTGTGAAGAGGCCTGGGCGGAGGCGGAGAGAGTGATGATCGGGAGCAGGGCAAGAAGGGGCAGGAGGCAGGTGGACTTCACGGAAAGTGACCTCGGGGGACCGGTTGTTGCGCGGATGGAAGCATTGATGATTTAAGCGCGCGTGCTCCTGAGAGTGTATCGCCGATGTGTAGACTGGATGGCACAGACGACCATGGGGAGTAAGGGGACCTATGAGGCGCGTAGCGTATGCGGAGCTGCAGGCACGTATCGAGCTCGTACTGCTGGCGTTGGGGGTAGCGCCCGCGCGGGCGGCGCTGGGTGCGCGCCTGACAGCAGAGACGGATCGTGACGGAGTGCGGACGCACGGGATCGCGCGGCTGCCGCGGTTTGCGCAGTGGGTTCGGAGTGGGCTGATCGATCCGCGGGCGGGGCCGCAGAAGGTGGCGGGGTTTGGCGCGATCGAGCGATGGACGGGACGGCGTGGGCCGGGAAACCTGGCGGCGTATGGCGCGATGCAGCGTGCGATGGAGCTGGCGCGTGAACATGGGCTGGGGTGCGTTGCGCTTGCAGACACGTCGCACTGGATGCGTGCGGGGACGTATGGATGGCAGGCGGCGGATGCGGGGTTTGCGGCGATGTGCTGGACGAACACGCTGCCGAATCTGCCGCCGTGGGGCGCGAGTTCGGTGGCGCTGGGAAATAATCCGCTGGTGGTGGCGATTCCCCGACGCGTTATCTCGAAGGGCGGCGGTGAGGGTGAGTCGGCGCCGATTGTGCTGGATATGGCGATGAGCCAGTTTTCGTATGGGACGCTGGAGGCGTATCGACGGCGGGGCGATCCGTTGCCGGTGCCTGGAGGCTACGATGAGTCGGGTCAGTTGACGAACGACGCCGCGTCCATTGAGCACACGCAGAGGGCGTTGCCGATTGGGTTCTGGAAGGGGTCGGGGTTATCGTTCGTGCTGGATGTGCTGGCCGCGATGTTGACGGGCGGGCTGGCTACACATGAGTTCAGCAAGGATCCGGCAAAGGAGGTGGGGCAGTCGCAGGTGTTTTTGGCGATCGCGCCGGCTTCGGTGGAGACGATTGAGGAGTTGAGCCGTTTCGCGCAGGGGGCGAGCGTGGCGCAGAAGGCTATCGATGCGCTGCATGCGGCAACGCCGATTCAGCCGGAGAAGCCGGTGCGTTATCCCGGGGAGGGAGCGCTGCGGTGCCGGCAAGAGAGTATGGAGGTTGGGGTCGCGGTGGAGGAGGCTGCGTGGGAGGCGTTTGTGCGGCTGGAGCAGGAACTGTCCCACGTGTAGCGGAGGGTTCAGGGCCCAGGGTTCAGGGTTCAGGGTAAGAACGGAGCCCACATCTCAGAAGCGAGATGTGGGCACTCGTTGTGATGGTGAACTTACATGTTGGTGTGGCCGCCGCGCATGTCTTCGTTGAAGGTGGGCTTGATGAAGGCTAGGGCTTCGGCGACCTGGGCGCGGTAGGTGTCTTCCTGGTTGCGCAGGGTGTCGGTGGCGGTGGACCAGTTGCCGGTTGGATCGAGCTGGATGAGGCCGTCGGTGACGAGGGCTGCGGCGGTGGTCTTGAGGTCGGCGACGGTGGTGTTGAGGTACTGGGCGTCGCGGGGGTCGGTGATCCAGATGGGCGCGCCGCTACCGAGGATGTGGCTCAGCCAGAAAGTTTTGGCGGCGAGGTAGGCGCGGCGCTGGGTCTCGGTGGTGTCGTTGAAGATGAAGACCTGCTGCTTCATAGAGTAGTAGCGGGTGGTGACGGGGACGGGCTGACGGTTGCCGGAGGCGACGAGCTCGAGCTGGCCCTGGTCGAGGGTTTTGCGGACGGCGTTGTAGATGAAGCCTTCGGCGAAGGGCTGTTCGAGGGCGGGGATGACGGTGGCGAAGGTCTGGGTCATGGAGGCGGAGACCTTGGCGTGGAGCTGGCTGCCGCGGCCGTCTTCGAGACGGATTTCGCCGTGGACGATGAAGGTGTCGGCGCCGGAGGTGGAGCTGTGGAAGGGCCAGGCGAACTTGCCGAAGCTGAGGGGAAGGCCGTGCAGGGAGACATAGACGTCGGGGCGTGGATTGCGCAGACGCTGCGCGGCCTCGCGGAAGTAGACGGCAAGGGCGGCGGCGAACTTGGGATCGGCGGCATCGAAGGTCTGGCTGAGTTCGAGGAGCTGCTGGTGCGCGGGGTCGGCGGCGAGGGTGACGATGGCGCGGGTGGTAGGAGCGCCGGTAAAGTCGATGCCGGGTTCGGCGGGAGTGAGGTTCAGGCCGGCATTGTGGGCTGCGGCTTCGAGCGCTGGGGAAGGTGCTTGGATGGCTGTGCTCATGGGGTTCTTTCAGTTCGGAAGGGTTAAAGGAGCGAGCGTCCCGCAGGGGGAATGGCGTCGCTTCCTTGCAGCACTGATTTTACCCTGTTTGGCCTGACTGGCGGAGGTTTCCAGCTTGCGGGCCACCGCTGCGCTTACGGCTTGAGGGTGCGCTGGAAGAAGGCTGCGGTGGCCTGGTAGGCGGTTAGCCAGTCTTTGTGGAGGAGGAAGCCGTGGACTTCGTCGGGGAAGATGAGTTCGTCAACGGGGACGTGGCGGGCGCGGAGGGCTTCGGCGAGGATGGGGGTCTGCGCGTAGGCTACGTCGGGATCATTGTCGCCGTGGATGAGGAGGACGGGCGAGCGCCATTGGTCGATGGAGGCAATGGGGCTGCTGTTGCGGGCCCTGGTGGCGATCGCGTCCTGCTGGGCGAAGGAGCTCTGCTGCGTGCCGGAGCCCAGCCTCCAGTCGGCGGCGTTGTCTTCGATGTTCCAGTCGTGGACGCCGTGGAAGTCGACGCCGGCGGCGAAGAGGTTGGAGTTGCGCGCGAGGGCGAGGGCGGTGAGATAACCGCCGTAGCTGCCGCCCCAGACGCCGATACGCCTGGGATCGACGCCGGGGAGAGAGCGAAGGTATTTTGCGGCGGCAAGGACATCGTTATATTCCGAGCCGCCGTCCGCGCCTGTGTGTTTGCACTCGCGGAAGTCGAGACCATAGCCAATGCCGCAACGGTAGTTGACTGAGAGCACGATGAAGCCCAGGTTCGTGAGGTATTGATTCATCGCGTAGGCATTGGAGTAGTAGCCCATGGCAGGGTAGCCGAGGAGCATCTGGCGATTGGGGCCGCCATGGAAGAAGAGGATGGCGGCGCGCGAGAGATGCGCGGGCTTTGTAGCGCCGGGGAGGAAGAGCTGGCCGTGGAGGTGGAGGCCGTCGACGGTGGGGAAGAGGACCTGGTGGGGAGTAACGAGGGTTGTGGGATAGTCGGCGGCCGAAACGTTGGCGCGCACCGGGATGATCCTGCCGTTGTTGCCGATGAAGGCCGGATGCATGGGCACGTGCGCGTCTGAGACGAGGGCGGCGATCATTCCGTCGGAGGCGACCTGCGGGTGGGTTTCGATACCTTCGCCGTGGGTGATTTCGACGGGGGGGTCGAGGCGAGTGAGATCGATGCGCCAGAGGTGACGGCGGTCCTGATCGAGGGATGGCGAATCGAGCCAGCCCTGGCCTGTCAGGTGCGGATCACTGGAGGACGCCTGATTGGAGCTGTAGACCAGGAAGCGGCCATCGCTGCTGAGGGTGGCGTCTTCGACTTCGAAGGAGCCGGGGGTGAGCCAGTCGACGCAGGGATCGCCTTCGGTGTGGATCTGGTAGAGGTGGACCCAGCCGTCGGCCTCGCTATAGAACTGGACGGCGGTGTTGGTGGCGAAGAAGAGGCGTGCGGCCCCGTCAGCGAGATGGGGAAGGATGCTGCCGGGCTTGTTGGCCGGGGGCGAAAAGAGAGTGCGGGTGCGGCCGGTGGTGAGGTCGGCTAACTGGATGGACCAGGGGTTGGGCGAGATGCGGGCGGCGGCGAACTCGCGCGGTTCAACGAAGGGTGAGCGCAGCCAGGCGATCTGGTTGCCGCCGGGGGAGAAGACGGGAGCGGAGTCGTCGCTGGTGGAGGGGTCAAGGAAGCGGAGCGTGTGGGCCTGGAGATCGTAGAGGGCGAGGAAGCTGTGGGAGGGCTCGTTGGCTTCGCTGCGACGGCTGATGAAGGCCAGGAGATGGCCGTCGGGCGAGAAGGTGAGGCCACTGGCCGAGCCGCGATCGAATACGAGCTGGTGGGCGGTGGAGGGTGCGGACAGGTCCGCGATCCAGATGTGTCCGTCATGGACATAGAGCAGGCTATGGCCGTCGGGCGTGAAGATGGGCTCGTGGCCGTCGCCGATAAGGATGGGCTGAGCCCCGGGGGCGAGCGGCTGGACGAGGACTTCGAGAGGCGTGGGGCGCTGGAGGTGTGCGGGGTTGGCTGGCTTGCCGTTGGCTCCGGACTCTGCACCGTAGGTGTAGGCGATGGAGGAGGCGTCGGGCGCCCAGGCTAGCTGAGCGATGTCCTGTGCGTCATCCTGGGTGTTATGGGTGAGCTGGCGAGGGAGCTGGTCCTGGCCTGAGACCCAGAGATTATGGTGGCCTTCTGCGTCTTCCACCCAGGCGAAGAGATCGCCTCGTGGTGCGGCGGTGAGTGAGGTGGAATATGGCGCGCTGAGAACCTGCTCGAGCGTAAACGGCTTCGCGTCTGACGGGCGCTGTGCGGTGGCGGCCAATGAAGCCATTAGTAACGTCGTTACGAACACCATTGGGTGAGGATAACGCATCCGAAGGTCTATAGCTGTGATTTGCGGCATAGTGTCACCAGATAGGGAAGAGTAACGCATCTTACAATCCAGCTGCTCCAAAGTGGTAGTGGTGGGCGGGGCCGGGTTGGGCCGGGTAGTTGAATGGCTATGTTGAAGATTCTAAAAGAGGAGCACCGTGTCTCAGAGCCATATACAGGACCAGATTGAGCTAATCGCGCGGCATGAGCAGGAGTTTCTGGAGCAGCGAACCCAGGCGGAGCGGGTGATTGACGGGATTGCGGGGTTCGTGGGCAGCCTGCCGTTCGTGGTGGTGCATCTGTGCGCGTTTGCGGTGTGGATCGTGATGAACGTGTTGCCGGGTACGCGGCATTTCGATCCGAAGCCGTTTGGGTTGCTGCAGACGGTGGTTGCGATGGAGGCGATCCTGGTGTCGAGCTTTATTTTGATGCGGCAGGCGAGGCTGGGACGGCGCTCGGACGAGCGGGATCACATGATGCTGCAGATTCTGCTGCTGACGGAGAAGGAACTGACGGCGCTGCTGGGGATGGATCGGCAGATTGCATCGGAGATGGGACTGAATAAGGCGGCGAATAATCCCGAGGTGCGGGATTTGAGCCAGGAGACTTCGATTGACGACCTGGCTCAGACGATCAAGGAGAATCTGCCGGGAACGTAGCCTAGGCCGCGGGAGATTCTCTTTGAGTTTTCCGCCGTGTTGATGCAGAGCGTAATTTAGGCCGCGGTCGACTCTGCTTTGAGACGTTCGGCGGTGTTGATGCAGAGCGTAATTTAGGCTGCGGTTGACTCTGCTTTGAGACGTTCGGCGGTGTTGATGCAGAGCGTAATTTAGGCTGCGGTCGACTCTGCTTTGAGACGTTCGGCGGTGTCATGGGCGATGAGGGCGTCGATGGTGGGTTGGAGCATGCCTTCCATGACCATGCCTAGCTGGTGGTTGGTGAGGCCGATGCGGTGATCGGTGAGACGGTTTTGCGGGAAGTTGTACGTGCGGATCTTCTCGCTGCGATCGCCGGTGCCGACCTGCTGCTTGCGTTCCTTGGCCTGGAGCTGGTGGATGCGTTCGGCTTCGACTTCGTAGAGGCGGGAACGGAGGACGCGCATCGCCTTTTCGCGGTTTTTGATCTGGGATTTTTCATCCTGACAGCTCACTACCGTGTTGGTGGGTAGGTGCGTGATGCGGATGGCCGAGTAGGTGGTGTTGACCGACTGGCCGCCGGGGCCGGAGGAGCAGAAGGTGTCGATGCGGAGATCTTTGTTTTCGATCTTGATGTCGACTTCTTCGGCTTCGGGAAGCACTGCTACTGTGATGGCAGAGGTGTGGACGCGGCCCTGGGTTTCGGTGGCGGGGACGCGCTGGACTCGATGGACGCCGGACTCGTACTTCATCTGCGAGTAGACTTTGTCGCCTTCGATGATGGCGGTGACGTCTTTGAGGCCGCCTACGCCGGACTCAGTTTCGGAGAGGATTTCGACTTTCCACTTGTGTTGCTCGGCGAAGCGGAGATACATGCGAAAGACTTCGGCGACGAAGAGCGAGGCTTCGTCGCCGCCAGTGCCGGCGCGGAGCTCGAGGACGATGTTCTTGTCGTCGTTGGGGTCTTTGGGGAGGAGAAGGACTTTGAGCTGTTCTTCGGTGGCGGCGAGTTTGGGTTCGAGGTCGTCGAGCTCAGCCTGGGCCATTTCGCGCATGTCGGCGTCGGTGAGCATGGCTTTGGCGTCGGCGACAGAGGCGCGGAGCTTGCGGTATTCGCGGAACTTTTCGACCGTGGGCTCCATGTCGCGGTGCTGCTTGGCGACCTTGCGATAGTTTTCCTGGTCGTTGACGATTTTGGGGTCAGAGAGCTGGACGCCGAGCTCTTCGTAGCGGGCTTCGAGTTGGTCGAGGCGGTCAAACATGATGTGGCTCCTCCTGCGAGAGGCAGGGATTGAAGAAACTTGGATGGCGAGAAGGGGAAGAAGATTGGGCGCAGCTAGGCAAAGTCGTGACGGAGGGTCACGCGGGGAGAGGACACCGGGTTTTTGCTCATGCAAGCCATGCTGCTGATTAGATGGTATCGCGAATGTCAGGGATTCGTGGAGGGGGAAGGAGCGGAGGTGCCGGCTTGTGGACCGAGGCCGACGATGTCGAAGTCGCGGATGGTGCCGTCGGGAAGAAGGAAACGGTAGCTATCATGCGAGTCAAAGCCATTGGTTTTGGAGGGAGCGCCCAGAGCTTTCCCTTTGCGAAACATCGCATGGTAGTCGGCCAGGGCGAGGACACCCGTTCCGCCACCGTTACACCTGAGTTCCATTTGTTGACCATCGATGACGACGTCTAAACGCTGGAGAGCCGGTTTGTCATAGACGTCGAAGTGGGAGTAAACGACGTGGACGATAACGGGGTAGTCCGCGGGGTTAGCGCTTTTGGTGTCAGCGAATGCGGCGAAGGTTTGCAGCAGGAGCAGGGCCAGGGCGAACTTTTTCATCGTAAGGTCTCCAGCGGGGTGAACCCGGAGATCAGGATACTGTTGCGATGGGTTCTGAGTTGCATCTGATTTCAACGAGGGCGGCGATGGCGTTGTTTGGGGAGTTGGCGGCGTTGGCGGAAGAGCTTGCCGGTGAGGCGGGGCGGCTGAAGAAGCGTGCGCTGATTGAGATTGCCGTGGGTTTGGTGGCGAAGGAATCGGTGGAGGATGCGGGGCGGTTTTGTTTGTACCTGGCGGGGCAGCCGTTTGCTGAGGCTGATCCTCGGAAGTTGAATGCTGGTGGAGCGCTGCTGACGCGGGCGGTGAAGGCCGTCTCGGGGTGCTCGGATGCGGAGTTGACGGGGGCGTATCGGCGTCATGGGGATTTGGGGGCTGCGGCGGCCGAGGTGTGGCCGGAGAGTTCGGCGGAGGGATTGACGCTGGGCAGTGTTGCGGAAGCGTTTGAGGTGATGGCTGGAGCGCGAACGACGGCGGTGCGCGCGGGGGCCGTCGAAGGATTGTTGCGGCGTGTGACGGCGTTGGAGGCGAAGTATCTGCTGAAGCTGATGCTGGGGGACATGCGGATTGGGGTGAAGCAAAGTTTGATTGAGGAGGCGATCGCGGTGGCGTCTGGCGCGGATGTGGTGGCCGTTCGGCATGCGGTGATGCTGGAGGCGGACCTTGCGGGGGCGGTCGAGCGAGCGTTCGGAGGCACGCTGCGTGAGGCGCGGATGCGGCTGTTTCATCCACTGGGATTTATGCTGGCGAGCCCGGTGGAGACGCCGGAGGAGGCTGTCGCGCGGTTTACGTCGAAGGATGATGTCGATGCGGGGGTGGAGGCGTTTGTTGAGGACAAGTACGACGGGATGCGCGCGCAGGTCCACTGCGGAGATCGAGAGCAGCCGGGGAGGGTTGCGGTGTATTCGCGGAATCGGGAGGACATTACGGAGAGCTTTCCGGAGATTGCGGAGGCGTTTCGTGAGGTGAGGGAGCCGCTGATTGTTGATGGTGAGCTGCTCGGATGGAATGTGGCGGAGAACAAGGCGCTGCCGTTTTCTGTGCTGGGGCAGAGGATTGGGCGCAAGCGCGTGGATGGGGCTATGCGGCGGCAGGTGCCGGTCGTGTTTATGGCGTTTGATCTGCTGTTCGAGGGGGAGGAACTGCTGCTTCCGTTGCCGCTGCGGGAGCGTCGCGAACGGCTGGAGGGAGTGGTGCACCGGTTGCGTGCGTTGACGATTGCCGGGTTGGATCCGCCGGTGAAGGCTAAGGTGCAGGCGGGGTTGTTCGAGGTGGAGGATGAGATTTCGGGCGAGGCGCCGTTGCAGAGGCTGATGCTTTCGCCGGCAAAGCTGGTGGAGAGTGTTGGGGCGATTGAGCAGGCGTATGTCGATGCGCGGGCACAGGCGAATGAGGGGGTGATGCTGAAGGCGGCGGGGTCGGCGTATTTGCCGGGAAGGCGGGGGTTGGCGTGGGTGAAGTTGAAGCGGGAGCTGGCCACGCTGGATGTTGTGATTACCGGAGCGGAGTTTGGGCACGGGCGGCGGGCGGGGTTACTGAGCGACTACACGTTTGCGGTGCGCGGGAATGATGGCGAGTTGTTGAATGTGGGGAAAGCCTACTCGGGTGTGACGGACGCGGAGATTGCCGAGCTGACGGAATGGATGAAGGTCCATACGTTGGAGGATTTTGGGCACTTTCGGACGGTGGAGCCGCTGCGGGTGATCGAGGTGGCGTTCAACAACGTGATGCGGTCGGATCGGCACGCGAGCGGATTTGCGCTGCGTTTTCCGCGGATTTTGAGGCTGCGGGAGGATAAGCCACTGGAGGAGATCGACACGCTGGGGCGCGTGGAAGAGATTTATGAGGGGCAGCCGGATAAGCCGCCTGCGGAAATATAGGGAGTGAGTCGGGTTGCCCGGCGAGAACCAAGTTTACAAAGGGATTACACCCTGTGGGCGGCCGAAAAAGAAACTAAAGGGTAAGATTGGGAGAGCGAACGCCGGGGCGCGAATGGGATTTGCGATTCGCCATTCGTTTTCGCAATTTCTCTTGGGAGATCGACCTTGATTCTTCGTCGTGCTGCGTTGTCTTCCCCTATTTCGAAACAGGTATTGTGGCGGCGAGGTGGCTGGGCAGGTGCCACTGCCGTCGCGCTATTGGCGATGGCTACTGCGGGGAATGCGCGTGGGCCGCGCATTCACTTGCATGCGCGGCTGGTGCCGCCGACGAAGATGGTTCATGCGGCGTTGCTGGAACCGGGAGTTCTGCCGACGGACGAAGCGGCGATACCGGATGATGGGAAGAAGTATGAGCTGAAGCTGCATCATCTGCACTCGGGCGAAAGCATTGATGTGGTGTATCGGATTGGGGACACTTATATTCCTGCGGCGATGGCGAAACTTGATTATTTTCTGCGAGATAGCCGGACTCAGGACGAGAAGGCTTACGATCCGCGGGAGTTTGATGTGCTGCACAATGTGATGGCGCGGCTGGGGCGGCCGGAGGGTGTGATCGATATCGTTTGCGGGTATCGGACGCCGTGGAGCAACAACTTTTTGCGGACGCGGGGCCGGAATACCGGGGTCGCGAAAAACTCGCAACATATTCAGGCTAAAGCGATTGACATTCGCGTGCCGGGGGTTCGGACGCGGACGTTGCGGGACGTGGCGCTGAGTTTGGACGCGGGTGGGGTGGGGTATTACCCGCGGAGCCAGTTTGTGCATGTTGACGTTGGGCCGGTGCGGAAGTGGACGTTTGCCGGGCGCGGCGAGGATTAGTCTCTAGAGGTATATTGCACAAAGGGAGCGACTTATGGTCGCTCCTTTTGTTTTGCGCGGGGAAGGTGATAATGGGTGAGTGAAGAGTTGGGTGGAGATTTCGGGAGAACGGCTGGTGGGGAACCTGCGCGCGGTGCAGCGGATCGCCAGTGTTGATGGGGGTGCGGAGGTGCTTGGGGTCGTGAAAGCCAATGCTTATGGGCATGATGCTGCGATTGTGGCGCCGGTATTGGTGAATGCGGGGGTTCGGTGGCTGGGGGTTGCGGATGTTGAGGAGGGGGTGCGGGTCCGGGGGGTGGTCGGGGACGGGGTGCGGCTGCTGGTGATGTGCGTGCTGGAAGAGGCTGATTGCAAGGAGGTTGTGGCGCGGGGACTAACGCCGGTGGTTTGGACTTTGGAGCATATTGCGATGCTGGAGCGGGCGGCGGAGCTGGCGGGCAAGGTGGTGCGGGTGCACCTGGAGATTGATACGGGAATGGCTCGGCAAGGTGTTGATTGCGAAAGGGTTGCGGTCGTGGCGGAGCGGCTGGCGGGGTCGAGGTGGGTGCGGTGCGAGGGGGTGATGTCGCATTTGGCGACGGCTGAGGTGGAGGGGTCGGCGGTGACGCGGAGGCAGCGGGAGAGGTTTGCTGAGGCGTTGCAAGTAGTTGTCGATAAAGGGGTTAATGTGGAACTGGTTCACCTGGGGGCGTCGTCGGCGGTGGACGAGGGCTCTACGCTGGGGTGGATGCAGGAGCTGGCGGCGGGGGTTGGGGCGCGAGTGATGGTGCGGCCGGGGATTGCACTGTACGGCTATTGCTCGGAGCTAACTGCTGCAAATGATGGGGATACGTGCGGGGTTGGGGCGTTGGGCGAGCTGTTGAAGCCGGTTTTGACTTGGAAGACCCGGGTGATCGGGTTGCGGGAGATTGGGCCTGGGGATACGGTGGGTTATGGGGCTACGTTTATCGCTAAATCATTGACGAGGTTGGCTTTGTTGCCGGTTGGATATGCGGATGGATTCCGGCGGTCGGCGTCGTCGGGGGTGGGGGATGGGTGGGTGATGGTTGGGGGGCGGCGGGCAGCGGTGGTGGGGCGGGTGTCGATGAACTTGATTACCGTGGATGTAACTGATTTAGAGTGGGTTGCGGTTGGGGACGAGGTGGTGTTGCTGGGTGAGGGAGTGACGGCGGACGATCATGCGCGGTGGAGTGGGACGATTTCGTACGAGATTTTGTGCGGGATTCGGGCGAAGTTCGTTGCAAATTGAGCGGGTATAGCCCGGTTTCGGGTTACGCGGCTGCAGTATAGCCCGGTTTCGGGACGCACGGTTGTGGTGGGTCGCTCCGTTTGCTAGTTTGGCGTGATGGCGGCGGCGGTGTCCGAAGAAGTCGGCAGGACGATTGAGAGTTTGTACCGGTCGGAGTCGGGGCGGGTGCTGGCGACGCTGGTGCGGCTGCTTGGGGACCTGGACGTGGCGGAAGAGTCGATGCACGAGGCGTTCGCTGCTGCGCTGGAGAGCTGGACGGTGGGTGGAATACCGGAGAAGCCTCGGCCTTGGCTGATTTCAACGGCGCGGTTTAAGGCGATCGACGCGATGCGACGGCGGGCGCGTTTTGATGGGGTGGAGCGAGAGCTTATTGCGCATATCGAAGGGCGTGGCGGCGGCCTGTCCGATGGGGAGGGAGAGGAGGAGATTGAGGATGATCGGCTGCGTCTGATTTTCACTTGCTGCCATCCTGCGCTGGCGGCGGAAGGGCAGATTGCGCTGACGCTGCGGGAGGTTTGCGGGCTGACGACGGAGGAGATTGCGAGGGCGTTTCTGGTTACGCCGGCAACGCTTGCGCAACGGATTGTGCGCGCGAAGGCGGTGATTCGGGATAAGGCGATTCCTTACCAGGTGCCTGGGTCGCAGGAGTTGCCGGGAAGGTTAGGGGCGGTGCTCCAGGTGGTGTACCTGGTGTTTAACGAGGGCTATTCGGCGGCGGCGGGCGTGGAGGTGACGCGGGCGGAGTTGACGGGGGAGGCGATTCGGCTGGGGCGGCTGCTGATGGAACTGGTGCCCGAGCCGGAGGTGATGGGGCTGCTGGCGTTGATGCTGCTGCAGGAGTCGCGGCGCGCGGCGAGGATGTCTGCTAGTGGAGAGTTGATTTTGCTGGACGATCAGGACCGGGGGTTGTGGAACCGGGAGCAGATTGCGGAGGGCGTGGGGCTGGTGGAGCGCGCGCTAACGTCGCGCCGCTTTGGGGCGTATACGCTGCAGGCTGCGATTGCGGCAGTGCATGCTGAGGCGGAGACGGCCGGCGCAACCGACTGGCGGCAGATTGTCGCGCTGTACAACCAGCTGGTGCGGATCCAACCTTCGGCGGTGGTGCGGCTCAATCGTGCGGTGGCGATTGCGATGAGGGATGGCCCAGCGGTGGGGCTGACGCATATCGATGCGGTGCTGGAGCAGGGCGAGTTGGCGACGTATGCGCTGGCGCATTCGGCGCGTGCGGAAATGTGTCGTCGGCTGGGGAGGGTGGAGGAGGCTCGGAAGTCTTACGAGAGGGCGCTGGCGCTGACGGTGCAGGAGCCGGAGCGGCATTTTCTGCAGGAGCGGATTCGGCAGCTGAGATAGAAACAAGCCTCGAACGGGTGCCGGTTGAAAGAAAACGTCCGTTACACTTGGGAGCTATTGACGGAGTTGACTGGTCCGGCCCGGAGGACGCCGATGATGCGCACATTTCACAGAGTCGATGCAACGTGGTGGGCTTTGAAACCCAACTTGAAGCGCGTGTTATATTTTGCAACTTCAGTACTACTTCTTGTTGGCACCGGTTTCGATTTCGGACTTCACGCGTCTGCTCAGCAGTACTCTTCTTCCAGCATTGTGGGGCGGTGGCGTGCGCTGGAAACATCCAAGGGCGGACTAGGAGCAGTGTATGAGTTTCGCTCGGACGGCACCGTCGATTTTGGCTTTGGTGCAGTCGTGGAGATGCCATGGCGTGTCGAAAACAATCAGCTTGTAGTACCCCCTGCCACGGTCGGCGGTGAGGAGCAGAAGTCAACCTTGCAGTGGTTTGGCGACAGCAAACTCAGGTTGAAAACAGAAGCCAGCGTTACGGAATTCACTCGGGTCGGCGATCGGCCAGATGCTGGCAATCCCCTGATCGGCGAATGGATTGAACACCGTGAAATGGCCGGTCACAATATTGAAGCACACTGGTTGTTCTATCCGAACAATAAGGTCCTGCTTGTAATGCCCATCAAGATCGAGCACGGTTCCTACACAACTTCCGGCTCAGTGCTGCACCTAACCATGCCGGGCCTAAGACCCGAATGCAGATTCGAGATGAAGGATAAAGTCTTGACCCTTTCCGAGCCCGACGGCAGTAACGAGGATCGCTATGCGCGTTACTAAGGGCGCAATTGGGATGCTGCTTGGGGTGATCGAGTAGTCCGAAATAAAAATTTGGATGGCTGTCGATTTTTTGTCTTCGTGACGACTATAGGTTGAACAGTCGAGGGGATGAAGGATTGAGGGCGCACGACCTCCGGCTGATTAGGCGCTGGGCTTCACACGAGGGCGGGACAATCCATGAGACAGGTGATTTTCGCAATCAACGTTACGCTGGATGGCTGCTGTGACCACCGGAAAGTGGTTGGCGGCGACGATGAGATGCTTGGCTACTATACGGAGATTCTGCGCGAGGTTGACCTGGAAGTGTTTGGGCGTACGACGTATGAACTGATGGTTCCTTATTGGCCTGATGTGGCGAAGCGTCGGACGGACTCGCACGCGGCGATTGAGTTTGCACGAACGTTTGACGGTCTGCAGAAAGTTGTTTTTTCACGCACGCTGGCTAGCACGAACGATGAGAATACGAGAGTCGTTCGTGGAAACCTTCGAGATGAAATCCTGAAGTTAAAACAAGAGCAAGGTAAAGGGATTTTTGTTCGAGGAGTTGAACTTTCTTCGCAACTGGTAGAGCTTGGGCTGGTGGATGAATTTCGGGTTGTGGTTGGGCCTGGGGTTGCAGGTGAGGGTAGACGGTTGTGGGACGGTCTCAGCGTGCCACAGCCACTGCGGCTGAAGCTTGTTGCGTCAAAAGTTTTCACCTCAGGGAGTGTTGCGCTGCGTTACTTGAAACAGTGACGGCAACGTTTGCGGCAGGTGCGATGTACGAGCTATCGAAGTGAGAAGAAAGGGAGGGGCGATGAAATATCTCTGTTTCGGGTATTACGACAAAAGCAAATTCGAGGGCATGCCTGAGAGCGAGCGAAACGCTATGTTCGACGCATGCTATGAGTACGACGACCACCTTCGCGCGAGCGGGGTGTGGGTGGGTGGAGAGGCGTTGCAGGGACCGGAGACTGCGCTGACGTTGTACTGGAAGAATGGCAAGGTGGCGACGACCGATGGGCCGTATGCGGAGACGAAAGAACAGCTCGGCGGGGTGCTGGTGCTGGAGGCTCGGGACATGAACCATGTGGCGCAGCTGATCAGCCAGCATCCATCGATGAAGTATGGGAATGTCTGGGAGATTCGGCCAGCGGGGGACATGAGCGAAATCGAGAAGGCTAGTTTGCAGCGACGGAAGCAGGTTGTCGCTTCGTGAAACACATTCTGTCGCGCGCGAGGAAGCAGTAGGTTGTGCGCGCGGTAATTCAGTTTTGCGGAACGTTGGCTGTGGTTCTTCTGAAGGACCTGAGGAGGGAGTTCGAGTTATGGCAAAGCTTGTTTATTTGTTGAACCAGTCGTTGGATGGCTATGTCGACCACATGGCGATCGGTCCTCCGGACGAGGCGCTCTTTCGTCATTACATGGACTACATGCGTGGCCTGTCGGGCTGCGTGTACGGTCGCCGCATCTATGAGGTGATGCGTTATTGGGACCAGGACCTTGCTGACTGGGATGCGGGGGAACGGGAGTTCGCGGTGTTGTGGCGGGAGAAGCCGAAGTGGGTGGTGTCGCGGACGTTGAAGTCGGTTGGGCCGAATGCGACGCTGGTGGAGGGTGACCTGGAGGCGGCGATACGCACGCTGAAGGCGGAGCACGCCGGGGAACTATCGGTATCCGGGCCGGAGCTGGCGGCTAGCGTGGGCAAGCTTGGTCTCGTGGATGAGTATCGACTGTATGTGCACCCGATCGTGCTGGGCAAAGGCAAGCCATTTTTCTCGGGGCCGCTGCCGCGGCTTCGGCTGGTTGGGAACGATCGGATTGCCGGGGACGTGGTGCGGTTGACGTACGCTCCTGCTTAGGCGGGCCGCTCGGCTGACGGGTTGCGGCGAGTGAGGACGTAGACGGCGACGAGGGCGGCGGAGAAGCCTGCGGCGGCGCCTACGCCTAAGGACCAGCGAGGGCCGAAGCGGTTGGCTATCCAGCCTACGATGGGGGCGCCGATGGGGGTTCCTCCGAGGGCGATGCCGACGCGGAGGGCCATGACGCGGCCGCGCATGGCGGGCTCGGTGGAGAGCTGCATGATGGTGTTGGTGGCGTTGGTGAGGGTGAGCATGGCGGCTCCGGTGAGGGCAAGAGCTGCGGCGAAGGACCAGTAGCCAGGAGCGAGTGCGGCGAGGGTGCAGCCGATGCCGAAGACTCCGCCTGCGAGTGCGAGAGAGGCCATGTTGGGGTGCTTGCGGCCGGCGGCGAAGAGGGCTCCTGCGAGTGAGCCGACGGCCATGATGGAGGAGAGGAGGCCGAAGGCGCGGGCGTTGGAGTGGAAGACGCTTACGGCCATGGTGGAGATGAAGATGGGGAAGTTGAGGCCGAAGGTTCCGATCAGGAAGAGCATGAGCAGGATGGCGCGGAGGTCGGGTCTGCTCCAGACGTAGCGAAGGCCTTGCGTGAATCCAGAGGCGGTGCGGTGGGCGCGGGCGCTGGGATGGAGTTCGGAGAGGCGGAAGAGGGACATTGAGACGAGGACGGCGGCGAAGGAGAGGCCGTTGAGGATGAAGGCCCAGCCTAGGCCTACTCCTGCAATGAGGAGGCCGGCGAGGGCGGGGCCGATGAGCTGGGCTGCGTTGAAGGAGGTTGAGTTGAGGGCGACGGCGTTGGGGAGATCGGCGTCGCCTACCATTTCTGCGACGAAGGTTTGGCGGACGGGGGCGTCGAGTGCGGCGGCAGAGCCGGAGAGGAAGGCGAAGACGTAGACGTGCCAGAGGCGGATGACGCCTTCGATGGTGAGGACACCGAGCAGGAGGGCGAGGATGCCCATGGTCGCCTGGGTGAAGAGGAGGAGCCGGCGCTGATTGAGGCGGTCGGCGGCAGAGCCGGTCCAGGGGAGGAAGAGAAGTTGCGGCGCGAACTGGAGGCCCATGACGATGCCGAGTGCGGAGGCGTCGTGATGGGTGAGTTGGGTGAGGACGAGCCAGTCCTGCGCGATGCGCTGCATCCAGGTGCCGATGTTGGAGACGAGGGCGCCTACGGTCCACAAGCGGAAGTTGAAGCTTCTGAGCGAGCGGAAGGTGCTGGAGAGCGGGCTGTTCATGGTTGCGATGGCGCGTTGCCTCCGTGGAACTGGCCGAAGTGACGCGCTGCAAAGAGGCTGATGAGTAGCGCGCCGAGGCCGAACGCGAGGATGTGGGTGGTGGTGCGCGGATGGAAGGCGCCTACGTGGGTGAGGAGCAGATAGGCAGCGAGCGCGTTGGAGAATCCCCAGACTACGTTGATGGTGGAGGAGGAGAGGCCTTCGCCGGGCGGCTTGGCGAAGGGACTCTGGAAGGGACGTCCCATGACGCCGGAGACGAAGTGAGGGATGGCGTTTGCGGCGAAGAGGCCTGCGAAGAAGTAGGAGAGGAGGTGAAGATAATTCATGCTGTAGGGGTACTTTCCTGGTGCAGTGTTTTGAGGAGAGAGATGATCTCCTGCGTGGAGCCGGTTTCGCCGATGCGGGGGAAGACGTAGGTGATGCTGTAGTGGTGGGCTTCTTCGCGGAGGTCGGTGATGGCATCGAGGGCGAGGGTTACGTTGAAGCCCTGTTCGTAGGCCTGGCGGGCGGTGGATTCGACGCCGGCGGAGGTGGCGATGCCGGTGACGACGACCTGGGTGACGCCGCGGGCTTTGAGTTGCGATTCGAGGTCGGTGGTGGCGAAGGCGCCCCAGCTTCGCTTGGTAACGGTGATGTCGGTGGGTTGCTGGTTGAGTTGGGGGAGGAGGTCGGTCCAGTTGTCGGCGAAGGTGAGGCTGGTGCGGGGGCCTTGCTCGGTGCGGCCGGGCGCTCGTCCGGCTACGTTTACGAGCACGACGGGGAGGTTGCTGGCGCGGAAGGCGTCGAGGAGCAAGCGCGTGTTGGCGAGGATGTCGGCGATGGGGTGAAGGAAGGTTCCGCCGGCGATGCCTTGCTGGAGGTCAATGACGATGAGCGCGGGGTTGGGGTCGAGGGTGGTGAGGGGCATGGGGTTTTTCGGTTGGAGGAAGGTTGGTACGGGTGGCGGTGGGGTCAATCTTCGACGAGGCGCGATAGGAGTTCCAGCGCTGCGAGAAGCTCTTCCTGCTCGTGGACAGAAAGCTTTTGGGAGATGGTGGTGGTGAGCCAGTCCTGTCTCGCGTCCCTGCCCTGTTGAAGCCACTTCAGGCATTTGGGCGTGAGAGACATCAGGGTTTGGCGGCGGTCGCTGGGGTCGGGCGCGCCGCGGAGGAGGCCGGACTCCTGTAAAGGCGCAACGATCGCGCTCATGGACTGGGGGCGCATGCCTTCCGCTCGAGCGAGACTGGAAACCGTGGTGGGGCCGTGCTGTTCGAGTCGAAGGAGAACGGAGGCCTGGGATGGGGTGAGATCTTTGCCGCCGCCCTGTTCGCGCAGACGCTGCTTGATCTTGCGGTAGGTTGCGCGGATTTCGGTGGCGAGGGTTCGTGCAAGGGCGGGTTGAGTGGTTCGAATGCTCACTCGATCAGTATTGCATGTCTACAGGTAAACTGTAAAGGTAGACTGTATTGATCCTGCGCGGACGATGGGAGGCTTCGCGTGGCTAGTTGGGGTTATGCAAACCCACTCATGACGATGAGGCTGTCATGAATGGGGGTCCTGCGCGGACGGCGATAGGCTTCGCGCGGCAAGCCATCCGATGTGCCGAGGTTAGTTTTGGCGGGGGAGTTTTAGGGGTTTGCAGGCGTGGGCGCCGGGTTGCCAGAGGGTTCCGCCGGCGACGCGGAGGCGCGCGACGGAGATTTCAATGGCGTGATGGTTGGCGGCGGGGTAGTCGATTTTGATCCAGGACATGGCGCCGGGATAGAAGATGCCGGTTTCGACGTAGCAGGCGGTGTTGGGGAGGTTGTTGTGCGCGGGGGGATTGCAGGTGAGGCTGAGCTGCTCGATGGGGACTTTGCCTTTGTTGCGGAATTCGAGTTGGATGCCGCTCGGGGTGGAGTTTGCGGTGATGAGGGCGACGGGGCAAGCGACCTGGGCGAGGGCGTTGGGGAGGGAGGCGAGGGCTAGAAGAAACGCGGCGAGGACGGTTGGCTTGGGGGCGGAGCGGAGGCTCATGCGAGCGAGGATAGCACTACGCGGGTGAAGACTTCAGGCGATGGGTGGTGCGGTTCAGGGGGCTTTGAATTCAGTGGAGGCGCCGAGGGCTTTGGCGACCTGGGTGGCGATGTCGTCCTGGACCATGACGAGGTCGTGGAAGGGGCGGTCGTAGGTGTCGGACCAGAGGACGAAGCCGGTGTCGGCGCGAACGAGGCGTGCGGCGACGCGGACCTGGTCGCCGGATTTGCGGACGCTGCCGTCGAGGATATAGACGACGCCGAGGTCTTTGGCGATGGTGGCGACGGGGAGATTTTTGTCGCGGTAGTAGAAGGAGGAGGTGGGGGAGGGGACGCTGAGGCCGGGAAGCTTGCTGAGCTTGTCGATGAGTTCTTCGGTGAGGCCGTCTGCGAACTCGCCCTGGTGCATACCTTCGGTGAGATCGAGGAGAGGCAGGACGGCGATGGACTTCTGGTTGGGCAGGGCGGCGATAGGGCGGGGAGGACGTTCGGCGACGAAGTGAGCGCGCACGAGGTAGGCGGCGGCGAGTGCGAGGCAGATAAGGAGGATGGTGACTTGAAGGCCGACGGCGTGCGGGCGGGGGATGGGTGCGGCGGGTTGGGGAGGGAGGGGCGTTGCGGTGGGAAGGGCGGTTGGGTCGTCAATCCATGGCGTGACGGGGGCGATCATGCGGTAGCCGAGGCGGGGGACGGTGGCGATGTAGGTGGGCTGTTTGGGGTCGTCGCCGAGGATGCGGCGAAGGGAGGCGACGGCCTGGTAGACGGAGTCGGGCGAGACGGCGATGTTGGGCCAGACGTGATTGAGGAGGTCGTCGATGCTGACGACTTGGCCGGGGTGGTCGGCGAGCGTGAGCAGGAGACGCATGGTGCGGACTTCGAGGCGAGCGGTCTCGTTGTCGCGGGAGATTTCGCTGGAGGTCGGGTCTACGCGCCAGGCGCCGATGCGAAGTGTTGCGGTGGTGGGAGATTGCATGGGTCGAGGGGCTGTCGGGAGACGATGCCTGCTGGATTATATCGTCGCGCCGATGCGCCTGATTTCAGAAGTATTCAGAGGATTTCAGGCTTCCTTCAGGACTTTCGAAGTGGTGGGTGGGTAGGGTTGGCGGTGTCTGTGGAGCGCGTATTCCATTGACGCGGTAGTGAACGAAGGAGGAGAGGGAAGATGGAAGCATCGTTGGTGATGGGGAGTTCGGCGAAGGAAAGAAGCAAGGTGCAGAGCGCGCTGTTGGCGATTGGGGTGGGAGGGCTGGCTGCGGCGGCGCTGGATCTGATGCAGGCGTCCGTGCTGTTTGGGCACGAAATTATTCTCGTGATTGCTGAGGGCTTGGTGGGCGATCGAGGCGCGCAGGGAGGTGTTGTTTACTACGGGCTTGGGGTGGTGCTGCATGTGTTCATCGCGCTTTGCTTCGCGGCGTTTTATTACGCGGTGAGCCGCAAGCTGACGTTCATGACGGAATATCCGCTGGTGTGTGGGCTGTGCTATGGGGCGGGCGTGCAGCTGGTGATGATGCTGATCGTGCTGCCGCATTGCGCGTTTCATCAGCGGGATCCGATTCCGGTGAACGGGATGCTGGAAGGGCTGGCGATTCACATGGTGGTGGTGGGACTGCCGATTGCGTATGCGGTGAGCCGGTTTGCGCGGAATGCGTGAGCTTCTAGTTTCTGGCTTTCTGTGGATGCCATCTCTCTCGGAAGGGTTCGCCGGGAAAGTTTCGGGTTATCGGCTAGCGGTGGGCCATGCGGAGGGATTGATTCCCTTGACGAGGAACCATAGGGCCATGCTCAGCATGGCGAGGAGCATGGGGAGGACGAAGGCCATGGAGTCGTGTTGGGGCGCCAGGAGAGAGAAGGCGTTCTTGATGAGGAAGCCCGCGCCGCCGAGCACAATGAGTGCGCCGAGGGCGCGGGGGAGATAGCCGGAGCGGTAGATCATGTAGCCGCGCAGCATGACGGCGATGCCGTAGAAGCCGGTGAAGAGGGCGAAGATGTATCCGTAGACCGTAAAGCACAGGTAGGTGAAGGTGAGGCGGGATTCAGGCGAGAGGGCCTTGATAACGTCGGCGTCGATCAACGGCAGGGCGGCGACGAAGTAGAAGGCTTCGCCGGTGGCGAAGGTGGTGGTAGAGAACAGGCCGAAGCAGAGCGCGATGAGGGACAGGGGTCGGCTTACGGGGCGGAGGAGGAGATAGAAGATTGCGGTGAGGGTGAGGTCGCAGGCTGCTTCGATGAGATAGGCGGCGAAGCTGGCGCGGAAGAGACCGATGGAGCCGGCGAGGCGGCGGGTGGTCTCGGCGGCGTCGGTGGTGGCGAAGAGTTTGGCGGGGACGTAGGATTCGCCGAAGCCGCCGGCTACGAGGGAGACGAGGAGGAGGGCTCCGGCGAGGCGCGCGTAGCGTTGGGCTTCGGGAGCGGTCATTGGTGGGCTTCCAGTTGCGGGGGTGTGGCACCTCGGATGAGGAGCCAGAACATGAAGACGATTTCGCCGAAGATGGCGGGCTGGGTCCAGGTGTAGACGGTGCCTTGGTATTGCGGGAGAAGGAGGGTGACGATGCAGAGGATGACCCAGGCGGCTCCTGCGAGGGCTAGCCAGATGCCGAGAAAGCGGGGGAGGAAGCGAGAGCGGTAGGTGAGGGAGGCGAGGGGTAAGAGCCAGAGGCCCCAGAAGAGTTCGGCGAGTACGAGGCCGCGGCTATGGAGGTAGAGGAAGAACATGGCGAGGGCGTCTTGCTGAGGCTTGGCGATGGCGGAGAGGTAGTCGGCGCCGTGGATGAGGGCGAGGGCGGCGAGGGAGTTCAGCTCATTGACGATGGAGATGGGGATCGAGACGACGATGAGGATCACCATGAGTGCAGCGTGGCGACGATTGACGCCTGCGAAGAGTCTGAACAGAGCCAGGGCAACGAAGATGAAGGCAGCTTCGCCGATGAGTTGAGCGGCGATGCCGAGGCGGAAGAGGGTTTCGTGGGCGGCGATGTTGGTTAGGGTCGCGGCGGTGTTGCCGTGGACGAGGAGATGGTCGGGAACGTAGGCCATGGCGAAGAAGCCAAGAATGGACGCGAGGATGTAGAGGAGGCCTGCGACTCTACCGGGGTTCCTGGCGACGGTCATGCGTCCTCCGGTGATGGTTGACGGAATTGCGCTTGGCCGGGGTCTCTAGTGGCCGTTGGATACGACGAGAAGGAAGCACGCGGCTGCGATGAGGATTAGTGCGGCGGCAGCTGTGGAGATGTTTCGGAGGATTTTGCGGAGGTCGTGAACCGGTTGCTGTGCGGCATTGGGATTCATGGCGGACTCCCTGGGTTTACGTTGCATGTAAGAGCCTGCACCCCGATCCTCACGATGAGAGTGTCCTGCATGGGCACCCGGTTTTCAGGAGTGAGACCCATGTCTCAGAAGCGAGACATGGGGCACTTGGGTGGTGGTACTCGACTAGATGGGGTTGCGGTAGCGGCGGAGCTGGATGGCGGCGGCGAGGAAGACGGCGGCGAGGGCGAGGCCTGTCCAGAGGCCGGGGGTGGCGAGGAACTGGGCGGGGGAGATCGACATGTTCTGGGACATCGACATGCCGGAGGAGTAGGTGTCTGCGATCTGCGGGCCGTGGATGCGATAGCTGAGGAACTGGAAGACGTGGCCGGTGCGGAGGGTGATCATCTCGAGGAGACCAAGGGCGACGGGAGGAAGTGCAGCCCAGAGGAGTGGGGTGCGGCGGGCCCAGGCGGAGACCATGAGGAACCAGCACCAGATGGGTGCGTACCAGAGCGCGTGGATGGCGATGAGGTGGTAGAGCAGCATCACGGAGTTCTGGGTGAGGGGAAGGCCGCTGTGGAGCGTGCCGGTGTCGATGCCACGGGCGTGGAAGACGGTGACGTTGATGAGCAGCATGATGGACTGCGTGACGACGGTGATCCCCCAGGTGAGGAGCGGGAGAAGGACGAGTGGGATCGTGGCCTTCGAGAGGACGGTGGTGAGGTCGGAGATGGGGAGGGATTTCCAGAAGAGGATGCTGCGGTCGCGGCGCTCACCGTAGAGGGCGTCGAGGCAATAGAAGATGCCGACGAGGAAGGTGGTGCCCATGATGAGGGCGGCGGCGATGGTGTAGGGCATGATGGGGTCGATGCCATGCGACGTGTGAGTGACGACGCCGTTGTTGTCGACGGTGGTGCTGATGAGCATGCCGGAGGGCATGCGCAGGGTGCTGTAGAAGAAGCCGAGGATGATGAGGGCGGCGACGATGAGGGGAGCGAGGTAGATGGAGCGGTTCTCCCAGAGCTCGCGACGGATGGACCAGAAGAGGCGGCTGGTCTCGGGGACGCGGCGAGCGGCGGTGGAAACCCAGATCTCAGAAGCGAGATGTGGGGCACCCGGATTTGTGCCCGGGTTCGCGGTTTGGGGAACGGATTCGGGGGTCATTGGGCGGCTCCTGTGTACGAGCTGGGAGTGGGGTTGGGTGGTGGCGCGAAGGGGGAGGGCGGCTGATTGGTGTTGCCGACGAAGGCTACGAAGACGTCGGCGATGGTGGGGGTACGAAGGTCGCCGAGTGGTGCGAGTTGTTCGCGGGGGACGCGGTCGTAGAGGAGGATGCTGCGGCCGAAGGTCTGGCGTTCCTGAATGGGCTTGAGGGCGCGGGCGGCGGGGAGCTGGCCGGGATTCACGATGAGCTCGAGGTAGCGGGTGTCGAAGTCTTCCATGCTGCAGCCGAAGACGAGGTTGCCGCGATCGATGAAGAGGAGGTCGGTGAGGATGTACTGGATCTCATCGATCTGGTGGGTGGTGACGAGGATGGTGCGGTGGTGGTCGAAGTAGTCGTTGAGCAGGGAGTCGTAGAACTGCTTGCGGTAGAGGATGTCGAGGCCGAGGGTGGGCTCGTCGAGTACGAGGAGTTTGGCGTCGATGGACATGACGAGGGCGAGGTGGAGTTGGGCGACCATGCCCTTGGAGAGCTCGCGAACTTTGCTGGTGCGCTTGATGGTGGTGCGGGCGAGGAAGGCTTCGGCCTTGGCGCGGTCGAAGCGGGGATGGATGCCGGCGACGAAGTCGATTGCGTCGGAGACGCGCATCCAGCGGGGGAGGACGGCGACGTCGGCTACGAAGGCAACGTCGTTCATGAGCTGATCGCGCTGGGTCCAGGGATTGCGTCCGAGAACGGTGAGCTCGCCCTGGTAGGCGGTGAGGCCGAGGATGGCGTTGAGGAGTGTGGTCTTGCCGGCGCCGTTGGGGCCGATGAGGCCCAGGATGCGGCCTTCGGCTACATTGAGGTCGATGCTGTTGAGGGCGACGGAAGAACCGTAGGACTTGTGGAGGCCGCGGGCTTGGATGCAGGTCATATCAGCCCTCCTTATGGTTGGAGTTGGGTGCGATGTTGAGGAGATCAGTGGCGGTGAGGCCGAGGCGCTGGATGGTGGCCTGGAGGTGCGGCCACTCTTCTGCGAGGAACTTCTGGCGTTCGGCCTGGAGGAGGATGTCGCGGGCTCCGGCGGTGATGAACATGCCGCGGCCGCGACGGCTTTCGACGATGCCCTGGTCGACGAGTTCCTGGTAGCTCTTGAGGACGGTGAGGGGGTTGACGCGGTTTTCAGCGGCGACGGTGCGGACGGAGGGGAGGGGTTCGCCCTCCTGGAGGAGGCCGTCGAGGATCATGGCGACGACGCGGCCGCGAAGCTGTCGGTAGATCGGCTGGGTGTCGTTGAATTCGAGGTCCATAGTGTCTACTCCGTAGTCGTGTTACTGTTGTAGTTGACTACAACAGTAAGAGATTGTCAAGAGCAATTGTTGGGTTATTTCGCCGCCGCGCTTTTCTATTTGACAATATCTTGCAATACAAGTTATTAATTTTTCTGTGGATCAACAAGTGAAAACGACGGATGAGAAGGCGCTGCGGGAGAAGAGGCGAACACAGCTCTTCAAGGGTGTAGCGGAGTTGGGGTTGCTGCGGACGCTGCGCGACGGCCCTGAGTATGGGTTGCGGATTCTTGACCGGCTGCGCAGCGACGCGGGTCTGGAGATTGCGGAGGGGACGCTTTATCCGCTGCTGTACCGGCTGGAGAAGAACGGATTGATTACGGCGGAGTGGCGGATGTTGGACGATGCGGCGCACCCGAGGAAGTACTACGGGATGACGGCGGCGGGGGCTGCGGAGTTGGAGAAGCAGACGGAAGAGTGGTTGGCGATCAGTGACAGGCTACGGGCATTTTTGACGGAAGGGGAGCAGGGATGAGCTCACAGGAACGCATGGACGAGGGCGCGTGGTTCAGAAACTTTGAGGCGTGCCTGAGTGGCTTGCCGGCGGAGGACAGGCGGGAGATTCTGAGGGAGCTGCGGGAGCATGTGTATGAGCGCGTGACGCAAGGCCAGGACGCGGGGCAGGTGCTGGGGGAGTTTGGGGACGCGGCAGCTTATGCGAGAACGTTTGTCGATGAATACTCTTTGACCCGCGCACGCGAGAGCGGGCAGACGCTGCGGATGTTTACGACGGTGGCGAGTTTTGCGAGGAGGAGCATTCGGGCCACGGTAGGGCTTGTGCTGGGGTGCGTGTTTGCGCTGCTACTGACCAGCAGTGTGGTCTGTGTGGCGATCAAGGTCGTTCGACCGGATCATGTGGGCCTTTGGGTGGACTTGCCGATGAGCGCGCATCACCGCTATGTACACAGCGGACCGGAGCGGATCCCTCTGCGGCTGGGCAGCGATCATATTCAGTTTGGGTATGCGAATCCGCGGCCGCAGGCACCGGAGGTGCTGGGAGTGTGGATGTATCCGTGCCTGCTGGGACTGGCGGTGGTTGGGTACTTCGGGTTACGGCAGACGCTGGTGCGCACGTTGCGCGGGCTATCGGTGAGGCGCGCATGAGCACGACGCTGGATTCCGTTGCGGAGCAGAGAACTCTACCGGCGGCGGCGCCCAAAGAACCATCGCAGCGGACTGCGATTGTGGATGCGATGCGGGGATGGGCGCTGCTGGGCGTGGTGCTGGTGAACTATGCGCTGTTTTACTCGTTTGACGCGGTGATACGGATTCCTGCGGGGGATGGAATCAGCCGGGCGTTGAAGATTGCGGTGCAACTGATCTTCCAGGGCAAGGAATGGACGCTGCTGTCCTTGTTGTTCGGGTATGGATTTTCGGCGTTGATGGCGAACGTAACGAGGAGCGCTGGCGGGGAGCATGGGGCGCTGAGATTGTATGGGCGGCGAATGTTCTGGCTCTTCGTGTTTGCGATTGCGAACTCAGCGCTCTATTACGGCGATATTTTGAAAGACTACGTTGTGATGGGGCTGGTGATCTCGATTTTCTATCGGGCTCCTAAGAGGACGTTTCTGATTCTGGCGGCCGGCTGCGTGGTTGCCTTTCCTGCGCTGATCCCGCTGAGCAGGGCGGTGCATACGGGGACGCTGGTGGCGGATCCGCCACTGCGGCTTTATCTCGATCACGCGCTTGTGAATGTGCTTCGTTTTGGGCTGGTGTCTGGGGTGCACACGCTGCTGTCGTTTCCTAAGTATTTTGATTGGAACCTGGTGATGTGGACGTGTGGATTTATGGGCGCGTACTTGCAGAAGGCTGGCTACTTCGAGCGGCTAACGCGTGACCGGCGATCGCTTCGGCGCAATCTTTGGGTCTCTGCGCTGGTTGCGATGGTATTGCTGGCGGCGCACGTTGGGTTTGCGAAGCTGGGGTGGACTTTTGAGCGCCATTACGATGCGTCCCGGTGGTTCGAGTTGTCGCTGATGGTGTTCTTCTCCTCTGCAGTGTGCTGGGCATTTCTCAAGCTGCGAGGGACCGTGGTGTTCGGCGCGTTTCAGTATGTAGGGCGAATGACGTTGACCAATTACCTGGTACAGAACGTGGTGGGGGTGCTGGTGTTTTCGGGCTTTGGGCTTGGGTTGCTGCATCGAGAGCCGTATTCGTTTGGTATCGCGCTGGCGTTGGGGGTGTTTGGGTTGCAGGTGTGGTTCAGCTGGTGGTGGCTGGGGCGCCATCGGTGGGGACCGGTGGAGTGGCTTTGGCGGTCCCTGACGTATGGCACGTTGTATTGCAACCAGCGGACCGAAAGGCGTGAACAGGTGGGAATACAAGGCGAGTCTTAGACCTCGGTGCGACTGCTGGGGCGTGGCGGAGGGTCTGCATGACGAGGCGCACAGGAATTGCTTTATCGCGAACTCGCTGAGAGTTCCGGTGAGGACGCACGCGAAGATTGTGGTGGCGGGTGAGCGGGAGTTGAGGTAGGCGGCGTGCGTGGAGAGGAGGAGTATGCAAGGATGGGTGGCAGATTTCGGAAGGCAATTGGGAGAGGTGACTTATGTCGACTCGGTTCCGGCGGGCGCTGGCGTTTGTTTCGGGATGTGGGATGGGGTTCTGCGTGGTTGTGGGCTTGGGTATGGCTGGGGGGACGGCGTTGATCGCGCAAACGCAGGGGGCGGGGAGTGTTGTGGGGGATTATGTAGGGGCGCTGGGGTCGCTGCATTTGAAGCTGCATTTGAAGGCTGGGGCGGCGGGGTTGGAGGGGAGTCTGGATAGCGTGGACCAGGGGGCGAATGGGATTCCATGCGCGGACATTACGGTGGAGGGACAGAATTTGAGCTTCTCGGTTCCGGCGGTGCATGGGACTTGGAAGGGCACGGTGTCGGCGGACGGGAAGACGCTGACGGGGATGTGGGACCAGGGGACACCTCTGACGCTGGTGTTTACACGGGATACGTTTGTGGCGGCGGCGAAGCCTTCGCGGGTGGATGGGATCTGGTTTGGGACGCTGGTGGCGGGTGGTGCGTCGCTGCGGACGCAGGTGCATTTGAAGAGCGATGCGCAGGGCAAGGAGTACTGTGCGTTCGACAGCCTGGATCAACATGCGATGGGGATTGCATGCGACAACGTGGTGTTGAGTGGCGATGATTTTTCATTTGATCTTCCGGCGGTGAAGGGCCGCTACACGGCGAAACTTTCTACCGATGGCGATACGCTGACGGGGACGTGGACACAAGGGGGTGGAGCACCGCTGCCGCTGGTGTTGACGCGACAGGCGAAGGAGATTGCTGCGGCGCCGGTGGCTCCGCCGAAGTTTGATGCAGCGATGGCTCCTATGACCGCTGCGCAGTTGCAGGCTGTGATGGAGAAGGACCTGGCGGGGGCGCTGAAGGATGGAGTGCTCGCGCCGGCTACGGGTGGCGGCATCACGATTGGGGTGGTGGTGCATGGGGTGCGGCGGGTGTTCAGCGTTGGGACGGCCAAGCCGAATTCGATCTTCGAGATCGGGTCGATGACGAAGACGTTTACGGGGCTGATTCTTTCGCAGATGGTGGAGCAGGAGACGGTGCGGTTCGATGAGCCGGTGCGGGAGTTGCTGCCGCCGGGGACAGTGGCGAAGCCTGCGGGGGCGGAGATTACGCTGCTGGATTTGGCGACGCAGCACTCGGGGCTGCCGCGGATGCCGGATAATTTCCATCCTGCGGATAAGGACAATCCGTATGCGGACTATCGCGCGGCGAATCTGTATGAGTGGGTGAAGAAGAATGGTGTGGCGAAGGAGGGGACGCCGGGGTTCTTGTATAGCAACCTCGGGTTTGGGTTGCTGGGGCAGGCGCTGGCGGATCGGGCGGGAATGGCTTATCCGGAGTTATTGAAGGCGCAGGTTACGGGGCCGCTGGGGCTAAAGGATACGGTGGTGTCGCTGTCGCCGGAGCAGCAGGCGCGATTTATTGCGGGGCATGATGGCGATCATAAGCCGGCGCACGCGTGGGATTTGGTAGGACTCGCGGGGGCAGGGGCGATTCGGTCGACGGCTGCCGATATGCTGACGTATTTGGAGGCGAATCTGCATCCGGATGCGGTAAAGCCGGCACATGGACTTGAGGATGGGAAGACGCTATCGGCTGCGCTGATGCAGGATCATGAGCTGCACGCGGACGCTATGGGCATGCGGATTGCGCTGGCCTGGTTCTATGTGGCCGATACAGGCAATTATTGGCATAACGGAGCTACCGGGGGGTACAGCTCGTATGGGTTCTTTAATCCCAAGGGTGATTACGCGGCGGTTGTTTTGTATAACACCAGCCTTAGCGAGCGGGGAAGCTTTGCGGATAAGGTTGGTGAACATATTAGTGAGAGGCTGGCGGGGAAGCCGGCGATTTCGTTGGGAGATTAGTTGTGCGCTGTCCGTTCTCCGTTCTCCGTTGGCGGGGTGAGGGTCGTGGCTACGGGTTCGGTCTTTGGGTTACTCGCGGGTGTATTTGTTGATCCAGTTGGTCTCCCAGGTTTGGCCGCCGTTGGTGGAGAAGGCTTGTTCTGACTGGGCGGTGTTGGGGCCGGTGGGTCCGATGGAGAATCTTACGAGGACGGAGCGGCCGTTGATGAGTTCGAAGTCGTAGAAGGTGGCGCGGCCCTGGTGGAAGGAGCCGACGCCGGGGATGCCGAGGGTGCCGACGTTGGGGGTTGCGAAGTCGATGCTCCACTGGTGGGAGGTGGGGTTGAACCAGCGGAGGGCGAGGAGTTGGATGTGGCCTGCGGAGCCGTCGGCGTTGTACTCGGCCAGGTTGGCGCGGCCGCCCCAGACTTTTTTGACGATGGTGGTGCCATTCATTTCGACCCAGGTGGTGGAGCCGGTGAGGGGATGGAGGAGGCGGGTGGAGTGGGTCTTCCAGGTGCCGAGATCGAAGTCGAAGTCACGCTGACCGACGTCGGGGCCGGAGGGGGGAGCGGCATCGGCGTGGAGGTCGGGGGCGGCTGGCTGCAGGCGGGTGAGGTCGGCGATGAAGGCGGGGGCCCAGGTCTTGCCGCCGTCGTTGGAGTTGGAGATTTCGAAGTGGTGGGCGTTGGGAGAGATGTCGGACCAGACGCCGCGGGCGAGGACGGCTTTGCCGTCGACGGTGTCGTTGGAGTAGAGGACGCCGCGACCGTCTTTGAATTCGCCGATCATGGGTGCTTCGAGCTCGGCGGGGCCGCTGCCTACGAAGGATTGGCTCCACTGGTGGGATTGCGGGTTGTAGAGGAAGAGGGTTGCGCCTTCCCAGTGGCCGTTGGGTCCGTCGGCTTCAATCTCTTCGAGCTGGGCGCGGCCGTCCCACACTTTGCGCACGGTGACTGTGCCGTTGAGCTCGACGGTTTTGCTGGTGGGGGAGAAGGGATCGAGGATGCGGTGGATATGGGTGTGCCAGACGCCGAAGTTGAAGTCGAAGTCGTGCTGGCCGTCGTGCAGGGCGTTGGGCTGGGGGTTCTTGGCGACGGCGGCGGCGCGCACGCGAGGGCAGTTGGGCACGCAAAACAGAAGGAACGCAGCGACGCTGATGACAGTGAGCAAGGCGTTGGAGGGCTGCGAGCGTGAAGGGCGGCAGGGATGGGCAGGGGGAGCAACGGGTCTCTTCATTGGGGCAGTGTAGACTGGCAATTCGACTGCCCGTCGCACATATGGCACAGGGATTTTCAAAGGAAAATCAAAGTTCGGTGGCGACCACGTACCAGTTTGGAGAGTTCGAACTCTCTCCCGCCGACAGGATGCTGAAACGTTCGGGCGTCTCCATTCCAATTCAACCAAAGGCGTTTGAGGCGTTGCTGTGCCTGGTTTCGCGGGCGCGGCATTTGGTGAGCAAGCAGGAGTTGACCGAACGGCTGTGGCCTTCGGTTCATGTAAGTGAAGCGAACTTGACGAACACGATTGTGGGGCTGCGAAAGATTCTTGGACGCGACGCGATCGCCACTGTGTCGAAGCATGGGTATCGGCTGGAGTTGCCGGTGCTGGGCGAGCCGGGAGTGCCGCGGTCGACGTATGAGAAGTTTGTGCGGGCCAGGGAGTTGGCGGCGCAGCGATCGCTGGAGTCGATGGAGCTGGCGAGGGATTTGTATTGGACGTGCCTTGCGGAGGAGCCGGGGTTTGCGCCGGCGTGGGCAGGGTTGGGCAGGTGCTGCTGGTTCATGGACAAGTTTGCGAGCCGGCCGTCGGCGAGTGCGGAGCTGGCGCAGGCGGCGTTTCAGCGGGCGTTCGCACTTGATCCGGACCTGGCGAGTGCTCACCAGTTCTACACGTTCGTGCAGGTGGACACGGGACGCGCGGATGACGCGATGACGCGGCTGCTGCAGCGGTTGAAGAGACATGCGGATGAGCCGGAGTCGTATGTGAGCCTGGTGCATGTGCTGCGATTTCGCGGGTTGCTGAGCGAGTCGGTTGCGGCACATGAGCGCGCAGTTGAACTTGACCCGGCGGTCACGACGAGCGTGGCGCACACGCTGTTTCTGAAGGGGGAGTATGCGCGCGCGATCGAGACTTACGGTGGGCGAGCGGGATATTACCTGGATGCTGCGGCGTGGGCTGCCTTGGGGGAGAAAAAGCGGGCGGCGGTGTTGTTGCGGGAGAGGGTGAGGAGGATGCCGCTGTCGCGATTGATGACGGCGCTGATGGAGTCGCTGCTGGCGTTGCTGGAGGAGCGCGGCGGCGATGCGGTGAGGTTGATGGAGGGGGCGGATGTGGTTCGCGAGCCGGAGATCTCGGCTTACTTCGCGCGACACTATGCGTACCTGGGGATGGCGGATCGAGCGATGGATGCGGTGTTGGGGGCGCAGGCGTCGGGATTTCTTTTGGCGCCGGAGACGTTGCGGTCGGACCCGTGGTTGAGCGGGTTGCGCGAGGATGCGCGGTTTGGGGACTTGGTGAGTACAACGGAGGCCGTGGTTGAGGAAGGTCGGGTGAATTTCGGGTCGGGTGGCAGCGGGTTGGCGGTCTGATCGGGAGCGCGTCACAGAAATCTTAATGGGGTGACGGTAAACTGAGAGGATGTTTGCACGGCTTTATGCGAAGTGGATGTATGCGTGGGAGACGGCTCTTACGACGCGGGATGAGAATCGGGTAGAACGGCCGCTGGAGTGGGGGTTTGAGGCGCTGGCGGATGTTGGGTGCTGCGCGGACGGCGAATTGCTTCGCGTGGGGGTGGATAGCGAATCGCCTGGGCGGCGTGGGTTGGAGGCGATGATTGAGCTGAACCGGCGGATTGTGGCCGATCCGCAGAGGTTTTACGGGTATACGACGCCGACGGATTTTCGGCTGGAGATGCACTTTCCGGCGCTGTATCCGACCAATGTAAGGCCGGAGACGCTGGAGCAGGAACGGGAGTGGAAGCGTCGGGCGGACGTGGGGGAGCTGCGGAAGGAGCCGTTTCTGCGGTTTACGTCGCCGGTGGGGACGCCGTATCCGGAGAATGATGTGGTGAATGCGCGGTGGTATGACGCGCCGGGGGCTTCCGGCCCAGGGTCCAGGGCCCAGGGTCCAGGGTCCAAAGAAGGACACAGGCCGAGGCAGGCGATGATTGTGATGCCGCAGTGGAATGCGGATGCGTTTTCGCATAATGTGCTTTGCGAGATGTTCAACCGGTTTGGGATTTCGTGCTTGCGGTTGTCGAAGCCTTATCACGATGTAAGAAGGCCGGCGGAGCTGGAGCGCAGTGACTATGCGGTGAGTGCAAATGTGGGGCGGACGATTGCGGCTTGCCGGCAGGCGGTGGTGGACATTCGGAGTTGCGTGGACTGGCTGGAGTCGCAGGGGTATGAGCAGATTGGGGTGCTGGGGACGAGTCTGGGGAGTGCTTATGGATTTATTGCGGCGGCGATGGATCCTCGGCTGCGGGTGTGCGCGTTCAATCATGCGAGCACGCAGTTCGGGGATGTGGTGTGGACGGGGCAGAGCACTCGGCATGTGAAGGCGGCGTTTGAGCATGCGGGGCTGACGCAGGATGAGACGCGCGCGATGTTCGCGGGAGTGAGCCCGATGAGCTTTATGGAGGAGTATGCGGCTACGGGGGCGGCGCGGGGAGAGGGCGATCTGCCGCGGAAGACGCTGGTGGTGTATGCGCCGTACGATCTCACGTTCGTGGTGAAGTATTCGCGGGAGGTGCTGACAAATTTCGACGCGCACGGCGTGGATTATGTGGCGAAGGTGCTGCCTTGCGGGCACTATACGACCGGCGAGACGCCTTATAAGTTTTTGGATGGGTGGTATCTGGGGTCGTTTATCTGGAGCGCGTTCAAGCGATTGCGGGCGTAACGGTCTATCCGGGTTGATGTATCCGGGGCTCGGAGCGGGGGGTTGGACGCGGGGCTCTAGAAGCCGGAGGCAAGAAGCTGAGCGTACCGCGGCGGCTGCTTGATGCGCGTGAGGTTGTCGATGAGCTGACGGTCGAGCAGGGACACGGTGATGCCGCGCTGGAAGGAGAGATCCAGAGAGTCGTGGACGGAGGTTTGCTCCGCGGCGTAGGACATGGCGGGATGCTGGAGGGTGGGGAGAGGTGAAATGCTAAGGCTTAGTGGGGGGTGGGGAATGTTCGCAAAGACACGCGGTGAGATCGGTGTCACTTTTGAAACCATGAAGACGCTCCTTGAGTAGCTCTGCGTGGAGTGGAACTTCCGGTCAAGCTGGCCCGCAGTACGTTCGCTAGTCTGTGTGATGACGTGCGCTGGTTTGTATGATGCCGAAAAATTTATTTGGGGTTGTTGGGAATGCGAAAGAGGAAGCGTGGCGCGCGTCGCCGCGCCGCGCCGCAGAAAGTGTGCCAATGGGAGGCGTGCTGAGTGGTGAGAAATCCTTTTGTTTGCAGTACACTCGGAGGCTAGAAGCCTTACCGAGTGACAAGTGCCAGGGGATTGGCAGATCGTCTGGATGCAGATGATGCGATCGGGGTGGGGTTACCAACAAGGTACGGCTGGGAGCGCAATGGGGACGGAGATCCTGACGCGACGGGAGCGGTGGAAGGCATTTTGGGGACGGCGTACCCGCGTGGGCAAGATCACGCTGGTGATGTTCGCGGTGATCTTCGTGTGTACGGCCGGCTTGCTCTTCAATGTGGCGAGCACGTTCGATTCGATCATGATCGCGATCTGCAGCATGGCGTTGACGCCGCTGCTGGTGATTCTGTTTTTTCGGTGGTTTGCGTATCGGGTGTTGTGGAGGGTGCGGAACCGGCTGATTCTGACTTATGTGTTGATGGGTCTGGCACCGGTGGTGATGTTTGCGATGCTGACCGCGATTGCGGCGTATCTGCTGGCTGCGCAATACGCGGTGGATATGGGGACGACGCAGATCAACCAGGCGCTGACACGGGTGCGGGATGCGGCGGGAAGTGCGGCAATCTTTGGATCGCAGGGTGCAGTAAAGGTGGTGCAGGCCGCGAAGCTTTCTACAAAGAAGGAAGGTACAGCGGATTCTGGAGATACCTCCAATGTGGAGGAAACAGCTCAAGCGGAGAGCGAGGATGGGACGCCGCTCTCGCTGATGGAGTTGAAGGGGAACGCGTGGGTGCCTTTGCAGGGGGCGCCGGCGAAGGACAACCAGGGGCCGCTGACGAGTGGGCCGCCACCGGCGTGGCTGCATCCGGGATTCCAGGGAGTTGTTGAGTTGAACAACCTTCTGTATTTGACCGCAGAGGTGACCGCGCCTCGGGATGGAAAGACGGTGGTGGTGCTGGCGAGCCGACCGCTGACGCGGCCCGAGCTGGATGTGATGGCGAAGGGACTGGGGCGGATCATTCTGTCGCAGGGATTCTCGCACCTGACGTCGGACACGGATAACGACGGTGACGACGTGGGGCCGAACGTTCATATCCACAAGGATGGAGAGACGAACGTTCACGTAGGCAACAACGTTAATGTGAATTTCGTACGGCCCGAGACGCTGGAGGCGGACAGTGGAGAGTTCCACTCGATCTCGAGCGGGCCGTTGAAGGCGGCAAGACATCCTTACCTGGACCCGCCGGTGGTGTTCTCAGCGCAGTTGCCGGTGAAGGCTTGGACGACGGGTGATGAAGTGCAGGCGATGATCGCGGTATTCTCGCGGCCATCGTATTTGTATGCGCTGCTGTTTGCGTCGTCGGTGAAGGTGGGGAAGGTGGTGTGGGCAATCGTGATTGGGATTGGCCTTTTCTTTGCGCTGGTGGAACTGTTTGCGCTGATGATGGCGTCGAGCTTGAGCTGGACGATTACGCGGTCGGTATCGGACCTATACAAGGGGACGAAGGCGATTGATGCGGGGCACCTGGAGCATCGGATCCCGGTGAGGCGGAAGGACCAACTGGCGGCGCTCGCGGTGTCGTTCAACGGGATGGCGGCGAGTGTGAGCGAGCTGCTGGTGCAGCAGCGAGAGAAAGAGCGGCTGTTGAACGAGCTGGCGATTGCGCAGGAAGTGCAATCGACGCTGTTCCCGCAGTCGCCGGCGTTTATGGGAGCGCTGGAGGTGCATGGGACTTGCCTGCCGGCGCGGACGGTGGGTGGGGATTATTTTGATTTCATTTTTGGCTATGGACCGGGGCTGGGGGCGGATGGAAACAAGGCCGGGCATGTGACGCTGGCGTTGGGGGATATCAGCGGGAAAGGAATTTCGGCGGCGCTGCTGATGAGTGCGCTGCACTCGGCCGATAGGGCGTTCAGTGCGGCTGTGAATGAGGAAGGTGTGCCGGTGTCTCCGGCGCTGCTGCTGAAGCTGCTGAATGCGCATCTGTACCGGAGCACGCAGTCGGCGCGGTATGCGACGTTGTTTCTTGCGACGTATGATCCGGCGACGCGGAGGCTGACGTATTCGAATGGAGGGCATCTGCCGCCGCTGGTGATTTCTACGGATGGGAGAGTGCAGAAGCTGGAGGTTGGAGGGGCCGTGGTTGGGTTGCTGGACGGGCTGGAGTACGAAGAGGCAACCGTGCAGCTGGAGCCGGGCGATTTGTTTGTCGCTTATACGGATGGGCTGACGGAACCGGAGAAGGACGGCGAGGACTTTGGGGAGGAGCGGCTGATGGAGTTTGTGCGGGCTCGGAGGAATGAGCCGCTGACGGTGCTGGCGACCAATACGCTGCAGGTGGTGAAGGCGTGGATTGGGGACCAGGAGCAGCCGGATGATATGACGGTGGTGCTGGCGCGGCAGGGATAGGTGTATGGCTGGTTGCGCGGGCGGCACTGCAGGTGAGAGCGCCCGCTAGTAGAAGGCAGGTGGCGCCAGATTCTGAGGGTCTTTCTTTTCGTCATAGTTCAAGTTGATGAGGTTGTCCCTGTAGTCGATCTCCGTGGACCTTGGTGACCTCGCGTGCGGCTGCTGGCGAACTCAACATGGACTCAGCGCCGGTATCAATCAAAAAGAGCTTATCTTTCGCGGCGCCGATGCTGACTGGAAGTAAAAGGTAGTGGCCGTCCCGCCAGACCATCGTCCAATCCTTCATCTCCGGAGCGGTTTTGTAGTCTCGGCGTGAAAGCGCCTTCTCGGCGTCTGAGGGCGGGTCATTGTCGACGGAACAGGCGATTCGCGGCCTGGGAGCAGTCGCAACTGTGGAGGCAGCAGAGGGAGGGGCCTGTGCACTGGCCGGGCGATCCATACCTGCAAGCGACGCACACAGCAATGCGAATGACAGCCGCACAGCGAACGTACCTGAATTCATGCAACCACGTATATCAGACCTCGCCGGTGCGGCTCGAAGTTTTCGAAGCCGAGAGAGTGTTCCGGATTCGAGTGACGGGCAGCGTAAAATGGTGGGCATTATGCCGATTGACTTGAACGCTCCCCTTGCTACTAGTGACCCTGAGATTGCTGCGCAGATTGAGAAGGAAGTGCTGCGCCAGCATGAGGGGCTGGAGATGATTGCCAGCGAGAACTTTGTTTCGCGTGCTGTGCTCGAGGCTGTGGGCACCGTGTTTACGAACAAGTATGCGGAGGGGTATCCGGGGAAGCGGTACTACGGTGGGTGCGAGTTTGCGGATGTGGTGGAGAACCTGGCGCGGGACCGGGCGAAAGAGTTGTTTGGGGCTGAGCATGCGAATGTGCAGCCGCATTCGGGATCGCAGGCGAATGCTGCGGCGTACATGACGCTGCTGGAGCCGGGGGAGACAATCCTGGGATTGGATTTGGCGAATGGCGGGCATTTGACGCATGGGCACAAGCTGAATTTTTCGGGGAAGCTGTATCGGATTGCCGGGTATAAGGTGCGGCAGGATACCGAGGTGATCGACTACGATGCCCTCGAAGCGCAAGCTATCGCTGAGCAGCCGAAGGTGATTGTTGGAGGTGGGTCGGCGTATCCGCGGCAGTTCGATTTTGTGCGGATGCGTGAGATTGCGGACAAGGTGGGCGCGAAGTTGATGATCGACATGGCGCACTTTGCGGGGCTGGTGGCGGGCGGGGCGCATCCGAGTCCGGTGCCGCATGCAGATGTGGTGACGACGACGACGCACAAGACGCTGCGGGGGCCGCGGGCGGGAATGATTTTGTGCAAGGCGGAGCTGGCTGCATCGATTGATCGGAGCGTGTTTCCGGGGCAGCAGGGAGGGCCGCTGGTGCATGTGATTGCGGGCAAGGCGGTGGCGTTCAAGGAGGCGCTGCAACCGGAGTTCAAAGCGTATGCGGCGCAGACGGTGGCCAATGCGAAGGCGCTGGCGGAGGCGATGCAGGCGGAGGGGTATCGCGTGATCTCCGGAGGCACGGATACGCATTTGATCCTGGTGGATGTGTTCTCGAAAGGGATGTTCGGGAGTGAGGCTGAGAGTGCGCTGGGGGCTGCGGGGATCACGGTGAACAAGAATGCGATTCCGTATGACACGAATCCGCCGATGAAGCCAAGCGGGATACGGATTGGGACGCCGGCGCTGACGACTCGCGGGATGAAGGAAGCGGAGATGAAGGTGATTGCGGGTTGGATTGCGGAGGCGCTGGAGTATCGGAATGATGCTGGGAAGCTGGCGAGGATTCGGGGGAAGGTTGGGGAGATGGCGGAGGCGTTTCCGCTGTATGGGTGGCTGCGGGGGTAGATGCGATGACGCGTCCCTATGGCCCGTCGATTCTACTCAAGTCCCTTGGCAGCATTCTTGTCTGCACCTTGGTAGCCTTTGCGATCCCAACCATCTACATGATGCTGATGTATCCGCACGACTACGAATCGGATACCCAAATCAGTTGGTTTGTCATGGAGTGCTGCGCAGTGCCAGTTGGTTTCTTGCTGGGCCTGATCGGAGCTTGCTGGATTCTTGGAGCGAAGCGCCGTGAATCGAAATGAGAATGCGTCGTGGTCTTTGGTGGCGGGGTCGACGGGGGCTGGGAAGACTACGGCTGCGCGGGAGATTGCGGAGCGGGTGGGCGGGGTGCGGTTTTCTATTGATGACTGGATGAGTGGGCTGTATTGGATGGATTGTCCGGAGAAGGATGATTTTCCCTGGGCGCTGGAACGGGTGCGTCGGTGTGAGGCGCAGATTGCGGCAGTGGCTGGGGAGTTGGCGCGGGTGGGGGTTTCGTCGGTGCTGGATTTGGGGTTTACTACGCGGGCGCAGCGGGGGGAGTGGTTGGAGCGGGCTCGGGTGGCGGGGGTTGGATGTGAGCTGGTCGTGCTGGAGGTGGACGCGGAGGTCCGGTGGGCGCGGGTTTGTGAGCGGAATCGAGGGGAGGGTGGGACGCATGCGTTCGAGGTGACGAGGGAGATGTTCGAGTTTATGGAGGAGCGGTGGGAGGCGCCTGATGAGGGGGAACGGGCGGAGTTTGGGAGAAACAGCTTCTAGCTCTTAGCTTTTAGCTTCTAGCTCAAGAGCGGGGCGCTTTGCGCGAGGAGCAGGTTCCTCGCTGCGCTCGGAATGACGGCTGGGAAGAGCAAGAGCGAAGGCAACGGCATGAGCAATGGCAACGGTAAGGACAAGATGAGAAGCAGATTCCTGCGGGATGATGGATAGAAAAGCGAGGGCAAGGGCGAAAGAAGAAGCAGATTCCCAAAGGGAATGCCAGAAAGAAAGGCAACCGCAACGGCAACTGCAAAAGCAACTACAAAAGCAACTACAGGGGTCCTTCACTGCGTTCAGGATGGCGGGAACTTGAGGGCGACGGGATTTGGGGGCTTGAGCGGGACGGGATTGTGGGGTCGTAGATAGGGTACCAATGG
This sequence comes from uncultured Acidobacteriaceae bacterium, assembly GCA_963701685.1. Taxonomy (GTDB): domain Bacteria; phylum Acidobacteriota; class Terriglobia; order Terriglobales; family Acidobacteriaceae; genus Granulicella. The sequence continues at coordinate 593,824 of OY969625.1, read as the reverse complement.
GGTCGCAGATAGGGCGGGATTGTAGGGCGTGGATGGGGGTGGGGTCGGTCGGGTAGAGTATTTGGTATGACGTTAAGACGTGTTTCTCCCGCGCTTTTTGTGATGAGCCTTTCTGTTTTGTTTAGCCTGGGCGCGGTGGCGCAGCGGCAGCATGATGGTCCGCCACCTGCTGAGAAGCCAGCGGGGGATGCGGGCAAGGATGCCGGCAAGCCGGCGGAGAAGCCTGCGGACATGAAGGCGTTAGAGCTGCCTGCCGATAAGTCTGTCGAGCAGACGATTACGGTGCATGGCAAGACGCTGCATTACACGGCTACCGTGGGGACGATTCGGTTGACGGATGACAAGGGCAAGCCGACGGGAGATGTGATGTACACGGCGTACACGCTCGATCATGAGAAGGGTGCGCCGGATCGGCCGGTGTTGTTTGCGGTGAATGGCGGGCCGGGGGCTTCGAGTGTTTATTTGAACCTGGGGGCGATTGGGCCGAAGCATCTGTCGTTTGCGAATGCGGGCGATTCGGCTAGCGATCCGGCTACGCTGACGGATAATCCGGGAACGTGGCTGGACTTTACCGATGAGGTGTTCATTGACCCGATCGGGACGGGATTTTCGAAGTCGCTGGTGGACGAGGCGGAGACCAAGAAGCTGTTTTATTCGCCGACACCGGATGTGCAGTATCTGTCGCTGGTGATCTACAAGTGGCTGGTGAAGAATGATCGGTTGCTGGACAAGAAGTATCTGATTGGCGAGAGCTATGGCGGGTATCGCGGACCGCGGATGACGCATTACATGCAGTCGCAGCTGGGTGTGGCGATGAATGGGCTGGTGCTGGTGAGTCCGTATCTGAACCCGTCGTTTGGGGATGGGCACATCTCGCCAATTCCGTGGATGATCACGCTGCCGTCGATTACTGCGGCGCATCTGGAGAGCGAAGGCAAGCTGACCGATGCGGCGATGCAGGATGTGATTGCGTACACCGAGGGTGAGTATGCGACGACACTGATCAAGGGACCGAAGGACAAGGCGGCAACGGATGCGATGGTAGCGAAGGTCACGGAGATGACGGGGCTGGATCCGCAGTTTGTGAAGTACTCGGGTGGGAGGCTGGAGACGGGCGCGTTTCTGCGCGAGGTGCATCGGGAGAAGGGTGAGATTGGGAGTGTGTACGACTCGAATGTGACGTTGCCGGATCCGTTCCCTTACGCGCCGGAGCAGGAGTCGAGTGACCCGATCCTGGAGAGCATTATTGCTCCGACGACGACGGCGATGGTGGACTTCATTACGCGGACGGTGGGGTGGAAGACGGATGCGCAGTATTATGCGCTGTCATACATTGTGGGCCGGGAGTGGGACCGCTCGGGGCCGACGCTGCGCGAGGGCGCGGTGGAGGATCTGCGCGAGGCGGTGGCGGCTGATCCAAAGCTGAATGTGCTGATCGTGCATGGATGGAATGACTTGTCGTGCCCGTTCATGGGATCTCTGTTGACGCAGAATGAACTGCCGTCGAAGCTGGCGGGGCAGGTGTCGGTGCATGAGTTCCCGGGGGGTCACATGTTCTATACCCGCCCGGAAAATGGTACGGGATTGCATGCGTTTGCGGAGAAGATGGTAGAGACGCATTGAAGTAGGAAGTAGGAAGTAGGAAATAGGGAACAGGAAGAGGGCCTGCTTGATACTTTCGTTTGTGTTGCTGGGCATGACGGTTGGGCTGCGATCGATGACGGCGATGGCGGTGCTGTGCTGGTTTGCGTGGCTGAAGCTGTTGCCGCAACATGGATGGTCGTTCTGGGTGGGGAGTTTGATCACGGTGATCGTCTTTACGCTTGCGGCGTTGGGCGAGTACGTGGTGGACACGTTGCCATCGACGCCCAGCCGGACTGCGCCGGGACCGCTGATTGCGCGAATTGTGTTTGGGGGATTGGTTGGAGCGCTTGCGGCGCATGCGGTGATTGAGCCGGCGGCGGGCGGAGCGATCTTTGGGGTGGTGGGAGCGCTGATTGGGGCGTTTGGGGGTGTGCGGGTGCGGCGGTACTGGGCGAAGGCGGTGGGGAAGGATCTGCCGGTGGCGCTGCTGGAGTCGGCGTTTGCGCTGGCGCTGGCGGTGGGGACGTGCTGGCAACTACACACGTTGCTGATGAGTATCCTGAGTGGATTGCCGTATGCGACCCGGTAGGTGAGGCTGAGAGCGTTGTGGAGACGGCGAGTTTCGCTGCGGTCAGATTTTCAGGAAGATGCGGCGGCGGTACATGACGTAGATGGGGAGCCAGCAGACGGCGGTGAACACGATGCAGAAGACCATCGAGGCCATGGGTTCGTAGGGGATGACGTGGACGATGCTCTCGTAAAACCAGCGCAGGAAGTTGACGCCGGGGTGGGGATGAATCTGGTAGAGGACTCCGGGGAGGAGTTCGGATAAGACGTAGGCGGCGATGGCGTTGGTGCCGAAGACGAGGAGGACCATGTAGCGCTTGCGGGCTTGCTGGTCGGCGGTGCGGGTGTCGGTTTTGCGGGCTGCGCGGACGTCGATGAGGTAGATGCTGAGGGCGAGGAGCAGGAGGCTCCAGCCGGCGGCGTAGAGGACGTAAGAGCTGGTCCAGAGTTTCTTGTTGACGGGGAAGGTGAAGTTCCACAGGCCGCCGGTGAGGAGGCCGATGCAGCCGGCGTAGGCGATTCCTTTGGCCTTTGCGACGATGCTGCGGGTGGAGCGCAGCCAGATGCCGGTGAGGACTCCGATGAGCGTGGTGGCGAGGGCGGGGATGGTGCTGAGCAGGCCTTCAGGATCGCGAGTGCGTTCGTAGAGGTGGGGCGCCGAGAAGATCTGGCGATCGAGCCAGGCGGTGAGGTTGGCGTCGTGGTCGAGGAGTGGGATCTGGTGGGTGGGGACGCCGTAGCCGGGGACGGGGACGAAGCGCATGAGGATCCAATAGCCGATGAGGCAGGCTGCGGCGATGACGGCTTTGTTCTTCCACGAGGGACTGTAGATATAGAGGATGCCAACGATGAGGTAGCAGAGGGCGATGCGCGGAAGGACTCCGTAAAAGCGCATGGTGGCAAGGTGGAAGAAGGGGAAGCTGTTGACGACGAGGCCGAGCAGGAACAGGATGATGGCGCGGCGGAAGGTGTGGAAGAGCAGCGAGGATTTGGTGTCGCCTTTGGCGAGGCGGGCTTGCGTCGAGAAGACGGTGGAGATGCCGACGAGGAAGAGGAAGGTGGGGAAGACGAGGTCGGTTGGGGTGAAGCCGTTCCAGTCAGTGTGCTTCATAGCCCAGTAGGCTTTGTCGCCGCCGCCGTTGTTGTTGACCATGATCATGAAGCCGATGGTGAGGCCGCGGAGGACGTCGACGGAGAGCCAGCGGTGGACCTTGGGGATGACGGCGGTGCGTTTGATCGCGGGTAGGACGGCTTCGGTCATGGTGGCCTTTGGTGATGACGATGTTATATCAGGGGCGGGTTGTAGTTTAGGCGGCGGTAGAAGCAGATTCCTGAAGGGAATGACAAAGAACGGCAAGGGCAACTACAGGGGTCCTTCACTGCGTTCAGGATGACAGGGCTATGGGTTTGGGTGAGGTGGGGGCGGGGTTAGGTCGAGGTCGTCGGCGATGGCCATGGCGGCGGCATAGCTGTTTCCGGTGGGATTTGTAGCGTAGGTCGTTTGCTTGCGATTCCAGTTGTCGCCGACGGCGTACCAGTCGATGGGTTTGGGTGGGGTTTGGGTGTCCATGGAGGTCTGGAGGGATTGGAAGAAAAGTTGCCAGCGGGGAGCGTAGTAGCCAGAGATGAGGCCGGCGTAGTCGCGGTTGGCGTACTCGTGGAGGCCGGCCTCGCTGGCTTTGCGATCGCCCCAGGTGGTGAGGATGGAGCGGGCGTCGTAGTTGAGGAGCTTAAGCTCGGCAGGCGAGCTGGACCAGGACGGGACGTAGCTTAGCCAGCGGCCGAGGAGGAAGTACTGGTTGGTGCGGAGGAGGTTGTCGAGTAGCTGCATGCGGCGAAGCCAGTGATCGGTGAGGGCGGTGAAGGCTTCGCGATCGCCGGACTCGAAAGCGGCTTTGATCTGCGGAAGCATGATGCGGGATTGGTTGGCCATGACCTGGCGGGCGATGTCGACGAGGTCGTACTGGTAGGTCTCGGTGGAGCGGAGGGAGGGGTCGACCTGGAGGAGTTCGGTGAGAGCGGGGTTGAGGGCAGCGAGGGGATAGTGCGCGCCGTGAGGAGCCCAGGCGCCGGCGTGGGTAGTTGTGAGTGAGGGCTGGGCGTTGAAGAGAGAACCTTGCGGAGCGTCGCGATCGCCTTCGCCCTGGGCGGTGCCGTCGCCGGCGCGATAGCCGTAGGCGGTATGGAGGAGGATCTGCCAAGCGCGCTGGGCGTGGGGGTCGGATGCGCCGTAGCGGCGGAGGGCGTAGGCGTCGGTCCAGGTATCGAGGTCGACGGGGTCTTTGTGCCAGGCCATTTCGGTGTAGAGATCGAAGGCGAAGGGGTTGGTGTCGAGGCCTTCGGTGAAGAGGGCGGTGCCGACGATGTGGGAGCCGGGGAGGGCGGCCATTTTGGGGAACCGGACAGCGTAGTCGTAGAGCGGGGCGCCGAGGGTGGTGCGGCCACCGAACTCCCAGAGGCCACCGAAGAGCCAGTTGGCGCCGTGGAATTGCTGGTCGCGGTTATTTCGGGCGATGCGGCCTTGTTCGATGTCGGCGACGAGGACGTGGGAGGTGTCGAGGGCGGAGATGATGGCGGGGAGGGGATTCTTCTGCCAGGCCATCATGAACCAGAGGGCGTTGGGGTGGGCGGCTTCGAGCGCGGTCTGGATGAGCTGCGCGGCGGGGCCGGGAGGAACGTTACCGGTGTCGCCACCTTCCTGGAAGATCTCCATGTCGTAGATGGAGGTGTCGCCGAAGAGCTGGCGCTGGTGGTAGTAGAAGTTGGCGGCGAGCTTGGCGAAGTTGGCGTCGCGGGGATCGATCCAGCCGGGGCGGGTGAAGCCGACCCAGTCGCCCTGGGTGATGACCTGGGCTCCGGGGTGGAGGGTAGCGAAGTCGGCTGGAACGATGCCGTAGTAGCCGGGGAGGACGGGGGTGATGCCAAGGGCGCGGAGGCTGGCGATGATGCGCCTGGCGGACTCGGCGCGCTTGTGGAGAAGGTCTAAGGAGATCGGTTCGTCGAAGCAGCACATGTTGCCCATGAGCTGCCAATTTTGGTGGGCGGGCTGGGTGATCCAGCGGCGGATGGCGAGGTCGGAGTAGCCGGCGTCGCGGAAGGTTTGATAGAGGACGAGGTCAGCGCCGCGCTGGATGAGGATGGCGTTGGTGCCGGAGAGAGCGAGGATGTCGATTTCGTGCTGCCAGCGGGCGTCGGACCAGTAGGGCGAGGAGTAGCCGTCGGTGTTTTCGTTGAGCGCGTAGCGGATCTTGTAGAGAGCGGGCTTATCGATGGGAGTGGGCGGCGCTGGGAGAGTCAGGTGGGAAGGTCCTAGCTGGAAGCCGTTGGTGGAGACCTGGAGGTGGGCTACGTATTTGAGATACCAGTTGACGCCGTAGAGGAGGGTGGGGATAGTGGCGGCGTCGACTTGAATGTTGCCGTCGGTGCCGGAGATATGGAAGGCGTCGGATTGGTTGGGGTGGAGGGTGAGGTGGAATTGCGGGGCGAGGTGCGGCATGAGGCGCTGGAGGACGGCTTCGGCGGCGGTGACGGAGGGAGCGGGTTGTGCGGGTTGGGCGGGGGCCTGGGCGGCTGCGGAAAGGGATGAGATGGCGAGGAGTACCGTGGAGCAGCGCAGGAGCCTAACGGAAAGCATGTCAACACTATATCGCCGGGGGAAGTATGGGGCCGAAGCTGAGACAGGTGCTAGCCGCGGCGGAGAATTGATCTTCACGGAATGGGGCGCCGAGGAAGGTAGTATGTTGTCGATATCGATCGCGCTGGGTGGTGTATGCGACAGGGGATCAGGGTAGGGGTGGTGTGGGGATGTGCGGTGATGTTGATGCTACTGGCCGGGGTGCGGGCGTGGGGACAGGCGGGTCCTCCGTTTCAGACGGATGATCCTACGCCGGTGGATTTGGGGCACTACGAGGCTTACGTGTTTGGGCAGGCGGATGGGACGCCGGCGGAGATGGATGCGGTGGGGCCGGCGTTCGAGTTCAACTGGGGTGCGGTGCCGAATATTCAGTTGCATGCGATCTTGCCGCTGGGCGGGGTGTGGCCTTCAAATAATCCGGCGTATCTGCCGGGAGGAGTGGGGGCCAGTGCGTTTGGAGTTACGGATGTGGAGTTGGGATTCAAGTGGGGGTTCCTTAAGCAGACAAAGCATCGGCCGCAGATCGGGTCGTTCACGATGTTTGAGATTCCTACGGGGAGTTATGCGAAGGGGCTGGGGGTGGGGAAGGTCTGGTACAAGCTGCCGCTTTGGGCGGAGAAGGAGTTTGGGCCGTGGAGCCTGTGCGGCGGGATGGGGTACACCGTCGTGCCGCAGGTGGGGTATCAGAATTTTTTGTATGGCGGGGTGCTGTTGAAGCGCGAGATGAGTAAGCGGCTGGAGTTGTCAGCCGAGTTGTTCTCGCATGCGCGGGAGGGGTTTGCCGCGGCGCAGACCGAGGCGTCGGCGATGGTGGATGCGGGCGGATATTACCACTTCAAGGCGGAGGGGTGGCAGCTGCTGTTTGCGTACGGGCACTCGGTGGTGGGACAGACGGAGAATTACGGATATTTGGGGTTGTACAAGACGTGGGGGAAGGATCGGGATAAGAAGGAGGAGGCGGGGCCGATGGTGCATGGAGGGGCGTTTTAGTTCTTAAGAGCTTCTAGCTTCTAGCAAAGACGGAGTGGAGGAAAGATGATGCAGATTACGGTGCGTGAGCTTTGGACAATGATTCATGGGTTGGGGTTTGGAGCGCTGTATCTTCTGGCTTGTTCCGGCGCATTGGTGGAGCTGTGGCGGATGACAGTGGAGCGCGGGGCGGATGAGATGTCGGAGGGGCAGGAGAGATTTCTGAAGGCGTACCTGGTGGTGATGGTGGTGCTGGCGTGGGGCGCGGTGCTGACGGGAGCCTATGTCGTGTATCCGTGGTACCGGGCGGTGGCGCCGGCGGGGACAGTTGATTTGTCGGGGTATCCGCAGCGGCTGTTGATGCATAGCGCGAAGACGGTGGGGTGGCACTCGCTGGGGATGGAGTGGAAGGAGCATGTGGCGTGGCTGACACCGATGTCGATCACGATGGTGGCGTTTGTATTTACGAGATATGGGCGGGAGCTGGGGCGGCATCGACAGTTACGGAACGCGGTGCTGGGATTTGCCTTGGTGTCGTTTGCTGCTGCGGGCGTTGCGGGATTTTTTGGCGCGATGCTTAACAAGCATGCGCCGGTGCAGGGTGGAGCGGTGATTTCGTTGAGTGATGGAGGTGCGAAGTGACGACTCGTGTGGAGATGACAAATGGGTCGGGAGCGGCGGCGATTCTGGCAGCGGGCGTGGGCGCGTTCGCGTTGGGCGTGATGGCGGTAGCGGGCGACAAATCAATGGCGGTGAAGAGCGCGATGATCTTCTATAAGCCGACGGGGCCGCTCTCGGGGGTGACGACCGTAGCTATCTTGATCTGGCTGGGGTGCTGGGGAGTCCTGGAATGGAGATGGCGGAAACGGAGCGTGGCGGCGGGGAGGGTTTGTCTGGTTGCGTTGGTGTTGCTGGGGGTTGGTGTGTTGCTGACGTTTCCGGCGGTGGGGGATATGTTTTGAAAGCTTCTAGCTTCTAGCTTCTAGCTTCTAGCTTCCGGCAAAGGCAAAGGCAAAGGCAAAGGCAAAGGCTAGGGGCGGGTGGCGAGGGCTATGCGGGGGATCTGGGCGTAGTCGTTGAGGAAGGTGAGGTCTTGCCAGGGGCCGTTGGTGGGTTTTTCGAAGAGGGCTTTGAGGGATTCGAGCTGGCCGAAGCCGAACTCGAGGGCGAGCAGGCCTTCGGGTTTGAGGGCGGCGTGGGCGGCGGGCAGGAGGCGGCGGTAGACGTCGAGGCCCTGGGCGCCGGCGAAGAGGGCGGTGTGAGGTTCGTGCTTGAGGACTTCGTCGGGCATGGTGGCGGCTTCGTAGAGGGAGACGTAGGGCGGGTTGGACACGATGATGTCGAAGGGCGCGAAGGACTGGAGGAGGGGAGAGGCGAGGAGGTCGGATTGGAGGAAGGCGATGCGGTGGGTGAGGCCGAGGCGGGCGGCGTTGTGCTCGGCGATGGAGAGAGGTGCGGGGTAGAGGTCGGTTGCGGTGATGCTGGCAGTGGGGAGCTTGCTGGCGAGTGCGATCGCGATCGCGCCGGTGCCGGTGCCGATGTCGAGGATGTGGGGGTGGCGAAGAGCGGGGCGGGCGGCGATCCACGCGAGGACGGCCTCGACGAGGAGCTCGGTTTCGGGGCGGGGAATGAGGGTGTCGCGGGTGACGCGGAGGTTGAGGCCGAAGAACTCCTGATGGCCGGTGAGGTACTGGATGGGTTCCTTAGCGGCGCGGCGGGCGATGAGGGCGCGGTAGGAGCGAAGGAGGGTGGTGGAGAGCTCGGTGTCGGCGTGGGCGATGAGCCAGGGGCGGTCGCGGAAGAGGAGATGTGCGAGGAGGGTCTCGGCCTCGCGGCGATCGATGGTGGTGGCGGCTTCGGTGAGGGCTTCGCGGAGAGTCATAAAAGCAGGAATGGGGGAACTGAGATTAGGAAGGGCGACGGTGCCCGCGTCCAGACTAAGGATAGATGGTTTGCGCTAAGCTGGCGGGATGCGGTGGGAGCGGTTGAGGTCAGTGAAGTCTACGTGGGTGTTGCCGGTGCTATCGCTAATGGTGTGGGCGCTGGTGGTGACGGTGCCGGCGGTGCAGACCTATTGGATGCTGCGAGCGATTGGCGCGCAGGGGAAGAATGCGATGGTGACGGTGGGGTCGTTTCATGGGACGATTCTGCCGGGAAACTTCTGGCCGTTTGCGGTGAATGAGGCGGTAGTGACGCACTCGCACGCGCTTACGGCGATGGAGCTGCCGGGAGCGCTGGTGGAGATGCCGCTAACGGTCGCGCTGACGAACCCGACGCTGTGGTACCCGAAGCAGCTAGATGAGTGGACGTGGAGTTTGCTGGAGACACCAATTTATTGTCTGCCGGCGTGGTGGCTGGTGGGGCTGGGGATGGAGGGATTGACGGGGCGGAGGCGGGTTCGGTGGCCGCTGTTGCTGCTGGGGTCGGTGGCGTGGGGGACGTTTGTGTTTATGCTGTTTGAGTATCTTGCGGGCTGGACGCGGCAAGGGCATGCGGTGGCGGGGTGGGTGGTGGCAGGGTTTGGATTGTGGATCGTGCTGTTCGGGGTATTGCCGGCGGCAGTCCTACGCGGACGGCGAGGGTAAGACCGTAGATTTGTTGTAGAGCGGGATGCAAGAGGGGGCCCTGGCTGGACAATTTTGCTTTGAGGCGAGTGGACGGAAATGCATGCGCCGCATGAGCCGTTGCTTACGTGGATAGCGTTCTGGATTCATCTGGGGACGATCACGATTGGTTTGTTGAAACATGAAGAGCGATGACGGCGATGCGGTTGCGGTCGCCCGATTTGGCATCCGATAGGAAACGATGAGGGGTGACCGTTTGGTTGAGAGACGTTCAGAGATTTGGAAGCGGGTGGCTTGGCAGCTAGTGGTGTTGGGGCTGGTGTTTCCAGGGAGGGGATTGAGGGGGCAGACTGCGATGGTGAGCGCGTTGCCGCCTACTCCACTGCAGGTCGTGAACACGATGATTGCGCATGAGGATGATACGAACGCGCATCGGGACACGTATGAGTTTTTGTCGAAGGAGCGGTCGGAACGGACGGGTGGGCAGGTGTGGACGGAGCGGGTGGTGGAGACTTCGTTTGGGCGGGTGCGGTTTTTGGTGGCGGTGGATGGGAAGCCGTTGAGCGCGGAACAGGAGGGCGCGGAGCGGGGACGGTTGGCGGCGATTGTGGCGGATCCCGAGGCGTTTATGGCGAAGGAGCGGGCGCAAAAGGACGACGAGGCGCAGGCGCGGAAGATGCTGGATTTGCTGCCGAAGGCGTTCGTATTCGACAACGTGCGGCTGAAGGATGGGGTTTGGACGATGGACTTCCATCCGAACCCGGAGTATTCGCCGCACGGAATTGAGGAGCGGGTGCTGTGCGCGATGAGCGGGACGCTGACGATCGATGCGGCGCAGGAGCGGTTGATCCATGTGGAGGGACGGCTGCCGGAGGATGTGTCGATTGGGTTTGGGTTGGTGGCGACGGTGAAGGCAGGAAGCCACTTCAGCAGCGAGCGTGGGGATGAGGGCGGGCACTGGCGGACGCTGCATGTGCTGACAGATGTGCAGGGGAAAGCGTTGCTTTTCAAGGCGGTTGGAAAGCATACCGAGGTGACGCGGTCGGAGTTTCGGTATCTGCAGCCGGGGATGACGGTGGCGCAGGCGGTGGCGCTGGCGGAGTGTCCTGCGCAGGCGGCGGGGGATGGGTGCGGTGTTGAGGGCTCTCCGGTGGCGTCTGCTAAGTAATTGAAAAACTAGGGCTTGCTAATTTCTTTCGAGCAGGGTGAAGATTTTGCATTCCGGGGCGGAGTTGCGCGCGTATAGGTGAATGAAAGCAATTCTCCCGCAGCGCAAACCGCTTCCAGTCGCGGCCGGAGAAGAGCTCAGGCGCGCAGATGGCGATGGAAGCAGTGGAGTTTCGGAGGCTGGTGGAGACACACCAACGCATGGTGTTCTCGCTGGCGCTGCGCGTAACGGGCGAGTATGGGACGGCGGAAGAAGTGGCGCAGGACGCGTTTTTGGAGCTGTATCGGGCCGTGGAGCGGCTGGAAAGTGAAGATCATGTGCGCTTCTGGTTGCGGCGGGTGACGGTGCATCGGGCGACTGACGCGCTGCGGCGGAAGGCGGTTAGGCCGGAGGCTGCCGCGGAGGAGTGGATCGAGGAGGCGCATGGGCCGGAGGTTGGCGACGGCGCGGGGATGGGCAACGGCATGAACGCGGCGGTGGTGGCGAGGCTGGAGGAGTTGTTGCAGGCGCTGCCGGAGTCGATGCGGGTGGCGGTGGTTTTGAGGTACCAGGAGGAGATGTCTCCTGACGAGATTGCGAAGCTGCTGGGACAACCGGTGGCGACAGTAAAGAGTCATCTGCAGCGCGGCTTGCAGTTGTTGCGGAGGAAGGCGGCGGTGACGATGAAGGAGTATGTGCGATGAGTGAACAGGAACGAGTGAATGGGCCTAAGTTGGTGCCGGAAGCGGCGTCGGATTTGAAGCTGGCAGAGTTTGAGCTGCAACTGGCGCGGGCGATGGCTCGTGTGGATGCGCCGGAGGGGTTTGCGGCGAGGGTGATGGATAAGGCCGAGCTGACGCAGAAGGTTGCGGTGATGCGGCCACGGACGAGGTTGCCACGGATGCAGGCGTGGATGGGCGGAGCGGTTGCGGCGGTGCTGGCGTTAGGTATCTATGGAGCGGAGCAGTTGCATCAGCGGCGTGAACAGGCGAAGGCGGACCAGCAGTTTGCGGTGGCGGTGCAGGTGACCGATCATGCGCTGGCGCAGACGCGGGAACAGTTGCAGAGGGCGGGATTGACGTTAGGCGAGTAGGTTAGGCGAGAGTTGTGCGATAGGACGGAAGGAGATCGAGATGAAGATGGCGAGTGGATGGATGAGGACGGGAATGGTTGCGGCGATGATGGTCGCTGCAACGGCTGGAGCGCAGACTACGGATGATGCGGCGACTGCTGCTGACGCGCAGGCGCAGGTGGCGGCGAAGCAGGCGGAGGCGCAGGCAAAGATCCAGGCGCAGCAGCTGACGCTGGATATGAACCCGGCTGATATCGATGCGCAGGTCGCGAAGGCACAGGCCGAGATGGATCGGATGGCTCCGCAGCTGGCGCAGCTGCAGTCGGCCGATGTGGATGCGCAGGTTGCGAAGGCACAGGCGGAGTTGAAGCTGGCGGCACCGCAACTGGCCAAGCTGCGCGTGCTGGATTCTGCGCAGCTGGCGAAGATGCAGGCACAGCTGGCGCCGCTGCAGGCAGAGATGCAGGCTCGGATGGCTCCGATGGAGGCGAAGCTGGAGATGTCGATGGTGCCACTGCAGGCGGCGATGCTGGCGCGGTCGGCGGCGATGCAGGCGCATATGATGGCGCGCGGGTTGATGATGCAGGACGGGATGGTGGCTGTTGGCGATCCGCAGGTGAAGGATGAATTGTTTGCAGGGACGGAGAAGTTCGCTGCGGGTGCAAGCGATGTGACGGATGTGAATCTGGGTCCGGACATGCTGGGAATGGTGAGTGGCAAGCACGGCGGCGACATGGCGCACAAACTGAACTTCATGGTGGTGAAGACGTACGAGTATCCGAAGCCAGGTATGTACAACATGGCCGATGTGGATGCGTATCGCCAGAAGCTGAAGTCGGGGAACTGGAACTGCTTTATTCATACGCATGAGAGCAAGTCGGGCGAGTCGACTGACATCTGCAACCGCGCGCTGCCGAATGGAGAAGGCAACGAGATGGTGATCATTACGGTCGAGCCGCAGGAGTTGACGTTCATCCACATGAGCGGCAAGGGAACACTGGCAGACCTGGGCAAGATGGGCAGGATGGGGGGCATGGGCGGGGTGGTGATTCCCGATACGCCGGATCCGCCGACACCGCCGACGGCTCCTCATCAGTAATGATCGAGTGTTGAGACATCGCCCCTCTACAATGAGGGGCGATGTCTCTTTTGTTTAATGTGGGCGCGACGAGCGCGGAGGGTGGGCGGCGGGCAGAGCTGGTGCTGCCGCATGGAGTGGTGCAGACTCCGGTGTTTATGCCGGTGGGGACAGCGGCGACGGTGAAGGCGGTGGAGCAGGGTGTGCTGGAACGGATTGGGACGGTCGCAAAACCCATGTCTCAGAATCGAGACATGGGGCACTCAGAGTTTGGAACTGGTGCGCAGATCATTCTGGCGAATACGTATCACCTGTATTTGAGGCCGGGGCATGAGTTGATTCGGCGGATGGGCGGGGTGCATCGGTTTATGAGCTGGGAGCGGCCGATGCTGACGGACTCGGGCGGGTTCCAGGTGTTTTCGCTGGCGAAGCTAAGAAAAATTACGCCGGATGGGGTGGAGTTCCGGTCGCATCTGGATGGGAGCAAGCATTTCTTCTCGCCGGAGCACTCGATGGCGGTGCAGATTGCGCTGGGTGCGGATGTGATGATGGTGTTCGATGAGTGCGTGGAGACGCCGGCGAGTTGGGAACGGACGCGGGATTCGATGGCGCTGACGCATGCGTGGGCGGAGCGGTCGAAGAGGTATTGGGTGGAGCATCGGGAGGAAGTGCCGTGGGGAAAGGCAGGGATTAGGGGACAGGGATTAGGGATTAGGGAAAGCCTGGAGGGGAAGCATCAGGCACTGTTTGGGATTGTGCAGGGTGGGATGTATGCGGATTTGAGGAAGGAGTCTGCCGAGCGGCTGGTCGAGATGGATTTGCCGGGGTATGCGATTGGAGGGCTTGCGGTGGGGGAGCCCAGGGAGGTGACGCGGGAGATGATTGCGCGCACGCTGGAGGTTCTGCCGAAGGATAAGCCGCGGTATGTGATGGGGGTTGGGTATCCGGATGAGATTGAAGAGTATGCGCGGATGGGCGTGGACATGATGGATTGTGTGCTGCCGACGCGCGCGGGGCGGCATGGGCTGGCGTTTGTGCGTTCAGATCCGCAGGATCGGCGGAGTCCGGTGGCGCGGTTGAATGTGAAGAAGCTAGAGAACGCTGACGATCAACGGCCGTTGGATGAGGGGTGTGCGTGCATGGTCTGCCAGCGGTATACGCGGGCGTATCTGCGGCATTTGGTGTCGAGTGGCGAGCAGTTGGGAGCTACGCTGAACTCGATTCATAATTTGGCGTTTTATTTGGAGACGATGGAGAGGGTGCGCGGCGAGTTGGCGGGTGAGGCGTCTCGTTCTCAGTTCTCAGGTGTCAGTTGAGGGCGGCTTGTTTCTTGTTTACGATGGCCAGCCATTTGTCGCGGGCGTCGGGGTCCATGGTGTTGATGGTGGCGATGGCGCGGTTGTAGGCTGCGCGGGCGGCTTGGTTGTTATTGGCGGCGGATTCGGTGTCGCCGAGGACTATTTCTGGTTGCACGGCGCCCGGGGCTAAGGATTCGGCGAGGATGGCTTCCTGTAGAGCGGCTGGGTTGTTATGTGCGTTGGCGAGGGCCCAGGCGTGGCCTACGTGCGGGAGCGCGGCGGCGAGCGGGAGGTTGATGCGGCCGTTGAAGACGAGGATGCCGTCCTGGATGAACGCGGTGGGGCGTGCGTTCATGAGGGACTGGTAGGGGTTGAGAACGGATGAGCCGGACTCGAAGCTGTTGAGGTCTCCGGCGCTGATGAGGATGGGGCCGTCGGTGGCAGTGTCGACGGTGGCGGGGATGTTGGGCAGGTCGATGAGGCCGAGGGAGTCGGGTGTGGTGAGGTAGGTGCAGGGGATGCCGTAGTCGGTGGGGAGGACAAAGGGGGTGACGAAGTAGGCGAAGTAGCAGTGGGTGATGTGGTGTTCGCGGAGATAGGCGGAGGTGGCGAGGAGTTGCTGGCCCCAGTCGGTGTTGGAGTCGGAGAGGTAGCGGTAGGTTTTGGTGGGGCCTCCCCAGGCTTCGTTGGAGTAGGCGATGTAGTTGGGGCTGGCGTGGAGGGTGGTGGCTATCTGGAAGAGGAGGATGGCGGCGGCGGCGTAGAGCCAGCGGCGATTGTGCTGGATGAGTGAGGAAAGGCCGGCTCCAGCGAGGACGCAGCAGAAGACCCAGACGGGAAGGATGTGACGCGCGCCGATGTTGAGGTGCGAGGACATGGCTACTGCGAAGTAGAGCGCGGGTGGAGCGGTGAGGAACCAGAGGGCTCGGGGATTGCGGAGGTAGCCGCGGGCGACGGCGAAGATCGTTAGCGCTAGCGCGGCGAGAAGAGAGAGCGTGGACTTGATCAGGAACACCACGGGGAAGTAGTACCAGATGCCGTGCTCGTAGACGTGGCCGAAGAAGAAGCTGGGCATGTCGTTGGCCATCTTGCGGACATCGGCGAGGCCGTAGAGATAGCTTTCGGGGAGCAGGTGGAAGCGGGCGGCGAAGAGGAGGCCTCGAGCCTGGATGCCGGCGAGGGGACCGACGTAATCGGCGAGCGAGGGAGAAAGATGAAGCCCGACGGGGCGGGCGTTGTAGCGGAAGCCGTAGAAGGCCCAGAGGACGATGACTCCGATGAAGGTGATGATCGCGAGTGCGGCGGTGTAATGAAGGGCGGTGCGGGCCAGGGTGGTTTGTTGGGGGTCGCGTGGGCGGCGAGGGGTGACGGCGCGGGCGGCTAGCTCGCCGACGAGGAGGAGGACGAGCATAGGGGCGAGCAGGACAGTGGAGTGCTTGGAGGCGAGGGCGAGACCGGCGGCGAGGCCGGTGACGAGGAGGCGCGCGAGTGTGGGTCGCTGGAGGTATCGCCAGAGGGCATAGATGGTGGCGAAGATGGTGCAGGAGGCGGCCATGTCAGTCGTGACGTAGGCGCCGAAGGCTAGCAGTGTGGGGTCGAAGCAGAAGAGGGTGAGGGCGATGAGAGCTGCGCGGACGTTGAACATTTCGCGCGTGGCGAAGAAGACGAGCAGCGCGGCGGCGAGGGAGAAGACGAGGGTTGGGAGGCGAGTTCGGAAGACGAGGGTCTCGGCGGAGTAATGGCCTCCGTCGGCGGGGCCGTTGTGGAAGAGGAGCTGGCGGCCGTCGAAGTAGGACTCGGCTTTGAACTCGCGGTTTTGCAGGGGCGGGACGTTGAGATGAAGCGGGAGCAGCGGGAGCGTGGCTAGATATTTGACGAGCGGTGGGTGCTCAGGATTGAGGCCGAAGTCGTGGGTCTTCCAGCTCTCGTAACCGGCGAAGATGTGGTCGTCCTCATCCCAGGTGAGGGACTGGCCGTATATGGCGTGGATGATTTGCGCAGATAGGATGAAGAGTAAGGTGACGACCGCTGCGGTGACCCAGCGGTTGGTGCGAGTGTTGATGGGAGCGGAGTTCAGGGGCATCGGGGGTGCGGCCATGATATTGCAGGGGAGGTGTTGCGGGATAGGAGCGTCACGATTTTGCGGGATTTTGGCTTGGCGAGGCGCTTGGTGCAGAAGATACTGAACGCATGATGAGTCCTTGTGGGAAAGGTGCGCGTGCGTGGTTGTTAGCGGCGATGGTTGTTGGGCTGCCGCTTGTGGGGCAACAGCCGGGGTCTGTTACGGGGCATGTGACGTGCGGGGATACGCAACGGCCCGCCCGGTTTGCAAGCGTGATGCTGCTGGGTGTGCCAAAGGGGACGCCGCAGACGACGCCGAATCCGAATGCGGATGCTGCGACGATGAAGGCGGCAATGAATTCGGCGATGGACGCCGTGAATGTCGTGCAGACGCAGACGGCGATGGATGGAAGTTATACGGCGATGAACGTGGCGCCGGGGGATTATTACGTGTTCGCCTCGGTGCCGGGGTATGTGCAGCCGTTGGCCACGGTGCAGGCGGCGATGGATGCGGGAGTGGATGTCACGAAGGGAATCCCGGGAGTGTCGGTGGTGCACGTGTCAGCTGACGGTGGAGGATCGGCGGACGTTACGGTGGAGCGCGGCGGAGCTGTGACGGGGCGCGTGTCGTGGGATGACGGGAGCCCTGCGTCACGTGCAATCGTGACGGTGGTGTCGGCGAAGGCGAGCGACAAGAAGCTGCCGCCAGGGTTTGCGATGCTTGGTATCGCGGGCGGGCTGGGTGGCAATGGGGTGCTGTCGATCTCGGATGATTTGGGGCAGTACCGGATTGCGGGGCTGGCGCCGGGTGATTACCTGGTGAAGGCGACGATGCAGGTTCGGTCGGGATTCGCGATGCAGGCCGGGGTGATGAATCTGGCTGGACTGGGGGCGGACAAACCGCTGGTAGCCTATGCGCCGGCGACGTTTCACAAGAGCGGAGCGAAGACGGTGACGGTGAGTGCTGGGCAGGAGCAGAGCGGCGAGGATGTCACGATCAATCTTGTGGGAACGCATTCCGTGAATGGCAGAGTGGTCTCGACCGAGGACGGGCATGGATTGAATGCCGGGACGGTGGAGCTGACGGATGCGAGCGATAAGGACCTGGTGCGCGGGGCGGCGGTGGATGCGAGTGGGAACTTTACGGTGGGGTTTGTTCCGGCCGGGACGTACAACCTGACAGTGACTGGCGGGGCGGACACGCAGCCGTCGAAGAACAAGCCCACCGGCATGGTGCGGTTTACGATGCCGGAGACGGTGCGAAGTTATGAGGACGGGAAGCAGAGCGTCGTAGTGGGCGACACCGATGTGGTGGGGCTGAGCATCGCGGTGCAGCCGTCGAAGAACGCGAAGCCGGGTGTGAACCTTAATGATCTGATGAAGCAGTAGGTGGTTAGGCGGTGGCGTGGAGGATGGGGGCAACGAGGCGCTGGATGGTGGGAGCGATCTCTTCGGACGGCGGGTGGTTGGGGGTTTGGACCCATTCGCGGGCGGCGCCGTAGATGGCCCAGGCGGCTGTGGCGGCGAGTAGCTCGGGAGAGGCTGGCGGCTGGGTTGGATTCGGAGGCAGATTGTTGCGGATGCCGTCGAGCAGCATGCCGCGGACCACGGCTACGATGGCGGTCTCCATATGCGGAGGTAGTTGAGCAGCCGAGGGGCACTGGGTGGGGCAGTGGGTGAGAGATTGGGCGAGGAAGTCGCAGACTCCGAGGACGATGCCGGTGATGGCGTTGGTGCAGGTGCCGTCGAATACGACGCCGCGCTCGGCGAGAAGGGCGTGGAAGCGGCTGGCGACCATGCACTCCAGCAGGGCGAACTTGTCGGGGTAGTGGGCGTAAAAGGTGGCGCGGTTGACGCCGGCGGCGTCGGTGATTTCCTGGACCGAGAGCTTGTCGAAGTCGCGGGTGCGGAGGAGGGTGGCGAGGGCTTGCTGGAGGAGGTGGCGGGTGCGGCGGATGCGCGGGTCGGTGGATTCCAGGGCAAGCGATTCTGATGTCGTTGATTCCAAACGTTCAGACGCCAACGCCACCGTGGATTCGGACGGGGTCGTGGAGTCTGCGGAGATGGCCTGGGGGAGTGCCATGGGATGAGAGTACTAAAAACTCCTTAGGGTTGGTTGCTAAAACGACACATGTCGTGTTTTCCTTGAATCGACATCTGTTGTTTAGACATCAACTGTTGCAAAGGAGATTCAACCATGGCCACATTACTTCGTATTGATTCGAGTCCGATGGGAGCGGCGTCGGTTTCGCGCCACATGTCGGGGACGTTTGTAGACAGCTGGAAGAAGGCACATCCGGGCGGGACGGTGGTGACGCGCGACCTGACGAAGAGCGGTTTGGTGTCCATTAACGCGGAGTGGGTTGCGGCGGCGTATACGCCGGAGGAGTCGCGGACGGCAGAGCAGAAGGCTGCGCTGGTGAAGTCGGATGAGCTGCTGGCGGAGTTATTTGCGGCCGATGAGCTGGCAATTGGCGTGTCGATGCACAACTTCAACATTCCCAGCGTGCTGAAGCTCTGGCTGGATCAGGTGGTGCGGGTGAATCGCGCTTTTAGTTATGCGGACGGCAAGCCAAAGGGATTGCTTGTCGGGAAGAAGGCTACGTTCCTGGTGGCTACTGGCGGAGCGTATGGGCCGGGTTCGGGAATGGAGTCGTTGAACTTCATCGAGCCGTATCTGAAAACGCTGTTCGGGTTTATCGGAGTTACGGATGTAACGTTCCATACGGCTGGCGGAGCGGCGGCGCTGAACTATGGCGCGAATCGCGAGGAGTTTCTGCAGCCGCATGATGAGGCGGTTGCGGCACTGGCTGCTGCGCACGCGTAAGTCGTTGCTGGATGGATCGGGCCGGATAGTGACTGGGCAGGTGATTTTATTTCGAGAGGACGAAGGCGATGAGAATTGCTGGTTTGATTGCGCGGTATCTGTTGGGCCTGATCTTTGTGGTGTTCGGAGCGAATGGGTTTCTGCACTTTATTCCGATGCCTCCCCCGCCGGGAGTTGCGGGGCAGTTTATGGGCGCACTGTTTGTGTCCCATGTGCTGGTCGTGATTTTTCTGCTGCAACTGGTTGGGGGGCTTCTGCTGCTGGTCGGGCGTTATGTTCCACTGGCGCTGGTGCTGCTGGGTCCGGTGATTGTGAACATTGTGCTGTTTCATGCGTTCATGGCGCCGAGTGGATTGCCGCTGGCTACCGTGGTGGTGATTCTTTGGCTGCTGACGGCATGGAGTGTTCGCCCGGCGTTTGAGGGAATCTTTCTGCAGAAGGCATAACGGCGGTTGAGGGATGGAGCGGGCCTCTGGAGATACCAGAGGCCCGTTGCTTTTTGGTGGGACGTGCAGGTGGGTGGTAGGCTCACGCTGATGAGTCTTGATGGGCAGTTGGAGAAGCTTGGCGCGCTCTATGCAGAGAAGAGCGATGGGGAGCTGCTGGATTTATATGATCGGCGGGATGGCTTGACGGAGATGGCGCAGCAGGCGCTGGCAGGCGAGATGCGACAACGGCGGCTGAGTCCGTCGGGCGGTGCGGGCGCTGAGGCTGGTGGCGACGAGGTCGAGGACCGGGTGGAAGCAGGTGAAGTGCTGGCGTACCTGTTTCACGATGCGTTTGAGGCGCGCGAAGCGATTCGGACGATGACAGAGGCTGGGATTGCGCACCGGATGCTGGACTGGCATGTGGTGAATCCCGAGATGACGGTGTCACAGACGGGCGTTGACCTGGGGCTGGTGGTGAGCCGCGAGGATGTGCAGAAGACGCTGCGGGTGCTGAAGGAGAGCCTCGGGCTGTTTCCTGAGCCTGAGGAGATTACCCAAGAGGTGGGCGAGGCCCTGGCGGTGTTGTCGATGTTTGAGCGCCGGGAGGCGCTGGTGGCGGCGCGTGCGCTGGGTGAGGCGGGGATGACGTATCTATGGCGCGACGGGCGCGATCATCCGGGCGAGATGCCGGATGAGGAGACGGTTGCGATCGAGGTGAAGGCTTCCGATGTGGAGCGTGCGGGGCAGTTGGTCGAGGATGCGCTCGCGGAGTTGTGATGATTGAACACGTTGAGAGCAGATAGGACGACATGGGATTGTTTGGGAAGAAGTTGAAGCAGGAACATAAGGTGATGTTGCAGGCGGAGCGGGCGGGGGGCAAGCTGCTGCCGGAGTATCACCGGGCTACGCCGGAGTGTCCGCGGCCGGAGCGGTGGAGCATGTATGACTCGATGACTGCGGAGGCGGAGGTGCTGGAGTTTCTGCGCACGCTCATCACGACGGTGAAGCCGGAGTTGGTGGTGGAGACTGGATCGTTTTTGGGCGTGTCGACGCTGTGGATGGCGGAGGGGATGAAGGCGAACGGGTTCGGGAAGATCATCTCGTGCGAGTTCGACCCAAAGGTGTTTGCGGCGGCGAAGGAGAAGATTGAGGGGCATGCGCTGGCGCCGTTTATTGAGTTGAGGAACGAGTCGTCGCTGGAGATGAAGGTGAAGGGGACGATTGATATTTTGTTTGTGGACTCGGACCCGGATATTCGGGAGGCTGAGGTGCGGCGGTTTCTGCCGCAGGTGCGACCGACGGGCTTGGTGCTGATGCATGATGCGAGCTCGCACATGAAGACGGTGCGGGAGGCGGCGTTCAAGCTGGAGGCGGAGGGTTTGTTGTCTTGTGTGTTTCTGCCTACGCCGCGGGGGCTGGTGATTGCGCAGCGGCGTGAGGGGCGGGCGTAGGGTCCTGCGCGGACGGCGAGGGTTGAGCGGGCGTGCGCAAGGTTCTCCGTTCTCCGTTCTCCGTTCTCCGTTTTGAGGCGTGGCGGGGGAGGTGTACGCAATCAGCGGCATGGCGGATGGTATGCTTTGGCATTCGTACGCGTCGAGCTGGTGGGCCTGCTGACTTTTCGACTCCCTGAAGGGTGAGAGCGCGCGATGGCTGGTGCGGATTCCTCGGAAGTGCTGGTGCATGATTCTGCCTCGCTGGTAGGGAAGGCGGCGTTGCGCAAGGCGAGCTGGCGGATGATTCCGCTGCTGGGACTGGGGTATGGGATTGCGTACATGGACCGGATCAACATCAGCTTTGCGTCGCTGCAGATGAATCGGGATTTGCACTTCAGTGCGGCGGTGTACGGGTTTGGGGCGGGACTTTTCTTTCTGAGTTATTCGGCGTGCGAGGTGCCGTCGAATTTGTTGCTGCATCGGGTTGGGGCGCGGCGGTGGCTGGCGCGGATCATGCTGACGTGGGGATTGTTGGCGATGGGGATGATGTTTGTGCGGACGCCCGTGGAGTTCTACACGATGCGATTTCTGCTGGGGATGGCGGAGGCAGGTTTTTTCCCGGGGGTGATCTTTTATCTGTCGGAGTGGTTTCCGGCGCGGCTGCGGGCGCGGGTGATCAGCAGGTTTTATGTTGCGCTCCCGCTGTCGTCTACGTTTATGGGGGCGGTGGCGGGACCGCTGCTGCATTTGCAGGGACGGCTGGGGCTGGCGGGGTGGCAATGGCTGTTTTTGGTGGAAGGGCTGCCGAGCGTGTTGTTCAGTTGGGTGCTCTGGAGATTTCTGACAGACAAACCGAAAGATGCGAAGTGGTTGCGCGTGGAGGAACGGGAGTGGCTGGTACGCGAGTTGGCCAGTGAGTCGTTGGATAGCGGGCATGGAGAAGATATCGGGAGGGCGTTGCGGGATCCGCGAGTGTGGCAGGTGGGCGTGGTCATGTTTTGCTACCTGATGACGACGTATGCGTACCAGCTGTCGGCGCCGGCGATTTTGCAGCGAGCGACGGGACTGGGAGTGACGGCCGTGGGGTGGTTGGTGTCGGGCGCGGGGTTGCTGGGAGCGGCGATGATGCTGGGGAACGCGGCGCACTCGGACAGAACGGGCGAGCGCCGATGGCATGTGGCGGCGCCCTTCCTGGTGATGGTGGTGGCGTTTGCGGTGAGTGGCCTGCTGCGGACGCCGTGGGTGGTGGTGGCGGGGCTGACGGTGGCGTACGTGTGCAATGTGGGGTTGCAGACTCCGGCGCTGGCGGTGCCTGGAACCTTTCTGAAGGGGAGGTCGATGGCGGCGGGGATTGCGGCGATGAATACGGTGGGGATGATGGGCGGGTTTGTGGGGCCTTGGGCGATGGGGCTGGTGAAAGACCACACGGGAGAGTATCGGCTGGGGCTGGTGGGGTTGGTGGTGCCAAGTCTGGTGGGGGCGGGGTTGGTGTTGGGATTGCGGGTGCAGGAGCAGGCGAGGGTCGTAGTGGAGAGAATGGGGATGGTGGCGGATGGGTCTTAGGTGTTCGTTCCGAGTTCTCAGCTTCTAGCTTCTAGCTTCTAGCTTCTAGCTTCTAGCTTCTAGCTGAGACCGGGTATGGGTTGAGTTGCTTTGGGCGCGCGGGATTTTCTAGATGGCCAAGGCGTGGGTGGTGCGGCGCCAGAAGTAGCACATGGCGAAAGCTCCGCAGGTTAGTGCGATGAGGAGTCCCCACCAGAGGCCGGCGGCGCCTAGCTTTTCGTGGAAGCCTAAGAGGATGCCTAGCGGCATGCCGATGAGCCAGTAGGCGATGAGCTGGGTGATGAAGGGGGCGTGGGTGTTGCCGGCTCCACGGAGGGCGCCGGTGGCGGTGATCTGGACGCCGTCGAAGAACTGGAAACCGGCGGCGATGAGGAGGAGGGGGACGGCTGCGGCAATGACGCCGGGGTCGGGGGTGAAGAGGCGGGCGATGTGGGTGGGGATGGAAAGAAGCAGCACGGAGGCGCAGAGCATGAAGGCGGCGCCTGTGCCTACGCCGCTCCAGCCCGCGGCGATGACGTTGGCAGCGGTGCCGAGGCCGATGCGCATGCGACCGATGGCGTGACCTACGCGGACGGAGGTGGCGGCGGAGATGGCGAAGGGCACCATAAAGGTGGTGCTTGCGCACTGCAGCGCGACTTCGTGGCCGGCGAGTGGGAGTCGGCCGAAGGTGGCAATGAGCGAGGTGACTAGGGCGAAGATGGCGATCTCTACGAAGATGGAGGCTCCGGCAGGTGCGCCGAGAAGGAAGAGCTTACGGAGGTGTTGGTACTCGATGCGGAGCCACGCGTGCTGACGGAGGCTGGCGAGGAGGCCGTAGTGGTGGTTGCGGTCCGCGCGCCAGACGGCGAAGACCAGGACGGCCATGAGGTAGAGACGGGCGAAGCTGGTCGACCAGGAGGAGCCGGTGACACCGAAGGCGGGAATGCCGTAACTGTGTGCGGCGAACGTCCAATGGTGGCCGAAGATTAAGAGCCAGTCCCCGGCGGCGTTGACGAGGTTGGCGGAGATGAGGGCGAAGGCGATGGGGCGACCGTGATGGTGAGCCTGCAGGTAGCGGCGGAAAGTGAAGTAGAGGAGCAGCGGGAGCGTTCCGTAGTTGAGACCCTGCATGGCGGGGACGGCCTGCGAGAGGATGGCGCGGTCGACGGGAAGGTGGAGGAGAAGGACGGGGGTGACGGCGAAGAGGGCGATGAGGAGCGCGGACAGGGCGACGGCCATGACGAGGCCGTGAAGGAGCCATCGATTGGCCTCCGCTTGTTCTTTCGCCCCGAGGGCTTGGGAGATGAGGGTGTCGAGGCCGAGGAGGACTCCGCCGACGCCGAAGCAGAAGGTGTTGAAGAGGACCTGCGCGAGGGCAGCGGCGGACATGGCGAGCGCGGAGTCGGGCAGGTGACCGAGCATGATGGTGTCGACCAGCGACATGGAGACCCAGCCGAGCTCGCCGGCGATGAGCGGCAGGGCCAGGTGGACGAGCGGGGGCAGCTCGCTGCGTATGTCGGCTAGCTTGATGCGCATACTTGAGGGTATCGTGCGCGGGGGTTGGGTGGTTGTGGATGCGATTTCAGAGGACGGGAATGACAGCGCAAAGGAGGGCTCCGGCGAGGACGATGGCCCAGGAGGGGGCTTCGGCGAAGCGGAGGAGCGCGAGGGCGACGACGGCGAAGAGGATGTCAGGGAGAGAGTGGAGAGCGGTGGTGGCGAGCGGGCGGATGAGTGCAGCGAAGAGGACGCCGACGACGCTGGCGTTGATTCCGCGAAGGGCTGAACGAAGGTTGGGGCGGGTGCGGAGGGTGCTCCAGAACGGTAGGATGGCGGTGATCAGGAGCAGACCGGGAAGGAAGATACCGATGAGTGCGGCGAGGCAGTAGAGCGCTGCGTGATGTGCGGGGATACCAATGGCCGTGCCGAGGTACGCGCTGAAGGTGAAGAGGGGGCCGGGGAGGGCCTGGGCTGCTCCGTAGCCGGCGAGGAAGGTTGGCTGGTTGAGCCAGTGGGGGGAGACGACAGCGTTTTCGAGTAAGGGGAGAACGACGTGACCGCCGCCGAAGACGAGGGCTCCGCTGCGATAGAAGGCTGCGGCTAGGGGCACTAGGGTTGCGGCTTGCGTGCGGGCGGGGAGTTCGGAGGCGATGAGGAGAAGGATGAAGATAGATGCGGCGATGAGACCGGTGCGGCGAGAGAGAGGGGAGGGTGGCGCTTCGACGGACTGGTTTGGGTCTGGGGTGCGGCAGAAGAGCAGGCCGGCGATGAGGCCAGTGGCGATGGCGATGAGGGTAGCGAAGGGTTTGGGGAGAAAGAGTGTGATGGCAGCTGCGGTAATCGCGATGGCGATGCGGGTGAAGTTCGGGGCTAGCGAGCGCCGCATGGAGAGGACGGCCTGGGCGACGATAGCGATCGCGACGAGCTCAAGACCGTGAAGGGCACGTTGGGTGATGGGTCCGGTGAAGAGGCTGTGGCCGAACGCGAAGGCGAACATAAGCAGCGCGGAGGGGAGAGTGAAGCCTAGCCAGGCGGCGAGTCCACCGGCAAGTCCGCCGCGGAGAAGACCGAGGGCAAAGCCGGTTTGGCTGCTGGCGGGGCCAGGGAGAGATTGGGTGAGCGCGATGATTTCGGCGAAGGTTTCTTTGCTGCACCATGCGCGGTCTTCGATGAGCTCGCGCTGGAAGTAGCCGAGGTGGGCGATGGGGCCTCCGAAACTGGTGCAGCCTAGACGCAGAAAGACTGCGAAGATCTCGGTCCAGGCGTTCGCACGGCATGGCGGGGGCATGGAGGGAGAGTAACGCAGGGAGATGATGCGAAGATGAAGGGCTACCAGCCCTTTGTGCCTTCGGGGCCTTTGAAGGGGCCGGTGATGTTGGAGGTAATCCAGCCTCCGTAAAAGTCGCCGGGTTGCGGGATGACGCGTTCGCCATCGACGGTGCATTCGTCGACACGGTTGGCGTAAAAGGCCACATGGTTGCGCAGTTCGGCATAGGCTGGGAGGGGTTGAACGTAGCTCCAGGCGGCGTCCATGCTGACGGCGCACTGAGGATTTGGGAGCGGGATGAGGGGGTCGAGCGTGAGGTCGATGGACCAGTACGTGGCGAGGCCCTTGAATTCGCAGAAAGTGGCGGGGAGGGCCGAGGGCTTGAGGAGGTGCATCGCGATGTTAGGGTGAGGGATGTAGTAAACGGGTGGGTGACTGGTCTCGAGGACGCGGATGGAGCGCGCGGTCTCGGCGAGCAGGATGCCGCAGTGCACGATGCGGATGTAGTTGTGAACGAGCTCGAGGCGAGGCGGACGCGGGTAGTCCCATACGGACTCAGTAGTGGCGGAGTTGATGGGTGTTGCCATGTGAACCTTCCTGGCAGGTTAACCAGTCGCGGAACTTACCTTAAAAATAGCCGTCCGGGGCGGATTTGACGAACCATTTTTGGGTTAGACGGGGGTTTTGTGAGCGGATATTCAGAAAAATTCCAGTTCATGAAAGAAAGTATGACGAAAGGTGCGCTGAGGCCCCTAAATCGCTGCTAAAGCGTGAGTTGCGAGTCGTTGTGAGAGGCCGATATTCCAGGCAATTCTGTCTGGTAGCGATACATAGCAGCGATGGTGAGCGATGAGCTTGTTGCGCTAACCCTATTCTTGGAAGGCTGTTGCTTTTTGGGTTGTCGGCATGGGAGATAACAGATCAAATCCGCAGGCGGGCGGGGGGATCGTACTGGCAGTCACGATTCTTGGGTCGAGCATGGCGTTCGTTGACGGAACGGTTGTCAACGTCGCGCTTCCCGCGCTGCAGAGCGCGTTTCACGCCTCGATTTCGGACGTGCAGTGGGTGGTGGAATCCTATGCCTTGATGCTCGTGGCACTGCTGTTAGTGGGCGGCTCGCTGGGCGATATTTTCGGTCGGCGAAAAGTGTATGTGTTGGGGGTTGGTTTGTTTGCAGTCGCGTCGGCTGGCTGCGGCGCGGCGACGAACATTGAGACGCTGATCTGGCTTCGCTCGATCCAGGGTGTGGGGGCGGCGTTGCTGGTTCCGGGAAGTCTGGCACTCATCACAGCGTTTTTTCCGGAAGAAACAAGAGGACGCGCGATTGGGACGTGGTCAGGATTTACTGCGATTGCTGCTGCGATTGGGCCGGTCATCGGCGGATGGTTGATCGAGTACTCGACGTGGCGGTGGGTTTTCTTCCTTAATCTTCCGCTGGCCTTGGCGGTCATTCTGCTTGCGGGGAAAGTGCCGGAGAGCCGCAACGAGAGTGCGTCGCGGCATCTGGACTGGCCTGGGGCTCTGCTGGTGACGCTGGGACTTGGCGGCGTGACGTACGCGCTGATCGAGTGGCCGTCGCGGGATGCTCATGGCGGCGGGTTCCTGATGATTGCGGCCGCAGTGGGTGTGGTGGCTCTCGCTGGATTCGTGGCGGTGGAGCGTTGGTCGGCTGCGCCGATGGTTTCGTTGAAGCTGTTTTGTTCGCGAAATTTCAGTGGCGCGAATCTGCTGACGATGTTTCTGTATGCCTCGCTGGGCGGGCTGATGTTTTTCTTTCCGATGGACCTGATACAGATTCAGCACTACACGACCACTGAGGCCGGCGCGGCGTTTCTGCCATTTGTTGCGATCATGTTTGGACTGTCAAGTTGGGCAGGTGGATTGGTGGCGCGCTATGGATCGCGCATGCCACTCACGGTCGGGCCGCTGGTGGCAGCCTTCGGGATTGCGCTCTTCGCAATTGTGCCGCAGGGCGGGAGCTACTGGACCACGTTCTTTCCAGCAGTGGTGGTGCTGGGCCTGGGTATGGTGATCAGTGTGGCTCCGCTGACGACGACCGTGATGAATGCTGTGCCTGAGTCGGAGTCGGGGCTTGCGTCTGGGATTAATAATGCGATGTCGCGTCTGGCCTCGCTGCTGGCGGTTGCGGTCTTTGGTGCGATCCTGGTGACGGTCTTCAATCACTCGCTGGATCGAGCGCTCAACGAACTGGCGCTGCCCCACGCCGTTCGCGCCCAGGTGGATGCGGCTCGACCACTGCTTGCGGCAGCGCACAATCCTGATCCCCGTGTGGAGCGCGCAATCACGGAATCGTTTGTGCGTGGCTATCGATTCGTGATCTGGATTGCGACGGGCCTTGCAGCGTTGAGTTCCATCACTGCGTGGCTGGCGATTGAACCTGGTGCAACTGAGCTCGCGGAACGGGCTTAGGAGTGAAATTGCGGTTTGTAGAGATGTCGGGCGGCGCGATCGAGGGGTGGGGATTTGCGGAAGCCTGGGTGGTTTCGGTCAGACCGACGAACTCCGAAAACCGGCGATTTCCTTGACATCACGCGGTCATTCCGCGATGCTTAACCCTCAGGTGTGATTGGCTGGCTTTCGTGGGCGTGTGTCCGGGGATCTTCGGGTGCACCGCACAGTTCCAGTGCTTGCTGAATGGGCGAGCGAAAATCCCCAAATTTCCTAAGGAAGACGCGACCGGCAAAGAGTTTCGTGCGTTCGGCGCGCAAGCAGGATGTAGCAGTGAACGCTTTGGGTTTTGCAATTCTGGCTGCCCCCGGATCGATTTTCGGTCAGTTTGGCGGACTTCCGCTGCTGCTGCTGATGTTTGTGGCGATGTATTTTCTGCTGATCGCTCCGAACCAGCGGAAGCAGAAGACGTGGGCGGCGATGCTGGCGGGATTGAAGCCAGGCGATCGCGTGACTACAAACGGCGGGATTCGCGGCGTGATTGTGAGCGTGAAGGACGATTTACTGGTGGTCCGCACGGCTCCTGATGGCGTGAAGCTGGAGATTGTGAAGAGCGCTGTGGCGGCGGTTACCACGGAAGAAGACAACAGCAAGGCGTCGTAAAACAGACGCCCGGGACGAACACACCCTCTCGATACAGGTATTGAAGGAAACAAGAGAACAATGGGCAAGAATCTGGCCAGTAGAACAGGCTTTATCGTCGTGGTGCTGTTGATCGCCACGTTTGGAATTTTTGGGATTCCGCATGGTGGATTGATGCAGTCACTCAAGAACCGCATCAACCTGGGACTTGATCTCAAGGGTGGAACGCACCTGGTGCTGCAGGTACATGTGGCGGAGGCTGTGAACTCGTCGACTGACCGCGACGTGCAGGCGCTGAACACGGCGCTGGCGACGACGGGAGCGACGGCGGCGAAGCTGGATCCGGCGCATCCCGAGGTGATCACGATCTCGGGCGGATCGCCGACGCAGCAGAGTGCGATACACGACATTCTGACCGGCAATGAGTATGCCGGCTACGACGTGACGTCGACGGGCACCGGCGGATACAAGATGACGCTGAAGCTGGCGGAGATCCGGACGATCGAGGAGCGGGCGCTGGATACGTCGATCGACACGATTCGCGAGCGTGTGAATACGCTGGGCGTGAGTGAGCCGGTGATCGAGAAGTACGGGCTGGGAGACAACGAGATCCTGGTGCAGCTGCCGGGCGTGTCCGATCCGGGCCGAGTGGAAAACATTATTCAGTCGACCGCGAAGCTGGAGATTCACGCGGTGGCGGGAACGTATGGCAGCGAGGCCGAAGCGCAGCAGGCGAATCCCGGCGGAATTCCTGCCGAAGATGAGCTGCTGAAGGGATCGAATGGCGCTGGCGGCCCGGACGAGTATTACCTGCTGAAGCGGCTGGCGATTGTGTCGGGTACCGACTTCCGCGACGCGCAACCTTCTACCGATGAGAATGGGCGGCCGGACATTACGTTCGACCTGACGACCGAGGCGGGCGATCGCTTCTACAAGTACACGGACGCGAACAAGGGCACCGGCTCGATGGCGATTGTGCTGGACGGCCAGGTGAAGGAAGTGGCGGGAATCGAGGGCGCGATCCGCGACCAGGGCATGATTCACGGCGGATTCACCCAGGATCAAGCGAACGACCTCAGCCTGATGCTGCGGACGGGTTCACTCCCGGCATCGATCTCGTACCTGGAGACGCGGACGGTGGGGCCGACGCTGGGCGCGGCGAGCATTCACCAAGGTGTGGTGGCTTCGATTGCCGGGCTGGTAGTGGTGCTGATTTTCATGCTGATCTACTACAAGGGCGCGGGGATTAACGCGGACCTGGCGCTGCTGTTGAACCTGCTGATCCTTCTGGGATTCATGGGGTACTCGGGCGCTACGCTGACGCTGCCTGGAATTGCGGGCGTGATCCTGACCATTGGTATGGGCGTGGATTCGAACGTGCTGATCTTTGAGCGGATACGCGAAGAGTTGCGGCTGGGTAAGACGGCGGCGGCGGCAGTGCAGGATGGTTTCGCACATGCTTGGACGACGATTTTTGATACGCACGTCACGACCGTGGTTTCGGCGGCGATCTTGTTTCTGTTCGGAACGGGTCCGGTGAAGGGCTTCGCAGTAACGCTGACGATTGGTTTGATCGCGAACATCTTTACGGCAGTATTTGTGTCGCGCACGATCTTCGACTACCTGCTGAGCAAGAAGGCGCGCGGCACGGCAGAGCTTTCGATTTGAGAAGCAGCTTCTAGCCGGTGGTTTCTAGCGTTTCTCTAGAGCAGCGGCGACAACAAATTGGTATGAAGAGCTAAGAGCTTATAGCTGAAGGAAAGAAAACGTGGAACTGTTTCGAAGCGCAAATATCGACTGGCTAGGGAAGAAATGGTACTTCCTGGGCTTCAGCTTGATCTTCTCGGTTGCCGGGCTGATCAGCATTTTTTTCTGGCATGGAATTCCGACGGGCGTGGACTTCAAGGGCGGAACAGCTATCACTGTTCAGTTCGACAAAGCGCCGAATGAGGATGACATCCGGAAGGCTCTGGCTGCGGCCAACATCAAGGATGTAACGGTGCAGCGCATATCGGATGTGGGCGGCGGAGCGCTGGGCAACAAGGAGATTATCTCGCTGCCGATCTCGACGTCGCAGGACACGGCGCATGACGCAGGCCGGTCGGCTGTAGAGAGCGCGCTGAATGCGGGATATCACGACTCCGGCTTCACGGTGCAGCAGGTGGACATTGTGGGACCGACAGCGGGCAAGCAGCTTACGCACGAGGCCGAGCTGGCAACGCTGTACTCGCTTTTGGGGATGCTGATCTACCTGTGGTTCCGATTTGAGCTGATCTACGGCGTGGCGGCGGTGGTGGCGGTGTTCCATGACACGCTGATCACGATTGGGTTCTTCTCGCTGACGAACCAGGAGATCACGCTGACGGTGGTTGCGGCGATTCTGACGCTGGTGGGCTACTCAATGAACGACACGATTGTTGTGTTCGATCGCATCCGCGAGAACCTGGCGTTGAATCGGCGCGACAAGCTGGCTGACCTCGTGAACCGCAGTATTAACCAGACGCTGAGCCGAACGGTGATTGCTTCGGGACTGACATTTCTGACAGTGCTTTGCCTGTTTGTGTTTGGTGGCGAAGTGTTGCGTGGCTTCTCGTTCGCGCTGGTGGTGGGTATCACCATCGGAACGTACTCGTCGATTGCTGTGGCGGCACCGATGCTGGTGGCATACCAGGATTGGCGGGCGAAGAAGGCGCCTGCGGGCAAGCGCGTTGCGCTTCCTGCGGCAAAAGTGGTTCGGCGCTAGAGCGAATCAAAGTGCACCATTTTCGGGCAATTTTTTCATTCCGGGCGATTTGAGATAGGATGAGCTGCAAGTCGTGGTATCTCAAACCCCGGTTAAATTCATCCAAAACAATGGCGGGCGGTCGACGTCAGGCGTGTAGTTTTTTTGAGAAATAAACTGCAGCCGGGAACAATTTGAGTTAACGCGGTGTCTAAGGTTCTTATGCTTTCCCCCCAGGGGGAAGGAGGTCGCTTAAATGTTCGAAGACGCTCTGATGGAATCCGGCGGTAAGCTCAAGACCAGATCGAAGTATTGGATGATCGCCACGTTTGTATTCAACGGGCTGATCGTTGGACTCATGATCTTGATTCCGCTTCTGTATCCGGAGGCTTTGCCGCACAACTCGCTGACGGCATCGCTGACGGCTCCGCCCCCACCACCACCGCCGCCACCACCTCCTCCGCCTCCTGCGGTGAAGATTATCAAGGTGGTCAGTGTGGACAACGGTCTACATGCGCCGACGAAGATTCCTAAAGACATCAAGATGATTAAGGAAGACGCGCCTCCGCCTCCAGCCGGAGCGGGCGTAGCCGGCATGGAGGGCATGGCTGGTGGAGCCCCGGGTGGCGTGTTTGGCGGCATAACGGGCGGCACGGGGCCGGCGATTCACGTAGCGCCCCCGAAGCCGACAGGACCGGCAAGAATCTCAGGCGGCGTGATCGCGGGTAACAGGATTGCGTTCGTCGAGCCACAGTATCCGCCAATCGCGAAGATCGCTCACATGAGCGGCACTGTAGTGTTGCACGCCATCATTTCGAAGAGTGGTTCGGTCGAGAAGCTGTCGGTTGCAAGCAGCACGAACCCAATGTTCAACAATTACGCATTGCAGGCTGTTCAGCAGTGGAGGTACAGGCCGTATTTGCTGAATGGCGAACCCACCGAAGTGGATACGACGATCACGGTGAACTTCGCTTTGAACGGCGGCGATTAGAGCTCAGGAGCAGCGTGGCGCGGACATCTATTGATTATTAACCCGTTGATCAATAGCGCGCCACGGGGCTCAACCTGAGTTATGGTAATAATCTCGACGACATCCTCGGCGAGAGCAGGCGAAGCCTCCTGTTCAAACCCGATAGCTCCCCTGATCAAGCTTCGCGGCGCGATCCAAACCAAGGTTAGTAAGTACCCGCAGTAACCAGTTTTCAGCACGTCCATCCACCAGGAGGAAAGACTTCGTGATTCTCGTTCATCTCGCAAACTTCGCTCACGCACCCGCCGCACTCGCAACATTCTTCCAAGACGCACCTGCCGAAGTCGGCTTCGGTCCCGCGGCCCTTTGGGCCCAGATGGGCGTTCCTGCCAAGCTGGTAGTTATCCTGCTGTTCATCATGTCGATCTGGTCGCTGGCTGTGATGATCGATCGTGCGCTGTACTTCTCGGCAGCTCGCAAGCAGTCGCGCGAGTTTGCACCGAAGGTTGCGGGCGCTCTGAAGGAAGGCCGTCTTGACGAGGCGATCAAGGTTGCCGATCGTTCCAAGAAGTCGCACCTTGCTGAGGTCGTGACGGCTGGTCTGACGGAGTTCCGTTCGTTCGGTTCGGGCGGTGCGATCTCGGAAGAGCAGATCGAGAGCTCCAAGCGCGCACTCGAGCGCTCTGAGGCCATCGTTCACGCGAAGCTGAAGAAGGGCCTGGGCGGTCTGGCCACCATCGGCTCGACTGCACCGTTCATCGGGCTGTTCGGAACGGTCGTCGGTATTCTTAACGCCTTCAAGGCGATCGCTACCACCAAGAGCCAGGGTCTGGCGGCAGTCGCTGGCGGTATTTCGGAAGCTCTGGTAACGACGGCGTTCGGTCTGCTGGTGGCTATCCCTGCCGTTATGACGTTCAACTATTTCACGGGCAAGGTTGAGTCGTTCGACGTGGAGATGGACAACAGCTCGTCGGAGCTGGTGGACTACTTCATCAAGCAGTCGCACCGCTAACCTGCTGGCTGGCTCCCGAGGGAGCTGGTTTGTAGTACATCAAGCACGACCTTGCGAGAATCATGCTGGAGATGTACTGGACGCCGAAGCGAACGGCGTCCGGGCACTCAGCCTCCTCGCAACAACAGCCAGGGCTGGTAGCCGCAGGCGGCGACCACGACCCGAACGGAGCGGATTTTTATGTCGATAGCAAAGCGGGACGAGGGCAAGAAGGTCAACTCGAACATCAACGTGACGCCGATGGTGGACGTGATGCTCGTACTGTTGATCATCTTCATGGTCATCACTCCGATGCTGGGGGACAAGATCACGGTTGATCTCCCCAAGGTGAACGCCGCGGTCATTCTGGATGCAGCCAACAAGGAAGATGCGATCACGGTTGCAGTGACGCGCGATGGTTCCATGTTCGTGCGCGGAGACAAGGTATCGTCGACGGCGGACCTAACCCAGCGGGTGCAGAGCCTCGAGGCGCTGAAGACCAACCCGGGCGACGACAAGTCGGTGTATCTGAGTGCCGATCAGCGGGCGAACTTTGGCAAAGTTGAGGACGCGATTGACGCGTTGCGCGCTGCCAGCGTGAATACGCTGAACCTGATGACGGACAAGACTTATAACGCGCAGCCGCAGTAAAGCGATTGCGGGGCGGTTGGCTGGCACGACTTGCGGCCGGCAGCAGGGACCTAAGGAAGTAACAAAAGGAGTTTCACTATGGCAATGGGTGGTGGTTCAACAGGTGGTGCAGTTTCGGACATGAACGTCACGCCGTTGATCGACGTTCTCTTGGTGCTTCTGATCATCTTCATGGTGATCCAGCCGACCACGCCGAAGGGCCTGGATACGGTGGTACCACAGCCTCCCAAGGATAAGAGCCAGCCGCAGTCGGATGATCGGGTGATCGTGGTCTCGGTGTTGAATACGGGCGCTGTGCCGACCTACAAAATCAATGAGACGACCTATCCAAAGGACCAGATGGCGACGGAACTGACCAGGATCTTCGAGACGCGCAACGAGAAGATTATGTTCATTAAGGGCGATCCGGGTCTGAACTTTGGCGCTGTGGCTGACGCAGTTGGATTCGGCAAACAGGCTGACGTCACGAACATTGCGATTATCACGCCGGGTGTTGAGAACGGCAGCTAGTCACGATTCACCGCTGCAAACTACAGCTAAGCCTCAAATCAGGCGCTCCATCCTTCGGCAATCACTGCGTGGGATGGGGCGTTTTTCGTTGCGTTGGAGTGATGGCGCAGGGGAGCAAGGACTGGTCGCGCAGGAGTGTGCCTGCTGTGTTGAGGAACCTGCCGGGGCGGGGCCGGCCGCACGCTAGAGGCTGGCTTCAGCCTCGGCTACTGTTGCGAAGCGTGGGAAGAACTGGTCGACCCGGGTGGAGTGGAAGATAGCCCAGACGCGGTCAGAGATTCCGACGAGGACAACTTTGCGGCCCTTGTTGGACTGCGAGACGTAGAAGTTGACGATCACGCCTAAGCCGGCCGAGTCCATGTACTCGAGCCCGGTGCAGTCGATGATGAGGAGGTCGGCGTCTACTGCTTGCAACTGGGGCTGCAGGGTGAAGATATGGCCCAGGGTAAGGGCTCCTTTGAGGGTGAGAACCGTACAGCGGGGATTCGCAGAGGTCTGAAACGAGTAGTCGAGCTGGTCCTGGGGCATCCCCTAAGCATAGAAATTCCAGTGGGGGCTGAGGTTAACATTGCGTGAAAGAAAGAAGTCGGGGAAAGAAGTCGGCGCATAAGTGATGGACGGATAAAAAGCAGAATGCCCCCCTTGCGGGAGGCATTCTGAGAAGCAATTTCAGTTGTGGGAAGGATTGTTCAGAGCGGAGCTTACTGCGGAGCGATACCGCCGTGCGCCGCGATCTTTTCCTTGGCGGCTTCGTTGGCCTTGCGGGCACCCATGCCACGCTGCACCCACTCATCGGCCTTCGCCAGGTCAGCCTTGCGAGCGGCATCATCGCCGCACTCCAGGTCAGCCTTACGCCGCCAGGTGAGGTTCAGGATGGACATTGCGTTGTCGTAAGTGGGATTGATCTGGACTGCACGTTCGAGGTACTTCTGCGCATCGTTGACCAGGTCCGTATTGGCGGCGACGAGCTTCTCGCAGACGGCTTTCGACTTCTTGACATTACCCAGGCCATCATCCTGCAGGCCAGCAGCAGCAAGGATATCGGTGGCGTTCTTGTAGGACTCGGTCCAGTCGATGTAGCCGATGGTGTAGTTGGCTTCAGCATCATTGGGATCGAGCGAGATGATCTTCAGCTCGGTCGCCTTGGCCTGGTCATACCGGTGAATGTTGCGATCGATCGAGGCAATCTGCCGAAGCGCATCGAGATCGTTGGGGTTCTGCGCGAGAACGGTATTGAAGCCGTCAATGGCCTTTTGTGCGAGGGCCAGATTCTCGGGCGTGGTCAGATCCGGGACCACCTGATAGCTGAGGGCGGTGGCGAGGTAGAGGTGACCGTTCGGGTTGGTAGGATCAAGAGCGATCGACCGCTGGAAGTAATCGACTGCTTCCTCATACTTGCCGGACTTGAAGGCCTGGATGCCGCGGACGAGCTGGTCCTTAGCCTTGAGTTTGGTACATCCCACTGTGCTTGCGAGCGTTAGCAGCAGCACTGCACTTGCGGTCATTCGTGCACTAAGTTTCATCAGTGAACCCTTCCCAATTATTTAACGAAATCGCCCTCGGCCCACAAAAGGGCTCAGCAATCAAGATACTACGCGGACAACAAGCCCCTTTGATTGTAAAGGCAGTGAGGCTGGTTTACCAGCGGCTTGAAATTGGTCCAGCCCGTTTACCTTCTAAGTGGTTTGATGCAGCGGAAGCGGGAGCCCGGGGGACAAAATCGAGGCTGTTAGGATCGGTGGGGACGCCGGCCTGGAGCCGGACTTTGAGGGAGGCGGCAACGTGGCAACAGGGAAGTGGACGGCGGAACAGATACCCTCGCAGGCTGGTAAAACGGCGCTGATCACGGGCGCAAACAGCGGGATCGGCTACCAGACGGCATTGCAGCTAGCGCGCCACGGGGCACATGTGTTGCTGGGATGCCGCAATGAAGCCAAAGGGAGCGCTGCGCTCGAGAGGCTGCAGCGGGAGGCGCCCGGAGCGAGCGCGGAGGTGGTGCAGCTGGACATGGCTTCGCTGGCTTCAATCCGCGCCTTTGCGGCCGCGTTTCTCGGGCGCGGCATTGCGTTGGATCTGCTGATCAACAATGCTGGCGTGATGGCGCTACCGAAGCGCGAGCTGACGGAGGACGGCTTTGAGCGGCAGTTCGGTACCAACCACCTGGGCCACTTTGCGCTGACGGGATTGTTGCTGCCGGCGCTGCTGGCGTCGCCTGCGCCGCGGGTGGTGACGGTGGCATCACTCGCGCACCGCACGGGCAAGATCGAGTTCGACAACCTGCAGAGCGAGCGCAGCTACAAGGGGAAGGGTTGGGAGGCTTACAACGCTTCGAAGCTGGCCAACATTTTATTTGCGAAGGAGCTGGATCGGCGGGCACGGGCGGCGCATAGCGGGCTGCTGAGCCTGGCGGTGCACCCGGGTGTTTCGACGACGAGCATCTTTGCGAACGGGCCGGGGACGATGTCGCTGAAGGCGATTGCGGTGAAGGTGCTCGCACCGGTGCTGATGCAGAATGACGAAGCGGGCGCACTGCCTACGTTGTATGCGGCCACGTCTTCGGATGCACATGGCGGCGAGTACATTGGGCCGGATGGATTTGGGGAGCTGAAGGGGTCGCCGGTAGTGGTGCAGCCCCGACCGCAGGCGTTGGATACGGCTGTGGGCGAGCGGCTGTGGACGGTTTCGGAGGAGCTGACGGGCGTGCACTATCCTGTTTTGAGCTAGGAGGGGCCAGAGACTCTTCTTTCGCACCCGTTCACGTGAGCTGCGTGCGGATGGCGCACTCAGCTATGGATAGAAGATGCAGCTAGCGCTTGCGCTTCTTGGTCGCAACCTTCTTGCGAGCTACCGGGGTCTTCGCCGGAGACTTCTTGGTGGGCAGCCGCTTGGCGGCGGACTTCTTTGCGGGAGCTGCTGTGCGGGTGGAAGCGGCAGGGGCTGAGGCCGCGCTATTCGCGAGGCGCTGCAGCTTGGCTGCGTGGGTGTCCAGCAGCTTCTCAATCTGGCGAATGAGAATGCTGGTCTGCATGGGCTTGACGAGCATCTTGTCGGCGCCGATGTCGGCCCAGTCGTCGTCGGGGAAGGCGGTGAGCAGGGCGACGGCGGGGTGGTAGGCGGCGGTGCGGGCGGCCTGGATGACGTCGCGGCCGGCGGCGTCGCTCTCCATGCGCATGTCGGTGATGACCATCTGGTACTCGCGCAGTTTGATTTTGGAGCGAGCCTCGCGCGCGCTGGCGGCCGTATCCACATCAAATCCGCTGATCTCTAGGACGGCTTTGAGGGTCAGCAGAACAGTTACTTCATCGTCGACAAGCAGAACACGGCGCTTAGCCAAGGTATCTCTCCTGGATCCTGCGCGGACGGCGTGGTTAGAAGGCGTCGACCGCGCTAGGGTAGTGCAAACAAGGTACAGACTAACGCAAGTATGGTCGCAGCTTGGCCGTGACCATGCAAGGGCAAGACATTAGGATGCAGGTTATTGAGCTGGGTTGGACTGGTTCACTTTGAAGCGGTAGGTGAGACTGAGGTAGACGAGCGTGAGGGGAGCGCCGTGGGCGTTTTCGCGCATCAGGGTTCCGGGAGAGAAGTGGCCGACGCCGGCGTTGAGGACGAGGTATTGATGGAAGACGTATTTTCCGGATGCGTCAAACTCGTGGCCGATATCGTCGCTGAGGAAGCCACTGGCGGGCGCCGCTACAGTGGTGCCGGCGGATCCGCTATAGACGTTGTCCCGGGTGGAGGAAACTTGAAGCGACTCCTCCTGGATGAGAACGGTCAGGTGCTTGGCAGGGGTGAGGTCGAGGTTGGCGCGCTCCTGCTTGATGTTCTGGAAGCCGAATAAATCGGTCAGGCCGAAGGCGTTGTGGTTGCTGGGATATTGTTGGTCGAAGGTGCCGATGCGTTGGGGATCGGTGTGGGGGTTGCCGGAGGCATAGTCGTATTCGCCGAGCAGGCGGGGTTTCCAGAAGATTTTCTGCGAGGTGTAGCCGGCCTTCACGTAGCCACCGCCGGCGCGGATGGAGTCGGTGGAGTACCTGCCGCGCTGAAGGGCGCCAAGAATGTCGACGTAGAAGCTTCCGGCGATAGTGGAGGAGACTTCGGCTCCGGGGGTTGTTTCTACCTCATTGCCGTAGATTTTTTGCTGACTCTCGACTCTTGGGAATTCCTTGACGTAGACGAAGGGCTGGATAACGGTGTGCGGGACCCAGGTGGTGACGGTTCCAACGGCGCCGAAGAAGGTGAGTCCCGCGCCATGCTTATCGAGCGAAGTTGGATGGACTGTGACGACGGAAGAGCCGAAGAAGTCGACCCGGTTCTTGTCGCCGATGCGTCCAAGGAAGCCGTCAAAGGTGCGGCTGATGTTGGTCCAGTCACTTATACCGACGAGGCGTTCGCCACCGTAGCGCAGCTCCTGGCGACCGGCGATTAAGGCCAGGTTTTTCTTGTGGAACTGGAGGAAGCCCTGGCGAAGGTCGAAGGTGTCGCGCATGTTGGGTGAGACGTATTGGGCGGGCAGGCCGGGGGCGTGATCGTCCATGAACTGGAGGTAGCCGGTGAGCCAGGGGGCCGGTCGAATTTCGAGGCCTCCCCAGACGCGAGTTAGGAGATAAATCTGCTCGTTGCCGGATATGTAGTTATCGGAGCTTTGGCTCTCCATGCGGCCGCGCAGCTGCATGTCGAGGGTCATCCATTTGGGTAGCGCGGCCCACTGGAGGGGTTGGACCTTGCCTTGGATCTGCGGGTAGTCGATGTAGCTTACAACTCGCTTATCTTCGCCGGACATCTGCGCCTGGGCGGGGGAACTCATGACCAGAGTGGCTGCGAATCCCAGCGCGGCGAGAATGCGATTTGTTGTGTCGTGCAAGCTGCGGGGGCGCGATGAGGAGGGCCTGTTTAGCGAAAGCATCCCTTTTCCTTTCCTGCTGGGACCTGCTCTCGTGGGTTCTGGAGGGCCATGCGCTCCAGCGGCCCAACGGAACAGGAATGTGAGCTTGGATGCGATTTCGTTCACGGTCGTTTAACAAACTAGTGAGCAAGACACTTTTCTGAGGGTGACAGGGTGGAGGAGACGCGACCGACGCGCATTGCGGTGCACATTTCACTAAGTCGTTTTAATGCAACAGATTTCGATGGGCGCTGTATGATTGATAGAGCGATCAGTGATCTCGATCGATGCGGGAAGTTTGGCTCGTGCCTGAGTGTTCTTCGGCACGATCAATCGCATTGGGCGAATGCTATACTCGCGAGTGCTTCGGTTTCTGTTGTAATGCGATCGGAAATCCAAACAATCCCTAAGAACATGGCCGCAGAGAGTGCGAGCCGTGGAGGCTGAATATTCCACCATTAGATAAGCGTTCCGCAAAATCCTTTATCCGCACCAACGAACGTATTCGCGCGCGCGAAGTCCGCGTGATTGATGAAAACGGCGAACAACTCGGCGTGATGGCTCCGTTCGAGGCATTGAAGATGGCCCGCGAGCGGTCGCTTGACCTGGTTGAGATCTCGCCCAATGCTGTGCCGCCGGTATGCAAGATCCAGGATTATGGCAAGTACCTTTACGAGAAGGACAAGAGCGATCGCGCTGCACGCAAGAAGCAGAAGGTGATCGTCATCAAGGAAGTTAAGTTCTCGGTTACGGTCGATGAGCATGACTACCAGACGAAGAAGAACCAGGCAGTGCGGTTTCTTGGCGACGGCGACAAGGTGAAGGCCAGCCTGCGGTTCAAGGGCCGGCAGATGGCGCATCGCGACCTCGGATACAAGATCATCAACCGGCTGATTATGGACATCGGCGACGCCGGCACGGTGGAGTTCATGCCGCGCATGGAAGGCACGACGCTGCATGCGATCCTGGCTCCGGCGAAGAAGGCCGAGGCTCAGCAGCCACCGGCGGCGCCAAAGGTGAAGGCACCTGTGGAGGCGCCTACGGCGTAACGAGTCGAGAGATACAAACAGCAACGCCCGCGGGATTGATCTCGCGGGCGTTGCTGTTTGCGGCGGAGGTTTGCGGGTCTAGCGTTCGAGGCCCCACTCGTTGACGAAGTGGAAGCCGCGATCTTCGAGTGGGTAGTGAGACGGCAGAGGGACGCGGACGAGGGTTAGTGTGCCGTCGTTTTTGGTGTCCTTGCCGGTGGGAGTGAGGACCATGTGGGTGGGGTCGGGTTTCGTCAGGGCGTATACGGGCGGAGGGCCATCGTGGCCCAGGCAGAACAGTTGAATTGTGTGCTTCTTGTCGTCAGGATGGTAGCCGCCGCGCCAGAGGACACCGTCGGTGGAGCGGAACATGACCCGACCGGAGGGATCGAAGAAGATGTCGGCCAGGGCGACGCCGTCCCCGGTAAGGAAGGGTTTGGTTGCCGACGCCAGATGCCATTGGCCGGTGATGGGCGGTGGATTGCGCTGGGATGCGAGTTGCTCCGCGTAGCCCTTTTGCAACTGGAAGGCGATGGGCAAGGCGGCTAGCAGGAGCATGATGACAACGCAGATGGTTTCAATGCGAAGACCGTAGCGGCGAGCTGGTTAACCCAGCCGTCGATAGGTTTGCAGGCTCGATGCAGGAAAAAGAAGTTGAAGAGGCCGGGCATGTCGGGAACGATGAGTGCGATGGACATGAGCAGGAGATGCGCAGCGTAGAGCTTGACGGGCACGTCATAGCAGAAGTTGTAGAGGACGATGTTGGTCGCGAGGAAGGCTGTGAGGAGTTCACCGAGGAGGCCGGTGCGGCGAAAGAGGATGAGAATACCTGCGGATAGTTCGGCGGCACCGCAGATCATCTCGTAGACCGGGTTTAGGCCGATGAGGGTCCAGAGCATGGTCATTGGCGAGGTGTTGCCGAGGGGCTCGTTGAGAACGGCTAGCGAGGGCGGCGACATCTGGAGAGGGAAGAGCTTGGAGAGGCCGTAGACGAGCATGGCATAGCCAAGGGTGAGGCGGATGATGAGGCGGAACCAGAAGAAGAGCTTGGGG
The DNA here is from genome assembly GCA_963701685.1 of uncultured Acidobacteriaceae bacterium. Classification (GTDB taxonomy): domain Bacteria; phylum Acidobacteriota; class Terriglobia; order Terriglobales; family Acidobacteriaceae; genus Granulicella. Next base: position 552,992 of record OY969625.1, on the reverse strand, counting down.
TAAGCGAGGGGTCGGCGCTCGGGGCTGCGGAGTTCGGCGAACGCGGTCCAGATGAGGGTGAGGAGAATGGCGACGGCGAGCATGATGCCGACGGCAATCCAGTTGAGGATCGTGTCGCCGGAGCCGGTACCGTGGAGCTTGGCGCCGACGCCGGTGAGATGGAACCAGTGTTGGCCGAGCCATTGCGCGCCGTGGAAGAAGGGCCAGGAGGTCCAGTCCTCCAGATGCTCGCCTACGTGGAAGGGAATGACTTCCCAGAGGGTCGCGTTGCCGCAGCAGAGTGCGTAGATGAGCAGGTAGCAGAAGGCGAAGCGGAAGGCGAGGCGGGTACCGAAGGACCAGCGCCGGGGTGTGGGAAGGATCGGCATGTCTGTGTTGGCCGGAGAGACAAAGGATGGGTCGGGGATGGGGTGGTGCGAAAGATCTGGGGCGAGATTGACGGAGGCGTCGGGCGTGAGCTCGGACAAAGGTCTGCCTTTCCTGCTGCAGTTAAGTTGGGGTGCAACGATTGTTGCCTGCGGCAGAGAGGCCGTCAACGGCTAAGTGCGTGGCCCGAGGTCGCGCCAGGCGGCGAGTGCGGCGAGATGGCCGCACATGCCGTGAACTCCTCCACCCGGAGGAGTGGAGGAGCTGCAGAGGTAGATGTTGGGGTTGCTGGTGCGATAGCTGCGGGCGGTGGGGCGGAAGAGAAGCTGGGAGAGGGTCATAGCACCGCCGGAGATGTCGCCGCCGATGAGGTTAGGGTTCCAGGCGCCGAGGTCCTGCGCGTTACTCGCGCGGCGGGCGAGGATGGTGTCCTGGAAGCCGGGAGCGTAGCGAGAGATTTGGGCTTCGATGACGGCAGTGCGGTCGACGATGGAGCCGGAGGGGACGTGGCAGTAGGCCCAGGCGGTGTGCTTGCCTTCGGGTGCGCGCGTGGGATCGAAGAGGCTGGGCTGGACTACGAGGACGAAGGGACGGTCGTTGAGGCGGCCGTAGAAGGCGTCGTGCTCGGAGTGAGCGATTTCGGCAAGTGTGCCGCCGAGGTGGACGGTGGCGGCTCGGGCGCAAGAGGGGGAACGCCAGGGGATGGGCTGGCTGAGGGCGAAGTCGAGCTTGAAGATGCCGGGGCCGGGGCGGAACCTGGTGAGCTCGTGGACGTAGGAGGGTGTGAGGGCGGGGCCGGCAATGCGGATGAGCGAGGACACGCTGGTGTCGAAGAGTGTAACGTTCGCAGCGGGGAGGTCGGCGAAGTTCTGGATGTCGGCGTTGAGGACGATGCGGCCGCCGAGCGAATGCAGATAGCTGGTGAGCGCATTGGTGATGGACTGGCCGCCTCGCTCAGCGATGGGCCACCCGGTGGTGTGGCCGGCTGCGGTGAGGACCAGGCCAGTCGCGGAGCTGGCGATTCGGGTGAGGGGCAGGACCGAGTGAGCGGCGATTCCGGCGAAGAGAGCTCGAGCGCGTTCATCCTGAAAGAGGGTGGTAGCGAGCATCTGCGCGGGCATGAGCGCTGGAGGGCCGAAGATCGCCATGTCTACGGGATGGCTGGGGAAGCGAAGGAGGGGCTGGGTGAAGTCTTCGACGAGCTGAGGCCAGTTGCGTATCGTGGGGCCGAGGAGCGAGCGCCAGGCGTTGCCATCGTGCGGGGAGAGTTGGGCTGCGGTGGCTTCGAGGGCGTGCTCGAGGGTAACGGCAGTGCCGTCGTCGAGTGGGTGGGCGACGGGGCTTGGCGGCTCGATCCAGCGCAGGCCGTGATCGGTGAGGGGAAGGCTGCGGAAGAAGGGCGAGGCGATGCCAAGGGGGTAGCAGGAGGAGCCGAGATCGTGATGGAAGCCCGGGAGGGTGACTTCGGCGGTGGAGCAGGCGCCGCCGAGGTTGGCGTTGCGCTCGTAGACGGTGACGGAGACGCCTCGCTGCGCGAGCGTGATGGCGGCGGCGAGGCCGTTGGGACCGGAACCGATGATGTTGGCGGCCTGGAGCGGCATGTCAACTGTGATGCTACCGCGAAGAGGGCTGTCGAGGACGTAGGCAGGATGGTTCGCGGCTAGAGGGGCTGCTTTGCAAGTTCGAGGGCGAGGTCGGGGGCGATGCCATCGAAGTCGCCTTGAAGTTCGCGGACGCGGGTGAGGGCAGCCTGCACGTTTGGGAGGACGTTTTCGGAGGTTACGTGCTTGAGGAAGTCTGAGTGGGCGATGATGTTGCGGGGTTGATCGCGTGCGCCGCAGAGGAGGAGGGTTCTTCCTGATCGCTGCAGGCGTCCGAGAAATTGTTCCATGGCGTGGATGCCGGTGGCGTCGAGCGCGGTCATGTTGCGTAGGCGGAGGATGACGATTTCGCCGAAGGTGTTGAGGTCGCGGGTGGCTTCGGCAAGCTTCTCGGTGGTGCCGAAGAGGAAGGGGCCGTGGATGCGGAGGATGGTTACGTTGGCGGGAATTTCCTTGTCTTGAAGAATATGGGCCTGACCGTCCTGTAAGTACTCGCGGGTGACGGGGGCGACTGTGGTGGTGGCGGCGACGCGGTAGATGTAGAGCAGCGCGGCGAGGGACATGCCGACGCCGACGGCGACGGTGAGGTCGGCGAAGACCGTGAGGGAGAAGGTGGTGAACCAGACGGCGATGTCGGTTTTCGAGAGGCGGAAGATGGTGGCTATCTCGCGCCACTCGCCCATGTTGTAGGCCACTACGAAGAGTACTGCTGAGAGCGTTGCGAGGGGGACGTAGCTGGCCAGGGGCGCTGCGACCAGGAGGATGCCAAGCAGGGTGAGCGCGTGGATCATGCCGGCGATGGGGGTGTGGGCGCCGGAGCGGATGTTGGTGGCGGTGCGGGCGATGGCGCCGGTGGCGGGCATGCCGCCGAAGAGTGGGGAGGCGATATTGGCGATACCTTGCGCGATGAGCTCCATGTTGGAGTCGTGGTGGTCGCCGCTCATGCCGTCCGCAACTACTGCGGAGAGAAGACTTTCCACCGCGGCGAGCATGGCTACGGTGAAGGCTGAGGGCAGGAGGGGGATGATGCTGACGCCCCGGAAGCTGGGCAGGGCGAAGTGGGGGAAGCCGCGGGGAATGCCCCCGAACTTGGTTCCGATGGTTTGGATGTGCACGTGGAGCAGGGTGACGGCGGCGGTGGCGAGGACCACGGCGATGATGGCTCCGGGGATGCGGCGGGTCAGGCGGGGCCAGAGAAGGATGATGGCTAGCGAGGAGGCGCCTACGGCTAGCGTTTGCCACTGGGTCGTGGAGGCGTAGCGGATGAGGATTGCGATGCGCGTGAGGAAGTCGCCGGGGATGGGTGGGGTCGTAAGTCCAAGGAAATCTTTAATTTGCGTGGAAGCGATGAGCAGGGCGATGCCATTGGTGAAGCCGATGGTGACGGGGCGGGGGATGTATTTTACGGCGGAGCCGAGGCCGGTGATGCCCATGATGAGGAGGAGGCCGCCGGCCATGAGGCCGACGAGGGCGAGGCCGGCCATGCCGAATTTGACTACGATTCCGGCGACGATGATGACGAAGGCGCCGGTGGGACCGCCGATCTGGACGCGGGAGCCGCCGAGCGCAGAGATCAGGAAGCCGGCTATAACTGCTGTATAGAGACCAACTTGCGGGGGCACGCCGGAGGCGATGGCGAAGGCCATGGCCATGGGGAGGGCTATGAGGCCTACGGTCAGGCCGGCGACGAGGTCATGGGTCAGGTCGCTGAGGGTATAGCCGCGCAGGCAGGTGATGGAGCGCGGGATCCATTGGCGCGAGGGGGTCACCGGACGGGCTCCGAGGGATTTTCCATTTCGCCCAGCATGCTGAGGGACTCTTTCAGGTGAGCGTGGAAATAGGTGCGCATGAGGGCGAGGACTTGGTTGATGAGCGGATCGCGAACGGTGTAAATCACCTGGTTGCCATACTTACGGGTGGTAACAAGGTGCTTGGCGCGGAGGACGGCGAGGTGTTGGGAGACGTTGGCCTGCTCCATGCCGAGCTTGTCGATGAGGGTGCCGGCGGAGAGTTCGCCGTCGGCGAGGAGCTCGAGGATGGCGATGCGGGTGGGGTGGGCGAGGGCCTGGAAGATGTCTGCTTTGAAGCGGCGGAGTGCGTCCTGCATGTATGAATATTAGCACATACGAATATAGGTTGGGTGAGTTTTGGTGAGATAAGGGCAGCTACAGCCCGGTTTCGGGATGCGCGACGACGTTATAGCCCGGTTTTGGGATGCGCGGTGTGGGTTAGGCCTCGTGCGTGTCGAAGAAGAGGAGCTGGCTGCCGGGGGCCATGAGGGTTTGGGCGTCGGCGGCGGCGGCCTGACCCTCGGGGCTGGAGAGTGCGGCGAGGAGGGTGGGCATGTCGGGGAAGGTGAGGGTGGCGATGGCGTGGAAGGAGGAGGGGCCGGCGGGGGAGTGGATGGGGCCGGTGCTGAGATCGAACTTCTGAAGGCCGGGGAGTTTTTTGGCGAGGGGGATGTGGACGTCGGCGTAGTGCCGGTCGAAGGCGGCGGGGTCGGAGGGGGTTGCGTAGAGGACGAGGATGCGGGCCATGGGAGTCTCCTGTTGTGAAGTCATGGTACGTGAGAGCTGCGTCGAGTCCACCCTGACGATGGAGCGGTCAAGCAGAGACACGCGACGTCATGTTTGCCGATCTACTTCGCACGGGTCAAGTTCACTGGGCGAACGCCGGGGTTGCATCCACGGAGGGCTGGGCGACGCGTGTGAGTTTGGCAGTAACCCGCATGGCGCCTGGCCAGACTCGAAGGCAGAAGGGGAGTATCGCGCGCGCGAGTGGGTTGTTCAAGCTATTTGCGGCAAGCTCGGCAAGACGAATCTGGGGCAGCATGGCGGAGCGCAGCTTTGGCTGGAAGACCGGTGCGGGCTCTGCGGCAAGATAAGCGGTTGCAGCGTGACGGGCGGTATGGAGAGCGATGGAGATTCCATCGCCGGTGAAGGAGGGGATTACTGCGGCCTGGTCGCCGATGCAATAGAGACCGTCTTCGGTGGTGCGGCGGAGATACCCGTACGGGATATGGGTGACGGTGATTGGTTTTTCAAGCAGCGGCTCTGCGCCCTCCAGCCGCATTGCCAGGTGAGGGCACTCCCTCTTCATCTTTGCGAGAAGGCCGTCCCAGCGAAGACCTGCCTGGGCAAAAAATTTGCGTTGCACGACGCAGCAGAAATTGGTAACGCCGTCCTCCACGGGTTGTATCCCGCCGTAGCCTCCGGCATAGAGCGTCAACTCAGAGGCGTCGGCCAAGGCTGCAGCCTGGGCGGGCGACATTCGGTAATACATTTTGAAGGCGACCCACTGGTGAGGATCTTTGGGGCGACTGTGGCCGCGCAGATCGTGTTTGCCGGTGGCGAGAAAGGCGGTGGGTGCCTCGTGGGTGGTGCCGTCGTCGAGCGTAGCTTGCCAGAGGTTGGCGCTCGTACGATTGAGCGACTGCACGCCCTGACCGCGCTTGACACGAACGCCCGCGGCGACGGCGGCGGCGATGAGGGCTGTGTCCAGCGCCTTGCGCGTGAGGGAGGCGGCTGGAAAAGGCAGCGGAGCCTCTGCGGCGCGCCTTGCGGCGGCTAGTCGAACGTGATTTATGGGCACGGCCCCAAGCGATGCGACGTCGATGCCCAGCGCGTGGAGGTCTTCGAGGGCTTCGCCACTCAGGAATTCTCCGCAGACCTTATGCCGCGGAGTCGGCTCGCGCTCCAGCAACGTTACGCTTCGGCCCTTTCGGGCGAGGGCGATGGAAGCGGCACAGCCGGCTACTCCGCCACCAAGGATGAGAACTTCGTCTTGCAAAGAGTTGCTCCTACGTCGCTGGCCGTTTCATCTATGCCCGAGCCAGGGACTTCTTCTATCTAACCTAATAGACGTTGATGGAAGTGGTTTAAGTGACCATTCTGTCCGAAACGTCATCTTGAGCCGGGCAAGTAGCCCGTTCCATCGCGTCTCATAGAAGAGATCGTCAACATGAGGAATTGGATGGAACGACGCTGTTTCTTTTTCGCCGCTGCGGTGCTGATCCTGGGGGTTGCCGCAGCAGTCGCAGAGCAAATCCCGGTCGTCCATGTACAACGCCCGATGCATCGCTTTATGGTCGCTCGCACTCAGGGTGGGGCGATTCTCGCCCGGGGTGAGTTTACGCAGGTTGTGCAGGGCGATGAAGTGACGATGCGCCTGATCTATCACTTTGTGGATGGGTCGATTGATGATGAGACGACGACGTACCGGCAGCAAGGCGTGTTTCGGTTGGTGCGCAACCATCACATACAAAAAGGTCCGTTCTTCGGAAGGCCAACCGATTTTGAGGTGGACGCCACGACGGGCACGGCGATTACTCGCACCACAGACAGGAATGGCAGGGTAGAGGCTGAGAGCGTGCACGTCGACCTGCCCGGTGACCTTGCCAATGGGTTCATCGGGACGCTGCTGCTGAATGTGCCGCCCAATACGGCTCCGTTTCGAGTGGGGATGCTGGTGCCGGTGGGCAGCGGACGGCTGATACGGCTGCTGATCTCGCGGGATGCGGACCAGCCGTTTCACCAGGGGGGACAGGCGCTGCAGGCTACGGTATTTCGCATTCATCCTGAGCTGGGCGGGATTGTGGGAGTGATTGCGCGGCTGCTTGGCCTTCAGCCCAAAGATGTGATGGTGTGGGTGTTGGAAGGGGACAACCCGGCGGTGGTGAGGATCGTTGGGCAGCTGGGCGGTTATGGGCCGGTGGTGAACTCGGAGCTGGAAGGGACGAGCTTCGGGAGATGAGGGTGTGTGATTGCTAATTGCGGCGAGTGGTGAGCTCGTGCCAGCTGAGGCCCAGGTCGATGAGAAGGATGGAGATCAGGGTGAATGCGATTACGCCTACTGCCGAGAGCACGTCGCCTAGATGGCTCCAGTAGGCGGGCACGAGGTTGAGGACACGGCTGGAGACGAAGGTAAATGTGACGGCATAGGAACGTGCCATCCACTGGCGGTGCGCGGCGATTTGGCGGTTGCGTGCGGCGATGACGGCAGCGGTGGTGCACACGATCCAGGCCGTTGCCTGCATGGCGGTTCCTGGAAGGCCGGGGCGTCCGGAAGCGAGGGCGATCCCGGTAAAGGCGCCCACGATGACGGAGAAGAAATACAAGCGGCCGACGATGCGATGGAGCTTGAGGTGGCGCTGGCGAAGACGCGACGAGAACTGGAGCGGGCCGGCCAACAGAGCGAAGCTGCCACAGAGCGTGTGGGGGATGAGGAGTCCGCGGTCGGCTATCACCTGGAGGCGATAGGCGTGGTACATGGGGTAGTCGGTGATGAGGAGGACTTCGGACGTGATGAAGACAAAGAGGGTGGTGAGGCCGAGCGAGGCCCAGAGAATGGTCTTGAATCTGGAGCGGGCGGCACTGATCGCCGGCAAAGTGGAAGTCGACATTCTTCTCCTCTCAGACGTTTCGACGTGATGAGACTCGCGAGGTGGGCGATGGGCGCGGCCGTCTTGATATCTCTTAATCTAACGGAGCGCTTCGTACTCGAAACGTTTGCGCTAGACCACATGGAAACGCATGGTCTCCGCTGTTAGTCCGGGTCCGAAGGCCATGGCGCAGCCGCGTTGCCGGGGTTGCGCCTGCTGCATGATGCGCTCGAGCACGAACATCACGGTCGCCGACGACATGTTGCCAAAGCAGGAGAGCACCTCCCGCGAGGCTGCGAGCGCATCCCTGGGAAGCTCCAGTCCCTTCTCGACTGCATCCAGGACCGATCGACCGCCGGGATGCACAGCCCACAGGTCGATGCGGTCGCGCTCCGCCATCAATTCGCCTTCGTGGAGGGCACGGCCCAGCTCGCCTGGGACCTGGCCGGAGAGCAGCATATCGAATCCCAGGCCGCGAATCTTCCAGGTGATGAGCTCACGCGTGTCGGGCACCATCACGGCTTTGAAGCTGTCGAGTGCCAGGCCCTGCTGGCGCGCGGTAATCAAGCTGGCCGCGGCGCCATCCGCGAAGACGAGGAAGGAGAGCACCTGCTCGAGATCCTGCGTCTGCTGGAAGTGCAGCGTGCAGAGTTCAAGGTTGAGCATGAGCACACTCGCGTCCGGCTCGGAGCGAACGATGTGTCGCGCGAGCTTCAGCGCATTCATCGCTGCATAGCAGCCCATGAATCCAACCATGGTGCGCTCTACGCCGGGCGAAAGCTGGAGGTGGTCGACGATCTCAAAGTCCAGCCCGGGCGCATAGAGGCCGGTGCAGCAGGTTACCAGGACATGCGTGATTCCAGAGCGCTCCTGCTCGCTGAGTGCTAGCTGGTCTACGGCTTTCTTCATGAGCAGCGGGGCGCTTTGCTCGAAGAGCTGCATGCGCCGGGCGGTGTTGGGAAAGTTGCCGATCCGGTAGAACTCGTGCGCGTCGTAGGCAGAAAATCTGTCCGGGTTCTTTTGGGGATCGAGGAAGGAATAGCGACGGCTGATGTCGGCGCGGCTCGCCATGCGGCGGAAGAGGGCGCGGAGCCGGGGATCGGTGAGCATGTTTTCTGCGAAGTCGACAAATGCGTGGTGCACATCGTGCTCTGGAACAGCGGAGGCGATGCGGTTCAGGTAAGCCGTAGTCAAGCGAAGTGAGCCCTCATCCTGGAAGATGTTGCGTGATGTGTTGGTAAGTCGGGAAGCGACGCGGCCGAGCGAGAGCCGAATGGTTCAAGGGCGGGCTTCCCGCGCTCGACAGTTCTCCACTCTCTATGACGGGATTTCTGGGTGGGAGATAGCGGTTTTGGGCGAGCGGCGGAATGACGATTCGTTCATGGGCGTTCGGCGGGTGGGTTTGAGTGGGGTCGCGGGTATGCGAATGGGATTTGCTAACGGGTTCTCCGGGCCCGGGCCGTTGGGTGTCAAGGGGTTAGGGGGTCCAGTGGATGGGGGCGGAGTTTTTGCTCAGGCGGAGGGTGAGGGTTCGCGGGCCTGGTGGGGATGCTATCCCACTCATGACGATGAGGCCGTCATGAATGGGGCACCCGGGTCCTGCGCGGACGGCGGGAGTTGAGTGCGGAAGCTATTCTGTCCAGTGGATGCGGACGGATTTTTTGCCTAGGCGGAGGGTTGGGGTTTCGCCGAGGGCTTCGCGGGAGATGGTGCGGGCGGAGAATTTTTCGCCATTGATGGAGACGGCGTTCTCGGCTAGCTTGCGGGTGGCTTCGCCGGTCGATGGTGCGAGGCCCGCTAACTGGAGGAGTTTGGGGATGCGGAGGGTGGGTTCGGCGGCGTCGGTGGCGAGAAGGCCTTCGGCGGAGAGAGAGATGCTGACTTCGGGGGCGTCGTCGGCTACGCCTTTTTGCTGGAACTGGGTGGCCCAGGATTCGGCGGCGTGGTCGGCTTCGGCTTGGGAGTGGAAGTCGGCGGTGATGCTGTGGGCGAGGTTCTTTTTGGCTTGCATGGGGTGGAGCTTGCCGGCGGCTACGTCGGCTTGGATGGCGTCGATTTCGGATTGCTTGAGGTCGGTGAGGAAGGTGTAGTACTTCCACATGAGGTCGTCGTTGATGCTCATGAGCTTGCCGTACATTTCGGGTGCGGGGTCGTTGACGCCGATGGCGTTGTTGAGGGACTTCGACATTTTCTGGATGCCGTCGAGGCCTTCGAGGATCGGGGTCATGAGGATGATTTGCGGCTTTTGGCCGAAGTGCTTCTGGAGGTCGCGGCCGCGCATGAGGTTGAACTTCTGGTCGGTGCCGCCTAGCTCTACGTCGCACTCGAGGGCAACGGAGTCGTAGCCCTGGGCGATGGGGTAGACGAACTCGTGGAGGGCGATGGGCTGCTCGTCCTGGAAGCGCTTGTGGAACATCTCGCGCTCTAACATTTGGGAGACGGTGAACTGGGCCATGAGCTTGACGAGGTCGTAGTAGGAGAGCTTGTCGAGCCACTCGGAGTTGAAGCGGACTTCGGTCTTGTCGCGGTCGAGGATTTTGAAGACCTGGTCTTGATAAGTCTTGGCGTTGGCGGCGATCTCTTCGCGGGTGAGGGGCTTGCGGGTGACGTCTTTGCCGGTGGGGTCGCCGATGAGGGCGGTGCCGTCGCCGATGAGGAAGATGACGGTGTGGCCGAGCTGCTGGAAGTGCTTGAGCTTGCGCATGAGCACGGTGTGGCCGAGGTGGAGGTCGGGGGCGGTGGGGTCGAAGCCGGCCTTGATGCGGAGCGGGATGCCGGTGCGGCGGGAGTCTTCTAAGCGCGCGGCGAGCGCGTCGGGCGCGGAGGCTACGGCGGGGGGAATGATTTCGGCGGCGCCCTTGGTGATGAGGTCTAGCTGGTCGGCTACGGGCGCGAAGGTGTGCTTGGTTTCGGTCGGCATGGGTCTGGTTAAAGTATATGGTCCTGCGCGGACGGCGAGGGGCTTTGCGTGAATGGTTTGGAATGTCGGGAAGTAGCTTTTGTGAGGGTGAGGGAGGAAGACGCGCGAATGCGAGGCCCTTCCAGTCGGCATCAAAAGGACGCGAGCACGATGCTTCTCTTGAGACGATCGAGTTGGGCCGCGGAGGTCAGTGCGTGAGTCAGGGACAGTCGAAAAGGATTGAGGCGGCGATCCTGCGTTTGTTGGCGGAGCGCGGGAAGGGAAAGACGATTTGCCCTAGCGAGGTGGCGAAGGCGGTGGCGGGGTCGGCGGAGCGCGCCGCGTGGGAGCCGCTGATGGAGCCGGTGCGGGTGGTGGCGCGGGGGATGTTGCGCGAGGGAAAGATTGTGGTGACGCAGAAGGGCCGGGTGGTGGATGGTGACACTGCAAAAGGGGCGATACGTTTTCGATTGCATTGAAGTCCTGCGCAGACGGCGAAGGTTTTGTCTTGATGGAGCGAGGCGCGCGTTTGGGTCTGGGCGTCTTAGGGCGTATGGCTACTGCGAAGAAGGCAACGAAGAAGAGTTCGGGGGATGGGCAGGCTTGCTGGCCTGGGTTCAAGCGGGTTCCGGGAACGAAGGCGGGTGCGAAGGGAAGTTGCGAACCGAAGGAACGTCAGACGGCGGCGGAGAAGAAGGCGGATGGCCGGGCAGCGGCGGCGAGTAAGCGGGAGAAGGCAGGCAGGCGGTAAACCTTGCGCTGGTGGTGCGGGATGTCGTTGGAGGCTTCCGCTGGAAGCCAGGTGAGTAGGCGCAGTTTCATCCGATCTGGAGCGAAGGTGGGGGTGGGGATGGTTCTATACTTCGCGCATGGATGTCGAGCGAGCTCGGGGATTTTTGTTGGGGTTACCGCATGCGGTGGAGACGATGCAGTGGGGCGATAATCTTGTGTTCTGGGTGGGGGACAAGGCGATTGGCGGAAAGATGTTCTGCCTGATCAACCTGGATGCGGGGGCGCATGGGGTGGTGAGTTATTCGGCTGGCGCGGAGAGGTTTGCAGAGCTGGTGGAGCGCGAGGGGATTGTGCCGGCGCCTTACATGGCGCGGATTCATTGGGTGGCGGTGGATCGGTGGGATGTGCTGCGGAATACGGAGTGGGAGAGCGAGCTAAGAGCGGCGCACGAGATCACGCTGGAGAAGCTGCCGAAGGGGGTTCGGCAGGTGCTGGCTTTGCCGGAGCGGGCGCGGGCGAAGTTGATTGCGGAGCGAAGGAAGTTGCTGGCGAAGAAGGCGGAAGAGAAGGTTAAGGGGGAGAAGCCAGGGAAGCGCGGGGTGTGAGGAGCGAACAGCAGATTCCCAGAGGGAATGACACAAAGAAAAGCAAGTGCAACCGCAACTGCAGGGGTCCTTCACTGCGTTCAGGATGACGAAGGTGTGGTTGCGAGTTGCACTTGCGAGTTGTGGTTGCAGTTGTGGTTGCGAGGTGCGGTTGGGGTGGGTTAGAGGGTGGGGGTGGCTTTATAGGTGAAGATGCCGGCGAAGTTGGAGCGGTAGCCGTAGATGAGGATGATCTCAAGCAGGGTGGCGAAGAGGCCGGGCCCGATGCCCGCGCCGCCTGCAAGCGTGATGTGGAAGATGAGGATGTTGACGAGGATGGGGCCGAGGATACAGAGGCCCAGGGGTGCGGTGCCTCCTATAAGGACGAGCAGGCCACCGAGGATTTGAAAGACGGCAACGTGGTGCATCCAGCCAGATGGGATCATGACACCCATGAAGTTTGCGATAGGGGAGCCGGGGGGCGGGGGCTGCATGGGCATGAAGGGATGCAGGCCATTGGCGCCGAAGACCACAAACATGAGGCCTAGCAGGATGCGGCAGATGAGGTAGAGCCATTTCATGGTGGAAGACACTCCTTGGGTGAGGTGGTGGAGCGCGGATGTGGGACGCAGTAAGCGTATCGCGTTCGGGGTGGAAGGCGATAGAAAAATGGCGGGGTGGTTACGAGGCGGGCGCGGGGATTTGCATGCGGGGGCGGCAACCGATAGCTTCGGATTATGGAAAATGTAGGGCAGGGCGTGACGCTATTTCTGGATGGCAAGGTGGTGCTGGTGACGGGTGGGTCGCGCGGGATTGGTGCGGCCACGGTGCGGTTGTTTCGGCAGGCGGGGGCACGGGTGGTGTTCAGCTACCGGAGTGCTGAGGCGCAGGCGAAGGAGTTGGTGGAGGCTTGCGGGGGTGAGGAGGTGTGCAGGGCTGTGCGGCAGGAGCTGGCGACGGTGGAGGACGGGCAGGCGCTGGTGGCGGCGGCGGTGAGAGTTTTCGGGAGGCTGGATTGTTTGGTGGTGAATCATGGGATCTGGCCGGCGCATGATCAGCCGATTGCGACGATGAGTGCGAGGCAGTGGCGCGGGACGCTGGGGGTGAATCTGGATAGCGTGTTTGGGTTGGTGCAGGCGGGGGTCGGGGTGATGCTGGGGCAGGGTTCAGGGCCCAGGGCCCAGGGTTCAGAAAACAAAACGGTGCGGGGGCATGTGGTGCTGATTGCGTCTACGGCGGCGCAGAGGGGGGAGGCGTTTCATGCGGACTATGCGGCTAGTAAGGGTGCGCTGATTTCGCTGACGAAGAGTCTGTCGAGTGAGCTGGCGGGGCAGGGGATTTTGTGCAACTGCGTGGCGCCGGGGTGGGTGCGGACGGAGATGTCGGAGGGGACGCTGAGCGATCCGGTGGCGTCGAAGAAGGCGCTGGGGTTGATTCCGCTGGGGCGGGCTGCGGAGCCGGAGGAGATTGCGGGGCCTGTGGTTTTTCTGTGCACGAAGTGGGCGGGGTTTGTTTCGGGTGAGGTGTTCAATGTGAATGGCGGGGCGGTGCTGGTGGGGTGAGGGCACGGGATAGGGATGGAGAGTAGGGACGGAATGGGATTGAATTTGCGGGTAGGGATGGTTGGGTTGGGGATGGCGCTGGGTGTGGGGGCGGCGTGGGGGCAGGCGTCGGCGGTGCCGAGTGCGCAGGTGTCGCAGAGGGATGAGGCGGGGCGAGGGCGCGAGTTGATGGATGCGATGGTGGCGGCGCTGGGGGGAGAGGCCTGGCTGAGTCGGTCGACGTGGGTGGTGGATGGACGGACGGCTACGTTTTATAAAGGCGAGCCGGAAGGGGCGGCGCCTCAGTTCGAGGAGTATGGGCGGATGAATCCGTTTGCGCTTCGGGTGGTGATGGTGTCGCACTATGGGACGGTGATTGCTACGGATCATCGGGATGTTGCGGAGGTTTGGACGGGCGGTCGCGGGTACGAGGTTACGTACAAGGGAGCGACTGCGTTGCCGGCGAAGGAGGTGGCGGAGTTTGAGCGGCGCAGGGCGCACTCGCTGGATGTGGTGGTGAAGGAGTGGCTGAAGCAGCCGGGGGTGGTGGTGACGTATGCGGGGACGAAGCTGGTGGACAGTGAGCTGGTGGATGAGGTGAGCGTGTTGAGTGCGAGCGATGATGCGGTTACGGTGATGCTCGATCAGAGGACGTATCTGCCGGTGAGTGTGAGCTACCAGTGGCGGGACCCGGTGTACAAGGACTGGAACACGGATGTGGTGGAGTTCGCGGATTATCACGCGGTGCAGGGGATCATGACGCCGTATTCGGTGACGACGAAGCAGAATGGCGATCGGACGGGTGAACGATTCGTCACGAAGGTGGTTTATAACGTGCCACTGGGGGCGGAGGTTTTTGATCCGAGCAAGCAGTTGGAGAAGAAGGGGCAGTAGGGCGGTGGGGTGCGTGCGGTGGTATTCTGAGCCTCGTTATGAGTGATTCTTCTTTGAGTTCCGCAGCCGAATCGGCTGAGACTGCCAGTGCGCCGGAGAGGGCTGTGGTGACGCCTGAAAAGATGACGATGGATATTGTCGAGATCATGGCGATTTTGCCGCATCGGTATCCACTGCTGCTGATTGACCGCGTGTTGGAGATGGAGCGCAAGAAGCGCATTGTGGCGATTAAGAATGTGACGGCGAATGAGCCGCACTTTACGGGGCACTTTCCGGATTATCCGATCATGCCGGGCGTGCTGATCGTGGAGGCGATTGCGCAGGCTGGCGGGGCTCTGCTGCTTACCGAGATTCCTGACCGGGATGACAAGCTGATGGTGTTTACCGGGATTGAAGGCGCGAAGTTTCGTAAGGCGGTGGTGCCTGGCGATCAGCTGCGGATTGAGGTGACAGTGCTGAATTGGAGGAGCACGGCGGTGAAGCTGTCGGGGCGGGCGACGGTGGATGGGGTGCTGGCGTGTGAGGCGACGATTATGTGTATGCTGGTGCCGCGCGGAAACAAGAAGGCTGCGGCGGAAGCTGGGGCGAAGTGAGCATTCATCCGACGGCGATTGTTGCCGAGGGCGCCGTGATTCCGGCGAGCTGCACGGTGGGGCCTTACTGCATTATTGGATCGAACGTGGTGCTGGGTGAGGGGTGCGAGCTAGTGTCGCATGTGGTGCTGGATGGGCGCACGACGTTTGGGGCGCGGAACAGGATTTTTTCGTTTGCGTGCCTGGGGATTGCACCGCAGGATTTGAAGTATGCGGGCGAGCCGACGGGGGTTACGTTTGGGGACGACAATACGATTCGCGAGTATGTGACGGTGTCGCGCGGGACGGCGGGCGGCGGCGGGACGACGAAGATCGGGTCGGGAAATCTGATTATGGCGTACGTGCATATCGGGCATGACTGCTTGATTGGGGACGGATGCATTCTGCCGAATGGCGCGACGCTGGCAGGGCATGTGACGGTGGAGGACTATGCGACGTTGAGTGCAAACGCTCCGGTGCATCAGTTCTGCACTATTGGGCGGTATGCCTATATTGGAGGCGGAACGACGATCACGCAGGATGTGATGCCTTACTCGTTGACGAGCGTGGAACGCAACAATGCGGCGTATGGCATCAACAAAGTTGGATTGCAGCGCAAGGGATTTACAGCGGAGCAGCTGCGCGAGCTTTCGACGGCGATGCGGCTGTTGACGAACGGCAAGTACAACACTACGCAGGCGCTCGAGATGATTCACGAGATGATTGCGCAGGGGGCGGGCGGAGAGCACGTGAGGTATCTTGTCGAGTTTGTGGAGAAGAGCGAACGCGGAGTGATTAAGTAGGTATGGCTGCCGGCGAAGGTGGGGCGAGGGTGGATTCGCTGGGGTTGATTGCGGGGAATGGGCGGTTTCCGTTTCTACTGCTGGATGCGGCGCGGGCGAAGGGGCTGCGCGTGGTGGTGGCGGCGATCAAGGAAGAGACCGATGCGGAGATGGATGAGCGTGCGGCTGGCGATCCGGACGGCGTGCGGGTGCACTGGATGTCGCTGGGGGAGTTGTCTCGGCTGATCGAGATGTTCAAGCGCGAGGGCGTGACGCGCGCGGTGATGGCGGGGCAGGTAAAGCATAAGCAGATTTTTTCGAGCATTCGGCCAGACTGGCGGCTGGGGAAGCTGCTGCTGAATTTGCGGACTCGGAATACGGATATGCTGCTGGGGGCGGTCGCGAAGGTGCTGGAGGATGAGGGGATCACGCTGATGTCGTCGACGGAATTTTTGGAGCCGATGCTGGCGCCAGTGGGCGTGATGACGAAGCGCGGTCCGGACGAGACGGAGTTGGGCGACATTGCGTATGGGGTGAAGGTGGCGCGGGGGATTGCGGGATTTGATCTGGGGCAGACGGTGGTGATTGCGGCGGGGGCTTGCGTTGCGGTGGAGGCGATGGAGGGGACGGACGCTACGATTGCTCGAGCGGGGGAGATCTTTCGTGCGATGGATTCGGGTGGGGAGGCGAGCACGCTGATGCGGCGGCTGACCGTGGTGAAGGTCGCGAAGCCGAACCAGGATATGCGGTTCGATGTGCCGGTGGTGGGGGTTCCAACGATTGAGGCGATGGTTGCGGCGGGGGCTACGTGTTTGTGCGTGGAGGCGGGGAGGACGCTGGTGTTTGATCGCGAGGCGGTTGTTGCGGCGGCGGATGCTGCGGGGATTTCGATGGTGGGGTCGGGCGCGGACGACGAGGGCTAAGTGGGTGGGGTGCGTTTCGCGAGTCGTAATGGTGGTGCGATAAGATTGCAGACGGTGCGGATTGCAGCTAGACGCCGTGCCCAGGAGATCTCCCATGCTTCGGAAACGGTGGATTGCAGCAGGATGTGCAGTGGTGTTGGCGGGAAGTTTTGCGCTGACGAAGAGTGTGTCGGCGGCGGGCGCGAGAGATACAGCGCCGGTTGGAAGTGAAGCGCCGAATTTCACGTTGCCCTCGCAGGAGAACCTGCCGGTTTCTCTGAACGACTACAAGGGCAAGTGGGTGGTTCTGTATTTCTATCCCAAGGACCAGACGCAGGGATGCACGATTGAAGCACACAACTTCCAGCGCGATTTGAGCAAGTACGAGGCGTTGAATGCGGTGGTGCTGGGTGTGTCGCTCGATACGACGGACAGCCACAAGGCGTTCTGCACGAAGGATTCGCTTACGTTCAAGCTGCTGGCTGATCCTGACCACAAGGTAGTGGACGCATATGGTGTGCCGGTGAAGTCGTATGGGCCGATGCATTACGCGGAGCGCGACACGTTCCTGATCTCGCCTGAGGGCAAGATTGTGAAGACGTGGAAGGTTGAAGATATCCAGGGACACAGCGCGGAAGTTCTGGCGGCGATCGCGGCAGAGAAGAAGTAGCTGAAACGGATTTGAGCAAACGCAAAAACGCCCGGGTCTCGAAAGAGAGCCGGGCGCTTTTGCTTGCCTATACTGCGGTTGTGGTGCCCGAAGTTACTTCTTCTTCGGTGCAGCCTTCTTGACAGCCTTCTTGGTTGCCTTCTTGACGGCTTTCTTTGCAGGAGCCTTCTTGACGGCCTTCTTTACGGCTTTCTTTGCAGCTTTCTTCGTTGCCAAGGTCTTACCTCTCATAGTGGTTTTTTTGGATTTTGTGCTCTTGTTGCCGACTGCCTTTTTAGGGGCAGACTTACCGCCGCGCAGAGCACGTGTTGACTTCGCGGCAGAACTTGAAATCTTTTTACCCGCAGCCTTCTTTTTGGCGAGGGCCTTCTTCGCAGCCTTCTTGACGGCCTTCTTCACGGCCTTTTTGGCTGGAGCCTTCTTGACTGCTTTCTTGACGGCTTTCTTCGCAGGGGCTTTCTTGGCGGGCGCCTTCTTGGCAGGAGCCTTTTTCGCGACAGCTTTCTTTGCGGGAGCTTTTTTCGCCGGCGCCTTTTTGGGTGCAGCGGGCGGAGGCGGAGGCGCGCTGGGGGTGGGCTCAACCGAGAGGCGCGTGGGCGGCTCGTAGGGAGCGACGGGTGTGGGAGGCGGAGCGAAGATCTCAGCTTCCTCGACGTGGATCACGGAAGCGGTGTTGAATTCCTCTTCTTCGTCCTCTTCATCGAGCGAGTCGACATCGATCACTTCGTCCGTGTCGTCATCATCGTAACCGGCTGCGTAGAGCTTGATCGTTTCTTCGTCCTGCAACATGACCTTTTCCCCCAACTCCGTTTTTCGTGTGTTGCGGTAAATCAATCTTGCAACCCTTGCGTTCCTTGAAGCCGTATCTTGCGTCATGCAAAATAGATGCGCCGCATGATGGTGTCAACAGGATTACGCGTGGAGCTATGAAATAGCAAGCACCTTTTTTGGGGCAGTGCATATTTTTCTACCCGCAGTCCGGGGGTTACTACCGAGTGTGAGGGCCGTCACTTCGCGCCCGACTTCTTTTTCGACTTCTTTTTTTCGTTGCTGGCGGTGTGGGCGTGGCCGCTGGAGTGTGCGGAAGGCTTGTGTCCGGCGCTGGTGTGGGACTTTTCGCTGGACTTGTTTGCGGAGGTGCGGCCGCCGTGATGACGGTGTTCGCGCGCGGCGGGAGCGAGGCGAATGGGCTCGACGACATAGAGCGAATGGCCAGCGGGGACGCGGTTGGAGGACAGGTGATTCCATGCACGGAGCTGCTCGACGGTTACGCCAAAGCGATCGGCGACGGTGACGAGGGTGTCGTTGCGGCGCATGGTGTAACGCTCATTGGGTTTGAGGCGGCTGCTGGCGGCGATGGGGATGACGAGTTCGTCGCCGGTCTCGATGGGGTCGGTGAGGTCATTGACGGACTTAATTTCGGCGGCGTGGGCGTGCATGGACTCGGCGATCTGATCGAGGGTCTCGCCATTCTGCACCACGTGGAAGCGCCAGCTGGTGCGATCCCCTTCGGGAATACCTTTCAGGCGATCGAGGAACATGTCGCGGGTGCCGGGGGGAAGGTGGAGGCCGTAGGGGATGTCGTCGGGCGTGGTGAGGCGGAGGAGGGCGGGGTTGAGTGCGACGATCTCCTGCAGGGTTGAGTTGGTGAGGTCTGCGACGAGGCGCATGTCGATGGCGTAGCTGGTGGTGACTTCGTCGGAGAGCACGGGGGCATCGGGAACGACGTCGGTGAGGCCATACTGTTTGGGGTTCTTGGCCATGATGGCCGCGGCGATGATGCTGGGGACGTAGTTCTTGGTGGCGCCGGGGAGGGCGTTCAGGCGGTAGAGTTCCCAGAAATCTGCGTAGCCGGTCTTGGCGACGGCGTGTTGCACGTGGCCGGGTCCCCAGTTGTAAGCGGCCATGGCGAGGTACCAGTCGCCGAACTGGTTGTAGAGCGACTTCATGTAGCGGGCGTAGGCGAGGGTGGACTGTTCGGGGTCGAAGCGCTCATCGAAGAAGCCATTGCGCTCGAGGCCGTAGGCTCCGCGGAAGGGCATGAACTGCCACATGCCGCCGGCGCCGGAGCCGGCGTTGACGACCTGGGGCTGGAAGCCAGACTCGGCTACCGCGAGATAGATGAGGTCTTGCGGGACACCCTGGGCGGCGAGATCTTTGGAGATCATGGCGCGATATTTGCCGGCGCGCTCGAGCGAGCGGGCGAGGTGAGCGTGGCCGGCGGGGTTGTTGGAGAAGTAGTTGATCCAGCCGGCGACGTAGTCGTTGACGACGAGGGGAAGATCGGACTGGGTGGTCTTAAGCTCCGCGGCGATTTTTCCGACGAGCTCAGGGTTGGAGGCGAAGGTGACTTCGTTGGCGGCTTCGGCGGGAGCTTCTTCGATCTGGCCGGAGAAGCCGTTGCCTTGCTTGAGGGCGACCATCTCGAGGGAGTTGATGGCAGAGAGCAGTTGGTCAAACTCTTCGGAGAGCTGGGGATCGTTCTTGAGGTCCATGCCGCTGGAGAGCATGGTGTCGACGGCGGCGTCGAAGTCCTGGCGCGCTGCGTCGAGGCGGTTGGCGTTGTAGTTGGCGACGCCGGATTGATAGCTGGCCTCGGTTTTCGCGATGAGCGCCTGTACTTTCTGTGCGTGCTGGGCTGCGATGACGAGGTTGGCGGACTGTTGTGCCTGCGTTTGCGCCTGAGTCTGCGCTTGATTGGGAGCCTGCTGGTGCAGGGTTGGAGCGGTGGCGTTGGCGGGCGCTGACCCGGGAGCGGCGGAACGGCTGGTGCCGCTCGGGCAACCGATGAGCGTCAGCAGTGCAAACAGCGAAGAGGTCACGGCGAGGGAGCGCCTGACGAGAGAGGTAGTTTTCAAAGTCGGCATCAACAACCACATTGTAAGGGTTGGACGGGCTGGCTGGTTCTTTGTGGGCCGAGAGCGCAGTGGGGCGAGGGTTCGTGCGGGTGTTAAGATGGAGGTTAGGGCTAATCGCACTCTCCATGGATCCAAAGCACATCCGCAACTTCGCGATCATCGCGCATATTGACCACGGCAAATCAACTCTTTCGGACCGGCTGCTGGAGCTGACCGGGAGCTTGACCTCGCGCGAGATGCAGGCCCAGGTGCTGGACGCGATGGACCTGGAGCGCGAGCGCGGGATCACGATCAAGGCGCACACGGTGCGGATGATGTATACGGCGTCGGATGGCGAGACGTATCAGCTGAATCTGATTGATACGCCGGGGCACGTGGATTTCAGTTATGAGGTTTCGCGCTCGCTGGCTTCGTGCGAGGGTGCGCTGCTGGTGGTGGACGCGTCGCAGGGTGTGGAGGCGCAGACGCTGGCAAATGCTTACCTGGCGATTGCGGGTGGGCTGGAGATTATTCCGGTCATCAACAAGATTGATTTGCCGAGCGCGGACATTGAGCGCACGAAGGCGATGATTGAGAAGTCGGTGGGGCTGCCGGCATCGGATGCGGTGTGCGTGAGCGCGAAGACCGGGCTGAATGTGGCGGACATTCTTGAGGCGGTGGTGATGCTGCTGCCGCCGCCGAAGGGCGATGCGGAAGCTCCGCTGCAGGCGCTGATTTTTGATAGCTGGTTCGATGCGTATCGCGGCGTGATCGTGCTGGCTCGGATTATCAATGGGCGGCTGCGGAAGGGCGATCGGATCAAGATCATGTCGAATGGGCGGCAGTTCGATGTGGAGTCGATGGGCGTGATGACGCCGAAGCCGGTGGTGCTGGACGAATTGAGCGCGGGCGAAGTTGGATTTTTTGTGGCGACGATTAAGAATGTTGCCGACACCAAGGTGGGCGACACGATTACCCATGTCGACCGGCCGTGCGCTGAGGCGCTGCCGGGATTTGAAGACATCAAGAGCATGGTGTTCGCGGGACTTTATACGGTGGACTCGCATGAGCATGCGCTGTTGCGGGATGCGCTGGAGAAGCTGCGGCTCAATGATGCGAGTTTTAATTTTGAGCCGGAAAGTTCGGTGGCGTTGGGCTTTGGATTTCGGTGTGGGTTTCTGGGGCTGCTTCATCTGGAAATTATTCAGGAGCGGCTGGAGCGCGAGTACAACCTGGATTTGATCACGACGGCTCCTGGGGTGCGGTACAGGATTACGTTGACGGACGGGTCTGTGATTGAGGTGGATAATCCTTCGCGCTGGCCGGACAGCACCGAGATCGAGCAGATTGAAGAGCCGGTGATTACGGCGAAGATTCTTACCAACGAAGAGTATGTGGGCGGGATTTTGAAGCTGGTGGAAGACAAGCGCGGGCGGCAGCAGAATTTTGAGTATGTGTCGGAGACGCGGGTGATGCTGACGTACGAGTTGCCGCTGAATGAGATTGTGCTGGATTTTTATGATCGGCTGAAGTCGGTGTCGCGCGGGTATGCGTCGCTGGATTATCACCTGGCGGGATCGTGGATTTCACCGATGGTGAAGATGGATATTTTGATTGGCGGCGATCCGGTGGATGCGCTTTCGATCATCGTGCATCGCGATTCTGCGTACGATCGCGGCAAGGCGCTGGTGGAGAAGATGCGCGAGCTGATTCCGCGGCAGATGTTTGAAGTGGCGATCCAGGCGGCGATCGGGTCAAAGGTGATCGCGCGGTCGACGGTGACGGCGATTCGGAAGAATGTGATTGCGAAGTGCTATGGCGGGGATATCAGCCGTAAACGCAAGCTGCTGGAGAAGCAGAAGGAAGGCAAGAAGCGGATGAAGCGGATTGGGAAAGTGGACATTCCGCAGGAGGCGTTCCTGGCGGTGTTGAAGGTGGGCGAGGAGTAGGGGGGTTATAGTGAGTTGCCAAACGTTGGAGAGCTCGCAACCGTTCGCCTCAGCGGCTGAAGCCGAAGCGGAACGATGATATCTACGGCACGGCTAAAGCCGTGCCCCTTCGACCAGCGGCAGCGTTTCAACCCGCTTCGTGAGAATAGACGCAAACAAGAATGGAGGCCTGATGGCCTCCATTCTTGTTTGCAGATTCTTGCTTGCCGCTGCTGCGATTACTGGTGGGGCGCAGCTGCCGGAGTGCGGCGGGGAGCGGTGGGAGCTTGCGGCGGGGGAGCTGCTACGCCGGAGGCTACGTTGTAGGCGTCGATGACAGCCTGGGTGACGTCGGTTTCACGCTGCCACCAGAGCACGGTGGGAAGCTGCTGCTGGCCGCCGATGTTGAGGAGCAGGGTGAAGCCGTGATCCTGGGCATACTTGACTGCGGTGCCGCCGAACTTCTGGGCGACCTTGCCGTAGGCTTCCTGGACGTCGGTGTTGTAGGAGTTCTGAGCATCTTCGACGTCGCGCTGGAGAGCCTTGGTCTTGTCGTCGATCGTCTTGAGGCGAGCGGCGCGCTCCTCGTCGGAGATGGTGGTGGGAAGAGCCTGGTACTGCTTCTTGAGGGAATCGATCTCAGCGGACTGAGCGTCGATGGCAGTCTTCTTGGGTTCGTACTTCTTCTGGATATCGAGTACGGCGCGCTGGCCTTCGTTGGTGGCGACGACACCCTGCTCGAACGCGATGACGGCGACCTTTGCGGGGATGGCTTCGGGCTTGACCTCAGCCTGAGCGGTGGGAGCTGCGGGGCGGGCGGTTGCCGGTGCGTGAGTTGTAGTTTGTGCGAGGAGGGAGGAGGCTGCGAGGCCGGTTGCCAGCGCAGTAGCAAGGACAAAGGTACGGTTCATGCGGTGTTTGAAACTCCTATAAGGATCCGGATTCCGGAGAGATTTCGGCTGGGTTACTCCCGGCGCAAAGCGCCGCAGGGAAGGCTGCCGCACCTTCCTCCGCCCGTTGAAACACTCGAGAGTGTTTTCCGCTTGCTCTATTCTCATCGTCGAGAATGAAGGAGAGGGTCGCGGGCGCGAGAGGACAGTCGGCTGACGGCAATTATAGGAGACGGTGGGAGTGGGGTCAATTGACGGGATTAAGTGGGATGGGGGGGCGAGGGGGGAAACTCTTCCGAAAAGCGGAGGTTGGAGGGGGGCATTTCCGGTTTTTGGTGGTTTCTGGCGGTGGGATTTCGCCGTTTCCGAGGGAAATGGCGGTTTTTGGTTTGGTATGGCGATTGCAACAGTTACAGATGTAGGAGATCAAGCCGGGCGTTACAGAGCTTGACTCACGGATGTTTGGAGCCTGCGCAGTTCACGGGTAAAGGGATGTAGAGATTCCCATACAAGAGGAGTCTCCCCCTAACCAAGCAAAGGACCTTCGGGAGCTTCGGCGCCGCAAGGACCATTTGGAGGCCAGTGACTGGCTGTTAGGGGCTAGGGCCATCTTCCGGGGAGGGGAGATGGCCCAATGGCTTCCGGGGGACAGGTTGCATCCCTGGGCGATGCGGAAGGTTGCTGGAACGAGGTAACCCTATGATTCGATGGGACCTCTTTAATGGTTGCACTTCTCTGCTGCCAAGCGTAAGATCGTGATGTTCCGCGGGCTTAGGGGTTGAAATCTTGCCGTGCATCTTCCGGCGGATTGACGTACCCGATGAGCTATCGGAGTATTAGCGTGGGTTCTGGCAGATGCCCGAATCGCAAGATGGGGCAATCTAAAGGTTGCGAAGGTGGCAACCGAGCACTCCATGATTCGTTCCGAGATCAACCGATAGCGTGCTACGGCGATCTGGACCACAATGAGGTTCAATCAAATTTAGCGAACAAGAGAGTCGCTCCGAGAGTGCAGTAGAGAAGCTGAGCCGCAGGGACGATGAAGGCTGAGCTAATTGTTGGGTTGGAAGTGCAAAGCTTTTGGCTGGAAGTGAAGAACTAAGGCTTTGATTCCCCCAAAATGATGTTGGACGAGAGCACTTCAAGAGCAGCAAGCCGTTTGCCGGGTGTGGCAGGCGGGCCGGGAATGGTCAGGCGCGCAGGCGCTGCGACGGGTAACATTGGCCGGCAAGGTACGACAGATCATCTTCGAGTCAACGCTTGAGAGAGACTACGATTGACCCGTTTCGGAGACAGTCCCGGTCGAGTCCGCACAGGACCGAAGGGCCAAGACAGAGACATGTCCGATACGCCTCAAGCACCCAATTGCAAGGGGAAACCACAGCACCATGTCAGAGCAGAATGCAGTAGACACTTCGTCGTACGACGCGACGGAGGAGTATAGCGGCGGCGATTACGGTAACTCAGACTTCGAAGGCTCGGAGTCTGGAGGGGCCAACGACGGCAGCCAGCCCGGACCGGGTATGGGTCAGAGCAAGAGCAGCCGGCGACGGCGGCGCAAGCGGAAGAACAAGGTAGCGGGCGATGGCCCGTCGGTCGCTGGTGGCGATGGCGAAGCGGGTTCGCCGAATGTGCCGCTGGTGATGGAAGGCGAGAGCCTGGCACTGGCAGCGTCGGCTGCGCCGCAACAGGCGCGCAGGCCGCAGGGTGGGGGACAGCCACAGGGCAATGGTCAGCAGCAGGGCCAGGGCGGCAAGCGCTGGAAGAAGAAATTCAGAGACCGGGAACGGCGTCCGGGCGGCGGCGGTGGTGGCGGCCGGAGCGAGAATCCGGGCAACGACTTCCGCGCGGAGGCGAGTTCGTCGTCCAATGGGAATGGATACGGCGGTGGCGGAGGCTATCGGCCGGATAACTTTGGCAACCAGGTAGGCGGATTCAAGCGCAAGGGCAAGGGCGGCGGACAGCCTCGGGAGCGCGGGTTTGTTGGCCCAATGGATCATAGCTATCGCGCGACCGGAGAGTTTGGCGATGCACCGCCGTCGACGATCCAGCTGCCGGGACATGGGCGCAGGAACGGGCATCGGCATACGGGAGACTCGCAGCCAATTGACCGCTCGATGCCGCGACCGATTCCGATTCCTGAGGGTGCACAGACGCACATCTACTTCTTTATTGAGGAGCTGTTCTTCCAGGCGAAGATCCAGGAGACGGCCAAGAAGCTGGGCGTGAAGGTGTCGTTCATCAAGAACGATAAGGACGCTGTGGCGGCGTTGACGGAGAGCGAAGAGAACAAGCCGGCGCTGATCGTGTTCGATCTGAACAATGCGAATGCGAAGCCGCTCACGCTGATTCCGAAGCTGAAGGCCAAGCTGAAGCGCTCGGCTTCGATCATCGGATTCCTGTCGCATCTGCAGGGAGATCTGAAGGCGAAGGCGGTGGAGGCGGGTTGCGACGTGGTGATGCCGCGTGCGGCGTTCTCGCAGAATTTGCCGAACCTGCTGCGGCGCTATGGCGTGGAAGAGGAAGAAGAAGTCAACTTCAACTGCTAAGTCCTTAAGTAAGAGATTAGGAAGGGCGCTTGTTCGTCGGCGAAGTTGCTGGCGGTCAGGCGCTTTTCTTCTGGCGGAAGATGTCAGCGAGAGGGTGGGCGTCTCGGGAGGGCTGCGTGGCATCTTAAGAAGCAGAGGATATCGATATGCCCACTACACAGCATTCAGCGGCAGCGGAGCGTCATATGCAGGCGGCGCACGCGCATGAAGCGGCGGCGGCTTCGCATAACAAGAACGATCATATGGGAGCACATGAGCAGTCCATGCTGGCGATGGAACACGCGCGCGAGGCTCATCGGTTGTCAGAAGAGCTAGCTAAGTTGCCGAAGGAAGAGAAGGTCGCGAGGGTGTCGAAGGAGCTGGAGACGCGATAGGCAGGGGCAGCGTTGGCCGATGCGGTGGAGGGGGTGTAGCGAGGCGGCGGGGGTGGTGTGGTTCGACCGCGTGTCGCCGTGTGTGCTGCGTGCGGATGGGGTGGGTTAGAACTCCCAGAGGCCTTTGGGCCGGGGCTGGCCTTTGCGGAGGTTGCGGAGACGGAACCAAGTGAAATCCGCGACTACGACGAAGAATCCGAAGAGAGCCAGAATCAAGAGCAGCGGAGCGACGAAGATAGTTGTCAGCATGTGAAGGGAGCTCTTGAGGCGGCCTGAGTCCCCGTTATTCTTGTTGCTAACGGGCCGTTGCGCGCCGGAAGCAGGCACTATATCTTCAACGGTTTGAATTGGCTGTGACATGGTACTCATATTTATCGGCCTCGATGTTCCATACTTTAGTCCCAAAACGGGATGTCCTTGGAAACAAATGGGATGAATGGACTGTGGGAATCCGGGTAGATACTCCCGTGCGGCGATATTTTCGTTTGAGAATTTGGACTTTCAGGATAGAAGGCGGCGCGGCCATCGAGATTGCGCGATGAGGAGGGGTGGTTATGGCGAAGCGGATGAAGGTGCGATGTGGATGGGCGGAGGGCGATGAGGGGATGCGCGCGTACCACGATGAGGAGTGGGGGGTGCCGGAGCGCGATGGGCGAGCGCTGTGGGAGCTGCTGATGCTGGAGGGATTTCAGGCGGGTCTGTCGTGGCAGATTATTTTGCGGAAGCGGGAAGGGTTTCGGCGTGCGTTCAAGGGATTTGATCCGAGGAAGGTCGCGCGGTTTGGGGAGAAGGACATTGCCCGACTGATGGCGGATGAGGGGATTGTGCGAGCTCGGGCGAAGATTGAGGCGACGATTGCGGGCGCGAAGATCTATTGCGCTATGGAGAAGGAAGGCGAGGGATTTGCGGATTGGGTGTGGGGGCTTGTGGGCGGGCGGCCGGTCCAGGATTCGTGGGATCAGCGTGGAAGGGCGAGGATTCCGGCGTCGACAGAGTTGTCGGAGAAGGTATCCATGGAGCTGAAGAAGAGGGGATTCAAATTTGTAGGGCCGGTGATTGTGTATGCGTGGATGCAGGCCGCGGGGATGGTAAATGACCATGAGACGCGGTGCTGGCGGCGGCCGGTGGTGGAGCGGATGGGGTCGAAGAGACGATAGCGACGTGTTGCGTGGGGTGACGATGGCGCTGCGGCTCTGGCGGCGATCAGGCGGGACGGAGAGCTGGTGAAGTTAGAACTCCCAAAGGCCTTTGGGGGCTGGATTGCCGAGGAGCATCTCGTGGATGCGGAACCAGATGAAGTCGAGCAGGACGCACATCAGGGCAGCCAGCATGGCGACTAGGACGAATGGAGCAATGAGCCCGTACAAGACGATCTTCAAGGTGTTGAAGATGGCCTGGAGCAATACGTGTGGGGGGCCGGTGAGGACGTGCATGCGCTGAATCTCCGTATGAGCTGGCAGCGACGCACTTCTCTGAGGCTGAAGAGGATATTGGTCTAAGGGTACGCAAAAAAGCTCTCTAGAAGATGTGATTTCCGTCACAATTCCGGATTATGTGTGTGAATAAATCGTCATGTATCAGCAGGTTGGGCTCTAGACGGCGTTCTGTTTGACGAAGGCGTAGGCGGCCAGGAGGATGGCGGTGGAGCCCATCAGGGTGAGGATGAGGGCGTTGAGCCAGAGGTCGGAGAAGCCGGCTCCGCGCAGAACAACGCCGCGGATGACCTGGATGTAGTAGGTGGCGGGGATGATGGCGCTGACGGAGCGGAAGAAGAGCGGCATGTTGGAGATTTGGAAGATGTAGCCGGAGAGGAAGACGGAGGGGAGGATGGTGCCCATGGCGAGCTGGAAGGCTTCAGCCTGGGTTTTGGCGCGGGTGGAGATGATGAGTCCTATGCCGAGGACGGTTAGGAGGAAGGGCAGCGACATCAGCAGAAGAAGGAGGACGCTGCCATGGATGGGCACCTGGAAGATAAAACGCATGAGGGTGAGGATGAGGCAGAGTTCCGAGAAGGCTAGCACGCCATAGGGAATCATCTTGCCAACCATGAGGCCGAGTGGGGCGATGGGTGTCATCTTGAGCTGCTCGAGGGTTCCGCGCTCGCGTTCGCGGACGAGAGAGAGGGCGATGAGGAGGATGATCATCATCTGGAGGAGGATGGCGATGAGGCCGGGGATGAAGAAGTTGGCGGAGCGGGTGGCGGGGTTGTAGAGGACGGAGGGGCGGACTTCGATGGCGGGGGTCGTGGCGGTGGGGGCGAGGAGAGACGATTGTTCGAAGGCGATGCCGGTGGCGGTGTCTACGGCGATGCCTGCGATGTTGGAGTCGGAGCCGTCGACGAGAACGAGGACGGAGGCGGTGCGGTGGAGTTGGAGGTTGCGGGCGAAGTCGAAGGGGATGCGGAGGGCGACGCGCGCACGGCCGGAACGCATGGTGTCGTACATGGCGGGCTCAGAGTGAACGTAGGTGGTGATCTGGTAGACGTCGGAGGCGGCGAAGGCCTGGATGAGGGAGCGGCTTTGCTGGGTGTTCGATTCGTCGAAGATGACGGTGGGGACCTGGCGGACGTTGGTGTCGACTGCGTAGCCGAAGAGGAAGAGCTGGAGGATGGGGATGAGGAGCGCGAAGAAGAGGGTGGAGGGGTCGCGGAGGATGTGGGTGAACTCTTTGCGGGCGACGGCGCGAAGGCCGAAGAAGATGCTGCGGCCCTGCGTGGACGGCGGTCCTTCGCGGGCGGCGGTGCTGCGCGCACGGCGAGAGTCGGGCTGCGGCGAAGTCGTCATTTTTGCTCGGCCATGATGTGGTAGGTGAGGGTTACGAAGATGTCTTCGAGGGACGCCTCGATGGTGCGGATGGAGAGTTCAGGGAAGGCGGTGTGGAGGGGGTCGATGGCGGACTTGTCGACGAGGGCATGGATGGCGCGGCCGAAGATGGTGGCTTCGCGGACGCCGGAGAACTGGCGGAGTTGAGGAAGGAGGGTGGAGACAATGGGAGCGGCGGAGGATCGGGATTCCAATTCGAGGCGGGAGGTGTTGGGCGGGTTGGCGTCGGGGAGTTTTTGGAGGTCGGCTACGGAGCCGAGGGCGATGAGTTTGGACATGTAGATGTAGCCGAGGCGGCCGCAGCGCTCGGCTTCGTCCATGTAGTGAGTGGTGACGAAGAAGGTGACGCCCTGGCCGGAGAGTTGGAAGAAGAGGTCCCAGAGGGAGCGGCGGGCGACGGGGTCGATGCCGGCGGTGGGCTCGTCGAGGAAGACGACTTCAGGGGAGTGAATGATGGCGCAGGCGAGGGCGAGGCGCTGCTTCCAGCCGCCGGAGAGTTGGGAGACGCGGCGGGTGAAGTAGGGGTGGAGGCTAGTGAGGTCGAGGAGCTCGTTGATGCGGGGTTTGATCGCGGCGGGAGAGAGGCCGTAGGCGGCGGCGTAGAAGTTCAGGTTCTCTTCGACGGTTAGGTCTTCGTAGAGGCCGAACTTCTGGGACATGTAGCCTACGTGCTGCTTGATGTCGGCGGCGTGCTGGCGGACGTCCATGCCGAGGATGGTGGCGTCGCCGGAGGTGAGGGGGATGAGGCCGCAGAGGGCTCGGATGATGGTGGTTTTGCCGGAGCCGTTGGGGCCGAGGAAGCCGAAGAGCTCGCCGCGGTCGAGGTGGAAGGAGACGTCGTCTACGGCGGTGACGTTGCCGAACTTGATGGTGAGGTGTTCGGCGTTGATGACCGCTGGCTGCGCGTCGCCACTCATTGCAGGGTTACCGTGGCGGACATGCCGGACTTGAGGACGTTGTTGGGGTTGTCGACGTGGACTTTGACGCCGAAGACTTCGTGCTCGCGGTCGTCGCGGGTTTGGACGTTGCGGGGGAGGAATTCGGCGGCGGAGTTGATGGATTGGATGGATCCGGTGAAGTGGCGGCCTCCGAGAGAGTCGACGGTGACTTGCGCGGGCTGGCCGACGTGGATGCGGCTAAGGTCGGTTTCGGGGATGTAGACCTTGACCCAGAGCTGCGAGGGTTCGAGGAGAGTGATGACGATCTGGTTGGGAGGAATGAGGTCGCCGGGGCGGACGCTGACGGTTTCTACGGTGGCGTTGGCGGGGGAGACGAGATGGGCTTCGCGGAGGATGGTGTCGAGCTCGGTGACGCGGGCCTGGGATTGGGCGAGACTGCCTTTGCCCTTGGTGATGTCCTGATGGCGATAGCCGGCGTGGGCGAGCTGGTCGGCTGCGAGGGCTTGCTCGTAGCGATGGCGAGCGGCCTGGATGTCTTCGGTGCGAGTGCCGGCTTGAAGGACGGCGAGGCGCTGGCGGGCGGACTCGGCTAGTTGCTCGGTGTTATCGCGCTGAGCTTTGTAGGAGTCGAATTGCTGTTTGGAGATGACGTCGTTGGCGACGAGGGGCTTCATGCGCTCGTAGGTGGATTCGGCATCGACGGCGTTGGCTTTGGCGGCGGCGAAGTCGGCCTGGGCCTGGCGAATGTCTTCGGGACGAGGGCCGTTGAGGGCTTCGTCGAGGAGCGCTTTATTTTCGTGGAGCGTGGCGTCGGCTTCAGCGATCTCCTGCGGACGGTTACCCTGCTGGAGGCGGCTATAGTCGGCGCGGTTCTGGAGGACGGTGGCTTCGGCCTGGTCGCGCTGGGCTTGATATTGGTCGGCCTCGAAGGTTACGAGCGGGGCGTTGGCTGGGACTTGCTGGCCTTCTTCGACGAAGACGTTGGTTACGCGGCCACCGATCTTGGAGCCAATATTGATCTCGCGGGTTTCGATGGTGCCGGAATAAGCGAGGGTGGTGGAGCGGTGGGTGAAGAAGTAGAGCAGCGCGGCGGTGATGACTGCGATCGCTATGAGGGCGAGGATGATTCGCTTGCGGCGCATGGGAGCTCCCGAATACAGGATGACTATAGCGGAGGGCGAGCGGAGGGGATGTGACGGAGGTCGCTGCGGAGGCGGCGGCTCTGCCTGCCCGGGAGAGGTTATGAGGCGTTCCGGCGGGGCGGGACCAGCAGCATTCCTGTGAGGAAGCCGGCGAGCAAACCACCGAGGTGGGCGGAGATGTCAGTGGTTCCGCTGATGGAACCGTAGACGACGTTGTAGAGGACGAAGATTCCAGCTGACCTGGTAATGCTGCTGACGGCGGCTGGATTGAGGGTGCGACGTCGTATGAGAAGGAAACCGAAGACGGCGCCGTAGAGTCCGAAGATGGCGCCGGATGCGCCTGCGCCGACGGCCAGGGGATGGACGGCTACGCTGACGATGCTGCCTGCGAGGCCTGCGATGAAGTAGATGACGAGGTAGCGCATGCGTCCAAAGACGATTTCAATGAACGGCCCAATCAGGTAGAGCACGTACATGTTCATGCCGATGTGGATGATGCCGAAGTGGAGAAAGCAGGAGGTGAGGAGGCGCCACCACTGGTGAGCGCCTACGGTGAGTGGGCCGAAGTCGCCGCCCCAGAGGAGTATGTCGCGGGTGGTGGGTTGCGTGAGGGAGACGCCGCTTACCACCATGGCGAGGAAGACCAGGACGTTGATCGCTATGAGAGCGATTGTGATGGAATACGGACTGCGCGCTGGGAGTGCGGCGGGTTGCCGGGTGACGGGTTCGGAGAGGGCGGTGTTGTCCATGTGTTTACAGTTCTAGCATTGCGATGTTGTGGGGCGTCTGCGGCGCGGGCAAGAGCGAACAGCAGATTCCCGGAGGGATGGCAGAAAGAAGGCGCGGGCAAGAGCGCGGCCTGTCCTGGTAGGCCGTGCTGTTGTGTTTGGCGAATACTCGACCTTGGGATTATATGCCGGTGTAGGGGTTGGGGGTGCCGGGGGTTCCTACGGGTGGGGGCGGTGGGTTTTCGGGGCGGGGCGGGAGGACGGCGCGGGGGGCGTCGGGGCCGGGTGCGGGAGGTTGGCCGCCGCGGAGGCCGGCGAGGATCTGGGTCTGGAAGTCGTTGGAGGCTCCGGGATTGTTGGGGAGGAAGAGGGTGTTGGTGCCGCCGCGGGTGCCGATGTCGCGGAGGGTGTCGAAGTACTGGGTGAGCAGGACGAGGGCCATGACTTCGCCGGCGGTGGAGCCGGGGACGCCGTGCTGGAAGTGCTCGATGGAGGCGGAGAGGCCATCGATGATGGCCTGGCGCTCGCGGGCGATGCCGTTGCCCTGGAGGGCTTTGGATTCGGCTTCGGCCTCGGCTTGCTTGACCTTGAGGATCTTCTCGGCTTCGCCGCGGGCCTGAGCGGCGACTTGCGCGCGCTGGGCGGCGTTGATGTCGTTCATCGCGGCCTTGACCTTGATGTCGGGGATGATGTCGGTGACGAGGGCGGTGAGGATGTTGAATCCGAAGCCGGACATGATGGAGTCGAGCTCGTTCTTTACCGCGACCGAGATGCCGGATTGCTGCTCGAAGGTTTCGTCGAGCGTGAGCTTGGGGACGTGGCCGAGGATGGAGTTGAAGACGAAGGACTCGATCTGCTTTTGCGGGGCAGAGAGGCGGTAGAAGGCGTCGTAGATTTTGTCGTCGAGGACCTGGTATTGGACGCTGACGGGGATCTGGACGAAGACGTTGTCGTGGGTTTTGGTCTCGACCTGGAATTGGGCCTGCTTGACCTGGAGGTCGACGAAGTAGACTCGCTCGGCGAAGGGGAGGAGGAGGTGCGGGCCGGGGCGGGTGATGCGGTCGAACTTGCCGAAGCGCTCGACTACGCCTGCGGTGAAGGTGCGGACCTGGTAGTAAGTTTTGGCGATCAGGACGAGGACAAAGATGGCGATGACGAAGATCAGGATGAAGACAACCGGCATGATTTGCCCTTTCGCGTACAGAGGGAGGATATACCCGGTGCTACCCCCTCCCCCCCTCTGGGAGCGAAAATTGCTTGTAAGTCGATGATGGTATGGCGGTTAGATAGCAAAGTATCCCGGTTCGGGAGTAAAAATCGGGTGTAAGTGGATGAAAGTGGGTGGGTTAGATAGCAAAGTATCCCCGGGTTGGGGGCGGTTTGGTGGGGCTCATGGCCCTCGGTTTTGTGTTGGCCGTCTCCTGGGCCGTCGCCGCAGGCTGGTATATGTCGGGCCGTGGGCCCTTGGAGGCGGAGCGACGTAGGTTTGGTGGTGGAAGGGGATCCTATTCAATTGTAGCTAGTGGGAGGGGGTAACTATGCCAGGTTTTGAAAATATAAATCGCCGGTGTTGACAGGGGGTTTGGCGGTTTTGGTGGGGACTGGGGGGTTGACAGGGTTGGGAGTCGGCGGGGGGTTGGGGTGATCCGATGGGTGGGGCAGAGGTTTCTGTGTTGTGATGTCGTGATACGAGATAGAATGGTCGCGACGTGCATGTCCTGAGGTTGCGGAAGGGGAGCGCTTCCAGCAGCAGGCTCCTTGATCTACAACGTCGCGACGGAACCTCTACCGTCTCGCAGCTCGTACGGTGAGGCTCGTGCGAACTCTCGGCAGGCGTCGAGAACGATGAGGAGAACGACCATGCATACCAGAACGATGATGCAAACCAGAAGTAAGCTTAGCTGCTTAATTGCGGTGACGTTTGCGTGCTGTTGTAGCGCGGCAAGCGGGCAAGCCGTGGTCCACGCGTTGGGGGGAACGCTGCAGGATGTTTCTCCTGCTGCGAACAGCCTTACGCTGACTCCGGATGATGGGTCTTCGGGGTCGTTTCAGCTTCCGCCGAAATCGGAACCGAACCTTAATTTCGATAAGGACGTGCGTGCCGGTACGTCCTCGCCGGAGACGGTGAAGGCCGACGGCTCGCATGTGATTCTGTACTACTACTGGGACGGCGATGCGAGGACTGCCGTTGCGGTGCAGAGCCTGGGGGCCGGCCCTTTCCAGGTATCGTCGGGGAAGGTTGTGGGGTTCAATAAACACGATCGCGTTCTGACGGTTCGGACGGCGGACGGAAAGACGGAGACGGTCGCGGTGTCGGACAAGACGGTTGTGGATTCGGCCGAGGGGGTTGCTACGGGTATGCGGCTGCATGTTGGGAAGGGAGATGATGTGCGGCTGCTGGCTGAGTCGAAGAACGGGACGGAGGAGGCGCTGCTGATACGGACGGACACTGGCGATTAGGGTCGGCGGCGGACGCGGGGCTGATGGAGGGTTGAGGGGTTCTGCGCGGGATTGGGCTGGGCGGAGGAAGGCGATTTGGTCGTTTCGCCTGCGGCTTCACTCCGGCCTTCGGCAGAGCGGAACCCACTCATCCGCATAGGGCTGCGTATGAATGGGGCACCCGGCCTCTCAATCGTAGTTTCCGAAAACCCCGTTTTTGAGGACGTCGCGGCTTAGAATCTGCCTTATGCCTGAACTCGATCGTTTCCATGTCGCCCACGCTTTGGCTTCCTTGAGGAGTTCGGAGTCTGACGTGTTCGGTGCGGAAGCGCACGGCTTCGATCTAAATCCAGAACTGAACGAAGCGGATTTAGCCACCTTCGAGAGAACACATGGTGTAAAGCTGCCCAGTGACTATCGTGCCTTTTTGATGTCGGTAGGAAACGGGGGAGCAGGACCGTTCTACGGCGTCTTTCCGCTTGGCAAGGTGGATGACAACTTCGATCTGCGTGATTGGGGGGAAGGAGACATAGGCGTTCTTTCCAAGACATTCCCTTTCGACAAAGAGTGGAACGACCTCTCCACAAAGCCCGATGACGATTTGATTGACCGGGACGAAGCTGAATACTGGAAACAGATGAAAGCCTTTGACCGCACCTACTGGAATGTTGCTTTGATCAACGGAAGTTTCCCCATTTGTCACCAAGGATGCGCACTGCGAATACTGCCGGTGGTGAGTGGAGATCAAGCGGGGTATCTATGGGACGACAGACGTAGCGAGTACGGTGGAATCAAGCCCATACGCCTTGCGGACGGCTCGCCGGCTACTTTCTCTAGGTGGTACCGCGAATGGCTGGATCGCTGCTTATATTCGTCTAAGTCAGCACAGTCGTAGATGGTGCCTCTAAAGTCGCATTTTGTCTAAGTTGGCAAAGTCGCCTGTTCGGCAGAGCGAACTTCGACAAAATCGCCGTTTTGCGTGAGGAAGCGATGCCGCCGCCGCTTACTGGAAATGAGTCATATAGACGATCTTGCCGGTAGTCTTCTCAATCTGAACGACGACGGTACCTCCATCACAGGATGAGCAGTGAAGCGTTCCCAGCACGGTCCAAACGCCACCTTTTAAATCAGCACGAAACGGCTGCTCGCTATCCATCTCCTTCTTGCCGTAAACAGGAACGGCTACGGCATAGGCGATAGCGGCGGCGGTAGATGAGTCGGGCACCATTCCGTGTTTTGGGGTGAAGGAGTGTGAGGTGGCAATTTGATGTCGCACATAAGCAAACTCCTCTTGATCTTTGGCAGTTTGTGCAACGGCAAGCGACGCAAAGAGCAACGCAGACAACATACCGATACGAGCAGCGGCGATCATGGGATCACGATATACCAGCGCTCAGCCTACCGTTCCCGCAAAGTCGGGTTTTGGGAAACTACGAGGTGGGGGTTTGGATGTGTTGGGGTTGGAGGCCGAGGCCTACGAATCTTGCGGGGAGTTGTTGGAAGCCGGGGATGGCGGTGAGGAGCTTGAGGAGGAGTGGGGGTTTTACGGGGCCGGGGTTGTGGAGGACTCGGCGCAGGACCTTGTGGGCGAAGACTTGGACGCGCTGGGTGTTGTGGACGGCGCGCTCGCGGTAGTGCTGGACGCGGACGAGGTCGTGGGGTGTGGCGCCGCTGGTGAGGAGAGATTCGGTGAGGATGTTGGCGGTGGCTACGGCGTCCTGGAGGGCGATGTTGATGCCGATGCCGCCGACGGGGGACATGGCGTGGGCGGCGTCTCCGATGCAGAGCAGGCCGGGGGAGGACCATTGCTGGAGGCGATTGACTTCGATGGTGAGGAGCTTGATTTTGTCCCAGGAGTCGAGGCAGCTGGTGCGGCCGGCGAGGAAGGGGACGATGCGCTCGATGCTTTGCTGGAAGGCGGGGAGGCCGGCGGATTGGATTTTGGGGAAGTCGCCTTTGGCGATGAGGTAGCCGACCTGGTAGTAGTCGTTGCGGTTGATGAGGATGATGAGGCGGCCGTAGTTGACGTAGCCGAGGCCGTACTCGGGGTCGCCGGGGTTGCGGGGGAGGCGGAGCCAGAGGACGTCGATGGGGACGCCGTAGTCGATGAGGGGGAGATGGGCGGCGACGCGGGAGATGGCGTGGCGGCCGTCGCAGCCGATGGTGAGGTGCGCGGGGATGGTGACGGGGCCGTGGGGCGTGTTGGCCTGGACGCCGGTGGTGATGCCGTTTTGCTGGAGGAGGCCGGTGGCTTCCCACTCCATGCGGAGGGTGAAGGTAGGGAAGTGGGCGGCTTCGGCGGCGAGGAAGTTGAGGAAGTCCCATTGGGGCATGAGGGCGATGAATTTGGCGTGGGTGGGGAGGTGGGTGAAGTCGGCGATGCGGAATTGCTGGCCGCCGATGATGGCGGAGAGCTCGGAGATTTGGGAGTGGGGGAGTTGCAGGAAGCGGTCGAGGAGGTTGAGCTCGTAGAGGATTTCGAGGGTGGAGGGGTGTATGGTGTCGCCGCGGAAGTCGCGGAAGAAGTCTTTGTATTTTTCGAGGACGGTGACGTGGATGCCGGCGCGGGCGAGGAGGAAGCCGAGCATGATGCCGGCGGGGCCTCCGCCAATGATGCAGACGGTGGTGGCTGGGGTGGTGGATGAGGGAGCGGCGCTCATTGTGGATGAGAGTAGCAGAGGGCGGGATTGGTTGTGGGGGCTCGGGGATGGGGTGGAGGGGAGGGGCTGGGCGCGGGGCAGGCGGGATATGCCCGCGGCCGGTCGTGGAACAAGCAGTCGTGGAACAAGCAGTCGTGGAACAATCGAGGGATGGCATCTAAAACGAAGCCGTCGAAGCGCGACGCCATCCTGGATGCGATGCTGGACGTTGTCGTGGAGCGCGGGTTCCACGATGCGCCGATGTCGCTGGTTGCGCAACGCTCCGGGGCTAGCGCGGGCGTTATTTACCACTACTTTCCCAGCAAGGAAGCTATCATCCAGGCGCTGTACGAGCGGATTCGCGCGCTCAAGCGTGACAGCCTGCTGGAAGGGTTTTCGGTTGAACAGGATCCTCGCGAAAGCTTTATCCAGGGCTGTCTTAATGCGTACAAGTTTTATCGCAAGCATAAGCGGGAGATGCGTTTCTTTGAGCAGTTCTCGCATGCTGGCTTTACCTGCGCGCCGGAGACGGCGTCGGAGGACGAGCGTGCGGAGGCCTTCTTTCGCCGCTTTTCGAGCCGGTCGAAAGGTGGCGTTTTGAATGAATGGCCTGCGGACGTGTTGAATGAGCTGACGATCAACCTGGTGGTTCGGCTTGCTGGCCAGCCGCGCAAGATTCCCGAGGCGCTGTTGCGGGAGATTGCTGACAGCATGTGGCAGGTGGTGAAAGCGTAAAACTAGAATGAACGTTCGGTCTATAGGGTATACTCATGGTTATGAGTGAAGACCTCGTTCTTGTCACTGGCGGCTCTGGCTTCGTGGCCACCCATTGCATCGATCAACTGCTGCGCGCGGGATACAAGGTGCGGACGACTGTGCGTTCGCTGGATCGCGAAGCTGGAGTTCGCGCCACGCTCGACTCGATTGGGACGCCGCGGATGGAGGCGCTTTCGTTCGTTGCCACGGACCTTGGTGCGGATCAGGGCTGGAGGGAGGCGGCAGCTGGATGTCGTTACGTGCTGCACGTCGCTTCGCCCTTTCCTCCACGCGCTCCAAAGCATGAAGACGAGCTCATTATTCCGGCGCGAGAAGGAGTGCTTCGGGTGCTGCGCGCGGCGCGCGATGCCGGGGTGGAGCGGGTGGTGATGACTTCGTCGTTTGCGGCGATCGGGTACGGGCATAAGCCTCGGACTGCGCCGTTCACGGAGGCGGACTGGACGGATCTCGCGGGGCCTGACGTTGCCGCGTATCCCAAGTCCAAGACGATTGCCGAACGCGCTGCATGGGACTTTATCGCGGACGAAGGCGGGAAGCTCGAGCTCTCCGTCGTAAATCCGGTGGCCATCTTCGGGCCGGTGTTGAGTGCGGACTACGCGCCGTCGATCTTGTTGGTGAAGCGGCTGCTGGACGGCGCGATTCCGGCGTGCCCACGCCTCTATTTCGGCACGGTGGATGTGCGCGACGTGGCGGACCTGCATCTGCGCGCGATGACGAACCCTGCTGCCAAAGGAGAACGATTCATCGCGCTGGCTGGGGAGTCTCTATCGCTGCTCGACGTGGCGAAGATCCTCAAGAAGCGCATGGGGACTGCGGCGCGGCGGGTGCCGACGCGCGAGATGCCGGACTGGTTGGTGCGGTTTCTGGCGCACTTCGTTTCGGATATGAAGATGCTTGCGCCGGAGGTTGGGAAGCAGAAGAACCTATCGAACGAGAAGGCTCGGCGGGTGCTTGGCTGGACGCCGCGCCCCAATGAGGAGGGCGTTGTTGCGACGGCCGAAAGCTTGCAGCGACTGGGGCTGTTGAAGGGATAGGCGGGCTGCTTTTGTGTAACGTCGGGCCTTTCTGCGAAGTCGGGGTGAACGGGAACTTCGGCGTCGTTTCCGAAAACACTGTTTTCGAAGGCGTGCTGTTGACTCCGCAACCTGCGTGTTATTCTCGCGCTCAAAGCGAACTCCGTGCGAAATGGTGGAGACTCCCATGCCAGACGAACGCCCCCTTGTTGCGCAAAGAATGATTTCCCGCCGTGAGGCCATAATAGAAGGGGCTTCGGTCCTGGCTGCGGCCGTTGTGACGCCGCGTGGAATACGAGCCGCCGCTCCCGATTCCCTGGCCCGCTTACGATCCACATTTTCAGGTGCACTCATAGTCCCGGGCGAACCAGCGTATGAAACAGCACGCCTGATCAACAACCGCGCCTTCAACCTCCATCCGGCGCTGATCGCAGAATGTCTGAACACCGAAGACGTCAAGCGCACACTGGACTTTGCGCATGCAGCCTCGATGCCCGTAGCCGTTCGCAGTGGCGGCCACAGCCTCGCCGGGAAGTGCAGTGTCGACAACGGCGTCGTCATCGATCTCGGCAAGCTCAAGCGGATTTCCGCCGATAGCAAGACCGGACTCGTTACATGCGGGGCCGGTGTGAGAGCCTACGAGGTCAATCAGGCAATTTCTCCCGCCGGCCTCGCTCTTCCACTAGGCGTGTGTGGTGACGTTGGAGTCGCCGGCCTCACGCTGGGCGGCGGCTATGGCTGGCTCCTCGGCACCGCTGGACTTGCCTGCGACTCCCTCGTGAGCGCACGCGTTGTCATGACCGACGGTCGCATCGTGGACGTGGACGATCAGCGCGATCCGGACCTGATGTGGGCGCTGCGCGGCGCAGGCGCAAACTTCGCCATCGTCACCGAACTCACTCTCCGCGCTCAGCGTGTCGACAAGGTTTTCGCCGGGGAGATTCACTTCCCTTCCGAACAGTTGCACGAGGTCATGGGTCTTGTGAATGATCAGGCGGCGACGCTGCCCGACGAGCTGGTCGTCTTCGGCGGTTACGTCGCGTCCCACGGCAAACGCGCCCCGAGCATTTCACTTTGCTGGGCCGGCGATCCCGAGAAAGGAGCCGACAAAGTCCGCTCTCTCTATGCACCGCTCAAGCCGAACCTCGACAAACTTCGGGTCACAACGCTTTCCGAGCTAGTCGGCCGCGGCGACGGCACCGACGGCTTTTCCTGCGCGCGCTATGGATTTGTTCACGGCCGCCTCGACGCGCCAGGCCTCGAGGCGATGACAGGTCCTTCGGCGGCGCCCACGGAAGTTTCCTACTTCGCAAGTCTCGACTGCATGAGTGGCGCGGTCACCCGTCGCGAAAAACTAAACTCCTGCGCCCCACACATCGCACCAGGCTCGGGCGCCTCCTTCCTTACCTTCTGGGAGAAGCCTGACACTACCGACGCCGCCGTGGCATGGACGCAAGCGGCATGGGAGGCCGTCGAGCCCAGCACCAGCGGCACCTACGTAAATATGCTCGGAGCCGAATCGCCGCAGCGCATCCGCTCAGCCTATCGCAATAGCTATCAGCGCCTGTCCAGGCTCAAGGCGAGGTTCGATCCCCAGAACGTATTGCGCTCCAACCAGAACATCCCTCCTGCCGCCAGTGCGTAACCCTGGCATCGGCAGAAGACGGACGAAAACCAGTGAACCGTCAGACTAACTGAACAAGGGGTCGCCTTGCCTGCAAAGTCGGATTTAGGCAACTTGGTCGTCGTTTCCGAAAACACCGTTTTCGCGAACCCACCAGCAATAGACGTCGTTCGATAGACTGCAGGTGACATGCAAGATCCAGAGCTAAACGAAGGCCACCTCCAGCACAACGAACCGATCGCACGAGCAGCGGTGGATTCGCCGCGACTCGCATCCTCATGGCTCAAAGGCGGCGAAAGTCTGACGCCCATTCAAAGGGTGGGTCACGGGCTAATCTCTATTGCCTATCTCAGCGCGGCTGCCTTCACAGCCAGCGGCGCAAAGGACAACTTTCAAGCGCCGGATGGCTCCATTTTCATGGCACTCTGCTGGTCGATTGCCAGCCTCTTCTTCATCATTTTCGGAGCAATTGGTCTGCGAAACGTTCTCCGATTCAAAACTCTGTAAACCACGGTAGCGGTCAAGCTGCGAATGACTCCCGCGAAGTCGGGTTTTGGGCAACTTGGGTTGGTGGGGTTGGATGCTGCTTTACGCGGGTGCGGCCGCTGCTATGGGGGGAAGCTCGGCGAGTGGGGATGGTTGGTTTGTTGGAGGCTCGGCGTTGGTGAGGTTTTGGTGGTTAGGCGTAGCGGATGCGGAGGGCTATGCCTAAGTCGGAGGCGGGGGTGGGCGTTGAGGGGAGGGTGATGCGGAGGGCGGTGGGGGTTTGGGTGAAGCGGAGGGGTTCGTCGCGGCCCAGGACGCGGATGTCGAGGGGCTTGCCGGGTTGTTGGGGGCTGGTGGTGGAGAGGGATTGGATGAGGAGTTCGGTGGGTTGATTGGGCTGCGATGGGGGCCAGCCCATGGCGAGGGCGTAGAGGGTTTTGCCTTTGGAGGTGAAGCGGATGTCTTCGTGGGTGAGGTCGGGTTGCTTGCCTTCGTTGGGGTCGAACTCCTGGCCGTTGGGCTTGATGACGACCTTGGTGGAGGGGCCTTCGCCGTGGATCTTCCAGGGGCGCGTGTAGAAGATGGCTTCGCCGTTGAGGGAGGTCCACTGGGTAATGGCTTCGAGGATGCGGAGTTCGTCGGCGTCGGGCATGCCGGAGGCGGGGAGAGGGATGTTGAGGAGGAGGTTGCCGTTTTTGCTGACGATGTCGACCAGCATGTCGATGACTTTTTTGGGAGTCTTGTACTTGATGCCGAGCTTGTAGTGCCATTCGCCGATGCAGGTGTCGGTTTGCCAGGGGTTGGGGTCGATTTGATTGAGGACGCTGCGCTCGTGGTCGATGACGCAGGAGGTGGCATCGGGGCAGTCGGTGGGGGTTTTGCTGAAGTAGATGGCCTGGGATTTGTCGCGGTAGGAGTAGGGGCCTACGTTGTAGAGCTCGGCTACGGTGGCGAGGCCGTACTCGTTGAACTCGATGCCACCGTCGGTGTAGAGGAGGTCGGGCTGGTGCTGGTCGAGGAGGTCTTTGACGCGGTTGAAGTATTGGAGCTTCCACCAGTCGGGTGCGGTGCGGCCCATGGGGTCTTTGAGGATGGTTTGGGCGAAGTTGGGGGGCATGTCGGCGTAGGAGTGGTAGAGGTCGGCGAAGGCGGGGTTCTGGCCGTCGTAGGGGATGTTGGCGTAGGGGCCCTTGGTGTCGGCGAGATGCGAGGGGGCGAACCAGTCGTAGGAGTTGGAGAGGTGTTCGGAGACGCCAAAGCGGAGGCCGCGGGCGCGGGCGGCGGCGGCCCAGATGCCGACGATGTCTTTGCGCGGGCCGGAGGAGACGGAGTTCCAGCGGGGCTGGTATTTCGAGTTCCAGAGGTCGTAGCCGTCGTGGTGGACGCCCATGGAGAAGAAGTATTTGGCGCCGGCTTTCTGGTAGAGGCCGATGAGGTGGTCGGGGTCCCACTGGTCGGCTGTGAAGAGGTGGATGAGGTCTTTGTAGCCGACTTTGGATTGGGGGCCGAAGCGCTTGCGGTGGTAGTCGTACTGGGGCGTGCCTTCCATGTACATGAGGCGGGCGTACCAGTCGCCGTCTTCGATGGCGGACTGCGGACCCCAGTGGGCCCAGATGCCGAATTTGGCGTCGGCAAACCAGTCGGGTGTGGTGTAGGCGCGGAGGGAGGCTCGGGTGTTGGTGTAGGGGCCGGGGGTGATGGCGAGGGGAGGAGTGGCGGGGGACTGGCCCGTGGTTTGGGCGAAGGTGTTGCGGAGGGCGAAGGCGGGGGCGGCGGAGGCGAGGAGCTGGAGGGTGCGGCGGCGGGAGAGGTGCATGGGGTCCTTCGCGGCGCGGGAGACTGTTCTGGCGCGCACGAAGAACTATATCGATTTGCGCGGATTTCAGTAAAGAAATTTGGGTTGCGCTGGTGAACCGCTGAGTGGTTGAGGTTTGTCGGAGGTCGTCAGGCGGTGCGGGTGTGTGGGGTGCGGGACTGGATTTCGAGGAAGCACTGGATGAGGGTTACGGCGGCTGGGGTTACTCCGGAGATGCGGGAGGCCTGGCCTAGCGTGGAGGGGCGGACGCGGTCCAGCTTTTCTACCATCTCGCGGGAGAGCCCGGAGCAGGCGCGGTAGTCGAACCAGGAGGGGATGGCGCGGGCTTCGTCGGCGCGGAGGCGCTGCATGCTGCGCTGTTGCTGGGCGAGGTAGCCGGCGAACTTGATGGTGGTTTCTACGGTTTTGAGCTCGTTGCGAACCCATACAGGCAAGCGTCCAGGGTTGAGGGCCCAGGGTCCAGGGGTGCGCGACGCGATGGCGGTTCGCCAGGGGGCGAAGAGGGGGTTGGATTGCATGCGGGGTAGGAGGGCGGGGAGGAGTTGCTCGATGGTGGTGGCGGGGCGCTTGAGGAGTTGGGCGAAGAGGTCGCCTTTGGGCGAGGGTCCAGGGCCCAGGGTCAAGGGTCCAGAGTGCGCGAGGAGTTCGAGGTCGGGGTCGGTCAGGCGGGTGGTTTCCAGGAGTTGCTTGAGGGCTTCGGCGCGGGCTTGTTTGGCTTCGAAGGCGGCGTAGGAGGCGTCGTCGATGAGGCCGAGGCGGCGGCCGTGGGGGGTGAGGCGGGTGTCGGCGTTGTCGATGCGGAGGTGGAGGCGGAACTCGGCGCGGGAGGTGAACATGCGGTAGGGCTCGTCGGTGCCTTTGCTGATGAGGTCGTCGATGAGGATGCCGGTGTAGGCTTCGGTGCGATCCAAGGTGAAGGGTTCAGGGCCCAGGGTCCAGGGTTCAGAAGACGAGGGCTGGGGGCTTTCTGGGCCCTGAGTCCTGGGCCCTGGACCCTCCTTCTTCCAGCGGGCGAACAATGCTGCGTTGATGCCGGCCATTAGGCCCTGGCAGGCGGCTTCTTCGTAGCCGCTGGTGCCGTTGATCTGGCCAGCCAGGTAGAGGCCTGTGAACTTCTTTACGCGGAGGGTGCGGTCGAGTTCGGTGGGGTCGATGGCGTCGTATTCGATGGCGTAGCCGGGGCGGAGCATCTCGGCGTTTTCGAGGCCGGGGATGCTGCGGACCATGGCTTGCTGGACGTCCATGGGGAGCGAGGTGGACATGCCGTTGATGTAGACCTCGTGGGTGTTGAGGCCTTCGGGCTCGAGGAAGAACTGGTGGGAGGTTTTGTCGGGGAAGCGGACGATCTTGTCTTCGATGGAGGGGCAGTAGCGGGGGCCGATACCTTCGATCTGGCCGGTGAACATGGGGGATCGGTGGACATTGGCGCGGATGAGGGCGAGGGTTTCGGGGGTGGTGGTGGCGATGTGGCAGGAGATCTGGCGCAATGGGGGAACCCATTGCGCAGGGTCCAGGGCCAGGGGTCCAGGGTCCAGAGCGCCTTGCTTCGCCTCCGGCTCAGGAGTTGCTTCGGCGAGGGACTGGAGGGATCGGAAGGAGAAGGGGGTGGGGTCGGGGTCGCCGGGCTGCTCCTCGAATTTGGACCAGTCGATGGTGCGGCCGTCGAGGCGGGGAGGTGTGCCGGTCTTCAGGCGGGTTTCGCGGAGGCCTAGACGCTTGAGGGATTCGCCGAGGAGGACGGAGGCGGGCTCGCCGGAGCGGCCGGCGGTGTACTGCTGCTCGCCGCAGTGGATGAGGCCGTTGAGGAAGGTGCCGGTGGTGACGATGACGGCGTGGGCGGCGATGCGGCGGCCGTCGCGGAGCTTCACCCCGACGATGCGGGGTGAAGCAGGGTTCAGGGGCCAGGGATCAGGGCCCAGCGTGCAAAGTCCTTCTGGGCCCTGGGCCCTGGACGCTGGACCCTCGTGTTCGATGACCAGGTCGATGACTTCGGCTTGCTTGATGAAGAGGTTGGGGATGGACTCTAGTTTTTCGCGCATTTTTACGCGGTAGAGGGCCTTATCGCATTGGGCGCGGGGGCTCCAGACGGCGGGGCCGCGGGAGGTGTTGAGGAGGCGGAACTGGATGCCGCAGGCGTCGGCGACTTCGCCCATGATGCCGCCGAGGGCGTCGACTTCGCGGACGAGATGGCCCTTGGCTACGCCGCCGATGGCGGGGTTGCAGGACATCTGGGCGATGAGGTCGAGGTTGAGCGTGAAGAGGGCGGTGCGCAGGCCCATGCGCGCGGCGGCGGCGGCGGCTTCGCAGCCGGCGTGGCCGGCGCCTACGACCAGGACGTCGAAGCGCTCGGAGAACGTGGGGGCGCCGGAATTGATGGGAGATTCCATCCAATCTGATTTTAGTGGTTTGGCGCGGATTTATCTCGCCTGAGAGGGTATGTTGGGCGTGCGAGACGCATTATTCTGCGTATTGGCTGAGGGGGTGGCTCACGTACTTGTATATGAGAATGGATCACTGTTCGGGAGTGAGCGGGTTGAAGTTGTTTACGATTCTCGCGCTAATGTGGGCCATGTCGCTGGCAGCTAACTGCCGAGCGCAGACCCGGTGGTGCCACATCACGGGCATAGGCAAGAACGATACGCTGCTCTATCCGCCGATCGCACGCGCGGCACATATCGATGGCGTGGTGATCGGTCGCCTCCACTTCGAGACCGATGGCACTGTGACGGCATGGGAGCCTGTCACGGGGCCTATTTTGTTGTCTGCATCTATGGAAGGACAGTTGAAGCGATGGCATATCAGGACAGATACGCAGGGTAGCGTGGGTTGCCAAAGCCTGGTCATTGCCGAATTTCGATTTGTCGATA
Organism: uncultured Acidobacteriaceae bacterium; assembly: GCA_963701685.1. Taxonomy (GTDB): domain Bacteria; phylum Acidobacteriota; class Terriglobia; order Terriglobales; family Acidobacteriaceae; genus Granulicella. Next base: position 508,239 of record OY969625.1, on the reverse strand, counting down.
ACGAGAGTGCAGTCGTTGATGCTGGTCCGGCGTTTACCCCGACATCAGTGCACCTAACGCGTTGGACTGTCATGGCTAAACCATTCGTAATCTCCGATCCAGCTGGAAAAATTTGCAAGCGGCGCTGGTACTTTTTCTTCAAATGGAGTTGCCGTTAGATAGTCGCGTCTTCGAGTCATGTCTGCGGTGCGGTAGCCTGAATGTATGGTTCAGTTGAATGCAGTTGAGGCGCGGGTGGTGGGGGCGTTGATCGAGAAAGAGATCAACACGCCGGAGTATTATCCGTTGAGTTTGAATGCGCTGGTGAACGCCTGCAATCAGAAGAGCAGCCGCGAGCCGGTGATGGAGTTGAGCGAGGCCGATGTAAGGACGGCGCTGTTTGAGCTGGATCAGATGGGATTGGTGCGGACGATTGCGGAGTCTCGGGCGACGAAGTTTGAGCATCGGGTGCGCGATGTTTTGAACCTGCGACGCGACGAGGTGGCGGTGATGTGTCTGCTGCTGCTGCGAGGGGCGCAGACGAGTGCGGAGCTGCGGGCTCGGACGGAGCGCATGTATGCGTTCGACGACAATGCCGCGGTGCTAAGCGTGCTGGAGAGAATGGCGGCGAGGGAGGAACCGCTGACGCAGTTGATGGCGCGGCAGCCCGGAGCGCGAGAGGCGCGCTGGGTGCACCTGTTGAGCGGACCAGTAGATGCGGGTGTGGTGGCTGAGGCGAGTCCTGTCGACAGTGGTGCAGGTTCGAGCATGGCGCAGCGGTTGGCGGCACTGGAAGAGACGGTTCGTGGGTTGGAGGAGCGGCTTGCTGCGCTGGAGCGAAGTGAGAATTAGTGGGCTGGTGTGAGGGTCACGAGGACGGTGTCGTTCTGGTGCATGGGGAAGATTTCGTCGTAATGGTTGTTGGTGATGTGGAGGGTGCGGGATTCGGTGGGGGCGTCGGCGGTGGCGCGGGTGAGGGCTTCGACTTGAGCGGGTGAGAGGTTGGCGGGGCTGCCCATGTGGAGGTAGGCGGTGTAGGCGTCGTTCTGCTGGTAGCCGGTGCAGTAGACGTTGAGATGATAGGTACCGTTGGCCAGGTGGTCGATATGGAGTTTGGTGGGAGGTGCGGCGAGGGCGGGCTGCTCGAGCTTGTAGAAGACCTCGTCGTTGGAGTTGGCTGGTGGAACGACGGGTGTGTAGTTCCAGAAGAGGATCTGGACGGAGTGGTCCGGTTTGATGGTGGCCCAGGAATGTTCGGCGTCGGTGGTGGCGATGTCGGTTGGACCTAACTGCGCGAGAAATTTGTAGGCGAAGAACGCTGGCTTGCGAATGCCTTGCAGAGTAATCATGCCGAAGCCGCCGTGGAAAGGACGCGTGGGCGGACCACCTTCTTCGAAGATGTCGGTGAAGGTCCAGAACGACATGGACTGCGCGAGGGGCGAGGTGGCGCGCAGCTTCTCGAGAATGTAGGGAGCCTGGATGTACTGGTCGAGGATGGGGTCGTTGGCGGTGTAGCTGGAGTTCCACTCGGTGTAGTGGAGCTCGAGGTTGGGGGTGGCGCTGTGATCGATGCGATCGCGTGAGGCGCGGACGCGGCCGGTGATGGCGTTGGGGGAGGGATCGAGCGAGGTACCGTCGCTGCCGTCAGGGCTGGGTGCAGCTTTGGTTACGCCGTAGGTGTGGGTGGATAGGAAGTCGGCGGGGACGTGGTTGTCTGCGATGAACTTCAGCCAGTCGCCCTCCCACCCGGAGGCGGTGGCGGGACCACCTACGCGGCATCTGGGACAGATGGCGCGGATGGATTCGACGGTGTTTTTGTAGAGGCTGAAGTAATCGGCCTGGGAGCCGGTCCAGAAGCCATTGTGTAGGTCGGGTTCGTTCCAGACTTCGAAGTACCAGTGATTGATTTCGTCGACGCCATAGCGGGATTGGAGGTGGGTGACGAAGGCTTCGATGAGGGCGTTCCACTTGGCCATGTCTTTGGGTGGAGTGATGTTGCCCTTCCACCAGAAGACGGTTTGGGGGCCGGAGGCGAGGGCGTGGGGCATGAAGGAGAGCTCGACGAAGGGGCGGATGTGGCGGGCGAGGAGCGCGTCGTAGAGGGTGTCGACGTACTGGAAGTTGTAGATGGGGTTGCCGTGGGCGTCTTCGGTGTAGACGCCCATGTCGTCGTGGAGGATGCCGTGGAAACGGATGTAGTGGAAGCGGATTTCGTTTTGGACGGTGGAGAGCTGGGCTCGCCAGTCGGCGCGGAGGCCTTCGTTGGCGCGGCCGGCTCCGACGGTGTTGAGGGGCGTGGTGGAGTGCGGGCCGAGGAGGTGCGCGGCGTCGACTGTGAGGGTTTGGGCGTAACAGGATGCGGAGAGGCAGAGGAGGAGGAGGGCGCGGTGCATGACGATGAGAGTAGCAGGGGATGGTAGGAGGCCGATGTGGAGGAGCGTTCTTCCGCGGGATGATCACTACAAGCCGGCACATGAGGACCGTTGGACGCGGCGAGTCAGTCCCGAACCTGGCACCGCGCAAAGTTCACCCTGCGTACTGCTCATCAGACACAGGCTCGAGCCAGTCCACTGCTTTGCCGTCCACGGTTTCGGTGATCGCAAGGTGCGTCATGCCGGCCTGAGCAGACGCTCCATGCCAATGTTTCTCACCGGGCTCAAAGAAGACAACGTCTCCCGGCCGGACTTCCTGAATCGGCTCGCCATCCTTCTGTACCCAGCCAAGCCCTTGTGTGATCACGATGGTCTGACCGGCGGGATGCGTGTGCCAGCGGGTACGTGCGCGTGGCTCGAACGTGACAGCGCCGCCATTGGAGTGCCGTCCACCATCAGCAGGAAAAAGCGAATCGACGCGAACGTTGCCTGTGAACCAATCCTCAGGTCCAACCATGGATGGAATGCTTCCTACTCGGGTGATTTTCATTGTGTCGCCTCCAACTTTCTTTGAGCCTTCCTGAGAGTGCCTCAGAGCAGCGTCATCCTTTTATTTTTGTCGCTTCTCGAAGACTTCCTTGGCGACCGGCAAGGCGGACATGGCACAAGGCCAACCTGCATAGAAGGCGATGTGATGCATTACCTCCGAGGCCTCGCTCTGCGTCAAACCGTTATCCATCGCTCGATTCAGATGAAACGGCATCTGTGCCGTCTGTCCATTCGCAATCAGTGCACTGACCGTGACGAGACTGCGGTCACGCGGAGCCAGGGCAGGCCGCAGCCACAGGTCGCGAAAGAGCACATCGGTCGTCGCCTGTACGAGCCCGGGAGCGACCGTGCCGAAGTTGCCGGCAACCTGCGTGGCCCTTTGCCTTTCGGTCTCTTCGTTCAGCGGCAGCAACTTGCCCTTAGCCGGTGGCAGTTGATCGACGCGGATGCCACGCTCGCGGAAAATGTCTTTGGCCACCGCGATCGCAGCCATCGCATTCCCCCATCCTGCATAGAACGCCAGGTGGGTGATGATCTCAGACAGCTCCGCCGGTTGAACACCATTGTCCAGCGCCAGCCCAAAGTGGAACCTAAACTCCAGCGACTGGATGCGTGCAATGAGCGCTGCCACCGTAACGACGCTACGGTCTCGCTGCGAAAGCTCCGGACGCTTCCATAGTCCATCGAGCAGTGTCGTCTTCGTGTAGTACTCCAGCGCTGGAGAGACCGACCGCACGTCGTCGTATGTCAACGCTCCCGTCGCCGCATCCAGTTTCTTAGAATCCGTCATATCCTTCTCCTCTGCCGGGGCATGTCCTTCTCCCCGGCATGTCACCGCTACTGCAGCTGCACTCATACGGATGAAAGCCCGTCGTTCCATTAGAGCCCTCGGCTAGCGCATGACGTATCCGCCATCGACGGAGATGGACTGTCCCGTCACGTAGCTGGCCTTGTCGCTGCACAACCAGAGAACGGCATCGGCAATTTCCTCGGGGCGGCCAAGCCGCTTCATCGGCACAAACGTTTGCAGCATCTTGTCGAGCTCAGGCCCTTGTCCCTCGGCAATCATCTTGTCGGACATGGGCGTCTGGATCATGCCAGGGCAAACGTCGTTGACGCGAATACCGCGTGTCGCATATTCCAACGCGGCGCTCTTCGTAAACCCGATGACGCCGTGCTTGGCCGCGTGATACGTGCCACGCTGATTCCCGCCAATCAGCCCGCCTAGAGAAGAGCAGTTAACGATCGCACCGCTGCCTTGCTCGCGCATCACCTGCAGCTCGAACTTCATGCAACTCCACACGCCCCGCAGATTCACGCCCATCACGCGGTCATAGTCGTCGCGCGGGGAATCTGCAGTCTCTGCGAGCACGTTCTGAATGCCCGCATTGTTGTATGCCGCGTCCAGCCGGCCAAACTCGGCAACCGTCTTCTTGACCATCGCTTCTACTTGAGCGTCGTCCGAAACGTCGCACGTAACTGCCAGTGTCTTGTGCCCTTGGTCCGAAAGCTTCTTGGCCGCTGCCTGAACTTCCTTCTCGTTCCAATCCGCCAAGACGACAGCCGCGCCTGCCTTGGCGAAAGCCGTTGCGGTCGCGAGGCCCAGCCCTGAAGCAGCTCCGGTTACGAGCGCTACCTTGTTCTCAAACGAAATCTGCATGACGTTTCTCCTTTCAAAAGCCCGGGCGTTCCAAGCGCCGGGTTTTGTGCCACAGAAAGTATGATGTCCTTGACTCATCAACAACTGCTTTGCTTTGGCAAATCGTTATGCATATGCTTCATGAATGGCAAGAAACGATCTCGCGGAACTTTCCGCATTCGCCACCGTTGCGCAGGAGCGAAGCTTCACGCGAGCCGCGGCAAAGCTCGGTCTGTCTCAATCGGCTCTTAGCCATGCCATCGGCAGCCTCGAGAGACGAATGGGGGTGCAGCTCCTGGCGCGTACAACACGGAGTGTTTCAGCCAATGCAGCAGGGGCGGCACTTCTCAAGGAACTTGCTCCGGCACTGGAACGCATCGGCTCTGCCGTAGCGGAGACCATGCAGCAAAGGGATCGTCCGGCAGGCCGCATTCGCCTGATCCTTCCCCGCACGGCCATCGAGATGGTGCTTCTGCCGAAGCTTGCGAGCTTCGCCCGTGCCTATCCGGAGATCGTCCTCGAGGTTACCTCCTCCAATGACCCGGTCGATATCATCGCGGGAGGGTACGATGCTGGAGTTCACTTGGGTGAATTCATCCAGCGAGATATGATCGCTGTCCCTGTCACAGGAGAGATGCGTCTCGCCGTTGTCGGCTCGCCGCTGTACTTCCAGTCGAACCCCATTCCCAGAACGCCACAGGACCTCAAGGACCACTCCTGTATCGGCTTCCGCTTTAGCAACGGTCTCTACCGGTGGGAGTTTGAGAAAGGACGCAAGGCGCTCACGGTTAGCCCCGAAGGTCCAGCGTCTTTTGACGATCCTGATCTGGTCATCCGCGCGGTGCTCGATGGCGTGGGAATTGGGACCGCCATGGAAAGCACCCTCGCGCCCTTCTTTGCGCGCGGAGAACTCATCCAGGTGCTGAAGGACTGGTGCCCGTCCTTTCCGGGATACTTTCTCTATTACCCCAGCCGGCGCAATCAGCCTGCTGCCCTTGCGGCCCTTATCGGGGCACTACGACGGTCCGATCAGGGCACGCGTGGTATGCGTTCGTCAGTCGATGACACGTAACGATAAACGCTGTTGTCGTCCACGGGAACGAACGATGGAATCTCTAGTGGCAGATGGCCCTGGGTAAGGCGTGTTGACTGACTTCAGGCCGGCTGTGCGGTGACGGCGGCGAGGGTTTTCTCAAGGCTGGTGGGGTCTTCTACGTTGGTGGTGTTTAGGGAGCGGTCGATTTGGCGGTTCAGGCCGGTGAGGACTTTGCCGGGGCCTACTTCGATGTAGTTGGTTACGTTGCGGAGCTGGAGCTCGGTGATGCATTCGACCCAGCGGACGGCTCCGGTGACCTGGCGGATGAGGGCGTCGCGGATGGCGTCGGGTTGCATAAGGAGTTTGGCGTCTACGTTGCAGGCTACGGGGAAGCGGGCTAGCTGGAAGTCGACGGTGTCGAGCTGGCCGATGAGTTGTTTCTGGGCGGGCATCATGAGGGGGCTGTGGAAGGGGCCGCTGACGGGGAGCATGACGGCGCGCTTGGCGCCTAGCTCTTTGCAGAGGTCGGCGGCGCGGGCTACGGCGTCGGCGGAGCCGGAGATGACGGTCTGGTCGGGGGAGTTGAGGTTGGCGGTGGCGACGACGCCATAGGTGCCTTCGGCGGTTACGCCGGCGCAGGCGGCTTCGATGTCGGGGAGGTTGAGGCCAAGGATGGCGGCCATGGCGCCCTGGCCGGGGGCGACGGCGGACTGCATGAACTGGCCGCGGGCGCGGACGGTGCGGACGGCGTCGGCGAAGGAGAAGGTGTGGGCGGCGACGTGGGCAGAGTACTCGCCGAGGGAGTGGCCGGCGGCGAAGGAGATGCTGAGGTTGCGGGCGGCGAGCTCGGGCTCGAGTACACGGAGGATGGCGATGGAGACGGTGAGGATGGCGGGCTGGGTGTTCTCGGTGAGCTTGAGGGCGTCTTCGGGGCCGTTGAAGATGATGTCGGAGAGGGCGAAGTTGAGGGCGTCGTCGGCTTCCTGGAAGACGGCGCGGGCGGCGGGTTCGGCGTCGTAGAAGGCGCGGCCCATGCCTACGGATTGGGAACCCTGGCCGGGAAAGAGGAGAGCGATGGTGGGGGTGGTGGGGTCGTCGGTGCTCATGGGGATAGTTTAGCTAGTTTGGGCGAAGAAATTTTGCGGGGATTTCGGCTTGACAATCCATAACCATTTGGTTATTGTTTGTGCATGTCGACGGCGGCTGCGAATTCGGTGTTTCGGGCGTTGGCGGATCCTACGCGGCGGGCGTTGTTTGAGCGGTTGACGCGGGATGGTGAGTTGACGGTGCATGCGTTGACGGCGAGGGCGGGGGTATCGCAGCCGGCGGTGTCGAAGCATTTGACGGTCTTGAAGCGGGCGCGGCTGGTGAATCAGCGGAGAGATGGGCGGGAGACGCACTATAGCGCGCAGCCGAAGTCGCTGGCACCGCTGGTGGACTGGATGGCGTTTTACGGAGTGTTCTGGCGAGACAAATTCAGCCGGTTGGAAGCAGTTCTGGAGAGGATGGAGCCATGAGTGACATCAAGAGTGAAGTTGTGGTGAATGCTGGTTCGGGAACACGGTCGGTGGTGGTTGAAAAAGAGTTTGCGCATCCGGCGGAGAAGGTGTGGCGGGCGCTGACGGAGAGCGATTTGATTGCAGAGTGGCTGATGGAGAATGACTTCCAGCTGGAGGTGGGGCGGCATTTTCAGCTGCGGTCGCAGCCGGTGCCGGGGTGGGATGGCGTGATTGATTGCGAGGTGCTGGTGGCGGAGCCGTATGAGCGGCTGTCGTATAGCTGGGGCACGATGGGGATGCAGAATGCGGTGGCTTGGACGCTGACGCCGACGGCGGGAGGGACGCTGCTGCGAATGGAGCAGTCAGGCTTCCGTGAGGACCAGGTGGCGAACTACAAGGGCGCAATGTATGGCTGGAAGTCATTCGTTGCGAAGCTGGAAGAGGTGGTTGACGGGATGTCGAAGGAGGGCGCATGAAGACGAATGTTGTTGGGTATTGGGTGTGCACGGTACTGGTGGTGTTCTTCATGCTGCCGGGCGGAATTTTCTACCTGATGCGAGCGCCTGCGGCGGTTGAGGGGATGAGGCAGCTGGGCATTCCGCTGTATATGGTGGTGCTGCTTGGCGTGTGGAAGGTGCTGGGATCGATTGCGCTGGTGGTGCCTAAGTTTCCGGTGCTGAAGGAGTGGGCGTATGCGGGGATATTTTTTGATTTGAGTGGGGCGGTTGTGGCGAATTCGGCGAACGGCGGGGTGTGGTGGCATGTGGCCGCGCCGCTGGTGATTATCGCGATTCTGTATGGGTCGTGGGCGTTGCGGCCGGCTAGCCGGAGGGTGATTGCGGCTGGTTGAGGTACGAGCAAGGGCTTTGACGCTAAGGACGCGAGGTTGGCAAAGTTTCGCCACGGGATCTCTGGGTGAGCCAGGCGTGTGGTTTGGGCTACCAGTCGGCGGAGGCTTTGCAGGGGGCGGAGGTGTCGCCGAGGGGGAGGGTTAGGGTGCTGGGGTGGTCTTTCGTTTGGATGAGGGTGATGTGAGCGAGGCGGGCGTCGGCGCCGGATTGGTCGGCGACGGGCTTGATGGAGTTGTAGTTCTTCTCTTCGTAAGGGGTGTTGAGGGCGCTGACGATGAGGCGGAGCTGGGCGCCTTTGGGGGCCCGGGCGGCGAACCAGAAACTCGGGGTGAAGAGGTATTGCTGGGGTTGGTTGGCGGGGACAGGCTCGGCGTGCTCGAGGCTGTTGCGGTAGCGGGCGCGGATGGCGGAGTCGGTGAGGTAGTGGGCTTTGCCGTCGGGGGTGATGAGGTAGAGTTCGGCGTGCAGGTCGGTGTCGGGCGCGTCGATGGAGAGCCAGAGCGAGAGGTCGGTGTAGCCGTCGATCTCGGTGGGTTGGGTGAAGGGCGCGGAGTGGAAGATGAGGCCGTCGCCGTGGAGGGTTGCGCCGGGCTGGGCCTGGGTGTCGTCAGAATCGTTGGCGGCGGCGAGGTCGTTGGGGTCGGAGAGGAAGGTTGCGCCGGTGGTGGTGGCTTGCGTGGTGGAGAGGGAGCCGGAGTGGTAGATGCTGGAGGCGCCGCCGGTGGCGTCGAGGTAGAGGATCTCGGATTTCTTGCTGACGGTGGCTAGGGAGTCGGCGTACTTCCAGCACTCGGCGGTGGGGCCGCTGACGTAGTAGGCGACGTGGTTTTGAAGGAAGGCGGGCTTGGGGCCGGACTTCATGGTGAAGTCGTACCACTCGCGGTGGAGGCGGAGGACGTCGATGAGGGAGGCGGGGCCGTAATGCTCGTCGCCGATGGTTGCTTTGGGTTCGCGGGTGCCGGAGTGATCCCAGGGGCCGATGACGAGGTAGTAGTTGTCGAGCGTGGGCTTGTCGGTGGTGGTGATGTGGTCGGCGTAGTAGGAGAGGGTGCCTGGCTGGTCGCCGTCGAGCGCGCCGGTGAGGACGAGGACGGGGAGATGGACGCCGGCGATTTGGGCGGGGGTGAGGGCTAGATTCTTCCAGAAGCTGTCGACGTCAGGATGCTGGAGCCAGAGTTGGAAGTCGGTGTCGGTGCTGCCGGCGTAGCGGTCGAACTGGTTGAAGGGAGCCTTGGCGAGGTAGAGGCGTTTGGCGGCGTTGGACCAGAGAGTTTCGTCGCTAAAGACGGATTCGTTGAGGGTGCGGCCGTTGGTGTAGGTGAGCCACTGAAGCATGTAGGTGGACATGATGTTGGCCTGATAGGGGACGTCGACGGCGGCGCGAACGCTGGCTACGGGGACGATGGTGACGAGGTGTGGGGGATGTTGGGAGGCTGCCTGCCATTGGTCGCCGCCGGCGTAGGAGCCACCGAACATGGCCACCTTGCCGTTGGACCAGGGCTGGTGGGCGAACCACTCGACGGCGTCGGCGCCGTCCTCGGCGTCTTTGATGATGGGATGGAAGACGCCTTCGGAGTCGCCGCGGCCGCGCGTGTCGACGTAGGCGTAGATGTACCCGCGACGGGCGAAGTAGGAGCCGCTGGGATGGGAGGTTGCGGCGGGGTAGGGCGAGAGCATGAAGATGACTGGCAGCGGGCCGGGCGAGGGGACGGGCTTATAGAGCGTGGCGTTCAGGTGGATGCCGTCGCGCATGGGGATTTTGACGTGCATCTCGAGCTGGTAGTCGGTGGGCTTGTCTTGTGCGCGAGGAGATGCGGCTGGAGAGGATTGGGCGAGGGCGGGTCCAATCGCAAACACAGCGAGACCTGCACAGAGGACCGGGGTAAGGATGAACGGACGCATGTTGAAGAGGATAGTCCGGCTATGCGGCGGTGCCAGAGATTAATTTGCGGGCGGTGAGTCGAGGGCGGTGGTGAGGAGGACTTGCCGAGGTGGGGTGGTGGTGAGGTCGTAGAGGGCGAAGTGGCGGGTGGTTTGGGAGCGGAGTTCGACGAGGAGGTCAGCGCGGTTGGTGGCGTCGGGGTCTACGGCGTCGATGGGGCGGAGCCAGGGGGTGCGGTCGAGGTGGGTGGCGTCGGTGATGGAGAGGAGGGTGGGGTGGAGGTGGCCGGCTGCGTCGGGTTGGGCGATGAGGGTCAGGTAGATGGGGCCGTTGGTGGTGAGAGGGGATTCGGCGGTGAGGATGTAGGTGGGGGTGGCGTTGGGGGTGAGGGTGTAGGCGAGGAGTTGGGTGTGGATGAGGGTGGGGGCGGCGGTCGAGGCGGGGGTTAGGTGGTTGAAGGTTATGTAGTGGGTGAGGGGAGCGATGGCGAGGGCTTCGAGGGCTTGCAGAGTTTGGTCACGGGTGGAGGGTGAGGGCCAGGTGAAGGTGAAGGTTTCGGGGGCGCGGTTGGCGGCGTCGGAGATGGCGACGGCCTGGTGGAGATCTGCGGGGAGGGTGGTTAGCTCGGGGATGGTTGCGAGGGTGTCGCGTTGGGTGGCGGAGAGGATGGGCCGGTCTGGGTCGTCGAGGATGGGGGTGCTGGGCGGGGTCACGTAGGCTTGCTGCTTCTTTTTCTTTTCGTGGGTGGCGTGGGTTGGGGTGGTGGTGTTGGTGGCGGATTCGGTGGGGAGGGTGAGCGGGGTGGTGGATGGTTTAGGGGTGGTGGCGGCGGTTGCTTCGGCGGGAGTGAGGAAGCGTCCGTAGGCGGCCCAGGCGGGTGTGGTGGGAGCGGGGCTGGTATGGGCGGACTGAATATTGAGGGCGCCGATTGTCTGACCCTCGTGCTGAATGAGGTAGAGAGTTCCGGGTTGGAGTGCGAAGGGGATGGGCTGGGGGAGATAGACGCCGGCGTCTTCGAGATGGGCGTGGATGAAGAGGGAGACGGGGATCAGGCGTGCGGCGGTGGGGTGGGTGAGGTCTCCGGTGTATTCGTATACAGCGATGGCGCGGGTGACGGGAGTGGTGGACGCGGGGTGGTCGGTTTGGGCGTGGAGGAGCGAGAGCGGGAGTGCGGGGATGAGGAAGAGGGCGCCGATGAAGGGCCGGAGGTACATGCTTGCGATGTTAGACGAGGTTGCTGCGAGGAATTCAATGCGAGTTGCGATGACGAAGTTCTGTTGAATGTGCGGGGCGGCACTCGCGCGGAGGGTGGAGTGACGCGATAATAGAGCTAACGTACTCTCCGTGGGATGACGATGAGGCAAATTGAGAGGGAGAGGCGTAGCTGACGATGAATGGTGCTGACCCAGTCGTAGAGCCGAGCGCGACTCCCGCGGGAGAGGTTGTGTCGGGGGTGGACGCGGAGACCGTGCAGGGAGCGGCGCCTATGCTGCGTCGCGGGGTCGCGCTGTGCGTGGACCTGGATGGCACGCTGGTGAAGAGCGACACGCTGCTGGACACGGTGCTGGTGGTGGCTCGGCAGCGGCCGCTGGAGCTGGTGCATATTCCAGGATGGATTGCGGAGGGGAAGGCGGCGTTCAAGCGTCACTTGACCAAGCTGGTGACGTTGGATGTGGAGCACCTGCCGTATAACCGGACGCTGCTGGAGTATCTGCGTCAACAGCATGGTGAGGGGCGCGAGATTTACCTGGCGACTGCAGCGGATCACGAACTGGCGGAGAGGATTGCGGCGTACCTAGGGATATTTTCCGGGGTGCTGGCGTCGGATGGTGCGACGAATCTGGCGGGCGGGAACAAGCTGGCAGCGTTTCGGGCGAAGTTTGGGGAGAATTTCTGCTACATCGGGAATGCGCGACCGGACGTGGAGTTGCTGGCGGCGTGCGAGTCGCCGATGGTGGCGAACCCGGACCGGGCGCTGCTTGCTGGAATGAAGCGCACGGGGACGGTTGCGGCCGCACAGTTTGAGGATCGCGGGCAGGCACTGCGGAGCTGGCTGAAGGCGATTCGCCTGCATCAGTGGGCGAAGAATGCGCTGCTGTTTGTGCCACTGCTTCTGGCGCACCAGTGGCATCTGCGGACGTTTGGCGCGGCGATCACGGCGTTCTTCAGCTTTGGGATGTGCGCGTCGGCTACGTACATCATCAACGATCTGTTGGATCTGGAGGCGGATCGGCGGCATCCGAACAAGCGGCGGCGGCCGTTTGCGGCGGGCGATCTTTCGGCGATTGCGGGCGTGGAGATGGTGTGCCTGCTAATGGCATGCGCCGTCGTGCTGGCGCTGGCGCTGCCGCATATTTTTAATGCGCTGCCGGGAAGTTCGGTGCTGACGCACCCTTATGCATTTCTGGAGTGGCTGGGATTTTATACGGCGGTGACGCTGTCGTATTCGCTGTATCTGAAGCGGAAGCTGCTGCTGGATGTGTTTGTGCTGAGCGGGTTGTATACGGTGCGGATCATGGCGGGCAGCGCGGCGACGGGGATACCGATGTCGCCGTGGCTGGCGGGGTTTGCGGTGTTCTTCTTCCTGTCGCTGGCGTTTGTAAAGCGGTTCAGCGAGCTGGAGGGTTTGCGGGAGCGGGGCGGCTCGGTGAGCAATGGTCGCGGCTATTTTGTGAGCGACCTGGAGCAGCTGCGCGCGCTGGGAACGGGCGCGATGTATGCGGCGGTGGTGGTGCTGACCATCTATATCAATAATCCGGAGACGAACTTTCTGTATGCGCATCCGGTGCGGTTGTGGGTGGTGGTACCGGTGCTGCTGTTGTGGCTGAGCCAGGTGTGGATGTTGGCGAGCCGCGGTGAGATGCATGATGATCCGGTGGTGTTTGCGATTACGGACAAGCGGAGTTTGCTGCTGGGAGTGTTGATGGCGGCGGTGATTTTGTGGGCGCTTTAGGCGGCTGCGGATCCCGGTAAAGGCTTTGACGCAACGGGCGCCAAGTGAGCCAAGTTTCGCGACGGGGTCCGCGTCGAGGCGTTGCTTCTTTCGCTGGCTTTGCGTTGCAGCGCGGCCGATCATTTATCCTGAACGTTCGACGACATGAGTGCAGCGATTCCAGAACTGAAGCAGTTTGATGAGGCGGAGCTTGACCGCGTGTTTGCGGAGCTCGAGCGAGAGGTGGCTGCGCAGACGCGTGCGCTGAACAGCGATGAGGCGATGGAAGCGTTTCGGCTGGAGTGGCTGGGGCGCAAGCAGGGACGGCTGGGGCAGCTGAGTGCGGCGTGGTTGAAGTCGGCTCCTGTGGAGGCGAAGAAGTCGCTGGGGGTGCGGTTCAATAAGCTGAAGGCGCTGATTGAAGAGGCGCGGGCGGGGAGTCAAAGTGGGGGGACGAAGCAGGCGGGACCTGGGCTGGATGTGACGCTGCCGGGGTCGGCGCGGAGGATTGGGGCGGAGCATCCGCTGGTGAAGACGATGGCGGAGATTGTCAGCGTGTTTCAGCGGATGGGGTATTCGGTGGGGTTGGGGCCGGAGGTGGAGACGGATTTTTATAACTTTGAGGCGCTGAACTTTCCGCCGAATCATCCGGCGCGGGATACGCAGGACACGCTGGTGGTGGCGGGGCAGGAAGGCAAGCCGCTGCGCGAGCGGCTGCTGATGCGGACGCATACTTCGCCGGTGCAGATACGGTCGATGCTGGAACAGGCGCCGCCGCTGCGGCTGGTGATTCCGGGCAAGGTGCATCGGAATGATGCGGCGGATGCCACGCACTCGCCGGTGTTTCACCAGGTGGAGGGGTTGTGCGTCGATACCAATATTACGTTCAGCGATCTGAAGGGCACGCTGGATTTTGCGATGAAGGCGTTCTTCGGGTCGGCCGTGAAGACGCGATTCTTTCCTAGCTTCTTTCCGTTTACGGAGCCCAGTGCGGACGTGCAGATCTCTTGTATTTTTTGTGGCGGGAAGGGCTGCCGGAAGTGCAAGCACTCGGGATGGATTGAGTTGCTGGGGTGTGGGATGGTGGACCCGGCGGTGTTCGAAGCGGTGAACCAGCGGCGCGTGGAGATGGGGCGCGAGCCGGTGTATGACACGCGGAAGATCAGCGGGTTCGCGTTTGGGATGGGCGTGGACCGGATCGCGATGATGAAGTATGGGATCAGCGATATTGGGCTGCTGTACAGCGGGGATATGCGGTTTCTCGAACAATTTGCGTGAGAGATGTTGGATTTTCTGTGTGGATCCGGTGGGCGATTGATATGCTCGTTGGCACGATGAGAATCCTTTCTTCAGCAGTGGCGCTGTTGCTGGCAGTGGGCGTGGTGCGGGCGCAAGAGCATCCTCGGGATGGGCAGATTCATGATCGGGATACGCTGCGGTGGTGGCATACAACGGAGGCGCTGTCGGGCGATGCGATGGAGGGGCGGGATACGGGGTCGGCGGCGTATCAGCGGGCGGCGGAGTATGTGGCTGGGCGGTTCAAGGCTGCGGGGTTGATACCGGCTGGCGAGAATGGGACGTACTTCCAGATGGTGCCGATGCATGAGGTGCAGGTGGAGCCGGCGGGGACGAGCTTTGTGGTTGAGCGGCCGGGTGGAATGCTGAAGCTGGATTTTCTGCAGGAGATCACGGTGGCCGCTTCGGAGACGGCATTGCGTGAGGGTGCGGGGGCGCTGGCGTTTCGGGGATACTGCGGCAAGGAGGCAATGACGGATGTCGCGGGGAAGATTGTGGTGTGCTTCGGGACGCAGCGAGCGGGGCTGCCAGGCGGCGCGGAGCGGGCCGCGAATGCGCAGGCGGCGGGAGCGCTGGGTGTGGTGAACGTCGATGACCCTTACTTTACGATTGAGCCGCCACGGTGGCCGTATGCGTATGCGCGGACTGTGACACTGCGGGAGGCGGGTGGTGAGGGCGTGCGGCTGGGGAAGATGTTGCCGGGGATGCGGTTGAGTGCAGAGGCGTTTGCGAAGTTGCTGGCGGGGTCGGGTAAAGACGCGGCGGAGATTTTGAAGCTGGGAGGAGCGAAGCAGCCGCTGCCGAACTTTGAGATTCCGGGAAGACTGCGGGTAAGGCTGAAGTTGTCGAGCAGGGATATCAGCTCGCCGAATGTGCTGGCGGTGCTGCCGGGGTCGGATGCGACGCTGGCGGGGCAGTATGTTGTGGTGGCGGCGCATCTGGATGGCTATGGGTATGGGACGCCGGTGCACGGTGACAATTTGTATAACGGCACGCTGGATGATGCGGCGTATGTGGCGCTGCTGATCCAGATGGCGGATGACCTGAAGGCGGGGGCGGTGGGGCATCACGGGCTGACGCAGGTGAGCTATGCGACGGGCGCGCAGAGCGATGAGGGCGGTGTGATTGTAGATCGGGGGATTACGCTGGCGCCGACGAAGCGGTCGATTTTGTTTTGCGCGTTTACGGGTGAGGAGAAGGGGCTGCTGGGGTCCAGCTGGTTCGCGAAGCATCCGACGGTGCCGGTGGAGGAGTTGGCGGCGGACATTAATCTTGATCAGCTTCGGCCGCTGTTTCCGCTGAAGATACTGACGGCGGAGGCCGTGAACGATACGACATTGGGGGCGACAGCGCGTGAGGTGGGGAAGGGGATGGGTATTGAGATTCGTGAGGACCGGGAGCCGGAGCGGCAACTGCTGCGACGCGCGGACCAGTATCCGTTTCTCAAGATTCATGTGCCGGCGATCAGTTTTATCTTTGGGTACGATGCGGGGACGGACGCGGAGAGGCGGTATCGGGAGTGGTATGCGGTGCGATATCACCGGCCGCAGGATGACCTGACGCAGCCGGTGGATTTTCAGGCGGCGGAGACGTTCGACGTGTTTTTCTATCGGCTGGTGGAGACGGTGGCGGATGAGCCGGTGCGGCCATCGATTTTGCCGACCAGCCAGTTTGCGGAGAAGAAGTAAGCGGCGGGTCCGGGAGGGTGGCGGCTCTGAGACAATAAATGGGATGTGCCTGAGCGCGTGCTGGCTGCTGCGCGGGGCTAACTGGTCTGAGGAAAGTACTGCTTCGCAATGGATATTTTGACTTCGTGGTTGCGCTCGTATCTGCCGGCGCTTGATGTTTCGGACGCACAGCTTGCGGAAGATCTGACGCTGCGGGGGATTGCGGTTGAGGGGATCTTTGCGGTTGATGGCGGGGCTGACGGATCTCGTTTTGAGATGGACATTACGACGAATCGCGTGGATGCGATGAATCATTATGGAGTGGCGCGGGAGGCTGCGGCGATTTATAACGTTGCGCTGAAGCCGTTGAGTGCGGGGTTGGGCGCGGCGGTGGTGGAGGCGAAGGCTGGTGAGGGGTTTCCGGTTCGGATTGAGGCGGAGGATTTGTGTGGGCGGTTTACGGCGCGGGTGATTCGCGGGGTTGAGGTTGGGCCTAGCTCCGGGTTGATTGCGGAGTACTTTGCGGCGCTGGGGCAGAAGCAGATTTCGGCGCCGGTGGATGTGACGAACTTTGGGTGGATGGCGATGGGGCAGCCTACGCACGTGTTCGATCTGGACAAGATTGTTGGCGGGATTGTGGTGCGGAGGGCGCGGGCTGGCGAGAGGCTGTTGCTGCTGGATGGGACCGAGAAGACGCTGGTTGCGGACGACCTGGTGGTTGCGGATGAGGAGAAGGCGCTGGGGCTGGCTGGCGTGATGGGCGGATGGGATTCTCGCGTGACGGAGGAGACGAAGAACATTTTGGTGGAGGCTGCGTGGTTCGATCCGGCGGCGATTCGGGCGAGTTCAAGGCGGCATGGATTGCATACGGATGCGAGCCATCGGTTTGAGCGGGGCGCGGATTTTAATGCGGCGCCTGTGGCGAATCATCTTGTGACGCGAATGGTTGTGGAGCAGAGTGGCGGCGAGGTAGTGGGGCCGCTGGTGGATGTGATGGTGCCGGCGATGGCGGCGAAGACTGCGGAACGTGGGGCGATTTCGTTGCAGGTTAGCGAGGTGCGGCGGCATCTTGGAACCACGGCGGATGGGTTGGGAATTGGCGAGGACGTGGTTGCGCAGTATTTGAGTGCGCTCGGATGTGGGCTGACGCAGACGGCAGAGGGTGAGTATGCGGTGAAGCTGCCGAGCTGGCGGCTGGACCTCGAGCGCGAGATCGATTTGATCGAAGAGGTTGCGCGCGTGTATGGGTACAACCGGTTTGCGGATACGCTGCCGAGTTTTGCGGGGGCGGTGGTGGAACTGCCGCACGTGGAGCAGGAGCGGACGATTCGCGAGAGGTTGCGGGCGCTGGGATTTACGGAGGCGGTGTCGAGTACGTTCTGTTCGGCGGAAGAGGCGGAGGAGTTTGGTGGGGGCGCGGTGGCGCTCGGGAATCCGCTGAGTGCGGAGGCGGGAATGCTGCGGCCGTCGCTGGCACCGGGGATGGCGACGATGCTGGCGCTGAATTTGCATCGCGATGTGAGTAGTGTGCGGCTGTTTGAGATGGGGACGGTGTTTGGTGGGTCGACGGTGGAGGTGACGGAGCGGGTTGGCTTGGCGCTGGGGGCTACGGGCGGGGCGGTGGGTACTGCTTTGTATCAGGCTGAGGACGCGCTGTTTTATGAGGTGAAGGGCGCGATAGAGGCGCTGCTGGCGCGGTTTGTGGGCGCGGTATCGTTTGATGCGACTGGGTTGCCGGCCTGGATTGGGGAGGGGCGTGGGGCTCGGGTGTTGCTCGGCGAAGAAGTGGTTGGCGTGTTTGGCGAGTTGAGTGCGCCGGAGTTGCAGGCCAGGAAGTTACGGCAGCCTTGCGTGATTGGGTCGCTGGATGGGCAGCGGCTGCTTGAGACGGCGCTGCGGCAGCCGGTGTCGCGGGAGTTGTCGCGTTTCCAGGCGGTGGAGAGAGATTTTTCGTTTGTGTTTCCGGATGCGGTGACGTGGGCTGCGATCGATGCGGCGTTGCACGCTGCGGGCGCGGGGCTGAATGCTGACGAGCTGCGCAGCGTTCGGCCGGTGGAGATCTTCCGCGATGCGAAGGGGAAGGCGGTTGACCAACCCAACAAGCAAAGAACGCTTGCCGGGGGCCCCGGGGCGGCGGGGTCGTATTCGTTGCTGCTGCGCGTGGTGTTCCAGTCGAATGACGGAACACTGACGGAGGAAGAGATTACGCGGTGGACGGAGTGGGTAGTGGCGACGCTTAAGGGGCTGGGTGGGACGCAGCGAGCGTAGGTGGAAGGAAAGGCAAGTGCGTTGACGCAACGTCAGCTACGTCTCGCAACGTTGAACAGCGGAGTTCACTGCAGGTTTCTTCACGAAGCATGACAACGGCAAGGGTGCGCTGCGGCTTGCGAGCAGGGCTGTGCGAGGGCGAAGCACAGGGATCGAAGAGAGCGCAAGACATAAAGGGGAATTCAGTTAGGTACCCTTGCGGTACACACACGTAATTCCTCGTGACTGCGTCCTATACTTCGAGAAGAGACGGCGTGTTTTCGCCTTGCAAGGAGTTGTATATGGGATCCGCAAGTATCAGTGTCGATGAGTTCCAGGCGCTGGAGCAGAAGGTGCTTCAGACCGTCGAGCTGATCAAGAGAGAGCGCGAGGCGAGAGCGGCGGCCGAGGCTGAAGTGGCTGCAGTGAAGACGGAGTTGGCGGCGCGCAAGGAAGAGCTTGAGTCACGCGGCCAGGAGATTGTTGCCCTGCGGCAGGAGTTGGCGGCTGTGGGCGACGCGAATGCCGAAGTGAAGAACCTGCAGCGCGAGCGCGAGGCGGTTCGGCTTCGGGTTGAGAAGATGCTGGCGAGCATCGATGAAATTGTGTAGCCAGCGGATGTAAGTGTGCGTGGATTCGAAGATGCGCGCACGCGGGCGGAACAGTAGGAGTTGCCATGGTAGAGACACAAGCAAGAACGGCGCCGGCGATGTCGCGGCCTCCGTTGATACCGCGCGACATGGAAGCCGTTGTCGTGGATATCTATGACCAGATTTATCAGTTGAGGGGTGTGGACCCGCAGCATATCGAGCGGCTGGCGGGAGTCGTGGACTCGAAGATGCGTGCGGTTTCGGCACATGGAGCGACGGTGGATTCGCTGCGGGTGGCGGTGCTGGCTGCGCTGAATCTTGCGGACGAGCTGGTGACGCTGCGGGCGAAGTACGAGTTGATGAATTCGGCGGCGGAGGCGCACCGGCAGGCTGCGGCGCAGAGCATGGTGCGCTCGCGTGCGGGTTCGTTGATGGGGATGCTGGACGCGGTGCTTGAAGAACGCAAGGCGGGGTAACAGAGCAGGGATTAGGGAACAGGGATTAGGGATTAGGCCGCGGGTGGAGCGTGGGTGGTGGGGATGCTGGGAATTTCCTTGATACTTGGGGCATCGTGGCGGAAGATGGGACACATGCGGACACGGGTGTTCGCTGAGAGGTCCTGATGCTCTTTAAGGCAGGCGGTGGTTGGGCCGCGGTTGTGCTGTTGGGGTGCGCGGTAACGATGGCGCCTGCGCAAGGGACGGACACGAAGAGCGCCGCTGCGGATGACTATCATAGCAATCCAAAGTTTCTTGCTGCGGTAAAGGAAGCGAAGCAGATGGAGCGGGAAAGGCAACCGGGCTTCGCGGCCGATGCTTACAAGAAGGCGAACAAGATTGCGGGTGGGGGATGCGTGGAGTGCGTGGCGGCCGTGTACAAGATGCAGATGATGGAGGGTAGCTATAAGGACGCTGTCAGTACGGCGACGGAGATGGGAGCGATGGGAACGACGCCGCTGGTGAAGTCGGTTGCGGAGTACGACCGGGGACGCGCGTTGAAGGCGAAGGCTGGGGACAAGCCGAAGCCGGAGCAGCTGGACGAGATGCTGGCTGCGTTTCAGCAGGCGGTGACGCTCTATCCGCAGAACACGGCAGCGATTTTCTCAGTGGGTGAAACGCAGGCGCGACAGGGGAAGATGGAGGATGCGCGCAAGGAGTTTCAATTGTGCCTGACGAACATGCGGCCGGGGGATCCGGCACGGCTGCGTATCGAGCATTTTGCGGCTGATCCGGAGTTGGCATTGCACAAGATGGCTCCGGCGTTTGAAGTGACGGCGCTGGATGGAACGAAGTTCAACCTGGATGCCATGGGCGGGCGGGTGGTGCTGATCGACTTCTGGGCGACGTGGTGCGGGCCGTGCAATGAAGAGTTGCCGCACATGCGGAAGATAGCGAAAGAGTTTGCGAACGATCCGCTGGTGATCATCAGTGTGAGTTGGGACAGCGATGAGGCGAAGTGGAAGGAATTTGTTGCGAAGAATGATATGACCTGGGTGCAATATCGTGATGCCGACCACTCGCTGAGTAAAGAATTTGGGATTGATGCGATACCGCATTACTTCACGATTGATTCGGATGGGGTGTTGACGTCGGAGATGATGGGGTCGGGTTCGGACGTGGAGTGGAAACTGAAGAAGCTGATTGCAAAGGCGCAAGCGGCGAAGGCGCAGGGAACACAGGTGCAGGGAGCGGCGAAGGCGGGTGGGACGGCGGGCGCGGGGAACTAGGCGGGGCGGGCGCGCTGCGTAATTCCGGGTGGGTTGCGGAAACTTCGCTGGGCGGATAGCATCCAAGGCAGAGACCGGCCTGCAAAGCAGGTACGGGGAACACCGCAGGTTGAACCAATACTTAATGAACAGGGTTTCAGCTCGTATACATGGCTCGGTGTGCTAGGTCCGCCAGTCCGGAAAGCCTAAAGAGCCACGGCTGGAGCCCACCGCTTAATGGCGGGTTCACCTGCGCCTCACCGTACGGCCCAGCGGGTCGGTCTTTTTAAAACAGGGTCCAGGGCCCAGGGGTCAGGGTGTAACTGGGGCGGTGGTGGCTCCGCGTATGCTCTAGGTGGTGAGCGATTTCTTTCAGACGGCGACGATTTTGGTTCCGCGCGTGTTGCGGGTGGGGCCGTTGCGCCTGCCGATGTATGGGGTTTGTGCGGCGGTTGGGCTGGTTGCGGCGCTGTGGCTTAGCTTGAAGACGGCGCGGCTGGTGGGGGTGGCTGGGGAGTCGCTTTGGGATGCGGGATTGTTTGGGGTGATGGCGGCTTTTGTGGTCTCGCGATTGCTGCTGATTGCGGGGGACGTGCATGCGCTTGTGCGTGCGCCGGTGGCGCTGTTGTCGCTGCCTTCGTTTACGTATGGCGGGATGTTGCTGACGGCGGCGGTGGTAGTGGCGTATCTGCGGTGGAAGCGGCTGCCGCTGCTGAAGGTGATGGATGCCTGGGCTCCTTGTGCGGCGGTGTTGGCGGCGATGTTGAGTGTGGGGAGATTCTTTGAGGGGTCGGAGGTGGGGATGCCGACGCGGCTGCCGTGGGGGATGGTGACTCCGGAGAGCGCGGGGTTGCGGGTGCATCCGGTGGCGGTGTACGGGGTGATTGCGTGGGGGGTGCTGGTGGCGGTGTTGATGGATTTGCTGGTGCGGAAGATGCGGGATGGGATGGTGGCGGGTGGGGCGCTGGTAGCGGGCGGAGTGGTTGGGTTTCTGCTCGACATGGTGACGCAGCCGGTGGAGATGAGGGTGGGGGCGTGGCTTGAGCCGGCGCAATGGCTGGCGGTGGGAGCGATGATGGTGGGTGGGTTGATGCTTGCGTTTCGGAAGGAGATTGCCTAGATGCCGTCGAAGAATATGTTGCCGAAGGGGAAGAGGCGCCAGAGTGTGAAGCAGAAGTATCGGGCGGCGCGGACGGTGGCGCAGGAGCGGGAGGCGGCGCTGCGTGAACAGGGGAAAGATGTGGAGTCGCTGGGACCGGCGCTGTATGACACGGCAGATTTTACGCCGCACGTTTCTCCCTTCGCGGGGCGGCCGGGGTTGGTGACGAGCGGGCCGAATGGAGGCAAACATCCGCAGGAGGAGGCGGATATGTCGGTTCGGCGGTATGGGGTGCCGAGGCTTTATGTGGAACCGGAAGTTGAGCGCGAGATCACAGTTCTGGATGATCTCGAGGCTGAGGATGGGGTGCGTAGTTTCGCGGCCGAGGCAGCGGCTGCGGGGATGCGGCTGGATGCTTATTTGGCGAAGGCGCTTCCGGAGATCAGCCGTGCTCGCGTGGTGCTGCTGATTGATGGCGGACAGGTGACGGTGGAGGGAAAGCCAGGGAAGGCGAAGCAGAAGCTGAAGGGCGGCGAGTGGATTGAGATTGAGGGTGATCCGAAGCCTGCGCCGCTGAATGCCACGCCGGAAGATATTCCGCTGGAAATTGTGTATGAGGATGACGACCTGGCGGTGGTGAACAAGCCGGCGGGGATGATGGTGCATGCGGGGTCGGGTGGGGCCGAGCATAATCGCGGGACGCTGGTGAATGCGCTGCTGTATCACTTTGGCGCGGCGGAGGGACTGAGCTCGGTGGGTGGTGCGTTGCGGCCGGGGATAGTGCATCGGCTGGATAAACAGACGAGTGGGCTGATTGTGGTTGCGAAGAATGATGTGACGCACCGGCAGCTGGGGGAGATGTTTTCGGAGCGGCAGATGCGCAAGACGTATGTCGCGCTGGTGCATGGTGAGGTGAAGGGCGAGGAAGGGACGATCCAGTTGCCGATCAGTCGCGATTTGCTGCGGCGGATTCGGATGACGACCAAGCGGGCAGGGGGACGCAGCGCGGTGTCGCACTGGAAGGTGCTGGAGCGGGTGAAGGGACCCTATGGGAAATTCACGCTGCTGGAGGTTCGGATTGAGACGGGGCGGACGCACCAGATCCGGGTGCACATGCAGGCGTTGGGGCATCCGGTGGTGGGTGATTCTCTGTATGGGGCGCCACATCGGATTCGGCGGGTGGAGGGTGTGAAGAAGGGGTCGCCGACCGAGGATGGCGAGGACGGCAGCCTCGGGCTGGAGCGGAATTTTCTGCATGCTGGGGCGCTGGAGTTTGTGCATCCGCGGACAGGAAAGACGTTGATGCTGGAGGCGGGACTTCCGGAGGAGCTGGAGGTATTGCTGGAGCAGCTTCGGGGCGGAGAAGGCTAGCGTGCAGGTGGGCGCGGGAGACGCCAACTTGGTAGGATGAAGGTATGAACTTTAGCAAATTCGCGCGATGGGCGGGCATGCTGCTCGGTGCTGCCACGATCGCGCTGGCCGCCGGCGCGCAAAGCCCGCAGCCGCAGCAGACACAGACTCCGACCGCACAGCCGTCGACGAATCAGCAGAACTCGAATCAGCAGACCCCGGCAACTCCTGCGCAGCAGACTCCGGACGCGCAGCAGCAGGCGCCTGAGCCACCGCCTCAGACTGAGACGCTGCAGTTGTTCTCGCGCGAAGTGGATCTCTTCTTTGCGGTGACGGACAGGCACGGAAATTTTGTGAATGGGCTGCAGCAGCAGAACTTCGGGTTGCTGGATGATGGGCGTCCGCCGGAGCGTGTCATTCGTTTTGTGCAGCAGACGAATTTGCCGCTGCGCGTGGGGATCATGATTGACACGTCGAGCTCGATTCGGCAGCGGTTCTCGTATGAGCAGCAGGCGGCGATCGATTTTCTGTTGCAGGTGATGCATCCGGTGGATCGCGCGTTTGTCGAAGGATTTGATGTGCAGACCGACATCGAGCAGGATTACACCAACCGCGTCGATCTTCTGGACAGCGGGATCAGCCGGCTGCGGCCGGGGGGTGGGACTGCGCTGTTTGACTCGCTATACAAGACTTGCCGGGACCAGATGCTGACGCTGCAGCAGCAGGCGGATGTGCGGAAGGCGATTGTGCTGGTCTCGGATGGCGATGATGATTACAGCCGGGCGACCCAGGATGACGCGATCAAGATGTGCCAGCGCGCGGAGACGATTGTCTACACGATCAGCACGAATATGGGGCCGAGCCGGGACAAGGGCGATGACGTGTTGATGCGAATTTCGGATGCGACGGGCGGAAGAACATTCCTGCCGACGCGGATGGAAGACGTGGCGACGAGCTTCCTGAATATTGAGGCGGAGTTACGCAGTCAGTATTCGCTGGTGTACGTGCCTGCCGATTTTAAGCAGGATGGATCGTTCCGAACGATTTATTTGCAGTGCCTGGATCCGCGGTACGTGGTGCGCGCGAAGAAGGGTTACTTCGCGCCTCGGCCGCCGGAGTAGCGCGCCTCGATTTGTGTAGCAAGCTGTCCTGCCGGACGGGCCCGCTGCGCGCGGGGCGGGCGTTCACACGCCTTTTTATTGCTGCGCGTGGGCCTTCCGTTGGTCGGCAACGGAATTTCTTGTAGACAACAGGAGAGCTGGTCCGATGGAGCGTATTGCTTAAGGGTTCTTAGCGATGTTGCGGATGGGTACTGCGGGGTCGAAGACGAAGGACGTGGCGTTGAAAAAGATGGATGTGCAATGCGGCAGGAGGATGCCGGGGGCGTTGCCGTAGAAGTCGACGCGGTTGAAGCCGCGGTCCTTGAAGCCTTCGTAGAAGCCATAGCCTTCGGCGTTGTCGCAGATGATGATGCCGTTGGGAGCGACGTATTTGCTGGCGATGTCGAAGAGGTCGCCGCGAGTTAGGCCGTCGATGATGACGACGTCGTAGTGCTGGAAGGGCTTGGTGGCGAGCATGTTGGAGACGTGGAAGGCATCCTGCTTTCCATTTTCACGGGGAACGAGATTGAGGTCGACGTTGGGGGGCATGCCGTTCTTGATGCGGTCGTGCCAGGCGCGGTCGGCTTCGAAGGTGACGACGCTGGAGGCGTGGGCGGCCCACCAGAGGGTGGATTGGCCTCCGCCGAACTCGAGGACGGTCTTGCCTGAGTAGTTGCGATCTTTGAGGAAATCGATGGCGGGGTAGGTGTACCAGGGGAGGGGGTCACCGTGGCGGGTGACGGCGGCCATCTTGAGGCTGCTGCGGAAATGGCCGGTGCGGTAGCTGTAAGTGATCGGGGTGAGGACGGCAGTCACGACGTTTCGTATCGGATTGGAAAGCCAGGTGGGGAACAGCTTCTTTACTGGGGCGAACGCGTTACGGATGGTCGACTCTGCCAACTTAAGGGACCTCTAGGGTTGAGGGTAATTGCTATGGCTGCGAGCGGCAACATGGGACCTTGAGTAGGGTCGGGAGTTAACCTGCTGGTGGTGAGATTGATGCGCAACTTTCCCGGGGCGGGGCGGTCTACTTGTGTAGTGAGGTTCTTATGAAGAAGTGTGCGTTGCGTTTGGTGACTGTTGTGATGCTTGTTGCCCCAATGGCGGCGCTGGCGCAGGAGCCAGCTGGCGTGCCGGAGGCGTTGAGGAATTTGACGTCGGAGCGGGCGAATCACACATCGTTTACGTTCGACCACGACATGCTGCAGTCGGCGACTGGATTCCTGAATGATGGCGAAGGGCCTCCGATGCAGTTGAACAGCATTACGGTGGAGAACTACCGGTTCCATGAGCCGGCGTTCTATATTCCCGAGAACATGCATGCGCTGGTGGCGTCGTTTAATGCGGCGGGGTGGAAGCATCTGGTGGATCGGAATGTGACTCCGCGGGAGGCCACGATGCCGCAGAGGCCTCTGACGGATTTGTGGCTGCATTTTACGGGGGCTGATATCGACAACGTGATGGTGCTGATTCGTGGGGTGCGGACGATGAGCGTGATTGAGGTTTCGGGGCAGTTGCGGCCGCTGGACCTGGTGCATCTGAGCGGGCACTTTGGGATTCCGAAGGTGGATCCGGATGCGGTGATGGTTCCGGCGCCTCCGGGGCGGTAGGACAGGGGATAGAGAAAAGCGGCTTTACCAGCCGTAGCGTTCTACTTCGCCTAGGAGGGCTAGTTTGCGCTCGGGGGGAAGGAAGCTGGCTTCGATGGAGTTGGCGGCTAGCTCGCGGAGTTGATCGAGGGGGAACTCGAAGGTGCGGTGGGCGAGAAGGTATTCGTCGAGCAGCGTGGCGCCGAAGAAGGGCGGGTCGTCGGAGTTGAGGGTGACCATGAGGCCCTCTTCGAAGTAGCGGCGGACGGGGTGGGCGTCGAAGGAGGGACAACAGCCGGTGCGGAGGTTGCTGGTGATGTTGAGCTCGAGGGGGATCTGGCGTTCGGTGAGGACCTCGATGAGGTCGGGGTCGTCCTGCGCGGAGAGGGCATGGCCGATGCGCTCGGCGCCGATGTTGACGGCGGCCCAGATGCTTTGCGGGCCGGTGTTCTCGCCGGCGTGGCAGGTGAGACGGAGGCCGGCGGCTTTGGCTTCGGCGTAGAGGTCGCGGAATTCGTGGGCGGGGCCGAGGAGCTCGTTGCCGCCGATGCCGATGCCGACGACGCTGGGGTAGACGAGCTGGAGCTCGGCGGCTTTGCGGAAGACGCGGGCGCAGGCTTCGACGCCGAAGTGGCGGACGGCGTCGATGATCCAGAGGAGGGAGATGTTGAAGTCGGCTTCAGCGCGGGTGCGGCCGCGTTCGATGGCGGTCATGACTTCGTCTACGTCGAGGCGGGCTTGCCAGTAGAGGATGCCGATGGAGATGTAGGCTTCGGCGTGGCGAACGCCCTGGCGGGCGAGGTCGCGGAGCATGTTGTAGGTGATGAGCTCGTAGTCGGCGGGGGTGTGGAGGCGGGTGGTGACGGCTTTGAAGCAGAGCAGGAAGCTGGGGAAGTCGTGGTAGGAGTAGACGACGCGGGCGTCGGCAAGGGTGAGGGGGGTGGGGTCGTTGCGCTGGGAGAGCTCGACTAAGGTTTCGGGGGTGATGGAGCCCTCGAGATGCAGGTGGAGCTCAGCTTTCGGGAGGCCGCGCAGCCAGGTTTCGGGGTCGGGCTGGTCGGCTTTGGGGATCTGTCGGGCACGTGCCATCGTTCCAGTGTAGTCAATTCAGGAGGAGGTCCGGTGAATCAAGGTTGGGCGCGGAAGTGGCTGCCGGAACGGATGGCGATGGTGGAGCCTTCGGCCAGGAGGACGTGGTCGGGGATGCGCTGCGTGAGGGGGGCAAAGGAGGGGCCGTAG
The DNA here is from genome assembly GCA_963701685.1 of uncultured Acidobacteriaceae bacterium. Classification (GTDB taxonomy): domain Bacteria; phylum Acidobacteriota; class Terriglobia; order Terriglobales; family Acidobacteriaceae; genus Granulicella. The sequence goes on along the minus strand of OY969625.1, from coordinate 481,618 downwards.
AGGGAGCCGAAGTCGGCCTGGATGTGGGCCGAGCGGAGGGGGTAGGTTTGCCATCGGGTATGGGCTACGCCATATTCGCCGGTGCTGCCGTTGCGTCGTTTGGTGTAGCCCCAGTAATGCTCGGTGATGAACTCGTCGAGACCGTTGGGGGCGATGGGTTCGGGTGTGGGCGAGGCCTGGACGGCGATGGTTTGCCAGGCGCCGCGGTGGCGCCAGTCGTAACGAACATCGAAGCTGGTGGGGGATGTGGTCCAGGTGTGGCGGGTGCGGGCTGTGGAGTACGCTTCGCCGTAGAAGAGGCGCGCGGCGAGGGTGATGGCCGCCCTGGGAACAATCTCGGAGATGAAGACGACGCCGCGGCGATGGGAACCGTCGGGCAGATTGCGCCTAACGTAGAAGCGGAGGTTTACTTCTTCGAACTGGGTGTGGAAGGGGATGGCGATGCGCTTGAGGCGGACGTGAGTGAAGAGGAATCCGACGAGGGAGACGTAGCATCGTCCATCGTAGAGGTCGAGATCGAGGCCGTGGGGAAGGTAGGGAGTCAGGAGGGCGGGATCGATGGCGTATTGGGCCATGATGAGCTTGCGCCATTCGGCGGTTAGGAAGGTGGCCACTGCAGGTAGGATACGCGGCTAAGGTTTGAGGGAGAGGTTTTCTACCCAATGGAGTTGCTCGGGGGTGTCGGGGACGAGCATGCGGCGGGCCTGGGTGATGCGGCGGAAGGCGTCGTCGGTGGAGAGGCCTTCGCGGCGGAGGAGGGCGGCGAGGAGAAGGGAGGAGCGGCCAATGCCGGCGCGGCAGTGGGCGACGATGCTGCGGCCGGCGAGGAGGTCTTCGTGGAGGGTTTCGAGGAAGGTGAGGAAGGCCTGGGTGGAGGCGGGGACGTCGCGGTCGGGGATAGGGAAGCTGCGGAAGCGGATGCCGTGGCCGGAGCAGGCGGCGCGCTCGAGCTCGAGGCCGAGGTCGTATTCTTCGCGAGGGGTTAAGAGAGAGACGAGGACATCAGCGTTCTCGCGCTTGAGGGTGCGGATTTCGTCTTCCAACCGCTTGCCGCCGTAGGGTGCAGGCATGATGGCGAGCTTTGCGGGGATGCCGGTTTCGATCCAGTACGCCATGATGATTGCTTGCGGTTAGCCTTTGTAAAACTCGCTGCGCTTGCGGCTGTAGAAGACGTAGATGAGCAAGCCGATTGCCAGCCACACGAAGAAGCGGAGCCAGGTGATGATGGGCAGGCCAGCCATGAGGAGGATGCAGAAGATGACGCTGAGACCGGGGATCACCGGGCCGAAGGGAACTCGGAAGCTGCGGTGGCGGTCGGGGTCTTTGTAGCGGAGGATGATGACGCCGACTGAGACCAGGGCGAAGGCGAAGAGGGTTCCGATGTTGGAGAGGTCGGTGAGGGTGCCGATGTCGAATAGGCCTGCGGGGATGGCGACGACGATGCCCGCGACCCAGGTGGCGAAGGCGGGGGTCCGGAATTTGAGGCTGACTTTGGAGAAGATGGTGGGAAGCAGGCCGTCGCGGGACATGGCGAACCAGACGCGCGACTGGCCGAGCTGGAAGACGAGGATGGACGAGATCATCCCGGTGATGGCGCCGATCAGGACGATGAGGTGAATCCAGCGGAGAGAGTGGTCGCCGGGCAGGAGAGAGAGTTTTCTGAGGGCGTTGACGACGGGGGCGGCGTCATCGACCATGCTGTGCCAGGGGACGAGGCCCGTGAGGACGATGGCGACGCCGATGTAGAGGATGGTGCAGACGACGAGCGTGGAGATGATGCCGATGGGGAGGTCGCGCTGCGGGTTGCGACACTCTTCGGCGGCGGTGGAGACGGAGTCAAAGCCGATGTAGGTGAAGAAGATGATGGAGCCGCCGGTGAGGATGCCTGACCAGCCGTTGGGAGCGAAGGGGTGATAGAGGGCGGGTTTGATGAACTGGGCGCCGACGAAGAGGAAGATGAGGATGGCGCCGAGTTTGACCAGCACCATGATGTTGTTGGTGCGGGCGGACTCGCGGATGCCTCGGACCAGGACGACGGTGAGCAGAAGAACGATGAGGAAAGCCGGGATGTTGAAGCCGAAGTGCCAACCGGCGGCGTAGATGTCGTGGCCGGCGAGGTCCTGGAGGCCGCCGGGGAGGAAGGCGGGGGAGATCCATCGGGCAGAGGGATGGATGCCGAACCAGTCCATGAGGTCGACGATGTGGGCGGCAAAGCCGACGGAGACGCTCATGTTGGAGCCGGCGTACTCGAGGATGAGGTCCCAGCCGATGATCCAGGCGATGAGCTCGCCGAGGGTGGCGTAGGTGTAGGTGTAGGCGGAGCCGGCGATGGGGATCATGCTGGCGAGCTCGGCGTAACAGAGACCGGTGAGGGCGCAGATGATGGCGACGAGGATGAGCGAGAGGGCGAGGGCGGGGCCGGCGCCGGGCCGGCCGGCTAGCGCGGAGTGGTGAATGATGTAGTCGGCTAGTGGTGCGTGGAGGATGGAGGTGGTGTCGAACTTTTCGCCGGCGATGGCGGTACCGATGACGGTGAAGATGCCGGATCCGATGACGGCGCCGATGCCGAGGGCGGTGAGGGAGACGGGACCGAGGGTTTTCTTGAGTGCCGTTTCCGGTGCTTCGGACTCGTGGATGAGCTTGTCGATGGACTTGGTAGCGAAAATTTGTCGGGCCAGGGCTCAGTCCTCGTCAGCGGGATGCGTTGGATTGAGTTGATTGTAACTGCTGGGTCAATTTGTGCGCCGAAGGAGGTTTGTGGGTGGTGGGCCGCGAAAAGAAATATCTTAAGCTTGACAAAAGATATATCGTAAGATATATCTTTATAGGTAAGGAGAAACATTATGAATACAAGACATTTTGAAATGCATGAAGGTTGGGAGCGGATTTTCGGACGCCGCGAGAGAGGTGGGTTTGAAGGACGCGAGTACGGGCGGCCCGGATGCGAGGGACGCGAACACGGTGGTCGCGAGCACGGATTTGGCGGGCGTGGACGTGGAGGATTCGGCGGACGCGGTGGCTTTGGCGGGCGGGGCGGCGAGGGATTTGAGCGCCGCTTTGGTCGCGGACGCGAGCGGATGTTTGAGGCCGGCGACATCAAGCTGGTGATTTTGAAACTGCTCTCGGAACAGCCGAGCTACGGTTATCAGCTGATCAAGACGATGGAGCAACGGCTGGGCGGCGGATATACGCCGAGCGCCGGGGTGATCTATCCGACGCTGACTTTGCTGGAAGAAGAAGGACTCGCTGCTGCGGCTGAGCAGGGCGGAAAGAAGGTCTACTCGGTTACGGCGGAGGGGACTGCATTTCTCGAAGCCAGCAAGGAGCGGGTGAGCGAGTTGTTTGCGCGGCTGGAAGAGACAGGGCGTGGATTTGAGCGCGGGCGGTCGCCGGAGATCATGCGAGCATTCGGCAATCTTCGCGGGGCTGTGATGACCCGGGTGTCGCGCGGAACCGTGACGCCGGAACAGATCAAGCAGATTACGGATGCGATCAACGCGGCAGCGAAGACGATTGACGAGCTGTAGGGTGTGAGGTCTTCGAAGACAGTAAAGAAAAACGGCGAGCGGAATGGATCCGCCCGCCGTTTGATTTTGGGGATTGAGTTACCGCTTCGACTGGCCGCGGGCTGCCTTCTTGATCTTGGCCTTGTTCTCGCCGCGGGCTCCGGTGCGGGGAGCTTTGGGGGCGGCCTTCTTGCGTGCGGCGCGCTTGACCTTCTTGCGCTCGATTTTGTCGGTGATGCTGGAGGTGTTTGCCATGATGATTTCTCTTTCTTCAGTGCTTCGGAATTGGAATGGGTTCGGCGCAGTGGTGAACGATTTCTGCTGCTTTTACAATCGCTCGAGCTGGGCGAACTTCTCGACCAGCTTCTTCATGCCGTGACTACTAAATTGTACGGTAAGCTTGGCATCTTCGCCGTCCCCTTCGCGCGCGAAGATGATGCCTTCGCCGTATTTGGGGTGGCGGACGCGAGCTCCCTTGCCGAGGCCGGTGCGGCCGGTGGGCGTGGGAATATCCATGCGCGGGCGGCTTTTGAAGTTGAGAGGGCCTTTGCTGAGGGCTCCGCCCTTGCCGAAGAAGGCGGCGGTGTTGTCGAGTGAACCACTGCCGGGGGTCGGGCGGCGCTGGCCGAAGCGCTGGCTGGCGTAGGACTTTGCACCGGTGGAAGACGAGTCTTGCGATTCATCTTCATAGGAGTAATGGCGCTCGGTGCCGAAGTCGTCGTCGTCGGCGCGGCGGTTGCGCTGCGGATAGGGCGTGGAGTACGAGCCGCCGTAGCTGGCGGGGGAGAGGTCTTCGATGAGTTTGGAGGGGACCTCTTCGAGGAAGCGCGAAGGCATGGAGGACTCGGGGCTGTCGTTGCCGTAGCGGCGGCGGTAGCGGGCGCGGGTCATGATGAGGGTGTCCATGGCGCGGGTTATGCCGACGTAGCAGAGGCGGCGCTCTTCTTCCATCTGCGTGGGGTCTTGCAACGTGCGCGAGTGAGGGAAGAGGCCTTCTTCCATGCCGGCCAGGAAGACGAGCGGGAACTCGAGGCCCTTGGCGGCGTGGAGGGTCATGAGGGTGACGCGGGCTTCGGCGGAGTAGGAGTCGGAGTCGGAGACGAGTGCTGCATGATCGAGAAACTCTGCGAGGGTTTCACCGCGTGAGGTGGCGTCCTGCGCGGCGTTGGCTAGTTCCTTCAGGTTCTCGATGCGGGAGAAGGATTCGGGCGTGGCTTCGTCTTCGAGGGCGCGGATGTAGCCGGAGCGGTCGTTGAGGAACTTGATGAGCTCGGGGAGGGTTGCGGGGTCGCCGGGCTTTCTAAACGCGCGGGCGTCGGCTTCGTTGGCGGTGTCGTGGTCGCCGGCCTGGGCGGAGACGATGCGGTTAAGGCGTTCGCGGGTTGCGGTGCTGGCGCTCTGCTTGAGAGGGATGGGTGCGAAGGGGTTGATGCTGGCGATGGCATTCTCGTCAACCCAGGTCTCAGAAGCGAGACCCTTCGGCAAGCTCAGGGCAGGCTCTGGGGCACCCGGAGCGGTGGCGTTCTCGGGGGCGATGGTGGAGATTTCTTCGGTGGGGCCGAAGTCGAAGTCGAAGTTGAAGCTGGTGTCGAAGGTGGTGTTGGCGTCGTTGGCGGCGATGGTGAGGGGGGTGGATTCGTCTTCGGGGGCGTCAGAGAAGCCGAAGTCGAAGTTGGTGTCGTCGCCTGCGCTTGAATCGGTGTGAACCCAGGTCTCAGAATCGAGACCTGGGGCACCCGGCTCGGTGGTGACACTCGGTTCGATGGACGAGGCCATGTCGGCGGAGAGGTGGGCGGCGAAGTCGGGGCCTAGCATGGCGCGGGCGTCTTCGATCAGCTTGCGGAAGTTGCTTAGAGCGGCGAGGGCGCGGGCGGGGAGGAGTTTCTCTTCGACGGCGCGGGCGATCGCGTCCCAGGAGCTCATGCCGGTGGTGAGGGCTATGCGCTCGAGGGTGTCAATGGTGGTTTTGCCGATGCCGCGGGGAGGCGAGTTGACGACGCGGCCGAGAGCGATGGAATCGTGGGGATTTTGGACTAGCTTGAGGTAGCTGAGTATGTCTTTGACTTCGGCGCGATCGTAGAAGCTGAAGCCGCCGACCATGTGGTACTGGATTTGATAACGGCGGAGGGCTTCTTCAACGAGGCGTGACTGCGAGTTGGTGCGATAGAGGACGGCGCAGCGCGGGGTTTCGACGGGGTTGTCGGTGCCGGCGGCAGCTTCGCGAAGATACTTGGCGATGCGGTCGGCGATGAAGAGAGCTTCGTTCTCGCCGTCGGGGGCTTCGTAGTAGCCGATGAGCGAGCCGCCTTCGCGGGTGGTGAAGAGATTCTTGCCTTTGCGCTGGGTGTTCTGCGCTACAACGGCACTGGCGCCTTCGAGGATGAATTGGGTGGAGCGGTAGTTCTGCTCGAGGCGAATGGTGCGCGCGTTAGGGAAGTCCTTTTCGAAGTCGAGGATGTTCTTGATGTCGGCGCCGCGCCAGGAGTAGATGGACTGATCTTCATCGCCGACGACGCAGACGTTGCCGTGCGAGCCGAGGAGCTTCATGAGTTCGTACTGGGGGCGATTGGTGTCCTGGTACTCGTCGATGAGGAGATATTTGTAGCGGCGGTTGTAGCGCTCGCGGACCTCGGCGGAGGACTTGAGGAGGCGAACGGTTTCGAGGAGAAGGTCGTCGAAGTCGAGGGCGTTGGCCTTGTTGAGTTCCTCGCGGTAGATCTTGAAGATGTGGGCGATCTTTTCTTCCATGGGGTTGGTGGAAGCGAGGAAATACTCCTGGGGGTCGATCATGTGATTCTTGGCCCAGGAGATTCGGCCCAGGGCTACGCGGGGCTTGAGGGTTTTGTCGTCGAGCGAGAGCCGCTTGAGGGCTTGTTTGACTACGGCCTGCTGGTCGGTTTCGTCGTAGATGGCGAAGGTCCGGGTAAGGCCTTTGTTGCCAACGCGGAGGGCTTCGATATCGCGACGGAGGACGCGGACGCAGAAGCTGTGGAAGGTGGCGATGGTGGGTTGGGCGAGGGTGGAGTGGCCGAGGATCTTTTCGACGCGCTCGCCCATTTCTTTGGCGGCCTTGTTGGTGAAGGTTACGGCGAGGATGTTGTCGGGGGAGACGCCTCGCTCTTCGATGAGGTAGGCGATGCGATGGGTGATGACGCGGGTTTTGCCGCTTCCGGCGCCAGCGAGGAGGAGGACGGGACCGTCGACGGCAAGGATTCCCTCGCGCTGCTGGGGGTTCATGTTGGCGAGGAGATCGGGCACACGTCCATTTTATCTAGTGAGGACGTGCAAGGTTTTCTTGCGGCCGTTCGTTGAGTTTTGAAAGTTTTATGAACTTTAGGGTGTGACGGAACCGCGGCGAGAGGGTCGGCGTACGCAAGAGTGTGATGGACTTCCTGAACCATGGCAGGGGGTTGGCACGTTTTGAAAATCTATGAAAAGAGGAACTGACAATGAAGCGTCAATCTGCAATTACAGCCATGGTTCTGGGCGTATCGATCCTGACAAGCGAAGCGATGTGTGCCATGCCGGTGGCTGTGCACGCTCCAGTGCACGGGATCTATAGCTCGGAAAAGCTGGTGAAGTTCAACCTGCGCAATGCGACCGATGCACCGATCAAGGTGAAGGTCGGGGACGCGGAGATGACACTGCCCCCGGGGAAAGATGTGCCGATGAAGCTGCCGGTTGGGGCGAAGATCGTGGTCGAGGAAGCGACGACGCATTACCCCGAGGGAAGCATTGTGACGGTGGTTGGAGCAGAGATCACCGACGCCACGGTGATCTTGCATTAGGGCCAGGGTTGAGAGGGTCGCGCGTCCGGGAAACATGCAGGATGTCGAGGGATCGTGAGGTAGTTTCAGCTTGTTTCAGGACGCGCGGGTTTTTGAGAACTGAATTTTGGGGTCGTGATTTTCGTGCCAGAGGATTTGGCGGAAGATGCCCATCCATGTCATGGCTTCGCGGTGTGAGGATCCGAGTTGCTGTGTGAGTTGGCGGACGAGAGGCTCGGAGGCGTTGGCGGGGAAGCGGCGGGTGTAGCCGGTGGCGTGGAGGACGTCGAGGAGGAGTTGGGTGAGGCGCTCGCGGTCTTCTGCGGTAGCGGGAGATTCGTGGAGGGGCGGGATTTCGACGGAGGATTCGAAGCCGGAGCGGGTGAGCTCGTAAAGGCAGACGGCGACGGATTGGCCGAGGTTCATGGAGAGGTGGCGTGCGGCGATTTCGGGGTCGGCGGCGCTGGGTGAGTACATGGGGATGGTGGTGAGGAGGGTGGCGTGGGAGAGCTGGTGGTTGGTGAGGCCGGTTTTTTCGGAGCCGAAGAGGAGGGCGACGCGTGTTTCTGGGATGGGGGGTGGGGATTCGTTGCCGGCCAAGGTCTCAGAAGCGATACCTGGGGTACCCATTGTGGCGGCGGTGTTGAGGGCGGCGAGGATTAGGGGGGCGGCTTGCTGGAATGGGAGGATGGGTTGTTTGAGCTGGCGCTCGCCGATGGCGGTGGTGGCAACGATGAGGGAGCAGTCGGGGATGGCGTCGGCCAGGGTGTCGTAGCGGCGGGCATTCTGCATGACGTGCTGGGCGGCTACAGCGGACTTGGGTTCGAGTTGGGCGGCTTCGAGCTGTGCGGCTTCGAAGGGGGCGGCGAAGTCGTTGACGATGCGGAGGTCTGAGAAGCCGAAGTCCTGCATGGCGCGGGCGGCGGCACCGATGTTGGAGGGGTTGCGTGCGCCGACGAGGACGACGGTGAGGCGAGCGCGGGCGGCGGTCGAGAGCATAGAGCAGAGTGTAGATCACCGCTGCGAGGGGAGAAGATCGTTGGGGGCCTTCGGAGGAATGGGCGTAGCTGCCGGTGCGGTGTTTCCGGGGAACTTCAATCCTGAAGTCGATCTGATAGTTCACAATGAGTGACCCGAACGTGGAATGCTCGCTCTGGGTATCCGAAGGCGGTCTGATGGTGGGGCGACAGGTAGGTTTGAGATTGGTTTAGCTAAGACTGGGGTAGGTTCTGTAGGCGATGATCTCGGAGTTAAAGGATGTTCCGCTGAGGCGTGATGTCTTGAGGAGCACCTCGAAGTAGGGAAACCTCTGGACGTGAAGCGTGGTGTGAAACTTCTTCAACTGTTCTTCCGAGGTGAGAAACTCGGCGGCCGCGGCGGTCGCATCTGAATCTGTACCGGTGAGGACGATCACGTTGCCGTTATGACTTGGGTTGGGCAGATAGGCTACGACGCTGTAACCGACAAACCCTTTTGGATACAGAGAGGGGGTATAAGACGCGGCTTCTCCGGGGTGTGGATGGCGGTTCACGATGTAGCCGAGTCCCCGGTCGTCGTCGTAATCCAGGCTGAAGTTCATCTGGTCGTCGAACATGTAGACCCACGGATTCGCCTTCTTTCCTCCAATCAGAATCAGGTTGTCATGCTTGACCGATTCGGCTTCGAAGAAACGGGAAAGCGTTAAATGCAGCGACGACCCGACCGGGCTTAGCGCGAGAATCTCCTGTGCGGCGCGGAAGTCGCCAAAAGCCACCAGATTGTGTCCGTAAATGTCGCTGAGATCATCGCGTCGATCCTTGCTGACGGGCAGCGATCCTGTTTCGTTCAAATACTGGCGGTTGATGTAGTCAGACAGGGTTATGGGATGTTTTGTAAGTTCTTCGCGGATGCTGAGCGATGCATCGGGCAGAACAATGTCGGTTTGCTGAGAGGGTTTGACGAAGTCCTCCCAAAGCATGGAGACTGCCGGCTTATCTTCCCAGCCATAGAGCAGCTTGTGCATGGCGCGGTTTTGCTGGAACAACAGTAAGCAGGCAACGGCGAGGGCGATACCTATCGAGGCCGCTACAAACTTCAGGCCGTAGTTGCGACTGTGGCGGACTTCGGCAATTTGAAGTGCCGAGTCCGTTGGTTGAAAAATCTCTGTGGACTGCGTTGGGTGGGTCTGGGTTTCGGCAGATCGGCGACGGAAGACGGGCTTATAGCCCCCGCGGGGGATCTCGAGGATGAGCGTCTCGTGCGCACCTTCTGACGCGAAGTACAACTCGATACGCTTCCTGAGGTCCGTGGCCGCAACGCGAACGATATTGTCCTGGCTTCGGTCGTAGGTTGAGGGTCTTCCGAAGACCTTGTTGCCGATCTCCTGCTCGTGAATTTCCGGGCAGCCGTCCTTGAGCGATTGACGACCAACATAGAGGAGAAAATCCCGCAGGCGAGCTGAGCGTTTGAATCGCTCGCTGGCCGCAATGCGATCAATGAGCGCGCTCTTCTCGTCCACGCTAGGCTGATCCAAGCACTCAACTGCTGGAGTGCTCGCTACAAAACTCATAGGCCATCCAATGTCGTTAGGGGGTTGATTCTAGCACCTGGAGATATTAGTTGGTAAGGCCGTGCGAAGCTCCTGGAATGAATGGAACGATCGAGAGTCTCTGCAGGGAAATTGCTGATCGCTGCAAAGGTCGCCGCAGTCGGGTGGGCGGCCAACAGCCTGTTTGCGACTGGATCAGTGCGGCATGACGATGCGCATCTGGTCGACGTCATGACGGTTCCTTGGTGGAACAGGTGCCCCGTCTGCGCATCCACGATGGCTCGGCCTATCGCGCAATTCTCAGAAAATAAGTCGCTTATGAAGCTCCTTACGGTAAGTCCTAGCGTGTAAGTTCCGGTAAATTAACTTGCCTCTTCATTCCTCCATCCCCATGATGGCGTGGTCTTCAACAGCCTCAATCTTTCGCAGTCAAGTCGCGGTCGGACCACGCACAGGATCGAGCGAATAGACAGCGTCGTCCGAGCTTCAACACCTTATGGAGGTCTTACGTGTACACATTTCAATCAGGTTGCAAGTCTTTCGGTCTTGGCCTGCTATTGGTGTTCGGTTTCAGCGTTGTCACCCCATTGAGAGCACAGCAGTTCCTTGGAACCTTGAGCGGCTCCGCGACGGACGCAACCGGCGCGAAGGTAGTGGGAGCGCAGGTGACCGCGACCGACACGACAACGCACTTCGTCACAAAGGGGATCACCAACGACCAGGGCACGTATACTCTCGCCTTCCTTACTCCTGATGTCTACACCATCACTGTTACCGCCAAGGGCTTCCGCACGGAGACGCGCACGGGGATAACACTCACATCAGGTTCGACGGTCGGAACGGATTTCGCTCTGACCCCAGGAAGCCAGACGGAATCAGTCATTGTGACAGCGGACTCCCAATTGCTGGATACGGAGTCTTCGTCGCTTTCGACAACCATTACCGGGCAGGAGGTCTCGGACCTTCCGAACAATGGTCGCGATCCAAACGTGTTGTCGACACTCACGGTCGGCGTCATCAATGGCGGGTCGGGCGGTTACTTCCAAGGCCAGTCTCATAATTACACCAACCCCTTCAGCGGTGTTGCGATCCAGATTGTTACCGACGGGAGCAGCGGTCACAACCGGTTAACCCTGGACGGCATTCCGAACGATCCTCCGGAGCGGCTCTCCGGTGTTACCTACGCAGGATTTACTCCTTCTCCGGAATCGGTCCAGGAAGTCAAGGTGTCGCAGGGGATTTTCGATGCGCAGGTGGGACACGGCAACGGGACTGTTACGGACGTCATTCTCAAGTCGGGATCCAATGCCTTCCACGGTGCGGCCTACTATGTAATGCAAAATACTTATCTCAACGCGAACTTATCGCAAAACACCCATAACGGGGTGCCTCGGGGCAACGATCAGTTGAGCCAGACTGGTTTCGTTTTCAGCGGTCCTGTCATTATTCCCCATGTCTACAACAGCCGGGGCAAGACGCAATTCATGGTTGCGTTTGAGCGATACCATTCGCACAGCGCCACCCCTTATTCAACGCGCATGCCCACTGCCGCAGAATTGACTGGCGACTTTTCGGGTCTTTGCAACACCTTTAACACTTCCGGCTTCTGCACCTCCGGTATTCAGCTTTACATGCCAACCTCGGCGGTCGATGTCAACGGAAACCGGACGCAGTACTTCCCCAACAACCAAATTGGGTCGTATATCACGATGCAGGGCGCCGCCTTTGCCACCTACTATGCTGCGCCGAACGTACCGGGTGCCTCAGCCCAGAGCACGTTGAACTACATATCGCACCAGACAGCGGCTTACAGTAACTACCCGTCGTTGGACATCCGCATCGATCACGAGTTCGGGCAAAACGACAAAATTTCCGCGACGTACTTCACGGCGGACCTTACTCAGGGCAACCCGTTACAGGGCTTCCCGAAGGGAATCGCGGCGAACGGTCAAGGCTACACCGTCATTCGCAATACTCATGGAGGCAGCCTGGATGAGATCCACGTGATCTCACCAACCTTTGTCCTCGACTCGCGCTTTGGGCTGATCAACCATCCGTTTGGACTCATTTATCCCGGCAACGAGAATTTCGATTTGGGATCCCTCGGCATTTCGGGGACATATCCTTATGACTCCTTTCCGGGTGTCACACTGCAGGACAGCTACGCCAGTCTCGCACCCGGCGCGGGCGGCCAAGTCAGCACGAGCACGTTGGGGTCGATCAATGAAATCGCCACCAAGACCGTGAAGACCCACTCGATTCGCTTTGGCTTCGAGGGCAACGTTCTTCGCTATAACCAGCAGAATCCGGAGAGTGGTTTTGGTAACGGCAGTGGTACTCCGGGATTCAACTTCGATCGCCGGTTTACACAGCAAAACGTCATCCAGCAGGGAGTCGGCGCGGAGGCAAATTCGGGCGATTCGTTTGCGGACCTTCTGCTCGGCGCCTTCTCCACCACCAACTACACCGTCGCGGCTTCCTTCGCGTTGCAGCAGATTTATTATGCGCCGTGGATACAGGATGACTGGCGCGTGAACCAAAAGCTCACCATCAACCTGGGACTGCGTTGGGACGTCGAGTTGCCCTACACAGAGCGGTACAACAAACTGGTCACCACCTTTTGCACCACCTGCATTAATCCGCTTCAGGCCTCTGTTCCAGGTCTGCCGCTCTACGGTGGATTGCAGTATGCGGGTCCCGCCAACCGCTACCCATTTCCTGCAAACTATAAGGCACTCCAGCCTCGTCTCGGCCTCGCGTACCAGGTGGACCGTAACACGGTCATCCATGCCGGTTACGGGCTGATCTACTTCAACACATTTGAGAGCCCCATCAGCACCGGTTTCACTCAGACCACTAGCTACAACAACTACGTAACCAGCCCCCCGATCAATCCGCTGAGCAATCCATATCCAAACGGCGTTGTACTTCCAACCGGCAATTCACTCGGCTTGTCCACGGCCGTGGGACAGAACGTCTCGTTCGTCGATCCGAACCATGTTCAGCCGCGCGATAGCCAGTTCACCTTCAACGTGCAGCGCCAGCTTCCCGGTCAGTTGGTGGTGCAGGTGGGTTATATCGGCGCTCGTCCTACTCACCTCGAGGTGAATCACAATATCAACGTTCTCCCGGCCAAGTATTACAATCAGGGGGCGGCCGAGGTCACGTACCTGAATGCAGCCGTCCCCAATCCGATGGCGGGCCTGATTCCGCAGGCTCCTGGACTCAACGGCGCGACGATTGCACAGAACCTGCTCTTGCTGCCATACCCCGAGTTCGGGTCGGTCACGGAGGACTACTCGCCGATCGGTTCCGCTCCGTACAATGCGCTGCAAGTTCAGGTCACCAAGCCGATGTCCCACGGCTTCACGATCGCAGGCAATCTGACGTGGCAGAAGATCATCGACCATACCGCCTACCTGGACAACTACGCGGCCGCAATCGGCAAACTCGAACATGTGTGGGATCAAACCCCAAGCTTCTTCGGCCAAGTCTACGGAACGTATGAACTGCCCAAGTTCGAATCGCGGCCAGTCATCGTGCGGGAGGCTCTTGGCGGCTGGAAGCTGAACAGTGTCATGCGTTTCTCCAACGGCCAGTTGCTCAACGCGCCGAGCAACGTCAACATCATCGGCAACTACAGGCAGACGCACTGGTCGCTACTTCGGCAGTTCAACACCTGCTATGAGAACACAGCGGGCACGCCGGTCAACTCTGTAAGCGCAGGCACATACAGCACCATCACGGCTTGCGATTCGAAGTCGCCAAACCCTGCCTTCATTCAGCGTCTGGCCTATACGTCGCAGAGCAACAGCCCGTATCTCAATATTCGCCAACAATATTACCCATTGGTGGATTTGTCCCTGTTCAAGCAGTTCGCCATACGGAAAGGGGTCAGCTTTGAGATACGCGGCGAGTTCTTCAATATTCTGAACACGCCGATATGGGGCGGCCCAAGCACTACGCTTGGCTCTGCGAACGCAGGATCTTCCGCCAGCTCGGGCTCATCGGCTAACCCCAACGGCATTTTTTCGCAGGTCAATGATCCGCGCATCGGGCAGCTCACAGCACGCATTAATTTCTAACAACTTCTGTGGAGTCCACTCTGTCGTATTCGCATGCGGCCATTCCAGTTGGAATGGCTGCATGCGAAAGAGAGGAGGATGTAACGATTAGCGAATAGGAGATTCTCGCGCCGTTCGATCGACTGAAACAATGTGTTGGAAATCGACCGTAGACGTGCCACCAAACGCTTAGGGGAGGAATTTGGAACCACAAGACAAGATTCAGGGAGCTAGTATGCGTAAGTGGTTTCTTGGCGCGCTGGTGTTTTGGGTGGCGCTGCAACCGGCGAAGGGACAGGATGTCGGGTCGATCCATGTGGTAGATCAAGTGCCGGTAACGATCAGCAAGATCGCGCCGGGAGTATTCCTGGTGGACTTTGGGCGAGTAGCGTTTGGAAACCTTTCGCTATTGCCCCCGACGACTGCTGCCCCGGAAACTGTTACGGTCCGATTCGGCGAGGCGCTGAAAGATGGCCGCGTGGATACACATCCACCCGGCTCAGTGCGCTATGCCGAGGTGAAGGTTGTACTGGATAGGGCAGGTACGGTGCTCGTCGCGCCATCGATGAATGCCCGAAACACGAGGGCTCCCGCAGTGTTGAGCCCGGCGGCCTGGGGAGTGTTGACACCCTTTCGCTGGGTAGAGGTGGAAGGCTGGCCTACGGAACTGCGCGCGGATCAGATTCGTCGCCGAGCCGCCTTCGACAGTACGTGGGTGGATACTGCTGCGACCTTCCACTCTTCAGATCCCATGTTGGATAAGGTCTGGGAGCTCTGCCACTATTCGATCAAGGCGACAACCTTTGCGGGAGTCTTCGTGGATGGAGATCGGGAGCGCCTCGCGTATGAGGCGGATGCTTATCTCACTCAGCTCAGCTATTACGCCGGCGATGCCGATCCACGAATAGCGCGAGCGACCTTCGATCGTCTGATGAAGTTTCCGACATGGCCGTCCGAGTGGGCTCCGCAGATGGTGTTCATGGCCTACGCCGACTGGATGCAAACGGGCGACAAGGCATGGCTCGCAGCGCACTACGATGGACTGAAGACCAAATTGCTGGTTGAGCGCGTAGGCCCAGACGGACTCGTCATGAGCACACCGAAGCTTATCCGACACGGAGATATTGTTGATTGGCCAGCGCGCGAACGTGATGGTTACGTTTTTACCAGCGTCAACACGGTGGTCAACGCCTTCCATCTGTGCGCCCTGAAAGAGCTGAGCGAGTTGGCTGAGGCCCTGGGTGAGACCCGGGATGCCGCCAAATATTCTGAACAAGAGAGAGCGGGGCAAGTAGCCTTCCAGGAAAAATTATTTGATCCAGGGCGCGGACTGTATCGCGACGGAGTAGGAACTGAGCATGCGTCTCTGCATGCCAACCTGTTTCCTCTTGCCTTTGGGCTTGTCCCCACCGACAAGCGGCCGCAGATCGCACGGTGGCTGGTGGGTCGCGGCATGGCGGGTTCGGTCTATGCGGCACAGTATCTTTTGGAGGGATTGTTCGAGAATAACGAGGATGCGGCGGCGCTGGCCTTGATAACGGCAACAGGAGATCGAAGCTGGAGGCACATGGTCGACAGCGGTGCGACGATCACGTGGGAGGCCTGGGACCAAAAGTACAAACCAAATCAGGACTGGAACCACGCCTGGGGGGCGGCGCCGGCGAATCTTTTACCGCGCTTCGTGCTCGGCGCGCAGCCCTTGACTGCAGGCTGGGGGCGCGCGCTGATCAAGCCACATCCAGGGTCTCTAACCCGTGCTGAAGGCCAGATACCAACGCCGCGCGGCGAGCTGTCAGTGAGCTGGAAGCGCGATAAGACCTTCGCTCTGACTCTCACTCTGCCGGCGGGGATGACCGCCAAGGTCGAGTTGCCTGCCCTCAGCGGTTCAAGCGAAGTGCGAGTAGGCGGCGCCCCGGTGGAGGCGCATCGCGAGGGCCAGTGGTGGACCCTCGAAAAGGATCTGTCGGGAACGGTCACAATCGAGGAGCGATGAGGAGACACTTGCTGGCCCCGGACACTTGTGTGGAGCACACGCAAGTGCGCGTGGGTGCGCGGCGCCGTTTGGTTTAGCCCCCGCCGTATATCATGAGCGCTCAATCGTCGTTTTAGGTACATTGGGACCACAGCGTGGCGGGCCGGTTAGTCTGATTCGAGAATTGTAGGGAGGGCTCTGGGGAATGTGTCGGAACATCAAGATGTTATTCAACTTCGATCCACCGGTAACACCTGATGAAATTCACGCGGCGTCGCTGCAGTTCGTAAGAAAAATCAGCGGGTTCAATAAGCCGTCCAAGGCTAATGAGCAGGCGTTCCTGTCTGCGGTTGAGGCGATTGCTGAACTTTCGGCGAACCTTCTGAACAGCCTTGAGACGAACTCTCCCCCTAAGAATCGGGAGGAGGAGGCTGCGCGGCTTAAGGCTCGCAGCTTGAAGAGGTTTGGCGATCCGAAGCCTGTGGCGTAGCGCGGCCGAACCGGCTTGTCAGTGGGTTGCTTGCGGCTTAATTGCGATTGATTGCCGAGGTACTCGGGGCTGCTTTAGATGACTGCGCGCAGGGCGGTTTTCATTCCATTGCGGGCGGTCTTGAGAGCGTCGGCGGCTGTCTTGCCTGCGGCGATGGTGTGGCCGAGCGCTGACTTGCGGCGCTTGCCTGAGTGCTCGAAGGCAACGGCGTCGATGCCGCCACCGAAGAGGGTGTGGCTCTCGTCGATGTGATCGAGTGCGGCGTTCAGCTCGGCGATTACGGCCTCGGCTTCCTCAGCAACAACGATCACTTCTATATTGATTTTCTTGTATTGCATTGGAACACCTCTGTCTCCGATCTTATGCCTCTGACGCGGGAGCGGCGATGGTTGTAGCGCGTTCGTTGATTGGAACGGACTTCTGCTTGCCGTAGCGCCAGAAACTTGAAGCGGCTGGCTTGTTGGCCAGCCGCTTCCCGATTGGGTACTGCGTTGAGTTGGTGCGTTACTTTTTGGGTTCGTGGGTGTTGTTGTTGTGCTTCTGGTTGTAGATTTGCTGGCTGTTGTGGTTCTGTTCGCGATTGACCTGCTGGCGCTGCTGATTGGTGAGAGCGCCGCCGTTGGCGGTGCGCTCGTTGTGGACCTGCTGGTCGACGCGGGATTGGTTAGCGTTGGTGCGGGCGGCTTCGCCGGAGGTTTCCTGGCCGGAGCGGAGGCCCTGGGCGGTGCGCGCCTGCTGGTTAGCTTCACGGTTGTCGACTTCGTTGGGGGCTACCGCGTTGGCATTGTGCTTTTCGTTATAGATCTGGCGGCTGGCGTTGTTCTGCTCGCGATTGATCTGCTGACGTTCCTGGTTGGTGAGGGTGCCACCGTTGGCTTCACGATCATTGTGGACCTGGCTGTCGATGTTGGACTGGGTGCGATCGGCGCGGGCGGCTTCTCCGGAGGTCATCTGGCCGGAGCGAAGGCCGCTGGAGATGCGCTGGTCCTGGTTGGCTTCGCGCTGGTTAGGCTGATAGCTGCGGCCGGCAGAGCGGTCGGCAGCCGAGATGGGCTGCGAGGCGATGCGCTGCTGGGCGACCTGGCGGTAGGCTGCGTTGTTGGAGACGGCCGTGGTGGCGGGGCGCCCGTGGTTGACGGAGGCTAACTGCGAGCGGTCCTGGGCAGCGAAGTTCTGGTGCTGCATCTGGGCCTGGGTGGGCTGCATGTGGGGGCCGTTGGACCACTGGCGTTCCTGCTCGGTGGGCTGGCGATCGATGCCGCCGGGGCCGTTGTAGCTGACGTGATTCACGTTGACGATGGTGTTGTGGACGACGACGTCGCGATCGACGTAGACGTTGGTGGGATGCCATCCACCGCCGTAGTTGACGACAGCGCCGTTGTAGAAGAAGTGGGACCCGCGCCACTCGCCACCATAGAAACCGATGCCGCCGTAGCCGAAGCCGTAGTTAACGCCGCCGTAGAAGCCGACGTGCGGTCCCCAGTAGCCGGCATGCCAGCCGTAGAAGCCGCCTTGATAGCCCCAGTAGCCGGGGGTCCAGAGATAGCCGGGCTGAGGTGCGAGGACCCAGGTGCCGGGAACCCAGAAGTAGCCGGCGTCGCCCCAGGCCCAGTAGCCGGGGGTCCAGATATAACCGTCGCCGGGGATGGGGGGTTGGGCGTAGACGGGAAGTGCGGGAGGGGCGACGCCGATGTTGAAGCTGACGCCGATGCTGATCTGAGCCTGCGCGGCGGGTAAAGCGAAGAGGGGCACGGCGACGGCTGCGGCGATGAGCAGGCGGCGAAGGTGGTGGCGGACGTTCATGGTCGATCTCCTTGCAGCAACGTGGGCTGACGGCCATGTTGCGCTATCCCGATGGTTTGGGGTCGCTGGTTGAAACACGAGGAGGCGCAGGTTGTTGCTGTCGGTTGATGATATTTGCGGGTGAGGGTTGGGGAATTGGGTGGTGGGGTTACTTACTGGGTACGCCGACCGCCTACACTGGAGGGAGCGCTATGGCGGACAACTTTTCGCAGGTCGTGAAGTCGCAGGCAGACATCGTCCGGATTGTGGGCGAGTATGTGAAGCTGCGCAAGAGTGGGGCGAACTGGAGCGCGCTGTGCCCGTTTCATAAGGAGAAGTCGGGGTCGTTTTATCTTTATCCGGCGACGGCTAGCTATTACTGCTTTGGGTGCCATGAGCATGGGGACGTGTTTACGTTCGTGCAGAAGATGGAGACGCTGAGTTTTCCGGAGGCGGTGCGGGCGGTTGCGACGAAGATGGGGATTGCGCTGCCGAAGCGGGATTTTCATTCGCCGGAAGAGGCTCGTGAGGCGGGGCTGCGGAAGCAGTTGATGGATGCGCATGAGGCGGCTACGCAGTATTTTGAGCAGAGCTTGAAGAGCCCGGAGGCGGCGCGGGCGAGAGAGTATCTGACGCTGCGCGGGGTGACGGCGGAGACGATTGCGAAGTTCCGGATTGGGTATGCGCCGGAGAGTTTTAATGACATGCGGGATCGGCTGGGGAAGTTTTTCTCGGAAGAGGCGCTGCGGGCTAGCGGACTTTTTTCCTGGAAGGAGCAGGAGGATGGGAGTCCGGGGCCGATGTATGCGCGGTTTCGGAAGAGGATTACGTTTCCGATTGCGAATGAGCAGGGGAAGCCGATTGCGTTTACGGCACGGGCTCTGGATACGCAGGAGCAGGACGCGAAGGCTGGGCCGAAGTATTTGAATTCTCCGGAGACGGCGCTCTATACGAAGGGGCAGGTGCTGTTCAACCTGGATAAGGCGAAGGGCGCGATCCGCGACCAAGATTTTGTGGTGTTGGTCGAAGGTCAAATGGATTGCATATCGGTGTTCATGGGAGGCGTCCCAAATGTTATTGCTACCAGCGGCACTGCGTTTACTGAGCATCAGGTTAGACTTCTTTCAAGATTTACCAAGAATGTGGTTCTTAACTTCGATCCCGATCAGGCCGGTGCAAATGCCACGGAAAAGACAATCGCGCAGTTGGTCGAAGACGATTTTGTGGTCAAGGTTTACAGGCTCGAGGACGGCCTTGACCCTGACCGTTTCATTAACGAGCGTGGCATCGATGCTTATTTCAAGTCTGTGCGTGAATCAAAATTTCACTCACAATTTCTGATCGATTTTGCACGCGAAAAATTTCCAGGTCGAACGGCGGATGCGAAGGTGAAAGCGTTAAACATGCTCTTGCCGCACATTCGTCGACTCCCTAATGCGATCAAGCGCAATGAGTTTGTAGAAGACGCGGCACAGAAGTTGGGAATTGACGGCTCATTGATGCGCCAAGAATTAAGACAGGCGGCGGCCCAGCGGCTAAACAGCATCAGGGCGGCACAACCGCGGGCTGTAACGGCGGTCGAGAGAATTCTGTTGTGTGCCTTGGTGTTGCCAAACGCGGCTTCGGCGCGGGCGCTCGCAGTCGAGAAACTGGGGGCGAATCCGGAGTGGTATTCGGGGCTCGGGAGCGCAGCGGTGATCGAGGTGCTTGTGAATGCGGAAGCTCCAGAAAACCCATTCGATGCGGCTCCGGATGAGGGTTCGCGGATGTTGCTGGCGAGTGCGCTGCAGAGCGCTGATGACGAGGAGGTTACTGCTGCGGAGGTGGAGGGGGCGCTCAAGAGCCTGCAGGACTTGTATCGTGAACGGCGGATTCGAGATCTACGGATACAGATTGCACAAGCAGAGCAGCGCGGGGACGATGCCATGAAACTTCGATTAATGCAGGAGTCGATGCTGTTGAGTCGCGAGATGAAGCGCTAGCGTTTTCTCGGTTCAACGCGAAGTAATGCCTTCGTGCTGAAGCCGGGCTTGGGCGGGGACATGACACCCGAGGTTGAAGCCTCAGGATGCCGGAGCGGTCGAAGAAACAGATTCTAGGGCGAATGACGGAAGGAAAGGAAACGCAAAGGCAATTTAGCCGTTGGTAGAATGGCGGGAATGCCTCTTTCTCTTGGCCGGGTGGTTGTTCATGGATGATCGGACCAAACGGCGGTTGTTTGTTGGGTTTGCTACGACGTTGATTAGTAAGGCCGCGTCGACGGTGATCCAGCTGATCCAGGTGCCGGTGCTGATGCACTTCTGGGGCCGGGGAATGTTTGGCGTGTGGGGCATTCTTACGGCTACGCCTACGTATCTGAGCTTCTCGAATGTGGGATTCGGGTCGGTTGCGGGCAATGAGATGACGATGTTGATGGCGCATGGGGCGCAGGATGAGGCGCTGGGGGTTTTTCAGAGCTGCTGGTGGCTGATCTCGCTGGTGATTGGCGCGACGATGGCGGTGTTTGGCGCGCTGCTTTATTTTCTGCCAGTGGCGCGGCTGCTGAACCTTGAGCTGCTGAGCGAGAACGATGTGAAGTGGGTGCTGTTCTGGCTGGGGCTGTCGGTACTATTTGGACAGCTGGAACAGTTGCTGCAGGCGTCGTATCGGTGCATCACGCGCTACTCGTATGGGAACTTTGCGAAGAGCTGTTTGTCGCTGATCGCGTTTGGGACGATGCTGGTTCCGATTATTGAGGGCTATGGGCCGCGGACGACGGCGAAGGTATTTGCGCTGGCGAATATTGCGGGCACGCTGATTCTTTGCGGGATGGTGAAGCACGATATTCCTTGGATCAGTTATGGATGGAGCCACGCTTCGTTCGCGGAGATCAAGCGGCTGACGCGGCCGTCGCTGGCGTTCATGGGATTTCCGCTTGGGAATACGCTGAACATCCAGGGGTCGCAGCTGGCGGTGAACTATGCGCTGGGCAACGATGCGGTGGCGATCTGGATTACGGCGCGGACGGTGAGCCGGCTCGCGCTGCAGGTGGTGGAGATGGTGAAGAACACGGTGTGGCCGGAGCTGTCGATCGCGTTTGGGGCGGGGAACATGGAGGTGGTGCGGACGCTGCATCGGCGCGCTGTGCAGATTGCGTTGTTCGTGAGCTTGAGCGTGGTGGTGATTGTGGCGGCGTTTGGGCCGACGTTCCTGCATCGGTGGACGCTGGGGAAGGTGCCGTCGAGTCCAGGGCTGGTGGGGCTGTTGCTGGTGGTGGTGGTGTTTTATTCGATGTGGTCGACTAGCTCGACGCTGGTGGCGGCGATTAATTTGCACGAGCGGCTGGCGATGATGTACTCGTTTGCGACGGGGATTACGGTGGTAGTGACTTACTTTGCGGCGCGGCGGTATGGGCTTTGGGGAGCGGCGGCTTCGCTGCTGTTGAGCGAGATGATTATGGATGTGTATGTGCTGCCGTCGTCGTTGAAGATTGCGCACGATACGTGGGGTGGATTTCTGGGGGCGATGCTGCACTATCCGCAGTCGTTGCGGCCGAGGGCGCTGATCGAGCGGCTGCGGAAGCGGACGGCGGAGGTTGAGATGGAGCTGGAGGAGCAGGGCGCGGAGGAGATCGGAAGCGGGAAGTAGGAAACAGGACGTAGTAGCGGTGGCGGGGTTTGGGGCATACTGGCTGCGAGGGCGATAATGGCGGGGTTTTCGCTGCAGGTTAGCCGATGGGTGCGCGGGGTTTGTGTGGGGGCGCTGCTTTGTTTGCTGGCGCTGCAACTGGTGCATGTGGCGAATGCTACCTCGGCTAGCTGGGATGAGGCGCATCATCTGTTTGATGGGTACACGATCTGGAAGTTCGATGACTACCGGCTGAATCCTGAAGTCCCTCCGTTTATCAAGCTGACGGCGGCCTTGCCGTTGCTGCACATGCAGTTGAAGGTGCCGCTGGACCAGGGGCGGCCGAATCAGACAGAGGCGTTTCTGGATGGGAAGGCGTTTGTCTGGGGGAATGGCGGGGATCGCGTGTTGTTTCCGGCGCGGATGATTTGTGCGGGGTTTGCGCTGGCGCTTGGGTTACTGATCTATCTGTGGGCAGAGGAGATGTTCGGGTTTGTGGCTGGGATTTTTGCGCTGGCGATGTTCGTATTCGATCCGAATATTCTGGCGAATGGCGCGATGGTGACGACGGATGTGGGGGCTGCGTTTTGTTTTGTCGCGGCGATGTATAGCTTCTATCGGTATTGCAGGAAGCCGGGGTGGGGGCGGCTCGCGGTGGCGGGGGTGGCGCTGGGGCTGGCGCTGTCGGCGAAGTTTACGGGGATTTTTCTGGTGCCGATGCTGGTGCTGGTGGTGATTGCGGAAGGATGGATGGCGAAGGACTGGCGGGTACTTTGGCGGAGGGTCGGGGCGCTGGTGGTAGTGGGGTTGGTGGCTTGGGTGGTGGTGTGGGGATTCTATGGGTTCAGGTATAAGGCTGCGCGTGCGGGGGAGGACATCAATCCACCGCTCGCGAAGTATCTTACGCAGATGCATGATCAGCGCGATGCGCGGCTGCTGCGGGTGATGGCGAAGGTGCGGGTGCTGCCCGAGGGTTATCTGTGGGGGCTCGAGAATACGAAGCAGACGGAGTGGGACGATCCAAGCTACTTCTGGGGGAAGGTTTGGCGGCATGGGAACTGGGAGTATTTTCCGGTGGCGTTGCTGATCAAGTCGACGCTGGCGTTCTTGATTTTGGTGGCGCTGGCGCCGCTGGCGTGGTGGTGGGGATTGCGCGGGCGAGCGCGGGAGATGGTGTTTCTGCTGGTGCCGGTGGGGGTGTATCTGGCGATCTCGATGAGCTCGGATATGGATATTGGGGCGCGGCATCTGCTGCCGGTGTGGGCGTTTCTTTATGTGCTGATTGGCGCTGTTGCGATGGTGTTGCTAGAGCACGATGCGCGGTGGAGCTATGTGCTGGGCGTGTTGTTGTGCTGGCAGGTGGTGACGTCGGTGCGGGTGTCTCCGGCGTACATGGCGTATGGGAATGAGGCTTGGGGTGGGCCGGCGAAGGTGGATCGGTATTTGGGGGATGCGAATACGGATTGGGGTCAGCAGTTGAAGGCGGTCAAGGCTTATCTGGATGAGCGGCATATTACGAATTGCTGGTTCGCTTATTTTCCGGATGGGTCGATTGATCCATCGGATTATGGCGTGAATTGCAAGCGGCTGCCGACAACGGACTTGTTGTATTGGATGAATGTGCCGACTCCGACTCCTCCGGTGATTAGCGGGACGGTGCTGATCAGCGCGGGGGACCTGGAGGGGATTGAGTTTGGGGATGGAAAGCTGAATCCTTATGACCAATTTTGGAGAGTAAAGCCGATCGCTGTGATTCAGCACGGGGTGTACGTGTTCGACGGGACGTTTGCGGTGCCGCTGGCGGCGGCGCTGGTGGAGGCGAATGACGCGTCGAAGATGGCGGATGCGGGCCGGGGGAACGTGGCGACGCTGGAGGCTGCGCTGGCGAAGGCCGAGGATGCGGCGCGGTTGGCGCCTTGGTCGGGACAGGTGCAGGCTACGTTGGGCGATGTGCTGTCGGCAGATGGGAAGAAGGCTGAGGCGTTGGAGGCCTATGAGACGGCGTTGGGGATTGAGGAGAGCGTGCGGCCGGATTTGCAGGGGGAGGAGATTGCCGGGGTGCAGGCGCGGATTGCGGAGCTGGAGGGGATGGGCGTTAGCGGTCATAGCTTAGTTGACTGAGCAACCAGCCACCGGTTCCCTTTTTATGCAGATCGGACGAGCCAAACCAGCATTAATACAAAAGCTACGACGAGCAGTACCACCTTGAACCACTTCACGAAGGATAACCAGCAGTCATTGTCGGAAAAATCTTGGAGGGGCAATACAGCCACGGTTGCCGTCAGTCCAATTGCAAACTTCAACGTCCTTGTGGCCGGCCCATGTTGGTATAGAAAGGCTAGGGCAACCAAGAGGTAATACGCCTTCGTATTCAGTTCGCCGAGGCGGCGCCTAATGGTGTAATCGCCACACTGATCCATGGCCAACAATATACTCCGCGCGCTTCCGTCGGGATGAAGTTTAGTTGCTAGGGTCGCGTTAGTAAGCGGGGATGCCGGTAATGCTTTGGCCGATGATGAGGGTGTGGATGTCCTGGGTGCCTTCGTAGGTCTTTACGGATTCGAGGTTCATCATGTGGCGCATGATGGGGTAGTCGTCGGCGATGCCGTTGGCGCCTAGTATGTCGCGGGAGAGCCGGGCGCATTCGAGGGCCATCCAGACGTTGTTTCGCTTGGCCATGGAGATGTGTTGGAACTCGGCTTTACCTTTGTCTTTGAGGCGACCTACTTGTAATGCGAGGAGTTGGGCCTTGGTGATTTCGGTGATCATCCAGGCTAGTTTTTCCTGGACCAGCTGGTGGCTGGCGATGGGTTGGTTGCGGAACTGCTTGCGCTGCTTGGAATACTGGAGCGCGGTGTCGTAGCAGGACATGGCTGCGCCGATGACGCCCCAGCTGATGCCGTAGCGGGCCTGGCTGAGACACATGAGTGGGGACTTGAGCCCGTCGGAACCAGGGAGGAGGTTGGCAGCGGGGACGCGCACGTTTTGCAGGGACAGGCCTGAGGTGACGGAGGCGCGGAGGGACCACTTGCCGTGCACGTCCTGCGCGGAGAAGCCTGGGCGATCGGTCTCGACTAAGAAGCCGCGGATGCGTTCTTTGCCGGGTTCGGCGGCGGGGTCTTCCACCTTGGCCCAGATGACGGCTACGTCGGCGATGGTGCCGGAGGTGATCCACATCTTTTCGCCGTTGAGAACGTAGTCGTCGCCATCTTTGCGGGCGCGGGTGCGCATGCCGCCGGGGTTGGAGCCGAAGTCGGGTTCAGTGAGGCCGAAGCAGCCTAGTTTTTCTCCGGTGGCCAGCCTGGGGAGCCAATGATTTTTCTGCTCGTCGGAACCGAAGGCGTAGATGGGGTACATAACTAGGGCGGATTGCACGGAGACGAAGCTGCGAATGCCAGAGTCGCCGCGCTCGAGCTCCTGGGTGAGGAGGCCGTACTCGACGTTGCTTAGGCCGGCGCAGCCGTAGCCGTCGATGGTGGCGCCGAAGAAGCCTAGCTCGCCCATGGGACGGATGAGTTCTTTGGGGAATCGGCCGTCGCGATTGCATTGCTCGATGATGGGGACGAGCTTGTCTTCGATGAAGGAGCGGGTGTTGGTGCGGATCAGGATTTCGTCTTCGGAAAGGAGGGAATCAAACTCGATGAAATCAACGCCTTGATATTTGAATGCCATAGCCCAGTCATTTTAGATGACTGGGTCATGAGGTGGTGCGCCTGGGCGATTACCAGACGTAGGTACCAACGTTGCCGGCGGGGAGGGTGGAGGTGAAGGTTTTGGCGCCGGTGTGGACGTCGAAGGTTTGAGGGGTGTCGGTGACGTTGGAGACTACGAGGACCTTTTTGCCGTCGGGGGTGCGGAAGGCCACGTTGGGGAGGGTGTCGAGGTCGTTGGAGTCGATGCGGACGGAGTTGGGCGGGACGAATTTCGAGACCTGCGCAACGGTGTAGAACGCTACGTTGCGACGAACGTTGTCGCCGTCGACGGTGAGGGCTCCGGAGCAGCTGCCGCAGCCTCCGTTATTGGTGTGTGGGCCGTTGTTGGGGTCGGCGGCCAGGTTCCAAAGGAGGATGTTCTTGCTCCAGTTGCGGCTGACGCCGATCATGACGCGGGCTACGGGCCTGGCGATGTTGAGAGGGCCGTTGTTGTCGCGCTGGGTGATGGACTGCTCGGTGAAATAGATGTTCTTGTTGGGGAAGGCGTCGTGGACTTCGGTCATCGCGTCGACGGTGCCGCCGTAGAGGTGGAAGCCGGAGCCGGCAACGTACTTGGCGGCGGCGGGGTCGCGAAGGATGGAGAGCGGGTAGAGGGGGTGGTCGAGGTTGTGGTCGTAGAGGACGATGCCGGTTTTGATGCCTGCCTTGCGGAAGTTGGGGCCGAGGTTGTCCTTGATGAAGACGTCCTGCTCGGGGGAGAGCATGAGCATGCTGGGGGTGTTCTTTTCGTTGAGGGGCTCGTTCTGGATGGTGAGCGTGTCGATGGGGATGCCTTCAGCCTTCATGCCTTGCACATACTTGGTGAGGTAAGTGGCGTAGGCGCGGAAGTACTTGGGCAGGAGGACGCCGCCCTGTGCAGCGCCGTTGGTCTTCATCCAGAGAGGAGCGGACCAGGGGCTGGCGAGGGTCTTGATTTTGGGATCGATGGCGAGGATCTGCTTCATGATGGGGATGACGTCGGCTTTGTCGGGGTCGAGGGAGAAGTGAGCCATGTCGGGATCCGTTTGATCGGGGGCGAGGTCGTCGTAAGAGTAGACGTGGTCGTTCATGTCAGAGGAGCCAATGGTGAGTCGGAGGTAGCTGACGCCGATGCCGTCGCCGGTACGGGTGAAAAGTTCATGGAGGAGGGCGTCGCGCTTCGCTGCGTCCATTTTCATGAGCAGCTGGGCGCTGCCGCCGGTGAGCGCGAAGCCGAATCCGTCGATGGTCTGGTAGGTCTTGGCGGGGTCGACTGTGATGGTTTGGGTTGCGGGCGTGGCGGGGGTTGCGAACGCGAGGGGAGGCTGGAGTGTGAGGAGGGCAGAGCGGTCGGGGCTGGTGAGGTAGAGGGAGACGTTTTGGGCTGCGGCTGCGGCGGTAGCGAGGGCGAGGGTGAGGAGGGAGGCGGCAAGTTTCATGGGGGCTCCTGTGGGTCGGGTGAGGGGTAAGCCGGAATTCAAAGCGGCCCAATTCTAGACAAACGTTTGTCTGATACGCAAGTGGAAGGCGGAAACGCAATGGAAAGGATGGTCGGGTGTGATAGGGGATACGAGTGAATTCGAGGGCGGGGGTTAGAATTTATACAGAGGCAGTTTCGACTTTTCGGAGCTCCGTGGGTTAGTCCGCTTATCGCCCTAGTGGTTCGATAGGCGAAGTATCGGAGTAGTAGGATTGGTGCGGATGTGAGTGCGCACCGGTAGGGACGTCGAGCTGCGAGCCACTGATCTCGATCTTTTTGGAGCTTTGATAGATATGCCGACGATTAACGCGCAAGCAAGTTACAACGGAATTCCGGTACCGCAAGATGGCGAAGCGATTCAGTACGGCAATGGTGTCTTCACGGTACCTGATCACCCGATTATTCCGTTCATCGAAGGCGATGGCACGGGTCGCGACATCTGGAAGGCATCGGTGCGGGTGTTCGATGCGGCTGTGGAGAAGGCGTATGGCGGCAAGCGCTCGGTGAAGTGGTACGAGGTGCTGGCGGGCGAGAAGGCATTTTCGCAGACCAAGAGCTGGCTGCCGGACGATACGGTGAAGGCGACGGTGGACTTCCGCGTGTCGATCAAGGGACCGCTGACGACTCCGGTGGGCGGCGGCATTCGGTCGCTCAACGTGGCGCTGCGGCAGTTGATGGATCTGTACCAGTGCATTCGGCCGGTGAAGTACTACGCGGGCGTGCCGAGCCCGGTGAAGCGTCCGGAGCTGGTGGACATTGTGATCTTCCGCGAGAACACCGAGGACATCTATGCCGGCATCGAGTTCCAGGAAGGAACGCCCGAGGCAGCGAAGGTGATTTCTTTCATCAACGACGATATGTTGAAGGGCACGAAGAAGAAGATTCGGCTGGACTCGGGTATTGGGATCAAGCCGATTTCGATTACGGGATCGAAGCGGCTGGTGCGTGCGGCGATCGCGTTTGCGCTGAAGGAAGGGCGCAAGACTGTAACGATCGTGCACAAGGGCAACATCCAGAAGTTTACCGAGGGCGCGTTCCGTGAGTGGGGCTACGAGGTTGCGACGCAGGAGTTTCGCAAGGATGTGGTGACTGAGCGTGAGAGCTGGATCCTGGGGAATCTGGAAGCGAATCCGACCCTGACGGCTGAACAGAACGCGGCCATGATTGAGCCGGGTCTTGACTTTGCCTCACCGGAGTTCCAGGCGGCCGTGGTGAAGGAAGTGAAGGACACGCTTGCGAGCATTGGTGCGACTCACGGCAATGGGCAATGGAAGAAGAAGCTGCTGGTGAACGACCGCATTGCGGATTCGATCTTCCAGCAGATCATTATTCGTCCGGCCGACTACAGCGTGCTGGCGACGACGAACCTGAACGGCGACTACATCTCGGATGCAGCGGCGGCGCAGGTTGGCGGACTAGGCATTGCGCCGGGCGCGAACGTTGGCGACGGGTACGCGGTGTTCGAGGCCACGCATGGGACGGCACCGAAGTATGCGGACCTGGATGTGATCAACCCGGGCTCGGTGATCTTGTCGGGTGTAATGCTGTTTGACTTTCTGGGATGGAAGGAAGCGGCGCGGCTGATTGAGTCGTCGATGGAGAAGACGATTGCGCAGAAGTATGTGACGTACGACTTTGAGCGCCAGATGCAGGGTGCGACGAAGGCGAAGACGAGTGAGTTTGCTACACGCATGATTGAGAACATGTAAGGTTTGGCGAAGGCCAGTGAAGCGCGCGCTCAACGGTAGGACACGTTGAGCGCGCGTTCAATTTAAGGGTGGGGTGATTTCGAATTGAACATGCTGATTGCGGGGGCGCGGGGACGGTTGGCGCGGGGATGTCAGTGATGGGATGTCTTCGGCGAATGAAATTCGCGTAAAAATCAGAACTCCTCGCCAGTTGTTCACACCGGTTCGGCCACAGTGCTGTTACTTTCCGTCTATCAGAACACTCATGAAGTAGGTGTTCGCTCAGCTGTGCGCGGCCCGATCGTTTGAAAGCGATGGGGTTGAGGAGAATTCATGTCCGAAAAATTGATGGGCCGTAAGCCGTATTTGTCGGTTTGCGCTGGCATTGCCTTGATGTTGGTCAATTGTCTCACTGCTTGTTCGAGTGCCAACCCTGCCGCGCCGGTGGTGGAGCCTTCGCTGGCCACGGGTCTGGTGAAGCATGTGTTCGTGATCGTGCTGGAGAACAAGAGCTTTTCGACGACGTTTGGAGCCACTTCGCCGGTTCCGTATCTGACGCAGACGCTGGCGAGTGAGGGGGCGCAGCTCAGCGGGTATTACGGCACGGGGCACGTGAGTCTCGACAACTATGTGTCGATGATCAGCGGTCAGGCAGGGACGCCGCAGACTATCTCCGATTGCCAGACCTATGCGGACTTCACAGCGACGAGCTCAACGCCTGCGGCGAATGGGCAAATCCTTGGCAGCGGGTGTGTGTATCCGTCGAGCGTGCAGACATTGGCCGACCAGATGACGGCGGCGGGCCTTACGTGGAAGGGCTATATGGGCGATATGGGGAACGATCCGACTCGCGAGAGCGCGACCTGCGGGCATCCTGCGCTTAATGCGGTAGACCATACACAGGTCGCAGAGGCGCCGAGCACGGCGGTTCCGC
Organism: uncultured Acidobacteriaceae bacterium; assembly: GCA_963701685.1. Lineage (GTDB taxonomy): Bacteria > Acidobacteriota > Terriglobia > Terriglobales > Acidobacteriaceae > Granulicella. Next base: position 452,131 of record OY969625.1, on the reverse strand, counting down.
TCGGCGACATGTATGCGACGCGGCATAATCCGTTCATGTACTTCCACTCCATAATCGATTCGTCCAGCTGCGGAAGTCACGTAGTGAACATGGAGCAGAACCTGGCGAACGATCTGAAGTCGGTATCGACGACGTCGAACTTTACGTTTATTACGCCGAACCTGTGCGATGACGGGCACGACTCTCCTTGCGCGAATGGAGCGGCTGGCGGGTATCCCAGCGTGAATGCGTTTCTGTCCAAGTGGGTGCCGATCATCCTGGCGTCGCCGGCATACCAGGCCGATGGGTTGCTGATCATCAATTTCGACGAGAGCAACTATGTACCTTCGGAGAGCGCGAGCGGCGTTACGATTACGTTCCCAGGGGACTTCTGCTGCGGCGAGACGTTGGGGCCGAACCTGGCTGCTTATCCGCAGAGTACGTCGGCTGGAGGGTACACGCTGGTGTACAACAACTACGGTGGAGACCAGACGGGTGCGATCCTGCTGTCGCCGTTTATCAAGCCGGGGACTGTCTCGACGGTGCCGTACAACCACTACTCGATGCTGAAGACGGTTGAGAATATCTTCAAGCTGCCTCTACTTGGAAACGCGCAGACGACAGGACTGGCTCAATTTGGGTCGGACGTATTCACGAATGTTCCGTAGGGCGGGAAGTTACAACCGGGCCGGCTTACGTCTTCGATGAAGGCCGGTCCGGTTAGAAATTTTTCATGTATTCGATCAAACTTCGGTTCTTCGGTCTCGCGGTTGCTGCGCTTTGCGGCGGTGCATACAGCGATGTGGTGTATGCGGCTTCGAGCGCGCGTGGTGCGTTGGCGGAAGGCACTACGGTTCCGGCGCTGTCGGAGCGGGCGCTGGTGGGGCGAGAGATTTTCTTCGATGTGCGGCTGTCGGCTTCGGGTAAGCTGAGCTGCGCGAGCTGTCATAGCGCGGACCATGCGTATGGGCCTCCGAATGGGCGGGCGGTGCAGCTTGGAGGGCGTTCGTTGCATACTCCGGGGCTGCGCGCGGTGCCTTCGTTGCGATACACGCTGGCGCGGACTCCGATCTGGGCGCATCCGCGGCCGACGAGCCTTGCGGAGCGAGTCGCGGAACATGACGATGTTCCGGCCGGAGGCTTTGCGTGGGACGGACGTTTCAATACGTTGCATGAGCAGGCGGCGTTTCCACTGCTGGCGGCGACGGAGATGGCGTCGAGCAAAGAGCGGGTGGTGCGGGAGATTGAACAGGGGCCGTATGCGGAGCGGTTTCGCGAGGCGTTTGGCCAGGGTAGCTTTGCGAGTACGGACAAGGCGTTTGGATTTGCGTTAATCGCGATTGAACGATTTGAGTTGGAAGATCCGAGCTTTCATCCTTATTCGAGCAAGTTCGATCGTTACCTCGACGGGAAGGCAACTTTGACGGCGCAGGAGCAGCGAGGGCTTGCTCTGTTCAATGATGATGATCGCGGCAACTGCGCTTCCTGCCATCTGTCCGCGCGGGGCGCGGATGGGTCGCATCCGCTGTTCACTGATTTTCAGTTTGAGGCGATTGGAGTTCCTCGCAATCGGGAGATTCCGGCCAACCGCGATCGCAAGTTTTACGACATGGGGTTGTGCGGACCGGTTCGAACGAACCAAACTGATCCGAGCTATTGTGGAATGTTCAAAACTCCTACGCTGCGCAATGTTGTGACACGGCAGGTCTTCTTCCATAATGGGCGGTTCCACACGCTGAAGGAAGCGCTTCGTTTTTACGTTGGGCGGGATACGAACCCTGGCGCATGGTATCCGCATGGACACGATCACGCGGTGGATGTGTTTGATGATTTGCCGGTTGCGTTGCGGGTCAACGTCGACAAGACGACTCAGCCGTTTTCCGGGAAGAACAAACGTTCGGTCTGGAATGATGCCGAGATCGATGACGTTATTGCGTTTCTGAAGACGCTCACGGACGATGACATCGTGTCGAATCGCTGATACGGGCGTGGGTGGGTTCGCGTTGGAGAGGGGTTTTGGGCTAGGCTGATTGCACTGGTTTCTCAACCAAAACTCTCAAGATGGGATCTCCCTCACTATGTTGACTCGTACGTCGTTGGTTGCCGTGGTTGTGCTGGCTGCTGGAGCGCTGCCGGGTGTGGCGCAGAAGATTTACACGAAGCAGGACTACGCGCAGGCAGAGCGGTGGATGTCGTACAACGTGAATCCTCTGGTGCACCACACGATTCGCGGCGTTAGCTATTTGGCGGACGGTAAGGTTTTCTATCGCGATCCCGGTGTGGGCGGGACGGCTTACGTGATTGCCGATGCGACGAGAGGGACGGTGGCTCCGGCGTTTAATAACGCGAAGCTGGCGGCAGCGCTGAATAAGGCCGATGCGGAGTCGAAGGCGACGGCTGGGAAGCTGGGGGTGACGGAGTACAAGGAGTTGGCGAACGGTGGGTTCTCAGTGACTACGGGCGAGGGCGTATTCGACTGCGATGCGGCCGTGACTGCGTGCACGGAGGAGCCGAAGCCGCCGACTGAGGAGACGACTCCAGAGAAGGCCGGGACGAAGCCTGCGGCGAAGAAGGTGATTGCGCGGCGGCATGCGGGGGATGAGAATCTTTCGCCGGACAAGAAGCTTGCGGCGTTTATCCGCGACAACAATCTTTGGGTGAAGACCGTTGCGACGGGCGAGGAGCGGCAGTTGACGACCGATGGGGTCGAAGACTTTGGGTATGCGACGGACAATGCTGGGTGGCAACATTCGGATGGGGCGATCCTGACGTGGTCGGCGGATGGGAAGAAGATTGCGACGTTTCAGCAGGACCAGCGGAAGACGGGTTACATGTATCTGGTGCCGGTGACGAATCGGCATCCGAAGCTGGAGGCGTGGCGGTATCCGCTGGTGGGGGATGAGGACGTCACGATGATTGAGCCGGTGGTGATCGACGTGGCGACGGGAAAGATGGTGCGGCTGAAGATTGCTCCGCTGGAGCACCGCAGCATGGAGTGCGATGACGTTAGCTGCGATGGCGATGGGAAGTGGAGCGATGTTGACTTCTCGCCGGATGGATCGAAGCTGGCGTTTGTATCGACGTCGCGGGACCACAAGGATGAGTGGGTGAAGGTGGCGAACACGGCGACGGGCGAGGTGCGGGATGTGTATCACGAGCATGTGGACACGTACTACGGCTGGCAGGCGAAGAATGACTGGAAGGTGCTGTGGGGTTCGAATGAATTTCTGTGGGCGAGCGAGCGCAGCAACTGGGCGCAGTATTATCTTTACGATTTGACGACGGGTGCGCTGAAGAATGAGGTGACACACGGCGACGGGCCGGTGTTCGAGATCAAGGCTGTCGATGAGAAGAATCACGTACTTTATTTCACCGCGACTGGGAAGGTGAAGGGGCAGGATCCCTACTACGTGAATTTGTTCCGCGTGAATCTGGATGGAAAACAGCAGACGCTGTTGACGCCGGAGGATGCTACTCACGATGTGACGGCTGCGGCGGATGGAAGTTCGTTCGTGGATGTGTATTCGACTGTAGACACGCCGCAGACTGCGGTGCTGCGCGATGGGAAAATGGGCAAGGTACTGGTGACGCTGGCGAAGCAGGATATTTCGCAGCTACTGGCGGCGGGATGGAAGCCTCCGATGCGCGTGGCGGTGAAGGCGCATGACGGCGTGACGCAGGTGTATGGGATTGTGTTCAAGCCGACGGACTTCGATGCGGCGAAGAAGTACCCGGTGATTGATTACGTGTATCCGGGACCGCAGGATGGGTCGTGCTCGGTATTTGGGCCTCCGGGCTTTGAGGCTTCGCGCGGTGATTTGCAGTCGATGGCGGACCTGGGATTTGTGGTGGTGTGCATTGACGGGATGGGAAATCCGCATCGGTCAAAGATCTTCCACGACACGGATGCATCGAAGCCGCAGGAGATGGGCATTGATACGATTCCAGACCAGGTGTCGGGGATTAAGGACCTGGGGTCGCGGTATACGTGGATTGATCTGGATCGCGTGGGAATCACGGGGCACTCGGGCGGCGGCAATGCTACGGTGTCGGCGATGTTTCACTTCCCGGACTTCTTCAAAGTGGGATGGGCGGAGAGCGGCAACCATGACAATCGCGATTATGAAGATGATTGGGATGAGCGCTGGGCCGGCTTAGAGGTGATTGGACCGGACGGCAAGAGCAACTACGATGCTCATGCGAACCAGAACTACGCGGCGAACCTGAAGGGCCACCTGATGCTGACGCATGGAACGATGGATGACAACGTTCCACCGAACAATACGCTGCTGGTGGTGGAAGCGCTGATCAAGGCGAACAAGGATTTCGACATGCTGCTGATTCCGAATGTGCATCATGGTTATGCGGCTGCGACACCGTATGTGATGAAGCGCAAGTGGGATTATTTTGTGCGGTATCTTGCGGGAGGAACGCCTGCGATGGACTTCGCACCGAAGTCGTACGAAGAGATTGTGAAGGCGTACTATGCGGCTCAGTAAGAGCTGGTGATTGGTGAGAGACGAAGGACGCCCGCTGCGGTTAGCGGGCGTCTTCGCGTCATTGGACGATTTTGCCGTCTGCGGAGGTGGCGGGTTGAGAGCTTGCGGACATGGGGGAGGGTGGCGGGGTCTGGACCTGCCAGCCGTTGTTGGTGTCGACGAGGGTTGCGGTGGCAGTGCCGTTGCCGGAGAGATCAGCTTTAAGTTGAGGGAAGGCATTCTGGGTTTCGGGAGCTTGCGCCCAGTCGGGTGCGCCAGAGAAGTCGTATTGGTAGGTGACCGTGGAGGTGTCGCCGGGCTGGCCGTTGTTGGGCGTGCTGGACTGAATGGTCGAGACGGACCGATGGCCGTAGCAGAAGTTTCCGTAGCCGGGCTGGTTGGGATCGGGGGTCCAGTCGCTGCGGCCCTTGTCGCTAAGGTCGTAGTTGACCTCTTGCTTGGAGACGATGATGATTTTTTTCTCACTGGTGGTGCGAGTGAGCAGGCCCTGGTCGACGAGGGCGGCGTAGGGAGCGGTCTGGTCTTCGTTGGAGGCGGCTACCTGGGTGGGGAATTTCTGGGATTGCGACCAGAGACAGGCAGGATGCGCAGAGTACCAGGCGTTTATTGCGGACTTGTAGTTGATGGAGTTGTCGGTGGTCTTCTTGCAGCCGGAGACCAGAAGAAGCGCGGTGGCGATGGTGGCGGTAGTTCGAATTGTTTTGTAGAGCGGGGTGGTATTCATGGGCCGAGAGTTCCTCATTTTCCTTGAGATGCAAGGGAAATGCGAAGCGTTGACGGCCTGATTTAAGGGGTTCGAGGCAACCCTTTGCGTTAGAAGAGAGCGAGGATATCGGCGGGAGAGAGGCCCTGGGCGCGGAGGGTGCGGAGGGCGAGGGCGTCGTGGCGCTTGGCGAGGCGAACGCCGTTTGTGTCGCGGATGAGATCGCAGTGGTAGTAGGCGGGTGTGGGATAGCCGAGCGCGTGTTGCAGGAGGATTTGGCGGGCGGTGGATTTGAGGAGGTCGCGGCCACGGACGACTTCGGTGACGTGAGTAAGTGCGTCGTCGACTACGCAGGCGAGCTGGTAGCTGGGAAGGCCGATGTCGGAGAGGTTGGAAGTGAGGGGCTTGCGCCAGATGAGGAAGTCGCCGAAGTCGGTGGAGGTGGTGAAGGTTTGAGGGCCGGCGTGGAGGTCGGTGAAGGAGATGGGGGTGCGGTGGGGGGTGCGGAAGCGGTAACTGGTCGAGGGAAGGAATGTTGTGGCGGGGCGCGAAGCGGGTCGGCAGCGATTGTTGTAGAGGGGCTCGTCGTCTTCTTCATGCGGAGCTTGCGTGGACTGCGCGAGGTCGCGGCGCGAGCAGGAGCAGGGATAGGCGAGGCCGGCGGCGAGGAGTTGTTGGAGCGCGGCGAGGTAGAGGGGGAGGCGGTCGGACTGGCGGAGCTCGGCATCCCAGGTGAGGCCGAGCCAGAGGAGGTCTTCGCGCATAGCGGCGGAGAACTCGGGGCGCGAGCGCTGCGGGTCGAGGTCTTCTTCGCGGAGGTAAAGCGCGCCGTTGGCGGCGCGGGCGCGCTGGTGCGCGATGTAGAAGGTGCGAGCGTGGCCGAGGTGAAGAAGGCCTGTGGGCGAGGGAGCGAGACGGCCGATGTAGGACGGCGTGGACATGGCGCTGGAACTACTAGAACACTTTCCCGAGGTCGGATCGGGATACGGTGTTGGGATGGGGCCGGTAGTCGAAGAAGCGCTTGAGGCGGAGGAAGTGCTTCTCGTAGAGATGGTAGGAGAGGTAGGCGGCGGTGATGCTGATGAGGAAGATCAGCAAGCCGGTGGCGACGACATTGACACCCTTGTTGGAGGTGAGGTGGGCGCTGAAGAAGCGGCGAAGAGGCTCCTCGAGGTAGCTGAAGATGATGAGGTGCAGGACGTAGATGCCGTAGCTGTATTTGCCCAGCCAGCGCATGGGATGAAGCGTGCAGACGCGGGAGACGAGGCCTGGGCGAAGAGAGAGGGCGATGACGCCTACGGAGGCCATCGCGATGGCTGAGAAGTCGTATGCGAGGTAGACACGAAAGCCGCTCGCGGTATTGAAGAGGGGCCCGTGATCGGACATGTAGGCCAACAGAGCTGTGGCGGCAGCACCGACGAGGAAGATCCAGGCGGAGGCGCGGAGGACGCGGTCGTGGAAGCGGGTGCGAAAGAGGAGGGCGAGGGCACCGCCGGCGAGGAGCGAGTCTGATCGGCAGAGAGTGTTGGCTGAGACGACGTAGTAATCGAAGCCGTGCAGGAAAAGGTAGGTGCGCAGCAGGGGGCACAGGAAAAGGGCGGCAGCGCAAAAGATGAGGAGGCGGCGACGCGTGCGCAACAGGAAAACGGTGACGGGCCAGACGAGATAGAACTGCTCCTCGACTGCGAGTGACCAGAAGTGCGGAAGGGGAAGGGAGGTGGGCCCGAAGTAGTCGCGCAGGCGTTGCGCGACGAGAGTGGTGTTCTGGAGATAGAGGGCGAGGGAGAGGAGTTCGTGGTGGAAGTTGAGGCCGAAGATGAGGGCGGCGAGTGCGAAGACGGCGAGGACGCCGTAGTAAAGGGGAAAGATGCGGAGGACGCGGCGGGCGTAGAACTTGCGGAAGAATCCGGGATCGGGGAGCGAGTCGAAGAGAATTCCGGTGATGAGGAAGCCGGACAGGACGAAGAAGAGATCGACACCGCTGGCGCCAAAGGCGAACGCATCGTGGATGAAAGTTTCGAACGCAGAGTGTGGAGTGGCGGGAAAGACGTGGGAACAAGCGACGCCAAGAACCGCGAAGCCACGGACGCCGTCGAGCGCGGGAAGGTGCCGCGCGTAAGGGCTTCCCTCAGGTACACTCTGGCCGTTGCTGCTGGTCTGCATTCCTTACCGATGGTAGCAGGATCGACGTGAAGGAAGATTACGCAGAGGCGTGGAGAGCTGCGCTGGTGACAGTTGGTAAACTGAGAGCCTTGGGCACCGAAGCCATTTCAGTTGCAGGGCGAGAACGGCACGTCGCGCGCGGGCATCTGCTGGCGTTGGACGGGGTGCGCGGGCTCGCGATTTTGATGGTGATCAATTGCCACGCGTTTGAATCCGATTACGAATCCAAGGGATTTCTTTATCGGACAATTGGAGAGTGGCTGCACTACGGGAATACAGGGGTGGACCTATTTTTCGTGTTATCGGGATTTCTGATCACGGGAATTCTTTACGATTCCTTAAATGACGATGGGTATTTCCGGAAGTTCTATGCGCGCCGCGTGCTGCGCATCTTTCCGCTGTACTACGGTGTTCTTGGAGTATGCCTGCTGCTTACCTGGCCGCTGCATTTGCACTGGGGCAACATGGGATGGCTACTGCTGCTATATGTGCAGAATCTGAAGCCGGCAGTGATTTCGGATTTCGCGCCGGGGAAGCACGTTGCGCTGTATCACTTCTGGTCGCTTGCGATAGAGGAGCAGTTTTATCTGGTATGGCCTGCCGTGGTTTTCTGGATTCGGACACGAACCAGCTTGTTGCGGACGATGCTGATTGCTTCCGGGGGAGCCCTGGTGCTGCGAATCGCGCTGGTGCTGTTCGGCGTGGCACCAGTTGCGATTCACGTGACGACGATATGCCGAGCTGATTCGCTTCTATTGGGCGGCGTACTCGCGCTACTGTATCGCGCGCCCACTTGGCAGGCAGTGAAGCGCTGGGCGCCTTGGGGAGCAGTGGGGGCGCTTGCGATCTACAGCGGGATGAACGGCTTTTTGGGTGCGCACGTCGGGACCAACTATACTAAGGACCTTCTGTGGTCGGAGGGATTGAGCTACTCGGTGCTGTCCATGGGCTATGCCTGCTTGATTGCGTGGTCCTTGAAGGCGGGGTCGGTGTGCTCGTGGATCTTCCAGCGAGCGTGGATGCGGTTCCTCGGGAAGTATAGCTACGGGCTGTATGTGCTCCATGTGCTGGTGCTGACTTCGCTGCTGCTGCCCGTGAGGAGAGTGCTGCTGGGAGCTACTCACAGCAAGGCATTGTCGGTCGTGGGAGCTGGGTTGGTTTGTTTCGGCATCTCGGTGGTGGCGGCCTACGCGAGCTATCACCTTTATGAGAAGCACTTCCTGAAGTTGAAGCATCGATTTGATTATTCCCGGAGGACGCTAAACCATGGATCGCCGGATGACGCGTTTACGCGATAGGTTGAGATGGCTGCGGGGGCGCGAGATTCATTTCGTTTTTTGAACCGCGCTAGGCGGGTGCGGTTAGAGCTATGTCCCTATGGCCCGGTGTAGCAGGTTTGCCCAGGCGGTGGCCCAGGCGCATGGTGGGGAGTTCTATCAGATAGAAACTGGTGGCGGCGCATGCGAGTGCGAGGAGGATGTTGAGGGGTGGCGACTCAATAATGCCGAGCGGCTTGATTTGAACGAACCGATTGCAAACAAAAAGCTGTTGCCACAAATACAAGCTGTAGGAGAGCCGTCCAATCCAGCGCATGGGCGTTGATTCGAGGATGCGGCCGACGAACATGTGCGGGTTGTAGACGGTAGAAAGTATCAGCAGGGGCGCTACGCATGCAGCCATCGGCCAAAGGCCATAGTTCTTGATTAAGTAAACGTAGATTGGAAGAAGGATGAAGAATGACCAGGCGGGGAGCAGACGTTTGAGCAACTGCTTGTTAGAACCGCGTTGTATCCAGACGGCAAGGGACGCCGGTATTAAGAGGGAGTCCAGCCGGATTTCAGTGTGGAACTGGTAGAGGTTGCGATCGACGTGGCCCCAGTGGAGGATAGAAAACTTATATATTTCTACCAGGACGATGATGATGCCGAGCGCGGTGAGGCGTCGCTTTTTCATGAACAGCAAGACGCCTGGAAGGATGAAATAAAAGTGTTCTTCGACCGAGAGCGACCAGTAGTGCGCTGTGAACCACCAACGCGCGGATGGGGGCGAGAGGGTCATGGTGTAATTGCGGAAGAAGAGGAGGCTGGCGAACCAGTCGAGCTTTGAGATGGTGAGGATGCCGATGAGCGACAGGATACCGACGACGGTGAGGTAGAGTACGGCCGGGGGGAGGCATTCTAAATGCCCGGCGCACATAGAACCCGCGCAGGCTGATGCGGCCGAATTTCTTTTCTTCATCGAGAAGTCGTGAGCAAATGAGAAGACCGCTGATGGCAAAGAAGAGATCGACGCCGTGGCCGCCCAGGTCGCCCATGATAGAGGTGTAGTGCTGTCCGATGAGAGGCAGAGGGCCGTAAACGCTGTGAGCGAACAGGACGCCCATGATGGCGATGGCGCGCCAGCCGTCCAGGGTAGGGATGTAGCCTATTTTTTCTCTCATTAAAGCCAGTGTCTCATGATGCTTCTCTGCTGATGATGCCGGCCATGACGCAGTGCTGGCGGTTTGGCTTACATGTATTCGTGGCCGTACTGGACGGGGATTTGTGTGAAGGCTATGCGGGTGGGGGCGCTGTCACGGGCGGGCAGCATGCCGGCGAAGTGCAGCGTGGTGTGGCCGTACTTGAGGTTGAGCTTGTCCATTGTGGCCGAGAGTTGATTGCGGTTGCCGGGCTCTTCGAAGAGAGAGGTCTGCACTTCGTCTTCGGGGATGAGGTTGCGCAGGGTGATGCCAACGAAGAAGGGCTTCTGATGCTCGGGGCTCGTAGGTGATTGTTTCCAACAACCTTGTAGTGCTTCGAGGAGGCTGAGTGTGTCCTGGCAGGGGCGGAAGCGGGCTTCCATGCCCCAGCCGATTTGCGTGATGCCGCTTAGGTGTTTCTTTATTTTTTCGGAGTGGGCAAGGTGGGCGGCTTGCGAGGGAGTGAGCGAGTACTTGATGGTGACCGCTAGAGAGCTGGTGAAGAATTTCTCCATGCGGAGGCGCATGGCGGCTTTGTGGAGGAGCTTGTGGGCGACGGCCCAGGCGCCCTCGGGCGAGCGGTGCTCGGGGGCGAGGACGTGGGAGTGGCCGAGAGATTTTTGAAGCTCGGAGGGGACTGGGGCGCCGTCGTCGCCGGTGTCGTTGCCGCGGAGCCAGTGGTACATGCGGTCGCCCCAGATCGAGTCGAAGAGGGCGTGCATGGCGGGACGGTCGAGGGCGAGGAGGTCTGGCATGGTGCGAATTCCCTTGGCGTTGAGGCGGACTTCGGTGCGGGCGCCGATGCCGGGCAGGTCGCGAAGGACGAGGTGGGCAATGGAGTTGGGAAGCTGGCTGGGGAGGAGGCCGATGAGGCCGTCGGGCTTCTGCATGTCGCTGGCGATCTTGGCGAGGTAGCGGTTGGGCGCCATGCCGATGGAGCAGCGGAGGGTTTCGCCGACGTCGTGCTTGATGGCTTGCTTGATGTCGAGAGCAATGCGGCGGGCGTTGGCGGGCTGGCGCTCACGGCCCATGAGTTGGCAGACCATCTCGTCGATGGAGGGGGTGTGGGATACGGGGCAGACGCGTTCTACGGCAGCGACGATCTTGTGGGAGTACTCGGCGTAGGTGGAGTGGTCGCCGTTGACGAGGATGATGTCGGGGCAGATGCGTTTGGCCTCGCTGACGCGGGTTCCGGTCTTGATGCCGAGGGCTTTGGCTTCGTAACTGGCTGCGATGAGCGAGGTGGTGTCGGCCATGGTGGGGACGACGCCGGTGGGTTTGTTGCGGTACTCGGGATGAAGCTGCTGTTCGACTGAGGCGAAGAAGCTGTTGAGGTCGATGTGGAGAAAGGCGAAGAGGTCGGATTGAGCAGGAGGGCTCATGGGCGAATTATATTCGCCTCGTGTTCGCCCCGGGTCACGCGAAAGGAGTTGATATCAGGGTTGCGGCGAGAGGCCGGTGGTGGAGACGGAGGGGCTGTCGAGCGAAGCGGGTTTCACGCCGCTGACTTTGAGGACAAAGTAAAACTTGTTCTCATTATCAAAGGAGCTGATCTCGCGGGACTTGGAGCGGACGGTATTGGATTCGGCCCAGAGCTCGTAGTCGGTGTCCTGGGAGAGCTCGCCGAAGCGGAAGTGGCCGTCATCGTCGGCGATGTAGGTCTTAACGCCGTTAGATCGGGAGTCCTTTAGGTAGACGACTGCACCACCGATGGGAGCGCCGTCTTTGTTGACGACTTTGCCTTCGACGATGCGTTCCTGGGGAACGTTTTTCTGTGCGAGCGCGGCAAGCGGAGCAGCCAGCAGCAGAGCGCAGGCGGCGAAGGCGAGCAGGGAGAGGAACAGATTGCGACGGTGGGTAAAACTATTCATCCTCTTCATCCACGGGCAGAGCGTCCTCTTCGTCATCGTAGCCTTCCTCATCGACTGGAGCTAATTCCAACGGGTCGCTGGAGACGACTTCGAGATCCGTTCCGCACTCATCGCACTGAATGATCTCACCTTCTTCGACATCGTCGACATCGATGTCCAAGGGATTGTCACACTCTGGGCAAACGACTGACATATACGATCTCCTCTGTTGCCGGCACAAAGCCGGTGTAATGCTTAGAGCGGTTGAGCTAGTACCATGGAGCTGGCACCACAATCACCTTTTCTAGTTCTAGCGGTACAGTGGCGGCTCGTCAACCTTGAGATGCGGGGAGCCGTGTTTATGGTGCATGTTGCGAGACGGAGGCGGAGATGAAGAGGATCGCGGGAATATGTGGACTGCTGGTAGCGATGGCAACTGGTGCGAACGCGCAAATGCCGTTGGGTACGGTGGGTGCGACAGGGGCGGTGACGCTGGCGCCGTTGCGGGTGGATCCGGCGGTGAAGGCGGCGCTGGCGGGAATATCTGCAGAACAGGTGCGCGCGGATATTACGAAGTTGGTGAGCTTTGGGACGCGCAGCACGCTTTCGAGCATGGACACAGAGCTGCCGCCGGGCGAGGGAATTCTGCCGGCGGCGGATTGGATCACGAGCGAGTTCGAGGCGATCTCGAAGGAGTGCGGCGGCTGCCTGGAGGTGAAGCGGGATGAGTTTGTACAGCCTGCGTCGAATGATGCGCGCAGCCGGGTGACGCGGCCGACGAAGCTGGTGAACGTGTATGCCATTCTGCATGGGACGGGCGGGGAAAAGGCGCCGTGGGTCTTGGTGACGGGGCACTACGATTCGCGCGCGACGGATGTGATGAATGACAAGCTGACGTCGCCGGGGGCGAATGACGATGCAAGCGGGGTGGCGGTATCGCTCGAGTCGGCGCGTGCGATGGCGCGGCTGACGAAGGCGGGGACCAAACTGACGGGGACGATGGTCTTTGTGGCGGTGGCGGGGGAAGAGCAGGGGCTGCTGGGGTCGGCGCATTTTGCCAAGCTGGCGAAGGCGGAGGGATGGCCGCTGGAGGCGGTGCTGAACAACGACATCGTGGGCGGGGACACAACGCCGGGGCAGCCGGGACAGGATAAAGATGTGGTGCGGGTGTTCAGCGAAAGCGTTCCGGCGACGGCGACCCCTGAAGAGCAGCGGATGATGCTGGGGTTGGGAGCGGAGAGTGATTCGCCGTCGAGAGAGTTGGCTCGGGGCATTGTTGAGCTGGCGCCTGCATACTTCACGGCGACTACGGAGCGGCCACCGGCGTTGAAGGGCGGAATGCGGAGCCAGGTGATGCGGCAGGTACCGGCGTTTCATCCGGTGATGATTTTGCGGCGGGACCGGTATCTGCGCGGTGGCGATCACTCGAGCTTCAACGCGGAAGGGTTCGCGGCGGTGCGGTTTACGGAGTGGCGGGAAAACTTTGATCATCAGCACCAGACGTTGCGCACGGAGAATGGCGTGGAGTACGGCGACCTACTGAAATTTGTGGACTTTGACTACGTCGCGAGAGTGGCGCAGCTGAATGCGCTGACAATGGCGAGTTTGGCAGCGGCCCCGAGCGAGCCGCAGAATGTGCGGATCGTGACCAAGGAGTTGGATAACAATAGCAACCTGGAGTGGGATGCCTCTGCATTTGCGCCAGGGGGGACGGCGTACGAGGTGGTGTGGCGAGCGACGAATGAGAATCTTTGGACGCACAGCCAGAGCGCTGGCGCGGAGACGCATCTGACGTTGGATGTGAGTAAGGATAATGTGCTGTTTGGTGTGCGCGCGGTGAGCGCGGCGGGTGACAGGTCGCTGGCGGTGCCGCCGGTGCCCTCGCGGAAGTAGTCGTAGAGGAAGATTCTGTATGGCGTTCAAATCTGACAGCCCAATCTCGCTGATGTTTCCGCCGTTTCGTGGAGTTACGCGGAAAATCATTCTGACTTGCGTTGTGGTGTACTTCGCTACGGCGGCGCTGCGATTAGTGTCAGAAGAATTTCAGGGGCTGATGCTCAATTTTTTCCGGCTCCATGCGGGGGAGGCATTGCACCCGCAGGTCTGGCAGCTGGTGACGTACCCCTTCGTGCAGGATGCGTTTTTCAGTGTGGCGCTTTCGCTGCTCTCTCTGTGGTTCTTTGCTACCGCGCTGGAAGAGGATCGCGGTTCGAGGTGGCTGCTGGAATTCTTCCTGGTGACGAGCGTTGTGGGCGGAATTATCGCGACGGTGATCAGCCTGGCGGCAGGAGACCGGGTTGAGGGGCTGGGTAAGAATGTAGCCGCAGCGGGTATGTGGCCCTTCGTGCTTGCCGTGATGGTTGCGTATGGCAAGCTGCATGCGAATGAGCGCGTGAATGTTAATTTTCTGTTCTGGATCAAGGCAAAGTATCTCGCGGTGATCTATGTGCTGTTTTATCTGGCGATGGAGCTGACGAGCCAGGAGAAGTTCGGCGCGCTGGTGGCACTGTGCAATGCGCTGGTGGGTTACGCGTTCGTGGTGTGGGCGCCGCGACGTGGGATGCGGGTGGGGATCTCCGAGCGGTGGTATGGGCTGCGTAATGCGTACTATCGCGCGAAGCGTCGGCGCGCGGCGAGGAAGTTCACGGTATATATGCGCAAGCAAGGCAAGGACGTAAGCCTGGATAACGATGGGCGTTATGTCGATCCGGATGGCAAGCCGCGTGATCCGAATGATAAACGGTGGATGAATTAAGGGCTAGCATCCTCTGGGGCTGGCCTTGTGTCCAATGCTCATCGGAGGTGTGCGGATGAAGACGCGTCGTTTGGGTGATACGGAGTTGGATATTGTCCCGGTGGTGTTTGGCGGGAACGTGTTTGGGTGGACGGTAGATGAGGCGCGGTCGTTTGAGCTGCTGGATGCCTGGGTGGATCGCGGTTTCAACTGCATTGATACCGCGGATGTATATTCGACGTGGATTGAAGGGCATCAGGGTGGCGAGTCAGAGGCGATCATTGGGAAATGGTTGAAGCAGAGTGGCAAGCGCGACAGCGTGGTGCTGCTGACCAAGGTGGGCATGGAGATGAAGTCGGGTGGGAAGGGGCTTTCGAAGAGGTACATTCTGGAAGAGGTGGAGCAGTCGTTGAAGCGGCTGCAAACGGACCGGATTGATTTGTACCAATCGCACCAAGACGATGCGAGCGTGCCGCTGGAAGAGACACTGGAGGCGTATGCGCAGCTGATCGATGAGGGGAAGGTGCGGTATATCGGCGCGTCGAACTACAAAGGTGCGCGGCTTGCGGAGGCGGAGGATTTGGCTGAGCGCGAGAAGTTGCCGGCGTACAAGACGCTGCAGCCGGAGTACAACCTCTATGATCGGCAGGGGTATGAGCAGGATTTGGCAACGGTGGCGGAGAAGTATGAACTCGGGGTGATTCCGTATTTCTCGCTGGCCTCAGGATTTTTGACGGGGAAATATCAAAGCCCGGAGGACGCGAAGGGAAAGAACCGGGCGGGACGCGTGCAGAAGTATTTCGATGAGCGTGGGATGAAGATTTTGGAGGCGCTAAAGCAGGTGTCGGAGGAGACGGGCGCGGCACAGGCGTCGGTGTCGCTGGCGTGGCTGTTGGAGCAGCCGACGATTACGGCTCCGATTGCGAGCGCGACAAGTACGCAGCAGATGGAAGCGCTGTTCAAGGCGGTGGATGTGAAGTTGTCGGCGGCGCAGATGGCGCTGCTTACAGACGCTAGCGCGTATTAGGGAGTTGGGTAAAGGGTAAGTTTGGGGTCGATGCGGTTTGGGGCGCACTTGGTGGGGTCGCCGCCGTTGTTGATGATGTTGCGGATGCCTCCGTTGGTGAGCAGGCATACGGTGATCATGTCGTGGAAGCGGACGTTGGGGGTGATGGGGGCTTCGATGGCGTGGGAGAGGAAGACGTTGGGGTAGGTGAAGACACTGTAGGCGCCGAGCCCCCAGGCTTCGTGGTCGGTGACGTTATCGGCGACTTTATAGGAGGCCCAGCCGTCGGTACCGGGCGCGCTGGAGTAGGCAGCCTGGTTGGGTGGATCGTAGGGGATCTCGGTTTGATAGAAGTAGGTGCGGCCGTGGTTGCCGTTCCAGAGGACCTGGAATTGCTGGTGGTGTTCGACGAAGAGGCCGTAGATGGTGACGTTGTTGCCGTTGACGACGAGGCCGTTGTTGCTGAGGTTCTTGTCCCAGCCGGCGCCGTGGCCATGGTCTGCGCGCCAGATCCAGGTGTGATCGACGAGGGTGTCGTTGGCGTTGATCTCGAGGTTGATGTTGGCGCGGCCGAGGTCTGCGCCGCCTACGCGAAAGAAAACGTCGTTGAGGGAGATGGGATCTCGCTCGTGGCGAGCGGTGGCGTTGTGCGGCCCGATCTTGACGAGGACGGGGGAGAGTTGCTCGCCTGCGTCGATGAGGAGGCCGGCTAGGATAATGCCGTCGACGTCGGCGGTGATGATTGCGGCGTTGCCGTGAGTGGGATGCAGGGTGGCGAAGCCTAGGCCGAGGACTACGGTGTTCAGTTGCGTGACGCGGATGGGCTCGTCGAGGTTGTAGATGCCGGGGGTGAGGAGGAGATTCTTGCCGTGGGCTAGCTGCGTGTTGAGGGTAGCGGCGGTGTCGCGGTCAGGGTGGGCGATGTAGATTCGCGAGAACGGGATGATGCGGTCGGGAGTGACAGGAGGATGATTCCAGGTGATGCCGGTGGTGTCGTGGAGGAGCGCGGTGACGTGGATGCTCCAGTGGTTGCGGGCATCGACTTGGAGGTAGGGTTTTTCGCGGACGATGGGGGTTAGGGCAACCTTGGTGTAGGGAGGGACGGGCCAGTCGCCGGCCGGCGCATGGGGGACGCCGACGAAGACCATGTTCCAATTGGAGCCGGTCCAGCTCTTCCAGTCGCTGTTGCGGGAGATCCATTGCTGCTGCGAGCCGGAGTCGACGTTGCCGTCGACGAGAGTGTCGGACATCCAGCCGCCGGAGGCCCAGCCGCGGTGCTGGTGGAGGACGAGGTCGCCGTAGATGTGGATGCGGCGCATGGGAACGGCCTGCGAGACGGCCCACTGCATTGTTCCGCTGGTGGGAGTGACGGAGAAGTTTTCGGCGGACCGCCAGAAGGTGACGGTGGCGTTGTTGTTGCGGGCAGAGGCGTCGACGTGGACGTTCCCGTAGAAGTGCGTGGCGTCGGGTGTGGGGCCGAGGCCGGCGACTTCGGTGTAGAAGCCGATTGGGATGTCGAGGTGGTAATCGCCGGGAAGGAATAGGAAGGCGTTGCGCTGGGGGCCGAATTCGTTGTGCTGCTGGATCGCGTAGACGCGATCGATCTCCGCCTGCATGGTGGCTGTGGGCGTGGAGGGTGAGTAGATGGCGACGTTGGGGCCGAAGTCGGGGGTCTGGGCCTGAGCGAGGGAGAGAATAAAGGCGAGAGAGAAGAGGCCGGCGGTGCGGGAGATGTCGGATCGCATGGACCAACAGGATATGCCTTGGGACAAGCGTTTGTCCCGTAAAGATGGCTGAGCTCTTACCCTGCGGTTAGAGGCAGTGTGTGTGCAGCGCGGGAGATGCGGTGGAAGAAGATGGCGGAGCCTAGCATGGGGACGCCGAGGAAGAGAAGGCTGGCGCCGATGAGGCCGGCGGTTTCGCTGGCCGGGGCGTGCGCGTTGGTGAATGTGAGGGCGAGGATGGCTGCGGCGCCGGCGAAGAGAAGGGCGCTGGAGAAGCGTGGCTTCCAGATGCCGAGGATCAGGAGCGGAAGGAAGAGCGTGGTGAGGGTTTGGACGACGATGCTGGGGAAGTTTAGCGGCGAGCCTTCGTGGATGGCGGTGAAGAAGACGTGAAAGCTGATGGCGCAGAGCAGAGCGCTGTAGAGGATGAGCGCGCCGGCAAGGAAGCGGTTGGGGATGGTCCAGCGCGCTGGGTTCGACATGGTTGCTCCTGCGATCGGTGGCTAGCTCTTGTGGGCGATGCGAAGGTGGAGCTCGCGGAGCTGGAGATCGCTGACCGTGGTGGGCGCGTCGACCATGAGGTCGATGGCCTTGGCGGTCTTGGGGAAGGCGATGACTTCGCGGAGGGATTGGGCGCCGGCTAGGATCATCACGATGCGGTCGAGGCCGAGGGCGATGCCGCCGTGTGGGGGCGTGCCGTATTCGAGGGCGTCGAGGAAGAAGCCGAAGCGGGCCTTGGCTTCCTGGTCGGACATGCCGAGGGAGCGGAAGATCTCGGCCTGGACATCTTTGCGATGGATACGGATGGAGCCAGAGCCGAGCTCAGTGCCGTTGAGGACGACGTCGTAGGCGAGTGCGCGGACGGAGCCCTTGTCGTTGACCAGAGCGCCGGATTTGATGTCTTCCTCGTGCGGTGAGGTGAAGGGATGGTGTGCTGCGTCCCAGGTCTTGGTCTCCTCGTTCCACTCGTACATGGGGAAGTCGGTAACCCAGAGGAATTTGAAATCGGCGGCGGTCTGGGTTTGTTCGAAGAGCTTGTGCTTGTCGGCGAACTTCTTTGCGAGCTCGAGGCGGAGAGCGCCGATACGCTTGTAGATCCACTGGGGATCGAAGTTCCACATGGCCGGTGTTCCGGGCTTGGGGGTGATGACAACGGCGAGGTCTTCGGCGGTGTGGGAGTTGCCGTTGAAGAGCGACATCTCGGCGCTGAGTTTTCCTTCGATGGTCTCGGCTAGCGGGACGAAGGTTGGGTTAGTGCGGAGGCGGGCGACGTCGAGGAAGTCGAGGCCGGAGTCTCCGAAGAACTTGCGGATCTCGTCGACGAGCGAGCGACGCTGCGTGCCGGAGAGGGTGCCGACGCTGGGGATGGTGAAGCCGAGGACGGGAAGCGTGGGGTCGATCTTGAGCGTGTCGCGGAGTTCGGCGGTGAGCTCGGTGGAGAGGTCGACCATTGCGGGCAGACGCATATCGGGCTTGTCGATGCCGTACTTCGCGATGGCCTGGTCGTAGGTCATCTGGAGGAAGGGCTCGGCGGGGAGGGTTATGCCGACTGCGGAAAATGCAGCGTGGAGGAAGCCTTCGGCTACGGCGAAGATGGTGGACATCTGGGGGAAGGAGATCTCGAGGTCGATCTGGGTGAACTCGGGCTGGCGGTCGGCGCGGAGGTCTTCGTCGCGGAAGCAGCGGGCGATTTGGAAGTAGCGGTCGAAGCCGGAGATCATGAGGATCTGCTTGAAGATCTGCGGCGACTGCGGGAGAGCGTAGAAGTGTCCGGGGTGAACGCGCGAGGGGACGAGGTAGTCGCGCGCGCCTTCAGGGGTGCTGCGCGTCATGAAAGGAGTTTCGATCTCGAGGAAGCCTTGCGAGACGAGGTAGTTGCGAATAGCCATGGCGACGCGGCTGCGGATGGCGAAGTTCTTCTGCATCTCGGCGCGGCGGAGATCGATGTAGCGGTACTGGAGGCGGACTTCCTCGTTGGCGATGGCGTCTTCGGCGGGCGAGAAGGGAGGGGTCTTCGCGTCGTTGAGGAGGAGGAGCGAGTGGGCTACGAGCTCGACTTCGCCGGTGGGCATGTTGGGGTTGGCGAGGCCTTCGCCACGGTTGCGGAGGACTCCGGTGACGGCGATGACGTACTCGGGTCGCGCGGCTTCGGCCTTGGCGTGCGCTTCGGGGGAGACTTCCTTGTCGAGCACGACTTGCGTGATGCCAGTGCGATCGCGGAGGTCGAGGAAGATGAGGTTGCCGTGGTCGCGGCGGCGATTGACCCAACCCATAAGGGTGATGGTTTGGCCGGAGTTGGTGCTGCGGAGTTCGCCGCAGGTGTGCGTGCGTTGGAGCGTGCCTAGAAAGTCGAGAGTCACAATCTATCTATTGTACGAAGTTTGCGGGGTGAGCGGCGCTGATGCAGGACTTAGAGGTCTTCTGGTCTAAGGCCGGTCTTCTTGGCGATACGCGCCAACATCTTTGGGCCAATCTCTTCGTTGTCGTGGAACGCCCACGTGAAGCGATCGTAGCCTTCACGAATGAGTTGGGTGTGAGAGCCTTCGCTGATGCGGAAGTCTTCGATCCAGCCGATGCGGTGCAGCGCGCGGAGAACCTTCTTTGCCTTCGAGCTTGGCCAGTAGCTCAAGCGGCTTCAAACTGAACGTGATCGGTGGTCGTATGATTGCGTTCGAGATTGTCGGCGATGACGCGTAGGGCGATCGCCTGCACCTTGGACTGGGCCTCCTGCTTGGTTGCTCCGTAAGCCATTGCGCCAGGAAGAGAGACGATTTCGGCGATCCAGCGGCCGTCGTCTTCGCGCTCGAATTCGATCTGGTAGTCCATGCCAAACTCCGATATTCTCGCGATTTCTACAACGTTTCAAATAGATTATCGCGTTCGACCTTCGACTGTATGCCTGTAGCAAACTTCTTCACCGTCATTATGCCGCTGGCTACTTCGTTTTCGCCCAGGAGTACGATGTGACGGGCCACCTTCTCCGCGGCCTCGAAGCTCTTCTTAAGGCGAAAACTTCCATCGCCAACTTCGACCGTAATGCCCTTGCGCCTAAGTCCTTGTGCAAGCTGTAGAGCGGCTGCATTCTGTGCGATGCCTAGAGGCGCAATATAAAAGTCAACCTTAGCTTCTTCTACTGCAGCGTCCGAAGTAATCGCGTCGGCCTCCATTTGGGCCTGGAGGGTTAGGATCAGGCGGTCTTCGCCTATGGCGAAGCCTATGCCGGGAGCGCGGGGGCCGCCTAGCATCTCGGAGAGGCCGTCGTAGCGGCCGCCGCCGAGGAGGGCGTTCTGGGTGCCTAAGCCGGTGGTTACGGTGAACTCGAAGGTGGTTCGCGTGTAGTAGTCGAGGCCACGGACTAAGCGCGGGTTGAGGTTGTAGGGAACTCCGCAAGCGTCGAGTGCGGCGAGGACCTGGTCGAAGTGGGCCTTGGATTCGGGGCCGAGGTAGTCGGCGATCTTGGGGAGAGCGTTGATCAGGTCCTGGTCGGCTTCGTCCTTGCTGTCGAGGACGCGGAGCGGGTTGGTGTCGGCGCGGCGCTGGTTGTCTTCGCAGAGCTGGTGCTTGATGGGTTGGAGGGCTTCGCGGAGGGCGGCGTTGTAGCGGACGCGGTCTTCGGCGGAGCCTACGGAGTTGAGTTCGAGGCGCCAGCCGCGGATGCCTAGCTCGTCGAGGAAGCTGGCGAGCATCTCGAGGATCTCGGCGTCGCGGAGAGGCGATTCGGAGCCGGAAGATTGCGGGCCGATGACTTCGGCACCAATCTGCCAGAACTGGCGGTAGCGGCCGCGCTGGGGGCGCTCGCGGCGGAATTGGGGGCCGATGTAGTAGAGCTTTTGCAGGTTGCCGGTGTTGCCGAGTTGGTGCTCGATGTAGGCGCGGACGACTCCGGCGGTGTTTTCCGGGCGGAGCGTGAGGGACTGCGCCTTCTCCGATGCGGCGCGTGCGCGGTCTTCCCAGGTGAACATTTCTTTGCTGACGATGTCGGTTTCTTCGCCTACGCCGCGGGCGAAGAGTTCGGTGGTTTCGAAGATGGGGGTGCGGATTTCGCCGAAGCCGTAGCGGGCGAAGAGGGCGCGGGCGGTGGCCTCGACGTGGTTCCAGAGGGGGGTCTGGTCGGGGAGGAGATCGCGGGTGCCGCGGACCGCCTTGAGGGTGGGGCGGGCCGGGGTTTTCTTGCTTTCGGTCATAGAGTTTCAGTCTATCGTTCAGCGGTTCCGCGCGGGGGGCGAGGGGGTACCCCCTCCCCCCTCTGGGGTGGAAAATGCCTTGTAAGTCGATGATACAGATCGAGTTAAGGGTCAAAGTATCCCCGGATCGGGAGTAAAAATGGAACGTAACTTGTTGCGGTGAAACGGGTTAAGGGTCAAAGTATCCCCCGTTTGGGTGGGTGATTTCGTGGGGCCGATGGCCCTTGTTTTGTGCGAAGCGTTGACCAGGGGTTCGCCCAGGGCGGTATGTGTCGGGGTGATGAGCCTTGGGTTTGTGGGGGCGGCGTTCCCTGAGGCTTCGCTCCAAGGTCCTATATGCCGCGGGCTGTTGGGCCTTGAACCTGAAGCGGCGTTGGCTTCGTTGTGGAAGGGGGTCTTATTTAATTGTAGCGAATGGGCGGGGGTAACTATGCCAGGTTTTGAAAATATAAATCGCCAGTGTTGATAGGGGGTTTGATGGTTTTGGCGGGTTCTGGGGGATTGACAGGTCCTGCGCGGACGGCGAGGGCCCGGGCGAAGGACGGTGGGCACGTCGGCACGTTCGTGCGCGGTACCGCTCACCGATGACGACGGTGCTGTCACGCCTACTTCGAGTCTTTGCGCCGCGGCCTTTGTTTCTTCGAGATCGACCGAATTATGAGCTTACCCCTGCCGCTCGCTGGGAGTGGATTTTTCGCTTGTTTGATTGCTGCGGCCACAAGTTCGGCGATCTCGGGACGTGCCAGTGTCGCGACAGAGTCGATCCTGACGAAACGGTTCTGGCTGCCGCTGCCCTGGAGCAACCGATGGGGATCGGGTAACGAGGCGCCCTGGTAGAAGGAGAGCCCAACTCCATTCGCGGCCGCAGCGATGGAGAGGATGCAATCGGATGGTCGCTCGGTGGAGCAATATCCAATCACGAAGAAGTTGTAATTGTCGTAGACCAGTTCATTTGCTGTAGGCAGGCGCTTCCTCAAGAGTTTTCGCACCGACCGAATCAACTCTGCATTCTTTGAGTCGAACTTCTCAATAAATTCCTCAAGCTGCCGTTCGCTGGCCGCGTCGGGTTCTGAGGCAGGCTGCCTGGTGGCTTTCATGGACGGTGCATACGCCTCCTACGCTTTGTGCAGCGGTGAGTATAACGCCCTTCTCAGGGTCCTGTTGTGCGTAGCGCACGGGCTCCGTGTTGATCGAGTGGGTGCAGGCGTTGGGTTGGATTGGGAATACCGTGGGGCGGCGGGTATTGGACGTGAGCGTGCCTCATCCGGGCGGGGGAGTGTCGCGGGGATGAAGCACGGGTTGGGCGCAGGTTTTGGGACGCAGCTAAGAGTTGAAGGAGTGGGGCGGGGTGGGGGGTTGGGTGGTGGACTCGTCGATCTCCTGGGTCTGGATGCGTGTATCGATGAGGAAGCCTACGCCGATGCCGAGGGGGATGAGGGCGCAGGCGGCTCCGGAGAGGACGTCGCGCTCCTGCAGGATGATGGAGAGGGCGATGAAGAAGAGGGCGATGCCGACGGCGGAGCCCAGGAGGACGATGCCGGCGAGGCGGATGTTGGCGCGGCGGCGGACGAGGCTGATGGAGGGGCGGCCCTGGCTGAAGGCCAGCTCGGAGGCGGTGGGGGGCGGGGTGATGCCCTTGGCGATGGCGGCGAGGCGCTCCTGGCTTTCGAGCTCGCGCTTGCGGGCGCCGGACCAGTTGCCGACGGCGACGATGCCGAGGATCATGAGGCAGCCGGCGACGGGGACGATGAAGGGACTGTTGAAGGTTTCGCTGAGACCAGAATCGAGAATCATGACGTGCTCCTTTTAGCTTTCAGGGCTGCGGCTTCTGGCGGCAGCTTGCTTTCTGTGGGGCTTCGACTGAGGGAGGGGGCGAAAGTTTCAGTGGCGGTTGTGAAACTTTTGGAGGAGGATGAAGTCGTAAGGGCAGGAAGCAGGAAGCAGGAAGCAGGAAGCAGGGTTCAGGGTTTAGGGTTCAGGGTTTAGGGCCCAGGGTTCAGGGAAGACGGTATGGATGCGCGGTGACCTTACATCGCCGGAGAACTTTGAGGCGCTGGTGCGGGAGCATCAGGGCATGGTGTTTCGTACGCTTACCCGGCTGACGGGGAGCGGGGCGCAGGTGGAGGATCTGGCGCAGGAGGTGTTTCTGCGGCTGTATCGGGCGTTGCCGGAGTTTCGTGGGGACTCGGCGCTGAGCACGTATTTGTATCGGATTGTGGTGAATGTGGCGCAGGATGAGTGGAAGCGGCGGCGCAAGGAGCGCGGCGTGATCGCTACGGCTCCGGCGGCGGAGGAAGACGGTGAGGCGGGTTGGATTGAGAGCTTTGCCGGGGATGAGCTGACCGAACATGCGCGGAATCCTGAGCAGCGGATGGAGGATGCGGAGGTGCAGGCAGCGGTGGAAGCTGCGTTGCGCGAGCTGCCGGAGATGGAGCGGGCGGTGCTGGTGCTGTATCACCAGGAAGAGATTAGTTATGAGGGAATTGCTGCGGCGTTGGGATTGCCGATTAATACCGTGCGGACGCATCTGCATCGCGGGCGGAAGAGGTTGAGCGAGATGCTGAGTGCTCGGCGAGGGGCTTCGCGTGGCGGGGCTGAGCGGGTTGCGGGCGTGGAGGACGAGATTGCGGGTGAGAGGATAGAGAAGCGCAGGACGGTTGGGGGAATGGTGCGGCAGATGATGGTGGGTGGGCTATGAAGGAGCGTGAGGTTGCGATGAGCGATGCGAATGAGTTTGAGGGCGCGATTACGCGGGCGCTGGATCGGAAGCCGGAGGTTGTGGTGCCGGCGGACTTTGCGGCGAAGGTGAGGGCGGCGTTGCCGGCGCAGCCGAAGGTTCGGGCGCGGCGGAGCGTGGGACAGACTGCGGCCGGGGTTGCGGCGGTGGGGTTGGTGCTGGCCCTGTGCTGGCTGGCTCCGCATGCGCGGCCGAGCTTTGCGAGCATGGCGTTTGACCTGGAGATGGTGCTGGTGGTGGAGCTGGTGGGCGTGGCGGCGTGGCTGGGGATGCGGCGGTCGGACGGGTGACGGCTGGCAGCAGCTGCGGTTGAGTCAAAAAAAATTCAGGGAGAAGGTCTGCGAGGGTTGCGGACCTTTTTCATTTTGGAGTAGGGTGATGGCATCGCGAGGCCGCGGCGGCGGCATCGTAGAGGGTGAAGACTATTTGATGCGCTGAGAGGGGACTCGATGCGGAAACTTTGGATAGCGATGTTGGGCGTGGGGATGATGGTGCCGGTGGGCGCGGTGGCGCAGGTGAGTAAAACGCAGGCACAACCGGGGCATACGACGATGTGCAGGGCGGACCGGAAGGCGCTGCGGAAGACGCAGAAGGCTGAGGAGAAGGCTGCGCGGGATAATGAGAAGGCTGCCCAGGAGCAGGTGAAAGCGGAGGGGCGGCAGAAGAAGACAGGCGGCCAGATGAAGGCGCTGGCGGTGGCGCTGACGCCTCCACCGATGTGATTGGAATGAATTCTGAGTGAAAAGAAAAGGCCGTCCCCAAGTGGTGGGGACGGCCTTTTTGTGGGCTGCGGAGGGTTAGTCGGCGATGCCGGGGTCGGGGGTGTCGATGCCGAGGGCGGTGGCGAGGGCGTTGAGGTGGTCGTTCTCATCGCGGAGGATCTCGCGGAGGTCTTCACCGAGGGCGAACTCGTTGAGGGTGTCGACCTGGCGGACGCGCCGGCGGTAGTTGCGGATGGTTTCCTTCTCGTTCTCGAGGTCGAAGCGGAGCATGTCTTCGGCTTTTTCGCTGGTCTTGACGGGCTTGGCGGTTACGGCGGGGTTGCCGCCGAGGAGGTCGATCCAGTAGCTGAGCTTGAGGGCGTGGCCGAGCTCTTCCTTGGCGTGGACTTCGAGTTCAGCGGCGATGTTCATGTAGGCTGCACCCTTGAGGCACTGGGAGTAGTTGACGTAGGCGATGACGGCCTGGAATTCGCGCTGGAGGTCTTCGTTGAGGAGGGCGATGAGCTTTTCTTTGGTGAAGGGAGTTTCTTTCGGTGCCATGGAGGTGCGGCTCGCTTTCGGGTGGGAGTGGGTTGACCTAGGTTGGATGCAGATGGGTCGGAGAGAGTGGCTTGGCTGGTGGTCTAGCTGTTGGGGTCGCTGGAGGTGGGGACGAGGACGAGTTGGCAGGTGGGCTCGGTGTGGCAGCTGAGGACGCCGCGACGGACGAGGCGGGCGCGACTGGCGGAGGGGATCTGGAGATTCAGGTTGAGACGCTGGACGGCGCCGGAAAGGGGTTGAAGGCTGTCGTCGTTGGCGACGATGCGGAAGGAGGCGACGCCCTGTGCGGTGATTTCGAGTTCAACGGTAGCCCAGCCGACACCGGTTGGCTTAACGGTGCCGCGGGGTAGGGAGTAGGTGCGCTGCTGTTGGAGTTCCATGGTGGGGTTGTTTTTAAGGCTGGCGTGGGCAGATTTCGAGAGTTTCGCTGTTTCGTCGTCGATGAGTTTTTGGACGGCGGCGGGATCGGGGCCGCGATCCCCGCGGGAGGCTAGCTCGAGTTGGTCAAGGGCTTCGGTGAGATGGTCCTGCTTTTCGAGGACCATGGCGAGGTGGTAGCCGGGCTCGGCGGCCTGGCTATTGCGCCAGGCGGCGCGAATCCAGGGCTCGGCTTCGGCGATTTTGTTGTCCTGATAGAGGATCCAGCCGTAGGTGTCCCATGCGTCGACGACGAGCTGGGTACGTCGCGTGGCGTTGGGGCCGGTTTCGCCGTTGTTGGAGGCCTGGTCAAGGAGTTCGAGGGAACGGCGAGAGGCAGTTTCGGCGAGGGGAAGGTCGAGGGAGTTATTGGCGAGAGCGTAGGCGGCGTTGTTGAGTTCGAGGGGGTCGTTACTTGTGGTAACAAGGGCGCGGAGGAGGGTTTCGCCTTCGGCGGTCTTCTTCTCCTCGAGGAGAGTCTGGCCGAGTTGCATGGTGATAGTGGAATTGGCGGGAATGGCGATGAGGCCGGCGCGCAGGACTTTCTCGGCGGAGGCGCTGTCGCCGCGCTGGGTGTGGATGGAGGCGAGATAGAGGACGAGGTTAGGGTTGGCGGGATTGTGTTCGATAGCGGCCTGAAGGGTGCTGATGGCTTCGTCGGGTTTCTTCGTGCTCATGTAGAGGCCAGCGAGCATGTCCGAGGCGTCGGCTTCGTTGGGGTGGAGGGAGAGCTCTTTTTGCAGGTTGACGATGGCGTAGGTGGTGTTGCCGTCGTGCGCATCAAGACGGGCGTAGGCGCTCCAAAGGAAGGCTTGCTCGGGGTTGATAGCCTTTGCTTTGCCGAGGAGGACGCGGGCGCCGGTCCAATCATTGAGGCGCGCGGCCTGGCCAGCCTGGCGGATGTAGTCTGTGGCGGCGGGATTGTCCGTTGTGACGGGGGGAGCGGCAAGATTGGTTTCAGTGGTAGCGGGGATGAGCTGGATGTAGGATTCTCCGTCGAGGCCTGCATCTTTGAACCACTTGTGGTAATCCTGCCAGCGATCAGCGGGGAGGTTGCGCTGGAGGATTACGATGCGGCGATCGGTGGTGAGGACGCCGTTCTCAAGCTTGTAGGTTTTGTCGAGGGTGGCGAAGGTCGTGTGGGCGTGGATGGAGGGCGGGAGGTTGGCGCTCCAGCCTTTGGGGAGTGTCATGACGGCGTGGGCGGTTTCGGTGTGAGGCACGCCGAGTGGAACGGGAGCGACGGGGGGATCTTTTTCGTCGACGTCGGCGAGGGCGACGGGAGACAGCTGTGGAATGGTGCGGAGGTTATCCCAGTCGCCAGCCTTTTCGCGTTCGTAGTCGTAGGAGATTTTGTAGGGGGAGACGGTGTCGTCGGGGCGGGAGAACTCGGCGCTGGAGACTTTACCGTCGTAGGCCATGGCGTAGGAGATGCGCTGCATGAGCTCGTCCCATTGTGCGGGCGAGACGGTGCGGACAGCTTGCGCGATGGGGACCTGGTCATCGCCGCGGATGGTCATGACGATGTGGGAGTGAGAGGTGCCTTTATCGTCGAGAGTGCCGATGGCTTCAAAGGTGTTGAGGAACGGAAAGGGAGGATCTTGGGGAGTGGTTTCGATATGAGCGTCGCCGGTGGCGGGGATAACGAGGGCTTGCTTGCCGCGGATGACGGGGTTGAGGAGACGGTAGGGAGAGAGTTCGGGGGTGGAGTCGAGCCAGACTGGCTGGCCGTCGATGTGGGCGAGGGTGATGGCGTGGTTGAAGGAGCCGGGAGAAGGGACTGCGGGGTTGAAGGTAATGCCGGCGCCGATGAGGACGGCGTCTGCGTTGATGCCGGCGGCTGAGAGCATGGAGATGAGGAGGGTGGACTTGTCTTTGCAGTCGCCGTATTGGTTGCCGAGGACGTCTCCTGCTTCGTGCGGCTGGAGACGTCCGATGCCAAAGGCGACACCGATGTAACGAACCTGGGAGCTGACGTAGGCGTAGACGGCGCGAGCCTTTTCGTCGGGAGTGGATTTGCCGGCGATGAGGGTAGCGACCTTGGCGCGGACGTCGGCGTCGGGTTCGGTGCGGGAGCCTTCGAGGGAGTGGTACCAGGCGCCGACCTCCTGCCAGCTATGGAAGTTGGTCCAGGCGATGTGGGGAAGAGGCGGGTCGTCAACGGTGCCGAGTGTGGGGTTGTTGTCGAGCTTGAGGAGCTCGTTCTTCTTTTTGCCGGCGGTGGGCAGGAGCTGCGCGCTTTGCCAGTGGTAGACGCGTTCGGTGGCGGTCTCGGTGGTGGTGGGTTTGTACCTGGGACTCCAGACCTGGAGGTAGGCGTCCTTGGGGACGTGGAGCTCGACGACTTCAGAGCGGATGACCATGGCGCTGGAAGGGAGGAAGAAGGTTTCTGCGCCCCAGAAGTGGCCGGGGGCTTCGGCCTTGGTGCGGATGATGCGGATCTTGTACTCGAGGAGGTCGCCGGGCTGGAGGCTGCGGACAGGGACCTGTTCCTGCTTGAGGTCGCTGTAGAAGGGGGCTTCGCGGGTGACGGGGTCGGGTTGCTCCTGCGCATCAGAGGCGGGGGTGGGGACGATGGAGCCGTCGGCGTGGCGGACGCGGACGTAGTCGATTTCGACGTGCTCGGAGCTGGAAGCGAACTCGAAGGGGAGGACGCTGAAGGCTTTGACGCCGGCGGGATTGCGAATCTCGACGGCACCCGAGAACTCGCGGGAGCCGGTGCCGTCGGTGGCGAAGGTGTAGATGCGGTTGAGGCTGTCGAAGACGTAGGACTCGCCGGGATAGTCGGCGGGCGGGGTGGGTTTGGTGGCCGACGTAGGGGTTTGGGCGCGGGAGAGTCCGTGAAACGCAGCAAGGAGAGAGACGGTGACGACCGCCGGAACCCAAATTTTCATGATTGTAGGTGTATAGCAGAGTCGCGCGCGGAGAGCGAGTCCTGCGCGGGCGGCGTAGGTCTTGTTTGGTGGGGGAAGAGACGTTACGGGGTGGGTTCGGCGAGGTAGGACTTGATGTAGTCGAGGTAGTTGTTGGCGGCGAGGTGGATTAGGGCTAGATCTTTTTCGGTGGTGGTGCGGAGGATTTTGCCGGGGAGGCCGGTTACTAGCGAGTTGGGGGGGATGATGGTGCGTTCGGGGATGAGGGCGCCGGCGGCGATGATGCTGTTGGCGCCGATTTGGGCTCCGTTGAGGACGGTGGCGCCGATGCCGATGAGGACGTTGTCGTCGATGGTGCAGCCGTGGACGGTGGCGTTGTGGCCGATGCTGACTCCTGAGCCGATGATGACGGGGTGGAGGTTGCGCATGCCGTGGAGGACGGCGCAGTCCTGGATGTTGGTGCGGGCGCCGATGCGGATGTGGTTGGTGTCGCCACGGACGACGGCGTTCATCCAGAGAGAGGATTGGGGGCCGAGGTGGACGTCGCCGATGAGCTGGGCGGAGGGGTCGATGTAGCAGCCGGCGGCGATGGTGGGGTGGATGCCGTGGTAGGGGCGAATCATGGGGTAAGTATATTGGGCCGGGCGGGAACGGCAGGGGTTGGGTTCGTGGGCGGGCGGGGAGGTGGTTCGGGTCGTGCGGCGACGGGGCTCCCCACCGTACCGAAACGGGAATTAAGGGCGTGAAAATCCTTTCGTTGGGGCAATTTTCGGGTGCGAAAACCGGACGGTTGGGGGTATGCTGAATAGATAGCCGTTTAGGCAGGTTGGGAGGTGTATTCAATCTTGGCAGAAGTACGTGTTCAAGAAGGCGAGCCTTTGGAGAATGCTCTTCGTCGTTTCAAGCGGAAGGTGCAGACGGAGGACATTATCAAAGAGGTAAAGCGCCACTCCTTTTACCTGAAGCCCGGCGAGAAGAAGCGCGTGAAGGAAGCACTCGCACGCAAACGCAACCGGAAGAAGGTTCGTAAAGAGCAGGACTAATTCATATTGAGCAGAACTGAACTCGCTCCGCAGGGAGTGGAGTTTGTGGCAACGAGATAAACGCTTGAGGCGAAGCAGCTTCGGGCGAATCGAGAAAATAATCGACGGGGGGCGAATGCTGCACGGTAGCATTTTCCTCCCGTCGAGTGCCGTACGTTCCTCTGACGGTAGCGAGAGAACAGACGGGATCAGCGGTAACGGGCCCTGTAGATGCAAGACCAGGTTTGAACGTGCATACCGGGCCAGCTGAGGGACCGGCTGCCATTCATCCTTATCCCGCATGACTGGGAGAAGGCGCCATGCAATTCGATGATCGGTTGCTGAAGTGCTCCGACTGTGGCAATGAGTTTGTGTTTACTGCCGGGGAACAGATTTTCTTCTACGATAAGCAGTTCAAGAACGATCCCAAGCGATGTAAGTTGTGCAAGGCCAAGCGTGCGGGGTTGGGCAAGGCTGCGAGCGCCAACGGAGCGAGTCCACTGCCGTTCTCGCGGACCGAGACGCGGACGTCCTGTTCGGCGTGCGGGATTGAGACGACGGTTCCATTCAAACCAACACAGGGAAGGCCGGTATTGTGCCGGTCATGCTTCCAGATGAAGCGCGTGCCTTCGGGCGTGGCGGCGGCGGCGAACCTGGATTCTCCGGCGGCGCAGGTTGCGGCGGCGGCGGCGGCTCTGGATGGAGCGATGAATCCGGAGACGGTGTCGGCACCTGCAGCAGGATCGTCAGCGGCTACGATGGAGATGATTTCCGAGACGCCAGGGATGATGATGGCGGAGAGCGACTCGGCAAGTGAGCTTGTGGCAAGCGCGACCAAAGGTTCGTAGTGCGGGCCTGGTAGCGCAGGCTGCGCAGGGCGAGTTTTTGGAGCGAAATGTGGGCGGCGCGAACCGGGCGATTACAGGCTCGGGGCGCGAGGTGGGGTGTGGGTTGCGGGCGGTATACTCGCGGGATGCAAGAGGCGGGGACGGTACATCCGGCGAGTTTGGCAAGTGATGGGGAGTTGGTGCGGGCAAGGCGGGCGCTGGGCGACCTGGAAATTATTATCTGCAGCGATGGGACGTATCTGCTGGACGGCGGCGCGATGTTTGGCGTGGTGCCGAAGCCGATGTGGGAGAAGCGTGCGCCGGCGGATGCGGAGAATCGGATCCTGCTGGGGCTGAATACGGTGGTGGTGCGGACGGGTGGGGCGGTGGTGGTGATCGAGACGGGGATTGGGAATAAACAGTCGGCGAAGATGCGGGAGATCTTTCAGAACCAGGAGAGATTGCCGGCGTCGCTGGCGGCGGCGGGCGTGCGTGTGGAGGAGGTGACGCACGTCGTGAATACGCATCTGCACTTCGATCATTGCGGATGGAATACCACGCTGGGAGCGGATGGGCTTTCGCGGCCTACGTTTCCAAACGCACGATACTTTGCGGCGGCTGGGGAGTTGGCGCATGGGCGGTTGCAGCTGGAGCGGGATCGGGTGAGCTATCTTTCGCCGAATTACGATCCGTTGATTGCTAGCGGGCAGTTGACGCTGATTGATCTCGGGGGGAAGGGTGGGTTTATGCCGGACGATGCGCGGCTGCGCGGGGCGGAGGCTTTGCCGCCGGTGGGGATTCAGACGAGTGCGGAGATTGTGCCGGGGGTGACGGTGGAGAATTTGCCGGGGCATACGGCTAGTTTGCTGGGGGTGCATCTTGAGGCGCGGGCGCATGGTGGAGCGACGGAACATGCGTGCTATGTGAGCGATTTGGTGCCGACGAGCCATCACCTGGATGCGACTTGGGTGATGGGCTATGATCTTGATCCGCTGACTTGCATTGAGGAGCGGAAGAGGTTCTGGGCACGGGCGATTCCGGAGAAGTGGCTGGTGTTGTTTACACACGACCACCAGGTTCCGGCGGCGTTTGTGGAGTGGAATGAGAAGGGGAAGCCTCAAGTGCAGGGAACAGGGATTAGGGATTAGGAAGAGCGATTCGGAAGAGGGATTAGGAGAATTTGATGTCGGAAAAGTTTGCGCATTTTGATTTAGGGGCGATGTCGAAGACGGATGGGTACAAGCTGTTGGCGTCGGTGATTATGCCGCGGCCGATTGCGTGGGTGGTGTCGAGGGATGTGGACGGGGTGTTGAATGCGGCGCCGTTTTCGTTCTTCAATATTTTGTCGGCCGATCCGCCTCTGGTGGCGATTGGGTTTTCGGGCGCGTCGGATCGGGATACAAAAGATACGCTGGGGAATATCAAGGCGCACGGAGAGTTTGTGGTGAACCTGGTGCCTGAGGATCTGGCGCAGGCGATGAATATTACGGCGACGAATGCGCCGCGGGGGACGGACGAGACGAAGCTTGCGGGACTCGAGTTGACGAAGTGCGAGGTGGTGGATGTGCCTCGGATTGTGGGGTCACCGGTAGCGCTGGAGTGCAAACTGTTTCAGGTGATTGAGACGGGCGGGACGGGGACGATTGTGCTGGGGAAGATTGTGCAGGTGCATGTGCGCGAGTCAGCGTTCAAGAACCGGGAGAAGCTGTATATCGATCCAGCGCAGCTGAGGCTGATTGGGAGGATGCATGGGGCGGGGGGATATTGCACGACGCGGGATACGTTCAATATCGATCGGCTGAGCTGGCCGCTGGAGGGGAAGGATTAATGGAAAATCAGTGTGCCGGATTTATCTCGCGGAGCAGCCTGTCGATTGCATCTCTGAGGGGTGAGACCTTTGTGATGAGGGTCGACCACACCTGCTGATCATCTATCGACCAATATTGGTGGATGATAAAGTTTCGAAACGAGATGATACCTGCCTCACCCTCCAGGCGGGCGCTCACGGCAGGGTGATTCCTGCGAAGGAGAACGACGGCTTCGCCGATCAGAATGAAGTTGCGCTCGACGGCGTAGCGCAGATCTTCATCCTGCAGATAGCCCTCTAGCGTTAAGCTACTGGTCCGTCGAATCAGGTAGTCTGCAGCCTTCTGCATGTCCAGCAGGTATAACTCTGCGCTACGCGGCATAAAGCATCTCTTGGGTCTTCTCGACTTCGCGCAGCAGGTAGGGATTCTTGATACTCTTCCAAGTGAGTAGGTCTACTTTTCTGCCAAACTTTGTAGTCAATTCGTCCCAAAGAGCGGTTTTGTTGTCAGAATATTGTTCGATCGGAATGTCATCGAACTCAACTAAAACGTCTACGTCGCTATGAACGGGGTCGAAATCGTCGCGAGTTGCGGAGCCGAAGATGGCCAGACGGCGGACGTGGTGGCGGCGGCAAAGTTCGGCGATCTCTTCGCGCTTGGCCAGGATGAAGTCCTGCATGGCGGTCTCCTGTCTGGGTTTGCGTTCTGGGTTGAAGTCTACTGCATGTGGTGGACGCGAAAAAGCCCCGCCGGTCGTTGAGACGGGCGGGGCTTCTTTGGTGCGAAGATTTGGGTTAGGCGGAGGCTTCGGTGGCGATGATGTTGACGAAGCGTCCCTGCTGGCCGCGGTTCTGGTACTTCACGACGCCGGAGACCTTGGCGTAGAGGGTGTCGTCGGAGCCGCGGCCGACGTTGAGGCCGGGCTTGTGGGGTGTGCCGCGCTGGCGGACGAGGATGCTGCCGCCGGTAACGGTTTCGCCGTCGCCGCGCTTGATGCCGAGCCGCTGGGCGTTTGAGTCGCGGCCGTTTTTGGAGGATCCTAAACCTTTTTTATGTGCCATTGCTTGCCTCTTTACGCCGGCCATTGCCGGCTGAACTTTTGAGGGCTCACCCTCAGGGGCTAAAGCCCC
The DNA here is from genome assembly GCA_963701685.1 of uncultured Acidobacteriaceae bacterium. Classification (GTDB taxonomy): domain Bacteria; phylum Acidobacteriota; class Terriglobia; order Terriglobales; family Acidobacteriaceae; genus Granulicella. The sequence goes on along the minus strand of OY969625.1, from coordinate 418,755 downwards.
TTTTCAAGCGTTATTTCCATGGCACGGCTGAAGCCGTGCCCCTTCGAATCTTGCTGCGGGAAAGAGTCCGGTTGACGCCGGGCTCCTTCGAATGTTGTTTGCCTCAGATGGCCGTGGCTTTATATGTCCTTCTGAAGCGGTGCTGGGGTTACTTCTTGTCGGCCTTGAAGCTTTTGCCGCCTACTACGATTTCGTTGATTTTGACTTCCACGAAGCTCTGGCGGTGGCCCTGCATCTTCTTGTACTGCTTCTTGCGCTTGTAGTGGAAGACGAGGATCTTGTCGCCGCGGCCTTCGGAGACGACTTCAGCGAGGACCTTGGCGCCGCCGAGATCGCTCTCGAACTTGCCCTCTTCGCCGGAGACGGCGACGATGTCGGAGAAGGTGATGGCGCCGTCTTCGTGGGCGGACTTTTCAATGCGGACGGTATCGCCGGGGGCGACGCGGTACTGTTTCCCACCGGTCTTGATGACTGCGTACATAGCTTGAAACCTCGGGGCAGGGCGTGGAAAACCACGCAGATGCCGGTCTATTTTCTGAAAGGCGGCTCTGCGGGTTCATTGCAAAGTGCCTCTACAAGATGTCGTATGGGGGGCTGCCCGGCTGGGGATGGAGCTTAGGTTAGGTGCGCCTGGTAGCTCTCCGCCTGCCCATGCAGAGGGAGAAATCCCTTCGCATCGCCAAACTATGTAAGTTTACCGGGAAAGGGTGCTGGGGTCAAACATTTGGGGGGGGGATTGTTGGGTAGGGTCTTGGCGAGGTGATGGGTCGGGCCTTCAGCCCTTGTATGAAGCTTCGGGTGGTTTTCCTGGGGCTGCGCCCCAGGCTGTGATGGCGTTGCGCCGTTGGCGCTGGGTGAGAGGTCGGAATCTCGCTGCGTGTGGTTGCCGTTCCAGCTCAGGGGTGGCGCGAGATGCGGCCGATTTCGAGGGTGGGGGAGTTGGCGATGGTTTGGAAGGTGTAGGTGGTGGGGATTTGGGGGATGAGGGAGCGGGCGATGAGGATGAGGTGGGGTTGGGTGTCGGGGAGGGCCTGGGGGAGGGGGATGGGGTTGAAGGCGTAGATGTCGGTGGGGGTGTTTGGGGGGAGGGGGCGGAGGGTGACTTGCTGGACGGGGCGGTTGGCGTAGAAGAGGACGGTGGGGATGGGGTTGAAGGTGCCGGGGCGCCAGTCGAGGAGGGGGCCGGGGGTGTTGGCGACGACGGGGGAGGGGTGGCGGAAGACTTGTTTGAGAAGAGCGATCTCTTCGCGGTTGTTGGGGGTTACCTGGCCGTTGGGGAGTTTGGGGGAGTGGAGCCGGCTGCGGGGATGGGCGGTGAGGAGGGCGGTGAGGACCCAGAGGGCGGTTAGGGCGGCGGCGAACTGGAGGCGAGCGGTGGAGGGGCGCGCGGCTGGGTGGGATTCGAGATAGGCGTGGAAGTGGGCTGCGAGCCAGATTGCGACGAGGGCGGAGAGTGGGGCATAGGCGGGGGCCATGTAGTGGGGGAGGCGGGTCTGGACGCAGGAGAAGAAGAGGATCTGGACGATGGCGAAGACGGCGAAGGGGCGGAGATCGTGCGAACCCACCTTAGCCGCCAAGAGCGGCGGCGAAGATGGGGCACCCGGCGTGGTCGGCTGATGGCGGAGGGCTGCGTAGAGGGCGAGGGGGTAGAGGAGGACCCAGGGAGGGGCGGAGAAGAGGAGGACTCGGAGGTAGTACCACCAGGGGGTGAGGTGGCCGTCGAATTGATAGGCTACACGGCCGAGGACGTGGAGGCCGAGGTATTGGCGGACGAAGACTTCGCCGTAGAGGTGAAACATGTAGAGGTGCCAGGGGAGGGTGAGGGCGAGGAAGAGGAGGAGGCCGTAGACGAAGGGCGCGCGGACGCGGCGGCGGAGGTTGGGGTCGAGGATGAGGAGGATTAGGAGGGTGAGGAAGATGGTTCCGCTGGCGGCGGACTTGCTCATAAGGGCGATGGCGAAGCCGGTCCAGTAGAGATACCAGCCGTTGAGGGAGGGCTTAGCTCCAGGGGCTAAAGCCCGACTCTTCTCTCGGCGGATGAAACCCAAGGTTGAAACCTTGGGGTACCTCGAAGCGTTGGGGTCGTCCGAAACGGGGTGGGAAGGTTGAAGGAGGTTGGCGAGGCCGATCAGGGAGAGGAGGGCGCCGAAGGAGAGCAGGGTGTCGGTTTCGCCTACGCGGGCTACGTGGAGGAAGCCGAAGGTGGAGAGAAGGATGAGGGTGGAGAGCCAGGCGGTGAAGAGGCCGCGCGTGCGGAGGAGCCAGTAGTGAAAGAGCTTGACGATGGCGATGGCGGCAAGTGCGGAGCCGAGGCGGGCGGTGAATTCTGAGACGCCGAAGAGTTTGAAGAAGAGGGCGGTGATCCAGTAGGTGAGGGGCGGCTTGTCGATCCAGACGAGGGAGTTCCAGTGGGGAACGAGGAAGCCGGAGTGGAGCATCTCGCGGGAGACCTGGGCGTAGATGCCTTCGTCCCAGTCGGTGAGGCGGTTGTGGCCGAGGAGGGTGAGGATGACGAGTGCGGCGAGGAGTACGGCGAGGGCGGTGGAGGGGAGGGCCTGGCGGAGGGTGAGCGGGCGATCGAGCTTGGATTGCGGGCTTGGAGCCGAGGCCATGAGAACAGCGTACTTGATGGAGCGGGTTGGGTGAGGGCGATAGACTTAGCGGGTGAGACGTTCGGGTGTGGAGGTGTCGGAGCGGGCCTGGTGGCAGAGGCCGTGGATGATCTTCTGGGTGGGATTTGGGCTGCGGGTGGTGGTGATTCTGGTGGGGCATACGTATCGGATTCGGACGTCGCAGGGGAACTTCGATTTCGGGTTTGAGGCGGGACGGATTGCGCGGTCGCTGGTTACGGGGCACGGGTACGGGAATCCGTTCAATGGGATGTCGGGACCTACGGCCTGGCTGCCGCCGGTGTATCCGCTGCTGATGGCTGGGGCGTTCAAGTTGTTTGGTGTTTATACGCGGGGTGCGGCGCTGGCGCTGATGGTGGTGGACAGTGCGTTTTCGGCAGCGATTGCTCCGGCGGTGTATGAGATTGCGGCGCGGTGCTTTGATGCGCGGGGGATTGCGCGGAGGGCGGCGAAGTATGGGGCGCCGGTGGCGGTGTGGTCGGCTTGGATGTGGGCGGTGTATCCGGCGGCGTTGCAGTATGCGGTGCATTGGGTTTGGGAGATGTCGGTTACGGCTTGTTTGTTTGCGTGGGCGATTGTGGTGGCGTTGCGGCTGAGAGACAGGGTCCAGGGTCCAGGGTCCAGGGTTCAGAGTGCGAGAGTTGTGGCGGGGGAGGAAGAGCCTGTCGCCGCCAGACCCACTCATGACGGTGAAACCGTCATGAGTGGGGCACCCGATTTTTGGGGCCCTGGGGCCCGGGCCCTGAACCCTGTGCTGCTTTGGTTTGTGCTGGGGGTGTTGTGGGGGCTGATTGCGCTTACGAATGCTTCGCTGCTGCTTTGTTTGCCGGCGATGATGATTTGGATTGCCTGGCCGGAGTTGCGGCGGTGGAAGTTGGGGCGCGGGACGGTGGTGGGGGCGGTGCTGACTTGCGTGGCGTTTGCGGCGGTGCTGGCGCCTTGGGTGGTGAGGAATTTGCGGGTGATGGGTGCGCCGGTGCTGACTCGGGATAATTTTGGCGTGGAGCTGTACGAGTCGACGCTGGAGCGGAATGATGGGTTTCCTTGGGGGACGACGGTGCCGCTGTGGACGGGGGATCCGGAGTATCAGCAGTATGTGCGGATGGGGGAGATTGCGTTTGCGAAGATGCGCGGGGAAGAGGCGAAGGCGCGGATTGAGGCGCGGCCGGGACGGATTGCGAAGTGGACGCTCGATCGGTTTCTGTTTTTCTGGGATGGGACGCCGCATGCTGCGAATGGGCATTGGGCGAATGAATATCTGCGGCAGTTGAGCTATTGCTTTTTGAGTGTGTGCGGTTTGCTGGGATTGGGGCTGATGTTGCGGCGGCGGGTGGAGGGAGCGGGATTGTTTGCGGCGATCTTTCTGCTGCTGCCGCTGCCATACTATCTGGTGACGGTGCAGCCGCGGTTTCGGCATCCGATGGAGCCGTTGATTGCGGTGCTGGCTGTGTTTCTTTTCAGAAGTACAGGAAGTAGGAAGCAGGAAATAGGAAGTAGGGATGGCGATGTTGAGGCGTGAGGTTTTGGTTACGGGGGGGTCGGGGTTCTTTGGCGGCGTGCTGAAGCGGCGGCTGCTGGCGGAGGGGTTTGCGGTTACGAATATTGACCTGGTGCGGGATGAGGATGCTGGCGCTGAAGGGCTGACGAGTGTGCAGGGGGATATTCGCGATGCGGGGTTGTTGGCGCGGGTATTTTCGGAGCACACGTTTGAGGGCGTGTTTCATTGCGCGGCGATGCTGGCGCATGACGTGAAGGATGAGACGCTGCTGTGGACTTCGAATGTGGATGGGACGCGGTTGGTGGCGGAGGCGGCGATTGCGGCGGGCGTGATGCGGATGGTGAATATCTCTTCGAATTGCCTATGGGCGGAGGGGTTTGGGCGGCCTGTGACGGAGGACGATGTGCCGGCGCCGGTGGAGTTGTATGGGCGGTCGAAGCTGCAGGCGGAGAAGGAACTGGCGGCGATCGTGGAGAAGCGGCCGGAGTTCAAGGTGGTGACGCTGCGATGTCCGACGATTATTGATAGTGGGCGGCTGGGGCTGCTGGCGATCTTGTTTGAGTTTATTGAAGACGGGAAAAAAGTTTGGGTGGTGGGGGATGGGTCGAGCCGGTATCAATTTATTTATGCGCAGGATCTGGCAACGGCTTGCTTGTTGTGTCTGGCTTATGAGGAGTCGAATTTATTTCATATTGGGTCCGATGATGTGCCGACGATGCGTGCGATGTATGAGAGTGTGATTCGGGCGGCGGGGAGTAAGGCGCGGGTGGCGTCGTTGCCGCGGACGCCTACGATTGCGGCGATGCAGTTGGCGCACAAGCTGGGCGTGTCGCCGCTGGGGCCTTATCACTATCGAATGATTGCGGAGAGTTTCGTCTTTGATACATCGAGGATTCGTCGCGAGCTTGAGTGGAAGCCTACGTTGACGAATGAAGAGATGATGCTGCGGGCGTTTTCGTATTACAGCGAGAACCGGAAGGCGATTCATGCGCGGACGGATGTGTCGGCGCATTCGAAGGCGGCGCCGATGGGAATTATTCGAGTGCTGAAGTGGATGTCTTAAGTGCAGGGATTAGGGAACAGGGATTAGGGATTAGAGAGAGGAAGCGATGAGTCCTACGATATTGGTGCAGAGGTTGTTGCCTTCGGCGCAGATGCCGCGGTATGCGCATGCTGGTGCTTATGGAGATTTGGCGGCGGACTTGTTTGCTGCGGAGGCGGCGGTGCTGGCTCCGGTGGGAGAAGTTGGGTCGACGGTGGCGGTGCGGACGGGGTTGGCGATGGAGTTGCCGTCGACGCATGGGGCGCTGGTGGAGGACCGGTCGGGGCTGGCGGTGCGGGGGATTACTACACTGGCGGGTGTGATTGATCCGGGGTATCGCGGGGAGTTGAAGATTGTGTTGACGAATCTTACGAGCGAGCCGCAGATGGTGGCGCCGGGACATCGGATTGCGCAGCTGAGAATTGTGGAACGAATCCAGGCGACGTTTGAAGAGACGGATATGTTGGCGGAGACGCCGCGTGGGGTTGCAGGGTTTGGTTCGACGGGGACGTAGGGGATGATTGGAGCGCGGATTGCAAGGGGAAATCGCGCGAAATGCTGCGAATGTGATTCACGGAATTTCAATATTTTTGTGGAACCGCTGTGACAGCGATCACGTATCCCTGAACACATAAGAGCTTCTCTGAACCATGGCAGAGACCCTCTCACAATTCAGCTACACGGAGAGACTCGCATGCGTTCTTTAATCTTTGCACTCGCCCTTGCTGCGCCGGTCAGCGCAGTTGCCGCAACCCCAACCTACAGCAATCCCATGAGCAGAAGCCATCACGCCAGCGTGCAGGAAGTCTATCTCACGTTCGTGAATTACACGGTGCAGGATCGTGAGCTCGTGATTGGAAACGAGAAATACAAAGTGCCGTACCTGTCGACGGTGCATGTGCAGGCGCCAGTGGGAAGCCCGGTGTTCGAGTATAGCGAGACGAACACGAAGGTGAATGGGCAGGAGTTGATGCGCGTGTCGGTGAACGATGCGGACAGGAGCATTCTGCTGAAGTAACACGGCAGTAATCCAGGCGGCGGGTGAAGAAGTTCCCGCCGCTGGCGGGCGGAGTGTGGCAGAACACTGCTCGCTGTTGCGGCATCCTATACTTAGAACAGATGCCTGGTGAAAACCCCTTTGACGTTACGGATGCTGAGCGAGAGGCGAGCCTCTCCCCGGCGGCTGTAGCGGCGGGGACTTCGGGGCTGTTGCCCGCGAAGACGGCGGGCGGTGAAGGCCGGAGGTCGTTTCGCAGCGACCAGGTGTGGAGTTATTTTGGGCCGGCGTTTGTGGCGTCGGTCGCATACATCGATCCGGGAAATTTTTCGACCAACATCCTGGGCGGTAGCCAGTTTGGGTATCGGCTGCTGTGGGTGCTGCTGTGGTCGAATGTGATGGCGATCCTGATTCAGTACCTGGCGGCGAAGCTGGGGATTGTTACGGGGTTGACGCTGCCGCAGAACTGCAGGAAACATTTTTCGAAGCGGGCTTCGATCTTCTTGTGGCTGTGCGCGGAGGTGTCGGCGGTGGCGACGGACCTGGCGGAGTTTCTGGGCGCGGCGCTGGGGTTGGATCTGCTGATTGGGCCGGCGCTGCTGGCGCATGGGATCTCGCTGACAGGCGGGCTGTTTATTTCCGCGCTGATTGCTACGGTGGCGGTCGTCGCGATTTTGGCGCTGGATTTGATGGGGTTTCAGTGGCTGGAGCGCGGGATCATGGCGTTCGTTGGGGTGATCGGGTTGTGCTACGGGTTTGAGGTTTTCCTGGTGCATCCTGATTGGCATCGCGCGTTTGTGGCGACGATTCTGCCGACGTTTGATTTACACCATGGGTCGCTGGCGCTGAAGGGGAGTGTGTTTGCGGCGGTGGGGATGCTGGGTGCTACGGTGATGCCGCACGTGATCTATCTGCACTCGGCGTTGGTGCAGCCGCGGTTGAATGAGTTGGAGCCGGCAAGCAAGAAGGCGCGGCCAGGGATGCTGCGGAAGTATCTGCGATTTGAGCTGGTGGATGTGTTTGTCGCGATGAATGGGGCGTGGCTGATTAATTCCGCGATGATCATTATGGCGGCGGTGGTGATGTACAAGGGGCCGGAATATTATCCGACGATCCAGGATGCGTTCCACACACTGGGGCCGCTGCTGGGGCGGGGTGCGGCGGTGGTGTTTGCGGTGGCGCTGCTGTGCTCAGGACTGTCGAGCTCGACGGTGGGGGTGATGGCCGGGCAGGTGATCATCGAGGGATTTCTGAATATCAAGTTTCCAATTTTTCTGCGGCGATTTATCACGGTGATTCCGGCGCTGATTGTGATTGGGATTGGCAGCGATCCGCTGAAGATTTTGAATGACTCGCAGGTGCTGCTGAGCTTTACGCTGCCGGCGGCGCTGATTCCGCTGCTGCTGCTGACGAACAAGTTTGGGGTGATGGGGGAGTTCAAGAGCGCGCTGCGGATGAAGGTTGCGGGGTGGACGGTAGCGGCGATTATTCTGGCGCTGAATGCGGTGCTGCTGGTGGAGATGGCGATGGGGTGAGGAGGGTTTTTGGTTCTCCGTTCTCCGTTGTCCGTTGTCCGTTCTCAGTTTGTAGCAAGAGGCGTTTCGGGGCATGGAGGGGTTGGTTGCGGTGGGTTTTGGGAGGTTGGGGGAAATGAGAAGGGCTCGCCTTGGTGGCGAGCCCTTCTGGTTGGGGTTGGAGCCGCAGGATTAGTGCGGCCTGTTTTCTTCGTGCTGCTGCGGTGCGGGGCGGGATTGGGGCGCGGGCCGCGATTGTTGCTGGGGTGCGGGACGGGGCTGGGGTGCTGGCCGAGCCTGCGGTTGCGGTGCGGGTCTGGATTGAGGTTGGGGCGCAGGACGCGGCGACTGTTCCGGCCTTGGAGCGGGAGCCGGGCGGGATTGAGGTTGGGGTGCGGGGCGTGGCGATTGTTCCGGCCGTGGAGTCGGTGCTGGTCGGGATTGCGGTTGGGGTGCCGGGCGTGGCGACTGTTCTGGCCTTGGAGCGGGGGCTGGCCGGGTTTGTGGCTGCGGAGCCGGGCGGGGCGATTGTCCGGGCCGGGTTTCAGGCTGCGGGCTGGGTCGGCCTCCGGGTTGAGGGCCTACGGGTGCCGGGCGGGTGTTGGGGCGTTCGGGTTGGCCGGGGCGTTGCTCTGGTGTTCCCGGTGCTGGACGCGTGCCGGGGCGCTGCTCATTTACCGGTTGGCCGGGTGTGGGCCTGCCGGGCTGGACTGCGGGTTGACCGGGGCGCTGGCCGGGGTTGGCGGGACGGTTGGCGTTCTCACGCGTGAGGTTGGCCTGTTGCTTTTCGCGCAGGACGGCTGGCGGTGTTGCGGCGATGGGACGCGCGGCTGCTATGGGGCGGGCCGAGGCGATCTCGGCTGGTTTGCCGCGGTTGTTGGAGTAGAACTGCTGCTTGTTTTGTGCCGCTGCACGAGCGACCTGTTGCTGCTCTGGCAGGGCGAAGGTGCGGGTCTGGCGGGCGGCGGCCAACTCAGCGGGCCGTGGCCGTACGTTGATTCCTCCGCGACCCCCGTTGTAGCTGGTGGTGTTGCGGATGCGGCCGGTGTAGGTGACGTTGTTATAGACGACCGGGCGGCTGTAGACGTAGCCGACACGACCGACGTTGGTGACGGTGCGGTTGTAGTAGAAGTTATTGCCGTTCCAATAGCCACCGAAGTAACCGATGCCGATGTAGCCGAAGCCGTAGTCGACCCCACCGTAGTAGCCGATGTGGGGGCCCCAATAGCCGCGATGGAAGCCGTAGCGGCCGTTGTAGAAGGCCCAGTAGGGAGGCGTCCAGAGAGCGCCGTAGTAGGGGGGCGGGCACCAGACGCCGGGAACCCAATAGTAGCCGCCGGGACCCCATGCCCAGTAGCCAGGCGTCCACATGTAGTTGGGTTCGGGAGCGGGTGGCTGGTCGTACTCGGGTAGCGGGGGCGGGGCCTGGTCGGTGTAGTCGACGGCATCTTCGCCGGCGTACTCGTCGCCCTGATCCTGATCGTTGTAGCCCTGGACGACGGGGGCGGGGGCTTGTTGCGGATAGCTTTCGCCCTGCTGCTGCGGGGTGTAGGAGGAGTTTTCGCCGAGGACCTGGGTGTTGGAGGCGGGGGCGAGGTTGGCGTCCGCCGGATCGGCGTCGCTGCCGGTCGCGGGAGCGGTGCCGTCGTTGATGGCGGTAGTGTTGGCGGCGTTGGTGGAGCTGTTCTTGCAGCCTATAAAGGTGAAGGCGAGCAACGTGGAAGCGCCTATCAGGCCAAACGTGCGTACTAACGAGCGGTTTGTCATGTTCGTTCTAACTCCGGCGCGGACCATTCGTTGTGTGTGGCTGCCGCGCATGTGGTGGGTGAGATGCCGGGAGATGGGCCAGAGGCTGTTTGCTGGCAACATTTTGGAGGGAAATGGGGCTGTTGACCACGCCAAAGGTTAGGCTGTGGGCGTAAAATTCTACGCATGTACGACAGCGTCCCCCAGATGCGCGCCTATGACGTGACCCGGTCACGCAAGGTGAAGCGGTTTCTTCGGGGCCGCCGTGATCGCGGCCGTTCCTGCTAAGACCTGCGCAGTGGTTGAGCGCGACCCCCTCCCCCACACGATGAATTTGAGCCGCACGCGATATTGCGGTGTGGTGACTCTCAACGCGCTTTCTACGACAACGTGCTTTCCGTCACAACGTGCTTTCCGTCACATCCAAGGTAGGTTCTCAGCACCTAGGATTCATTGATTGCTCACAGGACTTAATAGGAGAAGATACGCAATGCCGAACACAACGCATCCGAACAGCTTTGCCGCGGCCGCCACGCTGGAGAGCGGCGCGAAGAAGGTCAACTACTTTAAACTGAGCGCGCTTGAGGGAGTGAACCTCGCGCGTCTGCCGTACTCGCTGAGGATTCTGCTGGAGAACTTGCTGCGCTGCGAGGACGGCAAGACCGTGACTGCAGATGACATCCGGTTCCTGGCGAACTGGGATCCGAAGGCGGAGCCGTCGCGCGAGATTGCGTTTATGCCGGCGCGCGTGCTGATGCAGGATTTTACGGGCGTGCCGGCGGTGGTGGACCTGGCTGCGATGCGCGATGCGATGAAGGCGCTGGGCGGAGGGCAGGCGGAGATTGAGAAGATCAACCCGCTGGTGCCGGCCGAGCTGGTGATCGACCACAGTGTGCAGGTGGATGAGTATGGCAGTGCGTACTCGTATGACCTGAATGCGGCGCTGGAGTTTACGCGCAACCGCGAGCGCTATGCGTTTCTGAAGTGGGGGCAGACGGCGTTCCATAACTTCTCGGCGGTGCCGCCGGGGATGGGGATCTGTCACCAGGTGAATCTGGAGTACCTGGCGCGGGTTTGCTTTACGAAGACCGAGGCGGATGGAACGGTGACGGCGTATCCAGACACGCTGGTGGGAACGGACTCGCACACGACGATGATCAATGGGCTGGGCGTGCTGGGCTGGGGCGTTGGCGGCATTGAGGCAGAGGCCGCGATGTTGGGCCAGCCGGTAAGCATGCTGGTGCCACAGGTGGTTGGGTTCCGGTTAAGCGGCAAGTTGAAGGAAGGCACGACAGCTACTGATTTGGTGCTGACGGTGACAGAGGCGCTGCGCAAGCATGGTGTTGTCGGCAAGTTTGTGGAGTTCTATGGGCCGGGCATCAGCGAGCTGCCGCTGGCGGATCGCGCGACGATTGCGAATATGGCGCCGGAGTATGGAGCGACGTGCGGGATCTTCCCGGTGGACGCGGAGACGTTGAAGTATCTGCGGCTGACGGGACGGAGCGACGAGCAGATTGCGTTGGTGGAGGCGTACTACAAGGCGCAGGGGCTGTTCCACACGGCGGGTGCGCCGGAGGCTGAGTACAGCGCTACGCTGTCGCTGGATTTGAGCACGGTAGAGCCAAGCGTGGCGGGGCCGAAGCGGCCGCAGGACCGGGTGTTGCTGTCGAAGACGCCTTCGAGTTTTGCGTCGAAGCTGCCGGAGTTGCAGGGACCGAACGCGAACAAGGGCGTGGTGCGGCAGATGGTGCGCTGGGAGGGTGAGGGCGGACATGCGTCAAAGAACGGCGATTTGGAGAGCTCGGTTGGCGTGATGGAGGCGGAGAGCGACGAAGACGCGATGCACTCGGTGGAGAGACGGTTCGGGGTGAATCCGGACAAGTATCTCAGCGATGGGTCGATTGTGATCGCGGCGATTACGAGCTGCACGAATACGAGCAATCCTTACGTGATGGTGGCGGCAGGGTTGCTGGCAAAGAAGGCGGTGGAGGCTGGACTTACGATGCCGCCGTGGGTGAAGACGTCGCTGGCGCCGGGATCGCGCGTGGTGACGGACTATTACACGCGGGCGGGACTGCTGCCGTATCTGGATGCGCTGCGGTTTAACGTGGTCGGGTATGGGTGCACTACTTGTATTGGAAACTCTGGACCGCTGCCTACGGATGTTTCGAAGGCGATTGAGGAGCATGGGCTGGTTGCGGTTTCGGTGCTGAGCGGGAATCGGAATTTTGAGGGAAGGATTTCGCCGGAGGTGCGGGCGAATTATTTGATGAGTCCGCCGCTGGTGGTTGCGTATGCGCTGGCCGGGCATATCTCGCATGACTTCGACAAGGATTCGCTGGGCAACGGGAAGGATGGCAAGCCGGTTTATCTGAAGGACATCTGGCCGTCGCAGAAAGAGGTGTCGGATACGGTGGCAAGTTGCATTGATTCGACGATGTTCCGGACGCAGTATGCGACCGTGAGCGATGGCGATACGAACTGGCAGCATCTGAAGTTTCCGCTGGGCGAGACGTATGGGTGGGAGAAGGATTCCACGTATATCCGGAAAGCTCCTTACTTTGATGGCATGCCTGCGACGCCGGCCGAGGTGAAGGATATTGCGGACGCGCGGGTGCTGGCGGTGCTGGGCGATTCGGTGACGACGGATCATATTTCTCCGGCGGGGTCGATCAAGCTGAATGGGCCGGCGGGGCAGTATTTGACCGAGCATGGGGTGAAGCCTGCGGACTTCAACTCGTATGGAAGCCGGCGCGGAAACCATGAGGTGATGGTGCGCGGAACGTTTGCGAATGTGCGGCTGCGCAACAAGCTGGCTCCGGGAACGGAGGGCGGCGTGACGCGGTTGCTGCCTGAGGGAACGGGCATGTCGATCTACGACGCGAGTGTGGAGTATGCGAAGCGTGGGACGCCGCTGGCGATCCTTGCGGGCAAGGAGTACGGGTCGGGATCGAGCCGGGATTGGGCGGCAAAGGGCCCGTGCCTGCTGGGGATACGGTTTGTGATTGCGGAGAGCTATGAGCGCATTCACCGGTCGAACCTGGTGGGGATGGGGATTCTGCCGCTGCAGTTTGAGGCGGGCGCGAACGTGGAGTCGCTGGGATTGACGGGCGAGGAGACGTTCACGCTAGGCACCAAGCCTGGCGAGCTGAAGACCATGCTGGACTCGAAGTTTGAGGGTGGCAAGAAGCTGACGGTGGCTGCTACCGCGGCCGATGGGAGCAAGAAGACGTTCCCGGTGATGGTGCGCATCGATACGCCGCAGGAGATTCTCTACTACCAGCACGGAGGGATTCTGCAGTACGTGTTGCGGCAGTTGGCGGGGAAGGCGTAAGAGCAGGAAGTAGGAAATCGGAAGTCGGGAATCGGACAAAGCAGCTGGCTTGACCGCCTAGGTGGAGGGAGCCAGTAAGTTAATAACGGAGGGCGAGCCGGAGGTTTTGGCTCGCCATTTTCCGTTCGTGAGCGCGATTTTCGGGCGTAGCATGGAGGGGATGTTGACAGACAGCTCACAACCCACGCTGTATCTGCCGGAGATCCTTGCGCATACGCGCGAGGTGGTGGCGGAGCGGAAGGCGGCGGCCGACATGCGTTCGCTGGAGGCGGCGGCGGCGAGGCATGTTCCGCGGGGGTTCGCGCGGGCGCTGCGGGCTCGGGCCGGGCGTGGGACGGCGGTGATCGCGGAGTTGAAGAAGGCGTCGCCGTCGAAGGGATTGATCCGGGAGATGTTTGAGCCGGTGGAGATTGCGCTGCAGCTGGAAGCAGGCGGAGCTACGGCGCTGTCTGTGCTGACGGATGAGAGATTTTTTCAGGGGTCGCTGGAGAATCTGCGGCGGGCGAGTGCGGCGGTGTGGCTGCCTTGCCTGCGCAAGGATTTTATGGTGGATGAGTTTCAGATGCTGGAGGCGCGGGCGAATCGCGCGGATGCGGTGCTGCTGATTGTGGCGGCGCTGACGGATGCGGAGTTGAAGCGGCTGCGGGCGAGTGCGAAGTCGTATGGGCTGGATGTGTTGTGCGAGGTACATGACGCAGAGGAGCTGGACCGCGCGCTGCAGCTGGAGTGTGAGTGCGTGGGCGTGAACAGCCGCGACCTGCGGACGTTTGAGGTATCGCTGGAGCGTGCGTGCGAGTTAGCGGATAAGTTGCCGAAGAGCGCGGTGCGGGTGGCGGAGAGTGGAATTCGATCGCAGGCGGACATGCGCAAGTTGAGTGCGGCGGGGTATGAGGCATTTCTGATTGGGGAGTCGCTGATGCGGGAGTCGAAGCCGGGTGGGGCGCTGGCGCATTTGTTGCGCGGCGGTGCGTTGAAGCAAGCCAATGTTTATTAAGATCTGCGCGAATACAAATTTGGACGACGCTCGCCTGGCGGCGGAGCTGGGTGTGGATGCGGTGGGATTCGTGTTTGCGCCGAGCAAGCGGCGGGTGACTGCTGAGCAGGTTGCGGAGATTACGCGCGAGTTGCCGGTGGAGTTGGCGAAGGTGGGGGTGTTCACGTCGACGGACGCGGCGGAGATTATTGAGGCTGCGAAGGTGGCGGGACTGACCGCGGTGCAGCTGCATAGCGCGTTTGATCCAAAGCTGGTGGACGCGATCGATATTGCGAGCGGCGGGGTGTTGCGGGTGCTCCAAGTGGTTGAGGTTCCGGTGGGAGTGGATTTGGAGAGGCTGCGAGCGACGTTGACGGCGGTGTTGTCGCATCCCTATGTGTTGTTTGTGTTGCTGGATGCTTCGCATGGCGGGGTATCGGGCGGGACGGGGAAGAGCTTTGATTGGGAGCGCACGGCGGCGGTGGTGCGGGAGGTGCAGGAGGCGACGGGTGGGTGGGTGATCGTTGCAGGCGGGTTGAATGCCGAGAATGTGGACGAGGCGATTGAGGCATTTGCGCCGTGGGGCGTGGACGTGGCGAGTGGGGTGGAGAGTGTGCCGGGAAAGAAGGATCCGGAGAGGCTGCGGACGTTTGTGGCGGCGGCGCGGGCGGCAGGATTAAGCAAAAGCTAGTTGCAGAGGCGTGGCCGCCGGTGTAGATTGAAACCCATGAAGTTTTTCTTCAGCCCGCGATTTACCCCGTCGTACCGCTACTGGCAACTCGTAGCGGCATCGGTGGAGTAGTTTCGTAGGGACTGAAACGTAAAGCCTGCGATCTCTAGATTCCCCGAGCCGCGACCGAAAAGGTTGCGGCTTTTGTGTTTTAGAGGCAGGGATTAGGGAATAGGGATTAGGGATCAGGACTGAGGGCGAAAGCATGAGTGCGATTGGAACGATGACTCGGCCGGCTGGTGTGGCGGTGAATAGTGCGCCGGGGCGGTTTGGCGCTTATGGCGGGCGGTATGTTCCGGAGACGCTGATGGCGGCGCTGCTGGAGCTGGATGCGGCGTATGCGGAGGCGCGGGCGGATGCGGCGTTCCATGTGGAGCTGGATGGGTTGCTAAAGGATTATTGCGGGCGTCCTACGCCGCTTTATTTTGCGAAGCGACTGACGGAGACGCTGGGTGGGGCGAAGATTTATTTGAAGCGGGAGGATTTGCTGCATACGGGCGCGCACAAGATTAATAACGCGCTGGGGCAGGTGATGCTGGCTCGGCGAATGGGGAAGCAGCGGATTATTGCGGAGACGGGCGCGGGGCAGCATGGGGTGGCGACGGCTACGGTGTGCGCGCTGTTTGGGCTGGAGTGCGTGGTCTACATGGGCGAAGAGGACATGCGGCGGCAGGAGCTGAATGTCTTCCGGATGCGGCTGCTGGGTGCGGAGGTGCGCGGGGTGGGTGCGGGGTCGGCGACGCTGAAGGACGCGATCAACGAGGCGATGCGGGATTGGGTTACGAACGTGAGGACTACGTTTTATATTTTGGGATCGGCGTTGGGGTCGCATCCGTATCCGACGATGGTGCGGGATTTTCAGCGCGTGATTTCGAAGGAGATGAAGCGGCAGATTCTGGAGCATGAGGGGCGGCTGCCGGATGCGGTGATTGCTTGCGTGGGGGGCGGGTCGAATGCGATTGGTGCGTTCTATGAATTTCTGCCGGAGCCGAATGTTGCGCTGATCGGCGTGGAGGCTGGTGGGCGGGGGACGGCGCTGGGGGAACATGCGGCGCGGTTTGCGCCCAATGGCGGCGGGGTTCCTGGAGTGTTGCAGGGGACGTATAGCTACGTGCTGCAGGATGCGGCGGGGCAGATTGCGGCGACGCACTCGGTGAGTGCGGGGCTGGATTATGCGAGTGTGGGGCCGGAGCATGCGATGCTGCATGACTCGGGGCGGGCGACATATACGAGCGCTACGGATGATGAGGCGCTGGAGGCGGTGAAGGTGTTGTCGCGGACGGAGGGGATACTTCCGGCGCTCGAGAGTGCGCATGCGATTGCTGAAGTGATGAAGGTTGCGCCGAAGATGGGGAAGGACAAGATCGTGGTGGTGAATGTTAGCGGGCGCGGGGATAAGGATATTGGGATTTTGACGCGGGAGATGAAGTTGGATGGGGCGGAGGAGAATCGTGCATGAGTGACGTTCGCCACAATGTACGGGGCCTGGTCTCTGACTGGATCGACAGTTGGAATCGGCGGGATCTGGATGGCATCATGGCGCATTATGCCGATGGTGTTGTGTTTGAGGCGAACACGGTTGTCCCTCGCTGGAATAGACCTGATGGTCGTCTGCATGGGATGGAGGAATTGCGTGAGCACTTTCGGCGCGGCCTGGAGTTAGCGCCTTCGCTGCGCTTCAGTCTGGAAGGCGTGTTCACTTCGCCCAGCGGTTACGCGGCGCTGTATGGACGCGACAACGGTAATCGCGTTTTGGATGTAGTGGAATTAGACGAAGAGTCCAAGGCTGTTCATGTGAAGGCTTTCTACCTCGAGGAACAGGCCTGATATGCCGATTCAATTTTCGAAGAAACCGGGGCTGGTGATTTACTTTACGGCGGGTGATCCTGATCTTGCGACTACGCGGGAGATGGCTCTTGCGGCTATTGATAATGGGGCTGATGTGATTGAGCTGGGAGTGCCGTTCAGTGATCCGCTGGCGGATGGGCCGGTGATTCAGCGAGCTAGTGAGCGGGCGGTGGCGCGGGGGACTCGGCTGACGGATGTGCTGGGGATTTGTAAGGAGATTCGGGCGGCGCGGGCGGAGGCTGGGATTATCTTGTTCAGCTATTTGAATCCGGTATTGCAGATGGGCCTGGAGAAGTTTGCGAAGGCCGCGAAGGAAGCGGGCGCGGATGGAGTGCTGCTGACCGACATGATTGTGGAAGAGGCTGGGGAGTATCTGAAGGTGATGCATGCGGTGGGGTTGATGCCGGTGTTTCTGGCGGCGCCTACGTCGCCGGATGAGAGGCTGAAGGCGATTGCGGAGAACTCGCGGGGGTTTGTGTATGCGATTTCGCGGGTGGGGATTACGGGAACACAGACGGAGCTGGCGTCGGATGCGAAGGGGTTGGTGGAGAGGTTGAAGAAGTTTACGAAGCTGCCGATTGCGCTGGGGTTTGGGGTGTCGACTGCGGAGCATGTGCGGGCGGTGGGAGAGTTTGCGGATGCGGCGGTTGTGGGGAGCGCGATTGTCGGGTTGATTGAAAAGACGCCTGCGTCGGGGGCACCGAAGGCAGTGGGAGAGTTTGTTGCGAAGCTGAGCGGGCGATCGACGTGAAGCGATGGAAGATTATGATTAGAACGACCCTGTATTTACTGCGAGCGAAGGATGGAATCAATGGATATCGCCGATTGGCGTAGCAAGATTGACGGGCTGGATGAGCAGATTGTCCAACTGCTTTCTCAACGAGCGGCGGCCGCGGTTGAGATTGGGAAGCTGAAGGCGAAGATCAACGTTCCGATCTACGAACCGCAGCGCGAGCAGGTTGTGTTTGAGCATGTGCGGAAGGTGAATCCGGGACCGCTGACGGACGCGCAGGTGCAGGACATTTATGAACGGGTGATGGACGTGATGCGTACGCTGCAGCGTCAGAACCCATGATTTGAGATTCGCAGTTGCGGCAGTTGGCCGTGACGCAGGGCAGTGAAAATTTTATTGAGAACTAAAGAGGGATCTAGTGATGATCGTCGCGATGCAGGACCAAGCCACCGATGAACAGATACAGCATGTGATCGAACGGATGGTGGAGTTGGGATTCAATGTCCACCGGACAACGGGTGAGACGCAGACTATTCTTGCGGGCGTGGGAACGCCGGCGCACTTTGAGGTGACGGAGTTCCAGGTACTGTCGGGCGTGCACCAGGCGTATCGAATCTCGTCGCCATACAAGCTGGCCGGACGCGGGTTCCGGCCGGAGGGGACGCGGATCACATTTCCGAACGGGCTGGTGGTGGGCGGCGAGGAAGTCGTCATCATGTCTGGGCCGTGCTCGGTGGAGAGCCGCGAGCAGATTCGGTTGAGTGCGCAGCAGGTGGCTGCGGCGGGTGGACAATTTTTGCGCGGCGGCGCGTTCAAGCCGCGCAGCTCGCCGTACAGCTTCCAGGGAATGGGGCTGGAGGGGCTGAAACTGTTGCGCGAGGTGTCGGATGAGGTTGGGCTGCTGGTGATCACCGAGGTGATGGAGATCTCGCAGATTGAGTTGATGCTGCCGTACATTGATTGCTTCCAGGTGGGCGCGCGCAACATGCAGAACTTTAATTTGCTGCGCGAGCTGGGGCATGTACGTAAGCCGGTGCTGTTGAAGCGCGGGATCGCGGCGACGATTGAAGAGGTGCTGCTGAGCGCTGAATATATTTTGTCGGGTGGCAACTACGATCTGATGTTGTGCGAGCGTGGCATTCGGACGTTCGAGACGTATACGCGGAATACGTATGACGTGTCGGCGATTCCGGTGCTGAAGAAGCTGACGCATCTGCCGGTGTTGGGCGATCCATCGCATGGCGTGGGCAAGCGCGACCTGGTGCCTCCGATGGCGCTGGCGAGCGTGGCTGCGGGCGCGGACGGCTTGCTGATGGAGATGCATCCGAATCCAGACAAGGCGCTGTCGGATGGCGCGCAGTCGCTACACCCGGAGCAGTTGACGAAGCTGGTGGAGAAGCTGCGGAGGCTGGCACCGATTGTGGATCGTACGATTGCGCCGGCTGTGTCGCAGATCCATGCATAGGGCTGGCGGGGGAAAGATGTTGCATCGGATCGTCGTGAAACTCGGGACGAACGTGATCATGCGACACGACGGCAAGGTTGCGCTGGGGCTGCTGTGCGGGCTGGTGGAGCAGGTTGCGGAGTTGCGTGCGCAGGGCATCGAGGTACTGCTGGTGAGCTCGGGCGCGGTTGGCCTGGGGATGGAGCGGCTGGGGCTGGTGGAGAGGCCGACAGTGGTGGCGCAGATCCAGGCGTGCGCGGCGATCGGGCAGTCGCGGCTGATGTCGTTGTATGACGATGCGTTCGATCGGCTGGGGTGTCCGATTGCGCAGGTGTTGCTGACGGAAGACGATTTTCGCGATGCGACGCGGCATGCGAATCTGCGTGCGGCGCTGGACGCGTTGCTGACGATGGGCGTGATTCCGATTGTGAATGAAAACGATACGGTGTCGACGATTGAGTTAGACCGGGCGACGGAGCTGCGGCCGCGGGAGCGGATTTTTGGGGATAACGATAAGCTGTCAGCGCTGCTGCTGAAGCATATTGGTGCGGACCTGCTGGTGTTGCTGTCGGATGTAGATGGCTTGTATGACCGCAATCCGACTGAGCCTGGGGCGACGGTGGTGGAGCGCGTGGATACGGTGGACGAGGCGATCCTGGCGCTGGCGGACGGGGTGAACGGGCGTGGGCGCGGTGGGATGATCTCGAAGCTGGAGTCGGCGCGCATTGTGCTGCACGCGGGCAAGCAGGTGATTATTGCGAATGGCCGGACGCCGCATGTGCTGGAGCGGATTGTTGCAGGCGAGCAGGTGGGAACGCTGTTTGCCGCTGGCGTTGAACGCGGGCGCGAATCGGTGGGGGAGAAGGTTGCGCGATGAGCGCGGGGGCTTCGTCAGCGGCTAGCGGCGTGAGCGTGCGCGCGATGGCAGAGGCGGCGAAGAGGGCATCGCGGGTGCTGGCGGGGTTGGAGGAAGCGAAGCGGAATGCTGCGCTCGAGGCGATGGCTGACGCCGTTGAGCGGGCGGGTGCAGAGTTGCTGGCCGCGAATGTAGAGGACCTGGCGATTGAGGGTGGAGTGCTGACGCCAGCGGTACGCGCTCGGTTGAAGCTGGATGAGGCGAAGCTTGCGGAGATGGCCGAGCAGATGCGGTCGGTGGCGCGGCTGCCTGATCCGCTGGGGCGCGTGCTGGATGCGATTGAGTTGGATGAGGGGCTCGATCTCACGAAGATCAGCGTTCCGCTGGGAGTGCTGGCCGTGATCTTTGAGGCTCGGCCAGATGCGGTGACACAGATTGCGGCTCTGGCGATTAAGAGCGGGAACGCTGTGCTGCTCAAGGCGGGAAAGGAAGTGGAGCGGACGGCGGGGGTCTTGGTGCGCGTGCTTCGCGAGGTGCTGGTGGGTGTGGGCTTGCCGTCGGATGCGGTCTCGCTGGTGGTGGGGCGCGAGCGAGTGAAGGAGCTGCTGGGGATGCATGGGTTGGTGGACCTGGTGATTCCGCGGGGGTCGAAGGAACTTGTGGAGTATGTGCAGGCGAACACGCGGATTCCGGTGCTGGGGCATGCGGAGGGCGTGTGCCATGTGTATGTCGACGAGAGCGCGGATGAGGACTTGGCGCTGCGGGTGATCGAGGACGCGAAGGTGGATTATCCTGCGGCGTGCAATGCGGTGGAGACGGTGCTGGTGCATCGCGCGATTGCGGCGGAGTTTTTGCCGAAGCTGGCGGAGCATCTGCGGGCGCGGGGTGTGGCGCTGCATGGGGATGCTACGGTGCGGGAGTTGCTGCGCGGAGTTGAGGTGGAAGCCGTTGAGGACTGGCACACGGAGTATGGCGAACTGGCGTTGTCGCTGGGCGTGGTGAGCGGGCTGGAGGAGGCGATGGAGCATATCCATGCGCATGGGTCGGCGCACACGGAAAGTGTTATCGCCGAGGATGAGGCGGTGGCCGAGCGGTTTCTTCGGGAGGTGGATGCGGCGAGTGTGATGCATAACGCGTCGACGCGCTTTGCGGACGGATTTCGGTATGGGTTTGGCGCTGAGGTGGGGATCAGCACGAGCAAGCTGCATGCGCGCGGGCCGGTTGGGCTGGAGGGTTTGACGACGTATAAGTATGTGCTGCGCGGGCGGGGACAGGTTGCGGGAGATTATCGGGGTGAGAACGCGCGGGCGTTTACGCATAGGCGGGAGGCGCGATGAAGAAAGTGCTGATTGTGGGGACGGGGTTGATTGGGGCTTCGGTGGGACTGGCGTTGAAGGCCAATGGATTTGAGGGTGAGGTTGCGGGGTGGGATGCGAATGCGGAGGAGCTGAAGAAGGCGTTGGAGATTAAGGCGATCGATCGGGCGCTCGAAGGGCGTGATGCGGTGCCGGACACGGATGCGGATGTGGTGGTGCTGGCGACGCCGGTGCTGCCGATTCTGGACTGGATGCAGCAGCTGGCTCCGAAACTGAAGGAGACGCAGCTGGTGACTGATGTGGGGAGCACGAAGGGTGAGATTACGGCGCTGGCCGGGAAGCTGTTTAATCAGGCGGGGCGGGCGCGGTGTTTGCCGGGACATCCGATGGCGGGGAAGGAGTCGGGTGGCGCTGGGCTGGCGGAGGCGGAGTTGTTTCGCGGGGCTACGTGGTTGTTCTGCCGGGGCGAGGGGTGGAGTGCTGAAGGTGAGTTGGAGATGGAGTGGCGGAAGGCTGTGGTGAGGATGGGCGCGGTGATGCGGGAGATGGATCCGGCACGGCATGACGAGGTGTGTGCGTGGGTGAGCCATCTGCCGCAGATGGTGGCGACTGCGCTGGCAGCGGAGTTGCAGGATCGGTTCGCGGATGATCGCGAAGGGATGGCGGCGGTGCAGGCGATTGGGGGGAGAGCGCTGCGGGAGATGACGCGGTTGGGGGCTAGTCCTTACAGCATGTGGCGCGACGTGGCGATGACGAATCCTAAAGCGATTGCGGAGACGCTGGCGGCGCTGGAGCAGCGGTTGGCGCATGTGCGCGAGAATCTGAAGACTCCTGCGCTGCGGGATGAGTTTGCTACGGCGAATCAGTTTCGAGCGAAGCGCGAGTAAGTTCTCTGCGCGTTCCAATTTCTTGTTCAGGCGGGACGAAGATGAGGGCACTGATATAGCCTTGTGACTCGAATGCCGTATCGCCGTGGAGGGATCATGATGCGCTTGGGATGCAGGCTGGGTTTGATTGGGGTCCTTTTGGGGGCTGGGGTTCCTGCGCTGTTGGCGCAGGCGGGTTCGGAAGCTACTGCGGAGACGCAGCGACATATTGAGCGCGTGGAGGCAGGGCTGGTGCCGCCGGTGATCGTGAAGGGCGATACGCATGCTGCGCACACGATCCAGGACCAGATGGTCGCAGAGCATGTGCCGGGGGTGAGTGTCGCGGTGATTCATCATGGCGCGATTGAGTGGGCGCAAGGGTTTGGTGTGATGAAGGTGGGTGGGCCGAAGGTGACAGCGGAGACGTTGTTCCAGGCGGGGTCGATCAGCAAGCCGGTGGCGGCGCTGGCGGCGTTGAAGCTGGTGGAGGAGGGGAAGCTGAACCTGGATGCGGATGTGAATACGGAGTTGAAGAGCTGGAAACTGCCGTACGGGCCGGAGGCAAAGGGTAAGGTGGTGACGCTGCGCGAACTGCTGACGCATACCGGTGGGACGACAGTGCATGGGTTTCCAGGCTATGCGATGGGTGAGCCGGTGCCGACGCTGGTGCAGGTGTTGAATGGAGAGAAGCCGGCGAATACTCCTGCGATTCGCGTGGAGACGGAGCCGGGAACGAAGTGGAACTACTCCGGCGGCGGGATCACGATCATGCAGCAGATGATGATTGACGCGAGTGGGGAGGCGTTTCCGAAGCTGCTGCACGATACGGTGCTGGCGCCGATTGGGATGACGCACAGTACGTATCAACAGCCGCTGCCGGAGGATTGGAAGGCGATGGCTGCTACGCCATATGAGGCGGACGGCAAGGCGGTGGTGGGTGGGGCGCATACGTATCCGGAGATGGCGGCGGCGGGGTTGTGGACTACGCCGACGGATCTGGCGAAGTATGCGATCGAGGTGGAGCGGTCGCTGGCCGGTGAGGCAAATCATGTGCTCTCGAAGGAGATGACGGAGCAGATGCTGACGCCGGGCATGGGCGGTTGGGGATTGGGGGTTGAGATTGGCGGAAGCAAGACGGACCCCTACTTTACGCACGGGGGCGTGAATGCAGGGTTTGAGTCGAACTTTATGGCTTATGAGAAGGACGGCGAGGGTGCGGTGGTGATGACGAATGCGCAGGGCGGCGGAAGACTTTGCGAGGAGGTGATGCGGAGTATCGCCGCGGAGTACGGGTGGCCGGATATGAAGGCTGAGGTGAGGACTGCGGTGTCGGTAGATCCGAAGATTCTTAACGGATATGTGGGGGTGTATGAGGTAGGGCCGAATTTCGATATAACGGTCGCGCTGAAAGATGGGCACCTTGTGGCGAGCGCTACGGGGCAGGGAGAAGAGAACGCGATTGCTGAATCGCCGACAAAGTTCATGGTGCCGGCGGTGGGCGCGGAGTTCGAGTTCGTTCCGGATGCGCAGGGGAAGGTGACGTACCTGTTGCTGAATCCAGGTGGCCGGAATATCAAGGCGATGAAGAAGTAGTCCGAGCTCTGGTGAGGCGGTTGCATAATACTCTGCGATCCTGCTGCACGGGTAACGAACGTTATGTAGTATGGAGGCGCTGTAGGGCTTTCGCGTAAGAGATCTCTCTGAGCAGAAGGCGATTTTCTATGTTGCAGCCATTTTGTGGAGACGTTCTCTTTCGGGGCCAGAAGGAGTTGGCGATGAGCGAAAAGGGACTAGACGGCCGGGTTCGCGACAAGAGCGGACAGATAGACCACAAGCATCCGACTACCAAGATCAAACATCTGCGCGAACATTATGGTCACAACTTTGCGGCGGGATGGGATGGCGAAAGGACGCTCGGAGAGCTGCTGAAGGATTCGGGGTTCGAGTCGCTCACGCAGTATGTGAAGCATCACGGGCATAAAGAGTCAGCGTAGGCGCGGCTTGAGTCAGGGTTGGTCTGTTCGGCGCGGGCCATGAAGGGGCGATGGCCCGGAGTGGGGCTGTATTGTTTTTCGCGGGAAGTGCGGGGTGGGGAGGGCGCGGCGATCGGTTAGAATTTCGGGAGGAAAGGTTGGTGTGTGGATGAGCTCGAAGAAGGATTCGTGGATTGACCGGTGGTGGCCGTTGTTGGTGATTCTTTATGGTATTGGGTGTGTGGGGATCCTGGTGTTGTTTCACCCGATGCACTAGGGCGCTTTTGAATGCCGCTGAAGACGGCGGTTTGCAGGCATCCTGTCTCTGGTTAGAAATAGGTGCGAATGGCATCCACGGCGAACTCTGAGGATCGGCAATCGAAATTGAGGGCTTGTATCGGGTTGGCAGCGGCTATCGTGCTGCCGATGTTGCCGATGGGCAAGGGGATTACGCAGGGCGCTTCGCTGCCTGTGTTGCTGGTGCACGAGGTGCTGTGGTGGTCGTATGCGGCGATTGTGCTTTTGTGGCTGCGCTTTGGGGAAGGGCTGCCGCTGTCGTCGATTGGATTGCGGCGTCCGGGCTGGAAGACGGTGGGGTTCGCGTTGCTTGCAGTGGTGGCTCTGCTATCCGTGTTTGTCGTTCAGAGCCTTGTGATCGTGCCGATGTTTCACCTGGATGCGAGCAGGTCGGTGGTTGAGCGGAACTTGATTCTGGCGAGGCCGTTCTGGTATCGGTTGCTAATGGTGTTGCGCGCGGCCGTGGTGGAAGAGATTTTGTTTCGCGGCTACATGATCGAGAAGGTGCGACAGCTGACGGGGAGCACGGTGCTGGCGGTGGTGGTGTCGGTGGTCGCGTTTACGTATATGCACCTCTCAGGTTGGGGCGCGGTGCACCTGATTCCGGTGTTTGCGGGGGGCGTTATTTTCGCGATGCTCTATGTGTGGAGACGCGATCTTCCGTCGAATATGCTGGCGCACTTTATTACGGACGGGGTGGGATTTTTACTGGGCTGATCCGGTTAGCGAGAGCGCGTTTTGGCGCTTGGCGCCGGGGGTGGGTAGTTAGGCTTGCGCTTGGCGGGCTTGAAGACGGCCGGCTCGGTGTCGGGCTTGGCGGTGAGGTCGATGGTGCGGTGGGCTTCTACGGCGTCGGCTAGCGCGTACTTTAGTTTTTCTATGCCTTCGCCGGTTACGGCTGAGATTAAGTAGAGGGGGAGTTTTTTCCGCTTGGCGAAGGTGGTTAGCTTCTTGAGTTTGTCGGGGTTGGCTACGTCGACTTTGGCGGCTACAAGGATGGTGGGTTTGGCGGCGAGGGCGGGGTCGAAGGATTTGAGCTCGGCGGTGATGACGTTGTAGTCGGCGACGGGGTCGGGGCGGGCAGAGCCGCTGGTGGAGTCGGCTGCGTCGGAGACGTCGATAAGGTGGGCGAGGACGCTGGTGCGCTCGATGTGTTTGAGGAACTGGACGCCGAGGCCGGCGCCGAGGTGTGCGCCTTCGATGAGGCCGGGCATGTCGGCTACGGTGAAGGATTTCTCGTAGGGAGGGTCGCCGACCTGGACGACACCGAGATTGGGTTCGAGGGTGGTGAAGGCGTAGTTGGCGATCTTGGGGCGAGCGGCGGAGAGGCGCGAGATCAGCGTGGATTTGCCTACGTTGGGGTAGCCGACCAGGCCGACATCGGCGAGGAGGCGGAGCTCGAGGCGAAAGTTGTGGGCTTCGCCGGGGCGGCCGAGCTCGTGCTCGCGCGGGGCCTGGTGGGTCGAAGTGGCAAAGTGCTGGTTGCCGCGGCCGCCGCGACCGCCGCGGGCGATGACGATTTCGTCGCCGGGGTGGTTGAAGTCGTGGATGAGCTCGCCGGTGTCGTCGTCGTAGAGGACGGTGCCTACTGGGACTTTGAGGACGGTGTGTTCGCCGGCGGCGCCGGACATGTTGGAGCCGAGGCCGTGGCCGCCGCGCTCGGACTTCCATTCGGGGTTGAAGCGGAAGTGGACGAGGGTGTTGTGGGAGAGTGAGGCGCGCATGAGGATGTCGCCGCCATGGCCGCCATCCCCGCCGGAAGGCCCGCCGCGGGGGACGAACTTTTCGCGGCGGAAGGCCATGCAGCCATTGCCGCCGTCGCCGGCTTTTATGCGGATTCGCGCTTCATCGATAAACATTAACTTGCCTCATATCAAAGTTTACAGAATTGAGGGGGGTTGGGTGATTTCCGTCAGGAATTGATGATGGGACGGTAGCGGGTGCGAAAATTACAGTTCGTTCACAGGATTTCCATAGGGAATCAGGTAAGTTAAGGATATTCAACTAACATGCTGGCGAGCAGCAGGCGCCAGCTCTCTTGTTTGCGCGGAGCAGACAAGGCTGTTTTCTATCACCCCCAACGGGGAACGCTCCTGAGAGATCCTCGCGGCACCGGCATCGACTTCGGGTCGCAGAGTGAATCTCAGGACTACGTGGCAGCAAAGTTTTCAGGAGGAACCGAATGTTGTTAAGGATACGTGTTTCGCACAAGCTCTCAGCTTGGTGCGCAGCCGCTTTATTTTGTTTTGCGGGCGTGATGGCGAGTGGCCAGTCGACGACCCAGGGCGCTATTGCGGGAACAGTGGAAGACGTTACGAGCGCGGTGATTCCCGGCGCGGCGATCACGATTCACAATGAGGGTACAGGTGCGGAGCAGCATCTGACCGCGGACAGCAAGGGGTACTTCGATGCCTCTTTGTTGGAGCCGGGTACCTATACGGTAACGATTTCTGCTGGCGGGTTTGGCGACTACAAGTCGAGCTCGGTGGTTGTGCAAGTCGGCCAGGTTACAAGCCTGGAGCCGCATTTGAAGGCTGGCGCGGGTAATGAAGTGGTGGAGGTGTCGGCGGAGACGCCGGTGGTGAACACTGAGTCTCCCGATTTCACCTCGAACTTGAACACAAAGGCGTTAGAGAATATTCCAGTAAACAACCGCCGGTGGTCGAGCCTGGCGATGACGACGCCGGGCGTGGTGTCCGACTCGAATGGATTCGGCCTGGTGAGCGTGCGTGGTATCAGCCCGATCCTGAACAACGTGCTGATTGACGGCGCGGATGATAACCAGGCGTACTACTCGGAAGAGCGGGGACGTACGCGTGAAGCATATTCGACGTCTGCGGGCGCGGTGCGTGAGTTTGCGGTGAACACGGGTGTATACGGTTCGGAGTATGGTCGGGCGGCGGGCGCAGTGATCAACTCGGTCACGAACAGCGGCACCAACCAACTGCACGGCCAGGTTTACTTTTTCGATCGTGAGAGCAAGTGGAATGCGTATAACGACTTTACGAAGATCAGCGTTCTGAACCCGGTCACAGGGCAGTACGTGTCGACGCCCATCAAGCCGGAGGATGAGCGCAAGATCTACGGGTTCACGGTGGGCGGACCGATCATCAAGGACAAGTTGTTCTGGATGTACACGTTCGATGAGCATCACCGGACGTTCCCGGGAACGGCAGTGCCGACGTCGGCGTCGACGTTCTATACGCTGCCAAATGCTGCGCTCCCAACGGGTGTGACGTGCGCTGCTCCGGGTAATGGGTTGCTGAAGGGAACAGACTCAAACCCGATTGATCCGCAGGTTTGCTTGTTGGCTGCACGCCAGACGGCGGCCGGAAATCCGACGACGTTCGCGCAGGCAGCGACCATCTGGGATACACAGATCGCCGCGTTGAACAGCAACCTGGGGAGGGTGCCGCGCTTTGGCGACCAGGAGATCAACACTCCAAAGCTGGATTGGCAGATCAATCAGAAGGAGCGGGTGAGCTTTCTCTATCACCGGCTGCGCTGGGATTCGCCGGGCGGTGTGCAGACGCAGGCTTCGAACAACTACGGCGTCGACTCGTTTGGAAATGACTTTGTGAAGCTGGATTACGGTCTGGCAAAACTGACCAGCATAGTGACGAGCACGATCAGTAACGAGTTGCTGTATCAGTACTCGCGCGAGCTGGATGATGAAACGCAACAGCCATACAGCCCCTACACGCTGGCCAATCTGATTGCGAACGGGAATGCAGTGCAACTTGACCTGGACACGAGCGTGTACGCCAGTATTGGGTCGGAATATTACGCCTATCGGAAAGCTCTGCCGGATGAGCGTAAGTGGCAGGTTGGCGATGTACTTCATTGGCAGCTGGGCAACCATAGCATCACTGCAGGCGGCGACGTACTTCGGAATGCTGACCTGATCAACAACACATATAAGAGCAACGGCGACTACACGTACAGCTATCTGGGCAATTACTTCAACGACCTGCTAAACGAGCAGGCTGGTCGGAAGGGCTCCTGCGGTTCGCAGAGCGGGCAGAATCCGACGGCCACGGGCACGCAGACGGGTTGGACGGGAACAGACCAGTGCTACAGCAGCTTCGTGCAGGGATTTGGCAATCCGGTCTTCGGGATTCAGACGACGGATTGGAGCGCGTTTGTGCAGGACAACTGGAAGGCGACGCCTCGGCTGACATTGGAGCTCGGTGTGCGTTACGACTACGAGTTTCTGCCTTCGCCGGTGCAGAACCTAATCAGCCCAACAACGGGGTTCGTCCCGTATGCGCAGCTGAGCAATCATCCGAGCGATAAGAACAATGCGGGAGCGCGCCTTGGCTTCGCGTATGACGCGTTTGGAGATGGAAAGACGGTGGTGCGCGGCGGGTATGGAATGTTCTACGGTCGCATTACCAATGGCGTGCTGTTGAACGTGCTGCTGAACACGGGCAGCCCGAATGGACAGTACACGACCACGGTGAAGCCGACGTACACCTCGCCAGTGCCTCCTGTATTTCCGAATATTCTTGCGGGCGGTTCAGCTCCAACACCGAGCTCGTACTACCTGGCGAAGAACCTGCAGAACCCCATGGTGCACGAATTCGACTTGATGGTGCAGCAGCAGCTTGGACGCGGCACGGTATTCCAGGTGAGCTACCTGGGCGCGCTGGGGCGTGAACTGCCGAACTTCCTGGATTTGAACCTTGATCCGACGACGATTGAGAATGTCACCATCACGGTGGTACCGACTGCAGGCAACGCCGGACCGTTAGGTAAGGTGGGGACGTCGTTTGTAGTTCCTACGTATACCAAGTATGGCAATGTGGCCTTGTTTGGGCCGCAGGCTACTTCCTACCAGTCGATCACCGAGGTGACGAGCAACATCAATTCGAGCTACGACGCGTTTGTGGCGGAGATTCAGAATCGTTCGTTCAAGAACCTGGAGTTTGACTTCAACTACACTTGGTCGCATGCGTTGGACTACAACCAGAATGCGACGACGACAACGTCCGGCAACAATTGGTACGACCCGATTGGCGATCCTCGGACGAACTACGGTAACTCGGCCTATAACGTTCCGAACCGCTTTGTTGGGTATGCGATTTACTCGCTGCCTGGGTTGAGCGGACATTCCTGGTACACGTACCTGAGCAATGACTGGAAGATCGACGGGTCGTTTCAGATGCAGAGCGGCTTGCCATACACGGCCGGCGCGACAGGCTTCACCGGGCCGGGCGTAGTTTCGGACTGGAATGGCTCGGGAGGAACGACACTAATCCCGGAAATCGGTCTCAACACCTACAAACTGCCTCGGAAGATTGTGCTGGATGCGCGCGTGGAGAAGGACTTCAGGCTGTACAAGAACTACGAGCTGCAGTTATTCGCGCAGATGTTCAACGTCGCCAATCATCAAAACTACGATGGAATCAACTCGACGGCATACAAGCTGGGCGGCACGGGAACGAACGGGACGGCGACATACCAATCGACCTTCCAGCAGTTGACGAGCAGCAATAATAGCGGCTTCCTCTATACTCCTCGCGAGATTGAGATTGCTGCACGCCTGAGTTTCTAGGAGCAGGCGCAATCGTTCAACAGGGCGATGGCTTCGGCCATCGCCCTGCTTTTTGTGCAGAAATGAAGTATAGGGGGCCAAATTTCGATAGGAGTGAGCAATTTAGTTGTCATTTACAGAAATGACATGATGTACAGTCATAGTTATTCAAAGACCTTGTACTGACCCCAACAGGCTCATACGCATGCCAGCGGATGAGGCTTCCCTGCTTTCAGACGAGAGTTGCCAACGATTGAAGGCCACCGGTACGAAACGTGTCGGGCCAGCTGTATTCACTTTCAGGAGAGTCAGACCTATGCGCAAACATCTTTCTTTGCTGTTGTTCATCTGCTTGCTAACGTCGGGTTGGACGATGAGGGCGCAGCAGACGTTAGGTTCGCTGAACGGAACGGTGCTCGACAGCTCGGGTGCCGCGATTCCAGGGGCGACGGTGATAGCGACGGACGCGGCGATCGGCGTTACGCGCACGACCAAGGCGCAGTCGAATGGGTTTTTCCAGATCTTCAATCTGCCGGTGGGCACGTACTCAGTGAAGGCGACGCATGAAGGGTTCGAGACGACGGAGTTGCAAGGGGTAGAGGTGCAGGAAGCCGGAGCGAAGACGCTGAATCTTTCGCTCAAGGTGGGACAGACTGCGGAGTCGATCACCGTGACCGCGACGCCGCTGTTGAATGCGACCGATGACACCAATGGATACACGCTGGACAAAGCGCAGATTGCCATGACGCCCCTGGCGACCGGCAGCTTTACGCAGCTGGCGGTGCTGAGCCCGGGTGTGAGCGCGGAGCTGCTGAGCAACCTGGATACGAACTCGGGGTTGGGCAACCAGCCGATCTGGGCCAATGGCCAGCGCGATACGTCGAACACGTTCCAGGTGAATGGTGTGGACGCGACGAACCTTTTCAACGGCAAGAGCTCGAGCGGATCGAACTCGCAGCGGTATGCGTTCAATATTGGTGAAGGAGCTCCGGTAGGCGGAGCTTCGGGTATCGGAACGTCTGTGTATGGCTCGAATGGCAATAGCTTGCCTTCGCCTCCTCCGGAGTTTCTGCAGGAGTTGCGTGTGAACACGTCGATGTACGACGCGCAGCAGGGTGCGACGAGCGGAGCGCAGATCGATGCGAACACGAATAGCGGAACGAATAGCTTTCACGGCCAGCTGTATGGGTCGTTTGCTAATAATTCACTGAACGCTGCACCGTTCTTCTTCAATCAGCAGGTGCAACTGGCAACGATTGGTGTTGGCGCGTTTCCGGCGAACCTGGGGAACCCTGCGCTGCACCGCTGGACGACCGGCTTCACGCTGGGTGGACCGATTGTGAAGGATAAGCTGTTCTTCTTCGTCGCCTATCAGCACCGTTACAACAGCGACCAATCGACCGGGCTCTCGCAGATGACGGTGCCGGAAGATCTGACGGACGATCGCTCGGTTGCGGGACTTGAGGCTGCGGCGAATTCATGGAAGGGCTCAGGGAATTTCACCAGCACGATTGGGCCGATTGCCTATGCGCTGATGAATGCCAAGCTGACGAATGGGCAATACCTGATTCCGTCGAACCAGGCGCCGGGGCAGGCGATTCAGTATGGTGTGCCGAACGTGACGCTGCTGGGCACTTCCACGCTCGTTGCCGACCAGGCAAACATTGCGGTGGATTACGACGTCACCAAGACGGATCGTCTGTCGGGGAAGTATTACTACCAGAACGATCCGGTAAATAAGCCGTATGGATTCTCGCAGACGGGCGGCTTTCCTGTGACACAGAACAATGGTGCGCAGGTATTCGCTTTGGACAACACGATCATTATCGGATCGAAGATCAACTGGGAACAGCGGCTGGGCTGGGATCGTATGGGGTCCTATAGCTTCTACCGGCAGACGCTTCCCGCGGACCCGAACCTGGGCGCGAACTATGGTGTTGGATCGGGTGGTGTACCCGGAGAGTATGCGCCGGGGTTGCAGGGTCTGGACCTGGTTGAGTTTGCGTATGACAATCCTGATTCACCCTCTCTGGCGACCGGACCGGACAGCGCGTTTGTGAACACGGGGTACTACCAGAACCGAATCAATCCTTCGACGAACGTGATCTTCGCGATTGGCAAGCATACGATCGTCGCCGGCGGCGGTTACAGCTACACGCAGTTGAACATCAAGAACAACCGGACCGGCATTTCGCAGATCAAGACGAAGAATTTCGAGACGTTCCTGGAAGATCAGTCCAAGAGCTCGGCAGTTCTGGAATCCGACTGCGTAGCCCCACAGTGCAGCACGCCGCGCAATAATGCGAACCGCTATTATCGCTCGAATGAGATCGCTGGGTATGTGCAGGACAAGTGGCAGGCGCTGCCGAATCTGAGCATCACGGCCGGGGTTCGTTACGACTATCACGGCGGTCTCACCGAGAAGTACGGCAACATGTTCAACTTCGATCCGAGCGCGTATGACGTGACGGGAACTTCGACGACCGGGTTCGACGTAGTGGATGCCGGGTTTGTGATTGCCGGCAACAACAAGTACCACCCGACACCGGGAACGTCTAACTCGACGCTGACGGGCCGCCAGTGGGGCATCAGCCCACGAGTGGGCTTTGCATGGTCTCCGAAGGGATTCAATAACAAGATCGTCGTCAATGGCGGCGCGGGCATGTATTACGATCGCGGGGAGTTGTTCACTTACTTGTCGCAGCCTGCGGGCAGTGGCAACGGCGGACCGTTTGGTGTGACCGAGTCGGCACCGCTTGCGAGCTACATCATTGGTGCGGGAACTACGCTGGCGGATCCGATTGGAAGCGCTTATGCCGCTGCGCCTCCTCCGACATCAGACCCCAGCATCATCAACCTCGCGCTGCAGGAAACGCTGAATGGTATGACGGGCACCACTCCCGGCGCTGGTCCGAACTGCGGCGGAAACAATCAACAGAACAGCACGTACTATACGTGCTCGACGACACTGAACTTCGGCGCATACGACAAGAACAATGTACTGCCGTACACCATCAATTTCGCGCTGAATATCCAGTGGCAGCCGACAAACGATCTGGCTATCACGATTGGATACAGCGGAAACAGGGGCCGCCACTCGATCATTCCTATCCCGTTCAACGAGCCTGGAATTGCGACCGCGACGAACCCGATCCATGGCGAGACGGATACGTATGGCTTTGAGGTTCTCAACCAGAACTCTTACATTGGCTACAACTATGCGCCAATTGGCAGTGAGCCGTGGGACACGGAGGACGGCGGCAACGTCGACTTCCGCGCTCCGTATGTTGGCTTCAGCCCCAACGCGGCGTTGTTCGAATCGGTTGGAACTTCGGCCTACGATTCGCTGCAGATTCATGCGGAGAAGCGGCTCTCGCATCACTTCTCCGGAGGTGTGAGCTACACGTGGGGTCATGCGCTGGACGAACAGAGCGATATCGGCCTGTTCTTTACGGGCAACAATCCGAATGATCTGCACCAGTCGTACGCGTCGTCGGACTTTGACCGCACGCACACGTTCACGATGAACTTCCAGGCGCTGTTGCCAAACTTCGCCAAGCAACATTCGGTCCTGTCTTACTTCACGAACGACTGGAGCCTTACGGGTATTGCGGTTGTGCAGAGCGGCGAGCCGTACTCGCTGTATGAGTACTACGGCGCGGTAGGCAGCGCGTACTTCGGCAACTATCCGACGCTGATGAACCCGGTGCTTCCAATCTCGAATCCAAAGACTGCGAAGACGGCGGGGCTGACGGGAAATCCGGGAAACTTCCGCGGCACGGGTGGCGATTACATCCCGACCGTCAACCCGGACGATATCGCGATCAACTATATCGCGCCGGGTAACAAGGGCGTTCCGACTGCGGCGCAGGGCAACGAAGGTGACCCGGTCGATATCTACGAGACGGACTTCTCGCCGGGCAACCAGCGCAACATCTTCCGGCAAGCGATGCAGAAGCGTCTGGACATCTCGATCCGCAAGAACTTCCATGTGAATGATCGAATTGCGATCCAGTACGAGTTCAACGTCTTCAACCTGTTCAACACGACCAGCCTGGACGTTCCACAGGACCAGACGCAGATCCGCCAGAGTTCGGCTTGCTCGGACACGGCGAATGAGATCAGTTACAACAACTGTGCTGCGGGCTATCTCGGCTACGGGCAGATTGCTACTAGCCCGGCGACAACGGATCAGCAGAGCGCTTTGACCAACCTGGACCAGAAGCCGATTTTCAACGGTTCAGGGAAGACAACGACGATTCCGACAACGCTGAATCCTGGCCAGGGATCCTGCACTTCGTACGGCGCGGATCTTAGCGGAACGTGCCCGAATAACGGCGCGAACTTTGGTTCGGTCACGGGTACGATCGGCGGTAATCGGGCAGTCACGATGGCGCTGCACGTAGTGTTCTAAACGCTGCGGAAAAGCTGGTAGATGGGCGGCAGCTTGGGCTGCTGCCCATTTTCTTTAGGTGATTGAGCGCGTTCGTCAAGTCGGATAGGTACGTTGGCGCTGGCGGATTCCCGATATGGGAATCATGGCTTGCTTCCCATATCGGTCATAGTTCGTTAGGCTCGAAGTACACGGATTTTCCTCGTGTTTTGGTCGCCTGTCTGCCCGGGCGGTCACACATGTTCGTTCACTCCCGTTGAGTTTCAGGAGCTCCGGCCTTTCCCCGGAGCGGAGTTCGGCTGTGGTGTTTCTGGCTCGCTGCGTCGCGGCTTCGGCTGCGCAATCCAAGCAAAAACCTGCTCGGCGTTATCGCGCATGCGCAGCTTCGCATGTGCACGCGGCGGTGCGCTTGCGTGACTGGATGCGGTGGTTGCAGGTCGCTATCTTGATGGTGGTGAGTGCGCGGGTGTGGGCGCAGGGCCCGGTTGACGGTGCGATTCGTGGGCACATAACAGGTGTGTGTGGGGCGTATCCGGAGCGGTGCGCGGCGGGCGATGTGCGGGTGCATGTGACGTCTCCAGACCAGGGGGTGGAGCGGGATGTGGATGCAGACAGCGAGGGAGACTTTCTGCTGCTGCGATTGCCGCCGGGGGAGTATGAGCTGCGGGCGACGTCGCGGGGCGAGGGTGGGCACGGAACAGAAGGAATTGCGCTGGCGCGACTCGATCTGGAGGGTGGAGAACTGGATGACGTACTGCTCACGATCGGTCCTGCGCGGCAGAGTGCGGGGCAGGACGTGCAGGCGAGTGTGCAGGGTTTGTCGTTGGCGGGATTCGGAGGGGCAAGGTATGATCCTGCGTCACTGAATCTGGCGAAGCAGCTGGACTCGCTGCCGGTGGAGTCGCGGCGGTGGGAGGACCTGGTGGAGTTGGACTCCGAGGCGGGCGAGGATACCTCGGTTACGCAGACGGATGTGAATGCTAGCGATGACGACGATGATCCGTCGAGCCGCGTGAGCGCGCGAGATGGAGCGGCGGCTACGGGTGTGAGCTATGCGGGGCTGGCGTCGACGCAGGGGGAGTTTTCGCTGGATGGGTTGTCGGGCGACCAGAGTTTTCGCGCGGGGCCGAGGGGATCGGCAACGGGCGGCGCGAGTTCTGGGGCGAGCTATAACCAGGGGTCGGTGAGGAGCTTTCGGGTGTTGCCGCGAAACTTCTCGGCGCAGTATGGGATGGTGGGCGGGATGGCGGTGGTGTCGCGTGCGGGCAGCGCGGTGCTGCATGGAGATGCGTTCGTTCGGGTGCGGGAGAGTGCGTGGGCGGCGACGAATCCTTTCTCGATTGCTACGCACTACAACGATGGCGTGGTGACGAGCGAGGCGGTGAAACCGGAGGGATCGCAGCTGCTGTTTGGGGGGTCGGTGGGATTGCCGCTAGGCAAGGCGAGTGCGGGAGCGACGGCGCGACGGAGGGGGTCGCGGTTTCAGAAGGTGATGGAGGGACGGCAGCCGCTCTCGTTGTTCGCATCGGTGGAGGTATTGCTGCATGACGATCACATCGTATCCACGCCAGCGTTGGCGAATTTTTATAGCTTGTCGGAGGACCAGTTGGCGCTGCTGGCGAATCGCGGAGTGGGTGGGAAGGCTACGAATGCGGCGCTGGAGTACCTGGATAGCCTGACGGGAACTACGGAGCGGCAGGCGTATCGGGTGATGGGGACGGTGAGGATGGATGCGTCGCCAACGGCGAAGGACCATGTGGCGGTAAGCTATGCGGGCAACCGGTTTGATTCGCCGGCGGGGGCGGCGTTGGGACAGGCGTCGGATGCGGTGGTGGCGCGGGGGATGGGAAGCCTGGGCGACAGCGTGGTGCATGTGGATGTTGGGAGTGGGCGGTGGGTGCATCGATTCTCCAAAGCCATGAACAACGAGGTGCGGGGGCAGTTTGCGCATGACCTGGACTATCAAACGCCGCATGCTCCGCTGCCACAGGAGCCGGGGATTGGGCCGTATGGGTATGCGCCGCAGGTGTCAATTGCGCCGAACGGATTTTCGTTTGGAACGCCGTCGAGCCTGGCGCCGGGAGCTACTGGTGGGCGAAGTGCGTATCCCGACGAGACACGATTTGAACTGGCGGATACGTTGCAGTGGCACATCGGGCGTCACTTAGTGATGGCGGGCGGCGACTGGAGCCGGATCCACGATCGCATCGACACGCTGAGCGCGGAGGAGGGTGCGTTCAGCTATGACAGTGGGACGACGAATGGCAAGGACGGCGGGCTGGTGGATTGGATTACGGACTACACGTTCAGCGTGAATGCGTATCCCAATGGTGCGTGCCCGAGCATTGTGGCGGCGGTGCATTACTTCTGCTTTCGCAACTTTACGCAGAGCTTTGGAGCGACGGAGACGGAGTTTGTAACGCACAACGTTGCGGGTTTTGTGGAGGACGCGGTGAGGGTGCGGAGCAATCTTTCGGTGACGCTCGGGCTGCGTTACGACTACACGCTACTGCCGAAACCGCAGACGGCGAATCCGCTGCTGGATGCGGATATCGCGGGAATTGGGGGGCCGATTCATGGAGCGACTGCGACGTTCCCGGAGGATCGGAACAACTTTGGGCCGCGGCTGGCGGTGGTGTGGGCGCCGCATGCGGTGTGGGGATTGCCGAAGCGATGGCAGCCGAAGAGTGGCCAGATGTTCACGGTAAAGCTTGGCTACGGGGTGTTCTACAGCCACATTCCGGGAGGGACGGTGCGCGCGGCTCTGGTGGATACGGCACTGCCTTCGACTACGACGCATGTGCGGATTACGCCGAAGACCATCACGGACTGTCCGCAGATTACTGCGGTGCAGCAGGGGTTTGGATATCCGTGCGCCTACATTACGACACCTCCTGCAGCGGTGGCGCAGACGACTTCAGCGACGGTGTTTGCGAGTAACTACAGGGTGCCGATGGTGCAGCGCGGGGAGCTCGCGGTGGAACGGGGGCTGGGGCATCGGACGAACGTGCGGCTGAGCTATGCGATGGCGATGGCGACTCAGTTGCCAGGCAGCACGGATATTAACATTTCGCCGTCGCCGGGGATGGTGAGTTACGAGCTGCAGAGTGTGGACGGAATGCTGAACCGGTACAAGGGGCTGCAGGAGGGTGAGACGTTTGAGGTTCCGCTGTATGATCAGCGGCCGGTGGCGAACTATGGCGCGGTGACGGCGCTGGTGTCGAATGCAAATGCGACGTATCACGCTGTGACGGCGGAGGCGCAGGTGCATGGGCTGCGATGGGTTTGGCTGCGGGAGCTGGAACTGAGGGGTAGTTATACGTTCTCGCGGTCGATTGATTATGCGCCGCAGGGCTCGGCGATGCCGCAGCAGGATGGGCAGTTTGATCCCTTTCATAATGGCTATGACAAGGGGTTGTCGAACCAGCAGTTTCCGCAGAGGTTTTCTGGGATGATGGCGCTGCCGCTGCATGAGCGAAGGGGGCCGAAGGCGGTGCGGTTGGTGCTGGACGGGTGGCGCGTGTCGGCGATTGCGACGGCGAGCAGCGGGGCTCCTTACAGCTATAAGATTTTTGGCGGCACGTATTTGAGTGGGGGGCGCGAGTCGATCAACGGATCGGGGGGAGCAACATATCTGCCTACGATAGGTCGCAATACATTGCGGCTGGCGCCGCGCGGAAAGGTTGATCTGCGGGTGGGGCGCGAGGTGAAGCTGGGGCGCGGAATGCAGTTGAACGCGTTTGCTGAAGCGTTCAACTTATTCAATGCTGAGAACATTTCCAGCGTGGAGACGCGGGCGTTTCAGCTGGGCACGGCGAATACGATTGGGAATTCGACGGCAACCGGTCCTACGCCGCTGGTGTTTCAGGATGCGGCGGCGATTGCGACGGAGGGGCTGACGACGGAGGTGCCGTTTGGGACGCCGAGCTCGTCGACGACCGGAACGAACAGGGAGCGGCAGGTCGAGTTGGGGCTACGGCTGCAGTTCTGAGGCGTATGAATCTAGAGCATTTTGGAGTGGCAAACGTGACGGGTAAGAGCATACTATCCCGGTAGATAAGTGCCCGGGAGTGTGAACGATGAACCTGTTGGAGTTGATCGCTCACCACGGCTATGCAGTGACGTCGATCGTGGTGTTCAGCGCGTGTTGTGGCCTGCCGCTGCCGTTGTCGGTGGTGTTGCTGGCGGCGGGGGCGGCGGCGCATGGCGGGTCACTGAATCTCGGTGTGGTGATTGTGTGCGCGTGGAGCGCGGCGCTGGCGGGCGATCTGCTGATGTATATGGGCGGCAGGTATACGGGGTGGTGGCTGCTGACGAATATCTGCAAGTTCAGCCTGAACCAGGAGGCTTGCGTATTTGGGTCGGCGCACCAGTTTTACAAACGCGGATCGAAGGCCCTGCTGGTGGCGAAGTTTGTGCCGGGGTTGGCGGAGGTGTCGTCGGTGCTGGCTGGAAGCCTGAGTATGCGACCGCGCAGGTTCCTGGTGCTCGATGGGCTGGGGATCCTGTTCTACGTGGCGAGTTGGAGCGTGGCGGGGTTTGCGTTTGCGCGGTTCCTGCGTGTGGCGATTGCGTGGGTGGAGCGAGTGGGTCACCTGACGGCGGCAATGCTGGGTGGGATTGTTGTGCTTTATGTGCTGTGGGTGGTCCTTAGCTTGCTGCGCGAGTCGCGGCTTCCGAAGGTGGAGAAGATTGCGGCGAAGGAGCTACGAAAACATCTGCAGACCGCGAAGCAGGATAAGCTGCTGATTATTGCGGATGTGCGCTCGCGAGGATATTACGATCCCGGCATGCAGCGTATCAAGAATTCGATTCGTGTGGATCCGAGCCGGATAAGAGAGGACCTGGAAGTGCTGGAGGAGTTCATGCTGCCGCAGCCGGACTGCGAGATCTATCTATACTGTTCGTGCGCGCATGAGGCGACGAGCATGCGGGTGGCGCGGATGCTGCAACGGGAAAACTGTACGACGAAGGTGATTCGGGGTGGGTTGAAGGCGTGGGTTAAGGCCGGGGGGCCGGTAGAGCCGGTGCCGCACGACGATGTAGAGCATCTGCCTCGATTCGACTGAGCGGTCGGCGGTGAGTGGTCGACGACGACGAGACTCAAACCCCATAAAACATACGGTTGGGCTGAGGGTGAGACGTGCGGCGTGACGTGATGAGCGCGGGCAGCATCAAACGGGGTAGCATTAGCGTATACACGAAAGCCCCCGGGAGCTGTAAGGATGAATTTGCTGAACGTGATTGCTCACCACGGGTACGCGGTGACATCGATCGCGCTCTTTGCGGCTTGCTGCGGTTTGCCGCTTCCACTCTCAATCGTTCTGCTAACGGCGGGTGCTGCTGCACATGGCGGCTCGCTGAATCTTGGGGTGGTGATCCTGTGTGCGGCGAGTTCAGCGCTGCTGGGGGATACGCTGATGTACCTGGGCGGACGCTACACAGGGTGGTGGCTGCTGACGAACATCTGCAGGTTCAGTATGAATCCCGAGCTCTGCGTGTTCGCGTCGGCGCGGCAGTTTTACAAGCGCGGGCCGCGGGCGTTGATTGTAGCGAAATTTATACCGGGCCTGGCGACGGTGGCGGCGATCCTTGCAGGCAGTTTGAACATGCGGCTGCGGCGCTTCCTGACTATGGACGGCCTGGGCGTGCTGCTCTATGTGAGCGCATGGAGCGTATGCGGCTTCGTGTTTGCGCGGTTTCTGCGGATTCTGATTGCCGACGTGCAGCGCCTGGCTCACTTCACTGCGGCAACGGTGTCGGCGATTATCTTGCTGTACGTGCTCTGGCTGGTGCTGAGTGCGTTGCGCGAGTCGCGGCTTTCGGCGGTCGATAAGGTGGCTGCGGAGGATCTGTTCGAGCGCATGCGGACGGCGACGCATGATCGGTTGGTGGTGATTGCGGACGTGCGCTCGCATGGTTATTACGATCCGGGGATGCTGCGAATCAAGAACTCGATACGCGTGGAGCCGAGCCGGCTGAAGGAAGAGCTGGAGGCGCTGCGGGAGTTCATGCAACCGGAGTGCGAGATATATCTGTACTGCAGCTGCGCGCATGAAGCCACGAGCGTGCGCGTGGCGCGAATGCTGGAGAAAGAGAATTGCGCGACGAAGGTGATACGCGGGGGGATGAAGGCGTGGGTGAAGGCTGGGGGGCCAACCGAGCCGGTGCCGCTGGGGGACGTGGAGCATCTGCCGCGGTTCGAGTAAGCCTGGACGGCGATGGCTCAGGTGGTGAGTTTAGCTAGCGCGGTGATGAGGCCGGTGTGGGGTAGACCGTCGGCGTAGGTTTTTAAGATGAGGGAGCGCATGAAGGGGAGGCGCATGGCTTTGAAGCCGCGTTCGGGCTGCGCATAGAAGGCGCGGGCTGCGCGGTGAGAGAAGGCCAGGGTTTTTTGCAGGGGCGCAAGGTGGCGGGCGTAGGCGGCGGCTACGTCGTTGGGCTGATTGGCTAGATCGCATTCGAGGACTGCAGCTGCGGCAGCCTGGCCACTGACGATGGCGGAGTGGATGCCTTCGCCGGTGAGCGGATCGACGAGGCCGGCGGCGTCTCCGACGAGGAGGACCCGGCCGCGCGGAATGTATGTGTGGCCACCCATGCCGAGTTGCTGGCCGGTGATGTGGGTGAGCGTGGTGACGCCGAGTTTTTGCTGGGCGTAGTCGAGCAGCAGGGCGCGGGTTACTTTTTTTAGCTGAGCCTGGGATGCGCCGGCTGCGGGGGCGAAGGCTCCTACGCCGATATTGATGTGGTCGGCCTTGGGGAAGAGCCAGCCGTAGCCGCCGGGGAGGGGGGCGAAATCGAAGACGAGGTCGTGGGGGGAATCGCCGGTGGGGAGGGTTGTGGGGAGATCGGCGTAGGGGACAGTAGCTTCGAGCGCGAAGCCATCGTCCTGCGCGGAGGGCGAGAGTTGGGTTTCGTGGCTGGACATGCGGCGAGTTTGGCCGTTGGAGCCGTCGGCACCGATGAGGATGGGGGCGCGGAGGGTTTCGGTGCCGTGGGGCGTGGCGACGTCAAGCTCTATGAAGTCGGGGAGCTCACGGAGGGCGGTGATGCGGTCGATCTTGCGGAGCTCGATGCTGCCGCCCTGGCGCGCGGCGCGGAGGGTTTGCTGAAGGCAGAAGTTGTCGAAGTGCTCGCGCACGGCCATGGCGCAGATGGGGTTGCGAGTCTTCACGCGCACGTCGGTCGAGCGTGCGGCGGTGGCGGCAGGCTCTTTGGCTTCCTGGAGTACGATCTCATGGCAGACGCGCTCGATGACGGGTTCGACGGAGTAGCGGAGGGCTTTGAGAGTCTTGCGGGTGAGGCCGCAGGCGCAGGGCTTGTGGCGCGGGAAGGTGCGCTTGTCGAGCAGGATGACGTGTTTGCCGGCCTGGGCGAGGTCGTACGCGGCAGCGCAGCCGGCGGGTCCGGCACCGGCAATCAAGATGTCCACTTCGCGAATCATTGCTGGATTAAGTTTATTCCGTTGGGCGCGGGATGGGCGACTCGACCGGCGGAACAAATGCGGGGTGCCTCGCGTACCCGTTCTTGCAGCCAGAATTGGAGATGCCGAATGTCGAGAAGAACCTTTGCGCAGGGATGGACGAGCCTTGTGGTTGTGGCGGTGTTGATGCTGGGTGTCGTTGTGAGTGCGAAGGTGGCGCAGGCGCAGGCTGCATTTGATGTGGCGGTGATCCGGCCGAGCAGTGGTGAGGTGAAGTTCGAGCATGATGGGAAGACCGTGATGTCGTACGGCACGTTGCGGATGCATGACGTTACGGTGAGCACGTGCATTCAGTGGGCGTACGGCATCACGCGGCCGCAGCTGGTTGGACCGGATGCGATCCGGAATGTGCACTACGACATCGTTGCGAAGACGGATCCGCAGGCGACCAAGGAACAGATGCAGGCGATGATGAAGACGCTGCTAAGCGGTCGATTCAAGCTGGCGTTTCATGTGGAGAAGCGGGAACTGAAGGTGTTCACGATGGTGGTAGCGAAGGGCGGGATTAAGATGAAGCCGTCGGCGCCGGGGGTGGAGATGTCGCACGAAAATAGCGCGACAGGGATGGTGGCGCACTCGATGAGCATGAAGGAGCTGGCGGACTATCTTTCCGATCCGCTGGGGGCGCCGCTGGTGGACCGTACGGGGCTGCCGGGGCGATACGATTTTACGATCGACTTTACGCCGTACGTGAACATGGAGCAGTCGGATGTGCGACCGGACCCGGTGTCGGTGATGAAGGCGGCGCTGAAGGGGGAGTTGGGGTTGGAGCTGGTGCAGGGGAAGGCGGTGGTGGACGTGATGGTTGTGGATCATGTGGAGCCGCCCTCGGAGAATTGAAGCGGCGGCTACCTGGGAAGCACGACACCTGACGACCATGGTGGCACGACGCCGTTGATGCGCGCGTAGGCGATGAGCTGGCCCAGGTGCTCGTTATCGTGACAGATGATTCGGAGGTACATCCCGTCTACGTCTACGGTTTCGCCGTAGATTTTTACTTTGCGTCGGAAGTCGCCGGGCTTTAGTTGGGCACGCGCTGTCTTGACCGCCTCAAGAGACTGGCGCAGGTATGCCACAACCTCCGGTTTGGACACGACCTTCTTCTCCACGTCGTCGGACGCGAGTTCGGGCGGCATCTTCGGCCCGGTGATGCTGAGCAGGTAGTAGTTCGATTGGGCGATGTGCATGAAGACCTCGCTGACCGAGCGAACTCCTGGAGCTGGACGCCAACCGTACTTGTCGGCTGGGATTGCATCTGCAAGCGAGATCAGCAGACGGGAAACGTAGCGCCATTCGCCGTCGTAGCCTTGCCATATACCCTCGTTGGCGGCCGCTGCGGCTGGGCGTTGAGCATGCAGGGAGAATGCGCTTAGAAGGAGGGCCGCGAAGACGAGTTTTCTGAGCATGCCCATACTTTAGCAAGCTCTTTGAATGTGCTTCAGGCGGCTAGACGGCCACGGATTCGGACTGGAGTGTTTCGAGGCCGATGGCTTCGGCGAGGAGGGAGTAACTGCGTTTGCGGGCCAGGTGGTCGTGGGTGATGGTGTTGATGATGATTTCGTTCAGGTGGAGTTCCGAGGCGAGGTTGCGGAGCTGAACCGCTACTGTGTCGGGAGTGCCAACGAAGTAGGTGGGCCACTCGTTTTCTTCGGGGGCATCGAGGCTGCCGGCTGTGAACGGGATGAGGGGGTTGGGCGCGGAGGGCAGGGCGGCAAGCTCGCGGAGCGCGTCTTCGGGGGTGGCGACGGGGCGGCGGTCGTCCATGCGGATGCGGCGCTGGAGGAGGCGGACGGAGGCGTGGAGGCGCTGGGCTTCGGCGTCGGTGTCGGCGAC
The DNA here is from genome assembly GCA_963701685.1 of uncultured Acidobacteriaceae bacterium. Taxonomy (GTDB): domain Bacteria; phylum Acidobacteriota; class Terriglobia; order Terriglobales; family Acidobacteriaceae; genus Granulicella. The sequence goes on along the minus strand of OY969625.1, from coordinate 375,713 downwards.
GATGACACCGATGGCGAGGGTGGCTTCGGGGGCGGCGCGGTCGGGGCTGGGCTGGAAGTTGCGTTGGTAGTACTCGATGGCGCGGCGGGTCTGGATGGGCGAGAAGAAGTGGGCGAAGGCGTAGGGCAAGCCCTCCTGCGCGGCCGTGACCGCTGACCACATGGAGGAGCCGAGCAGCCAGATGTCGGGGGCGCCTGGAGCGTCGGGTGCGACGCGGATGCGGGCGAAGGGGTGGTCGCCGCGAGCGTCGGCGTAGGCTGCCCAGCGCTCGGGGTGGAGGAAGGCGCGAAGCTCGGCAAGTTGTTGCGGGAAGTCGTCGGGTACGGGGGACTTGCGATCACGGCGCAGGGCGTAGGCTTCGAGCTGGCCGCCGCCGGGGGCGCGGCCGATGCCGAGGTCGATGCGGTTGGGAAACATGGCGTGGAGGGTGCGAAAGACTTCAGCGACCTTGAGCGGTGAGTAGTGCGGGAGCATGATGCCGCCGGTGCCTACACGGATGCGAGTGGTCTCGGCGGCGCTGCGGGCGACGAGCAACTCGGGGGCGGTGGAGGCGAGCAGATCCATGGCGTGGTGCTCGGAGTACCAGAGGCGCGTGTAGCCGAGGCGGTCGACGTGTCGGGCGAGGTCGAGGGAGTTGGCGAGCGCCTGGGAGGGCGTGGAGCCGGCCGGGACCGGGGATTGGTCGAGAACTGAGAGACGCAGGGGGAATTGACTGGCGGAAGTGCCCATGAATCTTAGATGATGGTGAGCACACTCTGGATGGGACGATCTTGCAGGCAATTGCCGGGCGGAGTTCTGAAACATTCGCGCGAAGGCAGCGTCCAATCCTGCATCAGAAGGGCTGGAAGGTACTCGGCTTGAAGACACGGTTGATCAGCAAGCGACGCATGGCGGGGCTGTTGTCGGTGACGCTGCTGGTTTGCGCCGGAGCGGTGCCTGGCCAGGATCCTGAGCCGCTGGGGGCGTTGCGGCATGGGCCGCTGGTGGTGTGGTATCTGGCAGTTTCGACGCGGCCGCCGCAGTCGAATCTGAATGCGATTAACGCGCTGCACAATGCGACTCCTCTGAACTATAGCGAGAAGACGACGGGGAACTTCGGACAGAACGCCTCCACGTTTGGGCAGAATGCAGCAAGCTACGGCGTCGACGCGGATAGCCCGACGATCAGCACGCCTTCGATACCACCGGATCAGAACGCCACGACCGCGAAGCCCAACGGCATTGGGTATGTGCAGAAGGATTTGAGCAACTTCGGTCAGAATGCCGCGGGGTATGGATCGACGGCGAGCAACGTTGGTCAGGAGGCGAGCACCGCTGGCCAAAACGCTGGGAGCTACGGTACCGAGGCGAGCCGCTATGGAACGGCGGCCAGCAATGTGGGACAGAATGCTTCAGATTTTGGAGCGTCGAACGGCAATGGTGCGCCGGCGGAGGCGGCCAATACCGGTGCTCCGACACAGCAGCAGCAGCCGTTGAGAAACGCAAAGGCTGAGCAAGTGAAGGAGGCTTTGCAGCGGGCGTTTCCCGATCTGCAGATGCGGTTTATCGCGGTCGATCCAGACCAGCTGAAGGCAAGGCTGATGGCCGCGCGCGGGACTGCAGATTATCCGGATGTGCTGCTGGGAACGTTGCCGGCTGCTTGGTGGAGCGGCATGGACACCGACTTCGGGCTGGCGATGCTGCGGCCTGCGGTCTTTTATCCGAATGGCGTAACGGAAAACTCGGAGGGTGAGCCGGAGGTTGCGATTCTGATGCATGCGCCGCATATGCAGGCGGCGCGCGCGTTCGCTTTGTGGATGAGCGAACCGTATTCGGGGTGCCCGGGATGCGTGCAGACAAGCCTCGCGGGGAAAGAGGCCGCTCCGGCGACGGTGGCAAAGAAGGCGATGGAGCGGCTGCTCAACGGCGAGCCGCTGGGAGATGAAGCAGATCCGGACCTGGTGATGGACTCGTCGCGCGCCGTACGGAGGATGCTGGCGATTATGGGCAGCACGTCAGGCAACGCGGCGGTGCCGAGCGACGGTGCGCATGTGCAGGTCGCGGAGGCTTCGGTGAACGGAAGCTTGGCGGCGGTTGCGCTGCGCGTGGTGGTGTCGTCGCCGGGGGTGTTTGGTGTGGCGCATCCGTTGGTAGTGCTCCGCGCAGGAAAAGATGGGCAGTGGAAGGTGCTGCAGATGTCGTTGAACCTGCCGCAGGATATGCAATCGAATGAGCGCCGGGCATTGATGGTGAGCAGCCCGCCGACGACGGCAGAGCAAAACGCGGGAGTGAAGGGAATCGCGCAGGCTTCTCCGCAGGACGGCCAGAACGTGGCGCAGGTGCCGCAGCTGGTGTGGGATAACCATGGCGGCGCAGGTCTGCAGGTGGTGGAATGGCAGCGCGGCGAGGGCGGGGACTGGTCTGACCCGCGGCTGTACCTGGTGGAGGACCGCAATCCGACGCTGCGGACGCAGGTGCTGGCGGAGTTCGCGAATGCGAATGGCCGCTATCGCTGGAGAGTGTGGAGCGTTGGCGCGCACGGCGCGGTGGAGATCAGCCCGTGGCGAACGTTCCGGCTGATGCAATAAGGATTGCGCGGGAGATTGCGCGCGATCCGCTATGCTCGAAGAGTGAGTGTCAACGAACAGAATGTGGCATCGCCGTTACTGGCCGTGAAGGACTTGCGCATTGCGTTCTCGGGTCAGGAGGCGGTGCTGGGCATCTCGTTTGAAATTGCGCCGGGCGAGACATTGGGGCTGGTGGGTGAGTCGGGTTCGGGAAAGTCGGCGACGTCGCTGGCTTTGTTAAGGCTGCTGCCTGCGAGTGCAGGGGTCAGCGGGAGTGTCTTATTTCGCCGTGAGGATGGCGTGGTGGAGGAACTGCTGAGGCTGCCGGAAGAGGCGATGCGGCGACATCGCGGGCAGTCGATTGCGATGATCTTCCAGGAGCCGATGACGGCGCTTAACCCCGTGATGAAGGTGGGTCGGCAGATTGGGGAGGCACTGTTGGCGCATACTCCGCGAATGCCGCGAGCCGAGGTGCGCGAGCGGGTGCTGGCGGCGATGCGCGAGGTGGCTCTGCCGGATCCGGAGCGGCGGATGGAGGATTATCCGCACCAGTTTTCCGGAGGCCAGAGGCAGCGGATTGTGATTGCGATGGCGCTGATTTGCAAGCCGCGTCTGCTCATCGCGGACGAATGCACCACGGCGCTCGACGTGACGGTGCAGGCACAGATATTGGAGTTGTTGAAAACGCTGAAGCGTGAGCACAACCTGTCGATGCTGTTCATTTCGCACGATCTGGCAGTGGTGGGGCAGGTCGCGGATCGCGTGGCGGTGATGCAGCACGGCGAAATCGTGGAACAGGGCAGCGTCGACCAGGTGCTGACGCGGCCGCAGCATGACTACACACGTAACCTTCTGGCTTCGGCGCCGACGATGCATACAGCGCGCGAGCTTCCCCTTGCTACGATGGTGCGGTCAGGCGTCTAATCAATTTCGGACTGGTTGCTTTTCGAGCTTCAGACTGGCTGTTTATGCGCGCGCTGGTGGTTTCGGACATTCACGGGAATTTGCAGGCTCTTGAAGCGGTGCTGAGAGTAGCGCGAAGTCGTACAGTTGGAGGGTTCGATCAGCTGTGGAACCTGGGCGATGTGGTGGGGTATGGAGCACGTCCCAATGAAGTGATTGACACGCTGCGGGCGCTCAAGACTGAGCGATCGATCCATGTGCGCGGCAATCATGATCGCGTGTGTTGCGGGCTGAGCAGCTCGCAGGGGTTCAACCCGATTGCGGCAGCAGCTGCCGGATGGACGCGGCAGAATCTGCGACCGGACAATCGAGAGTGGCTACGGGGGCTGCCGATGGGGCCGATCCAGGCGACGGAGCGCGCCTTGTGTGCACACGGCTCGCCGCTGCACGAGGATCAGTACATCGCCTCGATGCGTGATGCGTGGTCCCCTCTGCAACGCATGCCTTCGGAGCTGGCTTTCTTCGGACATACGCATCTGCAAGGAGGCTTTTCGCGATTCGCGGAAGACTGGGCGGAGGACTTTCCAGAGTATGACCCGGACAATAGTGAGGGCGTTGAGCAGTTTGCGATGGAGGTGCCGGTAGGATCGCGACATTTGATCAATCCTGGAGCGGTTGGGCAGCCGAGGGATGGAGACTGGCGTGCAGCCTTCGCAATCTACGATGAAACGCTAGAGAGGGTGACGTTCTTCCGCACACCCTATGATGTAGCGGAATCGCAAACAGCGATTCGTGACGCGCACCTGCCGGAGCGGTTGGCGGTCAGGCTTGGCGCGGGGCGTTAGGACCTTCTAAAAGAACCTTCCGATGGTGAAGATGAGCTTGCGTTCATCGTTGGTTCCAATCGCTGGACCGAACGAGATGAGACCGAGGGGTGTTTCCGCGTAGAGGCCGAAGAAAACATCCTGCTCCGTGATGGTGGAAGCGTCGGATGCGCGCATCTGTCCGGCCTCGTAGAAGCCGCCGATGTAGAGACTGGTGTTCAACGGTGACGGCAGAGATCGAATGCGGCGCAGATAGCCGGGCGTGACGAGGAAGTAGTCGGTACCGCGATACTGATCGATGGCGCTCGCACTTAGACGCAAGGGTCCGCCAAGGGTGAAGCGGAACGGTTGAGCGACATCCCGGTTCAACATCGTGCCGCCTTCCATATTCATCAGCAGGACGTTCTTCCTGCTGAAGGTGTATGAGAAGGAGAGTTGGCTGGAGAGCTGGGGAGCGCTGGGGCTATTCGGTGTTGCATAGAGATAGCCGACGTCGGTCTGCGAGCGAATGCCGAACTCTGGTACGAGTGCGCGATCGCGTGAGTCATAGATGTATTGCACACGAGCGGTCTGGGCGTTGCCGCGATACTCCGGCATTCCATCGAAGCCGGTGGTAACGTACCAGCGCACGTTCTCGAGCTGCCATCCGGCGCGAATTTCCTGCGTACGTCCATCGCTCCAGCCAAAGTCTGCGCCACCGCCGGCGTTCTGATCGAGGCGCTCGGAGAGCCGCGTGTTACCGCTATAGATGTAATACGGCGTGCGCGTGATGTTGCCGCGGGGCGCGACAAAGAATCCAGCCCAGTTGATCTTGCGGTAGTACTCGGTCTGAATGCGCGTCAGGAAACCGAAGTCAATGTGCGTTCGCCACTCTGAGCCATAGCCGCCGAGGTCCTGATAAAGCAGGATGGTGTTGATGGTGGCGCGGGTGACACCGGCGGTCTGGGCTTCGAGATTGAATCCTGCTACGAGGAAGGGTGGGCCGGTGGGCTTATCTTTAACTCCGACGAGAATAATCGGGCGACCGCGGACCGTGCGATCGTAGCCGACGGTGTAATCCGCGTCATAGCGACCGTCGCTGCGCAACTGCGAGAGCAGCGCGGCGATGCGATCGGTATCCATGGGCTGTCCGACGAGTGGAGAGAAGAGGCGCTCAGCGGCGGCCTTGACTCCGGCATTGGGAGCGTCGACTTCCACCCGCAAAACGGTGCCTGGAGGCCCGTGAAGCCGGGCATTGCGCTGGGCTAGATATTGCTGCCACTCATCATCCGGCAGGGAGTATTTTAGAAGGGCGGTCTTGTTGGCTTCGGCGGCGGCGTACCCTTGCGCGGCGAGTTGATACACCTTGTTATAGCTGGCGGCATTGAAAGCGCTGACGTCAGGCGTGATGACGACATTCGCCAGTCTTCGATCACGCGCTTCATTCACTTCGATACCCACGGCAAACGCGCGCTGTAGAACGCCGAGGATGTTGTTGAGCTCGCCGTTGCCCACCGGTGCAAGCTCGAGGCTGACTGCCAAGACCACATCTGCATCCATGGCCTTAACCTGAGGCGTGGGTAGGTTTTCGAGGATCGCTCCATCCACGTAATCATGGCCATCCATCTGGAATGGGCGGAAGACACCAGGAATGGAAGCGGATGCGAGGACGGCATCGCGCAGAGAGCCGCGTGCGAAGGTCACGGTCTTGGCGTCGGTAAGATCGGTGGCCTGGCAGCGAAAGGGGATGGGCAGATTGTTGAAGTCGACTGCATCGTTGTAGCGGAGAAACTGCTTTTCGAGCAATTCGTTGAGCCCGGCTTCAGTGAGAAGACTATTGCGGAAGCCGACGCCATGCTTGAGGCCGACCGTGATGCCGTTGGGAATGTCGTGGCTATCTTCGCGACGACGAAAGCTTTGCGCACTATAGGCCTGGTCGACGCGAAAGACCGAGTTAATGGAGTCCTCTGTAAGGATTTGCTTCATCTGTTCCGGTGTGTGGCCGGTGGCGTACAGCGCAGAGATGATGGAACCCATGCTGGTGCCGGCGATGACATCGACTGGAATGCGGTGGTCTTCAAACCACTGGAGGACGCCGATCTCGCTCATGGCCGGCGCACCGCCGCCGCCGAGAGCGAGGCCGATTACGGGGCGATTTTTGGGAAGATTCTTCGGAGGAGTGGAAGGGTCGAGAGGCCCAAGGGCGAGTCGTGTGGTGCTTGCTGCTTCTTCCCCGTTTTGCTGGGGAGTTTCCTTGGATTGTTGGTTCTGCTCAGGTGTTTTGTCGACGGGGTTGGCTTTTTGGGTTGGATGGTTGGCTTCTGCCTGCTTTGCCGCTTGTTCGGGCGTGGTGGGCGGCTGCGTTACGGTTTGTGCGCCAACAGCATGACATAGAACGAGGGTCACACCGAAGGCCAACGCGTACAGGAGTACGCCGTGGCGAATTGCTACTCTAAATCGTTCTGTCAAAGAAGATTTGGATCGCGCCCGTAGTTCCATTCGGCCCCCATCGTCTTTGGAGCGAGATGGATATATCCCGCCTATCTACCTATTAGCATAGGCGGTTGGACGACCGAGATGAACTAACGGTTGAATGCAAGGATGACTAAGGATGTTCCCTAGCTGCGGGCGTAGTCCTGGAACAGATCAGGAAACTGCTGCTCCAGCGCTGCGATCTTTGGGATGTCGCAGACCTGGATGTAGGGGTTGTGCGGATTCTTGATGGCGTAGTCCTGGTGATAGTCCTCGCCGGCGTAGAACGCGACGAGCGGTGTGATCTGGGTGACGATGGGCTTGGCGAAGATGTGGGCTGCGTTGAGTTGCTGCACATACGATTGCGCAATCTCACGCTGCGACTCATCGGTATAGAAGATCGCCGAGCGGTAGCTGGTGCCGACGTCCGCGCCCTGCCGATTCAACTGCGTTGGGTCGTGCACTACCGAGAAGAACACGCGCAATAGCGTGCCATAGCTGACGACTGCAGGATCGTAGAGGATCTCGATGGCCTCTGCGTGCCCCGTCTCTTCATTGCATACCGTGCGATAGTTCGCCGTGGCGGCATCACCGCCTGAGTAACCGACGATCGTTTTCTCGACGCCTTTGACGCGCTGGAAGACGGACTGTACGCCCCAGAAACATCCGCCGGCGAAGACGGCTTTCTCACGCTGTCCCGTGCGCCATCCGCCCGCGGGGATCGCAGTGTCGTGTAGTGGAACTGGAACTGGTTGTTTCAATGCCATCGTCTTGTTTCCTCCAATGAAATTTCCACAGCCGCAAATCGCAGCGATTACCGAACGGTCAAGCGATTGTGGCGTTCACGCTTGTTCTTGATGTGTTGTCAGCAGCTCATTCATTGGACGCTCGGAGGACTTGCAACGACGCTTAAGGACATGCGTTTGAGCGTGTGTGCGACGTGAACCATCCTAGTTAACTCGACCTCATCCCACACTTGAAGTGTTAGCAATCTCTAAGGTTGTCGTGTTACTCAATGCGTCGATGCGATGTTACTTCGCGCGATCGAAGCGCGTTACTCGTCATCGTGTCTCGTAACCACCGTAGGATAACTTTGGTTGCATGGATTAGCCAGGTGGCCAATGCATCTGCCTTCCTCCCAACAGATGCAGGTGAAGATGATCCACGGCCTGTCCCCCATCAGGACCGGTGTTGATCACGACGCGGAAACCATTGTCGAGGTGTTGCAGCTGAGCGACTTTATTAGCGGCGAGAAAGAGTTCGCTGAGCAATTCGGCTTCAGTCGACGAGGTATGTGCGAGCGAAGCGAAGTGTCGCTTGGGGATGATCAAGATATGCACAGGCGCCTGTGGATTGATGTCCGGGAACGCCAGCACGTGATCGTTTTCAAACAGACGCGTGACGGGAATGGTGCCCGAGGCAATCTTGCAGAAGAGACAGTCAGGAGTGGTAGCCATGTGCGCATGCTAAACCTGCGCGACTACTTCTTGAAATACTTTGGTTCCATTCCGGGAATCCATGGATTGTAGGCCTTCCCAAATGCGGCGCGTCGACCGATTGCGGGATGGCTGTAGGTCCAGAATTCGTAAAGCGAGTTGGGGTTCGGATCGGCGAAGGAGGTCTTGCCGAGAACGTTGAAGGCGCCGACGGCGGTGGATTGGGGATCGGGGACGAGGCCGTGGATGGCCTCCTGGCCGTAGACGTCGGCGGCGTGCTCATGCATTCGGCTGTAGGAGTTCTCAATTGGCTCGAGCAATATTCCAAAAAAGGAAAAGGCGAGCAGCAGGACAGCGAGTGCTGCCCAATCATTTTGAGAGCTGATACCCCAGCGGACGCCGAATCGCGCGATCGCCCATTGCACGAAGTGGAAGCCGAGATAGAACGTGACGAAGAGGATGACGAAGGTGAAGACGAGGGTGCTGCCGATGTGGCCGAGGACGTAGTGGCCGGACTCATGGCCGAAGACGAAGACGATTTCGTCGGGTGTCATCTTGGAGATGGTGGTGTCCCAGACCACGACGCGTTTGGATGTGCCGAAGCCTTCGACGTCGGCGTTTAGCGTGGTGAGCTTGGCGCTCGCCTTCATGAGAAACATGCGCTCAGGCGGGATGTTCATGTGACCCTTCTCGACGACCTGCTCGAGTTGGGCGACGAGTGCGGGGTTGGTTTGTTGGAGTGGCTGGTACTTGAAGAAGATCGGCTCGATGTAGGGCGCGACGAAGATGCCGAAGAGCACGATAGGGATGGAGACGCACCAGAAGGCGAACCACCAGCTGCGCGGGAGCCTGCGGATGATCCAGAAGAGCAGCATGAGGAGAAGGCCCCCGATGATCCAGGTGAGTGCGAACGACTTGGCCTGGTCGCCAAACCAGCTTGGCCAGCGTTGGACGGAGAGGCCGTACTGGAGCGAGAGGTGATGCCAGTAGAGATCGAGCGGAAGGTCAAGGAGGGAGAGTGCGAGAACGAAGAGGAAGAGAAAGAAGAACCCTTGCGCCCAGCGGTTTGAGCTTAGCCTTACGGCGGCGTCGCGCATCCGGGCGATAGCGCCGAAGCTGAGCAGGAGCAGGAGACTTATGATCTTCCAGGCCTCGTCGCCGAAGTGGAGACTTTCATTCAGGGCGCTGAGATGTTGCGCCTTGGCGAGGTCTGGCGGCGAGAGCGAGTAGTCGGGGATGTTGCCATGGGGCGGTGCCGCGGCGAGCTCCTGCGCGGCGTACACGTTGGCGGCGTGCTCGGCTGGGGTTTCTTTGGCGCAACCGCTGAGGCCGAGGGCGAGAACAAGGAAGAGAGAGGCGACAAACGGTAGCGGCAAACGACGCAGAGTCATAGGGTTCCTTGCTGGAGCATACTTGCTGAGAATTTCTGTAGGCGCGAGCTGATCGGATGTAGCCAAGTGCGCAACGTTCCTCGTCTCAAGGATTGCGTGGTGCGAAGGCCGGTGATGAACAGTGAGCACGGGCAATTCGATACACTCAGAGCATATCGCGCCAGATGACGCGCACAGACTGGAAGTTGACACCTCCTTGATCTCACCCGATTCGAACCGCCCCGCAGTATTCCGCATTGACTGTCTCCAAACGTATCTCAGGCAAGCGCTGATTATCAGCCTGTGCGTGCCGGCCTTCGCACTGGCTCCGACGGTATTGGCGCAGGCCGCGAGCGTCAACCCAAGTGCAACCGCTGCGCCGGAACCGCCGCTGATGGATGCGATGACGGCAGAGCTGCAACGCGCACTCGCGGACCTTGGCAGTGCGACGGAACCTGTGGCCTCTACGAAAGAAAAAATGCCGGCGCAGAAGCCGTACTTCATCAGCTACTCGGTGGCCGACGCGGAGAGTGTGACGATCACGTCGCAGTATGGCGCGATCATGAACTCGACCGAGTCGCATGAGCGGACCGCGGATGTGCAGGTGCGGTTGGGATCGCCGTTGCTCGACAACACGCACGACGCGCACCGCACCAGCGCGCTCACGACGATGGCGCTGCCGTTGACGGACGATCGCGCGGCCATTGAACGGACGCTCTGGTATGCGACGAATCGCGGTTACGGAAAGGCGCTCGACGCGCTGGAGAAGGTGAAGACGGAACAGCAGGTGCGCGCACACGAGGAGGATTCCTCGCCCGACTTCACCGAGGAGCGCCCGGAGGTCGATATCCTGCCGATCGAGCCGCCGCTCAGCGTGGACCGAAGCGCGTGGGAGTCGCGGCTGCGTGAAATCTCCGGGGTCTTTCGCCAGTATCCGGATATTTTCTACGACACGGCCGTGCTGCAGGCCACGCACGAGACCGACTATTTTGTGTCGAGTGATGGAACGAAGGTGGCAGCGCCGAATCATGTGGCGCGGTTGATCGTTGCGGCGAGGACGCGCGCGTCGGACGGCATGGACATGTTCCGCGACGAGACGTTCGAGGCAGACTCGACGGGCCATTTGCCGGACCAGGCAGAGGTGATGGCGAAGACCCAGGCGATGGCGAAGGGGCTCAACGATCTGAGGACTGCGCCGATTACGGAGCCCTACAACGGGCCGGCGATCCTCTCGGGTCGCGCGGCGGCGGTGTTCTTTCATGAGGTGCTTGGACATCGGCTGGAGGGACAGCGGCAGCGCGGTGATGATGAAGGTGAGACGTTTACCAAGCTGCTTGGCAAGGCAATCCTCCCTGACTTTCTTTCTGTCGCCGATGATCCAACACTGACCCAATACGACGGCCATCCGCTGAGCGGGCATTATCTTTTTGATGATGAGGGCCAGCCGGCGCAGCGGGTGCAGTTGGTTCAGGACGGCGTGCTGCAGACGTTCCTGATGTCGCGGCTGCCGATCGCGGGGTTCGCACACTCCAATGGACACGGTCGTGCGGAGACGGGCAAGATGCCGACCGGGCGGCAAGGAAATTTAATTGTGACGTCGACCAAGACGGTGAGCGATGCCAAGCTGAGGCAGATGCTGAAGGAAGCGGCGAAGAAGCAGGGCAAGACGTACGGGCTTTACTTTGAGGACATCAGCTCGGGTTTTGCGGTTACGACGCGCCGGTCGCCACAGGCGTTCCAGGTGATTCCGCTGGTGGTGTACCGCGTGTATGTGGACGGCCGACCGGACGAGCTGGTTCGCGGCGTTTCGATTGTGGGAACGCCGCAAGCGGCGCTGCGCAGCATCGTCGCGACAGACGACCAGCCGCAGATCTTCAACGGGCTCTGCGGGGCGGAGTCGGGAACGATTCCGGTCAGTGCCGTGGCGCCCGCCATGCTGGTGTCGCAGATCGAGACGCAGCGGCAGGCACAGGGAACCGCGCGACCGCCGATCGTGCCGCCACCGCCCCTGGATGATGCGGCAAATATATCGAGCTCGCCGAAGGGGGGTCGCTAGTGAAACTACGCGCCCTGCTTCTTCTACCGGCGATTGGTTCGTTTGCGATGGCCCAGGCGCCACAACCTGCCGACCCAATTCTTGCCGCGATGCAACAGGAGCTGGCGCGTGAGAAGGCAGACCTGGTGATTCCCGGCATGCTGCGACCGTATTTTATTCAGTATCGGCTGGAGGACATCCACACCTACGATGCAATCGCCAGCTACGGCGCGCTTACGCGCGAAACCGAGAATCATCAGCGCGTGGTGCGCGTCGAGGTGCGCATAGGCAGCGAGACTTCGGACTCGAGCTCTGCGCGCGGCGACGGATCGCTCGAGCTTGCTCCAGCAGACGGCGATCCTGCCGCGCTGAAGTATGCGCTGTGGTCAGCAACTGATGACGCCTACAAGAATGCGCTGCGCGCTTACGCGACGAAACAGGCGACGCTGAAGACGTTTCAGAGCGCACCTACCGCGAATGACTTCACGCCGGCGAAGGCGGTCACTCTGATTGAGCCGCTGCAAACGCTGACGCTGGATCGCGATGACTGGAAGCACCGGTTAATTGTGGCCAGTGGGCTCTTTGATAAGTCTCTGGAGACGCGAGGCTTTGCCGCGTCAGTGCAATACAGCTCGGCAAGCATTAGTGCGCTGGTGGTGAATCGCTACACCGTGAATACGGATGGGACGATGTTGCGGCATGGATATTCCGGATACACGGAAGGAGTGAGCGTTGGCGGCCAGGCGGACGATGGAATGGAGCTTGGTCGCAGCAATGGTTCGGTGGCAACCACCGCAGCTGGTCTCGAAAGCGAAGCGGCTTTGGACAAGCGCGTGGTGGACGACCTGATCAGCTTCAACGAACTGCGGCATGCGCCGATTGTCGATGCGGAGGATTACCATGGGCCCGTGTTGTTCTCCGGCGATGCGTCGGCGGAGGTGTTCAACCGCCTGTTCGTGCCGAACGTGGAGGCAGATCGCCCGGATATGGGAACTTCCGCGCGCACGCAGGGAGCGTATCAATCGAGTTACAAGACGCCTATTCTGCCGACCTTTCTGTCGGTGGTGGATGATCCGACGCTGCGCAGCTTTGAAGGCCACGCGCTGCTCGGCGCGTACAAGGTCGATGACGAGGGAGTGCCGGTTGAGCCGGTGGATATTGTGGTTCATGGCAAGCTGATGAACTATCTGATTGGGCGTCAGCCGGTGAAGGACTTTCCGGAGTCGAACGGCCATGGGCGCGCCACTCTGGGGCAGAGCGCTCGTCCGCGCGCGGGCGTGATCCTCATCAAGTCGTCCGATCCTCTCTCCGCGGACGCCTTGCATGCCAAATTGTTGGCACTTGCGAAAGAGCAGGGCCGAGATGTGTATTCGGTGGAGACGTTGGGCGGACAACTTGCGCCGCGCCTGCTGTATCGGGTGTCCCCGGATGGCAAGCGCACGCTAGTGCGTGGAGCTGTGTTTGATGAACTCGATCAGCGCGCGATACGCAGCGGCATTCTTGCTGCCGGTGGCAAGCCTTACATCGCGCAACAGGTAGGCACGGTGCCGCAGACAGTGATTGCACCTGAGCTGCTCTTAGCCGACATCACGGTGAAACGGGCGAATGAGGAACAGCAGAAGGTGCCGTATTACCCACCGCCGTCGCTGCCGAAGGATTGAACTTCAGTTGACGCGAACGAGGTAGGGCACGACCTGAGGCAGCGGCGTGCCGATCCAGTCCTTGATGGCGGCGGCTTCTGTGCGGTCGTGCCGGACGGGATCGATGCGCACCCAGTAGCCGGTAGCGCTTGCGAATTCGATGACCCGGGAGCCGGCATAGCGGCGCAGCAGGGCGCTCTTGAGGTCGAGCGCGTCCTGTTCGGTCTGGAATGCGCCGGTCTGCACGCACCACTTGCCCTCGACAGGTGCACTCGTATTGGCGAAGGCTTCGATGCGCACCTGCGCGACGCCCATGCGATAGAGGTCGATCTTCTTGGCTGCGCTCTCGGAGAGATCCAGGATGCGACCGTGCGAGAACGGCCCACGATCGGTGATACGAACCGTTACCGATTCGCCATTCGCGAGATTGGTGACGCGAGCCACCGTACCGAGCGGAAGTGTCTTGTGTGCGGCTGTCATGCCGGTGCCGTCGTAGGCTGAGCCATCCGCGGCGCGATGGCCGCTCGGCCCGTACCAGCTAGCCATGCCTGTCTCGACGAACTCCGGGCGGCCTTCGGGTGTGGGGACGGGTTCGCGATCTCGGAGCGTCTCGTCGGGTTGAATGGGCCGGGAGGGCCGTACTGAGGATTGCGTGCGCAAGGGCGGGGGTGGGGGCGCATAGGGATGGTGTTTTTGATGGTGGCAGCCCGTGGCGAGCACTAAAGCGACGAGGGGGACTCCGGCGAGCCGGGGCCAGCGCTGCGCGGACGTCGAGCGCTGTTCGCTGGGCCTCGCGATTCCTGGCGTCCGTCGGTCTGCATCGGCTGGCAACGGTTTGTCTTCACTGCTGGGCAACTGTATCTCCGCAATGCTCGGCAACGACGGGCTCCTTTCGCTGAAGATCCAACTTTCATGATTGGGGGCTGTTGATACTTGAGTCAACGCTGAGTGCCTGACTGGTTACTGGTCGCGAGAAGCATTCCGGTGTAATTTCGCGGGTCTCGAGAGCTCCGAGGCGGTGATGGTTGGCCGATGCAAAACTAAGAATTCCGCGGATTTGATAAGGTGAACAACCATGTACGAGGAGACCGCGTCCGTAGAAAGACAGCATTTTTCCTAGAAGCGCGGCGCGCTGAACGCGAGGACGCGGAAAAGGGCACGATAATAGTGGGTACTAGAACGTTGAGCGCACTTATGTACTTAAACCAGACCAAAGTCCAATGCCGGAAAGCATCGGCAACGAGCAGAACCCGCGCGCGAAGAGCACTCGCTCTGCTTGTACCCTTGGCATGCATGAGCGCCGGTTCGGCTGCGGCGCAAAGCGTGACGGCGGCTGCTGAAATCACAACGGTTGCTACTGCTATGGTGCAGCCCGCATCTACAGCGCCATCTGCTCCTGTGATCGATGCGCCGCAGCCACAGCCAGCGGTCCTGGATCTCACTGTCGGTCCCGTGCGGCCCTCCGATGCGGTTCCCACGGATCAGCCCGGGGGCTACCAGGTTGCGCCTATCCATCGGAAGTACATCATGCCGGATATGCGGGCTCAAACGATCACGGCTCGCGACAAGGTGATCATTGGTTTGAAGGGCACCTACAGCCTGCAGAACTTTGGCGGCATCATTTTTGCGGCGGGGTACGAGCAGCTACGCAATGGCCAACCGAACTACGGCACAGACCGCGGCGCCTTTGGCCAGCGGCTGGGGGCGGGCGCCATCCGAGACACGACCCAGGGTGTATTCACCGATTCGGTCTTTGCGCCGCTGCTGCATGAGGATCCCCGATACTACATACAGGGCAATCAGTACAGTTTCGGGCATCGTGTGTTCTTTGCTCTCCTCCGACCGGTAGTTACCCGCAGCGACAGTGGACGGCGAACCATCAACGGCGCTCAGTTGCTTGGCTATGCCTCTTCGACTGCTCTCAATAACGCCTTCTATCCTGCCAGCAACCGCAATGCGGCGGACAACGCGAAGGCGTACGCCAGTTCGATCGCCGGATCTGCCGCGAGCTCTTTGTTGATCGAATTCACGGCGAGTTTCTGGCACGTTCTGCATCTTGGCCGCTAGAGTTGGCGGGCGGCCGTAGGTTCGGTTTGGCGCGGAACTGAGCGGGCAGGGCGTGCGCAATACGATCCGCCGGAGATGCCAGGCGTCCCGACGAACCTCGGTGGAAAGGAACACGTGATTTGCATGTGTGACCTCGGACAACGGGGCATGAAAAGTGAAGCGCGACTTCCCGGCTTGCATCAAGGTCTGACAATGGTGGGGGTGCTCTGTCTATGCCTCGTCATGCCGAGCGCCCAATCGCAGTTGGAACGAGATGCGCTTCCGGATGCACCGAGTGCGCTGCTTTTCGGGAGCGATCCAACCGGGCAAAATGCACAACAACCGCCGACGCCTTCTCCGGGCGCCGTGACTTCGCAAACAAACGCGACCGTTCCGGCGAGCCAAGAACCTCCCTGTCCGAAGAGCAAGCGCACGAAGGGCGCGGCCACGGACGTCGAGCCCGACGCCAAGCAAGCCTGCGCGGATCAGTTGCAGCTCATCGTGGTGACCGGGTACATACAGCCGCTGACCTCGAATCAGAAGGGGCTTCTGGCATTCCATGCGCTTACTGATCCGTTTAATCTTTTGACGATCGCGGCATACTCCGGGATCTCTGTCGCAATCGATCCTCACTCTGCGTATGGTCCGGGGTTCGCTGGCTGGGGCCGGTTGGCAGGCTATAGTTTCGCCGAGGACGCGCAGGGGCTTTTCACGGGAGTGTATGTGCTTCCCAGCGTGTTTCACGAGGATCCGCGCTACCATCGCATGCCGAACGCGACGGTCCGGCGACGGATTGCGCATGCGCTGATTCACACGCTGGTGTCGCAGCATGATGATGGTTCACTGATGCCGAACTACGCGACGATCATCAATGTTCCGTTGAGCGCGGAGATTTCCAATTTCTATGTTCCGGGCATCGGAACCAACGTACCGGATACGGCCAAGCGTGTTCTGGTTGGGTACGCGACTGATCCGATCGGGCCGCTGGTCGCGGAGTTCCTGCCGGACTTTGCCAGGCACTTCCATATTCGGATCGTCTTCGCGCAGCAGATCCTGAACCGGATAGCGCTGGGATCGGGCACGTCTTCCTCTTCCAACTAGCAGGCAAAAAATGTGGGTTGGCGAAGTATTCTTCGCCAACCCATTGTCTTTCCTGCCGCCGTTCGAATGCGGAACGGGATTGTTAGAACGAGGTGCTGATAGTCAGGCGGAACGTCTTGCGCGGCTCGCGCAGAACGTAATCCGCTCCGTAGTATTGCAGCGCCTGCTGGTAACTGTAGGAGGCAGCCCCTGGGGACGTCTCAAACGGGAAGAAGTCCTTGAAGCACGTTGCTGCAGGCCCAGTGCAAGCGGGTGCGCTGGGAGCAACGATCTCCTGGGGAATGTCCTTGTAGAGCCGCAGAGGGTTGTACGCGTAGTAGATTTGGAACGGAGCGTTGATGATCGGCATGACCACCTGTAGATACGCTCCAGTCGACATGCGCGGGACATAGTTGGTTCCCGGAACCGTCTTCAGGTATTCCGAGAACGGCGGCAGCTGGTAGCCACCGACGCAGTTTCCGTTGATGACCTCGGGGCAACCGTACAGTGGGCTATTGACCGCCGAGATGCCGAGAGGGCTCTCACGCAGCTGCGATGGCTGGAGATTCATGACCATGCCGAAGTCTGTGAAGAACGCGAAGGTCACCTGGTCGATGATAGGGAAGCGGTACTCCAGATTGCCCGTTACTGAGGTATCGCCGCCAATCGGGGCCAGGCGATAGACGGGAAGCGGGAGCTGCACATTGCCCAGCGTTGGGTTGCTGGGATCGCGCGGGACCACAGTCCCATCCGGGTTTGTCAGGTTGAACATCACCTTGGTTGGAAGGAAAGTGTAGGGCGAAATCGAGCGGATGTCGAAGCCGCGCAGATCATTCTCGCCACCGCCGTAGAGGCGGGCGTATGGAGGAGCAACCTGGCCACCGAATCCGGCGATGTTCGCCAGCTGGATGCGATAGGCAAGGACATTATGTCCTTCCCTGTTGATCTTGAGGCCCTTCATGGGGAAGAACTGACGCCAGGACGCGGACGGCAGGTAGTACTTCGTATTACCGCCGACACCGGCGAATTGGAAGGCAACGCTCAGGTCCTTGCCGTTGTGCGGCCCGATGGAGCGATCCAGGGTGGAGAAGCTGAAGCTCGGCGTCACGATCGAGGTGACGATGCCGTTCAAGGAGTTTGCACCCGCAATGCCGGACCGGAACGCCAGGGTCTGGAAGACGCTCAGCGTGTTCTGGTTGAAGGTCGTGATCCCGGAGCTGGAGAGCGAGTAGGCGAGCCCAAGACGCGCAACACCCGAGCGACGGAAGAGCTTGCGCAGCGCCTCGCTGGTGGAGATCGTCAGGCCCTTGGACGACTGGTTGTAGTTATTGAGGAGCGAATTCTGCGCGTTGGTCAGGTTTTCGCTTTGACCGCTGGTGATCGCGTAGCTCTTCGCTGGATTGAAGTCCGTTTTGCGATCGAACACCTGGATGCCGAGCGAGATCGGCTTGTTGCGCAGGTAAGGCTCCGTGAACCCGAAGCTGATGTTGCGTGAGAGGTCGCCGATGTTGGCCGTGACGCTCAGCGTTTCGCCCAGTCCGAGGAAGTTGTTGGTCTGGTAGTTCAACCCAAGGAACGAACCCGAGAGGCCGCTGACGCCACCATTGATGCCGATGGAGTTCTTGCCCTTCTCGTGCAACTTGATCAGCAGGTCAACCGTGCCTGCGTCCGCATTCTGTTGGGTTTCGACGTCCTGGTCAGCCTTCAGGGTATCGAAGTAGCTCAGCTGGTTCAGACGCAGCAGCGAGAGGTCGACGAGCCGGCTGTTGTAAACCTGGCCCTCTTCGATCAGGAGTTCACGGCGGATGACGCGATCGCGGGTAAGTGTGTTGCCGGTGAACTCGATACGCGACACATAGAACTGCTTGCCCTCGTCGATGTCGATATCGAGGTATACGAGCTTCTTGGCCTCATCGGTGTGTGGGACCGGGGTCGGCACCATGTTAATGTAGCCGCCTTCGCCATAGGCTTTGCGAAGATTCTCAATACCCTTGGCGAAGAGCCGCGCGTTGAACCATTCGCCGTCCTTGTTGGGGAACTGGGCGCGCAGGGCCTTTTCGTTCTTGTAATTTTTGTTGCCGGTAAAGGTAATCGCGCCCAGGCGATAACGCTCGCCCTCTTCAATGGGGATGACGATATCGACGCGCTTGCCATGCGACGGATGCAGGGTAAAAGGATTGATGCCACCGGCATTGCGAACATTGGTCTGGGGCTCGCCCGTAAGAGCCTTGAAGTAGCCCTTCTCGCGATACGCTTCGCGTACCCGGTCGGCATCTTCGTCCAGCTTGCTGGCGTCGAAGGTGCGCGGGAAGATGTTTTCGAGAATGATGGAGTGCGGAATGCCGATTGGCTTGAGATTCTTCATCGCCGCGACAAGTTCGCGGTGGCTCAGCGCGTGGTTGCCGGTGAAGGCGATCTTGCCTACCTTGACGGTCGGGCCTTCCTTGACGACAAATGTCAGCGAAACGCGTGCCGGCGGGATGGTCTTGACCTCGGTCCTGATGACGGCAAACTGGTGGCCGTGCTCTCCGAGCATCTCCTGCAATACCACCTCGGCACGCTTGACGCGCGTCTCGTCGAACTGGCTTTCGACGTTGAGGGAGACCTTCTCCTTCTTGAAGCGGTCCATCACGTCCGAGACGGAGACCGAGTTCAGGCCCTTGTAATTGATTTCGCTGATGGTGGGCTTTTCGCGAACGTAGACCTCCAGCTGGAGGCAGCCCTGGCCTGGAACCTTCTCGATGCGAACATTGTCGAAGTAGCCGGTGTTCCAGAGCGAATTAAAGTCGCGCTCCACGACGGCCGGGTCGTAGGGGTCACCGGCGTGGCTGAAGAGGCGCGCGATGATCGATTCTTTAGGAATGCGCCGGTTGCCGATGACCTGGATCGGGCAAAGGACCTGTGGCGCCGCTTCCGCGGAGAACTGTGGCGTGGCCTGAACCTGCGCCGCGGCGGTCGGGATCAGCGCTGGGACGGCAGAGATCATTGCCGCAATCGCCAGGGTCGAAAGGCTTGAGATCGAAAGGCCCCAGCGGAGAACAGCGGCCAAGCCGGAGCGGTTCTGGCCATAGCCAAGGATGCCCAATCGGCTCGAGCGCGTGCGCACAGGCTGGGTCGTACACTTCAGGGAGCTTGCGCTCACTCGGATTCCGGTAAAGATAACCACACCCTCACTGCTCTTTGAATCTGTCAAAGCTCGTTGAATTCTTCGGTTGATTCCAGCCCTGCGGTACACGAAGGGGAGAGCTTTGATTATAGGCGACTAGCGGCAACCCATGCGAACCTGCTGGCTGCCAAACTTGAGCTTTCGCCATTAATCAGTGATCTGCCAGCAGAAGATTTCCCTGTCCTAACGACAGAAAGCCCCTCCTGCGGGCCAGCAGCTTCTACTTCGCCATTACTGTTTGACGTAGGGCGCTGTAAGGGTAAGCAGGTCGGCGCTCTTTAAGAAGCTGATGAGCGTGGACGCGAGGCGCGGTTCCATGACGCTCGCCGGTGTCATCGTATCCAGGCTCTCGACCTTCAGCATCACGGGGATGGGCCGGGTGGTATCTGATTGAAGAGGAATGCCACGGTGCGGGCGCGCATAGATGAGGGTTACATGCTGGGTAGTTTCGGAGTATTGCCGGCACGCGCCGTTATCACAGACCGTAGACGCTTCCAGCTCCTGGGTTGCGCCATCGTTATAGGTTGCGGCCGTCAACTCCACCTGGCCCCCCGCGGTCGCTGCGACGATCTGCCCATGCCACGTCGGATCGTCGCCCCGGGCGAGATGACAGACCTCGGCATCATGGACGGTTTGCGGCGAGACGCCCAGCATCACGTGCGCGCCTGGAATCCCGTTCGCCGTCGGCTCCGCATAGTCTCCCCAGCTATAGACCAGCACGCCGAACTGGGTTTCGTCCCAGGTGCGTTCTAGGGTAAAGTCGCCGATGTGTTTGGGTAACGTGGCCGGCACCTTGGCTGCCATCCTTGCTGCATCTATCCGCTGTTCATGCAGCACATCTACGCCGAAGATCGCGGCCATTACCAGCACGGCTGTGACCCGCAGAAGCAGCGAGGTTTGCAGCCGATGGGCGTTTGCCGGGGAGAGAGGAGCAGTGTGCACCTCAAGCGGCGGCTCCGTGGTCGTGTCCGGGTCATTCCGCAGTGTATTGGCGACCGTAAAGAAGATTGCAAGGGCGCACACGAAGAGACACCCGCCGATCACATAATCGGCAATCTTGGCGTGATCCTGTAGCCAGGGGTAGGGCAGCGCGATCTTGTAGTAGACGACCAGGAGGCAGAGGCGAAGAAAGTTGAACAGGTATCCCAGCAGGACGGCACCCGCTACGACCGGCGCGTACACATACCAGCGGAAGCGGTAGAGATAGCTGACCACGACAGCTGCCAATCCCAGCGTAATGGCGCCGCGAATGCCGTTGCAGCCAGGAGCGATGAACATCCCGAACTCCGGGGTAAACATCAGGCGAAGTTTGTCCTGGGTAAGCTGCTGGCCGAGCGCATGCGCCCAGGCCCTGGCCACGGTGGCCGACGCGTGCTGCAGGGGCAGGTCAACCATCCGGCTGAACGTCTGCGGCACGGGAATCACGGCCCACATGAAGAGCACCGGGAACCAGGCAGCCCTGAGCAGGCGCATACCTCCGAATAGAAGCACCATCCCGCCGGCGTAGATAACGGCAACCAAGGGCAGTGGTGGGAGTTGGAGCAACCAATTTTTATTGATGGTCACGATCAACAGCATCTGGTCGCGCAAAAACATCAGCGCGGCCGAGCCAGCCAGCAGTGCGAACCCCCACCAGGAACCTTCTGTCTCCCAATCGAGGCTCTGCCAGGCTCGGAGAATCAGCAGATAGCAGACCAGGGGAACCACCATCCCCATGGATTTGAGGTCATCCGTGGTCCAAATGCTGTAGAGGGCTTGGACGGACGGCCAAATGGTGAGGAGGCCCACCGCGGCGCACATGGAGGCCAGCACCACGACAGTTCGAGACTGGAGGGTGCGGGACTGTGGTGGAGATGAGAGGGTAGTTGACACAAACCTCAGCGCCCCCTTGGGGGGTAGGTCGCAACACGAATATCGAATACAGCCCGTAAGTTACGGTCAGAAGATACCGTTGGACAGAATTCTAACGTTTCTTCGCCGCACGACGTGCGCGTATCTTCATGCGCACGTTGGAAATAGCGTAGGCGCCACCCGCCAATCCCGCCAAAATCAGAGTGGGATTCTCCGGTGAGTCGCCGCATCCGCCCTGGGCGCGTGCGGGAACCGCGATCATTGCAAATGCGAGAGCAGTGAGGAGAAAGGTCTTCTTCATTGGGAGATCCTATTTCCGCCGCGACCCGGGGGCCCTTGGCTGTAAACGATAAATTGAGTCCGCCGCACTGACTCTCCAGCTTTTGAGATGCAAGTGCAAGGCGTACAGGTATAGTTCTCATCCGAGGATATAAGGGTCGCAGGGGGTAAGTCAACGATTCTCTCCCTCGAGCTACACCTTTCGCTATACCCAATCGTCTACAACCTAACCCCTTTTCGGTGCACACCGGGGCCAGCAAATCCGGCTGTAAAATCAAGGGTTGTAGCCGGAGCATCCGGCAGTCATCAGGAGGTTGTAATCACCATGGCATCGGCAATGGCAGGGATGGAGGGCCTTTCGGGCGTATATGACGGACTCAAGGCGCGCATGAACAGCTCGGTGGATGACTTCCGAGCGAACCTCGTAAGCGTCCGCACCGGCCGCGCATCGGTCCATATGCTCGACGGGATCCGTGTTGACTACTATGGTACTGAGACCCCGATTTCGCAAGTTGCGCAGATTACCACCCCGGAAGCGAACCTGATTCTGGTTCAGCCCTGGGAACAGGGCCTGGTCACGGCCATCGAAAAGGCCATCCGGACCAGCCAGCACGGGTTCAATCCCATGCACGATGGCAAAATCATCCGCGTGCCCGTTCCGCCCATGACCGAGGAGCGGCGCAAGGACACCGTCAAGCTGCTGGCAGGGACGGTGGAGGACCACAAGACGTCCATCCGCAACATCCGCCGCGAGGGGAATGAAGCTGTGAAGAAGGCCGCCAAGGACAAGCTCATCTCCGCGGACGACGAAAAGCGGGCCAACGCCGAGATCCAGGAGCTCACCGACCACGAGATTAAGCGCATTGACGAGCTTTTCCGTGCGAAAGAAAAAGAGATTATGACGATCTGACGTCGTCAGTCTTGGCTGGCAGCGCTCAGTACCGCATCGGCGACAGCTGCGGCTTCCTGCGCGATCTGCAGATCGTGCACCCGCAGCACGTGGGCTCCAGCCAGGATCGCCGTAACGTTGGCTGCCGCCGTGGCGATTCGGCGAGCCTCAGTCAGGTCTATGCTCTTGCGCTGTAAAGGCTTGACCGCGTCCCCGAGAAACCCTTTGCGCGACAGTCCCACCAGCAGCGGGCGACCCAACTCGCGAAGACGCCCAAGTCGCGCCAGGAGCGCAAAATTTTCAGCGCCGCGCTTGCCGAAGCCGAACCCGGGATCGGCGACGATTCGCTCCGTACGGATTCCCGCAGCTTCGGCCTGTGCCAACTGCTCGCACAACCCGGCGAAGACTATTGGCACGACCGCGTTGCTATCCAGGCCAGGCTGCGTCTGCCATTCCCCGGAGCGGCCGCGTGCGTGCATCATCACTAGGCCGCATCCACTCTGCGCGACAGCTTTCGCCATCGACGGATCCCAGGTGAGACCGGAGACATCGTTGATGATCTCCGCGCCGGCCCGTGCTGCAGCCCGCGCCGTGCTTGCGTGATAGGTATCGACGGACACCAGGGCGTTGGGCCGCTCGCGCAGTAGTTCTTCCAGCACCGGGAGCAGGCGGGCCTGCTCCTGTTCGCTGGTGATCGGGGTCGCGTTTGGGCGCGTTGACTCCGCCCCGAGGTCGACGATATCCGCGCCCGCATCGACGGCCTCAATGGCCGTTGCGACCGCCAGCTTGTTGACGGCTGCGGCAGGGGTCAAGCCCGCTGTCCCGTTTCCTCCGAGCAATCCGTCGCCTGAAAAGCTGTCTGGCGTGAGGTTGATGATGGCCATCAGGAGCGTACGTTGGCCCAGTGCCAGCTTGCGTGTCCGCAACTGCCACTCAAAGTGCGGCCTGTAGTTGCTGCGGTTCATCGGCTCGGTCCCGACTTCGGGGTTGGTTTCAAGCTCGTCCACTTTACCGCGCAATTGTAGGCCTCCTTCGGTTATCGCAATGCATAAATTGCACCAATTCTGTAGACTTGCGCCATGCAAATCTCTGCGCAAATTGCACTGATTTTGATGCTTTTTGTCGTGGCGATGCGGCCAGTCGCTGTTGCCGCGCAGGCGACGTCACCGACCCCGCCTGCGCCTGCAATCCTCCACCCTGCCTATCCTAACGGCTCAGCCACCCCGCTTGGTCAGCAGGTCGAAACGCTGCTCGCCGACCCTTCGGTCTCCCGTGCGCACTGGGGCATCGCCGTCATTATGCTCGATGGCACGCCGCTGTATGGGCACGACGAGGGCAAGCTGTTCCGGCCGGCTTCCAACAACAAGATCTTCACGACGGCGACGGCGATGGCACTGCTCGGCCCAAATAAGACCTTCGACACGCGCATCTTCGGCAAGTTCGATCCTGCAACCGGCACCGTGACGGGAGACCTGACGTTGGTTGGAGACGGCGACGCGAATTTCGGCGCTGACGATTTGCCGTATGTCCCGAGTTCGGAGAGTGGGCCGTCGTCCCCTCTAGGTCAGCTGCCGGCGCTCACCGATCTCGCAGCGCTGGTAGACCAGCTGGCCGCCAAAGGCGTCAAACGCATCGACGGTGACATCGTCGGCGATGACACACTGTTTCCGTATGAGCCGTACGCGGAATCCTGGGCACAGGACGATCAGGTGTGGGGCTTCGGTGCACCGGTAAGCGCGCTCAGCATCGCCAACAATCAGCTCAAGCTGATTGTCACGCCGGGCAAGCCCACGAAAGTTCAGCTGCTGCAGAATGCTCCCTATTACACCGTCATAGCGCAGGTGGGGACGGTAGCCGCCGGCGCGCACGCGGACGGCATCCAGGTCGAGCGGCTGCCCGGCTCGCGCGTGGTCCGCGTGTACGGTTCGATTGCCGCAGACGCTCATCCCGACGTTGAAGAAGTTGCCATCGCCGATCCCGCTGATTACGCGGCTATGGTGTTGCGGGCGATGCTCGTGAAGCGCGGCATTGTGGTCACAGGAAAAACCCGCGCGAAGCACCAGAAGGCGAACGACCCCGGCAGCTACCGTACCGAAGTATTGACGCCTGATCCGTGCGACACGATGAACATCGCGGGAGGCACCTGCACGGCTGACTGCTCGGCACCTTCCGTGCCATCCGGCGGGATGCTTGCCTCGCACACCTCCGCGCCGCTGGCTGAAGATGTAGTGCTCACCAACAAGGTGAGCCAAAATCTTCACGCCGAGCTCCTGCTGCACCATCTCGGTCTGCGAGCCTCCTGTGGCGACGGCTCTACATTGGCTGGAGCGCGCTACCTCCGCGCCTACCTTTCTCATGCCGGCCTTGATCCCGACGACTTCATCTTCTTCGATGGCTCAGGCCTCAGCGATCACGACCTGGTCACACCGCGCGCCACGGCGACGTTCCTGGCGTATGTTGCAAAGCAGCCGTGGTTCCTGCAGTGGAAGGCATCGCTGCCCGACGCCGGGGACAGCGGCTCGCTGATTCGGCGATTTCCCAATCCTCCGGTCAAAGGCCACGTCTTCGCGAAGACAGGAACGCTGGGCGAATCGCGCGCGCTCTCCGGCTACCTCGACACGGCGAGTGGCAGCACCGTGATCTTCTCAGTCTTTGTAGATGACCACACGCCCGCGACGTCAGCCGATCGCGTCACCATGGACAAGGTCGTTACGGCTATTGCGGCGACGCAGTAGAAGGATGGTGTTAGTTCTCAGTAAGAACGGACGCCAACTGGGGACTAACAACGGAAAACTATCTCGGCGTGTGTTGTTTGATGTATTCGCGCAACTGCATGTTCAGATCGAGGGCCTTAGTGACGCCGGTATCCATCATGCGGAGCCAGTCGCTGGCGGGTTCTTTCAACTCGGCCATATTCAGGAGGTAGCTGGTTTGCACGATGATCTCGAGCGCGTTGGAGAGGTCATGTGCAAGGCGCCGAATCTCCAGCGCAAGTGCTTCGGGAATCTGCTGTTGCGCGACCGGCTGGTTCTTGGTCGAGGGCTCACTCATAGGGCTCCGTACCGCTCCTGTCAAAGTTAGTGAGTTGGACGATGAATCCTGCGCGCAGGATTCGCCCAGTGTACCCTGAGCTTCCGGCCTCCGCGCAACCTTCCCGCGAGCCAGCAACCATTGACAGCCGGCGCCCGCTCTGGGAAACTAAGGTTTCACGCAGTTCGCGCGGCTGGATACAGCAGTGGCCTCTGATTGTGAGCCGAAATGGCGGAATTGGCAGACGCGCGTGGTTCAGGTCCACGTTCTCGCAAGGGAGTGGAGGTTCGAGTCCTCTTTTCGGCACCAAACTTTAGTCCAGACGCGCAAGCATCAGTGGAGGTTCGAGTCCTCTTTTCGGCACCAAATTTTAGATTCGACGCGAGAGCAGCGTAATCCACGTCCACACGGCGTGGATTTTTTGTTTTAGCCGCGCCTTTCCGCCTCTCGCATCTCGCCTTTCGCATCTCCCGCTGCTGTACGATGTTGCGCAGGAGATTCCCCCCTGTGATCAAGCTTCTGCGTGTCGTCCTCCCCGCTCTAGCGTCTGCGCTTTTTGTTGGCCCAATCTGCTTTGCGCAGCAGACTGCACCACAGCCGCTCACCGAGATGCCGTACTCGCCGTCGCTCGATCTCACCAGCATGGACAAGGCTGTCGACCCCTGTGTGAACTTCTATCAGTACGCCTGCGGAGGATGGAAGAAGCTGAATCCGATTCCCGCCGACCAGGCCACATGGGACGTCTACGCGAAGCTCGCGAATGAGAATCAGCAATTTCTTTGGGGCATCCTGGAGCAGGATGCCAAGGCTACCGACCGCACGCCAATTCAGCAGAAGATCGGCGACTACTTTCAGTCCTGCATGAACAAGGTCGCCATCAATGCCGACGGTGACAAGCCCATCCAGCCGGAGCTTGCGCAGATCGATGCACTCAAGACGCGGCCCGAGCTGCTCGCTGCGATCGCCGCGTTGCACCACGATGCTCCCGGCAACTTCTTCTTCCGCTCCGGCACGGGGCAGGACGCGATTGATTCGTCTACCGTGATTGTGGAGGTTGGGGCCGGCGGACTCGGCCTGCCGGATCGCGACTACTACCTGAAGACCGATCCCAAGAGCGTGAAGCTGCGCCAGCAATATGCTGACTACATCGCCCAGATGCTAACCCTCAGTGGGGAATCCTCCGAGCAGGCCCACGCCGACGCAGCCAGTATCCTGCACATCGAAACCGAGCTCGCGAAAGCGTCGCTTACGCGGGTGCAGGAACGTGATCCGCACAATCTGTATCACATGATGCCGATCGCGGATGTTCAGAAGCTGACACCCGCGATCAACTGGGCAGACTACTTCAAAGAGCAGGGCGCTCCCGGGCTGGCCAAGCTCAACGTCTCGCAGCCCGCGTTTTTGAAGGCCCTGCAGACGGAGCTCTCCACCGAGGATGTTGCCGCCCTGCGCGCCTACCTTCGCTTCCATCTGCTGAGTGGCATGGCCTCCTATCTCTCGGAGCCCTACGAGAAGGCTTATTACGGCTTCTACTACACCACCCTGCGTGGCGTGCCACAGATGCCGCCGCGGTGGAAGATCTGCACGCGCAACGTCGATCGCAACCTGGGCGAGTTGCTGGGCCAGGAGTTCGTGCGTCGCACTTTCTCCGCTGAGACCAAGGCCAAGACCGAGTTGATGACGCAGCAGATTGAGGCCGAGATGCAGCACGAGATCGAGAATCTCGACTGGATGAGTCCGGCGACGAAGGAGGAAGCGCTGCGCAAGCTTCACGCGATCCGGAACAAGATCGGCTATCCCGATCACTGGCGCGACTACAGCTCGCTGGAGGTCAAGCCGAACGACTACGCCGGCGACGTCCTCCGCGCCTACCGCTTCAACCAGGCCTACGAGTGGAACAAGTTGGGCAAGCCCGTGAATCGCGACGAGTGGGGGATGACGCCGCCAACAGTGAACGCTTACTTCGATCCGCAGATGAACGACATCAACTTCCCGGCAGGCGTACTACAGCCGCCCCTATACGATCCGAAGCTGGATGACGCGCCCAACTACGGCAACACCGGCGCGACCATCGGCCACGAGCTTACGCACGCCTTCGACGACGAAGGGCGGCAGTTCGATTCCAAGGGCGACCTGCGCGACTGGTGGACGCCCGAAGACGCCAAGGGCTTCGAGGAGCGTATCGGCTGCGTGCGCACGCAGTATGCGGGCTACATCATCGTGGATGACATTCACATTAATTCGAAGCTGACGAGCGGAGAAGATGTGGCCGACCTCGGCGGAACGCTGCTGGCCTACATGGCCTGGAAGAAGGAAACCGCCGGAGAACACTTGCCGAACCGGGACGGGTTCACGCCCGACCAGCGCTTCTTCATCGGCATGGCGCAATGGGCGTGCTCCAACGAGCGTCCGGAGAACGAACGAGTGCAGGCCGCGACTGACCCACACTCGCCTCCGTTCGCGCGCATCAATGGTGTGGTGTCGAACCTGCCTGAGTTCCAGAAGGCGTTCGACTGCAAAGCGGGTCAGCCGATGGTCCATGTACCCAACTGCAAAGTCTGGTAACCCTGGCGTTGCTCCAAAGGCGGTGTCCCAGCCGAAGCTCGTCGAATAACCTAAAGTTCTTTCATCACCGCCGCATGTTTCGGATGTAGACTGTCTGCGCTCACCGTACTTTGTCTTGGTTTCACTGGAAATTCAGGAACACAGGAGGAAGCATGCAGGTCTCTCTTAGGAATCGTTGTATCGCCGAATTCTTCGGTACCTTCTGGTTGGTCTTCGGAGGCTGCGGCGCCGCGCTCTTCGCCGCCGCGTTCCCTTCGCTTGGCATCGGTTTCCTCGGTGTCGCCTTCGCATTTGGGCTCACCTTGCTCACGATGGCCTATGCTATCGGACACATCTCCGGGTGCCACATCAACCCGGCCGTCACGCTTGGGCTGGTGGCAGGCAAACGCTTTCCCGCACAGGAAATTCTGCCCTACTGGATTGCACAGGTGCTTGGCGGAATCGTTGCTTCCGGCGCGCTGTATATCATCTTCACCGGCCGCGAGACATGGAGTCTGAACGGATTTGCCTCGAATGGCTACGGCGCCCACTCCCCCGGAGGCTACAACCTCCTTGCTTGCCTGGTGGCGGAGATGCTTCTCACCTTCTTCTTCATCCTAGTCATTCTTGGCTCTACGGACGAGCGCGCGTCG
Organism: uncultured Acidobacteriaceae bacterium; assembly: GCA_963701685.1. Taxonomy (GTDB): domain Bacteria; phylum Acidobacteriota; class Terriglobia; order Terriglobales; family Acidobacteriaceae; genus Granulicella. The sequence continues at coordinate 346,970 of OY969625.1, read as the reverse complement.
AAAGCCCATGCGCCGCTGGCAATCGGCTTCTGCCTCACGCTCATCCATCTGATCAGCATTCCGATCACGAACACCTCGGTAAACCCGGCGCGCTCCACCGGCCCGGCAATTGTGGTGGCGGCGGGAGGCGACTTCTGGGCGCTGGGCCAACTGTGGTTGTTCTGGGTGGCGCCCCTGATCGGCGGCCTGCTTGCCGGGCTCTTCTACAACGCCGTTCTGGCGGAACATCTGCCGCCCCCGGTCGCTGAAAAGCCAGTGACGTACTCAGCCTGAGTCGGCCTCTAACTGCGCCAGATAAAGGCCCTGGAGTTCCATGCTCAGGGCCTTTTCTGCGCACTCCGAAAGACCCCAAACGGGGTGCCCTCCGTGGGTCGCGCGAGCCTCCAAAAGCAGCTCCAAACGTGCTATACTTAGGAGTCGAGAAAACTGGTCAATCGCCAGTCTTTTCAAGGGTTTTGCAAGATTTTCTGACCCCAGCCTGAGCCCATTGGAGTGTCCCGTTCGTGCCTGAAGAAACTACCCCTGCCACAGCCGCCAGTCAGACCCCGCCTCCGCCCGCTGCATCGTCGGCTCCAGCCGAGTCCGGAAGCTACTCCGCAGAAAATATTACGATCCTCGAAGGCCTCGCCGCGGTGCGGCTGCGCCCCGCCATGTACATTGGCTCGACCGGCGAAATGGGTCTGCACCACCTGGTCTATGAGGTCGTCGATAACTCGGTCGACGAAGCGCTCGCCGGCTACGCCACGCGCATCGACGTCACCATCCATGTCGACAACTCCATTACCGTCGTCGACGACGGCCGCGGCATTCCTGTCGACAACAAGACCTTGCCCACCGGCGAGACCATGCCCGCTGTGCAGGTGGTCCTCACCATGCTGCACGCTGGCGGTAAGTTCGACGCGTCAAACTACAAGGTCTCGGGCGGCCTGCATGGCGTCGGTGTCTCCTGCGTGAACGCGCTGAGTGAAGCACTCGAGGTCGAGATCTGGCGCGATGGCTTCACCTGGGAGATGGACTACTCCAAGGGTGACCCCATCTCTGAGCTCCGCAAAATGGGCCCGTCCAAGCGCAAGGGAACGAAAATCCACTTCCTTCCGGACAAGAGCATCTTCACTGTTACCGAGTACAACTTCGACACGCTCGCCAACCGTCTTCGCCAGCTCGCGTTCCTGAACAAGGGCATCGAGATCACGCTAACCGACGAGCGTCAGGCCGACGCCAAGGGCGAGCCCAAGTCGCAGACCTACAAGTACACCGGCGGCATCGCCGAGTTCATCAAGCTGCTCAACAAGGGCAAGCAGGTGCTCCACGAGAAGCCTATCTACATGGAGACCGAGACCGGCAACGTGGTTATGGAGATAGCTCTCCAGTACAACGACGCCTACTCCGAAACCGTCTTCTCGTTCGCGAACAATATCAACACGGTCGACGGCGGAACGCATCTATCCGGCTTCCGCACGGCGCTTACTCGAACCATCAACGTCGCCGGCCAGCAGCTTGGGCTCTTCAAGGATGTTAAAGAGAATCTCTCCGGCGATGACGTCCGCGAAGGTCTCGTCGCAGTTGTCAGCGTGAAGCTGCCGCAGCCGCAGTTCGAAGGCCAGACTAAGGGCAAGCTCAACTCCGACATTGCCGGCATTGTGCAGGCATTCGTTAACGAGCGCCTCGGCGCCTTCCTGGAGCAGAACCCATCGGTCGCCAAGAAGATCATCAACAAGGCCATTGATGCTGCTCGCGCGCGTGAGGCTGCGCGTAAAGCCCGCGACCTCACTCGCCGCAAGGGAGCGCTCGACGGCGGCGGACTACCGGGCAAGCTCGCGGACTGCTCCGAGCGCAAGCCTGAGTTATGCGAGCTCTATCTCGTCGAGGGTGAATCGGCCGGCGGCACCGCGAAGCAGGGACGCGATCGCAAGTTTCAAGCCATCCTTCCGCTCAAGGGCAAGATCCTCAACGTCGAAAAGGCACGCTACGACAAGATGCTGGGCCACGAAGAAATTCGCGCCATGATTACCGCGCTCGGTTGTGGCATCGGCAAGGACGACTTCGACATCGCGAAGCTGCGTTACGGCAAGCTCATCCTCATGACCGATGCCGACGTCGACGGATCGCATATCCGCACGCTGCTGCTCACCTTCTTCTTTCGCCACATGCAGGAGCTCATTCTGCGCGGGCACGTCTTCATCGCGCAGCCGCCGCTCTATCGCATCAAGAAGGGCAAGTTCGAGCAGTACATCAAGGATGAGCGCGAGTATGTGCAGGTGATGGTGAAGCGCGCTTCCGATGGCATGATCATTCGCTACGGCGAGGGTGGCGCAAAGCTTGAGGGCAAAGACCTCACTAAGTACATGGCATCGCTGAACGATTACCTCGGGTTCTTTGATAAGGTCGCCAAGCGCCTGCGCAACGAAGAAGTTGTTCGCATCTTCGCCGAAATCTTCGCCAGCGAAGGCAAAGACTCCATCCGCCGCGCCGACTTCGAGACGGACGCGAAGCTCAAGCAGATGCACACGCGTTTGAAGGCTATCGAACGCACGTACCAGTTCAAGAGTGTCTCGCCCGTCGAGTTTGACGAAGAGCACCGCACCTACTCGATCACCTACGTTGATGCGCAGGGTGCGCCGCGCCACATCGATTGGACGCTGGCTGCGGCGCCTGAGTCGCGCCAGTTGCTGGCCAAGCACGCGCAGCTTCGCGATCAGCTCGTCGGGCCCTTCCTCGTCGAGTACGCGGGCAAGGCCGCCGCGGCCGCGACGAAGTCTGCGGAAGAGCAAGCCGAGCAGGAGCTCGAGGACACCGAAGAGGTTGAACTCGAAGGTGCGTTGGATGCCGGTGCTGCTCCGGCTGAAGCCGCAGTCAAGCCCGTCAAGCGCTCCGCGAAGGTATCGCAGGATCCCGTCGAAAAGAAGACGCCGCGTGAGGTCTTCGAGTACGTCATCGAGCAGGGCCGCAAGGAATACTCAGTCCAGCGCTACAAGGGCCTCGGCGAGATGACCGCGCCGCAGCTTTGGGAGACGACGATGGATCCTGCCCGCCGGACTCTTGTGCAGGTGAAGCTCGAAGACATCGCCGCCACCGAAGAGATCTTCACCACGCTGATGGGCGAGGATGTCGAAAGTCGCCGGAAGTTCATCGAAGACAATGCCCTCGACGTCAAAAACCTCGACATCTAAGTAGCTCAATGTAGGATTGCGGAAATACGGTCCGGATTTGCGCAAAACCCATCTTCATGGAACTGGGGATATCGCGCGCAGAAGAAGAGGCAGCTCCGCGTAGCGTCCCTGCGGGCTAGGAGCACGGCGCAGGATGAGCGACCAGGACCGAAACTGACACCACGACGCTACAGAGTTGCTGCTTGTGTCTGTGTGGGGCTGGACTCGCTATTGTTGGTTTGGGTGGGGTTGCTCAGGCAGGCTGGTTCAGGGACGGCAAGGGATTCCTGTGCTCCAGTGCTCGGCAGCGGAACCCTGTTGCCCTCAGCGTCCAACTCATAAGAGTCGACGTAGAAGTGGGTAAGGTGAGCGGCACCGAAGCTGGTGGTGAGGGCGACGTCGGCGGCGTCGCGGCCCGTCGCCATCAGGATTCTTCCGAGTCGGCGGTAGTTGTGGCGAGCGTCGAGGTCGATCCATTGGCCGTCGAGGAAGACCTGGTACCAGGCGCTGAAGTCTCCCGGACCGCTGTTGGGCTGTCGAATGTCACCGATGTAGCCAGTGACGTAGCGAGCGGGAATATTCTGGCAGCGCGTGAGGGTGATGGCGAGGTGTTGGAAGTCGCGGCACACACCGACTCGCTCGGTGAAGACGTCCATGGCGGTCTTGGTGGGACGCGCTGCGTTGTAGTTGAATGTGACTCGTTCGTGCACCCAGTCCCGGATGGCGATGGCGCGCTGCCAGCCCTGGGGGTAGGAGCCGAAGAGATCCTGGGCCATGGCGCCGAATTGGTCGACCTGGCAGTAGCGGCTGGGCAGAAGGAACTGCAATACCTCCGCTGGGAGGTCGTCGATGGCCGGCTGCTGGGCATCGACGTAGATGGGGTCGACTTCGGGGCTGGCATCGATCAAGGACCTGCCGGTGAGCCAGAGGTATCCGGCGGGCGCGATGAAGCGGGTGCAGCGGTTGCCGAAGACGTCGAGGTAGTCTCGCGACGGGACGACAGACTTCGTGTAGTTAGTGGACGCCGGGCTGTGATTGAAGGGTTCGTCGAGAGATTCGATGAGGAGTTGTTCAGGGGACCGCAGCCGCGGCTCGACCGAGGGGTGCAGATGCAGCATCGCGACGATCGCGGTCGGAGCGGGCAGGCGGAACTGGATGTCAAACTCAGAGCGAATGAGCACGAGAGAACTCCTATGTTGAGGGAAGGTGGCCCGGTCGGCCGCGCAAGTCCTTAGTTTAGCTTGGCGGCTGAGGAGGATGGAGCTCTGAACCGCGATTCCACTGCGTGCTGTCGCAATAGGGGCAAATAGAACGCCGGATGAACGTATAGGATGAAGTATCCATGAGTATTGACGTCAAACTGCATCATCGAACGGCCTATCGTTATGACCGGGACGTCGCTCTTGGTCCGCAGGTCATCCAGTTACGGCCCGCTCCGCACTGCAAGACGCCGATTAAAGAGTATGAGCTGAAGCTGATACCGACCGATCACCTTCTGCATTGGCAGTTCGATCCGCTGGGGAACCACTTAGCGCGCGTGATCTTTCCGCACAAGACGTCCGAGTTGGTTGTGGACGTGACGCTGGTGGCGGACATGACGCCCATCAATCCGTTTGCGTTCTTTGTCGATCCGGGGTTTGAGACGTTTCCATTTCAGTATCCGGAGGAGCTCGCACACAATCTTGAACCCTATCGCTCAGTGGAACCTGTGGGACCGCTGCTCCAGGCGTTTCTTAGCGAAGTTCCGATGGATGCGCAAAACACGGTCGCATTCATGGGTGACTGGACGGCGCGCGTGCGAGACCGCGTGGACTACGTGCCGCGGTTAGAACATGGCGTGCAATCGTGTGAGCAGACGCTCGAGGAAGGGAAGGGATCGTGCCGCGATTCGGCGTGGCTGCTCGTCCAGGTCTTTCGCTCGTTCGGGCTGGCGGCGCGGTTTGTTTCCGGATACCTGATTCAACTGGCCTCGGATGAAATGCCGGACGAGGATGCGCCGGGGCCGAGGGCGGACTCGGCCGATCTGCATGCGTGGGCCGAGGTATTTCTGCCGGGAGCAGGCTGGATTGGTGTCGACGCGACCTCGGGCTTGTTTACGGGCGAAGGGCATCTGCCGCTGGTGTGCACGCCCAGCCCTTCGCAGGCAGCACCGATCTGGGGCACGGTGGAACCGGCCAAGGTTGAATTCGACTTCAGCCTCACAGTACAACGCCTGAACGAACCGGCCAGCGTAACAAAGCCCTTCAGCGAGGAAGAATGGTCGAGGGTGCGGGAGGTCGCGGATGAGGTTGACCGTAGACTCGTGGAACAGGATGTTCGATTGACGATGGGCGGTGAGCCGACGTTTGTGGGGATCGACGAACCGGAGAGTGCACAGTGGAGTGTGGAGGCGCTGGGCGAGGTGAAGCGCAGCCGTGGACTGGAGCTCATCCGACGCCTGCGAGAGCGGACTGCGCCGGGGGGCTTGCTGCACTTCGGCCAGGGGAAGTGGTATCCGGATGAGCCTTTGCCGCGCTGGGCATTTCAGTGTATCTCCCGCGTGGACGGCATTCCGGTATGGGAAAACGCAGAGCTGATCGCGCGGGAAGAGGACGAAACCAACTACGGGCTGGGCGACTGCCGGCGTTTTATCGAAGCGTTGTCAGAACGCCTGCAGGTGACGAAGGAAAACATTCTCGAGGCGTTCGAACCGGGGGCGCAAGAAGAGCAAGAGCCCACCGGCTTTATTCTTCCGCTGCGCCGGCGCCAGCCCGGGGGACGTTTGGCCTGGTCGAGCCAGTTGTGGTTTGAACGTCCGGAGCGGCTGACACTGTCGCCCGGCGATTCGCCGATCGGCTATCGCATCACGGCTGCCCAAGTGCCGTTTGTCGCGCCCGATGAACTTACTCACGAGACCGAGGGTGAAGTTGCGAAGCTGCCAAGTGGACCAGCGCGGCGACCTGAGTTGTTCGGCACAACTCCTGCGGCAGATCCGTTGCCTCCGCTCTCGAGTACAGCCGAAACAGCGACAGAGTTGATTCGACCGGCGCTCTGCGTTCAGGCGGTGCAGGGCCGGCTTCACGTCTTCCTTCCTTACACGCCGGTGGTGGCAGACTATCTTGACTTGATCGCCGCTGTAGAAGATACATGCACCTTCCTGGGGGTTCGGGTTTGGGTGGAGGGCTACGCGCTGCCCCCTGATTCGCGGCTCAGGTCGTTTGGCTTGACGCCCGATCCCGGCGTGCTCGAGGTCAATTTGCCGCCGACGGCGAACTGGGACGATCTTGAAGAGCTCAACGAGATCCTGCACGAGGAGGCGCTCCAGAATCGGCTGACTCCGAGCAAGTTCGCTTATGACGGCAGCCAGCTTTCTACCGGGGGAGGCAGCCACATCGTCCTGGGATCGAAGACGATGCTCGATAGCCCGGTGCTGCGACGGCCGGATCTGTTGCGCAGCCTCGTGACGTTCTGGCAACGGCATCCATCGCTGTCGTATCTCTTTTCCGGCATGTATGTTGGGCCGACCAGTCAGTACCCGAGAGTCGATGAGGCGAGAGTGGACGCTCTCTACGAACTTGAAGTCGCGTTCAGCCAGCTGAACGGCGGCGAGTGTCCACCCAATATCCTGGACGGCCTCTTCCGCAATCTACTGGTGGATGTAACCGGCAACACGCACCGCGCGGAGTTCTGCATCGACAAGATGTACCCGCCGGAAGGGCAGGGTTTGCGGTTGGGGCTGCTGGAGCTCCGGGCGTTCGAGATGGCTCCTCACTTCCGAATGAACCTGGTGCAGATGTTGCTGGTGCGTGCGCTGGTGTGCACTTTCTGGAAGCAACCGTTCATCGCGGACCTGGTGCGGTGGGAGAGCCGACTGCACGACCGGTTCATGCTGCCGCACTTTATTCGTGAAGACTTCAAAGAAGTCCTGCGCTACCTGCGTTTGGCGGATCTGCATTTTGAGGACGATTGGTTCCGAACGCACATGGAGTTTCGCTTCCCGAAGATTGGATCCATAGCTGCAGAAGGCGTCGAGCTTGAGCTTCGCCAGGCTCTTGAGCCTTGGAATGTACTGGCGGAGGAGACGAACTCGGGTCGCACGGGCCGCAGCGTGGACTCGTCGCTCGAGCGCATGCAGGTGAAGATGGCGGGGTTGACTGCCGGCTCGCATTTCGTGGTCGCCTGCAACGGCCGCCGTGTGCCGCTGACGCCGACCGCGAACCGCTGGCGAAGCCGTGGCGGCAGTGCGCTATCGCGCGCGTCGGCTTTCTGCTTCGCTGCACCCAACGATTCCCGTCCACACGCCGCTCGTGTTCGACTTGATCGATACTGGTCTGAAGCGCTCGATTGCCCGGTGCATTTACTTTACAGGGCCATCGGATGGGTCCGTGCATATGACGCGGCCGCGCGGGTTCGAGGAAGCGAAGGCGCGCCGTATGCAGCGATTCCAGGTCGCCGAGCCTCCAGCCGATACTATCCCCAGCCCCGAGGAAGAGAGAAATGCGATGTTCCCCATGACCCTCGACCTGCGCTTTCCTTCACCGGCGACTGGCGCTCATCTCAAAAGTTTGGAGCTGCTGCCGTGATCGGCGATCTCTATCAGTCCGCGCTGCACTATGGCGACACGTTCGACGAGTCGTCAGCCGATGGAGTACTTCCGCGCCCGCACTGGGAACCCTTGATGGAGTCGCTGCATACGCTGGGCGTTGAGGAGCTGGCGCGGCGCTGGGCGCTGGCGGAACGCCGCATCCGCGAGAACGGCATCACCTACAACATCTATGGCGACCCTCTTGGCGTCAACCGGCCGTGGCGCACGGACATTGTTCCACTACTGCTGTTGGGGGACGAATGGAAGTTTATTGAGGCGGGCATCATCCAGCGTGCGGAGCTGCTGAGCCGTCTGCTTGGAGATCTGTACGGCGACCAGACGTTACTGAAGGAAGGCCATTTTCCGGCTGCGCTGTTGTTTGGTAGTCCAGCATTTCTGAGGCCGTTGGTCGGCGTGCCTGTGCCCACACATAGCCAGCTGCATATGCTCGCAGTCGATCTTGCACGATCGCCTGATGGTCAATGGTGGGTGCTTGCCGATCGTACGCAGGCGCCCTCGGGCACTGGGTATGCGCTGGAAAACCGCACCATCATCTCTGACGTGTTGCCTGAACTATTTCGCACGTCGAATGTGCGGCGCCTGGCTCCATTCTTCCGCGCACAACGCGAGGCGCTGCTGGGGATGGCACGCTGTGAGAATCCGCGCGTGGTCCTGCTGACACCCGGCCCACATAACGAGACGTACTTTGAACACTCTTTCCTTGCGAAGTATCTCGGCTTCACGCTGGTTGTGGGTTCGGATATGACGGTGCGCGATCGTCGCGTGTTCCTGAAGACTGTTAGCGGACTGGAGCAGGTGGACGTGATCCTGCGGCGGGTCGACGACGGCTTTTGCGATCCACTAGAGTTGCGCGGCGATTCGCTGCTGGGTGTGCCGGGGCTGGTGGACGCGATTGTCGCCGGCAATGTGGTGGTGGCAAATGCGCTCGGGAGTGGCCTGATTGAATCCGCCGCCATCATGCCGTTTCTGCCGGGGCTGGCGAAACAGCTGCTGGGCGAAGAGCTCAAGCTCCCCTCCGTTGCCACCTGGTGGTGCGGACAGCCAAAGGCGCTCGATTGGGTGCTGAACAATTTGGACTCGGTCGTCGTGAAGCCCGCGTTTCCGTCGCGTGGGATGGAACCGGTCTTCGGATCGGAGCTGCCGGAACATAAGAAGACAGAACTGATCGAGCACATACTCGCGTTTCCGCATGAATACGTTGCGCAGGAGCAGGTGGCCTTATCGACTGCACCGGTTTGGGAAGAGCACCGCCTGAAACCGCGCAGCATGGTGCTGCGGACCTACGTGCTGCATACACCGACCGGCTGGGTCGCGATGCCGGGAGGATTGGTACGCGTCTCTGAGGCCAACGGCGCAGTCGTCTCCATGCAGCGCGGCGGTCACAGCAAAGATGCGTGGGTGCTCTCCGACCAGCCAGTGGACACGTTCAGCATGTTGCGGCCTGTTACTGAGCCGCTCGAGTTGCGGCGTGCTTCACTCATCGTTCCAAGCGGCGTAGCCGACAACACCTTCTGGCTTGGCCGGTACGTGGAGCGTGCGGAGAACATGGCGCGCATTCTTCGCTCCCTGGTGCCGAGGGTTCGATACGCGGAAGAAAAAGAGCTTCCGAGCCTGCTGTGTCTCCAGGCCACTCTTGGCTCGCCGCAAAGCAAACTGCCGAAGACGAAGCGTACGCGCATAACGTTCGCTGCGCTCGAGAAGGAAGTGCTCTCCATGCTGACGGACATGGCGCGCTCGGACAGCCTGCCCTGCACGCTGAGTGAAGTTGGGCGAGTGGGCGGCAATGTGCGCGAGCGGCTCTCCGCCGACATGACCCTGCTGATCGGACAGATGCGCACTTGTATGACGAGCGACGAGCAAGGCGCGCTCCCGCAGTACTCGGTGAAGCTAACGGAATGCCTGGAGCTGCTGTCGGCTTTCTCGGGAATGGAGCGGGAAAACCTCATCCGCGGTTCAGGATGGTTGTTCATGAGCCTCGGCCGGCGACTGGAACGAGCCATCTATATCACTCGCCAGCTGCGCGTGATTACGAAGCCACTGTCGATGGACGACTGGAGGTATCTCGAGTACGTGCTCGAAGTGGCAGATAGCTCCGTTACCTACCGGACGCGGTATTACACCACATTGCAACCGCTCGCCGTGATGGACGTGCTGATGCTCGATGACACCAATCCGCGTTCGCTAGAATTCCAACTCAACCACATGGTGGACCTTTACCAGAAGCTGCCCCGGTATGATCCCTCAGACCTGAAGACGATGCAGGATGCGCTCGACCGGCTGCGAGAAACCGATCTGCAGGCCATGCTCTACCCCTCGGCCGATACGTCGGAGCGTCGCGACGCTGGCTTGCGGCGTCTGGACCGCACCCTTGGCGAGCTTGAACACCTGCTACCCTCGTGGTCCAACAATCTGTCCAGTCGCTACTTCAGCCACGCGCGAACGCTGCCAATCACCATGGGACAATAACGTAGGGATGCGCTACGAAATCAGCCACCGCACCACGTACAGGTACGGCTCTCCGGTCACGGTGGGCAATCACGTGGCTTGTCTGATTCCTCGCTCCTACGAACAGAATCAGCTGATCGAGAACACGCTGCGCATCTCCCCGGCACCTGCGACGCTTACCGAACGGATGGATTACTTCGGCAACGTCCTTTGCTTCTTCACCGTCCAGGAACCGCATCGTGAGTTGGTGGTTGAATCAACGAGCGCTGTGCTGCGGTCTCGCGGTGCGACGCTCGAAGCGCAGGCATACCTGCCCTGGGAAGAATCGACGCTGCTGGCCGAGGATCAAAGTCCTGAAGGCCTGGCTGCCTACCAATACCAGTTTGAGTCACCGCGCATCCGCATCCATCCACAGTTTGCAGCCTATGCGCTGGAATCCTTTACGCACGGTCGTCCCATGGCGGAGGCACTGCTCGAACTGACTTCGCGTATCCACAGAGACTTCCGTTTTGACTCCAAGGTGACGACGGTTCGGACGACGACTGAGGAAGTATTCAGGAAACGCGGAGGCGTCTGCCAGGACTTCGCCCATGTTCAGATTGCTTGTCTGCGATCGATCAACCTCGCTGCGCGTTATGTGAGCGGCTATCTGCGCACGTATCCTCCGCCGGGCATGCCTCGAGCAATCGGAGCCGATGCGTCGCACGCCTGGGTATCTGCCTACTGCCGCGCGGCCGGCTGGATCGACATGGATCCAACCAATAACGTCGCCCCTACCGATGGACACGTGACCGTAGCCTGGGGCCGGGATTACGGGGACGTAAGCCCGCTACGGGGCCTCATTTTGGGTGGCGGTGGGCACAAGCTTCAAGTGGAAGTAGACATGAAACCCGTCGAAGGCGCGTGACTCCCTGGCGAATGGCTCTTTGATATGCGAAGAAACACGCTGGACGCTTGAACTGCATGCGGCGGCCGTGTCAAGAACATGTGGTGATGACCCCAGCTTCGGCAGCGTCAGCATTTTAGCGACTACGGCATCCCAGCATCAAATCATCAAGCTTGCGAGCTGTGGCGGCATCACGGATTCGACGGCGGAGCTTCAGAGAACTCAATTGGGATGCCATCCGGATCATTGATGAGGATTCCGTCCTGCTGGACCCTTAGAGAGAAGCCTCGATCTCGCAATATCCTGGCGGTTCGGCGCAAGCTGCTCACCCGCAACACAATATCGGGTGCCATTTTATCGTCGTCGGATTTGAATTCAACTGCCTCTCCAGATCCGCCGGGAAGTAATTGGTAGGTCTTGTCGTTCGCGTTTCGCGGATGGAACGACAGCTTATCCAAATAGAAGGTCTCTGCGGCGTTCGGGTCCTGCATGGCCAGGTCAACGGCCACGAGTTGCTTCGAGATGCGGTGCTTCCCCAGATGCTTGGAGCGATCGTTCCAATGCAGCGAACCCGGCATGTATTGCGTGTATTCAATATTCTGGCGCTCCGGTCCAACCATCGTGAAGAGCAAGTTACCAGCGTGCGCTTTCTTCACCTCGGTCGGGTTCAACCCGCGCTGACGGTAAGCAGCATTAAGCGCGATCAGGTCTTGCCCTTCAAAGCACAGGTGCATGAATCCAATCTGCGAGTCGTTGGCCGTCAGTGGATATAGCTCGATGAATTGGCTATCGTTAATCTTGATGAAGGCCTGAGATGTTTTTCCGTCGCGACTGAACGCGAATGCCTGATCGAACCCCAGCTTCTGGTAGAAAAGACTGGTCTTCCCCACGTCAGACACACGAAACGCCACATGGGCGATTCCACTCAAGTCAACAGACTGCGCTCGACTGATGCCCGTAAATACCAGGGCAAGAATGACCATAGCCTCCGCGACGAGAGTAACGTTTCTTGAACGCCGGCTGGAGACTCTCAGTGCACCTAACATTTGCCTTGTAGTCTTCACTCGATGATCCTTCCTACATATTCGTAAATGCGTGGCAATTTTCGATGCAAGGAAATGGAGCGCGTACTGCTGGCGAGACTTTGCGATGCACTATCTTTCATAAGGTGTCTCGGTGGAATAGCTTGGACTCGGTGGCAGAGTCCATTCCGAGAATGGATCGGGGTGTGCCGGATCAAAGTGCGCTATCCCCGGGCGCAGATAGCGCGCCAGCGGCAGCTTCTGGTCTTTCATACTCTGAACAATCACGCGGGCGAGTTCATACGCTCCGTAAGAAGTGAAGTGTGTATTATCCGCTAGCGCCGCCGGCTGATCGGGAAACGTGTTGGCAGGGTAGTGGACAAACGCATGCAGAGTACCCTCCAGCCCCAGCGCCTCGAACAATGTCTTGCTCAAAGCATTCAGGTCAATCAGCGCCAGACCCTTCTGTTTCGCGACCTCACGCATCGCCTCGGGATATTCCCCCAGCGTCTGGACGATCTTTCCGTCGGCGTCGAAGTCGCGCCGGTTCATCGGTGTTACCAGAATCGACGTCGACTGATGCGCGCGCGCCTCCGTTATGTACTGCAGAAGGTAAGTCGTGAAATCGGTGGCAGCGGGGACGTAGCCCTTGCCGGGCTTTTGGTCATTGTGCCCAAACTGAATCATCAGGTAGTCGCCGGCACGCATCGTAGACATGATCTTCTCCAAACGATGCTCCGAGATAAAACTGCGAATCGTTTCGCCGGACTCGGCTTCATTTGCGATCGCGATCTTAGGGCCAAAAAAAGACGGCAGCATCTGACCCCACGCTGCCCACGGTTCCATCGTCTGATCGACAACCGTTGAGTCTCCCGCGATATAAAGAGTTGGAATGTCATCGACGGGTTCAATCGAGATCGAACGTACGCTCGGATTGTCACCATTGAACTCAATCGTGAGTTTGTGGTCCCAATCAAGAGCGCCAATCTCCCGAGGCTTCAGACGGACCTGGACCGAAACAGCGTCTGTGGCTGATCCGCTCTGGGAAATAATCTCCGGCGTACGAACGTTTACATTGAAAACAACCCGCCGTGAACCTCCAGCCCTAATATGAAGTTGATCTACGAATAGTCGTCGCGATTCCGCGCGTACGGTGGCGATCGACGAAGCTGGTCCACCCAGCACAAGCGTGACACGGTAATTCCCGTCGCGCGCTCCAATGGAAAAGAAGAACGGCTTCGCACCACTGCATGATCCCCCGTCAAAACTGGTCGGAGTCGTATTTAGATCGAAGCCATACGACGGTTCCACCGTGTGACTGGGCGCTGCCTCCTTGTACAGGGACGATTCAGTGAGAGTGATCGCTGCGCTCTTTCGATCGGTCGCAGAGCACGTAAAATGCCAGCCTGTCTGTGCCCTTCCAGCAGTGCACAGTGAACAAATCGCTGCACACAGCAACACATTCCTGCGCAAACTGACAAGAGAACCGCGGCCTGGAGATATTCGATGCATGCGGAAGGCACTCCTGATTCGTTCGCCGGAAAAGATCATACAGAATCAATCCAAAGTTTGGAAACTATTTTCCTATTGACACTAATGTCTGGGGATGGGTACAGTTTGCAGGTGCCGAAGAAATCCCTACGCAGGAGTTTGTCGCATGAAGCCGGGCTTTCGAGGTTCACGGGGCGTTCGCAATGATTCGAGAGCCGTAGGAAGTCGACCTGCGACGCCTGCCGCGCCCGGTTGGTGGCTACTCCTTTCGGCTTGCTTGATGCTTCCGGCCTTCCAGAGCTCAGCCGCACAACAACTTCCAACCACAGGGTCGGAAGCGATTGAGAAAATCTACCAGGAGTTTGTCACTCCCTCCGACGACGCGCGCCCCATGGTCCGCTGGTGGTGGTTCGGTGTGGCTGTGCAGCGACCGGAGATCCTTCACGAGCTTCAACAGATGAAAGCGGATGGTATCGGCGGGGTTGAGCTTGCATTCGTCTATCCCCAGGCGCTGAACGATCCTGCACGCGGGCTCGAGAATCTACCGTTTCTCTCTCCCGCAATGTTGCAGAACGTAACCTACGCGCAAGCCGAGGGTCGCAAGCTGGGTCTCCGCATTGACCTCACCTTATGCAGCGGCTGGCCCTACGGAGGTCCGTCGACGACCTTGTCAGAAGCCGCTGGCCGCCTTCGCACGGTTCAAGTTCTTCTCGCCCCGGGGAAGGCCACCGTGCCGACTCCGACCCTGAAGGACGGCGAGTCCCTCATCTCCACCCAGATTGCCAGCGGCTCTCCTGGAAACTGGGATGCCGCATCGGCTCGCGAGACCCAGCTGTCGCAGGACGCGGTCAACGTACCAGCATCGAATGATCCGCGCACGATCCTATTCTTCATTTCGAGCCACACTCGCCAGCAGGTCAAGCGCGCAGCGGTTGGAGCAGAAGGCTACGTCCTCGATCCCTTCAGTCACGATGCAGTCGCTCACTATCTCAGGGCAGTGGGAGCCCCGCTCGTTAGCGCGTTTGGTGGTACTCCACCCTATGCAATCTTTTCCGACTCACTCGAAGCCTACGGCGCGGACTGGACTCCGAATCTTCCCGCTGAGTTTTTAAAACGTCGCGGCTATGATCTCATCCCTCATCTCGGTGAGTTGGTGGCTGGAGGATCGGTAGCAGCGGACAACGTACGCCATGACTACGGCAAGACGCTCACTGAGCTCGTCAACGAAAATTACCTGGAGCAGATTACGGAGTGGGCCGTCGAACACCACACCCGATTTCGCTCCCAGACCTACGGCACGCCGGCGGTAAGTTTCTCCAGTCAGAATCTCGTGAGCCTGGCCGAAGGCGAGGGCCCGCAGTGGAGAAGCTTTTCAACGTTGCGTTGGGCAACATCAGCCAACCACGTGTTCGGCCACAACATTACGTCTGGGGAAACCTTCACTTGGCTTCACTCCCCTGTGTTCCGCGCAACGCCACTGGACATGAAGGCTGAGGCTGACCTCGACCTCATCATGGGCGAGAACCAGTTCATCTTCCACGGCTGGCCTTACTCGCCCCCTCAAGCCGGTGAGCCGGGCTGGTCTCTTTATGCGGCGGCGGCACTCAATGACCACAATCCGTGGCACCCGGTAATGCCCTTTGTGACCAGATACATCACGCGCCTGAGCTATCTCATGCGCCAGGGACAGCCGGCGAACCAGGTCACCGTGCTTCTTCCCACTGATGATGCATGGGCCAGCTTCTCCCTCGGGAACGTCAGCATTACAGATCTGATGAAGAAGCTGGTGCCTCCGAGCCTTGTCTCGGCGGTGTTGTCGGAGGGCTATAACCTTGACTTCACCGATGCCGATGCCATCAATCGTGCAGGTATCCACTCCCAGGTCCTATTGCTCCCACCCACTGACCGCATTCCAGCCGAGACATTGCAGAAGATCAGCAGCTTTGTGGCGGAGGGGGGCAAGGCCATTGCTGTTGGCCGAATTCCGTCGCTCACCGGGGACGGCAAGCCGCTGCGCATTCCAGACGTCTGCAGTTCCCGGACCGACAGTGCTGTCGCCTCTGCCTGTCATCCGCTCTTCGAGTCTTCGTCACGTACACTCGTTTCGGATTCATCGCAACTCGGCGCGGCTTTGACCGCAGCAGTTACACCGGACCTGCAGCTGATTGACGCGGATGCAAACATACGCGGCCAAGTCGGCTTCATTCGACGCAAGCTGGCACTCGCCGACATCTATCTCGTCGTCAACACTGGCAATCGAGCAATCACCACCTCAGCAAACTTTGCCACGAACTTCAAGTTCGCAGAGCAGTGGGACCCAGACAACGCAGGCGTGACTTTGGCTTCTGCTAGGGAACAAGCAATCAACCTCGCGCCGTATCAAAGCCGCGTCTTCATTTTCTCAAACGCACAACCGAACCTGGTTCCCGCATATTCGCCTGCTACCTCCCAACAACTCGTAGACCTCACCAAGAATTGGCAAGTCCGGTTTGTATCCACCGGCAAAGCCTATGACGAGGACAAGCTCACCGACTGGACCGCCAACCCCGCAACCCTCCACTACTCCGGCGAAGCAGTCTACCAGCGCACCTTCACGGCGCCCGAATCCTCTGATGCCAGAGCGACCTTCCTCACGATGGATGGCGGCCAGCCCGTAGCTGAAAGGGCAGACCCGAAGCCCCAGGATGAGCCGGTCGGCCCAAACGGTATGCCGGATCCACTCGTCACCCACACTGGCCCTGGAATGCGCGCCTACTATGACCCGCCCATTCGCGAAGCAGCTCTGATCGAGATCAACGGGAAGATGGCAGGCGCTCTCTGGCACCCACCCTACGTTCTTGACGTGACGAAGTACCTCAAGCCTGGTCAGAACAAGATCGAAATTCACGTTTATAACACTGCCCTCAACGCCTGGTCGGCTTTGCCACCGCACAACTACGCGCCGCTGATTGCAAAGTATGGAGACCGATTTCAGATGCAGGATCTCGACAAGGTCAAACCCATTTCGTCCGGCCTTCTCGGCTCCATCCATCTCGTCACTGCGGGGCCACAATGAATCGATCTCTCGTGCTTCTCTCCCTCGCGGCGGCATTGATATCGCCCCCGTCCTTTGCCGCGACCTTCGATGTCAAAGACTTTGGGGCAAGAGGTGATGGCACGACACTCGATACCTCAGCCATTCAAAAGGCGATTGATGCAGCCGCACCATCAGGTGGCACCGTCACATTCCCTCCAGGGACATACCTTTCCGGCTCCATCTTTATCAAGAGCCATGTCACGCTTGAGATCGGTAAGGATGTGACACTGCTTGGCTCGCAGCGCCTTTCGGACTACCCCGTCATGCCAACGCGAATCGCAGGCATCGAAATGTCATGGCCTGCCGCGCTGGTCAATGTCTACAAGCAATCTCATGCGACCATCGAAGGTCAGGGAACTATCGATGGTGACGGCAAAGTCTTCTGGGATAGTTATTGGGCTCTGCGAAAAAAGTATGACGCTCAAGGTCTTCGGTGGGCGGCGGACTACGATGCGCAACGCCCGCGCCTCATCCAGATATTCGAGTCCGATCACGTGCAGCTCGGCGGTGGACTCGCCTTGAAGCGATCCGGCTTCTGGACAGTGCACATCTGCTATTCGACCGACGTAAGAGTTCATGAGATTACGATTCAGAACAACATCGGCGGCCGCGGTCCTTCCACCGACGGCGTAGATATCGACTCGTCGCGGCGCGTTCTCGTGGAACACGCCGACATCTCCGTGAATGATGATGCTCTATGCCTCAAAGCTGGCCGCGACGCTGACGGTCTGCGAGTGAATCGACCTACCGAGGATGTTGTGATCCGCAATTCGATTGTGCGCGATGGCGCAGCCGTAATTACCATCGGCAGTGAAACCTCCGGAGGCTTCCGAAACATCCAAGCTTACAATCTCACGGGCCTGTCACACGTAGGTGTTGGAATTCTCTTCAAATCCGCTCACACGCGCGGCGGCTGGGCAGACAATATCCGAATTCACGACATCACCCTTACGGACGTTCCGGTCGTACTCAGAATCACCATGAACTGGAATCCGAGCTACAGCTACGCCACGATTCCTCCCGGAATGACTTCCTACCCGGCCTACTGGAAGGTCCTCGCAACGCCCGTTTCCCAGGCCCAGGGAGAAGCCAGCTTCCGCAACGTCCGCATATGGAATCTCAAGGCAACGGGCGCCAGAACAGCGTTCGAGGTCAACGCGTTTCCTGACAAGCGGCTGGATAACTTCAGCTTCAGCAACATTCACATTGACGCCGCAACGGCCGGGCATATATCCGATGCCGACAATTGGAAATTCTCCGATACCACGATCAACGCAGCAGACAGCAGCATAGTAGCGTTGTCCGATGACGCTAACGTGCACGGCATCCCGGCCCATAGCAGCGCCGCGCAGCCTTCCGCCGCGGCTACCTCAAAGAACTCTTCTCCGCAGGATCAGAGCTTATGAAGATAAATCGTTCCATACGAACGCTCGCTCTTTACCTTATCGCCGCCACTGCAAGCTCGCTCTACGCCCAGTCGTATCCGCTGCCCACGCCCGCGCAACAGCAGGGAATCGATAAAGATACCGCACGTCACTTCGGAGACGCGCCAGCTGACCCCGGTCCTCTCGCTACGGATCTGTCGGCTGCACTCACACCCTCAGCCATCGACAAGGCAACTCGCAAGGTTGCCGACTGGGAGCTAGCGCGGTCCCAGCCGTACTTCGATCGCATCTGGACGTGGAGTGTTCTTTATAGCGGCTTCATGGCCGCTTCCGAGTCGACCGGCGATCCGAAGTATCGTGACGCCATGACCGCAATGTCGCAGAAGTTTGATTGGTCGCTACGTAGCAGGTTGCCCAACGCAGATGACCAAAGCATTGCGCAGACGTACCTCGAGCTGTATTTGATCGACGGCAAGAAAGACCAACAGATGATCGCGCCAACGCGCGCCGACCTCGATGCCGTGATGAAGCTCAACACGCTCAAGCCCGACGATCCCAGAATTCCGTGGTGGTGGTGCGACGCACTGTTCATGGCTCCCCCTGTGTGGTCGAGAATGTACGCGGCAACCAGCGACCACGATTACATTGACTATCTCAACAAGCAATGGCAGCAGACTTCAGACCTGCTCTATGACAAGGACGAGCATCTGTACGCGCGTGATGAGTCCTACAAGACCAAACGCGAACCCAATGGGAACAAGATCTTCTGGTCACGCGGCGAGGGATGGGTTATGGCCGGCATCGTGCGGACGCTTGAATACCTTCCGGAGGACGACGCCAGCCGTTCGTTTTATGTCGACCAACTGCGGCAGATGTCGGCGCGCGTCTCCGAACTCCAGCGGCCCGATGGCCTATGGACATCAGCACTACTCGACCCGAAGGATTTCCCTGAGCCCGAGATGTCAGGCTCGGCGCTGATGGTCTATGCCATGACCTGGGGCGTGAATCGAGGCGTCCTCGATGCGAAGACCTACCGCCCCATTATTGAGCGGGCTTGGCAGGGGATGCTGCATCACGTCTATGCCGACGGCCGGCTCGGAGGCATTCAACAGACCGGGGCTGAGCCTGCGTACTACCTGCCGAGCTCCAGCTATAACTACGGGATTGGCGCCTACCTGTTGGCGGCAAGCGAACTGAAGCGCATGGCCGCCATGGATCAACCGGCGTCAGTTGTGAATACGGATCCCGGGGCGAATGCCCAGCTTGTCCTCCCTGAGCACCTCAAACCCGGCATACCGACCATCTGGCTGATTGGCGATTCAACGGTACGCAACGGGCGCGGGGACGGCGCCAATAATCAAATGGGCTGGGGTGACGAGCTCGCTCCATTCTTCAACCTCGATAAGGTCAACGTCGTCAATCTTGCCATCGGTGGAAGAAGTTCGCGAAGCTACATCACGGAAGGCCACTGGGCCCAGGTGCTGAAGATCATCAAACCCGGAGACATTGTCATCATCCAGTTTGGTCATAATGACAGTGGTCCGCTCGACGACGCCGCGCGTGCACGTGGGTCAATCCCTGGCATCGGCGACGAAGAAAAAGTAATTTATAACCCGGTGCAGCGGCGACGGGAAACCGTGCATACCTTTGGTTGGTACATGACGCAGTATGTGCGGGATGTAAAGAGCAAGGGTGCTACCCCTATCCTCTGCTCATTGATTCCACGCAAGATATGGCAGGACGGAACGATTGTTCGTGGAGCATCCACATACGGCGGATGGACCCGCGACGTAGCCATCGCGCAGCACGCCGATTTCATTGACCTGAACGAGATCACCGCCGAAAAATATGACGCCTTGGGTCCCGCTGCCGTAGAGCCACTCTTCGGAGATCCCCACACGCATACTACCGTGGCCGGTGCGGTCATGAACGCGGAGAGCGTGGTCGCAGGCCTCAAAGCGCTTCCGAATGACCCCGTCGCTAACGATTTCTCTGCGAAAGGCAAAGTCATACCGCCGTACGTCAGCAAGCACTAAAGGACCAACGGGCCCAATGTTCGCCCATCACTACGTCGAGTGTTCGACAAGAAATGGCTGTTCAGAACAGGAGGAAGTTGATTGCGGCGAGTCGCTCAAATCATTCAACTCAAGCGTGAGGAGGAAGCGGCTTACATCCGCTATCACGAGCAGGTGTGGCCCGCCGTGCTCGCAACCATTGCATCGTGCAACATCACCAACTACAGCATTTTTCTACGCAATGGTCTCTTGTTCTCATATTACGAGTACCACGGGACGAACTACGAAGAGGATATGAGCAAGATGTCGGCATGCGTTGACACGCAGCGCTGGTGGAACATTATGGACCCGATGCAGACCATCTTGCCCGACGCTATGCCCGGTGAAAAGTGGAGCGAAATGCGCGAGGTCTTCCATTTTGACGCCCCCTCCGCGAAGAAAGATGACTGAAAGATCTCACGTGAGCGTTCGCGTAACAGGACGCCGATCTTCTTCGGCATCCCTTTTGCGCCTCGCGCTTCCATCAAGCCATGCTCAAGAATTGCGCTGCCATGAGCGAGATTCTCTTGGCTCTCAATCGAAGGGCTACTGAGTTTGTATTGAAACAAAGCGAGGCAGATTCATATGGGGTTTTCTTGTGCGCGTGACCGTTTGGAAATAATTTTTCTATTGACAGTCGTGCAACTTCACTCATAAGGTCTATCTCGCAAATGAATTTCGTTTGCAAAGTCTCTTCGGAGGAAGCTATGAATCTGAGCAGCATCAGCGGCTACATCAGCTGCGAACACTCCAAATCCGGTCGCAGGTACTCAATGAGAGCCGGCATGTGGACGATCACATTTTTCCTCTTCGCGCTATGTGCTTTGCCGCTCGCCGCACAGACCGGCGGTGAAGCCGGTATCCAGGGATCGGTTGTCGATTCCACCGGCGCCGTCATACCTGCCGCCACCGTGACGGCAACAAACAACGCCACGGGTGTCTCCACCACCCGCGTCACCTCGAGCGCTGGTCTCTACACGATCTCCCCGATTATTCCGGGTGTGTATACCGTGACCGCCAAGGCCAAGGGCTTTAGCGAGGCGATTCAAAAGAACTTCGCCATTGATGCGTTGAGACTCACCGGCCT
This sequence comes from uncultured Acidobacteriaceae bacterium, assembly GCA_963701685.1. Classification (GTDB taxonomy): domain Bacteria; phylum Acidobacteriota; class Terriglobia; order Terriglobales; family Acidobacteriaceae; genus Granulicella. The sequence continues at coordinate 325,790 of OY969625.1, read as the reverse complement.
GAATCTAACCCTCCAAATCGGGGAGTCCTCGCAGGAAGTGACGGTCACCCTCGCGCCCCCAGTGTTGGAAACGACCAATGCGACCCTCGGCGCCGTGCTTGAAAATAAGACCTACGAGAATCTGCCACTGCAGATGAGCGGCCAGCAACGCGACCCCACGGCTTTCGCAACACTCGTCCCAGGCACAACGACCGGATCGCGCACTCCCGTTATCGGCGGCACCGGCAACTACCTCGCCGCGGTGTACGTGGATGGCGTTCCCGACTTCACCATCAATCAGCAGGGCGACAACCGCGTCGTGTCCAACTCCATACCCGTGGAAGCCATCGACCAGTTCCAGGTCGTCACCAGCTCGCCCGACGCGGAGTATGAGGGCGCCGGTCTCGTCAACTTTACCCTGAAGAGTGGTGGCAGCAAGTATCACGGTATCCTCGCAACCTATGTTCGCGCGCGTATGTTCGACGCATGGAGCTATGCCGCCAAAAACGCGACCTACACCAATCCGGAAGGTGAAAAGGTGCAGGAGCCAAAGCCGGATGAGCATCAAACGGAAATCGTCGCCTCGGGCGGCGGCCCCATTCCGTTTACGCACCACAGGGGTTTCTTCTACGTAACCTATGACCATTATCACGGTCGCAGCGGCATCAATCCTAACTTCCTTACTGTTCCCACGACACTGATGCGGGAGGGTAACTTCAGCGAACTGTCCGTACCAATTTATGACCCGACCACGACCGCCGCCTGTACGGCCGCGAATGGCGGAAAGCTATGCCGCGATGCTTTTGTCGGCAACATAATTCCGACGCAAGAGCAGTCGCCGATTGCGTTGAAGATGGAGAGTTATCTGCCGCCGGTAACAAGCGCCGGCCTCGTGAATAATTTCTATGGCGGCGTTCCTTCGGGCTATGAGAACTGGGAAGTGGCCGGTCGCGTGGACTACGACCTAACGCCGAAACAGCGGCTATCACTTGTCGGCGCCTATGGTTCACGCACTAACGTACCATTCACCGTAGGCAACAGTGGCGTCGTCCTTCCGCTGCCCTACACCAACGGTGGAACCGCAACCATCATTCCCACGGTCAGCGACATCGAGCACGCCTGGCAAATCTCCAACAGCATGACGAACCAGTTCAAGTTTGCGTTTGACCGGTTCTCGCAGCCAGTTGGTTCCCTCACCTACGGCGTCTCGCCGTATCGCGCGACTCCCGACATTGGCATCACCAATCTTCCCGAGGGCCAGGCATCGGAGGAATTCCCTGGCGCCACCTTCGCTACCACCACCGCGTACCCCTCAGCGATCTCCCCTTGGACAGAAAACGGTGCCGCTGGTGCGAACCAGACCACTGTTCCCAATACCTACACGCTCCTCGATAACTTCCTCATCACCAAGGGCCAGCACAACATCACTATCGGCGCCCAGTTCCAGTGGCTCGAAGATAATGTGGCGGCCCAGACCGGTTACTCCGGCATCTACACCGTGCCGTACACGGCGAACTCAACCGCCAACTTCGGTGCTGGTTCCACCTCGCTCAATACCACCAACACCGGCTTCGCATATGCCAGCTATCTTCTTGGAGCTGCCGGTTCATCCGGCATCGCCATCCAGAGTGTCGCGGAAACAGGCGGCCGGTATCATGACATCTCGCCGTACGTTGAAGACAACTGGAAGGTGACACCCAAGCTCACCGTCAATATCGGCCTTCGTTGGGATTACTTCCCGCCCTTCCACGAAGTCCAGGATCGCTGGAGTTTCCTCAATCCGGCTCTCACCAATTCGATCACGGGTAACTCAGGCATGCTGCAGTTCGCGGGCAATCATGGCGGCCCCGGCGTCAGCTGCGGCTGCCGTACGCCGGTACAAAGCTGGTATAAGAATTTCGGCCCAAGGCTTTCTCTCGCCTATTCCGTCACGCCAAAGACTGTCATCCGTGCAGGCTATGCGCTGGTGTACTCCATCGGCGGCGGTGTTGGCGGTCGTGGCGGCGCCGGAACAGGTACCGGAGCAACGGGCTTCAATGTGACGGCAAATTCACCAGCTGAGACGACTTCGGGACCGGAAGTTGGCCCGTCCTATTTCTTGAACAACAGCGCAGTCTTCACAGCGGATGGCATTGCCAACACCGGCTTCGGTGGTCCCGGTTACGTCTTGCCCACGCCAACCACGCCCAGTGCGGCCACTCAAACTCTCGAAACGGGCAACTACGTTAATAGCTCGGGCGCTTACGTCACACCAGGCGCCGTGGCGTTTGCCGATCCCTACCTCTCCGGCCGCGCTCCCGAGTTCGCGATGTACAACGCCGGAGTTCAGCAGGCCCTCACCAACAGCCTCACGCTTACCATCAACTACGCTGGAACCCAAAGCCATTTCCTTCTCGCCAGCGGCGCCAATGGCCGCGGCTACTGGGCAGGTCAACTCAATCCCAAGTACCTCCTCGCACTCGGTGCCGTAGCCGACTCAACCGGCAAGGCGCCTCTGCTTGGAGCCAATGCTACGCCCGCCAACGTTGCGATTGCCGAGGCCAATCTTCCCGGATACACGCTGCCGTATCCATCGATATCCGCGACAAATACCAAGGCAACCATCGCCCAGACCCTGTTGGCATTCCCACAGTACTCGGGCGTCTCCGACACCTGGGGTAACGTCGCCAACATCAGCTACAACGCAATGGAGGTCACCCTCGCGCAGCGGCAATGGCACGGCCTCTCCTATTCGTTGAACTACACCTGGTCCGCGAATATTGGAGATGACGGCACGTACCGTGGCGGCTACGATCTTCCCGCGGGTTCGGTCTCCGGCACAAACAAGGCATTCAAGCAAAATCGTATCGACCGCGCTCACACCCTCACGGATACTCCGCAGAACATTGCGATGTACGGCTACTGGGACCTCCCCTTCGGTAAGGGCCACATCGGAAATAACAACGCCTTTGTGCGTGTGCTCGCAAGTGGATTCCAGATCTCCACCATCTATCGTTACACCAGTGGCGTACCCCTGGTGATCACGTACGGCGGCTGCAATTCACCCAATGCTGGTACGTGTGAGCCTGACTTCAATCCCAATTTCACAGGTCCTGTTCGCATAAATGGCAAGATGAAAAGCTTCAACGTACAGTACATCAATCCCAATGCATTCAAAGCGCCAGCTACCATGAGCACCAATCTCAGCACTAACTACAACCTGATTGGCAATGTCACGCGCGCCGCTCCCTTCGGCCTTCGTCAGCCCTCGTACTGGGACGACGACGTCAGTCTTCGCCGCAGCTTTGGTATTCCACACACGCGGATGAACTTCATCGCGGAGGTCGACTGCCTCAACGTCGCTAATCATCCCACCCTCACCGGCCTCACCGCCGCGTGGGGAGCGCCCGGAACTGCCGCGGGCAACGCCTTCGGGACGCTTACCGGCGCCCAGGCGAACCAGCGAGACTTCCAGTTCGCAGGTAGATTCACCTTCTAACGATGTTGTAGTAAGCCTCCTAACCTCGGAAGCGCATTGTCGCTTCCGAGGTCTCTTTCTTCCCCGCAAGGGGTGGCCCACTCACCTCAGAGCACGTCTTGAGCTAACCTAGCGGAGCTGCAAAAGCTCCTCTCCCAGGAGTAATCGGATGCGTCAGGTTTTTGCACGTCCCTTGCTGTTCTCGGTGGTTTTTACCGTGATGCTTCCCGTAGCCCGCGCGCAGGCACATCGCGACACACGTACTCCAGAGAACATGCCAACCCAGGCGGAGATCAAGAACCCTCCCAAGACCTGGATCGACAAGGACACCGGTCATCGCGTCATCCGCCTTACCGACGAGCCAGACTCGGCCAGCTTCTACTTCAACGTAAACGCCTACACCCCAGACGGCAGCGAGATGATTTACACCACGCCCGAAGGCATCTCCGTCCTCAACATGAAGACCCTCAAGACGCGCTCAGTGGTGAAGGGAAGAGTGCACACGATCGTTGTCGGACACATGACCCCAAGCGTCTTCTACATCAAGCCTGAAGACAACGAACTTTACAAGACCAACGTCGACACGGGCGTCACAACCATGCTCGCGAAGGTTCCGGACCACGGCAATATTGCCACCGTAAATGCCGATGAGACGCTGGCCGCCGGCACCTACGACGAAGTCTACGACCCCAACAAGGAGTTCGGGCACAACGCAGGTCACGCGGGCGCACAGGGCGCACAGACCAGCCCCCTCCTCCAGGCTGCGAACAAGGGCGAGATGATGGAGCGCCGCCTTGCTGCCCGCATCCCGCTTGTGCTCTTCACCATCGACCTCACCGGAACCGGAAAAGTGACCACACTCCTGCACTCCACCGACTGGATCAACCACCTCCTTTTCTCCCCCAGCGATCCGACCGTACTGATGTACTGCCACGAAGGGCCATGGCAAAAGGTCGATCGCATCTGGACGATTCGCACCGACGGCACCGACAACCGGCTCATGCATAAGCGCACCATGTTCATGGAGATTGCCGGACATGAATTCTGGGGTTGGGATGGAGATACGGTTTACTACGACCTCCAGACGCCCAAGGGCGAAGATTTCTGGCTCGCTTCGATAGACCTTAAGACAGGTGAGCGGGTCTGGCGTCACATGGCTCGCAATGAGTGGTCGATCCACTTCAACGTCAGCCCCGACAAGACAGTGTTCGCCGGCGATGGTGGTGATCCCGGTCAGGTGGCCCACGCGCCCGACGGCGAGTGGATCTATCTGTTTCGCCCCGAGATGCCCAGGCAGACCGATGGGATCAACCAGAAGGACTTTATCCAGCCGCGCGTCTTCCAGGCTGAGAAGCTCGTGAACATGTCCAAGCACAACTATGCGCTCGAACCCAACGTCCGCTTCACACCCGACCAGAAGATGATCATCTTCCGTTCCAACATGTTTGGTCCCACCTACGTCTTCGGAGTAGAGATCGCCAAGGCCGCCAAGTAACTACCAAACAAGTTGAAGACTATCGCTCTGAGAGGTGCACCGCAGGCGTCGTCTCATTCGCCTTCAGATAATTGCCGTAGCCCACAACGATCGTGGAACTAACCAGCAGCAAAAGCCCCGCCGTAACCAGCAGCTTGGTTCGCCGGCTGGTCCCACGCCACTCTCTCAGAGCCAGCCCCCACAACGTAGCAAAGATAATGATCGACGCCATGTGCAGCGTCCAGCTGGAAAAATCATACTTGCCCATCTTCGTCTGCCCCATCGAGTAGAAAAAGAATTGGAAGTACCAGATCACTCCCGCCAGTCCCGCGAACAAGTAGTTGGCCATCAGCGTCCGCGACGTGAGCCGCTGAAACTGCGCTGTATCGGTCGGATCAAACGCAGCCAGCGTCTCTCCTGACACCGTTCCCGCGCGCATCGGGTTCACCCCGGGCGCTCCGATAAACTGTCGCGCGGACCGGTTCTTCACGATCAAGATCACGGACCAGATAAAGTTCGTAAAGAACCCTCCCCACAAAACAACAATCAGGATCGGCAGATTCTGCCATAAGTCGAGATCGTGATGTGCCAGCAGTTGGGTCTTCGCGATATCGCCAATGGGCGCGCCAGCCTTCAGACCAAACGCGAAAAAAGAGCTCATGATCCCGGCAAAGACCGCCACCGCAATGCCCTTGCCAAACGAGAAGTCCAGCTCCCCGGCCTCCGCCTTCTCCTCTGGCGTAATCTCTCTTTCCTTAGACAGCCCCGCCAGGCCATTCACCGCCACCGCAATCAGGCACAGCAACACCCCGGCGAGAATGATCTGTCCAGAGGTCGAGTGCATCACCCCATGAATTGAGCCGTCATAGATGGGCGGGATCAGCGTTCCGAATGCTGTACAAAGTCCAAGGGCAATTGCGTAACCGAGCGCGATGCCGAGGTATCGAATCGCAAGTCCAAACGTAAGTCCCCCGACCCCCCACAGCGCGCCCCACAGCAAAGAATAAAAGATGCTGGAGCGTGGTGCCGAATGCAGAATGAACGACAGGTTAGGCACAAAGATGCTCGCGAGAACAATCGGCGCAATCATCCACGCTGCAAACCCCTGGATCAGCCAGTAGATCTCCCAGGACCAGCGCTTGATCCCGCGAAATGGAATGAAGTTTGTAGCGGAGGCGAACCCTCCGATCCAGTGATAGATCACGCCAATAAAAGGATTCGGTCCCACATGCCCTCATTCATTTCAGAATGGCTCTTCCCAAGTGCGTACCATCCTAGCTGACGGGATGCACGGTTGGAAATATACTCTCTATTGAACTCGTCCACTTCCTGCCAGTCACCCGCCTTCGGCTCTTCCCATGGACTACGAATCGAAGCCCCGGCGACGCCGGTTGCGGGGTAACAAAAAATCACAAAATAAATTCCCTGGTATTTCAATAGAGAGTATATTTCTACTTTGTAGATTCCACCTTTGTCCAGGGAGCTCGCAATGCCGCGAAATGTTGACCAAGCATCGGAGAAGGTCTGGAAGGCTCTGGATGAATTCCGGATTGAACTTCCATCCTGGGGCTTTTCGAATACTGGCACTCGCTTCGGAAAGTTCGTACAGGCCGCCGCCGCTAACACCGTCGACGAAAAATTCGCCGACGCAGGCCAGGTGAACGCCCTCACCGGAGCCAGTCCCACCGTAGCCCTCCACGTCCTGTGGGATCTCCCGGGTGGCAAGGCCGACGTCCCCGCCATTCAGGCCCTCGAGAAGAAGTACGGCATAAAGGCTGGGTCCATCAACCCGAACCTCTTCCAGAGCCAGGAATACAAGTTCGGTTCCATCGCGAATCCAAGCGCAGAGATCCGCCGAATGGCTCTCGATCATCTCCTCGACTCAGTCGAGATTGGCCGCGAACTGGAGTCCCGGGACATCTCTCTCTGGATCGCCGACGGCTCCAACTATCCCGGAACGCAAAGCATGCGCAACCGGATCGCATGGATGGAAGAAGCGCTCAGCACCACCCATGCCGCGCTCGCAGACAATCAGCGCATGCTCGTCGAGTACAAACCTTTCGAGCCCTGCTTCTACCACACCGACATCGCCGACTGGGGCATGGCCCTCGAACTCGCTCGCCGCTCCGGCCCCAGGGCCAAAGTCCTCGTCGACACCGGCCACCACTACCAGGGCACCAATATCGAACAGATCGTCGCCTGGCTTCTCCACCTCGGCGCCCTCGGCGGTTTCCACTTCAACGATCGCAAGTACGCCGACGACGACCTCACCCTCGGTTCCATCGATCCCTACCAGGTCTTCCGCATCTTCCACGAGATCCTCAGCACGGACTCCGTCGAGCGCTCCGGCATCGCCTTCATGATTGACCAGAGCCATAACGTGAAGGGCAAAATGGAGGCCATGATTCAGAGCGTGACCACCGCCCAGGAGCTCTACGCCAAGGCCGCGCTGGTCGACCGCGAACGCCTCTCCGCCTTGCAGCAGGGTTGCGCCCTCGTCGAAGCCGAAGAGTGCTTCCGCGATGCCTTCTGGCAGGACGTCCGTCCGCTCGTTCGCGAATGGCGGAAGGCCCGCGGCCTTCCCGAAGATCCACTCAAGGCGCTCGCGGAGAGCGGCTACGTCGAAACCATCACCCGCGAACGCGCCACCCGAAACACCGGAGCAATTGCAAGTTACGCGTAAGCGTTCCGGGGGAACGCACGAGTCCTCGCCCAATCGAAATTCATTAGAGAAACACTCGAAATCTATTGCATAATGGTGCAGCTTCAGCTCGACGCAGGCAGGTGACCATGGCAGCACGTAAAACCACAAAAAGGCTCTACCTCATCCCGGTCCTCTCCAAGTCGCTCGACATCCTCGAGCTTCTCCAGGCAGAGAACGAGCCCATGACCCTGGAAGCGATCCATCGCAAGACCCGCATCTCCAAGACCACCGTCTACCGCGTCCTCAAGACGTTTGTGCATCGCGGATATCTCTCGCAAGCCTCGGACGGAACCTATCGCCACGTCACCGGCCCCAAGAAGCTACGCTTCGGATTCGGCGGCCAGAGCGCCGAGATGCCATTCTCCGTCGAAGTCACGGAGAGCCTCAAGGCCGCTGCCGTTGCAGTGGGTGTCGACCTGCTCATCCTCGATAACTGCTATGACGGAGCTACCGCCATCCGCAATGCGGAGGAGTTCATCAAGAACAAGGTGGACCTCGTCATCGAGTTTCAGGTCGAACAGGATGTCGCTCCCGTCATTGGCGACAAGATCGCCGGCGCCAACATCCCGCTCATCGCGATCGACATCCCTCACCCTCACGCAACCTTCTTCGGCGTTGATAACTACCGCCTCGGCCTCGAGGCCGGCGAAGAGCTCGTCAAGTACGCCATCAATAACTGGGCAGGCAAAGTAGATTGGGTCATCGGCCTCGACCTTCCTGAAGCCGGCCAGCTCGTCCAGAGCAGAATTACCGGCGCTTTTGAAGCAGTGCGCAACGGCCGTCCCGATCTACCAGTGGAACTCTTTGTCCGCATCGATGGCCGAGGCCTTCGCGACAAGAGCAGAAAGCTCATCTCCGACTTCCTCGACCGGCACCCCAAGGACAAGCACATCCTCATCGCGGCTGCCACGGATTCAAGCGCCCTCGGTGCCGTCGACGCCATCCGCGAACACAAGCGGGAAAAGCACGTAGCTATCGTTGGCCAGGACTGCATCGCCGAAGCCATGGCCGAGATGCAGAAGGACAAGTCTCCTCTCATCGGCTCCGTCTCTCACGAAACCAGCTCCTACGGCCCCAGCCTCATTCACCTCGGCCTCTCCCTTTTGCGCGGCCAGATGGTGCCGCCGTACAACTACGTCACGCATAAGATGGTGACCCGTGCCTCACTTCTCTCCAGCTGACATTTGCTGCGCTCGCATCAACGTTCACGCCGACGATCCCCTCAGGTCCTCGCGTTCTTGAGGGTCTCCTTGCGTGGCATTCCGGCCTCTAGATTTCAGATAGGGAATAGTTGCTGTATTGACTTAACCTGTGGAATGATAGGGAGAGTCGCTCGGTCGAAAGGAATAGGAATTCAAGATGACAGCGCAAACAGGCCTCCGCTTTCTTGAGGATCGTTGGGATGAATCCATTGCAGAGAAACTCGACGCTCCAGAGCTGCTGCGCTATCGCTCCAACCTGCTCGGCTCCGACCTTCGCATCACAAACTTCGGCGGAGGCAACACCAGCTCCAAGCTCGACCAGGTAGATCCACTCGACGGCAAGACAAAAAAGATTCTCTGGGTGAAGGGAAGCGGTGGCGACCTCGGCAGCATCAAGCGCTCCGGCTTCGCCACGCTCTACCTCGACAAACTCCTCGCGCTCGAGTCCGCCTATCGCGGCGTTGACCTCGAAGACGAAATGGTCGACATGTACCCGCTCTGCACTTTCGGCAACAATCCCGTCGCCGCCTCCATCGACACGCCACTGCACGGCTTCCTTCCGTTCCCGCACGTCGATCACCTTCACCCCGACTGGGGCATCGCCCTCGCCGCCTCCGCCAACGGCAAGATCAAGATGGAGGAGTTCAATAAGGAGTTCGGCCACAGGCTCGCGTGGCTGCCCTGGCAGCGTCCCGGCTTCGAGCTCGGCATGATGCTCAAGAAAATCGTCGCCGAGACACCCGACTGCGACGGCGTCGTGCTCGGTGGCCACGGTCTCTTCACTTGGGGTGACACCCAGCGCGAAAGCTACCTCAACACCATCACCATCATCGACCAGCTCGGCCAGTTCATCGAGCGCCATGCCGCCACACCCGGCCACCAGAACTTCGGCGGCAGCAAAGCCGAGACCCGCTCTGATCGCGAAGCCATCGCTGCCACCATCATGCCCATCGTGCGCGGAGCCGTCTCTCGCAGGCAACGCTGGATCGGCACCTACACCGGCTCCGAGCAAGTCCTCAACTTCGTCAACTCGGAGAGTGCCGAGAAGCTCGCGCACCTCGGCACCAGCTGCCCTGACCACTTCATCCGCACCAAGATCCGGCCCATGTTCATCAAGTGGAATCCTGCCGGCGATCCCGCCGAGCTCGAGGAGCTCATCGACACCGCGCTTGAAACCTATCGCGCCGAGTACGCCGAGTATTACAAGAAGCACGCGCTCAAAGACTCTCCCGCGGTCCGCGACGCCAGCCCCACCGTCGTCCTCATCCCTGGTGTAGGCATGTTCAGCTTCGGCAAGAACAAGCCCGAGTCCCGCATCACGGGCGAGTTTTACATCAACGCCATCGGAGTCATGCAGGGCGCAGGCTCGCTTGGCGCTGGCGTCACCTGCAACGACATCCCGCAGGCTGGGCCTGCAGCCTCCGCAGACCAGTTCTCCGTCTATCAGAACTACGTAGCGCTCCCGCCCAGCGAGGCCTTCCGCATCGAATACTGGAAGCTCGAAGAGGCTAAGATTCGCCGCCAGCCTCCCGAAAAAGAGCTCAGCCGCCAGATCGCCCTCATCGTCGGCGGAGGCAGCGGCATCGGTCGCGAAACCGCTCTTCTCGCTGCACAGCGCGGAGCACACATCGTCGTTGCCGATCTATCGCTCGATGCCGCTCAACAAGTCGCAGAAGAAGTCCGCGCCATCGGCGGCAAAGAGTGCGCTGTCGCCGTAGCCATCGACATTCGCAAGCGCGACGCCATCAAGGCCGCACTCAAAGCTACCGTCATAGCCTTCGGCGGCATCGACCTCCTCATCAACACCGCAGCCCTCTTCCCCTCCTCGCCCGACGGCATCATCTCCGACGCACAGTGGGCGCTTACCCTCGAAGTGAACGTCACCGCCAACTACCTCCTCACCGACGAAGCCTCGCGCATCTTCACCGACCAGGGCCTGCGCGGCAGTGTCGTTCTCACCAGCTCCGCCAACGCCGTCGTTCCCAAGCGTGGCAGCGAAGCCTACGACGTCTCCAAGGCCGCACTCAGCCACCTCGTCCGCGAACTTGCCGTAGCCTACGCGCCCCTCCTTCGCGTCAACGGCATCAGCCCCGCGACAGTCGTCAAGGGTTCCACGATGTTCCCACGCGACCGCGTCAAGGCCTCGCTGACGAAATACAACATCGCCTTCGACGAAGCCGCCAGCGACGACGATCTGCGCAACCTCCTCGCGGCCTTCTACGCCAGGCGCACCCTCACGCACACGCCCATCGACCCGAAAGATTGCGCCGAAGCCATCCTCTTTATCGGTGGCCCCAAAGCCCCCGTCACCACCGGCCATCTCATCCCGGTCGACGGCGGCCTCACGGAGGCCTACCTGCGATGAGCCGGGAGTTCTTACCCGACGACTCTCATCAACCTTCGTCGTCCCCAACGGACCGCCGCGCCCTCATCGCCATCGACCTCGGCGCCGAAAGCTGTCGAGTCTCGCTGCTTCGCTGGAAGAACAACAACCCGAGCATTGAACTCGTCCACCGCTTCTCCAATCATGCGCACGTGCGCCCCGACGGCCTCCGCTGGGACATCCGCCACATCCTCACCGAGCTCCATCACGGCCTCACAGCCTGCGCGGCGATTGCCCCTGAGGGCATTCGCTCTATCGCCGTTGACGGCTGGGCGGTAGACTACGTTCGCCTCGACGCCAAGGGCAACGCCATCGCCGACCCTTTCTGCTATCGCGACGAGCGCACCCTGGCCAGTGAACCTCTCCTGCACCATCGCCTCTCCGCGGACGCCATGCGCGACATCACCGGCATCCAACTCCTCCGCATCAACACCGCCTACCAGTTCTTCGCCGACAGCGACGACCACCGCCACCTTCCCTGGCTCAATCTCCCCGAATACATCCTCTACCGACTCGGGGGTCGCCCTGTCTCCGAGCGCACCAACGCAAGCCACACCCAGATGCTCGCCCTCAACGGCCAGTGGTCCCCGCAAATCTTCGCTGCGATTGACTCACCGCTTCCCGCCGCGCCCGAGTTAGTCGATCCCGGCACCGACATCGGCACCCTCACCGGCCCGCTCGCCGAACTCCCGCCATTTGCCAACACCCGCCTCATCGCCCCCGCCTGCCACGACACCGCGTCTGCCATCGCCTCCATTCCGGACACCGCCGACGACTGGGCCTATATAAGCTCTGGCACATGGTCACTGGTTGGCGCTGTGCTCGCCTCCCCCATCAACACGTCTCAGGCGCGCGCCGAAAATTTCACCAACCTTCGTGGTGTCGACAACACTTTCTGTTTCCACAAGAACGTGAACGGCATGTGGCTTCTGCGTCAGTGCATGGACACCTGGAACCATGACCTCGCGCAAGCTGGCCGGGAACCCCTCACTGTCCGGCAACTAGTTGCAGCGGCCGCCACCGTCGCCCCTCTTGGTTACACGCTCGATGTCGACGACCCTGATCTTCTTCTCCCGGGCCATATGCCCGAGCGCATCAACGCGCAACTCCGCCGCCGCCATCTACCCGAACTCCACCCCGCCTCACAGCACGCCCCCGCCCTAGCATCCTTGCTCTTCCACAGTCTCGCCGCCCGCTACGCCGAAGTCCTCCGCAACGTCGCCACCATCACCGGCAAGCATCTGCGCCGACTCTACATCATGGGAGGCGGTAGCCAGAATGAACTCCTCAACCGCCTCACTGCTGCTGCAACCGGCCTGCAGGTTGTTCGTATCGGCACCGAGTGTTCGACCATCGGCAACTTCGCAGTCCAACTCGCATCGCTCGAACCCCCCAGCGCCGCAACCAGCCGCCCCACCAGCGTCTGGGCCGCGCGCTTGCAAAATCATTAGCGCATGCAAAAGGGGCACGGCGTTTCCCGTGCCCCTTTTCTTCTCCTTCTACGGCCCTCAGTTAAGCGAGAACCAGTTGATGTTGCCGACAACGTTGTAATAGCCGCCGCTATCCATCACCAGTTGCACGGTATGAACTCCTTGCGGCAGCGGGACGTCGGGAATCTCAAGCGTCTGCCACGTCTGCCACCCGCCCGTCTCAGGCACCGAGATGTGCGGTGTCACGCGCCGGCCGTCCACGTTGAGATGGAAGACGCCGCCGCCGGTCCCGCTCGCCACGCGCACTTGCAGCGTGTAGTTACGAGCCGTGGCAATGTCGACCGTGTAGTTCAGCCAGTCGCCCGGCTGCGCGTTGCCCACATCGTAGCCGCCCCCGGCATCTGACGAGTTCTCGATGTAGACCGTATCACCCGGACGATAATTCGCTCCGCCGCCGTTGGCCGTCGCGCCATTCCAGTACGCGACGCCCTTGCCGCCGGTATCGTAGTTCTCCGTCTGGATCTGACCAGGAATCGACTGCGGCCCTCCGGTGAACGAACTGCTCGGCGCAGGCGCCTGCACGCCGAACCAGTTGAAATTACCCATGCCCGCGGTTGGCCCATCGCCATCGAGCGTCACCTGCATCACATGCTGACCTGCCGTCAGCTGGAACGCGGGCGAGACCTGCGTCGTGTACGTCTGGAACCCGTTGGTCACCGGCACGAACAGCGTGCCCGTCTTATTCTCGCCATCGAACGAGACGTGATAGTAGCCGCCCTGCCCCAGCGACGCAACACGTGCCTGCAGGTTGTAAATGCCCGTCGACGCAACGTTGACCGTGTAGCGAAGGTATTCGCCCTCACTGGTATAGCCAACGTCGTACCCGCCGCCAACATCGCCCGTGTACTCCACGCCGACGGTCGTTCCCGGCCGATACGTCGGAGCGCTGCCCTGATCGCTGCTGTCAAGGTTGAAGTAGCCAACGTAGTTTCCGCCGTTATCAAAGTTCTCCGCCTGGATCACCCCTGGAATCGCCCCCGGGCCAGCAGGGAAGGAAGTCTCCTCGCCACCGATCGTGAAGTTCACCGTCGAGGACGCGGTAGCATTGCCCTGCCGCCCAACAATCGTTACAGGGTACGAGCCGCTCGTGGCGCTCGGCTCCGTCGCAACCGGAAGCAGGTATTGGTTGGTGAAGGGAATCGGCACTGGTTCGCCGAACGCTCCGCCGGGCAATCCTTGCACGCGCAACTCAGCGCCTGCATGATCGTTGCCGTAGTCGTTGACATCGATGCTATAGAAGGTGCGGCCTCCGGGTGCAACGGTCTGCGACCCAGGTCCGGCCGTCACATCGAAGGTATTGCCCGTATACCCATGCCAGTAAAACGTGGCGACGGCCTGCGCTGGCAACGAGTAGCTCACCATCTTACCCTTCCAGTTCAGCGAAAAGGTGCTCGCTGTCTGCGCGTCATTCAACACCAACACCGCAATCGATCCGTCAGGATTCTTGAACGCAACATCCTCCACGTTGCCGCTGCCGAACGTATTCGAGTCGATGCGATACGCGCCCGCCTGCACATATTTCGCAAGATGGCCAAGCACGTAATACTCCACATTCTTCGACACCGTCGCGGGCGTAGTCGAGTCGTCGATCGTCACCACGCCGCGGCAGTCCGTGCATCCGTTCTGCACCGTCGGCCCATTGTTCTGATCCAGCGCCAGATTCCAGAACACTACCGACTTGCCCCAGTTACGCAGCACGTCGATCACCTGACCCTCGGTGTCATTCACCAGGTTCTGCCCGAAGTAGGGCGCATACGTTCCTCCCGTGCACTCGGTAAAATACACCGGAACATCCCAGGCCAGATCATGCAGAGCATCCTGCGCGTCAGCAACATTGCCCGCGTAGCAGTGGAACGAAACCCCCGCAAGATACTGCCGAACCGCAGGGTCCTCCGCCAAAATCTCCGGATACTTCGGGTTATCCCAGTTGTGCTCATACCCCAAAATTCCGGGCGTGGCATCGGTAGGATCGTGAGACTGCCGCGCAAAGTTCCAACCCAGGTTGCGCAGATGAAGGCTGCGCAACTCCGGTCCAAGATACTGTGCGATGAATTGCCCCTCATCATGCGGGTTCATAAACATCGATGGATACCCGCCAGTCTCATTCAGCGGCTCATTCTGCACCGAAACATAATTGATTGGAATCCCGTGCGCCTCATATGCCTGCACAAACTTTGCGAAGTACAGTGCGAGCGCCGGAAAGTATTCGGTGTTGAAGCTTCCGCCGTCGAGCGTCCCGGTCGTCTTCATCCACGCCGGAGGCGACCACGGCAGCGCCTGAACCTTGATTGCCGGATTCGCCGCAAACGCAGCCTTGATCGTTGGAATAATGTAAGCCTCATCGTGCGCAATCGAGAATTGCCTCATCTGCGGATCGGTTTCGCCCGGCGCCACATCGTCGTAGGTATAACTGCTCAGCGAAAGATCATTCGCTCCCATCGATTGCCGCAAATAGCTGAGATGAATTCCGCTCGTGCTAAACAGATCATTCATCAGCTGCGTCCGCTGCGCGGGCGTGAGTTTGTTCCAGACAAGATACGCATCGGAGTCATTGAAGCTCGCTCCCACACCTTCCATCTGCTGATAGTGAATGGTGTCGTCGACGTTGATCGCGGTTCCAGTGGCCGTGCCATCGGTAAACGTGAGTGGCGTTTCCGAAGTAAGGAGCGCGGATTGATCGGGGTTCGTCTGGACGACTCCCACCGTCTGCGCGCAAACGCTCTGAGCGCAGAAAACAGCACAACAACATACAAGCAGGATAGTAGGGAAAAGACAAACGTTTGTCTTAGAGTAGCTGTTCGTTTCAGGAAGGGGGCGAATGGGCCTGGATTTCATGGGAGATCTCACCTTTTGGGCAGTCGAGTCAGCCCGGACTGAGAAGCGAAAAGATTCTGCTCCTTCCGCTGGATGCTCGTCAATCGAAAAATTGATCGCTACTCAGCTGTCCCCAACCGCTGCCTTGCTCTTGAGGCGGAGTCCACCCGGCCACCAGTTCCAGTCCCCGGCAATCCGCAACAGCGCCGGGCCAATCACGATGCGAACCAGCGTCGCATCAATCAACACCGCAATCGCGAGCGTGAAACCGATCATCTTCACCACCAGGAAGTTCCCGAAGGTGAAGGCCGCAAACACCACGATCATGATCGCCGCCGCGCTTGTAATCAGGCCCGCGGTTCTGGCCATCCCTTCAGGAATCGCATCCATCTCACCAAGCCCGGCGCGGCGTGCTTCGAGTACCCGCGCCACCAGGAAGACTTCGTAGTCCATGCTCAGTCCAAATACGATCGCGAACGCAACAATCGGCACCAGCGGGAAGATACTTCCCGTTCCACCAGGAACGCCCAGAAGGCCGCTGCCATGTTCATCCTGAAACACCAGCACCAGCGCTCCGAACGACGCAGCCACCGAGACCAGATTCAGCACGATCGCCTTCACTGCGGCAAACAGCGATCGGAAGCCGCACAGCAGCGCCAGCAGCGTGCCGCCGACCACCAGCCCCATCACGCGTGTAACGTGGCTGTCGATGATGGTTTCGTAATCGGCGTTGAGCGCTGGAATGCCGCCGATCATCATTGTCGCGCCGGGAACACCCGTGAGTGCAGGCGCGCCCTCCTTGCGCAGCTCGCGAACCCAGTTGACCTGCTGTCGCAACGTGAGGGAGCTCTTCGGCAAAATCTCCAGCAGCGCGGCCTTCCCGTCGCTACTGACAAACGTTCGTCTCGTCTCCCGCGGGATATCAGTGAGATTCGCTTGGTTGCCCGCAGCAATCGTTGCAATGGAGATCGCGCGATCGCACCGGGGATCGCTCTCGACCTGCTTCGCCGCTCGATTCAGAGCAGCCCACCCCGCATCTGACTGCGTAAACGAATCACTCGGCAGCTCGATCACCACCCGCATCGAATACACGATGCCGGTCCGATCCATGCGCTCCAGCGAATGCAGCGCCTGCACCGACTCCGCTGACTTCGGCAGCCAGTCTCCCTGCGGAATGCTGGTGTCGAGGTGCTTCGCCTGCCACGCCAACAGCACCAGCGGTGTTCCCGCGATCAACAGCGCCAGCCACGGATGAGCAACAATCGTCCGTCCCCATCGCCTCCAGCGATTGCTCGTGTGCGCGGCTCGGTCCACATCCAGCTTCGGAGTAAATGGCAGGCGCCCCATATCAATGCGCCGCCCTAACAGGCCCAGCACCGCGGGCACCAGTGTGTTCGTCAACAGAACGCTGGTGCCGGCGACCAGAATCCCAGCAAGCCCAATAGAACGAATCTCGCTGATGGGAACCGTAAGCAGCGCAACAAATCCAATCGCCACGGTAGAGGCCGAGATCAACAGCGTGCGGCCAGCCTGCCGTGCCGCAATCACCGAAGCAGCGTGCCCGTTGTGCCCCGCGCACAACGCCTCGCGAAAGCGGCTGACCATCAGCAGCGCATAGTCAATCCCCAGACCCAAACCAAGCATGGTGGCAAGGTTCTGCACCAGGATCGACAGGTGCAGTCGCTCCGCCAGCAAGCCAGTAATCGCCAGTGTGGTCGCGATCGCAAGCTCTCCCACGGCGAGCGGAATGATCGCGGCGATCACGCTCCCAAACGCGATCAGCAGGAGGATCAACGTTGCGGGAATCACCAGGGTTTCACCGCGCCGCACGTCATCCGCGCTTGCCTTGCGTATGTCGAAGTTGAGCGGAAGCTCGCCTGTAAGCTGCAACTTCACTCCGGGATAACGGCCGCGCAGCTGCTCCTCCAGCAGATGCGCCTGTTCGTGCAGCTCCGGCACCAGCGACTCCATCGGCGCCCCAGAAGACTCAAGCCCTATCAAGATAAACGTCCCGCCGCCCTTGCCCAGGAAAATCGGGTCGCGCAGCTCAAGGTACGAGACCACCCCGGACACCCCGGGCTGCTGCCGCAACTGCTCCACAATCGTCGTCAGGGCCTTCTCGCCGTCGGGCGAGTCGGCCGGCGGAAGCCCCTCGGCCACAAGAACCACGCGGTCGACGAACGGGGAATGGAAGCGCGTAGCCAGTTCCTGCCGCACCACCTCGGCCTGGCTGCCTTCGACGCGCGTCGCCGTCTCAAGATGGCGCTCCGCGTGAAAGGAGAAGGGAAGGAGTGCAATCACGGCAATAAGAACTAGCCCGGCCACCCAGAAACGGCGCAGAAGCATCACACACTGGATAATACAAAATCGTCGCCACCAACAGTGAAAGGATATGCAGATTCTCTAACGCGAATGGTTCAGGTCACATTCTCGGAGCGCCCTGACCAGCAAGTTCAAATCTGCTACATTGATCCCATCAATCTCAACGGCACAATTCGCACACTCGTTTTCCTTGGGCTGGCTGCGGCCTCACCTCTCGTAGCCCAGCAGGACCCGCGCGTCGGCTCCTGGACGCTCACCTCCGCGCAGTCTTCGCTCGACCCACCCAACAAACTCTCCGTCACGCCCGTGCAGGATCAGCTCCATGTCGTGATGTCGGGCGACCGACACTTCGATTTCACGGCGAAGGCCAACGGCCACCCCGCGCCCGCACCCGGAAACCTCGGCTTCAATCAAATCCAGATTCACAGGCTGGATAAGCGGCAGTCTGAGGTCAAGGAGCTGAAAGACGGCGCTCTCGTCGCCACCGTTCTGGTGAAGCCCTCCGCCGACGGCAAGGAGCTCACCACCACCAGGACAACCGCAGGCCAGCCAGACCAGGTCACGGTGTGGGTTCGGACCGGCGGAGCGAAAGTCGCCCACGACCCCCTTGCCGGCGAATGGACCGAAGATCTAAGCAAATCGCGCATGCGCCAGGGACAGACTCTGAAGATTGAGCCGGACGGAAACGGCGGCGTCCGCTTTGCATGGGATTACACCTACGACGCTCGATTTGACGGAAAACCGTACGACGTAAGAAACTCACCCAACGATACCGTGAAACTGCAACTCGTCAATCCGACCACCGTATCGGCCATCTACATGCGCGATGGCCAGATTACTCAGCGAGACCAGTGGGGTGTCTTTTCGAACGGCCAACAGTTAATGCTCACCAGCTCGGGCACTCTCGAAACCGGTCAGCGCATCACCGAGAAGCTCACCTTCAAGAAGCAGTAACCTGCGTCGCGGGTGCAGCGGGGACCACAGCATCGGTCGTCGGCACAGCCGTGTCTACTTCGCGCGCCGCGACGGAGATGATTCCCTTGCGGTGCATGAACTTCAAGATGCCGCTGACAGTCTCCTCGAGCGTTGGTTCGGGCACACCCCACGTAGCAGCGTTGCGTGCCTTCTGGTACTCGGAACTGTCGTAGCGCTTGAACTCCATCGAAGAAATGTTGTCCACCGAGCCGACCAGGAAGTCCAGCAGCGGGAAGAGCAGATCTTCCTTGCGGCAGCGGCGAATCAGCTCAGGAACGAAGTCGGTGATGCTGAAAATTTCGAACTGCCGTCCCGTCAACTTGGTGATCAGGTTCGTGATGTCCATCATGTTCGCGTAATCATCACGCACCACGTTATACGTCTTGCCCTCGGTGCCCGGCGTCGTTGAAATCGCCACGATGTTATTTGCGACCACGTCGGCAGGAACAAAGCTCACCTGGTTCAGTGCATCGACGCCAATGCCGTGGTTCACCATGAATGCCACCAGGCGCACCGCAATATCGAAGTTGTTGCCGCCGCCGGTGACCGACGGGCTTACCAGCGCCGGCCTGAAGATACGCACGCACAATCCCTTGTTACGCGCATCCTCAACCACCCGCTCGGCAACCCATTTGGATTGGCTGTATCCGAAATCAAGCAGCTCCATATCCTTGTTGCAATCGGTCTCGTAGAGAACGCTCTTTACCGCCCAGCCGTAGATGAAGGTAGTCGACACATAGTTCATGCTCTTGGTCTTGCCTTCGAACGCGAGCTTCAGCACTTCGTTGGTTCCAAGGACATTCGCATCCCGCATGCGGTCGTAGTTGAACAGGTAGTTCACCGTCGCGCCGTTGTGGAAGATCGAATCCATTTCGTTTGCGAGGAAATCCCAAACCTCGGGTGTGAGGCCAAGCTTCGGCTGGCCGAGATCGCCGCACACCGGCATCACCCGCGCCTCGAACATCTCCATCAGCCCGGCCGGACACGGTCCCATCGACTCCATCGCCGCCTTGAGTCGCTGCCTGCCCTGCGTTTCATCCGACGAACGCACCAGCACATGGATCTTCGCCTGCGTCTGCTCCAGCAGGCTCTTGATCAGGAATGGCCCAATGAACCCAGTACCGCCAGTGAGCAATACCTGGTTGAGAACCGGATGCTCCGGCATGGGCGCAGGCTTCTCGGGAGTGAAGATGAGCTTCTTGTCGTTGCTCATCATCTCCTTCTCCGCCGCATGCTGCTCATCGCGGAACGCCGCGAGCGAATGCCGCAGCAGGTCGATCGCCTCTTCGGGAGCGCGCTCCAACTGCTCAGCCAACTGGAACAGCTCGGCAACGCTCACCCGCTGAATGACCCCGATATCCACCTGCCGCGCGAGCAGCTCAGCGCCCTTGTCCTTCAAGAGCTCCTTGAGCTCGTGCATGAACACAACCAAATCCAGCGAATCCAGACCCGCTTCGACAAGGTTGTAAGACTCCATGCCCGTAAGGTTGTAGCGCGACTTCAACACGTCGAACGAAGACTGAACCTCTGTGTCCGGCGTGCAGGCTCCCGCGTCTTTCTCGCGCGAAAACTCTTCGAGCACGTTGAACTGGCCGTCCAGCCACATGGTCTTCGCCTTGTGACGCATAATCTTGCCCGAGCTCGTGCGAGGTATTGCACGCGGCGCAATAAACGAAATCAGCGCCGTCTCCACATTCAGAAAACTCCGCACCGCAGCGGCAATCTTGCGCGCATCCGGCAGCGCCTTGGGGTTCTTCACCTCGGCCACAATCGCCAGTGCGGGCTCGCTGTCCTCATTGATCTGGAACGCAGCCACGCAGTTATGGCGGATCAAGCCTGAGGCCTTCTCCACCACGTTCTCAATGTCCTGCGGATAGTAGTTCTGTCCGCGCAGGATGATCATGTCCTTCAGCCGGCCGCATACAAACAGCTCGCCGTCGTGGAAGAAGCCCATGTCGCCGGTGCGCAGAAAGCCATCGTCATACGGAGTGTCATCCACCAGCCGCGCGCGAAACTGCTTTAGTGTCAGCTCTGGATTATTCCAGTATCCCTGGCATTTTCCGCTACCTGCCAGCCAGATCTCGCCCACCATCCCCGGCTTCAACACATTGTGCTGATCCGGATCAACGATCCTCACATCCAGGCCCGGCAGCGGCTTTCCGCAACTCACCACCTGCGTCGACGCGCCAATCTCCGACACCTCCGAGATCGTGTGCGCCTTGCCCAGCGCCAGCGCGTGCTTGTTCACCGTAATGATGGACCGCCCGCCCAGCGAAACCGCCAGCGTATTCTCGGCCAGGCCGTACGCTGCGTAGAAACTATGCTTCTTCAGGCCGTACGGTTGAAACGCCTCGAAGAATCGCGTAAACGTATCCGGCTTCACCGGCTCTGCCGCGCACATCAACACGCGCAGGGAACTGAGGTCGAAGCCCTCCATCGTCTCCTTGGAGAGACGTCCGGCGCGCAGGCAATAGTCATACGCAAAGTTGGGAGCCGCTGTGCACGTCGCACGATAGGTGTGGATCGCTTCAAACCAGAGCGCCGGCCGCTGAATGAAGTCCATGGACGCGAAGCCGTAGGTCGTTCCGCCGCGCAGCGCCGGATACAGATAACAACCAATCAATCCCATGTCGTGATACTGCGGCAGCCATGAAACAACAATCGGCGATACATGGTCGATGACCAGTGGATAGGTCTGGGAAATGTTTTCGTGGCTTACGATGACGCCCTTCGGCTCCATCGTCGATCCCGACGTGTATTGCAGGAACAACGTCTTCGAAGGTGCGGGGAACGCCTCTTTCGAAACATTCTGGTGAAAGTCTTCCGTAACCATCCAGGGCAGGCTGGAGATGTAATCGACGTCAACGCCCGACGTGGAAACCCCGCTCCTGGCCAGGTTCGTCTTCAGGGAACTGTGATAATCCTTGCTGGTCAAAATCCCCGCCGCCTGGCAGTCTTTGGCGATGTGGACCATCTTGTACAGGGCGCTTTGAAACCCGCGAGACCCGGGAGGATACACGGGTACAGGAATCAATCCGGCGCGGACACAGCCGAAGAACGCGCAAATCATTTCGAGGCCCGGGGGGTACGCGAGCAGCAACCGGTCTTCCGTTGCAAACTTCCCACTGTGCAGCAGGTGCGAAGCGATCGCCTTGGTTCGCTCTAGAAACTCGGCGTAGGTATAGCCCTCGAGTTGATTGCCGTTCAGGTCAAGGTACGAATATAGGAGTTTGTGCGGATGCTCATTCCCCAGCCTATCGAGTTGGTCCAAAATCGATACCATAATTGATCAGCAATGCCCTCGAGTTTGAATACAGAAATCCGGTTTGCAACAAACTTTACACGCCTTGCTGCACCTTGTGTGCTACTGGCGCGTATTACGTTGGTCTACCGGAGAGGTGAATTATAGTGTAGGCCCGAATTCAGAAAGATGGCGGTATCGCTCTCTATACATACGTTGGTAGATCCAATAGGTCGCAAGCTCCCCGGGCAATCAAACGCACGAGCGGGTCAGGTCGTACGACGTCTCGATCGGGGTTGCCTATCGCCCCTGACAGAGCATCTCGCTGGTCTGATCCTTAAGGGTATCGTAGCAGAGCAGAAGCAGGTCAATACGCCCGAATCAACCGTGGCTCATCGGAACAGTGCACCTTCGCGGTGGATATACGGTCCGAATTCCCTTGATTCAGCCTCACGCCCCGGGCTACCATCAACTCTACCGCCGGCAGCCGCAGTGCAGTCCCGCATCCATCGTTTACCGCTGCTCCCCGCCCGGGCCAATATGACAGGATCGACATGACAGCACTGCGGAGAAACCGTTGACGCCAACTACCGAAGCGGTGATGAGCCTGCCTGTAGATACCCAAGCACCGGATATTGAAGATCTTGTGCCCTCCGAGGCCGCTCTCCAGCAGCCCCACGGCGACCCCGCCGCCGCAGCCTCTTTCCCCAAAGTCCTCCGCCGCCGCCTCGACAGGTTCTTTGCCGACACCAAAGTCTCCCCCAAAGCCAATCCCATGATGTGGATCAAGATTGCTACCGGCGCCGCTGTCCTCTTCGGTAGCTGGATCGCCATCTACACCCTCCACCCAAGCTCCTGGATCTTCGTTGGGCTGTACCTCCTTGGAGGCCTCGCCCAGACATTTCTTCTGCTGAATATCGCCCACGACAGCAACCACAACGCAATCTCCTCCGCGCCGCTGGTCAACAAAGCCCTGAACTATGCCTTCGACCTCTGCGGGATCAACTCCTACATGTGGCGCATCCTGCACCATCGCGGCCACCACTCCTGCATCAACCTCCACGGCGAAGACGACGCCCTCACCGGCCGCGGCATCTTCCGTTTCACCCCCCACGAACCCCGCTCCTGGTGGCACCGCTTTCAGCACATCTATGGCCTGCTCTTCTACGCCATGTTCTCGCTCGATTACGTCTTCGTAAGAGACTTCGAGTGCTTCTTCTTTCCCAAGCACGATTACCTTCGCCGCACCCGCCATCCCCTTCGGGAATACGTCATCCTCTTCGCCAGCAAGGCCTTTTACCTCACCTACATGTTGGTTCTGCCGATCTTCCTCCTGCACAAGTCCCCATGGCTGGTCCTGGGCGCCTTCCTGCTCGTCCATCTTGTCGTCGGCCTCAGCGTTTCGCTGGTCTTCCAGACCACCCACACCGTCGACAGCACCTACTTTCCCGCCGAGCGCGGCGAGTTTGACAACGGCGTCTATCACATCTTCGCCACCACGGCAGACTACGCAACCGACAATCCCGTCGTCGGGTGGCTAGCCGGAGGCCTCAACCACCACATCGCCCACCACCTCTGTCCGTTCGTCTGCCACACCCACTACGCGTCGCTTACGCGCATTGTGAAGGAGACCGCCGCGGAGTTTGGTGTACCCTATCGCCAACACCCCACGATGAGCCGGGCCATCGTTCACCATCTGATACTTTTGAAGCAACTGGGCAACCAGGATTCCCTCTAGCACCCGAATCCGATTGCCCCATCCATTACCGCTGATAACCCTGCCGCTTCAGCCAAATCGAGAGAGTCCTCCTCAGTTTCCGCGTCCCACGACTCTCGCAACACTCAGGACAGCGAGGCATCACTTTGCCGCCATCAATTCCAGCCGTTTCCCGCTTCCGCTCCTTCGCCGACTCGCGCGCCACCGCCGCCAATCCCGTGCCCGTCCTGCAGAGCTATACCCGGGAATACGGTGATACCTTCCGCTTCTATCTCGGCGGCATTAAAGAAGCCATCGTCACCATCGACCCCGCCGTGATTCAGCACGTCCTCAAGACCAACTGGGAGAACTACAAGAAGTCCGACATCCAGGTGAAGCGCATGGGACACTTCCTCGGCAAAGGCCTGCTCACCACCCACGGCGAACCCTGGCGCACCCAGCGCCGCCTCATCCAGAAAGGTTTCGACCGCAAGCAGCTCGAAGCCCTGTCGTCCATCATGCAGGACTCTCTCACCGACTCCCTGCGCCAGTTCGACAGCCAGATCCACAACGGCCCCGTCGACATCTACCCCCACCTCATGAAGATGACCTTCGCCATGGTCGCCCGCTCGCTCTTCGGCGCCCGCCTCAAAGACGAAGACATCGACCTCATCAGCCACACCATCTCCACCGTCCAGGAGTTCATCGTTCGCCAAACGCTGCAGCCCTACCTGAACCCGTGGTTCGCTGCCACCGGCGAGCTCCGCCGCCACGAAGAGCTGCGCGCCAACGCCGACAAGGTTCTCCTCGAGTACATTCGCCAGCGCCGCCACGAGGAACCCGGCAGCGATCTCCTGCAAACCCTGATGGACGCCCGTTACGCCGACGGCGAAGGCATGCCCGACGAGCTCGTCCTCAGCGAAAGCATGCAGCTCCTCGTAGCCGGTCACGAGACCTCCTCCAACGCGCTCTCCTGGCTTCTCTACCTCCTCAGCACCCACCCCGACGTCCTCGACCGCGTTCGCCGCGAGTTCGACGAGATCCTCAACGGCGAGCCTCTCACCTACGCCGCCGTCCCCAGGTTCCAGTACACCACCCAGGTCATCAGCGAAGCGCTGCGCCTCTATCCTCCCTTCTGGATGATCGACCGCGAAGCCATCGCCGACGACCGCGTGGGCGACACCATCATCCCCGCCGGCTCCATGGTCATCGTCTACGTCTACGGCGCGCACCACACACCGCGCTACTGGGACAACCCCGAGGCCTTCAACCCCGAGCGCTTCTCCAAGGAGAACGAAGCTCAGCATCCGCCCTTCACGTATGTTCCCTTCGGCGGCGGCCCGCGCGGCTGCATCGGCGGCAACTACGCCATGCTGCAGATCCTCATGATCCTCAGCACGCTCCTCCGCAAGTACGACCTCGAGCTCCCCCCCGGCCAGAAGATCGAACCCCGCGCCATGGTCATCCTCCGCCCCAAGCACGGCATCAAGATGTCCTTTACCGACGCGGTCCCAACCGAAATCCCCGTCCCAGCAGGCTGCCCCTACTAACCAGCTCCAGTGCTCAAATCAAACTCGCGCGGAGACACCGAAGCGAACGCCCACCTGTCCCCCAGGAAATAATTTGCGACGGAACAGCAGAGAATAGCGATCGCATTAGAAGCAATGACCGGCAGCCCGGCCTCCCGCACCAGCAGCCGCATCAGCACCAGGTTTCCGACCATAGAGACCAGCCCGTTCGATAGATGAAACCGCACGACCTGCCCCAGTCGCGATCCTTCCTCGCGACGGTCCCGCCACGTATACAGTCCATGCCACACAAAATTATGCAGCAGCGTAATCTCGAGCGCCGCAGCCGATGCCATCAGATAGTGCCCGCGCATCCAGCGATTCAGAACCCACAGCGCAGCCAACTGAACCCCCATACCCATCGCGCCAACCACGTTGAACTTCGCCCACCGCGCCAGCGCGCTCACGGTAGCGGCTCCTCGCGATACAGCTGCACCGTATGCCGCACCGTCAGCAGCACCGCGATCCCCACCATGCCAACCGCCGCAATGGCCCCGCCCACATCGAACAGCAACCACCTGTGTCCAAATACCGTCGCATACGGACTGCGCAGCAGCGCGACATTCCCCACAATCAGCAGCAGCCGGATCTCGGTAGGCCCAAACATCCCCTGCGACAACTCGAACCGCGACAGCGTATACGTCGCCAGGTAGCTCTCGCTCGAGAGCAGCAGGAATGCCACCAGCATCGCCATCGCAACCTGCCAGTGCACCAGCCCCGAGCACCCCATGCCACCCATCAACGCGACCGCCCCCATCACGTCCACCATGTGGTCGACGTAAAACCCGTAGCGTGGCCGCTGCTGGCAGCGAACCCTCGCGAGCGTCCCGTCCAGGCTGTCGCCAAACCAGTTCAGCACAATGCACGCAATCACCAGCAGCAGCGCCCAGCGGTGATGCCGCGCCAGCGCATAGCCCACCCCCGCACCAATCTGCGCACCCAGTCCAAGCCCAGTCAGCCCATCAGAGCTCACCCATCGCGGAGCGCGGCTGGCCATCCATTGCAGCGCCCGCCTCTCCAGCGAAGCCGTGAGCGCCCGGTTCACCCGCAGCGCTGGCCTAAATGCGACATCCTCTTTCATCCGAACAACCCGTGTACTCATCACGTTTCCTCTCCCTTGATAACTCTTCATCGACGCAGAGCGCTGACAGCCGAGCGCAGCGTAAACTCCAGCGACTCCCGCGGCACGCTCTCCACGTACGGCCCAATCGCCCATCCCAACCCACGCGGCACCGCCCGCGTCAGCGACACCGCCTCAACCTGCAGATACAACCCGCCGTCCCGCTCCTCATAGCTCCAATACGTGTTCAGCCGCCACAGAAATCCATGCTCCTCGCCGCCGCTCAGCCGGCGCTCGTTCGCCGTTCCCGCCCTCTCAATCTCATCGATCTCCGTGCTCCGCGAGATGCTGTATCCATGCCGCGCATCCAGGCGCCCATACGTGATGTCGTAGCGGCCATCCATCACCACCGTGATCAC
Organism: uncultured Acidobacteriaceae bacterium; assembly: GCA_963701685.1. Lineage (GTDB taxonomy): Bacteria > Acidobacteriota > Terriglobia > Terriglobales > Acidobacteriaceae > Granulicella. Next base: position 299,006 of record OY969625.1, on the reverse strand, counting down.
ATGCCGCTGCCGCACCCGCATCCATGCCTGCAGATGGTCCCCGTCCCTCGCGACCGTCTTCGCCTCCAGCACCTGCGGCGAGAAACGTTGCGGATACGCCTCGAAGTCCTGCATCAGCCGCTCGAAGTCCGCCGCCGTCGCTCCCGGCGCAAACGCCGTCCCCCGCCAGTCATGCAACGCTGCTCCCGAAACCTCACCTGCCCCCGGAAGCTTCTCAATCACGACATCGCCACTCCGCAATCGCCGCTCCTCACCGTCTGCCAGCGCCAGGAAACCGCCAGCCGACCGGTGCTCCTCCGCCAAGCGCGCCTCTACCCTCCTGCAGTACGCATCGAAAGCGGCGACCGCCGAACCCGGAGGCTCTGCCATCAGCATCCGCGTTCCATCCAGAAAGAGCAGCAGCCCCGCCATCACACAAATCTTTCGCGAACCTCTCGACCAGGGCTTCGTCATGCCCTGCATCCTGCCTGTTTCCCACTCGCAAAAGCAATGCAACGAACCTCACGCCATCGCGTCTGTTCCTCACGGTGTAAGCCCCGGCAAACAAATGTCTTCGCAAGAATTCTCACCGCTCAAATTGCCGCGCGGCGCACGCCCCATTCGTTACACTGATCAGCAGCCATGGCCGACAAACCACCAGCCGCGCTCTATCGCTTCGGGATCTTCGAGCTCGACACGGCCAAGGGCGAACTCCGCCGCCGCGGCCTTCGCGTCAAGCTCCACGCGCAGCCCTTCCAGGTCCTCACCCTGCTGATCGAGCAGCAGCCCGGCGACATCCTTACCCGCGAAGCCATCTGCCGCGAGCTCTGGCCCGACGGCACCTTCGTCGACTTCGAGCATGGCCTCAACTCCGCCATCAACCGCCTCCGCGACGCCCTCGGCGACAAGGCCAGCAACCCGCGCTTCGTCGAAACCCTCGCCCGCCGCGGCTACCGCTGGCTCGTCCCCGTCGAACGCATCCTTCCCACCGACGCCCCCGCCAACACGCCAGCCTCACCCTCCGCGCCCACCGTCCCCTCACCGAACTTCCTCGACCGCATCCTCGCCTCCGAGCAAGACCTCCCCAGGAGTTCGCACATCGTCGTGCAAACCCTCTTCCTCCTGCTGCAGCTCATGTACCTCGGCTTCTACATCGGCGCATTAGCCAACCTCGCCGAGATCAACGACCTCATGTCATCGCTCCCCCACGCCGAGCAGATCTTCCTCGCAATGATCGTCACCGCCGCCGTCATGATTCCGGTGCGCACGTTCCTGTGCTTCGCTGTCCTGTTTCGCGCGCCCCGCCTGCGCGAAACCTATCGCAAGCTCTGGCTGCTGATTCTTCCGCTCGACCTGCTCTGGTCGCTCGCCCCCTTTCTTCTCCTCCACCACATCAACGCCGGAGTAGCGCTCGCCTGCACCACCTTCCTCGTCTACTCGCCCTTCGCCCAGCGCTCGCTCATCCTCATGGGCGCCGGAACCCCCGCAGCCGCAACCCCGCAATCAATCTGATTCCGAGGCTGGATGCTCTTCCATGTATCCTGCCGGAATGAGCTCTCATCAGCCTCTGACACCTCCCGCCCCCCCGACCCTCCACACCACCCGCCGCCGCCTTCTCGCCGTCACCACCGCCGCCGGACTCGGCAGCACGCTCTTTCCCGGCGCTCTTCTCGCGCTCGTCACCAACTCCGCCTCATCGCAATCTCCCGCGCAAACCGACCTCCGCGGCTGGCCCGCCATCACGCCCGAGATGATCGAAGCCGCCGCCACCATCGCCGCCATCAAGCTCACGCCCGAGCAGATCAAGATGCTGCTCGACGGCGTCCTCGGCCAACGCAACTCCGCACTCCGCGTTCGTGAACTTCATCTGCCCAACAGCGTTGCCCCCACCGCCGTCTTCAATCCCGTCCCCGCCGGAACCCCCGCCCCCCAACCCGCACCCGCGCGCCCCGTCGTTCTCGGCCCCGCACCCTCCATCGCCGGCCTCTCCGCATCCGAGGAAGAAAAACTCGCCTTCGCCACCATCCGTCAGCTCGGCGAACTCCTTCGCCACCGCAAAGTCACCTCCGTCGACCTCACGAAGCTCTACCTCGGCCGCCTCAAACGCTACGACCCCACACTGCACTTCGTCATCACCCTCACCGAAGACCGCGCCCTCGCCCAGGCCGCCGCCGCCGACCGCGAGCTCGCCCACGGCCACGACCGCGGCCCTCTCCACGGCATCCCCTGGGGCGCGAAAGATCTTCTCGCCGTCAAAGGCTATCCCACCACCTGGGGCGCGGCCGGCTTCGAAAACCAGACCTTCGACGAAGACGCCGAAGTCGTAAAGCGTCTCGACGCAGCCGGTGCCGTTCTCATCGCCAAGCTCACCATGGGTGCGCTCGCGCAGGGCGACCTCTGGGGCTATCCCGAAGGCGCAGGCAAACCCGGCGCGCGAACCCGCAACCCCTGGAACCCGAAGCAGGGAAGCTCCGGCAGCTCTGCCGGCAGCGCCAGCGCCGCCTCCGCCGGATGCGTAGGTTTCGCCATCGGCACAGAAACCCTCGGCAGCATCTCCTCGCCCAGCACCCGTTGCGGCGTCACCGGCCTCCGTCCCAGCTTCGGACTCGTTCCACGCACCGGCGCCATGGCGCTCGTCTGGTCCATGGACAAGATCGGCCCCATCACGCGCTCCGTTGAAGACTGCGCCCTCGTCCTCAACGCGATCTACGGCCCCGACGGCCGCGACCAAAGCGTGCAGCCCGCGCCCTTCCACGCCGACCTCACCACCAACATCCACACCCTCCGCGTCGGCTACATCGAGTCCGCCTTCAAAGTACCAACCCAGGAGCCCCTCTCCCCCGAAGAAACCAAATCTCTAACCCCCGCAGAACGCGCGAAGCACGAACAGCAGCATGCCGCCTACCTCGCGCAGCGCACCTACGACCACCAGTTCAACACCCGCGCCCTCGACGCCCTGCGCAGCATGGGCATCACGCTCACACCCGTGGAGATGCCGAACTTCCACTTCTCCGCGCTACTCAACATCCTCGGCGCCGAAGCCGCTGCCGCATTTGACGACCTCACCACCTCCGGCCGCGACGCCCTGCTCTCCGGCCAGAAGCCCTATGACTGGCCCAACGGCTTCCGCACCTCCCGGTTCCTCTCCGCCGTCGACTACATCCAGGCCGAGCGCGCCCGCACCCTCGCCCTCGCCGCCATGCATCAGCTCTTCGCCAACCTCGACGTCATCGTCACCCCCAGCGGCGGCACGCAGCTCACCGCCACCAACCTCTGCGGCCAGCCCGCCGTCATCGTCCCCAACGGCCTGCGCGGCCCGGACGCCCCGCCCTTCGCCCCCACCCCCGACGACGAGTGGCCCGACTACGGCGGCCCCGGCACCCCCGTCTCCCTCACCTTCCTCGCACCGCTCTACCAGGACGCCAAAGCAGTCGCCCTCGCCCACGCCTATCAGCTCAAAACCGGCTTCCAGCTGCTGCATCCAAAGCTCTAATCGCGAAGCTGTAATATTTTCGCCTCTCATCCGTCTCCCCAAGGACCGCTTCTCTTGCGGTCCTTGAAAGGAGCACCATCATGACCACCCAATGCAACTGCCCCTGCGGCCCCGAATGCACCTGTCCCGACTGCAGTGGCCCCACCTGCCCCAGCTGTTAATCTCCCGCAGCCGGAGAGACAGCACGTTCTCCGGCTGCACCTTCCTATGTCCAATCTCACCCTCCAAACTCTCCTCGACCGCCGCGAGCGCTTTCTTGCCTTCGTTCAGAGTCGCGTCGACGACCGCTCGCTTGCAGAAGACATCCTGCAGGTCGCCTACATCCGCGCCCTCGAACAATCCGGAACCCTCCGCCAGCACGAATCCGCGGTCGCCTGGTTTTACTCAGTCCTGCGCAACGCCGTCATCGATCACTACCGCCATCGCACCTCCGAAACCGCCGCGATCGATCGCTGGATATCCGAGCTAAACCTCACCAACGCCGAGCCATCGACCGCCGATATCCCCGCCCACACCTTCGTCTGCGGCTGTATCGAGGTCGTCCTCCCCACCCTCCGCCCCGCCTATGCCGAAATCCTCCGCGAGGTCGATCTCGCCGACGCATCCCTCGCCGACTTCGCCCACCGCCACAAGCTCACCCCCGGTAACGCCGCCGTCCGCGCCCACCGCGCCCGCACCGCTCTCCGCCGCGAACTCGCTCGCACCTGTGGCGCCTGCTCCGTCCACGCTTGCCTCGATTGCGTCTGTAAGACACGTCCCGTCATCGAATGAACACCAGCAGACCCGAAGGCGGAGAAATCTCTTGCACGGATTCAATCGGAACACTCGCGCACCACTGCTCTGGTTAGTTATGGCCGCCGCGTGCCTGCTCGCATCCCCCGCCCATGCGCAAACCGTCATGTCCGCGCAAACCCTCATCGAAGCCATCCATCAACACGGATCCTCCGGCACCAGTATCGAGCCCGCCACCACGCCCGTCCCCATGCTCATGACCCAGCGCGGCTCCTGGCGCCTCATGCTGCACGCCAACGCCTTCGCCGCCAACACGCAGCAGCAGGCAAACTTCCCCCGAAATCGCGACGCCTTCTTCTCCACCAACTGGATCATGCCGATGGCCCAGCGCCAACTCGGCCGCGGCGAGCTCACCCTCCGCACCATGTTCTCGTTCGAGCCCGCCACCGTCGGCGACCGCAACTACCCCGAACTCTTTCAGCAGGGCGAAACCGCCTACGGCAATCCCATCGTCGACGGACAGCACCCCCACGACTTCTTCATGGAAGTCGCCGCCCTCTACGATCTCCCGCTCTCGCCCCGAACGCTGCTCAGCTTCTACGCCGCGCCTGTCGGCGACCCCGCCATCGGCCCCACCGCCTACCCGCATCGCCAGTCCGCCAGCGAAGATCCCATCGCCGCCCTCGGCCACCACCAGGAAGACTCCACCCACATCGCCTTCAACACCCTCACCGGCGGCCTCACCTACCGCTTCGCGCGCATCGAAGTCTCCGGCTTCCACGGTGGCGAACCCGACGAACATCGCTGGGCCTTCGAACCCAGCCCCAACGGCCACGCCATCGACTCCTACTCCACTCGCCTCACCATCAGCCCCACGCCTGACCTCACCGGCCAATACTCCATCGCCCACATCACCAGCCCCGAAGCCCTCTATCCCGGCGAAAACCAGCAACGCCAAACCGCCAGCATCATGTACCACCACACCTTCCACCCGCGCACCACCCGCAACCTGGGTTCCCTCCAGCGGGCTTCCACCCCGCAAAAACCGGGTGCCCCGTATCTCGATTCTGAGATGCGGGATTCCACGGCACCTAAGGGTTCCCCCACCGACACCACGGACATGCAAAATATGCCCGGCATGACCATGCCCTCGACCCAGCAGCGAAGCACCCACGCCGCGCCTCCTATGCTCATGGTCCCCGACCCGCGCACCGACCTCGCCACCACCTTCCTCTGGGGCCGCGCCCGCTCTCTCACCGACAACACCAAAGAGAACAGCTACCTAGCCGAAGCCCTCCTCCGTTTCGCCTCCACCAACTACATCTGGACGCGCATAGAAAACGCCGGCCGCTCCAACGAGCTCCTTCTCAACCCCGGCTCGCCTCTCCCGTCCAACTTCACCGAAACCCCCATCGGCCACGTAGCCGCCTACACCCTAGGCTACGATCACGACCTCCCCTTCGGCCATCACATCCTGATCGCCCCCGGCGCGCAACTAACCCTCTACCGCACCCCCTCAGCCCTCCGCCCCGCCTACGGCAACACCCCCACCGCCGAAACCTTCTTCCTCCGCTTCCGCCTCCGCTAACCCTTCGCCAGCTCTGCCTTCACCAGCTCACTCACCAGCTTCCCATCCGCCCGCGCGCCACTCGCGGCAATCTTCGCCTGCGCAGCCTTCATCACCCCGCCCATCTCCTTCGGCCCAGGCTTCGTCCCGCCATTCTCCGCGGCCACCTGCTCAACCGCGCTAGCCACCAGCGCGCGCAAATCATCCTCGCTCGCGGCCTTCGGCATATAGCCCTCGATCAGCCCAATCTCCACCTGCTCCTTCGCCGCCAACTCCGGCCGTCCACCCTTATTAAACTGCTCAATCGACTCGCGCCGTTGCTTCAGCATCGTCGTCAATATCGCCTGCTCTTCCGCATCGGTCAGCGGCTCGCGCTTATCAATCTCTTTATTCTTCAGCGCCGACTTCACCATCCGCAGCGTAGTCAGCGTCTCCTGCTCACGCGCCTTCATCGCCGTCACAATATCCTTGCCCAGCTTCTCGCCAATCGCAGCCATTGCGTTCTCACCTCTCCATCCACCAGTCTACCCGGCCTCTCGGCAAACCCAGCTCAGTAGATCCCCGGAATCAGCCGCTTCACCCTCTGGCTATACTCCACATACTCCGCGCCAAACGCCCCCGTCAGCGCAGCTTCCTCCACATGGATCCGATACAGCAGCGCCGCCGTCGGCAGCAACACAATAATCCCCAACCCCAGCCAGTTGCGCGTGTTCAACCCCATCGCCAGAAAGATCAGCAGGATCCCCGTGTACGACGGATGCCGCACCCACCGAAATAACCCCGACTGATTCAGCCTCTGCGTCGAGTGAATCGCCACATTCGCGCTGAACGATTTTCCCAGCGTATAAATCGCGCTCAGCCGAATCGCCAGCCCAACCGCCAGCAATCCCAGGCACACATACCGCAGCCAATGTCCCGCCGCAAACATCGCCGGCTGGTACACCGCACCCACCCACGACCCCACAAACATCGCGCCAAAGATCGTAAACCACAGCACCCACAGCGACCCGCGATCGCGCACCTCGCCGCTGCTGTGCCGGGTCCGCGTCACCACCAGCACCCACACCTCGGTCAAAATCCAAGCCCAGTAAAGTGTCTTCCAGATCAAGTGAACCGTCATGCAGACAAGTCTCTCCCACCTCCCTCGCACAAACAAGCGATAAACGCCACGCAAATCGCCTGACAATCGTCACCCCGCCGCACCCGCTAAAATAGAAGCCATGATCCGCAAGACACGCCTCTTCACACCCGGTCCGACGCCCTTGCTCCCCGCCGCCCAGTTCGCCATGGCCGCGGCCGACATTCATCACCGCACCGCCGAATTCCGTGCCCTCTACACCCGCGTCCTCGCCCAGCTCAAAGAGTTCGTCGGCACCGCCAACGACGTCATCCTCCTCTCCAGCTCCGGCACCGGCGCCATGGAAGCGTCTGTCTCCAACCTCACCTCGCCCGGCGACCGCGTCCTCGTCCTCACTGCCGGAAAATTCGGCGAGCGCTGGTCCGGCATCTGCAAGGCCTTCGGCTGTCACGTCGACGTGGTCAGCGCGCCCTACGGCCAGACCTTCTCGCTCGACGAAGTCAAAGCCTCACTCCACCTCGAAACCCGTGCCGTCTTCATGCAGGCCACCGAGACCTCCACCGGCGTCCGCCACTGCGTCCCCGCCATCGCCAAACTCCTCAAGGACACCCACTCCGAGGCCCTCCTCGTCGTCGACGCCATCACCGGCCTCGGCACCACCCACATCGACATGGACGGCTGGGGCATCGACGCCCTCGTCGGCGGCTCGCAAAAAGCCGTCATGATTCCCCCCGGCCTAAGCTACCTCGCCATCAGCGACCGCGCCTGGGACCGCATGGAAGCCACCTACAATCCGCGCTACTACTTCGACCTCCGCAAGGAGCGCAAGAACGCCAAGAATGGCGAGTCCGCCTACACCCCAGCCGTAGCCCTCATCGCCGCTCTAGGCGCAGCGTTCGACTGGATCGCCGCACAAGGGGACGGAAGCCTCGCGGAAGGCCGCAAGCGCCTAATCGAAAACGCCGAGACCGTAGCCGCCATGACCCGCGCCGCCGTCCAGGCGCTTGGCCTCAAGCTCTTCGCCCCCGACGCCAACGGCGCAGCCGCCACCGCAGTCCTAGCCCCCGAAGGCGTAGACTCCGGCCTCTTCGTCAAAGAACTCAAATCCCGCTTCGGCGCCATCATCACCAACGGCCAGGGCGAGATGAAGGGCCAGATCTTCCGGATCGCCCACCTCGGCTTCTTCGACTACATGGATACGATTGCGCTGATCGGAGCTTTAGAGCAAGTAGTCGTAAAGTCCCTCCCGCAGCTAAACGCCAAGTTCGGCGACGGCCTCATCGCCGCCCAAAAACTCTACGCCGAACGCAGCCCAACCGCCGCCGCCGAAAACAAGTGCCTCTGCGGCCGCGAAGCCACCCACTGCTCCCTCCAACACGCCGACGCAAAATAACGCGCGGCAGCCGCTTTTCTTGTTCAAACCACGGCAGCCGCTTTTGCTTTTCTTTCTGTCATTCCCTCCGGGAATCTGCTTCTAAGGTCCGCCGCGTGCCCATGTCTCGCTTCCGAGACATGGGTCTACGGCCCTCCCCGCATCACCGGGTGCCCCATTCATGACGGCTCCATCGTCACGAGTGGGAGAGCAGCGCGCGCGATTCCTGATGGCTCCATCGTCACGAGTGGGAGAGTCGGGTGCCCCATTCATGACGGCCTCATCGTCATGAGTGGGAGAGCAGCGCGCCCGATTCCTGACGGCTCCATCGTCACGAGTGGGAGAACAGCGCGCGCGATTCCTGACGGCTCCATCGTCATGCGTGGGAGAACAGCGCGCGCGATTCCTGATGGCTCCATCGTCATGACTGGGAGAGCCGGGTGCCCGATTCATGACGGCTCCATCGTCATGAGTGGGAGAGCAGCGCGCCCGATTCCTGATGGCTCCATCGTCATGACTGGGAAAAAGGCATACCGCACAACCAGGGCCAACGGCCCGCCTCATCACAGCCTGGGGTGAAGCCCCAGGTAGGCTGACCATGAAACCAGAGGGCTGAAAGCCCGACTCATAAGAGTAGGCTCTGCGCTTCCTCTACGGCCTCCCCGCCGCCAGCATCTCCCGCAGAATCCCAACAGCGTCCTGCAAAGTCTTCAGCTCCCGCGCATCAAGCCTTCCAATCTCGCTTGCCAGCGGCCGTATCCGCCGATTCCGAGCCTCTATCAGCAGCCGTTTCCCCTTCATCGTCGCCGAAAGAGAAACACTCCGCCGATCCCCCTCATCTCTCGCCTTCCTCACCAACCCCTGCTCCTCCAGCGCGTTCACAATCCGCGTCATCGTCGGCGGCCGCACCTGCTCCGCCTCCGCCAGCTCGCCCAGCGTAATCGGCCCCGTAAACACAATCACCGACAGCGCCGACAGCCGCGCCGAATTTAACCCGCCCGACCCATCCGCCCTCCGCACGCTTCGCAGCAACCCAATTGCCGCCGAGTGCAGCGCCTGCGCCGTAGCTTCCGAGCTGGCCAGCCTCTTCATTGACAATCTCTCCGTGTCTATACTAATTAATTAGCTAAGCTAACGATAGGGGAGGAGACAATGGAAGACACCACCCAGACCGTACACCTGGAAGAAATCGCCCAGATCGCCCTCACCGTCCAAAACCTCGACGAAGCCAAAACCTTCTACCGCGACACCCTCGGCATGCGCTTCCTCTTCGACGCCGGCACCATGGCCTTCTTCCAATGCGGCCCCATCCGCCTTATGATCGGAATCTCTGACAAGCCCTCAACCCCATCCGGTACCATCGTGTACTTCCGCGTCCCCGACCTCCAATCCGCCTGCTCCGCCCTCAAGAACAAAGCCGTCGTCTTCACCCAGGAGCCGCACCTCGTCGCCCGCATGAAGTCCCACGATCTATGGTTGGCCTTCCTCAACGACCCCGCAGGCAATACTCTAGGTCTCATGAGCGAAGTCATCCGAGCCACCGAGTAACCCATGCGACTCATCTTCCTCTACGGCCTCCCCGCCACCGGCAAGCACACCATCGCGCAACACCTCGCCGCGCTCACCGGCTATAAGCTCTTCCACAACCACCTGGCCGTCGACCTCCTGCTCTCCGTCTTCGACTTCGGCTCCGAACCCTTCGTAGAACTCCGCGAACAAATCTGGCTCTCCGTCTTCGACCACGCCGCCGCCACCAACCTCCCCGGACTCATCTTCACCTTCGCACCCGAGCGCACCGTCCGCCCCACTTTCATTCCCGCAGCCCTCGACCTCCTCGCCCGCCACCACGCCACCATCGACTTCATCGAACTAACCTGCCCCCTCCCCGAACTAAAACACCGCCTCGACAACCCCTCCCGCCAGCGCTTCCAAAAGCTAACCTCCACCGAACTCTTCGATCAGCTCCACGCCGACGGAGTCTTCGACGCCACCCACATGCCCACCCCAAGCCTCACCATAGACACCAGCCTCCACACCCCCGAAGCCGCCGCCGCAGCTATTGCCCGCGCTCTCGGCTTCTAACCTGCAGGGCAAAATTACCCCGGAAATTCACAGGGTGCCAGCCTCGCACGAAGGCCCAGATACCGAATAGCATAAAGAGCAGGCAAGGAATGGATTAGCCTCCAAACCTAAACCTGCTCTTCTTTGCCCTGCGAATACATGAGACCAAGGGAAGGCTCCAAACCTTCCCTTGGGTGTCGCACCCATAGTTTACATAGTGCGCCCCCGTTGCGGATTATGTAAATTTCCCACAGATTACAGGCCTTTTGGGCCTCAATCGAAGATTCCGTCCCACCTTCTCCACATTCCACACAAGCAGCCTAGCTCTAACAGGGCCAGACCCCGTACTCTAGAACCTCGCTCCCCTTGCCTCTTTTTTCGGGCAGGTCGCGTTCTAAACTTCATGGCCACCCTCAGCACAATTTCCACGCCGAACGACGGCCTACCGTCCTCCATCCAGACCGAGGTCACCGTCCTCGGCGCCATGCTCCTCGACGCCGTCGCCATCACCGACGCCACCGCGAAGCTTCGCCCCGAAGACTTCGCGCTCGACTCCCACCAGCGCATCTACCGCGTCATGGTCGACCTCCTCGCCCTCGGCCACGCCGTCGACCTCATCACCGTCATGGACGCGCTCACCAAGCGCCGCGAGCTCGACGCCATCGGCGGAGCGGCCTACCTCGCCTTCCTCACCGAAGGCATCCCCCGCAATCCCAACATCGAGTCCTACGTCCGCATCGTCAAGGACAAGTCCCTCCTTCGCCAGCTCCTCGGCATCTTCAACGAAGGCATGGCCGCCGCCGCCGACCAAACCGAAGACGCCACCAAGGTCCTCAACGACGTAGAAGTCCGCCTCGCCGAAGTAGCCGACAGCGCCATCCAGCGCGGCTTCTCCAACATCCCCGAAATCGTCGCCGCCTCCTTCGGCAGCATCGACGCGCTCTACGAGCAGGGCAGGGAAGTCACCGGCCTCGCCACCCACTACATCGAATTCGACAAGATGACGTCCGGCCTCCAGGACTCCGAACTCATCATCATCGCCGCCCGCCCGTCCATGGGCAAGACCGCCTGGGCCATCAACATCGCCCAGAACTGCGCCGTCAAAGACGGCAAAGTCGTAGCCGTCTTCTCGCTCGAAATGAGCAAAGAATCTCTCCTCCGCCGCATGCTCGCCTCCGAAGCCATGGTCGGCAGCCGCAAGCTCCAGACCGGCTTCATCCCCCGCGAAGACAAAGGCAAGCTCATCGCCGCGCTCGACCGCCTCATGAACTCCAAGATGTTCATCGACGACACGCCCGGCATCACCCTCGCCGAAATGCGCGCCAAGGCCCGCCGCCTCCGCCAGCAGGAAGGCGCCCTCGACCTCATCGTCATCGACTACCTTCAGCTCATGACCGGCTCGGCCGGCACCGCGCAGAAAAAATTCGAGAACCGCACCCAGGAAGTCAGCAGCATCTCCCGCGGCCTCAAAGCCCTCGCCAAAGAGCTCGGCGTCCCGGTCGTCGCCCTCTCCCAACTCTCCCGCGGATCCGAGCAGCGCACCGGCGACAAGAAGCCTCTCCTCTCCGACCTCCGCGAGTCAGGCTCCATCGAGCAGGACGCCGACGTCGTAGCCTTCATTCATCGCGAAGAGTATTACGACCGCGAAAACGAAGACATCAAAGGCCAGGCGGAAATCATCATCGCCAAGCAGCGCAACGGCCCCACCGGCTCCGTCAAGCTAGCCTACCTCTCCGACTTCACCCGCTTCGAAAACCTCGACACCACCCACCTGGGCGACTCCGGCGGCGACGCCTACTAGCTGGTCAACCTCGAAGGGGCACGGCTTCAGCCGTGCCATAACCATCGCGTCCCATGCTCGGCTTTAGCCGCTGAGGTGCTTCTACTCGGGCATCCCCACAAATAAATCCCCACTCCTGCCATCCTCCTGACACAATGCTGTCAGGAGCCCTCTCCTATCCTGCGACTGTACTTATTTCAGCCGTACAGGAGACACACCATGAGCAAGTTCGACACCAACGCAGTCACCTGGTTCGAAATCCCCACCGCCGACTTCGAGCGCGCCACCAAGTTCTACGAAACCGTGCTCGACGCCAAGCTCGTCCCCTATCCCGGCGGCGCACCCTGCAGCATCTTCCCCCACGCCGACGGCGGAGTGAGCGGCTGCATCGTCCAAAGCCCCAACCACAAACCCTCCAGCGAAGGCGCCGTCGTCTACCTCAACGCCGACGGCAAGCTCGATGCCAGCCTCAAGCGCGCTGAAAAACTCGGCGCCAACATCCTCGTCCCACGCACGGAGATCCCCGGCGGCTTTGGCTACTACGCCTGCCTCCAGGACTCGGAGGGCAATCACGTTGGCCTGCACAGCAAGCTCTTCTAACCCCGGGCCCCGCGCCACCATCGGGCCCCGCGCATGAGGCGCGCCGACCGACTCTTCCGCATCGTCCAGCTGCTGCGTTCCGGCCGCCTGAAGACTGCTCGCGCCCTCGCCGAGCGTCTTCAGGTCTCCGAGCGCACCATCTATCGCGACATCGTCGACCTCCAACTCTCCGGCCAACCCATCGAAGGCGAAGCCGGCGTCGGCTACACCCTCCGCCGCGAGTTCGATCTCCCCCCGCTCATGTTCGCGCCCGAAGAACTCACCGCCCTGGTCCTCGGCATGCGTCTCGCCAAAGCCTGGGGAGGTGCTGAAAATGCCATCGCCGCAACCGCCGCCCTCGCGCGCATCGAAGCCGTGCTCCCACCCGAGCTAGCCAACTCCCTCGACGCCATCCTGATGTACGTTCCCGGCTTCCAGATGTCGCAAGCCCTGCGCCGTCTACTCGATCGCGTACACGCCGCCTGCGCCGACCGCCGCGCGCTAAGCTTCGCCTACACCCGCCTCAATGGCGAGCCCTCGCAGCGCACCGTTCGCCCCCTTGCCCTCTATTGTTGGTCCGGCACCTGGACCCTCGTCTCCTGGTGCGAGCTGCGCAAAGACTTCCGCACCTTCCGCCTCGACCGCATCGCCCAGTGTGAAGTCCTCGATCGCACCTTCGAGCAGCGCCGCGGCCAGCGCCTCCCCGACTACCTCAAGCGCATGCAAGCCGAGCACGCCGCCGCGTGCGCCCGCATCGCAGCCGGCGATTCCGCTACTCTGTTTCCCCCGGCACAAGCTTCGGATTAATCTTCATCTCCGCGCGCTCATACGGCCGCCCCTTCGCAATCGCCGCTTCCAGGTCCTTGTCATACCCATAAAGATCGTTGAAGAAGTGAGTAGTCCCATCCTCATCCGGCATCGCAGTAAAGTACGCAATCACCACCGGCAGCGGCGTCTTCAGGTTGTACGTGCGATTGTTCATGTCGCCGGTCATCGCAAGATCGACCTTGTCCGCGTCCCATCCATTCTCCGCGTCCGGATCCGCCTGGTCGCCATGCAACACCCACAGCGCCATCTGGTCTGCATGCTGCAGCCTCACGCATCCATGCGACCGGTCCCGCTTGTACAGCCCAAACAAATACAACTCCGGCGTCGAGTGCATGTACACGTCATACTCGTTCGGAAACAGAAACTTCACCAGCCCCAGCGAGTTCTTCGGCCCCGGCAACTGCCGCACGTTGTAGCGCAGATGCGCAATATCCTGCACCGTAAAGTTCGTCACCACCGTGCCATCGTTCTTGTACACCTGGTAATCATTGGCCGCGAGATACCCCAGCCCGCTCTTCTCCAAATGCGGCACAATCTCTTTCTTGATGATCGAAGGCGGCAGATTCCAGTACGGCCGAAACACCACGTACCGCATCAGCCGCACAAACATCGGCGTGTCGTGATTGCCCTTCGCCTCGCCGTCAATCACCTTCATCTTGAACGCCAGCGTATGGTCCGGCTCATACGCGCGCACCATAAACTCCGGCAGATTCGCCAGCACCCGCGGCTGCATATAGTTGTCCGGCAGCCAGCGCCAGCGCTCCAGCGAAAGCTCCAGCTGCTGCACCCGCACCGTCATCGGGACATTCAGGCTATCGATCGTCGCCTGCCCCAGCTTGCCATCATCCTGCAGCCCATGCCGTCCCTGGTAGTGCTTCACCGCAGCCGCCACGGCCGCGTTATAACTCTGCGGAACCTTCGTCGCGCCATCGTCCTTCGACTCAGCTGGCGCATCGCCCTCAAACTGCAGCCGCGTCCACAGCTGCGGCAACGCCGCATACCATCCGCCCACCCCTACCGGCTTCGTTCCACTCGGCAGCGCCGGCAAGTCTGGCCACGGAGCCGCACTCTGCTCCATCGCCAGCAACCGGTACGCCGCCAGCGCCTGCTCAGTCTCCTTGTACATCGGATTCGTCGGCTCCACGCTCTCGGCCACCTGCGCAACATCACGCTTATCCACCACCTGGTCATTCAGCAGCGTAGCCACATCGAACGCCGCGCGCTTCGCCGGCGTATCGATATCGAAGTTCAGCGCCTGCGGATTAATCCGCCCCACATGCAGATCCTCAAAGTACCGCATCGCCGCAATCGTCATCGCCACATCAAACTGTGCGACAGCATCCTGCGCCGCGTCCGACGTGTCCTTCGTCTTCTCAATCGTCGCCAGCCGCTTCAGCCTCGGAGCCCACCGCCCCTGCCCACCCACCTCGGCGTCATAGTCCTCAGGATTCAACCCCTTCTTCTCCGCATCCTGAAACAACTGCAGCAGCTGCATCGCAGCCTGCGTTGGCTTCAAGTCGCGCGTCCACGCCAACTCGTCATCGCGGTCGTCATAAAACTTCTGCACCGTCGCCTGGTCATCCGCATAGTTCGGCCAGCGCAACCCCTGCAACGTCGGCGACCCCACCAGCCGCTCCACGTTCCCCGCATAATCCGTCGTGTTCGGAGGAGACGTCGCCGTCCGCTTATGCCGCTTGCACCCCGTCATCCCCACCAGCACGCAGCTGCACACCAGCGCGGCTAGTGCGGAACGAAAAACAGTTGCACGGAACTTCATACGCGACGCGGCCTCAAAGGAATGTATCTAGAGCCTATACGCACCCGGCCCTGAGGATGTTAACTCTCGCTCGAACCCGCTGAGGCACCCTTTCATACGATGCAAAACGTTGCACTTCGGCACGCACGCCAACGGTCCCCGCGCCTACCCCGCCAACAGCCCCGCCATCCAAACCCAGCACAGCACCGCCTGCGTCACCACCACGCCCGCCGTCAACACCAGGAACATCTTCCGCTGCCTGCTGACCTTGGCTGCGATAGCCTGCCGCATCTCCTCGCTCGGCCGGTCGAGCATGTCCGCAAATACCCCGCCCACAAACGTGAACAGAAACGGCAGCGCCCAAACCCACGGCGCACTCACCACCTGCGTCGTGTACAGAGGAAACAGCAGCAGCAACATCAGCAGCGGAGCGGTATTGCCAAAGTACCGGCTGCGCCTGCTCCACACATACACCACCATCGCCACCGCCGCCGCCACCACGATCCCCGCATTCGCCGGCGTCGTCACAAACCGCCGCATCGCATCCAGCGCAAACCAGCTCCGCGCGCTGCCGCCCGTAAACACATAAAGGAACGCGGTGATCTTAAAGCTGAAGCTGGCAAACACCATCACCAGCGCACCCAGCGCGGCGAACACCATAATCTGCGCCACATAGGCGCGACGTCGCTCCGCCAGGTAATACAAGAACACCATCCCCGCCAGAAATCCCACGATCGCCGCCAGCACATGCGCGGTTGCCGTCAATCCCAGCGACACCGTCAGCAAGATAATCCGAGGCTTCCACTTCTTCCGTGGCCCCTGCAGCGCATGCGCCACGCCCATCGCCGTATAGATCAGCCCATACAGCCCCCACATCGCCAGAATCTCGTTGTTCGGATGCGTCGCATACTTCACAATCGCGGGGCAGAAGATATACATCGCCAGCGCGAACGCCCCACCCTCCGGCCCGAACAGCCGCTTCGACACCCACCACAACCCGCCGCCCAGCCACACCGCGAACAGCACAAACGGCAGTCGCAGCAGGTACTTCACAAACCCCAGCTCGTGCCTCGCCTCCCACGTCGTTCCATTCAGACTGCCACCCGCATACAGCCGATCCGCCGGCTTGCGAAAGTGATCCACACTCAGCAACACAGCCCGCTGCACCGTCAGCGGAAACCCTGCCAGCCGATACGCCAGCGTGCCATCCCCATTCAAATTTCCGCAAGTCGTAAAGTATCCCTGCAGCACCGACGGGCTCTCCCACATCTCCCGCCCGCAGTGCGCATACCGGTAATCATTCGCATCCAGCGGCTGGTGGCCGATGGTCCATAAACACTCGCCGAACAATATCAGCAGCAACAGCGCAGCAACCCGCTGTGCCCGCCCTATATAAAACCCGCGCAATCTCATCGTCCTAGCCAGTGTATCGAAAGCCTCTCCCGCATCCCGATTGCTCCCTCTCAGCCTTCGGCATCCGGCAAAGAATTCCTTCCCGCGCGCACATGTCCCAGCGTCTCGAAGAACCGCACCACCGCCTCCAGGTCGCGCTGCGGCAGCGTCCCCAGCAGCCGCCGCGTCTCGCTCTCCACCTCCTCATACATCCCCGCCATCTTTTGCAGCTTCGCCGGCACCAACACCACCAGCAGGCTCCGCCGGTCCTCAGGGTTCGCCTCCCTCCGCACATACCCCGCCTTCTCCAGCCGATCCAGCGCCACCGTCACGCCCCCGCTGCTCAGCCCCGTCCACACCGCCAACTTGCTCGGCGTCGACGGCCCATACAGCTGCAGCATGTGCAGCATCTGCATGTCCGTCAACCCAATCCCCACCGTCTCCGCCGTCTGCGTGTTGAAGAAGATGGAAGCCGCAATAAACTTCCGAATCTCCAGCACAATCTTGTCCTCCACCGTAACCGCAGCCGCCACCACCCCCGCCGAGCCCTTTCCCGCACGCTTTACCCCAACCGATTTCTTCTTCACCGCTCTGGACATCGCAATCCTCTTGTGGTTTACTTTCCATGTATCTTACAAACTAAGAAACATGGAGGATGAATCAAATGGCCGCAACACTCAAAGCTTACAAGGGATTGGGCATGGAAGGCAGCACCGCCCGCTGGTACGACCGCACCACCCGCAAGGATCTGCCCGACATCCGCGAGCTGGCCGCTCGCATCGCCGCCATCGTTCCCCCCGCCGGCGACGTCCTCGAAGTCGCACCCGGCCCCGGCTTCCTCTCCATCGAGCTCGCCCGCCGCGGCCTCCACGTCCGCGCCGTCGACATCAGCAGGACCTTCGTAGAAATCGTCCAGCGCAACGCCGCCGCAGAAAACGTCACCGTCGCCATCCAACAGGGCAACGCCTCCGCCCTCCCCATCCCCGACGCCTCCGTCGACTTCGTCGTCTGCCGCGCCGCCTTCAAAAATTTCACCGAGCCCGTCAAAGCCCTCGCCGAGATGCGCCGCGTCCTCCGCCCCGGCGGCACCGCCCTGCTCATCGACATGCGCCGCGACGTCAACCTCGCCGACATCAAACAGTACGTCGACAAGCTAGGCGTCAGCTGGCTCAACCGCCGCTTCATGATGTTCACCTTCCGCCACATGCTCATCAAGCGCGCCTACCCGCTCACCGAAATCCGCCGCATGGCCGCCGAAGCCGGCTGGTCCGACCTCCGCATCGAAACCGGCCCCCTCGGCTTCGATGCCTGGACAACCAAGTAGTCCCGCCCACAAAATAGTCCCGCCCACCAAGTAGTCCCGCCCACCAGGTAGCCCTGCCCACCAACCGGCGCGCCGATCACCGAACCCAGCAGCGGCGCGCCGCGTGACAACGCCGTCATCTCGATCCGTATCTAACCTCCCATTTGCAGTACGAGGTTAGCCCGTCGATTTGCCGAGCCCGCTGCCCATCCCCCGCAACTCCTTCCGTGGCAGTGTCGCTCGCCTGCGCTGTCTCGCGATGCTCTGCCTACTGGCCGCACCCATTCCCGCGCTAACGGCGCAAACACCCGCCGACCCCACCCCCGGCACCCTCGCCGGCTCTATCGTCGACACGCAAAACGCCCTCATCCCCAACGCCCACATCCAACTCACCCACCCCGCCGCCGCCGTCCCCACGCAACAAACCCTCTCCACACCCGAAGGCCATTTCCACTTCGACCAGGTCCCGCCCGGCGCCTTCACCCTCTCCGTCACCATGCGTGGCTTCGTCGCAACAACCATCACCGGCAATCTACTCCCAGGCCAAACCCTCGACCTCCAACCCATCGCCCTCAAACCGGCCGCCCAGCTTGAGCTGCAGGTCCTGCCCAACGCGCCCTACACCCCCGAGCAGCAGCTCCACGTCGAAGAGCAACAGCGCCTCATCGGCCTCTTCCCCAACTTCTTCGTCAGCTATCAATGGAACGCCCCGCCGCTCACCGCCGGCCAGAAATTCCGCCTCGCCACCCGGAACGCCGTCGATCCCGGCAATCTGGCTCTCGTCGGAACCGTCGCCGGCTTTCAGCAGGCCGCCAACTCCTTCCCCGGCTACGGCCAGGGAGCCGCCGGTTACGGCAGACGCTACGGCGCCGATCTCGGCAACCTCGTCGCCGGAACCTACATGGGCGGAGCCGTCTTCCCATCCCTCTTCCATCAAGATCCCCGCTACTTCTACAAGGGCACGGGCAGCACCAGGTCGCGGCTCGTCTACGCCATCTCCCGAGCCATCATCTGCCGCGGCGACAACGGCCACAACCAGCCCAACTTCGCCGGCATCATCGGCGACCTCTCCGCCGGAGCCATCTCCAATCTCTACTACCCCGCCTCCGACCGCCACGGTGCCGGCATCACCTTCTACAACGGCCTGCTCGCCATCGGCGGCGACGCCGTCAACGGCATCTTCCAGGAGTTCTTCTCCCACGCCCTAACCCCCAGCGCCAAACACCAACGCCCCTCCTCGACGCCTTAGCCCACCCCCCATCCTCTACACTCTCTATTGATGGACTCCCTAACCTTCACTCCCGGCCGCGCCTTTCTCTCCTCCAACTCCCCCGCCCCTCCCTGGACCGCAGTCTTCGAAGACGAAGGCCCCGCCGGCTACTTCTACGCCTGCGACCGCTCGCAGGAAACCCACGAGCACAGCATCATGGACGCCATGCTCATCTACAACCGCACCTCGCTCGCCGACCCCGACAAGGAACGCATCGCCAGCATCCAGTGGTCGCGCGACGGCATGCAGTGCGTCCTCTACCTCGACGGCAGCGCCCAGGCCTTCATCGACTTCGCCGCCCACCTCAGCTTTTGCCGCACCAACTTCCCCAACTACCTCCAGGAGCAAGGCGACACCTGGCGCAAATCCTCCCACGCTTGGGACGATAGCGTCATTCAGCAATTTGAGGCCGCCATCTACGCGTAAGAAAAGTATGCAGAGCGGAATTTGGCGTATGCTTGTTCGGAAAAACCGGAGGCCGCTGTGTCCGATTCTCCCGAAAGCCCTTGGACTAGCCCCAACAAATCTCCCCAACCACCACAGCAGCGCCGCCTTCCCCCAACTCCAGCCCAGCGTCGCATGGGAGCCCGCATCGGCATCGGTGTCATTCTCGCCGCACTAGCCGTCATCATCCTCCTCGATCGTTTCGGCGTCATCCACTAGGCGAAGGTCCCAACCCCTCGCTCCCGCGCAGGACCTACTTTGTCAGCGACTCGTGATCGTAGCTGATCACGCGCGCCACCACCCAAACGCCATCCTTGTCGTGCCAGATCGTGATGAACTTTGCCTCACCGCCTGGCCCCGGATCTCCCGGAGGATGAAAACGGTGCACCCCAATCTCCACCGCCCCATACCTCTTCAGCCGATACACCTCGAGCGTCCCCGGCACCAGCGTCCGCTGCACCTTCCCGCAGATATTGTTCTTGATCGCCTCCAGGAACGGCGCCTTCCCCACCATCAACCCCGTCTGGTCGTGATAAAACTCCAGGTCATCGGACACCATCGCCCCCAGCGTCTTCAGATCGCAATGGTTATACGCATCGAAAAGCTTCGTATCCAGCGCCGTCACCGTCCGCGTAAGCTCCGCCTGCTCCGCAGCAGGCACCGGCGCCTGCGCCCGCACACCGCACGGAACAGCCAACACTCCCGCCAAACCCGCCATCGCCATCATCCGTCGAACCTCAGGTCTCATTCTCGATCGCCTCCATGTACCTGCCCCAGACCATCATTCGCACCCAAAGTTTCAACCCACGCAAAAAAAGCCCGGCCCGCGAGATCCTCGCGGGCCGGGCACTCAGCTTCTGCGCAACTTACCAGCCGCCGTTCGACCCCGTAGGCGCCAGCGCGATCCCGCGGAACACCTCGCCCGGCCGCGCACTCCGAATCGTCTCGAAGCGTCCCAGCCAGCTGTTCGCCGCCGGCAGCCTCGTATCGCTCACCCGATCGGTCACCTTCACCAGCTTGTTCGGATCAGCGCCCGTATCGCCATTCGCGCTCACCGTCGACGTCACCGCATAGATCGTCACGGTGCCATCATCGTTATTCTGCCCGGTGATGTTGCGGCACCCGCCCGTAGCCGGATCAAGCGCCGTCGGATAATTCTCCACGCGATACGGCACGCCAATGTTCAGCCCGTTCTGCAGCGTGTACTCCTTCGTCCACGTGCCACCCGCCAGCACCCACTTCTGCAAACCAGCCGTCTGCTGCGACTGCGTGTCCGCAATATTCCCGTTCACGGCCGGCGACACCAGCGTTCCATCGCCCTCGTCGCAAACATACAGCGTCGTGGGATTCGCAAACCACAGCCCAAACGGAAACGCAGTCGACGTGCTCGCATTCGTATTCGGGAAGCCCGGCAGCACCGTCAGCGGCACCGTAGCCAGCGTCGCAGCCGAACCCGTAGGCAGCGTTCCCGCCGTCCCCACCTGGTAGACCGTGTTGTACCCATTGCTGCCGCTGCCTTTGGCCACATACAGCGTGTTGTTGTAGATCGTCAGGCCGCGGAAGTTCGTATCCTTGCCCGGCTTGTCCGTACCGTACTCCAGCCGCCCGATCATCGTAATGTTCGGAGGCAGCGGCGCAGGCGCACCCGGATACAACAACTCCGCTCCCGTCGCATTCACCAGCTCCACACCAGGCACCGTCGTCTTCATCTGCGACTTCGACAGGTTGCCGTTATTGTCGTTCCCCACCATGTAGTACAGTCCATTGCCGCCCTTGATCGCCCCGCGCCCGTTGTCGCCGCTATACGCGTTGCCATCGGTATAGGTAATGTTGCCGTTCTCATCGACCTCGGCCACCGCGCGATAGTAAGCCGTCGGCGTCGTCGGATTGTTCACATCCGACGAGAACACCGGGTTCGTCGGATCGCACACGCCCGGCGTATTTCCATTCGACACATCCAGCAAATTCGGCCGCGTCGGCGACACCGTCGTCCCGCCGCAACCCACGCCGCCCCGGTACGCCATGAACGTCAGCGACTTCCCGTCCACCGACCGGTTCAGCGCCAGCTCCGACTTCGAGCTGAAGCTCGTCACAATCTGGTCCGCCGGAATCGGCAGCGTCCCCACCACAAATCCATCCGTCGTGATGTCATCCAGAAACACCGGCGAGGTCACACCAAACGTCGGATCAGAGTTCGCGTTATTCCAAACGTTGTGTGAATCCCGCACATTCGGAAACTCGCCATTGTCCGAAGCCACGCCGCACGGCACCGCAACGCCCGTCGTCCCACCCGCAATCAGCGGCACCTGCACCGTGTCGCCCGTCGTCCCACCCTGGCACCCAAACGGCAGCGTCTCACCAATCGTCACCGTCGAAGCATTCCCCACATACACCGTCTTGCTCAGCACCAGCGTCCCCGGCAAAAACCGGAACTCCCCGCGCCCATGGCCGTCATGATCCCCAAACCCCTGGCCCCAGCTATCGCCGTGCCCATTCCAACCCGAGTCATGCGCCTGCGCCACTGCTGCTACCGGCGTTCCAGCCACAACGGCAGCCGACAAAATCGGCGCCGCAATCCATTCCATCTTCATAGGGAGAACCTCCGCACAAAAATCTATCCGCACCCCCTGCACCCACGTGTAAACGCTCCAAGAAAATTCACCCAATTCCTCCAGAGCTCCGCTTACCTACCCAGCCGAATACCGTCTCCCACCGCCGATCCCCACCCCAACCTCCGTTTACCGCCGAAATCCCCTGCAATCCCTCCCCATTGCGGTCTAGAATGGCACCGTTGAAGACAGGCCTTCTGTCGCTGTCGGCAGCGCCCAATCCACGCTGCTCTTGTCGTCTGACAACGCACCTGCGCCTCGTCTTCCCGTACCGAAGGAGATGAGGATGAAGAGCTACGCCAACACCGAAATCCGCAATATTGCCTTCACCGGTCACTCGCACAGCGGCAAAACCGCCCTGATCACCGCGATGCTCAAGACCGCCAAGATGCCCCCGGACCAGATGCAGGCCAACGGCAGCGCCGTCACCTGCTACGACGAAGAAGAGATCGCCCGCGGCATCACCATGTCCAACGCCGTAGCCTTCGCCGAGTGGTCCGGCACCCGCATCAACCTCATCGACACCCCCGGCTTCCACATGTTCGTCCACGAAGCTCGCGCCGCCATGCTCCCCGCCGAAGCCGCCGTCCTCCTCATCAACGCCCAGGCCGGCATCGAATCCGTCACCACCACTGTCTGGAACTTCGCCTCCGACCTCAACATCCCCCGCATCCTCGTGATCAATCACTCCGACCAACCCAAAGCCAACGGCTCCGCCGACAGAGCCGCGTTGGTCGAAGCCCTCCAGGAGCGCTTCGGCCACCACGTCATCCCAGTCCAGCTCCCCATCATCGACAATCAAGGCTTCCACGGCGTCATCGACCTGGTCACCATGGAAGCCTTTCTTTATTCCCCCACCAGCGACGGCAGCGGCACCCGCGGCCCCATCCCCGCCAACCTCGAAGCCGAAGCCAAAGCCGCCCACGAAGCCCTCGTCGAACTCGTCGCCGGAGAAAAAGACGAGCTCATGGAAGAGTTCTTCGCCCAGGGCACCCTCCCCGAAGACCGCCTCATCCAGGCCATCCACGACGCCATCCGCGAAGACCGCATCTTCCCCATCCTCTACACCAGCGCCCTCGGCAACATCGCCACCGATCACCTCCTCGACTTCCTCAAAATCTACGTCCCCTCCCCCAGCGAGCGCCCACCCATCCCAGCCCACGCCCTCCGTCCCAGCAAAAACGGCAACGGCAACGGCGCGAAAACTCCGGCCGCCCCATCCATGCCGGCGGCCTTATCGCCGGAACCGGTGGGATCGCAAGACGCCGACGACACCGTCCTCTGCCCCCTCTCCGACACCGAACCCGCCACCCTCTACGTCTACAAGACCCTCGTCGATCCCTTCGCCGGCCGCATCTCCTTCTTCAAAGTCATCAGCGGCTGCATCCGCAACGAAGCCTCGCTCGAAAACTACACCCGCTCCGAGACCGAACGCCTCACCCACATCGGCGTCATGCAGGGCCGCAAGTTAGTCGAAGTCCCCGAGCTCCACGCCGGCGACCTCGGCGTCGTCGCCAAGCTCCGCGTCACCCAAACCGGCGACACCCTCGGCGTCAAAGGCCACGACCTTCGCATCGACCCCGTCCCCACCCCCGAGCCCGCCATGACCTACGCCATCGAGCCCAGGTCCCGTGCCGACGAAGACAAGCTCGCCCCCGCCCTCCACAAGCTCATGGAAGAAGATCTCCTCCTCCGCTTCTATCGCGACCCCCAGACCAACGACTTCCTCCTCGCCGGCGCCGGCCAGCTCCACATCGAAGCCGTCGTCTCCAAGCTCCGCCGCCGCTACCACACCGAAGTCACGCTCAAATCCCCCAAAGTCCCCTACCGCGAGACCATCCGCGCCGCCGCCACCGGCCACGGCCGCCACAAGAAGCAAAGCGGCGGCCACGGCCAGTTCGGCGACTGCAAGATCCGCATCGAACCCCTCCCCCGCGGCACCGGCTTCCAGTTCGTCAACGACATCTTCGGCGGCGCCATCCCCCGCGGCTTCGTCCCCGCCATCGAAAAAGGCATCCTCGAAACCGCCGTCCGCGGCCACCTCGCCGGCTACCCCATGGTCGACTTCCGCGCCACCGTCTTCGACGGCAGCTATCACGACGTAGACTCCAGCGAAATGGCCTTCAAGATCGCCGGCCGCCTCGCCTTCCGCGCCTGCATGGAAACCGCCAAGCCCTCGCTCCTCGAACCCATCATGCGCGTAGAAATCGATATCCCCGACGACACCGCCGGCGCCGTAGTCGGTGACCTCAACAGCCGCCGCGGCCGTATTCAAAGCATGCAAGCCCAGGGCATGGAAACGCAGCGACCGCGCGCCATCGTCAGCGCCCAGGTCCCCCTCGCCGAAATGCTCACCTACGGCACCACCCTAACCTCCATGACCAAGGGCCAGGGCAGCTTCCACATGGAGATGGACCACTACGACTACGTCCCCACCGCCATAGCCGACAAAATCATCTCCACCAGCAAACGCCCCACCGAGGACCCCGAAGACTAGCTCGGAATCACCACCACAATGGGTCCGAGGTCGCTCGAATCACCACCACAATGGGTCCGAGGTCGCGCGAACCACCACCACAATGGGTGCCCCATGTCTCGCTTCTGAGACATGGGTTGCAGGATTCCGGGGCAGTCGATGATCCCCATCACATCCCACCCGCTCAACGACCGATACGATCTTCCTATGTCAACGGGCCTGGTCCGATATCAGCAGAGCGGGCACCTGCACTTCATCACGTTCAGTTGTCACGGCAGGCATCCCTACCTCCGTTCGCGATCCGCGCGCGAACTCTTCGAGCAAGCTCTCGAGACCATGCGCACCCGTTACGGCTTCTACGTTCTCGGCTACGTCGTCATGCCCGAGCACATCCATATTCTCCTCACCGAACCGAAGCATGCCCCGCTAGCCAAGGCCATCCAGGCCCTCAAGTTGTCCGTCTCCGTACAGAGCACCCACCGTCCCTTCTGGCTGCCCCGCTACTACGACTTCAACGTCTTCACCGACCGCAAGCTGACAGAGAAGTTGAGGTATATGCATCGAAACCCCGTCAAGCGTGGCCTAGTTGAAACGCCGAAGGATTGGGCCTGGTCCAGCTTCCGTCATTACCTGACCGGAGAGAGCAGCACCGTAGAGATCGAATCCCACTGGACGGTATCGCGCAGAGACCGCGCCGCCACGAACGCTTAGGTCTCAGAAGAGAGACGTGAACCACCCAAAATTCGAACCACCACCACAATGGGTGCCCATAGCCTGCCCTGAGCACGCCGAAGGGTCTCGCTTCTGAGACATGGGTTCGCAGAACGCCTCCACCTACACCGCCTCCATGTGTTCCCGCAAATACCGGTTCTCAAACTTCCCCTTCGGATCAAACGATTTCACCATCTCCCGAAAATCCCCCATCCGCGGATACAGCGGAGCAATCTCCGGCATCTTCAGCGTATAAACCTTCGCCCAGTGCGGCCTCGCCCCAAACGGCTTCAGCTTCGCCTCAATCTCCGGCAGCAGCGCCATCACCGCCTCCGGCTCCAGCTTCCACGTAAAGTGAATCGCCAGCGACGGCCGCCGATACGCCATGCTCATCCACAAGTCATCCGCCGCAATCGCCCGCAACTCCGTAATGTACAAATGCGGAGTAATCCGATCCCGCAGCGTCTCCACCGCTCGCACCGCCTCATACGCCCGATCGAACGGCACAAAAAACTCCGTCTGCAACTCCTGCCCGCTCGATGGCGTAAACGCCAGCTCAAAGTGCGGCAGCCGCTCATACCAAGGCCCCACAATATTCATCTGGTCCGTGCAAGCATCCGCCGGATGATCCGGAATCGGATGCATCTTCCGCGTCGCCAGCCTCGCTCCATAAAACGTAGCCGCAGGAGCCGCCGCGCCGCCCTGGTCCACCCTCCGCTTCAGCCAAACTTCGCCCACCATCCCCTTCTGCCAGTCCGTAAACAGCGACACGCTGTACGCCGCTCCCATAATGTCGCCAAAATGATGTTCCAACTCGCTGAACGGCAGCTCCTCATACACCACCTGCGTCATCTCATACCGAGGCTGCACCGCCAGCGTCATATGCGTCACCACGCCCAGCGCCCCCAGCCCCACCACCGTGCCGGCAAACCTGTCCCCGTCTTTCTCCCGCGACAGCGTATGCACTCTCCCATCCGCGCCCACAAACTCAATCGCCCGCACCGCCGTCGCCAAATTCCCATTTCCGCGTCCTGACCCATGCGTAGCCGTAGCGCACGCTCCACCCACAGAAATATGCGGCAGCGACGCCATATTATGCAGCGCCCACCCCTGCTTATCGATCAGCACTGCCAAATCCCCATACCTAATCCCCGCGCCCACCCTCACTGTCCGCGCCTTCGCATCCACCACCACATCCCGCAGCTTCAGCGTAGAAATCTGCGCCACCGTAGAATCCGCAATCCCATTAAACGAGTGCCGCGTCCCCAGCGCCCTCACCCCCGCCACGCTGCGCACCGCATCCTGCACCTCCTCCACCGTCGCCGGCTGAAACACCTTATCCGTCGAGTAGTGATAGTTCCCCGACCAGTTCGTCCGCGGCACCGCACTCTGCTCCCCCGCGCCGCCAACCAACTCCTCCGCCATGCTCTCGCCCCGTCCCATCGCAGCCATCAACACCGCCGCCGCCGTCCCCTTCAAAAACTCCCGCTTATCCATCGTCTCAAACCCTCACTCTTCGCGTGACGAAGATTGTACCCACCCAGGACAGCATCCGCCGGGTGCCGTTTCAGCCCCCACCATACCGGGTGCCCCATTCATGACAGTTCCACCGTCATGGGTGGGATAAGGAGGCCAGCTCTCCCACCCAAGTAAACTATCCCCATGACGCTCACGCTCCCCGAAGGCGACTTCAAGGCCTACCTCTTCGACTGCGACGGCACCATCGCCGACTCCATGCCCATCCACTTCATCGCCTGGACCCAGGCCCTCCACGAGTACGGCTGCACCTCCTTCACCGAAGAGCTCTTCTACGCCTGGGGCGGCCGCCCCGTCGACGCCGTCGTCACCGAACTCAACCGCCGCGACCACCTCAACATCCCCCTCGCCGACTTCGCCCACCGCAAAGAGAGCCTCTACTACGACCTCATCCACCAGCTCCAGCCCGTCCCCGAGGTCCTCGAACAGATCCACCTCCAGCACGGCAACATCCCCTTCGCCGTCGTCTCCGGCAGTACCCGCGAGTCCGTCGTCCGCTCCCTCGAAACCCTCGGCATCCTCCACCTCTTCGACACCCTCGTCTGCGCCGGCGACTACGCCCACCCCAAGCCCGCCCCCGACCCCTTCCTGATGGCCGCCGAGCGCCTCGGCGTCGAACCCTCCGCCTGCCTCGTCTTCGAGGACGCCGACATCGGCATCCAGGCAG
Source organism: uncultured Acidobacteriaceae bacterium (assembly GCA_963701685.1). Taxonomy (GTDB): domain Bacteria; phylum Acidobacteriota; class Terriglobia; order Terriglobales; family Acidobacteriaceae; genus Granulicella. The sequence continues at coordinate 271,373 of OY969625.1, read as the reverse complement.
CCACCGCCGCCGGCATGGCCTCCATCCGGATCGCTCAGCCCCACGAGCGGACCGCCGCCCTCGCCCACCCCTCCGCCTGGCCGCTCTCCCGGATAACTGACTGACCACTCAGCTATCCACGGATTCTGCTACCTGAAACCAGGCTATAAACACCGATTTGTAACCCCAAACCCAGCTATAACCCTCTTAAAATCACGGATTTTGCCCGAAACATGCTATTCTGAATGACGTTGTTCAATAGCACGTTCCATCAGGAATCACCATGCCAAAGCTAAAAACCCACTCGGGCGCAGCCAAGCGCTTCAAGAAGACCGCCTCCGGCAAGTTCAAGCGCGGTCAGACGAAGATGCGCCACATCCTCACTTCGAAAACCAACCAAACCAAGTCCAAACTTGGCCGTATCGTGTTGGTTTCAAAGCAGGATACCCCGAAGGTCGCACGCATGTTGCCCTACGCCTAAAGCGTAGCCAGCAAGCAAGTTTTTCGAGTCGAGATCGCTGAAAAGCAACGGGCCGCCAAGCGTACAGGCCCCTGGATTTCCGAAGGAAATCCACTGAGATTCGAAGTAGCAAGCGAGTGAAGAGGCTCCCTTACCTCCAGCCGCTTAACCGATTCACGCAAAAGGAGTTACACCATGCCCCGTGTCAAACGGAGTACCAAACGCAACGACCGCCGCAAGAAGATTCTCAAGCGCGCATCTGGTTATTTCCTAACCAAATCAAAGCTTTACCAGGCTGCCCAGGAAGCCGTCGAGCGCGGACTCAAGTTCGCCTACATCGGCCGCAAGCAGAAGAAGCGCCAGTTCCGTTCGCTCTGGATCGTGCGCATCAATGCCGCCTGTAAGCTCAATGGAATGAGCTACTCCACCTTCATCAACGGCCTCAAGAAGGCAGGCATCGGCCTCGATCGCAAGATCCTCGCCGACATCGCCGCCAACGACGCCGCCGGCTTCGCCGCCTTGGCCGTCTCGGCCAAGAGCGCTCTCGAAACTGCAAAGAAGGCTCGCGCTACGGCGTAAATCAACTCTGGAATTAAGCGAAAAGCGCGGCATTTGCCGCGCTTTTCGTGTTTTTTGAGGCTAGAACAGCACGAAATCAACGGAACGCTACACTGGAACCATGAAGTTCGCTCGCGTCATCCTGGCGCTTCTAGCGTTGACCATTTGCGCTGGCCCTGTCCTGAGGGCTCAGAACGCGCCATTGCAGGTAGCGTTTACGTTCGACGATCTCCCCGCCCATGGCCCCCTGCCACCCGGAGAGGATCGTCCGGAGCCAATCCGCAGCATCATCAAGACACTGAAAACAGAAGAGATGCCTCCGGTCTACGGATTTGTAAACGGCTTCCGCACCGCCGAATATCCCTACCAAACGGAGCTGCTGCGAGAGTGGATCGCGTCTGGAAATCCTCTGGGAAACCACACCTGGTCGCACCCCTCGCTGGATAAGACTACGGCGAAGAACTACATCCACAACATCGCCGAAGACGAGCCCCTGCTGCAAAAGATTGATCCAAAAGGAGATTGGCATTGGTTCCGGTATCCCTACCTGGAAGAAGGCAACACGATGGCAAAGCGGGAGGCAGTGCGCGGATATTTGCTGAGCCACAACTACAAGATTGCCGAGGTAAATCTAGACTTTGGCGACTACATGTGGAACGACGCCTACGCGCGCTGCGCAGCAAAGAAGGATGATGCGGCGATTTCATCACTCCACGACAGCTACCTTGCGACGGCCGACGAGTACATCACCTACTCGCGCACGCTCTCGCAGCGTCTGTACGGGCGCGACATTCCGTATGTGCTGCTTCTGCACGTCGGGGCCTTTGATGCGAAGATGTTGCCGGATTTAATAGGGCTCTTTCGCAAGCGGGGGTTTGAATTTGTTTCGCTGCCCCAAGCGGAGTCCGACCCGGCGTACAGCGTCGATCCGAAGGTAGCGTATCCCGGGGGTGGGCTGTTGATGGAGTTGGTGGCGGCCACACGCAGTGTGGATCTCCCCAATGCTACCGAGCCAGAAGATCAGTTGAATAAGATGTGTCGCTAGACGAAAACCAGCGAACTCAGGGCTTGTGGTTGAAGGTGGAGCGGGATTTTTCTACTGCGTCGTAGTTCTTTTCGGCCCATAGCCAGACACCGCAGAAGGCCTCGCCGAGGCTGAGGCCGAGGTCGGTGAGGGTGTAGTCGACGTGCGGCGGGACTACGGGATGGACCGTGCGCTTAACCAGGCCGTCACTCTCCATCTGGCGCACGGTCTTGGTGAGCATCTTCTGACTGACGCCACCCGCGAGTTTGCCGAGCTGTGTGAAGCGGACGGTGCCGTGATCAGCGAGCACGTCAAGGACGACCATGGTCCATTTGTCGGCGACGCGTTCGATAATTTCACGAACGAGGGCGTCGACCTTGGCATCTGATTTGGCCGAAGCCTTCGCCGAGGCCTTTGAATCGGCGCGAGCATGCTTTGCTATAGCTTCACCGGGCGTCGCAGCGTGATCACTCTTTTTCAGCTTCTTAATTTTCTTATCTTTCTTTGTCATGGCAGCTCCATTACTTCCCGCCATCGTTTCATGGTTTCTGTTTGGTGCGTACCGAACTTTTAAGTGCCTTCTTCCCAAGACGGGAGTACGGCCTTAGGATACATCCAAGCGGACGAAGGTTGGATCGCTTGCATAGCGATTGTGTGCTGTCTGCGGCATGTGATGTAATTCTGGCCCATATCGGCCAGGGAGAAATGGAGGCCTCATAGGAACGTTCGAGAGGCGCGGCCCCAACCCTGACCTGAAGGAGAAGAACATGGCTGACTCTGGTCGCATCAAGTATCTGGGTATCGCGTTGCTGCTGGTGGGTCTGATCTTCACATTCGGGATTTATCCGCTCACGATTCTTTGGCCCTCGGGCTGGTCGTGGCACATGGGCCAATCGGATTACTTGCAGATGATTCTTGGCATATACGCGACATTAGGAGTGTTTCTGATGATCGCCAGCCGCAACCCTCTCGCGAACCTCAGCCTCGTCTGGTTCACGGTGTGGTCAAGCGTAGTGCATGGGGTGATTATGGGGGTACAGGCTTTCGAAGACCCTATGCACCGGGGTCACCTCTTAGGCGATGTACCAGCGTTAATTGATGTACCAGCGTTAATTGTTGTTGCAGTCGTACTTGCACTTCTGACACCACGAGGTGTGAACGTACATCAAACCTAAGCGATGAGTCTTCGCTAGAGCCCGGGATCTTCGCAGGGTGTCTTCGGGCGTCCCGTGGAAGATCACGGCCAATTGGACTCAGGAGAAAACAATGAACATTTCAGGAAACACAATTCTCATCACGGGTGGCGGCTCGGGCATCGGCCGCGGTCTTGCGGAAGCATTCCAGGCGAAAGGCAACGAGGTAATCATTGCGGGGCGCCGCAAGGCAGCGCTGGAAGAGACTGTCAACGCGAATCCGGGCATGAAGTATCTGACGCTCGATATCGAAGATCCTGCGGCGATCAAGGCGTTTGCGGCGAAGGTCGCTGCGGAGTATCCGAAGCTCAATGTGTTGGTGAACAATGCGGGCATCATGCGTCTGGAAAACGTGCTGGAGGAGCAGAAGCTGGAAGATGCGGAGGCAATCATCACGACGAATCTGGTGGGGCCGATCCGGTTGACCGCCGCGCTGCTCCCGCTATTGAGGAAGCAGGCGCAGTCGACGATCATCAATGTCTCGTCCGGATTGGCGTTCGTTCCGCTGGCACTAACGCCGACGTACTGTGCGACCAAGGCGGCGATCCATTCGTATACTTGCTCGCTCCGGTATCAGTTGAAAGATACTGCGACGGAGGTGTTGGAGATCATACCGCCGTATGTGCAGACGGATCTATTGGGCGGCGGAGAGGATCCGCGGGCGATGCCGCTGAGGGACTATATCGCGCAGACGATGGAGATCTTCGATACGCAGCCAACGCCGTTGGAAAACTGTGTGAAGAACGCGCAAGGGCTGCGATTTGCGGAGTCGAGTGGCAACTTTGATGCGGTTTTCAAGGGGTTGAACGACTCGTTCGGTAATCACTAAGGTGCTCCCGCGGAGCGGAGGGCATCGACTATCCTATAGTCATGCCCTCGTCCGCTGAACTGGACTTCAACGCACCGAAACCTGACGAGGCTGGCGACAAGCCAGCCGGGCCCCCACCGTTCGAATCGTGGGGCCGCTATCCCGAGTACAACGCAGAGTTGAAGCAGTTGCACTGGCAGGGTGATTATCCTCGTGCGATTGATGGTGTGCATCACGGGGCGCTCGCGGTGGGCATGGGGAGAAGCTACGGCGATGTGTGCCTGCTAAAGGATGGGACACTGGTACAGACTACGTCGATGAACCGGTTGCTGAATTTTGATCCGGTGACGGGACTGCTGACGGCTGAGGCTGGAATTACGCTGGCGCAGATTCTGGACTTTGCGGTGCCGCGGGGATACTTTCTGCCGGTGACTCCGGGAACCAAGTATGTGACGCTGGGCGGCGCGATTGCCAATGATATTCACGGGAAGAATCATCATCATGCGGGGACGTTCGGCTGCCACGTGACGCAGTTTGAGCTCGTGCGATCGAATGGCGAGCGGATGCACTGTTCGCCTTCGAGTAACCCGGATTACTTTGGGGCGACGATTGCGGGCATGGGGTTGACGGGCGTGATCACGTGGGCGCAACTGCGCCTGAAGCCGATAGTGAGTCGTATGATCGACTACCAGGGAATCCAGTTTCATGGGATTGATGAGTTTCTGGATTTGACGACGCAGGCTGCGAATATCGAGTACACAGTGAGCTGGGTGGACGTGACGTCGACGGGCAAGAATTTTTGCCGCGGAATTTTCATGCAGGGCGACCACTCGCAGGTGCCTGCGCCACTGAAGGCTTCGGGAAAGCCGAAGCTCACGTTCCCGATTGAGTTGCCAGGGTTCGCATTGAACGGGATGACGGTGGGTGCTTTCAACGCGCTGTTCTTCAATAAGCAGATGAAAAAGCGGGTGAGCGTGCTGCAGGATTACGAGCCGTTCTTCTATCCGCTGGACGCGGTGCTGAAGTGGAACCGGATGTATGGCAAGGGTGGGTTGCTGCAGTTTCAGTATGCGATTCCGTGGGAGCACGCGCGGGAGGGGACGGTGGCGATTTTGCAAGAAGTGGCGAAGTCGGGCCTCGCGAGTTTTCTAGCGGTGCTGAAGGCGTTTGGCGATGTGCCGTCGCCGGGGATGATGAGCTTTCCGAAGCCGGGGATTACGCTGGCGTTGGATTTCCCGATTAAGCCGGAGAAGAGTTTTGCGCTGTTCGATCGACTGGCAGAGATGACAAACGAGTTTGGCGGACGGCTGTATCCGGCGAAGGATGCGCGGATGACGTCGCCGCAGTTTCAGGCGTTCTATCCGCAGTGGGAGAAGTTTGCGCGGTATAAGGATCCGGCGCTGACATCAGGCTTCTGGGAGCGCGTGGTGGGCGGACAGCTGGGCGTGCGCGGGGTGGGCAAATGAGCTCGACGGCGAAGAGTCCGGTGGTGGAAGAACAGCCGTTGGTGCTGCGTACGCCGCGAGGGACGCCGGCTGGTGCGGTTTCGACGGACCGGGCGCATGGGCCGCGGCGGATTCTGGTGCTGGGGGCCACGTCGGGGATTGCGGAGGCATGTATCCGGCTGTGGGCGAATCGTGGCGATGCGCTTTATCTTGTGGCGCGGAATGAAGACAAGCTGGCTGTTGTGGCGGCGGATGCGAAGACGCGGGGAGCTTCGCATGTCGGCTCGGCGGTGGCGAATCTTGATGATACGAATGCGCATCCTGAGGTGTTGGCTCATGCGATTAATTCGCTGGGAGGCCTGGATGTGGCGTTCCTGGCGTTGGGTGTGCTGGGGAATCAGGGAGACGCAGAGAAGAATTTTGCGACGGCCGACCAAATTCTGCATACGAATTTGATTGCGCCCGTGAGTTTGTTGACATGGCTGGCGAACTATACGGCGCAGCGGCATGCGGGGACGCTGGCGGTGCTGTCGTCGGTGGCGGGGGAGCGGGGAAGGAAGTCGAATTACGTGTATGGGAGTTCGAAGGCTGGGCTGACGGCATTTGTGGATGGGCTGCGGAATCGGGTTGATCGTGAGGGCGTACAAGTGATGACGATCAAGCCGGGGCCGGTTAAGACTGCGATGACGGAAGGCATGAAGGGCAGCGCGAAGTTCGCGGATGTCGAGGCGGTTGCGTCTTCGCTGGTGAAAGCGATTGATCGCGGGGACGACGTGGTCTACGTGCCGGGTATCTGGCGCGTAATCATGGCGGTGATTCGCGCGATTCCGGAGCGGGTGTTTAAGAAGATGAACCTGTAGGCGCGACGCGGGGGCCCGCGGTGGTGGACTGTTGCTGCTGGGCTTGCTGGGCGTGGCGGGACATGGGCGGGGGCTGCTCGGGGAGGGCCTGAGCTTTTTCTACGAGTACGGACCAGTCTGCAGGGACGGGCAGTTCACGATCGAGGAAGGGTGTGCCTTCGCTGGGCTCGACGCGAACAGCGACGGAGAGTTCGCTCTTGGTGCGGCCTCGGTAGATGCCGTGGGTTGGAGGGACGTCGGAGTAGTCGCGGCCGATGGCGGTGCGAATGTGGCGGTCGCCGGCGACGAGGTCGTTGGTGGGATCGAAGCCGATCCAGCCGAGTTCGGGAAGGAAGGCCTCAACCCAGGCGTGGGTAGCCGAGCTCTCGGAGCGGTCTTTATGAGCATCGCCGTGATAAAGGTAGCCGCTGACATAACGGCAAGGGATCTGGAGGCGGGAGCGGACCAGCGAGATCATAATGTGAGAGAAGTCCTGGCAGACGCCGGCCTTGGTCGACAAGGCCTGCTCGATGGGGGAGTCGGCCTTGGTGGACTTTGGCTTGTAGTCGAAGTACTCGCAGAGCTGTGTATTGAGTTTGTGGAGGGCACTAAGCGGGTCGCCATTGCGGCGAACGTCCAGATGTTTGCCTAGTTCTTCGAGTTCTGGGGTGAAGCGGGCGAACTCGCTGGGGAGAAGCATCTCCCAGAAGTCGCCCTCGTGGACGAGTCGGTCGAGTTCGTCCCAGGAGCCAGCGGGGAGGGACTGCGGAATCTCGTCATGTTTGGCCATCTCCACGAGTGATTCGGCGACAATGACGAGCTGGCCGTGTTGTCCCGGGATGTCGAAGTGGTGGACGTGGTTTGCGAGGTGGTCGCGGTGGGAGAAGACGCGACATCGCGGGCTGACGGAGAGATGAAATGTCAGGCAACGCTGCTGCGCATCTGAGCGCGGATGCATGCGCGTTTCCATGATGCTTTCGCTGACGGGCGTCTTGTAGAGAAACTTGGTGAGATGGCGGATGGAATAGTACATCGGTCCCTCCTGCAATGACGGTGTCGGCTTCGGCATTTCCTGCTACTTCCTGGCGATCAATTTGATTATCCAGCGAGTGCCGCCTGGATGGGATAGTCCACGTAGAGGTGGTAGATAGTTTGGTGGATGGCCTCGCACTGGCGTTGAATGTTGTGCAGATATTCAACGAGGTCGCCCATGAGGATTTCGTCGACACTAGCGAAGCCGAGGGAGGCGCTGAGGCGGCCGGCGATGCGGTTGAGCTCTTCGGCGCGGGTCTTGCCGGACTTCTCCTGGATGGATTGGAGAGCGCACTGCAGGCTGTCGATGGAGAAGCGCAGGGAGTGCGGGAACTCGGCGTCGAGGAGGAGGAACTCGAGGATGCGCTCGGGTGTGAGGTCAGCGGTATAGACCTTGCAGTAGGCCTCGAATGCGGTGGCAGATCGGAGCAGGCCCATCCAGTCGAGGTACTCGTTGCCTTCGGGAACGCGGTCGGGATCTGACCAGACGTCCTCATGGTAGGCCTCGAGGAGCAGGCGCATACCGGAGGCGCGTTCGAGGTAGCGTCCGACCTGGATGAACTGCCAGCCTTCGCCGTGGGACATCGTGGAGTCGGTGACACCCTGGAACTGATGTACTGCCTCCATCATCTCTTGAAGGAACGCGGTAGGGCCTTCGCCGGACTCAGCGTTGGCCTCGATCTGCATCGCACGTTTGACTTCGGGACGCGTGACTTCAATATAGAGGGAGTTGAGCTTCTGCCACTGTTCGGTGGAGATTTGCTCGCGGACCTGGCGGGCGTTCTCGCGGGCGGCGATGATGCAGGAGACGACTGAGGACTTGTTGGAGGTGTCGAACGTGAGGTTGCGCGCTAGTTCGTAGGGGTTGCCGTTCCACTTGAGGCGCTTGGGATTGCCGAGGGCGTTGAGCATGCGCAGCCAGCGGTGATCAGAGCTGGTGGGCGTTTCATCAAGCATGAGATTGAGGTTTACGTCCAGCAGACGCGTCGAGTGCTCAGCGCGCTCGAGATAGCGGCTCATCCAGTACAGTGAATCGGCGACGCGTGACAGCATGCGGTCGGTTCCTTTGCTGAATTGAACTTGCTGGTTGTAATTCACTCTACACGGTCTTTCGAAATTCGCTTAATGTGTGGCGGGCTGTGCGCTCACGGCCACCGGCTCTGCTTTCATTAGATCAACAAAGGTGCTGTCGAAAAGCGGGACATTAAGGTCTTCCTGTACATGGACGGGCTGCATGTCGCCTTCGTTGCCGGCGAGGGAGGGCTTGTTGGCAGCGGTCCAGGTGAGGGTGTCGCCGTAGTTGGGCCCGTGCGACGTGTCGCAATCGACGTAGAGGATCTGCTCTTTGGTGATGATCCACGGGTTGAGCCATGCGGAAGCAGCGAGCTCATCCCAAAGGTAGTAGAACTCGTGGGTGTATTTGGCGATGTACTGCGCCGCGGGCGAGCTGGATTGAGCGATCTGGTGAAGCATGTCCCTGGTGAACTGGGTCTTGATGGAGATGTCGACATCGGTGAGGTCGATGCGGGGCCAGTGGGCGCGGAGGGTGATGTGGACGGCTTCGGGGTCGAACCAAAAGTTGAATTCGTGGCGGGGGTGGGTGGCGAACTCGGGGTCGTCGGTGTGGGGGTTGAGGCTGCCACCCATGATCACGATGCCCTGGGTGAGTTCGGCGAAGTGGGGATCGATGGAGATGGCGAGGGCGATATTGGTGAGCGGGCCGGCGGCATAGATGGTGACTTGATGCGGGTGCGCGTGCACCTGGCGAATGAGGAAGTGGGCGGCGTCTTCGTCCAGAGGCTTGGTTGTGGGCTCACCTTCTTCAAGAGGCGGTACGATAAATGGGCCGTGGTAAGGCTGCGCGCTGGTATGGTGGGCGAGATCGCCCCAGGCGCCGTACCACGGAAAGCTGCCGATGAGCGGGGCTTCGTGCATCGCCTCGGCTTCGGTGCGCAGGAGGGGGAAGATGGCGCCCGGGACAACGGGGACGTCGGTGCGATGGATGAGCTCGAGCATGCGGAGGGTGTGGGCGACTTCTTCGGGCTCCCAAGCGTTGCCGCTGACCATGGTGATGCCAAGGACCCGGACTTGCGGGGATTGCAGGAGGACCATCATGGCCATCTGGTTGGAGCCTCCGGGGCCGGAGCCATCCTGATCGATTAGGACGAGGCGCTGGGCATTACCAGCCAAAGGGCCTATTAATAAAAGCGTGCTCATTGCGACGCAACGAAGGCCTGGCGAAGCAGGAGAAAGGTTCATTCGGCGAAGAAACTGATTGGCCATCATCGAATTAAAATTACTCCGATCCTGAGATGCTATCGAACCAAATTCAATCATGCGGGGTGTTCACGTTCTCTATTCGACCAGCGGCACCTGGCTGCGGACGGTGAAGTGGACAAGGATGGATGCATGGCCAGTGGGACACCCGAAGATGCCAAGTTCGTGCCCACGCCCGCGAAAGGAGTACGCGATGTGGGCGATGCCTCCGGGATCGACTTTCGTCACGGCGATGGTAGGATTGTCCTTCACCTTTTGGGTGTCGACAAACTCGGCGATAGCGGCAATGAGTTGTTCGTGCTGGGCGGGATCGAGCGCGATCGGCACCTCGAGATCGTCGGTGGAGTTCGTGCGGTCGCAGGCGACATAAAGTGGAGAGACCTTGTTGTCGCGAACGGTTTCCGTGATGTTGGTGATCGGGTTATTGCGATACAGTTTGGCGAAGAAGGTGTAGGCATCGGCCTGCCGATTCAGTGGCTTCACAATGCCAATGTGGTCGGTGTTCACTTTTTGCGGCGGTGTGTCGATATCGCATCCATAGGTTGCGCTGTAAAAGCTCACAACGCGGGTATGAGCGCGCAGATATTGGCCGATGCCGGCTCCAGATGCTGTGTCCAGGGTTTCGTACGCACAATAGCGATGGATACTGATGGTATAAGGCGAGCTGCGCCACCGCTGTTCGAGGTTCACCAGGAAGTCATTGTCGTCGGCGTCGCTCAAGTCGGTCAGCAACGGATCGCTATCGTAGATCTTGGCTAAGCTGGCGATGAACGAGCCCTGGTGCGGTGTGGCGTAGGACGTGACAAAGGACACATGCGCTGCGTCGGAGGGATGGTTCAAGAGCATCTCTTCGGTCAGCAGGCCGCCGAGGCTGTGTGCGATGAAGACGATGTCGTGATGCTCCCAGACCCCCTGCTTGTTCAGCGACTGCCAAAGCAACTCCGCGAGTTGTGCGGTGGAGTAGCGACCGCGCATCGATGGTGTTGGATATTCAGCGACAACGACGTCGGAGTTGCGGAAGTGCGGGTCGGTGCGCACTAGATCCGGCCAATAGGCGCCGTTGGCGGCTCGCCACGTGTCGCGGCTGCCGTGCAGGCCGTGGACGAAGACGATGACGCGTGGTTTGAGAGCGTCGGCGCGGGCGATGGAACAGCCGGAAGCCACGAGGAAACAGGCAACAAGACTCATCCAAAAGAGCTTTATAACGCGACGCAACACTTCCACTTTCAACCCTTTCGTTGTTCAAGGTTTGACGGGAGCAGATTGAAAACGTGGCCCCTGCGAGACCGCGAAGAAAAGGGTTTGCAAAACCTGGCTGCCCGCGCGGCGATTAGCTGAGTACCCAAGTGTCTTTCGAGCCGCCGCCCTGCGAGCTGTTGACTACAAGCGAGCCGCGCTTGAGGGCCACCCGGGTGAGACCGCCGGGGACAATGGTGACCTTGTCGCCGTAGAGGACGTAGGGGCGGAGATCGACGTGGCGGGGCTCGAGTTCGTCGCCAATGAGGCACGGGGCGCGGGAGAAGCTGATGGTAGGCTGCGCGATGTAGTTGCGCGGGTTGGCCTTGATTTTCTCGGCGAAGGTTTCGCGCTCCTTGGCGGTGGACTGCGTGCCGATGAGCATGCCGTAGCCACCGGATTCGCCAACGGCTTTGACGACGAGTTTGTCGAGGTTAGCGAGGACATGCTGACGATCCTTTTCGATGGAGCACAGGAAGGTCTTGATGTTGGGGAGGATCTCGTCCTCGCCGAGGTAGTACTTGATGATGCTCGGAACGTAGGCGTAGAGGGCCTTGTCGTCGGCGACGCCGGTGCCGAAGGCGTTGGCGAGGGTGACGTTGCCGGCGCGGTAGGCGTTGAAGAGGCCCGCGGCGCCAAGGATGGAGTCGGAGCGGAAGGAGAGGGGGTCGATGAAGTCGTCGTCTACACGGCGGTAGATGACATCGACTCGGCGGAGGCCGCTGGTGGTGCGCATGTAGCAAACATTGTCGTGGACGACGAGGTCGCGGCCTTCCACGAGCTCGATGCCCATCTGGCGGGCGAGGTACGCGTGCTCGAAGTAGGCGGAGTTGAAGACTCCGGGCGAGAGCAGGACGATGTTGGGTTCGGGCCGGCCTTCGGGGGCGAGTGAGCGCAGGGTGCCGAGGAGGAGTTGCGTGTACTGCTCAATGGGTCTGACGTTGTAGTTGCGGAAGAGTTGGGGGAAGATGCGCTTCATCACGCGGCGGTTGGTGAGCATGTAGCTGACGCCGGAAGGAACGCGGAGATTGTCTTCGAGGACTGCGAAAGTGCCGTCCTGAAGGCGGATGAGATCCGTCCCGCAGACGGCGATGTAGACGTTGCGTGGGACCTGGAGGCCAGACATCTGGCGGCGGAACTGCGGGCAGGAGTAGACAAGATCGCGGGGGACGATGCCGTCTTTGAGGATGCGGCCTTCGTTGTAGATATCTTTGAGGAAGAGGTTGAGGGCGGTGATGCGCTGCGTGAGGCCGCGCTCTACCTTGGACCACTCGGCGCTGGTGATGATGCGCGGGAGGAGGTCGTAGGGGAAGATTTTCTCGGTGCCTTCTTCACGACCGTAGACCGTGAAGGTGATGCCCTGGTTGAGGAAGCTGAGATCTGCTGCCTGCTTGCGGCGCTGGACTTCATCCTGCGGGAGGGCGGTGAAGTGCTCGAGGAGGGGGCCGTAGTGCTCGCGCAGTTCGTTCTGTCCGGCGAACATCTCGTCGAACGCGTGATCCAACTTGTAATTCCACGGCGTCGCAGCCTGGGGCTGGCGGGTGGCGGGTGGCGGGATGTCGTCCATGGAGTTTCAGTATAGGACAACGGGGGGAAGACATCAGGCAGCAAGGCTCGGGGTCTGGACCATCCGCGCGCTACTTGAGTTTGACGCCGACAATAAGCTCAGTGTTTTTATCGAGGAAGACATCGTGGTTGCGAGATGTCAGGATGGCGGATTTGGTGTCACTGGCGACTGCCGAGAGAGCGACGCCGGGGACAGCGCTGACTACATGGACGGGTTCGCCGGGCTTGGACGTCATACCGTCGACGGTCTGGTGCAGAAGGCCGGTGTTGTGCTCGGCGTTCTGAGTAGCCAAGGGCTGATCGTTCAGACTGCGTATGCCCATGTCGAGGTCCGTCGGTTGCGCGCGCGCCTGGTCGGCGGAGAGTGCGATCCTGTAGACGCTGCAGCTGATTTCGAAAGGATCACCCTTTTTCGGCTGGGCGTGATCGAAGACGATGGAAACGGAGCCGTTCGGCGCGTCCTTGGTGTGCGGGTTGACTTCCACTACATGGCCGAGGAGAACGGAGCCTTTGGGAAGAATGGTTGTTCCGATCGTCGCGGCCTGTTCGGTAACGGCGGAGATTTCCTGACCGACCTTGGAGTCTTTTGAACTCAAAACCTTCTTGAGGTAGGCGCTGACGGGAACCTGTCCGGCGAAGGCTCCGCTGGGATCTCCCTGGGCTTTGGACACAGGGCAGAAAGACATCACGCAGACACAGCCGATGATGGCACGGGCGAGTATAGCGGACTGTTTTAGCTTCAAGGGATAACTCCTATAGGGTTGCGATCGATTATGCCCTCAAGGTCGAAGGTGCTCAAAGGAGCGTGACCAGGCCGGTGCCGACGTCGTAGTACGCGGCGTGGATCTTCAATTTGCCTTCCTTCACCATGGGCGCGAGGACGGTGGATGTAGTTCCGAGGAGGGAGGCTTGAATCTTGGCGTTCTTCTTGATGGTGTCCACCAGGCCGGAGCCGGCTTCGACGGCGGCTTCGAGATGTGGATAGAGCGATGCAATCTGACCGGGGACGTCTGTCTTGGCAATGGCGGCTTTCACTGCTCCGCAGCCGGCGTGGCCTATGACGATGAGAACTTTGACGCCAAGGACTGCGGCTCCATATTCGAGCGAACCGACGATCTCAGCGTTGATGATATTGCCGGCGACGCGTGCGACGAAGATGTGCCCGATGGTCTGGTCGAAGATGAGCTCCACCGGCACCCGCGAATCGGCACAGGAGAGGACGGCGGCGAATGGCTGCTGCCTGTCGACAGTGTGGTCTCGTAGCAGCTTGAGGTCGTGAGCAAAACTGGTGAGGTTATTTTGAGCGAAACGCTGGTTGCCATCCATGAGCGTCTTGAGAGCAGCGTCGGGAGTTGTGGGGGGAGGTTCCTGGGCTTCCAACGGTAGGGAAGAGACAAGCGTTGCTGCGGCTGCGGCGGAAGCAAGAAAGGTTCGGCGGTTCATCGTGTCCATCGTGGAACTCCTAGGGAGAGATGGTGTTGCGACGGAATTGTAGATAAAAGCCTACACCGGCTTTATTTCGCGTGGTGAGGAAACCGTAGACTATAGCAGGAGAGGGTTTTGGTTGGAGTGAATGGCGCAATCTTTACCGCGTAACGGGCGGGTACTGGTAGACTACGACTAACGCATTTTTCGCTGGAATCGTCAGCGGTCAGCGCGTCCCAGACGAGAGTCAATTCTGCGCCGCGCACCTCCGCGCCGCATCTTTGCGCAACCTCGAAAAAATCAGAAGCCCAGAACAGGAAACCCCTACGCAGTGAGTACTCCCACGACCGCCGAAGCTATACGCAACATCGCCATCATCGCCCACGTCGACCACGGCAAGACCACGCTGGTGGACGCCATGCTACGCCAGTCAGGCACCTTTCGTACGAACGAGGTAGTTGCCGAGCGCGTGATGGACTCGAACGATCTCGAAAAAGAGCGCGGCATCACGATTCTTGCAAAGAATACTGCGATCCATTACAAGTCCTCGAAGATCAATATTGTGGACACGCCGGGACACGCTGACTTTGGTGGCGAGGTGGAGCGCGCTCTGAAGATGGTGGACGGAGTGGTGCTGCTGGTGGACGCAAGCGAAGGTCCGCTACCCCAGACGCGGTACGTTTTGTCGAAGGCGCTCGAGGCGAAGCTGACACCGATCGTCGTGGTGAACAAGATTGATCGTCCGGATGCGCGGCCGCAGGAGGTGTTGAACGAGGTATATGACCTGTTCATCGATCTCGATGCCGATGAGAGCGTGTTGGATTTTCCGGTGATTTACACGAACGGCAAAGCTGGCACCGCGACGATGGATTTGAATGTTCCGGGTACGGATCTGCAGCCGTTGTTCGAGCTGATCTTCCAGACGATTCCCGCGGCCCCCGGAACGGCCGATGGGCCACTGCAGATTCTTGTGACGAATTTGGATTACTCGGATTACCTTGGCCGGCTGGCGATTGGACGGGTGTTCAATGGAACGCTCAAGAGCGGTCAGGAGGTCAATCTCTCGCGAATTGACGGCACGCTGCAGACGGTGAAGGTGACAAAGCTGTTCACGTTTGATGGCCTGAAGCGAATTGATACGGACGAGACGACAGTTGGCGACATTATTGCGGTTGCCGGCATTCCGGGAATCACGATTGGTGAGAGCTTCTGTTCGTTGGAAGACCCGAAGCCGCTTCCAATCATCAAGATTGACGAGCCTACGATCGCTATTGTGTTCTCGGTGAATAATGGACCATTCGCTGGCCGCGAGGGCAAGCTCGTCACGTCGCGCAATATCAAGGAGCGGCTCGAGCGAGAGCTTCTGACCAACGTCAGCATTCGCGTGGAAGACACCGGAACGCCTGACAATTTCAAGGTGCTAGGCCGCGGAGAGCTACAGCTTTCGGTACTGATCGAGATGATGCGTCGCGAGGGGTTTGAGCTGATGGTGTCGCGACCGACGATCGTGACCAAGCGCCTGAACGATCAGCTGATGGAGCCGTCGGAGATTTTGACGATTGATATTCCCGAGAACTTTGTGGGCACGGTGATCGAGCGCCTTGGTCCGAGAAAAGGCGAGATGGTCAAGATGGCGAATCACGGGTCCGGGCGCGTGCGGATGGAGTTCAAGGTTCCGTCGCGAGGGCTGATCGGTCTGCGCAACGAAATGCTGACGGAGACGCGCGGGACCATCGTCATGAATTCGATTGCGGGTGAGTACATTCCGTACACGGGTGAGATTCCGCAACGGCCCTCGGGCGCGCTGATCTCGGATCGCCAAGGTGTCACGACACTGTATGCGCTCGATGGAATTCAAGACCGCGGCATTCTTTTTCTTGGCGACGGCGTTGAGGTCTACGAGGGCATGATCATTGGCGAGCACTCGCGCGACAACGACCTGGATGTGAACTGCGTGCGTGAGAAGAAGCTCACGAACATGCGCGCTTCGGGCTCGGACGATGCCGTGCGACTTGTGCCGTTCAAGAGCCTGACGCTAGAGCAATCGATCGAGTTTATTGCTGATGACGAGTTGGTTGAGGTGACGCCGAAGTCGTTGCGCATGCGAAAGAAGATTCTCGCGGTCAATCGGCGGCCGAAGGGTACGCGCGGTGGCAGCACGCTTGAGTAGTAAATTCCTGCAATGACAGAAGCCCTCCTTGAAGGAGGGCTTTTGCTTTCGTGCGGAGGGCTGACGTGTTACTTCTTGGCGTGAGCGAAGCGCTTATTGACTTCATCCCAGTTGACCACGTCCCACCAGGCCGCGAGGTAGTCGGGACGGCGGTTGTTGTATTTGAGGTAGTAGGCATGCTCCCAGACGTCGTTGCCGAGGATGGGGTATAGGCCATCGTTGACGGGAGAGTCCTGGTTAGGCTTGGTGACGATGTCGAGCTTGCCACCCTTGTAGACGAGGAAGCCCCAGCCAGAGCCGAACTGCTTGGCTGTGGTTTCGTTGAACCTCTTTTTGAAGTCTTCGAAGCTTCCGAAGTCCTTGTCGATCTGTGCAGCGATGTCGCCGCTGGGAGAGCCGCCACCTTTGGGTTTCATGATCTGCCAGAACATGGTGTGGTTGACGTGGCCGCCGCCGTTGTTGCGGACGACTGCGCGCACATCCTCAGGAATGCTGTCGAGGTGAGAGATGAGCTCCTCGGGAGTCTTCTTGCCGAGCTCGGGATGCTTTTCGACGGCGCCGTTGAGATTGGTGACGTAGGTCTGGTGGTGCTTGTCGTGATGCAGCTTCATGGTCGCTTCGTCGATGGTGGGTTCGAGAGCGGCGTAGTCGTAGGGAAGGGGGGGAAGTTCGAAGGCCACGGGAGTTACTCCTTTATCGTTCTTAGGTTTAACCACGGTTGCGCGAAGCTCCGGCTCCGCGCTTAGACAATAGACTTGGATGCACGGGGCGGCCCCGGCGGTGCTGCCTGGATGAGAATAGCGCATCGACGCGCGGGCTTGTTGGACGAGCAGAGGGCTGCATAGAAAGCGGGCCGGGAATCACTCTTCCCGGCCCGCGAATTTAGTGAGTGGCTGCGATCTAGAGCTTAGCGCCGATGGCAGGGGCGGCCGTAGAGCTCATTTTGTCGCAGCAAGACGCCTTATCCGCCTTGTCGCAGCAGGTGGCTTTGCTGGAAGACATGGCTTTGTCGCAGCACTTAGCCTTATCAGAGCACTTGATCTGGTCGGCGGATTTCGTCTTGTCGCAACACATGGTCATGTCCTTGTCTTTGGCTTTATGGCAGCACGTGCTCTTCTTGCAGCAAGCGGTCTTGTGTTGGCAGCATGCGGCGGCCGGGGTTGTGGCTGGTGGCGGGGTTTGAGCGAAGACCGCGATGGCGAAGGCGAGGGGGAGGAGGAACAGGGCTGAAAGAATGCGTTTCATGAAAATCTCCTGAATCTTTGGTTACAGGTAGTGCGCGCCGCGGGCGGTGAGCTGCCGCGGCCATCGGGCGCGGAAGACGTGCGCGGTCTAGATTCGGAAGTCACGGAAGAGAATGTAGCGAGCGGTCGGGAGGGTCGCCCCAGGGCGGGGCGGCCTCTTCCTTGCGACCGGCGTGGCGGGCGTCAGCCAAATGGCTAACGGGATTGAACCGACCTGAAGGGCGGTTGCGGAGGTGTCTGGCGCGGAGATCGCGGGCGCGCTGGTGGCTGAGGCGGGACAGCAGGTGTCATCCGCGCAAAGCCTTGGAGCAGTGGCAACGGGGCCAGTCTCGCCGCAATTCATGCCCATGGGCATGGCGGATTGGGGCATGGTCATGCTCTTGGCATGGCTGCAACAATCCATCATGCAGTGGTTGCCGCAAGCTTGTTGGCCGCAGGTGTTTTCAGTAAGGGCCGGCTGAGCAGAGACACTCAGCACCAGTAACAGAGCGACGGATTGAAGCAGCTTCTTCATGCGCTGTCACGATGATCTGCCTGAGATCACGAAGATTCGGTGATGGGTATCACCGGCCCGGCGGGCGCCGCCTAAGCTCATCAATCGGCAGGGTTCGAAATCTGTGTTGGAATATCAAAATGAGCGCTTCCAACGGCAACTATCGCTGGCTCGACGATGACGGTCCTGCGTTTGGATCTCCCGGACTTCCCCCTCGGTGGACGTCCAGCGAGAAGGATGCGGTGAGCACTGCCTATGCGGCAGCCGCGACGATCTGGTTTACGGTCTCGCATGGGACGCTGAACGAGCTCTATTACCCGACGATCGATCGGCCGCAGACGCGGGACATGGAGCTACTTTTTACCGACGAGGAGACGTTCTTCCACGAGGAGAAGCGTGACATTTCGTACGACTTCCAATATGTCGACGACAATGCGCTGGCAATTCGCGTGACTGGGCACGATGTGAGCGGCCGATACACCGTGACCAAGGAGTTCATCACCGATCCGCATCACGCCGTGGTGCTGATGAACGTGAAGGTAACGGGCGATGAGGCGGTACTGTCGCGCTTGAAGTGCTATGCGCTATTGGCGCCACACCTGGATGGAGGCGGTGCGGACAACTCGGCGCGCTCACTGGATATTGCAGGTACACGTTGCGTGCTGGCGTGGAAGGATGAGTTTTCGCTGGCGATGGGGGCCGATTGTGGATTCACCCGTTCGAGTTGTGGCTATGTGGGCTCCAGCGACGGGTACACAGATCTGGCGGAGCATCTGCGTATGACGTGGAACTTTGGCAAGGCGCTGAATGGGAACATCGCCATTATGGGCGAGATTGATCTTGCCAAGACTCGCGAGTTTACGGTGGCGATTGCACTGGGGCGCGGCAATCACTCGGCGCTATCGAACATGATGCAGTCGTTGTCGATTCCGTTTCTGCAGCATCGGACGAGATTTATTGATGAGTGGCACAGGGCCCCGGCCCCGGTACGGTTTACAGATTTCTCAACCGACGGGGGAAAGCTGATGCGGGCGTCGCATGGAGTGATCCTGGCGCACGAAGACAAGACGTATTCGGGCGCGTTCATTGCGTCGGCGTCGATTCCGTGGGGCGCGTCGAAGTCGGATGATGATTTGGGCGGGTATCACCTGGTGTGGACGCGGGACATGGTGCAGTCGGCGACAGCGCTGCTGGGCGGTGGGCGGATTGAATCAGCGCGCGGTGCGCTGGTTTATCTGGCTTGCACGCAGCACCCAGACGGCGGGTTCGCGCAGAACTTCTGGATTAACGGAATCCCGTACTGGTCGGGGATCCAGCTGGATGAGGTTGCGTTCCCGATCATGCTGGCTTGGCGGTTGTGGAAGGTGGATGGGCTGGGGAAATTCGACATCGTGCCGTTTGTGACGGCGGCCGCCTCCTTCCTCGTGCGCTATGCGCCGATTACGCAGCAAGAGCGATGGGAGGAAAATGCGGGGTATTCGCCGTCGACGCTGGCCGCTGTGATCTCCGCGTTAATTTGTGCGGCCGACATTCTTCGGCATCACGGTTCTGAAGAGGTGGGCGTTTTTCTCGAAGAGTATGCCGATTGGATCGAGGCGCGGCTGGATAAATGGACGACGACGACCGAAGGAACGCTGGTGCCGGGAATTTCGCATCACTATATGCGGATTCGACCGCCAGCTGCGGGTGAATCTTTTCACAACAGCCAGATACCTCCAGGGATGATTCACATCGCGAATCGCGGGCCTGGTGAGCAGGTGGATTTCGAGGCGTGCGAGGTAGTGGATGCCGGATTTCTGGAGTTGGTGCGATATGGGATACGCCGGCCCGATGATCCGCTGATCGTCGATTCGCTGAAAGTGGTGGACGCGGTGTTGAAGATCGAAACGCCATTCGGGCCGTGCTGGCGGCGATATAACCATGATGGATATGGGCAGCGGAAGGATGGCGGACCCTACATGGGATGGGGGCAGGGTCGCGCATGGCCTATTCTCACCGGCGAGCGCGGGCACTATGAACTGGCCGCGGGCCACGATGTGACGCCGTATATTTCGGCGATGGAACAGTTCAGTTCTTATGGCGGGATGCTGCCGGAGCAGATCTGGGACCGCGAGGATTTGCCGGCGGAGGGTATGTACTTCGGGCGTGCGGCCGGGTCGGCTCAGCCATTGGTGTGGGCGCATGCGGAGTATCTGAAGCTCCTTCGCTCGGTTGCGGACAAACAGGTTTTTGACTGCATCTCGGTGGTCCGGGAACGCTACATATTAGGGGAGCATCGCGAACACTTTCGTCGCTACCTGGGCATTTTCCAGTTGGGGAGACCGATCTCCGCGATCGTGCAGGGCGGCGTGCTTCGCATCGTGGATGCAGAGCGATTCGTCGTGGTGTACACGACCGACAACTGGCTGACCAAGAATCAGCTCGAGGCTCATTCCTTGGGTCGCGTTGGCTGTTTCGCTGACATCCCCATTGCCGCCGGACAGACCGGCAATGTCGTCTTCACGTTGCACTGGCCAGAGACAGACCGCTGGCTGGGGCGGAATTACGAAGTGGCTGTCCACGCAATTCCGTTGGCCCAGCAGTCTCTGACCGAAAAGCCGAGGGTGTAGCGACGCGTCACATCTGGGGGCCGGGAACGCTGAGCATCCAGCCGACGCCGAACTTATCCGTGCACATGCCGAAGAGGGGCGACCAGAAGGTTTTGTCAAGGGGCATCTGCACGCTGCCACCGGCCTTGAGTTCGTCAAAGAGGCGTTCGACTTCGTCGGCGCTGGGGTCGGTTACAGAGATCTGGAAGCCCCCGAGCTTGTCTTCGCGGCCCTTGGGGGCGTCGCAGCCCATCAGGGTGATGCCGCCAAACGGCATCGAGGTGTGCAGGATAAGATCCTTGGCGTCTGGTGGAACTGGGGTTCCCTCGGGGGCTTCGCCGAAAGTCATGCAGAACGACACTTTGGTGTTGAAGGTTTTTTCGTAGAAGGCGAAGGCTTCGCGACACTTACCGGAAAATACGAGGTGTAGATCGGTTTTCATTGCTGTCTCCTTTGGTGGTGGTTGTTGCGTAACGCTACGCGTCAGGCAAGTTGAATACTGAAAAGGACGCCTCCGGGGTTGCAGACCTGGTGCCTAAGAGCTTCGTCGGAAGTCTATCTATGTTGATTGCTCAAGGTATTCGGCATCGACATGGAGTCCCGTCGATCTCCTTAGGCAACGAATGCTTCGAGCTTGTCGAGACTGCTGCTCCACCCTTCACGCATTCCCTTCAGGTATTGCCATGCGGCACCCTTGGCTTCGATGACACGGGTGTGGATGGTGATCTCGGTGTCGCAGTCGATTTCGCGAAAGACGACGGTATTGCGGTTGGTGAAGATGGGCTCACCCTGCTCGTCGAGTGCGGAGGTGAGAAAGACCAGGCGTTCGGGAGGGACGATCTGCTCGTACTCGCCACTCATGGGAAAGACGATGCCGTCGGGTGCGCGCATATCGATGCGGATGGCGCCGCCGACGCGAAGGTCGATCTCGCAGCGGGGGTTGGTGAAATGCCTCGGACCCCACCATTGCTGGAGTTTGTCTACGTCGGTCCAGGCCTGCCAGACGAGGGTGCGTGGGGCGCGGAAGAGGCGGGTGAGCTCCATCTCCATCGGAACTGCAGGTGTTGTAGCGCTCATTTCGTCTCCTTTGCGGCTTGCGCGTTGACAAATTCCTCGAGACGCTCGAAGCTCGAGTTCCAGCCTCCGTTGTGACCATCCCGCTCGGCGGCGGTCGCGAAGAAGGCCTGGTGGAAGTGCATGGTGGTTTTGCCGGAGTGTTCTTCGAGACGCACAGTGATGACGGTTTCGTGTGGATCGCCGTCGACCGGCAGGCCGACGGCGGCACGGTTTTCCCAGGCATAGGTGTAGACCAGGCGCTCCGGCGGAACGAACTCGCGGAGAACGCCTCCCTGCCAAATTTCTGTGGGGATATCAGTGCCGGGACGGTTGCCGCGCATACCGATGCGCCAACGGTCACCAGGCTTTTTCCCCAGTTCTATGTGGAAGGCTGGGAACTGCTTTGGGCCGGACCATTGTTTTGCCATCTTGGGGTCGGTCCATGCTCGCCAGACGAGCTCGCGCGGCGCGTCGAAGGTACGGGTGATGTGAAGCTCGTGGGCAGCGGGAGTTCCTGCGAGCTTCTCGATGGGGTGAGCTGCGCGTTCGTTCAGGTGCGCGTTGAGGCGTTCCATCATCTGCTTGCCGCCCTCGATGCTGCCGTACTCGCGGACGTTCTGATCGCGATCTTCAGCGGTCGCGAACGTGATCCGGACTGTGAACCGCGTGTCGCCGCCTTCGTCGGTGAAGGTCAGGGTCTGGTGGAAATGGATGGCTGGCGCGCCTTCACCACAGCCCGTGAGTTCGAGGCGAACGCGCTCCATGGGGACAACTTCGGTGAAGACCATTTCGTTGGGATAGTTGGTGCCGTCAGGGCCGTGCATGACAAGGCGCCACTTGCCGCCGGCGCGGAGATCCATCTCAAGGATGGTGGTGGTGAAGCCCCTTGGTCCCCACCATTGGCCTACCTGCCAGGGATCTGCCAGTGCGCTCCAGACCATTGCACGCGGGGCGGTGAAGAGACGTGAGAACACGACCTCATTTGCGGCTGCTGTGTCGAATACCTCGCTGGTTGTTTCGAGCATGCTACTTCTCCTTATCCTTCAATTGAGTGCCCTTGACTTCATTTGCGTGTTTCGCTTCCGCTTGCAGCCTTTGCAGGTATTCGTCCAGTCGATCAAAACTTTGCTCCCAGAACTGTCGGTATTCTTCAAGCCAACCGGCAGCCTCCCGCAAGGGCTCGGCCTTGAGTTTGCAGGGACGCCACTGGGCTTCGCGGCCCCGGGTAATGAGGCCAGCGCGCTCCAGGACACGGAGGTGCTTGGAGACGGCTGGCATGCTCATCTCGAAGGGCTCGGCAAGCTTGGTGACCGAGGTTTCGCCGAGCGCGAGACGCGCGAGGATGGCGCGCCGGGTGGGGTCGGCGAGGG
This sequence comes from uncultured Acidobacteriaceae bacterium, assembly GCA_963701685.1. Taxonomy (GTDB): domain Bacteria; phylum Acidobacteriota; class Terriglobia; order Terriglobales; family Acidobacteriaceae; genus Granulicella. The sequence continues at coordinate 248,610 of OY969625.1, read as the reverse complement.
CCGCGAAGGTCGAACTGATTGAATCGTTCATGTGGTCGTATCGAACCTACTGGTTATATAACTTATTAGTTAAATAAACCTCGAGGCAAGATGATGTCAAGGGATTTTTTGGTCCGTATGGACTCTTCTTTCCTCGAAGAGCAGCAGCCGCCCGTGGTTTGCGCTGAATAGCAGGGTGACAGTGCGCATGAGAAAATAGTAGTGATGATCTCTGTCTCTAATGTAACGATGCGCTACGGCGCGAAGCTCCTTTTCGAGGACGTCTCGGTGACGTTCACGGCTGGCCGCCGCTATGGTCTAACGGGTCCGAACGGTGCCGGCAAGTCTACGTTCATGAAGGTGTTGACTGGGGAGCTTGATGCCCAGAAGGGTACCGTCGTCCGCCCCAGGAAGTTGGGCGTGCTGAAGCAGAACCAGTATGAGTTTGACGCATTCCGTGTGGTCGACACGGTGATCATGGGCAACAAGGCTCTTTGGGCTGCCATGGAAGAGCGCGAAGAGATCTACAACAAGCCTGAGATGACGGATGAGGACGGGTCGCGACTGGGCGAGCTAGAAGGGATTGTCGGGGACGAGGATGGATACGAGGCCGAGGCGAATGCGGCGGTGCTGCTGCAGGGGCTGGACATTCCGGATGAGTTGCATGAGCGCAAGATGAGCGAGTTGCAGGGTGGGCAGAAGGTTCGCGTACTGCTGGCGCAGGCGCTGTTTGGTAACCCCCAGGCGTTGCTGCTGGATGAGCCCACGAACTATCTGGATCTTGATTCGATTCACTGGCTGGAGGATTTTCTCACTCGCTATACGGGCACGGTGATCGTGATCTCGCATGACCGGCACTTTCTGAATAATGTCTGCACACATATTGCGGACATTGATTACGAGACCATCATTATGTACAACGGCGGGTACGACGATATGGTGCTGCAAAAAACCAGCATCCGTACACGCATCGAGAGCCAGAATGAGCAGCGCGAAAAGAAGATTGCGCAGCTGAACGATTTCATTGCTCGCTTCTCTGCGGGTACGCGCAGCTCACAGGTGAACTCGCGCAAGAAGGAAGTGGAGCGACTGGCAACGAGCGAGCTGGCGCGATCGAATATTGCGCGGCCGTACATCAGTTTTAAGATGGAGCGGCCTTCGGGTAAGACGGTGCTGGAGTTCGAGAACGTAAACAAGAGCTACACGCAGCCGGATGGAAAGACCGAGCATGTGATCAACAACTTCTCCGCGATGGTGCAGCGCGGCGAGAAGGTGGTGTTGATTGGGCGTAACGGACAGGGTAAGACGACGCTGCTTAAGGCACTGCTGGCGAACGCTCCGGGGATCGAAGAGAAGGACGTTTCGATTGATTCGGGTGTGGTGAAGTGGGGCCACGAGGTTTCGATTGGCTACTTTGCGCAGGACCACAAGGGGTCGATTGAGCTGGGAATGACGGCGCAGGACTGGCTGCACCAGTACGATCCAAAAGCGGTGAAGGAAGACATTCGCGGGATCCTTGGGCAGATGCTGTTCAAGGGCGAAGAGGGTTTGAAGATGACAAACGCGCTTTCCGGAGGGGAGGCGGCGCGACTGCTGTTCTGCAAGATCATGCTGTTGAAGCCGAACGTGCTGGTGCTGGATGAGCCGACGAATCATCTTGACCTCGAGAGTATTAATGCGCTCAACCAGGCGATCCAGAAGTATGAGGGAACGGTCTTCCTTGTGACACACGATCAGGACCTGATCGAAGAGGCCGGAACGCGCATTTGGCACTTCGAGGGTGGGCCGAACGACTTCCACATTACGGACCACAAGGGGCCTTACGAGGAGTATCAGCAACAGCTTGCGATGGCAGCGAAGTAGCAGGAAACAGCGCTGGCGCCGCAGGAATACAATCGAGCCATGGATAGCAGCCCGAAGATCTCAACCCAGAAAAATGTTCTAGGCCAGCCGTTGGAGACTTGCGGCAAAGAACCGATGACTGGTTTTTTCCGCGATGGCTGCTGCAATACCGGCCCTGAGGATCTTGGGGTGCACACGGTTTGTTGCCTGGTTACGGAAGAGTTCCTGACAGTGTCCGCCGAGCAGGGCAACGATCTCGCGACGCCGATGCCAGAGTATGGGTTTCCCGGGTTGAAGCCGGGTGATCGTTGGTGCGTGTGCGCGGCGCGCTGGTTGCAGGTGCAACGGGCGGGTGCGGCGTGCCCGGTGGTGCTGGAGGCAACGCATGAAGCGACGTTGAATATTATTCCGTTTGAGATCCTGCTGCAGTATGCAGTGATTCCGGAGACGTTGCACTAAGCGCGAGGCTGATGAGACCTAGGCTTCCTGTCCGTTGGAGGCGACTTTGGCGTCGGAGAGCGTGACCTTCACATCCATACGCTGCTGGCCGCGGTAGATGGTGAGCACCACGGTATCGCCCGCGTGGTGAGCGTTGAGGGCATTCGAGAGATCCTGTGGTGTGGTGATCTCCTGGCCGTCACAACGAACGATCAGGTCGCCGCCAAGCCGCACTTCTTCATTGCCTCTATATGCAACTTGATTGCCACCATGAAGGCCCGCTCGTTCCGCCGCTCCGCCAGGAAGAACACGCATGATCAGTATGCCGTATTTGGCGGGGAGCCCGATTTGTTCGGCCTCATCGGGACCAATGGGTAGCGTTACGATGTCGAGCGAGGGGCGGCGCGCGTGCCCGTACTTCATGATGTCTTCGACGATAGCCTTCGCAGTGGAGATGGGAATGGCAAAGCCAATGCCGGCGGATTGATCGGCGCCGCCGTTTGGATTCGACGCGATCATAGTGGTAATGCCGATCACGTCTCCATGGGAGTTGAGCAGCGGGCCACCGGAGTTGCCGGGATTCACGGACGCGTCGGTCTGGATGGCATCTTCAATCCGATTGCCGGAGGGTAGAAGGACAGAACGAATAGCTGAGATCATTCCCTTGGTCATGGTTCCGGAGAACCCAAACGGGTTGCCGATGGCGTAGACCTGCTGGCCGACGAGGAGGTGGGTGGAGTCGGCGAGGGTTGCAGGCTGGAGGTTTTGGGCGCCGTTGATCTGCAGGAGCGCAATGTCGTGAATAGGATCGACGCCGATGCGGGTGGCCTTGTACTGCTTCTTGTTCGACAGCGTGACCTGGACGGTCTGGGCATCGTCGATCACGTGGTAGTTGGTGAGGATGTGGCCTTGGTTATCAATGATGAAGCCTGAGCCCTGGCCCTGTTGGGGGACTGGGCGCCAGAAGAAATCGCAGCAGACTACTTCGGTGCTGATGATGTTTACGACTGACGGGAGAACTTTCTTGTAGACAGCGATGTTCTGGAGTTCTTCGGAGTCATATTCAGGGGCGGCGTTGGCTTCGGTTAGGGAGAAATCTGGGGTGGGCGAGGTGGTGGTTGTGCCCGCTAAGTTGTTTGAGGTGTGGTGTATGAGGCCAGCCATGGCTCCGGAGGGGAGCCAGCGGGTGGTGAGGAAGTAGAAGCCGCACAGGATCAGGAGAACCAGAAGAACAGGACGCAGTTTCATTGATCGAAGACCTACTCGGCGCAGAAGCGCCTGCTTTTGCTATTTTACGTGCAGATCCAGCTCGGTTTCGCGACGCAAATCGATAGCTTCAACCCTGTTTCGTACGCTCGGTTGCGGCGGCAGGTTCCTTGACTGGGATTTGCTCGAGAGACAGGAGTTGGCGTTTGCGGGCGGAGCCCCAGCGGTAGCCGGTGAGCTTGCCGTCGGAGCCGACGACGCGGTGGCAGGGGATAACGACGGCTAGCAGGTTGGAACCGCAGGCGGTGCCGACGGCGCGAACGGCTTTTGGGGAGCCAATGGCTTCGGCGATCTGGGAGTAGGTGCGAGTCTGGCCGCGCGGGATTTCGAGGAGGGCCTGCCAGACGCGCTGCTGGAAGGCGGTGGCGCGGACGTGGAAGGGAAGGGTCTGGGCGGTGGGGTGTTCGGAGAGATGGGAGAGGACGAAGCGTACGGCTTCGGAGAGGTCGGCGTCGGAGGTGGAAAGCCTGAGGACAGCTTGAGGAAAGCGCTCGCGGAGCTGGATGGCGAGGTCGGCGTCGGAGTCACCGAAGAGGACGGCGCAGAGGCCGCGGGCAGTGGTGGCGACGAGGAGGCGGCCGAGAGGGCTGTCGGTGGTGGTGTAGTGGATGATCTCGCCGGCGCCGCCGGACTTCATGGCCGAAGGGCTCATGCCGAGGGTTTCGCTGACACCTTCGTAGAGTCGTGAGGAGGAGCCGAAGCCTGCTTCGTAGACGGCGTCGGTGATGGAGAGCTTTGGGGTGCGGACTTTTTCGCGGAAACGGGTTTTGCGCTGTTCGCGGGCGAAGTCTCCGGGGGTGACGCCGAGGACGCGTTTGAAGCCGCGCTGCAGGGCAAATTTGCCGAGGCCGGAGGCCGCGGCGAGCTGGTCGAGCGTGGTGCGCTCGGCTGGATGTTCTGACAGAAAGTTAGCGGCGCGCGCGATGGCCTGGGCCTGAGGGTCAGGTTTGGGGGTGGTGCGCTGAGGCTCGCAGCGGAGGCAGGGGCGGAAGCCGGCGGCCTCGGCGAGCGCGGGAGTGGGGAAGAAGCTGACGTTCTTGCGGTCGGGCTTGCGGCTGGCGCAGGAGGGGCGGCAGAAGATGCCGGTGGATTTGACGGCGTAGACGAACTGGCCGTCGGCAGCGGCATCGCGGGCGAGGACCTGTTGCCAGGCGCGGCCGGCGAAGACGGACGGGGTTGAGTTACGGTTTGCCATTGGTTCGAATTCTGAGTGGGTGAAGATTGCGGTCGCCATACCAGTATGGTGCATGCGCGGTGGAGGTGGGCGCACTCCGGGGATTGCGGGAGAAGTTTGGGGGCATCGGAGGGCGTTTGGGCTCACTGCCTGGCAGAAGGGATTCCACTTGTCGGCGCGGATCAGCCGGGGTCCGTGGGGGTGGCTACCCCCTCCCCCCTCCGGTGCAAAAATTGGGTCTAAGTCGCTGTATTCAGGGAGATTAAGTGCCAAAGTATCCCTTTATCAGGAGCGATTTGTAGTTGTAACCCATTGAATGAAAACGGGTTAGATGCCAAAGTATCTGCTCCCTGCGGTCGATTTTTGCACCGTAACCTATTGATTGGAAGAGGTTTAGGCGGCGAAGCATCTCTTGCCAGCGGCCGATTTTTGACTGTAACTCGTTGAATTCAGATAAGTTAGCTCAGAAAGTTTTCCTGTTCGTCAGGGACGGGGTGGCCTTGAGGGATGAAAGCCTGGGAGGGTTGAGCTGGTATGGGGAGCTACATCTAGTTTAACAAATGGCGGGGGGTAACTATGCCAGGTTTTGGAAATATAAATCGCCAGTGGTTATAGGGTGTTTGGGAGATTTCGGGGTGTTTGGGGGCTTGACAGGGTCCTGCGAAGACTGCGGGGGCTTCGCGTGGTGGGGTCCGGGGAGATTAGGTGTGGGTGGCGCAGAGGAAGGCAATTTGGTCGTTGCGCCCTCTCACCCCACAGGCAAGGAGCGCCTGTCGGGGACCCGGCTGCGGCTTCAGTCCGGCCTTCGGACGAGGGGAACCCGCCTTAGCGACGAGAAGGCGGTCGCGAAGATAGGGCACACGGCGGGCCTTCTCAAGATTGAAGGTGCTTAAGCCCATTATTGCCAACGGAAAATCGAATTTGGCGATAGACTACACGGGCCATGCCTACAATTTTCAAGGTTCTAGTGCTTCTAGGGGCTTTGGAATTTTTTTGGCCCGTCCCGGTCAAGGCCGAGATCGGTACCGTAGCCGCGGCTCCGACCGAAATCACGATCGTGCGTAAGAGCGGTCAGGAAGACGGCGTGGCGCAGATGGTGGTCAAGGACAAGGTACGCAAGATCACCCCGCACGCCGTACAGGCATGGACGGTTCGGAACGGCCGGGGCGCGCTGATCCTGGTAGTCGACAAAAAGACCAAGCAATATCTACTCCGCTACTACGAACTGGACAGCGGTCGACGTCGTGTCCTGGGAGCGGTCCCACTTAGCGGAGGGACCCTGCACGAGTCCCATGCGGGGGACGAACAGTGGGCCTTTGCGCTCAACGGCGCAGACCTCATTACCAAAAGGCCGATCACGATTGTGGGAGACGAAGAAGCGATCCCCGGCGTCATCCCCGGAGCTGCCTCCCCGTCCTTCAGCAATGACAGTCTTACGTATACGCGCGTTCCCGGCGGCGAGAAAGAAACCGTCAAAACCGCCTCTCTCCTGGGCAGAAGCCTTGGCAACATTTACTCGCCGCCCGGAACCTCCATCGTCAAAGTTAAGTATCTTCAGGTTTTCCCCAACGGCACGGCAATGACCGAGTCCAATGATGGCGTCATTCACCAGGGGCGCTGGCAGACCGACGGCCAAACAATCGACGTGACAGTTGACACGGCGAAACTCAGTTTCCCGCAAAGCTCGCTTGAGACCATCAAAGGGATTCCCGCGGGCACGTATATCTCTGTGCGGCTTCTGCAACCGCTCTCGTCGCAAACCACAAAAAAAGGCGCAAACGTTACTGCGATTTCTATCAACCCTGTCGTGGTCCATGGAGACATTCTGATTCCCATCGGTTCTACGATAAGCGGCACAGTGGTTGAGGCTCACGGAGTGGGCTGGGGTTTCAAGCATGAGACCGCGTCGCTCACCATTGATTGGAACCATGCTCTCTTTGCCGACGGCCGCGACCTTCCGTTCCACGCCCGCACGTCCGAGGTGGAAAACGCGCAGGAGAAGGTAAATCCCAAGGGCAAGATTCAAGGGATCCGGTCCACCGGCACTCCAGGTTACTCCGCTGAAAACGGTGTTCTCTCTCTCGCGGGCATCGATCCAATTGCTTACATCTTTGCCTCGGCCTCCGGCAGCGCCGTTCTTGGTTTCGCGGAACCCGAGATCCTGTATAACGCAGGCACCGAATTGGTTCTTGAATACACCCAGCCCGTTATCACTTCGGAGACGTACTCGCCTTCCATCCTGCCTTCGGCAAGTACCACCGACGCCCGTCAGCAACTCCAGGACTTTGTTCATAAGCTGCCTTATCGCACAGCGACGGCGACATCGAAAAAACCTTCCGATCTAACGAACCTTGTGTTCATCGGGTCGCCGGAATCGGTCCAGCGTGCGTTCACGGCGGCGGGATGGCTAGAGGTGGATGAGCTAAACTCCGCCTCGACCGTAAAGACGATCAAGACACTCAGCGGAAACCAGGTGTACACGCAGGCTCCAATGTCCATGCTCCTGCTCGATGGGAAGAAGCCTCTGTTTACGTACAGCAAGACTACGAACTCGTTCTTCTCGCGTCATCACGCGCGCATCTTTCTTACGGACGCTACCGAGCAGGGATACACCGTTCTTACTGCGTCGTCAACGCAGGACATTGGGATCGCGTTCTCGAAGAAACAGCGGACCTTCATCCATGTGATCGACGGGCACATCGACAACGAGCGTTCCAAGATCGTGAATGACCTCAGCTTGACGGGCTGCGTCGAATCCGTGGATATGATTCCGCGGCCGTGGCTACCGCAAAACGTCTACAACTCTACGGGTGACCGGCTGATCACCGACGGCGAAGTTGCGATCCTCCACATCAACTCCTGCAATGCACCCAAGACGACGCCTCATACGATTGCACCCGCGCCACCGCGTGCCGAACGGATCACCCGCGACACGTCCCTTACCATTCGAAACTCCCTGTATCGCGGCAACCTGATCTATCAAGGGATCGCCGGCGGTTTTGCGTTGCACAGTTATGTTCATAACAGCAGCGAGCTACCAGAGAACTACGGATCGTGGCTGAAAACTGATAGCTCGGGCGCGAGATATGCGCCCCTGCGAGCCAACAAGGATGCACTCAACAGCAGCGAGACGTCCGATGATGTCCAGGATCGCGCTGAAGGCACAACGATCGAGACAAGCCCCGAAGACCTCGTTGCGATGCAGAGGGCAAAGGACAGCCACAAATGGGATCCGCCTCGATATGAACTGGCGCTGGAAGGCGGCTATCTCCACATGCGAGAGACTGAGCTCAGTTATGTCGATATCTTTCTTCAATCTCCGACAAATCCTATCTATTTCGAGCTCGATTTGTACGACGAGGTTGGGGATGGATGGACTGCCGGCGGCACAGTGACGGTCAACTCGTGGCGTCGCTTTTCGAACGAATTCTCCTACTTCCGCCAGCAGGCAAAATATACGCTCAACCTGGGCGTGTACGTCTACGATCCCACCGACCTAAGCGGAGTTGGTGACGACGAAGACAGCGCATTTGCTGCCAACCGGGCTGGTCTCATCACTCGCCAGTTCGAGTACAACCTCCTGTACCACTTCCGCAAACCTGAGTCGCGCTGGCGGCCCTATATTGCGGCCGGTCCAACTTTCCAACTCCTCTCACTCTCCAATGCTCCGCTCAAAAAGCCTGCGGGCGTGTTTACACTTGGCCTTAAGAATATCGGTCTGATCAAAGCTGCCTTCGACTTCGGCAGCACTCCTCCACTCAACGGAGGCGGGATCTTTCAGTTTGGCTTTCAGTATGGTGCGGGCATGAAATATCGTGTCGCTCCCCACTTCACGCTGCGTGCGGATTACCGCGAGACCTGGAGCAAGAACCCTGACATCATCCGCAACAGCTACGACAGCTTCGTGTACGTTCTTCCCGACCAGACCTACACAACGAACGTCCAGGTCATTAAACCGTTGCAAAAATTCTTCCAGGATCGCTTTACCCTCGGCGCTGCCTTTACTTTTTGAGGTCGGCGGCGGAGGTTAGGCGGCGGCTTTTTCTGCGGGGGTTTGAGGTTCTTCGGAGAGCTCTTCGAGGCTCTTGCCCTTGGTTTCGGGGAGTAGGAAGACGGTGGCGATGAGGCCGAAGATGCTTACGACGGCGGCGGCGCCTTCGGCGGCGGGGAGGCCGTGCCAGTTCATGAAGAAGGGGAAGGTGAAGACTCCGAGGAAGCCTCCGATCTTGCCCATGGCCGCGGAGATGCCGTGGCCTGTGGTGCGGACTTTGACGGGGAAGATTTCGGAGGGGTAGACGAAGGTGGTGGCGTTGGGGCCGAACTCGGTGAAGAAATAGCTGAGGCCATAGATGAGCAGGAATGGCCAGACGAGTTTTTCGACGTTGGGGATGAGCGCGAGCAGGCCGAAGGTGATGGCCATCATGGCGAAGCCGAGGACCTGGATTGTTTTGCGGCCGAGGCGGTCCATGGTGAGGGCTGCGACGGCGTATCCGGGGACGGCGAAGACCGCGAAGATCATGAGCTCGGTGAGGGTTTTTTGCAGGATGGTGTGGTTGGCGTGCAGGGCTGAGATGACGAGGGGGCTGGAGACGGTGTTGCCGTAGTAGGCGAAGTCCATGAGGAACCAAGCGGCAGAGGCACCGACGAGGCGGGAGAGGATGCGCTTGTCGTCGACCATGCGGTGGAAGCCGTCCCAGAAAGAGACGGAGTGTTCGGCTTCGTTGTAGTGACCGGCACGCTGGATTTTGCCGGAGTCATCTTCTTCCTGACCGGTGGCGGCGAGGAAGCGTGGCGACTCTTTGAGGTGGCGGCGTGACCAGTAGACGGCGAGGGCGGGGAGGGCGCCGAAGGAGACGAGGATGCGCCAGATGATGTCGTGGGAGAGGTGGGTGGAGAGGAGGGCGGCGGCCAGGAGTGGGCCGACGATGAGGCCTGCGGCTTGCATGGCGAAGACGAGGGTGACGAGCATTCCGCGATGGGCTTTGCCGGCGTACTCGCTCATGATGGTAGCGGAGACGGGGTAGTCGCCGCCAATGCCGATGCCGAGGATGAAGCGGAAGCCGATGAGCCACCAGATGCCGGGGGAGAAGGCGCAGGCGATGGCGCCGGCGGCGAGGACGAGGACTTCGACTCCGTAGATGCGCTTGCGGCCTACCATGTCGGCGACGCGGCCGAAGAGCAGGGCGCCGATGGCGGAGGCGAGGAGGGCGGTGGAGGTGACGAGGCCTTCTTCGACTTTGCCGACGTGCCAGAGGGGTTTGAGGAGCGACATGACTACGCCGATGACGAAGAGGTCGTAGGCGTCGGTGAAGAAGCCCATGCCGGAGATGAGCATGATCTTCCAGTGTTGTTTGGAGATGCCTGCGTTATCCATCTCGGAGAAGTCGGATTGCGTGGTGCTGATTACCTGGCCCATAGCGGTTCCCTCGCTGCATGTGGGATGGGATGACCTGATGAGCCGGCGGCATGAATGGGATGTTAATTTGAAGTTCGTTGACGCCCGCGGGAAAGGTTGGCTTTGGCGAAGATTAAAGTTGGCGGGAAGCATCACGCTGAAAGTGGAAGGCTCCGGGTGTTTCGGATTTTGAGTGGGAATTGTCGCTGGCCTGCTGTCATGCAGGGACCCTGGTCGCTATACAATTCAGCATCAACATCTTGCCAGCAGAAGCACTCCTCTGGGTTCCCGAAGTTTTTCTTTCTGGCAATGAAGAGGATGGAAAGGAAGCGTATGTCTTTCTCGCGAGTCTTGAGGTTGTGTTCCGTTGGGATGTTGATTGGTTGTGCGTCGCTGCACATGGTGGGGCAGACGGGGGCGGCTGCGGCTTCGAGCCAGCAGAGCTCTGGATATGATTTGCCGCCGAAGAACATTCTGGATGTGATGCGTGCGCCGTTGCCGCCGGTGCCGGTCGTGAGCCCTGCGAAGGACAAGATGCTGCTGGTGGTGTGGCAGATGTATCCGTCGATTGAGCGGGTGGCTACGCCGTATTTGCGGCTGGCGGGCGTCCGGGTTGAGCCGCGGAATCACAGCAAGCATGACACTCCGGGGGGGTATGGCATTACGCAGTGTGCGAGCTCGTTTGACCTGGTGACGATTCCGGGCGGTGCGACGATGCATGTGGCGCTACCTGAGCCGTCGTGTCCGCAGGCGCCGATGTGGGCGGCTGACGGGAAGACGTTTGCATTTGCGAACAATGCCGCGGATTCGGTGGAGCTTTGGATGGGAGATGCAGCGACGGGTGCGGTGCATCGCGTGGATGGGGTGCGGCTGAATCCAATGTTTGGTGCGGAGATGCAGTGGATGCCGGATCAGAAGTCGCTGCTGGTGAAGCTGGTGCCGGATGGGATGGGCGCGCCTCCGCCGGAGCCGGTGACGCCGATCGGGCCCTCGATCCAGGAGACGGGTGGGCAGAAGGGGCAGAGCAGCACGTATGAGAATCGTGACACGCTCGGCAATACTCACGATGAGGACTTGTTCGACTACTATGCAGCGTCGCAGTTGGCGTTGGTGGATGCGGCGACGGGCGCGGTGACGCCTGTAGGAAAGGCTGCGAAGTACGATGCGGTGTCGGCTGCGCCGGATGGGCGGCACATTTTGGTGAGCGCGATTCATAAGCCGTATTCGTACGTGACGACGTATGTGCATTTTCCGCACGAGGTTGAGGTGTGGGACATTTCGGATCGCGGCGCGGTGACAACGCATACGATTGCGTCGCTACCGCTGGCGGACCGGGTTCCGATTCGCGGCGTGCCGATGGGGCCTCGCGAGTTTGAGTGGAGGCCGACCGATCCGGCGACGCTGGTTTGGGCTGAGGCTTTGGATAAGGGCGACTGGAATGTAAGCGTTCCCTTTCGCGATAAGGTCATGCTGCAGAAGGCGCCGTTCGATTCGGCTCCGGTGGAGATTGTGCGGAACGAGCAGCGGTACGTGGGCGTTGATTGGAGTGAGCGCCCTAGCGTTGCGCTGGTGTATGAGTACGACAACAACAAACATATGCGGAGCACGTTGATCGTGGACTTCGATGATCCGCGCGTGAAGCCTCGGCAGATTTGGGATCTCTCCAGCGACGAGCACTATGCCGATCCGGGTGTGCCGGTTTTGAAGACGTTGGCAAACGGTTTTGTGGTGATGCGGCAGGACGGGGATTCGATTTACCTGTCGGGGATTGGGTCCTCGCCGGATGGAGATCGGCCGTTTCTTGATCGCTTCGACGTGAAGACGCTGAGGTATGAGCGTCTGTTCCGGAGCGATAAGAGTTCGTACGACCGATTTTTATCGTTTACGGGACCGGACACGCGGAAGTTTCTGACGTGGGATCAATCGCCGATGGATCCGCCGAATGCGTTTGAGTGCACGCTGGGGAAGCATGTCGACGCGCCCGCGGGAGAGGCTGTGTTTACGTCGACGTCGGTGGCGATCACGCACATTCCTGATCCGACGACTGAGGTCCGCGCGATCAAGAAGCGGCTGGTGAAGTACAAGCGCGCGGATGGGTTGGACTTGTCGTTCACGTTGTATACGCCGCCGGGTTACAAGGAGGGCACGCGTCTTCCGGCGATTTTGTACGCGTATCCAGAGGACTATGCCGATCCGTCGAAGGCTGGACAGGTTACGGGATCACAAGAGCGGTTCACGCGGCTGTACCAATATCAATTTCTGTTGCTTGACGGATACGCGATTATTGATGACGCATCGTTTCCGATTGTGGGCGATCCGAAAAAAGCGTACGACACGTATACGGAGCAGTTGGTGGCGGATGCGAAGGCGGCGGTGGATGAGGCGGTGCGGCTGGGGGTTGTCGATCCGAATCGGATTGGTGTGACGGGGCATAGCCATGGTGCGTTGATGACGGTGAACCTGGTGGCGCATTCCGATTTATTCAGAGCGGGAGTGGCAACGAGCGGTTCGTATAACAAGACGCTAACGCCGTTTGGATTTCAGAATGAGGAGCGATCGGTGTGGCAGGCTCCGGATGTGTACATGAAGGTATCGCCGTTCTTTTACGCGGACAAGATCAAGACGCCGCTGCTGATCATGCATGGAGCGGAGGACGCGAATCCGGGGACGATCCCGTTGCAGTCGACCAGGCTGTACGAGGCGATACGAGGGAACGGTGGGACAGCGCGATTAGTGATTCTTCCGCATGAGCCACATTGGTATACGGCGATGGAGTCGAATGAACAACTGATCTACGAGATGCTGCATTGGTTTGACAAGTATGTAAAGGACGCGCCGCCGAAGTAGAAGCGGCGTGCGATAATTGCCGGGTTCCGGGCCGGGGTGTTTACGTTGTGTTCAGGAGTTCTCCTCATGGCTGAGAGTTCAGCTGCTTTGCCTGTTCTGTCGACCGAGATCAAGCTTTGCATGGATGACTGCGCGGTGGTGGTGTGTCATGGCCGATTGGTGGCGGGGACCGAGGATGGCTTTTATGAGACAGTCCGGGCGCTGATGCCGGCGAATAAGCGGGTTGTGCTGGACCTGGCAGATCTGCAGCACACGGATAGCCGCGGGTTGGGTTCGTTGGTGCGGCTGTATGTTGCGGGGAGGTCGGTGGGTAGCGACGTGGAGTTGATGCATTTGAGCAAGCAGATTCAGCATCTGTTGGGGATCACGGATTTGTTCAAGGTGTTTACGGTGATTGGGTCGAGCGGCATCAAGTTCATGTAGCGGGTGCTGGTCGGTGTGCGCTGCTGTTGACTGAGGCGGTACGCGCGGAGATGTGCACAGAAATGTTCATGCGACGTGTGCCTAGACTCGGCTCATCCGGAGAGGGATTGCCGGTTGAGGCTTGCGATGACGCGTTGGATGTTGGTGCTGGGTGTGGGGCTTGCGGTTGGGGGTGGGTGCGCGGGCGCGCAGGGATGGGCGCCTTCAGCGGGACATACACAGGTGGCGATATGGCCGGGAGCGGCGCCGAATGCTCAGGTGGCGGCGGGTCCCGAGGTGGTGATCACGACGGGCAAAGAGTCGCTGGTGGCGGGGCGGCCGTGGATTTCGGTGGAGGATGTGTCGGTGCCGACGATGACGGTGTACTCTCCGCGTGGAGAGAATACGGGAGCGGCGGTGGTGGTGTTTCCCGGGGGCGGGTATGAAATTCTGGCGATCGATCTGGAGGGGACGGAGGTTTGCGACTGGCTGACGGCGCGGGGCGTGACGTGCGTGCTGCTGAAGTATCGCGTGCCGGGAGAGAAGCCTTATGTGAATGCGGGGTATCCGAAGTCGGGGCCGTATCCGGAGTCGCCGATGGCGCTGGAGGATGCGCAACGGACGATGGGTTTGGTGCGGTTGCATGCGAAGGAGTGGGGTATCGATCCGCGCAAGGTGGGAGTGCTGGGGTTCTCGGCTGGCGGGCATCTGGTTGCGGCGATCAGCAATCACTACGAGAAGCGATTGTATGCGCGGGTTGATGCGGCGGATGACGAAAGTTGCCGACCGGATTTTGGGGTGGCGATCTATCCGGGGCATCTTTCGTTGTCGGCCGCGGAGTGGGATGCAACGCAGGGGGCGACGAAGTTTGCGCTGAAGGTTGCGGCGGGTACGGATGAGGACTTGTCGCTCAATCCGGATTTGCAGGTAACGCGCGAGACGCCGCCGCAGTTCCTGTTGCAGGCGGAAGATGATCACGAGGACAGTGTCAACGACGCGTTGTCGTATTACATTGCGTTGAAGAATGCCGGGGTTCCGACGGAGATGCATTTGTATGCGCAGGGCGGGCACGCGTTTGGACTGCGGCATACGAAGCATGCGATTACGGATTGGCCGCAGCTGGTGGATTTGTGGCTGAAGACGATTGGGATGGTGCCGTAGCTAGCGGATGCAGGTGCGGAGGTAGGCGTGGACTAGGACGGTGAGTTCGTCGCGCAGGGGTTCGAGTTGGGACTCGGGGGATTTGGATTCGAGCAGGCTGCGGGAGATGCCGTTGAATGCTGAGAGAACGACGGTGGCGATGACTTCGGGATCTTTGGCGAGGGGTTCGCGGGCGGTGGAGAAGAGGTCGACGACGGCGCGGCGGGAGCGAAGGCTGGCAGCTTTGGCGATGGCAGCGCCGTCGACGTCGGAGCTTACGGCGTAGAGCGCGGCGCTGGATTTGACGTGCTGCATCTTGGCGGCGAGGTACGCGAAGATGAGCGCGGTGCCCATGTCGAGGAGGCTTTGGCCTTGCTGCTCGGTGCAGACGTTCTCGATTGCGCGTCGGACTTCGTCCATATGGCGACGAAGGGCGGCTTGCAGCAGGGCGCTCTTGTTGGGGAAGTATTGGTAGAGGGTTCCGACGGAGACGCCGGCGCGGGCGGCGACTCGGGTGGTGGTGAGGCGCTCTTTGCCGACGGCGACGAGAACCTGAAGGGTGGCTTGGAGGATGGCGTCGACGGTGGTGGTGGAGCGAGCCTGGATGGGCGTTTTGCGGGGCTTTAGGACGGGTTGGATGAGGGTGGGCAAATGCGAACTCCGAACCTGAAGATTGCTTCATCTAACCAGATGCGTTTGAAGTAGGGATGATGCACAGAGTTAATGGAGGGTTCATGGCGAAGACGATTGAGAAGTTGGGCGGGACGTTTACGTTTCCGGGGACGACACTGACGGTGAAGCGTTTGGGTTATGGCGCGATGCAGCTGGCGGGGTCGGATGGTGAGAAGCGTGTGTGGGGGCCACCGAAGGATGTGCCGGAGGCGATTGCAGTTTTGCGTGAGGCGGTTGCTTCGGGGGTGAATCACATTGATACGAGCGACTTTTACGGGCCGCATGTGACGAATCAGATTATCAAGGAGGCGCTGCATCCTTACCCTGAGGATCTGGTCATCGTGACGAAGGTGGGAGCGCGGCGGGGGGAGGATGGTTCGTGGCCGCATGCGCGGTCGCGGAAAGAGATTGTGGATGCGGTGCACGACAATCTGCGGAACCTTGGTCTGGAGGCGCTGGATGTGGTGAATCTGCGGCTGGGTGGATTTTCCGGGCCTGAGGATGAACCGTTTGAGGAGCCTCTCGCTGCGCTTGTGGAGTTGAAGGAGCAGGGGTTGGTAAAGCATATCGGACTGAGCACGGTGTCGGCTGAGCAGGTGAAGACGGCGCAGGCGATGACGGAGATTGTGTGCGTGCAGAATTTTTATAACGTGGCGCAGCGAGGGGATGATGCGTTCGTGGATGAGCTGGCGAAGCAGCAGATCGCGTATGTGCCTTACTTTCCGCTGGGAGGATTTTCGCCGCTGCAGTCTGCGGAGATGAATGGCGTGGCGGCGCGGCGGGGAGTTACACCGATGCAGGTGGCGCTGGCATGGCTGCTGCATCGCGCGCCGAATGTGCTGCTGATTCCGGGGACTTCGTCGCGGGGGCATTTGAGGGAGAATCTGGCGGCGGCGGATTTGGCGCTGGATGCGGAGACGCTGAAGGAACTTGATGCGATTGGCGCTGCGGTGAAGTAAGGTGAGGCCCCGGCGTCTGGTGGCGATTGCTACTGGACGTCGGGGTGTTTGCCCCAGTTGAAGCGGCGGCCGAGGATGCCTTTGACGATGAGGTGGTCGGTGGAAGCGGTGGGGCCGATGCCTACGCCGACGTTGATCTCCCAGTTGGGGGAGACGTTGAGGTCGGTGACGGCGAAGAGCTGTTGCTGCTGGTCGTGGAGGGGGCAGGGGTTGGTGATGCCGCAGTAGTCGGCGTAGTACTCGAAGCCGGCGCTGACGATGGGGGTGAAGTCGTAGCTGACTTTGAAGGCGGGTGAGAAGCCGACGCCCTGGTTTACGTCGGGGCCGTGGAGGGTGCGCTCGAGGGCGGGGTTGAAGGCGAAGTACCAGCGTCCGGCGGCCTTATCGATAATGGGGCGAATCTCCCAGGTCCAGGTGTCGGGCGAGTAGACGGCGCGCTGGTAGCCGATTTCGGTGGAGAGGCTGACGCCGACGGGCCAGTGCCAGCTATCGGGGACGCGGACGCGGGGGCGGATGTGATCGCCAACCCACTGGACGCCGTGGCCGTTCTGCCAGCTGGTGAAGACGTAGAAGCCGACCTCGGACCAGTTGTTGATGCCTTCGGTGAGCTCGAGGGTTTCGTGCTCCTGGTGGTTGGTCGGGTAGACGCCGTCGATGGTCTGCGTCTGGCCTTCGATGGTGTAGTTGGAGTGGAGCTCGACCATGAGAGTTTTGGGTGCGACGGTGTCGGCGCCGTAGACCTGGATTTCGTAGTTGCCCTGCGCGCGCGCGGTGATGGCGCAGAGGCTGAGGAGGAGCAGCGGCAGAAGTTTACGCATAGCGAAACACCATCATGAAGCCGCGATCCATGTGGTCCTGCTGATGGCAGTGGAAGAGGGTGAGCCCGGGATTGTTGGCGGTGAACTCGACTTCGGTGGTGAGGTTGGGTGGGGCGAGGACGACGTCCTTGAAGATGCCGCGGAGGTCGGGAGTGTTCGAGTTGGGCTTGCTGCCGACCTGGCGGAGCTCGAAGGTGTGGCGGTGGAGATGGATGGGGTGAGCGTCGGCACTGTTGTTCTTCATGACGAGGCGATAGCGCTGGCCGGCGGTGAGGATGGGCTGTTCGGTGTCGGGATAGGACTTGCCGTTGATGAGCCACTGCTCTTCGGCGCCGTGGCCGTGGAACTTGGCGTCGAAGACGAGGTCGATGCGATGGGCGTTGGTGGATGAGATGTTGGAATCGGGAGGAGCGCCGAACCGGCTGTAGTTCCATGTGAGTTCTTCGGGCTGGATCCAGGTTGGCTTGCCTGAAGCGTTGGCGTACTCGATGACGATTCCCATGCCGGCGAACTGGATGTGCTTGCGTACTTCACCGAGGATCCAGATGCCTGGGTTGTTGAGTTCGACGATGGCGGATATGCGCTCGGCCGGAGCAATGGAGAGCATGGCAACGGTCTGCGGCGTGGCGACTGGATTGCCGTCGAGGGCGATGACGCGGAAGGTGTGGCCGGCGAAGGCGATCCAGTGGACGTCGGTGGCGCTGGCGTTGAGGATGTGGAGGAGCAGGCGCTGGCCTTGCCTGACGCGGATCGGTTCGCCGGAGCCGAGCATCTTGCCGTTGATGGTGGAGACGTCGTAAGCCGGGGCCATGTTGCCGTCGCTACTACCCATGAAGTGGCCGCTCCAGTCGTGGAGCGTGAGAAAGGTTTCGGCGTCGTAGGCGCCGGGCTCGTGGGCGGCTTCGATGAAGAGAGGGCCGAAGAGGCCGCTGTAGAGGCCTTTGCTGAGGTCGTTTCCGGCGCGGATGTGGGTGTGATACCAGCGGAAGCCGGGCGGGTCGGGGGTGAGGGTGTAGTGGACGTCGGCGCCGGGAGCGATCATCGGGGTGCCTTCTTCCATGGCACCGTCGATCTCTGAAGGAAGGAAGAGGCCGTGCCAGTGAACGATCTCGGGGTCGGTGGTGCGGTTCCGGATGGTTACCGAGGTGGGGCGACCCTGGCGGAGGCGGAGGAGCGGGCCGGGGATCTGGTTGTTGTAGGCGAGGGTGCGGATGTGGTGTTTGGGGGAAGCCTCGAGGAGGTAGGGAGCGATCTCGAGGGTGATGTCGGAGATGGGAGCGGCGAGGAGTTTATCCGCGTGGAGCAGGGCGCCGACGGACAGGGCTGATAGCTGGTTGAAGCGGCGGCGCGAGATCATCGATCGGGTCTCTGGTTGGGCGGATGTGGTGTCTCCTATGTTGACGGCCGGGTTAGCGGAACAGTTGCTGGCCGGGGATGACAGTATGGACAGGTTGGGCAGGGTACCCCCCTCCCCCCCCAGCAGCGTTTTTGCCCTGTAAGCGTCACAAAGCAGGTAGTTTAAGTGCCAAAGTATCCCTTAGACCGGGACAAAAAAGGGCATCTAAAGTCTTCTATTCCGGGGAGTTAAGTGGCAAAGTATCCCCCGTCCGCCAGAAGCGACGCGGCTGCTAACGTGTTTTGTTCCAGAGAGTTAGACAGCACCATACCGCTGGTCGGTAAACGGCTGGGTTAGGAAGGTGGTTAGTGGTGTTGGTCCTATTTCTATTGTAGCGAATGGGTGGGGGTAACTCTGCCAGGTTTTGAAAATATAAGTCGCCAATGGATATAGGGGGTTTGGAGGATTTGGGGAGGTTCGGGGGGTTGACATGGTGAATTTGGGCTGTTTCCAAGCGTTTTATTTTGGGGGCCAGACTCCCTATCCCACTGATCCGCACGTGCGCGTAGGGATGGGGCACCTGGCGGTACGTCTAAGTCTAAGCAGAAGCAGTTGGCTGGGCGGTTTGACTGGCTTGGCTATGAGGTGGGGGCGCTGGTGGAAGAGCGTTGCGGCATCTCATGGTGAGGCAGCAGAGCGGTTGAAGAGATGACACGAGGTGACATGGGTCGGGACTGGATGAGAGCTGAGGGCGGGTGGCGTGGTTTCGCAGTGGGTGCGGCGGCGGTGGTGCTGGTGGTGGGGGCCGGGATTGGGGCACGGCAGGTTGCTTATGCTCAGCAGCCAGAGGTTGTGGATGTGGAGGCGAGAAGCAGGGACATTCTCGACCACTTAGGGGACGTGATCCAGTTTTACCAGACGACGCGAACGCCGATTCAGACGGCTGGCGAGCCGAACGATGTGGTGTACCGGGACCAGGCGACGGAACTGGCGGGGCAGGTGGCGGAGTATGCGTTCCAGTCGGCGAAGGCGCAGGCGGCGTACCTAGCGGCGCACCAGGGAGCGGCGACTGCGGAAGCTGGGGCGGGTGGGAGCGAGCAGCAGCGGCTGCAGGCTGCGGCGACGAATGTGGACACACAGATTGCGGAGTTGAAGAGTGAGATTGCGGCGACCGATCAGCAGATCGCGGTGGCGAAGCCGAAGGCTGTGGCTGGGCTGGAGGCGCAGAAGAAGAACCTGGAGGGCGCGCTCGATCTTACGAATGCGATGAAGGATGCGTTGGGGAAGATTGTAGGGGTGGGAGGGACGGGGGCGGGCTCGGGGCTTGCGGGAGATATTGCGCGACTGCAGAGTTCGGTGCCGGAGTTGGCGAGCAAGAACAAGGTGGCTTCGTCGCTGCTGACGACGACGGACGCGGCGGGACAGTCGGGGGTGACGACGCAGGCGTCGGTGCTGATTGATTTGTTGGAGACTCGGCATGCGCTGGCGGGGCTGCTGAATAGCGAGGACGATCTGCGCAAGCAGGCGGTCAATTTGCGAACACCGCTGGTGACGGTGTTGCGGGGGCTGATCAAGCAGGGACAACAGCTTTCGCAGGACGCGGCGAATGGCGGGTCGGCGGGGGCGGCGGCTGGTGGAGCGAGCGGCGCGGTTGCTGGCAGCAACGGGGCGGCAGTGAGTGGGCAGCCGCCGATCCAGGTGATCACGAAGCAGTTTAAGGCGTTGTCGGCGGCAACAGTGCCGTTGAGCCAGGAGATTATTGTGCTGGAGCAGAGCCGGTCGAACCTGCTGGCCTGGCAGACGTCGGTGAACCAGGAGTACTCGGAGGTGTTGCACGCGCTGCTGTGGAGGATGGCGGTGATCCTGCTGGCGCTGGGGCTGATTCTAGGCGGAGGCAGGATTTGGGCTCACGCTACGAACAAGTATGTGCAGGATATTCGGCGGCGGAGACAGCTGCTGATTGTGCGGCGCGTAGTGGTGGGATTTCTTTCGGTGATTGTGATTGTGTTTGGGTTTGTGACGCAGTTCAATTCGCAGGCCACGTTTGCGGGATTTATTACGGCGGGCATTGCGGTTGGGTTGCAGACGATTCTGCTGTCGGTGGCGGCTTACTTCTTCATCATTGGGCGGTATGGGATTAAAGTGGGGGACCGGATTACGATTGCGTCGGTGACGGGCGATGTGATTGACGTAGGACTGGTGCGGTTTTACATGATGGAGCTGGCGGGTACGGGGTCGGAGCTGAATCCTACGGGGAGGGTGGCGGTGTTCTCGAATGCGGTGTTGTTCCAGGCAGGGACGCCGCTGTACAAGCAGATTCCGGGGACGCGGTTTGCGTGGCATGAGCTGACGGTGAAGTTGAATGATGGAGCGGACTACAAGCAGGTTACGGATGCCGTGCTGAAGGAGGTGGAGACGGTGTACGCGGAGCATCGCGGAGAGATTGAGGAGCAGCACAAGGGGCTGGAAGACCAGATGCAAATTCCGATTAATGCGCCGGGCGTGGAGTCGCGGATTCAGCTGACGGGCGGGGCGCTGCAGTTGTGGGTGAGGTTTCCGGTGTCGATACAGCATGCGGCCGAGATGGATGAGCAGCTGACGGAGGGGCTGATGGAGCTGGTGGCGAAGAGTCCTGAGGTGAAGGCTGGGGTGGCGGGGACGCCGGTGATCCAGGCTTCGGTGAGGGGGTAGGGAGCAAGGAAACAGGAAGTAGCGTAGACGGAATTTGACGTGACGGGAGCGGGGCGCGGTTGGGTTGGATGGACTGCGGCCTGGAGAGGATTTTGTTGGGGCGGGGACGGGGTTGGGCTACACTCGGTAGAACTTCGCAACGTGTTTTGCCCAGGAGCTCTCGTTATGCGTCTTGCTGTGCGTTTGGCTGGCCTGTTTCTTCTTGCGACTACGTCGGTCGCTGCGTTGGGTGCTTCGAGTGGGGTTGCGCCGGATGCGCGGCTGGGAGACTCCTACAAGTTCCATGAGGGTGGGTGGACGTATGTGCATCTGGCGGGGACGCCGGAAGAGATTGGGTTTCAGCATGGGTATTTGCTGGCGCGGGAGATCGAGGCCAACGTGCAGGTGTACGAGGTTGAGGGTGTGAATGAGTACAAGCGGCCGTGGGAGTTTTTTCGACAGGCGGGGAAGAATGTGTTGTGGCCGAAGCTGGATCCTGAGTACCAGGAAGAGTTGAAGGGGATTGCTGAAGGGTTGAAGGCGCAGGGGTCGAAGGTGGATCTTTGGGACGTGGTGGCGATCAATGGGAATGAAGAGCTGACGGGATATTACCTTCCGATGATTGATAGGAAGGAGGGCAAGCCAGTGCCGGCGGCGGCGAAGGCTCCGGGGAAGTGCAGCGCGTTTATTGCTACGGGGTCGGCGACGAAGGATGGGAAGATCGTGATTGCGCATAGCAACTGGTCGTCGTATGCGGAGGGCGAGAACTGGACGGTGGCGTTCGATGTGGTGCCGACGAAGGGGCTTCACTTCCTGATGGACGGCTCGCCTGGGTTGATTACCAGTCAGGATGATTTCGGTGTGAACTCGGCGGGTCTGATGATTACGGAGACGACGCTGCCGATGGCGAAGGGCTTCGATGTGAATGGGATTCCGGAGTTTCAGCGGTCGCGCAAGGCGATGCAGTATGCGAGTTCGATTGCGGAGTATGCGGCGATCATGCGCAAGGGAAATAACGGTGGCTATGCGAACTCGTGGCTGATTGGGGATCGGAAGACGAACGAAATTGCGTATCTGGAATTGGGGCTGCGGCATACTCCGCTGACGGTGAAGAAGGATGGTTTTTTTGTGAGCGCGAACTTTTCGCAGGATCCGATGGTGATTCGGGATGATACGCCGGGGTTCGATCCGAATAATCCGGAGAGCTCGATGAACGCGCGGCATATACGGGCGCTGGAGTTTATGAAGGAGCACTACGGGAAGCTGGATGTTGCGCTGGCGGAGGCGTATCTGTCCGACCACTTCGATACGTATGAGAAGAAGGTGGATGCGGGGAAGAGGAGCTTGTGCGGGCATGAGGAGACGTCGTCGGTGGGGGAGAAGGTGTGGGGAAATCCTCCGTTCTCGCCTAGCGGCGCGGTGACGGGCAAGGTGATGGATTCGGATATGGCGGAGAAGATGACGTTTATTGGGAGGGCAGGGCATCCTTGCGGAGAGGATTTTCTGGCGGCGCCGTTCTTCGAAGCGCACCCGGAGTTTGCCTGGCAGAAGCCGATATTGCATGACATGAAGGCTGGACCGTGGACGGTGTTGAGTGCTGGTGCGAAGGAGCCGGCGGTGGTGGCGGAGAGGTAGTGGTGGCTTCTTGCTTCTAGCAAGTGCAAGTGCCAATACAGGGGTCTCTCCACTACGGTCGAGATGACGGAGTGTGAGGGGGTTGGAGAAGCAGATTCCCAGGGGAATGACAGAAAGAAAAGCAAGGGCAAGTGCAAAAGCCTTGACGCAGCGTTCGCGCAGCTTCGCGAAGAGAATCCCTCGAAGTCAACGGGCGGAATATTTGTGGTGAGGCTGGCACCCTCTATCCCACTCATGTCGCGATGAGGCCGCGCCATGAATGGGGCACCCGGCTTTGGTAAAGAGCTAGGTGGTGGGTGGTGCGGGCGCGGGCTGTTCGAAGGTGGTGACTAAGGGGACGCGGTTGCCCTGGGGGTCGATCTCAAAGGAGTCCACGTAGAAGTGGGTCAGGTCGGCGCGGCCGAAGCTGGTGGTGATGGCAACGTCGGCGGCGTCGCGGCCGGTGGCCATGAGGATGCGGCCCATGCGGGGGTAGTTGTGGCGGGCGTCCATGTCCCACCAGCGGCCGTCGAGCCAGATCTGGTACCAGGCGCTGAAGTCGCCGGGACCGGAGTAGGGGACGCGGATGTCGCCGATGTAGCCGGTGACGTAGCGGGCGGGAATCTTCATGGCGCGGGTGAGCGTGACGGCGAGGTGCTGGTAGTCGCGGCAGACGCCGATGCGTTCGGAGAAGACGTCCATGGCGGTCATGGTGGGGCGAGCCTTGTTGTAGTCGAAGGCTACTTTGGAGTGGACCCAGTCGCGGATGGAGGCGGCGAGAGACCAGCCGGTGCCGAGGTGGCCGAAGAGGTCGTGCGCGATGCTGCCGAAGAGGTCGACTTCGCAGTAGCGGCTGGCGAGGAGGAACTGTAGGGTTTCGGGGGGGAGGATCTCGACGGGAGTTTGTGGCAGGTTGAAGCCCTGGAGCTCGGGGAAATCGTCGGCGGTGACGATGTTGCGGCCGTGGAGGCGGAGGTTGCCGGCGGGGGCGAGGAAGCGGGAGCAGCAGTTGCCGAAGGAGTCGATGTACTCGTCGGGAGGGATCTGCTGGAGAGTTTCCTGGTTGGGGCCGAGTTGTTCGATGTGGAGGCGGTCGTCGGCGTCGATGTTGGGGACGGTGGCGCGGTGGACGTCGTGCCTGGGATGGAGGTGCAGCAGCGCCACCATGGGGGTGGGCTGGTTGAGGTAGAACTTGATGTCGTACTCGGACTGGATGAGCAAGGCTGCCTTTCGCCTGTAGAGATAAGTGGGACACACCAACTTTTGAGAGTGACACGGACTCGGGAGAGACACGCGGGTGCTGGTGGTTGAGATGCGGTTCGTGCGCGGTGGGGCTGCTCTGACTGTACGTTATGGGGCGGTTCGATCAGGGCGCGATTTCGGAGAGGTGAGGTTGCGGTGTGCGAAGGAACCGCAGCATGAGGCCGAGGAGAGCGCAGGCGAGCAGGCCGCAGAGGGCGTCGGCGAGAAAGCTGCCGGTGACGCCGTGCCAGCTGTAGGCGTGTCCGTCGATGACCTGCATGTAGATGATGGGGATGAGGGAGGCGGCGTTGAACAAGCTGTAGGTGGTGGCGGCGAGGGGATTTTTGCGGCCGATGGTTTCAAAGGAGATGGCGGTGATGCCGGTGTAGGCAAGGGCCTGAAAGATGTTTTCTCCGACCATCGCGACGCCGAAGGTGGAGGGGGTGTGGTGGAGGAGCAGGAGGCTGGTGGTGAAGACGGCGCCGGCGGCTCCAATGGCGAGATAGAGAGGCCGCAGGGGAAGTAGTTTGGCAAAGGGAACGAATATGAGGCTGCCGAAGATGCCGGCGAGGGAGAGACCTGCGCCGCCGACGAGTGAGACCAGGCGTTCGGAGGCGTGGAAGTCGTTACCCATGCTGCCGAGGGTGTTGGTGAGAGCGAACGAGGCGCAGGGTGAAGCGAAGAGCGCGAGCGCGACCAGGACTTCGCGGCGGCGAGCGACGGCGAGGACTTCGCGAAAAAATTTGGGAAAGCTTTCGCGAGCGAGGCGGCGGTCAGGGCCGGGCGAAGGCATGACGAGAAAGATGGCGGTGGGGATGAAGACGATGATGCCGAGCAGAGGTGCGGCGAACTGGATGGGGAGAGCCCGGACGAGTTCTCCGGCGAGGATGGCCATGAGGCCATTGCCGCCGAAGGAAGCGGCCCAGGTCCAGGAGCTGAGCTTGCTTTCGTCATGCTGATGGACGATGGTGGCGAGCCAGCCGCCGAGCGCATTGGTACAGAGTTGCGCGGACGCGAAGCCGATGAGCATGAGGACTTCGAGGAGTCCGAGGCTGGTGCGATTGAGCAGGGAGAGGGTGAGGCAGATTCCTGCGAGCGCAGCGAAGAGGGTTGCGTAGAAGCGGCGGCTGAAGCGGACATCGAGCATGGGGCCGAGCAGGAAGACCCAGATGCCGCCCGAGAAGACGGTGGCGGTGATGGCGGCAATGCGCGCTTCCGGGACGTGTTGCGCTGCGAGAAGTTGTGGTAGTGAGAGCGTGATGAAGCCCGCGTAGAGGCCGAAGGATAAGTTCGACATGCCCATCAGCCAGATGGGTGCGGTGAAGCCGCGAAGGTTCAAACGAATCTCCTGGGTGGCGTGCGGTGCTTCTGAGAGATTAGACGAGGCCGGTAGATGGAGAGTACATGGATGTGGGAAGACGGGCCAGCCGAACCTGTGCTGGAGTGTAGGATGCTCGGTGTGTGGCCGCTTTATCGTAGTGGCTTGCGGGAGGTGGTATGGGAATCGCGAAAGCTGCGGTGCGTTGGTCGGTGGTGATGCTGTTCGTGGCAGTGGGGGTGGCGCAGACGCGCGCGCATGTTGAGCGTCATGCGGAGGCGAAGGATGCGGAGCCTACGGGGCCGACGGTGGTGATCGACACGACGATGGGGAGAATTACTTGCAAGCTGTATGAGAAGCAGGCGCCGGTGACGGTGGCGAATTTTGTGGGGTTGGCGGAGGGGTCGAAGGACTGGAAGGATCCTGCTACCGATCAGATGGTGCATGGCAAGGGGTTCTATGACGGGACGGGGTTGGCGGGGACGTCGGATGGGATTCTGGGTGGCGATCGGTTGGGTCGGTTGCTCGGGACTGCTGGGCCTCCGTTTCCGATGGAGAAGAGTGGGTTGGGATTCGAGCGTGCTGGACGGCTGGTGATGGCGAAGTACAAGCCGCCGGTGGGTGACGGCGCAGGGTCGGCGGCGGGAGTGAAGGCGCCGGAGATGTTGAGCAGCTCGGTGTTCTATGTGCTGGATCACGCGGACAAGGAGTACGAGGGGCGCGGGACCGTGTTTGGGCAGTGCGATGATGCGTCGCTGCCGGTGGTTGCGGCGATCTCGCATGCTCTGTTGAGTACGGATAATCATCCGGCGGAGGCGATTGCGATTAATCATATTGCGGTGGTGCGTGCAGGGGAGGCGATGCCTGCGGTTGCTGCTGCTGTGCCGCTGGCGCAGGTGACGCCGCATCCTGTGCCTGTGCCTGTGGCGGAGATTCCTGCGCCGGAGCCTACGGGGCAAACGGCGGTGATTGAGACGACGATGGGGACGCTGACGTGTCGGCTATTTGATAAAGAGGCGCCGATTGGGGTGGCGAATTTTGTGGGGCTCGCTGAAGGGACGAAGGCGTGGAAGAATCCTGCAACGCATGTGGAGATGCGTGGGAAGAAGTTTTATGACGGGCTGAGTTTTAGGAGGGTGATTCCGGACTTCATGATTCAGAATGCGGATTTGCCGGGCGATCCTTCGGGGGATGGTGATATTGGATTTCATTTTGAGAATGAGGTTGTGCCGGGGTTGACGTTCGATCGGCCGGGACGGCTGGCGTATGCGAATGCTGGACCGAATACGAATGAGAGCGAGTTCTTTGTTACGCTGGCGCCGAATCATCGGCTGGATGGGAACTACACGATCTTTGGGCAGTGCGATGATGCTAGTGTGAAGGTGGCGGGGGCGATTGCGGCGGTGCCGCGGGATGATCGGAATCGGCCGCTGAAGGCGGTGGTGATTCGGCGGATTACGATTGAGGGGGCGAAGTAGGGCGTTGGGATTGGGTGGGGATTGAGTTTGGCATCCCACCCTTCCGCAAAGGCGCGTACGGATGGGGCACCCGGGGTTAGGTATGATCTGTCATGCGAAAAATTTCCGCACTATGGTTACTGAGCGTCACGGCTTCGCTTGCTGCTGCGCAGGTGCCCGCGAACGACGCCGCGCTTCTCACTCGCGTTCGTGCCGCGTATGACACGCCCTTCGACCGAGGGTTGAAGTCCTTCGATTGTGCTGTGGACTTCAACTGGAAGCAACATTGGGAGGACACCTATCGGGTTGGGGATGAAGGTACGGATGAAGAGATCGGAACATTCATCCAGCCTATTCGGAATAGGGTTACGGTCACGCGCGAGGACGCAGTCGTCTCTTCGGGGATGAGTGAAGAGCAGGAGCGTAAGCTTCCTCGCGGAGGAATGGCTGAAGGGCTCTTGAAGCACGCCGTTCGGTTCAGCCTGCGTACGTGGCTGGTCGCTGCCAATAACGCGCTGCTTCCGCAAGCAGACACACCCGTCCATTTCGAGCCTTCCGGGTCTGGGTACACGCTGGGATTTAAGATCAAAACCTTTGACGTAGCGATGCGGCTGACGCCCGATCTGCGGCTGGAGGGCATGGGCGCAAGAGGCTCGGAGGGTGATCGTCAGGATTTTGAGTTCAGGCCGGGCCCACAGGGATTTCTCCTGGCTTCGTGGACGATGGGCGAGGACGGGAACTTTAAGCCAGGGAATCGACTGACCTTTACTTATGCGTACCAGAGCGTCGAAGGGTTTCAACTTCCTGCGCAGATGGTGGTGAACCGGGAGAGTCATCACGAGGTCTGGCGGTACACGCTTAGCGACTGCAAAGTTACCGCGGAAAAATAGACCGCTGAGGGCGGCAGATTCCTCGGAAAGCAAAAGGGCGAGCCTTGTGGCTCGCCCTTTTGCTTTTGGTGCGGTGGAATTTTACTTGGCTGCTAGTTCGGCGGCGGCACCGGATTTGAGGGCTGCTGCTTTGTCGGTGGCTTCCCAGGTGAAGGCGTCGCCGGTGCGGCCGAAGTGGCCGTAGGCTGCGGTCTGCTTGAAGATGGGGCGGCGGAGGTTGAGGCTCTCGATGATGCCCTTGGGGGTGAGCTGGAAGTTTTCGCGAATGAGCTCGATGAGGCGGGGCTCGGAGATGGTGCCGGTGCCGAAGGTGTCGACGCGGACGCTGACGGGTTCAGCTACACCGATGGCGTAGGCGAGTTGAACTTCGACGCGATCGGCGAGGCCGGCGGCGACGATGTTCTTCGCAACGTAGCGGGCCATGTAGGCGGCGCTGCGATCGACCTTGGTGGAGTCTTTGCCGGAGAAGGCACCGCCGCCGTGACGGCCCATGCCGCCGTAGGTGTCGACGATGATCTTGCGGCCGGTGAGGCCGGTGTCGCCCATGGGTCCGCCAATGACGAAGCGGCCGGTGGGGTTGATGTGGTACTTGGTGTCGGCGTCGAGGAGGTTGGAGGGGATGACGGCCTGGATGACGTGCTCCATGATTTCGGCGCGGAGCTGCTCGTTGGTGAGGGTGCTCTTGGGGTCCTTGTCAGAGAACTCGGCGTGCTGGGTGGAGATGACGACGGCGTCGACGCGGATGGGCTTGTGGTTGGAGTCGTACTCGACGGTGACTTGCGACTTGCCGTCGGGGCGAAGGTAGCCGAGCTTGCCGTTCTTGCGAACTTCGGTGAGCTTCTGGGCGAGCTTGTGGGCGAGCGAGATGGGGGTGGGCATGAGCTCAGGCGTCTCGTTGGTGGCATAGCCGAACATCATGCCCTGGTCGCCGGCGCCGCCGGTGTCGACACCTTGCGCGATGTCGGGGGACTGGCGATTGATGGTGGAGATGACGGCGCAGGTCTTGGAGTCGAACCCTTTGAGGGCGTCGTCGTAGCCGATCTTGTCGACCGTATCGCGGACCAGGGTCTGGAAGTCGACATAGGCCTTGGTGGTGATCTCTCCAGCGACGACGACGAGGCCGGTGCAGGTGAGGGTCTCGCAGGCAACGCGGCTGGTTGGATCTTCGGCGAGGCAGGCATCGAGGATGGCGTCGGAGATCTGGTCGGCGATCTTGTCGGGGTGACCTTCGGTCACGGACTCACTGGTGAAGAGGAAACGGTCGGTGTTGGTAGACAAAGCGGAAAGCTCCTTTGGATCAGATAGCCGGACGCGCTCATGATTGGTTGCCCAAAGGGGGAAACAGAGCGCCCGACGACCGGCCCCTCGTGCTGTTAATGTGCCACGGGCGTGGCAACAGCATTGGTGTCCGGACGTTCAGTCAATACGATGCAGGCTGTGCTGACAGAACTCTTTTATTCTACCTGCGCGGAGGGGGTGGGGCGAAGTGGGATCAGCGAGTGGTGGGAATTGTGGGGTGAAGGGGGTGGGATGGGGGATGAGCGGGAGGACGCTGTCCGTTGTCCGTTCTCCGTTGTCCGTTGCGGCCGGCTTAGGCGGTTTTGCGGCGGAGGATTTGGTTGGGGAGTTTGGAGCGGAGGGCGAGGAGGACTGCGAAGGCGGCGATGGCCCAGGCGGCGGTGCCGATGGTGATGAGGAGGAGGTCGGCTTTGTGGCCGTGGAGGTTGGGGAGGGCGCGGACGAGGGCGTTGGCCGAGGCGTAGGCGGCGGCGAAGCCGAGGAGGGCGGCGGCGAGGGCTCGGGCGAGTTCTGCGTATTCGAGATGCGCGAGCGAGACGAGGCGCTTGTGGTGGAGGAGGATGGCAAGGGTGGCGGTCTGGACGAAGATGCCGATGTCGGATGCGATGGCGAGGCCGGTGAGGCCGCGGGCGTTGAAGAGCGCCCAGTACATGGGGATGGAGAGGATGGTGATGATGGTGCCGGTGATGGCGGGGGTTTTGGTGTCGGAGGCGGCGTAGAAGGCACGAGCGTAGATGCCTTGCACAGCCCAGATGGCGAGGGTGATGGAGAGGATCTGGAAGAGTTGGGTGACGGAGAGGACGTCGGCGCGGCTGAACTTGCCGCCCTTAAAGAGGTTGAGGAGCCAGGGGGCGAGGGCGATCATCCAGGCGGAGACGAGCATGCCTACGGCGAAGAGGCGGGAGACGGAGCGGCCTACGGAGGCGGAGAAGTCGAAGCTGCGATTTTGCTGGAAGAGGCTGGCGAAGAAGGGGAGAGAGGCGGCTCCGGCGGCGGGGCCGATGACGTTGAAGGGAGCGTTGAAGAGGTCCTTGGCGTTGCCGATGAGGGTGATGCCGCCCTTGGCGATGGAGGCGAAGTAGTTGAGGAAGAAGCCGTCGAACATGACGAGCGAGACGCCGATCATGAGGGGGAGGGTTAGCTTGAACCACTCGAGGAAGGCGGGGTGGCGGAAGCCGAGGATAGGAGTGTAGTGGAAGCCGGTGCGGAAGGCTCCGATGGAGTTGAGGAGGAAGGAGCCGCAGATGACGCCGGCGAGGACTCCGACGGCGAGGGAGTAGATGCCGATCTGGCGGTGGAGGAAGACGGCTCCGAGGACGATGCCAAGGTTGTAGATGAGCGGGACGCCGGCCTGGTAGATGAAGATCTTGCGGACCTGCAGGCGCGAGCTCATGCAGGAGCCGATGAAGAAGAAGAGCTGCGCGGGAAGGATGATGCGGGTGAGGGCGGTGCAGAGATGGGCGCGGACGGGGTCGGTGCGGAAGCCGGCGTTGGCGAGCCAGACGTACCAGGGGGCTGCGACTTCGGCGAGAAGGACGCCGGCGGCGAGGACGACGAACATGGTGGTGAGGACGACGGAGAGCGCGCGGTCGGCACCTTCGTCGTCCGGCTGTCCGTTGTTGAGGACTCCACGCTCGCGGTAGCGGTTGAGGATGGTGATGAGAGAGATGGCGACGGCGCCGCCGGTGAGGAAGTAGCTGAGGAGGTCGGGGAGTTTGAAGGCGGCGCGGTAGGCGTCCTGCGCGGCGCCGGCACCGAAGAGGAAGTTGACGTACTTGATGCGCACGAGGCCGAGCAGGCCGGAGCCGAGGGAGCTCAGCATGAGGAGGATGGCGGCTGAACCGGCGGTGTGGGTTTTGCGCGTGGGCGAGGTGGTGGTCATGGACTGCTGGTTGGTTCTCAGTTGTCAGTTCTCAGTTGTCAGTTTGAACCATTTGGCCGTCGACCGCCTATGGGCCGTCACCAACTCAGAACGAACAACTGAGAACCAAGAGGTGACGGGAGGACGATGCCTAGCGTGGAGTCGATGCTACTCGGAGGGGAAGAGGTCGCCCTGGTCGATGAGGCGGGGGGCCTTGGCGTCGGGCTTGGGCTCGAGGACGAGGCGGGGGCGCATGGATTTTGGCTTGGGCTCGATGGTCGCGGGAGCGGCGGCGGCTGGGGGTGCGGGGTGGTCGGACGAGACGGGCTGGGAGAGGATTTCGATGACGGAGCGAAGTTCGGCGCGGAGGGAGGCGAGCTGCTCGCGGCGGTGGGCCTCCTGGCGGATGGTCTCGCCTATGTCGATGGTTGAGGCAGGCTCGGGCGCGGGGGTTGGGGCGGGAGCGGCGGCGAGCTGCGGAGTCTCGGGGGCGTCTTTAATCCTGGATTCGGTGGAGAAGACCTGGCGGGCGCCGGGAATGGTGTAACCCTGGTCGTAGAGGAGGCTCTTGATGCGGAGGGCCATCTCAACGTCGCGCTTGCGGTAGAGGCGTTGGCCGGTGCCACCCTTGTTGGGCTTGAGCTGCGGGAACTCGGTCTCCCAGAAGCGGAGGACGTAGGCGGGCACGTCACACAGCTTGGCTACATCCCCAATGCGGAAGTAGAGCTTGTCCGGAATGACGGTTGGCTCGGGGGTAACTGCTTTACGAATTGGATGATGTGACGTCACTACGATCCAGAAGTACTAAAGTATAGGATGGCAGAGGAACTCAGCTAGTGGTTAGCACGGTTCCGCCTATGGTTCACCTATGAGCAGGCACGGTATCAGATTGGTTAACGGGGGTTCGAGGGTTACTTGAAGAGTTGAGTGGGGATGAAAGCGGGTTGTCAGTTCTCCGGTGTCCGTTCTCAGTTGGCGGCGGCCTGAAGTTGGCTGGTGGACGCTGGAGGCCCTGGATTTGAAAACGGAGAACCGACAGGCATTCTGAGTCTTAGGTTTTGAGGGGTTCGCGGCGCTGGACTTTGCCTTGGGCGGCGCGTTCGTACTGGACGGGCCAGGGGGCGGGTTGGTGGAGTTCGGTGGCGGCGCGGAGAGGCCAGTAGGGTTCGCGGAGGAGTTCGCGGGCGAGGAGGACTACGTCGGCCTGGTGGGTGCGGATGATCTGGTCGGCCTGGGCCGGGTCGGTGATCATGCCAACCGCGCCGGTGGCGAGGCCGGTTTCGCGGCGGATGCGGTCGGCGAAGGCGACTTGATAGCCGGCGCCGATGGGGATTTGCTGGCGGGGGTCGTTGCCGCCGGAGGAGACGTCGAGGAGGTCGATGCCTTCGGCTTTGACGAGGTGGGCGAACTGTACGACTTCATCGATGTTGAGGCCGCCGTCTACCCAGTCGGTGGCCGAGACGCGGACCCAGACGGGGAGATTGGCGGAGAAGGCGGCGCGGACGGTGCGGATGATCTCGAGGGGAAATTTTGCGCGGTTGGTTAGGCTGCCGCCGTACTCGTCGGTGCGGGTGTTGGAGAGCGG
The DNA here is from genome assembly GCA_963701685.1 of uncultured Acidobacteriaceae bacterium. GTDB lineage: Bacteria > Acidobacteriota > Terriglobia > Terriglobales > Acidobacteriaceae > Granulicella. The sequence continues at coordinate 216,406 of OY969625.1, read as the reverse complement.
GGAGAGGAACTCGTGGCACAGGTAGCCGTGGGCGGCGTGGACTTCGGCAAGGAGGAAGCCGGCCTTTGCGGCGCGGTGGGTGGCGGCGGTGAAGTCTGCGAGGATCTTGTCCATGCCGGCGCGATCGAGGGCGTGGGGGAGGGGGTATTCGTCGTTGAAGCGGAGGGCGGAGGGGGCGACTACGTTGGTCCAGCCACCTTCAGACGGCGGAACAGTGTGGGAGGGCGTGACCCAGGGGACGGACATGCTGGCTTTGCGGCCGGCGTGGGCTAGCTGGATGCCGGGGACGGCGCCGTGGGCTTTGAGGAAGTCGGTGATGCGGGTGAGGAAGGGGATGTGGTCGTCGGAGTAGATGCCGAGGTCGCCGGGGGTGATGCGGCCTTCGGGGGAGACGGCGGCGGCTTCGGTGATGACGGTGCCGGCTCCGCCGACGGCGCGGGAGCCGAGGTGGACGAGGTGCCAGTCGTTGGCGTGGCCGTCGGTGGAACTGTACTCGCACATGGGGGAGACGACGATGCGGTTGGGAAGGGTGATGCTGCGCTGGGGGAGCGGGGTGAAGAGGCTGTCGGGCGTTGTGGACATGGTGGTTAGATGTTACCGGGTGGCGGACGGCGCAGGGTGCGTCGTGTGGGGTTCTGGCGCGTCCAATAGAATGTGAGTGTCGTGACTACTACGAATGCAGCGGTATTGCCGCCCGAACCCGCGCCGCCCGAGGCGATTCACAATTGCCCGTCGTGCAGCCATTGGCTGCCGGAGGGGACGCTTGCGTGTCCAGATTGCCAGACGCTGACGTATGGCGTGCACCTGAGCGAGATTGCGCGGACGGCGCAGGAGCTGGAGCAGGAACAGAAGTGGGCGGAGGCTCGGGATCGCTGGGCGAGCGCGCTGGCCTGGCTGCCGGAAGAGACTCCGCAGGCGGCGAGCGTGCGGCAGCATGTTGCGCAGATTGATGCGCGGATGAAGGCTGCTGAGGATCAGAAGGCGCGATGGACGAAACGGCTGGGACCGCTTGCGCCGATTGCGCTGTTCCTGCTGAAGATCAAGACGTGGCTGTTGCTGGCGTTCAAGCTGAAATTCCTGCTGAGCTTCCTGGCGTTCTTCGGGATCTATTGGGCGCTGTTTGGATGGAAGTTCGCGGCTGGGTTTCTTGCGTGCCTGTTCATCCACGAGATGGGTCACTATGTGGCGTTAAAGCGGCGTGGATTGAAGGCTGACCTGCCGGTGTTTGTGCCGATGATGGGCGCGTATGTGCGGTGGTATTCGCAGGGCGTGTCGCTGGAGGACTTGGCGACGATTTCGCTGGCGGGGCCGCTGTATGGGTTGATGGCTGCGTTCGCCTGCTATGGGTTCTTTGTGGCGACGCATGCGCCGATCTTCATGGTGCTGGTGTATGTAGGCGCGTGGATTAATTTCCTGAATTTGTTTCCGCTGCTGGGGCTGGATGGCGCGCAGGCTGCTTTTGCGCTGTCGCGGCTGCAGAGGGTGTTGATCGCGGCGACGTGCATGGTGTTGTTTGCGCTGTCGATCACGAATGGAGATTTGTTTGGGCCGTCGACGCTGTGGATCTTTTTGATCGTGGGGCTGGGGATGGCGTGGCGGGCGTTTGGGGCGGTGCCCGAGAAGCCGAGCACGAAGACGTTTTTGTACTTCCAGGCGCTGGTGCTGGTGCTGGGCGTGATTGTGTATCGGACACAGTTTGCGGGGATGGCTGCGCCGGGACGCTGAGTGATATCATCGATTGGGAAGTGATATCAAACTGGAGGCGCTTCGATGCCGGCAGTGACGGTGAGAAATTTATCGGCCGAGACGCATCGCCGGTTGAAGCAGCGGGCCGCGAAGAAGGGGAATAGCACAGAGGCTGAGATCCGGTTGATTCTGGATGAGGCGGTGCGGCCGAAGAAGGAAGTGGGGTTGGGGACGCGGCTGCAGGAGTTGGGACGGAAGTATGGTCCGCTGCCTGAGATTAAGCGTGATCAAACGCCGACCGAGCCAGCGATCTTTGAATGATCATCCTCGACACGAATGTTCTTTCAGAACCTACGAAGCCAAATGGAAACGCCCATGTCGCGGCGTGGTTAGATCGTCAGGACATCGAGTCGTTGTTTGTCACGTCCATCAACCTGGCGGAGCTGATGGCGGGAATCGCAATTCTTCCCGAAGGAAGGCGTAAGCAGGAGTTGCAACGTGCGCTGGAGAGATTCCTGGTCAAGCGGATTGTGACACCGATTCTTGCCTTCGACCGTGAAGCTGCACTCGCGTATGCTGCTGTATTTGCGCACGCGAAGGCGAAGCGATATACGCTGCCAGTGGCGGATGCGCAGATTGCTGCGATTGCGAAGGTGCATGGGTTTGCGGTGGCGACGCGGGATGTGGCGCCGTTCCGCGCGGCGGGTGTGGCTGTGGTCAACCCCTGGGAAGACGAGTAGGTAGCTAGCTATAGGTGATGCGGGGCGCAGTCTTGCGGACTACGCGGCCGAGAATGATGGAGCGCTCGTTCATGCGGGTGAGGGTGAGGCGCGCCTTCTTGAGCAGGTCGGGCGGGATGACGGCGACGAGGCCGATGCCCATGTTGAAGGTGCGGAACATCTCGTCGTGATCGAGGCCGCCTAGCTGCTTAAGGTGGGTAAACAGAGGGGGTGGATCCCAGGCCGAGAGGTCGACGTGGGCGGCGAGGCCGCGGGGGAGGATGCGGGGAATGTTTTCGGTGAGGCCGCCGCCGGTGATGTGGGAGAAGCCGCTGACGACTTCGGCCTGGATGAGTTTGCGGATGGGGGAGAGGTAGCTGCGGTGGGGGCGCATGAGGGCGGCGCCGACCTTGTCGCCGAGCTCGTTGATGTACTGGTCGGGGCGGTAGCGGGCGGTCTCGAGCAGGAGCTTAAGGGCGAGGGAGTAGCCGGTGGTGTGGAGGCCGTTGGAGGGCAGGCCGAGGAGGCAGTCGCCTTCCTTGATGGCTTCGCCGGTGATGAGGCGGGAGCGGGAGACGACTCCGGTCATGAAGCCAGCGAGCTCGTACTGGGATTGGTCGTAGAGCCAGGGGGTTTCGGCGGTTTCGCCGCCGAGGAGGGCGCAGGCGTTGGCTTTGCAGGCGTCGACGAGGCCGCTGATGACTTGCTGGACGACGTCGGGATCGAGGAAGCCGGCGGCGAAGTAGTCGAGGAAGAAGAGGGGGGTTGAACCCTGGACGGCTATGTCGTTGACGCAGTGGTTGACGAGGTCGGCGCCGATGGAGGAGTGGAGGCCGAGCTGGATGGCGAGCTCGAGTTTGCTGCCGACGCCGTCGGTGGTGGAGACCAGGACGGGGTCGGGGAAGCGCTCGGCGTCGAGTTGGAAGAGGCCGGAGAAGCCGCCGATTTCGCTGAGGACGTGCTTGTTGAAGGTGCGGCGGGCTAGACCCTTGATGCGGTCGTTGGCGAGGACGTGGCGATCGGTGGAGACGATGGCGTGGTCGTCGTTGCGGGGTGCGCGCGCTTCCTTGTGGGCGGCAAGGGGGGCGGGGAATTGGGACGAGGTAGCTGAGCCTTCACGCGGCGATTGCTCATCGGTGCCGGAGTTTGGTTTTGCCACAGGGGCCGCCTTCACTTGCTGAATGGGTGCAGAGAAAGTTTACCAGCCTGATTTCGAAGCGACGTGTTCGTGATCACTTCTATGGAGGTTGCGGTGACTTCTATACTTGTGGATATGAGCATTTCTTTTGCACGGTCGGCGCAATTGCAGCAGCGCGCTGAAGGATTTCTGCCGGGTGGTGTGGATTCTCCGGTGCGCGCCTTCCGCGCGGTGGGCGGGCATCCGCCGTTTGTGGAGCGGGCGGAGGGCGCTTACCTGTACGACGTGGACGGTAATCGCTTTGTGGATATGTTTGGGTCGTGGGGGCCGATGTTGCTGGGGCATGCATTTCCACCGGTGGTGGAGGCGATACGGGAGGCGGCGGGGAAGAGTGCGTCGTTCGGTGCGAGCACGGCGGCTGAGGCGGATTTAGCGGAGCTGGTGCAGCGGTGCTATCCGTCGATGGAGAAGATGCGGTTTGTGAGCTCGGGGACCGAGGCTTGCATGTCGGCGATACGGGTGGCGCGCGGGTTTACGGGACGGAACTTCATTATTAAATTTGAGGGCTGCTATCACGGGCATGCGGACGCGCTGCTGGTGAAGGCGGGGAGTGGGGTGGCGACGTTTGGGATTCCGGGGTCGGCGGGCGTGCCGGAAGAGACGGTGATGCATACGCTGGCGCTGCCGTACAACGATCTGGCGGCGGTGGAGGCGGCGTTCGAGTCGCATCCGGAGCAGATTGCGTGCGTGATCCTGGAGCCGGTGGTGGGGAATGCGGGAACGATTCTGCCGGGGCCGGGGTATCTGAAGGGGTTGCGGGAGATTACGCAGAAGCATGGGGCGCTGCTGATTTTTGATGAGGTGATGGTTGGGTTCCGGCTGGCGGCGGGTGGAGCGCAGGAGTTTTTTGCGGAGGAGCTGGGCGGGCTTCCGGATTTGACGACGCTGGGGAAGATTGTTGGCGGTGGGTTGCCGGTTGGGGTGTTTGGCGGGCGTGCGGATGTGATGGATTGCCTGGCGCCGCTGGGGCCGGTTTATCAGGCGGGAACGCTGAGCGGGAATCCGCTGGCGATGGCTGCGGGGATTGCGATGCTGACAGCGCTGTGGGATGGGCGGGAGGAGATCTATCCGAGGGTGGAGACGACGACTGCGGCGATTGCGCAGGGCGTGGCGCGACTGGCGGCGGAGCAGGGGATTGCGCTGACGACGAACACGGTTGGCAGCATGTTTACGTGGTTCTTTACGCCGGAGAAGGTAACGGATTTTGCCAGTGCGTCGACGTCGGATGTGGCGATGTTTGCGCGGTTTCATCGGGCGATGCTGGAGCATGGGGTGTGGCTGCCGCCTAGTCAGTATGAGGCGGCGTTTGTGAGTGCGGCGCATGGGGAGCGTGAGGTGGAGGTGGTGCTGGAGGCGGCGCGGGGGGCGTTGAAGGCGGCGGTGGCGTAGCGGATTGGGTTGGCTTGGGGACCCTCACCCACTCATGACGATTAGGCCGTCATGAATGGGGCACCCGGCGTTGCGGTCGTGATCTGGAGGGTTGGGTTAAAAGGTTCGAGCGTGGTGCTGGGGTGGAGGGTGTGGCGGGTCCTTCGGCTGCGCTACGCTTCGCTCAGGATGACAGAGTTTGGGTGGGTGGGCGTGGAAGGACGACAGACCAATACGGTGTGAGCGGCTAGATAGATTGTCAGGCTCGCTTACTGTTGGCGGCGGCCAGGAGGAAGACTAGTGGGGCGTTCCAGTTGATGGCGATTTCGTTCATGGAGTAGGCGCGCTGGTCGTCGAGCCACATGCGCATGGGTGGGGCTTTGGGGAGGGCGTCGGCTACTGCGTCGCCGCCGTGGGCGTTGGGGCCTCCGGAGAGGAGACCGGGCCAGGGGGCTGCGATACCGTCGGATGCGCTGGGGCGGTGGTGGGGATGCTGGAAGGGGCGGTGGCCTAGCTGCGTGACCCAGGAGACTCCGAAGCAGTTGCGGCCGAGGAGGTAGTGGAGGTTGGAGAGGGCGGCGTTGAGGGTGGCGGGGTTGGGTTGGAAGTGATTCGCGATGAGGAGAAGGAGGGATTGGTTGCCGGCGTTGGAGTTGGAGCCCCAGTGGTAGTCGTCGAGGGAGAGGGAGTTGCCGTAGCCGCTGGTGTGGGTGCGGGCGATGAGTTCGGTGGCGGCGGTTTGGGTGGCTTGCTGGATGGATTCGACGATGGGGTTGAACTTGTCCCGAGGTGTGAGGGCGTAGGTCCAGAGGCCTAGCGAGTCGACGGTGGCCCACGAGGGGGCGGTGATTTTGGGGTTGGGGAGGAGTGGTTTGATGGATTCGCGGAGGGCGGATTCGTACTGGGGTTCGCGGGTGGTGCGAAAGAGTTCGGCGGAGGCCCAGAGGAGTTCGTCGCTGCAGTCGTTGTCGCCGTAGTCGCCGGTGGAGACGGTGGGCGGGTTGGTGAAGGTGACATTGGGGTGCTTGCGGCTCCAGGTCCAGGCGTTGCGGGCGGCGGTTAGGCAGCGGGCGGCGAAGGCGGGGTCGAAGGGCTGGTAGCAGCGCGCGGCGATGGCCATGACGGCGGCGAAGTCGGCGGTGGCACAGGTGGATTTGTAGGGCGCGGAGCCGGTGCCGATGATCTGGCTGGGGAGGTGGTCGTCCTGCGGCATGATGAAGGCGCAGAAGTGGAGGCTGGTTTGCTTGTGCCAGACGCCGCCGTCGGTGTCCTGGAGGGAGAGCATCCAGTTGAGGTTCCACTTGATTTCGGCGAGATAGTCGGGGAGGGGGCTTTTTGAATTCCGGCTGGCGGCGCCGGATTCGGGGATGTTGAGCGAGAGGTTGCGGAGGGAGTCGGGGTAGAGCTCCCAGGCCCAGAGGAGGGTGCCGGTGGTGATGCCGGAGTTGACGATGTAGCGGCCGTAGTCGCCGGCGTCGTGCCAGCCGCCGGTGTTGGGCACGGAGCCGGAGCGGCCGGAGGTGGGATCGAAGGCGCCGTCGAGATGGCAAGCGGGGTGGTGGTAGCCGTTGCCGAGATCGACGTCGCAGCCGCAGCGCTGGCCGTAGTAGCCGCGCATGGTGAGGCGCAGGGCTTCGGCGTAGACGGTGGGGCTGATGGTGAAGGGATCGGAGAGAGTGTTGGCGACTTCGAGTTGGTAGGTGCCGGGAGTGGTGAGGGCAGAGAAGTCGGCTTGGGTGGTGGTGTCTCCAGAGGCGGCGTCGAGGGTTGGGGTGGAGAGGTGGCCTTGGAAGACAGGGTGGTGGTCTTGAGAGAGGACGCGGAAAGTGGATGGTGGCTGGTTGGTTTGGTGGGCGAGGATGGTCGCGAGCTTGGCGTGGTTGGGGAGGTAGCCGAGCTGGTTGAGGAGGATGGGCGGGGCGGTGTGGGTGGAAGCGAGGGGAGCTTGAGCCAGGGCGTGGATGTGCGATGGAAGCGTGGAGGCAGCGGCGGTGGCCACGATGGATTTGAGGAAAGAGCGGCGTTGGATGGGAATCGTTGGGTCGGTGGGCACATGAACCTCCGGAAAGAGCAGCGGGGAAATCTGAGCAAGTCCCCAAGCACATTCCTCAGCGGCTCAAGCCGCATTGATCTAGCGGGGCTTATGGCGGGACTCAAGTCCCGCCCCTTCGAAGCAAAACTTTAGCGACTTCTTAGTGGGTGGGGCTGGAGGCGGTGAAGTCGGAGCAGCAGGGTTTGGAGACGGGCTGAAACTCCATGAGCTCGACGCGGGTGCCGTCGGGGTCGTAGAGGTTGGCCTGCCACTTGCCGTCGCGACCCATCTGGGGGCCGTCGTGGCGCGGGGGAAGGCGGTCTTCTTTGTAGAGCGTGGTGACTGCCTGCTCCATGTTCTGGACGCCGAGGGAGAAGTGATTGAGGACGCCGAGGTGTTGGGCGCTGAGGTTTTCGGTGGGTGTGGTGGAACCGGCGCCGACCATCATGTACTCGAGCCAGTCGTGACCGTTGGGGACTTGCTGGGAGATCCAGTCGAGGGCGTCGGACTTCATGGCTCCATACCAGTAGGGGCGGAAGCCGAGGAGGTCGCGATAGAAGTGATCTTCGTCGGCGCGGTTGCGGACGAGGTAGCCCATGTGGATGATGTGGTCGCTGATGGGGTGGGTGGTGATCGCCTGGCGTCGGCCGGGCTGGAGGAACTGGACCTTGTTACCCTCGGGGTCCTGGGTGTCGAACCAGTGGGAGCCGTCGGTGGAGGTGTGGAGTTCGGAGGTGGTTTGGTTGTGGGCGATGAGGTAGCTGCGGAGGGCTGCGGCGTCCGGGGTGGCGTAGGCGACGCAGGCCATGCGGCTGATGCCTTGGTCAGCGGGGAGGGGAAGGACTTCTACGAACTGGGTTGGGCTGAAGTAGTAGCGGGCTCCCTGGGGATCTTGAGGGTCGGGGGCCTTGGTGGCGCCGAGGATGTGGCCGTAGAAGTTGTCGCTGGCGGCCATGTCGTGCGCGTAGACGCACATGTGGGAGATGCCGGTGATGGGCGGGCGGGGTTGTTGCGCGGGAACGGCGAAAGGCGCGAGGAGGATTGCAGCGGAGAGGCTGAGCGAGCGAATGTTCATGGGTTGGGCCACTGTCCTTATACGAGCGAGGACAGTATACGGACGCACGAGGGGTCCTGGCAGCGGCTAGTCGGGGTCGGCGGGAGAGGGGAGGGGTGTGGCTAGTTCCAGGTGGTCAAACCGGCGCCAGCGGTAGATGGCTACGGAGAGGATCCAGGCGAGAGCGAAGAGGGCGATGATGACGTAGCCGAGGACGCCGAAGTTGTTGTTGAGCTTGTTGATGAGGGACCAGAAGTGGCCGTCGAGATGGAGTTGGGAGGCGATGAGGCCGAGGGCTTCGATTCCTCCGACGGCAAAGGCTACGATGACCGAGACGGAGGTGATGGTGAGGTTGTAGTAGAGCTTGCGGATGGGTTTGACGAAGGCCCAGCCGTAGGCGCCGAGCATGAGGATGTTGTCGGTGGTGTCGATGAGGGACATGCCGGCGGCGAAGAGGGCGGGGAAGACGAGGATGGAGACGAGCGAGAGGCCTTTGGAGGCTTCGGCGGCAGAGATGCCGAGCAGGCCGATTTCGGTGGCGGTGTCGAAGCCGAGGCCGAAGAGGAGGCCGAGGGGGTACATGTGCCAGCTGCTGCGGATCATGCGGAAGACAGGGCGGAAGAGTCGGGCGAGGAAGCCGCGGCTGCCGAGGAGGAGATCGAAGTCTTCGTCGACGTAGGGCTCGCCGCGGCGGACGGACTGGAAGGTGCGGTAGACGGCGCGCAGGATGATGAGATTGACGATGGCGATGGCGAAGAGAAAGAGCGTGGAGACGAGCGTGCCTACGATGCTGCCGATGTCGCGGATGTGATCGATGCGGTGTTGGAGCGCGAGAGCGGTGGCGGCGATGGCGATGCTGCCGATGACGACGATGGTGGAGTGGCCGAGGGAGAACATGAAGCCGACGGCGACGGGGCGCTTGCCCTCCTGCATGAGCTTGCGGGTGACATTGTCGATGGCGGCGATGTGGTCGGCGTCGACGGCATGGCGGAGGCCGAAGCTGTAGGCGAGGAAGGCGGTGCCGAGCAGGACGGGGAAGCGGTGGAAGGCAATGATGGCCCAGGCCCAGGCGCCGAGGTTGAAGGCGGCGAGGAGCGCGTAGATGGCGATGACTTTGGCGCGGGTGTTACTGGGCTGATCGTTGAAGAGGGAGCGCAGCGATGAGGGGACTGGGGGGCGCATCGGGTTGCCTTTGGGTGGCGCGCGGGACAGGCCGTGCACGATCAGGGTAGCACGTATCTAAAAAACGTAACTATGCGCTTCGTCACTCTGGGTGACGTGCCGGACTGGGGACCGCTTCAGAGCGAATGGAGTGGCGATGCTGGCGGGGTTTGCCGTGTGACGAACATCACGATACGATTTTGAAAATCGTACTACTCTTTTTTTTGACTGTGATCTGAAGGGGCGACCAGCCGGTTTGGCCTCGGAGATCTGCTGATTGCTGGCCTGCGCTGAATCCAGAGGCACCGCCCAAGGGCAACCCAGGGGCAACTCCCGTGAAGATTGATGAAAGAAGACCATGTGGCGGCGCGGCACGCAATTTAACGTCTTCATGCTTGCTGCTCTCGCGATCGGGCTTGGAGTTGTTGCCTTGCGGGCGCAGGTTCCGCGAGGCCTTAGCGGCGGGGGCATTGGTTTTGCGGAGGTTGCTGAGGGTTCGAATCGGCGGAATCAGCTTTCCGGGACAGTCACTGACATTTCTGGCGCGCTGATTGCGGATGCTGTGGTGCAAGTGCACAACGTGAGCGGCAGCATTGAGCGGACGACGCAGTCGGATAGAAACGGATTCTTCGCGATCTCAGGCCTTCCCGCAGGCAGGTATCGGGTGTCGATTTCGGGCATTGGATTTGAAGCGAAAGAGATTGTTGTCGCGGTGGGGAATGAGGGTGCAGAGGCGCCATTGCACGTTGCTCTCGAGGTGGGATCAGTTAGCACGACGGTCGACGTTCAGGGCCGTGCGGACGATCTGATCGGGATTGCGTCGTCGGCGGGGCAGGTGACGGTGGGCGCAGAGGAGTTGAAGAATCGGCCGATTCTGCGCTCGGGCGAAATTCTCGAGACGCTTCCGGGCTTGATCATCACGCAGCATGCTGGAGGCGGCAAGGCGAATCAATATTTTCTGCGCGGGTTTAATCTCGATCACGGTACTGACTTCGCTATTTTCATCGACGGCATGCCGTTGAACCTGCCGTCGCACGCGCATGGTGAAGGGTACGCGGATATGAACACGGTGATTCCGGAGCTGGTGGAACGGATCGACGCGCAGAAAGGGCCTTATTATGCCGATGTAGGCGACTACGGCTCTGCGGGAAATGCGGACGTGGTGTACTACAAGACGCTGCCGCAGAACTTTGCGCAGGTTGATGGCGGGATGTATCAGTTTGCGCGATTCGTGTTTGGCGTTTCGCGGCGGCTGGGGAAGGGCAACCTGCTGTACGGTGGCGAAGCGTATCACGATAACGGGCCGTGGGTGCATCCGGATAACTACTACAAGTTCAATGGCGTGCTCACGTATAGCCAGGGTGGAGTGAGCAACGGTTTCAGCATGACGGCCCATGCGTACGATGGGACCCGGTGGAACTCGACTGACCAGATTCCAACTACGGCGATACCGGTGGTGGGGTTTTACGGCGGACTGAATCCGGAAGACGGCGGGCACTCCCAGCGGTACAGCTTGCAGGGCGAATGGCATCACAGGGGCGCGAACTCGGAGACGACGATTATGGGGTACGGGTTCTATTACGATCTCGACCTGTTCTCCGACTTTACGTATTACCTGGTGGACCCTTACAAGGGCGATCAGTTTGAGCAGCAGGACAGGCGCTGGGTGGCAGGGTTCGATTTGCGCCACACGGTCTGCGGCAGGGTGTTTGGGCGAGTGTCGGAGACTACGTTCGGACTGCAGTTGCGGAACGACTGGATTCATAACGGCCTGTTTCGGACGGAGGATCGGATGCGCACGAGCAAGACGTTCTACACGGCGAATTACTCCGATAACGGCTGGTCCGATCTGGATGAGATCGCGGTACTGCCGGCGGCGACGGATCTGAACAAGTTCACGGAAACCATCGCGAGCCCGTGGGTATCGAACACGATCCAATGGGGCAGCAAGTTCCGGTCGATCGTCGGACTGCGCGGCGATTATGGCAAAGGCATCCTTACGAGCTTCACGAATCCGACGAGCCCGAACTATCCCAACGATCCGTTTCCTGCGAACTTCAATCCCAACACCGGGCGGTCGGTGAGCAAGTTTTTGCCTAGTCCGAAGGCGAGTTTGATCTTCGGACCTTGGGACAACACGGAGTTTTATGTGCAGGGCGGGTTCAGTTATCACACCAACGATGTGCGCGGGGCAACGCAACAGTATGAGCCGGTCTCGCCCGCTTATCCGTACTACAACACGCCGAACCCGATTAAGATTTCGTTCCTGGTGCAGAACAAAGGCGCGGAGGTGGGGATGAGGACGGCGGCGGTTCCGCATCTGCAAAGCACGATCGAGGTCTGGTATCTGCACAGTAATTCAGAGCTATTGCAGGATGGGGATACGGGTGGCACAACTCCGTCGGTGGAGTCGAGCAATCGCTACGGGATAGAAGTCGGGAACTATTACATGCCGACGGAGCATTGGATTCTTGATACGGACTTTGCGGATTCGAGGGCGATGTTTACGCAGGCTGATCCTTCCGACTCGACGTTTTATACGAGCTTGACGGGGGCGGAGCAGCTTTGCGCGAAGAACTCGAATTGCTTTGGGCTTATTCCGACGGGGGGTGGCACGTATCTACAGAATCAGTATGGCAAGGAGGTTCCGGAGGCGGTGCGATGGGTGGTTTCTGCGGGCGCCACGATGCAGAACTATAAGCACTTTTCAGCGAGTTTGCGGTTGCGCTACTTTGGGCCGCGGCCGTTGACTTCCGACGCGCTGTATACGTCACCTGCGACGGCGCTGGTTAATTTGGGAGCCAACTACAAGTTCAACGAGCACTGGAGTGTGGTGGGCGAGGTGTTGAATTTGTTCAACCGCCGGGACCATGACGTGGACTACGCGTATGTATCGCAGATTACGCCGGCGGATGGGCCGGGGCTGCCGGAGGCGCCGCCGAGCACGCTGGCAGGGCAGGAGCAGGTTGGGAGTGTGGTGAATGCGAATGCAGCGTTTACGCGGGTGATGCATCCAGTCGAGCCTGTACAGGCGCGATTTACTTTGCGGTATAGCTTTGGGCGGTGAGAAGAAGATTTTGCTGACGGGTTAGTGGGGGTGGGGGTGCGAGTGTTTGGCGCTCTTGAGGTCCTTGCCTGAGGTGGTGAGGACAAGCTTGCCGAGCTCGACGCCGCGCATGGCGAGCATGCGGTTGGCGAGGTCCTGGAGGGCGGTGCTGCGGCCTTTCATGATGATGACTTCGAGGCAGTAGTTGTGGTCGAGGTGGACGTGGGTGGCGGCGAGGATCATGGCGCCGGCGGTGTGCTGGGCTTCGGTGAGTTTTTGGGAGAGGTTGGGGACGTGGTGGTCGTAGACGAGGGTGAGGGTGCCGACGACGGGCTTGTTGGAGGTGACGTTGTCGGCGAGGAGGGCTTCGCGGATGAGGTCGCGGATGGCCTCGGAGCGGTTCTCGTAGCCGCGGCGGCCGATGAGCTGATCGAACTCTTTGAGGAGGTCTTCGTCGAGCGAAACGCCGGTGCGGCTGAGCTGGGCCATGGGGTGCCTCCAAGGAGATTGTATCGAGTGCGGCAAATCACAGAGCGGGCGATAGCCGGGCAGGTAGGATTGGCGCGGGTGGGGCGAAAGGGCTGAGCGATGCACGAGCTTTCGATTGCGTACAGCGTGGTCGAGATTGCGACGGAGAGCGCGAAGGCTGCTGGGGCCTCGCGGGTGAGGGAGGTGCATGTGCGGCTGGGCGCGCTCTCGGGGGTGGTGCAGGGGGCGCTGGAGTTCAGCTACGAGGTTGCGTGCGCGGGGACGCTGCTGGAGGGGTCGGTGCTGGTGGTGACGGAGCTGCCTGCGAAGGTGTATTGCGCGGTGTGCGAGCGCGAGGTGGAGTTGGCGAGTGTGCAGTTCTTTTGCTGTCCTGTGTGCGGCACGCCGAGCGGCGATTTGAGGCAGGGGCGGGAGTTGGATGTGGAAGCGATTGAGGTTGATTTGCCGGGAGATGAGCGCGAGGACGCGCCGGGAGAGTCATGATGGAAACGCGGGTGCTGGAGATTCGCAAGGGAATCCTTAATAAGAACGATGAGATTGCGCGCGGGCTGCGGGAGCGGCTGCATGCTTGCGGGTTGTTGACGATGAACCTGGTGTCGAGTCCGGGGTCGGGGAAGACTGCGTTTCTACAGCGGACGCTGAGGATGTTGCGCGAAGCGGGCAAGGCGAGCGCGGCACTTGTGGGCGACCTGGCGACGGATAACGATGCGAAGCGGCTGGCGGAGGCGGGGGTTCCGGTGAAGCAGATTACGACGGATGGGCGGTGTCATCTGGAGGCGCAGATGGTGTCGGATCACCTGGCGGGGTGGGACCTGAAGGCGTTCGAATATTTATTTATCGAGAATGTTGGGAACCTGGTTTGCCCGTCGAGCTATGACCTTGGGGAGGATGTGCGGGTGGTGCTGCTGTCGGTGACGGAGGGGGAGGACAAGCCGCTGAAGTATCCGACGATTTTTAATTCGGCGGACGTGGCGGTGATTACGAAGATGGATCTGGCGGAGGCTTGCGAGTTCGATCTGGCGGCGGCGCAAAGGAATATTCAGGCGGTGCGGCCGGGGATGCGGGTTCTGTTGACGTCGGCGAAGAGTGGGGCGGGGATGGCGGAGTGGCTGGCGTACCTGGCGGGGGAGCGGGTGGCGCGGCTGGAGGGTGGGGCGAAGGCGTGAGGTGGAGGCAGACGGCGGCGCGCTGTGCGTTTGATCACGGGTGAGCGGTGGGATGGATATGATAATAGGTGGCGTTGCGAACGAAATACGACCTTGAGTAAACCCAGGCTGCGCTCGATGGTTGAGCGAGTCCCTAACGGTAACGAACGGATCGAGCTGTGAGCCGGTCTGAACATGGAGAACGATTTATGTCGAAGGGAAGTTGTGACATTGGATTGATTGGGCTGGCGGTCATGGGACAGAACCTTGTTCTGAACATGAATGACCATGGATACAAGGTTGCGGTGTTCAACCGGACCGTGTCGAAGGTGGACGACTTTCTGAACCAGGAAGCGAAGGGGACACAGGTTGAGGGCGCGCACTCGATTGAAGAGCTGTGTGGGCTGCTGAAGAGCCCGCGGCGGGTGATGATCATGGTGAAGGCGGGCGAGGTGGTGGACCAGAACATCGCGCAGATTCTGCCCTACCTGGAGAAGGGCGACATCATCATCGACGGCGGAAACTCGCTGTTCACGGATTCGAATCGACGCACGAAAGAGTTGGCTGAGAAGGGCATCCTGTTCATCGGGACCGGCGTTTCGGGTGGTGAAGAGGGAGCGCGTTTTGGTCCGTCGATCATGCCGGGAGGAAATCCTGCTGCGTGGCCGCATGTGAAGGAGATCTTCCAGGCGATTTCGGCGAAGGTGGAAGATGGAACGCCTTGCTGCGACTGGGTGGGCGAAGAGGGCGCCGGGCACTACGTGAAGATGGTGCACAACGGCATTGAGTATGGCGATATCCAGCTGATCTGCGAGGCGTACCAGTTGCTGAAGGACGGCCTGGGGCTGACGGCGGATGAGTTTGCCGAGGTGTTCAAGGAGTGGAACAAGGGCGAGCTGGATAGCTACCTGATCGAGATCTCCGCAACGATTTTTGCGAAGAAGGATGAGGATGGCACGCCGATCGTGGACAAGATTCTGGATACGGCGGGACAGAAGGGTACGGGCAAGTGGACGGCGATTTCGGCGCTGGACCTGGGCATGCCGGTGACGTTGATTGGGGAGAGCGTGTTTGCGCGCTGCCTGTCGGCGTTGAAGGATGAGCGGGTTGAGGCGTCGAAGGTGCTCGAAGGACCGAAGGAGAAGGTTGCGGTTGGCGAGCGGGCGGCGTTCATCGAGATTGTGCGGCGGGCGCTGTATTGCTCGAAGATGGTGAGCTATGCGCAGGGATACATGCTGCTGCGGGCGGCCGAGAAGGAGTATGGGTGGAAGCTGAACATGGGCGGCATCGCGCTGATGTGGCGCGGCGGCTGCATCATTCGCAGCATCTTCCTGAGCGATATTAAGGCGGCGTTCGATAAGAATCCGAATTTGTCGAATTTGTTGCTGGACAAGTTTTTCTCGAGCGCGTTGAACAAGTACCAGGGCAGCTGGCGCGAGGCGCTGATCAAGGCGATCGAGCTGGGCGTGCCGACTCCGGCATTCTCGACGGCGCTGGCGTTTTATGACGGCTTCCGCACGGCGCGGCTGCCGGCGAACCTGCTGCAGGCGCAGCGCGACTTCTTTGGCGCGCACACGTATGAGCGGATCGACAAGCCTCGCGGCGAGTTCTTCCACACCAACTGGACAGGGCACGGCGGGCGCGTGTCGTCGTCCACGTACAACGCGTAGTGGTGGTCAGCGAACCCTGTGGTGGGGGCGGGGTTCGCTGAACATTTGCAAGTGAGGCCGGACGATTGTGGATGGTGGGGTAAGTCCCTTAGAACAAGAGGCGGCGGCGGAAATTATGTCTGATTTTCGCTAAACTAGAGGTCAAATCTTTGCATCCAAATTTTGATGTTGGAGAACGGTGTATTTGTGTGTCCTAGCGACAAGGTGATGCGACGGGCGATGGCGGCGCTGGGCTGCATCTTTGGATGCTTTCTGGGGACGGCTCAGACCGCGCATGCATCGGTCGCGCTGTTGATGGAAGAGCCTTATGGCGCGTTTGGCGCTATGAATCCTACCGGCCATGCGGCGATTTATTTGAACCATGTTTGTGCTGATTCGCCTACGTCTCTTCGGGCTTGCCACGAGGGGGAGTATGGGGTGGTGATCAGCCGGTATCACAAGATTGATGGCTATGACTGGATTGCGGTGCCGCTGGTCGGGTACCTGTATGCTGTCGACAATTTGAGTGATATTCCAGCGACTGCGGATCGGGAGCAGGTTGCGGCATTGCAGGATGCGTATCGCAGGGAGCATCTGATGGCACTGGCTCCGGACAACAAGAAGGGTGAAGCTCCCAAGGGAGAGTGGACGGAGCTGGTGGGTGAGTCGTACATCCGGAAGATGCACGGGTTCGAGGTGGATAGCACGCCGGAGCAGGATGCGCGGTTCATGGCGATCTTCAACGATCGGAAGAATGTTGGGCACTTCAATCTGCTGTTTCATAACTGCGCGGATTTTTCGCGCATGGTGCTGGACATTTATATGCCCCATGCCGTTCACCGAAACTTCATCGCGGATGTGGGGCTGATGACGCCGAAGCAGGTGGCGCGGTCGCTGGTGGCGTACAGCCAGAAGTATCCGGATGTGAATATGCGAGCGTTTGTGATTCCTCAGGTGCCGGGGACGATTCCGCGCAGCCACGCGGTGGATGGTGTAGCGGAGTCGCTGATCAAGAGCAAGAAGTATTTGATACCGCTGACCTTTTTTGCGCCGGAGGTGACCGGCGGTGTGGTGGTGGCGTATCTTGCGGATGGTCGTTTGAAGCTGCCCAAGGGGACCCCGGTTTTCAATATCGGGGACGAAGAGACTACGGAGCCCGTGTCGCCAACCCCATCGGAACCGGCGCGGCAACCATTGCCGGCAACGCAAACTCCGGTGGCGGCTGTGGACCCTACGGGAGTCTTGCAGTAACCAGGGACGGTGCTGCTGGAATAGAATCAGGAGTCAGTTGAACCTGGAGGCTCCTTCGATGGGCAATTCGCCGAAAGCTGGAAATCGCCGTAGTTTTCTGAAGAAGAGTGGAGCGCTTGCCGCTGGATTGCTGGCGCAGGCTGGAATGCCGGCACATGCGGCGCCCCGTGAACTGGGTGCGCTTCCGGATAATCCGCGGACGCTGACGGCG
Organism: uncultured Acidobacteriaceae bacterium; assembly: GCA_963701685.1. Classification (GTDB taxonomy): domain Bacteria; phylum Acidobacteriota; class Terriglobia; order Terriglobales; family Acidobacteriaceae; genus Granulicella. Next base: position 199,397 of record OY969625.1, on the reverse strand, counting down.
ATGCCTACACGGAACCTGGGGAACACCGGCTACAAGGTTGGCATCTTCAGCCTGGGCGGGCAGGCGGCGCTGGAGAAGGCAAACAATTTCGATGTGGCTGTTCCGATCATTGAGCGCGCGCTGGATATGGGCGTGAATTATCTGGACACGTCCTCGATCTACGGAGGGCCTGAGCGCTGGAGTGAGCAGTACTACGGCCAGGTGATGAAGACTCGGCGTAACGAGGCGTTCCTGGCGACGAAGACGAAGGAGCGGACGCGCGAAGGTTCGCTGCGGATGATCGAGAAGTCGCTGAAGCTGATGAACACGGACCACGTGGATCTGTGGCAGCTGCATGATGTGGGGCTTCCCCAGGACGTGGACGCGATTTTTGCGAAGGGCGGCGCGATGGAAGCGCTGATCGAGATGCAGGACCAGAAGGTGGTTCGGTTCCTCGGGGTGACGGGGCATTATCGGCCCGATGCGCTGATGGATGCGATCAACCGGCATCCGTTCGATACGATCCTGCTGGCGCTGAATGCTGCTGATTCGCACATCTATAGTTTTTCCGATGCGCTGCTGCCATTGGCGGTTGAGAAGCAGATGGGCATTATCGGGATGAAGGTTCCGGCGCGTGGCCGTCTGTTATCCAGCTGGACGCCGCCGCCGTTGGAGCAGCAGCAGCACTCGTGGGAGGGGTCGGCGATTGCTACGCGGCCGGGCGTGATTAATATGCGCGAGGCGATGTACTTCACGCTGACGCATCCGGTGAGCACGGTGATTATTGGGTGCGACTCGGTTGCGCAGCTGGAAGAGAACGTTCACCTGGCGGCGAACTTTACGCCACTATCGGCCTCGCAGATGGCATCGATTAATGAGCTTGCGGCGCCGGTGGCGAAGCAGTCGCTTTTCTTCCGATTTACTGACCGCAGCAAAGGCTGAGCGACGATGGATTTGAAGGACAAAGGGAAGCTGCTCGAGGAGAACCTTGCTTCGGTGGGGTCGCTGCTGGTTGCGTATTCGGGCGGCACGGATTCGGCATACCTGGCGTACGCGACGCATCGAGCGCTGGGTGAGCGGATGCTGGCGGTGATCGCGGATTCGCCGTCGCTGCCGCGTAAGGAGCTGGCGGATGCGATGGCGTTTGCGGAGCGGCATGGAATTTCTGTGCACGTGCTGCAGACGAATGAACTGGAGAAGCCGGAGTATTCGCGCAATGATGCGCAGCGATGCTTCCATTGCAAGAGTGAGCTGTTTACGCAGATGGAAGAGGCGCGGGTGCGGCTGGGTTTCGAGCACCTGGCGTATGGAATGAACCTGGATGATCGCGGGGAGTTTCGGCCGGGACAGCGGGCGGCGGAGCTGCACGGTGCGCTTGCGCCGCTGGTGGATGCCGGGTTGAGCAAGCAGGAGATCCGGGCGCTGGCGCGGGAGGCGGGGCTCGAGTTGGCGGATAAGCCGGCTAGTGCGTGTCTGTCGTCGAGGATTGAATACGGGCGCGAAGTGACTGCGGAGAATTTGGCGCAGGTGGAGCGGGCGGAGGAGGCATTGCATGTGCTGGGGTTCGCTCAGGTGCGGGTGCGGCACCATGGCAATCTTGCGCGGATCGAGATTGCGCGGGAGGATCTTGGGCGGGCGCTGACGCTGAGCATGTTGGACCGATTGACAGAAGCCGTGCGCGGCGCGGGATTTCTGTATGTCACGCTGGATACGCAGGGGTATCGGTCCGGATCGATGAATGATGTGCTGCCGGTTACGTCGATTGGGCAGGCTGGGTAGGCGCAAGGAAAGTCGTTCGGCGGTTTCGGGCATCCAACCTGCGTGGTTCCACTGTGCGGCTTCACTACTGAAAGAGAGTTCATGCGGATTGCTTATTTGGAGTGCTTCGCCGGGATTGCCGGCGATATGTTTCTCGGCGCGTTGATCGATGCCGGAGTTCCGGCGGAGGTGTTGGTGGAAGCGACGTCGGCGCTGGAGCTGGGCGCGAGCCTGCAGATTGAGACGGTGGATCGGAGCGGGATTTCTTGCACACGGGTAAGGGTGATGGAAGGCGCGGCTGTGGCGGAAGATGCGCATGCTGCAGGTCACACGCATGAGCCTGGTCACTCGCACGAACATGAGCATACTCACGATCACTCGCACGAGCATAAGCATGTGCATGGACGCTCGCTGGCGGTGATTCGCGAATTGATCCAGAAGGCTCGGCTGCCGGAGGCGGCGAAGGATCGTGCGATTCGGACGTTTTGTTTGCTGGGGGCTTCGGAGGCGAAGATTCATAACTTGGATGTGGAGAAGATTCACTTTCACGAGGTGGGGGCGGTTGATGCGATCGTCGATATTGTGGCGGCTTGTGTTGGGATTGAGTATCTGAAGGTGGATGCGTGGCACTGCTCGGCGCTGAACGTTGGGCGCGGCATGGTGGAGTGCGCGCATGGGACGTTTCCGGTGCCGGCCCCGGCGACGGCGGATTTGTTGCGGGGGTATCCGACGTACTCGGCGCACGTGCAGAAGGAGCTGGTGACGCCGACGGGCGCGGCGCTGGTGCGGGTGCTTGATCCGGTGTTCGGGGCGCAGCCGGCGATGCGCGTGGAGCGGATTGGGTATGGCGCAGGGACTCGCAATCCGAAGGGGTTTCCGAATGCGTTGCGGGTCAGCGTTGGCGAGTCGGAAGAGGGCGCGAAGACGGAGACCGTAACGGTGATTGAGACGGCGCTGGACGATTTGTCGCCGCAGGTGCTGGCGTGGGTGGCGGAGTCGGCGCTGGCTGCGGGCGCGATGGATGTGATGCTGACTCCTGTGATTATGAAGAAGGGTCGGCCGGGGACGCTGTTGACGGTTTTGTGCAGCGAGAAAACTCAGCAGAAGTTAGAGCGGTTGATTCTGCGCGAGACGAGTACGTTGGGGATGCGGATTCGGCGCGATGAGCGAAGTTGTCTGGAGCGGCACCATGTTCCGGTGGAGACGCCTTATGGAGAGATTCGCGTGAAGATTGGGAAGCTCGATGGCGAAGTGATGAATGCGGCACCGGAGTTTGAAGACTGCCGGGCGGCGGCGGTGCGATTCGACGTGCCGCTGAAGCAAGTGCAGCAGGCTGCGATCGCGGCGTATGCGGCGGCAAGTGTGGTTGGGGGAGAGAAAGCTTAATGAAGCCGGATGATTTGCTGAAGATACTTTCGGAGGTTGAGCGCGGGGGCATGTCGCCGGCGGCTGCGGCGGAGCGACTGGCTTCGCTGCCGTTCGAGGACCTGGGGCACGCGCGCGTGGATCACCATCGGAGTTTGCGGAGCGGGTTGCCGGAGGTGATCTATGCGGCGGGCAAGACGCAGGAGCAGACGCTGGCGATCTTTGGGAGCCTGATGGCGGACGGTGTGGATGTGCTGGTGACTCGGGTAGAGGCGGGAACGGCGGAGGCGCTGGTGAAGGCGTATCCGGGCGCTGTGCACGATGCGATGGCGCGGACGGTGAGCCTGCGACAGACGGCGGCGTCAGAGGGTAGCAGGGGGCATATTGCGGTGGTCTGTGCGGGAACTAGCGATCTGCCGGTTGCGGAAGAGGCTGCGGTGACGGCGGAGACGTTTGGTGCGCGGGTGTCGCGGATGTATGACGTTGGCGTGGCGGGACTGCATCGCCTGCTGGCGGTGCGGCCTGAGCTGACGGCGGCGAATGTGGTGGTGGTGTGCGCGGGAATGGAGGGCGCGCTGCCGTCGGTTGTGGGTGGACTGGTGGGCGTGCCGGTGATTGCGGTGCCGACGTCGGTGGGCTATGGCGGCTCGTTTGGGGGCGCGACGGCGCTGCTGGGGATGCTGAATTCGTGCAGCCCGAATGTGACGGTAGTGAACATCGATAACGGGTTTGGAGCAGCGTACACGGCGGTGTTGATTGCTCGTGCGGCCCAGGCGAAGGTTTGATTTGGCGTGCGGTGGCGGGGTGGAGATGTGGCCAGGTGATAGGAGTCACTGACTGGCAGGGGTGAAGGTGGGAGGCTGGGGACGTCTGAGCTGGCGGGGCGGCCCTTTGCTTCAGCTGGCGAGTAGCCTCAACCAGGGGTATAGTTAGGGCGCTACTCAACAGGAGCGTTCTATGTTTCCTCCGTTTTTGCTGTTCTCCCTGTTCTTCTTGATGGGAGCAGGGCAACAACCTGCGGCTGCGCCCGCTGCGGCGCCCATTCCTCCAGAAGCCGTGCACATGACGAACCCGGTGAAGCCGACAGCGGAGGGCAGGGCACACGCGACGAAGATGTATGGGTACGATTGCGCGATGTGCCACGGAGCCGACGGCAAGGGGAAAGGCGAATTGGCCGTGCAGCTAAAGCTGGACCTTAAAGACTGGAGCGATCCCGCTGCGCTGCAGACGAAGACTGACGGTGAATTGTTTTACATCATCAAGAACGGCGAGGGGCAGATGCCGGCAGAGGGTGATCGGGCGAAAACCGATGATCTCTGGAATATGGTTGTGCTGGTGAGGTCGTTCTCGAAGAAGTAATCATGTGAGGGCAGGATGTTCGGCTGGCTCCATCCAGAGCTTGCCGGCGACGATGAGCGCGGCGAGCAGCAGGGTGCAGATAGCGAAGACGCTGCGGACGCTGGTGCGGTCGGCAAGGATGCCGGAGAGCAGAAGGCCGAGGATTTGTGCGCCGAAGACGGCGGACATGGTGGTGGAACCGACGCGTCCCATGAGCTCGCCGGGGGTCTCTTCCTGGATAAGCGTTTGGGAAGGGACAACGATGCCGGCGCAGGAGAAGCCGACGACAAAGCAGCCGAAGACGGTCACCGCGACTGGCAGATTCAGGTGAAGGGCCGGGATGGCTGCGAGCGGAGCGCCGGCCAGCAGGAGCGTACCGAGCGCGATGCCGCCCAAGCCGAGATAGACCTGGCGGGTGTTCGGGATCCGCTTGGCGAAGATGTTGAGGATGTTGACGCCGCCGAGCAGGCCGAAGCCGATGGCCGCGCTGGTGACGGCGAAGATGGTGGACGAGGCGTGCAGCGTGTCGCGGACGTAGACGGCGATGAGCGGGCCGAAACAGCCGAGGACGAACATGCCGGCGGCGAGAGCGACGATGACGAAGAGCAGAGCGGCGTGATGCAGGATGAAGTTGGCGCCGACCTTCATGTCGTGGAAGATGCGCGCGATGGCGGAAGCCTGCGGATGCGGGTTGGTGGCGGGTGCTTTTGCGGTTGGGTCGCGCGGGATGATGAGGGCGAGCGAAGCGATGAGCGAACCGGAGGCGAGGAAGCTGGCGGCGTCGAGGCCATAGCAGACGCGGGGGCCGAAGACGCGGACGATGGTGACCGCAATGGGGCCACCGATGATGCGCATGATGAATAGCACCTGCTGCATGAGCGCGTTGGCGGAGCGCAGGCCGTGGAAGGGGACGGCGGAGCGGATGGCGACTCCCTGAGCCGGAGCGAAGAAGCTGGAGAAGATGCTGATGGCGGCCATGACAACGTAGAAGCCCCAGATGCTGTGCACGAAGAAGAGCAGGAAGCAGAGCGAGGCGCGGGTGTAGTCGGAGCCAACCAGGGTAAGTTTGAGGGGCCAGCGATCGACGAAGACACCGCTGATGACGCCGAGAATGGCGATGGGCAGAAGGTACGCGATATTGAGGCCGGTGACCTGCTGCGGCGTGGCGTGCAGGCGGAAGGTCATGATGGTGATGACGGCGAAGAGGGCGAGGAAATCGCCGAAGACACTGACGATCTGCGCGTACCAGAGGCGGCGCAGGGTGGTGAAGCGCAGGACCTCGCCCATGGAGAGCGGGTCGGGGATGGGCGCAGGGATGGGGATGGCTTCGACGGTGGGAGCGTCGGGCACGGCGTCGCTCCGGAGAACGGTCTCTTCGCGCTGGATAACGGTCTCTTCGCTCATGGGAGGTCTCGTTAAAGATGCGAGGGATGAGGGCCGAGATTCGATTTATCAGCTTGCCGTGCGTTGTAGATGTAGCGGAATGCGATGATTCTCAGTCGGCGAGTTCGACCAGGAGGACCTGTTCGTCGTTGTCGATCTCACGGAGTTTGACTTCGATGATTTCGCGACGGGAGGTGGGGACGGTGCGGCCGATGAAGCGGGCTTCGATGGGGAGCTCGCGGTGGCCGCGGTCGATGAGCACAAGCAGCTGCACGCTCTTGGGGCGGCCCTGGTCGAAGAGTGCGTCGAGGGCAGCGCGGATGGTGCGGCCCGTGTAGAGCACGTCGTCCATCAGGATGATGTCGCGGCCGTTGACGTCGAAGCCGATCTCACCTTTTTCGACTACGGGGCGAGGACCGGCAGTGGAGAGGTCGTCGCGGTAGAAGCTGATGTCGAGTACCCCGGTATCGACGGGAGACTTCTCGATGGTCTCGATGAGCTTGGCGATGCGCTGGGCGAGTGGGACGCCGCGGCGCTTGATGCCGATGAGGCCGAGGTTGGCGCTGCCGTTATTGCGCTCGACGATCTCATGCGCGAGCCGGACGAGGGTGCGCTCGATTTCGGAGGCGGACATGAGGCGGCCCTTCTCGCGGAGGTTTGGCTTGGAGGAGGACGAAGTGGCTGCGGCGGACTGGGTGAGATCGCTCATGGTTTGCCCTTCATGATAGCAGCGGACGGTGACGGTCAGCGCATGGCGGAGACGGGGATGGGCGAGTATCGGGACAAGGGTTGCAGGAAGGTCAGGATCGGGATGAGCGGGAGCGGAGATAGCCTGCAAAGGCGCCGGCGGTTGCGGAGTAGGCGAGGTAGAGTGCGAGGCCGAAGCAGATGCTGCTGAGCAGGATGCCGGCGCGAAACTCCGGAATGGCGAGCATGTCGGTCATGATTTTGACGGCCCGTTGCGACTGCGTGGCGAAGTTGGCGTGGACCTGGTCAAAGAGCTTGTCGATTTGTGAGTCGAGATCGGAGGTCGAGTGGAAGACGAAGCGCTCGAGGACGAGACCGATGGTGTTGAGCGTGGAGGTGACGATGAGGATGAAGAGGCCGGTGAGGAGGCCGAGGCGCGCGCCAAAGCCGGCGGTGATACGGGTCTTGCGGAAGCGGGAGCTGTAGACGCCCATCACGATGATGGGTGCGCAGACGAACCAGATGAAGGAAAGCAGCGCGATGGGGGGAAGGGCGAAGGACAGAAGGCCAAGGGCGGCGGCGATGGCTCCTGCCATCGCGGCACTTTGGATGGCACCACGCCAGACGATTGCGTGGCTGGGAGTAACGGTCTGGGGGATTGGCTCGGCGAGAGGATTGGCGGCAGCTTGCTGGGCGCTGATCTGCTGATCGATCTGATCGCGCAGTTCTTCGGAGAGCTGCACCTGCGGAGCTCCGCAGTTCCAACAATAGACAAGGGTGCCCTCATCTTCGCGATGCAGAAGGGCGTGACAACGGGAACAGATGCGAGGACTCACTACTTTGAAGGGTAGCCGAGCGCTGGCCGCGTAGCAAACGCGACCAGGCTGGTGGCTGTCCTCAATGGCTATTCACTGTCTTTACTATCGTGATCGGAGAGGTCTGAGGGGAGATCCAGCGAGACGAGTCCGATCTTGGTGCCGCCGTCACGGGGCTCAATGCCGACGATGTGCAAATGCTGTGGAGAGCCGGAGCGCAGTTCGATATCGGTGGCGGAGTCGCCGCTCATGATGGCAATGCCTTTGGAGTGATCATCGTGGGTCTTGATGTGGGTGTGCTCGTTGTCTTTGCAGGTAAGGCCCTGGGCGGTGTGGTCGACGGGACCGACGGTTTCGTGCCCGCGACACTCGATGACGCTACCGTAGCGCTCCGCGAGATCCTTCTGGTAAAAGGCGATGACTTTGTCGGATGGGTCGGAGCTTTGGAAGTCTGCAGCCTTGACGCCGAGATGGAAGGGGCCGAAGCTCATGCTGACATTCGCGTTGTTGGAGTTGTCGTCGTCCTTGTCGTTGACGGGAGTAGCGCCGGGGTAGGCGGTGATGCCGATGGAGGCGGTGTCGGTGCCATTCTTGTTGGTGTTCACCTTCATGGAGCCGAAGGGAGTTCCGATGCTGACGTTCTTGTGATCGCCGTGATCGTCCTCGGTGACGTGGCAGCCGGAGAGAAAGAGGCAGGCGAGCGGTGCAGCCATGGCAAAGGTGGTCAGGAAGCGAAGAGAGCGGGGCATAGATCCTCCAGGATCCTCCGGCGCGTTGGACGCAGCACTGCGCGCGGTCGTTAGGACACGACAAGAGGATACGCCTGAAGCGGCCCTGTGGTTCCATGGATTTACGGGAATCGGCTCGAAAGGTGCGTCGGGCTCCCGAGTTCCGTTGGCCGGAACATTTTTGTACTGGCTGGTGGGGTTACACTGCTAGTTCGTTGCGAAGCGCTTGATTTTCAAACGCTTGAGTCCCCGAAATGAGGAAGAGTGCACTTCATGCCTATCGCACACCGTCTACGGTCCAACCTGGCTTCAAGGGGTTTCTATACTAGCTTGCTTTGCTGTGTTGCGACGGCGGTCCTGGCGATCGTGCCGGCGGGTGCACAGCAGGAGGGAGACCCACCGGCGGAGGTGGCACGGGTGAGCGTGCTGCTGGGCAATGTGTCCATGGAGCCGGCCAGCGTCGATCAGTTCAGCGCGGCTACTGTGAATGACGCGTTGACGACCGGTGACCGACTTTACACGGATGTGGGTGCGAATGCTGAACTGGAGACGGGGCAGTTAGCGATTCGGCTCGGGCAGCAGACGGATCTGACGGTAACGGCGATGACCGATGCGCTCGAGCAGTTTGGGCTGGCGCAGGGGAGCGTTCACCTGAGAAGCTTTGCGCCGGCGCCGGGAACCGCAGTTGAGCTGGATACTCCGAACGTGGCGGTGACAGCGGTGCAGCCCGGCGACGTGCGCGTGGACGTGGACCCTGACGGCGGCTCGACGATTGTTACCGTATTTTCTGGCCAGGCGCAGGTGGATGGGAATGGATTCCAGCAGATGGTGCAGGCTGGACAGCGCGTGCAGTTGGAGGGCAGCAACCCGATCTCTGCGCAGGCGATGGATGCAGCGGGTCCTGATGGCCTGGATCGATTTTCGAATGACCGCGACGCGGCTTATCAGAGTGGCATGCAGGGCGCGGACGCGTATGTGAATCCGGCCACCATTGGCGCGGAAGACTTGAACGGAAACGGAGATTGGGAGACTGATCCGGATGTTGGGGCGGTGTGGTATCCGTCGGGCGAGGCGGTGGGCTGGGTACCGTACAGCTGCGGGAGCTGGACGTGGATTGCGCCGTGGGGATGGACATGGGTGGGATGCGAGCCGTGGGGCTTCGCGCCGTTTCACTATGGACGCTGGGAGCACAGGGGGAATCGGTGGGGATGGATTCCCGGACCGCCGGTGGTGCGGCCGATTTACTCGCCGGCGATGGTGGCGTTCGTCGGCGGAGCGGGTGTGACGGCATGGTTCCCGCTTGGTTTACATGACACGTATGTGCCCTGGTATCACGCAAGTCCGCTGTATCTGAACCGGGTGAACGTCTCGAACCAATTCAGCCGCAATGCAGGCGAGGTGCGGGCGATCTATAACCAGCCGACGCTGGCCGGCGCTTACGCGTCGGGCGGAGCGCAGAGATATGCGAACCGGCAGCTGGCGACGGTGGCCGTGACGCAGGACAGCTTTGCGGCCGGTCGACGGGTGAACGATCCGGGTTCAAGGGTTGGGGCGGAGGCTGTCGCGAATGCGGCTGTGGTGCCGCATCCGCTGGTGACACCGCAACGAACGATGGTGGTTCGAACGGCAGCGCGGGCAGTGCCTGCGCGTGTGGCACGACCGACGCTGGCTTCGAGGACGGACGAGAAACCGCCGAGCGAGTTTGGAGCGGTTTCGGGCGAGCGCGCACGAGGGGCTGTGAATCCGGCGACAGAGAATCCAGCGGCACAGGTGCGGCCGCAGGCTCCGGCGACGGTGCAGGGCGGCCTGCAACAGAGCAGGCCTCTGTTCCACCAGGCGATTCCGCCACCTCCGCGGCCGAGCTTTGAACAGCAGCAGAAGGCGATCGAGACGAATGATCCAGGGCGTCCGCTCGGGCCGCAGCAGATGGAGAATCTGCGACAGAACCGTCCAGCTGGTCCGCCACAACAACCGGAAGCTCCGCATCCGCCGCCAGCACCTCGGCCGTCGCCTCCGCCACCGGCGCCGCGCAGTGCGCCGAGTCCGCATCACTAAGTCCGCATAGACGCGCGGTGTCGATACTTGGCGCGTCCATAATGGACTGATGAGCGATGGTGTGGACGATGGACCGCTGGAGGAGTATCAGCGGCGTTTGCGGGCACGCGAGGAGCGTGCAGCTAAGTTGACGGCGCAGCATCTGTTTCTGGGGTGGCTGCGGCTGGCGGCGGTGGTACTGTTTCTCGCGGTTGCGTGGGTTACGATTTTTCTGAAGGATGGTCCACGCTGGACGTTGGTTTTGCCGGTGGTGCTGTTTGTGGGGCTCGGCGTGTGGCAGGGACGGGTATCGAGGCGGCTGAGTACTGCGCGGCGAGCTGCGGAGATGTATCGCCATGGCTTGGCGAGGATCGAGGACCGGTGGATCGGGCAGGAAGCGCGAGAGACTTCCGGTAACCTGTCGCCTGATGTGCAGAAGCAGTTGGCCGCAAGCTTGTATGCGGGTGACCTGGACATTGTGGGTCGCGGCGGAATGTTCGAACTGTTGTGTCGCGCGCGCACACCGATGGGCGAAGAGACACTGCTTAGGTGGCTGCTGGAACCAGCAGAGGCTGCGGAGATTCTGAGGCGACAGGCGGCGGTGGAGGAGTTGCGCGGGCGTGTCGACTTTCGCGAGCGGATGGGAGTCGCGGGCGAGACCGCTGCCGTCGGTGTGCAGGTGGAGGCGCTTAGGGTTTGGGCGGCGGCTGAGGATGTGCTGACGCAGCGCTGGATGCCCTGGGTTGCGGGCTTGCTGGCGGTTATCTACGCGATCCTGCTGTCGGCGACGTTGTGGGTTTGGTTGGGAGGAAGCCTTGGTCCTTTGGGAGCTCTGACGTTTGGCGACCTGGTGGCTTTGCTGCTGGCGTTCGTGGTGGTGGAGAAGCTGGTGCGACGGCCGTTTGAGAAGAGGATCACGGCTGTACTCGATAGTACGGATGCGGCAGTGAAGAACATGCAGCTGCTGGCGTCGCTGCTGGAGGTGATGGAGGCGGAGACGTTCACTTCGGAGCGGCTGGCGGAGATCAAGCAGAAGCTCGCTTCCCATGAGGTTGTCGCATCGGTGGCGATTGGCAAGCTGGCGAAGCTGGGGCAATGGCGCGAGTCGATGGATAACCTGATCGTGAAAGGGCTCAATCTGCCGCTGATGTATTCGGTGCAGGTTGCGTGGGGGATTCAGCGGTGGCGGCGAGCGAATGGAAGCGCTGTGCCGCTGTGGATTGAAGCGGTCGGCGAGATGGAGGCGCTGAACTCGCTGGCGATGTATGCGTATGAGCATCCGGCGGATGTGTTTCCGGAGTTGGAGCGCGGCGGCGCTTGTGTTGACGCGGAGGAGATGGGACATCCTCTGATCGCGGCGGCGAAGTGTGTGCGGAACAGTTTGCGTCTGGGTGGAGAGACGCGCGTGCTGCTGATCTCGGGATCGAATATGAGCGGCAAGAGCACGCTGATGCGCACGCTGGGCGTGAATACGGTGCTTGCGATGTGCGGAGCTCCGGTGCGCGCGAAGAGGCTTCGGTTGACGCCGCTGAAGATTGGCGCGAGCTTGTTGCTGAACGACTCGCTGCAAGAAGGGCACTCGAGGTTTTACGCGGAGATCGAGAAGCTGGGCCGCATTTGCTCGTGCGCGGAGGGAGAAGGGAAGAGCGGTCGTGGATTTCTATTCCTGCTGGACGAGTTGTTGCAGGGGACGAACTCGAAGGACAGGTTAGTGGGCGCTGAGGGAGTGGTGCGCGCGCTGGTGGAGGCTGGAGCGATTGGCATGGTGACGACGCATGACCTGGCGCTCGCGGAGATGGAAGGATTGCCGCATGGAGCGATGCGGAATATGCACTTCCAGGATCAGATTGTGGAGGGGCAGATGCGGTTCGACTTTACGCTGCGCGAGGGCGTGGCGATGAAGAGCAATGGCGTGGAGCTGATGCGACTGATCGGGCTTAAGGTCTAGCGACTGAAGTCTTCGTCTGCTTTGAAATCAAAGTGGTCGACGCTGACTCGTTCGTCGAAGATGTAGCAGGCGCCTTGCCATTGGCTGGCTTCTGCGGGGACGAGTTCGAGGTATTTCAGGATTCCGCCTTTGAGGTGGAAGACTTCGGGGAAGCCTTGCTGGAGCATGTAGGCTGAGGCTTTTTCGCAGCGGATTCCTCCGGTGCAAAACATGGCGACTTTGCGATGTTTGGCGGGGTCGAGGTTTTTTTGGACGTAATCGGAGAAGTCGGAGAAGGTGTCGAGGGGCGGGGTGGTGGCTCCGGCGAAGGTTCCGATGGCGGTTTCGTAGGTGTTGCGGGTGTCGAGGAGGAGGACCTCGGGGTCGGCGAGGAGGGCGTTCCATTCGGCGGGGTCGATGTATTGGCCGGGTTGGGTGGGGTCGACGGCGGCGTTGCGGAAGGTGATGATCTCGCGCTTGAGCTTGAACTTCAGGCGGCGAAAGGGAGGGGCTTCCGCGGTTGAGAATTTGACTTCGGAACGGTTGAGGCCGGTGCGGGCGGCGAGGAAGGTCAGGAGGGCTTCGATGGTTTCGGCTGAGCCGGCCATGGTGCCGTTGATGCCTTCAGGGGCGAGGAGCGTGGTGCCGCGGAGGTCGGTGTCGGCGAAGGTGGAGCGGAGTTCGTCGCGGAGGGCTGCGGGATGGGCCAGCGCGAAGAAGCGGTAGAAAGCTGCGACGGTGATCATGCTGGTTTAGTGTAGCTTCCCGGCCGGCTGGTGGGGGTACCCCCCTCCCCCCCGCGGGAGTGAAATTGGGGTGCAAACCGTTCTAATGAAACGGGTTAGGTAGCAAAGTATCCCCGAGCCAGGAGCAAAAATGGCTCATAAGTAGAAGATAATAGAGGAATTAGATGGCAAAGTATCCCCTTCCTGGTTCGGGTCAGGTGGGTCAGGTGGATGGGTTTTGATTTGGCTTGGCCTTATCTCTATTGTAGCGAGTGGCAGAGGGTAACTATGCCAAGTTTTCGGAAGTTTTATCTGGATTGGAATCATAGAGTTGGATCGAATTTTGGGTGGTTGGGGGGTTGACAGGTCTGGGCCGCACTTTGCTGGACGAAGTTGGCGAAAAAGCCGTCCCTGGTGCAGCGCGTTGAGCGTTTGGTGCCGCCCGACGGATGACGCCTCCCCATCATGCGCCTCTGCAACGAACTTGACGAGGCTACGCGTTCAGGACTCAACAGGTGACTTGGGCCGTGGTGGCCACGGCGAAGCTCGCTTCCCCCTCTGCGAGTGATATCTCTTTCCTCAACTGATGTTTCTGCGGTACTATCTCGCATCGGTTTTGCACACGGTCTTCAGGGCTTCGGGCCTCCAGCGAGCAGGTCAACGTGCATTCTCCAGAGACTCCAAAGACAATTCAGAAATTCGGATAATTCTCCCTGCGCTTTACAGGAAAGTGCCCAGTACGAATGTGAACTTCTGAAACGAGGAGGTAACGGCACCTATGCGATCAGAAGCAGATGTTCCTCAAGCACATACAAACGAAATCGAAGACATATCACGCCGGAAGGTTCTTAGGAGCGGTGCGGTGGTCATGACCGGAATGAGCCTGGCCCCCGCCGCATGGCCTTTGTCAGTCTTCCGATCAGATTCCGAAAACAGAAAGAGGAAAAGCATGTCTCACCATCTTGACTCACCCATTGCCCGCCAGGACCTTCGCCTCGACATCACCGATCTCTATGTGTTTCGCGGAGAGACCGGCACAGCATTTGTGATCAACGTCTGCCACTCCATTGGAAAGCCGCCGATTCCTGGCTACCATCCGGAGGGCATGTACGAGTTCAAGGTCGATCTTAACGGTGACGCTGTCGAAGAGCTTACCTACCGCTTCACGTTTGAAGAACGCGACGCGCAGGGGAAGCAGAAGTACACGATTCGACGCATCAGCGGTAAAGACGCTGTTGATCCGCACGCGGCGGGAACCGTCGTTGCACAGGGAGTGACGGATGAGACCGTAACTTCGCCGTCGGGTCTGCGTGCGTGGGCAGGGCACGCCGGCGACCCGTTCTGGATTGAGCCGGACGTGCTCCATGCCGTTGGTCACGCTTTCGAAGATGGAACGACAGTGAACCTTGCCGGCTGGGATCCGAGCAAAGCGCACAACTTGTTTGCCGGTCAGACGGTATATGCCATGGTGTTAGAGGTTCCCGACGCCGAACTACTTGCAGGCGCAGGTGACAACCGGAAGATAGGAGTGTGGGCCGTCGCTACACTTGCAACGGATGCAGGCGGATGGCGCTCGATCAACCGCGTCGGACTTCCGATGTTGCCTCCGCTGTTCGCTCAATACGACGAAGACTTCGGAAATCGTCTGAATGCAGGACATCCGTCTGAGGACTTTGCAACCTACGGAGCACACATCATCAAGTCCATCGGCGGTGTGATTGCGGCCTACGGTACTGCGGAAGATCCGCACGCCTATGCCGAGAGCATCGCGCATCGGCTGTTGCCCAACATGCTTCCTTACACGGTTGGCACGCAGGCTTCACTCGGCTTTGTGGCGTGGAACGGACGCTCGCTCACGGACAATGCGCCGAATGTCATGTTCTCTACGGCGGCGAACACGCCCATCCAACTGGGGATTGGCAAGGAGTCGGTCACATCGAAGCCACGGAAGACGTTCCCCTACGTTCCGGCAGCGATGTCGACCCCAACCGCCGAACTGAGACCGGTCGACCGACCCTTTAACGGCTGACAAATTCACCGCTGGTATCCGAATTCACATGGCCCGGACGATGTCTTCGGGCGACGTCACGGGCGCGGCATTTTTGCATGCGGCAACGTTCATGATGGAACGCCCTGCAGAATCTGCGGCATCCGCCGCAGTTCAATTGGCCGAGCAGCGCATGCGAGTTTTGTGTCCGGTATCTCTTGCGGCTACTCGTTACCGGTGAGGAGTTTGAAGGCGTGGGTCCACTGGTTGTGGAGGAAGCCTGGGATGCACCAGAGGACGCAGAGGGGTTCGATGGCGCGGGCGGCGATGGCGGTGCCCATGTCGGCGGCTTCCCAGCCGAAGGTGTCGAGGATGGAGGTGACAGATTTCTTGGCGGCTTCGTTGTTGCCGCAGATGAACATGGTGGGCTTGAGGCCGTTGAAGTCGGGGTTGACCATAGAGGCGGCGCCGACGGAGTTGAAAGCTTTGACGAAGTGGGCGGAGGGGAACTCGGCCTGAAGCTGCTCCATGAGCGAGGTGGTGGGGTTGGTGTAGAGGGTGAGGACGCCGTGGTCGGGAGGAACGTCCTGCACGGGATTGGAGGCGTCGATGATGGTTTTGCCTGCGAGGTTGGCGGCGCCGGCGAGGCGGAGAGCGTGGGAGGCGGCGGGGCCTTTGACGGCGAGGACGATGAGGTCGGCGGCGGAGGCGGCCTGTGCAAAGGTGCCGGTTGAGGCGGAGGGGTTTTGGGACTTCCAGTCGGCTAGCTTGTCGGGAGTGCGGGAGCCGAGGATGACGTCGTGACCATGCTTGAGGAAGCCGGTGCCCAGGGTTTGAGAGACGATGCCTGATCCGATAAAGCCGATTTTCATGTGAGCTCCTGGAGGAATGCGTCTTGCGTTCGTGAGGTTGGATGCACTCGAGAGATGGGTCGGTGCATCGTTGCGAACGCTACAGTTTGAAGGAAGAACGAGGCTTTGGAAGCTTCAATCGTGCAGCGATGAGCTTGACATGCGGCAACCGTTGAAATAACGTCGCACTAACTCATTCAGAGAATGGCAATGCGAATTAACGCACGCGGCATTGCGATCGCATTCGACCTCGCGCTCCAAAGTTGTCGACGGACTGGCATTCAGCCGTCAGGCACGGGAGACCCACCCAGGACCCCTCGCACAGAAGATTCTGCGAAACAATATTAGGAGGCAATCTATGTTTGCACCGTTACGCCGGAATTCCATCCGGCTCGCGACGCTGGCTTTAATCGCTGTCTGTACTTGCATTCCGACCTGGGCGCAGACGGTAACCGGATCAATTCGCGGCAGCGTGGTCGACCAGACCGGTGCAGTTGTTCCCGAGGCAAAGGTATCGGCTCAGAACGTGAACACGGGGGTGGTCACGACGACGATGTCGGACCGGAGCGGCGCCTATAAC
Organism: uncultured Acidobacteriaceae bacterium; assembly: GCA_963701685.1. GTDB lineage: Bacteria > Acidobacteriota > Terriglobia > Terriglobales > Acidobacteriaceae > Granulicella. The sequence continues at coordinate 183,240 of OY969625.1, read as the reverse complement.
ATCCAGACTCTTGCAATTGGGACCTACGTCGTGTCGGCGAATAAGACCGGCTTCGAGACGACGACGGATCGTCCGTTTACGCTCGAGATCGACCAGATCGCGAGGATTGACCTGAAGCTGCACGTGGGAGAAGTGACGACCACGATTAGTGTTGCGGCAGACTCAGGGGCCATTCTTCAGACGGAAGACGCGTCGCTGGGAACGACGATTACGTCGAATACGCTCGGGAGCATGCCGCTTCCTGGCCAGAACTTCTCGGCAGCCACGGTGTTCGTCCCGGGCGCGGTCCTGCCGACCTACGGTTCGCTGGGGAGCACGCAGGGCACTGAGCGTGACACGTCCTTTGCTTCGTCGACGCAGCCGTCCTTCAACGGCAACCGGATGCAGACCAACAACTACATCTTCGACGGTACGGACATCAATGAGCCGTTGCAGAATACGATCGCGTATAACCCTGCGCCGGAAGCCATTGGCGAGATGCGGGTGATCACGGGCAACGCCGACGCCGAATACGGCAACGTGAACGGCGGAGAAATTCTCACCGTGACCAAGGCTGGAACGAACAAGTTCCACGGGAGCGCCTACGCGTACTATGAGAACCAGGACGGCACGGCCAACACCTGGAGTAACGACTACAACAGGATTGCTAAAGGCGTCTTCCACCAGAACCTGTTTGGAGGCTCCTTCGGGGGTCCGGTATTCAAGAACAAACTATTTTTCTTCGCGGACTATGAAGGATTTCGCCAGACGTCGGCCGGAACGCAGGTGATCTCACTGCCTTCGCGGAGAATGCGCACGGGCGACTTCTCTGAGTTCCTGGGTGCGCCGAACGAGTATGGCCAGTCCATTCCCGCGGCACAATACATTCAGCTTTACAACACCGCGAACGGCCTCGCGACGGCGACGCCGTTTGTGAACAATCAGATTCCGGTCAACAACCCTGTTGCGCAGTATGTCTTCGCTCACCCGGAGTTCTATCCGCTGCCGAACCGTCCGAGCACCAACCTCAACTCACCGGATACGAACAACTATGGCGGATACAACAAGTCTGCCGCGGTAAACAATCAGGGCGACATACGCGTTGACTACACTGTTTCATCGCACGACAACGTTATGGCGCGTTTCACGCATGGCGGCTCGTACGATAAGCCCATCGTGTCTGTTCTCGCCTTCCAGTTTCCGGGTGGGAATGACTATCCGTTCTGGAATGGGGTCCTCAACGAAGTGCATACCTTCAGCGCGAGCCTGCAGAACGAGTTCCGTGCCGGCTACTCGCGTATCCGTAATCTGAGCGGCATCCCGGTTGATAGCACCGGTAATTTTCCTACAGGCAGCGATTCGAAGGTTGGCTATCCCTATGCGAGTCCCTATCCTGGCTTCACGGAGACCAACATCTCAACCGCTGAGAAGAACATCGGCACGCTGGGTGTTGTGCAGAACTATATCGACAACATCTTCGACTATGGCGACACGGTGACCTGGCTTCACGGCAAGCATATCGTCAAGGTTGGCGCACAGATTCTGCGCTACCAGGAGAATTACTACTACGCCAGCAACAACGGCAACATGGGCCAGTTTGCGTACAACGGCATCTTCACGAAGGATTTGACGGTCGATCCTAAACTTGGGAAGGGCTACGGCTTTGCGGATTTTGTCATCGACGCTTCCGAGCTCCAGGCTGTGTCCGGTACGGCAGGGCGTGTTGGTCAACGCCAGTATCGTACGGCATATTTTGCTGAAGATCAGTGGAAGGTGACGCCTGCGCTCACGCTCAACATCGGCCTGCGCTACGGCTATGACCAGCCGATGTACGAAGTGAACAACAAGGAAGTGAACGTCGACGTGAAGCATCCAGAGACTTGCCCGGCGTGCCTGCAGGTTGCCGGTCAGAACGGGGCCAGCCGCGCGTTGTACAACGCCTACTACACGCAGTTCATGCCGCGGGTTTCATTTGCTTACCAGATGAATCCGCAGATGGTGATCCGTGGCGGCTACGGGATCACGGACGACTTTGAAGGCATGGGCGCCGCGCAGCGTCTTACCCAGAATCCTCCGTTCATTCCGCAATACTCCTACAGCAGCACGGCGCCCTCGGCAGCGAGCGGCGGAACGCCCATCCATGTCAGCCAGGGCTTCACGGTCGGCGGACTGACCCCCGGGGCTTCCAACAAATACGAGGCGTGGGACCCGAACATCAAGCCCGAGCTGATTCAGCAGTACAACCTTACCCTGCAAACACTGGTCGGGTCTCACTTCACGTTCCAGGTAGGGTATGTCGGCAACGTCGCGCAGCATCTCGTCATTCCGGCACCGTACAACCAGCAGACGATTCCGGGATCGACGAACACGGCGACCCAGCCGTTCAAGGCTCTCGTCGGGGTTGGAGGCCAGGTGTACCTGACGCTGGCTGAGGGCTATTCGAATTACAACGCGATGCAGATCCAGCTGCGCCAGCGCCAGTGGCACGGACTGGAGTACACGTTCAATTACACGTTCTCCAAAAACATGACGAACAACCCTGGATATTTCGGGACCGGCGGCGTCGACGGGCCGGGCACGTATCCGCAGAACATCTATGACCCGCACGGCGATTACGGTGTTGCGGCGTTCGATACCCGTAACAACGCCACCTTCGTCGGTGTGTATGCTCTTCCGTTCGGCCACGGGCGCGATTATGGTCAGCACGCCAACCGGTTCGTTGATTGGGCCATTGGAGGCTGGAAGGTTTCTGCGGAGGCGGTTCTGTACTCGGGCTTCCCGATTACCATCGGCAGCAGCAATGCGTCGGCTTCGAACAACGGAGGTGGAGCGCGCGCCAATCAGTACCGCAAGCTGATCGTCAAGAACCGCTCACTGCTGCACTGGTTCGGCACAGATCCAAGTGCGACTCCGTGCGGTAGTGCAGATAACGGTACGTGCGCCTACGGTGCGGAACTTCCTAACACCTTCGGCACAGCGCGCGTCGGTACGGAGCGGTCGCCGGGATACCGCGTCGTCGATACCTCGCTGTTCAAGCAGTTCCGCACCTACAAGGAGCAGACGATCCAGATCCGCATCGATGCGTTCAATGTGGGCAACATCGCTTCGTACTCGGCCCCGGGATCAACAGCTTCAACGCTGTCGACCTTTGGTCAAATTACGTCAACCCTGTCTCCGGCTCGTCAGCTGCAGTACTCGTTGAAATACGAGTTCTAAGAGCTGACTGCCTTCAACAAGGACGGCGTCCGCTTCGGCGGACGCCGTTTCCGTTTCTGAGGCGGACAGCCGTTCTGACGCTCGCGAGCGAATCGAGCGGCAGCTTGCAGTGTGGGTTGGTTTCTTGGCTTTGGGGGCGGTCGATCGCGGGGGGAGAAGGGGAGCGGCGCCTGGTTGGGGCGCCGCCTGGTTGTTGGTTAGCGGTTGATGAGGGATTGAAGGGCTTCGGGGTAGCGGGCGCCTTCGGGGGTGATGGTGTCGGCTGCAGTGGTGATTTCGGTTAGGTCGGCGGGGGTTAGCTGGAGGTTGACGGCTGCGATGTTTTCTTCGAGGCGCGAGAGTTTGGTGGTGCCGGGGATGGGGACGATCTGCATTTTGCTGCCGGGCTTCTGGGCCAGCAGCCAGGCGAGGGCGATCTGGGCGGGGGTTGCGTTCTTCTGTTTGGCGATGCGGGCGAGGAGGTCGACGAAGGCCTGGTTCTTCTGCATGGCCTCGGGGGTGAAACGGGGTAGGCGGGAGCGGAAGTCGTTGGCGGCGAAGGTGGTGTCGGTGGAGATGGCGCCGGTGAGGAAGCCTTTGCCGAGGGGGCTGTAGGGGACCAGGCCGATGCCGAGCTCTTCGAGGGTGGGGATGATTTCGTGTTCGGGCTCGCGCCACCAGAGGGAGTACTCGGATTGGAGGGCGGTGACGGGCTGGACGGCGTGGGCGCGGCGGATGTTCTGGGCGCCGGCTTCGGAGAGGCCGAAGTGCTTGACCTTGCCGGCGGCGATGAGGTCCTTGACGGCTCCGGCGACGTCTTCGATGGGGACGTTGGGGTCGACGCGATGCTGGTAGAAGAGGTCGATGGAGTCGATGTTGAGGCGCTTGAGGGAGGCGTCGGCTACCTGCTTGATGTGGTCGGGCTTGCTGTTGAGGGTGGACGTGCCGGGGGCGGCGCCGGGTGTGCAGTCGAAGCCGAACTTGGTGGCGATGACGACTTTGTCGCGCATGGGTGAGAGCGCTTTGCCGACTAGCTCTTCGTTGAGGAAGGGGCCGTAGACTTCTGCGGTGTCGAAGAAGGTGATGCCGAGGTCGACGGCTTTGTGGAGGAGGTTGATCATTTCTGTCTCGTCTTTGGGCGCGCCGTAGGAGAAGCTCATGCCCATGCAGCCGAGGCCGAGGGCGGAGACTTCTAGATTTTTGCCGAGTGTGCGTGTTTGCATGGAATTCCTCTTGGGGGTTGGATGCGTGGTGATTGGTGCGTAGCGGCTAGTGGTTCGTGAGCAGTGGGGTTGTTCCTTTGCCTTTGGACACGAATCACTAGCCATTGAGGTTGTGGCTACTCGGATTTCAGAGAGGCCATGTCGATGGAGAAGCGGTACTTTACGTCGGACTTGAGGAGACGGTTGTAGGCTTCGTCGAGTTTCTGAATGGGGATGACTTCTACGTCGGCGGTGAGGTTGTGGTCGCCGCAGAAGTCGAGCATCTCCTGGGTTTCGGCGAGCGAGCCGATGGGGGAGCCGGAGACGCTGCGGCGGCCGAAGATGAGGCCGAAGACGGCGAGGGCGAGGGGTTTTTCGGGGGCGCCGACGAGGGTGAGGTTGCCGTCGCGGCGGAGGAGTTGGACGAAGGCGTTGATGTCGTGGTCGGCGGAGACGGTGTCGAGGATGAAGTCGAACGTGCCGGCGTGTTTGGCCATTTGGGCGGGGTCGGTGGAGAGAACGACTTCGTCGGCGCCGAGGCGGAGGGCGTCGTCGGTTTTGCTGGGCGAGGTGGTGAAGACGACGGTGTGGGCTCCAAAGGCGTGGGAGAACTTTACGCCCATGTGGCCGAGGCCGCCGAGACCGACGATGCCGACTTTTTTATTGGGGCCAACGTTCCAGTGGCGCATGGGGGAGTAGGTGGTGATGCCGGCGCAGAGTAGTGGGGCGGTGCCGGCGAGGTCGAGGTTGGTGGGGACGCGGAGGACGAAGTGTTCGTCGACGACGATGGAGTCGGAGTAGCCGCCGTAGGTGACGCCGCCGGTGTGCTTGTCGGGGAAGCCGTAGGTGAGGGTCTGGTTGGGGCAGAACTGTTCGAGGCCGGCGAGGCATTCGGGGCAGGTGCGGTCGGAGTCGACGAGGCAGCCTACGGCGGCGAGGTCGCCGGGCTTGAATTTGGTGACGGCAGAGCCGACTTTGGTGACGCGGCCGACGATTTCGTGGCCGGGGACGCAGGGATAGATGGTGGGCATGACGCTGCTCCACTCGTTGCGCGCCATGTGGAGGTCGGAGTGGCAGATGCCGCAGAAGAGGATTTCGATCTGGACGTCGGAGGGCGTGGGCTCGCGGCGGGAGATGGTGGTGGGGGCGAAGGGAGACGTGGCGCTGGAGACGGAGAAGGCTTTGGCCTGGTACATGGTGTCCTCAATTTCGTGGCGAGGGGTTGGTGGCTCGCTCGAGTTTTAGAGTACGGAGATTGGAGGTAGAAGCGGTATCCCGATCCTGCCGAATGCTTGCCTGATTCTGTCGGAAGGAGCATTTTTGTGTATGCGGAGATGAATTTCGCGTTAGCGTGGACTTGAGGAGGTCGCGATGAGTGCAGAGACGATGAATGTGGAGACGCGGCGGGCGGAGCTGGCGGGGAAGATCAGCGCGCGGACGCATGCGGATGGAACGGTGCAGACGGGGATTGCGGGGCTGCGGCTGTATCGGCAATCTACGCCGACGGCGTGCGCCTCGAGCGCGTATGAGCCGAGCCTGGTGGTGTTTGTGCAGGGCGAGAAGCATATCAACGTGGGGAAGACGCTGCATGTATGCGGGGGATCGAATTTTTTGCTGACGTCGATTGATTTGCCGGTGGTGAGCCAGGTGGTGAAGGCGACGAAGGAGGAGCCGATTTTGGGGATCCTGCTGCGGCTGGAGATGCCGATGGTGCGGGAGATTCTTAGCCAGCAGGAGTTTCATGGGCTGGGCGAGGGGCGGGAGGCGCGGGGGATGGCGATTGGGGTGAGCTCGGCGGAGTTGCTGGATGCTTGCTGCAGGATGGTGGACTTGCTGGATGCGCCGCAGGACATTGAGTTTATGGGCGGGCTGCTGCAGCGGGAGATTGTGTATCGGCTGCTGACGAGCCCGCAGGGACGACATTTGCGGGCGATTGCTACGCTGGGCGAGCAGGGGCAGCGGCTGTCGAAGACAGTGGAGTGGCTGCGGCAGAATTACGCGAAGCCGCTGCGGGTGGAGGAGCTGGCGGAGATGGCGCGGATGGGCGTGTCGACGCTGCATCACCAGTTTCGGTCGCTGACCGCGATGAGTCCGCTGCAGTATCAGAAGCAGGTGCGGCTGCATGTGGCGCGGGAGCGGATGGTGCATGAGGGGATGGACGCGGCGAGCGCGGCGTTTGAGGTTGGGTATGAGAGTGCGAGCCAGTTCAGCAGGGAGTATCGGCGGTTCTTTGGGATGCCGCCGATGCGGGATGTGAAGGAGCGACTGCTGGTGGGGGGCGAGTAGGTGCGGGAGGGGCTTGGTGCACGCGGAGAGGTGTTGCTAGGCGGCGGAGGGTTTCGTCACTCGTAGCGCAATGCATCGATGGGATTGAGGTTTGCGGCCTTCCAGGCGGGATAGATTCCGAAGACTAATCCAATGCCGCAGGAGCTCAGGAACGCGACGGTAATCCAAATCAAGCTCACCTGGCTGGGAATCCAGATACCCAACACGAGCGCGATGACAGCCCCGGCGCAGATGCCCAGCACTCCACCGACTGCGCAGAGCACGATGGCCTCCAGGGTGAACTGGAGCAGAATTGTCTGCCTGGTGGCGCCAATCGCCTTGCGCACTCCAATCTCCCGCGTCCGTTCCGTCACGCTTACCAGCATGATGTTCATTACGCCTACGCCACCGACCATCAATCCGACGGAGCTCAATCCGAACATCAGGAGAAACAGACTTCCCGTGATCTGATCCCAGAGCCTGGTGATCGAGTCTGACCCGAAGATTGCGAAGTTATCGTCCGCTTCGTTGCGCACCTTGCGGCGAAGCCGCAGAAGCTCTCGAATCTCTTCGGTCACGAGTGCTTTGTTTTTCTGATCGTCGAACTTCGCGCTGATCCAATAATCGAGTATCTCGGGGTGGAGCTTTTTAAACGTCGACATCGTGAAATAAGCGAAGCTGTCGTTGGGATTCTTGCCACCACCGAACGCCGTTTTCTGCTTCTCAAAGACGCCAATCACGGTGAACGTGCGTCCCTCGATGACGACGTCTTTTCCGATGGGGTCAATGGCTCCGAACAGCGATTGTTCCACATCATGACCGAGCACCGTCACGTCCGACGCGCGTTCCTGATCGGTGGTGGTAAAGAATCTTCCCTCGGACAGGACCTTGTCGTAAACCGTCAGCGTTGTGGGGGTGTCGCCCTCCAGCGAAACGTTTTCGACCTTGCGTTGCCCAAACTTTGCCACGACTGACCCTATGCCGAACGAACGATTTGTAAATTGGAGGCCGGCGGTGGAAGCGACGACGTGGGGCAGGTGGGACATGGCCATCATGTCCTCGTAGGTCATCTGTTTGCGGGCGAGCATTTCAGACGTAGGCCGGACGCCGATTGCGGGAAATCGAAAGACCCACAGGACGTTGGTGCCGAATTGGGCGACCAGGTTGGAGACCGAGGTGTTCAGCCCATTGATCACGGAGGAGATGGTGATGACGGTCATCACACCAATCACGATGCCGAGAATCGTCAACCCGGAGCGCATCTTGTTGGTGCGCAGCGTGTCGAGCGCCATCTTCACCGACTCGCGCTGGTCGCTCATCCTCATGGTGTTGTACGCTCCGTTAGGCTGAAGTATCGCTCAAGTGGGTACTTTGTCCTAGGCCGATAATACTTTCCGCTTCGAGGAGGGCATGGCGCCGGACGGTACTGGCGACGGTATCGATGTCCGGAGGATAGGGGAGCAGGGCGTTGGGTATAATCCATGGCTAATTCCACAGTTGGTTGGCGGCCGTCTTTGGCGCCGACTGGCGGGGGGAGGATCAATTTGGCAAGCGAATCTCTTCCAATGAACAGGCAACTGGCTCGCATCGCCCTGGTTGAGCAGCATGTCGGATTTGAAAACGAGCACAACCTGGAGGGCGTGCTCGGGACGTTCGGCGAGGCTGCGCGGTATGACGATGAGCCGTGGGACGAACACTATGATGGCCGGAACGGGGTTCGCCAGTTCTATGCGCAGTTGATGAAGGCGCTGCCCGATTTAGAGATTGATGTGCAGCACCGTCACGTGACAGACGATTCCATTCTGCTTGAGGTAGTGATTCGCGGGACGCACCTTGGCGGGTGGCGCGGTCTTCCGGCAACGGGACGGCGGGTCGAGTTTCCCCTGTGCGGCGTGTATACGTTCGACTCAGCGGACCGCCTTGCCGGCGAGAAAATCTACTACGACCGCGGGACGGTGCTGAAGCAATTGGGGGTTTTTCACGAGCCGCAAAGTGTATTAGGGCAAGTCTCGATCCTGGCCACGCATCCCATTACGTTTGCGCGGGTTCTTGTGCGGAAACTTGCGCCGTCTCGGCCGGCCGACCGCAAGAGTGTGCCGTAGGCGCAGGGCGAAACGCGACGCACTGCAGGCGAGGTTTGCGCGAGGCGGGGTTGTCGGCGGGCGCTACACAGCTTTTGGCACCTCGGTGAGCGTGCGGGCAGGCGGGTTGCTGGGGTTTGCTTGGAATTCACGATTCCGCGAGTACACTGATTGTGGTGCCTGCGGGGTGGGGTTGGGCATCTAAATGGCTGTGAAGCGCGGAGTCAGGCGCATTTCTCTTTCGAGGACAGGAATGATTGAACAGGTGCAGCAAGAGACGGTAGATCAGCGGCAACAGGATGAACTCGATCAGTTGTCGATTAATACCTTGAGATTTCTGGCGGTCGACCAGGTGCAGAAGGCCAATAGCGGCCATCCGGGAGCGCCGCTGGGTTGCGCTCCGATTGCGTACCTGCTGTTTCACAAGATTATGAAGTTCAACCCGAAGGACCCGTTGTGGTCGGATCGGGACCGGTTCATTCTGTCTAATGGACATGCGTCGGCACTGCTGTATGGCGTGCTGCACTTGACGGGCTATGACTTGCCGATCTCACAGCTGGAACAGTTCCGGCAGTATGGGTCGGAGACGCCGGGCCACCCGGAGTGTGGGGATACGCCGGGCGTGGAAGTTACGACCGGACCGCTGGGGCAGGGGTTTGCCATGGCCGTGGGCGAGGCGATTGCAGAGAAGCATCTGGCGGCGGTGTTCAATAACGGCGGCGATACGCATTTTGAGGATCCGAAGTGTGAGAGCCACACGCCGGTGGACCACTACACCTATGTGCTGTGCGGCGATGGCGATCTGATGGAAGGGATTTCGCACGAGAGCGCGTCGCTGGCGGGAACGCTGGCGCTGGGCAAGTTGATTGTGCTGTATGACGACAACCTGATCTCGCTGGATGGGCCGACGGAACTTAGTTATACCGAAGACGTGACGGAGCGTTTCCACGCGTACCACTGGCATGTGCAGATGGTGGAAGACGGCAACGACCTGGTGGCAATCGAGAAGGCGATCCTGGCGGCGAAGGCGGAGACGACCAAGCCGTCGTTGATCCGGGTGCGGACAGTGATTGGTTATGGCAGCCCGAAGGCCGGGACTAACAAGGTCCACGGTGAGGCGCTGGGCGCGGATGCGGTAAAGGCGACCAAGAAGAATCTTGGGTTCCCTGAGGACAAGAGCTTCTACGTGCCGGAAGAGGCGGGGAAGAATTGGCTGCAGGCGGTGGAGAAGGGCAAGAAGGCGCAGGCGGAGTGGCAGGCGAAGTTCGATGCGTACAAGAAGGCGTATCCGGTGCAGGGTGCGCAGTACGAACGCACGCAGGCGCGCAAGCTGGAAGCTGGCTGGGAGAAGTCGATTCCGGTTTTCCCGGTCGACAAGCCGGTTGCCACGCGTAACGCCGGCCAGCAGGTGATGAATGCGATTGAGAACGTTGTGCCGGAGCTGTTTGGCGGCGCGGCGGATCTGACGGCGTCGACCAAGACGATCTTCAAGGATTCGCCTAGCTTCCATGTGGATCCCAAGGGCCGCAACGTGTTCTTTGGTGTGCGCGAGTTTGGCATGATGGCGGCGGTGAATGGAATGGCGGCGCATGGCGGGCTGATTCCGTTTGGGTCGACGTTCTTTACGTTCAGCGACTATTGCCGGTCGGCGATGCGTATGGGCGCGCTGATGGGATCGCACTCGCTGTACATCTTCACGCATGATTCGGTGGGGCTGGGCGAGGATGGGCCTACCCACCAGCCGATTGAACACCTGATGAGCCTGCGCGTGATTCCGAAGCTGACGGATTTTCGTCCGGCGGATGCGAACGAGACAGCGGCTTGCTGGCAGTTGGCGCTGGAGCGGCATGGGCCAAGCTTCATGGCGTTGAGCCGGCAGGATCTGCCGGTGCTCGACGCGGCGAAGTACAAGGTGGCTGAGGGCGTGCGCAAGGGTGCGTACGTGCTCGAGGCGTTTGGCAAGGATGTGGTGCTGGTTGCGACAGGATCGGAGGTCGAGGTGGTGATGAAGGCCGCGCTCGAGCTGAAGAATGCCGGGATCAACGCGACTGTCGTGTCGATGCCTAGCTTCAAGATCTTTGAGGAGCAGACGGAAGAGTACAAGATGTCGATCTTCCCGCATGGCGTTCCGAAGATTTCGGTTGAGGCTGGAGCGACGATGGGCTGGTGGAAGTACATCGGGCGCGACGGCGTGGCGATCGGGATTGACCGCTTTGGAGCTTCGGCACCAGGGCCGATTGTTCTGGAAAAGCTGGGGATTTCCGTTGCACATGTTGTGGAAACTGCGAAGGGGCTGGTGAAGAAGTAGGAAGAAAAGGGTCCCAGGGTTCAGGGCCCAGGGCCCAGAGGGCGGCGGTCTTGATGGGCTGCCGCCTTCGGGTTTTGCAGACAGGGTTTTAGCCGCGGGCCTTCTTTCCTCGCCGATTGAGGACCCGCGGCTAAGACCCTGAACTGCGAGGGATGAGACCCCCAGCGAGCAAGGAACGCTCGCCGGGGACCCCGTCAGGGATTAGGGATCAGGGATTGGGATGGTGATGGAATGACGCAGGATGAGGCTAAGGCGCTGGTTGGGAAGCGGGCAGCGGAGATGGTTGAGGATGGGATGCGGGTGGGGTTGGGGACTGGGACTACTTCCGTGATGTTTATCAAGGCGTTGGGGGAGCGGGTGAAGGCGGGGCTGAAGATTCGATGCGTGGCGTCTAGCGACGCGAGCACGAAGCTGGGGCAGTCGCTGGGGATGGATGTGGTGACGCTGGCGGAGCTGCCGGAGCTGGATCTCTATATTGACGGCGCGGATGAGGTGGGGCCTGGGCTTTCGCTGATCAAGGGTGGGGGAGGCGCGTTGCTGCGGGAGAAGATTGTGGCGAGCGCGGCCGATAAGTTTGTGGTGGTAGTGGATTCGACCAAGGTGGTGCCGGTGCTGGGGCGGTTTCCGTTGCCGGTGGAGGTGATCAAGATGGCGCTGCCGCTGGTGGAGCGGAAGCTGGACGAGCTGGGTCTGCGGCCGAAGCTGCGGCATCATCCGGACGGGTCGGTGTATTTGACGGATGAGAACAACTACATCCTGGACTGCGCGTGCGGAGAGATTCCTGAGCCGGAGGAGACGGCGGCGGAGATTCGTGGGATTGTTGGAGTGGTGGAGCATGGACTGTTTCTGGGTATGGCGTCGATGGTGCTGGTTGCGGGCGAGGATGGTGTGACGGAGCTGCTGGAGTAAAGGGTGTGGCGAGCGAGGCGAAAGCTTTGACGCAAAGGTCGCGAAGAGAAGCGCAACGTTTCGCGAAGTAGAGCGGGGCGGGGTTGCATCGTGCGAGGCGCAGGGGGCGTCTGATGAGTATGGAAAATTCGAGCAGTGTTAGCAATAAGGTTTGGCTGGTAACGGGAGCGTCGACTGGATTTGGGCGCGAGCTGGTGGAGTATTTGCTGGCGCAGGGTGCGCGGGTGGTGGGGACGGCGCGCAGGGTGGAAGGGCTGAAGGAGCTGGAGGCGAAGTATCCGAAGACTGCGCTGGTGGCGTGGATGGATGTGACGGACCAGAAGCAGGTGGAGTCTGCGGTGAGTGCGGCGGTGCAGCGGTTTGGGCGCGTGGACGTGCTGGTGAACAATGCGGGCTATGGGATGGTGGGAGCGGTGGAGGAGTCGGCTGAGGGGGAGTTTCGGCCGATGTTTGAGACCAACGTGTTTGGGCTGATTCGGGTGACGCAGGCGGTGCTGCCGCAGATGCGCAAGCAGGGGTCGGGGCACATAGTGAATGTGTCATCGATTGGCGGGCTGGTGGCTACTCCGGGATTTGGTTTGTACAACGCTACCAAGTTTGCAGTGGAGGGTTTCAGCGAGGCGCTGGCGCAGGAGGTAAAGCCGCTGGGGATTACGGTGACGATCGTGGAGCCGGGACCGTTTCGGACGAAGTTTCTGGGCAAGGCGGGTGGCGAGGCGGCGGCGCACATTCCTGCTTACGACGGGACTGCGGGCAAGATGCGGGCGTATTACACGGAGCAGGATGGGAAGCAGCCGGGAGACCCGCAGAAGGCGGCTGAGGCGATTGTGAAGGCGGTGGAGGCCGAGCAGCCGCCACTGCATTTGTTGTTGGGCGGCAGCACGTTGCCGCGGGTGAAGTCGAAGATTGAGGCGCTGGAGAAGGATATTGCTGCGTGGGAGTCGGTGACGGTTGGCGCGGACTATTCCAAGGGCCAGTAGGCACGGGTGAGGGTTTTGGTTTGAGCTGTAACGTTCGAGAAGTGCGGGCTGCGCGGTAAAAGGTTGAAAAGGCAGATTTAGCGGCTTTCAGGGGGCCGTGACGCTGGGCATTGACAGCGATTGAGTTTACTCTCTAAGTGGTACTTTCCGCGTGAGGGCGGGTGCAAGATGGAACTTGGACTAATTGGACTTGGGAAGATGGGCGGCAATATGGCGGAGCGACTTCGCCGTGCCGGCCACAAGGTTGTCGGCTTTGATTTTTCTGCCGATGCGGTGAAGAAGTTGAACGATGCCGGCTCGGTGGGCGTGAATTCGCTCGAGGAGCTGGTGAAGAACCTGCAGGCGCCGCGAGCGATCTGGATTATGGTCCCGGCTGGCGATCCGGTCGACGACACGATCTCGAAGCTGAAGCCGCTGATGCAGAAGGGCGATATTTTTATCGACGGCGGCAATTCGAACTACAAGGACTCGCAGCGGCGCTATGCGCAGTTGAAGCCGCAGGGCTTTGAGTTTGTGGATGTAGGAACATCGGGCGGTATCTGGGGGATCACGGAAGGCTACTCGATGATGGTGGGCGGCGATGAAGACGTGATTGAGCGGCTGCGTCCGATCTTTGAAGCTTTGGCTCCGACTGCCGATACAGGGTGGGGACGCACCGGGCCAAGTGGCGCCGGGCACTTTGTGAAGATGGTGCACAACGGGATTGAGTACGGATTGATGCAGGCGTATGCGGAAGGGTTCTCGATCATGAACTCGAAGAAGCCGCTGGAGCTGGATTTGACGCAGATTGCGAATATCTGGCGGTATGGCTCGGTGGTGCGTTCGTGGCTGCTGGATCTGACGGCGGATGCGCTGAAGAAGAATCCGACGCTGGATGGGTTGGAGCCGTATGTGCCGGACTCGGGCGAAGGACGCTGGACGGTGTTTGAGGCGATTGATCTGAATGTGTCGGCGCCGGTGATTACCGAGTCGTTGATTCGCCGGGTGCGTTCGCGCGAGGACGATAACTTTACTGACCGGATGCTGTCTGTGATGCGGCACGAGTTTGGCGGGCATGCGGTGAAGAAGGCGTAAGCGATCGGCCAATCAGCAGGCGGCGAATATTTATTGGATCGCCGGATGGATAGATGCAGGTTCAACGAGTAGCAAAGACAGGTAAGGAGCAGTAGATGCCAACTGAAGTAAGACACGCGGGGATGCAGGCAGGGTTCGAGCATCACATGAAGCGGCAGGAGCGGGTTCCTGATCCCTGTATCGTCGTAATTTTCGGAGCGTCGGGTGATTTGACCAAGCGGAAGCTGCTGCCGGCGCTGTTTCATCTGAAGCAGGAAGGTTTGCTGCCCGAGGCCTTTGCGGTGGTGGGTGTGGCGCGCCGGGATATTTCGGCGCACTTTGCTGCGGACATGGAAGACGGCATTGTGAAGGGCGGCGGCGTTGAGGCGGACGATCCGAAGCTCAAGCAGTTCATGGAGCGGGTGGACTACTTCACGACCAACTTCGATGACGATGCGGGATTTGAAAAACTGAAGGGGTTCCTGGCGGAGATCGACAAGAAGGTCGGGACCAAGGGAAACCGGCTTTTCTACCTTGCAGTTGCACCGGAGTATTTTGCCGACATTACTGACCGGCTGGGCAAGCACGAGATGACGACGTCGAAAGAGCCTGGGCAGTGGATGCACGTGATCATCGAGAAGCCGTTTGGGACGGACCTGGAATCGGCACGCAAGTTGAACGATGACATCAACCGGGTGCTGCACGAGGACCAGATCTTCCGCATCGATCATTATTTGGGCAAGGAGACGGTGCAGAACATTTTGGTGTTCCGGTTCGGCAACGGGATCTTTGAACCGATCTGGAACCGCAACTTTATTGATCACGTGGAGATCACGGCGGCGGAGTCGATTGGCATCGAGGGGCGTGGACCGTTCTATGAGAGCGCTGGCGCGCTGCGCGATGTGCTGCAGAATCACGTGATGGAAGTGCTGAGCTTTGTTGCGATGGAGCCACCGGACAGCTTCGAATCCGCATCTGTGCGGACGGAGAAACTCAAGGTGTGGAACGCGATTGATCCGATCCAGGTGGAAGACACAGTGCGCGGGCAGTATGGGCCGGGGCGCGTGGATGGCGAGAAGGTGATTGGGTATCGCGAGGAAGACCGCGTGGATCCCGAGTCGAATACTGAGACGTTTGTGGCGATGAAGCTGCAGATTGAGAACTGGCGCTGGGCCGGCGTGCCGATTTATCTGCGCGCAGGCAAGCGGCTGGCGAAGCGCGTGACGGAGGTGACGGTGGTGTTCAAGCAGCCGCCGCTGCATATGTTCAAGTCCGATGACGCGAAGAGCCAGGTGCAGCCGAATGTGTTGAAGATGCGCATTCAACCGGACGAGGGCATCTCGCTGATGTTTGGCGCGAAGGTTCCGGGACCGACGACGAGCATCATGCCGGTGGAGATGCACTTCAGCTACGCAGAGAGTTTCGGCAAGAGCTCGGCGAACGGGTATGAGCGGTTGCTGCTGGACGCGATGCTGGGCGATGGAACGCTGTTTGCGCATCGCTCGGGCGTGGAGGCGACCTGGGCTTTGATGACGCCGATTCTTGAGGCGTGGGCAAAGCGTCCGCCGAATGACTTTCCGAATTACGATGCGGGAAGCTGGGGACCTCCGGCGGCGGATGCGTTGCTGAAGCGGGATCGGCGGAAGTGGTACAAGCTGTAAGGCAGGGATTAGGGAACAGGGCTTAGGAAAGACGGAACAGAGGAGCGGTTGCGGCGGGGAAGGTGCCGTCGGGCCGCTCTTTTGTTGGGTTTGAAATTTGGTTGGGTGGAGGGGATGATGGCGCGGTTGATTAAGGTTACGTACGAGGTTTGGCCGACGGCCGCGGAGATGGCGTTGGCTTCGGCGCGGAAGTTTGCGGAGACGGTGAAGGCGGCGGTAGCCAAGCGCGGTGTGGCGCGGCTGGCGATCTCGGGGGGTAGCACGCCGCAGGCTACATTCAAGCTGCTGGCAGATCCGGCGGGGCCGTTTGCGAAGACGATTCCGTGGGGCAAGCTGCAACTGTTCTGGGTGGATGAGCGGTGCGTGGGGCCGGATGATCCGGAGTCGAATTATGGCGTGGCGCGCGACCTGCTGTTGAGCAAGGTGCCGATACCGGCGGAGAATGTGTTTCGCATGGAGGGCGAGCTGGACCCGGAAGTTGCGGCCAGCCGTTACGAGAGCACGCTGCGCAATGTGCTGAAGCTTGAGGGAGCGGAGACGCCGGCGTTCGATTCGGTGACGCTGGGGATTGGGACGGACGGGCACACCGCTTCGCTGTTTCCGCATACCGAGGGGCTGAACGAGTTGGGGCGGCTGGTGATTGCGAACCATGTGCCGCAGAAGGATGTCTGGCGGATTTCTCTGACGTGGCCGGTGATCAATCATGCGGCTGAGGTGGTGTTCGAGGTGGAAGGGCCGTCGAAGACGGACATCCTTGCAGAGGTGCTGACGGGCCCGAGAGATCCGGACCGGCTGCCGTCGCAACTGATACGGCCTGCGAATGGTAAGCTTTTGTTCTTGCTCGATGAGGCTGCCGCGGCGAAGTTGCCTGCGGCGGAAACGAGCGGCGAGGGATACCGCGTTGGCACACTCGACATCTAAGAGCGAGGGTTCAGGGCCCAGGGTTAAGGGTTCAGGGAGTAGGCGGTTTGTATGATTCTTGCGGGTGATGTGGGCGGGACGAAGGTTCACCTGGCGCTGTACAGCTTTGTGGGTGGGCGGCTCAGCCTGGTGCGGGAGAATAAATTTCCATCCAACGAGCATGGTTCACTGGATGAAGTGGTGAAGGCGTTTCTGGCGCAGGGTGAAGGGGCGAAGGAAGAGATCATTGCGGCGTGCTTTGGGTGTCCGGGGCCGGTGCGCGATGGCCGGTTGAAGCTGACGAATCTGCCCTGGACGCTGGATGAGCGGGAGCTGGAAAAGTCGATCGGCATCGAGCACATTTTTTTGATTAACGATCTGGAAGCGAACGGGTATGGGATTCCAGAGCTGGCGCCGGACAAGGTATTTACGCTGCTGAAGGGCGATCCGGCGGCGGTGGGGCACCGGGGACTGGTGTCGGCGGGGACGGGGCTGGGCGAGGCGCTGTTGATCTGGAATCACCAGGCGGGGCGGCATCGGCCGATACCTTCCGAGGGCGGACACTGCGATTTTGCCGCGCGCAACGATCGCGAGATTGCGCTGCTGCAGTATCTGCGCAGGACGCTGAATGGGCGCGTGAGTTTTGAGCGTGTGGTGTCGGGGATCGGGATCAAAAATATCTACGCATTTTTGCGGGATGACGAGAAGATGGACGAGCCGGCGTGGCTGCGCGAGCGGATGCAGAAGGAAGATCCGAACGCGGTGATTGGGCAGTGCGGTGAAGATGGGTCGAGTGAGATTTGCGCGGAGACGCTGAAGATGTTTGCGTCGGCGTTTGGCGCGGAGGCGGGGAATGTGGGGCTGAAGGTGCTGGCGGCGGGTGGAATGTATTTGGGTGGGGGGATTGCGCCGAAGATTCTGAAGACGATGCAGAATGGGGAGTTTGCGCAGGCGTTTCTGGACAAGGGACGGCTGTCGCCGCTGCTGGAGGCGATGCCGGTGCGGATTATCCTGGATGACTCGTGTGCGCTGCTGGGAGCGGCGGCGTTTGCGGAGGCGCGGGCGGCGGAGATTTCGGGGCGGTCGGCGCGCGCGGCGTCGTAGAAGCGAGTTAGCAAGTTAGCAAGTTAGCGGGTTGGCGAGCGGTGGCACTATTTCCTCGGGGGCTAAAGCCCCCTGGGGAATGGAGCGGCGATTGGCACGGCTGAAGCCGTGCCCCTTCGAGGGGTTGTGGTGGGGATTCGCGACGGGTGAGGGGTCGTCGCTGACTTGCTGGCTTCACGATTCGCTAGCTTACCGACCTGCTAACTCGCCAACTTGCTAACTCGCCGATTTGCTGACGCTACATGATGCGGAAGCGTTCGCGCATCAGGCGCTGGAAGCGGGGACGCCAGATGAGGTCGTAGGCCAGCTCCTTGCCGGGGAACATGGCGAGGGCGGCGTTACGCGCGTCGGCGATCATTTGCGAGGCGTCGTCGATGGTGAGGGAGTGATCTTGTGCGATGGTCTGCAGCACAAGGTTCATCATGAGTTGGAGACGGCGGATGAGGCGCGCTTCTTCCTGGGCATCTGCGGAGATGGGGTTGGGGTTGATGGCCGGGGTGGTGGGGGTGGGGTCGGGCTTTTGCAATCGCGGCTCCTTCTGGTGGACAGGCGTGGAGGTCGACAAGCTGCAAGCAATGGAGGCTGACAACTCCCAACCTACGGTTAAGTCCTGAGGACTGTCTACCAATTAGACGCGGCAGATGCTGCGGAGATTCCCCCTGCGGGGGTGAGGAGGAAGGTAGTGGCGCCGAGGCGGTCGGTGCGATAGGTGCGGACGTGGGCGGCGCCGAGGCGGTCGATGACGATGGGGCTGGGATGGCCGAAGGTGTTGTGCTGGCCGTCGCTGATGACGGCGTCGATGGGCGAGACTGCGGCGAGGAATTCGGGCGTGGTGGAGGTATGGCTGCCGTGGTGGCCGACCTTGAGGAGCGTTGCGGGCTGGACGCGGTGGTTGGCCAGCATGGCGGCTTCACTGGGGGCTTCGGCGTCGCCTTCGAGAAGGACGCTGGCTTGTGCGTCGTCGAGACGGATTACGAGCGAGTCGTTGTTGATGGGCGTGCCGCCGTTTACGTAGGGCGCTTCGGGGGCGAGGACCGTGGCGCGGAGGTCGGACCACGGGAAGGTCTGGCCGGCGTGCAGGTGGCGGATGATCATGTGCTGGGCGCGGGCTTGTGCGATCAGGGCGTAGAAGAGCGGCGAGTCGCCGGGTTCGATGCTGATCCAGAGTTCGCTGGGGTGGAAGTCGCGCAGGATGGCGGGCATGCCGCCCATGTGATCGGAGTGCGCGTGGGTGAGCAGGACGACATCGAGGTGGCGGATGCGGCGCGACCAGAGGTAAGGGGCTACGACTTCTTCGCCTACGTCCCAGGTGGCTGCGGGGGCGTTTTCGCCGCGGCCGGTGGGTCCTCCGGCGTCGACCAGCATGGTCTCGCCGGCGGGGCTGACGACGAGGATGGAGTCGCCCTGGCCTACGTCGATGGCGGTGACTTCGAGGGCTCCGGGATGCAGGTGCGGCGGCGTGGGATAGAGAACGGCGAGCGGGATGAGCAGAGCTGCGAAGACGCCGGTGATGAAGAGCGTGCGGCGATGCGCGCGGAGGGCCCAGCAGCAGTAGAGGATGCAGGCGCAGGCGAGCGCGAGGGCGATGGGGGCGGGCTCGGGGGTGCGGAGGTTGGCGATGGTGAGGTTCTGCACGCGGTCTACGGTGAAGCGCATGATGTGTAGCAGGAGAGCGGTGATGGCGGCGGGGATGAGAGCAAGCCAAGTGCTGATGAGTGAGGCGAGGAAGGTGACGATGGCGATGCAGAGGAGGACGGAGAGCAGAGGGATGTCGATGAAGTTGAGCGGGAGGGCGAGGAGTGTGGCGCGATGGAAGTAGATGGCCATGGGAAGGACCATGCATAGCTCGGCGGTGAGGGAGATGAGGATGGCTTCACAGGTCCAGAAGACGGCGCGGAGGAGCCAGGCGGGAAGGTTGGCGAGGCGGGGGTGGAGGACGGCGGCGGAGAGATCGGTGAGCATGCGGATGTGGACGCGGAACTGCGCGATGTGTGGGGGGACTGCGGCGTCGGCGCGAACGATGTCGAGGTGGCGAAGGGCGCGGAGGCGTGGGGCGATGAGGCGCTCGCTGAGTGGGATGGCGAGGCCTGCGATGGCGAGGATGACCATGAACGTCATCTGGAAGCTGGCTTCGAAGAGTGAGCGGGGATCGAGGACGAGGACTGCGAGGGCGGCCGCGCCTAGAGCGTTGAGCGCAGTGATTTCTCGGTCGAGCCAGCGGGTGACGAGGTAGATCGCTGTCATGATGAGGGCGCGCTGGGCGGGGATGCCGAAGCCGGTGAGTTCGGCGTAACCGAAGGCGATGAGGATGGTAGCGAGGACGGCGACAGGTTGCGGCACGCGGAGACGGCGGAGGAACCAGAAGAAGCCGCCGGCGAGCAGGGCGACGTGCAGGCCGGAGACCACGAAGAGGTGGAAGGTTCCGGTGCGTTCGAAGGATTCGCGAAGGGCGCGGGTGAGGTGGGTGCGATCGCCGAAGAGCATGGCGTTGAGCATGGACGCGTCTTCTGGTGTGAGACGGAGCGTGGTTGGGAGATGGCGGATTGCGCTGGAGGTGGTGAAGGACTGCAGGCGGTTGGAGGCCCAGGCTTGCGCGGCGAAGATGCGGCAACGCAGCGTGGGGCGCGCGGTGTGGATGATCTGCACGCGCGAGGATCGAGTGCTGCCGGTTGCGCCGATGCCTTCGCTGAGCAAGTAGTCGGCGTAGGACCACGCGCCGGGGTCGCGGTAGACGTCGGGTGTGCGCAGGCGGAGGGGAACGTCGATCTGATCGCCGCAATGGAGGGTGAGTTGTGGGCCGTTTACCGAGAAGCGGATGCCGCCGGTGGTGGGCTGCATGATCGAGAGGTCGGGCGTTAGGTATTCGATGGACTGGACGTCGATGTCGATGGATTGCGTGTCGGGGGTGGGGTCGGCATCCCAGGCGGTGGGTTCGAAGGCGGGGTGAGGCACGTTGCGTGGTGGCGGAGGGAGGGTGCGCACGCGGATGACGGTGCCCTGGACGTCGCGGGTAAGGCCGTCGGCGAGATGATGGAGCGTGGCTTGTTGCGGGACGGCGGGCTCGATCTGTGCGCACCAGCACCCGATGGCGATCCAGAGCGCGTAGACGGGGACGATGGCCATGCGGGGTGCTTTGCGGAGGCTGATGAGGCAGAGTGCGAAGAGGAGGAGCGTGGCTGCGCCGAGGAGGAGGGTGGGTTGCCAGCGGAGGGCGAGGAGGTCGCCGAGAGCGAAGCAGGCGCAGGCGGTGAGCAGCGGAACCCGGCGAAGCCTGAGCGGCTCGACGACAGGGGAGTCATACAACCAGGATGTGGCAGCACCGACAGCCGGCATGAGAAGCGCTACCTTGCGAAGTGCGGGAGAGACTTCTAGTGTTTCACGGTTGGGGCAGGGGAGCTAGCTGGCGTCCGGTTTGCGCTCGAGGATTGCTACGGTTTCCAGGTGGAAGGTTTGGGGGAAGAGGTCCACGAGGTGCAGGGCGCGGATGGTGTAGACCGTTTGGAGGGTGCTGAGATCGCGGGCGAGGGTGGTCGGGTCGCAGGAGACGTAGACGAGTTTGGGGGCGGCGATTTGGGTGAGGAGCTCGCAGGCTTCGAGGCCTACGCCGGCGCGAGGCGGGTCGAGGACGATGAGCTCGGGGCGGTCGCGTTCGAGGACGGCGCGGCGGAGGAAGTCGAGCGTGGTGGACTCGTACACGGTGCTGGTGGTGCCGCGCTTGGTGAGCGCTGCGCGGAGGTCGGCGACGGCGGTGGGGTTGGCTTCGACGGCGGTGATCTCGTGGAAGGTGCGAGCTAAGACGCGGGCGAAGAGACCTACTCCGGCGAAGAGATCCCAGGCGAGCGCGCCGGAGCGTGGCTGATCGTCGTCGTTGCAGACGAGCTGCACGAGGGTGTCGAGCAGGAAGCGGTTGGCCTGGAAAAAACCTCCGCGCGTGATCCAGTAGGTTTCATCGAGCACGCGATAGTTGAGGCCGGGTGCGCCGGCTTCTGCGATCATGCGGCCGGTGGGACCGGTGCGGGGGTCGAATGCGGCTGCGGCTGTTGCGGTGATTAACACACCTTGAGGAGCGTAGGCCTGTAGAGTGATTGCTGCGCGGTCGAGCGAGCCGAAGATGGCCTTGGTACGTGGAGCGACGAAGAAGGTGACCTGGATGCGCTTCATGGTGTGGTCGCAGAAGAGCTCGACTTCGGCGGTGGCGTTGAGCCAGTAGGCGACGTCGCGGTCTGCTGCTGCGGCGGCGAGGAGGGATTTTGCTGTGGACCAGAGAACGGGCGCGGCGATGAGGCAGGTAGTGATGGGAAGGAATTCGGTGGTGGCGTGGCGGTTGTAGCCGAGGCGGAGGGAGCCCTCGGTGCCGGCTTCGTCGCCGCCACCGACCGCATGCGCTACGCGGAGACGAATGCGATTGCGATAGCCCCAGGGTTCGGCGGAGTGCATGGTGGGTTGGGGCGGCGCTTCGATGCCTGCGCTGCGAAGGAGGTCCGCGAAGATGGATTGTTTGAGGCGAAGCTGCTCCGGGTAGTTCGCCATCTGGTAGTGGCAGCCGCCGCAGACGCCGAAGTGCGGGCAGGGCGGTGCGACGCGCTCGGGTGAGGGCGTGAGGACGCAGAGAAGATGAGCTTCATTGCTGGCGTTGGGGTTTGTGGCTTCGACGGTTTCGCCGGGAAGGGTGAAGGGAACCAGCACGGGGGTGCCGCGGTCGCTGAGCGCGAGGCCGTTGCCGCTGTAGAGCGCGCGATCGATGTGCAGGGTTTCGCTCATGCGTGGCTCATGTAGAACAAGCTTAGGCGCGGGAGCGCGCGGAGTTCGAGAAGACGCTTGTGGAGAAACTGCTGCTGCACCTGGCGAAGCTGCACGGCGGACATCTTCGCGCGGTAGGGAGCGAGCTCGCGGTCGGCCTGGGTCTTCAGGTCGACGAGCTCTTGTTCGCTGGCCGAGGATTGGAGCGCGGCGAAGAGTTTTTCTTCGAGCACGGTGAGGGTGCGATCGAGGTCGTCGAGTGGGAGTGGGGTGGGGCTGCGCATGGTGGCGGCGAGTTCGCGGAGGCGAGCGGCGGTGGTCGCGCGGATTGCGTCGGATAATTCTTCGGGGAGGGACGCGGCATCGAGGGCCTGGGCGTTCTGTTCGAGGAAAGCTGCTACGCGCTCGGATTCGAAGCCGGACTCGCGCGGCTCGCGGGAAGTTGTGGGAGCGAGGCCGGTGGAGGCTTCGACGAGCTCTTCGGCGGATTGCATTACGGCCTGCGCGCACCAGGCTAGGCCGTTTACCTTGCGTAGACGGCCGCGAGCTTTGGTGGAGCGGGCGTCATATTTGTCGAAGGCCGCGTCGATGCCGCGCAGGACGGCTTCGAGTGGGATGCCGGCCTCGCGCCAGGTTTCGATCAGGGCCCAGTCGAGGGTGTTGAGCAGGAGGATGGAGCCGCGGCGGCGGCTGAAGCGCTCTTCGATCTCGGAGAAGTATTCGAAGTAGTTCATAAGGACAGGGATTAGGGATTAGGGGTTAGGGATTAAGGGCGTGCGTTCTAATCCCTAATCCCTGTTTCCTAATCCCTGCTTTATCTTCTGCGATGGCGATCGTGATTGCGGTCCCAGATGAGGCGGAGGCCGTTGAGGGTGAGGTTGTCGTCGACGTGCTGAATGTGTTTTGAGTCTGCGGCGATGAGTGTGGCGAGGCCGCCCGTGGCGATGGTCTTGGTCTCGGGGCCGAGCTCGGCGATCATGCGCTCGAGGATGCCATCGATTTGTCCGATGGAGCCGTAGTATAGGCCGATCTGGATGTTGTCGGTCGTGGATGTGCCGATGATTTTTGCGGGCTTCTTAATCTCTACGCGGGTAAGGCGTGCTGCGCGGGCGAAGAGCGCGTCCGCAGAGATACCGATGCCGGGAGCGATGGCGCCGCCGATGAACTCGCCTTTCGCGGAGACGACGTCGAAGGTAGTGGCTGTGCCCATGTCGACGACGATGGTGGGGCCACCGAGGAGGTCGAAGGCGGCGACGCAGTTGACGATGCGGTCGGCGCCGGCTTCGCTGGGATTGTCGGTGAGGACGGGGAGGCCGGTCTTCACGCCGGGCTCGATGAAGAGAGGGCGGATGTGGAAGAAAGTATCGCAGAGCGTGCGGATGGCTGCGTCGAGTGGTGGGACAACCGAGGAGACTGCGATGCCGGTGACGATTTCGGGCTTCAGTCCACGCATGCTGAAGAGGGCCTGGAAGAGAACGCCAAGCTCGTCGGCGGTTTGCTTGTGGGGTGTGGTGACGCGCCAGTCGGCGACCATGCGTGCGGGTTCTGCGCCGGTCGCGGGCGCGAAGAGACAAAATACCGTGTTGGAGTTTCCTACATCGAGTGCCAGTAGCATGCAGAGCTTTCCCGCCTCAATCAGCTATCTTATCAGTCTCCTACGCGGAGTCCTACGCGGACGGCTAACGTTAAGCACGATATGGGTGAAGGGCTATGCTTCTTCGCGGACGCCGCCGGAGAGGACGGTGCGCTGGGTGTGGTCGTCGGCGTCGACGAGGAGGTAGCCGTTGGGGTCGAGGCCTGCGGTGATGCCGGTGTAGCCACCTTGCTCCGGGACGTGCACGCGTTTGCCACGCACCCAGGTGGAGGCGGCGGTGAAGCGGGTGAGGAGGTCGGGCTGCTGGGCTTCGAGCTGCGTGAGCTCGAGGTCGAGCGCGCGGAGGATTGCGATCATCAGGGCGTTGCGGCTCTGTGGTTCGTTGGTGGCGATGCGTAGCGAGGTGGCGATGGGCGAGAGTTCGGGGGGGAAGCTTTCGTGGTTGATGTTGAGGCCGATGCCGATGACGGCGTAGCGGAGCATCGCGTCTTCGCCGGGCTCGACGGCGGCTTCGACGAGGATGCCGCCGAGCTTCTTGCCGGGTCCGGAGGGTTGCGGGAGGAGCAGGTCATTGGGCCAGCGGATGTCGGCGTTGAGGCCGGTGACCGTTCTGATGGCGGACTGCACGGCGAGGCCCGTGGCGAGCGAGATCCAGAGGGCTTCGCGCAGCGGCAGGCGCGGTTTGGCGAGGACGCTGAGGTAGAGACCGTCGCCGGGTGAGGAGTGCCAGGTGTGGCCGCTGCGGCCGCGGCCCTGGGTCTGCGCGTCGGCGAGGTAGATGGTGCCTTCGGGAGCGCCGTTGGCGGCGGCATCGAGCAGCAGGGTATTGGTGGACTCGGCCGTGGGGAAGTGGTGCAGGCGGGCGGGAAACCGGGTGCCAACCAGTGCGGCACGGAGCGCGACTGGATTCAACTCTTCGCGAGAACTCATATCTGCATCCTAACGCTCATGGCATGGCTCTTGAAGGACGCTGATCACAGTGGGACGAGGCGCGCTCATGCCCGTTGAGTTGGCTGTGCCGCTGGCGCATCAATTTGCGTGGTTGCTGATGCTTGCGCTGCCGGTGGCCTGCGTGGCGTGGACTGTCACGCACGAGGAAGTCTTTCGCGAGCCGCGCGAGTTCTGCAAGAAGATGAGTCAGGACTGCAAGTCGCTGCCGAAGAGGAAATTCTTCTACCTGTTCACCTGCGAGTATTGCTTTTCGCATTATGTTGCGGCGCTGGCGTTGCTGCTGTTTCGGTATCAGCTGTTGTACAGCGGATGGCGCGGGTATGTGATTGCGTGGCTCGCCGTTGTGTGGATCGCAAACGTGTACATGAGCGCGTTCAACCTGCTGCGGCTGGATATTAAGCACGAGAACGTTACGATCGCGGTGGAGCAACGGGAGCTGCCGGCGGATGAGGCGAAGAAGTAGGCCTGGCTGTCGGAACGTCGATCCTGCTAGCTATCTTTTCTGTAGAGCAGGTTGCGCATGGCGTCACGGCGGGCGGCGTTGGCTTCGCGGTCGGTCGTGGCGGCTGGGTGTTGCGCGATTAGTTCGGCGGCCTCGGGTGTGGAGCAGGAGGGGCAGCGATTGGCATAGCCGGGTTTGTCCGGGCGCAGCTCAAACTCTTCTTCGCAGATGATGCAGGTTTTGATGGGGAAAGGCATTGGATTACTCCAGGTTTGCAGCGGTTGAGGGGTGGGACGACGCGTGGTGAGGCGCGTTCTATGTGGAGGTTAGACGTGAGAAGAGGGGCGAAGGTCGCTAGCCGGGCGGCAGAGCAGCCAGAGCGGCTTCGGTCTTTTGTTTCAGGGCGAGGGTTTCGGCGTGCTGCTTGCGCAGGCCTTCGACGATGTGTGCAGGGGCGCGGGCGATGAAGCCTTCGTTGCCGAGTTGCTTGTCGGCGGCTTCGAGACCCTTGGTGAACTTGGCGAGGTCCTTGGTGAGGCGCTCGCGCTCGGCGGGGACGTCGATGGTGCGCTCGTAAAGGACCGAGACATCGAAGGCGGAGGTCGAGCGGGCGTTGTTGCCGGTGAGGGTTGCGGGGGCGAGTTCGACGGCGCCGACGCGCGCGAGACGCGAGAGCATATCGGCGTTGGTGTGGGCGAGGGTGGAGATGGCTGCGCTGGCGTGGAGCTGGATGGGAGTAGATTCTTTCTCGGGGACGGCGAGCTCTTTGCGCAGGCCGCGGATGGTGACGATGAGATCTTGCAGGGTGTTCATCGCCAGGACGGAGGCTTCGTTGGCGGCGAAGTCTTCGCGCATGGGGTAGCGGGTGAGGGCGATGGATTTTGCTGGCGATGCGGTGCCGACGCTGGCGTAGAGGGCGTGCCAGAGCTCTTCGGTGAGGAAGGGCATGAAGGGCGAGAGCAGGCGCAGGGCGGCCTCGAAGACGCTGACGAGGGCGTTGAGCGTGAGGGCGGCGACGTCGCTGTGCGGGCCATCGAAGTTGAGGCGAAGTTTTACGAGTTCGAGATACCAATCGCAGAACTCGCCCCAGAAGAACTGGTAAACGGCGTTGGCGGCTTCGTCGAAGCGGTAGTCGGCGAGCGAGTGGGCTACGCTGTCGGAGACGGTGGAGAGGCGCGAGAAGATCCAGCGGGTTTCGAGCGGCGTGGTCTCGGGGAGATCGAGGGAGACGGAATCGTGGCCGCTGAGAGAGATCTTGTAGCCGGCTTCGATGCCGCGGTCGATGTTCATCTGGAGGAAGCGGGCGGCGTTCCAGATTTTGTTGGCGAAGGCTCGGTAGCCTTCGGTGCGGGCTTCGTTGAAGGCGATGTCGGTGCCGGGCGAGGCTTGCGAGGCGAGGGTGAAACGGACGGCGTCCGTGCCGTATTTTGTGACGATCTCGATGGGGTCGATGACGTTGCCCTTGGTCTTGGACATCTTCTGGCGGTCGGCATCACGGACGAGCGCGTGGATGTAGACGTCGCGGAAGGGGACGGCGTTGGCGAGGGTGCGGGGGCTGCCGTCTGCGTTGGGGACGTCGAGCATGAAGTGGCAGCCGAGCATGATCATGCGGGCGACCCAGAAGAAGAGGATGTCGAAGCCGGTGACGAGGAGTTGGGTGGGATAGAAGGCGGAGAGGTCTGGAGTGAGCTTGTTGTCGGCGCTCCAACCAAAGACGGTGAAGGGAAGCAGCCCGGAGGAGAACCAGGTGTCGAGGACGTCGGTCTCCTGCGTGAGTTCCGAGCTCGTACATTTTGAGCAGGCGGTGGGGCGTTCGAGTGCGACGTTGATCTCGCCGCACTGGCCGCAATGCCACGCGGGGATGCGATGGCCCCACCAGAGCTGGCGAGAGATGCACCAGTCGTGGATGTTGTTCATCCACTCGAAGTAGGTCTTGGAGTACATCTCGGGGGTGAACTGGATGTGGCCTTCGCGAACAGCGGCGATGGCATTTGCGGCGATGGATTTCCCGCCGGCGTTGGGGGTTTTGTTGACGGCGATGAACCACTGCATGGAGAGGCGCGGCTCGATGACGGCGCCGGTGCGTTGGGAGATGGGGAGGGTGAGGGTGTGGTCCTTGATGGCGACGAGCAGGCCTGCGGCTTCGAGGTCGGCGACGATGCGCTTGCGAGCCTCGAAGCGGTCGAGTCCGTGGTACGGGGAGCCTTCGAGATGGATGCGGGCTTGCGTGTCCATGATGCTGGGCGAGGGCAGGTTGTGGCGCTGGCCGATGGCGAAGTCGTTGGGGTCGTGGGCGGGCGTGACTTTGACGGCGCCGGTACCGAACTCGGGCTGCGCCCAGTCGTCGGCGAGGATGGGGATCTCGCGGGCAACGAGCGGCAGGATCAACTTCTTGCCCACGAAGGCGGTGTAGCGGTCGTCGGCGGGATTTACGACGACTGCGGTGTCGCCGAGCATGGTCTCGGGGCGGGTGGTGGCGATGACGATGGAGCCGGTGCCGTCGGCGAGTTGGTAGCGAATGTGGAAGAGATGGCCGCCGCGCTCTTCGGATTCGACTTCGAGATCGGAGACGGCGGTGCCAAGGATGGGGTCCCAGTTGACGATGTAGGCGCCGCGGTAGATGAGGCCCTGCTCCCAGAGGCGGACGAAGGCTTCCTTGACCGCGATGCTGAGGCGGTCGTCCATGGTGAAGTATTCGCGGGACCAGTCGACGGAGGCGCCGAGGCGGCGCATCTGGTCGGTGATGGCAGAGCCGTACTGCTGCTTCCAGGCCCACACCTTTTCGGTGAAAGCCTCGCGGGTGAAGTCGGTGCGCTTCTTGCCTTCGGCAGAGAGTTGGCGCTCGACCATCATTTGCGTGGCGATGCCGGCGTGGTCGGTGCCGGGAACCCAGACTGCGGTGTCGCCGGACATGCGATGCCAGCGCGTGAGGATGTCCATCTCTGTCTGGTTCAGCATGTGGCCCATGTGCAGGCGGCCGGTAACGTTGGGCGGCGGGAGGAGTTGGACGAAGGGCGTGATGGTGCTGGCGTCGGCGGGGGTGGGGACGGAGAAGATCTTCTCGTCGACCCAGAATTTGGACCACTTCTCTTCAATCAGCGAGGGATCGTATGCCTTGGGTAGTTCCTGACTCATAAGCTTTAAGGGTAGCAGGGTGAGACAGGGATTAGGGATCAGGGATCAGGGTTTAGAAAGGGTGGTGCAAAAGAAAAGGAGGAGCCGAGGCTCCTCCTTTTTCTACTTCCTGTTTCCTGTCTCTAGAACGGGTTGAGCTTATCGAGGCCCTTCTTGGGCTTGTGCTTGCTGGAGCTCTCGTCGTTCTTGTCTTCCTTGGGGGCCTTAGTTTTTTTCTTCTTGCCGTTGGCCTGGGTTGCAGGCGGTTGACCACCCGGGGCGGTTGCGTGGCCCTCTGCTTCGTTTACCTGATCGGGAGCCTCAGGAGCCTTTTCGACCGCGGGCAGCGCAGTAGCCGTTGCCTTGGGCATGGGCAGACCGTAGTTTGGATCCTGCGCGCCGGTGGCGGCGGGCAGGTTGCTGGCGCCGGTGCCGGTTGCTGGAGCTTCGCTGCCGGGGGTGACGACTTCTACGCCCAGGCCAGTGCCGGTCCCGGTGTTGGTCTCCGGCGGTGTCGATGCGGGCTCAACCTCGGTGACGGTCTTGTCGCTGTTATTGACTGCTCCGCTCTCACTGGGAACGTCTTCCAGGGTTGGGGGCGCAGCCGATGCTGGCGGGGGTGGTGCTGCGGAGGTCTCGCTCTCGCCGCTTGCAGAGGGCGTTGCTGCGGCCGCTGCGGGCTGCTTGGCCGCAGGATTGGGCTCGAAGGCGTCATGGTAGTCGGCCATCAACTCCTTGACCACCACGGGCGCCGTTGTGGGCGTTGGATCTTCAAGCGTGGGCATGCCCATCCTGGCTGCTGTGACGGTGTCGGGCTCGCGAAGGAAGAGCAGTTCTATACGCTTCTGAAGGTTGTACTGCGCGCGGCTGCTCTCGAGCTCTTCGCTGAGCGCTTCCTGCTCCTTGGTGGGAGTCGGGATGGGCAGGTTCATGCCGGTGAGGCGCTCTTTGGCATCCTCCACGTGGGGCGCGGCGGAGTGATAGACCACGACCTTGCGGTAATCTTCGGCGGCCTTGCTGTCGTAGTCCTCGAGCAGGCGGCCCTTGGCGCCTTCAGGCAGGCAGCGGGTTCCGGGAGGAAGCTTCTTGGAACAGACGACTTCGGTGCGGACAAGAGCGGCTTCCGCCTCGTATGCGTCCCCAATGCCGATCAGCACATCGTCCATATGGCTGTAGAGAGGGTACGTGTCGACGACCGTCTGGTAGCGCGCGATGGAGGCGGGCCAGTTGCCGTGCGAGGCATAGAAGGAGCCCAGCTCGGCTTCGCGGTCAGCGAGAACTTCCTGGACTTCGCGAAGCTTCTGGCGCGCGTCGTCGAGAATCGGCTTGGGCGCGTCGGGGTACTGCTTGAGCATGGTGCGGTACTCCTGCTCGGCATGCGTTGCCTTGGAGTAGTCGCGGTCCGGAACGTCCATCTGCTTGAAGTAAATGTCGCCGATGCGCAGCTGGGCTTCGGCGGCCTCGGGGACGTTGGGGAAGAAGGTGATGAAGTCGCGGTACTCCTGCTCGGCTTCGGTGAGGGCTGCGCTGCCGCCTTCCTTATACCAGGCATCCGCGACGGCGAGCTTGGCGCGCATCATGTACTGCGAGTCGGGATACGTATCGAGGAGGGTTTGCAGGTCGAGCCGGCCGATATCGTAATGGCCGCTGGCGATCTGGGCGACTGCCTTGTCGTAGAGCTGCTTATCGGGAAGCTGCTGGTCTTTGCCGATCAGCGGGTTGAACTTGGCTTCCTTCTTGAGCTCGGCCTTGGTGTCCTTGGTCTCCTGGATGCGGTCTGCCTTGGCGATGTGAGACTTCTTCTTCTTAGCGCCGAAGGTGAGGGATGACGAGGCGGACGTCGTCTCCTTGCCCTGCGCATCCACGGTGGTTTTCTGAGTATCTGTTACGGTTCCCTGGCCTAGCTGCTGGCTCGTGGTCTGCTGGTTTACCGTCTGTGTGTTTGCGTCCTGCGCGCGCAGCGCTGGAGCTCCAGCAAGCAGCGCGGCCACCGCGAAGCCGGCCATCAGGCCTGCCCGGTTGTTGGGAAAGAAACTGCCAAACTCTATGCGCATCCAAACTCCATCTGCTGCGGCGTGGCCGCGAACTCCATCTGCTGTGCGGTGTGAGCCGCCAAATCCAACTGCCCGGCGGCGGTCTCCGGGACAGCTTCTATTCTATCTGGCGAAGCGCCCGAATCGCATCCGCCGGGTCGATTCTTCCGTCTGTCCGGCTGTTGCTTGCCTAGCTTGCCGCGCGAGCTACGCGCAGAAAGTCGCGTGCATTCTCCTCGGTCTTGCCTGGTTGAAAGATGGCGGACCCTGCGACGAGCATGTCCGCTCCTGCTTCGACGACGCTCGCGACCGTATCGTGAGCGATGCCGCCGTCGACTTCGATGCGATAATTCAGGCCCAGCTCGTGGCGCAGGCGGCGGAGGTGGGCGATGCGCTCGATGGATCGGGGCAGGAATTTCTGGCCGCCGAAGCCGGGATTGACGCTCATGACGAGCACATGATGCACCATCGAAAGGACTTCCGAGAGCATTTCGACCGGGGTGGCGGGGTTGATCACGACGCCGGGAAGCATGCCGTGGTCGAGAATGAGCTGCAGGGTGC
Organism: uncultured Acidobacteriaceae bacterium; assembly: GCA_963701685.1. Classification (GTDB taxonomy): domain Bacteria; phylum Acidobacteriota; class Terriglobia; order Terriglobales; family Acidobacteriaceae; genus Granulicella. The sequence goes on along the minus strand of OY969625.1, from coordinate 152,168 downwards.
GGTTGAGATGGCGGCAGGCCTCGACCTGGACGGAGACCATGTCGGCGCCGGCTTCGGCGAAAGCGGGGATGAACTCGTCGGGGTTCTCGATCATCAGGTGGCAGTCGAGGGGCAGGCTGGTGACCGGGCGGAGGGCTTTGACGACGGGTGGGCCGAAGGTGATGTTGGGGACGAAGTGGCCGTCCATTACGTCGACGTGGACGATGGTGCCGCCGCCTTCGGTGGCGCGGGCGATTTCGTCGGCGAGGTGCGCGAAGTCTGCGGCCAGGATGGAAAATGCCAGTTCGATCATCAGGAGTTCAGTTTAGCAGCGCGGGCGAGGTCATTCCGCGAGATCGCCCGGGGTGATGGCTTTGCGCGTGCGGCTGCGTTTGGGGAGGACGGGGACTTCGCGCTCCACGCCTTCGCGGCCGGGGTGGATGATCTTCGTCTTGAGGGCCTTGGCGGCCTCGCGGTCTGCCGGTGCGACTGGGGCGGGTGGGCCGAGGGCGACGCGGGCGGCTCCGTTGAGGATGCGGCGGATGGGCCAGGAGCCGTCTGGGTTGGGGAGGAAGACTTCGCCGGCGCGTTGCTTTTCGGGGCGGTAGTACCAGCGGCGGAGGAGGGAAAGGTGGTCGCAGAACTCGGCCATGTCGGGGGCGGGTTCGGTGTGCATCGCGAGCGCATCGATGGCGGCGCGGGCGCGGTCCTCGGGGGTGAGGAGCGCTGGGGCGGGTTCTTGTTCTGGCGCTGGCTCCAGGGGGATGGGCGCGAGCATGAGTGGCTGCGCGAACAGGCTGCTGCCGACTGCGGTCTGCTCGCGGACGGCGCGGACGCCGAGGGTGGAGAGGCGTTCGGGGCCGCAGAGGTGGCCGTGATGGAAGAGAAAGACGGCGGCGGCTTCGGGTCGCGCTTCGTCTTCGCGGGGTGCGGCTTCCTGGAGGACGAGCGCACGCACTTGGTCGATTGGACGGACGAGTTCGTCGGCGAGCAAGGAGGCGGCGCGAACTTTTTCCCACTGTTTGTGGAGGGTCGCGGCGCCTTCGAAGTCCATCGCCTCGCTGGCGGCATCGCGCTGGGCGGCGATTTCGTCGAGCAGCGATTGGCCGCGGGTGAGGAAGAAATCGAAGACCCGCTGCGCCTCGCGCGCGTATTGCTCGAGGGTGCAGGCCTGCGGGTTGCCTTCTTTGCAGGGCTGCATGCATTTGTTCATCTCGCCGTAGACGCAGCCTGGGTGCTCGGGATAGGGGGCCAGATCTTCGTAGCAGCGGCGGAGCAGGAAGAGGTCGAGCACGGCATCGCAATAGCGTTCGGCGGCGGCGCGCGAGGGGAAGGGGCCGAAGGATTCGCGGAGGGATTTTTTGCTGAGGCGGTTGGTGGAGTAGACGCGCGGGTGCGGTTGCGACATCGTGATGCGGAGGACGTAGGGGGCGTGGAGGCGAAGGCGGCGGCGAGCTTCTTCGGGACCGAAGGCAGCGCGGGAGGCTCGATAGAGGAGGAGGGTTGATTCGAAGTCGGAGCCGGTGCGGGTCCACTCGATCCAGTGAATGCGTGCGCGCAGATTGAGGCGCTTGGAGGGGATAGGCTGACCGTTTGCGTCGAGGGCTTCGGGCGGGGCGAGGAGACGGCGTAATCGGCGGCGCAGGTCGGCGGCGCGGCTTAGGTAGGGTTCGGAGACGGGGTCGGCGCCGCGGAGGGCGAAGACGCCGGGGGAGGCGGGGATGCTGCGCAGGAGGTCGTCGGAGCTCTCGGGGAGGAACTCGGCTCGGTGTGCGAAGGCGAAGGGCGCGGCCACAGGTTGGATTTTAGACGGTCGGGGATTTTGAGGCGGGGTGCTAGCTGCCGGCGACGGTCATGCCATCGACGCGTACCGTGGGCACGGCGCCGGAGCCGCGGAATTCCAGATCGTTGCCGATGGCGACGACGTTGCGGAAGATGTCCTTGAGGTTGCCGGCGATGGTGATCTGCTCGACTGGATAGGCGAGCTCGCCGTTCTCAATCCAGAGGCCGCTGGCGCCGACGGAGTAGTCGCCCGTGACGAGGTTGACGCCGTGGCCCATGGTCTGGAGGACGTAGAGGCCGGAGGTGACGCCGCCGATGACTTGCTCGGGTGTGAGGACGCCGGGCTCCAGAAAATAATTGCCGCCGCCGATGCCGGGAGCGCCGGCAAGACCGCGTGAGGCTTTGCCCGTCGATTGCATGTTGAGCTTGCGCGCGGTGTAGGTGTTGAGCATGAGGTGCTTGAGGATGCCGCGGTCGATGACGACGGTGCGACGCGTTGGCAGGCCATCGCCGTCGAAGGGCGAGGTGCCGAAGCCGCCGACGCGGAGGTGGGTACCGTCTTCCAGATCGTGATCGAAGACCATGGTGCCGTCGTCGATCATGGTGATGTTTTCGCCGGCGACCTGCTCGCCGAGTTTGCCGGAGAACATGCTCGAGTTTCTGTAGATGGAGTCGCCATCGGCGGCGGCGAGCAGGTTGCCCATCAGGCCGCGTGCGACTTCCGGAGCGAAGACGACAGGGCAGCGCTGGGTGGGAACAGGCCGCGCACCAAGGCGGCGAAGCGCGCGCTGGGCTGCGATCTGGCCAATGGCTTCGGGGCTTTCGAGGAGCTTTGCTGTGCGGGCGGAGGAGTACCAGAAGTCACGCTGCATGGTGCTTCCGGACTTGCTAGCATCCTGCGCGATCGGGGTGACGGAAAAGCCGCAGTAGCTGCTGCGATACTCGCCTGAGAAGCCGCGCGAGTTGGTCATAAAGCGGTGGGTCGTGCTGGCATCGAAGTCCGCGCCGGAGGAGTTCTGGATTCGCGTGTCGTAGGCCATGGCGCCGGCTTCGCAGCTGCGGGCGATCTCGATGCGCTCGGCGGGCGAAATCGCGTCGACGTCGTTGAAGTAGAGTGCCAGCGCGGAGACGTCGTTGGAGCCGAAGGCGTCGCGCTCCGGAAGGCCGGCGAAGGGATCGACGCCTGTGACGCGCGCGAGCTGAACCGCGGAGTCAACGATGCGCGTCACGCCGTCGGGCGAGAGATCGCTGGTGGAGGTGCTGGCGGTGCGGCTTCCCGCGCCTTCAGCGAACAGGACGCGCAGACCGAGGGCGCGCGAACCCGACTCGGTGAGCTGCTCCACCTGGCCGAGGCGAACGTTGACGTGGAACTCTTCGCTCTCCACGGCTACCGCTTCGGCGTCGGTGGCGCCGAGTGCCAGGGCGCGAGCGACCGCTTGCTCGGCGAGCTGCTTCAGATCGGCAGCGTGGCCGGTAGCGTGTGCGGCGTTTGTGGTGGTGCTCAACGGGATGTCCTCAAGCGCTGGTGCATTGCATCAACTTTCTCAGGCTGCGGGCGCTTTCCTTAAGCTACGGGCGTACCTGAAAGGCGGGTCGCGCGGCCGTCGGCGGCAGCATGAAAGCGCGCGCCAACCGGGCAATGCTCGGAGTCGCTCTTCAGCTTGTGCTCGACGTGCGAGACGGCGCCGGGGGTGTGACGCTTGTGCAGCTTCAGCGGTCCGTGGCACTCCTTGCAGCGAAACTCGGTGTCGCCATCGAGGATTGCGTCGGCAACGGTTTTGACTTTCCAGAACGGCTCATAGCCTCCGCCTGCGCGCACGCGGCGACGTTTCACTTCGCACTCGTAAAGCTTCTCAGGAGTTATTGCAACTTTGGTAGCCATGGTCTTCCTTCTTCTTGCGGTTGAGCTTGCGTGGGAAGTTCTGGTCCTGTGTGCAGTTCAAGCGTGAAAATTCTTAGTGCCCTGTGCCGCCTACGGTCATGCGGTCCAGTTTGATGGTCGGCATGCCAACGCCGACGGGAACGCTCTGGCCGGCTTTGCCGCAGGTGCCAACGCCTTCGTCGAGCGCGAGATCATTGCCAACCATCGAGACGTATTTGAGCGCTTCGGGCCCGTTGCCGATCAGGGTTGCGCCCTTGACTGGCGCGGTGACGATGCCGTCCTCGATGAGGTAGGCCTCGCTCGCAGTGAAAACAAATTTGCCGCTCGTGATGTCTACCTGGCCGCCGCCAAAGTTCACGGCGTAGAGGCCGCGCTTCACCGACTTCAAGATGTCAGCGGGCTGATCTTCGCCATTGAGCATGTAGGTGTTGGTCATGCGCGGCATGGGGATGGACTGATAGCTTTCGCGGCGACCGCTGCCGGTGTTGGGCATGTTCATCAGGCGCGAGCTCAGCTTGTCCGAGAGATAGCCGCGGAGGATGCCGTTCTCGATGAGGACCGTTTCCTGGGTGGCATTGCCTTCGTCGTCGACGTTGATGGAGCCGCGCCGGCCGGGCATGCGGCCGTTGTCTACGACCGTGACCTTCGAGGACGCAACCTGCTGGCCGATGAGGCCTGCGAAGGCGGAGGTCTTCTTGCGGTTGAAGTCGGCCTCGAGTCCGTGGCCGACGGCTTCGTGGAGGAGGACGCCGGGCCAGCCAGGGCCTAGCACGACTTGCATCTCGCCGGCGGGGGCGGCTACCGCGCCAAGCTGGAGGATGGCGGTGCGTGCAGCCTCGCGGGCATAGTGTTCGGGAGACTTGTCGCCCTCGAAGAAGTCGAGGGTGATGCGTCCGCCGCCGCCGCTGGTGCCGCGCGCGGTGTTGGTTGCGTCTTTGGCGATGACGGCAACGTTGAGCCGTGCGAGCGGCTGGGTGTCGGAGGCGTAGGTGCCGTCGGAGGCGGCGATCAGGATGCGGCGCAGCTCATCGTTGATGGAGGCGCGAACCTGCGTGATGCGGGAATCGTAGTCGCGGGCGGCCTTGTTGGCGCGCTCGATCAGGGCGAGCTTCTCGGCGATTTCAGCGTCTGCGGTAACGCCGGTGACGGGGTAGAGCGAGGGTGTGCGGGTCTCGTTAAAGCCCTGCACGCGCTGGGTTTGCGGGCCGTTGGCGATGAGTGCGGCGGTGCGAGCGGCCTTGAGGAGGCGCTCGGGGCTGAGGTCGTCGGTGTAGGCGTAGCCGGTGCGTTCGCCAGAAAGAACGCGAATTCCGCAACCCAAGCTGATGCCCTGCGCGGCCGTCTTAACGATGCCTTCGTCCATGCCCAGCGACGTCGAAGTGACTGCTTCGAAGTAGAGATCGGCGAATTCGCCACCCGCAGAAAGGGCTTCGCCGAGGCAGCGTTCCAGAAGCCTCTCGGTCAATCCGAGATGGGTCAGGAAGTAACGCTTGTGGTCCGGGGCGTCAGATGGAAAATGGTTTGGGGCGGAGGCCATTAACCTAATTGTAGTCTTATAACACTCGAAACCCATCCTTCGAAGTGATCAAACGCAACATGACAGCAAAATTTTTCGCTGAGAACCGGCTTCCGGGGCTTGATACGCTTCGCGCCCTGGCGATTGCCGTGGTGATGGTGTTCCATTTGGATGGTCTGCTACCCGACATATTCGGTCCCGTCGCGCGCTTCGGCTGGATGGGCGTGGATCTCTTCTTCGTGCTGAGCGGGTACCTGATTGGCTCACAACTACTTAAGCCAGTGCGCGACGGTCGAGGCATTTCAATGCTCGATTTCTATCGCAAGCGCGCGTATCGGATCCTGCCGGTGTACCTGGTGGTGCTGGCGCTTTACGTGTTCTGGCCGCTGTGGCGCGAGGCGCCGGGCATGTCGCCGCTGTGGCAGTTTCTCAGCTTCACGGAAAACTTCATTGTCGACTACTCCGTTAACCGCGCGTTCTCGCATGTCTGGTCGCTGTGCGTGGAGGAACACTTCTATCTGCTGCTGCCCATGATCGTGATCCTGATGTCACGCCGGGCTGCGGCATGGAAGACCGTTAGCGTGTTGGGATTGTTTGTGGCGCTGGGACTTGCGATTCGAAGCTACGAGTACTTCCACGTGCTGTTGCCGATGGGCCAGGACAGCGACGGCTTCAGCGTTCAGTACATCGAACGGATCTACTACCCGACCTATACGCGGCTGGATGGATTGCTGGCGGGCGTGGCGCTGGCGTTGATGCGGATCTTTCGCCCGGGCTGGTGGTCTGCCGCGATGAAGCGGGCGAACTGGGTGCTGGCGGGAGGCGTGGCGCTGATGGTCTGCGCGCTGTGGACCTTCGCTGACCGCGTCAGCGCGGTTGGCAACGTGATCGGGTTTCCGGTGATGGCCGTCGCGATGGGAATGCTGGTGATGGCTGCTGCCGACCGGCGGTCGTGGTTTGGAAGGGTCCGCGTGCCCGGCGCGAAGCTGGTCGCGACGCTGGCTTACAGCCTTTACCTCACACATAAGGAGATAGCGCACCTGGACGAGCTCTGGCTTCCGAAGGTGATGGACGCGCACGACTGGAGGACGGTCTGCGTTCTCGTGGTGAGTTGCCTGGCGGCCGCGGGGCTTATGTACGTTGCCATCGAGCGACCGTTTCTTGCGCTGCGTGATCGCCGCGAAGGGCGTCTTGTGGCGAACGTCGACCAGGAAGCGCGCATCGAGCCCGCGGTCTAACGGCCGTGCGAGGGATCCGCGCTGCTCGCGAGGTCCATGTCGAGCAGGACTGTGGGAACTCCCGGCGCATAGCAATTGCCGTCAGCTGCGTAGGTGGCGGCGCAGGCTCGCGTCAGCTCGGGCCGGCGGGGAGATTGCGAGTACTGCCACGCGACCAGGTCGCCGCCGGGGCTAAGCGAAATCACGCCGGCGCTCGACAGCGGCTTTGCGCGCACCGTGCATCCGGGTGCGGGCGGGCAGGCGTCCTGCGCGTCGAACATGGCGATGGGATGGAGGCGATTCTTGATCACGTGGGCGCGGATGTCTTCGATGGTGGTGATGGTCTGGCCGGGACCGTTGGGGACGGGCTGCCCGCTGGCGTAGACGCCGGGGCGATACTCGCTGGCCGCGACGGCCTCGGTCCACGCGAGCAGGTAGGCGGCCTGCTCGTCGAGGAGAATCCCGCCTTCTTCCTGATCCAGAAAAATAATTGCATGCGCGGGAAAGCCCTCGCTGCGGGCCGCTGCAACGGCAACGGCAGCGTCCTTGCGCGCGAGCTCGGCGGGAGATGTGCCGTTCTTTTGCGCCTTCAGGATTTCGTTATCCAGCCGGCCGTTAGCCAGGGCGAGAAAGCCCCATCCCTGTCGGAGCAGCTCGGAGCGCTTGCCCTTCCAGGTGTTGGCGGTCTCACCGGGAGGGTTGGTGAGCCAATAGCCGGTGAAGGCGAAGGTCTTGTGCAGCGTCGCCATGGTTGTATCGCCGGGGTAGTCGTTGCTGTCGAAGCCGCGGAAGCCGCCGGCGACAGCGCCGGTCGGCGAATCCGTCGCGCCGCCTGCGATTGCGACAGCCTTTCCGGCCGGAGAATCGGGAGCTGCAGGTACAGCGCCGCTGCCGCGCGAACAGCCGCTGGCTGCAATAACAGCGAGTGCAAATCCGAGATGCCGAAGTGCCAGCCGCATCGCCTGGTCCCCTGTCTCCTGCTCAGTTCTGTTTGATCTCAAATCCTGAACCTCAGAGTACATGGACTTGGATGTAATTTCGATCACAGCAGGTGACCCCATGGAATTGATATCTTTCGGTCTACAATCGCTGTGACACACGGGTTGGGCTTCGCTGTTCTCATCTCGACACCAAGGATTTCCAACATGCCCCCAGTGGCTGACCCACGCTATCCCATCGGCAAATTTACGCCGCCTGCAACCATTACCGTGGCCGACCGCAAGGCGGCGATCAACGCGCTGGAAAAGATGCCGGAGTATCTGCGCAGCGCCCTGCGCGATCTCGATACTGTCCAGCTGAACGTCCCCTACCGAGAAGGGGGATGGTCGATCCGGCAGGTGGTGCATCACGTTGCCGACTCGCACGCCATTGCCTTCTACCGCATCCGCCGCGCGCTCACTGAGGACTGGCCCACGGTCCACGACTACGACGAGAAAGCCTTCGCTACTCTCGCTGACTCCGTCGCGCCGGCGGAATGGTCGGTGGAATTGATTGAGGCGGTGCATGCCCGGTGGGTATTGGTGCTGCACTCACTCAGCGAGGCGCAGTGGAAGCGTGGCTATAAGCACAGCGCGCGCGGGCCCAGCACGGTCGAAGAGGTTGCACTACTGTATGCGTGGCACGCACGCCACCACCTCGCGCACATTACCCACCTGCGAGCGCGCAAGGGCTGGTGACGTAGCGGGCTGATGTGGCTCACATCGCTGCAGCGGCGGTGGTGCTAGTCTTCGGTTTATGCGCCCGCCCAGAGCTTCTTCCGCGGATCAGCAACCCGCCCAGACCGTCGTAGCCATCGCCCAACAGATCGAGGAGTTCCTCGCGCAGCATCCTGAGGCGGCCGTGTTGGAAGACGGCAAGGTGATCTTCGATCTGCGCTTTGCCAAGGCCTCGATTAACACTGAGCACAACCGCTGCACGCTTCACCTGTGGAGTGAAGAGCGCAACCTGGTGCGCCAGATCGTCTCCGTGACAGAGCGCGCGGAGACGCTGCGCCTCGATACGCAGCGGTTTGGGCACGCGCAGTCCAAGCTACTGGAGCTGGTGGCGTCGCGGGAACGCAGAACACCGACCACCCGCGAGACGGCCCGGCAGCGTTATGTGCGGACGCTCGAACGAGCGCTCGGACGCGACTTCGGGGATTGGAGTTGCGATGGATTTCGCACCGCTATGGATTTGGAGCGTAGTTTCGGACCCGCCTACGCGCGTGGTTCTCTGCTGCGAGGGAACGCGGCGTGGGCCGTCATCGGCGTCAACGAGCAGGAAAGCGCGAGCACCGTCGACGGCATTCTCACGCTCGGGATTTTGTGGCTACATCATTGCCGCGAGCACGCGGGCGGGCGACGCCTCTACCAGGGGCTGAAGGTGATCGTGCCGCGCGGTGCGGCCACGCTTACGCTCTCGCGCATGGCGTGGCTGAACGGTGAGGCAGCCCAGTGGGAGCTGTGGGAGTTCGAGCAGAGCACTGAGGAGCTAACACAGCGCGACCCGAGCGATCAGGGGAACCTGCGCACGCGGCTGATTCATCTGCCGGATGAACAATCCGCGCGCGAACGCTTCGCCGCTGGGATTGAGCAGGTGATGCAGCTGGTGCCGCCAAACCAGCAGGATCGCGTGGAGCAACGCCTGCGCAACACTGCTGAGCTTGCGTTCCTGCTGCATGGAATGGAGTTCGCGCGAATCCGGATTGGCCTTGCGCCGAATAGCTTCGCGCACATTCTCGAGGTTACTGCGGGCGTCGGTGCCAATGAAACTCCGCTCACCGCGGAGAATCGCACGGTGCTTGCCGAGATGGTTGAAGAGCTGTTTGAGAGGAGACGTGCCGTCGAATCCTCGGGCGTGTTTGCGCGGCGTCCGGCGCCGACGCTGCGCAGAATTGGTTCGCCGACGACTGCGTCGGCGCACGCACGCATGCAGGGGGCCCGACGGAGCAAGGGCGGGGCTACGCACGATCCGCTGTATCGGGCCGCGCCTGAGCGCTGGCTTGAATCGATGCTGCGGCAGGATCTCGCGCCGCTTACGCGAAGCCTCGCGCCGCGTGCGCAAACCACATTGCAGGTGACGGCCGAACGCTTCGCGAATGAAGTCGACCCGGACTCCATTGGAAACCGCGCAGATGCTGACCCCGCTGCGCAAGAGGCTGACGGCAACCAATTGCTGCCGGCGGAAGAGAGCCGCGTGATTCCACGCCTCGATGCGCAGCATGTGTACTCGCAGGTGCCGGCTATTGCAGGAGCGAGTGACCATGGGTTGCTGGATCTACTGGGCGTGACCGCCGACGGGCGGCTTGCGGTGATCGAGTTGAAGGTTGATGACGACCTGCACTTCGCGCTACAGGGGCTCGACTACTGGATTCGCGTACGGCACCATCATCTTCAGACTGCCGACACCGCTACCGGACTTGGGGAGTTTCAGCGCCACGGCTACTTTCGCGGCGTCGAGCTTTCGCCGCTCCCGCCCCGGCTGTATCTCGTTGCGCCTTCGCTGCATATCCATCCGGCTACCGAAACCCTTCTCAGGTATTTCTCGCCGCGTGTGGAGTGGAATTTGTTAGCGCTCGATGAACGCTGGCGGCAGCAAATTCGCGTGGTTTGGCGGAAACAAAGCGGTCGATGAACAACTCTGCGACCTGAGACCCGGAATCGCCATCCAACGGATCGAAGGAGATTCACCATGGCGACTGCTACTGCTATTAACAAGACATTCAAATTGGGTGGCGAGCTGGAGATCGATCGGCTCGGCTACGGCGCGATGCGCATTACCGGCAAGGGAATCTGGGGCGAGCCGAACGATCGCGAGAACGCGAAGAAAGTTCTGCGGCGTGCCGTGGAGCTGGGTGTAAATTTTATCGACACGGCCGACAGTTATGGCCCTGCCGTTAGCGAACGCCTGATCGGCGAAGCGCTGGCGCCCTACGACAAGGGCACGATCATTGCGACGAAAGCCGGGCTCACGCGGCAGGGGCCTGACAGGTGGCTGCCCGTCGGTCGCCCCGAATATCTCACGCAACAAGTAGAAATGAGCCTGCGCTGGTTGAAGCGCGAGCAGCTTGACCTGTGGCAGCTGCACCGCATTGATGCGAAGGTGCCGGTGGAGGAGTCGCTCGGCGCAATCAAGAAGCTGCAGCAGGCAGGAAAGATTCGTCTGGTTGGGTTGAGTGAAGTTTCTGTTGCGGAGATTGAGCAGGCGCGTAAGGTTATTGAGGTTGTCAGTGTGCAGAACGAGTACAACATCTCGAATCGCAAGAGTGAGGCGGTGCTGGAATATTGCGAGCGCGAAAAGATTGCATTCATTCCCTGGTTTCCGGTGGCGTCTGGAAAACTTGCGCAGCCGGGCGGAAAGCTGGATGAGCTGGCGAAGAAGCACGGAGCTACTGTGTCACAGCTTTCGCTCGCTTGGTTGCTGCACCGCTCGCCGGTGATGCTGCCGATTCCGGGAACGTCGTCCGTTGAGCATCTTGAGGAGAACGTAAAGGCCGCCGACATCAGCCTGAGCGACTCCGAGTGGAAGGAACTGGAAGCAGCGGCGAAGTAATCGGCGAACCGGTGGCGCGCAATCGCATCATTCACTCTGAACCGTTGGAGGAATACTTGAGTCTTACGCTGGATCCGAAATCGACTGCGCTTGTCCTGATTGATCTGCAAAATGCTATCGTCTCTCGGCAGCTCGCGCCGCATGCCGCTTCGGATGTTGTCTCACGTTCCGCCAAGCTGGCCGAAGCGGTGCGCGCCAGCGGCGGGACGGTGATTTACGTTCACGTTCTGATGAGCGACATCCTATCGCTTCCGGCGGACCGCACCAATCCGCGTCCGCCCGGGCCAGTTCCTCCCGAGGCATCGGAGCTGGTGTCCGAAGCCGGCTTCCGTGAGGGTGATGTGCTGATTACGAAGCGGCAGTGGGGAGCTTTTTACGGTACCAACCTGGAGCAGCAGTTGCGACGGCGAGGCATCCGCACGATCATCCTGGCGGGCATCGCTACGAACATGGGCGTGGAATCGACCGCGCGTGCTGCGCACGATCAGGGCTATGAACTGATCTTCGCGGAAGACGCAATGTCCTCGGTCATCGCGGAGTTCCACCAGTTTTCCGTGCAAAATATCTTCCCCATCATGGGGCGCGTGCGCAGTTCGGCAGAGATCATCGAGGCGCTGAAGACGAGCTGATGTGCGTCTGTGTGACTCCTGCGCTAAACATCGCTTCCACAGCAAAGGCACAGTCTCGCGGCGATCGAGTCGTGCTATTCTGCCGGAGCACTTCTGGAAGGTGCGAGTCCGTTGATACCGCAAAGGAGAATACATTATGGGTCTATTCGAAGAATTGGCTGGCGCCGCAGTAGCGGTGGAAGGTGTTAAGAAACTGGATCCAAATGCGTCCATCCTCACCGAAGGCGTCGCGGCCATTGCTGGCTACGAAGGCACGGAGGCGGTCACGGACCACCTGGAGAAGAAGGAAGATGACGGCAACCAGGCTGGCTGAGCGGCGTCAAGGAGCTTAACTAGAAAGAGCCGCCGAGTTGGCGGCTCTTTTTATTGCGCGGGTGCGATCATCCCCAGGCGGCTGAGGCAGCGTTCAGTTCCTCATCGGGCTCGGGCGAAACGTTCTCTTCGCGAACTTCGCGGTTGAGGAAGAACGCTTCCACCTTGTCGATGACCTGCGCCCCGCGTTTGGCTGCGAAGATCTCGCGGCGCAGCGTGGCGCCGCCGGGGACGCCGTGTGTGAACCAGCTTGCGAACTGCTTCATGCGGCCGATGGCATCGCGTTGCGCGCTCTCGTGATTGCGCTTCAGCCGCTTCGATACATCGTCGTCAGCGGGTCCGATAACCTCGGGATGCTCCGCGACCTCGGTCATCAGGCGGTCGAAATAATCGCGAATCATGCGGTAGCGATCCATGTCGGTGGGCTTGTCGTACGCGCCAACGCCGGTGGCTTGCTTGGACGCCGTGTACTGCGCTATTTGCCGAAAGATCCAAGGGTTGGCGGGGGCTGCGCGGCCAATCATCACGGCGTCGCAGCGGGTGGCCTCGACCATCGCGGCGGCGTCTTCGGGCGTACGAATGTCGCCGTTGCCGATCACGGGGATGGTGACCGCGTCCCTGACGGCGGCAATCCACTCCCATCGCGCGTCGCCGGAGTAGCCTTGCTCGCGCGTGCGGGCGTGCAGGGCTACTGCATTGAGGCCGCAGTCTTCGGCCATCTTCGCTAACTCCACGCAGACGATGTTGGAGTCGTTCCAGCCCATGCGGAACTTTACGGTGAAGGGAATCGAGAGGGCCTTGCGAATCTCCTCGAAGATCTCACGAATGCGCGGCAGATCGCGCAGCAGGCCGCTGCCGCCGTTGCAGGAGACGACGCGCTTGGCGGGGCAACCGAGATTCAGGTCGACGAGGTCGAAGCCCGCATCCTGGCAGATGCGCGCGGAATCGGCGAGCGTGGCGGGATTCGATCCAAACAGCTGCGCGGAGATGGGGTGCTCGTCTTCGTAGTAGGTGAGATAGCGCTTGCGCTTGGTCTCGCGCATGCGGCTCAGGCCGTCGGCGGAGGTGAACTCGGTCATGATGAGACCGCAGCCGGAGGTCTCGTTGGTTGTCTCGACGTCGACGTCGGCGGCCTGCGCTGGATTGGTAAACATGCTGGCATTCTTGATGAAGCGGCGGAAGACGGTGTCGGTAACGCCGGCCATGGGGGCGAGCACAGTTGCCGGCGCAATGCGCACGCCGCCGATGAACAACTCCGCGGGCACGCGGGCCGTGTGCGGCATCGCGCGCGCTGCAGTAATCGCCGAGTTGTCCCATTCCTTCTTCATGTAGACGTCGCTTGGCACATGTCCCTGTCGGTCGAACAGTGGGGAAAGCAAGAAGAAAGGCCTCCGCGTTTTGCAGAGGCCTCCCGGTTTCGTGTTGCGCGAGAGTTACTTCGCGTCGTTGGCAGCGATCTCGGCCTTCTTCGCGTCGGTGGCGGCAAACTTGCGACGGAAGCGCTCGATACGGCCGGCGGTGTCGACCAGCTTCTGCTTGCCGGTGAAGAACGGGTGGCAGGCAGAGCAGATTTCTACCACGATCGCTCCCTTGTGCGTGGAGTGCGTGTCGAACTCGTTACCGCAGGCGCACTTCACGTGCGTCGCTTCGTAGTTGGGATGAATTCCTGTCTTTGGCATGTTGTTTCTTTCTAGCATTCCCGCCGCAGAACGGTCCGCTTGCACGTCGTGGGGTCAAACGTACGTCGATGTTCCTGTCGCGCTGCGAGCTTGGGCCCCGACTCCCGGGGCTTCAGGCGCTCCTACAAGTTTATCACCGATAGTCAAGCTGCCCTAAACCTCACAGCCACAGAGGCTTATCTCAGTAACCGCACTCGGCTAGAGGAGCCAGAAATCGCCCCGCCTGGTGCATGGCCAGATCGAGCCGGTGCTCGGTCTCGGCAAAGCTCTTCCCCCCGGGTGAAAGCTGCCTGGACGCACCGCAGATCTGTAGCGTCTCGCCGGCCGCAGCCCCGAAGCGGTCCATCAACGCGGCGTCGCCATACAGGGCTCGGCCGCCGATCACCACCAGCTCGAGATCCTGCGGCGAAGCGTGGGTGATCGCCCAGTAGGCGTCATGGTGGCCGACCTGATCGGTCTTCCTGAGCACGATCAAGTCAGCTGCGTGGCCGGGCGCAAGGGAGCCAATCTCCCCCGACAGGCCTACCAGCTTCGCGGCATTCGCTGTCGCCATCATGACTAAATCTTTCTCGGTAAATGGGGGCGGCGTCTGCGTCTGGTTCCACATGGACGCGTAGTTGAGCTCGCCCAGCGAGCCGACGCTGCCCGTGGGACTCCAGTCGGGAGCCAGCGCAATGGTCACGCCAGCAGCCTTTGCCGCCGCTACGTCGGCCGTGTCGCCGTAGAGCTCCACATTGCTGCGCGGCGACCAGACCAGGCCCACGCCCGCCGCTGCCATCTCCGCAAACTCCTCGGGAGTGGTCGCAACTCCGTGAATCAATGAGACGCCGGGACGCAGCAATCCGCGGCCCTTGAGCATGGCGAACTCTCGCGCGGCGGCCGCGTCATGCGGGGCGCCTTCGGCGAGGTGAATGAGCAACGAGCCACGCGGATGGGCACTCAACGCGGCGTCCGCCTCGGCCAGCGCCTCCGGGCTCATCTGCAGCGGAAAGACGTCGTAGAGAATCTTGCCTAGCCCAGGGCCCAGCTCCGGATCAACGTCCAGATTTCGCGTGAGGTGTTGCGCACACGGCCCATGCATTGAGCCGACTACACTTGTCTCGCCTTCGGTGATGGCCTTGACCTCGGCGTAGCGCTCGGCTTCGCACTCCAGGCCTTCCTGCACGATCAGCTCGTGCGGCGCGGTCATCTGGATGTTGTAGATCGGCTTCTGCTGCCAGTCGTAGCGGTTGCCGAACTCCTGGTTGGGCTTCCAGCGCGGAAAGATATTCCAACTGAGGTGGTTATGCAGATCGATCAGGCCGGGAGCAATAATTCCATCGAGGTTCATCACGCGCGCGCCGGCAGGCACGGTTACATGCGCGCCCGACGCGATAATCCGGCCGTTCTGGATCAGCACCGTTCCCTGCTCGATTACGGTATCGGGCATCACGAGCGTTCCGGTCAACGCGATGGGCGTCTGCTGGGCCGCCGCGGCGAGCGGGAGAAACAGAACCACGAAGCTGCTAAGAAGATGCCGGGCAAAATTTCGCATGCGTGCGTGCGAGTCTACCGCACTGCCGCGTGGCGATCCAACACGGTTGCACGGCTTTCCTCACGGGGAGCCTGATTCGCACAGGAGCACCCGAGCTGTCCGGGCTGCGATACTAATGAGGCCGCGGATTGTTTTGGAGCGGAGAAAGATTGCCATGCCGGAAGAGCTTTGCCCCATCTGTGAAGGAGCCGGTTTGCGCGTGATCGAACGCGCGGACGGAACCCGCGCCGCCGTCCCGTGCGACTGCCGCGTTGCCAGACGCTCCGCACGTATGATTCAGCAAGCCCGTATTCCGCAGCGCTACGCTCATTGCACGCTCGATAGCTACGATACGCAGTTTCCTTCCTCCAACCACACCCTGACTGGAGCGCTGGTACAGGCGCGCAACTTTGTCAGCGCCTATCCGTTTGGGACCAACGGCAACGGGCTGCTGTTGACCGGCTCGATCGGTGTGGGCAAGACGCATCTCGCCGTCGGGATGCTGCAGGCGCTGATCGGCGAGCGCGGTGCCAAGGGCCTGTTCTTCGACTACCGCGATCTGCTCAAGCAGGTACAGAACAGCTATAACCGCAGCGTCGACGTCACGGAGCTTGAAATTCTACAGCCGGTTTTTGAGGCCGAGGTGTTGGTGCTGGACGAGCTAGGTGCATCGAAGCCTACGGACTGGGTCTGGGATACGGTCGCCCACATTCTCAACACACGCTACAACGACCGCCGGACGACCATCATCACCACGAACTACACCAACCTTGCGCCGTTGGCGGCCGACGCCAACGGTCCCAGGGTTGTCGTGCGTGAAGAGACTCTCGGCGACCGGATTGGCGAACGTATGCGCTCTCGGCTGCAGGAGATGTGCGTCGTCGTCGAAATGAGTGGCGAGGACTTCCGCCAGAAGGTCAAGCGCGCGAGCTTCGCCTAAGCGCCTCTTGCGTTCTGTCGTATACGCATCAGCCCGGCAGTATAGAATCGGCAATCATGCAGCCTCTTGATCCGGACGCCCAGCCATCCTCGCCCCTGTTCACCGATCCGGTGCCGGCCCGGAGCTTTCCTACAACGGCCGTCGCTATCGCCGCGGTTGCGATCATCATCTTGATCGCCGCGCTGGTGCTTCTGGAACGTCGCGGTCCGGCGGCTCCCTCGCCACACACGCTCCAGCCGGTGGCGGCGTACTCGGCCAACCTGCCCATCAGCAACCTGCAGATGAGCGAGTCGACCAGCATGTCCGGCGGCAAGCAGACCTACATCGAAGGGCACATCGCCAACAGCGGAACGAAAACTGTCAGCGGCATTACTGTGCAGGTCGTCTTCGCGAACGACGTGCACATGGCTCCGCAGATTGAGACGGGTCCGCTCAACATCATCTACATGCGTCAGCCGTACGTAGATACGCATCCCGTCAGCGCCTCGCCGATTGCGCCTGGCGGCCAAGCGGATTTTCGCCTGATCTTCGACGACGTCAGCGATAACTGGAACCAGCAGCTACCCCAGATCCGCATCGTGCAGGTTGAAACGCGTTGATTCGGCGCTGCAAAAAAACATAAAAGAATCTGACGCGGCTCCAATCCGCCGCCAATCTACGTGCGTACTTCCTACAGCGGAACCTCGCTGCGAGATCGGTGTCGGTCTTTATCGACGCCCCCAAGCTCTCCAAAGGAGAGAATCACGGCAGATTGGCCCCCAGGAATGGGGGCCTTTTTTTGCTTCGGTTTGCAGCTAGGCTTTTGCCGCTGAGTGGATCGCCAGGAGCTTTTCCAGCGTCGGCTTGAGCAGGTTGAGGTGCAGGGCGTTGGCGCCGTCGGATTTCGCCTCGGCGGGATTGTCGTGGACCTCCAGAAACACGCCGTCGATCCCCGCTGCCACGGCCGCCCGCGCCAGCACGGGGATGAATTCCGGCTGGCCGCCCGATACCCCGTTCCCGCCGCTCGGCGTCTGCACCGAGTGGGTGCCATCGAAGATGACCGGCGCAAAGCCGCGCATGATCGGCAGCGATCGCATGTCGACGACCAGGTTGTTGTAGCCGAAACTGGCTCCGCGCTCGGTCAGCGAGATGCGCGTGTTGCCGGAGTCGCGAATCTTCTCGACCGCGTGCCGCATGTCCCACGGTGCGACGAACTGTCCCTTCTTCACGTTGATGGCGCGACCGGTTTTTGCGGCAGCGATCAGGAGATCGGTCTGGCGGCAGAGGAACGCGGGGATTTGGAGCATCGCGTCTACTGAACCCAGCGCGTCGCTTACCTGCTGGCACTGCTCCGGCGTGTGGATGTCGGTGAGCACGGGGAGCTTGCTTGCTTCGCCGACGGCTCGCAGGATGCGGCAACCCTCCTCCAGGCCGGGCCCCCGGAAGCTGCGGATTGAGGTGCGATTGGCCTTGTCGTAGCTGGCCTTGAAGATGTACGCCACGCAGAGGTCGGAGGTAATGCGTTGAATCGCGTCGGCCAGCTTGCGGGCGTGTGGCTCGGATTCGATGACGCAGGGGCCGGCGATCAGAAACAGCTCGCCACTGCCCACCGTGACATCGCCGAGGTTGAAGCTTGAGGAATGAGGCATGGCTCTAGGATAGCTGAGGTGCCCGATAGCTGAGGCGTTGGCCGCCGACAGCGACAGTTCCACCTGGTGTTCTGTCATATCAACGAAAAGGAGCCCGGCCAATGGCCGGGCTCCTTTTCGTACGAACTGCGTTCTAGGTTAGGGTTGAGTCGATTGCGATGCGTGCGGTCCATTGGGTACCGACACCACGCAGATCGGTTGCGAGACCGAGGGGAAGAACGATGTCGCGACCGCGGAAAGCGCTCCAGTGTTGGGGCTCAGCTGACCACCCGATACGTCGGCATTGAGGTAATCGGAGGTGTAGAGGTAAATGCCCAATGCCGGCTCCACGGTAACGCAGGTGGGACCGGTCTGCGAGGTGAAGTTGCTTCCCGCCGATGCGCCGAGCGCGCCACTCGACAGGTTCAGCGAGTACGAGCTAACCGTGTGAGAGTTGTAATTCGCGACATAGACATACTTGCCGCGCGGCTCAATGGTGATCGCCACCGGGTATTGTCCGGTCGCATAGGGGCTGGAAACCAGTCCGGTCAGGGCGCCTGAGGTGTTGTTCGCGATGCCATACCCGTAAACCTGGTTCTGAGCCTTGTCCGTCACATAGACGTACTTGCCGGTCGGATCGATTGCGATCGCGCTCGGGAAGACGCCCGCGCTGAAGCCGCCCTTCGGGTTTGTGCCGGCGATCGGGGTGAGGGCACCTGTGCCCGGATTCTCGACGAAGCCCAGAATTGTCGGCTGAGCGTCTGCAATCTCTGCATCCACCACGTAGACGAACGACTGGTTGGTGCCGTTGTTGGTCGTGCTGCTGGTGCCTACGATGATGCAGTTGGGGCTGCTGTTGCTACCCAACGCCGGGGTCGCCGTGCAGGTAGGCGCCGAGGCCGCAATCGCGACCGGGTCATTGCCCACGTTCACATTGGTGGGAGTGCCCAGGCTGCCGTCTGAGTTGATCGGAAAGATTGCCACGCCGCCAGGACCAGGAGAGTTCGGACCGAATCCGTTCTGATAGGTGTAGGTGACGTAGAGGTAGGTACCGGTGGAGTCAATGGCGGCGGCGGTCGGATAGGTTCCGCCCGAAGGCATGTTCGCCCCGGTTCCGCCGTACAGCTTTCCGTCCGAACCGACCGGCATTGCCTGAACCTGCGCCTGCTGACTTCCGCCAATCACGTAGATCGTCTTGCCATTGGGCGCCGCGACCAGCGTGGAGGGATTCGTCAGGTTGGTCGTGAACGGGGAGCCGCTGATCTGGGTGAGCACACCGCTCTGATAGTCGACCGCGTACGCGCTAACCTGTCCGCTGCTGTTGGACACGGCATAAACATAGTCCGCCGTGTAGTCGCGGATGCAAGCAGTGGTTCCAAACGCGATTGCCACCGAGACGGTTGCGGCCATGGCAATACGGCTGATGTTGTTGAACTTCATGCGTTTCCCTTACATCGGGCATCGATCGGCCCGTCTTTGAATACCAGCCCGAAGGCCGGAGTGTGAAGTCTGCCAGCAGGGCCAACCAGGCCCCGCCGGAAAATCGACAACCGTCTCTAATCGACCGCGCCGCTGATCGCGAGGCAGCTAGCCTTGCCTACGGCAGTGAACTTCGAGCCCTTGGTCAGCTGAACCAGCTCGCCACTACCGCCCGTGCCTCCGTTGACCTGGAATCCCGTCACCGTTCCATCGTTATAGTTCGACGTGTAGATGTACTGGTTGCTCGGGTCTTCCACGATGCATGTGGGGCCGGAACCAACCGGATACGGGGAACCAATGATCGGCTGCAGTTGCTGGTTGGTCTGGTTGATGTTCAGCGCCGACAACGAGCTGTACGGTGTGGTTGGCTGGGTGCTGGTGGTCGAATTGTTCGCGACATACAGGAACTTACCCGTGCTGTCGATCATGGAGTAGACCGGATCCGACGTGTTGGGGAAATAGGTCGCCAGGTTCGTATAGCCGCCATTGAGCGCCGTCAGGTTGCAGGCACCCGTTGACGAATAGCCGTACAGGATGTTGCTCGCCGCATCGGTGAGGAAGATATAGCTCCCCGATCCATTGATGGACGTAATTTTGGTCGCTACGCCGGTCGTTGACTGCGGGATCACAATGTTGCCCGTGGTCGTATACACCAGCTGTCCGGAAGCCCCAATGGAATACGGCGTGACCGTCTGGACTCCCGATGCGTTATAGCCGCCATTGACCGTGTAGAGGCAGCCGGCCTGCGACTTCGACATGACGGGTGAAGGTCCAACCTCCCAGAACGGCAGGTTTATCTGGTTGACCTGGGTCTGCGAGTTGGTCAGCAGCGACAGGCGGCCCGTGTTCGGGTCAGCCACAAATGCGGTGATTGAGCCGTTGCCATCGGTGTTGGGTGCGTTATAGAGGCCGGTTACCGGGTTCAAGCCGGGAGAATACTTGTCGACCACATACAGATACGTGCCGCTGGAGTCCATCTGCGCCCACTCCGAGACATATCCCTGGGTCTGGTAGGCGATCTGGAAAACCAGGACGCCGTCGCCACCCACGCTATACAGTGCAATCGACTGGCCCTGGCCGGGGCCATTGGCGCTGCCCCCGACACCCTGGTTGATGACGTATACGAACCGTCCGCCTGACTTGATCACAATCGAGACCGGTACCGAGCCGTTGCTCGAAAACGGCGATCCCGGGACCTCCGTGAGGTTACCCGAGTACTGGTCTACCTTGAACCCGGCGACCTGGTTATATTCCTGCCCTAACACCCACATGTAACCAATGGTGCCACCACCACAGGCAGTCATGCCAAGACCCAATGCCAACGACGCGAACAAGGCCATCGACCACCGGCCAATCAAACTCAACTTCATGCGTTTCCTTCATCCCCGTCCGGGAGTAGCCATCATGGCTTGTTCGAACAGGGAAACCTGTATAAGAGGGAGTACAAAACCTAGGTCTGATTGTAGAAGGTACAGCGACTTTACGCCAATTTTCGCCGCGGTCATTTCCATCACCAGACTTGTTTCCGATACACCTTCGACGGCTGACTCGGCGTTTGGGGAGCAGATAAAAGGCCTCGGACCGAAGCCCGAGGCCTTCCGTAGCACTTTCTGCAGCTCCTACCAGGTACGGCAGCCCCCGCTTGCCGGCATCATCGGCTGGCCAACCTTGCAGCCAAACGCCTTGCCGAACTCGTCGAAGTTCTGTACCGAACCATTGGTCCGCCACTTTCCGGGACTATGGGGATCGGTCTTCGCGAGCACCCGCGCCGACTGCTCGGTCGAGTTCTGGCACCATACCTGTCCAAAGGCGATGAAGAAGCGCTGTGCCGGGGTGTAGCCGTCACGCTTGCCGTCGACATAGCCCGGTTCAGCTGCCGCTCCCTCGGTTGCGAGCGTCTGCATCAGGGCCTGGTATGCGATGCGAAGGCCGCCGTTGTCGGCCGTGTTTTCACCCAGCGTCAGATGCCCATTCAGGTTCTGCCCGGGCGCTGCCTCAAAGCCGTCATACTCCTTGGCCGTGCACTCGGTGCGTTCCTTGAACTTGGCGAGATCCTCCGGCGTCCACCATACCTTGACGTTGCCGTGCAGGTCGTACTTGGAGCCCTGGTCGTCGAAGCCGTGCGTCATCTCATGGCCAATCACCACGCCGATGCCGCCAAAATTTACGGCCGGGTCCATGGCGTTGTCGTAGAACGGAGGCTGCAGAATGCCGGCAGGGAAGTTGATATTGTTCTGCGGCGGGTTGTAGTACGCATTCACCGTCGGCGGCGTCATGCCCCACTCGGACGGATCCACCGGCTTGCCATACTTGTCGAGGTTGCGCTTCCGCTCGAACCAGTCGGCGCGGTTAACATTCCCCAGCAGATCGTCACGCTTTACCACGATGCTGGAATAGTCCCGCCAGTGGTTCGGGTAGCCGATCTTATCGGTGATCGCATTCAACTTCTCCAGGGCCTGCGCCTTGGTGGTATCGCTCATCCACGGCAGCGTCTTCAGGTCGGCCGCCATCGATGCCTCGAGCGCGTGGACCAGCTTCTCCATGTTGGCCTTGGCATCGGGCGGGAAGTTCTGCTTCACCCAGTCCTGCCCAACCGCCTCTCCGAGCGCGTGATCCGTCAACCGTGTGCAGCGCTTCCAACGCGGCTGCTGCTCCTTCTGGCCCTGCAGGGTTTGCGAGAAGAATGCAAAGTTCTCGTCCTCGAACGGCTTGGAGAGCCAGGGAGCTGCGTCGTGCAGGGTGTGCCAGCGCAGGTACGCCTTGATCGCCTGCAGAGGCTGTGCGCTCAGCACGTCATTGACCGCCGTCACGTATCCCGGGCTCGCTACGTCGATGTCCTTCACCTGCGACATGCCGATGCCATCCAGGTAAACTGACCAATCGTAGTTCGGGCTCAGCTTCTGCAGTTCGGCGATGCTCATCATGTGATATCGCTTGGCCGGATCACGCATTTCCACGCGATCCATCGAACCCTTTGCGAGCGCTGTCTCAATCTGCATCACGTCATTGGCTTCGGCAACCGCCTTGTCGTCAGTATCGCCAAGCAGCGTGAACATCTTCACCATGTGATCCATGTACTGCTTGCGGATGGTTACAAAGCGCGCGTCCGGATTCAGGTAGTAATCCCGGTCAGGCAGCGTGAGGCCGCCTTGTCCAGTCGCGGCGATCTGCTGCGAGCTGTCCTTCTGGTCCTGGGTTACTCCGACGCCGAAGAACCCGCCCCCGTTGCGCTTGAGCTGCTTGGCATTGAACGCGGCGAGGTCCTTGCTGCTGTCGAGCGCGGCAATCGCCTCGAGCTCCGGCTCGAGCGGCTTGACGCCGAGCTTATCCACTTCGGCGGTGTTCATGCAGGCGGCGAAAAAGTCGCCGTACTGGCGCTGCAGCGCGGTCTTGGGAGCGTCCGCTGCGGATTTGAGCTCCGTGTAGAGAAGGTAGTTGTTGCGCTCGGACAGCTCGTTGAACCGCCCCCAGCGGACCTGGTCGGACGGGATCGGGTTGGCCTTCATCCAATTGCCACAGGCGTACTCGTAGAAGTCCGTGCAGGGGTCGGCGGACTTGTCGATCGCCGACACATCGAAGCTGACCGGCTTCTTCGGAGCTGTCGTCGGCCCAGTGTCGGACGGCGTGGAGAAGGTTTGGGCCATACAAACGGGTGCGGCGATGGACAGCACAATTGCGGATAGGAAAGTGCGCATGAATCTCCTTAGTTGCAGACAGGAAGTCACTGTATCGCAGCCAGCATAGAGCAGGGGTCCGGGGTTGCGAAAGGGCACAGCTGGGTGGCGATGCACATCATACGACGTCAGCCAGCCAAAAGTTTCGGCCGCGCCCCTCAAATTTCGCCGGCTGCCTAGAAGATCTTCAGATGGATGACGAGGTACTTCTTGGGGTCCTTCCGAACTGCGGTCACCAGGTCGGTGCTGCTCGTCAGCAAGGTATTGAGGTTGTTGTACATGCTGGGATCCTTGGCTAGCTTGCCGATGGTTCCCTGGCCGGTGTTCACGTTGGCCAGCAAGATATCCATCTGCGACACCGTGTCATCCAGCTTCCTGGCGAACTTCGGATCCTTGGTCAGCAGGCCAAGCGCGCCCCTGCCGGCATCTGCTTCCGCGAGCAGATCATTGGCGTGCTTCAGCGTGGAATTCAGGTTGTTGTACAGGGTCTCGTCCTTCAGCAATTTGCCCGCCGACCCCTTGCCGTTATTCAGATCCGTCATCACCTGGTCCAGCTTCGCAGACGTATCGTTCAGCCGGTTGTACAGCTCATCGTCGTGGAGCAGCTTGCCCGCTGAACCCTTCCCCTCGTTCAAATTTGTAACCAGTGCCTGCAGCTGGTTGATCGTTAGGACCGCCTTGTTGTACATCTCAGGGTCATTGATCAGCTTGCCCACCGTACCCTTGCCGTTCTGAATACTGTCCACGATATTGTTCATCTTGGCCAGGATGACATTCAGGCTCTCGATCGTGCCCTGGCTGGCCTTCACCACGTCGGTAAGATTCGGTGTCTCCAGCGTTCCGAGCTCTGCCCCGGTCTGGACGTCGGGCCCCACTGCGGTCACGCTGTTGATGTCCACCACTGTGTCGCCCAGCACGCCAATCGTCGAGAGCGAGGCCTTTGAGTCCGTATGCACGCTGTGGTTATACTTCGGGTCGATCTTCATGACGACCTTCACCGGCGTCAATTTACGCGCTGGGTCCGTCGTCACGGTCACATGCGTCACCTCGCCGATCGTGACGCCCTCGAGATTCACCGGCGCACCGATCTTCAGGCCGTCCGAGTTCTGAAAGTAGGTGTAGAGAATGATCTTGTGACTGAAGACGCTCATTCCCGACGCGCTCGTCATGAGAAACAGCAGCGTGCTCAGAAGCGCGACCGATACCAGGACGATCAGCCCAACCTTAAGCTGCGACCACTTGACTTCCTGCTGGCTGGGCATCGAACTCCTCGAAGATCTCGAATCAGTGGGGGAAGACCGGACGTGTCACTGTGGAACCATCGTAACAGCGCTTTGCCCGAGAAATCGCTCCGAGACTTTCACTTTTGGATGCAGCCCCCGCCCTTCAAGATGCTGCAGTTCCGGTTGGAAGCGGCTCCTGGCGTCTTCCAGAGGCTTCGTCTAGTCTTCCGCCACCACCACGGCAATCGAAAATCCGCGTGAATGGGCCAGACTAAGCGATACTCGGCGGATTCCCAGCGCCCTCGCCACCTCGTCCGCGCGCCCGCTTAATACAGCTCCGGCCTCTGGCCGGGAAGCCTCCGAACCTCGAACTCCCTCCAGCTCACCCCCCGGCTGATCCCGGTCCCCAGGGCCTTCGCACCCGCTTCCTTGGCTGCGAAACGGGCCGCCAGGCTCTCAGCTGAGTTCTTCTTCTTGCGCTGGCAGTACTCAATCTCCCCAGCCGTAAAGATGCGGCGGAGAAACGCCTCGCCGTAGCGCTCCACGCTCTGCGCGATCCGCTCAATCTCGATCAGGTCCGTGCCAAGTCCGATGACCAAGGATCACTCCCATTCTTTGGATCTATGGCTTTCAGTGTATCCACTCTTCCGATCTTCGACCGGGCGAAGCCGGCCCCGCAACATCGTCCCACGATAGCCGCCGCGCCCTCCGCCGTCGCAGCCTGCGACACAGCTCACGTCCCGGCACCAATCTCCGATAACTCCTGAAGCAAGTGAGGCACCATGAACTCCGAGCCGCTGAACATCTCGCAACCCAATCCTCTCGCGGAGCCACCCTTAATCCACCTTCGGGCTCGTTCCTTTGAGGACTGCGAGGAGATCGTGCCCATCCTCCTGAATTCCATGGCAAGTTGCGGCTGCTGGCTGCTGGAACGGCGCGATGTCCCTCCCAATGCCATCCAGTTCCACTTCGAGGTGCTGCTGCGCTCCGTCTTTGAGCTCTACAGCGGCCTGCTCTCCTGCGGCGTCGAGCTCTCCCGCGACAGCCATGCCCGCATGAAGAGTCTCTGCACCGTGCGGGATCACAATCCGCACCGCGCCAAGCGCCGCCGCATCCTTACCATCCGCCTCGAGCTGATCTTTGTGGAGGAGCCGGACTGCCCCGCCGACCTGGCCCAGACCTCCATCGGCCGTGCGTGAAAGCCCACGGACGAGACGTTTCACGTCAGGGTTCAGCCGCTCCCTGCGATAGACTTGAGTCTGCATATGGAATCAAGCAGCCAAGCCGCCGTTCTTCCGTCCCCGGTTCCCTCCGCCGACCCTATCATCTCGGCCCAGCATCTCGGCAAGATCTACGGTTCCGGCAAACTCAAGGTCCAAGCCCTGCGCGACGTCACCTTCGACGTCCAGCCGGGCGAATTCGTCGCCATCGTTGGCCCTTCTGGCTCCGGGAAGTCGACGCTCTTCTATATTCTCGGCGGCCTTACCTCAGCGACCTCCGGCTCTCTGCTCATTCAGGGCAAGGACTTTTCGCGGCTCTCTGACCCGCAGCGCACCAGCCTTCGCCGGTCGCAAATCGGCTTCGTCTTCCAGCGCTTCAATTTGCTGCCGACCATCTCCGCCCAAGCCAACATCGAGCTCGCGCACGAGATCGCAGCCACCGGCAAGCCCTTCGACCATCCTCTTCTTAACGAGCTCACTCGCCTGCTGAAGATCGAAGGCCGGCTCGACCACCGCCCCAACGAACTCTCCGGCGGCGAGCAACAGCGTGTCGCTATCGCGCGCGCCCTGATCACGCGGCCCGCGATCCTGCTGGCCGACGAGCCCACCGGAAACCTCGACTCGCAGAATGCAGACACGGTTCTTTCCATGCTGCACGCCTCCAGCCGTGAGCTGAACCAGACCGTGCTGATGATCACCCACAACCCCGAGGCCGCCCAGATCGCCGACCGTATCCTGCACATGCGCGACGGCCAGATCGTGAATATTGAGCAGGGTGCCCGCCGCGTTCCCCGCACGGTTTAGCTGATGCGCCCGCAACGCTTCCTTGTCGTCCTGGCGCTCGGCGCTGCGCTCAACCTTGTCGCCACCGGAGCTTCCGCCCAGGTTTCCTTCGAGCAGCAGCTTGCGCGCAGCAGGCAGGCTCCATCCGAGCCGCTCGACATCAACACTGCCACTCCGCAGCAACTGAACGCGCTGCCCGGCTTTGGCCCGGCGTACACACGGCGCGTCATTGCCGGCCGACCGTACACAGCCAAAAATCAGCTCGTGACTCGAGGTGTCATCCCCCAGGGAGCCTACGAACGGGTTTCCGACCTCATCGTGGCGCACCGGGTAGCGAAGTAATCCACAACTACCAATTTGGCTATTGACGAAGCATCCCTCACTCGGCGTAGTATTGGCGGCGCAGCAAAAGAAAGAGAGCTAGCCCCGTGCGCGATGTCCCAAAGGGCCATTACGTTCGGGGCTGATTTTTGTCTGCCGCGTCCCTACACCCGCCCACGCTTCCCCGCCTCACCTTTCCTCCTTTGGCACTCCTGCGGTTTTGCACGGCCTCAAACGCGACGGCGCGTCTGCAAATCCGATAAAGTTAGCTGGTACGCGCATTCCGTGCAGCCGGCCTCGCTCCGGGCGCTCCCTAACCTATTCATGGCCTCAAACCCCCATCCCGGCCTTCCGCGCGCAGGTCGCATGTCTGAACGCCGCCGCGCCTTCTGGGCTGCCATGCTGCTGGGCGCCGTCGGACTGTCCGGCTGCCAGGGAATTACCTCGACTTCGGCCGAGCTCCGCGTCATCGACGCCTCCCCCGACGCCGGCGTCATCGACTCCTACCAGAACAGCTCTGCCCTGGCCTACAACCTCAGTCTCGGCACCATGACCAGCTACATCCCCATGTCGCCCGGCGTCTACAACCTAGCCTCCGAGAAAGCGGGAACCCGCCAGACGCTGGTTGCCAGCGCCGAAACCCTCGCCGCCAATCGCCAGTACACCGAGATCGTCGGCGCGGGGCTGGCCAACCTCCAGCAGACCCTTCTGCTTGATCAGTCCACCCCAGCAGCGTCCGGACGCATTGCACTCCGCGTGATCAACCAGGCCACGCGCTCCGGCGCCGTCGATGTCTACCTCGTTCCATTCGGCAAATCTGGCAGCATCTCGCCCCTTGCTATCAACCTCGGCTTTGGCGCCAACTCCGGATACATCGATCTGCCCGAAGGCACCTATGCGCTTGACGTCGTGCCCACTGGAACCGCGCTGACGTCGTCCACCGTCACGCTATTCAGCGGCGCCCAGGTCGAATATGCGTCGGGCGCAGTCCGCACCGTTGTTCTCATCGATCAAGCGGCCCCGGGCTCACAGCATGCGGGTACTCCCGGTGTGCAAGCCATCGTCGCAGACGACGCCGACGCGCAGTAACATCGCCTCGCGATGCCAACCGCTTTGCTGAATCCCCGCAACTTCGCAAAGGTCTTCGTGTCTACCTAACCGTACGCAGCGGCAGCTTGATCCAAGCCGATGCCAGCAAATCCCGCGGGAATCCGCGGTACGGAGAGAGCCATGAAACTCACAACGATTGCACTTGCTGCTGCGCTGGTCGCGATACCGGCGTCATCCTTTGCACAGACAACCTACGCTCAGCGACACGACATTGCGGGTCGCAAAGTAAATCAGCAGGCTCGCATTGCGCAGGGCGATCGCAGTGGTCAGCTGACGCCGCGCGAGACGGCGCATCTTGAGAACCACGAGGCCGCCATCAACCATGAAGAGCACGGAATGCGCGCCGCCGACAATGGCCACCTGACCGCGCAGGATCGCCACACCCTCGCTCGTCAACAGAATCGCGAGTCCGCTCGCATTTATGCGGATAAGCACAACGGCCGCACGGACCCCGGCGTAGCTCCGCGCTAACCCAAGGTTCAGCGCAACAGAAAAGGCCGCCGAGAGTCTCGGCGGCCTTTCCTGTTGCCTGCTTCCTTTTTAGTACCTGTAGTGCTCTGCCTTATACGGTCCTTCGACCGGCACGCTCAGATAGTTGGCCTGCTTCTCGGTCAGCGTCGTCAGCTTCACGCCAATCTTCTCGAGATGCAGCCGCGCTACTTCTTCGTCGAGCTTCTTGGGCAGGATGTAAATGCCGATCTTGTACTTGTCCTTGTTCTTCCAGAGGTCAAGCTGCGCCAGCGTCTGGTTGGCAAAGCTATTCGACATGACGAAGCTCGGATGGCCAGTCGCGCAGCCCAGGTTTACCAGCCGTCCCTCGGCCAGTACAAAGATCGCGTTGCCATTCTCGAACGTGTACTTGTCCACCTGCGCCTTGATGTTCTCGCGCACGGCGCCCTTGTACGCATTCAACGGCTCCATCTGGATTTCGTTGTCGAAGTGGCCGATGTTGCAGACAATCGCCTGGTCCTTCATCTTCTTCATGTGCTCGAGCGTAATGATGTCGACGTTGCCCGTGCAGGTCACATAGATGTCGCCGCGACCGAGCGTATCTTCGATCGTCGTGACCTCGTAGCCTTCCATGGCGGCCTGCAGCGCGTTGATCGGGTCGATCTCTGTCACGATTACACGAGCACCCAGCCCGCGCAGGCTCGCCGCTGAACCCTTACCGACGTCGCCATAGCCGCAGACCACAGCAACCTTGCCCGCCACCATCACATCGGTAGCGCGCTTGATGCCGTCCACCAGCGACTCGCGGCAGCCGTAGAGGTTGTCGAACTTGCTCTTGGTCACGGAGTCGTTGACGTTGATCGCGGGCACCAGCAGCGTACCCTGCTCCAGCATCTTGTAGAGGCGGTGAACGCCGGTCGTTGTCTCTTCCGAGACGCCGCGCCATTCTTTGACGACCTCGTGCCAGTGGGTCGGACGCTCTGCATGAACCTTCTTCAGCAGCGCCTTGATGACATCTTCCTCGTGCGAGCCCGAGGGAGACGTCACCCACTTGTCGCCGTTCTCGAGCTCATAGCCCTTGTGGATCAGCAGGGTCGCGTCGCCGCCGTCGTCGATGATCAGCTGCGGGCCAAGGAAGCCGCCCTTGCCGTCAGGGAACGTCAGCGCCTCATTGGTGCACCACCAGAACTCTTCCAGCGTCTCGCCCTTCCAGGCAAACACCGGCACGCCGGCCGCAGCAATCGCGGCTGCCGCATGGTCCTGCGTCGAGAAGATATTGCAGCTCGCCCAGCGCACATCCGCGCCCAGGTCCACCATCGTCTCAATGAGCACGGCCGTCTGAATCGTCATGTGCAGCGAGCCCATCACGCGCACGCCCGCCAGCGGCTTCTCCGCGGCATACTTCCGCCGAATCGACATCAGCCCGGGCATCTCCTGCTCCGCGATGATGATCTCTTTGCGTCCCCACTCCGCGAGCCCAATGTCGGCTACTTTGTACTTCGGCTGTACTGTTTCCAATGTCGCTGTGGCCATAGTGTTCTCCTGAAAAAATTCCGTACCTCAAGGGTATCAAACCCTCGGGCAGAACCGCGCAGGAAAACGCCCGACCTGCCTATAGCCTTCATGCTGCAGTGAGTCGCCTTGCGCAACTTTGATTCGCTGAAGCCCTCAGCGTTTTGCCCCGGATCGCTCCATCTGTTGCAACTGCTCCCACACCACCGCGACCTGCTGCTCCAGCAACTCCACATCCCCATCGTTGTGCAGCACCGGGCAATCGCCGGGATAGACGGTCGTGTGCTGGATCTGCAGCCGACGCCGCGCGTCCGCTTCCAACGCCTCGCGCTCCTCGGAAGACATCGGCCGACCCGCTGCAATGCGATCCACAAAGCGCGCGATCTTCACCTCTTCCGGAGCGTCCACCACGAGCACGCAATCAAATCGATCCCGCCAGTTGCCCCGCGGAGCGTGCTGCGTCGAGAAGATCAGCGCCGACTCCACCACCACAATCGCCTGCGGGCTCGTCTTCTCCAACTCGACCAGCTGCTCTGCCTGTGCCTCGATCACGGCGGGATGAATGATCGCGTTCAGTTCTTCCACGCGCGGATGCTTCGCATCGAACGCAAGCGCAGCCAGCTTCTTGCGATCCAGCGTGCAATCGGCAGCAACCACCTCGCGTCCAAATGTGGCAATAATCTGGTCATACGCTCGCTCGCCCGGCAGCATCAACGCGCGCCCCATCTCGTCGGACGAGAGCACCACTGCGCCGCGCTCCGCGAGCATTCGCGCCACCGTGGATTTCCCGCTCCCCAAATCCCCCGTCAGACCGACTCGCAGCATCTTGCCTACTCCCCGCTTTTGCGGTTCTCTACAAAAAACGAACCGGCGAACGCAGCAAATAAAAGAATCGACGCCGTAAGCAAAATGAGCCAGACGGCTGGACGATGAGAAAACTTCATCGCCCAACAGGCAGCGCCCAGAACCGTCACTGCAAACGCGACGATCACTCGCTGTCCCACTGTCGATACCTTCATGGATTACCTCATTTCGCAAGCCGCGAGTCGATCAATCGACTTCCTTGGCCCGTACCGTTCCATGCGAAAAATCCATTAGCTCCGCCGCAGCCGAGCGGCCTTCACCGTGTTCACCATCAACATCGCGATGGTCAGCGCGCCAACACCGCCCGGAACCGGAGTATACGCGCCCGAGATTGCAAACGCTGCGGGGTCTACATCGCCCATCAAGGTAGCTCCGCGCTTCTCAAACGCCGCGCGCCGGGTGGCATTGCCGGGAAAGAACCGCTCCAGCTCCGCCTCGGTGTCGATGCGATTCATCCCCACATCGATGATCGTCGCGCCGGGCTTCACCATATCCGCTGTCACAAAGCCGGCCTTCCCAATCGCCGCCACCACAATATCTGCCTCGCGCGTAATCGCGCCCAGGTCAGCCGTCTGCGAGTGGCACACCGTCACCGTAGCCGATGCGTTGATCAGCATCGCGGCCGCCGGCTTGCCCACAATGTTCGACCGCCCGATCACCACCGCACGTTTGCCGCGAATCGGAATCTTGCTTCGCCGCAAAATCTCCATGATCCCCGCCGGGGTGCAGGGTGCCAGGATGTCCTCGAGAGGAACTCCGCTAAGCAACCGTCCGGCGTTGATGGGATGAAAGCCATCGACGTCCTTCTCGGGGGCCACGGCTTCCAGCAGCCTGCTCGTATCCACATGCGCAGGCAGCGGCAGCTGAATCAGAATGCCGTCAATGTTCTCTCGCGCGTTGAGCGATTCGACCAGCGCCAGCAACTCTTCCGTCGTCACACTCGCCGGTGGCGTATGCATCTCGGAGTAGATCCCGAGCTCGCCGCAGGTCTTTACCTTGCTGCGCACATAAATCTGTGAGGCAGGCACCTCGCCTACCAGGATGACAGCAAGCCCTGGCACGTATCCGCGGGCGCGTGCTGCTTCGACCTCCGCGGCTAACTCTGACTTGATCTGCCCGGCGATTGCGATGCCATCCAGTACAAACGGTGATGAGACGATAGAAGACATATATAGAGAATATCGTGCGATGACGAAGCTGTAATCTACTGCCCGGTATCAGGAAATGTAAGTTTGTGCAATAAATCACATCGTCGCAGCAACCTCCGTCCTACGATTGGGTTCTAATCATTGAAGTCACGTATTGCTGTCGTGAACAAAGGAGGTCGAGCCGTGAGCCAATCCGAGAATAAAAACGATGACCGCACGTATGTCGAGCAATTCACTCCCACCGACCTCATGACGCTGCGCAATGAACTGCTGCAGTCAGGTGTCGATTCCTTTCAGGCCGCCGAGATCGTTGCAAATTTTCTCAGTGGTCGCGGCTATGGCGTCTCGCACCACGAGGCCCGCACTGCCGCCTCCCGCATTGAAGTTCCCGGCTGCACCGCTGAGCATATTCAGCGCGAACTCGAACGCGTCGCCCTGGCAATGTAGCTCGGCCCCACCAACCTACTGCTTGATCTCACCCTCGGGTTCATCCGTCGGGGAGTCGATTTCCGCTTGGAAGCCCTCCAGCAAGCGCTCGAGAAACGCCTCTTCGTCGAAGTCTTTGCGATGCATCGATTCGGCGTTCACGATATGCCGCGCCAGGTCCGCCAGGACGATCCCCCACGCAAACGGATCCTCCCACGCGCCGCTGCGCAGGCTCACGTGCTGACCCTGCTCAGCGACCCAGACCCTGAGTAGCTCAAAGGAAGCCTTGTCGCGACTTGCTGCGGGTGGCGGATCCAGAAATTTTGCAGTGGCCATAGACCCTCCTGATGATCCAAGTCGTACAGTGTTCACTGGAACGCTTGCCCTTAGAGCTTACGCCCGCTAATGAGATGCCGCGTCCACAGCGTGCGACGATTACTTACCGCGCGGCCAGCTTCGCCTCAATGCCCGAGTTCACCGACGCCGACGCAAACTCCGCCGCCACCCGTATCCCGTTCATCACCGCGCGTTCGTTCGACGACCCATGTCCCACCACGCACACACCGCGCACTCCCAGCAGCGGCGCGCCCCCGTACTCTGAGTAATCCAGCCGGCTCTTGAACGCCTTGAACGCCTTCTGTGACAGCATCGCCCCCACCTGCGATGTCACCGTGGACTTCAAGCTTTCGCGCAGCGACGAGCTCACCAGCTTCGCCAGCCCCTCGCTGGTCTTCAGCGCCACGTTGCCGACAAACCCGTCGCATATCACCACATCCGCGTGGCCGTTGAACAGATCGCGGCCTTCCACGTTCCCAATGAAGTTGAGGCCCAACCCGCGCAGCAGCGGCAGCGTGTCCCGCGTCAGCGAGTTTCCCTTCGAGTCTTCCTCGCCGATCGACAGCAGCCCCACCCGAGGATGCGCCAGGTGGAGCACATTCTTGGCATACATGTGACCCATCACCGCGAACTGCACCAGGTTTTCTGGATCGCAATCCACATTCGCACCTACATCCAGCAGCACGCACGGCTGGCCTGTACTGGTCGGCAGCATCGCGGTAAGCGCCGGCCGGTCAACTCCTGCCAGCGATCCAAGCACCATCTTTGCCGTGGCCATCGCCGCGCCTGTATTGCCGGCCGTGATGAATCCTGCTGCCCGGCCCTCGCGCACCATCTTCAGTCCCACACGCATCGACGAGTCGCGCTTCGACCGCACAGCTTGCGCGGCCTTGTCTTCCATGCTGATCCACTCACTGGCCTGGACCATAAAGATCGGCAGCCGTGGCTTCTTGTTTCCCGGGAAGCCCTGGCCCCCTGGAAATCCCGGCCGCGCCGTCGCCTTCAGCGCCTCCCTTAATTTCGGACGCAACAAATCTTCCGGCCCCACCAGGTGGACACGTACGTCCAGCTGGCGACAGGCCAGAATAGCTCCGCGAATCTCCGGGTCCGGGGCTTTATCAGACCCCATGGCATCGAGAACGATGTCGATCGGCATATCGCGCGTAGGCTCGGAACTCACTTACCTTTGGTTGGAACTTCATCCGCACTGCAGAATTCGAAACGGACGCGAGCCAAAATCGCGGCTCGAATCCCGTGTCTCGATTCTCTGAATTACGCAGCGTCCTTGACCGCCACCACGGCGCGACCCTTGTACTCGCCGCACTTCTTGCAGGCACGGTGGGGAAGCTTCTTTTCGCCGCAGTTCGGGCAGTTGGAGACGCCCACGGGCGTCAGGAAGTCGTGGCTACGACGTTTTGCGGTGCGCTGCTTAGAGTGCCGGCGCTTTGGATTAGGCATGGTAAACCCTCTTCTTCATGGGCCACGCAGCGTATCGCTGCGCGGCCGAAATCTTTGGTATTCAGAAACTTACGGGTGCTCAACCTCAAACAGCCCTAGCCTTTGTGCGCAACAGCGATCCCGGCTAACGCGGCTAACCGTGGATCGACCGGCTTCTCAACACACTCACAGTTTGCGAGGTTGCGATTGATGCCGCAATGCGGGCAAAGACCCTTGCAGTCCTCCTGGCAGAGCGTCCGCCCGGGCAGGGTCAAAAGCACCTGCTCACGCACGGCGTCCTCCAGCAGCAGGCCGCTCTCTTCATAATACCCGATTTCCGTCTCATCTTCCGTAATTGCGTGCTCTCCGGCCACATTATCGACACCCCCAGGCCGGAAGATCAGGTCAAACGCTCCCTCCAAGGGTCTCTCCACCGGCTCCAGGCAGCGCGCGCACAGCTGTTCGAATTTCCCGGAATAATTCGCACGCAGCCGAATGTCCTGCACAAATTCCTTCGGCCCACGATGCTCCACGATCAGCTCGGCCTGACCCTTCACCTTCAGCGGCCCCACCTGCCGGATATCCGGCGCATACTCGATCGCGCCGGGCGCAATCGTTTCATCCAGCTTTAGCGGCTCGTCTACAAGTTGTGCGGGGGAAATGACCATGCCTTAACGGTAGGACGCTCCGCCCCCCGCGTCAATCAAACCCCGCAGGGCAGGGAATCAGCGGCTATTCCTCGCCGTCATCTCGCCTCAACCGAACAGCCGAATCCCCGCCACGCCCGACGCCCCTGCCTCGATACAAAGCTCTGCCCTGGGCCACGTCACCCCGCCCAGCGCCAACACTGGCGTCTTGTCCGCCGCAATGCAGGCCTCCTGCAACTTGCTCAGCCCAATACCCTTGCCCACCATCTCGCCGTCTACGCGCTTCTCGAAGACCGGCCCAAACAGAATCAGATCCACCCCTTGACGTACTGCGTGCCGAACCTCGTAGAGCGTATGGCACGACACACCGATCACCGGCTTCCCTGCGCCGGCCGCCGCAAATACCTCCCGCACCTGATCCACTGTCAGCTCGCCTACCTGCGCCGATAAGTGCACTCCGTCCGCGCTGGCTGCCAACGCCACATCCGGCCGCCCATTCACCAGCAGCTTGGTCCTTCCCGTCTCCTTCAAGACCTCGCGCATCGCGACTGCGAGCTTTACCAACTCGCCCGTCTCCATATCCTTTTCGCGCAGCTGGACATACTGCACGCCCTCATGCGCCCACCGCCGCATGTGCTTCATCGCCTCCCAGCCTTCGCCGCTCGTGATTGCGCACTTTAGCATGCCCAAAGTCTAGTCCCCTAACTTACCGCTGGCACGTAGGGCAATACACCGTTGTGCGACCACCGACCACGAGCTTCTTCAGCGCCGTCCCACAATCCCGGCAGTCTTCCCCCGCCCGCCCGTAGACCTTGTGTTCCAGCTGGAAGAATCCCCGCACCCCATCCGCATCCACGTAATCCGACACCGACGACCCGCCCAGTTTGATCGCATGCGCCAGCACCTTCTGCAGCGACGTATGCAGGCGCGCGAGTTCGGCCTTCGTTAGCCGCCCCGCCTGCTTCCGTGGTCGAATCCCCGCACGAAACAAGCTCTCGTCTGCATAGATATTTCCCACCCCATGCAGGATCGACTGGTTCAGCAGCGCCGCCTTAATCGCCAGCTTGCGTCCCTTGAAAAGCTTCGAAAACTCCTCCACCGAAATCGTCGTAGGCTCCGCCCCCGGCCCCGCGTACCCGCCAGCCTCGGTCACCACCGACAGCCGACCAAACCGCCGCGGATCGACAAACCGAACCTCCCGACCATCCCCCAGCGTGAGCACAGCATGCGTGTGCGGCGGTAGCGGTACCTCCGGCTGCGACACCAGCAGCCGCCCCGTCATCCCGAGATGCACGAGGAACTGCGCCTCACGCCCCGTGCTCTTGTTCTTCCCTGAACCCTGGGCCCTGGGCCCTGAACCCTTCCCCAGGTCCATCACGATCGTCTTGCCGACCCGCCGCACCCGCTCAATCCGCGCCCCGGTCAGAGTCTCCGCAATCTCCGCCTCGCTGGACTTGAACGTCTGCGGCTTGCCGCTCGTCCAGACGCGCTCAATCCGCTGCCCGCGCACGCGCGCATCCACACCATTTGCGACCGTCTCGACCTCTGGCAACTCGGGCATAGTCCTTTAGATTACCCACGCCCGTAATCGACGCGCCGTAAAATGGCTGCATGTCCTCGAACGCCGTCGCCGACAACTTCCTCGCCTACGCCTCCACCCGCCTGCACCAATCCCAGCAGACCATCGCCAACTGCCTCGGCAAGCTCACCGACGACCAGATCTGGCATCGCGGCGGCGACCACGAGAACTCCATCGCCAATCTTCTGCTTCACCTCGAAGGCAACATGCGCCAGTGGATCCTCCACGGCATCGACGAGCAGCCCGACGTCCGCACGCGCGACGAAGAGTTCACCCTCGTGCCCTCCACCAACTCCGCCGACGCAGCCGCCCGCTTCAACGCCACGCTCGACGAATCCGCCCGCGTCATCGCCGCCCTCTCGCCGGACCGCCTGCTCACCGTCATCGACCCGCAACCCAACGGCACCTGGCGCCACACCACCATCCTCGAAGCCATCTTCAAGGTCGTCTCTCACGTCGACATGCACACCGGCCAGATCATCCTCCTCACCAAGCAACTAGCCGCCACCGACCTCGACCTGAGCATGCCGCGCAAGCGCTAGCTACCCGCGATTGGCCCGTTCTCATCCCAAAAGGACTCGTGTTTGAACTCTCCGGTGAGTTCGGACGACATTTTCTTCGCACGAATCTTGACTACGTCGAACATCGGCGACACGCGCATTTCCATCCGGATGTCACCAGCATGATTCGCGGGTAAGTACACGATACCGGCCTCGTGTTTTCCATCGATCCAAAGATCTCCATCGGACAGGTGCGTGTCCTCAGACAGGTCAACAATCCCATCGATGCTCATCTCCTCGAAATCAAACCGAATGTTTTGCCATCCACTTTCGTGCCCAGTCCCGTCGAAAATGTCGCCTTCGGACCGGTGAATGCACGCGTGGAACAGGGCATACCCGCGGCCATGCTCGTCGCAAGCCCAATCCTTCAGATAAGAATCGTGCATTTCCATTGCGTTATTCAGAGAAGTTCACCTCGGCGGAGCCGCCAGTATAAAATGAATCATGGGCGCGAGCGGTTCCCTCGGGAACGACGCTGCGCGCACTTCCCCCCGAGCACCACCTCCGGAGCAACCTCCTCGTGAGCCAAACCGAAACTCCCGTCTCGCCGCGCGCGAACCATCGCCCATCCGCCGTCATCCTTGGAGCCCAGTGGGGCGATGAGGGCAAGGGCAAGATCGTCGACGTCCTCAGCGAAAAGTTCGACATCGTCGCCCGCTATGCCGGCGGCCACAACGCCGGCCACACCGTCATCATCCACGGGAAAAAGTTTGTTCTGCAGCTCATCCCGTGCGGCGTCCTCCGCCCTGGCTGCAAAGGCGTCATCGGCAACGGCGTCGTGCTCGACCCCATGGCCTTCCTCGGCGAGGTCCAGAAACTGCGCGACGCCGGCGTCGAGGTGGACGGCAACCTCTTCATCTCCAACCGCGCCCAGGTCATCCTGCCGTATCACCGGATGATCGAGCTCGCTGCCGAAACCGCTCCCGGCCGCCAGACCATCGGCACCACCCGCCGCGGGATCGGCCCCGCGTACGAAGACAAGATCCACCGCAACGGCCTGCGCGTCGTCGACCTGCTCAATACCTCACTCCTCCGCACGCACATCAACAACGCCTGCCACGAGAAAAACACCATCGCCCACGCTCTCTTCGGCACTGAGCCGCTCGACCCCAAGCAGATGTACGAGGACTACGCCCGCGCCGCCGAGCAGATCGCCCCCTTCGTCGCCGACACAGCCTACATGCTCAACAACGCCCTCACGGCGGGCCAGAACGTCATGTTCGAAGGCGCCCAGGGCGCGCTGCTCGACATCGATCACGGCACTTATCCGTTCGTGACGAGTTCGTCATCGACAGCAGGCGGCGCTGTCACCGGAACCGGCGTAGGGCCCACCCGCATCGGCACGGTCATCGGAGTCACCAAGGCCTACGTCACCCGCGTCGGCGAAGGCCCGTTCCCCACGCAGATCGACGGCTACTCCGCCGAACTGCTCCGCGCCCGTGGCCAGGAGTACGGCGCCGTCACCGGCCGCCCCCGCCGCTGCGGCTGGCTGGATATCCCCCTGCTCCGCTACTCCAACATGATCAATTCGACAGAATGGCTCGTGGTGACCAAGATGGACGTCCTCGACGAGTGCGACGAGATTCCCGTCTGCACCGCCTACGAGATCGACGGCCACGTCACCGACATCATTCCCGCCGACGTTCGCGGCTTCAAGTCAATTCATCCCATTTACACAACCCTCAAAGGCTGGAAGTGTTCCACTGAAGGAATCACCGAATACGACAAATTGCCCAAGCTTGCGCAAGAGTACCTGGAGTTTGTTCAGCGCGAGAGTGGCGCTAAGATCGGTATGATCTCCACCGGCCCCGACCGCGTACAAACCATGACCCAGCCCGGCTTCGACGCACTGTTTGCCTAGCAGGACTTTTGCTTCTCATACCCGTTACTCACTTTTAACTGCATTTCTGGACTCACCCAATGATCAGCTTCACCGTACGCATGACCTTCCGCCCCGACGATCGCGACGAGATTCACCAGATCCTTCGCGAGCTCACCCGCCTCTCGCGCCAGGAGGCTGGCTGCGTAAATTACATCCCGCACCTCGTTGAGAGCGATCCTGACACGATCGTCATCTACGAGCAGTACCGCGACGAAGCTGCAGCCGAAGCCCATCGCGCCACACCCCACTTCGCCAAGTACGCGGTCGGTGGGCTGTATCAACACATGCTCGAGCGCAATGTTGAGAACCTTACCGCCATTGCCTGAGCGTCTGCCCGCCCAGGCACATCGTCCACGCGCCTGCCCGCATCCAACCGATAATATTCTGGGGAAACCGGGTACTTCGATCTCGGTGAAGCCCGCGTAAGCTAAGGTTGGCGAGACCCGGTGAGGTGTCCGCGAAACGATGTTCATTCACGCAGCCGTCACAGAGCGCTTTGACGTGGCCTCGAATTCCGGTCTAACATCCGGTACGCCCATGTTGCGCCGGCTGCCAATGCGCATGCTGCTCGTTGTGATGGCTGCCTTCCTCGTGGCCGCCCCTCCGCATGCCTCCGCGCAGAGTAGCAGTCAGCACCGTGAGCGCAAGCGCGCGGAACGTGCCCAGATCGTCGAGCTAGAGCACCAATGGCAAAAGGCCGCCCTTACCGACGACATTCCCGCCATGGACAAGCTGCTGTCCGACGACTACCTCGGCATCACGGCTACCGGCGAGGTCCTTACCAAGAACCAGCAGCTTGATCGCATGCGCGACCGCAAGCTCGTGATCACCAAGCTCAACATCTCCGAGACCAAGATCAAACTCATCGGCAACATCGCTATCGTCACCTGCCTCGCCCAGGTGGAGGGCTCCTCGGGAGACAATGAGCCTCTGCATGGAGCCTATCGCTATACCCGCGTGTACCAGCGCGTCGCCGGCGGCGTCTGGAAGGTCACCAACTTCGAGGTCACTCCTGCCAACCGAACACTTCGCGCCCAGGGCAACCAGGACTAGCCGCCGGAAACCCTAACTCAAAAAATTGGCAAAAAAACCGGGCCGATTGGCCCGGGTGCAAGTGAGACGTTGGCGCCTGCGTCGGCAGAACGCAATCAGATTTACGCGACTTCCACGTGCGCGATCGGCTTCACTGCCTTTACCGCCGCGGCGGAACGTTTGACATACGTATTCAACACATTCAGCCCTAGCAGCCGCCGGTCCAGCGACCGCGTTCCGCCTGTCAGCCGGGCATCTTCCGGCTCGTGTAATCCATCGCTGTGCTGGTGTGACCGAATGCTGGCCAGCCGGGTGCGCGTGTCCACCGCACCATCCTGCGGTTGCATCATCCCCGCTTCGGCGAAGGGCAGACTCCACGCCGTTCCACCGTGTCCGCCACTCCGCGACGCCATCTTCGGCATCCGCACTACATCGCCAATCTTGTTGATCCAGGAGCTCATCCGTGGTGGTGGCGTCTGCGTCATGGGGAACCTCCTTGGATTTTTGTCGCTAGCTCGTTCCTTCAGTGAGATGACTTTCGTCCACTACAGGGTTGCACGCAATGTGGGGGAAATAGGTGTGCAAGGAATAAAAATTAACGAAGAATCGTGATCGCGATCTGCGCAATCCATTGCGCATCCCGGCCGCACAAACAAAGGGGTTTCGCATGTGGCGGCTGCGGCTCCCGTCTACCGCCTGGCGCTGTGGCTACCGCTCGAGAGTGTCCAACGCCAGAGCCGCGCGCAGTCTCCGCCAGCTCTCGTCCAGCATCTCCGGCAGAACCCGCGTCTCTGCCAACACGCTCATGTAGTTGGTGTCTCCCAGCCAGCGTGGAACCGCATGCAAATGCAGGTGTTCGGCAACCCCCGCGCCTGCCGCCTTGCCCAGGTTCAACCCGATGTTCTGCCCATGCGGCTGGTACACCGCCTGCAGCGCCCGCTCCGCCTGCCGCGTCATCCGCAGCAGCTCGTCCGCTTCTTCGAGTGTTAGCCCGGCCAGGCTTTGCTCATGCCGATACGGCACCACCATCAGGTGTCCGCTGTTGTAAGGAAAGGCGTTGAGCACCAGGAAGCAGTATTTGCCCCGCTCCAGCAGGTAGGTCGCCTCCTCCGCCTGCTCCCGCGGCATGCCTTGCTCCACGGCGTAGTCCACCGCCGCAATCATATTGCAGAAAACGCAATGTTTTTCGCCTGGCCACCCGGCCAGCGCCTCGGGTACGCCGAGTTTCGGTCTGGAATTGTCCGCGCCCGTCACATAGGCGTAGCGCCACGGCGTCCAAAGATGGTCCATTGGAGCAGTATTACAGGCCCTGCTTCCGCCAGGGAAGCTCCGCGCCGACGTACCCGGACCTTGAGCCCAAACATATCCCGGTTGGCCCCGCAAGTCCCGCCATCACAGGCCGCCCAAAATGCGCGATGTTCGGTCGAGGCATTCCCGCACATTGACCCTCACCAATCACGCTGCTACACTTTTGATTGAGGACATGCGCGCGGGATCCA
The DNA here is from genome assembly GCA_963701685.1 of uncultured Acidobacteriaceae bacterium. Taxonomy (GTDB): domain Bacteria; phylum Acidobacteriota; class Terriglobia; order Terriglobales; family Acidobacteriaceae; genus Granulicella. Next base: position 111,400 of record OY969625.1, on the reverse strand, counting down.
GTCGCAGGCTCTCATTTATTTGCACCACTCATTCCCGCTGACATCATCGAATAGAACACACCCTCTTTGGGAGGCAGTCTTCTGCCACTCGAAAAGGCCGTCCACCGACTGATGCAAGCGACTGAGTCACTGGACCCCGGAGCAGTCTTATCCATGGCCGACATCGACCACAATTCTTTCCATCCCGAGAGCATAGCCCTGAACACGACATTGGAATCAACCGCAAACGACGCGACGACCGACAACACGGCGTCACACGACCTTTCCTCCAACCCCAGCACCCCCGCGGCCGAGAACGTCACTGCCTCTGAATCGAACACCGTTCAGCCTGCAGTCGAGAAGACCAACGTCGCTGTCGCTACTGCCGACCACGACGCCGTCACTCCCGAGCCTGAGTACGATGCCGAAGACTTTGCCAAGGCGCTCGAGAGCTTCGACCGCGAGCAGGCTGCCGAGAAGGACGCTGCCCAGGCGCTGACCGCTGAAGAGGCTGTCATCACCGGCACCGTCGTCAAGATCACCGACAAGCATGCGGTGGTCGACATCGGCCTCAAGTCCGAGGGACTCATTCCGCTGGATCAGGTTCTCGACCACACTGGCGCGCCCAAGTTCAACGTCGGCGACGTCATCGAAGTGGTGGTCGAGCGCGAGGAGAAGGAAGGCGGCTATCTCGTCAGCTACGAGAAGGCCCTGCGTCACAAGGTTTGGGACAAGCTTGAAGAGGCGGCGAACACCAAGACCCCCGTTAAGGGCATGGTCGTTTCGCGCGTCAAGGGTGGCCTCACCGTCGACATCGGCATCAAGGCATTCCTGCCCGGCTCGCAGGTTGAGGTTCGCCCCGTCCGCAACCTCGACGGCTACATCGGCACCGAGATCGAAGTCCGCGTCATCAAGCTCAACAAGAAGCGCGGCAACGTGGTCATCTCCCGCAAGGAGATCCTCGAGGAAGAGCAGAACGAGAAGAAGGCGGTTACGCTTTCGACCCTCGAAGAAGGCTCGGTCTTCACCGGCGTGGTCAAGAACCTCACCGACTACGGCGCGTTCGTCGACATGGGCGGCCTCGACGGCCTGCTGCACATCACGGACATGAGCTGGGGTCGTCTTACTCACCCCCGCGACCTCGTCAACGTAGGCGACGAGATCCAGGTCAAGGTGCTCAAGTTCGACAAGGAAAAGCAGCGCGTCTCGCTCGGCTTCAAGCAGCTCTCGCCTGATCCATGGCTCGACGCCACCGAGCGTTACCCGGTTGGCGCTCACGTCAAGGGTCGCGTTCTTTCGGTTACGGACTACGGCTCGTTCGTTGAGCTCGAGCAGGGCATCGAAGGCCTCGTGCACGTCAGCGAGATGACCTGGTCCAAGCGGATGAAGCACCCCTCCAAGCTGGTCAAGCCCGGCGACGAAGTGGAGACCATCATCCTCTCGGTCAACCCCACCGACCGCCGCATCTCGCTCGGCATGAAGCAGCTCCAGGACAATCCCTGGGAGCAGCTCGAGGAGAAGTACCCGATCGGCGCGGTCATCGAAGGCCGCGTGCGTAACCTCACCGACTTCGGCGCCTTCATCGAGATCGAAGACGGCATCGACGGCCTGGTCCACGTCTCGAACCTCAGCTGGACCAAGCGCATCAAGCACCCGTCGGAAGTTCTCAAGAAGGGCGAGAAGGTCAAGGCTGTCGTCCTCGGCGTCGAACCCGAGAACCGCCGCCTGTCGCTTGGCGTCAAGCAGCTGCAGCCCGATGTCTGGGAGACGTTCTTCGCTCAGCACCGCGTCGGCGACGTCATCAAGGGCAAGGTTCTGCGCACCGCGCAGTTCGGCGCCTTCGTCGAGATCGCCGAAGGAGTCGAGGGCCTCTGCCACGTCTCCGAAGCTGTCGACGATACCGGCAAGCAGATCACCCTGGAAGTCGGCGACGAGCACGAGTTCAAGATCGTCAAGATGAACCAGGAAGAGAAGAAGGTCGGCCTCTCCATCAAGGCCATCGGCGAGGAAGCCACGCGCGCCGAGGTCGAGAGCTACAAGGAGTCCAGCAACAAGGGCGGCGGCAAGGGCAACAAGGGGCAGGGAAGCAACAGCGGTTCCTCCTCCAGCGCCAACGCCGGCAGCACCACCCTCGGCGACCTCCTCAAGTGGAAGCAGTCCGAAAACGAAGACAACGACGAGTAATCGCCGCCAGCCTCAACAGCAAAGGCCGCCTAACCGGGCGGCCTTTCTGCGCTCGGTGCACTCCGCGAACAACGGCCGCACGTCTCGATATCCAAGCTGTGTCTGGCCACTAAGGCTGCAGGACGAAATCCTTGATCCCGACCTGCGCACCCGCCAGCGTGCGCGATAACTCCGGCTTGATCCGCACCGTAATTTCGTTGAACGTCTTGTCGCGAGCGGCGCGTGGCAGCCGGAAGGTCACCTTGTCCTCGACCGGCTGACGCTGCAGTGGCATGGGAGAGACGGTGCTGCTAGGGAGCACAACCGTCCCCAGAGAAACGGCCGAGGTTTTCTTCGACGTGCTCCTATCGCGCAGCAAGACCTCAATCGAGATAGTGCCTGGCACGGTGTCCGCGTTCTTCACATCCACCCGCAGCGAGCGGCAGCAGCTCATGCTGATCTCGCGGCCCAGAGGCTGGTGTGCCTCCATCACCAATGGCTCTCGATCTGTTGACACCATGCGCCTCTTGACGGGGTCGCCACGCATCACGTGTGCGTTTGGCGCCGGTTGCGTTGCCGGCTCCTGAAAATACCAGTACGCGCCATCGAAAGGAATGACGTGGGTGTCCTGGTGGGCGGTGATGCTCGTCCCCGACGGGGCAGGCGCCACGACCTCATGCGACTTCTTCGGCTGAATGAGGATAATGCTGTCAAAGCCGCTCGACCTGGCGTGAACCAGCGCTGGAGGTCTGAGGGTCGATCGCGCGTGCGTGTCGATGCCAAGCAACGCGCTCACCTTCGCGGCCGCGAACCCGGCCATTAGGGGAACCAGCGCCAGCACGAGCAGCAGCCACACGGTAACCGAATTTCCAGCTGCCGTCCGTCCCCATGCTCGTCTGCCTGGCCGTGCACCGGTCTCTACCGCACCACTTCGATCCACCCAGCGGCTCAGCGGATAAATAATTCCGACCCCAAACAGGCAGCCCGCACTCCAGCCGTGTCCCGCAGTAAGCAGCGTGATTCCCACTTCAACCGCCACCGCCGTAACCACTCCCGGCAACAATATCCGCCACAATGGCGCCGACTGCAGCAGTTGGAACGGACTCGGTCGCAGAGCATAGTCGCGGTAAGAATCGTCTTCCATCTCTACCGGGCCACTTCGCCATTTCAGCAGCAACGTCGCGAAGACAACCGTCATCGGTAAGACCAGTGCGACCCACGGCGAGTGCTCTGCCGTCAAAAGCGCGACCAGCGGCAACCACACCACCGCGATCCACGCCGTCCAGATCAAGGCCCAGATCAGCGGCAGACTTGCAGCTTCGCTTTCATCGCGCACTCTGCATACGCCCCACACCGCCAGCGCATGCACGCCGCCCGCCACCAGCAGATACAGCGTCGCACGCGTAAAGATCTGCGTCCAGGAGTGGAGGGAGCCCGGCGCCGGCGTACAGACGATCGCCACAACCACCGTGGTGACGATAAGGCTGCCAGCCAGCGGCCACGCTAACGGAAGGGGTGATTCAGAGGCCGATCGTGCGCTCATCGTATGACTCCTGGCTCGGATTTGGAGTATCGCGAACGTCTGCGAGAGCAGACTACCAGAGGCGAACGTTCCGGCTGCAAATGCTATCCTTCTCCCACCATGCGCCTGCTCCTCGCCGCCGCCCTTCTCGCCGCCTCCGCGCCCCTCGCATCCGCCCAGCAGCTCCCCCCCGACACCGCCGCCAAAGTCGCCGCCATCGCACAAAAAGTCCTCGCCGACTCCGGCGTCCCCTCCGCCTCCATCGGCATCGTTCAGGATAACCACATCGTCTACACCCACGCCTTCGGCCTCGCGCGCGTCTCTCCGCCCGTGCCCGCCGAAGCCTCCATGGCCTACCCCATCGGCTCCATCTCCAAGCAGTTCACCGCGACGGCCGTTCTCATCCTGCAGCAGCAGGGCAAGCTCTCCCTGCAGGATCCCGTCAGCAAGTTCTTCCCCGAGCTCACCCGCTCGCACGACGTCAAGATCATCAACCTGCTCACCCACACCTCCGGCTACCAGGACTACGCGCCGCAGGACTACACCATCCCCGCCTGGAAAGTTCCCGGCGACCCGCTCGCTGTCGTGCATGAGTTTGCCGGCAAGCCGCTCGACTTTGAGCCGGGTACGCAGTGGCAGTACTCCAACACCAACTTCGTTCTCGCCGCGCTCATCGTCCAGAAAGTTTCGGGCGAGCCCTTCGCAAAATTCCTCCGCGACAACGTGCTTAAGCCGGCCGGCCTTGAAGACGTCCTCAACCTCAACGTCGACCAGGCCAAGCTCCGGGTCACCGGCTACATGCGCAACGCACTCGCGCCCATCCGGCCCGCAGCACTCGAAGCCCCGGGCTGGTACTTCGGCGACGGCGACCTCGCCATGCCTGTCGGCCAGCTCCTTAAGTGGGATCTCACCATCATGAATCAGACGCTGCTCACCCCGGTCAGCTACAAGGAGATGGAGACCTCCTTCATCCTCTCCGACGGCAAGGACTCCCACTACGGCCTCGGCGTCGACATCCTCGACTACAAGGGCCACCGGGCGATCGAGCACTCCGGCGAAGTCGGCGGCTTCGTCGCTGAGAACATCCTCTTCCCTGACGACCACGTTGCCATCGCCGTCCTCACCAACCAGGAAGCCTCCGGCGCCGCAGCCGACATCACCAAGCAAATCGCCCCGCTCATCCTTTCCACCGCGCCAGCCGCGGCGACCTCCGCTGCCGATCCCGCCACCACCACCGCCGAGGCCTTCGCACCCCACCTGCAGACCATCATCTCCGGCCTCCAGAAGGGCAACATCGACCGCTCGCTCTTCACCGCCGACTGCAACGATTACTTCGACGCCACCGCGTTAGCCGACTATCAGTCCAGCCTCGCCCCCCTCGGCACCGTCACCTCCGTCGCTGTCGGCCACGCGCGCCTCCGTGGTGGCATGACCTTCAGCTCCTACCGCGTCGCTTTCTCCGGAGGCACAACGCTTCTCTTCACCGTCTACCTTGAACCCGACGGCAAGATCGAGCAGCTATTAGTAGAAGGCAAAGTCTAGGAACCTAGACGCCGGCAAAGTTCAGGAAGTTAGACCCCGGCAAAGTCCAGGAAGATCGAAGCCGACAAAGTCTGAACCAGCGGAGGCCAATGCGTAAGCCCTGCCCTCCCATCCGTCACGCAGTGGTAACTGAGCCGCGTCTAGTGGTGCGATCCTCCTCCGCCGCCCCCGCCCCCGCCTGACGAGGACGCACCGCCTCCACCGCCTCCTCCGTGGCTCCCACCACCAGCAGACCCGCCACCCCCGCCAGAACTGTGGCCGCCACCACCACCACCGCCTCCGCCGCCCGATGCTCTTCCGCCAGAGAACCCGCTGCCCGATCCGCCTCGAATCCCGCCGCCGCCACCACTGCTGTAGTGGCTCACCATCATGTGGCTCGCTCCGCCTTCATGCGACTGCGTCGTTACCGTAAATCCCTTGGCCTTGGAATCGAAGGCGATCATGCTCATTGCGTGGCTGCCTTCTCGCCCCGGCAACAGGGAATGCGACGCCAGCGCCGGCGCTGATGCTGCGCGCAATGTGGGCAGCGCAGGTGTTCGGAACTCCTTCGGCGTCTCTCCCAGCACCTTTACTCGCGCGCCCGGGTCGTAGGCCACACGCTGCAGCGCTCCGCCCTTCCGCTCAGCCGGCACAAAAATTCCATGCTTCAGATTCTGCGGGTCTTTGCCCGGACCATCATGCGGATGGATCGGCACATATCCCAGCTTGCCGTTCACCTTCACCCAATGCACGGGACAATGATGGTGCCGATGCTCGCCCGCCACCCATGCATACCGATGGTGCCAGTAAATCCAGCTCCCCGCGTGGCACACTGCCCAGTCAAAACCGTAGTCGTCGTTCCACACCACGTCGCTCGCCAGCACCACCGCCGCACCCGTCATCGGGTCAAGGGTCATCCAGTTTTCAAGTGAATACGGCGAGCACGGAAAAACCTGATCGTCCTCGACCCACATTGCAGGAGCCACGCCCCCACCCGGAGGCGCATTCTCCGCGCGTTCTTCATCAGCCTGCGCCTGCTGTGCCAATCGCGCATTCTGCATCTGCTCGGCGGTTGGTGCCTGCTGCTGGGCTGGTTCCTGCTGCGTCGCTGACTGCTGTGGCTGCGTTGCGACGTTCGCGCTCACCGGCACAACTCCTGCACCCGGTTGCGGCGCTGCAGCCGCCTTACCCCAGCCGTTGGTCGGCTCCCAGCACGTCCCATACGGCTTGCACTCAAAGAAGCTTCCCTGCCCGGCCATGTCGGCCATGCCCGGTAGCGGCTCCTTCAGGCCCGCCTCCGTCATCACCGCATGCATCGCCTTGTTGCGCGCCGCCTCCCGCGCCGCTACCCACTGATCCCACGCAGAGAAATTGTTCGCCGGCGATGGCGGCGTCGGGACGAAGACACCATTGGTATAGGTGAACGTCTTCCCCACCATGGCTTGCATCGTATCCACGTCGCCGACATGGATCTCCGCCGGTGCCAGCGGCGTGACTGTCATCGCATCCATGTAGCTATTCAAGCGCAGGTCGGTATGGTGTCCGTACGGAATGTGCAGCCCGTCCGTAGGCGTCCGCACGTGGTAGACCTCGCCCGGCACATTCGGCCGCAGATGCAGTGAAGCCACACCTGTCAGCAGCACCATGTCCGTGCTCGGAACCCCATTCTGCGTAGTCAGCGTGTCGAACGTCAGCGCCGAGTTCTCCCCCAGGTACATGGTCGACGCATCTTCAAACTCAATCTCCGCGCGACCCTTGCCCGTCACCACGCTGAAGCCCGACTCCAGTGGCATGTTGGGCACCGCCTGCACCCACGGCGTCACCTCACCCTGCCCCTTCACCTTGCCGACGGCCACCCGAACATCGCCCTGCACCAGGCTCAGCCGCACAATCTGCGGATAGACCTCTTTCGGATGCAGCGAAGCAGGCGCTGTCGTCTCGCTCGGCGTCTGTGCGGAAAGAACTCCGCAAGTCAAACTCAGGGGAATCAAAACGGTGAGGAGAACGCAGCGTTTCCAACTCATGGCAGCCTCCGCGGGCATGCACTTCTTCGAGGTACGACGGGCCCGTTACCGAACCCGGTGCCAGACTTCCTCGCCGCAACCATATCCTTTACACGCGGCGTTGAGCAAGCAGAGGCAACACTCGCTAGACGTCCCAGCGTCCATTTTTGACGCAAATCATTCGTGGACTATTTCAATCCTGTCACGACCGAAATCACTTACGCTTCCACCGGGGGCTTCGCCCCACCCACAACCCCGCCTGCTCGACCACCCAACGCACCCGCCCCACTACCGTTTCAATCTACGTCAGCAAATACGCCAACCCGATCACCGAGACGACCAGCCAAAGCCGCCAGTCGCCGTGCGGGTTCATCCGAATTGGATCATGAAGATTCATCCTTACCCGTCCCTTCCCCTGCGAGCACGTAATACAACAACGTGCTCAGGCTCATCTCCTCCAACATCTCCGAGAGCGCATCCTGTTCCACAAACCTCTCCTCAATCAACCGCGATCCTCTCCCTGCAGTAGAAGATGCTGGGACCCGCAACCCGGGCGCAGATAATTCTTCCGCCCGCATATCGTGAGTCTGGAAATCGCGAGACCACAGCTCGAACGCCCGATGTTCCGGTTCGCGCACTTCCTCTTGGTTCAATGTCCTGTCTTCCAGTACGCGTCCCTGAGCCTTCAGGTTTAATGGTTTGTGAAAAATATCGGTGAAGCTCTTATCGGCAGAGGTGCCGGCAAACTTTAGTCGCATCGTCATCGTCATCATCCCCTCTTCGTCCTCCTAAATCGATCCGTCGCTACGTCCCGGCTCTGCGCCCGGGCCCGCGCCCGGTCCCTCGCTATGTCCCCCCCATCCCTCTGGCCGAGGACCCCAGCCCCCGCGACGCGCATCCCAGCCCTCGCCGCCCGGCCAGCATCCACGCCGCCCCTTCATCCCTGCACGAAACTTCTCGCGCTCCTCAGGAGTCATCCGCGCCCAGCGCTCGCCCATCTCGCGCTTCCATCCCCGCGGCCCGCCGCCGCCATGCTTGTGGAATCCGCCCAGCAGAATCTTGCTCAGCACCACAAGTCCCAGACCCTGCAGGAATGTGATCGTCTTCAACCCGAAGATCGCCGGCATCAGCCAGTTCCACAGATGCTCCGTCACAAATCCGAACACCGTCAGCGCCAGCACGACCAGCACGATGATCTTCAACACCTTCGCCAAACGAAACCTGTTCATCTCAACCTCACTTCCAAAATCCCTTGCTACTCAACATCCCTTGCCACTCAAAATCCCTTGCTACTCAAGATCCCCGCTCAGCTCCCGCAACCGCTCCCGCAGAAACAGCACCGCATACCTCTTGCGCGACAGCAGCGTGTTCACACTCACGCCCGTCTCCTCCGACAACTCCTTAAAGCTCCGCCCCATCAGTTCATGCGCCACAAACACCTCGCGCTGATTCTCCGGCATCTCTTCCAGCGCCTCGTCGATCGCATCCAGCAGTACATTCCGCGCATAGATCGCCTCCGGCCCCGCATCCGGCGAAGGCAGCAAGTCCTCCAGCATCGGCGCATCTTCATCCGCGCTCACCGCCTCATTCAACGACACAGCCTTCTTCCGCCGAAACAAATCCACAATCCGATTGCGCGCCACGCGAAACAGCCACGCCGTCGTCTGCTCTGCCGGCTTCATCATCCGATACGCCTGGATGAGCTCATAAAACACATCCTGCAACACGTCCTCAGCGTCAGCGGTATCCAGCACTCGTTTCCGAATGAACCCGCGCAGCCGCCCTTCATCGCGCTCAAACGCCTCCGCGATAAAACGGTCCTGCTCGCTAATGGTCAAATCCGGGCTCGGCATCGTGCTCCTTTCCGGCCCCGCGCGCTCATTCGTAATGGTCTACCTTCGTTAACGTACGAGCGCGAAGAATATTGTGTTCCCCGCACAAACTTTTTCGAAATTCATCGTCCGCTGACATACCCACCGAACGCCCCATCTTTATCTCCTAAGAATTTAGTTGACAACTTCGACCCTTCCGTCCTAAAGTCCTAATCAAATAGGAGACGCCCATGGCCAAACCTGCCAAGCCCGAGAAACCAACCAAGCCTGTCCTCACCAAGCTCGAGCTCCAGATCATGCAGGTCATCTGGCGTCGCGGCGCCAGCACCGTCACCGCCGTGCAGGAAGCCCTCCCCCAGGACCTCGCCTACACCACCGTGCAGACCATGCTCAACATCCTCCACCGCAAGGGCAAGCTGCGGCGCGAACTCCACGGCCGGGCCTTTGCCTACAGTGCCACCGTCACCGAAGCCAAAGCCTCCACCCACGCCCTCCGCGACCTCATCGACCGCATGTTCGGCGGCTCCAGCGAAGAGCTGGTGATGAGCCTCATCAAAAGCCGCCAGATCGATCCGAAGAAAATCGCCGAGCTAACCCGCCGTCTCGAAGAAGAGGAGCGCTGACATGCACACCCTCCCACTGGCATCCGCCGAATCGCTTCTCCTCACCTACGTGCTCAACGCCCTCTGGCAAATTCCCGTCATCTTCGCCGCGGCGTGGCTCGCTGCCCGAGCCTCTCGCCGCGCCGGCCCAGCCTTCCAGCACGCTCTCTGGACCACCACCCTCTTCGCCGAAGTCCTTCTCCCCGCCATCTCCGCGAGCCCCACTCAACTCCTCCAAGCCATCGAGCACTGGCTCAACTCCTTTCGCCAAAGCAGCGCCGCCCAGACCGCGCACATCACCATCACCATGGGATCAGCAAACGTCGCGCCGGAAGGTGTCCGCCTGCCGCCCGCACTGCTGGCAGCCGGAGCATTCCTCTACGTCGCCGCGCTCTTCTACTTCGCGACAAGGCTGGCCACCGGCCTCCATCAAACCGCATCCCTCCGCCGCCGTGCCCAACCCCTCGCGCTCAACGGTTATGCCCGCCAAAGCTACCATCGCTTCAGCCAGCTCTTCCGCGTCAACAACGCTCACGTCGCAGCCTCAACCGAGATCGCCAGCCCCATCACCCTCGGCATCCGCCGCCCCACGCTCCTGCTCCCCGCCCACATTGAAACAGCGCTCCTCCCTGAAGACCTCGACGCCGCTCTCGCCCACGAGTTCGCCCACATGCGTCGCCGCGACTTCCTGAAAAATCTTCTCTACGAACTCATCTTTCTCCCCATCGCCTTTCACCCCGTCGCCTGGCTAACCCGTCGGCGCATGTCCGAAACCCGCGAGCTGGTCTGCGACGCCATGGCCGCAAGCGCCGTCGCCGGCCGCCAGCGTTACGCCCGATCGCTCCTGCGTCTCGCCACGCAGTTCTCCGCCAGCGCCTACGCCCCCACACCGCATGCCATCGGAATCTTCGATGCCCACCCCTTCAAGAACTTCGAGAGGAGAGTTATGAACCTGACCCACCATTCCATCGAGCTGCGCGGCGCAGCCCGCCTCGTCCCCACCGCCCTCAGCATCGCGCTCATCGCCGGCGCCTGCACCTCCGCCCTGGCCTTCCGCCAGCAGGTAGCCGCGTCGCAACCGCCAACCACCACTGGCCCGTCCGACGTCAACATCGGCCCTGCTCCCACCGGCGTCGGCCCGGCCAACGTCGACATCGCATCCGCTCCAGCCGGCGTAGGCCCGTCCGCCATCGTCATCGGCGTCCCTCATTCCGCCAACGCACAACCCAAATCCTCCTTCAAGGTCGACATCCCCGACCCCGCCGGCCCCAACTCCGTCGTCAAAGTCCTAACGCCCACCACGGTCCAAACCACCGAGACCACCACCCAGACCAACACCACAACCACCCTTCAGGTCCACGCCCGCGATATCGCCGGCAACCGCGACAAATTTGTGGAGCCCATCTATCCTCCCGACGCCAAGGCCGCCGGCATCCAGGGCTCCGTCGTCCTCGACGCAGTCATCGGCAAGGATGGCATGATCTCCAGCCTCAAACCGGTCTCCGGCCCACCTGAGCTCACCAAGGCCGCCTGGGTAGCCGTCAAGCAATGGACCTACAAACCCTATCTCCTCAACGGCGATCCCGTAGCCGTAGAAACCACCATCACCGTAACCTTCGCCCTCGCCCAGTAGCCCACCCACAGCAGAGGACGACGGACCGAACGCCTCATCCTCCGCGCTCGTTATAATCCGTCATTACCATGCCCTTTAGACGGACACTCTACACTCCGACCAATGGCCCACTGCTAGCGCTCGGGACGATCCCTTGTATCTTAGTCAGTGCCTTCTTTCTGGCAGGTGGCTTCAAATACGGATTCATAAAACATGGATTCGTCTCTCTCTTCTTCCCCGTCCTGGGGCTTCCAACCTTCCTCATTACGTTTCGATGGCCGGGGCTTGGATCGCTAGCCATGTGGATCATGGTTTGCTGCTGCATTGCCGTCACGCAATTCGGCGGGATACTCGGACTCGATATCATTCCGATTGGCTTCCTAGTCATCTCTTCCATGATCGCGAGCGTCGTCTATCGAAATAGCAGGCCGACCGCTACGACGATCATCAGGTAAAGATCTCAACTGCTTGCGAAGGAACTTGAACGACAACGAGTGTCTACCGCTTCTTCCGCTGCCGGGCCTTGGCCTTCCCACTCACCTTCTTCTCCTTCGCCTTGGCCTTCTTCGCCTCGCTCTTCCCACCGCGCCCCGGCCCGCGCTCAGCTCCCGCAACGACCTTCGGCTCCGTTCCAGGCAGCAGCGCAAACTGCAGCCGCCGCTGCTGTCGATCGATCCGGTCCAGCAGCACATGCACCTTCTGTCCCAGCGCAAAAACATGTCCCGTGCGCGAGCCTACGATCGTGCGGTCCGTGTCGCGATACGTATAGTAGTCGCCCACCAGCGACCCAATCGGCACCAGCCCCTCGATGAACATGTCATCGAGCTCCACAAAAAATCCATACTTCGTGACCGACAGAATCACAGCAGGGAAGTCATCGCCGATCTTATCGGCCATGAACTTCATCTTCTTCCACTCAATCAGCTCACGCTCCGCATCGGCCGCCCGCCGCTCCGCCTGCGAGCTCTCCACCGCAATATCATTCAGCTCATCCGCAGCAATCGGCCCCTCGCCGACTTTCATAATCCCTGAACCCTGGACCCTGGGCCCTGAACCCTGTTTCGCCGACCACGGCTGCCAATCATCACTCCGAATCGCCCCACCCCGCGGATCCGCGCCCTCCCGCAGCATCGCCCGCACCAGCCGATGCACAATCAAATCCGGATACCGACGAATGGGCGACGTGAAGTGCGTATACGAAGGCGACGCCAGCGCAAAATGCCCCTCATTCTTCTCCGCATACCGAGCCTGCTTCAACGACCGCAGCATCAGGTACGCCAGAATCCGCTCCTCCGGCGTCCCGCTGATCCGCCGCACCAGCTTCTGATACATCTGCGGCGTCACCGGTATGCTCTCCGGAATCTCATGCGACGGCGCGCTCCGCGAATCCTTCCCGCGCGCCGACCGCTGCCGCGACTCTCGTCGGTCCGACTTCATCGTCAGCTTCTTCACCGGCAGATTCCCCAACCCCAGCGAATGCCCAAACCCCGCGGCCGTCTCTTCGAAGTCGACAATCCTCTTCGGGTCCGGCATCTCGTGGATCCGGTAGATCGAAGCAATCCCTTCGCGATCAATCCCCCGGCCCTCGAGCCAGTGCGCCACACACTCGTTCGCCGACAACATGAACTCCTCTATAAGCCTGTGGGACCAGCCTCTCTCCGAACGCACAATGGCCTTCATGTTCCCGTCCGGGTCGAACTCCACAATCGGCTCCGGCAGGTCAAAATCGATCGACCCTCGCCGCACCCTCTTCGCATTCAGCCGCAGCGCCAAGTCGAGCATGGCGTCAAACGCTCTTGGAAGCCCCGGAGCCTCGAGGTCAACCCGCTCCCGCTCCGTGATGTCCTCCAAACCAGGCTGTAGCAGTCGATTTGAGTCCCGAAACCGAGCTATATCGCCCACGTTTTCGCCGGGATCGCCCGCATTAATACAGTGCTGCACGCTGGTGTAGGTCATCCGCCGCACGCTGCGAATGATCCCCTCGGCTAACCGATAGCCTACGATTTCACCTCGTGGATCGATCTCCATAATGCAGCTAAGTACAAGCCTGTCTTCATTTGGGAGCAGGCTGCACATGCCGCTGGAGAGCGCATGGGGCAGCATCGGCACCGCGCGATCCGGAAAATAGACGCTGGTTCCGCGCATCCGCGCCTCAGTATCCAGCGCCGACCCCGGCCGCACATACCAGCTGACATCGGCAATATGCACCTGCAACTCGCTGTTTCCATTGGACATACGCCGCACCAGTACGGCATCGTCGAAGTCCCGAGCCGTCTCCCCGTCAATGGTCACGATGGGTAATCCGCGGAAATCCTCCCTGTTTTCAAGCACTTCCGGGTCAAGGGTTGCAACGGTTTCTGCCGCCCGATCCTCCGCCTCAGCCAGAACCGGCGCCGGGAAGGTATGTGGAATGTGATGCTTACGGATCACAATCTCCACGTCCACACCGAACGCATCGGGTGGCCCCAGCACCTCGATTACCCGCCCCTGCGCGGGGCGTCCCGGTGTTGGAAAACTGGTTATCTCGACGTCCACCGCCATCCCTTCGAGAGGATGCTTAGGGTATTTCAATTCAGCAACTTGCAGCGTCTTACGAGCCTCCTCCCCAAGCATTCGATGAGGCGATTTCGCGGCGTTGGGCAGGCTTTCATCGCCGTCAGGGATCAGGATCGGCCCCCCAAGCCTTTCATCCCAAGGAGTTACGAAGTTACCCCTAAGTGTTACGGGATCATTACGACGGTGATAGTTCGCATAGTGAAAGATCCCTACGATGGTGGGATTGCGCCTGGTGAGCACCCGTGCTATGCGTCCGGAGCGACGTCCATCCCTCCCCGGAAGTGCTTCATCTACAAGGACTAAGTCGCCTTGCATGGCACCGTGAATCTCGTTCGGCGGAATGAAAATATCGTCCTGTTTTTGGTGAGTACTCAGCCCGGTTTCGGGCTTCAAATCGCTGCCGCCAGCCTTGTTTCGCGATGCGACTGCTTCCGGCCTGACAAAACCAAATCCGTCCCGATGCAGGTCCAGACGCCCACTCACCAGCCGCTCGCGGCCGCCCCGGACCGAAGCTTCCATGCCATCCCAAAGGCCGACACCGCCAGTCCGTTCAGAACCTGCATATCCAACATTCTGCGAGGTTTCTCGCTTAGGGATGGCCCACATATCGTCGCCCAACCGGACGAGGTCCCCACGGGCTACCAGGCGTGTGAGTTGCTCTACCAGCAGGCGCCGCTCGCGTCCCCCGCCGAGGCCAAGTTCACGAATGAGCTGCTTATAGCCTGCCTTGCTGCCGGCTGAGCGGGAGATCCTCGCGAGCAGGTCACGATCGCTTCGTCCGGGAGAATTTCTGCCAGCGCGGGGGTATGGAGTGCGGGCCATTGCCTAGGACGAGCATACGCGGAGAGCGAAAAATGCGCACTTTGAGGGCAGGTTTACAACCAAAGGACGGGAAAGTAACTGGAATGCCGGCGCGGGAAGCCGATAAGTAACTGATTTCAGTGTTGAATTTTGGTTATGAATAGGTTAACGCCTTAGAATGACTTTAGTAACGTTAACTAAAGAGTATATAGTTATGTGCTTGATATGCATGGACTTACGTACTCACTCACCCTATGCTCTTCTCATCTGGTTGTCCAGAGAAATCTTTCAGAAGCTTTTCACTATTTTCATTACTGCCAAGGAGAACTACCCCATGAAGAACCTCGCCATCCGCACATTCGTCGTCGCTCTCGCTGTTGCCGGCTTCACGGCCTCCTCCTACTCGGCATCCACGGCTCGCGCCAATCAGGCGAAGGTCGTCGCGGCCCACCCCGGAGTCGTTGCTACGCCGACCACGATGTGCTCGCCTGGCAGCACCTGCGGCCTGGACTAATCTGAGTCCTAAATCTCTAAAAAAACAGAGAAAAACCGAAATTAGGTAGTGCATTGGCACGGCCTCCTGTGTACGATACTGGTTATCGCGCACCGGAGGCTTTCGCTATGGACACCAAGCTGCTGCTGGAATATTCCATCTTTGCAGACCTAATCATCGTCGTCGGAGTTCTCGCCGTCATGGTTCGGAGACGCTTGCTCCGCGAGTTTTATTTTCTTGCAGCTTTCCTGGTCGTCAACCTCTTAGAAGATGGCATTTCCATCCCGATTCTGTTTTTCCGCAAATATCTAGACATCTCCAAGGTCGCTGCGTACAAGGTCTACTTTTACTCACATTGGGTTATTTCCTTCGCAGAGTATGCCTTGTTGCTGCTCGTGATCTACAGCGTGTTCCGTCAGGCAATGAAGCCACTGGAAGGATTGCATCGAGCGGGCAAGATTATCTTTCGATGGGTAGCGGGCGTTTCCTTGGCGCTTTCAGTGGTTCTTGCGGCTGGACCACATGCGGCGGCTTCTTACACCATGGCGACGTTCTCGAGCCAGATTCAGCAGGGCATCAGCGTTTTGATTCTTTGCCTTCTGCTCTTCGTCTGCTTCTCCACACGCTATCTGGGACTCACCTACAGAAGCCATATCTTTGGGATCAGCCTTGGGCTTGGGGTATTTGCAACAGTTAGCCTGATCGAGTCGGCATGGACCGCAGCAGGGCCACAAACGGTTTATTCGCCGGTGTTTGTGTTCAGCGCGCTGGGCAGTTGCGTGACCCTCGCCACATGGGGCACCTATTTCGCTCTGCCGCAGCCGGAACGCAAGATGATTCTGCTGCCGACGACTTCGCCCTTCTTCCTCTGGAACCGCATCTCGGAGGCGCTTGGTGACGAGCCGGGTTTCGTGGCGATCGCCGGGTTCAAGCCTGAGATGCTCGCACCGGCTGAGCTGACTGCTTTTACGGCCGGCTCGAAGCGGGCGCGCGAGCGCGAGATGGAGCAGGAGAGCGCGGCACGTGCAGAGCGTGAAGTTGAGGTAGCGCAGGCTTCTCAACAGGCCCTGGGCATTCATTCGATCGCCATGCAGCGGTAGTCAGCACCCATGGAGCCGGTAACGCATCTCCTTACCGGCGCGTGTCTTTCGCGCACCGGACTGAATCGACGGGCGGCGTACGCCACGCTCACCATGGTTGTGGCTGCCGAGTTTCCTGATATCGACACGCTGTGGAGTCTGCGCGGACCGATCGAGGGATTCCAACATCATCGCGGCATCACGCATACCTTTCTAGGGCTGCCTTTCGAGGCGGCCCTGATTGTTGCCGGGGTATACGTTTGGCATCGATGGCGGGTGAAGCGAGCGGGCGTCCAGCCGCCCATCGCAGCGGGGGCCCACCTCGTCTCCAGGGTAAAGCCGCTGACCGCTGCGCCGGTACGTTGGGGTGTGTTGTACGGGCTCGCCCTTGTAGCGCTGCTCAGTCATCTGCTGTTGGACTACACCAACAACTATGGGCTGCGGCCTTTCTTTCCGTTCAACGATCGCTGGTATGCAGCGTCGATCGTGTTCATCGTTGACCCCTTGATGCTTGTGCTGCTACTGGGCGCGCTGATTCTGCCGTGGATATTTGGCCTGGTGAATGCCGAGGTGGGAGTAAAGAAGCAGGCCTTTCGAGGCAGGGGCTGGGCAATCGCAGCCCTGGTGGGGATTCTTGTGTGGTGGGGTGTGCGGGAGATGGAGCATCAGCGCGCGCTGCAGATGGCGTTGACTCAGACCCTGCTCGCGCCGGTGCCGGACGCTGCGGCAAATACGACGCAATCTCCGGATGCCAACGATGCCTATGTGCCAACCTATTTGCCAGCGCGGGCGGCGTTGGCGAGTCCCGATATGATCAGCCCGTTTCGCTGGTCGGCCGTGACGGACTTCGGGCCGGTCTACCGGCTGGCCGAGATCGATACTGAGGGTGGGACGGTGTCGACGGGTGAGACGACCTACCCAAAGCCAGGAAGAAGTCCCGCGGTGCTGGCTGCGGAGCGGAGCAAGCTTGGGCGCGTGTACATGGACTGGTCGCCGATGCCATTTGTCGAAGCAACCAGGGCGGACAGTGAGCTTGCGGATGAGAACGGAGCGGCAACGACCGTGGTGACCTTTCGCGATCCGCGATTCCTTGGTGGCCGCCTGCAGGAGATGGGCCGTCAGCCTCTGACGGGCACCGTGGAACTGGACTCGGCGAACCGCGTGGTGCGCGAGACCATGGACGGGCGCGTCGAGCCATAGATGGGAAGGGCAGTTTGCTGCTCCTTCGTCGGTCCGTTTATTGATGACGTGAAAGTCTTTTTGACGAGCGACCGGGCTGCACACGCTACAATCGAGATAGCGGCAACTGCCGCGATCCCCTTTTTGAAGGCCAACCTATTATGCTTGCCATCCTCGTACTCGTGCTCGCTGCGTTGAGCCGCCTTCTGCCCCACATCTTCCACAACATTGCGTTTAATTTCACTGCGGTTGGCGCCGGACTATTGTTCTTCGGCTCACGCAGACCACGCTGGCAGACGGTGCTGGCTGTTGCCGTGATGGCGCTGATGGACGTGTACCTTACGACCAAGGTGTACGGCTATGCGTTTCATCTGAAGGGCTACCTGGTGACCTGGGCCTGGTACGCCGCGGTGTGTTTGATTGGCAGCGCGCTCCTGCGCAAGGTGACGGTGCTGCGCGTTGTGGGCGGCGTGCTGGCTTCGGCCACGAGCTTCTTCCTGCTGAGCAACTTCGCGGTGTGGGCGAACAGTGCGTCGTTTGGGGATGCCGCGATGTATCCGCATACACTGAGCGGGTTGGGCGCATGCTATGCCGCGGCGCTGCCGTTTTATGGCAACGATCTTCTCTCGACGGGCTTGTTTGCGGCGGCGTTCTTCGGGCTGCCAGTGTTGGCGAAGCGGCTGGTGGAGAACACGCGGTCCACACCGGAAGCGGTCTAACGCAAGACGAAACTTTGGGTCACAGAAAAGGCCGCGCTTGCTGCGCGGCCTTTCTCGTGTGCGTTCTGCAGGAGCTTACGAATTTTCCTCGCTTGGAAGCGCCACGCCCTTGCGGCGATCGAAGATCTTGCGGACCGCGTAGAAGCAGAGCCAGAAGAGTCCGGCTACGGCGACAACAATCACCAGGTCGTGGTGCTCGTGCACGACGTGGCGCAGTGAGTGCACCAGCGTCGGGCCAAACCAGATGGTGAGAAGCGAGCAAACCAGGAACTGCGTGAGCTTGCCGCAGAAGATGGCCAGGAGGAACGGAACCAGCTTCATCTCGAAGACGCCGGCGGAGAACTCGAAGAGCTTGAGCGGGGTAGGGGGCGGAAGCATCGCCGGAATCATGATGGCGAGGAACTCCTGGCGCTCGAAGCGGTCGCGAATATTCTCATAGCGCTCGCGGTTGATGCGTTTGAGCAGGAAGAACTCGCCGCCGGCGCGGCCGATGAAGAAGGGAACGAGCGAGCCGATGGTGGACGCGGCCGCCGCCATGAGGCTGTAGGCGAGGAAGCGGTGATGATTGGCCGCAACGTAGCCGATGACGACGCCGTCCATGGAGACGGGAATGGGGATGAGCGCGGAGTCGATCAGCGCCAGGCCACCGACACCCCAGATCCCGAGGGGTTTGAGGACGGTCAGAAGGACGGCAGAAAACTTATGCAGGAGAGCGATGGGTCCAAGTTTCACGGAATCTCTATTCTACCGCCCGGTAGGATGATTCTGATGTCCGGCTGGATGCTCCGTGCGCCCCGCGAGGAGATCGAGCGCGTGGGGGAGCAGGGAAAGAACGGCGCGCAGGGAGCTTTCAGCGCCGCTTGGGTTGCCGGGGAGATTTAGAATGAGCGATTTGCCCGACGCCACGCAGACTCCGCGGCCAAGCGCGGCAAAGGGAGTTTCGCGGGCTCCCTCCTGGCGAATGAGCTCGGCGAGGCCAGGAACGAGGCGGGTAGAGACGGCAAGTGTCGCCTCGGGCGTGATGTCTCGCGGAGCCAGGCCGGTGCCGCCGGTGGTGAGCACGAGGCTGGCGCGGTGGGTCGCTTCGCGCAGGGCCGCGGTGAGGCCATCCAGCTCGTCGGGTAGAGTGAGCGCTGCGACGATCTCGGCGCCGGCCTCGGTGAGGACACGGACGATCGCAGGGCCGGAGAGGTCTGTCTGGGTGCCCGCAAAGCAGCGGTCGCTGACGGTCAGGACGATGGCCGTGTGGCTGGCAAGGGGTGGTAGGGAGGACATGTCTCAAGAATAGATGCGGACGCGCGGAAGCGGGCCGAAGATGAGAAAATAGAAGGGCCAGCGTCTTTTTGGTCTGGCGATTTGTCCCTTAATACGCAACCTTCACTGGGGCACATCCGTCACAGACTAACGACCTAATGCAGACAACACCCCCACAGATCGATCCAAAGCGTCCCGAAATGCAGCCCGAAGCATCGCAGGATTCCGGGGCCCCGGATTCCGCGGCTCCGGATGCTGAGATTTCAAAACCTGACACCCCCCAGCCAGGCGCCCCCCTGTCGGTCGTCCCGCACGAGGGCGCGAGCCGCACGGTCGCCGCGCCGGTCCACATCATCCGCACCAATCGCTACGGTCACCTGGAAGAGCACGAGCTCATCAAGCTGCTGGACACGATTGAAGATGAGCGCGCGAGGGGCCGATTTCGCGAGTCCATCTACATTTCCCTGTTTGTCTGGCTCGCGATTGCCTGGGTTCTGTTCTACGGGCCGAAGTATCTGTGGCACTCTCCGCAGCTGATCACGCCGGCAGACGCGTTGCATCAGCAGGAAATTGTGCAATTGAATGCGCCGCGCTTGCCACATCACGCGCTGGCGCCTCCGCCGAAGATCGACAAGGGAACGCTGGCGAAGCTGCGCGCGATGGAACCGAAACCGTCACCTGCGCCGCCGGCCCCTGCTCCAAGCGCGCCCCCCGCGCCTGTCGAGAAGACCCCGCCGCCCGCGATGACGCAGCCGGCACCGCCGGTTGCATCCCCCACGTTGCCATTGCCCTCGGCGCCCAGGCCTGTCGCCCGTACGCCAGAGCCGGAGGCTCCGACACCGCAGCCGTCTACGCGGCCAAACTTCAACACCGGGCGCACCGCCAGCGACGACATGCGACAGGCGATGCAGGGTTCGCAAAGCGCCGGTGACGATCGCAGCGTCGGGATCAGAGGCAGTGACCGCGGCACGGGAGTGGGGTCCGGCGCGGAAATCCTGTCGGATACGCAAGGCGTGAACTTCCAGCCGTATCTGCAGCGCATCATCCGCTTGATCTACGCACAGTGGATTCCGCTGCTGCCCGAGGAGGCACGTCCGCCGCTCAACAAGCGTGGCACCACGTTGGTCCGCTTTACGATCAATCCGGATGGTACGGTTGCGGCGATGCACCTGGACGGCTCGACCCATGATGTTGCACTGGACAAAGCGGCGTGGGGATCGATCACCGGCGTTGGACAGTTCCCGCCGCTGCCCAAGCAGTTCCACGGCCCGAACCTCGAGCTGCGCATTCATTACCTGGTGAACGTGGATCGAGATCAGGAGCAGTAACGATGCAAGGCACAGAGCGTGTGGTCGAGCATCGAGCAGCATCCCCCCAAGTACCAGCATTGTCGCCGGCATTCGAGCGGGAGCGGCAGGAGTTTGAGCGCTACCGCGCCGCCAGAGAAGCAGCTGAGCGTCGCAGCGCGGTGCGCGGTCTGATCCTGCTGGGCATCGTGTTGCTGGTGGCAAGCATGGCGCGCGCCGGCCTCGATCGAGTCTTCGTGCATGGCTGGTGGCGACCTTAATGGCCGCGCGCGGAGAGAACGAGTATCCGCTGCTGGTGGTGGCCGGACCAACGGCGAGCGGAAAGACTACGCTGGCGTTGCGACTCGCCGAAGAACTAGGTGGCGAGATCGTGAGTTGCGACTCGGTTGCTGTGTACCGGCTCATGGAGATTGGCACCGCCAAGCCAACGCTCGAAGAACGTGCGCGCGTTCCTCATCATTGCATCGATCTCTATTGGCCAAACGAAACCTGCACGGCGGGCGATTACGCGCGGCACGCACGCGAGGCCATCGCCGGCATTCGCGAGCGGGGACGTATCCCGATCGTTGCCGGTGGCACCGGGCTGTATCTGCGTGCGCTGCTGGAAGGCCTTGCCCCGGCGCCGAAGCGCGACGAGGCGCTGCGCGATCGGCTGCGTGTGCGCGCCGAGCAACGTGGCTCCGCATGGCTGCATCGCGTGCTGCAGCGGCTCGATCCAAAGGCCGCGGCGTTGATCCATGCCAACGATGTACCCAAACTCATCCGAAGCATTGAGGTCACGCTGGCCGCGCGGCAGCCGCAGACTGAGCAGTGGCAGGCCGGGCGCGACCCGTTGCGTGGGTATTGCGTGCTGCAGATGGGCCTCGCGCCGATGAGCTCGAAGCCCGTCCGCGAACATCTTTACGCGCGCATCAATGAGCGAGCAGCAGCGATGTTCGACCGCGGGCTAATTGCCGAAACAGAGGTGCTGCGCGAGCGCTACGGAGACGAATGCCGCGCACTGGGCGCGCTCGGATATGCGCAAGCCATGGCAGTGCTGCGTGGCGAGAGCACACTCGATGCAGCCATCGCAGCCGCGCAGCAGGGACATCGCAACTATGCAAAGCGGCAGGGCACGTGGTTTCGCAGAGTGGAGGCGATGCGCTGGCTCGACGGCTTTGGCGACGAGGCTGCCGTGCAGCAGGACGCGCTCCAGTCCTCGCGAATCCTGATCGAAGGAGGAACCCTGCAATGAACGGTGTGCGCATCGATAAGTGGTTGTGGGCATCGAGGTTCTTCAAGACGCGCGCGCTCGCGTCGAAGGCCTGCGAGTTGGGACGCGTGCAGTCCAATGGCGTGCTCGCAAAGGCTCCGCGCGAAGTGCGCGTCGGCGACATGCTGCAGGTGCGCAACGAAGGTGGCGACTTCGTCATCGAGGTGCTCGCGCTGAGCGAAGTGCGCGGTCCTGCTGCAGTGGCGCAAACGCTCTATCGTGAGACCGAAGAGAGCCAGCAGGCGCGCGCGAAACTCGCCGAGGAGCGCAAGGCGATGTTTGCGTCCGAGCCTGCGCCGTCACGACGCCCGACCAAGCGAGACCGCCGGCTCATCCACAAGTTTTCCGGGAAATAAGACGTCACTAACCTCAGGGTTGCGGCGCCGGAGAGCCGTTGTCGGTGTTCACCCAGTAGCCGTCACGTGCTTCCACTGAAAGATGCGACTCGTCGCGCAGCTTGAGCACGATGGAGTGGAAGCCAGGCGTGGGCGAGTGCGGCTGGAAGCTCAACACATAACGATTGGGAATATGATTCGCGATCGTAAAAAGGTCATGATCGAGCGTCTTCACATTTTTGAACTTGAAGTATTCGCCACCCGTCAGATGCGCAACGGACTCTGAGATATTGCGCCGAAGGGCATTGCGCGCGGCGATCTCGGCAAGATGCGCGAGCCGAAGCGGCGGAAGAAGTTCCTCCACGCAGTTGAGGTCTTGTGAGCCCGCGCTCTCGGTTGGCTTGATCGGCTTGCCATCGGCATCCGTGCCCATATCGCGGCTGAAGCAGCCGTGCTGCGGGCCCGGCGGAAGCGGAGGTGTGTAAGGGCTGCCGAATTTCGCAGCCTCTTTCCCCTCGTCCGTTCCCATGGTGTGGAAGCCCACGCTGTACATCACGGTATTGGTGTCGCTGATGGCGTGCAGCGCATCGAGTTCCGATACCTGGCTGCCCCTGTCCGTGGTCTGCGAGAGCAGCAGAATCGCGCGCCGATAGGTCGTAGGCTGTTGGCGAAGCAGGTTAACCGCGTAGACGATCGCGTCGAGCACAGCAGCCTGGTTATCGCCGGGATCGAGGATGTCGAGTGAGTGGCTGATGTAGTCGAGGTTGGACGTGAAGCCGTGCAGCACGATGGGCTTGCTATCGAAGCCAACCACGGCAACGCGATGATCGACGCCGCCAAGCATGTTGTCGAGCATGGGAGCGAGATGCTGGTACTGGTCCAGATGCGCGGCGGCATCGCCACCGGTTTGCACGACGATCACCATGGCGAGCGGCTCACTGCCAGTGTCCTGTTCGAGCCGCAACGTTTGAACAACACCGTTGTCAGTGAGGATGAAGTCGTTGGCCTTGAGCGTATACACGAGCTCGCCGGACTTGGTGCGAACCAGCGCAGGAACGATGACCAGGCTGGAGCTGACCGTGATGGAGGCAGGCGGGGGATTGTTGTCGGTGGGTGATTGCGCGTCGGGAGCGGGGCTCTGCGCGTTCGCGAGCGGCGCGGCGAGCAAAGCGAGGGAGCACAAAATAGCGAGAGGCTTCATAGTCGGCGGCAGAGCGGTCGGTACAAACCCAGTGTAGCGAGTCTGAAACGTTGGACGAAAGACCACCGCGCAAGTTGCAGCTTGTAGCTGAAGAAACGGCTTATCCAGTGGATAAGCCGTTTCATAAAGGATGCCATGCAGTACTCGCCGAGGCTAAGGGTTCTGGATGACCAGCGGATCCGCGAGCCGGAAGTGCACGATGGACTCTGCCGGGATGTCGAGATTGTGATTGCCAGTAGCACCTGCGATCGCCGTGCCACCGCCTGCGCCCGCCGCTGCTCCAATTGCCAGGCCGACGCCACCAGTGGCAAGGCCACCGATCAGCATGCCCGCGCCGGTCATGCCACCGATAATGCCAGCCGAGCGGCGACCTTTGCCCTTCTGGCTGCGCACGGTGTCATGCGTGTCCAGCGGATATTCGTAACCATTGAGGGTCATGGCGGTGAGGCGCAGCTCAAGCACCGAACGTCCGCGGAAGTGGCCTCCGCGATGCGACTCGACGACGCGCCCACTGACCGGCGTCCCCTTCGGAATCACGACGGTGCCGTTGTCCAGCACGGGCTCAACCAGGTTGCCATTAAAGTGATCGCCCGCGCTGCTGGTCTTCACGCTGAGACGTTGATCGACGCGAATGGCGAGCTCCGTGCCCGCGGGGACGTTGACGGAAACCGAAGGAGGCTGGCCGGGCTGTGACGCTGGCGCAGGACCCGTAGTGGGTGCACCCGGAGCTGGGGGTGGCGCGCCTTGCGCCGCGGAGCTCAGCGGTGTGATAACTGGATCAGTGCTATGCGGCTTGGGGCCCGGTGGCGGCGGGGTGATCAGCGTGGAGATGGCCGGTTGCTGGCCTTGTGCCGCCGGCGGTTCAACGGTCTTCGTCACCGTCTCACCCTTGCTGTCAATGAACTGAACCTGCTGCGGGGTATTGGTGGTGATCGCTTGGGACTTCGCCTGGTCGATCGCTTTCTGTTCCTTGCTAGCGCAACCGGCGAGGAATGCGAGGGCCAGGAATCCAGTGCTTCCCAGCAGCACGCGCCGTACGTTTCGAATGCTCATAGATCTCCTCCCATGCGGTTTGCATGGCTTGCGAAGAAGGGCTAACGCCACGATCTTGCATGCAATTTGGATGCCCCGACGGCCTGAGCGTACTGCCTAAAGTGGCAGAAAGGTTTAAGATCGAGAGATTATGAGTATCGCGACAACCCTTCTCGAAGAGACCTCGTCGAAGCGCCCGCAACTGGCGCACCTGACAGCACAGTTGGACGCTCTGCGCGCGAACGGCACCTACTTCAAGCTGCGTGTGCTCGACGACGCGCAGGCGCCGGTGTGCCACTACGACGGTCGTGAGGTGATCAATCTTGCCTCGAACAACTACCTTGGCCTTTGCGATCATCCCAAGCTGCGCGAGGCCGCGACCGCTGCGATCGAGAAGTATGGCGTTGGCTCCGGCGCGGTGCGCACCATTGCCGGCACCATGCGCATTCATATGGAACTCGAAGAAAAGATTGCACGCTTCAAGGGAGTGGAAGCCTGCGTGGTATTTCAGTCAGGCTTCACGGCCAATGCCGGCACGGTGTCCAGCATCCTCGGCAAAGACGACTTCATTCTCTCCGACGAGCTGAATCATGCCAGCATCATCGATGGAGCTCGCCTCTCACGCGCGAAGATCAAGGTCTTCCGGCATAAGGATGTCGAGCACGCGGAAGAGCTGTTGAAAGAAATTCAGCACGAGCCCGGACACAAGCTCGTCATCACCGATGGTGTCTTTTCTATGGACGGCGATATTGGGCCGGTCGGCGCGCTTGCGTATCTCTGCGAAAAGTACGGCGCCATCATGATGGTCGACGACGCGCATGCAAGCGGCGTGCTGGGCCGCAACGGCCGTGGCAGTGTCGACCACTTCGGCTGCACCCAGCGCGTGGATGTGCAGGTCGGCACGCTCTCGAAGGCCATCGGCGCGCTCGGCGGCTATGTATGCGGCTCGCGCGATCTCATCGATTATCTCTACCACCGCGCGCGGCCGTTCCTGTTTTCGACCTCGCATCCGCCGAGCGTTGCTGCGAGCTGCATCGCGGCCTTCGACATTCTCGAGAATGAGCCGGAGCGCATTGAGCGCCTGTGGTCGAACACGCATTATTTCCAGGAGCAGCTGACCCACGCCGGCTTCGATATCGGCGGCCGCACCACGCCGAAGAGCGAGACGCCGATTACGCCCATCATCATCGGCGACGGCCGCAAGACCATGGAGTTCAGCCGGGCCGTCTTCGAGCAGGGTGTGATGGCAACCGGCATCGCATTCCCGACGGTGCCCGAAGGTAAGGCGCGCGTGCGCTGTATTATGACCAGTGAACATACGCAGGCGCAGATCGACAAGGCGCTGGAGATTTTGACCGCAACAGCCAAGCGCATGGAACTGCTTTCCTAAGGCCGGCACGATCTTTCCAATAAGGCGGCTTCATTCAGAATCCGGCATCACCGCCGGGGACAAAGATTTTCTTGGAGAATTAGCATCCTCTAGACGTGCAAATGGCATCTCGTCAGCTAGAAGTTCCAGTGAGGGAGAAATTATATGGCTGACCTGAATGCACTGAAGCAGAAGTACGCGCCTGTCCTGGATACCATCAACAGCTTTTCAGAATATGGAGCGAAGGTAGACTCCGTTGATCTCGATGGCGACAAGCTGCGCGTGAAGGGCGAGGTTCCGTCAACTGTGATCGCGAACCGTGTATGGGACGTGATCAAGCAGGTAGACCCGACTTACAGCGATCTCGAGCACCAGATCACCACGACTGGAGGCGCCGATCAGCCGTACACCATCAAGCCCGGCGACAACTTGAGCAAGGTCAGCAAGCTCTTCTACGGCAACCCGAATAAATACGGTGAGATTGCCTCGGCCAATGGCATCAGCAATCCTGATCTCGTGAAGGTAGGGCAGCAGATCAACGTGCCCGCTCTGTCGTAGCCTCTCGACGCGATCTAAACTTTCTGCACACGATGCACGTCGCGGACACCCGGAACCTTGCGCAGGTTCTGGGTGAGCCGCGTCAGGTGCCGCAGGTCGACCGTCTCGATCACGAAGTCGACATAGACGGCTTCGTCGTCAGCCGGCCGTGTCTCGACAGACTTAATATTGGTGCCGTCTTCCGAGATGATCGCCGCAAATTCCTTGAGCAGCCCCGAGCGATCGTCGACGAGGATGACCAGCTTCACCGGGTATGTCGTCGGTTTGGGAGCGCCGGGTGACGTGTTGCTCGAGCTCTCGGCCCACGCCACGTCAATGCGCCGATCGGCCTCGTACAGCAGGTTCTGCACGTTGGGGCAGCTACGCGCATGCACCGCAACCCCCTTGCCGCGCGTGACGTAGCCGATGATCTCTTCGCCGCGAATGGGGTTGCAACATCGGGCGCGATAGACCAGCAGATCGTCCTGACCTTCTACCTGCAGCGAATCCGAGCCCTTGCCAAAGAAGACGCGCTTGACGGCCTCCGACATATGCGCGAGCGTGTTACCCGGCGTGCCAGGCTCCGTCGTCGCGGTTTCCGCAGGCAGCGTGCTTCCCGGTTCGAGCTTGTTCAGCACCTGGCGCGCGGAGAATTTGCCGAAGCCGATGCCGGCCAACAGATCGTCTACCGCAGCGAGGCCGTATTCCGTGGCGATCCGCTCGTAGTCAGGATTCTTAAACTTCTCCAGCGAAAGTTTGTACTTGCGAGCCTCGCGCTGCAGCAGCTTGTTGCCAATCTCAACTGCGCGTGCGCGTTGATTCTCGTTAAGCCAGTGCTTGATTTTGTTGCGCGCGCGAGAGCTCTTCGTAAAGCTAAGCCAGTCGCGCGAAGGCGCATGCCCGGCCTGCGTGGTGACCTCGACGATGTCACCATTGCGCAGCCGCGTGCGCAGCGGAACGATGCGCCCATTCACCTTCGCGCCAATCGTCGCATGGCCAACATCCGTGTGAATCGCATACGCGAAGTCGATCGGGCTCGCGTCCTTGGGCAGCACGATAACCTTGCCCTTGGGCGTGAAAGTGTAGACCTCCTCCGGATACAGGTCGATGCGCAGCGTCGACATGAACTCGTTGGGGTCGCTCATCTCGCGCTGCCATTCCATCAGCTGCCGCACCCACGCGAGACGCTGTTCATCCTTGGCGCTGACGTTGTCGGTGGCCTTGTACTTCCAATGCGCCGCGATGCCTTCTTCCGCGACGCGGTGCATGTCCTCGGTGCGAATCTGCACCTCGAACTGGTGGCCGCCCTCGGCGATCAGAGTGGTGTGCAGCGACTGATAAAGATTGGGCCGCGGCATCGCGATGAAGTCCTTGAATCGCCCCGGCACCGGCCGCCAGATGCTGTGCAGCAGGCCAAGCACAGCGTAGCAGTCGGACTCGGTTTCGGTGATGACGCGAACGGCGAAGAGATCGTAAACCTGCTCGACCGGAATGCTGTGCGCGACGAGTTTTTGCTGAATCGAAAAAAGCCGCTTGATACGCGACTCAACACGTGCCGCGACGCCAACTTCTTTCAGCCGCGTTTCAAGCGTTGTGACGATGCGCTGCAGAAACGCCTCGCCCTCGCCTCGCAGCGAATCGACTTCGGAAGATAGCTGCGTGTATGTGAAGGGATCGATGTAACGGAACGCAAGATCTTCGAGCTCGCCGCGCAATTTACCCATGCCGAGACGATGCGCGAGCGGCGCATACACATCAAGCGTCTCCCGCGCGATGCGGCGCTGCTTCTCGGGGTTCAGATGCTCGAGCGTACGCATGTTGTGAAGGCGGTCGGCGAGCTTGATGATGACCACGCGCAGATCCGTGACCATGGCCAGCAGCATTTTGCGAATGTTCTCAGCCTGATGGTCTTCGCGGTTGGCAAATTTAATCTTGTCGAGCTTCGTCACGCCCTCGACGATGTGCGCAACTTGTTCGCCGAAGCGTTTGGCAATGTCACTCGCGGTAACATCCGTGTCTTCGACGGCGTCGTGCAACAATCCGGCGGCGATGGCCGTGGCGTCCATCTTGAGTTCAGCGAGAACCTGCGCAACCTCCAGCGGATGGCCGATGTAAGCTTCGCCCGATGCGCGGCGCTGGCCTTCGTGTTTCTGGATGGAGAAAGCCCACGCCGAGCGGATGAGTTCGAGATCGTCAGCGGGGCGATTTGCTTTGACCGTTTCGATCAGGTGCTCGAATCGCGTCTCCAAATCCGCGCGGTCGGATGAGGGAACCGGACCCATCGGCGGTGGCTTTGGAAACACCGGCGCAAGCTTGCTGGCGGGGTCATCCGCTGCGGCGGAGGCCTTGGACACACCGGAAGTATGCGGAATGGCGGGGAGCGCTGCTTCGAGCTCGATGCCGGTTTCGCTGGTTTGGGTCGCGCCAGGGGAAGCGGGCGCGCGAGATTCTGGAGCGCTGGAGCCCGAAGTCTCCGGCCGCACAAATTCCATACTCTATTATACGGGCCACATACAGGGCTGTCGTAAAGGGGTGACGCGGGTGTTAAGAGGCTCTGGCCGCGGCAAAACGCTGCACTCTGGGTCGTTCGCTCAGGGCTTTACGGTGCCGGGCGTGGGTCGCGGGCCGCCCCTGGCCCAGCGGACAAGCTCGTCGAAGGCGTCGCCAATCTCGTCCTGCGTGAAGTCACAGTGACCCTCCCGGTCGACCACTTGTTGCACGAAGTTCTGTTCGGCCCCGGCAACCTGGACCTCGTCCTCGTACAGCTCCAACTGACTCAGCTGCACGATTGGATCGTAGATCGTATGCAGGGCCAGCATGGGGCGACCCAGCCGGCCGGTCGGCGTGTAGTGGTGCATGATGTAGGCCCGGGCCTGGGGAGACGCGGCGTAACGCCGCACCTTTTCGTTCAGCTCGAAGTCCTCGCCCGCGTTGCTCGGGTTGGTGCCCGCGTAGACGAAGTTTGTGTTGTCAAAGGGGTTGCCGCCCGCGCGCTCCTGCAGGTCCTTCACGATGAACGTCCAGTACGGGATGTCGTGGGCAAGGTTCGCGTCTGTGTGCAGACCGGTCAGATTGCGCATGATGGTTGCGGCGGCAGGATCGGCGCGCAGCGCGTCCCACACCTTATCGCGGTCGGCGATCGTGTCCTCAAAACTGGAAGGGACCGGCACCAGCGGCGGCATGACCCCCGGAAAGTAGTAATCAAACGCCGCTCGCATCGCGAAGCGGTGATCGAAGTTCACATAGGTCGGGCCAACCGAGCCGCACAAATCCAGCCCCCCCAGGTATGGCTTGGGATTGATCTCCAGCGTGACCGCCACCAGCTGCCCGCCCATGGAGCCGCCCGCGACATACGTCTCGTTAGGCTGCCCATACTTCTTGATGAAGTAGCGCCGCAACGCGTCCGTCTCCGGATAGGCCTGCTGCAGCGCCCATCCGGTCCGCGAATAAGCGCTCTGAATCACGGCATAATTGCGCTCGAAGAATGGCGCCTCCTGCCCGATGAGCCTTTGAGCGATGTGAAAGCTGATCGGCTGCAGCGCATAGCCGTGATAAAAGACCACCAGTGAGTGATTCCAGTGCACCGGTATATCGATGCGATAGGCAGCACCGTCGAGCAGCCCAACTTCTGTAAGGCCTGCCGGGGACTCGAGTACCTCGCGATGGCTGGGTGTCGGCGTAGACGGCGCGCCCGCAGCATCCACCTGAAGCGCCGACGCGAGCAGTAGAACTGCCGGGAGGGCGATGGCGGCGAGTCTGGGTCGTCGTACAGCCATGGACATGGAGGGTTGGATCATTCTAGCGCGACCGCTTGAGCAGGTTCGTCGCGGAAGCTGAAAATTCGCAGAGTCCTCAAGTCAGGCATCCCAGCGTGCGAAAAATGCGGCCGCAAGAATGCGGCCGCCTGGGGAACTCTTCACTTGCTTGTAGCGAATCAGCCTGCGCTGGTCATCTTCTCCGGCCGCATGTAGCGATCGAACTCCTCTTCGGTCAGGTAGCCAAGCTCGCGGTTCGCCTCGCGCAAGGACAATCCCTTGTGGTGCGCGGTTTTGGCCAGCTTCGCCGCCTTGTCGTAGCCGATGTGCTGGTTCAGTGCAGTCACCAGCATCAGGCACTTTTCTACATATTCATTGATGCGTTGCAGATTAGCCTCCATGCCCTGAACGCAGAACTCGACAAACATGTGGGACGTGTCGGTCAACAGCCGCACCGAGTGCATGAAGTTGTAGATCATCACCGGCTTGAAGACGTTGAGCTCGAAGTTGCCCTGGCTCCCGCCGAAGGCAATCGCCGCGTTGTTGCCGTGCACCTGCACCGCAACCATCGTCATCGCCTCGCTCTGCGTGGGGTTTACCTTGCCCGGCATGATCGAGCTGCCCGGCTCGTTCTCCGGGATGTTCAGCTCGCCAATGCCGCAGCGTGGTCCCGAACTCAGCCAGCGAATATCATTCGCAATCTTCATCATCGAAGCCGACAGCGTCACCAGCGCGCCACTCGCGAACACCAGCTCGTCGTGCGCCGAGAGCGCCGCAAACTTGTTCGGATGCGAGCGGAAGGGAAGGTTCGTCAGCTCCGCAATCTTCGCGGCCGCACGGTCCGCGAACTCCGGATGGGTGTTCAGCCCGGTGCCCACAGCCGTCCCGCCAATCGCCAGCTCGTACAGCCCAAACAACGACATCTCGATACGGTTGATATCGCGCGACAGTAACTCCGCCCAGCCACCAATCTCCTGTCCCAGCGTCATTGGTACAGCATCCTGCAGGTGCGTGCGCCCAATCTTTACGACCGCCTCAAACTCCTTCGCCTTGGCCGCCAGCGCATCGTGCAGATACTGCACTGCGGGGATCAGCCGCTCCTTCACCGCCGTGGCTGCGGCGATATACATCGCAGTCGGAAACGTGTCATTCGATGACTGCGACATATTCACGTGGTCGTTGGGATGCACGGGCTTCTTGCTTCCCATCTCGCCGCCGGCAATCTCAATCGCGCGATTCGAGATCACCTCATTCACGTTCATATTCGTCTGCGTGCCCGAGCCCGTCTGCCAGATGCGCAGCGGAAACTCGTCATTGTGCTGACCGGCGATCACCTCATCGGCGGCCTTCACGATCAGCTGCATCGTCTCCTTCGGCAGCTTGCCGAGATCGTAGTTGACCAGCGCCGCAGCCTTCTTCAGGATCGCAAACGCGCGAATCAACTCCAGCGGCATCTTGTCGTCGCCGATCGCAAAGTGATGCAGCGAACGCTCCGTCTGCGCTCCCCAATAATGGTTGGCCGGCACATCAATCTGGCCCATGCTGTCGGACTCGACACGCACGCCTTTTACGCTCTCTTCAATCATCTCGGTTGTCCTGTTCACGAGGATATGCCCCCTGATGCCTGCGGCGTTTCGTCCGCGCAGAATCCTGTTGCAGCTTCATTTTTACTCTTCATTCCGGGTCCGAGAGCCACAAATGAACAGGGCCCGACGTATTCGTTTCGGTAATCGCTCATACCCGCCAGCAACGACAACCAGCGGCCTGGTTTTTCTGGCGCACCGAAGGCCATCGAAGCTCCAGCATCAGCCTGCCTCAATCCCGCCACGTTCGCGACGAAAATAGCGCGCACGCCTAACCCTCAAATCCTCGCTTTTGCCTAGGAAATCGAGTATTTTAGTGGGCGGGCGAACGCTTTAGCCATCGCCCGCTACGACATAGCGCAGCGGATGCGGCCAAGCCAAAAAACGACGCCAGCGCGCTAGCACCACGCAGCAAAATCAAGGCCCGCGTAATAAGTGCGGCATGTGATATTCATCACAGCCAACGATAATCGCGGAAGCGGATTGTTTACCAATCGAAAGGGAGTACCCATGGAGAACACCGTTACCATCATCGACAACCGGACAGAGAAGGAATACACGCTTCCTGTTTCGCACGACACGATTCGCGCGATGGACCTGCGCAAGATAAAGGTTGCCCCCGATGACTTCGGGATGATGTCCTACGATCCCGCTTTCATGAACACTGCGTCCTGCGAGAGCAAGATCACATTCATTGATGGCGACAAGGGAATCCTTCGCTACCGCGGCTACGACATCGCCGACCTTGCCGAGCACTGCACCTTCCCGCAGGTGGCCTACCTCGTCATTCACGGCGAGCTGCCAACGTCCGAGCAGGAGATCGAGTGGCTGGCTGCCCTGCGCAAACACATGGGCATCTTCGAGAACATCAAGAAGTTCATGGAAGGCTTCCGTTACGACGCCCATCCCATGGGTATGCTGGTCAGCACCCTGGCTGCCCTCTCGACCTTCTATCCGGACTCGAAGGAAGTGCGCAACCACGACGTCCAGATGCACTGCATCCGGCGCATCATCGGGAAAATCCCCATCATCGCGGCCTATGGATACCGCCATAGCAAGGGCCTCGATTACATCTCTCCGGAGCCGAGGCTGGGCTACGCGGAAAACTTTATGCACATGTTGTGGGACCGCAGCGAGCTGGAGCATCTGAAGCATCCGGTGCTGGCGCGCGCCCTCGACGTGCTGTTCATCCTGCATATCGATCACGAGCAGAACTGCTCGGCTAATGCGATGCGTGCCGTGGGCAGCTCCGAGGCCGACCCGTTCCTCTCCATCGCCGCTGCCGCCGCCGCTCTGGCAGGCCCGCTGCATGGCGGCGCCAATGAAGAAGTGCTCAAGATGCTCGACGAGATCGGCAGCAAGGAAAACATTCCCGCCTTCATCCAGGGCGTCAAAGGGGGCAAGCACAAGCTGATGGGCTTTGGCCATCGTGTATACAAAAACTACGATCCGCGCGCCCGCATCATCAAGCGGACGGCGGAGGAAGTCTTTGAAGTTACCGGCAGGAACAAGAAGATCGACCTCGCCATGGAACTGGAACAAATCGCCCTCACCGACGACTACTTTGTCTCACGCAAGCTGTACCCCAATGTCGATTACTACTCCGGCATCATCTACGAGGCGATGGGGCTTGAACCCCAGATGTTTACGGTGTTGTTCGCCATTCCGCGTGCGGTAGGCTGGCTCGCCCAGTGGCAGGAGCTGATCAACGATCCGGCGCAGAAAATCGCCCGCCCACGACAGATTTATACCGGCTACGACCAGAGAAAACTCCCGGATTCCTATACCTATGGGTCGCCATCGGAAGAGTCCCTGGTTTCCACCCGCTAGAATGATCGACGCCGGGAAATCTGGCTCCGGGAAATTCCTGGACGGCCTATGCTCACGAAATGTTCAGCCTGGCCGATGAGGAATTCCAGTGGCCTGTGAGACGTATCCCGACGAAGCACCGCGAAGGTAACGATAAGGAAAAGGTAGGTAAGGTTTCCATGGCCTCCACAAGCTCGACGATCCCCACAAGCTCCAGAATCCTGAACTCCGCTCTCGCTCAACGCGTGATGAGCGCCGACGAAGCAGCCGCCCTCATCAAACCCGGATCCATCCTTGGCATGAGCGGCTTCACCGGCTCTGGATATCCGAAGGCCGTTCCCACCGCGCTCGCCAAACTCATCACGGCCGCGCACGAGAAGGGCGAGAGCTTTAAGGTAAGTGTGTTCACCGGGGCGTCCACCGGCCCGGAGCTGGACGGCGCGCTGGCCAAGGCGGATGGCGTCAATCTCCGCCTCCCCTATAGCGGCGATCCCGAGATGCGCAAGCGCATCAACGGCGGCGAGGCCGATTACATGGACATCCATCTCAGCCACGTCGCGCAGATGGTCGACTATGGCTTCCTCGGCCACATGGACGTCGCCATCATCGAAGTCACGGCGATCCTTGAAGACGGCCGCATCGTTCCCAGCTCGTCGCTCGGCAACAACACCACCTGGATCAACCGCGCCGACAAGGTCATCCTGGAAGTCAACTCGGCACAACCTCTCGAACTCGAGGGTATGCACGACATCTACTACGGGCTCGGCCTGCCTCCGGATCGCCGGCCCATCCCGCTGCTCAAGTCCGATCAGCGCATCGGCACGCCCTATCTCAAGGTGCCGATGGAGAAGGTAATCGCGGTCGTCAATACCGACATTGGAGACCGCGCGAGCCCATTCAAGGCGCCCGACGAAGCCTCGCGGAGGATCGCCGGCCACATCATCAACTTCCTCGATTGGGAGGTGAAGAAGGGCCGTCTGCCTTCCACCCTGCACCCCCTGCAATCCGGCGTGGGCAACATCGCAAACGCCGTGCTCTTCGGCCTCGAAGAGGCGCCGTTTGAAGGCATGACCGCGTACACCGAAGTCATCCAGGACGGCATGGTGCAGCTGCTCGACAAGGGCAAGCTCGCGAGCCTGTCGGCGACAGCCTTCTCGCTCAGCCCCGAAGGCATCCAGAAGATCATGCCGAAGATCGGAAGCTACCGCAACCAGATCGTCATCCGCCAGCAGGAGATCTCGAATAATCCCGAGATCATCCGCCGCATTGGCGTCATCGCGATGAACGCCATGATCGAAGGAGACATCTACGGCAACGTAAACTCCACCCACATCATGGGCTCAAGCATGCAGAACGGAATTGGCGGCTCCGGCGACTTCACCCGCAACGGCTATCTCTCGTTCATGATGGCCCCTTCGACCGCCGCCAAGGGCAATATCTCCACCATCGTCCCCATGGTCTCTCATGTGGACCACACCGAGCATGATCTCCAGGTCATGGTCACTGACCAGGGCCTCGCGGATCTGCGCGGGCTTTCCCCGAAGAGGCGCGCTCGCCTCATCATTGAGAACTGCTCGCACCCCGATTTCCGTCCCGCCCTCCGCGATTATCTCGATCGCGCGGAGAAGCTGGCGCCTGGCAAGCATACCCCCCACCTGCTCGACGAATCGCTGTCCTGGCACAGCCGCTTCGTAAAGACGGGGAGCATGCTGCCACAATAACAACCGAAACCTCCCACAACAAATAACGATTCCACTCGCGCCGACAGGCCCATAGCAAGAGTCCCCGGACACCTATGACCTGGCGACGAGGCCGACCCCGTGCGTCTGTGGAACCCGATAGTTGGGCAATTTTGTTCGGAGGTTTTCGATGCATCGTAAGTTCCATATCGCCTGCACAAGTCTATGTGCCCTGTTCCTCGCATTCGCCCTCAGTCCGGCCTCGGCGCAGCAGGGCACCGCAGCACCGCCAAACCCGCTCGTCCAGCTGCTCGAGTCCAAAGGCATCCTTACGGCCGCCGATGTAGCCAGCATTCAGCAGGCCCCTAACGCCGAAGCCGCGAATCAGAAGCTCACCGACATTCTTCTCCAGCGCGGCGTCATCACCCAGAGCGAGCATGACCGCTTGACCGTTCAGGCCGCGCCGTCTGTCCAGGCCACCGCTCCCGCGCCGTACCCAGCACCCACACCGGCCGCACAGCCCAAGCCGCCCTTCGCCGCAAAGAGCCAGAACGTCCAGGCCCCCCCATTCCCCACCGAGCCCGGAGCTCCCGCCACCGTGGAGCGGGTTCCCTCCAAGGAGATCAACGAAGCGCTGTCCCCTATTCGTGCTCTGCCGGTTGACGGCGTGAAGGTAAACCAAAACCCCTCGTTCAAGGCGGATGGCGTTGGCTTGACCCCCTACGGATTCATCAAGGTCACCGCAGTAAGGGATAGCTCCAATCCGCAGGGCGCGGACTTCCCGCTGCCCGGCCTGATCTTCCCGACCGATCCCAGCGGCGACCCTGCCTTCCACATCAAGGCACGCAGCACCCGGCTGGGCATCAACTTCTCCTGGTATGACCGCAATCCGAAATGGGCTGTCACCGGCAAGCTTGAGTTCGACTTCGAAGGGAACTTCAGCGCCGTCGACAATCGCAACCTCTCCAGCATTCGTTCCAACGCCCCTTCGTTGCGCCTCGCCTACGCCCGCATCGACTATCACTTCGACAACGCCAACACCTTCTCCGCGCTCTTCGGCCAGGACTGGACAGTCTTCGGGTCCTCCACGCTGCCCAACATTCTCGAAACCACCGGCCTTGGCATCGACTTCGGCACACTCTACGAGCGCCTCCCCCAGATGCGCGTTGGCTATACCCACAAGTCGGGCGACTTCGCGTTCATGCCCGAGTTCTCCATCAATCTTCCCGCGTCCGGACTCGTGCCTGATCTCCAGGACCAGATTGGCTACGGCGAACAGACCGGCCCGAACTCTGACCAGCCCCAGTACCAGGCGCGGCTCGTCTTCCAATATCAGCTCGACCATGCCAAGGGCGTAGCGCCAGCCCAGCTCATCTTCAGCGGATTTCAAGGGAAGACGGGCTCCGATGTCACGTCCGGCAATATCGCGGCCGCCCTCGCTGGCACCGAGTATCCCTACATCAATCCCTTCCCCAACGGCCTCAGCACCACCAGCAAGCAGGACGGCTGGGACGCAGAGTGGCAGGTGCCGACGCGCTGGTTCACCCTGGTCGGCAAGTACTACAGTGGCTCGGATCTGTTCTTCTACTTCGCCGGCCAGCTGCAGTCCTACTACAACGACACCAAGGGCCTCTACAACACCGTAGCCGTGAGTGACGTTGACGGCGCCGGACCACTCGGCCTGCCCAGTCTGGTCATGGGAACCACCACGCCGACCGGCAGAACGCTGGTAGTGGCTCCGCAGCGGCCAGTCCGTTCGCAGGGCGGTTTCGCTCAGCTGGGCATTCCGCTCTCCCGCATCTTCAACGCCGACCCCGCAGGACGCAACGCCGGTTGGTCGATCTACGCGCTCTACGGAGTGGACCAGGCCAAGCGCCGCGATCTCCAGCAGACCGCCCTGCAGGATCGCTACAGCACCATGGCCATTGGCACGCTGAACTACAAGTTCAATCGCTGGGCGTCCTTCTCCTTCGAGCAGTCGCTCTACACCACCCACTGCAACCCGGGCACGGTTTGCACCTTCCGGGGCGTTCCCGCACGTGAGTGGAACGACGTACGCGAAGAGGCAGGTCCCATCTTCACGTTCTAACGCTGGGCGCATGGCACCTCACGCAAACCCCTCAAACACAGCGCAGCAGAGGTACTTGCCCTCTGCTGCGTTGCAGCTTAAATCGCGCTCCTTGACCCTCACTGCCAATGAGTTTACGGTCGAATTAGGCGGCGTATTCGAGATACAGTGGCGATTCTCCAGTCGATATCGCATCCTCGCCGCACCAGCCCTGTGATTCGAGTCACAGTGCGTCCGTTCATCCGCCGCTAACCTTAAGGGCGATGACGAACTCGCGGGCTCCCCACCCTGAGCCCTCTCCCAGGAGTAAGCAACAATGCTGACTGAAAGCGTGACAGCGTAATGCCAAAAACAGTCGTCATCGGCGGTGGAATCTCCGGCCTTGCGGCCGCGTACGCCCTCCAAAAATCTGAAGGCCCGAACGCCGACTATCTCCTCCTCGAAGCCTCCGATCAACTCGGCGGCAAGATCGTCACCTACGCCGGCCAGGGCTTCCTCATAGAAGGCGGCCCGGACTCCTTCCTCACCCAGAAGCGCGCCGCGATTGACCTCTGCCGCGAGCTCGGTCTCGGCGACCAGCTTATCGGCTCGAACCACACCGCCACGCCTTCCACCTACGTCCTCAGTAAGGGCAAGCTCCATCCCATGCCCGAAGGCATGATGCTCATGGCGCCTACGATGATCCTCCCCATCCTGCGCTCGAAGCTGATCTCCTGGCGCGGTAAGCTGCGCATGGGCCTCGAGATCTTCATCGGCCGAAACACCACCGTCGCCGACGAGAGCCTTGGCGCCTTCGTCCGCCGCCGCATGGGCGCAGAAACCCTCGACAAAATCGCCGGGCCGCTCATGGCGGGCATCCACGCCGGCGATCCCGAAGCGCTTAGCCTGCGCAGCACCTTCCCCATGTTCACCGACATGGAGAAGAAGCACCGCAGCCTCGTCCTTGGCATGATGAAGCACAAAAAAGCGCAAGCCGCCGCGCCGACCACCAGCCCGCGCCCGTCGATGTTCACGACCCTCTCCGGCGGCCTGCAGCAGCTGCCCGACGCCATCGCCGCTCGCCTCAACCCGGCCAACGTCAGGCTCAACACCCGCGTGCAATCCATCGCTGCGTCCGGCGATCAATACAAGCTCACCCTCGCCGACGGCGCCACCATCCTCGCCGACAACGTCGTCTTCACCACGCCCGCCTACGTTTCCGCCGAGATCCTCCAGCAGCTCGACCCTCCGCTAGCAGAAAAACTCCGCCGCATTCGCTACGTCTCCACCTCCACCGTCTCGCTGGCCTTCCGTCGCAGCGAAATCACCTGCGACCTCAACGGCTTCGGCTTCATCGTGCCCGGCGCGGAAGGCCGCAAGATCAACGCCTGCTCCTGGTCGTCCACCAAGTTCAGCCATCGCGCGCCCGATGACTACGTGCTCATGCGCGTCTTCATCGGCGGCGCCTTCAGCGAGAATCTCGCCGAGCAGGACGAACCCACACTGATCGACATCGCCCGCCAGGAGCTGCGAGAGATCATGGGTATCACCGCAACCCCGGTCCTCGCCCGCGCCTACCGCTGGACCAAGTCGAACCCGCAATACAACGTCGGCCACAGCGCCCTGATGGACGAAATCGACCAGCTCGCCGCCGCGCATCCCGGCCTCTACCTCGCCGGCGCAGCCTATCGCGGCTCGGGCATTCCCGACTGCATCCAGAGCGGCGTCGATACCGCCACAAAAATCGTCGCGCGGCAAGTCTCAGCTACACCTGCGTTCTCCCACGCAGCACCTGCTTTCGTTGCAACTTAGGAGAACCACCAATGTCGTCTATGGATATTCGCTCGCTTCCCACTCCCACGCCTACGCATAATGGACACCCGTCCACGCACCCGCAGCACTCCTCCAGCCACAGCTACTCGGACCAGCCCATGCTGGTCTATTGGGAGATGACGCAAGCCTGCGGCCTCGCCTGCCGCCACTGCCGCGCCGAGGCCGTCTCCACGCCCCACCCCAACGAGCTCACCACCGAGGAAGGGAAGAATCTCCTCCGCCAGATCGCCGCCTTCAACCACCCCACGCCGCACCTCGTCTTCACAGGCGGCGACCCCACTCGCCGCGCCGATCTCTTCGAGCTCATCGACGAAGCGCGCTCGCTCGGCATCAACGCCTCCATCACGCCCAGCGCCACCGCCGACCTCACCTACGACGTCCTCTCCAAACTCAAGGACCACGGCATCGACAGCTTCGGCCTCAGCCTCGACGGCTCCAACGCCGCTCGCCACGAGGCCGTTCGCGGCGTCGAAGGCTGCTTCGACTGGACCATCGCCGCCGCCCAGGCAGCCGCCCTCCTCCACGTCCCCATCCAGATCAATACCCTCGTCTCCGAAGAAACCGTCGACGACATCCCGGCAATCTTCGATCTCCTCAAAACCTTCCCAGTCATGCGCTGGAGCCTCTTCTTCCTCATCGAAGTCGGTCGCGGCAAGGTCCTGCAGCCCATCTCCAGCGAGCGCGGCGAAGAGCTCATGAACTGGATCTACGACCAGTCAAAGACTGCACCCTTCGCCATGGCCACCACCGAAGCCCCCTCCTACCGCCGCGTCGCCCTCAGCCGCATGCGCGAGGCCGGCATGGTTGCCGCCGAGATCGAGCGCACCCCCGTCTACCGCGGCTTCGGTATCCGCGACGGCCACGGCATCATGTTCATCTCCAACCAGGGCGACATCTGCCCCGCCGGCTTCCTCCCCCTCACCATCGGCAACATCCGGACCGACACCTTGCAGGACGTCTACCGCAACGCCCCCATGTTCCAGGCGCTGCACAACCCGAACCTGTTCAAAGGCAAGTGTGGTCATTGCGAGTATCGCGCCCTCTGCGGCGGCTCTCGCGCCCGCGCCTTCGCCGCCACCGGCGACGCGCTAGCGAGCGACCCCTTCTGCCACTACGAGCCCGCCGTTCACTAGAAACCCAAAAGCCGGGAGTCGATCGCAACCACCAGCGACCAACTCCCGGCTTCGGCTTTCACCGGCCTACTGCAGAAACGATGGCGGCACCGCGGACTTCGACGGTGCAGGATGGCTCTTCGACTCCGGGTCTGCCTCGGCGTCACAAAGAATCGTCACCACCGGGCAAGGTGCCTCGGTAATAATGCGGAAAACAATGGGCAGCGGATCGTCTGGCGAGAAGATGCTGTCGCGACGAACCCCAAGGAAGATCAGGCTCGCGCCCAGCTGCCGGCTATAGTCCACCACCGAATTCGAAATCTCGCTGCCGTAGGTTACGCTGCAAATCGGCTTCTCGATCGGAACGTCACTCGTCGCGACCAAATGCTTCAACGCGCTGGTCAGGAT
The DNA here is from genome assembly GCA_963701685.1 of uncultured Acidobacteriaceae bacterium. GTDB lineage: Bacteria > Acidobacteriota > Terriglobia > Terriglobales > Acidobacteriaceae > Granulicella. Next base: position 70,826 of record OY969625.1, on the reverse strand, counting down.
CTCGGGCAGAGTGTGGTCATGGCTCGATTGCAGCGTGCGCGGAAGAACGTGCAGGCAGTGCAGCTCCAGGTCAAGGCTCCTGCAATACGAGACCGCAGACTTAATCGCCTGCCGCGTCACCGAATGGAAGTCGGTCGCAAATACCACCGGCCCCTTAGACGCCTCCTGCGGAACCAGGTCTCCGGCGACTGGGCCGACCGTCATGATGGGGCAATTCGACTCGCGCATCACTTCTTCCGCCGTCGGACCGAATGCGCCGCGTTTCGATCCGCGCAGTTCACTGGTCCCGAGGATCAACAGATCTGTCTGGCCTTCTTCAATCGTGTGCAGAATCCTATCTGCAGGAACTCCCCACTCAAGCTGGCTGGTGCAGCTGAGCCCCAGCCCAATGGCACGCTCTTTCATCTGTCGAAGAATCAACGCGGTATTGTGATCCGTCGATGACCTGCTCTCCACACGGAGCGAAGTATCTGTCTTACATACATGCAGGATGCGTAGGCTGGCCTTGTTGGCTTCGCAGAAATTAAAGGCCGCCTGCAGAGCCCCTTCATAGTCAACCGCGCAATTTGTCGCAAAGAGTACTCTTTTGAACGGAGAGCCCGTCTTGCTCGATGGATGCTTCATAGCCCACGACTCCTTGCTCAGCCTTCGAGGCTTACGCGCACCGTCGCTGATCTCGGAAGGGAACTCGGATGTGTGCACCTCGGCCGCCCCATCAAAACCAGGGCTTCCCGTAGTGCTGCGTTGTGCTGATTCAATGCTGCTCGGGCCGCGATAGCAGTGACAATGATCACGTTTTACAGTGATAGGCTGCCGGTTAGCCGATTATGAGATACAGGTTCTATCAAGTTACGAACATAAGGTCTCGAGACCTGCCGCAGAAACAACCCGGAACGACGAGCCATGAATCTCGATCAGCCCGTCCTTCTGAAACTTCCCCAGCGCTCGCGTCACCGTCTCCCGCGACGTGCCCGCCAGGTTCGCCAGCTCCTCGTGCGTCAACGCCATCGTGAACCGCATGTCGGTTCCATTGCAGCCCGCCGCAGCGCGTCCCCAGTCCAGCAGCACGCCCGCGAGCCGGCCCGCCGTCGATCCCGACAGCGCCAGCCGCCGCGCATCGAAGAACGCCGACTTATACTCCTCTGACAACGCCTTCGCCGCCAGCATGCTCGCCTGGCCATACTTCTCCAAAAACGCCAGCAGCTCGCTGCGCCGAATCTTCTTCACCACGCACGGCTCAATCGTCTCCGCCGTCACCTCGAAGTGCGTGCCCGAGATCGCCGCGCCCATACCCAGCACGTCTCCCGGAACCGCAATCTTAAGAATGTGGGTCTTGCCCTCGCGTGATGTGCACGACAGCTTTACCTGTCCCATGCATACAATCGTCGCCGCATCGCAGATGTCATCTTCCTGGAAGATGATCGCGCGCTTGGGCAGCTTCATCTGCATGCCCAGTGCCTCGAAGTCGATGCGCGCCTGCCCTGAAAGATCGCAAAGAATGCGCAGCGAACGGTCCGAACAGTTCTTGCAGCCAGTGGCCATGTTGGGGTGGGAATACGTCATACAATCCTTCTCTCTTGGAAAAATTATTGGGGACACAGAATGGATCGGTTGATATTCTGCGCCGGCAAAGGGCACAGAGTCTGCCTGTGATCTTGGTCACTGCAATCCTTTGCAGCGGCTGTAAAGTTGCTCATGAGGACAATCGTCATGACAGGAAAACAGGAGTTGCTAGCACGCAAAAGTTCAGATCTCTGGGAGCGGCTGACCGTTGGCGGTGTCGTGGTGATCCTTGTTGCTTTCTGTATCTTGTTTGTTGCCAACCTGGCGACCACCCTCTGCTCCGCCCAACTCCCCCGATAGTTCGGCCCTTCCCCAGCGCCCGCGACTTCGTCTTCGCACATGCGCGATGCTTCAAACAGCACAGAGCGATCCGATCGGCACATGATCTCGAACTGAGCTTTCCGGCCTGGCAACACTCTCATCCTTCATCCTCACCGAATCTGCAGTGGCATATACCTTCATCGGGAATCACGCCGCTCAGATAATCCCGCATCCCCATAAAATGCCAAGCCTGAACATGATGCGGTGATTTACATCACATGATTCGGTTACCGCACGCATTCACCGCATACCGCACTCGTTCCCTGGCTCCTAAATGTCCAGCAATAGCTTTATTTTCAGCAATTTGGCTGTTTATGGCGGAAATGGGTGTTGCAGGAGTGATTTCTTATTGTCACTCCTGTGATGAAGGTCACGGTATGCCGACCTAGGCGGGACTATGGTTGCGATGTTGACGGTGAGGCCGCCTTCAATCGAGTAGAGGAAACAACAAACTCAACGCGCCAAATAGAGGTGTTTTCACATGGGACAATTGCCCCGCAAGATAACGAAGTATTTCCTTCTGGTAGCGGTGGTCGGGATACTGACCGCGTGCAGCGCTGGCAAGTTGGCCGCGCAGACGCAGACCCAGACCCAGACATTGAAGCAGTCCACTACCGCAGCGGCAGTGCCGCCCCCGGCAGATGGATATGTAGGCAGTGATACCTGCGCGACGTGCCACCAGGACAAGGTGGACGGGATGGCCGACAATCCGCACCATAAGCTGGCGCTCCAGCATGGCAAGGCCGGAACAACCTGCGAGGGCTGCCACGGACCAGGCCAGGCACACGTCGACGGTGGTGGCGATGTAACCAAGATCCGCGTCTTCGAAAAGATGACACCTACAGAGGTAAGCAAGACCTGCTTGGGTTGCCATGCGAACACCCACCCGAACTTCCTGCGCTCGCCGCACGCGAAGGCCGGCGTCAGCTGCCTCAGCTGCCACAGCATCCACAAGTCGGTGCCCGAAACCAAGCTGCTGGTGGCCACGCAGCCGACGCTCTGCTACAGCTGCCACACCAGCATCAAGCCCGCGTTCGCGATGCCCTTCCACCACAAGGTGAATGAAGGACTCATGTCCTGCAGCGACTGCCATAACGTGCATGGCACATTCCAGCCCGCCAATCTCAAGGTCACTGCCGATCAGAACGCGATCTGCACCAAGTGCCACACGGAGACGCGCGGCCCGTTCATCTACGAGCACGCTGCTGTCAGAGGGGAAGGCTGCCTGGCTTGCCATACACCCCACGGATCTCAAAACGCCCGCTTGTTGAATGTGCCGAACATCAACCAGCTGTGCAACCAATGCCACAGTCCGGTTGCCGCAAGCACCGTTCACGGGATGGGTTCGGGATCCGCAGAGTTGTCGCCCTGTATCGATTGCCACGTCATGATCCATGGATCAAACGTCGACCCCTACCTCAAAAAGTAGTGGCGATACACCTTTGCCGTTCGGCAGCAATGGGACGGCTGGCTCCAGATTCAGCACCACGCCCTGATAAAGGGCCTAAAGAACCAAGGTTTACATCAAGTGAGGCTTGAGATGATGAAGACAAACTACACGCGGCTCTCCAAAGAGCACCCCACGCGGACAATGACCCGCCGGGTCGCAGGGGCCATTGGAGTCGCATTACTGCTGATGACAGGCATCGCGGCTGCCCAGGACGCTCCAGCGCCCACCCCCGCAACCGCCAACGCTCCACTACCCGCCACGCCAGTTATTCAGGATGGCTACCGTGTTCACCAAACCGTGGATCTCGGCGGACATGTGGTCGGTATCTCCGGCAGCGGCTCCATGTACGACACCCTGGTCAACATCCAGTCCGGACCACGCGTGCTGGGTCAGACCATGACGCTGCGCGCTGTTCCGGGCAGCAAGCAGTTCCTGTTTGATAACCTGACCGGGTTCAGCAATGGCTTCGGTGGCGATCCCATCAATGTCGTCAAGCTCGACTTCTCCAAGGGTAAGGTCTACGAGTTCTCCGGCATGTGGCGCCGTGATCGTCAATACTTCGATTACGACCTCTTCGGTAACCCGAACATCCCCGGAGGCCAGTCCATTCCGATCGGCCCCGCGGGCTCTCTTGGCAAGTACGCCTGGCCCCAGGTCCTTCAATCCCCGGAGATGTTCAATACCGTCCGCCGGATGACTGACCTCGACGTCACGATTTTTCCCTTATCCAAAATCACCTTCCACGTCGGATACTCGCGCAACATCTTCAAGGGCCCCCGCAGCATTCCCGGAGCCTACGAAACAGCGAAGACAAGCATGCTGTTTCAGGAGATCGAGAACAACATCACGAATGAGTACCGTGGCGGCGTCGATTGGAAGCCGCTCCAGCAGACCATCGTTTCGTTTGACGAAGTCGTCAATCAATACAAGAACGACTCGTACTTCACTCTGAACCCCAACCAATACAACGTGCAGGAAGCCAACGGCCTGCTCGTCTCGCTTGGTAACTGGGATAGCCAACCACCGTACGCCGCAAGCAACTGCAACACGACCAGCATGGCGACGGCAGGCGTGATCCTCACGTCAGCATCCGGCAGCGCTGGCTTGCCTGTGGTCGATCCCGCATGTAGCGTCATCGCGAAGTACACGCGCTATCAGCCGACCCATATCCTCACCCCGAGCGAACTCCTTAAGTTCCAATCCAGCAGCATTCACAATCTCGCGATGAACGGAATCTTCCGGTACACCGCGGCGACTGCGAATCTGCTCAGCTACAACGAGAATTTTCAAGGACTGGACGGAGCCATCCGCACCGAGGCTTATACGGGATCCGGATCAGCAAGACGTCAGAATGTAGGCATCGATTTCGGAGCCACCTATCAGCTGACTCAGAAATTCAGCTTCTCGGACCAATTCGACTTCTCCAACGTCCGCATACCCGGTACCGGAACGTTCTCTGGGGTCTCTGAAAGCATCCCCGCTTCGGCAATCACGGCGAAACAGGAAACCATCAACTACCCCGGCGCCTTGACTCCGGGTGTAGTCGCCATCGTCGGTCAGGCTCCCAACGGCCTGCCATTGCCGAACTACCTCGGCAGGCGGACTTGGACCAACAACGCATCCGTAACCTGGGATGTCACTCCTCGCGCCATGATCACGCTCACGTATCACTACGGAACGAGATTCGTCGGTCAAAAGGTTGCAGCCTACGCCGGCACCCCCTCCGCGCTCACGTTCCCGATCACCAACGTCAACATCGATACCAACGGCGGCATCGTCAACATCGCCTTGCGCCCGACAAATCACTGGAACATCAACGGCACATTCGAGGCCTATTATTCTGACAATGCCTTTACCCCAGTAGGTGCACGCCAGACCGAGATCTACCGTGTGCACTCTTCCTGGAAACCCAAGGCGTGGGCATCCTTCGCCACTTCCTACAACGACACCGAGCACCACAACAACACCAACAACATCACCCCCGGTGTCGCGCCTCTACAGGGTCCGCTGCAGCACGTAGATCACAGCCGGGTGTTTGGCTTGACCGCCGACCTCGCACCTAGCGAACACTATAGCTTTGACTTCAGCTATGGCTACTCGGATGTTTATGCCTCTACCAACATCTGCTACCTGAACGGCGCCACCGCAACGCTGCCGGGCACGGCTGTACTCAACAGCGCGGGCACTGCTGCTCTCTGCCCGGGCGTCTTCGTCAGAGGATCAACCACCCTCCTCTCATCTTGGGGCCCCACCAAGGACTTCATGGATGCCCCCACGCAGTACGCAACCGCCTCTCTCGCGGTGAATCCGAACAAAGCCCTCCAGGGCAGCGTCGGCTACACCATCAGCGCTGTCAGCGGCAATCAGTTCTTCAACGATGCGCGCCAGGTGAACGGTTCCTTGCAATCGGCCTACCAATCGCCTTTCGTGCACGTCGCTTGGACGGTGCATCCTGACTGGATCTTCAAAGCAGACTACAACTACTACGGCTATGGCGAAGGCGGCCCCTCCGGCGCTCCTCTCTGCAGCACCTCCACAACCCTCACCTCGGTCGTGGTCCCCTGCAACTCACCCACCCTCGCCGGACTTCCGACCGGTCTCACTGAGCCGCCCTCCGGGCTAACCGCGCCGAGAAACTTCCACGCGAACGTCGTCACGTTGTCCATGCATTACGAGTTCTAAATCGCGGGATCGAACGACAAGCACGTCACACTACAAGGAGAACGACAGTGAAAACCCTACGAATCGCAACAGTGCTCGCGATCGCAGCATGCACCCTACCATCCTTCGCCCAGAACACCGGCGCGGCAACCTACACCTCCAAGTGCCAGATGTGCCACGGCGCAGATGGAGCCGGTACCACCCCTGCTGGAAAGGCCATGAAGGCTCCGTCTTTCCTCTCCCCGGCTGTCGTAAAGGAGTCAAATGCGGATCTCATCGCGGTAACAAAGAACGGTAAAGGGAAGATGCCAGCCTACGCCGGCAAACTTACCGACGCGGAGATCAAGGACGTGGTTGCTCATATACGCACATTGCAGAAATAGTAGGAGCGTAAGGTGAAGATCAATTTCGTAACGGTCGCAGCATCCATCGTTGCTGTGTCAATGGCTACCCCTCTGCTTGCACAAACATCCGGCGCCGCGATCTACAAGGCAAAGTGCCAGATGTGTCATGCCGCCGATGGAAGCGGAAACAAGGGAATGAAGGTTCCCGCGTTCACCGCAGGCGCCTCAGAGGCCAGCCTCATCGCCGCCACCAAGAACGGCGTGAGCACAGGTTCCGCAAAGATGCCGGCATACGCTGGCAAGCTTTCGGACGCTGACATCAGCGCGGTTGTCACCTACATCAAGACCCTCAAAAAGTAAGCAGAACCAGGCGGAGCGACCTTCAACTCGAAGATAGCTCCGCCTGAAACATCACCGCGTGATTGTATCCGGTACCATGGAGCGCACGATGGTTACAGAATCTTGTCCCCTCAAGCGTTTCCAAAATACAAAACAGGAGCAATCATGAAAGTCCTTTTGACGATCGCAGCAGCTTCACTTCTCGCCGTCTCCGCTTCCCCTGTCCTCGCTCAAGGTGCAGGCGCCGCAACGTATAAGGCAAAGTGTCAGATGTGTCACGGCGCCGACGGTCAGCCGACGGCGGCTGGCAAATCCATGAAAGCGATGCCCTTCAACTCGCCTGAGCTGAAAAAGGCATCTACCGCTTCACTAATCGATGCGGTTACGAATGGCAAAAATAAAATGCCAGCGTACAAAGGTAAGCTCACCGACGCCCAAATCAAGGAAGTCGTGGAGTACACACGTACGCTGCAGTAGTGACCAGGTGAAAGAGGCAAGACATGTCACCGTTGGGCAAGCTCAGGAGAGTATGGGCGAAGTCCCGTTTCTCCAGCAGTATGAATCAAATGAGATGGTCGGAGTCAAAAACCAATAACCCCCTAATCAATTATCAAAACCCTCTCCCTCTCACGAATTGCCTCAACGGTCGAAGCTTATCTCTAACCACCGAAAGATCAGCACCCACACAGCCCTCTACGTTCTCAACCCCCATCGTTCCCGCCGCAATCGCCAGGTCTCCGTTCGCTCCCGCAAGACAGAGCAGTGAAGACCCGGCGATCGCGAAGGGGATCAATCGCTTCAAGATCGTTATCGCGTCGTGCGCGGTGCTGCTGCTGGCATCGTCGTCCCCCGTCGTCCGCGCACAAACTGATTGCCTCTCCTGCCACGGCGATGTCACCATGCAAGATGCCGCCGGCCACAACGTCGGAGTCGATGGCAACACGTTTCACTCCAGCGTTCACGCGGATCTTGGCTGCAGCGCCTGTCACACCTCGATCAAGGCGTACCCCCACCCTGATCATCCCGAGGCGGTAAAGTGTGTCTCGTGCCACGCAGACGAAGCCGCCGCGCTCGTCGGCAGCGTGCATGAGCATTCTGCAAACCAGCCCTGCACCACCTGTCACGGAACGGCCCACGCCATCCTTCCCAAGGACAATCCAAAGTCGGCCGTCTACCCCCTCAACATCCCCGCCACCTGCGGCAAATGTCATGGGGACGCAGCCATGGCCAAACAGCACCACCTGGCCAACGTATATCCGCAATACATGGATTCCATCCACGGATACGCTGTCAGCCAGGAAGGCCTGCTGGTCGCTGCCAACTGCGAGAGCTGCCATGGCTCGCACCATGTTCTCAGCCACACCAACCCGCAAAGCCCAACCTACCGAACAAACATCCCGGCCACTTGCGGAAAATGTCACGGAGGCATCCTCTCCCAGTACATGGCCGGCGTCCACGGCAAGGCGCTGAATGTCGAGAAGTCTGAGATCGGACTAACCGATAGCAGTCACCGCCACGCTCCCGTGTGTACCGACTGCCACACTGCCCACACCATCGGCCAGCCCACCATGGCGCAATCCACTCCCATGTGCGGATCCTGCCATCAGGCCCAGTTATCGACCTATCGCGACACCTTCCACTCCCAGGTGAGCAATCTCGGCAGCTATGTAGAGGTAGCGCGCTGCTCAGACTGCCACGGAGAGCATGAGATTCTGCCTGCCTCGGATCCCCGTTCGCCCGTCAATCCGGCCAACCTCGTGAAAACCTGCGGAAGGTGCCATCAGGGCGCCAATGCCGGCTTTGTGAAATATTCCCCCCACGCAAATCCGCGCAATCGCAAAGCCTCTCCGGTGCTCTATTACATCCGCGTCTTCATGGTGTTGCTCATCACCGGCGTGATGACGTTCTTCCTGCTTCACAGCTTGCTCTGGCTAATTCGTTCACTCATCGAAAAGGCTCACGGCGGCCCGGTAAAAGGAGACAAATAGTGTCTGACCAAACGAATGTCGTCGGAGAAAGCAGACTGCCCACCCTCACACCGGCTCCCGCGCTCAAACCCGAAGCGCACCATCCCGAGCGTCACTTCACTCGCTTCACACTCCTCCAGCGCTACATGCACGCCATTATGTTTGTGACGTTCCTGGGTCTCGCCGCCACCGGTCTGACCATCCGCTTCAGCACCAACGCCTGGGCACAGCACTTCGCCCTGGGCATCGGCGGATTCGGCGCCATCTTGTTTCTGCATAAGCTGTGCGCCGTCATCCTGAGTCTCGAGTTCCTGTATCACCTGCAGAACATCGCGGTGCGCATCCTGGTACGGAAAGAGAAAGGTCTCCTGTGGGGTCCCGACTCCATGGTTCCAAACCTCAAGGACCTCAAAGACATCATTGGAAACTTCCGCTGGTTCCTCGGCCGCGGACCCCGTCCAAGGCTGGAGCGCTACGCCTACTGGGAGAAGTTCGACTACTGGTCGGTCTTCTGGGGAATGATCATCATCGGCCTGTCTGGCTATGTCATGTGGTTTGGACCGTTCTTCGGAAAGTTCCTCCCCGGCTGGGCCCTGAATGCCGTCCAGATTGTGCACGGCGAAGAGGCCCTGCTCGCCGCTACGTTTATCTTTTCCATCCACTTCATCAACGCCCACCTGCGGCCGGACAACTTTCCCATGGACACCACCATCTTCACCGGAACCCAGACCGAGGAGGAGTTCAAAGAAAGGCATCCCGAAGAATACGCTCGCCTCGTCGCCCAGGGACGGCTGGACCAGAAGCTCACCACCAAACCCCCTACATGGCTTATGAACTTTAGTAAAGTGACGGGCTTCACAGCGGTGTTGATCGGGGTTCTGTTACTCGTACTAACAGTGAGTGCGTATTTTCGGGAATAACGAAACTTCCCCGAAATCCTGGTCCCACGCGTATGGTGAAACCACCACCCAACGGGGCCAGGAAGCACCGCAAATTCAGTGACGAGGCGTCCTTCGTGTCCGTATTCGACAACTTCAGAAAACATTGGCTTCAGCCATTCTTCTTCCTGGGAAAGAACACTCTCAGCCTCATCGGCGGCGCCATTGCCACTGCATCCGCCTTCGTCCTGATTGGCTTTTGGATGGTCGATATCCTTGGGCATGGCGGCTCATCGAACCCCTACATCGGCCTCATTCTGTTCCTGTTCCTGCCTGCCTTCTTTATCGTTGGCCTGATCCTGATCCCTATCGGCATCGTGATTCAGCGCCGCAAGTTGCTCGCGCAGGGCCAGCTGCCTTCCATCTATCCCGACATTGACTTCAACGAGCCCATGTTCCGCCATGCGCTCAACTTCGTCATCATCGCGACCTTTATCAACTTCGTGATCGTCGGAATCGCCAGCTACCGTGGGGTCGCCTACATGGACACCCCGGGTTTCTGCGGCGCCGCCTGCCACGTCCCCATGCAACCCCAGTGGGTCGCCTATCAGCACAGCCCCCACTCCCACGTCGACTGCACCGAGTGCCACGTCGGCAGCGGCGCCGCCAACTACGTGCACGCCAAGATGGCCGGCATGAAGCAGCTCGTCGGTGTCACCTTCAACACCTTCCCCCGCCCCATCCTCGCGCCTCTCTCTGAACTCCGCCCCGCCCGCGCCACCTGCGAAGAATGTCACGCACCCAAGCGGTATATCGGCGATAAGCTGCTCGTCAAGACGACCTTCGGCGACGATGAAAAGAATGCCGCCACCAAGACCATGCTCGTCCTGCACCTCGGCGGCGTCGATTCGCTCTCGCACCTCAGCGGCATCCACGGACATCACCTCACCAATATCCAATACATCTCCACCGATAACGAAAACCAGACCATCCTCTCCGTCAGCGTCCCCGGCCCCAACGGCACTTCCACCGATTACATCAGCACCGACGCGAAGGGACCCATCAAAGGCGTGAAGCGCACCATGGATTGCATGGACTGCCACAACCAGGCAGCTCACTCTTACCAGACCGCCGAGGACGCGGTCGACGAATCCATGGCCAACGGCACCCCCGACGCATCCCTTCCCTTCGTCCACAAGCAGGGCATGCTCCTGATCCAGGCCAAGTACGGATCGCAGGATGAGGCCGCTGCGAAGATCAAGGCCGGCTTGGAGAACTTCTACCGCACCCAGTACCCGGCAGTCTGGTCCAGCCAGAACGCACAGATCGAACAGGCCGCCGCCGTGCTCACCACCATCTACAAGCAGAACGTCTTCCCGGAGATGAAGGTTACCTGGGGCACCTACCCGAACAACATCGGGCACAACAACTTCCCGGGCTGCTTCCGCTGCCACGATGGCAACCACACCTCCAAAGACGGCAAGACCATCACCAACGACTGCGCCGCCTGCCATAACCTGCTGGCCGTCGATGAAGCCAATCCGAAGCTGCTGAGCGAGATCAACTTCCAGTAGCCCTTAGCCAAACAAAAGCGGCATCCTGGCTCAGGATGCCGCTTTTGTTTGCACGCCAATCCCTGCGCGCCGACCACGAACTACGGAGTTCCCGCAACCTGCTTCACCGCTCCATTCGTCGTCACGGCGCTCGCCGCCGGAAGCTGCGTCGCATCCCATCCCCCGCCCAGCGCCTGCACCAGCTCCACCGCCGCAGTCATCTCATTGATCCGCAGCGTAACCTGTGTCTGCTGATAGCTCAGCAGCGTTGTCTGCGCGGTCATCACGTTCAGGTAAGGATCCAGGCCCGTTTGGTACCGGGCCGTCGCGATATCCAGGTACCTCTGCGCCGACGTCACGGCCGTATCTTCCTGCTGAATCTGCTGCGAGGTCACCCGCAGCGTGGCAATATAGTCTTCCGTCTGCTGGAATGCCGTCAGCACCGTCTGCCGGTACGTAGCGACATCCGCGTTATACGTCGCGGTATATTGCGCGACCGTCGCTTTCCTCAGGCCGGCGTCGAAGATCGTCTCCGCCGCCGACGCTCCCAGCGACCAGAACAGCGCCGGCGCCGAGAACAGCGTCGTAATCGAGGACGCCTCCAGCCCGCCTCCGCCCGTCAAACTCAATGTCGGATAGTACGCAGCCTTCTCCACGCCGATCAGCGCATTCGCCTCGGCCATCGTGCGTTCCGCTCCCGCAATATCCGGCCGCCGCTCCAGCAATTGCGAGGGCAATCCCACAGGGATCGCCGGCACCGGCGTCGTCAACGCCTTCACCGGCATAGAAAAGCTCGAGGCAGGTTTGCCGATCAGCGTCGCAATCGCATGCTCGTAGATCGCGCGATTGGTAGCGATACCCGTAGACGTCTCCTGTGCGCCCTGCAGCGTCAGCTCTGCCTGTGCCACCGCCTCATCGTTGTCGATGCCCGTCTCATACAGCGACCGCGTCAACTCCAACGACTTCTTATCCGCCTCCACCGTCTTGTTATACAAATCCTGCAGCGCATCCTGTCCGCGCAGCTCAAAGTAATACTCCGCCAGATCAGCCTGCTCGGTCAGTCGCTCGTTCTCCAGGTCGGCCGCGCTTACCTGCGCGGCATATTGGGCCTCGTGCACGGTGTTCCGAATCTTGCCCCACAAATCCGGCTCCCACGACACGTCAAACGGCAGGGCTAACTCGCTCGAAGTGACGCCAGCAGCCCCGGATGCAGCGGCCCCGCGCAAGGCCGCTGGGGTCTTCGCACGGTCATAAGACGGGTCTGTCGTCACCGTTGGATAGAACTGCGACTTCGCCTCGCGTACCTGCGCGCGCGCAGCCATGAAGTTCTGGAAATACTCCGCAATATTCTGATTATTAATGTCGAGCTGATCTTCCAGCGCGTTCAACTCCGGCTCATTGAAGATCTCCCACCACTTGCCCTTGAGTGCCGCATCCTGTGGCTTCGCAGGCTGCCACGTCTTGTCAGCAGTAGTTCCCTCCGGAGGATTGGAATACGCAGCCGGCGAAGACTCCTTGAACTCCGGTGGAGCGGGGGCCGCGGGCTTCACATACTTTGGTCCAACGTTGCACCCGCTCAGCAACACCGTCGCGCACGCAGCCGCGCACGCAAAGCTCTTCGCTCCAGCGAAGCCTTTCGCACCTGCGGTCGTCTGCTCCAACGTCTCTCTTCTCTTCATTCCCATTCTCATTGGGCCTGCTTTCCCTGCTATCTGCATCTATTGCGCCGTCGCCGGAGTCGCGGTGAACAGCCTTGCTCGCTTATCTCCCTGGATCTTCAGACGCAAGTTATCCATAAACAGGTAAATCACCGGTGTCGTATACAGCGTCAAAACCTGGCTCACCAGCAATCCGCCGATGATCGTAATACCCAGCGGCCGCCGCAGTTCCGATCCCATCCCGGTTCCCAGCGCCAGCGGCACCGCGCCAAACAGTGCGGCCATCGTCGTCATCAAGATCGGGCGGAAGCGCAGCATCGACGCCTCAAAGATCGAGTCCCGCGTATTCTTGCCTTCGACACGCTCTGCATTCAACGCGAAGTCAATCATCATAATCGCGTTCTTCTTCACAATCCCGATCAGCAGAATGATGCCAATGATCGACATCACATCCAGTTCCGTCCCGGTAAGCCGCAGCGCCAGCATAGCGCCCAAACTCGCCGACGGCAACGTCGACAGAATCGTTATAGGATGCACCAGGCTCTCGTACAACACGCCCAGAACGATATACACCGCCATGATCGCCGTCAGCACAAGGTACGGCTCGCTGCCCAGCGACTGCTTGTAGGCCTGCAGCGTTCCCGCGTACTCCCCATGCACCGACGCCGGCACACCCATGTTCTGCTGAATCTGGTTGATCTCTTTCGTCGCCTGGCTTAACGACACGCCCGGTGCAAGATTGAAACTCACCGTCACCGAAGGAAACAGCCCCGTATGATTCACCGCCAGCGGGCTGGTTGACGGCGCATAGTTCATCACCGCATTCAGTGGAATCGCTCCGCCGCCGCTCTTTTGAATCAGGTACACATCTTTCAATCCCTGAGGAGACTGCCAGTACTGCGGCGCAACCTCCATCACCACGTAATACTGATTCAGCTCCGTATTGATCACCGACACTTCCGCCTGCCCGAACGCGTCGTACAGCGTGCTGTCGATCGTTTGTGGTGTGATCCCCAGTCGCGCCGCCGTTGGCCGGTCATACGTCAGCAGCGCCTGCAGCCCATCATTTTGCTGATCCGTATTCACATCCTGGAACCCCGGCGCCTTCCGCAGTTGACTCAGCAGCTGAGGCCCATATTTCTGCAAATCCTGTGTTGTCTCCGCGCTCAGCGTGTACTGATACATCGCGCTCGAACTGCGTCCGCCAATGCGAATATCCTGCACCGCTTGCAGATACGTCGCCGCGCCCGGCACCTTCGCCAGCTGCGGTCGCAGCCGGTTGATAATTTGCGCCGCGCTATCCTTGCGTTCGCTCAGCGGCTTCAACGCCACAAACGCAAACCCGCCATTCGTCGACCCGTTGCCGCCCGTAAACGCCATCGCCTCAGCCACGCCCGGGTCGTGCGAGATGATCAGGTCCGCCGCATGCACCGCTTTGTTCATCGCATAAAACGATGTGTCCTGCGGTCCCTGCATTCCACCCATGATCACGCCCGTATCCTGCTGCGGAAAGAAACCCGTAGGCGCATTCAGGATCAGGTACACATTCACCACCAGCGTCGCCAGAAAAACCAGCAGCATCAGTGCTGGATGATCCAGCACCCACGTCAGCGACTTCCGGTACCCGTGGAGCGCATCGTTGAACATGCTCTCGCTCCACTTGTACATTCGGCCATGCTCAACCTCGTGTTCTGATCGCATCAACCTCGAACACATCATCGGGGTCGTCGTCAGCGAGATCACCATCGATACCAAAATCGCGCTCGCCAGCGTAATCGCAAACTCGCGGAAGAGCCGTCCGATAATGCCGCCCATCAACAGCAGCGGTATGAACACTGCGATCAGCGAAATGCTGATCGAGAACACCGTGAACCCAATCTCCTGAGCCCCTCGCAACGACGCCTGCATCGGCGTCATCCCGTCCTCCACATGGCGAGAGATATTCTCCATCACCACAATGGCATCGTCCACCACGAATCCGCTCGCAATCGCCAGCGCCATCAGCGACAAATTGTCCAGCGAGAACCCGCACAAATACATCACCACGCACGTCCCGATCAGCGACACCGGAACCGCAACAGCCGGCACCAGCGTCGCCGGCAGGTTGCGCAGGAACAGGAAGACAACCAGGATCACAAGGATCACCGAGATGACCAGCGTCATCTCAATGTCATTCACCGAGGCCCTGATCGTCAGCGTGCGATCAAGAATCGTGAAGATGTGCATCCCCGCTGGAATCGAAGCCTGCAGCGAAGGAATCGCCGCCTTGATCGCATCCACCGTCGTGATGATATTGGCGCCGGGCTGCCGGTAGATAATCAGGTTTACCGACGTGCCGCCATTTAGATATCCTGCCTGCCGCACCGACTGCTGCGAGTCAATGACATCGGCAACATCCTCCAGTCGCACCGCGCCGCCGTTGTGATATCCCACCACCAGCGGCTTGTAATACCGTGCTTTCGATATCTGATCGTTGGTCAGAATATCCACGGTCCGGTCGCCGCTTGAGAGTTGTCCCTTCGCGATATCCGCGTTCTGCCCGGCGATCACCTGTTGCACCGCCGGCAATCCGATCCCGTAACTATTCAGTTGCTGAGGATTCAGCTCAACCCGCACCGCAGGCAGAGATGCTCCGACCGCCCGCACAAACCCCACGCCGTAGATCTGCGAGATGCGCTGCTCCAACACCGTCGACGCTTCATCGTACAGATCCTGCACATCATAAATATTCGACTGCAGCCCGATCACCATGATCGGCGAATCAGCAGGATTCACCAGGCGATACGTCGGGTTCTGCGGCAGGTTCGCCGGCAGATACGTGCGCGCCGCATTGATGCCCGCTTCCACGTCACGCGCCGCTCCGTTGATGTCGCGGTTCAAATCGAACTGCAGGGTCACACTCGTGCTGCCCAGCGAACTCGCCGACGTCATCTCGGTCACGCCCGCAATATGCGCGAACTGCCGCTCCAGCGGCGTCGCCACCGACGACGCCATGATGTCCGGGCTCGCTCCTGAGAGCGATGCCGCCACACTGATCGTCGGGAAATCCACCTGCGGCAGCGGAGACACCGGCAGCACACCAAACGCAATCACGCCCGCAATCGCCACAGCGATCGTCAGCAGCGTCGTCGCTACTGGCCGCTCAATGAAGATGCGCGAAGGATTCATGCCTGTGCTGCCTCATGGTTTCCATCGGTCCCAGGTCCGCCGTTCGGTGCGTGGTTGCCGCGTCGCGAGAACCAGCCGCCCAGGTTGTCGAAGAAGATATAAATCACCGGCGTCGTATACAGCGTCAGCACCTGGCTGAATAGCAGTCCGCCCACCATCGACACGCCCAGCGGCTTGCGCAGCTCCGATCCAATGCCGCTTCCAAACGCCAGCGGAATTCCGCTCAACAGCGCGCACATCGTCGTCATCAGAATCGGACGGAAGCGCAGCAGCGATGCCTGGTAGATCGCCTCCGTCGCATCCAGCCCATGATGCCGCTCCGCTTCCAGCGCAAAGTCCACCATCATAATGCCGTTTTTCTTAACGATGCCAATCAGCAGAATAATTCCAATAATCGCGACAATATCTAAATCAAGATGGAACAGTTCCAGCGCCAGCAGCGCGCCAACACCCGCCGACGGCAGCGTCGACAAAATCGTTACCGGGTGTACGAAACTCTCGTACAGCACGCCCAGCACGATGTACACCGTCACCAGCGCCGCCAGGATCAGCAGCCCCTGGTTCGAGAGCGAGCCTTCAAACGCCGCCGCCGTGCCCTGGTAATTCGAAACCACGCTGGTCGGCATCTTGTCGTCCTTGATCACCTTGTTGATCGCAGTCAACGCCTGCCCCAGCGAGTAGCCCGTATTCAAATTGAACGAGATCGTCACAGCAGGGAACTGCCCCATGTGATTGATCGAGAGCGCTTCACTCGTGGGCACAAAGTGCGCGAACGCACTCAACGGTACCGGAGTCTGCAGCGCGCTGCTGCTGCTCGTGCTGCTCGATCCCCCACCGCCACCGCCGCCGCTCGACGAGCTGCCCGTAGAAGTCGAGCGCGACGTCCCACTCGCCGACGTCGTCGCACTCGACGACGTCGAAGTGTTAGAGCTCGTCGTCGACAGCACCGATGAAGTCGTTCCCGCCGTCGACGCCGAAGACAACGCCGCGCTCGAGCTCGCACTCGATGTCGCCGAAGTCGATTTCGTGTTCCCCGACGCCAGCGCCGAAGTCGATGACGATGCCGAAGAAACTCCGCTCGATGCCGTTGGCGCCAGCAGCGACGTAGTAGCACCGCCCCCACCCGACCCCGCACCCGACGACGATCCCGCCGTATTCGATGCCGTCGCCGGCACCGTTCCCGTCGTCGTCGCCTGCACATAAATATCGTTCAGCTTGTGCGGGTCCTTCTGGAATTGTGGATCTGCTTCCAGGATCACGTGATACTGATTCACCTGCGTATACATCGTGTTCACTTGCCGCTGCCCGAACGCGTCATACAGCGTGTTGTCGATCGTCGACGTCGTCACGCCAAACCGCGAAGCCGTTGCGCGATCGATCTCCACCTGCTCCGCCGCCGCGCCCAGTTGCTGGTCCGTCACCACATCCGCCAGCTGCGGCAGCTTCTTCAGCTTCGCCACCAGCTGCGCCGCCACTTGGTTCAGCTCCTGCTGGTTCGGATCCTCCAGCGTGTACTGATACTCCGTGCGGCTCACCATGTCGTCGACCGTCAAATCCTGCACCGGCTGCATGTACAACTTAATTCCCGCAACCTTCTCCAGCTTCGGAGACAGCCGATCGATCACCTCGGTCGCCGACAGATCGCGCTCGTCCTTGCCGCTGCCCAGCGCCTTCAAATTAATCTGCACACGACCGCTGTTCAGTGTCGTGTTCGTTCCATCCGCGCCAATGAACGACGAGATCCCCGCCACCGCCGGGTCCGCCAGCAGCACCTTCGCAATATCCTGTTGCCGCTGTTCCATCTCCGCAAACGAAGTCGACGGCGACGCCTGCGTGATGCCCTGGATGATCCCGGTATCCTGCGTCGGGAAAAATCCCTTCGGAATCTCGATGTACAAGAACACCGTCAGCAGCAGCGTAGCCACCGCCACCAGCAGCGTAATCGTCTGGTAGCCCAGCACCCACTTCAGCGTCCGCCCGTAGAACGCGATGATATCTTCGAAGACCTTTTCGCTCTTCTTGTAGAACCATCCCTGCTGGCTCACCGGCGTATGCTTCAAAATCCTCGCCGACATCATCGGCGTCAGCGTCAGCGACACGAACGCCGAAAACACAATCGTCACCGCCAGCGTCACAGCAAATTGCCGGAACAAACGTCCCGCCACATCGCCCATGAACAGCAGCGGAATCAGCACAGCGATCAGCGATACCGTCAGCGACAGAATCGTAAACCCGATCTGCTCCGCGCCGATCAGCGCCGCTTCCATCGGCGCCATTCCTTCTTCGATATAGCGTGAGATGTTTTCAATCATCACGATCGCATCGTCCACCACGAAGCCCGTGGAGATCGTCAGCGCCATCATCGTCAGATTATTCAGGCTGTACCCCGCCAGGTACATCACCCCAAACGTTCCAATCAACGAGAGCGGCACCGCGACGCTGGGAATGATTGTCGCCGACAAGCTGCGCAGGAACAGGAAGATCACCATCACGACCAGCGCGATGACCAGCATCAACTCAAACTCAACGTCCGCCACCGAAGCGCGAATATCCGTCGTCCGGTCCGTGATGATCTGCACGTGCACCGACTTCGGCAGCGTCGATTCCAGCTGCGGCAGAATCTTCTCGATCGTATCCACCACCGCAATCGTGTTGGCTCCCGGCTGCCGCTGGATGTTCAGGATCACCGCCGGCGTCTGGTTACTCCACGCCGCCAGCTTGTTGTTCTCCACCCCGTCCACAATCCGCGCCACATCCGTCAGCATCACCGGCGCGCCATTGCGATACGCCACCACCACCGACTTGTAATCCTGGCTGCTCTCCAACTGGTCGTTGGCATTGATCGTGTAATCCTGCGAAGGCCCGTCGAAGTTTCCCTTCGCAGCATCCAGGCTGTTCGCCGTCAGCGCATTGCGCACGTCTTCCAGGTTCACGCCGTACGCTGATAGCGCCGTCGGATTCACCTGGATACGCACCGCAGGCTTCTGTCCGCCAGAGATGCTCACCAGCCCTACGCCCGACACCTGCGAGATCTTCGGCGACAGCTGCGTGTCCGCCAGATCTTCCACCTTCGAGAGCGGCATCGTCGACGACTCGAGCGCCAGCGTCAGCACCGGCGCATCCGCAGGATTCGATTTGCTGTACACCGGCGGCGCCGGCAGATCAGCCGGCAGATAACTCTGTGCCGCATTAATCGCCGCCTGCACTTCCTGCTCAGCAATATCAATATTCAAGCTGAGCTGGAACTGCATCACGATGATCGACGACCCGCCCGAGCTCGTCGACGTCATCTGGCTCAGTCCCGCCACCTGCCCAAACTGCCGCTCCAGCGGCGCCGTTACCGCCGACGCCACCACGTCCGGACTCGCGCCCGGATAGAACGTGATCACCTGGATCGTCGGGTAATCCACCTCGGGCAGCGCCGACACCGGCAGCTGAAAGTACGCGACTCCGCCCGCCAGAAAAATTGCCGCCATCAGTAGTGCCGTCGCAACCGGACGGAGAATAAATGGGCGCGAAGGACTCATGGAGTTGTGCTACCGCCCGTGCTGGGACCCATTCCCGTTGACGGTGTCGTCGACTTCGGCTTGTTCTGGTGCACCATCACATGCGCACCATTCTCCAGCCGATCGAACCCGCTGGTGGCCACGGTCACGCCCGTATCCACCCCCGTCACCGCCGTCACCTTGTCGTTGCCAGTCACCACCTGCACCGGCTGCACGCCTACCGTGTTGTTCGGATTCACGATGTACACAAACGCAGCCGTGCCGTTGTACTGCACCGCCGCCGTCGGCGCCAGAGTCGCTTTGTTCAGCGTCTTCTCCAGCAGCCGCGCGTTCACAAATTGGTTCGGAAACAGTACGAAGTTCTTGTTCGGAAAGCTCGCGCGAAACTTCACCGTGCCCGTCGTCGTGTCAATCTGGTTGTCCAGCGACGTCAGCCTGCCCGCCTCCAGCATCGTCTGGTCTGCACGATCGAACGCATCCACTTCCATCGACCGGTTGCTCTTCAACTCCGTCTGCACTCCCGGCAAATCGTCCTCGGACACATTGAAGACCACCGTGATCGGCTGCAGCTGCGTGATCACCACCAGCGTCGAACTGCTGCCCGAAAACACCGTGTTGCCCGGATCCACCAGCCGCAAGCCCACCCGCCCGTTAATCGGCGAAACAATGTGGCAGTAACTCAACTGAACCTTGTCGTAGGCCACCGTTCCCTCGTCGGCCTTCACCGTTCCCTGGTACTGGATAACTGCCTTCTCCTGGTCGTCCAGAATCTGTTTCGCAATCGCGTTGCGCGCGTAGGCGGCCTGGTAACGCGCCAAATCCATCTGCGCCTGTTCCAGCACGCCCTGGTCGTGCTCCAGATTTCCTTCCGCCTGCGTCAGCGTCGCCTGGTAAGGCCGCGGATCAATGTCCACCAGCGGATCGCCCTTGTGCACAATCTGTCCCTCGCGATAATGCACGGACTCCACCACGCCCGTAATCTGGCTGTAGAGCGTAACCGTCGCCAGCGGCGTCACCGTGCCCAGCGCACTCACATACACATTGATGTTGCCCGTCGAGGTCTTGCCCACCGTGATCGCCGCCGGCCCATTCTGCCCGCGCCCACCCGCACCCGCGGCCCCGCCCGTCTTCGGCTTCGTAAAGTAATACACCAGGAAAACAGCCAGCAGCACGGCCACAATCAAGATGACCCACACAATCGCGTGCGACCTCTTCTCCACCACTACGGGTGAAGAGTTGCGCTCTTCAAATGCCGATCCCACATTGCCGCTATGCGCTTCAAACGACTGGCCCAGATCATCAGCGTGCGGTCGCTTATCCCGGCTATCTTCCAGAGCCATTCTTGTCCTCTTCGATCAAATTCGTCTTAAGATTTGTTGGGGGCGCATGTCGCGCCGATGGAATCTCTACCTCTATGGATGGTTAACTGCGAAAAAAAGTTTCGATTGGCCGTAATGTCACTGTCAACGCTTCATGAACTCAATAAACCTTCGTAAATCAACACTCAAATCTGAAACATCGTTCTACGACTTCTCTTCGCCCGCGCGGCGAAGCAGGCCCCATTGATTATCTGTTAGCGTTGGCAACGGTGCCAACATCGCGCCTCGTTTCTTAACCCCAATCCCGAACTCGCCGCGTCCACCCGGCCCGCCCGCATCGCCTCCCATCCCCACCCCGACCATCGAAGGGGCATGGCTTCAGCCGTGCCATCACCCTGTCCAGCCGACAAGGCTTTAGCCGCTGAGGTACGCTCGGCCATCCAAAGCGATTCTCCCCCATCTGTCTTTCGCCCCCCCCCGGTTGCCTACAATCAAGACCGCGCACTCAACCCGACTCACGAAGGACCACCCCATGCCCGATTTAGCCACGCTCACCACGCTTCACTGCAACATCGAAGGCCCCGTCGCCACCCTCACCCTCAACCGCCCCGAGGTCCTCCACGCCCTCAACAGCGTCATGTTCGACGAGCTCGAGCAAGCCTTCACCACCCTCGCCGCCGACCCCGGCCTCCGCGCCGTCATCCTCACCGGCTCTGGCGATCGCGCCTTCGCCGCCGGCGCCGACATCCGCGCCCTCGCCGAAACCGACGCCGCCACCGGCCTCGCCGCCTCCCAGCGCGGCCAGCAGGTCTTCGCCCTCATCGCCTCCACCCTCGAGCGCGCCGGCAAGCCCATCATCGCCGCCATCAACGGAGTCGCGCTAGGCGGCGGCTGCGAACTCGCCCTCGCCTGCACCCTCCGCATCGCCTCCGATAAAGCTCGCCTCGGCTTTCCCGAAGTCAAACTCGGTCTCATCCCCGGCTACGGCGGCACCGCGCGCCTCACCCGCCTCATCGGCCGCAGCGCCGCCCTCCGCCTCATGCTCTCCGCCCAAATCGTCGACGCCCCGGAAGCCCTCCGCCTCGGCCTCGTCGACGAAGTCACGCCCCCAGCCGAGCTCCTCCCCCGCGCCCGCACCCTCGCCGACACCATCGCCTCCATGGCCCCACTCGCCATCGCCGGCGTCCTCGAAGCCGTAGCCCGCGGCACCGACCAGCCCCTCCCCCACGCCCTCGCCGTAGAAGCCGAAATCTTCGGCCGCCTCTGCGCCACCGCCGACAAGCACGAAGGCCTCACCGCCTTCTTAGCCAAGCGCCCCGCCACCTGGCAAGCCCGCTAACCAAATCTCCCATCGAACCCACGGGTGCCCCATTCACGCGCGCTCTTTGCGCATGAGTGGGTACGTAAGCTCCAACTCATCCGGATCCGCCCGACCCTCGCGTCCGCCGACCCTCGCGTCCGCCCGACCCTCGCGTCCGCCCAGAACTCGAAGGGGCACGGCTTCAGCCGTGCCATAAGAAGCGGCAAAGCAACTGGGCTTTAGCCCCCGAGGCGCACGACCCTACGGCGTCTGCACCGCCGCAGGCGCCGCCTTCTTCACCCCCGTGCTCAGCTTCTTCAGCACAAACTCCTGTAGCAAATTCGTAGCCGAATCCGACGCCACCGCCAGCAGCCCATTCAAAATCGTCAGCTCCGCCCCATCCCGATTCACCGCCGGATAATACAAATTCGAAATCGCCCCCGAAGAAAAGTCTCCCAGCACGCTCGCATACGCCGGCTGCCACTTCCCGTTATCCCCGCGCGCCACCACCGACGTCGAAATCGCATACAACGCCCGGTGCCACTTCGTCCCCGTCCCCTTGTAGAAGTACCGTGGATCCTGGTGGAACAGCACCGGGAACACCGCTCCCCCCAGCATGCTGCCGATAGCCCCATCAGCCAGCAACGCGCCAAACCGCTTGCTATAGCCCTCCAATCCGGGCCCAAAGCCGCTGTACTCGTCACTCGATTGCTCCAGCCCCGCAAACCCCGCCGCAATCACAAACGTTGCTGGATCGACAATCGACCGCGCCGCCAGCCGGAACTTCTGCTTCGGCGTCAGCGGCGCGGCATTCCAGTGGTAAACCACGTAAAAGTTCGGCACCAGCCCCAGCAGCCGCTGCTGCTCTTCCTGCTTCATCTGCACTTCCGCAAGCTCCTGCTGCGTCAGCGACGACACCTCCACCTCCTCGCTCGCCGCCACCCCCAGCGCAATCGGCGGCAGCTCCACCGACTCGTCCGGATTCAGCGTCCCCCGCTCCGTCTTCGGCTGCATCCCCTTCGCGAAAATCGTCAGGGTGTAAGGCCCCGCCGCCACGTCGCTAAAGCTGAAGTGCCCATTCTCATCGGCCACCACACTGCGCGCCTTCACCGAAAAGTTCTCCAGCAGCGTCACCGTCGCCCCCGGCACCAGCGCCCCATCCACATCCGTCACCACGCCGCTCAGCGTCCGCGTCGCCTGCGCATCCTCCTGCACCTGCTTTCCAGCCGGCACGGGCGCATCCGGTACCGCGCCCGGAGTCTGTTGTGCTCCCGCCGGATGAAGTACGCAAACAGGCAGGCAGCAAAGCAGGGCCAAAACAAATCTCATCCTTCGAGCATAACTTCTCGCGCTCCGGTTTCGCGCCTGCGCACCGCTTCCTCTCGCCTCTCGCACCCCATCGCCGCCATCTCACAAACCACAACCCCATCGATTCGCGTGGCATCCACAACCACTTACGCCCCCTCGCAACTTCTCGCCCCAGCCCGTGTCATCACTGGCAAGCGTGCGTTGGACTGGCATGATGCATCCAACCACAAACAGCCGGTATTCAACCGTATGCTCGGCTACACCGAATTCGCGTAACGGTGCACACTTCATGGCACCATCAATCAGGATCAAAAGTTCGTTCAGTAAGAGAGGTTCCAAATGCGTGGATTCAAATGGATGGTATGTGCAAGCGCACTGATAGCCTGCCTGGCGCTGGCGCCAAATAAGGCAAGCGCACAGGTAAGTATCGGTATCGGTATCGGCGCTCCCGGTCCCGTCGTTGTTGGCGGACCTCCGCCCGCCTGCTCCTGGGGCTACTATGACTACGCTCCCTACGCCTGCGCCCCCTACGGCTACTATGGCCCCGGCTACTTCTACAACGGCATCTTCCTCGGCGTAGGTCCCTGGGCCTACTGGGGTTACCACCATGGCTGGGGCGGCTATCGCTTCCGCGGCCCCGGCGGCGGGTACTACCACGGCGACATCTACGGTCATAACGGCGGCTATCACGGCGGCGACCACTACCGCTATAACGGACATCCCCCAAACGGCGGCTACCACGGTGGTGGCGACTACCATGGCGGCGGCAACTACCACGGCGGCGGCAACTACCACGGGGGCGGCAACTACCACGGCGGTGGCGACTACCACGGCGGTGGTGGACATCCCGAAGGCGGCCACGGCGGTGACCACGGCGGCGGCGGGCACCACTAGACTGCCGGGCAACCAGCAATAGCAACCCAGCGGCGAGGCCCACCAGCCTCGCCGCGTTTGCTTCTACCCCCCCTCGACCCTCAGAAGTAGACCCGGAAGACACATTCCGCATCCAACCGGAAACTGTTAATATTGACAGCGTTTTACGCCTTGCCAATCCGCTTAACTGCGCCACTCTTTCCATCAACCGCAGCTGAAGTACGTGAGGTTCGACCATGCGTGGATTCAAATGGATGTTATGTGCAGGCGCGTTGATAACCTGCCTGGCGCTCGCCCCAACCACAGCCAGCGCGCAAGTCACCATTGGAGTCAACATCGGTGGCCCCGCCGTCATTGGCGGCCCACCTCCCGTATGCCCGTATGGATACTATGACTATCCCCCCTACACCTGCGCGCCCTACGGCTACTACGGTCCCGGCTACTTCTACAACGGCATCTTCCTCGGCGTAGGTCCCTGGGCCTACTGGGGCTACCACCACGGCTGGGGCAGCTATCGCTTCCGCGGCGGCGGCGGCGGATACTACCGTGGCGATATCTACGGCCGTAATGGCGGCTATCACGGCGGCGACCGCTACCGCTACAACGGCCGTCCTCCCAGCCGCCCGCCCGGGTATCGTCCCCCTCCCAACAACGGCGGACGCCCCCCGAACAATGGCCGTCCCCCCAACAACGGGGGTCGCCCTCCCAACAATGGCGGCCGTCCCCCCAACAACGGGGGTCGTCCTCCTAGCGGCGGTGGCAACGGTCGCCCCCCCAGCGGCGGCGGTGGCAAGCCTCCCAGCGGCGGCGGTGGCCGTCCCCCGAGCGGCGGCGGCGGTCGTCCCCCCAGCGGTGGCGGCGGCGGCCGTCCTCCTAGCGGTGGTGGCGGCGGCCGTCCCCCCAGCGGCGGCGGCGGCAATGGCCGTCCCAGCGGTGGGGGCAAGCCTCACTAAACCCTCGCGCATTCCCTTGAGCGGCGGAGCCACCTGGCTTCGCCGCTCTCTTTTCACAACAACCCGCCGCGCCCTTGGTATCCTGTTTCCGTGTCAAATCTTCGCGGCCCCTCCAGCCTCTGCCTCATCTCCGCCGTCCTTCTCGCCTTCTCCGGCTGCCACAACCAGCCCTCGCAAGTCTCTGCGCAGCAGGCCCGCGCCCAGCTTGCCGAGCAGCGCGCCGAACTTGAAACCCAGCGCGAGCAGCTCGACCAGATCCCCCCTCCCACCAAAAGCACCTTCATGACCGTGCACACCTACGACAGCTGGCAAAATCCCGTGCTCACCATCCAGCCCGGCATGCTCGAGCTCCACGTCCTGCTGGCCGACGCCAACACCACCCCCATCGGTGTCGGCGGCATGTTCCGCCCCGTCAACGCCCGCCGCCAGGAGCTCAACATCAGTACCTCCGCCCTCGGCGACGCCATCAGCGCCATCCCCCACTCCGCCTGGCCCTATGGCCGCGTAGTCGCCATCGAACAAGCCAACAACACCCCCGCCTCCGCCGAACCCGCCGTCCGCCGCAACATGGAAACCGTCATCAGCAAACTCAACGACCTCGGCATAGTCGTCTACGACCTAAGCAGCGGCAAAATCCAGTAGAAAAGTAAGCTCTCCGTTCTCCATAAAGGCGAAACGGACAACGGAGAACGGACAACGGACAACGAGACCCCGAACCTCGCATCCGGGCGTTACGCTCCTCAAAACCCGCTAATCGCCCACCAAACTGAATCTGAGGCATCCCCGCACCCGTTCTATACATCGAGTCAAGAAACAAATATGTCTCCACGGGGATCGCAATGCGAGAAAAGCTAGACCTTACCAAGCAGTCCGCTCCAGTACCGCCGCCTCTGGCCGAAGAAGAAGTCCTTCTTCCTGAAGAGAAGGAGATGCCCTCACTGACCCCGGACCACTCCGAAGTCCAGATCGGCAGCGACGCCGTCGAATCCCTCATCGCCGAGAAGCGTATCGGCCTCCGCATCCGCGCCCTGCGCCAGAAATCCTCCCTCGGCCTGGCCGAGCTGGGCCGCCACACCGGCCTCTCCTCCAGCTTCCTCTCGCAGCTCGAGACCGGCCGCGTCGTTCCTACCTTGCGCAACCTCGCCCGCATCGCCATGGTCTTCAGCAAGGACCTCAACTACTTCTTCAGCCCCATCCCTCTCTCCCTCTTCCGCGTCCACCGCGCCGCCGACCGCGTCCGACTCCCCCAATCAGGCGTCGACCAGCCGCGCTACTACTTCGAGAGCCTCGGCTACCTCGTCGCCGAACGCCAGCTCGATCCCTACCTCGCCGAGTTCCAGCCCGGCAAGTTCCCCGACGACAACTTCCACCAGCACGCCGGCTTCGAGTTCCTCTACGTCATGAACGGCACCCTCAGCATCCAGCACGGAGAGGTCGTCCACGAACTCCGCGCCGGCGACTCCGTCTACTTCGACTCGTCCACCATCCACAGCTACTCCTGCGTCGGCGACCAGCCATGCACCGCCCTCATCGTCACCCTCCTCCAACCTCTCAACCTCGCCTCCACCCGCCTCGGCACCCGCCCCTCTGGCAGCCTTCGCGCCGAGACCGTCGCCACCCGCAAAAAGGTCCAGTGAGCCCCGGTCAGGCATGCGTGGCCCCCGTTTCACGAATGCCTGACTGGTCACTCAACGAAAGCCCGAATTTGCGACCCGAAACCGGGCTATACCACTCGATTTGTGCACGAAACGGGGCTATGTCGACACCAAAAACGCTAGTTTCGGGCGCTGGCGCTACAATCAAAGCATGATTAAGGGAATAACCACCGTGGCGCGCGTAGCCTCGGAAGAAGCCTTCAGCCGGCTCTCCGAACTGCTCCAAACACTGGGGTTCGAGGCTGGCAAAGGCTGGACCGACAGCACCGGAAAGGGCGCAGCCTTCCTCGCCCCTTTAGGGAACCTGGAACTGGCCATCGGCTACCCTCCAACGCAACCCACTCTAATGATTGAAGTTACGCAGCTAGATGAGATCCACGCCGCTGTCAAAGCCTGGATCCTAAGCCACCAGCGCAGCGAAGACGCCTCCAAACTCTCCGAACCCTCCCTCACCCACTGGAACTCCCGCCTCTTCACCGTGCAGATAACAAACGACTTAACCATAGGCTTCTGGCAATCCGAGAACCCTCTGCACAATCGCCCCATCGCCGTCGAAGGCGATCTATCTGCTGCAAACAAACGCTTTGCCATCGTAGTAGCACGCTGGAACGCTGTCATCACCGACCGCCTCCTCCAGGGCTCCCTCGACGCCCTGACCAGAAGCGGCTGCAAAATCAACGACATACAAATCGTTCGCGTCCCCGGCGCATGGGAAATCCCCTCCGCCGCCCGCACCCTGGCAGAAACCAAAGACTTTGCGGCAATTATCACGCTCGGCGTCCTCCTCCGCGGCGAAACTGCTCATTATGAAGCTATTTACAACGAAGTAGCCCGCGGCATCGGCCAGTCCCAGCAGGAAACTGGCGTCCCCCATGCCTTTGGCGTCCTCACCTGCGAAACCCTCGAACAAGCCCTCGACCGCGCCGGCCTAAAGGCGGGAAACAAAGGGTTTGAGGCCGGAATAGCCGCCATCGAGATGGCTTCCATCCAGGAAAAACTTGCCCAACCCGCAGAGCCCGTAGGAAGGAAATCCTGATGGGAACCCGCCGCAAATCCCGTGAATTAGCTATGCAAATGCTCTTCCAGGGCGACCTCGGCAAGCAGGATCCCGAAGAGGTCGAGCGCCTCTTTTGGGGTGCCCGCGATGACGTAGATGATGAAACCAAAGGCTTTGCAGACGACATCCATCGCGTGGCCACGCAGCGCGAAGACGAAGTCGACGCCCTCATCCAGAAGCACGCCCAGAACTGGCGCCTGGAACGAATGCCCGTCGTCGATCGCAACCTTCTACGCGCAGCCATCGCGGAAATGCTCGGCTACCCGAAGACACCAGCAGCCGTTATCATCAACGAAACATTGGAGATAGCCCGCCGCTACGCCGCCCCCGAAAGCATCCACTTCCTGAACGGCGTCCTCGACGCGGTAGGCCGCGAACTCCTGGAAGCGCGCCTGAAACAGTAGAAAACTACAGCAGATAAAGCAGAAAGGCCCTCGACGTTCGAGGGCCTTTCTGTCACCTAAACTACTCAAAACATTAGGTCGTGGTCTTCTTCGGATGCTGCGCAAGCAGATTCACGGGCGCATAGCCCGTTCCAGTTGACAGCGGAAGTTGAGGAGTAATCTCGCTTCCGGTAGCTTCTGTAGCGCTCGGTTGTCCAGTGGTGGGGTAAGTCATTGTAATCAAATGCACATCGTTGTTAGCCGAGGTGCCGTCAGCAGCACCCGTACCGACATAGAACGTGAAGTTATCGGTACTGAAAACTCCAGCAACGGGAGCCGCAGCTGCGGTAGCGCCATTGCCCAAAGTCAGCACCTGGACCGTTCCGCTTCCGCTGGCAGGTGGGAAGTAGAGCGGAATCTTACCACCTCCGGAAGTAGCACCCGCCGGCAAAGTATAGGTAACAAAGGCCGCCGTCGAGTTGCTCGCTGGCTCAACCCCGGTGATGGTAGCTGCATTGATGCCCGTCAACGGCTGCACCGTGAACGTACTCGTAAAGTAGCCAACAGTAGGCTGTGCCGCAGGAGGAATCGGGCAGCCCGCATTCGTAGGAAGCGTTACATCGAGATCTGTAAGTGTAGATGCCCCACCCGGAATCGCATGCGCTCCGAGGATATGCTTGCCGTCCGTCGTCGCCGCAAGCTGGTCGGTGACCGCGGCCTGTCGATCAACCACCGGTATGAACTCATTGTCAACGTTTGGCGGGTTTCCGACTCCAGTGACGGTGCTTGCCGGGCAATAGCTGCGGCCCTCCGTAGAGCTGGGTCCAGCGAAATAGGCGCCAACGCTGGGCACGGTTACGGACACATTCGAATAAACCTCATCGGCCGTTGCAGTCTGCCAATCAGTAAAGGTGGAGTGTGTCAGAACCGCATTGGTGGTGGTCGTGATGTAGACGGCCTGGTCATCGGGAGACCATGAGGCGCTGGTGCCGACCCCTCCATAGCTCGTAGTAACCGTATTACTTGAGGTGGAGACGAGGGAGATAGTCTGCCGCACCGGGTCCGTGACCACAACAGTGCTCCCGTCAGGCGAAACAGAAAGGACAACGCCCGGGATTAGCTGGTTTGCCGCCGAAACCGTGTTACTGGCCGTGGCGACCGATATCAGTCCCTGAGGACTGCCCAGATAGATTTCGGTACCAGCCTGATTCATCACCATGGAGTTCGGCACGAAGGGAAGCTTGATCAGCGTGCTGGTCTGGTTCGTGGTGAAATCGCGGAACGCCAGGTAATCCGAAGACGTGCTCCCCATGTACAGAACCGTGCTGCTGGTTCCGGGGGTGTTGATCGTAATGGGATTCGAGGTGATCGCCTTCCCGTTGCCAAACAGACCAATCTGATTGAAAGGCGACGGATTACACGTAGCAGGCTGGCAAACCACGGTGATATCCGCCGAGCCTGGAAATGCGGGCGTTACGGAACCCACCGCCGCCGGAATCGTTTGCGGTGTAGTGGAGTTGTACTCGAGAGTCAGACCCGTAATGACGTTTCCGTTGGTATCGAGCACGGTGGCCGTCAAGGGCTGAAGGGTATTAACCGCGACGTTGATGCTGTTGGACCCAGGCGACCCCGGGTTCTGGAGCTGTATCGATGCCGGCGGGCAAGTGGAGAAATAGCCCGCGTTAGTTGCTGTCGAGGATTGAGAGATGGTTGCCGTGATTGTCGTGGAACCGGGTTGCTGTGCGGTTGCTGCGCCATTCTGGTCAATCGACACAATGCCCGTCGTTTGGGCTCCGAAGGTCAAATGGCCGACTTGGCAGGTGATGTTCTGGGCGGCACTGCCTGTTGTGCCACCACCCTGGTAGACGCGAGCTACGAGCTGACCAACCTTGTTCTGCGACAGGCACGAGCTGCCATCGTAGGGAGGAGCGACGACGGGCGTTCCAACGGTGTCATTGGGGCAGCAATCGCTGCCGGGATCGAGCGTGCCGGCCGGGCAGGAGCCATTCGCTGCACCGGGCGTGGCCGGACCGAGGACGACACCAGTGACCACAGGATGCACAAAGACGGGAATCGCGTTGCTGGTAGCGCCGTTCGCGGATGCGGTGACATACGCGAGATAGTATGCGGTGCTGTCGAGGAGCGCGGTGCCCGTGGTGTTGAGGGTGTTGGCCACACCGATGGGACCTGTAATGGTCAGGTATTGCGTGTTGCCAGAGACGACAGCGGCCGTAATCTTCTGGCTCGCAAACGTGGCATCGCCATTGATGAGGGCAGCCAGAGCGCCGAGCGAAGTACCAGACGGCACCGATAACGCAGACGGAGTTGCCGAGCCGACGCCAAGAGCCAGCGTGCCCGACACGGTATCGACCGCTTGTCCGAGCACCAGCGTTGCAGTCGCGCCGGTGGTAGGAGTGGGGTTGGTGACACTCAGGGCAACGGCCGATGTGCTCACGGGCGATGCAGAAGGCGCGGTGCAGGTGGTGTAATCCGCAATGCCGCCGCCGGTGTTACGGTTCCATGTGCCACCGCAGACCTGTCCGGTGGATGGATTGATGTCGGCGAAGATTGGGCCGCCGTTGGTGTTTGCTCCGAAGCTGCTGGTGCTGGCGTAGGTGAAGGACTTGACGGAGACTGCGTTGCCTTTGCAATCGCTGGCGGTGGCGGAGAGCGCTTGGCCCATCTGCCCGTAATTGAGGCTCTCGCCGGTTGTGGCAAGGCTTGAGGACAGGGTAATCGTGGCTACCTGGCCGACGACCGGACCGGAGTCGCCGGCGTAGCAATAGACAACGGGGGCCGCGTGATGTCCGCAACCGGTCACCGACAGACCCAAGGGAAGCGCAAAGAAGAGAAGAATAACCAGGCCAACGAACTTACGCGCCTTATTCGCAAAAACCAACCGCGCCTTATTTACAAAACACAACTGCACTAAGAACCTCCCCGTTCAACTAGAACGAAAGCTGAACGGTCATACCGTCAACTGCGAAAACTTTCGAGTCTCCAGTTTAGGGGTTGGACGGTCCTCGAGCAAATAGGGAGTACAGGAATCGTTGGATCAGGAGTGGGAAAGCTGGAAAGCGAAGCGGCCAGCCTCCGGGTTTCGAAGGCTGGCCGCAGCGGGTTGGATCGTCTGGCGAAGCTACTTGCTGGGTGGCATGTACTCGGCGAACCAGCGCACCTCACGGTTCATTCGATCGCGGATGTGTTCGGGGTTGGTAAAGCCATGACCTTCATTTGGATAAACCACGAGTTGGGTTTTGACCCCTTCTGCGCGCAGGGCATGCCACATCTCGAAACTCTGCGGAGCGGGGCATTCGCCGTCACGGTCACCGACGATGATGAGCATGGGCGTCTTGGCCTTCTTGATGTACTCGATGGCCGAGGACTTGGCATAGACGGCTGGATCGTCGTAGACGCTGGCGCCAAAGAACGGGATCATCCATTGGTCGATGGAATTCTCACCGTAGTAGCTCTTCCAGTCGGAGATGCCCGCGCCGGCGACGATGGTGCGGAAGCGGTTGGTCTGGGTTTCGGCGAACATGCTCATGAAGCCACCGTAGCTCCATCCGGTGAGGCCGATGCGGTGGTCGTCAATTGAGACCTTTTTCTCGATGGCGTCGATGCCGGTGAGGATGTCGCGGAGGTCGCCGTAGCCGAAATCCTTGACATTGGCCTGAACGAACTTCTCACCCTGGCCGAAGCTGCCGCGCGGGTTGGGTTGGAAGACGAAGTAGCCGAGTTCCGCCCACTGCGCGCCTCCACGAGGCCCAGCGGAGGCGGACGGACCGCCATGAACCTCCACGATCATGGGGTACTTCTTGCTGGGATCGTAGTTCTTGGGGTAGGTGAGCCAACCCTGCACATGAAACCCCTCGTTCTCCCACTCGATGGACTCGAACTTGTAGGGTGGAGTGCGGATGGCGTTGATGTGGGTGAGCTGATGCAGGTCGTTGGGACTATCGAGCGTCCAAACCTCGGGCTGCTCGCTGAAGCTGGACTTTACGAAGGCAACGACACCGCCGTTCGCAGGCGTGTACGTGACGGCATTCTTGATTGGGCCGCCTGTTACTGAGACTTCGCCAAGATCTACCTGGCTGCCGGGAAGGAGAGCGCGCTTGTCGGCATCCCAATCGACGATGAGGGTGTGGCCGCGGCGGTCTTCGATGAAGCCGAAGGTGTGGTCGCTTGTCCAGCCAGCGTAGGTTGGTGTGCCGTCGATGTTGGGTGTGGCGTCGAAGAGATGCTTGCCGTCGGCGTTGATGACCCAGACATCGCCGCCGGTGGAACCCTGATCGGACATCAGGCCGCCGATGACGGAGAGGCGCTTGCCGTCAGGAGACCAGCGCGGGACCGCGATCTGGAGGCCGTGCAGAGGACCGGAGACCGTGACTGGATCGAGGATGATGCGTGGATCACCACCTGTTGCGGATACTGCGTAGAGCTTGGCGATCCACCAGGTGTTTTCGCCGGGAGGATTGGCGGCGATGAAGGCGATCTCGTTCGAGTTCGGAGCCCAACTGAACTCGTATGCGTGCAAGCGGTCTGGCGTGAGCCAATGGCCTGAGCCGTCCGCGGCGCTGACTGCGTAGACACGCTGAATCTCGACACCGTCTTCGCCGATGACTCCGTTCCAGGGCGGCATTGCGTCCAGTGCACCGGCGCGGCGTGTGGCGTTCTCTACGAAGAGGAACGCGATGGACTTGCCATCAGGTGACCATGCTGGTTGCTGGATCTCTCCGACGAGGTGGGTGAGCTGCTTGACCTCGCCCGAAGCTTTCGACCAGAGAAAGATCTGATCCTGGTCGGGTTTGGCTTTGTCGGCGGTGCAATTGGAGCGGAAGGCGAGGGTGTCGCCGCTGGGTGACCAGATCGGATTGTCGACCGAGCAGTTGGTTGCGCTGCCGACCTTGATGAGCTTGTCGTTCGCAGGGTTGGCGATCTCGGTCAGGTGAACGCCGTCGTGGCCGCGCAGGGTCCAGGCGACCGTC
The DNA here is from genome assembly GCA_963701685.1 of uncultured Acidobacteriaceae bacterium. Classification (GTDB taxonomy): domain Bacteria; phylum Acidobacteriota; class Terriglobia; order Terriglobales; family Acidobacteriaceae; genus Granulicella. The sequence continues at coordinate 37,582 of OY969625.1, read as the reverse complement.
GTGGCGTCGGGGGAGATGGCGACGCCGGAGGGCTGCGCGTCGCGGGTGAACTGCTGGTTGGGATTGGCGGAGTCGGGCGCGGCGGCTAAGGTCGGCTTCGCGGGAGTCTGGGCAGCGAGGGAAGCGGTGAGAAGGCTGAAACAGGCTGCGGCGAAGAGCGGCAGCGAGGTGCGTCGAGCAGGAAATGTCATGTTGGAAAGCGTATCATCGGCGACCTTCCGGCTCGCATTTGGCGGCTGGGAAGGCGTCAATCGGGACGCTTGAGGCGATGGAGATGAACTTCGCGGAGGGTCTGGAAGCCGAGGCGATGGTAGACGTTGATGGCTGCGTGGTTGGTGGAGACGACATGCAGGATGGAGCGGGCCTTGAGGCTGCGCTGGTGGCTGAGGACGTGCGCGGTGAGGGCGGCTGCGAGGCCCTTGCCGCGGTGGTCGGGATGAGTGCAGACGCCGCTGATCTCGCGGTAGGGGTGGAAGATGAGGCGCTCTCCGGCCATGGCGATGAGCTGGCCTGGCTGAGAGGGGTTCCAGATGCCGAAGTAGCTTCCCATAACGCAGGTGCGGGTGCGGAAGAAGCCGGGGAAGGCGACGTCGGTGAGGGCGACCATTGCTGGTGCGTCGGCGCAGGTCAGTTCACTGATGGGAAGAGCGGGTTTGAGAGCAGGAATGGCTGCTTGCTCAGGGAAACCCATTTGGAGGCAGGGTGTGACGCCGCGGTAGAGGAGAGCGTCGGTGTTCGGTTGCGTGGCGCTGACGATGTAGGTGGTTTCGCCGGGAGCCATGAGGGTGCGGAGATCGTTGAGGGCTGCTGGAGTGTTCTCGAGGATCGCGGCGAAGGGAGTGACGTCGGCGGGATAGCGAAGGGCGAGGCCTTGGGTCAGGGCAAGGTGTTTCTGCGTGGTCTGGAGGGCGCTTAGGACGAAGTTGTCGAAGGGATCGCCGGGCGATGCGTCTTGCGTTGGGGTAGGCATTCGGTGGAGTAGATGGTCTGGGTTGCGTGGCGGGTGCAAGGAAGATATCGGGTATCCACTATCCGGTATCAAGGGGGTGGGCGGTGTGGGTACCCCCCCCCTCCCGGGAGTGAAAATTGCTTGTAAGCCTATGAAAATAATGCGGTTAAGTGCCAAAGTATCCCCCTGTGTGGGAGTGAAAATGGCGTGTAAGTCTATCAAAATAGGCGGGTTAAGTGCGAAAGTATCCCCCCTCGGTAGATCTCGCGCTGGTGGCTCGTGGAGTGAAGGCGGGATGCGCCCTAGTTAAATTGTAACGAATGGGTGGGGGTAACTATGCCAGGTTTTGAAAATATAAATCGCCAATGGATATAGGGGTTTGGCGATTTCTGGCCTGGTTGGGGGCTTGACAGGATTTTGGGCTGGGTGGGGCTGGTGATCAGAGGGATTCGGGGGCTGCGAGGGCTCGCTCGAAGTGGTCGACGAACTGGGCTACGTGGAGGCCGTCGGCGAGGGCGTGGTGGGCGTGGATGGAGACGGGCATGGAGTGGCGGCCGTCGCGCTCGGTGATCTTGCCGAAGGTGATTTTGGGTGCGGAGTCGGGGCGGGCGAAGTCGCGGGCGTGGTCGATGGAGGTGAAGTCGAGCCATGGGAGGACGGAGTAGCGGATGAGGTCCTGGTTGGAGTGGCGCTCGAGGTCCGTGCGAGCGCGGACGCGGTCGACTTCGAGGGCGGACTGTTGGACGAAGGGGAGGAGTTCGGGGAGCCAGGGGTAATAGGCGAAGCCGATGGTGCCGTTGGGGCGGCCGACGGCGCTGCCGCCGTGGATGGTGGCGAAGTTCCAGACGGCTCCGTCGACGATGCGGGTGCGGAAGTTTTCGACCTGCTGGGCGGCGGCGAGGGAGCGGTGGAGGAGGGTGAGGAAGACGGAGAGCTTGTGGGCTTTGGCGAAGCGGAAGGACTCGGTGCAGTCTACGCGGACACAGACGCCGTGGTAGGGCTCGGCGAAGGTGGAGAAGAGGTCGTAGGTGGGGCGGCGGGGCCAGGTGCCGAGGTCGATCTGGACGGCGCCGGGAGCGGGTGGCTGCATGGGTTCATGGTACGTCCTGCGCGGACGGCGAGGGGCTTCGCGTGGTGGGCGCTTGGGTGGTGGGCGGGCGGTTTGGGTGACGGGGTTGCTGGCCGCCTCAGGCGGCGGTGGGGCGAATGGGCGCGGGAGGGACTACGACCTCGACGAGGCCGGTGGAGATATCGTAGACGAGGCCGGAGACGAGCCAGGGGGCGGGAAGGGCCGGGATCTGGCGGAGGGCGGCGACGTCCTGCTTTACGGATCCGTGGGGGTCGGTGATGGACTTGGCGGCGACATCGCTTTCGGGGATCTGGAAGTAGTGTGCGAGCGCGGCGGTTTCGTTGGCGAGACGGGTGATGCCGCAGTCGGTGTGGTGGAGGACGATGAGGTGGAACTCGCCGCCGCCGCCGGGGATGGCGCGGGCGATGGCGCCGATCTGGCCGAGGAGGCCGAGCTCTTCCAGGAGGGCGGGGGTGATACGGCCGCCGATGTTGCGAATGACGACGGCTTCGCCGGGCTGGAGCTCGAGGAGGTTGGCGGGGTCGACGCGCATGTCCGCGCAGCCAATGATGACGGCCTTGACGGAGGGCAGCGATTCCGGGAGGGAGGGTGGGAGGGTGCCGTGGGCGGATTGCTGCGCGGCGAAGTCTTTGTTGCGTTCGAGGAATTGGTCTAGGTGGGTCATGGGAGTCTCCGGCAGGTTGGGGTTGCGTGGGATGCGGCAGAACGGGCGCCCCCGGGTTTTAGATGAGGTAGGGTCTTAGCTGGTCGTGTCGGGGATTGGGATCGCGCGGGAAGGCAATTTGGTCGTTGGGCCTGCGGCTTCACTCCAGCCTTCGGATGAGTTGTTGAGAGCTGAGGACTTCGGCGAAGGTGCTGCGATAGCATCAGTGGATATGGCCAGAGCCAGGAGTCCGGAGAAGCGCGAGGCACTCCTGCGAGCGGCTGTGCGCGAGATTGCGGGAGCGGGGTTGGGTGCTTCCACGGCGAAGATCGCGAAAGGCGCGGGCCTGGCTGAAGGGACGATGTTTCGATACTTCGCCTCCAAAGATGACCTGTTCAACGAGTTGTATGTCGAGCTGAAGACCGAAGCGTATCAGCGGATTCAAGCCGGGTTTCCCGATGGGGCTGCGCTTCGCGCGCGCGCGCAGCACATCTGGACGGAGTATTTGCGGTGGGCGATGGAGAAGCCGGAGGAGAGAAAGGTTTCGGTGCTGCTTAATCTGTCGGCGGTTGTCACTGCGGCAACGAGGGAGCGAGTCAATGGGGAACGAGGAGTTGTGGCGGACACGATGGAGGAGCTGGGGGAGCGCGGCGCGTTCAAGGATTTGCCCGCGGGATTTGCGTCTTCCGCGATGCTGGCGATGCAGGAGGCGGTGATGGAGATGGCGGCAAAGAAGCCGAGGCAGAGGGCGGCGTTGGTTGCGCAGGCGTTCGACGCGTTCTGGCGGATGGTGAAGTAGCGGATAGGGCGAAAAAGTATCTCGCAAAATAAATGAGCAACCACTCGCTCATTCTGTAATCTATTCTTCCAGGAGGCAGGTATGGCTAAGGTCTGGTTGATTACAGGGAGCGGTAGTGGTTTGGGGCGGGACATTGCGGAGGCTGCGCTGGCGACGGGCGATAGCGTGGTTGCAGGCGCGCGGCGAGTGGGGGAGCTGAGTTCGCTGGTGGAGCAGTATGGGGAGCGGATCACGCCGGTGACGCTGGACGTTCGAGAGGAAGCTGCGGCGAAGGCAGCGGTGCAGGCGGCTGTCGAGCGGTATGGCCGGCTGGATGTGCTGGTGAACAATGCGGGCTACGGATACTTTGCGCCGTTCGAGCAGATGACGTCGGAGCAGTTTCGCGACGTGGTGGAGACGTGCCTGTTTGGCGTGGTGTATACGACGCGGGCGGCGGTGCCGGTGATGCGCAAACAGAAGAGCGGGCACATTTTCCAGGTGTCGTCAGTGGGTGGGCGGATGGCGGTGCCGGGCAACTCGCCGTACCATGCGGCGAAGTGGGCGGTGGGAGGCTTCAGCGACTCGGTAGGGGCGGAGGTGGCGCCGTTTGGGGTCAAGGTGTGCACGCTTGAGCCGGGCGGGATTCGAACGAACTGGGCGCAGAGGGCGGCGGAGAACTCGCCGGAGCTGATGCCGGAGTATGAAGAGTCGATTGGCGCGATTTACAGGCTGTTGACTGCGGTTCGGGGAAACGCCGAGGGCGATCCGAAGCGGATTGCCGACGTGATCGTGAAGCTGGCGAATGCGGAGGATGTGCCGAAGCGGTTGATCCTGGGCAAGGATGCGGAGACTCGGGTGAAGAGCGTCGAGTCTGCGCGGTCGGAAGAAGCGGCTAAGTTTCATGAACTTACGGTGTCCACGGTATTTCCGGACGCGCCCGTGATCCCGGGACTGCTGAACCACTGAGAAGGGGCCGGGCGCGAGGGTGCCTGGCTTTTTCGATACAGAGGGGAATTCTTGACGCTGGCGCGGCGAATTGATACAGTTAGAAGGTTCCGCGAGTATCCGGAACGTGCCGTCTTGAAGAGGCTCGGCGGGCTTTGGCCTGCGCTACACTGGATACAAGAGATTCTCTGCAGGATTTGCCAGGAACGTTGGGGGCGAATCGGTTTGTCTGCGGTTGGCGAAGATGCCTATCTAATCGCGCCTGCGACACCCTCCTCCCCGCTGTGCCACGGCGGGACCCCATGGGGATGGGCTATGTGGGCCGGAACAGCGAAACGGAGTTGAGCAGTTGGGCGGGCTTTTCGGAGTTCGTCTGGCGGGCCTCGGCCACCGTCGACTGTTATTTCGTTTGAAGTGGTTGTAGTGGTTGGAAGTGCGCAGTCAGTCGTACGGCCGCGTGCAGGATTCAGAACTTCGCCGAAGCGTGTTTCTCTGTGGGATTCCGATGCTGGAATCTCGATAGGAGAGGATGACATGCTTCGCCTTCCGTGCGTCCGATGCTGAGAAAGCGGAGCCGGAAGAAGAGCGACAGGAGCTGCCCTGCACAGAGCCCGAATAAGAGATTCGGGATTTCCCTGGAGGACCAGGGAAGCCAAGGAGTAGTAACAGTGCCTACGTTTCATCAGCTCGTAAAGCAGGGCCGGACGCCGACCCGCTACAAGACCGCATCGCCTGCGCTGCAGGGCTCGCCGCAGCGTCGCGGTGTTTGCACCCGCGTGTACACGCAGACACCGAAGAAGCCGAACTCGGCACTGCGCAAGGTTGCGCGTGTGCGTTTGACCAACGGCATCGAGGTCACCACCTATATTCCGGGCATTGGCCACAATTTGCAGGAGCACTCAATTGTGCTGATCCGCGGCGGCCGTGTGAAGGACCTGCCGGGTGTTCGGTACCACGTGGTTCGCGGAACGCTGGATTCGGTTGGCGTGGCGAATCGCAAGCAGAGCCGCTCGAAGTACGGCGCTAAGAGGCCGAAGGCGAGCAGCAAGTAAAGATTTGGGTTCTCAGTTCTTAGTTGTCAGTTCTCAGTTAGAGCTGGCGTTACTGAGAACTGATCACTGATAACTGAAACGTTTCAACAGGCTCAGCTCGTGAGAGGTTCACCGCGCTGAGGGAAGAAGAGAAAGAAGAGAGATGCCGAGAAAAGGGTTTATTGCCAAGCGTGAAGTTCCAGCCGATCCGATCTATGGGTCGACGCTGGTAACGAAGTTCGTCAACAGCATGATGTGGGGCGGGAAGAAGTCGACTGCCCAGGGCATCTTCTATGAGGCCATGACCAACCTTGAGGCAAAGGGTGGGGACGAGGCGCTGAAGTTGTTCAAGAAGGCTGTTGAGAACGTGAAGCCGATGCTGGAAGTGAAGAGCCGCCGCGTTGGCGGTGCGAACTACCAGGTGCCGATCGAGGTCAACCCGGAGCGCCGCACGTCGCTGGCGATTCGGTGGCTGGTGACGTACGGCCGCGCTCGTGGCGAAAAGGGCATGGTGGAGAAGCTTACCGCTGAGCTGCTCGACGCTGCGAATGGGCGTGGGGCTGCGATGAAGAAGAAGGAAGACGTTCATCGTATGGCCGAGGCGAATAAGGCGTTCGCGCACTACCGCTGGTAGGTAAGAACAGGGTTCAGGGTTCAGGGCCCAGGGTCCAGAAGATCGGACGGGGCTGAAACGAAGTCTTGTAAATGCGGGCTTGGCTCGCAGGAAGAAAAGGATCACCGTGGCTCGCACAGTACCTCTACAAAAATGCCGCAACATCGGCATCATGGCTCACATTGACGCCGGCAAGACGACGACGACCGAGCGCATTCTCTTCTATACGGGTGTGAATCACCGTATCGGCGAGGTGCACGAGGGCACGGCCACCATGGACTGGATGGAGCAGGAGCAGGAGCGTGGCATCACGATCACCTCCGCTGCGACGACCTGTACGTGGAACGGCATTCGCATCAACATCATTGATACTCCGGGGCACGTGGATTTTACGGCCGAGGTGGAGCGTTCGCTGCGCGTGCTGGATGGCGCGGTGGCTTGCTTCGATTCGGTGCAGGGAGTTCAGCCGCAGTCGGAGACGGTGTGGCGGCAGGCGAACAAGTACAAGGTTCCTCGGATTTGCTTCATCAACAAGATGGATAAGGCGGGCGCGAACTTTGAGTACGCGACGTCGACGCTGGTGGCGCGTCTGGGCGCACGGGCGATTCCGATCCAGATTCCGATTGGCGAAGAGGCAAAGTTTGCCGGCGTCGTTGACCTGGTGGAGATGAAGGCGATTCTGTGGCATGACGAGACCATGGGCGCGAAGTACGACGTGGAAGAGATTCCGGCGAACTTGAAAGAGAGCGCCGAGAAGCTGCGCACGGAGCTGATCGAGGCGGTTGCGGACTCTGATGAAGAGGTCATGCACAAGTACCTCGAAGGCGAAGAGATCACGATTCCGGAGCTCAAGAAGGCGATTCGCAAGGCGACGATCGCGATGAACGTGTTCCCGGTATTGTGCGGCTCGTCGTTCAAGAACAAGGGCGTGCAGACGCTGCTCGATGCGGTTGTCGACTACCTGCCGAGCCCGCTGGATGTTCCGCCGATTGAAGGCACGGAGCCGGGTGAGCCGGAAGTGAAGCTTTTCCGCCATGCTGACGATACTGAGCCGCTGGCTGCGCTGGGATTCAAGATTATGACTGACCCGTTTGTTGGTCAGCTGATCTTCATTCGGATTTACTCGGGCATCTTGAAGACGGGCGACTCGGTGTTGAACCCGCGTACCGGGCGGACGGAGCGCATTGGCCGTTTGCTGAAGATGCACGCCAACAAGCGTGAAGAGATTACGGAGATTATGGCGGGCGATATCTGCGCGGCTGTGGGTCTCAAGAATCTGAACACGGGCGACACGATCTGCAGCGAGAAGTCACCGATATTGCTGGAGTCGATTGACTTCCCGGCGCCAGTGATCGAGGTTGCTGTCGAGCCGAAGACGAAGGCTGACCAGGAAAAGATGGGCATGGCTCTGGCTAAGCTCGCGCAGGAAGATCCTACGTTCAAGGTGCGGACGGACATTACCAATGGCCAGACGATCATCTCGGGTATGGGCGAGCTGCACCTCGAGATCATTGTTGACCGCATGATGCGCGAGTACAAGGTTGAGGCGAACGTTGGCAAGCCGCAGGTGAACTACCGCGAGACGATCCGCGCGAAGGCCGAAGCGGAAGGCAAGTACATTCGTCAGACGGGCGGCTCGGGTAACTACGGCCACGCGAAGATTCGCATTGAGCCGAACGAGCCGGGCAAGGGGTACGAGTTCTCGAACGACATCAAGGGCGGCACGATTCCCAAGGAGTACATCAAGCCGATCGACCAGGGCATTCAAGAGGCGTTGCTGGGCGGCGTGCTTGCGGGATACGAGATGGTCGATATCAAGGTGAGCCTGTACGACGGCAGCTACCACGATGTTGACTCAAATGAAATGGCCTTCAAGATTGCCGGATCGATGGCTTTCAAAGAGGCAGCACGCAAGGCCAAGCCGGTATTGCTCGAGCCTGTGATGGCGGTTGAAGTCACGGTTCCCGAGGAGTACATGGGCACGATCATCGGCGACCTGAACAGCCGCCGCGGCCGGATTGAAGGCATGGAGATGGTTGGCGGTGTGCAGGCGATCAAGGCTACCGTGCCACTGTCGACGATGTTTGGTTATGCGACCGCGATGCGCGGATCGACGCAGGGCAGGGCCAACTTCTCGATGGAGTTCAAGCAGTACGAGGAGGCACCGCGCTCGGTCTCGGAAGAGATTATTGCGAAGGTGCAAGGCAAGGACAGCAAGTAACTACCAGCCGCGCGCTGGAGCCAGCGAAGTCAGCTGGCGCGCGCAAAACGGAATCAGGCGCTAACAGGGGCCTTTGAATTTGGCACTACGGAGAGAGTCATGGCGAAGGAAAAATTTGATCGCAGCAAACCGCATGTGAACGTAGGGACGATCGGGCATATCGATCACGGCAAGACGACGCTGACGGCGGCGATCACGAAGGTGCTGTCGAAGCATAATCCGAAGAACGCGTTTCGTTCGTTCGACACGATTGATAACGCACCGGAAGAGCGTGAGCGCGGTATCACGATCGCGACCTCGCACGTGGAGTATGAGACGGCGAACCGTCATTATGCGCACGTTGATTGCCCGGGCCACGCGGATTACATCAAGAACATGATCACGGGCGCGGCGCAGATGGATGGCGCGATCCTGGTGGTGGCGGCCACCGACGGCCCGATGCCGCAGACCAAGGAGCACGTGCTGCTGGCGCGCCAGGTTGGCGTGCCGTACATCGTGGTGTTCCTGAACAAGTGCGACGCGGTGGAAGACGAAGAGCTGGTCGACCTGGTTGAGATGGAAGTGCGCGAGCTCTTGAGCAAGTACGACTTCCCGGGCGATGATGTGCCGGTGATTCGTGGTTCGGCGCTCGGTGCGTTGAATGGCGAAGCGCAGTGGGAAGCGAAGATCGACGAGCTGATGGACGCGGTGGACAAGAACGTGCCGCAGCCTGACCGGCTGGTGGATCTGCCGTTCCTGATGCCGATCGAAGACATCTTCTCGATCTCGGGTCGCGGTACGGTGGTGACGGGCCGTATCGAGCGCGGCAAGGTGAAGGTTGGCGAGGACTCTGAGATCGTTGGGTTCCGCGAGACGCGCAAGACGGTGGTTACGGGCGTCGAGATGTTCAAGAAGCAGCTGGATGAAGGCCTGGCGGGCGACAACGCTGGACTGCTGCTGCGCGGCATCGCGAAGGAAGATGTGGAGCGCGGGATGGTGCTGGCCAAGCCGGGATCGATTACGCCGCACACCCAGTTCAAGGGCGAGATCTACGTGTTGAGCAAGGAAGAGGGCGGACGTCACACTCCGTTCTTCAACGGCTATCGTCCGCAGTTTTACTTCCGGACCACGGACGTGACGGGTTCGGCGAAGCTGCCGGAGGGCACTGAGATGGTGATGCCGGGCGATAACATCGCGCTCGAGATCACGCTGCACACGCCAGTGGCCATGGAGAAGGGTCTGCGCTTCGCGATTCGTGAAGGCGGCAGGACTGTGGGCGCGGGTACGATCTCGGACATCATCAAGTAGCAGGGTCCAGGGCTTAGGGTCCAGGGTCCAGAAAACTAAACACGAGGGCTGCCGGTTCGCCTAGAAGTATGACGGCCGGCAGTCACTCCAAACGATCTTTGAGTAACGGCTCTCGAGAGAGCTAGAAAGTAGATTTGATATGGCACAGCAACGCATTCGCATCCGCCTGAAGGCTTATGACTACCGCGTCCTCGACGTTTCCACGAGTGAGATTGTTGAGACGGCAAAGCGCACGGGCGCACAGGTCGCGGGACCGATTCCGCTACCGACGATGAAGAACAAGTATTGCGTTCTGCGTTCGCCGCACGTGGACAAGAAGTCGCGCGAGGCTTTCGAGATTCGGACGCACAAGCGTTTGATCGACATTCTTGAGCCGACGCAGCAGACGGTGGACGCGCTGATGAAGCTGGATTTGCCGGCAGGCGTGGACGTTGAGATTAAGACGGTAACGAAGTAGCGAGTTAGCCAGTTTGCGAAAGAGAAGTACCTACAGTGCTCAGAGAGCATGATGAGGAAAGGAAGCAACAATGAGTGTTACAGGAATTCTGGGTAAGAAGATTGGCATGACGCAGCTGTTTGACGACCGCGGCGACATTCATCCCGTTACGGTGCTGAAGGTTGGGCCGTGCGTGATCACGCAGCTGAAGACGGTGGCCAAGGACGGCTATGATGCCGCGCAGATCGGGCTTGTGGAGTTCGTCAAGGCGTCGAAGGTGAACAAGGCGATGACGGGTCACTTTGCGAAGTCGAATGTGCCGCCGGTGCGGGAGATTCGCGAGGTTCAGCTGGAGTCTGTTACTGGCAGTGAGGATGATCAGTCGGCTAAGGCGGGCGATCGCATCACGGTTGAGATCTTCTCTGAGACGAAGTTTGTGGATGTGATTGGCAACTCGAAGGGCCGCGGCTTCTCGGGTGTTGTGCGCCGTCACGGGTTCGGCGGCGGTCCCAAGTCGCACGGACATATGTTCCAGATCCAGGGTTCGATTGGTGCTTCGTCGTTTCCTTCGCGCGTGTTCCCGGGTCAGCGTATGCCGGGTCACTTTGGTACGGACCAGGTAACGGTTCGCAACCTGCGGATTCGCGGGATCGATGTTGAAGATAACCTTCTGCTGGTTGAAGGCGCGGTTCCGGGAGCGAAGGACGGATACGTTCTCGTGTCCAAGGCGAAGGCACCGCCGAGAGAGCGTCGCGGATTTGCGGGCTCGACCACGCTGGATCCGTTGAAGGCTTCGAAGAAGGCTGCGCCGAAGAAGAAATAAGGGTTCAGGGCCCGGGGTTTAGGGTCCAGAAAACAGACTGACCTCTGCGCGGAGAACAGACCGAGAACGCAGACGAACAAGAGACGGGCCCGCGGCAACGATCGCGGGCGAAGAGAGAAGAAGATGGCAAACATCAAGGTAGTCAATCTCGGCGGGAAGGAAGTCGGGACGTTTGAGCTCGACGAGATCTTCGCGGGCGAGGTCAATGAGGCGTTGCTCTGGGAGTCGGTGAAGCACTATCGTGCGAGCCTGCGCCAGGGAACGGCAGCGACGAAGAACCGCAAGGCGGTTAGCGGTGCGGGTAAGAAGCTTTGGAAGCAGAAGGGCACGGGCCGCGCTCGTGTGGGTTCGATTCGTACTCCTCTGTGGCGTGGCGGCGGTACGGTCCATGGACCTCAGCCGCGCAGCTACGAGTACCAGTTTCCTCGCAAGAAGCTGATGGGCGCGCTGCGTTCGGCAATTGCTGCGAAGATCAACGACGGCAAGCTGACGATCGTCGAAAACTTTGATGTCGAAGAGGCGAAGACCAAGGTGTTCCGCACTGCGTTGAACACGCTGGATGCGAAGAAGACTGCGCTCCTGGTTGAGACGTCGCAGCAGTTGAGCGAGAAGCTTTATCTCGGGTCGCGGAACCTGCAGGGTGTGGAGCTGGTGCTCTCGTCCGAGGTTCATCCGTATGACTTGCTGAAGTATGAGAACGCCATCTTCTCGAAGGCTGCCTTCGAGACATTGACGGAGACGCTGAAGAAGAGCGTATCCAAGCGGCAGCACGCCGAGAAGGAGGCTGCATAAATGCCTACCCTATATAACGTAATTCGCCGCCCGTTGATTACCGAGAAGGCCCTGACCACTCGCGAAGTGGAAGGATCTTTGGTGTTCGAAGTGGCTGCCAATGCGAGCAAGACTGAGGTCAAGCAGGCGGTTGAGGCGCTGTTCAACGTGAAGGTGGCGAGCATTCGCACCGCTAGCGTTGTCGGCAAAGAGCGCAAGCGCGGCCGCTATGCAGGTTTCCTGCCCGACTGGAAGAAGGCGTATGTGCGCCTGAAGGCCGGCGAGAAGGTTCCTGACTTCGCAGCAGAGATCTAAGAGCAGGGTTCAGGGTATAGGACCCAGAAAACAGATTTGGTAGTACGAACGGTTTCACGTATCGCGCTGTGGTAATTGCAAACTAAGACAGGCGCGGCAAAGGAATAGCAACATGCCGATTAAATCATTTCGTCCGATCACGCCGACCCTTCGCTTTCAGACGAAGCTGGTCAACGATGACATTACGACCGATAAGCCGCATAAGCCGCTGCTGTCGGTAAAGCCACGCACTGGCGGCCGCAACAATATGGGCAAGCTGGTGATTCGCCACCAGGGCGGTGGGCACAAGCAGAAGTTGCGCCTCATCGACTTCAAGCGCGACAAGTTCGGGATTCCGGGCACGGTCGCTACGATCGAGTACGATCCTAACCGCAGCTCGCGCATCGCGCTGGTTCACTACGCCGATGGTGAGAAGCGCTACATCATTCAGCCGATTGGGCTGAAGGTGGGGCAGAAGATCATGAGCGGCCCGGAGGCCGATATTCTCGTGGGCAATGCGTTGCCGCTGAAGAATATTCCCACCGGTACGATCGTGCACAACATCGAGCTGCGTCCGGGTAAGGGCGCGCAGATGGCTCGCTCGGCCGGCGCGCAGGTCAACCTGATTGCCAAGGAAGGCGATTACGCGCTTCTGAAGCTGCCCTCTGGCGAGACGCGCAAGGTGCTCGTGGAGTGCATGGCGACGATTGGCCAGGTTGGGAATACCGACCACGAGAACGTGACTATAGGTAAAGCGGGTAGGAATCGGTGGAAGGGCATTCGCCCGGCCAACCGCGGCGTTTCAATGAACCCTGTCGATCACCCGCACGGTGGCGGTGAAGGTAAGACCTCTGGCGGACGTCATCCAGTGACGCCGTGGGGTCAGCCGACTCGTGGATATAAGACTCGTAATAACAAGCGGACCGATGTGTTTATCGTGACGCGCCGGAATAAGGGCAAGTAGGTAAGAGCAGGGTTTAGGGCCCAGGGTACAGGGTCCATAAGGCAAACAGTCCCGGAGGAGGGTCGAGCGGTTCGATCCAGAAGGGCAACACCAAGTCGCAGCGCTCCTCCTGCGATTCGTAGTATCGAGTACCGCGGTGAAAGCCGCATGGAGTGAGTTATGTCACGTTCAACGAAGAAGGGCCCGTTTATTGATGCCCATTTGATGATCAAGATCGAGGCGATGAACACCGCCAACGAGAAGAAGGTCATCCGCACCTGGTCGCGCCGCTCGACGATCCACCCGGATATGGTGGGTCACACGATTGCTGTGCACAACGGCCGCAAGTTCATTCCGGTGTATTGCACGGAGAACATGGTGGGTCACAAGCTGGGAGAGTTCTCGGCCACGCGCACATTCAAGGGCCACTCGGCGAAGGCTGGCGATACGGCGAAGGGCAAGTAATCCGGCCTGATCAAGATTCGGAAGATTCGACAGATTTGTACGTTTGAAGGACATCGCAATGCATAAGGCAATTGACACAAAGAATACGGAGTTTCGTGCTGAGGCCCGCTTCCAGCGCACCAGCCCGCAGAAGGCCAAGCTGGTGCTTGACCTGATCAAGGGTTTGCGCGTGGAGAAGGCGATCAACACCGTGGCATTCACCAACAAGCGCATTGCGCCGGTGGTGGAGAAGGTGCTGCGCTCGGCGGTCCAGAATGCTCAGCATTTGTCGGATGAGCGTGGGCTCGACATCGACATCGACAACCTGTACGTCAAGACCGCGGTCGCGAACGAGGGACCGAGGATGAAGCGTATCCGCCCTGCACCCATGGGCCGTGCGTTCCGTTACCAGCGCCGCATCGCGCACATCATCATCACGGTGGCAGAGAAGAAGGCTGCCGGCGCTGAGGTTGAGGCGACGACGGCTCCGGTGAAGGCGACCGCAGGCAAGCCCGCAGCGAAGAAGGCGGCGGCGAAGAAGTCTCCAGCGAAGAAGGCCGCGGCGAAGAAGGCTCCGGCAAAGAAGAAGGCTGTCGCCAAGTAGTTGGGCATCAATTTCTCGGGTCTTGCTTTAGAGATCTACAACGATTTTTGCAGTAAGCAGTTCGCAACAATAACCGCGCCGGCTCAACCGGCTATGGTTCAGGAATAGGGAAGCTATGGGACAGAAAGTCCATCCGTACGGATTCCGCCTCGGCGTCAACAAGCCCTGGAAGTCACGCTGGTTTATCGAGCGCGGCTACGACAAGCTGCTGGTCGAGGACGTGAAGTTGAAGGCAGAGCTTCGCGAGAAGCTGAAAGCTGCCGGCGTGAGCTCGGTAGAAGTTGAGCGGCCGGGCAACAAGCTGCGGCTGATCATCCGCACCGCACGTCCGGGCATCATCATCGGGCGCAAGGGCGCGGAGATCGACAAGCTGAAGGCCGATATCCAGAAGCGCACGAGCCGCGAGGTGTTTATTGACATCCTAGAGGTGAACAAGCCGGAGCTCGACGCTCAGCTGGTCAGCGAGAACATCGCCCTGCAGCTGGAGAAGCGCGTCAGCTTCCGCCGCGCCATGCGTAAAAGCGTGGATTCGGCACTGCGTTTCGGTTGCAAGGGCATCAAGGTCCGCGTATCGGGCCGGCTCAATGGCAACGAAATCGCACGGTCGGAATGGTATCTGCAGGGACGTCTGCCGCTGCACACGTTGCGCGCCGATATCGACTACGGATTCTCCGAGGCTCACACCACGTACGGGATTATTGGTGTGAAGACCTGGGTCTATCGTGGCGATATCTACGAGCAGAAGAAGCGTCGTGAGCCGGCGGTTGTTACCACTGGCGCGTTTTAGAAGCAGGGTTCAGGGTTTAGGGCCCAGGGTTCAGAGAGCGAAAAGCTCGGCCTTGGGCTCGAATTCCGGTCTTACTGGTTGGCATAGCTGCCAATCTTTGCTAAACTTAACAGGTTTGGCCCCGAGTCTGCCCGTATCGAAGGCGTAAAGCTGGAGATTCAGTGGCAGAGACCCCGGTCAGCACCTAAGCCGTTCCCCTGAGAAGTTGACAGGTTGTTCGTTCAAAGGAATTCTCATGCTTTTACCCAAGAAGGTTAAGTATCGCAAGCAGCAGCGCGGTCGCATGTGCGGCAAGGCGTGGCGCGGCTCCGACATTTCGTTCGGCGACTACGGTCTGAAGGTGATGGAGTGCGGTTATATTACCGACCGCCAGATCGAAGCCAGCCGTATCGCGATGACGCGGTTCATCAAGCGTGGTGGCAAGGTTTGGCTGCGCCTGTTCCCCGACAAGCCGATCACGAAGAAGCCGGCCGAAACCCGTATGGGTAAGGGCAAGGGCGCTCCGGATCACTGGGTTGCGGTCGTTCGCCCGGGCAAGATTTTGTTCGAGATGGAAGGCGTACCCGTGGAGCTGGCCAAAGAGGCCATGAGGCTCGCGGCTCACAAGCTTCCGCTCAAGACCACGTTCGTTGTACGCCCCGGCCTCAAGGTCGAAGTGGCTGCCAAGTAATAGCCGTTCAGGCGAGAAAGAAGTTATTTATGGAAATCGACAAGATCCGCAACATGAGCGACGACGAGTTGAAGAACGAAGAGGCTAAGGCCGCTGAGCAGCTCTTCCGCATTCGCTTTGCGAAGAGCCTCGGAAAGCAGGAGGGGATTGGCAAGATCAAGTCCCTCAAGCTGGATATTGCACGCTTCAAAACAATTGCCAAAGAGCGCAATCTAGCGACTGCTAAGGCAGGGAAGGAATAATCATGGCTGAGACCACTGTCACTACCCCCGTCGCCGAGCAGGCTGCACCGCGTCGCACCGAGAAGGTTGGCCTGGTTGTTTCGACCAAGATGGAGAAGACCATCGTTGTCGAGATCGAGATGCGCAAGGCTCACCCGAAGTACAAGCGGGTGCTGAAGTCGAACAAGAAGTTTTATGCGCACGACGAGCAGAACTCGGCGCGCGTGGGCGATATGGTTCGGATCCGCGAGACGCGTCCGCTGTCGAAGCTGAAGCGCTGGTCGTTGGAAGAGATCATTCGCCGGTCGTCGTTGTCGGCGCTGCCGGATGAGAAGCCGGTTGTTGTTAAGTAGTTTTCAAGTTTTGCGGCTGAGGTTTTGGCCGCGCGGCACGAGATAGCAACGGCTTCCCGCCGCCAAGCTCTCGGGCAAGTTTCACCTCTCGAACCAGTAAGTGGCGAGAGCTTGAACCAGGAGAATCATCATGGCAGTTCAAATGCGCACAATCCTTGCCGTCGCCGATAACTCGGGCGCCCGCAAGCTCCAGGTCATCCTGCCGCTCGGCGGCGGTCTCGGCAAGAAGGCTGGACTTGGCGATGTGGTTACGGCAGCGGTGAAGGAAGCGTCACCGGATGGCACTGTCAAGAAGGGCAAGGTCGTGAAGGCGGTCATCGTCCGCACGCACAAGGAGTATCGCCGCCGGGATGGAACGTACATCCGCTTCGACGAGAATGCGGCGGTCGTGATCAATGACGCGATGGAGCCGGTTGGCACGCGCGTGTTTGGGCCGGTGGCTCGTGAGCTGCGCGACAAGAAGTTTCTGAAGATTGTTTCGCTCGCGCCTGAAGTTATTTAAAGGCGGTTGTCAGTTCTTAGTTGTCAGTTGTCAGTGAATCGGATTCCGACTCCGTATGGTCGAGCCCGCTAGCGCGGGGGAAGGTTGAGAGATGCCGAATAAGTTCAAGCCCACTGCGGGCAGCAAGTCGAAGATCCGGATCAAGCGCAACGATATGGTTGTGGTGATTACGGGCAAGGATAAAGGGCCGAAGGCTCACCGCGTGTTGCGGGTGATCGTTGATAAGCAGCGCGTGCTGGTTGAAGGCGTGGGCATGATCAAGAAGCACATGAAGCCGAATCCGCAGAAGAACATTGCGGGCGGCATCCTGGAGCAGGAGGCGCCGATTCACATCTCGAATGTGATGCTGGTTGACTCCGAAGGCAAGCCTACTCGCGTTGGGTACCAGGTTGAAGGCGACAAGAAGACACGCATCGCCCGCACAACCGGCGGCGTGATCGCGGAGAAGAAGTTCAAGAAGTAGTTGGGCTGGATTTCGGTTCGAAGAGATTGTGGTTGGAAGTAAATTGAGCACCCCACGAAACGGTATACGGCGCGAGCTACTCCGGAACCGTGGAGAAAGAGAAGAGAGATCATGGCAGCACGTTTGAAAGAGAAGTATCACGGCGAGATCAAGCAGTCGCTTCAGAAGGAACTCGGGCTCGAGAACGCAATGGCGGTTCCGAAGCTGGAGAAGATTGTGATCAACATGGGCCTGGGCGAAGCGACACAGAACGTGAAGATCATGGATCCGCTGCTTGCTGATTTGGGATCGATTGCCGGACAGAAGCCGGTGATCACGAAGGCGAAGAAGTCGATTGCGGCGTTCAAGCTGCGCGAGGGCATGCCGATTGGCGCGATGGTAACGCTGCGCGGCGACAAGATGTACGAGTTTCTGGATCGCCTGATTTCGGTAGCGCTGCCCCGCGTGCGCGACTTCCGCGGCGTGAGTTCGAAGAGCTTTGACGGGCGCGGCAACTACACGCTCGGGCTGCGCGATCAGCTGATCTTCCCGGAGATCGACTACGCGAAGGTCGACAAGATCAAGGGTATGAACGTGACGATCGTGACCACGGCGAAGGACGATAACGGTGCGCGCGAGCTGTTGAAGAGCTTCGGCATGCCGTTCCGCGTGGGCGCGTAAGAGCAAGGGTTTAGGGTCCAGGGTTTAGGGTCCAGAAGGCAACAGCTTCATCAGGATTGAGAGAGTAAAGAGATATGGCAACAACAGCAAAACGCGTCAAAGACGCACGCAAGCCGAAGTTCAAGTCTCGTCAGCACAACCGCTGCCAGCTGTGCGGCCGTCCTCGCGCGTTTCTGCGCAAGTTCGGTGTCTGCCGTCTGTGCTTCCGCGGGCTCGCGCTGAAGGGCGAGATTCCGGGCGTCGTCAAGTCCAGCTGGTAGTTGGGCTGTTCGGCAAACGCTGCAGGCCGGTATCGGCATTCGCGCGTAGACAAGATCGGCGCTTCGGCGCCACAGACATTCCCGCAGGTTCTCCGGGTCGATTGAAATGATCGGCAGGAGCGAACGGGGGATGAAAGGAAAACGATGAACCTCACCGATCCGGTAGCAGATTTTCTTACACGTATTCGCAACGCGCACCGTTCCCGCCACCAGAAGCTGGATGCTCCGGCTTCGAAGCTGAAGACCGAGATTGCCCGCATTCTGAAGGAAGAGGGCTACATCGCCAACTACAAGGCTGCCGAGGAAGATGGGCAGAAGGTGTTGCGCGTGTACCTGAAGTACGGCCCGAATAATGAGGCTGTGATTCGCGACCTGAAGCGCGTGTCGCGTCCGGGCTGCCGTGTGTATATCGGCAAGGACGAGATCAAGCGCGTGCAGGGCGGCCTGGGCATCTCGATCATGACCACGCCGAAGGGTGTGATGACGGGTCGTCAGGCGCGGCGCGAAGGCGTTGGCGGCGAGATTCTCTGCGAAGTCTGGTAAGAGCAGGAAGTAGCAAACAGGAAGCAGGAAATAGCGAGCGCTATTTCTACTTCCGGACCGGCGGGTGAACGCCAGGCTGCAGTGGAACGAAGTCAAGGCTTCGGGACTCGCAAGCCATCAAGGATTGAAGTTATGTCACGCATCGGCAAGAAGCCTATCACGCTGCCCAAGGGTGTGAAGTACACCGTGCAGAGTAACGTCGTCGTCGTCGAAGGCCCCAAGGGCAAGGTGAATGCCTTGATTCCAGCGGGCATCACGTTCTCGGAGAAGGACGGCGTGTTGACGGTTGAGCGCCCGGATGACGCGCATGCAGCGGTTCATGGCCTGGCGCGCGCGCTGGTGTTCAACGCCGTCGAAGGCGTCACCAATGGCTGGAAGAAAGAGCTCGACGTCGTGGGTATTGGTTACCGCGTGGAGATGAAGGGCAAGGACACGGTTGTGTTCACGCTCGGCTACTCGCATCCGATTGAGTTCCAGCTGCCGACGGGCATTGAAGTTGCGATTGATCCGAAGCAGACGCATGTGACGGTCTCGGGGATTGATCGGCAGAAGGTTGGCCAGGTTGCTGCGGATATGCGTTCGCTGCGCAAGCCGGATCCGTACAAGAACAAGGGTGTTCGCTACTCCGACGAGAAGCTCAAGAAGAAGGTCGGCAAGACGGGCGCTAAATAAGAGCTAGGGTCCAGGGCCCAGGGTTCAGGGTCCAGAAGACAAAACATTCCAGGTCCGGGAGTTGAACTCCCGGACAGTAACACAGCCGAACGTCGTCAGGTGATGGCGACGCCTTTAGGAAGGAAGAAATACGATGATCAATCTTCGTCAACGCAACAACATTCGCCAGCGCGTGCATTCGCGCATTCGCGCCAAGATGGCCGGCACCGCCGAGCGTCCGCGCCTCAATGTGTATCGTTCGCTCAACCACATTTATACGCAGCTGATCGACGACGCGAATGGCGTCACGATCGCGTCGGCGTCCACGATGACGCCCAAGGGCACGGAGCGCAAGGCTGGCGGCAATGTGGAAGCGGCCAAGGAAGTGGGCAAGCTGATTGCGGAGCGCGCCAAGGAGAAGGGCATCAAGAAGGTGGTCTTCGATCGCGGCGGCTATCTGTATCACGGTCGCATCAAGGCGCTGGCCGATGCAGCTCGCGAAGCAGGTTTGGATTTCTAGTAAGGATTTCAAGGGCGCGTTAGACGCCCCAAACATGCAGCGCTGACTGCAACCTCCGGACCGGTGTGCCGGGGAGAAAAATAGAGGAAATAACGATGGCAATGCAGAAGAAGAGACTCGACGGAAACCGGATGAATCTGAAGGATGAGGTTGTGTCCATCAATCGCGTGACCAAGGTCGTCAAGGGCGGCAAGAACATGTCGTTCGCGGCGTTGGTGATTGTGGGCGATCCTGCTGAAGGCGTGGTTGGCTACGGCTCGGGTAAGGCGAAGGAAGTTCCGCAGGCGATCCGCAAGGGCATCGAAGCGGCCAAGAAGAATTTAATCAAGGTCAACTTGACCGGCTACACCATTCCGCACGTGGCCCTGGGGCACTACGGTGCTGGTGAAGTTCTGTTGAAGCCGGCGCCGGAAGGTACCGGAATCATTGCCGGCAAGACGGTGCGTGCGGTGATGACGGCGGCGGGTGTGCAGAATGTTCTGACCAAGAGCCTTGGATCAGCCAATCCGCACAACGTAATCAAGGCGACGTTCGATGCATTGACGCAGCTGCGCGATAAGGCTGAGGTTGCTGCGCTTCGTGGCAAGTCGGTTGACGAGCTGTAAGAACTAGGGTTCAGGGCCCAGGGTTCAGGGTTCAGGGAATTACATCACTCTGGGTTGGGTATTAGGTCCGGAGTCGGAGAAGAACAATGGCAAGCGAAAACAAGATCAAGCTTCAGTACTTCCGCTCCAAGATCTGCACGCCAGTTAAGCACAAGCTCGTAATCAAGGGCCTGGGTTTCACGCGGTTGAACCAGATTGTCGAGCGCGAAGACACGGCGTCGATTCGCGGCATGGTGGCAAAGGTGCCCCATCTCGTTCGGGTCGTCGAGTAGTTTATTTCGCCTCGATGGTGAGGCCAACATGCGAGTCGGGCTGTCTTGCGAGACAGGTTCGGCGTTAGCGAGGAAATTATGGCACTGAATCTCAGCAATCTGAAGGCGCCGAAGAAGGCGAATGAGAACAAGAAGCGCGTTGGCCGCGGTATGGGCTCGGGCATGGGTAAGACATCGACGCGTGGCCACAAGGGCCAGGGTTCGCGGTCGGGTTCGAGCCTGATGCGCGGTTTTGAAGGCGGCCAGATGCCGCTGCACCGCCGTCTGCCCAAGCGCGGGTTTACGAATATCTTTCGCGTGGAGTATGCGGTGCTTGGCCTGGATACGATTGCCGAGCTGAACGAGAGCGAGTTGACGCTCGAGAAGTTGACCGAGCACGGCATCCTGAAGAAGCGCAATGGCTTAGTGAAGGTGCTGGCGAATGGCGAGTTGAAGTCGGCGGTTACGGTGCATGCGCACAAGTTCTCGAAGGCGGCTCAGAAGGCCATCGAGGCGGCGGGCGGCAAGGCCATCGTTATCGGCGGCGAGGCTGCTCCGGCAGCGTAAAGAATCGGGCCGGGGCCAGCGCCTCGGCCTATTTTGCTTCTGCGCTGTCGAGAAACATTGCGCGTAGAATGTAGTCAGAAACTCCAGCTGAGCGGTCGCATTCGCCTAACGGTACCGGCGGCACTCAGCTACAAATCTTTGGTTCAAGGCCTCAAACTTCGATGCTCGAGAAATTCCTCAACATCTTCCGCATTCCAGATCTGCGCAAGCGCATCGGGTTCACGCTCGGGTTGCTCGCGGTCTACCGTCTCGGTGCACATATTCCGACGCCCGGCATCGATGCCGCAAAGCTATCGCAGTATTTCAATCAGAACGCTGGCGGAGCGCTCGGACTGCTCGACCTGTTCAACGGCGGTAACCTGCGCAAGCTCACGGTGTTTGCCCTGGGCATCATGCCGTACATCACTGCGTCCATCATCTTCCAATTGCTCACGGTGATCTATGAGCCGTTGGCGAAGCTGCAGAAGGAAGGCGAGCTTGGGCGTCGCAAGATCACCCAGTGGACGCGTTATGTAACGGTTCTGCTGGCTGTCGTACAGAGTTTCTTTATTGGCTTGACGCTGACCAGCACTGCGACCGGCGAGACGATGGTGACTCTTTCCAAGGGCGAGTTCCTTCCGCTCTGCGTTATCACGCTGACGGCTGGCACGGCCTTCATCATGTGGCTGGGCGAGCAGATTACCGAGCGCGGCATTGGCAATGGTATGTCGCTGCTGATCTTTACTGGAATCGTGGTTGGACTTCCGCGCGGCATTGCCGATCTCTATCAGAAGGCCGCGACCCAGGCTTGGGGCGGCTTCACACCGATTGCGATCGTGCTGCTGATTGTTGTGATGATCGCAGTGGTTGCGTTCATCGTGTACGTGGAGCGTTCGGAGCGGCGAATTCCTATTCAGTCTGCGAAGCGCATGGTGGGCCGGCGTATGACGCAGGCTTCCAATAGCTTCCTGCCGCTCAAGGTTAACTCCGGCGGCGTGATGCCGGTGATCTTTGCGGCTTCGATTCTGTCTGCGCCGTTGCTGCTGCAGAACGTGAGCCTGTTCGGCTCTGGTCCGCTGCGCGATACGAGCTTCCTTGGCCCGATCTTCCGCGCGCTTGGGCCGGCCGAGCCATGGTATGTCGTGCTGTACATGCTGGCGATTATCTTCTTTGCTTACTTTTATATTTCCATCATTTTTCGTCCCGACGATATTGCGGACAACATGCGGAAGTATGGCAGCTTTATTCCGGGCATCCGGCCGGGCAAGCGGACGTCGGACTTCATCAACGATGTGCTGACACGCATTACGCTGGTGGGTGCGCTTTACCTTGTTGCCATCTCGATCATTCCGATGTTCCTGATGTCTGGTATTCACTTCAATCATCTTTGGTTGATTGGCGGCATCTTTGACCGCATGCCGACCTGGGTGACGAACGGACTTGGACTGAACTTCTACTTCGGCGGCACGTCGTTGCTGATCGTTGTGGGCGTCGCGATGGATACGGTGCAGCAGGTAGAGGCGCAGCTGATCATGCGTCACTATGACGGCTTCTCGCCGAAGTCGGGTCGGATTCGCGGCCGCCGCAGCTGGTAGCGGTTTCGGCCTCTTGCAGAATGCAGGTACCCAGGTCTGGAGTTTCGGACCTGGGTTTTTGCTGAGAGTTGGACCATAGATTTTTCTGAACGCTTTCGTAGGACGCAGCAATGGACGTAATGATGAGCAGCGTGACCGAGCCTGTTACCAACTCGAACTTGTTTGTGCCTGGACCGGTGCTCTTGCTTGGTGCGCCTGGCGTTGGAAAAGGGACTCAGGCGAAGCGGCTGATGGATGAGTTTGGGATTCCACAGATCTCGACGGGAGACTTGCTGCGGGAGCATCGCAGGAACCATACACCGCTGGGCATGATGGCCGATGAGTTGATGGCCACCGGGCAGCTGGTTCCGGACGACCTGGTGAACCAGATGGTTGCGACGCGGCTGACGGAGCCGGACACGAAGCGCGGCTACATCCTCGACGGATTTCCGCGCACGCTGAACCAGGCGGAGTGGCTGGACTTGCAGCTTACGAACTCGGCGTTGCCAGTGATTGCAGTGAGCATCGTGGTGCCGGAGCGTGTACTGCTGGAGCGCATTACGGGGCGGCTGACGTGCCCGGCCTGCGGAACGATCTACAATCGATACTCTGATCCGGCTGGTGTGGCTGGCGTTTGCGAGCGTGAGGGCGCGAAGCTGGTGCAGCGGGCGGATGATACGGAGCCGGTTTTCTACGAGCGGATGAAGGCATTCGAGGCAAAGACCGCGGACGTGATCGAGTATTATCGGGCCCAAGACAGCCGCTTTGCTGAGGTCGACGGGAATCTCCCTGTCGATGAAGTGACGCAGTCCATCCGCGCTACACTGTTCCGGTTGCGCCACACTACGGAGTCAAAGTAGGACTCTGGTCCATCGAATGTTTAGGCCATGGCAATCCTGATTAAATCCGAGGCTGAGATTGAGAAGATGCGCATCTCAGGCATCGCGCTGCGCAAGGTCCACGACGCGGTAAAGAGTGTTGTGCGTGTGGGTGCGACGACGATGGACCTGGAGCGCGCTGCGGCCGCCAAGGTAGAAGAGCTCGGGGTGAAGGCCGCGTTCCTCGGGTATCACGGGTATCCGGCGGTGCTGTGCACGTCGGTCAACGACGAGGTTATTCACGGAATTCCGAACGACAAGCGTGAGTTGCACGAGGGGGATGTTGTGTCGGTCGATTGCGGGGTAATCGTCGATGGCTACTACTCTGATGCGGCGGTAACGCATGCGGTGGGGAAGATCTCGGCGGCGGCGGAAAAGCTGCTGCGCGTGACCGAGGCATCGCTTTACGCTGCAATTGACAAGGCTTTGGTGGGGGGAAGGCTCTTCGATATTTCGAACGCCGTTCAAACGATCTGTGAGGCAGAGGGTTATGGGGTGGTGCGTGAATTTGTCGGGCATGGGATCGGGAAAAGCATGCACGAAGATCCGCAGGTTCCGAACTACGGGGATGCCGGCAAGGGGCCGCGGCTGAAGGCGGGGATGGTGCTGGCGATTGAGCCGATGATCAACATCGGGTCCGCCGAAGTGAAGGTGCTGGAGGACGGCTGGACCGCGATTACGGTGGACGGCAGCATTAGCGCGCACTTCGAACATACGGTTGCTATCACCAAGAATGGTCCTGTGATTCTGACGCGATAGCGCGGCATATTCTTCTCCCATTAGATTGTGAGGTCGAGATGGAGATAAGAAACGCAGTCGAGTCCGATATCGCTGCAATCACCGAGATCTATAACGACGTGATTCGCACGTCGACGGCGGTGTTCAATGATGCCGTGGTTTCGGTGGAGGACAGAGTCGCATGGTGGAAGGCGCGCACGGCACAGGGCTATCCGGTGCTTGTTGCGAAAGACGAGGGAAGGATTGCGGGGTTCGCGACCTTTGGTGATTTTCGTCCGTGGCCCGGCTATCGATTTACGGTCGAGGGGACGATCCACATTGACGCCGCGGTACGACGCAAGGGTGTGGGGGCCGCGCTGCTGCAGGCGCTGATTCTGCGGGCGCGCGATGCGGGCAAGCATGTGATGGTGGCTGGTGTTGATGCGGCGAATGCAGCATCGCTGGGCTTCCTTCAGCGCTCAGGCTTTGAACAAGTGGGTCACCTGCGAGAAGTCGGTTACAAGTTTGACAAGTTCCTAGACTTGGTTTTTCTGCAATATATGCTTGAGCCACCGGCCAGCATTCGCAACCAGTGAGGGTCTAGACGCGGTGCGTTGGTTATCTAGACGCGCTCCTTTAGGAAGGCGCCGATCTCCTGGAATTCGTCTTCGGAGAGCCGGAAGGTTGCAGCAGGCAGGACGCCGTCTACCTGTTCTGCACTGCGACCGCCGACGATGGCCGCGGTGACCGCCGGGTTGTGCAGCGTCCATGCGATTGCTACGACGCCGGGTTCTACGCCATGGCGTTGGCCGATGCTGCGCAGCAGTTCTACGAGCTCGAGGTTGCGGGAGATCAGCGGTTCCTGAAATTGTTTCGAGTTGCGGCGGAAGTCGTCCTGCGGCATTTTTGCGATGCGCTCTTTCGTCATGGCGCCGGTGAGCAGGCCTGACTGCATCGGCGAATAGTTGATGACGCCGATGTTGTGTCTCTGGCAGAAGGGCAAAATCTCTGCTTCGATCGAGCGGTTGATCATCGAGTACGGCGGTTGCAAGGAGGTGATGGGCGCTATCTTCAGGGCGCGTTCCATCTGGGCGACATTGAAGTTTGATACGCCGATGTAGCGTACCTTTCCTTCGCGCTGCAGTTCGGCCATGGTGGTCCAGCCCTGCTCGATCTCGGCATCCGGGACGGGCCAGTGAATCTGGTAGAGGTCGATCACGTCGAGTTTGAGGCGGCGCAGACTTCCTTCTACCTCTTCGCGGATCCTCGTGAGGGTTTGAACGATCTTGCGGTCGTTGCCCCAGGTCATGGAGCACTTGGTGAAGACCAGTGGTTTGGAGGTGGCGGACTTGAGCGCGGTACCGACAACTTCTTCGGAATGTCCGAGGCCGTAGACTGCGGCGGTGTCGATCCAATTGATGCCGGAGTCGAGGGCGCGATGGATGGCTTCGATCGATTTTCTGTCCTCCTGCGGGCCCCAGGCGTATTGCCAGTCGCCGCCACCGATGGCCCAGGCACCAAAGCCGATGGCCGTCAGTTTCAGGTCGGAGTTTCCAAGTTGGCGGGTGGTGCCGAGGACTCGTGTGCGGGCGTCTGCTGCAGGTGAAGTGCTCATGGATATCTTGGATGCATGTGCATCGAGCCCGGCTTCATGATCTGAGCGCTGCCGAAGCGAAAAATGCGATATCCATTCCCGTGATCATGCATCAAAAGAATGAGGAACTTTCCAGCCCTGGAGCCACGGAGGCGAGATCGAAATGCCTGCTGCAAATCCAAATCGCGCACGGTCGCGTGTCGTCATCATTGGTGCGGGATTCGCGGGGATCACGGCCGCGCAGAGGCTTGGCAAGCTGCCGGTCGATGTCACGATTATTGATCGGAAGAATCATCACACGTTTCAGCCACTGCTGTACCAGGTTGCGCTTGCCGTGCTCTCACCTGGAGATATCGCTCAGCCTATCCGCTCGATTCTGCGAAAGAATCGCAACACTGAAGTGGTGATGGATGAGGTGCTGGCGATTGATACGACGGCGAGGCAGGTGTCGCTGGCCAGCGGACCGGTGATGGCGTATGACTATCTGATCGTCGCTACCGGATCGACGCATAGTTATTTCGGGCACGAGGAGTGGTCGAAGATTGCGCCGGGGTTGAAGACCGTGGAAGATGCCACGGACATTCGCCGGCGCGTGTTGCTGGCGTTTGAGTATGCCGAGCGACAGATGCTCGAGACGGGCGCGCATCCGCCGCTGCGGTTCGTGGTGGTAGGAGGAGGGCCGACGGGAGTGGAGTTGGCGGGGGCTATCTCCGATATTTCGAAGCTGTATATGACGAAGGACTTTCGGCACATTGATACCAAGACTGCGGAGGTGCTGATTGTTGAGGGCGGGGGCCAGATTCTTGGGATGTATCCGGAGGATCTGCAGAAGAAGGCGCTGGAGCAGCTGCATGGACTCGGCGTGGAGGTTCGCTGCGGGGCGCGTGTTACGGATATCCAGCCGGGGTACGTGATGGTGGGCGACGAACGCATTGAGAGCGTTTGCACATTGTGGGCCGCGGGTGTGGCGCCTTCGCCGCTGGGGAAGATGCTCGGAGTGGAGCTCGACAATAAAGGGTGTGTGCTGGTGAATGATCGGCTGAACCCGAAGAATCGGCCAGAGATTTTTGTGTGTGGCGACCTCGCGCATTTCGAGCAGGATGGGAAGCAGGTTCCTGGGGTGGCGCAGCCTGCCATGCAGATGGGGGACTATGCGGCGAAGAGGATCGGACTGCTTGCGGCGCGGTCGGACAAGGCGGCTTACCAGAAGCCGTTTCGTTATTTCGATAAGGGCGACATGGCGACGATCGGTCGTTCGGCAGCGGTGGCGCGGATCGTTTGGCCGTTCCGTGCCAACTGGAGCGGCTTCATGGCCTGGATGACGTGGATGCTGGTTCACATCTTCTTCCTTATCGGCTTCCGCAATCGCTACTCTGTTTTTCTGAGCTGGGCATTCACGTACATCACCGAGCAGGATGGGGTCCGGCTGATTGTAGGTTCGCAGAATTTGCCTGGCTGGGACCTTCTTGCGGAGACGGACAATTCGGTTACGGACAAGACTCCTGTATCCCCTTGGCATGCCTAGGTGGTGAGCGTGATGATTGAACAAAAAAGCAACGTACAAGGTCCCTAGACGATCCAAGAATTGTGAGGTAAATACCGTCATGTCTGAAAAAGTGGAAGAAGAAGTCAGCGAGCGTTCTGCTGTCTCCAGACGGCAGTTTCTATCTGTGAGTGGAGCTGCTTTGGCAGCTGTCGCGGCGGCGGCTCCTCTGGCCGCACAAACTGCACATCCTGCTGGGCAGCAAATTCGGTCGAGCGATCATCATCTGCCGAACGAGCAGCAGGTGGGGCCGAATAACACGGTCAACGACTCGCTGAACCCCGATTCTGTATGGCCGCCGGAGACAGACAACGGCACGATGCTTCCGTTCAAATACTCGTTCGATCTGTCGCACAAGGAGATCGACTCGGGTGGCTGGACGCGGCAGGTAACGGTGCGGGATCTCGCTATTTCGAAGACCATGGCGGGCGTGGAGATGCGGCTGACGGCGGGCGGTGTACGCGAACTGCACTGGCATGTGTCGGCTGAGTGGGCGTTCATGATTACTGGATCGGCGCGCATCACGGCTGTCGATCCAGAGGGAAAGAGTTTTGTGAACGATGTGAAGGCGGGCGACTTGTGGCTGTTTCCGGGAGGGGTTCCTCACTCGATCCAAGGGCTGGGGCCTGACGGCTGCAAGTTTCTGCTGGTGTTCAACCAGGGAGACTTCGACGAGTTCAGCACGTTCCTATTGAGCGATTGGTTCAAGCACACGCCGAAGGAAGTTCTGGCGAAGAACTTTGGCGTGCCGGCGTCTACGTTCGACAAGATTCCCAATGAGAAGCTTTATATCTTCCAGAGCGATTTGCCGCGGGCGCTGGCGGAAGAGCAACAGCAGGCGGGGATGGGGACGGGGACGATCGACGAGAAGTTTATCTTCCGGCCCGGCGGCATGCAGCCGACGAAGACCACGGCGGGTGGTGAGGTAAAGATTATCGACAACAAAAACTTCCCGGTGACGAACATTGCTGCGGCGATTGTGCGGCTGAAGCCGGGTGGGTTGCGCGAGTTGCACTGGCATCCGATGTCGGACGAGTGGCAGTACTATGTGTCGGGCAAGGGCCGCATGACGGTGTTTGATTCCGGCAGCAAGGCGCGGACGATGGACTTTCAGGAAGGGGACGTCGGGTACATCCAGGTGTCGCGACCACACTACATCGAGAACACTGGGGATGAAGATCTCTTGTTCCTCGAGGTGTTTCCGATTGGAACGTACCAGGATATTTCCGCGGCCGAGTGGCTTGCTCACACGCCGACGCGGTTGGTGGACGAGCACCTGCACACTGGCGAAGATTTTCTGAAGAATATTCCGAAGAAGGAGAGCGTGGTGATGCCGCTGTAGCTGGGCATCGCGGGAATTTATCCCGCAGGGATGACTTGAGCGCTCAAGCTGTGAAGCCTGAGCGCTCAGTTTTATTTAAAGCGGAAGACGAAGCCGGTGCTGAAGGTGAGGATACGAGCTGCCGGAACGGGTGTTGGGCCCCCGAATGTCTGGCTGCTGATGGTGTCAACAGAACCGTAGCCGACTTCGATAATGCGCCAGTCCACATGTTTTGCGAGCGCTTTGTCGGCGCCCACGAAGATTCCGTACTGGAGTTTGTTGAGATGGGCGTTGCTCTTAGGTGGTTTTGTGCGGCCTTCTCCCACAGAGATTTGAGCATAAGGCTTCAGACCGGCGAAGGAGATCGGCTTTGCGGCATAGCGCAGGCCTACCAAAAAGCTGTTCAGAGAGGCGTTGTTGCCGTGCTGAAGGGCATCGCGCACATCTACGCCGATATCGGCTTTTGAGTAGTGCGCAAAATCGTAATACCCGCCGAAGTCGACGCCGCCAAATATCTGCGACGTTTGACCACTGCCCAGAAAGGCAAACGGGCCGGTATCGGCGACGCTGTTACTGATGCGGCTGACGACCGGGTTGAAATAGAGGCCCACCTGGGCGTGAGCAGCGATGGTCGTAAGGGCCAAAGCAAGTGCTGGAACAAGAAACCGCAATTTCATCTAGTAACAATCCTCAAGAAAAAACCCTGGAGCCCTGCTCGCAAGCAAGCACATCTACCAGTCTAGTTGCATAAGCCGGGTACGGCCTAATCCTGGCCATAGCGCGGCAGTAACAGAATGCCGCACTGCTATGACCTGGGAAGGGGACTAAACGGTAGCTGTCTCGCGAACGGTGACCGGGGTAAGCCAGTTGTAACGGTCTTCGGCGATACCATTGACGATGTTGAAGAACGCCTCGTGGAGGGCCGTGGTTATGGGACCCATGGTTCCGTCGCCAATCAAGATGCGATCGACTGAGCGCAGATGCGTGACTTCTGCTGCTGTGCCCGTGAAGAACGCTTCGTCGCAGATGTAGAGGAGCTCGCGGGGAAGCGCTTGTTCGACGACGGGGATGCCGAGCTGACGGGCCAGCACGAGGATGGAGTCGCGGGTGATTCCGTTGAGCACCGAGTTGGCCAGGGGCGCGGTGTAGATGGTGCCGCCGCGGATGACGAAGAGGTTTTCGCCGGAGCCTTCGGAGAGATAACCGTTGGTGTCGAGGGCGATGCCTTCGACGTAGCCGTTGACTTCGGCCTCCATGCGGATGAGTTGCGAGTTCATGTAGTTGGCGCCAGCCTTGGCGAGCGAGGGCATGGTGTTGGGCGCAAGGCGATTCCAGCTGGAGATGCAGACGTCTGCGCCGTCGTTACCGGCGACGTACTTGCCCCAGGGGAAGTTCGCGATGTAGACGTCGATGGGCGAACGAAGCGGGTTTACGCCGATTTCGCCGTAGCCGCGAAAGGCGATGGGCCGAACGTAGCAGGGCGCGACTCCGTTGGCTTCGACCACGTCGATGACGGCTTCATTGAGCTGCTCGACTGAATAGGCCAAGGGCATGCGGTAGATCTTTGCGGAGTGGATGAGGCGCTGCATGTGCTCGGTGAGCCGGAAGATACCTGCGCCGCCGGGCTGCGTGTAGCAGCGAATGCCCTCGAATACGGAAGAGCCGTAGTGGATGACATGACTCATCACATGGATGTTGGCTTTTTCCCAGGGAATCAACTGGCCATTGTGCCAGATATTCTTGGTTGCTACGATCGGCATACGTTCTCCTCGCTTTCCAAAATTATACGTTGCGGCCGGAGCTGCTGAGTGTGGGATCTGCCCGTCATTTGCGGATTTTCGTGTGATTTATGCCC
Source organism: uncultured Acidobacteriaceae bacterium (assembly GCA_963701685.1). Classification (GTDB taxonomy): domain Bacteria; phylum Acidobacteriota; class Terriglobia; order Terriglobales; family Acidobacteriaceae; genus Granulicella. The sequence goes on along the minus strand of OY969625.1, from coordinate 7,196 downwards.
TTCTGTGCATCGGGCCCTGCGTGAAAGAATCAAATCATTATGTTTGTTCCCAGCACCGCCGCTCTGACGCATCTGGAGGGGTCGGTCTACGTTCGATTCTCGTTGCTTGCACTTAGCTCGATCTTCTTTCTCGTCGACCCCTTTGCCGCCCTCCCCACCTTTCTTGCCGTAACTGCTGGCCAGGACAACGCCAAGCGCGTGCGCACTGCCCGTAAAGCCTCTCTGACCGCATTTGTGATCCTGAGCGCCTTTGCCCTTGCCGGTACGTATATCTTCCGCTTGTTCGGAATCACGCTTCCGGCCTTCGAGATTGCGGGCGGAGTGATTCTGCTGCTGATCGGCCTGGATATGCTGGCGGCGAAACGTTCACCGACGCAGGAATCGAGCGGCGAAACTGCGGCTGCGGCGACCAAGGATGATGTGGGGATCGTGCCGATGGGCATCCCGATGCTCGCCGGGCCGGGCGCGATTACCTCGGTGATGGTGCTGGTGGGGCAGGCGCATCAGTCTGAAGGCTATTGGCAGATGGCTGCGATCTTTGGGGCGATTGCGGTCACGGCAGCGATTTGTTACCTGGTGCTTGGCAGCGCGTCCCGCGTTGCAAGCGCGCTTGGCGATACGGGGATCCGCATCCTGATCCGTGTAATGGGGCTTTTGCTGGTTGCGCTTGCCGTGCAGTACTTCGTCAACGGTTTTGTGGACTTAGGTGTGTTGAGCCGGCCAAGCGTCGCCTAACTCCACGGGTGCGAGGCCATCAGTGCCTTCGAGGTGTGCCAAAGGGTGGGAGCTAATGCATCAGTAATGCGGTTGCCGCCTCGATCACTCCGAGGAGGCCGAGGCAGAGACCAAAGAAGAAGAAGCGGCGCTGCTGCGTTAATAGGGTGATTGAAGATAGAACTACGGCAATCTCCAGCAATGCCTCGCCGAGGTCATAGCGGTTGGCGCGGCGCTCGGCTGCCGCTACCTCGTGCTCAAGATCGTGGGCCGCTTCTTGTTCCTGGTTGATCTCCTCGTTCCACTTCTCGAGGTGGGCTCGGTATTCTGCCAACTTCTTCTGGACGGCCGCGTCGTTGGAACTGGGCTGCAAGGAGAGAATGTCGGCTGTTGTGCTGACTTGTTCCTGGCGAATCTTCTTAGCCTGATATTGATTCCATTGATCGGCGGCGCGGGTCTGCATGAGGATGGCTTCGGTGTGGGTGCGGTGCCCGAGCACCGTGACCATGGCTACGAGCACGGCGAGGACGCTGATCGCGAGAGAGACGTGGCGGAGACCTTTTTCGCCAGCTTCTTTCATCTCTTCCGAAAACTCGTGTATTTCAGTAGGTTCCATTGTGAAGGCATTTTACGCGACCGGGTAATTTCTTGGAAATTCCCACCTTTTCCACTGCCAGTCCACAGGTCGAGGGTTGCGCTTCCAGCCCTGGGTTGATACTCTCAGGAAGTCGCAAACGCAGTAGCGTGCGCGGTGAAAGCAGCCTGAGCTTGCGCAATCGGTTTGATTGCGATACTCTAGGTGAGTTGCACAAAGCTTCGCGCCGGAGCCGGCTTGGTAGGATCGAGTCAGGTGATGATGGCAAGCCGGAGCGCAGTCCAAGCGTTTGAACGCGGTTTAAGAGCTTCTAAAGCCAACCGTACCAAGCCCAAGCCACTGCATCAAATCCCGGGGCGTAAGTCTCAGGGAATCAGAAGCTTAGAGCTTCGCGATTCGTTTTCGAGTCGTACTGATGTTTTGACATTTTGCGCTGTTTTGGCTTCGGTCACAATCTCCAAAAGATAACGGAGAATTCATGTTGACAATGCCAGCGAGCTTCGATAAAATTAGTAAGTTCGCGCAAAATACTGCAGCGAGGCCGGCGAGTAAAGCTTTGAGGTAGAGAAGCGACCCCGGACACTCCCCAGTTCAAACAGCGCAATCAAGTTCGAGGACACAAACCTGTGGCTTTGCCCAGCGTTGGTCCTTGATCCAAAACTGTCCGCTTAGGCGAGAACAGTCAGGATCTTTGACAACATAGTTGAACGTGCCAGTCGTGAGATGACGTGAAGTTTGGTTGTGTCATTCTCACTAGTATTAAACCTCCGCTGCTTTTCGAGCGAGCGGAGGCGGTTGACTCTTGGGACCCCTGTCCTACAAGAGCAGCCAAACCAAGATTAAACGAGAGTTTGATCCTGGCTCAGAATCAACGCTGGCGGCGTGCCTAACACATGCAAGTCGCACGAGAAAGGGACTTCGGTCCTGAGTACAGTGGCGCACGGGTGAGTAACACGTGAATTATCTACCTCCGAGTGGGGAATAACTGAGAGAAATCTTAGCTAATACCGCATAACACTTACGAGTCAAAGCAGCAATGCGCTTGGAGAGGAGTTCGCGGCAGATTAGTTAGTTGGCGGGGTAATGGCCCACCAAGACGATGATCTGTATCCGGCCTGAGAGGGCGCACGGACACACTGGAACTGAAACACGGTCCAGACTCCTACGGGAGGCAGCAGTGGGGAATTTTGCGCAATGGGGGAAACCCTGACGCAGCAACGCCGCGTGGAGGATGAAATCCCTTGGGATGTAAACTCCTTTCGATAGGGAAGATTATGACGGTACCTATAGAAGAAGCCCCGGCTAACTTCGTGCCAGCAGCCGCGGTAATACGAGGGGGGCAAGCGTTGTTCGGAATTATTGGGCGTAAAGGGTGCGTAGGCGGTTTGACAAGTCTTATGTGAAATCTTCGGGCTCAACCCGAAGTCTGCATGGGAAACTGTCGGGCTTGAGTATGGGAGAGGTGAGTGGAATTTCCGGTGTAGCGGTGAAATGCGTAGATATCGGAAGGAACACCTGTGGCGAAAGCGGCTCACTGGACCATAACTGACGCTGATGCACGAAAGCTAGGGGAGCAAACAGGATTAGATACCCTGGTAGTCCTAGCCCTAAACGATGATTGTTTGATGTGGGGGGTACCCAATCCTCCCGTGTCGAAGCTAACGCGATAAACAATCCGCCTGGGGAGTACGGTCGCAAGGCTGAAACTCAAAGGAATTGACGGGGGCCCGCACAAGCGGTGGAGCATGTGGTTTAATTCGACGCAACGCGAAGAACCTTACCTGGGCTCGAAATGTACAGGACAGCGGTAGAAATATCGTCTCCCAGCAATGGGTCTGTATATAGGTGCTGCATGGCTGTCGTCAGCTCGTGTCGTGAGATGTTGGGTTAAGTCCCGCAACGAGCGCAACCCTTATCTCCAGTTGCTACCATTTAGTTGAGCACTCTGGCGAAACCGCCTCGGATAACGGGGAGGAAGGTGGGGATGACGTCAAGTCCTCATGGCCTTTATGTCCAGGGCTACACACGTGCTACAATGGCCGGTACAAACCGCTGCAACCCCGCGAGGGTGAGCTAATCGGAAAAAGCCGGCCTCAGTTCGGATTGGAGTCTGCAACTCGACTCCATGAAGCTGGAATCGCTAGTAATCGTGGATCAGCATGCCACGGTGAATACGTTCCCGGGCCTTGTACACACCGCCCGTCACATCACGAAAGTGGGTTGCACTAGAAGTCGGTGCGCTAACCGCAAGGGAGCAGCCGCCCAAGGTGTAATTCATGATTGGGGTGAAGTCGTAACAAGGTAGCCGTAGGAGAACCTGCGGCTGGATCACCTCCTTTCTAAAAGAGAACGCTCTGGCAATCTCATCCCGCCTCGCGATTGCGAGCAGCTTAGGACATCGTCCGACGCTGAGGGTGCGATGTGCCAGACAACTCCTGATTGCGCTGAATCGATCTTGGTCGGGGAGGCAAGAGATGGAGAATCTGAACACAACCTTCTTTTCTTTACGATCCATCAACAACGATGGTCAGATTCGGCGTAGCCGTTTCGCACGTTCAACTGTGTCCTCGAAAACCTTCGAGAGAGCTCACAAGCTCGTTGCCCCTGTTCTTCGGAGCAGGAAGCGCGGGCGACAGAGCAAGCAAGCCAGGGCGGCAAATGCCGGTCGGGCGATGCCGGGCCTGTAGCTCAGTTGGCTAGAGCGCACCCCTGATAAGGGTGAGGTCGATAGTTCGAATCTATCCAGGCCCACCACTTTCACGTGTTCCGTATCTGTTTATCGGTTATACTGATCAGACGGGGCTGTAGCTCAGTTGGGAGAGCGCCTGCTTTGCAAGCAGGATGTCATCGGTTCGATCCCGGTCAGCTCCACCATTTCTCTCTGAAGGTCATCGAAGCAAACCAGCTCGAGGTTGAGTCTCCGACTATGAAAGTAGCGGAAGCTGATCCTTGAGCTTGTGGCCTCGGAAGCCATTCGTCTCAGCGCGCTCTCAGAGGTGCGTAGCAGCAACTAGCCGTTGCCGCAGACGATTTTTGACAACTGAATAGATTGGGTAAATATAACTACAAGGCTGAGCAGCTTTGAACTTACAGGTAGTTTCTGTAGGGGATAGCTGATTATCAGTATTGAGTGTCTTTAGAATATTCTCGGTACCCCTCACCCTAATCCAGTGAGGACACGTACCAGAAGGCGGACGAAACTATGTAGATTGCTCTACAGGTCAGAGGTAGGTTCTCTGATGCGTGTGAGTAAATTCTATGGTCAAGCTACTAAGGGCGCACGGTGGATGCCTTGGCAGAAACAGGCGATGAAGGACGTGGCAAGCTGCGATAAGCTTCGGGGAGCCGCACACAGGCGTTGATCCGGAGATTTCCGAATGGGGAAACCCACATGAGTAAACCTCATGTATGCCCTACTGAATACATAGGTAGGAGCAAGCGAACGGAGGGAAGTGAACCATCTCAGTACCTCCAGGAGAAGAAAGAAACCTCGATTCCGATAGTAGTGGCGAGCGAACTCGGAACAGCCCAAACCCGTACTATTTCGGTAGTTCGGGGGTTGTAGGGCCTGCAACAGTAGAGTTACCAATCTGGTCGATAGTCGAAGTCATTGGAAAGTGACCCGAAACAGCGTGACAGGCGCGTAGACGAAATTGATCCAGACTCGAAGCAGGTACCTGAGTAAGGCGGGGCACGAGAAACCCTGCTTGAATCCACGGGGACCATCCCGTAAGGCTAAATACTCGTTTCTGACCGATAGTGAACCAGTACCGTGAGGGAAAGGCGAAAAGAACCCCGAGAGGGGAGTGAAATAGTACCTGAAACCGTGTGCCTACAAGCAGTGGGAGGACTATGCCCGTAAGGGAATGTCTGACCGCGTGCCTATTGCATAATGAGCCGGCTAGTTATTCTTGTCAGCAAGGTTAAGCGTGAGCGAGCCGCAGCGAAAGCGAGTCTGAATAGGGCGTTCAGTTGGCAGGAATAGACGCGAAGCGGGATGATCTACCCTTGGCCAGGTTGAAGTTGGGGTAACACCCAATGGAGGACCGAACCGGTGTTTGTTGAAAAAAGCTCGGATGAGCTGAGGGTAGGGGTGAAAGGCTAATCAAATTCCGTGATAGCTCGTTCTCTCCGAAATAGCTTTAGGGCTAGCGTCGTGTGATTTGGATCGGTGGTAGAGACATGGATGGACTAGGGGGCTTTCCGGCTTACTGAATCCAACCAAACTTCGAATGCCGATCACAACCAGCACGGCAGTCAGACTGTGGGGGCTAAGCTTCACAGTCGAGAGGAAAACAGTCCAGACCGCCTGCTAAGGTCCCAAAATTATAGTTAAGTGGGAAAGGAAGTCGGAACGCTCAGACAGCCAGGAGGTTGGCTTAGAAGCAGCCATCCTTTAAAGAAAGCGTAATAGCTCACTGGTCAAGCGGTCCGGTGCCGACAATACAACGGGGCTAAAACTATATACCGAAGCAGCGGATGCACACATTAGTGTGCGTGGTAGGAGAGCATTCTCTCGTGAATGAAGCGTAACTGTGAAGATACGTGGACATTAGAGAAGAGACCCTGCCGGCATAAGTAGCGATAATGAAGGTGAGAACCCTTCACGCCGAAAGTCTAAGGTTTCCTGAGGAAGGTTAATCCGCTCAGGGTTAGGCGGTCCCTAAGCTGAGGCCGAAAGGCGTAAGCGATGGATATCCGGTTAATATTCCGGACCTCCCAATACCTCGTTATTACGATGGGGTGACGCATAAGGATAAGCAGGACCTCATATGGCTATGGGGTTTGATACGCGTAAGCTGGTTTCTCTAGGCAAATCCGGAGAGACTTAACAGTGAGGCGTAAAACAGTAAGCCGTAGGGCTGAAAGCTGCTGATTTCATGGTGCCAAGAAAAACCTCTAAGGAGAAGATTGGGAACCGTACCACAAACCGACACAGGTAGACGAGGAGAATATCCAAAGGCGCTCGAGTGAAAGCTTGTTAAGGAACTCGGCAAATTAGACCCGTAACTTCGGGAGAAGGGTCGCCCCCGTGGGTGCAAGCCTAGGGGGGCCGCAGTGAAACGCGAACGGCGACTGTTTAACAAAAACACAGGTCTCTGCAAAGTCTAAAACGACGTATAGGGGCTGACTCCTGCCCGGTGCCGGAAGGTTAAAGAGAGAGGTTAGCCGCAAGGCGAAGCTTTGAACTGAAGCCCCGGTGAACGGCGGCCGTAACTATAACGGTCCTAAGGTAGCGAAATTCCTTGTCGGGTAAGTTCCGACCTGCACGAATGGAGTAACGATCGTTCGACTGTCTTAACGAGTTGCTCGGCGAACTTGTAGTACCGGTGAAGATGCCGGTTACCCGCAGCTAGACGAAAAGACCCCGTGCACCTTTACTATACTTTTACTATGAGTTACGGCACTTGCTGCGCAGGATAGGTGGGAGGCTTTGATACCGGACTTTTGGGTTCGGTGGAGCCAACGGTGAGATACCACCCTGCGATTGTTGTGATTCTAACCTCCACCCCTTATCGGGGTGAGGGACATAGTAAGACGGGTAGTTTGACTGGGGCGGTCGCCTCCTAAATTGTAACGGAGGCGCGCGAAGCTACACTCAGGTCGTTTGGAAATCGACCGTCGAGTGCAAAGGCATAAGTGTGGTTAACTGCAAGACCTACAAGTCGAGCAGATGCGAAAGCAGGCCTTAGTGATCCGGTGGTTCTGTATGGAATGGCCATCGCTCAACGGATAAAAGGTACGCCGGGGATAACAGGCTGATCATTGCCAAGAGTTCATATCGACGCAATGGTTTGGCACCTCGATGTCGGCTCATCGCATCCTGGAGCTGTAGAAGGTTCCAAGGGTTAGGCTGTTCGCCTATTAAAGCGGTACGTGAGCTGGG